>MKTY01000027.1 GCA_001898485.1 Sphingobacteriales bacterium 46-32 | reverse complement strand
GCTTTTTGAAAGCTTCGAAGTCAAATGACTGTTTGTCTTTCATTTCCATTTGTGTTAGTTTTAAAGTTACAAAACTTCAAACTGACACACTTTTTGTAACACTCTCGCGAAAGGATACTATAAACGAATACGAATCCTCACATTTCATCAGCATATCAGCACATTAGCACATTAGCACATTTTTTCTCACATTTCTTCCGAAAACTTTTTCCGCTTATTGGCGAGATAACGATCCAGGAGAAACAGGCCAAGTATTACATTCAGCATCATAAACGCATTGACCAGGTTGTTGTTGAAGAATTTGCTATAGTCAATGGCGTTGAGATCGATCGTCATTTTCGGATCATTTTTGGCTGTCCAGTCTATCTGACCAAAGCCATAGATCAGAAAACCAATGATCATCGTGACAAAGAAGATCGTGAGGCCGCGAATGATATTTTTATTGATATACGACTGAGTTGCCGGGGCTATCTGCATCCGGGCTATTTCGTCCATTACATTGCGGGTAAAGCGCATGGAAGGCTCTTCCAGCTCGGTCGAGTTGATGAGCTGATGCACTTCCAGCAGTTCGCCATATTTGGCACGCCAGGCAGTATCGGCAGCAATGAGCTGCTCAATGACTGTACGCTCTTCGGCATTGCCCTGCCCGTCAATATACTCCCACAGCCGGTCTTCCATTGAGTGTTGCGTATCCATAATCACAAATTTAAAATGTGTTCAAATCTTTTACTTCCTGGACAAAATGGGTTTCCATTTTTTCTTTGAGCCGTCCGCGTGCCCTGTGCAGACGCACTTTGGCGGTATTGGGCTCAATACCCAGTATCTGTGCTATTTCATCGAGGCTTTGCTCACCCTTATAAAACAAAGTTATGATTTCGGCATCATCGCCTCCGAGCAGACCAATAGCCTTATTGACCATATCGACCCGCGAACGGGCTTCAATCTGATTGGCCTGCATGCCGGAATCTATACTGTCAGCCACCTCAAATACCCGTTCATTATCCAGTGAATGCACTTCCAGTTTTTTCTTCCGCAGAAAACTGAGGCTGGTTGTATTTACAATTGTATAAAGCCAGGTGCTGAATTTCGATGCTCCTTTAAAATCAGCCAGGGCTCTGTAGGCCTTAATAAATACATCCTGCGCCACCTCCTCCGCATCTTCACGGCTCTTTACAAACCGCAGCACAAGGGTGAAAACAAAGTTCTGATACCGGCTGACCAACAGGGAATAAGCCTGCTGATCACCGCTTAGCACTTTGCTAATGATCTCATTATCATTCAGTCCGGTAGACATCTGGAAGTTTAGACGCCGATTGAAGGCCGTTGGTTACAGCAAAGGTAGAAATGTAAGGGAGAATGTGCTAATATGCTGATTTGCTGATGTGCTAATAGTATGATATGCCAGTGGTTTCCTAAATTATAATCTAATCCTTTCGCATCAACCTTTAAACACCATTGGCACATTAGCACATCAGC
The DNA here is from genome assembly GCA_001898485.1 of Sphingobacteriales bacterium 46-32. GTDB lineage: Bacteria > Bacteroidota > Bacteroidia > Chitinophagales > Chitinophagaceae > CAYMZZ01. The sequence goes on along the minus strand of MKTY01000027.1, from coordinate 461,163 downwards.
ACATCAGCAAATCAGCACATCAAAATAGACGTCTAATTCATTGACATTAAGTTCGTTATTTTTCCCTGTAACCTGTTCTAAACCGATGTAGTCTTATATTTCAGAACGCAGCTGCTGACTGTTTTACCCGGGTTGAACCGGTGGTTGCGAAAAAAGTTCTTTAAAAACTGTAACCTGCCATTCAAAGCAGTAGTCACAGTAGAAAAATAAATCATCCTTTTAACAAGCTCCGCCTGAGCGGATATAAAATTTAAAGTTATGAATGGTCCTGAAGTACTGGTTCCGTTAACCATGTTTGCCGGTGGCTTTGCCATGATATTTGGTATCTATTATCTCAAAACCCGCCAGAATCTGGCCATGATTGAGAAGGGTATGAATCCAAAAGAATTTGCCAATCGCCCGGCCCCTTATAAAAACCTGAAATGGGCTTTATTACTGATAGGCGCCGGTGTGGGCTTATTCCTGGCCTACCTGCTCGACAATTATGTGCTCTACGGCGCAATCCGCAATAATCGTTACTATGATCACGATCGCAATGTGCCCATCTATTTTGCCCTCATAGCCATCGGCGGCGGTCTCGGTCTCTTTGGTTCTTATAAGATCGAAAAGAAATGGTGGGACGAGAATAAGAACAATAAATAGGGTAGAAGGGCATAAGGTCAAAGGTATAGGGTATAACATTTTATCCTATACCTTCAACCATTTACCTAAAAGGCATAAGGCAGAAGGCTGAAGGTGTAAGGTATTGCATTTTACCCTACACCTTCAGCCTTCTACCCTTAACCTTACTTACTACCAATCACCTGCAGCGCTTTTACTATCATAGGATCCTCGCTGTTGATGATCTGATAATAGCCATTATTGCGCCAGCGGAAACGCGCCAGGTATCCTTCAAGACGCAGTTGTAATGATTCGCGCTGCTGCGGAGTTACCGATCGCAGGTTGACCGAATCGCGGCTGGCTTCCTGCACAAAAGAATCCCAGATCAGCCCCACTTTATTGAAGCTGTCGGCAAAGCTCTTTACCGATTTGTATTGATCAATCTCTGCGCGGTGCAGCAGATAATAACGGTATACAAAACTGTTGAATTTACCATCCATGAACAGACGGTTTACTGCTGCAGGGAATGTGGCCGTATCGATTGGCACAAAAAGGTCAGGCATAATGCCTCCTCCGCCATATACTATATGACCACCGGGTGTGGTGAATTTTTTACCATTATTGACCTTATTTGAATCGGCATACAGTACTTCTCCGTTGGAATAACGCTCCCAGATCTCATCCATATACACTTTTTTGCCTTTATCGTAGGGGCGTTGAATGCTACGCCCGAGTGGAGTATAATACCGGGCAGTAGTAAGACGGATGGCCGATCCATCGGTAAGGCCAAACTGTAATTGTACCAGCCCCTTACCAAAGCTGCGGCGGCCAATGATCTCGGCACGGTCCCAATCCTGCAGGGCACCGGCCAGCACTTCGCTGGCACTGGCAGACAGTTCATCTATCAGCACAACCAGTTTGCCTTCTTCAAAAAGACCGGGACGCTTGCAGCGGAATTCCTCCTTGCGGCTGTTGGCGCCTTCTGTGTATACGACCAGCTTATCGCCGCTCAGAAATTCATCGGCCATATCATAGGCTTCGTTCATGAAACCACCGCCATTGCCACGCAGGTCATAGATCAGCTCCTTCATGCCCTGCTTGAGCAATTGCTCCATCGCCTGCATGAACTCTTCGTAGCTGTTTTGGGTGAATTTGCTGAGTTTGATATAACCGGTAGTGGGAGTGATCATGTAAGCGGCATGGATAGACGGTACAGGTATACTGCCGCGGGCTACACTGATCTTTTTGATGTCCTGTCCGCGCTGAATGGTCAGCAGGGCCGAAGAACCGCGTTCCCCCCGGATATATTCTTTGATGCGGGCTGAGGTTACAGCGGGCCCTGTTAGTGATGAGTCATTCACTGCCAGTATCTTATCTCCAATCAGGAGGCCGGCACGGTCGCTCGGACCGCCAGGCATCACATACATGATATTGACAGTGTCATTGAAAATATTGTATTCAACGCCGATACCATCAAAGTTGCCAGCCAGGTCTTCGTTAGCTTCTTTCAGCTCTACCGGCGGAAAATAAACGGAATGCGGATCGAGTTGGCTCATCATTTCCTGGATGGCGCCGGCCTGGAGCGAATCTGTATTGACTTTATCTACATAACGCAACCTGATCAGGTCAAGCGCTTCCTGTAAGGGAGTCTGCCGGTTACTCCTGAAAAACTCTTTACCGCCTCCCAGCTTATAGCCGAAGACCATGCCCACAATCATAACAATCGAAAAGAGCAGCGGTAACCAAACCTGTAGTTTTTTATTTCCCATCATCTATCTTTACGCTAATTTGCCGCAAAATAGAGAAAAGTTTACTCTTAATGAGTGAGTACTCCTATTAAGCGTAGTTGAAAATCTTTGTTTTAGATGAGCGGCAAGTTTACAACAGGCAATGGTTGATAAAGGTTGACCTGCCTTTTTAAAGTTTACAAACACATGCCCCAGATTCAATTAATAGCAGATGCCGGCGCTACGAAGGCAGAATGGTGCCTTACAGGCCTGGCCAAAAACAAAACTATTACCACGCAGGGTATCAGTCCGTATTTTCTCAATGCCGAACAAATTGCGGACTTGCTGAAAAAGGAACTGCTTCCCAAATTGGGTAATGCCAGCATCAGTGCAGTACATTATTACGGTACCGGCTGTGCCAATCCGGATAATGCCCGGCTGGTTCAGAAAGCGATCCGTAAAGTGCTGCCCGGAGCCCGGGTGGCCGTAACCCACGATTTGCTGGCGGCTGCACGCGCACTCTGTGGTCATGAGAAAGGGGTAGCCTGCATCCTGGGCACCGGTTCCAATTCCTGTTATTATAATGGTAGCCGCATTGTTAAAAACAGCCCCGGCCTGGGTTATGTGCTGGGCGATGAAGGCAGTGGAGCATACCTGGGCAAAAAAGTATTACAGTATTATCTCTATGGTACTTTTGACGATGAGTTGCGCGGTCGCTTTGATCTTACGTATATGACCAATGGTCCTGAGATCCTGGAAAATGTATATAAAAAACCACTGCCTAACCGTTATCTCGCGGGCTTTGCCCGTTTCCTTGCAGAAAACCGCGGTCATTATATGATCGAAAATATTATTGAAGACGGATTAAATGATTTTTTCTTCAATCATTTGTGTAAATACAACGAAATTTGGCGACTGCCTGTGCATTTTGCCGGCAGTGTGGCCTATGGATTCAAAGATGTGCTGCAACAATTGTGTAACAGCTACGAATTTCAGCTGGGCAGGGTCTTAAAGAAACCTATGAGCGGTCTGATAGACTATCATAGTTAAAGTAATTTGAAGTATGGCATTTGAGAAAATTACAGAGCAAAGCAGTCAGTACCACCACCTCGAAAAGATGAGTATTGCTGAATTGCTTACTAATATCAATAAAGAAGATCAGGTTGTTCCTTCCGCTGTTCAGAAAGCAATTCCCCAGATAGAAAAACTGGTAGAGGCTGTGAGCGATAAAATGCTCATGGGTGGCCGTCTCTTTTATATCGGCGCCGGTACCAGTGGCAGACTGGCGGTGGTCGATGCCAGTGAATGTCCGCCTACCTATGGTGTACCTTATGGCCTGGTGGTAGCGGTAATAGCCGGTGGTGATAAAGCCATTACCATGGCCGTAGAAAATGCAGAAGATGATAAAACAAAAGGATGGAATGACCTGCAGCAGCACAATGTTTCTGACCGCGATGTGGTCATTGGTATTGCGGCTAGTGGCACCACTCCTTATGTTATCGGCGCACTGGAAGAATGCCGCAAACGCGGTATTGTTACGGGCAGCATTTCCTGCAATCCTGATTCACCCATCAGTGCAGCCGCAGACTTTCCCATCGAAGTAGTAGTGGGCCCCGAATTTGTGACCGGCAGCACCCGTATGAAAAGCGGTACTGCACAGAAACTGGTGCTAAACATGATCTCCACATCTGCCATGATTCAGCTGGGGCGGGTAGAAGATAATAAGATGGTAAACATGCAGCTTACTAATGAGAAACTGGTTGACCGCGGTACCAAAATGCTGATGGAACGCCTGCGTCTCGATGATTACGAAAAAGCCAAACAACTGTTATTAAAATATGGCAGTGTCAAAAAAGCTACCGAATCGGTAGACAAATAATTTTATAGTTCAGTTTTTGATTGTATATTGTGCCACGTTCATTACAAAAGTGGTAAATCAGTTTATATATAATACAGCTATCAATACCCAGTCATCCCCGGCCGGGTTTGCTGCTATTACCATTACCACCACCATTATTACAACCCGTTAAGGGTTGTCATTTTCCATATTATACCATGGGCTCCCTTGCCGGATGCCGCCTCAAACAGGAGAGCGGATATTTTTCATACATCACTTTTTCATCTTAATCAACATATAGTTCATGCAGGTTTTAAAATTTGGCGGTACATCTGTTGCCAATGCGGAAAATATAGGAAAAGTAGCTGCCGTTGTCAGTAATGCAGCACAAAAAGAACGTACAGTAGTAGTGGTATCGGCGCTGGGTGGAGTAACGGACCTGTTGCTGCAGGCCGGTCAGTTGGCTTCCGAAGGACAGGAATCCTATAAAGAAAAACTCGCGCTGGTAGAACAGCGGCATCTCGATACGGTAAAACAATTGATACCGGTAGCACAGCAAAGCCAGTTGCTGAGCCTGGTAAAGAAAACCTGCAACGACCTGGAAGATCTTTGCAATGGTATATTTCTGCTGGGGGAACTTACTTCACGCAGTAAGGACCGGATTGCCAGCTATGGTGAATGGCTTTCCTCGCAGATCATTTCAGCAGCGCTGCAAACAAGGGGATTGAATAACACCTGGCTGGATGCCCGCCGCCTCATTGTAACCGATTCGCAGTTTACAGCTGCGCAGGTCGACATGCCGGCTACACAAGCCAACCTGCAGCAATGTTTTGCCGATTCAGACGCCCCCTTATTCCTGGTGCCAGGTTTTATTGCTGCCGACCGGCAGGGCATTACCACCACACTGGGTCGCGGAGGTTCTGATTATACAGCCGCTATCATTGCTGCAGCAGTGCAGGCTTCTGTGCTGGAGATATGGACAGATGTAAGTGGTATGATGACGGCCGATCCGCGTCTCACACCCAATGCGCGCATCATTCCACATATTTCTTACCAGGAAGCAATGGAGTTATCACATTTCGGTGCCAAGGTCATCTATCCGCCAACTATTCAGCCGGTGATGGGAAAAGGCATACCGGTATGGATCAAAAATACCTTTGCGCCGCAGGATGAAGGCACGCTGATAGAAGCTTCGGTAAAACGAAACGGCAATATCGTGCGCGGCATATCCAGCATTAACAATATAGCGCTCATCAGTCTCGAGGGAAGTGGTATGATTGGAATTCCGGGTTTCTCTAAAAGATTGTTTGAGGCACTGAGCAATGAGCGTATCAACGTTATCCTGATTACACAAAGTTCATCCGAGCACTCGATCTGTGTGGCGGTGGATGCAGCGGCTGCATCGCGTGCCAAAACAGCTGTGGATGCTGCTTTTGCCAATGAGATCACTTTGCATAAAGTAGAGCCCCTGCAAATCGAAACAGATCTGTCAATTGCGGCACTGGTGGGCGAAAATATGAAGAGCCATCCCGGTATCAGCGGCCGCATGTTTAGTGCCATGGGTCGTAATGGCGTTAATATCCGCGCTATTGCACAGGGGTCTTCCGAAAAAAATATCTCGGCTGTGATCAGTACAAAAGACGTGCGCAAGGCCATCAATGTACTGCATGAAGAGTTTTTTGAAACTACTTACAGGCAGGTCAATCTCTTTATTGTAGGTACGGGTAATGTAGGTGCAAAACTATTGGAGCAAATACACCAGCAACAGGCTTATCTGCAACAACAATTGCGTCTGCAACTGCGCGTAATCGGACTTTGCAACAGCCGCCAGATGGCTTTCAGTGAAGAGGGTATTGATACCGGTGCCTGGAAAGAGCAGCTCGGTAAAGGTCAGCCGGCAGATCTGCGGGCATTTGTAGAAACCGCTATTAACCGCAACCTGCGCAACTCCATTTTTGTTGACGTTACAGCCAGCGAAAATGTGGCAGCTATCTATCCATCCCTTTTGCAGAAAAGTATTTCGGTAGTAGCCTGCAATAAGATAGCCGCATCTTCGGCATTCGACAATTATAAACGATTAAAGGATCTGGCCGGTGAATATAACTGCCGCTTCCTGTTTGAAACCAATGTAGGCGCAGGTTTGCCCATCATTGCCACGCTCAACGATCTGCTGCGTAGCGGCGACCGCGTACATCGTATCGATGCTGTCCTGAGTGGTACACTCAATTTTGTTTTCAACAACTACGACGGCAGTCGCCCGTTTGCCGATGTAGTGCGCCAGGCCCAGGAAGAAGGCTATACCGAACCCGATCCGCGTCTCGACCTCAGCGGTACCGATGTAATGCGCAAAATCATGATCCTGGCCCGTGAAAGCGGACAGCGGCTGGAAATGGAGGATATCGAAAACAAATCCTTTATGCCTGCTTCCTGTATGCAGGGCTCAGTAGCGGATTTTTATACCTCCATGGCTACCGAAGAAGCGCATTTCGCGTCATTGCTGAAAGAGGCCGGTGCGGCCGGATGTAAACTGAAGTTTGTGGCTTCCTTCCGCGACGGCAAAGCAAGTGTGGGGCTGCAGCATATCGATCCGGCACATAACCTGTATCACCTGTATGGCAAAGACAATATCGTATTGTTTTATACCGACCGCTATCCCGAGCAGCCGCTGGTGGTGAAAGGAGCAGGGGCAGGGGCAGCGGTGACGGCGAGTGGGGTATTTGCAGATATACTCAGAGGGGTGTAAAGAGTTTAAAAGTTTAAAGGTTTAAAGTGTAGCCCCGCCATGCTGGCGGGGCGGCGGAGAGAAAATGTAATTGCTAATTCCGCTATTGAGGCGGCAAAAAAATAAAATGGAAAATACAATCACCATTCATGCACCCGGTACGGTGGCTAACCTGGTTTGTGGTTTCGACATCCTGGGGCTGGCGCTCAATGAGCCGTGCGATGTAATGGAATTCAGATTGCGGGAAGAGCCAGGTGTGGTCATTCACAACAGAGATGCTTATAATCTGCCTACTGCACCCGAACAAAATGTGGCGGGAGTGGTATTGCTGGCAGCTCTGGAAAAAGCTGGCAGCCGTCATGGCATTGAAGTATGGATCGAAAAACGGATCAAACCCGGGAGTGGTATTGGCTCCAGTGCTGCAAGTGCCGCTGGAGCAGCCATCGGCGCACAGCATTTACTGGGCCATCCTTTTACACAGGATGAGTTGGTTCAGTTAGCCATGCAGGGAGAAAAACTGGCTTCGGGTGTCAAGCATGCTGATAATATAGCCCCGTGCCTTCTGGGAGGGGTTAGCCTCATCCGGTCTATTCATCCGCTCGATATCATTGCTATACCAGCGCCCGATCTGTATGTAACCGTCGTGCATCCGCAAATTGAAGTGCGTACTTCCGATGCACGCCAGATACTGCGGCAGCAGGTTTTGTTGAAAGATGCCATCCGGCAATGGGGAAACATAGCAGGGCTGGTGACCGGCTTTCTGAAAAATGACCTTGATCTCATAGGCCGCTCACTCGAAGATGTGATCATTGAGCCGGTACGCAGCATTCTTATTCCGGGTTTTGATGAAGTAAAAATGAGATGCCGGCAGGCGGGTGCGCTGGGCGGGGGAATCTCCGGTTCAGGACCCTCTATTTTCATGCTCAGCCGCGATGAATCCACCGCGCACGCTGTGGCAGCTGTCATGCAAGAAGTCTATACACGTATCGGCATCGATCATCATACCTATGTGACTACTATCAATAAAACAGGGGCAACCCTTGCGTAAGACATTTTTATTCCAATCGATTTAAATTATTTGACCAGGTGAAATATTTCAGTACCAACAGGCAATCGCCGATTGTTGATTTCCGCGAAGCTGCTATTCAGGGACAGGCTCCGGACAAAGGACTTTATTTTCCCGAAACCATTCCTGCAGTACAGGCAGCCGTACTGCAAAATCTGAAACAACTGGATGAAGCCGGCATTGCCTATGAAGTGATCAGGCCTTATGTAGGTGATACCATTCCTGCACATGAGTTGCGTCGTATCGTAGCAGAAACACTCAGCTTTCCGATACCGCTGGTAAACGTGAACGAACATATTGCAGCACTGGAATTGTTTCATGGCCCAACGCTGGCATTTAAAGATGTGGGCGCACGCTTTATGAGTCGCTGCCTGGGGTATTTTCTGCGTAATGAAACCCGCAAGGTGACTGTGCTGGTGGCAACATCGGGCGATACTGGTGGTGCCGTAGCACATGGCTTTTATAAAGTACCCGGCATCGAAGTGATCATTCTCTACCCGTCAGGAAAAGTAAGTCCCGTTCAGGAAAAGCAGCTGACCACACTCGGACATAATATTCAGGCCCTTGAAGTAAAAGGCACATTCGACGATTGCCAGCGAATGGTAAAGGAGGCATTTACCGATGATCAGGTAGCGGAGAAACGTTTTCTTACTTCCGCCAATTCAATCAATGTTGCCCGCTGGCTGCCGCAGCAGTTTTACTATTTTCTGGCTTTGCGGCAATGGGAGTACGAGTTTCCCCCGGTAATTGCTGTGCCGAGCGGCAATTTTGGTAATATCTGTGCCGGACTGCTGGCTATGCAATCGGGCCTTCCTGTACAGCATTTTATCGCTGCCTGCAATGTCAATGATGTGGTGAGTTCATACCTCCGTGGCAGTGAGTGGCAGCCAAGGACTGCGGTGCCTACACTCAGCAATGCCATGGATGTGGGTAATCCCAGCAATTTTGTGCGGATACTTGAACTGTTTGGGCATAGTATAAGTGATCTGAAGCAGCGGCTTTCTGCTGCTACCATCACCGATGAAGAAACACTGCTTGCAATACAGCGGATATACAACGAAAGCGGGTATCTGGCCGATCCGCATGGCGCAGTAGGTTACCTGGCACTGGAGCGTTATCTGCAGGCGCATCCCGGTCTTCATGGTATTTTTCTTGAGACGGCTCATCCGGTCAAATTTCCCGAAGCTGTGCAACGGGCTTTACAGAAAGAACAGGAAATACCGGCGGCTTTGGAGCAACTCATGCAGCAGCCGAAACAGGCCCGGGCCATTGAGCCCGACTATGAAGAGTTAAAGGGATATTTACTTGATTAAGGTAGAAGGTGGAGGGTGGAGGGTAGAGGGTAATGAGTACCGGTCTCAGGACAGAAATAAAATTGATTTTACCTTCAACCCTTCACCTTTTACCTTTTTCCCGAAGCCGTGCAACGGGCTTTACAGAAAGAACAGGAAATACCGGCGGCTTTGGAGCAACTCATGCAGCAGCCGAAACAGGCCCGGGCCATTGAGCCCGACTATGAAGAGTTAAAGGGATAATTACTTGATTAAGGTAGAAGGTAGAAGGTAGAAGGTAGAAGGTGGAGGGTAGAGGGTAGAGGGTAATGAGTACCGGTCTCAGGACAGAAATAAATTTGATTTTACCTTCAACCCTTCACCTTTTACCTTTCTCCCGAAGCCGTGCAACTGGCTTTACAGAAAGAACAGGAAATACCGGCATCACTGGAGCAACTCATGCAGCAGCCGAAACAGACCCTGGCCATTGAGCCCGACTATGAAGAGTTAAAGGGATATTTACTTGACTAAGGTAGAAGGTGGAGGGTGGAGGGTAGAGGGTAATGAGTACCGGTCTCAGGACAGAAATAAAATTGATTTTACCTTCAACCCTTCACCTTTAACCCTTCACCTTTTACCTTTCTCTTGTTTGGGTTATCTTTGCAGCCGATCCTATGCACGATATTGAACCATATTACAACTGGAGGCATATTTATACAAGTGAAGAAGATGTGCGTTCCCCTTTTTTCGGAAGAGTCTATTCCGAGTTTGAATATTCTCAAACTGTATACAATTTTTATATCCATCCGCAATGGGATGACTTCGGCAGCCGCACGCTTTACCTCAAAGTGCTCATGGCCGATTATGAAGAAGGGTATGCGGTAATAGAACTGATAGGAGAGTGGAACGATGCAGTGGAAAATGATATTATGGAATTGAAGCGGGAGGTGCTGGAAAAATTTATGGATGAAAAAATTTATAAGTTTATCCTCATAGCGGAGAATGTCCTCAATTTCCATAGTGGCGATGCAGATTATTACGAAGAATTGTTTGAAGAAGTAACGGATGAAAATGGCTGGTTGGTTTGTTTAAATATGCCCTCACAAACGCAGTATGAGTTTAAACAAGCCAGGTTAAACCGGTTTATTGAGCTGCAGGAACTGGACAACTGGCGTGTATATAAACCCATTCACCTGTTCCGCAAAATCGATGCAGAGCAGATGGGACGCCTGCATGGCTGATTTTTTTATTTAATTTTTTAAGTAAAAAAAGTTTTTGTCATTCTTTGGTCATCCGATGTTATTTTTGCAAAAATTTGTCACCTTCTTTTTACGCTTATGAAATGGTCTGAATTCTTCACTTCTTCGATTGGCAAAAAGCTGGTAATGAGTCTCACGGGCATTTTCCTGATCCTCTTTTTGATTGTTCACGTAGGTCTGAATGCCTGTATATGGGCCAATGATGGGGGCGAGATGTTTAATAAAGCCGCTCATTTCATGGGAGCCAATGTTGTACCCCGCATCCTTGAAATAGGACTTTTTGCGGGTTTTTTATTGCACATTATTCAGGGTTTTGCGCTGGAATTCCAGAACAGAGCCAAACGTAAGCAGGGCTATGCAGTAGCTATGGGCAATAAAGGCAGCAAATGGTACAGCCGCAGTATGGGTCTGCTGGGTACGCTTATCCTGCTTTTCCTGATTATGCATATTGCACACTTCTGGGTGCCTTCACGTATTACTGGTTTACCGGAAGCTGCATATAACCCCAATCACCATGATCTGTTTTCGGAGATGGTAAAAGTATTTGAGGGCAACCTGCTGGTTGTAATCCTTTATGTACTGGGTTGTATATCGCTGGCCTGGCACCTGCTGCACGGCTTTCAGAGTGCTTTCCGCACCCTGGGTCTTACCAATCATAAATATATTGGAATGATCAGTGCACTGGGTACCGGCTTTTCCATCATAGTGCCGCTGGCTTTTGCCATGATGCCAATCAGTTTTTATGCCGGTTGGGTTTAAGCCCCGGCATGTACAGAACAAACCACAAACGAGAATCCACGAATATTCAATTAATTTTTGCTGTATGCTTGATTCAAAAATTCCTGCAGGACCGTTAGAAGAAAAGTGGACCTACTATAAAGGACATTGCAAGCTGGTAAACCCCGCCAATAAGCGTAAACTGGAAATAATTGTAGTGGGTACAGGTCTGGCAGGTGCTTCTGCCGCTGCCTCACTGGGTGAACTGGGATATAAGGTAAAAGCTTTTTGCTTTCAGGATTCTCCCCGCCGCGCGCACTCCATTGCAGCGCAGGGTGGTATCAATGCGGCCAAAAACTACCAGAATGACGGCGACTCTGTATTCCGTCTTTTTTATGATACAATCAAGGGGGGCGACTACCGCGCACGTGAAGGCAACGTACACCGCCTGGCCGAAGTAAGTGTAAATATTATTGATCAGTGTGTGGCACAGGGTGTGCCTTTTGCACGCGAATATGGTGGTCTGCTCAATAACCGTTCTTTTGGCGGTACGCAGGTTAAACGTACTTTCTATGCGGCCGGACAAACCGGTCAGCAATTGCTGATAGGAGCTTATCAGGCACTCGAACGCCAGGAGGCACTCGGTAATGTGCAGGTATACAGCCGGCATGAAATGCTGGAAGTGGTTATCATAGATGGTAAAGCGCGTGGCATCATTGCACGCAATCTGGTGACCGGGAAACTGGAGCGCCACTTTGGTCATGCTGTACTGCTCTGCTCCGGCGGTTATGGCAACGTATTTTATCTTTCTACCAATGCCATGGGCAGCAACGTAACAGCTGCCTGGAAAGCACATAAGCAAGGTGCTTATTTTGGAAACCCCTGTTTCACGCAGATTCACCCTACCTGCATTCCTGTATCAGGTGACCATCAGAGTAAGCTTACGCTTATGTCTGAGTCACTCCGGAATGACGGCCGTATCTGGGTTCCCAAACAAAAGAATGATCCGCGTAAACCAAACGATATTCCCGAAGAAGAACGCGATTACTACCTCGAAAGAAGGTATCCTGCCTTCGGCAACCTGGTACCACGCGATGTGGCCTCGCGTGCCGCCAAAGAACGTTGCGATGCCGGTTATGGGGTAGGTACTACCAAACAGGCAGTTTATCTCGACTTCCGCTTCAACCTCATCAACAAATATGGTCGTGCAGAAGCCAATAAACTGGGTATTCATAACCCCGATGAAGCCACACTGGTTCGCCTGGGTAAAGAGGTAGTAAAAGAAGAATATGGCAACCTCTTTGACATGTATGAAAAGATCACTGGCGAAAATCCTTACGAAGTGCCCATGCGCATTTATCCCGCTGTACACTATACCATGGGCGGCCTGTGGGTGGATTATGAATTGATGACGACTGTGAAAGGGCTGTATGCACTGGGTGAGGCCAACTTCAGCGATCATGGTGCCAACCGCCTGGGTGCCTCTGCGCTCATGCAGGGCCTGGCAGATGGTTACTTTGTGATTCCTTATACTATCGGCAACTACCTGGCCGATGATATTGCCACCAAACCTATCCCAACTAATCACGAAGCATTTGAAGCAGCAGAAAAAGCTGTAAGCGATCGTATCAATACACTCATGAGCATCAAGGGTAAACAAAGCGTGGAAAGCTTCCACAAACGCCTTGGTAAGATCATGTGGGAGAAATGCGGTATGGCGCGTAATGCACAGGGACTGCAGGAAGCTATTCAGGAAATTCGCGCACTGCGCAAAGAATTCTGGTCAGATGTACGCATACCTGGCGAAATCGCCGAGATGAATCCCGAACTCGATAAAGCCGGTCGTGTGGCAGATTTTATTGAACTGGGTGAGCTCATGTGTCTCGATGCGCTTAACCGCAATGAGAGCTGTGGCGGCCACTTCCGCGAAGAAAGCCAGACAGAAGAAGGCGAGGCCAAACGCGACGATAGCCAGTATATGTATGCAGCTGCCTGGGAATTCAAAGGTGAAAGCAACTGGGAACTTCATAAAGAAAACCTGGAGTTTGAAGTGGCCAAGCCTACACAACGGAGTTATAAATAAAAAAACCATGGTATGTCTCAGACATACCATGATGGATTATATTAATAAGTGCATGTCAGAGACATGCACTGGGTAAATAAAAGTATATGGAACATTATACAATGAATCTGACCCTGAAGGTCTGGCGCCAGAAAAATGCTACCTCACAAGGCAGCTTTGAAACGTATCAGGTGCGCAACATTTCTTCCGAAATGTCATTTCTGGAAATGTTTGACGTGCTCAATGAAGAGCTGATCCATGAAGGAAAAGAACCTATTGCATTTGATCACGACTGCCGCGAAGGTATCTGCGGTATGTGCTCGATGTATATCAATGGTCGTCCGCATGGTCCCTGGGAAGCCAATACGACCTGCCAGTTGCATATGCGTGCATTCAAAGATGGCGATACCATTGTGGTGGAGCCCTGGCGTGCCAATGCATTTCCGGTTATCAAAGATCTCACTGTAGACCGTTCTGCTTTTGACCGGATCATCCAGGCGGGTGGTTATATTTCTGTAAATACCGGCAGCCCTGTTGATGCCAACGCCATTCCCGTAGAAAAAGAGAAAGCTGATATGGCTTTTGCCGCTGCTGCCTGTATTGGCTGTGGCGCCTGCGTGGCCGCCTGCAAAAATTCATCAGCGTTATTGTTTGTATCTGCCAAGGTATCTCACCTGGCCCTGTTGCCGCAGGGAGCACCTGAGCGCAGAACCCGTGCGCTCAACATGGTGGCACAAATGGATAAAGAAGGTTTTGGCTCCTGTACCAATACCGGTGCCTGCGAGGCTGTTTGTCCCAAAGAAATCTCAATTACGAATATCGCCCGTCTTAATTCAGAATTTACACTGGCCGGACTGCTTTCATCCAACAAATAAGCCGGTCGGTCAGAATGCATATGAAGCCCTGATGGATACACTCCACAGGGCTTCTTCATTTTTATCCTTCCGCCATTGCTATGCAGGAGCAATGGCATAGCGCTCTGTGCCCGGGGGCTGTTTGGACAGTTGACAGTTGACAGTTGACAGTTAACAGTTAACAGTTGACAGTGGATAGTGGACAGTCATACTCTCCATCGCCAAATCCCATTAGCACATTAGCACATCAGCACATTAGCACATCAGCACATTTCCCTTTAATCCTTCTAAAATGTGAGTTTTTACGTTGTCCTGTCGCTTTGCGCAATAAAAAGAACGAATTTTACGATTTTGAGAATAAACTCACTGCTATTGAGTGTTTTACGTGGAATATTGGTATTCCTGGCCAGCTGCCTGCTGGCCGGTCAGGCTCAGGCCCAGATTGGGTCCAATTTCCGCTCGCGCCAGTTTGCCATCCAGGGCGATACCCTGGTACTCGATAGCAGCAGCGTAATTCCCAAATCATTGCTTGTACAGGGCGTATCCGCCACCGATTACCGCCTCGATCCGGTGAATGCCTGGCTTATCTGGCTCAAAAAACCGGCTACAGACAGTGTACATATTTCCTGGCGCAGCTTCGGCTACCGGCTTAATCCCAGTGTACAGCGGATGAAATTTGATAGCATCAGCAACAACATGGCGCTCACACCTTATGAATTCAACAATGAATTGAGCGATGCGCAAAAAGGAATTTTCAACTTTGGTAACATAAGAGCAGAGGGCAGTTTTGGACGACAGATATCATTTGGCAACAGCCAGGATGCGGTACTCAACTCCACACTTAACCTGCAGTTGAGTGGTTTGCTGGGTGATAGCATCGAAGTACAGGCCGCTATTACGGATAATAATATTCCCATTCAGCCCGATGGCACCACACAGCAGCTCAATGAATTTGACCAGGTATATCTGCGGTTCAGTAAAAAGAACTGGCAACTCAACCTGGGCGATATTGACATTCGTCAGAATCAAAGCTATTTCCTCAACTTCTATAAACGCCTGCAGGGTATTTCATTTCAGACACGCAACAACCTGGGCCCGCACGTCAGCTCCAATACACTGGTAAGTGGCTCGATAGCCAAAGGTAAATTTACCCGCAATGTATTCCAGGGTCTCGAGGGAAACCAGGGACCTTACCGGCTTACAGGCGCCAACAATGAAGCTTTCTTTATTGTGCTGGCCAATACCGAGCGGGTATTTGTAGACGGACAGTTGCTGCAGCGCGGCGAAGACCAGGACTACGTGATCAATTACAATACAGCTGAAGTCACGTTTACACCGCGGCGTATGATCACCAAGGACAGCCGTATTCAGATAGAGTTTGAATATGCAGACCGCAATTACCTCAATGCAAATTTTTATGCCAGCCAGGAATTTGGTTTTGGTGAAAAATTAAAACTAAGAATAGGAGCGTTTACCAATAGCGATTCCCGCAATTCGCAGATCAACCAGACACTCGATGACCGGCAGAAACAATTTCTTGCCGGACTGGGCGACAGTATTCAACGGGCTTTTTATCCCTCTGCCGTGGTGGATACATTTGCTGCAGGAAAAATTCTTTACGAAAAAATATATATCACAACCGGGCCGGTACTGGATTCATTTTATCAATACAGTACTGATCCTAATGTGGCCAAATACAATCTTTCCTTTGCCGTGGTCGGCTCGGGTAATGGTAACTATGTGACCGACTACAATGGCGCCAACGGAAAGGTGTTTCGTTATGTGGCTCCCGTAGGGGGCGTAAAACAGGGCGATTATGAACCTGTTACTATACTGGTCACACCAAAGACACAGCAGATGATC
Organism: Sphingobacteriales bacterium 46-32; assembly: GCA_001898485.1. Taxonomy (GTDB): domain Bacteria; phylum Bacteroidota; class Bacteroidia; order Chitinophagales; family Chitinophagaceae; genus CAYMZZ01. The sequence goes on along the minus strand of MKTY01000027.1, from coordinate 445,185 downwards.
AATCTCGGGGCAGACTACCAGGTTGATAAAGGCACGCTCATCAAGGCCGAAGTTGCCATGAGTAACTACGATGCAAATACATTTTCCAAAATAGATAATGGTGATGATAAAGGGTTTGCCGGTAAGCTGCAGGTAACAAATACCCGGCTGTTGCGGCAGGCCGGCAAACTGGAGTTGCAGACAGGCCTTGATTATGAATTTGTGCAACGAAAGTTTCGACCGCTGGAGCGTTTACGCTCTGTAGAATTTTCGCGCGACTGGGGCCTGCCACTGGTGGTGCAGCAGCAGGACGAAAATATCCTGCGCGCTACTGTGGCATTAAAAGACAAACGGCAGCACAGTGTGCAGTATAAGTTTACCAATTATCAGCGGGGAAATGATTATAAAGGTTTTCAGAATGCTATTACACACCGGGTTGACTGGAAAGGCTGGCAGTTTGCCAATGAACTGGTCTTAACCCAGTTTAATACCACAATCGATAAGGGGCAGTTTGTGCGCCCCACGCTGGATCTCAGTAAACAGTTGAAAAGCCTGGGCAACTGGCGCATGGGTGTACGTTATGCGCTGGAAGGAAACAAGGTTCGCGATAAATCAACGGATACACTGACTGCATCCGCTTTTTATTTTGACAGCTATTCGGTATACCTCCGTTCGGATGAAGCCAAACGGAACCGTTATGGTGTCACCTTTTTTACACGTACAGATAAGTATGCCTATGGAAAGAGTTTCCTGAAAGGAGACCGCAGCCTGAACCTCAACCTGCAGGCAGAACTATTGTCGAACGCCCAGCGTCAACTTATTGTAAATACTACTTTCCGCAAGCTGCAGGTTTTAAATCCGCTGGTATCAAGACAGGATGCAGAAGAAACGATTCTGGGTCGTGCAGAATATATGATGAACGAATGGAAGGGTTTTCTGACAGGCAATTTCCTGTATGAAGTCGGGGCGGGGCAGGAGCAACGCCGCGATCTGGCTTATCTCGAAGTGCCAGCAGGCACCGGCCAGTATGCCTGGATTGATTACAATAGCGATGGAGTACAGCAGCTCAATGAGTTTGAACTGGCTGCTTTTCCCGATCAGGCTAAGTTTATACGTATACTCACGCCCAGCAACGAGTTTGTAAAAGCCAATTATATTACATTCAACTATAGCGTTGGTATCAATCCACGGTCACTGCTTGGTGCTGCCAAAGCCAACAGTATGGGTCGGTTTGTAGCACGCTTTAACCTTACCTCATCACTGCAAACCAGTCGCAAATCGGTGTCTGCAGGAAAATTCGAATTTGATCCTTTTAAGTACAATGCCAATGATACTGCACTCGTGACGCTGTCGGCCGTTTTTGTAAATACACTTTCATTTAATCGTTTCAGCAGTAAGTGGGGGATTGATTTCAGTAATCTGCGCAACAATGGTAAGTCGCTGCTCACCTATGGTTATGAAAGCCGCGAATTGATCGACTGGACCGCCAAACTACGGGTCAATTTCAGTCGTTCACTCACCTTTAATCTCAACGGGCGTCATGGCAGCAATTCCCTGTCTACTCCCAATGCCCAGTTTGATAACCGCAATTATGATCTGGCCATCAACAGTATTGAACCTGTTTTTTCCTGGATAAAAGGAACGACTATACGTGTATCTACCGGGTATAAGCTGGAAAAAAAGGAAAATAAACAGCAATATGGCGGAGAGAATGCAAGATCTCATGCCATTAATCTCGAGACTAAATACAATGTACTGCAGAACAGCTCTATTACCGGCAAGTTTACCTTCAATAATATCAAGTTCAACTCAGCCACCGGTGCGGCAACTACTACGGTAAGTTATACCATGCTCGATGGTCTGTTGCCGGGTAAGAATATGCTCTGGTCGCTTACACTTACCAAACGGTTGCTCAACAACCTGGAGTTAAATTTTCAATATGATGGTCGTAAGCCCGCCTCAGCACGTACCGTGCATATTGGCCGTGCAGCCATTACAGCGCTGTTCTGAGAAATCCTATACGTTGAAGCGGAAGTGCATTACATCGCCATCCTTTACGATATATTCCTTTCCTTCTATACGCAGTTTGCCGGCTTCGCGGCAGGCGGCTTCTGAGCCATATTTCACAAAATCGTCGTAGGCTATTACCTCGGCTTTGATAAAGCCTTTTTCAAAGTCGGTGTGGATTACACTGGCAGCTTGCGGAGCTTTCCAGCCTTCCTGTATGGTCCAGGCACGTACTTCCTGTACACCCGCAGTGAAATAGGTATAGAGGCGCAGCAGGCGGTAGGCGGAATGGATCAGCCGGTCGAGGGCAGGCTCAGTCATTTTATATTCTTCCATGAAAAGCTGGCGGTCATCTGCATTGTCCATTTCGGCAATCTGTGCTTCAATGGTATTGTTCATGATGATGACTTCGGCATTCTCTGCCTGTACAGCAGCCTTCAGGGCTTCTGAAAATTTGTTGCCGGTATGCATGGAGCCTTCATCTACGTTGGCTACATAGAGTACGGGCTTATCGGTGAGCAGGAACAGGTCGGCAATAGCTACCTTTTCTTCTTTGGATAGTCCCAGTTCACGAATGCTTTTTCCTTTTTCGAGATGTTCTTTGCAGCGAACCAGTATTTCCAGTTCGGCTTTCATCTTGGGATCAGTGCGGGCCTGTTTTTCTGTTTTCTGTATTTTCTTTTCTACACTATCCAGGTCTTTCAGCTGCAGTTCTGTGTCGATGATTTCCTTATCGCCTACGGGATTGATAGCTCCTTCGTCGCGCAGGATATTTTCATCTTCAAAACAGCGGATCACGTGAATGATGGCATCTACCTCGCGGATATTGGCCAGAAATTTATTACCCAGTCCTTCACCTTTGCTGGCGCCACGCACCAGACCGGCAATATCTACAATTTCGATTTGTGTGGGTACAATTCGATTGGGTTGTACCAGTTCGGCCAGTTTGGTCAGGCGGGGATCGGGTACATCCACCAGTCCCACGTTGGGGTCGATGGTACAGAACCGATAATTGCTGGCCTGGGCCTTTGCACTATTGCTGACGGCGTTGAAAAGGGTGGATTTTCCCACATTGGGTAAGCCTACGATACCTGCTTGTAATGCCATTGTGCTGTTTTTGCTTTTAGGAAGTGAAAAAGCCTTCGAAGGGGCCATTTCAGGGGCGCAAAGATAAGTGAAAATAGCCGCCCGCTTTGCCTTATTTGCAACTTTAGATTACCTTCAAACGCCGGCTGCAATCAGGGGCGCAAGTGCTTAACAAACAAGCCCGGAGCGCTTATTAATCAGCCGCCTTACTCAAACTTCGCAATATGGCATTAAGCAGGATATGGACGGCTTTTATCATTATTGCACTGCTTACGGCAGGCATTCGCCTTATAGTATCGCCCGGACAGGAAAAACTGCTGGACCGGATGGTAACCGGTAAGACTGGTGATACCCTGCGGGTACGCATGGCAGATTCTGCCAGCCTGCCGGCGACGGTGCAGCAGCAACTCGCTTCTCAATCCATCGCCAGCTGGGGAAAAGAAAAAGTGGTGAATAATGGGGCAGGGCAGGTAAAGGTGTTTTCTACTTTGCCGGCCAATGGCCTGTTTGAAACAGCCCGCGATGCGGTTACACTCAGCCTCGGCCTCATAGGTATCCTGGCCCTGTTTATGGGCTTTATGTCGATTGCCGAGCAGGCCGGTGGTATCCGTTTTTTGTCAAGGATCATCGGACCTTTTTTCTCCCGAATATTTCCCGAAGTACCCCGCAATCATCCCAGCATGGGACATATGGTTATGAATTTTTCGGCCAATCTGATGGGGCTCGATAATGCGGCCACCCCATTTGGTATTAAAGCCATGCAGAGCCTGCAGGAGCTCAATCCTGACAAGGAAAAAGCTTCCAATGCCCAGGTCATGTTTTTGTGTCTGCATGCATCGGGACTTACGCTTATTCCTACCGCGATCATTGCAGACCGGGTACTGTTGGGTTCGCAGCATCCCACCAATATTTTCATACCCTGTATGATTGCAACTTTTGCCGCAACCCTGGCTGCAATGCTGATTGTATCCATCAGACAGGGAATCCGCGTATTTCAACCCGTAATCGTGCTTTGGGTAGTGGGTATCATGGCTGTGATAGCTGGTCTCATCAGTTATATTCATTCCCTCGATGTAAATGGCGTGCAGGTATTTTCCAGTAACCTGAGCAATGGAATCATCCTGCTGATTCTTTTGCTGATAGTACTGGGAGGCGTATATAAGCGAATCAACATCTTTGATGCATTTATTGAAGGCGCCAAGGCCGGTTTTGAAACGGCTGTGCGTATTATTCCTTATCTCGTGGGATTATTGGTAGCAATCAGCCTCCTGCGCAATAGCGGTGCTTTTGACCTGGTGCTGGATGGTATCAAACAGGTGTTTGCTTTTTTTGGCGGCGATACACGCATTGTGGATGCATTACCTACCTCTTTAATCAAACCATTGAGTGGCAGTGGTGCGCGGGCTATGATGATCGATAGCCTTAAGACGCATGGGGCGGATTCATTTGTAGGCAACCTGGCCAGTGTATTCCGCGGTTCTGCCGACACTACTTTCTACATTGTGGCTGTATACTTCGGTGCTGTGGGCATTAAAAATACCCGCTATGCTGTGGGCACCATGCTGCTGGGCGACCTGGTGGGGATCATTACAGCCATCGCTGTTTCTTATGTGTTTTTCGCATAAGTGGCGGTTAGTGAGGTATAAAAGTGTAAAGGTTTAAAAGTATAAAGTCGGTTTGCCTAAGGATGCTCGTCCTTATAAAAATAAAGATGCCCCGTAAACCGGGGCATCTGCTTATGGAAAACCTATCTAACTTAAATTAACGGACATAATAGAGTGATACGTTTGGTTTCCGGTTGGCATCAGTAGAACCATTATATCCTCTGGCAAACACCGTAAACACGCGCTGATTGGGCGATGTATTGGCATAAGTGGCGAGAGCGGTTGAGCCGGGTGCTGCACCGGCCGGTCTGATGGCCCAGGAAGATGCCGTTGGGAAGGCTATATCGAAAGAGGCACTGGCATTCATATAAGGAATGTTGTCGGCTACTTTCACATTATTGAAATACAGATCCAATCCCGGAAGGTTGGGGATCAGGTTTACAAATCTGTAACGGGAAAATCCCGAATCAGGCGTTGCTGTATTTTCTTCCAGTACCAGCATCTGAGTGTTGGCCATAGTATCAGCCACGTGTATAGTATAGTAACCAGCGCCAGGCAGGGTTACCGAGCCTGAATACAACTGAATGGAATCAGTGGACTTGCCTACATTAGGCACACTCAGGCTCAATGTAGTATTGCCTGTTGCCATATTCAGGTAGTCGGGTTGGCTGCCTCCCTGGGTATTGAGCCCTCCGCCGGGAAACGGATAGGCATACTTGATACCGGTAATGACCGTTTCTCCGTTTACTTTCATCATAACGGAGGGGTTGCCGGCATATGCACTGGCATAGTTGATCTTAACTTTTGCCTGCAGATCGAATTCAAGCGGTACAGGCAGTTTATTTTTTGAACAGGACACCATGGAGGCTACTGCACCCAGGGCCATTATATACGACAATAGTTTCATGTTACAAATGTTTTAGGGTTAAGGTAAACTGAACCAAACCTTGTAGGTGTGATAATCGTAGTTCAATGCACCTACTTTGCGAAGCGCTTCAATGTTCCAGACATATTCAGAATTGTAACGCGGACGTACACGCTGAACGGGAAGATTGTTGTTGTCTACAGCAAATGTGGCCGGATAGGCAAAGTTTTTGTAAACCGGTTCACCGGTATCGCCATCCAGTACTTCATTATAGCTGTATTTGCGCAGGTCATTCCAGGTTTCGACCCATCCCCATCCAAACAGGGCGATGTATTTCTGACCCATTATATCGGTAAGAGTCAGTGCTGCATCGGATTGTTTTACGTTGGGGCCAGCCAGATAATTGGCCCGGTCTGTTGCAGATATGGCAGCGCCTGTAAACAGGTTGGCATTGCCGCGTAAGGCAGAATAGCTGCGGTTGATGAAATCAAAATGTCCGTTTATACCATTGAGGTAGGCCTGATAAGCAGTAGCTTTTTCACCTTTTCTGAAAGCCGCTTCTGCTACCATAAACTGCATTTGCGCATACGTCATTACTGGCAATACAGCCTTGTTGTGGAAAAGGTATTTTCCTGCAGCTGTGGAGAAACTGCTGGCACTTGGATTGGCATAGAGGCTATCGCCCCAGAGTACAGGAACTTTTTTGCGGGCATTGATCCAGTTTGTGGATCCCACCGCATAACTGCTGGGCGCATTGAGGCTGTTGTAAGGATCACCTACTGAAGGGTCTAAGCCACGGAAACCGCCGTTACCATTGGTTGTGTCATTTGAGCATACAAGCAGATGTTTCATGCGGGGGTCACGATAGTAGCCCTCAACGCTGCCGTTTCTGTTGCCAAGGGTAGTTCCATCCAGCAGTTTTACCAGGTAATTGCTCTGTTTGAAAGAGGCGATGTTGTTGCGATAAGTACCAAAGAAATTGGTATTATCATTCTTTGTAGCATCAAAAGGCACCACAAAATCATCATCAACGGAACCCATTGCCAGATTGGCAAACTTGATCACAGAGTCGGGTTTGTAGTCTGGTTTATTGATGAGGTTATTGTATTGTACCGCAAGTATACCGTAAGCGAATTTTTTCCATTTCGCCATGCTTCCTGCGTATACAAAATCAGACGTACTCATGTTGTTTTTCTTACTCATGGCCTGGTCGGCATAAGAGATAGCCAGCCGGCAAAGTGAGTCAACACCACGGTAGGTAGCATCCTGCGAATCATAGTCAAAATAAGCACGGGTTTCGTCAAAGGCCTGACTGAAAATGATATCGCCATGATAGTCGGCACAGATCTGGAACATATAAGCCTTTAACGCATAACCGGCTGCGGCATAGTCCAATTCGCCTTTGTCGATACCCTGTTTGATGATATAGTCAAGGTTTTTGCCAAGGCCATAGTAGGTTTGACGCCAGATGTCGCCGCTCGCATCACTGGCTCCCGTCCAGCCATGACGGTCATAGTTGTCATTGGCAGAGGTGCTCAGCCAGTACTGGATATATTTTCCGAGATAACGTGCATCGTACTGAACGCCACGATGAATGCTGGCCAGCATAGCCGGGAAAATGGATCCGTTAGATGGATTCTGCGGATTTGCCGGATCCTGGTTGATATTCAAAAATTTCTTACATCCAATGGAGCCCACCAAGAGGGATGCTGCCAGTATCGATGCAATGAATTTATTTTTCATAATACTTTTTTTTAATTGATTAGAGAACGACTTTCAGGCCAATGTTAATTGCCCGTGCAGTGGGAATGGCTCCATAGTCAATACCCATACCACCAACTCCACCCAGTGAAGCATTGTTTCCGTTTACGTTGGGGTCAATACCGGTATAGTTAGTGATCAGGAACAGATCGGTACCTGTTACGAATACGGATGCCTGTTTGATAAGCTTTTGTTTTCTAAGCAATGATTGAGGCAGTGTGTAACCTAGTGTAACATCACGAAGGCGAAGCCAGTTTACAGATTCAACAAAATCGGCCTCTGTGTAAGCGGCAGAATAAAAATCGTTTCTGTAATAAGGATTCACTGCAATGGTATTGCGCGTGGGGTTGTCGGTTTCTTCCAGACCATCCAACAACACACCTGTGATAACACGGGGATTTTCGCGGTCAAGCGTACGTTTGCTTACACCGGTCAGCACCATCATCATTTCATTTCCATTGAACACGTCTCCACCTTTGCGAATATCCAGGTTGAAAGACAGGTCGAAGTTTTGGAAGAATGTGAAACTGTTGATCAGACCGATTTTAAATTCAGGGGTACGATCGCCAACGGGCACATATTCCGAACCTTTTACAGGCATGCCGGTAGTGGGGCTGATAAGCAGATCACCTTTTGAGTTTCTGCGCAGCACTATGCTCGACATATTCATAATAGAAGAACCGGGGCTGACCTGGCTGCGGATATTGCCAAACAACCAGGTGTCTGAATCATAGTAGAAGGGCAGGTCGGCTGGCATCTTCTTGATAATACCACGGTTTCTGTCGAAGTTGGCAGTGATATTCCATTCAAAGTTTTTGTTCATGACGGGTTTAGCCTTCAGCTGAATTTCAACCCCTTTGTTGGAAACAACACCTCCATTGATATATTTAATAACGAAACCAGTACCATAGCTCAGACGGTTTGATACGATCTGATCTTTACTTTCAATCTGGTACCAGGCAAAGTCAAGGCCGATGCGGCCTTTAAGGAACTGTAATTCGGCACCCAGTTCGAGGTTGCGGGAAAACTCTGGTTTGAGTTTGGAGTTACCGCCGGTCACATCATAGTAAAAGCCACCACCGGTATAAATAGAGGGCACAAAACGTGAATCGATCACGTAAGGACGCCAGGGACCTTTACCTGTTGTGGCATAAGACGCACGCAGTTTGCCATAAGAGAGCCAGGGAGCAAACTGTTTTATGCCCTGCAGATCAGAGAATACAAAACTGAGTGATCCGCTACCATAACCGAAAAAGGGAAATTTATCGAAGAATGCAGAAGTAAGCGTAGATACACCTTCATAACTTCCACCAAGGCTCGCAAACAATATATTGTTGTAACCAAAGGTATAGTTACCAAACATACGGCTCTTGCGGATATTGCTCACATTCAGTTTAGCAGCCTGTGAGGTGGGATCCGTATTATTCATGCTGTAGAAGTTGGGCTCATAGAAACGTTCACCACGCTGCGAGTTGGTGGTAGTCCGGTTGTCTTCAGCATAAAAACCTACTGTAAGTGTATTGCTGTATTTTTTGGCAAAAGTCTTGGTCGCTGTGGCACGGATGGTGCCATTAAAGTTTTTGTAGTTGTCTGTATAGGTAGATACCAGACCGTTGATGGGAGACCCATAATACGACTGGGGATGCAGATAGTATGAACCATCTGTATTATAATAGTCAAGACCTACGATACCCGTTACAGTGATCCATTTTGCCGGAGTGTAGTTAAGTGTAAGGCTACCCAGCAAACGGTTTGTTTTATCGTTTGACGTGTTTTTATAAACATCCCAGAAGGGGTTGTCGAGTTCTCCGGCATTGCCGCTGGTAGCATTGCGGAGCAGCTTACGGTTGCCCTGCGCATCTATATAGGAACGAATATCGGAGTCGGTAGGCCAGGAGATAAGATTGTTGTAGTAAGTACCGGGACCTTTTGAAGCCTTATCATTGTCTGCATTGGTATAGGCAAACGTGGTTAGGGCATTGATCTTTTCACTCAATTTGGCACTGGAAGAAAGCCGGAAATTCAACCGCTCATATTTAGTGTTGGGAACAACACCAGACTGTGTAAGATAACCGGCCGACATACGGTAGGTAGCATTCTGATTGCCTGCTTCGAGGCTGATATTATGCTGCTGCAGCTTACCTGTACGGAAGAAGTTGTGCAGATTGTCAAACTGCTGTGTGCCTGGCTCATATTTTGGTCCATACATGATAAAACCATACGTTGAGCTATAAGCCTGCGGATCATAAATACCATTGGTACCACGTGAGTATTCTGTCTGAATATCGGGGTAGCGGTATACGTCCTGCCAGGAAAACGTATTGTCATAAGTTACTTTGGCGCGACCGGTAGCCCCTTTTTTAGTCGTGATGATCACTGCTCCGGAGGCACCATCCGAGCCGAAAAGGGCGGCAGCTTCAGGACCTTTCAGGATCGTAATACTTTCGATGTCTTCGGGATTAAGGTCGGCCATACGATTGGTATAGTCAGCTCCACGGCTGGCAAAACCAGCAGAGGCCGGAGTAGATGACAGGTTACTGGGATTTACAAGCCCCTGTGTCTGGTTGAAGCTGTTGTTGGTAGCTGGTACACCATCAACCACAAAAAGCGGCTGGTTATTACCTGCAATTGAAACAGGCCCACGCAATAATACCTGCGCACCTGCTCCCGGCACACCCGATGTGGAGGTTACCGTAACACCCGGTGCCCGACCAGCAATGGCATTTACAAAGTTGGCCCGTTTGGTCTGAGCTAATTCATCACCCTTAATGGTGGGCGCCTGATAGCTAAGCTCTCTTCTACTTTTACGGATTCCATAGCCGGTCACAACTACTTCATCCATATCTCCGCCTTTGTTATCCAACACAACTGTCAGAAAAGTTGCGGTCCCTACTTTCTGCTCCTTGGTTTCAAAACCAACATAAGAAAATACCAGTACATCGTTTTCTGCGACTTCAATTTTGAAAGCGCCATCTGCATCTGTTTGCGTTGCGCTGGGTTTACCTTTGATCTGAACGGTAACCCCTGCCAGCCCCTGTCGGGTCTCCTTTGATTGAACCAGACCAGCCACTGATCGGGTCTGGGCCAGCAGTACGGACGGAAGCAGCAGCAAAAATGCAAATGCTACAACCGAATGTAGAATCTTTCTCATAGCTGTGTTGTTTTTAAAATATGTAATTAAGCAGTTTTAAAAAATCATCCCGGTATTACATGATCTGGATACCGGCGTCGGCATAGGGTTTCAGTAAAGGGTCTTCCGGAGAAAGCTCCGTAATCAGGATATCGATTTTGCTCAGCTCACAAATCTGGATTGGCTGGTAAGTGTTGATTTTTTCTGCAATTGACAGGCATACCACTTTTCGCGAAGATTCGATCATCGCCTTTTTCAGATGAACCACTTCCCAGTCGTTATCCGTTACACCATTCTGAATGTCGATCGCATTGGTGCCCAGAAAGCAGATATCTGCTTTCAACTGTCTGATCTTGGCAATAGCCTCAGGACCTACCGTAATCTTTGAACTTTTGGAAATTTTATCACCAATCAGGATCACATCAATATTGGGATGATCCATGTACTCCAGTATCGCAGCTATACTACCTGAAATAAAAGTGGCCTTGAGCTGTGGAGGTAGCATCCGGGCCATTTCAACAATAGTAGTACCACCGCCAGTAAGCACAAACATGCCATTACCGATAAGACCAATGGCTTTCTGAGCGATTTTTCTTTTCTGTGCCTGTGAATAAACTCCGTTACTGGGAACATGCACCTGGCTGAATGAGCGGGAGAGCGCACCACCATGCACTTTAATAAGCTTGCCCTCTTCGGCCAGCTCCTGCAGGTCGCGCCGTACGGTGTCTTCCGACACCTTTATATCAGCACTCAATGATGAGGACAGCACCTTATTATGCAGGTTTACCTGCTGCAGTATATAAGATTGTCTTTCCTTCTTTAGCATGCTTCAGTTTTGGATAGCATGTTAAATATAGATTAAATTCCTGCACAAAAACGCAGAAACCTGAAAAAATCTGCAAGAATGTGGAAATCCCCCGCAAGTTGTGGAAAACGGTAAGAAAGGTATAATGGGTATAAATGTTTAAAGGGTATAAAGAGAGCAATACTCCTTATACCCTTTAAACTCCTTAAACTTTTTATACTCCTAGAACGTAAACCTCGCCGTAAACCCTACCGCTGCCGGTTCAAAGTTGATATCCGTGACCAGGTTCAGCTCGGGTTTCCAGTCGAGTGAAAGGTTGAGCGGAATATTGGCAAATTTATAATCCAGCCCCAGCACACCCATTGCCCCAAAATTGGCATCCGTCTCATTGCGGTTTTTGGTAGGGTTGAAAGTTTTTACAAATCCCAGGTAGCCGCCTCCGCCATAGAACCATTGCAATCCTTCACTGGCAAATGGTTTATGCACTTCATAGAGAGCACCCAGTGCAAGCGGATCACCAAAGGAGAACAGGGCCTCCACAGCCGACCGCTCATTGAGAAAATGTTTGAGAGAAATAGAGTTATTTACCATGGCCTGGCTGCTGCTGAGACGCACACCAAGTGCTGTTTTGTAATTCTGCGCAGATGCAGATGAAACAACGAAAAGTGCGGTGGCTACCAGCAGGGCGGAGATTGTTTTATTCATAACAGATGAAAATTTTATGTCAGCATAACGAAATAGTATGCCAGTAAAGTCTAAATGAAATGCAAAAGTAGGGTGGAGGGTAGAAGTTTTAAGTTTTAGGTTTTAAGTTGTGAGTAAGGTAAAAGGTAAAGGGGGGAAGGAAAAGGGGCCGCAATTCAAAAGTTTTCACCTTACACCTTCTGCCTTTCACCTTATTCCTTTAGACTTTTAAACCTTTATACTTTTATACCTTTCCACATATCGGTATTTTCGCACTTTATCAATACCGGGGCTTATGCGATTGACAAAACTATTCACGGATTTTTTTAATAGTGAAAAAGCGGGTGGATTTATTCTGATTGGCTGTACCATTATTTCCCTTCTGCTGGCCAATAGCACTGCAGGTGAGGCTTATGTTGGTTTCTGGCACACAAAGCTTGGTAATTACAGCCTCGAATACTGGATCAACGATGGCCTGATGGTGATCTTCTTCCTGCTGATCGGACTCGAACTCGAACGTGAAATTTATAAAGGCGAATTATCCAATCTGAAAACAGCCCTGCTTCCGGTTATCGGAGCGGCCGGAGGCATGCTGGTTCCCGCGGGTATTTACCTGTTGTTTAACTACGGTACAGCCGGACAGGCTGGTGCCGGCATACCCATGGCAACCGATATTGCTTTTGCCATCGGTATGCTTTCGCTCCTGGGCAACAGGGTACCTGCCGGACTTAAAATATTTCTGACCGCACTGGCCGTAATCGATGACCTGGGCGCCATACTCGTCATAGCCTTCTTTTATTCAAAAGGAGTGGTATTGCTTAACCTCGGCATCGCCATGGGCATCTTTGCCGGACTACTGGTGCTCAACCGGCTTAAAGTACATAAACTATGGGCTTATCTGATACCGGGTGTGGCTATGTGGTACTTTATGCTGCATTCGGGCGTGCATCCTACCATCACGGGTGTATTACTCGCTTTCGCCATCCCGTTTGGAAGTGGGGGAGAAAAAACGATTTCTTACAAACTCCAGCATTTCCTGCACCGCCCCGTATCTTTTTTTATTCTCCCCATATTCGCACTGGCCAATACTGGTATTATCATCGAAGCAGGCTGGGCCGATGAATTGTTTTCTTCCAGCAGTATGGGTATATTCTTCGGACTGGTAGCCGGAAAGCCACTGGGTATATTACTTTTCTGCGCACTGGCGGTAACCGTTGGCTGGTGTGCACTTCCAGAAGGTGTCAACTGGAAACAAATCGGTGCGGTGGGATTGCTGGCCGGTATCGGATTTACCATGGCCATCTTTATCACACTGCTGGCTTTTGGTGATGCTCCTCATTTTATTACCAATGCTAAAATAGCGATACTGATTGCATCAACAGTAGCAGCAGTGTTGGGATTGTTTGTGCTGAGTCTGTGCTTCAGGAAGAATGAAAGTATAAAGATTTAAAAGTATAAAGGGTATAAAGGGTATAAAGAGTTTAAAGAGAGTTTAAAGAGTCTTCCTATTCACGGTCCACTGTCAACTGTCAACTGTCAACTGTTCACTGTCAACTGTTCACTGTCAACTGTTCACTGTCAACTGTCCACTGTCAACTGTTAACTGTCAACTGTCCACTGTCAACTGTTAACTGTCAACTGTTCACTGTCAACTGTCCACTACTCCCTATTCAAACATTTCAAACTTCGTCTTGGGTCTTCTTGCTTCCAGCCAGCGGAAATTGGTGAGTTTCATTTCATCCGGTCTTTTTTGCTGGATAGGCCAGATGGTGCCGGTAACCTGACTTCTGAAGACGACCTTATCGAGCTCTTTCTGATCAAAATAAATGTCGATAATGTCGCAGGATGACTGGTTGACGCCGGTATAGGCACTGTCATCGCCCTGGATATAATAGATACATTCAGCAAAGCCTTTGGCTCTGACCGAATCTATATTCCCATCGAGAAACCAGCCATCGATACGCGAACCCTTGATCTGATTATAAACCTCGTCTTCCACGTGATTTATCATAAAACCATTTGGGAAGGCCTCTACGCGATCGGCTTTTTTGTTTTTGGTAAATAATAAAATAGTATCGCCGGTGACCTGACTGTTCTGCGCCCATACCACCGGATCCTGGAAGAGGCGGAAGACAGAATCGCGCAGGCTGTAAAACATACTGTCGCATACGGCCTGAAGGCTGTCGTTGAAGATGCGGACATTCCGGAATGCTTCAAAATACCGGTTGCTGCTATCCTTTTCATTGAAGCGGGCTACTTTAATGCCTTTCACCGTATCGGTTACAATCGAATCTGCCCCGAACCGATCGCTGAGCCGGGCACTGAAGAGCGTATCTGCCGTTACATAAATCGAATCATTGTCCTGCTTTACAATCAGCAATGGCTTGCGGGTAGCCAGGATGGCGTTGGTATTTTTGTTTTGAATGATAATACCGCCCAGCAGGGTAGTGCCCTGTGCGGAGTCGACAATTACTGCATTACCCGTGGCCTGGTAAATACTATCATTTTGAATGATATTATCACCGATAACCGTTCTTTTATTCTTCACATCTTTGATAAGCGGCCTTCTGCCAAAATTGGCTTCCTTTGTTTCCTGGTTATAAAAACCTTCGCGGGTATAAACCTCCACGCCACTGGTATCCACAATCTTTGTCTGCGCAATAAACCGGGTGGTTTTGGTTTGCGTATTATACAGCATCGAATCGGTGGAAATAGAATAAGCCGGATCTTTGAGCGATACGTTCTGCTTAAAATAAACGTCCTTCAGGTCGGCGTAGTACCAGCCTTCCTTACTGGTGAGTACAGATTTGCCGTTTACTACTTTACCACCGTTTTTATAGATACCCAGATTGGTTTCCATATTATATTCCAGGTCGGGGGTGGTCAGCGTGCCCTTGCCATCAGTTAGTTTCACATTGCCATCCAGATAGGCGATCTTTTCGGTGCCGAGATAGCGCAGGTGATCAGAATAGATATCGGCCGTATCACCATCATTGATATGCACTTTACGCCAGGCTTCAAATATATTGGTGCGGCTGTTGAGTACAGCACTGTCGCAGGTGATGATTGTATTGCCCTGCTTCAGCTTTACATCGCCAGCCACAATGGTGAGGCGGGTGCTGTCGTCAATGGTTTTAAAAGTGAGGGTGCGGGTATTCCTTAATATTTCTATTCGTTTGGTAGTATCACCTATCTGTCCGTTGGCATTAGGTACCGGCTCCTGAGCCTTCAATACAGGATGCAGCAATAGCAGCACGGCCAGCAGGCTCAGGCAGGTCAGAAAGTGTTTGCGCGTTGGTCGGGAACTCACTGGGGGATTGTGTCTTTTTTGCTGGGCGAAGTTAATGCGCCACCTTTGTCCTTCTTACCGAAAATGGAAAAATTAACGTAGCGTTTGGGGTGAGTGCGCAGATCATCGAGCAGTATTTCCGAACTCAGCAATACATCATTCAGCTTATCATATAACTGCCGGTCGTTGATCAATGCACCCAGCGAACCTTCATTACTGGCTATTTTACCAATCGTACTCTTAAGGGTTACGATTGCCGACTGTAGCGTATCCATGGTTTGTTTCAGATCCATGGCCGAGAGCTGATCGGTAAACCGTTTGGTGTTATTGATAATAGCGGTAATACTGTCGTTGTTTTTGCGGAAGTTGCCCGTAATGCTGTTTACATTATCCAGGGTTTGCGCTACCGGCCCGTTTTTGGAATCCATCAGCTGGCTGAGCGAATGGGTAGCTGTATTAAGATTGGCAATCGTAGACTGCAGATTGCCTTTGGTGTCTGAATCAAACAGCTTGTTAATATTACCAAATACCCGGTTGAGTGAATCGAGTGCATTGCGGATCTTGGCCAGGGTAGGGGCCACTTCGGATGTAAGTCCGCCGAGTAATCCTTCATCAATACGGGTATTGATGATATCGCCGTCTTTTAAGTAAGTAGTAGCATCCCCTTTTTCGATGAGAATGGTACTCGAACCCAGACCGGCAATGGGAGCCGAAATATAGGCTACTGAGTTGCTGGGAATATTAATATCGCGGCTCAGGCTAATGGTAACTTTTATACCACTTACGTTTTTATCGGTCTCCTCCATATCGTAAACGGAGCCGATGGTGAGGCCATTTATTTTTACTTCATTTGATTTGGCCAGGGCACCCAGCTTATCAAATACAGCATAGATTTTTTTGGTACGGTTAAACACATCACGCCCTTTAAGGAAGTTGAACCCGGCAATCAATAAGCCCAGGGCAACCAGGGTGAGGATGCCAACCTTCGTTTCTTTGTTGATTTTCATGATAGCGGTATGGTTTCCGGAGGGCAAATTAACTAATTATTTCTAAACGGGTTAGAACAGATATACAGTGCCCGCGACCGGCAAAATGGAGCATCCTGCCGGACAGGCAGGATGATTCCCGGAAATTTTATAATAGCCTGATGGTCACGCTAGTTAATGAATGGTGCACCTAAGTGGCGGGTGGCGGCTGACAGGAGCCGCTTTTGTCTGCTATCACCCTCCAATCTCTATTACCACATTTCCTTTTTTGCCCTGGGCAAAGTAGTGGTGAGCTTCCACTACCTGGTTTAAGCGGTAAACACGATCAATGACGGGTCGCAATTTACCCGCTTCAATCATTTTATGAATGGTGATGAGCTTCTCATTCTTTTCACTGGTAAGGGCCTTTACCGAAGTAAATCGCCCTTTCTTTTTTAATAGCGGCTTCAGCAGCGAAGGTCTGATGCGTCCCGAGGCCTCGAAAACAATATCAAACCGGTTGCTAAGCCGGGATATATCCTGTTTTTTATAGTCAATCACCTCATCGGCTCCCGTTGCCTTCACCCATTCTGTATTGGCCGTGCCGCATACTGCTGTAACCCGCGCACCATAATAACGGGCTATCTGTACCGCATAATTGCCCACATTGCCCGACGCACCGGTAATAAGAATATGATCGCCGGCACTTAATCCTGCCTTTGTCAGCAGCTCCAATGCCGTCATCGCACCCACGGGCAGTGCCGCTGCCTCTTCGAGACTCAGCTCTTTGGGCTTATGGGCAATGACTCCCCATTTCCATTTTTCCGGAATGCACACATATTCCGCATACGCTCCCTTCTTCAACCCGGTAGTGGTACCGTACACTTCATCACCTTTTTTAAATGACTGCACATCCGCTCCAACTTCTTCTACAATCCCCGAAAACTCCACACCCGGTATTTCCTGTCGCGGGCGGGTGATACCAAATATCAAACGCATCAGTATGGTAAGCAAGAGTGAGTCAGGCACTTTACCCCTGCGAAGCAGCACTGTTCCCGTTGATACAGTCGCATAGCTGACCTTAACTAATATTTCCCTGTTGCGTGGTATCGGCTTTGTGGTGGCCGTAATCTGCAAAACTTCCGGACCCCCGTATTTTTTGATTAGAACAGCTTTCATCTGCATAGATTCAGTAATGGAAGCAAAGGAAAATAAAATCGACCGCAGATATGTTAACCTAAGTTATTAAAACGCTGAACGCAATATTAATGGTGACAGACGAAGGGAAAGTGTATCTAGAAAGAACGAAAGGCAATGTGCTAATGTGCTAATTTGTTAATGTGCTGATGTGCTGATGGATTTGATGATTTGAAAATTTGAAAATGACAGGAAACGTTCAAATCTGTTAAAGTGCCAGTGTGCTGAGGATTATATCGAGGGTAATAAATATGGCATATAGATTTTTAAACATTAGGTAGCCAAAAACCCGTTTAACTTTTTATACTCTTTATACCCTGCCAACTGCTATCGATGCTGATCGATCAGGATGGTATTGCCATCGGGATCAACCACTATCAGGTGGGCAGGACCCGACCCATTCTCATCTGCTTCGGTTACCGGCTGTATGCCCGCTTTTTTAATCTGCTGCTGAATACTCCTCACATCATCAAAAGGATTGAATGGTTGTGCATTTTCGTCCCAGCCGGGATTAAAGGTGAGTATATTGTTTTCAAACATGCCCTGAAAAAGGCCGATCAGCGCATTGCCATTTTTCAGGATAAGATAGCGTTGAGCCTCGGCGCCACCGAGCACGGTAAATCCCAGCGCTTCATAAAACTGACGGGAGACTTTGAGATCTTTTACAGCAAGGCTGATTGAAAAAGCGCCTAATTGCATAGGTAGTGTTTTGATGTCTGTAAAAGATAAGTCATTTTGCAAACAACTGGTAATGGCTGTACAGTTTTATGCAGGATTTATCCCGGATATCTGCGCTGTACAAAATATTTGCCGGCTGTTTTAGGGAATAGATACCTTTGACATCAACTAACCGGAATAGTATTCATATGGCTGGCGATAACAATACAGGATCAAAACGAGCTTCGGAGATTACCCAATAATACCTGGAGCTGATAGATCGCCATAAAGAAGATGTGGTGAACGGAGATACAAATGAATTGATGCAACTGTCGCAGATAGCCGGGCAATTAGACCTGTCACAGCGGAAAAAATAAAATACAAAGCGGCAAAAAGCAATGCCACAGCTTGATGGCTTCACGTCTTTTAAAAGCTATTGCTTCTATGTATCTCGACGTTGTAGCGTTGGGTATAAGACTGATCGCCGCTTGCAAGCGCCCGATGTTTTCGTACTGCCCAAATGTTATAATGTTGCTTACAGCGCGAAGCCAATTGACTGGCTGTACCTTCGTCCGCCTTTTAGTATCGTGTATCATATCTTCGGTTTTACCCGAAATTACCAAGACTTATATTTGATAGTTCAGCCAATATATTATTTGGCGATATTTGGTATGAATTTTTAAAACAGTGAATATTCAATACTGCCCAATAGAAATTTTTTACTTTTACGCTGAATTAATAATATGAATGGTGAATTAAAATTAGTTAAACCAAACTTTCATCCAAAAGTTTTTGAAATAACTTATATTTTGCAATATTCTTATTCTGATAAATATTATTTTGAAAATATTTTTTCCACAATAACATATTAATGGATATACTAAATTTCCATAAGAGCCTCATTCATAACTATAGAGACTATATTCAGAGCTTTCTGAGTATAAAAGATAAGGAAATAGCGGACTTTGTTTACACTGAAATAAATGAAGGTAAATTATGGCCCGATCCTCTCATTCAGTTCAATCCTACGTTTGAGCCTGGCCAATCATTGGATACACTCATTGCAAAAAAAGGATTGCATGAAGAATTGAAAAAGATATTTATTGGCTACAATCTTTACAGGCACCAGGAAGAAGCCATTACACTTGGCAGCGAAGACAAAGAATTTATCGTTACATCAGGAACCGGTTCTGGTAAGTCGCTTACCTATATCGCCACCATTTTCAACCATGTTTTAAACACGGAAAACGATGCTACCAATAAGGTGCAGGCAGTAATCGTTTATCCCATGAATGCTTTGATAAACTCCCAGTTTGAAGAATTGCGAAAATTCGAAATTAAATATCTGGAGCATGCAGCGGGTGTTGAAATCGATCAAACAGGTAAAAAATCATCCGACATTATCAGGGAACTTCATCAGTTAACAGATAAGCGATTCCCCATCACGTATGCACAATATACCGGGCAAGAAGACGAAGCTCAAAGAGAGCAAATAAAGAAAAATCCACCACACATCATCCTTACAAATTACATGATGTTGGAGTTGATGATGACGCGAGGCGGCAAAGACGTTGACATCAGAAAAAGTATCTTAGATAGTATTAAATATCTCGTTTTTGACGAACTGCACACCTACAGAGGAAGGCAAGGATCTGACGTATCGGTTCTGATTAGAAGAATAAAAGCCGCCGCTTCCCGAGACAAGATAATTTGTATCGGGACCTCTGCAACTATGGTCTCTGGAGATCACACCAGCCTTTTACAACAGAAAGAAGAAGTGGCAAGGATAGCGTCGACGATTTTTGGAACAGACATTGAATCAAACCAAATCGTCAATGAATATTTAGTAAGAAGCATAACCGGCGCACCATCTACAACGACACAGCTTAAGGACGCAGTAGTTAACAACATTAACCATACTGGCGATTTTGAGGAATTCGAAAACTTTCCTACTTCAAACTGGATCGAAGAGCGCATTGCGCTGGAGCAAAAAGAAGGCATTTATGTTAGGCGCAAACCCACTACTATCAAAAACATTGCGAGCCTGCTTGCACAAGTAACCGGCGTAGAAAACAGCCGATGCCAGGAACACGTAGAACAGTTGCTGGAATGGGCAAACCAATTAAATACCCGTCCCGATAAGGATAAACAGAAAAGTTATCTCCCCTACAGGATACATCAATTCATCGCGCAAACTGGTTCTGTATATACCACATTGGGTAATCAAGAATCCAGAGTGAAAGATTTTAAATTGGATGCAGGATTGTACGCGGAAGATAAGGATACCAAAATGTTTCCCCTGGTCTTTAGCCGCTCATCCGGACATGAGTTTTATAACGTTCGGTTAGATAAAAGAAATGGTAAAATTCAGCCCCAGGAATTTTATGATATTATAGATGAAGAGGACGAGGAAGAATATAAATCGGAAGACGGATACATATTCATTCAGCATAAAGAGGATGAAGAACCCATCTGGGATTTTGAAAGAGATAAGACAGATCTACCCGAATCCTGGTTTACACCCGCACGGAAAGATGGTAGCCAAAAATTAAAACCGGAACGCGAAGAAAGGCTGCCTAAAAAGATTTTCTTCGATAAGCAAGGCAACTTTTCTTTTCATGAGCAATATGATTTTGAAGGATGGTTTATTTCGTCGCCTTTAATGCTTGATCCAACATCGGGAATTATTTACGAATCACAGGCAGGGGAATGGACAAAGGTAATGAAGTTGGGTGGTGAAGGACGTAGTACAGCTACAACGGTACTCGCTTTTGAAACGATCACACAACTGGATGCATTTAAGCAACCAGGACCACAACAAAAACTATTGAGTTTTACAGATAACCGGCAAGATGCTTCTTTGCAGGCTGGCCATTTTAATGATTTTATTAAAGTCGGGCAATTAAGAGCAGCCATTACACAGGCATTAGAACAAAACAATTTGCTTGATTATACCAACATAACAGACAAAATTTTTCAATGCCTGAACATCTCTCAAAATGAATTTGCTAAACAACCTTCCCAGTTTCCCGGCCCAATAAGAGAGAATGAAGACGCTTTTAAAGATCTTATCATGTACCGTCTCTTATACGACCTGAGGCGTAGCTGGCGTGTGGTATTGCCCAATCTTGAACAATGCGGCCTGCTCAAAATAGAATATAAACACCTCGATGAAGCGGTGGCCGATAATGCACTTTGGAGCAAAAATGAATTATTATCTCTCATGCCTGCAGAAGAGCGAAAAGTGTTTTTATCTCAAATATTTGATTTCTTTAGAAAAGCGTATGCATTGAGCTTTTCCATGTTAGAGCCCGCTATTCTTAGTCAAAATGCAAAGCGGATACGAGAAAAACTCAGAAGTCCATGGACATTAGACGAAAGCGAACGACTTGAACTACCGGCTTACATCCGCCTCGAAAAAATAGCAAGCACTGCAAAATCACTTTATACCGAAAGCGGCGGCCCACAAAGTATTTTGGCCCGATATATAAGAAGGACAGCTAAGGCATATGACATAGAAATAAAAGGCAAGCAGGCTTACATGGACTTCGCTTATAACCTGTTTGACTTCTTGTACAGAGAAGCCGGGTGGCTTTCCGTTAAAGAAGTCAAATCGGAGGCAAATGAGCACATACACATCTACCAGTTAAAAGTAGATAATATCATTTGGGCAAAAGGAGATAAAGAAAACCTGAGCCAGGACTTTATACGAACAAGGGCATATAAACCCTTAAAACAAAAACCGAATGAATATTTTCAACGGTTTTACCAAACAGATTTCCATCGTCTGAAACCAATTGAAGGCCGAGAACATACGGGGCAAATTTCAAATGAAAAACGAAAACAACGGGAAGAAGATTTCCGATCCGGGAAAATAGGCGCACTATTTTGCTCACCCACAATGGAGCTGGGTATTGATATTTCGGATCTATCTATCGTGCACATGCGCAATGTGCCACCCTCTCCGGCAAACTACGCACAGAGAAGTGGTCGTGCGGGTCGTAGCGGACAGGCTGCTTTCGTTTTGGTATATTGCTCCAACTATAGTGCGCATGATAGGCATTACTTTAAGCACGCCACACAAATGGTGGCGGGTGTAGTAACACCTCCGAGAATAGATCTTATAAATCGCGAATTACTACAAAGCCACTTGTATGCTTCTATCTTAACCAAACGTTCATTGACCGCGCTTAATAGCTCACTAGGAGATTTGGTTGATAAATCAGATATAGTACATCTTCCTATCAAACAAGAAGTAATTGAAGTGCTAAAGCTCAATGAAAACGAGAAAAAGGAGATCGCAGCAAACTTTAAAGAAATAATCGCCGATGCATATTTCAAAACTGAATTTGCAAAGCGGTCCCCTGCATGGTTCAATGATACATGGATCAGGCAACGTATTGATACATTTGAACAAGCACTCGACAGCGCTCTTATAAGATGGCGGCAACTCTACCAGGCAGCAGACAGGCAAATAAAGGCCGCCACTTCCATTATCGAGAATAGAATTTATGCGGATGATCATACCAAAAAGAAAGAAGCATACAGAAATTTAAGGCAAGCGGAGCGGCAGAGAGATTTGTTGTTGAATGATCCCATAGAGGTAAAAACATCGGGAGCCAATAGAGAACAATCAGAATTTTATCCCTATCGTTATTTAGCGGCCGAAGGCTTCCTTCCGGGGTACAACTTCACGCGATTACCTATTCGGTCTTTCATGGAAAATACAGACCAGGGAGGCGAATTTATTTCCCGCCCCCGTTTTGTAGCATTGAGTGAATTTGGACCACGTAACGTTATCTACCACGATGGCTCAAAATACAGGGTAGATAGAATTGTACTATCAGAAGCTGAGTTAAAATTAGAGAAGGCAAAAATTGCACCTAAAACGGGCTATTTCTTGTACGATCAACAGTACAATTATGAAGTAGATCCGATTATCAACGAGCCGTTGCAGTTAGACACAAGAGAACACGTTCATACTACACTCATCGAAATGTCCGAGACCCGCGCATACGAAATGCAAAGGATCACTTGCCAGGAAGAAGAAAGAACCCGGAAAGGTTATGAAATACAAACTTATTTTTCGGTAGATGGCGGCTTCGAAAACACCACCGAAGGGATCATAAAGATCAATGAAGACCCGTTACTGCACATACACTATATACCTGCATGCCGCATCTTCAAACTCAATTTGAAATGGCGGGCATCCAAAGAAGAAGGCTTTACCATTAACTTGAACTCTGGTTATTGGCAAAATAAAAAGCAGAAAGAAGAGAACGCCGGTAAGGATGAAATAAGAGACGTTAAGCTCTTTACTTCCGATACTGCCAATGCCCTATACATGCAACCCATACAGGCATTGGCACTCAAAGGCGGCAGCAATGGCGTCATTACATTGATGTTTGCTATAAAAAGAGCTATTGAAAATTACTTCCAGGTAGAAGCCAATGAAATAGGGGCAACTATTATGGGCGAACCAGACGCGCCTAATATTCTCATCTATGAAGCCGCGGAAGGAAGTCTTGGTGTTCTGTCCCAACTAGTAGATAACCCTCAAGTATATAGTAAGATCATAAAAGAAGCATATAGTGTGTGCTTCTATAAAAACGGAATAGAAGAAAGCGGAGAAGTATTACCTGCAACTTATGACGATTTGCTTAGCTATTATAACCAATATTATCACCAGCAAATTGATCGCAACCTTATTAGAAATGCGCTACAAAATTTATCAGGTGCGTCCATAGAAATTCTTCCTAACAAATCTTTTGACAGCTATGAAGAGCAATATCGTTTTCTTCAATCTTCAAGAGATCAGAATAGTATAACGGAAGATCGATTCCTTCAGCACCTGTTCAGACATGGACTGAAATTGCCTGATGAGGCGCAGCCCAAAGTGGCCGATATGTATGTGAAGCCTGACTTCTTCTATAAGCCCAATGTGCTTATTTTTTGTGATGGCACACCACATGATGAAGATAGCATCACAAAAGAAGACAAGGCCAAACGAGACGCACTGAAACAAGCCGGATACCAGGTATTGGTTTGGTATTATAGAGAAGATATCTCCTCCTTCATAGCCAAACGTCCCGATATTTTCAAAGCAGTTAAATCCAAAGCACCGGAAGTTTCTAACGAGGATATAGGGCGCTTATTTGTAGAGGCAAAGTCAAGATTTAGTATTACCCTTAAAAAACTAGGAGAATAATGAGGGAGTATATTTTTCTTGAGTTTGAACGGATAGTATATCTTAATAAGCTCGCCATTCAGACGTTTGGCGGCACCGATCTTGTACGGGATCAGGGAGTAATAGAATCTGCTGTTAATCAGCCCAGAGCCAGTTTTGGAGGAGAATATTTACACCAGGGCGTCTTTCACATGGCGGCTGCATATTACTATCATCTATCAGAATGTCAGGGTTTTACTGATGGAAATAAAAGAACAGGTTTTTTAGCAATGTTCTCCTTTCTCCGTTTGAATGGATGTGATTTCTTAATCCCGGATGACTATCTATGGCCTATACTGATGGATGTGGCGAAAGGTCAAAAAGACAAAAGTGACCTAGCTGAATTTCTAACCGAAAATGTAACCTGCAAAGAATAATGACTGATTTTGATTTTAAACCGGGAAGCCTTGTAACGTTGAGAAACAGACCATGGATTGTATTACCTTCTGAAGAGGAAGAAATTTTTCTTGTGAAGCCATTAGGAGGTACTGACGAGGAGATTATGGGTATTTTTAAACCATTGGCTAATCAAAGTGACAAACCCAGTACCTACAATTTTATAAAACCATCAAAGGCAGATTTAGGCGATTTTACCTCAGCCAAACTGCTGTACAATGCGGCGCGACTTTCTTTTAGAAATGCTGCGGGACCATTCCGATGTCTGGGCAAACTTTCTTTCCGTCCCAGGTCCTATCAAATGGTGCCACTCATCATGGCATTAAGACAAAAAACAACACGTTTGCTCATAGCCGATGATGTCGGTGTCGGAAAAACGATCGAAGCGTTGTTGATTGCAAAAGAGCTGTATGAACGTAAAGAAATAAAACAATTTGCCATAGTTTGTCTTCCGCATTTGTGTGATCAATGGCAAGAGGAGATCAAGAGTAAGTTTGGTATTGAAGCCGTAATTATACGTTCAGGCACAGCTACAGTTTTAGAGCGAAAAATTAGAGCTCATGAAAATATATTCAGAGCTTATCCGTTCCAGATCATTTCTATTG
This sequence comes from Sphingobacteriales bacterium 46-32, assembly GCA_001898485.1. Lineage (GTDB taxonomy): Bacteria > Bacteroidota > Bacteroidia > Chitinophagales > Chitinophagaceae > CAYMZZ01. The sequence goes on along the minus strand of MKTY01000027.1, from coordinate 419,929 downwards.
ATTACATCAAAAGTGGTCATAAACGCCAGGTTTTCGTTGACCACTGTCCTGAACTAATCATTGTGGACGAAGCGCACACCTGTGCTAAGCCTGCCGGGGCAAACAATGCGCAACAATTAAGATATCACCTGTTACATGATATAGCAGCAAAAGACCACCAGCATTTGTTATTACTTACTGCCACGCCACATAGCGGCAAACAGGCAGAATTCCAGTCGCTGCTTGGACTTTTAAATCCATCTTTTGAAAAAACAGATATCGTTGCCGCTACCGAAGAACAACGAAAGGAAATTGCAAAATGTTTTATTCAGCGAAGAAGAGCTGATGTGCTTAAATGGCTGGATGAAGAAACTAAGTTTCCCGAGCGCAATTCCGTAGACCAATCCTACGAGATAGGAGAAGCTTATGCATCAATTTTCAACGATATACTTACTTATGCGCGAGAATTAGTAGTGTCAAATATTAATGATAATCGGAAACAGCGATATAGTTACTGGGATGCGTTGGCCCTCCTGAGAGGTGTAATGAGTAGCCCGGCTTCAGGGATAGCTATGCTTGAAAAGAAAGCACGAAAAAAAGGGCTTCAGGAAGATAGTGATGAAGATATATTTGAACCTTCCGAGGATATATTGGATAAGGAGTATGCAAAAGATGATAACCTGCCCTTGTCAGCATTAGGGAATATTTCATTAGGCGAAAACGAATCCAGACGTTTGATGGGCTACGCACGTCGCCTGGAAGCCATTTCTGGAATTACCTACGATCATAAAGCTAAAGAAGCGCTTGCCCAGGTTAAAAATATACTGGAAAGAGGTGGGAATCCTATCGTTTTTTGCAGATACATACAGACAGCAAATTATTTGGGCGAGATATTCAAAACACAACTGAAAGGAAAAGCTTTTAAAGAAATACATATTGAGGTAGTGACCAGTGAGCTAAATGATGAGCTGCGAAGAGAGAAAATTGAAAAAATGAACCGGTCATCGAGGCGTTTGCTAATTGCTACGGATTGCCTGAGCGAAGGTATCAATTTGCAGGAAGGGTTTAATGCATTAGTGCATTATGATTTGCCTTGGAACCCTAATCGGCTGGAACAAAGGGAAGGGCGTATAGACCGTTTTGGTCAGCAATCTGATACGGTAGAAGTGAGTTTATTGTATGGTAGTAACAACCCTATTGATGGCGTTGTGCTTGACGTATTATTACGTAAAGCAAAAGAAATCCGGAAAGCCATCGGTATTGCTGTTCCCTTTCCTGAAGATAGCGCCACAGTAATGCAAGCAGTTACTAATGCCATTTTGCTTAAACCAGTTGCTGTAAAACAAGTATCGCATCAATTGTCCATCTTTGAAGCTGAAGAAATTGAAGCGGAGAAAAATAAAGTAGCCAAAGCATTTGAAGAAGCGGAACAAAGAGAAAAAGTATCCAGGAGTATTTTTGCACAGAACATGATCCAGGCTTCAGAAATTGAAAGTGATTTGAAAGAAGTCGATGAAGCTATTGGCGATGTTAAAGCGGTAGCGCAATTTGTTATCCAGGCCCTTCAGTTTATGGGTGTACAGACCGACAAAAAGAAGGATGGATATAGCATTTTTACCACGAATCTTCCACAGCGGTTACGTGAATTACTACCTGAAAAAAATGAATTATTCGTTTCCTTTTCATCACCTACTCCATTCGGTTATTATTACATCGGCAGAAATCACCCCTTTACAGAGCAACTGGCACAATATATCATTAACAGTGCCCTCCAGCAGACAGGTAATTATAGAGCAGCCCGTACCGCTGTCTTGCGTACGCAAAAGGTTCAAATCAAAACAGTTTTATTTCAGCTTAGAGTGCGCAATGTTATTGCAGAACAGCCAAGTAATAAAGAGATCGTGGCAGAAGAAATGTGGCTATGGGGATATAAAGGATCTCTGAATGATCGTGATTTTTTAAGAAAGGAGGAGGCAATGACTTTATTGGAGAATGCCAGGCCATCGCAAAATATAGAAATACCAGAGCAGGAATATTGGTTGGAAGAAGAATCAGAATGGATAAATGATGAAACTGCATTCCGCTTACAAACCGATGAAGTTGCATTGGAAAGAGCTGCGCATCTCGTAGATAGTCACACAAAATTCAAGAAACTGGTAAGCGGCAGTAAATATAAAGTTGTAGAACCCGTTCTGCCTATGGACGTGTTAGGAGCATATATCCTGTTACCCGAAGTTAAGTAAGTTATTCATGAAATACACCTGCATCAATATACAAGGAAATTTAATTTCAGAAGAAATACTTCAAAAGGTGGAGCTGGCCGAAATACAAGGTCAATCGCCTATAGATTTTGATTTAGAGCCGGGAGGAAATCTACGCGGTGAAATAGAATACGCCTGGAGTCGAATTAAGCTGGACTGGAAGCAGTTTAGCGATAAGTCAAAACAGTTACCTTCTTCGGACCCCTACGGTACCACAGTAGCACGCCGTTGGATGAAGAATTTCTTCAGTTCTCTCGGCTTTGAGTTAAGAGATCAAAAAACATCTCTTCAGGGAAGCAACAATCAAAGTTATTCTATTAGTCATACTGCAGAGAACCTGGATGATCTTCCTGTTCACATAGTTGGATTTCACGAGCCGGCCCATCCGGATAGAAATACGCTTGATATAAAGGCGAGCGGAGGTACTTCAAAATATTCTCCGCATGGAACCATGCAGGAATATCTGAACGTCACGGATCATTTATTTGGCATTGTAACTAACGGCATGCTCCTTCGGCTAATGCGTGATAGTGGGCGGCTGATTAAGCTAACTTATGTTGAGTTTGATTTGAAGCGTATGTTGGATGAAGATAGGTATAGTGAATTTACACTACTGTACCGTCTACTACATGCTTCACGGTTTCCATTTAATAAAGAGGAGAGGGAGCAGTGCCTGCTGGAAAAATACTATTTGGAGAGCATTGAAACGGGCAACAGGATCAGGGATGGGCTCAGCAAGGCAGTAAAAGAATCCTTATTGGCGTTGGGAACGGGTTTCCTTCAACACGAAGCCAATACCGAATTGTTGAAAAAGCTCCGCACCGGCACAATTACTCCTAAGGATTACTACCGCCAGCTATTGCGCGTTATATATCGCTTGCTGTTTCTGATGGTGACAGAAGAACGTGACCTGGTATATGATCCGGAAGACAAAAGGGACGGTGTGCTAAATCTGAAGAAGATATATTGGGACTTTTACAGTATCGCCCGCTTACGCAGGCAGTCTGAAAAACAATACCTCTATGAAACACAGTTTAGCGACATATGGCAGGGATTAATCAATACATTTCGTCTTTTTGAAGCTGAAGGAAACGGAATCAAATTGGGCATTTCTCCGCTGGATGGCGACCTGTTCAATTATAGTGCTATTACGGACTTACAGAATTGCCGTATAAGTAACAAATTGATGTTAGAATGCATCCGTAATCTGAATGAATTTACGGATATTAATAAGAACCTAGTACCTATTAATTATCGTTCTTTAGATGTTGAGGAGCTTGGGTCGGTTTATGAGGGACTATTAGAGTTGCATCCAGTTATAGAGAATTTGGAAGCTACTACTTCCAGCCAGATTACTTTTATTTTCCATGAGGGAACAGATCGTAAAACAACAGGATCTTACTACACCCGGCCTGAATTAGTGAATGAACTGATCAAGTCTGCATTGATTCCGGTAATAGAAGAGCGGCTAAAGGAAAGAGCAGGAAATAAAGATGAGCAGGTAAAAGCTTTGTTACGACTTAAAGTATGCGATGCAGCAGCCGGTAGCGGACACATGCTGCTGGCTGCTGCACGTACCATTGCATGGTATCTGGCACGTATACAAAGTGGCGAAGAAAACCCCTCCCGTTCTATATATCAGAAGTGTTTAAGAGAGGTAATTCAGCATTGTATTTACGGTGTGGATATGAACCCTGATGCTGTAGAATTATGTAAACTGGCGTTATGGTTAGAGGGTCATAACAGCGGCAAACCGCTTAGCTTTCTCGATCATAAGATACGTAATGGTAATAGCCTGGTCGGTGTTACTGATCTATCTGTTCTCCAAAGAGGCATTCCGGATAATGCATACAATCCTGTAACCGGTGATGATAAAGAGATTTGTAAGTCTCTGAAGAAAAATAATACCGCTTTTAATAAAACAAAGCAGTATAGCTTATTTAACCCGGAGGATGTAAGCCATGACACTGAGGAGTTCAGTAATGAATATCATGAGTTGGAGGAGATCAGGCAGGATAATGTACAATCTGTGCGGCAGGTGAAACAAAAATTTGAACGCTTACGAGGCAATGCTAAGTGGTGGAAAGACTGGCGTGCTTGTAACATCTGGACATCCGCTTTCTTTTTCACCTACACGGAGGAAAGTGTAGCAGCCGCACCTACCAGTGAACGTCTACAACAATTTTTACAAAACCCTGAAGCGGCCTATGGTCCAATGATTGGAAAAGCACTGGCATTATCTGAAGAACACAAATTCTTTCATTGGCCTTTAGAGTTCCCAGATGTGTTTGAGCAAGGTGGTTTTGATGTAGTATTAGGAAACCCGCCTTGGGAAAGAATTAAGCTGCAGCAACAGGAGTTCTTCGCTACACGTGATGTTACTGTTGCCGGCGCTGCCAATGCTGCAGCTCGCACTAAATTGATCAAAGCATTGCCTGCAACAAATCCCGTATTGTATAAAGAATATGAAGATGCAGTCCATACAGCAGATAGTACCGGAAAATTCTTACGAGAAAGTGGAAGATGCAAACTGACCGCAATAGGTGATATTAATACCTATTCTATTTTCTCTGAACTATCAAGTTCTCTTATAAATGTGAAGGGAAGAATAGGCATTATAGTACCTACCGGTATTGCGACAGACGATAGTAATAAGGCGTTCTTTGGCACAATGGTTGAAAATAATCGCTTAGTCAGTCTTTTTGATTTTGAGAATAAAGAAGGGATCTTCCCAAGCGTTCATAGGATGTACAAGTTTTGTTTACTAACAATTTCCGGATATGATATAGGAAATAGAAAAGCGCAATTTGGATTCTTTTTAACTAGAATTGAAAATTTACATGACAACTTAAGAATATTCAATCTGTATAAAAGTGATTTTATGCAGCTTAATCCGAATACTAATACGTGTCCTGTTTTTCGGACAAGTGTGGATGCAAATTTATCAAGGAAGATTTATAAACAAATTGGAACGTTTATTGACGAAAACAAAAATCACAACCCTTGGGGCGCTTATTATATAAGACTTGTTGATCTTGGAGATCATCAAAAGGAAATAGAATTAACACACTTGAGAAATGAAACGGTGCATATTGTTCCAATTTATGAAGCCAAATTGTTTTGGCAAATGGATCATAGATTTTCTACGTTTGCAAATCAAACTAAAGAAGAAATAGAAAATGGTTCCGCTGTTCAATTATCTGAACACGATAAAGAAAATAGTCATAATCGAGTTTCTGTCCGGTACTATTCTAAAACAGAACTGCGTACCGAATTGTTTGCCAAATATCCTGATTATTCAAAAAACTATTTCGTATTATGGAGGGACATTTCTAATGCAACAAACGAAAGAACATCCATTGCTGCTGTCATTCCAAAAGTATTAGCATCAAGGTCGTCGCCTGGTATTGGTTTCGATGGCTCGCAGAATGGCTCTTTACTTGTAGCCAATCTGAACTCATTAGTATATGATTATTTTGTTCGTCAAAAAATTAGCGGTGTACACTTTAATTGGGGGCTTCTCAAACAAACACCAGTTATTTCGTCTGCCGGGTATTCTAAAGAAAGTAGGTATCGCATTCTTCAAATTTCTTCAGAATTAATTTTCACTTCATGGGATATCAAAGCTTTCGCTGACGATGTTTGGAAAGAAGCTGAGGAAGATTTACAAGAAGTAATACAACAACAATGGGATGAGAACAAAGCGATAACTGGAGGTCACGAATGGGCTCCGCCCGAATGGTGTGAAATAGACGACACCGGTTGCCCTTTACCACCCTTTAAATGGAGTGACGATCGCAGGGCTATATTAAAAGCAGAATTAGATGCTATCTATGCTCAACTTTACGGTCTTACCACAGAAGAGCTACAGTATATATTAGACCCGCAAGATGTTTACGGTCCGGATTTCCCCGGAGAAACTTTCCGGGTTTTAAAAGAAAAAGAAATACGACAATATGGAGAATACAGAACCAGGCGTTTGGTGCTGGAAGCCTGGAATAAATTGAATAATATTAATGAAAATGTATCTTTAACCCCGAATATTCAAACAAATATGATAGACCTAAGTCTGCATACAGGCATTTACAGCATAGCCGAGACTGCTATCATCACTGGTTTTTCCTACCAGAAAGTCACATCATGGTTCAAGGAGCTCACCAAAGAAAACTACGAAGGACTCGATATCAAACAGGCACGTGATGTCGCGTCAGGAAGAATTAGTTTCCATGGGCTAATAGAACTAGTTGTAATTGGTACCCTGCGAGAAAATGGATTGCGCATGAAGAAAATTCTTCAGGCCCGTTCTGACCTTCATGTCAAAACAAAAAAGATCTATCCTTTTGCAACCAACAATGTCAGAGAAAGATTAAATGTTTCGGGCCGTGACATTATTTGGGATTTTGGAGATATGAAAGTTACATTAGATGGCTCAAGTCAAGTTAATATTGAATTTATTACGCAGTTCTTCATGGATATTGTGTTCTCCAATGATGTCGCACAAAGACTCATGCCTGCTAAAGGAAACAATAAGGTTATTATTGATCCCAAAATTGGCTTAGGTAAACCTGTAATAGTAGACAAAGAAGTTCCGGTAGATATTGTTGCATCGTCATACAATAAAAATCCTAAAGCTATCGGCAAAATCAAGACAGAATTTGATCTTACTGAAGAAGAAATAATGGCTGCCGTAGCATACATGCAATGATATATGGAGATATTGTTTGACAGGAATCATCCTAAAAGCTTAGTAGAAGCTATACGCCTGATCCAAAATTTGGATTTGGCTGAAGAACATACTGTTTCCTTTTATGATACCTCTACTAACGATAGTGACCTACATAATCCAGTCTTATTACGACTTGATAGACATAGAAAAGGTATAGAGCCTGCTACTGAAATACTATTTGAAAGCGGTTTCCGTGTGGTTGCTATAAAATTCCCTAAACAAGAACCTGACTTTTTCGATTTGTCTTTAGTAGTGATGGGCATGTGGCCTAAGATACTGGAGTTATTAAGAGAAAAGCAAACTCCATTCATTTATAAATGTAATGGCTTATTAGGGAGGCTTATCAAGGTAAAAGAATAGTGACAACTATTGCAGTTCTCCTCTGTAAAGATACGTTAGGCTTAGTAAAGTGTTGGCAGCTTTTTGAATGAAACGCGGTTGGGAACAACAAAAAAATCGACTAAAAATGCCGCCCCTACATGATAATCAGGGGGCGACATTTTATTTAGTGATTCCGCTGGAACTATTTGATGGTAGCGGTTTTGAAAAGCCTTGCGAACCACTCGCAAACATCTCTATTAATACCTCAATTCATTTTCATATTATTAAACGCCACACTTGTGGTAGCATTATTATAAACAAGGCTGTATCTTGGAATATTTCAATATAACCGTACCCTTATAAAGACACGTTAGCCATACTAAGGTGTCGAAAGATTTTGACAGAAGTATAACGTTACTCGACTAAAAAGGATAACCCACTGTATAACAGGGAGTTATCCTCACTTAAGTGATCCGGATTGGATTCAAACCAATGACCCACAGCTTAGAAGGCTGTTGCTCTATTCAGCTGAGCTACCGGACCGGGTTTTTGAAACCGGCCGCAAATATACCATAAATCCGGTAAGCGAGCGAATAAGCGCGTGAAAATTAATGAACAGGAGGAATGCCTGCCGCTTTGGCTTACCTTCACGCCGCCAAAACCTTACCAGTTGATATGGATGTAAAGATTGAAGAAAGTTGGAAAAACCTGCTTAAGGACGAATTCAGCAAGCCTTATTTCGAACAGATTGTATTGCACCTCAAAACTGAGCGCGCGCAGCAAAAGACCATTTATCCCCCCGGCGCACTCATTTTTAATGCTTTTAATACCACACCGGTCGACCAGGTAAAAGTCGTGATCCTGGGTCAGGACCCGTATCATGGTCCCGGCCAGGCACAAGGACTCTGCTTTTCGGTACAGGATGGCGTACCGCCACCACCTTCGCTGGTCAATATTTTTAAAGAACTGAAAGAAGATATCGGTATTAACATACCCCGCCATGGCAACCTGACCCACTGGGCACAGCAGGGCGTATTTTTGCTCAATGCCAGCCTCACGGTGCGGGCAGGGGAGCCCATGAGCCATGCCAAAATAGGCTGGGCTACTTTTACAGACACGGTTATCAAACGCATCAGCGATACACGGCCACACCTGGTCTTTATGCTCTGGGGTAAGTTTGCACAGGAAAAAGCCGTACTCATCGACCAAAACAAACACCTGATCCTGAAAGCGGCTCACCCATCGCCCTTATCGGCTCACAATGGTTTCCTGGGTTGCCGCCATTTCTCCAAGGCCAATGCCTGGCTCATGAGCCAGGGTATTGACCCCGTCGACTGGCAATTGTGACAGCCCTGCCTTATTAAAAGCTATTTATCTTTACCTATCCTGATTTTGCTTGTTATGCTAAAGAATATACTGGGACGCGTATTTGCCGTTTGGGCCATTATCATTTTTGTGCTGACCATGCTGGTGGCCTATCCGCTGATCTGGTCGGCAAAATTCAGTCCTGAACCTAAACGCACCCGTGTGTTTCAGCGTTATGCCCGTGGCTGGATGCTGGTTTATTTTTTCCTGACCGGCGTACGCATCCGGATCGTAGGCAAAGAACATTTCGATCGCGGCCAAAGCTATATTGTCGTATGTAATCACAACTCCTTTATGGACGTGCCCCTGGCTACGCCATTTATTCCCGGTCCCAATAAAACGATCGCCAAAAAAGAAATGGCCAGCATTCCCCTGTTTGGAATGATCTACCGGCTGGGCAGTGTGCTGGTTGACCGCAAAAGCGACGAAAGCCGTAAGCAAAGTTATGTGCGCATGAAAGAAGTGCTCAGTATGGGACTGCACATGTGTATTTACCCCGAAGGTACCCGCAATCGCAGTAAAGAGGCTTTACAATATTTTCATAATGGCGCATTCAAGCTGGCAACAGATACCGGCAACCCCATCATGCCGGCGGTATTGTTCAATACGGCCAAAGTACTGCCACCTAATAAATCTTTTTACTACTGGCCTGCCCGTATCGAAATGCATTTCCTCGAACCCGTACCAGTGGGTAGTTATTCGATGGAAGAACTGAAGGATGAGATTTTTGAGCAGATGAAAACGTACTATGAGGAGGTTGAAGGTAAGAGGTAAAAGGTATAGGGTGACGTGAAGGGTATAGGGTATAAATTAAAACTCCTTTTACCTTCCATCTTTTGCCTTTTACCCTTCTCAGTAGCCGGTAAAAAAGCTTCTCGTTCTGTTGATACGCAGATCCTGCAATACACCTGCCTTGGGACTGATGGTTACGTTAAAGAAACGATAGATGCCAATCGGCGTTACGCTGATAGCCATTTGCCAGCAATGCATTTCGCGGTTGATCGACATACTGAATGTCTGCAGCTTTTTGGTGTCGAAATCGTAGAAGCCGTTCATGGTGAAATTCCATTTGGGCGTAAGGCTGAAGCTGCCGCTGAAGTTGGCGCTTGATCGTACCACATTCTCATAACCGCTGTAGTCGCTCTTGATCTGGCGGGCAAAATAAAGCGAGTAGGAGAGTGATATCTGCCAGGGAATGTTGAAGTCAACAAACTCAGAAGGATTCTGCCGCATATAATCGAGCATACGCTGGCGGTCATCGGCAAAGGTGGGATCATTCATGAGTTGATCCTGCTCCTGCTTTTTCTTTTTATCCTTATCCTCATCGCGGGGTTTGCTCTGAAATGTAGTGGAGAAAGAAAGACTGCCTGAGGTGATCTGTCCCAGTTTGAACTTGCCGGCCTCCCACGCATATTTGTTGATGTTGTTGCCAAAACTATCGGTCTGGTAGGGGTTCATAATAGCATTGGCGTTGATATTGATTTTTTGAAAGAGGTTGGTACGGAAATAGAAGTTGAACGGCGACAGTTTGAGTGAGTCGGCCAGGAAGTTGTAGTTGGTAGACACACCAAAGCCTTCAATAAGCCGGACGATTTCGGGTTTACTGTTGCCCGTAGAGTCCTTGCTGCGCATTTTCATTTCCACGTTATTATCGAGCTGGAATGAGATGCCCCCGGTACGTCCTTCGGAATATCCGCTATAGATGCCGCCCTGTAGTTTGGAAAACCGCTGCGTGTTGCCGGCGGCATTGATCTGGGTAGTATAATAATATTTCGAAGAAAGATCGGGGCGGTAGTTGAGGCCGATGGATGGACGTACTACGTGGCGGATGCCCTGTACTTTGGAGCTTCTCTTAAAATTAAACGTACCAAACATGGCCGTGTTGAAGCTGAGACCAAAGCTGGCCTGCTGATCCATAAAGAAACCCTTATTCACTACTGTATCCAGTTTCTGCGCGGCAGCGTTCCAGCGTCGCTCGAAAGTCTGCGATATCCATACCTGCGAGTAGCTCACGCTGGGTGATACTACAATGGCGCCACCGAGAATGGGAGGCAAAGAAAGGGTAATGGGTACATTGTGCTGGGCTCCCCACTGCAGGGTATCGAGCAGGTTACGCAGTTTGAATGCCGTATCATAAAAAGAAACAGAGTTGCGGAAGTTGCCATTGTAGGCAATACCCAGCTGCTCATACCATTTTTTGGATCCGGCAAAATCCTTCTTCTGGAAGGGATACAGCGTACTTACCGTAAAACCCATATCGGGCAGAGCTATATTGACAAGACGGTTATAGTTGTTTTGCGAGTGGTTGGCACTTATGGTAAGGTTATAGGGTTTGTCGACCCAGGTCTTTGAATAAGTGATCGAAGAGCCCATCAGGTTCTGGAAATTGAGCTGGGGGCTATTGGGTACGTTTTGATTATAGCGGGTGGAACTGGCATTAACGTTGGCCGAGAAGGTTACGCCGGGTCTGGCTTTCTGGTCCATGCTGTGGTTCCAGCTCAGTGTATAGCTGTTGATAGGCGTATAATCAGGATCGCCCTTAAAGTTGCGTTTGGTTTTCTGCAGGCCAAAGTTGAAGGCGCCGCGGTAGCGATAACGGCGGTAATAGGTGGGGTTGATATTGGCCGACCAGCTGCCGTAGGAATATATATTACCATACAGCTTGGCATCCCAGTAATCGTTGATGACTTTATAATACCCCAGGCCTTCGAGTCCAAGCCCCATCTGGTCGTTGGTGGCAAACTGGGGAGGGAGCATGCCGGAGTGGCGACCGGATGATAAAGGGAAGAGGCCAAACGGCAGGTAGATAGGAACGGGCACCCCTTCAAATTCGGGATGTACCGGCCCCGATACTGCCATCTTTTTGTTGATCACCTTGAGTTTATTAGCCATAAAGGCAAAATGCGGATGGTCGAGATTGCAGGTAGTAAAACGTCCGCGTGAAATAAAAGTCACATCCTCGCTTACTTTTTTGGCAACACCGCCGCCCACAAAAAATTCACTTTGCTGGGTAATGGTGTTGTACGCAATACCCTTTTGCGACTTAAAATTAAATTGGATGGTATCGCTGATAAATGTCTGATCAGCTTGTGTTAACTGCGCCTCTTCGAGTACAGTACCTGCACTGTCTTTTTGATTGCGTGCGGTGATGAGCTGGGTTTCCTGGTCTATTTCCACCCAGGGCCCCTGCAGGTTTACATCCTGGTATTCCGTTTTGGTTTTGCCATACATGGTGATTTTCTTTTTCCGGATATGTACGACTACCGAATCTTCGGCATAGTAATTAACCGGTGCAGAAAGTGTATCTTTCGAAAAACGGAGCGAGAATGTATCGGTTTTGATAAACCGGGTAGAATCGGAGCCCGCAACAACGGAGGTGTCGGTAGATTCGATGCGGATCGGGCTGGTAACAGGGGGGCGTGCAGGAGGTACCGTATCGGTAGCCTTACCTGTTAAAGGTCTGTCAAATTCCCGGTTAGATATACGCTGTGCGTTTGATTTCCACGTTACTATAAAAAAGCAGAGGCCAAACATGGCCCTGAATAAAAAAAATTTTAAACTAAATTTGCGCAGTCGATTCATACGGTAGGGGCAAAAGTAATTGATTCACCCCTAAACATTATGTGAAGATTCCACTTAACCCGTTAAAAAAGAAAAACCATGATGAAACGAACCCTGGCTATCATGATTACGGTAGCAGCGGCATTCTTGTTCCTCTCTTTTATTACACGTAAAAAAGAACCAGTACCCAAGGCCGCTATCCGCACCCTTATCATTGATGCAGGACATGGAGGTATTGATCCTGGTGCCCGTGGCTCATTCAGCACCGAAGCGGAGGTGAGCCTGTCAGTGGCACTGAAATTTGGTAAGGCTGTTGAAAAAGAATTCCCCGATCTGAAGATTGTATTTACCCGCACAGAAGATATTATGGCGGGAAATAAGAAGAATAAAGATGATGGCAACCGCTACCGCGCCGATCTGGCGAATAAATCAGGCGGCGACCTGTTTATTGCCATTCACTGCAATTCTGCGCCACCGCAGAAACACCGGGAACTGACCGGCTATAAAAATCAAACCGTTTATGTGGGTAAGGGCAAAAAACGCCGGAAAGTGACCAAAAAAGTTCCCCAGTACCGCTCCTGGACGACTCCATCTGTTGCTAAAGGCACTGAAACCTATATCTGGGCTGTGGGTAAGAATGATGCCAAGGTCAATTCGGTAAATAAAAATGAGGATTATGAAGGGGAGATCGACTCTACCTCGACCCTGAAACTGCCTGATCCTTCTGACCCTACCGAAAAAGCACGGATGCTGATCTATGCACAGCAATTCTTTAAAAAGAGCCTTAACCTGGCCGATCTGATCGAAAAGGAATTCATAGCCGGCGGCCGCAACAGCCGCGGTGTAAAACAACGTAACCATACCGGTATCTGGGTACTGCAGGCTACGGGTATGCCCAGTGTGCTGGTAGAAATCGGCTTTATTTCCAATCCCGAAGAAGAGAAGTATATAAACAGCGATAAGGGACAGGATGAAATAGTGGAAGCGCTGATCAACGCCTTCCGCACATATAAACAAAAAGTCGAGTCAAAGCAGATAACGACAGGATAGTGAATGTAATGTGCTGATGTGCTGGTGTGTTAATGTGCTAATGAATCTTGTTTAATTGATTGAGAGAGCGTAGAGAATTTAAACTCTATGCTCTCTTTATTTATATTGTAAAGTCGATATACCAGGTAAATAAAAAGTAATGATTGTTATATCCGTGTGTCTCCAAATCAAAACTTTCTTACCCACATCAGCACATTAGCACATTAGCACATCAGCACATCAGCACATCATTTTTCCCTACCTTGCACGCCATCTAACGTATGGCAAACCATTTTAATTACGGCAGTGACTCACTGCGTATAGACACTGTATTGGGGCTTGCTGCCGGCTCCATACGCGGACAACTCGATGCAGCAGCCCGCGATCAGGTATTGCGCAGCCAGGCCGCAGTACAGGAAATAGTCTCCGCACATCGTACGGTATATGGGGTCAACACCGGTTTCGGTATCCTGGCCAATACACCTATCTCAGAGGCCGATACGGCTACACTTCAGTACAAAATTCTTCAAAGCCATAGCGTGGGCGTGGGTGATCCCATACCACACGAAGTAGCCCGTCTCATGCTCATCTGTAAGGTGCAGGCACTGGCCCAGGGTTATAGTGGCGTACAGCTAACCACACTGGAGCGGATACTCTGGCATATAGAAGAAGACATCATTCCCGTGGTGCCGGAGAAGGGGAGTGTGGGTGCAAGTGGTGACCTGGCTCCGCTGGCTCACCTGTTTTTACCCCTGATCGGCCTGGGCGAAGTATACTACAAAGGCATTCGTTTCCGCACAGCTGAGCTGTTTCAGCAGTTGGGTGTTGAACCCATCAAACTGGGTCCCAAGGAAGGGCTGGCCCTCATAAATGGCACCCAGTTTATTCTGGCATTTGCCGTAAAGGCCGTGCAACGGCTTCATAATTGCCTGGAAGCAGCTGATATCATCGGCGCCATGAGCCTCGAAGCGCTCACCGGCACCCAGGCTCCGTTCGATGACCGGCTTCATCAACTGCGCCCTTTCGCGGGCAACAGGCTGGTGGCTCAGCGACTGCGTAAACTGCTCGATGGTTCTGCCATCATGCAAAGCCATGTTGACTGCGGACGCGTACAGGATCCCTACAGCCTGCGTTGTATGCCCCAGGTACATGGCGCCAGCCGCAATGCCTGGCTGCACCTCAAAGAACTCACCAGCATTGAGCTCAATGCTGTAACCGACAACCCGGTCGTACTATCGGCCGATGATACCATCAGCGGAGGCAACTTTCATGGTCAGCCGCTGGCCCTGCCACTCGACTATGCCTGCCTGGCAGCAGCTGAAGTAGGCAATATTGCCGACCGTCGTTGTTACCTGCTGCTCGAAGGTAAATGGGGACTGCCCCTGCTGCTCATGAAAGATGTGGGATTGAACAGCGGCTTTATGATACCTCAATACACAACGGCAGCCCTGGTAACCGAAAACAAAACATTATGCTTCCCCGCCAGTGCAGACAGCATTCCTACCAGCCTGGGGCAGGAGGATCATGTGAGTATGGGCAGCATCAGTGGAAGAAAGGTCAACCGGGTACTCGACAACCTCGAGCATATCCTGGCCATCGAACTGCTGAGTGCCTGTCAGGCGATTGAATTCAGACGTCCATTGCGTAGCTCCGAACTCCTGGAAACTGCCCATCAGTATGTGCGGAAATCCGTAAGCTTTGCCGAGCAGGACCGGATCTTTGCCGACGACATCAACCAGGTGGTGACCCTGATCCGCGACTTCAGTTTTGTGAAACAGGTAAATGAACTGGCCGACGGAAAAGGGAATGGGTTAAATGATGGATTCCCCGGGTTTAATTTAAAATAAGTAATTGTTAATTAAATGTATATAAGGTTTGTTTAAAATTAATTATTGAATTTGTTTTCTCCATCTGGCTATATGAGAAATTAATTTTTAAATAAAATCAAACTATTAATTGATAAACAATTATTTAAAAGAAATATCGAAATGAAAAGTTGAGGTATGTTTTATCTAATTAAAAATTAAATAACTGCTATAACTAATTGTAAATAATATTAATAGCTTTATTTTCCTTTACACCTTACACCTTTTACCCTTTACCCTTCTTAATACTTATTATTTCAGACCTAAAACTTCTTATGCCATACGATCCTATTAAATACAAGACGCCCACGGGAACCACTATGCAGTGTAAAGGCTGGATCCAGGAAGCTGCATTACGTATGCTCCTCAACAACCTTGATCCGGCGGTAGCCGAAAGACCCGATGACCTGATTGTGTATGGTGGCCGTGGTAAAGCTGCCCGCAACTTTGAAGCGCTGGACCGGATCATTGCCAGTTTGAAAGTGCTGGAAAATGATGAATCGCTGCTGATCCAGAGCGGCAAACCGGTCGCCATATTAAAGACACATCCCGATGCACCCCGGGTCTTATTAAGCAATAGTCAGCTGGTACCCAACTGGGCCAACTGGCAGCATTTTGATGAGTTGGAGAAAAAGGGCCTCATCATGTACGGGCAGATGACGGCAGGCTCCTGGATTTATATCGGCAGCCAGGGCATCGTACAGGGTACCTATGAAACCTATGCCGCCGTAGCCGACAAACATTTTGGAGGTACATTAAAAGGTACTTTCAACGTGACAGCAGGATTGGGTGGCATGGGTGGCGCACAACCCCTGGCCATCACCATGAACGAGGGCGTGGCCCTGGTGGCCGAGGTAGAGGAATGGCGGATCGATAAGAGACTGGAGACAAAATACCTGGATGAAAAATTCACGGATATAGATAAGGCTATTGATGCGGCACTGGCGTATAAAAAAGATGGTGTTGCCAAAAGCATTGGTGTGCTGGCCAATGCGGTTCACCTGCTGGAGCGGCTTATTGCCCGCAATATCATACCAGATACCCTTACCGATCAGACCAGTGCCCACGATCCCCTGATCGGCTACTGGCCGCACGAATTGAGCGAAGCCGATGCACGGACACTGCGCACCAGTGATCCCGATGCTTATATTAAATACAGCTACCGGTCTATGTACCGTCATGTGCAGCTGATGCTGCAACTGATGGATCGTGGCGCCATTACATTTGACTATGGTAATAATATACGTGCCCGGGCGCAGGAAGAGGAGGCGCGTACCGGTACGGCAGCACGGCTGACAAAACACGATTGTTTTGGCTTTCCGGGTTTTGTGCCGGCTTATATCCGCCCCCTGTTTTGCGAAGGCAAGGGACCATTTCGCTGGGCAGCCCTGAGTGGCGATCCGGCCGATATTGCCGTAACAGATGAAGTGATCAGTAAATTATTTCCCGATAATGCCGGTCTGCAGCGCTGGCTGCGGCTGGCAAAAGAGAAGATTGCCTTCCAGGGTTTGCCGGCACGTATCTGCTGGCTGGGTCAGGGTGAAAGAGAAAAAGCCGGACTTGCTTTTAATGAACTGGTGCGTGAAGGCAAAGTAAAAGCCCCGATCGTAATAGGCCGCGATCACCTGGATACGGGCAGTGTAGCCAGTCCCAATCGTGAAACGGAAGCCATGCTCGATGGCAGTGATGCGGTGGCCGATTGGCCCATACTCAATGCCCTGGTCAATACCGCCGGCGGCGCCAGTTGGGTGAGTCTGCATCATGGCGGGGGAGTAGGTATGGGCTACAGCATTCATGCCGGTATGGTAATTGTAGCCGATGGTACAGCAGCAGCGGCTGCGCGCCTGGCCCGCGTACTGCGCAACGATCCGGGTATGGGCGTCATTCGCCATGCAGATGCGGGATATGAATTGGCTAAGAAAACGGCCGAAGAGAATAATTTGAATCTGGAAAGCAGGATTGGGGGATGATGTGCTAATGTGCTGATTTGCTGGTTTGCTAATGATATTTACAGGGAAAAGTTTGACGTTTCTTCAACTATCCTGCAAAAAGGGGGTTGCTTGAATGTTAAAAAATGAGTTCAATAAAAAACTTATTAGCACACCAGCACATTAGCAAATCAGCACATCGAAGTCGCATTTCCCCCATTATGTTGTCGTTTTCCGCCCTTATGTGTTCCGTTTTTTTGCAGGAGCTTTACCTCATCAATTAATCAAAAACGAAAATCATCATGGCAACACAAGAAAAAAACAGCGTCACAATTAAGACTACTATCCATGCCCCCGTGGCCAAAGTCTGGGAATACTGGACAGACCCGGCTCATATCGTGAAATGGAACAGTGCCTCAGATGACTGGCATACGCCCAGCGCCAGTAATGACCTGCGCGTGGAAGGCCGTTTTACCAGCCGTATGGAAGCCCGCGACGGCAGCCAGGGTTTTGACTTTGGTGGAGTATACACTGCAGTAGACGAACATGCCCGTATCGAATATACAATGGACGATAACCGCACGGTAAAGGTATTGTTTGATGGCGACGGAGAAACCACCCATGTCACCGAGACATTCGACACGGAAAACACCTTCCCTGTAGAAGTACAACGCGCCGGCTGGCAATCGATACTGGATAGCTTTAAGAAATACACGGAAGAAAATTAATTAATGTGCTGGTGTGCTAATGTGCTGATGGATTAAAATCAATTTGAACAAAACCATGATAAAAGGGCGCAAATTTATTTTTAATAAGAATATTAGCACATTAGCACACCAGCACATTTGCACATTATGCTTTTTGCTGTTATTTGCTGCCTGCGCCAACAACAGGTTGCCGGCTAAAACGGCGGGCGAAGCAATTGGAAATGAGGCTATCATTACCGGAGCCGAACAGACCGCGAAATACCTGCCCTTGCTTAAAGGCAAACGGATAGCCCTGCTGGCCAATCCCACTACAATCATCGGGCAAACTCACCTGGTCGACAGTCTGCGTAAACTGGGTGTGGAGATTGTAAAAGTCTTTGGCCCCGAACATGGCTTTCGCGGCAACGCCAGCAATGGCGACAAGGTGAATGATGAGAAAGATCCCGCTACCGGCATACCGATTATTTCGCTGTATGGCAGCAAACGTAAACCCAGCAAAGAAGACCTGGCCGATGTAGACCTGATGATCTTTGATATTCAGGATGTGGGCTGCAGGTTTTATACTTATATCAATGTGCTCAGCCATATTATGGAGGCCTGCGCAGAAAATAATAAGGAACTGCTGATTCTCGACCGCCCCAATCCCAACGGCTACCTGGTAGACGGACCGGTACTCGACATGCGTCTCAAATCAGGAATCGGCATGTTTCCCATTCCCATTGCTCATGGTATGACCATTGGTGAATTTGCTAAAATGATCAATGGTGAAGGATGGCTCCCTGACCGTATGCAATGCAAAATCCACATCATACCGGTAGCCAATTACCGGCACGATAGGATGTATACACTGCCGGTAAAACCATCGCCCAACCTCAATACGCAGCAAAGTATACTTCTGTATCCTTCTACCTGTCTTTTTGAAGGTACAGCCCTCAATCATGGTCGCGGTACCTATTTTCCGTTTACCATACTGGGAAGTCCGTTATTAAAAGATAAATACAGTTTTTCTTTTACGCCGGTCAGCATTAAAGGTATGAGTGAAACCCCGCTGCATATGAAGCAGGTTTGCTACGGTCTCGACCTGCGTGCGTATGATACAAACCAATTGGTAAAAAGCGGGCGTATCAATCTCGACTGGATGCTGGAGTTGTACCGCAATTTTCCGGATAAAGCCCGGTTCTTTGATCGTAGCCAGAGCAACCAGATGGGCGATATCAATAAACTGGCCGGTACTACTGAGTTTAAAAAACAAATAGAAGCCGGCCTCACGCCCGATGCCATTCGCGCCAGCTGGGAGCCTGGGCTTAGCCAGTATAAAGAAATGCGGAAGAAATACCTGATCTATCCCTAAGCAGGTAACCTCTTTTCCGCCCTGTACGTCTCAATAAACTATGAGACCTTTCATCATTCTGCCGCTATACCTGCTTTGCCTGTCATTTTTGGTTTCCTGTAAGTCTGGCCATACAGCTGCTAAGACAAAAGGATATTTCTTAACAGACAGCCTGTACTCAAAGGTACTGGGCGAAATGCGCTATTACGATTGGTATGAACCGGTGAGCGCAAGACCGCAACCTCCAACAGGTGTACTGGTAGTGCTGGATGGCCAGGCTTTGCTGGGCAATACCGTGGAATCGGTAAAGGCACTGGCAACAGAAGCCGGATTAACGGAACTTAATAACTGGGTTATTCTGGGTGTGGGGAATATATGGACCAGGGATCGGGACTATACGCCTTCGCGGCAATTGCAGGTACCGCATATGGACAGTATGAGTGCTGCCCACACGGGTGGTGTGTTTGCTTTTTTGCAATTTATGGAACAGGAGTTGATGCCGGTTATTAATCGCCGTTATCCGCAACTGAAGCATCGGGTATTGCTGGGGCATAGTTTTGGCGGGCTGGCTGTGCTGGAGTGCTTTGTACGAAAGGCGGAGTTGTTTACCCATTATATAGCGGCTGATCCGTCGTTGTGGTGGCCGGCTTATGAACCGGTGATCACTCCGCAGTTATTGAAACAGCAAAGCAACAACAGGTCTTTGTATATGGCGGTAGCAAATGTAGCGGATCATACTGCCCGCTTTGATCAGCTACTGGCTGACAGTACCGGGGCTTATCCATTACAACAACCGGGTGTACGTGTGCTGAATAGCCTGCAAAAACAAACAGCCGGCCAGCGGTGGTTTCAGGGCCGTTTTTTTGCAAACCATGATCACCAGTCGATCGTACAACCGGCCTGTAGCGAGGCACTGCGGTTATTTCTTAAAAAAGAAAACAATCAGCAGCCATAATCTGTCAGCCGGTTAGTCTTTGCCGGCAGGTGAGGGATGTACCCCTATTGCCGATCAGGGTTCGGAACGATGAAGCGAGCGTGGCAACAGACGATGATAGTAGCAATGCCGCTGGTGACAAAAAAACACTGTAAAATTAGAATGGGTCAATAGCGCAGGCTTTAATAAATTCGCTGACTACTTCATTCATCTAAACCCGCGATATGAAAAAGTTATTGCTGCTGATTGGCATCACCGGAATTTCCTGTTTGTCTTTTACTGCTTTGCAGGCACGAAACACAAGCTTTGCTGATCCCTCTCCGGAGGGGCGCTGGGATATTACTGTATATGATAATGGCCGGGAGTTTCCTTCCTGGCTGGAGATTTATCACTCAGGACATAAACGACTGGTGGGTCAATATGTAGGCATTGTAGGCAGTGCACGTCCGGTGTCGATTATTAATTATAAAGAAGGCGTCATCAGTTTTACATTACCGCCGCAATGGGAAGGTGAGGATAATGATCTTCGTTTCGAAGCAAAGTTTGCGGGTGATAGTCTTACCGGCACTATGGTAGCGGCCAATGGTAAAACCTATAACTGGACAGGCCATCGGGCACCCCTGCTCAGACCCAAAACTGCACCGGTATGGGGCAAACCCATTAAACTGTTCAATGGTAAGGATCTTGATGGATGGAAAGCACTGGGCAAAACCAACCAGTGGGTTGTAGAGAATGGCGTGCTGAAGAGTCCCAAATCAGGCGCCAACCTGATCACTACTGCTGAATTTACCGACTTCAAACTGCATATTGAATTCCGTTGTCCTGCTGGCAGCAATAGTGGTGTATACCTGCGTGGCCGGTACGAGGTGCAGATAGAAGACAGTTATGGCAAGGAACCGCAGAAAGATTATATGGGGGCGGTATACGGATTTATCAAACCCAGCGAAATGGCCGCCAAACCGGCAGGAGAGTGGCAGAGCTACGATATTACACTTACAGGCCGCATGATCACTGTTGTTGCCAACGGCAAGACGATCATCTGTAACCAGGAGATTCCCGGCATTACGGGCGGCGCCATCAACAGCCGCGAAGGCGAACCAGGTCCGCTGCTCATACAGGGCGACCATGGACCGATTGAGTACAGGAATATTGTGATTACACCGGTGAAATGATGTGCTAATGTGCTGATGTGCTAATGTGCTAATGATTTGTTTGAAAAATTCTGTTTGAATTTGAGCATTCCAGGTTATGGAATGTTCAATCATTTAATCGATCGTCAAACAATAGTCTGATTGGCATCAGCACATCAGCACATTAGCACATCAGCAAATTGTTCTTAAATTTCCCACACTGTCACATACTTTCCATTCGCTTCTGCATAGCTGAGAAAGGAGTTGAAGAACGGATCGGCGCCGACGGTGGCGCTGTCGCCGATCACAAAGAGTTGTTCACGCGCACGGGTGATCGCCACATTCATCCGGCGGTAATCTTTCAGAAACCCGATAACGCCATCGCTGTTGCTTCTTACCAGCGAAACAATGATGTTCTCCTGCTCCTGCCCCTGAAAGCTGTCGATGGTGCTCACGCGTAATGCCGCAGGCAATTGCTCGCGGGCAGCTGCCACCTGTCCTGCATAGGGCGATATGAAAGCCGTTTTTGCGGGATCAAGCCCTTTTTGTTCTATCACTTTTTGCACCACCTCCAGCTCACCCGGATTTTGCAGACTGGTACCTTCTGCGCCCTGTTCTTCTTCATAGCCGGCACCGGCTGTATCAATAAACGTGACATGGATGTCTTTGTTCTGCAGATGAGTGGCGGTCTTGAGTTGTTCTTTATAAAAGTAATTGCTTGAGAAACCGGCAATGGCGGCACGCATGCGATACTGCGTATCGAGGAGATAAACAGCTGGCTCGCGATCGATAGTCAGTTCGAGTATCGATCGGTTAAAGCCCTTGCGGGTGGCTTCTGCACTCAGAACGGTTGGAGGCAATTGTAAATGGTCGCCTGCCAGGATAATATTTTGGGCCAGTGGGAAAATGCACCAGGCAAGGGGTTCGATACATTGTCCCGCTTCGTCGATGATAAGGGTGGAGAAGGATAGTTTATGAACTCCGGCATCATAGATACCGATGGGTGTACCGGTGATGACCTGTGCTGCTTCAAAAAAGCGTTCTTCGTGATAGGTTTGCAGTTTTTTGATCTCGGCGCGGATGTTTTTTACTTCTTTAAATAAGAGTTGCCGTTGCTCACGTTCTGCTTTTCCAAAGCTGCGTTTGTATTTGAGCGCCATTTTGCGAAACTCTTCTGCGCGCACCCGCAGTTGCTTCAGTTCTTTCTGCACTTTATTGTTACCCATTTTGCCCTCCGGCGTATGGGCAAATAAGGTCTCATCGGCTTTACTGGCATTACCTACCCGCAGTACGCGGATGCCGGCAGCAAGAAGTCCGCGCGTCAGGTGGTCTACGGCGGTATTGCTGGGTGCCGACACCAGCACTTTATCGCCGCGGCGGCATAGTTGTACAATGGCTTCTACCAGGGTGGTGGTTTTGCCGGTGCCGGGCGGGCCATGGACGATCAGCAGTCCCTCTGCATGTGTAATAGCTGCAACCGCCTGGCGCTGACTTTCGTTGAGTGACTGGTTATGGATCTGTACATCATTACTGCCGGGCATGCGTCCACGTGGCGCTACCGGAGTGCTGGCATGCAACTGTTCAAAGAGCCGGAACATTGGTTTATTTGCTTCCAGTTCCTGTAATACTTTTTTCATGATGCCGGTTGTACGGGTATCGGGCGCGAGTTTGATACCTACACCGTCATCTTCTATCCAGTCAGGGAAGTCGGGGGCAAAGAGACGAAACTCGCCCTGTTTGCCATCGAGTTGCAGCAGCACGCCTTTTATGGGTTCCTCGCCGGCTTTGAAGCATTCGATGGCGGCACCATCCCGAAACTGGCTGGCTTCGGGCGGAAAGGGAAGACGAAAATTTATTTCCGGGTAATCGGCATAACCAAAACTCTTGCGGGTAACAATCAGCGGATGCAGGGCAAGGCCTTCTGATTTGAGCGACCGGAGCGTATGTTGCTGATCGAGTTTATAGCGTTCCACCTGTTCTTTTTCTTCGAGATCGATGCAGGTGAGTAATTGTTGAATAGCAGGGTGCATAAATAACCTGCAAGATACGAAGACCTTAATTAGAAGTTTACTATGGGGAAAGTGCAAAAGCCATTGTACTGCTTTAGGGGTACAGCAATCTTTACCTGAGCTCGTTTGGAGTGAGCAGGATATTTATGTAAAGATACTGGTGGATAGATAGTAAGGGGCGAACTTATTTATCAAGCAGTCCTTTTTCCAGAGTGATCCGTACCAATCCGGCAATATTGCGGGCACCGAGCTTTGTCAACAGGCTGGCGCGGTGGGTCTCTACGGTATTGACAGAAAGGAACAGGGCGTCTGCTATTTCCTGGGTCGTATATTCCTTTACGATCAGGTCCAGAACTTCTTTTTCTCTTCGGGAAAGTTTAGGTAAAAAATCCGATCTGCCGGATTTTCCTGGTATAGAGCTTTCGAGCAATACTTTTTCAATGGGAGCATGCAGGTATGTTTCACCATCGCCAACCTGTTTCAGGCATTCAATCAATTCGGCATGCTGCATGTTTTTCAGGAGAAAACCGCTGGCACCATTTTTCAATGAGTTTTTAATGATGGCGGGTTGAGACAGGCCTGTGAGCATGATAATATGGAGCGCCGGCCAGTTTTTTTTTAATTGTTTACACAACGCAATGCCATCTTCGCCATTCAGATTAATATCCAGGAGTAAATAATCCGGAGCACCCTGCAGTCGGAGTGCTTCGAGCAGGGGGGCTGATTGTGTAAAACCAGCCTGGTACTGATAATCGACTTCATCTGTCAGTATTTTTCCGATAGCTTCTGCTATCAGAAAATGGTCATCCAGTACCCAAACCGTTTTAGGTTGTGCTGTCATTCTTCTGCAATTTTATCTCAATATACACCGATGTTCCTTTTTGCTGCGTGGATCGGATATCAAGCGAACCATTTAGATAGGATATGCGGGAGCGGATATTGTGCAGGCCAATTCCTTTTTCGGTGTCTTTGTCCGGAGCAAACCCCTGGCCATTGTCTTCTACAGTAATAGAAAGCATGTCCTGATGCCGGTGTAATTGTACCAGGGCCTCGGTAGCTCCTGCATGTTTCACAATATTATTTACCAATTCCTGAATAATCCGGTAAATGCTCAGTTCCACAGATTGCTCGAGGGGTTTGTTCATTCCCACTGATTCATAGTCGAGTTTTATCAGGCGACTGTCTGAGATCGACCTGCTGTATTCTTTCAGGGCTTCGTCCAGGCCAAACCGCAGTAATGTTTCCGGAAGCAGGTTATGTGCTATACGGCGGCTTTCGGCCGAAGCCTGATTGATGAGCTCTGTTGCCTGCTGCCGGGCATTTTTTTGCTGTTCGTCATCTATAATTTTTAAGTGGCTCACCTGCATTTGTGCTGCTGCCAGCACACTGCCCAGGCCATCATGAAGCTCGCGGGCCAGCCGGTTTCTTTCTTTTTCTTCGCCGGTCATGAGGGCCTTTAGCAAAGAAATATCCTGTTCGTTCTTAAGCGTGATCAGCGATTGCTGAAAGGTTTTCTTTCGTTGAAAATATAAGAGCAACAGTAAACCGATAAGCAGGATGGCCAGTCCCAGACCAAATACGAGTCGGGTCATACGTGCATTTTTACGTTCCAGATCCAGCTGCTGCTGAGCGATCTTACTTTCCTTTTGTGCTGTTTCATATTTTACATTCAGATCGTTGATTTGCTGCATGGAGTTTTGAGTAAACAGTGAATCGGAAATGTCTACATACTCATTCAGCGCATCAAATGCCGACTTGTAATCACCTTTTCCTTCATGAATAGTATACAAAAGCTGAAAGCTTTTTTTGAGCATGGGGTAATCGCCCATCTCTTCGAAAATTCGTTTCGATTCTTCGGCATAGTCTACCGCTTTTTTCATATTGCCACTATTAAAGGCAGAAAAACTCATGACCTGCAGTAAACCTCCCAGGCTGTAGCCACTGCTCATACGGGATGCAAACTGGCGGGCTTTCTGAAAAGAGATGTCAGCGGCATCAAACCGTCCCATACGGGCTTTATAGTCTCCATCGTTTTGCCATACAAAAAAGTTCAGTTCAAGATTATCCGGATAGGAGGCTGCAACTGCCATAGCCCGGTCATTCCATGCAAAGGCCGAGTCGATATGCATGTCTGCAATGTATGCGCGTGAAATACTGCATGAGGTCATTGCTGCATCAACAGGGTATTTATTGGCGTGAAAAACTGCAATAGCCCGCTGGTATTGCTGAATGGCTTCTTTTACCTGCCGGCCCTGAAAGCTGATATTGCCGATAGCCTGGTATCCTTTGGCTTCACCATACGCATCCTTTAGTGATTGATAAATGGCAATACCTTCTTTTACAAAAGCAACAGACTGGTCGAGATTGCCCAGATGAATATTTGCAAACGCCTTTTGGTATAACCCCTTTGCCCGCCAGCGTTGATCGCCGCTGCCCGCCGCATTGAGAAGCAAGACGGTGTCTGCCTGCCGGTCAAATGCCGTGTAGGCTTTTTGTTTATAGAATATTTCGCCCATCTGCCAGTGATAAGCAGAGCGAAGTGATTTGTCGCTGGTTGGTGGCAGCGATGAGCGGATAGCTTCCAGCCGCTGCATTGCCTTTGCCGGATCATTTTGGGTCAGTAAAGAAGCCGACTCTTCAATAGCTGTCCGGATACGTGTAGTGTCTGATTGGGCCGACGTTCCGAAAAACGAAAGGAACAGACTGCATTGAAGCAGCCGGCGGATAATAGTGTATGGGTTCATGGTTGTTTCAAATATAAGCCTTCAGGCAAAAATTGAATGATTTGACAGCATATATATCCCGGAAAACCATGAAAAAAAAAGTTGGCGGAATAACGCCAAAAAACAGAAACCACGAAAAGACAGTTTTGCACAAATAAAATCACACCTAAATCCTGCTAGTATGAAATCATTTATCTCGTTGTGCATCTGTCTGCTAACCGTTCTGTTTATGCAGGCACAGATTATTAATCCAAAGGAAACAGCTAAACGTAAGGCAGAAGACAGGACCAATACCCGCTCTGATCAGGGTATAGACAAAGGATTGGATAAAGTAGAGGAAGGAATCAAAGGCATCTTTAAAAAGAAGGATAAGAAAAAAAAGAAAACGCAGGAGACAGAAGCCGGAGAAGAAGCAAATGAAGAAAATGAGGACCCTTCAGCAGAAAATGCTAAAAGCAGCTCACCACAATCTGCACCCGGCTTTCAAAGCTATAGCAAATTCGATTTTATTCCGGGAGAAAAAATCCTGGCTTCCGACGACTTCTCCAAAGACGCGGTTGGTGACTTCCCTTTACAATGGAATACCAGTTCGGGTGGAGAAGTGGTACAGATAAGCGGATTTGCCGGCAACTGGTTTAAGTTTCCTCAGAATGGCGTCTGCTTTCCGGAGTACATTAATGAATTGCCCGAGAATTTTACCATGGAGTTTGACATGACCATCAATCAGGAAACCATGAGTAATAATCAGAGCGGGTTAAAAGTTTTTTTCAATCAGTTGATCCAAAACCGGACCTCATTTGATCACATGTTTGATCCGAAGGCCAAGGTAGCATTCGACGTACATCCCTCTGGGGTGGAGGGAGGTGGTGACCTGTATGTATGGGTAACCGATCAGTCTGAGCAACAACTGCTGGAGACGCATCAGGAAATAAAGGGTAACTGGCGAAGCGATCAGCCTAATCACATCAGCATCTGGCGCCAGGGTACGCGGATCCGCTTTTATCTCAATGAAAAGAAAATCTTTGATTTGCCAAGGGCATTTCAGACAGGTATCAAATACGGGTTTCTCTTTGCAACCAATTTGTGGGGCGATGGCTTGTATATTTCAAACATTAAGATTGCGGCGAGTACCCCCAACAACCGGGGTGAGTTGATCGAAAAGGGGCGCTTCAGCACCACCGGTATCCTCTTTGATGTAAATGCAGACCGTATTAAACCCAGTTCCTTTCCTGTGCTGAAAGAAATTGCAGATGTACTCCGCAGCAACCCTTCCATCCAGGTCAGAATCGTGGGGCATACAGACAGCGATGGCGATGCGGCAGCCAATCAATCACTTTCCGAACGCCGCGCTGCAGCGGTAAAAAGCTCGCTCAGTAAAGAATTCGGAATCGATGCAGCCCGCATGCAGACCGCCGGCAAAGGAGAAGCAGAGCCTGTAGCGCCCAACGACAATACACAGGGTAAAGCACAAAACCGCCGCGTTGAATTTATTCGCCTGTAAATACAAATTATATGAAGCAGATATGGATATTATCGCTGGCCTTTGCGCTGCTCAGCTGCAATAACCAGGCAGGCAGTGATAAACAGAACACCCGTCAAAGCAAAACAGCCGAACCCAAAAGCAGTAAAGATTCATTTAAACTGGATGAATTATTAACGGCCGAAATGGCTGCCGCTATACTGGATCGGCCAGCCGGCAAACTCGACAAAAAACATAACAACAGCATTGGTCCGGCAGACTTTCACAGCTGTGCATATTATTTCAGAACCGGACAGACAAAACCCCGGAAAGTGCTGGGCAATACAATCAATGTGCCGGACGACGAAGAGGTGGTCTTGGCTCAAATGAAAATTACCAGTGAAGAAAAATTTCTGTCGATGTACCGGTCTGTATCGGAATCCGAAATGGCGGAAGCCATGAAAGTAGTGGATCGTCATCTTGAATCGGTAGCAAAAAAACAGGGATTGAACGATACCGTAACCCATACAGCCAAAAAGATTGCCACAGGTCTGGCAGATGGTGCCGTTATCTATACCGATATACCCGGAGTTGCCACCCAATGCCGGTGGAATGAAAAGGAACAGGTTCTATGGGTATTTCAGGACGGTATTCAGTTTAAAGTATCCGTTCACAAAGGCGATGACCAACAAATAAACCAGCAAAAGAGTATTGAGCTGGCCAGAAATATTTTGCAAAAACTATAATTCACTTAATCATTAACCTTTATGAAAACAATTTTGAGCGTAGCTGTGCTATTTATCACCCTGCATATATCAGCGCAGAGCTGGCAGGGAGTCTACAATACCAAATACGGCAATCTGCGGCTGGTTCAGGAAACCGGATTTGAATATGATGGAGGTGCACTCGTGTATGGAGATTATGGCGATAAAGGCACTATAACGGGTAAACTAACCAATCAGGGTAAGGACTTTGAAGGGTATTTCCACAACGGGTCGGCCAGTGGAAAATTTATATTAAAGTTTGAATACCCCATTGGCGCTCCTTCTTATTTCGTACCAAAGGATTTTACCGGTTATTATGGCTACGGTGAACAAAATAATAATTATAGTGACAAAGCGGATTGGCAATGGACCGGTAGCCGTACGCAAACGAATCAACCCGCCAATATTAAAACAGCCGTATGGAGTGGTAAATGGAAAACAAATTTTGGTGACATCATTTTACAGCAGATCGGAAATAAAGTAAGCGGCAAGTACAAAACAAGCGATCGGATAGACGCCACCTATGATCCTGTCACACGTATATTGAAAGGCACGTTCACCAATGGCAGCAACAAAGGATTACTCGAATTAAAAATGGAAGGCAACAGCTTTTCCGGAAAATGGGGTTGGGGCAATAACCTTAATGAAGGAAACTGGACAGGGACCAAATCGGTTAAATCAAATCAGGTTGCTGCGGCATCTGCATCTGCATCCACCACAACCGTTGCCGCCCGTCAGAAAAAATACCGCATACAGGCCAGCGATGTGGTCATAAAAGAGGCTTCCGGTAATATATTTTCGATTGATGCCCCTATAGAGTTATATGGCTTTGCCGGATTTAAACTGGAGAAACAGACCGTCAGTAAAACAGAAAACATTCCCGCTTTCGGTAATCAGCCAGCCAATTATTTTGACCGTACGGAAGACAAATACGTCTCCGTTAGTTATAATAAAAATACGCTTCAGCATAAATATGTATTCCCGTCAGGCTCCGGTTTCAGAGATTTTCTGATTCCTGAAAGTGAGCTGAACCAGCAAAATGTAGATTACTATTTCGTGGCTTTTGCCCATTTCAAAGAAGAGGATACCGGGGGTAATGACAATTTTGGGTATAAAGCAGTAAAGTTTTCGCTCAAAACCCTCCAGCTCAACAAAACCTATACCGTTAGCAACTCAACCAGTGATGGTAGCTATACATTAAGCTTTAAAATAACGGAAGTTCAGTGACAGGGCCCCGATCATTTCATTAACCATTAAACATAGAACCATGCGTATTCTGTTTATCCTTTCAATATTAGTTTTTGCGGCAACACTTCATGCACAGTCTGTAAACACCAGTCTGACAATTGGCGAGAGCAGCCGTCTGCAATTGGAGCTCAGTCAGCCTCATGTAGTAAACCTGTACAAACAGTTCAGAGAAAATAAATATCCCATACTTTTCCGCTTCTCAGCAACCGATATTAAACCCGATGCCGCAGGCCAGGTAGTGGTACGTTATCAGTTTGAAACATCCCTTTTGTATAATGGAAAAAAAGTAGCCGCTAGCAGCCGGGCGCCCATGCTTTTTTTCCCGGTGATATGTTTATGCCAATTGAGACAACCGATATTATAAGTATGCTGGCTACACGGGAGGATAAGACAAAGGGACTCCCATCCGGAAAGTATCAGTTGGTACTTACCGCGCGCCCGGTCGACTTTAAGGGTGAAGCAGTGACTGCTCAGTTTGCTTTTTCTATTCCCTGAAATGATCACCCGTAAACAGTATTAAAGATGCGATACCTGATCCTTTTTTTATTGCTGGCGGCCACATCTTATTGTGCGGCTCAAAAGACCGCTTCCAAACCAACCGTTGAGCGGATAGAAGATCCGGCGCCGACAAAGGTCAAATTGCTG
Source organism: Sphingobacteriales bacterium 46-32 (assembly GCA_001898485.1). GTDB lineage: Bacteria > Bacteroidota > Bacteroidia > Chitinophagales > Chitinophagaceae > CAYMZZ01. The sequence goes on along the minus strand of MKTY01000027.1, from coordinate 389,945 downwards.
ACCGATGCAGATGATGATCTGCTGCCGGTTAAATCGGCCGGTTCAGGCAGTACCCGACCCCGTCCCGGAAAAAGTACTGTCAAAGACCCGGCCACAAAGGCAGGAAACCCTGCAACGATCCGTTTAAAAGATGTTTTTCAGTTTGATCTCGTGGTCGGATACAGCGCGCTCATACCTGGCGAATCGCTGATCACCAGTTATTTTTTCCTCGATAGCAAACAAGGTCATTGCGGCCTGGATAAAGGGGCCGTGTCATCTATGGCCAACTCACCTGCTGAAGCCGATGGGAACTCCCTTGATTTTTTACTGCATAGCTATCAGGGAGGACAGTATTATTTTATGACATCGGCCGATAAAGGTAAGCTCGTGATGACCATGAATACCGGCAACACGAGTATGAATGTTGATATGGATGCATGGCTTGATGGCAGTTCATTTGAAGAAACATTCAGGTTAACCGGTCAAAAAAGAAAAATCGGGAAAAATCTAAGTGGCTCGCTTTATGTCTCCGAAGAATATATCGGAAAATCACCCATCGATGGCAGCACATTGCGAATATGGATGGCCGATCCGGATTTCAATACCGGCTTTTATGCGGCTACCTATATGGGGCTTGGTGTCATTTCACTTCCCCGCGCAAAAAAACAACGGTTGATCACCCGCATTGAAGGCGGCGGTGCTGTATGGGAAGTCAGCTATCTGCAGCGGCAACGCAATCAATTTTCGGGAGCAGCTTATCAGCCTGTCAACCTGGCCATGGCAGACGAGTTGAAAGAAGCCCGTGCCAACCTGCAGAAACAGGTTGCCGGGAACGATGCGGGTGAAGAAACAGACCCCGTCCTTAAGCAACTAAAACAACAGCAGGCAGCTACTAACCAACAGATGGCAGGCAAGGTAGATGTGGCGCTGCAGCAAATGCAGCAATCTGCAGACCTTTCGCAATGGCAGCAGCAAATGAACCAGGCTCTTGGTGAGATGGATATCGCTGGTATGCAGTTGAATCAACTGAAACAGGAGCAACGGGAGTTGGAGTTACAACTCAGGGATGCCCGCAAAGAAAATGATAAAAAGACCATAAACACGCTTAATTGCCAGCTTCAATGCAATCAACGGGCGCAAACACTGATAATCACTATCGATAAAAAAAAGAAGGAGATCACCACAAAATATCCAGGCGAAAAAAATACGGAAAAGCGTTCAGCGCTGGAGGCAGAGCTGTATCAGCAAATGATAAAACAGCTGTCGGTACCCTGCAATTGCGATTAAAAATATTTACCCATGAAATATGTACTCACACTTGTAGCAGGCATACTTTGTGCAGGTCTGCTGCAGGCTCAGAAAAAATTTGTAAACAATAACAATACTTCCAATACACCACGAGTGGAAGTGACCGGTACCCATACTATTATTTATCAGAAAGTAGGAGGCCAGGCACAGCCTACGCGCTTTGGCGGAGTACCTGTCCTGATATTGAATGAAGATGGGGTGCAAAAGTTCTCCCGCACATTTACGCAGTACGATCAGATTTCCAAACGTATTTATGAATTTACTTATCAGTATGGACGCAGAGGTGACAAAGCTTATCTGAAGCTCACCATCGATTACAAAGACAGAAGAGCTACAAAGGTGATAGAAGAGTATTTTGTGCCCGAGCGCTGAGTTATATCACACAGATTATTTGCCGTACTGCCATGTACAGGCACCTGTTTTACTGTATTTTCGCGCATGGCATTTTTAGCAGTGAAAGGGGTAAGTAAAAACGGAGTTGATGTTCCCGTATTGCAGGATATCAGTTTTGAGATGGAGCGGCTCGAAAATCTGGCAATAGCTGGCGAAACCGGATCGGGTAAGACGAGTCTTGTGCAGATAGCCGGTGGTTGGGGACAGGCAGATGCCGGGGAAGTATATTTTAATGACAAACGGGTACCTGGTACCCTGGAAAAGCTACTGCCGGGTCATCCTGGTATTGCTTATCTATCCCAGTATTTTGATTTACCTCCGCATTACTGGGTACATGAGCTGCTTTCCTATACCAATAAACTAAGCGATGATCGGGCAACGCGTCTTTATGAGTTATGTCGTATTGACCATCTGGTGCAACGACGCAGCAGCCAGTTGTCGGGCGGCGAACGGCAACGCATTGCACTGGCCCGCCTGCTCAACAGCAATCCCCAATTGCTGATTCTTGATGAGCCCTTTTCCAATCTCGATGCCATCAATAAACGGATCATCAAGGAAGTGGTGGCCGATGTGCGTGCCGAATTTGGTATCAGCTGTATTCTCGTATCGCACGATGCGGCCGATATCCTGGGTTGGGCACATCGCTTACTGATCTTGCAGCAGGGGCGCCTGGTGCAGCAGGGAAGTCCCGAATTGCTGTATCACCAGCCGTCGTCTGCTTATGTGGCGGGATTATTAGGAGAGTATACGCTACTTGATCCACATGACCGGCATGTGCAGCAACTGATCCCTTTGCGTACAGACAGCGGTCAGTGGCTGGTAAGGCCGGAGCAGGTTTTTCTATCAACCGAAGCCGCTAATGGTATTGCAGCAACGGTACTGCAGCAATCATTCAGAGGCAGTCATTTTCTGACAACAGTAAGGGTAGGGGAGAAAGCAATTTTAGCAGCCAGTCGGGATGCATCGTTACAACCCGGTGCTACTGTATTTGTTTCTGTAGCGGCAGATTGCTGGCTGCTGCAGTGATTATATTATTAATAACAACCAGACAAAAGACTCCTTTTTGAAACACAGGCATCGGTCTGTCTTTTATTCTATATATTAATAATATCGGCGTGCCAGTAATCCGGTTTTAGGAGCTGCGAAGAATTGATATACGGGAAATTTTGCCCGCAGAATACGCAGAAGGCCGCAGAAAAGGGATTGCACTAATGGATTGAATCATGCTGATTTGCCGGATGGAGTCACTATTGGATGTCCAGGATAGCTGCGTAAATCAACACTCTATACGGGAAATTTTGCCCGCAGAATACGCAGAAGACCGCAGAAAAGGGATTGCAATAATGGATTGAATCATGCTGATTTGCCGGATGGAGTCACTATTGGATGTCCGGGTATAGCTGCGTAAATCGACACTCTATCCGGGAAATTTTGCCCGCAGAATACGCAGAAGACCGCAGAAAAGGGATTGCAATAATGGATTGAATCATGCTGATTTGCCGGATGGAGTCACTATTGGATGTCCAGGATAGCTGCGTAAATCGACACTCTATACGGGAAATTTTGCCCGCAGAAGACCGCAGATACACAGGTTTTTTCCGGGGTGGATAATGATGGAAAAGCATGTATCTACTTACGTCCTGTAATGTTATTTACGACAAAAATCAAATTATTTTAACTACAAATAAGTGAATACACTTAGTTATTTACCCCTTTAACCATTGAATAAAAAAAAAGTTAAGAATAGATTTCAGAAATGGTATAAAAAGTAAAAGATTGCGTCCTGATTATCTGCTTTTTAAGCAGGTACCCTGTTAAAGCCACTGTAAATCCATTATTCAATGACACCGAACTTTACCCGTGCGGCGATTGCATCTTATGCTATCTCATCAGGTTCTTTTCAAAAATCCCGTTTAGCGGGACTTATTAGCAGCTCTTCCCCGGATACATTCCGTTCTGCTTTCGGAAGATTGCTGTTGCTACTTTCCTTATTTACATTTTGTTTTAGCTCCTCAAGAGCACAGACTACCTACGACTTTACCACCAATGCCACTATTTCCGGTGGAGCGGGTGGATTTGGCATTTGGAATACCCAGGCCGATATAACGGTGGGCGGAGTTGCCTACCAGCTTACCTGTGGTGGCAACGGTTCTTTTACCAATTCTGCCACCGGTGGAAATAGCAACAGTAAATGTCTTTCCAAAGATGGTTCAGGTGGCGATTTCGTCACCATCAAGCGTGCGGATAATCAACCTTTCCAGTTTTATGGTCTCTGGATAAAGCACTTTAGTATGAAAGGGTATTTGGGTGCCACCAATTTTGTGACGGTTGATTATGTGAAGACGGTGGGGGGAACAGAGACCTGGGCAGATCCCACACCCACAGGAGGCAGTGGTACTACCACACTTCAGCTTACGCTTTCTAAAAATGTGGCCGTAACGGAAGTAACCGTTCGGTTTTATGCTATCATGAATTTCTGGATCGACGATCTTATCGTTGGTCCGGTTGCTGGCGTTCCGGCTCCTGCTATTACAGCCAATCCGCCCAACAGAACAATCTGTGCCGGCAACAATACTACTTTTTCAGTTACAGCTACCAATGCCACATCTTATCAGTGGCATGTAAATACCGGTTCTGGATTTACCCCCATTACCAATGGCGGCGTTTATAGTAATGCTACCACGGCTACATTAACTATTACTGGCGCTACTTCCGCAATGAATGGTTATCTGTACAGGTGTGTGGCAACGGGCTCTACCAGTCCCGCAGCTACTTCTACTGCCGGTACACTTACCGTCAATGCGGTTACTGCTTCCATCGCCAAAACGGATGTAAGTTGTAATGGCGGTGCCAATGGTACGGCGACTGTTTCCGGAGCAACAGGCGGTACAGCACCCTATACCTACAGCTGGTCACCCAGCGGTGGTACGGCTGCTACAGCTACCGGCCTGGCTGCAGGTACTTATACCTGCACTATCACTGATAACATCGGTTGTCAGACCACCCGCAGTGTAACGATCACTCAACCTGTTGCACTTAGTGCTACTATTTCTAAAACAGATATAAGCTGTAATGGAGGAAGCAATGGTACAGCCACCGTTTCTGGTGTTTCAGGCGGAGCCGGAGCTTATACCTATAGCTGGTCACCGAGCGGTGGTACCGCTGTTACAGCTACGGGCCTTGCAGCAGGTACATATACCTGCACCATTACGGATGCTAATGCCTGTCAGATCACACGTACTGTCACTATCAATCAACCGGCAGCTTTCACTGTAGGTACATCTAAAACGGATGTAAGTTGCAATGGTGGCTCCAATGGTACAGCAACTGTGTCGGTATCTGGTGCTACAGCGCCTTACTCCTATAGCTGGGCGCCCAGTGGTGGCACAGCTGCTACTGCAACAGGTCTTGCGCCAGGTACCTATACTGTTACGATCACCGATAATAATACCTGTCAGACAACCCGTAGTTTCACAATTACCCAACCCACTGCCCTCACAGCTACTATTTCCAAAACGGATGTAAGCTGTAATGGTGGCAGTAATGGAACAGCCAGTGTTGCTGCATCAGGTGGTACGCCCGCTTATACTTACAGCTGGTCGCCCAGCGGTGGTACTGCAGCGACGGCTACCGGTCTGGCTGCAGGTACCTATACATGTACCATTACGGATGCCAATGCCTGCCAGATCACCCGAAGTGTCACGGTCGGCCAACCTTCAGCTATTACCGCTTCAGTATCTAAAACAGATGTAAGTTGTAATGGTGGTACGAATGGTACTGCGACTGTTTCGGGCGTGACGGGTGGCGCAGCTCCTTATAGTTACAGCTGGTCTCCCAGTGGTGGTACAGCAGCTATAGCCACTGGCCTGGCTGCGGGTTCTTATACCGTTACAATTACAGATAATAATACCTGCCAGACCACCCGCAACGTAACGATCACTCAACCTGCACCCATTACTGCTTCTATTGGCAAAACAGATGTGAGCTGTAATGGTGGCAGCAATGGAACAGCCACTGTTTCAGGTGTAACCGGCGGTTCCGGTTCGTATTCCTACAGCTGGTCGCCCAGTGGCGGCACAGCAGCTACAGCTACCGGTCTGGCTGCGGGTACTTATACCTGTACTATTACAGACCTGGTAAGCACCTGTCAGATCACCCGTTCTGTTACGGTTAATCAACCAACGGCCCTTAGCGGTACTGCTTCCAAAACAGATGTGAGCTGCAATGGTGGAAGTAATGGTACAGCTTCTGTTAACGTAACAGGGGGAGCCGCACCTTATTCCTACAGCTGGGCACCCAGTGGCGGTACTGCTGCGATAGCTACCGGCCTGGCTGCAGGAACCTATACAGTTACTATCACCGATAACAATAGTTGCCAGATATCCCGCACCGTTACAGTAAATCAACCAGCTGCTCTCGGCGGTACTACCTCTAAAACAGATGTAAGCTGCAATGGCGGTACTAATGGTACAGCTACCGTAAATGCAACCGGCGGAACGGCTCCTTATTCTTATAGCTGGGCACCGAGTGGTGGTACAGCTGCTACTGCTACTGGTCTGGCAGCGGGAACATATACGGTAACTATTACCGATAACAATACCTGCCAGACTACAAGAAGTGTAACAATTACTCAGCCAGCTGCTTTTAGCATTACTACTTCCAAAACAGATGTAAGCTGCAATGGCGGTTCAAACGGTACGGCTTCTGTAAATGTAAGTGGTGGCACAGCTCCTTATACTTATAGCTGGGCACCAAGTGGTGGTACGGCTGCTACAGCCACAGGTCTTGCTGCCGGCACTTATACAGTTACCATTACAGACAACAATGCCTGTCAGACTACCCGCAGTTTTACCATCAATCAGCCGACTGCACTGGCCGGTACTACCTCCAAAACGGATGTAAGCTGTAATGGCGGTGCCAATGGTACGGCTACAGTTAACGCAACCGGTGGTACAGCTCCTTATTCGTATAGCTGGGCGCCAAGTGGTGGTACGGCTGCATCAGCCACTGGTCTTGCTGCCGGCACCTATACGGTTACTATCACCGATAATAATGCCTGTCAGACTACCCGTAGCGTAACCATCACTCAGCCTGCTGCACTTGCTGCTACTACCTCCAAAACGGATGTAAGCTGCAATGGCGGTTCAAATGGTACGGCTTCTGTGAGTGTAAGCGGCGGTACAGCGCCTTATACCTTTAGCTGGGCACCAAGTGGTGGCACTTCTGCCACTGCTACCGGACTGGCAGCGGGTACATATACCGTAACTATTACGGATAATAAATTATGTCAGACTACCCGTACGATCACAGTCAATCAGCCGGCTGCACTTGCCGTTACTACATCCAAAACGGATGTAAGCTGCAACGGTGGTTCAAACGGTTCGGCTTCGGTAAGTGTGAGTGGTGGTACAGCCCCTTACACCTATAGCTGGGCGCCAAGTGGTGGCACAGCTGCTACAGCCAGTGGCCTCGCTGCTGGTACGTATACGGTAACTATTACCGATAATAACAGCTGTCAGACTACCCGTAGCATTACAATCAACCAACCACCGGTACTCACAGCTACCAGCAGTTTTGTAGACGAATCCTGTGCCGGTGCACTCAATGGCAGCGCTACAGTAACACCATCAGGTGGCACAGCACCTTATACTTACAGCTGGTCACCGAGTGGTGGCACGGCTGCTACAGCCAGTGGTCTCGCAGCAGGTACTTATTCCTGCCTCATCACTGATGCAAAAGGTTGTACGGTGAGCAAAACGGTGACCATCAGCACTAAACCGCTGCCAACCGTACTGGCTGTATCTTCTCAGACACTCTGTAACCAGTCTTCTGTTGCCGCAGTTAATTTCAGCGGTACAGTAAGCGGTACTGTATACAACTGGACCAACTCTGCTCCCGGCATTGGCCTGGCAGCTTCAGGAAATGGTAATATTGCAGCTTTTGCTGCCAGCAACAACGGTACAGCTCCTGTGGTAGCTACTATACAGGTTACTCCTGTAGCAGATGGCTGTACAGGTAGTTCAAAAACGTTTACTATTACAGTAAATCCCACACCCGTAGTGGATGTGGTAGAAGATGAGATAGTATGTAATAAGGCAACCCAGCCTGCTGTGTCTTTCCACAGCAGCGTGAGCGGAGTAACCTACCAGTGGACCAACGACCAGACTGTTATTGGCCTGGCTGCAAGTGGAAACGGCAATCTGCCGTCATTCACTGCAATCAATAATACCGATGAACCAATAGTGGCTACTATCCGTGTAACGCCAACTGCCAATGGTTGTCCTGGTCCTGTACGCAGCTTTACTATAACTGTTAATCCCACACCAGGTGTGGATGAGATCGATGCTGTTGTTGTATGTAACAATAGTAGCACAGTTGCTGTTGAGCCTGGCGGTTCGCCTGTAGCAGGTACCACTTATAACTGGACCAACAGCCTGCCTTCAATTGGCCTGGCAGCTTCCGGTACAGGTACAATACCTGCCTTTACTGCCGTCAACACTACAAACAGCATTCAGACAGCAACAATCGAAGTAACTCCTGTAGCCAACGGCTGCTCAGGACCTGCTATACAATACACAATCACCGTTAACCCCACACCAGCGGCAGATGTACCTGCCAGCCAGGTTGTATGTGTGGGTGGCAATACACAGGCCGTTAACTTCAGCGGCCCTGTAAGCGGAACGACTTATACCTGGACAAACGATAAAACGTCCATCGGTCTGTCTGCAACCGGCACGGGCAACATCCCATCATTTGTGGCAACCAATACCGGTTCTACCGCTCAGGTGGCCACCATTCGTGTCACACCGCACGCAAATGGTTGTGAAGGTCCTGCGCAGACATTTACCATTACAGTAAAAGCGGCTTCACAAGCGCCTGCACAAATCACTGCCAGCCAGACCGCACTCTGCGGTGGTGGCAAAGTGAACCTGCAGGTAGTTGGTGGTGCGCTGGGTACTGGCGCCGCCTGGAAATGGTATAAAGAAGCCTGTGGCGGTACTTCTATTGGTCAGGGTAGCAGCCTGCAACAGGTACAGGTTGATGAAACCACTACTTTCTATGTACGTGCTGAAGGCGATTGTAATATGACTGCCTGCGCCAGCGTAACGGTAGTGGTAAATCCGCAACCGGTGGTAACGTTGAGTGTAGCTCCTTATACCAGCCTGATGCCCGGAATGTTCACGACTATTACTGCTTCTATCACCCCACAAGTACCTGGAAGTATCACCTGGTATAAAAATGATGGCTGGGTAATAGGTGCCAGTCAAAATACACTTCAGGTAGGAGTGGATGGATTAGGAACTTATACAGCGAAATTTGTATCAGACAATAACTGTATGGCTGTTTCAAATGAAGTAGTGATCAGGGATTCTGCATCGGCCCGTATGTTTATCGGCCCCAATCCAAACAACGGCCAGTTTACAGTGCGGTACTACCAGCAAGGCAGCAACGATGTGAAACCCCGTCAGCTGATGGTATTTGACAGTAAAGGCGCACTGGTATTCTCCAAAGCATTTACTCCTTATGCACCTTACTCGAGCATGGAGGTAAATCTTAGAGGTCATGCACATGGCATTTACTTTGTACGCCTGGTAGACGGAAACGGTAAAGTGATAGGAAAGGATCAGGTGCGAATATTTTAAACAATCATTTCACTGAAATAATAAATAAAGGCCCCGAAAAGGGCCTTTATTTATTGGAGCACTATGAAAGACGTAAGGTAAAAGGTAGAAGGCAAAAGCAGCTTATTACACCCTACACCTTCTCCCTTTTACCTTACACCTTCAACAGGAAGCATGCATATTGCGACAATGATAGTGAGCTCAACTAAAATATTATTAGCACCTCAGCACATTACCTTACCTGTTTTCTCCATTTCCCAGCGAATGCTGAAATCCTATTGGTTGAAATGCCGGTTTGCGGCCGTGATCATCATCATCAAAGTCTTCCCATTCTATCAGGTCATTCAGCAACTGCTCGGTATGCGCATACATCAGCGTGGGAGTGAGTTCTTCCGGACGCACGATTTCAAGACTGCGTGCCGGTTTGGGTTCGCCATATCCCTCGATATAGGGATTGGTCAGCATCACCATAATCTTACCATTAAACAATTGCTGGTAAATAAGTGAACCATTATTCTTTACCATGGTATGTTTCAGATCGGTATTTTCCAGGTTTTCGGAGAGGCCGCTGCTGCTACGCCCCAGGTCCAGTACCACTGCCTCCAGATTCTCAATCTGGGTTCGTTCTGTAATCCGCGCCCGCAGACCGGTTTCATCGATGATCTGGGTCAGTGAGGTTCTGATAAAGTCGCGCGTATGATCCTTCCATTCCTGCCGGTAGCGGTGGGTATTGGCAAGCACTTCCTGATAGGTAGTCACTTTGTCCCTAAGCTGTTTAAAATCCTTTTGCATGTAGCTCGTTTTAAGTGGTCAAACAGGAAAGTTACTGAAAAAACCGGCTGGCAAAATCCACCGGTTTCTTAAAAATTTTATCCGGCATAGGGGTAAAGGTCTGCATGGTTGTTAATACATAAAATAAACAACAGAATACCATGAAACAGTGTAAACTCATCGTGACGGGACTGGCAATATTATTACTGGCATCGGAGGCCATGGCACAGTCGGGAAAAGTGAATACGATTTTTAAAAATGATATCCGTCATTCGGGTGGATATGGCGCAGCAACCAATTCTTTTACAACTATCCGGGGTAAATATGCCAATATAGCGGGATTATATGGCGGCTGGTTTATCAATCAGAAATTCATGCTGGGACTGGCTATGTCGGCGACTACCAATAATCTGCGTGTGCCGGCATCTCTCGCAGTAGATCCGGATCATAATCAAACCTGGCAATATGGCCAGTTTGGATTGATGACCGAATATGTACTGGGGTCCAACAAACCGGTACACCTGGTTTTTCAGCTTATGTCAGGAGCCGGATTTACACTTCAGTATCCGCGTTATGGCTTCCACGACAGGGAATATGATGATGTGCATGACGAAAACTGGTTTGTAGTGGCCGAGCCGGGTGTGCAACTGGAGATGAACCTGTTTAAATGGATGCGGCTGAGTCCCGGTGTATCTTACCGGGCTACATTTGGCAGTGATGGAATAGGCATGAAGGATAAGGATCTGCGGGCTGTAAACTATAACGTGACTATGAAATTCGGCCGTTTTTAACTGTCTTTCATAACAAGGGGTATAATCCTGTGTCCCGCCCAGGCGGGGCCAGGATTTTATATAAACACAATTTCCGGATCCTGCAACTCACGTTTGAAAATAAATGGGTGAGGAAAACTCAGCAACACACCTACAATTTCAAACAGGGAAACATACAGATAAAAAGGGTGAGTTAATAACCAGTACAGTGTGCAGGCCAGGGTGGTGCTTATAACACACCAGTAAAGCCGTTTGCGGAAAAGCGACTGATGAAAGTTTTTTCTGGACTCAAAATCCGGTATGGCCATCATGATCTCCCGCTGTTTACGGATATAAAAAGTAAAAGCAAAAGCGAGACATAATGGTCCATACAGCAACAGATTCCGGATCAGCTTTGCCGATGATGGTTCCAGCACCGGGTTTGCCCGCAGCCACACCAGCAGCATACTGCCTGCCACCAGTAAAATAGCAATGGTCAGCGTGGTTCGAAACCAGCGCCGGTATGGCGCCAGCTCAATTGTTTTGATCATTCTGCCTGTTTGTGCTGCAATTTAAGGGGACGAATCAGTTTTTCATAATTGTAAACTCCACCCGCCGGTTCAGCTGCATATTCAGTTCCGAATCATTCGGCATTACTGGCTTTGTTTCGCCATAGCCTTTTGATGTAATACGGTCTGTGGAGATTCCTTTCGATAAAATATATTCCATAACAGAGCGTGCCCGGTTATCACTCAGCGTAAAGTTATAGGCATCCGAACCACGGCTGTCTGTATGAGCGCTCATTTCAATGACGATAGCCGGATTCTCTTTTAACAGTTTTACAACACGGTCGAGTTCAACAAATGATTCTGGCCGCAGATTCCATTTATCGTAGTCAAAGAATACATTGTTGAGACGCACCACCTGGCCTATTTCAATAGGCATGAGATAGAGGTCTTTATGTACTTCCATAAAGCCCGCTTTGGCCAGGGAGTCGAGTTTCAGGTTTTCAGATTGCGCAAAATAATGATCGGCAGTGGCACGTATCAGGTAGTTTTTATCATAAGGCAGTACAATCTTAAATGCTCCGTCATCCGGGCTCGATACGCCGTTGCCGGCTTCCGTTCCGGATGGCAGTGTCTGGTATACGAGTGAAGCACTCAGCGGTTTTTTGGTCTTGGCATCATATACATTGCCGGTAACGATCACAACAGGGTTGGGACGTTCTTTTTCCAGCAGTTTCACGCGCACAATATCACTTTCGCCAAAGGTGTTGAGGCTGGTGGTCATATACGCATATTCACCGCCTGCATCGAGGGTGAAGAAAGCATCCCAGTCAGTAGTATTAATAGGCTCTCCCAGATTTTGAGGGTCACTCCATTTCTGCCAGGTGTCATCAAGACGCTTTGTCATCCAGATGTCGTTGTCGCCAACACCACCCGTTCTGTCGCTGCTGAAGTAAAGTGTTTCACCATCAGCAGCCAGGTAAGGAGTCATTTCATTAAACTCTTTCAGATTTATTTTTTTACCCAGGCTTTTGGGTTCTGACCAGCTGCCATCAGGCTGCAGAAAACATACATAAAGGTCATTGTTGTAGCTGCCTTTTTCTTCAGACATATACAGCAGGAGGGTTTGACCGTCGTGTGCCATCGTTGCGCCGTTCTGCCGGCCACGGTCATATTTGGGATAGTTTTTAATATGCAGCATTTCGGGCTTGCTCCAGCCTCCGTTGCGGGTACGATAACTCATGCTTACACCATTACCCACATAATCGCCATTTACAAATGCATTACGGATAAGAATGCGGTTGTTATCGGGTGAGATCCAGTACACGGCATTATAATAATAAGTATTGAGTGGATATCCCAGGTGCTGTGCTTCACCCCAATTGCCGGCACTATCGCGTTCCGAAAACCAGATATCCTGCGAGTTGCGGATACCCCTGTAATGTGTATTGTAAGGATGATTTTCGCAGATGAAAAAAAGAAGATTGCCATCAGCAGATACTGTGGGCCGCAGTTCAGCGAATTCGGAGTTGACATTAAAACCGAGATTTTCGATCTTAATGACCGTTCCTCTGCGGATCACATTGTCTTTTTGCTCTTTCAAAGCTGAGGTAGTGTCGGCAAAGGGCTGTGCCCACAGTGCCGCAAAGCCCAGCAAAAGGCCCAGAAGCAGGATGGTTTTTTTCAAGATACTGGCATTAATAGTTCCTGCTAAGCTAGCACAATCCGCATCGTTATACTAAGTGGAAATACCTGTATTTTTTACGATGCTCAGGCCTTTGTTGCCTGTTTTGCCGCCACATGCTGACGTACCACGGGCGCCACCATAGTACCAAACAACTCAATCGAACGCAAAACCTGCTTATGTGCAATAGGACCAACGGTCATTTGTGCCATAAAACGGGTATTCCCAAATAGTTCATACTGATATAGCATCTTGTCAATAACCTCCTGCGGGCTTCCCACCATCAGCGAGGCTTTGGGCGAGCGCATGGCTTCATACTGTTCACGGTTGAGTGCCGGCCAGCCACGTTCGCGGCCAATACGGCTCATTACTTCGGCATAGGATGGATAAAACTCATCGGCAGCCTGCTGCGAATTATCTGCCACATATACATGGCCATTAATGCCCAATTGCCAGGGTTGCGTATGGCCGGCAGCTGTATATGTTTTTTTATAAAGGTCAGTCAGACCTGCAAAACGGGCAGGCATGCCGCCAATAATAGCGAGTGCCATCGGCAGGCCAAGTTTGCCGGCACGTATTACCGACTCTGGTGTACCTCCAATAGCCACCCATACCGGCAGCTGTGTTTGAGCAGGCCGGGGATAAACGGGTTGATTGCGGATGGGCGCCCGAAACTCACCCTTCCAGTTTATTACCTCCTGTTTGCTGATCTCCAGCAGTAATCCAAGTTTCTCTGCAAACAGGGCATCATAATCATCGAGGTTATAACCAAACAATGGAAAGGATTCAATAAAAGACCCCCGGCCAGCCATGATCTCGGCCCTTCCTTTCGAGATCAGGTCTACAGTAGCAAACTGCTGAAATACACGTACCGGATCATCTGAACTAAGCACAGTAACAGCACTTGACAGACGTATTTTTTCTGTCTGCGCAGCTGCTGCAGCCAACACTACAGCGGGAGCAGATACCAGATAATCACGCCGGTGATGTTCACCAATGGCATATACATCCAGTCCAACCTGCTCAGTAAGCCTTATCTCTTCCAGCAATTGCTGCATACGTTGTTCACCACTGATGCGCTGACCCGATACGGGATCCACACCCATTTCTCCGAAACTGTAAATACCTAATTCCATGTTAATTGATTGTAAGCTCCGCTATTAAAAGTAATTATTAAAGGTAATGCGCATCCGGCTACCTATAACAGGATACAGACGGGAAAGTTTAGCAGGCAGTGCTTGCGAACAATACCGTTGCTGTTGTGTTACTATCACAAGGCTGCTGCTATTCTTTTAATAGTTATATTTTTTGTTATAGCAGTATCCTTTTGTATACCACCCCAAAATAATAACCAATGGAACAAAAGCGCACAACCGAATCCTGTTCGGCCGCCATGGTTGCTGTAAAAGATGCATTATATGTGCTGGGCGGAAAATGGAAACTGCCGATCATTGTTAGCCTGCAGGATGGCCCGCGCCGTTTTAAAGAGCTGCAGCGCCGGGTAGAAGATATTACTCCAAGAGTATTGAGTAAAGAACTCAAGGAGATGGAATTAAATGACCTGGTTACACGCAAGGTTATTTCTTCCACACCCGTTACTGTTGAATACAGCCTCACCGCCTATAGCGAGACGTTGTTTCCGCTCACAACAGCCCTGCATCAATGGGGCAGTCAGCACCGCAAACGCGTATTTGAAAAGTCCAGACAGGAGCGCGAAGAAAAACAATTACAAAGCCAGCCAGCGTAGCGCCTGACGGATAAGCTGATCCTGAGCCGCTACACCAAAACTGTGACTGAGCGTGCGGTTGGTACCGCCTTCGTAGTCCATATCATTATGCCCCATGTTTATATAAACCATTTTATAACGCCGGTGTGCCCATACTACAGGATAAAATCCCTGATGCCAGATTTCATGCGGTTTGGGGCCGGTGCCAAGAGGAAAACTGCTGCTGTCGATCGACAGTAATAGCTGTATATCTGGATTGTTCCGCAAATCTTCCTGCCAGCTATACCATTCATTGGGCGCAGAACGAAACAAAGATGGCAGTCCTTTGGTTACCGGATGAGTACTATCCATTACCTGTAATATAGCCGAAACAGGCCGCCAGGTATTTCCTTTATAAGAACCGGCCCCCAGTAACTCATGATGATACCAGGACCAGTTGTCTGGATAGGCCGATGGCGTGAGAGCAAAAGCTGAAAAATGAAATGCCAGCAGGCCACCACCTTTTTTCATGTACTGCTCCAGCGCCTGTCGTGCCTGCGGCAGATCAGGTCGTGTATCAAGCAGTATGACCAACCTGTAACGGCTGAGCAGGGCAGGTGTCATCGCAGCCCAGTTGCTGCTTGTATCGTATTGCAATCCGGCAGCGGCACATTCCTTTGTGAGCCATGGGTGCGCTTCGGCTATAAAGCTGATATGGGCCAGATCATTCTTACCTGTAAAAAAAGCGATTACACGGCCTGTACTGTCCTGTTGCGCGTGCAGCGGGAAAGGAAGTAGAAAGAAAATATACAGGATAGCAATGAATCGTTGTATTTTCAGCAGCTTCATCGGAACAATTTACACCTAATTTCAGATCAGCGATAAAAACGCATAAGCCTTTCTGCGTTATTTACACAACTATTACGCCATTTACACAATGTTGATTCCATGTTGCAACCGGTGCAGTATCTTGTGTTATAAGAAATCTGTAAAAGGTATGTTTAAAAACATTCAGCTTCTTTCCACCGAGATACTTTCCAATAACTGGTATACGCTTAAAAAGGTAACATATGAAATTGAAAAAAATGATGGCACCCGCCAGGTGCAATCACGTGAAGCATACGACCGGGGTAATGGTGCGGTTATCCTGCTTTATAACAGAGAGAAGCGTACTGTCATCCTTACCCGTCAATTCAGACTGCCTACGTTCATCAATGGCAATGACGGAGGTATGCTTATCGAAGCCTGTGCAGGTTTACTGGACCAGGATAATCCGGAAGCAGCTATCAGGCGCGAAACCGAAGAGGAAACGGGTTATGTGGTGCATGAAGTCACCAAAGTGATGGAAGCTTATATGTCGCCCGGATCCGTTACCGAAATACTTTACTTTTTTGTAGCAGCATACGATGCGGGCATGAAACATGCCGCAGGTGGTGGGGTAGAAGAGGAGCAGGAAGATATTGAGGTACTGGAAATGGATTTTGACGATGCCGTTAGTCAGATAAGAACCGGACAGATCAAAGATGCCAAAACAATCATGCTGCTGCAATATGCTCAACTGCATGGTTTGTTCACCATTTAAGGATCGATGGTTTTACGAATGGTGTACAGCAGCGAGCTGCGATCTTCTGAATCGCCCAATAACTGCCAGATCATCACCCCCCCGCCTTTATTTTTCAGTACATACTCTACCTTGCTGCGGATGGTGGGTATTCCATTGTAGTAGATATGACCACCTTCGGGTACGGTTATTTCATCTTTTTGCTCAGCCCCTGCATAACGCTGTATAATGTCCTTATAAGTGAGGCTTTCCGGAGCACCGGGACCAAAACCATAGCCATAAAAAGGCAATCCCATCAGTAGTTTTTCAGCAGGTACTTTGCGCGTTTGTGAGAAATAAACGAAATCATCTTGCAGCATGGATAACGGGGAGTGCGGCCCGGCATTGGCAGGATTCCAGGGTCCTGTTTTATCGTATGACATCACGAGAATGCCATCAAATAATGCCAGGGTGTGATCGCTGATTTTACCGGCATTCCAGGATGCCAGCGCTGCTGTCATTTGTTTGCCGGCAGCCTTGAGCGCAACGGATAATTCATTCACGAAGCCTTCGTAATGTTCATTTATCAGCGAATTTTCAATATCTACATCTATTCCATCAAAGCCATGTTTTTTGGTAAAATCCACCAGATTGCGAATGAAAGTACCCCGCTGCGCCGGTTGCATTAACGCCTCAAAGTGTGCAGGAGGGTCACCGCCGCCAATACTGAAATAAACCCGCAACTTATTGTTTTTAGCGATGCTTACAGCACTGGCAGCAGAAGGATTATCGGCAAACTGTCCGCTCGCATCGGGTTGTATAAAGGCGAGGCTGATATCAGTGAGTTGCGCCGGATTGGTCTGCTGTATAGATTCATCCCATCGTCCGGGAGAAAACAGGTAACCCCAGACGCGGAAATTCTTTGTTTGGTTATCGGGCCCGTTTTTACTGCCACTGCGTCCGCACTGAATGGTCACGAAGAGTATAAACAGCGAAAGTGCAATTATCTGGAAAGTGTTTCGGTAACGTAAACGGTTCAGCATATTTAGTAATGTCTGGTACAGGCTAATGTACAACCTTTCTTCAGCTCAGTATGCGATTATATCCAGATTCTCCATTGACTCCATTCAGACCTCAGCATGGGCCAGTTCTCTGAAGAGCGGTATGTCTGCGTAAATCTGCGCCGTCTGCCGGAAATTTGTCCGCAGAAAACGAAGAAGACTGCAGATGAAATTACTTCATAACCACTCGTAAGAAGTCTCGACAAAACATAACAGGTAAGTGATAAACGATATTTATATTTGTTTCCTTATTCAATCTGCATGATACGATCCTGTCTGTGTATTTTATTTCTTATAATTGGCATCTCTGCTACTGCACAGGAGCGTGACACCATACCGGCTTTGTTTAAAGGAGAGTTTGTAGACGATTATGGTATCAGGTATCATGTAACCGATACTGTATGGACCCAACAACCCGGTATCCGTTATCATATCATTCAATGGAATGAAAAGGAGCAATGGTTGCTGGCCCGCAATGATGCTGCCAATCCCAGTGCCCCTGGTCTCTATACCCGCATCGATATTACCCGTTTCTCCAACATGGCTCCCTGGACATGGGGGTTTTGCCTGAGCGCTTATGAAAGCGCTACTGCCGGCGATGCATTGAAGGTAAAAGCGGCTGACCGCAATACACCGCGCACCGGCTGCAATGGCTTCCCTTTTTCGCGGATGAAACGAACGCAGGAACCCTGAGTCTTCAATTCTGCCGGGTTTTTGATCAGCGGTCAGGTTTGCCCGGGAGGTTTTGTAATTTGCCGCTTCATCAAAGACCTGTCCATGGCCACCCGTTTATACCGCTTCCTCTCCGGCTTCTTCATAGCCGCTCTGTTTGCAGACGCCGCCAGCGCGCAGCCAGCTTATCGCTATAGCGTAAATCTCGAAAACGTGCAGGATGATCAGCTGCAGGTAGAACTGGCCTGTCCGCCTGTGCAGCAACCCGCAATCAGTTTTTATATGCCAAGGATTGTACCCGGCACATATATGAACAGCAATTTCGGGAAATATGTACGCCAGTTACGCGCTTATACTGCTGCAGGTGATACCCTGCCTGTACAGCGTGTCAACGACAACGAATGGCGCATCAGCAATGCCACCGCACTTTCGCGCATCAGCTACCGGGTAGAAGACACCTGGGATGCTACGATCGACAATATGGTGTATCCCATGTGTGGTACCAGCTTTGAAGCGGGTAAAAATTTTGTACTCAATACCTGTGGCGTATTCGGTTATCTCGAAGGAATGAAGAAAGTTCCTTTTGAATTAAGCTTTACACGTCCAGCCGGTTTTTATGCAGCCACAGCTCTGCGGCCCGTGCAAACCCGCACCGGTTTCGATATGTTTCGTTGCACTACAGCCGATGAGCTGTATGATTCGCCGATAATGTTTTCTGTGCCGGATACAGCTACCGTACAGGTTGGACCAACCGAAGTACTGGTGGCAGTATATGCCCCTGGCAAAATGGTAAACGCAAAATTTGTGGCAGCCAATATGCAAAAGATATTGCAGGGCACCCGGGAATATCTGAAAGGCAAACTGCCCGTAGACCGTTATGCTTTCATCTTTTATTTCAATAGTGAACAACCCGCACTGCAGGTACAGGGCGCCTGGGAGCATTCTTATTCCTCTTTTTATAGTTTACAGGAAATGCCGCAGGAAATGGCAATCGGCGGCTGGCGCGATATGGCAGCGCACGAATTTTTCCATATCGTGAGCCCGCTCAATACCAGTAGCCGCGAGGTAAAGGAATTTAATTTCAATGAAACTGTTTTATCAAAACATCTCTGGCTGTACGAAGGCAGTACGGAATATGATGCTCAGCACATGCAGGTATGGACAGGTTTGAAGAAACCTGCTGAGTTTCTGGATGACCTGGCTGGAAAGATCCGGTTCTCGCGCCAGTATTTTATAGACAGCCTTCCATTTACCGAGCTTAGCAAGGAGAGTGCAGGCAAATGGCATGAGCAGTATCCGAATGTGTACCTGAAAGGAGCGGCCATATCCGCCTGTCTTGATCTCTACCTGCTGCATCTCTCGCAGGGGCGTTATTCGCTGCAGGATCTTAAACATGATCTGGGTGTGCGATATGGGAAGGATAAATATTTCCTAGACGATGAGTTGTTTACAGAAATAGAAAAACTCACTTACCCGGAGATCCGACAGTTTCTCGAAACCTATGTAGCCGGACCTACTCCTATTCCGTACGAAAAATACCTGGCAATGGGTGGCGTACAGTATTTGCCGGAAAAAACCATTCAGAGCCTTGGCCTTGGCGGAGTAAGTATTAAACCAGGAAAAGATGATCTGATGTGGGTATCTACAGAAAATATCAACCAGTTTGGCAAACAGATGGGATTCAGGGATGGCGATCAACTCATCAGTATCAATGGCAGAAACACCCTGAGCTCAAATTTTGGTGAAGAATATGAACGCTTCATGAGCCAGTTAAAAGAAGGCGACCTGGTGGAGGTATGGGTGTGGCGAAAAGAAGGGAAAAAGAAAAAACAAAAAGTAAAATTATCGGCAAAGGCTTTCCCGGCCGATAAGAAAGTATTTCATCAGCTGGAGTTTATGCCTGCCCCCACAGCTGCCCAGGTAAAGGTGCGCAATGCCTGGCTGGGCAATTACCAGCCCGATGTGTTACTGCCGGTTATAGACAGTGCTGATGTAGCTACGGTTGAGGCAACAGTGGCTGCTCTTTATCAGGTTATATCTGGCCCGGCAGGACCCCGCAACTGGTCTCGTTTCAGACAACTGTTTCACCCATCGGCTATGATGGCAAGTTTTACACCCGCTAAAGAATTGCGCCGCTTCACTCCTGAAGAATATATTCAGCGCAATGGTTCCATGTTTATGCAATATTCATTTGAAGAAAAAGAACTGGGACGCCGTGTACAGCAGTTTGGCAATATAGCCCAGGTATTTACCAGTTATGCATTTACAGCTGGTATGCCACAGCCGCTCAAAATGCGTGGTATCAACAGCATTGAACTGATCAGAGAAAACGGCCGCTGGTGGATCATGAGCATTACCTGGGATCAGGAAACGCCCGAACAGCCGATTCCCGAAAAGTATATAGGTTTCTAAAAAAACGCCTTTTGTTTAACCATATTAAAAGAATTAGCAGCAACGCTTAAATATATTTGGAGGCGGACGGTAAGTTTTTTTATTTGCGGTTAACAACCTTATGCGTTCACCCGCTATACCTTTTCCGGAACTTCTTACCAACCGCCTCCTGTTGCGTAAACTGGAGCCAGCCGATGCGGTTCGTATCTATGAACTCCGCACAGATCCACGGGTCAACGAGTATATTGACCGTCCGCCTACCGAATCGGTAGAAGACGGGCTCCGTTTCATTCACCGGATAAATATCAGCGTCAGCGAAGGCGATTGTCTTTACTGGGCTATTGTGCCCAAACAGGAACAGGATCTTATTGGCACCATATGCCTCTGGAACTGGAATAAAACAACCCAGCTGGCAGAAGTGGGATTTGAATTGCTTCCCTCATGGCAGCGCAGAGGTTTTATGCACGAAGCATTACACCGCATAATTGGTTATGCTTTTGAACAACTACCTCTTGCAAAGATTGAAGCATGGGTGCATCCTCAAAACAGCGCCTGCATCCGGCTGCTGGAGGCAAATAAATTTGAACTAATCGCAACACCCGCACATACAGCAGCCGGAACGAAACCTGTTGATCTGCTGATGTACCAGACCATCAAAGGCCGCTAAAAACCGCAGCGTACATACATTCCGGTGCAACGAACGGCCTCCGGTTTCGAAGGATTAACAAAATCTTTTACCCGCTCATGGACAGAAACATCCGTTTCAACCGGCTTTCGCGCAATTAAATAATAGAAAACAGCAATCCGCCCCAGCAGACCATTTTGCCCTCCTTTTTCAGTTAACTTCACGACCATCAAACCAACATGTTTCCGCTGTTTCAACTATCAGGCATTTCGCTGCTGGCCATATTACTGCTGCCGCTCTCTGCTCATGAGCCGGCGGCATCCGTATGGTCTGCGAAGACTGTAGTTGAAGGTCCCGTAAATCCTGAATTTCGTTTCTTCGATGCTGATTTTATTGATCCGGTTATTAAAGCCGATTCAGCTGACCTTATTATCCCTTTTAACAGGGCCGGCAATCTCATACTTATCAAAGCGCGTATAGACTCGGTTGAAGGCAATTTTGTACTGGATACCGGAGCACCCAGGCTGGTACTCAATATGACCTATTTTCGGGATATGCCGCCGTTAAATGATGGCCCCGACGAACATGCCGGTGGTATCACCGGTGGAGCAGGAGGGTCCAATCCCACGGCAGTTAAAGAACTTAAAGTAGGTGGCATAAGCTTTTCTAAATTAAATGCCGATCGCATTAACCTGGGACATATTGAAAACAGCAGGGGAGTGCGCATTCTGGGATTACTGGGCATGGAGCTTTTCCGGCGTTTTGAGATGATTATTGATTACGAAAACAGCCTCATCTACCTCCACCTTATCAGCCGCAAAGAAGCATCTACTTACCAGAGTGCTCAACTGGCAGATACTTCCCAATACAACGAATTCCGCATTAATCTTACAGAGAATAAGCTGCTGACCTTTGCAACCATTGGGGGTAAAAAACTGACTTTTGTAATAGATACCGGAGCCGAATCAAACGTGCTGGACAGCCGCCTCCCTGACCGTATTTTTGAAAATGTAACAATCAGCCGGCGTGTTGTACTGACAGGTTCGGGCAGTTCACGTGTTGAAGCGTTGTATGGAGATATGAAAAACATGAAACTGGGGCATCTGGATATCGGATCGCTGCCGGTACTGGTTACCAACCTGGAAAAACTGTGTTTTTCCTATGACCGTTGTATCGACGGCATGCTGGGATTTGATTTTCTGTCGATGCACAAAATTGGCTTTAACTTCGTACGCAACAAGATGTATATATGGAAATGAGGCGGGCTATAACATATCAGCACATGAGAAAAACCGGGGGACTGCTCCTGCTCCTGTTGCTGTGCTGTGGCCTGAGCTGGGGACAGCCGCCTTCAAAAAACTATACGATCAGGAACGGGCGGATGTGGATAGAGCTTAGCAAAAACCTGAGCGAGAGCAGCCTGGATAGCTTTATCGTTCAGTTTGACCTGGCCGAACTGGGTATTAAAACCTTTATTCGTACAGGCGTACGCGACTCGTTACAGAAACTGGGATGGCAGCTTGATAAAAATACGCCTGACTATTTCGTCATCAGTAAAGTACTCGAAGGCTTTGATAAGATCGGCAACCCTGCCGAGAAAATTCTTTTTACAGAAAAGAAAGATGAAAAAGGATTACTGGCTCCCTTTAGTACCACACAGGTACCGTTTGGCGTCAACCAGTTCAGGAATAAATCAGATTTCAGAACAAGCGACTCCATTGTCACCTTTTTCCTGAGGGGGTATCCCAATGCATCTAAAGTGATATTGAGTGGCAGCTTTATAAACTGGTCGACCACAGCTCTGAATATGACACAGACCGATAGCGGATGGATACGTCAGGTAAAACTGGGGCCAGGCAAACACTGGTATAAGTTTATCGTAGATGGCAACTGGATCACCGATAAGGATAATGTAAACCAGGAAAATGATGGTCAGGGAAATATTAATTCAGTTTATTACAAACCCAATATCACTGTCTACCTCGACTCATTTGCACAGGCAAAAAAGGTAGTACTCAGTGGTAGTTTCAACGACTGGCGCAGAAATGAGCTGGTTATGAAACCTACGGCCAGAGGCTGGGCTCTTTCACTTTACCTGCCCGAGGGCACTCATACGTACCGGTTTATTGTGGATGGCCGCTGGATGGCCGATCCGTTTAATCCTGACCGTATGCCCAATGAGTACCACGATTTCAACTCCGTAATCAAAATTGGCAAACCGTATATCTTCCGGCTCGATGGATTTGCAGATGCCCGCCAGGTAGTACTCACCGGTTCATTCAACAAATGGCGGAAAGATGAGCTGTTTATGAAACGTACGGCTACCGGATGGGAATTGCCTTATACACTTGGCGCCGGCAATTATTCCTACCACTTTATTATCGATGGAAAAGTAGCCGGAGCCGAAGGCCGCCAGGAAAACTTTTTCTTCGTGATTGCCCCCAATCATACATTCCGGCTCAAAGGATTTGCACAGGCTAAAGAAGTATATCTCTCCGGCGATTTCAACGACTGGGCTCCCGCCACTTTCCGTATGGAAAGAGAAGGCGATGACTGGATATTCAACGTACATCTTACACCCGGCAAACACCTCTATAAGTTTGTAGTTGATGGCAAATGGATCACCGACCCCGCCAATAAAGACTGGGAACAAAATGAACATAGTAGTGGCAATTCGGTGATCTGGATCGAGCCGGGTAAGTGGTAAACGTATTTTTTCAACCAGCCGACAGGTAATTTCCCCCGATTTCTGTTCATACTAAAAAAAACTGTCATCCGTTTTAAACCCGGATGGCCAGTGTCTCGTCTATCAGGCCAATGGTACAACTGCCCTGTGGCAGATTGTACTCCTCAAAAAACGTACTATGAAACAAAACAGCCTTTCTACTCTTTTTCGTAAGCCAATTCTAGGTGCATTATTTATCGTCTTTTTATCTGTTTGCTTCTGGGCCTGTCAGAAAAACAATGCTGATGAAGACAGCGCCAATCAGCAAACAGAAGCCCAGATTACCGCCCATGCCGATGATCAGGCACAGTTTTCGACCGATATGGATGCCGTAGCCGACGACGCCAACCTTATACTCGAAGCATCTGGTATTGCCAGCAAACAAATGGACCTCAACGGGCTGGTCTGTAATGCTACTGCAGATGTGGATACCACCGGTAATCCATGGAAGATAACGGTTACCTACAATGGACTTAACTGCCTGGGTACACATAGCCGTTCAGGTGTAGTGGCTATCAGTGCAGCACCACGTCTGCGCTGGGCAACTGCCGGAAGCGCGATTACCATCACCGCACAAAACTTAAAGATCACTCGTGTAAGCGATAATAAAAGCATTACACTCAATGGCGCTCAGACCTACACCAATACATCGGGCGGATTGCTCATCAATCTCTCAGCACAAAACAGCATTACACATACAATTACAAGCAATGGCATCGCCGTAAAATTTGACGACAATACCACACGTACCTGGCAGGTGGCCAAAAGACGTGTATTTTCTTACAACAACGGAGCTGTAATCACCACTACTGGTATGCATACGGAAGGTAACCAGGACAACATTGCAGAATGGGGTACCAACCGCTTTGGCGGTAGCTTTACCAGCGCTACCACATCACCGGTTGTTATACGCCAGGATTGCAGCTTCCGTATTACCAGCGGACAAATACGCCATGTAAATGCATTGGTAGATGCTACGCTTACATTTGGACTGAATGCAGCGGGGCAGCCGGCATCCTGCCCGGGTAGCAACCCTTATTATTACAAACTCAGCTGGACAGGTCCGGCGGGCAACACTTACAATATCATTGCCCCTTACAGATAAACAGGGTTGATGCAAATCTGATTGTCCCAGCTATTTTTTAGCCGGGATTTTTTTATAATCATACCTATCTTCGTCATGAGCAGACAGCTGCTTGTTTTCAACAATGGCAATACATACAATAAGCAACGGCATACTGGATGTACAGGTAAAAACAAAAGGAGCGGAACTGGCAGGACTGTATAACCGCCAGACAGGTTTGGAATATATGTGGAATGGTGACCCGGCATTCTGGGCAAAGCAATCGCCCGTATTATTTCCCATTGTAGGCACGTTGCGGCAAAATACGTACTATGTAAATGGACAGGCATACCAACTCGGGCGTCACGGTTTTGCGCGCGACATGGAGTTTGTGCTGCGCGAAGCAGACAGCCAGTCGCTGGTGTTTAGTCTGGAAAGTGATGCTGCCACACTCGAAAAATATCCTTTTCCGTTTCGGTTCGATATAGTCTATACGTTAAACGAAGCCAGCCTGCAGGTGGCCTATCATGTACATAATACAGGAAGTACTTCGCTTTATTTTTCTGTAGGCGGACATCCCGCATTCAAAGTGCCGCTTGTGGAAGGAACCGTTTTTGAAGAGTATGAATTGTATTTTGAGGAAGAAGAAAACAGTGGGCGATGGCTGATATCGCCCGATGGACTGATCGAAAAAAAATCTTCGCCTTTGCTGCAGCATACACATGTACTGCCACTTACCAAACCACTTTTCTACAAAGACGCTCTTGTGTTTAAAGATATACGCTCATCTGTAATCACACTCCGCTCTTCAAAAACACCACACGGACTTCGGTTTACCAAAAATGGCTTCCCCTATCTGGGAATTTGGTCGGCTCCCGATGCCGATCTGGTGTGTATCGAACCCTGGTGCGGTATTGCCGATCCGGTCGACAGCACCCAACAGTTGCAGGAGAAAGAAGGAATTGAAATGTTGGAGCCCGGTGAGGTTTTTGAACGCAGCTGGTCAGTGACTACCTTCTGATACGACTGGCGGCTGATCAAGATCTGCAATTTCTTTTTTGTATTGAGCCGGCAGAATGATGCGCTTCAGAAAGCCGTCCAGCTTTATACGCCTGCTTTGTTTATAGAAAAACAACAGCGGTCTTGCTGCTGAGAAACTTTTGTAGCCAAGTAAACCGGATACATGGGCAGGAATGACCATTTTCTGCGATTCACATAATAACCAGTAACGGAAACCACCGAGATGTTTGCGGTATTGCTGAAACAGATCGTTGGTGTATTTGCTGACAGCCAGGTTGGCCTGCAGATGTTCTTCCCGTGCTTTTAGCCAGGCGGTATAGTTGTCGGGCAGGTCTTTTAATCCCATACGTGTTCCCATCCTGATAAAGACATCAAATAAATCATCATGCTCCCGGGCAGTCATTGGCCGTTCCAGCAACTCATAAGCCGCAATGGAGTAGTGAATCAGCATAAACAATACATCGCGGTAAGCCCAGTCAGGTATTGTTGTGCCGCGGCTTTTTTCCACTGCCTTGTGAATGCCGGTGATGCTGTCGATAGCTTTATGAGCCTGCTCTTCATTGGCAAATACAATACGCCGTGCATACATAACGGTAGAAAATAACCGGCCAAGCGGGTCAGCCGGCAGGCGCCCGGTAAAATATAACCAATCCACAGCCCTGTTGAGGGCAAACTCCGCCGCCGCACCTGCAAATACAAACAGGATTGTATCACTTTTCCCCCAGATAGTGCGCACAACAGAGTCTTCGGCTACGTACGGCTTCATGTATTAAAATTAACCAATCATCGCTATTTCTCATAGTGCCGTTATCTTTGATAAACTCGTAAAAGAAAATAAATGATCAACTGGGGTATCATCGGCTGCGGAGAAGTGACTGAGGTAAAAAGCGGCCCGGCTTTTAATAAAGTTCCGGGCTCAAGGCTTGTTGCCGTTATGCGGCGTAATGCAGCACAGGCCGCAGATTATGCACAGCGGCATGGTGTACCAACATGGTATGCAGATGCCACAGCGCTTATTAATGATCCCCGGGTAAATGCCATTTATATTGCCACACCGCCTTCTTCGCACGAAGCCTATGCCCTGCAGGCCATAGCTGCCGCCAAACCCGTATATCTCGAAAAGCCTATGACACCCGATGCAGCGGCTGCACACAGGGTAGCGGTTGCGGCAGCACAGTCTGGCGTAAAGCTCACTGTCGCTCATTACCGGCGTGCACAACCTTTTTATCAAAAACTGAAACAACTGATCACTGACGAAACAATTGGTCAGATACAACTGATAACATTGTCTTACTCACGCCACCCCCTTGATGCAACGCAACTGACTCAGTCGCGAAATGCCTGGCGGGTGGATCCCGCTATTGCAGGCGGTGGTTTGTTTCATGATCTCGCCCCCCATCAGCTGGATATACTATACCATATTTTTGGAACGGCTTCTGCCTTACAGGGTATAGCCCTGCAGCAGAGTGGAAGGTATATGGCTCCAGACCTGGTAAGCGGTACGATCGCCTGGCCACAGGGAATTTTATTTACAGGTACCTGGAATTTTAATCTGCCTGCCTGGCAATCTCAGCAGGATGAATGTGTGATAACAGGTACTGATGGCGAAATCCGTTTCAGTTTCTTTGAGCAGGCGCCGCTTCAACTCAAAAAGAGCGGACAGGTCACAAACTTCGGATTTCCCGCATTACCCCATGTGCAGGAACCGATGATCAGCCAGGTGGTGGAATATTTTCAGGGAAAAAGAGAAAATCCCTGTACCGCACAGGAAGGTGCACAGGTTATGGAATGGATCGATCGGATAGCGGTGCAACCCTGATTACAGAAATTTTTTCCAGTACTCCAGCCAGTCGATCATGCGGCTTGTAAAACCATATTCATTATCAAACCAGGCAATGATCCGGGCATGATTACCCACTACCGAAGTGAGTGTACCATCAATCAGGCAGGAGTGTGTATTTGATTTGATATCCAGCGATACCAGCGGTTCTTCTGTGTACCCTACAATACCTTTAAAATCTATTTCGGCAGATTTACGGAAAAGCTCATTGATTCGTTCTGCTGTCACCGACTCGTGAAGTACCACGCTGAAATCTCCCATTGCCCCGTTAGCTACCGGCACACGGGTAGACACCGAAGCCAGTTTCCCTTTCATGCCGGGCAATAACCGTTCCAGCGACTGGTGCAAATCTATTTCTACAGGTATGATCGACTCTGCGGCCGCTCTTCCGCGGCGAAACTGCTTATGGGGTGCGTCTACCAGTTCCTGCCGGGAAGTGTAGGAGTGAAGCATGTTGACCTGGAGCGAACGGATACCGATAGCGTTCAGGATATAAATAACATGCACCGAACAGTTGGTCATACAGCCACCGGGAGAAATGATATGTGTATCGGCAGTAAGGCTGCTATGATTGAAGCCATAGATCATGAGCGGAATATCGGAGGAGCCGGTGGTCGACAACAGCACTTTTCGGGCACCTGATTTCAGATGCTCTTCTGCCGACTCTTTTTTGCTGAAGCTGCCGCTGCATTCCAGTACCACATCCACCTGCAGCTCGCGCCAGGGCAGCTTTGCCGGATGATCTGTCTGAAAAGCCTTTACCTGACGTCCATCGGCCACTATGGTATTCCCTTCGAGGCTCAATGTATCTGCATAAGTGCCATATACTGAATCATATTTAAGCAGATAAAACAGGTTATCTGTTGGCATGATATCGTTGACGGCTACCAGCTCTATCCCGGGCTGGTTTATCAGGCGGCGAAACATCAGCCGGCCGATACGTCCCATTCCATTGATCGCTACTCGCATGAACTCCTTTAATTTTGGACTGCAAATATCTATAAAAGAAAAGAAATAGGACACATATAGGATTTGGAAGGAATGTCTGCATACGGCTATCGGCCCCTTTGGCCTTTTAGAACCCACTCACCATCCTTACCTGCCTGTATTAACCTGCAATAATGACTATGCGAGCTGCAACCGTTCATGAAATAAAACAGGAGCTTACGGGCCGTAAACCGGCTGAACTGGTAGCTCTTTGCCTGCGCCTTTCAAGGTTTAAAAAAGAGAACAAAGAGTTGCTGACCTACCTGCTATTTGAAGCCCATGATGAAGCCGGCTATATTGAAAATGTAAAGCAGGAGATGGATGCCCTCTTTGAAGAGATCAATATTTCTCATCTCTATTTTGTCAAAAAAAGCCTCCGTAAGATATTGAGAGTGGTGAGTAAGCATGTTCGCTACATGGGTAGCAAACAGGCGGAAGCCGAATTGCTGCTGCATTTCTGTGCAAAGCTGAAAGCCTCCGGCATCCCTTTCGAAAAAAGTCAGGTGATCCTGAACCTGTACAATCAGCAGCTCAAAAAACTATATGCCGCCATCGGCGAGCTTCATGAAGATATCCAATATGATTTGAGGAAACAGATAGACAATGTGCTGATGTGATAAATGTGCTGATGTGCTGGTGGTTTAGAATATTTAGTTTTCTGCATATTTCAGTCTTTCTCAAGACAAGCAGATGAGAATAGTTTTACAGTAATAGAAGTCGCTCAACATCTAAGTATTTTGCGTGCCAATCATTAGCACATCAGCACATTTGTCACATCAGCATATTACTCTTTTCTCCTTATCCGCATATTCAACATTTCCACTATCAGCGAAAACGCGATTGTTGTGTAGATATAACTTTTGCTGATCTTCTGATGAAAACCTTCTGCTATCAGCATAATGCCGATGGCTATCAGAAAGGAGAGGGCCAGCATTTGCAGCGTGGGATGTTTATTGATAAAGCGGCTGATAGGTCCGGCAAAAGCCATCATTACGCCAATGGAGATAATAACAGCCAGGATCATTACTGCCACTTCCTCTACCATGCCGATAGCTGTCAGAATAGAATCAAACGAAAAGACGGCATCTACGAGTACTATTTGAAGGATTACCGCAGAGAGCGAAGCATATACTTTTTTCTGCCCGGGAACTTCTGCGGGTTTTTCCAGTTTGTGATGGATCTCCAGGGTGCTTTTCACGATCAGAAAAAGCCCACCGGCAATGAGGATCAGGTCTTTCCAGCTGATCCCAATCGGCTGACCATTATCTGTAATAAAAGATAAAGTAAATACGGGTTCTTTCAAACGCATGATCCAGGTAATGGTCAGCAGGAGACCGATACGGAAAATCATGGCCAGTATGAGGCCGATATTACGGGCCCGTCGTTGCTGTGCCGGTTCCAGCTTATCGGCTATAATAGAAATAAAAATAATATTGTCGACACCCAGCACAATTTCGAGAAATGTAAGTGTAAGCAGACTTAACCATATGGCGGGGTCACTAAAATCGGGGAAATGCATAAGAGGGATGAATGTGTGAGGGTAAAGATAAGGGAAATGTGCTAGTGTGCTAATGTGCTAATGTGGTAATGTTTATTTAAGTGTAAAAGCTAAGAGATTTTATGAAAAATCTTAATTTCCCAGATTAAGAAAAAACTAAAATACTCTTTGTGCTCTCTTAATTAGCACATGAGCACATTAGCACATTTTAAACTAATATTGCCTTGTGTCAACCAATCTTTTAAAAAATATTTCCCTGCTTGCTGGTGTACATGCACCGGAAACTGCATTGCGTGGTAAGGCGCTCGCGCAGCTGCCACAGATAGAACAGGCCTGGTTGCTGGTAGAAGATGATGCGATTGCGGCCTTCGGCAAAATGACGGATGTGGGATTACCGGCTGCTGATGAGGTAATGGATATGAGCGGATGTATGGTATTGCCCGCCTGGTGTGACTCTCATACCCACCTGGTTTTTGCTGCCAGTCGTGAATCGGAATTTATCGACAAGATAAAAGGACTGAGTTATGCAGAGATCGCCGCCAGGGGAGGAGGTATTCTCAATTCGGCCAGGCGTCTGCAAAATACTTCCGAAGATGAGCTGTTTAACCTGGCTTATGCCCGGCTGCAGGAGTTGATACAACTGGGCACAGGAGCCGTGGAGATCAAAAGTGGTTACGGATTGACTGTAGAAGCAGAATTAAAAATGCTGCGGGTAATCAGGAGGCTGCGCAATGCCAGCACTATTCCCATCCGTGCCACCTTTCTCGGTGCCCATGCCTTCCCACCGGAGTATCAGCAGGACCAGGAGGGATATATCCGCCTGCTGACAGAAGAGATGCTGCCGCGTATTGCAGCAGATAAGCTGGCTGATTATATTGATGTGTTTTGCGAAAAAGGTTTTTTCTCACCAGAGCAAACGGAACGTATTTGCCGGGCGGGTATGCAGGTGGGACTGAAACCAAAATTACATGTCAACCAGCTAAACAGTATTGGTGGAATTGAAACGGCTGTTTCATTGCCGGCTTTATCTGCAGATCATCTGGAGACAATGACTGACCAGGATATCAGCCTGCTGGCTGCTTCGCCTGTAATAGGCACTTTGCTACCCGGTGCTGCTTTCTTTTTACGAATGGCTTATCAACCCGGCCGTCAACTGGCAGATGCCGGTTGTGCCCTGGCAATTGCATCTGATTTCAACCCCGGTTCCTGCCCATCGGGCAATATGAATTTTATGCTTTCACTGGCCTGCATACAATTGCGCCTTCTGCCTGAGGAGGCAATCAATGCGGCCACTATCAACGGGGCTTTTGCTATGGATCTGCAGCAGCAGGTGGGCAGTATTGCCACGGGAAAAAAAGCAAATCTTATTATTACAAAACCCGTGCCTTCGCTGGCTTACCTGCCCTATGCCTATGGCAGTAACCTCATCAGCCGGGTCATGATCAATGGCAGATGGATAAATGATTAATACGTACCTTTATTTTCATGAATGGACTTAATACAGAACAAGTGCTGATAGCCTTGTGCAGCCTTGTAGTACTATCATATATTTTTTCGATACTCAGCCAGTACATCCGCATTCCATCTGTATTGTTATTACTTTTTGCCGGCATTGGATTCAGGGCACTGGCCGATGTTTATAAGCTGGATATTGCTTTTTCTGAGCAACTTGTTGAATCACTCGGTGTGGTGGGGTTGATCATGATTGTACTCGAAGCCGGTCTTGACCTCAAACTCGAACGTAGTAAACTCGGGCTGATCCGAAATTCTTTTTTTTCTGCCCTTATCATCTTTGCGATATCTACAGTTTTGCTGATGTATATTTTGCACTACTGGCTCAGTGAACCGCTCGATAAATGCCTGGTATATGCCATTCCGCTCTCTATCATGAGCAGCTCCATCGTTATTCCCAGCATTCATCCGCTGAGTGCGCAGAAAAAGGAATTTCTGGTATATGAAGCTTCTTTTTCAGACATTATCGGCATCATTGTCTTTAATTTCTTTACCTCCGGCGATACGCTTTCGGCGAAATCGGTTGGCCTCTTTGGCGCCAATATCGGCCTGTCGGTCATACTCTCTGTAATCCTGTCGCTTGTATTGCTGGTGATTCTTGCCAAAACAAAACTCAATATCAAGTTTTTTCTCATTTTTGCCCTGCTCATCCTGATCTATGCAGGAGGTAAACTTTTTCACCTGCCTTCGCTTATCATCATCCTTGTATTTGGATTGCTCATCAATAACTGGGAGAAACTGCGCTGGCAGCCTGTCATTAAATACTTTCCGCATGAACAGGTAGAAGGGCTTCGCCATCTGTTGCATTCCGTTACTGCAGAAACCTCATTCCTGATACGTACTTTCTTTTTTATTCTTTTCGGTTTCAGTATCTCCCTGGCATTCTTATATGAGCGCGATATACTGCTGGTAGGGGGTATGATCGTGCTGGCCCTTTTCCTGGTACGCATACTTTATCTCCGGTTTTTTGTGCGCACCAACCTTTTTCCCGAATCCTTCTTTATACCCCGGGGTCTTATTACCATCGTACTCTTCTATAAAATCCCCGACTCACTTAAACTGAGCAGCTTTAATGACGGCATCCTGTTTTTTATCATTCTCACTACCAGTATTATTATGGCACTCGGAATGATCTTTTATAAGAAGAAGCCGGAACAGATTATAGAAGAATCGCAGTTTTCTGAACGCCCCGATATTTTCTGATCGGTACGTTTTTTGTAAATTGGTGTAAATCTGTTTGTCTTAACTGTTGCTTAATAACGATGGCTTAGTTTCGTATGAGAGATCGTAACCATGATTCTAATCGATATTCTTTTTCCATTAAAAGACCCGGTGCCCATTCTCACCATCGTGCTCTTTATTATTCTGCTTGCGCCTATACTCCTGCGCAAGCTGAGGATACCCAGCATTATTGGGCTGATACTGGCTGGCATGGCCATCGGCGATCATGGATTCAATATCATAGCCAGGGGAAGTATTGATCTGTTTGGCAAAGCAGGGTTGCTCTATATCATGTTTCTGGCCGGCCTGGAGCTCGATATGGCCGAATTCAAAAAAAATAAGTATAAAAGCCTTGTATTCGGGTTTTTCACTTTTGCCATTCCGCTTGGACTGGGTTACCTGCTTTGCACCTACGTACTTCATTTTTCCCCGCTGGCATCACTGCTTGTATCTAGCATGTTTGCCACACATACCCTGGTGGCCTATCCGCTGGCCAGCCGTATGGGTATTACCAAGAATGAAGCCGTCACGGTAACGGTTGGGGGAACGATCATCACCGATACAGCTGTACTGCTGATACTTGCCGTAATAGCCGGTTCAGCAGCAGGTGAATTGAATCAGGCTTTCTGGATCAGGCTGGTGGTTTCTTTTCTGCTTTTTGCCGGTTTCGTGCTGTTTGGTTTTCCGCCCATCGGTCGCTGGTTTTTCCGAAGAATAAAAGATGACCAGACCACCCATTTCATTTTTGTGCTGGCACTGGTTTTCCTGGCCTCCTTCCTGGCACAGCTGGCTGGCGTAGAAGCCATCATTGGCGCATTTCTGGCTGGCCTCGCCCTCAATCAGCTGATCCCGCATAGCTCGGCACTGATGAACCGTCTTGAGTTTGCCGGCAATGCCATTTTTATTCCGTTTTTCCTGATAAGTGTGGGTATGATTGTAGACCTGCGCGTGCTGCTCAAAGGTCCGGAAGCACTTTATATAGCCGTAGCCCTGACGTCAATGGCGCTTGCCTCCAAATGGCTGGCCGCTTTTACCACTCAAAAGCTGTTCCGATACTCGGCCGATCAGCGGAAACTCATGTTTGGCCTAAGTACATCGCATGCTGCCGCAACTATTGCCGTGATCCTGATCGGTTACAACATGCATATCGTGGATGAAAACGTGCTTAACGGAACTATTGTACTGATACTGGTTACCTGTATGACCGGCTCTTTTGTAACAGCCAATGCCGGCAGACGTATGGCCACACAGGCACGCGAAGTAATACCCGCTCATTTGCTTAATCCGCATGAACGTATTCTGATACCGGCCGACAGTGATCAGCATACAGAAGAACTGATTGATTTTTCTGTACTGATTTACGATGACCGCGAAGAAAATCCAATTTACCTGCTGCAGGTAGAACAGGATGCGTCGGATGTTAAAAATAAAATCCTTCAAAGTCAGCATGAACTGGAAGGCGCGGTTAAATATGCAGCCAGCATGCAAACACAGGTGCAGCTGCTAAACCGGGTAGACCTTAACCGGGTCAATGGCATTGCCCGCACAGTTAAAGAAATGGTGATCTCCGATGTAGTGATGCAATGGGAGGAACAGACTGCCAGCGCTACTGATTTTCTTGTCAACAAGCTTCTTGGCTCCGCAGCCACCAACCTGCTGGATATTACCTGGGAGACCGTTTATCTCTGCCGGTTTCGTCACCCGCTGAATACGACCCGCCGCATTCATTTATTTGTAACCCGCAATGCAGAGTTTGAAATTGGCTTCAGCCATTGGGTACGCAAAGTAAATCGTCTGAGTAAAGAGTTGAATGCGAAAATCAGGTTGTATACAAAGGAAACAACGGCTACTGCCATAAGAAATGAGTTAAAACGTCAGCGTGCCAGCAGCGAGGTTCCCGTTCTGATTGTTGAAGATGCTGAAGTAATGGCTGCTGCTATCCGGCGTACCGATCCGCATGACCTGCTACTGGTCATCAGTGCGCGTAAAGGCACCGTTTCGCACCACTCCCAGTTTGATAATCTCGCGGGCAAAATTGCCCGGCAGTATGCGGATAGTAATCTCGTACTTATCTACCCCGAGCAAAAACAGGGCGAGGTAGTGGATATTGGTATGGGCGCACATGATATTACACTTACGCCTATCCAGGACCAGCTGGATAATCTAGGCCGTATCCGCAGAGGACTGCGCAATCTGTTCAGACCACGTAAATGACCTGCATCGGGCCTTGCGGCCCAGCAACGGTTTGCCTTTTATTTGTTTCTCTGTAGTCCCGCATTGCAATGTAGCCCCGCATTGCAATGCGGGGCTACAGCCATTTACCTTCGACCTTACCCTCTGCCACCGGCCCGCCTCGCAATGCGGGGCTACGGCCATTTATTTTCGGCCTTTACCTTCTGCCACCAGCCCGTCTGGCAATCCGGACCTGCCACGTTTCTTCCTTGCGATATTTCTCTGTATTCCCGCATTGCATTGTAGCCCCGCATTTCATTGTAGCCCCGCATTGCAATGCGGGGCTACGGCCATTTACCTTCGGCCTTTACTCTCACTTTTAACTTAACTTATCACTTACCACTTAAAACTTAAAACTTATAACTCATCAACCTTTCTGCCGCTGTCTTACTACATTTGTTGCGCCGGTAAAAAACTAACCAGTATGCAACCACTTATTGAATGTGTTCCCAATTTCAGTGAAGGCAATGACCCCGTTATTATTCGCCAAATAACCGACCAGATAGAAGCTGTGGAAGGAGTGAAGCTCCTCAATGTAGATCCAGGCAAAGCCACTAACCGTACCGTTGTGACTTTTGTGGGTCATCCGGAGGCTGTGATAGAAGCGGCCTTCCGCGCCATTGCCAAAGCAGGTGAACTGATAGATATGAGCCGTCATACAGGGGAACATCCACGTATGGGTGCTACTGATGTTTGCCCGCTTATTCCTATAGCGGGTATCAGCATGGAAGAAACAGCTGCCTGGGCTCAGCGCCTGGCGCAACGTGTGGGTACAGAACTTGCAATACCAGTTTATCTTTATGAAGAAGCACAACCCGATAAAAATCGCAGCAATTTGTCGGTAATTCGCGCCGGTGAATACGAAGGCTTTTTTAATAAGATAAAAGAACCTTCCTGGAAACCTGATTTTGGACCTGCTGTTATGGATGCAAAACGGGGTGCGACCGTTATTGGTGCACGCGATTTCCTGGTAGCCTATAATGTGAATCTGAATACCACCAGCACCCGCCGAGCCAATGCAGTGGCTTTCGATGTTCGCGAAGCCGGCCGGGTAAAAAGAGAAAACGGCAAGCCTGTACTGGATGAGCAGGGACAACCCTTATCTGTTCCCGGTTCATTGAAAGCCGTAAAAGCTATCGGATGGTATATTGAAGAATATGGGATGGCACAGATATCCATGAACCTGACCAATATCCGTGTCACACCCCTGCATATAGCCTTTGATGAGGTATGTAAACGGGCCGATGCACGCGGGCTTCGTGTTACAGGCAGTGAGTTGGTGGGACTGGTGCCTTTGCAATGCCTGCTCGATGCCGGTCGATATTTTTTGCGCAAGCAACAGCGCTCTACCGGTGTATCAGAAAAAGAGCTCATACGCATAGCCATTCTGTCCATGGGACTCGATGAACTGGCTCCTTTTAAACCAGAAGAACGAATTATCGAATATCGCCTGCGCGATGCCGGGGCAAGCCCATTGATTCATATGCCGCTCAATGCCTTTGCCGATCTCACGGCCAGCGAAAGTCCGGCCCCGGGTGGCGGATCTATTGCTGCATATCTTGGCGCACTCGGAGCAGCACTGGGTACCATGGTGGCCAATCTGTCGGCCCACAAAAAAGGATGGGATGAGCAATGGGAAACATTCAGCAACTGGGCCGAAGAAGGTAATGCTGTAAAAGATAGCCTGCTGCAGCTGGTCGATGCAGATACCAGCGCTTTTAACGGCATCATGCAGGCATTCGGCCTGCCCAAAGGAAACGAAGCGGAAAAAGCAGCCCGTACTGCCGCTATCCAGGCAGCGACCCGCACAGCCATTGAAGTGCCGTTTGCGGTAATGGAAAAAGCACTGGCCAGTATGCGGGTAATCCAGGCCATGGCCGAGACAGGCAATCCCAACTCCGTATCCGATGCCGGCGTAGGCGCCCTTTGTGCCCGCAGCGCTGTGATGGGCGCCTTCCTAAACGTACGGATCAATGCTGCCGGCTATAACGATAAAGCTTTTGTAGCAGACATTCTGGCCAGGGGTCGGGAAATTGAAAACAAATGCATAGCTTTAGAATCAACGATTCTAAAACTTGTCAATGAAAAAATCGGAAGCTGATACCCCAACCATGGAGGCCAGGCCAGCTGCCCTGCAGCACCTGAAAATCTATAACAAACAGGATATTCTGTCGCTGGTACGACTGCGTCGTTTTGAAACCAAACTGGGCGAACGCCTGCAGGTCTTAACTGATGGCAGCCTGGATATGGCACTGGCTCAGTCCACAGCCCGCTTTGTTTTATTTGGTATACCCGAAGATATCGGGGCCAAAGGCAATTACGGCATCGGTGGAGCAGATACCTTATGGATTCCCTTCCTGCAGAGTTTCCTGAATATTCAAAGCAATGACTTTCTCGATGGCCAGGAAATATTGCTGCTGGGACATTTCGACTTTGGCGATATACAATACCTCATTGAACATACGGCACGTGGCGAAGAAGAACGTATAGAAGCCTACCGGCATGCTGTAAACCGCATTGATGAAGAAGTGGAGCAACTGGCCAAAATAATTACTGCATCTGGTAAAATTCCGATTGTAATTGGTGGCGGCCACAACAACACCTATCCGCTCATTAAAGGCAGTGCAAAAGGCTGGCATAAAGCCGGACATATACCGCTGGCACAGATTAACTGTATCAACCTCGATGCACATGCCGATTTTCGCCCGGCCGAAGGACGCCACAGTGGCAACGCATTCCGCTATGCCGAAGAAGATGGCTACCTGCACAAATATTGTGTCGTAGCACTCCATGAAAATTATCTGCCCCAGAATGTATGGATGGATATTGTCAATAACCCGTTCATTGACTGCATCACGTTTGAAGACATCTTTGTACACGGCAAACGTAATTTTCGCCAGGCTGTAGCCCATGCTGTTGATTTTACCGACGATACACTTACAGGAATTGATGTTGACCTCGACAGTATCGAACATACACTCAGCAGTGCCATGACGCCCGTAGGCATTTCTGCTATCCAGGCCCGTCAGTATATCAGCCTGGCGGCCGCCACCGCAAGACCTGCTTATCTTTTTATCTGTGAAGGTGCTACCAGGCTTTCAGACGGACGCACAGATTCAACCAGCGGTAAACTGATCAGTTACCTCGTGAGCGATTTTGTAAAGGCGCTACCCGGCTAGTCAGAAGGGAATACCGAGATTGATAAAGGTCTGCACTTTTCCTGTCTGATCGCTGTACATAAGGCTCAGCTCCAGCGGCCCCAGGGCAAAATTGTACGAGAAGGTGAGGGCATAACCTGAATAAAAATCGCGCTCATTAAAGAAGCGGCTGCGACTGACCAGGTTGTTGAATAAAACATTGGCTCTGCCGGTAAGATATGCATTGGGGAAAAGAGACCAGCGCAGACCTCCCTGAACGGCTGCATAACCAGTACTGTATACAGACCCTTCCTGCATACCGGCAAATACCACCTGCCGCCTGAAAAAGGGTATCATTCCACCAATCACAAATTCATTCATAGCACGGTTATCATAATTGTAATTGATCCCGCTTTGTGCATATAGAAAGCCGACTGTTTTTTGTGTCAGCGGTGTGTAACCTTCTGCCACCAGGGTAGTGTAGAAAAATGGTTTATTGCCTACCTGCAGCGAATCCGGATTATTGAGCGGTTCACCATTGAGCAGAAAGCTTACTTTACGGCTCTGGCGGCCAATACGCCCGGCTTCCGCTTCTATGCGCATACCACGTTTGGGAAAAGTGCTGCGGTCAAGGGTGTGATGATTGATGTAGGTATAGACTGTCGAAAACTGGCTGCGCCCTTTGAATGCCAGATCGGGAGATATCGTAGGATTGTATTTCAGCCATTCGAAACGATGGCCAACGCCAATGGTAAGCTGGCGATTGGCAGAGTAATGAAAGCGCTCATTCATCTCCCAGTAATTCTGTTTATAGATACCGGTTTTTTTGAAGGCTTCGTAAGTGATGAAGTCAAACCGGTCAAACTGTGTCTTGAGAGTGAGAGCAAAATTCTTTAACCGACCTATATACTGAAGATGTTCACCACGCAGCCGGAAACTCTCACCCAGGTTGATGCTGACGAGACTACGGGAGTTTGGGGTAAAAAAATTACGTGTGGTAAAGTTGCCGATCAGACCGATGCCCGGGAAACGGGAATAGTGTAAACCGATTTTGGCAAACGTAAATGGATTTTCGGCAGCGGTAAAACAAATATGATACGTGCTGTCTGTTTTACGGGTAAGGGAATAGGTAATGCTTTTATAATAACGGGTGCCATAGGCCTGCCTTACCATACCTGCCAGTTGACGGGCAGTATACCTGCCGGGCAATTGCAGATCCATTGTATGAATAAAAAAAGCAGTAGTTGTTTTTTCCAGCCCTTTTACTTCAAAGGAACTGATCTGTACACTGTCTGCCCGCGGCAGGCGATTTAAAGGTCGTTCCTGAACCCCATATATAGCATTGAGCGAATCGGCAAGCCGCTTGAATCTCGGATATAATAAACGCCCTTCCGTAATTCCCCTGTCAATAATCGCTTCCGCATCGGAAAAACTTCCCATATTGTACTCCTCTAGCTTGAAAGGAATATAAATATCCGTCAGCGGTATTTCTTTTTTCGCATCCTCACTTTCCCGGAAAAAGGCAACCTGCAGCAGAATCTGAAATACATTCCGCACTTTATCGGAAGGAAGCAGGCCGGTGGCTACATTACTGCCAATAACAATATCGGCACCCATTTCCCTTACATCCCGCACCGGAAAATTGCGTACAATACCACCATCCACCAGCCGGTGATTGTCAAGATCGACCGCAGTAAACACAGATGGAATGGCCATACTGGCCCTTACAGCAGTGATGATCTCACCCTGCTTCATTACAACAGCTTCACCAGTGCCCACATCGGTGGTGATACATCGAAAGGGAATACTAAACTGGGAAAAATCTTTTTTATCATGAACAGGGAAATAAAGCTCCGAAAATTTCAGCCAGAGTTCCTGGCCCTCGAGCAGACCTGTGGAGAGATGAAAGCGATGATTGACCCAGGGCAATTCCACCACATATTTGGATGCTTCACTTTTCTCTTCCATAAACAGGCTGCGCAGATCGGCCTGGTTGCGTAAGAGGCGTTCCCAGTCAATATCACGCGCTATATGAATAAGACTGTCTGCACTGTATCCGATCGCATAGAGGCTGCCCATGATCGCCCCCATACTGGTGCCACTGATATAATCGATTTTGAGACCGGCAGAGTCGATGGCCTTCAGGATACCCAGGTGCGCCAACCCTTTGGCTCCTCCGCCACTAAGCGTAAGGCCAATACGCGGGCGATGTCCCTGCGATTGGGCCATGCCACCTATCACAGATAAGGAAAAAAGGAAACAAAAAATAAAACGCCAAGCTGACCGGCTAAAAGAAGTCATGTGTATCAGTATACCCGATGAAGACACAAAATACGCTGTAATTGTTGCAGGAAAGAATAAATAGCGCTCCTTTTTACGGGGCAATAAGGGTAATTCCGGGCAGGGTACAGTTATTTTACAATGTCGTAATATACGTGAGTAGCTCCCGGTGTATCCAGCTGGCGTTTTTTATCTAATAACAAATGAGGAAATAATCCGGGCGAAAACAACGGAGTACCACTACCCAGCAAAACAGGCGTAATATGCAGATGTAATGCATCTACCCATCTTTTTTCCAAAAACTGCCGGGCTATACTGGCGCCACCCATGATCCATACATTTTTTGATCCGGCCGTTGTTTGGGCCTGCTGCAGGGCATCGGCCAGCCCGGTTGTGATGTAGTTAAATCCAGCTGCTTTAATAACCGGCTCCTGATGGCAAATTACAAACGCCGGTGCAGCAAACGGAGTCTCTCCACCCCAGGCATCTGTAATGGCAGTACGATAGGTATGATGCCCCAGAATGATGGCGCCGGTACTATTCATCAGATGACGCAGCAGATCAGCATCTGCCGGAGTTTGTTTGTCAAACAGCCATTCGTGCAATAACGGGCCATTAAGCCCCAGCGGATATTCTTCACTGATGCCGGGCCCTGCAATATAACCGTCTGCAGAAATGGTTATTTCCAGTACAAC
This sequence comes from Sphingobacteriales bacterium 46-32, assembly GCA_001898485.1. Taxonomy (GTDB): domain Bacteria; phylum Bacteroidota; class Bacteroidia; order Chitinophagales; family Chitinophagaceae; genus CAYMZZ01. The sequence goes on along the minus strand of MKTY01000027.1, from coordinate 348,729 downwards.
CTTACTCATACTATATTGAATGAATGCAAACAGTTCAGTTGCTGTCGAGTTCCATCAGCTTTTCAAATACCTGCTCATATTCTTTTTCGAGTTGTTTCAATTCTTCTGATACACGTTTATGTGCGGTCTCTGTCTCCACAAATTTATTTTTGTCGGCATAGGTCTCGGGCAGGGCCAGTGCATCGTCCAGTTGCCGCTTTTGTTGCTTCACCTGTTCCAGCTTTTCTTCCAGTTGCTGAAAAATGCGTTGTTGCTTCTGAAGCTCCTTCTTTAATTCCTTATTGATAGGTCCCTGCGGTTTGGAAACAGCAGGAGCGGGCACAGGTGCCACAACAACAGGGGCCGGCGCAGGTTGCTTCTCTTTTACCGGGGCAGCTTTATCTTTTTGTTCCAGCTTGGCCATACGTTCTTTCCAGGCCACCCATTCATCATAGCCTCCTTTAAATTCCTTGATCTCGTGGTCCACAATTTCCCAGATCTTATTGGCAGTCTTGCTGATAAAATAACGATCGTGGCTTACAAGTATCAGGCTGCCTTCATATTTTTTTAGTGCATCTATGAGCAGGTCACAACTATGCATGTCGAGGTGGTTGGTAGGCTCATCGAGCATCAGAAAATTGGCCTTGCTTACCATGGTTTTGGCAAGTGCCACCCGTGCTTTTTCACCACCACTCAATACCCTGATCTTTTTATCGGCATCATCACCACTGAAAAGAAAACAGCCCAGCAGCGAGCGTAGCTCCAGCTCTGTCATTTGGCTGCCGCATTCCTTCATTTCATCAATAATAGTATTGTTGATATTAAGTGCTTCGAACTGGTGTTGGGCATAGAAACTCTCTTCTACATTGTGCCCCCAGCGGCGCTCGCCATCAAAATCCTCCACACCGGCAATGATGCGCAGCAGGGTAGACTTTCCCTTTCCGTTGGCACCGATCAGCGCAATTTTATCACCCCGCTCGATTTCGGCAGCAGCATGTTCGAGAATCACATTTGGTCCGAAATGTTTACCAATATCCTTCAACTCCACCAGTACCTTACCCGGCGTTTTATCAACCCTGAAATTGATGCGGATATTGGGACGCTCCAGGTTGGCCTCTTCAATACGTTCCAGTTTATCGAGTCTTTTCTGAATACTTTGTGCCTGGGCAGCCTTGCTGGCTTTGGCTTTAAACCGTTCTACAAACCGTTCCTGCTGGCGGATATAGTCCTGCTGGTTTTCATATGCTTTTTGCTGCATATCCAACCTTACAGCTTTTTCCTTTTCATAAAACTCGTAGTTGCCGTTATAAACATGCAGCCGCTGCTGGTACAACTCCACAATCTTGGTGACCATGCGGTTCAGAAAATATTTATCGTGGCTCACGATCACTACCGATCCCTTATAATGCTGGAGATATTTTTCCAGCCATTCAATAGATGGCAGATCGAGGTGGTTGGTAGGCTCATCGAGCAGCAGCAGATCGGGTTGCTGCAGGATCATCTTTGCCAGCAATACGCGCATCCGCCAGCCACCGCTGAATTCCTTATAGGGTCGTTGCAGATCACTATTGGAAAAGCCTAGTCCCTGCAATACCTCCTCGGTACGGTGGTGGATATCATAACCCCCAAGTGTTTCCATTTCATGCAGGCGATCCGAATATTCATGCAATATCTTCTCATCACCAGTTCTTTCCAGCTCTTTGCCGAGGATTTCTATTTCCTGCTCCAGTTGCAGCACACGCTCAAAAGCGCCAAGTGCTACCTGCAGAATGGATTCTTCGGTATCAAAACTCAGCAGATCCTGGTGCAGATAGCCAATAGAGGTAGAACGGCTGCGTTCAACCGTGCCGGCCGAAGGGCTGTACTGGCCTACCAGTAGTTTTAATAAAGTTGATTTGCCCGTACCATTGTAGCCAATGAGGCCAATACGCTCATTGGGTTGAATATGCCAGGTAGCATCGTCCACAATTACCCTTGCGCCAAATTCAAATGTTACATCCTGTAGTCCTGCCAGCATAAAAAAGAATCGATTAATCTGTTTTCCTGAATGAATTGTCTGCTCCCTGCGGGGGCACTGAAATAATTGGCAAAAATAAAGAATTATAAACTGCAAGCAGTTTGAATTACCTTTGAAAAAACATCATTATCCTGTCTCATGAAGAAGTTTTTTGCTATTCTGCTGCTGATAATAATCGTAGCCGCCGGTTCTATTTACTTTATATATTTCAGGGGAGGTAAGCGCAATCCCAAAGGCCCCAAACCTGTGCCCATGGCCGTTAGTAAGCACTCAGATGTCTTTAATACCTCTGTGCAGCAGGTGCTGGCAGCCTATTATGGTCTTTCTGAGGCCCTGGTCAACTGGGATACTGCTTCCAGCACGGCAAAGGCCACTACGCTGCTACAGGCACTCGACAGCCTCCGGCTCGATGAGCTGAAGGCCGATACAACCGGTATTTATCAATCAGCTGCAGACCCTCTGCAAAATGCCCGGGCCGCTACACAAACATTGCTGCAGACAGGCAATCTGGAAGCCCGCCGTCATGCTTTTCAGAATATCTCCGAAAATATCCGACTCCTTATCATTGTGGTCAGGTATGACCGCGAAAAATTGTACTGGCAGGAGTGCCCAATGGCTTTTGGAGAAGATGAAGCAGCCAACTGGCTCAGCAAGTCCCCCGAAATTCGCAACCCCTACCTGGGTCTGCACCATCCCGATTACAAAGATGGCATGCTGGGCTGCGGGGAAACCAAGGCTACGATCGACTACACTGCTGCCGATACTACCCAGAAAAAATAATAATATGTTTTTCCCTGTTTAGTGGAAAAAATGTGCATATGCCCGTGAAGGTTTTCACGGGCATATTTCGTCTAAGGGCACATATTCCATCACTCAACAGCTACTAAAACGACAAACATGAGAAAATCGCCCGTTCTGTTTTTGCTATTACTGCTGACAGGCTTTGTTTCGGCCCAGGAGAAACTGGACCTTAACATGATCAACAGGATTAAAGAAGAAGGTACCCGCAATTCCAAAGTCATGGACATTGCCTTTTACCTTACAGATGCCAATGGACCGCGTCTGGCCGGCTCACCCGGTTACATGAAAGCGGCCAACTGGGCCAAAGCTGAAATGACCAAATGGGGTCTCAGCAATGCAGCCCTCGAACCCTGGGGAGAATTCGGCAAAGGCTGGGAACTCCAGAAAAGCTATGTAGCACTTACCGCCCCTTATTACAAGCCCATGATTGCTTACCCTAAAACCTGGACCAAAGGCACCAAAGGTCTTCAGCATGCCGATGTATTGCTGATCGACGCACAGGACTCTGTAGCCCTGGCTGCTTATAAAGGAAAGTTCAAGGGTAAAGTAGTTGTGATGTATCGCAACGACACCCTGCGTCAGACTTTCAAAGCTGATGCGGTACGTTACACAGACGAAGAGCTGGATAAAATGGCACAGGCCACTCTGCAACCAGCCCGTCCGCAAAATAACCGTCCGGCAGATACCGCTCAGGCGCGTGCCCGCCAGCAACAGTTTCAGCGTATGCAGGGACCTGCCCAATTGCTGAACAAAGTGCGTGAAATGGCGCTTGCAGAAGGAGCCGTTGCGCTGCTCAGCACCAGCCCCCGTGGTCACGATGGTACCCTTTTCGTACAGGGTGGTGGCAGCTATGCCAAAGGAGCTCCTGAGAATTTCCTCGACATCATGGTTACTTACGAAGACTATCTCAGCATCTGCCGCCTGGCTAAATCAGGTGTTCCGGTTAAACTGGACGTGGATGTTAAGACAGAATTCAACGAAAAAGATACCAAAGGATACAACGTTATTGCAGAAATAAAAGGCACCGATCCTCAACTTAAAGATGAAATCGTAATGCTGGGCGGTCACCTCGATAGCTGGCAGTCTGCTACCGGAGCTACCGACAACGCAGCCGGTTGCGCCGTGATGATGGAAGCCGTACGTATTCTCAATACACTTGGTGTAAAACCACGCCGCACCATTCGCATCGCCCTTTGGGGTGGTGAAGAGCAGGGCCTGCTCGGTTCACGTGGGTATGTAAAAAATCATTTTGCAGACCCCGCCAATATGGAACTGAAACCAGAGCACAGCAAACTCTCTTCATATTTTAATATTGATAATGGTACCGGCAAAATCCGTGGTATCTACCTGCAGGGTAATGAAAAAGTGAAAGACATCTTCGCACAATGGCTCACTCCATTCCACGACATGGGTGCCAAAACCGTGACGATCTCCAATACAGGTGGTACCGATCACCAGTCATTTGATGCGGTAGGCCTGCCTGGCTTCCAGTTTATTCAGGACCCCATTGAATACAATACCCGTACACACCATACCAATATGGACTCGTACGATCACCTGATCCCTGAAGATCTTCAGCAGATCTCCGTGATTGTAGCCACATTTGTATACAATGCGGCCATGCGCGACGAAAAACTCCCCCGCAAAGAACTGCCCGCTCCGCGTGGTAATAATGCAAGGGGATTCTGATAAAACAGTTTCTATCATGTGCACCTAAGCTGCAGGCGAAAAACCTGCAGCTTTTTAATGTGCTAATGTGCTAATGTGCTGGTGTGCTAATGTGCTAATGGCGGACAGAATTACAGTTGTGATATCAAATAATGAGCGAAATGAAAACTGCCGGCTACGCCGGCAGTTCCGTTTAACATCCCAATGATCTTAATTACAATAAATAGAAAGGAAAGCTCCACCTAAATCCCATTAGCACATTAGCACACCAGCACATTAGCACATTCCTATTTCGGTTTCTGATAAATAAACCTCACCATCGAATTCTTCTTTTCATCCGATATCAGGTTAAGCTGGTAGCGCTTCTCGGCCGTATGCGCAATCATTAATGCCGTATTGGGAGGAATGGTTCCCAGGTTTTTACCCACCATGATCACTTCCTGCTGACGAGCCTCAAAATCAATTTTAATAAAAACTGTTACAGGCTTGGTACTAAGCATTTTATTAAGTACTACAGGAGTGTTGTCGACATACACGGAAATGGTATCACCATCTATCTGGCCGTTGTCGTAAAAGTCAAGGCGGATAGTGCCGGTATCCACAAATATTTCCCTTACCAGCTCAGTCTTTTTATTGGCCAGGTCTGGAGGCAGGGGAGGAGTAAAGGCCGATTTCTGGATACGTGTCATCACGATCGAACCAGATGGGCAGGCCGTTTTCCCATCCATAGTCTTACCAGTCCAGCTGCCACGCAATTGTTCTTCGCGGCCATCGGTATGATAAGTCAGGGTATAATTTTTTATGCAGGGAATGCAATCTGCCGGAATCTTAAAGATCGACACCTTCAGTTCCTGGATATTGAGCGCTTTTGTGGCCGTATCGAACTTTCCTTCAAATTCTTCTTTAACGTAGTTCGATGTATCGGAGTAGTGGTAGGAATTGCCGCTGATCTTTGCATCATCCAGCTGTAGTTGAAATTCGATATTATAAACAGGAAAACATCCCCCCGGTTCCATCACCAGGCGCCCCTTCCAGTAGCCATTGATCTGTTGTCCGCTGGCTGATATGGCGGTCAGAAATAAACACAGAACCAGTAGTCTTTGCATCGGGGTTGAAAGTAAGTGAAAAAGCATTAAGCCACCTGAAAAATTACAGAAACGGCAAATATGATCGGCCTTGTCAAAAGCTGCTAATTATTTCTTTTCGTAACGGAAGCGTACGACTGCATTTTTTTGTTCAGTAGAAGTAATCCGTACTTCAAACCGCTGATCGCCGGCCTCTACTATCATTAAGGATGTATTGGGTGGAATGCGACCCAGGTTTTCTGCTACCATCACCAGCTCATGATCGGGATCATCCTCATTCAGTTTGAACTTGAAAGTAAGCGGTGATGCCGTGAGCCGCTTATTCGACAACATCAGTTTATTATCCAGGTATACGGATATCGTATCGTCATCGATTTCACCATTGTCGAATATCTTAATGGTAACCTCATCATGATTTATCACCAGGGCTTTCATCAGTTCATTCTGCCTTGTCTTCAATACTTCCGGACGCGGAATAACCGGTTTCGGCAACGGTTTGCTGACCTCTTTCTGCACCCGTACCACACTGTCGGCAGATGGAAGCTGTACAGGTGTGGTACGTGACTGATTGGGTGCCGTGCTGGTATTCTTTGGTGCTGCTTTAGGAGCCGTTGTTGTTTTTACCGTATTATTTTTACCGGTTGCGGCCTTGTTGTTAGCAACAGGTGGTTTGGCTACCGGTTTTGTCGCTGTGCCGGTAGTTGTTTTTGGCGGCGGTGTAGTGGCAGGCGTTTTTGCTGTGGCGTTATTATCGGTGGCCGGTGCTTTCGGTTTAGCAGCAGAAGGCGGGCGCAGAAAGGGTTCGATGTAAAAATCCGACGTAGGTACTTTACGGAGACGTACTATACCTCCGCCACAATCATCGCCTCTTTTACCGCCATAAGCATCCTTTTCATAAATACTGTTGTATACGCCTTCCAGAAATTCTTCCTTGCCCGACTTCGAATACTCGAGCATATATTTCATAATACAGGGAACCGATCCGGCGCTCATCCGCAATTCTACGGTCTGAAGTTCCCGGATCACTGCCGACTTGGCCGCTTTGTTGAAGGTACCCGTAAGCGTGGCCTTGCCATAAAATACTGTGGTAAGATAGGAGTAGGTTACTCCCTTAAATCCATTATTGCTTTGCTTGATCTGGATCTCGAGTTTATATGTATCACCCAGGTCGGTTTTAAAATAGCCGCGCCAAATACCGGTAAGATTCTGGGCAAAAGTATCCTTACTTCCCAGCAACAGGGTCGCAAACAGTAAGAAGAATGATCGCTTCAGACACCTTTTCATCCGGTCAAAACTAACGAATCCGTTCGTAATTAAGCGATTGAAGCAATAACAGTTGGGGATTTTTTAACATTGGTCATACGGGTTGCTGGTTCTCGGTTTAAATTCCGGCCGGGTGCTTCGGTAAGAATCCCTTTCAGTTATCTGTATGCGGCCGGCTATCCGGGGTATTGAGGAGGTAAAAATTACCATAACCGGAAAATATAAACCACTCAGGCCTTTTAACCAGCGTTACTCCTGCCATGGATGCTTCAATATCTTTATTTTATACTAATTTTGCAGACCTTCTCCGGAAGCCGGAGCAATAAAAACTTAAGAAAAAAGGGGCGAAATACGGAATGATCAACATTACTTTTCCCGATGGTGCTGTCAGAAGTTATGAGGCAGGCATTAGCGGGCTCGATATTGCAAAATCCATTTCAGAAGGACTGGCCAGGAAAGTGCTGGCAGCAAGCGTAGATGGAGAGGTATGGGATGCTACGCGTCCTATTACCAAAGATGCTGCTGTACGTTTTCTGACCTGGGATGACGTGGATGGTAAAAAAACATTCTGGCACTCTTCGGCCCACCTCATGGCCGAAGCGGTAGAGGCCTTATTTCCCGGTGTAAAATTCTGGGTGGGACCTGCTACTGAAAATCCTGCAGGCTTCTATTACGACATGGACCTCGGCGATCGCAAGATGACTGAAGAAGATCTGGCTGCGCTGGAAAAGAAAATGAATGAACTGGCCAAACAGAATAACGCATATGTGCGTAAGGAAGTAAGCAAGCCGGAAGCCATTCAGTATTTTACTGCAAAAGAAGATCCCTATAAACTGGATCTGATCGGCGGTCTTAACGATGGTGATATCACTTTTTACACACAGGGAGGCTTTACCGATCTCTGCCGTGGACCGCATATTCCCAGTACCGGACTTATCAAAGCCGTAAAGCTGACCAATATTGCCGGTGCCTACTGGAAAGGTGATGAGAAGAATAAACAGCTTACCCGTGTATACGGTGTCAGCTTCCCTTCTCAAAAAGAGCTGGACGCCCATCTGGCCCTGCTGGAAGAAGCCAAAAAACGCGATCACCGCAAACTGGGTAAAGAGCTTGGTATCTACACCATGGATGATGATGTGGGACAGGGGCTCATTATGTGGTTGCCCAATGGTACCGTCATAATTGAAGAACTGGAAAAACTTGCCAAGGAAACAGAACTGGAAGCAGGGTACAAGCGAGTGGTTACACCGCATATTGCCAAAGAAAGCATGTACCTCACCAGCGGTCACCTGCCATATTATGCAGACAGCATGTATCCTCCCATGGAGCTCGATGGGGAGAAATACTACCTCAAATCCATGAACTGTCCGCATCACCACAAGATTTTTGCAGCAGAACCCAAAAGCTATCGCGACCTGCCGTTTCGTATTGCAGAGTATGGTACCGTATACCGGTATGAGCAGAGTGGTGAATTGTTTGGACTCATGCGTGTACGCTGCCTGCATATGAATGATGCACATATTTATTGTACCAAAGAACAGTTTAACGACGAGTTCAGGGCAGTAAATGACATGTACCTCAAATATTTCAAAATCTTCGGTATTGAGAAATATGTGATGCGCCTGTCGCTGCACTCACCCGAAAAGCTGGGTATTAAATATGTGAACGAGCCGGAACTGTGGAAGGAAACCGAAACAATGGTACGTAATGTGCTTATTGAGTCAGGCATTCCATTTGTGGAAGTACAGGATGAAGCAGCTTTTTATGGTCCAAAAATCGATGTACAGATTTATAGTGTGATCGGACGGGAATTTACCCTGGCTACCAACCAGGTCGATTTTTCCCAGGGCCGCAGCTTTAAATTGCAGTATACTGCCCAGGACAATAAAGCGGAGACTCCGCTTATTATTCACCGGGCTCCGCTTGGCACACATGAACGGTTTATCGGCTTCTTGCTGGAACAGTATGCCGGTCGTTTCCCCGTATGGCTGGCGCCTGTACAGGTAAAAGTCTTACCGATCAGCGATAAGTTCCAGGATTATGCCCGCTCGGTTGAACTGGCTTTGAAAAAAGCCGGTATCCGTGCCGAAGTAGATGACCGTAATGAAAAAATCGGTAAAAAAATCCGGGATACAGAGCTGATGAAAGTGCCGTATATGCTGGTAATCGGAGAAAAAGAAATGAATGAAGGCAAAGTGGCCGTCCGCCGGCAGGGCAGGGGCGACCTCGGAGTAAAATCCCTGGAAGAGTTCATTGCCGAAACAGCCGCTGAGATCAGTGAAAGAAGGGCAGAATAGCGCAGAAATGGTTTTATCTTATTAAAAATTTTCCAGATTCAGATTTCCAGAATAATTTACAGTCAGGAAGAAAACAACTTTTTAAACTAAAAAACGTAAATGGCAGTACCTCAAAAACCCGGAGGCGGGTTCAACAGGCCACCAGGCGGGGGAGGTTTCAGACCCGGCGGTGGTGGATTCAATAAAGGTGGCTTTAAAGGCCGCATGGCTCCTCGCAAGGAAGCCGAGCATCGTATTAACCAGTATATCCGTGTACCACAGGTACGACTGGTTGGCGATAATGTGGAAGTGGGTATCTACAATACCCAGGATGCACTGCGCATGGCGCAGGAAATGCAATTGGACCTGGTAGAGATTTCTCCGCAGGTAGATCCCCCTGTTTGCAAGATCATTGACTATAATAAATTCCTTTACGATAAGAAGAAAAAGGAAAAGGAGATGAAAGCCAAAAGCAAAGTCTCCGAAGTGAAAGAAATCCGTTTCACTCCCAATACGGATGATCATGACTTTGACTTCAAAGCAAAACATGCCGAAGGCTTTTTGAAAGATGGCAACAAAGTGAAAGCCTATGTACAGTTCAAAGGCCGTGCTATCCAGTTTCAGGAAAGAGGACAACTGTTGTTGTTGAAATTTGCTGAACGCCTTGCCGAAGTAGGTATACTGGAAAATATGCCGAAAATGGAAGGACGGCGGATGCTGGCAATGTTTGCCCCGAAAGGTAAAAAGAAGTAATCCACATCTTTTATACATTCAGACCCGGAACATGCTTCCGGGTCTTTTATTTTATTTGTTACGTAAGCATGTTTTGCGGAATTTGGGCATCCAATTCAGATTGCTGCAGCCGCAAAGGAACCTGCTGCAGCAATTCTTTTTTTATCCATAACTATACCATATGCGTTATTTAAACCACCTTTCATTTGCGCTGATGGCTTCCCTGCTGGTACAGGCAAGCTCGGCGCAAACAAGAACCCGTCCCCCTGCGGCTGCTGATACAACTGCCCGGCCGGGAGTACCTCCCGGAGGTGCCAGACCCAGCACCGGCCCCAAACCTTACTCAGAAGTGATCACTGCCAAAGCAGTAAGCGACAAAGGCATGTTTACCGTTCACAAGGTAGAAGACAAATACTTCTTTGAAGTGCCTGATTCCATGCTCAACCGCGATATCCTGGTTGTAAACCGTATTTCCAAAGCGGCTGCTGGTATGCGCAATGGTTTCTTTGGTTTTGCCGGCGATCAGATTGGTCAGAACGTAGTACGCTTTGAAAAAGGCCCCAACAATAAAGTATTTCTCCGCAATGTGTCCTTTGCCGAATACGCTAAAGACTCCACATCGCCCATGTTTACGGCTGTTACCAAATCAAACGTACAACCAATTGCTGCAGCGTTTGATATAAAGGCCTTCGCTAAAGATTCTGCTGGTACTGTAATTGATGTGACAGATTTTGTAAGTGGTGATAACGATGTTCTGTTTTTCAGCAGTGGTCTTAAGACCTCCATGCGCATCGGCGGTCAGCAAAACGACAAATCCTACATTTCAGGCATTCGCTCTTATCCGATGAACCTGGAAATCGCTACGGTAAAAACCTATAGCCGTTCTGCTGCTCCGGGTGGAATGCCTGGCGGTGGCCCCGGTGGCAATCTCACCATCGAAATGAATAGCTCAATGGTATTGTTGCCCAAAGTACCCATGCAACCCCGTTACTTCGACCCGCGTGTAGGTTACTTTGCTGTAGGATATACCGATTTTGACGCCAACCCCCAGGGTGTTGAAGCCGTTCGTCTCATCAAACGCTGGCGCCTCGAACCCAAACCCGAAGATGTTGAAAAATACAAACGCGGCGAACTGGTAGAACCTGCCAAACCCATCATTTTCTATATCGACCCCGCCACTCCCAAAGACTGGATTCCTTATCTCGTTCAGGGTGTGAATGACTGGCAGGTTGCTTTTGAAAAAGCAGGTTTCAAAAATGCCATTTTTGCTAAGCTGGCCCCTACCAAAGAGCAGGACCCCGAGTGGAGCCTCGAAGATGCCCGCTATTCAGCTATCGTATACAAACCCTCTGATATTCCCAATGCCAGCGGCCCCAGCATCAGCGATCCCCGCAGCGGCGAAATCATGGAAAGTCATATCAACTGGTATCACAACGTTATGCAGCTGATCCATCACTGGTATTTTGTACAATGTGCACCCGTTGACCCCGGTGCCCGTAAAATGACTTATGATACCGATCTCATGGGCCAGCTTATCCGTTTCGTATCTTCTCACGAAGTAGGTCATACACTGGGACTCCGTCACAACTACGGTTCCAGCTCTACTGTGCCGGTCGAAAAACTGCGCGACAAAGCCTGGGTAGAAGCCAATGGACATACTCCTTCTATCATGGACTATGCCCGTTTCAACTACGTAGCACAACCAGAAGATAATATCAGCCGCATCGGTCTTTTCCCCCGCATTGGCGATTACGACAAATGGGCAATCGAGTGGGGCTACAAACGCTTCATGCAGTTCAAAAACGAAGACGAGGAAAAAACATATGTCAACAACTGGGTAATCGAGCGTCTGAAAGACAATCGCCTTTGGTTTGGTACTGAAACCAACCCCGATGATCCCCGCTCACAGCGCGAGCAGGTGGGTGACGATGGCATGAAAGGTGCTTTCTACGGCATCAAAAACCTGCAGCGCATTGTGCCCAACCTGATGGAATGGACCAAAGAACCCAATAAGGATTATTCCAACCTGGCAGACATGTACCGCGAGGTTACCGGCCAGTTTACCATGTACATCAGCCACGTGAGCAAATATGTGGGTGGTATCATGGAAACTCCTAAAATGGTGGAAGAAAAAGGTCCCGTTTACGAAATCACGCCCAAAGCCAAACAACGTGAGGCGGTAGAGTTTCTTAACAAAAACCTTTTTGCCACACCTACCTGGCTGCTCAATGACGATATCTTCAGCCGTACAGGCATCAGTGCGATCAACACAATCGGCAATCTGCAGGATGGCGCCCTCAACCGTCTCCTGTCTGTACGCACCATGTCAAAACTCATCGATGGCGAAGCAAAACTGGGCGCCAGTGCCTATGCGCTGACCGATCTGATGACCGATCTGAAAAAAGGTGTTTGGGGCGAACTGGTTACGAAAGGAAAGATCGATGTATACCGTCGTAATCTCCAGAAGTCCTATATCAGCATACTCGACAATATGCTGAATCCTCCCAAACCCGCTGCCGGTGCCATTACGATCAACTTTGGTGGAAGCCCGATGGTTAATACCGATAAGTCTGATATCAAGAGTATGCTTCGTGCACACCTGACCGCCCTGCGTTCAGAAGCCCGTGCCGCAGCCGCTGTAACAGCGGATCCCATGACCCGCTACCACCTGCAGGATATCGTTACACGCATCGACAATTCGCTGAATCCCAAAGACTAATAAAGCATTCAAGCTAATTATAGCTAAAAATGGGGGCCTCCGGCCCCCATTTTTATTAAGCAACTCTTTGTAAATCAATAACGGTATCCTATCTTTGCAGCCCGAAAGAAATTTCGGCGCCGGTTGTAATAACCGGTACTATTGCCTGAAGAGGCTCCACAAGTATTCGCCCGTGCGAATCGCCTCAAGGGTTTCATTACAATACTGGGTAAAATGCCTAAAGTAAAGACTAACTCCAGTGCCAAAAAAAGATTTAAAGTAACCGGCACCGGCAAGATCACTCACCAGAAGAGTTTCAAACGTCACATCCTCACCAAAAAATCCAAAAAGCGCAAACGCAATATGCGTATTGATGGCCTGGTTGCAAAACCCAATATGGATTTTGTAAAACGCCTGCTGCGCCTCAAATAGTCATAGCTCCGCTTTGACTGGTGAAGACAAAACATTCAACACTTTAAACTCTTTAAGAAATGCCTCGTTCAAAAAATGCAGTTGCTTCCAAAGCACGCAGAAAAAAAATATTAAAGCAAGCCAAAGGCTTCTATGGCAAACGTAAAAACGTATTAACGGTTGCCAAAAACGTTGTAGAAAAAGGTATGACCTACATGTACGTGGGTCGTAAACTGAAGAAAAGAGAATACCGCAGCCTGTGGATAGCCCGTATCAACGCTGCTGTACGTGCAGAAGGCCTGACCTACTCTGAGTTTATCAACAAACTTCAGAAAAAAGGTATCGAGCTGGATCGTAAAGTACTGGCCGACCTGGCAATGAACAACCCTGAGACTTTCAAGTCGCTGGTTGACTCCGTAAAATAAGACACGACCGTTCTTATTAATATTGAATGCCCCGCACAGCCGGGGCATTCTTCTTTACAGGAAAATAAATTTGCCCCGGATAATTATCAAAATTCTACTTTTGTGCGGTTAAAACATTTTTGTCCACTGAACAGCCTTTTTCGCGCTCAATGAACAATACCTACAACGACCTCGTCAAGCAGACATTCAATTTTCCCCAGGAAGGCTTCGACGTAAAGGACGGTTATCTGCAGTACAACGGCCTCGACATTAAAGCTCTTATTGACAAGTATGGCACTCCGCTAAAACTGACCTACCTGCCCAAAATCGGCATGCAGATCAAAAAAGCAAAAACCATGTTTGCCAATGCCTTCAAAAGACATAAATACGAAGGCAAGTATTTTTATTGTTATTGTACCAAGAGCTCACATTTCAGCTTTGTAGTGGAAGAAGCCCTCAAACATGAAATTCATCTCGAGACCTCTTATGCCTACGATATCGAGATCATCAAGAAACTCTACGAGAAAAAGAAGATCACAAAAGATATTCATATCATCTGCAATGGCTTTAAGCAGAAAGGATATACCCGCCGCATTGCCAGCCTGCTCAACTCCGGCTTCCAGAATGTGATACCGGTACTGGACAATAAGGAAGAACTGAGAGAATATGCCAAAACAGTTAAAGTACCCTTCAAACTGGGTATCCGCGTGGCAGCAGAAGAAGAACCAAACTTTCCCTTCTATACCTCACGCCTGGGCATCCGGGCCAAAGATATCCTCGAATTCTATGTAGACCGGATCGAAGGATATGAAAGCAAGTTTCAGCTCAAAATGCTCCATATCTTTTTAAATAAGGGTATCAAAGACGATATCTATTACTGGAGTGAACTCAACAAGATCATTAACCTTTACTGCCAGCTCAAAAAGATCTGCCCCGAGCTCGACTCAATCAATATCGGCGGCGGCTTTCCGATCAAACATTCACTCGGTTTTGAGTACGACTACCAGTTTATGATCAACGAAATTGTAGGCAATATCAAATCGGCCTGCAAGAAAGCCAAGGTTCCTATGCCCAATATCTTCACAGAATTTGGCAGTTACACAGTAGGGGAAAGTATGGCACATATATACAGTGTGATTGGCGAAAAAGTGCAGAACGACCGCGAAAACTGGTATATGATCGACTCATCATTCATCACCACTCTTCCCGATACCTGGGGCATAGGCGAAAAATTCCTGATGCTGCCTATCAATAAATGGGATCAGGAGTATCAACGGGTGGTGCTCGGCGGTATCACCTGCGACAGTCACGATTACTACGACTCCGAAGAACATATCAACGAAGTGTTTCTGCCCAAAATAAATAATGGTGAGCCGCTCTATGTGGGCTTCTTTCATACCGGCGCTTACCAGGATCAGATAAGCGGCTATGGTGGTATTAAACACTGCCTCATTCCATCACCCAAACACGTTATTGTCGGTTACGATAAGAACGGCAAACTGGTAGACTGGTTGTACGCGCGTGAGCAAACGGCACAAAGTATGCTGAAGATACTTGGGTATATGTAAGCATATACTGCTCTGCAAATAAGAAAACGAATCCTTTAAATCTGTATACGATAAAAGGGATTCGTTTTCTTTATGGTAAACGTCATTACTATTTCTACCTGCGGCGATAGTGCCGGTTCCAGTCGCGGTACTGCCGGTGACTATGGTACGACCTGTTTACATACCGGCGATCGAGGTAGTAACGGTTGCCATATCCTCTCCAGTAAACATACCCGCCGGGAGCGCGGTAATAATAACGCCCATCCGAATACCGGCTAATCACCAAACCGGGACTGTTGCTTATAATCAGGGATACGCTGGTATGTCCGGGCGGAGGCGGGGGATAAGACCGGTACTGACGTCCGGAACTGCAGCTGCTGAATATAACCACTGCTGCCAGAAATAAAGCCGCTTGTACAATTTTGAGTTTACTCATAGTTAATGCGTTTATATTAGGACGGCAATGAGTTTTCCAAAAAGTCTTAAACCTTGTTAATATGCGTCGTTTTTTCACAATCTTAACAGCTCTGTTTATCGTGCAGCAGGGAATGTCCCAAACTGCCGAAGACTCTGTAAAAGCAGTCGTCAATTCTCTTTTTAAAGGTATGCTGGAGTCGGATGCATCGCTGATTGAGGGCGCCTTTGCAGATAGCGCCATTCTGCAGACATTCAGCCGTACCAAAGAGGGGAAAACGGTTATTATAAATGAACAGGTGAGCGAATTTGCCAGCTCAATAAGTAAACTAAAAAAAGGAGCGGCTGATGAAAGAATCAGTTTTGAAACCATTCGTATAGACGGTCCGCTGGCAATCGTATGGACGCCCTACAACTTTTACTACAATGGCCAGTTCAGCCACTGTGGTGTAAATTCCTTTCAGCTTGTACGTATTGACGGAAAATGGAAAATCCAGTACCTGATAGATACACGCCGCAAAGCGGGATGTACTCCCTGATAGAATCGGGTTACCTATTTCTTAAGCCGGTACTTTTTGTTAACCTTGGGGTTTTCAAAATAATCATTCAGCTCGGCCTCCGACATATTGTTGGCAATCTCCAGCGGCACATCGATCAGTTGCATCTGGCTCTGCTTAAGCTCATCCTTGAGTTTATTGGTTTTGGTAACAATGGCCGGATCCTTTTCGCCGATCAATGCATAGTCAAACAGCATATAGTTAAGCCGCTTGATTGAGTTTCGAATCAGCGAAGCCTGGTTTTGCTCCACATTCTTGTTGGGAGCTGTGGCTTCCTTAACCGGTACCAAAGCTACTCCCACGCTGGGCAGTATCTTGCCGGCTGTCTGAGATGATTCACCACCTGCCGTAGAAAGAATGGTTCCGGAAAGAGCAGCAGATGCAGAAGTAAGATCAAAGGTAGTACGGGTACTTTTTGTTTTCCGTAAACCTTTATCGATCATAAGAAATGAATATTTCAGCTGGTTTACGTATACCTTGATATTACTCACCACCAGGTCATATTCTTTTTTGGCCTGCGGATAATTAAGCGCATCCTTTACCACAATACGCACATAAGCCGTATCTCTCACTTTAAAACGTGAAGAGCCAATAAAGCTCAGGTTAAGTATTTTCACTTTGGCCGAGTCGGTTTCTTTCACGAAATCAAAAGGCGGCGTCCATACAAAGTCATCATCACACTGCTTGACCATTTTAAAATCGTGGATGGGTATATTGCTGGCAAATAGAATGTCTTCGATGGGGAAGTTTCCCGCTTCGCACTGTACTTTAAAAGAAACCATCTCGCCTTCGTCCACCACCAGCGTACCGGCTACCGAAGGCTTCACCTTTGGCATAATGATATCGGTGCTGTAAAATACCAGGGTAAAACTGGTATCTACCCGGTCCTTGGGATCAGCCAGATTCTGCACACCCAGTTTTACTGAATACTCCACATCATATTTCAGCTTACCCGACATGAAAAAAGACTTTTCCGCTTTGAATGTAAGCGTACCATTGTCTTTATTGATCTTAAGGCCTACCGGAGAATTTTTGAGGTACCAGTAATACTTGGTCTCATCTTTATTAATTGCCAACTGGTAACTCAGCACTGAGTCAACATGCAGGGTTATATAAGGATTCAGGTTAATAATCCGAAGAGTACTATCGATAACAACAGGTGGGGGGGTAGGAGGAACAGTATCTTTTGTTACTTCCTGCGCCTGTACCTTACAGGCAGCCAACACTACTAGCACAACAAGAGCCAAAATCTTTCTGAACATGTCTTTGGGGTTGGTAAAAAGTCCGCTAAAATACCTCATTTTCTGCAAAGCAGCTGAACCAAAAAGAGTTGGAATAAAAAACCCCGTCGTTGAAACGACAGGGTGTAAACCAAAACCAACTGCTTATGAGAAAGACCGTTATAATTCGTTTACTGAATACTGATTTCTTTTGCTGTCTGTTTGACTTCCGCTTTCTTCGGAAGGTTTAATGCCAGTACACCATTTGTGTATTTGGCTTCAATACCAGCAGTATCAATTTTTTCGTCGAGTGTAAAAGATCTTTTTACTGACCGGAATGCATACTCACGGCGCAATTCACGGGTCTTGTTCTCCACATTCTCTTCTTTTTTCTCTTCCTGCTGATGCTGGGCCGAGATGGTCAGCACATTATCTTCCACCGTTACTTTAAAATCTCCTTTGTCAAAACCCGGTGCCACCAGCTCTACTGAATAAGCTCCATCAGTTTCCTTAATGTTTACCGGAGCAAAGCCATTTACCTGATGACCGTTATTTTTCTGATAGACGGGAAAGCCAGTAAAAAAGTCATCAAACAAATTGTTAAAGCCTGCTTCAAAAGGGCGGCGGTTGAATTTTACCATTGTCATAATCCTGTTATTTAAGGTTTTTAAATGCTTAAGTACATTCTCCTCTTTTCAAACCATGTACCAGCAGCCAAAACTCACTTTTTTGCTGCCATTTTCTCCCAAACAGTTTAATGAAAGCGACAAAACGTCTTTCGCCTGTAGGCAAATCGGCCATAATGGCATTTTAATGCAACCGCTCAACTTTTTCAGTAGTTTTGCGTTGCATTCTTAAACACATTTACAATATGTATCCACAGCAAATAGTGGTTCCTATGAAAGAGGAACTGACCGACAACGGTTTTTCTGAATTACTCACATCAGAAGACGTTGATAATCAAATAAAAAAAGAAGGAACAACGCTGGTAATGATCAATTCTGTATGCGGTTGTTCGGCTGGTAGTGCCCGTCCCGGTGTATTAATGGCGGTTTTTAATGCCAAACAAAAACCCGATTATCTGACCACTACCTTTGCCGGTTTTGATATGGAAGCTGTAGCGCGTCTGCGTGAGCACCTGCTTCCTTACCCCCCCTCATCACCAGCCATTGCACTTTTTAAAAATGGTGAACTGGTTCATTTTATCGAACGTCATCAGATCGAAGGCCGTCCCGCACAGATGATTGCTCACAACCTGATCGGCGCATTCGAAGAACATTGCACCAACTAAGCAGTATTTAGCTCATTTATATAAAATACCTTCCCTGCCGGAGGGTATTTTTATTTTACCACATCCTGAATTTCGATTGTATATTCGCCAGCTTAAAACAACCATTGGTCCATGTATCCCAACCTATATTTTGCTTTCCATGATCTGTTTGGTGTAGAGTGGAAAGTACTCCGTTTTGTGAACTCGTTTGGTTTCTTTGTGGCCATCTCTTTTATTCTGGCTGCCATAGTGCTTTCTGCAGAGTTGAAACGGAAGAGCAGCCAGGGATTGCTGCAGCCAACCGAAATGCAGATGATGGTTGGACAGCCCGCTACAGCTATGGAAATCATCCTCAATTTCCTGCTTGGTTTTTTACTGGGATATAAGATTATCGGCCTGTTCATCATGGACAATTCGGCTACCGAAGATCCGCAAAGCTTTATTTTTTCCGGCATCGGAAGCTGGCCGGCAGGCATCGGACTGGGTTTATTATTTGCCGGCCTGAAATGGTATGATAAGAATAAACAGAAACTCGCCAAACCGGAAAAACGTACCGTGCGCATCTGGCCTCAGGACAGGGTAGGGGAAATGACCATACTGGCATTGATATTTGGCCTGGCCGGAGCCAAGCTGTTCGACATCTTTGAAAACTGGAGCGATTTTCTGAAAAATCCATCCTCCTATCTTTTCTCGCCAGCCGGCCTTACTTTTTATGGCGGTCTTATTTGTGCTGCCATTGCCATATGGCTCTATGCCCGTAAACACAAAATTGGTTTCTGGCATCTTAATGACGCTGCAGCTCCCGCGCTGATGCTCGCCTATGGTGTGGGACGTATCGGTTGCCAGGTAGCAGGCGATGGCGACTGGGGAATCGAAAACCTGAATCCGAAACCATTTTCGTGGCTGCCAGACTGGATGTGGTCCTATACTTATCCGCATAATGTAAATGAATCAGGCTCACCCATTCCCGGCTGTGTGGGCAAATATTGCAACGAGCTCAGTGTACCCGTTTATCCCACTCCTTTTTATGAAGTGATCATGGGATTACTGCTGTTTGCCCTCCTCTGGTCATTGCGCAAACGGCTGAAAGTACCCGGCACTCTTTTTGCTATTTATCTGATGGTCAATGGACTGGAACGTTTTCTTATAGAAAAAATAAGAGTAAACACCCGGTTGTCCATTTTTGGATTTCACCCTACACAAGCCGAAGTCATTTCAACCCTTTTATTCCTTTCTGGCCTGGGTCTGTGGTTTTACCTGACCAGGCGGGCAAGACAGACGAAATCAACCGTCTGATCGCATTTTGTTTTGATTAATCAAAAAAGAGAGGTTGGTCTGTAATTCAGTCCCAGTCTGCATTAGCGCCGACAGCGGCATTTTCCGACAACGCTTGTAGAGGTGAGGGTGGGAAGAATTATGCACAAAAGCTATGAGATTCAGCCTGCGTGACCTATTTTTGCAGACGGACTTGGACGGTTTTCAAAATTCTACCCATTTGCAACTTACTGCAAACAAAGACTGTCTACTATTTGTTGTATTACTAAATTGATGAATCATTATGAGGCAGCTAAAAATTGCTACCCAGATTACCAACAGGGACTCCCAGGCAGTCGAAAAGTACTTGCAGGAAATTTCTAAAATTTCCATGATCACTCCTGAAGAGGAGACGACACTGGCCCAACGGATTAAAATGGGTGACCAAAAAGCACTGGACAAACTGGTACAGGCTAACCTGCGTTTCGTGGTATCTGTTGCTAAACAGTACCAGCACCAGGGTTTATCACTGAGTGACCTGATCAATGAAGGTAACCTCGGTCTGATCAAGGCTGCCCAGCGCTTCGATGAAACCAAAGGTTTCAAATTCATTTCTTACGCCGTATGGTGGATCCGTCAGTCGATTCTGCAGGCTTTGGCCGAGCAGGGCCGTCTGGTTCGTCTGCCACAGAATAAAATCGGTACTTACAACAAAGCCAACAAAGCCTACATGGCATTTGAGCAGGAACATGAGCGGGAACCTTCTACAGAGGAACTGGCCGAACTGCTTGAAATGAGCGAGACAGAGATCAATAATATCTTCCAGAGCAATACCCGTCACACTTCGCTGGATGCCCCTGTGCACGAAGCTGAGGATGTGGCCATGGGCGACCTGCTGGAAGGTTCTGACGACACAGATGATGATGTAATGAAAGACTCTCTCCGCAACGAAATCCGCCGGGTGCTGAAATCACTCAGCCCGCGTGAAGCAGAGATCGTAAATGCTTACTTTGGCCTGGACGGTGAGCAGGGTGTGACCATCGAGCAGATTGGTCAGAAATACGACCTTACCAAAGAGCGTATCCGCCAGATCAAAGAAAGAGCAATCAAACGTTTACAAAAAGCCCGGTACAGCAGCGCACTCAAAGCGTACCTGGGTTAAAATAGCAGCCTCTTTTTCGCCCCCGGGCGGGAAAGAAAATTGGTGGGTTTAATTACAGAAACAGCTCCTGTCTTTTTGACTGGAGCTGTTTTATTTAGGTGAATGGTCTAAGGTAAAAGGTAGAAGAAATTATTATTATCCTTATACCTTTACCATAAAGCCTATACCTTATCTTAAAGTTGCGAGAGTTTCCTCCTTTTGCCTCCCACCTTCCACCTTTTACCTTCCACAAAATTCTCCTTTTGCCAAATAACTAATCGTTTAACTTTGCCCACTGAAAGTTCCAGCGGAGATTGAACAATCTCCTGTCTCTCTTGTTAAATGGTCTTTCTCCGAAACGGAACCAACGACACTTGCCATCGTACGTAAGTCAATTTTGTTTATGTTGAAAGTAACTATGCCAGCTACAGGTAAACGTATGCCTGTGTATGTGCTCTCTGTTCTTACTCTTCTTACTTCTTATACGGCTCAGGCACAGACAGCGTCTGACAGTCTGCTGACACAGGCCAGCCTGCCAGCTGTGATTCAGTATGCCCTCAAACATCAGCCCGCCGTACAACAGGCAGGAATAGATGAAAAAACTACTGAATTACAGATTAAGTCAAAACTGGCCGACTGGTACCCTCAGTTGAATCTGAACTATCTGTATCAGCACAACTTTCAGGTGCAAACCAGTGTGATTGGAGGCAATCCCGTACGCCTGGGTGTGAATAATACTTCCGCCATCCAGTTTTCGGCCACACAGGCTTTGTTCAACCGCGATGTACTGCTGGCCAGCCGCACCAAAGGTGATGTGCGGATGCAGGCAAAGCAACTCACCGAATCGGCCCGTATCAATGTGGCCTCCAGTGTTTCAAAAGCATTTTACGATGTGCTGGCCACGCAGCAGCAGATACGCGTAGCAGAAGAAAATATCGTGCGGCTGGAACGCAGTCTCAAAGATGCCCGGGCCGCCTACGATGCAGGAGTGGCGGATAAAACGGATTACAAACGTGCCACCATCGCCCTCAACAATGCCAAAGCTACCCGCATGGCAAATGCTGAAGGACTCAATGCCAAACTCATTTACCTGAAAACCCTGATGAATTACCCATCGGCTGCCGAACTACCCATCGAATACGATAGTCTCGCACTGGAAAATGAAGTTTATCTCGATACACTGGCACCGGTCGACTATAGCCGCCGCATAGAATACCAGACCCTGCAGACACAATTGCGCCTGCAGAAAGCAAACCTGCAGTATAATAAATGGAGCTTTATACCTACGCTGTCTGCCAATGCAGGTTATAACCTCAACTTTCTCAACAATGATTTTGGTAAACTGTACAGTCAGAATTTCCCCAATTCCTTTGCCGGACTTACGCTGTCATTTCCCATTTTTCAGGGAGGCAAACGTAAATATAATATCCAGCAGGCGGAGTGGCAGGTACGGCGCACTGAACTGGAGCTGACCAAACTCAACAATTCTATTTCTGCCGAATACTCAGCCGCGCTCGCTTCCTATCGCGCCAGCAAAGCCACTTACGAAGCATTGCGCGAAAATTTGCTGCTGGCAAAAGAAGTATATGACGTGATCAATCTGCAATACCGGTCCGGCATAAAAACCTATCTCGAAGTGATTACGGCAGAAACAGATTTACGTACTGCACAGATCAATTATTACAATGCATTATACCAGGTGTTGAGCAGCAAGATAGATGTGCAGGTGAGCCTGGGCAACTTAACTTTTTAACACGAACTGAATTCTCTATTTACAAAGCAATATGTATATGCTAAACAGGAATTTTTACTTCATCGCTTCAATTTCTTTAATGGGTCTGTTGAGTGCCTGTGGCGGCAAGCAGCAACCCGCTCAGCAGGGCCCGCCGCCTGCTGTGCCTGTAACGGTGGCCGAAGTGGTATCATCCGAAGCAGCTTACTACGATGAATACCCCGGTACAGTGGTTGCACTCAATCAAACCGAAATACGTGCACAGGTCACTGGCTATATCACAGGCATCCATTTTCAGGATGGAGCAACCGTAACAAAGGGACAACGTCTTTACAGCATCGACCAGCAACTATATGGTGCCAATTATCAGCAGGCACTGGCTAACCTGCAGGTACAGGAAACCAATCTGCTGAAAGCACAGAAAGATGCCGACCGCTATCATGAACTGGATAAGCAGGATGCCATCGCCAAACAACAGGTAGATTATGCCGATGCTGCCCTCGAAGCGGCCCGCAAGCAGGTAGACGCTGCTAAAGCCAATGTAAATGCAGTAAAAGCCAACCTGGGTTTTGCTACCATCACGGCTCCGTTTACCGGTACAATCGGTATCTCACAGGTGCGCATGGGTACAAGCGTGGTAGCCGGACAAACAGTACTGAATACCGTATCAACGGATGATCCCATAGCCGTTGACTTTACAGTAGACCAGAAAGAGTTGTATCGCTTCAATCAATTGCTGACAGGTGGCGGTAAAGGAGCGGATTCGACTTTCAGCATAGCATTCGGAAAAGAAGTTTATCCGGCCAATGGCAAACTCCTGTTGCTGGATCGCGCAGTTGACCCGCAAACAGGCACCATCCGTGCAAGGCTGAGTTTCGCCAACGGGAAAAAACTGCTGAAAGCAGGTATGAGCACAACGGTACGCATACTCAACAATAGCGGCCAGCAGTCTGTGACCATTCCTTACAAAGCGGTAACAGAGCAGCTGGGTGAGTTCTTTGTATATGTTGTCGGCGACAGCAGCAAGGTATCTCAGCGTAAGGTTGTACTGGGCAAACAGATCGGAACAAATATCATAGTACGGGATGGTGTGCAGAATGGCGAAAAAATCGTAGTAGAAGGCATACAAAACCTGCGCGAGGGTGCCGTCATCAGCACCGGCGCTCCGGGTACTGCCGGCGCTGCTGCAAAAAAATAAGACATTCCATGCTATTTGTATAGCTGTCGCAGGTATAAGACAGCACATTATCAGAATACTCATCAGATTAATAGCGTAGTAGAAAATGATAGCAGAAACTTTTATAAAAAGACCGGTAACCGCCATTGTAATCTCCATTGTGCTGGTATTGGTTGGTATTATATCACTCATCAACCTGCCGGTAGCGCAGTATCCGGATATCTCGCCACCCACAGTGTCGATTGCCGGTAACTTTACTGGTGCCGATGCCCAGACGGTAGAGCAAACCACTACCACTGCCATCGAAACACAGGTAAACGGTACACCCGGTATGACCTATATGAGCTCAAACAGTACCAGCAGTGGTCAGAGCAGTATCACGGTCAACTTTGAAGTAGGTACCGACATCAACATCGCCACCCTTGATGTGCAAAACCGGGTTAGTGTGGCTGAGCCCTCACTGCCGGATGCAGTAAAACGCCTGGGACTGACCGTACGTAAACGGAACCCCAGTATCATGATGGCCCTGGCCTTTTACTCACCCAATGGCACACACGACATCACCTTTATAGGCAACTATGTAAACCTGTATGTAAAGGACGCCCTGTTGCGGGTAAAAGGGGTGGGCGATATCTTCTCGCGTGCGGATGACTTCAGTATGCGCATCTGGTTAAATCCCGAAAAACTGGCAGCGCTGGGTATGACGCCTGCCGAAGTGAATGCTGCCCTGCAGGAACAGAACCTGCAGATAGCCGCAGGTACTGTAGGTGGCAACCCGCAGCCCAATGCTCAGACTTTTGAATACAGCATCCTGACCAATAGCCGTATCAGCACCAAAGAGCAGTTTGAAAATATCATTGTACGCACACGCCCGTCTGACGGTAATATCGTTTACCTCAAAGATGTGGCACGTGTGGAACTCGGCAAATTTGATTATACCGCCAACGCTTTTGTAAATGGCAAGCCCGCCGCCTTTGTACTCATCTACCAGGCTCCCGGCGCCAATGCCCTGGATACTTACGAAGGCATCAACAAGGCTCTTGCCGAAATGAAAAAAACCTTCCCCAAAGATGTAGACTACCTGGTACCGCTTGAAACAGCTACAGTGGTACAGGTTTCTATCAATGAAGTGGTACATACCCTGGTGGAAGCACTGATACTGGTGGTACTCGTGGTATTTCTTTTCCTGCAAAACTGGAGAGCCACACTTATACCTGTACTGGCCATTCCCGTATCACTGATAGGCACATTCATTCTCTTCAGTTCACTCGGATTTACCATCAATACCCTTACACTTTTTGCCTTTGTACTCGCCATTGGTATTGTGGTGGACGATGCCATTGTGGTGGTAGAAGCGGTACAGCATAATATTGACCACGAAAAAATGTCGCCGAGGGAGGCAACCCGTAAAGCCATGAAAGATATATCGGGGCCGGTAATTGCGATTGCCCTGATTCTGGCCGCGGTATTCGTACCGGTTGGATTTATTCCCGGCATTGTGGGACGCCTGTATCAGCAGTTTGCGATCACCATTGCGGTATCGGTCATCATCTCCGCTTTTGTGGCGCTATCGCTTACACCAGCCCTGTGTACGATTATGCTCAAGCCATCGAAGGAAGAAGGTGCCAAACTCAATCTGCTGGAGCGCTTCTTTGCCTGGTTTAACCGTGGCTTCAATCGCCTTACCAATGGTTATACCAAAGGCGTGGCGGGCTGGATCCGTCGTACACCGTATGTACTGGTGATGATGGTGGCACTGTTTGTAGGACTGACCTTTCTTTTCAAGAATAAACCCAGTGGCTTTATTCCTACAGAAGATGAAGGCCGTTTGTTTGTGACCTATGAAATGGCAGAAGCCAGCTCTACCAATCGCAGTATCGACATGTTGAAAACGATTATGGGCCGTGTACAGAAATTGCCCGAAGTAAATGTGGTAGGTGGTCTGGCCGGCTTAAATATCATCAGCTTCTCCAACAAATCAAACGTGGGTACCATGTTTGTGAATCTCAAACCATGGGATGACCGCAAAGGGAAGGAGCACCATGTACAGTCTGTAATTGCCAAAATCAGAGCTATTACAGCCGATATAAAGGAAGCCCGTGTAATGCCTATCGCACCACCTGCCATCCCCGGCCTGGGTGCCACCTCTGGTTTCACCTTCGAATTGCAGCAGACTGCCAGCACAGACAATATCCAGCAGTTTGAAGCAGTGGCGCGTGATTTCCTGATGAAACTCAACCAACGTCCGGAGATTGGCATGGCTTATAGCTTTTTCAATGCACGCACACCCGGCTACCAGGTAGACGTCAATAAAGAGCAGGCCAAAAAACTGGGTGTATCGGTTGCGGATGTATACAGTACGCTCAGCAATTTCCTCGGTAGCAGTTACGTCAACGACTTCAATCTCTATGGCCGCAACTTCCGCGTAATGACACAGGCAGACAGCAGCTTCCGCGGATCGCTGCAGGATATAGAAAAATTCTATGTGCGCAACAGCCAGGGCAATATGATTCCGCTGAGTGCACTCATCAATACCAAAGTGATCGAAACGCCTTCCGTAATCTCACACTATAACATCTATCGAACCATCGAAATCAATGGCTCACCCAAAGACGGATACAGCAGTGGTCAGGCTATTGAAGCCCTGAAAGAAGTGGCAAAAACACTTCCTGCAGGTTATGGATATGAATTTTCCGGTATGAGCCGTGAGGAAATAGCCGCCGGTAACCAGCAGACAACCATTTTCGCCATATCGCTGGTGTTTGTGTTCCTGTTTCTGGCAGCCCTGTATGAAAGCTGGTCGGTACCATTCTCTGTATTGTTTGCGGTACCAATCGGTGCATTTGGCTCAATCCTTACTCTTACATTCATTCCCAGCCTCAGCAATAATATTTACGCCCAGATTGGTCTTATCACCCTGATTGGTCTGGCGGCTAAAAATGCCATCCTGATCGTGGAATTTGCTAAAGAGCGGGTTGACCGTGGTATTGATATTGCCCATGCCACGCTGCAAGCCGTACGCCTGCGTTTGCGGCCGATTGTGATGACTTCACTGGCGTTTATACTGGGTGTGTTGCCCCTGGCCTTTGCCAGCGGGGCTGCTGCGGAAAGCCGCAAGACTATCGGATGGACTGTTTTTGGCGGTATGATCGCTGCTACCACACTGGCCATCTTTGTGGTACCGGTGTTATTTGTGCTCATCACACGCCTTTCCTATGGCAAGAAACTGAAACGCCTGCAGGAAGAACAACGTAAAGAAGCCGAAATAGATAAGGCCATCATTGACCAGCGCCTTGGTTAATAATCAAATGTTTTCTAAGTATAGCCCGCATGTATCAGCATGCGGGCTTTTTCTTTCACAGGTTGTCAACAGGTGTCAACAAGGTGTTTTGGCATTTTGGGCAAATAAACTTTCTTTTGCAGTTATTGTTTTATTAGGGAATAGTTAGAATATGTCAGTCGAAACAGTTGAAAAAGTATCCTTGTTAATCATAGGCAGTGGACCTGCCGGATATACAGCCGCCATCTATGCCTCCCGTGCCAACCTGAAACCTGTTTTATACCAGGGGATTCAGCCCGGCGGTCAGCTTACCATAACAACCGAAGTAGAAAACTATCCCGGTTATGCCGATGGTGTGCAGGGACCAGAGATGATGGTTGATTTTGAAAAACAGGCCAAACGTATGGGTGCCGATATCCGTTTTGGACTGGCTACCCAGGTAGATTTCAGCAAGCAGCCTTACCGGGTACAGATCGATGACGAAAAATGGATAGAAGCAAATGCCGTGATCATTGCTACCGGTGCTTCTGCCAAATGGCTGGGACTCGAAAGCGAACAACGACTCAATGGGTTTGGTGTAAGTGCCTGCGCAGTATGCGATGGTTTCTTCTTCCGTGGTAAAGAAGTGGCAATTGTGGGAGCAGGGGATACGGCGGCTGAAGAAGCGTTATACCTTTCTAAACTTTGCACTACCGTGCATATGCTGGTACGTAAAGGAGAAATGCGGGCGAGCAAAATTATGCAGGACCGCGTGCTGAACACACCCAATATTAAAGTCTACTGGAATACGGAAACAGAAGAGGTGATTGGTGACAAAAACGTAAGTGCTATCCGTATCCGCAATAATAAAACCAACGAGACACAGGAAATTCCTGTGAACGGTTTCTTTGTTGCCATTGGCCATGAACCCAATTCAGCGATTTTTAAAAACTACCTGGAAATGGATGAAGCCGGTTATATCATTACCGTACCCGGTTCCTCCCGTACCAATGTAGAAGGCGTGTTTGCCGCCGGCGATGTGCAGGATAAAATCTATCGCCAGGCCGTTACTGCTGCAGGCAGCGGTTGTATGGCTGCGCTGGATGCAGAACGTTACCTGAGCGCACAGGGATTACATTAATACCGTATTTTTTATTCATCAACCGGAGTAAATAAGACGTGGCGAGCCAGTTTACCATTTCGTTGCACAATGTACGTTTCCGGGCCTATCATGGGTTGTACCCCGAAGAAAGGCAAAAAGGGAATGACTTTGTAGTGAATATGGATGTGATATATATACCAACCAGCCGGTTGATCACAGATATCAGTGAAACCATTGACTACGCTCGGCTGTATTCAATTATGAATACAGTGATGGAAAGACCGGTTGACCTGCTCGAAACCGTGGCTCAGTCAATATGCCATGAAATAAAGCAGGCATACCCGCAGGTACAAAAAGTATCCGTGGAAGTACAGAAGCTGAATCCGCCTATTGATAACTTTACGGGCGTTTCGGCTGTACGGTATGACACTGACTTTGACATATGACCGGTCGCTTTATTCCCTTTTATTTATAGCTGGACAAATGATATTCCTGCCTTTTCCGGCAGGGTTTGGTGCCATATTTGCCATTCCACTACGGAATATCTTCATTACTTTGCAACAATTAAAGATTTTACGTGAAAGAGGTTTTTTCTATATACAGGGATAAGGCTGAATACAATGGTACCGAAACCCTTTCTGTATGCATTGGTAATCATCACCTGGGTTGGGCAGTGACCGGTCAGGATGGCCAAAGCCTGCAGCAGCTCAGCTGGTGGGGACAGGGAGATACCGAAGAAGCAGGACTGCAAAGTATCATACAGGCTTCGCCCGCATTGAACCGGCGCTATGCAGCTACCCGTCTTCGTTTCGATGCACCCTGGTGCACGCTTATTCCTGCAGCTCTCTACAGGGAAAGTGATGCGGTCACTTATCTGCATACACTGTATGGACATACCGGCTCCAGTCATATTGAAACCGAATACCTTGCCAACTGGCAATTGTATCTCGTTTATGCCGTACCACAGGCCGGTTGGGACTGGGCCAGGATTCATTATCCCGGTGCCACTATACGGCATAGTTACAGCCTGGCTCTGCAGAGCATTGAATCCACCGCATTTGAGGGTGCGCTGGCAGTAGATATCCGCAGCAACGAATTCTCGGTCATTGCTACAAGGGGTAATAAACTGTTGCTGGCTCAGACCTATCAATACGAGACGCCTGCAGATGTACTGTATTATCTGCTTAAGATCTGCCAGCAGTTTGGACTGACACAGGAGCAGGTAAGATTGTCGCTTACCGGCCTCGTAGATGCCGGATCTGCACTGTACCGTGAATTGTATCAGTACTTTCTCGAGCTGCGTTTCAGGGAAGCCAACTGGCGAATACCTGCCGCAGAGGAGCCCGTGCCTTCCCACTTTTTTACCACATTAAACGACCTGGCACAATGCGAATAGTTGGTGGCGATTTAGGTGGCAGAAAATTTAATCCACCTTCCAAAATGCCCTATACCCGGCCTACTACGGATATTGCCAAGGAAGGGCTGTTTAACGTAATACAGCATAAGCTGGATATTCCCTCGCTCAAAACACTCGATCTGTTTGGTGGCACAGGGAGTATCAGTTATGAACTGGCTTCGCGCGGCGCTACCGATCAGACTATTGTAGAGAAAGATAATGTGATGTATGCCTTTATTAAAAAAACTGCCGCAGAACTTGGCCTCGATCATCTGCAGGTCATAAAAATGGATGTATTCAAATACATTCAGCAATGCAGCAGCCGATACGATTTCATTTTTGCAGGGCCACCCTATGCGCTTACCAATATCGATGACCTGCCACGGCTGATTGCAGAAAAAAAACTGCTCAATCCCGGTGGCTGGTTTGTCCTGGAGCATACTCCCCGCAATGATTACAAGAGCTTTCCGCTGTACCGGATGGAAAAGAACTACGGCACCACCATCTTTTCCATATTCATACAGCCCGATGAAAGTTCCAGTTAAACCTATTTTCGTTATTGATCATGAATAAACAGGCAATCAGACAGGAGTACAGGGCCAAAAGACAGGCATTAACGGAATCTGATCTGCTGAAACTGGATGACTTGTTACTGATCAGTTTTCAACGGGTGGAGCTGCCTTTTATAAGTACCCTGCTGGCCTACTGGCCGATCGATGAAAATAAAGAACCCAACCTGCACCCGGTAGTGGATTACCTGCGTTTCCGCAATCCGGAATTGAAAGTCTGCTATCCCGTTACCGATTTTGAAAAAGGCAGCATGACCGCGATTGCCACAGATGGAGATACACCATTTACCAAAAAGAAATATAACCTTTACGAACCGGAGGCAGGTGAGCCATTACCAGCCGAAAGCCTCGATATGGTACTGGTGCCGCTGCTGGCAGTAGACGGGCAGGGATACAGGGTGGGGTACGGGAAAGGATTTTATGACCGCTACCTCCGCCATTGCCGGCCGGAATGCATTAAAGCCGGATTCAGTTATTTTGAACCCGTCAGCAAGATCAGCGACCGGCATGAATTTGATGTACCTTTAGATATCTGTATTACGCCGAATAACGTGTATGTTTTCTAACTTATTTCTCAAATCTTTCCGCATACTGCTGTTGCCATTTTCTATTCTTTACTGGATAGCTATTGCAATCAGAAATTTCCTTTACGACAAAAACGTTTTAAAAAGCTCGAGTTTTGGTCTGCCACTGATCTGTGTGGGCAACCTTTCTGTAGGAGGTACCGGCAAATCGCCGATGGTAGAATACCTGATCCGTTTATTGAAAGATGATTTTAAGATTGCTACTCTCAGCCGTGGTTATAAACGCAAAACAAAGGGATATGCCCTGGCCGATGCTACCAGTAATGCCCTGGAAATAGGCGATGAGCCCATGCAATTTCACCTCAAATTCGCCGACGTACCCGTAGCTGTGGGTGAAGAGCGCATTGTTGCTGTTCCCCAGTTGCTGCACGACCGGCCGGAAACCGAAGTCATTGTACTGGATGACGCCTTCCAGCATCGGGCCATACACGCCGGATTAAATATCCTGCTCACGGAACAGACCAATCTTTTTACCCGCGATTTCTATCTCCCTACAGGCGATCTGCGCGACCTGAAATCTTCTTACCGCCGGGCACAGATCATTGTAGTTACCAAGTGTAAACCAGATTTGAGTAGCGAAGAGAAGAAAAAAATAGAAACAGAAATAGCACCCCTGGCTGGACAGTCCGTTTTTTTTGCCAGCATGGAATACGGCCGTACCTATCATATCCTGGATAACCGCCATTATGAATTGACAGACCAGACAGAGGTACTCCTGGTAAGTGGTATTGCCAATCCCCGCCCGCTAAAACAAATGCTCGAAGCGCAGTGTAAGTCATACCAGATGATGGCTTATTCTGATCATCATATTTTCACCATTGATGACCTGAAGGATATCCGGAAAAAATTTGAATCGCTCACGGCCGAACATAAAATAATACTCACCACAGAGAAAGATGCCGTTCGATTGATTAAATTCAGGTCAGAAATGGCTGATCTGCCATTATATGTGATACCAGTCCGGCATCATTTTTTATTTGGTGAAGAAGACCAGTTTGCAAATAGAGTACGCCGGTTCATTACCGGATTCGAGCGTCCTCAGAAAAATTAACCTATGGGAAGAAAAAACAACTCAAGAAAAAAAAATAAACAAAGAGGAGCCGATGGAAAGCTCTATAAAGGAACCCTCGACATTACACGCTCAGGCATGGGATTCGTCATCGTTCCCAACCAGGAAACAGATATCCTGATCCGTCCGGCGGATTTTAATACAGCTATGCATGGCGATACCGTGCTGGTAAAAATTAAACCCGGCGGTGGCCGCCGGCTGCAGGGCGAGGTAACTGAAGTAATGGAACGAAAACGGGTAGAGTTTATCGGTCAGCTGCAGGTAAGTGAAAATTTCGCCTTTTTTGTGGCAGAGTCAGATAAACCGATGCCCGATCTTTTTATCCCGCTCAATCAGCTTAACAATGCCAAAAACGGCGACCGGGTAGTGGCACGACTGGTAAAATGGGATAATAAGGATAAACGTCCGGTTGGTGAAGTAATCAGTATACTGGATGCCGAAAACAGCAACGATGCTGCCATGAAGGAAATCCTGCTCGAAAACGGATTTCCACTCGATTTCCCAGACGATGCACTCGAAGTGGCAGCCCGCATTCCTGATCAGATAACCGAATCGGAAATAAAGAACCGGAAAGATGTCAGAGATATTCTCACGTTTACCATCGACCCCGTGGATGCCAAAGATTTTGATGATGCCCTTTCGTTTCGCGAGATAAAACAGGGACTGTATGAAATCGGCGTTCATATTGCCGACGTAAGTCACTATGTAGAACCCAATACCGCTTTGGACAAAGCTGCATACCAGAAAGCCACATCCGTATACCTGCCAGACAGGGTGAATCCCATGCTGCCGGAACATATCTCCAATGTACTCTGTTCACTCCGGCCCAACGAAGACAAACTGACCTTTTCTGCCATTTTCCAGATCAACAGCAAGGCTGAAGTAAAACAATACTGGCTGGGCAGAACGATCATGCATTCTGACCGCCGCTATACTTACGAAGAAGCACAGGAGATCATAGAAACCAAAGAAGGCGATCATGCCGCCACCATTCTTATCCTGAATGAACTGGCGCAGAAAATGCGCAAAAAGCGTTTCAATAAAGGAGCCATCAATTTCTCTTCGCAGGAAGTACGTTTTAAACTGGATGAAAAAGGCGACCCGATCGGCATCGTTATCAAGGAAAGCAAGGAAGCTCATCAGCTGATCGAAGAATTTATGCTCCTGGCCAACCGCTATGTGGCCGAACATGTATCCAAAATAAAAGTCAATAATAAACCACTGCCATTTCCCTATCGTATACACGATACTCCCGACGAAGAAAAACTGCTGCCGTTTATTGCCTTTGCCAATAAGTTTGGTCACAAGTTTGACTCCTCCTCGCCGGAAAAAATTGCCGAATCATTTAATCAGTTGCTAAAGGACGTAAATGGCCGCCCCGAGCAGCATGTGCTGGAGCAACTGGGCATACGTACAATGGCCAAGGCTAAATACACAACAGAAAACATCGGCCACTATGGTCTTGGATTTGAATTTTATTGTCATTTCACCTCACCTATACGCCGCTATCCCGATGTGATGGTACACCGGTTGCTGCAGGAGATTCTCGATGAGAAACTGGTGGCAGATAAAAAACTCGAAGAACGCTGCCAGCATTGCAGTGAACGGGAGCGTGCTGCAATGGAAGCAGAACGGGCCGCTAATAAATATAAGCAGGTCCAGTTTATGCAAAACCACGTGGGCGAGGAGTTTGACGGAGTCATCAGCGGTGTGGCCAGCTTCGGCTTCTGGGTAGAAACGGTAGAACATAAATGCGAAGGCCTGGTCAGTGTAAACAGCCTGCTGGAATACGACGAATTCCGCCATGCAGAATCAGACTACAGCCTGGTAGGTATGCGCAGCGGTAAAAAATTCAGGATGGGCGATAAAGTACGTATACAGGTTGCGGCTGCCAACCTGCTCAAACGCCAGCTCGATTATGAATGGGTAATGCAGGAGGAAGAAGAAAAGGAAATAGCCAACCGGAAAGCGAAGAAGAAGAAGAAATAATGTGCAAATATGCTAATGTGATAAATGTGCTGATGTGCTAATGATGCATATAACACCTTTAAACTTTTATACCTTTTTCCTTTAACCTTACTTAAAACTTATCACTTATTACTTCCATGTACTCTTTCGAACAGTTTTTACAGCAATTCAACCAGTATTTTGCAGATTATCGTTTCCCGGATCAGCCGGCAACTCTTTATGAGCCCAATGCATACTTTCTGAAACTGGGAGGCAAACGGGTACGCCCGGTTCTGTGTCTCATGGGAAATGAGCTTTTTGATGAAGTGCATCCCGATGCCTGGCGACTCGCTACGGCTATTGAACTTTTTCACAATTTCACCCTCATTCATGATGATATCATGGATAAGGCCCCGCTTAGGCGCGGACAGCCTACCGTTCCAAATAAATATGGTGATAATACAGCCATCCTCTCCGGCGATGTAATGCTGATAGCAGCTTACGAACTGCTGAGCCAGGTAGATATTGGTTTTATCAAACCCATCCAGGTTCTTTTCAACACAACAGCCCGGGAGGTATGTGAAGGACAGCAACTGGATATGGATTTTGAAAAAGCCGGTCAGGTATCACTCACCGAATACCTGCGAATGATAGAACTGAAGACCTCGGTACTGCTGGCTGCCAGCCTCAAAATGGGCGCTATCCTGGGTGGCGCGGGAGAGCGTAACCAGGGACTGCTGTATGAGTTTGGGCGTAAGCTGGGACTGGCCTTCCAGGTACAGGACGATTACCTCGATGCCTTTGGTGACCCTGCCCGTTTTGGTAAACAGGTAGGTGGCGACATCCTGGCCAATAAAAAGACTTTTTTACTGATCCATGCCCTCGAAACTGCCAATACAGGACAGGCTGATCACATCAATCAATTGCTGAATAGCAATCCGCCGGATAAGGTAGCGCAAATGCTGGCTATATTCCGGGACTGTGGGGTAGATGCCTGGGCTATGGAACTGAAGAATAAATACCTCGATGAGGCATTACGCCACCTGGATGATATTGCTGTACTCTCGGGCCGCAAAGCGCCATTGAGAGAACTGGCTCAGTTTCTGGTACAACGGGCATATTAAGCACCCTGTAGTACCGATTGTATCATTCGCTTGAAATTCTGAAGCGGCTTCACGATTTTTCGCTATTTTAAGGCCTTCAAAACTAATTGCTGATGGCAAATTCCCTGTTTCGCAAAAAATCTATTGAGACCATTCGTAAAGAATATGAAGCCGGACAGGCCGACCATGGCGCCGGACTTCGCAGAGTGCTGGGTGTACGTGACCTGACCTTTCTGGGAATTGCTGCAGTAATCGGAGCAGGTATTTTTTCTACCATTGGAGGAGCAGCCTATCACGGCGGACCGGGTGTATCACTTTTATTTGTCATTACAGCTATTACCTGCGGTTTTTCGGCGCTTTGCTATGCTGAGTTCGCCAGCCGCGTGCCGGTAGCAGGCAGCGCCTACACTTATTCATATGTCACTTTCGGAGAGCTTATTGCCTGGATCATTGGCTGGGCGCTGATCCTGGAATATGCGATCGGCAACATCGTAGTAGCCATTTCCTGGAGCAGCTATTTCAATAACCTGCTCGAGCATGTGTTCAATATTCATCTGCCCGACTGGATGCTGGTAGATCCGCAGACGGCCAGCAACGCCTACCAGGAAGCAACCAAAGCCCTGGCATCTGGCCAGGCCCTGAGTCCGGAATCACTTAAAAGTTACCAGTTTGCTGTAGATGCCTATAATAGTGCGCCTACTATCGGTGGCACACATATCTTTTTCAACCTGCCTGCTTTTCTCGTGGTATGCCTTATTACCTGGATCGCTTTCATTGGTATAAAAGAGAGCAAGCAATCTGCCAATTACATGGTGATCTTTAAAGTGGCGGTTATCATTTTTGTGATCATAGCAGGTGCATTCTTTGTAGATACCAATAACTGGAAACCTTTTATGCCCAATCAGTTCGAAGGAGTGCTGAAAGGTGTATCGGCCGTATTCTATGCCTATATCGGTTTTGATGCGATCTCCACCACAGCAGAGGAGTGTCGGAATCCGCAAAGAGATATGCCCAAGGGCATGATCTATTCACTCGTTATTTGTACCGTCCTGTATATATTAATTGCCCTGGTGCTGACGGGTATTGAAAACTATTCCAACTTCAAGGATGTAAATGATCCGCTCGCTTTTGTATTTGAGAAAAGAGCGCCCTGGATCGAAACCATTGTTTCTATCAGCGCAGTAGTAGCCACTACTTCGGTCTTGCTGGTGTTTCAGTTGGGCCAGCCACGTATCTGGATGAGCATGAGCCGCGATGGTTTGCTTCCCAAAAAGTTTCAGACTATTCACCCCAAATACCAGACACCTTCGTTTGCCACCATCGTAACGGGTATTATCGTAGGTATCGGCGCCCTGGTATTGCGCAGCGGTCTCATGACCGACCTCACCAGCATCGGCACCCTGTTTGCCTTTGTACTGGTATCCGGCGGCGTATTGCTGCTGCCACCTGCGCCAAAAGAACCAGGACGTTTCCGCATCCCCTATATCAACGGCCGTTATATTGTGCCGGCTTTACTTGCTTTCTTTATTTATGGCTTCCGTACGCGTATAGGAGATGCATTCAGCAATCTGGGGCATGAGGGCTACCAGGAAGTTCTTTTCCTCGTATTCCTCGTCATTGCAACGATCCTGACCATCCTGACTATCGTACGCAATTATTCACTTATACCTATTATGGGCGTACTGTCATGCCTTTACCTGCTGATAGAAATACCTGCCGTAAGCTGGCTTTGGTTTTTTGTCTGGATGGTAATTGGTCTGGCTATTTATTTCCTCTATGGCCAGCGTCATAGCCGCCTGGCGCAAACACAATCATAGTACTGTTAAGTGCATGCTGCCTATTTCGTAATTTTGCAGCATGAAATATCAGATTGGCGATACAGTACTGATTCTTCACTCGGAAGAGGAAGGGCAGATTGTGGATATTATTAATGACAAGATGGCCATGGTGGAGGTGAGGGGAGTTCGTTTTCCTGTTTATTTCGACCAGATGGACTTTCCTTACTTCAAACGTTTTTCGCAGAAAAAACAACAGCCTGCACGTAAAGAAAAGAAATATATAGATGATCTGCGTCCCGAAAAAACTTCACCGGTACCCCGCAAGGTTGATGGCGTATGGCTCAGTTTTTTGCCCGTGATGGATACCGACGAATTTGGTGATGAAGTGGTCATCACGCTCAAACTCCATTTAATCAATCATACCGAAGAAGCTTACCAGTTTGACTATCAGTTGCACTTTTTCGGACAAAAAGATTTTGAACTGCGCAATAGCATTCAGCCTTTTCATGATTTTTACCTGCATGATATTCCTTTCTCCGATCTGAACGACAGTCCCAGTTATCATATCGACTTCAGCCTGGTAAAGCCGGATAAAAAGAAGGCCTCCCATTATGAGACTTCGCTGAAAATAAAACCCAAACAGTTTTTTGCACGTATAGAAGAGATCAGGAAACAAAACCTTGCTACATTTTCGTACAAACTGTTTGACACCTATCCCAACAGAGCAGAGGAAGACACTCTTGAACTGGGCAGCCTTGCTGCGAAAGGTTTTAAAGTGTATGATGCCCGCGAGGCACGTCGCCATCTTGAGCCCGCCCGAAGTGTGGTAGACCTGCACATCGAAAAACTTAGCGACAACTGGGAGCATATGAGCAATCTCGAGATCCTGGGTATACAACTCAGCACCTTCGAAAAATTTTATGAACTGGCGGTTGCTCATCATTTACCCAAACTTACCATCATTCATGGAGTGGGCGAGGGACGCCTGCGCGACGAAATTCATGAACTGCTGCGAATGAAAAAAGAAGTAAAAACCTACATCAACCAGTATGACCCGCGATATGGGTATGGAGCAACGGAGATATGGCTGAAGGGATAATGTGCTGATGTGCTGATGTGCTAATGTGCTGATGAGTCTTACAAGCACAATCTTTTATTACTTATACAGTCAGTTTTCCAAAATGTTAAGAGGAACTGTAGGTGTAACCGGCAGTTCTCATTTCATTAATTTATTTCATAGTCCTTTTACAGGTTTCTCTCTGCATTAGCACATTAGCACATTAGCACATCAGCATATTAGCACATCTTCAAATCTAATTTTCCTACCTTTGCTTCGCTGCAGACCGGGTTATCGCGTCCCGATTTTTTCGGGAGGAGGAAAGTCCGGACAGCACAGAGCATTGTACCGGTGAAGAGCCGGGTGGCGGTTTTCGCCAACAGAAAGTGCCACAGAAAATAACCGTCTCCTGTAGCAATACAGGCGATAAGGGTGAAAACGTGAGGTAAGAGCTCACGGCAGTAGCTGGTAACAGCTATTGCGGGTAAACCTTACATGCTGAAATGCCACGTATATCCCCGTTCGGCTCCGGTTGCAAAACCGGCCCGGGGTGAGTGACTCGCTCACTATTCTACGGAATGCAGGGAAGGGTAGGCAGATTGATCCTGCAGGGTAACCTGCAGGACAGATAAATGATAGCCGCCCGGTGAAAACCGGGAACAGAATCCGGCTTACAGGTCTGCAGCCACTGATTTCATGATGCCGGTTGGTCAATTACTGACCACCGGCATCACCATTTATAGAGATGGGCCAGGTAACCACACAACTCCATCAGCCAGGCAATACCCAGGTGCACCATCAGTCCACCATAAATAGAACGGGTATGATAGGAAACCACACCGAGAATTAATCCACCAAAAAAAGAACTGATACATTCGCCCAGTGGTTTGCCGAAATGAATAGAACAATAAAAACAGGCCATGGGCAAAATAGCATCACGTCCCAGCCAGCGGGCCATACCTATTACCAGGAAACCACGGAAGAAAAGCTCGATGGAAATAAAATCTGTTCCATATGAAAGTTCGAAAAGTAATTTATACAACCATTGCGGTGATGCGCCTTCGGGCAGCGGCAGCACTTGTTTTAATTTGGGATAGGTAGCCTGAAAATCGGGCTGGGTTGATGCCAGTAACAGTAAAGGCACCATAATAAGCAGCATGATGGCATAGGGTCTCACCTTAAACCCTTCCGTATGTAAACCCCATCTGTCTGCGGAACGTCCTATAGCAATCCAGATCAGTAAGAGTATTCCAAAAAGAGTGATCAGCCGAAGTGGCCAGTAAAGAATGCGATTCCAGTAACTCCACCAGGCTGCATCCATAGAAAAAGAAACAGTCGTGTCCATTCCCACCTTTACCGCAAAAAGCAGCGGTGCTGCCAGGATACACAACCAGGCTTTCAGGGAGATAGCCTGCTGATCACGTACAATCAACCGGTACAATAAAAAAGACGGCAGCCAGGCCAGTGCATAAAGGCTGGCATAGCCCACTACAGCCGATTGCGGAAAAGCAGCTATTAGCCTGTCTTCGAGACCAAATGCATAATTGGCGGTCACCAGCAGGATCATCAGTAATACACAACAGATCAGCCAGACCTTGTTTATTTCCTTGAAAAATAGCCGGATATAATTGACGATCTTTTTCATGAATACATGGCAAAATAATTTTTTTTAACGTGCCTTTAAACTTTCGTTTTAATGACGGTTCCAAGATAACGTTATTAACTCCCTTAACCCTAAAAGTATAGCCATGAAACTTTTTTCAATGCAAACATCCATTCGCCTCATAGCAATCGGTATGTTAAGTACAGCAGTTCTTTTTTCCTGTAAAAAAGAAAACAAACAGGACACTGCTGCTATTACTGAAAACGATGCCACCATGTACTCCGCAGATGCCATGGAAACAGATGCGAGTTATGATGATATCCAGGATCTTTCCATGACAGCAGCCGAAGAAGAAGGTGCGGAGAGTGCAAGATCTGGTGATGCCGGCCGCGATCCGATCAGGGTATATGTATTTGCACAATTACGCCTGCGCATCGGCAATAATGCCACCGTTACGGTAGCCCCGCTCGATGGTAGCTTCCCTAAAACAGTAACCATCGATTTTGGTGCCAGTGGCAGCGTGGGACTGGATGGAAAATTCCGTAAAGGAAAAATTGTGCTGCACTATACTGCTCCGATTCGCGAATCAGGCGCTGTGCTCACCGTTACCCTGGTTGATTATAAAGTAGGACGCCTCAGCATCGAAGGCACAAAAGTAATCACCAATCTGAGCACAGGCGGTAATATCAAATACTCCGTACAGGTAACGGATGGCAGGGTAACCTTCCCCAGCGGACGTGGTTATGCCTATCAGAAAATGAAATATGTGACACAAACTGCAGGTAGCACTACCACTCAGTTATCTGACGATGTATTTGAAATCGAAGGCAGCTCACAAACCAACTTCAATAATGGTGTAGTGGTAAAACTCAACACGCAAACTGCGCTTGTAAAAAAACTGGCCTGTCCCTGGATCAGTGCCGGTACACTCAACATCAACGTAAATAATTTTTCACTGGCACTTGATTATGCTTATCCCTCCAACGGAGATTGTGACAATAAAGCATTGCTGAGCTGGAATGCCGGCGCCAGTACCCGTATTATTGTTTTACCTTAACCCTTCGTTAGCTCAACAGCAAACCCTTCCGGTATGGAGGGGTTTTGCTTTTATAATTTATTTCTTCTTCGACAGATTGCGTTTGATCCAGCTTATCGCTTTTTGTACGTAATATGCCTCATCATTTTCGAGAACGGTTACCAATGCTTCGATCTCCGGTACCAGGTGTGTATGCCGGGTATACCACTGCACCAGTACCAGCGCGAGCCGGCGTTGCCAGATACTTTCAGCCATTGCCAGCCTGTGTGCAAGGGCAAATAGTTCGACCTGGTATTTTTCGCGAATACCGTGTATAGCCTGCATACCCAGCGCATCGCACACGGCCCAGTTATTAATACCGGCCGAATAGCGTTCGATACGTTCCAGTACAGCCTCCGGATCTTTTCGCCCCAGTTTGCCAATGATGCGGGCGGCCAGTAACTGTTCTTCGTGTGACCCTTCTATCCATAAAGCATCTGCCAGAGGCAAACCCCCGCTTTTAAAGAGATTGGCTATTTCGTTCAGTACAGGCATACGAACTCCGTATTGCTTTTGTATACCAGGAATAAAATAGGCAGCCGATTTACCGGCTTCCGGGCTGGCTTCTGCCTGTAAGCGGGCTTTGATCGCCTGTAGCTGCGCATGTATGGAGAGATCA
Organism: Sphingobacteriales bacterium 46-32; assembly: GCA_001898485.1. Taxonomy (GTDB): domain Bacteria; phylum Bacteroidota; class Bacteroidia; order Chitinophagales; family Chitinophagaceae; genus CAYMZZ01. The sequence goes on along the minus strand of MKTY01000027.1, from coordinate 307,922 downwards.
GTACTCATTTTTTACAAAATGGTCTCCCGTAAATTTAAAATTATTGGTCCAGGATAGTGACTCCGTTGGAAAGGTCTGGAAGAATTTATCTGCGTAAATCTGCGCCGTCTGCGGGAAATTTTGCGTGCCAAAAACGCAGAATATCGAAGATAAAGGATTTCAGCAGGAGGCAAAATAATGATGAAACCCGAATTAATCACTACACAGACTCAAATCAAGTAGTTTTGCTGAAAGCGATAACACAATGCGCATAACCCGATCCCTGCTACTGGTTGTTTTGCTGGCTACTACCGTTACCGGTTGTATTGTTTTGCGCAAAGCGCGGCCAACACGCGTACCCAGTGCAGAAAGCCTGTATTTACTGGGAGTATGGGAAAAAGAGACAGGTACGATGTTTAAGGGCACTTATGTAGGTGGCCTGTCAGGCATCGATTACGACTCGGCCCGCAATTGTTATTACCTGATCTGCGATGACCGGTCGGAGCGAAATCCTGCCCGTTATTATACAGCTGCCATTCATTTTTCCATGGCAGGTATCGACAGTGTGCAATGGTTGCGCGTAGATTCGTTGCGGCAGCCGGATGGATCTTTATTTCCCTACAAACATACTGACCCCGAAGCGATCCGTTATAACCCGCTGACTGATGAACTGGTTTGGACCAGCGAAGGCGAACGTACGCTTGGCGACAAAAGAACGGCATTGCAGGATCCCACAATACGTATTATGAACAGGGATGGTCAGTACATAGACAGTTTTCCCATACCAGCCAATGTACGCGTACACAGTACAGAAAACGGTATTCGCGATAACGGTGTGTTTGAAGGATTGAGCTTTACGCCTGACTATAAGGAAATGTTTGTGAGCATCGAAGAGCCATTGTACGAAGATGGTCCGCGCGCCGGCGGAGGCGACTCCACTGGCTGGATACGTATACTCCGGTATAATGTAGCCGACCGTAAGCTGCTCGCGCAATATGCCTACCAGATTGATCCCGTTGCACATCCCGCCAATCCGCCGGGCGCATTCAAAGTAAATGGTATTCCCGATATTCTTCATCTCGGAAATAATGTTATACTGGTAATGGAGCGTTCCTTTTCTACAGGAAAACCAGCCTGTACCATTCGTATTTACCTGGCCGATTTATCGCGTGCCACTGATGTATCTTCTGTTCAATCGCTGAGTAATAAGAAAAGCATTTTCCGACCTGTTCAGAAAAAGCTGTTGCTGAATATGGATTCGCTCAACCGGTATATCGACAACGTAGAAGGAATGACCATTGGCCCTAAACTGCCTAATGGCAACCCCAGCCTCATCATGGTTGCGGACGAAAACTTTTCGAAGCAGGAGAAGATGCAGTTTTTTCTGTTTGAAGTGAAGTAGAAGGAAAGAAGAGTTTAAAGTGTATAAAGGGTATAATGGGTTTAACGGGTATCTCACTTTAAACTCTTTATACTCTTTATACTATTTAAACCGCTCTCCATACCGACTCTTTTCTAAAAACGCTTTCGGATCCTGCAACTCCAGCATTTCTTTAATCGCTGCTTTTTTGTCGGTAGCCTTTTCGTAATAGGCTTTGCATATTTCGTAACCCATATAATACCCAAGGTCGGCAGGTTTATCGGCAGTTTCCTGGTTGCCATTGGCAATCCAGTTGCTGTAACGCTGCAGATACATTTCTTTTTGAAAATCCTCCCACACCTGCCGGCGGCGGGTTTGTGCCCAGTCCTGCTGACGCTGACTGGGATTGGAGCCAGTCACCAGTTCGCAGATGAAATCGGCCATGCCTTCCACCATCGCATAAAAAAGGAGCGTAGTGTCTTCTTTCATTTTGCTTTGCTGAAAATGCACCAGTTCATGAATAACGATGACCGGTATTTTCTTTACAGGCGTAAAGTTGTTTCGCTCCCAGATATTCAGTTCGTCCTCCGGTATGCCAGGCGATTTCGCAATCTGATCCACTCCCAGCAGAAGTCCATTGTCAGACACCGTGCCGGCAGAGTTCCAGCGACCGATCAGGAAGTAGATGTCCGGAAAAGTAGCCTCATCATACAGCGATTTGAGCTTATCGAAATAGCCATATATCTCTTCCTTCATTGTATCGATTGCCAGTGTATTTTGCCGGATCGCCGCATAAAAGCGTGGCTTACGGGCCTGATTACGCACAAACTGGTCGATCGTACCAATTTTTGTGGCAAAATAATCCTGCAGACCGGGAGATGCCTGGTTAAAATAATCACGTACAAAAATCTCCTTGCGGCGGGCTGTATCGGTAAGTACACGATCGTAGGCTTTCCAGAAATGATGAATATCGTCGGTAACCAGGCGTGAACGGCGCGGATCATGCAAAGCGATGCGTTTCTGTTGTATTTCTTTGATCAGCTTATCCCATACCGGATCAGTGTGAAGTGATACCAGATCGCCGTCTTTCTGCATATTATCAAGATTACTGTAGCCGTACTTTTCTACTGCCAGCTTCAGGTATTTCTTTGCCAGCTTTTTGTTTCCTGAAAGCGCATAACAACAGGCTGCATTATAATAATGCCCTTTAGGTGTTTCATAACGTGCCGTGTTTTTAGCAGCCTTAATATAGAGTGGGGCCGCAGCACTAAAGTTCTTTGCCAGGTAGAGACTATCGGCTTTTTTTGAAAAAACAGCAGACTGGGCGCAGGCACATGCTGCGCTGAGTAGTAAAATAAAAAACAGGAAAACTGGTTTCATACCGGATTATTTGCCGGCAATTTCGTTCAAAAAACAGAGAACAGTCAGGGTAACCCGGGAGATTGTCGTTTTTGTTAAATAAAATGTCTGTTTCACCGGTTTAAGTGTCAACCATTAGTTGATAAACGGAATAAAAAAGCTCAGCCGGATTCAAAACTGTTTTCTATTTTCACATTCACACAATCTGTCTATGCGAATAATTCCATTTTTGCTATCTGCAGTCATAACCGTTGCATTGGTATGGGCCCTGAATAAAAGCTGGGGCACCGTACCTCCGATGGGCCGATTTTTAAGTCCGCAACATGGTTTCTGGCAAAATGCCGAACCGGTAAATTATGATTTTACGGAAGAGCTGCACCTGGCAGGGCTAAAGGGAAAGGCAGAGGTTTACCTCGATGAGCGGCTCGTACCACATGTATTTGCAGAAAACGATGAAGACCTTTATTTCATACAGGGCTACCTGCATGCCCGATTCCGTTTGTTTCAAATGGATCTGCAGACACGTGCTGCCGAAGGTCGTGCCAGTGAGATTGCCGGCGCACGCGCCATTAATTATGACCGGGAGCAACGCCGTCTCGGAATGCGCTTTGCGGCCGAAAAAGCTGTTACGGAAATGGAAAAAGACCCCGTTTCGAAAGCCGTGTACAGCGCCTATACCAGCGGTGTCAATGCCTATATACACAGTCTGAAAGAAAGCGAACTACCTATTGAATATAAATTACTCGATTTTAAACCACAGGAGTGGAGCAACCTGCGCACAGCCCTGCTGCTGAAAATGATGGCCAAGATGCTTTCGTCAGGAACAGAAAGCGACCTCGGATACACACATGCCCGCTCGCTTTTCTCCGACCGGCAATTGCAATTGCTGTATCCCGAAGTGGCCGACTCACTGGTACCCATCATTCCAAGAGGCACAGCCTTTGACGCACCTGGCATCAAACCCGTGGCACCTGTTACGGCCGATTCGCTTTATTTCAACGATAAGACGGCCATAACCCAGCGGGAAGCTTACAAACCGGATGCTAACAATGGAAGTAATAACTGGGTTGTTGCCGGTAGCAAAACACAGTCAGGAGCACCCATATTGGCCAATGACCCGCACCTTGAGTTATCGCTTCCTTCCATCTGGTTTGAAATGCAGCTCAACAATGGCAGCTCCAATGCCTACGGTGTTTCGCTGCCCGGCAGTCCGTTTATTATTATCGGATTAAATGACAGCATTGCCTGGGGTGTGACCAATGCAGGGCGTGATGTAAAAGATTACTATTCCATCAAATTCAAAGACAAATCGAAAAAGGAATACTGGTTTAACGGGCAATGGACACCCACACAATTGCGTATCGAAGAGATAAAAGTAAAAAATGCTCCTACTGTCTACGATACAGTTGCCTATACCTTTTTTGGCCCTGTTATTTTTGATGAAAGCTTTGATGGCGGGGGCGTGGGGCCTTCACATAACCTGGCCGTACGCTGGACAGCACATGACAGCAGTAATGAAGGCTGGACCTTTTATAAACTTAACCGGGCTAATAATTACACTGATTATGTAGCAGCTATCAGCACATTCGAATGTCCGGGTCAAAACTTTGTATTTGCAGCCAAGACCGGTGATATAGCCATCTGGCAGCAGGGTAAATTCCCTGCACGATGGAACCGGCAGGGGCTCTATGTAATGCCCGGCGAAGACAGCAGTTATGCCTGGCAGGGCTTTATTCCGCAGGCAGAAAATCCGCATGCATTGAATCCCCAACGCGGGTTCCTGGAAAGCGCCAATCAGCGGGCTGTTGATTCAACCTATCCCTACTTTATACCCGGAGGTTATATTACGCCCAGAGGTATTGCGATTGAACATTTTCTGGGCCCTATGCAACAGATCACTGTACAGGATTTCATGAAGCTGCAAAACAATTATTACAATGTGACGGCAGAAGATATACGCCCCCTGCTGCTTAAATATGTAAACAGTGCAGAACTGAATGGCGATGCAGCCAAGTACCTCGAAATATTCCGCAACTGGAATCTCGAAGCCGGGCCTCTATCGGTAGGACAAACAATCTACCAGGTATGGTGGGATAGCCTGGAAGCCGAGATATGGGCCGATGACCTCAGCAGTGTGGCTCCCGCCGTACCCTGGCCTACAGAACAAACTACTTTTGAATGGCTGAAGCGTGACAGCACGGCCATGCCTTACATCGATGATAAGACAACTACTGAAATAGAAACCCTGCCTCAAATCGTAACCCGTGCATTGACAAAAGCCTCGCGTGTATTACTCGAAAAAGAAAGAGAAGGCAAACTGGAATGGGCAGCGTTTAAAAATCCTACCATCTATCACCTGCTGAAAGAAGGGCTAATGCCTTTTGCACATACGGGATTGCCTGTTGGCGGCTACGGCAACATCATCAATGCTGTTACACACAGCCATGGCCCCAGCTGGCGTATGATCGCACAGATGGGTACACTCACCGATGCCTATGGCGTATACCCGGGTGGACAAAGCGGAAATCCCGGCAGCCGTTTTTATGACAACTTCATTGACACCTGGGCAAAGGGGGAGTACTATAATTTATGGGTCATGAAAAAATCAGATGGCATTGACCGAAAAGTAAAATGGACACTAAAATTCTCGAAGTAATATAGCATACCGAATTTGTTTTTTTTAACGACCGAACTGAACCATACATGAAATTTATTATATCTCTTTTACTGACCATATTACTGGCATTTGTAGCAGGACTCTACATGCCCTGGTGGGGTATTGCCCTGGCCGCATTTGTAGCCTCGCTGCTGATACATCAGTCTGCGGGGAAATCGTTTTTAACCGGATTTACCGGGCTCTTGCTGCTCTGGAGCGGCCTGGCCTGGTGGATGGATACGGCCAATGAGAGTATCCTTTCCTCCCGTGTAGTTAAACTGCTGCCGCTGCCAGATGGCTCATTATGGCTCATTCTGTTTACCGGATTCGTGGCAGGCCTGGTGGGTGGAATGGCCGCGCTAACCGCTCATTTTCTACGCGCCCGTAAAACTTCTGCATAAGATAAAGGGCACTTTGGGTTTTTTGTAACAGTCAGGCCAGTATTTTCGTTTCACCAACCATGAACCGAATTTTACTTCTGCCCGTTCTGCTTCTTATTGCAGCAACCGCTAAGGCTGGCAAAATAACCGGCCGCATTACAGACAATACCGGCAAGGCACTTGCTTTTGCCAGCATCAGCATCAAAGGAACAACAAAAGGTACTACTGCCAACGGATCGGGAGTATACTCTATCACCGTATCACCCGGCGCCTATACACTGGTTTGTCAGCATGTGGGTTATGCTCGTGTGGAAAAACCGATACAGGTGTCCGCAACCGATCAGACTGTTGATTTTATATTAAACGTTCAGGAGCTCACGTTGCAGGAAGTTGTAGTGAAACAGGGAGGAGAGGATCCTGCTTACGAAATCATCCGCCAGGCCATTCGCAAAAGGGATTACTATAACGATCAGGTAGACTCTTTTTCGGTCAATGTATACATCAAAGGCCTGATGCGCTCCGGCGGCATGCCACAACGCATATTTGGTAAAAAAGTAGAACGCGATGCCAGCGATGGGCTGGATTCGGCCGGTAAGGGCATCCTGTTTCTGTCTGAGTCAATGACCAAAGTAGATTATGTAAAGCCCAACAAGATCCGTTACCAGGTGCTGTCTTCACGCGAAAGCGGTGGTGGTTACGGATTCAGTTTTCCCTTCTTTATTAATTTTTATCAGAACAATGTGTCCGTTTTTGACAATAACCTGAATCCCCGGGGTTTTATTTCACCCGTAGCTGACGGCGCATTGAATTACTATAAATATAAGTATGAGGGCAGCTTTGTGGATGAAGGAAAAATGGTGAACACGATCAAAGTCATACCCCGCAGGAAAAACGAACCGCTGTTTTCGGGTACCATTCAGATCACAGAGGATGACTGGCGCATCTACAGCATAGACCTCGTAACAAGCCGCGATTATCAGCTGGAGTTGCTCGACAGTTTACGTATTACACAATTGCATCAGCCTGTTACCGGCGATGTGTGGCGTACCCAAAACCAGGTGCTGTCGCTTGTATTTCGTCAGTTTGGCTTTCATGTAAGCGGCAACTTTGTGAATGTATATACCGACTACGATATTAATCCCGGATTTGCCAAAAAGCATTTTGGACGCACTATCATGAAATATGATACGGCATTTAATAAAAAAGATTCGGTCTACTGGAGCCAGGTACGTCCTGTAGCACTGGAAGATGATGAAAAAAGGGATTTTGTATTTAAAGACAGTTTGCACAACGCCTTGCGCGATACTAACCGCACACGCCTGCAACTCGATTCGCTCCGCAGAATAAAACGGCCGATAACTGTGAAAGGAATATTCTGGTCAGGACAGGGACGCAGTTTCTATGGTAAGAAATCGACTGTGGGCTGGCGTATGAAACCCTTGCTGCCTCAACTGGAGTATAATACGGTAGAAGGGGTTTCTGTAAACCTGGAACAAACATTTACCCTGTATAAAAAAGGCCGGTATTCCTACAGTCTCGACTGGAATACCCGGTATGGCTTTTCCAACAGCCATCTTAACTCCTGGGCCAGCCTCATGATCCGTCCAAGAAAATCAGGTTACCGCGACCGGTACCTCCAGTTGTCTGGCGGTAAACGGATAAGTCAGTTCAATCACGATGATCCTATTAATCCGCTTACCAATGCTGCCTACACGCTGCTGGCAAAGAAGAATTATATGAAGCTGTATGAAAACTGGTTTGGGTCTGTTACCTATAACAACAAACTGGAAAACGGATTACAACTGCATGCAAATGTTACATACGAAGACCGGCTGCCGCTTAGCAATACAACAGATTTTTCTTTCTTTAATAAAGACAGGGAATTATTACCCAATCACCCTTATGAACTGGCAGCGCTGCCCTTTACCCGGTCACAGGCTGTGGTAGCAGGAGTAAGCGTATCGTGGCAGCCCGGCATACGTTATATCGAGTTCCCCTATAGCAAAATGCCTATTCCCAGCAAGGCCCCCGTGTTTACCGCATCATACAGCAAAGGATTCCGCAATATACTGGGCAGTGATGTTGATTTTGACAAATGGCAATTCAGCATGGCCGATGGCATGAACTTTAAAATCGGCGGTGAGTTTAAATACAAAATAGGAGTGGGCGGATTCATCAACAGTAAAAAAGTAGGACTTCCCGACCTCCAGCATTTTAATGGCAACCAGACGTTTTATAATATCAAATACCTGAATAGTTTTCAGCTGGCACCTTATTACCGTTACAGCAATGCCGAGCCATTCTATGCATTCGGCCATGCCGAGCATCATTTCAATGGATTGCTGACCAATAAGATTCCGCTGCTGAATAAACTGAAGTGGCACCTGGTTGCCGGTGCCAATACCTTCCTGGTAGACAAGAATAACTATTACCTCGAGCTGTTTGCCGGTTTAGAAAACATCCTGAAACTGTTCAGAGTAGATGTGGTCAATGCGTTTCAACCCGGCATTGGCAATTCGTGGGGCGTACGTGTGGGATTTGGTGGGTTGATTGGCGGAAAGGTGAGTTTTGGGCAATAAAAGTTTAAAGGTTTAAAAGTATAAAGGGTTTAAGGACTTCCACATCCTTAAACCCTTTACCTTTCACCTTATACCTTATACCTTTTGCCTTATCTTTGTGCCGAAATTTGGTTCAGCCTGCAACTGACCAATTATTAATAATTTCCCGCCTCTGGCGGGATCAAATTTCAACTCAGATGGCTTTACACAACCGGGTCTCCCGCAGGGAGCTCAAAGAGCGTATATTAAAGGACCCGACTCCCCGCACGACTATTTCCTTTTATTGTTATTTCCGGATCGAAGACCCGGCACTCTTTCGGGATGAACTGTACCGCGATTTTGCTGCGTTGGGTGTAATGGGCCGGATCTATGTAGCACATGAAGGCATAAATGCCCAGATCAGCGTTCCAACCAGTCAGTTTGAAGCATTTCGTCAGCGATTATACGCGATAGAACCACTCAATCATCTCCGGCTTAATATTGCCGTTGATGATGATGGCAAATCGTTTTATGTTCTGGATATTAAAGTACGCCCCAAGATCGTGGCCGATGGTATTGATGATCCTGCATTTGACATGGAAAGAAAAGGACGTTATGTAAATGCGGCTGATTTCAATAAGCTCACAAATGATCCGGATACCGTAGTCATCGATATGCGTAACCATTATGAATACGAGGTAGGACATTTTGAAAACGCGATCGAAATACCCAGTGATACTTTCCGCGATCAGCTGCCCATGGCAGTAGAGATGATGCAGGAAAATAAAGACCGGAATATTATCATGTACTGCACCGGCGGCATCCGTTGTGAAAAAGCATCTGCCTATATGCTGCATAAAGGATTTAAAAATGTATTTCACCTCGAAGGTGGCATTATCCATTATGCCAATCAGGTAAAGGAACAGGGGCTTAACAATAAATTTCACGGAAAAAATTTTGTATTCGACCAGCGTCTGGGAGAGCGTATCACACCGGAGATCATTGCACAATGCCATCAGTGCGGCAAGCCGGCCGATACCCATGTTAACTGTGTCAATGATGCCTGCCACCTGCTGTTTATTCAGTGTGAGGAATGTCAGCAAAAGATGGAAGGTTGCTGCAGCGCAGAATGCCGGGAGTTCATTCATTTGCCCGAAGAAGAACAGAAAATTCGCCGCTCGGGTATCGACAAAGGACGAAATGTATTCAATAAGTCCCGCCGCCGCAGGCAGGATAAAACATCCGGATGAGTTGAATAATCACCTTACACAACAAAGTCCCCTGGAGGCAGGGGACTTTGTTGTGTAAGTAAGAAAAATTATTCTGCAATGATCCATTTCAGACAAACCGGCTTACCTACTGCAATGCGTTTACCACTGTCATCGATCAATCCTGTTTTTTCATTGCGGCTGAATACGACTATTTCATCGCTATTCTGGTTGGCCATAAGCAGCCATTTACCGGATGGTGAAAAATTGAAATTACGGGGGCCTTCGCCCAGTGTGGAATGAAAGCCAATGGTGCTGAGCTTTCCGGTGGCTGTATTGATCTGGTAGATGGCAATATTGTTGAAATCGCCCCGGTTGGTAGCATACAGAAAACGTCCATCGGCTGATACATGTATATCGGCACTTCCGGCAAATCCTTTTTGCGTGCGTGGCAGCGTACTGACGCGTTGAATACGTTTTAGTTTTCCGTTTTTAACCGAAAATGTCACTACATGTCCTGTTAGCTCCTCGATGAGATAGGCAAAGCGGCCATTGGGGTGAAAAGTGATATGACGGGGACCGGCACCCGCGTCTGTCGCTGCATAGGCGGGACTGGCGGCACTGATCTGGCCGGTTGTTGCATCAAATGAATAGATCATCACTTTATCAATACCCAGATCGGATACATAGAGCCATTTATTATCGGGCGAAAAAATCGTGCAGTGCACATGCGGTTTTTCCTGGCGCTCCTTATCGGGGCCACTGCCCTGATGGGCTTGTTTGGTGACGGCTGCGCCCAGGCTGCCATCGGCCGCAACGGGAAAAATAGAGAAATTGCCGCTGCTGTAATTGCCGGCAACCACCCAACGACCGGTTTTATCTACCTCTACATAACAGGGGTGGTCGCCACCTGTAAGCTGCCTGTTGAGAAAACGGAGTTGTCCGTTGCTTTTATCAAATGCATAGGCAGATACTTCACCGCCATTGTTGTCTTTTCCGTTTTCATGCACGGCATATATAAAACGCTGATCGGGCGATACGACTAAATAGGAGGGGTTCGATGCTTCTGTTTCGCTGGCCAGGGAGGAAGTGCCGGTAGCTTCATCAAATCTGTATACATATATCCCCTTGCTTTTACCGCCGGTATAGGTACCGGTTATAAGGTAACGGGTCTGAGCTGAAGCTATGGTTGCGATCAATTGCATGGCAAATAAGAAGAGAAGCATTTTTTTCATGCTGTTAAATTACAGATAAGGCGCTAAACCGCTATAAAATCTTTAACATAAAACGTTCTGTTTTTCATTGCTTTTAACAAACCCGCATCAAACCTAACGAGATATGGCATGGTCTTACTTACATATGAACCAGATGCTATTCATTACTTCAAAAATTGAACCGTTATGAAAAAGACTTTTACACTTGCCGGATTATTCATCACATTTATGCTTGTGCTGGCCGGCTGTACACGCCGCGGATACGATGGTGGCAGTGATATCGATTACTGGCTGAGTAAAGAAAACGGGTACGTGGTATATAGTGATGCCTATTGCCCTTTCATAGTAGTAGAAACCTATAATGGCTATACCATTATGCGTCACAGCGGCGGACTTGCACCTTACGAAGGAGATGAAATATTTGGAGACCTGAGCCGCCGTGGTTACCGTGAATTTTACAACTATACAGATAATTCATTTTTCAGAGGCGAGGTAACCGATTACTGGCTCACTTATTCCGAAGCACAATACATTATTGACAATCTCTGCTACACCTATGGCAAAGGCACACAGGTGGAAAAGAAACAGATCAAACAGGGATTGTATAAAAAAAGGTAAACAGTCAGTCGTTCAGTTAAAAGGCAACGCATTTCCGTTGCCTTTTCTGTTTTCATCAGCTTATTTTTTTCAATGAAGTCAGTATTCGTTCGTAGGTTTCTTCGTCTGAAAGGGACTGGGGAACAAACGTGTCGCCAATCAGTTTTTCGTACAGGTCGATATAACGTTGTGAAATGGTATTTACCCATTCGTCGCTCATTTCAGGAACCGTTTGACCTTCTTTTCCCATAAAGTCGTTTGCGATAAGCCATTCCCGCACAAACTCTTTACTAAGTTGTTTCTGACGTTCGCCTTTTTGTTGTCGTTCTTCAAAACCTTCTGCATAAAAATAGCGGGAGCTGTCGGGGGTATGCACTTCATCCATCAGGTAGATGGTGGACCCGATTTTACCAAATTCGTATTTGGTATCTACGAGAATCAGTCCCTGACGGGCGGCAATTTCGCGGCCGCGTTCAAACAGGCTGAGTGCGTACTGGCTCAGTGCGTTCCATTCTTCTGCTGTGGCCAGGCCACGGCTGATGATCTCATCGGGGGAGATATCTTCGTCATGCCCTTCTTCTGCTTTGGTAGAAGGAGTGATAAGGGGAGTGGGGAAATAATCGTTTTCCTTTAGCCCTTCGGGCAGCACTGCGCCACAAAGCGTGCGTTTGCCGGAAGCATAGGTTCGCCAGGCATGACCGGTCAGGTTGCCTCGTACAACCATTTCGATACGAAACGGATCACATTTTTTGCCGATAGAGACATTGGGCGCCGGTACTTCGAGCAACCAGTTGGGGCAGATATCTGCCGTGGCCGCCAGCATATGGGCGGCTATCTGATTCAACACCTGACCTTTGAAGGGAATAGGCCGGGGCAGGATCACATCGAAAGCCGATATCCGGTCTGATGCCACCATCACCAGCAACTCATCAATTGTGTACACATCCCGCACTTTGCCGCGGTAAAAACGGGTCTGACCCGGAAAGGAAAATGAAGCCATAAACGAAAGTAAGAAGGGCTTAAAAATCACCCAAAAGCGAGGGGCTCAAGATTTCAACAATTTATTCTTTCTCCCTAAAAATTAAATTTTTAGATAAAGGCCACAATCCTTATTTTTCCATTATATTCCAAAACTAAAATTGCTTATTTATGAGAAAAGGCTATCGATTCTTGGCTGCATGGATAGCTGCAAGCCTATTTACGATTGCTGGATTTGCTCAAAATGTTACCATCACCGGCAGTGTCCGCAACAGCTCCACCAAAGACATTGTGCCTGCCGTATCGGTACTCGTTAAGGGTACAAATCAGGGTACTTTTACAAATTCAGATGGTGTTTTCAGCCTCACCGTTGCCAAACTGCCTGTTACACTTGTATTTAGTTCTGTTGGTTTTGAAAACACAGAACTGGTTGTCAGCGATCCCCAGGCTAAGATTGAAATTGACTTCAAACCTGCCAGCACACTTGGCCAGGAGGTAGTGGTGGCTGCCACCCGTACTCCCACCCGGATTTTGGAATCTCCGGTAACTGTAGAGCGTATGAGCAGCACTACAATCCGCAATCTTCCTGCACCCAACTATTACGAAGCTATTGCCAACCTCAAAGGGGTGGATATGCATACTGCCAGCCTTACCTTCCGTACGGTTACTACCCGCGGTTTTGTAAGCAGTGGTAATACCAAACTGAATCAGCTGGTTGATGGTATGGATAACCAGGCCCCCGGTCTCAACTTTTCTGTGGGCAGCGTAATCGGACCTACCGAGCTGGATGTCGACAATGTGGAATTGCTGGCTGGCGCCTCTTCGGCACTGTATGGTTCAGGTGGCATCAATGGTACTTTGCTGATCAACAGTAAAAACCCATTCAAGTATCAGGGTGTTAGCTTTAACATCAAACAGGGTATCATGCATACCGATGGCAGCCAACGGAAAGCCTCACCGTATTATGACTGGGCATTCCGCTGGGCCAAAGCCTTCAACAACAAATTTGCTTTTAAAATATCTGCCGCTCTTACCAAAGCCAATGACTGGCAGGCAGACGACTACCGCAACAAACAACAGATCGGTGTACTCAGCAGCGTAGTGGGTGGCAACCGGCAAAACGATCCCAACTTCAACGGCGTAAACATCTATGGCGATGAAGCCAGTGCTAACATGCTTCAGTTTGCAGGAGCCATCAGAGCCGGGGTTCAGGCCAACCCGCTGGCACAAGCCTTTGCTAATTTTGCCAGCAGCGGCGCTACCACCAATATCGCCACAGTTACAAATGGGATCCTGGGCAATAACCCTTCTGCAGCACAGCTGAATGGGTATTTTGCCAACCTGACCGCCTTTGTAAACGGTGTTCCCGGTCTTACATCGGCCCAGCGTTCTCAATTCCTTTCTGCCATGCAGGGTTTTGTGCCCATCAACCTTGGCATAAACAACAATACCATCCCCAACCAAAGCGTATCACGCACCGGTTACGAAGAAAAATACCTGGTTGACTACAATACGATCAATGCCAAATTCAATCTGGGTCTGCATTACATGATCACCCCCAATATTGAAGCATCACTCAACTCGTATATGGGTACCGGTACCACCGTATATACCGGCGCAGACCGCTATGCACTGCGTAATCTGAAGATTGCCCAGCATAAACTCGAATTCAAGGGCAAGACATGGTACGTACGTGGCTATACCACTCAGGAAAATGCCGGTGGTTCCTACAATGCTACCGCTCTGGGTGTATATGTAAACCGTGCCTGGAAAGCCGATCAAACCTGGTTTACCCAATATGTAGCCGCCTATTCCGAATCTCTTCGCCAGGGTGGTACGGGTATGAGCAGCCAGAATGCCCATATCAATGCCCGCGGTGTAGCCGATGCCGGCCGTTACCTGCCCGGCACGCCTCAATACGAAGCCGCGGTAAAAGCAGGTCGCGAAATTCCCATTTCTCAGGGTGGCGCCCTCTTCCTCGACAAAACAGATCTCTGGGCTGCCGATGGACAGTTTAACCTCTCAGACGCACTCGATTTCTCCGACAAACTCGACGTAATCGTAGGTGCACAATGGAAACAGTATGTGCTGAACTCTGAAGGCACTTTGTTTAACGATGGCGGCGGTGTTATTAAGATCAACGAAACAGGTGGTTACCTGCAACTGCGTAAAAAACTCTTCAACGACTTCCTTACGCTTACGGCTGCCGGACGTTATGATAAACAAACCAACTTTGACGGCAAGTTCACTCCACGCTTTACCGCAGTGTTTAAAGTGGCTAAAGACAATAATATCCGCCTGTCTTATCAAACTGCCTATCGTTTCCCCACCAACCAGAATCAGTATATCGACCTGCTGACTGGTGCCGGTCTGCTGATTGGCTGTCTGCCCGAAGCCCAGACAAAATATGGCCTCAATGGCAGCAATCCCGGTTATACCGCAGCAAGCGTACTGGCTTACCGCAACAGCGGCAACCCGGCCAATACCAGCCTGCTTGTACCTGCCGTTTACAGAGAAGTAAAACCCGAAACGGTAAATTCATATGAAGTAGGGTATAAAGGCATCCTGGGCGAGCGCCTGCTGATTGATGCTTATGCCTACTACAGCGTGTATAAAAACTTTGTAGCTACCATTGGTGTCGCCCAGTCAAGTTCTGCCACACCTGCTGCTACAGATCTTTATTCGCCTTTCACCACCCGCAACGTGAGCTATGTACAGAACTCTGACGAAGATGTAAAAGCCCTCGGCTGGGGTGTAAGTGCAGAATACCAACTGGGCAGAGGATTTAACCTGTATGGCAACGTATTCTCCGATAAACTGCAGGATGTGCCTTCAGGTTTTGTGTCCTTCTTCAATGCCCCTCTGTATCGCTGGAACCTGGGTCTGCGCAACGATAATGTTTACAAAAACATTGGTTTCAACGTAGTGGTAAAATGGCAGGACAACAACTATTATGAAGGTACTTTTGTAAGTGGTACCCTGCCTTACTTTACCTGGGTAGATGCACAGGTTACATACCGCGTACCTAAAACCAAGAGTGTATTCCGCATTGGTGGTACCAACCTGGGCAATAACTACTACCGTACAGGTTTCGGCAGCCCCTATGTTGGCGGTCTCTACTATGTAAGCTATGGTTACAACCTGTTCTAAACAGGAACCTTACCGTATAAAATTAAAAGCAGCCTGCGAGGGCTGCTTTTTTAATGTGCTGATGTGCTAATGCAGGGACAAACCTGTAAAGAGGATTGTTCAATAAATTAATGAAATGAGAACAGCCGGCTACGCCGACAGTTCCTTTTACATTTGGAGATACTGACTCTATAAATAATAAAAGATTTTGCTGACGACTCATCAGCACATTAGCACATTAGCACATCAGCACATTAGCACATCGCTCATTTACTTCATTCCCGCAACCGCTTTCCCAATCATCATTCCTTTGTGCCAGACTTCAAGCAGGTAGTTGCCTTTCTGAAATTCATCTACATCGAGTGAAAAGGTGAGTGCTTTTTGTTCGCCTTTTGAATAGTCAAACCTGACCATGCGGGTATAGTTCTTGCGGCCAGACTGCGTATCCATACTGCCGGAATCCCAATTGGGGTTTTGCAATACCTGCCTGTCAGGCTGAACGATTACAATTGCTATTTCGGAATTGGGATAATCCTGTAAGTGATTTTGAAGTACAAAAGAAACCACCAGCTTATCGGCTTTTTTCGACTGGTTCGTTTCTGATTCGCGTGAGCCCCGCACATTGACGGCAGTGAGTTTTACATCAGACGCCACAAAAACCGCGGCAAGCGCTATTTTTTCCTGCAGGGCAGCATTCTCATCGTTAAGCTTACGGATGTTTTGCTCCAGTTTGCCTGCGTTCTGACTAAGATCGGCCAGGGTTTGCGCCAGCAGCTTCTTTTCCGTCTCCATTGATCCCTGTTGCACTTCCATCTGCTGTACCTGCTCCTGCAACTCGGTAATCTTTTTGCGGGCTATTGCCATATCGCCGGTTGATGCATTGCCTTTGTTGAGAATAGCGTTGATCTCTGCTTTCAGACGGTTGATTTCTGTCAGCCGATGCTCCAGGCGACGCTGCAGGCTATCGGCCTTTGCACGGGAGTAGGAGAGGCTGTCGCCGGTCACACTCAGGCGACTATCGAGGTCAGTAATAGTACCGGAATAAATCTTTTGTAATGAATCGCGGATAGCATCGGCTACAGCAGCAGAATCTCTTACAAACACTTCTGTTCTGCGCTGGCTGTAGATCGTTTTATCATATAAATGATAGGTCCAGGTACCAACCAGGCCGATGGAAAGAAGAATGAGCAGTAAAGGTTTGATATCGCGCATAGGTGTATACGGGTCAGCAGCCGAAAGATAATCACATTCAAATTCTTTACCAATTATACTATATAAATATATTGAAAATCAAGCAATAAAAAAGCCGTCTCACTGGAAAGCGAGACGGCTGTGTTGCACGGAGTGCAACTGCTTTTAACCGAATAAACCACCTTTTTTGAGGGTCCGGATACCTTCACCGATCTTGAACCCATTATGATAAATTTCAATTTTGTAATCTCCGCGTTGGAAGTCTTCCTGACGGATGGGGAACTGAACTGCTTTACGTGTACCTTGTTCGTATTCGATAGGCACTTTGGTTGTAAAGGGTTTGTCGCCATCTGTACGGGTAGTCAGTGTACCTGAACCCAGGCTGGGGTCAGCCACTACTTTACCATCAGGAGCAGTCACCATGATATACATATCTGCGGGACCAGAGCGTGCAATACGGTTTTCTACATCAAAGGATACAACCAGTTTGTCGACACGTTTGGCCTTTGAAGTATTTTTTTCTTTACCATTCTTTCTTTCATCTACCGGAGTGATCTGAATGTTGGCCGCGCTGAAAGTAGAACCTACGTCCACTGTCTGAGCCAGGGCTTCTTTTTCGGTAGCTGAAGTCTGAAGATTTTGCTCCAGTACTTGCTTTTCAGAAGACAGTTGCTGATTGTTGGCCGACAGTTCCTGATTTTCGCCAGTAAGACGGGCAACTTCTGCCTCGAGGTTACCAATCTGATTGTTGAGGTTGGCAATCAGTTCCTGTGCTTTTTTCAGGTCTGCCGCTGTAGCATTCTTGTCATTCAGGATGCGGCGAATCTGTGCCTTGTCTGACTCGATTTGTTTCAGCAGTGTGCTTTTTTCGCCCTGCAGGCTATTGTTTGCACCAGTGATTGAGTCGAGGCGCAGCTGAGCTTCATCAAACATAGATTTGAGTGAATCGCGCTGAGACATGTAGTTTTCAGACTGGGTCTGCGCCAATTGAACCTGCTCGCCGGATTTATTCTTATCCCAGAGCAGGTAACCCCATGTACCCAGCAATACAGCAACAAGAATACCGATCAGGAGGTTCTTATTACCAGATTTCTGAGGCTGGTTGGGTTCATTCTGCGGAGTGGCAGATGGATAATTTGTGTTTGTCATACAAGTGGGTTTTAGATGAATTTTAGGTTTACTGTCAATGGATTCGATTTTCGTTCGTCCGGTTAGCAATCGGCCTGAAAATCCATTTGATCCCGATAATTCCGAAAACCGTGCCAGAAAATACCCTGTACAGTTTTCCACTATTCAAAAACTTGTGGCTGACTACCGGCTAAAGCCTGTATCTTAGCGTTTTATGGCAGTAGAAAAAATCATCGCAGAGTGGAAGAAGGGTACCTTCAAACCGGTTTACTGGCTGGAGGGCGAAGAGACTTATTTCCTGGATAAAGTAGTAGATTATGCAGAGCATCACCTGCTGCCCGAAAGCGAAGCATCGTTTAATCTGTCCGTTTTTTATGGCCGCGATACATCCTGGACGGAGGTTGTAAATGCCAGCAAACAGTATCCAATGTTTGGTGAAAGACGCGTGGTGGTACTTAAGGAAGCGCAGCATATGCGCGACGTGGAAAAGCTGGAAAGCTATATTGAAAAGCCGCTCACTTCGACGATACTTGTTGTGGCCTACAAAGAAAAAAAAGTAGACGGCCGCAGCAAGTTTGCGAAGTTGCTCAAAGAAAAAACGGTTTACATCAGTACCAAAAAGATTTATGATAACCAACTGCCGGAATGGACACAACAGATGGTGCAATCGCACGGTCTTAGTATCTCTCCCAAAGGAGTGGCCCTGCTGGTAGATCATATCGGCAATGACCTTACCCGCCTCGAAAATGAGATTGAAAAGATTTCTGTAAACCTGGGATCTCGAAAATCAATTACAGAAGAGGATATTGAATCATTTGTAGGAGTTAGCAAGGATTATAATGTATTTGAACTGCAGGCAGCCCTTGCCCGTCGCGACCTCGCAAAAAGCCTGCGTATTATTCAGTACTTTGCCGCCAATCCCAAGGCAGCTCCTATTCAACTCGTCTTACCTTCTCTCTATGGTTTTTTCAGCAAGGTCTTTATGGTCTTTGGCGCCGGAGGGGGCGATGAAAAAGCAGTGGCAGCAGCCATAGGAGTAAACCCCTTTTTTGCCAAAGACTATCTGCAGGCATCCCGTACCTACAATTACCAGGGCGTGGAGCGTATACTCCTTTTGCTGCACCAGTATAATCTTAAAAGCGTGGGAGTCAATAGTGCCGGGGTGGAGGACGCCGAACTGCTTAAAGAAATGGTTTGTAAAATGGTGGCATAATCTGAATTATTCCGTTCTTTGTCTGGCAGCCGCTAACCGGCTTGCAACTAATTTCATCTAAAACACATCTTTCCGCCAATTAAACACTTTGTATGAAACGAATTCTATTAGCTGTGGCTGCAATTGGAACGTTGATGCTGACCAGTTGTGAAACCACTCGTGAAGTAACGATCAATCCCGATGGTAGTGGCCAGTATAGCAGTACCTCCGATTTCAGCGCTCTCATCGGCCTGGCCAAGATGGCTGACCAGGACGGCAAGATGGAAAAGATGGAAGATAAAAGCATGGATACAACTATTGCCCTCAAAGAACTGACCGATAGCCTGCCCAGCCTCACTGCCGAAGAACGTAAACTGGCAGCCAAAGGCAGTTTTTCCATGAATATGAACCTGGGAGATGAGAAAATGATGGCCAATGTAAAAATCCCTTTCAGCAAACTCGATGAGTTGGGCAAAATGGATCTGCTGGCATCACGCATCCTGGAGCAGGGCATGCAAAAAATCATGGCTGAAGGAAAAGGCGGAGGTATGGATGATATGAAACTGCCCGAAGGCGGTGGCATGGAAGCCTATTACACCACCACTTATTCTTCTGATAAAATTGAGAAAAAATTAATTGCAGAAAAATACGCTAAGGTTAATGATGATGAAAATATGGCTGCCTTAAAAGAAATCTCTGGTCAGGGTATGCCGATGCAAAGCAAACTCGTCATCAACCTGCCACGTGCCGCCAAAAAAGTAACCGGTAAAAATGCTGTGTTGTCTGACGACAAGAAAAAAGTAACCATCACAGAATCTACCGAAGACTTCTTTGATGACGGCAAAGCACTGGAGTTTACGATCGAATTCTAACAGGTCTCCCTTACAATAATAATAAAAAACCGCAGCGATCCGAAGTTCCGGATACAGGCTGCGGTTTTTTTATTGCTCAATTTAGTGACTCCCTTATTTCAATATAGCCAGACTGTCGATTTTATCCTGATCAATCTGTTTGACCAGCGCCTCCAGTGAATCGAATTTAACTTCGGGACGCAGGTACTCCATTACATGCACACGCAGGAGCCGGTCATATATCTCGGTGGAAAAATCGAACAGGTTAACTTCTATTACCCGTTTGGAGCCATCTACCGTGGGCCTGAACCCGATACTCATCATCCCTTTTAGCCGGGGCTGTGCGGCCTTACCATTTTCATCAAGCAGTTCGGCATACACGGCATAAATGCCATTGCCGGGAATAATCTTTTCCTCATCAGGCACGCGGAGATTGGCCGTGGGATAACCCAGCTGGCGGCCAAGTTTATCTCCATGCACCACAGTACCACTGAAGAAAAAAGGATAACCGAGCAGTTTTTCGGCTTCGGCCAGGCGACCCTCCAGCAAATCTTCCCGGATGCGGGTTGAACTTACCGCTATCTGATCCAGCACATGTTTGGGTATTTCCAGCAGCTTATAACCATATTGGGGTGCCAGTTTTTCGAGCAACAGATAATCACCCTTCCGGTCTCTGCCAAACCGGTGATCGTACCCGATAATAATCGAAGCGGGTTTAAACCGGCTCACGAGAAAGCCGGCCACATAATCTTCTGCCGCCTGATTGGCAAATGCATCCGTAAAAGGTACCACTACCAGGTGGTCAATACCCATACCAGCAAGCAGTCCGATCTTTTCTTCCAGGGTATTAATAAGTCGTACCCCCAGTATGGCCGACGACACTACTTTGCGGGGATGCGGATGAAAGGTAATGATCACCGTTTCGCCGCCAATGGCTGCGGCCTCACGCTTAAGGGTATCCAGTATCTGTTGATGACCGCGGTGAACCCCGTCAAAAGTGCCGATAGTGATTACGGCCCTGTTAAAGGCGGGCAGGCGGTCGAGGTCAGTATGTACTTTCATAAAATCTACAGCAAAACTAATTGAAAATTGTTCGTTGGAACACGATTGGTTAGTTTTGCGCCTTAATTCAGACCATGAGCCTGTATGCCAAAAGAGGGGTATCTGCCCAAAAGGAAGAAGTGCACGCCGCCACCAAAAAACTTGATAAGGGACTTTATCCCAAAGCATTTTGTAAGATCTATCCCGATGTGCTTTGCGGAGACGACCAGTGGGTAAATGTAATGCATGCAGATGGCGCCGGTACTAAAAGTATACTGGCTTATCTCTACTGGAAAGAAACCGGCGACCTGTCGGTATGGAAAGGTATAGCCCAGGATGCGATTGTGATGAACCTCGACGACCTGCTCTGTATCGGCATATATGACCAGTTACTCTTTTCCTCCACTATTGACCGCAACAAACAGGTAATACCGGCCGAAGTACTGGAAGCGGTAATCAACGGTAGCCAGGAGTTGTTTGACAACCTGAAACAATATGGTATCAACATTACTTATATGGGTGGCGAAACCGCCGATGTGGGTGATGTGGTACGGACTATAGCCGTAAACGGTACCATGGCGGCCCGCTGGCCAAAAGAAAAGCTCATCACCAACGAAAAGATAGCTGCCGGACAGGTTATTGTAGGACTGGCAGGCTTTGGACAGGCCGATTATGAAACAAGTTACAACAGCGGCATTGCCAGCAATGGACTCACCAGTGCCCGGCATGATATGCTGGTAAAGGTATATGCCGCCCAGTTTCCGGAAACATTCGACAACAGTCTCGACTCTTCTGTGGTATATATTGGTCCCTATAAAATGACCACAGCTTTTACAATAGGTGATCAGACTCTCCCGATCGGCCAACTCATTCTGTCACCCACCCGCACTTTTGCCCCGGTAATTAAAACCATACTCGAGCAGCATTTTGACGCTGTAATGGGAATGGTGCATTGCAGTGGCGGTGGGCAGACCAAATGCCTGAAGTATGTACCCGATAATGTACGTATTGTAAAAGACAACCTGTTTACACCTCCGCCGGTTTTCAGTCTTATTCAGCAGGCCAGTGGTGCCGATGACCGCGAGATGTACCAGGTATTCAATATGGGCACACGGCTGGAGATCTATACAAATGAAAACAACGCTGATGCATTGATCAGCGTTGCAAAATCATTTGGTATCGATGCCCGGGTGATAGGCAGGGTAGAAGCCGCTGCGACCAGAGAGCTGGTAGTACATACCGCTTCGGGCAGCGAACTGGTTTACGCCGGCTGATCAGTTTCTGACCAGTTTATAAGCCACCGCTTTTTGCAGCCCTGCGCCAGTCACCTGAATGATATATTGTCCTGGCTTGAGCGATGAAACATCAATCGGTACAGTATTGCTTCCCTTCAGCACACTTATTTTCTGAAATAAAGCTACAGTCCGTCCATTCATATCCATAAGACGGATCTGTACCTCACTGGCCTGATTGTCTGCAGGCAGCTGCAGGGTCACTCTGCTGTTGGCAGGATTGGGATAAATAACAGGAAGCGAAGCAGTGGCTTCCAGGGCTTCTTTCCGGGGCGTAGTAGCTGTTTCTGCTTTTTTGGCAACACCCACACCAACCACCACTACTTCATCGAGGGCAATTTTATCTGTTTTAGTTTCTTCAACTGGTTTCACGTTTACTACCTGCAGGGTGCTCTTTTTATCTGCCACAGCAGGTTTTGACCGGGCAGTAACAGTAACTTCTCCCAGCACTTGTTTGAGTTCCGAAATCTTTGGTTCCAGGAGTTTGAGTTCGATCGGTTTAATTTCCTCCTCTGCGATTTCCTCACCAGCTACTTTCTTGGGCTGATTATACACGACAGTACCATCCACTATAATTTTTTTAATCTCCTGATCAGCTGACTTTGTTTTATCCAGGTTCAGTGCCTCTATGTCTTTTATTTTTTCTACCAGTGCATCTACCTGAACTTCCTGAACTGTTTTTGTTCTTATCTCCAGTACTCCACCGCGGCCCTGAATGCCATATTTACGTTCGGCCGATGCATCTTTTAATACAGTAATGGATTTGATCTGCTCAGCATCCAGCGAATCCAGCCTGATTTCTCTTTCCTGTACCACATTATCAATTACCACCAGGGGTGATTGGGTAGTAAACTTAAGCGTAATAGTTTCCTTTTTTTGAACTGGTACAGAGTTGGCTGCCACAATTTTTACTTCTTTTACCCGCTCCCGTACAGGCACAGTATCGGCCAGAATTACTGCTTGATTTTCCGGCTGTGGTTCTGCGAGTGCCCGCATATTATGAAAATTGCGCAGGCCCTGCAAAATCTGATGTGCGAGTTTTTCCTGCGTTTTCTCATCACTGCAAAAGGCCAGATCCTGTTTATTGTTGATATAACCACACTCCAGTACAACGGCAGGTACGGTGTTTTCATCAAGTACATAAATGGGAGATCCTGTCCGCATTTTTACAGCTGATGACACGGTGTGCACGGTGGCAATGCTTTCCAGCAGACTGGCAGCCAGTAACTGGCCTGATTTGTCTGTGCGGCGGCTGGCGATATATGCTTCTGCACCTGCGTTTCGTTCCTGAAATGCAGCGCCGGTGGAGGTGTTGAGATGAATGCTTACATACGCATCGGGATTATTTGCCTGGCTGATGAGCAGACGCTGACGGTTGCCATCATCCTTATTGCCGGCATTGTTGGGAAACTGTTCATTGCTGCGGGTCATCACCACTTTGATATTATACGCACCAGCCAGTTGCTCTACCTTGCGGGCAATGGCCAGGGATAATTCGGCTTCGGTGAATTTTTTGTCAGGACTGTAAGAACCCGGATCCGTTCCGCCATGTCCCGCATCGATGACGACTGTAAGCGGTTCGCCCCAACGGGCTGCATCTGCTGTAGCATTTTTATATTTAAAGGCAAAAAGTGTGAGCACCAGGGCGCCCAGCGGTAATACCAGCAGTTTGCGCAAATAGCGGTGGCTGGTTTTTTGTGGATTTGTAATCATGGCTATACGTCTTTTGATTTGATTATGAAAAAAAGGCGTTACTAATCGTTGTTGGCTATCGAGTGCCTGCATGAGCAGCAATTCTGCATATTCCCATTTAGATTCCTCATCGGCAGCAAACCGGTCGGCCAGAAATTCGTGGATGATGCGCAATTCTTTTTTCATAAGGTGAAAAAAGGGATTGATCCAGCAGATCGTACGTACTACTTCCATGAGCATAACATCCCAGCTATGGCGTTGCTGAATATGATAGACTTCATGCCGGAAGATTTGTTCACCCTTGGCCGTATGCAAGTCAATGTCTTTATCCCAGAAAAGCCAGCTGAAAAAAGAAAAGGGAGTACCCGGTTCTTCCGTAGACATAAAGCGGATACTGTCCAGTTTCTCTACTTTATGTTTGCGGATGAGACGACTGATTTTGATGATGGAAGACAAAAACCGGATCAGCAGCACTACTGCAATAGTGGTATAGAATGTTTTGATCAGCCAGTGCCAGTCAAATGTATAGACTGGCTGGGTGGCATCTGTCGTGAAAGCTGCGGCATCCCACTCACTGCCCGAAAGCGCAAGCAGTGTTTTAAACATCACCGATGACTGCTCGGGAGCTTCGGTAAAATAAACCGGGATATTCAGAAAAGGAATACAAAGGCTCAGCACGGTGGCAAACAGGAGATAAAAACGGTTATACTGATGAAACTCCTTATTGCGGAGAAAGAAATGATAATAGCCATACAGCAAGCCCGATGACAGTATTACCTGGAGCAGGTAGGTGAACAGTTGGTTCATTTTTTACTGTTTTGTTTTTTGATTTGTTGCAGTAAGCTTTCCAGCTCTTCTACCGATATATTGTTTTCCTTTACCAGAAATGTAACCACATTGCTGAATGAACCTTCAAAATACCCTTTGACCAGCTGGCGCATGCTGCGCTTTGAATAATCTTCCTTGCTGAGCAAGGGATAATACTGATGCTGGCGACCAATCACATTTACTCCTACAAATTCTTTTTCAACCAGAATTTTCAGCAGGGTGGCAACAGTGTTCTGATGAGGCCGGGGGGTAGGCATGGCGTCTACAATATCACGCAAAAATGCCTGTTCAAGTTTCCACAAAACCTGCATCACCTGTTCTTCTGCTTTTGTAAGTGCTTTCATATTAAATCAAATTAACGTTTACGAATCTATAACTAATATTTTAGTTTACCAACTAAATTTTTAGTTTATTAAAAAAATTACCCCTTTCCCGGGCAGTTTGCTTTATTTTGCAGCAAACGAAAGGACGAATGGCTGAGCCGATCATTGAAATTAATCATGCGAATATATACCAGGGGTCAAATCTTATCTTACAGGATGTGAACCTGGTGGTAAATAAAGGGGAATTTGTATATCTGGTAGGTAAAACCGGAACGGGTAAATCGAGCCTGCTTAAGACCCTCTATGGTGAACTACCCCTCACAGAAGGCGATTCAACCGTGGCTGGCTTCAGCCTGCGCAATATGAGCTGGAGAGAAGTGCCTTATCTGCGGCGCAACCTCGGCGTGGTATTCCAGGATTTTCAATTGCTGACTGACCGTAATGTAAATGATAACCTCAAGTTTGTGTTACGGGCTACCGGTTGGACCGATGTAAAGCTTATGGATGAAAAAATCCAGGATGTACTGGATAAAGTGGGTCTCAAAGCCAAGGGGTTTAAAATGCCCTTTGAGTTGAGTGGGGGAGAGCAGCAACGGGTAGATATTGCCCGGGCCCTGCTCAATTCGCCCAAGCTGATTCTGGCTGATGAGCCTACGGGAAACCTGGATCCGGAAACCTCAGATGAAATCATGAACCTGCTGTTTCATATCAGCCGCGACTTCAATACCGCCATTGTAATGGCTACACACGATTATATTGTAGTACAGAAATTTCCTGCACGCATGATCCGCACCGAGCGTGGACGTGTAATTGACAATGCTACCATAACCATTGAGTAAGACGCTGTGTATTGCGGCGTACATCGTAGGTATTGCCCAGCAACTGCTCACGCAGTATCACTTCTTCGCGGGTAAAAGGCTGGTGATATAACTGGAGAATGATGGATGCAAAGGCATTGGCATTACTTCCGATATGACAGGCAGGCTCAAGGCCGGTGCCGGCCACCATAGGATCGTTTACCACACAGTGCCGCCCTTCAAACAATGCATGCAGCAGCTTAAGGCGGATACCCGTCACATTCTTATTAAAACAGGGCAGCACATGTATATGTGCTTTCCTGATCAGGTCATTCATTTCCGATTCGGAAGGATCGGCAACGAGGCAGGTATGCTGGCAAAAATGAGCCGCACGCTGCAGACGCTTACTGGGTTTTTTCCCGGCTATTACAAAAGGAAGGCGGGCCTTTGTAAATACTTTGCAGAGCAGCCACAATGCCGCCTTTTCATTTTCCGGTACAGACAGATTGCCGTGATATAGACAAAGATTTCCCTGTCCTTCCTGGCTGATTACTTCCTGCCAGCTGGGAAAGGTGGGAACGAAAACCGCTTTATCCAGTTTATAATCTTCTTTAAATACACGGATATCATTTTCGGATACACAGGCATATACACAATCTCCGGGCAGTTGTCGTGTATATTTTTTTAGCAGCAATGATTCTTTCAGGAAAAAAAGTTTGCGTGCCAGGTTATGTTCCGCCCGCGCCAGCTCGCGGTAATAAGTACTTTCTTCATTATGCATGCGCACTACGATCTTTCGGCTGCTATGATCCAGTTGCTGCAGAATGCCCGTGGTATGAATGCCTTCAAGCAACAGGGGATGCTGATCCTGCTGCAGACGGGCCACCAGCTCCTGACTGTTGCGTGATGCTACAATATAGGGCTCACTCAGCGAAAAAGCCTTTCGCGCAGGCTCCCGCCGGTATACATTTATAGATTCGCAAAACTGGTTGAGTTCATTAGGTGTTCCGCGTTCATTATAGCTGAAATAATGGAGATGGATACGTACGCCCAGTTTATGAAACATCCGGATGCGGTTAAACATATCAATGGCGCCACCATAATCGGCCGGCCAGGGCACATCGAGCGAAACAATATGTAAATGACGGTCACTCAAGGGCGTAAGATAGAATGATAAAACCTTATTAATACTTTTTCTTCTTCCTGCCAGTTCAGCTGCCGGCGTACTGCCAGGCAGTTTCGCTGCAGTTCTTCATACAGAACCGGGTCTGTCAGTAACTGGTTGAGCCGTGCCGCCAGGGCTTCAGGACTCAGGTCGTCAGTGAGTAACGCTACTGGTTGCGTTTTGTTCAGTTCGCGGTAGACCGGATAATCCACACAAAGCTGTGGAATACCGGCATGCAGGTAATCGAAGTATCTGTTGGCCAATGAATAATAGTTGCTCAAACCGGTTTTTTCAAATAAGGTAACGCCCGCCCAGGCCTTAGGTGTCAGCTCCCGTAACTGTGCCGGTAAAAGTTTGCCGGTGAATTGTACTTTTTCCTCCAATCTGTGCCGCGCTACCAGTTCCCTGGCTTTTTCCATATAGTTGCCATCGCCGGCTATTACCAGCCGGGCATCTACCCATTGCATGGCGGGAATAAGCGTATCAAAACTGCGTCCTTCATTTACTGCCCCCTGGTAAAGTATAAACCGTTCTTTCTTTTCTGCCACGGGCGTCATATGCAGCACGGGTACATTCCGCACTACTTCATAATGCCGCTGATACAGGCGGCGAAATTCATCGGCTATTGGTTGATTGACCGTATATCCATAACGAAACCTGGGCACAGTCAGCCGTTCAATCCATTTCCAGACACGATAAACCCGCGGCCGCCCCACGATCTCCTGCATTTCACAAAACAATTCGTGCGCATCATATACTCTTTTTTTGCGCCGCAGCACCGATACCAGCCAGCAGGGGAGAATCGTATCCAGATCAATGGCGCCAACGACATCGAGCCGGCGAAACAACAGCCACCAGAAAAGTCTGAAATTATAATCGGCATAAAATAACCAGCCTTTCCGAAACAAAAGTGAAAGACGTACCTGCTGAAAGGATTGCTGGCTCAGGGGCTTCGAATCGGGACGCTTAAATCCGACAAGTGTTACTTGATAGCCTGCACCCACCAGCGATGTACAGATACGTATCATCCGCTGGTCATAGGAAAGATCATTGGTAACAGTAAAAACAATTCTTTTCATGCAACACCCAGAGCATCAAATATACAGTGTGTAGCGGCAAGAAAAAACCCTCTGGTAATCAACCAGAGGGTTTTGGATATAAAACCAATGATTTACTGTCCCATACCACCACCTTCCATACCGCTCTGACCCTCACGCTCACCTTTCATATTCTTACGCTTAAACAGATTGGGGTCAAACTTGCCAAAGCGCCAGTTAAAGTTGATCCGTACGACCTGCGGATCGCGACGACGGAATGCATCCTGAATAAAGAATACTGATTCGGAATAAGTAGACTGACGGCGTGTGCGGAAGATATCGTTCATATTGATCGAAACAGAAGCTGCCCTGTTTTTGAGAAACTCATAACGCACCGCAATATCCACTCCATAATTGGCACGCACATACCCCTGCGATGACATAGATGGACCACCAAACATCATACCGCCACCACGGCCACCACTACCACTTCCACCGGGAGGCAAAATGGTTTTGGACTGGTATTCGCCCGAAAGCTGGATAGTTATATTCTTCGGCAACTTAAAATTGTTATTGAGTTTGCCAAACCAGCTCGTCAGTCTGCCCTGATCGGCCTGATTAGGATCATCAATTTTCACATCAGACATGTAAATGTTTAGGTTGCTGGTAATTTCCCACCACGAAATAAGTTTGTTGCGGGAGATGAGTTCCAGACCTGTTACATAGCTGGAGTTGGCATTGATATATGTATTCAGGATCAGTTTTTCACCGGCCGTGCCGCGGGCTGAGTCCTGGTAACGGGTAATCAGGTCAGTGGTCCTTTTATAATAAAGGCTGGCTATGAAATTATCCTTGTTCTTGAATGTCTTTTCGTAGGACAGTTCAAATGAGTTGGTGAACTCCGGTTTCAGAGCGGGATTACCGCGGCTGGGATTCAGCTTATCTGATGAATCGGTAAAGGGAGTAAGCTGCCAGAAATTGGGACGGTTGATGCGGCGGCTGTAGTTGAGCTGCAATCCCTGGTCATCACCGAGCTTTTGCGAAAGAAACACACTGGGGAAAAGGCTAACCGGAAATTTGATATCAAAGATTTCTCCGGTACGGGTCAGTTTACCTTCATAGTTAGAACTTTCTGCACGCAGTCCCAGCTGATAACCAAATGCATTCACCTGATTCGAATAGGTGGCATAGGCAGCGTATACCTGGTCATTACTTTCATAAACCACCTGCGATGCGGGTTGCAATACCCAATTGCCATGATCGTCTACATAAAAAGCACTATTGCTGCTGTTGGTACGCAGCTGGGCACGCAAACCTGCTTCAAACTTGGATTTGTCGTTAAGCGGATTTACAAAATCGGTCTGGATAACCACATTATCATTTTCGCCGCGCACCTGCTGCAACTGGCCATATGTACCCAGCAACTGGTTTTGCGCCAGATCGATGGTATCGGTTACGATATTACTGTTGTTGCTATTACGGCTTTTATTATAAGTAGCGTCAGCCGTCCATTCCATACCTGCCTTGGGGAAATTGTGTTTGAAGCTGAGCGTAGATCCCAGGTTGCGGAAATTACCTTTCACTGCCGACTCGCGTTCATAAAAAGAACTGCCATTTACCGGAGCCAGGGTATCTACCCAGATGCTGCTGGTAGAATTGGGTCTGAAGCTGCCACGGGCCATATTCACACTCAGTGAAAGCGTATTACGGTTGCTGATAAAATAATCAAATCCGGCACGGCCAAATCCAAAACCTCCGAGCATCACTGAGCGGTCGCGCTGAAACAAGGATGTTTCGGGATCATCAAAAAGATTCTGACGGGTAGTACGGCCGGTGCTGATCGATTTGCGCTGGTTATACATACCGCTGGCAAAGAAGTTGACTTTTTGCTGACGAAGATTGATATCGCCGCCCACACCTATACGTGCGCGGGAATCTATGTTGGCCCGCAGGTTTCCATTATAACCTACTTTCTTTTCTTTCTTTAATACAATGTTGAGGATGCCGGCTGTACCACCCGATGCATCAAACTTGGCAGAAGGGTTGGTGATCAGTTCCACACTCTGAATGGCATCGGAAGGGATTTGCTCCAGCGTAAGGTTGCTGGGGCGGCCATCTACAAATATCTGGGGGGCATTGTTGCGCATGGTTACATTTCCATCAATGTCTACATTGAGTGAAGGAATATTACGCATTACATCAATGGCGGTACCACCTGCCGAAACTATATTTTTGTCCACGCTGAAAATCTTACGGTCAATACCCAGCTGCAGTCCGGGACGCTCAGAAGTTACCGTCACGTTGCCCAGTACTTTTTCCTCAATTTCAACCTTGATATTACCCAGATCTTTATCCAGGGCACTCATCATGGCTGTCATATCCTTGCCGCCTGGTTTGATATCAAATGAAACAGGCATGATAATTTCCTTAAAACCGATGGCTGATACTTTAAGCCGGAGCGGACCAAATACAGGTACATTTTCAATGCTGAAATCACCATTTGAACGGGTGAGCATACCACCGATCACTACTTCCACTTTTTTGCGGGTAATAGAATCCGGCTTATCCTGCAGCAATTGCACGGAAGCAAATTCCACTCCCTTACCGGAGCTCGCTTCCACAATTTTTCCATAAATCCGACCCGCCATCTGGTTGCCGGCTGGGCGGTTAGCACCAGCACCAGGAACCTGGGCAAAAATGGAAACACTTAGAATTACAAAGAGTAACGAAATAGATATTTTTTTCATGTGATTACTTGTGTCAATTGGACGTGCAAAGTTGATTTTACTTGCTGACATAGCCATGACATTTTGATAAATGGTAACTAAATGCGGACAACGGTAGACTTAATCAGGCTAAAAGCAACAGGTAAATCACTGTTTGCAGCAGCGCGGTAAACAAACCGATAAGCAGGGCAGCCCGGCCCAGGCGTACAAAAGCAGGGTGGAGCAGGGGGGCCAGTTGGTTGTTAATTTCGGCAGGTGAAATGGCTTCCAGTTTTTCTTTAACAAGTTTACCCAACTGCAGATCTTTTTTCAGATTGCCGGCATACTGGCCTATTACCCTTGGAAAAAGCTTTTCAATTTCTGCGATAAAAATGGTTTTTAATGTATTTACCGTTTTATCGCCGATAAACATGCTGATCATGGGCATTTGTTCTTTCAGCTTATTGCGCAGGAAGTCATCAATATGTTCCTCAATAGTCGGTTTCAACCGGCTGAAATTTTCCGGATCAGTAAGCCTGGCTTCCAATCCTTCCATTTTATCAAAAGCGGTTTGAATACGCGCAGCCAGTCCATCGATGAGTTGCGGCCGGTAACGATGCAATAGTCCCTGCATCCGGAAACCCAGTACAGACCTGGGTTCTGTGGGGTATAAAAGTATTTTTTCGGTGAAAAATACCACACTCCAGCAACCCGCAACAGTAAGCAGGGGGATAAGTAAAAAAAGATAGTTCATTGCTGCAGTAAAATTAAAAACCCCGATCCGCTTGCACGTAACCGGGGTTTACGGGGTGGCTAACCGGGTTCGAACCGGCGACCCTCAGAACCACAATCTGATGCTCTAACCAACTGAGCTATAGCCACCATTTTTGGGACTGCAAAAATAGAGAAAATTTGATTCCCATAACAAAAGAGAGGAGAAAAGTTTTCTGAAAGAGGTAGAAGATAGAAAGTTAGGGAAAGGTAAAAGGTGAAGGGCCGAGGGTAGAGGGAATGAGAAAAAAGCCAACCAACTCATATCTGTCCCCTTTTACCTTCTGCCTTTTACCTTCTGCCCTTCACCTTTTACCGTCCACCTTTGACCGCTCTTTTGCCTCTCATCAAAAACCCTTGTTAAAAGCCTGTAAAAGCAAGAAAAGCATTGTTTTTGCGTTAATTTTGATAGTATGCGTAATGCACTAAAATTTGTATTCAATATGAAGCGACTCCCTATCGTGATCATGATGATTGTGGCAGGCTCATTCCTGGCATTTCAGACGCTTGGCACCGGCCCTAAAAACCCACCTAACAAGTATGAGGAGATCCTCCGGCTGATAGGTGAGATGCTTACCCAGGCTCACTACAGTCCTAAAGATATCAACGATGATTTTTCCAAAAAGATATTCAACAAGTATCTGACAGACCTGGATCCTGAGAAGAACATGTTTCTTCAGTCAGACATTCGTGAGTTGGATACCAAATACGGAAAACGTATCGATGATGAGCTGAAAGGTGCCCCGGTAGAATTTTTCCTCGCCGCAGGCAAAATATTCAATACGCGGATGGAAGAAGCGGCGGCCATTGTAAATGAGATACTGGCCAAACCTTTTGATTTCAAAGTAGACGAAACAGTAACCCTCGATGGTGACAAGCTGGGCTATGTGAGCAAACAGGCTGAAATTAAAGAGCGCTGGCGCAAGAAGCTGAAGTACCTGACGCTGGAGCGGTACGCCGATCTACTTGACACCCGCGAAAAGAATAAAGGCAAAGAAGGATTTGTGGTAAAAACAGATGCCGAACTGGAAATTGACGCACGTGAAAAAACACGTAAGATCATTGACCGGATGTTTGAACGCTTCCGCTTCAAATTCAACGATGACGATAAATTTAATGTCTTTGTAAATGCCATTACCACCACAATGGACCCTCATACAGAGTTCTTCCCGCCGGTGGATAAGCGCTATTTCGACGAAGAAATGAGTGGCCGCTTCTTCGGGATCGGTGCTTCACTGGTATACGAAGAAGGTAATATAAAAATCAGCAGTATCATTACCGGTAGCCCCGCCTGGAAATCAGGTGAGCTTCAGGTGGGTGATATCATCCAGAAAGTAGGTCAGGGCGCCGATGAGCCCGTTGAGCTTACCGGGTTTACCGTCACAGATGCTGTAAAAGTAATACGTGGAAAAAAAGGAACCGAGGTAAGACTTACCGTCAAGAAAGCAGACGGTACACTGAAGACCATCAGCCTCATCCGCGATCAGATTGTACAGGACGAAACATTTGCACGCAGTGCAGTAGTACAGGAAGGCTCCGCCAAAATAGGCTATATCTATCTGCCCGAATTCTATGCAGATTTTGAAAACCCCAATGGCGCACGCAGCTATATTGATGTAGCAAAAGAAGTCGTAAAACTCAAGGCGCAGGAAGTGGATGGTATTGTGATTGACCTGCGCAACAACGGCGGCGGCTCTCTGTACGATGTGGTACAAATGGCCGGTCTGTTTATCGAAGATGGACCTATTGTACAGGTAAAAGATAAAGATAACCGTCCGCAGGTTTTACGTGATAAGGATAAAGCTGTATTGTATAATGGCCCGCTGGCCGTGATGGTCAACGAATTCAGTGCATCTGCTTCAGAAATCTTTGCAGCAGCCATTCAGGACTATGGCCGCGGAGTAATTATTGGCAGCACCTCTACCTATGGCAAAGGCACCGTGCAGCGTAATATCGGACTTGACCGCGAAACAGGTTTCTCTATGTCCAACTCAGATCTCGGTACGGTAAAACTGACTCTCCAGAAATTCTACCGTATCAATGGTGGTTCTACCCAATTAAAAGGCGTTAGTTCCGATATCGTTTTACCTGACCAGCTTGAATACCTCAAACTGCGTGAAAAAGACGATAAAGATGCACTGCCCTGGGATGAAATCAATAAATCTCCCTACAGCGGCTGGAACCCCGGATATGATCTGAAAGTAATTCAGCAACTGAGCAAACAACGGGTAGACAATGACAGTGCTTTCAACATCATTAAAGCCAACACCGAGTGGCTGGCCAAACAAACTAATAAGGAGGCTTCGCTGCAACTCGATAAGTACCGCAAGGAACAAAAACAGATTCGTGAGAAATATGCCCAGATTGATGCAATTGCCAAACTACGCCAGGAACTGAATGTAAATGCGCTGCCCGAAGAAGTAAACCGCTGGGCCGATGATAAAGCCAAGCAGGAACGCTTTAATCAGTGGATCAAAAATCTGCGTAAAGATATTTATCTCGACCAGGCCGTGAAAGTGGTAAATGATATCATCAATCAGCAAAATATTGCTAAAGGCATAAAAGCAAATCCGGTTGAAGAGAAACCGAAGAAAGCGTTTTGATTTCAATGTGCTGATATGCTAATGTGCTGATGTGCTAATGTGCTGGTGTGCTAATGTGCTGATATGCTGATGTGCTGATGAGACTGAAGAAGAAATCCAGTTCTAATTATATATACAAAGATATCGTTGTGATGCAAAAAGAAACTGCCGGCATAGCCGGCAGTTTTTATTTCGCTCAATATTTGAGATTTCAGCTTAGAGATTCATTCATCATCAGCACACCAGCACATCAGCATATCAGCACATTATTTCCCCAGGTATCGTTCCTTCGTTACCTGCTGATGGTGCAGTGCATGACCAATAAGCGTATAGCCTACAGCCAGCACATAGCTGGGGCTTCCGGAGGCGGTACCATTGGCCTGCAACTGCTCTTCGTCAAAGGAAGAAAACATTAACTCAGAAGCACGCCGTACGGCTTTAAACTCTTCCACCAGCCGGTCCCAGGGGCGGGATGCTGCACGCGCATTTTCGGCAAAGAGATTCTCATCAAATCCGTGCAGGGGTGTATGATCAAACCGCGCAAAGCGCAGCGCGCGGTAGGCAAAAACACGCTCTGCATCAATCACATGCTGCAACACTTCCCTGATAGTCCATTTATCAGGAGCATAACGGTAGTCGTATTTGTCTGCCGGAACAGATTCGAGAAAACGGAGGAATGAAGCCGTCTGATTGCTGAAGGCCTCCATTATTTCATTTTCAGGTACTTTTTGAATATACCCATGATACCATTCGCCAACGCGGGAAAGATCGGGACGCATATTAGTTGATTTTGCCTAAAGGTAAAAAGAACTGGTACCCGATGTATAAAAAAAGGAGCCGCTGGCGGCTCCTTCTGAAAAATATGCTGTGTTTAGCTTTTCTCTTTTTCTTTCACCTTTGAGCGGGGTTTTTCCTGTTTTCCTTCGCTCAGGGCAGCGGCCAGTTTAATGGCTTCGTAAGCATTGATCACACCGCCTGTACGGCTCAGTTCTGAAAGTTTCACCTTATTGCCACTACCGGGCTGCTCCACTTTCGAATCGGGCTGACTCGATGATTGTTCAATCACTTTTTTCACCTGTTCGGGTGAAAGATTGGGATAATACTCCAGGATAAATGCTGCCAGGCCTGCCACTACAGGCGATGCCATACTCGTGCCCTGCAGGCTTTGATAGGTATTGCCACCAGGCACAGTAGAATAAATCTGCACGCCGGGAGCAAACACATCCACCTCATTTTTGCCATAATTCGAAAAGCTGGCAACCAGTCCACCAGCTTTGGTATCGCCGCTGGCACCTACCGTAATCCAGTTGGGCGCTCTTTTTTTATCTTCTGTCACCGGAGTGGGGAAGTTCCAGCTGGTATCAATATTAAGGGCACTGTTGCCGGCTGCATGTACCAGCAATACACCTTTAGCTGCTGCATATTTCACTGCATCATCTACCCATTTCTTTTCAGGAGAAAAGCCTTTACCAAAACTCATATTGATAACGCGGGCGCCATTATCCACTGCATAACGGATAGCCAGGGCAATATCCTTATCATGCTCATCACCATCAGGCACGGCACGTATCATCATGATCTTTACATTGTCGGCCACCCCGTTCATACCTACGCCATTATCGCGTGCGGCAGCAATGATACCGGCCACATGCGTTCCGTGCATAGCGGCCTTTTTACTCACCATTACATTATTATTGCCATAGAAGCGGTCATTGATGTCGTTGTAATTATCTTTTACCACATCATTACGATAATTGCGGGGCGCTTTTTCACGCATTTCTATCTTGCTTATTTCACCTTCGAGCTGACTGGTTTCGCCCTCCAGTTCATCCAGCAATTCAAGATTGGTTACTTCTTCTGTTTTATTGTCGCGGCAGATACTCGTCATGACGAGCCTTACCCAGCGGGCCACATCATTGGTAGGGTTATAGGACTGCAAATCTTTGCAGGAGTATTCCTGTTTGCCCAGATCCTTACGAATGATGGAGTCGCCGATATTAAACATAGAATCTACACGGCGCATCTCCTGGTAGTTTTGCTGCAGAGAAGTGAGCGACTTGGGATCAACATTGCTGGCCATTACATCTTTGCGGGCGCGTACGAAAACATCATATTCGCGGGCTTCAGCGGGTGTTAATGACGCCACATTCACATCTTTATTACCCCATTTGGGCAGCAACTGGTGATATACACGGGCGGCCTCATAAGAATCTTTTTCTACATTGGCGCCATCTGCACCTCCCAGAAAGTTCCAGCCATATACATCATCGATATAGCCGTTTTTATCATCATCAATTCCGTTGCCCGGAATTTCGCCCGGATTACGCCACAGTACGGCTTTCAGATCTTCATGGAGGGTGTCTATACCCGAGTCAATGACAGCAACGATTACAGGGGTGCTTTTCAGCTTTTTTCCGGCCACAAACTGGTAGGCCTTATCCATACTGATTCCGTAATAGCCACTATCGGCCTTATCCATGAGATGCCATCCACGGGGAACTTCATTAGATTGAGAGAATGACACAATTGCCATGACAAGGCTAATGCTTGTCAACAGGGTACACCGCAAAATCTTAATCATTAGTTGCTACCAGTTTTTTAATACTTGCAAATTTGTATAAAGCCACAAAATTATGCCATACCATTCATACATTTTGTGATACTGAAAAACCCTACAGCATGCCTGCTGCAGGGTTTTGGTTAATTCTGTGACGAAGCAGGTCTCTTATTGGTTGCTCAGCTTCAGCTCTACCCGGCGGTTTTTAGCCTGCTCTGACTCCAACTCGCTATTTGTCAGCGGCTTATCCGGGCCGTAGCCGATTGCTTCCATACGTCCGTCTTCGATACCTTTTTGCTCCAGGTATTTCTTAACAGCCTGCGCACGCTCCTGCGAAATCCGTTTGTTGACTTCATAGGCTCCTTCGCGGCTGGTATGACCTTCGATTGTCAGTTTCAATTCGGGGTTATCCTTCAACAGTTTTACTACTTCATCGAGTGTGGTAAAGGATGCCGGCAGCAGTATGGCACTGTTCTTACGGAACTGGATCCGCTTCGCCGCTATTTCCACTTTTTCTACTATTTCGCGGCTGATCTCCGGACAACCGTTATTAGCAGCTGTGCCTTTTGCATCAGGACATTTATCTTCTTCATCATTCACACCATCGCCATCGCGGTCTGGGATGGGGCAACCATTGTAACGGGCCAGTCCTTTTACATCGGGACATTTATCATCCTCATCATTCACACCGTCGCCATCGCGGTCAGGAATGGGGCATCCGTTGTAGCGGGCCAGTCCTTTTACATCAGGACATTTATCGTCTTTGTCCAGCACACCATCACCATCGCGATCGCCATAAGGACAGCCTTTATTATCGGCAGGACCAAATACAGTGGGGCAGGCATCATCGATATCGGGTATACCATCACTATCCTGGTCGGGACAACCTTTGAGCAGGGCAGTGCCGGGTTTATCGGGGCAACGGTCTTTTTTATCGGGTACACCATCGCCGTCTTCATCCTTACCGGTAAACTTAACAGACTGTCCGAGGAAAACACCCAGCCTCACACCCATTGTCTGATGGCGGAATTTGCCGTCATACTCACTGGATTCATAAATATTGTGCAGCCCACGCGAATAATTGGCCGTAAGGAATACACGTCCGAACTCAAAGCCTGCCAGGGCATTCACTCCGTAGTCATAAGTAGTGTATTTGCCGGGACCATCGCCTACGGGTGGATCATTGATCTCATCTGCGCTGTATGTGCCGTTTTTGGCAATGTATTGCGAACGGATATTTCCATTATAGAAAAATGAAAAGTAGGTACCGCCACCCAGTATGAATTTCACTTTTTTTCCGAGCGGAATCTTGCCAACTATATTGAAAGGAATATCAACATAATTAAGGAATTCGCGGCGGTCAATATTGAGTGTATCGTGCAGGGTCGTATCGAGAGTTTCATTGTATTTTCTGCCTTTGTTGTAAAAGATAACACCGGGCTGAAATACAAAATTTCCTTTACGGCCGAAGGGGAGATCCGCAATGAATCCGAAATGGCCGCCTGTACGTTTTTTGTAATTACTTTTTATCTGATCCCAGTTGGGCAGGTCGTTGGTTTCAAGAATTTCTGATTGATGTACACCGCCCAGGATGCCAATGCGCAATTGCGCCCGGGTGGCAGAAGATATAAGAAGGCCTGACAGCAGTAGCAGGTAAATCCTTTTCATGGATAACATGTTGGTGTTTAGGATATTGTTTCGAAAGCAAAAATTGCAAATTTTGCGCTGAAATCAAAGCAGTTAGCAAAAAATGCTATCCAGCATTACCAACGTCGGACAGGCCTTTTTAGTATCTATATATCAAACTTTATTCCTTGTGCCAGAGGAAGTTTGGTGCTGTAATTGATCGTATTTGTCTGCCGGCGCATATAAACTTTCCAGGCATCGCTGCCGCTTTCACGGCCACCACCGGTTTCTTTTTCGCCACCAAAAGCACCGCCGATCTCCGCTCCGGAGGTACCGATATTTACATTGGCTATACCGCAATCGCTGCCACCTGCCGACAAAAACTGTTCCGCTTCGCGGAGGTTAAGGGTCATAATAGCGGATGATAAACCTTGCGGTACACCGTTCTGAATGGCAATGGCCTCTTCGATAGTTTTATAACGCAGCAGGTACAGAATGGGGGCGAAGGTTTCCTGTTGCACAATCATATAATCAGGTTCTGCCTCGGCAACACAGGGTTTTACATAACAACCGCTTTCATAGCCTTTTCCTTCCAGCAGGCCACCCTCAACTACAAAACGGCCACCTTCTTTTTTGCATTGCTCAATAGCTGCGAGGTACATGTTTACCGCATCCTTATCAATCAGCGGGCCCACATGATTATGTTCATTCAGCGGATCGCCGATGCGTAGCTGTGCATAGGCTTTTACCAGCTTTTGTTTTACCTGATCGTAAACCGATTCATGAATGATAAGGCGACGGGTCGTGGTACAGCGTTGTCCAGCCGTACCTACTGCCCCAAATAATGCGCCCAGTATGGCTATATCGAGATCTGCTTCCTGCGAAATGATGATGGCATTATTACCTCCCAATTCTAGCAGGGCCCGACCCAGCCTCGCGCCTACAGCAGCGCCAACAGCCTTACCCATGCGGGTAGAGCCTGTGGCCGATACGAGGGGAATACGATGATCGTGGCTCATGCGTTCGCCAATGATGCGATCACCCATCAGCAAGCAGGATACGCCTTCAGGCACCTGATTGCGGGCAAATACATCGGCTACTATATGCTGACAGGCCACTGCACATAAAGGCACTTTTTCGGAAGGCTTCCAGATGCAGACATCACCGCATACCCAGGCCAGCATACTGTTCCAGCTCCATACAGCTACAGGAAAATTAAAGGCAGAAATAACTCCAACTATGCCGAGGGGGTGATATTGTTCATACATGCGGTGTCCCGGACGCTCACTATGCATGGTAAGACCATGCAGCTGGCGCGACAGGCCCACAGCAAAATCGCAGATATCGATCATTTCCTGCACTTCGCCCAGGCCTTCCTGCAGGCTCTTGCCCATTTCGTAGGAGACCAGTTGCCCGAGATCTGCTTTATGCGCACGCAGGGCTTCGCCGACCTGGCGTACGATCTCTCCGCGGCGGGGAGCCGGCCAGTTACGCCACTCAAGAAAAGCGGCCCCGGCCTTTGTCAGCACTTTTTCATAAGCAGCCTCATCGGCTCCGGATACAGAACCAATCAGCGTACCATCGGCAGGAGAATAAGAAGCAAACAAGGCACCGGAAGAATCCAGCCACTGCGTACCGGTACTGACACCTTTATTAACTGATTCGAGTTTTAACTGACGAAGAAATTCCATATAGCAGATTTGAAATGCAAAGTTAAGATAAACGCAGGCTCAGGCAGAATAATAGCCTGTTTGAAATTAAAGCCGATACGGCCTTATCAGTATTGCTCCTGATCGTTGGGGAAATCAACCGCTTTTACATCGCGGATATACTGTTGAACAGCGCCCGTAATCTGTTCGCTGAGATTAAGATACTGGCGCAAAAAGCGGGGCCGGAATTCAGTGTTGATGCCCAGCATATCGTGCATGACGAGCACCTGGCCATCGCAATGTTTACCGGCGCCAATCCCAATAGTGGGGATACTGAGGCTCGCACTCACTTCGCGAGCCAGTGCAGCAGGGATCTTTTCGAGCACGATCGCAAATGCACCGGCTTCCTGCAGTTTTAATGCATCTTTGCGCAGTTTATCTGCTTCAGCCTCTTCGGTGGCGCGTACCACATAGGTGCCGAATTTATTGATCGATTGAGGTGTAAGTCCCAGGTGTCCCATTACCGGAATACCCGCACTTACGATCTTTTTTACCGAATCAAGCACCTCTTCGCCTCCTTCTATTTTAACTGTATTGGCACCACTTTCCTTCATAATGCGGATGGCAGAGGCAAGGGCTATTTCGGAATTGCTCTGGTAATAACCAAAAGGAATATCTACCACTATGAGTGAACGCTCACGGGCTCTTACCACGCTTTGTGCATGATAGATCATCTGATCGAGTGTGATGGGAAGGGTAGTAGTATGTCCGGCCATTACATTGCTGGCACTGTCGCCTACCAGTATGATATCGATTCCTGCGGCGTCAAAAATGTGCGCAAAGGAATAATCATACGCAGTGATCATGGATATTTTCTCACCTGCCTGCTTCATTTTCTGCAGGGTATTGGTAGTGATCTTTTTGGCCTCTTTGCTTATTGACATGTACAGGTTTTAAAATGAATGGAAACCTATTGCTATAGCGGGTGGCTAGGCAATAGTTGTTTTTAGTGCGGTGGCGTCTGGTTTTATTTCTTCGTACAGGCTTTGTACCAGACCATCAGCCAGACCAATTTTGGGAACAAATATTTCTTCCGCATCGGCCCATCGCATTACATTGATATAGATGAGCAGTGCAGGGACCAGCACATCGGCACGGTCTTCGCGTAACCGGTAAAGGCTCATTCGCTGAGCCAGGGTCAGACTGCTGAATTCTTTATAATAATCTCTCAGCAGCTCCAGCGAAAGCGGTTTGCCGTCTTTACGTTTGGAAATGGAGAATATTTTGTTGATGTTGCCGCCGGACCCGATTGCAGTTACATGATGATAGCCCTTTGTCCGCGACTTAATAAACTCCTTCATAAGGTCCCATTGCTTTTCCTGCACCTGGTTTTTCAGCAGCCGGATAGTGCCGATATTGAAAGACTCTTTAAAGATGAGTTTGCCGTCACTGAAAAAAGTGAGTTCGGTGCTGCCACCGCCTACGTCGATATAGAGGTATGACTCCTCTTTAGACATATTTTCAGCCACATGATTTTCATAAATAAACGAAGCTTCTTCCTGTCCGGAGATAATCTGTATTTCAACGCCTGTTTCCTGTTTGACCCGGCTGATGATGGCCGGACCATTTACGGCATCGCGCATAGCAGAGGTGGCACAGGCTTTCAGATATTTTACATCGTACACATCCATCAGTAGTTTATACGACTGGATGGTCTTCAGGATCTTTTCTGCTCTTGCAGTAGATATTTCGCCTTTCTCAAAAACATCAAAGCCCAGGCGCAGGGGTACACGTACCAGGGCTATTTTAAGAAACTCGGGTTTTGTTTGCGGTATCTCAATCACATCTGTGATAAGCAGACGCGCTGCATTACTTCCTATGTCAATGGCTGCCAGTCTCACTGTTTACCAGGTTTTTTTGGTGCAGATATTCATATGTTTTTACCTGGGAGCGCAGCTTTTTGCGGGTCGTACGTACATACTCATTGCTGAGCTGGTTATCGAGCCATCTTGCCTTCACATTATCCTGCAGTTGAATATTCAGTATATCTATCAGCTCCTGCTTGATAGTCTCATCCCATACAGGACAGGTTATTTCCACACGGTGTTCCAGGTTGCGCATCATCCAGTCGGCCGAAGATATATAAACTTTCTCTTTACCCTTGTTGTGAAATACCCACACCCGTGCATGCTCGAGGTATTCGTCCACAATACTGATGGCCTGCACGGGTGAGGCAAACTTTTTGCTTTCCGACATCATACAGAAAATGCCCCGCACAATCAGCCTCACCGGCACTCCCTCGCGTGCGGCTTCATACAGTTTGGCAATCATGCCTTCGTCCGACAGCGAATTCATCTTGAGGGTAAGGCCGGAGGGTTTCCCCTTTTTTGCCTGTTTTATCTCTTCATCGATCAGCCTTACCAGTTCTTTACGCAATAGCTGGGGACTGGGAATAATATGCTGGCAATGGCGCAGACTGTGCAAATCGCCGGTGCGGTAATTTTCCAGGTAATTGAACACATGTACCAAATCGCTCATGATACGGGGATTGGAGGTAAGCAGGCAATGATCTCCGTAGACCCTGGCAGTGCGTTCGTTGAGATTGCCGGTGCTTACAAAACCATACAGCACCTGTTTGTCGCGTACCTTTTTGCGGATAAGACAGGCTTTGGCATGTACTTTCATATTGGGCATACCCAGCAATACGCGCGCACCTTCCTCTTCCAGCCGTGATTTCCATTCGAGGTTGGCTTCTTCGTCAAATCGGGCACGCAATTCCAGCATTACTACCACCTCTTTTCCGTTGCGTACGGCATTGATCAGTGCATTGATGATTCTCGATTGCGATGCGAGGCGGTAACAGGTAATCTTAATCGTACTTACATCCGGGTCAATGGCAGCCTCACGTATGATGTCTATCAGCGGGGTAAATGAATGATAGGGCAGATGCAGCATCACATCCTGTTCGAGCACCACATCACTGACGCGTCTTTCGGTAAGCAGTGGATGGTCGAATGGCTTTTTGCGGGAGCGTGTTACTTTAAATACCTGCTCGGGAAAATCCATGAAGTGACGGAAATTATGAATCCGTCCTCCGGGTATCAGATTATCACGCCGGGTAAGATTGAGGCGCCGGGTAAGGTACTCCAGCAGACCCGGATCCATTTCTTTATCATATACAAAACGAACCGGCTTGCCTTTACGCCGGTTTTTGAGTCCTTTTTCGATTTTCTGAATCAGGTTGGTCGACAGATCGCTTTCCATATCCAGTTCTGCATCGCGTGTCACTTTAAACACATGGGCCTGGTAATGATCGTAACCGAAATAAGAAAAAATATCAGGTAGGTTATAACGAATCACATCTTCGAGCAGAATGATGCTATGTTCATTTTTCCTGGATGGCAGGATCAGGAAGCGCCCCAAAACACGACTGGGCACTTCGATAAGCGCATATTTTTTGCGTAAAGCACTGTCTTTTTTCCACATTACTACAGCCAGGTAAATGGATTTGTCGCGCAGGTTGGGAAAATGAGGAATATTTTCAATCATGAGCGGAATGACGTTGGGACTCACTTCTGCTTCATAATAATCTTTTACAAAAGCCTGTTGCTCGGCATTCAGTTCTGTTTCTGTAACCAGGAATATTTTCTGTTTTTTCAATTCCTGCTGCACATCATCCCATATCCGGGCAAATTCGCTTTGCTGATTGAGTACGGTCATCTGAATCTCATCGAGTATCTGCTGCGGATTT
This sequence comes from Sphingobacteriales bacterium 46-32, assembly GCA_001898485.1. Classification (GTDB taxonomy): domain Bacteria; phylum Bacteroidota; class Bacteroidia; order Chitinophagales; family Chitinophagaceae; genus CAYMZZ01. The sequence goes on along the minus strand of MKTY01000027.1, from coordinate 264,347 downwards.
TCCTCCAGGTGCATATGCCGTTTGCTGCCGGCCTGCATCATACGTTTGAGTGTAGCTACCCGCACCCGGAAAAATTCATCCAGGTTATTGGAAAAAATACCCAAAAAACGTACCCGCTCCCGCAGTGGCACCGTTTTATCGGCAGCTTCCTGCAGTACCCTCGCATTAAAAGAAAGCCAGCTGATATCGCGCGCAATAATCCTTGGTTTGGCCTGTGCCATCTGATCCGTACTATTTTTCATAAAGATAAAGTTAACCGGCCTGTAAACGCGCGTGTGTTAAGTTTTGGAAAACAGCCCTTAGGCAGAGGCTGCAGCACGGCGCTTATTGTGCCAGGGCAGCAAGGCGAAACTGGCAAGACCCGCCAGCAATATAATACTCGTCTGTGCCAGCCATAGCAGCCAGCCAAAAGCGGCAGCGATGGGCTGCGCCAGACCATACAACATCATGGTACGTTCAATGAGCAGCGCATAGCCGCCTATGCCACCGGGAGTAATGATCATACCAATGCTGCCGGCCGACAGTACTGTAAACGCTTCGCGGATCCCATACTGCTGTGTTTCCTGCAAAGCATGAAAGCCGATAAAACCGCCAGACAGGTAAAGCACCCAGAGCAAAAGAGTAAGAAAAAGAAACTGTCCCTTTTTGCGCAGATGACGGATGGTGCCAAGTCCCTGGCCAATACGCTGACCAATACGGGCAAAAATCTGCAGCAGATCCGACAGGGTTTTCCGTTTAATCAGCATCCACAGTAAAATGCCTGCTACAACTGCTCCGAGTATAATGAGTGTAAGAAGTCCGGAGTAGGAGGTTTCCTGCTGACCGGGTTCTGACTGAAACACTTCTTCGGCCAGCCGGCTGTACAGGCCTGGCTGAATAACCAGCGTAATGCCAAAAACAACCAGCAGGGTAATGGCATCTATCAGCCTTTCCAGAATGATTGTACCAACCAGTTTATCGGCCGGTATTTTTTCATAGCGCGCAAGCAGCGTGCATTTCAATACCTCACCCAGGCGCGGAAATCCCTGGTTGGCGAGGTAGCCGATCATAACGGCAAAAAAAGTATTGGACTTATCGGGTTTATAGCCCATGGGTTCCATCAGCAGCCGCCAGCGCAATGCACGTACATAATGACTGCCCAGCAGGATGATGAAAACAGGAATGATAAGCACATAGCGGGCATGACTGAGCGCATATTTGATTTCTTTCCATTTAGCCGCATCTATATCTTTTACCGACAGCCATACCAGAAAAAACCCGAGAGCCAGGAAAAAAAGATACTGGATAATGGTTCGTAGTTTTTTATGCATGACCGGGAGATGGGGTAGGGAACTATCGCTTATTACCTTCTTTGGGAAAAACGATCCAGGGCTTAAATGTTTTGGCTGCTTCAAAATCCATAGTAGCATAGGAAATAATCACCACCAGATCGCCTGCCATGCCTCTGCGTGCGGCCGGACCATTGAGACAGCAGATACCGGAACCTCTTTTTCCTTTTATCACATAGGTTTCCAGTCGCTCACCGTTATTTACATTTACCACCTGCACTTTTTCGTTTTCAATCAGATTGGCAGCATCCATCAGATCTTCATCAATCGTAATGCTGCCTACATAATTCAGATTAGCCTCTGTGATCACCGCACGGTGGATCTTCGACTTCAGTACTTCAATTTGCATCGTACAAAAATAAAATTTAAACAGCTTACCGGATAGTTTTATCCAAAAGCATATTATCAATTAAGCGAACCTGATTCAGAAATGCAGCAACCAGGGCCACCAGTGGCGTTTTGCCATCCCAGTCTTCGACAGGAGAAAGATCGGCGGCACTCGCTATTTCAACATAATCTACCCGGAACCCTTTATTAACAAGCCAGGCGCTGGAATGTTGTTTAAGTGCCTGCAGGTTGCCCGGACGAATATCTTTATTAATACCTGATAAAAGTTGGTAGATAGCAGTGGACTGGCGCCGTTCTTCGGGATTCAGACGGCGGTTGCGGCTACTCATAGCCAGTCCGTCGGCTTCGCGCAGGGTGGGGCCAAGCAGCAAACGGGTACGTTCCTGCCAGCCCATCAATTGCAGCAGGCGGCTGATGACCATACATTGCTGGTAATCTTTTTGCCCCATGACCAGTACATCAGGTTCCACGATACGCAACAACCGCTCCACCACCTGGCATACGCCCTGAAAATGTCCGGGCCTGAAGGAGCCTTCCAGTAATGTTTCGAGCCGGCCTATATCATAATTATTTATCCGATCGGTGCCCTGCGGATAGATTTCGGAAACAGCAGGCAGGAAAAGAATAGGTGTACCGGCCTGTTCCAGCAATTGAATATCCTGCCCGGTACTGACAGGATATTTTTCGAAATCTGCCGGATCGTTGAACTGGGTAGGGTTCACAAAAATGCTGACAACGGCAATGTCGGCAGTAGCAAGGGCCTGTTTTACCAGCGACAGGTGGCCTTCATGAAGGGCGCCCATGGTGGGTACAAAACCGATGGTAAGGCCGCTTTTGCGTTGTTTATCAAGGTACAGTGCCAGGTCATTTGCATGCTTAAAAAGGATCATATTCAGGCCAATTCGGGCCAAAATTAATCCCATCTTAGATAATACCTGCAAAAAACAGTACCTTTGCCCACGTTTTTCAAAAACGATTCACTTAAACGGGAGAACATGTCAGCAAAAAAAAGAGTACTGTTTATTGCCAACGAAATGTCGCCCTATCTGGAGCTGACCGAATTTTCTGAGACGGTGAACAAACTGGCCATCAAAGCCAATGATAATGGATTCGAAGTACGTTGTATCATGCCGCGGTTTGGTACAATTAATGAAAGAAGACACCGGTTGCATGAAGTGGTACGTTTATCGGGTATCAACGTAACAGTTGATAACGACGATATGCCCCTCCAAATCAAAGTGGCTTCACTGCCCAGCGCCCGCCTGCAGGTGTATTTCCTCGAAAACGAAGAACTTTTCAAACGTAAGCACATCTTTCACGATGAGGAAGACAACTGGTTTGAAGACAACGGGCTTCGCACTATCTTTTTCTGTAAAGGAGCACTCGAAACTGTTAAGAAATTTGGCTGGCCTCCTGACATTATTCACTGCAGTGGCTGGATGACCGGACTAATTCCTGCTTACCTGAAAACGGTTTATAAAAAAGAACCCGTTTTTGCCCATAGCAAAACCGTATTCACCATCGGTCAGAATACATTCAAGGAAAAGCTGGGAGCCGATTTTATTAAAAAAGCACTGATCCACTCTTCGCTGAAAGAAAAGGACCTGGAAGTATATAAAGAAGCTAATAATACCGCCATGTTCAGAGGCGGTGCCACTTTTGCCGATGCCATCACATTCGGGGCAGAGAAAGTGGACAAAAAGCTGCAGGAAGAATTTGCCAAAGTACGCGGCAAGAAAACCCTTCCGTACAACGAGGAGTCCGATTTAACAGAGTATTTACAACTCTATCGCGAACTTGCAGAGAAGTAAATTTTCCAAAACCGGTATAATTCATATTTGTGAAGTATAAACACCTGGCCATTCCCATCGGAGCCATTCTTATCTGTTCACTCATACTCTTATCCTGCCGTAAAATCAATGAAGCTACCACTTTGGGAGATGACCTGATTCCGCCGGTCGATAACATTACAACATTCGACACTACGCTCGATGTGGAAGTATTCAATGATACCTTTTCGGTAACGACAGACTCTACACGTTACACCAAAGACTATACGCATTACCTGGGTTATATCAGCAATGATCCGTTTTTCGGCATTACCGATGCGCGGATTTACATGCAGCTGAAACCTCCTGCCTACAAGTATACATTTCTCAACAAGCCCGACAGTCTTCATATAGATTCAGTAGTACTGATCCTGGATTATGTAGAGACCTACGGAGATACAACAGCCGATCAGACTGTCAACGTATATGAGATAAGCCAGACCAGCGATTTTCATATTGACACCATTGGAGTTTATGGCGGGTACCGGATTCGCAGCAATAATTTTGCCGTTGCCGGACAATTGGGTAGCCGTACATTCAAACCAATGATCCTGAATGATTCGGTAAAAGCCTATCAGGATACAACCGTCAATCAGCTTCGTATCCGGCTGGACGACTCATTTGGTCAGCGCTTGCTGAACTATGATACTGCCAGCGGCGTATTGGGTGCTTATGCTTCTGATTCTGCCTTTGATTCCAAATTCAGAGGCTTTGCACTCGAATCGGTCAGCGGTAATGCATTAATGGGTTTTAACCTGGCAGGTGCCAACACCAAACTGGCTATTTATTACAAGGACGATAATAATGATGCCCCTGTCAATAAATGGGATACGGCTGTTGCTTATTTCCAGTTTAATACCAATGCGCGTTCAGCCTCAGCACAATTAGTAAAACGTGGGTATAACGGAACACCTGTTGCTGCAGCTGCCGGCCTCACCACACCTGCAGACCAGGTATATATCCAGGCTACTCCGGGATCATTTGCCCGGATTAAAATTCCCGGACTGTCCGCACTCAACAACCGGGTAGTACACCGGGCAGAGCTGATTATGGAAGAAAACTATCACCTGTCTGATTCAATGTTTCCTGCCCCCACAGCACTCTTCCTGGATGCATGGGATGCCACTGCTACCAAGTACCGCACCGTACCGTATGACTTTGCCATTAACCAGGCTGGTACTTCCAACCTGGGCTCATTCGGAAGCTATCCCTACATTACGAAAGACCCATCTGGCAATACAATCCGGGTGTGGCGCTTTAACCTGAGCCGGTATGTACAACACCTGGTCAATGGAACCGAGCCGGTATATGACTTCCGTCTTACAGCACCGCTCTACCTCACAGACCGATATAGTGGCAGTGGAAGTGCAACAGGTACAACCGATTTAACGATCGGGGTGAACCCCACGGCTGCCCGCGGCAGGGTAAGATTATTTGGCGGCGGAGACGGATCGCAGCCGTCAGCCAATCCGCAGCGAATGCGGCTTAGGATCGTATATTCAAAAATTTAATCGCTTTGTTTATAGATTAGAATCGGGTGTTATCTTTGCACCCGATTTATTTTTATACTAACTCATTCATTCAACAAAATTTTAAACACATGCCTTACCTGTTCACATCAGAGAGCGTATCAGAAGGACACCCCGATAAAGTGGCCGATCAGATCTCCGATGCGCTGATCGATAATTTCCTCGCGTTTGACCCGCAATCAAAAGTTGCCTGCGAAACGCTGGTAACTACAGGTCAGGTAGTTTTGGCTGGTGAGGTAAAATCAAAAGCTTATCTGGACGTACAGGATATTGCCCGTGGTGTAATCCGTAAAATCGGTTATACCAAAAGCGAATACATGTTTGAAGCCAATTCATGCGGCGTACTGTCTGCTATTCATGAACAATCTGCAGATATCAACCAGGGAGTTGACCGTAAGAAAAAAGAAGAGCAGGGTGCAGGCGACCAGGGAATGATGTTTGGTTACGCTTCTAATGAAACAGAAGATTATATGCCGCTGGCTCTCGACCTGGCACATAAAATACTGATCGAACTGGCTGCATTGCGTCGTGAAAACAAACAAATCAAATACCTGCGCCCCGATGCCAAAAGCCAGGTGACGCTGGAGTATGATGACAATAACAGACCTGTACGTATTGATGCTATCGTGGTTTCTACCCAGCACGACGATTTTGACAGTGAAGCAAAAATGCTCGCTAAGATCAAAACCGATATCATCAATATTCTTATTCCCCGGGTAAAATCCAAGTATAAGAAATACGCCAAACTGTTTAACGACAAAATCAAATACCATATCAACCCCACAGGCAAGTTCGTAATTGGCGGACCACATGGCGATACAGGTCTTACCGGCCGTAAGATCATTGTAGATACATATGGAGGTAAAGGTGCACACGGCGGTGGTGCCTTCAGCGGTAAAGATCCCAGCAAGGTTGACCGTTCTGCGGCCTATGCCACCCGCCATATTGCCAAAAATTTGGTTGCTGCCGGTGTGGCCAGTGAGGTACTGGTACAGGTGTCATATGCCATTGGTGTAGCCCAGCCTACCAGCATCAACGTAAACACATTTGGTACTGCCAACGTGCAACTGACCGACGGTCAGATTGGCAAGATCGTGGAAGGTCTGTTTGATATGCGCCCTTATTTTATCGAGCAGCGCCTCAAACTACGTAATCCCATCTACAGCGAAACAGCTGCCTACGGACATATGGGCCGCAAACCGGAAGTAGTGGAAAAAACTTTCCGCTCACCCGATGGTAAGACCGTTACCCGCAAGGTGGAGCTTTTCACCTGGGAAAAGCTGGATTATGTCAGCAAAGTGAAAAAAGCCTTTGGTATCAAATAAGAAATAAAATAATAAACCCGGACCTCAAATCCGGGTTTTATTTTTCCCGGTCAAATGAACTGGTATGCATACAGATGAAAACAGAAATCCCTGGACCATTCTTGGTGAAAAAGAAATCTATGATAACAAATGGATCCGGATTACCGAGTATGATGTGCTGAACCCTGCGGGCGGTAAAGGCATATATGGCAAAGTACATTTCAAAAACTTAGCCATCGGAGTCATTGCACTCGACGATGACCTTAATACATACCTCGTAGGACAGTATCGTTTTACACTGAATCAGTATAGCTGGGAAATACCCGAAGGCGGCGGACCTCATGCCGATGCCCCCCTGGCTTCTGCGCAACGTGAGCTGCTGGAAGAAACCGGGCTTACAGCCAGTAAGTGGACTATGCTCAGGCGCGTTCATCTATCCAATTCTGTAACAGATGAAGACGGCTATCTCTTCCTGGCACAGGGCCTGGAACAACATCAGCCTATGCCGGAGGATACAGAAGAGCTACAGGTAAAAAAGATCCCCTTTGAAGCCGCCTGGCAGATGCTGGAAAGAGGTGAAATCACCGATGCACTTACCCTAATAGCCATGATGGAAGTAAAACTTATCCTGCAGAAAGGCGGATTGCGGTAAATCCCCTGTGCCTATTGCATAAAATACCCGTTATTTGCCGCGTGAAATCATTCAGACACCCTCAGCGTCCGCGCAAAAGCTCCCTGGTCATTGGCCGCGAAGCCGTGCAGGAAGCCATGCGCTCAGGTAAGGCACTCGATCGTATTTACCTCGATCAGCGGGCCGATGGGCCGGCTATCCAGGAATTGAAACAAATGGCCAATGCAGCCGGCGTGCCTATCAACTATGTACCACTCGCCAAAATCAATGCATTTAATGTAACCGGTCACAATGGCTGTGTGGCACTCATTGCCCGCGTACAATACCTGCAGCTGGGCGATGTCATTTCCTGGATACACGACCAGGGGCAAACCCCGTTATTACTTATTCTCGATGGTATCACCGACATCCGCAATATTGGTGGCATTGCACGTACGGCCTATTGCTGCGGCGTGCATGCCCTGATCATACCCGAAAAAGGAGTGGGGGCACTCAATGAAGACGCCCTGCTTACTTCTGCCGGGGCCCTGGAAAAAATAGCGGTGTGCCGTGTACCCAGCCTCATGAAAGCCGTAGATGAACTGCATATGCATGGCATCAGGGTACTGGCTACTGAAATGAAAGGCGCACGCACAATTGCCCAGTCCAATTTCCGCGACCCGGTTGCCATAGTAATGGGCAGCGAAGAAAAAGGTATTTATCCGGCATTACTCAAAATATGCGATGACCGCATCCGCATTCCGATGAAGGCAGACTTCGAAAGTCTCAATGTATCTGTTGCTACAGGAATGATACTGTATGAAGCAATGATGCAGCGGATGAGAACAGTATAAAGAGTATAATGTGTTTAAGGGGTATAAAGTGGTATGGAACTCCTTAAACTTTTTAAACCCATTATACTCTTTATACTTTTCCTTAAAACCGCCAGTTCAGAAACGGCAACGACCGCTTCCCGTTTTTATTCCACAAGCCCAGCTGAATCCCTTTGAGGTTCTCGCATTGATTCCACAGTCCAATCTGCAGCCCGGTGCCATATTTTGCCCTGCTGCATAATCCACTCAACTGTACTCCTCTTAAGATATTGATCCGTGAAGAAAACCCGGTAAGCGACAATCCGCGTACACGTGCAAGCTGAGAAAAGCCACCCGATACTGAAATACCATTTACCTGGGCACCTGTCAATCCACCCAAACTCAAACTAAGTCCGTTTACATAAACATCTGTATTCTTCAGATCGAGATACTCCATCCTGAATTTCTTTTTAGACGACACCAGATCCACAATAAAATAGGGGAATACAAACATGGTAACCAGGCCAACCTCTGCATTGATGCCATTTATATGCATCTCCTGCCGGCGCAAAGGCATGGCCTGAAGACCAACCGCCAGGCCATTGATATAATTTGCCCCGTTGGGCGTAAACCAGGCAACATGACGCGTACGGACAGGCCTCACAGAGTCGGCCTGCGCTTTTGTAGTATCTGGCTGGGCCTGCGATTGAATAGTTAGCAATAAAGCAGTTACTGTTGTTAAAATAACGGACACTTTCATTTGTTTACTTTGTTTCGTTGAAAGAAAAGGTTGTGTTTATTTAAATAATCCTGGTTTTAACTTCCGATGTTTTTCTTACCTCCCGGTCCCGGCTTCAGTAAAGCTTCCGGTTGCCCGGGCCGCTGGTATGCCCCGGGCTGTACAACAACAGGAGCAGATTTACCTTAACCGGCCTGTTGGTTACACTACAGTGGCTTTACACAGCAAACCTACCGGCTGGCCGGAGCCTTGCCTAATGAGGTTCTGCGTGTCTCTTCCCGCTACCGGCAAAGTCCCGTAAATACGCCTTCAATGATCAGCGCAATCTGGAAAATCAGTAAAAAATCAGCCGATCTGGTTTACCTGTACGGAAAATCAATTATTTATTTTACATCATTACGGGTTTCCCGTAATTTTCATTCTTATGGAATCAATTAACCTCCAGCAGCAACTGTTTCAGCACCTGCGCGAACAATTGCCCCCTCATATTTCCCTGGTAGATCAGCTTTGCGAATTACTGGATCTGAGTGCCGATAGTGTTTACCGGCGCATACGGGGCGAGAAGCCGCTGGCCCTGCAGGAACTGCAACTGATCTGCAAACACTACCGTTTGTCGATCGACCAATTGTTACAGTTGGGATCCGACTCTGTTCTTTTTGAAGCACCGGAATTAACAGCCGGTCCGCTCAGCCATGCCGATTATATGCGCGGTTTATTAAGCCAGGTCCGTTACTTCAATTCGTTTACCGAACGCCGGCTGCATTATCTCTGTAAGGATATTCCTGTCTGGTATTTTTATCTTTTTCCCGAAATGGCTTCGTTTAAAAGTTTCTTCTGGGAAAAAGCCATCAATAACGCTCCCGGGCTGGTCAACAAACAGTTTTCGATCGAAGAGTTTCCCTATACCGACTGCTTTGAACTGGGGCAGCAAATTTTACAGGAATACAACCGCATGCCATCTGTTGAATTGTGGAACCTGGAAAGTATCAACAGTACGATCAACCAGATTGCCTATTACCGCGATGCAGGTATGTTTCGCCGGCAGGCAGACCTTGCTGCCGTCATCACCTCTTTTCAGCTGATGCTTGATCATTTGCAAAGCCAGACCGCATATGGCCGCAAATTCATGCCCGGACACGGAGAAACCGCACAGCAGCAGACGATGGACTTTTATGTAAATGAACTGATCCTGGGCAGCAATACACTCTTGCTTAAACTCAACAACACGCAGCTGGCCGCAGTATCCTATAGCGTACTTCGCTATCTCACCACGCGCGATGAACGGTTTACCACCAATGTATTCGATACATTCCAGACATTACTGAGCCGCTCGATACTCATCAGCCACTCGGGCGAAAAAGAACGCAACAGGTTTTTTAATGCGTTGAGAGAAAAGGTTGAGCAATTGAGATAAGTTATAAAGGGTATAAAGAGTTTAAAGGGTATAAAGAGTTTAAAGGGTTTAAAGTGTATAAAGAGAAAGAACTATATCTATTTCACCCTTTAAACGTTTTAAACTCTTTATACCCTTTATACCCTTTATACCTTTTCTCTACCTTTGCCCCATGTCCGACAAAAACATCAAGCTGATTGAATGTCCGCGAGACGCTATGCAGGGCTGGAAAACATTTATTCCAACCACGCAGAAAGTGGAATACCTCAATACATTGCTGCAGGTAGGGTTTGATACACTTGATTGCGGCAGTTTTGTATCACCCAAAGCCATTCCCCAAATGGCTGACACGGCAGCAGTATTAGACCAGCTGGATATGGATGCAACAGGTACCAAACTGCTGGTTATTGTAGCCAATGAGCGGGGCGCAGCTGAAGCAGTTCAATACGACCAGGTCAGTTATCTCGGGTTTCCTTTCTCCGTATCCCCTACATTTCAGCAACGTAATACCAACTCGACACCCGAAGAGTCGCTGGCACGTGTAGAAGCCATTCAGCATTTATGTATACGTCACAATAAACAACTGGTGGTTTATTTATCCATGGGCTTTGGCAATCCATATGGTGATCCTTACAACGAAGAAATAGTGTCGGAATGGGTAGAGGCATTATTGAAAAACGATATCCGCATTTTGTCGCTGGCCGATACAGTGGGGCTTGCTACTGCTGACCAGGTATATACCATGACCCGGCATCTCATTACATCATTACCCCATATCGAAATAGGCGTGCACCTGCATTCCACACCCGACAACTGGCGCAGTAAAATGGAAGCAGCGCTGCAGGCAGGCTGTATGCGCTTCGACGGAGCACTCAAAGGAGTAGGAGGGTGCCCCATGGCCAACGATGAGCTGGTAGGTAATATGGATACAGAGAAAATGATCGGCTGGCTTACTCAGCAAAACAGGTTGCCGGCACTTAACCAGGCTGCCCTAAACGAGAGCCTGATACTGGCCAATCGCATTTTTAACTAATCGCCTTTACTGCAACTGTACTGATATGGAATTCATGACCCCGATAGCTATAAAACCATTACCGGAACCAATCAGTTACCGCGACAAAATATTGCTGACAGGGTCGTGTTTTACGGAACATATCGGTCAGTCGCTGACCGATCATAAGTTTACAGTATTACAGAATCCGCATGGTATCCTGTTTGATCCTGCCAGTGTATGCAAGAGCCTTATCAGTTATGTGCAGCAAAAAGAATATACCCGCGATGATCTTTTTTTGCTGAATGAGGTCTGGCATAGCTGGGATCACCACAGCCGTTTCTCACATATTGATCCGCAGGCTGCACTGGATGCCATCAATGCCTCGCAGCGCGAAGCGCATCAGTTTTTAAAAGAGGCCAGCTGGATTATCATCACGCTCGGTTCTTCTTTTTCCTACCGCCTCACAACTGAGGCACAGGGCAGGGTTACTGCAGATGGTGCTTTATTGCATGGCAGTTTTGCACCGGGTGTTGCCAACTGCCACCGGGCACCGGCCCAATGGTTTACCAAACATCTGCTCGAAATTGAAGAGACCATTACACTGCTCGACAATTGTTATCATCAGCTCATGCATTTTAATCCGAAACTCCGGATTCTTTTTACCATCAGCCCCGTAAGGCATCTGCGAGACGGTGTTGTAGACAACAACCGTAGCAAAGCCAGGCTCATAGAGGCGGTACATCATATGGTCCATAAGTTTGAGCGGCTGCATTACTTTCCGGCGTACGAGCTGGTGATTGATGTATTACGCGATTACCGCTTTTACGATGTGGATATGGCGCATCCCAATTACCAGGCAACAGGTTTTGTGATGGAACATTTTACCGGTTCCTGTATTGATCCGGCCACCCGTGGGGTGATGGAAGAAGTACGTAAGCTGGTGATTGCCCGGCGGCACAGGGCTTTTCAGCCGGACACACAGGCCCATCAGCAGTTTCTGCACAATCACTACGAAAAGACCCGCCAGCTGCAGGCACAGCATCCGTACCTCAACCTGCAGGAAGAGCTCAATTATTTTTCCGGCATCTCCAACACCCGGTAGGTGGTGCGGGTATGATAGGTTTCGCCCGGGCGTAAAATGGTATTGGGAAAATGAGGCACATTAATGGCGTTGGGATGTTTTTGTGTCTCCAGGCAAAGCGCACTGCTGGATCCGTATACCTGGCCGCCCTTACCTGTGAGCGGGCCAAGCCAGCGGGCGGTATACAAATGCACCACCGGTTCTGTAGTATACACTTCCAGCCTTATGCCCGACTCTTCGCTCTCCACAGCTGCCGGCACGGCCACCGCTTCATCCAGCACAAAGCTCTGATCATAGCCATGCTCCGGATCCCAGCGCTCACCCACACGATGCGGAGTACGAAAATCAAGCGGAGTATCTGCCACAGGCAGTAACCGGCCTGTTGTTACAAAATTATCGTTCTGCTGCAGCCAGTACGAGGCCGCAATCTGCAATTTGTAATCGGCTACTGTACCCCGCCCACCGTTGAGGTTGAAATAACTATGATGCGTGAGGTTGACAATAGTAGGCGCATCGCAGGTGGCCGTAAAAGCGTAGCTGAGTTCATTGGCAGCATTCAGCTCAAAACGTATACTTGTATGGAGTGTACCGGGATAGCCTTCTTCACCATCCGGACTGCTGTAGGATAATTCGACCCAGGCATGAGGCGTACTGCCAGACCCTGTAAGCCTCCATATTTTTTTATCAAACCCTTCCAGTCCGCCATGCAAATGATCGTTGGCATTATTGCGGGCCAGTTCATATGTTTTTCCATCGAGCGTAAATATGCCATGCCCTATACGATTGCCGTAACGGCCGATAACCGCACCCAGGTAAGGATAGGCTGACAGGTAAGCAGGAGAAAAATAACTCTCCACATCATCAAACCCCAGCACAATATCGTTTACAGAACCATTACGCATACGTATGCGAAAAGCCGTGATGATAGCTCCGTAATTAGTTATGCATACTTCTGTACCATTTGCATTGCATAACGTAAACAAATAAATATCTTCACCGGCCGAAGAAATAAGAACTCGTTTCTGTGTTAATAAATCCATGAATTAAAAATAGGATAATCCCGATGAATGAAGTTTCCCTGCGAAAAGAATTCCGCAACCGTTTCCATAAAGATCCCGAAACCGTTTATTTCTGTCCCGGTCGTGTAAACCTGATTGGCGAACATATCGATTATAATGGTGGTAAGGTGATGCCCGCAGCCATTACGCGCGGCACCTGGCTGGCTATTGGCAGCAACAACAATAACGAATTGCACATACAGGGCATGGATTTCCCTGAAGCGGCAGTTATCCCCGTTCAGCCTGCATACTCCAAACAGGGCACCGCCTGGTTCAATTATCCGCTCGGGATGATTGACAGTGCGGCGCGTGCCGGTATACATATGGGTGGCGCCGATATGCTTTTTGCCGGCGACCTGCCCATCGGTTCAGGTCTTTCTTCTTCGGCTTCCATCGAAGTGCTGATGGGTTATGCCATACGTCATAGCAAGACACTACCCGTTGACAGACCGGGGCTGGCCGTGGAAGCCAAACACGTCGAAAATCATTTCATGGGTATGAACTGCGGCATTATGGATCAGTTTGCCGTAGCCAATGGAAGAGCTGGTAATGCCATGCTGCTCGATTGCGATAGCCTGGCCTGCAGTTATATCCCGGTCGACCTGGGCGACTATCGCCTGGTAATTATCAATTCGCGCAAAGACCGCAAGCTGATCGAATCAAAATACAACGAGCGCTTTGCCCAGTGCCAGCAGGTTTTATCACTGATGAAACAGCATACAGACATCTCCAACCTCTGCGAATTGACGCCGGCACAGTTCGATGCCCTTCAACACCTGATCACCGATGAGGTGCTGCTGCGCAGAACCCGGCATGTGGTAACCGAAAATGACCGCGTATATAAAGCTGCTGATGCATTGAAGGCCGGAGAAATAAAGGCTTTCGGACAATTGCTGTGGGCATCGCATGACTCACTGCAGAAAGATTATGAAGTATCTGGCAGCGAACTGGATTGTATTGTTGAGTTTGCAGCCGGTTTTACCGCCTGCATTGGCGCCCGTATGACGGGAGCGGGGTTTGGCGGCTGCGCTATTGCCCTGGTTGAAAAGGATGCAGTCGATGAGTTTGCCAGTCAGCTGGTTCCGTTTTACGAAAAAAGAATCGGTTATCCCTGCGCTATTGTACCCGCCGGTATTGGCGATGGTGTGCATGCGGTAGCAGGCTGAGGAGCGGATCAATGCATCCTGTCGCCGCGAACGTCCAGCTTTTCGATAACAGCCGCTTCGTATTGTAACCATTCTTCCCAGCGCCTGCGCACCTTATTTTTATCCAGATAGGTCTCTGCCAGCTCCAGGAAAAGGGTGTAATGGCCGGCCTCACTTTCCATAAAACGGCGGTAAAACTGGCGCAGGTAAGCATCATCCAGCCCTTCGCTCAGGCGTTTGAAGCGTTCACAGCTTCGTGCCTCGATGAGGGCCATGGTCAGCAACTGATCGAGCAAACGATCCTCCACACTACCTCCTTTTTGCTGAAAATCAAGTAGTTGATTTACATATTCATCTTTACGCTGGCGTCCCAGTCTGAGGCCGCGTTTATGCAGTTCGGCCAGTACGAGCCTGAAATGTCCCCATTCCTCCGTTACAATCGGCGCCAGTTCGGTGACCAGCTTCTCCCGGTCGCTATACCGCTGTATGAGGCTGATGCAGGATGTAGCCGCTTTCTGCTCGCAATAAGCATGGTCTGTGAGTATGTCTTCCAACGACTTACCAGCCAGATCGACCCAGCGTGGATCGGTGGGAAGCCGGAGCCCCAGAATATTGCGCGTGTCTTGGGATAGTTCCATTCCACAAAATTAACCGTCAGGGAGATAGAAGAAAGGGTTGAGCCCCTAATTTTGCCAGGTATTCTTTGCGATTCGGGCAGGTTGCCTTACCTTTGCCGCCACAAAATATTATAGGAAAAAAATCGGATGACTTCTTAAACAAAACAAAGATGCCTCTTACAAAAGAAAAAACAAGCAAGATCTTCGCTGAATTTGGTGGTAGTGCCACTAATACTGGTTCTATTGAAGGCCAGATTGCTCAACTGACTGAAAGAATCAGCCAGATCAGCGCCCATCTGCAGGTTAACAAGAAAGATTTCTCCACTCACCGCGGACTCATGCAACTGGTTGGTAAGCGCAAGCGCCTGCTCAACTACATGCAAAAGCATAACCTGACCGGTTATCGCCAATTGATCGAGAAACTCGGAATCAGAAAATAAACCTCCTCCACTGCATCCTTGCAGTAGTGGGATGGTCTATTATGCTGCAGTTTCGCAAAAAAGATCAATTCTTGCGGATCCATATAATTGATTATTCCCAACCTCTGCAGAGACGTTGGGAATAACTGTTTTTGGACTTCACCGGTTTTCAAACAAGGCCGGCTCCCAAACGAAGCTTTTCCATTGGTGCAGCAGCAGGATTTTCTGACTTTTTGTTACCTTTTACTAATTACTAATTCCATCAATTATGTTACAACAACCAATACGCAAGACCTTTGATATGGGCGGCGGACGCATGGTGACGATCGAAACAGGTCGCCTCGCCCGCCAGGCTGATGGTGCCGTTACTGTCTCTATAGGTAATTGCATGATTCTTGCCACAGTGGTAGCTACCAAAGAGCCCAAGGAAGGACAGAGTTTCTTTCCCCTCACGGTAGATTACCAGGAAAAATTTGCGGCTGCCGGCCGTATTCCGGGTTCATTCTTCAAACGTGAAGCCCGTCTCAACGATTATGAAATCCTGACCAGCCGCCTGATCGACCGTGCGCTGCGTCCCTTGTTTCCTGAAGATTATTACTGCGAAGTACAGGTACTCGTGTCGCTGATCTCTTCCGATGCAGAGATCCTGCCCGATGCAATGGCCTGCCTGGCTGCATCTGCTGCTCTCGCCGTTTCAGATATTCCCATCAAAGAAATCATTTCAGAAGTACGTGTAGGCCGGGTAAATGGTGAATACATCATCAACCCAACCCGCTCACAACTGGAACAGTCAGACCTCGAATTCATCGTAGCTGCCACCGAAAAGAACCTGATGATGGTGGAAGGTGAAGCTCACGAATGCAGCGAAGATGACCTGATCAAAGTACTGGAACTGGCACATGATGCCATCCGGATCCAGATCAAAGCCCAGGAAGAACTGCGCAGCCTGGCTGGTGTACAGGGCAAACGCGATTACACAAAACCTGCTACCGACGAAGCTCTGAAAGAAAAAGTATACGGCTTCGCCAAACAAAAAGTATACGAAGTTGCCAAAGCAGCTCTCCCCAAACACGACCGCAGCGACCGCTTCAGCGCTATCAAAGATGAACTGGTAGAGTTTCTGAAACAGGGTCTCGCAGAAGGTGAAGAACTGGCCGACAGCACTAAAAAGATGGCGGTTAACTATTACGCCGAACTGCAGTACGATGTAGTCCGCGACATGATCCTCGATGAGCGTGTACGCCTCGACGGACGTAGCCTTGACCAGGTGCGCCCCCTGGATATGGAAGTAGATGTACTGCCTTCTCCACACGGCGCCTCTCTTTTCACAAGAGGTGAAACCCAATCTCTTACAACAGTTACTTTAGGTACTGCTTTAGATGATCTGCTGGTAGAAAGTGCGGCTCACAGTTACGATTCCAAATTCTTCCTGCACTATAATTTCCCTCCCTTCAGCACAGGTGAAGTAAAAATGATGCGCGGTCAAAGCCGCCGCGAAGTAGGTCACGGCAACCTGGCCATGCGTTCACTCAAACAGATGATGCCCACCGGCGATTTCCCTTACACCGTTCGCGTGGTAAGTGATATCCTCGAGTCAAACGGTTCATCGTCTATGGCCACCGTATGTGCTGGCTCGCTGGCCCTGATGGATGCAGGCGTACCCCTTCCCAAACACGTTTCGGGTGTGGCCATGGGCCTCATCACCAAAGACGACAAATTTGCGGTACTCACAGATATTCTGGGCGACGAAGATCACCTCGGTGATATGGACTTTAAAGTAACCGGTACACGCGAAGGCATCTGCGGTGTGCAGATGGACATCAAAGTAGACGGACTGCGCATGGAAGTAATGAAACAGGCGCTGGAGCAGGCCCGCAACGGTCGTCTTCATATCCTGGATGCCATGTACCAGTGTATTGATAAAGCCCGCGAAGATGTGAAACCACATGCACCGCGCATGATAAAACTGTTTATCGACCGCGAGTTCATTGGTGCAGTAATCGGACCTGGTGGTAAAGTGATCCAGGAAATGCAACGCGAAACAGGTACTACAATCAATATCGAAGAAATAAACAACCGTGGCGAAGTAAGCATCTTCGGCGTAGCCAAAGAAGGTGTGGATCGCGCAGTAGCCTGGATCCGCGGCATCACCGCTGTACCACAGGTTGGTGAAGTTTACGACTCGGTAGTAAAATCTGTTATGCCTTTTGGCGCCTTCGTTGAATTCCTCCCCGGCAAACAGGGACTGGTACATATCAGCGAAATCAGCTGGAAACGCCTCGAAACCCTCGATGGTGTGGTAAAAGAAGGTGATACATTTAAAGTAAAATTGATAGGTACTGATCCTAAGTCAGGCAAATTCAAGCTTTCACGTAAAGCACTGATCCCAAAACCTGAACCCCGTCCCCGTGAAGGACAGGAGCAGCAGGGTGGTGGTCGCCCACAGGGTCCCCGCCAGAATGATCAGCCGCAAAACGAAGAGTAAAACTGATCCTGATTAACAAAACATACTAACCCCGCTGCAACAGTGGGGTTATTTTTTATTTCTTAAATTATGGCTACGTACATAGAGATCATATTTGAACAGGTGAATCCCGAACAGTCGGATCTGCTGATTGCCCTGCTCAGTGAACAGGGATTTACCGGCTTTGAAGAAAATGAAAACAGCCTGCATGCCTTCATTCCCGCCGATGCGTTCAACAGCGAAATGCTGAAACAACTGGCCGGCGAGTGGCAGTTGTCGTGGAGCAGCAAAACAATTGAAGAAACTAACTGGAACCAGCTTTGGGAATCCAGTTTTCAACCGGTACAGGTGGATGATTTTGTAGCTATCCGTGCCGACTTTCATGCACCGGTAGCTTCTGTGATGCATGAACTGGTGATCACTCCCAAGATGAGTTTTGGCACCGGTCATCACGCCACTACGTTTCTGATGATACGACACATGCGGGCTATTTCCTGGCAGCATACCCATGTGCTCGATTTCGGCACAGGTACCGGCGTACTGGCCATACTGGCTCACCGGCTGGGCGCGGAGACAGTAAAGGGAATAGATAACGATTCCTGGTCTATTGAAAATGCACAGGAAAATCTTGTGCGCAACAACGCCGGCAGCGTGCAGATTGAGCTGGCCGATGTAGTAACTGGTGAGGCGCTCTACGACATTATTCTGGCCAACATCAATAAACATATCATCCTCGATCAGCTGCAAAAGCTGAAACAGGCGCTGAAGCCCGGCGGTCAGCTGCTGGTAAGCGGCCTGTTGCTGGCCGATGAAGCCGATATCAACATGGCTGCCGCCATTCACGGCCTGCAGCCCACTGCCCGCTCCGAAAAGGATAACTGGCTGTGTATTAGCTTTTCGTAAGAAGGGCGCTCCGGGCAATGTTAATAAATCGTTACCCGGATTCCAGATTTTCCGTATTTTCGTTGCTCAACTTCAACCCCAAGGTTCTATGAACGAACTATTGCTCATAGTTCTGGCTTACCTGATTGGCAGCGTTCCCACTTCTGTATGGGTAAGCCGTCACTTTTTCAATATTGACATCCGTGAATATGGTAGCGGCAATGCCGGTGCTACCAATACCTATCGCGTACTGGGTCCCAAATGGGGAACCATCGTGATGGTAACAGATATGCTCAAAGGCATGGTTGCTGTAAAGCTGGCGCTGTTACTGCCCGATTATGCAGATAGTGATATTCGTTTTGTAAACCTGCAGGTAGGACTGGGGCTTGCTGCCGTGGTGGGTCATATATTTCCTATCTGGGCCGATTTCAGAGGAGGAAAAGGTGTGGCCACTCTTTTCGGACTCGTAGTGGGCATCTCGCCCTGGACAGCGCTTAGCTGCTCCGGAGTATTTCTGCTCGTGTTATATCTGACACGCTTCGTATCGCTGAGTTCTATTCTGGCCAGTGTGGCCTTCCCGATTTTTATACTGGTTGTCTTTAATGTCGATAACCATGCCTACCGCGTCTTTGCCATTGCAGTAGCGCTGATGGTTGTACTCACACACCAGAAAAATATAGGACGCCTGCTGCGTGGCAGTGAAAGTAAGGTGCCTATTCTGAAACACCGCGATCGTCGCCGTCAGCGCCGCCGCGAAAATTCTGACCTCTCACACAACCAATAAGGCACAAAAAATGTCTTAACTTTCTGAATGTAAAAACACATTGTACCAAATCTGGTACAATGATTGGATTCTCTGTATCACAAATGCATAACCATGACCCGAGCTATTTTAACCGTATTTGCAGCTGCTGCCTTGCTGGTAGCCTGCTCCCGTAATGCACTGACTGGTAAAAGCCAGTTTACCCTGTTGCCCGAATCGCAATTGCAATCCATGGCAACTACAGAATATCAGCAATTCCTTTCTTCCAATAAAGTAGTGGCCACAACCGGCAGTAAAGATGCCGAAATGGTACGCCGGGTTGGTCAGCGCATCACTGCAGCGGTGGAATCGTATTATAAGGAAAAAGGAATGGCCGACCAACTGAGTGGTTTTAAATGGGAATATAACCTGGTTAATGATCCTGCCGTAAATGCCTGGTGTATGCCCGGCGGAAAAATTGTAGTATATACCGGTTTACTGCCGATAACACAGAATGAAGCAGCACTGGCGGCAGTAATGGGCCATGAAGTCTGTCATGCCCTGTTGCAACACGGCAATCAGCGTATGAGCCAGGGTATGGCCCAGCAGGGATTGGGAGCGGCCCTTAGTGTGGCGCTGGCCAATAAGCCCGCAGCCACCCAAAACCTGTTTATGACCGCTTATGGGGTTGGTTCAAACGTACTGGGCGTGCTGCCTTTTTCCCGCAAACATGAGCTGGAAGCCGACCGTTATGGTCTGCTTTTTACTGCTATGGCCGGCTATAACCCGCAGGAAGCCATAGCGCTGTGGGACAGGATGGAAAAAGCCGGCGGCGACCAGAAACCACCAGAATTCTTAAGCACACACCCTTCGGAAGGTCGTCGTAAAGAACAACTGGAAAAATTTATGCCCGAAGCACTGAAAGTCTATAAGCCCGTTGGCAGCAAATAACTACACTTGATATTTATATGTAAATCCCGTTCAAATGCAGTCTGGACGGGATTTTCTTTATATAAAGGGTATGATTCCCGGTAAATAAGCGTATCTTTGCACTCCCTGCTAATGAGAACTCTGACAATCAGCACCACTGAACCCGACTGTCTTTGTCAGAAACCCTTTAAATCGTTTTAAAGTATGTCAACAACAGTATTTGAGAAGTTACAACTGACAGACGAAAAAAATCTTCTAATTCAGGGTCTACCCTCCAGCATCGAGAAACAATTCAGCAAATTATCCTTCGCCAAAAACATGACTCCGCTTTTAAAGAACCGGAAGATTGATTTTGCCCTGGTTTTCGCCGTAAATGAAAATCAGCTCAACGGGATTCTGAAGGATGTAATGCCTTCGCTGAAAGGTGAATCGAAATTCTGGGTAGCCTATCCGAAAGCCACTTCCAAAATCGTTACCGACCTCAACCGGGAATGCAGTTGGAATCGCCTCACCTGCGAAGGCTATGAAAGTATTGAACGTATTGAGCTCGATCATGTATGGAGCGCCATGCGTTTTGTAAAAGGTGAAAACATCCGTACAGAAGACGCACCCGTAGGCCGTAAACGCCAGGCAGCAGCCATGGCAGAATAAAGGCTCTTACCCGTAAAATGTATTGAAGGTTTGCCGGTAACCGGCAAACCTTTTCCTTTCTATTAAGACCTCTATGTCTTTTTTGAACGTTGAAATAAAAGCCCGCTGCACCGACCCGGCCGCTATCCGCCATTACCTGCTCGCACAACAAGCCGAATTCAAAGGAGTGGATGAGCAGACAGATACTTATTTCCAGGTACCGAATGGACGCCTTAAACTGCGCGAAGGGCGCATCGAAAACAACCTGATCCAGTACAACCGCCCCAACCAGGCCGGGCCCAAAAACTCCGATTTCAAACTGGTAAAAGTGCCCGATGCCGCAGGTTTAAAAACCGCACTCGCCGCATCACTCGGCATAAAAGTAATCGTACAGAAAAAAAGAGAGATCTACTTTATCGGCAATGTGAAATTCCATATCGATGAAGTACCGGGTCTGGGATCATTTATGGAAATAGAAGCCGGCAATATTGGAACAGGAGCGGGGCTCGGTCAGCCGGAACTCCTGGAGCAATGCCGGCATTATATGCAGCAACTGGGTATCCGCAACGAAGATCTTATTCAGGTATCCTACAGCGATATGCTGCTGGCAGCAACAGAAGGAGCGAAGGATTAACGGATAATAACCGTACCCATTTGCCGGGTAAGCTCTATCTCCATTTTTTTAAGATGCTCATGCGTCTGATGCAGCATGGCATATTCTTCTTCGGTATGCTCTTTTTCCATGTCGAGCTGATTTTCGAGCAGCATACGTTTCACCTTTCGCAGCTTCAGGTAATTTACGGCCGATACAACCATTTCCGGTGTACGGTCTTCGCCCATCTTCGAAAAACGCATCAGCTCTTCATCATTCCCTTTGGCCAGTGTGCGGATAAAGTCTTCATAACTTTGCTTAAACAATTCCTGCTGGTAACCGGTAGACTGGCTGTATTCACGCTTCCAGTGTTCACTTTCTTCGTAGGGAAAATTGAGCAGCGAAACTGCCAGCGCACTGAGACGGGTATCGGGATGATAGATAAAATAACTTTTCCCTGCATTGGCCGGATCACGCTGCAAAAGTTCCCTGAATGCCGCAATAAGCTGCACGATATCCTGATTATCCATCAGGCTTTCATCCACCATTTCCTCAAAAATATAATCGGCTATCTTTTTGCTATCGTCCCAGCGGAGCAACCCGTACTCAAGCAGTACACGCGCTACTTCCCGTTCCTGCAGTTCATCTTTAAATAAGAGGTTGAAAGTAGACTCATCATAATTATGGGCCTCTGCCTGGCGTGCATTATCAGCATGCTGCTGCGCCTCCTCAAAAGGCAGTTTACGCTCCAGTGTGGCAATACGGTCACGGATAAACTTGTTGACCAGTGCATGCAGACCACTTTCATCAATACGCAGTATTTCCGCGCATTGCTTAATATAATCCTGCTGCCGGGTAAAGTCTTCGGCCTTATTGATTTTTGAAATCGTTTCTGCCACCTGGTTTACTACATCGGCTTTGCGCGAACTGTCGCCCTCCGTATCGCGCAGGGCTACCTCCAGCTGAAAAAGGATAAAGTCTTTTTTGTTGCGCTGTACAAACTCCCTGAAAGCTGCAGCACCTACTTTGTTGACGTAGCTGTCAGGATCTTCCTTATCCGGAATTAACACCAGTTTTACCTGCAGGCCTTCTTCAAGTGCCATATCAAGCCCGCGCAGGGCCGCTTTTATACCAGCTGCGTCACCATCATAAATGATCGTCAGGTTATTGGTATATTTTCTTACCAGCCTTAGCTGATCAATGGTAAGCGATGTGCCGCCGGATGCTACTACGTTTTCGATACCGGCCTGGTGCAGCGACAATACATCCGTATATCCTTCTACCAGCAGACATTCATCGGCCTTATCAATGGCTGTGCGGGCAAAATAAGATCCATAAAGAATTTTACTTTTTACATAGATCTCATTCTCGGGTGTATTGATATACTTGGGTGCCCGATCATTACTTTTGAGAATACGGGCGCCGAATCCTAAAATTTTTCCACTATGATTATGTACCGGAAAGATGACACGCCCCCGGTAATTATCCATCAGCTGATCGTTGCGGTTGGCTACAAGGCCTGACTTTACCAGCAATTCGGAGTTATACTGTTTGGCAAGCGCCTCGCGCGTAAAAGCATCACGCTTTTCGGGTGAATAACCCAATTGAAATTTGCGAATGATCTCTTCCCTGAAACCACGCTCTTTAAAATAGGCAAGGCCGATATCCTGTCCCTCTTCGGTTTCAAAAAGTGAGCGGGTAAAAAATTGCTGGGCAAAACTGTTGATGATATACAGGCTGTCTGCAGTCTGGTACTGCTGGCGCTGCTCATCACTCACAAATGTTTCCTGGATTTCTATTCCATACTTCTGTGCCAGCCATTTCAATGCATCTACATAACTGTATTTCTCATGTTCCATCAGGAAGCTGATGGTATTACCGCTCTTACCACATCCAAAACATTTATAGATTTCCTTGGTGGGCGAAACGGTAAAAGACGGCGTCTTCTCGTTATGAAAAGGGCAGTTGCCCAGATAGTTGGAACCTCTTCTTTTGAGTTTTACGAATCCGCCAATGATTTCAATAATATCAATGCGGCTCAGAATCTGTTGTATCGTTTCCTGTGGAATCATGGGGGAGGTGCAATTTACACAGAATGTGGCAGCAATAGGAGGGAGCAACCGGTCAAATCATTTCTTTTTAAAAATAAGTGCACCTGCCAGTAAACCTTCAGCTTCTGCAAAAGTCAGAGTAAAGCGATATATAAGCACCTAGCTTCCAAACCCTAATACATCTATTATGCAATTTACTCTTTCCTTACGCCTGCTGGCTCTTCTGTTGCTGGCCGGTATCGGTTCTGCCAGTGCCCGGCAGTCTGCCTCCGTTTCGGGAATAGACAGCACAGGTCTGCCTGGCGACCAGTTCAGCCTTCAGGGCGCACTGGCCATGTTTCAGCAATCTTCGGGCATCGAAGATTTTGAGAAACGCATCAACAGCTCTTCAAACGGGGTCAATAATCTTGACCTTAACGGAGACGGTGAAACAGATTATGTACGTGTACAGGATCGGGCCAATGGCGATGTACATGTATTTGTTTTACAGGTACCCATATCTGAAACGGAAAGCCAGGATATAGCGGTGATTGAGCTGGAACGTACCGGCGATACCTCGGCTGTAATACAGATTATAGGTGATGAAGATATTTATGGTGAAAATGTGGTGATCGAACCCGATGGCGGAAGCGAAGATGCTGCTTTTCTTTCCCCGGCCGAAGCATCGCTGGCTGGCGGTCCGTCTTATCCTGAATATGAATTTGGTACCCGCCGGCTCGTTGTCAATGTATGGTTCTGGCCCTCGGTACGGTTTGTATATGCACCGGCTTATCGTCCATGGGTTTCGCCCTGGTACTGGCGCCATTATCCCGGCTGGTGGCGTCCCTGGCGGCCACTTACCTGGCATGCGTATTATCCGCTGCGGGCCCGTTATTACCGTCCTTTTGTAGTGGTACATACCCGCCGGGTAGTAAGAGCTCACAGCATATATGCTCCCGTACGTGTCAGCTCTGTAACCGTTCGTACCAGGCACCAGGCCAGTGTACAGAATTATCGGGTAACCCGCCGGCAAACTACCGTCACCGGACCGCGCGGTAATTCCGCAACGCGCACTACCACAACCGTTAAAGGTCCCAAAGGCAAAGTAAAAACAAAACGTACACGGGTAAGAACCCGTCATTAACATAGCTCAGACAGTCGTATAAAGAAGCCATCGCACCTGCGGTGGCTTTCTTTGTTGCAGAAGAATGTGCAGAAAAAATGCATTTATTTCCGGGAAAAGAGTTTTAAATTAGGAGTACCATCCAACACCCGGGAAAAAAGAGTAAACAACATTCTTCACTCTTAAATTTTAAACCCATGGTTCAGGTTGAAATCGCACAGCTCACAGAGGAGTGCAGTACCTGGAGGGATGCACTTCGTCAGCTTCGGGAAGAATTTACCCGCGACAAAAGCAAACTCCAGGAATCAGCCCTTCTCCCTCTCTCCAAACACCAGCTCCAGGACGTAGAGCATCTCCAGAATCAGTTTCACATTCAGCTCATCAACATTCACGATCTCAAACAGGCTATCAAAACGCACTGCCGTATGATGGACATGGAAAAAGCCACTCACAAAGGTCAGTTGCGTGAAGAAACAATGGCTATGCACGAAGATCTCTATGATCAGTATCAGCGACTGGATGCAACATTAGGTGAACTGCGACAGGAATTCAATTCATTTCTCCGCAATACGCCTTAGTACTTCAGTACTTATTTTTTAGCAGCATCATCTGTGCCGGGCCGCATGGCCAGGCTTTTGTGCTTGCCATTCGTGTACCCGTATCTAACCGATTGCTCACCTAAAACTTTTTTTTATGGCAGAGTTTGATACCTCACATGTAAAAAACATTGTCTTGCTGGGCCATGCCGGCGCCGGCAAGACCAGTTTGGCGGAATGTATGCTCTATGAAGCAGGCATCATCAACCGCCGTGGTCATATTGCCGAGAGAAATACTACCGGCGATTATCATGAACTGGAGCAGGAGCGAGGCAATTCTATTTTCAGCAAACTGCTTCATACGCGCTGGCGCGGTTATAAAATCAATATTCTCGACACACCCGGTTATGATGACTTTGCCGGCGAAGTAATCTCTGCTCTCCGTGTAGGAGATACCGGCATTATGCTGCTCAATGCCGTAATGGGGGTCGAAGTAGGTACCGATATCATCTGGGAGTACACAGAAAAGTTTAAAACACCCATGATCTTTGCCGTCAATAAACTGGATGACGACAATGCCGACTTTGATAAGACCGTCCGTGAAGCCAAAGCGCATTTCGGCAGTAAGGTGGTAGTGGTACAGTACCCGCGCCAGACCGGTGCCGGCTTTCATGAAATTGTCGATGTACTCCGCATGACCCTCTATAAATTCACCGATAGTGGTGGCAAACCACAGAAGCTTCCCATACCGGACGAAGAGCGGGCCAAAGCAGATGAACTGCATAAAGAACTGGTAGAAGCTGTAGCCAGCAATGATGAAAGCCTCATGGAAAAATATTTTGAACAGGGTGAGCTCGATGAAGATGATATGAAAAACGGTTTAAAAAAAGCCATGATCCGGCATGATCTGTTCCCGCTTTTCTGCCTTAGTGCCGAACGCAATATGGGTAGCGGCCGACTGATGGGCTTTATCGACAATGTATGTCCGAGCGCCAACGAAATGCCCGCTCAGCGCACCAGGAAAGGAGCCTTACTGCCCTGTGATGCTACCGGACCTGCCTGTATTTTTATCTATAAAACACTGAGTGAACCGCATATCGGTGAACTTTCTTTCTTTAAAGTTTACTCCGGTACGATCAAAAGCGGCATGGAGCTCGAAAATGAAACCACCGGTGTCATTGAAAAACTCAGTCAGCTGTTTTTGCTCGAAGGCAATAAGCGAACTGCCGTCAACGAACTGGTAGCCGGAGACATAGGTGCCACGCTCAAACTCAGGAATACGCATGTCAACAATACACTGCATGCCCGGGGCCAGCAGTATGAACTGGAGCCGATCGTTTTTCCTGCACCAAACATGACAGTAGCAATAGAACCGCTGCGCAAAGGCGAAGAAGAAAAACTGTCACAGGCCCTGCATGTACTGCGCGAAGAAGATCCCACATTGCTTGTAGAGGTATCGCCGGAATTAAAACAAACGCTGATCCATTGCCAGGGAGATATGCACCTCGCCGTTGCCAAATGGAAAATAGAACACAATCATAAACTGGAAGTACGTTTTGTAAAACCCCGTATTGCCTACCGCGAAACAATCAGGCGGGCTGCCGATGCTACTTACCGGCACAAGAAGCAAAGTGGTGGGGCCGGCCAGTTTGCAGAAGTATATCTGCGTATTGAACCCTGGCACGAAGGCTTACCTGATCCTGCTGACCTTTCAGTACGTGGCCGCGAAGAGATCAATCTCGACTGGGGTGGTAAACTGATATTTTTCAATTGCATTGTAGGCGGTTCTATAGACACCCGCTTTCTGCCATCTATCCTCAAAGGAGTTATGGAAAAAATGCAGAATGGTCCGCTTACCGGTTCCTATGCCCGCGATATCAGGGTTTGTGTATATGATGGTAAAATGCACCCCGTAGACAGCAATGATATCTCCTTCAAAATTGCCGGTCTGCAGGCTTTCCGGCAGGCATTTCAACAGGCCGATCCATTGATCATGGAACCTGTTTACCGGCTCAGCGTACTGTGTCCTGATGACCTTACCGGCGCAGTTATGGGCGACCTGCAAAGCCGCCGGGCTATGGTGGAAGGAATGGACAGTGAAGGCCATTTTCAAAAAATACTGGCACGTGTGCCACTGGCAGAAATGGAAGGTTATTCTTCTTCGCTCCGTTCGCTTACACAGGGCCGCGCCAAATTCAGCATGCAGTTTGAAGCCTACGAACCCATGCCATATGAGCTGCAGAAAAAACTTATGGAAGAATATGGAAAGCAGGTGAAGGAAGAGGCAGTGGGGTGAGAGAGCGATGTGCTAATGTGCTGATGTGCTGATGTGCTAATGATCTTCTGCATTCTTCGCGATCTGAATACGGATGTGCTGATGCGTTTTGAAAGTGCTTAATTAATACATAAATCTCATTCAGGGTTTATATTAATCAATGCGTGTTCAAATACACAGACTGATTATCATCAGCACACTAGCACATCAGCACACTAGCACATTAGCACATCAGCACATTAGCACACTAGCACATTAGCACACTAGCACATCAGCACATTTCTCAGTTTGCCCCCCTTTTCCCTCAATTCATCCACTCTTCCTTTTACAACAGCTTCGGGTGACATTATTTTTATGCTGTAAATGTTAACTACCATGCGTAAAATATTTGTCATCCTTTTTTTAGTTACAGCCAGTATTGCCCGGGCGCAGCAGGCTGCTGATACACCAGGTATACAGGCTCCGGCCAAACTGCAGTATATGCAGATCACTACAGTAGAATCGGTAGTGGCCGGTGGACTGGGACGTTCCAAAATGATTGTAAGCAATCCCGATGGTTCACAAAAAGAATCCAGTCTCGAAAATCTTTTCAGTATGGCTGGCATCAATTTTAAGAATATCAGGGAAAATGAAAATGCTATCCTGAGCACACTCAAATCATATACCGACGAAGGCTGGACGCTGGATAAAGTCACTTCGCTGACGCTGAGTCCCGGCGACAATGGAGGCAATGGCATATTTATGACCCGCTACCTGCTCTCCAAACCAACAGATGGCAAAAAAGGATTCTAATCCGTTTCAGATAGGCAAAAACCAACTGAGGTCTACGGCCCTTTCCGCGAGGAAAGGGTTTTTTATTTGAATCAGCGGCAGAAAAACAACATAAAAATTCTGTTTTTTTCCCATGGTTATGCCCCGCATGCCCTATTACCTTTAATTCATCAAATGGCCACTTGATCCGGAGATGCCGAAAACCGGAATTGTGAAGAGAGTAGGCAGTATTAAAAGAATAGCCATGAAAAAAATACATGTTCATACCGCTTTATTTACCATTCTGCTCGCCCTTATTGCCATTGCCTCAGCTGCCCAGGATTTGCCCGAAAAGGCCGGAGGCTGGAGCAGGGGAGTAGCCGGGCCGCAGAAACTGATAGACCTGGTTATTGAAGGTGAGCCGGGCATTTTGAAGAGCAATGATGAGGTTCGTGTATCCGCTTTTCTCAAAGCCAAAAACGAAAAGATAATCCAGTATCTGAGCAGCCGTTATCCGCAATATGGTCCGCCTGTAGTGGATGCAGCCGATCCCGCAACGGTCTGGTTTGGTCTGATCTGCGCCATGTATGAGGCCAACAACTTTAAACCGCTTAGTGAGCTGAAGCTACAATCCATTTTAACAAGCCAGATTCCCGCTTGGTTAAGTTGTTCGCTCAGCGTATTGGGCGCCAGTTACGGAGTTACTCAGCTGGTAAACTCATTGGGTACATTTTCGTACAGCAGCGTATGGACGGTAGTCAAGTTTGTGGTAAAGAAATATGCGGTAGGATGGTTGGGCACTGCAGTTGCCATCTACCAGATTGCCAATGAATGTTTCTGATCTGCAAATGGGGTTATGTCCTCCCGGCATAACCCCTCTTTATACTAAAACAATGCGTATGACAAAGGTTATTGACATTTTGCTGATCGTATGCTGCAGCGCTGCGATACTAATCAATTGCTTTCGGATTATCCGTTTATTGTTTAATCCCCGCTTTCTGAAGCATCCCGTTTTTGATTTTCCGCAAAACCGCTGGCACCTTGTATTGGTACTGGCCTGTACCAACCTTGTAATGCTGGCCGCTATTTTGCTGCAGATGGGGTATTTGAAAAAAGCCTAGCCAAAGATGGCATAGGCTTTTGAAAAAGTTGAACGGTGATCTGAAAAAAAGAATAGCAGAGAAAGGTGTTTTAGTCAATAAGAGACGGATCGCGGCATTATGCCTGATCAAACTTTACACATTCCTTCAGCTCTTTTTCTGTATAAGCTACATTGTATTGTTTCAGGACATCGTCAGGTACGCCATTCCAGCGGTTGGGTTGATTGCCGGCATAACCCAGGTCTTTCACACCCATTTCGGATGTATAGAAGCCGGTAGCCGTCAGATTGCGCATGAGGCTGAAGAAAGCGACGCCCTGTTTCATTTCGGGTTTGGCTTTTTCGGGATAAGCGATCTGATCTACCATGGTAATGCGTTGTTCGGCGCTGCAATCCTGGAATGATTTTTCGAATTGACGCAGGCATTGCATATCCAGCCAGCGCAAACCACCCCGCATGGGTATCTGGTGCTGCGGCATATCCTTTACAATAAATTCTATAAACTCGGGCACCTTAGCGTCACTGGCACTTCCGCTGGTTTCATCTTTAGGAATGATGATATCTGCCAGCAATGTAATAGTGGCCATTTCGCGGGCCGTAAAGAATTTGTCTTTGGCCGCCACTTCTTTTTCATAAGCCAACTCTTCGGCATATCTGTCAAGCGCCAGTTCGGGCTGCGCAGATTTGGCTGCCTCTTTCTTATCTTCTCCGGTACCACAACCTGCTACCAGTGCGCCGGTAGCCAGTGCGCCACCTGCCAGAAGTTTAAGCGATTTACGACGATCCATAGTATGTTGTTTGTAGAAGTGTTTGTTTATACTTATTTATTCAACCGGGTTATCCGGCATTGCTCCGTACAATAACGAAGAAGACGATCAGAGATTATTCTTTTTCATTTCATCAATGATATACTCACTCGCACGCATAGAAAGCGCCAGGATGGTCCACGTGATGTTTTTATCAGCCTGCGATACAAACTGACCGCCATCCACACAAAACAGATTTTTACAATCGTGTGCCTGGCTCCATTTGTTGAGCGCCGAACGTTTGGCATCACTGCCCATGCGTACTGTACCGGCCTCATGAATGATCTCACCGGGTTTGGAAAGTCCCCAGTTATTTTTTTCATCATCATCGCCACCCCAGGTAATAACAGCTCCCATATTGTGCATGATCTCCTTGAAGGTTTCCTTCATGTGTTTGGCCTGTTTAACCTCATGCTCACTCCATTTCACATTGAATTTAAGTACCGGAATGCCATATTTATCGACCACATTGGGATCAATCGCGCAATAGTTGCTCTCCAGCGGTATTGCCTCACCACGTCCGGCCATACCCACACTGGCGCCATAGAAATAGCGGTAGTCTTCTTTCAGTGAAGCACCATAGCCGCCGGCTTCTTTTTGTTTACCATTCACCACGTATTTACCATTGAGATTCTCTACACCAAAATTGAACCCATAGGCTGGCTGTCCCATACCGCCCCAGTATTCGATATGATAACCCCGGGGAAAATCAAGTTTTTTATTATCCAGCCACCAGGGAGAATAGATGTGCATACCACCCACACCATCTTCGTTGTAGCGCTTACGGCCAAAGAGTTTGGGCAATACACCTCCCAGTGCTGCACCGGTAGAATCGTGCAGGTACTTGCCCACCACATCGCTGCTGTTGGCCAGTCCATTGGGATGCCGCTGCGATTTACTGTTGAGCAGCAAACGAGCCGACTCGCAGGCGCTGGCTGCCACTATCACTACACGGCCGCTCACCTGGTATTCCATCAAATCATCTTTGCTCACATACGACACACCGGTGGCAAGACCTTCTTTATCGGTCAGTACTTCGCGCGCCATACAGTTAGACAGCACATCTATCTTACCGGTTTTCATGGCAGGATAGATAAGCACGTTGGGCGAAGAAAAATCTGCTTTATAATAACTACAGTTACGACCACACTGGGCGCAGAACTGGCAGGAGCCACGTTCCGGACTGCCAGCCAGCGGCTGGGTGAGAATAGAAAGCCGTGAAGGAATCACACGCACACCGGCCTGTGTGGCGGCATTTTTCAGAAAAATCTCATGCAGGCGTGGACGGGGAGGAGGCAGGAAGATACCATCGGGATCATTCTCCAGGCCTTCATTGGTACCAAAAATACCTACCAGCTTATCAACGCGGTCATAAAACGGTTTCACCTCATCATATGTGATGGGCCAGTCATCGCCCAGGCCATCGATACTGCGGCGTTTGAAATCTTTTGGACCAAAACGAAGTGAAATACGGCCCCAGTGATTGGTACGGCCACCTAACATGCGTGAACGAAACCAATCCCATTGTGTACCCGACTCTTTGGTGTAAGGTTCGCCTTCTATATTCCAGCCACCATAGCTGGCATCAAAATCACCAAAAGGACGGAAGCGGGTAGATGCACCGCGACGGGGTGAATCCCAGGGGTTTTTGAATTGCGTGATATTTTTAACAGGATCATACATGGGGCCGGCCTCAATAATGCACACACTTAATCCCGCATGGGCGAGAATATAAGCGGCCATGCCACCACCGGCTCCTGATCCTACTATCACTACATCATACTTTTTCTGTTGTTTCTTGATTTGCAGATCTCCCATGATACACGAATTGGTATTTGTAATTGCGGGACAATTTACACGCAAACAATCATTTTAACGCCGTTTTTTCCAATTTTATTCAACCATTCGTCCACAGCGGCGCTTATCTTTAAGAACTCAAACAGCTTCCTCATGCAAAGATTGCTTATGCTGCTAAGCCTGTACCTGATCTCCGAACAACTGTATGCACAAACGGTCGGTTATAACAGCTATCCCGTGTATGCCGGCCAGGATCTCGGACTCACCCGCCGGGGCGATGTATATCAGTTCAGAATATGGGCACCTACGGCAGATGCTGTGCAGCTGCTGTTCTACACCAAAGGTGATACAGGAGAAGCCACCGATAGCCTGCCCATGAAAAAAGCCGAAGGCGGTACCTGGCTTGCGCAATCATCCAAAGCAACACCCGGATTATTTTATGCCTTTCGCGTACGCATCGGCAGCACCTGGCTCGATCCCGTGCCCGACCCCTATGCCAAAAGCGTAGGCGTAAATGGTAAACGCGCCTGCATCGTGGATCTCTCTGCCACCAACCCCGATGGCTGGTTCTACGATTTTATGCCTGCATTTGGCAAGGCCACCGATGCTATTATCTATGAGCTGCATATCCGCGATGCCAGTATTTCACCCAGCTCGGGTATACGGCAAAAAGGCAAATACAAAGGACTGGCAGAAACAGGAACAAAAAATGCAGCCGGGCTTTCTACCGGGCTGGATCATATCAGTGAAATGGGCGTAACACATATTCACCTGCTTCCTTTCTTCGATTATTTATCCGTCGATGAGCGGTATCCCGATTCAACGCAATATAACTGGGGGTATGAGCCGCTTAATTATAATGTGCCCGAAGGATCTTATGCCAGCGAAGCTACAGATGGCATTACACGCATAAGGGAATTGAAAGAAATGATCCAGGCCATGCATAAGAAAGGACTGCGTGTGGTAATGGATGTAGTATATAATCATACCATGCTCACTCAAAAATCATTATTCAATCAGCTGGTGCCCGGTTACTATTACCGTCATTTACCCGATGGCAGCTTTTCGGATGCTACTGCCTGCGGAAACGAGATGGCGAGCGAACGTACCATGGTACGCAAATTCATGATTGAATCGCTGGAGTATTGGGTAAATGAATTTCATATCGACGGTTTTCGTTTCGATCTCATGGGCGTACATGACATAGAAACCATGAACCAGATCGCCTACCGGCTGCGTACAATCAAACCCGGCATTCTTCTTTATGGCGAAGGCTGGACAGCCGGAGCATCTCCCTTACCCGAGAAAATGAGAGCAGTTAAAAAGCAGGCGGGTGAATTGTATGATGTGGCTGTATTCAGCGACGACATCAGAGATGCCATTAAAGGCAGTGTATTCCGCAACGAAGAAAAAGGATTTGTAAGCGGACAGGCCGGGCTCGAAAACAGTATCCGTTTTGGAGTAGTGGCGGCTTGTGAACACCCGCAGATAGATTACAGCCGGGTCAACTATTCCAAAGCGCCGTATGCAGCATCGCCCCTGCAAACCGTGAGTTATGCCGAATGCCACGACAATCATGTATTGTGGGACAAACTGGCCTTATCTGCCAGTACAGCCACTGAAGCAGAAAGGCGGAAAATGCATCAGCTGGCTTTATCCATTGTGCTCACATCGCAGGGAATTTCATTTTTGCATGCCGGCACCGAATTTCTGCGCAGTAAACAGGGCAATGAAAACTCCTATAACGCCGGCGACAGAATCAATGCCATTGACTGGAACCTTAAAACACAGAACGAAGACGTGGTTCGCTACGTACAGGCCCTGATAACACTGCGCAAAAAACATCCGGCCTTCCGGCTCAAAACCGGAGAGCAGGTTAAAAACCTGATTCATTTCCTGGATACAGTGCCCGGCATTGTAGCCTATACGATTGATAGTAAAAAAGCCGGTGACCGCTGGAAAAAAATTGCTGTTGTCTACAACGC
The DNA here is from genome assembly GCA_001898485.1 of Sphingobacteriales bacterium 46-32. Lineage (GTDB taxonomy): Bacteria > Bacteroidota > Bacteroidia > Chitinophagales > Chitinophagaceae > CAYMZZ01. Next base: position 230,500 of record MKTY01000027.1, on the reverse strand, counting down.
CAACGAAAGCAACGCCACCTTAAACTTACCTAAAGGAAAGTGGCAACATCATATGCTGCCCGGCCAGCAGGAAATAAAGATGCAGGCAGGAAGTGTATCGGTGCCGGGCAGAAGCAGTGCAGTATTTTTTGTGAAATGAAGAAAGACGAGTTGAGCAATGTGCTGATGTGATAAATGTGCTGATGTGCTGATGAATTTGGGGGATGGTTTTCTGCAGCTCCGCGATGCTTCGCGGCGCTACCAGATTATCAGCTTTGTCTCTCCATTTTTGCACCCTCAAGATTAGCACATCAGCACATTTATCACATTAGCACATTATTATCATTTTTATTCCTATCTTTACAGTTCTTAATGTTTTGCTCTTCCAGTATTGTTGTGTAACACTCTCGCAACCAGCCTGATGGCTAAACGTAAGGCGGGTAAAGTATCCGGCAGATCCGGATAGCCTTACCAGATTTTCAAATTAAACGAAATTAATAACGTGTCATTTAACGACTTACAGCTCATTGAGCCATTGCTCAAGGCGTTGGGCGAAGAGGGCTATGTGCAACCGACTCCCATTCAGGAACAAGCTATTCCCATTGTATTAAACCGCAGAGACCTGCTGGGCTGTGCCCAGACCGGTACCGGTAAAACCGCCGCATTTGCACTGCCTTTGCTGCAGCTCATGCATGAAAAAGTACCCCAACGTAGCGAAGGACAGCGTAAAGCTATCCGCGCACTGGTATTAACCCCCACCCGCGAACTGGCCATCCAGATCGATGAAAGTTTCAAAGCCTATGGCCGATACCTCGGCCTGCAGCATATGGTGATCTTTGGTGGTGTATCGCAATACCACCAGGTAAATGCCTTACGCAGAGGGGTAGACATCCTTGTGGCCACACCCGGCCGTCTGCTCGATCTCATGAATCAGCGTCATATATCACTGCAGGATATCGAGTATTTTGTACTCGATGAAGCAGACCGTATGCTGGACATGGGTTTTGTGCAGGATGTAAAACGGATCATCGCCCGCCTGCCTCAGAAAAGACAAACCCTGTTTTTCTCTGCTACCATGCCGCCGGAGATACAGCAACTGGCCAATATCCTGTTGCATCAACCCATGCGCGTGGAAGTGACCCCGGTGTCGTCCACAGCAGAGACCATTCAGCAGTTTCTTTATTTTACCGAAAAACAAAATAAAAGTTCATTGCTCGTTCACCTGCTCAATGATCCGGCTATTCCCACCGCACTCGTGTTTAGCCGTACCAAGCATGGCGCAGACAAAGTAGCCCGTATTCTCAACAAGGCAGGTATCCGTGCCGAAGCCATACATGGTAATAAAACACAGAATGCCCGTCAGAATGCACTGAGCAATTTCAAATCACGTAAAACAAGAGTACTGGTAGCTACCGATATTGCTGCACGTGGTATTGATATTGATGAACTCACGCATGTGATCAATTATGATCTGCCCGATGTGCCGGAGACCTATGTGCATCGTATTGGCCGTACCGGTCGTGCAGGTGCCAATGGTGTGGCATTCTCCTTCTGTGACTATGAAGAAAAAATTGCACTACGCGATATCGAGCGACTGATCAAAAAAAGTATAGAGGTGGTAAAGGGACATCCGTATGATGTGCCGCTGATGCATACACCACCGCCACCTCCGCAGGGAACTGTTCAACCCAGCTATATGCAAAGCCGGAGACCCGGTGGTGGAGGCGGGCGCCGTGGCCGCACGTTTACCCAACGCGCCTGACCTACTCAACGCATACTAAACTAAAAGTAAAAGCGATAATCCCTTTCGGGTTATCGCTTTTTTATTGAACACGATGCAACAAGAAATGCGCTATTGAATGGCCTGATCCACATAAGCAGAGATCCAGCCTACCTGCCCGTTTTTTACCAGTTGAAATCCCTTGCTCTCATAAATGGAAGTAAACTGCCGCATGATCTTGAGCAGGAGGCCTGTGCCTGCCATAAGCGCGCGCTGGTCAAATACCTTGTGTACCCGTTGTACCTCACTGCGCAGTATATCCTGATCAGCCTGCGCATTGGCACGGGCAAGCGCCGAATCGCTCAGCGAAGAATAATTGTTCAGCAACTGATCGCTTAAACGCTTTACTTCTTCATACGTAACCGATACCGATGACTTACCTGCCTGCTCAGGATGGGTAAGTGTAGCCACTGCCCAGGCAATACCGCCACTAAAGGCAATATTATCACTCAGCGGATAGGCTCCGCTCGCATTCACTGCATAGATGAGCTCGGCATTTTCCACACCCGATAATACACGGCCCAGCTGCTTATTGTAGTTATTGAGCGTTTTGTCAAATTCATCGCAGCGTTTTTCTGTTTCATTGGCCACACTTTTGGTACCCCAGTTGAGCTGAAACAGTTTAAAATCGCGGGTATTGCCATTGGGAAAATAACCACCCTTGGTATTACCACTACCTATATCGATCAGAAAAGTAGTATAGCGGCGCGGAGCCGGCACGATGCCCAGATGGGAGAGACGTGCTTCTGCTATTACATCCACTACTTCAACCTGGCGCTCCGGCTCTTTGATGAGGGTGCGAAATGACTGGATCAATCCATTGATGGCATCATTGCGGTTATCTTTCTCTGCCTGCATCTTCACCCCGCTGCTGATGACAGTATAGATCTTGTCGGATGGAATTTTATAGTCATCCAGTGCTTTTGTGTAAAGCGCGCTAAGTCCGTTGAGGGTGGCTTCTGAACTGGCTGAGGTAAATGATATAAAGTCTGTATTGACGGAGGTATCTTTCAATACCTGAAAGGCGCCACTGCTTTGCGAATTGCGCCCCATTTCCACCACACTCATCTTTACACCTTTTGAACCTACTTCTATACCCGCATACACGGTAGAATTATTGTAACGGGTTTTAAGTGGCTGTGCCGGCACAACCAGCTGCAGAGATAACAGCAGACCTGTGAGCAGGCACACACGGATTACAGTACGCATAGCAGAAATTTTTGGTCAGGCGGTAAATGTAAGCATTAGCGTAAACCATTAATCCTGATTCGTAAAACTACTAATCCGTTTTTTTATGAAAAATGTGCCCAAATCAATATGTATAAAATACACCTAATTGATTCTCAGCCTCAACGTACTTTTACCCTTTTTTGGAAGATGGCAGAATAGTGTACTTCACAGAGACCAGTCCGGTATCGTAAGTAAGCGTTTCTGTCAGTTGTAAGGAAATACGTTGCTGCAGTCCGGTAAAAAGTGGTTTACCTGATCCCAGAATGATAGGGTGAATAGATAACCACAATTCATCTACCAGTTCTTCCTGCAGCAGGGAGCTGGTAAGACTGGCCCCTCCAAAAAGCCATATATCTTTTCCTGGTTCTGCCTTGATACGTTTGACGGCAGTAGCTGCATCGCCGGTTACCAGCTGGCGCTCTGGTCCCACATCGGTAAGAGTATTGCTAAAAATATATTCTTTCAACTTTGGCATTCCGGGAAACTCAGCAGCTTCACCCATGGCCTGTACTACTTCAAAACTCTTTCTTCCCATAAATGAAGAATCCACGCGCTCAAAGAAAGCAGCCATACCATAATCCTGATCGGTAAAGCACCAATCAAATTCGCCATTTGGTCCTTCAATAAATCCATCGAGGCTTACTGCCAGCCCTAATATAAGTTTACGCATACCGGTTATTTTTATTTGAAAAATGTTTGAACCCACAAATATAAAACAGCAGCAGGGTTGTGTTTATATTTTTCATCGTAATAAACCACAACTGATACAGCCTAAAAGACACTTCAACAGAATGGATAGCGAAACGCCTTTTTGTAAATGGAAATTTGTTCTATGCGTAATAGCTGTTCGTAAACAGGGCATCATATTTTAAATTATGCAGACCTGACACTTACCGCTCATACATCTTAAACCTTTAACCATTAACCTTATCTTTTATCATGCGACCTGTTCTTTTTCTTGCTGCCTTATTATCATGCCTGGTCAGTTGCGGCCAGGACAAAAGCCCGGCACAGTCACCTGTACCGGCAGAAGTACTCACCAATGACAGCACACACTGGACGGTATCTACACTGTCTAATCTGCAATATGTAAATACAACACCCGGAGCCTACTACAACACCAGCAAAAGCGGTGGTGGAATGATTGTAAAATTCAAATTTCTGCCCGGTGGAAAATATGAGTTCATGCTTTATGTACAGGTCAATACGTACGGGCTTGAAACGGAGAGCTGGACACATGCCGAAGGCAAAGTAGAGTTTACAAAGAATGAAAAAGGCCAGGCCATTTTTAAGACCTATCCTACAAAAGGCACTTACCGTTATACTAAAAACGGACAGGTCACAAACCGGGCGGCAACAAAAGAGGAACTAAAAAACAGCCAGTTGCGTACTTACCTCTGGGAACGCTGGGAGAATCCACAAGACCCACAAAACGATTACCTGCTGGTGGTTGACCTCACCGCCAATCCCGGTGCAGATCCCGATAAACCGGAAACACTTACGGCCGATATGATATCGAAGTTTCATATTCCCAAAGCAAAAAAATAATCGGTTGAATATCTGGAAAGCCTGTTCATGAATTGACAGGCCTCAATCCAGTCAGCCTTTTTGTCAATTCATGTTTCTTTTCTATCAGGCGGTGAGAAACAGCAGTAGTTTCAGGTAACCGGTATTAGGATCCGGGTATCTGAATAGAAAAAATGATCATGAAAAAGATGTTGCTATTAACAATCATTCTGCTGACAGGGCGTGTTTCGCTGCTGGCACAACCGGTAAGTCAGCGGGAGAAAGAAGAAATATTTACCCGCACAAAAAACTGTTTGGCGATGCCTATTATTTCTCTCAAACAGCTATCAGTACTATCGCATTTCTGGATAAGCAATGGAAAGCCGGAAAGTATAAACCGTTTATCACGGTAGACGATTTCCTGGCCTCACTGGGTGCCGATCTGAAAAATACGGCCCGCGACAATCACCTTAATTTTTTTCATGTACCTGCACTGGAGGCCGCAAATAAAGCCAGTGAACAACCGGCTGTACCCTGGTTTTTCTTCAATGATAAGTTTTCGAATAATGGTCTGACCGACAGTTGACAGTTGACAGATGACAGATGACAGTGGACAGATGGCGGTTGAAAAAAAGTAATAAATAATCAGTTTAACTTAAAACATAAAACTTATTACTTAAAACTCACTACTTATAAATACGAAAAGGGATAGAGAACTATCCCTTTTGTAAGTTTGATAAAGGGCGAATCGGAGAACCCTTCATCGAGCTTAAAATTAACCTAAACCTTAACCATCAAAACGTTTTCAGAACCTTAACCTTTATAGTAACAGTAACTGTGATCGTGTTATTGATAGTGCAAAGATCGAACAGGTGCTTATCCCAAAAAATAGTAGACGGCCCCAATCTCTTGTACTGCATTGTACGACCCGCTTGTAGGATATCGACTACAAGAAAGGGCAAGAGGTGGAAGGTCGAAGACGTAAGGAAAAGGCAATTTATTCATACATCAGATTGCCATTATATGTAAGCTAATAGTAAACAAATCAGTGTGCTCAATTTTTGGTAACCTTCTGCAACGCATTGATAGCGGTATACAATTGCCGGAAACAATTCCAGGGTGTATTTCCACCTCCTTCACTGTCGGGAGCACCAGCGTAGTAGCCACGCAGGAAGGGCCGGGCAGGCGACCAAACTGTTTGTGCCATACCCAGCAGGCGGTCCCGTACAGGCTTGCTGCTTTGACGGCGCGCGCGCAGGATATCTTCCAGTTGCAGCAATGCCAGGTCTGGTTTACGCCAGGGGCAGGTTACAACCCTTAATCCTTTCATGGCAAAATATACAGCCGTCTGATCGGCACGTTCATAATGCCAGTCGCAAATCACCACATCTTTCGGAATCATATCAATAGCAGTATGGGTATTATTCATACTGGCCTCCCACATGCCCAATCCGGTCACAGCACCATCGAGCAGCCGGTCGCCCCATATCCATAACTCACGCCCCGAAGCAGCCAGGTGATCGCGTATGCGGGTTACCTCGCCGGCAAAGAGTTTGGCTTTATCCTTTCCCTTACAGCGCGGGCAGCGGGAATCGCCTATATAAAATACTTCGTCCATGCCCGCATGAAAAGCAGTGGCTTCAAACGCCTCACAAATTTCATCCATCAATGCAAACACCACCTTATGCACACCGGGGTGCAGGGGACAATAACTCTTACAATACAGACTATCGGCATTGGGCCATTTATACTCCGCCGGCAATTTTACATGCGGTGTTTCATCAAACTGCGGATAAACTTTCAGCAGGTTCTCCAGCGTACTCTGCCATGACTGGTGGCCCAGCAGGTTGATCTGTGGAATAATGCGGATACCATTTTCGCGGCAGGCAGCCACAATCTGTTTTACATCCTGTTTTGACAGGGCTACGGCATTACGCAATTCGGGATGCGAGGTAAACTGGTAGTTATAATCTACACGCAGAATAAGGGTATTCACCTTTTGCGGTGCCAGTTCTTTTCGTATAAAAAGCAGAAAAGAATCCAGTTCTGCCGGCTGTGGTGCGGCAATACAAAAGCCACGTACGGGTAAAAGACTGTCCAGTTTATCCTGTGCCGGCAGACGGACACTGCCGGTGAGGCAAAGCATGGCCAGCAGGCATCGCAGTAAGGTTTGTTGCATCATCTCTAAATGTAAAACTTATTCGGCAATATAGAATTATCTGTGTTCATCTGTACCAACAGGGAAGGGAAATTTGCTAATGTGCTGATATGCTGATGTGCTGATGTGCTAATGTGCTAATGTGCTGATATGCGAATTACTGTTATCCAGGGAAAATAAATGTGACAAAAAAGAAATTTGATCCTCAGATTTATACAGATGCTTTTACAGGCTTTGGGAAAAGCAAGCCCCCCTTGTAACATTGTTGGTTCTCCTTAACAGCGTGAGCACTGTTTAATCGCTATTTCCCGCCTTATTCAGATCACGAAGAACTCAAGCAGATCGGGGATGCGAAGGGTCATTCGCACTCCGGCACATTACCCCATTCGCCTATTCTTTTCTTTGGTTCGCCAGCCGCGGAGGCAAAAGATGGGCTGAACGGTTGTGGAAACACCATAAAAAACAGTGTATGCTTATGTATCTGTTTGAAAAATCGGTAAGGATTTATCTGCGAAAATCTGCGCCATCTGCGGGAAATTTTGCCCGCAGAAAACGCAGAATACCGCAGATAAAGATATTTCCCCAGACAACAGCGATATGCTGATGTGCTAATGTGCTAATATGCGAATTACTGTTATCCAGGGAAAATAAATGTGACAAAAAAGAAATTTGATACTCAGATTTATACAGATGCTTTTGCAAGCTTTGGGAAAAGCAAGCCCCCCTTGTAACATTGTTGGTTCTCCTTAACAGCGTGAGCACTGTTTAATCGCTATTTCCCGCCTTATTCAGATCGCGAAGAACTCAAGCAGATCGGAGACGCAAAGGGTCATTCGCACTCCGGCACATTACCACATTCGCCTATTCTTTTCTTGTGGTTCGCCAGCCGCGGAGGCAAAAAGATGGGCTGAACGGTTGTGGAAACACCATAAAAAACAGTGCATACTTATGTATCTGTTTGAAAAATCGGCAAGGATTTATCTGCGAAAATCTGCGCCATCTGCGGGAAATTTTGCCCGCAGAAAACGCAGAATACCGCAGATAAAGATATTTCCCCGGACAACAGCGATATGCGAATGTGCTAATGAATGAGAGCAGGTATTTCACATATTGCCCCGCAGCACAATGATTGCTGAGACACCTTTCGCCCGGCGATCTGGTTGTGCCAACCCGGTTATCGGAAAACTACTTAGGTTTTTTATGTAGCCGAAACACTACAGCATACTACCAACCGTATTGACAGCAGAATAAGCGCTTTAACTATTTTTTTGGGTAATGTGACTTCGTTCCTTTGCTTCATCAAAGTACCAATACACATTAAACACTGCTTATCTAAAAAGATCAACCTATGGGAATGAGACAACTTAAAATCACGAATTCGATTACGAATCGTGAAGCATCCAGCCTGGACAAATACCTCCAGGAAATTGCAAAGGTGGAAATGATTTCTGCCGAGGAAGAAGTTCGCCTGGCTTCCTTAATTAAAAAAGGGGATAAGAACGCCCTTGATCGCTTAACGCGGGCCAATCTTCGTTTTGTGGTTTCGGTTGCCAAACAATACCAGGGCCAGGGCCTTTCGCTCCCCGACCTGATCAACGAAGGCAACCTGGGGCTCATTAAAGCCGCCCAGCGTTTTGATGACACCCGTGGTTTCAAGTTCATCTCTTTTGCCGTATGGTGGATCCGTCAGTACATTCTGCAGGCACTGGCCGAAAACAGCCGGATGATCCGCCTGCCACTCAATAAAGTAGCCCTTAGCGGAAAAATCCAGCGCACCCAGTCTGAACTGGAGCAGCAACTGGAGCGTGCACCATCGACCGAAGAACTGGCCGAAGCCCTCGATGTAAATGTTGATGACATCAATAATACCCTGCGTCATAAGAACGGGCATATCAGCCTCGACTCGCCTGTAATGGGTGAGGACGAAGATGGTTCGCTGATCGACATGCTGGTAAATCAAAATGCCGATCGTACCGACGGCGAACTGTATGGCAGCGATTCACTCAAGCAAGAGATTGGCCGTTCGCTGCAAATCCTCAACGCCAAACAAAAACAAACCATCTGCTATTACTTTGGCATTAATGTAGACCATCCGTTGAGTCTCGAAGATATTGCCCGCAGAATGGATCTTACGCCGGAGCGGGTACGGCAGATAAAAGATAAAGCACTCATGTTGTTAAGAAATACCAAGAATACTCAGGTACTGCGTAGTTATCTCGGCGCCTGATTAGTAGCCATCCGTCATGATTTAAAACAAAAAAAGCTCTCCTTTCGGAAAGCTTTTTTTCATTTTATTCATTGCCGGTTGCTATCGGTTTATCATTGCGCGACCATTCGCTCCAGGATCCCACATATAAGCGTGCACCCGTAATGCCAGCCTGCTCCAGGGCCAGCAGGGTATGGCAGGCCGTCACACCCGATCCGCAATGTACTATTACTTCCTCCTTATTCTCCAGCAGCGGCTGGTATAGTTCCTGCAATTGTCCGGCATCCTGAAATCTGCCTGCGGCATCCAGATTGCCGGTATAAGGCTGGTTCACAGCACCCGGTATATGACCTGCTACCAGGTCTATCGGTTCGCTCTCGCCGCGGTAGCGATACGCTTCGCGCACATCGATCACTAATTTATGCGGATCCGCAGCCGCTGCGGCTACCTCTTCGATAGAAGCTACCGGCATCTGCCAGTCCGTAGCGGGGTAAGCGGGCTTTTCTTTTATATCTGTTGCTGTAGCTGACAATACAGCACCCGCTGCCTGCAGGGCCTGTAAGCCGCCATTCACTACCTGCACCTGCAGATGCCCCACGGCACGGAGCATCCACCAGCAGCGGGCAGCAGCATTGGCTCCGGCCTTGTCGTCATATATGATCACCCGGCTGGCCGGATCGATGCCGGCTTTGCCCAACCATTGCACAAAAGCAGACAGGGGAGGAAGGGGGTGGCGACCTCCATCGGCCGCATTTTGTTTTACGGCCGACAAATCTTTATCCAGGTCGGCATGCACTGCCCCGGCAATATGTCCGGCAGCAAAGCGATCGGCCGCATCGGCACCACTGCGGGCGTCAATAAATATCACATCCGGCGTATTAATAAGTTCAACAGCTTCTGAAGCGTCAATAAGCGGTTTAATAGTCGACATAAACGGGTTTAATTAGTATTAAATAGTTGTACTGGGAGGATTAAAATTAGGCAATGCGGAGGTTATTGCCGAAAGAAATGGCAGAACATCTATGTTGTACTCAGCATGCGGTTTTATTAAAATAAAAACTTCATTTCCATGTTCGTGCGGCACCGTTTTCCGGTGGACTTATACAAGTGGTTGGTTTGCTTCTGTTATAGAAAAAACTCTTAGTGAATATCCTGTTCAAAAATATTTTTTGTTAGCTGTGTGCTTTTTATGAAATAAAATTCTCAAATTCATAGCACCTTATCTGCCACCATGCACCTAAACCGAATCCTGCTGCCGGGCATACTATGTCTTTGCCTGAACCTGCCTTGTTTTGCCCAACAACAGGCGGCAGGAGATACTTCTCTTCATTTCAGCGAAAAATTTCTCCGCTCCATCAACCGGCAGGCTTCTTCACTTGCGCACAAACTGGATAAGACAACCGATAAAGCACTCGCCCGCTGGCAGCGGCAGGAGACCAAACTCTTACGCAAACTCGCGAGAAAAAATCCGGCCTTAGCGGCACAACTAAAAACAGATGTGGCTGCACAAACGACCAAACTGCAGCAGCAGTTAAACAACCCCGCCGAACTACAGCAATACCTGCCCGCCCTGGATACGCTTAAGACCTCGCTTCGCTTTTTACAACAAAAACCAGATCTCGCCAAACTGGGACTAAAGAATGAGCAGGTAAGCGGAACACTCGACAAATTAAAAGGCATGGAAGGTCAGCTGCAGCAGGCCCAGGCCGTACAGCAGTTTTTGCAGCAACGGCGACAATTACTAAAAGAAAAACTGGGCAACCTGGGCCTGGCCAAAGAACTGAAGCAGCTCAATAAGCAGGCCTATTACTACAGCGCCCAGCTCAAAGAATATCAGTCCTTATTAAAAGATCATAAGAAGGCGGCGCAGAAAGGCCTGGCGATGCTGCGCAAGACAAAGGCCTTTGAAAACTTTATGCGGCGCAATAGCCAGCTGGCTTCATTGTTCCGTCTGCCGGGTGACCCCAACGATCCTGCGCAGGCAGCGAACCTCGCCGGACTGCAAACCAGGGCACAGGTCAATAACCTGATCCAAAACCAGCTGGCAGCTGGTGGTCCCAATGCACAGGCGCAGTTTCGCCAAAACCTGCAGGACGCACAGAGTCAGCTCAGCCAACTGAAGGATAAGATCATCAAATCAGGTGGGGGCAGCAGTGAGCTGGATATGCCCGATGGTTTTAAACCCAATCCCGAAAAGACCAAATCGTTCTGGAAGCGGCTGGAGCTCGGCACCAACATACAATCTCAACGTTCACGGGGCTTACTACCGGCAAGCAGTGATATCGGTTTATCGCTCGGGTATAAACTCAACCTGAATAGCATCATCGGTATTGGTACCAGCTACAAACTGGGTTGGGGTAAAGATATCCGTCACATAAAGATCAGCCACCAGGGACTGAGCCTGCGAAGTTTTATTGATTATAAACTGAAAGGGTCATTCTGGCTCACGGGTGGGTATGAGCTGAACTATCAAAGCGGGTTCTCGGATTTCAATGAACTGAAGGACCTGAGCCGCTGGCAGCCGAGTGGGTTGATTGGCGTGAGTAAGGTGGTGAGTTTACAAAGTAAATTATTAAAGAAAACAAAGCTGATGCTGCTCTGGGATTTTTTGAGCTATCGGCAAAAGCCGCGCACACAGGCGGTGTTGTTCAGGGTTGGTTACACTTTTAAATGATTATACAAGATGGTACGAAAAATTATTGTTGCCGGTTTAGTCATGCTGGGCTGTGGATTTTTGCTGACGGTAAAAGCGCAGTATGCATCCATGCAGATGCCACAGTTGTTACCACCCTCACCGGAGGCTTTTAAACTCGGCACGTATGGTACGGTGCCGGTCGGATTGTTTACCGGTACGATGAAGCTGGATGTGCCCATTCATGAAGTGCGTACGCGTAATTTGTCTGTACCGGTATCGCTCTCGTACAGTACCAATGGGGTGAAGGTAGATGAAGTGGCTTCGCGTGTGGGTACCGACTGGATCCTGAATGCGGGCGGCATGATCAGCCGTACGATTGTGGGTACCGAGGATGACATCTATGCACGTGATAAGCCTCCAACCGACTTCGTTAATCTTTCGGCCGGTCTTACTACCTATCTGCGTGACCTGGCAACAAGAGAAAACAGTTCAGAACCGGATATCTATACGTTTAATTTTGGCGGCTACTCCGGTAAGTTTTGTTATAACCGGATGGGGGAGATTGTGTGGATGCCGATGCAGCCCTCGCTCAAGATCGTTAAGGGGACAGATCCGACCCAGTGGCGGTTTAAGATGATCACGCCCGATGGAGTGGAGTATACATTTGGTGGTACGGGTGCCACGGAGAGAAGCCGGACACAGAATGGCGGTATTAGTTGCACGTACTCCAGTTATAGCTGGAAAGACAATGCCTGGTACCTGACCAAGATTAAACATCCGCTGGGGGATTCTATTGTTTTTAAATACTCCAATGTCAGCTATCGCTATATGTTAGGGTTTTCGGAGTCGTATGACAAATTATACCCAACGATTCAGACGAGACTTGATTGTTTGCGTTGGGATGGTGTTCAGGAATATTATGATCCTCCTAATAATACACAACGGTTGTGTTATACGACTATCACCAATGAAGGTGTTATACTATCTAAGATTGAATTTCCAGATGGGGAACTGAAGTTTAATCATGGCTACCGGTACGATTTAACTGATGATTCATCGTTTACTTCAGTTGATATTTCTTATGCAGGAAAGCTTATCAAGAAGATAAAATTTGACCAGGTATATTCTACTACCTCCAACGCCTATGCTAATGGAGATATAACCGATTATGGTGGTACACAACGATTATTTTTAACAGGTATCAAAGAAGAAAACACCAGCGGGCAATCTATTCAACTGTACACTTTTGACTATAATGACCGGACTGGATTACCTCCCCGACTCAGTCGTTCGCAGGATCATTTTGGTTATTTTAATGGGGCCAACAATGCCAGCTTTGTGCCCGCTAATAGTGACTTTGGCGGATTATTTAGCGGTATTGGTGGGGATCGTTCGCCAGACTTTACCTATGGCTCCAAAGGGGTAATGACCAGGATCACTTATCCCACCGGTGGCTATAGTAAGATCGAGTACGAACCACAATGGATCCTGGCTGACCGCATTTCCTATTTTCATGCGGGCGAATCGGTCGTAAACGGTCATATCGCGGTAGGAGGCGTGCGTGTAAAATCCGTTAAGAACTACACCGATAGTACCGCTACCCCTGTGGTACGCAAATTTTATTATGATTACTGGAATTATCCGGATTCTTCCAGTGGCATTGTGCTGCGCAGTCCTCAGTATTTTGTAGATCGTTCGATCTTACAGAGATGTACGCCTGCATACACTAATGCTAATATGCAAGTTTTTATTAATTGTCAGTTCAAAACTTTTACATTTAAAGTCTTACAGTCTAATTCCACCTTTCCTATTTATCATTCGTCGGGTGCGCTGGTACAATATGCCAATGTGCGCGAGGGGTTTGGTGATAATTTTGAAAACGGAGGTGTTTTCCACTCCTTCATAAACCATAGTGATGCTCTGCCAGAGGTTTTAAAGGGCAACGAAATTCCATCCACCAGTGTAACCAATTTCGGTGTGTATAATGGGTTAGAAGACAAAACACTTTATTATAGTTTAAATGGTTCTGGACAGGTTATTAAGAAAAAAGAGATTGTCAATAAATTTAAAGTCTTTGACCAGTTCAGTACGGCTTTACCCAAAGGTGATTTGACTAACACGGCTGTTTATAAAGCCGATACCTGCATTTTTATTAACCGGCTCGGTGTGCCTAATTGTACGGCAGACCCCGTAATGCAACAGGATGAGTATGATCTGTACGATGTGAATCGTTATTACCTGTTTTCCTATTTCGCTCACCAGGACAGTAGCTACACCTACGACTATGATGAAACGGGTAATAATCCTGCACTCACGATTACCGTGAACCAATATGATCCGACTTATGTGGTAAAAACGCAGGACAAAGTTATTACACAACTGGATGTGCTGGAGACGTCCTATAAATACGCACGCGACTTTGCCTCTTCCGGCAATGTGTATGAAAAACTGGTGAATGCCAATATGGTGATTGCACCGGTAGAGCGCTCCGTGAAGCGCAACAGTCAGTCGCTCTACAGCATGAAGACCAACTATACCGACTGGTTTAGCGACAATAAAGTACTGGTGCCTTCTACCGAAGATTATACGCCGGCCGGTCAGTCGGCCATCACCCGCATCCGTTACCAGCAATACACTACTGCCGGTGTGCTCACCGAGGTGTCGAAAGAGAATGATGTGCGCATGAGTTATATCTGGGATAAATGGAATAAGAGCATCCTGGCTGAGGTAACGAATGCCTCTGCCGCCGATGTGGCCGTGACCAGTTTTGAAGACCTGGGCAATGGCAACTGGACGATCAGTGGCGGCAGTTATGACCTGCGCTATGCCTACACGGGCAATCAAAGTTATAAGCTGAGTGCCGGCGTGACGATCTCCAAATCGGGACTCACCAGTGGCAAAACCTATATCGTGAGCTACTGGTCACGCAGCGGCTCGCTCACGGTCAACAGCGGGTCGGGTACAGCAGGTATCACCCGCAATGGATGGACCTATTATCAGCATAGTTTTACCGGAGCTACATCGGTGAGTATTACCGGTACTACTTCCATCGATGAACTACGGCTGTATCCATCCGGTGCGCTTATGAGCAGCTTTACCTATCAGCCGGGTGTGGGTATCACCACGCGTTGCGATGCCAATGGTGTGGTCAACTATTACGAGTATGATACCTATTCGCGATTGATGCTGGTGCGGGATGAGAACCAGCGGGTGCTGAAAAAGATCTGTTACAATTTCTATGGCCAGGCAGAGTCCTGTGCCTATTACCTGAGTGCGGCAAGAGATTCGTCGATCCGGCGCAACAACTGCAGCGCGGGTTATATCGGCAGCCTGGTTACTTATTCGGTACCGGCAGGTAAGTACACCTCTACCATCAGCCAGGCCGATGCCGATGCCAAAGCCAGGGCAGAAGTAATTGCCTATGGACAGGAGTATGCCAATACCAATGGCACCTGCACGCAGGTGACCATTTATGCACGGGCCGAATACCAGAACTTGTACCAGGACCTGGACTATACCACGGCCGACCTGGTGCTGCGCTTCTATAGTGATGCAGCCTGTACGACTCCGTATAGTGTGACTAACCTGAATGTAAACTACCGGCGTGTACGGCTCAACTGCGGTGGCTGGGGCAGTCCGTTGAATACGAACTATACTGCTACCAACTGCAATGGCTACCAGGTAAACCTCGGCAATGTTTATCTCATGCTCGACGATGGCATTCACTGTTACGAATACAGTTATAACACCACCACCGGTACCGGTTATACACCACAATAAAAAAGAGACTAATGAAAAAAAATATATCACTCCTGTTACTGGCATTGATCTGCATGACTGCACTGCAGGCGCAGGAAAGTATGGCTGAGCAGCAAGCCCGGTTGGATTCATCGCAGCGGGTGCTGATGAAAGATTCATTGCAGATGACAGATGCGCAGGTAGATACGGTGTTTGCCATCCGCAACCGCCACTGGGAAGCCATTGCTGCGGTACGTGCCAATAGCACTATCACTGTAGCGCAACAACAGGAGCAGTTTGAAATGCTTAAGCAGGAAACCTATGCGGCCATGCGCACGGCACTTGGAACAACCTTGTTTGACCGGTATACGCAACTGATCAGCAGCCGGGCACAGCGGCGAAACAATGCCAACGCTGCTGCACCTTTAACCGGTGCCAATAACTAATTCTGAAAAGATTCAATCCATCGGATATGAAAAAGACTGTCAATCGTTTTTGGTTCCTGGCCGCGGGTATTGCGCTGGTTGCAACATCCGCCGCGCAGACTCCCCGTACACTGCCAGCCGCTTATACAGGTAGTACGCCAGTCAGCTATGTGCGTACCTGGGATGCGGTGAAACCGCTCACCAATCCCAATGACCTCAATGCAAGCGTTTCGTTGAACACAGCGCAGATGACTACTGAGTATTTGGATGGCCTTGGCAACCCTCTTCAGATGGTAGTGAAAAGAGGTTCAATGATAACTGGCTCATCGCCGGTGGATTTTATTGGTATGAAGGAGTACGATGTGTTTGGCCGGGAACGCTTTATTTATTTACCTACGCCTGCAAACAGTACTGGTAGCAATACCTCCATTTCGGATGGCTTATTTAAGTTGAATCCTTTTCAGCAGCAGGAAGCTTTTTATAATGGTTATTTAAACGGGCAGAGCGGTGAAGTGTCTTCGTCTAAAAACTGGGCGTATAACCAGATCAATTTTGATGCATCACCACTTAACCGGCCACAGGAAGTGTTTGCACCGGGTGTGAATTGGGTAGGTACGCAAAGCCAAAGCCTGGAAGCGGACCGGCATTCGGTCAAAGTAAAGTATTTTAATAATAAGCTGACCGATTCGGTACGGATCTGGCAGGTGCTGGACCCTGTATTTGGCGGTTGGGGTACTTATACGAGCCCTGGTTCGCCCTGGTACCCGGCAGGCGAGTTGTCGAAAACAATAACGGTCGATGAGCAGGGTAAGCAGGTAATCGAGTTCAAAGACCGTTTTGGCATGATGGTACTGAAAAAAGTACAGTTGACCGCTACGGCCGATGATGGAAGCGGCAAGGGACATTATGGCTGGCTTTGTACCTATTATATCTACGATAAACTGAACCGGTTGCGTTGTGTGATACAACCGCGTGGGGTGGAGTTGCTGATCGACAACAGCTGGAATATAACCGCGCTGAGCAATGCTATTCCGAACGAACAATGTTTTCGCTATGAATATGACTTGCGGGATCGTCTAGTTATGAAAAAGATGCCAGGTATCGGGCCGGTATACATGGTGTATGATGCGCGTGACCGACTGGTGCTGACGCAGGATTCCGTACTGCGAGCAGGCAGTCCACAGAAATGGCTTTATATATTATACGACGACTTGAATCGCCCCGTTGGTTCTGGATTATGGAACAATAGCAGTAGCCTGACTACGCATGCCAGTGCGGCCGGAAGCAGTATAGCTTATCCTAATTTGAGCGGGCAAACCTATGAGGAGCTGACCCGCACTTTTTATGATGATTACAGCTGGCGCAGCAGCTACAGCAACCCATTAAGTGCAACGTACAATACGAGCTATGACACTTATTTCACCACAGCTTCGGATGTGACCTGGCCTTATGCACAGGCAAACACGCAATCCGCTCAACTAAAGGGATTGGTGACCGGTACCCGCGTCAAAGTTCTGGGAACCGCTTCTACTTATTTGTACTCGGTAAATTTTTATGATAACAAAGGCCAGCTTATTCAAATACAAAACAGCAACATCTCTGGAGGGACAGACATTCAGACAACTCAATATAGTTGGCAGGGACATCCATTGGTGGGTATTCTGAAGCAGGAAAAATCAGGAACTAATGCACAAACAACAGTTGCTGTTTCCAGAATTACCTATGACAGTTTGTGGCGGGTGGCGAAAACTGAAAAGAAAGTGAGTCATAGCCAGGTAAACAGTGGCAATATGCCGGGTAGCTGGACGACTATTGCCGAAAACGAATTTGATGCGTTGGGGCAGCTAAAGAAAAAGAAACTAGATCCTGCCTATAACAGCAATGCAGGTTTGGACAGCCTGACATACGATTACAATATCCGGGGCTGGTTGTTAGGTATGAACCGGCTGTATGCCAAAGATGTGCACCAAAACAACTACTTTGGTTTTGATCTCGGGTATGATAAGGCGCAGAATGGCATTATCAACAATCAGAGTTATACTACCCCGCAGTACAATGGCAATATCAGTGGCATGGTGTGGAAGAGTAAGGGTGATGCGGAGAAGCGGAAATATGATTTTACCTACGATGCTACCAACCGGTTACTCTCGGCCGATTTTAACCAGTATACCAGCAGCAGCTTTAACAAAACAGCTGGCGTTGACTTCAGCCTGAGCGGTATGAGCTATGATGCGAATGGCAATATCCTGACCATGAAACAGCGAGGCTGGAAAGTAGGTGGTTCGACCACAATAGATAGCCTGACCTATAATTATATGTCCTATAGCAATAAACTGCTAAATGTGATAGACGGTGTAAATGATGCGCAGACACGACTTGGAGATTTTCGAACATCTAGTCTCCATCCAGGTAGCGGAGCTAAAAACAGTAGTACTGCAGATTATACATACGACGGCAATGGCAATCTGGTAAAGGACCTCAATAAGGATATGGTAACCTATGGAGGGAATAATGGTATTGAGTATAATCATTTGAATTTACCCCAAAAGGTTACTATTAAAAAAGATGGTAGTAATAACAAAGGCGTCATAGAATATACGTACGATGCTGGTGGCACCAAACTGAAGAAAACAGTATATGAGCCTGGAGTTGACACTACGGTTACCTTATATCTGGCAGGTAATATTTTCAGGAATGATACACTAGAGTTTATCAACTTTGAAGAAGGTCGTATCCGTAAAAAAGGCACTACCGCGCTGGTATACGATTACATGCTCAAAGACCACCTGGGCAATGTGCGCATGCTGCTGACCACGGAGCGGGATACCTCATTCTATCCTGTCGCCAGCCTTGAAACAGCCAGTCTGTCTACCGAGCGCAACTATTATGGCGGAGTGGATACCGGTCGGGTTAATAAGAGCACGGTCTCCGGTTATCCCAGCGATACCTATACCAGCCCCAACGATTTTATCCAGAAGCTGAATGGCGCTGGCCCCAAGATCGGTACCAATATAGTGCTGAAGGTAATGGCCGGAGACAAGGTGAACCTGTTTGCCAAAAGCTGGTACAAGAAAAACGGCGTTACGCCCGGTACACCTGTGAACCCGCTTACCAATATACTCAACGTACTGGAACCGGCCATCGGTGGTATAACAGGCACGCATGGTGGGGCTACATTGACGGAACTACAGACTAGCAGTGTACTCGACAATCAGGTAACGAGTTTTTTGAACAGCCAGAGTGGCTATACGACCAGCAAACCCAAGGCCTTTGTAAACTGGGTGCTATTTGACGATCAGTTTAAATACGTAGCCGCCAGTAGTGGTTTTGAGCAGGTTGGTGCCGATAATACCCTGACCACGCATACCCCAGCTGCTATTAATATTTCAAAAGGAGGATATCTATACATCTATGTCAGTAACGAGACACCGAATATAGATGTGTTCTTTGACAACCTGCAAGTGACACATATCCGTGGACCGATCCTGGAAGAAACCCAGTATTACCCTTTCGGGTTAACGATGGCGGGGATTAGTAGTAGGGCATTGGCGTTTGGCGGAAACATCAACAGGTATAAGTTTAATGATGGAACAGAACTGTCGAAAGCCGAATTCAGCGATGGCGTCGGACTTGACTGGTATGAAACGTCGTTTAGGGGATATGATGCGCAAATTGGTAGATTTTGGCAGATTGATCCGCTTGCTGAAGCTACAGATAATATCACCCCGTATGCTTATTGTAATAATAATCCCATTTCATTCAATGATCCACTGGGGCTTGATACTACGGTAACTATTAACGGTAATCAGCAACTTACGTTGACCGATAGCGAACAGCGATCTGCAGTAACGGTATCGGCAACCAGGAAAAAGTCGGCAACTCCCGATACAAACACAGCGGCCAGTTCCACGCCAGGAGCTGATGCATCGGGTTCTAATTCAAGTGTCCCAACTTCTGAGGCCAAAGGAGCACCAGAGGGATTTCCAATTAACCCTCCAAAATTTCCGGTACAAACGAAACCACTGGGTCCCCAAACAGGACGTATTCCTATACCGGGACCAAAGCCAGGAGGACAAGGCATAGGTTTTTTTGCGTCTCGTACCGCTGGAGCTCTTTTAGCGGCTGCAATTCCTACTTATGGAGGACTCGCTAAGGGGCAATATAAACATCCTTACGAAGCCTATATTCCAGAGGTAGCTCCTTGGCTTGGCCATGGAAATAATCGAGGAAATACAAACCCACATATAGTTTACTATTTTACATACAATGCCAAACCAGGGGAATCCACAATTTTAAAATATGGTATTTCCGACTATCTTAGATATGGAAATGATAGACCGGAGAGACAATTAAGTTATTTTAGAGCAAAATATGGACCTGAAGTGACGTTTATAATATACATAAGAACGTCTGATAGGGAAACGGCGCTATTTATTGAAAGATTGATGGTGACCCAGCATGTGAATGTATGGGGTGAGAGGCCAATTGAACAGGACAAACCGCCACCTTTCCCACCGGGCAGCCTATATTAAAAAAAAGTTTTAAGTAGTGAAAATCGACATTTTCAGATTAATCTCTATAGACCATAACGGCATCGGAAACCGGGGTAATGGGCTATTAAATATTATTTACTCCTATCTTTTATGGAAGAATGGGTTGGACTACTACAAGTTTGTAAAGATTAACCAAATTGGACGGGAACAACAGGTTAAAGAATTTGTAGAAATCCAAAAAGGGTACGTACATATCAATTTAATTCACCCAACAGACAAAAATTTTGATTTGCTGGATGATGATCGGAAAAACAAGATTCGATTGGAAATAATACATGATGGCTTAATGCGACTGGCAGAAGTCGATTCTCGATTTTCAATATCTAAGCTGAATGAAATTCGTAAAGAAGTAATAGAAAGCAATTTTAGGATTACCTTGGAAAGCAAGGGTAAGATAAATCAATTTGACAAAGCAGTTCTTGTAAAACTATTGATTTTACCGTATACGACTTATTTCGACTATCATTTAATAGTTCAAAGGAATGAGATGGAAATTTGTCGGCAATTTTTATATCGAGGAAAACCTGCACCCGACATTGTTTCTTACTTCTTTTCAAAGCCAAAATGGAAAAATAAAAATGAATTGGTGATTGAAGGCGAAGAAAAGCAAATGCGTATTCGGTTAGATATATCCAATTGTACTTTAGAGTTTCAAAATTTGACTCAGTACCCAAATCCACCCCTGTGGGAAATGATGAAGGTGGGCATAAGCGAACAGGAGAACAAAAGTGCCTACGAAGACTGGCTTCACTCCCTTCCTCCTGCAGTCGCTGCAATTGTGAGAGATAGTAATAACTAGTCTTTATAAGGCAATCTATGACCGCTGGTTGTGGAGTTTGGATATTATTCCGGCGAAACAAAAGACAGCATGCTAATTCCGCGGAAAACAGTGGCTAAGGCCGGACAAAACTTCCGTGAATTAGTATGTTTAAAGACCCCGAAATATGTGTTTTTTTTAACACGCCATAAAATGAAATATCTTATAATCTCTGTCATCATACTATTGGGTTGTGGGAACAATAGCAAAAGGGATGAAAAATCAACTACTGGTTCTCAAAGGGATAATCTTGTATCCATTTCTAAACCAGCTCCTGATTCAATAAGTTATAAATTAATAAGAGACAATCTTTACAAAGGCAAGGAAGGCGAAATTGCATTTAAAGTGACAGATAAATCGAATTCGGATGTATATGTGCCAAGGTATGTTACCACGATTTTTGTAAACGGTGTTAGGGGAGCGGAACAGCGTTTACTGAAAGATTATGTCGACACGGCTTCCTTTCATTTAATTAAAGGGCTTTATTATAGGGATAAAAGTCGTGTCTATGTTCACAATGATATGGCCGATGGTGGTAATTTGGTGGCAATACCGGGTATTCAGCCGAACGACATTAAGGTTCTCAGTTGTTGTTACGCTAAGACAAAAAAGAGCGTGCTATATCAAGGCGGTATAATAGAAAACGCCGATCCTCAAACATTTAAAATAGTAAAAAGTGAGTTCGAAAAAGGAAGCGTTGGCCTCTTTGGTAAAGACAAACATAACACGTATTTCATGGGAGCACCAATCAGCACAGGAGAAAAAAAACAATACGGCGTTGATTGATGCTCATTTTAACGGTGATTTATAATTACCTAAAGTGACTTTACTGGAACGATGGGCGGTATAGGCGGCTATGAAGAGGTTCGCTACTATGATATTGAAACAAAAAATATTTAGGTGGAGCAACATTCAGGCTTTAATTGGAGCAGAGGGCTATTTGTTCTTTATTTAGCACACTTTCGTTTAAAAAATTGCAAATGAAGATTAAAGTACTTGTTGTAATGTTCTTTGTTGTCTTATTACAAATTAGTTGCAATAAGGAAAAAGAATTGCGAGATATATTGAAGGCTAATTGTTACTGGGATATCCTAAATAAAGGAGCCATTCATCCTGTAAATAGTTGCTTTAAGTTTAAGGATGACGGAAGTTGTAACTTCTATTACTATTACTTTTTTGATAAGAAGAGAACTGATTCTGTGTATAAATATGATGACGGCGATGTTATTGTTCCTAATAGGTGGCATTTGAAGAATGATTCATTTCAAATTAGAGCAAACCAGTATTATCTTATTAGGTATACTTCAGATTCAGTCTTTCTAACTGCTACAGGGATAGACACAATGGTCTTAATAAGAAATTGTATGACAGTTAATCCAAATGAAAAATAACAAATAACCTGCTTTTCTGATATTTATGAAATATTGATAAGTTGTCCGACTACTACGCTTGAGAAAGGGTTTTAGGCGTAAGCGTCCGGCGAACTGCATCTTTGTAGGACCGACTACTTTTTGTGCCAATGAGGTAATCAAAGCTCCCACAATTATTAGGTTTAAGCAGAAGTTTCCAAATAGGCTTCGTAAGAAGATATCTATAACTAAAATGCCGATCAGGGTTCGGAACGCTGAAGCGAGCGTGGCAACAGACGATGCTAGTAGTAATGCAGCTGGGTTCAAAAAAAATATCAGCGGTATGGTGTGGAAAATAAGGAAGAACCGCGTTCTAATTAATCTGCAGAAAGTTAAATATTTCATTGCTATACTTATCTTAAGGGCAGACTAATCAAGTAGTTTTGATATTATCATGATAAAAATTTCAGATTTTTTTAAAGAATTACATAAATTCTCTGCACATCTATACCAGTTACATGGAGCAGTAGATAAAAACAAAATCATCGCTTTTGAACAACGACACGAAGTTGTTTTGCCGGCTGATTATAAATTTTTTCTGAGCAAAACCAATGGAATTGATTTTATGGGAGTAACTGTATATGGAATTTTTGATGATACGACTTTTAAGTCTATCGGAGGTTCTTATGTTTTTGAGCACTATGAAGCAGGCAATCCGATGCCTTTGAATTTAATACCTTTTTCGCCTGATGGAGCTGGAAATCATTATTGCTTTGATTCCAATAATTGCACTAATGAGGTATGTAAAATTATATTTTGGCAGCATGATTTATCATACGATTCAGATAACCCGCCTGAAATAGTAAATGAAAGTTTTGCTGAATGGATGAAAGAGGTTGTAATAGATTGGACACTGGAGGACTATGACTATAATGGGAACAGGAAAAGACAATGATTGTAAAATTAGTGCAGCCTGGCCAATTCCTTTCGGAAGGCAATCTGGATAAGTGTTAGCTGGCGTTTAGCACGGCAGAATAAGCCAGTAACTAAAATGCCGATCAGGGTTCGGAACGCTGAAACGAGCGTGGCAACAGGCGATGCTAGTAGTAATGCAGCCGGGGTCATAAAAACAACTATTGCTGTCTTACTTATTTTATTCATAAGCTGAATATGGAGAATCCGCAGCTGGATATTCAATAAAAAAGCTGCCCCCATATATGGAAGGCAGCTTTTTTGTATGCCAATAGCTTTTATCAGTTTACACCACCTTTGCGGGTAGGAGAGGTCTGGGCAGGCCATTTGCCGGGTTCGCCTGTGCGGGGATTAACCGGCAGCACACTCTTCTCGCGTGAAGTATGGTTGGGATCTTCGCAGGCCATATACACCAGGATGGCGGTAAGAATGGCATTGCTGCGCACGTCATCAAATACGATCTTATCATACGTATCGCGATTGGTATGCCAGGTATAGCTGCCATACGACCAGCTGTTGGAGCTGAGCGAAAAACCGGGAGCGCCAGCCGCTACAAAAGAAGCGAAATCGGATCCGCCACCACCGGGTGAGCCGGGAAAACGTGTTTCGATCTGATTGCGGATCTCAGCAGGCACTGCACTCAGCCAGCGACCAATATAATCATAGGAATTCAGAAAACCCTGACCGGAAATATTGACCACGCGACCAGTACCATTATCCTGGTTAAACAGGGCCTGCAGGTTTTTTACAATCTCCGGATGATCTTCTACAAAAGCACGTGAACCATTCAGTCCCTGTTCTTCGCTACCCCAGTGACCAACCAGGATAGTACGTTTGGGATTGGGATATATCTTTTTCAGAATACGCATGGCTTCCATCATCACCAGTGTGCCGGTACCATTATCGGTAGCGCCAGTGCCGCCATCCCATGAGTCGAAGTGGGCAGACAGCATCACATACTCATCGGGTTTTTCAGTGCCTTTGATTTCGGCGAGTGTATTGAATGTAGGCATCATACCCAATTCTTTTGAATCGGCCCTTACACTCATTTTGGGTTTCTGACCCGATTCGGTGAGGCGATACAGCAAACCATAATCTTCGAGCGAAATATCTACAGTGGGAATTTTAGTGGTATTGGCACCAAAAATCTTGTTTACACCAAAACCATTTGACCAGTTGGATGCTACCACACCGGCTGCTCCGGCTTTTTCCAGTGCAAGGGCCAGGTTTTTGGCATTGAGTCCGATTTTGCTCATGCGTTTGCGCCAGGCATCAGTCTGCTCACTACGCTCTTTCTTCATTTTTTCGAAAGAAGCTTCTGTGGCAAACTCTTTCCAGTTATAATCAGGACGGCCTGTCGGCTGCGGCATGGAGATCAGCACAAATTTACCTTTTACATTGGGCAGCCATTGCTTGAAGGCG
Source organism: Sphingobacteriales bacterium 46-32 (assembly GCA_001898485.1). GTDB lineage: Bacteria > Bacteroidota > Bacteroidia > Chitinophagales > Chitinophagaceae > CAYMZZ01. Next base: position 205,730 of record MKTY01000027.1, on the reverse strand, counting down.
TTGGAGTCGGCTACTTCGGGAAGAATGATGGTTTCGCCGGTAACTGTTTTGCCACCTGTACCGGGGCTCCAGGCCAGTTGTGTGCCTTCGATGCTTTTTACCCAGGGTTGCACCATATCGATATGGGTCACGCCACGTTCCCAGCCACGCCATTCACCCCATTGTTCATTGCGGGCAGCAATACCCCAGGTACCGTATTTGGCTACAGCCCAGTCATGCGCCTGCTTCATCTTTGGTGTGCCTACCAGGCGGGGGCCAATGCCATCCATGAGCTCATGCGCCAGTTTTTCGAGCTGTGAGTTTTCGTTTGCTTCGCGTACAATGCCTTTGATAATAGTGGTATCAGGCTTTTGTGCGTACCCAATACTGCTTGCCAGCAGCAGGGTGACTAAAAATGATGTTCCAGCTTTTCTCATTTGTATCGTTTTAGTGAACAGGTAAGTGAAATATGCCGCCGAATTTAGGCAATCGGGATCGATTTCAGCAACCGCTGATACAATTAGCAGTGGTTGATGCTGTTTATTCAACTATTTTTCCACAAAAATGATTACTGCTATAAGCCTGTCGCACCACTCAGACATTATGCGCATCTGGGAAGCATCGGTGCTGGCCACGCATGATTTTTTGAAACCGGCACATTTTCAGCTCATCCGCGATCTGTTGCAAGACAATTTTCCTGCATCGGTAACCCTTTATGGTTTTTTTGACGAAAAAGGAGAGATGCAGGCCTTTATGGGTATTGAGGATGGAAAAATAGAAATGCTTTTTATAACACCGGCTATGCGGGGCAAAGGAATTGGCCGGCAGCTGATGCAATACGCCATACGGCAATGTAATGCTACAAAAGTGGATGTGAACGAAGAAAATCTGCAGGCACTGGCTTTTTACCGGCATATGGGATTTGAAGCAAAGGGGCGATCGGCTACCGATGGACTGGGCAAACCTTACCCCTTACTTCACCTGCAACTGATCATTACAGACTCAGCCGGCCAGTAGCAGGGTTTCAGTATTGTCCCCAGATCAGTCTGCCCGGCAATTCATAATACGACAGTCGCCCGGTATAAGCCAGTGTAAGAAAAACTATATCGATACAGGCATGCACCGCCATCAGCAGCCAGATATTGCGGCTGCGCAGGTAGATAACTCCAAACAAAAGTCCCCAGATGCCGGTAACGACAACCCCCGCCGTGCCCTCATAGGCATGGGCCCAGCCAAATAACAGGGCTGGAATGAGGCAGACCAGCACCGATCGCCACCGGCCCGGCGGCAGCAATTGCTCCAGGTGATAAAACATGAAACTTCTGAACAACAACTCTTCGCCGATAGCAGCGCTGATGAGCATAAAAGCCAGCATCCGCAAATAACGGGGCAGATCTCCCTGCAGTGAATTGAAATAGCTATAGTCCGGCACCTCATTAAAAATGCGGTTGATGCCCGGCTGAATAAGCCAGTCCATGAGCAGCTCCAGCAGCAAAGCGATCAATAGAACGGAAATAATCCACTTCAGCGGACGACCGATCTTCACAAAGCCCAGTTGCCCTGGTCTGATACGGGCAACCCATGCCCAGATCAGGATGAACAGGATAATCACCACAAAGGTCCAGGGAAAACGAAACAAACCGCTCCGCATAAGCCAGTAAGGAAATGCCATAGCAAATAAAGACATCAGCATGCGCCACCAGCGCGGGGCTGTTTGCAGATTTATCATCTATTTATACATTTTGAATAGGGCAAACTAATGGCTTTATTCTCTGCGCGGGCGGCATTCCTACATGAACCGCCGCATCTGCTGCATCAATTGAACAGATTGCCGCATCTTTGCAGCATTATAGCTATCGGCACACCCATATTCCCCTATACAGAACAGACCTTTTCCTTTGGCGAACAGGATGTGTGGTTATGCATACCCGAGGCTGTGGCCGTGCAGGCTCATTACGTTGAGCAGCCGCAGCACGCTTTCTGGTCGCGCGTATGGCCGGCTGCAGAAGCACTCTGCCAGTTTATAGCGCGGCATACAAATGAGATCAGAGGAAAAAAAGTATGGGAGCTGGCAGCAGGGCTGGGGCTTCCTTCATTACTGGCAGCACACTGGGCACATAGTGTATATTGTTCCGAACAACAACCTGCCGCCATCCCTTATATCAACCTATCGGCAATTAAAAACGGGCTCAGCAATTTGAAAGCGGCTGCCGGCAGTTGGGAAGATATACCTGCCACCATAGATGCCGATATACTTTTACTCAGCGATGTGAATTATGATCCCCGGCATTTTCCGGCATTACAAAAAAGTCTGCTCAACATCATCGGTCAGGGAATACCGGTATGGCTGAGTACGCCACAGCGATTAATGGCCAAACCATTTGTGGAAAGCCTGCTGCCTTACTGCACCTATCGCGAAGAAGTACTGGTCAGTAAAGATCAGTTGCCCATGCAGGTATGGATATTGCACAAATAACCCCTGATCTTACCGGAGTTGTTTACTTAACTCAGCAGCAGTGATGATGCCCTGTCCGCGCCAGATTTCTTTCCTGTTTTTATAAATAATAAAAGTAGGAAAGCTATCGGCCTTCAGCTCAGTGGCAAGTGTGGTTTGCTCACCGCCATCGATACGGATGACGGTATATTTTCCTTTTGCTGATGCTTCCAGGCTATCTATCACCGGCTGCATTTTTTTACAGGGCGGACACCAGGGGGCACCTATATCTACCAGTGCAAGGCCCTGTGCCGGCAGCATCGACGCGAAGGTCTCGGTACTGATCTGGCTTACCGAAACCTGCTGTGCTACGGCTTTGCCGGCACGTTTCCAGGCATTCATGCCGCCAACCATATTATATGCATGAAAACCGTTTTGATTAAGCCAGGCGGTGGCAGCCGTGCTGCGCGGCCCGGCCAGGCAGTACACATATACCGGCTTATTTTTATCAAGCGATTGAATCCTTTCTTTAAATTCTTTCTGATCGTTCCAGTTGGCCTGAAAGGCTCCGTCAATATGACCCGACTGGTATTCGCCCATCGTACGTACATCGAGGAGCTGTACATCCTTTTGCCGGATGGCTTTTTCAAAATCATCGGGACTCAAATCAGCCGAGCCGGTTTGAGCAACACAGGAGATCAGGCTGATGAGCAGGAGGGGCAGGATAGAGAGGACTTTCATTCTTCTTCAATTTTACTGGAAATGCAAAGGTAGGCATCACTGTTGTGCGGGAAAAATTATCTGATAAAGCGTTCTTTTCCTCATCAGATTCCTACAGGTGCTTTGAAGACTTTTGCAAATTCCAGACCTCCCTATCAATATTCTAATACCCTGTTTGATCATTCGCTTCATAAGCCGCCCGATCAGGCTTCCGATCGGTGTATGATTGGCTACGCCCACTGTTTATTATAGCAGGCGGGGCCGTAAAGGTTTCATTAGCACATTAGCACACCAGCACATTAGCACACCAGCACATTAGCACATTAGCACATCAGCACATTTCCCTATAATTATTCCCCCAACCTGTTACACTAACAATCGTTATCTTTACAACACTTTTTGCTAAAAAAACTATATGAAAGAAGTCTATATCGTATCGGCCGTAAGAACCCCGATAGGCAGTTTTGGAGGATCACTCAAATCTCTTTCCGCTACACAATTAGGCGCCATTGCCGTAAAGGCGGCGGTAAGCCGCGCCGGCCTTAAACCCGAGCAGGTGCAGGATCTGCTGATGGGTTGTGTGATACAGGCCAATCTGGGTCAGGCTCCCGCCCGCCAGGTAGCCCGGTTTGCCGGATTGCCCGATCATGTGAACTGTACTACTGTTAATAAAGTTTGTGCCAGCGGTATGAAAGCCATTGCACAGGCTGTACAAAGTATTTTACTGGGCGATGCTGATGTGGTGGTTGCCGGTGGCATGGAAAGTATGAGCAATGTGCCTTTTTATGCAGAGCAGATGCGCTGGGGCAATAAGTATGGTAATGTCTCGATGCTTGATGGGCTGGCCAAAGACGGGCTTACTGATGTATACGATGGTAAAGCCATGGGCAATGCAGCAGAACTCTGTGCCAAAGAATGCGGCATCAGCCGCGAAGAGCAGGACCAGTTTGCCATAGAAAGTTATCAGCGCAGTCAGCGCGCCTGGGAAACCGGTTTGTTTGATGCCGAAGTAGTGCCGGTGGAAATTCCCCAACGCAAAGGCGACCCCATTGTATTTGCTAAAGACGAAGAACCCTACAATGTAAAATTTGATAAGATCCCTTCATTAAGTCCCGCTTTCCAGAAAGACGGAACCGTAACGGCTGCCAATGCCTCTACCATGAATGACGGCGCTGCGGCCCTCGTGCTGGTCAGTAAGGAAAAAGCAGCAGAACTTGGATTAAAACCACTGGCCCGCATCCGCGCCTATGCCGATGCAGAGCAGGCTCCGCAATGGTTTACCACCACACCCGCACTGGCCGTACCCAAAGCGGTGGCCAAGGCTGGCTTAACGATGAGTGATATTGACTACTGGGAGCTCAACGAAGCCTTTGCCGTGGTAGGTATTGAGAATTCACGCCGCATGCAACTGGATCCCGCCCGTGTGAATGCACATGGCGGAGCCGTATCAATCGGTCACCCCCTGGGTGCAAGTGGTGCGCGTATCATCGTAACCCTGCTCAATGTGCTCAAGGCCAATAAAGCCAGGTATGGTGCCGCCGGCATCTGCAATGGCGGAGGCGGCGCCTCGGCCATGGTAATCGAGAATATGGATTGATCAACTCTTAAAAAATTAAAGCGCTCCACCAACCATGGAGCGCTTTTTGCTTTAAACAGGTAATGACTCAGTTTGAAAACCGGGAAACATTCATCTGCGTAAATCTGCGCCATCTGCGGGAAATTTTAACCACAGCAAACGCAGACAGGCCCCTGATGGCAGCGTGAAATGCAGGAATACCAAATTGAGTCACGACCTTCCACTGGATATGACTCAGTTTGAAAAACCGGGAAACATTCATCTGCGTAAATCTGCGCCATCTGCGGGAAATTTTAACCACAGCAAACGCAGACAGGAACCTGATGGCAGCGTGAAATGCAGGAATACCAAATTGAGCCACGACCTTCCTCTGGATATGACTCAGTTTCAAAACCGGGAAACATTCATCTGCGTAAATCTGCGCCATCTGCGGGAAATTTTAACCACAGCAAACGCAGACAGGACCCTGATGGCAGCGTGAAATGCAGGAATACCAAATTGAGTCCCGACCTTCCACTGGATATGACTCAGTTTGAAAAACCGGGAAACATTCATCTGCGTAAATCTGCGCCATCTGCGGGAAATTTTAACCACAGCAAACGCAGACAGGACTCTGATAGCAGCGTGAAATGCAGGAATACCAAATTGAGCCACGACCTTCCTCTGGATATGACTCAGTTTGAAAACCGGGAAACATTCATCTGCGTAAATCTGCGCCATCTGCGGGAAATTTTAACCACAGCAAACGCAGACAGGCCCCTGATAGCAGCGTGAAATGCAGGAATACCAAATTGAGTCACGACCTTCCTCTGGATATGACTCAGTTTGAAAAACCGGGAAACATTCATCTGCGTAAATCTGCGCCATCTGCGGGAAATTTTAACCACAGCAAACGCAGACAGGACTCTGATGGCAGCGTGAAATGCAGGAGTACCAAATTGAGTCACGACCTTCCACTACAGATCGTTCGCCTTACAGACCAGAAACCGTAACTTTAAAAAAAGCTTGTCGCATGAAAATTTTACTCCTCCTCTGCAGCACAGCCCTGCTTATACTGACCACAGCAGCCCATCGCCCCGATGCCGATACACACGAAGGTTCCTGGCAGTCTCGCAAGGGCCAGGAAGAGCAATGGATACTGATCAAAGACCAGTATTTTACCTGGACAGCTTTTGATAAAGCCAACAAAAAATTCATTCGCAGCTTTGGTGGTCCCATCCGGTTTGACGGAAACACAGCACAGGTCACAATCGAATTCGACACACAGGTAAAAGACCGTATAGGCCAGGCTTTCTCGTATAACTACACCCGCAAAGCCAACACACTTACACTCGATCTGGGCACCGGCATCAGCAGCTGGCAACAGGGCGATGATGGCAAAGGAGATTTGTCGGGCAACTGGCGTATCAGCGGACGTATGCAGGGCGGCGAAATGAGCCAGATACCCAAAGCAGACCGTAAGACATTAAAACTGCTGACGGGCAACCGTTTTCAATGGATGGCTATTAACCCCGCCACCCGTGAGTTTTTTGGCACCGGCGGCGGTACCTATACTTTTATTAACAACCAGTATACAGAAACCATTGAGTTCTTTTCGCGCGACAGCTCGCGCGTGGGCGCTTCGCTTAGTTTCTCGGGCGAAGTAAAAGGTAACGACTGGCACCATAGCGGTAAAAGCAGCAAGGGCGATCCGCTGCACGAGATATGGAGCAGGGAAAAGTAAGCCAGAGGGCATGCTCTATCACTGCATAACTTTGACCCATTCTTAAAAATGACCCCCTCATGCGCAATCACCCTATGCTGACGATCCGCGAAGCCGGGCTGGCAGAAGCCGCTTTAATTGCCGATATGAGCCGGCGGACTTTTTATGACACCTTTGCCGCCAGCAATAAGGCTGCCGATATGGATAAGTTTATGGATGAGCAGTTTACTTTTGAGAAACTCGTGGAAGAAGTAGGCGCTCCCGGCAACTTATTCCTGCTGGCATTTGCCGGCGAAGATGTACAGGGTTATGCCAGGCTACGGTTTAATAACAATCCACCATCACTGGGCAACAGTAAGGCGATGGAAATAGCCCGCCTGTATGTAGAAAAATCAGCCATCGGTACCGGCATAGGACACTGCCTCATGGAGCAATGCATAGAGCGGGCAAAACTGGCCGGTTGTGAACAGGTGTGGCTGGGTGTATGGGAGCATAACCAGCGGGCTATCCGTTTTTATGAAAAAAACGGTTTTGTAAAATTTGCAGAACACCCCTTTATACTGGGCGATGATGTACAGACAGACTGGTTGATGAAAAAACAATTGCAATAAAAAAGGCCGGTATGAAGATACCCGCCTTTTCAGCCGGCTTAATGTTGTGCGGCTGCCACACTATCACACAGATACATCTTCTTTGTTTTACCTTATCCAGAGACCGGATTTAAAATATCCCGCGTATTATTTCCCACGGCAACGGGCGTGGCCTGAAAAGGCACCGGTGGTCTGGCAGATAAATACAGATGGCACTTGCAGCCATCAGAAATTCCTGTGTTCACACTAAACTATGCATGTTTACAATCGCTTCTTTCCGAAACAAACGATGGGTATTTTCTGCTGCATATACAGCAATTGCTGCAAGATCAATACACTGATAGGGAGGTAGGCTGCATTGATAGGTCTGTAATGCCGGTTGGGAGTCGTACACTCAGGCTGGTTGACCGGGTTCTGCTGCCGAACTGTCGAGAATGGCCAGCACAACTTCCTTATAACTGCGGCCGATAGGAATCAGGTGCTTATTAATCTCCACATCGGTAGCAGTAAAGGCATCAATCTTATCGCGCGACACGATAAACGAACGGTGTACACGTAAAAAATTGTTGCGGGTGAGCATTTCTTCCACCTGTCCCAGTTGAAACTTGGTCAGGATCGACTGACGTGGCGTAACGATCCGGATATATTCCTTAATACTTTCTATGTACAATATTTCATCGAGGAAGACACGTACTTTTTTCTTACTGACATTAAAATAAAGAAATGGTCTTTCGGGTACGGCCGGTACAACGGCAGTGGGGACCGGAATACGTGTCTGTCCCTGGCGCAGTTTGTTGACTGCCTGCAAAAAACGGCTGAACTCGATCGGCTTGAGCAGGTAGTCGAGTACATTCAATTCATATCCCTGCACCGCATATTCATGATAGGCCGTGGTGACAATGATGGCGGGAGGCTGCTGCAATGTCTTAATAAAATCAAGTCCTTTGAGCCGGGGCAGATGTATATCCAGAAAGATGAGATCAACAGGTTCCTGCTGCAGGTATTCGATGGCGAAAAGAGCATCGGGGCAGATTTTTTCCAGCGACAGAAAAGGTATCTGGCGCACATAATCGGCCAGAATCTCTGCTGCCAGGGGTTCGTCTTCAACGATGATGCACCGGTACTGTTGCATATGATTGCAGGTTTAGGATAAGGCAAACGGAAAACCGGTCCTTTAAACTTTCCAGGCTTAGCTGATGGTCGGGATACATAAGCTGCAGTTGCCGGCGCACATTGCTTAACCCGATATTTTCCTGTATCGGCTGGTCATCGGCTTCGGCCATGGAATTACTGATCATAAAGGTAAGTACTCCGTTTTGAAGTGTGATGCTCAAATGGATGAACGACTGAAAGCGGCTTTCGCTGGCACCGTGCTTAAATGCATTTTCTACAAATGGCAATAAAATGAGCGGGGCAATGGGCTGCTGCTCATTGTCTATCAACCGTTCCATTTCTATCTGCAGCCGGTCATCGTACCGGATGCGTTCCAGCTCTATATAATTATCCATTACACGCAGTTCTTCTGCAAGCGAAATGCTGGGCCTTGCTGATTCGTACAACATAAACCGCAGCAACTTCGAAAGCTTCATGACCACCTCGGGCGTTTCATCCGATTTTTTGCGGGCCAGGGCGTAAATATTATTCAGTGTATTGAATAAAAAATGAGGGTTGGTCTGTGCACGCAGAAATTTCAGCTCTGCTTCCAGTTTTTCCTTTTCCAGGCCTTTCTGTTTTTCTTTCATAGCCTGCTGCATGCGGTACTGATTAAATGCAATGAGCAGACCAGCTACAAATATGAGATCAAGAAAAGAAGAAATGATCCGGTTGGGTTCAAAAAGCGCACTGGAGGAAGTGGGCTCATGATAGCAGTAGGGCAGGATAAAGAAAACAATCAGCACCCGATGAAGCAAAGTACCAACGGCAAACGACAATACCATGATTGCCACCTTGCGAACAGCCCCCTTAAACCACAAGCTATTCTCCGCATTCAGCAGATAAGACAGAAAATAACAAAGCGGTACTTTAATCAGCACCAGCGTACATTCTGCTTCCAGCGCCATAATCCATCGCTGCAGGGGAGGAGTGGAGGCAAAGGATGAACTGATCCAGGCAAACTCGACATAGGTTTCAAACAACACATATCCCACCCAGAATAAAACATGATAGAGAAGTCGACGCCGCATAACATTAAAAGTCGTTATTTTCCGGAATAGCTTCGAATGCTTTCTGTAAAAAAACAGCTTTCGCCCCATCAACACCGCTTTTCTCCCTATCAGCCGCAAAATACGGGTAGACATGTTTTATATAGGCGCTGATGCACGTCCTGTATACAGTGTGACAGCAACAGGATAGATCCGCCTATTTTGCTTTTAATCTGATAAATATGAACAAGCTGATTCTTTATGCACTCACCTTATTGATTGCCGATAGCCTGGCTGCTCAGGTTAATCCTTTTACGAATGCACCGGATACAGCCAGTCTTTTTAACCGCTTGCCGGTAAATACTTCGCTGCGGGAGCGGGATTTCGCTCTTTCGCCCGACGGACAGGAAGTATACTATACACTGCAGGCGCCGGCAGGCGGTTTACAAACCATCCTGTTTGTTCGGAAACAACCCGATGGTACCTGGAGCGCTCCGGAAGTAGCGCCGTTTTCGGGCCGGTACGCAGACCTTGAGCCCTGTTTTTCGCCAGATGGGCAGCGGCTCTTCTTTGTTTCAAACAGGCCGGTACAGGGCGACAAACCAAAAGATTTTGATATCTGGTGTATGCACCGTACCAGTGCAGGATGGAGCCCGCCAGTAAATCTGGGCAGCCCCGTCAACACAGAAGCCGATGAATTTTATCCCAGTGTAGCGCGCAGCGGCACACTTTATTTTACAGCTGCCTACAGGCGTGGAATGGGAAAAGAAGATATTTATGCGGCCGGTTGGAATGGCAGCAGCTATGAAGAACCGCAACCACTCGATGCGGCCATCAACAGTATGGGTTATGAGTTTAATGCATTCGTGTCGGCCGATGAACAATACTTGTTGTTTACAGCATATGGACGTGCAGATGATATGGGCGGAGGAGATCTTTACCTGAGTAAGAAGAACAGAAGCGGACAATGGCAGCAGGCTCAGCACCTCAGGCTTATCAATTCCGATAAACTGGATTACTGTCCCTCACTGAGTCCCGATGGCCAGATCCTGTTTTTTACCAGCGAGCGGATCTCTTTGCCTGTAGCCGGTACTGCTGTGCACAGGTTTACTGAACTGCAGGATGCCTACATGCAACTGCAGAACGGAGGAGGAAATATATACTGGATCAGTTTTGCTGCATTGCTCAAAACACTTTCAGCAACCGATGACTAAAACATCAGGGTTTGGGTATGCGGGGAGCATCGGAAAAATAATCATACCCATGCACACTTCCATCTTCGAGCGTGATGGTCCATAGCAGGTGTGTCTGCTGATGACCCAGTTCCGGATTATCAGCTCCCAGCACCAGCAGGCGGTCGCCTGTGCAGAGCCAGTACGCCCATTCTGTAAGGCCGGTATCAAATTGCCAGCGTATATTCCCCGATTTGTCAATACGCTTCAACACAACTGTACCCTCACGACCCACCCGGCTTTTACCAATAAAAAGCCATGAATCGGGATTGCGCAGATGAATGGGTTGGGCAGTGGCTTTATCGAGCAGGAAACCCCCATCGAGCAGATAAGCTGCTTTTTCGAGTTGCACTACCGCTGTTTTCTCAAACTCGGCCTCATCATATTTATTCATGAAATAAGGTGCTGTATACAACAACCTACGTACCGCATCGCCATTGGCCTGTTGCCACTGGATGCGTACATTGGCTTCCTTCATTTCATCGGCAGACAGCACGGCATACAACTGACCGCCCGTTGTATCCACACTGGTATGCATTTGAGAATAAGAAGGGTAGTAGCTTTCACTTAATTGCTCCTGCCGACGGTATAGCTGTTGCTGGTCTCTTTGTATTTTTTCACCATTCCTGATCAGTAAATACAAGCTATCGCGCTGCTGTTGTACACGCTGCCGCAGGGCATAAAACTGCGGTGCAGCCAGCTTTTGCTGACGCAGCAGCGTATACAAACTATCCTGCTGGTGCTGTTGTGCCTGTACCAGCCCGCGCCAGTAGCTGATCTGCAGCTCCTGATCATCTGCCGGTTTAATCTCCGTAGCAGATTTCAGCAACAGGCTGGCCGGATCCAGTTGCCAGCGACTGCCGTCTGCCAGCGTCACGAGCAGTTGCTGCCGGCGGGTATCAAATTCATAATAACGCCGCTCCTGTGGCCACAAGCCCCGGCTTGCGGGGTTGAGTTTTTCCAGTATCTCCGTATCGGCTTTCTTTTCCAGCGTAAAAGGATCAAAGGCCATGAGTTCGCCCATGTATACCCAGGCCAGCTGCCCCCAGGCTGCAATGGTCTCTACCGGAAATGACCGGATATCTTTATGCCGTTTGACCTGCTTAACAGAAATCTTTTCGGCGGTTGCCACATCATTGTTTTGAATGAAATAAGTGGTACTGACTGTCTTTTGCGTAAACCCGCCTTTTTGCGAATAGGAAGTGGCTTCTTCGGATTGTATAATACTGAACAGTATCTGCCTTTCTTTGCCGGAAAAAAATAAGACAGGACCGATGGCAGAGCGCTCATCATATTGCGAGAGGCATCCCCTGATAAGGAATAATAATCCAGCTACAAAAGCAGCAATAGCCAGCAGACTACCCCAAACAAGCTTGCGCATGGCAGAAGTTTTGGTAAAAGTAATCTGTGTCTGCAGGCGCCTGAAGTTTTTTCCAGCGGACTGTATTTTATAACCAGTGAATGGTAGCAGCCTGGTCAGGAACGGTGGTAGTTCTGCTTAATATGCTCCACTATGGCTATGGCATGCGCCCGCGAATTTTCGATAAACAGCCGGTGGGTGTTCATACCGCCACAAATCACACCCGCCAGGTAAATTCCTTCCTGGTTGGTTTGAAAAGTGAGCGGGTCTACTTCGGGCGTACGGATGGCATCGGGCGCGAGGCGAATGCCGAGGCGCGTTAAAAACTGCAGGTTGGGCTGATAGCCGGTAAGCGCAATGACCCAATCGTTGGCAATTGTAACAGGGCCATTGGGTGTATTAATTGTTACTTCTTTTTCGCCAATCTCAAGTACCGTACTGTTATAATAAGCGTTGATCGATCCTTCGTTTATGCGGTTGATGATATCGGGCCGCACCCAGTATTTGACCCGTTGACCTATTTCCGGTCCACGTATCACCATCGTCACTTCGGCACCCTTGCGCCAGGTCTCCAGTGCGGCATCTACAGCAGAATTCTGTGCGCCTACAACCAGTACTTTCTGAAATGCATAAAAATGAGGATCCTTATAGTAATGGGTTACTTTGGGCAGATCTTCACCCGGCACATTGAGTTTATACGGTATATCATAAAAGCCTGTTGCAATGATGATATAATCGGCCGTATAAGTTTGATGGCTGGTTTCGACACTAAACCGGTGCTGCGCAGTTGTTGCCTGTTTATGAACGGCCACTACTTCTTCGAAAAGATGGATACGCAACTCGTAGGAAAGTGCCACACGCCGGTAATACTCCAGCGCCTCTGCCCGTGTAGGCTTGGGGTTATTCGAAACAAATGGCACACCCCCAATCTCCAGCCTTTCGGAGGTAGAAAAAAAAGTCATATTCACCGGGTAATGATAGAGTGAATTGACGAGGCATCCTTTTTCAATAATACAGTAATCGATCCCTGCTTTTTTTGCTTCAATAGCACAGGCCAGTCCTATGGGACCACCACCGATAATGAGTAGCGGATAATGGGTGTGTTGCATAGGCAAATATACTGCTACTTCAAATTGAGTATTGGCTACGCCTGCAGGAATGGGTCAATTTGTAGCAACAAAAAAACCTGTTATGAAACAACTCTTCTTTGCCCTGGCAGTGGCTTTACTGCTGTCAGCCTGCAACAACAATAAGCAACCTGAAATGGGTGGCAATATGTTTGGCAACAACAAGGGCAAAAGCCCCTGGCAAAACAACAATAACAATAATAACAACAACGGTAATGTCAACAATACCGGTGGCGGCCGCTGGACTCCGGCTTTGCGCAACGCTATCATGCAGGGTTGCCTGGGCGAAGTAGGTAATGACCCGCAGGCTAAGGAAAAATGTGATTGCTGGGTAGGTAAGGTAGAAGCCCGTTTTCCCAATGCGCAAACAGCTGATCAGATTCCGGAAGAAGCAGCCAACCAACTGGCTACAGAATGTATGCAGCAGTTTGGTGGCGGCAACTATGTACCTCCGGTAAACGATAATGGAGGCAATGACTACAACAATATAACTGATGGGGGAGTGACGGCACGTACCTGGCCCGCCGCTCAGCGTCAGCAATGGATTATGGGTTGTGCCGGCAATGCCCAGCAGACATTTGGTCTCAACCAGCAGCAGGCTACCGAATATTGCGATTGCATTACCCGCAAGGTGGAGCAGAAATATACGTTTGCCGAAGCTGTTCGCCTCACCGTTCAGGATTTCTCCACCCCCGAGTGGGAGGCAGTACGTATGAACTGCCAGGCCGCGCTGGGATACTGAGGTGATATGCTAATGTGCTGATGTGCTGATGAATTTCAAGTTGACCAGGTCGATTTGGCCGGTACTACTAATGCAATCAATATCATCGAAAATATTGAAGAGAAATAGCCGGCGTAGGCCGGCTGTTCTATTTCTGTCATTTATTTGATCTGTCATTTTATATGTCTGTCCCTGCATTAGCACATCAGCACATTAGCACATTAAAAAGGGGCTGAAAGCCCCTTTTTAAGATTAGGTATTCTCCCCGCACTCGCTTAAATTTGCCCCACTTTTAAACAGTTGTACTACAATGCCTAGATCAATCGCTTTCAGGGAGGCTCTGCGCGAGGCCATGTCAGAAGAAATGAGGCGCGATGACCGTGTTTTTTTAATGGGTGAAGAGGTTGCCGAATACAATGGCGCCTATAAAGTAAGCCAGGGCATGCTGGATGAATTTGGTCCACGCCGGATCATTGATACCCCCATCGCAGAACTCGGATTTGCCGCCGTAGGCGTAGGCGCCGCTCAAAACGGACTGCGTCCCATCGTAGAATTCATGACCTGGAACTTTGCCGTACTGGCTTTAGATCAAATTTTAAATACAGCTTCTAAAATGCTGGCAATGAGCGGTGGACAAATTTCCTGTCCGATCGTTTTCCGGGGTGGTAATGGCTCTGCGGGCCAGCTGGGTGCCCAGCACTCTACCGCATTTGAAGCGCTTTATGCCAATATTCCCGGCATCAAAGTGGTATCGCCCAGCAATGGTTATGATGCCAAAGGCCTCCTGAAACAGGCTATCCGTTATGAAGAAGATCCCGTGATGTTTATGGAAAGTGAGCTCATGTACGGCGACAAGAGCGAGATTCCCGATGAAGAATATTATATCGAACTCGGCAAAGCCGATGTAAAGAAACCCGGTACAGATGTAACCATCGTTTCTTTCAATAAAATGATGAAAGTAGCACTGGGTGCTGCCGCTGAACTCGAGAAAGAAAATATCAGCGCCGAAGTAATCGACCTGCGCAGCATCCGCCCGCTCGACTGGATGACCATCCTGGAAAGTGTGAAGAAAACCAACCGGCTGGTGATTGTGGAAGAGCAATGGCCATTTGGTTCCGTTTCTTCTGAGATATCTTACCGGATCCAGAAAGAAGGCTTCGACTATCTCGATGCACCTATTCGCCGTATTACCGCCGCCGATGCTCCGCTGCACTATGCCCCCAACCTGGTGGCTGCTGCACTGCCCGATGTACCACGCACGGTAAAACTGGTAAAAGAAGTAATGTATCTCCGCAAATAAGACCTTCCTGTTTTATTTGTTCAGCTAATAAACGAGAGCCCGGTAATCACCGGGCTCTCGTCTTTCATTGAGTATCGTAAAAATACGCTTAATAATTTTTTAATGAGGATGCAGCGTTTTGCACTGAATTGTGCATCTTTGTTATGGTTTTTCATAGGATATTGGATTTTAAAACGAGGCTGGATTTCTATCCGGCCTCCATTTTTTTAAGCCCATCCCAAAAACAGCCAACCTTTAAACCCGCCGCATACTCAACAGTTTGAGTTACTTTTGCGCCTAAACCGAACATGAATGGCTGATATACTGATTATAGATGATGAAAAAGCGATCCGTAAAACGCTGATCGAAATCCTTTCTTTTGAGGGCTATAAACTGGATGAAGCAGCAGATGGTGAAGAAGGTCTGAAAAAATTCAAAGAGAAGACCTACGATGTAGTGCTTTGCGACATCAAAATGCCCAAACTGGACGGCATTGAATTTTTGCAAAAAGCCGGCGAGATCAATCCCGATACACCTATTATTATGATCTCCGGGCATGGCAATATTGAAACTGCTGTGGAAGCAGTTAAAAAAGGCGCCTACGATTTTATTTCCAAACCCCCTGATCTCAACAGGCTCCTGATTACCATCCGCAATGCGATGGAAAAAACAACCCTGGTTACCGAAACCAAGGTGCTGAAGCGCAAAGTGAGCCGCGTGCAGGAGATGATCGGAGGATCGGCCCCCATTCAGAAAATCCGCGAAACAATCGATAAGGTAGCACCTACCGAAGCCCGCATCCTCATCACCGGTGAGAATGGAGTGGGAAAGGAGCTGGTAGCCCGTTGGGTACACGAAAAAAGCAATCGCAATGGCGGTCCGCTGGTGGAAGTCAATTGTGCGGCTATACCTACAGAACTGATCGAAAGCGAACTGTTTGGGCACGAAAAAGGATCATTTACCTCGGCTATCAAACAACGGATCGGTAAGTTTGAACAGGCCAGTGGCGGTACCCTCTTTCTCGATGAGATTGGCGACATGAGCCTTAGTGCCCAGGCCAAGGTATTACGCGCGTTGCAGGAGGGAAAGATCACCCGTGTAGGTGCCGATAAAGACATCAGCGTAGATGT
Organism: Sphingobacteriales bacterium 46-32; assembly: GCA_001898485.1. GTDB lineage: Bacteria > Bacteroidota > Bacteroidia > Chitinophagales > Chitinophagaceae > CAYMZZ01. The sequence continues at coordinate 189,739 of MKTY01000027.1, read as the reverse complement.
TCGTGTCATTGCTGCCACCAATAAGGATTTACTGAAGGAAGTAGAAGCAAAGAACTTCCGGCTCGATCTGTATCACCGGTTGAGTGTAATCCTGATTCATGTGCCTTCACTCAATGACCGCCGCGATGATATTCCGATGCTGGTAGATCAGTTTCTGGATGATATCTGCGCCGATTACGGAATTGCCAAAAAAACAATTGACGAAGACGCTATTCAATTACTGCAGGAATATAACTGGACGGGTAACATACGCGAGCTGCGCAATGTGGTAGAACGCCTGGTTATTCTTTCTGCAAAGGCCATTACGGGCGAAGATGTGCGGAGTTATGTGATGCCGCGCTGAAAAAACGGGCCTGCATTTTCGGTCGTTTACCGGCTGTAGCCCGGCGTTCACCGCCTTTAGCAAAACTTTCGTTCCGCTGATTTTGACAGGCGGAATATTATAATATTTTTGATAGCAAACTAAAATACAGGCTCATGCCTTTACAACAATTACTGGTCATCTATCTCATTGGAATCCTTCTTGTTTTGCTGCCGGCTTTCGGTCTGTCAAAACTGTTTGTAAAAGCAGGTGAACAATCCTGGAAGGCATGGGTTCCCTTTTATAATACCTGGGTCATGCAGCAACTGGCCGGCCGGCCCAAACACTGGGTCTTCTGGCAGTTTATTCCTGTAGTGGGCTGGTTTATCACGCCCGGTATTTTTATTGAGTTTGCCAAAGTTTTCAATCGGTTTTCTTTCCTCGATCATGCCTGTGCTGCCCTGCTGGCACCATTTTATTTTCCCTGGCTGGCGCAGCATAAAGACACCCGGTTTATCGGACAAAAAGGGGTGGCTATGCATAAAAAAGCCGGCTGGCGCGAATGGGTTGATGCCGCTGTATTTGCAGTGGTAGCTGCCACACTGATCCGCACTTTTGTTTTCGAAGCATATGTGATTCCCTCGGGTTCTATGGAAAAAACCCTGCTGGTAAAAGATTTTCTCTTCGTAAGCAAACTGAGCTATGGACCGCGTATTCCCAATACGCCGCTTTCCTTCCCGTTTGTACACAACTATATGCCTGTTACCAACGGTAAATCCTATAGCGAACTCATCAAACTGCCTTATATCCGCTGGTTCGCCAGTGAGCCCAAAAGAGGTGATGTGGTGGTGTTCAATTTCCCTGCAGGTGATACCGTGGTGCATCGTCCCGAGTTTGAATCAGCTGTTCCTTATTATGATCTTGTTCGCCAGCTCGGCCGTGAAAATGTCTGGAACGACAGCAGGTTTAAACCGATTGTGGTACACCCCGTCGATAAAACCGACAACTACATCAAACGTTGTGTGGCCGTAGCCGGAGATACATTACAGATCATAAACGGGGATGTATTCATTAACGGAAAACCGGCAATCGTTCCTCCCTATTCAGCCCGCAAATACAATGTCACCCTCAAACAGGGATTCACTCTCGATAAAGATTATCTCGAAGAGCTGGGCATTATGATCAACGAAACAGAAGGGCCCGGCACAGGCGACCTCCGTGGAAGTGCTCCGCAATACGAAGTGAATCTTACAGAAAAAGAAAAAAACATCCTGGCGCAAAAGACAGATATCGTACAGGCGATCATTCCCCGTTATGATACCGTTCCCAATGCGATGGTCTATTTCCCTTACGATAATATCCACCACTATTCAGTAGATAATTACGGCCCCATCTGGATACCCAAAAAAGGAGCAACACTCACCCTCACGCCCGAAAATTATTCGGTGTATGAGCGTGCCATCCGCAATTATGAGAACAATGACTTTACCATGAAAGATGGAAAGTTCTATCTCAATGGTCAGCCCGTCACCTCCTATACTTTCAAAATGAATTATTACTGGATGATGGGAGATAACCGACATGGTTCACAGGATTCCCGTTTCTGGGGCTTTGTACCCGAAGACCGCATTGTAGGCAAGGCCTGGATGATCTGGTTCAGCTGGGATAAAGGCCCACGCTGGAAACGCTTGTTCAATATTGTTAAATGACACGAAACAACTAACTTTAAATGCCCCGGTCCGCCGGGGCATTCCTGTCTATAAATGTACAGACACTATGAACAGTCATACCTATGAATTTTCTTACGAAGTGGCAGATGATATCAGCCAGCTTAATGCCGATGATGTGGCACTGTTAAATCAGGCCCGCTCAGTAACAGCGCAGGCGTATGCTCCCTACAGCAATTTCCGCGTGGGTGCTGCAGCCCGGCTCAGCAATGGCGCCATTATCACCGGTACCAACCAGGAAAATGCCAGTTACCCGGTAGCCATCTGTGCCGAAAGAGTGTTGCTGGGCAATGCAGCCACACAATATCCGGGTGTTGCCATCGATACACTCGCCATCAGCTATGCGAGCGATCACCAGTCAAGCGATCATCCCATTTCTCCCTGCGGCATGTGCCGCCAGGCCCTGCTGGAATATGAAAACCGCACCCATCAGCCTATCCGTTTACTGCTAAGCGGGCAATCGGGGAAGATTTATATTATCCATACCACTTCTTCATTACTGCCGCTGGCGTTTACCGGCGAGGAGTTGTAAGTGTTTAAAGAGTTTAAACCGTTGAAAGGGTATAAAGGGAAAACCTTCCACCTTTCTGCTTATACCTTCTACCTTTGGCCTTCTTCCTTTTCAAAACAGCGTTTGCACTCCAAAAGCCACCTTGCGCTCATGCTCGAGCAGCCAGCGTTTACGGGGCAATCCACCTGCATAACCGGTGAGTTCACCATTGGCACCTATTACCCGATGGCAGGGTACTATAATAGCAATATTGTTGCGGCCATTGGCACTGGCCACTGCGCGGGTCGATTTGGGATCACCGGCCTGAATAGCCAGCTGAATATAACTGATGGTTTTACCAAAAGGAATACCCATCAGCAGATTCCATACCTGTTGCTGAAAAGCAGTGCCTTGCTGCGCCAGCGGCAATTCAAATACGCGACGCTGTCCGGCAAAATACTGGATCAGCTGCTCCATGCAGTTGATGACCAAAGGAGGAATTTCGGCAGATGTAGAAATGGGCTCATCCGCAGGCCTGAAACTAACTTCGCTGATAAAAGTTTCCGTACCGCTGATGCGGATGGGGCCCAGTGGGGAATGATAATATGCAGAAAAGGTGTCAGCCAATCTTTAACCCATTGCCCAGTTTTTTATCAGGCGTTAATAAAACTACATCATTATTTTCATCATATACACCCAGCACCAGGCATTCGCTCATAAAATCTGCTATTTGCTTGGGCGGAAAATTGACTACTGCAATTACCTGCCTGCCCACGAGCATTTCGGGTGTATAATGTGCGGTTATCTGGGCCGAAGAGCGGCGTAAGCCCAGCTCAGCACCAAAATCAATCAGCAGTTTATAGGCGGGTCTGCGGGCTTTGGGAAATTCATTCACTTCCTGAATGGTGCCTACACGGATATCTATTTTTTCAAAATCAGCCCAGCTGATGTATGACTGTTCGTTCATATTTATTCAACTTCGTTTATTATGCGGAATGAATGATTACCGGCGATCCAGTTTTTTTTGCCTGTAATATTTCTTGATCTTACCTTACTGCAAATTTATGGCCGTATGGAATCAAAAAAGAATAACGGGTTGAACCGTCGCCGTTTTCTTCGCAACACCGGACTGCTGGGTGCAGGCATTATGATTGTACCTCGTCACGTACTCGGAGGTAAGGGTTATATTGCTCCCAGCGACAAACTCAATATTGCTGCAATTGGCGCAGGAGGCAAGGCCAATGTAAATATTCATAACGCGTTTAATGGCGGCGCCGAAAATATCGTCGCACTCTGCGATGTAGATGACCGGCAATCGGTAGAAAGCCGCAAAAAACATCCCAAAGCATCCTATCACAAAGACTTTCGGGTAATGCTCGAAAAAGAACGCAATACCATCGATGCCGTTCTGATCAGCACTCCCGATCATATGCATGCCACACAGGCCCTGGCCTGTATGCAACTGGGCAAACATGTGTATGTCGAAAAACCGCTCACCCACGACATCTATGAGGCCCGTATTCTCACCCATGCCGAAAAAAAATATAAGGTAGTCACCCAGATGGGCAACCAGGGTGCCAGCGGCGATGATACCAGACGAATTGAAGCATGGGTACAGGACGGTCTCATCGGTCATGTACATACCGTGCATGTATGGACCAACCGTCCCGTATGGCCCCAGGGTATTCCTATTCCACCCGGCAAATTCGATATCCCCAAAGAAGTGGACTGGGATCTCTGGCTGGGTACAGCACCGGTAAGAGACTTTAACCCGATCTATATTCCAGCTAACTGGCGTGGCTGGGTTGATTTTGGCACGGGCTCGCTCGGTGATATGGGCTGCCATTTTATGGATGTGCCTTACCGCGCACTGCAGCTCAAATACCCCACAGCCGTGGAATGCAGTGTCACATCTGCCTATACAGGTTTCTTCCAGGAAGTATTTTATACAGATAGCTATCCATCTTCCTGCAAGATCCATATACAGTTTCCGCAACGCGGCAAACTGCCTCCGGTAGAAATGATCTGGTACGATGGTGGCATCAAACCAAAACGCCCCGTAGAACTCCTGCCCGATGAAGAAATGGGCGAGTGGGACGGAGGTATCATCTTCGAAGGCAGTAAAGGAAAAATCATGGCTGGCCTCTGGGGACGCAATCCCACCTTGCTGCCCACCCGCAAAATGAAAGAAGCCAAACTGCCCGCTATGAAACGACCCAAAGTAGTGGGTGGCGCCGATGGTCACCAGACAGAATGGGTAAATGCCTGTAAAAAAGGATACGGGGCTTATACTAGCTCTCCATTCAGCTCAGCAGGACCGCTTACCGAAACAGTACTCATGGGTAATCTGGCTGTATTGAGCTATAATCATATCGTAAAAAACAGTAAGGGAGAAAATACCTTCCCCGGACGCAAACAACTGTTATGGGATGGTGAGAATATGCGTATCACCAATTTTGAAGCAGCCAATCAATACGTAAAAAGACAGTACAGGGCAGGATGGACACTTAATCTATAACCTCACCGCAATCCTTTGCAGTGGGTTACATGTGGGAAAAATATCAGGATAGAAAGGATTTCATCCCTAACTTTAGTCGTCTTATAACAGTACTTCATTTTACTCATTATTTATAATTACCATAAGCAGCATGAAAAAAAAGAACGTATTTTCCGCTTCACGCCGCAAATTTATCCGTAACAGTTCGGTCGCGGCAGCGGGATTTTTTATCGTACCCCGTCATGTACTGGGCAATGGCTATATTGCTCCCAGCGACAAGCTCAATATCGCCGGCATTGGTGTTGGTGGCAAGGGTGAAAGCGATCTCGCCGAATTTGCCAAAAGCCCTTATGTCAATATCGTTGCTCTTTGCGATGTGGATGACCGCCAGGCGGTAAAATCGCGTGAGCGTTTTTCAAAAGCCAATTACTATAAAGACTTCCGGGAAATGCTGGCTAAGGAAAAAAACAATATCGATGCCTGCTCTATTTCCACTCCCGACAACACACACGCTGTAGCAACTCTCGCTGCTATGCAACTGGGCAAACACGTGTATACACAAAAACCACTCACCCACGATATCTATGAAGCCCGCGTACTGGCAGAAGCGGCTAAAAAATATAAAGTGGTTACTCAAATGGGCAACCAGGGTGGTTCCGGCGATGGGGTACGTAAAGCCAAAGAAATGGTGAATGCCGGTATGATCGGAGATGTAACCGAAGCGCATGCCTGGACAAACCGTCCAGTATGGCCACAGGGCATTCCCACACCCAAAGGCAATTTTGATATCCCCAAAGAACTGGATTGGGATCTTTGGCTGGGACCAGCACAAAAGATCGATTTCAACCCGGCTTATCTGCCCTTCAACTGGCGCGGATGGTGGGCCTTCGGTACAGGCGCCCTGGGCGATATGGCCTGCCATATCATGGACCCCATTTACCGCATTCTTCCTATCGACTATCCTGATTCTGCCGAATGCAGCGTAGCCAATATCTGGAAAGACATGTGGGCCGAAGGAAACTTTGTAGACAGCTGTCCCCCTGCATCGATTATTCACCTCAACTATCCACGCAAGGATAAAAAAGGAAATATTAAAGTATCCTGGCACGATGGCGGTCTGCTGCCTAGCCGTCCTGATGAACTGCTGCCCGAAGAAGAATTTGGTAACTGGGATGGTGGTGTATTGCTGATTGGCACAAAAGGTAAACTGCTGCTCGATTGTTATGGAGCCAATCCACGCCTGCTCCCCACCAAACTGATGAAGGAAAAAACAATGCCCAAACCCACCATCAAACGCGTACCCGAAGGACATTACCTGCAATGGGTAAATGCCTGTATTGCGGGTTATGGCAAGGGCGAAACCAGTTCACCATTTGAATATGCCGGTCCTTTTACCGAAAGCATTCTGATGGGTAACCTGGCCATCCGCAGCTGGATGATGGTAAATCCGAAACTCAAAGGCTGGAACGACAAATACCTCGGTCGCAAAAAGCTCCTTTGGGATGCAAAAAATATGAAGATCACTAATTTTGATGAAGCCAACCAGTTTGTAAAACGCGAATATCGTGATGGATGGAAACTGGAACTCTGATAAAACCAGGATCAATTGCTATAGGGCCACTCGCAAGAGTGGCTTTTTTATTCAGTGGCGCAAAGACGCAAAGTGGATTAAGAACGCAAAGACGCGAAGCGAATTAAGGACGCAAAGACGCGAAGCGAATTAAGGACGCAAAGACGCGAAGCGAATTAAGGACGCAAAGACGCGAAGCGAATTAAGGACGCAAAGACGCGAAGCGAATTAAGGACGCAAAGACGCAAAGCGGATTAAGGACGCATAAGATCAGGCAACCAGTGTATCCAAACATTTATCCGGGTACAACATAAAAGCAAAGGTTTTTCAAGATTTCCCCGAACACAGGGATTACGCACCCTTCAACCGGTTATCGAGATCGAGTGCGGTTACTTTTTTTATGGTGACCAATTCCGCAAACCCTGCAAAGAGCGGATTCAACAAATAATTATAATCAGTAGGATTCACTGCAGAACGCACCCGTATGCCCAGGTGGCGGTTAGCGTGCATCCACCCATCGCCCAGCCGGCGATTGGCTGTCTGATCCGTTTGCAGCCAGTGATCGGGATAATCCGTATCCTTTATTAAAAGGAGAGGAGCCTTGTCGGATAATTCGAGCGTCATCAGAAATAGTTTATCGGGAACCGAGAAGCGATCAAAGTGAACCAGGTTTTCGAGCAGGGCCAGTGAACTATTACCGCTGGTGTAAAGCATATACACGCCTCTGCTGTTCCAGCGCCCACCCACCTTAAATGCCCCCGTACCACTTAAATCGCGGGTTCTGATTTCCTGCTGCACTATTCTGAAAACATCCATAGCTGCAGCAGTTTAAGCGTATACACCTTCTTCTATGCGAACCAGTACATCAGTAACCAGGGATATACCAGTAAATGTATCCAGCAACTGATAAGGTTGTTTGTTGTGGAGTGCGCGGTTGGGTGTGGTAAACCAATGACGAACCTTTTCCTCGCTGCCAAAAACCTGGTACGCATGCTCCATTACCTTGGCAATTTCTATAGCGTGAGAAGATATCTTTTTGTTGAATCGCTCTGTGGCCGATTTGCGTTCAAGCGTTTTGACAGATACATCCAGTACTTCCTCCGCCATAGCCTTTCTGCTGATACCCAAAAAGCGGGCGAGACTTTCTATAGAACGACGGGTAACACCCTTTTCGCCCAGCATGATATAATCAAACTCGGAAAGAATGCGCACAGAAGCTTCTCCGAGCCAGCGAAAAACACCCGTCACGCCGGAACTGATGGAATAGGCCAGATCAGGATCCTGCACTATAGACTCAGCTTCGGTTTTCTGATGGTAGGAGCGTGAAGCTGTCTTTTTCTTTTTGGGGGAGGGAGATTTCCGGACACCACTTTTCATATACGACATTTTACACAAAATTAGGCACTTTTGTCCAGGTCCGTAACACAACAAATAACCGTTTTTTCACCTTTATCAGGAGAAATAAGGAGAGGTATAAAATTACTTACTCGCCCAGCAGAGAGGTAAGACTCAACAATTCGTCTTTTTTGTAGTGATCGGTTTCATCTTTGAAACACTTGCTGAACTCTGCCAGCAGGTATTGAATTACCTGACGGTTGCTTTGTGGTTTGAAATACTGTTCGCCCGGCTCGACAGAGATTCGTTTAAAATAGCTTTCCACATCGGCATGTGAAAATACCTGTCCGGTAGTAGGATCAATAAAAAATTCTGCCTGATGAAAAGGATCTGGCAGATTAAGCGAAGAATAGCCCGGCTTGAAATAGGCAATAATAAACTGGCGGGGTATTGTGAGTGCTCTTACCGGTATATCCAGCATTTCGCATAAGAGCAGATATAATATACCATTAGCCAGTTGGTTGCCCCGTTTAGCTTCCAGTACTTTATGTAAAAGAAAATCGTTGGGCTCATTACTATTTATCTCACCTCCTTTTAATCCATAATAACTATACAGGATGGTAGTCACGATCCGTATCTGCTCGAGCGGCGTGAGATAATTGGTGAGTTCTAGCCAGATATTGCGGCGTATTTTCTCCACCTCTTTCATTACCGGAGCTGCTGTAAGTTCGGGGTATTGAAATTTGGATACCAGTAATGCGCCGAGCATGAGGTCATGATGACCAGCTACATTCCACTGCCGGAAATCTTCAGCAAGATCACGGAAATGAAGGCGATGAATGAGCATTTCGATACGTTGCTGTATGTGGTTGTCGGGCGTATTTTCCCAGAGATGCTCAAGATTAGGAATGATAGGACGGCCATAGTCCACAATTTTTTGCGACACCACATCAAAGACCTCCGTATCGGGGTCATCGATCAATTGCAGCAGTGCAGTTATTTCCTTGTTTGTGTCCATTGTCCAGATCCCGGGCACAAGTTCAAACATGTACAGGAGATAAGGAAGCGAATGTTTTCCACAGGAGGGGAAAAGACATACAAATGGTTTAAAAAGTATAAAGGGTTTAAAGGGTTAAAAAATAAATCTTGATCAGCATTTTCTTTTACCAACGTCCCTTTAAACTCTTTGAACCCTTTATACTATTTACTGCTTCTTCATAAAACCTATCACCGGCAGTGTATTGCCCTCAAAATCGAAAAAGGCATTATTCTCCCAGGCAGAGCCGGTGCCCCAGCCATCATTTAATCTGCTGCTGATCCAGGCAGGTTCCCAGTACATAACACCTGTGCCACCTCCATTGCGAATGGCTTTTACCAGGTCCTTCATATAACGATACTGACCATCGGGAGTGGCCGGATATCCTGGTAAAATATCGGTGGCAGAAATGATGTTGGTATAATTATCGGCATTGTTGCCGGTCCAGGGATAGGCTGTCTCCACAATCATGACAGCCTTACCATATTTTGTTTTTAAGGCCCGTATCGTTGATTCTACAGCAGCCATATCGGGTGTGGTGCTCCATTTTACATAGTGCGACAGACCGAGTATATCAAAATCAGTAACGCCATTGCTGGTAAGTTGCTGCATCCAGTAATCGGCAGTTGGCAATTGGGCTTCATGTAAAATGATCAATGGTTTTATAGAAGAAGATTGGGAAAAATCACGTACTGCTTTTATGCCGCTTTTGAGCAGGCGGGCAAATTGCTGAAACTGTCCATTCTCTGCTTTTCCCAGAGGCCACAGCATGCCATTATTGGTTTCGTTACCCACCTGTATCATTTCCGGAACCAGGTCCTGCGCCTGCAGGTATTGCAATACGCGCAGGGTATAATTATATACGGAATCGCTGAGCAGATCGAGGTTCAGACTGGCCCAGGCGGCGGGTGTTTGCTGATGGGCGGGATCGGCCCAGGTATCGGAATAATGCAGATCGAGATTAACTGCCATGCCTGCATTTTTTGCCCGTCGGATGCTGGCAGCAATACCGGGCAGATCATAATACATCCGGCCATTATTCAATGCGGCAATCTGGGTGGGTGTATGCCAGAGACGCAACCGCACTGTATTGGCTCCATGATCGTGCATGATACGAAACGGATCACGTTGCTGTCCCGAGTCGCGGTAACGCCCTCCATAATCTTCTACCTGCGGTACATAGGAGAGATCAACACCCATGCTAAACTCCTGCCAGCGCCAAACAGAATCCGTTTCCGGACTGGCAGGATTTTTTGCTGGTTTTTTACAGGTAAAAGCCGTCAGTGTTATGCCGGCTGCCAGCAACAGGGCAGGAATTCGTTTCATACTTCTCATTTATTATTCATTACAAATTTACCGGATCTTCCGGGCTATCACCAGCCAGTCCCAGGGACGGGGAGAATCGAGCCATTCTGGCGGCTTAATAAACTCGGTGCTCCAGTCGTATTCGAGTTTTGCAGGTTGTTCGGGTTTAAAATCTTCCTGCTGCAAGAGCAGCATCAACTCATCGGCCAGGTAATGTTTGGTTGCAACCTGGTCAATTTCCGCATTGCCTTGCTGGATGTCGTGATAACGACCAGCCGCTGTTTTATCCGAAATACTTCCGGCAAATAACTTTTTATCGATCTTCCAGCGGTGCTGAATAATGCGTGTCAGCAACCACGACTCAAGAGCCGGCACTACGAGTATTAAAGTGCCCTCTTTGCGCAGGCAGGCATGCAGGTTGCTGAAAAAGCGTATCCTTTTTTTCAGCGAGTCGGTCAGCACTGCATTGACGCAAAGCGCTACATCAAAACCTTTGTACGGCGTAACGCCTTTCGACATATCGGAGCGACTGAAAGTTATTTTCTTTATGGCACCATAACGCTGCCGGGCTATAGCGAGGTTGCCCGATGAGATATCGACCGCTTCGATCCGGCCATAATTATCGGCCAGCAGGGGCAGCCATTTGCCTACGGCACACCCTACATCTATGACCGATTTGCGGGCACCCCCGCGTTGCTCCAGGGCCGACCTGATCAGGCCTTTCCGGTCATTTTTCAGTACATCGAAGATCTCATCATCGTAAGCCGGTGCCATTTTTTCCCAATATTTCCGCTCCATGTGAATAACTATTTTCTGCAAAATACACTTTGGTGCGCTTTATGCCATTGAAAAATTGCCCCATTCGATCCGTACCTGCACCATTCCATCTCCGCCCCACTGAGGCCCTGATTGCGCTGGGACGCGCATCCTTTATTTATTATTTAAGCTAAACTCATGCATGTATGAAACACCTACGTCGCATTTGCCTTTTTATGGGCATATCCGTCTTATCCATTGTGCTTATTTACTCCTGCCAGAAAGACAATATCAGTAATCCACAAATTCCCGAAGGACAACAGCGGGTTCGTATTCGTCTTAGTGACAATCCTGTCAATTTTGATGCAGTCAATGTAGATATCCAGCGGGTAGAAGTGCAGGTACTGCCGGATAGCTGCCGTAATAACGACGACGATAACGATGGCCCGGGCTGGAATAATGGCTGGGGCAATGGCTGCCATCACGATCATCATGGCGACCGGGACAATGACAATTACAGCTGCGCAGTATGGGATACGCTGGATATCCGGCCCGGCGTATATAACCTGCTCGATCTGACCAATGGTGCAGATACCTTACTGGCTTCCGGCCTCACTGTTGCCGGTAAGATCAAAAAGATTCGGCTCACACTGGGCACCAGCAACACGGTGATGATAGACAGTGTCAACTATCCGCTTTCGCTCTGGAACGGTTATGACCGTATTACCATTAAACTCAAAGGAGAAGACGTTGACGAAATCTCGCCTACTGATCTGCAGCTCTGGCTCGATTTTGATGCGGGTCGTTCTATTGTAAAAGTATCCAACAACCGTTTTGTGCTTAAACCTTATCTGCGTATCTGGATCCCCGACCTTACAGCAAGTATAAAAGGAAAGGTATTGCCAGATGCAGCCGGAGCAGTGGTTGCGGCTATAGCAGATGGAGATACACTCGTGGCTATTCCTGAACGCCGCGATGGCCGCTTCAAAATACGTGGCCTGAAAGGCAGCACAGCCGATCTGCTTATCAATGCCACGGCCAATGGTTACAGGGATACGACTATTACCGGCATCAGCCTGCAGGCTGGCCGCGAAACAGATATCGGAACCATACAGCTACATCAGTAACGTTTATTGAAGATATCCCTTGAAAACGATAAATGCCCCATCCATCCCATAGATGAGATGGGGCTTTGTCATTAAAAAAGCCTGTCGTTTCCACGGCAGGCTTTCTGTTTATTTTTTCTTTTTGGGAGCGGCTTTCCTGGCCGCTTTTTTCGGAGCTGCTTTTTTTGCGGCCGCTTTTTTGGCAGGGGCTTTTTTCTCCTTTTTTGTAAACGCGCCCGGCACTTCCACTTCAATCATCTGTTTCACTTCATCGAGCGTGAATTTGGCGGCTTCCTCTGCGGTGTATTTGGAGTCATCGGCCTTACGCGGCATCTTCAGCATTTTCTTTCCAAAGCGGATAAAAGGTCCCCAGCGGCCATTTTCGAGGGCGATCTTTTCATCGGCCCAGCGTTGTATAAAACGGTTGGCTTCTTTTTTCACTTTACCTTCTATCAGCTCGTTAATATCTGCTTTGGTCAGATGATCAAAGTCGTACCGTTTGGGAACATTGATAAACATACCATCCCACTTTATAAAAGGTCCGAAACGACCTTTGCCCTTCGTCACAGGTTTATCTTCGTAATGCGCCACGGGCGCATCTGCTTTTTTCTTTTCCTCGATCAGTGCAATGGCTTTATCTATATCCACTGTAGCGAGATCTGTACCACGCGGTATCGAAATAAACTCTTCACCCCATTTTACATAAGGTCCAAACCGGCCTACACTCACCGAAATATCCTTACCCTCATATTGCCCCACGGTACCCTGCAGGTTAAAGAGATCCATGGCCTCGTCAAAAGTGATGGTCTCAATACTTTGTCCCGTAGGGATTTTCGCAAAACGCGGTTTCTCCTCATCTTCTGCGCTGCCTATCTGCACCATGGGACCATAACGCCCCATGCGGGCTACTACAGACTTGCCGCTTTCGGGGTCAGTACCCAGTTCGCGTTCGCCTTTGATGCGCTCTGCGGTTTCGATTGTATTATCTACATCCTTTTTGAAGGGACTGTAAAATGCATCTATCATCTTATTCCACTTCATCTTACCCTCTGCCACTTCATCAAACTCTTCTTCAATCCGGGCAGTGAAGCTGTAGTCCATGATATCATCAAAATACTGCTTCAGAAAATCTGTTACCACCAAACCCAGGTCGGAGGGAAACAGTTTGGACTTTTCTGCACCGGTGGTTTCTGTTTCCATTTCCTTACTCACTTTATCCTTCTTCAGCAGAAACACGCGCAACTCACGGATCACACCTTCCTTATCTCTCTTTTCTACATAGCCGCGTTTCAGAATGGTTGAGATAGTAGGAGCGTAGGTAGAAGGCCGGCCAATGCCCAACTCTTCCATCTTTTTAACCAGCGATGCTTCGGTATACCGGGGCAGGGGCCGTGTAAAGCGCTCCATGGCTTTCATCTCCTGCAGCGGCAATTCCTGGCCTACGGTGAGCGGCGGCAGCATACCTTCCTGTGCATCATCTTCACTCATATCATCATCATCCTTATCTTCCCGGTATACTTTGAGAAAGCCATCAAACTTCAATACCTCACCTGTTGCGGTGAGTTCTTCCTTATTAGTAGAGATATCAATTTTTGCGGTCGTCTTTTCCAGTTCTGCATCCGCCATCTGCGAAGCCATGGTGCGTTTCCAGATCAGCTCATACAATCGCTTCCAGTCGGGCTCCTCCACCGTAAGATTGCTCATATAGGTAGGGCGAATGGCTTCGTGTGCTTCCTGCGCACTTTCATTCTTGTTCTTGTACTTGCGGAACTGATGATACTTCTCACCATACATTCCCTTAACGGTGCTGGTGATGTCTCCAAGTGCAGTATTACTAAGATTCACACTGTCTGTACGCATGTAAGTGATATATCCATTCTCGTACAGCTTCTGTGCAATGAGCATGGTCCTTGCCACACCATAGCCCAGTTTGCGTGAAGCTTCCTGCTGCAGGGTAGAGGTCGTAAAAGGAGGGGCAGGAGAGCGTTTACCAGGTTTTACCTGAATATCCGTAACGGTATAATCGGCACCCACACAGCTTTTGAGAAAGCTTTCGGCATCGGTAGATGATTCAAACCGGCGACCTTCGGCTTTAAACCCGATTGCTTTACCAGCCAGATCTTTGGCGGTAAACCAGGCATCAATTTTAAAGCTGCTCTGTGGCTGAAAAGCATTGATTTCTCGCTCGCGTTCCACAATAAGACGTACCGCCACACTTTGCACGCGACCGGCACTCAGGTTGTTGCGCATACTCATTTTGCGCCACAGTACCGGGCTCAGCTCAAATCCCACGATACGGTCCAGGATACGGCGTGCCTGCTGTGCCATCACCAGGTTCATATCCAGCTTGCGCGGATTCTCCACCGCCGATTTAATGGCAGGTTTGGTGATTTCATGAAATACGATCCGCTTGGTCTGGCGGGGATCCAGGCCCAGCACTTCGCACAAATGCCAGCTGATAGCTTCCCCTTCACGGTCCTCATCCGTTGCCAGCCACACTTCATCTGATTTTTTAGCTAAATCTTTTAATTCCCTGACAACCCTTTCTTTATCATCAGGAATTATATAGCGAGGCTCGTAATTATTTTCGATGTCGATCCCCATACCGGCCTTCTCCAGATCGCGGATATGGCCGAAACAGCTCTTTACCTGGAAGTCCTTTCCCAGTATTTTTTCAATAGTCTTTGCTTTCGCAGGGCTCTCAACAATCAATAGGTTCTTCGCCATTTTTCACACGATAATTATATATGATACAGCCACGGGCAACAGGCCGGTCAGGCTGCAAAAAAAACCGCCATCGGCGGCTGCAAGTTAGAACAAGAATAATAATTTTTTTCAGAATCTGATTTTAAGCCTGTAAAAACAGGGGCTAAAATCCCGGAATACAGGCATTTGTACCCTCGTATACGGACATCAATAATTATTTCTGGAGAAGCCTTTCGTAATACCCGGCAACCTTTTCTGCCCATCGGGCATACTCTTTACCGGAAGGGTGCAGTCCATCGCCCGCCAGCAGGCTTTCGTCGCCGGCGGCTTCCCGTGTGCCCGGTGTAATGTCGATATAATTTACACCCGCCTTTTGAGTTAATGCCTGGTTTACCCTGTTGTAAGCATCAATCTCCTGTGCAATAACGCTGCGGTCGCGGCCGCTGGCATAAGGCGTGACTCCCCAGTCGGGGATGGATAATACCAACACCCGGCCTGTATGCTGCCCGGCAAATCCAATTGCCTGCTCCAGCAACGCGCCAAAGTCCCTGCTGTAATCAGCTATATTATACCCCCGGTATTGATTGTTGACACCAATCAGCAGCGTAACCATATCGTAGGTATCCGTAATGGCTGCTTTATCGATTGCCTCCTGTAACTCGCCGGTGGTCCAGCCTGTTTTTGCAATAACGACAGGCGCTGCCAGCGGCAGACCGGCAGCTTTTAACCGGTCGGCTACCTGCATGGGAAAACTTTCAGTGGCGGGCACCTGCTCACCAATGGTATAGGAATCGCCCAGGGCGAGATACGTCAGTTCCTTAGTCATAGATGGCCTTTATTTTTTAATCTATCAGGATAAAAATTGAATCACCCTGTTTATAACAGACTGATCGCGATATATACGCCGGTGCCCCAACCCTTCGGTGATCATAAACTGCACATGCGGCAGATTGTGTTGCATTACCGGTTCTACGTCGGCTATGGGAGTAATGGCATCGTCTTTATCATGCACCCATAAGACGGGGATATTCATGGCGGCTACAGCTCTTGCCACAGAAAACCAACTGGCAGGGTGTCCGCTGATGTCTACAATGATCTGCTCAAACTCACGCTGCACAGCCGGATCCTTTAATCCGACCATATGAAAAAAGTGAGCAATAGCCCGGGTTGTCTCTGTTGCCGGCGCCAGCAACACCAGGCGGGCGTTCGGGGCTGCAAGCTCTTCTGTAATAGCCAGGCTCACAGCAAGACCACCAAAAGAGTGTGCAATATAAGCGTTGATGGGGCCATAAGTGCGGCTGACGAAAAGAACAAAATCACGAAACAGGAGGGCATTGATCCGCTGTCCGCTGCTGCCACCATGTGCAGGCGCATCAAAAGCCAGCACTTCATATCCCTGCTTCACAAGAGGCAGTACGTACATGCCAAAGTTGAGGACCGATGATTGAAAGCCGTGTACGATCAGCGCTCGTTTGGTGGCGCCCTTATTCCAGATAAACCCGCGGATGCTGTATTCCCGGAACGACAGCATAATCTGGTCTGCCTCCAGGAACGGCGAAACCACTTCTCCCTTATGCCTCACGGGCGGGGTGCAGAATAGCCGGAATGCCGATTGTGCAGCTTTCTTTTTGGAGATGGCAGAAAGAATAGTGAATTTTGAACGAACGAGGAATAGCGCAATACGGTTAACCAGCTTCATATGCCACAAAGATAATTATGGATATAGTAATGATTGGATCGGGAAATGTAGCAGCGGTACTCGGCAGAAAATTTGTCGCTGCGGGGCATCGTATCGTCCAGATATTAAGCCGCAACTCTACCGAAGCAAGTGCGCTGGCTTATGAATGGGATACCGAATCGGCCAACTATATGTCACTGATCAATCCCTCGGCAGATGTATACCTGCTGGCTGTAAGCGATAAAGGTCTGGGCGAAGTGGCCGCGCAACTGAACCTGCCCGGAAAAGTGGTAGCCCATACAGCAGGGGCGGTCGCAGCATCGGTGCTGGCGGATGTTACAGAACATTATGGCGTGCTGTATCCGCTGCAAAGTCTGCGAAAAGAAAATCTGCGCCTGCCCGAAATCCCTTTTTATGTTGATGGCCATACGGCGTATGCCAAAGCAGTACTGCACCAGCTGGCATCTTCGGTCAGTTCATTGCCGGTAACGGAAGCGACCGATGCACAACGTCTGCCACTGCATGTAGCCGCAGTATTTGTCAACAATTTTGTGAATCACCTGTATGTGCTGGCACAGGACTATTGTATAAAAAACGGGATCGATTTTGCACAGCTTAC
This sequence comes from Sphingobacteriales bacterium 46-32, assembly GCA_001898485.1. GTDB lineage: Bacteria > Bacteroidota > Bacteroidia > Chitinophagales > Chitinophagaceae > CAYMZZ01. The sequence continues at coordinate 172,613 of MKTY01000027.1, read as the reverse complement.
CCCGCTGATCCGTGAAACTGCCGAACGCATCAGTCAGTTGCCACCGAAGCAGGCACAAACGGGGCCGGCCATACGTCACGATGCCGACACATTGCGTCAGCACCTGCAATTGCTTGAAGCACATCCGCACCTGCGTCATATTTACCTGCTGCTAACAGAAAGCATTCAGCAGGAAGGATAACAGATCCGTAAAATAAGGCCGTGTTTCCGCAGGCATCGGTGTCTGCTGCGATAATAGAAGTTACCCAGGGGTCCCGAATACTCACGCCATCCTGTATCTTCGTTTTATATAAACGGCAACCTGAATGGCGCATATATCGTTTGAACAGATCAGCACATTTGTTTTTGATGTGGATGGCGTACTCACCGACGGCACCATACTGGTACTCGAAAACGGGCTGCAGGCCCGCCGCATGAGCATCCGGGATGGTTATGCCCTGCAACTGGCCGTGCGCAAAGATTACCATGTACTGGTTATTTCCGGTGCGGCGGCCTCGCCGGTCGTGGATCGCCTCAGCAAACTGGGCATTACTGAAATACATATGGGCGTTAGCAATAAATGGGAATTACTGCGCCAGTATCTCCACACACATTCTATTTCACCGGCCGAAGTACTTTTTATGGGTGATGATATGCCTGACTATGAAGTGATGACCAGGGTGGGGCTGCCTGCCTGTCCCGCTGATGCTATTGAAGACATTGCCGCAATTTCGCTGTACCGATCGGGTTTACCCGGTGGTGCTGGTTGTGTCAGAGATGTGATCGAAAAAGTAATGCGCAGCCGCGGACACTGGATGCATGAGTCAGCCGTCAACTCGCGCTGATTACCGGCCGTCAAAGCGGTTTTCATTCCTCGGCCGGGTAATGTATCTTGCACAAAATTTTTGTTCATGAGATTGATAGCAGCCTTCTTCAAAATGATCCGACTGCCCAATCTCCTGTTTATTGCACTTACGCAGGTGCTTTTTCAGCTTTGTATTTTCAAACCATTATATGCATCGGTCATTCCCGGCGATGACTGGTTCCGGTTTACATTACTCCTGTTATCTTCTGTTTTTATTGCCGCAGCAGGGTATATCATCAACGATTATTTTGATATAAATATCGATGAGGTCAACAAGCCGCAGCGTATGGTTGTAGACCGGCTCATCAGCCGACGCTGGGCCATAGCCTGGCATTTTATGCTGAGCATGGCAGGCATCGTGCTAACGGCACTGGCTTTGCCGGTCAGGGAAAAATGGTATCTCGTGCTGGCCAATGCCGGCTGCGTTGCACTTCTCTGGTTTTATTCTACCAATTTTAAACGACGCATACTCATCGGCAATATCCTGATCTCAATCCTTACTGCCTGGACCATCTTGCTTATTTTTTTCTCCAAGGTATCTGTACAGGATGCCTGGGGGCCGGGGTTTGAAGGGCAACCCAAGTTTTTTCGTTTCGCGTTCCTCTATGCGGGTTTTGCATTCCTGATCTCCCTCATCCGGGAGGCGGTAAAAGACATTGAAGACATGCCGGGCGACATGCGTTATGGCTGCCGTACCATGCCCATCGTATGGGGCGTAAACGCTACTAAGATCTATACGGGTATCTGGATACTGATCCTGCTGGCAGTGCTTGCAGTGGTGCAGGTATATATTTTGCAGTTCAGGTGGTGGGCCGCAGTAGTTTATTGCGGCATATTTATCATTCTGCCACTCATCTATATTTTCCTTCAGTTGCTGAAGGCTACTACCACGGCCGACTTCAGCCGGCTGAGCAAATGGACCAAGCTGGTCATGCTCACGGGTATTCTGTCTATGACATTTTTCTATTTTTACTTATGACACCGATAATACTGGCATCAAAGTCACCCAGACGTAAACAACTGCTGGAATGGGCAGAAATTCCCTTCAGCATTCTTGTACAGGAAACAGATGAAAGTTTTCCGGAAGAGCTCTCACCGGCAGATGCAGCTATTCATGTAGCCCGTGAAAAAGCAAAAGTTATACAGCAGCAGGCTGGTCAGGCGGCCTGTATTCTGGCTGCCGATACAATGGTGGTGCTGGGTACCCGCATTATCGGCAAACCACGCGACCGGGCAGATGCCATCCGTATACTGCAGGATCTCGCCGGCCAAAGCCATCGCGTAATTACCGGGGTTGTAATCAGGCAGGGAGAAAAAGAAGTAGCCTTTGCCGATATTACTGAAGTAAGTTTTCATCCGCTCACCACAGAGCAGATCAGTTTTTATGTAGACAAATACCAGCCTTATGACAAAGCAGGAGCCTATGCTATCCAGGAATGGATTGGAGTGGTGGGTATAAAATCGGTGAACGGCGACTTTTACAACGTAATGGGTCTGCCGGTGAGCCGGGTCGTTCAGGCCCTTTCAACATTTTAGCGCCGTTTTTTTCTCATTATATCATGGTGAAAAACACATACGGGAGGAATTTCTCCCTTATAGCTTTGTGTACAAACAAGTGTACAAAGTATCGTGAACGAGCGGCTGCTGCAATATATCTGGCAATTCCAGCTTTTCAATACACAGCAATTGAAAACCACTGATGGTTTATCGGTGCAGGTACTCCATGCCGGCACTTTTAATCAAAATCAGGGCCCGGACTTTTCGGAAGGCCGCATACGCATTGCAGATACGCTGTGGATAGGACATATTGAACTGCATGTGCGCAGCTCTGACTGGAACAAACATCAGCACAGCGGAGACAGCAATTATCAACCGGTCATACTGCATGTAGTATGGGAAGAAGATATAAAAGTGAATACTATTCCGGTACTGGAACTAAACGGGCTGGTAGCAAAGCGGCTGTTAGAAAAATATGAACAGCTACATAATCGTCCATCGTTTATTCCCTGCGAAGACCTGATTACTCCATTGCCCAACCTTATCTGGCATAGCTGGCGTGATCGCCTGCTTATTGAGCGGCTCGACAGTAAAGAAGGACACATCAGGCATTTGCTGCAGCAAAACCGCTACAACTGGGAAGAGACCTGCTGGTGGTTGCTGGCCCGTAACTTTGGAATGAAAGTAAATGCCGATGCCTTTGAAGCTATTGCACAAAGCATTCCCCTGAGCATGCTTGCACGCCAGAAACATTCCTTATTACAACTCGAAGCACTGCTGCTGGGGCAGGCTGGCCTGCTTAACGGCAATTATACACATACCTATCCCAGGCAGCTTCAGCAGGAGTACACGGCACTGGCCCATAAGTACGACCTGCGGCCCATACTTTTTCCGCTCCACCTGTTGCGGATGCGACCCGTCAATTTTCCGACCATTCGCCTGGCACAGCTGGCATCGCTCTTATTCGAACGGCAGCATTTATTTGCCAGTTTCAGAGACAGCAGGCATCCGCGTGATATCAGAAGACTGCTTGATATAAAAGCAAGTGCTTACTGGACCGACCATTACCTGTTTGATGAACCCAGCACAGCCTGCGAAAAGAAGGTAGGCAGTATGCTTTGCAACAGTATTATCATCAATACACTTTCGCCACTGCTCTATACGTATGGGCACTATCATAAAAAGCAGCAACTGATAGAACGAGCCATCGACTGGCTGAGCGAATTGCTGCCCGAAAACAATCAGATCGTTTCTTCCTATGCAAGGCTGGGTATTCCGGCAACAGATGCTGCAGATACCCAGGCCATGCTGGAAATGAAAAAATCATATTGTTCACATTATCGTTGCCTAGATTGCAGTATAGGTAACCATCTGTTGCGTGCAAAAGAAAAATAACCGTTTACTGCTTCAGTATAGTTCGTGAAATATTACTCTTATTGGTGCGGATATGAATCATATAAAGATCTGCCGGAATAAATTCTTCAACCGTTACTTCTGCCAGGCAGGCATCGGGTTGCCAGTGCCAGTTGATACGGATATTACGACCCAGCATATCGGTAAGCATTACTTTCTCAGGATAAGTGCCGACAGGAAAACGAATGGTCAGCTTTTTATCAAAAGGATTCGGGTAAATAGAAAATGGTGTGGAAGAAACGGAACTGATCTTAACCGTTTTACTATTGTAAACAGTGCCGGACTGCGGCTGAGTATACTGGATCATATAATGATTAAGCCCTTCGAGAGGAAATTTGTCGGTGATTGAATAAGAAGGAGTGATGGCGGATACGGTGAAACTGTCGACCGGAGAGAAATAACGTCCATCGGCCGAGCGCAGCAAACGAAATACCATGCCTGGCTGTGCCCCGGCACATTGCCAGGTAAGCAGGTTGCGATCATTGGCGGTACGGGCTGCCTGCAGACCGGTGAGGTTTACCGGTAGTACAGCAATGCTGGCGCAGGAAGTGCAGGCGGGTACAACCTGTGCAGCGCCCCAGTTGTTGGGCGCGCAACCCCAGGGTATACAGCCTGAATCGGAGGTATGACCGGCCGCCACACAGGCATTAAGAGTGGGGCTACTGGTAAGCACTCCATAAAATTGTGAGTACTGAAATACGCTCAGGCAGGCTGTACCGGAGGTAACGCGGTAGCTATTCGGGATTTTATTGATGAGTACAGCCATACGTGTACTGCTGCCGGAACCCATTTCTACCACACCGGCACCAGCCCAGCTGTCTACAATGATTCCCCAAAACTCTGCTGAGCCATTATTCACAAACCACGAATACGGATTATTGATGACCAGGTATTGATTAGACATTTTAAATACGGAAGCCGAAGTGGCATTCACAATCAGGTTGGGTGTGGCAGCACTGGCATAACCCCCATTGAGCGAAAGATTGCGCTGTATTTCGCAGGTGCCATAGTTATAAATAGCAGCGTTGCCGTACAATACAAGTCCTGCACCGTTGCCTGATGCAATTACCAATCGTGCTGCTGGATTAATATGAACAGTGCCGCTATCCATATTATAATTGTTGATGGTAAGGTCACCGCAGATGATCAGTGTGCCGCCTCTTAATGTAAGATTACTGAATGTAGCAGCGGGTCCGTAATACCACTTGGTAACTCCTTTGGTAAGCACCTCACCGTCTGTCACCAGAGGTTCGGCGCCGGTACAACCCGGCGGTGGAGGGGCGGCCGGACTCTGAGCCGTCACAAAGAGGGGAGTGGCAAGCAAAAGAAATGCCGCCAGCAGAGAATGTTTTTTCATGCGTGTTGGTTTAGGTGGCGAATCAGCTTCCGGAAACATGGCACGCAGGAGTATATGATCTGGTTCTGAAAACAGAACCCGGTCTTTCATTCACCGCACTGCAGCGCCTTAACGGAGGTGAGCTGATACTGGATATTTATTTCTCCAATCTACTCTCACACCAGCGGCTTGTCAACCGCTTTTGCAGCAATGGCCGTGATTGCAGCATGAAATGCCCGGTATTGTGCATGAATGAATACGTGGCGATGCAACGTTTTGATAACGGCTGAGAGAAACTACTTATCCAGCCACTCTTTGAAATCACTTACACGCTTGCGGCTTACAATGACTTCTTTATCGGCTGCAGGATGCAGGTAAAGTTTAAGCCGGTTGCCAAAATAAGAATGGATTTCTTTTACCGAGAGAAGAGAGATAATAAAAGAGCGGTTGATCCGGAAAAACTGTTGCGGCGGCAGCAGTGTTTCCAGTTGCTCGATACGGTATTCGAGAAGAAATTTCTGGTTATCGAATGTGCGGAAGAAAATGAATCGTTCCTGTGAGAAGAAATAAGCGATCTGGCTCACGGGTATGGAAAGAAGCCGCTGACCCTGTTTTACCAGGAAACGTTCTTTGAAACCGGGCAAATGCAGGGCTTTACCTCCTTCGGTCCAGTACTGGTCAAAATTTACCAGGCGACTGTCTTCGCCGGGTATGCGCTCCAGCAAATGACGAATGGTATTGTACCGGTATGCTTCAAAATTATATTCGGCAGTGGTAGTGGAAATGGTAACCGTGGCTTTAATATCCGCCCTTCCTCTGCGGCGGCCTGCGCCGGGGATCGTGCCTTCATTGGCCAGGATAAGATCGGGAATAGAATTATGGTTAAGCCATTCACCCGCAGCAAAAAGATCGCTGGTAACTCCAACTACATGAATGGACTCATCAATTTCGTTGAGCAGGTCCTTTATCTTTTGCACCATCCCCTTTTCATATTCTATCACCAGTACGTTCATAAACTACCCGATTGTCCTACAAAAAAGCAAATTTTAAACGTATATAAGCAGATTCAAACGATTAAGAGCACCAATTGCCCAAAGCGATGAATGAATTGCCGCATCCCCACAACAGGCCATCGTACATTTTCGATTTTTGGCAGCGAGGCCATGTTGAATGTATCTTTTAGCCGTACCTGCATTTACAGAAAAAGAAATACCCGCACTGCTGCAGGGAATGTTAAATACGTGTCAAATAATGCAACGGTTGACGCTTGCGGTTAGTCAGTATCCCCGTTGAGTAAGTGCTGTGCAGGTAAGAAACCGGCGGGCCATTATGCCTCGGTTCAAAACTTTGGTGACCGGGCAGGTCGGGGAAGGGCTATTTGAATAATTATCCTAAATTTACGTTATGGCAGGGTAGGGCGAAGGCAACCGGAGTGCGCCTCCGGTCGATCCGTTAAGAGCATGCCTGTCCGGGAACAATTCAATTTAAATAAGTCGATCTGTGAAGAAACTAAGCCTGATTGTATTATTGCTGCCACTGGCACTGACCAGCCTGGCTCAATCCACGCGTGAGGAAAAAAAGGAAAAGAAAGAAGCCAAACGTCAAAAGATAAACGAACTGGTTCGTCAGGCAGAAGAAGGCGTATTGGTTTATCATAAACAAAGCATTTTCGGCATACAACTCCGCACCAACGGATATGGCGCTTTCTACGAAATGGGGCGCATGAAGACCAACCGCAAAACAACTATTTACCGGATCGATATTGCTGAAATTAAAAATGCCAAAGAAGAGAAACTGTTAGGTGAAAATTTCATTTTTGGCAATCCCTTTATCTACGCCAAGCGTAATTATTTTTACCCCGTAACCCTTGGCTTTGGACAACAGTATGTTTTTGGCAACAAGGGCAACCGCAATGGTGTAGCCGTTACCGGCCTTTACAATGCAGGTATCTCGCTTGGTCTGCTGCGCCCATACTATATCCGTGTAGATGACCCCAATTTTGGCGGTGAGCGCGATATCAAATACACAGTAGAAGACAGTGCTCTTTTTGTTGACCGCAATTCGGTGATATCCGGCGGCGGATTTGGTAAGGGCTGGGGCGAGATCAAACTCAAGCCTGGAGCCTTTGCCAAAGCAGGTCTCCGCTTCGATTATGGCCGTTATAATGAAAGTGTGACCGCTCTGGAAATAGGCCTCAGCGTAGATGCCTATGCTTCCAAAGTGCCGATCATGCTGTTTCAGAAAGAGCGGCAGCTTTTCTTCCAGGGCTATGTAGCCATTGTATTCGGAAAACGCAAATAGTCAACCATTACCGGACCAGGTTGTTAATTATCGGAATAACATTTTCATCCGTATTTTTGCAACATGACTGAGCTTCCCGTAGTGCCCGCTGACAATACCGCCTCCCGCATAAAAAAACCTGATTGGTTACGTGTAAAGCTACCCATTGGAGAAAGCTATAAAAACGTGCGTAATCTCGTGGATACGCATAAGTTGCACACGATCTGCGAAAGTGGCAACTGTCCCAATATGGGCGAATGCTGGGGAGCCGGCACGGCCACATTCATGATTCTGGGCAATGTTTGTACCCGCAGCTGCGGTTTTTGTGCTGTAGCAACGGGCCGCCCCGAAGCAGTAGACTGGGACGAACCCCAACGGGTGGCAGAAGCCATCCACCTCATGAAGGTAAAACACGCGGTAATCACCTCTGTTGACCGCGATGAACTCAAAGACGGCGGCTCAATCATCTGGCACAACACCATCCGTGCAGTAAAAGCACTCAATCCCGATACCACGCTCGAAACCCTGATTCCCGATTTTAAAGGTAAAGCCGAAGATATTCAACGCGTCATTGATGCCGCGCCGGAAGTGGTATCGCACAATATTGAAACAGTAGAACGCCTCACCCGCCAGGTACGCATACAGGCTAAATACTGGCGTAGCATGGAAGTGATCCGTATTCTGAAGCAGGGCGGACGCCGCACCAAGAGCGGCATAATGCTGGGCCTGGGCGAAACACGCGAAGAAGTGATCCAGACACTGACCGATCTGCGCGACAATGGCTGCGATGTAGTCACCATCGGCCAGTATTTGCAACCAACGCACAAACATCTGCCCGTACAACGTTTTGTGCACCCCGATGAATTTGCCGAATACCGCGAAGTAGGCTATCAGCTGGGACTGGACTATGTGGAAAGCGGCCCCCTTGTACGATCTTCCTATCACAGCGAAAGACATGTATTTCCCGGACTGGGTCGTCAGGAATGGGAAAAGAAGAAAAGCGAACAGATTCTTTAAATTGTCTTCAATTGGGGGTAAATTAGTCGCTTAATTAACTTAAGCTGCCACATTTTTTGCCCATGACCATTTTTCGTTCCCTCTGGATTGTTATTTGCCTTCTTGTACTACAGCTGAATGTTAGTGGTCAGCAATACCAGCTCAATGGAAACGCGCGGGCCAATTCCTGCAATTGTTATACACTTACCGACCCGGCAACCTTTCAAAGCGGAAGTGCCTGGAATAAGACACTTTTTGATCTCACCAATCCTTTCGATTTTCGTTTCAGCGTTTTCCTGGGCTGCCAGGATGCAACCGGAGCGGATGGCATTGCCTTCATGCTGCAGCAAATGAGTACCAGCCTTGGTGCCTCCGGCGGAGGTATGGGGTTTGACGGTGTATCACCTTCTATCGGCATCCTGCTCGATACCTGGCAGAATACAGAGAATAATGATCCCGCCTACGACCATATCAGCATCCAGGCCAATGGCCGGCTTACGCATGGCAGCGATCTCGCCGGCCCCGTAAGAGCCTCAGCTACCAGCGATAATATAGAAGACTGCGCCTGGCATATACTGCGTATCACCTGGGATCCTGTGACCCAGCAGATCAGTGCCTACTTTGACGGCAACCTGCGCGTGCAGGCCCAGATCGACCTGGTTGGCACCATCTTCAACAATAACCCGAAAGTATACTGGGGTTTTACAGCAGCCACCGGCGGATCGTATAACCTGCAGCAGTTTTGTACGGCACTGGCCCCTATGTTCAATACCGATTTTACCAATAATACCGCCTGTACCGGCAGTACCATTCATTTTACCAATACATCCGAATCATTTGCACCCATACAGGCTTATTACTGGGATTTTGGCGATGGCACACACAGCACCCTGAAAGACCCGCCACCGCACCTTTATGCCGCCCCGGGATTATATACGGTAAAACTGGCACTCAAAGGTTTTGACGGATGTGATAGCGATACGTTACGCACAGTTATTACGATCGGAGACCCGCCGGTTGCCGGCTTCGATATTTTTGACACCTGTGCGGGCATTGCCCCACGCATCATTGACCGCTCCAGCGTAAACGTAGGCTCCATTACCCAATGGACCTGGGAGGTAGATAATGTAACAGTAAGCAATGCGCAGCAGCCACAACTGAATAACCTCAGTGCAGGACCGCATACCATTCGCCTTACGGCCGGCAGCAACAATGGCTGCCCCGCGGCATCTGTACAAAAAAGCTTTACCATTCTGCCTACTCCGCGTATCAGCGCAAGCGCTGATGACGGTTGTGTGAATATTCCTGTCTCCTTTACCGGTCAGCAACTCGACAATGCCACTACCATTACACAATGGGACTGGAGCTTTGGCGATAATCAGCGGGGCTCTCAGCAGCAAACACAACATATTTACCGGCAAAAAGGCAACTATACAGCGCAGGTAACAGCCGTTGCATCCAATGGCTGCAGGGTTGTATCCGACAACATCCCCCTGTTCATCAACCAGGCCTCTGCATGGGCCGGCAACGATACCGTATTTATCAAAGATGTACCGTTTCAATTGCAGGGCTCCGGTGGTGGCAGTTATCTGTGGACACCTGCCACCGGTTTAAATAATGCGGCCATTGCAAATCCTACTGGAGTTCTGCAAGACGATATTACCTATACGCTCAAAGTCACCACTCCGGAAGGTTGTGAGGATACGGATGATATTCATATCACGGTTTTCAAAGAGTCGCGTGTATATGTACCAGGCGGTTTTACACCCAACCAGGATGGTCTTAACGATATCCTGAAACCTTACCTGATCGGTATCCGCAGTATGGATTACTTTACTGTTTACAACCGCTGGGGACAGATCATATATTCGACCAAAGATCTCAATGCCGGCTGGAATGGCCAGTATAAAGGTATGCCGCAACCGACTGGTGTATACGTGTGGAGATTGCGCGCCACCGATTATGTGGGCAAGGTATATGAACTAAAAGGCACCTCAACCCTGATACGCTGATTATGCGTCTGTGTTATTTTCTTTTTGCACTTGTATTGAGCTTGCTGTTTTTGCCGGCAACAGCGCAGCTGCACTGGCAACAGATTGATACAGGATATGGTCAACTGCCGGCATCAGTGAAGCTGTATAAAACGACCGATTCGCTGGCAGGGGAGCCCAACATAGCTTTTTATCTGGAGGCCGATCTGAATGACCGCAGCCTGGAGTTTACCACCGATACCACTTACGGACGCCGCCTTACCCCCGCACAATTTGCCGCCAAAAATGATAACCCGCTTGCCATCATTAATACCACTTTTTTCTCCTTCGAAACCAATCAGAACCTCGGGCTGGTGGTCCGAAACGGCAAGCTGCTCTCTTACAATATCAATTCGGTATATAGCAAGACAGACAGCCAGTATCACTATGTACTGCCCGGTACTTTTGGCATCCGTAAAAACCGGAAAGCAGACATTGCCTATGTGTTTACCGATAGCCTGCACAGACGCCCTTACACACTTACTTTCGGTGTGCCCCGCTACAAAACAGGAAAACCCAGCCCTGTGCTGAAAGATGTGGTCTGGGGTATGCCCTGTTCCTTTGCACGCAGAAAGAAACGATGGCGGATGGAAACGGCGGTTGCCGGCGGGCCGGTGCTCATTCAGAAAGGAGAGATCAGGATCAGCAATGAAGCCGAACGGAAATTTATGGGCAATGCCATTAATGACCGGCATCCACGCACAGCCATCGGCTATACGGCCTCAGGCAAACTCATCATCCTGGTTATTGAAGGCAGGCATGAAGGGAAAGCCGCCGGGGCTACGCTGACCCAGGAGGCCATGATCCTGCGCTCACTGGGCTGTGTCGAAGCCCTCAACCTCGACGGCGGCGGCAGCAGCTGCCTGCTGGTCAATGGCCGGGAGACGATTACCCCGTCTGACAGGGAGGGACAGCGGGCAATCCCCGGAATTTTACTAATCCGGTCAAAAATAAACCCCTAAAAACAGATTTTCCGGGGGTAAAATTTGCATAAGCGGGGGATTGGCACAATTTTGTCTCTCCAAATCAAAATTCACTCCATGAAAAGGCTCATCTACCCCCTGATGCTCGTGACGCTGTCACTGTTTGCAGCTGCTGCCATTACAACCATTACCGCTAAAACGCTGGCATCCTACTACAAGGACGATGCTCAGCCCGCCGGTCTGGCTCATGGCAATGCCGAAACACTGAAGCTCACCGCCAGTCGATGAGATCGTAGTAAGGTGAAACAAGATTTGTCAACACCCATGCTACCCCAAACCGGGGCCGGCATGTCAGTCAACTTCATAAAAAAGCCCCCGAAAGGAGGCTTTTTTGTTATACGCTTAGCAGGGTAGAGGGGTTAAGGTAAAGGGCAGAGGGCCATTGTTCTAACATCCCCTTTATACTCTTTATACACTTTATACTCTTTATACCCTTTATACCTTTAAACTTTTAAACTCACTTCATTTCCCAGGCCAACGCACTTGCTCCCAGTATGGCGGCATCCGATTCTTTCAGGTGACTGATCAGAATTTTTACTTTATTCTGGAATACCTGAATCAGGTTGGCTTCCATATGCTCGCGCGTAGGCTTGAGTATAAGATCGCCGGCCTTGGTAAGACCACCGAATAATACAATGGCCTGCGGGCTCGAAAACATAACGGCATTGGCCAGTGCCAGGCCAAGGATACGGCCGGTAAATTCATATACATGACGGGCCAGGGCATCACCCTGTATCGCCGCTTCATATACTTTTTTGGAGTCGAGATCATCTTTGGGTACATCGCGCAGGAGGCTGGGCTCATCGGTGGTTTCCAGCAGCTCCAGGGCTGTATAACGAACGCCTGTGGCAGAGGCATAGCTTTCGAGCGATCCGCGTTTGCCGGTGCCCGGATGCAGACGCCCATCGGGGATGATGATCGTATGCCCCAACTCGCCGGCAAAGCCATCATGACCATAGATGAGCTGGCCATTGGCTACAATTCCGCTGCCCACACCCGTGCCCAGGGTAATCATAATAAAATCGCGCATGCCCTTGGCTGCACCATACATCATCTCACCAATAGCAGCCGCATTGGCATCATTGGTAAGTGTAACGGGCAGCTTGAATTTATTTTCAATCAGCTTGGCAAGCGGTATAATACCTTTCCAGGGCAGGTTGGGTGCATACTCGATTGTGCCGGTATAAAAATTGCCATTGGGCGCTCCCACACCGATGCCTTTTATCTGCCCCACACCACCTGATTTCTCAATAAGTGCAGAAAGCTCCGTATACAGTTCATCGATGAATGAATTGACATCTGCATGTTTTTTGGTAGAGATTTCGCCCGAGAAAAGAACATTACCATCTCTGTCAACAATGCCGAATTTAGTGCCGGTACCACCTATATCGATACCTACTGCCAACTGCTGCCTTGCGATTGATTTAGCCGCCATCTTGAAGTACTAAGGTTAAAAAATAAGCCCCGTTAATCAACGGGGCTTAAATGTACGAAGGAAATCATTATTAATGGCCTCCGCCAATCTGTTCGTCAAAATCGAGACCTTGTTTATGTAAAACGGCTTTGAACTTGACAGCCAGCCATGCCAGAAACAGGAAGCAGGCAGCTGCAACGAGGTAAGAATTATGCATACCTATGCTGCTCAGATCACCCAATGAACCCTGTAATGGCGGAATAACTGCACCACCCAGAATCATCATGATGAGGAAGGCCGAACCCTGGCTGGTGTATTTACCCAGACCACCTACACCAAGTGCAAAAATACAGGGCCACATAACCGAGCAGAATAAGCCTCCTGCTATAAGCGCATAAACCGATACAATGCCTTTGGTAAATACGCCAATAAGCATAGCGATTGTTGCCAGCAGAGACACCACCACCAGCGTCTTAACCGGCTTTTCCTGACCATAAAAGAAAGCGGCCAGCGCTATGGCAATACAAACTACATAGCCATACAGATCACTTACATCACTGCCATATAAATAGTTTACAAATAAAACGACTCCAAATGCTACAAGAGGAACAATAATGCGGGCAATGGTCTTTGTCATTCCCTTCAGGTTAAACACACTCACAGCGCCCATCCATCTTCCGATCATGAGGCTACCCCAGTATAGCGACACATAATGCGATATCTGACTTTCATCCATACCTGCTTCGGTAAGGTAACCAGGTGTTTTAAGAAGCGCTCCAAAGTTGTTGTCGATGGTAACTTCAACACCTACATATACAAAAATGCCCAGCATTCCATAGATAAGCTGAGGATACTTCATAGCGCCCCAGCCATCAGATAACTTCTGAGCCTGCGAATTAGAATAAAACAAAATGCCTACAACAACCAGTAATGTCAGCAGCAACAGCGGAAGCTTCGGAATATCTGTCAACTGACCAACTATGATAATGGCGACAATGAGACCGGTCATAAATAGCAGTGAGCCCGCTGCCTTGTTACTTTTCTCGAACTGCTCATCATTTTTGCCGGACGGCAGTTTTGAAAAAGCAAAAAACAACGCTACAGCCAGGAATACAGCGGCCACAATCAGGTAAAGTGTATTGATATTGGTAACCGTCACTTCTTTTTCGCCGGCTCCCAGTGAGCCAAACAGGAAAAAGCTGACGATAATAGGTCCGAGTGTTGTACCAAACGAGTTTACACCACCGCCGAGATTTAACCGGTGTGAACCGGTAGCAGGATCACCCAGCAGAATAGCGAATGGTTGGGCCGCCGTTTGCTGAAGCGAAAAACCAAGTGCTACCACAAAGAAAGAAGCCAGAATAGCGGGAAATGAGTCTGCATTAGCAGAAGGAATAATCAGTAAAGCGCCGGCAACAGAGATAAGCAATCCATAGATAATACCTTTTTTGTAACCAATTCTGTTTAAGATATCATATCCCAGCACATTCGACAACAGGAAAAGAATCAATGATCCAAAAAAATAAGCTCCGTAAAAGGCCGAGCCGATAAGCTGAGATTCAAACTGGGTAAGTGAAAAGTGAGATTTACAGAAAGGTATAAATATACTGTTGGAAGCTGCTATGAACCCCCAAAAGAAGAAAACGGTCACCAGTGTGCCTAACGCACCATAGTTGGTTGGGATTTTGCCCTGTTGCTGCATAACAATCGACGGTTTAAATATTAAGCACTCAAAATAACAAGATTTCAGTTAGCGAAAAATTTTTAATTGGAACGAACAGGCATTAGGAAAAACAACTTAATTTGACTGCAATTGTCATTTTAATAAAAGCACTATGGAAATAGTACACGTAGCGGCAGAATGTTACCCGGTGGCCAAGGCAGGTGGGCTGGGCGATGTGGTCGGCTCTCTTCCCAAATACCAGAACGAACTGGGCCATGTAGCCAAAGTGGTCATGCCTATGTACCGTACCAAATTCCTTTATCAAAACCAATGGGAACTGGTGCACGAAGGAGGTCAGCACCTGGGCTCACACTGGTTTCATTACAGCGTGATCCGCGAAAAGACAAATAAGCTGGGCTTTGACCTTTACCTCATCGATATCAATGGACTGCTTGACCGCGAAAAGATCTATGGCTACGATGACGATAACGAGCGCTTCATTGCCTTTCAGACAGCTGTTTGCGACTGGCTCAGTCACTGGCAGCATAAACCCAATGTCATTCACTGCCACGACCATCATACCGGTCTTATCCCGTTTATGATGAAGCATGCCTATGCCTTCCGCAATCAGCTGGCGGCTGTCCCTTCTGTATTCACCGTACATAACGGGCAGTACCAGGGATGGCTGAGCTGGGATAAATATTATTACCTGCCCGCTTACGACAGCTGGAACTGGGGACTGCTCGACTGGAACAATACCATCAACCCCATGGCCTCGGCTGTAAAATGTGCCTGGAAGGTCACAACCGTCAGCCATAGCTACCTGGGCGAACTCCGCGAATCGGCCAATGGCCTCGAAAACCTGTTTGAATACGAAAAAGGCAAGAGCAGCGGTATTCTCAACGGCATCGATACGCAGGTATGGGATCCGCGTACGGATAGCTACCTTATACGTAATTACGATATAGAACTGGTAGAAAAAGGGAAACAGAAAAACAAAGCGGAGGTATGCGGACAGTTTGGGCTCGATCCGGATAAACCCCTGATCGCATTTATTGGCCGGCTGGTAGGAGAGAAGGCGGCCGACCTTTTACCCGATGCCATCAGCCAGTCTATCTACCATCACCACGGAAAAGCCAACTTCCTCGTACTCGGCTCCGGCGAAACACAGCTGGAGTCGCAGCTCGACCACATGAAAAGCCAGTTTAAAGGCTACTTCAATACGTTTATCGGCTACAGCGAACCACTCAGTCACCTGATCTATGCCGGTTCCGATTTTCTGCTCATGCCGAGCCGCGTAGAACCCTGTGGCCTTAACCAGATGTATGCCCTTCGCTATGGAACCGTACCCATGGTGCGCAGTGTGGGCGGATTAAAAGATACCATCCGCGACTTTGGCGACTGGCAGGGCTTTGGTATCCGGTTTGACCAGGCCAGTGTGGGCGACATCACGTATTCTGTTGGCCGTGCCATTGATCTGTACCAGAACAGGCCAGATCTTTATCAATGGATGCGTAGCCATATGATGACCATCGATCACTCGTGGGATTCATCAGCACAACAGTATATCGACCTCTATCAGTCACTTCAATAACATTATAGCCACAGGAATATTTTCGGGGGCTGCATTTTCATTCAATATTCTTACTTAACTTTTACGCAACAATACATTAAACGTACTTCGCCATGTCAATCGCCAAAGAAATTGTAAGTGTGATACTGGGGGGTGGTGCCGGCTCAAGGCTCTATCCGTTAACTGCCAGCAGATCAAAACCAGCCGTACCTATTGCAGGTAAATACCGCCTCGTGGATATTCCCATTTCAAACTGTATGAACTCGAATATCAACCGCATGTTCGTACTCACACAGTTCAACTCCGCCTCACTCAACCGCCACATCAAGAATACCTATCATTTCAGCGCATTCAGTTCGGCCTTTGTTGATATCCTGGCTGCCGAGCAGACACCCGATAACCCAACCTGGTACCAGGGCACAGCCGACGCCGTTCGTCAAAGCCTCCGGCATATCGCACCATTCGACAGTGAATATGTGCTGATTCTTTCCGGTGATCAGCTATACCAGATGGATTTCCAGGAAATGCTCGATAATCATAAGCGCACCGGCGCAGATATTTCCATTGCCACCATTCCCGTAGGAGACCGCGAAGCGCCGGAATTCGGCATCCTTAAAAAGAACGATGAAGGCCTTATCACTTCCTTTATCGAAAAACCTAAAAAAGATGTGCTGGCTGACTGGGAAAGCGACACGGGCGAAGAAATGCAAAAAGCCGGCCGCAAATACCTGGCATCAATGGGTATTTATATCTTCAACCGCAACCTGCTCATCGATTACCTGCAGAATCTTTACCAGGATGCCACCGACTTCGGAAAAGAGATCATTCCCCAGGCTATTACCAGCTGCAGAGTGGCTTCTTACCAGTATGAAGGCTACTGGACCGATATCGGAAATATCTACAGTTTCTTTGAAGCCAACCTCGGACTTACCGCCGATCTTCCCGACTTCAATCTTTTCGACAATAATAAAGCCATTTATACCCGTGCCCGCATGCTGCCGCCGGCAAAAGTGAGCGGCACTACGCTGGAAAAAACGGTGATTGCAGAAGGCTCTATCATCAATGCATCGCGCATGGAACAATGTGTAGTCGGCATCCGGTCCCGCATAGGACATGGCACCACCGTGGTAAGTGCTTACCTCATGGGCAACGATTATTACGAAACACTGCAGGATATAGCCCTTGACCAGGCCCGCGGTATTCCCCTGCTGGGTATCGGCAACCGCTGCTATATCAAAAACGCCATTCTCGACAAAAACTGCCGCATAGGAGACGACGTACGTATCAACGGCGGTCCCCATCTCGAAAACACCGACCAGCCGCTTTATACCATTAAGGATGGAATTGTGGTAGTGAAAAAGGGAGCGGTGATTCCGAATGGCTTTGTGATATAGGATAATAAGGTCAGAGGTATAAGGTAAAAGGCAGAGGGTCTATATGTACGATAACCCTTCTGCCTTTTATCTTATACCCTTTACCTTTCAAGATGTGTACAAATTACATATTGTTGTATATTGCTTCTTCAACCTAACGGAAAATACGATTGCTATGGCCAATGCCACTATTCCTGCCGGGAATAATGAAACCGGTAAACCATCTCTGAGTTTTGGTCAGATATGGAACATGTGTTTTGGTTTTTTGGGGATTCAGTTTGGATGGGGGCTCCAGATGGCCAATATGAGCGCCATCTTCGAACATCTTGGTGCTACCAAAGTTGCCGGTCTCTGGCTGGCAGCCCCTCTCACCGGATTGCTGGTGCAACCAATTGTGGGATACCTGAGTGACCGGACCTGGCATCCACGACTGGGACGCCGCCGGCCCTACTTCCTGGTAGGAGCGATACTCAGTTCAGCAGCACTGATTCTCATGCCCAATTCATCGGCCCTTTGGATGGCTGCCGGGCTACTATGGGTGCTGGATGCATCTATCAACATCAGCATGGAACCATTCCGGGCCTTCGTTGCCGATAAACTCCCGCAACGTCAACGCACACTCGGTTTTACTACCCAAAGCTTTTTTATAGGGGTGGGAGCGGTTCTGGCGAGTATGATGCCTTATATGCTTACTAACTGGTTTGGCGTAGAAAATGAGGCAGAAGGCAATGCCATTCCAACCAGTGTACGTATTTCATTCTACATCGGAGCTGCCGCCTTCTTTACTGCCGTATTGTATACCATTCTTACTACAAAAGAATATCCGCCTGATCCGGCACAGCAGCAGGAAATAAAAAATAATAAAGGTTTTATTGCCGGCTTTCGCGAAATAACCGGCAGCATTGCTCATATGCCCAAAATCATGCGGCAACTGGCTCCTGTGCAGTTTTTTACCTGGATGGGATTATTCTGCATGTGGATATTCTTTGGCGTTACCATTGCCCGATCCGTATTCGGTTACCAGGATCAATCTCCGCAAACCGATCTTGGATTTGAAGCAGTAAAGACAGCTGCATTTGCACAACTTGAAAAAAATACGGGTACAAATTCTGTACAGGGGAAAAAAGAACTTGCAAAATACTTCAACACCCCAGGCCAATCTTTTCCTGCCGGCGTTGGAATCAGTACCACCACTTTATTTCAGAATTTCAGACAAATCCGTGCTGCTAATCCAACGGCATTTAATAGTCTCGATGAAAAAATTAAAACTATAAAAAATACAGATGGCCAATCCGCCGATTGGACCAGCATGGAAAACTTCATAACCGGAAAAGCAGCCTCCGCCGACCTTTTTATAGAAGAATACCGCAGCAATAAAAAGAAATACAATGATGGGGTTGAATGGGGTGGCAACTGTTTCGCCTTTTATAGTGTCATCACTTTTCTGGTTGCATTCCTTTTACCAAGAGTGGCATACCGCATTGGCTTAAAACGGACTCATTTTATGTGTCTTGTTGCCGGTGGAATCGGGCTTCTTGCCATCTGGATTATCCAAAACAAATATGCCCTCTTTTTATCGATGACTGGCGTAGGTATAGCCTGGGCCAGCATACTATCCATGCCGTACGCCATGTTATCAAACCGGATACCAGCCGAAAAAATGGGCATCTACATGGGTATATTCAACTTTTTCATTGTTATCCCTGAAATCATTACGGCTCTGTCCTTTGACTGGATACTGGAAAATATTTTTGACTGGAACCGAACGATTTTTGTAGCTACCGGTGGCGCCCTTCTGCTTCTGGCATCCCTGTTATGCTTACGCGTTAGTGAATCGAAATAATCTGTTTTTATGAGTTATAAGAATATTTTACTCGGAATTTTTCTCTTCATTACCTGTCACACACTGAGTGCACAGAAAGTTTACCCCTCCAACTGGTGGGTAGGTATGAAAGATCAGAAACTTCAGTTGATGGTCTATGAAGAGGGGATCGCCAACCGCATTCCCATGTACAAACTCAGCGCTGCCGGCATGAAACTGGCCGACGGAGTAACACTGAAGCAAATACACCGGGTAGAAAATCCCAACTACGTATTTCTCGATCTGGTCATCGATAAACTGGCCAAACCGGGTAAACGTCTTTTCCGCTTTGGTAATGGCGACCGCCAGGTACAGATCAGTTACGAACTGATGGCCCGCAATAAGGAGAATGGCAAAACACGCGTGCAGGGCATCAGCTCTGCCGACTTTGTATATCTCATGATGCCCGATCGCTTCAGCAACGGCAACCCCGGCAACGATATCGTAAAAGGTTATCGGGATGAAACCAGCGACCGGAGTAATAAATTTTCCCGCCACGGTGGTGATTTCGCCGGCATTGAAAATCATCTGGACTATTTCAACGAACTGGGTGTAACCGCCATCTGGATGACACCTGTTATTGAAAACAACACCAGCCTCATGCACGAATGGGGTAATACGGTAGCGGGTTATCATGGTTACTGGTTTACCGATCATTACCAGATCGATCAACGCTTTGGCGGCAATGAAGGCTATGTGCAGCTGGTAAAAGCAGCACACAAAAAAGGTATCAAAATCATCCAGGATGCAGTATATAATCACGTGAGCAAGGAACACTGGTTTGTACTCGATCCGCCCAGCAGCGACTGGCTCAACAACTGGCCGCAGTTCACTTCGCCCAATCACCGCGAAGAAGCCATCTTCGATCCTTATGGATCGGCATATGATAAAAAGAATATGCTCGATGGCTGGTTTACCGATCACCTGCCAGACCTTAATCAGCGCAATCCCTATCTGGCCAATTACCTGATACAGCACGCCATCTGGACAACAGAATATTTTGGTATTGACGGCTGGCGGGTAGACACCTATAAATATTGTGATGAGCAGTTTCTCAACAATATCAATACTGCGCTAGAACGTGAGTTTCCCGGTATCACCATTTTCGGCGAAGCATGGGTGAATAGCATCGTTGCAAATGCCTACTTTACCCAAAACAATATGAAGGCGCCGTTTCAGCACAATGCCAATAGTGTGATCGACTTTCAGGTCTGCTTTGCATTACACTCGGCCATGCAGCGCGCACAGGGCTGGACCGATGGCGTCAATAAAATATACATGACCCTGGCCCAGGATTTTATTTATAAACGTCCTGAACGCAACTGTATCTTCCTCGACAACCATGATATGGACCGGGTCTTTTCGGTAGTAGGCGAGGACTGGAGCAAACTGAAAATGGGACTTAACTGGCTATTGACCCTGCGCGGTATTCCACAGCTTTATTATGGTACAGAAATCCTGATGAAGAATTTCAAAAACCCCACAGATGCCCTGGTACGCGAAGATTTTCCGGGAGGATGGAAGGAAGATGCCACGAATAAATTTACTGCTGCCGGCCGCAATGACCGTGAAAATGAAGCCTTCAATCACCTGAGTGCCTTGGCTCGTTTCCGGAAAAATTCCAGTGCGCTTACTACCGGCAAAACCATGCAGTATGTACCCAAAGACGGACTGTATGTGTATTTCCGCTACGATGCGCGGCAAACGGTGATGGTGATCGCCAATACAGGCGAGAAAACCCTCCGTCCCGACTGGCAGCGATACCAGGAGCGGGTGGGAGGGTTCTCAAAAGCGCGTAATGTAATAAACCAATCGGTGACTCAGCTGAGCAACCTGGAACTGCAACCGGGAGAAAGTTTTGTATTCGAGTTGCAGCCTTAACCAGTTTCTTACAAACTATATCATAAAGGCAAGTACCAGCTTTTGTCCATATTTATCCCATTGTTTGAGTAAGCGGTCCATCTGCAAAAGCATGGTGGCACGGTCTACTTTTTTACCCTTGCTGGCCGGAGCCAGTTGTTTGAGGTCGGGGGTCAGACTTACTTTGGTAGCAAACCAGGTGGTATGCAGGCGGGGAACACCTACACCCAGGATCATACCGGGCAAACCGTGTATGCCTTCCGGGCCACCCGAAACCATGATCTCATCGGTATAAAAGGCAAATACTGCCACCGTATCATACATAATACCAACCGCCTTACGGCATTCAAAACCGGCAATATTGCGGGTGTCACTGGTAATCTTCCAGCGGATTTTCTGCAGGCTGTCCTGAACCAGGAATGTCTCTTCAAAAACGGGTTTCTGCGTTACAGTGGTACCTGCTGTGTAATCATTGTACACTTTATTATCATCCGCAAATGGCTCATACCACATGCCGCGGGGAATATCGGGTTCTTTGACTCTTTTGTAATAAGACCGTGTACCATCACTTATAAAGCTGAATTTACTCACCAGGCTGTTGGGCAGGCTGTTTTTAATTGACTCGAACCACTCTGGCTCTATTTCCTTAATAAGTTGTTTTACAGCCACTGTCTTATCAAATTCGATGCTTACTTTTTCAGCAAAAATCTGCTGCGCACGCAGGGGCAGGTAAGCCACCAGCAGCAGTACGTATATTAAAAGCTTTTTCATATTCAGCGTTTCTTGAAGTTTGATTAAATTATAAGTTGCTCCCTTACTCTTTGGTCATTCCGGGCATTTTGGTAAACGTCCAGCGGATGTTAAACATAAAATACTGCGCCAGTTGATCGTAACGCTGCTCGCTCACGAAGTTGCTGTTGATCGTACGATTGAACCCGATATTCTGATTCAGGATATCATGCGCCACAAAGGAAAGACGAAGGTTCTTGTTTTTAAAGAAGGTGCGGCCAAGACTGGCATTCCATACCGTAATATTGACCGGGTTGGGGAATGCACTTGTTTTCTGACGCAGGTTTGATTGCACATCGGAATCAAAATCCAGGCCTCCCGGAAGTTTCACATACACATTTGCCCGTCCACCATAGGTCCAGTAATTGTTATTGGCTGTGGGGCGCAGTGATGATTCTGAAATATTACGGCTTATCATCGGACCAATGCTCACGTTGAGTTTCTCCTGGATATTGTAACGGATGTTATACTGCAGCATGAGGGTAGTGTAGGTGTTTATATTTTCCTTGCCGTTAATGTAGTTTACATTCCGTCCGCCATTGGCCTGGGGAGATATTTCATGGATCAGTTTCTTCTCACCCTGCCCTGTATTGAAAGCACTCCACATATACCAGCTGCGGTTTCCGTCTACATTAATCGGCATATAAGTGGTCTTACCAAATTCGTCCACACTGCTGTAATTGGTAATGGCATGCTGATTGAAGTTCATACCCACATTGACGAAAAGATACTGGCCCTTCAGTGTTTTGTAATCATTGAAATTAAAGTTCAGATTGTGATTAAATCCTACACGCAAATCCGGATTACCCACATAAATACTCAGCGGATCGGTATTGTTGCGCAGCGGTTGCAGCTGGTTCAGCGTGGGCTGCACGGTATTTCCACGATATGAGAAGGATACACCTGTCTGCGCTTTCAGTTTATATCCTACCTGAAACTGGGGAGTAAGGCCGGTGAAATTGTAATGCGTTTTATTCTGTGCATCCAGGTTGTCGAGATTGAGGCGGATGGCAGAAATGCCGGAACCAAAAGCCAGACGCAATTTTTTATCTATAAACCGCGCTGTCAGCGTTCCGCTATTGGACAGGGCATTCAGGTCGAAGTTGTTACTGAATGTAGGATTAAAATCGCTGTACTTGCCATCGAGCGCTTTGTCGTAGCTGTTATTGCGCGATTCAGATACATTCTGATTCAGGCTGTATTCGGCCACGATGTTCCATTTATCGGTAATGGGTTCATTGTAGGTGATCTTGGTACCGATGGTTCTGGACTGACCGGTATTGATCTTTTGCTGATCAATCACATCTACCGAATCAACGTTGCCATTGGTATAAAACTGGGAGGTAGAAGTCAGTAATCCGGTAGACTCATCATCTACCAGACCAAGACGGAAAGTGGCGGTCAGCTGCCGGTTCTTTTTCTTAAAGAGCTGTTTGTAGGTGATGGTATTGTCAAGTTGTTTCTTTTTGCTTACCAGATCATTTATCCGGTTATTGTTATTCACGAATTCCGACTCTTCGTTGAGCGCTTCGCTGTAGCTCTCTGTACGATTGGTCTTTTCGCGGCTCAATGCAGCTATATTAAATTTAATACTTGCCAGTGAGTCGATCTTCCACTCATATTTTCCCCTGGCAGAATGCTGCTGGGAAAGGCCCTTGCTGCGTGAGCGGGAGTTATTAAAGAAGGTTGTATCCTCCAGCAATGTCTGAGACAGGTTATAAGAATTGTTGGTTGTGCCGAGGCGATTGTAGAGGTAAGAAAGATTCAGTTTTTGTTTATCCTGACGCCATTTATTGGCATATAATGCACCGGCCGTATAGGCAGTAGGCAGACCTTTCAGGTTCCAGGAAGAATACTCATTATCCCCGCTGCCGAAGCTATAGTAGAAACCGCCAATCTCATCATATTCATAATCATCTTCATCATCAATACCCAGTTTGCCCTGGTCTTCCCAGCCCAGACTACCGGTATTGGTATTACTTTTCGTTCCGTATATAGAAATCTTTTCAGATCCCTTAAACTTATTAAGCATCAGTTTGGCATCATTCAGATTGTTGAAGTTGGTACCGCCTTCTATTTTTCCGAAATAGCCGCGTTTGGCATCCTCTTTCAATTTGATGTTGATGGTTTTATTTCCATCGCCCGTGGCTCCAATGCCTTTAAGCTGATCCTGCTCGGTTTTGGTTTCATAAACCTGTACTTTGTCAACAGCTTTGGCACTGATGTTTTGTGTAGCGATGGTAGGATCATCACCAAAGAATTCTTCCCCGTCTACCAGTACCTTATCAACACGTTTGCCCTGCGCAGTCACTTCGCCTTTTGCATTTACCTGCATACCAGGTATTACTTTGAGCAGATCTTCCACAGTAGCTCCGGGTTTTACTTTAAAACTGTCTGCTGTAAACTCAGTGGTATCGCCTTTTATACGCACCGTATTGTTGGCGCGAATGACAACCTCATTGAGCAGCACACTGGTGGGCGTAAGCGGAATGATGCCCAGATTACCGGGTGTGCCGGCCTTCAGTTCAATCTTATCGGTATAATCGGCAAACTTTGGATAGGTGACCATCAGTACATAATTACCAGCCTCCAGGTTGCTGATATTAAACTGCCCCTGGTTGTCTGTACGGGTAAATTTTACGAGTACAGAATCGCTTCCACGCAACAGGGTCACTACCGCATGTGGAAGGTTCCGGTTTTCTACCGTGTCTTTAACGAATCCCTTAATAGATGTACTTTGGCTGTATGCTGCATGGAAAATACCCAGCAGCATGAGGAGAGACAAGAGTTTTCTCATGGCTTGTTTTTTTGGCTATACGGGTGTAAAATAGGTGCTACTATATAATCAAAACCCATCTTTTACACGAACGCGGCAAAAATGCTGATTTATGGTAATAACTAAAAGCATAGTACGCTCAGATACTGTTAAACTTTCAACAATTTTGCGTAAGTTGAGAAGTACTGTGTACATCAGCACTCCCGTACAATTAAATGGGTATGAAAAAGGATATTGGCCGAAACAGTCTGCAAAATAAGGATGATAAAAATGAAAAGTTGCCCTCTGATCTAACAGAGGGACGAAAATTGCCGTTAGCAGCATCAACGGAAGAAAAACGGTATGAAGAGCTCAATTTTGTGGATACAGAAAAGCCGGTTTGGAATTACTCGTTGCTGGATGCTGACGACATCCGCAATTTTCAGCAGGGATCTCATTACAGCATTTATAAAAAAATGGGATCACACTCCATAGAGGTATTGGGCAAATGGGGCATGTATTTCTGTGTATGGGCTCCCAATGCCACAGCCGTATCGGTCATTGGCCATTTCAATGAATGGAGTCCCGGACTTCATCCGCTCACACCGCGCTGGGATAAGAGTGGGATCTGGGAAGGTTTTATACCGGGCTTTGGTTTAGGGGAAGCCTACAAGTATCACATTACGGGCTTTGAAGGACGCGAAACACAAAAAGGCGATCCGCTGGCTCACTTCTGGGAGAAGCGACCTCATACAGCCTCCATTACCTGGGATCTTTATTATGAATGGCAGGATCAAAACTGGATGCAAAACCGCCACCGGCACAACAGCCTCGATGCGCCCTGGAGTGTATACGAAGTACACCTGGCCAGTTGGCAGCGACCTGTACCCGGCGACGAAGAATCCTACAACAGCTACGATCAGCTTGCAGAAAGACTGGTGCCCTATGTAAAAAAAATGGGCTTTACACACGTAGAGTTTATGCCGGTGATGGAACATCCCTTTGATGGAAGCTGGGGTTACCAGTGTACCGGTTTTTTTGCTCCCACTTCACGCTTTGGTGACCCGCAGGGACTTATGCGCCTCATCGATGCATTTCACCTGGCCGGCATTGGTGTACTGCTCGACTGGGTACCCTCTCATTTTCCCTATGATGCGCATGGCCTTTATATGTTTGACGGCACCCATACTTATGAATATGCCGATATGCGCAAAGGCTTTCACCCCGACTGGAACAGCTATATTTTTAATTACAAAAGAGGAGAAGTAAAATCATTTCTCATCAGCAGTGCGCGCTTCTGGTTTGATGTATTTCATATTGACGGTATAAGGGTAGATGCAGTAAGCTCTATGCTTAAACTCAATTATTCGAGAGAAGAAGGAGAGTGGGAGCCAAACGAATTTGGAGGCAATGGAAATCTTGAAGCCATTGCTTTTATTAAAGATCTCAATGAAACCATCTTTCGCGATTTTCCCGATGTACAAACTATTGCAGAAGAAGCTACCGACTGGCCGGGTGTATCGCGCCCTACCTGGAAAGACGGCCTGGGCTTTGGCATGAAATGGATGATGGGCTGGATGCACGATACACTTGATTATTTCAAACTCGACCCGCTGGCACGCCAGCATCATCAGAACAAGTTTTCATTCAGTATGATGTACTACTACGATGAAAACTTCATGCTGCCGCTCAGCCACGATGAAGTAGTACACGGCAAAAGCCCTATGATCTATAAAATGCCGGGCGACGAATGGCAAAAGTTCGCTAATCTCCGGTTGATGTATACATACATGTGGACACACCCCGGCGCCAAGCTGTTGTTTATGGGCGATGAATTTGCTCAGACATCCGAATGGAATTACAAAACAGAACTGGACTGGGGCCTGCTACAATTCGACTGCCACCGGCTGATGCAGGATTGTATACGACAACTGAATGCACTGCTGCAAAATGAACCCGCTCTTCATATCAACCAGTTTAACGAATATGGATTTGAATGGGTAGACCTCGACCACCAGGCCGAATCGGTAATCGTATATAAGCGAAAAGCCAAAAAACCGGGCGATGACTTATTGATTATCCTCAATATGACACCCGTCATCCGCCATAACTGGCAAATCCGGCTTTCGGGAGGGAAAGCCTATACACAGGAAGTTTTCAACAGCGATGCGAAGGAATATTGGGGTAGTGGAAATATTTTCAATCCCGATATAAGATGCGAACTCATTGAAAAAGAGGACGAAACATATTTACTTACGGTAAACCTGCCCCCGCTTGGCGGCTTAATTCTGAAATAATTGCGTACCTTATATCGTTTCCCGAAGGGATAAATTAATCCGGATCCGGTGGGGATTGTCACCGAATCAATTTACCTTGCATGTACTACCTATTTAAAAACCGGCAAAAGCCATATCCAATGATCCGTAAACCCTTCCTGTTACTCCTCGCGAGCTTTAGCCTGTATTCAGGTCTTTACGCTCAGTCTGCACTTCAACCAGATAGTGCCAGCCATTTTTTACAAAAAGGTCTTGCTGAAAAAGAAGCCGGCCGCCGGCTCGAATCATTAAAGCACTTCGAAAAAGCTACCAAATACAACAACCAGGACAAAGCTATTATTGCTGAGTTGGCTTCGGCTTATCTAGATCTGCGGCGCTATCCGCAGGCCTGTGAATCATTTAAGCAACTTGAAGCACTGGGTGATCAGTCTGCTGCAACCAGCAAGCAGATCATGAATCTCTCTTTCAACCTCAAGCAGTATGATGATGCACTGGCTTATGCTGCTAAACTTAAAAAAGCCGATCCATCAGAAAAAGTAAGTTATATCATTGGCAAAATCCAGTATGAACAGGAAAACTATGGTGAAGCCATCCGCCAACTCAACCAGGCGGCAAAAGAAGATCCTGCCAATGCCGAAGTGCCTTATATGATTGCACGCAGTTATGCAGACATGC
Organism: Sphingobacteriales bacterium 46-32; assembly: GCA_001898485.1. GTDB lineage: Bacteria > Bacteroidota > Bacteroidia > Chitinophagales > Chitinophagaceae > CAYMZZ01. The sequence goes on along the minus strand of MKTY01000027.1, from coordinate 144,995 downwards.
AGAACTTCAAACAAGCCATTCCTTTTTTCCAGAAAGCACTGGAACTGGACCCTGGCAAAAACAACTGGATGTATGAGCTGGGGCTTATCTACTATGCCATTCATGACGACAAGAATTCGCTGAAGATGATCAAAATGGCTGGCGATAACGGCTACAAAAAAGACAATGACTACCTCGAAAATCTCGGCATTGCCCATCTGAATGCCGGTAACCTCGAAGAAGGAGTGGGTATCCTGAATGAAATTCTCAAAAAACGTCCCAGCGATATTAATATCCTGAACATGGTGGCCGAAGCCTATTACTTCAAAGGCAAATTTGAACCCGCTATCGACTATTGGGATCGTATACTGGAATATGACAAAGAAAATGCCTCAGCCCTTTATATGATCGGTATGAGTTATCAGAAAAAAGGGGAGAAGGAAAAAGGGCAACGCCTGTGTGATAAAGCCATTGAAATGGACCCCAGCCTGGCTTCACTGAAACAGAAAAAACAAATGCCGGGCGGTCTCTGACCCGGATAAAAGATACTAAAATAGAAATGCCCTCCTTCGGAGGGCATTTGCTTTAAAAAACTGTTTTCTTTACATCCGCTCGGGTACCCGTATACCCAGCAAACGCATGGCGGCTGCAATGGTATTGGCACTAAGCGCGCAAAGACGCAACCGTAATTGTTTTTTTTCTGCACTCTCAGCATTCATTACCGAGTGAACGGTATAAAAAGTATTGTAGGCCTTTGCCACATTAAAGGCATAAATGGCAATAAGTGAAGGATTGTGCTCCTGCAACGCCTGTTCCAGTTCTGAGTCAAACTGCTCCAGCAAAACCAGCAGTTCTTTTTCGCGCTGCAACAGTTCTGTCCCCACAGCCTCTCCCGCTGCAACCGCTTCTTTCCGCAGGATAGAGCGAATCCTTGCGTAGGTATACTGCACAAAGGGCCCTGTAAAGCCATGAAAATCGATACTCTCTTCGGGGTTGAAGACCATACGGCGTTTGGGATCTACACGCAGCAGGAAAAACTTAAGCGCCCCGAGTGCAATTGTATCGTACAAGTCCTCCAGCTCAGACGGACTAAACTCTTTCACCTTACCCAACTCCTGTGTTTTTTCCTGAGCCACCTTACGCAATTCATCAATCAGATCATCCGCATCCACCACCGTACCTTCCCGCGTTTTCATACGGCCGGTAGGCAGTTCCACCATGCCGTAGCTCAGATGATAAATACCGTCTGCATAGGGTTTGCCCAGTTTCTGCAGTATCAGCTTCAGCACTTTCATGTGATAGTTCTGCTCATCGGCAATCACATAGATGCTCTGATCATAATGAAACTCGTCGTATTTTTTATCCGCCAGCCCCATATCCTGGGTAATGTATACGGAAGTACCGTCTTTACGCAGAACCAGTTTCTGATCCAGTCCGTCTTCCGTAAGATCGATCCATACACTACCATCATCTTTGCGAAAAAAAACACCTTTCTTTAATCCTTCCTCCACAAATTCCTTACCCAGCAGGTAGGTTTCACTTTCGTAGTAATTTTTATCAAAGTCGCTGCCGATTTTTTTATAGGTTGCCTCAAACCCTTCGTATACCCAACCATTCATCGTTTGCCAGAGCTGACGCACTTCCGGATCACCGTTTTCCCAGTCCTGCAGCATCTTTACCGTGGCTTTCATGATAGGCGCTTCTTTTTCTGCCTGCTCTTCGCTCATGCCTTCGGCTACCAGCTTTTTTATCTCCGCTTTATGCTCCACGCCAAAACGCACATAATAGTCTCCTACAAAATGATCGCCTTTAATACCTGTCGATGCTGGTGTGGCACCATTGGCAAACCATTGCCAGGCCACCATCGATTTACAGATATGAATACCACGGTCGTTGAGGATGGCTGTTTTGCGTACTTCATAACCGCAATTTTTCAGCAACTCTGCCACACTCCAGCCCAGAAAGTTATTGCGGAGATGTCCCAGGTGCAGGGGCTTATTGGTATTGGGAGAGGAGTATTCAACCATTACCCGCGTACCGTTGGCAGGCCGCTTTCCCAATTGCGGCTCATCATAGGTCTTATCCAGGAAGCTCAGCCAGTATGCATCGGCAATGGTAAGGTTCAGAAACCCTTTGATCACATTAAAAGCGCTGAAAAATCCGGGAGCCTGGGTTACCAGCTGGTTACCGATCTCGGTACCGAGTTGCTCCGGAGCTTTTTTCAATTGCTTCACAAAACCAAACAGCACCAGGGTATAATCGCCTTCAAACTCCGGTTTGGTAGTATTGATCGTAAGGTCGGCTACGGTAGTATCAAGGTTATAGAGCTCTTTTAAAGCCTTTACTACCAGTGGTTTTATATCATTCACAACACCCATGAAATTCATCGATTTAGGGGGCGAATTTACGAAAAGCAGGCGTTGGGTAATTAAAATAATTACAAATCGTTTATTCCAAAGCCCCTTCCATTTTTACACTTTATATAGATGAGGTAAACCTAACTTACGATATTTTTGCCGCCCACCATGCGCAAACATCTTCATACAGTACGTGATTTTATTTTACCGGTTATTGATTTCTTCTATCCGCCTTTCAGACGGGTGATGAACCTGCAGACTTTCCGTTATGCGGCAGCCGGTGGAGGTAATACCATCCTGGGGTTTGTGCTGTATTATATCAGCTATCATTATATACTCCGGGAAAGCACGCTTGATCTGGGCTTTTATGCCTTTAAGGCACACGTGGCCGCACTTTTTATTTCGTTTATCGTGACGTTTGTTGTCGGTTTTTTCCTGTCAAAATATGTAGTGTTCAGCGATTCTACGATGAAAGGACGCGTGCAGCTGTTTCGTTACCTGATGATCTGTCTGTTTAACCTGGCCATCAATTATATACTTCTCAAAATAATGGTGGAGCGTTTTCATATATACCCGGTACTGGCGCAGATCATTACTACAGCCGTTGTAGTGATTTTCAGTTACCTGGCACAGCGTCATTTTTCGTTTAAAGCCGGTGCAGACAGTACTGGTGATAGTACGCCTCCCGGATCCTGAATCCTGCCTACTGGCAACCTGCCACCATCGGCCCTCCTGCCTACAGGCTAAAATCTACCGCATCTACCTTTACCGAAAGCCGGCCACTACAGTTGCTGCGGATGACCAGCGATTGGCCCATGGGATAAATACCGATCAACTGGATATCATTAATCGCTCCTTCGCTCCTGATTCCTTTTACCCATTCCTGGTTCAGCTGCTGATCGAGGTTTACTTTGGCGCTATCAATAAATGCAGTGAGATCAAACCGGCTTTGCTTTTCTATTTCGTGAATGATGCGTTTATTAAACATCCATTCGGCTGTATTGAGCAGCGCATTACGTGAGCGGATATCAAAATCGATATCTTTTATTTCGAGCAGATGCCGGCTGGCATCATAAGCCGGCTTGCCGGTGAGGTATATCGTACCTTCATTGCTACCGCTGAAATCTACACGAATGATGAGTTTTTCATTGCCGGCTCCGGATAAGCGGCACTGACGAATCACGAATTTTTTATTAACAGGTCCCTTTTTAAAATTATAGGACTGGCCTACCAGGTGCTGATTCATGAGCGTACTGAGCGAATCATAATTGAGCGTGGCATCAAGGAAAATCGAAAAACCCTGAAGTTTGCTGTTTCCCGCCATATCAGGTATTTCGCGCAATTGCTCTACGGGCTTTTCAAAACTCACTACCGGTCTGGCCATGAGCCCAAGGTTCAGGTAAAGGGAGTCATTCTGCGCATAGAGATTATTTATCTGCAATCGCTCGGGATTGATCTGCAGCCATCCCTTATTGTAAATGTTATATACTTTGCCGAGCTGATTCCAAACCTGTTGAAATTGAGGCCGCAGGTTCACCGTACCATAACTCCGCATCATGGCCGCCCGGGCTGTATCCAGCTCTGTTTTCAACCCCTTCAGAACCTGGTTGGTAATATCCTGCCCCCAGAAGCAAACCTCACATTTATCAAGCGCCTTAGGCTCATCGCGGGTAATATTCAACCGAACCTTATAGTCTGGTTGTACACCAAACGTACTGGTAAAAGATACGTTTACACGGCGCTCTGGCTCATCAAAACCACAGCGGCAGGGAGAGGTCCAGGAAGAAAGAGCTGCCCCGGCTACACATACACGGGTAGAACCTATGATGCGATAATAGCCCGTAAAGCCGAGGTTGAACTTATTGCCGCCGGCCTTTAGTTGAAACGGACTCCGCCGGAAAGTATATTTATAGCGCGTATCGCAGCCATTTTGCACCCACTCATTGGGATAATTGGGCGAGGTAAACATCGTATCAACCTGCCTTTCGGCCATACCATAAAAAGGCCGCAGATTGATCCGGATTGGAATATTGATCTCCGACACGGGCAGCGAATCGAGCTTAAAATTGGTAAGCCCCAAAACAGGGCGCTCAGGATTGATTTTTTTGGAGCAGGATGCCAGCAAAAACAATATTGCCAGTGCCGGAAGAAATTTGACAGTATTCATATACAGATACTGCTGCTAAAATAGTAAAAAGAAAGGGTATAAAAGTTTAAAGGGTTTAAGGCGTATAAAGAGTTTAAAGGGAAATGTGCTAATGTGCTGATGATTTGAAGATTTGAGGATTTGAGGATGAGCAGAATCTATAACCTGTTACCTATCCACTATCCACTGTTAACTGTCAACTGTCATCTGTCATCTGTCCACCGTCCACTAAACGCTCTATCTGAAATTCTTCAATTCCTGCTTCATATTCTCAACTGTTTTGGCGACGCGTGTCTGCCGGGTTTCTTCTTTCTTTGCGGTTACGATCCACTCCACATATTCTTTACGGTGTGTAAAAGGAAGGGAATCGAAAAACTTCCGTGCTTTAGGCCATGGACGTAATCCCTTTTCGAGATCCGCCGGAAGGCGTATGATTCTCTTCTCGCGGTCTATATATTCATCGAGCGGAGAAACAGCAATCGCTTTTTTCTTTTTTGCGGCCAGATCCTTTTCCGTTGTTTTCCTTACCGCAAATGCAGACCAGGTATCATCAAAGGAAATCAGCGTTAACCAGGTGAGTCCATTTTCCGGAGCCATCAGCAGTTCCCATCCCTGATCGCGGGTAAGATCTGTTTGTATGCCGGAACTGCCTTTGGGATAATAGACCCAGAGTGTGATGCCGGATTTCAGCTGCGCCAATATCTTCTTAATATCTTGCTTCAATACCTGCTGACTGGTCACAAACCAGTGAAGCTGGTCGGCCGGCTGGCCCCATTTCTTCCATTGTATCTTTACAGGCAACGAGTCAATGGTTGTATGAAAATGAGTGGGCGCATTAAGAACCGCCAAACGCGCACCAGCAGCGATTTTTAATTTTTTCTCCAGGGCCATAAATGTAAAGGTATAAAGGTTTAAAAGTATAAAAGAGCAGGCGAGAATGTGCTGATGTGCTGATATGCTGATATGCTGATGTGCTGATGTGCTAATGGTTTGAAGATTTGATGAAGAACTGAGTACTATGTACAACTGTTCACTGTCATCTGTCCACTGTCAACTGTTCACTGTCATCTGTCCACTGTCAACTGTTCACTGTCATCTGTCCACTGTCATCTGTCCACTGTCAACTGTCATCTGTCCACTGTCCACTCCCTAAACACTGCCCACAATATAGTAAAGCATAAACAGGCAGACTACGAGTTTAAGGAATGAGCCCAGCAAAAAACCTACAAATGAACCGAAAGCAGCTTTCAGCGATTGGTCGGTTTGCTGGCCGCCAATGAGCTCGCCGATAAAAGCACCTGCAAATGGGCCGATGATCACTCCCCAGGGGCCGATCCAGAATGCCGCGAGGAAACCGATTGTACAACCCCATACGCCATATTTTGTGCCGCCAAAACGTTTGGTGCCCCAGATCGGAATCAGGTAGTCGAGTACCAGCGACAAAATGACTATTCCCGCCCAGATCAGAAGAAATTTTGTCGCAAAGGGCTTGTCAGGCCGCAGTTGCTGAATAAGCAGGCCAACATAAGCAACAGGAGGGCCGGGTAATAAAGGCAGGAGACTGCCGGCCAGGCCTACCAGTACTAATACAACCCCCAGGATAATCCATAACCATTCCATGGATTAAATATAGCTATTCTGCCCATTTTATAACGAGGTGGGATGGGGGAGAAACTGACAACCTCAGCCGGCCGAAACTGCCATTTTTGCATTTTTGGCAGACACGGCATAATCATTGAGTATCAGATGCTGATTGCCCAAAGTGGCAGTCAAAAAGGAGAAATAATAATTATGGGAAAAATAATCGGAATTGATCTGGGAACCACTAATAGCTGCGTGTCAGTTATGGAAGGCAATGAGCCGGTGGTAATTGCCAACGATGAAGGCCGTCGTACCACGCCTTCCGTAGTGGCTTTTTTGAAAAATGGAGAGCGTAAGGTAGGTGACCCGGCAAAACGCCAGGCTATTACCAACCCGCATAACACCATTATGTCTGTGAAGCGTTTCATGGGCCGCCATTTCGATGAAGTGTCGCAGGAAATCAGCCACTGGAGCTACAAAGTAGTAAAAGGCGATAACAATACCGTACGTATTGATATCGATGGACGTCTGTATACTCCCCAGGAGATCAGCGCCATGGTACTGCAGAAAATGAAAAAAACAGCCGAGGATTACCTGGGTCAGGAAGTAACAGAAGCGGTGATTACTGTACCTGCGTACTTTAATGATGCCCAGCGTCAGGCTACCAAGGAGGCTGGTGAAATTGCCGGTCTTACCGTTCGCCGTATTGTAAACGAGCCCACTGCCGCTGCCCTGGCCTATGGCCTTGACAAAGGCAAACACGACCAGAAGATCGCTGTATTTGACCTGGGTGGTGGTACATTCGATATCTCTGTTCTTGAGCTGGGTGACGGTGTATTTGAAGTAAAATCCACCAACGGTGATACACACCTGGGTGGTGATGATTTTGATAAAGTAATTATGGACTGGCTGGCCGATGAATTCAAAAAAGATGAAGCCATCGACCTGCGCAAAGATCCTATGGCACTGCAAAGGCTGAAAGAAGCTTCCGAAAAAGCAAAAGTGGAATTGTCTTCTTCCAGCGAAACAGAAATTAACCTGCCTTATATCACTGCAGTAGACGGCGTGCCCAAACACCTCGTTAAAAAACTGAGCCGTGCTAAATTTGAACAACTGGCCGACTCCCTGTTTACCCGCTGCCTCATTCCCTGTGAGCAGGCCCTGAAAGATGCAGGCCTCAGCACATCACAGATCGATGAAGTGATACTGGTAGGTGGTAGTACACGTATCCCTAAAGTACAGGAGATAGTAGAGAAATTCTTTGGTAAAAAACCCAATCGCGGTGTAAACCCCGATGAGGTTGTAGCAGTAGGTGCCGCTATCCAGGGTGCCGTACTCACCGGTGAAGTGAAGGATGTACTCCTGCTCGACGTTACTCCGCTTTCGCTGGGTATCGAAACAATGGGCGGTGTAATGACTACGCTTATTGCCTCCAATACAACTATTCCTACCAAAAAGTCGGAAGTGTTCTCTACTGCCAGCGACAACCAGCCGGGCGTACAGATTCATGTACTGCAGGGCGAGCGCAGCATGGCAAAAGACAATAAGAGCCTCGGTATCTTCAACCTCGATGGAATACCGCCCGCTCCGCGTGGTGTGCCCCAGATCGAAGTTATCTTCGATATCGATGCCAACGGTATCCTGCATGTAACCGCAAAAGATAAAGGCACCGGTAAGGAACAAAAAATCCATATCGAAGCCGGCAGCGGCCTCAGCAAAGACGAAGTAGAACGTATGAAAGCTGAAGCTCGTGCCAATGAAGCGACCGACAAAGCGGAACGCGAAAAGATCGACAAACTCAATGCAGCAGACAGTCTCGTATTCCAGACAGAAAAACAACTGAAAGAATATGGCGACAAGATTCCTGCCGATAAAAAATCTGCGATCGAATCTGCAGCTGAGAAACTGAAAGAGGCGCATAAAGCACAGAATATCGCTGAAATTGATGCTGCCAGTGCAGCTCTCAATGCAGCCTGGACTGCCGCCAGCGAAGACATCTATAAATCGCAGGGTGGTGCGGCTGATGCTGCCGGCGCACAAGGTCAGCCCGGAGCCGGAGAGGGTGCTTCAAGCGGTGCAGATAATGTAACAGATGTACCTTACGAAGAAGTAAAATAATAGCACACCTGTTATCGCAACAGATCAAATAAAAGAAAGCCCTTTTCTGAACAGAAGAGGGCTTTCTTTTTGTAGATTAGCCTGTGCCTTTACCCATTCTTACATATGGACATGTGCAGCTCCGGCAACCCTGCGCAGCAGCAGATCCGCAGGATCAAGACCTTCCTGCACTCATAAAAAATATGTGGGAGACCATGCATGCTGCTAAGGGGAGTGGACTGGCTGCAAACCAGGTTGGTGTGGATGCGCGGTTATTTGTGATCGACAGCCAGACCACATTCGATCATATGCGCGTAGAAAGCCGTTCTGTTTATTATCCCGGTGATCATGGTATCCGGGAGGTTTTTATTAATCCCTGTATTACCAGTTATTCTTCCAGAGAGTGGGAGTATGAAGAAGGCTGTTTAAGTATACCCGGCATTCATGTCAATGTCACTCGTCCCTGGTCAATACATATCGAATACCTCGATCAGCAATTGCAACCGCAAAGCCGTTTTTTTGAAGGCCTCACTGCACGTATGATCCTGCATGAGTATGATCACCTCGAAGGTGTACTGCTCACCGACTATATAAAATCATGGCGGCTGAAATTGCTGCAATACAAATTGAAAAGGATCAGTAAAGGAAAAGTGAAAACAGCGTATGAGATGAAGGGGGTGAAAAGTATAAAGGTATAAAGGTTTAAAAGTGTCGGAAGTTTCTTCGTTATCTTAAAAAACATTGGCTATGAAATGTTCAATTTTATTGGTTATTCTTTTTATTACAGGCACAGTCATTTATTCACAAAAAATTACGCTTGTTTCTGATCATATATCGGTAGACTTTAAGTTTAATAAAAAGGCTGATAGTATTGCTGCTGAAATTACTATTACTAATTTTTCCGAAGAAAAAATATGCATCCCGGTTTTTCCGGGTAGTTCTGTAATCCCCAGACATGAATTAAGTTGTGTAGCAGGGACCCTTGATATTCGAATCGGAGCATCCAGCCGCTCAGCGGGCATACCGTTGGAATTCCCGCTTATTTTATATGAACTGGCCCCGCAAAAGAGCCTGTCATTTTCAACTATTCATATTAGTAATGCTGGTGCAAGCGAAGCTGTGACAGGCTTTGACTATATCAAACTGGATGAACTTTCTGCATATTCATTCAGAGAGGCTATAACTGGCTTTATTCATCTGAAAGCGTCTAATTATGTCCCGATAATGCATACCAGCAGGGGCTATTTTTCGCCAGTTAGTTATTAATATTTTTTTTGAATGAGCATAAAAAAAAGGAATACTGGTATATATTTTATTCATCTTTTGGGGAGTATGATATCCATTGGTGATAGTTTAAATAATAAGATGAAACAAAAACTGTCACCAGTGCCTGGTTCCGGAAATAATACTTCAATTAATATAAAATGAGGCATATTTTATTTTCTTTTTGGTTTGTATATTTTTTCGCTGGATGTTCCGATAAAGCAAGTAAGTATAGTAATCAGATTGATACTGCAAAAAAGATATTAAGTGCTATTCGACAATCAGATACTTTGCAGGTGAGGAAACTGCTGATAGATGGGAGTGATGACCGGGAGGCTACTACTTATACTTCGATTTTGTCAATGAACGCAATAAAGGAACGAATTGTAAAGATGGAGCCGGATTGTCTGGAGTATCCTAAACTAAAAGAGTATCCATCGAATTCACCTCAATTGGTGGATGTTATTTTCCCGCTCTGTGCCCCATTTCCGAAGGAAGATTACATCATTTTTTCATTCGTGAAATATAGAGAACCTGATAGGGCCGTTTCTTTTATGCTAATTCGATCCGGACCAATAGATGTCCGGAGTGTAGAGCCCCCACGGTAACTAACCGATGCGGCGCCAGAATTCGATTTCCCCTGGTTGAATTTACAATATATTGAGCCTCCTGATAAGTAGCAGGTAAAATTCAATATTTTCGATAATATTCCTGTAAGCAACATTACGTTTAAGCATTTAATATTTGTATTATATTTATGATGTACATTTCTTTAGTCATCATTAGGTCACAAGATTTATGCGATTGTTCGTAATTGAACCTGGCCTCGCTGTAATACAATATCGCGAGTTTTTCTCTGTTAGGGTTGAACTGTATTTTTATTTTTTTAATGAGGATAGAAGGCTTGGAAATTGTCAGAATTCTTTTTACGAGCCATCCGGAGCAAGGATGCCGATAAAAGGAAATTCGAATCGACTCCCGAACATATCGATTCTATGTTTCGATTAATTAGTTCAATGTTTTTATTGTAGAGATACTTCTCTATCAAATACACATTGATGATGCCGAATTTATATTTACCTATAATGCGCTGCCCAGCACAATGGCTATGAATTATAAGAAAAAAGTACTGTTTTTATTGATTCTGCCGGCAATTTTGCTCTTCTTAAACCGATGCAGGATGGGGACGAATGTCTACAAGGATTTCCCAAAAGGGACGGTATTAAGTTTAGATATTTTGAAGAAAGCGAAACAAATAATAAAGAACAATCATGATATTGTTTTAGTGATAAATGTTTCAAAAAGCTGGGACAAGTCAATAAACTATCTTCTTTTTTTTAATGCTTCTAATATACTTTATTCCGCATCATACCTCCCCTCTATAAGGGTTGATTCAGTATTTAAAGGAGTGTTATATGCGACAGAAAAGCAGACTGAAGATGCAATACCTCGAAAGTATATTACTGATCTTCCTGACGGGTATTCGATTCATCTGTCTGAGAAAAAGGTAACTGCCGGAGGCTGGGAGTGTAATAAAGTGATTGAGCAGTTAAATTATAAAAATGATTCAATAAGAATGGTTATACGGAAATCAGATGATTTATATGCCTGCGGAGGGTGGAATAGTGATGCAGATACTTCTGCTTTTTTTAAGAATTTTAAAATACTGGATACGTTGAGTTACCCTATATCTGACTTATATATAGACTACAAAAGCCAGCTTTTGATGATCCCAAAAAACAGAGATGGATATTATCTTATATCCGATCGTTTTGTTGTAATTAATAAAAGCAACTTCGATTCTCTTTTTTATCCGATTTTACTGAACAGGCAGACTACTAACTAACCTTCGGGTTTGAAGATTATGATCGCCTTTATGACGGTTCAACAGGGCCTGAAACTGTTTGTGCGAAATCAGGCTTATCAATTGGGAAAATACATCACAACTAATATTCATAAAATTGATTACCAATGAGTTGAATAGAACTCAAAGCGTTCATTTTTCAAATCGTTTCCCACAACAAATCCGCGCAAACCCAATACAGGCAATACTTTCAAAGAACTGAAACAATCAACATCAAAACGCTAGTGAAAAGTTTAAAAGTAGAAGGTGTAAGGTGAAAATCAGTTCCAGGCCCCTTTAAACTCTTTAAACGCCTTAAACCCTTTAAACTTTTATACCTTTATACCTCTCCAACAGTTCACCCCCTAAAACACACCATTCACTGGACAAATCGGGCGTTTTGTCCAATGGTCGCTTGGAACAACGGCGTTTCTGACGTATATTTGCACCGTCAAATTGAGCAGTAGTACAGTACTTACCACTTAGGCGATAGAAATCAACACTTTCTTCAACGATTCTTTAGTGTTTTCTCCCCCTTCAGCTCAATCATAATTTTTGTAATCAAACAAAGGAGATATATCATGAAGAGTGATGTGATGCCATCTATTATCCAGATGGAAGCAGACGAATTGAAATCCCTTCTCACTGAAGTGAAGGAAACAGTAGCCACAGTTGTTATGCCCGAAGCAAAAAAAGCTTCTTTCGGCACAGTAGATATGTGGAACATCCGTAAGGGTGCAAAGTCTGCCAGCAATATGCTGAAAAGATAAGGATTCAGTTGACAAATGACAGTTGGCAGATAATTCATTTTTTCTGTCAACTGTCCACAGTCCACTGTCAACTATTTTGTTATTTTCCCTCCAGCGCTTATTTTTGCCAAAATTCTAACGCATGGAACAAACCAAAAAATATCGTGGTCTCTGGTGGATGCTTTTCCTCGCTTCCACAGCCGGACTGATCGCTGCTATTGTTGGCCATTGGGAATGGCTTACCCTTATCCTTCCTTTCCAGACTACGTCGTTTGTAAAGGCAATGGATATTATGTAATCGACTAATCATTTTCAGTATACAAACCCGCCTGCCATCCTGCAGGGCGGGTTTTTTAGTGCCCAAATGAATCGCTGTTTCCGGCCCAAATGGCAGGACTTCAAACGTTTGCAACACTTTTTTCCTGATCTTTCAAATAAATATGCGAACCTTGCATGATTTATTTTACTTTCGTAATAATGTGTGCTTCAGACACGATAGAATATGGCGTTAAAGAACGAATCAACGATTGCGATGCGGCTTGAATTTTTTATCCGTTTTCATACGGAATATGGCCAAAGCCTTTGGCTATCCGGAAATACTGAAAAGCTGGGCATGGATGATCCTGCTAAAGCGGTCGCCATGACCTATCTCAATGAAGAATTCTGGCAATTCAGCATCGATATCGACAAAACGGAATGGCCGAAAGAAGGTATACGCTATAAATATTATCTAAAAGGAAAAGACGGAGAATGGATTGGCGAATGGGGCAATGACCGCCTTGCTTACAGCTCGCGCAAACATACTAACACCATTCAATTACTCGATACCTGGAACCATGCCGGTGAATTTGAAAACGCTTTCTATACCGCTCCGTTCCGAGACGTACTGCTGCCCAACACATCGGGCCCCAAACTTAAAATACCCAAACACTATACGCACAGCTTCCAGGTAAAAGCGCCTTTGCTGAAACGGCATGAAATACTTTGCCTGCTCGGCAGTGCAGATGCATTGGGTAAATGGGATACCAGCCAACCGGTACTGCTGGCTCAGCAGAATGAATGGTGGGTAGCTCATCTCGACCTTACCGGCAGCCACTCGCCCGTAGCTTACAAATACGGTATTTACAACAGCAAGGAAAAAACATTTGTGACCTACGAAAGCGGCGATAACCGCCTGTTGTATACCGATGCACCATCACATACCCATTGTATTCTGCACGATGGATTCGTACGTCTGCCCAACAATACCTGGAAAGGTGCCGGCGTAGCCATACCCGTATTCAGCCTCCGCTCCCGGCAAAGCTTTGGGGTAGGAGAGTTTACCGACATCCGGCTGCTGGTAGACTGGGCACTCGAAAGCGGGCTACGACTCATTCAGTTACTCCCCATCAACGATACGATAGCCACCAATACCTGGACAGATTCCTATCCTTATTCTGCCATCTCAGCATTTGCACTTCATCCACTTTACATCAACCTGGCAAAAGTGGCCGGCAAAAAAGAAGCAGACAAGATCAGTGCACTTAAGCGCAAACAGAAATACCTCAACGAACTGGCCGAAGTGGATTACGAAGAAGTACTCCGGTTCAAGCTGGCCATGCTGCGCGAGCTCTATGATGCATTGGGTACAGAAACCCTGCAGACTGCCGATTACCAGGATTTCTTTGAGACCAACAAGCACTGGCTTAAACCCTATGCTGCTTTTTGCTATCTGCGCGACAAATACAATAGTGCTGTCTTTAACAGCTGGAAAACACACAGCAGCTACGATGCCGCCGAAGTAGACCGCCTTTTTGCGAGCCGCAGCAGCACCCGCAAAGAATTACTTTTCTATTGCTTTGTGCAGTATCACCTGCATCTGCAGCTAAAGGATGCCGCCGACTATGCACATAAAAAAGGGGTTGTACTGAAAGGTGATATCGCAATAGGCATTTCACGTTATAGCTGCGATGCCTGGGTAGCACCGCAATTATACAATATGCATGCGCAGGCAGGTGCTCCGCCCGATGATTTTACACCCATCGGGCAAAACTGGGAGTTCCCTACTTACAACTGGAAACAGATGCAGGAAGACGGGTTTGCCTGGTGGAAGCAGCGCTTTGAGCAGATGAGTTATTACTTCGATGCCTTCCGCATTGATCATATACTTGGCTTCTTCCGTATCTGGAGTATTCCGGACCATGCCGTACAGGGTTTGATGGGTCATTTTGTGCCCTGCCTGCCTGTACATTATGTTGAATTTGGCGAAAACGGAATCTGGTTCGATGAGCAACGTTATTGCAAACCTTATATCAACGACGAAATCCTGCACGAGCTTTTTGGTCACCTGGCCGATCAGGTTCGCGCAGAATTTGTACTGCCGAATGATCAGGGTGGCTACGATCTGCGTACAGAATTTGATACACAACGTAAGATAGAAGCCTTTTTTTCCAATCGTTCGGAACCAGACGATGAGCGGCTCAAAGCAGGCCTTTTTGAACTCATTGCCAACATTATTCTTTTCAAACAGGAGGGATCGCAGGGACAGGAGTTCCATTTCCGGATTGATATGGAAAAAACACGGTCATTCCGCTACCTCATTCCGCATGTGCAGGACCGACTGCGTGCGCTTTACATCAATTACTTTTATCGCCGCCAGGATGAATTCTGGCGCAAAGAGGCAATGACCAAGCTGCCGCAGCTGAAGGCTTCCACCAATATGCTTATTTGTGGCGAAGACCTGGGCATGGTACCACATTGTGTGCCTGATGTAATGAAACAACTGGGCATCCTGAGCCTCGAGATTCAACGTATGCCCAAGAACCCCGAAAAGGAATTCTTTTATCCCGACGAGGCGCCCTATATGTCTGTAATCACTCCATCTACACATGACATGAGCACCGTACGGGGGTGGTGGGAAGAAAACCGGGAACGGACCCAGCATTTCTATAACCAGGTACTGGGACAATGGGGCGATGCACCCTATTTCTGTGAATCATGGGTAAGCCGTGCCATCATTCTGCAGCATCTGCACTCACCGGCCATGTGGAGTATCTTCCAGTTGCAGGATATCCTGGGCATGAGTGATACACTGCGCCGCGAAAATCCGCAGGAGGAACGGATTAACAATCCGGCCAATGCCAAACACTACTGGCGCTATCGCATGCATATCTCACTCGAAGAACTCATCCGCCAAAAAGAATTTAATGAAGAAGTGAAAGGGTATGTGCAGACAAGCGGAAGAGCGATTTGAGTCGATGTGCTGATGTGCCAGCCTGCTAATTAATATTTAGACACATATTGAACACGTTGATTTGACCAGCCGAAATACCCATTTATTGAGTATTTTTGTCTGACCATTTTGTTCGTAACAGTATTAGCATACTGGCAAATTAATCACGCAACAAGTTGTCTACTACCGCGAGCCTTAGCACATCAGCACATTAGCAAATCAGCACATTAATCATGAAGCTTTCCTACTTCCCGTTTTCGCTGCGTTTCCGCCATCCTTTTACCATTTCAAAAGGCACAAAAACACATCAGCCCACGCTCATTGTAGCACTCGAGCAGTTTGGCATTACCGGCTATGGCGAAGCACCGGCCATTACTTACTACGACATTACAGTCGAGAAAATGATTGCCGATATCGAAGCAAAGAAAATGTTTATCGAAAAATTTGCCTTCACCGAACCGGAACGCTACTGGCATTACCTGCACCACCTGCTGCCACGCAATCCTTTCCTCGTATGTGCGCTGGATATGGCAGCATGGGACCTGTTTGGCAAACTGAAACAACAACCGCTGCATCAGCTGTGGGGCGGCAACCTGGCCGATAGCCCGCTTACCGATTATACTATTGGTATTGACAGCATCGATAAAATGATTGCGAAAATGAAGGAGCGGCCCTGGCCAGTTTATAAAATAAAGGTGGGCACAGCAGACGATATAGCCATTGTAAAAGCTCTGCGTGCCGAAACAGATGCCCGTATCCGTGTAGACGCCAATGCTGCATGGACGCTGGAAACAGCCTTAACACTGATTCCCCAGCTGAAAGAGCTGGGAGTTGAGATGGTAGAGCAGCCACTGGCCAAAGACAACTGGGAAGGAATGAAGATCCTATATCAGCAATCGGCGTTACCACTTTTTGCCGATGAAGCCTGTGTAAGCGAGCAGGATGTGGCACGCTGTAAAGATCATTTTCACGGTATCAATATCAAGCTCACCAAATGCAGCGGCATTACCCCGGCCAGGCGCATGATTGCTGAAGCCCGTCAGCTGGGGCTACAGGTAATGCTGGGATGTATGAATGAATCAACCATAGGGTCGGCCGCCATGCTGCAACTGGCGCCCTTTGTAGACCTTATAGACATGGACGGACCACTGCTGCTGGCAGAGGATGTGGCAGAAGGAATTTCTTACAACTATGGGAAAATCAATGGTTCAGATGAACCGGGCCTGGGAATCACCTATACAGGGTTACGGCCTGCCGCGGATTTGTTATAATTTATCCCCAATCGTAATATCTTTACACTTTATTTACAGTTATTCCGTTGCAGAAATAGCTGTTATCCGGCCCAAAATTTGCCCGGAAGGAGTGACCCAAAAGTTATTGTTATGAAGAAAGTTCCGGTTATGCTGGTATTGCTGGTATTCACCCTATTCAGCCAGGCACAACGTTTTCATCTTGGTATTTTTGGCGGCCTGGCCGCTTATAACGGCGATCTTACCGACCGTTATTTCCCTAAAAAAACAACGAATGGCGCGGTAGGATTAACCGGCAATTATGAGCTTACCGATCACTTTATGCTGCGTGCCGGTTATACCTATGCTGTAGTGGGAGGAGCTGACCGTTTTTCGAGTGACCCGGAACTGGTAGCGCGTAATCTGAGCTTTGAAACATCGATACACGAGTTCAGCGTAGTGGCAGAATATTATCCGCTCAACCTGAATGAACACCGGTTTTCTCCCTACGCATTTGGAGGTCTGGCTGCCTATCATTTTAATCCTTATGCCTATGATGCAGCCAAAAACAAGGTATATCTCCAGCCATTGAGTACAGAAGGGCAGGGGCTGGCAGCATATCCCGATCGCAAACCATATAAACTTACCCAAATGGCTATTCCTTTCGGCTTCGGTGCCAAATATGCCATTACCGATAATTTACGCCTGGGTGTGGAACTGGGCTTTCGCAAACTTTTTACCGATTATCTCGACGATGTAAGTACTACTTATGCCGCTCAGGCAGATTTGCTGGCTGCCAAAGGACAACTGGCGGTTGATATGGCTTACCGGGGCGATGAACTGCCCGGCGGTAACCAGAACTATCCTGCCAAAGGATATGGCCGTGGCGGATCCAAATACAAAGACTTTTATTACTTCACCGGTCTGCATCTTACTTACAGACTTGGTTCGGGTAATGGCGGATGGGGAGGCAGCGGCCGTAAGAGCCGGATGGGTTGCCCCACTAATGTTTATTGATTTCCCAAACATTAACTGCCCGTATGTGTTGTACTTTTGCACGCATACTTTAAGCGCATGGCATATAAAAATCAGCAGGCCTTTATAGACGCACTGGAAAAGGCAGGCGAACTGGTACGTATCAGCACCTACGTCAATCCACATCTCGAAATAGCAGAGATCACCGACCGTATGAGCAAACAGCCCGGTGGCGGTAAAGCAATCCTGTTTGAAAATACCGGTTACGATTTCCCTGTTTTAATGAATGCCTATGGCAGCGAAAAACGCATGTGTATGGCATTGGGTGTACAAAATCTGGATGATATTACCCGTGAAATAGAAGATCTGTTCAAATTACTTTCTGCACCCAAAGAAGGCATTCTCGATAAGCTCAAATTGCTTCCCAAACTTGGCCAGTTTGCTTCCTGGATGCCCAAAGTAAAAAAGGGCAGGGGCGAATGCCAGGAAGTAATTATTACAGACAATCCCGATATCGGTAAGCTGCCGGTAATCACCTGCTGGCCCAAAGATGGCGGCCCTTTTGTAACATTACCCGTCATTCATACCAAAGATCCGAATACAGGTCACCGTAATGTGGGCATGTACCGCATGCAGGTATTTGGTCCCCAGCTTACGGGCATGCACTGGCACAAGCATAAGGTATCTGCGCGCCATTTCGCAGAATATAAAAAACTGAATAAAAAAATGCCGGTAGCCGTGGCACTCGGAGGTGATCCCGCCTATGCCTACAGCGCTACCGCACCGTTGCCCGAAAATGTAGATGAATATATGCTGGCGGGTTTTCTGCGTAAAAAAAAGGTGGAACTGGTGCCCTGCATCACTCAGCCGGAAATCGAAGTACCCGCCGATGCCGACTTCATCATTGAAGGCTATGTGGATCCGGCCGACGAACTCATCTGGGAAGGTCCCTTCGGAGATCATACCGGTTACTACTCATTACCCGACTGGTATCCGCGTTTTCATATCACAGCCATCACACATAAAAAGAACCCGGTTTATCCCGCTACCATCGTAGGCATTCCTCCACAGGAAGATGCCTGGCTGGGTAAAGCAACCGAACGTATTTTTCTCGCGCCCATCAAAATGACCATGGTGCCGGAAATAGTGGATATGGATATGCCCGTAGAAGGAGTATTTCATAACCTGGTCATCACCAAAATCCAGAAAGAATATGCAGGCCAGGGACAAAAAGTGATGAACGCCATGTGGGGCGCCGGTCAGATGATGTTTAATAAAATACTGGTTATCGCCGATGGACAAACACCTATCAGCGACTACCGTCAGCTGGCCCGTTATGTGTTTTCGAATCTCAATGCAGCCACTGATATCTATTTCTCACAGGGCCCTATGGATGTACTGGATCATAGCTGCAGTAAACTGGGTTTTGGCGGTAAGATGTGCATAGATGGTACACATAAATGGGAGGAGGAAACAGATGGCACAATCCCCGTTATACAACCATCACCTGAGCTTACTGAAAAATGGCTCTGTGATGAGTATTCCGAAATAAAAGCAGCCAATCTTTCCCTTCTAAAAGATGATATTGCCTGTATAATCGTATCTGTAAAAAAACAACGTCAGGGGCATATCAGGGAATTGCACCGGCAGCTCACAGGCACCCCGCAGTTGAACGGTATCAAAATTATTCTGTATGTAGAACATACCGTCAACCCGCATGACCTGGCTACAGCACTCTGGCGCTTCTGTAACAATCTCGATCCCAAACGTGATGCAATCGTTACAGGAGAGGAGCCGGGCAGGGTGCCCTGCGCCGGACTTGACGGTACACGCAAAACCCGTGAGCTCGACAATTTTCAGCGCGACTGGCCCAATATCATCGTAGCAGATGATGCCACCATCCGTGCGGTAGATGAAAAATGGCATCAGCTGGATATTGGTCCATTGATACCTTCACCATCTCTCCGCTTTAAAGACCAGATATATGGTATGGAAGCCGTTGTGGCAGATTAACACCGTGTTACCTGAAGAAATACTAATTTTCCAAAAAAGAAACCGATGAACCGATTTGGTGTAGTTTTACTGATGAGCCTTTTAAGCATTACCGGCATTGGACACGCGCAGGGCGATAGTACCCGCACGTTGTTATGGAAGATCAGTGGTAACGGGCTCGATAAACCGTCTTTTCTCTTTGGCACCATACATATGCTTTGTAAAGATGATGCCGTACTCAGCAACAACCTTAAAGAAGCTATCCGCAATGCAGATGAGGTCTATTTTGAAGTAGATCTCGACAATATGTTTGAGATGCTGGGAGTAGTCAGCAAAATGAAGATGCGTGGCGATACCACGCTGCGCGATCTGCTTAGCGAAGATGAATACGGCCGGGTTAAAAGTTTTTTTGAGTCGCACAGTACAATGCTGCCCTTTTCCATGCTGGAAACCTATAAACCAATCCTGGCTGCCTCGCTCCTGGAGCAGAACAATATGGCCTGCGATGCTACCGCCATGATGGAGCAGGTGATTATGGAAGAAGCACGCCGGCATAACAAAAATATAAAAGGACTGGAAACAATGGGATACCAGGCCGGAGTGCTGGATAAGATTCCATATAAGCTGCAGGCCGAGCAGCTTTTGCGCTATGTCGATGATGCGGGCAAAAAGGAAAGTGATGATGCGGAACTATCGCAAATGATGCAGGCATACCGCGATCAGGACCTGGATAAACTGGAAAAGATGATCACCCAAAGTGATCCGGCTATTTCAAATTATACCGACGTCTTACTGAATGATCGTAATAAAAACTGGGTAGAAAAATTAAAAGGCATACTACCGGGCCGTTCTTTACTGATAGCTGTCGGCGCAGGACATTTACCCGGAAAAGAGGGCGTGATTAGTTTGCTGAGAAAGGCGGGCTATAAGGTGACTCCGGTAACTAATGTAACGGGCAAAAGTATTTAAAAAGGTAAGAGGTGAAAGGTAGAAGGCAAAAGGTTTATTTATATATTCTACCTTAATGATAGCTGGCAACGCAGGCCATTTACCCGGAAAAGAGGGCGTGATTAGTTTGCTGAGAAAGGCGGGCTATAAGGTGACTCCGATAGCTAATGTAACGGGCAAAAATATTTAAAAAGGTAAGAGGTGAAAGGTAGAAGGCAAAAGGTTTGTTTAGACCTTCTACCTTTCACCTTCTACCTTTCATCAGAATTGCTCCAGTCCGGAAAAGAAAAACGCGCCTTCAATAGCCGCATTCTCATCGCTGTCGCTGCCATGTACGGCATTTTCACCTACAGAAGAAGCATATAATTTACGGATAGTACCTTCAGCAGCCTGGGCGGGATTGGTAGCGCCAATCAACTCGCGGAAAGATGCCACGGCATTCTCTTTTTCCAGGATAGCTGCGAAGATGGGACCACTGCTCATAAACTCCACCAGCTCGCCGTAGAAAGGCCTTTCTTTATGAACGGCATAAAACTCTCCGGCTTTCTCGGGCGATAATTTTGTCAATTTCAGCGCCACGATCCTGTATCCCTCTTTAATAAAACGGTCGATGATAGCACCGGAATGGCCTTTACGAAAAGCATCCGGCTTGATCATGGTAAATGTGCGATTGCTCATGATGATGATTGCTTTTGGGGCGCAAAGGTAGGAATTTCCGGGCGCTTGCCCCAGGAATACGCCAAAAATCCGGGCTTTAAGCGCCGCCGTACCGTCCAGAAAAGTCTT
This sequence comes from Sphingobacteriales bacterium 46-32, assembly GCA_001898485.1. Taxonomy (GTDB): domain Bacteria; phylum Bacteroidota; class Bacteroidia; order Chitinophagales; family Chitinophagaceae; genus CAYMZZ01. The sequence goes on along the minus strand of MKTY01000027.1, from coordinate 123,839 downwards.
TCCGGGAAGTCAAATCGTAACCGGCAGAGCCGGGATTACCCTTATCTTCGCAATCCTTTATGAAACCGATACAGGATTTTTTCCCACTACTCAATCAGCCGCATAAGGTAGTTGTGACCATGCACCAAAAACCGGATGCCGATGCCATGGGCTCCAGTCTGGGCCTGACGCATTTTTTACGGCTCCTGGGTCACCAGGTGACGGTGATATCGCCTACCAACTGGGCCAAATGGCTCGACTGGATGCCGGGTTGCAATGAGGTGATCGATTTTGAAGCTGCCCGCGGCAGAGCCGAAGCTGCACTCGATGCGGCTGAATGGCTGTTTTGCCTCGATTTCAATATTTTCACCCGCACCAAACACCTGGCAGAAAAATTACGGTCTGCGCAGTGTGTCAAAATCCTGATCGATCACCACCGCGAACCCGATGAGCCTTCCTTTGACTATGGTATCAGCGATACCGGCAAAAGCTCTACCTGCGAAATGATTTACGATTTCATTGTAGGCTCCGGCAATGCCGGTCAGATCAATATGGAGATCAGTGAATGCCTGTATGCAGGCGTGGTGGCAGATACCGGTTCTTTCCGCTTTTCTTCTGCACAAGCCAGTGTACATGCCCTGGTAGCCGATCTGAAGCAGCGCGGACTGAATCATTCCAAAGTACACGAAAACCTTTTCGACAATTTTCTCGAAAATAAAATCCGGTTTACAGGGCATGTGCTGCTCAACCGGATGGAAGTATTCTATGAATACAATACAGCGCTTATCGCTATTCCGAAATCAGATCTGCTGAAATTTCATATCAAAACAGGCGACACAGACGGCCTCGTCAACTTTCCCCAATCTATACAGGGCATAAAACTGGTGGGGCTGGTGATAGACCGCGACGAAGAACGGAAATGGAGCTTCCGCAGCAAGGGCGATTTTGACTGCAATGCATTTGCCCGTAAATACTTTGAAGGGGGCGGCCATTTTCACGCATCCGGCGGCAGAAGCAGCGACAGCCTGGAACAAACCGTACAGAAATTTAAACTGGCGGTAAAAGAAAATAAATCTTTATTACAATAAACAAAACAAATGAAAACAGTTTTTCAACCCGTGTTGGCAATTATGGTATGCGCCCTGGCGGTGTCATGCAACAGTGTGTCTTACAAAAAGACAAAGAGCGGCCTGATGTACAAGATCTATCCTGGAAGCAATAAGGATTCTGCCTTACGGGAAGGTGACTGGCTGAAATTTAATTTTGTTACCCGCTATAACGATTCTGTTGTACAAAGCAGCTACGGTGAGATGCCTGCCTATGTTCGCTATACTGCAGGGCAGCAAGCGCCTTATAATCCCGCTGAGATCTTCGGTATGCTGAAAAAAGGGGATAGTGCCGTTACCGTAATGATGGTAGATACGCTCCTCAAACGTGGTATACAGCTGCCTCCCACCTTTAAAAAAGGTGATCGGCTGATTACTTCTTTCACCGTACTGGAGGTGTTCCGCAATGACAGTCTGCTGCGCGTCGACCAGGCCCTTGAAACAGAAAAAGATAAACCCCGCCAGGAGCAACGTCAGAAAGAAGAACTGGCCAAGTACAAAAAACAGGTCGAGGAGCAGATGCAACAGCAATATGCCGAATATGAAAAAGAAGGAGAAGTTGCAAAAGGCGTTAAAGCCATGCAGGATTACCTGGCTTCCAAAAACATCAACGCGCAAATGGTAGGCAAAGGCACATTTGTAGTGATAAAAGAGCAGGGTACCGGCGCCCAGGCAGCTCCGGAAAAATTTGTGACTGTAAAGTATAAGGGTGACCTCATTCGCAAAGACAGCACATTTGATGCCGGTACCTTTACCCGTCAGCTCGGAGTAGGTGCCCTTATTCCTGGTATGGAAGAAGGTCTTGAGGTTTTCAAACAGGGAGGCAAAGGCACTTTGTATGTACCTGGCTTCAGGGCATATGGTAAATCACATCCTAAATTTCAACCCTTTGAGGCCATGAAATTTGATGTAGAAATCCTGAATGTAGCAGATACTATGGCAGCCACGGCGGAACGCCCCATGCCCATTCAATAAAAGGAAATTGATATGACTCAATAGCCTTTTTATGGCTATGTGAAAATAAAGTCGCACCTTTACACCGTCCTCCTTCCGGGGGACGGTTCCTTTATAAGGACTTGCATATACTGGTCCCGTTTTTAGTCCAAGGTCCGCGTCTTTATCTCTCCCCTCTGAATGCCCTCAATCAAGACTACCGTACTTGCTTATTTAATACTGATCCATTTCCTTTGAAATGCACTGAAAAACACCATCAGGGCCTGATTATACTGTATTCACGGCCAAAAAAAATTCCCGCTTCGGCGGGATTTTTTTATACCTGAATTGTATCAGGCATTTTCCATGGCCTGCAAGAGTAAAACAGCTTCCCGCGCTTCCTTTACATCATGCACACGCAGTAGTTGAGCGCCTTTCTGAAGTCCTACCGTATGCAATACTGTAGTGCCATTCAACGCCTGGGCGGCCGTAGTTCCAAGCGTTTTATAAATCGTTGACTTTCGTGAAACACCAAGCAGGAGAGGGCGATGCAGCAGTTGAAACAACTCAAGCTGTCGCAGCAACTGAAAATTATGTGCAATGGTTTTACCAAATCCAAAACCCGGATCAAGAATCACATCGGTGATACCCAGTTGCTGTAACCGTGCCAGTTCAGCAATAAAGAAATCCATCACCTCCTGTACCACATTGGTATAATGAGGTGCATCCTGCATATGTTGTGGTGTGCCGGCCATATGCATCAGTATGTAGGGAACACGTAAACGGGCTACCGTTGATAACAGATCCTCATCCAGCCGGCCTGCACTTATGTCGTTGACAATAGATGCACCTGCCTGCACAGCCATTTCTGCCACCCGCGCATAATAGGTATCTACAGATATTATTGCGTCCGGAAAATGCCGGTGAACCGCTTCTATCGCGGGCACCACCCGATCCATTTCTTCCGTCGCTTCCACTGCCCGGCTGCCCGGCCTGGTGCTTTGTCCACCCATGTCGAGTATAGCCACACCAGCCTTCAGCATTTCATCCGCACAACTCAGCAGCTCGTCCTGCATTTGCCGGCGACTGGGTGCAAAAAAAGAATCAGGTGTGGTATTAATAATACCCATAATCATGGGCTTATCCACATTCAGTAAGCGGCCTCTGCAATTCAACAGGTACATTCCCCTTTGTTTCTTTATTTTTGAAGCTAAAGGTAGGCAGAAACCGCTTAGCAGCATTATTGAGCCGATGTATAAACCTGCTGCAGCATAGCCTGATCAATACAAAAACAACCTGTTTGAATGGAAGCTACTACTACAGAGCGGCAATACGATGAGGTGATTAACTCCAGCCGGGATATTTTCCTGAAAAAAGCGCGTGATTATGGCACTGCCTGGCGCGTATTACGTACGATCTCCATAGTGGATCAGCTTTTTATAAAGGCACAGCGTATACGTACCATCCAGGAAAAAGGAATGCAACGGATTGCCGATGATATTGCAGCAGAATTCAAGGGCATTGTCAACTATGCCGTCATTGGTCTCATTCAACTGGAGCTGAAAGCCGGCTCGCCTGAAGAACTGGATATAGACACGGTTGCCCGTTTGTATACCCATCATATTCAGGCCAGCAAGACCCTTATGGAAAATAAAAACCATGATTATGGCGAAGCCTGGCGCAGCATGAGCCAGGAAAGTTTTGTAGACCTGATACTGATGAAACTGCAACGCATCCGCCAGATACTGGCCAATGAAGGCAAAACACTGATCAGCGAAGGCATTGATGCCAATTATCACGATATCATCAACTATGCAGTATTTGCGCTTATCCTCATCAGCGAAAAAAAACATTAACTGTTAACCCTCCTATAAGCAGCTACACATGAAAGTACTTACCCAGATAGCACGGATCGTTGTTGGACTGCTCTTTATTTTTTCCGGACTGGTCAAAGCCAATGATCCGCTGGGCCTCAGCTATAAAATGCAGGAATTTTTTGAGATCTGGGGATGGTCTGGTCTGCATGATTATACGCTATTGAGTTCCATACTCATGAATGCCTTTGAGATCATTGCAGGATTTGCATTGCTGCTGGGATGGCGTATCCGCTTATTTACCTGGCTACTGCTATTGCTGATCGTCTTCTTTACTTTCCTTACAGGCTACACCTACATTACAGGAAAACCCGCCAACTGCGGCTGCTTTGGCGACTGCCTGCCCATCACATCCTTTACATCGTTTATGAAAGATGTGATACTGACTGTACTGATTACTTTCCTTTGTTGGCAGCAACGACATATTAAACCACTTTTTGGCCGGCGCCTCAACACCGGGCTTATGCTGCTGGTAACGCTGTTTAGTTTCGGACTGCAGTGGTATGCACTTACTTACCTGCCGCCGGTAGACTGCCTGCCTTTCAAAAAAGGCAATAATATTCCGGAGAAAATGCAGCCTCCGCCGGGAGCTGTTCCCGACAGCTTTGCCATCCGTTTTATTTATGAAAAGGAAGGAAAGGAATATGAATTTTCTCCGGCAGAATTGCCTGCCGACCTGGATGCCTATACATTCAAAAGCCGTAAGGATAAACTGATCCGCGCCGGAAATGCGATACCACCCATCAAAGGTTTCCGCCTCAGTGCTGCCGGCGATGCCGATGCCACGCAGGAGGTATTGATCTCTTCTGCAGCCCTCGTATTATTCTGCGAAAATTTTGAAACCGTTCCCTTCAAAAAATGGTCCTCCACCTTCGGACAGATCGTGAATCAGGCAACTAAAAAGAATATACCCGTATATGTAGTTACCAGCAACAGAGAGGCTATTAATAACGAGTTTGCCGGAACTACTTTTGCTGCTTTACCCGTACTGACCGCTGATGCAATCCTGATTCATACCGCGGCCCGTACCAATCCCTGCCTGTTTCTGCTTGAATCGGGCACCATCGTCGACAAACAGGGGTATCGCCGGTTGGATCGTATCCTAAAACAGGTAGAAAATATGCCGGCTCTTAACACACCGGCTACACAGGACCGTTAATAAACTATGCTACGCTTCATTGCAAAAAAACTTGCTTATGGCCTGCTGGTGCTGGTGGGCGTGGTAGTCCTTGTCTTTTTTCTTTTTCAGGGATTTGGTGATCCTGCGCGTCTGGTAATGGGGCAGGGGGGAGATGCCCGCACCGAACAGAATATCCGCAAAGAACTGTACCTCGATCAGCCCAAATGGAAACAGTTTCTGCTTTATCTCAATGATGTATCGCCGGTTTGTATCCATACTAAAAAAGAGATCAGTGATAAAGGACTGAGAGGATTTTTTATTGGCGGTGATACAAAACTGGGATTAAAAATTCCCTATTTACGTAAGTCCTACCAAAGCAAACAGGAGGTTAGCACTGTGCTGATGCAAGCCCTGCCTGGTACCATTATGCTGGCTTTTTCGGCAATGCTGCTGGCTATAGTCATCGGTATTCCACTTGGAGTGCTTGCAGCGGTGCGCAAAGGTTCCTGGATGGATCAGTCTGCCATTTTCTCCAGTATTCTCGGTATTTCAGCCCCTTCATTTTTTATGGGCATCATCATTGCCTATCTGTTTGGATTTGTGTGGAGCAACTGGACCGGTTTGCATATTTCGGGAAGCTGGTACGATGTAGATGACTATACCGGCGAGCGTCGTTATACATTACAAAATCTCATACTACCCGCCATTACGCTGGGCATCAGGCCACTGGCGATCATTACCCAGCTCACCCGCAGTGCCATGCTGGATGTGCTGAACCAGGATTTTATCCGCACAGCCCGTGCCAAAGGGCTGAGCCAGCGCGCCGTGGTATGGAAACATGCGCTGCGCAACGCCCTTAATCCCGTCATTACAGCCGTAACAGGCTGGTTTGCAGAGTTGCTGGCTGGTGCATTTTTTGTAGAATATATTTTTGGCTGGCAGGGTATTGGACTCGTTACTGTAGATGCACTGGAAAAGCTAGACTATCCGGTGGTAATGGGTGCCGTACTTGTAGCTGCCTGTTTTTTTATTCTGATCAATCTGCTCGCAGATATCCTGTATGGGCTGGTTGATCCGCGTGTGCGTATACATTAAAGTCACGCCCCTATAAAATTCTTTTCGCTTGAAGCGTTGTTTCCAGAATTAATGTAACTTAACAGACGTTTCCCCCACTATTTCGCTCCGCCTGACTGTATTTTTTAACCATTAAATCCTGGTTATGGAAAACATTACCGTCATTCTGGAACAAAAGCAGCCGCATTTCAACAGGATATCTCCGCAATCAACGGTGAGTGATGCCTTATGCCGTATGGCCTGTCTGCAGGCAGACTATCTTATTGTGATGGATGAAGATGATCAGTTTCTCGGATTAATAACAGATCATGACATTGCCACCCGGGTCATATTTCATAATAAAGATTTTCATGCTGTCACTGTACGGTCTGTAATGAATACGCAATTGCCTATTGCAGAAACTGCGCAGTCGGTAGAAGATTGTATGAAACTGATGAAGTCGCATCATGTGCGTTATATTCCTGTATTCCGGGAGCATAGTTTTGCCGGCATCATATCTGCACAGGATATTCTGGAAGAAGCTGTGAGACAGCGTCAGGATATATTTGATGAAAATGTAGAAAGAGGAAGAGCGTTAAGTAATCCTTATTGAATCACTACTTCTTTGACCAGATTTTGTCCCATGGCCTCATTTACCCGCTGCATAATTTTTTCACGCTGGTAAATGAGTTCCTGCCGGAGGGGAGCAACGCGGGTAGATACGACCAGTTTGCCGCCAAAAAGTTGCAGCTTATCGGTATAACGGGCTACTGTGCGCCCCATAATCTGCTCCCATACTTCCTCGATCTGCATAGCCTGTATATCACCTTTGATACGGCTCTTTTCGAGAAACTGGCGGATAGCATCACCGATTGAATATTCACCCATGCCACAAATGTAGATAAAAACGGGTTGGCCGGAAGAGAATATGTCAGGTAAAGACTCGCATCAGAAGAATTGCATTTCCTTTGCCATGATCGTTGGGCAATCGGTACAGGACCCGCCGCTGCATGATCTGTTTGCCGCATGAAACTACTTTACAGCAAAAAGCGGTTGCCCCCATTCCGGAGACACATTAACCGACTTCCCTTATTTTTAATTGATGAACCATCGCTGCCTGCTCCTTTTGGCCGGATTCTTTTTGTGGTTGGGCCACCCCCATAGCCAACCTCTCAGTGAGTCCTATTTCGTTCGTGTACCCGGACTGAAAACCAGTGTGATATATTGCATTCAACAGGATCGCCTCGGGTATATCTGGATAGGCACAGATGCGGGAGTAGCCCGCTACGATGGATATGAATTTATTTTTTATACCACGGCCGATGGCCTGAGTGACAATGAAGTTTTTCAAATCAGAGAAGATCAACAGGGCCGTCTCTGGTTTCTCACCTACAATGGACGCCTGAGTATCTACGATCATGGACGGATATTAAATGCCGGCGATCTGCCGGCACTGAATAGTATAGCGGCCGGTAGTATGAGTATGGGATGGGCGCAACAGGGCGACAGTATCTGGTATGTGAGCAGACAAACGGCTTATCTTTTTGTAAAAGACCAATTGAAAATCCGCTTACCGGCCCGCGAATTACTGCAGGTGGCGGATGCCTCATTTGCAGACATCGTTCGGCACAACAATACATTTCTTCTTATAAGCACCAAAGGAATCTATGATCCTGCCGGTAAGCACTTAACTCATTTTCCGGACGGTGAGCCGTCCTTACCTGTATCCAAAACGATCCTCTGCTCCGGTAATCTCTTTTACCACAACGATAATTATTTACTGAAATATAATATCGGCCAAAAACAGTTCAGCCGTTTTTCTTCGCCCGATGGAGAACCGATCAGCGCCGTCCATTACCAGGCTGCCAGCGGATTGATTTTACTGGCAACCAGCAAGACGGTATTTACCTTTAATCCAGACAACAATCAATTTATCCGATTATTTGATGCCAGCGTCCCATTCTCCTGTTACCTCTACGCAGATCGGTATAAAAATTTCTGGATGGCGTCACAAAACCAGGGATTATGGATACATCGTCCCAATTATGTGCATAGTTTTTTGCCACAAACGGATTTTCAAACGATAGAAGCTTATACCCTGGGACAAAGCAACGGACATATCTATGCCGGTTTTATCAATGGCGAATTTATGGAATGGAAGAATGGTCGGGCCCACTGGCGTCATTCACTTTTGCCGGCAGGTTTAAACAAGACCTATGGATTCGAATCACTGCGTGGAGAACTGTTTGCCCTGGCGGGCTCCCGGCTTATTGAGGTCACGTCCGGAAAAAGCATTCTGTACCCGGGTTCTGTAAAAGCGATTGCTACAAAAGGAGATACCGCTTATGTAGGGTTGTCGTTTAGTGTAAATGCAATTGCAATTTCTGAAATATTAACAAGGGACAAGCTAAATGCGGAAAAACTATCGGGGGCCCCTTATGTCTACAATAAACGGGTATATAGTCTGTTGGTAAACAGCGACACACTCTGGCTCGGTAGCGATGAAGGTTTATTCTACTATACAGGTACTGGAGTTGCAACCGCTTATCCGGTTCATCACCCCGTTTTAAAGAGTAAGGTTACAAAAATCGTCGCCACAACAACCGGAGCGCTCCTTTTCTCAACAGCAGGCAGGGGAGTAGGCATAGTAAAAAATGGAGCATGTTTTACGATCGATATTAACCAGGGCTTATCAAGCAATAACTGTAATAGTTTATTTACCGATTCAGATTCTACAATATGGGTCGCTACAGATCGGGGTATCAGCCGTATTTGCTATCAATGGACAGGTAACAGACCCCAGTGCCGGATCAAAAATTATTCTGCCAGAGACGGACTACCCTCAGATGTGGTCAATGACATACTGGTGCAATCAGATACCGTCTGGCTGGCCACAAACAGAGGAGTATCTTATTTCAGGGAAGACAGTATACAGCATTCTGCACCACCGGATATCATTATCGAACAGGTTTTTGTAAATGGGAATATCCGGAAGCCTTTCGCCTTTCTTCAACTGGCCTCATCGGAAAACAACTTACGGATCGACTTTACAGCTTTATCCTTTTCATTGCAAAATAATACGGAATACGCCTATATGCTGGAAGGAGCCGATACCAGTTGGAGTTATTCTTCTGCCCGGCGGATTCAGTATTCCAATCTGGCGCCCGGGCAGTACACATTCAGGGTAGTGGCTGGCAATCCCTATACAGCTACAGGAAAAATTCAGACTTTTTCATTTCATATCCGCCAACCTTTCTGGAAAAGCCAGGTGTTTATAATTGCCTGTATTTTATTTGCAATAGTAATCGCTACAGGTATTACGTTGTTGCGTATCCGCAGTATCCGCAAAAAACATTTACTTGAGCAGACTGCTTTACAATTGAATAAGGAAAAAGCAGAGTTGGAACAAAAGGCCGCCGCATTACAGATGAACCCCCATTTTGTGTTTAATGCCATGAATGCGATAAAAGGCTATTATGCGTCTGGCGACATGGAAGGAGGGCATAATTATATTAGCCGGTTTGCTGGCCTTATGCGTATGATTCTGGATAAAAATGCACTTCCATTGATTTCCCTGCAGGATGAAATCACCATGCTCAACCTGTATCTTGAACTGGCAGTACTGCAACGTCCCGGAAAATTCGATTATAAAATAACCAGTCCGGGGATTGTGGCGCCACAGAAAATATGGTTTCCGCCAATGCTTATTCAGCCATTTGTTGAAAATGCAGTGTTGCATGGAGTAGCCCCTTTAACAAACGGAGGTATGATCTGGATTGATTTTGAGCTGGAAGACGATATGCTTGTCTGCCGGATTAAGGATAATGGAGTAGGTTTGCAAAAATCTGCCGGATTAAACAGATATAAGTTGCATAGTTCTAAAGGAATCAATATCACCAGACAGAGACTTCAGCTATTACATGCAAACAGTCAGTTGTCGGTGACTGAGTACCCGGATCAACATGGAAAAGTAGCCGGGACAATAGCAATGATCCGTTTTCCGGTACTATTCAAAAACCTGTCACATGCGCGCACTTATCATTGATGACGAAGACCAATCGCGGAGTGCAATACGCGAGGCCTTACGATTACACAGCGACCGGCTGCAGGTAATCGCTGAAGCCACCAGTGTGGCACAAGCCGTTAGGTTAATCGATGACCTTCATCCGGATTTATTATTGCTCGATATACAGCTGGGTGATGGAAGCGGATTTGACGTGATTGAACAGGCCCGCTGGAAACAGTTTCGGGTCATCTTTATAACGGCTTATAGTGAATATGCCCTCAAGGCCTTTCGGGTCAATGCACAGGCCTACCTCTTAAAGCCCGTAGATAATACTGAAGTAACGCTTGCCCTGGATAAAGTATGCAATATTCCTTCAGACAACAAAGAATCCTGGAAGCCGCTGTTGGAATTTGTGAAAAATACGTACGAGAAAATCTGCTTTTCCAGTGCCGAAGGCTATCATCTTTATACCAGAGATGAAATTATCAGGTGCGAAGCCGACAACAATTACAGCCGCATTTACCTGCAGTCCGGTGAGCAGTTATATGTAGCGAAAACATTAAAAGAGCTGGAAACTCAGCTGGGCTCACAGCTCTTTGAGCGAATCCACAAGTCGCATCTGATCAATACCCGGCATCTTCGCAAATACCTTAACCGCGATGGCGGCTCTGTACTGCTGACAGATGGCACCGTATTGCCGGTCTCGCAGCGCAAAAAGCCAGAGATGATTCGGCTGCTCACCCGGAGCAACAGCTGATATCAATCAACACCAGCCTAAATACATACCGGCGTTTACTAAATAAAAATAACCGGTGATCATAGTGCAACGATTTGGATCCAGGAGCAACAGACCTTTGATCCAATCGATATACAACGCTATGAGAATTCTCCGAAAAACCACTTCCTGCTTTTTGTTCCTGTTTCTGTCCTCCGCTTCTATGCAGGCACAAACAACACTGGCCGCTGGCGACATTGCCATCATTGGTTACAATTATGATGCTTCTCCACAGGAAATGTCTATTGTGACGCTTGTGCCGATACTTTCCAACACACGCATTTTTATTTCCGATTATGGATATGAAGCGGGGGCTTTTGTATCCAATACACTGGCCAATAATGTGGAAGGATCAATTGAATGGCTGACCACTTCCGATATTCTGGCAGGCACTGTTTTTAGAATTCAGATGGCCTCAAGCAATGCCGGCACTACTGTGACCGGTTTACCGGGTACGCTTACCATCCGTGGCTGGAAACAGGAGTTTAACGCAAATGCAGTTTTGGCAACCAATTGTCCGGCACCCGCAGGTGGCGAAAACTGGTTTATTTATCAGGGTACCAGCTATTCTCAACCCACACAGTTTGTCTTCGGTTGGGCCAACTGGGCTGCTACAACATTCGGTACCGCAAACGGTTGGCTGGTATCTCCCCAAACCGTTGGTACCAATATACAGGTGTCATACCTGCCGGCACAGCTTACCAACGGTATAAATGCCCGTTCGCTGGCATGGCTAACCGGCAATGGCGGCATGCATGGCGATAATAATGTATATACAGGTATTCAGACGGGTACAAAAGCCCAGCTCATAGCGGCAATAAGCGACCTTAGCAACTGGTCGACCAATGAAACCACGACTTACGATATCTCCGTGGGAGGAAGTTTTTTCTCCGGCTCCAATCCGGTATTTACGGTGCAGAGTTCAACCCTGCCAGTGACCTGGCAGCAGATCAACGCTGTGGTTAACAACAGGCAGGTTAACATTTACTGGACTACACTCACTGAGCCCGGCAACAGGGAGTTTACCATAGAGCACAGCATCGATAACCAAAGCTGGCAATCGCTTCACCATCTGCCTGCAGGCGGTAATGAGACCAGTGGCGGCCAATACCAATATACACACAGTACGCCCGCTCACGGAATTAACTATTACCGGATCAGGCAGACAGATCTGGATGGCAGATTTAGCTATAGCCGTATTGTAAAGGTCAATGTGCCGGCAGACAACACCGTATTTAGCCTGTTTCCCAACCCCGCACAGGGTATGGTAACCATCGAAAAACAAACAACAGACCCTGCAATGCTTACTATTTACAATATGAGTGGTATTGCTGTCAGCGTGCAAAAATTGCAGGTATCGCGTACATCGTTGGACCTTCGGCATCTGCCTGCCGGTCAGTATCTGTTTCAAATAAAATATGGTATGCAAAAGGAGAATATCCGGCTGCTGTTACAATAAGTGATCGGCTATGCGGCGAAACAGCGTTATACTCTGATCAATCCGTAAGGCAATTTGAGTGCTTCAAAGTGTGTACGCAGCCGTTCTTCGTGGGTATCGGTAATGATCACCTGTCCGTCGTAGCGATTGCAGACCCGCTCGAGCAGGTTGCGGATGCGGTCTTCATCGAGTTTTTCAAAAACATCATCGAGCAGCAGGAGCGGGGCAAATCCCTTCTCGCGCTGCAGCACCTCCATCTCGGCCAGTTTAAGCGCAAACAACAGGCTTTTACGCTGCCCCTGCGAAGCAACTGACTTAAATGACTGATCGTTGTACTGCAGTGAAATATCGTCGCGGTGCGGGCCTGCTGTTGTACGCTGCGCCATCATATCGCGCTGGCGGCTGGCGGTTAACAGTTCCTGAAAAGATTGCTGCAATAATTCGCTTTCATAAATCAGGCTGACTTCTTCGGGTTGCCGCGCTATCTCCTGGTACAGGTGTTTTACCGCCGGCAGAAAGCTAACCAGGAAGTCTCTCCGCTTATCTGCCACATAATTGGCCGGAGCAATGAGTTGCACGTCCAGCACATCCAGCAATGCGGCATCCCGCCGGCCTGTTTCTGCCATTGATTTGAGCAGTGAATTGCGTTGCTGTAATACTTTGTTGTAGGTGATCAGTTGCTGCAGATAGGTAGCATCCAGCTGGCTTAGCAGCGCATCCAGAAAACGACGGCGCTCTTCGCTGCCACCGGTGATCAGTTGGGCATCATCGGGAGCAATAATCACACAGGGGTAGCGGCCTATATGCTGCGAAAACTTATCATAGGCCTGCCCATTTATCTGAAACTCTTTTTTCCCGTTTTCGCGGTAAATACAAACTGCTTTTTCCTTTTTTCCATTTACCATGAAATCGCCTTCGATTCTGAAGCCGGCAAAACCCTGTTTTACCAGCTGACTGTCAAGGCGGGTAAAATAGCTTTTGGTAAAACAGAGATAATAAATAGCATCGAGGAGGTTGGTTTTGCCAACACCATTATTACCGCAAATACCTATCACCCGGTGGTCCAGACTAAAGACCCGGTTGGTATAATTTTTAAACTGAAAAAGGGTGATACCCGTAAGCGATAACATGATTCAATATTACACAGAAAACCGGTCAGGCTTCCACGATGACCGGATCGAGGTCAATAACATGACAGTTTTTACAAAACTCAGGTGGTTCGTTTTTATACCACATTTTCCGGAACTGCCGGTAATCGCGGTTATTGAGACATTTCATCAATCCATCGTCAAACACACTGCCGAAGTTGAGTTCTTTCGGAAAGGGTTTGGCACAACAGGGGGTCGCATACCCATCCCATGACACATAAAAATGTGACCATACCAGGTCGCATTTACGGAATCCGCGGGGTGCTTCAATATCCCAGGTTGTCAATTCCATATCCGGAAAATTGCGGGCGGTTTGTTTGGCCCGTTTCAACTCTTCTTTAAAAGCCGGAGTTTGAAAAAAATCATAATAGGATTTATCGTAGATCGTCACAGACGCCACATTAAAAGGAGTAATGTTTACATAAGCCACACCCAATTGTCCGGCCAGTTGTACCACTTCGGCCATCTGCTGATAATTTTCCCGGATTGCCACAAAGTTGAACATGACACTGGCCCGCTTACCCCGGCATACATCCACAATCTGCCGCATATTGTCGTAAAAGAAAGGATAGTCGCTCTTGAGGCGTACCTGCTCATAGGTTTTGCCAATGCCATCAATAGAAACCTGGATGGTATCAAGCTTATCGGCCAGCTCTGTTACCATAGGTACGCTGGCGGGAAGGTGGGCATTGGTAGAAACACTGATAATGATACCCTGGTTTTTGGCCCGGATATAGTCGACTATTACCGGCAGTTTCTTGTACATAAAGGTTTCGCCCAGTCCTGTAAGTCCAATGGAGTCAACGTAGGGAAAAGCTTCGTCAATCACCTTTTTCATTTTCTCCAGGTTCATAAAGCCTTTATCCATCTGGTGGCCATAGGCATATTCGCGGGGGCAGGTGATACAGGCGAGGTTACACTGGTTGGTTATTTCCAGCATAATGGTGGAGGGGTGGGGCACGCGGGTGCTCCTAATGCTGCGCAGGAGCAGCCCGTAAGCCTTGTTCCAGCTATATTTCAGGAAATTTATTCCGCCGGGAAGCCTTCGCAGCCTTTGCCAGGCTTTACGCAGGCGCCTCCGGGTGATCCGATTGGCCATGCCACAAAAATAGAACATTTACATCTTGTTCTTTTTCACCGAATTTGCTCAAAAAAGACCGGGAGCAACGCATTCTTAAAATATCCCGAATTCCCTTATTTTTGCAACTCAAATTTTTAGCCTGTGGCTGCCAAATTTTCCAAAGAGACTTATCTGTACTGGTATGAGCTGATGGAGCTGATACGCCAGTTTGAACTTACGGCCGAAGAAAAGTATAAAATGGAGGGAAAGATCCGGGGCTTTTTCCATGCCTACATAGGGCAGGAAGCCATTGCAGCCGGATGTATGACGGCCACCCGTCCCGAAGACATGTTCATTACTGCCTATCGCGATCACGGCCTGGCTATTGCCAAGGGCGTATCGGTAGACAGCTGTATGGCTGAGCTGTACGGCAAAGCCACAGGTTGTGCCAAAGGCAAGGGCGGCAGTATGCACTTCTTTGGCAAAAAAGAGAACTTTTATGGCGGTCATGGTATCGTAGGTGCACAAATCGGCACCGGTACAGGACTTGCTTTTGCAGAAAAATACCGCGGTTCAGATAATGTGGTGCTTTGCTTTTTTGGCGACGGCGCTGCCCGCCAGGGTATCCTGCATGAGTCATTCAACCTGGCCATGCTCTGGAAACTGCCGGTTGTATTCATTTGCGAAAACAACAACTACGCAATGGGTACTTCTGTGGAGCGTACTTCCAATGTAACCGATATTTATAAACTGGCTGATGGCTACGAAATGCCTGCAGATGTGATTGATGGCATGAGCCCCGAGGCTGTACACGAAGGCGTGGCCCGTGCGGTAAAACGTGCGCGTGAAGCCGGCGGTCCTACTTTGCTTGAGATCAAAACTTACCGTTATAAAGGGCACTCCATCAGCGATCCCCAGAAATACCGGACCAAAGAAGAGGTAGACGAATACCGTCAAAAAGATCCGATTACAGTTGTGCGTACTACTATTCTCGAAAACAAATTTGCTACCGAAGAAGAGCTGAGCGTCATCGATGCCCGTGTGGCAACCATTGTGGCCAACTCAGTAACATTTGCCGAGGAAAGCCCCTGGCCCAATGATGATGAGGTGCTGAAAGACATCTATGTGGATGCCAACTATCCTTTCATTGTTGATTAATCTGCACCACACACCGCTTTTACCATAATAACCATTTTTATTAATTATTATACAAAATGTCAGAAAAGAAACATACGCCCGAAGCAGGACAGAGCGAAGTAGCGCTTGCAAAGGCTAAAGATTTTTGGTCACGCAACAGCAAACCCATTCTGGGTATTGGCACTGCCTTACTCGTAGTGGTAGCCGGCTTTTTTATCTATAAACAATATTTTGTAAAGCCTAAAGAAGAAAAAGCAGCTGACGTAATGTCGAAAGCGGAAGAATATTTCCGTCTTGATTCTACCCGTCTGGCATTGAATGGAGATGGACAAAATATCGGTTTCCTGGCCGTTATGAGCCGCTACAGCGGTACTGATGCCGCTAACCTGGCCGCTTTCTATGCTGGCGCCTGCTATATCAAACTTGATGATAATGCCAATGCTATTAAATACCTGAAAAAATTCAGCTCGGATGCCAAACAAATCCAACAGCGTGCTTATAAGCTGCTGGGCGATGCCTATGCTGATCAGGGAAATGCCAAAGAAGCACTGGATTATTATAAAAAATCGGCCCATCACTTCGAAGCAGATAAAACTGCTGCTGCTGAAGCGTTGTTTCTGGCTGCTTACCTTGCCGACCGTGTGCTGAAAGACCCCAAACAGGCCATTGCCCTGTTTAAAGAGCTGAAAGAAAAATTCCCGGCTACTCCTCAGGGTACACAGGTAGACCAGTACCTGGCCCAACTGGGAGAATATAATGCAAACTAATTATGGCTGATATCAGCAACAGTAAATTACTTACAACAGATACAGGCATTCTCCACGCAGAGGATGCCTGCATTGTTTTGGTAAAAACCGAATGGAACGCAGCGATTGTGGATGAGCTGGAACGTGGCTGCATCCGGGCACTGCAGAGTGCCGGCATCAAACAGATCATACAGCTGACGGTACCCGGAGCGGTGGAGATTCCCTTTGCCATCCGGCGTTGCTGGGAGCTGAGCGCCGATACCCGCAAACCCGCCGCCTTTATAGCGCTAGGCTGCGTGGTACGCGGCGATACACCCCATTTTGAGTATGTATGCAATGCCGTGACAGATGGCGTGGTATTGTTGAATCATTCTTTACCTGTTCCCACTATATTTGGGGTACTCACTGTAAACACAGATGAGCAGGCGCAGGAGCGTATTGGCGGCAAACATGGCCATAAAGGAGAAGAGGCAGGTGTCACAGCTCTTAAAATGATTGCCCTCAACCAGCAGTTGGCCCGTTAGTCATCACCCTAAGTTTTTGAATCATGAATGTCCAGCTTTTTATACCCTGTTTTGTAGATCAGCTGTTTCCTGATACAGCCTTTAATATGATTAAAGTGCTGGAAAAAGCAGGCTGTACCGTTTCATATAATACCAATCAGACCTGTTGCGGTCAGCCCGCCTTCAATGCTGGCTTCTGGGATGAGTCGAAAACCGTCTGTAGCAAATTTCTCAAGGACTTCAGGGGCACGGATCTTATTGTGGCCCCGAGTGCCAGTTGCGTGGGCTTTGTCCGTAACTACTATTCCAAACTCTTCGAAAACTCATCGCTGCATCATGAGGTAACAGATATGGGCAACCGCCTGTATGAGTTTTCTGAATTTCTGGTAAATGTGCTGGGTGTAGATCAGTTTAATGCGCGCCTCGAAGGTAAAGCCACCTATCATGACAGCTGCGCCGGGCTGAGAGAATGTAAGATTAAGAAAGAACCCCGCCAGTTGCTGGCAAATGTAAGTGGCCTGGAACTGCAGGAAATGGAAGACGTGGAAACCTGCTGCGGCTTCGGGGGTACTTTTGCTGTAAAGTTTGATTCAATTTCTATTGGCATGGGTGAGCAGAAAGTTGAAAATGCACTGGCTACCGGCGCCCGGTATCTTATTTCTACCGACCACTCCTGCCTCATGCATCTGAAAGGTTATATTGAGCATAAAGGATACTCGCTGCAGCCGCTTCATATTGCCGATGTGCTGGCCAATGGCTGGTAAATAAAAATTCCTGCACAGAAATTACTCTATGCAGGAATAGAACCACAGTAAATGTCTGCATAGGTCAGCGCGGCATCAGCACCGTATCCACCACATGGATCACTCCATTACTTTGATATACGTCTTTGATAGTGACCAGTGACTTGTTACCCTTTTCGTCTTTGATCACTATATTTTTTCCTTCCATCATTGCCCATAATTTGCCGCCGGCTACTGTAGTCAGCTCTGTTTTTCCATTACCCTTTTTAATCCAGGCCGCCAGTTCTTTTGAGTCAATTTTGCCGGGTACTACATGATAGGTGAGAATGCCTGTTAGCATTGCCTTGTTTTCGGGTTTTACCAGGGACTCTACTGTACCGGCAGGTAATTTTTCAAATGCTGCATTGGTAGGGGCAAATACGGTAAAGGGCCCCGGTCCCTGCAGTGTCTCCACCAGTCCGGCAGCTTTTACGGCAGCTACCAGCGTTGTATGATCTTTTGAATTCACTGCATTCTGAACGATATTTTTGGAAGGATACATCGGCGCACCACCCACCTCCACGGTTTTTTCATTATTCATGGATTGAGCAGAGGCTGTAGTAAAGCCAGCTACTACTGCAAGCAGTGCCAGCATTGATCTGAACTTTTTCATTTTGTTTTGCTGTTTTACAACTGTTATTAAATGTATATAGAAGGGCCGGTGTCAACTGCATGCATCAACATATCCATATACGGCAGATAATTTGCGCGCAGATTGCCCGGCGGCATATTTTTTTTGCTGCTTCTTGTTTACTTTTGAATCAAATAATGACGCTGCTATGGCTTACTGGCTTATCAAATCAGAACCGTTTAAGTATTCGTGGGAAAATCTGAAAAAGGATAAACAAACTTTCTGGGATGGCGTACGTAACTATGCCGCGCGTAATAACCTTAAAGCAATGAAAAAAGGGGATCTCGCTTTTTTCTATCACAGCAATGAGGGTACCGAGATTGTTGGTATTGCCAAAGTTGTAAAGGAAGCCTACCAGGATCCCACATCGGCCGAAGACACCTGGGTAGCCGTTGATTTTGCACCTCACAAAACGCTCAAAAAACCGGTAACACTGGCGCAGATCAAAGCTGAAAAAAAACTGGCCAATATGGCGCTCGTACGCCTGGGCCGCCTTTCCGTACAACCGGTTACAGATGAAGAATGGGAAATTGTAATGGGGATGGCGGGAGAAAAGTAAAATTCATGTCTTTCAATACTATCAGCCGAAGGGATGTAGCACGTAAACTACATCCCTTCTGTTTTTAACACCGCAACCGGGTTACCTTTTAATGCTATCTGGAATAAATAACAGAATCACGCCGGCGTCTGTCTTTTAAAGAGCGATAAGTATTAAGTAATACGTTTTAGGTAAGCTTAATTCTTGCCCTTTTAAACTATTTATACCTTTTACACTCATAACCTCCAACTTAAACCGCTTCATTTACATGAAAAAAATATTGCTGCCTGCCCTGCTGGCCGGGCTGATTCTTGTTGCCTGCAACAACATGCAGGAAAAAAGAGATGTGACTGTAGCCACCGATCAGGCTAATACACCTATACCCGAAATGCCACCAGCCGATCAGCCCGGGCCAGATCAACAGGCTGAAAAACAAAAAATACGTACCGCTACCACAGCTACTGCGACTACTTCCAATCCGGATTGGGACCGTCATATTATCCGCACAGCCCGCCTAAAACTGGAAATAAAAGAACTGAAGCAATACTACAGTGTTATGCGCGACAGGATACGTGGCATGGGAGGCTATATTGCAAGTGAAGAACTGACTGAAAACGATTTTGAGCGACAGTTGCAGCTTAGCATCCGTATACCCGTCGATCAGTTTGACGCGGCACTTGAAGCAGTAAGTATACACACGGAAAAAACACTGGAGCGACATATTACTTCACAGGATGTATCGGAAGAGCTGGTAGATACAAGGGCCCGTCTGCAGACAAAAGAACAGATGCGGGAGCGCTATAAACAATTGCTTGGCCAGTCAAATAAACTGGATGATATCCTTAAAATGGAAACCGAAATAAACCAGGTACAGGAGCAGATTGAACGCGGAGCAGGGCGCATACAGTTTTTACAACATGCCGCAGCCTACAGCACCATCGAACTAAGCCTGATCCAAAAGCTGGGCGATGCTCCGGCTGCTGCTGAACCCGAAAGCGAAAATGCATTGCTGCAAGCTATTCGTACAGGGTGGAGTTTTATGCGCGATCTCTTGCTGGCGCTCATCTCCATCTGGCCATTGTGGCTGATAGCAGCGCTCATATATATGGCAATACGTCGTCATAAACATAAAGTGTCCGCCAAAGGAAACACCCATCTCTAAAACCGGGCAACCTGGGTTAGGGATGTACAGACTCACACTATCCACTATTCACTGTCCACTGTTAACTGTCCACTGTTAACTGTCCACTGTTAACTGTCCACTATCTTTGCTTATGGCGAAGAAAAAACTGGTAGTGCTGACAGGAGCTGGCATCAGTGCCGAGAGCGGGCTGCGTACATTCCGTGACAGTGATGGATTGTGGGAGGGGTACCAGGTTACTGAAGTAGCTACACCCGAAGCCTGGCATCGTGATCCGAAACTTGTACTGGACTTTTATAATTACCGCCGCCGCGATGTGCAGGCTGCCCAGCCCAATGCCGCCCATCTGGCACTGGCAGCACTGGAATCACACTACGATGTGACCATTATTACTCAAAACATAGATGATCTGCATGAGCGCGCCGGATCGCGCCGGATATTTCATTTGCATGGCGAAATCTTTCGTATGCGCAGCGAAGCCGATACCGATAATACCTACGAAATACGGGAAGATATGAAACTGGGACAGCTGGCGCCCGATGGGTATCAGCTAAGGCCGGCAATAGTATGGTTTGGTGAAGCCGTGCCTATGATGGAATATGCCGTAAGAGAAGTATTGCAGGCAGATATCTTCCTTGTTGTAGGTACTTCGCTTGTGGTATATCCGGCAGCCGGATTGCTGGATTATGCATCGCCAGACATTCCAAAATACATTATTGATAAACGTATACCGGCCACCGGCCATATCGATAACCTTGTTAAGATTGAAAAACCAGCCACGGAAGGTATGACGCTGCTGCTGAAAATGCTGACAGCGGGAAAAGGATAAAGGTAGAAGGTGTAAGGCGGAAGGTCGATTGGCTTACACCTTATACCCTTTACCCTATACCTTTTCTCTTATACCTTCTTAAACGCGATTCCATTTTTCTCCAGTTCTCTCAACACCGGCTCATAAATATCGGCTGTGGTTGGTATACACAACCCGCGACGGGTAATGGTACCATTGAGAATAAGACGGGCTGCGATACCTAATGGTAATCCGACTGTCTTAGCCATAGCTGTATGCAGGTTATTATCACCTTTCACGACCAGTGAACTGGCGTGATACTGCATTTTCCCTTCTTTTTCTACTTCCAGCTCATGCAGCATCACAATCATATCCTTATCGGTGGGGGCAAGGGCCAGTTTGCGCTCTGCAGCAAACTGTAAAAGATCAGCTGCGCTGAACATACCTTTATCTACCAGCGTATCTTCATCGGTAATGCCCAGGTAAAGCAGTTGCTGCCAAAACAAACCTGCCTGTTGCATATGCATGGCCATATCTGCATTCATATCGGAGGGTGGTAAAACAGCTCCTTCCTCTCTGAGAGAAGGAGGCACACCCAGTGCCTGCAAAACAGGATGGGCTGGTTGCAAATGTTCGTCCATGATTTGACGCAGCTTTTGATGAACAGCTGGCTGCTGCAGGTGCTCACGAAATAACTGTCCCAGCGTTTTTCCCTTAGTCTCATAAACGGGTGTCTCATCGGTAAAGCCAAGTTCAATAATATGTTTCCAGCCACGCATAAAATCCGGATGACGCAGTGTAGTGCGAACAAAAGTAGGAGTGTGCTGAAGTCCATAGAGTGGCTCATAACTCAGTGAGTCGCGGTTGGGATACCAGCTGAGTTTTTCCAGACCGGGAATATTTACCTGCCTGTCGGGGGTGAACAATTCCTCATGTGTCATTCTTATTTCCTTACCGCCTTCGCGATAATGTGCACCGGCTTTACCGGCCATGATTATATTGCGGGGATTCCAGCTGATTTTATAATGCCAGGGATTATCATCGCTTTCCGGAGCCACAAGGCCGCCACAATGTGAACGGAAAGTGGTGATATGTCCGCCATTTGACCGGATCTCATCAATCAGTTGCATGGCACTCATGTGATCAATGCCCGGATCGAGCCCCATTTCGCAGAGGAAAAGAAGATTTTTTTCCCCAATTGCATCCTGTAGACCGCGCATGCCCTGATCGATATAGGATGCAGTGAGCAGATGTTTTTCAAAACGCACACAATCCTTCGCAACCAGCTGATGCAGGGTGGGAGGCAGCATTGAAATTACCAGATCGGCCTGTAAAATATAGTTAGTACGTGCGGCGGCCTGTGTTATGTCTAATGATACGGCCCGGCCATACGGAGAATGCCCTACTTTGGAACGGGCCAGTTGCAGATTGGCATCTGCCAGCATCAACTGCCATTCACCCTCGGCTGCATGCGATAAAAGATAATCTATCAAAACCGTGGCCGATTTGCCGGCTCCAAACAGCAATATTCTTTTCATAAAACAAATATCCTGATTCAGATCAAACAGATGGTACTAAATTTGTTTAAACATTACCCGAAAACTAAAATTACCAAAAACCATTTTTATGAAACTATTCATTACCGCAATCTCCATGCTGACCGTATCTGCCGTGTGTGCGCAAAATATTTCCGGCGGGGTCAAAGGCGGCGTTAACGTGACCAATTTTACCGGAGGCGATTTTAATGATGTTAAGAAAACAGCCCTCGTTGGCTTCCATGCCGGTGGCTATTTGAACTTTTCGCTTGGCGGAGTCTCTATTCAGCCAGAAGTGCTGGTCTCTACCGGCGGCGCCACACTGGAGGACCAGGGAAATAAAGTAGATGTAAAGCTTACCTACATTTCGGTTCCTGTAATGGTGAAATTTAATCCCGGAGGCGGCTTCTACCTCGAAGCCGGTCCGCAGGTTGGATTCAAGATCAGTGAAGATGTAAAAAATCAGACAGTAGGAGATTTTGCAAAAAGCCTCGATCTTTCTGCCGGCGCCGGCCTTGGCTATAGCTTTGGCAAGCTGGGCATCGGAGGCCGTTATCTTGTTGGCCTCTCTAAAGTAGGCGACTTCGACAGCGGCAACGTTGACCCCGACTTCAAAAACAGCACAATACAGGTGGGACTGTTTCTTAAGTTGGGAAAATGAGAGGAAAATGTGCTGATGTGCTAATGTGCTAATGTGCTAATGTAAGGGACTGTTTTGTAAACAGATTTTTCAATAAATGAATGAATTGAAAACTGCCGGCTACACCGGCAGTTCCTTTTTATAGTCGGTATCTAATGATTATTGCATAAAATTGTAAAGGTCACTATTCAACTCATTAGCACATTAGCACATCAGCACATTCACTTTTCATCTTCCTGCCAGCGCGTCCTGCGCCTGTTTGCTATTGATCCTGATAATACGATAGGTCACTTTAATGCCCCGGTTTGTATCGGGTATGCGTATGGTGGAAGATTCATTGGCGGCTATGGCACCAAACTTAATTTGCTCTGTGCGTAAGGGTTCTTCACTGGGTTTGATGTATTGTAATTCTACCAATACCTGGTCGAGTTCAAAATTGCTGTTATTGGTCACAGTAAGCCTCAGATCACGAATACCACCAAAGGCTACCCGTTTATAATCGTTGCTGCGTACCGTCACCTGACTGGCAAGTGCATCGGTGGTTGATGGGTTGCGGGTGATGGTACCCGGATTGGCTGCAGGCTGTTCTGTAACCGGTGTATCGCCAGTGCGTACTGCCTTACCTCTTTGTCCTGTATGCGGATCCTGGGTGGCGGACTGATATTCTGCTGTTTTAGATACCGGATAGGTTGCCGCTTCGGGAGCTGCCGGTTGTATGCCGGAGGATGTATTATTTTTTTTGTATTCGGGTGTTTTATGCTGCAACGAAAAACTGGCTGCCGTCTGGTCACGTGTCAGCAACCTCGATTCGGTGCTTACATTCACAAGAGGGGCATCTTTGAACTTTTCCGGAGCAGGCATGGGGTCATTCTGCAACTGCACATCATCTGCCACCACCTCCTGTTTTACCGGTGACGACGAGCCAGGCTCAGCAACAGCAGCTTTACCTGCAGGATTCCTGTTTTCTGAAAGTACCGGCGACTGTGCTGCACGGGGGCGGACCATAAATCCTACCAGAACGCCCACACCAATCAGGCTGGCAATAACAGCAGCTGTACGAAGGTAACTGCGCCATTGCGAGCGGCGGACCAGCTTTTTCTTGCGGTCCTGCAGTGTCTGCACATACATATCCTTGATATCGTCGAGAGATTGGCTGTATTTGATCTCTGCCTCTACTGGTTCTGCTTCACGTACCTGCATCACGGGAGGGGGCGTGACGGGTTGGGGGGCGGGGCGGGAGGTAGTCGCCGCTTTACCCGGCATGGTCACAAAAACAGACTTTCGGACAGCCGGGTCTGCAGCCTTGCTGGCCGGAGGCGGCATATATTTTTGATGCGGGTCGGTATAAACATCGACCAGCCGTTTCGATTTTTCGTTGTTTTCGTTTTGATCAACCTGCTGGTCGGTGTGAACACCGACCAGTGATGACGAAGTGTGGACACCGACCAGTGATTTTTTATAAAAGCGGTCGAATGGCTGTTCCTCTACGGCCTGGGCATAAGGTTTTAGTTCCTCTACTTCGGAAGGGTAACGCCAGGCGGCACTTCGCCCTTCCACCCAGACGAGGTCATATGGCCGGAGGCCCATGGTAAGCAGGGCCTGCAGCGTGTGCGGACCGCTTTCCTTGTTGTTGCGGAGCAGAAGATACGTACTCATGGGATTACTCTATTGGTACACATAACAACGTAAAATCTGTGCCGTCAAGTGCAAAAGGCTTGTTATAATCCCTTCATTTTAACAAGCTTTATACTATCCACAAAAGGTGGAAAACTAGGGTAAAAAACAGGCGCCCGGATCAGGTTTTGAGGCCTAAAAAAGGTAGATTTGCGAACCTTTGGAATGGCCTGATTTTTAGGCCGCAACAACCAAAGTCACTGCCTAAAAACTGTAGCCGAAAAAGCGAATATGGAAGAGAAGTTTGAACCACAGGAAACGAATGACAGCAACCGGATCATTCCGGTCAACATTGAAGAACAAATGAAAACGGCCTATATCGACTATTCGATGTCGGTTATAGTAGGCCGTGCCCTGCCAGATGTGCGCGATGGTCTCAAGCCTGTGCACCGGCGTATTCTTTATGCCATGAATGAGCTGGGCCTTCATTACAATAAGCCTTTTAAAAAGTCTGCCCGTATCGTTGGTGAGGTACTGGGTAAATATCACCCTCATGGTGATAGCTCTGTATACGATGCCATGGTGCGTATGGCCCAGGAATGGAATATGCGTTATACCCTGGTCGATCATCAGGGTAACTTTGGTAACCAGGATGGAGATGGCCCTGCGGCCATGCGTTATACCGAAGCGCGCCTCGAAAGACTGACCGAATACATGCTTGATGACCTGGATAAAGACACGGTCGATTTCCAGCTCAACTTCGATGACTCGGAAAAAGAACCAACCATTTTACCTACCCGTATCCCTCAGTTGCTGGTCAATGGATCGAGTGGTATTGCCGTAGGTATGGCAACCAACATGATGCCGCACAACCTTTCGGAGGCTATTGACGGTTGTATCGCCTACATCGATAACCGTGAGATTACCATCGATGAGTTGATACAGCATGTAAAAGCTCCTGACTTCCCTACCGGTGGTATCATCTACGGTATGGAAGGGGTGAAAGCAGCCATGCATTTTGGCCGCGGCAGGGTAGTGGTACGCGGCAAACTACACGTGGATACCAAACCCAGCGGACGCGAGCAAATCGTTATCACCGAAGTTCCTTACCAGGTAAACCGAGATGCACTCACCAACCGCATTGGCGAACTGGTCAATGAAAAGATCATTGACGGTATTGCCCATGTCAACAATGAATCAAATGAAAAGGAAGGTACACGCATTGTAATCGACCTGAAACGCGATGCTATTGCCAACCTCATCATCAACCAGCTGTTTAAACTCACAGAACTGCAGACCTCCTATGGTATCAACAATGTGGCTATTGCCAAAGGACGTCCGCGCACACTCAACCTCAAAGACATCATTAGTGAGTTTGTGGAGTTCCGCCACGAAGTAGTGGTACGCCGCACTCAATATGAACTGCGTGAAGCACAGAAACGCGCCCATATACTGCAGGGCTACCTGATTGCACTCGATCACCTCGATGAAGTAATCGCGCTGATCCGCAGTTCGGCAACACCCGATATTGCAAAAGACAACCTGATCAACGCAGGGTGGGGACTTGATGAAATACAGGCCAAGGCCATACTTGAACTCCGTCTCCAGCGCCTCACCGGTATGGAACGCGAAAAGATCAAGGAAGAGTTTGATGAGCTGATGAAACTGATTGCTCACCTGCAGGAATTGCTGGGCAATGAAGCCATGCGTTTTGACATCATCAAAACCGAGTTGCTTGAAATAAAAGAAAAATTCGGTGATGTTCGCAAAACCGAAATCACTTACCTCGACAACGAAGTACGGATCAAAGACCTGATCAAGGAAGAAGATGTGGTGATCACCATCTCACACCTCGGTTATATCAAGCGTACACCGGCAGAAGAATTCCGCGCCCAACGTCGCGGGGGCAGGGGAGTTCTTGGTGGTAAAACAAGGGAAGAAGACTATATTGAACATCTTTTTGTAGCCTCTACTCACCATACGCTGCTTTTCTTTACCGAAAAAGGGCGTTGTTACTGGCTCAATGTATATGAGATTCCTGAAGGCGAAAAAACAGGCAAAGGCCGCGCCATTCAGAACCTGATACAACTGCCACCAGACGACAAAGTGCGCGCAATACTGGATGTAAAAGATCTGAAAGATGAAGAGTATGTAAAAGCGCACAATATTGTTCTTTGTACCAAAAAAGGAATTATTAAGAAAACAGCGCTGGAAGATTTCAGCCGTCCGCGTCAAACCGGTGTGAATGCCATTACCGTGGTGGAAGGCGATGAACTGCTGGAAGCCCGTATTACAGATGGCGACTCGGAGATTATGATGGCCGTGAAGTCTGGCCGGGCCATACGCTTTTCCGAAAAGAATGTTCGCCCCACAGGCCGTGGCGCCATTGGAGTAGCGGGTATTGAGGTAGACGATGTGCAGGATGAGGTTGTTGGTATGATTTGTGTAAATCCTCTGACAGATGCATCTAAAACTGTACTGGTGGTAAGCGAAAAAGGATTTGGTAAACGTACCGCAATGGATGAATACCGTTTTACCAATCGCGGCGGGAAAGGTGTAAAAACGATCAATGTGACGGATAAGACCGGCAGCCTGGTCGGTATGCTCGATGTACAACCCACGCAGGATTTGATGATCACCTGCAAAAGCGGCGTGACTATCCGGATGAAAGTAGCCGATATCAGCGAACAGGGTCGCGCCACACAGGGCGTGAAACTGATCCGCCTCGATGAAGGGGATGAGATAGCTGCCATCACAAAACTGGACGACCAGGAGCAACCTGAGACAGAGACCGCAGATACAGATACCCCTGCACCTGAGGCAACCGATAACGGCAGCGCTGCGTCTGACAATGGACAGATAACCGAAAATCCCGAAAACACTGAGCAATAAATTGTTCTTATTTATTAATACTCAAGTCAATACACACTGATGAAAAAGATCGCTCTTTTATCAACGATGCTGAGTCTGGTGCTACTGGCCCAGGCCCAATATGAATCGATCAAAAACAAACTGCTGATCGTCACACCAAAAAATCTGCAGGAGGCCAAAGAGGACGTAGACAAAAAAATGTCGAATGCCAAGTTTGCTTCCAAGCCTGAAGCATATATGCTGAAAGCAACCATCTATGCCTACCTGGCTGCCGACAGCACCAACAAGGCCACCGGTAAATCAGATGCGTTTGAACAGGAAGCTGAAGCATCGCTGAAAAAATACCAGGAGATGGATGCCAGCGCCGAACTGATCAAAGACCCCATCTACCGCAATGCCGCCATTGGACTGTATGAAAAACTTTTTAACGAAGGATATGACTATTACCAGTCGAAAAAATATGCAGAGTCGTACAGCAAATTCAAAAAAGTTTCCGAGTATTCAGATCTTCTTATAAAAAATCAGTTGCTCAACTCACCCGTTGACACCAATGTATTGATCCTTGCTGCGTTTACGGCCGATAACAGCGACCAGAAAGCAGAGGCCGTTAAGTATTATAAGCGCCTGGCCGATGCCAATGTAACTGGCGACAGCTACGAAAACGTATACCGTTTCCTCGTTACTTATTACTTCACCAACAAAGACATGGATTCTTTTGAGAAGTATAAAGCACTTGGTCTGAAATACTATCCCAAAAGCGAATTCTTTACGTACGACAAAGTAGATTTTGCCGTGGGTCTGGAAACAGATTTTGATAAAAAACTGGCCGCTATTGATGAGCTGCTGGTATCGGATCCCAACAACTACAAAGCCAATATGAACCTGGTGGAACTGGCTTTTGAAGCACTCCATTCAGAAAAGGACGATGTTAAAAAACCTGCCGATCCTGCCAAACTGGAAGAAAAAATGCTGAAGGCGCTGACATCGCTGCAGCAAACACGCCCCGATGATCCGCTGCCATTTGTGGTAATGGGCGACCATTATATTAACATGTCAATCCTGGCCGATAAAAAACGCGAAGACCATGTAGCCGATATGCGCAAACGTAACAAACCCGGCACACCGGCTTCAAAAGAAGACATCGCCAAACGCGATCAGCTCGAAAAAGAATATGAAGCCACCTATTATAAGGCTACCGAGCCTTATGAAAAAGCTGCAGCTCTTTATGCCAAAAAAGGCAGTGAGCTGAATGCACAGGAAAAACAACAATACAAAAAAATTGCCGGCTACCTGGGTGATATCTACACCTTCAAAGCTGCCCGTTCCAAAAATGCCAAACCTGCCGAGATCGCCAAATTCGAAGCAGAAGCTAAAAAATGGAATGATATCTATGGCAGCATCGGACGATAAGACAGAATAGTAAAAAATTGTAAACGGCCTTCCGGATGGGAGGCCGTTTTTTATTGCAGTTATCAGGAGCAGATCAAACGTTTGCTCATAATTATGTCAGATTAACGACATCAAAAGAGTTAGAGTTAGATTTGTTGATATGATAAAAACAAAGTCGTTAAACGTTGTGGCAGCGGTTATGTTCTTTTTCGCGACTACAGCCATCAGTCTGAGTACAACAGCGCAATCGTGGAAAGAGATACCTGCCGGCATACATATAAGTTTTGCTTCCGGCAGTGTAAGATATGCCCAGGACGTAGTGCCGCAGATTAATCAGCGCAGCAGATGGACCATCTCAGCATGGAAAGGAGAAAAGGTGCATACTCAATTATTAATCTGGGGAAAAGAAAAAATAAAGAATCTTAAAATTATTACCGCCCAACTGAAAGATCAACACGGCAACATCATACCACGTACAGCAGTTACTACAGGATTCATTGAATATGTAATGACAGATGAATTCAAAGACGGCTGTGGATACCGCAACTCCCGTGATTTCGATTCCTCACTTGTAGCAGACAGAATAAATACGACTATGCAATCGGCAACGGTAGCTGCGGAAACAGTACAGCCGGTATGGCTGAGTATTAAAGTGCCTGCTGGCAGCATCCCGGGGGAATATGCCGGCACTCTTACTATTGAAGCGGAAAAAAAATATACGCTTGGCATTTCGCTTACTGTCATTAATAAAACACTGCCACCAGCCCGTGACTGGAAATATCAATTGGACCTTTGGCAGCATCCTGCGGCAATAGCAAGAGTGCACCAGGTGAAGCTTTGGAGTAATGCTCATTTTAATTTAATGAGAAAATACTACACCATGCTGGCAGAAGCTGGTCAGAAAAACATCACCGCAAGCATTGTCAACGAACCCTGGGGGCATCAGACATACGACGATTATCCCAGCCTGATAAAATGGACGAAAAAGAAAAATGGCACATGGGCATATGACTACAGTTTGTTTGATAAATATGTATCGTTTGTGATGAGCTGTGGTATCAAAGGCCGGATCAACTGCTACAGTATGATACCCTGGAAAATTGCTTTCACCTATTATGATGAAGCCCTGCAAAAAGAAGCCGTGTTTGCAGAAGCCGTTGGCACGCCGGCCTACGATCAATTCTGGAGCATCATGTTAACCGATTTTACCAGGCATCTGAAACAAAAGAAATGGTTCGATATAACTACCATTGCTATGGATGAAAGACCCATGGAAGCCATGCAGTCTGTCATTGCCCTATTGAAAAAGATTGATCCAGCGTGGAAGATTACACTCGCCGGCAACTATCATCCCGAAATTGAAAATGATATTTACGATTATTGCATCGCTTCGCGCTGGCTCTTTCCGGAACATATACTTGCTAAAAGAAAAAGAGAAGGGAAAATCAGTACCTGGTACACCTGCTGCACCGAACCTTATCCAAATGGTTTTTCTTTTTCTCCGCCAGATGAGCATGTATGGATGGGCTGGTATACCGCTGCTACGGAAATGGATGGCTATCTGCGCTGGGCTTTCAATAGCTGGACAAAAGATCCGCTCCGCGATAGCCGTTTCACTGCCTGGCCGGCAGGTGATACTTACCAGGTTTATCCGGGTCCGCTGAGTTCGATCCGTTTCGAAAAAATGATTGAAGGCATACAGGACTACGAGAAAATACAGTTGCTGAGAGATGAATATAAAATAACAAAACAGACCGCGAAACTAAATGAACTGGAAGCAGCACTAAAAAAATTTGAACTAAACAAACTGGCAACTATCAGTGCTCAAGAAACTGTTGCAGAAGCAAAATATCTCCTTAATCAATAAATAACCGAAGTAAAAGAAATCTCATGCTTAAACATATTTCTCGAATCAGCGTACTGATATTGCTGTTGTCTATAGTCTCTTGTGCATCCAGGTCTGTTTCGGGAGTAAGAAAAGATAATAACTCCTTAAAGCTGATGAGCTACAATGTGCATCATTGCAATCCGCCATCGCGGCCAGGAGTGATTGATGCAGATGCCATTGCTGCAGTAATAAAAAAAGAAAATCCCGACATCGTTGTTTTGCAGGAAATAGATGTCAATACCCGTCGCTCCGGGAAAATAAATCAGGCAGCACTGTTGGCGATGAAAGCAGGTTATCCCTCTTTCTTTTTTGCACGGGCAATCGATTATGACGGCGGACAGTATGGAGTAGCTATTTTGTCAAAATACACGCTGGTCAATACCCAGGTGCATCGTTTACCCACCGATGCAAAAGCGGGAGGGGAGCCGCGGGTGCTTGCCACTGCTACCGTCACACTTCCGGGAGATAAAGTGCTGCGCATTGGCTGCACGCATCTCGATGCTGAAAATGACCCGGCCAGCAGGCTATTGCAGATTGGCGAAATCAACCGCCTTGCCAGTGAGATAACCACGCCGTTTCTGATTGCCGGCGATTTTAATGCCACCGAAGGCAGTCCTGTGATCAATCTGCTTGATGAAAAATTTGTACGGACATGCCAGCAATGCAAGCCGACTTTTCCGGACAGCGATGCCCGGGCTATTGATTTTATTGCCTACCGGTTACCGGAGCATTTTTCAGTGCGAGAGCATCGGGTGATTACTGAGACTTATGCTTCGGATCATTTTCCTGTTGTAGCGACATTGCAGTGGAGGTTCTGAGCCAGGACAGCTTAGATAGTTACCGCTTTGAACAACAGCTTGATTTTACACCAGAATACTATTTAACATAATATAAATTATAGGAAATATCGGGAAGGGTTTATAAACCGTTATAAATCAACCCCAAAATGAATGGCAAAGTTTCAAAAACACAGGATCAAAGCGCTTCGCGCCAATTTGGACAGGCTCAAGGTTGCGGCTATCACCAAGACAACATTTGTGGAAACTTACCGGGATGTGTACCGGTTTCCCAAAAAACTGACGGATCGAAATATTCGGGATTACAAACAGCTGATCAAAGCGATAGAGAAAATTCAATCCTTCGATCTGGAAGTATTCAGGTAAAGAGAAATTTTTATCCTGCTTTTGTATACCCTGTTGTTATCGCCATCACGGCTTTGCTGTGGTGGCTTTTCTTTTCAATCATTTTTTAAACATCAATTATGCAAAAGGATTTTATTCTGAACCGATTTAAGTCGGTACAAGGTTATGCACCTTTTACAATGGGGTGTCCTGCTAATACAGTCTCAGTGGATCGTTCAGTTTTTGTAAGGCCTGATTGGCAACGTTACGGATGGGGAAATCGTCAGGATATGCCTCAACGAAACCGTCCTAAGTTGGTCACCATTTTCAAAGGATCTTTTTGATATTGTTCTTTACGACAATTTTATTTTTTCTTTTTTCTCTTATTTCTTTTTTTTCATTTAAACCAAATAACTATGGCTCGCGACTATTCAAAACAGCAATCCTATTACCGGGTGACTGTGTATTTCCGGCACAAGACAAAAACGTATACACTTAGCACAAAGCAGGCCCTTGATGAATTTCTGCGAAATGCCAAGCAGAACGAAACTATTATCCATTATGTGGTGGAAGCTGTTTCGAACTTCATTTATCCTGAATATAAAAACAGGTAGTTATGCGATATAGATATAAATATCACGGGGCAATGCGTAGTCATCGTGCATTACTAAAAATGGCTAATGCTGGCAAAATCCGTTGGGTTATGGTTTACGCAAAGTTGCTTAAGCGTCCCGGGTCTTTTTCATTCTTTGAATGTCAAACTGCCGTATAGTATCACGGCAGTTGTTTTGACATGAAAGTTACAGTTACACAATGTTTTTTTTCTTGATATGAATTGTATATCAATAGATTGGTTACAGCTTCACGTCAAAATACGTGTTGAGCACTTTTTACAGGCTGATTTTTCACCTTCTGGCGCCTTCGGCATCCTCAAAAAGGATATCCGATCAAACGTCTTTAAGGAACATAGGGAATTGCTCAGCAACCTTACCGGTGAGTGGGAGGCATGTGCCACTCTTTCCTTCTCCCCTCTCTCCGGTATACTGCCTCAGGATAGCGCACATATCAAGATTCTGAATAAGTACCTGTATCATTCCGATCTGAATAGATTGGTTTGGTACCTGCTGCATGATTTCAAGTTTCAATTTGTCAATGTGTCGCGTTTTGATGTTGCGGCGGATTTTTATGGTTTCTTCCGCAAACTATCTGTTCCAAAGTTTTTTAAGGGCGTTTTGGAAAAGAAGATTTTAAAGCGTATGTCCTGTAGTATCGCTATCGAGGGATTTGCCAGTAAGTCGATGCCGATACATTACATGCGTTTTGGATCAAAGAATAGCCCCGTACAGTTTTATATCTACAACAAATCAAAAGAACTCCGGGACAAGACAGATAAGCCCTGGATCAGGCAAAAATGGGAATTAAATGGACTTCATCCAGATGCTGCTGATATATGGCGAATGGAGTTTGTACTACATCCGTCAAAGTTTGGCGTTGTCGATTGCGACAATGGCGAAGCGATTGATTTTACCAATCTCCAAGTTTTGGAAGAATCGTTTTTAAGACGCTTGTTTGTGTCATTGCTCAACCGGTATGCTGTCTTTGTTATCAATGACGGTCAGGTGAGAAAAGAACGTATGAAGCAATTGCAGCTCTTTAATGTGAAAGAAGATGTGCAATCTGTTTTTGTGCGTATCAGTGAAAAACAGTCGTCCAATCGAATGGACAAGGTTTTTATCAAAAAGCTATATGAGCTTAATCAGGAGTGGCGAAGCCACAACAAAGATGATCCGCCTGTTACTGATTTGTTGCAGGAATTTATAGATCGTAAAGACTTGCAGAAATGGTTTGCTGAAAAAATGATAACTAACCCCCAAAATACTTTACAAAATGTCACGTCACTATAATCAGTTATTGGATCGCCGCAAGCGGCTTGTTGTTGAGTTTTATGCCTCTTTATTAGGTGTTGTTTCAGCCGACATCGTGGAAGATTGGTTGGAGGAAAACAACCCATATATGCGCCAGACCCTTATGGTTAGTATCATGAGTGCGCAAAATTTAAAACTGCTTATCATTCACTGTATCAATAAAGACAATATTTCCGATGACTATAAAAAATAATCCTAAGGTTTCAATAAAGGAGTATATGGCTACCTTTTGTTGCAGTGAAAAGACGGCCATTAAGTACAGGCAGACAGATAAGGATACGTTAGGCATAGCAAAAAAATCTCCTTTGCGCTATGAGCATTTCAAGCAATTGTATGGTTATTATCCACTCTCCTGAAGTTTCAAAACCTGTAAAAACCTGTAAAAACCTGTAGAAACCTGTAAAAACCTGTAAGCTTGCTAACCCTGTAATGAAATATTGCAGGGTTATTTTTTTTCATCAAATCTTAAAAAGTTATGTCTAAAGTTATTTCGATCGTAGGCGCTGGCAGTGCGCCTAATCAGAAGATACAGCAGCAGGTGGGGCTGTTGAAGTTTCATTTTAAAACACCCAATGCTCAGGCTGCGGACTGGCCAACGCTTATTGCGCGTATGAATGGTGTTATTGTAAATGTTGACCTGCAAACAAAAAACGGTCAGCAAACAACCCTGATACCAAAAATTCCCATGGGCACTTTGGCTGAACTGTATAGTACTGCCGAGCAGTTTATACAGGTTTCTGCCAATGGTGTAGACCATGATGTCGAGTTCGGTGTAGAACTGGGTTATGAGGGTGCATTGGCAATTGATGCTGATACTACGATTGTTGTCGATGTTACCGGTATGGTTGCTAATGATGCGTTGGATGTTTACGCAATGGATTTACCGCTTGCTTCTCGTGTTGCTGTAAAGACCAACGTCATCCGTTTTCAGGCCGGGGTTGCTCAAAGTGTCGGTTTGCAGTCAAACGGTATTCTTCACCTTCCCGTTGCCAGTTTCTCAAAGCTGGAACTGTTCTATCCGAACGGCAAAAATTTGACACTCGAACAAAAAGAGGTTGAACAGTGGTGCCTGGAAGGCAATGAAGAGGTTGGTTATCTTAACGGTGTTGCCAAGCTTGGTTTTATCAAGTATTACAGCATCAACGTTGCTGATGCCACCAGTGCTAAAGTGACGCTTTCCGCTGATGCTAATGGCTATGTATTTACGCCTGTTTCCCTGTAAACAATTTTCCAAACCTTTTAAAACTAAACAAACAAATGAGTTTACTCAGCAAGATTTTTAAGAAAAAGGCCGGGGGTACATTGATCGGGAATTTGTTCCGTTCGGTTACCGGTGGTATTACTGGCCCCGCCCCTACCCAGTATGATATTGATTTGAAAGAACTCAACGATGCTGATTTCGCAAAGAAATATGGTACTGATAAGCGCGGTGTGCCTATTGACGGCGTTACGCCTACACCTCAGCAGCAACAAAATTTAAATGCTGCTGGTAGTCCTACCCCTGCTGGTGCAAAACAGTCATTTTGGCAAAAGAAATGGGTAAAGGTCACAGGCATTGCGATCGGTTCCCTTCTCCTTATTACTCTTATCGTCTGGGGTGTAAGGAAAGCTAAAAAAGGCGGCAAACGGAGGTACTAACCATGTCTTACAACAATCAATACAACGGTTATGGAAATCGTTACGGGTTCAGCCCTTACCGAAGCAATGGTTGGAATAATGGCGGCGGTGGTTACAATCGCGGCTTTAATCGTGGTGGAAATTATCGCCCACAGCAGCGCCAGCAAAAGAAGCATTCCGGGTGCAAATTCGGCTACTCGAATGGTGATCAGGAAAGGCCGCATGTACGTGGGTGGAAATTCGATAAAACGCATGGGATGCGTGCATTCATCGCCGGGCCGAATAAGAAGACTAAGCGGACAACGTCTCGTAGCGGCCAGACGTGGGAAAACTGGACGGTGAAAGTCACCGGCCCCCATGGCGTGCAGTTGTACAATGCCCTGTACCATCACGAAAAAAAGCGTGTGTATATCAATGATCTGGGTATAGTCATGTCTCCCAATGGTGGTTCCGGTGGCTACGTTGGCCCTTATTTCCGGCGTAAAAACCGTTAACAAAATTATTAATCAGTGAGGGCCGGCCTGCCGGCCTTCTCCTAACAGTAAAGTGTCATGCTAGTTTTGGTTTTAAGTGTAGCCATGTTGGCCACAATGCTAACAATGCGCGGTATAGGTTCTGATCCGGTGGTAAAATCCAATCCTAAAAATCCATCCGTACCCGCTGGCGGCGGCTCTCCTGATTATAATAAAAAAAGTAAACAGTGAAATCGTTCCTATTCTTCATCGGCGGCGCAGTTGCCGCCGTTGTTGTTACCTACATTGTCCTTACTACGAAGGCAAAAAACTTTTTTAAGGACTTATTACCTAACCATTAAAAGTAAACAATGAAAGGAGTTTTAAAGTTTGTTACTGCGCTCCGCGCTGTTGTAAAGTACGCAGGCCTTATTCTTATCGTGGTCGATATCATTGGATATGCAGCTGATAAGATAGAAGGTTACGTAACTAAGAAAGATCAGGTAAAAAACGAAGAAAGCAATATACAATGAAAAACCTGATGGCCGGCATGACCGGCATTTCTCTTTGTCAAATTCAATTCACAAACACGCACCTTGAATTATTGATACAGCTGGGTATTGCAATTACTACCGGCTGGTTTCAGTGGAGGTTGCACAAACAAAACAAAAATGGCTCTAATAAAGGATGACGCAATCCGGGTATTAAGTACTGCAGCCAGTGCTAAAATACCTTTCTATGCGCAAAAGCTGCTAGCCGCACAGGCTATGCATGAAAGTGCAAATTTTTCAAGCAATGTGTATCAGAAAAACAAAAACGCTTTTGGTATGAAAATGCCCAGCGTACGTAAGTCTCCATACATACAGGGGCCAGGTACTGCTGCACCTGCCAGTGAGGGTACAACTCCTTACGCGTCCTATGCTTCTTTGGAAGATAGTGTAAAAGATGTGTTGCATCTTTACGCTTATAATGGTATCAACTGGTCTGCAATTAAGTCCCCCGCTGATTTTGCTATGTGGCTTAAACAAAAGAGCTACTATGGGGGCGACCAGTCTGTATATACAGCTGCATTGTCTAAGTGGCTCGAATCAATGTCTGATATTTTGGAACCGGTTACAGTAACCGGCAAAAAAAAAATCGGGATTATGGATTGCTATTGCCCTTATTGCAGTCGTGATATCCGGACTGACGTATTTATTAACTCGTAAAAAGAAAAGGAGGAAATATGCGTAGTGGTAAAATAATAGTAGCAGTTATTGTACTGCTTTTATTTCCGGTTGCTTTTGTTGTTTACAGCATCTTCGGAAAAAAGAAAGATGAATTACCGGAACCGGCTCCTGTACCTGAATCTAATGCTGAACCCGTAGAAGTTTCTACAGCCGGTATAAAAGTTTCAGCTAGTGATGGAATACCGATTATCAATGATAAGGGCGTATTGGTACAGGAGGTTAAGCGGTCGGAACTTATAGCGGCTTCAGAAACGTTACCCAGTATAGAAGGGGAATTATTAATCAAAACTTCAAAAACCGATTTGTATGGCTTCCAAAAATAACAATCAATCATGGTTCTGGCGTATGTGGTCGGAATCAAAGATTTTTCAGGTACTGGTTTTTTTGGTGCCAGCTGCTATTGTTTTTGTTGTTGTTCGTAAAGTGAAGCGCGATAAAAAATACATTGATCAGAACCGTTATGATGATCAGGTTATAAAAGATATCATGACAGAAGATGGTGTTGACGAATCTGCTGCTTCCAATACTCTGCAACAGCTTAAGGATATAGCCCAAGGCATTAGCACTGCTTTCTTTGATTTTGAGTGGCGTTATATTTTAGGCCAAAAGGCTTATGTTAAGTGGAAGCTTGACGAAGATGAGGAAGAAGCGATAAGGTACATTTACCAGTGTCGTAATGCTTCTGATGTGCGTAAGGTGAGTGATCTATATAACATGTATAATGCGCAGTTTGAATTTGGGGGAGGTCTTACTTCTTTGAATTTTACTTCGAAGGGTAAAAGTTTGGCTGCTGATATGAAGTCATATTTGTCTAATGCGCAGTATACAGGCCTCCCTTCTTTTATCCGTAACAATTTAAAATAAAAACAATGAACATTGAAAAATTGATGGGCGATTCGTTGCCTGATTACAAACTGTTGCCTGAGTATCGTTTTAAACTCATTCCCTGCCCTTTGCAGTATGATATGATTGAGGGATGGCGGATATTGCTCAGGCCTGACAAACCCGTGATACCGCTGGCTTATGGGGCAATGCTGCCCGCTGAAGGTCCATTAGTTCAGGGTGCTGAATCTGGTTTTTATGGCACATTCGCCGGTAGTAATAGTTTTTTCTATAATAAGGGTCAAAGTGAGCCGTACAGACAGTATCCGGCTATATCTGTCTTTGGTGCCTGGGGGTTATCTCTCGATGGTATGAAGCTGGATTATACCGATCTCTGCCTTCTCCCGGGTAATTATTATTGGAGGCCAAGCCAGGCCGGCCCTGCAGGTGGTGAGGAATGGACTACTGATTACACGTTTCAGGTTCTAGTGCTTGAAAAGGTGGGTGATATATAGTCCTGCGATCGAGGCAGAAAGCGAAATAGGCCCCAATCGGGGCCTATTATTATTTTTGAGAGCAATGCCCGCAGGGCCACAAATAGGCGTTAAAAACGGCTTGCCGGGAACCCCCTATGAAAAACCCGTCCTCCCGGGGGCGATACCCGGGCCGTCGTGCGGGGGCGGAACCCCGCAATGCCCATTTGTGGTTAATTGACCATTGGTGACTGTTTTAGTTTTTCAGCCCTTTCTTTTCGTTGTTCTTCCATTATCTCTTTTATCATTTTGGCTTCTCTTATACTGTCTTGCTGGGCTTTGTATTTAATCTCCTCTAGTGATGGTTTTGATAGGTAGTTATTGATTCCAGATATAAGGAGTAGGGCCAGTATAGCTATTATTGCGAATTGCCAATTTTTCATAAAAGGTGGTTTAGGTTGCTAACATACTGTGAATAAGTCAATTTTGCAAGTACCTGATTTTGTTTTTAACATTGCGCTGTACTTCCCCTCCCCCACGCTCCTATTTAACAGTAATATAAATTATAGGAAAAAAATAATACCCGGTCTTGGCTGTACAATAGTCCTCTGGGAATTAAT
The DNA here is from genome assembly GCA_001898485.1 of Sphingobacteriales bacterium 46-32. Taxonomy (GTDB): domain Bacteria; phylum Bacteroidota; class Bacteroidia; order Chitinophagales; family Chitinophagaceae; genus CAYMZZ01. Next base: position 84,886 of record MKTY01000027.1, on the reverse strand, counting down.
TTAGCCGGCCTGATTGGTCAACTTCAGCAATTGTCGCATTTTTGAAGCTCCGGACATGAATTATCTTAAATCCATATTTTCCCAGTACAAATCTCTGATGCTGTATGGCAGCCTGCTGGCCGTGCTGGTTTTTTTGCTGAAATGGCTGCAATGGAAATTCCTGATCGTCGATAATTCGATCGAGATTTATATCGGACTCATCGCCGTCTTTTTTACCATCCTCGGCATCTGGGTGGCTACACAGCTCGTAAAACCGAAAATTGAAACCATCACCGAAACAGTGATCGTCAAAAAAGAAATTTATGTGCCCGGGCCGGCAGCATTTTCGATAAATCAGAAAGAACTGGAAAAGCTCAATCTGAGCAGCCGTGAGTATGAAATACTGCAGCTTTTAGCCAAAGGTTACAGCAATGCCGACCTGGCCGGCAACCTGTTTCTTTCGCTCAGCACCATCAAGACCCATGTTTCCAACCTTTACTTCAAGATGGATGTAAAAAGCCGTACCCAGGCGATTGAAAAAGCTAAACGATTGAATATCATACAATAAAAGCCAAGTACTAAAGTATAATTTTCCGCAAAAGCCTATTTTGGTACTAAAGTATGAGCGGTTGATATCACACGGCTTTTAGTTTTGGGTCAACCACAAAACGAAAATCAAATGAGAAAAACTGTCCTGATCTTTAGCCTCATCCTGGGTATCATTATGAGTATCAACATATTCGTAATGGTCAATATGCTGTACAACAATCCAGATTTTAAAGGCAATGATGTGCTGGGCTATGCGGCGATGGTTGTTGTTTTTTCCCTGATCTTTTTTGGTGTCCGGAACTACCGCAACAAACAACTGGGTGGTTATATCAGTTTCGGCAAAGCCTTTACTACCGGTGCATTGATCGCTTTCATTGCATCGACCATTTATGTGGCTGTCTGGCTTTTTTACTATTACCAGTTCGTTCCTGATTTCATGGATGTATACACCCGGCATGTGTTGAAAAATACCGCTGCTGCGGAACTGGCGGCCAAAACCAAAGAAATGGCCGATTTTAAAGAGATGTACAAAAATCCGCTGTTTACCATCCTCATTACCTATTCGGAAGTATTACCTGTTGGACTCATCGTGGCCCTGGTAAGCGCGTTTATTCTTAAGAGAAAAAAGGTGGAGGGTTAAAGGCAGAGGGTTTAAGGCCGGCAAATCATTATGCCTTCTTCCACCTTCTCCCATCAACCTTTCACCTTGTAGGCCCGCCGGGCATGGCGGGCCGGCAAATCATTATACCTTCTTCCACCTTCTCCCATCAACCTTTCACCTTGTAGGCCCGCCAGGCATGGCGGGCCTACAAATCATTATGCCTTCTTCCACCTTCTCCCATCAACCTTTCACCTTGTAGGCCCGCCAGGCATGGCGGGCCTACAAATCATTATGCCTTCTTCCACCTTCTCCCACCAACCTTTCACCTTGTAGGCCCGCCAGGCATGGCGGGCCTACAAATCTTATACCTTACACCATATACCTTCTACCTTTCACTTAATACCTATAACTTCCTTCAACTTTCCCTCAAAATTCCCTCCGTACCTTTGCGGCAGTATGAAGATCCTTATTGTGGAAGATAACCGGGAACTTGCCCAGAGTATGCTTTATTACCTGGAAGGTGAGCGGTATATCTGTGAGTGGGCCGGCAATTTTGAGGAGGCGGCTGAGAAACTGAGTCTCAACTCGTACGACTGCATCCTGCTCGACATCATGCTGCCCGACAATAATGGACTGGAACTGCTGAAACTCATCCGCCGCGATAAGATCAGCAGCGGTGTACTGATCATTTCTGCAAAGAATGCGCTCGACGATAAAGTCACCGGTCTGGAGGAAGGCGCCGATGATTATATCACCAAACCCTTTCACCTGCCCGAGCTGCATGCGCGGGTACGAGCGGTATTCCGGCGAAAAAAACTAAATGGCTCCAATAAAGTGAGCTTCAATGAAATTTCACTGAATACTGACACCCTGGAGGTATCTGTAAATGAAACGCTACTGGATGTAACACGTAAGGAATTTGAATTGTTGTTATACTTTCTTGTGAATAAAAACAGGGTACTCTCCCGCCAGTCGATTGCCAATCATCTCTGGGGCGACCACACCGACAATTTATCTAATTTTGATTTTGTATATCAGCATGTCAAAAACCTGCGCAAAAAAATCAGTGCGGCCGATGGCATGGATTATATAGAAACAGTATACGGATTAGGATATAAATTCAATGTTGCTAAAACAAAAGCCTGATTCCGCCGCATGAGCCTGCTTAATAAAATATCTATCTGGTTTATTGCCGTAGTACTGCTGGTAACCCCCATCAGCATGTATATTTCCTATACCAGTATTAAGAAGCGGCTTGATGATGCGGAGATCGTACGCCTCAAAGGCGTCAACAGCTATATTGTCGCTCAACTGCAACGCGGCGAAACACCTGAGCATTCCTCACAGGGACTGCCTATCGTTGTAAGCAAAACAGATCAGCCCATTCCCGCTCAGAATCCGGAAATCACCCGTTCCTGGCATAAGCCAGAAGGAGCAGATCACAACGAATGCCTGGTACGTGTCAACTCCTATGCATCTATCGGCGGACAGGTGTACAAGGTCTCTTCCTACAACTACGTCACGAAAACCGATGATATTCTTAAGGGCATGATGAATGCAGTGGTCTGGAAGATGCTGATGATTATCGCCGTGGTAGCGATCACCGGTCGTATCCTCTCCCGTTTTATTCTGCGCCCCTTCCGGCACGCCATGCAGGCGATCCGCGGTTTCAGCCTGCAGCAGCGCGAGCAACTGCAACTGACGCCCACGAGTACGCGGGAGTTTAAAGAGCTCAATGGGTTTTTGCAAACAATGACCGATAAGGCAGTGGCCGATTATGCTTCGGTAAAAGAATTCAGTGAAAATGCTTCGCATGAATTGCAAACGCCGCTGGCAGTGATTCAGAGCAAGATCGAATTGTTGACAGAAACCGATATTAATGGCGGCCAGGCCGAACTTATTGCCGATATGCAAAATGCCATTGATAAGCTGAGCCGCATCAACCGGTCACTCACCCTGCTCACCCGGCTCGACAATCATGAATTTCCAACGCATGAAGAACTCCGTTTTTGTCGTGTCACACGCGAAGCCATTGCTGCGTTTGCTGACCGTATGACGCTGAAAAATCTGCGGCTCAGTACACATATCGACAGCAGTGTACTCATCAAAATACATCCCGCTCTGGCTGAGATTCTGGTCAACAATCTTCTTTTAAACGCCATCCGCCACAATGTAAAAGATGGTGCGGTAACACTTACACTCACACATCAATATCTGCAGATCAGCAATACTGGTCTGCCGCCCGTCATTCCGACCGAAGAACTGTTTCAGCGATTCAAAAAAAGTAATCAGTCGGCCGATAGCATTGGACTCGGGCTTTCGATCGTGAAACAGATCTGTACGGTCAGCGATTTCTGTGTTCAATACAATTTTAAAAATGGCTGGCATACCGTAACGGTTCAGTTTTGCCAGACACCAATGGAGGAGTTAATTCCAAAACCTGCTTTACTGCAGCCGCAAACAGAACCCGGTAGTATCCAGCCTGCTATTTCGTGATATTTCATCCCGGCATACGGTGCAAATAAAATCCGGTCGGGACGCGCTGCGTTCTGTCCATGGCCGCAGACGGGACAGTTAGAATCCGAAATAATCGGCTAACATACTCGTATAACAATGACGTTTGCGCAAATCAGGCAGGCACTCCTGCAAATTTCAATTTCCATTCAACCCTTCTTCAAAATTGCTTCAAAATAGCAGCCTTGCTTTGCAGCTGGAAAAGCACCTCTCCTTTTTGATTGCCTGCCTCATTTTTTACAAAACCCGAAACCTTCGATTTCTCTGTATGTGGAAAAAACTGATCGCATATATCCTGCTGCCCATCATCCTGCCCGGCATCCTGCAGGCACAGCAGGTGCTGACACTCAAAGCAGCTGTAGACACGGCCTTACACAATTATGGCAGCATCCGTGCCCGACAGCAATATGCCCGTTCTTCGCAGGCATCTGTTGAGCAGGCCCGGCGCGACTATCTGCCCAATATCAATTTTGGATTGCAGCAGGATTTTGGCACCGTCAACGGACAAAACGGTCCGCTATATGGTTTTGGCGGACTGGGCGTAGCCTCTTCGGGTCTTCCCCTGCCGGAGCAAAACTGGAATGCCGCTTTCGGTGCGCTGTATCTCACCAATGTAAACTGGGATTTTTTTGCCTTTGGCAAAGCCAAAGAAAAAATCAATGTGGCCAAATCTGTAGCGCAGCGGGATCAGCAGGATCTTTCGCAGGAGTTGTTTCAGCATTCAGTCAAAGTAGCAGCAGCTTATCTCAACCTGCAAGCCGCGCATCAATTGAGTTATTCGTATCGCAAAAACCTGGATCGCATCGATACGGTGCGGCGTTCCGTAGTCGCGAAAGCACTAAACGGACTGGTGGCAGGTGTTGACTCATCGCTGGCTAATGCCGATTATGCCAATGCGCTTATAGCCTATACACGGGCACAGGATAATGAACAGCAACAAGCCAATCAGCTATCGCAACTGATGGGCATCACCTCCGGTGAATTTATTCTCGACAGCACATTCCTGACACGAATTCCCGCGAACAATACGTCTACACCAGCCCCGGAACAACATCCGCTTATGCAACTGGCCAAAAGCCGGATAACAGTGAGTGAGCAACAAAGAAAATACCTGAAAACCCTCTACTACCCTACCTTTTCACTTGTAGGCATTTTGCAAACGCGCGGCTCAGGCTTTGGCAGTGGCTATGCACAAAACCAGCATGATTTTACCACAGCCTACTGGCCTGGTATAAAGCCAACGCGCACCAATTACCTGCTGGGCCTGGGTGTAACCTGGAACATTACTCAGCCTTATCGCCTGTCGCAACAGGTACGCTCACAGGAAATGATCAGTAAAGGACTGCAGGAAGAATACAATCTGGCTGCACAGCAACTGGACGCGCAGCGCAAACTAGCTGATACCAAATGGCAAAACGCATTAACCATTTACCGCCAGGCGCCTGCCCAGTTAAAGGCTGCCGGCGATGCCTATACCCAGCGTTCCGTGTTATATCAAAATGGATTGACCGATCTCGTTGACCTGTCACAATCCATTTATGCACTGGTGAGAGCAGAGACCGACCGGGATATTGCGTACAACAATGTATGGCAGGCTTTGTTGCTGAAAGCCGCTGCAGCCGGCGATTTCAGCATATTTACCAGTGAGCTGCCTTAAACAATAATCATCTTTTTATTTATATAATCAACCGATGAACCTGATCAGATTTGCATTAAGAAAACCAATAACCATCCTGGTGATCGTAGCCGGGCTGTTCTTTTTTGGGATTAAAGCGGTCAATACCATCAAAATCGACATTTTCCCCAAACTTGATCTGCCGGTAATATATGTATCGCATCCATTTGGCGGTTATACACCAGCCCAGATGGAAGCTTTTTTTGCAAAGCAATACATTAATATCTTCCTTTTTGTAAATGGTATAAAGAGCATTGAGACCAAGAATATCCAGGGTCTTACGCTCATGAAAATCAATTTTTATCCCGGTACCAATATGGCCCAGGCAGCCGCGGAACTCAACTCCTTCTCTACCCGGATACAGGCTGCCTTTCCGCCAGGCTCAAATCCTCCGTTTATTATCCGCTTCGACGCTTCTACCCTTCCCGTTGGTCAATTGGTGCTGAGCAGCGATAAACGGACCAATAATGAGCTGCTCGACCTGGCCAACGTATACGTGCGTTCTACGTTTACCTCCATACCCGGTATCGTTTCCTCCCCACCTTTTGGAGGCAATGTGCGCACTGTTGTTGTAAACGCTAACCCATCTCTTTTGCGCCAGCATAATCTCACTCCTGATCAGCTGGTAGAAGCGTTGCGGTTCAATAACCTCACCGCTCCTTCGGGTAATGTGCGCATTGGAGATAAATACTATATCACCCCTACCAATACAACGGTCAAAACGGTAAAGGATTTTGAGAATATTCCGCTTTTTAAAGGAGGAGTTCAAAACCTTTACCTGCGCGATGTTGCAACGGTAAGTGACGGAGCAGATATGACAGCCGGTTATGCGCTGGTCAATGGGCGGCGATCTGTTTATCTCAGTATTGCCAAAAATGCAGATGCCTCTACCTGGGAGGTGGTTCAAAACCTGAAAAAAGCCCTGCCCCGTATTCAAACCAACCTGCCCGAAGATGTAAAAGTGAGTTATGAATTTGACCAGTCAACCTATGTGATCAATTCGGTGAAGAGCCTGATGAGTGAAGGGGTGATCGGCGCTATACTTACCGGCCTGATGGTATTATTATTTCTGGCAGATATGCGGGGAGCACTCATTGTTATCCTTACCATTCCTGCATCCATCATTTCGGCCATACTCTTTCTGAGTCTTTTTGGGCAGACCATCAACATTATGACGTTGAGCGGACTCGCTCTCGCGATAGGTATCCTGGTCGATGAAAGTACGGTGACCATAGAAAATATTCACCAGCATCTTGATATGGGCAAACCGAAGGCGCTCGCCATTTGGGATGCCTGTAAGGAAATTGCTTTCCCCAAACTGCTGATCCTTTTTTGTATCCTCGCGGTATTTGCACCTGCCTTTACGATGGGTGGTATTCCGGGATCATTGTTTCTGCCACTGGCCCTGTCAATAGGCTTCAGCATGATTGTTTCTTATTTCCTGGCACAGACCTTTGTACCCATCATGGCCAACTGGCTCATGAAAGTAAAAAAGCATAAGGCAAAAGACGGACACGAATTAACGGATGCCGAAACCCTGCAGGCTGCCGGCCTCAGCGATGAACATAATACCTGGGGCCAGAAAGAAATTCTGCTGCAGCGCGATGATAGCAACCGCGATGGGAAAGTAAGCTGGTTTGAACGCCTGCGGGCACGTTATCTCCGCTTCATCAACCGGATGATGCCTTACAAAAAAATTATTGTAACCGGTTATATACTCGTTACAGCAGGACTTGCCGCCTGGCTATTCAACTCCATCGGGCGCGATGTGTTGCCACAGGTCAACGGAAGCCAGTTTCAGGTGCGTATGCGTGTACCCGATGGCACACGTATTGAAGAAACTGAGCTGGAAACGCTCAAACTGCTCAATGGTATTGAAGAAGTAGTGGGTAAAGAAAATGTATCTATCACATCGGCTTATGTGGGCAATCATCCGGGGCTCTTTTCTATCAGCCCTATTTATCTTTGGATGGCAGGCTCACATGAATCGGTATTGCAGGTGGCTTTAAAAGAAGGCTATCATACCGACCTCGATGACCTCAAAGATCAGATCAGGGAAAAGGCCGGTAGTATTAATCCATCTATGCGCTTATCGTTTGAACCTATTGAGCTTACAGATAAGATTCTGAGTCAGGGTTCGCCCACACCGGTAGAAGTTCGTTTTTCGGGCCGTAATAAATCAGTCAACGAAACTTACGCCAAAAAGATGGTCGATGAGCTTAAGAAAATCGCCTACCTGCGCGATGTGCAGATTGGTCAATCGATCCGCTATCCTGCCATCAATATCAATGTAGACCGGATCAGGGCCGCACAGCTGGGTGTGGATATGTATGATGTATCGCGGTCGCTGGTGGCCTCCACTTCTTCATCGCGTTATACAGAAAAGAATATCTGGACCGATGAAGCTGCCGGGTACAGTTATAATGTGCAGGTGCAGATACCTGAAAACAAAATGAACAGTAAAGAAGAAATTGGCGCCATTCCCCTGCTGCGTAATAACATTCGTCCATCGCTAAGCGATGTGGCCAGCATCAGCGAAGGCTATACTTATGGCGAAACCGATAACCTCGGGGCTATCCCCATGCTCACCGTCACGGCCAATCTCAATCACCAGGATCTGGGCACGGCGGCCGGCGATGTACAAAAAGCAATTAAAAACCTGGGAGAATTACCACGCGGCCTGAATGTGGAGCTGATTGGCCTGAGTAATACACTTACAGATACACTCAGCAGTCTGCAAAGCGGATTGCTAATAGCTGTAGTAGTGATCTTCCTGATGCTCGCAGCCAACTTCCAGTCATTCAAAGTATCCGGTATTGTACTCGTAACCGTGCCTGCTGTATTACTGGGTTCACTGGCCCTGCTGATATGCTGTGGATCTACCCTCAACCTGCAATCTTATATGGGCATGATCATGTCGGTAGGCGTTTCCATCTCGAATGCCGTACTGCTCATCACCAATGCAGAGCAGTTGCGTAAGCATAATGGCAATGCCCTATTATCGGCACGTGAAGCAGCTGCCCTGCGGATGCGTCCCATCGTCATGACGGCACTGGCCATGGTGGTGGGTATGATACCGATGGCACTGGGTATGGGTGAAGCAGGCGATCAGTCATCGCCGCTGGGACGTGCCGTAATCGGCGGATTGATTGCCTCCACTTTTGCCGCCCTGTTTATTCTACCGCTGGCATTTGCCTGGGGACAGGGTAAAGCTTCTACACAGAGCCTGTCGCTGGATCCCGAAGATGAAGAAAGCACCCATTATATTCCCGGACTGGCAGATGCCGGCAGCACACCTAAACCATCTACTCATTTATAAGCAGATAAAAAATGAACCGTTTCTCAACTTATACGTTTTATGTACTAATGCTGGCAGCAGTAGCTGCAGCGCTCACAGCCTGTGATGAATCAGAGGCAACGGAAAAAAATATAAAAAAGACTACAGCTGCTCCTGCTGGTATCCCGGCTATTCTGCCACAGGAAGGAAAACTTTCGGCCACCGTGCGCATACCGGGTGAAGTGCAGGCCTGGCAGCAGGTAGATTTGTATGCCAAGGTAAGCAGCTTTGTGAGCAGGTTGTATGCAGATGTAGGCAGTGAAGTACAGGCCGGTCAGCTGCTGGCTACACTGGAAGCGCCGGAGTTAAATGCCCAACAAAATGCAGCTGCGTCACGACTCAAATCGCAGGAAGCATTATATATAGCCAGTAAAGCAACTTATGACCGCCTGTTGCAAACCAGCAAAACGCCGGGTACCATTTCGCCCAATGATCTGGAACTGGCCAATGCGCGCCAGCAATCGGATCTGGCACAACTGGAAGCTGCACGTGCTACCTATCGCGAAGTGACAGATACCCGTAATTATCTGCAGATACGGGCTCCCTTCAGTGGCATCATTTCTGCGAGGAACGTAAGTGCCGGCGCCTATGTGGGACCAACAGGAAAAGGATCTGAGCAGCCCATCTTCACGCTGGTAGAGCAAAAGAAACTGCGGCTGGTGGTGAGTGTGCCCGAATCCTATACCGGTAGCCTGGACAGAAACGGGGAAGTGAGATTTACCGTTCAATCCCTACCCGGCGATACATTTACTGCCCGCATTGCCAGAGCAGCAGGTGCGCTCGACAATCGACTGCGTTCGCAACGTGTGGAAATGGATGTAGTGAATAATGATAAAAAATTACTGCCTGGCATGGTTGCTGAAATCGTGCTGCCCTTGCAAAGTGGTGCAGGTACTGTCAATGTCCCCGGCACTGCCATTCTCAATTCAACGCTGGGCGTATTCGTGATCCGTGTAAAAGATGGCAAAGCAGAATGGGTACCCATTGCCACCGGCACCAGCAATGGTGAGCGTACCGAAATAACGGGAGCAGTGACGCCACAGGACACACTGATAAAAAAAGCTTCTGAAGAAATCCGCAACGGACAGACGGTGCAGATTCAACCAGAGCATTAATGGTAGTTTAATAAATAAAATCTGAATATATGAGCTCAACAAATACCGTTTCGCTGACTTATAATCTGGCTGGCGAATACACTATCAACCGGCTGGGCTATGGAGCAATGCAGCTCACTGGTGCCGGGGTATGGGGAGAAGCAGCAGACCGCGCCAATGCGCTGAACGTTTTACAGGAAACCGTAAAGCTCGGTGTCAATTTCATCGACACGGCAGATTCATATGGTCCGCATACCAACGAAGTGCTGATACATGATGCACTCAGCGACCAGTATGATCAACTCGTAATTGCTACCAAGGGTGGCCTTACCCGCACAGGTCCCAATCAATGGCCGGTAAATGGTGATCCTGCCTACATTGCACAGACCATCGAGGGCAGTCTCAAGCGACTGGGCAAAAAACAAATCCAGCTCTGGCAGCTGCACCGTGTTGATCCGCGTTTTTCTATTGAAGAGACGCTGGCACCCGTTGCAGCCGCAGTAAAGGCCGGAAAGATCAAACACGTGGGATTATCTGAAGTGGGTATCGAAGAAATTGAACGCGCACAGAAAATAATTCCCATTGTATCTGTCCAGAATCTGTATAACCTGGCACAGCGTAAATGGGAAGATGTGCTTGATTATACTGCACAGCACAACATCGCTTTTATTCCCTGGTATCCGCTGGCATCCGGTCCGGATAAATTAAGCGACAAGATCAACGCTATTGCAAAAGCACATAATGCCACTACAGCGCAGATTGCACTGGCCTGGCTATTGCGCCGGTCAGCCAACATCCTGCTTATACCCGGCACCAAATCTATTACACATTTAAAGGAAAATATGGCAGCAGCAGGTATCAGCCTCAGCAATGAAGAGTATGAAGCGCTGTCAGAATGAATATACTGATGTGCTGATGTGCTAATGGCGAGATGAATCAATAGCCGACTTGCCTAAAGATTTGATTTCTGACCGGAAAGAGGGAAAACATTCCCACATCGCAATAAAGCTTATATGCTTATAAGGCGCTGAAACTATTTAGCACCGTCCACAAACAACAGTGCAATTCTGATTTTCAGACCCTATTTTTAGCATATATACTTTCTCCGGGTACCAGCCATCTTCTAATCCCATTAGCACATCAGCATATTAGCACATTGTCTCCCCATCTTCAAATCTAATCAGCCCATATTTTTTTCCGGTCAAACGCTTCTTTTATCCTAATTTGTTATACAAATAGTATACTATGCAATTCGGAAAAGTAGCTGATCCCGGTAAGGTTGATTTTTCATTACCCAAAGATTCTCCCGATACAGCACGTGTACTTAAAGCAGGTAAAAATAAAGAGCAATTTGAGGTATGTGTAGGCTGTGCAAAATGGAATAAGACCGATCTCAAAGGCTTTTATCCCAAAGGCACAAAAGATGAACTGGCTTACTACTCCACTCAATTCAACAGTATTGAGTTAAATGCAACCTTTTATGGTATGCCCTCCTGGCAACAGGTGGAAACCTGGAAAAACAAGACACCCGATAATTTCCGTTTCTTTCCCAAACTCACCAATACGATCAGTCATTTTAAACGATTGATTGACGTGGAAGATCCCATTAGTGAATTCTGTAATGCGGTCAGCAATTTTGAACACAAGTTGGGTATGGCTTTCCTTCAGTTGCACGACAATTTCAAACCCCGCGATTTTGACCGGCTCAAACATGTGCTGGAAAATTTTCCATCAGAGATACCTCTGGCGGTGGAAGTAAGAAATGAGGAATGGTTTTCGGATAAGAAAGTGAGTAAGGCCTATGGCGATCTGCTGGAGAAACTGGGTATGGCCAATATCATTGTGGATACCGCCGGCCGGCGCGATATGCTACACATGCGCCTTACCAGTCCTGTGGCATTTGTAAGGTATGTAGGTGCAAATCACCCCAGCGATAAAGCCCGTCTCAATGACTGGCTGACAAGAATAAAGAAATGGCGAAAAGACGGATTGCAGAAGCTTTACTTCTTCGTGCATCAAAATATAGAACTGGAATCGCCCTTACTGGCCACGCATTTTATTGAAGGCATTAATAAGACTTTTAAACAAAACCTGCCCATTCCGGCACGTCAGCCAAACCAGCAATCGATGTATGACTAACAGTCATTATTAATATGTAATATGCTGTTTAAAATAATACCGGTTATTGCAGATATTTTCAATGAGCATGAAACTGATCGACCAGATAGAAAAAGAACACTCCCGTGCCAATTGTATGAAGATTGTACAATGGGTGGGAAACTCGCAGCAAAGGTTTAATGAATTATTCAACCTGTTTATGACCGGTACGGAGCGGGTGATACAACGATCTGCCTGGCCGTTAAGTTATGCGGTGCAGCAACATCCGCAACTGATCAGGCCACATCTTACGGCCCTCATCCGCCAAATGGAAAAAGATGATATGCCCCCGGCTGTCAGACGCAATGCTGTGCGATTGCTGCAGGATATAGATGTGCCTGTTCGCCTGCAGGGCAAACTCATGAACTACTGTTTTGATTATATCTGTGACCCGCAGGAAAAAGCTGCGGTAAAAGCTTTTTCACTGACCATACTCGAGCGCATGAGCAGGCAGTATCCCGACATTGCCGGTGAATTGCGCCGTATAATAGAAGAACGTTGGGACCAGGAGTCAGCAGCATTCCGTTCGCGCGGGCGTAAAATACTGGCTCGCCTCGCCTGATCTTATTTTCATTTTTTTTTGAAATAATTATTTTTTCTGATAAAGAACTTAAATTCTCCTGGCTCGTTTTAGTGCAGGCAAACCATTAAAACGGATTGCTTATGCGTTCTTTATTTGTATGCCTGGCAGTTCTGACCTGCCTTAGTGCCTGTAAAAACCAGGACACCCGCTTCTTCTCCATGTTTTCGCCCGATAACCTGCCTCTTCAGGAATTCATAATAAATCCACAGGCAGATACCGTAGTAAAAACCATTCATGCAGCTCAAATTCATATTAAGGCAGGTAGCATTTCGGGTAAAGGGTCTGCTGTTATAAGAGTTCGGGAAGCCATTACCGCCGGCGAGATTTTGACAGCCGGACTTGTGACCAGATCAGGAAATGAGCTATTATCAAGCGATGGAATGATTTACTTTGAAGCGCAGGATGCAACTATTCTTAAGCCTATTGAAATCAAGATACCCCGCCAGCAGACTGTAGCCAATATGCAGTTGTTTAAAGGTGAAATAAACGACGCCGGAGTCATCGACTGGCAGAATCCGCGACCTCTTTCCTATCCTTCTGTCGACAGCGCCTGCCTCCCTGAAGCACGCATGTTTTTTCGCAGCAAATGTACGCCCTGCCACAATCTTTTAAAGGATGGTACAGGTCCAGCGCTTGCACAGGTAGGCGCACGCGGGCCCTGGAGTAATCCGGACAGTTTCGCTTATTTTATCCGCAATGCAAGTGCTGTAGTAAACACTAATCCTTACCTAATTGGTCTTAAAGCAAAATTTGGCTCCGTCATGACTTCCTTTCCGGACCTGTCGGATAAAATGCTGGCCTGCCTGCTTGATTACCTGAATGCCGCAGGAATAGAAGAAGGAATTGCCAATAATAAGTGGCGGCAGTCCAACTGGCGTATGGATACCAGCATTACTATGACACCTACTGACAACAACACAGTTCTGCAGGATCGGGAAATAATAGTTTCACCTACAACAGAATATGCCACTTATGATTTTGAAATAACCAGTGAAGGATGGTATAATATTGATCTGTTTCTAAAAGAAAATATCCCCTTTCTCGCCAAACAGGATATCAGGATAAAAATTACAAATAAAGAAATCGGCAATGCTATCGGATTCTTTCTACTACCGGAAAGTAAAGTGCTCATCCAAACCGATGAGTTAGACAATGATATACTCACTTTTGAAAATGACCCGCTGCTCCCGCTTGATCAACGGGTCATTTTACTGGTTCTTTCCAGCGACGAAAACAATGCATTCCTTTACAGCCTGAGCGAATTCAAAACAACAGGAAGATGTCATACTACAATTACATTACAGCCGGGCAGCCTTCCACAAATACAGAAAGCTATTGAACAGAAAAAAATTGATCATATAAAAATAGTACCTCCAGCTACCGGTACATTTCAATAAAGATGAGACGAATTGCTGATTAAGCACCGACAGAAGTGGGTTGTACTTCGCTCTTGCTGGCTTTATTATTATCCCGGTCAAACTCGCGGAATATCAACCGCAGGTTTTGATCGTAGGTAAAATAGTTATACAGCCAGTTTACAAATACAAAGAACCGGTTCTTCACCCCCAGTATCATCATCAGGTGCAGCCCCATCCAGATTGTCCAGGCAAAGAAACCGCCAAAATGCAATTTGGGTTTGGGAATATCCACCACTGCCAGGTTGCGCCCAACCGTAGCCATACTGCCTTTGTCGTGATAGGTAAACTGCTGCAGGCTGCGCGCAGGCGATTTCCGTTCCAGTTTTACCAGGTTATCACCTACCAGGGCCGCCTGCTGCATAGCCACTGGCGCCACCTGGGGGTGACCATTGGGATACTCTGGTGTTTCCATATAAGCCAGGTCACCGATAACATACACATCGTCCCAGCCTTCTACCTGGCAATACCTGTTGGTGCGGATACGGTTGCCGCGCGCAACAAGGGCCGGGTCAATGCCCGCAGGCAGATTACCCCGTATGCCTGCGGCCCATATCACCGTATGTGCGGCAATACTGCGCCCATCCTGCAACCGGATATCCCGGCCATCATATTCCTTTACCAACGCTCCCGTCATCACATTTACACCCAGGCGCCCGAGATATTTTTGTGATTTTGCCGATGATTGCTGACTCATGGTAGCGAGTGTCTTGCCAGCTCCTTCGAGCAGAAATATCTGCATCCGCGAAAAATCAAGCTCCGGATATTCCTTGGGTAATACATATTTTTTCATTTCCGATAAGGCACCGGCTACTTCCACACCTGTAGGACCACCGCCCACTATCACAATATTCATGCGCCTTTGCAATTCATCCTGATCGGTAATTGTAAGCGACTCTTCAAGGTTTTGCAAAAGACGATACCGCAGTTGCAGCGCTTCAACTGTTGATTTCATGGGAAAAGCATGCGCTTCCAGATCCTTATTGCCGAAAAAATTGGTGCCTGCACCGGTGGCCAGCACGAGTACATCATACCCGATCTCTTCTGCATCCGTAATGATCTTCTTTTCTGCCGGTACCACCTCTTTTAATTCAGCCAGCCGGATGCGTACATTATTACTGCGTTGAAATACTTTGCGTAAAGGGAAAGAAATATTGCTGGCATCCAGTCCCGCTGTAGCTACCTGGTAAAACAATGGTTGAAACTGATGATAATTAAACTTATCTACCAACACCACTTCAAATCCTGCCTTGTTATTGAGCCGCCGGGCCAGTTTCAGTCCCCCAAAACCCGCCCCTACTATTACAACTTTCATGGGTGATTAATTTGATGACACAAATTTACACAATTTTCAATATTTTTTGAAAATATTAGAAATATATTCCGGTTTTCGAAACAAACACCGGGGGCAACATTTCCTGACTCACCGGTAAAAGGATTACCGTTTCCCCACAATAAGCGAATTCAAACATTGTGCTGGAAAAGTTTAAATGGCAATACCATGCCGAAAAACTGAGATTAAACACACAAAACCTGGCAGCATCCAGCAAAAATTGTAACATTTCTACCCAAAACTGGCAGCCCTTACCTGCAGTAAGAATTATTCACGTCAAAATCTTACCAGGTGTCAAAAATTGCCGGATTATTTGCAGCTGCACATCAGGGATTAGTAGAAAATGAAACGCTCGAATTTGGTTGCTTTCCAAACTTTGTTGCCCAGAAAATCAATATGGAAACCGGCGTTAACATCAAAGGCGCTAAGCGTTTAATAACGTCAAGTGGAATCAGCCATGCCATTAAACAGCATGGGAATGATCAGTTAGAAAAACAACGCGGACAAAAGGGATTAACAGTATCCGACTTTGAATTGATCCCAACAATCATCGCGAATTATGATCGGGTTGAGAAAGGACATGAAAACAGAGGGTGCAAAGGCCTGCTTTTTATTAAACAGATAAATGATGTTGACTATTACGTAGCCATGAAGCTTAGAACTAATGGAGGCGACTCAAAACTTGAATTTGCTACAATGTATGCAAAGCATAAAAAAAGCCAGTGTATAAATACACCGGCCAGTAATAAATTACTTTAATTCTGTTATAACAGGGGAACGTAATAACTATTTCTAGCTGTCGCCCAGACGTCCGAAACGCTCTGTTACATCACAAAAGTAAACAGATTGTTCTTTTTTTTAAAAAAAGAAGCTTTATCGGCCCTTATAGATTAATAATCAACAAACTACTACACCTTAATAAAGTAGCCGCACTTTGATGGTTTCTTTTACCGCTCGCAGTAACTGCTGCGCCTGTGCTGACAGTTTTTTATCTACGTCCAGCACTACATAGCCAATTTCATCATTGGTTTTGAGGTACTGCCCTACTATATTGATATTATGTTTGGAGAGTTGCGTATTGATAGCACTCAGTACACCGGGTACGTTGCGGTGAATATGCAAGATGCGGTGCGATCCTTCCTGCGGTGGCAGTGCCAGTGCAGGTACGGTATGCGAACCGAAAGTGATTCCTTTTTCGAGATAGTTAAGCAGTTTGACGCTCACATCCTGGCCAATATTCTGCTGCGCTTCTTCGGTAGAGCCGCCAATATGCGGGGTCAGGATCACATTGGGCAGATCCTGCAGAGGTGACTGAAAACGGTCGCCATTCTTCTCGGGCTCCCAGGGAAAAACATCAATAGCAGCGCCGCCTATTTGTCCATCCACGATTGCTTTGCGCAATGCATCGAGATCCACTACTTCGCCACGGGCATAATTGATGAGGATAGCGCCTTTCTTCACATATTTGAGCGTGGTCTTATTAATGATATTTTTGGTTTGCGCAGTCTCGGGCACGTGCAGCGTGATCACATCTGCTTTACCCAGTACTTCTTTGAGTGTTTTTCCATCCGCTGCATTACCCAAAGGCAATTTGGTTTCCACATCATAGAAGATCACTTTCATGCCAAGCGCTTCAGCCAGCACACTTACCTGCGAGCCGATATTGCCATAACCAATAATGCCCAGCGTTTTGCCACGGAGTTCAAAGCTTCCTTTGGCATCTTTCATCCAGATACCTTCATGAGCTGCTTTATTCTTATCGGGTATACGACGAATAAGCATAATGGCGAGACCGATTACCAGTTCGGCAACGGAACGTGTATTGGAATAGGGCGCATTAAACACTACCACTCCTTTGCGGGTGGCTGCTTTCAGATCTACCTGGTTTACGCCAATGCAGAAGCAACCAATGGCCTGCAGCTTCGTAGCAGCTTCCAGCACACGTGCAGTGATCTGCGTTTTGGAACGGATGCCCAGAATATGTACATCCTTTATCTCTTTTACCAGTTCATCTTCGGTAAGAGCTTTGCTGATTTTTTCTACTTTTACATATCCCTGTTGCTGAAAACTTTTAACGGCGAGGTCGCTGATATTTTCGAGAAAGAGAACACGTATTTTTTCTTTGGGGTAACTCGTTTTTTCGGTGCTTGCCATACTGCAAATATAACCCCGTCGTTATTAAGATAAATTAGCAATTGGGGAAAAGTTGATAATCTGTACACTACGAACGAACGCTATTTTTGCTAAAAGAATTCTATTGAAAAATTGGTTGACTATACTGGCCCTTGGATTGCTGTTATATGGCTGTAAAGAAGCTGCATCCAAAACAGAAAAACCTGTAGCAGAAGATTCACTGAATTATTATCCCAATACTCCTGCCAAACTTGATAAGGCCGCTTTCCGGCATTATTACCGGCTTGTTTCGGGATACTTCGACTCCATGCTGCTCCGCCGCGGGTTTAGTGGCGGTATGCTGGTAGCCAAAAACGGAGAGATTGTATATGAAGATTACCAGGGCTTTGCCGACTCCCGTAAACGTATTGCCATCACCGATAGCACTTCATTTCATATAGCCTCCACTACCAAAACCTTTACAGGAGTCGCGATCCTGCACCTGGTACAGGAAGGAAAGTTATCGCTGGAAGATTCTATTCAGCATTTTTTTCCAGGCCTGCCCTATCCCGGCATTACCGTCAAAATGCTGCTCAACCATCGCAGCGGTCTGCCCAACTACCTGTATTTTATTACACCAAAAAACTGGAAGTCGGATGCTTATGTAACCAACGAAGATGTACTCCGCTACCTCTATACGGAAAAACCGGTACGCACTGCCAGCCCCGACCGTAAGTTCAGCTACTGTAATACCAATTTCGTCATGCTGGCACTTATTATAGAAAAGATAACAGGTGTTAGTTATCCGGACTATATCCGCCAAACCATTTTTGGCCCGCTTAAAATGGACCACAGTTTCGTATTCAGAGCGAGCGACAGTACCGCTGTTTATCCCTCATTTAACCCGAATGGAACCGTATGGGCCAATGATATTTTCGAAGGCACTTATGGCGATAAAAATATTTACTCCACACCCCGCGATCTGCTTAAATGGGATCAGGCACTTTACACGGAACAACTGGTGAGTAAAGCCCTGCTCGACTCCGCCTTTAGTCCATACAGCAATGAACGACCTTCCATTCACAACTATGGACTGGGTTTCCGCATGCTCAATTTCCCCAATGGCAAAAGAGTGATTTATCATTTTGGCCGCTGGCATGGATTTAATGCGGCATTTGCCCGACTTACCGATGAGCAGGTAACGATCGTGATTCTCGGCAATAAGTTCAACAGGAATATCTATTCATCGGCTACGAATTCTTATGACCTGTTTGGTCACTATCGGGATACAGACACGGCCGATGAAGATGATGGCAGCCCGGAATCGGCAGGTAAACGTTAAGCCTTTACCCCTTAAGCGTCCACCATTGCTTCCCTGGATTTCCTACCTTTAAGCAATGAAAATTCTGAATGCTGCTTATATCCGTGAATGGGATCAGTATACCATTCAGCACGAGCCGATCGCCTCTATTGACCTGATGGAACGTGCGGCAGAAAGCTGTGTAAAGTGGCTGCAGGATAATGCACTCGCACAGGGGTCTGTTCATATCTTTTGCGGTAAGGGAAATAATGGCGGCGATGGCCTGGCTATTGCCCGTTTACTGGCTATGCAGGGAGTTAAAGCAGTCGTTCATATTCTCGAATTTGGTCATAAAGGCACAGACGATTTTCAAATTAACCTGGCCCGGCTGCACCAGCAGGGCATAACCGATATCCGTTTTATACAGGACGAAAATCATTTTCCGCAACTGGGTCCCGATGAACTGGTCATCGATGCACTATTTGGTACCGGGCTCAGCCGTGGCCTGGAAGGCGTAACCGCTGCACTGGTCACACATATCAATCAACTTGACCGTATGGTTGTCTCTATCGATATTCCCAGCGGATTGTTTGCCGATCAGTCTTCTGTAGGCCAAACGATTGTAAAAGCTACACATACACTCAGTTTCCAGTGTATGAAGCTTGCTTTTATGATGGCCGAGAATGCAGATAGCATTGGCCAGGTTCATATTCTCGACATAGGCCTGCATCCCGATTTTGGGCAATTGCTTTTTAGCCGGTTCGATTACCTGGATATCAATATTGCCCGCAGCATTTACCGTCCCCGCAATGCATTTGGCCATAAAGGCAATTTTGGACATGCCCTGCTCATTGCGGGCAGCTATGGTAAAACAGGTGCAGCCGTATTGAGTGGAAAGGCCGTTTTGCGCAGCGGAGCCGGCCTGCTTACCTGTCATATTCCTCAAAGCAGTTATTCTATTTTACAGTCTACGCTGCCCGAGGCAATGGTGCTGACCGATTACAATTCATCATTCTGTACCAAACTCGAAACCGATCTTACCCGTTTTGATACAGTAGGCATCGGACCCGGACTGGGGCAGGCCAGCGAAACAAGAGTCTTACTTCGGGAATTGCTCGATGCGTATCGTGGTCCGCTGGTACTGGATGCTGATGCACTTAATATATTGTCGCAACAGAAAGACCTGTTGCGTTTACTGCCTTCAGGAGCTATACTCACCCCGCATCCCAAAGAATTTGAACGGCTTTTTGGCAGCACGGCCAACGAGTTTGAACGCATAGAACGAGCGCTGGCGATGGCTGCCGAATGGCGGGTCGTGATTGTGCTGAAAGGCCACCATACATTCATTGCCACACCCGATGGCAAAGGCTTTTTCAATAGCTCCGGCAATGCCGGTATGGCCACAGCAGGCAGTGGTGATGTGCTCACCGGTATACTCACCGGACTGCTGGCGCAGGGCTATAGCCCGGTAGAAGCCGCCCTGCTGGGTGTATTTCTGCATGGAGCTGCAGGCGATATAGCCGCAAATATGCTTTCCATGGAAGCCATGATAGCCGGCGATATTATTGCTCACCTGGGGAGTGCCTTTCGCTCAATTCAGGTTGGCTGATTGGGTTACCTTTCTTACTCAGGGATATTAACCATTGAGCCTTTTACCTTAAACCTTTACCCATATGCGCTTTCTCCTGCCGGCTGTACTACTCTGCCTTTTATTTTCCTGCAAATCTTCCAATACCCCTTTAATCGGCGATACGTCACTCCTGCCCACATTACAATTTAGCGTCAATGTTGCTAACGACACCACTTTGCGTACGCCGGGCGGGGCTGTTATACAGATACCGGCGGGTGCCCTGCAGGCAGACGGTACAGGCCCTGTAATGCTGGAAATCAGAGAAGCCCTCACCCTGCAACAGATGCTTATGGCCGGACTCGTCACTTCCAGCAACGGAGAAGCGCTATCCAGTGGCGGTATGATCTATATCAATGCAGCAGCCGGCCGTTCGGTACGTATCACCAGGCCTATCAAAGTCGCCCTGCCCGCTGCCAACCTCCAAAAGGAAATGCAATTATATAAAGGAGTGGAAGAAACGGATGGTTCAGTAAACTGGACCGATCCGCAACCGCTGCCAGCCAATCCACAGATAGCCGCCTATGACAGAGGGCGCGCCTTATTTCAACAAAAATGCAGTAGCTGCCATAGTATCGGAAAAGAAGGCACCGGACCAGATCTGGCGCATTTACTCAAACGATTTCCGGTTGAATCGGCCAATACCAATATTTATTATAATCATTTCCGGGAACCCGATACAATTCAGGCTGCAGATATTGTACGGGAAGAAAATTTCTATAAAGATACTTCCAACAGCAAGCATGATGAAGATAGACTGGTACAACTACGGGATCATTACCCCGCTGCTGTCGCGTATAAATGTAATCTGCAAGCGCAATACGCTTCATCTGGCCCGGAGATTCAACAACTTTTACCGGTTAGTGATAGTGCGGGGGAAATGAATGACTATGCTGCTGTGATTCGTTATATCCAGACCGAAAGTGACCGGTTATCCTTACCACTTCCGCGTCAGGAACAACTGAGACGCAGTGCAGACAGTTGCGCATCATACCAGCAGGAAATAAACCGGTTAACACAATCTATTGATCAGGTAAAAGCTACCCGAAAAAATCTGCAGGCAGATAATGGTAACCTGGTGGAGCGTATTCCTGATCCTACCTGGGGAGGCGGTACTACTCTACCTGCAATAGATGATCTGGTCTCGCCGCAAAATATCAATGCCAGCTATTATCAGTTTACCATCGAAACCTTTGGCTGGTATAATATAGATATGCTGGTAAAAATGGTGAAAGGTGTAGAGGAAAGTCAGTTGACCGTACGCCTGCAGGGCAGTTATAAAAGTAAGGCCACGGTATACCTGGCCATTCCTTCATTGAATATACTGGGTGAGGCAGGGCCTTCCGCTGCGGATCCCGACTGGCTGGCTTTTTTTAAAAAAGATGGCAGCATTCCTCTGCCGCAGGAAGCGCAGGCTTATATAATAGGTATGGCCGAATCCGCAGAGTCGGCCTATTTCGGTATACAACGCTTTACAACCAGTACGAGCCAGCAACTGGAGCTGGAGTTGAAAGCCGGAACAAAACAGGAATTTGAAGCGGCTATTAAAGCTTTGCCATTAAAAGATCTGCAGATAACACTCAGTGATACAAAAAATGCCGGCGCCATCCGCCAGGCCGATACAACGCTTCAGCAGCTCGAGCAGGCACTTCAAAAAACGGAACGCCTCAAACCAGTGGGAATTGATTGTAATTGTCAGGCAAGCCCAATTAGTGGAAAGCCGACAGCAAGTTATAAGTAATAAGTTTTAAGTGGAGGTAAAAGGCGGAAAACGGGTTTGAAGGGAAATGTGCTGATATGCTAATGTGCTGATATGCTAATGTGCTGATGTGCTGATATGTTAATGTGCTGATGTGCTGATTTGAAAATTTGAAGATTTGAAGATGATAGGAGAAAATGTGCTGATGTGTAGGAATGTACATCTGTCCACTGTCAACTGTCCACTGTCAACTGTCAACTGTCCACTGTCCACTGTCAACTGTCAACTGTCCACTGTCCACTGATTATCAGCTATTTTACAGTTCTTGCAGTATTGCTATTCATCCCCTATCTTTGCCGTCCTTTTAATTTTTTATTAAGAAGAAAATCTTTATGGACAAATTGATCTATCTCGTTCCCTTAATGGGGCTTATTGGTCTCCTTTACACCTGGCTTAAATTCAATTGGGTTTCCCGGCAGGATGCGGGAAATGATCGTATGAAAGAGATCAGCAATTACATTGCTGAAGGTGCGATGGCCTTCCTGAAAGCGGAATGGAAGATCCTGGGTTATTTCGTGGTTATTGTAGGCATTCTGCTGGCAGTAATGTCTCAATCAAACCCCCACTCTCACTGGGCTATTGCCGTTGCCTTTGTAATTGGTGCGGTACTGAGCGCCCTGGCCGGCTTCATTGGGATGAAAGCCGCTACCAAGGCCAATGTACGTACAGCGCAGGCGGCCCGTACCAGCCTTAGCAAGGCACTTAACGTGTCTTTCACTGGCGGTGCTGTAATGGGTGTGGGTGTAGCCGGTCTGGCCGTAATGGGTCTGGGTGGTCTTTACATTGTCCTCAAACAATACTTTGCTCCCGATGCTGCACTCAACAGCGATGAAATGCTCCGTACGATTGAAGTACTGACCGGTTTTTCGCTGGGTGCTGAATCTATTGCTCTTTTTGCCCGTGTGGGTGGCGGTATTTATACAAAAGCGGCCGACGTAGGTGCCGACCTGGTAGGTAAAGTAGAAGCCGGTATTCCCGAAGACGATCCCCGCAACCCTGCTACTATTGCAGACAACGTGGGCGACAACGTAGGTGATGTAGCTGGTATGGGTGCCGACCTGTTTGGTTCTTATGTGGCTACCGTTCTCGCCACGATCGTACTGGGTCAGCAGACACAGGTACTCGATGCCGATACGCTGGGTGGTTTTTCACCCGTAGTATTGCCCATGCTGATAGCCGGCGTTGGTATTCTTTTCTCTATCATCGGTACTTTTTTTGTACGCATCAGCGATGCTGCAGGTATCAATACCAACACTGTACAGAAAGCCCTCAATATGGGTAACTGGGGTTCCATTGTACTCACTGCTATTGCTGCTGCCGGACTCGTATCCTGGCTGCTGCCCGAAGAGATGATTCTCCGTGGCACCATATTTACTAAGTGGGGTGTGCTCGGAGCTATTGGCGTAGGTCTGCTGGTAGGTGCCCTTATGAGCATCATCACTGAATATTATACAGCCATGGGTAAACGCCCTGTGCTGAGCATCATCAAACAATCTTCTACCGGTCATGCTACTAACGTAATTGGTGGATTGGCGATCGGTATGGAATCTACCTTCCTGCCCATTATCGTACTGGCTGGTGGTATCTGGGGTTCTTATGAGTGTGCCGGCCTTTATGGTGTGGCTATCGCTGCTGCCGGTATGATGGCAACAACTGCCATGCAACTGGCTATTGACGCCTTTGGTCCTATCGCCGATAATGCCGGTGGTATTGCCGAAATGAGCGAATTGCCCAAAGATGTACGCGAAAAAACAGACGTACTGGATGCTGTTGGTAATACAACTGCCGCTACCGGTAAAGGTTTTGCCATCGCCTCTGCTGCCCTCACCGCCCTGGCGCTGTTTGCTGCCTTTGTGGGTGTAGCTGGTATTACAGGTATCGATATCTATAAAGCAAATGTACTGGCCTGTCTTTTTGTAGGCGCTATGATTCCCTTTATCTTCTCTTCACTGGCTATCCGCGCTGTAGGACAGGCTGCCATGGCCATGGTAGAGGAAGTACGCCGTCAGTTTAAAAGTATTCCCGGCATCATGGAAGGTACTGGCAAACCCGAGTACGATAAATGTGTGGCTATCTCTACTGACGCTTCTATCAAAAAGATGATGCTGCCTGGCGCTATCGCCATCATTTCCCCCCTTATCATTGGCTTTATGCCTGGCCTGGGTGCTGAAGCCCTCGGAGGATTCCTGGCTGGTGCTACCGTGAGCGGTGTACTGATGGGTATGTTCCAGAATAATGCCGGTGGTGCATGGGATAATGCTAAAAAATCATTTGAAAAAGGTGTGGAAATTAATGGTGAAACCTATTACAAGAAATCAGAACCACATAAGGCTTCTGTAACAGGTGATACTGTAGGCGATCCGTTTAAGGATACTTCAGGTCCTTCTATGAACATTCTGATCAAACTGATGTCGATCGTATCACTGGTTATTGCCCCCACCCTGGCCCAGATTGACAGTAAATCTGAGGCCTCGGCCAAACAGGAAACAAAGAAAACCGAGTGGAAGGCCGAAAAAGCTACTGCAGCTATCGACCCCGCCACCACGGCCAGTTATAAATAGTTGAAGTTCTTAATCAGAACCATTAATGAAGTCCTGCTGTGTCTACAGCGGGACTTATTTTGTACATTAGATCAGGAACTGCAATAAGGCGTTCCTGCTGACAGTGAAAGATGGTTATGACGCAGCTGCCCCCTACATATCCTCCAAAGAGTAAGCCCCTGAGCAGTTCGCTGCTCACCGGAGTGCTGACGGCTATACTGGTGGCCTGCGTTTGTTTTATACTCATCTACCTCGATTACCGCCTCCGCAAAAATGAAGAAGACCGCAACCTCTATACTGCTGCCGAAATTGTGCGCAGCCGTCTGCAGCAGGCCCTGCAGTACAGCCTCTCGGCAACGCAGGTCATGGAACTTACCATCAATGAACAGGGCATACCGGTCAATTTCGATTCAGTAGCTTACCGTGTACTCCGGCAAAACAAATACATTGATGCGCTGCAACTGGCTCCGCAGGGCGTCATCCGGTATGTATACCCGCTTGAACCCAACAGAGCAGTACTTGGCTACGATGTACTGAGCGACTCCACCCGTAATAAGGAAGCACTGAAAGCCCTGGCACTTCGCCAGCTTTTTTTTGCCGGACCTTTTGAACTGAAACAGGGAGGTCTTGGCGTAGTGGGACGATTGCCCGTTTTTATTCAGAATAAATTCTGGGGGTTCTCTGCTGTTGTGATCCAGATGGGAACACTGCTACAGGCAGCCGGTATTGATACGACCGGTAAGAGCGGGTATTATTATCAGCTTTCAAAGATCAATCCCGACACACAAAAGGAAGAGTTCTTCCTGCCCCGGATGAATAACAGCAAATCGGCCTATGATGTGTCTGTACCTGTGCCTGACGGAGAGTGGAAACTTTCTATAGCTCCGGCCAACTCCTTTCGTCCGTGGCAACCCACCCTGCTGCTGGGTATACTGGCACTGGGCCTGTCTGTGGTAGGTGGCATATTTGCCTTTTACGGTGCCCGTGCACCCGAGCGGTTGCGTCAGCTGGTAGCACAGCGCACAGAAGCTCTCGACAAAAGTGAAAAAAGAAATAAAGCCATAGTTGAAGCCATCCCTGATCTGCTGCTTGTAATTGATAAAGACAACCGGTTTACAGACTACAGCAATCCCATGGGGCATCATACCCTGATGCCGCCCCATCATTTCATCGGTAAAACCATTGCAGAAGTAATGCCCGAAAGACTGGTCGATGAAATACTGACTAACAAGAAGAAAGTGCTCGAAGAACAGCAACAGCTTTCTCATCGTTATCATCTCGAAAAAAACGGGCAGACCCGCTACTATGAGGCCCGCTATACTCCCCAGGGCAAAGAAGACCTACTGGTATTAATACGTGATATTACTGATACACAACTGGCACAGCAGCGTATCAGCGAAAGTGAACACAAATACCGCACATTGGTAGAGCAGGCCAGCGATGCCATTTTCATTGCCAACTTTAAAGGAGAATTTCAGGTGGTTAATCCTGCTGCCACACGTATCTCTCAATACACAGAGCAGGAACTGCTGCAGATGCGGATTCATGAACTTACGATACAGCAGCAGTTGCAGGCCATGCCTTTCAGGCTAGAAGAAATTGCTGCCGGCAACACCGCCACTTCGGAACGGAAGCTGAAACGAAAAGACGGCAGCATCATTGACGTGGAAATAGCCGCCAAGATGATTGCCCCTGACCGCTTTCTTGCTTTTGTGCGCGATATCAGTGAGCGCAAAAAAGTAGAAGCTGCACTGATGCAATCGCGCGAAGACCTGCGCAGGCTAAGTAACCATATCGAGAATATCCGCGAACAGGAACGGCTGCATATCTCCCGCGAAATACACGATGAGCTGGGCCAACATCTGACTGTACTAAAAATGGATGTATCACGCCTCGCAAAAAAACTTGACCCGTCAGAGAAAGTACTTCACAACGAAATTGAACATATACTCGGATCCATCAACAGCATGGTAATGGTCGTGCGCCGCATATCCACTGCACTGAGACCCGGTCTGCTGGACGATCTGGGTCTGATTGCCGCTATTGACTGGTTTTGCCAGGAC
This sequence comes from Sphingobacteriales bacterium 46-32, assembly GCA_001898485.1. Lineage (GTDB taxonomy): Bacteria > Bacteroidota > Bacteroidia > Chitinophagales > Chitinophagaceae > CAYMZZ01. The sequence continues at coordinate 58,248 of MKTY01000027.1, read as the reverse complement.
TTTGAGAAACGCACGGGCATACAAACCAGTTTCATCAGCGGGGTTCGGGAAGAGGAATTACCCAAAGACTGGAATATCGGCATTTTCAGAATCCTGCAGGAATCACTCACCAATATTGCCCGACACGCCGGAGCCACCCGGGCCGATGTCTCACTGGTAAAACAAGACGACCAGCTGATTCTGCTGGTGGAAGATAATGGCCAGGGGCTCGACCCTCAAATTGTTGAAAATCAGAAAACGCTGGGTATCATGGGAATGAAGGAAAGAGCCATCATGATGGGTGGCAGCTATTCCCTCCAAAGCTCACCTGCCCATGGCACCCTTGCCGAACTGGTACTTCCCCTTCCCGCTGCCACCCGCTAACCGCGCTGTAACATTTGCATAACTAGCTGCGTATCACTGTTAATCAATGTTAAATAATACTAAAGCGTGAAATAAAATGTTTGCAATACGAAAAAGGTCGTATATTCGAAGCGTAAAACTACAACCCATGTCAGCAATAAAGTCTATCAAACCCACAGAGAGTGAACTGGAAATACTGCAGATACTCTGGAATAAAGGTGTGGCGACAGTACGTGAAGTGCATGAGGAACTGGCAGCTACCAAGGATGTTGGTTATACAACCACGCTTAAGCTGATGCAGATAATGCATGAGAAAGGCCTGGTAAAACGCGATGACAGTATGCGTACACACGTCTATCAGGCTGCCGTCAATAAAGAGAAAACACAAAAACATTTGCTGGGAAAAATGATCGATAGCCTGTTTGGCGGTTCACCCACTCAACTGGTAATTCAGGCCCTGGGTGAGCATAAAGCCAGTCCCGAAGAACTGGAAAGAATTCAGGCACTGCTCAACGATCTTAAAACCAAATAAACCCTTCCTGCACCATGACTGCTTTTAGCCAATCCGCATTTTTGCAGGCACTCGGTTGGGCCATGCTCAACAGTTTATGGCAGCTGGCTGCCGCCTGGGTTTTATTTCAGTTACTGACCGGCCTTGGAGTGGTAAAAAAATCATCTGCCCGCAGCACTCTGGCTAGCGCCCTGCTGTTGACGGCTTTTGCCTGTTTTATTGCCAGCTTTATACAATTGCTGTGGACCAATGGCCATAGCCAGCCCGTTATTCCATTATTATATACTGCCAGTTATGGCAATGCAGGATTAATGGCATGGGTACAGCAGATCATGCCTATTGCTTCTCTTTTATACCTGGCTGTTCTGATCTTCCCACTGCTGAATTTTATCCGCAATTACCGGTACGTACAAACGATACGCAAATACGCGTTGAAAAAAGCAGATGTACAGTGGCGTTTGTTTGTTCAGAAACTTTCTGCACAAATGGGTATCCGCCGGCAGGTACAATTGTGGATGTCTGATTTTGTAAAATCACCGGTTACCATCGGCTATCTGCGTCCGGTGATTCTGTTGCCCATGGCTGCAGTCAATCAACTCAACACAACACAAATAGAAGCTGTATTGCTGCATGAACTGGCTCATATCCGCCGGTTCGATTACCTGCTCAACCTGATTACGCGTATCATTCAAACTGTTTTATACTTCAATCCTTTTGTAAAAGCATTTGTCCGTATCATTGAGCATGAACGTGAAAAAAGCTGCGATGAACTGGTATTGCAGTTTCAATACGATGCACATGGGTATGCGTCGGCATTACTGGCCATGGAAAAAAGTGCCACAGTAGCCAGGGGGCAGTTTGCCGTTGCAGCTGCCGGCAGCCGCAAGCATGAATTACTTTCCCGGGTAGAATCATTGCTGGGCATAAACAGGAAACCCACTTTTTCTTTTGCCCGCCTTGGTGGTGTACTCGCAGCACTGCTTTGCATACTCGGATTACACAGTCTCCTCATTCTGCATAAACCGGATGTGGTTACAGCCGATACCAACATGCTGGCCCTGATGGATGCACCTTACAACTACAGCGACAATACCAATACCGCTGTAAGGGAAATGCAGGTGAAGCCATTAATAAATAATGCGTCTTCGATGCAATCTGTCGCTTTTGTTTCACCGGCAACTCCTGCTCCGCCCCCGCCTCCGGCTGCCATGGCACCCGCAGTGGCCAATGATAAGAGTATAGCAACTGCAGATGATTTTATGGAAGAGGCTACTGCAGTAAATCCATTTGCAGTACAGGCAGGCACACGACAAAACCTGCTCTCTGCCAACGAAGAGGCCCAGGTAAAAGAAGCGCTCGGTGCATCGAAACGAATACTGGAAGAAGTGCAATGGAAAACTGTAGAAAAGAGCATTGCTGATGCCCTGACCCTTGCGGAAAAAGAACATGTCAAGCTACTCTACCAGCAAGAGGCCGATAAAGCCAACTGGGGAAAAATGGAAGATCAGCTGCGCCAGGCCTATGCTCATATCAACTGGAATGAAGTACAGACAGGACTTAACCAGGCTCTTGCAGAAATCAAACTCGACAGCCTGAGCAGTGTATACAACCAGGCCCTGGCCAGCCTTGACAAAGTAAGCAGGGAAATGAGTGAGACTAAGCAAAAAGCCATCCCGGATACAGATGTAACCCTGCAAAAAGTAGAGATTAAACGTCAGCAGGTACTCGGCGCATTGAAATCTATCAACGAAGTTAAAAGACAACGTAAGATCATTCGCCTGTAATAAGCCGATCTGAAAATATTATTAAAAAACCGTTGATCCGAAAGATCAACGGTTTTTTAATTTATTTCATATCCCTTTTAGCTTATTTACCACACGTTGCGCGGACAGGTATCCCCATACCGGTTGCCAATCAGGAAACCTATCATCAACTCATGCGTACCACGGCTGTAGGTGCGGATGGCGGTGCGGGTAAAGTCATATGCATATCCTATGTTGAATGTGTTACCCACATTTAATCCAAGCATAGCCGCATAGCCATCAAACTGCCGGTAGCTGCCTCCTACCCAAAACAGATCCCGGTATTGCAGTTTGAGATTAGCTTCAGCCTGATAATTATTTTTAAAAGCGCCATTAATATACTTGACCATTACAGAAGGAAGTGCATTCACATCATCATTAATCAGAAAGCGGTAACCGGCTGTAAGAAAGACATGCGGTATAAGCCTGCCATTTTGCTTAAACGTGGCATCATCTACAAAAGCCAGCTTCTGCGGTATAACCTGCTGACCCGATACACCAATGAAATAATCAGCGCTGTACAGCCACAACCCTACCGAAAGATCGGGTTTGATACGCCGAAGCTCGTTGGCCGTACTGCCTCCAATTGCCGGGTCAGAAGGGTTGGGACCAAAAAATGCCTTTCCGTCAGCATTAAGCCCCACCGAAGTAATGCCAGTGGAAAAACCGGCTGACAGATTGGTGCGTGGTGTTAACCCAAGGTGATAAGCGTAACTGGCAGCAGCTGTAAAGCGGTTAAAATTGCCCGTTTTATCGTTGATCACCGAAAGCCCAACGCCATGATGCGGTGGCGATGCTGTATAGGTTTCCCAATAAGCCTGGCCACGCGGATTTTCGCCCGGTACCTGGTACGAGGTAGCGGTGGTTTTATAGTCCGCTTTCCCCAGCGGGCCATGGATAGTGAAATAAACAGTGCGCGGAGCTCCGCCAAAACCCACCCACTGATCGCGCGCACTGATCTTGACATCCGTATAATTTTCGATGCCGGATAGCGCCGGGTTGAGAATGTAATTGTTCAGAATATACTGAGTATAATGTGAGCGTTGCTGACTTATCGCCGGCAGCATCGCCCCTACTCCTATCAGCAGTATGATAATCTTTTTCATGGCTTATCTGATTATATCCACATAACCCGTCATTGGCTGGCGGCCATTGCGCGGATCAATTATATAATAATAAGTGCCTACCGGCGCATCCTTTCCATTGATCTTACCATCCCAGGGCGTAGTGTAATTGACCATTTTCAGTACCTGTTGTCCGTAACGGTTAAACAGCTGAATAATACAGCCGGGATAACTTTCCAGGTGTTCAATCACCCAACGATCATTAATCCCATCGCCATTGGGACTGAATATGTTTGGTATGACCGGTTTTAGCAACAGTTTTACAGCTACCTGATCGCTGGTTTCGCAGTCCCGGTCTGATCGCACGGTAAGCGTATAGACCATGTCTTGCGAGGGCGATGCATACGGACTTGCCACTCCGGCATCATTAAGCCCGGTAGCAGGACTCCACGTATAGGTAACCGGTATGTTTGAAATAAGCTGAGGCGTCAGTTGTACCTGTCCGCCTTCCAGCACCACTTTATCCGGACCGGCATTGGCCTGTGGTGTGGGATATACTTCTATTTGCCGGCTCAGCAAAGATTTACACCCATTATCTGCTTCGTAGGTATAGGTAATGGTGTGCAGTCCGGCGCCGGCCTGGGCCGGATAAAAAAGACCATTGTTGTTAACGCCAACACCGCTGAATGTACCAAAACCATTCATGGTATTTTGCAGCTGACCATTTAACTGCACAGGTGCTGCATTGGAGCAAACAGGCAGTGCCTGGTCGAAGACAAGCTGCGGTGCCGCCAGCAGGGTTATTTCTTTTTCAAACGTATTTACGCAGGTAATACCCGAGTATACATTGTAGCGTATACGATAAGTGCGGCTGGCCGGGCTGCCAAAGGAATTATACTGATGACTGTAGACTTTTCCCGGATAAGGAGCAGGATCAGTTTGCACAGATGCCGGATCTGTTGCATCCCAAAAAATGTCTATCCGGGTAAATTTTCCGTAATCGATCTGCGTGGCATCCTTTATCCGCAATTCATTATTGCTGCATATTATGCCGGCCGTGGTCGCATTTTCCAGTGTAAAAGCCGGCGTAAGCACTGCGCCGTTTACCTGAAATGTGCGCTGAGTGGTATCACTACAGCCCAGGTTGCTGGTCGTTATCAGTTCAACCGTATACATACCCGGCAAGCTATAATGATGCGAAGCAGTGGCCGTGGTTGCGGTATTGGGATTAATCCCCGTGGCATTCGCATCGCCAAAATTCCATTGCCAGGCCGAAATCGTTCCTCCGCTGATAGTGGAATTATCTGCAAAAGGCGCCTGCCGGTCATTCACACAGATTACGGGAGGCTCAAAAGCAGCAGCCGGTGTTGGATGAATGGCAAGTGCTGCCGTGTTGACCGTACTCACACATCCCTTATCTGTTTCTACCTGCAGCGAAGTGGTATAAGAGCCGGTTGATGTATATATATGATATTGCGGAGTCGCAGCATTTTGGGTAATGCCGGTATTATCTCCATAGTTCCATGTCCATTTAATAATATTACCGGCAGCCGTGGTTGCATTGCTGATAAAACGCACCGCCTGCCCCACACAACCGGGCAATTGCACCTGGTAGCCAGCTACCGGCAGGGCCAGCACCTGCACGGTTTGTGTAGCGGTTTTTCCCGCCGTGGCACAGCCTTTATCTGTCGTCACACGTAATGTCACCGTATAAGTGCCGGCAGTAGAATAAACCTTAACCGGGTTCTTCTCTGCCGATGTTGTACCATCTCCGAAATCCCATTGCCATTGTGTTACAGTTGCGCTTGCTGCAGTGCTCTGGTCTGTAAAAGTGAGATTATTGCCCAGGCAAACTTCTGCAGCAACTGTAAAAGCGGCCTCCGGTTCAGAAAAAACAGTTGAAAGTGTTTGGGTGGCCGACGCCTCACATCCCCGGGCAGAGGTAACAGTCAACTGCACCTGGTAAGGTCCTGTTCCCGTATACTGATGGGTAGGTGTTGCTCCCGCTCCAATAGCAGAGCCGTCTCCAAAATTCCAGGCATAGGTAAACTGAGCTTCGGTGCCATCGGCAATAGTTGATGTGCTGCTGAACTGAGCAGTGCCGGCTGGTAAGCAAACCGTTCCCGGCAGATTGAAGCTGGCCACCGGATCGGGGTATATCTGAACGGTACTGCTGAATACGGTACTCACACAACCAGTAGACGATTCTACCTGAAGTGTAACAGTATATGAACCGGCACCGGTATAAGTATGTGCCTGGGCAGCATTGCTGGTGGCTACTACCGGATTGCTGCCGTCGCCAAAATTCCAAACCCAGCGATTGATGGTATTACCCGCAGCAATCGTGGAGGCATCGGTAAAGCGGATTGTTTTGCCAGCACAAAAGGGACCAGCCGTTGTAAAGGCCGCTACCGGCGGTTCGATCAGATTTACCTGTTTCGAAACCGTATCCGACTTACATCCTACATCGCTGATAAAAGCATAACGTACTGTATAGTTACCAGCGCTGGCGTAAGTATGGCTCGCTGTACTACCAGTTGTATTCGTATTGCCATCTGCAAAATTCCAGTACCATTGAGCAGCAGGCCGGCCCGAAGCAGGAGATGCATCGGAAAAACTGACCGGCGAGTTTATACAACCATTGCTCGTAAAATTGAAGTTGGCAGCAGGGCGGTTGTAAATCTCCAGATCATAATCAATTTCCTGCATCCCGTTACAGCCATCGGCGGTCGGATTCTGCGCCATTACCTTAATAGGATATGTACCTGCAGCCGGAGCCGTATAGGATCCTGCCAGCGAATACCGGTATAATGTTCGTCCGTTTACCACACTGGTACTGGTGAATACCGGGTTATCGATAGCTACATCGGGAAAGAGACCATTAAATTTCCATTCAATACGGGTAGGCTGATAAGGAAAGGTCATATACAAGGAAAAGGGATCTCCTTTACAGGCCGCCGGAAAATCGACTGTAGCCAACTCATTTTCTACGGACACAAACTGATAAAGGTCCTTTACATTGGAACCTGCATTATATCCATACGATTCAAACTCTCCATACCCATACGCCACCGCATTGAAGCCCGAGTCTGATTGCAGAATATGCTGTCCAGCCGATACCTGAATCCGAGCATAAGAGTAAGCCGGGTTTTGGGGATGCGGGGTAAAGGAGTTGGACATCAGCTGACCATCAAGCCGGAACGAACTGATAGCAGTACCCTGGGTGGGGATCGTCACATTTACATAGTGTTCCTGAATGGCATAATTGGAAGTAGAATTCAGAATAACCCGGTTAATAGTCTGTTCTATGGGACTCAGGTAGATTACTTCCGGATCACCCAGATCGCCCGAACGCCTGTTGCCGCAAAAACGACCGGTGGAAATATACTGGGCTACCATCACTGGTTTGTCTGATTCAATTCTTAATGGCTGATCGGTCGCTTCTACCTGATAATAAAAATTCTGCTGCAGATTGGTTTGTACCACTCCATTTACCCTAACCTGCGTGGCCGGATCGTCTACGCCTATCCGGAATACATTATAAGTAAGCTGTGCGGTAGGCACTGTGAGGTAATTTTTGCCCCAGGCATTTTTGGGCACGGCCTGCACCATGTAGTTGTCTGATGATTTCTGACCACTGCCAGCTCCGTCACAAACCAGTGCAATACGTCCACTGCCACTGAAAACAGCAATCCGTTTACATCCTTCTGTACCACTGCTGATGGTTCGTATCCGCGAGCCGGTCAGGTCTACGCCCCGAAAAATATCGCCGGATTGGCCTACCAGTTGCCCCATGAGATTGATGACCTGCCCCTGGTTGAGATTAACAGTGAATGGTACACCCGCCGCATGGGTAAGGGTTGGCTGCGATGGCGTGATCTCTATCGTAGTTATGCCCGGGTCTACCGCTATGGCATACATCCAGCAATTGGCATCATTGGAATTGGATATCTGCTCATAGTTCATAGAGTAGTATTCCTTACCCAGTGTATTGGTCGGAAAAAGCAGGGTTGCCCCTGACACACTCTGGTTATAGATATGGGCATAGGCCACAATCGGCTTGTCGCTGGTAATATGAATACCCCGGTTGGAGACGCCCTCCGTGTTGAGCCGGGCATCATTTACACCGGTCTTGGGGATGGGCGCTGAGGTAAAAATGGTATTGGCGGGGATCGAATAAACTACCTCGTAGCCAGTACCCGGAATAGAAACCGTGACATTGGTATAGGCTTCGGTAGCGAAGTAAAGTACCATATTCTGTGAGCCTCCACCACCCGCTGTCATGCGTTCATGGTAGCCATAGCCCACCCAAAAATCTTTTCCCTTATTAGAAAAGTCCTGCCCAAATGACAGATTACTGATGATTAATAAAAATAGCAAGAGGGTGCCCTGCTGCAGTATTGTTCTCATGAAGTTAGCCGTGTCCGGTTTGGTGAATCGGTCGATGCGATCTTTTACTTGTCCAGGTTTTACAAGGAGGATTTGGAATGGCGTTTTCCGAGGACAGTGGAGAGGAGTATCAATATACACATTTTAACCGAGCCGGAAAGCATGGGTAGAGGGAGTGAGGAAAAAAGGCGTTTTTACAGGCACCCAACCACCAATCATATAAGCAAAACACCACATTCATACCTGATATAAAAGTAAAATTTCAGTAAAAAACCATAATTAAATAATAATCAAATAATTAAATTAAAAATATAGACATACTTAATGATATGGAAAATAAGTCGGAAAACGAGATCAATAGGATTGATTTTTTATAAAATTAAAATTTAGATAACTGCATTATTTACTTGAAAATTAAATAATTAAATACATTTTATTAAACTAAAAATATTATCAGCTTTATAACAGGTGCATAGCCTAAGGTTTGCTAAACAAATTTGCCTGAAAATTCGCATTCTGACAAGCTCATCCGGGGGAGCATTGCTATTCTCCGGGCTTCTGCCTCGCGCCTGCTATCGCCTCCCCCTACCCGTTTGTTACGCCCGGCGAACCGGGGATGTCGCATTCCTCGGATCATCTCATACACCGGATGTTTTGTTAAATCCAGTTATACAAACCGGCTTTCTGAAATTGTTATCAGCAGCATTCTCCGGCATTACTTATTTTGCAGCATGCTCAAACAAATTTTTACCGCCGCTACGTTTCTGGTCATTTTGTCATCTTGTGGAAAAATGAAAAACCCTGAATTCAGGGGCATCGAATCGATATCTATGGAAGATGTCAAACTGGGAACCAATACCATACGGCTCAACCTCAAATACTACAACCCCAATTCTTTTAAGGGACAGTTGAAATGGGCAGAAGGTGATGCCTGGGTCGACAGTAGCTTTCTTGGTCACTTTACTGTAGACACCGCCCTGAAGGTTCCCCCGCGCCAGGAATTCATTGTGCCGGTTAAATTGAATGTGTCTATGCAGAATATGCTGATGGTTGCGGCACCTCTTTTAAGCGAAAAGAAGACCGCTATATGGCTTCGGGTCAGTGGTCAGGCCCGGGCTGGCCGCAGCGGGGTTTACAAAACCGTACCGCTCAAATACGCCGGCAAACAATCGCTTGAAGAACTGGTGAAGGAATAATGTGCTAATGTGCTGATGTGCTAATGTGCCAGCGTGCTAATGACTTTCTGCTTCCTTAGCCTGCTTTGCGTTCTTTGCGATCTGAATGAGACAGGGAAATAGCGATAAAATAGTTCGAGACCCGTACTGAAGATTTAGTGATGATGGCAGCAAATGTGCAGGTTTGCGGATGTGTCGTTAGACAGGTACCGTAACTTCTTATATATAAATAAATTAGGATGGTTATTTCAAATTATTTTGAAATAACCATCCTAATTTATTTTACCCGGTTCTAAGCTATTATTCCATTTCCCTGCCCCCTATACCCTTTAAACTTTTAAACCTTTAAACCTTTAAACCTCACTCCTGCCTGGGTTTGGGATGCCCACCACCATCCTCGGCTTTTTTGCAGGTGATGGGAAGCTTTTTGTATGATTCCTCGTTAGCCGTTATATCATCCGCATCATAGCCCTGATTGGCAATGGCTGTCTTGATCTCTTCGATGTTGGTTCGATCCGTCAGAAACTTCACCGTGGTTTCGCCGCGACGAAAGTTGACATTCACCATTTGCACACCATCAATACGTTTGAGATACGTCTCAATCCGGGTCTTACAGGCCTCACAAAGGGCATTGGGGGTTTTTATCTTGGCTGTCTGGAGTGCCTTGGTCTGAGCCTGCGAAGTGAGTACACCGGCCAGCAAGAGGCCCGCCAGCAAAACGATTTGTTTCATGAGTATGATTTGTTACAAATTACAAAACTCCCTGCCAATTGGCCGGATCCTCGCGCCATTTTAACAAAACAGACTGCGTGGCGGCATCCAGCGTTCCCTTCTCCACAGACAACTCCAGCAGGGCCGGGTAATTGGTTAATGAGTGGTAAGGTACTCCGGCTTTGGCGAAGGCCTCGGTGGCAATCGTAAAGCCATAGGTGAAAATCGAGACCATTCCGATCACTTCCACTCCGGCATTTCTGAGTACGTCCACCACCTGCAGACTGCTTTTGCCGGTCGAGATCAGGTCTTCGATCACCACGGTCTTCTGTCCGGGTTCATAAAAGCCTTCGATCTGGTTGCCCAGGCCATGCTCCTTGGGTTTTGGGCGCACGTAGATATAAGGCAGTTTTAGCTGATCGGCCGTCATTGCTCCCCAGGCAATGCCTGCAGTAGCAACTCCTGCCAGCAGTTCGGCTTCCGGAAATTTTTCAAAAACCAGGTTGCAGAGTTCAGATTTTACAAAATCACGGATAAAAGGAAAAGAAAGTACACGACGGTTGTCGCAATAAATAGGGCTCTTCCAGCCACTGGCCCAGGTAAATGGTTGCTGAGGACTGAGTTTGATAGCCTGTGCCTGCAGCAATTTACCTGCCACTACTTTTTCGTTAATCATGCCGCGAAGATAGTTCAGTTAAAGAAAGGAGTAAAGAGTTAATGTGCTGATGTGCTGATGACGGACAGAATCATGGATTGGGAAGTCAGATAATTGACGAAATGGTAACTGCCGGCGCAGCCGGCAGTTCACTTTAACATTACAATAATGTTGATCCTCTTATTATAACAAATAATGCAGCCTGAGCCCCATCAGCACATCAGCACATTAGCACATCAGCACATTTTTCTCCTACCTTTACTCCATGCACCTGAAGATCTATTTCAACGACAAGCCTCTTTTTTTGTGTGACCATATTGATCCTGTCATTGAGCCGTATCTGCATCATGACGATGCCGTCTTTATTGATGAGCTCAATGTGCATACAGTCAATACCATGATTCATGAAATGCAGCTCGAAAAAGTGCATGCCGGCGTATTTCTGCATGCTGACCTGGCAGAGCTGAAACATGATTTTTACCGGAAATTTGAACTGATCCGCGCCGGCGGGGGACTCGTGCTGAATGAAAAGCAGGAGGCCCTGCTGATCTTTCGCCGAGGCAAGTGGGATCTGCCCAAGGGCAAGCAGGACGAAGGAGAATCCATCGAAGCCTGTGCCGTTCGTGAAGTGCAGGAAGAAACGGGTTTAAAAACACTTACCATCGAAAAACCTCTCCCCGTCACCTATCACACCTATCACCAGGGAGCGCGGTATATTTTAAAAGAATCGTACTGGTTTTTGATGCACACAAAAGGTGTACCGGCACTGACTCCCCAAAGCGAAGAGGATATCAGTGAAGCGCGTTGGGTCTCCAAAGCCGCCGTGCCCGCTTATCTGCCAGAGTGCTTTCCCTCCGTAAAAGAAATTCTAGAGACTTGGCTGGCGGAATGATTCCTTGCGGGGAATAACAGCTACCGTAAGGCGGCTCACACAAATCAGGCGGTGAGCCTCATCTTCAATCCTGATATCCCAAACATGGGTATTACCACCAAGGTGAAGGGGGGCTGCCCGGGCTATTACAAAACCTTCGCGCGCACTACGCACGTGGTTGGCATTGATCTCCAGACCCACGCAGGCAAAACGGGTATGGTCAACCACCAGTGCCGAAGCTACACTGCCCACGGTTTCGGCCAGTGTGCACGATGCTCCGCCATGCAGCAGGCCATAAGGCTGCCGGGTACGGTTATCAACCGGCATACGTGCGGTAAGATGACCATCGCCGATCTCTACCCATTCAATTCCCAAATACTCAGCCATTGTATTGGGTAAAAGCGTGTTAAGATGAGTTATCGACAATTCTTTATTAAACCAAATGGACATATGCTCTTTATTTTGGTAATGAAGAATAAACAACTTCCGGCAGGAACAAATGGGCATCACCGCCATTGCGGATAATATCCCGTACGATGGTTGATGCCACGGAGGTATACTTGGGTTCCCCGGTCAGAAAGATTGTTTCAATACTTTTATCGAGTGTACGGTTGGCATCGGCGATCGTTTTTTCGTATTCAAAATCGCTGACATAACGGATGCCTCTCAGAATAAACCGTGCACCGATCCTGCGGCAATAATCGATCGTGAGCCCTTCATACACGGCTCCTTCCACTTTTGGTTCATCCTTATATATTTCGCTGATCCATTGCAGGCGTTGATCGGCCGAAAACATGGGCGCCTTGGCGGCATTGAGGCCTATGCCCACAATAATTTTGTCAAACAGGGGCATTGCCCGGTTGATGATATCCACATGCCCGAGCGTAACGGGATCAAATGTGCCGGGAAAAAGGCAGATACGAGCCATAACTGCAGTCTGGTTTTGTGTGGCACAGACCGGCAATAGGCCTTCGCATGGCCTGCTGATCAGAGCCGCTGGTTAATTATTCCGGTTAGAAAGGAGATATAAAACGGCCATACGCACAGCCACTCCATTCTCTACCTGCTGTAAGATAATGGATTGTTTACTATCTGCCACATCGCTATCCAGTTCTACCCCACGATTAATGGGGCCGGGATGCATGATCACCACCTCCTTATGCAGACCATCGAGCAGTTTACGGCTGATGCCATAAGCCAGATTGTACTCCCGCAGCGAACTAAATAATACCTGGTTCTGCCGCTCCAGTTGGATACGCAGCACATTGGCCACATCGCACCACTCCAGGGTTTCCTTGAGATTATAGCTGACTTCCACCCCCAGTGCCTGGCTGATATATTTGGGTATAAGTGTGGGTGGACCGCATACGGTTACATGAGCGCCCATTTTGCGAAGCAGGTAAATGTTACTTTGTGCCACCCGGCTATGCATGATATCGCCAATGATAGCCACTTTACGGCCTTCGAGTGAACCTGTCCGCTCCTCTATCGAAAAAGCATCGAGCAGGCCCTGTGTGGGGTGCTCATTGATGCCATCGCCAGCATTGATAATGGCAGCGGGAATATGCTGAGCCAGGAAATGAGGCGCTCCGCTGGCACTGTGCCGCATGACCACCATATCCACTTTCATCGACAGAATATTGTTGACCGTATCCAGCAGCGTCTCACCCTTCGCCACAGAAGAAGAAGATGCCGTAAAATTGACCGTATCGGCCGAAAGGCGCTTTTCGGCCAGCTCAAATGAAATACGGGTGCGGGTAGAATTCTCAAAAAAGAGGTTAACCACCACCACATCGCGCAGAGAAGGAACCTTCTTTACGGGACGCTGTAATACTTCCTTAAATTGCCTGGCTGTTTGTAAAATAAGAGAGATATCGCTGGTAGAAAGGTCTTTAATGCCCAGAAGATGTCGAGTAGATAGTTGCATTAAAAAGCGAAGTTAGGGCAAAAAGGGATATGTTCAATGTGCTAATGTGCTAATATGCTGATGTGCTAATATGCTGATGTGCTAATGTGAGAAAAAGCAAGAGCCGAACGGTCTAAAATATTTTAATTTCTGACCGGGAAATGGGAGAATACTTTCTTCTATTCATCCTAAAAACTATTCAGAGATACTTAGACCGATTCGTTTTAAAACGTATTAGCACATCAGCATATTAGCACATTAATCCAGTATCACTACCTCTTCTTTCCCGTCTTTCTGTTGCCAGAATACGCGTACTTTTTGCGTAATGATAGAATCGATTGATTTACCGGTATAATCGGACTGTATAGGAAACTGACGGCTAAAACGCCGGTCAATCAGTACACAAAGTTCTACTTTATCGGGGCGTCCGAAATCGAGCAGTGCATCAAGCGCCGCACGGATAGTACGGCCTGTATATAATACATCATCTATCAGGATCACTTTTTTGCCCTCAATAGAAAAAGGGATATCAGTCTGATTAGCCACATGTAATTCCTTACGGATATCATCGCGGTAAAAAGTAATATCCAGTTTTCCGTATTGTACAGCAGTATCCGGAAATTCTTTCCGGATCTCAGCCACTACCCTGTCTGATAAATAAATACCCCGCGGCTGAAGCCCGATAAGCACCGTATCTGTTAACCCTGTATGATTTTCGAGTATCTGATGGGCCAGTCTTTTGATTGTAATAGCCAGCTGTTCCTGCGAAAGAATCGATTTCAAGCGTCTACTTTTTTGTAAAAATAACGAAGCCCTTTGAAAAAGGGCTTCGAAATATAAAAGGAGAATAATGATTAACGATGCGAGCGGCCACCCCGGCCGGCAGTGGGAAACTGGTAAAATACACCAATCTGGAAAACGCGGTTTTTGACAGTGCTGTTGTCATTATCGTCTACATTACTTAAACCGAGATTAAAACGACCATCAATACCCCATCCCTGTTTAAACAGATACCCGGCGCCAAATACCCAGGAGAATTCGGTGCCGCTGAGGTTATCTTTTACATCCACCTCCACATCGCCTGTTTTGGATTTGGCGGCTGCAAGTATGCCCAGTTGCGGTCCTGTCTGCAACCGAAAACCATCATTGGCCATATACTGCCCCAGGAAAGGAATATTTACATAATTCAGCTTAATAGTCTGGTTATTTCGCTGACCACCCTGCATCGAATACATCAATTCGGGCTGCAATGCAAAGTGGGGGGAGATATGGATATGTGCCAATCCACCTACATGTAATCCGGCTTTGCCATTCAGATCGGCGCCCGAGGTTTCCAGGCTGGCCACATTTAGCCCGGCTTTAAGTCCAAAACTGGTTGTTTGTGCTGCTACGGGTCCGGCCATACAAAGGCTCAACCCTAAAATGCTCAGTACTTGTTTCATATATACTTCATTTTATGGTAAAATGACAGATAACTGAGCCCTGTATCCAGAAAATCATGCCAAAAAACATAACCATATGAAAATCAAAAGCAGCCAAATGGCTGCCTTTGATTGAAATCCTGGAAAAAATCCTGCATTCGTTACCGGGTAATTCTTCGCCCGGTAAACTAAGCATCTTTAGTATGATCAGTGTTGTACGGTTATACGTATAGTTTCTGTTTCGCTTCGCAACGTATAGATTCCTGCAGCGAGACGGCTTACATCAATCTTTTGTGCGCCGGCATTCAGCTTACCCTGCCATACCAGGCGTCCGTCGGCAGCCAGCAGTTGCAATGATTGCGTTTGAGTAAGCATCAGGTTAATTTGTTGCGCTACGGGGTTGCCTAATACAACAACGGCACTCGCTTTATCCGTCATACGCACAGTGCGTACGGGGCTGTAGCTGCTCTTTCCATCCTGATCGCGTTGCAGCACGCGGTAGTAATTGTTGCCCGGTGCCGGTGTTTGGTGTATATAACTATAATCAGAACGCTGTGTGGTATTGCCTGTGGCTGCCACCTGTCCCAGATCATTCCATTGTACACCATCGGTTGAATGTTGTATGATATAATCCTTTGCATTGGTTTCGCTGGCCGTACTCCAGGCCAGGTCTACCCTGCTGCCCTGGCGTGTGGCTGTAAAGTTTAACCAGCTTACCGGCAGTGTAAATGTATAGTCAACTACGGCAAAGGGTGAAAAAGTACCGGTATAGCCAGTATAGGTCAGCGAATTGGAAGAGGCTGTGAACGAGCCATTCAGGCGATCCCATTTGGCACCGTTATAATGGTGCAGGTAGGGATTCGACAGCAGGTTATATTCGCCATCATTCCAGTTGAAAACAAAGTCTACCCCCGCCCCTGTGTTGGCATTCTGCTTATGAATATCCCAGGTGCGCTGTACACGTGAGGTGGTTATGGCCTGACCGGCAATGCCATCGCGATATACTTCATCGAGGACTTTCACTCCAAAGATGTCGGCAGCTGCGTTTCGGTTGGTAATAGAAAGCGGGTTGTAAGCGCTATTACCCAGGGGGAAGGTTCTGGATTGACCAGCCGGAATCTGGATTTGCAAACGGCCGGTTCCATCTGTTACAAAATAACGCTCTTCGCTGGCACCTGTAATAGAAGCCGAATTGCTTAATTGCATATCCTGATTTCCTAACAGAATCTTTCCATGAGTAAAGGTAAGGGTACCTCCGATCACTACTTTGTTACCGGGTACCAGCAAGGCCTCGGGCGAAGGTATGGGGGCCAGGAATATGGTATAATCTTCAATATCGCCATAATCTACATAACAGGGCTCAATAGTACCATACATGTAACCGCCTGCAATCCGCATCCTTTTTTTACCTCCAGTTATATCACCACCTATAAAAGGTGTGGTAAAAGTAACGGTCACTTCATTGCTGTTGCTATAATCGAAGTAGTTAGAACCTACGCTTTCGTTGGCATCATCAAAATCACCATCATTATTCCAGTCAATCCATATATATACAAAATGCTCGTAGTAGTTACTCACCGTTACCGTAGCTGTATAACTGCTACCCTGCTGAAGCGTGGTAGTATCGGTTGCTGTATAATCAAAATAGCCTTCGCCATTCACAGCGAGATCACTGCTTTTGTCAATATTTCCCAACTGTACGCGGCTGATGCCCATTTCAATGAAAGGGTAACTGGATATGGGTGTACACTGCAATACGGGATCGGTTGCCTGCACGCCCTGTTTATTTACAGTCCAGTTGGCAAAATGGTTGCTCGTGCCAGGTACAGATTGATCGAAATAGATGGGTTGTGAATTGGTATATCCGTTAAATACAATCTTACTGGTAGCTGACCCTTTCAATACACCGGTGCTGGGACCGCTTATATCGCCTTCTACTGTAAGTGTATAACCATTTACACCAAGCGATGTGTTGTCCTCAAACAGAATACGGCCAAGCGTACGGTCCTGGTCGAGCAGGGGCATAAACGGTGCGGTGGTGCTGATGCGGATATCTTCTCCGTCTGCCGGTATCTTACAGGACCAGTTGCCCAGTTTACCGAAGTCGGTGTCGATAGTACCCAGCCAGGTGTTGACACCGCCCAGATAGGTAACAGTATAGGCAGAAGTATTTACGGTATTACAGCTGCCATTTTTTACAACGGCGCGGTAAAGTGTGGTCATGGTTTGATTCGCCAGTGAAAGAGAAGCTGTGGTGTTGGCAATATCAGACCAGACGAGGCCATTATCAGTAGATTTTTGCCATTTTACAATATTGCCGGTATATCCGCTCAGGGTGAGTGTACCCGTAGCTCCCAGACCACACAGTACGCTGGTACCTGCAATAGTACCGCTTACTGAGCCGGAGGCAGCAGATACTGTGATTTGAAGAGAAGAGGAAATTACAGTTGTACCACAGGCAGCATTGCTTACATGTACGCGGTAATAATAAGTACCGGTTGGGAGTGCGCCTGTATGGTATTGCACACTGGTGCTGGCAATATCGCTCCAGCTATTGTTGTCTGTGCTGTATTGCCATTTTACTACATTACCGCTATTACCTGTAAGTGAGATGAGTGCACCTGAGCCATTGCACAACGATGTATTGTCGGCCGACAGATTACCCGCCACTGTTGTACCAACTGTTATTTTGGTAGATGCGGAAGGTGCTTCACTGCAAAGGTTACCCGATGCAATACTGCGGAAGAAGGTGGTTTGGGTGAGGTTGGTGGCTGTATAAGTGGCACCGGTATGGCTGATGGCAACGCCGGGGGTGATAAAGTTATCGTAGGAGTATTCCCATCTTACAATGTTTACACCAGGCACAGCCGCAGTAGTAGTAAGCGTCACGGAGTTAGAACCCGTACAAACGGAAACATTGCCTCCGGTGATTTCGCCACCGAGGGTATTGGACAGTTCGAGACGACGGGTATAGTTATTATTTTGGGGTATATCGCCGGGCATACCGCCATATTCTACCAGGTATGGCAGCTGACTGCCGATTGGTAAATCATTCCAGCGTCCCTGCTGGGAAGAATACAGTTGAGTATAATATTCGGCTGTATTGCTGTAGTTGTTGGGCTCACCGGGATTCCAGTTCATATATTGTCCGTTCTGCGCCACGGGACTTCCCAGGCCGGAGCTGACGAACGTGCCCTTTTCAGGCCCGGTTACCCAGTACACCTTACCGATTGCAGCAGCCTGATTGGCATAGGCCGTAACACCTGCAGCAACCAGTTCATCGTAGTCGTAGGTACTGCCTACCCAGGCATCGGATGCCATAAGTTTCCAGATGAAATTGTTTTCGGCCTGTGAAGAAGAAGTAGCCAGGTAGCCCTGCAATCCGTTGTAAGAACGGCCTGCCGCTGCATCTTTGGCCTGTTTCCAGTTAAGGTTATCACTTACATATTCGTAATAATGACCGTTGAACTGGTTGTACAGGTATCGACCCGACATAAACTGTATTTGCCGGTTACCGGGACCGCATTCAGCTGTTGTATTGCGGAAGGTAACAGTACGCAGGAGTTGCTGCCAGCTTTCGGGCGATGCTGTGCCGGAAAAATTAAGAATACCGGTTACTCCAGACATAGTTGTGTAGCTTCCGGTTATGCCAAGGCTACCGGCCAGACCACCATCAAAAGACAGTTCATCGCCCAGATAGTAGTTGCCTACAATCTGTACGGTAAAATCAGTGATGTTGCCGGAGCCGGCAACCTGCAGACTGGGATCAATGATCGTAAAATTGCCCGGATTAACTGTAAGTGGGGAGGATGCTCCGGTGACCTGTTGAGCGCTGATGGAAGAAAAACACATCAGCAAAATGGCAAGCAGGTAAAGTCTACCCGTAACTAAAAGGTTTCTCATACTGGATTTTTGGATGGTTCAGAATAGCGTTAAATGATGGTTCGGTTATTCATTTAACTGTGCGAAACTATTCAGCAATCCAATTATCTCCTATAAGTAAAACCTCTTAAAATGCAATTAATTGACAATTATCAACCACTTTGCCAGTCGTTTTTAAATTCATATAAGTTGAAATATATGAGCACTTACCTGCCGTAATACAAAGAAGAAAGCCGGCAAATGGCCGGCTTTCGGGAATAAAAAAGAAATTGTTTCGGCTTAGTTACCACCAAATTTGTAGATAGCAGTCAGACCAAGATGGCTGGTAGTACCGCCGTTTTTGGAAAGGCCGTTGTAGTTTAAAGCAACCTGGAATGCCTCTGCATTGTAGCCAACCTGAGGCTGATAGTTGAACCCACCATTGCTGCTACCACTTGTTGTAAACAAACCGTAACCGATCTGTGCACCAACGAAGAAGTTAGTAGAAGGATATACACGCGCACCCACGAGGATGGGAATATAACCCATTGCTTTGGGTTTGTACGATACACCTCCACCGAGATCAATGTTTTTGCCAAAGAAGCTGGAATAACCAGTTGTAGCAACTGCCGATATCATATCGGAGATTCCATATTCACCCTGCAGCTCGGCACCAATACCAAAAGAATAAGAGTCAGAAAAATTACCAATAGGCAGAGAAGCACGAACGCCTCCGCCAAACTGAAACCCTTCAGCAGGCTGAGCATACGCACCCATAAAACTTGCAACTACAAATGTTGCGGCTAAGAAAACCTTTTTCATAAAATGTGTTTTGTGGTTTAGAATGTAAATCAATTCCGCCGCAAACTTAAGATCAAGTTTTTGGAATTCAAAGGGTTAACTACGTTAAAATAAATGCAAAAGCTGCAGAATACCACGTGGCGGGTATTGCATTTTCCAATTCAATTAAGTATTATCCAACCCCTCTTTTCCGGTAACAAAGGCCTTAAAAAATCCCCGTGTTGCTGTTTATAACAAAAGAAGGCTGTTCTTACGGGAACAGCCTTTATTGAAATAAGCGATTGCTGAATGCTTATTTATTTCCACCCAGTGAAAAATTATATGCCAGGCGAATACCTACAAAACCCGAGCTTTCGCCATCTTTCGACATGCTTTGATAACGGGCGCCGATTTCTGCATTTTTATAAATGTAACCCACACCTGCGGCCCAGGTAAATGCACCTTCTGAATCGCTGGTAGCAAAATCGCCTCCTTTAATTTTACCGCCATAGATACCATATCCAACCTGAGGCTCTACAAAGAAACCGCTGAAATGATGACGGTAGCCAGCCAGGATAGGCACAACTGTGCTGGTGATTTTATCAGCACCAAGCAGATCAGCAAACTCACTTTTGGCAGAGAAAGAAATGAATCCGGTAGTAAGACTCAGTTGTCCGGCAGTGCCAATACCATACAGGCCTTTTACTGTACCGCCAAAACCAGCCTTGCTTACATCACCGTTATCGCCTGTGGGGAGACCCAGCTCCACACCCACGTTAATCTGATTGTTACCCTTTTGAGCAAAGCCTGCAAACGACAGAAGACTAATACCGATCAGTAAAAATGTTTTTTTCATGAACTTTTGATTTAGATGATTAATGTGGATGCAAACATAGCAGGTCATTGAGGCTGCCGGAACTGAATGACGCCTGAACTGACATTTTGCATTGCTGAATTGTATCAGAAGCTGTTTGAAATAAATAAAAAGCCCGGTCGAGTGACCGGGCTCTGAAAAAATATTTTCCTTTCTTACTTCTCCTGCAGAAACGGATAATGGTAATCTACCGGAGGATTAAATGTTTCTTTAATCGTACGTGCACTCAACCATCTGTACAGGTTAAGAATGGAACCAGCCTTATCGTTGGTACCGCTGGCACGGGCGCCGCCAAAAGGCTGCTGCCCTACTACCGCACCGGTAGGTTTGTCATTGATATAAAAATTACCAGCCGCCTGCCGCAAACGGGTTGTTGCCAGTTCAATGGCGCCGCGATCGCGCGCTATGATAGAACCGGTAAGCGCATAAGGCGATGTATTGTCAACCAGCTCAAGGGTTTTCTCAAACTGATTGGCCGGATATACATAAATCGTAAGTACCGGACCAAAAATCTCCTCACACATGGTCACATATTGCGGGTCTTTGGTTTCAATAACAGTAGGCTGTATAAAATAACCTTTACTCTTATCACATTTACCACCTACCAGTATGTCGGCTTTCTTATCTTTTTTGGCATTATCAATATAGCTCTTGATCTTATCAAAGCTTTTTTCATCGATCACGGCATTCACAAAATTGGTAAAGTCTTCTACGGTGCCCATCTTAAAGCTCTTCACACCGGCTACGAGTTTCTTTTTTACCTCTTCTGCAATATTGCTGGGAATATAAGCCCTGGATGCAGCAGAACATTTCTGTCCCTGAAATTCAAATGCGCCCCGCAATAATGCAGTAGCTACCACATCTGCATCGGCACTGCTGTGCGCTACCACAAAGTCTTTACCACCGGTTTCACCCACAATACGCGGATAGCTGCGATAGCTGCCCATATTCTTACCGATC
Source organism: Sphingobacteriales bacterium 46-32 (assembly GCA_001898485.1). GTDB lineage: Bacteria > Bacteroidota > Bacteroidia > Chitinophagales > Chitinophagaceae > CAYMZZ01. Next base: position 36,926 of record MKTY01000027.1, on the reverse strand, counting down.
GTTTCCCACATTTGATTAAACACGCCTGTGGAACCGGTAAAGTGTACGCCGGCAAAATCGCGATGGCTGAAGCAAACCTTACCCAGCGTAGGACCATCCACGTATACGAGGTTGATGACCCCGTCTGGCAGTCCGGCTTCCTGCAGAATACGCATAAACATCTGGGCAGAATATACCTGCGTATTGGCCGGTTTCCATACCACTACGTTACCACACATGGCCGCAGAAGTGGGGAGATTACCGCCAATGGCAGTGAAGTTAAAAGGTGTCACCGCCAGTACAAAACCTTCGAGCGGGCGGTATTCCATGCGGTTATGCATACCCGGTCCGCTGATCGGCTGCTGCTTATATATTTCACTCAGAAAATGTACATTGAAACGGAGAAAGTCGATGATTTCGCAGGCCGAATCGATCTCTGCCTGAAAAGCATTTTTACTTTGTCCCAGCATGGTCGTACCATTCATGTACGGGCGATATTTGGTAGCAATCAGGTCAGCTGCTTTGAGGAAGATACCAGCCCGGCTTTCCCAGCTCATGGCAGCCCAGGCATCTTTGGCAGACAGTGCTGCTTCAATAGCCTGCTTCACATGTTTTTCTTCTCCGGCGTGAAAATGCCCCAGGGTATGGGCCGTTTCATGGGGCGGATGCAGGGCCACCTTTTTATTGGTGCGTACCTCTTTTCCACCGATATACATGGGAATGTCTGCAACCTGCTTTTTCAATTCAGCCAGTACCTCTTTGAGCCGCTTCTTTTCAGCCGACCCGGGACCATAATTCAGAATCGGTTCATTTGCAGGAAGAGGATAGGAAAAAGTGCCAATGCTCATGTGATTTGAAGATTTTGCTGGCAAAGGTAAAGAGAATGAGTCAACTAATGTGCTAATGTGCTGATATGCTAATGTGCTGATATTTTAATCACTGTTGTCCGGGAAAAATAAAAGAAAATATTTTTTCGAAAGCTTTACTATTGAAATGGAGAATCGGGTGCCGTCCCGAGGCTTTGGACCGGTAGTTAAATAGGAAATGATCGAATAGTTTACTACCGCATTATACTGCTCACCGCATTCGTATGTGCTTTTAATTCCATCTTTTTTGCCGCCATGGCGGAGCCGGTGCTGTGTTTTCTCCGGACTCTGTTCATGCCAGTATCAATAAAGATTCAATAAGCCCCCTGCAGACCACAATAATGTGCTGATATGCTAATGTGCTGATATTTTAATGGGAAAATTCTTTTTTTTCAACGTTTTTTTCCCATGGCTGGCTGAATCGGGATTTGTTATTTTGAGAATGACCGATAAAAAAGCACCAAATACGATTGTTCAATTAACCTTTCAATTTGCACTACAAATGATCGATTTTGCTGTCCAATTAAAAGAATCACATCATTTTATTATAGCCAACCAGTTGGTTCGATCGGGTACCGCGATAGGTGCATCTGTAAGAGAAGCACAGCATTCCGAAAGTCGAAAAGATTTTATTCATAAAATGAAGATCGCAGCCAAAGAAGCTGATGAAACCTGTTACTGGCTGGAGCTTTGCAACACATCTTCATTTTATCCGAATTGCGATTTATTAATTCAACGTTGCCAGCAAATTTGTCGCATACTGTCTAAAATCATTTTCACATCGCGGCAACGGCTTTCCCGGTAAAATACATTAGCACATCAGCATATCAGCACATTAGCACATTCTTCTCAACTGTTCTCGGCTTCTTTCTCACTCATCAAGTATGCTTTAATAAATCCATCCAGTTCACCATCCATTACGGGTTGAATATTGCCGGTTTCGTAATCGGTACGGTGATCCTTGATCATTTTATAGGGATGGAAAACATAAGAGCGGATCTGGCTACCCCATTCAATCTTTTTCTTTTTGCTGTTGGCTGCATCTTTGGCTTCATTGCGTTTGCGCAGCTCTTCTTCATAGAGCCGGCTTTTGAGCATGGTCATCGCCTTTTCGCGGTTGCCCAGCTGCGTACGTTCCGTCTGGCATACCACCACAATACCGGTTGGGATGTGGGTCAGCATTACCTTTGTTTCCACTTTGTTTACGTTCTGCCCACCGGCACCACCACTTCGGGCTGTTTCCATTTTCACTTCCGAATCCTTTACCTCAATATTGATCGTATCATCTACCAGCGGGTACACAAATACCGAGCAGAATGAAGTATGGCGACGGGCATTGCTGTCGAAGGGGGAAATACGTACCAGACGATGCACGCCGCTTTCAGCTTTCAGGAAGCCATAGGCAAACGGGCCCTCAAACTGGAGAGTAGCCGTTTTGATACCGGCACCATCGCCCCAAACCCAGTCGAGCTCAGTGACTTTCCAGCCCTGCTTTTCGCCGTACATACGATACATACGGGCAAGCATCTCGGCCCAGTCCTGGCTCTCCGTACCTCCGGCTCCTGAGTTGATCTGCAATACAGCAGGCAACTCATCTTCCGGCTCATTGAGCGTGGCTTTAAACTCGGCATCATCGAGCATAACGAGCGCCTTATCGTAGGCCGCCTGGGTCTCTTCCTCCGAAGCATCACCCCCTTTCCAAAACTCGAATAAAACGGCAAAATCCTCTACCGCCGTCTCTGTTTCTTCAAAGAGGTTGACCCAATACTCGTTTAGCTTAATATTTTTTAGAATTTCTGTAGCGCGCTTGTTATCATCCCAAAAACCGGGACTTAATGATAACTGCTTATCGGCTTCTACTTTCTGGCGTCGGTTCTCGACGTCAAAGAAACCTCCTTATCCCGGTAACGCGGGACCGCATATCCTGTAATTTTTCGATTGTCATAGGGCGCAAAGGTAGGGAAAAGAGAGATAATGTGCTGATCTGCTAATGTGCTAATGATGAATCCTCCGGGAATTTGATTAATTTGTCAATGAACGAAAATTACCGAAGAAGAAGGTATTTCAATACTAAGATCCGATATAAAAAACAGCAATTGGAGCTTTGGTCAAATCGGCCGTAAAAGCATCAGCACATTAGCAGATCAGCACATCAGCGCATCATTTCTTTAGCGCTTAACGGCATCGTCACCATAAAACTGGTGGTGCCCGAAGGGGAAATATTGATTTCATACTGTCCGTGCAGCAGGCGAATGCGGGTAATAATGGCGTTTAAACTGATTTGGTGCTGCCTGTCAGAATCAAGCGGACGTTGATCGCTATGCAACAGTACCAGTTGTATATCCTGGTCTACCTGAACCCGTATGTGCACCGGCCCGTTTATCTCCCTTTTTTCAAGCAGCACGAGGTACTGTGCAAGGATGCGATAAAGGTTAATGGCCGTTTCGTCCGATAACATGGCGGGACTTTCTTCCCAGTCGAGTTCCACGTCAAAAGGGGCCTTTTTGGCAAATTGTACAATTAGCTCCCGCAGCACTTCCTCCAGGGTGACTGCCGGAAGACTGATAGGGTTATAGGTGCGCGATAACCGGCGCATTTCCTGCAGCAGGTCTTCAAGCGCAGTACGGGTCTTGAGTAAAAGCGGGGGCGCCAGCTCTTTTTCTTCCATAGCCACGCTGAGATACATGAGACTGGCCGCCAGTACCTGGGCAAAGTTTTCATGCAGCTCCACTCCAATGGCCTTGCGTTCTATTTCCTGTTGCTGTAAGGCAAACTGAAGTGTGCTGCGTTCTATATCGATAAGTTGCTCTGCTTTTTCACGGATTGCCAGGTTACGCAGGCGTAATTCGAGCAAACGGGTCACCTGGCCGGCAATGATGGCTATGGCCCGCTCCTGGTCAGGAGTAAAATTTTTAAGCTCAGTGTCAAAAGCGCATACCGTACCAATATTATATCCATTGGCAGATACAATAGGCGCCCCGGCATAAAAACGTATCCGGAGCCCATCTGTCACCATCGGATTATCAGCAAACCGCTCATCAACACGCGCATCCGGCACCACCATTACCTGCCGGTCGAGAATCGTATGGCTGCAAAAAGATATGTCGCGGGGACATTCTTCCACATTCAATCCAATACTGGCTTTCAGCCACTGACGGTTATTATCGATAAAAGAAATGGCTACATGACTACAGCCGGTGACCAGGGAGAGCAATTCGGTCAGTTCATTGAAAGAGGTTTCAACCGGTGTATCCAGAATCTGACAGGCATCAAGCTCAGCCAGTCGCTGCGCCTCATTCCACGGCAAATTCGCTATTTTCATACGTACGGGTATTAGGGGATGCCTGCCGCAACTGCAGACAATAGTGCAAGGTAAAACAGAAGAGTCATTTTCATAAATTTCCCTGATACATTGATAATCAATTGAGTGATAACTCTTACTGGCAGACCTGCCTAGCTCTTACCAAAACGGATACCGGCGCCCGGAAGCCTGTTTACTGTTCTTCCACATCTGTTGAAAAGATTGTAGTGCAAGTGATTGGGTAAATAAGATTATTTTATATTTTCTTTGCCTGGATTAAAACCTAACTACTCTATATGAAAGATGTGATCATCCCTGTTGACTTTTCTGAAACTTCCCTGCACGCTGCCCGCTATGCCGCCGCCATGCTCAGTGGCCGTACTGATACCCGGGTTATTCTATATCATATGTTTGAAGAAGAGGCTGAAGCCGATACTACAGAACAGTATCTGCAGACGCTGAAAACCGAACTGGAACAAAAAGGCGTAAGCAACATTGAATGCGTAAAAGAACTGGGCGATGATCTGATCGACAACCTGGGTCGCCTGGCTTACCAGAAAACGGCCGAACTGATTGTAATGGGTATTACGGAAAAAGAAGAATGGCGCCAGATTTTCAGCGGCAGCAAATCGCTTAAGATGGTGCAGCAGAATGTATGCCCCGTCATGATCATACCACACGAAGCAACTTATACAGGTGTGTCCAATATTGCGCTCACCTCCGACTTCCAGGACGTGGAAAACACCACACCAGTACTGGCTATTAAAAATGTGCTGGAACTGTTTAAAGCCAACCTGCATATTGTTAATGTCGATAACCAGCACTACGTAACACTTACAGAAGAGTTTCTGAATGGCCGTGCAAAAATGCAGGAGATGTTTGCCGAGTTCAAACCAGAATTTTATTTTATTGGTATGAATGATTTTTACGAAGCTATCGAACAGTTTGCGCGCGACCGCAACATTGATCTGATCATTATCATTCCCAAAAATCATACATTCTTCAACAATCTTTTCAGCAGCAGCCATACACGCAAACTCGCCTACAACAGCAGCGTACCGTTGCTGGCGGCGCACCAGTGAACAATGTGCTGATGTGCTAATGTGCTAATGCAGGTTGAAGATTTATTGGCTTGTTTATTAAAAATGAATGTATTTAAAGCTGCCGGTTGTACCGACAGCTTTTTTGTATCTCCATATAAAAGGAAAATTATCGCTTCCCATTAGCACATTAACACATCAGCACATTAGCACATTACTTTCCTTATCTTTGACCAACGATTGTTAGTTTTAAGTATGGCAAAGAATAACACACAGATAAATGTAAGTTCAGAGATAGGAACACTGCGTCGGTTGCTGGTACACAGCCCCGATAGTGGTATTGGTAAAGTTGTGCCTTCCAAAGCGCAGGACTGGTTGTTTGAAGACATAGTACACCTCGACACGATCCGCCGCAAGGAGTACGATTATTACACCAAACTCCTCCTCTATTTCCTGGATCCCGAAAAAATTACAGGCCGCCTGCATGATATAGATCATCCTGACCATGAGTATGTATTCTACAAACCGGATAGCCCCCACTTTTTCCGTTCAGACAAAGTGGTGGAACTGCAATGGCTGCTCGGAGAAATACTCGAAGACCGCGAAATCAAACTGAAACTGATCGCATCGGTATGTGCACTTGAAAACTGCTCGTATGAAATGCAGGATCACCTGGCCGGTATTGATGGTCAGAAGCTGGCCAAGGTTTTTATCAGCGGCACTATGAATGATAAGGAAATGTTGTTTCCGCCAATACCTAACTTCATTTTTACACGAGATATCGGTATCACCATCAATGAGTATATCCTGCTCAACAAACCTGCCCGCAAGGCCAGAACACGTGAAGCCCTGCTCGTAAAATATATTTTTTATAATCATCCCCTATTTGCCGGATACCGGAAAAATATCATTGAACTCCCCAATACATCGCACCATTTCCTGCTGCCAAAAGATGGCGACGACAGAAAAGTGACCCTCGAAGGTGGCGATATCATGGTGGTCACACGCGACCACTTACTGATCGGCATCAGCGAACGCACTACCATGGAAGCGGCGCATCAGTGCATTAATATACTTTTTGCGCGCAATATTGTTAAGAAGGTTACCGTGATAAAAATCCCCAAAAAGCGGGATTACATGCATATTGACACTGTATTTACTCAGGTAAAACGAAATGTGTGGGTACTGCTGGGCGCTTTTTCCAAAAAAGCTATTAAGATGGAAGATGCTGATCCGGTACAGCGGGTACTGGAAGGATCTCGTAAGGACGATAAAATCCGTATCACTCAATTCCGCAAAAAAGATCCGTCTAACCCAACATTTTTCGACAACCTCGAAGACCTGCTGAGCGATATCAGCCGTCATGACCTGAAATGTGAAGACAAAGTAAAATTCATTTACAGCGGCAACAACGAATTTCCATACGATGCCCGCGAACAATGGACAGACTCGTGCAACCTGCTTGCCTTAAAAGAAGGGGTTGTACTGGGCTACGACCGCAATGACAAAACCCTGGAAGCATTTCGGAATGCCGGTTTTTCTATCATCCATGCCCACGAGCTGGTAGCTGCGCTCGAAGCTGGCACTATTAAAGTACAGGATCTGAGCGATACATTGATTACCATGCCCTCGGCCGAACTCTCCCGCGCGCGGGGTGGATTCCATTGTATGAGCATGCCCCTGCTGCGTGATGAGATCGATTAAACTGTATCTGTATTCAATTCTATGCAAACAACTTCTCACTTACTGATGATACGACCGGTCAACTTTGCATTCAATGCAGAGACGGCTGTAAACAATGCTTTTCAGGTGGCCGGAGAAACTGACCATGTGCAGGAAACTGCCCGCGGCGAGTTTGATGGTTTTGTATCATTGCTGCGTGAAAACGGCGTGGATGTAACCGTTGTAGAAGATACGCCCGTGCCATATACGCCTGATTCTATCTTCCCCAACAACTGGGTTTCTTTTCATGCAGACGGCACCTTACTGCTATATCCCATGTTTGCCCCCAACCGGAGGGCAGAAAGAAAGCCGCACGTTTTGCAGGCGCTCGCTGACCGTTTTACAATCCGGCAAACCCTGGACCTGACCGGATTCGAACAGCAGCACTTATTTCTCGAAGGCACAGGCAGCATGGTACTGGACAGAGATCAGCAGATTGCCTATGCCTGCCTCTCGCCCCGTACAGATCGTACCGTACTGGAAGATTTCTGTGCAAAAATGCATTACCGTGCAGTGATCTTCGATGCGGTAGACGCTGGCGGCCAGCCAATTTACCATACCAATGTGATGATGTGTGTGGCTGATCGTTATGTGGTGATCTGCCTTGATAGCATTCCGGATGCCGGTCAGCGCCAGCTGGTGAGTGACAGCATAACCACATCAGGCAAAGTTATTATCCCGATCAGCCTCCGTCAGATGGCCCATTTTGCGGGCAATATGCTGCAGGTTCAGAATACATCCGGTGAGCGTTTGCTGATCATGTCTTCACAGGCATTTCAGTCACTTGATCAGGCACAGCTGGATCAGCTGACAGCCTTTAACCGTATTCTTCATGCCCCGCTTAATACGATTGAAAGTAATGGCGGCGGCAGTGCGCGCTGTATGCTGGCTGAGATACATTTACCCAAGAAGGTATAGTCTTGTTTACCGCGTATAAAGGGTATAAGGGGGTATAAAGGGTATAAGGGGGAATAAAGGGTATAAAGGGGTATAAAGAGTATAAGGGGTATAAAGAGTATAAAGGGTATAAGGGGGTATAAAGAGTATAAAGAAACAACTGTCCACTGTCAACTATCAACTGTCAACTGTCAACTGTTCACTGTCAACTGTCCTCTGTCCTAAATTTTAATAAATGAAAACAATAGTAGCGGCCTTGCTGATTTGTTGTTTTGCAACCGTTCAGGCACAAAACAATTACAACGATTCTATTCAGCAATACCTCAGCAAATATGTAAAAGAACATGAAGTAGTAACCGGGGATAATAAAAAAGGATTCCGCTTTTATGCTCCCAATCCTGCCTACCGCTTCGTGGCCCGTTTTGAAAAAGCTGCTGACAGCAAATGGTTCAATATGCCCACTTCGGGCAAGATCCAGAAAGCATTCCGGATATATGGCACGCTTTATTTTTCAAAAGGAGATACTGCCATTCAGCTTCCCGTTTATCAATCGCAAAGCCTGCTCGAATCACCCAGGTACCGTGAAAATCTCTTTCTTCCCTTCACCGATCTCACCTCGGGCGACGAAACCTACGCCAGTGGACGTTACCTGGATCTGAAACTGGGCGATATTCAGAACGGCCGGATTGTGCTTGACTTCAATAAGGCTTATAATCCCTATTGCGCTTATGTAACAGGAAAATATAATTGCCCGATCCCACCCCGGGCCAATCAATTGCCGATAGCGGTAATGGCCGGCGAAAAAACATTCAGCGGACATATTGTGGCCGAATAACGAGTTTGTTATTGACCATACAACCGCCGCAATCCTTCGGCGAAAGAAAGAGGGGCATATCCGATAGCAGCTTTTGCTTTTTCTATACTCAGACCCGTACGCATTGGACGTCTGGCAGCGCCAGGTATTACAGCAGACAGGCAGGGTTGTATTAACGCAGCATCGAGTTTCAGCAATGCGGCAAGTTCCTTTGCCATTTCATATGGACTATAACCATCGGGTCCGCTAAGATGGTAGATACCTTTGCTTCGCTGTTGTACCAGTTGTACTATACCGGCAGCAAGATCTTCTACAAAAGTGGGCGTTCGCCATTGATCGCTGACCACCTGGTACGTTTCTCCCTTTTCCAGTTTTTCTTTCACAACAGACAGCAGGTTACTTCGGCCACCCTGCGGCAGGCCATATACCAGCACTGTACGCACAATACCCCATGCATGGGCATATTCCTGTACAGCTTCCTCTGCTTCTGCCTTTGTTTTGCCGTAATAGTTAACCGGGTTGACGGTGGCTTCTTCGGTATACATCCCCGTTTCCCCATCAAAAACAAAATCGGTGGATACAAAAAGAAAGTAAGCTTCGCACTCTTCGGCATTAGCCAGCAAATGAAGGGTGCCTTCCACGTTGACAAGATAAGCCTGCCATTGATTCTTTTCACACTCATCGGGTTTACTCATGGCACCCGCGTGAATCACCGCTTCGGGTGCGAAAGCTTCAAATACATCATGTACGGCAAAAGGATCTGTAAAATCCAGGGATGCATACGCATAAGCAATATCACCATGCCGGTTACCGCCTTTGCCCGTAGCCAGCACGGTATGTCCCGCTGCATGCAACTGCCGGCAGAGATAATAGCCCAAAAAACCATTTGCTCCTGTCACCAGTACTTTCATAATATGTATTAAACCGGGAAAATCCCTGTCACCAGGGATTTTCGAAATAAGAATTAATAATTTTAGTTTTTTCGTTTGCGCAGTGGAGAACTGCTGCCTTGCTGTTGTTGTGCGGCTTTAGTGGCTGGCGAACTGTTTGTATTGCCGGTTGCGGGTTTGGATCCGGACTCCTGCTGTGAAGCCGGCTGGCTCTGATTACGGGCACCAGCATTGCTGGCTCCCTTTGTATCCGTCGCACTACCTGATTTTGAAGGCAGTGAAAAACTGCCATCACCACCACTACCCTTTCCTTCAGTTGCTGTACCTCCTTTGCCTACGCCTGCACCGTCTATGAAAGACATTCCCAGCTCATTCATCACAAAGCTCCAGATATCGGCTGCTTCATCGATCGATTTGCTGGTTGGTTTGCCGGCTCCATGTCCGGCATCTGTATCAATTCTGATCAGCAGTGGCGCTCCGTTTGTTTGCCCTGCATAAGCCTGCAGACGTGCTGCAAACTTGAATGAATGCGCCGGCACTACCCTGTCATCATGATCGGCTGTTGTGACCAGCGTGGCCGGATACTTCACGCCCGTTTTCAGGTTATGATAGGGCGAATATTTATACAGGAAAGGAAACTGACTGGCCGTATCGGCATTGCCATATTCCACTGCCCAGGCTGCTCCCACGGTAAATTTGTGGAACCGCAGCATATCCAAAACCCCCACTTGTGGCAAAGCCACCCTGAACAGATCGGGACGCTGCGTCATGACCGCTCCTACCAGCAAACCGCCATTGCTTCCTCCGCGAATGGCAATCCGGTTGGGATTGGTAAACCGGTTTTTGATGAGGTATTCTGCAGCTCCGATAAAATCGTCAAATACGTTTTGTTTTTTCTCCAGCATACCGCCTTTGTGCCAGTCCTCGCCATATTCACTTCCGCCACGGAGGTTGACTACTACATAGATACCGCCCTGCTCAATGAAAAATGCATTGCTGATGCTGAATCCCGGCGTCATGGGTATATTGAACCCGCCATATCCGTAAAGTAATACAGGATTGTTGCCATTACGTTCTATTCCCTTTTTATAGGTCAGGAACATAGGCACGCGGGTGCCGTCTTTACTATTGAAAAATAGTTGTTCCGTAACCATTTCACTTGTATTCATCGCTATGCTGGTGCTGCGAAACAGATCCGCTCCGCCAGTTGTAATATCATAACGGTAAATAGCAGGTGGGGTGGTAAATGAGGTAAACGTAAAAAACAGTTCTTTATCTTCCGGTTCTCCGCCAAATCCGCTGGCAGTACCAATACCGGGCAGATATACTTCGCGTACCAGGCTACCATCATAGTTGTACTGGTAAACGCGGGTAGACGCATCTTTGAGATAGTCTGCAAAAAGCTGTCTGCCGCAGGAACCTACGCCCTGCAGGGCCTCGGATTTTTCGGGAATAATCTCTTTCCAGTTTTGCTTAGCCGGCTTTTTCGGATCAATAGAAACGACACGGTAGTTGGGTGCATCGATATTGGTGCGAACCAGCAATCGATCTCCATCATTATCCACTACACTGGCTTCGCTGGCGAAGCCGGGAATGAGTAATTTGAACTGCTTCTGCGATGCATCTTTCCGGTCCATATACCAGAGCTCTGAACCGCTTGTGCCTTCCGACACATACAGGATCAGGAAACGTTCATCTTCGGTGGCACCTACTCCATGAAAGCGAAGCGGGTGTTTTTTATCCTCGTATATCAGTTTGTCTTCGGCCTGGCTGGTACCTATTTTATGATAATATACTTTTTGAAATTCGTTGCGGCGGCTGAGCCGGGTCTTTTCATCGGGCTGGTCATATCGGCTGTAATAAAAGCCATCTTCACCCAGCCAGTTGAAACCGCTGAATTTCACCCAGCGGATTGTATCGGGCAATACCTTTTTGGTGGCCGTCTCCATTACATACACTTCCTGCCAGTCGCTGCCGGCTACTGAAATGGAATAAGCCATGTATTTTCCCTTTTTGCTGAATCCCAGTCCGCTCAGGGCAGCTACGCCTTCTTTATTAAGGGTATTGGGATTGAGAAACTCTTCGGGTGTGCCCTGCAGTCCTTTTTGGCGGTACATGACCGACTGGTTTTGCAGGCCATCATTTTTAAAGAAATAATACCAGTCGCCCTTTTTGAAAGGAGAAGAATATTTAGGGTAGTTCCACAGCTTTTCGAGCCGGTCGCGGACCTGCTTGCGAAACGGAATCTGATTGAGATAATCGAAGGTGATTTTATTCTGTTCAATAACCCACTGTTTGGTGCGCTCACTGTTATCGTCCTCGAGCCAGCGATACGGATCTTCTACTGTAACCCCGTTATAGTTATCCACCACATTCTCGCGATAAGTTGCCGGATATTTTATTTGTGCAGATGCACCCAGTTGTGACGCCATAAAAAGCAAACAGATTAATTTTCTCATGATGGTGAGTTGAGGAAAGTAAAGATAGGGAATGTGGGCAAAGTGCTTATGGGTTCAATATGCTGATGTGCTAATGTGCTGATGATTTTTTGGTCTGGAAGACGAATTATTGAGCAAACCATTTTGCGGTTTGAATAGGAAATCGGTTTTTCGGATAATAAACGCCACCACAATTAGCACATTAACACATCAGCACACCAGCACATTAATACTCACGTCTGTTAGCCTCTTCACAATTCCATCATGTCTGCATCACACACAATGCCAACAATACCTTATTTTTGAGGCGCTAACGATAGGGTAAGAGACGAATCCCTGCCACGGTCATAAAAAATATTCCTAAAAACCAGTTATTTACGAAAATTAATGGCAAAGAAAGTTACGAAGATTGGCGTTTTGACATCCGGCGGTGATGCTCCGGGCATGAATGCAGCCATCCGTGCGGTTGTACGCACGGCTACCTATCATGGCATTGAAGTATTTGGAATCATGCGCGGTTATCAGGGCATGATTGATGATGATATCATCAAAATGGATTCCAAGTCGGTGGCAAACATTATTCAGCGGGGCGGTACTATTCTTAAAACTGCCCGTTGTAAAGATTTTTATGAAACAGAAGGACGTCAGCGTGCCTATGCGAACCTGAAAAAGCGGGGCATCGATGGCCTGGTAATCATTGGAGGTGACGGCTCTTTTCGTGGTGCGGTGAAGCTGAGCCAGGAGTGCGATATTCCCTGCATTGGCCTGGCCGGCACGATTGATAAGGATATTCATGGTACCGATTTTACCATCGGCTTCGATACTGCTGTCAATACTGCTGTACGAGCTATTGATAAGATCCGCGATACCATGGATGCGCATGACCGCATTTTTATTATTGAAGTAATGGGTCGTGATGCCGGTTATATTGCTCTGCATAGTGGTATTGCCACTGGCGCCGAAAATATCCTGATTCCCGAACGTAAGACCGATATCAACGATATTATCAGCACACTCCAGGAAAAAGAACGCCGCAAAAAGCTGGTAAACCTGATAGTAGTTGCCGAAGGAGATGAATTTGGCGGTGCCAATGAAGTGCAAAAAGCCCTTCAAAAAGGACTGCCCAATGCAGAGATCCGCGTGGCCATCCTGGGGCATATTCAGCGGGGCGGATCCCCTACCTGCATCGACCGCCTCATCGCCAGCCGCATGGGATACCATGCCGTAGAGTCGCTGATGGAAGGCCGGCACAACGTGTTTGTAGGTATTCATAACAATAAAATGCACTACATACCGCTGGAGCAGGCCGTAAAAAACAAAGGTCATATCAGCGAAGAATGGATGAAGATCGTCAAGATTCTGGCATCCTGATCAGTTAAGGCAAACCGAAACAAGCAACCCCAATGACAAAGAACGCAGAGAAATATTTTCATACCCAGATGGACCGCACAGCCGGTCTTACACACACATTTCACAAGACAAAAATCGTAGCTACCGTAGGCCCTGCCTGCGATACCTACGACAAACTGCTCGAACTGGTAAAAGCAGGTGTAAACGTTTTCCGCCTCAACTTTTCGCACGGCACACATGAAAACAAAGCGGAAATCATCAACCATATCCGGAAAATCAACAAAACAGAACCTTACAATATTTCGATCCTGGGCGATCTGCAGGGACCCAAACTGCGTGTGGGAGAAATCGAAAACGGCTCACTGAAAATTGAACCCGGCGATATTCTCACCTTCACCTCGCGCGAAAAAGTTGTAGGTACCAAAGAAAAGATTTATATCTCCTACCCCGACCTGCATAAGGATGTAAAGACCGGAGAGAAAATCATGATCGATGACGGCAAACTGGAAGTAGTCGTAACAGAGATCACTCCCAACGATGAAGTAAAGGTGCGCGTAACTTATGGCGGCAACCTGCTTCCCAAAAAAGGAGTGAACCTGCCCGACACCGCCATCTCACTGCCGGCTATGACACCCAAGGATATCGAAGACTTCGAATTCATCATAAAACATGAACTGGATTGGGTAGCCCTCTCTTTTGTACGCCGTGCAGAAGATATTATTGATCTTAAAAAACGCGTAGCGGATTTCAAGAGCAATATAAAAGTGATGGCAAAGATCGAAATGCCATCTGCCCTCACCGACCTGCGCAATATCATAGTAGAATCAGACGCTGTAATGGTGGCCCGCGGCGACCTGGGTGTGGAACTGCCCGTAGAGAAAGTGCCCATGGCCCAGCGCGAGATCATCCGCAAATGTATCCACCGCGGCAAACCCGTGGTAGTAGCCACACAGATGATGGAAAGTATGATCGACCGCGTAAAACCCAACCGCAGTGAAATCACCGATGTGGCCAATGCGGTACTGGAAGGCGCCGATGCGGTAATGCTTAGTGGCGAAACCGCTACAGGCCATCACCCCACCCTGGTGGTCGAAACCATGCGCAAAATCATCCTCGAAGTGGAGCGTACCGAATACCGCTACAACCGTGCAGAAGACCTGCAGGCTATTTCACATTCCCCTTCTTTCCTGAGTGATGCCATTTGTTACAATGCCTGTAAAATAGCCAGCGACATTTCTGCCAATGCACTCGTAGGCATGACAGAAAGTGGTTACACTGCATTTATGCTTAGCAGTTATCGTCCCAAATCACCACTGTATATTTTCACCAAGAAAAGATCGCTGGTAAATCAGCTGAGCCTGAGTTGGGGTGTACGCGCCTTCTTCTACGATGAAGAGGAAAGCCTGGATGATATCATCTTTGATCAAATCGCCATTTTGAAAGAACGTGGTTTTGTAAAATCAGGCGATACTATTGTAAATACAGGCAGCACTCCCGTGCAGCTGCATTTGCCCACGAATATTATTAAGATTACGAAAATAGACTAGGGAAGGTTAAGGGTAAAAGGCCGAGGTATAAAGGAGGAAACGAGAAGATAATCCCGATTCTCCTTTATACCTTTATACTTTTATACCCTTCCAACAGACCAGAAAGGTGAAGGGTAAAAGGCGGAAGGTGGAAGGAGGAAATTGAGATGTGAACATCGATTGCTCCTGCTTCAGCCCTCAACCTTCTACCTTTTACCTTATCCACAGGTTAAGGGTAAAAGGCCGAGGGTGAAAGGAGGAAATGAAATCTGAGAACATCGGTTATCCTTATTCAACTTCTACCCTCTACCTTATACCTTTTACCTTATCCACAGGTTAAGGGTAAAAGGCCGAAGGTGAAAGGAGGAAATGAAATCTGAGAACATCGATTGCTCCTGCTTCAGCCCTCAACCTTCTACCTTTTACCTTTATACTTTTATACTTTTCTCACCGCCAGCACGATAAAATGATCGCTGCCGCGATGTGTCCCGCCAAATGATATCCTCCATCAATAAAATAGATGGAGGTGGGGCGACTTTCATAAACAAAAGAAATAGCCACAGCAGTACAGGCAAAAAGCAAGCCGGTAACAGCGCCCAGTTTAAGACCCGAAATCCACACGAAAAGATCAAGACGGTTCACCAGCAGAGCGAGTCCAAGGCAGGTAAGCAGTATCAGGATAAATGAGGTCAGCATCATTTTACCCAGTCCCTTCTTACTGGGATCATCCATTTTTAAGCCTGCAGCGTGGGCCCATTGGGTAGCAAACAAGGCTTTTGAATACCAAATAGCTCCCAGCATAAAATAAGCAACAGCAGCAGCCAGTACTGCCAGCCAGTTGAGGTGCGAAAAGAGATCGGTAGTCATATTAGTTAGTTTTATAATAGAAAGCTACGGAAAAGATGGGGGAAAAGGCAAAGGGTAGAAGGTAAAGGGCAGAAGGTGATAAAGAATCACAACTCCTACCTTATGCCTTATATCTTATGCCTTACGCCTCATTAATAAAAAAGCCGCGGTTTAACCGCGGCTTTTTTTATAGAGCAGGGTTTCCCCTTTAAAGCTTCCTGATCTTGATATTCCGGAACCACACATTATTGCCATGGTCCTGCAGGCCTATATGTCCTTTTTTATAGGTGCCAAAGCCTTCGGTATTTTTGAATTTGCTGCCGGCAATCAGATTTTTCCAGTTTTCATCCCACATAGTAGTTGTCACTACATTTTCTCCATTGAGGAAAAGCTCCAGTTTGCCATTCTGTGCAATGATCTCCACATGATTCCATTGCAGGGCAGGTTTCACCGTTTCCTTGCTGCATGAGATCAGGTCGTAGAGGTCGCCGGCGCGGTGCTTTGTGATTTTAGCATCGGGATGGCCGGCATTATCGAGTACCTGCATCTCGGGACCGGTTTGCCAGGGCCAGGTATATTTCACACTGTCTTCATGAATGAAAATGATGATGCCGCTGTTGCCATTGGTATCGATCTTCCAGTCGAGTTTCAGGTGAAAATTGTCGTATTCGCCATCGGTCACAATATCACCTCCACCTTTGATCTGCCAGTCCTGTTTGGAGGAGGCATCAAGATAGATGCTGCTGTCTGCTACTTTCCAGGCGGCTCCTACGGGGTTACCTCCGTATTTGTGCCAGCCTGCGAGGCTGTTACCGTCAAATAACAGCTCCCAGCCATCTTTTTTTTCCTGTTCGCTAAGTGTGTTATTGGAGGCCACAGTAGTTGATGTTTCTGCTTCTTTATTTTCGGTACTGGCCGATTGGTTATTGCAGGCGGCGAGCATACATACAGCCATACCTGCTACCAGTGTTTTTTTTAACATTGATTGGTTTTATTTTTTCAATAAGAGAATGTATTTCACCATGGCTTCTGCATCGGCCTGGCTCAGGGCGGGGTGGGCAATCATCGGCACCTGTCCCCATACACCTGACCCACCTTTGATGATCTTTTCGGCCAGTTTGGGAACAATATCCGAACCTTCTGACGCATACTTTTCAGCTACCTCTTTGTAAGAAGGACCGGTGAGCTTCTCATCAATTTTATGACAGGTAAAACAGCCGCTTTTTCCTACCAGTTCAATACCTTTCTGATAATCGGGATTATCGGCAAGAGAGCTTGTGGCAGGCGTTTTAGTTTCCTTTTCGCCAGCGTCTGCTGTTTTCTTATCACCACTGTTGCACGCAGCCAGGATCGCAAGGCTGCAGGCTGCCATAAATATTCTTTTCATGATTGTAGGGGTTGTTTCGTTGTGTCAAATTTCAGTAAAAAATCAACTCAGCCCTAATAAAGAGCGGATAAATGCCTCATCAGTTTTTACGCCGGCAAAATCATCGAAGGCTTTTTCTGTCACACGGATAATGTGATCCTTAATAAACTGAGCTCCCTCACGGGCTCCATCCTCGGGATGTTTGAGGCAGCACTCCCACTCCATCACGGCCCAGCCGCTGTAATCGTATTCGGTCAGCTTACTGAAGACCGTTTTAAAATCAACCTGTCCGTCGCCCGGAGAGCGATAGCGGCCAGCCCGCTTCAGCCAGCTTTGATAACCGCCAAAAGTGCCCTGCTTGCCGGTGCTGTTAAACTCGGCATCTTTTACATGGAATGCGCGGATACGCTCATGATAAAAATCGATATACTGAATATAATCCAGCTGCTGCAGCACGAAATGAGATGGGTCATACAGCAGGCAGGCTCGTGGATGCTGGTTCACTTCTTCCAGAAACATCTCATAGGTTTCGCCATCAAAAAGGTCTTCACCGGGGTGGATTTCATAACATACATCTACCCCGTTTTTATCAAACTCATTCAAAATGGGTGTCCAGCGCCGGCCCAGTTCCTTAAAGCCTTCTTCGACCAGTCCGGCCGGCCGTTGCGGCCAGGGGTGAAAGGTATGCCAGAGCAGGGAACCACTGAAAGTGGCATGTGCGGTAAGGCCCAGGTTGGCCGAAGCTTTCGCGGCATACATGAGCTGCTGTACGGCCCACTCCTGCCGGGCTTTGGGATTTTTTTTGAGTGCATCGGGAGCAAATGCATCAAACAGGTCGTCGTATGCCGGATGCACAGCTACCAGTTGTCCCTGCAGGTGAGTGCTGAGTTCGCTGATCTCCATTCCATATTCGGCAATGGTGCCCTTGAGTGTATCGGCATAGGTCTTACTTTCTGCAGCCAGTTTGAGGTCAATGCAACGGGCATCCCAGGTGGGTATCTGTACGGCTTTAAATCCCAGATCGCTGGCCCATTTGCAAATCGTCTTCAGCTCATTGAAGGGAGGCTGATCTCCCAGAAACTGCGCCAGGAATATACCCGGACCTTTTATTGTTTTCATTTATTAAAATTTAGAACAGATGACAGTGAACAGTTGACAGTGAACAGTTGACAGTTGACAGTGGACAGTGGTTCATTCCTAGCCATTCTTGAAAATTTCAAATCATTAGCACATAAGCACATTTCCCCTTTAAACTTTTATACCTTTATACTTTTATACTTCGTTACAACCGCGTCCACTTTTGCTCACTCTTTCCGCTTTCAATTACTTTTTCCACGAATTCCATTCCACGCAATCCATCGCTTACACCGGGAAAATCGAGCCATTCGGCCTGGGGTTCCACACCGGCAATATGCGCTTTGATGCAAAGGGCAAAATTGCGGTAGAGGTTGGCAAACGCTTCGAGGTATCCTTCGGGGTGTCCGGCAGGTACCCGTGTATTATGCAGGGAATAACTGCTGAGGTAAGGTTGTCCGGCGCGAAATATCTCGGTAGGTTTATCCAGCCATTTTACCAGCAGGCTGTTGGCATCTTCCTGCCTCCATTCAAGGCTACCCAGTTCACCATACACGCGCACCTTGGTATTATTCTCTTCGCCGGCTGCTACCTGTGTGGCATAAAGGAAGCCACTGGCACCATTATCAAATTTCAGTAATACCGTGCCATCATCGTCGAGCCGGCGTCCTTCCACCACGGTATTTACATCGGCACAGATATGCGTGACGGTAAGACCGCTTACATATTCAGCCAGGTTGAAAGCATGCGTACCTATATCGCCCATGGCACCGGCAATACCACTTTGTGCCGGATCGGTACGCCACGAGGCCTGTTTGAAAGAACGTGCATCCGCACCGGCTCCTTCGAGGAAACGACTGAGCCAGCCCTGCGGATAGTCTACATATACTTTTCTTATTTTACCAAACTTACCACTCAATACCTGTTGCCGCGCTTCTTTTACCATCGGATAACCGGTATAGGTATGTGTGAGACAAAAATAAAGCTGACTCTTATCTGCGATAGCAGCTAATTTTTTTGCTTCATCCAGATCAAAGGCCAGTGGCTTATCGAGTATAACATGAAACCCATTTTCCAGGGCCAGTTTCGCGGGTTCATAATGCACATGATTGGGCGTTACAATACTTACAATATCTATACGCTCATTCAGCGGGCGCTCTGCTTCGGCTCTTATCATTTCCTTATATGAACCATATACGCGGTCGGCCGGCAGGTTCAATTCAATACCGGCCTGTTTCGATTTTTCCGGATCGCTGCTGAATGCGCCGCATACCAGTTCTATCTCACCATCCATACAGGCCGCAATGCGATGCACTGCACCAATAAAAGCACCGGGTCCTCCGCCTATCATTCCCATTCGTAATTTTCGATTGATCATATCAAACAATTGTTAGTGACGGTGTTAATAAAATATGTGTAAGCTACATGATTATGGTTTTAAAAATAGTACATTTAGCTTTTACAAATCACCTTAAGGCAAAACTAACGATATGCAAGTCAACATCAACCGTCAACAACTTTTTGTAGCAAGCTGTCTGGCATTATTGGTCACTTCGCTTTCATTTGGTATCCGTGCAGGTCTGCTCGATACGTGGAAACATCAGTTTGGGCTCACCCAGGAAGATGCCAGTATTATTACCAGTACAGCATTCTGGGGTTTTCCACTGGCGGTAATCATTGGTGGTTTCCTGGTTGATATTATTGGTATGAAAAGATTGCTGGTGATGGCCTTTCTTCTTCACCTTGTGGGTATCCTGCTCACCATTTTTGCCGGAGGCTTTACTGCCTTATTTATTTCCACCTTATTTATAGGTATGGGAAATGGCACAGTAGAAGCGGCCTGTAATCCACTTGTAACAGCGATTTACCCTGATAAAAAAACGACTAAACTCAATCACTTTCATCTCTGGTTTCCCGGCGGTATCGTGATCGGCACCCTGGTGGTATTTTTCCTTGGACAGAAAATTGCCGATACACAATATCTCAGCAACTGGCAATGGCTGGTAGGTTTGATGCTGATCCCCACCGTACTGTATGGTTACCTGTTCCTTAAACTGAAGTTTCCTGTTACGGAGCGTGTGGCTGCCGGCGTATCAAGCGGAGAAATGTATCGCTCACTGGGCAATCCGCTCTTCCTGGTTATGATCGTGCTGATGTTTGGTACAGCCATTACAGAGTTGTTTACCGGACAGTGGATCGATGTATTGTTAAAAACGGTTACCGACAACGCATTACTGATACTTACCATCTCTACGGGGGTTATGGTGATTGGCCGCGGCCTGGCCGAGCCGGTCGTTCATCGTTTATCGCCCACGGGTGTACTGGTAATTTCCGCTGCACTCTCTGCCGTGGGTCTGTATATCCTGGGCCATAGCAGCGGCTCTGCCCTCTATGCAGGCGCACTGGTATTCGGACTGGGTGTATGTTATTTCTGGCCTACCATGCTGGGCTTTGTGGCTGAAAATTTACCGCGCACCGGTGCCGTTGGATTAAACCTGATGGGTGGAGCCGGCATGTTTGCCGTGTCTGTGTATATGCTTATCATGGGTAAATTTTATGACAATAAAGTAGCGTCAAAATTGCCCGAAGGCGCTGATATGGGTGCCTACAGTGCCCCTACTGCCACTCCTGAAATGGCTCAGCAACTCAATGCTGCCAAGACGGCCGCGGGTCCTGAAATCATCAATGCTACGTTGATCATTCCGGTAATATTAACCGTCGCCTTCATCCTCCTGTTTTTTTATATGCGTAACCGCAAAAAACCAACACTTCAGGCTGTTTAATTGATTCTAATAAATTACGTACCGCAGGCATATGAAACCAACGATCCGTTTTCAGCTTTCCTTCATGATGTTTTTGGAATTCTTTATCTGGGGAGGCTGGTTTGTGACACTCGGCACTTTTTTGAGTACCAATCTGCATGCAACAGGCGCAGAAAGTGCGCGCGTATTTTCGACCCAGTCATGGGGAGCCATCATCGCACCCTTCATTATTGGGTTGATCGCAGACCGCTATATCAACGCAGAACGTATACTCGGCATCCTGCACCTGGCAGGTGCCGCGCTCATGTATAAACTTTATACCGCAGAAAATATTGGTGCATTTTATCCGTACGTTCTGGCGTATATGATCCTGTATATGCCGACCATCGCACTGGTCAATTCCGTTTCATTTAATCAGATGAAAGATCCGGAAAAAGATTTTTCCGGCATCCGTGTATTTGGCACCATTGGCTGGATCGTAGCAGGTGTACTCATCAGCAATTTGTTTTTATGGGACTCTGAAGCCAGTCGTACACAGGGCTTATTAAAAAATACATTTCTGCTTAGTGGCGCGGCCTCCTTACTGCTTGGCCTGTTCAGCTTCACCCTGCCCAAAACGCCACCCAGGAAAACAAGCGGCGGCAAAGTAAGCCTGCGGGAGATACTGGGACTGGATGCGCTCCGTCTCTTTAAAGACAGCAATTACCTGTTATTCTTCATTGCATCCATTCTTATCTGTATTCCCCTGGCATTCTATTACCAGATCACACACGAATTTTTATCCAATCTGAAAGTAAGCAGTGTGACCAGCAAAATGGCCATTGGCCAGGCTTCTGAAGCAATATTCCTGCTGCTCTTGCCGCTTTTTTTCAAACGCTTTGGATTCAAAAAAACCATCCTGGTCGGCATGCTGGCCTGGGCGGTACGTTATACGCTGTTCGCCTTTGGCGATGCCGGCGATCTGGTATTTATGCTCCTGCTGGGCATAGCCCTGCATGGCGTATGTTATGACTTCTTCTTTGTATCCGGTTATATTTATACCAACAGTAAAGCCGGAGAGCAATATAAAAGTGCCGCACAGGGTCTTATAACCCTGGCCACCTATGGCGTTGGGATGCTGATCGGCTTCGAAGTAGCGGGTTTTGTAAAAGACCATTACCAGCTTGGCGAAGGTGTATTTGACTACAGGGCCATCTGGCTCATACCAGCCGGTATCGCCGCAGTGATCTTTGTATTGTTTGCCCTGCTGTTCAAAGAAGAAAAAAAACAAATATGACTGTTGGTAGCACCATTTCATTCATCATTCGTAACTTGTAAGGCTTGTTGATATGACTGAAAAAAACTCCCGCCGTAAAATGCTTAAACAGCTCGCTACCGGATCGCTGGCAGCTGCCGTGATCTCGCCTGCAGAAGCGCTGGCTGGCTGCGTAGCGCCTGATGCTTCTCCACTCAAAGGAAACATTCATCACTCCGTTTGTCAGTGGACCTACAACGATCTTACCCTCGACGAACTTTGTATCGAAGCAAAAAAGATCGGCATCAAAGCCATTGATCTGATTGCTCCCAAAGACTGGCCCACACTGAAAAAACATGGTCTGCACTGCAGCATGTGTTATATTGCCGGTAAGGTAAGCCTCACCGAGGGATGGAATAATCCCGCCAATCACCCGCAGCTCATCAAAGACTATCTCGAAGCCATTCCCCTGGTTGCCGCAGCAGGATATACCAATCTGATCTGCTTCAGCGGCAATCGCAAAGGCATGGACGACGAGACCGGACTGGCCAACTGTGTGGCAGGACTTAAGCAAATTCTTCCTGTAGCAGAAAGTCATGGTGTGATCATACAGATGGAACTGCTCAACAGTAAAGTGGATCATAAAGATTATATGTGCGACCGTACCCCCTGGGGTGTTGAACTCTGCAAGCGCCTGGGGTCAGACAACTTTAAACTGTTATACGACATCTACCACATGCAGGTAGATGAGGGCAATGTGATCCATACCATCCGCGACAATCACCAGTACATTGGTCATTATCATACCGCCGGTGTACCGGGTCGGCATGAAATAGGAAATGACCAGGAGCTGTATTATCCCGCCATCATGCGCGCTATCCTGGCAACAGGATTTAAGGGATATGTAGCACAGGAATTTATGTCGGTTGGTAAAACCAAAGCAGACCGGCTGGCCGCACTCGAAGCAGCCGTGAAAATCTGCGATGTTTAAAAAACAATTATAGAAATAAGTATAAAAGATAAGTTTTTAACCTTCAAACAATACTCACCTTATGGCAGATAATACTTATGATGCGATTGTGGTTGGCTCGGGAATCAGCGGTGGCTGGGCAGCCAAAGAACTGACCGAAAAAGGTCTTTCTGTAATCATGCTCGAGCGCGGTCGCAATATTGAACATGTGAAGGATTATACCAATGCGGCAAAAGAAGTGTGGGAATTTCCTCACCGCAAAAGAGCCACGCAGCAGATGATCAAGGATTATCCGGTATTGAAAAGAGATTATCCGCTCAGTGAGGAAACACTCGACTATTGGGTAAAGGATAAAGAATGCCCTTATACAGAAACCAAACCCTTCTCCTGGTTTCGCGGCTACCATGTAGGCGGACGCTCACTCATGTGGGGCCGTCAAAGCTATCGCTTCAACAAATGGGATTTTGAAGCCAATGCCAAAGAAGGTATTGGAGTGGACTGGCCCATCCGCTACGATGAAATAGCAGCCTGGTACAGCTATGCCGAAAGATTTGCCGGCATACAGGGTAGCAAAGAAGGCCTGGAAGTACTGCCCGATGGCGATTTCCTGCCTGCCATGGACATGAATATCGTAGAAAAAGATGTGGCCGCACGCATCAAAGAACATTATAAAGGCAAACGCCATATGTTCATTGGGCGCTCTGCCAATATCACAGAGCCCCGTCCCGAACAAAACCGGGTGAATTGCCAGTACCGCAACCGCTGCTGGCGTGGATGTCCCTATGGTGCTTATTTCAGCACACAGTCGGCTACACTGCCTGCTGCCATGGCTACCAAAAAACTGACCCTTCGCCCCTTCTCTATCGTGACGAAGGTGCTGTACGATAAAAATACCAAACGCGCAACCGGCGTGGAAGTGCTGGATGCAGAAACGAATCAGACTATTGTATACAAGGCAAAGGTCATTTTCCTGAATGCCTCTGCCTTCAACTCTACCTGGATCCTGATGAACTCCGCTACTGATATCTGGCCCGATGGACTGGGCAGCAGCAGTGGCGAACTGGGACATAATGTAATGGATCACCATTTCCGTTGTGGTGCCGGCGGACGTGTAGAAGGATATGAAGATAAATACCTGTTTGGCCGTCGCCCTACAGGTGTGTATGTGCCCCGCTTCCGCAATATCTACGACGATAAGCGCGACTATGTGCGTGGCTTTGGCTACCAGGGTGGTGCCGGCCGCGAAGGCTGGGGACGCAAAGTGGCAGAACTGAATGTAGGTGCCGCACTCAAAGAAGCCCTGGCCGAACCCGGTTCATGGACCATTGGTATCACCGCCTTCGGCGAAATGCTGCCCTATCACGAAAACAAGATCAGCCTCAACAAAAATGTAAAAGACAAATGGGGACTGCCTGTACTGGATATGGATGTGGAGATTAAGGAAAATGAGAAGAAGATGCGGGTAGATATGATGCAGGATGCCAAAGAAATGCTGGAAGCAGCCGGCGTAAAAGATGTATACACTTACGACAGCGGTTACGAAGTAGGCATGGGCATTCACGAAATGGGTACTGCCCGCATGGGTCGCGATCCCAAAACATCTGTACTCAATGGTCACAACCAGGTTTGGGATGCACCCAACGTGTTTGTAACAGATGGAGCCTGTATGACTTCAGCCTCCTGTGTAAACCCTTCACTCACTTATATGGCGCTTACTGCACGTGCTGCAGACTTTGCCGTATCTGAATTGAAAAAAGGAAACCTGTAAGCACTATGGGCGATACCACCGGCGTACATATCAACAATAAGGCTGTGACACAAAACAGCTACGATGCCATTGTGGTAGGCTCTGGCATTAGCGGTGGCTGGGCTGCCAAAGAGCTCACGGAAAAAGGACTGCGCGTATTGATGCTGGAGCGTGGCCGTCCCCTCGAGCATGTGAAAGATTATAAAACAGCCGGCAACATGCCCTGGGACTTTCCGCACCGCGGCCGCACCACCGAGAAGCAACGGGCCGACTATCCCGTTATCCATCGCGGCTGGGCGGCATCAGAAGCAGTAATGGAGTACTGGGCCAATGAGAAAGATAATCCCTACGTGGAAAAGAAACCCTTTACCTGGTGGCGCAGCTATCAAATGGGTGGACGTTCACTACTATGGGGACGCCAGAGCTATCGCTGGAGTGATCTCGATTTTGAAGCCAATGCCAAAGATGGCACCGGCGTTGACTGGCCTATCCGCTATAAAGACATTGCACCCTGGTACGACTATGTGGAGAAATTTGCCGGCATCAGCGGTTCACGCGAAGGCCTGGCACATTTACCCGACGGACAATTTCTGCCACCCATGCAGCTCAACGTAGTGGAAAAAGATGTGGCCGCGCGTATCAAAGATCACTACAAAGGAAACCGCCACCTGATCATCGGTCGTGTGGCGAATCTTACAGAAGCCATACCCGGACGTACCGCCTGCCAGTTCAGAAACCGGTGCTGGGAAGGATGTCCCTATGGTGGCTATTTCAGTACACAATCATCTACCCTGCCGGCTGCAATGGCTACAGGCAAACTGACCGTGCGTCCCTACTCGCTCGTAACTCAGGTACTGTACGATAAAGACAGCAAAAAAGCTACCGGCGTAGAGGTCCTGGACACAGAGACCAATCAGACCTATACGTTCAGCAGCAACATTGTTTTTCTCTGCGCCTCTGCACTCAACTCAGCTTGGATACTCATGCGCTCAGCCAATGGTATATGGCCGGGAGGACTGGGTAGCAGCAGCGGTGAACTGGGACATAATGTAATGGATCATCATTACAATATCGGTGCCAGTGGTACAGTCGATGGCTTTGAAGACATGTATGTGTATGGGCGCCGTGCCAATGGATTTTATATTCCCCGCTTTGTAAATATCGGCAACGACAAACGTGACTACCTGCGTGGCTTTGGCTACCAGGGTGGTGCCGGCCGCAGCAACTGGCGACGCGATGTAGCCGAGCTTGCTGTAGGTGCAGCATTAAAAGATGCACTCACAGAGCCAGGCGGCTGGAGCATTGGCGCCACAGGGTTTGGTGAAATACTGCCCTATCACGAAAATAAAATCAGCTTCTCGGCAACCGTAACCGACAAATGGGGATTGCCTGTACTGGAGATGGATGCAGAGTTGAAAGAAAATGAGTTCAGGATGCGGGAAGATATCAAGACCGAATTGAAGGCCATGTTTGAAGCAGCAGGCGTAAAAAATGTGAGCACACACGATGGCGGTCATGCCATGGGACATGGCATTCACGAGATGGGTACTGCCCGTATGGGACGTGAAGCCCGCACATCTGTACTGAATGGCAATAACCAGGTTTGGGATGCCCGCAATGTATTTGTAACAGATGGCGCCTGCATGACCTCATCGGCGTGTCAGAATCCATCGCTTACGTATATGGCCCTCACCGCCCGTGCTGCAGATTTTGCTGTGAGTGAATTGAAAAAAGGAAATATCTGATTTGTATTAAATAAACGCTTTACGAACATTAAAACCTGGAATAATGGAACGCAGAGAACTTTTGAAAATGATAGCCCTGGCCACCGGTAGTGTATTCATTGGCGGTGAACTGCTGCTGAGTGGTTGTAAAAACTCCCCTGCCCTGGGCGGTTCTACATTCAGTGAAGACGATATCAAATTCCTGGATGAAGTAGGCGAAACCATTTTGCCAAAAACCAATACGCCCGGTGCCAAAGATGCCGCTATTGGCTCATTCATGACGTTAATGGTCAATGACTGCTACACACCGGAAGATCAGAAGGTATTTCACGCTGGTATCGCACAGCTCAATGAAGCCTGCAATAAAATGCACAGTAAAGATTTTATGAGCGCCACTGCCGAACAGCGGGCAAGCCTGCTCACTTCGCTCGATAAGGAAGCCAGAGAAGTGGCGTCTTCTAAAAAGAAAGAAGAACCCAATCATTATTTCACCATGATGAAACAGCTTACCCTGTTTGGCTTCTTTACTTCTAAACCCGGTGCTACAGAAGTACTGCGTCATGTAGCCGTGCCCGGTAAATTTGATGGCGCCTATCCCTACAAAAAAGGAGATCGTGCCTGGGCTGAATAAGCTATTGTACATTCATTCGATTATTACATTCTAAAATCAAGATAATGGATCATAAAAGAAGAGCATTTCTGCGTTTGAGCGGCAGCCTGGCTGCTGGTCTGGCCCTGGCCCCAACCGCCTGCAAGCTGATGTCGAAAGATGAAAAGAAAGAAGGAGAAGAAGCCGGCAAAACAGAAACACCGCCGGCAGCAGCCGGATCGGCACTCACTACTTTTGGTCTCCAACTGTATACATTGCGTGATGATTTTCCCAAAGATCCCAAAGGCGTTCTGAAACAGGTAGCCGATATGGGGTATAAACAAGTGGAAGGCTATGAAGGAAAAGACGGCATCTTCTGGGGTATGGGCGCAGCCGGCTGGAAAAAGTATATGGATGAACTGGGGATGACGTTTGTATCAACCCATTGCGATATCAGCAAAGACTTTGAAAAGAAAGCGGCAGAAGCAGCTTCCATTGGCATGAAATACCTCATCTGTCCCTGGAAAGGCCCGCAGAAAAGCCTCGACGATTTCAAACGCTTTGCAGACGAGTTTAATCAGAAAGGCGAAATCTGTAAGAAAAACGGACTCCGTTTCGCCTATCACAATCACGACTACACCTTTAAGGAACTGGGTGGACAAATGCCGCAGGATCTGCTTATGACCAGCACCGATCCTGCACTGGTGGATTTTGAAATGGATATTTACTGGGTGGTAACGGCAGGTCAGGATGCTGAGGCCTGGTTGAAAAAGTATAAAGACCGTTTCCGCCTCTGTCACGTCAAAGACCGTACAAAAGGCGCTACAGAAACAGCCGACTCCTGTACACTGGGTCAGGGCAGTATCGACTATTCACGTATTCTCAAAACCGCCAAAGAATGCGGTATGCAATATTATATTGTAGAGCAGGAAAAATATACAGGCACCACACCCCTGCAGGCCGCAGCAGATGATGCCGCCTACATGAAAAAATTAGTGATCTGATTATAGTAACTGCTCCAGCGCCCGCCGCAGGTTTTGCCCGCTGCTGATGCGCCTGGCCAGTGGTTCCATATTTTTTCGCATAACAGAAAAGCTTTCTTCGGAAAGCTTTTTTAATTGTGCAGGCAGTTCCTCCAGTGAGTCGATGATCAGGCCAATGCCATATTTCTCTACTAATATGGCCGAAGCGGCTTCTGCAGATACTATCACCGGCATACCTGCCAGTATATACAACGACAATTTATGATGACTGATATACTGCATATACCGGCCCAGCGCGCCTTCTGCTCCCTTTGCAGAGTCTCCATCCCAAACCAGTCCAAACGATCCCTGCAAACGCTGCGGCAGTTCTGCAGGTGCAAACTGCCCTTCCCAGTCTACCTGTGCCGGTTGCAGCCAGTTTTTTTCTACGCCCACTCCATATAATCTGAAATGCAGGGATGCCAGCTCAGGATGCCGCAATTGAGCCAGAAATCCGCTCTTGGAGAGGTTGCCGGCAAAGACAACCTGATTGCTCAGCCTGCGCTCGGCAGTATTGACCGGTGCCAGAAAATCAAAAAACTCCAGTTGCGCTACCGGTGCTTTCTTTACATACTTTAACACCCATTGCTCCATAGCCTCGCTATGTACTACATAAGCGTCAAACAGGCTGAGTAGTTGTATGTCCTGCTGAAGCAGTCTGGCATCTGCATCTTTTAATCCATCGATATCCGCTACCAGCGCTATTAACCTTATACCTTTTTGCTTTACCCTTTTCAACAGCCACTGATCCATGCGGCCATATACCGGGTATACAACAAATAAGGTGTCGCCGGCAACTAAGCGCTGGCTGATACGCCAGGCCTGCCAGAAACGCCGGATACGTACAAACCAGCCCGATGCCGTCAATTGCAATGGCCGAAATCCAATCTCTTCCGCAATCTTCTCTGCATCACTATACCCCACGCCTCCATGCCGGTATTTTTGACCGGCATATTGTTTCAAATAATACGTATTACTTTTTTGCATCCGTTTGTATAACCACTTTAAGGTACTTTTTAATCCAGCACCAATTATACTTCCTTTCCGGAAGGTAATATAACAATAAAGTCAAAAGTAGCTTGTAAAGTGTAGTTTATGCAACGGGGAATTTGTTGGAGCCAGCGATTGGGCAAGGCGGGACGGAACATTTACGCCAACCCTATCATCCTGTAAATCAAGATAAATTCTGTAGAAACAAAATCAATTTCAACCAGGCTTACCCTGATATTTTTAATGATTGTATAAGTGCGCCTGTAAAACTGAAACGATAGCTCAATACAGCCGGGCTGCCAGGAAAATCTCCTGTTATTTCAGCTTTGAGAGTATTTGCTGCTTCATAAAACTCAATTGGTTTCATTATAGCCCTGTATTGTTGATTGGCTCTGTCAATCCAGTTCATGATTTCGGTTCTTCCTTTATAGGTATTCCCTTCATCTACGACTATCGCAGTTTCAGAAAAACAGCTGGCATAAGCAAGACTGTCAAAATTATTCTGCGCTTTAATCAGCTCTGTTACTATGTCTGGTAAGTTCATTGTTTTATTTTTGGGTTATTAATATTTTTGACAATAATGCATCGGCCTCTCCATGTATCAGCACAGATGGTCAGCAAATTTTTAAATAGTCGGTATTGTACCTCCGTCAATGACAAACTCAGCCCCTGTTAAATAACCGGCTTTGGGAGAAACCAGGAAGCCGACCAGTTCGGCAACTTCTTCTGGTTGTGCCGGCCGGCCGTATGGAATACCTCCAAGGGCATCCATTACACTTTGCGTAGCCTCCTCTACCGAGATGTTCGAATTTTTAGAAATGCGCTCCATCATTCTCCTGGCGCCATCCGTCATGATCCAGCCAGGAGATACGGTCAATACCCGTATCCCCTTTGGCGCTACTTCATTGGAAAGGCTCTTACTGTAATTCAGTAGTCCCGCTTTTGCAGCTGCATAAGGTAGTGTAGATTCATACAATGGCAGCCTGCCCTGAATAGAAGCAATATGGATAATCACACCACTTCCACGGCCAATCATCTGTGGCAAAAAGCCCCGATCCAACCGGACTGGTGCAAGCAGATTTGTATGGAGTGTTGCTTCCCAGTCTTTGTCAGACAATACGGCAAACCCGCCTGCAGGAGTTTCAGAACCGCCCAGATTGTTGACCAGTATATCCAGTTTACCAAACCGAGACAGGACATCTTCCACCAGTTTTTTTGTACCATCGGGCACGCTCAGATCAGCAGAAATAAAATGCAGATCATCTTTACTTTCTTCCGGTTGGTTCCGTGCCGAAATAATGACGGTAGCTCCTGCTGACAATAACCTTTTTGCAATAGCTTTCCCGGTACCCTTAGTACCGCCTGTGACCAGGGCCGTTTTGCCGTAAAGCTCATTTGTCAATTCAAATTGTGTTCCCATTGCTGAAATCTTTGTACAAAATTGAGCTATACCAGCATCTCTCACAAGTACGGAAATACGATTCACATAGGGATAAATTACTCCCATATTGCCTGTTCTGGTACATTGGTTTACATTTGGTTCATGTATGAAAGAAAAACAAAGCCCAATCTAAACTGCGGACTGGATCTCATTGGTGAAGTCTTATACGGTAAATGGAAAATCCGCTTGTTGTGGTTTATTAATGAAGGGTATAAGCGTCCAAGCGAATTACAGCGAAAAATTCCCGACGCTTCAAGGCGTGTACTGAATATGCAATTAAAAGAACTGGAAGAACACGAATTGATTTCGAAAACTATATATCCCGTTGTTCCTCCAAAAGTAGAATACAACCTTACAGAATTTGGGAAAAGCCTGATTCCGGTTATTGCAGCATTAGGAAAATGGGGCGATGAAAATGAAGGGCGATTGAGAAAAATACTTTTAAAAGAAGAATAATTAAAGAACAGTTTACCGATCACTTTACTCCCAGATACCCTACCATGTCTTTTTATTTATTCCTTTTAAATGAAAGAGAGCGCCCCAACTGCCACAGCCTTTGTGCAAATGTGTTACGTACCACAAATATCAAAAATCCAAAATAGACCAGTTTACAGGCCACTACGGCAATCAGCAGAAAAGCCCACCCCTCCATACCTGCGTAGCGCAATAGCAGTACTACCGGTATAAACAACAGAACACCTCCCAGACCTTGCAGGAAAGTACGTCTGTCTGTCACTGGCAATTGTGGCAGCTCACGGCGTACGGATAGGTAGTTAAGTACTATCAGCACCAGCTCTGCACCCAGCAAACTCCAGCATATGCCTGTGTCGGCACCATAATATCCTGCAGTAAGCGCCGCCACTACAAACAAACCTGTACTGATGACCAGATTGCGTAAAAAATTAATCTCCCGGTGATGAGCAATCAGTATCGGGTTGCTCAAAAAAAGACTGAAGCCTTTTAATAAAGGGAAAAAAGCCAGTATGCGCAGGTTGTATCCCACGCCGGCAAATTTATTTCCGAAAAAGTATAAGGCAATATCATCGGCCAGCAGAAACAAACCCATACCCATAGGTAAGGCGAGCAGGAGAATAAACTGAAGATTGAGCCGTAATTTCTGCTGCACTTCATCCATAGCCTGCTGGCTGCCCAGCGCTACAATACGTGGAAAGAAAACAAGAAAAGAATCGGTAACCAGTGTGGCGCTAACACGTACAGCCCTTACCGAAAAGGAATAAAACCCAACCGCTGTTGCTGTACTTACCAACCGCAGCAATACATGATCGAGCATCAGGGGTACACTGTATAGCAGGCTGATGAGGTAAGTGACCCATACCCGGCGCAGGTGTTTTACCAATTGTACCTCTCGCCATGAGTAACCCGTTTGCCGGATAAGGATCGCTATATTCCAGATGCCGGCAATCATAGCCGAGCAGGCAATAATGGCGTAGTAGATATAATAATCGGCCGGCTCATGTATCAGCAGAAACATACTCAGCAGTCCGGCCACCCTGATGAGCATGGAGCGTGCTGCAATGTATCCAAAACGTTCCTGACCGATAAAATACCATTCGCAGGCAAATGCATTGACCACAAGAAAGGATATGGAAAAAATAAGCAACCGGATATCGCCGATCTTTTCCCAGAGCAGCCATACACCTGCCAGGTAAACAATCAGCACAACAGCCGAAGTGAGCAGGTGTAGTGTAAGCAACTCCGATACCAGCTGCTGCAATGCCGCGGGCCTATCGCGCAGTTTCGCTACTTCGCGTATACCATACATCATGATGCCAGCTTCGGCCAGCACCACAAAATAATAGGTAAATGAATCCATAAATCCCACACGTCCTATACCATCCGGATCCAGTACACGTGAAATATAGGGTATCGACACCAGGGGCATGAGCACCTGGCTGAAAGACAGCAGGAAATTATAAACAAGATTGCGCCGGATATTCGCCAAAACATTGCAGCCTGCATTATGGCAGGCTCTGCTACAAACATAATATATTTACCTGCATTTTGGGATCAACACATGCACATCCTCATTTTTGAAACAACTCATTTTGAAGCCGCCTATCCCCTGATCAGGCTCTTTGATGTGCCCGGCAACCAGATCAGTATTTTCTGTGAGGAACAGACCAGCCGCCAGTTGCAGTGGTTGTTACACGACGATGCAAGCCGTTTTCAGTGGACGATTCAATCTCCCGGCACATCGCGCCGTCATTTTATCGCCCAGTTAAAGCAGTATATTCAAACCCGGCAGGTTGACTGGCTCTGGCTAAATACCGTATCGGATAATTTCATTCTGTTTGCCGGCCTCCGCAAGCAATTGCCGGCACTGCGCATGACGGTGACCCTGCATGCACTGCGCAGTTATATTGCCCCTCCCCTCAGCCTGAATCTACGCAGGGTA
This sequence comes from Sphingobacteriales bacterium 46-32, assembly GCA_001898485.1. Classification (GTDB taxonomy): domain Bacteria; phylum Bacteroidota; class Bacteroidia; order Chitinophagales; family Chitinophagaceae; genus CAYMZZ01. Next base: position 3,922 of record MKTY01000027.1, on the reverse strand, counting down.
GTGCGGGTATGGGGAAAGAAAAAGATGCGTGCCCGTTTTACTGAATACAATGTACTCTCGCCGCTTTTGCTCCCCTTTGCACAGCAGCACCTCCCACTTACCACAATTCATACCGTACCGGGCGGTATTTTTGAAGAAGAAAAATATTCACCCGCTCCTGCCGGCCTTTTGCGCCTGGTCGTTCCCGGCAGTGTGGATATACGGAGGCGTGATTATGGTTTCATCTATCAGCTGTTGCAGCAGGCCGAGCTGGCAGGTTTACGCCTGCACATCAGCCTGGCAGGCGGGCCCGGTAAGGGGGGAACAGAATGGATCAGCCGCTTTCGCCGCTTCCGCGGAGAGTATGCGCAGATAAGTTGTTTTGAAGAACATGTAGAACAGCCTCAGTTTGACAAACTGATCCGGGAAGCGCAGTTTATCTTACACCCCTCGGTTCTTGATACAGTGCTTGAAGATGGCGCTGCCGAGAGTTATGGAAGTACTGTTTATTCCGGCAATTTTTCAGATGCCATTCGCCATGCTCGCCCACTGCTAGTCCCTGCCACTTTACCGGTTGATCCGTTCATTCAGTCCTCAGTGATCAGCTATACCGATTGTGCGGGCTTACTGGATTTGCTGATACAGTTGCATGAGCATCCCCGCCAGGCGGAACGATACCAGCAATGGGCGCTGGAAGTATCCCGGCTATTTACCGCTGAAGCCATCCGCCCACGTTTCCCTTTACTTTTCTCCGGTATTACCGGTTAATTTATTTCGCACGCCTTAGCTGCAGAAAACTACGCCTGCGGCCATAATAATAAAACAGCAGTACCAGTAAAGGGGCAAAGCTGAGTATTTTCAGAAAAAAGAAACCGGTCAGAAAACCCAGCAGATAAAGTACGGCCATAACCAGGAAGCCGGCCCACAGTTGCAGGTCATCAATAGCGCATACCACTTCGAAATTGAAATAACCCGGCCGCTTATAAGTAAGTTGCAATGGTTTGCTGATATGATAGCCATCGGTAAGCACAATGCGGGGGCTATCGGAATAGAGGGGAATGAGTACAGGTTCTTTGGCAGTGAGCGGATAGATATCCTTATTATTCACTACTACCCTTACATTCAGGAAACCAAGCATTGCCTGGTTCCTGAGTGTAAAGATGATATAATAAGGTGCTTTGGCCAATTACTTTAATGCGCGGATAATGGCAGCAAACTCTGCCGCCTGCAGCGAGGCTCCGCCAACCAGGCCACCATCCACATCGGGAGAAGCAAACAACTCCTGCGCATTGGCAGCTTTTACGCTACCGCCATAAAGGATAGATATCTGATCGGCAATGTCCTTACCGTATTGTGCCGCCAGTATAGAACGTAAGTGAGCATGCATTTCTTGTGCCTGGGCTGTGCTGGCAGTTTTGCCGGTGCCGATAGCCCAGATAGGCTCATAGGCTATCACAACAGAAGTGATCTTTTCGGCTGGCAGGTGAAACAATGATTCCTTCAGCTGCAGGGCCACATAGTCATTTTGTGTACCCGCTTCGCGGATATCGAGCGGTTCGCCACAGCAAAAAACAGGTGTAATATAATTTTCCAGGCAACTATTTACTTTCTCAGCCAGTGTGGCATTGGATTCCGCAAAATATTCGCGGCGTTCGCTATGCCCTACAAGGCAATAGTTGACACCCAGGGAGTGAAGCATCTCTGCAGAAACTTCGCCGGTAAAAGCACCGGATTTCTTATGGTGACAGTTTTGTGCTGCTACATAATAGTTGGGTGATTGGGCCACTTCGCTGCGCGTCATGAGCAGGTAGGGAAACGGTACCGCAAAAATGGTAAGCTGATGCGGCTTCAGTGCGATATCGGCAGCCAGTATTTCATCCAGTAATTTTTCTCCCTGTTGATAAGTCAGGTTCATCTTCCAGTTTGCCGCCGCAATCTGTTTTCTCATTGGTTGGTTGCTTTTATTTATTAATTAAAAAATAGCGATCACGCTGCTCAGGTCAGGTGATCAAAGATATACTTCAATATACTTTTTTCCTCGTCGGTGAGCGACTCGTTTTTCAGCTTCTTCCATCCTGCTATATCCTGCAATGCCTTCTCCCATTCATACCTTTTCACCCCTTCACTGCCCCAGGAAAAATTAGGAATGTATTTGGGTGTAAGACCGGCTCCCGATACATGGCAGCATACACCAACGACTGTTCCGGTATTGATTGCTGTATTGATACTGGCACGTGAGTAGTCACCCATCAGCACGCCGCATTTGAGGCCGGCTTCTATTTCTCCGCCGGGTGTCCATACACGTACTATGCCGGCATTGTTTTTCAGATTGGAGTTGGTAGTGCCTGCTCCCCAGTTGCACCATTCACCAATTACAGAGTCGCCCATATACCCGTCATGCGCCTTATTGGAATAGCCGAAGATCACAGAATTTTTTACCTCACCGGCCAGTATGCTGTATGGGCCGGCAGATGTGGCGCCGTATATACGGGCGCCCATCTTTACACATCCCCCCTGTCCCAGCGCAAATGGACCACGTATCAGGCTGCCTTCCATTACTTCGGCATCTCGGCCAATATAAATGGGTCCCGTACTGGCATTGAGTATGGCATGACTGATACGCGCGCCCTTTTCAATAAAGATATCGCCGGCATTACCTGTTTTGGTGCCGCGCGGTACAGCCTGCGATTTGCGGCCACGGGTAAGTAATGTAAAATCCTGTCGCAGCGCCCAATCATTTAGCTGAAATATATGCCAGGGATAACGAATGGTTTTTACTTCCCCTTCAAATGGTACAGCGCCAGATACCCTGACCTGATTTTTATCTCTTACTTCTTTTTTACTGATGCGGTAAACAATAGCATCGCCGGAAGCGGAAAGAAACTGACCGGCTTTGAGTGCTTTGGTGGCCTTTACGAGTGCAGGAGTAGGTAGCAGATTGCCATGAATCATAAAACAATCACCGTCCTGCACACATTCATCGATGTCCATAGCACGGCCGAGGTCCTTATAATCATTTTCGCGACGGTCAAAAGATGGAAGTTCCAGCATCCGTTCCCACTTTTCGCGGATAGTGAGTATACCTACACGGATATCCTGGATCTGGCGTGTCAGCGTAAAAGGATACAGGTTTTCAGGCTGACAAAACTCTTCGGTAAACAGAATTCTGTTCATGATACTGACCACTACGGGTCTGCTGATTTTGAGAGGAAAGATACTCGAAAACCGTTGAATGGCCTTGCCCTGAAGCCGATGTGCAGCTGTAAAATAAAAATGACCCCCTGAGGAATCAGGGGGTCGTAAAGTATAGCCATGAAAAACAAAACTCTTTGCCTGAGCTCAGAGTCAGCTCTAAAGCTAAGTAATTATTTTTTCTTCTCGTACTTCTTCTTGAATTTATCGATACGTCCTGCAGTATCTACCAGTACATTTTTACCGGTAAAGAAGGGGTGAGATGTGCTTGAAATCTCAAGCTTGATCAACGGATACTCGTTACCGTCTTCCCACTTTACAGTTTCTTTTGTAGCGGCAGTAGAGCGGCTCAGAAACTGATAACCGTTACTCATGTCTTTGAAAACTACCAGGCGGTAACTTTCAGGATGGAGACCTTTTTTCATAATTCCCTGATTTTAAAGGTTGTACGGATTTTGCCGTACAGAGTTTTGTAAAAATTAAGTGGGCAAAGGTAGCTTCGAAAAGCGGAAATTCCAAAAAAAAGGTGGATGGTTAGAGGTAGAAGGTAAAGGGCATTATTCTCTACCATCTACCTTCCTCCTTCTACCTTCTTCCTTTCGCCTTCTTCACTAGCTCCTCATATTCTCATACTGCAAAGGAATGCCCAGGTCCTATGTTTTGGAAGCCTGGATCACCGATTGCAGGTCATTGATCTTAAAAAGGTGGATGGTTAGAGGTAGAAGGTAAAGGGCATTATTCTCTACTATCT
>MKTY01000026.1 GCA_001898485.1 Sphingobacteriales bacterium 46-32 | reverse complement strand
GCCTTACCGGCTACCAGGAAAAAGATGATTTAGTAGCAAACCATTTTAAAAAATCTGTCCAGCTAATAAGGGGTTAAGACACAATCACTTTGTCAAAATCACCCTCGTACTTTTCTTTGTTGATCTGCGCTTTGCCGGAACCTTAGGTTTTTCTAATATCAAAGCAGATTCGAAATACTTGTCGAGCGACCGAGGTCTTGCGTTTTTATTCTTTTTGTTAAGTTCAATATCCACAACTTCCCTAACAATAAATCCAGCCTTTTTTGCCATTTCCTCGAAGATTTTATCACATTCAACTTTAAACAAAACTTCCCTGCTCTTGAAAGTATAAAAAACAGATTCCTTGCCTATGATGTAAATTGCTTTCCCGCCGGGAACGAGGACGCGGAAGGATTCATCCAAGGCTCTCCTTATATCATTATAGTAAGCAATTGTAGGATTAGCCTTAATCTTACGTAACTCGTCATTTTTCAGAAAATCATACAGTTCATAGACACTTTTAGGCAATTGTTGAGCATCATTAGTGGACAAGCTTTTCATTGAGCCAACACTCCTTTCCTCTGCAAGTTCAATATCTCTTTCACTCATCAGATTGAGGGCTGTGATAGATATGGACTTACCAATCAAATAATCTTCTCTTCCAGAGGATGCGGGTAGATAGGGTGGAGATGTAAGTATGAGATCAATAGAACTATCCTTTATTGGCAGTTCGGTTGCAGTTCCATTTATGATTTCCGGAGTCTTCAATTCAATTTCGTAAGCTGCCCTCAAGGCATTTACTACACTACTTGCTTTTGCCAAAAACTTAATGTTATTATCAAATGTCCTATTCAATGGCAACTTCTGAATTTCAAGAGCGAATCTTCCGACACCAGTCCCCATCATGCGAATGTTGAACTTCCTGCTGACTGCATCGCTTATTGCGGTTTCAAACAGTTTCTTACTGCCATTAAGATTAGGTAGCCTCTTCGTTAGGTTAGAAATTTCCTTCTCATATACTTCCCGTTCATCGACATTACCCCAACGGTCAAATTTCTTGCTAATCCAAGAAGGAAATTTATATTCAGATTTGGATGAACTACGACCAGTATAATATTCGGCAACTTCTTTCTGAATCTTATCGACTGGAAGGCTCAAAAGTTTGATTTTACTTTCAGATATTAAACATGAAAGCTTATCAATATCAACACCTACGGATTTGTAGCCCATAAAGGATGCTTCAATCAATGCTGTTCCGCTACCGACAAATGGATCTAAGATTTTAATATCTGACTTATCCCGCGACTCACCTAATAATAAAGTCCGTACAAGCCTCGGAAAAAATTTTGCCTTATACTTATGAAGCCCATGTACATGAGGCGTTGAGGTGGTCGATTTACGAACAATTTTTTCAAGCTCCCCATCGGGAGTATTATTCGCCAAATGCTGAGTAAATGTTCTTAAATGCGATAGATTTATCTCGCTTGTTTTGCAATATGTCAGCAATTCGGCCATTGCAAAAAGTGGTACAATGCAAAAGGCAGAATCCGGCGCCTGCTGAATATAGTCTTTGCTATGGTTCCTTTTGAGTTTTGTTGGCAAATCAAGCAGCCAGATCTCTTGAACAAAGCTGGATTTGGTTATTAAAGTGTTGAGATTGCCTTCAGTTATTTCCCCAATAAAACCAATAACATCACCTTCCCGTGCATTTGATAAAAAATGTTCCTCCGCGAGTTTGAGTTGCTGTCTAGATTTAATCAATTCATTCCTTTTTACTAAAGAGAATTTTGAGCAAAGGGCTTTGATTTCTCTTTGCGCGATAATGGTGTCACCTTCCAGTTCAACATTAGCACGTAACTTGAAATAGGCTGTACTCATAAAGTAAAATTTGAAAATAACTTATCAATCCATTCGTCCCTTGAGTAACTTTTAGTAAGCGCGATTATTCCATCAAATAGATTATATATTTTCTGATCGTCCGGTAAGTCTTTGACGAATTTTGCCCTGCCGGTTTCATCATTAGTCCAAACAATATCCTTCAATGATTTTAGGTAATCATCAAAGTGTCGTGCTGGATGTATATTTGAAATAATGCCTACTTTATAATCCCAGGTTGCAGAAAATGGCTTTCCCTCTGATCCTAGCTTTAATACTTGGTAGATACCCTTTTTGATGTCATCCGTCCGATCCATCCCAACGCTCGTTTTTGAATCTGAAATAGATTCATAACCGCTTCCAACCCTTCGTTTCTGCCACCCCTCAGGAATCGGTGTAGGCGTTCCACATGCATTTGTAAGCCAAAAAATATTCTTGTTGGATTTAGGAGAATATGAATTAAATGACTCTAACCAATATTCAAAATAGCAATCAAAAAACTCAGCGTCATTTTCAAGTAAATCAATCATTCCTCGGAAACCCCAATAAAAATCCTTCTCGTCATTTTTCTGACCTAATTTAAAATGTCTGCTTTCCCACCTCCCTTCGATTGCAACCGGTATCCATAAATCTATTGGTGACAAGTAAAGCTTAGAGTTGGTTATGGTCATATGACCGTTTGCTACAATCTCCCCTTCAACTTCAGAGGTCAATCGCTCCGCCTTCATTGAAACAGCTAATGTCAAAAGTGGAGACGCCTTTATCTCTGCAAAAAGAATTTGCTTGGTCTCTCTGTTTACTATAATCGCATCGACAGGTTCTGTACCCTTTAGAATTTCTTCTTTAAGGTTTTTAAACTTAAAGATTCCTTTTAAAAAAAGTAGCAGCAGACGAGATGTTGCCGTACCTATTTTTCCGGATGTAGGCTTGTTAGAAGGATGAAAGAAAAACTTATCTTCTATTACATGCCTTGGGCAACAATTAGTATAATGAAAGAATAGCCTTGGCTCATTGTCGGGACAATAAAGCCAGCCTGTGTGACTCAAAGACCCATAATATTCTGCGGATATTAGTAAGTCGAAAGCGCTAGCAAACACCAGCCCAACCCCACCTTCTGGCACTTCCTTTTTGGCGAAGCATTTCTCCACTAAAAGAGAAACTAATTGATTCTCAATGGGATTTTCCTGTTCGACCTTGTCACAGACCTTTAAAATACTATCGATCCATTTATCCGCAATCATAACTAAGTGCTATTCAGGCGAATTTAGGTAAATCGAAGCTTTGTATAGAAATTAAGTTTCTCCCACATTCTGCATAAAATCTCTTCAAATCTCAAAACCTAGCCAATACCTTAGGTAAACAACCTCCTTTCTTTATTTCGGCGGGCGGTGGCTCCGGCTTTTATCTCATTCCACTTAAGGGCATAGATTATAAACTGTTTATTTTCAGTAACATATAGCAACTTTGTCGAATAACTCAACCACATGTAAAGTAAAACGGGAGAAAGCCATTCGGCTCACATCCCATAGACCTAAAACATGCTTTCATTAAAGGAGTGTTCTGGCCCGGAGACCCACTTTACCGAGGATAAGTGTTTCTCCTTACTTTGAAAAACCATTTGCGAAACCAGTATTTGTAGTACTTCTTTCTCCACTTTGAATGAAGGTCAATCATGTTCATCTTACCATCAGTGGGAAACAGGGTGCAGATTGAGGAGCGAATACCGTCTCAAAAGAATGCCAGCAAGAAAATACAGCATAACCTCCTGTCAACGTGTTGTTGACATGATGAAGGTTAAGGCTGTATTTCAAAAATCCCGCGTTTCCGCCAAATCCTCTATTTCCTCCGCTCCTTCTATCAAAACTGAAGTTTACTTACATTCAGAATAGTCATTATAATCACCTTCATTGTTCACTTCGTACAGGATGCCATTTTCATATTTGAATCTGTTGGTAAGGTATTCTGGCAGGTCTTTTGTAACAATCTTTCCATTGGAAAAAATGCCTTTTATAATCTCTATTGATTTGCTCTTGTTTTTATAAAGGTCATTGGCGGAGCCAGGAAACAGTTTCAGCGTTATCGAATCATTTTTGATTGTTACTTCATACTTCCATCCTTGTAACTCATCGCAAAATATTTTGGTACCAGTAAACAGTAATGGCTTTACTTCAAAAATGTGTTGAGAGTTCCCAAAATAATTTATTCTTTTCTTCAATTCTTGAATCAATATTTCAGCACGCCTTAACTGATCTTCATTACTGTTTTTATTTTGTAGTAATTGTTTTATTTGTTTCTGTAAATTGGAAGTCTCTTCCAGATCAATGTTTTTTATCTCTGTCAGAGAATCTAATGTTACCAAAATATCATTATACAGCGAAATAAGCGAATCCCTAAGACTCATTTGCGGTTTATCTTGCTCACGGTCACTGAATATAAGTTTACCTCCCTCCTTCCTTAATAATGGCTTGGAAGGCTTTTCGAGAAAGCTTTTAAACAAGGCTGCAAAGTTCCCCTTGGAATTTTGCTTTAATCTTTCAAATGCTTCATCAGTTCCTAAATAATCAACGATTGATGTATGATATAAATACTCATTCTCATTTGTAACAATATCGCCGTTCCCCAAAAAATCTAATTTTGATGTTAGATTAAAATTCGGTACGCTGAGTAATCCAGATTCATATGAATAAGAAAAGATTTTGGATTCAGTTTCCTTATGATCACTTATTACACGATAACCTAATGCATCGGCATACATTGTCATCTTAGCTTCTACTTTATCAGCACTTATAAAATCCAGTCTAATTTCTTTCAACGAAGCGTAATATTCCGAACTAATTTTTCCATCCAACACAAAAGGTTTTACCAACTAAGGTGTTGTTTCTACAGGAAGCGAAAATGACAAATATTGTAAGTAAAATACTCAGATAAAAACTCTGTTTCATAATCGTTTGAATTTAGGTTTTAATAGTATAAACTTCATCCGTTAAAAATTGATAAGCAAGCATTTAAAGGGAGATAATCATATCATATATGTTACAGTCAAATATAGTAAAATGGCTGAATATAACATATATGTTATGATAGCATGTATGTTATATTATCATCTTAGCATGAGTGAGTTATATCAGGAACCAGTCTTACTGTCTTAGCCCCCTAGAAGACTGGACAAAAATTGTTAATCAATTTAGTCACAGTAAATTTAGGAATCATGGCAAAACAAAGACGACACTTTACTCCTGAGGAGAAGTACAGTATTCT
>MKTY01000025.1 GCA_001898485.1 Sphingobacteriales bacterium 46-32 | reverse complement strand
TGAAAGCTTCGAAGTCAAATGACTGTTTGTCTTTCATTTCCATTTGTGTTAGTTTTAAAGTTACAAAACTTCAAACTGACACACTTTTTGTAACACTCTCGAGGGTCAAAGGAGATGGGGCCGCAGACTATACTTTTTTTGTTTTAAGTTATAAGTAAAATGTTTTAAGTGGGGTAAAATACATCTACCCTTTACCTCCTACCTTTTATCCTTCACCTTTCTCCCCATCCATCAAACCCTTTTATCCGTACATGTGTTAAATAACTCATGCACCGTCTGAGTCAAAACCTGTTAATCGGCAGTCTGCTGGCGATTCTGTTGGCCTGTGCCAAACAGCCGGTATCAGATGTCAGAACCCCAACCATTCCGGCACCACCGCCTGTACCTCCGGTAGGCAACAGCCAGGGAAAAAATTACCTGGCACTGGGTGATTCTTATACTATCGGACAGGGTGTGACAGAGGCAGAGCGTTACCCCAATCAGACCCGCGTGTTGCTGCAGGGAGAAGGAATTGATTTCCGCGCACCACATATCATTGCCGTTACGGGTTGGACAACCGCCCAGTTGCAATCTGCTATCGATGCACAGCAATTAGCCGATACTTTCGATATTGTAACTCTGCTGATTGGCGTAAATGACCAGTATCAGCACCTGAGTATAGATGGCTACAGACAACGTTTTCAGGCACTGCTTACAAAAGCTATTTCGCTGGCTGGCAATCGCAGTTCACGCGTTATCGTGCTGTCTATTCCCGATTACAGTGTTACGCCTTTTGCTCAGTATAGCGACCGTGATCGTATACGTCGTGAAATAGATGCCTTCAATCTGGCCAACCGTGAAATAACCCTGTCGCGTGGCGCACAATATCTCGACATCACTGCTTCTACCCGCGAAGCTGCCAGCGACCGGAGTTTGCTGGCGGCCGATGGCCTGCATCCTTCCGGAAAAGAATATGCAAAATGGGCTCAGCGCCTGGCACCTTTGATCAAAGCGGTTTTATGATTTCGCATCATTCGCCCAAAATTATATTGATTATCAGCAATATATGAATTGCCTTATCGGCTGATTAGGTAACGGGAGAACTGTCGGTGATAGACGTTTCTTCCCTCACTTTAAACTCCTTGAACCCTTTATGCCTTTAAACTTTTATACCTTTCTACTGCTAAGCACTGTCTGTTGATTTGACCTACCTTTGCAACCCCCATTTCAAATGAGGGATGGATCTATGAAGCTTTTTCCTGAATCGGCCGTACAGCAACTGGAGTTTGATAAAGTACGGTCACTATTAATTAATTATTGTCAGTCTGAGTTTGCCCGTATGCGGGCAGCAGATCTGCGTATCCATACCCGAAAAGAATATATTGATCTGGCTTTGCGTCAGAGCCATGAGTATCACCAGTTGCTGGTTAATGGCATTTATTTCCCGAACGATTATGTACTCAACCTGGCGCGTGAGCTGAAACTGCTGGGCATACCCGGCGCCCTGCTGGTGGGCGAAGAGTTTCTGGAAATTCGCAAGCTGGCGGAGAGTATGGAAAAAATCTTTCGCTGGTTTGATGCCGAACGTAAGGGCAGCAATGGGGCCATGTATCAGGTTATTACGGATACCCGGTATGAAAAAGCAATTATTGCCCTGATCGATGAAGTGCTGGATGAGAGCGGTCAGGTAAAGGATAATGCTTCGGATGACCTGCGCCAGATACGAATGGAGCTTTATCGCAAGCGAAATGAATTGCGCCGTGTTTTTGAAAAGATTGTTGCAAAACTGAATAAGCAGGGATACCTGGCAGAAATAGAGGAGAGTTTTATGAACGGCCGCCGGGTACTGGCTGTATTTGCTGAACAGAAACGTACGGTAAAAGGTATTCTGCATGGGGAGAGTGATAGCCGCAAAACAGCCTTTGTAGAGCCGGAAGAGACGATAGAGCTCAATAATCTCCTGCATGAGCTTGAAAATGACGAGCGGAAAGAAGTGCATCGTATATTACAGGAGCTCACACGCCGTCTGTCGGCACATGCCGGTCTGCTGCAGCAGTGGCATGAGGCTGTGGGTGAATACGATTTCATACGGGCCAAAGCGAGACTGGCAGTAGAGATCAGAGGCGAGTTTCCGGCAGTTACAGATAAAGCGCACGTGCATCTGGTAAATGCCTATCATCCCTTATTGTATCTGTACAATCAACGCACACAGAAACCCACTATTCCGGTCAATCTTACACTCGATGAAAACCGTCGTATACTCGTCATCAGCGGACCCAATGCAGGCGGCAAAACCGTAACTATGAAAACAGTGGGCCTGCTGCAGATGATGGTGCAGAGTGGCTTGCTGGTACCGGTACATCCTTCTTCACAATTTGGTATTTTCAAACAACTCATGATCCATATAGGCGACACACAAAGCCTGGAGTTTGAGTTGAGCACCTATAGCAGCCATTTGCTGCACATGAAACATTTCATGGAAAATGCAAATGGTAAAACGCTTTTCTTCATTGATGAGCTGGGTAGCGGCAGTGATCCCAGCCTCGGCGGCGCTTTTGCAGAAGTGATCATGCAGGAGCTGGCACGCAAGCATGCATACGGTATTGTGACCACACACTATCTGAACCTGAAAGTAATGGCAGGCAAGACAGCCGGTATCATCAATGGGGCGATGGCTTTTGATGAAAAAAATCTGCTGCCGCAGTACAAACTGCTCGTTGGTAAGCCGGGGAGTTCTTACACATTTGCTATTGCCGAACGTATTGGGCTTGATAAAGGACTTATTAAAAGGGCACGCGACCTGGTAGACCAGGATCAGTATCGTCTTGATAAACTACTCAATCGAACGGAGCAGGATCTCCGCGATATAGAGAAAAAAGAACGGGAACTGAATCAACTCCTGAAGGAAAACGAGAAGCTGAAAAAGGAAATGGAGCAGGTGATGAATAAAGAGCGGCACCGGCAGCAGGTGGAACTGCAAAAAGAACAGAACCGTGTAGCACAGGAGCGTATCACTTATCTCAGGGATATGGAACGCAAACTGAAGCAGATGCTGATCGAATGGCGTAAAGAGACAGACAAGAATAAGGTAGTGAAGCTGATGGAAGCCCTGCTGTTTAAGAAAAATGAGCAGAAGGCAGTGAGCAAAATGCAGAAAAAACTTGATTCGAAATATAAAGAGGTGGGTGGTGATATAAAAGTGGGTGATAAGGTAAAAATGAAACGAAATCACCAGGTGGGAGAAGTAATAGAATTGCGGGGCAAAAGGGCCGTGGTGAAAATAGGCTTATTACCCATGCAGGTAGAACTGGCCGACTTGATAGTGGTGCAGGAAAAGAAGGAAGCAAAAAGCGAATAGGCTTCAAGGTATGTACTAAAATACTACACGGTATATGCCACTCTCGGTCTTATCAAGCGCATTTGCTATAATCGGGAGTAGGGTAGTAGAGTAGATGGGGCGGTTTTGATTGGTTAGCAGAAGGTCCAGCAACATAAAATCTGCCCGCAACAGGAAACGTCCCACCGGGAAAAAAATCCTGGCCGAATGTTCACTTTTCTGAAAGAAAATTTGTTTTGAATAATAGCTGCGTAGTGTTTCGTTTTCGTAAAGAACATCTATTTTTCCGAATGGATTATTTTGGGTGGCGATGTCATCCAAAAATGTGGAAAGGGGGATTTTTTGTTGGTTGTCAGTCGAATTTGCAAAAAGAAAATAGTCAAAGTTTGCTCGAAGAAATGTGGTATCCTTCACTTTAAAAAGAGGTGTGGATGATTTCTGATTCATTGCCAGAAGGTATCTTTTCGCCCCCAGCATATTATAATTAAGCACCAGCACATCTGTGCGATATTCTTTTATTTCCTGTAAATACCAAAGTGGGTAAGTGTCATTATCCCCTCCCGTAATCAGGATTGAGTTAAGCGGTACCGAATCAAGAAATTGTTTCCCCATATTGAGCAGGCTGTCGTTATAGCTGGCTTTTGCTGCATATTGCCGTGCTTTTATCATATCTGCCGACATCAGCAATTCTGTATACATAAACATGTATTCGTTGGCGAGCTTGATCTTTATATTGCCTACTCGTGTTTCATAAGCCGGATTTTGAATGCTCAATTTCGAATATGCATCAATCGCTTTTAGATAATATCGGACGAACTTTTCTTTTTTGGAGTTGCTGGTGGGAGATTTAGGATTAACTGGTTTACGGTCGGGGTCGTTATTGAGAAATGGTTTGCCAAACTGGTCTGTAATAAAGCCGGCTGCATAATTGGAAAAAGCCCTTGCACAACTTTCGAGCAGTGTGTCTCCTTTGTTTTTGAAATTGTTGCTTTCCTGAATAATGTCCCAGTCCCAACCGGGATAGCCATAATAAACAGTTCGTTCAAACTGGTATTCATCATAATCAAAATTTATTGAAATCAGGTAGGCCTGCACTTTGTCTTCGATTTCCGTACTGGTACCGGTAAAGACAGGAAATGAGAGTTGTAAATAAGATTGCTTTGCCGATGACCAGAATAAAGTGTCGTCAAAATAGTTTTCCGGGTTTGCATATCGGTCCTTACAAACGTGCCAGCCGTCTTTTTTTCTGTAAAATCTGATAATACTTTCATTACTATTGTGTGTGTAAGAAGCGAAAAAAGCATGAGCGACGTCTCTGAATGAAGGCATTCCAAATTGTGCGTTGCCTTGAAGCGCGATATTTAGGACAATGAGGATAAGGACGAAATATTTCATGTATCGAAAATAATGGAATTTGTCATTGGTTTTTAACGGAAACGGCAGGGGTATGAGTAACTGGGATAATTTGACGAAGACTGGGTTAACTGCAGGTCAGCAACCCTTATCTTTGCCAAAATTTAAGAAGATATGCAAGCAAAAAAGGCCGCCGAAAGCCTGACGATTATGACGGAACTGGTATTGCCCAATGACACCAATTTATTTGGTAATCTGATGGGAGGGCGCCTCATGTACTGGATGGATATCGCTGCTGCACTGGCCGCACAAAAGCATTGTAATGCGCCGGTTGTTACTGCATCGGTAGATAATATATCCTTCGAAAACCCGATAAAGCTGGGGAATGTGGTGCATATTGAAGCAAAAGTGACCCGGGCATTTAACTCGTCTATGGAAGTGCATATGAAAGTATGGGGAGAAGATCTCACACATCAGTACAAGTATAAAAGCAATGAAGCCTACTATACATTTGTAGCACTTGATCCTAATAGAAAGCCCCGGCAGGTTCCAGGACTTGAAGTAGAAACAGAAGAAGAGAAAAGATTATTTGACGGAGCACTCCGTCGCAGACAGTTACGCTTAATCCTTGGTGGAAAAATGAAACCGAATGATGCCGCCGAGTTGAAAGCCCTTTTCTTTAATGAGTAACATTTTTATTGGGTAACGCTTACCAGTTGTTCTGTTTTCCATTTGCTGAGTGAAGGTTGGCAGGCTTTCCAGAATTTACTAAACGAATCATAATAGCCGTTTACTTCCGGAAACAGCCATGCCCGCTCATCGCGGATGCCCGGGTAATGTTTAAACAGCGGATGCTCTCTGTGATAAATCGCAGGCACTTCTCTTATACCTGGGATTTCAGTGACCTCTCCCACAAACACCTGGATATTTTCGATATTCTGCGCCAGTTGCAGGATGAATTCGATGACCCGTTTGCTGACAGGAAATTCTTTAAAATGCGAAGGTTCCAGCAGGAGTATTCTGTTGCCTGGTTTGTCTGCATGCCAAAGTGGATCCAACTGATAACTGTTATACAAAAAAACAGGCAGCGAAGTGTCTATAGCGACTGGCTTCTTTTCGGGAAGCACAGTGCCAGCAGTAAATGAACTGGTTTCCCGAAGTTGTGCAGGTATAGCCATGATAGGCAATACTTCGTAGGGCACATCCAGATAGCTACCCTTTTGAGCCGTGCCCGTAAACCGGTTAATATTTTCCTGATTACAAAAATATTGTTTGGTAGAAAATGTGCCGGCTACCCATTGCCAGTTGCAATGATTGCTGGCCACATCACCATCAAGCAGGTGGTAATACATCCACGCGGCTGGTGCCTGCCAGTGACTGCGGGCAATATTACAGATAAGACTGGCGATATACATTCGCAGATGATTATGCAGATAGCCGGTCTGCAGAAGTTTTTTTACGCCTTCATCAATGGCCTCGATCTGTGTTTCTGCCATTAAAACGGCTTGTGGTATCTGCCGGTTGCGAATGCCGGTGAAGCGGCGCCTGATATCTTCAAGCAGGTCATTTTCGAGATGCTGATGCACACGTTGAAAATACTCCCGCCAGGCCAGTTCCTGTATCAGTCTATCCATTGAGTCAATGGAATATCCATTCCGAAGCAATGTTTGCAGCACCTGTCTGGCAGAGATTGCACCACGAGAGATATAGGGCGAAAGGCGGGTAACGGCACCATCAGTATAGTTGCGTGATCGGCCGTATTCAATAGGATTTATCGATTCTACCTGATGGAGGATTCCTGCATAATCAACCCGAAATTCCATACGTACTTTTTTTATGCAACAAGACGGGAAATATTTGGTTGAGCGATAAGCCGGTAATTTTTTATTTGTTCAGCGATTACTGCGTTTACGGCTTATTCCCTTTAACAGATGGACGGTTCTGCCGGCATCTGTCACTGCAATACCTGACTTCTTCCCAGCATTTTTCCCATTTTTTTCTCCATTGAAATGGACGGTTGCAGACGGCACAGGTCTTTGTTTGCCTGTTTTGTTTCAGGGTCGATTTCATAATTGTGCAAGAAACTGATTGGCTGAAGTGAGATGTTGCTGACGTTTTGCTTCCGGCATTTTTTGCCAGGTAGCCAGCAGCATTCCCAGTCGTGGGTTAGTGCTGAAAAACTGCTGTTGGGTATGCATGAACCTCCAGAAAAGACCGTCCCATACTGTTTGCCATTCGCCTTTGGGCCAGTCGCCCATTTTTAATAGATAGTTGCTGCCACTGATATAGGGTTTGGTGGTCATCATACCACCGTCTGCAAACTGGCTCATCCCGTATACATTAGGAACCATTACCCAGTCATAAGCATCTATGAATAATTCCATAAACCATTGATAGACCTGGTGAGGGTCAAACTCGCAAAGCAGCATGAAGTTGCCCAGTACCATCAGTCTTTCAATATGATGACAGTATCCGGTCTGCAATACACGTTTAATGACAATATCTACCGGCTGGATGCCGGTAGTGCCGTTGTAAAAAGAATCAGGTACAGGCCGGTGGAAATTCCAGAAATTCCGACAGCGTTGTTTTCTTCCTTCCCGCACATATATGAGGCGTACAAATTCACGCCAGCCCATGATCTGTCGCACAAATCCCTCAAGGGAATTGAGTGGAATTCCCTCTTTACCGGCCAGATCAATAGCCTGTTGCAGTACCTGATCGGGCAATAAAAGGCCGGCATTGATTAGCGGAGATAAAAGGGAATGATGCAGTAATACATTTGTCTGCAGCATGGCATCTTCATATAAGCCAAATCCATAAAATCGTTTTTCCAGAAACTGCAGCAGCCACTGGCGGGCCGATTCATGCGTCACAGGATAATAACTGGCCGAACCTTCTCCGGGATTGGAGGCATAATGCGTCTGCACATATTTTATAGCTTCTGTATGCCATGGAGTAAGTGCTGGCCATACGATGGAAGGGGGCTGCTGTTTTCCTGGATATTTTTTCCTGTTTTCTGCATCCCAGCTCCATTTTCCGCCGATAGGTTTGTTGTGCTGGTCTGTGAGTATCTTTCGTTGCTTTCGCTGTTGAATATAAAAATCGGTTTGAAAATACGGAGCAGACTGATCCTGAAAAGCATGGCATTGATCCGGTTCATTTAAAAACGCAGGACTGGCATGGCGCATGAGTTGCAGGCCGGCGTTTGCAGCAGCTTCCAGAAGCCGGCGTTCAAGCCAGTCGTCTGCCGGGTCAAAATAATGCAGCACGGTAAATCCTTTCTCTTTCAGCCACAGAGGGAGCTTTCTGACATCCGATATGGGCATATGACTTTCGATATAAATAACTGTTTTTGATTGTTGCTGCAGTTTATCAGCAAATGCCCGGCAGGATGCGCGATGAAAAATCAATTTCTGTTTGTGGAATTTATATTGCCGGAAGAAAAGAAATTCTTCAACAATACAGATGTCATTTACTTGCAGGAGATCAGCCTGTTCAAAAAGCTGGTGAGGAAAAAGAAGGAGCAGCGTTTTTTCTGTCATGAATTTTCAAACAAAACCGAAGGAGGCATTGTTTGATGGCATTATGGAATCTTTAAAAGGAAAAATTGTTTTTCTGGCAGGGGCTACCGGTGGCATTGGTAGTGCAGCCGCGCGATTACTCCATCAAAGTGGTGCAAGGCTTCATCTGTGCGGGCGTAATACAGAAAAGCTGGAGCGTCTTGGGCAACAGTTAGGGTTGTCTTCGCAGCAGGTTCATCGGTTTGATATGCACGATTTGGCGGATGTGTCTGCGATAGCCCGGCAGATTATAGAGCAGGAGGGCCGGGTCGATATATTTATCAATGCACTGGGTATGGGTATTTTGAAGCCGGCTGAGCAGCTTACGTTGCAGCAGTTTCAGGAAGTGATACAGGTCAACCTGGTTGGGGCATTCGCTTTGTTGCAGGCTTTTCTTCCTTATATGAAAAAAGAAGGCAGGGGTCTTGTTATTCATCTTCCGGGAGTGTTGGGTAAGGTGCCAATGGCAGGCGCGGCGGCGTATGCGGCCTCCCGGTATGGACTTATGGGCATGCTTCAAAGCGTTCGTGAAGAAGTAAAGCGTACGAATATCCGCTTTACGAATGTAATACTTGGAGGTGTGGACACACCTTTTTGGGATTCGATCGATATGCGGGTACAAAGGGAAAAAATGATCACTGCCGAAGATGCGGCCAGGGCTATTTGGTTTCTGTGCCAGCAACCGGAAAGCGGAGTGGTGAGTGAGCTGATTTTGCAGCCGTTCAACCATCAGGCGATATAAGGCAGTTTCTTTTCTGCACATGCCCGCTTCTGGCTACATTTGCGGCACAATTTCTATTTGCCATGCCTGCTGATCCAAGAATCTCTTTCGACAATACGCAATACGCCTTTGAATACAAATCTGATCGCGAACTGAAAAAAGCCAGTTTCCTGTTTTCCTGTATGGCCCGGCCATGGCTGGTAAAATGGGGTACCCGGCTTACGCCATGGGCGGTGAAATCAGGCCTGCCGGTAAAAGGACTGATCCGTAATACCATATTTGCACAGTTCGTAGGTGGGGAAACACTGGATCAGACTGCGGGGGTAGCACGTAAACTCGGCGAATACCAGGTACAGGTAATTCTTGATTATGGTGTAGAAGGGGGCGATGATGGCGAGCAGGGCTTTGATCATGCTACCGAAGAATTTATCCGTGTGATCGATTATGCGGCTACGCAGCCCAATATCCCTTTTATGAGCATTAAGGTGACCGGTATGGCCCGTTTTGCACTGCTCGAAAAGCTGGATGAGCTCATGCATAAGGCCGATGGCTCATTGATGAAACGTTATATGACAGCTATTGAACGGCTGACTGCAGACGAAAAAGCAGAGTGGGAGCGGGTAGGTCAGCGTATGCAACGTATCTGTACCCGTGCTGCAGAAAAGAAAATCGGTGTACTGGTAGATGCAGAAGAAACATGGATACAGGATCCCGTAGATGCACTTACCATTCTCATGATGGATAGTTATAACAAAGACAAATGTGTTGTATACAATACCATTCAGCATTACCGGCACGACCGGCTGGCTTTCCTGAAAGATTCTTACCAGGCTGCTGCTGAGCGTCAGTTTGTACTCGGTGCAAAACTGGTGAGGGGCGCTTATATGGAAAAGGAACGGAAACGTGCACAGGAAATGGGCTATCCTTCACCCATACAACCCGATAAAGCCAGCAGCGACCGCGATTACAACGATGGTCTGCGTTTCTGTATCGAACATCTTGACCGTATTGCACTGATAGTGGCATCGCACAACGAGGATAGTAATTTACTCGCCACACAATTGTTGCAGCAGCGGGGTTTGCCGCTCAATCATCCGCATATACATTTCAGTCAGCTCTATGGCATGAGTGATAATATCACTTTCAACCTCGCACATGCAGGCTGCCAGGTAAGCAAGTATCTGCCCTTTGGTCCCATACGCGATGTGATTCCTTATCTGATGCGTCGTGCACAGGAAAATACCAGCGTGAAAGGACAAACCGGTCGTGAATTAATGCTGATCAAAAGAGAATTGCAGCGTCGGAAAAAAGCCTGATTCACTGTTTCTTACCATAAGTTGCAGAATAAAACTTGGAAGTTGTCCGCAAAATTATCTAACATTGGGGTCACTTTGCTCAACGATTGCAACAATTACTGACCATAACGGAACTGCAACAACGGATTGCTTTATTTGAAGACATGCGGGCCTATGAAGAGCTGTATAACCGCTTTTTTGATGGGCTTCATCGCTTCGCTTTTTCATTTGTAAAATCAAATGAAGTAGCAGAAGAGATCGTATCAGATGTGTTTATCAAGATATGGCAGATCCGCAACAGGCTTTCTGAAGTAGAAAACCTGAAAGTGTATTTATATACTATTGCGCGCAACTTCTCACTCAACTATATTCAGCGTATATATAAGCATCCTCCCGTCAGTCTCGATGAGCTGGATGTAATGCCGGTGGTGGAAATGGGGAATCCCGAAGAAATGCTGATTTCGGCAGAAACACTACGCTCTTTACGGCAGGTAATACAGGAATTGCCTCCGCAATGCCGGCTTATTTTTCAGCTGGTAAAAGAGGAGGGGCTCCGGTATAAGGAAGTCGCTGACATTTTGCAGGTATCGCCTCTAACCGTACGCAATCAACTGGCAATTGCGGTGCGTCGCCTGGGTCAGGCCCTCCCCATGATTCAATCTGCCGGCGCTGTTACAGCCGTTTCAGCCGGGTCACTAAAAAAATCTTAAAAAACTTTCGCTGGCTTTGGTACATCCTGCTCAGGATTCGTGTCTCTGGTTGGATACAGAGGAACCTTTATGACCGAAGAGCGTTTTTGGCTACTGACCAGCCTGGAATTATCCGGCGAAATAAGCCCCGAAGAGCGGGCTGAGCTGGAGCATTTTCTGGCTGATCATCCTGTCTGGAGGTTGCGCTTCAATCAGTTGCAATCAACCTGGCAGCAGCGGCCGGCCTCTTCCGGTACCCGGTCTTTGTCTTTTAATAAACATCTGCAGCGGCTGAGCAATCATTTGTCAGAAGACACGCTCCAGTATGAGTCAGCCGACATACAGATCCAGCCGGAAACTCCGGTTGTGGAAGAAGTGGTTTCACCTCCTGCGCCGGTACGCCGCCTGTATAAGCGGATGGCCTGGGTGGCGGGTATTGCTGCTTCGCTGGTGTTAGGCTGGTTTTTTGCCGGACCATTGCTTTTAGGAAAGGACAAGTCTGCATCTGCTGCGCAAAATACCATTTCAACCAAACGCGGATCAAAATCGAAGGTACAGTTACCTGACGGTACTCAGGTATGGCTGAATGCTGACAGCCGGATCACCTATAATGAAAATTTTCAGGGCAGCCTGCGTGAAGTGCAGCTGAGCGGAGAGGCTTATTTCGATGTGGTTCGTGATGAAGAACGCCCTTTTGTGATTCATACCAATGTGATTGATATTAAAGTGCTGGGCACGGCATTCAACGTTCGATCCTATGCCGATGAGCAGAATACGGAAACAAGCCTGGTACGCGGATCGGTAGAAGTTACCTTACGCAATCACCCCGAGAAGAAATTTACCCTCAAACCCAACGATAAACTCATTATCAACAACGAACAGGCCGGACCAGTTGCTGAAAGCGTTAAAAAAGATCCGGAACGTACGACCAGTAAACAGATAGTTCTTACCTGGGGTAAAATCAATTATCCCAGCAAGGCGGATACAGTTGCTACTGAGGCCATGTGGACACGCAATAAGCTGGCTTTTGATAAGGAGTCGCTAGAAGAAATTGCGCTTAAGATCGAGCGCTGGTACGATGTGAAAGTGGTGATTGCCGATGAAGCGATGAAGAAAACGGAGTTCTCGATCATCATTGAAGACGAAAGCCTGCAGCAGGTCATGGAAGCCCTGCGAGTGGCAGGTAAATTCCATTATTCGATTAATAAAAAGGAAGTAACGATCAGGCCCTGACAGGCGGATATGTTAGCAGGCCCGGTAGTTTAAAATAACTCTCAATAACTGCAAACGATTGCTTAACCCTCTAAACGACGCATATATGAAAAAACTCACCTAGATATTACCCCAAAAAAGAACGGAGAATGTTTGCGGCATCCCCCGTTTTTTAGCGACAGCAAGTTTGCTCAGGCTTGAGCAAAAATTCTATCATCAATTCAAAACTAAGGTATGAAAAAAAATGCACCAGGCGCATGGTCCTTTGCGTCCTGTACATTCATCAAATGCTTACTTATGATGAAGTTTTCCCTTCTCCTGGTTCTTGCCTTTTCCCTACAATCTTTTGCAAAGGGCTTCGGGCAGGAACATATCAACCTCAACCTGGAGAAAGCCACACTGAAAAAAGTTTTCAAAACCATTGAGCAGCAAGGTGTTTGCCGCTTCGTGTATAAAGATGACATTTTACCCCGCGACCAGCGAATCAGTATTTCGGTAGCCAATGCTTCGCTCGATGAAGTGCTGAAAAAGGTATTGCGTGACACCGAGCTCAGCTATAAAAAAGTAACCGGCAGCCTGGTGGTAATAACTACCGGTGGTCAGACTGGACAACCCGCTGCACAGCCCGTTACCGGAAAGGTGACCAACGATAAGGGGGAGCCCATGGCTGGCGTAAGCGTGCAGGAAAAGGGTACGAATAACGGTACCAGTACCAATGTAGATGGAACTTTTGTACTCAGCGTTACCGATGGTAATGCGGTGCTTATTGTAAGTTCTATCGGATTTCTTACACAGGAAATAAAAGTTGAAAATAAGAATGTGATCAACTTCACGCTTATTGCAGAGAATAAGAACATGGAAGAAGTGATTGTGGTGGGGTATGGTACACAAAAGAAACGGAATGTAACCGGTGCCATCTCCAGTGTGAAATCAAGCGATCTGGAAAACATGCCCGTGTTTCGCGTAGAGCAATCCTTGCAGGGCCGTACTTCGGGTTTGACGATCACTTCTGTGTCAGGTCAGCCAGGCGATGGAAGCACGGTTCGTGTGCGTGGTACAACTACAATCGGCAATAGTAATCCTTTGTATGTTGTGGATGGTGTTGTGGTAGGCGGAGGCATTGAATATCTAAACCAGGCAGATGTTGAGACGATTGATGTGCTGAAAGATGCAGCCTCTGCAGCCATTTATGGTACGCAGGGTGCCAATGGTGTAATCCTCATTACTACCAAAAAGGGTAAGGTCGGGGCTGTAAAAGTAAATTACAACGGATTTGTAGGTACGCAGGCTCCCTGGCGTAAGCTGAAATTGCTGAATGCTACAGAGTATGCAACGCTGCTGAATGAAGCCAATGTGGCGGCAGGTCAGGGCATATATTTTTCCAATCCCGCCTCTTATGGAAAAGGAACCGACTGGCAGGATGCTGTATTCAACAACTCGGCCATGATGCAAAATCATGAGCTCAGTATTTCCGGAGGAAATGATCGCTCCACTTTCTTTAGCTCTTTCGGATACCTTAATCAGGATGGGATAGTAGCAACCTCCAATTCTAATTTTAAAAGGTTTACCGCCCGTTTCAACAGCACCCATAAAATAGTAAAGGGAGTGACCTTTGGTACCAATATTGGTTATACCCGTACCAAATCAGTAGGGGTGGGTACAAATAGCGAATGGGGGTCTCCACTCAATAGAGCGATTAATATTGATCCCATTACCCCTCTCATTGAAACAGATCCTGTAAAAGCAAATCAGGCGCCTTATAACAACAGCCCTTATGTAATACGCGATGCAAATGGAAACCCCTACGGTATTTCTACCATTGTGACATCAGAAATTCTCAATCCTGTAGCTGCGTTGAAAGTGGCGCAGGGCAACGGATGGTCAGATAAGATTGTAGCCAATGCATTTCTGGAAGTAGAGCCTGTTCGTGGTTTGAAACTGCGCTCCAGCATTGGTACCGATCTGGCATTCTGGGGCGATGAGGGCTTTCAGCCACTTTATTATCTCAATGCTACCAATCAAAACGTCGATCTTAACGGATATACCCGCAACATTAATCGCGGTTTCAACTGGATTTGGGATAATACGGCATCCTATACCCGCTCTATAGGCAAACATAATGCTACAGTGCTGGTAGGTTCATCTGCACAGCGCAACTATGGCGAGACACAAGGAGGTACCAAGCGCGGGATTCCGGTCAGCAATATCAAAGACGCTTCACTTGCCTTTGATGTGCCGGTCGCTAACCAGTTTTACTGGGGAGGTGAATATTTGAATACACTTGCATCCGTCTTTGGTCGTCTCATGTACGATTTTGATGGGAAATATCTGATCAATGCTACCGTACGCAGGGATGGTTCTTCCCGTTTTGGTTCCAACAACAAATACGGCGTGTTCCCTTCCGTATCTGCCGGATGGATCGTGAGCCGGGAGAATTTCTGGCCATCAAACGATAAAGTGACTTTCCTGAAAGTACGTGGTTCTTATGGCGAAAACGGTAATGACCGTATCGGCGACTTCCGTTATGTATCTACCATTGGTGGAGGACGCAATTATACTATCAACGGCCAACTCATCAATGGTTTTAGTCCCAATGCTATTGCAAACCCGGATCTGCGCTGGGAAAGTACTTCACAGCTTGATTTTGGTCTCGATGCCGTATTGTTTAATAAACTGAACATTACACTTGACTGGTATAATAAAAAGACAAAAGATATGCTGCTGGATATAGCTGTACCGGCTTATGTGGGTAATGGCGGACCAGTTGGTAATATCGCCACAATGGAAAACAGAGGGGTAGAACTGGAGTTGGGTTACAATGGTCGTGTAGGTGATCTTACGTTCAATGTTTCGGGTAATGTATCTCATCTGCGCAACCGTGTCACTTATCTGGGTGAGGATAAAGAGTATCTGCCCGGATTGAGATTCGGACCACAGGGGGTGGAGATGACCCGTATCGCTGTTGGTTATGCCATCGGTTCTTTTTATGGTTATAAGACAAATGGCCTGTTTCAAAACTGGAATGAGGTAAACAATTACACAAATCATGACGGTGATAAACTGCAGCCTTTGGCATCACCGGGTGATATTCGTTATGTAGATGTAAATGATGATGGGGTTATCGATGAGAAGGATCGCACCATCATTGGTGATCCCACACCCACCTGGACCTATGGCTTTACAGCCACTGCTGCTTACAAAGGGTTTGATATCACTTTGTTTGGTCAGGGTGTAGGGGGCAATCAGGTTTTTCAGGCGCTGCGTCGTTTTGATCTTCCCAAAGCCAATTACACTAAAGAAGCGCTGGGCCGTTGGGTAGGTGAAGGTAGCAGCAATTATTTTCCCCGTCTCGTAGCCGATGATCCCAATCAGAACTTCAGCCGCAGCTCGGAGTTTTTCCTGAAAAAAGGAGATTATTTCCGTATTAAAACACTGCAGATCGGTTACACATTTGCCGATAATATTATCCGCAAAGCCGGACTTAGCAAATTGCGGATTTATGTAATGAGTAATAACCTGGCCACATTTACAAAATACAGTGGCTATGATCCCGAGATTGGTGGAGATGGAAATATGGGCGTGGATCGTGGTATTTATCCCCAGCCCCGCTCATTCATGGTAGGCATTAATCTTGGTTTTTAATTTCAAAACTGTTTACAATGAATCGCAATAAGATAAAAAACTCATTTCTGGTACTGGCAACTACGGTTGCACTTGGTGCCTGTAATAAAGATTTTCTGGAATTGTCTCCCCGAGGCTCACAGTTGGAGGCTAGTTTTTACCGGAATCAGACAGAGCTTTTCCAGGGCCTCATTTCTGTATACGATGTTACTCAATGGGGAACCTCAGGAGGTTATACGATGAAGCAGCCGCTGCTCACCGTGGCTTCAGACGAAGCGCATGCAGGCGGTAGCGATGCTTCAGATCAGCCGGGCTGGGTAGCTTATGATAATTTTAAACTCAATCCCAACCTGGGCCCACAATTAGGCTTGTGGCAAAAAAATTACAGTGGGGTCTACCGGGCTAATCTTTTTCTGCAAAAAGCAGAAGGAGTTCCGGGGCTTGATGCAACTTTTAAATCGAGAACGATTGCTGAAGCCAAAACCCTGCGCGCCTATTTTTATTTCGATCTGGTAAGATGGTTTGGCCGGATACCGCTTATTACCGGACCAATCCCCACTGCTGAGCTCTATTCACAGAAGCAGGTAGAACCTGCTGCTGTATATGCTCAGATCGAAAAAGATCTGAAAGAGGCAATACCAGATTTGCCACTTACCATACCTGCAGGAGAAAACGGCCGAATTGCCCGCGGTGCGGCCAAAGCCCTGTTGGCAAAAGCCATCATATTTCAAAATGATGAAAGCCGCATGACTGAAGCTGCTCAGCTTCTCAATGAGGTAAACTCATCTGGTGTATATCAGTTGCTGGCCAATTTCGGCGATGTATTCAACCCGGCCAACCGGTTTAGTGCTGAGTCTATCTGGGAAATCCCCCACAGCAATAATTCAGCCTGGGGCGATTGGGGATGGATCAACGGTGGTGAGGGTACTATTGCCCCGCAGTTTATTGGTATGGCCGATTATGCTGGTCCTACCTATTCAGCCGGCTGGGGTTTTGCACCTATTTCGCTTGATCTTGTAAACATTATGACTGGCGATCCCCGCTTCCAGTATACCATTATTGATGGGGCTGCCCTGCGTACAGGCGGTGCCACTTATAATGAGCGCTATCAGAATACCAACTACTTTATTAAAAAGTATGCTCCCATGCAGGCATTTCGCTCGGCAGTTGGTACAGCTGAAATGAACTGGCCGTATAACGAGATAGAAATTCGACTGGCCGATACCTATCTGCTGGAGGCGGAAGCTATCCTTCGCTCAGGGGGTAACACAGCACGTGCAGGACAACTGCTGAACGGAGATGCTGGTTTTGTGGGTGTCCGCAACCGGGTAGGACTTGCACCGGTGCCGGTTACACTTGAGAATGTGTATAACGAACGCAGACTGGAACTGGCAACAGAAGGCCATCGTTTCTTTGACCTGGTACGTACAGGAAAGGCTGCGGCAATACTGGGCCCTCTCGGATTTACCCCCAATAAGAATGAGGTACTGCCCATTCCTCAAAGCGAAATTGATGTGACCAAAAATGTATTGGAGCAGAATAAGAATTACTAGTAACTCTTATTATTCATCTCAACTTAAAAAAAAGTAAAATGAAATCGAATATATTCAAATCAACAATGGGCACCCTTGTTTGTGCGGCCAGTCTGTTGATGGCGGTGGCAGGATGTACGCCGGATGCAAAAAACGGTGAACTGGGGCCTCTTCCCAAGGCTAATTTTGAAACAGCACCAGGCCCTAATGCCAATACCGTCATCCTGGTCAATAAAACCGATCAGGGGGGGATTCCTTACTGGAAATGGCAACTCGGTAACGCCAGTGGCACGCTCAAAGGTGACTCAGCAAAACTGTATCTGCCATTTGCCGGCGTATATGATGTACAGCTGATCACTACAGCCCGCGGTGGGATAGATTCCATTACAAAAAGCGTAACGATTGCTACCAGCGATCCCACAGCCTGTGCGCCTACTACCCTGCTTGGCTTCATTGCAGGATGTACCTCAAAAACCTGGAAACTGAATCCGGAAGCCGGCACTTATAAAGTAGGTGAAGGACCTGATATGGGCAACTGGTGGTCCAGTGGTGCTGGCGATGTAACCGGTCGGGCCTGCGAGTTTAATGATGAATACACTTTCTATTTTAGTGCAGAGGCCATATTCAAATATGATAATAAAGGTGATTACTATGCCGATGGTTATATCGGTGCTGCTACCTATGGTTGCGAACCCAATAGCAATCTGAGCGGTGCGCAGGCCGCCTGGGCTTCAGGCGATTTCGGCTTCACCGTTACCGAAAACGCTGGCGTACGTGGCCTGGGGCAACTGCGGTTGATAGGCCGTGGTGCTCATATCGGATTGCAAAAAGTGCATAATGGTGGTGAAACGACCAGCGGCCCTTCCGGAAACGCAATCGTATATGATGTGCTGGAACGTTCTACCAACGTAAACGGACAGGGATATGATATCATTAAACTTGGCCTCAATATAGGTGGGGCAGGCTGGTGGACATTCACCCTGCGCTCTTATTGATACCTTTTTCTTCGGTCATTAAAATCGCTAAAAATCTTGCAATCGTGGCAATCGTTGCAAGCAAGCAGTTAGCGTAGGGCGGGTATTTAGAGGGTTAAACTAACCCGCCCTTTTTTATATTACTATCATACAGCATCAGCTGAATAATTTAAGCAAATGAAATCTGTACTTGCAGCTCTGCTATTGCTGGGTATGCTCAGTTGTGGCGGCAAAGGAGGTGATGGCCCGCCCGCACCTAACACACCCGACC
Organism: Sphingobacteriales bacterium 46-32; assembly: GCA_001898485.1. Taxonomy (GTDB): domain Bacteria; phylum Bacteroidota; class Bacteroidia; order Chitinophagales; family Chitinophagaceae; genus CAYMZZ01. The sequence continues at coordinate 48,364 of MKTY01000025.1, read as the reverse complement.
CATCTATTACTATCGATGACCTTTCCCTGTTTGAAGGCAATGGAGGAACCAATACGTTTAATATTGTAGTGCGTCTCAGTGCCCAGTCAACCAAACAGGTGACCGTACAATACAGCACCGTGGCAGGTACGGCCAAAGCAGGAGCAGATTATACGGCGCAGCAAAATCAAACCATCACTTTTGCCGCAGGCGAAACACAAAAAACAATTGCCCTCGTTGTAGTGGCTGACGATATTAAAGAAGGCGAAGATGAACTGACCATAGAACTCTCTGCTGCACAAAATGCCACTATCGGTAAAAATTCTGCAACAGTGATCATTCGTAATGATGATACAAAAGTACCCTTTACCAACGCCGGTTATGATGCACCCACTTCTTATCCGGGCTATGCCCTGGTGTGGAATGATGAATTTGACGGAAGTGCACTGGATGCTGCCTCCTGGAGTCATCAGAATGGCGACGGCTGCTCTCTCAACATATGCGGATGGGGCAATAACGAACTGGAGTATTATACCGATCGCCCGGCTAACCTGTTTTTTCAGGACGGTAAACTCATTATCGAAGCCAAAAAAGAAACCTACAACACACGCAACTACACGTCATCTAAATTACTGACATCGGGTAAAAAGAAATTCAAATATGGCCGTATAGATATGCGCGCCAAATTGCCGATTGGTAAAGGTATCTGGCCGGCATTCTGGATGCTGCCACAAGACAATATATATGGAGGATGGCCCACCAGCGGTGAGATTGATATTATGGAAATGGTAGGACATGATCCGGCACGTACACATGGGACCCTTCATTTCGGTCCCGGTCCCGGCAGCACCTCTATCAACCGCAATGTAACACTTGGATCAGGTACATTAAATGATCAGTTTCATGTCTATTCTATTGAATGGAAACAGGATCAGATTACCTGGTTTCTTGATGGCACTGCTTTTTCCACGATTCGCAAATCAGATATTCCGGCCAATATGACCTGGCCATTTAATGAATACTTTTATCTTATCCTGAATCTGGCTGTAGGAGGCAACTGGCCCGGTAATCCCGATGCCACTACCTACTTTCCCCAATGGTATATAGTAGATTATATTCGAGTATATCAGGAACCTTAAACCTAAAAACCGCCGAAAGGCGGTTTTTAGGTTAGTTGACAGTTGACAGTTAACAGTTAACAGATGATAGTTAACAGATGACAGTGGATAGCTGGACGAAATGGTAGAAGCCCTTTAAACCTTTTAAACTCTTTATACCCTTTATACTTTTATACCTTTAAACCTTTCCACATTTCCTCCCTTTAACATCTTCTGGTATCATTATTGAAAATACCGGATACAGCCCCCAGGCAACCTGTTGCCTTCTTCCTCCACCGCCCGCAGGTCCCACTGATGGATGACTACGGGAATATTAAATAATAAAATTGAACTGCATGTAGTGAGATTTACGCTAATGTGTAATCCGATATGTTGTTACTGGCCAAAACCGTAGAGGCGTTTCTGCCTTTTCTGCAGCTACTGGGCTGGATCGTTTTAGTGTTATTACTGCTGAGCAGCCTGATTATTGCCATCGTTCATTATCGTCGCCGCGCGAAGAAAGATGATGCCGATACATTTCAGGAGGGTACAGCTGAACAGATAGGATATACCACCGGTAATGGTGAGTACATTCTATTTGACCATTCATCGCTTATCAGTCGCTATAAATTGAGGTTAAGCGTCAATGAAGCAAGATTCGCCGCCCTGCAGCAGGATTATACCCGGCTTAACAGCCGTTACATCCAGCTGGCACTGGCTACAACAACACATTCCCAAACTACAAATCAACAAACTATGGAAACTGCAAGTGCGCTTTTGTCGCCGGAGCTGGAACAGGATATTGCCCGCATTACAGCTGCTCACATGGCCGAAAAAGAAATGCTGGAAAAAGAACTGGAGCAATTGAACCGTTCCTATCGTCAGCTGGAGCAGGAACATGAATTGCTACGTACCACTATTAATGTACAGGCATCTCCGGACGATGAAAAGACACAATTGATCCGTCGCTGGCAGGAAGAGATCAGTTACCTGCGCAGCCAGGTGACCGAGCAGGATTACCTGCAGGATATGCTTAGTGAAAAGAAAATGCAGATTGATTTCCTGCAGCAGCAGCTGGAGCAGCGTGTCCGGTTGCAGCATGAAGCAGACCGGCACAGGGTTATGGTAGAAGAGTCTGCAATAAAGCAGCAGCAGGAACTGAAAAATTTGCAGGAACAGGCAGCCGGCCTGCGGCAGCAATTGCAGGAGAGCACGGGAAAAACCGATCAGCTATTGACGCTGCTTGGCGAACGTGAAGAAGAGTTGCAGGCATGGGAGCAGAGAAGCAAACTGCTCACGGAACATACAGAAAAGATGCAGATAGAGCTGTCAAACAGCCGGGAGCAACTGGTATCGCAGGAGGCAGTGCTTGCACGTGAACGGGCAGAAATGGCCGACCTCCAGGACCGGCTCACCCGCCATCAGCAATCGTTACGGCGCATTCATCAGGATTTTTTATCCTGTCTCGATGCTGGCGATGCCACGCCACCCGTCATAGCCCTTCATGTGGCAGAAATTCAATATGAAAGGTCCTGATGGGCTTTACAGGAACAAGTATTAACAGATTGCCCACACCCGGCAGGGGGCCGGCTGGCAGGGCGGCAGCTTTTGCGTAACTTGCGGCCATGCAGGAATATCTTGATTTGCTCCAACATATACTCGACCATGGTGCCCATAAAACAGACCGCACCGGCACAGGTACGCAAAGTTGCTTTGGTTACCAGATGCGTTTTGATCTGCAGAAGGGCTTTCCGCTGGTAACTACTAAAAAGGTTCACCTCAAAAGTGTGATTCATGAACTGTTGTGGTTTTTGAAAGGGGAGACTAATATCGCCTACCTCAAAGAGCATGGCGTGAGTATCTGGAATGAATGGGCCGATGAAAATGGGGAGTTAGGTCCCGTTTATGGTAAACAATGGCGCAGCTGGGAAGGAAAAGACCATAAAGTGGTGGATCAGATCAGTGAGCTGATAGCGCAGATCCGGAAAAATCCCGATAGCCGCCGCCTTATTGTAAGTGCGTGGAATGTAACAGATCTGCCTGAAATGGCCTTAATGCCCTGCCATACCCTGTTTCAGTTTTATGTAGCCGATGGCCGTCTTAGCTGTCAGCTCTACCAGCGCTCGGCCGATGTATTTCTGGGCGTTCCTTTTAATATTGCTTCTTATGCGCTGCTCACCTTAATGATTGCACAGGTATGCGATCTGCAGCCGGGTGAGTTTATTCATACGTTCGGTGATGTGCATATTTATAACAATCACCGCGAGCAGGTAGCATTACAACTCAGCCGCCAGCCTTATCCGCTGCCGGTGATGAAGCTGAACCCCGCCGTAAAAGATATTTTCTCTTTTTCATTTGAAGATTTTACACTGGAAAATTACCAGAGTCATCCGGCTATTAAAGCACCCGTGGCTGTATAAGATGGCTGGCTTATCTTTACCGCCTATCAAAGCCTGTTGCTCATGATTATCTCACTGGTAGTGGCCGCCGCCAATAATAATGTGATTGGAAAAGACAATCAATTGCTATGGCGTTTGCCTAATGATATGCGTTTTTTTAAAAACGTAACCTGGGGCATGCCTGTAGTGATGGGCCGTAAAACATTTGAATCGTTAAAAGAGCCTTTAAAAGGCCGAAAGAATATTGTACTGAGCCGCCAGCGGCTGGTCGGAGAAAATGTGGTGGTGGTTAACAGCCTCGATGATGCCATTTTCCTCGTAAAACAAATGGATGTAAAGGAAATGATGGTAATTGGTGGCGGTGAGATCTATAAACTGGCTTTTGAAAAAGCCAAACGCATTTACCTCACCCGCGTGGATGCAGAGCCCGAAGGCGATACTTACTTTCCTGCTATCGATCCTAAAGTTTGGAAACTGGTCAGTCAGCAGGATCATGAAGCCGATGCACAGCACGCCTATAATTACTCCTTCCAGATTTGGGAGCGTATTTTTTAACTGCTACCGTTTTATTTTAAAAGAATGTATTCCCCGCTGCAACTGGCCCTGCGTTACGGTAAATACCGCCTTTCGGCTTATAATGGCCGTGGCCATGGCATGCATTCTCCTTTTGTATATGCGCTTATCCGCGATGTGCTGAATGACCGCGAAAAGTATCACGCCTATACACGGGTAGAGCAATTGCGCAAACAATTATTGCAAAATCAGGAAATGCTGCCGGTAACCGATTTCGGAGCCGGTTCCGTAACAGGTACTCATCCGCAGCGTAGCATCGCCTCCATAGCACGCCATGCGGCCAAGCCGCGTAAATACGGCCAGTTGCTGTACCGGCTGGTACAGTATTTTACTCCGGCGCAATTGCTGGAGCTGGGTACTTCGCTGGGTATTACCAGCAGTTACCTCGCACTCGGATATGATGAAGGTCGTCTGCATACGATCGAAGGCGCGCCCGCAATTGCGGCCATGGCACAGCGTAATTTTGATCAGTTGGGTTTAACAAATATTAAGCTTTATACCGGTCAGTTCGAACAGATTTTGCCTCCACTGTTGCAGCAGCTGCAACGGGTCGATTTTGCTTTTCTGGATGGCAACCACCGCGAAGAGCCTACGATCGATTACTTTAAGAGTTTATTGCCTTTTGTACATAACGATACCGTGGTGGTGCTGGATGATATTCACTGGAGCGCCGGTATGGAACGAGCCTGGAATCATATAAGCAGGCATGAAGCGGTTACCTGCAGTATTGATCTCTTTTTTATCGGACTCGTTTTTTTTCGCAGGGAATTCCACGAAAAAACGCACTTCAGTATAAAGTATTAAACCGGGGATAAGGGTTTCCCGGATAGCAGTATTATTGATATTCCACAATCTCTCCACTGCCTCCAGACAGATTCTGCCCAAGCCGAAAAAATCCCTATCTTACTTATCAATTCACATTATTCTATTTCAAATCCACTCGCTGCATGATCATAGCTGTTCTCAAAGAGCCATCTTCCGAAACCCGTGTATCGCTGCTGGCAGAAGCGGTGGCTACGCTGACCAAAAAAGGAATCACCGTGCTGGTGGAAAAAGGTGCCGGTGAAAAAGCATTTTGCAGCGATAGTGAATATGAAAAAGCGGGCGCAAAACTGGCCGATGCATCAATAATAGCTGCCGAAGCTGATATTATCCTGGGTATTCATCAACCAGCTCTTAGACCGGCACGTGCCGGTATCGTTTTTATAGGAGTATATCAGCCATTATACGCAGTGGAAGACATGCAGCAATGGGCGGCACAGAGACATACCGTGTTTTCGCTCGACATGCTGCCACGTACCACCCGTGCACAGGCCATGGATGTGCTTAGCTCGCAGGCTAATATAGCCGGTTATAAGGCGGTATTGACTGCTGCTAATGTATATGGCCGATATTTTCCCATGTTTATGACCGCAGCCGGAAGTATCGCCCCGGCCAAAATACTGATACTCGGAGCCGGTGTAGCCGGTCTGCAGGCTATTGCTACTGCACGCCGTCTTGGCGCAGTAGTAGAAGTATTTGATACCCGCCCCGCAGTAAAAGAAGAAGTGATGAGCCTGGGAGCCAAATTTGTGGAAGTAGAAGGTGCCGCCGATGCCTCCAAAGCCGGCGGTTATGCCGTAGAGCAAACTGAGGAGTATAAACAAAAACAACAGCAACGCATTGCTGAAAGTATTGCCAAAGCAGATATCGTAATTACAACGGCACAGATACCGGGCAGAAAAGCACCCATACTGATCACAGAAGCTATGATCGCCTCGATGCGGAATGGTTCAGTTATCATTGATATTGCCGCCGCTACCGGTGGTAATACGCCTTTTACCCGCAACAACGAAACAGTACAGGCCGGAGGGGTGACGATCGTAGGCAATTCCGCCCTGCCCGCTACCATGCCTTCGGATGCCAGTAAGCTGTATGGTAAAAATGTACTCAACTTTTTGCAACTGCTTATCAGCAAGGATGGTCAGTTGCAACTCAACTGGGATGATGAACTGGTAAAGGGAGCCTGCATTACGCACGATGGCGCAGTAGTGCATGAACGTGTAAAAGCCACCACCTGATTTATAATAAAATATTCTAACCGATCAAATAATAAAGTATGGGATCAATACTGGAATGGATTCACGCCAATCAGCAGATCATCTACATCGTGATCCTGATGATCTTTGTGGGTATCGAAGTAATAGGACATGTGCCCAGTGTGCTGCACACGCCGCTCATGAGCGGCGCCAATGCTATACATGGTGTGGTGATCATTGGCGCAATAATCGTAATGGGTAAAGCGGAGACAAATAATTACCTCGCACTGATACTGGGTTTCCTGGCTGTGGTACTGGGTACACTCAATGTGGTAGGCGGCTTTGTGGTTACAGACCGCATGCTGGAAATGTTTAAGAAAAAGAAAAAAGGGTAAAGAGTTGCAGCCACAGGTCATCGCTTCCCGCATTGCTTTATTCGTTACAAATACCGGACTATGCAATTAAACATACTCACGCTTATTTATCTGATAGGTTCTGTTACATTTATTATTGGCCTCAAAATGCTGTCAAACCCGGCTACTGCCCGCCGGGGCAACCTGGTGGCTGCGGCCGGTATGGGTCTGGCTATTATAGGTACTATTTTCCTGTATGAAGATGAAGCAGGGCAAAAGCTGGGCAACTACGGCTGGATCTTCGGCGGCCTGATTGTGGGCGGCATTATCGGCACACTGGCGGCCAAAAAAGTAAAGATGACTGCCATGCCCGAAATGGTGAGTTTGTTTAATGGTATGGGCGGTGCCTGTGCGGCACTGATCTCTATAGTAGAATTTGATCACTGGGTGCATACTGCAGGATGGACACTGTATCCTCCATTGAGTGGACTCGGATTTGATGATGCACCCGATTTTGGCACCGGCCACCTGCTGATCATTGTACTGGGCCTCATTATCGGTTCTGTATCTTTTGCCGGCTCTGTCATTGCGTGGGGCAAACTGAATGGTAAAGTCAAAGACTTTGCATTTAAAGGGCAGCATATTTTTAATATTCTTTTGTTGCTGGTTATTGTTGCGCTGGCTACCTACCTCGTGGGCTGGATGCCTGCAAACAGCCAGCTCGTATTCTACATCCTGTTTGCCCTGTCGCTTCTGTATGGTGTTTTCTTTGTGTTTCCCATTGGAGGCGCCGATATGCCTGTGGTCATATCGCTGCTCAACTCCTTTACCGGTGTGGCAGCGGCCTGTGGTGGTTTCCTCTACGATAATAAAGTAATGCTCACCGGTGGTATACTGGTAGGTGCTGCGGGTACCTTGCTTACCATACTCATGTGTAAGGCCATGAACCGTTCACTGGCCAATGTGCTGATCGGGTCATTCGGAGGTGGTGCTGCAGCCAAAGGAGGAGGTACCAAAGAGCAGGGCAGTTATAAAGAAATTACACTGAGCGATGCAGCGGTGGTGATGAGTTATGCTAATAAAGTATTTATTGTACCGGGTTATGGTCTCGCTGTGGCACAGGCACAGCATGCCTGTCACGAGCTCGAGAAATTGCTCGAGAGCAAGGGCGTTGATGTAAAATATGCCATTCACCCCGTAGCCGGCCGTATGCCGGGACATATGAATGTATTGCTGGCTGAGGCCGATGTTCCCTACGACAAACTCCTGGAGATGGAGCAGGCCAATGATGAGTTTGCCACTACCGATGTGGTACTGGTGCTGGGTGCCAATGATGTAGTGAATCCGGCTGCAAAAACGGATCCTTCTTCTCCCATATACGGCATGCCCATACTGGATGTGGAACTGGCTAAAACATGTATCGTGAACAAGCGTAGTATGAAACCCGGTTATGCCGGTATTGAAAACGATCTTTTCTTTCAACCCAAAACCTCCATGCTTTTTGGCGATGCCAAAAAGGTATTACAGGACCTGATCAGTGAAATCAAGAACCTGTAGTAAGGTATAAGGTGGAGGGTAGAGGGTGTAGGAAAATAGGGATAGAAATGGTGTAGAGGGCATAAACCTTTAACCTTCTGCCCTATACCTCACTTACAACTTAAGACTTACCTTTGCTCGTGCAGGTTCCAAACGCATTACTGGAAAACATTAAGGATACGGCTGGCTTTGATGAAGCGGCTTTTGTGCAGACGCATGCCGATGAGCAGCAGATAACTTCTGTGCGGCTCAATCCTGCCCGCCAGTTTGCACCACATTTTTCTACTGCCTTGCAGCCGGTGCCCTGGAGCCGGTACGGACATTACCTGGCAGAACGCCCCAGTTTTACATTCGATCCTTTTTTTCATGCCGGCTGTTATTATGTGCAGGAAGCCAGTAGTATGTTTCTGGAGCAGGCCCTGCTTCAGACTACAGACATTTCCCAGCCTCTGCGCGTTGTTGATCTGTGTGCTGCTCCCGGTGGCAAGAGCACGCATTTGCAGTCGTTGCTTTCTCCCGACAGCCTTTTATTAAGCAATGAAGTGATACGCGCCCGGGCAGCTGTATTGCGGGATAATATCGTGAAATGGGGGGCTTCAAATGTAGTAGTCAGCAACAGTGATCCGAAGGAAATTGGTAAACTCAGTGGTTTTTTTGATGTAATGGTGACCGATGCACCCTGTAGCGGAAGCGGATTGTTCAGACGCGATCCCGAAGCCGTACAGGAGTGGAGTATGGCTAATGTGGCTTTGTGTGCACAGCGGCAGCAACGCATACTGGCCGATGCACTGCCGGCATTAAAAGAAGGCGGTGTGCTGATCTATTCCACCTGTTCGTATTCGCCAGAAGAAGATGAGGCTATTCAGCAATGGCTGACAGGCGAAATGGGCCTGGAGGGGTTGCGCCTGCAGGTGCATCCCGCATGGGGAATCACAGAAGTGCAGACAGGTGAGGCGTGGGGTTATCGTTTCTGGCCGCATCGCCTGGCGGGCGAAGGATTTTTTATCAGTTGCCTGCGCAAACGGAGCCGTACGGATACTGTAAACAGCCGGATAAAAAATAAACCGGAAGTGGCCAGCAAAAAAGAAGAAGCTGTGGTAAATGCATGGATAAATACAACGGATTTTGATCTTATAAAACATCAGCAACTGGTATATGCCTGGCCGCAGCAACTGCGGGCCGATATGCAATTGCTGTTGCAGGAGCTGCATGTACTTTATGCAGGTATCAGAGTGGGGGAACTGATGCGTGATAAACTGGTGCCCGATCATGCGCTGGCGCTCAGCGGCCGTGTGCAACCTGCTGTATTGCGTGTTGAGCTCGATTACGAAACGGCTATTCAGTATCTGCAGCGAAAAGATATACAGGTAAATGGTGCTCAGCGTGGCTGGACCCTGCTGCATTACAGCGGGCAGGCACTGGGCTGGGCCAATGTATTGCCAAACAGGATAAATAACTATTACCCGAAGGAGTTGCGCATTCTGAAGGATAAATAAGTGTTGGCTAAGCGGGCAAAAACCCACATTTTTGCAACTCAAACTTTATCATCATGAAGAACCTCATACTGATACTGGTTTTCTTGTTGACTGGATGGATGAGTGCGGAGGCGCAATCAGGAAAGTTAATGGTGAAAAAGGGCGAAAAAGGCCTTTACCTCGAACATAAAGTAGCCGCCCGCGAAGGTCTCTATTCTGTAGGCCGTCTTTATAATGTGCACCCCCGTTTTCTGGCAGCGTATAACAATATGGATTCCGAAAAAGGTCTTGACCTGGGCCAGGTAATTCGTATTCCGCTTACCGATTCCAATTTTACCCAAAAAGATAATAACGGCACCCCCGTATATCATATCGTAGTAGCTGGTGACGGACTGAGTAAGATCAGCAGCCAGTTTAATAAAGTATCGGTTCGTAATCTCAAAGAATGGAATAAACTTAATAACGATAATATCAACCTCGGGTCACCGCTGATTGTGGGGTACCTGCATGCGCGTGGTCCGGTACCGCAAACCGTGGTAAAAGAGACTCGCCCGGCTGCTGCAGAAGAAACCATCAAAAAGGAAACCAAACCAGTAGTGAAAGAAAAAGAGGAAGAGGTGGCTGTAGTGACAAAAGAGGTGGAAAAGACAGCTGAAAAAGTACCCGAAAAAGCACCGGAGCGTTTGCCGGAAGCCCCACCGGTGGTAAAAACGGAACCAACTCCTGCGCCACGTAAGGAAGCAGAAAAAGTGGCAGACACAAAACCAGTAGTTACAACTTCGGCTACCACAGATGGCACCGGTTTCTTTAAACCCTATTTCGAAGAACAGATTCGCCAGCAGCCAGCTTCAAAGAATGAGACCGTTACGTCGGGCATTTTTAAAACTACCAGTGGCTGGCAGGATGCCAAGTATTATCTGCTTATCGATAATGTGCCTACAGGCAGTATTGTACGTATAGTGAACCCCGAAAACAGTAAGGCCGTGTATGCAAAAGTGCTGGGACAAATGAATGGTATCCGTCAAAATCAGGGGCTTAACATACGCATCAGCAGTGCAGCCGCGGCTGCACTGGGAGTAGCCGATACCGAAAAGTTTATTGTAAACGTGAATTACTGATTTACTGCATCGGGCCAGTGATAGCCACGCAGAAAATCGCCTGTATCCATTTTCTTTTTTCCTTCCAGTTGCAATTCTTTGACCAGCAGATAACCGTCTGCGGTAGCGAACTTAAGCCAGTTTTTTCCATCGCTAACGGCTGTGCCGGGGGCATGAACAGGAGTGGTTGATTCCGGCTGACTGCGATATATCTTCAGCGTTTTGCCATGCAGTTGCGTAAAGGCACCGGGGAAAGGAGACAGACCGCGCACGAGATTATGTACTTCACGGGTTGTCTTCGTAAAATCAATGCGACAGGTGTCTGTAAATAATTTTGGCGCATGCCGCAGCTCCGATTCAGGTAGCCTGGTTGCAACGCTATCCTGACTTACGGCTTTCAACTCGCCTTTGAGCAGTCCGCGTACCGTTTGCACCAGCACATCGGCTCCTATTTCTTTCATCCGGTCATGTACTTCGCCGGCGGTTTCATCTTCTCCCACCGCGAATGATTGCTGCAGCAATATATTTCCCGTATCTATCTCGTGTTGCAGTTGAAAGGTAGTTACACCTGTTTCTTTTTCGCCATTGATGACGGCCCAGTTAATGGGAGCAGCACCCCGGTATTGAGGTAGCAGAGAGCCGTGCAGGTTTACAGAGCCCAGCGGAGGCATATCCCACACTACCTCGGGCAGCATCCGAAAAGCCACTACTACCTGCAGATCGGCCTTTAAAGCCCGTAACTGCTCCAGAAAAGCGGGGTCTCTGAGTTTCTCCGGTTGCAGCACGGGTATATTGTGTGTCACCGCATATTGCTTCACGGCACTTTGGGTGAGTTTCATGCCACGACCTGCCGGCTTATCAGGAGCGGTCACGACGGCAACGATATTAAAACCCGCTTTGCGCAATGCATCGAGCGATGCTACGGCAAACTCGGGTGTACCCATAAATACGATACGCTTGCCTGCCAGTGTAAGGTCAAATGTGGCCGGTCCTGTTGCCTTATTTTTCAACTGAAACTCAATCATGCTGCGAAGGTATTGCAATCTGCAATAAGCAGTAGCCGTATTCGGACAGCAAAACCCGTTTTCCATGAAGGATAACGGTCCGAATGACGGGCAATTGCTCAGATCGGCGTGCCAAAATCATTAAAAAAGAGGAGTGTCCCGTCTTTGCCTATTTGTTTTATTTGTATTCGGGCTCTTTGTTTATTTTTTTGAATGCTATTGCATATTGCGAAAAGGACAATCCGGAAAAGGCCCATCTGTTTTATTTAAATAATGGAAGGATGGCTCCGGGGGGCTGACAAAAGTAATAATATGGCAACCCGCGTATTTGTTGTAGATGATCACTACATGGTAATTGAGGGCATACGCTCCCTGCTGCAGGCAGAACCGTCTGTAGAGTGGGCCGGGCATGCTTCATCGGCCGATTCGTGCCTTGCTTATCTCAGGCAACAGCAACCCGATGTGATCCTGATGGATATCAACCTGCCCGACCGGAGCGGCATCGAACTGTGTCTCGAAGTGAAACGGAAATATCCATCTGTATTTATTGTGGGCTTAAGCACGTTTAATCAGCAGACGTTTATTCAGAAAATGATTGAAAACGGCGCGTCGGGATATGTATTGAAAAATGCCACGCAGGCCGAGATCATGGAAGCTATTAATACCGTTATAAAAGGGAAGACTTATTTGAGCGATGAAGTGTCTCTTTCATTACGCAAGGCTCCGCAAGCCGGTATGCCGGTACTCACCAGGCGTGAAAAAGAAGTACTGGAGCTGATATCCGAAGGCCTGACAAATAATGAAATCGCGCAAAAGCTTTTTATCAGTGTTACTACAGTAGATACACACCGAAAAAATTTGCTGGCAAAATTTGAGGTAAAAAATACCGCAGCACTGATCCGGTCGGCTGCCCAGTGGCAGATAATTTGAGTTGATAGGGGACAGTTGACAGTTAACAGTTAACAGTTGACAGTGGACAGAAGGGAATCTATTATCCACTATCCATCATCCACTGTCGACTACTCAAAGTCAGGATAGAGCAAATACTTTTTCCTGATTTTCTTAAATGCATCCAGTGCCGGTGCCCAGGTAGCGCGGATGGCTTCTTCGGTCATGCCCGATTTGATCTGTTGCCATAATTCATTATTGCCTGCCAGTTTGTTGAAAAATGATTCCTCCATTTTGCCTGATTTAGGCAAAATGTAAAAACTGTCTTTTTGGGGAAACAACCGATAGGCTTCTATAAGCCATTGCAGTTGCACTTTGTTGTTGACTTTTGCACGTACTTCTTCCGAAGTACCGCTCAGGTCCCAGCCATAGCAAAGTTTTCCATACAGTTTCGACTGGCGTGCTCCTTCGTTGGGGTTGGGCGTAAAAGAGAAAAGATTTTTTGGTAATGAGGGGTGACCAAAAACCTGGAAGGGTTTGCTGGTTCCCCTGCCTTCGCTTAACACAGTGCCTTCAAAGAAACAGGTAGAAGGATACAGGTAAATGGATTGTATGTTGGGTAAATTTGGTGAAGGTTTTACCGGTAGTACATACATCGATTTGTGCGTATAGTTGGCGCAGCGGATGATGATAAGATGGAGTCCTTTTTTATCAGCTGCATATTCTTTCCAGGCTTTTTCGGGTTTGGGGTCTACCTGGTAATTAGCGGGGCTGCCTGCAGCTAATTGCAGCCAGCGCTGTCCAACCAGCATCTGTGCGTATTCACCGATAGTCATGCCATATACTACAGGTACGGGTTGCATGCCTACAAACGATTTATACTTCATGTCGAGTACAGGTCCATCTACATAATGACCATTGGGATTGGGCCGGTCAAGAATGATCAGGGGTTTATTCAGTTCGGCAGCCGCTTCCATAAAATGCTGCAGCGAAGAAATATAGGTATAGAAACGTACGCCCACATCCTGGATGTCAAACAGCAGTACATCTACATTTTCCACATCAGCAGCATCCGGTTTGAGCTTTTTTCCATATAGCGATATTACGGGAATACCGGTTTGTGGGTCGGTGTAGTTGCCGATCTTTTCACCCGCATCTGCCGTACCTCTGAAACCATGCTCAGGTCCGAAAATGACGGTGATGTCAACGCCTGCTTTTTTGAGAGTATCTGCAAGATGCGTATGTCCGATGGTGGAAGTAGGATTGGCAAAAAGCCCCACCCTTTTTCCTTTTATAAGGGGAAGATAGGCATCGAGCCGTGCTGCTCCGGGAATGATCTGAGCAAAAGCGGTGATTTGAAGCAACAAGATGATAGTCAGAGAGAAACATGCAAGAGCAATACGCCTCATGATAATCTTTTTTGAGGCCATAAAATACTGTAAAATGCGCATTTGGCAGCTGTTAAATATTTAACTGGCAGGGTGGCTTAATTTGGCTAACTTGCGGCTGTTTTTTTATTAAAAAATCAAACGAATAAAATGCAAAAAGTAAAAAGTGGCGATAAGGTGAAAGTGCACTATCATGGCAAGCTCACTTCCGGTGAAACTTTTGATAAATCAGAAGGTCGTGATCCCCTGGAGTTTGAAGTGGGAAGTGGTATGGTGATCAAAGGGTTTGATGATGGTGTAACAGGAATGATCGTTGGTGAAAAGAAAACCATCAACATTCCTTTCCTGGAAGCTTATGGTCCCCGCAATCCTGAAATGGTCATTGATATGCCTAAAGACCGTTTTCCCCAGGATATGGAACTGGAAATAGGTATGCCACTCGTTATGACTGACGGCCAGGGCCAGCAGTTTCAGGTAACAATTGTGGAAATCAAAGACGACGTGGTTGTACTGGATGCCAACCATCCGCTGGCTGGTAAAGACCTGGTTTTTGATCTGGAACTCGTAGAAATCATAGGCGGCTCGCCGCTCATCATTGTGCCTTAATGCACATTTTATAAAAGTTAATTTACAGTGAATGGTTTGCAGTGAGCTGCAAACCATTTTCTTTTCAGTAATTTAGGTGCCCCAAAAACAGCCTATGCCTCATCCATACACGTTTACTGTTGCAGACCGGTTTCTCCGTTATGTGCAGATAGATACACAAAGTGATCCTCTGTCTTCAAGTTTTCCCTCTACAGCCAAACAAAAAGATTTGTTGCAGCTGCTGGTGCAGGAATTAAAAGCAATGGGCTATACTGATGTTGAAATGGATGAATGGGGTTATGTATACGCCAGTATTCCATCTAATACCGATAAAGAGGTACCTGTTATATGTTTCTGCGCACATGTGGATACAGCTCCCGATTGCAGCGGTACAGGCGTAAAGCCGCTGGTGCATCGCAACTATCAGGGACAGGATATTGTATTGCCCGATGATCCGGCACAGGTATTAAGAGCAGCCGATTTTCCTTATTTGCAATCACTGACAGGCCACGATATCATTACAGCCAGCGGACATACGCTGCTGGGCAGTGACGACAAATCCGGTGTGGCTATCATTATGGATCTGGCGCATTACCTGATTACGAACCCGGAGGTGAAGCATGGAAAGATTCGCCTGTTATTTACACCCGACGAAGAAGTGGGGCATGGTACAGCGCATGTGGATTTGCAGAAACTTGGCGCCCGTTATGGATATACACTCGATGGTGGCGAGCGCGGCAGTCTCGAAGACGAAACGTTTAGTGCAGATGGAGTGGAGGTAACCATTTACGGGGTAAGCGCACATCCCGGTTATGCCAAAGGAAAAATGGTGAATGCGATGAAGATTGCCGGCCAGATACTGGATGCGCTTCCTAAAGACAGGTTGTCGCCGGAATCAACCGAGGGGAAGCGTGGTTTTATACACCCCGTTAGGGTAGAAGGTATAGCAGAGAAATGTACGATTGAGTTTATTGTCCGTGATTTTGAAACACCCGGCCTGAAAAAGAAGGAAGATTTTCTGCGTACGCTGGTAGAAGAAAGTGTACGAATTTATCCCCAGGCTTCTTTCGAGTATAAAGTGACGGAGCAGTATCGCAATATGAAAGAAGTGCTGATTCATCATCCCCAGGTTACTGATTTTGCCAGAGAGGCAATTGAGCGCGTTGGTCTCACAGTGAAGATGGAAAGTATACGTGGCGGTACAGACGGCAGCCGCCTCTCTTTTATGGGACTTCCCTGTCCCAATATTTTTACCGGCATGCAGGGTATTCATTCCAAACTGGAGCATGTAAGCATCCAGGATATGCAAAAAGCCGTGGAAACCCTGGTGGAACTGGTGAAGGTGTGGGAAGAGAGAAGTTGAATCAATGTGCTGATTTGCTAATGTGCTGATGTGCTAATGATGAATAAACTTTTGAGCTGAATTATTTATGCATTATTGTACAATGATCATAAATCTCATTTTTCTAAATGGCATCCGATATAACCCATTAACCCATTAGCACATTAGCACATCAGCACATCATAGAATGTTTTCTCCAAGTAGTCTGTACGACTCCATCCTGTCTTCTTTCGTTTCTGCGAAAGTGGCTATGAGTATTTCTTCAGTGCCGGTTTCGCTGGTAAGTTGAGCAAATTGGGCTTCCAGTTCGGCAGGGGTGCCAATAAGATAGCGTTGCCGGTGATAGATCAGCCGGTTTTCTTCTGCAGCCGTATAGCGATGATCTTTGATGTCGTCAAAATCAACCAGTTCATCAAATTTTCCGTTTTCAAAGCTGATTAGCCGGTAGTCAAACAGTGCACGGGCACGGTTTAATTTTTCTGAATCAGTAGAAGTGAAAGCGAAAACGCCTATACTCGTAGCCGGCTCAGGAAATGATACCGAAGGGTTGAACCGGCTGCGGTATGCCTGGATAGCGGCCGCGGCTCCATGCGGATTAATAAACTGCGCATAGGATAGGCCCAGGCCAAAATGAGCGGCTACAAAAGCACTTTCGCCGCTGGAGCCGAGGGCCCATATGGGAGGCATGCTGGAGATATGCGGAATTGCCCTGATGCGGCCCAGTGCATTGTTGGGTGATGGGCTATCGGCCAGGAAATGCTGTAACTCCCTGATCTGCTCAATATATTCCTGCGGGTCAAAAGTATTGGAAGGATTCAGTAGCTGGGAAGTAGCCCGGTCTCCTCCCGGGGCACGGCCAATGCCGAGGTCGATGCGTCCCGGGTAAAGAGCTTCGAGTAAACGAAAATTTTCAGCTACTTTGAGGGCACTGTGATTGGGAAGCATGATACCACCCGAACCAAAGCGGATACGTTGGGTGCCATTGGCCAGTGAAGCAATCAATACTTCCGGCGCTGCAGCTGCAAGCGTACGGGTATTATGATGTTCGGATATCCAGTAGCGGGTATAACCCCATTGATCGGCCAGCCTGGCCAGTTCATGGCTTTCCTGCAATGTGGCAGACGCATTGCCTCCTTTACGGATCGGCGTCTGATCGAGTATACTCAAACGTAGGGTCATGGAAAAGAAACAATCAACAGACTAAAAAGTTGAAGCACCCGTTATACTTCTACCGGATGAAAGGATTACTGCTCATACTCATTTCCTGCTGCTTTTTGCCGGCCTCAGCCCGGCAGTTGCTGCTCAATGGCGGCTTCGAAGATGAGAATATCTGCACCGAATACAACGTAAACTGCGCTCCTGAAGCATGGATCAGCAATAGCAGCGGATTCAGTAATTACTTTAAAGATCCGAACCGCTCACATAGCGGCGCGCATTGCATGGCTATTGAAGCAGGTCACAGCCGCAAACCTTACCAACGCACCTTTATCCGTAGTCAGCTGCTTTGTGGCCTGCGCAAAGGAAGCCGCTATCAGTTAAGGTTCTTCGTGAAATCACCTCATGCCCTGCTGGATAGCGTGGGCGTTTATTTCGGCTCCATGGATCCGCTGCTGGAGCGCAAGCCTGTTCACCGGCTGTCGTCGTCTCTTTTTGCCGGAGATAATAACCGGTTTGTAGCTGATAGCAGCTGGCAGCCTGTTACACTTACTTACCTGGCCAAAGGAGACGAAAGCTACATTACACTGGCCTATTTTGGCGTGAATGATGTAACGGGACCTACCGGACTCGATAAGGAAAATCATTTCTTTATTTTCATCGATGATATCAGCCTGCGTGCAGAAAACCAGCAGGAGGCACTATGCGACGACTGGCAAAGTATGCAGGATGAGATTTATGCAGAGAATGCACGTCATGAGTTTTTGCAGCGTATAATCAAAATCAAACGTGACCGCTCTCAGGGCCCACTGATACTTTCACCTATGCGTGTATCCACTGTCGATACGCTGACCATGCCTGATATTCTTTTTGTACGGGGAAAAGCTACGCTCGAGGCAGCCAGTTTTTTGTTGCTGGATAGCTTTTGCCGGCAGATGAAGGATAAGCGAATTGACTCGCTCGTAATAGATGGCCATGCCGATAGTACCGGTACTGCTGCAATCAATGACTCTCTTTCGCTTGGGCGCGCCATGTCTACGGCAACCTATCTGCGTGGTTGTGCCTACTTTGGCCGTGTACCGCTGCTGCCAAGAGGGTGGAGTGCACGGAAGCCAGTTTTTCCGAATACCAATGAAGAAAACCGGCGCAGAAACCGGAGAGTGGAATTGCGGGTGTACTACAGAGAATAATTTGAAGATTTGACGATGGGGGAGGAAAATGTGCTAATGTGATAAATGTGCTGATGTGCTGATGGTTTCCGGTTTGAAGATGATTTTGATTTGTAGGCCGGCGATGCTTTGCGGGCTTGACGCAACCGGGAGTGATTTGAAGATCACTAGTGTCCGGGGAAAATAAAAGGTAGCCTTTTTTCGGAAAGTTATCGTCCTTCCTTTACTGTTGAATTGAAGTATTCGGTACCGGTCCGGACGCGCAGCGTCCTGACCGAGCGGTTAGACAGGAAATGATCGGGTAGTTTACTGTCTATATGAAACGGTCTCCAGGTCTTGCGTCTGTTTTTAGTTCCGTTTTTTTGCCTCCACAGCACCGGCGAACCACAAGAATAAAATAAGGGAAAAAGGGAGGAAAATGTGCTAATGTGATTAATGTGCTGATGGATGTCTGAATTGGAGATCATTTTGAACCGTAGACCCGCGATGCTTCGCGGATCTGCCGCCAATATGCTGATGGATTTGAAGATTTTGAGTATAAAGAGAATGATGTGCTGATGTGCTGGTGGATGTCTGAATTGGAGATCATTTTGAACCGTAGACCCGCGATGCTTCGCGGGTCTGCGGCTTGAAGATGATTTTGATTTGCAGCCCCTTTTTATACTCCCCCCTCTGCCTTCAGCCTTTTACCCTTCTCCTTTCTCCATATACCATCTTTACTGTACCTTCACGCCACACTAAAACGTTTGCTATGGATCTCGGTGTCTTTTTCTCCACTTATGGCTGGATTATTATTCTGCTGATCATCGTTATTTCTTCGCTTTTTACCATCAACCAGGGGTATATAGGGGTTATTACCATGTTTGGTAAATACCGTCGTATAGTGCGCCCGGGTCTGAATATCAAGATTCCTTTGCTGGAAACAGTGATGAAAAAGGTATCGATTCAGAACCGCTCTGTTGAGTTGGAATTTCAGGCGGTGACACAGGATCAGGCGAATGTTTATTTTAAGAGCATGCTGCTTTATTCGGTACAGGATGCTTCAGAAGAGACCATTAAGAAAGTGGCGTTTAAATTTATTTCTGATCGCGATCTGATGCAAGCGCTTATCCGCACCATCGAAGGTAATATCCGCTCGTTTGTAGCTACCAAAAAACAGGCGGAAGTGCTGGGGCTGCGCCGCGAGATTGTAGAATATGTAAAAGTGGAAGTAGATCATTCACTGGCTGAATGGGGGTATCACCTGCAGGATCTCCAGATCAATGATATCACATTTGATAAGCTGATCCTCGACTCTATGAGTAAAGTAGTAGCTTCCAATAACCTGAAAGCGGCTGCGGAAAATGAAGGTCAGGCATTGCTGATCACCAAAACCAAACAGGCCGAGGCAGATGGTAATTCTATTAAGATATCTGCCGAGGCAGAAAAAGAGGCCGCTCGCTTGCGTGGTCAGGGTGTGGCCTTATTCCGTAAGGAAGTAGCAGCCGGTATGACCGAAGCCGCCGAACAAATGAAACAGGCCAATCTCGATACCAATGTGATCCTCTTCAGCATGTGGACCGAAGCCATTAAAAATTTTGCTGAATATGGTAAAGGCAACGTTATTTTCCTCGACGGCAGTGCCGAAGGTATGGAAGCGACCATGAAGCAGATTCAGGCGCTGATGGTGAAGCAGGCGGGGAAGAGCGAATAAGGCAGGGGGAGGTAAAAGGTGGAAGGACGAAGGAAGATGAAGGCATAATATGTATATTTTCCTACAAGGATAGCTGGCGCCGCGATGCATCGCGGCGCTACTGCTTAAGGCATCTTCCACTTCATCAGCACACCAGCACATTAGTCAATCAGCACATTGTCTTCCATCTTCAAATCCTCAAATTTTCAAATCTCCAAATCATTGCTTTTTTGCTGATTGTAGCAGGCCTTTACGCTTTCCTTCCCCCTTTTACCTTTCACCTTTGGTCTATCCTGTTAAAGAACTCTAAAACTTAGGGTTCCCATACAACGTGGCATTCTTTTTTTCGTTCATTCGTATTCAAAGCAAATTCTAATTATTGCGGTGGTTTAGGGCACAGGGCTGATCGGGTTGGTTATTCAGGCCTGTTGATAAGATGAACGAATGGAATAGGGTCGTTCCCCTTACATTTACGCACTTAAAGACGAAAATTTATGTTCGACCTTTTAGACATTGCCGATTCAATTAACCAGGTAGTGAAATATGCCGCCGGTGATACCAATCACGATGGCAAGCTTAGTTTTCTGGAACTGCTCACCATGGGTGGCTGGATTATGATTCCGCTGGGTATAATGCTGCTGGCGGCGGTATATGTGGCGGCAGAGCGCAGCATCGCCATTCGTAATGCAGCACGTATCGATGGCAATTTCATGAATATAGTGCGGGATCATATCGTGAGTGGCAATATTACGGCCGCCCGCAGTTTTGCCAAAAATACCAATAACCCCGTGGCACGCATTATCGATAAGGGTATTCAGCGTATTGGTAAGCCGATCGACAGCATCGAAAAAAGTATGGACAATGTGGGGCAGCTGGAAATGTATAAGCTGGAAAAAAACCTGGGTGTACTGTCTGTGATTTCCAAAGCAGCTCCCATCTTCGGATTTGTGGGTACACTGGTAGGTCTGATGCAGCTTTTTTCCAATATCAATAATTCAAATGAATTTGAAGTGGGCACTATTGCCGGTGGTATCTATACCAAACTGATTACCTCCATTACCGGACTGGTGATTGGTTTGGGTGCTTACCTGGCCTATAGTTATCTCAATACGCAAATTGACAAGGCCGCCAATAAGATGGAAGCAGCCTCAGCCGATTTCCTGGATGTATTACAGGAGCCCACCCGCTAAAAAACAAACATGAAGTTTAGAAAGAGAGATAAAGGGGAAGCATCAGAAGTTTTTACGGATTCGCTCAACGATATCCTGTTTATCCTGCTCATGTTCTTCCTCATTGTAGCTACCCTGGCAAATCCCAATGTGGTCAAAGTGGGTATTCCCCGCGGTACCAAGGATACCAAGGCCAAGCAGAATATCATTGTGTCTATCGATAATCAGCAACAGTTTTATATCGGCGCCCGCAGAGTGGATGTTTCTTCCATTGATTCATCGCTCACCTTCGAGATAGACCGGTATAAGGCTACAGTAGATACTCCCACGGTGGTGATCAATGCCGATACCTCGGCTTATTATGGCGAAGTATTTCGGATTATGCGCTTATCAAAACGTGCGGGTGCCAAGGTGGTAGCCAATGTAAAATAGTAGTTATCCCAGGTAGTTTTTCATTTCTCTTCATCGGCAGGCTGCACTATTTTTGGTGACAAATCCATTTTTGTGAAAAACCTGCGAGCTACCATTCTGCTGGCTGTTATTACACTGTTTACAGCCTGCTCCAAACAAAAGCAAACCTCCCTGGTAGGTCAATGGGAAAGTGTAGTTTATTATTTTCCCGATGCATCAGGTAATCTCACCCCCTCAAGCCCTGTCAATTATTCTGAAACTATTTCATTTGAAGCCAGCGGCCGCTTTACGCTTACGACCGATGTACCGGCAGGTACTGGTATGTATCAATGGTCGCCCGCCAGTAACGATGTGGTACTGCAGTTTGAAGCCGATAATTATGGTAATCCCTCGCGTACCGAAAAGCGTCAGATAGAGCAGCTCGAAGCTTCTTCTTTAACCATTATGCAATTGGATGCCTCCGGTAATCTGCAGGTAAAAACGGTTTATCACCGCAAAAATTAATGCCAGGCACGCAGCATCCGTTCTTTTCCCTGCATATCTTTTTTTATTTCTGTCTGGTATCCTTCTGCGGCAAACAGGGAGGCGCATTGCTGAGCAAGGTCTTCATGCAGTTCCATCAGCAGCATGCCTCCGGCATTTAACCTGGTTTTACCCAACGTGGCCAGGGCTTTGTAAAACAGCAATGGGTCATTATCGGGAACAAATAGTGCCAGGGCCGGTTCGTAGCGGACCACATTTTCCGGCATCTTATCTTTTTCGTTCAGCGGTATATAAGGCGGGTTGCTGGTAATGAAATCAAAACCGGGTAGTAAAGCGGTGGCATTACTATCGAGTATGTCAAGCTGCTCAAACTGTACGGCAATATCCAGGGCTGCGGCATTGCCACGGGCTACCTGCAGCGCATCGGGGCTGATATCATATCCCCGCACATCGGCCTTATTCAGTCTTTTTTTAAGAGCAATGGGAATGCAGCCGCTGCCGGTACCCATATCAGCAATACTTAAAGTGCCGATAGGAAAGCGACACTGGCTAATGAGCCATTCTACCAGTTCTTCTGTTTCAGGCCGGGGAATCAGTACATGTGGGTTTACATGGAAACGTAACCCGCAAAACCAGGCTTCGCCGGTTACATACTGCACAGGCTCATGGGCCAGCAGCCGGGCAAGAAGCGGAGCTATTAACTCCTCCTGCGCCGTAGTAAGCTGGCTGTTGTCCCGTAATCGCCATTCCTGAGGGCGTTTGCCGGTTATGTGTTCCAGCAGCAGGCTGCTGATGGCCGCAGCCTCACCTGGATGATAGATAAATGAAAGATTATCAGCGATTTGGCGTTGAGCCTCGGGATAGGTCATAGCCACAAACTTAATTCATTTACTTTTGCGGCCATGATCAAAGGGCAGGAGCAGACAGCAAACCGTGAAGCAGGCTATATGCAGCGTTGCCTGCAACTGGCTGCCCTGGGGGCTGGCCGGGTAGCGCCCAATCCCCTGGTAGGGGCGGTACTTGTTTTTGAAGACCGTATCATTGGCGAAGGCTACCATCAGCAGTATGGCGGTCCGCATGCCGAAGTAAACTGTCTGCAATCCGTAAAGCCGGAGGATCGGCACCTGGTTCCGCATGCTACGCTGTTCGTATCGCTCGAACCCTGTGCACATTTTGGTAAAACACCTCCCTGTGCCGATCTGATCGTTCGCGAGCAGATAAAACAGGTATGGATCGGGTGTCGTGATCCCTTTCCGCTGGTAGATGGAAAAGGGATAGAGAAATTAGAAACAGCAGGCGTGCAGGTGCATTCCGGATTACTGGAAGCAGCGTGCCGGGAACAAAACAGGCGTTTTTTTACATTTCATGAAAAAAAACGTCCCTATATCATTCTCAAATGGGCCTGTACCAGCGATGGGTTTATGGCCGCTGCGCCGGGACAGCCTCGTTTGCTCATCAGCAATCAGTACAGCAATCGTCTGGTACATCAATGGCGTAGTGAGGAGGCTGCTATACTGATTGGAAGTGGTACCGCCATGGCCGATGATCCACAGTTGACCAATCGTTTGTGGCCGGGGCCA
This sequence comes from Sphingobacteriales bacterium 46-32, assembly GCA_001898485.1. Taxonomy (GTDB): domain Bacteria; phylum Bacteroidota; class Bacteroidia; order Chitinophagales; family Chitinophagaceae; genus CAYMZZ01. The sequence continues at coordinate 24,991 of MKTY01000025.1, read as the reverse complement.
TCGCCAGTGCGTGTGGTGCTGGATCGCCGGTTGCGTCTGCCGCACCATCTGCATGTATTTGATGGCAGCCAGCGCACGCTAATTTTTAATACACAGAAACAGGATGCCGGCAGTAACGTGGAGTATCATCAGGTGAAAGAAGACGGCTTTATTGAAGGTGTCTGGCAAAGCCTGCATCAGCTCAATATCCAGAGCGTGCTGGTAGAAGCCGGGCAAGCCCTTTCACAACTACTGATTGATGCCGGCTGCTGGGATGAGATACGGGTGATACGCAGTGCAAAGGTTTGGGCAAAAGAAGGCCTTCGTGCACCGCAACTGAAAAATGTGCAGCCGTCTTCAGTTACCCGGCTTGACAACGATAGCATAGAAATTTACAGACCCGCATAAGAAAGAAGTATAGCAGCATGTATCTGACAGGAGATTATTATAACACTATTGATCAGGGCTCAGTAGCCGAATTTAAGGACAAAGGAAGCCGTTTTATTGGGTATACCATACCCATTTCAGATGTGAATGATTTTAAGGAAAAACTGGCTTCCGTAAAAAAAGAGCATCCCAAAGCCACTCACCATTGTTTTGCCTATCGGTTAGGTCTGGACGGTACACAATACAGGGTGAGCGATGATGGAGAGCCATCAGGATCTGCCGGTCGCCCCATCCTGGGGCAAATAGACAGTAAACAGGTGACCAATGTGCTGATTGTGGTAGTACGCTATTTTGGCGGGACACTGCTGGGGGTACCCGGCCTTATCAATGCCTACAAAACCACTGCTGCGCTGGCGCTGCAGGTAACCACGCTGGTGCAAAAACCAGTGCTGGTTAATTACCGCCTGCAGTTTGATTATACACAGATGAATGAAGTGATGAAGGTGGTAAAACAGTTTGATTGCAAAGTAATACGCCAGGAAGCCAACCTGTTTTGCTCCATGGAAATTGGTGTTCCCCGCAACTGGCAGGACGAAGTGGTTTTCAAATTACAGGATATCCGAGGCTCGGAATTGCAGAAGATTGCCTGATCCACTTCACCGGTGTACGTCATACTGATTGGCGGGTAATGCATCTGCCAGTATTTCCCATTCCTTTTCTGAAAGCGGCGCAGACCGGCCGGCGGCAATTGCCTGATCGAGTTGCTCCTGGTTGCGGATTCCGATTACAGCGCAGGTCACTACCGGCTGATGCAGTACATATTGCACAGCTGTGGCGGCAGACTGCCGCTGCGGATTGCTGACAGCTTTTACAACGGCAGCAGCTTCGGCGACCTGCTCCGCAGAATAATCAAGAAATGCTGTGGCGGGTTTACCGGCCAGCAAACCTTTAGCCAGCACACCGCGGGCCAGCATGCCTGTTGTTGTTGTTTGCAACAACTCCAGGCAGGTCTCTTCCGGGCGCCGGTCGAGCAGGCTGTATTGCATCATTACACTGGTGAGCCCTCCGCGCTGCAGCCAGGTGCTGATCACATTGGGCCGGATCGAAGAGATGCCATAATGCCGGATCTTTCCCTGTTCTTTCAGCCGTTCAAATACGGCAATGATATCATCGATCGGGTCTTCGATGGTGCCGCCATGCAGCTGATACAGATCGATATAGCTGGTGCCCAGACGGCGAAGGCTGTCTTCGGCTGCCTGCCTCAGATAATCGGGTGATGCATTCCAGGTCCAGGCTGTTCCCTGTGTATTCCATTGATTACCTCCCTTGGTTGCTACGATCACGGAATCGCGGTGTTCTTTGATGGCTTTACCCAGCAACTTTTCATTTTCCCCTATATCGTACAGGTCGGCCGTGTCAAAATAATTAATACCGGCAGCCATAGCTTCCCGGATCAAACGAATGCCATCTGGCTGGTGCGGACTAAGCGACATACAGCCAAAGCCTACTTCACTTACCTGCAGGCCCGATTTACCTAAACTGCGGTATTTCATGATACAAATCTACACCGATGTGTAATGGTGAATGCCGGAAACTTATACCCAAAGCGCGTTATGCCTTAGAAATGGCGTAACTTAATAGTATTAAAAGTTCTTTTATGGTACAGCATATTATCTCACGAATAGCCGTATGGCTATTGGCGATTGTAATGATCGTATTTGGATTGCAACACTTCAGGCATCCTAAGGAGATGATCAATTTCGTACCCCCTTATCTTCCTGGTGGCGTCAACTGGGTTTATTTTGTTGGCGTTGCTTTTATGCTTGCAGCCGTTTCCTTTATTACCAATCGTTTTGTAGCAGTAGCCGGCTATCTGCTGGCGGCTATGTTGCTGGCTTTTGTGCTGCTGGTGCATTTGCCGAATTACCGCGACTCGGGTGATGCCGAAATGCGCCAGATGGCTTTTGTAAACCTGCTAAAAGATACAGCACTGGCGGGTTTTGCATTATTTATCGCTGCCAATGCAAAAGGGCAACGTTTAAATAGTGTATAGCGGGTATACGTAAGCTGTTGACATTATTTTGCCGATTCAGCAATGCCTGCAGCCGGATGGAGGGGATATGTCCTGTTTGCTGGTTTTAATGATTAAAACGCGGACTGGGTACCAGTTCTTTGCTTCCGGGAGTATAAACATAAAAACCTTCTCCGCTTTTAACGCCCAGTTTGCCTGCAGTGACCATATTGGTAAGCAGCGGGCAGGGTGCATATTTGGGGTTGCCAAAGCCTTCATGCAATACATGCAGGATGGAGAGGCAAACATCGAGTCCGATAAAGTCGGCCAGTTGCAGTGGTCCCATCGGGTGAGCCATTCCCAGTTTCATCACCGTATCGATTGCTTCCACCCCGGCCACACCTTCATGCAGGCTGCAGATGGCTTCATTGATCATAGGCATAAGAATACGGTTGGCTACAAAACCAGGGTAATCATTGACCACACAGGGGACTTTGCCCAGTTGCCGGCTAAGCGCTACTATCTGTTCGGTCACATTTTTTTCAGTAGCGTATCCATTGATGATCTCTACGAGTTTCATCACCGGCACGGGGTTCATGAAGTGCATGCCAATAACCTGCGTGGGCCTTTTGGTAGCTGCCGCTATTTTGGTAATAGAGATCGACGAGGTATTGGTGGCAAGGATACAGGCAGGGGGAGCTGCCTGATCGAGCTGTTCAAATATTTTTAGCTTGACAGGAGTATTTTCAGTGGCGGCCTCCACTACAAGATCGGCCTGTTGTACGCCTGCTGCCAGTTGCGTATTGGTTTGAATACGGCCCAGCGTGGCCGCCTTATCTGCTTCCGTTATAGAGGCTTTGCTTACCTGACGGTCAAGGTTTTTGGCTATAGTAGCCAGTGCTTTTTCGAGTGCCGTGGCCGACACATCGATAAGTGTAACATCAAATCCTGACTGGGCAAATACATGTGCAATGCCATTGCCCATGGTGCCGGCACCGATCACAGCGATATTCTTCATATGAAAGCAGCTTTAGTAAGGTATAAAGGTAAAAGTAAAAGGCTGAGGGTATTCTTCACTAGCACATCAGCACATTAGCAGATCAGCACATCACTTGTTTTTGAAGTCTCCCCGTTTCCAGGACTGTATAAAGTCTGCCCAGGCAGCCGGATTGAAGATATTCATGGGAGGAGTCTGTCCCTGGTATACAGCGCGGTTGGCTATACGGTTAAATTGAATGCGGGTAGCTTCGCCTCCATCACCCGGTGTTGTCTGCAACAAAATACGGCGTTTGGCAGCACTGGTATTCTGACGGGCAATTTCGATATCATCATCAGGTACTTTGGTGTTGACAAAGTCACGGGCAAACTGCTCCGGAGTGGGTCTGGGCTTGATAATGGTTGCAGGCAGGTATACGGTATCAGCCACCATCAGCTGGATGATGCTAAACTGGTTGCCTTCCAGTGTACGGGGAATGGTAATCGTTTTGGGTTTGTAGCTCACGTGTGTGAACTCAATCTGGTCGCCTTTGAGTACGACAATGGAAAAAACACCATCTCCATTGGTCAGCGTACCACGGTTTTGCCCCTTGATGGTAATACTTACGGCAGGAATACCCACCAGGCTGTCTGCCGTCATGATAACACCATATAACTGAACCACAGAATCGCGTGCCGTCTCAAACTGGGCACGGGCGGAGGCAGGTACAAAAAGGGCAGCAATCAGGAGGTATTGTAAAAGTTTCTTCACGGCTTCAAAAATAAGGACAAGTTGCTTAAATAAGTCAACAAATTAGGGGTATGAGTGTTTACCTTTGCGGATCGGAATTCATTTTAACAGAAACTTTCAAAATGACCCAAGAAAAAATACTGGAAGCCCTCAGTAATGTGCAGGAACCTGATCTGGGGAAGGATATTGTGACCCTTAACATGGTGAAAGATATTGAGATAGATGACAATAAAGTCTCTTTTACGGTAGTGCTTACCACGCCGGCCTGCCCCATGAAGGATATGATCCGCACCGCCTGTGTGAATGCGGTAAAACTGCTGGTTAATAAAGCAGCCGAAGTAACCGTAAATTTCACCGCCAATACCAGCACTAAACGTAATGACGCTGGTGCCGTACTGCCCAATGTTAAAAATATCATTGCTGTAGTGAGCGGTAAAGGTGGCGTAGGCAAATCAACAGTAGCCGCCAACCTCGCTCTGGCCCTTTCTAAAGGAGGGGCAAAAGTGGGATTGATGGACGCCGATATCTATGGTCCCAGCGTGCCTATAATGTTTGGTGTGCGCGGCGAACGCCCCCTTATGATGGAAGTAGAAGGAAAAGGAATGATTGTGCCGCTCGAGAAATACGGACTCAAACTCATGAGTATTGGTCTGCTTGTTGATGAAAAAAATGCAGTGGTATGGCGCGGTCCCATGGCCAGCAGTGCCATTCGTCAGTTTGTAACGGATGTATACTGGGGCGATCTCGATTACCTTGTTGTAGACATGCCTCCCGGCACCGGCGATATTCACCTCACACTGATGCAAACCGTACCCGTCACCGGTTCTGTGATCGTAACAACTCCGCAGGATGTAGCCCTTGCTGATGCCAAAAAAGGAATTGCCATGTTTGGCCAGGCGCAGCTCAACGTACCTGTAATAGGTCTGGTGGAGAATATGAGCTATTTCACACCAGCAGAATTGCCGGATCATAAATATTACATTTTTGGAAAAGAAGGCGGTAAACGTCTGGCAGAAGAATATGATCTGCCTTTCCTGGGTCAGATACCCCTGGTTCAAAGCATTCGCGAAGGCGGCGACAAGGGTGTACCTGTGATGCTGAGCGAAGAAAACATCACCCGGCAGGCCTTTGAAAACTTTGCCGCACAGGTGGTACGCAGCGTAAGCATGCGTAATGCAAATATTGCCGGAGCGAAAGTAGCCGAGCTGGTATCGTGATGAGGTGAGAAAAGGTATAAAGTATAAAGTTTAAAGGTAGAAGGTTAAAGGTGAAGGGTGTTATGTAAACCCTTTTAGCCTTTAACCTTCTGCCTTTTTCCTTAAAACGTTACAGTCTTTTCGAAAAACTCAGCCCCATCGTCCACTGGTTGGCTTCATTGGGTAATCCATATACATTGAAGCTGTGTCGCTGATCTTTTCCCTTTTTCTGCATGGCCAGATTGATAGCGCTGCTTATCAGTGTTGCGGATCCCATTGCAATATTGACATACGATAGCGTATTCTGCGCTTTATAGGATACATAAGTAGGAGTCATCCAGTTGCCGCCATCGATGCTGGAGTAACCCGATTTTCGTATGTTGGTTAAACCAAGGATTACCTGGCCTGCACCTGTTACCAGCGATACATAATGGTATCCCCTTTGCAGTTGGCCGCCACGTGCCAATGCATTGATCGTAAGGGCGATGTTGGCGCCGCCGACAATACCGGATGATACGCCATAGCCTGATTTAATATCATAATTGACAGTTTGTACAGAGGGGACAGGGCCATAGGTCGGTTGTATCATGGCACACTCTTCAAGGGTTAGGCCATTGTCTGCCGCCCATTTTTCCAGCGCAGGTTCATGCATGTCCATTACATAATCGTACTGATGCTTTTTGTTGATTTCTTCGGCTGCAGCGCGACCGCTTGTTTCCTGCAGCAGATAGCCTACAGCACAAATATTGCCACTGGCATCGATAAAGCAGGGACGGCGCTCATTGGCATAAGCAGCATTGACAGGAAACTGTGCATTGTGAATATAACGTTTCAGCAATTGCAGGATATGTATGCGGTTACGTTGCTGTACCTCGCTGAGATGGCTGGTGGTTTTTTGCTCTAAAATGGTCAGCACATAATTGAGATGTGTTTGAATACGGAATGTTTCATCGAGGCAGGATAGCGGCTTGCAGCCATACAGGCTTTCAAAACTTTTATCGCCAATAATCGCATTGATAGACTGATGGGCATCGTTGGGCCGGGATGGTTTTCCTGAAACGAAAAAAGGCGCCAGGCAGGGCAATGCCAGCAACAGCAAGACAATTTTCTTTTTCATATCGCGTGTTTTGATTCATGCTGACAGGCAGTGCATGGACAACGTTGCATGTATTGACATATTAAAAAACGTATTTTTGATATATGTATGACCTCCCAAAATATAAAGAGAAGGATGAAGCGGTAGTCAGGGCGTTTATCCGCCAGCATCCGTTCGCTATGCTTACGGGTGTGAATGAACGACAACAGCCTGTAGCTACACAGATACCCGTGTTTATCGATGAGCGAGATGGCCGTCTCTATCTTTCAGGGCATATGATGAAGCATACAGACCACCACCGGGCGTTCTTACAAAATCCGCAGGCACTTATCATTTTTACCGGTCCGCATACCTATGTCAGTGCAAGTTGGTACCAGAATAAAAAGCAGGGCAGTACCTGGAATTATATGACCGTACACGCGCATGGGAATATGCGTTTTCTGGACGAGAAGGCGCTGCGCGATGTATTACATCGTACTACGCGTCATTTTGAAAACGATCCGCACTCAGGAGCCAATTATGAAGATCTGCCGCAGGAGTATGTAGATCAGATGGCCAAAGCAATTGTAGCATTTGAACTGGAGGTGACCCGGCTGGAGCATGTGTTTAAGTTAAGTCAGAACCGCGATCAGGTGAGTTACGATAATATCATTGCCCGCCTGCAGGAGCAGGGTGGGCAGGCTGCTGCTGTAGCACAGGAAATGCAGAAAAGGAGGTCACAATTATTTAAGGCAGATAGCGCCGCAGAATGATTATTTTTACTGTACCGGCACTATGAATCGAAAAAAAATCGGACAATATATCCTGGCAGCATTATGCTTTCTGGCGGCCTGCCACGTAACCCGCGACACACGTTCTGCAGTTTCTTCCATGCATACCACATTTGATATAGAAGGTCACCGCGGTTGCCGGGGGCTGATGCCGGAAAATACCTGGCCAGCTATGAAACGGGCGCTTGACCTTGGAGTTACAACCCTGGAGATGGATGCGGTGATCAGTGCTGACAAACAGGTATTACTTTCACATGAGCCCTGGATGGGGCATGAAATAGCGACTGCTCCCGATGCTGTAATCATTACAGCTGCTAATGAACGAAGCTTTAATATTTACCAGATGCCATATAGCCGGGTTATGCAGTTTGATGTGGGGCTTAAGCCGCATCCGCGTTTTCCCAAACAGCAAAAACTGGCCGCATATAAACCATTGCTGAGCACCATCATCGACAGTGTGCTGCTTTATATGAAAACGGCTCAAAGACCTTTTCCGCAGTTTAATATTGAAACCAAATCTGACCCCGGTGGCGATGGTATATTTCATCCGGCGCCTACCGAGTTTACAGACCTGCTGATGGAAGTGATTCTGCAAAAAGGCATACAGGAGCATGTGATCATTCAGTCGTTTGATTTCCGGACATTGCAATACCTGCACACCCAATATCCCGACATGAAGACGGCTATGCTGATAGAAGGGACCGACAAGAGATCGCTTACCGCACAACTCACCGACCTTGGCTTCACACCGTCTGTCTATAGTCCTGCCTACGAACTCGTAACCGATCAATTAGTAAATAACTGCCATGGTATGAAGATGAAAGTGATTCCATGGACTGTGAATGATAAAGAAACGATTACCCGCCTTCACCAAATGGGAGTAGATGGGGTGATTACGGACTATCCTGACCTTTTTTCTGAAAAAAAACAGCACATTAGCACATCAGCACATTAGCCCATCAGCGCATCAGCGCATCGAACTCCTAATTCTTTTTTCAGTAGGTTTGGCCTATGAATATTTCATTGCAGCACAAAACGGCATTGATTGGTGGCAGCACGCAGGGAATCGGGCTGGCCATTGCGCAGGAACTGGCTACACTGGGCGCTACATGTATTTTACTGGCGAGAGATGAAAAACGCCTGCAGGAGACTGTAGCCGCATTGCCCCGGCCTTTTGATCAGACACATCAGTATGCAGTCGCTGATTTTTTTGATATAGCTGCGGTAGATCATGCAGTTCAGCAGTTGGTTAAAAAAGGCCCGATACATATACTCATCAATAATACAGGTGGGCCGAAACCGGGGCCTGTAACAGAGGCTACAGCAACAGAATTTCTGACAGCATTTCAGCAGCATATTATCAATAACCAGCACCTGGTGCAGGCACTGCTGCCTGGTATGAAAGCTGCCGGCTACGGACGTATCATCAATATCGTTTCCACATCCGTACGTATACCTATTCCCAACCTGGGTGTTTCCAATACTATACGTGCAGCAGTGGCTGGCTGGGCCAAGACACTGGCCGGCGAAGTAGGACCTTTCGGTATTACGGTCAATAATATTTTACCGGGACTTACATATACACAGCGGTTGCAGCACCTCATCAGCAGTATCGCAACAGCCCGTGGAGTAAGTATAGAAAAAGTTGCCGACAGCATGCGCGAGAGTGTTCCCTTACGCCGCTTTGCCACAGCAGCAGAAGTGGCAGCGGTAGCCGCATTTCTGGCAACACCTGCAGCCGCCTATGTTAGTGGTACCAGTATACCGGTTGACGGCGGCCGTACAGGCAGCATTTAATATGTCTTTGCCTTTTACCCTTAATCTTTAACCTTTTATCCTCGTTAGTATGAACATATCATTAGAAGCGGCGCAACTGGCCGATGTACAGGATCCGCTGGCAGGTATGCGTAAACAATTTCTGATACCGACGCACGGCGAAGGAGAACAGATATATTTTCTGGGCAATTCATTGGGATTGCAACCTGTTCGCACGCGCGCTTATCTCGATCAGGTACTCAGCGACTGGGCAACATACGGAGTGGAAGCCTTTTTTCATGCACCGGATGCTTGGATGAATTACCATGATCATTTTTTACCCACACTCGGCAAGATTACAGGAGCACAACCGCACGAGTTGGTGGTTATGAATCAACTGACGGTCAACCTGCAATTGCTGCTGGTAAGTTTTTACCGCCCTTCGGGCAAACGGGTAAAAATTATTTGCGAGGCAAAAGCCTTTCCCAGCGATCAGTACAGCCTCGAAACACATGTGCGGCATCACGGGTTTGATCCCGAAAAAACAATTATAGAAGTTGCTCCGCGCGAAGGCGAACATTTACTGCATACAGAAGATATTATTACCGCCATTGAGAAGAATGCGGAAGAGACCGCGCTGGTGTTATTTGGTGGCATTAATTATTATACCGGCCAGGTGCTGGATATGCCGGCTATTACTGCTGCGGCTCATAAGGCCGGAGCATTGGTGGGTTTTGATCTGGCTCATGCAGCAGGCAATATACCTGTGCAATTGCACGACTGGAATGCTGATTTTGCCTGCTGGTGTACCTACAAGTACCTCAATTCAGGTCCGGGAGCAATCGGAGGCGTATTTATTCATGAGCGCCATCATCAGGCCGATGTGCCGCGTTTTGCCGGCTGGTGGGGTTATGATAAGCCTACGCGCTTTCTGATGCAAAAAGGATTTGTACCTATGCCGGGTGCTCAGGGCTGGCAGCTCAGCACACCTTCGCTGCTGCTATATGCATCGCACCGCGCCGCACTTGATGTAGTGGCAGAGGCCGGTTGGGATGTTATACAGGCCAAACGTGAGAAACTGACCGCATTTCTCTGGGCCATACTCGACGAGGTGAACCAGACGGTGGCAGGTAGCCCCATTACCATTCTTACACCCCGCGATCCGGCGCAGCAGGGCAGTCAGGTGTCATTATTGATGCAGCGCGATGGTAAAAATGTATTTGATGCACTGGCTGCTGCCGGTATTATTACCGACTGGCGTGAGCCCGATGTGATTCGCCTGGCCCCTGTACCATTGTACAATACATTTGAAGAAGTATGGCGGTTTGGACACGAGTTGAAGAAAGTATTGCTCGGATAAAACCTGGTTTAAATGGGTGTAAAGAGTATAAAGAGTATAAAGAGTTTAAAGGGTATAAAGTGTTTATGAGGATAGCTGAGTTATTACATATTCTTTTATCACAGCTCTTTTTAAACTTCTTAAACCCTTTAAACTCTTTATACCCTTTTCTTATCTTCGCCGCATGACACGTGATCAACTGGTAGCACAGATATTTCGCAAACGTTCCTATCTCTGCGTAGGGCTCGATACAGATATAACCAAAATACCGGCGCACCTGCTCCATGAGCCTGATCCGGTTTTTGCCTTTAATAAAGCCATTATCGATGCCACCCGCGATCTTTGTGTGGCTTATAAGATCAATACAGCCTTTTATGAAGCACTTGGCCTGAAAGGCTGGGAGGCGATGGATAAAACGGTTCGTTATATTGGCGCCGATCATTTCACCATTGCCGATGCCAAGCGGGGCGATATAGGGAATACAGCCGATCAGTATGCCCGTGCTTTTTTTGAAGCACTTCCTTTTGACAGTATTACTGTAGCCCCATATATGGGCGAAGACAGTGTAAAACCTTTTCTGCAACATGCAGGTAAATGGGCCATCGTACTTGGTCTCACTTCCAATCCCGGTGCAGCCGATTTTGAATTGCAGCGATTGCAGACAGACGGTCAGCCCGCAGAACTCCTGTATGAGCGTGTGATGAAAACAGTGAGCGGTTGGGGAAATACCGGCAACCTGATGTTTGTAGTAGGTGCTACACAGGCAGACCGGTTTGTGCCTATCCGGAAACTTACGCCCGATCATTTTTATCTTGTGCCGGGAGTAGGTGCCCAGGGCGGCAGCCTGCGCGATATTTCAGAACAGGCCATGAATGCAGATTGCGGTTTACTGATCAATGCCAGCCGCGCCATTATTTATGCATCTGAAGGCGTTGATTTTGCAGAGCAGGCAGAAAAAGTAGCCCGCGCCTATCAGCAGGAAATGGATCAGTACCTGCCCACCCGTTGATTTTCTCCCTTTTACTTACGGATATTATGATAAGTGCTTCAACAGCTTTGTTAAAGGCTGTTGAGGCATTGTTGCTTTTTTTTCGTATACGTTTTCCTGTGCTTCGGATGCCGGGATTAATGGTTGAGAAAGAATGAGCCCTGACTAAAACAGCAAAAGCAGAACTTGTTCTGTCCAACTTTTCTGGCAACAATTTTCTTTTCCAAAAACTGTGTATGAAAAAATTAGCATGTGTATTAACTGCCATGCTGCTGATGTCTCTCACGTGGGCTCAGCAGACGGTGCGTGGCAAAGTCATGGATGCCGGTGGTCAACCCCTCCAGGGTGTGAGTATCAGCGTCAAAGGAAGTAAAGCATCAACCCAGACCGGCGCCGACGGTCTTTTTACCATCACTGCATCACCCGGTAATGTACTGATACTTACATCGGTAGGTTATGAGCGCAAAGAGGTGACGGTAGGGGCAGATAATAATATCGCCGTCCAGATGACGGTGGAGGCGCGCGAAATGAATGAAGTGATTGTGACAGCCGCTGGTATTCGCCGCGAAGCCAAAACACTGGGTTACTCGGCGCCCACAATCAAGAATGAAGAACTTACACGCGCCCGCGATCGTAGTGTGCTCAATTCACTCCAGGGCAAGGTGGCTGGGGTAAATATTACCAGCAGTTCAGGTGGAGTGGGCAGCTCTACACGTATCGTATTTCGCGGAGGTACTTCACTGCTGGGAAACAACCAGGCGTTGATTGTGGTAGATGGTATCCCTATCGATAACTCGCAGATTGATCCGGGCGATAATCTCAATAACCAGGTAGATGCCGGAAATCGCGGTAATGATATTAATCCGGAGGATGTGGAATCGGTAACGGTGTTGAAAGGCCCTGCTGCTGCAGCCCTCTACGGCAGCCGCGCTGCAAACGGCGCGCTTATTATCACAACCAAGAGTGGCAAACGATTGGGTAATAAGAAAACGGAAGTAGTATTTAATACCTCTTATTCACTCGAGCAGATATTACGTGTGCCCAAATATCAGAATGAGTATGGCCAGGGTGGTAATAAAGAAACCGACCTGCGCGAAAATTTCAGCTGGGGGCCGCGCTTCGATGGCAAACTCAAACCCTGGGGCCAGGTAGTGGATGGCGAGCAGCAGGTGAAACCTTATGTAGGTCTGCCCAATAACGTAAAAGAGTTTTTTGATATTGGCCAGGTGTCCAATACAGGTTTGTCTCTGTCGCAAAATAATGATCGCAACAGCTATTATCTTTCTGCCAACCAACTCATACAAAAAGGTATCATGCCTGGTACAGAGTACAAACGTACTTCGCTGCGCTTTACGGGCACAGCAGAGCTTTCGTCCAAACTCAGCTCCAGTGCCACCATAAACTATATCCGTGGTGTGGGCGATCTTTCTGTACAGGGTCAGGGGGCATCACCTTATGACCAGGTACTGCAAACTCCACGCGACATTTCGTTGCTTGATCTCAAAGATTATAAGAACAATAAATTCAATACGCTCTCCGGCTATTACGGAGCTTATACAGTCAACCCCTGGTACTTCCTCGGCGAAGATTCTTACCGTAGTATCGTTGACCGTGTATTGGGAAATGTGGAGTTTACCTATAAGCCGGTAAGCTGGCTCGATGTGGTGTACCGTATTGGTACAGATGTGATCAATGATGGTCGTAAGCAAATTGTCTCCAAACGGGTTATACCTGATCCGAATAATCAGAACCATGGCAACGAGTTTGCCGGTAGTTATTCAGAAGAGGCCATCAGTATCCGTGAGCTCACCAGCGATCTCACTGTATCAGGTAAATTCAAGCTGACAGAAGATTTGTCGCTGCGCGCCATGGTGGGACATAACTTCCGCGAGCGTACTACCAATGATCAGTTCAGCAAGATTAATGACCTGGTAATTCCCGGTTTGTACAATCTTGGCAATACCAGTGGTCCGCCCGAGGCAGATAATACTTATCAGAAACGCCGTCTCTTTGGTGTGTACACAGATATAAACCTCGCGTTTAAGGATTATTTATTCCTTGGTCTTACTGGCCGTAACGACTGGTCATCTACACTCCCGGTAAATAACCGTAGTTTCTTTTATCCCAGTGCCAACCTTTCATTTGTTTTCAGTGAAGCGTTTCAAATGCCTAAATGGATCAGCTATGGTAAAGTGCGTGCCAGTGCTGCCCGCGTTGGTAATGACGCCAACCCTTACCTGCTGCAGTCTAACTTTGTGCCAGGTGTGGTGGCCGATGGATATAATAATTCACAGCTTACATTCCCCTTCAATGGCATCCCTGGTTTTACTGTAGGTGCAACAATCGGCAATCCGAATCTTACACCTGAGTTTACCACTTCTTATGAAGGCGGCGTGGAAGCGTCTTTTCTTAATAACCGGTTGGGTATAGACTTTACCTATTATCACAACAAAACCACCGACCAGATCATTACACTTCCTATTGCAGCCTCTACAGGCTATACGTTCCGAGTAACCAATATCGGTCAGGTATCAAACAGGGGAGTGGAATTGCTGCTGCGTGGTATACCCGTGCGTACAAAAGACTTTACATGGGAGTCAACCGTTACCTTCTCCAAAAACAAGAGTAATGTAGATGCCATTGCCCCCGGTACATCAAGCATCACTCTGCCGGGTGGTTTCAACGGAGGTACTGTAGTGGCCCAGGTAGGAAAACCTTACGGACAGTTTTTTGGCAGTGGATTTCTACGCGATTCGCTGGGCAGAGTAGTAGTGAATGAAGCAACAGGCTACCCCGTTACGGATCCGCAGGCGCGTACCTATGGTACTTATCTGCCTGACTATATTGCGAGCTTCTTCAATTCATTCAGCTATAAAGGGTTTACGCTGACGCTGCTGTTTGATGGACGCAAAGGCGGCCTCTTCTTCAGCCGTACCAAGTCACTGCAGACTTTTGTGGGTACAGATCCAAAAACACTGTACAATGACCGCGAACCTTTTGTAATACCCAATAGTGCAGTACTCGATGCCGGAAGTGGCAAGTATATAGCCAATACCATACCGGTAGAAAGTGCGCAGGATTACTGGACAAATTTTGTCTCGAACAATGCCATTGAGAATCTTCTTGATGCCAGCTTTATCAAACTGCGGGAAGCAACACTGAGTTATCGTATTCCCAAACAGTGGCTTAATAAAGTAAAATTTATCAGCGGCATGCAGATAGGTCTGGTAGGTCGTAATCTCTGGCTTAAAACACCCAAAGAGAACACCTATTCTGATCCGGAAACCAGCTCATTTGGTACAGGCAATGCACAGGGCTATGAGTACGGAAGTGTTCCTTCTGTACGCAGTTTTGGCGCCAATCTGCGCATTGTATTCTAAATTTTTAAACGACCCAACATGTTTAAACGAATATTTTTTCTGATAACCATCACGGCCGGTATGCTGGCGCCATTCAGCTCCTGCAAAAAAATACTGGACGTAAATACTGACCCCAATAATTCAACCCAGGCCTCTATTGATCTCGTGTTGCCATCGGCCCTGGGTTACACCGCCTACAATATGGCTAACCGTTACCAGATCCTGGGCGGGCTTTGGGGGCAGTACTGGACGCAGGGGCCTACTGCCAGTCAGTACCGCACCATTGATCAGTATGCGATTGTAAGTACCGACTTCAATACTCCCTGGAACTCCCTGTATTCGGGTCCGCTCCAGGACATGAAGTATATTATTGATGAGGCTACTGCTGCCGGTCGCAACAACTATGCGGCTATTGGTAAGTTTATGCAGGCATACATTTATCAGTATCTCACCGATCTGCATGGCGATATACCGTTCAGCCAGGCACTGGATGCATCGAATGCCACGCCCGGTTTTGACACGCAGGAGCAGGTTTATGATGGTCTTATCAAACTGGTAGATGATGGTCTGGCCCTGCTCAGCGAATCATCATCTGATCATCCGGGCAATGATGATCTGTATTACCAGGGCGATATGAGTGCATGGCACAAGTTTGCCAATACACTTAAACTGCGTATTTATCTCCGTCAGGCTTATGTACGTCCTTCTGTAGCCCAGGCTGGTATTCAGGCTATGTATACAGCGGGTGCGCAGTTTTTGGGTACAGGTGATGATGCAGATATGCAGTTCACCACTACTACTTTCAATCAGCATCCGCTTTATATGACCTTTCAGGCACTTACATCGGCCAACCTGATTGCCAGCAATACTGCACTGGAGTATATGGAAAACTCCAACGATCCCCGTATCGATGTTTTGTATCAGCGTGCTACGGCAGCGCCCAATAGCGGTAATCATGCTGGTATAGATCAGGGCAATGGTCCTAACCTGCCCGGCACACAAAATGACCGTAGCTATTCCAAGCCTGGCCCTGCAGTAGGCGGTCCTGATGGTGGAGCAGCTGCCCCCGTGATTCTGATGAGTGCTGCAGAAAGTTATTTTTTGCAGGCCGAAGCAGTATTGCGCGGATGGGGAAGCGGCAATGCACAGACATTATATGAAAATGGCATCAAAGCTTCTTTTGCCTACTGGCAGTTAAGTAACGCACAAGCCACTACATTCCTCGGGCAGCCATCAGTGAACTATCCTGCTGCCGGCAGCACCGAAGAAAAACTGAAAGCCATCATCAGCCAGAAGTGGATAAGCATGGATGGTACACAAAATCTGGAGGGATGGACAGAATGGCGACGCACCGGCTATCCTGACATTTTTGAGGTATCGGCTACCAGCAATATCGGCAACAAATTTCCCGTGCGTATTCTTTATCCAGATATAGAGGTGACGCGTAATCCCAATACGCCCCCGCAAAAAACAGTTACCGATAAGTTGTGGTGGGATGTTAATACAACCGGACAGAATTAACTATTAAAAAAAACAGTATGCATACAAACAGCAAACGATACCTGTACCTGCCCGTTCTGGCTTTGTTGCTAATAATGGGCTCGTGCAAAAAAGAAACTACCAAAGGGGTTTCCAAAACACTGAAGGTGCCGGTAATAGAGCTTAAAGGCGATGCGTTTATCTCCATTGCTCCGGGCAGCACCTATACCGATCAGGGGGCTACCTATTTTACTGAAGATGGCACCCAGGAGGCGCTGGCCGCTTCCTCCAACGAAGTGAATACAGCCGTGCCCGGCCTTTATTTTGTAACCTACGAAAAAGAAAGTGGCAGTGGTATTTTTCATACGGAGGCTACCCGCATTGTTGCGGTGGCCTATCAGGGCAATACCACCGACTACAGTGGTACATACCTCCGCGAAGCTACTGGTATGAACGCTTATGTCACCCGCCTGCTGCCCGGTTTTTACCAGGTACAGAACCCGGGAGGAGCCACTGGTGGTCATACCGGGGTAAAGGTTTACTTTGTTGAAACAGCCGCTAATACATTTGCCGGTCCGCCACAGCCCAACGACCTGGTAGGCGATATCGAATTTGCCGATATCGTATTTACCAGCACAGGTGCCTCCTGGCGAATCATCAACAATCCCTACTACGGCACGGGCACACGCACTTTTGTAAAACAATAAGCACAAGTGTATTGCCTGCACGATCAAAGCCGCTTTCCGTTAAGGGAAGCGGCTTTTTAGTGGACAGTGAACAGTTGACAGTGGACAGTTGACAGTGGATGGTGGGGCGCAAGCATTCTAAACCCTTTAAACTTCTTATACTCTTTATACCTTTTATACCCTTTATACTTTTAAACCTTTCTACTTTTCTACCTGCCAATTTGCCTTACCTTTGCGGCCACAGCCTGACGCCAATCACCGGCCATGGCTGGTTCAATTAAATGATTGCATTATGGCAGCCCGCACCGACCTGTTTGTAAGCCCTGATTATTTTCAACTCGATGAATTACTCACCGAAGAACAGCGGCTCATTCGTGAATCTGTTCGTAGTTATGTAAAAAAGGAAATCAGTCCTGTTATCGAAGATTATGCCCAGAAGGCTGAGTTTCCCCAGCATATCGTAAAGCAGCTGGGCGATCTGGGCTGTTTTGGTCCCACTGTGCCGGTTGAGTATGGCGGCGGCGGCCTGGACTATGTATCCTATGGTCTTATGATGCAGGAGTTGGAGCGTGGCGATAGTGGTGTACGTAGTACGGCTTCTGTACAGGGTTCGTTGGTTATGTATCCCATTTACGCCTATGGCAGCGAAGACCAACGCCGCAAGTATCTGCCCAAACTGGGAAGTGGAGAATGGCTTGGATGCTTTGGTCTCACAGAGCCCAATCATGGATCTGATCCCAGCAGCATGCTTACCAATTTTAAGGATGCCGGTGATCATGTTATTCTGAATGGTGCCAAGATGTGGATCAGTAATGCGCCCTTTGCACAGGTGGCGGTGGTATGGGCCAAAAATGAAGCCGGTGAAGTACATGGATTGATTGTAGAGCGTGGTATGGAAGGTTTCAGCACACCTACTACACATGGCAAATGGAGTCTTCGTGCCTCTGCTACCGGCGAGTTGGTTTTTGATAATGTAAAAGTGCCAAAAGAGAATATTTTCCCTAATGTAAAAGGGCTCAAAGGGCCCCTCGGCTGCCTGACCAAGGCCCGCTATGGTATTGCCTGGGGAGCTATTGGCGCCGCAATGGATTGTTATGACACAGCATTGCGCTATTCGCAGGAGCGTGTGCAGTTTGGTAAACCTATTGGTGCATTTCAGTTGCAGCAGAAAAAGCTGGCCGAAATGGTAACTGAGATTACCAAAGCTCAGTTGCTCAACTGGCGTCTGGGTGTGCTGATGGATCAGGGAAAAGCCACTCCGCAGCAGGTAAGTATGGCCAAGCGTAATGCCTGCGAAGTAGCAACAAATATCTGCCGCGATGCCCGCCAGATGCTCGGTGGTATGGGTATTACCGGCGAGTATCCGGTTATGCGTCATATGATGAACCTCGAGAGTGTGATCACGTACGAAGGCACACACGATGTACACCTGCTGATCACCGGCATGGATGTGACCGGTTTCAATGCTTTCAAATAAACAACAGTATCCGCTATGAAAATATTTCTCATTGGCTTTATGGGCTCCGGTAAATCATACTGGGGGCATCGCCTGGGAGAAAAACTGGGGATTCACTTTTTTGATCTCGATGAGCAGGTAGTGAATGCCGAAGGCAAAAGCATCAATGAGATATTTGAACAGCATGGAGAAGAATATTTCCGGGTCAGGGAAAAAGAAGTGATGCATATCATGACAGAAAGCCATCAGTCTTTTATTATGGCCTGTGGCGGAGGTACTCCCTGTTTTTTTAATAATATCGAATACATGAACCAGGCAGGTACAACCGTATGGCTTAATACACCGGTTGAAATACTGTTTGAGCGCCTGCTCAAAGAACGTGAAGCCCGTCCTTTACTGCGCAACCTTACCGATGATCAGTTGCGTGGCTTCATTAGCCGGAAATTTGCCGACAGAAAGATTTATTACGAACAGGCCGATGTGATGATTGAAGATGAAAACATCGGTCTCGATCAGTTTATAGAAAAGATTTTCCATGCATAAACGTTTTCTTACCTGGGGAGCCCTGCTGGCCGGACTGGCCGTTGCCCTCGGCGCTTTTGGCGCTCATGGATTGAAGAAACTGGTACCACCCGAAACGGTTGCTACTTTTGAAACCGGCGTAAAGTATCAGATGTATCACGCACTCGCACTGTTGCTGGCAGGCTTGATTGCAGAACGCCTGGCTTCGGTATGGTTAAAACGGGCTGCCTGGTGCTTCCTGATCGGCATACTGCTCTTTTCCGGTTCACTTTACCTGCTCACTGCCCTTAAAGCTACCGATTCAGTAGGCCTGGGTGGATTGGGTATTATTACCCCGATAGGCGGGGTTTTCTTTATTGCCGGATGGATCAGCCTGGCGGTGGGAGTGAGAAGTTTAAAAGTATAAAGGTTTAAAAGTATAAAGGGTATAAAAGGTATAAAGAGTTTAAAGGGCTGTTCACTGTCAACTGTCCACTGTCCACTGTCAACTGTCAACTGTCCACTAAAGCGGCAGTCTTAAAGTAGTCACCGTTCCATTATTATTCTCGATCTGATAACTGCCGCCGATGCTTTCCATACGTTTGGCGATATTCTTCAATCCGTTTCCGAATTTGCGGATTTTTTGCAGGTCGATACCCACACCATTGTCGACTATTTTGATAGTGAGTATTTCATCTGTCATAAAATAAATGCGGATCTCGCTGGCCTTTGAATGCTTCAGTGCATTGTTGAGCGTTTCTTTTACACACAGGAAAAGATTACGGCGCTTGTCGCCGGATAGTTCGCGTTCCGAAATAGTTTCAGGCGTATAGATGCGGCATGCAATGGGCGTATTTTCAAAATACTCCAGCGCATAGCTACGAATGTATGATACCAGGTTGTCTACGCTGTCGTTGCCACTGTTCATACTCCATATGATCGCATTCATTTTATTGAGCACTTCATCGGCCGACCGGGAAATTTTTTCGATCTCTATCGGTGTATTTTCCTTCATCTTGTTGCGGGCAATTTCACTCATAAGACGGATGGCCGTCATACCTGATCCGAGTTCATCGTGCATGTCGGCAGATATACGCTCACGCTCTTCCTGCTGACCTTTGTAAACAGCAATTTCCCGTTCATATTCATTCATCAGATTTTCGGCTTTCAGTCTTTCCCGCTCCTGTGCCTGTGCAATGAGCTGTCGGCGGTTTTTGTAGTTGAGACCCATCAGAAAGAAGATCAGTTCCAGCAATATGCCCAGTTCATAATAGAAAATAGAACTTTTGAAAATGGCAGGCAGGTCACGGGGAATGATATTGCCGGTAAGCATCAGCAACGAAAAGAGAGAGAAGAAGAATAAACAGAAGTTGCCCCAGAAAAGATAACGCAGCAGCCGGTCTTCCCAGCGGCGAATACTGTATACGAGGAAAATAAAAATGATGATCAGGAGCAGCCCCTTTGCGATATTTTCAATATAGTTTTCGAGGGCGAAATTCCAGGTAAAATAATGGACTAAGGTGAAGGCGATCATACTGCCTACGAGCATGATCATGCCAAAATTGTACAACCTGTGCAGAAACGGGTGTCGGGTACGTGTGGCAAGGTAGGTTTGCATAAAAGGCATATACAGCAAACAACCTACGCTTTGCATGATGAAATCAAGATAGCCTTCCTGAAAGAAACCAAAATCGCTGCTATGATAACTGTAAATACCCTTGATAAAGAGCATCAGACCCAGGAAAAAAGCATAGCCGGCGTAATAAAGAAATTCTGCATTGCGGTTCATGAAGTAATTGGCCAGTGAAAACAGAATCATCATCATCAATAGCCCGCAGAAAACATACGTGAATACTTTCGACTCAATATTGGAGTTGTCGAGTGTAATAACGGCGGCCTGCAGGTATTCGGGATGAATAAGACGCGGCCTCAGCCCATTGAGGTGGGTGCGTACCTGCGTCAGTTCTGCAACGATCACGCAGGAGTCATGCGGTTGTAGTGTGAGCTTCCGGTAACTGATTTCTGCCGGTTCTTTGGGCATAATAGAAGGCAATTGCTCCAGTTGCCCATTATCCTGAAGTTTATACAACTGCACCTTCCAGAAATAAAGTCCCGGGAAAAACCAGACAGATTGGGCAGAGTCGGCACTATTGCAGAGATTGAAGCGTACGGCGATCTTTTTGGTAACATGGTCGGAGGGGATATAGATCGGGTGTACTACTCCTTTTGTGAACCGCAATTGCTGAAATACCGCCGGCAGCGAATCTTCTGGGCCGATATAGGCTGAAGCGATTTTTTTCCGCATTTTTCTCGAAGGTTCCTCGAGGTGTATCTGGCTGATGTCTGTATAGTCAAGCTGGATGGTATCCTGTGCACACAATAGGGCGGGCAGCAGATACAGAAGGCCGGCAAGCAGGAGCCGGAAGCAGCGTGATGTATGTTTTGGAACAACCACTAAAATCAAAAGTAATATATGCCGCACGGTTTTACGCGTAAGAGGCCTACTACTTTGCGGTAATTTTTCGGCCCGGGGGCGGCCCGGAAAGACAGGAAGCGGCATTCCGGCAAAATGGCAAACTATGCTATCTTTGCCGATATGGCCCAAAAGCAGAAAAAGACCCCTGCAAAGACTACCAAAAAGACTACCGGAAAGGCCGATGCCAAAGGCTTGAAACAGGAAGCAGAAGAACGGATCAACTGGCAGGAGCTGGCCCGGGATGAGCGCACCCTCAAGATCACGGGAGCGGTATGCCTGCTTGTCTCCTTATTTTTATTGATAGCCTTTCTGTCTTACTTCTTTACCTGGAAAGAAGATCAGACAGAAGTGACCCGGGGCCTGTCCATTCTGTTTGATCATGACGTAAAAGTCAATAACCTGCTGGGCCGCCTGGGAGCAGTAGCATCTCACTTTTTTATTTACAAAGGTTTTGGGATTGCCTCACTGCTAATCTGCACTTTCTTCTTTGTACTGGGAGTGAACCTGCTTTTCGGAAAAAAAGTTTTTTCGATCCGCAAAAACCTCAAGTACGTGACTATTGGCCTGCTGGTGCTCTCTGTATCACTGGCTTTTATTTTTTCCAACGGCCTTTTCCGTTTTGGCGGTGGCGTGGGAAATATGATCAGCGACTGGCTTACCGGTATACTGGGTAATGTAGGCACAGCGGCACTCCTGCTGGTAGTGGCACTGGCCTATGTGATCTGGCAATTTAACCCGGCTTTTAATCTGCCGCAAAGAAAACAAGCCGCTCCGGCTACAGCCGAAACAGATGGCGATTCAGAAGAAACAGCCGAAGAAGCAGCGGAAGATGCGCAACCCCAACCGGTGGCTGATAAAAAGAAAAATACCGTAAAGAAGGATATACCACTGCTCGTAATTGATGAGGAAGTTGCGCCCAAACATGAGTTTACACTCATCGAAAAAGATCCTTCGCCCGAGGAAGAAGATGATGAGCTCGATGCCACCACACCGCTGGTAGAAAAAGAAATCGTGAACGACCTCTTTCATCAGCATGACGAGCTTACACTAAATGATCGGCTGGCAGCACAGACCAGCCCGGAACCGCCCATCTCCCCTGCAGAACAGGAGCTGATCATACCGCCACCACCAGTAAAACCAGAGCCGCCGGTAATACCAGCTGATGGGCTGCAACTCGAAATCAAAACAGCACCCGTAGAGGAACCCGTGGCAGAAGGGGAGTCGGCAATAGAAAACCTGCCGCCTTACGAGCCCACGCTCGATCTTCGGGATTATAAATATCCCACCCCCGATCTGCTCGAAACGCATGGCAGCGAAAAGATCATCCAGGACCCCGCCGAGCTGGAAAATAACAAGAATCAGATCATCGCTACCCTGCGCAACTATTCTATCGAGATCCAGAAGATCAGCGCTACAGTAGGGCCCACTGTGACCCTTTACGAGATAGTGCCCGCCGCCGGAGTGCGGATCTCTCGTATCAAAAACCTCGAAGATGATATTGCATTGAGCCTCGCGGCACTGGGTATTCGTATCATTGCCCCAATACCCGGTAAGGGCACCATTGGTATCGAAGTACCCAATGTGAAGAAGACAGTAGTGAGTATGAAGACCCTGCTGACCTCCGACAAGTTTCAGCATAATAGCTTCAGTCTTCCCATTGCCATCGGCAAGAAGATCGATAATGACAATTATATCGTTGATCTGGCCAGCATGCCTCACCTGCTGATGGCGGGTGCTACCGGTCAGGGTAAATCAGTTGGTCTTAATGCCATCCTGGTTTCGCTGCTGTATAAAAAACATCCATCGCAACTCAAGTTTGTACTCATCGATCCCAAAAAAGTAGAGCTGAGTATATACAGGCATATCGAAAAACATTTTCTGGCAAAACTGCCGGGCGAAGAAGATGCTATCATTACCGATACCAAAAAGGTTGTGCATACGCTCAATGCCCTGTGTATCGAGATGGATAACCGCTATGACCTGCTCAAGGAGGCTGGTGCCAGAAATATTAAAGAATACAACGAAAAGTTTGTAAAGCGTAAACTGAATCCGCAAAAGGGACATCAGTATCTTCCCTTCATCGTACTGGTTATTGATGAGTTTGCCGATCTGATCATGACGGCAGGCAAGGAAGTGGAAATGCCTATTGCACGCCTTGCCCAGCTGGCACGGGCCATTGGTATTCACCTGATCATTGCCACACAGCGCCCCTCTGTCAATATCATTACCGGTACCATTAAGGCCAACTTCCCGGCACGCATAGCTTTTAAAGTATCATCCAAGATCGATTCGCGTACTATCCTCGATACCGGCGGTGCTGAGCAGCTGATCGGCAAGGGTGATATGCTGATTTCTCATAATGGTGACCTTACCCGCCTGCAGTGTGCTTTTGTAGATACTCCCGAGGTAGAGGAAGTAGTCGACTTCATCAGTGCCCAACGCGGCTACCCCCAGGCCTTCCTGCTGCCCGAATATGTGGACGAAAAGGAACTGGAAGGGAAAGACTTTGACCTTTCTGACCGCGATTCCATGTTTGAAGATGCAGCCCGCCTGATTGTACAGGCGCAGGTAGGCTCGACCTCCCTGCTGCAGCGCCGGATGAAGCTGGGCTATAACAGGGCCGGCCGCCTTATGGATCAGCTGGAAGCTGCTGGTATAGTGGGGCCCAACCAGGGCAGTAAAGCCCGTGATGTGCTGATCAAGACCGAAATGGACCTCGAGCAACACCTTTCACACCTGGGCTAGAAAACAAAAATGTTAAGAAAAATGGCATAGTGCAACCCGGCATCCTTGTTGCCAGTCTTGAATGGTAATAGCTTATTTTTGCGCCGGTTGTAAAATCGGTCATTCTGTAATCCGTTGATAAAATATTGTAAATGAAGAAGTTTTATTTATCCTTACTTTCTTTTGCCTTTGTTGGTGCCCTGCTGGCCCAAAAAGATCCCACCAAAAACGATCCCGAAGCCACAGCTGTACTCAAAGCGGTGAGCGACAAATTCAAGACCTTCACCACCGTACAGGCAACCTTCACCTATAAAGTGGAAGATGCAAAAGGCAAGGTGATGTCTACCAAAACTGGTACCGTAATGATGAAGGGCACCCGTTATAAAGTAAGCTTTGCCGGCCAGGAAATCTTTAGCGATGGCAAGACCGTGTGGAACTACGATAAAAGCGCCAAAGAAGTGACGATCTCAAACCTGGATGCCAGCAGTGGCATGATCACTCCGCAGAAACTTTTTACCAATTTCTACGACAAGGACTTTTACTCACTTCTCAACGGAGAGAAAAAAGTGGGTACTAAAACCATCCAGGAAATTGAGATGACTCCTACCGATAAGAGCAAATCATTTCATAAGGTATATCTCCAGATAGATAAAGCAGCTAAAACCATTTACAGCACCCGCGTGCTCGAAAATGGCGGCAACCGTTATTCTTACACTGTTACCAGCATGAAGACCAATCAGCCACTGGCTGATAATGTTTTCGTATTTGATAAAAGCAAATACCCCGGTGTGGAAGAAGTCGACCTTCGCTAACAGGAAACATATTCAATAAGAAAACCGGCGTGAGCCGGTTTTCTTATTTTAGGCGGGATCATATCTTCGACCCGGTATTATAAAAAGATCCGCTACGGAATACACAGACGTACCATGTCTGCCCTCGCATTTAAATAGTCCAACCAGCAATTTGTAGCGCTGCATTGCAATGCAGCGCTACAGAAACTGAAATTTCATATCTGCGGCCTCGTATTATAAAGGTCCGCTACGGAATACACAGACGTACCATA
>MKTY01000024.1 GCA_001898485.1 Sphingobacteriales bacterium 46-32 | reverse complement strand
CGTAGGAGTCGGGCCCGTGTCTCAGTGCCCGTGTGACTGGTCGTGCTCTCACACCAGTTACTGATCGCAGGCTTGGTGGGCCGTTACCCCGCCAACTACCTAATCAGCCGCACAGCCATCTTCAAGTGATAAATCTTTAATAACAAAGTGATGCCACTCCGTTATACTATGGGGTATTAATCCAAATTTCTCTGGGCTATTCCCCGCTCGAAGGAAGGTTCTGTACGTGTTCCGCACCCGTTTGCCGGTCGCCATCAGTGTATTGCTACACCATGCTGCCCCTCGACTTGCATGTATTAAGCCTGCCGCTAGCGTTCATCCTGAGCCAGGATCAAACTCTCCATTGTAAATGATGTTTGATACTGACATTTAACTTCAAAGTGTTATTTGCAGTAAACTGCAAAAACTTTTAATTAACGTGTCAAATCGAATTTATTTCGCTTTGACTTACCTTCTTGGTTTCTTCCCGGTGGCTACCAGGAAGAAGTGCTATTGTTTCCCAACTTTCAAAGATCTTTAGACGCTTTATTTTCGCTTCAGCCGTTTTACCAGCTGCCCCATTTTCGATTGGGAGTGCAAAGGTAAGAGTCTTTTTATTTCTACCAAATTTTTCTTCGAATTTTTTTAGAATTTTTCAGAAGCTTTTGGTTTGAAAATCAACTTGTTTTGTGAAGAACTGACTCCGTTTTTTCGGAGCGGATTGCAAAGGTAAGCCTTTGTCAATTACTGGCAAATTTTTCTTTCACTTTTTCTCTCTTTTTTTACCAGCTTTCAGTTTCACAACCTTCAGAGAACTAACCCGTTTGAAGCGGGTTGCAAAGGTAGGTGATTACTAATTACCGGCAAATTTTTTCATCAGTTTTTTTCAGTTTTTTATTTGCTTTCAGCATCACAACTATCAGAGAACTAGTCCGTTATGAACGGGTTGCAAAGGTAAGTGTTTGATGATTACTGACAAATTTTTTCTGAAACTTTTTCATCTTTTTTTGTCTGCCTTCAGTATCACAACTTTCAGAGAACTAACCCGTTTTGTGTGCGGGGGTGCAAAGATAGGGGTGAATTAGTTCCTGCCAAATCTTTTTTGCAAGTATTTCCCGGAAATAACCCAAACCCCGCGCCAGATAAGGATTACAGGCCCAAAAAAAGTTTACTCACCCCCTCCCAGCTCATACGGAAATACGACCCTTTCCAAAAACAACCCATGCGCCGGCACCGCAAAACTCGCTGCAGTACAATCCTTTGCCTCTATAATAGCCCTGAAACCGGCTATATCCAGCTTTCCCCTGCCCACCTGCAGCATAGTTGCCGTAAGCGCCCTCACCATACCCCTCAAAAACCGGTTAGCCACTACATGATAGACCAGGCAGCCTCCCTCCTCTATCCATTCTGATACGTCTATCCTGCACAGAAAGGTCTTAACCTGCGTATTACGTTTCGAGAAACTGGTAAAATCTGTGTACTCCCTTAATACAGCTGCTGCCTCCTGCAATGCCAGCCTGTCTATCCGGTAAGGAAAGAAATAAGCCCTGTCTGCCAGAAACGGATCCTTCTGCCCATATATAAAGTACTTATACTCCCGGGTCACGGCATCGAAACGGGCATGCGCCTCCGATCCTACTTCATATAAACCATGGATAACGATATCAGCAGGCAGAATCGCATTCATCTTATATATGAACTGGTGATGAAGCCCTGCCTCTGTATCGAAATGGAAAAAATTCTGGCGGGCATGCACGCCGGCATCCGTACGCGAAGAACCGGTCAGCTTTATCTGGCGACGCTCCAGTACCTGCAGCGCACGCTCCACTTCCGACTGAACGGTAATGGCATTTTCCTGGGTCTGGAAACCACTGTAAACTGTGCCCTTATATGACACTTCTAAAAAATACCTTGCCATCAAAATCCCTGATTAAATAAAATAGAGGATATGCCGACCAGTCAGTCACCTGTCTAACGGCCCATCAGCGCCTGGAAACGACGGTTATAATACTCATTCTTTAACTCAGCCCCCAGGCTTTCAAAAGCAGCCGGATCAGCAACCCGCGGATAAGCAGCTTCATAAAACTGGAAACGGGCTGCATCGTTCAGGAACAACACACCCAGGTTGCGGATATGCTTTACTTTGTAACATTTTACTTTAAATGCCTTGCGCGCCTCCGCAATCATGGCATCATCAGCCTTCTGTGCCGCCATCCTCTTGCGCAATTGGAGAAAGTCATTCTCACTGGCTGTAACGGTACAGGTGCTGGTAGTGGTTTTCGCCGTTTTTACACTATCTCCCGCTTGCGAGGAGATATCCTCGAGAAAACGTTTATCCCCCGGCCGGTCATCTGTACGGAGCAGGTTGCGCTGGTTGGGGATCAGGATACGGATCGTATCAGTATGTCCATCTGCATACTGATCTGTATACACGAGCCCAAAACCTTCTGAAGTGCTGCTCTCGGACCGGCGGGTGATCTGCGAGGGAACAAGTGCAGCCGGATTATTAATAGCTACCTGTGGCTCTACGACCTGTTTCTTTTCCGCTATAGTCAGTTCAACCGCCGGAGTGGTTATTAACGAATCTGTTTTTGCAGGCGGAGGGGGGTCAGGCTCTTCTTTACTGATAGAGATAGAGATATTTTCAACAACTACTGTATCCTTCGCCAAACCGGCAACGCCATCATTTGTTTTCCTGTCAACCAGCAGCGTGTCTCGCTGCACCACAACCGTTTTACTTACATATCCTGTATCTGTTACTGCCGGCACCGGTTGTTTTTCCGGCTCCGCAATTATCTTTT
Organism: Sphingobacteriales bacterium 46-32; assembly: GCA_001898485.1. Classification (GTDB taxonomy): domain Bacteria; phylum Bacteroidota; class Bacteroidia; order Chitinophagales; family Chitinophagaceae; genus CAYMZZ01. The sequence goes on along the minus strand of MKTY01000024.1, from coordinate 373,497 downwards.
CTGTTGATTTCGTAATAGCCACTGCCGAGTCAACTGCTGGCTTTTTGGGTGTTTCCTTAGGAGCAGCTACCGGTGCCGTCTTACGCTCTCTGAGCGAAGGATCGTTGGCCGCCTTTGCCAGCACATCGGTAAAGGCCGAAACCTTTTCATTGCTGACCGGCTTCGGATTCACCTCCTCCTCCCTCTTCTCGGCCTGAATCACTGCCAGGGTTTGCATATCAAATAAGCCCCATCCACTGCCTTCAAACTGCTTGAGCAAAAAACCACGATCGCGCCCGGCTATACGTACACTAAACCGCTGTTCCGGCCACCTGCCGTTGGGGAAACCGACAGCAAGATTATAGACGCTATCCCTCAACCGGGGAAGAATAAGATAGCCATTGCTGGCAGAAGCATAATTACGCTCCTGGAGCCTCACAAAAAAAGGCTGCTCTGCATCGGCCTGGATATAGACAAAATAATCCTTTTGCGCGGCAGCCGGCAGGGTAAACAAAATAAACAGGAGGGTTATCAATCGATTCATTGGCTGATGTTGGCTGGTTCAAAAATAACTGAAATAACGCTACAATGACTTGTTAAAAGGCACGCCATTCATACATTTTCACTCACTTAGCTGGGTGCATATCCTACATTTGCTGACATAAATTCTGAATATGAAGAAGATTTTCTTAAGCCTTATCGGTATCGGCCTGTTTACTGGCAGCCTGCTGGCCCAGGATCCGGGAGAAGTTCAGGATACTTCCTGGAAAAAAGAATACCGGGCCACCCCCACCCGCATCAACGACCTGGTGCATACCAAACTTGACGTAAAGCCCGATTTCAGCAAATCATGGCTCTATGGCAAAGCGTGGATTACGCTGCAGCCTCATTTCTATGCTACCGACTCTCTCACGCTCGATGCGAAGGGGATGGAATTGAAAAAAGTAGCACTGGTAAAAGGCGCTCAGCAACAGGTACTGCCCTTTACCTACGATGACTGGCAAATAAGGATCAAACTCGACAAGACCTATAAAGCAGGTGAGAAATACACCATCTTTATTGACTATATAGCCAAGCCCGATGAATTTGAAAAGAAATATGCCAACGAGCAGATGCTGGGCATCAAAGGCATGTACTTTATCAATCCCAAAGGCGAAGACAAGAAAAAGCCCACACAGATCTGGACACAGGGTGAGACCGAGTCCAGCTCCGCCTGGTTCCCCACCATCGATAAAACGGCTCAGAAAACAACAGAAGAATTATCTGTTACTGTCGACAACAAATACGTCACCCTCTCCAATGGCAAACTGATGTCGCAAAAGAAGAATGCCGACGGTACCCGCACGGATTACTGGAAAATGGATCTCCCCCACTCTCCCTATCTCTTCTTTCTGGGTGTAGGTGAATATGCCGTTATCAAAGACAGCTGGCGCGGCAAAGAGGTAAACTATTATGTCGAAAAAGAATATGCCGGAGTGGCCAAAAAGATATTTGGCAATACACCCGAAATGATGACCTATTTCTCCAAAATTACCGGCGTGGATTTTCCCTGGGTCAAGTATTCACAGATCACGGGACGGGATTATGTAGCGGGCGCTATGGAAAACACGACTGCTACCATTCACCAGGAAACAGCCCAGCAGGATGCCCGCGAGCTGGTAGATGATAATATATGGGAAGGCACTATTGCTCATGAACTGTTTCACCAGTGGTTTGGCGATTACGTAACAGCAGAAAGCTGGAGCAACCTTACCCTCAATGAATCATTTGCTGATTACAGTCAGACACTCTGGGCCGAGCATAAATACGGCAAGGATGCCGGTGATGCCGAAAACTACCAGGGACTGCAGGGCTACCTCATGAGTGGCAGCCAGAATAAAGACCTCGTACGTTTCTATTATAGAGACCGCGAAGACATGTTTGATGCAGTGAGCTACCAGAAAGGCGGTCGCATTCTGCATATGCTCCGCAACTTTGTGGGCGATGATGCTTTTTTCAAAGCAATGAATGTATACCTGACTACGTATCGTTTCAAATCTGCCGAAGCCCACCAGTGGCGCATTGCACTCGAAGATGTGACCGGCCGTGACCTCAACTGGTTCTTTAACCAGTGGTATTTTGATCATGGCAACCCTTCGGTTGAAATAGACTATGTCTATGACGATGCTGCGGGAAAAGTAAAGGTGATCATCCGCCAGACACAGAAATCAGGAAAGCTGTTTACCCTCCCGGTTAATATAGATGTATATGAAGGCAGCAAAAAAACACGTTACGCGGTTTGGGCAAAAAATGCCACCGACACCTTCACCTTCAACTACAGCAAGCATCCTGATCTGGTAAATGTAGATGGAGACAAAATTCTCTTGTGGCAAAAGAAAGACAATAAGAATCTCGACAACTATATTCACCAGTATACCTATGCCGGCAACTATATGGACCGCCGCGAGGCTATAGAATTTGCGGCACGCAACCAGGGTGATGCAAAAGCTGCCGACCTGATGCGCAAAGCCTGTAATGACCCGTTTGCCGAACTCCGCAGACTGGCCATCAACCGCCTGGATATGAAAAAAGAGGCGATCAAAACAGCTGCCGAACCTATACTGGCCAAACTGGCTACCGGCGACCCTTCTTCGCTGGTGCGGGCCTCTGCCATTGACCAGTTGCGCGATTATAAGAAAAATGAATATACAGAACTGTTCCGTAAGGCTACCCGCGACTCTTCGTACAATGTAGCCGGTGCCGCATTAAACGCACTGGGAGATGTAGATGAAGCGGGTGCGTTGAACATTGCGCGTGAGCTGAATAAACAGCCCAGTAAAGGAGCACTCAAATCGGCCATCCTCGCCCAAATCATCAAAACCGGCGATGAAAGCCTGGCAGACCAGGTAATAGGCGAATTTGCCGCTATGCCAGTGGCGCAGTCCAAATTTGACGCCATAGGAAATGTGGCCGACTACCTGAGCATTATTAAAAACACGGAAAAGTTCAAATGGGGTGTGGATGAGATCATCAAATTCCGCGATGCCATACCCGAAGCATACCGTACACAAACCGATATGTTTATCAACGGGCAACTGCTGCAGGGTATTCTGCGCAGCAAGAATGACGCCCTCAAAGCAGATCCCAACAACTCTAATATTCAGCAACAGATCGACTACCTGAAGTCGAAATTGCCGGAAGCGATGCGGAAAGGATTTTGATTTGATGTGCTGATTTGCTAATGTGCTGGTGTGCTAATTATTTTCATTTCGATTAGCTATTAATACCCGAACAGGTTTTGCCTGAACAATTAGAATAAAAAATCCCGGCTTTGCCGGGATTTTTTATTCATTTCTATTTTGACACTGGGCGCTTTTTTGATTTGCTCATTAGCACACCAGCACATTAGCAAATCAGCACATCAACCTCCTACCATTTCCCTCCTGCTCCGCCGCCACCAAAGCCGCCGCCGCCGAAACCACCAAAACCTCCTCCGCCTCCTCCTCCTGACCAGCCACCACCGCCGCCACCTATCCATCCGCCAGTCCAGCCACGGTAACCACGGCGCGACATGTATCCACCACCACCACCGCCGCCACTGAAGAGCGCAACCAGCACAATCACGAGAATAATGACCAGCAGTGGACTCACTCCTTTTCCTTTTCGGCTGCCATAACCGGCAGGCGCTTTATATCTTCCTTCGGCTGCTTTTATGATAGCATCTACAGCCTGGTCGAGTCCGCGATAATAATTGCCCGCTTTAAAATCGGGAATCATTTCATTGTCTACAATGGATTGGGCCAGCAGGTCGGTAATACGCCCTTCGAGGCCATAGCCGGGCGCGATAAATGCATCCCGATTGCCGTCGCCACCGCCGGTTGACACCAGCAGCACCACGCCATTGTCGAAATTTTTATTGCCCACTCCCCATTTACGGCCAAGGGCTGTAGCATAATCGCCCGCGCTATACCCCTTGAGATCATCCACTACTACGATAGCGATCTGGTTGGAGGTACTGTCATCGTATGCGATCAGCTTGGCTTCCAGCGCAGCTGTTTGCTCTGCGGTGAGAAATCCGGGAACAAAAACATTGACAAGGCGCGGAGGATTGGGCTTTTCGGGAATAGCCTTTTCAATCTGGGCAAAGCTGCCCAGGCTGACCAGGAGAAAACATATCAGTAAAATTTTTTTCATGAAAATCATTTTCCGAAAACTATGTCGTCGGGTAATTCATTCTTATCGGTATCGCGATCGTAAGGGAAATGCTGATGCAGTGCCCGGCCAATATCTTCCACGCAGGCGGCAATGCCCTGAGCGATATTGTCTTTATTAAAGATCTCCATCATTCTGGCAATCTCTGCATTCCAGAAATCGGCCCCAACACGTTCATGAATGCCTTTATCACCAAATACCGCCATCTGGTGATCTTTTACTGCTACATATACAAGCACGGCATTCCGATCGGCCGTTTCATCCATTTCGAGGCGGAAGAATACTTCGGCAGCCCGGTCAATAGCGTCCATAAAGCGGCAACGGCTTTCTATAAACACTCTTACCTCACCACTTGTGCGTGTCTCGGCTTCGCGGATGGCATTCAGGATAAGTGCCTGTTCTGCATCGCTGAAAAATTTTCTTTTTCGGGAAAAGGAAAACACTGGCTGTATTTAAAATTTTATCTCAACGGCTTTATCCGATCCGGCATCGGCGGTAAAACCTTCTTTTACCTTAAATCCAAACAAACGGGCGACCAGGCCGGTCATGCTACTGCGAACAGAAATATTGTACTCCGCTACAGCTGCATTGAAATCCTGCCTTGCTACTTTAATTCGACGTTCTGTCCCATCCAGTTGCGTCTGCAAAGCCGAATAAGCCTTTGTCGCCTTCAGTACCGGATATTTTTCCACCACTACTATCAAGCGGTTAACTGATGCTGCCAGCGAATCCTGCAGTCTTGTTTGTTCGGCATAATTTTGTCCGTTTACGGTGGTTGACTGCAATCCGCTCAATGCTTTGGCACGGGCAGCAGCAATCTCTTCAAGCGTGCCCTGTTCAAAATCTGATACGCCTTTTACCACATTGACCAGGTTGGGAATCAGATCGAGCCGGCGCTGATAGGTACTTTGTACTTCAGCCCATTGCTGATTGACGCGTTCTTCTTTCTTAACAAGCCCATTGTAAGCCACCGCCACATAGATCAGCAACAGTACTACGACTCCCGCTATGAGCAGGTAAACTGATTTTTTTGATCGCATGCTGTTGGATTAAAACTGAACCTTGGGGGCTTTTTCCGCACCTTCATCGGCCTTGAAACCTTCTTTGGCTTTGAAGCCAAACATGCCGGAAAGCAGATTCATGGGAAAAGAACGCACTTTTGTATTATACCCGTTGATCGCTTCATTGAAAGTCCGGCGAGAGTTCCTGATATCATTTTCTATGGATTCATTTTGGTCCATTAATTTCAAAAAATTCTGGTTGGCTTTCAGGTCAGGATAGTTCTCCACAACCGCCAGCAGGCGGCTCAGCGCACCAGACATCTGGCTTTGTGCTTCCTGAAACTTAGCCATATTCTCCGGAGTCAGCTGATCGGCCGTAAGATTGATCGAAGTGGCTTTGGCACGTGCTTCTACCAGTTTGGTCAGTGTTTCCTGTTCAAAATTAGCCGCACCTTTTACTGTATTTACCAGGTTCTCTACCAGGTCTGCACGTTTTTGATATTCTGTATTCACGTCGTTCCAGGCCTGCTTCACTGTTTCGTCCTGTTTTACCAGGCCATTATAGCCAGAGCAGCCCCAAACGCCAAAGATGAGCAGTATGGCAACAACAATTAAGATCCCGAGATTTTTGACTCCTTTCATGGTGTAGTATTTTTGATAAAATTAAAATTACCGTTTTTCGTAGTTCGTCCCGGTAATTTTTCGGTATATCAAGTGCAGTTGTCGGTAAACACGCAAAAATGTACCTCTGCGGCATGATTTTGGAACCAACTTTTCTACAACTGACACTTATGTATGGCTCGCTCAAAACCCTGGGTTTCTTACTCGGCCTTTCGTTACTGACCGGCGTATACTGCAGCAAATCGAACAACAATCCTGCTCCGGTTGGCCAGGTACCTTTGCGCGACAGTGTGGTAGCCGGTAACCTGCAGCTTCCGTGGGAAATACTCTGGGGGCCGGACGATCATATCTGGATGACAGAGCGCGGCGGACGTATCAGCCGCTTTGATCCGCAAACCGGCAATCGCAGCACACTTATTACCATCAGCGATGTAGTGAGTAATGGCGAAGGCGGTTTGCTGGGTATGGCGCTTCATCCTTCTTTTAGCTCCACTCCATATGTGTATGTGATCTACAACTATATGAATGGCGGCAATTACCGGGAGAAGCTGGTGCGTTATACCTATAACAGCAGTAACCAAACGCTGGGCAATCCTGCCCCCCTGCTGGATGATATTGCAGCTGCGGGTATTCACAATGGCAGCCGCCTGTTGATTGTGGGCGATAAACTATTTATCAGCACCGGCGATGCCTCCAATACCAGCCTGGCTCAAACAATCAGTTCCCCTAATGGAAAAATTCTCCGGTTGAACCTTGATGGCAGCATACCGGCAGACAATCCGCAACCGGGCAATCCGTACTGGTCCTGGGGGCATCGCAATCCGCAGGGACTGGTGTATGCCAATGGCCGGCTGTATAGCTCGGAACATGGCCCCAGCAGTAACGACGAAATAAATATCATTGAAAAAGGCCGCAATTACGGATGGCCCAATGTAGAAGGATTTTGTGATGAAAGCAGTGAGTCGTCTTTTTGCAGCAGCCAGAACGTAGCAGAGCCCATAATTGCCTGGACTCCTACAATTGCCACAGCCGGCCTGGATTATTACCAGCACGACCTGATACCGCAATGGAAAAATTCGCTGTTGCTGGCTACCTTAAAAAACCAACGGCTGTATCAGCTAAAGCTAAATGCTACAGGGAGTGCTATTGACAGTAGTGCCACTTATCTGAATGGCAATTATGGTCGCCTCCGCGACATTTGTATTTCGCCTGCCGGAAAAGTGTATGTATGCACCAGCAATGGTGGTAATGCCGACGTGCTGGTAGAGATCAGGCCGGCGGGCAACTAAAGATGCTTTACTATTTCACCCAGGCGTATTCGGCATTGACGTTGATCTGCATGGTTGTTGGAGTATCCGGATCCGGAACGGTTACAGATGTTACCATTCTTATCCGTGTGTACAAAGTATCATTGCTCATACGGAGTTTCATACCAATTTTAGCATTCGTAACAGGTACTCCTGTACCAGGTCCCGTGGGAAATTCAAAAGGAGGCTGATCGGCCGTCAGGGAATCGGAGCTGTTTCTGACATAGCTGGTCTGACCATCGCTGGGAGGAGTAAACACATTAACATCATCTTCCTGCTCCATCACTACCACCCCGCCAACAGTATACTTAGTACGCATAACGCCGTCGATATTAAATGTAATGCCCCTTGTTGTCATCTGATTGCTGGTAAAAGTAAGTGTTCCGCCGGGGTCTGTGCTGCCATATTCCAGAACAGATTCAATGCGGTTTACTTCACCATCTTCTGTGAAAGATGCTGTTGTGCTGTTAACTGCGGTTGTACCTGCAAATTTCCAGTTACCTATCACATCTATATTTCCTCCGGGGTTGTTGCCGTTATTGCCATTATTCTCTGCATCTTCAACAAAACCAAGTTCTTTCTGGCAGGATGCCAGGAGGGAGAGAAGGGCCAGGGCCGGAATAAGTCTGCGAATTCTCATATATGAGGTATTTGGTGTTCACAGCAAATATCCAAAATTACCCTTACATATTATAAACAAATATCCCTGCAGCTATTGGATTAACTGCAGGGATTATAGTAATGGTCATTAAAATCAGCTCTTTACTGCTGCTATACCCGGAAGGGTTTTTCCTTCAAAATACTCGAGCATAGCACCTCCGCCGGTGGATACATAACTTACTTTATCAGCAAACCCAAATTGATTTACAGCAGCTACAGAATCTCCGCCACCTACCAGCGAAAAGGCTCCGTGCTGGGTGGCAGTCGCTATTGCGGTGGCTACTGCTTTTGTGCCGTGCTGGAATTTGGCCATTTCAAACACACCCATCGGACCATTCCAGAGAATAGTTTTTGAGCGGCTGATCACGTTGCTAAACTGTTCGACCGCATTGGCACCGATATCAAGTCCCATCCAGCCATCGGGAATATGGTTGCTGGGGGATACAGACGTGTTGGCGTCTGCAGCAAATTTATCTGCGATAATTGAGTCAGAAGGCAGATGAATACAAACGCCTTTAGCTTCTGCTTTCCTGAGCAAGTCTAAGGCTGTATCAAGCCGGTCTTCTTCGCATAAAGACGCCCCGATCTTTCCGCCGGTGGCTTTCATAAATGTATAGGCCATACCACCACCAATAATAATATCGGTAGCACGCTCCAGCAGGTTTTCGATGATCAGAATCTTATCGCTCACTTTAGCGCCGCCAATGATCGCTACAAAAGGTTTTTCTGCCTGATGTAATACACGTTCTGCGCTGGCAACTTCACCTTCCATCAACAGACCAAAGAATCTTTTTTCGGCTGGAAAGAACTGCGCGATTACTGCGGTGGATGCGTGAGCGCGGTGAGCCGTACCGAATGCATCATTTACCCATACATCGCCAAGCTTAGCCAGTTTGCCTGCAAACTCGGGGTTACCTTTTTCTTCCTCTTTATAAAACCGGAGGTTCTCGAGCAGCAGTACATCACCTGGCTGCAGAGCAGCGGCAGCCTTCACAGCCGACTCGCCAATGCAGTCATCGGCAAAGGCTACGGCTTTACCGCCGAGCAGTGCTGAGAGATGAGCCTGCAGGTGGCGCAAAGAGTATTTATCGGTGGGACCTTCTTTAGGACGCCCCAGGTGCGACATCAGAATAACACTGCCGCCATCCTCCAGTATTTTACGGATAGTTGGCAACGCAGCCGTCATACGGGTATCGTCGGTGATCTCAAACTTGTCGTTGAGGGGCACATTAAAATCGACCCGTATCAGGGCTTTCTGGCCTTTAAAATTATGAGAGCTGAAAGAACTCATATGCTAGTTGAAGATTTGAAAATTTGAAGATGTGCTGATGGTCTGTAAAGAAAAAGGGTGATCGGGTAAGGGAAGTCACCGCCAAATTGCAGTGAGTCTCTTTGACACCTGATCACCCCGCTGGGTGAACAATTATTTGCTGATCAGCTTCGCAAAATAGTGTACAGTACGTACCAGCTGACTTACATAGCTCATTTCATTGTCGTACCAGGACACCGTACGTACCAGTTGAGTATCGCCCACGGTTTGTACACGCGTCTGGGTGGCATCAAACAGTGATCCGTACGTGATGCCGATGATATCGCTGCTTACGATCTCGTCCTCTGTATAGCCAAAGCTTTCATTGCTGGCCGCCTTCATGGCCGCATTCAGTTCTTCTACCGAAGTTTTTTTGTTCAAAACAGCTGTTACCTCTGTGAGTGAACCGGTGAGCGTGGGTACACGCTGGGCACTGCCGTCCATTTTACCTTTCAGGTTGGGCAGAACCAGGCCGATGGCCTTGGCAGCACCGGTGCTGTTAGGCACAATATTCTGTGCGGCTGCACGGGCGCGGCGCAGATCACCTTTGGGGTGTGGCGCATCCTGTGTATTCTGATCGTTGGTGTAAGCGTGAATGGTCGTCATAAGAGCATTTACCACGCCGAATTTTTCATCCAGCACCTGAGCCATTGGCGCCAGGCAGTTGGTAGTGCAGGAAGCACAGCTGATGATCGTTTCGCTGCCATCGAGGATGCTGTGGTTAACATTATATACGATCGTTTTGAGATCGCCGGTTGCAGGTGCACTGATCACCACGCGTTTGGCACCGGCTGTAAGGTGTGCAGCTGCTTTATCTTTATCGGTAAAGAAACCTGTACACTCAAGTACTACATCTACTTCATGCTCTTTCCAGGGAATTTGTGCAGGATCCTTCTGTGCATATATCTTTACTTCATCACCATTGACCACTATGCTGTTTTCTTTTGCTTTTACGTCGGCATCAAAGCGGCCCTGAGCGCTATCGTACTTCAGCAGGTGTGCCAGTACTTTTGGACTTGTAAGGTCATTGATAGCTACCACATCAATACCTTCCATTTTATAGATCTGGCGGTAAACCAGGCGGCCAATCCGCCCAAAACCGTTGATTGCAACTTTAACTGTGCTCATTTCCTGATAATTTAGATTTTTTAAGAGGGTCGAAGTTACGGAAATTAGCATGAAAGCCAGAAGATCAGGAGGAAGTAGCAAGTTTTAAGGATTAAGTAATAAGAGGCGGGGGCTTTTGAATTTTATCAATTTTCCTGCTTTTTTTTGGAAGTTTATAGACGTTCCCCCTATCTTTGCACTCCCTAAAAACAAAGGCCTGGTTTTAAAACCGGTCTTACCAAAAGACGGCCCGTTCGTCTAAGGGCTAGGACACCACCCTTTCACGGTGGTGATACGGGTTCGAATCCCGTACGGGCTACACCCTCAAACCCACTCCCACAGAGTGGGTTTTGTTTTTTCCTGATGGCTCATCCCCGTCCGAACATCTCTCATCTGTCCGATAAAGATTAACCCTACAAAGAACCATTAATTTTATTCCGGATAAAGAAACTCATGGGCATTCATTTTTATAAATACGGATACACAACAGGTAGCCTGTTTCAGCTTTCAGATGATGAATGCGTAAAACCAGAACAGGTATTTGATGAGTTTGGCTTCAGAACGGGTATTCATATCGATCACTATGGAAACAGGGATTATACCCGGGCAATTTCAGATTACTGAAGACCATCACCAAACAAAAGTTTGACGGAAAAAACGATGTAACCGTGAGCAATTTTATCAGTTTTATGGATAGCGTCATTACCGAAGACCTGCTTATTAATGCAGCGGGTGATTAATCTGCCTTGTTAATTATTGTCAAATACGATTTCGACGGCGCCGGTAATCGCCGCGGCCCTGCCCTACTTCATCCCCGGTATTTTCAGGAGGCAGTTCCTTTTTCCGGTCACGCCAGTTGCGGACCAGCAGCAAGACAATCAGTGCCAGGCTAATCAAAACGATCAGCACAATGGTGCCGGTGGATGCGTTTTTCATTGTATAATATTTTACGGACAGAAAAAATCAACAGGAGGTACGGAATAGCTTGCAGGACATCAATCAGCCAGGCAAACTTATGATACAGGCAAAACCGGGAAACTGCCGGAATAAAAAGAAATTATTAATTCCATAAAAAGCCGGGAGTCACCTGCAGTCTTTTTGATTTTTTTGCATATCTGTATTGCCGGTAACATTTTCATAACAGCCCGGTATCATTTGATTTTTTTCTATTTGCAGCATGAACGCATTACTGGATAAATCAGCCAAAGCAATCGCTTATTTAAATAACAATATCATTACCCTTCCGGAAGGCTATGTAGCCGGTGTAATACTGGGCCATTGCGTATTTGGCCGGTCAGGCAGTGTAGTAGGAAAACTGTTTGATCAGACCTTATATGCCACCAATGGAGAAATCATTGCCCGGCTGCAGATTCAAACCACAAAAGAAACCGGCAATACCGACCTGATGCGCAGGCAGGCCTGGGAACTTATACAGATCATTAAAGACCACCAATGTCCCTGGATCATCCCCCAAAACAAGTGGTCGGTTCAATCGATTACGACTTTACTGAATTGAACAGGTAAACCGGAAAATTGCAGTTCACCTCCGGCCAATAAAAAACCGGCCCGGATCATCAGGCCGGCAACCGGTCTTATTTTCAGCACATGGTAAAAAGAGATAATGGAGCAGCACCAGCCTGTTCTTTTTAGCAGGATCAGTTCATATCAAACCGGATATCCAACTGGTCGGCAGGTTTAAGCCATACTTCCTGCACTTTCCTGGATACAAGCGAGCTATGGAATGGCTTAATGAGATACTCCCATTGCAGAAAACGTACTGCCGCCAGCGACTCGGGATATTCATGAATCGTGAGCAATACCGGCACAGGTGAATGCCGTACTGCCTCCAGCAGATCAAAAGCTCCGCTCAACTCGAGGTTGGCGATAATCAGGCTGGGATTCTCTTCACGCATAACCCGCAATGCCCTGGTTATTGAAGAAACGGCATTGATCTCTACGGATGGGGCCAGGCTTGACTGGATAATCGTTTTCAGCGATGAAACAGATTCGGGTTCGTCTTCAAAAAAGAGGATGGTGGGTGTACGTTCTGCAACACGGAGGTTCATGCCACTAAGATAGATACGGGTAGCTGCGTGGTTTATAGAAGTTATTTCCATTTGGCATAGAATAAATTCTACAACCCGCCTGTTGCCACAATCATCTGCGTGGAATTATCTTTGTAAAAAGGCCTGCATGAGTGAATTACATATACTGATAGCTGAGGACCACGGCATTGTTCGTCTGGGCACCCGGTTACTGATCAAAGAAATGTATCCACTCGCCCAGGTTGCCGAAGCCACGAATTTCAAATCCACGCTGCAGCAGCTGGAAAAAAAACAGTTTGACCTGCTCATACTCGATATAAACATCCCGGGAGGCGACAGCATTCAGATGATACAGGCTGTGCGGAATATGCAGCAGGACATTCCCATACTTATTCTATCGAGCTACGACGAATCTATTTATGCCATCCGCTATCTGAAAGCAGGTGCTAATGGCTATCTGCAAAAAGAATCTGACCCGCAGGAGATCAAAACTGCTATCCATAAAGTGCTGCACAATCAACCTTATGCCAGCGACACTGTTCAGCAGCAATTATTTCAGTCACTTTCTGCTACCCGCAATCCACAGGGAGCATTTAAACTAAAAAATCTGTCTGACCGCGAAATAGAGATCATGCACCTGCTGGCCAAAGGAGTAAGCCCCACAGAAATTAAAAACAAACTCCATATTCAGCTATCTACTATCAGCACACACAAAGCGCGGATTTTTGAAAAAATGGAAGTAAGCAATGTGGTAGAACTTGCGGAGAAACTTCGGGAAATAGAACTTATAAGAAGAAATGCGGCTGATAACTCAGTCAACGACACTGGCAGCTCCGCTCAGCCATAATGTAACAGAAGAACCCCGTTCTGTACTTTCTGCTGTTATGCGTATACGCAGAAAAAGAGCCAGCCCTTTTACAATCAGCAGGCCGATTCCCGTACCGGCTCCTTTTGCTCCGCTGATCTCTGCTGGCTGTATTTCTTCCTGTTCCTGACTTAGCCATTTTACCAGCGAAGGCGGCATACCAATACCTGTATCCCGCACGCGTATATACCCTCCTGATGCATCACTGGCTGCTTCGATCGTCACTGTTCCGTTTTCTGTTACTTTAATCGCATTGTCGATGAGATTGTGTACCATAACCGCCAGCAGGGGTTGATTGGAAAACAAACTTGTGCCCGGTAATACTTTATTTTCGATAGTAGTATTTACATGCAATGCAATATCATCGAAAATTGACTTTTTATCTTCTACCAGCTTCCACACATCAATAGGCTGAAAACTTACCTGCCCGTCCTTTAGCTGAGTCTGGATATACTGAAGCAGGTTATCCATGGTATGATAAAGCCGTCGTATATATTCATTCACGGTCTGGCTATGCTCAGCATATGCACTGTTACCCTCCTGCTGCAATCCCCGCTGTATATAATCGGCTGTATACATAAGGTACTTCAAAGGCGCTTTTATATCGTGACTTAATACAGCCAGCATTTTTTGCTGCCAGTCTGCCTGCCGCATCAGTTCTTGCTGCGATTGCTGCAGGTCTGTCAAAGCAACCTGCAACTCCGCCGTCTGCTCACGGATACGCTGCTGCAACTGCATATTTTTTCGCTTAATATACCTGGTGCGCAGTTGAATAGCCGCTACTGAAATCAGTATGGCCGTGATTAAATAGATTAAAAACGCAAACGGATGAAGCAGCCAGTGAACAGGCACCTCCAGCGTGACGGCCTTTTCTGTGTAATTATTTTTACCAAATCCCCTGATCTTACGAATGCGTAGTTCGTATTGACCTGCCGGCAGCCTCGAAAGGGTAATGCTGTTGTTCTCAACCGGAAGCCATACTGCCTTATCTCCTTTTTTATTCAATGTATACCTGATGTCGAGGTTGGCAGTATTGCCCAAATAAGGGGTGCTGATAAATAGTTTCAGTTGCTGCAGGTTGCGTGGCAGCTTAAAGCTTTCTGACACGCTGATCTCTTGTTTATCCAGCCATACACGATCAATAAACAAATCTTCAAAGGGAAGTTCCGGCTCCCAGCGATCAGGAAAGTACCAAAGTAGTCCGTTGATAGCCGGAAGGGAAAAAAGACCATTCGTCAGCTGAACAGCACAGGGCTGACAACCTCCATTAAACTCATTGGTCAGCAACCCCTGATCTGTAGAATAGTACTGATAATAAATTTCACTTAACCCGCCCGAAGCATAATCCAGTAAATCAGCCCTGGCCACCTGGAAAAGCCCCCGATTGGTGGTGATCCAGAAAAAACCTTTACTATCGGCGATCATACAATGAGCGGTCAGGAGGTAATCATTTTTGTCTGCCGGAAAACTGGTTAAACGACCGTCATTATACAGATAAAATCCCTGCCCATAGGTAGTGACCCATAACCGGCCATCTTTTTCCAGTAACAGACTGCGCACCTGTTTGTTTTGCAAACCCGGAACAACAGCTATCTGCCCCGAAGAAGCAAAGACCCTGAAAACGCCCGAATCAGTTCCCACATATAATTCCTGGTCATTTAAGAAGGTAATACAATGAATAATTGCCGGCAGCTTTGCCTTTACCACATATGCCTCATCCTTAGCCGCCGGATCAAAAAGCAATAACCGCCCATCCTCCAGGCCGATCCATAATTTCTGCGATGGTCCTTTTGCGATGACCGTAATACCTGCAGGCATCTGCCAGCTTTTTACCAGTTTTCCATCCGGCAAACTGATCTGATGAATTTGTGAATCTCTTTTCACCCATGCCCATTTTCCGTCCTGCAATACCAGACTTGTCTTATCGGAGTTACCGGCTATTGCCGGCAGCACCAATGGTTTCTGTATCAGCGCCGGCGTATACAAATGTCCCTGGCCGGTAAGCAGCCATTCATCGCGCCAGGCAGCCTGCGCATAATACACATGATCGGGGTTGCTGTCTATAGCCTGTGGCACGGAAGTAAAAAAGGGATACTCAAATACATACAATCCTTTGACATGGCTGCCGAGCAGAAGACGTCTGCCGGCGGGATCAACCCATGCTGAAATAATCAACTCCTTTTCTGCATCAAACCCCGATAATACTTTTTTGGCCAGGAGCCCGTTACCGTTTCGATGCATTATGTAGACGTCCCCGCCCTCAAAGATTAAAAGGCGGTTTGGATGATTGCTATTCCACAGAATACGCGACGGCCTGCCACCAGGGTGCCTGGCCGATAACCCTACTACTCCCAAACGTGTTATAGCCCCTGCACTGAATACTGATACGGTATTGTCTGAATGAAAATAACAAAGTTGATCTCCCAGCAGAAAAAAACGCGAAGGATCTGTTTGCTGAAAAGATTTCCGGAAAACAAGCTTACCCGCTGTGTATAATTCTACCTGACCGGGCGTACAGGCATAGGCCATTTGCGAATCTGCCAGTAAAACAGTGGTATCCCCTATTTGCAGCACTCCGTTATCGTTGGCGGGTAGCCCTGTTAAAGTAAAGCGGCTGAAATCTGGCAGGCCCGGCAGAAAGGCAATCGTCTTTTTCAACTGGTCAATGTAAATCGAATCGGCCTGAGGACCGGAAGTAAATACCCGGAAAAAATTCTGTTTTTCATTAAACGCTACCAGGCAACTACGCTTCCAGTCAGTTATTATATGACTAAACCGATCTGACTGCGACCCCTGGAGAGTTGTAAGATACGTGCTGAAATGATGACCATCAAACCTTACCAAACCACGCTCTGTGGCCAGCCAGAAGAACCCATTTTTATCCTGCGCTATTGACTTGATACTGTTTTGCGGCAATCCATCCGCATCTGTATAATGTGCGGCCAGCCGGTACAGGCTATCCTCCGCCGTATATGCCCACAGCGGAATCACAAAAAACAGTATTAAACCAGCAATAACTCTCATTCGGACGCCTTGTCGCGAATATAAATATTTTGACCACCAATACCCAGTTGTCTGGTTGGTGAAAAAACATTTTTCCGCTGTGTAAACACCTGTCACTGACCTCAAAAACAACGGTTTTGACTGATTAAAACACCTTGATAAACACACAGAGCCACTGTTGGTTTGAGGTGTGAAAAAAAATGAAGTTCACATTTTGTGAACCAATGAGAAAAATATACCTTTGTTATGAAAGTTCATTTGATACGGAAAGAAACCCTGGAGGTTTACGCCTGGCTAAATCCCCAGAGCCGTGGACCAATAGAAGAGTGGTTGCATAAGATCAGGCATTCGGACTGGAATACCCCGGAAGACATTAAAGCGGGTTTTGCAGGTGCCGATTTGCTGGGCAGGGGTAGCTAACCGCGTAATTTTTAATATTGGCGGCAATCACTACCGTCTGATTGCCAAATATGCCTTCGATGAAAAGCAGGTCCACTTGTTTATTACCTGGCTTGGTACACATGCAGAATACGACAGGGTTTGCAAAAGTAATGAGCAATTCACCATACAAAAATTTTAAACCTTTATTTTATGAATGGCCTTAAATACAAAGTCATCAGCAACAAAACACAATATGCGGCTTACTGCAAAAAACTCGAAGATCTCGTATTTGCAGGCACCCGCAACCGTGATGTAAAAGACGAAATCGCCTTGCTCACTGTTCTCATCGAAAAATGGGACGCCGATCACAATAGCTTTGACAGCCTTGACCCGGTACAGCTTATTCGTTCGCTGATGGTTGATCATACTATGAAAGCAACTGACCTCGTGGCTTTGCTGGGTATCAGCAAAGGGTATGTATCTGATATTCTTAATTATAAAAAGGGGCTTTCCAAAGATGTCATCCGCAAACTGGCGGCACATTTCAAATTATCACAGGAAGCCTTCAACAGGCCGTATAAACTGAAAAAAAAGCCGGTTGCCTCGAAAGCAAGCTAACCAACCGTTCTGCGCACTATCTGCACAACGTCATTTCCCCCGGAAGCGGCTGGCAATGTTTTTGTACCTTGCAGTGTGTTTTTGACTTCCTGTTGCCATGATTCACGACATCAATTTTCCTCATTCATTAAGCGGACTGTCACTGGACCATTACCTGGCGAGGGGATGGTTTCGAATGGGACATACCATATTCACCACCCACCTGATCTACCTTGAGGAGGAGTTTTTTCCTGTATACTGGCTTCGCATCCGTTTGTACGACCTGCACTGGGGAAAACGTCAACGTGTTATACAACGTATCAATAGCGCTTTTGAAGTACGGTGTACAGCGCTGCTGCTTACAGAAGAAATGGATGATTTGTATGAGCGGTACCGTCAGTCGGTCGATTTTGCCACCTCGCCAGGCCTGATCGATTATTTGTTTAATGGCCGCCTGCACCAGGTGTTTGATACCCGCATGATAGAAGTGCGGCACGAAGGAAAACTGATTGCAGCGGGCATTTTTGACAAAGGGGCCAGAAGCATTGCCGGTATCATCAACTTTTTTGATCCCGCGTATGCAAAATTCAGTCTGGGAAAATACCTGATGCTGCTAAAAGCTGAATGGGCAAAAGAGAATGGACATTTATATTACTATCCGGGATACCTTGCTGTTGGCTTTAAAAAATTTGATTACAAACTATGGCTGCAGCGATCCGCTACTGAATACTTTGATCCTCACACCCAGTTGTGGCTGCCCGCCGTAAACAATACAATCGGATTTTAACTGCCCGGCGAAATCGATATTTTCTTACGGATACGACTGAGCGTTTCAAGCGTCATGCCGAGATAACTGGAAATAAATTTCAGCGGTATACGGTTGGCCAGGTGCTGATGGCGGGTAAGAAAATGACGGTACTTATTTTCTGCTTTGGTCAACCGTGCAATAAAGGCCCGTTGTTCTGCATCCCAATAATAACGTTGCAGCAGTTTGCGGCCGGTAATATTAAAGGAGGGAGATACGCGGTATAATTCCTCCAGATCGTCGTAAGTAAGTGTGAGCAATTCACAATCTTCAATAGCCTGAATATTTTCAGTACAGGGTGCCTGCTCGTTGAGACTGGCAATAGATGTGACCATCTCATTCTCTACAGTTATCCAGGTGGTAATATCCTGCGAGCCTTCCACAACATATCCACGCACTGCTCCCGATTTGATAAAATAAATATGCTGACAGATTTCGCCCTCCTTTAGCAGCAATTTGCGCCGGTTTATTTTAAGAGGCTTTAAATGCGTGGCCATAAACTGCCGGGCAGTTTCATCGAGCGGATGAAAATAATCCAGCATCATCAGTAAGGATGATACATCGCCCTGTTCGGATGCTTTGGCTGAGGCAGCGGATAAGGTCCTGGAGGCTTTCATTAGATATCCTTTGGTATATCAGACAAATATAAGGGATACCCCATAATATAAACTGAGGTAAATCAGTATCTGAATGCAGCAAAGCAGTTTTGGCCCAAAAATCTGACTTTAAACAGCAGAAATCCGCTGTTAATGCCAACAGCAACCGCTAACCCTTACCTGACCTCTGGCGAAGTCAGTCCGCGCGCCTCTGCAATAAGTCCGTCATCATCCCAGCCTGCATCGATATCAGGCAGCGCTTTATTGAGATCTGTCTGTAAAAGGCGCTCCAGTTCTTCTATATGTCCGCGGGCAGCTACTATATACTCTTCTTCGTCTCTGATAGAGGCGAGTTCTTTCAATACCTGTTCGTCATACTTAAGAAATACATTGGCCATACGTTTTACCTTGTAAGCCCTGTGTCCGAGTTGTATGAGCACATCCTGACTCAATCGCAGTGCGGTATCTACAGTCTCCCTGTATACATGCAGCATACCGGCATTCATCTGATCGTATGCATCGAACCGGTTTTGTGCACGTACAAACAGATGCAGGTGTGGAAAATGTTTTTTTACAGTTTCTATCATCTCCAGCCTTTTCTCTGCGGGTTCAATTGCAATAATGATCACTTTTGCCTGATCGGCTCCTGCTGCTTTCAACAGATCATGCCGCGATGCATCGCCATAATATACTTTGAATCCCATTTTGCGCAACACATCTACCCGGTCTGTATCAATATCGAGATAAGTAGCTTTTACGCCATTGGCTCGCAAAAAGCGGGCAATGGTATTGCCAAAGTTGCCGAAACCGGCAATGATGACCGGATTCTTTTCTTCTATGACATCCGGCTCACGCGATTCGGCTGCAATGGAGCAGGATCCAAAGCGGGGCTGTATAAACCGTTCATTCAGCAGCATTACAAAAGGAGTCATAGCCATACTGATGGCCACTACGGCAATCATAGTAGACACGATATCCGGCGGCAGCACACCCTCATCAAGCGAAAAAGAAAATAACACAAAAGCAAATTCACCTACCTGGCTGAGCGCTGCTGAAAATATCAGGTTCTGATCTGTTTTCATTCCGAAAGCCCGGCCGAGAATAAATAATACCAGTGCTTTAAGAAGCATCAGCGCGGCCACAAGTCCAAGAATACGGAAAGGATGATCCATGAGCAATGAAAAATCAATAGATGCACCTACGGCTATAAAGAACAAACCCAACAGTAATCCTTTAAAGGGATCAATATCGCTTTCCAGTTCATGTTTATATTCACTATCGGCCAGAACCACTCCTGCGAGGAAGGTGCCTAATGCAGGACTCAACCCCACCTGGGTCATTAATACGGCAATACCGATCACCAGCAGCAATGCGGTAGCGGTAAAAACCTCCCGCAGTTTGGTAGCCGCTACAATGCGAAAAAGCGGACGTATCAGAAACCTTCCGGCGAGTATGATCAATCCGACCGAACCCAATACAACGAGTGTTTGGGCCCAACCAGGCAAATGGCTGGTAAAACCAACGGCCTCTTCGTGTTTTACTCCAGCCACAGCATTGCCGCTGGCCAGCAGGGGAAAGATGGCCAGCATGGGAATAACGGCAATATCCTGAAACAGCAATACCGAAAATGAGCTTTGACCGGCAGCCGTTTTCATCAACCCTTTTTCATTCAGGGTTTGTAATACGATAGCCGTAGAAGACAAAGAAAGAATCAACCCTATCGCCAGTGCCTGTTTCCAGTGCAGATCAAACAATAATCCTATCGCTGCTACTATTAGCGAAGTACCCAGCACCTGCAATCCACCCAGGCCAGCTATAGAACGACGCATTTTCCAGAGCAGTTCCGGCTCCAGTTCCAGCCCGATAATAAACAGCATCATGACCACACCGAACTCGGCAAAATGCATGATATCCTGCCCTTCCCTGCCAATAAAACCCATAACGGCGGGGCCAATTACAATACCGGCCAGCAGATAGCCCAGCACCGAGCCCAGTCCCAGTTTTTTTGCCAGTGGCACCATCACTACGGCAGCAGCCAGGTATACCATGGCCTGGAAAAGAAATGAATGTTGATCCATAATCAGGAAGATTGAAGTGATTGGGGAATGGGCAACAGATCGTTGAGATAAGCAGCTGCTCCAAGCTGTGCAGGACTCAGCCTGTTATTAACAATAGCGATAAGCAATTGTTCGTATTGTACGGCGTAGAAATCGGCATCACTATCGGTTATGCGATGTGTGCCATGCACTACAAACGGAGGCAGGTATTCCATTTTGCAGAGGCGGGCTGTTTGTTCGAAAGGAACCAGAAACTCACGTACCGTAAAACGATTACGGCCTGCATGGGTATACACGGGCTGTGATGCGCCGGCAGAAATAGCATTAAATACATACTTGCCGGTAAGAGCGTTTCCATGCGAGCCGTAAGCCCAATTGTGCTCCAGTACCAGATCGAGCCACTGTTTGAGCAGTGGCGGTGCACTGTACCAGTAAAAGGGATGTTGCCAGATGATAAAATCATGCTCCAGCAGCAGTTGCTGCTCCTTCTTTATATTGATCTCAAAATCAGGGTATAATTGATACAAATCGCGGAATGTAATACCATCCAGGTGGGCTGCATGCCGAACCATGCGGGCCTGTACCCTTGACCGCTCCAGTGCGGGATGCGCAAAGAGGATTAAAACACGTGCCATACAACAATTTTACCGGATATTTCCGGTACGGCAAAAGCCCCCGCCCCATATCATCCGATTTGGGTATCCGCAACCCTGATTTATACATGCTTTTCCGTAATAAGTCTATGTTCCATGAATGACTAAGAAGCGAAATTTGTGTTGTCAATCAATTATAAAACTCCTGCTAACGACTGTTGCAGGACAACTGATAAACCGCCGGCAAAACCGGCAAAAAAAGAGAGGATTATATGAAACCCTTAATCAACGGACTTCACCATGTAACTGCATTTGCCGATGACCCGCAAGAAAACCTGGACTTTTATGCAGGTATTCTTGGACTCAGACTGGTTAAAAAAACCGTCAACTTCGACGCCCCTGATGTATACCACCTTTATTATGGCAACGAAGACGGATCGCCTGGCACTATTATGACCTTTTTCCCTTATAAAGGAATCAGCAAGGGCCGCCAGGGAAAAGGACAACTGACAACAACTTCGTTTTCGATTCCGGCCAATAGCCTGGGTTACTGGACCGAGCGTTTAAAAAAATTCGGCATCAAACATTCCGATCCGCAGGAGCGTTTCAACGAAGCGTTCATTTATTTTGAAGACAATGACGGATTGGGACTTGAGCTTGTAGCCAGCGATAAAGATGAGCGTCCTGCTTTTTCCTATGGCCAGATCCCGCTCGAACATGCCGTAAAAGGATTTCACAGCATTACACTCAGCGAAGATGGTTATGAAAAAACGGGTGGATTGCTCAGCAACTATATGAATCATGAACTGCTGGGCGAAAGTGCCAACCGTTTCCGCTATAGTGCCAGTGGTAAAGTGGGCGATCTGGTCGATGTGGTTTGCGAACCCGAACGCCTGCGTGGCCTTGGCGGCTCAGGCACTGTACACCATGTGGCCTTTAGCACCAACGACGACAGTAGCATTGTGGAAATGCAGGAACGCCTGGCGTCAAAAGGTCTCAGTGTGACACCAGTGCTGGATCGCCAGTATTTTCACAGCATTTATTTCCGCGAGCCGGGTGGCGTGCTTTTTGAAGTAGCTACCAATCCCCCCGGATTTGCTATAGACGAGCCTAAAGATCAATTGGGACAGGGCCTTAAACTGCCGGCCTGGGAAGAGCCCAAAAGAGCACAGATTGAAAAGGGTCTGGCTCCTATCAGCTTTGACTGGAAAAAATTTATTTAACCTGCAAAGCCTGCTTTTTAAAAACTAAATAATGGAAACATCTTTTCATAACAATGAAGTACTGACCGCCGGCCTGCCACTGGATAAAGCTTCCAAAGCTTTAATACTGGTGCATGGCCGGGGAGGTACAGCAGCTGATATTCTTCAATTGCAACAGCACCTGCTGCTGAAGGATTTTGCCATCTTCGCCCCCCAGGCTACCCAGAACACCTGGTATCCATATAGTTTTCTGGCACCGCCAGCTCAAAATGAACCATGGCTTACTGCGGCTATCAGCAGCCTTGGCCGGTTAATGGAACGTGTGCAGAAAAGTATTGCTACAGATCACATTTACCTGGCAGGTTTTTCGCAGGGTGCCTGTCTCAGCCTGGAATTTGCAGCGCGACACGCCCAACGCTTTGGGGGAGTAATCGCCTTTACCGGTGGTCTCATTGGTGACCGGATTTATGCGGATAATTATCAGGGAAACTTTGCAGGTACGCCAATTTATATCGGCAGCAGTGATACAGATCCGCATGTACCGCTTACAAGAGTATATGCCAGTGAGAATATTCTTAACAATATGGGAGCAATTGTACAGACAGATATTTTTCCCGGCATGGCACACACCATCCTGGAACCGGAGATTGCAGCCGCTAATCGTATTCTGAGTGGCAATGACCAGTCCGCTACGAGATAGTTTATTACTTACATTCTAAAATTTACGTGATATGATCAACATTCCGGATACCGTCAACTGGATCGACAACAAAGAGGCTCATCAATATGAATGGTGGATCGATGGCTACCTGGCCAAAGTGGAATACCGGCACATGCGCCAGGGAGGTATTGCACTCACACATACAGAGACGGCTCCTGAACTGGAAGGAAAAGGTGTGGCAGGCAAGCTGGTAAAAGCCCTGCTTGATCATTTCACAGCAGAAAAAATACAAATATGGCCCTATTGCCCGTATGTATATGCCTACCTGCAGCGCCATCCTGAATATAAAGCGCTGGTGCATCCGGAATTTACGGTATGAGATCAGGTATAAAAGTATAAAGAGTTTAAAGGGTTTAAAGAGTTTAAGAGGTTTTCGCTTTCCTAACTCTTTAAACCCTTTATACTCTTTAAACCCTTTATATTCTTTAAACACTGTCAACAAAAAAGCGCCTGCTGCAAAGGCAACAAGCGCGGGGAAACAAACCGTCCTTATCAACAAATTAGTTTTTTGCTACATCGAATTTTTTAAAGATGGCACGAACGCTGGATTGAATCTCCCTGCTACTGAGATTGCGGCTATCCACTTCGCCTGTAGACCAACCCTGCCAGATAGTTTTATCCGTCTTCGCATCTGCCATCGTAATGGTAACAGTACCTTCCCTTGTAGGGACGCTGTAATCATCATATCCGATAAACCGCGATGGGTAATACACCCTATAAAAACGACGTGCATAGGGATTGTAGAATGTACGGGTAAACGGACGGCTGTAAACCGGATCCGAATTTCTGCGTGATGAGCGCTCTACCAGCACATCATAACTTAGCAATACATCGGGATTATCTGTAGTTTCTTTCCATCCGGCCGAGCGTTCCAGTTCCTTATTCACTGCTTCCCTTATTTTCTTCTCTGCCAGGTCATTTGCCCTACTCCTTTTCGCAGACTCCTGCTTTTCTGTCCAGGCAAATGTTTTATACTGGCTGAAATCAACTGCATCGTCTTTTTCGATATGAGCTGCGGGAGCACATCCTGCCAGCAATAACAACAAAGCCAGCACTCCACTCCCCAGTAGGCTGTTCTTCTTCATAACTCCTCCCTTTTTTAACGTATTTCAAAAAGCGTTCCGGTATTATAAACGAAAAAAAAGAGCCGGCGTTTATTAACGAGTTGTGAAAATGACAGGAGATTAACAATCTGTTAGCAGCAGGAAGATACAATACCGCCATGTAGCGTCGCAATGCTTTGCGACACCATAGCAATGCCTTGCAACACCATAGCAATGCTTTGCGACACCGTAGCAATGCCTTGTGACACAACAGATATTAAAATTAGCGCGCCGGAGCATGACCGCTGATCTTTTGGAAAAGGTCATGCGGACGGAAAGGCTTGTGTATAAAATCAGTAAACCCTTTTTGTATCAGATCCTGTTCAATATCATCATATACAGCTGCAGTAAATGCGAGTACCGGCACACGGCCATCTATTTTCCTGATTTCTTGCAAAGCTGCAGTACCATCCATCTCTGGCATTTCCAGATCAAAAAGTAACAGGTGAAACCTGTCTGGCGAAAATTTTTCAACTGCCTCTTTTCCATTAACGGCTTCCTCCACATCCACTCCCCAGCGGGAAAGAAAACGGCGTGCCACCGACATATTTACGGGATTATCCTCGGCTACGAGCACACGAAGTCCCTGCAGGCTATCGCGTTCAATCGATGCTGCTTCCTCATGTATCGGCTGCCTCGCAGGAGCAATCCCCAGTTCCAGCATGAATACAAATTTTGTCCCCTTCCCTACTTCGCTCTGCATGACAAGTTCTGAACCGAAGAGTTTTAGAATATCTTTTGTAATGGTAAGCCCGAGCCCGGTTCCGCCATACTTGCGTGTGGTGTCGATATCTGCCTGAGTAAAGCTTTCAAAAATTTCTTTCCGTTTATCTTCCGGAATACCAATGCCGGTATCCTGTATCATAAACTGAACAGTAGCATGCGAGCTGGTAGCCAGTATCCGGTTTACAGCCACCGTAATGTGACCCTGATGGGTAAATTTAATTGCATTGCTAAGCAGGTTATTTAAAACCTGGTTGAGCCGCAATTCATCCGTGAGCAGTTCCATATCCAGTGCCGGATCTACAAAAGTTTTAAACTGCAAACCTTTAGCAGACACCTGCGGTGAAAACCGGCTGACCAGTTGCCGTGAAAACACACGCATATTAACAGGTATATTCACCAGCTCAACTTTTCCGGCTTCCATTTTTGTATGATCGAGAATATCGTTGACCAGGTTAAGCATATGCTCTGAAGAAAACCGGAGTATATCAAGATGTGGGCGCTGGGTTTCCAGAAATTCCTCTTCCAGCAGCAGATTGGCTGCGCCAATAATCCCATTAAGAGGTGTACGTAACTCATGACTCATATTGCTCAGGAAGCGGGTCTTGAGACGTGCCGCCGACTCCGCGCGTTCCTTTGCCTTCATCAGTTCAAACTCGGCCGACTTTACATTCGTAATATCCAGAATACTGATTTTTAAAAATGAGGTTTGCCTGTATTCAAAGGATACTACACTGGCGTAGCCAAAAAAACTACGTCCCGTACTGGTAAAGAGACTCAACTCTCCCTGCCAGTTCATATTGACCGGAGTTTGGCCAGCAGGCCAGAGAGCGCTGAACTTACTGATCTGTTCTTTATCGAGCCAGTCTTCGAGCCGTGAGCCTGCCACGCGGCTTTTATCTTTTATTTCAAAAAGCTCTGCTGTACGCTGATTGCAATCCGCTACACTATAATCTTCCATACGCACAATAAATACACTATCAAGCGATGTATTGAAAATAGCATCGGTAAACTGCTTTTCTGCCAGTAACTGATCTTCCTTGATTTTGTTGCTACGCAAAATCAGGTAAGAAATATACATAGTCAGCGAAACCGACAACATGAGACGGGAATGAAAAATACTGTTGGCCACCTCCATTGTCATCTTCTGTATTCCCGTATTGGTAGGCACAAGGTAAACGGTACAGAAAATGCAAAGTATCGTGAATATATAAGTTACAATAAGCTCTCTGTAGCTGGTATATACCCGCACGAGAAAAGCCATAGCAATAAGTGCCGGAAAATAATACATATACGCACCGGTTCGCGCACCTTCCATCACACTGAGTCCGGCAATAAAAAGATTGACAGTAAGTACAAATAACGCCCTTGCACTTTTATACAAATGCCAGTGATTAAACCAGATGGCTACAAAGAAAAGAAAACAGGCGGCTACATTTACAAAAGCACTCAGATAAAGTGCCGCACTAAAGTAGATGACGAGCATGGCAAAATTGACCAGGGTTGCAGACAGGAGTATCCTGTTCATGAGCATTACCGCCCTACGCTCATTATCTGACATTGCAAGAGCTATGCCGGCGCAGCTGATGCTGTGCCATATTGTATGTAACAAACCGGCAGTTAGTTTTCTCATAAGGTTGGACAAATTGGATTCCGGATTTTTTCAACCGCACAAAAATGCCTAATTTGTTTATCATTAACGCCTGAAAAACGTTTCTATTTTCCTATGTCCCTGATTGAAAACACTGACCTGTTCATCTTCGACAAACGTCTTGATAGTAAACACCTATACTCCCTATACGGAAACGATTATATCTGGATTCAGGAAATCTTCCGCATAGCACACGAAAATTTTGCTGCAGACCTTTCTGCCGTTCGCGAAGCCTGGAATAAGCAGGATATGGATGGCTTAAAACGATCGGTTCATAAGATTAAACCCACTTTTGGTTTTATTGGTTTGCCTGATCTGCAGCAAACCTGTAAAGATCTGGAGATGGCCATTGCTGCTGAGGCCCCTTTATCTGCCGTACATAACCAATTGCAGGTACTGTTGACACAATGTGACGAATGTGCCGAAATACTTGAAGGAGAATTATCCCGGCTGATTGCTTACAACAAATCTGCCACATGATTTTATCCTGTGTCATAGTAGAAGATCTTGCCATTGCCGCAGCCTATCTTAAAAGTTGCTGTGAAAGGAATGGGCAAATTCGCGTGACAGGCATTTATGGCACTGTACAGGAAGCATTGGTCAGCTTGCGGGCTCATCCGGCCGATATTGTTTTTCTGGATGTGGAAATGCCGGATGCCAACGGGTTTGTATTACTTGATCAGCTTAACTATCACCCAAAGGTGATTCTCACTACCGGAAAAGAAGAATATGCCTATGATGCATTCGAACATCATGTAACCGATTTTCTTAAAAAACCATTTACTTATCAGCGTTTCGAAGAGGCTATAAAGAAAGTCATGGGTACATTTCATTATGGCCCGGCTACTGCTGACCATATTTTTGTGAAAGTAAATGGATCGCTGATCAGGTTGCCGCTAAACGAAATACTGTATGTAGAAAGCGTGGGTGATTATGTACGATTTGTAACTGCTAAGAATAAATACTTAAGCCATCATACAATAAAAGGCATATTTGCCGAATTGCCTGCTGCTGATTTTGTAAAGATTCATCGCTCTTACATTGTTAATAAACAGGCAGTGACAGCTATTAAAGAGCAATCAATTCTGATTGATGAGCGGGAGTTGCCCGTAAGTAAAGCCAACAGGGCAGTTGTCAAAAAACTGATCAGTGGGAAGTAAGTACCCTCATTTCCAAAAAACGATAAATTGAGGCAGATCATCGAAAAAGGCTGTGATGTTATATATATACTTCGCATCTTTGTAGTGTCAATTTTTGACAAACGCTCTGGACCGATCCATTGCATCCAATTATCTCCCGGAAAGCCGAACTGACCAGTATAACACGAAAAGCCACCGATATCAGATGTAAAAGCCGAGAGGCATGTGCTGCCGATTCAATTCCGGTGAAACCCTGTAAAAGCCAAATCCCTTAGAAGAAGCCCGTTTAAGATCCGGACATTCATGGATAACCCCGAAAAAAGATGCGGTATACCGCATCAGCATTCAAAATCTGAATCCCTACGAGAAAGAATTCTACTCTCTGATTGAACACAAAAGATTTTGAAGACCGTACCATTTCCTGGTACGGTTTTTTTATGCTTCCTCTTCTTTTAATTTAACAGGTTTAATCTGCAGAAAGTCCGATTTCAAAATGCTGTTCAGGAATCACGACATCCTGAAATCCTTTACGCACCAGCCTTCTTTTAAACTCCTGCTGCACGTCATACTCGCCATGCACCAGAAACAGCTGTTTTACCTGGCGGGGATCCTGGCAGGCCAGCCACTGACTCAAATCTTCGTAATCACCATGCGCACTCATGCTGCGTATACTTCCTATTTCTGCATGCACCTGATGTTCCACACCAAAAATGCTGACTTCTTTGTGACCAGCCATCAGCCGGCCACCAAGTGAGTGGGGCTCGCAGTAACCGGTAAATACAATGGTATTGCGGCTGTTTTCTATATTATTACTAATATGGTGTTTTACACGACCTGCATCTGCCATGCCACTGGCAGAAATAATTACCATCGGACCATTCAGGTAGTTAAGCGATTTGGACTGCTCAACCGTCTTTATATATTTCAATCCTTTGAATGAAAAGGGATCATTGTCTGACTGCAGTATCTTCTGTATAGTCTTATTAAAATAAGCCGGATAACTCTTGACCACTTCAGTAGCCTCAATACTCAACGGACTGTCTACATAATAATCCAGGTCTGGCAGACTGTTTTCCAGTTCCAGCTGATTGAGGGCAAAGAGAATCTCCTGTGTACGGCCCACGCTGAAGGCTGGTAAAATGAGTTTCCCTTTTTTCTCCAGGCATGCCCGTTTGATCCAGTGCAATAATAATTCCGGAGTGCTGTCTGCAGCATCGTGCAGGCTATTGCCATAGGTAGATTCGATAATAATATAATCAGCCTGAGGAAACACTTCGGGCGATTTCAATATCACATCTCTGTACCGGCCTACATCACCACTAAAAGTGAGGTGAACCTGCTTGCCGTTTTCATTGATGCGAAGGTGCACACAGGCACTTCCGATAATATGACCGGCGTCTGTAAACATCGCTTCCACGCCCTCGGTTACTGTAAACCAGCGGCCATATTCAATGGTCTCAAAATGCTCTACTGCCTTTTTAGCATCATCTACAGTATATAATGGACGTAAAAGAGGCAGATGCTGGGCAGCTCTGCGTTTATTGGAAAACTTAATATCGTCTTCCTGTATTTCACCGGAATCTTCCAGCAATATTTCTGAGAGGGTGGCTGTGGCCGGTGTACAGAAAACCTTTCCATTGAAACCCTCACTTACCAGTTTGGGAATAAGGCCGGAGTGATCGATATGCGCATGGGAAAGAATCATTACATCGACCGTATGGGGTTCAAATCCAAAATCGCGGTTCAGGCTGTCTGTATCTTTTCCCATTCCCTGAAACATTCCGCAATCCAATAGTATCTTTTTCCCGTTTCTAAGCGTGAGCAGGTGTTTAGAACCTGTTACGGTGCGGGCTGCACCATGAAAAGCAATCTTCATTCGTTTTCAATATGGGGTCGGCGGGTATCAGCCTTTCGCAGCACTTTTAACCCGAAACGACCATGTTATAAAAAATTCGGCCACTACTTCACCCTCTTCATTGCGGCCCAGGGACCGGGCCTTGACAATACGGGACTCGCCCGTTTCAATGGCCTCAGCTATCTGCTGATTAAACAAAAGTCCGTCATCGCAGGTAAAGGTAGTGCGTCCGGTAGCTTTGCGGTGATAATCGCCGTATACATTCACCACCAGCATCGATACAGCCGGCTTTCGTTTGTAAAGATAAGCCATTGCCAGTGCGCCGGTACTCATCTCGGCAGCCATTGCCAGGCAGGCAAAATAGGTAGAGCGAAACGGATTTTTTGAAAACCATTTATACGGTATGCTCACACTACAGGATTCGTGATCGAGGGTGCGTACACGCACGCCGGCAAAGAATGCACTGGGCAAACGAGTAAGTAAAAACAACCGGAATTTAACCGGATGTTTTACTACACTTACAAACTCATCAAAGGATCGATCGGGCATTACTGATCTTTATATTGGGCAGGGTCCAGCGCCTTCACTGTCCAGTCGAGCAGGAAACCCATTACCTTATTCTTATCATAGCT
Source organism: Sphingobacteriales bacterium 46-32 (assembly GCA_001898485.1). Lineage (GTDB taxonomy): Bacteria > Bacteroidota > Bacteroidia > Chitinophagales > Chitinophagaceae > CAYMZZ01. The sequence continues at coordinate 343,354 of MKTY01000024.1, read as the reverse complement.
CTTGTCTTTTTCGAGATAGGCTGAATTCTGCGTATGCAATAAATTTCCTTTCCCATCAAGGATCAGAAATACGGGGAAGCCAAAACGCTGGGGAAACTTATACTTCTTCAGCAACTCGCTATTGGTATTTTCTTTACTGTAATTGAGGTGATATACAACATAATTCGCTTTTACCACTGAATCAAGCTGTGGATCGGTTGTTACAAAATCATGAAAACGGGCACACCAGATACACCAGTTACCGCCGATCTGAATAAACACGTTCTTACCGCTTTTGGCAGCTTCGGCCACTGCTGCACTAATGCCTTTGGCACCATCTTCTGTTGGTTTATACAGATTAAATTTTGCCATATCCTGTGCTGAAACTACCTGGGTCAGCATCAGCAGCAGGGCTGCTACCATCATTCTTTTACCATTCATGTTTTTTATTATTTATTTTTTCTCAAGGTACTTTATCAAAAGCAACAATGCTGGCTACAGCTTTGTTGTCGTTGGCATCTACTTTAAAATAAATGGCGCCATCCGATGTATTGTTAAATCTGGCCGAGCGGATGGTCATGCTGCGCAATGCCTGGTTGACCTTATCGGCATAGCTTGCACCGGGTGTACTGCTGATCGTGCGGTTAAGCTGGTCATAGTCCAGTGCTTCTTTGCTCACAACAATGGCTATATAATCCCGTGTGCCGATAGAATCGGCAGTGAGTGACTGGTCTTTGGGAAAAAGCCGATACCCGGTGATACCGCAATAGGGATAATGTTTCGGCGTATAGGGAAACAATACATAACTGGAACCATCTGTTTCGGAACCGAAAATATAGATATAACACTCTGTTTCGTTTTTGATCTCTACCTTGAAACGTGTGCCGGCTTTTATAGGTTCGATTGTCTGAAAGTTGTTGCTGCCGGCATTGCGCAGGCGGATGTATTGTTTGGTATCGTTGCTCACCAGACCAATGCTGCATTCCAGCGGTACATTAGCCACTTCGGTGCGCTTGGGGAGCGGGTCAATACCATAGGCTTCCTTCACATAATTCTGAAAATCGCCATACCTAACCCAGGCAACTCCATTTTTGCCCCACTGTGGCCCCCAACTGTTCATGATCTGAAACGCGCCCCCATATTTGCGGTCATCGTATCCGATCACACACATGGCATGACCGCCCATGCCCACCTGTGAGGCATCCATGCCGGAAGGCTGCCATAATTCGCGCCCCATCATATCCTGCATAAATGACTGGCCCACCATCATACCAATGGCTACCGGTGCATCTTTGGCCAGGTGTTCCTTGATGGCCCTTACACTGATTTTATTAATATTATCTCCACTGGTGAGGCGTGAAAACCCATGGATCACATTTTGCTTTCCTTTTTGTTTATCTGCAGAGGAAGGCTCCCGATCGCAATCCTGATCACTATAGGCATATTCGCTCAGGGGCACACCTCCATTCGTACTCATCGCCTCCATGGCCCGCTGCAGGTACGAGCCCTGGCATCCATCGAGTTTGATCTGGTTATAAAGATAAGATGGGCTGAACCGGATCTGGTTAGGATCCTGCTTAGTGGCAGCCGCGGTTAGTACCGTTTGGGCGCCATAAGCACAGCTCCAGGCTACGCAACTCCCCTGTTGCCCCTGATCGCCACGATCGGGTGCAAAACGAAGCAGCGAGACAGCTTCCGGCAGCGGGTTTTTGTTGTTATCGTCTTCGAGGCCTTCATATACGGAAGCCTTATTAAACTCAGCAGGATTAAAGCTATAGCCACTTTGAGAAAATACGCTCTGGGCTACTTCGGCCAGGTTACACCCACCGCCGCCTTTACCCATTAAAAAATATCCTCCTACTACCAATACCAGCAGTACAAGGATTCCCTTTCCTTTAAAAAGCCCCAGCAACAGGGGTAATAATGCGCCAAGACCTCCGCCGCCACCGGGAAAATTGGGCCGGTTGCCCCCACCCCCGCTGTCGTCATTAAAGTCTTGCTGATTGGAATCCTTCGGATCATCCGTCATTCTGATAGGCATAGCAGAAAATTTTGTACTTAAATGTAAGAAGTTCACCGTAATATTTCGTTAAGTAACTGAAATGGCTTCGCTATTTTTGAACAGCAGCCAGCCTTTTTCAAAGAAGTTTCGTCAAATTTGAACATGCTAATGAATGGAATAAAAAATCGCCTGTTTTTTGCAGCAATGGGTCTGCTGATGGCCGGCTCAGTTACAGCCCAAACGGTGACCGGCGCACTTGGCTTTACACAAGGCCAAACCCTGGCGGTATCGGTAGAACTGAAAAACACCATGGCCCAGCAGGCTATGGGTCAATCGATCGATTTTTCGGCCAGTGGGGTCGCCAGACACCAGTTTATCGTATCCAATCAAACAGCCGATAATACCACGCTGCACCATACCGTACAGGGCATCCGGTTCTCATTTGATGGCATGGGCGCCAAAAAATCATTTGACTCCGATAAATCTTCCGATCTGCAATCGGCCTTTGGCAAACCCATACGCGAGTGGCTGAAACAATCCTACCACCTCATAATCGACACGGTTGGAAAAACGATGATGGTACAGCCTCCCACCATGCCCGTACCGGAACAGGATGATCAGTTTAAATTTATTACGGGATTGCTGGGCGATCTGATGGGCGTAGCCAATCCTCCTGCCAAAAATGAACCCAGCCTCTTTGCAATACTGCCTGCCGGCAATATTGCTATCGGCGACACCTGGAATCATACCGGCAGCAACAAGGAAGAGCAATGGTCAATTGATTATACGCTTACCGCAATAACGGATACAGCGATCGTTGTAAGCCTTAAAGGTATCAGCAGCCGCCAGCAGCAAGCCGATATGCGTGGCATGACTGTGACCACGACTATCAAGAGTATTAGCACCGGAACGGTTTTACTTGATCCGGCTACCAGATTGCTGCAACAAAAAAAGATTCATATAGAATCGAGCGGTACGGCCGAAATGATGGGTAATAGTACACCTGTCAGTTCCAAGACCGATATATTCATCCGGGTTACTCCTCAACCATAACCTATGTTGCTGGCAGTATTGGGTCTGATCATTGTTGCCTGGGTTACACTCACGTTCAGCAATGTGGGCAAACCACGGAGGCATTACCGCTATAAAAGCAGAAATGCGCATAGCGCGCATTCTGCTGATAAATTAAAGAAGTAAGAAGTTTTTTTTATTTCGCTGCTTTCACTTTGAGGCCGGCTTTTGCTGCCATATCTGTCCAGCGATAGAGCTGAAATGTCTTATCAGTACTCATGGCCACAAATAAACCGCCTTCAAAACCCGGCAGACTTACTGCTGTCACATCACTTCCATCACTTTCTTTGGTGGATACAGGGATGCTGGTCAGCAGATCATGCTGGTGTACAGCATTCCCTTTTCCTTCGCGGGGATATACATTAAATCTGCCGGCTGCCTGATCAGATACAAGGATATAACCGGTCTTATCATCCAGCTTATAAACAGAAATACCTTCATTATCGTCACGGAATTGTCCCTGACCAAATAAGGCCAGCTCTTCATTTCCTTTTTCGGGATCAGCATAGTATTTGCGTATACCTACCTGCTCGTCGGAGTAATACACATACCCAAGCTCATTATCTACTGCAATGGATTCGATCTCTTTTTTGCCGGAGTAGCGGCCAAACTTCCTTACCAGGGTACCACGCACCTGTCCTGCTTTATCTTCCTGCAAAAGATACTGATACAGATAGCCATCTGCCGGCCCTGATTTACGGCCTACTATCGCGAAAACAGCGCCATCAGCGGGTCTTGTATACAGAGCAATACCCATGGGCAGATTATCTGTTTCGCCTTCAAACACGGGTATGCCTCCTGCATCGATAACCTGCATAGAGGGCAGGGCAAAAACACGGATGCGCTGGCGATCGCGTTCGGTAGCCACAGCAATATCCACCCGTTTATTGCCAATAGTGAACCCATACGCGATGTCCACATTATTCATCCGTTTCAATCCCAGAACAGTACGGGCACTGTCTTTTTTCCCATTCAACCCAAATACATAGAGGCCACCGTTTTCTTTGTTTTTATCGGTACCAATAATAAAACTGTTGGCCAAGTTACTGCTGTCGATCCAGATAGCAGGATCATCACTGTCATCGAATACGGTATCGGTTACAGCTACAGGTTTTACCGGTAGCGTATCTGTTGCAGCAGAAGTTATTTCTTTTTTGGGCTCATTTCCGCAGGCTGCCAGTAAAGCAAGCATAACAAGCGGAAGCATCGTATTACGTGAAAAAAAATAGTGTGCCATAATCGTAAAGAATGTGTGCCGGCATCCTAGGATTGACCGGCACACGGTATAGGGGGTTTTCTTAGCCTGTTGATTATTTACTCAGATCAAATTTAACACCAAGGTTGAAGCGCGACTGATAATACTCCGATTGCATGGTGCGTGACTTAATGCCCTGGTAGTAACGCAGGGGTTGATTGGTAAGGTTGTTGGCTTCTGCGAAAATGCGGATACGTGAAGTAACTGCATAGGAAGCGTTGGCATCGAGGAAAAACTGGCGGTCATAGTACCGGTCTTCAAATGCCTCGCCACCCAGTTCATCCAGATAAGCGGCAGAGAAATTGGCCGACAGGCGGGCGAGGAATTTTTTGTTTTCAAATGAAAGTGATGCATTAAACATATGCGGTGCAGTACCCGGTAGAGGCAGGTTGGTACGCACTTCACCATCGGAATTGTAAATACCTTTTGCTTTCGATTTGGTATATGTATAGTTAACCAGCACGCCCAGTCCTTTCCAGATACCAGGCAGGAAGTCGAGCTGGCGCTGCACCCCTACCTCGAATCCATATACCTGTACGTTGTCGCCATTGCGGGGCTCAATATACGTCCAGTTGGCACCGGCGGGAATCGGATTGGGTGTAACATCGGGATAAGCAGTTGCAAATTTTGCCGTGCTGAATTGCTCATCGCGGAAGCGATAGATAAACTGATCGATGGTTTTGTAGAAACCACCTACAGATACCACCCCGATGCTCTGGAAATAATTTTCGAGCATCACATCAAAGTTGTTGGCGCGGGAAGCTTTAAGCTCGGTATTTCCCACAAACAATTCTTCGTCGCCAGGGCGCACATCGAAATAAGGTACGAGGTCGTAATAATTGGGACGTGCAATAGAATTGGTCCATGCAGCACGCAGAATGGTTTGCTTGCTCAGATCAAAGCGGAAAGAAAGATGGGGCAGCACATTCAGGTAGCTGTTTTTCACCTCGCGTGTACCTACCAGGTCGTCTTCATCTTCCACAATATTACCTTTGTATTTGCTGGCCGTGTTTTCGAGGCGCAACCCTGCAATAAAGCTTATCTTATCACTCAGGTGCTGGTCCCACATGAGGTAGCCAGCTGTGATGGTCTCGCGGGCATCATAGTTGGCCGCCAGGTATTCTGCCGGTACATCTTCCTGCTCAAACAATGAACTGTTGGTAAGGTTAAGGGAGCCCAGGTATTTAGGATCTACAAACAATCCGGGAACATATTTTGAGCCGGCATTGAATCCGTCGTTGTTATGAAATACAGTGGGCAGCGTAGTCAGGTTATCAAATACAGCTTCGTTGCTGCCGATCGGCGAATATTCAAAGAAGTTATTGTCACGTACTTTCTTTTTAGCCCGCAGGCGTGCACCAAATTTGATATTGCCCATTTGGTCGAATGCTTTTACAGGCAATTTCCAGTTGATCTTACCACTCCACTCGGTCTCATACTGATCCTGAAATTGCTCCGTTATTTCACGAAGTGAATAACTGTCAGGGTTTACATTATCGGCAGCCAAAGGGAAACGGCTATCGTTGTTATTAAGTGTAACCGCTGCATTCTTTCTGCGGAAACTGATATAGCGCTCATTGGGTCTTTCTTCGCTGGCTCGCGAGAAACCGGCCGACCAGTCCATTTTTACCTTACCCAGCAGGTGCTCGCCACGCAGGTTATAGCTTTGTACGCGCTGATCCTCGAGGCGGCGGTTCTTAACACGATCACTACCCAGACCACCTTTTGTCTCGCGGCGAACCTCGCCCACATAGCCGGTGATATTGTCGTTGGCATCATATTCGGGTTCAATATTCGTAGCAGTATAACGAAGACGGTTTTCCCAGTCATCGCGCCAGTTGTACTGACCTTTGAAAATAATCGAATGCCGGTTGTTGAACTGATAATCAACAGTGGCACCAATGCTGCGGCGGGTACGGTCTACAAAATATTTTCGGATTTCCATTTCTTCGGTGTAGACATTCCCGAAATCGTCCTGCTTCCACACCGCTTCCACATCATCTGATCCGTAGCGGTTGCTATTGATAGAACCATTGAGCAGTACGCCCAGTTTATTTTCGGCAAACCGGTTACCGATAATAAATGAGCCGTTGTAACCCATTTTTTCTCTGATCGGATTATAAATTGCTGAGCCTGTCGCAGAGAAACGAAGACCGTTGGGCGCAGCGCGTGTTACCAGGTTTACTGATCCGCCAATAGCATCAGCATCCATATCAGGCATGAGCGTTTTATTTACTTCAATAGTCTGGATCATGTCTGAGGGGATCAGGTCCATCTGTACGCGGCGGTTGTCGCCTTCTGCAGAAGGAATACGATCACCATTCATGGTCACCGAGTTCAGTTCGGGAGCCAGGCCCCGGATAATGATATTACGTGCTTCGCCCTGATCATTTTGCATGGTGATGCCCGGAATACGTTTCATGGCATCGCCCACATTGGCATCGGGAAAACGACCGATCTGATCGGCCGAAACGATATTGGTAATATTGAAATTGTTCTTTTGCTGATTGAGGGCCTTGGCCTGACCTTTCAGCCGGTCGCCCATCACCACTACTTCACGGCCTGTCACGACTTTGCTTTTGAGTGTTTCATCGATATTCAGTTCCTGGGTCTTGAAGTCGATGGATTTAGTCAATGTCTCATAGCCGATATAAGAAATACGGAGTTCATAATGCCCGGCAGGAAAAGCCGCTATTACCCACTCACCATTCTGATTGGTAACTCCTTTGTAAGCACCCGGTTCGAGAGAGATGGAAGCTCCGGGCAGGTTCAGGTTATCTTCGTCTTTTACTTTAATACGCAGTACTGCTTTTTGTGCGGCAGAAGCCAGTGATAGGAAAAGCAATACCGATAACAGGTAAAAACGGGAAACGTTTTTCGTCATAAGCCAGTTGAATTTGGCGCGAAACTATTCCCGCACTGTTACGGCAGCGTTAGGGCAATATGACGAAACTGTTAAGAGCGGATTAGAAAGGTATAAAGGGTTTAAAGCGTTTAAAGAGTATAAAGGGGCCTTATACATATTTTAAAACAGAGACAAACAATTACGCTTTAAACCCTTTATACTCTTTATGCCCTTTAAACTTATACTACGGCTCAAGCTGATTGCGCAGCAAGTCATCAAACGTATCTCTGCGGCGTATGAGATGCATCTCCCCGTCTTTTACCAGTACTTCGGCAGGTTTGAAACGCGAATTGAAATTGCTCGCCATTTCAAAACCATAAGCGCCCGCGTTGTAAAAAACGAGATAATCACCTTCACGTATTTCGGGCAAGGCACGATCCCATGCAAAAGTATCTGTCTCGCAGATATTACCGGTAATGGTGTAGGTGTTGAGCTGGCCGTTGGGATTACTGAGGTTTGCTATACGATGATACGCATCATAAAACATGGGGCGTATCAGGTGATTGAAACCGCTGTTGACACCCACAAACTGTGTGGCAGCGGTTTGCTTCATTACATTTACCTGTGTGATCAGGTAACCACATTCACTTACCATAAACTTGCCGGGCTCAAACCATATCTGCAACTGGCTGGCCTGAGGATGGCTATCAAACGCTTCTTTTACTTTTTGTCCCAGCAATATCATATCGGTTTCACCATCACCTTCTTTATAAGGCACCTTGAAACCTCCTCCCAGATCGACCGACTTCAGTTCAGGAAAATGAGGAATGATATCGAACAGTACCTCTATTCCTTTTACAAACACATCGGCATCCTTTATATCGCTGCCGGTATGGATATGAAGATTGGATATATTCAACTGAAATTCTTTAACCAGTTGCAGTAGCTGTGGCAGTTGCTCCACGGGAATACCGAATTTACTTTTATCATGACCGGTAGATATCTTGATATTACCACCTGCCATGATATTGGGACGAAGCCGTATACCAACCGGATAGCTATGACCAAAACGACGACCAAATTTCTCCAGATTAGACAGGCTGTCAATATTGACACTTACGCCCAGAGATACAGCTTCTTCGATTTCATCGAAGGCGATACCATTTGACGTATACAATACACGGGCTGGGGGGAATCCTGCATATAATGCCAGCTTCACTTCATTGATCGAACTGCAATCTGCGTTTGCGCCAAGCGAGTGGATGTACCGCAGAATATTTACATTGGTAAGCGCTTTACAGGCATAGTAAAATACCACATTACTATCCTTAAAGGCAGCGGTAAGGCGGTTGTACTGTTCCTGAATTTTTTCGGCGTGATAAACGTACAGTGGAGTGCCAAAATGTTCGGCTGCCTGCAGCAGCTGGCTGTTCGATAATGAATTTGCGGACATAGTGAGCGAAGATACAGCAGCCGTATCAATTACACACGACTAAGCACAGGCCGATTAAGACCATTGTGGTTAATTTAATACTCTACTTATTAAATGGAAGAAGTGACGCCTCTCAGGCTTCTGCTTCGTTGTTGTCAGCTTCCGGCTTCTCAACCAGTTCGCCGTCTTCAGAAACAGACATAGCCACGAGTTCGCCTTCTGTAAGGTCTTCGGGCTGACCGGCTGTATTTTCTTCGGCCGAACCCTCGGCCGAACCTTCGGCTTCTGATTCTTCACCGGGCACAGTATCCTTCATAATGGTTGGCTCTACGAGTTGCTCAGCCAGTACCTCTTTGATTTTGGGAAGATCATCGGCCGAGTTGAGACCAAAGTAGTCCATGAAGTTTTTGGAAGTGCAATATACAAGCGGGTGACCCGGCAATTTTTCATTGCGGCCACTGATGATGATCAGTTCTTTTTCGAGCAGTTTCTGAACTGCATAGTCGGAGCTTACACCACGGATAGCTTCGATCTCTCCCTTTGTCACCGGTTGTTTATATGCAATGATGGCCAGGGTTTCCAGTGCTGCTGCCGATAACCTTTTCAGGAATTTATCGCCATTGAGCTGGGCAATGGTTTTATGATAATCTCTTTTGGTAAGGAATTGCCAGCCTCCGCCACTCTGACGAAGCTCGAATGGATAAAACTCGGTGTTGTACTTCTCCTGCACACCCTCAATGGCAGATTCTACCTGGTCAAGGGTGATCTTATCTTCCATGAAGCCAAAGGCATTATTTACCAGCTCAGTGATATCCAGTGAGGTAAGAGGCTTATCGCTTGCAAAAACCAGCGCTTCAATATGCGGTATCAGATTTGTTATTTCCATCTACAAAATCAGGTTATACGAATAAGGTCCAGTGTCAAAAAAAACTTGAATTGGACTGGCAAAATAGCCATAATGACCTAAGAGGTCAAATGAGGTTATTCACATTTTCCACGGGTCAATGCGGATAACTGACCTGTCTGGATGCAGCTGGTTTTAGGTATCTCTTTGCCCCTGAAGAAGGGGGTTAAAGTACCTGAACAATACCACGTATTATCCCTGGAGCGCGGCAGCACCACTAACGATCTCGGTAAGTTCGGTGGTGATGGCAGCCTGACGGGCGCGGTTATAGGAAATTTTCAGGGAGCGCAGCATTTCATTGGCATTCTCACTTGCTTTGTCCATGGCGGTCATACGGGCACCATGTTCGGAAGCATGTGTATCCAGAGCTGCCTTATATAATTGTGTGTTCAGGATTTTGGGCATGAGTTCGGCTACGAGTTCTTCCTTGCTGGGATCAAAAATGAAGTCGGCTTTTTTGTCGCCTTCTTTTTTGGCCACTTTGGGGATGGGAAGAAAACGCTCTACTTCAAAACGCTGAATGGCGGCGTTGCGGAACTGACTGTATACAATCTCAACTACATCAAACTGCTTTTCTTCAAATGCCTTCATAGCAGCCAGTGAGATTTTTTGTACATTTTCAAAGCTCAGATTCAGGAAAAGATCTTTGAAGGTTGCATCGGCCTGATAACCGCTTTTGGCAAAATGCTCGTATCCTTTTTTACCAACACCCCAGATCGTTACATTGCCTTTTCTGAGCTGGCTGGCATATTGTGTATTAATAGTGGATTTAGCCAGTTTAATCAGATTGGTATTGAAGGCACCTGCCAGACCGCGGTCACTGGTCATCAGAATGATCAGCACTTTTTCTACAGGACGTTCCTCTGCCAGTTTCATACCCACTTCACCTTCGCTGTTGCTGACAATATTGCTGAGCAGTTCCTGCAGCTTTTTGGCATAAGGACGCATTTGCACAATAGCATCCTGGGCACGACGCAGCTTGGCTGCACTCACCATCTTCATTGCTTTTGTGATCTGCTGTGTGCTTTGTACCGATTTGATCCGGTTACGCACCTCTTTTAACTGACCAGCCATTGTAGGTATTAATCGTTTATAAATAAATTAGTTAGAGACAAAAACCGGGATCATTCTCCCATACCCGCTAACGGGTTTGGCCAACAGGCCGATTTTCGGCGGCAAAGGTATGGGTAGACGGCTAATTTTCCAGCAGTAAAAATAAAAATGACTGCTATGTGGATAAGCCGGGAACAACCAGTATATCAGTCTTTGAGCTCAAACCGGTGCCTCAGGGTATAGGTTAGCTGCAATTTTCCGCCCTCACGGGTGGTTTGCTGCAGCGGCAAGTCCTTATTACACACCATTTCGAGGTGAACCGGCCCACGGCTAAGAGCCGATAGCTGCCCGCCGGGAATAACCAGCTGCCCTTTTCCAACCCGTTGAAATGTATCTATGCCCCGGCTGGCCCAGGCGGTGTCTGTGAGCACTACGTGCAAGCTGTCTTCCTCCGCCAATCCGGCAATTTTAAACTCAAAATCAACAGGTTGTATAGTACGCGGCAATGAATCGACCGTATGGAAAAACGGGAATTCAAAATTTTCCTCATACTTTTTCCCCGACAGATCGGTATAGGAAATATGATGGCTGCCTTTAAAAGACTCCAGCGGCAACCTTATCTCATAATATGCACCGGAAAAACGGGAACTGTCTACGGCAAGCGCTTCGCCATCAAAAAGCACCTGGCTGGGCGGTTCCAGCACCAGGGTTGTTCCGAAAGGTCCGGCATATTTAAACTGCAGCACTACTGTTACCTCTTCTTCATCATTATAACCCGCCACCCGGTAATCCATGTATACAGCATCCGGATTCACATCCCCACTATTGCCGATTTCAGCATTGTTGCAGGCGAATAAGAAAAACAGACTAACTGCAAGTGCAGTATATATCAACCGGATAAAACGCATAGCAAACTATTATTACAGCTGTTAATACTGGAGGTGCGGGCAAAGTAAGTTAAAGAATCGGTAAATACCCATACCCTCCAGCCCTGAAATTGCCAAATGAGGGTATGAGCAGGTTGGGCAATGCCTTATCTTTGCCATCCTGCCAAATTGACTCTAAAAGGATTGTAGCATTTTTTTTGACAGGGGAAACGGTCACTGCCCGTAGAGGCATATATAATTATAAGACACAACAATATTGAACCATGCTCGGAATTATTTCCAAACTGTTTGGCGGCAACAAATCAGACAAGGATGTTAAGAAAATCCTGCCCATTGTGGAGCAGGTCAATCAGCATTTTGCCTCTTTTGCCAGCCTGAGCCATGATCAGCTTCGTAACAAAACCCAGGAATTCCGCCAGCGTATACGCGAGCACCTGAAAGAAATTGACAGCAACATTGAAGCCCGCAACAAGGAGGCCGAAGCACTCCCCTTCAGCGATCTGTCGGGTAAAGATGCCATCTACCAGGAAGTGGATAAACTGAAAAAAGACCGGAATAAACAGATCGAAGAAATCCTGGAAAAGATATTACCCGAAGCATTTGCCGTTATCAAGGAAACCGCCCGCCGCTTCAAAGACAATCCGGAAGTGGAAGCCACTGCGACCGACCTCGACCGTCAGCTGAGTGTGAAAAAAGACTATATCCGTATTGATGGAGATAAAGTTTATTTTAAAAACTCCTGGACGGCTGCAGGCGCCACCGTTACCTGGAATATGGTGCATTATGATGTACAGCTGATCGGCGGTACCGTATTGCATCAGGGTAAGATTTCCGAAATGGCTACCGGTGAAGGTAAAACCCTTGTATCTACCTTGCCCGCTTACCTCAATGCCCTGCCCGGTGAAGGCGTGCATATTGTAACAGTAAACGATTACCTCGCCCGTCGTGACCAGGAATGGAATGGTCCCATCTTTGAATGGCTCGGATTGCAGGTAGACTGTATCGATAAACATCAGCCCAACAGTGATGATCGCCGCAAGGCCTACCTGGCCGATATCACTTATGGCACCAATAATGAATTTGGTTTCGACTACCTGCGCGACAACATGGTGCACTCTGCCGAAGAAATGGTACAGCGTGGTCACCATTTTGCTATGGTGGATGAGGTCGACTCCGTATTGATTGATGACGCACGTACACCGCTGATCATTTCCGGTCCTGTGGCCCGTGCAGATGAGCAGCAGTTTCATGTACACAAACCCCGTATTCAACAACTGGTGCATGAGCAGGAACGTATCGTACGCTACAGCCTCAATGAAGCCAAAAAACTGATTGAAAAAGGAGAAGATGATCCCAAAACAGGAGGCCTGCATCTCTTCCGTGCATTCAGAGGTCTTCCCAAATATGGCCCCCTGATCAAATTCCTGAGCGAACCCGGTATCCGTGTAAAACTTCAGAAGGCTGAAAACTATTACCTGCAGGATCAGCAGCGCAATATGCGCATCGTGGATGAGGAACTGCTGTTTCACATCGATGAAAAACAAAACTCTGTAGACCTGACCGATAAAGGCCTCAATACTATCACACGTGCCGGTGAAGATGCTGAATTCTTTGTGCTGCCTGATATTGGTGTAAAACTCGCAGAGATCGAAAAAGCCGGATTAAGTAATGAAGAAAAGCTACAGCAGAAAGAAGTTATCCTCAACGATTACGCGCAGAAAGCCGATCGTATTCATACCGTACAGCAATTACTGAAAGCCTATACCCTTTTTGAAAAAGATGTGGAATACGTGGTAATGGACGGTGCAATCAAAATTGTGGATGAGCAAACCGGTCGTATCCTCGATGGCCGCCGCTATTCAGATGGTCTGCACCAGGCTATTGAAGCAAAGGAAAGTGTGAAAATTGAAGCCGCTACACAAACCTATGCCACCATTACCCTGCAAAATTATTTCCGGATGTATCACAAGCTTTGTGGTATGACCGGTACAGCCGAAACAGAAGCTGCTGAGTTCTGGAGCATCTATAAACTGGATGTGGTTTCGATTCCCACCAACCTCAAGATGATCCGCGACGACCGGCAGGATCTTGTATTTAAAACCAAACGGGAAAAATACAAGGCCGTCATTGATGAGATCGAAAACCTGCGCAATGCCGGCCGGCCCGTGCTGGTAGGTACTACTTCAGTAGAGATCAGTGAATTGCTGGCGCGGATGCTGACACAGAAAAAAATTCCGCATAATGTACTCAATGCCAAACAGCATGCCCGTGAAGCACAGATCGTTGCCGAGGCCGGTCTTTCCGGCGCGGTGACTATTGCCACCAACATGGCCGGTCGTGGTACGGATATCAAACTGGGACCCGGTGTAAAAGAAGCTGGTGGTTTGGCCATTATTGGTACGGAACGTCACGAAAGCCGCCGGGTTGACCGCCAGCTGCGTGGACGTGCCGGACGCCAGGGCGACCCCGGTTCTTCACAGTTCTATGTATCACTCGAAGATGACCTGATGCGGATGTTTGGCAGTGAGCGTATTGCTTCGCTGATGGATAAACTGGGTTATAAGGAAGGTGATGTGATACAGCATAGCATGATCAGCAACAGCATTCAGCGTGCCCAGAAGAAGGTAGAAGAAAATAACTTTGGGATACGGAAACGCCTGCTGGAGTATGATGATGTAATGAACAAACAGCGGAACGTAATTTATAGCAAACGTCAGCATGCCCTGTTTGGTGAGCGCCTGGCCCTCGATATCGACAACGCATTTGCCGTGGTGGCAGAAGGCCTTATTTCGGGTTTCCGCGAACAGCTTGATTATGAAGGATTCAAACTGGCCTGTATTGTCAATTTTGGTATTGATACCCAGATCGCAGAGGAAGAATTCAAAAAAGGTGATGTCAACCAGCTGATCGATAAACTCTATCTGGAAGCCAGCGAAAACTATAGCCGTAAAAAAACGGAAATAGGTAAAGCGGCCATACCTGTATTTACAGGCATCCGTCAGACACAGGGCCAGCATATTGAAAATGTGGTGGTACCCTTTACCGATGGGCGCAAAGGTCTGAATGTGCTGGCTCCGCTTGATAAAACCGTACAATCACAGGGAGCCGAGCTGCTGGCTGCTCTGGAAAAAACAATTACCCTGGTGGTGATAGATGATGCTTGGAAAGAGCACCTCCGGGCTATGGATGACCTCAAACAAAGCGTACAGAACGCTTACCTCGAGCAGAAAGATCCGCTCGTGATCTATAAAAGTGAGGCTTTCCAGCAGTTTAAAAATATGGATGCCGAGGTAAATAAGGATATCGTATCCTTCCTGTGCCATGCCAGCATACCAGTGCAGCAGGAAAATGTGCCTTTACGCGAAGGCCGGCCGGAAAAGACCGATTACAGCAAAATGACGGCCAATAAGGACGAAATTGATGCTGCCGGGGAAGATTATGCAGCCAATGAGCGTGACCGGTTTGATGAAAACGAAGTCCCCCGGCAGGAGCCCGTAAAAGTGGCTCCAAAGATCAACAGGAATGCCCCCTGCCCCTGCGGAAGTGGTAAAAAGTACAAGAACTGCCACGGCAAAGAAGCCTGATTTTATTGATAAAAATCAAATTCAAAGCCCGATACAAAAAAAGTATCGGGCTTTTTCTTGCCTCAAATTAAATGACAGACAATCGATTAGACTAATATTTGCTGTTTTCATAATAAATGGGTGAGTAGTTTTACTATTGCATCTGCGTAATTCCTGCAATAGCTTTGCGTCAGATTACGAGGGAAACAAGGTAAAACACATCGAAAGATTTCTTCGTAATCAGATCCGATCCCAACGATACCCGATTAATTCAACCCTAAGTGAAAACAACATGATCCGTATTTCTACCCTTTTACTCTTAGTTATTACTATTAGTTTCTCTGCCAGCGCACAGCGTACTTATGTAGACAATGGCAGCAATTCTTCTTACACTATCAACAACGGCGATAGCCTCTTCATCAAGTCTGGTACCTTTACCGGTTCAATAAACAGCTGGCAACAAGGTGGCAAAATCACTGTGGCTGAGGGCGCTAGCTTCTCTCCCAGCAATTTTGGCTACTTCCAGGGTACTATTATAGTACGAGGTCAGGCAACACTGCCTGCCCTCGACGGACAGTCTGCACGTTTTACGATCAGCAATTATGGTAAAACCACTATCAACGGTAAAACTTACCTGGGTGGTAATGCTACATTCGTTAACGCTTATGGCGCCCTGCTCGTCCTCAAAGGTGCTGTAGACTTCAACAGCAGCAACCTGGTAAACGATGGCGTCATCAAGGCCCAAAGCACGATGTATATGGGCAGCAGCTCTAACCTCACTAACAATAACGTGATTGAAGTGAGCGGCAATCTGGAATTCAACAACGCACGTATCAGCAATGCCGGTAAATTATATACAGCTGGTAAACTTACCGTATCTGGTGGCAATTTTGCCAATGACTGCCGCACAGTAATCGACAACGGTGTGGAAATCAATAACGGTACTACTTTTACGAATAATGGTCTGTTTTGGGTGACCAGTGCCCGCAATAACGCTGTATTTATTAACAGCGGTACTTTTACCAGCACAGCTACCGGTCGCGTAAAGAGTGCCGATTTTGAAAATAACGGCACTGTAAACGGTAAAGGTTATTTCTACTTTACCGGCACTACTAAAATCAATAAAGGCAATGTAGGTACGAATGGTACAACAGCAGATACACTGTATGTATATGATGTAACCCGCCTCAATAACAACACAATCTTCGATTACCAGTCTGGTAATGTGCGTAAAAATGTGGTATACCGCGCTTTCTCTGCCCCTGATACGATCAGCGCATACCCTTCCTGCGGTCTGGCTTACCGTTCTGAGATCATCCTTCCTGTAAAATGGAACTACTTCCTTGTAAACGTAGCCAACAATATTCCTGTACTTACCTGGTCTTCTGAGCAGGACAATGGCACCCAGTTTGAAATCGAGCGCAGCTACGATGGTAATAATTTCTCTGTAATTCAGACTATGGCTGCCACTACTACCAACAACTATCGTTACGAAGACAAACAGGTAAATACACAGGCAGCTGCAGTATACTACCGCATCCGCGCTATCGAGCCTACCGGTGCTGAGAAACTGTCTGAAACACGTGTGGTACGTTTTGGCAACAAAAACGGTATCAAAGTTCAGACAACCCCCAACCCTTTCAGCAGCCAGTTCAGCATCAGCTACCAGTCTGCTACCCGTGAGACAATCAGCATCCGGGTGCTCAATATGGCCGGCCAGGTTCAGCTTACTAAAACCGCCGCTATCAGCACTGGTTACAACAGCGTAACAATCGCAGAAGCTGCTTCACTCAGCAAAGGCATCTACCTGGTGCAACTGGTTGGACAAAACGGTATCATAGCTACAGAGCGTGTAGCGAAGCAATAATATTCAACAATGGACGGTTGAGCAGTGGCTGGCAGACACGATCTGTCAGCCACTTTTATTTTAATGTGCTGGTGTGCTGATGTGAGGAATGTGCTAATGAAGAGAGATTTGAAAATTTGATGATTTGAAGATGGGAAAGCAATGTGCTAAATATGCTATTGTGGGAATGTGCCTATGTGGCATGATACGAATAGCCTGCTTAGTACAGCACTCTTTAAACTCTTTATACGCCTTAACCCCTTTAAACTTTTAAACCTTTATACTTTTTAAACTTCTTCTTTCACTGCGAGCAGATACGCATACTCATCGCCGAGGTTAAAGGGCCGCTTGCGCGGAGTGCTGAAAACCTGTTTAAGGGTCAGGCCGGTTTGTTTCAGCATTTCGCTGAATTCAGCAATGGAAAAAATGAAGTCAGTATCGTTTTTCTCCTCCATCTGTCCATCTTTTGTAATGATGGTGTGCGTTGTTTCGAGACGTGTGGGGAAGAGGTGAAATTTATTTTCCAGGAGGTATTTGTATTCGCCGATATGAAACCACTCATGCTCTTTGATCTTATGACTTATGATTTCAGTAAGCATCCAGGTATTGAGTACAAACACAGATCCTGGTTTGAGGTACTGCGCTACTTTTTGAAAAAGGATAAGCGTCTGTTCTTTATTGAGCGAAGAAATGCTGTTGCCCATACAGATAACAGCATCGAAAGACTGAGCCAGCTCCAGGTCTTCTACCCTGGCAGCAAGTGCTGTTACCGGTAAAGAATCACCTGCCGCCTGCCTGATTTCTTCCACATACTCCGGCGCGCTGTCAATGGCGGTAAGCTGGATTCCTTTCTGCGCCAGGCCAAGTGTATGCCGGCCATAACCGCACATGAGGTCGAGTACTGCATCGCCGGGTTCAAGCCCAGTAACCTGCAGAATAAACTCCAGTTCAACCTGTGTAAGCGCTTCGGGCACTATTTTCCGCCACAGATCTTTATAAAGGCCATCAAATAAAGTACCCGGATTGCTCATAGCACAGGTGGTTGAAAGGGAGAGGCAGTATGATAATTGATTATTCTAAAATCTTATTGCGCATAGCATACATAACCAGACCGGCAATGGTTTTGGCTCCTACCTTCTGCTTCATGTTCTGCCGGATGGTTTCGATGGTACGGGGACTCAGGAATACTTCTTTGGAAATCTCTTCCGTTGTCTTGTCTTCTGCAATAAGACGCAGGATGCGGATCTCCTTTTCAGAAAGTTTTATCGGATTGGGATAAAACTGGCGTACTGTCTTTTTATGTTGCAGTTTGAGAAGAACTGCTTTATTCACCAGCTCGTTGAAATAGAAATCGTCGTTCATGCAGGTCAGGATGGCCTGGTAGATCTCTTCGGGGTCAGTGGTTTTGGTGAGATAGGCATTGGCACCCATTTCCATCATCTTGGTGATCATCTCCTGGTCGTCGTACATGGTGAGGACAATGATCTTAACGGCTTCATACTCTTTACGGATCATGCTTATAGCATTGATACCATCCACTTCAGGCATCCGGATGTCCATAAGGATTACGTCCGGCACCTTGAGTTGAAGTTTATGCATCAGGTCTTTTCCGTCCTCGGCTTCCCAGAGGATTTTGAGATATTCTTTATCCTTCAGCGCCATGCGGATACCGTCCCGAAATATCTTGTGGTCGTCTGCAATGGCCACTTTAATCTGCTGCATGCTCATGAGTAGTCAGGTTTTAGCCCGTATTAGCGGAACCGGGTGATTTTCCGATGCCAAATGTAGTTTTTTTTGCGCGTCTTATTTGCTTCACATTCAAAATTTTGACCGGCCCGCACGCTGTTATCCTTCCGGTCATCCAACTTCCTGCCCCATTCGTATCATTACCCGGCTACCGGCTGGTAAGGCTACGATTGTGGCCGTAAATACCATCTTTCCGGAAGTCCGCACAATTGCTCTTGTGGCGGTAGTGAGACGGGGTTATATTTGTTATAAGTTGATTGACGAGGATCAGCCCCCTCATCATCCAATATCCCAACCCGCTCAACCCGGGAAAACCGTCCATAACATGATTTCCAGTATTCCTTGAAGAACCGTTGCGAAATCCAGTGTCAATCAACTTCTTTTTTGTTTTTCTCCCTCTCCGTTTATCCACAGCTGTGCATAACCCAGGAAAAAAAGTAAAAAATCCTGGTAAGTTTACCTATTTTTACGACCGTAAAATTACGGTAAAACACCAGGGAAAATCCCCATTTTTAGATAGATTATCTACGAGGTAATTTCCCTGAAGTCCTTTACCAGCTTGCATTTCAGGCGATTTGTATGCCACCTTCCGTGTTTCCCCCTATGGAATAACCTGCCGGTATGCACAAATTTTGGGTCAGAATCGATTCAAGAATTCAAAAAAAACGTTACTGTTATGAAAAGGTTAGGCAAAAGACAAATCGATTGGGATTCAGTTCTGATCGTAGAAGATTGGTTCAACAAATAAGTTCCAATTCTTTCAAATCTTTAATTGGTTTTCTATATTTGGGTAAAATCCAAAGTCATAGAAAACCTTTTTTCATATATATCTGGTTACGCGGACTACCTACCCTTCGCACTTTTCCTTCTGTTTATCGGCAAATTACGCAGCGAAAAAGGACTTTGGATCATTTTTGCTTACTGCTCCGTAAGTATTTTGGGCGACCTGTTATTTACTACCCTCGAATCGCTGCCACCCGATGCCAGCCGTTATTACAACAGCTTTCTTACCTTTTTTGAATATATATGCTTTTCCGGATTTATCTGGCTGAGTGTACGCAATAAGATCATGCGCCGGATCATCCTGCTGTTTTCGCTGGCATTCATCACCTTTCTGGCATTTTACTTCTTTACAGCCAAGCGAAGCCGTATCGATTCCATTCCTATTGGTGTGGAGACCCTGCTCATCCTCAGCTTTTCTTTCTATTTACTTTTTGAAATGAGCAACCTCATTAAAGATTCTTACATCAATTACAATTACAGATTCTGGGTGGTGATCGGGTTTATGCTATATTTATCGGGATCTTTCTTTATTTATCTTTACGCCAATCAACTGGCTCCGGGAGAAGGAAGAAAATTCGCCGTCCTGATTGATATTTTCTATATCCTGAAAAACATATTTTTCGCCATAGCCATGATCATCTGTTATAGACAACCTAAACCTAAAAACCCGCCATCATCCATTCCGTTTTTGGACCTGGATGTTAGATAAAGAACTGTACTACCCATTATGTTTTTCCTTCAAGCCACCAACCAGTCAGGAGTTTCCTCAGTGCTTTTTATAGGCACCATGGGGATGTTGGTGCTCACTGTAGGCCTTGTAATGTTCATCATCTTTCACCAGCGCAAGGTGAGCCGCTATCAGCGTACCCTGCAAAAAATGGAAGAGGAGCAACAAAAGATCCTTCTTACTGCCTCAATCAAACTGCAGGAAGAAGAACGTCAACGCCTGGCGGCCGACCTGCACGATGATGCAGGGCCCCTGCTCGCCACAGCACGCTTATACCTGAACGAAAACCTGGTCAACCAGGATAAGGCCACCCAACTGCAATCTATTTTTCAGGCCCGCCAGATCATTGATGATACCATTCAGCTGGTACGTAATATCAGCCACAGCCTGATGCCTCCCACGCTGAAAAATTTCGGCCTGGAGTCTGCCGTAAATGATCTGTTTCAAAAGATCAGCGGCTCGGGTACTATGAATGCAAGCAGCCGGTTCCACGATTACCGCGAGCGGTTAAAACCCGAAAAAGAACTGGTGGTATTCCGTATTGTACAGGAACTGGTCAATAATATTCTAAAACACAGTAGTTCCAGTTTTATCCACCTTACCCAAAATGTACACGGCGATAAATTCTATTTGCGTATTCATCATGACGGACGTGGACTGGTACAGGCCGATTTCGACAAGCTCAACAAAAGCAATATCGGACTTGGATTGAAAAATATCAGTAGCCGCCTCCGTGTAGTACAAGGCAGTATATATTTCGAAAAAGATATTTCTCAGACCTATTACAAGGTCACCATTGAACTGCCCAAAGATGAGCCCTACCAGTAGTTGGGTTTAATTTGCTAATTTTATCTTTCATCTGAATCTATGGGAATGATCAAAGTAGCAATTGCTGATGACCATAAAATATTTCGCAAAGGTGTGATCCTTTCGCTTCGGCCTTTTACCAATATCAAATTTGTACAGGAAGCCGAAAACGGAGAAGAATTGCTGCAGGGATTACCCGAGTCAGAACCTGATGTTGTGCTGATGGATCTTCGTATGCCCGGCAAAGACGGTATTGAAACCACCAAAGTAATCAGCAAACAGTTTCCCGGCATAAAGGTATTGGTGCTTAGTATGTACGAAGACGAGCGTTTTGTCTATCACCTGATGGAAAATGGCGCCAATGGTTACCTGCTCAAAAATGCTGAACCGCAGGAGATCCGCAGGGCCATCATGGAAGTATCTGAAAAAGGATACTATCTCAACAACTTTGTCAACCGCATTCTGCTGAAGAAATCACACTCCCGCCAAAAAGTGGTGCCTTCGCTCAACAATGAGATAACGCTGAGCGATAAGGAAAGAGATGTGTTGCGTTTTATCTGCATGGAATTTACTGCACAGGAAATAGCCCAGAAGATGGAAATAAGTCCGCGCACCGTAGAAGCGATCAAAGACCGCCTGATGGAACGTTTCGGCAGCAAGAATACAGCCGGCCTGGTGTTTTTTGCTGTAAAAAACAACCTGATCGATTAGAAGGTGGGTGTAAAAGTATAAAGGGTATAAAGAGTTTAAGGGGTTTAAGGGGTATGCTAAGTATTAGCACATTCCACACATTAGCATATTAGCACATTGCTTTCCCATCTTCAAATCATCAAATTTTCAAATCTTCAAATCTCTCTTCATTAGCACATCAGCACATTAATCACATCAGCACATCAATCACATCAGCACCTTATCTCCGGCACTTCCCCTTCAATCACCAGTCTGCCCGCCGTCTTTTGCTTTATTTCATCCACACTTACCCCCGGAGCACGCTCCAGCAATCTGAATCCGCCTTCGGGCAATACATCCAGCACGGCAAGATCTGAGACAATCTTTTTCACACAACGCACTCCCGTAAGCGGTAAGGTACATTGAGGCAGCAGCTTACTCTCGCCCTTCGGATTCGTATGCATCATAGCCACGATGATATGACGGGCACTTGCAACCAGGTCCATAGCACCGCCCATTCCCTTTACCATTTTACCCGGAATTTTCCAGTTGGCAATATCACCCTGTTCACTCACCTCCATGGCTCCCAGTACAGTGAGGTCTACTTTTCCGGCACGGATCATTCCAAAGCTGAGCGCCGAGTCGAAAAAAGCAGAGCCGGGCACGGTAGTAATCGTTTGCTTACCGGCATTGATCAGATCGGGGTCTTCGGTGCCGGCCAGCGGGAATGGGCCCATACCCAGCAGGCCATTTTCACTTTGCAGAACCACTTCCACTCCTTCGGGAATGTAATTGGCGACCAGGGTTGGGATGCCTATACCAAGATTTACATAATAGCCGTTGCGCAATTCACGCGCTATACGTTGGGCAATTTGCTCTTTGGTTAATGCCATAACTGATAAAATAAACTAAATGAAAAACTCTGTCAACTGGTGCGTACCGTACGCTGTTCAATTCTCTTTTCATACTGTGTGCCCCTGAAAATGCGGTGCACATATATGCCCGGTGTATGTATACTGTCGGGCTCAAGCTCGCCGGCAGGAACCAGCTCTTCCACTTCGGCTATGGTAATACGGCCTGCCATGGCCATCATGGGATTAAAATTGCGGGCGGTGGCATGAAAGATCAGATTACCCGCCGTATCACCCTTCCATGCTTTTACAAGGGCAAAGTCTGCATCAAATGCCATTTCCATCAGGTAGTCCTTATCACCAAAGCGACGCTGCTCCTTTCCGGCAGCTACTTCGGTACCCACTCCTGCAGGTGTAAAGAACGCAGGAATACCATAGCCCGCAGCCAGGCAGCGCGTGGCCAGTGTACCCTGCGGTATCAATTCTACTTCCAGCTCGCCACTGAGCAGTTGCCGTTCAAACTCGGCATTTTCACCTACATAGGAGGAAATCATTTTTTTAACCTGCTTGTGCTGAAGCATGAGCCCGATACCGAAATCATCGACACCGGCATTATTGGAAATACAGGTAAGGCCACTTACGCCTTTACGAACCAGTGCCGCAATACAATTTTCGGGGATACCACAGAGGCCAAAACCTCCGAGCAGGAGTACAGCACCGTCTTTAATGTCGTGAATTGCTTCATCTGCTGAAGCCACTACTTTATTCATCGGCAATACAATTGTGCGGTAAAATTAGGAAACCTGAAAGGGAAACTGACAGAAATCAGTTTTGTTTTTGCAGGGCGCGTTTCCGTCTTTCCTTTATACTATCCCGTAATATAATGCTGCCCGGTGTTTCGACCCTGATCGAACCCGGCATTTTTGATGTGGTATCTTTTCGTAAACGGGCTGTATCAGGAGACGATGTGGACGAACTGTCTTTGGCAACAGCAGCAGGAGTTGGCTCGGGATCTTTTCTGACAGATAAAGAATCCAGAATACGCTTCATCATATCCGGATGATCGCGGTACCAGTTATAACTGCGTTTGAAATCTTCTTTGCTGATCTGATGAAAGGAATATACTTTCTCGTACCAGCGCTGACTTTCCAGCACTGCATTGATGTTCGTATCGCGGTATAATACATATCCGCTCAGAAACTCACCTGTCTGAATCATATCCCACAACACATCCTCCATCTTATCTGGCTGCAATACACCTTTAGGCACTTTAGGACCGCGGTTACAGGCCATCATGCACAGACATATACTAACGACACAAAGGGAGATTCTCATTTCAATTCTTTATACGCGGCTGCATTGGTTAAATCCAGTTTGCTCAGCATTTCCTGAGCCCTGGTACGAAGATCGGTATCGGCTTTACTAAATACTTTTACCAGTTCTCCGCTACGTCCCTGAAAGAAAAACTGGATGATCATGGAATTAGGATTTTCCTTATTGATATTCGAGAGAAAGGTAATGGCATTCAATACACCGGTGCGTCCTTCATCTGCATTATCAAAAAACAAATCCATACCCGAGCGGTAATAGGAATATACGGCCTCATGCACCTGCGCAAAACGATTGTTATTAAGGTTCTCGGCCAGCCAGTAGCGGTTGCGCTGACTTTCAAACGATTTCCATCCGGTGATATCGCGGCTTTCAGGCGCATTGTTGACAATATTCCAGGCCTTCTGAAAATAAGGATCACCGCCCCGCAATGAAAAAGAGGCATAGTCAAAACCCAGGATAATGTTTACATAATAGGCGAGTACGGCAGTAAGGTTGGCGGCAACGGGATCATTGCCCTGTACACGGTTCTCATTAAACTCGATCGGCTGAAACTCCTGGTAACGAAATACCACATTATCGTCAACATAATTGATCATGGGCGAATCGTACATAGTACCATATACGGGACGGGCTGCCTGTACCGTCAGGCGGGCTTTAAAAATATTATTCCCCAGCTCCTGCTCTACATTAAGCAGGAAGTTGCAATTGATTTTTTCATTGGGCAAAAAAGCGTCTTTTGTCCACTTGCGGGTATTCAGAAAGGTGGTGAGACCTGCCTGAAGTGTTTGAAAGATTTTTTTATCTGTTTGTGTACTGATCTTGCTGGTAAGCACGGTAATCCGGGCCTGCAATTCCTGAGCCCGGGGCCTGGCAAAAACCAGTACAAGCAACAGTAACAGATAAATATGTTTACGCATCATAGCAAATTAGCGGTTATAGTATCAATGATATCGGCAGCCACCTCGTTTTTGCTTTTGGTCTGAAACGTTTTTGTTTCGCCATTCCTCAGCAATAGGGTTACTTTATTAGTATCATATCCAAAACCGGCTCCGCTGTCGCGAAGCGAATTGAGGACAATCATATCTGCATTTTTTTTCTCCAGTTTTTCACGGGCATGTGCTTCTTCATTATTCGTCTCCAGGGCAAACCCTACCAGCACCTGCTCTTTTCTCTTTTGGTTTCCCAGACTACCCAGTATATCGCGCGTGCGGGTCAATGTAAGTTCCAGTTCCTGCTCTTTTTTCTTGATCTTTTCTCCGGCTATGGATGCTGGCCGGTAATCGGCCACGGCTGCGGCCATTACAGCAATATCCATTTTTGGAAATACGCTTGCACAGGCTTCATACATTTCTTCGGCACTGGTAACGCGGATCAGCTCATGCAATGCCGCAGGAACAGGCACTGTTGACGGTCCCAGTACCAGGGTTACTTCCGCTCCTCTGCGCTGCAGCTCGGCTGCCAGGGCCACGCCCATCTTACCCGAAGAATGGTTGCCTATAAAACGTACGGGATCAATAGCTTCGTATGTAGGGCCGGCTGTAACCAGCGCTTTCCTTCCTTTCAGTGACTGGGCAGACAGAAAATAGCCCCGAATCATTTCCAGCAGGTCTTCCGGCTCAGCCATACGGCCCTCTCCCACCAGTCCGCTCGCCAGATCGCCGCGCCCTACAGGCAATATGCGATTTCCGTAATGCTGCAGGCGTTCGAGGTTTGCCCTTGTAGCGGGATGATGCCACATATCCTCATCCATTGCCGGAGCCAGCCACACGGGGCAGGTGGCAGAAAGATAAGTAGCCAGCAGCATGTTGTCGCAAAGTCCCTGTGCCATCCGGGCTATTGAGTTACAACTGGCCGGAGCAATCAGCATCAGGTCGGCCCAGCGGCCCAGCATTACGTGATTAGACCAGCTTTGCCCGTCAGAAAGGTCGGAAACAACCGGGTTGCGGCTAAGGGTAGACAGGGTAAGCGATGACACAAAATCGCGTGCAGAAGGAGTGATCACTACTTTTACCTCAGCCCCTTCTTTTACAAGCAGGCGAACCAGTGTAATCGATTTATAGGCCGCAATGCTGCCGGTAATTCCCAGCAGTATCTTTTTTCCATTTAGTGACATAGACCAAAAATACCATTTATAACCAGTAAAGGCATCATTTGGAAAGAGCTGATGCCCCCGCACATAAAAAAAGCGATCCGCAATGGATCGCTTCCAGTATGATGATTGGCAGGATTAATCAAACAGCTGATCCTGGCCTTTGCGGAAATACACTTTGTCTTCCATAAACTCCTGGGTAGCCAGCAGGGCAGGATTGGGCATACGCTCGTAGGCACGTGAAATCTCAATCTGCTCTTTATTCTCATGAATTTCTTCCAGGCTGTCTGTATGACTGGCAAATTCATCGAGTTTGTTATGCAACTCTTCCTTCAGGGAAATATTGATCTGGTTAGCCCGCTTGGCCACAACGGCAATGGACTCATACAAGTTACCCGTTTTTTTACGGATATCTTCCAGGTTCTTTGTTTCCACATTGTTGGCAATGCCAGCACTAAGCTGACGTCTTAGCTTGCTCATCCTTTATTTTTTTAATATTAGTTTGCGATAAATTTAAGAAATCTTCTGCTTCTTTCCGGTATTTGCTATCAGGATAGCGGTCCACAAACTCGTGGCACTCATCAATCACCTGCTCAAAACGCTGGATTTTTTTGTCTTCGATACTCATTTCGGCAAAACGGAAATAAGACCGGATTATCATCAATTTGTATTCATCTGCACGTTCTGAATCAGGGAAGCTGTTGAGTAAAGAGGTAAATGCCACACCTGCAGCCCTGAACTGACCAATATCATAATACAATTTGGCTCCCTTATAGTCTTTTGTCTCGAGTTTATTTCTGCAGATATCAATAATACCGTTAGCATCTTTGATACGTTCAGAACCCGGGTGGGTATTAATAAATACCTGCATCATACCCATGGCTTTGATCGTATTGGTCTGATCCAGCTCAGGCTTGGGCGATTGCTTATAAAAGGTATATGCCCGCATATAATCCACCTCTTCGCCTTTAGGACTATTGGGGAATATCTCCATATAGGTCTTAAAGAGATTTTCCGCATTGGGATAGTCATGCTGGTAATAGGCGCAATAGGCGTATTTATAATAAATATCCTGAAACTCGGCCCGGGGTTTATAATAAGGCATTACATCTTCATATAATACCTGGGCTTTGTTGTATTTTTTTTGCACGTAGTACTTCTCTGCCATCCGCAATTTATACTCAGGGTCAGGGCTTTTAAGCACTTTCGTAATGCTCTTTTTGCCACAGCTGCCCAGCAGGAATGCCACAATAATAACGGGTATAAAACGCATAAGGGTGTGCAAAGTTAATAGATAAGGGGCAAATCTTGGATAAAAAAGATAGGACGCCAAGGCGACTGCGTTAAGGTTTTGATAAAACACGATAAATCAACACGCTAGCTCTACCAATCGGATTCCTGGCTATAAAAAACAACCCCCGCAAATGCGGGGGTTGGGCGCAAAAAGTTATATGAATGACTTATTTCTTGCGGAGGTTGGGGTGAGGAGGAGCTACCTGAGCAGGACCTTCTTCACCGGCATTAGCACCACGGAGATCAACTGTGTTGCAATCACCACCATCGTTACCATAATTGAAGATGAAACGGTCGGCGCTTACACCTTCTTTCTCTACCAGGTAAGTGATTACTTTGTTTACGTGATCCCAGCTCAGCTGTTGTTCTTTCTTGTTAGAAGAGCAGTAGCCTACAACCACTACTTTACAGTCGGGGTTGTTGCGCATACGGGAAGCTACAGAAGCCAGTACAGCTTTAGCGTCATCAGTCAGGTTGTTTGAGCCTGATTTGAATGTAACGCTGGGCAGAGCTCCCAGTTTGGTAGCACAATCGTTAGACACTGGCTGAATGTTTTTGCAGCACTCAGGATCAGGGCATTTACCAACACCATCAGCATCTACCGGCTGGCAATGAGTGGGGGTAATGAGTTCTTTATCCTTGTAGTCAGGTACACCGTCACCATCTGTATCGCGGCTTACACCACGGCTGTCAACAGGTACACCGGCAGGAGTTTGCTCGAGGTCAAACTGATCAGTTACGCCATCACCATCAGCATCAGGCAGAACGGGTTTGGGGAGCTTCATGAGGCGGGGGTTGCGGATCTCGCTGTATGCGTAGTCCAGCGGATTCAGCCACCACAGGGGCTCAACAGACTTAGCACCCAGGTTGATATTCAGACCAATTGTTGCGTAGTTGTAAGAATCGTAGTCAGGAGACAGAGCGGCATTGCCACCAGGATGCTCCTGCCATTGCTGACCATCAAGCAGATCGTCTTTAACGATGATGATACGATCTTCAATAGCCAGGTTCAGGCGGTTGCTGAGTTTGAAAGCGATACCGGCACCAAAAGTACCAGAGGGTTTGAAGGTCTTACCAAACAGTTTGGGACGACGGTCACCCTGATTCTGGGCATCTGATTCATAGCTGTTGTCGAGCATATCTTTCAGTGCTTTCTTGGTGTCTTTACGATCTTTATAGATTCCCTGAGGAATGCTTGCGAAATTGTAAGGATTATTGTTTTCATCCAGAGCATTCACTTTGGTTTCGTAGATAGTACCACCTATACCGGCGATAGCATAAATGTTCATGCCGGTTTTGGATTTGTGAAAGCGGATGTTGTTGAGCGTGAAAATACCTTGGAGAGACAGGTCCTGAAGTTTTGTTTTGTAGTTCAGGAAAACAGGATCACCACCGGCATAAGGGTCAGTATAACCTGCAGCCATCCATGGCGTGTTCTTATTAATATTTTCTGTGTATCTCCAGGCCAGACCTTTGGCAGTACCATTCAGGTATTCCAAACGCATAGAGAATACATAACCAAAAGCCTTTCTTACATGTAAGCCGAAGGCAGGAGTGGGAAATACAGCAGGTACGTCGCCGCTGATGGTGGTAGCGCCACCCTTAATACCAATTTCCCATTGGTTGCGGGGTTTTGCAGGAAAATTATATGTTCCGTTGAGAAACTCGGTATGCTGTGGCATACGTTTGCTCGGAACCACCGAAGAATCAGAGGGATCATAACTGCCACCCGTTTTCACCTGGGCTAAGCCGTATGATGCCATTAGGCAGAATAAACCCGCCAATAACATGTACTTTTTGCTTACCATAACTGAGGATTAAGATTTGACGAAAAACAATGTCCTAAATAAAACGCAAAAATAGGCTTTGAAGCTTAATTACCAAATTTTTGTGAAAATTATTACGGTCATTGAGGTTATTTTTCAACTACTTAGTCAAAAAAAGTGCCTATTTCGATGCATCGGCCGGCATTAATTTTTTGCGGCGTAAATTGCCGCTTTTATGACCCTTCCCGTCCACCTGATAGAAAAAGAGCTCAAGGAATTTGAGTCGCGGTTCCGCGAAGCGGTCCGCAGCCAGACACCCCTGCTGGATCGTATCATGCGCTTCATTGTCAAGCGTAAAGGCAAACAGCTGCGTCCCATGTTTGTGCTGCTTTCTGCCAAATTGCTGGGTCCCGTTACCGATCCCAGCTACCGGGCAGCCTCCCTCGTAGAACTACTACATACTGCCACACTGGTACACGACGATGTGGTAGACGACAGCATGGAACGCCGTGGTTTTTTTTCTACATACGCCCTCTGGAAAGCAAAAGCCAATGTGCTCATTGGCGATTACTTACTGGCCAAAGGACTACTGCTTTCACTCGATCATAATGACCACCAGGTATTACATATCCTGTCAGATGCAGTCCGTAAAATGAGCGAGGGCGAATTGCTTCAACTCGAAAAAGCACGCTCCCTCAACCTGAAAGAAGATATTTATTTCGAAATCATCCGTAATAAGACCGCCTCATTGCTGGCATCTGCCTGTGCCGCCGGAGCCTGGTCGGCCAGCCAAAACCTGGAACTGACCGAAAAAATGCGCTTATTCGGTGAAAAAGCGGGTATCGCATTCCAGATAAAAGACGATCTTTTCGATTATTCCAGCGAGAATGTGGGTAAGCCCACCGGCAACGATATAAAAGAAAAAAAACTGACACTGCCCCTTATCTATACCCTTAATACTATAGATAAAGCTACCCGCAGGGAGATCATCTACGTTCTCAAAAATAAAAACCAGGACCGCGAGCGTGTAAACTGGGTAATAGACCGGGTAAAAGAAGCCGGAGGCATTGCCTATACGATCGAAAAAATGAATGCCTACAAACAGGAAGCCCTTGATATACTGGCACAATTTCCGGAATCAGACATCCGGAAAGGGCTCGAAGACCTGGTAAGCTATGTAACCGACCGGAAGTATTAATAAAATGGGCAGCCCCTGCAGGCTATGCCCGATTGACTCATTTGTAAAAGGATTGGTGTATGGAAAAGAGATGGTCGGTATTACCCTTCAACGAAACTGCTGCAATCGGCCTGCAGGAAACACTGGGCATTCACCGCATCCTCTGTCAGCTGCTGACGCAAAGAGGGATTAACGATTTTGACAGTGCCCGCGCATTTTTTCGCCCGCAACTGGATCAGTTGCACAGCCCATGGCTCATGAAAGACATGCACAAAGCGGTGAACAGGCTGCTACTCGCATTTCAAAAGAAAGAAGCTGTGCTGGTATTTGGCGACTACGATGTAGATGGCACCACCGCTGTTGCCAGCTTTTATTCATTTCTTAAAAAAATACATTCCCCGCTGGGCTTTTACATTCCGCACCGCTACCGCGAAGGATATGGCATAAGCAGAGCCGGTATTGACTTTGCCAACGAAAACGGCTATTCACTCATCGTATCGCTCGACTGCGGTATCAAATCGGTAGAACTGATTGCCTATGCCAAAAGTCTGGGAATTGATTTTATTGTATGTGACCACCACCTGCCCGATGCCGAACTGCCCCCGGCTGTGGCTATCCTGAATCCAAAACAAAAAGACTGCTCTTACCCATATAAAGAATTATGCGGCTGCGGAGTTGGATTCAAACTGATGATGGCTCTTGCAGAAAAACTGGAACTGGCAGCAGACTGTGTGTGGGAATATCTCGATCTGGTAGCTACCGCTATAGCGGCCGACATTGTACCCATCACAGGCGAAAACAGGATACTGGCTTTTCACGGTCTGCAAAAAGCAAACCGCCAGCCCAACCATGGTATTAAAGCCCTTGCGCACCTGAGCGGCCTTCAGAAAGAATTATTCATCAACAATCTTGTATTCATGATTGCGCCGCGCGTAAATGCAGCCGGCCGCATGGATGATGCCTCCAAAGCCGTACAGCTTTTTATTGCCGAAAGCTTTGAAGAAGCATTGCATTATGCAGAAATGCTGCACAATGATAATTCTGACCGCAAAGAGGCCGATCTGCAAACCACACAGGAAGCCATTTCTTTAATTGAAAATACCCCTGCGTGGCACAATACCCGGTCTACTGTATTGTATCAGCCTCACTGGCATAAGGGAGTAGTGGGCATTGTAGCGTCGCGTGTAATTGAACAATACTACCGGCCTACCATCATCCTTACCAACTCGGGCGACTATGTTGCGGGCAGCGCACGCAGCGTCCCCGGTTTCAATCTGTACGAAGCGATTCATGCCTGCCGTGATCTGCTGCTCGGCTATGGTGGTCACTTTGCCGCAGCCGGTATGACCCTTGAAATACAGCAGGTAGATGCCTTTCGCCAAAAATTTGAGGAAATCGTATCCGCTACCATCGACCCGCAACTGCTGATACCCGAGATCGTCATAGATGCAGAGATTGATTTCTCCGACATCAACTGGACCTTTTATCGCATACTCACACAAATGGAGCCTTTTGGTCCCGAAAACATGCGGCCTGTTTTTATAACCCGGCGTGTAACAGATAGCGGCTTTTCAAAAATTGTAAAAGAGCAACATCTTCGTTTTTCAGTACGCCAGGGCGAAACAGTATTTAATGGTATCGGATTTGGCATGGCCGATAAGTATGCATTACTCCAAAACGGTCAGCCTGTAGATATTGTATATAAGCTGGATGAAAATGAATGGAACGGATCAAAAAGCCTTCAGCTTCGCGTAGTTGATGTAAAGGCGTCGCAATAATATTTTACCCTTAACCGCCTGCAAAAAACCGCACCGACGGTTGATATTATATTACTGTTACCGGCATAATCCGATAAATGCTTCGCGTAGTTTTACTGTGCAAACAAAAACGACAACACTTCTTTTTTGAATGTTGTTTTTCCTTAGCTTAGTTAACCAACCCGCCAGCTCCTCTAAAAAACCATCACCGGTAAGGCCCGGATCTGATAGCACAGCACATTTCTACTAAACCAAACAGCATATGAGAAAAATCTACTCAGGAATTTTTCTTTTCCTTTTTTCATTTCTGCTAAGCAGAGCGGATGCACAGGTCGTCATCAGCCAGGTATATGGCGGCGGCGGCAATAGCGGCGCCACTTATACCAACGACTTTATTGAACTTTTTAACCGTGGCTCCGAGGCGGTGAATGTAACCGGATGGTCGGTACAATATGCCAGCGCTACGGGAACCAGCTGGCAGGTAACCACTCTTTCCGGCACTATTCCTGCCGGCGGTTATTACCTGGTACAGGAGGGTGCAGGTACAGGCGGCACCACTCCGCTGCCCACACCCGATGCTTCCGGCAGTATTAACATGAGTGGCACAGCCGGCAAAGTAGCCCTTGTAAATAACAATACTGCACTTACTGGCAGTTGCCCGGGTACTGTGATAGACCTTGTTGGTTTCGGCAACACGGCCAATTGTTTTGAAGGCACTGCTGCCACACCCGCTCCTTCCAATACGCTTGCAGTATTGAGAGCAAATAATGGTTGCACCGACAATAATACCAATTCGCTGGATTTTGCAACGGGTGCCCCCAATCCGCGCAACAGCGCTTCTCCCCTTCAATCCTGTGCTGCCTGCACTGCTCCTTCAGGTCAGGCTACGGCACTTACTCTTACTCCTGCCATTACCAGTATCGATGGAAGCTTTACCGCCGCTGCAGATGCAGACGGTTATCTCGTACTCATCAGTACAGCTGCGACGCTGAGCCAGACTCCGGGCAACGGAGCCTCCTTCTCTGCAGGCAGTACGCTCGGCAATGCTACAGTAGCAGCCGTTGGCAATACAACCAGCTTTAGCGCATCGGGACTTAATGCAGCTACCACTTATTATATCACTGTATTTGCTTACAAGAATACCGGCCCCTGCTATAATATTGTTACTCCCCTGGCCGGATCTGTAACTACAGCTGCCAATCCCGCTCCCACTGCCAGCGTAAGCGCGGGCAGCAACGCAGCAGAGCCTGCCACTAATGGCAGCTTCACTATAACCTTATCGGCTGCAGCCCCTGCCGGAGGAGTAACCATTACCTATAGCCTGGGCGGAACAGCCACACTGAATGCAGATTATACAGATGCATTAAACGGCAACCTCACTATTGCCGAAGGACAAAACAGTGGCACGGTTACACTGGCTGTAACAGATGATGCTATTGCAGAACCGGCCAAAACGATCAGCATAACCCTGCTAACTGTCAATAATGGTTACGTAATCAGCAATGCCGCTTCCAGCATTGATCTTGCAGACGATGATATACCAGCTGCCCTGCCACTGGTAACCTCTTACAGTCAGCATTTCAACACACTGGCATCAGCAGGCACGGGCAATATCTGGACCGACAACAGCACCATACCGGGATGGTATGCGACCCGGACTACATACAATGCCGCAAACGGCAGCAGTAATGCCGGTGCGTTGTATAGCTTTGGCAGTACCGGCAGCACAGAACGTGCACTTGGATCAGTAGGCAGCGGCAGCACCGGTACTATTTTCTACGGTGCCCGTTTCAAAAACAATACCGGCACCACAATCACCGCACTTAAGATCAGCTATACCGGCGAGCAATGGCGCAATGGTGGCAATGCCAGTGCCCAAACAGTGAACTTTACCTACCAGTCAGCCACAAGCGTCACTTCGCTTGCCGCCGGCAGCTGGACTCCCGTAAGCGAACTTAATTTCACAAGCCCTGTTACCGGAACCACAGCAGCCACCCTCGATGGCAATGTAATTGGTACCAATGCTGTACTCATCAGTTATACTATCAATGGTCTTAATATACCTGCAGGTGATGAAATCATGATTCGCTGGGAAGATATAGACCACAGTGGTGCTGATCATGGACTGGGTATCGATGATTTTACAATCGAAGCCAACCCATCCGATCTCACTGCGCCGGGCTTTACCACACTGGCTCCTGCCAATGGCAGCAGCGATGTGCCCACCAATACCACACTCAGCATTACCTTTAATGAGCAGGTAGTAAAAGGCAGTGGCCTGCTGCAACTCCGCAAGTCAGGCGACAACAGCACGGTATTCAGCATTGATGTTACTAATGCAGCGGTTGTCTTAAACGGCAATACTTTGTCTGTACCTGTCTCCTCGCTGGCTGTAAATACATCTTTCTATGTGACTGCTGATGCAGGATTGGTAAAAGACATGGCAGGCAATGATTTTGCAGGCATTACAAACCCGGCTACCTGGGCATTCCAGACCGGTACTATTTTCTACAGCGCCAATTTCAATACCTGCACCAGCGCGCTTACAGACGGCTTTACCCAATACAGCAGTACCGGCGCCATTACCTGGGCCTGTACCAGCTTTGGCCGCGACCCCAATGCACCGGCAGGCACAGCCGCTTTCCCCAATGCCGTACAGATAAATGGTTTCTCAGGAGGCACCAATGTGCCGAACGTAGACTGGCTCATCTCTCCATCATTTGATCTCAGCAACACTACTTATCCCCTGCTCAGCTTCTGGAGCCGTACAGCTTTTAATGGCCTGCCATTACATCTGAAAGTGTCAACAGATTATACCGGTGGCGATCCGGCCAATGCAACCTGGACAGATATTAACGGTAAATTCCCGCAGCAGGCTTCCAATATATGGACGCTTTCTGCCGACGTCAACCTGGCTGCATTCAAACAGTCCAATGTACATATTGCCTTTGTTTATACCAGCACCGATGATGATGGTGCCCGCTGGACACTTGATGATATCAGCCTCATCAATTCGCCTGTGCCGCCTGCCCCAAGCCTGACACTGGGTTCTACAGATATCCAGTTTGCTTTTGTGGCCGACGGCTCTACTGCAGACAAGCCATTCAGCTTTACCGGCAATGACCTTACAGAAGGAGTAACACTTGTTGCCAGCAGCAACTTCCTGCTTTCAAAAGATGGTGGCAGCTTTAGCTCCAGTATCAGTTATACCCAGGCCGAAGCCAATAACATTACCCTGCATCCCCTGGTACGGTTTGCACCCAACCAGAACAATCAGAATTTTGAAGGCACTATTACTGTCAGCACAGGCAGCCTCAACGGCACCATCAACCTGAAGGGCAGCAGTATCAACCCGCTTACTACACTCGAAGTAGTAAACTGGAACGTAGAGTGGTTCGGCAGTGCATCCAATGGTCCTGTGAATGATGCACAGCAGGAGCAAAATGTAAAAGCTATTCTGCAAAATCTCGATGCTGATGTATATGGTCTTGTAGAAGTAGTAGATGAAAACAGGCTGGCCAGTGTGGTAAGCCAAATGCCCGGATATGCGTATGTAATCAGTAATTTTGGTTCGCATACCAATCCCAACTCCAGTACTGCAGGCCCGTTGAGCGAAGCACAGAAACTCGCATTTGTATATAAGACTTCTGTACTCAGCAATATTACAGCAGAACCCTTACTGTCTGCCGGCATCAATACTGCTGATGATCTCAGCAATCCCAATTACAATTACTGGTCAAGTGGGCGATTCCCTTATATGATGACAGCTGATGTGACACTTAACTGTGTGACACAAAAAGTGCGGTTTGTGCTGGTGCATGCCAAAGCCAATACTTCGCCAACAGCTACTTCGTACGACCGGCGTAAGAATGGTGCCGATGCCCTGTACAGTCTGCTCAACACAACCTACTCCAGCGATAATATCATCATACTGGGCGATTTCAACGATGATCTGGATGTATCGATTACAGCAGGATTTACCACCACTTCGTGGAACTCGTTTGTAAGCGATGCTACAAATTATTCGCCGCTCACATTGCCCCTTAGCCTCGCCGGAAAAAAATCAACGGCCAGCTACAACGACATGATTGACCATGTAGTGGTATCAAATGAAATGCAGGGCTATTATATGCCGGCCACTGCGAGTGTACTCAACGATGTGGCCAATCTGATCACCAATTATGCCAACACCACATCTGATCACTATCCTGTATTTACCCGTTATCGTTTTGCCAATACAACTGCGCCGGTAGTAACAACCTGTCCGGTTGTTTCACCGCTTTGCATTAACGAATCAGGCAATTATACCATTCCTGTATTTACGGCTACCGACGACTGCGACATGGTAGCATACAGCTATGTGATTACGGGCGCTACGGAGCGCAGCGGCAGCGGCAACGATGCCAGTGGTGCCTTCCTGCCCGGCAGCAGCACCATTACCTGGACAGCTACCGATACCTGGGGCAATAGCGTTAGCTGCACTACACAGGTTGTTGTAGCACCGAAGCCTGCGGTAGTCATTCCCGATGCATTTGCACTGCCCGGCGGTACAGCTGCCAATACAGTCTATATAGGCTATACCCCTGCCGGTTCTATCACGCTGATGGCACAGGTCACCGGTGGCACACCCGGTTACAGTTATCAGTGGACAGGCAATTCTTCCACTACAGCCTCGGCCACGGTTAGCCCAACCACCGCCAGTTCTTATACAGTAACCGTTACCGATGCCAATGGCTGTCAGGCTACTGCCAGCAAATCCATTGCGGTAAAAGATGTACGTGTAACAGGTCAGCCGGGTAAGGTAGTAATCTGTCATAAGCCCGGCACACAGAACAGTACACAGCAGGTCAATCAGTCGGCCGTGGCCGATCACCTCTCGCATGGCGATCAGTTGGGCTCCTGCAATGTGGTAAGTTATCCGCCGCTGGCGATGACGATTGCACCCAATCCTTCGCTCAATTATTTCAATATTGCGCTGCGGGGTGGTAATCCGAATGGCACGATCAATATGCGTGTATTTAATATTCTGGGTAAAGTGGTGGAGCAGAAAACCAATCTGGCTCCGGGTCAAACTGTGCGTATCGGCAACAATTACCAGACCGGCATTTATATAGTAGAAATAAGCCAGGGTAATGACCGGGAGTATTGTACACTCTTAAAAATTAAACTCTAACCAGTTTAGGAAGCTATCATAAAGCGGGAGCCCTGGCGGCTCCCGCTTTTTTTGTAAAAAACCGACTTTTATACGATGAACCAAGAAGAACAAACCGCATTTATTTCATTTTCAATTAATTATACCAACACTCCTCAGCTCATCCGGTGAGGCCGCCAGCCTGCTCATATTCAGTTCTTCTCGTATTTCCACATATGGGCCTAAACTCCTATCTTTGCCGCCCCAAATCTGTATTCGCAGATTTCCCTGTCTTTACCGATGGGGACCCATTGGGACGAAATCGAATTTTTTAAAACAAAAAAGAGGTAAATGAACAATTACGAATTGATGGTGATTTTTACCCCTGTACTCAGCGACGATGAGTTCAAAGCTGCACAAAAAAAATATGCAGGTTTGATTGCCGAATTCGGCGGCTCTGTAGTAGCTGAAAACCCCTGGGGACTGAAATCACTGGCGTATCCGATCCAGAAAAAGACTACTGGTCTTTATTGGGTGCTGGAATATTCTGCGCCATCCGACTTCAACGAGAAGCTGAAAATCCAGCTTCTGCGTGACGAGAGCGTGCTCCGTCACCTTTGCA
The DNA here is from genome assembly GCA_001898485.1 of Sphingobacteriales bacterium 46-32. Taxonomy (GTDB): domain Bacteria; phylum Bacteroidota; class Bacteroidia; order Chitinophagales; family Chitinophagaceae; genus CAYMZZ01. Next base: position 305,767 of record MKTY01000024.1, on the reverse strand, counting down.
CTAAACTCGATAAATACGCCGTCGAGTACAATGCCAAAAAGAGAAGTGGTGTAAAAACTGGAACAGAAAAAGCAGTGGAGGCTTAAGACATGGCAAAGAACGAAATCAAATACCTGACCGCCATTAAGAGCGACAAGCGTGTTAAGAAATTCTGCCGCTTCAAGAAATATGGCATCCGTTACATCGACTATAAAGATGTGGAATTCCTGAAAAAGTTCCTGAACGAGCAGGGCAAATTGCTGCCTCGCCGTCTTACAGGCAACAGCCTGAAATATCAGCGTAAAGTATCTGACGCGGTGAAAAAAGCCCGCCAGATGGCTCTGCTGCCTTACGTAACAGATCTTTTAAAATAAGCTCCACTCACCCTAACCTGGTTTTATTCAACCAGGGACAGTGACCATTTACAATAAATGACACTGGGAAGCGGTAAGTGAAAAAAAAGAAAACAATGGAAGTAATCTTAATTAAAGACGTAGATAATCTGGGTGGTGTAAACGAAGTGGTGAAGGTAAAGAATGGTTATGCCCGTAACTATCTGCTGCCCCGTCAGCTGGCTGTAGAAAACAGTCCCAGCAACCGGGCCCAGCTCGAAGAGCGCCTGAAGCAGGTACGCAAGAAAGAAGAGAAAATGCTGGCAGAAATCAACAGCGTTATCGCTAAACTGAAAGAGGCTCCGCTGAAACTCGGTGCTAAAACCGGAACTTCCGGTAAGATTTTCGGTAGCGTAACTTCTCTTCAGATCAGCCGTGCTATCCGTGAGCAGCGTGGTTACGATATTGACCGTCGTAAGATTCAAATCGTAGATGAAGTGAAAGAACTGGGCACTTACAAAGCCACTATCGATTTCGGCAACGGTCACAATACTGAGCTCGAATTTGAAGTTGTAGCCGAGTAATCTGCATCGTTCCAAATAACTCAAACCCCTCTCCGGAGGGGTTTTTTGTTGTTTTTACTCCGGGTTTTCCCTTTAAAATCAGCCGTTTAGAGGCTGAAACCCGCTCCAGATAAGGCTTTCCTTAAAAATTTTGACCTATCTCAAAAAAAATCCGCTATTTTCGTAGTGATTTGGTGTTCTGTACAGTTCCAGAAGTCCTGAACGTTTCGAAAAACCAGTAAATGTTCACAGGTATTCTCTACTGTTAGCACTTTTATTTTTTTAAACTTCTCAAAATGAACATTTACGTAGGAAACCTCAGTTGGAACCTGAAAGACCAGGACCTGATGAACCTTTTCGCCTCTCATGGCGAAGTATCTTCTGCCAAAATCGTGCAGGACAAATTCACAAACCGCAGCAAAGGCTTCGGCTTTGTAGAAATGCCTAACGATGACCAGGCTCAGGCAGCTATCGCTGCACTGAATGGTACAGAAGTTGACGGTCGCAACATCGTTGTGAACGAAAGCCGGCCCAAGCCTGAAGGCGGCGGCGGCGGTGGCTTCAAGAAAAGAAGCTTCGGCGGCGGTGGCGGCGGCGGCTTTAAAAAAGGCGGCGGCGGCGGCTACAACAAAGGCGGTGGCGGTTATCGTGACCGTGGCGGTTATAGCAACGACTATTAATCTCCTGAACTCGTTTCATACCAAGCAAAAGTCCTGCAATGCAGGACTTTTTTTATTATATCATTCAATACCCATTTCCCTGATCCGTTGCAAAAAAATATCGCGGTACGTACTGCCAATAGGCAACTCCAGTTTCCCTACCCATACACTGTTTTTATCAATAGCCCTGATCTTATCCAATGGCACAATATAGGATTTATGAATGCGTACAAACCGTTCCCCCGGCAACTTCTTCTCCAGAGTATTGAGCGATACCAGGCTCATTACTTTTTCACCTTCTGTCATTATAGCCGCATAATCCTTCATGGCCTCTATGTACAACACCTCGTCGAGCGCCACTTTCACCAGCTTAAATCCCGACTTCACAAACAGATAACCAGGTGGCGCTGCGAGTGACGGTCTGTTTGAATGCGCCGGTTTTATTTTCCCGACTGCCTTTAAGAAACGCTCATACGAAACAGGCTTAAGCAGGTAATCCACCACATTGTATTCATATCCGATTAATGCAAATTCCGGATAAGCCGAAGTAATAATCACCTGCATACGCGGCCCTATCAGATCAAGCAACTGAAATCCGCTGAGTAGAGGCATCTGCACATCGAGCAGCAACAGATCGGCCGGTTGTGTACGCAAAAAAGCCAGGGCTTCCTGCGGATCAGTAAATGCTGCCTGCAACAATAACCCCGGCGTACGGGCTACATAATCAGCCAGCACCTGATGCTGCAATGGTTCGTCGTCTACAATAACTATCGTGGTGGTATGAGTCATGTCAGGCATAAGGGAAGGTTATAACCAGGCGCACTTCATAAATATCATCTTTTTGCCGGATATCAAGTAAATGCCGATGCGGATACAGCAATGCCAGTCGCCTGCGCGTATTGGCAATGCCTATACCCGATGCGGTATCCGTACCCTGTTGCGCCACTTTATTCTTTGCGTAAAAACTAAGCTTATGCGGCTCGCTTTCAATTATAATCGCAGCCGTCTGACCAGTTCCCAGATTCCCATGCTTAAATATATTCTCTACGAATGGTACCAGCAGCAAAGGAGCCAGCCGGCCTCCTGCCGTATTGCCGGTGATCTGCAACTCAACAACACTTGTTCCTGTACCGAAGCGCATTTGCTGCAGGTCTATATAGTTTCGCAGATAATTCAGTTCCTCTTCGAGATCTACCTCTGTTGCGTCACTATCATAAAGCATATACCGCATCATATCAGACAATTTCAAAACAGCCGGAGCTGTTTGTGACGACCCCGTATATGCCAGCGAATGGATATTACTTAAGGTATTAAAAAGAAAGTGTGGATTCAACTGACTTTTCAGAAAAGCCAGTTCTGTAGCCAGCCTGGCAGATCGCAGTTCCTGGGTTTCCTTTTCGTTGGTGAGCCAGCGCCAGGTTAGGTAATACGCTACCGCCACAAAACAATAACGGAGAATGTAAGCACTGCTGTCTGTACTCCAGTAAAGCATATTAGTAGCGGAAAGGCCCGACCCTCCTATCCATTTATAAAAATGCTCTTCAATAAGATAGCGCAATGGCAGGTACAAACCGGCAATAGTTACCACTACTGCCAGTCCATACTGTATATATTTTTTCCGTTCAAAAAAATGCGGGATCACAATCAGCAGATGCAGGTAAAAGAAAATTGCAGTGAGAATAATAGTGGGAGCGTGTGAGATAAAATGATATAACAGCGGATGTACCTGCAGACCATTATCCTGGTAATATACAGAGCCTCCCTGTTGGGCAAACCAGTTGGAGATAAACATAAAATCTACCAGGGCCAGAAGCCAGTAAAGCACATGCAGCCATATCATCTTTCTGTTCTGAAACATACTACTCTCCTTATTCGTTTTTTTAATTAAAATCCCTTTACCGTTACATCACAGCAAATCTTTTTGATACTATCGGAGCGTATCCTTTAATAACCAAACAGGTTTAAGCGGCGTGGCGTCAAGCAGGGATTTTGTATTGCCGTTTTCATCTTTTAATACCATGCCCGACATATAAGGCGGCAACGACTCCCGTTCACTCAGCAAACCCCTGTCGTTCAGCAATTGCAACCGGTTATTATTCTGCGGATCATTCAGCCGGATAGAGGTAGAGCCGTCCTCTATTACTGCCATGGTAGCGGCCTCATACCCGGTGGCGTGATCGAGGCCCAGCACCACACGGTTAAAATTTTCATTTTTCATCAACCCAAAACCAGCCCGCTCACTTCCCTCATCATCATTAATTGTCATGCCCGTAAGCGGGGCAATACGCCCGATCCAACTACTTGGTGCAGGGGCTCCAATGGTGAGACGGTCATGTCCTTTTTCATCCAGTATTACCATGCCCGCACCACTTGCATCAATACTCTTATTAGTCTTATACCAGTCAAACTTGCCACCAAACCTCCAGCCCCAGGCCGCTTTGCTTTTTTCAAAATCGGTACGAATACGCTGATTGCTATGCGGGAAGGGAACTCCAATCAGGATACGGTCTCTCCCCTGTTCGTCTACGATCACTAATCCTCGTGCACGCAGTACACGCGCATTGTCTGTATCCCTGAAAGATAAAAGAAGAAAAGAAAAAAAAGTTGCAATCAACAGGCTGCCAATATACATATAGCGCCTTAATAACCTGCGCTGTTTTTCTACCTGCTGTTTCAGTTCATTCATTACTGTTTCCATGTTTTTTATTCGAAAATAGGAGGCGGAAAATCTCCTTTTGCGGCCGATCGCCGAACTTCTTTATCCGATCGGCCATCTTCGATTCCTGACCGATATACCAGCAATATGCTGATTTTTTACCCCATCATTCCGCCGCAGTTATATCTCATTTTATGCTAATAAATATACCCCGTCATCATACGCCATTTTGGCGGTAAAAATTAACCTCTAATTAATTGAATGTTAATAAATTACTTTCTAATCTAATTCCAATGTGCCACCCGGTTGATTATCCTTAGCTTCGGGCTTTCAGGGCCCACCTGCATGATAGGATGTTTGAAGATATTAGGCCCGATGTTTGACTAAAAAAGGTGTCTGTTTGACCCCGTGTGTCGGTTTTAGCCCCAATTTTTTCACTAAACCCAGGAGGAATTCATGGTAACGGTTATTATACCTGCGCTGAATGAAGCCAATACAATTGTGTCAGTTATCCGGTTCTGTCAGTCGGAGCCGCTGGTTTCTGAAATAATTGTTGTTGACGACACCTCCGATGACAATACGGTTGAACTGGCCCGCGAAGCCGGTGCCCGTGTATTGATAAGTGCTACCAGGGGTAAAGGCATTTCCATGAAGGAAGGTATTGATGCCACTACCAATGACATGGTGGTATTTCTCGATGCAGACATTGATCCGTATCCGGATCAATCCATTCACAAACTCGTTTCTCCGCTTATCAACGATGAAGCCGATTTTGTAAAAGGTTCCTTTGCCCGCAATGCCGGTCGTGTAACAGAGCTGGTGGCAAAACCACTGCTCACCATACTCTTTCCGGGACTTGCACACTTTGCTCAACCCTTAAGCGGGATGATCGCCGGTAAAAAAAACTATTTCCAGAAAATTGAATTCTTCAACGACTATGGAGTGGATATCGGCATCCTGATAGATATGTACCTCATGAAGGCCCGTGTGGCTGAAGTCAATATTGGCTATATTGAAAATAAGAGCAAGCCATGGGAAGCACTTGGTAAAATGAGCCGCGAAGTATCGCGCGCTATTCTGAGTCGGGCCCAGCGGCACAACAGTAACGAATTCTCGCTGGAGAGTGTAAACTCACTGGAGACCATTCAGCGTGAGATGAATAATGCGCTGCGTGAAAACCTTTCTGCCTATCACAAGATGATTGTGCTGGATATGGACGACACTATCCTCACCGATCGTTTTATCAATGTATGTGCTGCCGAATTCGGCTTCAGCAGCAAACTTGACGAATTACGGTTCAATGAAAAAGATCCCATCATTCTCACCAAACGGATTGGACTGCTGCTGAAGAACAGAACCATGGACGAATTACTGCATGTAATCAGCAATATGCAAATGGCAGAAAATATCCGTGAAATGGTAAAAGTCTATAAAGAAAAAGGATACCTGGTGGGCATCATCAGTCACAGCTATACGCTTATTACTAATTATGTTAAACAGCAGATTGGCGCTGACTTTTCTGTAGCCCATCAGCTGGAATTCTTTGAAGGAAAAGCTACCGGCGAAGTCAACCTGCCCTCCTATTTTTTCGGCTCGCCGGAAAGCATTTGCGGACATAGCTTCTGCAAAACCAACGCCTTGCAACATGTGTGTGAACAATATAATGTGAAACTGAAAAATGTGATTGCGGTGGGCGACAGCAAAGACGACCGGTGTATGATCGCTCACGCCGGAAAAGGCATTGCCTTTTGTGCAACCGATGAAATGCTGGAAAAAATAGCTTTTAAAAGTATTAAACAAAGAAATTTTGAACCGCTGCTGGCTCTTGCATGATCAAAACTTGGTAAATTACTACTGCCGGAAACAATAATAAAAACAACTAAAACGGATGCCTATGTCTAACAAACTTTATAACATCCTGGTACCGGTTGACTTCACCAGCAAAAACCGCTGGGCCATCACCAAAGCGATTGAACTGTCAAACAGTTTCAATTGTAATATCCACCTGGTTTATGTAGCAGGAAAACGCCGGTCACTTATGCGCCAGTATAGTGCCGAAACTGCTTTCAGGCGCCTGGAACAATTGCGTGATGCCTACAGCCAGCAATTATGCGGCGAAGGCAGGATGGAGATAAGCGTGCTTACAGGCAGCCGGTCCAAACAGCTGCAGCAATATATTGAGAACTATGAGATGGATCTGGTCATAACCGGCCTTGCTCGTTTCAATGTATTACACCGAATCATATCGGCGGTTTCTATCAGTCGTCTGGCCAACAAAACATATATACCGGTACTGGCCGTGAGGTCAAGCGGACTGGTTTGCCATTACAAAAAAATTGTATTACCCGTATCCGGCGAAATACCTTTCCGCCAGATACGCCTTGCCGCGCTGCTTGGCCGCGCTTTCAAATCAACCGTATATTTTGTCTCCCTCCGCCAAACAGTTGATGAGAAAGACAACATACTGGCCAATGCACTCGAAATGGTACAAAGCATTTCTACTGTACCCGTACAGACCTTCCTGCTCGAAGGAAAGAACCTGGCCAAGAGCACACTTGATTTCAGCAGGCGTATCAATGCCGACCTTATCATGGTAAATCCCGTTAAGGACTTCCGTTTGCCAGGGCTTTGGAGCCGTCTTACCAACCGGTTATTGTCTTATGCATCGCATATACCGGTAGTAACCATTTCTGCCAGCAAGCAAAGTGTTTCTTAATCTTTTCATCTTCTGAAATAAAAAAACAGCCGTGGTCACCCACGGCTGTTTTCATTATATCCTGATGAAATTCGCCTCTTACTGTGTAATCCTGATCACACCCGCACCATTGTAACTATGATACTCGCCATTGTACATGGCATCGGCACTCACGGGTCCCATTTTATATTGCCCGGGCGATACTGCACGTACAGCATAGTAATAAGTCTGCTTATTGTTATAGGCATCTACGAAGAAATGTATCCTGTCGTCTCGTATATCCAGCGCTGTGGGTGTGCTGGCATCTTTGATCCAGTCCATACCAGGTATTTCGCGCGTGCGTGGATTTTCGATTTCGAAGCCGGCCGGCAGCAGATCGGTGATTACTATATTTTCGATCGTTGTGTTAAACGTACGTTCCAGCGTGATGCCTACGATTACAAGCTCATTCTGCTTAAATGAGTTGCCATTGATAGGGCTGCCATATCGGTCATAGAAACGTTTCCTTACTTTGATATAGCTGTCTTCTTCTATATAAGAACCCGTGCTGCTGATACCTTCAGACTGCCAGTAGTAATAAACAGGCCCGGTGCCTTTTGTAGTAATTTCTATGTTTCCGCCTTTAAGGATTGCCTGATCGCCACGCCACTGTCCGTTTTCTACACGGGCCACGGTTTTACCATCCACCTTGATCTCTGCGGTGGCGGTAGAATTCTTAACGCTACGTGCATTTTTACCTAAGGCCAGGAAGGCAAATGCACGCTCCTGGGTACTCAGCCAGCGGCGTCCCTTTAGTTTGTCGCTCACGTGTTTTACCATCAATGGCACCTGTTTATTGCCGGGGTCAACATCCAGCAGCATATTAAGCGCTATAGCTTCATCCCGCACATCGGAATAATAACTGCCTCCCGTCTGAGCAACCGACACCTCTCCTTCAAATGCTGCAGGCAGCAGACTGGCAAATGATTTCTTATCGCCAGCTGTGGCATATGCTGCGGCCAGCAGATATCGGCTGTCGAGCGCCAGCACCGATTGATTGGCTTTATAATAGTTCATCGTAGCCACATTGCTGCGGCCGGCTACAGCCAGTACATAAAGGCTATAGGCCACCTCCTTGGGTGCAATCTTCTTATTCTGATCGCGGTTGTAGGTGTAGCTGATCAATTCCTTATTCTTCAGCCGGAAGTTGATATAGCTGAGCATGGTTTCGAGCAGGCTGTTGTCTACATCAAACCCGGCTTTACGCGCTTCGAGGAGGAAATGAGCGGCATAAATAGTCGTCCACCAGTCTTCCTTACCCTCACCATCCCATAGTGTAACAGCGCCCGAGTACAACTGGCGCATCTTAATCTTACGAATCGCCTCCAGCACATTACTGTTGGCATTGACCTTGCCCTGGCTATTGAGTTGCATAAGATCGGCCATATCCCCATAATACAATTGCGGGAATGCGGCCGAAATAGTCTGCTCTGTACATCCATATGGGTATTGCACCAGGTAACGCAACTGATCGCCCCACTCGAGTACAGGCGAGCGACTCACCACCAGACTGTAGCTGGTACTGCCCGGCATAAACTCCTGCAGGTTAATATTCAGTTTCTGACTTGCCCCGCCGGCAATAGACCCGCTACCAGAGCGTTTTTGCAAAGTAGACGGAGGACGAACCGAAATCTCATTAGCCTCCTCAAATTTTTCACCAAGTCCGCTTACCTGCACCTGCACATTACCTATTCCGATACCTGTACTGGCTACGAGCTGGAAGTTTGCACGGCCTTCACTCTTTGCCGGCAGGCTGATCGATTGTGTAACTCCGCCCAGCGCTTTTACAGCACCCTCCGTTTTAAGGGTAGCTGTTACCGTAGCGGCTTTATCTGTTGTATTGCTAAGTGTTACCGGCATCGACACCGTATCGCCCGGGCTCAGGAAACGTGGCAAAGCACTGCTGATCACAATGGGGTCGGCTACTGTCATGACCGATTCGCCGGCACCAAAGCTATTGCCCTTGTAGGATACAGCCATCATCCTGATCTCGCCGCTGAATGCAGGTATCTCCACATCAAATTCGGCTTCGCCACTTCCATTTGCCTTACGCATACCACTCCAGTAACTTACTACCTTGACTCGTTTGGCCGGCATGGGATTCACCCGTTTCATCATATCCATCTCACCATCACCACCGGTACTGCTCAGTTTGGCACGCACTTCTGCAAACAGTAATGGATACAGGTCAAATGCATTTACCTGCAGCGCTTTTTTCTGATAAAAATATCCGTAAGGATCAGGTGTTTTAAAGTCACTCACCTGCAATACACCATTATCAACCGCAGCAAGGGTGACCATGCTGCCCGGTGCTGCCTTTACTTTTATCTTTTGTTTGGTACGGGACCGGACGCTTTTAGCAGCCGCAATAGACACATCAATATGGCGGCTCTTTTCTTCCACCTTCACATTCTGGAATCCATGAGCCACCGTAAGTGGGATATCAGACAACTCATGTGGCTTTATGAGCGTGGCTGTTATATATGCATTGGGCACATGCTCGCCAGTTAGTTTCAGATCGAGTGATGCGGTACGATTGCTAACCTCTACATACTGATACGACACCACGTGATCTGTCTCTACAGTTACCAGCATACGACCGCTAAACGGAGTCTTGAACAATGCCTTGACGGATTCGCCCGCATAATAAGATTTCTTTTCCAGCGAAATCTCAATATTACCCTCATTGCTCACTTCAAACGAATTGTTGTCACCGCCCCAGCTACCATAGCTGTAGAAGCTACGGCTTACATATGTATTGGACCCTGGCCGGTAAACACGCAACTCATAATTGCCGGGTGAGCGGGGTATATAGGAAAACACCGTGTTGGTTCCCACCGCCATCTGGCTTTCGGTCATCATTTTATCATCCTGCTGCGATTCGTAACGGAAGTAGCTGCCGCTCTTCGCCAGCACGGTGCGATATTCATGTTTGATCACTTCCACCCGGGCCGTTGCATTGATCGCCTTACCATCCTTACTCACCGCCACCAGCGGAAACTTCACTGCCTGATTGAGCGGATAGTAATAGTACCAGTCTTCCTGAATGCCAAAAAACACATCCTGAGTAAAGATATCGGCGCTGGCAGCCCGGCTTACCGGTCTGCCTGTTTCATCAAATACGGTTGTATAAAAAGTAGCCTGCAGTCTTCCTTTATCGAGATAGGTATCGGGCACCTTATATGTGAATGTAGCATTACCCTCTGCATCCGTTTTTCCTTCCTCCACAATCTTGTCGCCAAATGATTGCTGGTTGGCAAGCGTGAAGTTATATTGAGGGAATTGTTCCGGGTTAAAGGAGCGCTGGCGCACCTGTACTTCTGTTTCATAATTGCGGTTGGCAGCAGGCGGACCAAAGAAATTCATAGCATTGATCGACAGTTGCAATGACTCGCCCGGGCGCGCGGCTGCACTGCTCAGCTTACTGTTAACACGGATACGATCGGGCACAAATTCTTCTACGGAAAAACGCTCGGCCGTCAGCAGCACATCAGAAGAAGTGTATACTTCCAGTGTATAACTTCCTGTAATAACTGAGGTGGCCAGGTCGATATTACCTTCGGCAGAGCCCTGCTCATTAAGATTTTTGCGAAACGACTTCAGCTCTTTTCCGTTAGGCATCAGGAACCGGAATTTCAAGGGCATATCTCCAGGCACATTCCATTGCCTGTCGCGTACAATTACCGAAAAGTTGATGCGTTCGCCAGGTCGATAGATGTCGCGCTCAGCATACACAAATGCATCGAGGCCCGATGGGTTATTGCGTTTCCCCCCCACATCAAAGCGCGATGTATTGACACGTGTATTCTGAAAAGGCAGATAGTTGAAGTCTTCTGCTGTTTTGGCAATGATCATGGCCGGTTTAAATCCGGTAAAATCTTTTTTGGTATACGCTACTTCTGCTACTCCATTGGCATCGGCAGCGCCTGTTCCTATCAGCTGATTGTTGCTGGCGTAGACGGCGACATTTACACCTGCTATAGCCTGCGAGGTCTTGATAGAGTTGACGAATACCATAATCTTATCCTGCCCTTCCTTGGCTATCAACCCCAGATCAGATACGGAAATAAAACGGCTGTCTCTTACCCAGTAATCTTCGGTGGAGCGGATCATTACATGATAAATGCCTTTAAAATCAGGCAGACGGTCTTCGAACGAAGAAAGATTGAGGAGTCGCCCACCGGCAGAGCGGGGCAAAGAGCGGGTATCAATCTCCTTTTCGTATACTACATCACCCAGCATGGCATCGCTTCCATAATAATCGTCATACCCATATTCTTCTTCGTAGCCATTGCTGGCCTGCCGTGTTTCCTGCGGATAATAGCCATAGCGTTGTGCCATGAGCAGGTTGTTCTCATATATTTTTGAGATCACCAGTTTTACTTTGGGCACATTGGTAATACGCACCTCAAGGTTACGTCCGCCCTGGCGGGAAAGATATACCGCTTTATTATTCGTAAAATTGATACCGGCTTCCAGTTCACCAAAGGCAACACTATTGCTATAATCTTCTTTCAGTACTCCGCCCAGCCGGCCACGCAGCCCCTTTTTAACGGTAAGCGTATAACTCCGCTCCATATCAAACTTATCGCTGCGGATCACGAAACCTGTTTCGGTATTTTCAACCGTAAATGCTACTGCAGGCTCAAAGCTGATAAAATTCTTTGCATTTTCATTTCCCAATTGCTGACTCGTGCTTACCCGGATGACACCTTCTGTGCCATCGTGCTCGGCTTCTGATGCAAGGATGGTGAGCACGTAAGGTGAAGGGATGGAAAGCGATGTGGTAATCGGGTCGGCAGTACTGTTGGTGCCAACGGTTGGTTTAAGGCCCTTGGCCAGCTTTACGCTTACGGCGTAGTCCTTATCTTCTGTTTTGATTCCATTGATGCGGATGCTGATACGATTATCGGCATTGGTCGTGATCACATCATAGGAGGCTTCCTTACTCTCAACTTCAACTTTAAGTTTTTCCTTTATATCAGCCGGGTTCACCCGGTAGTTGAAGTAAAGATCAAGTTGCGGTTGTGCACTGGCCCCAGATTCGCCTATCCATATCACACGGGCATCGTCCAGACGAAGTCCCGGTGTATGAAAGCTGATCTTATCACCTCCTTCTACTTTATCATATTTACTAAACCGCAATACTTCGCTGTTGACACTGGCTGTATAACTGGTAGCGGGGTCGAGCGGTTGCATGGGCGAAAACACCAGCTGATCGGGACTTTCCCAGCGAAACCGGCCTTTTATTGACGGACTGAAGCTGATATAGGCCGACGAATCCCAGTTATTGAGCAGGCTATCGGCAATCATGCTCTGACTAAACCGGAATACCAGGTTGCCGAGTTGCGGCACCTCACCTTTGGCATTGGTATAAGAAAGAGATACGGCATTGCGGTTACAGGCTGCCAGCAGCAGCAGGGCAAGTACCGCCAGAAGAGGCATACGTCGCATAATGATTAGGAAGGGGTTGAATGGTCAGGTTAATTGTATTGAGAAGATAAGCAAATTCTGCGACGAAAATAAAAAGAAAGTGGCAGTGATAAGTAATCGGTGGCGGGTATTTAGCAAGCGGTGAATAGACGGGTGTAGATGGTATAAAAGTTTAAAAGCATAAAGCTCCTCTTACTTTTATACTTTTAAACTTTTATACCCTTTCAACTATTTTTGGCGGGTGAAATCCTGGATCAGCAAACACAAGCCGCGCCTTTTGCGCTGGCTGAAGCGAGTGGGCCTGTTTATACTGGCTTCTGTATTGCTTTTCCTGCTTCTCAACCTGTTATTTCCGCTGCCCGACCGCGTCAGCTATTCCACGATTATCACCGACAACAAGGGTACCGTCATTCATGCGTTTCTTACCCCTGATCAGAAATGGCGTATGAAAACCGAGTTGAATGAAATTTCTCCTTTGCTGCGCAAGACCATTCTGGCCAAGGAAGACAGGTACTTTTACCAGCACCCTGGCATTAACCTGCTGGCCGTAGGCCGTGCTTTCGTAAAAAATGTGCTGCGTATGAAACGCACTTCCGGAGCCAGCACCATTACCATGCAGGTAGCCCGCGCGCTGGAACACCGGCCGCGGACGCTCATGAGCAAAGTGATTGAAATGTTCAGAGCTCTGCAGCTGGAATGGAAATACAGTAAGGATGAAATATTGCAGCTTTATCTGAACCTCGTACCCTATGGCGGTAATATTGAAGGCGTAAAAGCGGCCTCTCTCCTTTATTTCCAAAAAGATCCTGACCACCTCTCCCTGGCAGAGATCACCGCTCTCAGTATTATACCCAACCGCCCCTCATCGCTTGTGGTAGGAAGAAACAATGACAGGATTATGGAAGAGCGCAACCGCTGGCTGCAAAAATTTGCCGGCGACAACGTTTTTACTGAAAAAGAAATTGAAGATGCCCTGGCCGAACCGCTAACCGCCCGGCGCCACACTGTGCCAAAACTGGCACCGCATCTTGCTTATAAACTAAAACGACGCGGCGACGCTGAGATCAATTCCAGTATTGACCTCAATATGCAGCTCAAAACCGAGACGCTGGTGGCAGAATATGCCCGCTCGCAAAAACTGCGCAATATCCGCAATGCCGCCGTGGTGATCATTGACAACAAAACACACCGGGTACTCAGCTACGTAGGATCTGCTTCATTTACCGACACAACCGATGCCGGCCAGGTAAACGGAGCCAGTGCCGTAAGACAACCCGGCAGCACCCTTAAGCCGTTGCTTTATGCTCTTTGTTTTGACCAGGGACTGCTCACTCCCCGCCAGGTTGTAACCGACGTGCCTGTCAATTATCAAGGGTATGCCCCGGAAAATTACGACCGGCGCTTTCATGGCTATGTTTCTATTGAATTTGCACTTGAACAATCGTTGAACATACCTGCAGTAAACGCATTACAGCAATTAGGCACCGACCGTCTCATTGATGCATTAAGTAGCGCCAGCTTCACGCAGATACAGCATGACCGGCGTAAACTGGGGCTTTCTATGATCCTCGGCGGCTGCGGCACTACGCTCGAGGAACTGACCGGCCTTTTCTCCTGTTTTGCCAGCGATGGAAAGTTTTATAGCCCTGCTTTCACCAACGATCAGCCATTGCAAGCCGGCCGGCAACTCATCAGCCCGGCAGCCACATTTATGATCAACGAAATTCTATCAAAGGTCAACCGCCCCGATTTTCCGATAAACTGGACAGCCACGGAACGAATGCCCAAGATTGCCTGGAAAACCGGCACCAGCTACGGCCGGCGTGATGCCTGGAGTATTGGTTATAACCGGCAATACACCGTAGGTGTATGGGTGGGCAATTTCTCCGGTGTGGGCGTAGCCGACCTGAGTGGCGCCAATGTAGCCACTCCGCTTTTATTCAAGATTTTTAATACAATCGACTACGATAGTGACGAAGCGTGGTTTAGTGCGCCGGCCGACTGCGGCATTCGCCAGGTATGCAGCGAAACCGGTATGGTGCCCGGCCCGCAATGCACACAACTGGTATCCGACTATTTTATCCCACTGATCTCTTCTACCTTGCCCTGCAACAACAGGCAGGAGATAATGATCAGTGCCAATGGTAAAATTTCTTATTGCCGCGCATGCGCCCCTGCTGCCGGCTATCAGAAAAAATGGTACCGCATCATCAGCCCCGATATGCAATCGTGGATGGCCGATAACAATGTGCCTTATGAAAAAATACCGGAACATAACCCCGACTGCGAAGAGCTGATAAAAGGTGCAGCCCCCGTCATTCATTCCCCCTCAAACGGAATGGAATACCTGATCAGCAAAAAAAATCCCGAGCCACTGCTGTTGTCATGCAAAACATCGAACGACGTAAGTAAAGTATACTGGTATATCAACGACAAATTCTATAAAAGTGCAGCCGCAGGCGAAAAACAGTTCTTTCTTCCCGATGAAGGACCTGTGAAAATTTCCTGTACAGACGACAGGGGGCGTACCAGGCATATACGGATAATGGTAAGGCGGGTGAATTTGTAACTCTTCTGACAATTATCAGCCTTTACCCTGATCATTTTCCGTGAGAATTTCGCAGGATATTTTTGAGCCCTATAATCTTCATACGCATAATGATAAACTAAATCAATTCCAAGGAAAAATAATTGATCCCCTCAGCGACATCTGACAATGATATATCTGTTGCAGGCTGGTAGTCATTTTATAAAACAATAGCAATCAGAAAGATATAAATCAATCATTTTAGAGTTCCAAAATATTTTTGTTTTGTATCTTTGCAGTATGGCTAAGCCTATAAAAGATACCCCAACATTAAAAGGGAAAGATGCCAAACGTTTTTTACGAAAAATAAAAAAATCGGAAGACACGAAAGCATCTCCCCAGCAACTCGCTACAATGCGTGAGCATTTTAGTGCATTACGTTCTATTTCCAAATTTTAATGGACTTTAGCAACTTTCAATTGGTTAGATTAGAACATGATTACCCAATCAAGCCCTTTGACTGCGGAGATACCGACTTAAATGATTTTCTGCTAAATGATTCGTGTCCACAACTGAAACAATTGTTTTCCGTAACATACCTTTTAGAAGATTTAGTATCCAATAAAACGGTAGCCTTCTTTACACTGGTCAACGATAAAATAAAGATTGAGGAAAGCCGAAGCAAGAATTTTTGGGTAACCAAAGTTGGTAAGAAAATACCTCACAACAAACGACGAAAAGATTATCCTGCTGTAAAACTGGGAAGACTCGGTGTTCATAATGATTATAAAGCCAACAAAGTAGGTACTCAAATACTGAACTACCTTAAAATATGGTTTGTAGATAAAAACAAAACAGGTTGTAGGTTTATTACAGTCGATGCCTATTCCCAGTCCCTGAAATTTTATGAAAAAAACGGCTTTGATTACCTTACAGATAAAGATGAGAAGGATGGGAAAAATAAAAAGAACGGAACAAGGTTAATGTATTTCGACTTAAAACAAATAGTTTGACCCATCTCCCACTTTATGGATATATATCCAATTTAAAAAATACCAGACACTTTATTTCACCATTTCCGCCGCCTCTTCTCCTGAATTGATCGCTCCTTCCATAAATCCCTGCCAGTCGGCCAGATGCTCGCCGGCGAAATAAGTGTGCATATGCTTTTTGCGTAATTTGGGCATAAGTCCAAACCATTGCCCCGGACCATACATGGCGTATGCGCCATGTGAAAATTCATCATTTCCCCAGTAATAATTTACCTGCTTTTCTAACCATCCCGTTACATTCCCAAAATGCGGACCCAGCGTTTGCTGCACAGCGGCCGAACGCCACGCATCGTCCTGATTGGCCACTACAGCGGCTTTATCGCCGATGGTATAGGAGATAAGTACGCCTTTGGAAGACGCCTGCCCTTTGCTGGCATGATAGAAATAATGAGGCAACTGATCGCTCACCAGGTCAAAGGACTCGTCTTTCCAGAAACGATTACTGAAAAGTAAAGGGTTCTTATTGATACGCGCATATTGCAATTCATTCATCGCCTGAAGCTGTGCTTCCGGCAAACCAGGCTCCCATTGAATTTTGCGGGCCGCAAAAGTGGGAGCTGTACAAATCAGTTTGTCAGCAGTAAATTCTTTACCGTTGTCGCAGTACACTTTTACTCCCTGGCGGTTTTGCACGATGCGTGTAACCCGGTGCTGCAGATGAATATGCTCACGCCCGATCCTGTCGGCGATACGCTCTGCCAGCATTCCGTTGCCTCCCTTTATTTTCAGGTCCATTTCATTTTTCTCACTGCTCTCAGCATATTCAGCCAGTGCAGCAAAGGCAGATACATGGCGGATACTTTCACCAAAATCGGTACTGTCGAGCAACTCGCGCAGGTCTAGATCACGTCCTTCGCAGCCATTATTTACCAGGTAGCGCCACCAGTCAATGCGGTCGATTTCTTCTTTTTGTTTATCTGAAAGATGCTGGTAGTTTTCCAGCATCGCCTGAAACTTCTTTTTCCAGCTTTCACTGTAGTCCCAGCTGCCTTTAGGATGATACGCCCCTTTGTAGACAAGGTGAGTATCGAGCTGATTGTTGAGCAGCGGTAATTCGAACTCGCCGCACAGCTCCTTAATGCGGGTATGCGACTCTCCTACCCATTCGGCGCCCAGTTCTATCACCAGGTTTTCGGCGGGGTCAATAGGATAAGAAAATACCCGGCCGCCAATACGGTTACGGGCTTCGAGTATTATACTGGATATACCACGACGGTGGAGGGCAAGTGCAGCAGCAAGGCCGGCAAAACCGGATCCTATGATAATAACGGTGGGTTTGCGGCCTATGAAAAAACTACTGTTGGCCTGCGACGACAGCAAAACAGCCGCTGTAGCAAGGCCGGCTTGCCTGATAAACTGGCGGCGGGATAACATAGCGAGTCGGTTTAATGGCGCGCAAGATGCATTATTTACGCATATGTGCCAATACCACAAAACGGGTAGATCATCTTAAACAACCAAAGGCCGGCAGTGCCGGCCTTTGACATAATAACTTGATTGTTTTTATTCCACCTTGCGGATGGAAGAAGCACCACTTGTATGGATATTGGTCTGGGCACCACCTTTATACTCGATATCAGAAGCGCCGCTCAGTTCCCCCTCAATCCGTACGCTGGCAAATACATCGGCATTGCTGGCTCCCGAAAGTCCGGCTGATACATTTTCTGCCGGCAGTTCAAAGGCTCGTACAGAAGAGCTGCCAGAACAATCTATGCGGAGGTCGCGGGTCTTGCCTCTGAGTGTAGCCTTGCAGGCACCACTCAGTTCAACGTTTACTACCGGGGCATCTATCTGCAATTCCGCTTCGCTGGCGCCACTCAATTCCAGATCAAAACGCTCGCTGCCCGTAAACATGTTTTTACCAACTACATTACATGCGCCTGAAGCACCAATATGATCAAACGAAGGACCGGATACATACACAACTACATCACGCGTGGGGTTGAGACTGATATTATTTGCCAGGCGAATACGCAACACACCTCCCTCTTTATATACTTCTACCAGTTCCTGCAGATTGCTATCGGTTTCCACTTTTACAGAATAAGCCGAATCCTGTGTTACAGTAAGATGTATGGCACTGCTTACTTCAATTGCGTTGAAATCACGAAAGTTTCTGTCCTGCGAGATCACATTGCCATCACCGTGCACCCGGCGACCACCGATATAATTGCAGGAAGTAAATAAAGCTGTAATTGCAAGTATTAATACAAATCCGTATCGTTTCATGATGTGGGTTTTGATGTTTCGAATAAGTTTTGCCAGATACACCCTGTTTGACGCAGCGTTTGTCTGCCAGGTTACAAGAATACATGATCCCCGCGGATATATAAAACCATCCGTCCAAACTAGCCGCAGATTTTTTACCTTCGCAGCACCATGACGGAAAAAATCCTTATTCTCGATTTTGGTTCCCAATATACTCAATTGATCGCCAGGGCTGTACGAGAGGCCAATGTTTACTGCGAGATCATTCCTTACCATAAGTCATTCACCTTTGAGCCAGGCCTGAAGGGCATTATCCTGTCTGGTTCACCTTTTTCGGTTAATGAGCCCAATGCCCCCGATGTGGATATACAGGCTTTTGTGAAAAAAGTACCGGTTTTGGGGGTATGCTACGGTGCCCAGCTTACAGCCAAACGTTTTGGCGGTGTGGTAGCCAAGAGTAATAAGCGGGAATATGGCCGTGCCATGCTGGAGCGCAAACAGGAAGATCCGTTATTTGAGGGGGTATCGCCACATAGCCAGGTTTGGATGAGCCATAGCGATACCATCAAAGAACTGCCTGCCGGATTCGAACTGCTGGCCGATACGGAGAGCATTCCCGTAGCCGCGTTTCGCCGGGCACAGGATAGTACAGGAGAATGCGCTCTTTACGGCGTACAGTTTCACCCCGAAGTATATCATTCTGCCGAAGGCAAAAAAATACTCTTCAACTTCCTGACCGTTATCTGTGGCTGTGCGCAGGACTGGACTCCCGCACATTTCATTACCGATACAGTAGAAGCTCTGAAGCAGCAGATCGGTAATCGCAAAGTGATTATGGCCCTGAGCGGTGGCGTTGACTCAACTGTAGCCGCCACGCTGATTCACCGTGCCATCGGAGATCGCCTTTATGGAATCTTCGTTGACAATGGCGTGCTACGCAAAGGTGAATTTGAATCCGTACTGGCCACTTATGCCAAACTGGGACTGAATGTAAAAGGTGTGGATGCGAAAGAGCTTTTTTATAAAGAACTGGAGGGCAAAACCGATCCCGAAGCAAAACGCAAAGTCATCGGCAAACTCTTTATCGATACATTTCAGGACGAAGCCCGTCACATCGATGGCATTGAATTGCTGGGGCAGGGAACCATCTACCCGGATGTGATCGAAAGCGTATCTGTACATGGCCCTTCCGTTACCATCAAATCGCATCACAATGTGGGTGGATTGCCCGAAAAAATGCACCTGGAGCTGGTAGAACCCCTTCGTTACCTTTTCAAAGACGAGGTTCGGAAGGTTGGCCGCGAGCTGGGTATTCCTGACGAAATGATCGACCGTCACCCCTTCCCTGGTCCCGGTCTTGCTATCCGCATCCTGGGCGAGATCACCGAAGAAAAGGTACGGTTGTTGCAGGAAGCTGATCACCTTTATGTTAAAGGCCTGAAAGATAACAATCTCTATGCAACTGTTTGGCAGGCCGGAGCTATCTTGTTACCGGTTAAAAGTGTAGGGGTAATGGGCGATGAGCGTACGTACGAATATACCGTGGCACTACGCGCTGTAACCAGTGTGGACGGCATGACGGCAGACTGGGCACATCTCCCCTATAGTTTTCTGGCCAATATCTCTAACGAGATCATTAATAACGTGAGAGGGATCAACCGGGTAGTGTATGATATCAGCAGCAAGCCGCCTGCCACTATTGAGTGGGAGTAATCCTGGAAAGCTGCGCACTGCCTCATTAAACCTTTAGGCATGAAACAACTCTTGTTGGGGCTGACCCTGTTTTGTTTGCTGACTACTGTCAGCCATGCGCAACAGGCTGCAGAAAAACCCCGCATAGCAATTTTTGCTCCGCTGTATCTCGATTCTGCCTATAACCAGGTGAATGAATACCGCTATGCAAAAAATGTATTCCCCAAGTTTATCAATCCCGGACTGGAGTTTTATGAAGGTGTGCAGCTTGCCCTCGACAGTCTTTCGCGTGAAGGCAGCACGCTGGAAGTTTTTATTTACGATACCCGCTCTGCTACTGAAACACTCGAACAGCAACTGGCAAAACCCGAACTGGAAGACATTGACCTGATCATAGCACATTGCAGCAGCAATGAAGTGCGCGCCTTCTCGGAGTTTGGTTATCGCAAACATGTGCCTGTGATTAATACCACGATTCCCAACGATGCCGGCACACAAAGCAATCCCTATTTCGTATTGCTCAACCCCACCCTCAAAACACAGTGCGAAGGTATCTATCGTTATATCCAGAAATACTATTCGCTGAATCCGATTGTGGTATTCCGTAAAAAGGGCGCCACCGAAGATCATATACGCTCAGTACTTGATGAGTACAGCAAAACTGCGCTGGGCTCACCGGTGAAAATAAAATATGTTGACCTGATCGACAGCTTTACAGTCAATCAGCTGCGTATGCACCTCGACAGTACACGTTCGAATGTATGTCTGGCAGGCAGTCTGGATATCAACTTTGGCCGCCGCCTTACTGCACACCTGGCCAGCATAAGTAAAACCTATCGCACTACCATCATAGGCATGCCAACCTGGGAAGGCATACGTGAGTTTACCCGCCCTGAGTTCAAAGGCCCGGAGATTATTTACAGCAATCCATTCTACAATGCCAAGACTGATAAAGTAAGTCAGGATATAAACAACTATTTTAATACTACCATGTATGCGCGTCCAAGCGATATGGTATTCCGCGGCTATGAGGTAACCTGGAAATACGCAAAGCTGCTGTTGCAGCATGGCAAAGACCTGGCATCGAACCTGGGCAACAAACAATATTCTGTTTTCACCGATTTCGATATTCAACCGGTCCTCAGCAAAGGCACCATGAGCCTGCAGTATTTTGAAAACAAACGGCTCTACTTCGTAAAATGGCAGGATGGACTGATCAAGTCCGTCAACTATTGATCCCGCAGTAGTACGGATCGTTTTTTACTGATCGAAAAATACCGGAGATTTACGGCCCATGACGCCGCTGGAATCATCCCCTGGATTTAATGTATTAAATACCTGGCTGCAAAGCCGGGATATGACTCCTTTTGTTTTTCAGCAACAAACCTGGCAGGCTATCCTTAACCACAAAAGCGGACTGGTAAATGCACCTACCGGTTGTGGTAAGACCTATTCCGTATTTCTCGGAGCTCTTATCGACTTTATCAATGAGCATCCTGCACAATACCAGACCAAGCGGGGCAATGGACTGCAACTGTTGTGGGTAACGCCTCTGCGAGCCCTGGCCAAAGACATTGGCCGCGCCATGGAGGAAGTAATTGCCGGCCTGGGTATGCAATGGAAGATAGGCATTCGCAATGGCGATACGGATGTAAATGAGCGGGCACGCCAGAAAAGAAATATGCCGGAAGTGCTGATCATCACACCCGAAAGCCTGCACCTCTTACTGGCGCAAAAAGGCTACCCGGATGTATTGAAAAACTTACGCATTGTTGCCGTAGATGAATGGCATGAGTTGCTGGGCAGTAAACGGGGAGTGCAGGTAGAACTGGCTATCAGCCGTATTTGCGGATTGCGCCGAAAGAGCGACTCCACTGTACCACTTGGCATCTGGGGCATATCTGCCACTATTGGCAATCTTGATGAAGCCTGCGAGGTATTGCTGGCGCCATTACAACAAACGGGCAGCATCATTCGTGCGCAGGTGCGCAAAGAGGTGGAAGTATTGTCTGTGCTGCCAGACGAGATTGAAAAATATCCCTGGGCCGGACACCTGGGTATTAAACTGGTGCATAAAGTACTCCCTATTATCGAAGCCAGCCGTACTACACTCATTTTTATCAACACCCGTGGTATGAGTGAGCTCTGGTATCAGACATTGCTGCAGGTGGCTCCTGAGCTGGCTGGTGCCATCGCCCTGCATCATGGCAGTGTGGATCGCGAATTGCGCGATTGGGTAGAAGAAAATCTGCATACGGGACGGCTCAAAGCGGTGGTATGTACAGCCTCTCTCGACCTGGGTGTTGACTTCAGACCGGTAGAGACCGTAATACAGGTAGGCTCACCAAAAGGCGTATCGCGTTTTCTGCAAAGAGCGGGACGTAGCGGCCACCGGCCCGATGAAACGAGCCGGATTTATTTTTTGCCCACACACTCACTCGAACTGATGGAAGCCGCCGCTCTCAAATCAGCTATCAGCGAATCATTGATTGAAAGCCGTCCACCTCAGCTGCTTTGCTTTGACGTACTCATTCAATACCTCTGCACACTGGCTATCGGCGAAGGATTTGCCGCATCCGACATTCTGGAAGAAGTACGCAACACTTATTGCTACCGCGATATACAGGAGCAGGAATGGGATCAGGTAATGCTGCATATTACCGAAGGAGGGAATGCACTGCAGCAATATGATGAATACCGCAAGGTGGAACGCATTGGTGAGCTCTACCGCATCAGCAACCGCCGTATTGCCATGCGGCACCGGCTGCATATCGGCACCATCGTAAGCGACTCGATGCTGAAGGTTAAATTTTTTAGCGGCGGTTATGTTGGCGTCATTGAAGAATATTTTATTTCCCGCCTCGAACCCGGCGACGTATTCACGCTGGCTGGCCGCAACCTGGAGCTGGTGATGATAAAAGACATGACCGTACTGGTAAAAAAATCAACGGCCCGCAAAGCACAGGTTCCGAGCTGGAATGGCGGACGTATGCCCCTCTCCGCCAACCTGGGACGCAAATTGCGCGAAACGCTCAACCTGGCTAGTCGGGGACAAAAAAATGTCCCTTATGAGATAGCCGCATTACGTCCACTCTTTGAACGGCAACAGGAACAGTCACATGTACCTGCAGCGAACGAACTACTGATCGAGCAAATTGAAACCAAAGACGGGTTTCATCTTTTTGTATATCCCTTCGAAGGCAGACTGGTACATGAAGCCATGGCTGCCATCCTCGCTTATCGCATCAGCCGTATCAGGCCCATCACTTTCTCATTTGCCATGAATGATTACGGCTTTGAACTGCTCAGCGACCAGCCAATACCGGTCGACGACAGCAATGTATACGAACTCTTTTCTCCCAATCAGTTGCTCGAAGATATTCAGCGTAGCGTTAACTCCACGGAGATGGCGCGACGCAAATTCAGGGATATTGCGGTGATTGGCGGCCTTATATTTCAGGGTTATCCGGGCGAGTATAAAAAGACACGGCATCTGCAATCCTCCGCCTCCCTGCTGTTTAAGGTATTCAGCGAATATGATCCCGACAACCTCCTGCTGCGGCAGGCCTACCAGGAGGTAATGGATCAGCAGATGGAGGAAGTACGCCTGCGCGATATGCTGGAGCGCATTCAGCAATCCTCTATCATTATAACCTGGCCACAACAGCTTACCCCCTTCTGCTTTCCCATTAAAGTAGATAGTATGCGCGAAGACCTTTCTTCTGAAAAGCTGGAGGACAGGGTGAGAAAGATGCAGCAGCAGCTCGAAGAGCAATAAGCTTAAAGAGTATAAAGTGTTTAAGGAGTTTAAAGGGTGTTCTAAACAATCAGAAAACATTTGACTGCCTATTTTTTCACTTTAAACTCTTTATACCATTTATACTCTTTAAACTTTTTATACTTTCGCTCCCATGCCTGCCCTCCTCTCTCATACCATCGGCTCTGATCATTTTGTGCTCAGCAGTGAGCGCACTCTTTTCTGGGAAAATGAGCAAACACTTATTGTTGCAGATCTTCATATCGGCAAAACCGGTCATTTCCGGAAATCGGGAATAGCAGTGCCGCAATCGGTATATAAAGAAGATCTGCAACGGCTCATGACGCAGATACTTTTTTTCAAAGCAGACAAATTGATCATTGTTGGCGATCTGAGCCATAGCCATGCCAACCGGGAACTGGATCTTTTTCTTCGCTGGCGCCGCGACTTCTCCTCGCTTGATATTAAACTGGCCCGGGGTAATCATGATATACTGGATGCCAAATGGTATGAAGAAGCTGCGATCGAAGTACATGAAAAACCGTTGGTGATAGGCGGCCATCAATTTATACACGATGTGCTGGAACCCGGTATCACACTTACAGAAGGCCTGCATACTTTTTCAGGACATGTACACCCGGCGGTCTCGCTGAGAGGCAAAGGCAAACAGGCCCTGCGTTTTCCCTGTTTTTATTTTACAGACAATTACTGCATCTTACCTGCCTTCAGCCGCTTCACCGGCTCGTATACTGTAGAGCCCGGCAAAAACGATCACGCCTATGCCCTGGTAGAAAAAGACATTATTCTGCTGGGAAAAAAATGATCTGCTATTTGGATCGTTTCAGCTGATTATAATCCAGGAAGTAAATAAACCGTACAGTCAGTTCGGTACCATGCGAGAGATCGAAAGTTTTACCAAAGTTTGAGAGATAACGTTTATAGGCATTTCCGTCTATGCTATAGGTCTGATCGTCACCAAGCCAGCTCTTGTAGCCCAGTATCAGACGACTGCCATAACGAAAATCCCAGGTGAGGAACGCATCGGTATTAAAGAAGTTTACATTATCAAGCCCCGACAGTGCAGCGGGCGATTGCGGATAACCTTTGGCATCTATGTAAGCAATACGTTTATACTTTACATTGCTCCAGTAATGGCGCACCCGAAGAGTAAGATTGATACGGGGTGTAAAATTGTAAATACCCGAAAGAATGGATGTAACATCCTTGAAATCTACAAAAGCCATACGGGGTTGCCCCATACCATCGCGGCCACCAGACACGATGTAATCTGTTTCTGTTTCGAACCGGTGGTTGAGATCAATAGTCAGCTTATTACTGAAACGGTAACGTACACCGCCAGACAATATGTAATATTCTTTCTCTGGATTTTTAAAGAAATCGGCAGCCAGCACATCGTACTGAAAGTACAGGCGTTTGCGGCTATCAGTACTGCCCGACAGTCCGGCATATCCATACTGCGGACGACGTGCATATTGATCAAACGGGCGGCCGATCACAAAATAATCATGCTGGTCTGGCAGATACCCCACGCGCAAACTGATGTCCCAGAAATTGCGCAGATACCAGAATGATGTGGCTTCGACAGTAAGATCATTAAATACATCGGGTCTGTACAGGCGGCGATAAACTGCCGTAAGCGTATAATTATAATTCAAAAAACTGCGCGTAGGCTCATACTGATAATAACCAATTGACGCCTGATTGATATGCTGATTGGCTGTTTGCAGATAACCCAGATCGGTAGGATTATAGTTGAGCGAACGGATCAGGTTCTGCGCATAATACTGCCAGCGTCCGCTCACTTTGCCCAGGCGCAGCTGTGTGTTATATCCCTCTGTACTGTTTGTACTGAATATTTTACTGTAATGGCCATAGCCTCGTATGTTGAATATATTTTTCTTATCGTAGAAGCTGAAATCAAGACCGGTTACATTGGCATCGCGGGCCTGTCCTTCGCGGATTACATTGGTATTGGTAAATGTGATATAGGAACGTCCGCGCAGAGCCTGATCCAGCACCAGGATATTGTAGTTGGTGAGGGGCTCGGTAAGAATTTTTGTTTTATCGCCCGTAGACTTATCACGGATGGTGGCATACATAGGTGCGCCTACTGCATTGAAGAAACCGATACCTAGTTTAGCGGGAGTGCGACCGGAAAATTTTATGGCATTATAGAGCTGTGTTCTGCCAGGATTCTTTACGATCTCAAGGTTGGGATCAGCATCTACCATATCCTGAACCGCATAATAGCCCGAAGGAGTAGCGCCTACGCGGCGTGAGTAGAAAAGCCCCGATTTATTAAATATTTCTGTACCCTCGGTAAAGAAGGGACGGTATTCATCAAAACGTACTTCGTAAGGAGTGAGATTGTTCACTACATTATCAGAGATTACCTGCCCAAAGTCGGGTACCAGTGTGGCATCTAGTGTAAAGCTTTCGTTGATACCGTACTTTACATCCATACCACCGCTTTTGAGCCATTCTTCGCTGAAGCCTGTATTTTCCGGAGCGCGCCTGTACCCAGTAGATACATACGGAGAAAAGCTCAGGCGCAAAGGCGGTTTGATGTCGATAATATCTTTGAGCAGGCCAAACTGGTTTACAAACCCGTTTACGTTGGGATCAACGGGGTTCCAGAAAGTCGTTTCGTTGTTGCGCCGAACGGAGCGCATAAACTGGATCCCCCAATCTTGCCGCGCATTCTTAGAAAAGCGTAATGAGATGTAGGGAATCTTCATTTCCACTACCCAGCCATCTTCTTTAATAGACACTTTGCTATCCCATACTGCATCCCAGGTTTTATCGCCATACTCGCCATATCCCAGGGTTAGATTAGGAGCCAGCCTTGCATCTGTCTGTACGTTGCTGGAGGTGGCCAGAAACTGAAATCCATTCTGGTGATCGTTGTAGGTATCAAAGAAGACGGAGAAATAATCGAGATCTTTGAGTTGCTCTTCATCTCGTGCTGTGATCTGCCGGCGGATAAGGGCGGGATCATCATAGAGATAGGCGCCGATATAGATGGCGGTGTTGTCGTAAACGACCCTTACTTCGGTACGCTGAGAAGCCTGTTTGCCAACATTGGGAAAATTCTGGATAAAATCGGTAGCTACCGGCGCCAGTTGCCAGACGGCGTCTGACAGGTCGCCATCAATACGGGGGGGCTGATTGGTCTTAACGGAGGGCAACGACCTGGGCTGTGCCAGCAAGGCAGCAATTCCACATAACAGCGTCATACACAGCAGGACAGGTCTTCTATACATACAGTCAGTTCCGCTCAAATATAAAGTTCCGACCGCGAAGGAGAAAGCAATAGGCCAAAAAATTAGCCCGAAACCGTCAAAATCACGCTGACACCGTTAATTCATCCGCTTTTTTAGGGAAACTACCTGCTCCTGCAGGTTGTTGACAATACTGGCCAGCTGCCCCACATCCCACTGATGCTGCTGCGTAGCTTTGGAGATAACCATCTGAGCCTGCCACATTTCCAGTACATCATCTGTATTAACGGTATAGGGATGATAAATGGGATTATCGCTAACCAGGGTAATCTTGCTCTTTGACCGCCCGTTTTTCTGAATACGTTTATATACAATGCCTTCGTGACGGGAGATCACGATATAAGCATTGCCATTTTTCACATCTTCAAGATTATCAATCTTTTCGCCAACAATCACCGACCCACTGGGAGTGGGCAGCATAGAGTCCCCTATTATTTCAAAGGCCCGGTAATTGCCTCCCGAAAGCATGGGAAGGGTGAACGTATTCAACTCATCTACAAACTCAGGGTCAGCATAACCGGCCAGGTAGCCGGCCGCTGCTTTGACCGGTACAAAAGGAATCTCCGAACGGCCGGTGGCCAGTTTCATAGCCCGGCGGCGGGAGAGATAATTACTTTTTGTATCACTCAGGTCTTTCCGAAGCAAATCATCCATGGTAAGCTTAAACATATCACAGACTGTTTCCAGTACCTCCATCCGCGGTTCTGCCCGCTCTTCTTCATAAGCGCCCAGCAGCGATCTTTTGATCCCCAGCTTTTGTGCAAATTCTTCCTGTGTCAACCCGCGAAGCTTGCGCAGGTATTTCAGATTTTGATTGGAAAGTGCCATGAATGACTAATTTATTTAGCGAATTTACTAATTTCCTTGTCTTTCCAAAATTTTGGAGCATTTTTTTTACCCGCAGGTATTAAATTCGTACTTGACACATCCGAAAAATAACAGCACTTTTGCGCTTTCTATGGCTACAAAAAAATCAACCGCCCGCAGCGGAAAAACCAAACCGGTTATTCTGATCACCAACGATGATGGGGTGACAGCACCGGGCATCAGCAACCTGGTAGAAGCGGTGAAGGATCTGGGAAAAATTGTAGTGGTGGCTCCAGACAAGCCGCAGTCGGGTATGGGACATGCCATTACCATTGGCCAGCCTCTGCGTTTGCAACGGGTACATAATTTCGGCGAGATCGAAGCATACTCCTGCACAGGTACGCCTGTAGACTGCGTAAAACTTGCTGTTGACAAAGTGCTGCACCGCAAACCGGATCTTTGTCTGTCTGGTATCAATCACGGAGCCAATCACAGCATCAACGTTATTTATTCCGGCACCATGAGTGCTGCGGTGGAGGCTGCTATTGAAAGCATTCCTTCTGCTGGTTTTTCGCTGCTTGACCACAGTATTGAAGCCGATTTTGAAGGTGCCCGGATTTTTGCCCGCCAGGTGGTTGAAAAAATGCTGAGTACTAAACTCGACAAGCATACCGTGCTCAATGTAAATATCCCTGCGCTGCCAGCCAACCTGCTCAAAGGCATCAAAATCTGCCGGCAGGCCTATGCCAAATATGTGGAGGATTTTATTGCACGCCAGGATCCGCATGGCCGCCATTACTACTGGCTCACAGGCGAATTTGTGAATTTTGACAAGGGAAAAGATACCGATGTATGGGCACTGGCCAATGGCTATGTGAGTGTGGTGCCCGTGCAGTTCGATCTTACACATTACGAACAAAAAAAGAAACTGGAAAAAAGCTGGAAATAATGTTCCTGAAAAAAGACAACCTGCAACTTGGATGTATCCTGGGCTTCCTGGGACCCCTGCTCGGCCTCGTCATTATTTATTTTGCCAAATTTTCTTCCAATAGCTTTGGCATCTTCCTCGAGCAGTTTTTCAGCGATAACCGGCTGATCACTTCTATCGGATCACTGGCCCTGCTGGCAAACGTGGTATTATTTACTCTTTATATCAATACCCACCGCGACCGCACGGCCAAAGGCATCTTTCTGATCACCGTGGTGTTTGGTATCGCCATTCTCATTCTGAAGGTCTTCAACTCCTGAGTTAGCCTTCTTATCTTTAGCCTTTAAAACAGGCCACACGTTAACAGCTCCCGCACGGAGGTGAATCTGACCGCGTATGAAATATTACATTATTGCAGGCGAAGCATCGGGCGATCTTCATGGCAGCAATCTCATTCGTGAGCTCCGGTTGCTGGATAGCGCCGCTTCTATACGTTGCTGGGGTGGAGATAAAATGCAGGAAGCCGGTGGTGAACTGGTAAAACATTACCGCGATCTCGCCTTTATGGGTTTTGCCGAAGTAGTGATGAACCTGCGTACCATATTCCGAAATCTGGCTTTCTGCAAAGAAGATATTCTGCAATTCAAACCTGATACGCTCGTACTCATCGACTATCCGGGTTTTAACCTGCGCATAGCCAAATGGGCCCGGGCACAGGGCATACGGGTGGTATACTACATTAGCCCGCAGGTATGGGCCTGGAAAGAGAACCGGGTAAAGATGATGAAAGAATGCATCGACAAAATGCTGGTCATCCTCCCCTTCGAAAAGGATTACTACAGGGATAAATGGAGCTGGGAGGTGGAATATGTAGGCCATCCCCTGGTAGAAGTGGTAGACCAGCGCATTGCTGCCGGTACCGGTCAGCCACTGGCCGGCAAACCGGTCATAGCCCTGCTACCGGGAAGCCGCAAACAGGAAATCATCAAAAAACTGCCTGTGATGCTGGAAGTAAGCCGTTCGTTTCCCGACTATCAGTTTATAGTAGCCAAAGCACCGGGCATGGATGAATCTTTTTATGACAGCATGCTACAGGCCTATCCCAATGTGACCTATACCCGCAATGCCACATATGAACTACTGCTGCAATCAACGGCTGCCCTGGTCACGAGTGGCACTGCCACACTGGAAACAGCCCTGTTTGGCGTACCCGAAGTAGTTTGTTATAAAGGTTCACCCATTTCTTATGCCATAGCAAAACGGGTGATAAAAGTAAAATTCATCTCACTCGTCAACCTGATTATGGACCGGCTGGTGGTGAAGGAACTGATACAGCATGACCTTACTCCGGCCAATATCAATCGCGAGCTGAACGATATTCTCCGCAATGAAACACGTAAAGAGCAACTGACCCGCGACTATGCAGCATTAAAACAACTGCTTAGCCAGGGAGGCCGTGCTTCTGCCAAGGCCGCACGCAGCATTTACGATTTTGTTACCGGAGCAGCTTGATCGCCAAAATAATCAGGCAAATAATAAAAAGAAAAAGACTGATCCGGTTTATACCATGCATATAACCGACCCATTTGCTGTCCGGGCGGTCAGCATCCTTTTTGCGGATAAACAGGTATTCTGCCAGTTGTTTGAAGACTCCCATAAAAATGCAGCTTACTGCAAAAGTAAACAGTTGAAGTCACCCGAAAGTTGAAAACCGGGCAAACTGTTTGAAAAATGAGCCTGATAAAGAACGGCCGGAGCTACCGCAATATATCATGATTTCGGTCTAGCCACTGTGTTCTGTGTGCCGGGCAAAGCGTCGGAAAAGAGAAGGAACAACGGGACCATTCATCCATGCTTCAATACCTTCTTCAAAAAGCGGAACCCCACAGATTGTATAATGCCATGCCTGCGCATAATACACCAGTTTTTGAAGTTTGAGTGGAGAAATAGGTTCTCCCTTTTCTGCGGAAATATTTGACAAAAAGAAATCGGCAATATGATCGGGCGTGTACATGTGTATCCTTTTAGAATGAATGCAGCGGCAAAAAACCGTTTCACACTGTAAACCTTCTAAAAAAAACAATACTGGCAAAACGCGAAAGCTACCAACTTTTACAAAATAGGTGTTTTCACCCTATTTGATAGCCACCAACCCGCTTTCCTTCTCCACCAACCGCTGCAATAAGGCAAACTGATTACGCGCCCGGTAAAAATTATGCCCGGGATAGGATGCGCCATAATACACATCCTTATTGAGATGATCGGTGAGAAAACGTAAGGCCTGCATATAGATGAGGAATTTACCTGCATAAAAAAGATGCACCCTTTCTGCTTCGCTCAACTCATCCCGCATCTCAGATAAATAGCCTTCTACAATAGCCTGGTAAAAAGAAGCCCTTACTTCTATTTTTTCTACATCCTTTTCTTCCTCGCTTACCGGCGAGAGATAGGTACGCATCATATCGCCCAGGTCGCTGATAAAATAGCCGGGCATTACGGTATCGAGATCGATCACACAAAGCCCTTTACCTGCACTATCAAACAGCACATTACTGATCTTGGTATCATGGTGCGTAACCCGCAGCCTGAAGCCACTGTGCTGTCTGATCTTCGAAAACTCTGTAACAATATCTGCATGGAGCGTAGCCTGCCTGATAAGATCAGCCGACTGCAGGCGCCGTTCCCGGTCACCATTTTCCACTGCTTTCAGAAACTGCTGATACCGCAGTGTAAGATCATGAAAAGAAGGAATGGTAATATGCAATTGCTCAACAGGAAAGCCTGACAGGCGACGTGTAAATCCACCAAATTGCCGGGCCGCTTCATATGCCTGCCCGGGAGTAGTCACCACATCAACGGAATGCGAGCCACTGACAAAGGGGAATAGCCGGTAATACCCCGACCCGGCTGTATATACCAGCGTATCGCCCTGTGGCGTAGCCAGCGGGGCTATAAACCGGTAACCGGGATGATGCTGTTGCAGATAACTGCCCAGGAGTTGCAGATTGTGCGCTATATCGCCCGGCCTTTTAAAGACAGCCTGATTAATGCTCTGTAATATGTACGCCTCATCGCCCTGCTCTATCTTCCAGGTATGATTGATGAGTCCCGACCCAAAAGGATGGATCCGGCATTCGGCCACATTCAGCCCAAAGGCTGGCAGCACCGACATGGGTGATGGCGATAGTGTAGTAGGTTCCAGAAGGGATAAGGTTTAGCAATTAATAGTCATCATTCAGCGCAAAAACCGGTTTGCGGTACATCCATTGGCCGCCGGTGAAATCGGGAAACTCAACTGTTTCAAAGCCCAGCTCAATCGACTGCTCACTCAATGGCGTAATAGCACTCCAGGCTGCTGCATCATACACATCCATCTGGGTAGGCAGTTTTCGTTTGGCCGATTCGATGAATGAATGAATCACATAAAAATCCATGCCACCATGACCGGAGCCCTGAGCCTCCTTGCTCCAGCGTGCCCATAGCGGGTGATCATATTTATCGAACCAGATTTTCTGATCATCCCACTGGTGCGGTTTGGTCGATTTCCCTTCAATATAAACGCCCCGGTTCAGATCCATCCAGATACCTTCGGTGCCCTGCACGCGGAAGCCGAGTGAGTATGGCCTGGGCAGATTGGTATCGTGCTGCAGCAGGATGGTTTCGCCATTGGCACAGCCGATCTGCGTAGTCACTATATCACCCAGTTTGAAATTAACCTTTGCATTGGGATGATCTGCTCCGCCTTTTTTCACGACATAATCATGCAGGCCGCGCGCCTTGGTAGAAAAAGCAGAAAGTGTGGTAAACCGATTGCCGCGATTGATATTGATATAATGGGCAATTGGTCCGATGCCGTGAGTGGGATACAGGTCGCCATTGCGGTGCACGGAATGCTCGGTACGCCAGCGTGCCTCGGAGAATCCTTTCTCGCCGAATTCCACGCCATGTCCATAAGGATTCACGCCATCGTTGAATTTCACATCGCGCAGATCGTGCTGATAGCCTCCCTGCAGGTGCATAAGTTCACCAAACAGTCCCTGACGCACCATATTGAGCACAGCCATCACATCACGGCGGTAACATACGTTTTCCAGCATCATTACATGCGCACTGTAACGCTCAGCAGCTTTTACCACATCCCAGTGATCCTGCAGGGTAATACCCAGGATAACCTCAGTACCCACATATTTCACACCTGCTTCAAGCGCACCAATGATCATGGGTTTATGCCACTCCCAGGGAGTAGCAATGACAATAGCCTCGGGCTTTTCTTTTTCCAGCAGCTTTTTCCAGGCATTCACATCGCCGGTATACACCTGCGGCATTTTCTTTCCGCTTTTGGTGATCATTTCGCGGGCAGTTTTCAGCATACGCTCATCAATATCGCAGATGGCCACCAGGTCTACATCATTTCTGCGAAGCAACAGATCGAGGTGATTTTGTCCACGCAAACCCACCCCTATAATCGCTACTTTCACTTTGGGATCAGCAGCTGCGCCAAAAAGGTTACCGGTTGGCAACAAACTGAGGGAGGCCATGGCCAGTCCTGTATTCTTTACAAATTCTTTACGGTTCATCCTATTGATTTAATCGTATTAAAAAAACTGCCCGGAAATCCGGCGCAGCCCTGAAAGTAAAACATAATTCCACAGCAATCATATGCAAACGGTTGAGTGAATTTCAGCAAACGGTTGATACAATACGTTTAAAGGGTTTAAAGAGTATAAAGAGTTTAAGCGGAGCAGATAAGATAGATAAAGGTCGACAAAACCTTTCGCCCCAGATTCTTAAATTTCTTCATTGACACGTTTTAAACCCCTTATACTCTTTATACCCTTTAAACACTTCACAAAAACATCTACCAATTAAAGACGCTTCCATCCCTATTGCAATCATCTTTTTGCCTGATTAAAGTCAGACTATGCCGATAGTGGTTGCGGATACTTTTGCCCTACCAAAATGAATCATTCATGAAAAGAAACATGTTTACTGCGCTCTTGCTGCTAAGCAGCTTCGCAGTACTGGCGCAGCAAAAGACAAACACAACCTCTACCGACAATCAGAAATGGAAAGTAAGACTGCGTGCCATTGCAGCCGTACCCCCTTCGAGCAGCTATGACCTCTCCGGAGCCGACATTAAGATATCGACCTCTGTAGTACCGGAACTCGATTTTACGTATTTCTTTACAAAAAACCTGGCAGCCGAACTGATACTGGGTACAACACACCACCAGGTAAAGCTAAAAAGCAGCGAAGGCTCATCCAAACTGGGTAAAGTATGGCTACTGCCACCAACGCTTAACCTGCAATATCATTTCCCTGCAGGAGCCATTACTCCTTATGTGGGTGCAGGTATCAACTACACTATTTTTTATGGCGAAAAAGATCAGGCGCTCAAACTGGATTATAAAAACAAAGCTGGTTTTTCTACCCAGGTGGGCTTCGACTATAAACTCAATGAAAAATGGTTCCTTAATCTGGATGTAAAGAAAATTTTCCTGCAGACAGATGTTACTATCAAGGGCGCAACCAATACTGTACTGAAAGATGTAGATGTGAATCCCTTTATTTTTGGACTGGGTATCGGCACCCGGTTCTGACAGTGATCGTCAACAATCCATGTAAAAAAGAGGGGTGCCACGGCATCCCTCTTTGTATGTTCAGTAGTTATTGTTCAAACGGATGGTGTAATGCGGCTGCCTGGCGGCGAAAAAGAGAAACAGGAACTAATCCCGGCCTGTTTTGCCCTTCCCAGATGCCATCGGGCCTTCCGCCAAGCCTCCCTTTTACTTTGGCTGCCTGCAGTCCTATGACATAGTTTACACCAGACACCCACGGATTCTGTATAGCAGCGGCCCTGGCCTTACAGTTCCAGATTACCTGCGTCACCCCTGCCCATCCGTGGCCAGTGCCCCAGTTGCCACGATCCTGCACATTTATTTCTCCATCTGTAACGATATTGTCATACAACGTACCTACTGCCCAGCGGTGATGCGGGCCAATATCGGCATGAGCGCTGACAGCAGCAGAAGCATAAAACACATTTGGACCACAAACACGTGCACCGGTTACATAATCATGCCGCCCGTCTGTTGCACTGCAATACATAAAAAGATTCAGCTGGCCGTCATTATTGAACGAGTACCTGCGCCCTCCTGTAATCTGCGATTTGGGATCGAGAGAGCGGCATTTAAGCACCGTTACCTGCCGGCTTTTATCGCCCAGATTTACACAGGCAAAACCGAAGTAACGCGCTGTCACTTCGCTTACCCACGCATCCTCAATACGATTGAGCGTAATTGCATTCCAGCCATGTGCTTCATCGGTATCGCTGCTGTATGCCGATTCGCAAAGCAGATTTTCTATACCTACCTGGCTGATGCGGCCTTCAAAACTGTACTTGTACAGGTACGCGCCTCCATACTTTTTTTCGAGTGGCATCATGACGGGGTTATCCAGTACGATTTGCTGACCTTCCACACGCAATACACGTCGTTCGAAGTGCAGGTCGTACTCTGCCGGTTTCCATTGCTTAGTATTGCTGTCGCGGATTTCGATGCGATCCATTTTCAGATCGCTGATCCACTCAGCAGTACCGGGCCTGAATAAGACCACCGCATCGCCGGCTTTATACATCTCCGGTTTCGCTACCCGTACAACGGTGGCTCCGGCAGGCACATAATCATCCAGCACCTGCTGCCTGGTGCCGGCTATTTCGGTAACAGATCCCTTCCCCTGTGCAAGGATCAGGCTGTGTTGCTGCCGGCTGATAGCTATCAGGCGGGTCTCTTCGCCTTCTCCCCGCAACACGATACCGCTGGTAGTAATACGAATTGATCCGTCTATTTTCCAAATCCCTTTTTTGAGTAATATGGCTCCCCTAAAGCCATTCTTATCCGGTTTATGCTGCGCCAGCTGATCAATTGCATGCTGCACTACCTGCCGGTCGTTGTTGCCGTTTGGAACAATTGAGATTACCACAGGTACCTGTGGTAAAGGGGCAGCACCCTGCCGGTAACCTACCCGGCTGAAGTCAGGTATTCGGTTTCCTTTTTCATCTTCCATATACTGCAGTCGCCCGTTTATCTCCTGCACCCAGTGCGATTGCCAGGCATCCTGGGCCATCACAGCCGAACTGATTACGGATAAAAAAAGGCTAACTAAAAAACAGGGCACGAGCCATCCACATCTTTTCATGGTCAATTCTTTTTACGCAATTGCAGCGCATTCAGTACAGGTGTACCTTTTACAGGTGTAAACTGCACGGTAATGCCCTGCCCTTCTTTCACATATACAATAGTGCTTACAGAGGCGGCAGCGGCCACCCCATATTCTGCGGCTATATCAAATTGCTGCAGCAACGGCTGTCCGTTGACCGTTACATTAAATACACGCTGTGCACTTTCGCCTGAGGTATTTCCGGACGAAAGATTATACGCCAGGGGTGCAGCTGCGGCCCCCTGCAATTCAGCAAAATGTAAGGTGAGTTCATAGCCACCGGCAGGCACATCCAGCCTGTAACCCTGAATATCTACCAGCTGTGTCTGATAGACCGGATCCTTATCTGTGCCACTGATAGCTTTATCGTTGCCGTATGACTGCCGCGAACTACCAGCCATTTTAAAGGCAGTACCTCCTATTGCTCCCCAGCCTCCCTGTACATAGGGCCTGCCAGGCACCCAGGTAAGCTGCGATTCTTCATCTATGAAATACCGGTTGGCACCAAGCAGCACATTGATACCCGAAGACGGCAGCACAAATCCGGGTCCGGTACTTAAAATATCGTAATTAATCACACACGCATCACGGTACCATTGTCCATTTTGCTGTGCCCGAACCTCCACTACATTACTACCCTGAACAAAAGGCACATTCCATCCGGCAATATATTCAACTGGTTTATGCCAACCCAGTGAGCGGCCATTTACAATTAACTCGGCCGAATCTGCATTTGTTGCTGCCTGCAGCAACTGCGTAGTCACATTTACGTTACCACTATCAGCATACGCAGCACGGTTTTGCCAGGCCGAAGAGGTGATCTTCAGTACCGGATCCTTACGCCAGGCTGCCTGATACAGGTAATAAGTATCCTTGGGTTTCCTGTGCCAGGTAAGCAGGCCTTTGTTATTGATATGCGGCATGGTCTCTTCCCGGGTTTCTGAATTAAAATCGGCCAGGTTCCATACCATGGCAGCTGCCACCCAGGGGCGTTTCTTCATTTCGGCCCAGTAATATTGATGAAAACGAGTGGCATATTCCACGCTTTTATCAAACCTCACGGGTTCAATGCTCCTTATACGCGGATCCGCATCAGCGCCGTATTCTGAAACCACCAGTGGTGTTTGGGGCAGTTCTTTATGATGTTTTTCGAGAAAAGAAGGAAAATCTGCGAGCACTCCTCCATACCAGCCGGAATAGAGATTCCAGCCCAGCACCATGGGGATACGGGTGAGGCCTGCCTGATTATACCGGTCAAAGGCGCCATGACAGGCCATGAACGTATATCGCTCCTTATCCTCGGCTCTTGTAAGACTGTCGAGCCTGCCAGCCAGCCGCGCAATATTTTTAAAGTATTCCTGCTGGCGTTCCTTATCGCCGTTGAAATGCGGACGCAGCAATATTTCGTTCATATAACACCACATGATCACACTGGGGTGATTGAAATTCTGATGAATCATCTCCCGCTGCATGCTGAGGCAGTTGTTGTAAAAGCTATCCGACTCAGTAATCTCATTTACTACCGGAATCTCAACAGAAGTGAGGATGCCAAGCCGGTCGCAGGCTTCGAGAATAGCCGGATCCTGGGGATAGTGTGCTACCCGCAGAAAATTGGCTCCTGTATTCTTCAGCCATTCTATATCCTGCCAGGCCTGTGCATTTGATACCGCATTACCCACACCCGGCCTGTCCTGGTGACGGCTGGCTCCAATGAGTTTAAGCGGTTGGCCATTCAGATAAAAACCGCTGTCGGCATCAAACCGGTACCAGCGAAAACCAAGCGGGTTTACTACCTGATCTATCAGCCGACCGGTTGTAATATCTGTCAGTTGGGTGGTAATGGAATATAGATAGGGCCGATCGGGATTCCATAGCACTGGTTGCTTTACAGCAGGCAGATCCTGACTAAAGTCCAGCAATTGTCCCGCCTTTACAGTAATTTTTTTACTGCTTTGCACGATTATTCTGCCAGCGCTGTCAGCAACTACTGCACGCAGTTCAAATCGCTGTGCGGTATTCTCTTTATTAATAACTTGCCCTTTTACCTGCACCTGTGCCTGCTGTGTGTTCACCTGTGGAGTGTATACATACACGGCATCATTGCCCGTAGGAGCCATATTAAAATGAACAGCCGGCAGGCTTATGAGCCAGGCATCCCGATAAAGGCCGCCAAAAAAAGTGAAGTCTGCTGTTAGAGGCGGCACCTGCAGGTTATGACTATTGTCGACCCGGATCAGCAACTCATTCCACCTGCGCGAGGTATCGGTCAATAAGTAAGGCGACAAATAAGCCTGAAAGGCGGTATAACCACCGGTATGGGTAGCTGCGAGTTGACCATTTACATACACGCTGCATAGCTGGTTGGCACCTTCGAGCCGGAGATACAATTGCCGGCCAGGTATTGTTGCTTCGGCCGGCAACAGCCGGCGATACCAGCCCACCCCTCTGTAATAGCCGGGTTCATCGTCCATCACATCGGCCGTATTCCAGCTATGCGGCAGACTAACCGGCTGCCAGGCTGCCGAAGGAGCAGGGAGCTCCGATCCTCCTTTTACAAACTGCCAGCCGCTGTTAATGCTCATCACCTCGCGGTCCTGTGCAGGAAGTAAAGAAGGAAACATGCAAAAAAATATCCATTCAAAAAGATGCGGATACAAAAAACGCTGGCAAAACCGGGCAGCTATTAAATGCATAACAATCGTTTATCGGGAAACGAATTTATTTGAAATCTGCCAGCCATGGTCAGCGATCAGCGCAAACGATTCCGGTAAGAAAAAGGTATAAGGTTGAAGGTAAAGGGGATTGTGGTAAAAGTTTAATCATTTTTTACCATGTGCCTTATACCTTCACCCTTTCTCCTTTTACTAACAACAATGGCCACCTGCAGCAGGGTGGCCATTTTACGGAAAACGCTTTATCTAAACTTTAAAGCTGCCAAATAGAATATTCCGTTACCAATCTAATCGGTACGGATGCTGCGCACAGGATTCATCAACGCAGCACGGATAGCCTGTATACTCACGGTGAAAACAGTTACAGCAACAATACAGATTGCTACTATCGCAAAAATCCATACAGAAATCTGAATACGGTAAGAATAATTATCCAACCACTGATTCATGAAATAGTAGGCCAAGGGGGCCGCTATCACAAAGGCCAGGGTTGCCAGCAGGATAAATTCTTTCGACAAAAGTGTCCATACCTGCAATACATTGGCCCCAAGTACTTTTCGGATGCCAATTTCCCTGGTACGCCGCTCCGCCATAAAAGCTGCGAGGCCAAATAGACCAAGCAGGGAAATAAAGATGGCAAAAACCGCAAAGAAACCGGCCAGCCTGCCTATACGTAATTCCGCAGCAAATTTCGCTGCATAGGCATCATCTACAAATTTGTAATCGAAGGGAGACGATGGACTGTGCCTGTTAAACACCTGCTCTATACGCGCCAGAGCGTTCTGCATATTTGCGCCCTGCCTGATACGAATCATCACACTGTTTACGCCCCTGTAGTCAAGCGTATAAAGTGTGGGTTTGACGGGTTTGAAGGGATCCTCTTTGATAATGTTGGCCGCAACAGCAATGATACGGTAATCTTTACCGCTATATCTCACTACCTGATCAACGGGATCCTGAAGACCCATAACCCGAATGGCCTCTTCATTAAAGATGATCGCCGAAGTATCTGTAGAAAAGCTGCGTGAAAAGTCCCGGCCTTTTACCAGCTTCCAACCCACGGTACCGCCGAAATCATGTGTGATTCGGTTTGCCATCAGCAGCGGAGATGTTCCCGGAGTCTTTCCTGGCCAGGAGATATCTGTAGTACCGCCATAGTCGGCTGTAATGCTTCCCTGCGACTGAGCCATGTTGTAGACAACACCAGTCTTCAGCAGGTCTTCGCGCAGCACATCATAATGACCGTAAAGCTCCCGGGTATACATAGGCACTTCTACCAGTTGATCTCGACTGTATCCGCTGGACCTGTCCTTTGCATACTGTATCTGTTTGCCTACTACAATGGTGGCAATGATCAGCGCTACAGAAACAGCAAACTGAAATACCACCAGTATTTTACGTGACAGTACATTGGCCCGCCCCGTTTTAAACACACCTTTTAACACAGCAACCGGCCTGAAAGAAGAAAGAAATATAGCAGGGTAACTGCCCGCCAGCAGACCAGTAAAAAGAGTAAAGAGAAACAGTGCCAGCCAGAACATCCAGTTTGTCAATGGCATCCGGATATCTTTGCCGGTGATACTGCTAAAGAAGGGAAGTGCCAGCCAACTCAGCAACAGACATAGCAGTAGTGATAAAAAAGCGATCAGCACAGACTCCGAAAAAAACTGATACAGCAATTGCCTTTTTTGCGAACCCAGGGCCTTGCGGATACCCACCTCGCGAGCCCGTTTCTCACTTCGTGCCGTACTCAGGTTCATAAAGTTGATGCAGGCCAGCAACAATACGAATATACCAGCCATGGCAAATAGCCGCACCAGCCTGATCAACCCTTCGCTCTTTGCCCATCCTGTAAAATCGCTGTATAAATGCCACTTATTCATCGGGTGAAGAAAAAACTGCGGTTTATACCCCGGTGGATTTTCGCGCTTCATCCGGATATCGCGGATTTGTTCAGACAACTGATCAACCGACACTCCATTTTTCATAAGTACAAAAAGCTGAAAAGAATTTTCACCCCACTTATCCAGGGCATAGGCGGCATAACTTTCCATTTGGGTATACAGCGACCAGTTGGCAATAAACTTAATGCCATTGAACGAGCTATTGCCCGGAAAGTCTTTGTACACTCCCGCCACTTTCACATCGAGTTTATCATTTATACGAAAAGCCTGCTCCATCGGCGCTTCTTTGCCAAATAATGTTTTGGCCATAGAGGCGGAGATCAGAACAGCATGCTTATCGGTCAATGCATGTACATTTCCTTCGTTCATCTCCAGTGTTAACATAGCAGGCAGATCGGGTTCTGCAAAAAGCCCGTTCAGTGTCAGCTTTTTTTTATCCTGCATAATCACATAATCCCTGGGATACGAGGTTATACTCGCTGCCTCAATACCAGTATACTTTGTGCGCAACTCTTCTCCGAGTGGTATGGGCATCGAGTTATAATATCCGTTGTTGCCATCAAAGCTCACCATCTGCCAGGCCTGTGCCAGACGCTCATGATTTTTATGACTGCGATCAAATGACAACTCATCCCATACCCACAGTCCGATCATGAGCACTACGGCCATGCCCACAGCCAGTCCGCCAATATTGATGAAAGCGTAACCTTTACTCCTGCGCAGCAGACGCCACGCTATTTTTAGTGAGGAATGGAACATAGCAGTATCTATTAATGGTTTGGAATATGTTTTAGGATATACCGGTTGAGGTTTACGGCGCAGATTGTGCGGAAGTTTTCTCAGATAAAACAATACTTCTATCAGGTAACGTAAACCGGCAATGAGCCTACCAGACCGGCTTATCCAGCGCTGATACATCTCCTGAAGATCACCTTCTACTTCTTCGAGCGCACGCTCATCAATTCGCTTACGAAGGAGGAAATGAATCCAGCGGGGAGGGTTGTGTTGTTGTTTGTTCATGGCTTGTGCTTATCCGGGTATAAGACGCCAGAGAGATTCGCGCACATTTCTGGTATCTTTCAAAATCTGCAATCCCTCTGCGGTGATAGAAAAGAATCTTTTCCTCCGTCCGCCCCTTTCCGCTGTGGCACCTCCCATACAGGAACTTACCAGCTTCTTTTCTTCCAGGCGATAAAGTGCTACATGAACAGCACTGAGTTGCAGACTGCGTCCTGTTCTTTGCTGAATGTCTTCCAGTAATAAAGCACCATATGCCTGGCCATCAAGTGCGGCTACTGTCAGCAGGACCAGTTCCTCAAACTCACCTAAATAATTTCGGCTCATATTATTTGATTCACTTTTGCTAAACAAATAGTCTGCCAAATCATAACCATATATCTATCAATACATTGCCTAATTTAATACGAGTGAAACTGTTCGGATTTGAACAATAAAGTGTACGTTCCGGATACAAACGGGCGTAAAAATCCAGTTATCTACTCATGATACGAGCCCAATACAGGCATTGCCCATTTTCAGGCAAAACCTCTACATGCCGCTACAGACTTAGCCCGGGAGGTTATGCTTAAAAAGAAAAAACCGTCACGAATTTTCTTACTTTTTTTTGGATGCCGTTTTTTTCTTTGCGGCCTTTTTGCGGGGGGCTGTTTTCTTTTTTGAAGCTGTTTTCTTTTTTGTCGCGGCTTTCTTTTTAGGCACTTTAGCGCCAGCCTTGCGCGCCTCCGAAAGACCGATAGCAATGGCCTGTTTGCGGCTGGTCACCTTTTTACCGCTACGACCACTTCGCAATGTGCCTTTCTTTTTTTCATGCATTACTTTTTCTACCTTCTCACCGGCCTTTTTAGAATACTTCGCCATTGTAGTAATATTTAGTGATACAGTATTCCTGCAACTCCTGTACCAGGCCGGTATGCTTAGTCTGCAATCTTTACCTTACGATAGGCGGGGTAATTTCTGTCAAATGGAATACTTTCAATTTTGAATATACTTCTCAGGCTGTCAAACTCATTTTTTGTCAAAGGCCCGATATTCATCTCCAGGTAATTTCTGTACTTATTATTCATATCAACGATATAATAGTTGGTGATAGTGGTATCAGGCATATAACTACCCGGCTCTCTGTTTACCGGATGCTGCCTGACAATAATAAAATCTTCGTTATTACCAACCCCAACCACACTGGGCGGAACTTCCACCCCTGAACCGTTTGAATTATCCTGAAATTGTTTATGCAGCTCATTGAGCATAATTTCTCCATAGATAGTACGGGAAATCTTATACCTCCCGATAATATGATCAGGCTCCTTTCTTCCTCCGCAGGCATAAAATATAACAGACAACAGCAGCAATACTACAGCCGTGCTGCAGAACAAACTTCGGTTTTGCATGAGGAGTTTTTTTGATATTACATCTCTTTTTGCATAATGCAAAATCCGCAGCATATAAGTGCTGCGGATTTTGTATTATGTCTTATGAAATCCTGTTTTATCGCGGACCGCCCGGGCA
This sequence comes from Sphingobacteriales bacterium 46-32, assembly GCA_001898485.1. GTDB lineage: Bacteria > Bacteroidota > Bacteroidia > Chitinophagales > Chitinophagaceae > CAYMZZ01. The sequence goes on along the minus strand of MKTY01000024.1, from coordinate 262,818 downwards.
ATGCGTTTTCAGGAAACTGGTAAACAAACGCGACAGGTGTTGTGAGGTTCCCGGACCTTCGCTGATGCCATGACTGCGGTTGGGATAACTCATCATCTGGAACTGTTTTCCCTGTTTCACCAACTCATTGATCAGCATTTCGGTACCCTGGTAATGTACGTTGTCGTCGCCGGTACCGTGTACCACCAGCAGGTTGCCCCGAAGGTTTTTGGCATGTGTAATAGGGGAGCCCTGTATAAATGGTTCTTTATTTTCCTGTGGCAGACCCATGTATCGTTCCTGGTAAATATTATCGTACAACAACTGATTGGCTACAGGTGCAATTGCTATGCCCGTCTTATATATCTCCGGATATTGAAACAGCAGGTTCAATGTGGTGGAACCACCGCCACTCCAGCCATGTACTGCTATGCGTGCTGTATCTACAAAAGGCCATTGCATGATTTTTTTTGCAGCCATGGCCTGGTCGCGGATATTGATAATACCAATATTCTGGTAAATAGCTTTACGCCAGGCTGCGCCTTTAGGTGCGGGACTTCCCCGGCCATCCACGCTGATCTGAATATAACCATCGGCTGCAATATCGCCGGCATACAGCCGGGTACTGGCAACGCCCATTGCATCGCGCACAGTGGCACTGGCAGGTTCGGCATATACATAAAACAGAACGGGATACTTCCTGGTGCTATCAAAGTTTTTAGGCTTTACCATCCAGCCATCCATAGTCACACCATCATCGGTAGTGACCTGAAACATTTCTACGTTGCCCGAAGGTTCCATCTTACGTGCGTTTTCCTTTATCGTTTTATGACCGGGAAAACTCACCCACTCCGATACCGACTGATTCCTGTGATTGGAAAAATTGTGACTGGCATACCTGCCGTTTGGTGAGAGTGTATAATTGTGCGAGCCTTTCTGATCGGCAGGCGATAACAATTCCGGTTTTCCTTTGCCATTTAGCAAAATGCGGTAAAGATACTGTTGGGTAGAATTATCAGGTGAAGCCATAAAATAAACATACCCACCTTTCTCATCAACTGTCTTCAGGCTGATCATGTCGTAATTACCAACGGTCACAAGCTGCTCCTTTCCGTCTTTGGTACTTACGCGGTACAGGTGGCGCCAGCCATCTTTTTCTGAGATCACCAGAAATTCTTTTCCGTTATTGATCCATTTCCAGCCATTACCTTCAGTAGGTTCCACATCTATCCATGTATTGGTAGACTCGTTATAAATAGAACGTGATGTACCGGTAGCAATATCGCAGAGAAATATTTTTGCTTCGTTCTGTTTACGGTTCAATTGCTCCAGCATGATCTGTTTGCTGTCTGCCATCCATTCCATGGCAGGGATATAATGCTGTACTGCATCGCCAGGCACATCCATCCATTTGGTAATCCCTGTAGCCACCGACACTACCCCCACCTTGCAGGCAGAAGGGTCCTGGCCCGCTTTGGGATATTCTACAGGTATGGTAAAGGAATAAATTGAATCGGTATTATTGATCATGAGAAAATTGCGGATACGTGTGGCATCCAGTCGCCAGTAAGCTATGCTTTTGCCATCGGGACTCCAGCGGAATCCATCACGGCAGCCAAACTCTTCTTCGTACGCCCAATCGAATGTGCCGTTAATTATCCGGTCAGTTCCGTCTGTGGTCATGGCGCTCACAGCACCGGTCTGCACATTTTCTACATAGATATTATGTCCGCTTACATAAGCCACCTGGCTGGCATCGGGCGAAAACTTGGCAAACATCAGTGAAGATGCCGGTTTATCTTTTCCGATCTGGCGTAGCGTTTTACCGGCCAGGTCCAGCACCCAGTAATCGCCCCGTGTGTCCTGCCGCCAGACACGTTTACTATTGGTATAGATCAGCAGACGATTACCATCTGCACTGAAGGCGAAATCGCGTACGGCAAGCGGCTTATCACTACCTGCCGGAGTAAGCTGCGCGGGCTGTATCACTTCTGTGCGGTCAAAAGAAGGCAGCGCGTATTGCACAATTACTCCTTTTTCGATAGCATAGTAGGCGGTGCCTTCGGTATTCCACTTTAGTCCGCGCTGGGCAGACAGGCTGCTGCTGCCCAGGCAAAAGAGCAGGCAGAGAATAAAACAGTTGATGGATCGCATAAGCATTAACTTGATTTAAGAGATAGGACGCCTAAGTTAGGAAAGACTGGCATACGATAACCAACGCTTACCCATTGTCGTTATTTATTTAAACAAATCATCCATTGTCAGGCTGTTTTGAACCAGGCGGCTGGAGTATTCATTTTCCTTTAGTCCAAAAGTGGTCAGCATAGTCAGGAAGAGTGATTTTTTAGTACCGGTAGCCTGTTTGAAGACAGTACGTTTGTTTTCCAGTTCGGTGCTGTATTTTTTATCAATTACAAATTCCGATTCGGAATATTTCATTTCGCAGATGTTGATAACCTGGTCCTTTCGGTCGATCAGTAAATCGATCTGGGCACCCGGATTATTCTGCTGCATCTTTCGCCAGGCTGATTCTTCTGTATGTACACCGGAAATACCCAGTGCCTCTTTGATCTGTACAATATGTTTTAAACATACTCTTTCGAAAGCCACACCGCTCCAGCTGCGCCAGGAGGGGCTCGTGGCTAAAGTCTGCCAGGCGCCTTTGCCACTGGAACGGTTGTTTTGCATGAACTTCAAATAAAAATGAGTGAATTCATCTGCGAGTTTAAATAATTGGTCTTTTGATTTTCTGTTATAGGGCAGCCATGCGGTAACAAAGCCGGATTCAATCAACTCATCCAACTGGCTGGTAATCGTTCCGCCCGAATTGACGCCTACCCCATCCAGTATCTGCGTGCGCGTCATTCCAGCATTATTCCTGGCAAGCATTTTTACAATTGCCAGGTGCCGGTCCGCATCATCAAATAATGCCTGGTACAGGTTTTTAAACTCGCCTTGCAAAAGCCCGTCTTTGGTAAAACATATGCGGTCGATGATCTGTGCAGCGCTTTCACCTTTGCGCACTTCTTTGAGATAATGGGGTATGCCTCCCATGACCATGTATAGTTGCAGTATCTGGTAACGATCTAGGCTGGCATTAAGGGACTGCAGATATTTTTCCGTTTCCCGCAATGTAAAAGGCAATAACCTGATTTTTCTCGTAATGCGGTTATGCAGTCCTCCCCGGTTATTGACTACATTTTTGATCATCCAGGAGGCGGCTGAGCCGCAAATAACCACAATGAGGTTAGCCTGTTTATTTGCCCAGCCGTTCCACCAGTGATCGAAAGCGGCCAGGAAACCCGAACGATGGGTATGGAGCCAGGGAAACTCATCGAGGAAGACCACCGATTTTTCTTCAGTCAGTTTAGGCTGAAGCAGGTGGCTCAGCAGATCAAATGCATCAGGCCAGTTAGCCGGCTTCTGATAAAGTTTGGGATTACCGGCCGCTTTGCCCAGGGCTTTATGAAAGTTATCGAGTTGTGTGCGCATGGATGTATCATTTGTGCCGGTCAGTTCAAATACCAGTTGCTTCTTCAGGTATTGTCTGATAAGAAAAGTCTTACCAACGCGCCGCCGGCCGAAGACGGCGATCAGTTCCGGCATCTTTGATCTGAGTACTTCATTCAGAATGGCTGTTTCTGGTTCACGACCGATTAATACGTTCATCAGGTTCTTTATTTGCAGCCAAAAGTTAGGATAAAAGGCAGATTTGGCCGAAAATAATCATACTTATCCGCAGCCAAAACTCATTTCTTAAAATAAATAAATGATTATCAATTTATTAAAAACTAAAAAGATAAACACGGATTGTACCCTTTTCTGCGGAGAATACCGGATCCCGAGGTATCGGGACGAGGTATCGGGACGAGGTATCGGGACGAAGTATCGGGACGAAGTATCGGGACGAAGTATCGGGACGAAGTATCGGGACGAAGCCTCGGGAGAACCGGTGACGGCTTGCATCCCGCCAGCGGCGGGAAGCGCGCTGCCAACTGCGCTACAAACGAAAAAAGGATACAACTGGTGTATCCTTTTCTGTGGAGAATACCGGATCCCGAAGTATCGGGAGAACCGGTGACGGCTTGCATCCCGCCAGCGGCGGGAAGCGCGCTGCCAACTGCGCTACAAACGAAAAAAGGATACAACTGGTGTATCCTTTTCTGTGGAGAATACCGGGGGAGAACCGGTGACGGCTTGCATCCCGCCAGCGGCGGGAAGCGCGCTGCCAACTGCGCTACAAACGAAAAAAGGATACAACTGGTGTATCCTTTTCTGTGGAGAATACCGGAGTCGAACCGGTGACCTCTTGCATGCCATGCAAGCGCTCTAGCCAACTGAGCTAATTCCCCTTACATCCCCTAACGGGGACGCAAAAATAGGGGATTTGATCAATTTAATAAAGGGAGTTTTAATCTTCTTTTTTGTTTTCCGCAAAGGGCTGATCGGCCTGGCCATCACCGGCTTTTGTATGGGTAGTATCAGTACCGTTTTTGCCAAGCCAGGAAGCCAGTTTGTCCAGCAATACATCCTTATAACCGGCCAGCAGATGAGAACTCAGGTTTTTGGCAACAAAGGGTATGGCTATGCGGGTGATCCAGCCCGCGCGGCCCAGTAATCCTTTTTTGATGATCACATCGACTAAAAAATCGCTTGCGCCGGTGAGCAGTACATTGTTGCGGTCGCGTGTGGTGAAACGACCCACCCACTCGATGGCCTTCTTTACAGGAGCCAACTCCTGTTTAATACTTTGCACATCCTGCCGCACCAGTTCTTTCTGGGCCTGCAATAAAGCGGTAAGCCGTTGCTTTTCCCGCAGCAGATCGTCATATGTCCTGATTGTCCTGTTCATATACTTTGCGGATGATTAAGTTGCGGATATAAGGAAAAATGATACGGGAGCGCATCCAGAGAATCAGCAATAGTAAAAGGGAGAAAGCAACAGCCCCCAGTACAAAGCCGAGTGCGCGGTTATGCAGGAGATCGCCCAGCCACCAGGAGAGTGCGATACCCAGAAATAAAAAGATAAGAAGCCCCAGTACACATACAGCCATCATCACCACAGTTCCGGAGGCAATATTGGTAGCTTTCTGGGTGATATTTACAACGGCCAGTTTATAGTAGGTATCAGCCAGGTCTTCTACGTGGTCAACCAGATCGGCTGCTTTCTCTTTTAATTCTTCCATGGCGGTGCCGGGTTAGGTGATATAAATAAAAAGGCTATTGAAAGGTAGCTGCAGCAGCGTATCGGTTTTTCACGACCCTTCTGTCAACCCGCTTTCAATAGCCCCTAGGCAAAAATACGATTAGCTATTATAGCTTTCTTTCAGCTTGTTTACCTTTTCTTCTGCGGCAGCACGGGCATGGCGTACTTTTTCTTTTACCTCTTCAGCCATTTCTTCTGCGCCATCTTTGCCCCTGTGCCAGAGTGTTCCAAGGCTATCAGCCCAATCACCGGCAGTTTTCCGGATTTTCTTACGCATATCTTTCCCTTTTTCGGGAGCGATCAACATTCCAATAACGACGCCAGCGGCGGCCGCACCCAGAATGCCCAGCATTACTTTGTTACGGTTAGTCATAATCATACATTTTAAGCGTTAAGGAATCGGTTATCGCAGTAAAGGCATAAAAAACCATACCAGAAACCTCCTTCATCGTTTAGAATGAAAAAAGCCCCACAGAAGGGGCTTTTAAACTATATAATGTGGGGTTTATTCTCCCCAGATATCCGCTTCCTTGTTTAGCCACTTTTTTACCAGATCGGTGGTCACCGACTTGGGTCGCTCTATGGGGAAACCCAGCGCACGGCTCCAGCAAAGATTGGCCAGAACACCCAGGGCCCTGCTTACACCAAATAAAACGGTATAATATTCATACTCCTTCATACCGAAATGCACCAGCAGAGATCCGCTATGCGCGTCTACATTGGGCCATGGATTTTTTACTTTACCGAGCGATTGCAGAATGGGGGGAACTACTTCATATACATTCCAAACGGTCTGTACCAGTTTATCGTCTGGCATATGTTTTTTGCCAAATTCCATTTGTGCAGTAAAACGGGGGTCTGTTTTGCGCAGCACTGCATGACCGTAGCCGGGTACCACTTTCCCTTCGCTGAGGGTTTTCTTCACATATTCGGCAATCTCCTCCTTGCTGGGGCTGTCTGTATTAAGAGTAGCCTGCATCTCAAAGATCCATTTGATTACTTCCTGATTGGCCAGTCCGTGGAGGGGACCTGCCAGACCGTTCATACCGGCCGCGAAACTGAGATAAGGGTCACTCAGCGCAGAGCCTACAAGGTGTGTGGTATGTGCTGATACATTACCTGCTTCATGATCGGCATGAATGGTCATGTACAGGCGCATCAGCTCCTTGAAAGTATCATCTTCATAACCCAGCATGTGGGCAAAATTGCCGGCCCAGTCGAGCAGTCCATTGGGTTGTATATGCTCGGCAAATTTGTATTTGCGGCGATAGATATAAGCGGCAATACGGGGCAGGCGGGCTATAAGATCCATAGAGTCGTCAAACACGGCCTCCCAGTAATCTTTTTTATTCAGTCCGGCTGCATATTTTTTAGCAAACTGGCTTTCAGTCTGCAGGGCCATGATAGCTACCACAAATTGAGTCATGGGGTGTGTACTGAGTGGCAGTGCTTCAATGGAGTGAAATACATGATTGGGTACATGGCTACGGCGTTGTAATACGGAAGTCACATGCTGCACATCTTCTTCCGTAGGCAATTCGCCAATCAGCATCAGGTAAAACAAACCTTCAGGAAGGGGCTCTGTACCTCCGGGAGCTTTGGGTAGTTTTTCACGAAGCTCATCGATAGAGTAACCACGAAAACGGATACCTTCCTGAGCATCCAGCAGCGATGTCTCACTTACCAGGCCGGTAATACCCCGCATTCCCTGATAAATCTGCGACAGCTGCACTTCGCCGATCACTTTGGTACCATGTTCCTTGAGCAATTCCTTGATTTCACCGCCAAGCTGGTCTGCTTTGGCCTTAAACCTTTCTTTAATTATACCCATGACAACGGATTTAAAATTCCAGTGATTATTAAGGGATAAAGGTAGCTAATGCACGTTGGGGTAACAAAAAATTGGATCGGAATGTTCAATTAGAAAACGATAAGAAGCCGCTTTATGGAAAAATGCTGACAGCAGCCTGCCTGAGGCCTCCGGTCAGGCCGGTAAAGTGATATACCTGAAAAACGCTGGCCGTTTACTTGGGTGTTTTCCGGTACATATACCAGGCCACTATGATAAAGACAAGGTTGGGTAGCCAGGCGGCCAGCAAAGGCGGGAAATTGCCTTTGGTGGCAAATACGGTTGAAAAACGATCGGAGAGGATAAACAATACTGCAATGATAATGCCCATTGCGAGGTGCATACCGCTGCCTCCCCTGGTTTTGCGGCTGGCAATGACAGCTCCGATAAGCGTCAGCAGTATAACTGCCGCAGGTGTAGCCGTACGGCGGTATTTTTCTACTTTAAGGGCACTCAGGCCTTCGCGGCCGCGCAGTTCTTCGCGGGCTATATAAGCTGAAAGCTCGGGGGTGGTGAGCTTGTCTTTGATATATTCATCGTTGTGCAGTTCTTCGGGTTTAAGCGGAATACTGAGCAATAATGTATCGCGTAGCTGGGTTCGTTCACCCAGGCTGTCTACATATCGCTCCACTGCCTTAATAAGCTGCCACTTTTTATGGGCCGTATCCCAACGTACGTAATTGCTCCGTACATTGTATACGACCTGATTGTGGCTGACACGCTCGAGGAAAAACTTACCGGCCGATTTACTGGCCGTATCAAAATTTTTAATTCCTACATAGGTGTTGGTATCTACGCGCTGATAAAAACAATTGATGCAGGAGGTAAAGCTCCGATTCTTGGTAGGATCATCGCGGTCGATATAGCTGGCCTGGAAATTACTCCGGATGGCATTGGCCCGTGGTATCAGGTAGCGGTTACCCAGCCAGAGCAGAAAACCGAGAAATATGGCCCCTACAAGATAGGGCCGCAGCATACGGTTATAGCTGGTACCACTTGCCAGTATGGCAATAATTTCTGAGCGGGTAGCGAGACGGCTGGTAAAAAAGATAACTGCAATAAAAACAAATAGGGGAAATAAAAGGCCCCAGATAAAGGGGATAAAGCCGAAATAGTACTGCGTAATGATCTTGCCGGTGGATAGACCTGTTTTCACAAAATCATCTGCCTTTTCGCTGCTGTCTACGGCAACGGCTACCACCATAAACAACATCATGCAGAAGAAGAAAGTGATCAGAAATTTCTTCAATATGTACCAGTCGAGTTTCCCCATTCAGCTTTCAACAGGCTGGGATCTTTAGTGTCAACACCCGGCGCCCGGGCTGCGAAGTAACAGAATTATCGGGGAACGAAATGTGAAAAAAGCAGAACCTGCCGGGTATATCATTATTACTTAACAAAAGAAAATGCAAGATTATGCGTTAATAGTTGCAGAAACCCCGTACCTCCCGAAAACCCGGCATTAAAAAAGCCCATTGCTCACAGGAAGAATCCCGTTTACAATGGGCCATCCGGAAAAGCCCTCAAAAAAAACGATACGGCTAATGGTTAATGGTCTCTTTTAAGACCCTGACACAAAGCTGGGCAATTAAACGATCGAAGTCAAGGTGATTTCAACCCGAAATGACCCCGTTTTTTGACGGTAAGCTATTCCTGATTTTAGCATTAAATTGTAGAAATATTGCTAGCAATATATTGATTATTATTAATTTAGATTTCCAAACCGTAAAAAAACCATCTGATTATGGCAAGCCAACCCATTCCTGTAGCACAGGCAAATGCTATGATGGCCCAGTACCTCGCTTATATGAATAGCCTGGGCGTAGACATGAAAACCCAAACCCACTGTATCTGTTACGATGCAGCTGCCCTTACCAAATGGATGAACGCCGTTCAACCCTATGCGGACGAATTCCGCATCTGTGAAGGCGTGTATCCGGAAGGATTTGTACAGGCGGGACATCTGACCGCTATTATCTGGCCGTATAAAGACGGCAAACCTGCTGTTTTACCCCAAAACGTTAACCTGGGAGGCGGATTGCAGGGGCCTGATGGAACAATCAACCCATTCAATGACGGAAAGACCATGCCATGACCGCAAACAGTTGGGTAGCGTCGATAGTCATTGTCTTATACGATATCATTATTGGCGTTTCGGCTCTGGTAGCTATACTTTTTCGAAAAGAGATAGCTACCAGAAGCCTTTTACCGTTAGCCTTCCTGCTGCCTTATGTTTTTGTACAGGAACTGATTCCTGATTTTTTCCCTTTCGACAATTCTTTTGTCTATAATGTTTACCGCCCCGTAACAACATTAGTGTTTCTACTTATTTACAGCGGCATCCCCTTTATGAAGCATCGGGTCAAACTTATGCGGTGGGTAACTGGCATTTATCTGACACTGGTCATACTCAATTTTACTTTTCTGGAATCTATCCGCGACCCCGGAGGCTACCCCGGTACACTCCGCAATTTTGTTTGTACGTTTTTCGCTTTTTTATTCCTTATAGAATATTTCAAACTCGATGACCGGCAACTCGAAAAATACTGGCTTCCTGTATTATGGGTTTCTATTGGCATTGTCATTTTTTATCCGGTAACTTCAATTAGCATTACCTTTAGAAAATTTCTGATACCCCGTGACATTATCCTGTTTGGAATGAAAGTATATCATTTGATTCCACAGGTAATGAGCATTTTTATGTATTCCTGCTTTATTTATGCTTTTTACCTATGCCGAGTGAGAAAGTCGACTTTATTATCTCAATAGTTGGCAGCAGCCTGTTTATCCTGTTACTGGCAGCTGCTGCTGTTTTGCTTTTCCGGATATACCTGCGCCGCAAAAACAGGTTATTGCTGGAAAAAGAAAGAATGAGTATCCAGTTTGAACAAACCCTTCTCCGTTCCAAGCTGGAAATACAGGAACAGACCTTCAATAACATCAGCAAGGAAATTCACGACAATATTGGCCAGGTATTAAGTCTTGCCCGTATCAATGTAAATGGTATCGATGCAAGTGGTCAGGAAAGCCGCCTGCAGCGTATTGATGACCTGCTCGGCAAAGCGATCTCCGATCTGCGCAACCTCAGCCACTCACTGGATAGTGAAGTAATCCGCTCTGCGGGATGGCTTAAAGCAGCAGAACGTCTTTTTTCGGACCTGGAAAAAACAGGTCAGTACCAGGTATCATTTTCCACCGCTCCGGCATTACCGCCGCTGGGTGCCGACAAGTCCATCATTCTTTTCCGGATGATTCAGGAAATTGTAAATAATATTATCAAACATGCGCAGGCCAGTGCAATTGATTTTTCGGCCGAGCCAATCGAACGTCAATTGCATATACGCATACAGGATAACGGACGCGGATTTGATATGGAGAAAGCCAAAAAAGGCGCGGGGCTGCAAAATCTCCGCAGCCGTTGCAGTATGATCGGCGGACAAATGCACATCGCAAGTGAACCCGGCAAAGGCACACTGGTAACAATAATGATCAATACCTAACTGATGGATACACCTCTTGTTAAACTGGCACTGGTAGACGACCACAGCCTGCTCCGAAGCGGGTTACGTGAACTCATTTCTTTAATACCGGGATTTGAAGTGGCACTGGAAGCCGATCATGGCAGAGATTTTATTGAAAAACTAAAAAGCAACCCTGCTCCCGACATTGTACTTCTTGACATTACTATGCCGGAGATGGACGGTCACGAAACAGCTTTATGGATCCGCGACAACCTGCCCGATACCCGTGTACTGGTATTAAGTATGATGGACAATGAAGTAGCTATCATTAATATGATTCGTGCAGGAGCAAGAGGCTATATTCTGAAAGACAGCAAACCGGTTATTTTCAGGCAGGCGCTGGAAGAAGTACGCGACAAAGGGTTTTATATGAATGATCTGGTCAGCCAGCGGGTGCTCAATCATATGGCCGGGCAGGATGTATCAGGTACCGGTAACAGTACAGCCGGACTCTCTGAAAAAGAAATCCGCTTTTTAAAATACTGCTGCACCGAAATGACCTACAAGGAAATTGCCGCCGAAATGGATTTAAGTCCCCGCACGGTAGAAGGGTATCGCGATGATCTGTTCAGACGCCTGCAGGTGCAATCGCGGGTGGGGCTGGCTATGTTTGCCATCCGCAACGGCCTGTTTACTTTATAAGCGCTGTTTAAGTCTTTCCACCATTTCTGTTTTCCAGGAAGCAAATACCCCCTGGCTTATTTTTTCACGTGCCTGGCCTACCAGCCAGAGATAAAAAGCGAGGTTATGAATGCTGGCCAGTGTAAGCGCCAGTATTTCTTTTGATTTCATTAAATGGCGCAGATAGGCCTTGCTGTAATACTGGCTTACCTCGCAGGGCAAACCCGGATCAATAGGCGAAAAATCGGACTCCCATTTTTTATTGTCAATATTGATTACGCCCTGGGTGGTAAACAGCATCCCATTTCGTCCATTGCGGGTGGGCATTACACAGTCAAACATGTCAACTCCCATGGCAATACACTCCAGAATATTCCAGGGCGTACCCACCCCCATCAGATAGCGCGGTTTCTGATCGGGCAGATGATCGCAACACCAGTCGCATATTTCATACATCACCGGTTCAGGTTCGCCCACACTTAACCCGCCAATGGCATTACCGGTGGCATTTTTAGCACTGATATATTCGCAGGACCTTTTGCGCAGGTCTTTAAAAGTGCCGCCCTGCACTATCGGAAAGAGGTTCTGGGTATATCCATATTTGTCCGGTGTATCTTCAAAACGTGCAATACACCTGTCCAGCCAGCGATGCGTCAGCTCCATTGACTGGAGGGCATACGCATATTCACTTCCCCCCGGCGGACATTCATCAAAGGCCATGATGATATCACCGCCTATTACCCGCTGAATATCCATTACGTATTCCGGCGAGAAAAGATGTTTGGACCCGTCTATATGCGACTGAAAGGTGACGCCTTCTTCCCTGATCTTGCGGGTACCCGCCAGCGAAAACACCTGATAGCCACCGCTATCTGTAAGAATCGGCCCCTGCCATCCGTTGAATTTATGAAGCCCCCCGGCCGCCTCCAGCACCTGCAGTCCGGGTCTCAGATACAGATGGTAGGTATTGCCCAGTATGATCTGAGCCTGCACATCATGACGCAGCTGTTGCTGGGTCACTGCTTTTACACTCCCCACTGTTCCCACCGGCATAAAAATCGGCGTACGTATCTCTCCATGATCTGTCCGGATGATACCGGCTCTTGCCTTTGAACCCGTATCGCGGGCCTGTAATTCAAATGTCAGTGCGGCCATAGCGGTGCAAGATAAAGAAAGGTATAAAGAGTATAAAGGGTTTAAAATGTATAAAGGGTGGATTAGAGTTATACTCTTTTATACCCCTTAAACCCTTTATACTCTTTATACCTTTCCTTCATATCTTCGCGCCATGCCACCAATTAACTGGAGTGAGATCATTTTCTATTCCTTTTGTGCCGTTACGGTTATACAACTTTTCTACTATCTTTTCTTTTTCAGCCGCATCGCTTTTTTTACGCCAAAACCCAAACTACGCAGTCAGCAGCATCCGGTATCTGTCATCATTTGTGCACGCGACGAGGACGAGAATCTGGCCCGCAATCTGCCTGGTGTACTGGTGCAGCAATATCCCAGCACCTTTGAAGTAGTAACGGTAAATGACAACTCGTTAGACGACTCCAAATACATTTTACAGGAATTAAAAAAAACGTTCAAGTCACTTAATGTCGTGGAGCTGACCCAGGAGGCTAAACTTATTTCGGGGAAAAAATATCCGCTTTCGATCGGTATCCGTGAGTCAAAACATGAGATCCTGCTTTTGACAGATGCCGATTGTGTACCTGCCAGCGAATTCTGGATTCAGAAAATGCAGGACGCCTACGATGAGGATACCGAAATAGTACTGGGTTACGGAGCCTATCACAAAAAGTCGGGAGTACTCAATAAACTGATCCGGTTTGAAACATTTCATACGGCTCTTCAGTATTTGTCGTATGCGCTGGCTGGCATGCCATATATGGGAGTGGGCAGAAACCTGTCTTATAAAAAACAACTTTTTTTCCGCAACAAAGGCTTTTCTTCTATCAACCATATTCCCAGTGGCGACGACGATCTTTTTATCAATAAAGTAGCTACGCGCGCCAATACTGCGGTGATCCTTGATCCGGAAGCCATTACCCGTTCTATCCCAAAAACTACCTGGAAAGGATGGCTCCGGCAAAAGTCGCGGCATTATACCACCGCCAAATATTATAAACCCCGCCACAAATTTTTACTGGGCCTGTACTTCACCACTCAGTTTCTGTTTTATCCACTGCTGGCGGCGAGTATCATCTTTTTTGACTGGCGCTGGGCATTAGCAGTATTTGGAGCCCGCCTGCTGATACAGGGCTTTGTTTTTTATAAGTCTATGAAAAAACTGGGCGAAGGCGATCTCTGGCGCTGGTACCCGCTGCTTGATCTGTGGATGTTCTTTTATTACCTGATCTTTGCCCCTGCCCTTTGGCGCAAACCTGATAAACAATGGAATTAAACGCAGGCAGTAATCCTCAACTGGAAATATTACTCCGGTACTTTTCTGATTTTACCCCCACACAACTGGCTCAACTGGGCAGCCTGGGACCGCTCTATACTGAATGGAATGAAAAAATCAACGTTGTATCACGCAAAGATATTGAGAGCCTTTATGAGCGTCATGTACTTCACTCATTAAGCATTGCTGCAAGTTTTCCGTTTGAGCCCGGTATGGAGATCCTGGACCTGGGAACCGGTGGCGGATTTCCCGGTGTGCCGCTGGCGATCTTTTTTCCGGAGGTAAAATTTCACCTGGTAGACAGTATTGCCAAAAAACTTAAAGTGATCGATGCGGTGGCTGAAGCTGCCCAATTGAAAAACATTACCACGCAACACAGTCGTGTAGAAGATATTAAGAACCGCCGTTTCAACTTTGTAGTATCTCGTGCCGTGGCTCCCCTTAAAGATCTCTGGCGCTGGAGCCGCCCTCTTCTCGTAAAGGAACAGCCTCCGGAAAGTGAGCTGCCCGTTCCCGGTCTTATTTGCCTGAAAGGCGGAGATCTGGCCGCCGAAATACAGGAAAGTAATACCCGCCCCCGGCAGCTTCCTATCAGCGACCTTTTTGATGAGCCTTTTTTCCAGGATAAGTATATTATTTATGTGCCGCGCTAGCCGAATTACCTGTTAGTGGTATTGGCTTATTGACCTGCTTGAGCCAACTTTGCAGTATGAAAGATATCTCGGTATGTATTGTGGATGACAACAGGGATCTGCGCAATGCGCTGGAGGAGATCATCAGCATGTCAGAAGGCTATGAATGTGTGGGCACTCTTGGAACAGCCGAAGAGGCGATCCGCCAAATACCTGAACTTCACCCCGATGTAGTATTAATGGACATCAACCTGGGTACAGAAGAAAGTGGTATTGATTGTGTGCGTGTACTGAAACAACAGGTGCCCGCCACCAATTTTATGATGTGTACTGTGTATGAAGAAGATGAAAAGATTTTCCAGGCACTAAGTGCAGGCGCCAGTGGCTATATCCTCAAAAAAACGGCTCCTGCCCGGTTGCTGGGAGCTATCCGGGAACTTTACCAGGGTGGTGCGCCTATGAGCAGCCAGATCGCCCGTAAGGTGGTAGCGGCTTTCCAGGGCAAGCCGGCGGCCAGTTCTGAAACCGAAGCCCTTGACGGCCTTTCGAACCGCGAAAAGGAGATTCTCGAACAGCTTAGTAAAGGATTGATGTATAAGGAAATAGCTGCAGAACTATTTATCAGTCCCGAAACCGTTCGTAAACATGTTTACCATATTTACGAAAAACTGCATGTAACTAACCGCATCGAGGCTGTTAACAAATATTTTGGCAGGTAATAACTACCCGGGAGGTTACCGGGTGGTATAAAAATACCACTAAAGTGGTATTCCCTACCCCATACAAACCCACTAGTTTCGTATAAGAATCGGAAGTTCTACTTAAACCTACCGTTAACCGTTAAACTATTCCTTCGCACGTTGCAGTCATAAACGCGAGGGCCCTAATCAAACTAAAAGCCATCCCGCTATGCGAGATGGCTTTTTAATTTTATTGCTTTTTAACGGAAGCGGTTTATTGCAGCTTCAACTTATTGTTTTGCCGCTCTGTGTCTGCCATACGCTGGCTGGGATCTATTTCAGCTAGCACAAGATCACCGATCCGGCGATCTGTTTCAATCACATACGTTTCACTGGTCCATTTCCAGGCAGGATATACTTTGCGTTTGATCGTATCTTCTGCTGGTTTTGCTCCATACATAAGATCGAGTGGTATGTAATGCATTTCTGAACTGCCATCGCGGAATGTGAGCTGCAGATCAATCGGCATGGGCATCAGTCCCACGCGTTTTACACGTATCAGCGATTTGCCGCCTTCTTCCCACAGGCTATCGAAAGCATAATCGATCGTGCGCGTACCATTTACCCAGTATTCTTTATACCAGTCCAGTTCAATATCACTGTTCTTCTCGGCAATACGGATAAAATCGTTCACATTGGGATGTTTGAACCGCCACTGGCGATAATAGTCCAGCAGGATTCTGTCCCGCACATCTGCACCTACGATATACCCTAACTGCTCCAGAAAAACGGCGCCTTTTGAATAGGCAGCGGCGCTGTAGGCGAAGTTTGTATTAAAATGATCGGCATGAGTGGTAAGCGGTTCTTCTTTGCCGCTCTTTACGAGCGAGAAGTAACCGCGATAACTGCCATCATGCATAAAGCCGGTGGTCTTGCCACTCAGGAAGGCAGAAATGCGGTCATCTGCATAGCTCGTAAAGCCTTCATCCATCCATGCATATAAGGACTCATTTGTTCCCAGGAGGCCCTGGTACCAGTTGTGCATCCATTCGTGCAGCCAGGCGCCGGGGCTGGCGAGCAGGGTAGACATGGGATATTCCATGCCGCCATCGCCACCATGTACAAATGAATATTGTTTATAGGGATAAACACCGAATGTTTTTTCGATATAGGGAAATGCCTTTTCGGCATCGTCCAGAATTTTTTCCCATGCTTTAGCATTGGCAGCACCGGCTTTGTAAAGCAGGTGAAGTGTTACATCGGAACTTACTTTGCGTGTTTTGTGAATGTATTCAGGATCTGCAGCCCACATAAAATCGTGTACGTTGGGTGCAACAAATTTCCAGGTGAGTTTGTCGCCGGCAGGCCTGTTTACTTTTGTTCCGGGAGCTTCATATCCGTAACCGATCTGTGCTGCATTTTGCAGATAGCCGGTTCCGCCCAGGATATAGTTTTTATCGATTTTAATATTCACATCAAAATCGCCCCAGACACCATAAAACTCGCGGCCGATATAGGGTGTGGGATGCCAGCCATCATAATCGTACTCACACATTTTGGGATACCACTGACTCATGGAGTAACGCACTTTGGTGCCGGGATTGTCGCGGCCGCTGCGGCGTATCTGCAGAGGTACCTGTGCCTCAAAGTCCATATCAAATACTACTTTGGTGCGTGGCAGTATGGGTTTATCCAGTGTTACTTCCAGAATAGTTTCCAGTACTTCATATTTCTGGGGGCGGCCATTCATTTTCAATGAAAGGATCTTCTGATACCCGATCTCATCAGGCTGCAGTTTCTGAATCCGGTCTTTTACACGGCCATCCCAGTCAGCTCCGCGGCCAATCTGGATGGTGCCCTGCCGGCGGCTGCGGGTATCCATCATGCTGCCTGGCTGAAATGCATTAAAATACAAATGGTAAAAGACACGCTTCAGTGTGTCTGGCGAGTTGTTCCAGTATTCCAGCTTTTGTTTGCCGGTAAACTGGTTGGTGGTCACGTTCATGTCAATATCCATGACGTATTTCACCTTTTGCTGCCAGCGGTCTGGCTGAGCCTTAACCAACATGCCAACAGCCATTGCTGCCAGCAGGAAAAAGAATCTTCTCATGAGATGCCTTGTTTATTTACGATGAACAAAGGATAAATTTCGGGAAATGCTGGCTTTATGAAAAGAAAAAATGATCGCCGGCAGGCAGAACCCATAAAAAAGCGCAATGCGGGGCATTGCGCTTTTACAAATCTCCTGTTGTTTTATAGTGTAATGCTGGTTCGCAGCAGCCTTCCTTTCGGATTAAAGAATAAATATTTCTTATCCACGCTGCTTTTCTTAGCCCGTACCCGGTATTGTTCGGTACCGCCCGGCAGATAGATCACCACTGTTTCTTCTACTTCCCTGTCGGCGAATTTGCTTTTATCAAATCCATCTTTTACCTCCTGGGGCAGTTTATCAAACTCCCAGGCCTTTTGCGTTTCTTTCCAAACGCCTTTGTTGGTGTAGGAAGCAATCATCTGCTCACCTTCCAGCTCAAAATGCACGTCTACCCGCACCAGCTGGTCTTTGTATTCTACATTCGTTGCTCCTTTATACTGATTGGTAAATGTTTCTTCCACGGCTTTGGGAATTTCCCTGATCTGGGCCCGGGTGGCAGTAACGGTCAGCAGGCCTGTCAGAAAACTCAGCAGAATCAAAAATTTCTTCATGATGGATGTATTTTATTGCTCTTCTGCAAAATTGTTGCCTGCAGACGGCAAATAAACAGGATCAGGGAGATTTTAAAAATAAATTATCATTTCTCTTTACCAGCCAGCACTATTACTATTTCGCCCTTTACTGGTTTTTCTCCGAAATACTGAACCAGTTCAGCCAGCGTACCCCGTTTGTTTTCTTCAAACATCTTGGTAAGCTCCCGGCTGACACTGCATAAGCGGTCTGCACCAAAGTACCCGATAAACTCTTCAAGGGTTTTCACGAGACGCATGGGTGATTCGTAGAAGATCATGGTGCGGTCTTCTTCGGCTAAGCGGGTGAGTAAGGTATGGCGTCCTTTTTTTTGAGGCAGAAATCCTTCGAAACAAAAACGGTTGCCGGGTATGCCGCTATTGACGAGTGCCGGAACAAAAGCTGTGGCACCGGGCAGGCACTCCACCTTAACTCCGGTCTTCACGCATTCTCTTACCAGCAAAAAAGCGGGATCAGATATACCTGGTGTACCTGCATCTGTAACCAGGGCCATTGTTTTTCCTTCCAGCAGCTGGCTTACCAGGTGTTGCAATACACGGTGTTCGTTGTGCTGATGATAGGGTGATAATGGCCTGTTGATCTGGTAGTGTGCCAGCAGGTGACCGCTGGTGCGGGTATCTTCGGCAAGTATAAGATCTACTTCCTTCAAGACCTCCAGCGCACGCAGGGTAATATCTTTCAGATTGCCAATAGGTGTGGGAACCAGATAAAGCATGGGCATTGATGTGCTGGCGCGGCCAGCGTTTCCGCAGCGCCTTTATTAGTTGACCGATACTTCGAAATATTCCATTACCGGATTGGCCAGTAACTTTTTGCTGGCTTCTTCGGCAATCTGCCGGGCTGCATCGGGTGAAGCAGCTTCTACCTGCAGGGTAATATTTTTGCCTACCCGTACATCTGATACTCCATTGAGACCCAGATTTTGCAACCCACCCATCACGGCTTTACCCTGAGGATCCAGCAGGTCTTTCAATGGCATCACTTTTATCTGTACTGTATATGTCATGCTAGTTTCTTTTTGAGCGCCAAAGATACCAAAACGTAAGCGATGAAAATGACCGGAACGGCCAGCCAGCTCAAAAATAATATGGCGGCAATGGCTATTGCGAGTATAATCAGTTTAGGCAGGTTGTTTTGCAGGCTGAAATCTTTGAACTTCAAACTCATCATCGGGATAGAAGACACCATCAGGAATGAAAGCCCCAGTATTACGCCTGTCAAAACCCATTTATTGAGCAATAACTCGCGGGCCCATGGTTCGCCGATATTCCAGTATATAAGTGGAAATGACGCAACGAGCAAACCTGCTGCGGGTGTGGGTACCCCTTTGAAATGATACGTCTGCTCTGTATCGAGGTTAAATTTTGCCAGGCGCCAGGCTGCGGCGGCGGGCAGTATAAATGCGATCGTGAGCCAGAGCATGGGCGTATCGAGGCCGGTGGGCGACTGAGCAATGCTGAGACGCAGCAACTGATACAGGATCATGCCGGGAGCCACACCAAAACTCACCACATCTGCCAGCGAATCCAGTTGTTTGCCCATCTCGGAAGAGGCTTTGAAAAGGCGTGCTACAAAGCCATCGAGAAAATCGACTACGGCCGCCAGTCCGATAAACAGGGAAGCCATCCAGATACGTTCCGGCATATCGATCAACTGCTGCCCCTCGGGTGTGGTATATGAACTAATGCCGTTTTGCAGGGTGCTTACTATTGCCAGGCAGCCAAACACCAGGTTAAGCAGCGTGAAAAGATTGGGAACTTGCTTCATGTGTATCTGTGCGTATAAGTTGGTTCAAAAGTAATCAACTCAGGGCAAAAGCCCCTGCCGGGAATGCTGCATTTTAACGTGCCGCCATCAGCCGTTCGATCTCTTCGGCTGTAATGGGAATATTTTTCATGAGATCTTTATTGCCGGTACGGGTAATCCAGAAATTATTTTCGATGCGGATACCCATTTTCTCTTCTTCAATATAAATGCCCGGCTCAATAGTAAACACCATGCCCGCTGTAATCGGCTCTGTACGGGTGCCCAGATCATGCACATCAATACCCAGGTGATGTGAAATGCCATGATAGAGGTATTTGCGGTAAGCGCGGTTGTCGCGATCTTCATTTTTCACGTCAGCTTTGCTGATAAGCCCCAGCTTCAAAAACTGTTTGGTAGCTTCCCCGCCCACTTTCTCTGTATAATCCACAATGCTGATACCTGGCTTAAGAATGCTTTTTGCATAATTGTGTAAATGAAGACAGGCATTATACACGGCCTTCTGACGGGCAGTGAATTTTCCGCTTACAGGTACGGTACGGGTAAGATCAGCACAATAACCGCCATACTCGGCTCCAAAATCCATCAGCACCAGTTCACCATCCTTACACTCCTGGTTATTGAACACGTAATGCAGGGTGCGAGCCCGGTCGCCGCTGGCAATGATGCTGTTGTAGGCAGCACCTGTAGCGCGCTGCATCAGGAATGAATGAAGAATTTCTGCTTCGATCTCATATTCCATTACACCGGGCTTAATGAAACCCAGTAATCTTCTGAAGGCATTTTCGGTAATATCAATTGCCTGCTGCATTACTTCAATTTCAAACGGTGTCTTTACAGCACGCAGATCGCGCATGATACGTGCAGCGCGTTCAAACTTATGCAGGGGATAACGTTGTTTCATTTCATCCACAAACCGATAATCGCGGGTGCGGATCTGGCTGGCTTTGCGATCATTCTCATTGCTGGGCAGTACCAGTGTTTCGGCCAGGTGAATCCATGTCTGCAGGGGGGCTTCCAGGCTGTCGGCCCACATAATGGTCTGTATGCCGCTGATTGCCCTGGCTTCGTCTGCCCGGAGTCTTTTACCATCCCATTTTTCTTTGAGCTCATTGGGCCGCACCAGCACCAGCACCTCCCTGTATTTTGGGTCGGGATTATCGGGGAAAAGAATTACCAGGGAGTCTTCCTGCACGATGCCCGAAAGCCAGTAGAGATCGCTGTTTTGTTTGAACCGGTAAATGGCATCGCCATTGCTGGGCACTTCATCGTTGCTAAGAAAAATGGCGATCGAATTTTTAGGCATACGGGCTGCAAAACTGGCCCGGTTTTTCACAAAAAGCTGGGAATTAATGGGTAAATTTTTCATGTAGTCCTGTATCTCAATCAGGTAAAGAATGTTATTTGACTCTGCAATGGTAACAATTTATTTGCTGCAGCCGGCATTGATCCTCCTGCGAATAAAAATCAGCTGAAAAGCATGAAATGAAATTCATCGAATGGGAAAAGGGTAGTTTTTAGAAAAAAATTAATAAATATGATTTTTTATAGAATTTTTAAATAATAAACCTGTTTTCTGAAACGTTTTCTAATGTGTAGCGCTAACACTCGTTTGTATTTACCGGATTTTGTGATTTACCTTTGTTCCTTAACAAATTGCTTGCTTCTATGTCAACTACGTTAACCATCCTGTCTCCCACCGATCTCCGGATTTCAGGTATTCTTCATCATGACCGTGTTTATTATCAGGCCACGCCCGAGGAACTGGTACAGGCTACGCTGCGTCGCAATGAAGGGGAGCTGAATGATTCAGGAGCCCTCGTAATCCTTACCGGTGAGTTTACCGGCCGTTCACCCAAAGACAAGTTCATTGTAAAAGATGAGCTCACAGCTGCCACTATCCACTGGAACGAATTCAATCTGCCTATTGATCCCGCTTACTATAACATCATTCACAAACAGGTAACCGATCACCTCAACAGCCTCGATGAATTGTGGGTTCGTGATTGCTACGCATGTGCCGATCCGCGTTATCGCCTCCGCATCCGTGTGGTAAATGAGAAACCTGCCAACAACCTGTTTGCCTACAACATGTTTATCAGACCAGAAGAAGAAGAGCTGGAAACATTCAAACCCGAATGGCATATCTATTCTGCTCCTTCGCTTAAACTTGATCCCCAGGTATGCGGCACACGCCAGGGCAATGCAGCAGTCATTTCATTTAAACACAAAACCGTACTCATTGCGGGATCCGGCTATACCGGAGAGATCAAGAAAGGCATTTTCACCATCCTCAATTACCTGCTGCCGCAGGAAAGAAATGTGCTGAGCATGCATTGCAGTGCCAATAAAGGCGCCGAAGGTGACACGGCTGTTTTCTTCGGACTGAGCGGCACTGGTAAAACGACGCTGAGTGCTGACCCTGCCCGCCAGCTTATTGGCGACGATGAGCATGGCTGGACAAACGACAACATCTTCAATTTTGAAGGTGGCTGTTATGCAAAAACAATCAACCTGTCTGAGGAAAAAGAGCCCGAGATATTTCATGCAATCCGTCCCGGCGCACTGGTAGAAAACACCCGGTTTTTCCCTGGCACCAACCGCATCAACTTTGATGATGCTGCGATTACGGAAAATACGCGGGTATCTTATCCCCTTCACTTCATCAGCAATGCTGCCGAACCTTCTACAGGCAGCCTGCCCCGCAATATCTTTTTCCTTACCTGCGATGCGTTTGGCGTACTTCCTCCCATTGCACGGCTTAATGCCGGCCAGGCCATGTACCAGTTTATAAGTGGCTATACGGCCAAAGTAGCCGGCACAGAAGCCGGAGTTACGGAACCCAAGCCTACTTTCAGCGCCTGCTTCGGAGCGCCATTCCTGCCCCTGCATCCGGGCAAATACGCCTCCATGCTTGGCCGCAAAATGATGGACAACGATGTAAATGTGTGGATGGTCAATACCGGCTGGACCGGTGGCCCTTATGGCGAAGGCAGTCGCATGAAACTGAAATACACGCGCGCCATGATCAGCGCTGCACTAAATGGTCAGCTGGATAATGTGGAATTTATAAAGCACGAACGTTTTGGCATGGCCATACCCGTTAGCTGCCCCGGAGTTCCTGCCGAAGTACTCAATCCACGCAATACCTGGGCCGATAAAAATGCATACGATGAAAAAGCCAAATACCTGGCCGGCCTCTTCGTGAAGAATTTTGAAAAATATGCTTCCGGTGTGAATCAGGAAATACTGGATGCGGCGCCAAAGGTAGACTAATGTTTTTCCCCCCTGGTCGGTGTGGACACCGACCAGGGACGGTTTAATATTCACCGGTTGTTGCTAGCAACAACCGGTTTTTTTATTTCATACACAATTACTTCCTGCTTATATGCTTTCACGCTACGGCCACATTGACTGGCGGATGTCCACTATCCCTGGTCTGTGTAGACACAGACCAGGGATAGTGGTAGACACAGACCAGGGATTTAATCAGTAATTGACCTTAATCTCCACCGGCTGATAAATGCGCGGACGTACATATTTACCATTCCGGTATTCCGGTTTGTGGGCTGGCATGGTGCGGGCTATTTTTTCGCACTCCCGCTGCACAACTGTATTTGAAGGTGTACAGGTTACTTTAAGATCACGTAGCGTGCCGTCTTCATTGATTGTAAATTCAATAAAGGCTTTATAGAGACGTTTGGTGCTGTCTGTTTTCAGGAGTTTGCCGGCAATTACAAGCGACTGTTTTTCCACGTGAGTTAGCCAGCGGTCTTCCCAGCTATTGCCCCGTTGTTTCCAGCCGGTACCTGACTGCACGGTCACCCGGGAGGTCTTTTTATCGGGGTTCTGAGCCGCTTCATTCAGCCTTATCGTATCTGCAATGTTTTTTACTGTATCGTTTTGTGCATACAGACAACCATTTATCAATATGGCGATACTGATCAACCAAAAACGCATAGGGAGCTGCTATTTTAAAACAATCCGTAAAGCTGGCTGTCGACCTTGCTGATGATCTCGCCCAGATCTTCCTCTTTTTCCGCAAACTTATTTTTATCAACGTTGATCACCAGCAATGGCCCTTCTTTATAGGCGTCAATCCATTTGTTGTAGTATTCATTAAGCCGCTTGAGATAATCGAGGCGGATATTCTCCTCATATTCACGGCCGCGTTTCTGGATCTGTCCCACCAGTGTAGGCACCGATGCGTTGAGATAAATGAGCAGATCGGGAGGCTGAACGAGGGTTTTAAGCGTCTGGAAAAAATTGAAATAATTATCGAAGTCACGTTTGCTCATCAACCCCATTTCGTGCAGGTTGGGAGCAAAGATGTTGGCATCTTCATAAATGGTACGATCCTGAATAATGGTTTCAGTTCCTTTTTGAATATCTACCAGTTGCTGTAACCGGCTATTGAGAAAGTATATCTGCAGGTTAAAACTCCAGCGGGGCATATCCTCATAAAAATCCATGAGGTAGGGATTGTGATCAACATCTTCAAAATTGGGTATCCACTTGTAATGTTTGCTCAGCAGTTCTGTCAATGTGGTTTTACCCGCTCCGATATTACCGGCTACGGCTATGTGTTTTGGTTTTCTTGCTTTTGCCATACCATCCCGCCACCGCGCTGGTGGAGTATTTTTGAGGTTTTAAAAAAATGAATATATAAAAACTTTCCGTTTGGTTGCGTATCAGTATTATAGTCCTCAGAAATACCTGAGTCCCATTGCCTCCCGCACCATCAGGATGGTTTCGCCAGCGCTTTTACGGGCCTTTTCGGCTCCCATTTCCACCACTTCCCGGAGATATTTTTCATCATTGTATATAGCTTCCGCCTTCTCCCTGATGGGAGTGATGAACCGGATCATATCATCTGCCAGCTGTGCTTTCATATCGCCATAACGGATACTGGCCTTATTGTAATCCTCATCAAACTTATTGACCACCTCTTCTGCACTCACCAGGCGCATAAGGTTAAAGAGGTTTTCGATGTAGTCGGGCTTAGCCGAATTGGGCTCAGCAGGGCCACTATCTGACTTGGCCTTTTTGATCTTGGTTCGGATCTGATCGTCTGTATCTACGAGATAGAGTGTAGCAAGCTGATTTTCGCTCTTACTCATTTTACCGGCACCATCGAGACTGGGCACTTTCAGGAGCTCTTCGCCAAAATTAAAAGCGGAAGGCTCGGGAAACAGTTGTCCATAGCGGTGATTGAACCGCTGTACATAATTGCGGGCCATTTCAAGATGCTGCTCCTGATCTTTCCCTACCGGCACATACAGCGCCCGGTGAATGAGTATGTCTGAGGCCATCAATACAGGATAGGTCAGCAGGCCTGCATTTACATTCTCGGGTTGCAACCGCACTTTATCCTTAAATGTCGTAGTCTTTTCCAGTTCTCCTTTATAGGCGAGCATATTGAGCAGCAGGTACAGCTCGGCTATTTCCGGAACCGAACTTTGTGTATACAGGCAGGCCTTTTGAGGGTCGAGGCCGGCAGCAATATTTTCTGCCAGAACGCGCATTACACTTCCTCTGAGCTGGGCGGTATCGGGGTGAGTGGTGAGGCTGTGCCAATCGGCCACCATGAAATAGCAATCGTAGTCATTTTGCATCCGCACGTAATTGCGTAATGCCCCAAAATAATTCCCCAGATGCAGGTACCCGGTAGGCCGGATTCCGCTCATTACTCTTTCTTTCGTGATTGACATAATTCTATTTCCGGTGCCGTTTATCTGCACAGGGTCGCAAAGATACTGAGAAGTTGCTGTTTGTATCCTGCCGAAGGGGCAAATTAACCGCTCTCCGGTCATCCTAAATACGAGGGCAAGAAAGTTCAGGATGTTTATATTTGTTGTATGGAAGTGACCGAAGCAATGATCGATAAGCTGTCCCACCTCGCCCGCCTCCGTTTTACAGCCGATGAAAAAGGTCAGATCAGGGGCGATCTGGAGCGTATGATTCATTTTGTTGAAAAACTTGACGAACTGGATCTGAATGGGGTAGAGCCGCTTATTTTTATGACCGACGAAGTGAATGTATTGCGGGAAGATGAAGTAAAAGGTTCTGTGTCCCGCGATGAGGCTTTGCGCAATGCTCCGGCTCATACCGATACTTTTTTTACTGTTCCTAAAGTGATCAAAAAATAATCGTTGCGGGCTCTGCCCTCATCAAAAGTCAAACACCTGATATGTCTGCTATCATTCAGCTCAAGGGTATCCGCAAAAGCTATTTTATAGGAAAGAATGAGCTGGAAGTGCTCAAAGGTGTGACACTTGATATTTTAAAAAATGACTACGTTGCCCTTATGGGGCCATCCGGCTCGGGTAAGAGTACGCTCATGAATATCCTCGGCTGCCTCGATACACCCAGTTCCGGTGAATACATGCTCAATGGAAAAGATGTGAGCAAAATGGAATCCAACGATCTGGCCGATGTGCGTAATAAGGAAATTGGCTTCGTATTTCAGCAATTCCATCTGTTGCCCCGACTCACGGCACTGGAAAATGTAGCCCTGCCGCTGGTTTATGCCGGTGTACCTAAAAAACAACGTACCGAAAAAGCGCTGCACGTGCTGGATATGGTTCGCCTCTCTGACCGCTCCCATCATAAACCCAATGAGCTGAGTGGTGGCCAGTCGCAACGCGTAGCCATTGCACGCGCCCTCGTCAATGATCCTTCACTCATACTTGCCGATGAACCTACCGGCAACCTCGACACCCGCACCTCTTACGAGATCATGGAAATCTTCGAGCATATTCATGCCGGTGGCAACACGGTGGTACTGGTAACACACGAAGAAGATATTGCCAACCATGCCCGTCGGGTAGTAAGACTCCGCGACGGCGTTATCGAAAGCGACAAGCGGAATGAACATGCCGTAGTTCAGAAACAATCCTGAGCGGCATTTACCTCGCGTTTCAGAAGATATGACCGTCCTGAAAAATATACTGGAAATTCACAGTTTATATTATGCATGAATATGTGTCTGAATAATGAGGTTAATTGTTTTTTGACTCCACGACCGGCAACATGCGAACAAAAAGAAAAATATGAGCATATCCGGTAGGTTACTGGATATCGACTCACGCTGAGCTGATCATGCAGCTCAACTTATTGTTCGTATTTTTATACATGATTTGCTGTTTTACGTGGCTGGCACGCCGCTGGCACGGCAAATCCGAAGAATAATCATGTAAACCCGCCTTTTATGGCAATGAAAATATATACCCGTACGGGCGATAAAGGCACTACTTCACTTATCGGCGGCACCAAGGTACCAAAGAGCCACTTGCGGATTGAAGCATATGGCACAGTAGATGAATTAAACGCACATATCGGTCTTTGTCTGGATATGCTTACCGATGAAGCCAGCCGGCAATTACTGCGAGAGGTGCAGGACCGGTTGTTTACCATTGGCTCGGCACTGGCCTGTGATCCGGTAAAGGAAACACGTATGCGTATTCCTGACCTCAAAGAAGAAGATATCGCCCTGCTGGAAAAAGAAATAGACCGGATGAATGAGTCACTGCCGGAGATGAAACATTTTATTTTGCCCGGAGGTCATGTAACTGTATCGCAACTGCATATAGCACGCTGTGTGTGTCGCCGGGCAGAAAGAGCTGTAGTGCGGCTGGAAATGGAAGATCAGGAAGTGGATAATATCATTATCAGATACCTGAACCGGCTGAGCGATTACCTCTTTGTGCTGGGACGTTATACCGGCATGCTGCTAAATGCGGAAGAAATTCCCTGGCGGCCACGCGTATAATGGTTAGCCTGCAGTTAGGTTCTCCACAATCTTCCCATCGCGCATATGCAAAATGCGGTCGCTGAGTTGGGCCAGTTCTTCGTTGTGTGTGACAATCAGGAAAGTTTGCTGAAACTTGCTGCGGAGGTCAAAAAACAGCTGATGCAGTTCCCGGGCATTTGCAGAGTCGAGGTTTCCGGTAGGTTCATCTGCAAAAACAATCGATGGTTTATTGATCAGTGCTCTGGCCACAGCCACCCGCTGTTGCTCCCCGCCACTAAGCTGGTTGGGTTTATTGTCTATACGATGCTGCAGTCCCAGCATTGCCAGCAATTCTGCGGCAGCTGTTTTCACTTCGCCTTTGCGCCGGCCGGCCAGCCAGCCGGGAATACATACATTTTCCAGTGCCGTAAACTCGGGCAAAAGATGGTGAAACTGGAAAACAAATCCAATATGCCGGTTACGGAAGGCAGCCAGTTTGTTGCCGCTCAGTGCAGATACCATCTCACCATTCATGGTCACCGAGCCCTTATCTGCCTGGTCGAGCGTGCCGAGGATATGCAGCAGGGTACTTTTTCCGGAACCAGACGGTCCTACAATAGACACCACTTCTGCCCTGCCAATCGAAATATCCACACCTTTGAGCACTTCTACCGTGCCATACCGTTTATAAATATCCTTGCCTGTAATCATGCCGGGCAGTATTGATTTAATTGCTCAAATATCCATAAAACCGGCCCGGCGGCAAAACTCATTCAGCCTCAAGGGCAAAATCTTTAAGAAAATCTTCAAAAACGGCAATACAACTAAGGATTTGGAAAATTCGTTAATACAATTACATTTGCGGAAAATTTGGGGTATTCTGCCCCGGTTTTTGCCTGATTCTCTTATTTTAATTATTAAACCCTGAGAAGATGTTTTGGACCTTAGAATTAGCTTCGTATCTGGAAGATGCTCCCTGGCCGGCTACCAAGGACGAATTGATTGACTATTCAATCCGTTCCGGCGCACCTATCGAAGTAGTCGAAAACCTGCAGGAACTGGAAGATGAGGGCGATGTGTACGAGACTATTGAAGACATCTGGCCTGATTATCCGACGCAGGACGACTTCCTGTTTAACGAAGACGAGTACTGACACCACCAGCCGTTAACGGCAAAAAATCCCTTATAAAGCAAAAGCCTCTGCTGTGCAGAGGCTTTTGCTTTATAGTTTAGCGGCTTATCAGCTGCTCATTTTGTCGATTACTTGCTGTGTCACTCCGGTAAAGCTGAATCCTCCATCATGAAAGAGGTTCTGCATGGTCACCATGCGTGTCATATCACTAAACATCATTACACAATACGAGGCGCAATCTTCTGCAGAGGCATTACCCAGCGGGCTCATTGCTTCGGCATAGTTAATAAAGCCGTCAAATCCTTTCACGCCACTGCCGGCCGTAGTACGGGTGGGCGACTGGGAAATGGTATTTACGCGCACTTTGCGTTTGGCACCATAATGATATCCAAAGCTGCGGGTTACGCTTTCGAGCAATGATTTGGCATCGGCCATTTCATTGTAGTCAGGAAATACACGTTGTGCTGCAATGTATGTGAGGGCTACTACGCTACCCCAATCGTTGATGGCATCCATATCCCAGGCAGTACGCAATACACGATGCAGGCTCATGGCCGAAATATCAAGTGTCTTCTGATTCCACTCATAATTCAGTTCTGTATAGTGTTTTCCTTTACGCACATTAAGGCTCATACCAATGGAATGCAGTACAAAGTCGATCTTGCCGCCAAAGTGTTCGATTGATTTCTCAAACAGGTTTTTAAGATCGTCCATATTGGTTACATCTGCTCCGATTACGGGTGCATTTCCACAGGCTTCTGCCAGCTTGTTTATTTCGCCCATGCGGAGTGCTACGGGTGCATTGGTGAGCACGATTTGTGCACCTTCTTCATAACATTTCAATGCGGTTTTCCAGGCAATAGACTTTTCGTCCAGAGCTCCGAAAATAATCCCCTTTTTACCTTTCAGTAAGTTGTTAGCCATTGCTGTTGATTTTGTGGCGGTAAAAATAAGAAGTTCTGTTTAAGCAAGCGGAAATAGCTTACCGGTGAGCCATACCAGCAAAAAAGTATAGCCGAAAACCAGCGCCAGCATGACCAGCAGATAAAGCATGAGCCTGCCCAGCGAAAGGCGGGGCTGTACCCATCGTTGCAACGCCTTTTGCAGGAAATAAAAAGGTATCAGCAACGCCAGCAGCAACAGTAATATCAGCAGGGAGCGGGTTTTCATGCGGGTACAGTTTCCCGAACAGCATCGGGCGAGCCTTTTAGCCATTCGTATCCATATACAAGAGCCAGCGAGGCAATAAACAATAACAGGATACAGATAACAAACAGCAATATGGCATACAATGCCACTTCGCGTCCCCGGCGACTGGATTGTATCCGGTTATTAAAAAATACATACACTTTGTACCCGGCCAGTGCGGTAACAATAAATATGAGAAAGAAAAAAAGGAGTTTATATACAACGTTCATAACCTGATTATACCTGCCCGGGCATCTTAACCCTCTACCATTTCGCGTGCATTTTCGATAGCAGCTGCCGTGGGTTTTTCTCCACTCAGCATACGGGCAATACTGGCAATACGTTCATCTGTACTCAACAGGCGGATATGTGTTTTTACCTTATCGCGGCCAGCTTCTTTATACACATAGAAATGAGCATCGCCCTTACCTGCAATCTGCGGCTGATGTGTGATACAGATTACCTGACGGCTGGCTGCAAGTTCTTTGAGGATCAGGCCCACCTGGCGGGCAGCTTCGCCTGATATACCCGTATCAATTTCATCGAAGATGAGTGTGGGCAAATCCATTTTCTGCGCTACCAGCGATTTGATACAAAGCATGAGCCTGCTTAGTTCGCCGCCACTGGCCACTTTTCGCACGGGCTGAAACTGGCCGCTTCGATTGGCATCGAAAAGAAATTCAATACTGTCAGCTCCGTCTGCCTGCAATGCCACGGATTGTACAGACACCTGCAATCTGGCATTGGGCATACCTACCTGTGCCAGCAATTTATTTACTTTTTCTTCCAGCGGTTTTACCTGGCGTGTACGCGCTTCGGTAAGTTGCGCGGCCAGCTGAACTGCCTGTTTTTCGAGTCGCTGCGTCTCTTTTTCTTTTTCTGCTATCTGGTCATCGATTTGGAGAACGGCCTGCAGTTTTTCTTCCAGGCCAGCCTGGATCTGCAGCAGCTCAGCGGTGCTGCTCACACCATGTTTTTTTTGAAGGCGATAGCCCGCAGAAAGGCGTTCATTTAACTGTTCAATACGGGCCGGGTCATACTGCACATGCCCGCTAATGCGATCCAATTCGTCTGCAATATCCTGCAGCTCTACCTGTGCCGCCTGCAGGCGTTGTGTAAGCGCCGGCAAATCCGTATGATAAGCACTATACGGGCTGAGCTGCTGTACCAGACTTTTCAGCTGCTGTACCAGGGGCTGCTCGGCTTCCTCGAGCACTTCATATGCCCTCCCCAAAGCGCCTTTGATATCCTCGGCATGCGAAAGGGTTTTAAGTTCGGCTGCTATATCTTCCAGCTCATTGCCGCGCAGGCCAACTTCTTCCAGCTCATTATACTGAAACCGGTTATAATCCGCTTCTCTGTCAAACTGTAGTTTCTGTGTTTTTAAACCAGTCAGCGCTTTCTTTATTTCCTGCCATTGGGTATAACATTGCTGGTAAGTTTCCAGGCGGCTCTGGTTGCCAGCAAGTGCATCAAGCACCTGCCGTTGAAAATCACTTTCACCGATTTCGAGTGTATCAAACTGACGATGCAAATCTACCAGCAGCGTACTCAGTTCCTGGAGCTGAGAAAGATTAACAGGGCTGTCGTTGATAAAAGCGCGTGATTTACCATTACTGCCTATTTCACGTCTGATCACCAGCTCCTCCTCCACATCCAGCTCCTGTTCTTTCAGGAAACGACGAACACTTTTCTGATCATTTTTAAAAACGCCTTCGACCACGCATTTTTTATCCTTGTTGACCAGGACCGACGAATCGGCCCGCTCGCCCAGGATCAAACCAAGCGCACCTACAATAATTGATTTACCCGCACCGGTCTCACCGGTGATCACATTCAGCCGACCGGAAAAATCAATAACCAGTTCATCAATGATAGCATAGTTCTTTATGGATAATACAGACAGCATCTTATGCTGCAAATTAATAGTTATTGGCAAATGGCGGATATAAAACCATTGCAAACAGTGTATGGGGACTGTGGAATTTCAGGTAAAAATCTCCTGCGCTTTCACCCACGTATAAAAGCCGCGGCTGGCTAACGGACAAAAAAAATCCCGGCGCTGTGCTGACCAGGCCGGGATAACTATTTTATTATAACTACTTATTTGATCTCGATACTGTTAGCCAGATCTTCATCTACCAGGATGCGACCGCAGTTTTCGCAGATCATTACTTTTTTGTGTTGTTTGATCTCGCTTTGTTTTTGCGGGGGGATAGAATAGAAGCAACCGCCACAGGCATCGCGCTCTACGGGTACTACTGCCAGACCATTGCGGTAGCTTTTGCGGATCTTGTCATAGCTGGTGATCAGGCGGGGATCAACACTTTCGCGGGCTTCGGCAGCCAGTTTGCTAAAATGTTTTTCTTCCTTTTCGGTAGCGCCGATGATTTTTTCGAGCTCGCCTTTTTTAGTAGAAAGAATACCTTCTTTGGTAGCGATATTCTTTTTTGCTTTTTCCAGCAATACTGCTTTCTCTGCAATCTCTTCGGTAGCATCTTTGATATGCTTTTCAGCCAGTTTTATTTCCAGCTGCTGCATTTCAATCTCCTTATTGATTGCTTCAAACTCGCGGTTGTTTTTTACGTTGGTACTCTGCTTTTCGTATTTTTTGACCAGGGCTTCTGATTCCTTGATCGCATCTCTGCGTTGCTGAATGAAATCAGTTACACCGTTGATTTCTTCTTCAATCCGTGTTTGGCGGGCATGCAGACCGGTGATTTCATCTTCCAGGTCGGCTACTTCCATCGGCAGCTCTCCTTTCAGGATATGGATCTCATCGAGTTTGCTTTCAATCTTTTGAAGATTAATTAACGCTGTGAGTTTTTCTTCAACAGAAAATTCTTTAACGTTTGCCATGTATTGCTTACTATTTTATTTGATGGTGGCGCCTGTGATGCCGGAATGCTTTATTAAACGGATCAAATATAATAACGCACGGGATTGGTTTCCACCTTTGTTTTAAGGACGGCAAAGTTAGGAAATTTTTGCTCCAAAACCTCCTGAAGCAGGTCTATTGTAAATTGCTCGCTTTCATAGTGCCCTATATCGGCCAAAAGGAGCCGGTCATTGGCATCAAAAAACTCGTGATACTTGAGGTCAGCGGTTATAAAAGCGTCCGCCCCAGCTCTCAACGCATTGGAAATCAAAAAACTACCTGCTCCTCCGCAAAGTGCTACTTTTTTGATCGTCCGGCTGCCAGTGGCTGTATGTCGGATGAGGGGAGTACGAAAACGTTGGCGCAGCAGGTCCAGGAAACCGGCAGGCGGCAAGGGCTCGGGTAGCTGTCCCAGCAAACCGGCTCCTATCTGGGGGTGCGTATTGGCAAGAGGAACCAGGTCGTAAGCCACTTCTTCATAGGGGTGAGCCTCCATCAGGGCTTTTACCACCATTTTTTCGAGGTATGCCGGAAAGATTACTTCAATCTTCGTTTCGGCCTCTTCATGCGGCACTCCTTCTGTGCCCGTAAAAGGCTGGGTGCCGGGGCCTGCAGTAAATGTGCCGGTACCTGCCACATTAAAACTGCATTCTCCATAGCGGCCTATCTGTCCTGCTCCGGCTGCAAACAAAGCGGTTCTTACTGCAGCTGCATGCAGGGTAGGTACAAAGGTGAATAGTTTACGGAGTGTGCCGGCTTTGGGGGCAAGTACCTGCGGGTCGCGAAGGCCCAGCACCTGTGCCATGCGACCATTTACACCATTCATTATATTATCCAGGTTGGTATGTATGGCATATATGGCGATATCTTGTTTGATGGCTGCGATCACCGTTTTTTCAACATAATTATTTCCATTTAATCGCTTAAGCCCTCCAAAAACAATCGGATGGTGTGCCACTATCAGGTTACACCCCAGGCGTACGGCCTCTTCTACCACAGGCTCAGTGGCATCAAGCGAACACAAAACACCTGTACACTCCCAATTGCCCGAGCCCGTAATAAGACCTGCATTGTCGTACGGCTCCTGCAATACCGGCGGAGCCATACTTTCCAGAAATGAGGTGATGGTACTGATACGCATATTGCTGCCTGGTTTATTTGTTTCAAAGATGCGCAAATTTAGGTTTGCGCATCCGCATTGGATGGCGAATAAATATCTTTGGTTAACCATATTATGCAGATCCGCTTTTTCCAAAACCTTCGCAGCAAGATCAGGCTCACTTTGGCGCGTACCGAGTCGCTGGCCGGATACCGCAAAGCCAAAGCCGCCTGGCAAAAAAAGCTCATGTTTCGCCGGGCTTTGCGCAGTATATTATTCATTTTGCTGGGTGTACTTTCTGCCACATTTGGATTAAAGGGGTTTCTGATGCCCAACAGTTTTATTGATGGTGGCGTAACAGGCACTTCGCTGCTCATTAATGCAAAAACCGGGATCAGTCTTTCTGTTCTGATCGTTTTGATCAATATCCCATTTATCCTGCTGGGGCTGCGTACGATCAGTTATGAATTTGGCCTGAGAAGCATTGCCGCCATTGCACTGCTGGCCTTTTCGGTTGCCGTTGTTCCTTTCAAACCGGTTACGGATGATAAATTGCTGGTTGCTGTGTTTGGTGGGTTCTTTCTTGGAGCGGGCATAGGTCTCAGCATACGCGGCGGAGCCGTTATTGATGGCACTGAAATCCTGGCTATTTTCCTGAGTCGCAAACGCAGTCTGAGTGTGGGTGATTTTATCCTCGTATTCAATATTATTATTTTTTCTGTTGCGGCTTATTTGCTGGGCACTAATGTGGCATTATATGCCATTCTCACTTATTTGTCTGCCTCCAAAACCGTTGATTTCATACTGGAGGGGGTAGAAGAATTCACCGGCGTCACTATCATCTCACCCCGGAGTGCAGAGATTGGCGAATTCATCAAGCAAAAAATGGGCAGAGGCCTCACCATCTATGCCGGTAAACGTGGATTTGGGAAAAGAGGAGAGAATACAATGGCTGCTGACATCCTTTTTACGGTAGTAACAAGACTGGAAATCAACCGACTGACTACAGAAGTGGAGAAAATTGACCCCAATGCGTTCATTGTCATGCAAAGTATTAAGGACACCCGGGGCGGTATGGTAAAGAAAAGGCCATTGAAATAAACCAGCCAACAATTGTTTGTTTCAAAAGATCCCTACCTTTAATAAGCCCTAACCCTTTGGCAGCTTACTAACGATTAGGTCCCTTACACATTTTAACCAACCAGTTCATGCTAAAAAGAACCAAAGGCCGCTTGCTATTAACACTCCTGGTTGTTACCGGGCTTGCCGGCAAAATAACCGATACCACCATAACGGCGAAAGAACGCAAACTTCTTGTTGGCGAATTAAAAGATACAAAATCGGCTATCCTGTCAACAGTAAAAGGTCTTTCTGATGCCCAACTCAATTATAAACCCGCCCCCGATCGCTGGAGTATACGGGAGTGTGTATATCATATAACACTGGCCGAAAACAATCTCTGGACTATTCTGGAAGAGGCTATGAAAAATCCGCCTACTCCGGAGAAAAGGAATGAAGTGACCGTGTCTGATGATGCGCTGCTAAAGGGCATAACTGACCGTACCGAAAAGCGACAGGCCCCAGAAACGATACGACCAGATAAATCTCCCTGGAAAAATACACAGGAGGCGCTCGCAGCGTTTAAACTAAGCAGGGGTAATCACCTGAAATATGCAAAAACAACTACTGAAGACCTGCGCAATCACATAATCACCCTTCCGTTTGGCAAAGTGGATGCCTACCAGTTTATGCTGTTTTTGGCGGGGCATAGCAAGCGTCACTTACTGCAAATCAAAGAAGTAAAAGCAGATCCCGGTTTCCCTAAACAATAGTATTCCCTTATTTACGAGCACTTTTACGCTTGCAGTATTGCGGGCAGACCTGTATTTTGTAGTTGTATCCAGACTATGAAAAGACCATTTTACTGCGTGCTGCTGCTACTGCAACTATCGGGCTGCAAAAAAACCATCGAACATATCCAGGAACAAAAAATTCTGGATATAATGGTCAATGGCCAATGGGTTGTTACCAAATTCACGCTAAACGGTACAGACATGACTCCTTCCTTTTCGTCTTATCGTTTTCAATACTATCGTAACATGACCGTAGATGCCATTCATAATGGTACTACGGAAACGACTGGTCAGTGGGATGGCGACATAGGTACACGAAGTACCTGGGCGCTCTTCGCCAACGCCGCACCGCCTGTTTCTTACCTCAATGGTACCTGGCAAATTACCAACAATACACTGACCTATGTAATTCTTATACAGGCAGATGCCAGTAACAATAAATTTATGCGTCTGGATAAATTATAATTTGGGGTATTTTCAAAACTGATTTACTTTCATTGTACGAACGGAACTATTCCGCATACTGATTAAAGTCCGGGATTTTGAATTGAACTTGAAATGGCAGTTTCACGGAAAGGCCTGATCTGGTATACGCCTGTATGTGCCGCTATTAGCAAGTAAAAATAAAGTGCCTGAAAACCTTATCGTACCATACACTAACGAAGACACTGGTGGCTTTACTGCTTATGTGTGCAGTCGCCCTTCCTTCCTTTAGTCAAAACCCTGTTGCCAGTTTTACAGCCAATATTACTTCGGGCTGTGCGCCTCTTACTGTTAGTTTTACAGATCAGTCTACGGGCAATCCAACCAGCTGGAACTGGGAATTCAGCAATGGCACCCTTTCCAGTGTAAAAAATCCGGTTGTTACCTTCAGTACTCCCGGCACCTATTCTGTAAGGCTTGTTGTTCAGAACAGCACCGGTATTGCGCAGACCGAACGTATTGACTATATAACTGTCTATCCTTCACCTACGGTCAATTTTACTTCAAACCTGACCCTCGCCTGTGTGCCGGCTACTATTCAGTTTACGGATGCATCTACCACGGCTACCGGCACCATTGTGAGCTGGGAATGGGATTTCGGAGATGGCGCCACCTCGACCCAGCAAAATCCAAGTCACACCTATAATAATGTAGGCTATTATGCGGTTACGCTTACCGTCACCAGCAGTACAGGATGCAAACAAACACGTGTAAGAAGCAGTTATATCCGTATTGTAGGTTCTATTGCTACTGACTTCGACTTTACGCCACCAGCCACCTGCCGGGCGCCCTATACTGTCAATTTTCGAAATCAATCAAACGGTCCTGGTACAATAAGTTATTCGTGGAATTTCGGAAACGGCCAAACCAGTACCGCCGTCAATCCTACTGCTACCTATACTGCTCCGGGCACTTATACTGTCACCCTTAATACCAGCAGTACGCTGGGCTGTACAGGGTCTTTTCAAAAAACCATTACCATCAACAGTGCCACTACCGATTTTACGGTGCCTGCTGATATCTGCCTGAATGTACCCGTCACCTTTCAGAACACGTCTACACCGCCACCTACCTCCTCCTTATGGTTTTTTGGGGATGGCAGTTCCAGCGGACAGATTAATGCGGTGAAAGCGTTTACAACTCCCGGTACCTATAGTGTACGACTGGTCAACCAGTACAGCACCTGCACCGATTCTGTTACAAAGTCAGTAACGGTAAATGCGTTGCCTGCAGTCGATTTCCGGTCCAATGACAGCACTTTTTGCCAGACGCCTGCCAATGTTCAGTTTACAGACCTTACGCCCGGTGCTGTGTCCTGGCAATGGGACTTTGGAGATGGCACCACCTCTACCCAGCAAAATCCCACACATCAATATACCAGTGAAGGCGCATTTACTGTTACACTCACTGCCATCACCGCCTCCGGTTGTCAGCGTACAGTGGTGAAGCCTGATTTTATTACAGTAAAAATTCCTGAAATTGAAATCAATGCGCCTACCGGTGGGTGTGTTCCTTTTCGTTATACGCCTTTATTAAATATTACTACAATTGACACCGTTGCCAGTTATAGCTGGAACCTCGGCGAGCCTGGCGCTGTTTTTAATGTACGTAATCCACCTCCGTATACCTACAACAATCCCGGCAATTACGACATATCCCTTACCATTACAACAGTAAGCGGGTGTACTAAAACAGTAACTATTCCCAATGGTGTGCGCACAGGAGTGCCTCCAACTGTAGCATTTAATGTAACACCGTTAGATGATTGCGCCAGTACGTTGTTCAATTTTACTGATCAGTCCATAACAACTCCGGGAGCCCTGGTAGAATGGTTATGGGATTTTGGAGATGGCGGCACTTCCACTCTTCAGAATCCAACACATCAGTTTCAGGATACAGGTAGTCTCGTTATTACATTGCAGGTGAGTAACAATAAATGCATCAGGTTTGCCTCTCAAACTGTGCATGTGCAACTTCCTGTTGCAAATTTCCGTTACTCGCTAAACTGTAATACCCGGGAAGTGACTTTTATTGATGAAAGTAAGGTAGACGCTACGCTAACTCCGCTTACCTATTTATGGGAAATGGGAGATCCTGCCAATACTCAGTTTACCACCCAGGTACCGCCTCCATTTACTTATCCGGGACCCGGCAGATATACTGTAAAACTAACTGTAACCAATGGCACCTGTTCGTATACGCAGGTCAAGGGCCTTTTGATAACAAATGAACAGGCTGCTTTTTCTATCAATAAAAACCCAGTATGTAAAGGCGAAACATTCACGCTCTCCGCTACAGGGATTAATGTGCCAAATATTAAAACATTTGCCTGGTCGATAGAAGGGATAAATCTTACTGACAATACCCCGAATGTTTCTTATAGCCTGCCCAATACCGGCAGCTACGATGTAACGCTCACGCTTACTGATATAAATGGCTGTATCTCCACCCGCACTATAGCAGATTACATACAGGTGAATGGACCTGCTGCCCAATTTACTCCATCGGCGCCCGGGGCCTGCCTCGACAAAACGATCAGCTTTGCTGACCAATCCACGCCTGCCGGTTCAATACGTAACTGGCAATTTAACTTTGGAGATGGCACAACACAGACATTTACTGCTCCGCCTTTCACACATACATACCATCAGACAGGATCTTATCCTGTGCAGATGACGGTAACAGATGCTGCTGGCTGTACAGACCGCTACCAGCTTCCAAACAACCTCACGGTATCCAATCCCCGTGCAGGATTCCGGGGGGGGACATTTTATTGTCCCCAGACTCCTTTACAATTTATTGACACCTCATCGGGTGTAGGACTCTCCTATGCATGGAGTTTTGGCGATGGGGGCACAGCTACTGCCGCCAATCCACTTCACAGCTATCCTGCACCGGATGCAGATTATACAGTAAAACTTGTTGTAACAGATGCCTCAGGTTGTCAGGATTCAGTTAGCAAACCGGCATATGTAAAAATCAGATCTCCTAAAGCCGCTTTTACTATCAAGGATACAACTACGCTCTGCCCGCCCTTGCGTACAAGCTTCACTTTCCAGGGCCAGGATTACAGTTCCTTCTACTGGGATTTTGGAGATGGCGGCATGTCTACACTGCAGAACCCCAGTTACTTTTATGGCAACTATGGCACTTTTACCCCCAAATTATATTTAACGGGCAACGGAGGATGTATAGATTCAGCACAGTCTTCCGTAACGGTACATAACCCCGCCAATATCCGGATCAATTATGGACCGCAAACCCGGGCCTGCAATTCACTAAATGTAGATTTCGACCTGACCGTTCCATCGGGGTATAAATTCTATTTTTATTTCGGCGATGGCACTATTGACTCTACCCGGCGTACCAGTTTCAGTCATCTTTACTCCAAACCCAGCTTTAACCGGCCTTACCTGGTTATTTTCGACAGCATATCCGGCTGTCAGAATACAGTTACCGGCAATCCACGTATTGATGTAATGGGAGCCATTCCGCTCTTCGGCAAAGACCGTAAAGAATTTTGTGATACAGGTACTGTTACATTCACCGACTTCACAACGAAAAATGAACCCATCATTTCTACTTTATGGTCTTTTGGCGATGGCGCCACTTCTTCGGCACAAAGCCCTTCGCACCGGTTTACCCAGCCCGGCACCTATGTAGTACGTCTTGATATTACCACACAAAGCAATTGCAGCAGCTTTGCACTGGATACGATACTCGTTTACCGTACCCCTCAACCTTCAATAGTAGCAAGGGATACTATTTGCATTAATGCAACAGAGCAGTTTGGCGGACTCATTGCTGTACCCGACACGCTGACCAAGTGGCAATGGAATTTCGGCAATGGGCAGGGCGCCGCCAGTCAGAATGGTGCGGCTACGTATAACACAGCCGGTAACTTCACCGTTCAGCTCATCACTGCCAATAAAATCGGCTGTAGCGATACGGCTTTCCATCCCCTGTACGTAAGTCCGCTGCCCACTGCCACGCCGCAGCAGGATCCTATCACTATTATTTCCGGCGCCAGCACTCCGTTGCTCATGAATTATACGGGCAATATGGCCAGTTATACCTGGGCTCCTCAATACCGCCTCAGCTGTTTTGACTGCCCGCAGCCAGTAGCAAATCCGCAGGCCAGCACTACCTACCGGGTAAATATGGAAACGGTTCACGGATGCCGCAACAGCGGGTCTGTAACAGTAAATGTTGTGTGCAACAACTTCAACTATTTCGTGCCAAATACGTTCTCGCCCAATGGTGATGGCCGCAATGAATCGTTCTTCCCGCGCGGTACCGGGCTGTTTAAAATCCGCAAATTCACCATCTTCAACCGCTGGGGGCAGGTAGTCTTTGATAAAAAAGACATTAGCCCCAACGATGCCGCTGCCGGTTGGGATGGCACATTCAAAGGACAAAAAGCAAGTGCTGATGTATATATATATCTGATGGAAATAGTCTGTGAAAACAATTCTGTTATACCGGTAAAAGGAAACGTAACACTGCTACGCTGATACCGCCTATGAAACGATGGTATACATATCTGATCTGTTTTATCTGCCTGCTCGCAGCAGGGCGGCCCTTGCATGCCCAGGATTTGCATTTTTCCCAGTTTTTTGAAACCCCACTGCTGCGCAATCCCGGGCTGGCAGGTATTTTCACCGGCGACTACCGCATTCAGACCGTATATCGCGATCAATGGCGCAGTGTGACCGAAGGGTACAAGACTGTATCGCTCAATGGTGAATACAAAATGCCCATCGGCAAAATGGATGATTTTATTACGCTGGGCGGTCAGGTGTTTTTTGACCGTGCCGGAACAGCGGCACTCACTCAAACCAGCATACTGCCCACGCTAAACTATCACAAGGCCCTCAGTGCCGATCAGAACCGCTACCTCTCACTGGGCTTTATGGGAGGTGTTGTGAACCGGCATTTCGACCGCAGCAAGATTACTACCGATGGCACTTATACCGGTGGTGGAGACAATGAACCTGCCATTGCTACCAATTATACCTACCTCGATGGCAGCGTGGGTATGAGCTATAATTCCAATCTCACAGATGACCCGGCCGACAACTATTACCTGGGGCTGGCTTATCATCATTTTACCAAACCCCGCAATTCTTTTTTCCGCGACCCCAATACTACTCTTTATCCCAAATGGGTGGCTTCTGCCGGTTTTCGCTTTGGCGTGACCGAATGGTCATACATTACACTGCAGGGCGATTACTCTTTACAAAACAAATATCAGGAGGTGGTGACCGGCGCTTTGTATGGCCTTAAACTGGGGCCCGAGACCGACAATCCCGACTACGTCATTCACGGCGGATTGTTCCTGCGCTGGAGCGATGCATTCATTCCTGTGATTAAAGTAGATTACAGCGGGTTTTCCTTCGCATTTAGCTACGATGTAAATATCTCCAAACTGCGGCCAGCCAGCCTGGGCCGTGGCGGATTCGAACTCAGCCTTTCCTATACCGGCTTCTTACCCGATCGTAACAACTCGAGTCTGAATGCAGTACGCTGCCCACGGTTCTGACAGATTCAACCTTTTGAAGCTGCATTTGTTACTTTCGCATACTGTTTTTATTCTTA
Source organism: Sphingobacteriales bacterium 46-32 (assembly GCA_001898485.1). Lineage (GTDB taxonomy): Bacteria > Bacteroidota > Bacteroidia > Chitinophagales > Chitinophagaceae > CAYMZZ01. The sequence goes on along the minus strand of MKTY01000024.1, from coordinate 221,449 downwards.
ACCATTAATCCAGACAATCATGCAGATCCAGGTAGGCCAGCAGGCACCCGATTTCAGCCTTTATGATAGTGCTAAAAACAAAGTGACGCTCTCTGAGCAAAAAGGGAAAAACGTGTTACTCCTGTTTTTTCCCCAGGCATTTACCAGCGTATGTACAACAGAACTCTGCGGTGTACGCGATAATATTGCCACTTACAATAATGCCCATGCTGCAGTATTCGGCATCTCTGTTGACTCCGTTTTTACGCTGGCCCAGTTTAAAGAAGCCCAGCAATACAATTTTCCGCTGCTGAGCGACTTTAATAAAGAAACCTCCGCTGCCTACGGAGCTATCTACACAGACTGGATTCTGGATATGAAAGGTGTATCGAAAAGAGCGGCCTTTGTGATCGACCGCGAAGGCATCGTACGGTATGCCGAAGTCCTGGAAAATGCCGGCGAAGTACCCAATTTTAACAGCATCCAGGAGGTATTGAAGCAACTGAACTAATTTTTTGTTAAAAGCACTCCCCTTACAAGTTCTAAACCATTGGTTTAGAACTTTTTTTATTTTATCGTAGTTCTACGTTGCATGAATTGTTTTTTGGTTCTATTATTGTCATAATAAATGTAAATTTGTTTCGTTGAAGCGAATTCTACCCATAATATCTTTTATTCTCCTGATTACCTTTAGTGCTGCTGCACAGGGATCACGTGAACCCAGGCCGGAAGCAGATAAATCGGTTAAGTTTTATCCGAACCCTGCTACCGCCAATATCACGTTTGATCTTCAAAAGCTGTATCAAAAAGGTCTTACACTCTCCATCTATAGTTTCCTGGGTAAAAAAATGTACGAATCGCAGAATATCCAGGAAAAAACAACTATCCCCGTTACAGACTACAACCGCGGGGTGTACATCTTTCATATCACCGATGCCAGCGGCAAGCTGGTAGATACCGGAAAGTTCCAGGTATCGAAGTAGGTTTTAAGTTTTAAGTATAAAGTTTTAGGTTATACACAGGCAAAAGGTCGAAGCCGGAAGGCAGAAGGCATGTTTTAAGTTCTAAGTTTTAGGTAATAAGTATCAGGTTGAGCGGGTACTATTTAAACCCTTTAAACATTTAAACCTTTTTACTTTTATACCTGTCCACTGTCCTCCGTTACAGCACCTGTACAATCAGAAACTTCAGGTATTGCGTATTATCCAGTCCCCAGATAATCGGATGGTCAGAGGCCTGGGCCTGAAAGGTTACCTGTCGTATACGGCGCCTCGCATCGCGCGCGGCCATATCGATTGTCTGCAGAAACAGTTCGGGATTGACCAGGTTGGTACATGAACTGGTGACCAGGAAGCCTCCGGGTTTTACCAGCTTCATGCCACGCAGGTTGATCTCTTTATAACCTGTAATAGCTTTCTGAATGGTTTCGCGGCTTTTGGTAAAGGCAGGTGGATCGAGCATGACCACATCATACTGGCGGCCATCTTTGCCCCATTGTTTTAAGACATCAAATGCATTGGCTGTTTCAAAACGGCATATTTTATCGAGACCATTAAGTGCTGCATTGCGATTGGCCTGCGCTACCGCATTTTCTGAAATATCCAATCCCAGCACCGATTTGGCTCCATAATAGGCCGCATGAATTTCGAAAGTACCGGTATAGGTAAATGCCCCCAGCACATCGGCCCCTTTTACAATATGCTGAATAGCCCGGCGGTTGTCCTGCTGATCCAGAAAGTATCCGGTCTTTTGACCATTTTCAATATCTACATGAAATTTCAGCCCGTTTTCATTGATCACAATCCTGGTGTCGAAAGGGGCCGATAGAAACCCTTTAATCTGAGGCAAGCCTTCCAGCTCACGTACCGGCACATCATTTCGCTCATAAATGCCGCGGGGATTAAATATTTCCTGAAGAGCCTGTACTATGGCCGGTTTCCAGCGATCGATACCCAGGGCCAGGGTCTGGATCACAAAATGATCATTGAACTTATCAATTATAAGCTGAGGCAAAAAATCGGCTTCGCCAAATACAAGGCGGCAGTTCTCGACGTATCCTAACCGCTGGCGGTATTCCCAGCAGGAGCGGATACGCTGACGGAAAAAATCATCGTTGATCTCTTCTTTTTGCCGGGTGAGCAAACGTACCAGTATCTGCGATTTGGGGTTAATATATCCCCGGCCAATAAATTTTTTATCGTGTGAAAAAACGTCAACGATCTCCCCACCGGCAGCCTCTCCTTCCACCTTTTCTACCTCATTGCTAAAAATCCAGGGGTGTCCATTCGCCACGCGGGGTGATATGCGCTTTTTCAGGTATACGTTGCTCATAATTGGGCGCAAGATAAGTAAAGTATAAAGGGTATAAAGAGTTTAAAGGGTTTAAAGGGTTGCGACACCGTTGTTCTTATAATTAACTACTATCCTTCCAATAATCTTTATACTCTTGATACCCTTTAAACCCTTTATACACTTGCTGATCAGCCATTTTGTCCTTTCTCCTCCCTTGGCAATATTATTGACAAGCTTACCTTTGCAAACAATTTGGTAAAAAATGGTAGAAAAAGACGTAAACGAACAGATTCAGGAAAACGCTGAAAATCAAGCTGGAATGGCAATTAATTCCGACGAAAACCAGGCCGGCAGTACACATCTGAATAATCCTGTCGAAAATGAACCTGAGACAGAGAAATTAAAGACAGAATTGCAGGACGCTAAAGACCGTTATCTGCGCCTGGCTGCGGAGTTTGAGAATTACAAACGCCGTACGGCCAAAGAGCGGATTGAACTCATACAGACCGCCGGCCGCGATATGATTGTTGAGTTGCTGCCTGTGCTGGACGATTGTGACCGTGCCCAGAAGCAGCTCGAAACTACCGATGATGCACAGGTGATCAGGGAAGGTGTAAACCTGGTCTTTCACAAGTTGCGCAACACTCTGCAATCAAAAGGGGTAAAGCCAATGGAAACAGTGGGCAAAGACTTTGATGCCGATTTGCACGAAGCCATCACAGAAATTCCGGCTGCAACAGAAGACCTCAAAGGCAAAGTAGTGGATGAAGTGGTAAAAGGCTATTATCTCAACGATAAAATAATCCGTCACGCCAAAGTAGTGGTAGGTAAATAAATCTTTTTTCTATTTGAATCATTTAAGCAATTCTTCTGCCCTGCAATATCAAAACAATTTATGAAGCGTGATTATTACGAAATACTGGGAGTAGCCAAAGGTGCGAGTGCTGATGAAATAAAAAAAGCTTACCGCAAAGTGGCGATGCAATATCACCCCGACCGCAATCCGGGCGATAAGGCTGCCGAAGAAAAATTCAAAGAAGCGGCAGAAGCCTACGAGGTGTTGAGTGATGCAGATAAGCGTGCACAATATGATCGTTATGGTCATGCCGGCGTGGGCAACAATGCCCGCGGCGGCGGTGGCTATGGCGGTGGCATGAACATGGATGATATTTTCAGCCAGTTTGGAGACATCTTTGGCGATGATCTGTTTGGCAGCTTCTTTGGCGGTCAGCAGCGCGGACGTGGTGCTCAGCGCAGTCGTGGTGTAAGAGGCAGCAATCTGCGGGTGAAGTTGAAACTCACTTTCGAAGAGATTGCCCGTGGGGTGACCAAAAATATCAAGGTAAAAAAATATGTAGTCTGCGGCACCTGCAGTGGCAGTGGAGCAAAAGACAAAGGCAGCATTCAAACCTGCCAGACCTGCGGAGGCAGTGGCCAGGTACGCAAGGTTCAAAGTACCTTCCTGGGCCAGATGCAAACAGTGACTACCTGCCCTACCTGCAATGGCGAAGGCACAACGGTTACTGCCAAATGTGGCACCTGTAAAGGCGAAGGGCGGGTATATGCCGAAGAAACCGTAAGCATCGACATACCGCCTGGTGTACAGGAAGGCATGCAGTTGAATATTGCCGGTAAAGGAAATGCCGGTGAGCGTGGCGGCGCACCCGGTGATCTCATTATCCTGATAGAAGAAGAACCACATAAAGAGCTGCAGCGCGATGGGCTGAATGTAGCCTACGACCTGCACCTCTCTTTCCCTGATGCCGTATTTGGCACCCAGGTAGAAGTGCCTACTATTGATGGCCGCGCCAAGATCAAAATTCCCGCAGGCACACAAAGCGGAAAAATATTCCGGCTTAAGGGTAAGGGCTTCCCGGCAGTAAATTCATACGACAAGGGTGATCAGCTTATTCATGTGAGCGTATGGACTCCGCAGCACCTGACACCTGAGGAAAAGGCAACACTGGAAAAGCTGGCACAGTCGTCTAATTTCAAACCACAGCCCGACAAAAATGATAAAGGCTTCTTTGATAAAATAAGGGAAATGTTTTCCTGAGCAATATTATCGAAGACGAAATGAGACATGCTGCTGTGTCATTTCGCCGGATCAGTGCTCTTTTTCCCTGTTGTATCCCCCTTTTTGCCCGGGAAAATATGCTAAACTGTCACTGGCAGTCTGGTTAAAACCTGTTGGACGGAAATTTGTTATCATTAAACGCGCTCCTTTGCCGGTCAGCGGTTACCAGGAGCGTATAACTAAAATATCAGCCGGCACGTTGCCATTCATGGATTAACATCATTAACTTGTCGGTCAATTAACTTCTTAATTTCAATAACATGAGTTTTAATTCGGAATTTGAGAAATATGCGGTGAAGCACCGGGGTATCTCCAGCAACACCCTGCATAGCTATGGCAATCACCTTGTAACGGCTATGACACCCAATATTATCGAAGAACGTCCTATGAACGTAGCGGTAATGGATGTGTACAGCCGCCTTATGATGGACCGGATCATTTTTCTTGGCTATCCTATCAACGATGAAATAGCCAATATCGTCACGGCGCAGTTGCTGTTTCTTGACTCTACCGATCGCACACGTGATATTAACATGTACATCAATAGCCCCGGTGGCAGTGTATATTCAGGCCTGGGTGTATATGATACCATGCAGTATGTAACACCAGATGTAGCTACTATCTGTATCGGCATGGCAGCTTCCATGGCGTGCGTATTGCTGGGAGCCGGTACAAAAGGTAAAAGAGCTGCGCTCAAACATTCACGTATTATGATGCACCAGCCCAGTGGCGCCATTGGCGGCCAGGCCAGCGACATCGAAATCACCGTTAATGAAATCCGCAAGCTCAAAACCGAATTGTACGACGTGGTAAACTATCATACCGGCAAACCTGTTGAGCAGATCGAAAAAGATTTTGATCGTGATAAATGGATGACAGCTCCTGAGGCAAAAGAATACGGCCTGGTAGACGAAGTGCTGCTGATCAATCCCCGGAAAGATAAAAAAGACAAGTAAGCATTAACCCCAACCATTTATCTCAAAAATTGCAACATATGATGTTCAATAAAGAATATATCAACAAAGGATGGAGGTCAGACGATGAAGAAGAAGAAAAAGAAGAGCAACCCAAGTCGGACCTTATGATGTTCAGCAAAAAGCTGGAAAAATATTTTTTCGACTCCCGCAGTGTATACCTCTGGGGTGTAGTTGACGACAAAAGCGCAAAAGATGTAGTATCCAAACTGCTGTTGCTTGATGCCGACAAACCTGGTGAGGAAATCAAATTCTTCATCAATAGCCCCGGTGGTGTGGTCACCAGCGGCATGGTCATCTACGATACCATGCAGATGATCAAGAGCCCGGTAAGCACTATCTGTATGGGTCTGGCCGCTTCCATGGGCAGTATCCTGCTCAGTGGCGGTAAAAAAGGCAGTCGCTTCATTTATCCGAGCGGTGAGGTCATGATTCACCAGCCTTCCCTGGGTGGTTTTATCCGGGGGGTAAGCACGGATCTGGAGATCCAGGCCCGCCAAACCAAGAAAGTCAAGGAAATGGGCGCCCGCATCCTGGCCGAAAATTGTGGCAAAACCGTGGAGCAGATCCTCAAGGATTTTGACCGCGATTACTGGATGGATCCCCAGGAAGCAGTAGAATACGGCATTGTGGATAAGATTATTACGAAACTGTAACCGTATATTTATCAAATACTTGAATAAGTTTTAGTAAAAAACCGTCTTTTCACGGACGGTTTTTTAATTTTGCTGACGTCTGATTAGAAAAGCCCAAGTCACCCAAGTAAAAAAAATGGCAAAAAATATTTTACACTGCTCCTTTTGTGGCCGTAGCCGGGACGAGGTTAAGATCCTGATTGCGGGACAGGAAGGGCATATCTGCGAAAACTGCGTAGAGCATGCCCGTGAGATCATTGATCAGGAGCTGATGGTGCGTGACGAAAAGTCTGCTCCCTCCTCTTTTAAACTGACCATCAAAAAACCCGTGGAAATCAAGAAGTTCCTGGATGAGTATGTGATTGGTCAGGATGAAGCAAAAAAAGTACTGGCCGTAGCCGTTTATAACCACTACAAACGCCTGCAGCAAAAATCAACCGACGGAAGCGTCAATGGCGATATTGAAATAGAAAAAAGCAATATCGTAATGGTAGGCGAAACCGGTACCGGTAAAACCCTGCTGGCCAAAAGTATTGCCCGCATGCTCAATGTGCCCTTTGCCATTGTAGATGCCACGGTATTTACAGAAGCCGGTTATGTAGGCGAAGATGTGGAAAGCATCCTTACCCGCCTGCTGCAGGTCTGCAATTATGACGTACATGCTGCTGAGCGCGGCATTGTGTATATCGATGAGATCGATAAGATTGCCCGCAAAGGCGACAACCCCTCTATCACCCGCGATGTAAGCGGTGAAGGTGTACAACAGGGTATGCTCAAACTGCTGGAAGGCACAGATGTACTCGTTCCCCCGCAGGGAGGTCGCAAACATCCGGAACAAAAGCTTATCAAGATCAACACACAGAATATCCTCTTCATCTGCGGTGGCGCTTTTGACGGTATCGACAAAATCATTGCACGCCGGGTACAAACCAATACCATTGGGTTCAATGTTGACAAAGACCTGCAGGATAACATGAAGAAAAACCTGTTGCGTTATGTAAACGCCCAGGATCTGAAAAGCTTTGGCCTTATTCCCGAGCTGCTCGGCCGTTTACCGGTAGTAACCCATCTCGACCCACTCGATGCTGAAACACTCCGTGCCATCCTGACCCAGCCTAAAAACGCTTTGATCAAACAATACAAACGTCTTTTTGAACTGGAAGGCATAGCTCTGGAAATAGAAAGCGATGTACTTGATTTCATGGTAGAAAAAGCCGTGGAATACAAACTGGGCGCACGCGGCCTGCGCAGTATCTGCGAAGGGATTCTGACCGATGCCATGTTTGAATTGCCTTCTTCGCGCGAGAAGAGCTTTACGCTTGACCTTGAGTACGCCAAACGTAAGTTTGACAAAAGCAAGCTGAGCCTGCTCAAAGTAGCGTAATATTATACACCACTGCAGCTACGCCGGCGTCTGTAAGCAGCTTATGCTGCCATTACACGACAAAAGCGACTTCAATACTTATTATAACAGGGCTTTCGGGCCCTGTTATAAGTTCCAAAAACAACCACCATTGCTGGAAGCCGAAAAATTTAAGACCGGACAGATTTGGAAATATATAAACAGAGCCGGAGAAGATGGTTCTGTTTTGACCATTCTTAAAATTGAAAAGTATGATACGGGCGATACAATCCTTCACATCAGAGTTGACGGTGTGAAAATTTACAGCCCCCAATCGGCAACAGGTTATAGCAGTTTTATCGGGCATCTGCCCTTTTCAGAAAAATCAATCTCAGCATCGGTTACCGAACTGGCAGGACAGAATAATAATTTACCTGATTTTTCTGAAGGCTATAATCAATGGAAAGAGGCATGGGACAACGGGAAGGCCGGGTACTGGACAATTGATCTCAAAGATGCTATTGACGGCATTGACAGGATTATGCGGCCCGGGAATTAACTCCCCTTGTTCAGACACACAGATACAGTTGCTTCTTTTAAGGCATAATTTTGCAGGCAAGATGACTGCCTTTCATTTTATTTAATCACTCAACCTAATACCATGCAGGAATTAATCGAAAAACTGAAAGCCGAAGCCGGCCTCACCGACGAACAGGCAAAAAAAGCAGTAGAAACAATCAAAAATTATGTGGTAGAAAAGTTCCCCATGCTGGAAGGAGCCGTAGGGAGCCTGTTTGGACATTAATCTTCTATCGTATAAAGTGTTTAAAGAGTATAAAAGGTTTAAAGTGTTATGGCCAACAGCTCCAGATAATAAGTTTTAAGTAATAAGCATAAAACTCTTTAAACCCTTTATACTTTTTAAACATTTCTGACCACGGTCAACTCATTTGATCGTGCGGCATTTTTTCCCGCGCGGATTGTTGGCCGCTTCATACGGTGTTATAGCACGGCTGCAGGATTGTAAGAAAATAATGATAATAAGAGCCCAGAGTACGGTAGAACGTTTCATGTATTATTGGATTACAGGCAGCAAGATAGAATGCCATTGCCTAAAATCAGAGGAAAAAACCAGCCTGAAATACGCGCGACCGGACATGGGATAAATCCGCAACTATTTACTGGAAATATACCAGACACCACTGAAACTCATTGAAAAAGCCTTTGAATCTCAAAGGCTTTTTCAATATCCATATGTAAATTTTCTGTAGTTCCTAACTTATGCTGCCAGCACCTGTTCAATGGCCGACAACTCATCTGCTGTAAAATCAAGCTGCTTTAAACAAGCCAGATTGTTTTGCAATTGCTCTGTTGAACTCACGCCAATCAGCACAGAAGTTATACGCCGATCTTTTAACAGCCATGCCAGTGCCATTTGCGAAAGAGACTGATGGCGCTGAGCAGCTATCTCATTTAAAGCCCGCATTTGTGCAACCCGCTGTTCTGATACTTCTTTCAGTTGCAAAAAACCGTGTGCCTTGCTGGCACGCGAATCGGCAGGAATGCCTTTCAGGTATTTATCGGTAAGCAGCCCCTGTGCCAGGGGTGAAAAGGGAATGCAGCCCACTCCATACTCCTCGAGCACATCCAGCAAGCCATCTTCTACCCAGCGTTCGAGCATAGAATATTTGGGCTGATGGATGAGACAGGGAGTACCCAGGCTGTGCAATATATCAAACGCTTCGCGCGATTGCTGCGCATCGTAACTGGATATGCCCACATAGAGGGCTTTGCCACTACGTACGATCTGATCAAGCGCCATCATGGTTTCTTCCATGGGCGTATCAGGATCGGGACGGTGCGAATAGAAAATATCGACATACTCCAGTCCCATCCGTTTGAGGCTCTGGTCAAGGCTGGCAATAAGGTATTTGCGCGAACCGAATTCTCCATATGGTCCTTCCCACATCCGCCATCCGGCTTTTGTGGAAATAATAAGTTCATCACGCAGGTAACCGGGAAAGTCCGCCCGCAGAATGGTACCAAAATTTTCTTCAGCAGAACCTGGCGGAGGTCCGTAATTATTAGCGAGATCAATATGCGTAATGCCCTGGTCAAAAGCCGTGCGTATGATCTGCCGGCCATTTTCGAATGAATCAACCCCTCCGAAATTATGCCATAGCCCTAAAGAAATTGCTGGCAGCAAAAGACCGCTTTTACCGCACCGATTATAAACCATCTTATCGTACCGATGCTGATCTGGCTGGTAACTCATCTTTTTATTTCAAATGTAAGTATCCTTTTACAAGTATGTACTACCTTCAACTCACACCTATATTTTTATTTATGCGATCTGGCATCCTCCTATTGTTGTTGCTGACCCTATCGCTGCTGGCCATGGCTCAAAAGCCCCAGCGCGTTCGCGATACCGGCCTCAGGCCTGGTGTGCTTCCTACAGGCAAGCTGAATGCCATTACTGATGTTAGCGGAGTGAAAGTAGGCCATATTACCCTCATAAAAGGAGACTCTGTACGCACCGGAGTGACGGCTATACTACCACATGGCGGCAATATTTTTCAGCAAAAGGTACCGGCTGCTATTTATAGCGGTAATGGGTTTGGTAAACTGACGGGCAGCACGCAGGTGGCTGAGCTGGGCAATATCGAAACGCCTATTATCCTTACCAACACCCTCAGCGTATCTGCAGCAGTGAAGACAGTTGTACAATACACCTTACAGCAACCAGGCAATGAAGACGTACAGTCGGTAAATGCTGTTGTTGGCGAAACCAACGATGGATGGCTGAATGACATACGTGGAATGCATGTGCAGGAAGCGGATGTACTGCAGGCGATACAACAGGCAAAAGAAGAAAATATACAGGAGGGAAATACAGGTGCGGGTACTGGCACTATTTGTTTTGGCTTTAAAGGTGGCATAGGCACATCATCTCGCAAACTGCCTGCCAGCCTAGGCGGCTATACAGTTGGCGTGCTGGTACAGACAAATTTTGGCGGCGTATTGCAGATCGATGGTGTACCTGTGGGCGAAGAACTGAAAAAATTTGCCTTTAGCAGGGAATTGCTGAAGAATGCGGATGGATCCTGCATGATAGTAGTAGCCACCGATGCTCCACTCGACAGCCGCAATCTGGAGCGGCTGGCAAAGAGGGCCATGCTGGGGCTGGCACGTACCGGAGGTATTGCATCGAATGGCAGCGGCGATTATGTAATTGCTTTTTCTACCGACAGTACCCTGCGGATACCTTATTCTGTACAACAGCCGCTGCAACAACAGGCCGTACTGCATAATGATCTTGTAACACCGTTATTTCTGGCTGCCATTGAAGCCACCGAAGAAGCGATACTCAATTCATTATTCATGGCTGCAGACATGACCGGAAAACAGCATCGGAAAATAGAAGCCATTCCGCTTGACAAAGTCATCGCATTGCTGAAAAAATACAATCGTATACCGTGAGTAAACTTTTATCCCGGATCAATAATACACTCCTGCCTGCAGCAGATGCGCATATCCATATCAGCGATATGTCTGTGCAGCGGGGGTATGGGATTTTTGATTTTTTTAAAATCATTCATAACCGTCCGGTATTTCTGAAAGAACATCTTGACCGTTTCTTTGCTTCGGCCAGGGCTATGCGCCTGCATTGTCCTCTTTCAAGGGAAGCTTTGATACAGGCCATTGAGGAACTGATACAAAAAAATGACCTGCCGCAATCCGGCATGCGACTCACCCTCACGGGCGGCTATGCCGCAGATGGATACTCCATTCACGAGCCTAATCTTTTGCTGGTACAGCAACCATTGCAGTTAACAAAGGAATTGCAACCCGGCATCCGGCTGATCACGCATGAGCATCAGCGGCAACTACCTCATGTAAAATCCATCGACTACCTGATGGCTGTATGGCTGCAACCGCATATCCGGCAGCAAGAGGTTGCAGATGTGCTATACCATCAGCAGGGAATAATTACGGAATGTCCCAGATCTAATTTTTTTATAGTTAATAAACACAACGAACTGGTTACCCCGAGTCTGAACATACTGGCGGGCATTACCCGTAAAAAATTGCTGGAGCTGGCGGCCGGGAGCATGACTGTAAAAGAAGCACCGGTGACGATCGCCGACCTGCGCGAAGCCAAAGAAGCCTTTGTTACCAGCACTACCAAACACTTGCTGCCGGTAATACAGATTGACGACATAACGATTGCAGATGGCCATGCAGGTCCGGTCACATCCGCTTTATTCGGTGAGCTGATCAATATGGTGTTCTCCTGAAAAATGATTACTTAACTATAGCACAAACTGCCCCACTCAGGTATACCAGCGGCGCATTCCAGTTGATGGCTATTTCGTTGGAAGCAAAAGAGCACAGCTCATCGCTATACTGTCTTTCTGCCTCCCTGTACCGGTAGGTGCATTTATCCTGCCTGTAAGCATTGGCATTAGGCCCTCCGGCCAGCAAGCCCGGCACAGGTTCTTCAATTTTATCTGCATACGAAGGACGATGGTGCGGGTGCATGGGTGTTTTAATACCAATACCGGTAACGAAGGAATATCCCGTTGCATTTTTCCCTAATAAATAATCAAGATTAGACAACGCCCCATCGAGGTATTTCTGTTCTTTGGTTTGCAGGTATGCATTGATCAATAACATACCCTGATTTGCGGCTACAGCGCTGCTCCCCCACACAAAGTCATTTATTTGTGCGCCCATTACGGTAGCCGACAGACTTTTATCACGAGCCTTCAATAACGAATCGGCCAGTTGCAGGAGTTGCCTGCGTGCTGCTGCGAGCAGCAACGGATCACTGATCCGATCAGCGTGTCGCAGCAAAGTAAATATACCCAGCATACCCACCTGTGGCCAGCCGGGTAAAGTGCGTATAGCAGCAATGGTTTTACTTAGCTGAGGAATATGCGCTGTTTGTCCGGTTGTCACCAATAACTCTGCTGCAGCCCAAAAACGCTCATCATCCAATTGCCGGTCGCCATAACCACCGGTAGAGATTGCCGGCTGAAACCGTTTATTTAATTCGTCCTGTTCATACAAAACGTTTGGGTTTTCTTCGGCCCAGTTCCAGGCGTTCACAGCGGCTTTTATACAACTATCGGCCAAACCCGGCAACAGGGATGTAAACGTCCGGAATACCCGTGAAGCCTGCGCCATGGTAGCTGCGAAATCAAGCGCAGCAGCTGTTGATTTCTGTACTACATACCGCGGTTCTTTTGTTACGCCCGGCATAACCATACCATCAAATGCGGCATTGGTACATTTATGATACACACCCCCATCTGCCGGATCCTGCATCGTCAACATCCAGCGGAGGTTGTAGAGCACCTCATCGAGCAGATCAGGCAGCGCATTGCCACTTTCCGGAATATCAAGCTTTAATGAACTGTAATAAGCAGCGAAGTCTTCGTAAGCGCTAAGCAGGGTACCCATGGTTATGCCCGAGTTCACAATATACTTGTTGTAGTCTCCGGCATCATACCAGCCGCCAGGGGACGCAATGACGGTGCCGGCAGGTCTTTTCTTACCGGCCGCTGAAGCATGTATCAGCACCTGCATATCGGTATGTCCGGCCGGCCTCGCCCATTTACCGGCATAGGCCGGTTGCAATTCCATATCTGATCGTTGAAAGTAAAATGCTTTTACAGAAGCAACACTTAAAGGTTCATATACCGCATTTGCAACAGTAAGGGGCCAAGACTCCTGTACACCAGGAAGCGACAACCAATAATTTCCTGGTTGGCTAATACTGGAAAAATCGGCAAACCTTGCTGTAAGCGTAGACAGCGGAGACTTTCTGACATTGCTTAAGCGTGCGCTGTAAACAATATCCTGCTTATTGGCAGCCAATATATAAAAGCTATCCGTTCCTGCATTCAGGATCATCGCCTCCCTGATGCCCCCGGGCGCATAACCCAGCTGGTTTATTCCTACTACCGGACCCTGTGCCACTACCCATCCTGTCTGCAATAAACCAACTATAAGTGATGATATCTTTTTCATAGCCTTTATCCTTTACTATTGCGCCTGCAGTGAAACAGCAGAAGCCTTTAATCCATCTGCCGACGCCGTGACTGTAATTGCCCCCTTCTTATTACCTGCTCTTATTACAACCAGGCATTTCCCTTTAAAAGCAGAACGCTGTGGAGCATTGAATGACTCCATACTGGTCTGACTGCCGTTATCGACTCCTGCTATGCTGGCCGGGCCTTTTACAGCAAACTGTACGAGATTAGCCGCATCGGGCACAATATTTCCTTCTTTGTCTATTATTTCTACTGTTATAAATGACAGGTCATCATCGTTTGTGCGCAGCCGGGTTCTGTCTGGCGTCAACCGGATGCTGTATGGTGAGCCCGCCGTATGGATTTCTCTTTGCAGTACAGTCTTTCCATTTTTTCTCGATACAGCTATCAGGGTACCTGGCTCATAAGCAACGCGCCATTGTACGTGCAGTTCGTCGCCGGTTTTACTCTTTTTACCCAACGACCTTCCATTCAGCAAAAGTTCCACTTCATCTGCGTTGTTATAATAAGCCCATATATCAACTTGTTGTCCCGGCTGCCAGTTCCAGTGTGGAAATACGTGCAGTACATTTTTATGCGTAAACAGACTTTGGTAGAGATAGTATACGTCTTTGGGGAAACCGGCGAGATCAACGATTCCAAAATAGGAACTGCGCGCGGGCCATGGATATGGAGTAGGCTCGCCCAGGTAATCGAAACCTGTCCACACATACATACCGCTGATATGTTCATAGCGCAGCAGTTCTTTCAGTGTTTCCTCATGTGTACTTCCCCAGGGAGCTGAGCAATTATCGTATGCTGAGCAGCTCATATCAGCATTGGCATTTTCGACTGGCAGATCCCACCGGGCAGGCCATCGGCGAATGCTGTCGGAGGGCATGTCGTAGCTGCCTCTTGTCTGCAAGGCAGACACTGATTCGGTAACAATGAAGGGCTTATTTCCCCATTGATATTGTACCGAGTCCCATTTACCATGATTATAATTATAACCAATGATATCGTTAGCGCCTGTAACCAACAGGTTATTCCAGGCGCCTGGTTCGTTATTAGCCGTCAGCACTGGCCGGGTATTATCCAGTTTTTTTACAATAGTAGCCAACTCGCGCATGATAGTACGCCCGGCTGTATCTCCCTTCGAGGCATCACCCCATTGTTCGCCTATTTCATTGCCCACACTCCACATAAATACAGAGGGGTGATTGCGGTCACGTTTTATAAAGTCTTCCAGATCGCGTTGGTGCCAGCGATCCCATTCCTGGCTAAAGTCATAGGTTGTCTTGGAACGTTTCCACATATCAAATGCTTCGTCCATTACCACAAAGCCCATTCTGTCTGCCAGATCAAGCAATTCAGGCGCCGGTGGATTATGACTGGTACGAATGCCGTTAATACCCATTCCTTTTAATATTTCCAGTTGTCGTGCGATGGCTCGCTTATTCACTGCTGTACCCAGACAACCCAGGTCATGATGATTACATACACCGATTATTTTAACTGGTTTTTCATTTAAGAAAAAGCCTTTAGCCGCATCGAACCGAAATGAACGGATACCAATCACTGTTGTTTTTTCATCCAGTGGTTTTCCGTTACTGAGAATCGTCGTTTTTATGGAATAACAAAAAGGATCTTCGAGCGACCAACGCCTGGGATTGGCTATTGAAACAACCTGATTATTTTCCTTTGCCGCTTGTGATACAGCTGCGTTAATCGTTTTTACCCACTTGCCTGCCTGATCATAGATAGCGTGCTGAAGCTGCAGTTTCGAACCATCCGTCACCTCTCCTTCCCAGGTAGTTTGTATCTGTATATCGGCACGTCGTTCAGAAACAGTTGGTGTAGTAATATAAACGCCATCTTTGGCGATGTGCACCGGCTGCTTTTTAACCAGCCATACATGCCTGTAGATGCCACTGCCGCTATACCAGCGACTATTGGGCTGCAGGGAATTATCAACTTTTACTACGATCGTATTAACTGCTCCGCCAAATCTGAGATATGGCGTGAGCTCATAGCGAAATGAAATATATCCATTGGGGCGTGCGCCTAATGAATGTCCGTTAATAAATACCTCGCTCCGGCAATACACAGCATCGAAATCGATGAAAATGCGTTTTTCTCTATCTGCCGCTGCTACTACAAACTGCTTTCGGTACCAGCCCATTCCGCCGCGCAGCGCTCCACCTCCCGTACCAGTGGGACTATGCTCTTCAAATGGCAGTTCTATACTCCAGTCGTGCGGCAACTGAAGAGAGCGCCATTGCACGGCAGCAGCCGTATCATTGCCCAGGCAGAAAAACCAGTTGTGATCAAATGACTCCCGGCCTGTTTCCTGTGCAGGCGCAGAATTTATAAGCAGTAAACAAATAAAAAGTATGCAATAAAATCGCTTCATGTGTATAAAAAATCAGTTGAGCCGCATCACTATTTTCTTTCCTTTATAACTTATTTTTTTTCCTGCCTTTTCAGCAAAATCAATCCCGGCGGGTTTATTCTTTGTGATATACCGGATATAAAAGGTCCGGTGATTCAGCATGCCGGCAAATGCGCCTTTCCTGTCTTCAATAGTCAGCGTCTTTGCAGCATCGTTGTATGACATTTCGATCTGCGCATACTGCCCTTTTTCATAATCGTAATTTGTGCCTTCATCTTCATATAAGGAGAAGTGACCGTCATTTCCCTCGTACACGTACAGTGTGATGGGATCAGCTGGTTTTTCACCTGTGTACTGGAGCATTGGTCCGGCAGGTATGATAGCTCCGGCTTTTACAAATACCGGCATCCTTTCATACGCAGCTGTGGCAGTGATCGTTTGTCCGCCCTCCGAATACGCGCCGGTGTACAGATCATACCAGCCCTGGCCTGCAGGCAGATAAACGGGTCGGCTGACGGCTTTATACTGATAAACCGGATTAATCAGCAAGGACGGTCCAAACATATACTGATCGCCAGTATTTTTAACATTGCTGTCTTTGCTAAAATCAAATACCAGCGCACGCATAATTGTACCATTTTGATGATAGGCTTCACCGGCGAGGGTATAGATGTAGGGCATGAGCCGATAGCGTAACTGGTTATAATAAACCATGCTTTTGTACGCCGCGTGATCTTCGGGTGCTGTATTATACATTTCTCTTACAGGAAACTGTCCATGCGAGCGAAAAATGGGAACGAATGTACCAAACTGGTGCCAGCGGGTGAGCAGTTCGCGCCATTCTTCCAGATCCGCGCTGCCGGGCTTTTCATATCTTTTTTCTACGGAAAATCCTCCTACATCCATCGTCCAGTAAGGAAGTCCTGAGAGGGAAAAATTCAATCCTGCGCTGATCTGCGCTTTCATATCTTCCCAGCGCGATGCAATATCGCCACTCCAGATAGTGGCTGCATACCGCTGCGATCCGCTGTAGCCGGAGCGGGTAAGCAGGTAAACTCTACGATTGCTATCTGTACCCCGCTGACCTTCATAGATACCCTTCGCATTTTGCAGGGGGTAGGCATTGAGAAATTCTGCAGCCGTTCCAATAGCTGTAGGCGACATCTGCGCCTTTCGGCGATCGGGCGATACGTTTGACAGGATATCGGGCTCGCTGGCATCCATCCACCAGGCGTCTATTTTCTTAGTATATAGTTTATCATGTATCAGTTTCCAGAAACCTTCGCGCGCATCTTTATTAAACGCATCATAAAAAGTAGAGGTATATCCCTGCGCTATCCAGTCGCGCTGGCGATCGGCAATATTGCGTTTATACAGCCAGCCTTTTTCATTGAAATAGTTGTATGCCGGTATGCCTTCATAAAATTTTGGCCATACGGATATCATGATTTTTGCATGGTACTTTTTATGTAAATCATCAATCATTTGCTGAGGATCAGGAAACCGTTTTTCATCAAAATCCTGGCTTCCCCATTCTTTCTCGCGCCAGTAACTCCAGTCAAGAACGATGTTATCAATCGGTATTTTGCGTTTACGGAATCCGGCAATCGCCGTCATCAGTTCTTCCTGGGTTTTGTAGCGTTCCCGGCTTTGCCAGAAGCCCATGGCCCATTTGGGTACGATCTGAGCTCTGCCGGTGAGTTGGCGATAGCCGCTTATTACCTCATCCATATTTTGACCGTAGACAAAATAATAATCTACCTGGCGGCCAGCTTCTGAATCGAAGGTAAAACTTTGCTGGTCCTGTGCTGGCACCGGTGACAGACAATTGACTGTGAGATAAGATTCACTGCCGTCGGGTATCCATTCAATGCGAATATCGTATTGCTTATTTTTTTGCAGGGATAAATTAATCACTCCTGCTCCGGGATTCCAGGCCTGCCGCCATTTATCAAATAATAGTTTCCCATCTATCCATACCCTTATATAGCCGGCATAGGTAAACCGGAACTTATGTTCGCCTGTTGCATCACTGCTGAATTTACCGCTCCAGGTTACCGACCCTTTATCGACTGCAAAGTCTGCCGGCAAATGAAGTTTGCTGTCATTCAGATAAGCGTAGTCGATTACTGACTCGGCCTTACGCAGGTAAATATTGCCTGGTTGTTTGTAATCATTGGCATACGAAGCAGTGAGCCAGCCTTCATTACCTTTTTCATCCAATAACCGCAGCGAAGACAATGGCTGGTATGGCCGCACATCGCCCACACGTGTAAGCGAATAATTTTCCCAGAGTATCCCATAATTTTTGACCGACACTAAATAAGGTATGGCCACTTCTGTATTGTTCTGAAACAGTAGCACTTGTTGCCCCTTGTAATTAAACGCATCTTCCTGGTGCTGACCAAGCCCATACCACGCATCGTCGGAAGTGGTTTCAAAGGCCTGGTGTATCCGATACAAAGATGTGCCTTCATAAACGGCAGGAATAATCTGCCGGCCGGTTACCGCTCTTTCTTTTACCAGCAGATTTCCTTTTGTATCCGAAAAAGAAACAGCTCCGGTTGACAGATCGGCAGTAATAATCATCTGGCTGGTAGTAATCAGCAGTTTCCCATCACTCTCTTTGGTAGTACTGTTAAAAGCTCTGGGCGGAGTGATCACGCTAAGGCTGCTGATCCATGGCTTTACTTCTTTGTCAGGAGAGGCAATCACGTGTGCAATACCATCGCTGACAAGTTCGATTTTAATCAATGCGGCGCCACCGCTAAGTTGTGTATTGGGATATATCACTACTCCATCGGGCACTATTTTATAACTCCCCTCACCAGCCAGGGAGAAAAATGCATTGAAAAGCAGTATAGAAAAAAGGAATATTCTTTTCATTACAATCATCATTTGTTATCAACTACGAGAAATACGGTGGACCGGGCCGGCACTTCTACTTTTATATCACCTGTAGCTGCAGCGCTCCGCGCAGCGAGTGTAGCATAGTTGGATGGACCTCCTGCAACGCCTGCTGCGTTATTACCGTTGACAATTACTTTTCGCGAAAACTCACCATTATCATTATCGCCGGTCAGCGTGTACCAATAGTATTTATCACCTTTGATAAAATTCTTTATATCAATCTTTGTTGTATAGGATGCGGTAGAAGTGTTTACAATAGCCAGTGCCGTTTCTCCGGAGCTAAAAGAAGTGGCATAGACCAGGGTGCCTGGTATGGAATGTGTTGACTCTACCAATCTGTCGCCGGCAGTTTGCTGAAAATAATACATATGGTAAAATGCCGGTCTCGGCTGCCATTTTGTTTCGCCCGAAGCTGCTTCGCCCTGACTGAACATGCCGTGGTCATTTCCGTTGTCCCATCCGTTGGCCAGATCCCAGCGGGCTGTGAGGCCCAGTTGCTGTTTCATGGCTTCGCCCAGTACAAGTACCGCATGCATTCCATTGATATGCGAAACCTGCTGTTGCGAGCCGGTAGAAAAAATATTCCACTCATCGAGCACGAGAGGCTTTACGGAAGAAGCATTGGTGGAAAATGTACTTTTTACAAAATTGGTCATCTTACCCGTCTCCGATGCAGGAGTAGCGAGAATCTCTGCTGCACTGGCATTGGTTTGGAATGCGGTGTAATAATTATGCAGCACATAATAATCGGCACTATTACCAATAGAGCCAAGCAATCCTGTATTCCAGTTGCGATGCGTAGCTGTAGCCCATGCGGGGCTTTCCGCCTCTACCATGACTGCACCGATATAAATCTGTTTGCCGATGGCAGCGGCAGCCTTACGCATCGAATCTGCAAATACTTTAAAATGCTGTCCATATAGCTGTCCGGAGATAAACTCGGGTTGTCCATCTTTGTTGCTGGCAGTTGCAATCCGGTAACCGGCTTCCCAGTCACCAAAATTTTCATTCCCGATCTCCCAGTACATAGTGCGGCCGTTGTCGTAGCGCACCCAATCTGCTGCCAGATGAGCCGCTGCTGCTACGGGGTCAGCTCCGGTTCCATAACGGGCATATCCGTAGTTGATCGTGATAAGCCCTTTACTGTTTGTCTGTTGCAACAACTGATAATAATTGTTTACAGAAAAAGTCCAGCCATCACCGTTTTTACCGTACCAGAAGCCGGCGGTTTCGGTGCTTCCATCTGCTTTCACAAAAGCTGAGGGCGCATCGGCCGGTGGAGCGTCTTTATCACGATTCCAGAAAAAAACATCGCTGATACTGCCACCGGGAAAGCGTATGACGGATGGCGATAGTTTTTTCAGATGGTCCATCAGTACCGGCTGGTCGACTATCTGTGTCATCCACAAGTTGGCATTACTGCCAAAAAGAGCGGGTGATATTTTCGACATTACTTTGCTTCTGTCTACACTGATGGTATAAACAGCAGCGGCTGGAGGCGTAGTGGCTACAGCAGGAGGAACAGTAAAGGTTTTTGGCGTCCACGCATCTAGAAAAAAACCCGTAGTTGATGCTACCGGCGGGTCAACCGCAGGATCGATCACTACCGGCACTTCGGGTTCCGGAGTTACGACTGATTTTTTTTTGCAGGAATAGCCTGCCAGTACCCAGCATGCGGTACAGATTAATATGTATCTACCCCATTTCACCATAAAAAATTATGTGGAACAGTTTACGAGCTTAACAAATAGGTTGCAGGAAGAAAAATCTTCCCGCAACCACCTTAGGTCGGTCGATTGCTGCTATATGAAAAGGAACGACTAAGGATTTTGTCTATATAACAACTGCTTGCACGAGAAACTCTGTTTAAGAAAACTATTTAATCTTTTCAATCCGGATATTATCAATAGCGATCCGAAGTGAGCCGGGGGCAATGGGGCCGGTTGATACTTCATTACCCGCTGCGTTGAAACCATCGGCGGTGGTAAGGCGAAACATCAGCATACCTCCACTTCCGTTTGCATTCATCAGTTCATTCATGTTGGCAGGAGGGTCACCGCCTTTATTATACCGGTTACTTTTTGCCTTATGAAACTCCGACAAAGGAATACTCACCGTTTCCCAACCGGTAGAGCGGTAAGAGCCGGTCTTTTTCCAGGGTGAATATTCTGCTATAAAAGACCAGTCGGCCCATCCCGGCGCGATCCACAGATTGCCGGCAGTCCAGTTATCTTTTACATAAACCTCAAACTTCAGTGCGTAATTGATAATAGCATCATTCATATTGGCCGCCCAGGAAGGCACGGTGTTGGTAATGATGCAGCGGTTGTCCTGCCACCACGAGTCATCGCCCGGCGTTACATTGGCTGCAGGATGTATGGCCACGCAGGTACCGGTTGCATTGGGGTATGTAGCGGAGGGATCAGGTACCCATTCGCCCACCCATTGCTGCTGGCTCCAGCCATAGTTCGGATTCTCTGCACTGGAAGGCGGATTCCACTGACCCGATCCTCCAACGGCATCGAAGTTGGCAATATAACCAACTGTTGGTGACAGCCAGTTATTGAAACGAAACATGGAAGTTCCATTGCCATGATTGGTGTAAATACGCAGTGAGTCGCCCCGCTGCAAACCACCTGTGGGCACGGTCAATGTAACCTCGGTACCATCAGGATTACCGGTTATTGCAGATTCCACCACTTTGTTTCCATTGGGAAATACAATACTGTCGATAAAGTAGAACCCGTCTATCATAAACAGGTTACTGCCTGTAAATTTCACCGACACACCACCGGGAGTATTTTCCAGAGATCCGGAAGTAATAACCGGATTATTGGGCTTGATAGGAAATTCATATGTGAATTCTCCTTTCGAGTTCACGATCCGGATGGTATTGAGAGAAGATACCAGCTCAGAGAGGGGCATAGCAGCCGGTATAGTTACCACCGCTGTGGTATCGCTGAAAAGCGCAGGATTAAAATATGTATCAAAGCCATTAAAGTACAGCTTCCGCAAACTTTCAAAGCCTTCGCCCCGCAATACAATTGTTTGTCCCAGAAATGCCTCCTGCAAGGCAAAATTATTGGGAGCCGGTGTAATGGCTCTAATGCCATTGATGCGGGGACTTTTTCCGCTGTCTTTTGTATAATCACTTTCTGATTTTTTACAGGAAGCCAGCAGACCTGCCAGCAGCAGCAATTGCCACAGCAGGCCGGAGATATAAGGAAGTGTTTTACTTTTCATATCAAATTATTTTTGAGTAATACCTGCAGTTTTAAGTTTTAGCATCATGGATATTCAACCGGAGGTTTATTCAGGTTAGGTGCCTTGGTCAGCTCTTCGGCCGGAATGGGCAACCAGAAATTGGCATCGCTGACAGCCGTCACATAATAATCGGTACGTGCATTGATCGTCCAGGCCGTTGCGTTCGTATTACTATTTGGTACGAGATAATAGTCGCCGCGGTTTTGGGCCTTGATGATATCAAAAGCCTTTGTTTTATTATAATAATAAAGACGTACGAGGTCATACCATGCCTGCCCTTCCATCGCGAGCTCAAGCCAGCGTTCTTTAAAGAGCGCATCCCAGGTAATAGATGACACGCTGTTTAAGCCGGCCCTTGCCCTGATACTGTTAAAGCTGCTCAGCGCCAGTCCATCGTTGGTACTGGCATTATTACCCAACACTGCTTCGGCATAGGCGAGGTATACATCTGCCAGGCGAAGAATATAGGTATTCATGCCTGTGCCCATAAAAGTGATTTCTCCATTGTTGTCCCAGGGACCTCCTACTATATATTTTTTAACCCATGCGCGGTTGTTGCCACCGCTGGCATCTACATCTCTGTTGGGCACAATCATATTCTGCACATCGCCGCCATTGGGTTTCCAGCGAAACCAGTCGTAGTACTCTCCGGGATAAAACCAGGTTGCTTTACGACGCTTGTCGCCGTTTTCATACATTTCCAGAACATGTTTCGATGCACCTACATCACCTCCCCAGCCATCTCCAAATCCTGTGATGGTATTGCTTTCGAAAGCCAGAAAAGCCTGCACATCATTCTGCGTACCATATTGTGCCGGGTTGTTGAATTGCCATTGCAGTGCAAAAAGCGATTCGCTGTTGTTATTGTTGCGGGTCAGAAACAGATCTTTATAATCTGACATGAGTGTAGCCCCGCTGTTTTGAATAACATCTTTGGCAAAGTAGGCAGCGCTGTCGAGGAACTGCTGTACACGTGTGCCGCTGTTGTTGCTCATTACGCCGGCATAGGCGAGGTAAGCTTTTGCCAGCATTCCTTCTGCCGACCATT
This sequence comes from Sphingobacteriales bacterium 46-32, assembly GCA_001898485.1. Taxonomy (GTDB): domain Bacteria; phylum Bacteroidota; class Bacteroidia; order Chitinophagales; family Chitinophagaceae; genus CAYMZZ01. Next base: position 198,498 of record MKTY01000024.1, on the reverse strand, counting down.
TTGTGATACGCCCGGGCTTGTATGGGGTTGCGGGAAGGTTTTCTGCGGCAAAACGCAGGTCGCGGATCGCAAACCGCCAAACGCTGGGAATGGTATTGCGGGAAAGTGAAGTATCCGTAAGCAATGCGGTGTTACTTTCAATCACCGGCACCGCTCCAAATGTCTGCACCAGGTAATAGTAAGCCATACCACGCATAAAACGACATTCGGCAATAGCATAGGTCTTCATGTTTTCGGGTATGGCCTCCGAAGCATAGGTCTCAACACCGTAGCGGATCGTATTACTCTGACCAATGATATTAAAGAAGGAGCGCCAGGCCTGCTCTACAGAGCGATCAACCGGGGTGGATGTAAAACGAATATCCTCTGGTATAAAACTTCCGCCGGTGGTCATCATACCAGCGCGGCCATCACCGATACCATACGAAGGCATATCGTTGTATTCAAACCATACCAGGTTATACAATACAGCTGTAGCCGCCATCATACGTTCGGTGCTGGTATAATAGTTACCATCTGTAATCGCATCCTCAGGCGGTCTGTTTAAAAAGTCTTTTTTACAGGATACGAATAATACCAGCAATGCCAGTACCAGCATACCTGTTTTATATGGCGTTATTTTTTTCATTGTCCTTATTTTTTATAAATAATGGATGAAAGTTTAGAAGTCAACATTTACACTGAAAGTGTAGGTGCGTGTAAGCGGATAACGTCCTGCATCCACGCCCTGGAAAATCCTGTCAGCACCGCCTACGTTTTTGCCCACATACGTACCGATTTCGGGATCAAATCCTTTATACTTCGTGAATGTGGCGAGATTCTGCACACCGGCCTGTAAGCGTACCGTGCGGATAAAGCCTGTGGCACGCAGCCAGCGCGCGGGCAGCGTATAACCCAACGTTACATTTTTGATACGAACGAAAGAACCATCTTCTACAAAGAAGCTGTTGATACGTTTGGCATTACCGTTTACATCTGCAGCTGTGATACGCGGTACAGTGGTGCCGGGGTTTACAAGGCCTGTGCGGGAAGAGTTGATTCTTGCAAATTCAAACGCTTCTTCAAACAGGTTACGACCAATGTTTACGCCATTGGGATTAGCCATATTGTAGCGCATATAATTATATACGTCATTGCCCACCGTACCAATTACCAGTACGCTCAGATCAAAATTTTTATAGCTGAAGCTGTTGGTAAATCCAAAAGTGAACTTAGGCCAGGGATTACCAATTACCGTCTGGTCTTTTTCGTTGATGATTCCATCACCATTGATGTCTTTGTATTTGATATCGCCCACCCATACACCGGTTGTTTCGTCTGCTGGCAGGCGGGTCACACCGTCTGACTGTACCGGCACTGCCGATTTATTAATTTCATCAACACTTTCAAATAGTTTTTCTGCGACGTAGCCATAAAATACCCATGGAGCCTGGCCTACCGCAGATTGTCCCATAAAATCGTTCATCCACCATGCCGTAGAGTAAAGAGGCTTACCGGCAAATGTTGATTGAATGGTTGATTTGAAATGGGAGATATTAAAGTTGGAGCGCCAGATAAAGTCAGCTGCTCGATTATCAATATTTACTGTATTTAAAGTAATGGCAAATCCTCTTGTCTTTAGTGAACCGAAGTTAACAATAGGTGCGCCGATACCACCTGACCCTGTTGTGCCGAGGTAAGCCGGCAAACCATCATTGCGGTAGAGCAGATTGTCGGTTGTTCTGTCAAACACATCAGCTTCTATCTGCACCCTGTTTTTGAACATATTGAGGTTGATACCGAAATTGGCCGTTTTGGTCAGCTCCCAGGTGAGGTCAGGGTTACCGAAGTTACCCACGCGGTAAGCGGTATCGAAAGCTGTCCAGGTAGGACGATAAGCTGTATAAATGCCCGACTGGTAAGGGTTTCCGGTTGCGCCATACTCGGCACGTAGTTTCAGCTCATTGAGCCAGGTAACATCCTGCAGAAACTTCTCTTTGGATACTCTCCATGCAACGGATGCAGAGGGGAAATAGCCCCAGCGGTTTTCTTCTGTGAAATTGGCGGAGCCATCTGCGCGGATAGCTGCCTGCAGGATATATTTATCATCAAACGAATAGTTGATACGACCCAGATAGGACTCCAGCGCACCCGATCCTTTGTAAGGTATACCGGAGCGGTTTTTTGTCACCATATTATACATGCTGGGGGTGCCTTTGTATCCCCACTCCTGTGCCTCATGGCTTACCATGGCGCCTATCCAATGCCTGCCGGTTTTTCCAAGATTGCGTTCGTAACGTGCCAGCTGGTTAAAATTCCAGTAATAGTTACGGCCGGGCTCCATAAATAAAGTAGCCTGGGGGTTGTTGTTGTTTAAGCCAAAGAAAAACTCGGGAGTATATGTATAGGCAAGTTTGGAATCTTTATTGCCGTCAAAGCTCACACGCAATGTGAGATACTTCATTGGTTTGAGTTCGGCATAAGCACCGCCCAGTATACCATCTCTGTCGAGATAGTTTTTGATAATGCTGGCCATCGCTATCGGGTTGCGTGGAGCATACTGGGCATTGGAGCCAAACTCTACTGTGGTTGCACCAGCCCATGAACCATCGGGATTTTTAACAGGCAGGTTGGGAGCCGTTGTGAGGGCATCGCGGATTACATCTTCGTTTGTTGTTGACAATTTTTCTTTTGTACCCCATGCGTTGAAAGATGCTCCCAGTTTCAGCCAGCTGGTGGTTTGGTTATCGATATTCAGGCGGAAAGAGTAGCGTTTAAAATCAGAGCCTACCGCCACACCATCCTGCTGGAAATACTCGCCCGATGCATAAAAGGTTGTCCGCTCTGTACCACCTGTAGCACTTAACTGGTGCTTAAACATGGGCGCCGTTTTAAACATGGCTGTTTGCCAGTCAGTACCTTTGCCCAATACAGTTGGATCAGATAAAGAAACATTGGGTGTAAATCCGAGAATGGAATCGCTTATGTTTTTCATAGTAGCCCATTGCTGCAGATCGAGCGTGGAAAGTTGTTTGGGCTTATCCTGCAGTGTACCGAGGAAACCATAAGAAAGTCTTACTTTCTGGTTCTTGCGGCCTTTTTTTGTAGTGATGAGTACTACACCGTTTGTGGCGCGGGTACCATAGATTGCTGTGGCAGATGGTCCCTGCAATATTTCTATAGATTCAATATCGGCAGGGTTAATACCGGCCAGTGCGTTGGATGAACCGAAGCGACCATCGTTGCTGCTGCCCGACAGATCAGGCTGTATCTGCACGCCATCTATTACATATAAAGGTTGTGTAGTACCTGTGAGTGTACTCACACCTCTGATGTTAACAGAAATACCACCACCCGGCTGACCGGAGTTTTGTGTTACATACACCCCTGCTGCCCGGCCCTGTATGGCCTGATCGAGCGTAGAGTTGACTGTTTTATTAATGTCCTGTTCGGAAATGGATACCTGCGCACTGCTCAGGTCTGTTTTTTTCATTCTACCATACCCGATCACAACTACTTCGCTGAGTTTTACATCAGTTACCTGTAGTGTGGCTGTCACCGCTGTCTGGTTTACAACAGACACTTCCTGCGGAGCAGCTCCCACAAAGGAAATAACCAGTGTGGTAGTGGCAGGTGGAACAGAAATAGTAAAGTTTCCGTTGAGATCCGTTTTAGTACGGGCAGCTTTTTCGCCCTTTACGGATATGGAAGCCCCGGCCAGCGGTGCACCTTCCTGGTTGTAAACCGTACCAGAAATTGTTTTACCGCCTTTCTGCTGTGCCGTCAGTTTTTGAGGCAGCAGCATCCATGCAATCGCCAGGCTCCAGCAGAAAAAAAGGCAGAGGCGACCGGAAAGCAGCGCACCATCTGTTAAGCAGTTAGTTTTTTTCATTGTCTTGGCAAATTTGTTATCGTTAAGATTTAGTGCCGGTTCATATACCCAAAAAACCGCTGCTCATACCAGCTGCTGCCCGGTTATGAAGTAATGAATGCCATAAATATGAAGGAGTATCGTGCAGGCAGAACAGAACGTTCCGGCCGCAGAAGACCAGTTTCAATATAGACAGCAATCATTTTTTTCTGCCAGGCGGCAGGCCGATTTCGCAAGGTGCAGGACCCGGCAAAATTCCAAACTCAAAATACTATGCGATTCAGCGGAGCACGGTATGCCGCCGTTTACATATAGGTATCAAAATGTTAACCTATCAAAAAAGGCAGGGGCGAAAGAATTTAAATAATTAATAATCAGCTATTTAAAATCAGGCCTGTTAACAAAACACTACCTTACTTTATTGTTTTTGCAGGCGATAGGCCGAAGGAAGTACCTGAAAAATGGCCTTAAAGCTCTTACTGAAGTTCTTGGGATTGTTAAAACCGACCTCATAAGCTACCTCGGCAATGGTCATATCTGTTTTTTTCAACAACATGGCAGCCTTTTGCATCCGCATATCACGGATAAACTCCAGCGGTGACTTGCCGGTAACCGACAGCATGCGTTTGTATAAAGCTACACGACTCATGCATAAAGTGCGGCTCAGGTCTTCGACCGAAAAATCCGGCTCGGCCATATTCTTTTCCACCTCCGCTATTACCTGCTGCAAAAAAAGATCAGCTGCCGGCACTACCGTTATCTCACCCTGTTTTACTTCTACCTGCTTCTGATACGTTTTTTTCAAAACCAGGTTCTGCTGCAACTGATTGCGGATGCGGGTTTGTAAAATTTCAAAATTGAACGGCTTGGTCATATAATCATTGGCCCCGGTTTCAAGACCGCGCAACTGCTGCTCCTCGCCGGTAAGCGCTGTGAGCAAAATGACAGGAATATGGGAAGTACGTTTATCGGCCTTAATTTTCTTACAAAGGTCAATGCCATTCATTTCAGGCATACTCACATCACTTACCACCAGGTCGGGATGTGCAGCCAGCGCTTTCTGCCAACCGGCCTTTCCATTTCCGGCTTCGATGATATGATAATGCTCCTTCAGGTTGTCTTTGAGATAAAATCGGAAGTCTTCATTATCCTCCACCAGCAATACAATAGGCAGTTTCTTCAGCTTCTTTTCCTCCTTTACCAGGGGCGGTTCTGTCATCTGCTCTTCATCAAAGTTTTCCGATTCGGGCTGCAACTGCTCGGGCATAGGCGCGTCTTCCTTCACAACCGGCAAAGTCACAATAAAGCTGCTGCCCTTATCCGGCTCGCTTTCTACCAGTATATCGCCACCATGCAGCCGTACAAACTCGCGGGTAATAGCCAATCCGATACCACTGCCCTGGTTCACCATATTATCTGGCACCTCTGTCTGAAAGAACCGCTCAAAGATTCTGTCTTGCTTGTCTTTTGCAATACCAATACCAGTATCTGTAATACGTAGTATCAGTTCGTGCCCCTCCTCACGCGCTTCCAGTTTCACATCAACGGTTACATGTCCATTGGGCAAAGTGAACTTGAATGCGTTTGAAAGCAGGTTAAATAAAATGCGTTCAGTCTTTTCGTGATCAAACCGGGTATAAAAAGAATCCACATTACTCCGGAAAGAAAAGGTGATATGCTTTATATCTGCTATGTCAGTAAACGATCGGCTCACATCATGAATAAAAGAAACAATATCTCCACTGGTGGCATTCAGTCTAAGCTCTTTTTCTTCCAGTTTTCTGAAATCGAGCAACTGGTTTACGAGATTAAGCAAGCGTTTAGCATTGCGCTGCAGCATTTCAATCTGCGTACGCGTATCCGCTCCCGGGTTTTGCTGCAGCAGCTTATCGATAGGCGCCAGTATGAGTGACAGCGGTGTACGAAACTCATGACTTACATTGGTAAAGAACCTTATCTTCATCAGATCCAGCTCATGTTTGCGGCGCGCTTCCTTCTTTTCCTCTTCAATTTCATATTGTCGCTTTGCCCGTTGCAGTTCCATTCTCCTGGCAAAATACAGTACTGAAGCTGCTACCAGTATATATAATGCATAAGCCAGGGGTGTTTTCCAGAATGGTGGCCGTACCTTTATTATTAGTGGCGAAGACTCTTGGCTCCATACTCCTTCACTGTTCATTGCTTTTACCCGGAACTTATAAGTACCAGCGTCAAGGTTGGTATAGGTAGCCATCCGTTGACCGGCATCGGTATACAACCAGTCTTTATTAAAACCATCAAGTTTATAGGCATACCGTATTTTTTCCGTACTGGCAAAATCGAGTGCTGCAAACTCTACGGAAAATACATTTTGATTATGCTTTAAAACAATCTTATCGGTATAAGCCAGGGATGCGGGCAATATTATCTGCTTATCTATTTTTTCCCCCACGTCTACCGGCCTGTTAAATACCTGGAAAGAAGTAAGTACCAGTTGCGTCTCAAATCGGCGGTGCTTTGCCGCAGGTGGCATAAACAGGTTAAAGCCACCAGCACCACCAAAAAGCAATTCGCCTTTGCTGGTGCGTAATGCAGCATTTTCATTAAACTCTCTTCCCTGCAGACCATCCCTTTCGTCGTAATTAATAAACCGGAAGTTTTTCAGTTCGCCTTTTTCATCCGGCAGTATACTGGCCAGCCCATTTGGTGTGCCTGCCCATATCCAGCCATTCTTATCTTCAACAAGGGTAAGAATGGTATTGTGCGGCAACCCATCACGGCTATGCAGGGTCATCATCTTTTTGCCGGGTGCTGTGTAAACATTTAACCCATCATGTGAACCCACCCATATCCAACCCCGCTTATCCTGCACAATAGCGGTCAGGTTATTGTTGCTGATACTTTCCGGATTGCCCGACTGATGCTGATAATAGGAAAAGTTGCCCGCGGGATCGAGGATATTCAGACCGTCTGAAGTAGCTATCCATAGATTGCCTGCCTTATCTTCCATAAAATCGGCCACATAATTTGACCGGATTGAATTGGGCAGATAGGGCTTATAATGTTTGAATATTTTCTTTTCGCGGTCAAAAAGATCAAGCCCGTTGCCCAGCGTGCCGATCCACATCCGCCCGCGGCTGTCTTCAAAAATTTCCCAGACCCTGTCATCAGACAGGCTGTTGCTGTCTGCCGGATCGTGCCGGTAATGGGTAAATTTATTTCCATCGAAGTAGTCAAGCCCGCCATAATAGGATCCGATCCATAATTTCTGTTGTTTGTCGATAAATAAACTTACAATGACATTGTTGCCCAGCGATGCCGGGTTGGCCTGATCGTGCGTATATGAGGTGAACGTATTGGTGGCACGGTTAAAATAATTGAGGCCACCTCCGTTGGTGCCAATCCATATATTCCCTTTTGCATCTTCGGCAAAACGGTTTACATCATCATAAGAAAGGCTGTTGCGGCCGGCCGTATGATGGCGATACAGTGGCAGATTAATAATACCCGGATGATAATAGCTGACTCCCTTTTTGTAGGTGCCCACCCACACATACCCTTTATCGTCGCGGTATACCGATACGATGCTGTTTTGCCCCAGCGATTTCACTTCGTCTTCTCTGCTCAGTACATATCTTATTGTATGGGTATTTTTATTATAAATATTTATGCCGCCATGATCCGTTCCAATCCATATTTCTCCTTTAGAAGCTTCTACCACACTAGCCACGATGTTGTTGTTGAGCCGTGCAGTTCCCTGATCTTTGCAAATAAGTGTAGATTTTCCCTGCTGCGGATTTATCCACAGCACTCCTTTAGGATTGGTGGCCTGTGAATAAATCCACAGATCATTATCACTGTCTACAAAAATCTGGAAAGTGAGCAGGGTGCCATCGAATATACGACCGGGCACATCTGTTTCACCGGCTTCTTTGCCGGTTGCTGTATCAAACCAGATCAGCTTTCCATTTAAAAATAGTATATAACAAAGGCCGTTTGCATCAAACTGAAAAGCAGCAACCGGCTCGCTGGCCGGAGCTGAATACACCCGTTTTGCTTTTCGGGTAGCGGGGTCATACTCCCAGAGGTATTGCCGGTCCATCAGGAACCAATAAGTGCCCCCGGCCCGCCGGCGTATGTCCGACACAGCTGTGCCACTAATACCCAGTTCAGCCAAAGCTGCCTGTATGTTGCGGGTCACTTTTTCGGTTCGCAGATCAAGTATACTGAAGAGCGTTTTTGTTTCAACCCAAATTTTATCATGCGGGCCTTCCAGTATACGTGATACAAAATTTTCGGCGAGCGAATTGGTGTCTTTCAGGTCATGGCGGAAAATTTTAAACTGGTATCCATCGTACCGGTTAAGACCCGACAAGGTACCGATCCACAAAAAACCTTTGGTGTCGCGGTAAAAACAATTGACCTGGTTGTTGGAAAGCCCGTTGCTGATATCAAGACGGGAAAATGAATATGGATCGCCCTGGGCAAAAAGCCGTGCGGCAATAAAAACAGCCAGCAGACATATAGCAAACCTTTTACACATCGTTGTCTCCAAATATACTTATTCAGCAGGGAAATGAAAACAGGCAATAAAGGTTTATCTGATTATTTTAGTAGACTATTATCCTCTGCTACTGTATTCGCTTCAATATTATCGGTAATAATATCTTCTGTTTCATGTACCCGCGAAAATGCTTTCTCCATTTTTGTCCTGTCAAACTCTTTCTCGTTATTGGCCAGCCAGATAGTTGCTACGCCATTACCAATAAAATTGGTGATAGCACGAGCCTCTGACATAAAGCGGTCAACACCCAGTAATAAAGCAAGTCCTTCTACCGGAATAACCTTTATAGCAGTAAGCGTGGATGCCAGCACCACGAATCCACTACCTGTAACACCCGCTGCTCCTTTGGAAGTAAGCATAAGAATACCAACGATTGCCGCTATTTGCCCAAAACCGAGTTCTACACCAAATACCTGGCCCAGAAAGATCATACACATTGACAGGTAAATAGTCGTACCATCGAGATTAAAAGAATAACCGGTAGGCACTACCAGGCCTACCACCGGTTTGGAGCACCCCATTCTCTCCAGTTTTTCCATTAGAGAGGGAAGGGCTGCCTCGGAAGAAGATGTACCCAGTACGATCAACAGCTCTTCACGTATATATTTCAGGAAGCGTATCAGGCTCACCTTATACATTCTAAGAATGAAATAGAGGACCAGAAAAATAAAAAGGGCCATGGTAATGTATACAGTGATCATCAGTTTGCCTAATGGCAGCAAGGTATCGATACCAAATTTGCTGATCGTATATGCCATGCCTCCAAAAGCGCCTATTGGTGCCAGCAGCATCACCCGATGCAGGCCTTTAAAAATATAACGGGAGGCCGTATGCATGACATGAACCAGGCGTTCCTTTTTCTGTACCAGGCTCAGCGATACTCCCAGCACAAGCGCCACTAATAATACCTGCAGCGTGGAGTTTTCTTTAAGAAACTTCAGCCAGCTGAAATCATTCCCTGGCTTGGTATAGGCAGAAACATCTGCTCCTCTTACTCCGGAAGTATCCACTCCGTGACCGGGCTGAATCAGCAATGCCACTACAACGCCTATGATAAGTGCGAATGTGGTAACCACTTCAAAATAGAGTAATGCCTTTGCCCCTACACGGCCTACCTTTTTTAGGTTTCCCATATTCACGATCCCCAGTGTGATGGTCAGGAAAATAATCGGGTTGATAAACAGTTTTACAATACTGATAAAACCTGACCCAAGCAACTCACTGAACGTAGACTTGATGCTCATCTCCTGCCCCAGGAGGCGAAAACTATAGCTCTTATCCAGTATCTGTCGCTGGGCTATATCCGGAAAATAATGCCCAACCAGTATGCCGGCCGTTATGGCCACCAGTACCCAGAAAGTGAGATTCTTGAATAGACGAAGCATGATGATTAAAAAAAAGAAGATTAATATCAGCACTATGCTTTACCGATCATGATACGAGCATTTGACCGATGCGGTGTCCCAGCTCGATACAGGCGCGGGAATTGTGATACGGGCATTTCCAGAAACCTGCTTTATCCTGACCCGCCATTTTATGCAGATTTTCTGTGACGCCCCAGTACCATTCACCGTTTTCCTTATCCCTGATATATCGTTTAATAAATGTCCATACACCTGCCGACTGTTGCAGAAAACGATCCTGACCACTCAGTTGCCAGGCATTGAAAAAACCAACCATAGCCTCAGCCTGTGGCCACCAGTGTTTTTCCCTGATCCAGTGATCGGTTGCAGCTTCATATTCATACCATAGCCCCCCATCGGCATCAAGCCCATCGGTTGCAGCATGTGCCATAGCAATTGCCAGTTGAGAGAAACGATCAATATAACTGACATCACCCAGTATCACAGCACACTCCTGCAGCAACCAGGCGGCCTCAATATCGTGCCCGAAGGAAATAATACTGCCGGCTGGCTGCCATGTCCCGGTGAAAAAAAGCCGTTGCCGGTTCGATGTATGATTGATTATCTTATCAGAAAAAATATCCAGCAAATCTCTGATACGGGCAGCGAGGTCAGGGTTGGGCCAGGCTTTATATAAATTGGCATAGGCTTCTATCACATGCAAATGGGTATTCATGGTTTTGCAGAGGTTCTCCTCCTTTTCACTCAACCTGAAGTCTGCCCGTGGTGCCCAGTCCTGCTCAAATGCCTCTATATATCCGCCGTATTGTTTATCCCATGCTATCTTTTCAAGCTGTTCATAAAGACCTATGGCATAATCAAGCGCCGATTGATATCCACTTGCCAGATACAACTCTGATAGTCCATAGATCGCAAAGGCCTGGCCATAAATTTGTTTTTTGCCATCGAACATACGCCCTTCTGCATCTACCGACCAGTAAAACCCGCCATTTATTTTATCCAGGAATGCTGATTCAAGAAAATGAAAGGCTTTTTCGGCTTCTGACAAGTATTGTTGTTGGCCGGTGTAGCGGTATGCTGCGGCAAATGTCCATACTGCACGGGCGTGTAATACCAATCCTTTGGGGGCAATGCTATCGTGTTCATTCGAGTCACTAACACTTCCGTAGAAGCCGCCGCGTTCCTCATCTTTGGCATGATGCATCCACCAGTCAAGAATAGTCTGCAACTCTTCTTCGAGCTGCTGCCGAAAGCCGGCCAGCCACTCTTTCTTTGCTATATCTGCCTGCAGGTCTATACTCATTCTGATAATTTATATACCGGTTCTTCACGTACCGGCTCAGAAACCAGGGAATCCTTAAAATCATTATTAGCGGCTACCAGCGCCTGGATGCGTTTTACTGAGGTAGCCGAAGTAAATTCATCAGCCGGTGTATTCATTACATAATCTGTGAGTATATCCAGTGTAGTGGTCGCTACATGCATGCGCGTATCTGAAGATGCATAATAGATGAATACGGTACCGTCATCGTCCAGTATCCAGCCATTGCTGAATACAACATTCGACACATCACCTACCCGTTCTGCTCCTTCGGGTGCAAGGAAATACCCGGCGGGCTTATAAATAACGCGGGTCAGATCATGCAGATCCGTCATAAACATATACAGCACATATCGCAGACCGGCTGCTGTATTGCGCACTCCGTGTGCCAGGTGCAGCCAGCCATGCGGAGTCCGCAATGGTGCAGGGCCTGATCCGTTTTTTAATTCATATACGGTATGATATATTTTCGGATCTACTATAAACTCTTCGCTGATGACTGCCTGCGTAATATCATCGGCCAGTCCGAAGCCAATGCCACCACCTTTACCGGCTTCAATGAAACCATCCTGCGGGCGGGTATAGAAAGCATATTTACCGTTTACAAATTCGGGATGTAAAACTACATTTCGCTGCTGCGGAGATGGAGTAACCAGGTCGGGCAGCCGTTCCCAACTGACAAGGTCGCGTGTGCGTACAATGCCGCATTGCGCTACAGCAGATGACTGATCGGTCTCGGGCACGTCTTTGGCGCGGCGCTCTGTACAAAACAATCCATATATCCAGCCGTCTTCGTGTGCCACCAGACGGATATCATATATATTGGTATCAGGCTCGTCTGTTTCTGGTATAGTGGCCGGCGTATCCCAGAATACAAAATTGTCAACTCCATTGGGGCTTTCTGCAATACCAAAAAACGATTTGCGATCATAGCCTTCCACACGGGCCATTAGCAGATAGCGGCCATTCCATTTGATAGCTCCGGCGTTGAGCACTGAGTTAATGCCATTACGAAGCAGGAGACGCGGATTGGTGTCCGGATTAAAATCGTATTGCCAGGTAAGCGGCACATGAGCCGTAGTCAGCACCGGATGAAGGTACCGGTGATAAAGGCCATGTAGTGATTCCAGTTTTTTGTTTTCACGTTTCAGAAGCTGTTCATAATCGCCCACCAGCATCTGCATTCTTTCTTTAAACTGCTTATCCATATAATAAGGTTATTTAGTTTTCGAGTTTATTCCACCAGGTTTTTTTAAGAATAATAACAATCACCGCAAGTATGGCAATAGTGATCAACAGCGGTAATTTCATCCACAGCACTACATACATCGGCAACAGCGTGAGGCAACACTGCGCTATGATGCCCAGCACCACATTGAACATATCAAGTTTAAACCGCCGGTTGGGCTCAAAGGAAGGATCATCGGCAACTACCTGCTCGTGCACAGGTTTCCAGAAGCCCCAGGGTTTTACTGTTTTGTAAAATGATTTCAGGGTCTCCATTTCTGTTGGCGGTGCGGTATAAGTTCCTATCAGGCACCCTGCAATAGAGATTACAAAGAGCAGCGGCCAGATGTAGAGAAACAGGCCATCAAACAGTTTGAGGAATACCAGCGCACCAACAATGCCGCTGGCCATGCCCCAGAAAAATCCATGTGCATTGAAGCGCCACCAGTACCATTTAAACAGGTTGGCGGCGATATAACCTCCATACAACCCACCTACAATCCATTGCAGCACACTATTTACATCGCGTGCAAAAAAACCAAGTACAATACCTATGGCCACTACAATCACACCGACCAGGTAATTGGCCCTGATTACCTTTTTATTGCTGGCCGTTGGGTTAATGTACTTCAGGTAAACATCATTAATGATGTAGGCCTGCGCGGCATTGAGTGTACCGGAAAAAGTACCCATAAAGGCGCCCAGCAGACCGGTAAGCACCAGCCCCATAATACCCGCCGGCAGAAACTGATTGATGGTGGCCGGCAGTATGCGCTCGAAGTCGGTACCATCTGCGCCCGTCAGATTCATCTGTTTATAATAAAGCAGCGCCAGCACGGTGAGGCCTATTACCATCGAGTAACGTACCGGCAGCAATATGATCGATACAAAACCTGTCATTTTACTGGCCTCTTTGGGAGAACGCGTAGACAGAATTTTTTGCATATCATAGTTTGGTGCCGGTCCTGCCAGACTTGCAAATATGCCTTTGAAGAGCATCATCATAAAGAATATGCCGAAGAGGCCAAATCCATCGTCGGCAATTTTCTGATTGGCTTCGGGTATAGTAGCACTCCAGTCGAGCCCCAGTTCCCAGCCAAAAAACGGATTGAGCCAGCCATCAGGCACCTGCAGTTGTCCCCCATTCTGATGCAAATGCATCATAGCGATGACAGCCACCGATACACAGGCCACGATCATAATCATGTATTTGATGAAGTCGCCCAGTACAATACTGTGCATACCACCAATGATCGAATAAAACATGGCAAATAACGTAAACACGATGCCATAAAAGTGGGGTACATAGGCAGGCGCCACATCAAAAGGCACATAGGCACTCACGGCCTCCCATGGCACAAATATTTCAATGAACTTACCGAGACCAATAAACCCATAGGCCAGGAAGCCGAAGCAGCCAATCAGCGCAAATATCACTACCACACTATGGGAGCCCTGTACACCTTTACCGGTAGTACCAAAACGTGTCTTTAACCATTCGGCACCGGTATTGGCATTGGATCTGCGTAACCACTTTGACAGAAACATCATCATGAATACCTGGTTAAATACCGGCCATAGCCAGGGTATCCAGATGCTCTTCATACCATAGACAAAACAGAGTGCCACCATCCACATGGTGCCACTGATGTCAAACATATCGCTGGCATCGCTCAACCCCAGCATATACCAGGGCAGCGACTTACCGCCCATGAGATAACTTTCTTTGTTAAGCCTCGCTTTTTTTCTCATCCAGAAGCCCACCATTACCATAGAGGCCAGATAGGTGAGCATGATCAGAATATCAATCAACTGTAGCTTCATATCAATGCCTGTAGATGTGCTGAGCCCGCAGCTTACGTTCAAACATCATCTGGGGATCGTTAAAAAATTTTATAAAGTCGGCCGCCGAAATATGTCCCTTATAGGGCGCATAATGATGCATAGCCTTTTCCCATGATTTATATCCATGATTACGCCATACAAGTACCCAGGCTACTGGTAGTCCGCGAAAGGTTGGCAGCAGGGTTTCTGTCCACCAGCGGGCATCGGGTATGGCCTCATAACCTGTTTCTGCAAAAGCAGCAATCTTCTTTTTTTCAGTCGCCAGCTCACAGATAATCGTCAACCTCCGTCTGGCTTCATCTCTGAACGCAATTCGTTTATCGCCGCCACCATGCTGATACATATCAAAGCTGAGGACATCCACCACATCATCGCCCGGATAACGGCGCAGAAAATCTGCGGCATCTTTAAAATCCGCTGTATTATAAACAAACAGCAGTTGATGCAATCCCTTTACATCGCGCAGGTATTGTACAGTAAAGCGCCAAAGCGCAATAAACTCATCGGGAGTACATACATTGCGGCACCACCAAAACCAGTTGCCGGTAAACTCATGAAAAGGGCGAAACAAAACGGGAATAGCTTTCCCATCACTTCCTTTCAGACTTTGCATAAATACGGCTACCTTATCAAGCCAGCTTTTAAATAATTCGTGCTTCGCTCCGCCGGGCAGTATGGCACCCACACTTCCGTGAGTAGTATCCCATGCGGATTTGAGATTAAGGGGATTGCGCAGATGCCAGCTGATGGTGATTACCGCTTCACGGTCGTAGCCCTGACGGATATAATCACGCATTTTAGTAAATGGAATACCATCGAGATTGCGCGATGAGTCCAGCTCCAGATGGCCCAGATCCCAGCCATAGACTGCAGGATAGTCACCCGTCACAATTTTCACATCACTGTTGCCACTGATAGCCTTCCAGCCCACACCGTAGGCCAGTGCATCCTGGTGTCCAAAGAGTGTATGTGTTTTACTCAGGCGATCGAGGCTCGCATATAAACGTTTTGCCTCTGGCGTAGCTAAGGGATCAGCCGGTTGTTGTGCTTTTAGAAAAAAAGTAAATAGCAACAACACTCCTGCTAAAAGAAAGCGGAAAAAGTTTGTTGGTCGGGCAGGCATATATCCCAACAGTTCCGGCCCTCCGCAAGGGAGGCCGGAACCGGTTGGAATACTGCTTATTGATTGCTTACTCTCTGCCTGTATTATGCTCATTATAAAAACAACTTTTTAATAAAGTCCAATATCGTCAAAGTAGAGCAATTGTTTTATTCCGCTGAACTCCTGGAAGGTAATTGTACTAACTGTGGCAGGGTTGCCCAGCGATGAAAGGGGGATCTGAAAATCGAGCCACTGGCCGGATTTGATCGTAAAGGTATACCCGGTAGCAGTCACACCATTGATCATCAGTTTTACCTTTTTACCTTCAGATGTGGGGCCACCATAAATGGAGAATTTTACCCCGCTATAACCGGTCAGATCTATTGCCGGAGCAGCCTTGCTCACGCGCAGTGCACCCCAGGCAGCCGTGGTCTCCGCTCTTAGTGCTTTCGTTCCTCTTTTCACTGTATCGGCATGTGCGTAGTTTGTTGCGCAGCTAAAGGAAGTATTGGACCATCCGGTCGCCAGCGCCTCATCATATACTGTCAGCTTAAATCCGAACACCTTTTCGGAGCGTGCGGTACCTACGGGAGTAGTTACATACACATATCCATACGTTTGCCCTACAGGTACCTGTACTTTGATGATGGATTTGCTGCTTGAAATAATGGGCACTTCCACATCGTTGAACTTAACGCTGGTCACACCATTAAAGAAATCGCCCAGGATATTTACCTCTGTACCTTCTGGTCCGGCTACCGGATCAAATCCACTAATAACCGGCGGCGGTTGCAGAATACGGAAATTATAGGTAGCTGTTCCATACTTCGTGTAGACCGTAATAGGATTATTAACGGGATCGGGAAGCGTTTTGGGGATTTTCACGGTGATGATTGAGTCGTTGGCATATACCAGCGAATCAAATGCGATCTCGCCATTAAAGTCTACTTTAAAAGTAGTAGCCAGATGCTGCCCTTTGATAACAATCCATTGATCAAAGTCGGCCGACTCCAGCATATTGGCACGATCAAGCAGGCTGGTTACACCCGTGATTATGGGAGGATTGGTATCCTCATTCTTTTCCTTTTTACAGGAAACTGCCAGCACCGTCATCAGCAGCAGTGCCATTACAGCGGGTGAGCAAAAAATTTGGAGTGTTCGTTTCATATAACAAGTGGTTATTGTTTGAAAATTTTATTTACCAGCCGGGATTATTGGCAGTAATGGCGCGGTTGCTGTTGAGCTCTCCCTGTGGTATAGGCAGCAACAGGTTGCGCGTTGCCCTCACTTTAGAAATATTATTCTGACCTATCTGAATCTTATTCATGACATCGAGATAAATACCCCAGCGCATCAGGTCAAAACGACGGATACCCTCCAGCGCAAACTCACGTGCACGCTCTGCAATAACAAAATTGCGGAACTGGTCGCGGGTCATACCTGCAGGTGCATCCGTTGCACTGGCCCGGCTACGCACTGCATTCAGGTAAGTATACGCCTCGGTAGTGGGTCCGTTAGAAGCTTCATTGGCTGCCTCGGCATACATCAGCAATACTTCCGAATAACGCATCAGCGGATAAAAAGCATCGCTATTGGCAACAGTGCTATCAGCTACAGATGCGTACTTAATGATATAGGCACGATTGTCTGTATTGCCGTTATTATTATATGTTACGCCATTTACAACCTGGTAAAGGCTGGCCTGCCAGGAGGGGTAATAATACCGGTAATTGGTATTGCTCTGATAATTGTGCGCTACCCCATCCAGCACACGTTTATCCTGGTCCTCATAGTCCATGTAATGATTATTAGTCATCCATACAGCACCGCGGCCAAAGCTGGAATATGCAGAAAAATAGTTGTGCAGGTTATTGATGAATGCTGTACCAGCCAGCGATTGCACCTCCCACATATGCTCCTGTTTATTGCGGCTGGCTTTATTCCACAGATCTTTCCAACTGGTAAACAGGCTGTATTCATTACTCTGAATTACTTCAAGCGCCTTATCGCGTGCCAGGCCAAAATAAGTCTGCGCATCCACACCTTCAAGGCCGGCCACTACATTTTTAGGATAATCGTAGTAATTGTTATTCTGACCACCACGCACGCTGATAGTACCGCCTGACACAGCCCCCGATGCCATGGTAAGATAGGCTTTGGCGAGAAATGCTTTGGCCAGCCCGCGTGTGACACGGCCCAGCTCGCCGGCCTTCTCATGACCTTTGGGAAACAAAAGTGTTTCGGCCTGCTTCAGTTCTTCAAACACCACTTCATAGGTTTCAACCACCGAAGCGCGCGGCTTGCTCGATTCCTGATCGATCTCCAGCGACTGCAGCCGGATAGGCACTCCACCATATAACTGTACCAACTGAAAATAAGCCCAGCCACGCAGGAAATGTGCTTCACCCATTATGCGGTTCTTGATATCCGGGTCGATATTCGATTCCATCTTACCCACATTTTCCAGCACTGTGTTGGCACGCGCTATCATGGAGTAACAACCCACCCATGGGCCATCCACACCCCAGTATCCCTGCGGGTTACCGGCGCCTGATGTACCCAGGTACCAGTCGGCTCCAGATACATGGTCATCATCCAACACAGTCAGGTTCCAGAAGGGCTGCATATACATGTCCCATGAATAAAGAACATTGTACACACCATTAATAGCGGTTTTGGCATCACTTTCTGACTGATAAAAATTTTCAGGAGAAAGGAAAGAAAAGGGCTTCTCTTCCAGCGCTTTTTTGCACGACACCCCCAGGAGCATCGTAAAAAGCAATGCAGAAGCAATCAGGTATTTGAAATTATATTTCATGATCATTTCTTCTTTTTCGGTTTGGCATTAAAAATTGCAACGAATGCTCAGGTTGTAAGTACGTGCATTGGGATATCCCCCCAGGTCTACACCAAAGAGAGCCGGATTGTCGCCATAGCTGTTCATTTCCGGATCAAAGCCTGAGTAGTTGGTAAACGTATACAGGTTATTTACACCAAAGGCAACCCGCATGGAGGTAACACCTTTCAGGAAAGATACAGGCACATTATAGCCCAGTGTCACATTCTTGATACGTACAAAGCTGCCATCCTCAATAAACCGGCGTGAGAAGAGCATGTTGCGCCAGAACTGACGCATGATTTTAGGCCCAGTAGCCTGGCTATTGTCTTTGCCGCCAGCCCATGCCGTTTCATAAACATCGTAAGAAATATTCTTGAATGAGCCCAGATTACCGTTGAAGCGGGTATTCATGTTCACGATATCATTTCCCTGTACACCGTTTACAAATACGCTGAGATCAAAGCGGCCATATCGCAGGTTATTGGTAAACCCAAAAGTGTAATCAGGGTTTACATCGCCAATAAACGTACGGTCTGTTACCGATATGGACGTTGGATCGTTATCGAAATTGCGGTATTTGACTTCACCAATCATACGTTTGATGATAGCATCAGACTGGTTGGCATACATTGGATCGCTGCGTACTTCGGCTTCATTGTCGTAATAACCGTCCTCTACATATCCGTACAACGCTCCGATTGGTTTACCTGCCACCTGTATGAATGGGGCGTCGCCGGTAGATATATTACCTGCAAACTGCTCCAGTACATCGCTGCCCAGGCTCAGTATCTTGTTGCGGTTGAAAGCAATATTGAAATTGGCAGACCACTCAAAATTTTTGCCTTTGATGATATCGCCACCAAGCTGTACTTCTATACCACGGTTCTGCACTGAACCGGAGTTGCGCAACTGGCGCTCAAAACCGGTAGAGGCGGGAGTTGTGATAAACTGCAGCAGATCTTCTGTTTTCTTCTGATACACATCCACACTCAGGGTAAGACGGTTTTTGAAGAGCGCCAGATCAAGGCCGGCATTATAAGCTGATGTAGTTTCCCATTTCAGGTTTTCATTGGCAGCACCGGCATACACATCATCTGCGAGGCCAGTTTGCAGGCCGCCGTCAAATACATAATTGTATACAGCCAGTTTCGACAGGGAGGCATAAGAGCCGATACCCTGATTGCCCGATTGTCCGTAGCTGAAACGCAGCTTCAGATCGCTCACACCACGCACATTCGACATAAAGTTCTCCTTAGACAGCTTCCAGGCTACGCCAAAGGAGGAAAAACCGGCCCATTTATTTTCACGGCCAAATTTGCTTGATCCATCGCGGCGATAAGACGCATTAAGCAGATATTTATCCTTATACGCATAGTTTACACGTCCCAGGAAAGAAACAAGTGTAGACTGATACCGGCTGTTGATAACCGGCATAATCATTTCGCCTGCAGCCAGGTTTTCATTTTTAAGTACATCGTTGGGGAATGTTTTTGCCTCCGCTCTTTTCCACTGACCATCTGTGCGCTCGTAGGTGGCTGCAGCCATACCGCCGATGCTATGGTCATTGATCGTAGTAGTATAATTCAGGATGCTTTCTGTGATGAGGCTGTTAAAAAGATTGTCGGCTTTGAGCCCCCAGCCACGCACGCTGAATCCTTCATACACCGTACGGGGATAGTACTGATCGCGTGTGCTGGTGCCATAGTTAACACCCAGGTTCTGACGAAACTTTAATCCCTTCATCAGCGCCACTTCGAGGTAGTTGGATGAGAAGATATTTATACCAGTTACACGGTTGAGCACATCGCGCGAGTAAATAACCGGGTTGGTAATAAAGTAACCCTGTCCGGCCTCATCGTATCCTTCCACATCAGAAATGCTGGTAGGATAGGTAGTAGCGGAGCGTATCACCCCGGCGCTGGCCGCATCTGATTTATCGGTACCTGTTTTTACTCCATTTGTAATGGTTTTGGAAATGGAGGTACTTGTACCCAGCTTGATTCGCTTGCCCAGGTTTCGGTTGAGGTTAAGACTTATGCCAAACTTTTTATAGTTAGAATTTATTACAGTTCCTTCCTGATCCAGATAGCTGAAGCCAATGCGGTGATTGCCCTGCTCGTTGCCACCAGAAAAGTTGGCCGTATAATTCTGATACATGCCCTTTCTGAAAATAGCATCCTGCCAGTTTACATCGCGGTTCTGATAATCTTCAGGAGTAGGGAAAGGGATTACATAGTTGGTGCCCTCGTACAAATTGGAGTTTTCGTAGGCCAGGTTCTGATATTTTACATAATCATAGGCAGAAAGCATATTGAGCTTCTTCGATACTTCTGCTATGCCCACGCTGGCATTGAGTTCTACCCTGTCGCGGCCTGAGCGTCCCTTACGGGTTGTGATCAGCACAACGCCATTGGCGCCACGTGAGCCATAAATGGCCGTGGCGGAGGCGTCTTTCAGGATATCGATCGACTCAATATCGTTGGGATCAATAAAGGCCAGTGCATTGAGCGTTTGCTTTTCATCTCCGCCGATCGCCTGCGGCGTGGCGCCACTGCTATTGTTATTGAAAGGCACGCCATCAATTACATACAGCGGTTCTGTACCGCCAAGTACTGAGTTGGAACCACGGATACGGATACTGAGGCCTGCCCCGGGAGCACCATCATTCTGCGTTACATTCACGCCGGCCAGTTTGCCCTGCATAGCCTGCAGTATATTGGTGGGAATGTCTTTTACCAGGTCTTCGCGGCTGATGCGCTGTATGGCACCTGTAAGATCTGTTTTGCGGGCCGTACCATAACCTACCACCACCACATCCGATAGCGTAGCAGATGCAGAAGGCACCAGTTGCACCACATAAGACGTTTGACCGGTAAGGGCCACTTCGAGTGTTTCCATGCTCACATAGCTAACCACGAGCAATTTGGTGTCATCCGATACTGATAGGGAAAATTTACCGTCTTTGTCTGTAAGCACCGATCGCTTGGAGCCCTTCGGGGCTACAGTGGCACCCGATAGCGGCTGTCCCTGCTCGGTGAGCACTGTACCCGAGACAGTCCGGGTCTGTGCCAGTACTGCCGTCACAGACAACAACGACAGAAGAAAAAAAAGCAGCAATTCTTTTCTCATATAGCAACAATTATTATTTGTCCAAAAATAGGCACCCAGTCAAAGCGAGATATAATACTATTATATCCATTACCAATACTTTATTTATACAAATTTGAACAGTGCTTGAAATATTGTTAGCTTTAATTCGCCTGACTCCGTAGAAAATCAAGTATTTCCGGGCCCTGAACAGAAAAAAATCCGGAACTTATTTTTAGAAGACACTGATACTATTTTATCCTGTTTATGCAAAACATCCTTAAGGAGATCACGCCACTGACGAGCAGCGATTGCTTTACCCTTTTCTCCCGGACGAAATCAGAATTCGACTTTCCGCTCCATTATCATGAAGAGTTTGAGCTCAATCTTATTCAGCATGCGGCCGGTGCCCGGCGTATGGTGGGCGACCATATTGAAGAGATCGGCAATCACGAGCTGGTACTGGTAGGTCCCAACCTGCCTCATGTATGGCAAACGCATAAATGCAAAAGCAAACAGATACACGAAGTAACCATCCAGTTTCACAAAGACCTGTTTGATGAAAGATTTCTGCGCCGAAATCAGCTCCACTTTATGCGCGAAATGTTTGAAAAGTCAAAAAGAGGTATCCTGTTTTCGGAAGCTACAGCGGAACAGCTGGCCCCCAGACTCAAACAGCTTAAGACCAAACAGGGATTTGATTCCGTGCTGGAATTGATGTCGATATTCCACGACCTGTCCATTTCCCGGAATATGCGTACGCTTTCAGACGCTTCTTTCAGCAACCTGCAACCATCTTACAACAGCCGGCGTATTGAAAAGGTAATGGAGTACATCAATCTGAATTTTGACAAAACCGTCGTGCTAGCCGATGCCGCCCGCCTTACCAATATGACGGAAGTATCTTTCAGCCGGTTTTTTAAAATGCATACCGGTATCAGCTTCATCGACAGCCTGATTGAAATAAGACTGGGGCATGCCTCCCGTATGCTCATCGACACCAGCCAATCTGTATCGGAAGTAGCCTACAATTGCGGTTTCAACAACATATCCAACTTCAACCGGATCTTTAAAAAGAAAAAGGGCTGTACCCCCAAAGAGTTTCGTGAAAACTATACCTATGGCAGCCGTGTATTCATTTAACCATTCTTTTATCATTGAAATAAATTACCAATGAAAGTACGTTTCCTTATAGCGGCACTGCTGCTGATCAACAGCTTCACCTCTTTTTCCCAAAATACTGAACAGCCTTTTATCAACGAGGTCAGGTATTTCAAAAAACTGGATTCACTGAATGCGCCTCCCGAGCGCCCCATCCTTTTTATTGGCAGCTCTTCGTTTACTTTATGGAAAGATGTAAAAGACTATTTTCCGGGTTACCCCATTCTTAACCGCGGTTTTGGCGGATCCTCCCTTCCCCACCTGATCATGTATGCAGAGGATGTTATTTTCCGTTACAACCCAAAGCAGATCGTGATCTATTGCGGCGAAAACGACCTGGGTGGTGCTAATGTAACCGGGCAAACCATCCTCAACCGTTTTAAAGAATTGCACAGCCTCATCAGGAGCCGTTACCCCAAAATCCCCATTGCTTACATTTCCATGAAGCCAAGCCCCTCACGCGAAAAGAATCTGAAGACAATGAAAGAAGGCAACAAGCTTATCAAAAAATTTATCCGCAAAAAAAAGAATACCGTTTTTATCGACGTATTCCATCATATGCTTAATAAGGACGGCAGCATAATGACTGATATTTTCAAATCAGATAACCTGCATATGAATGCAAAAGGCTATGCCATCTGGAAACCGCTGATTGAGCCACATTTATTAAAGAACTAATTGCCCGCTATGCGCGTTCGTATCTTCTTAATAACTGTAACACTATTGTTCTGTCAGCGCCTGCTGGCCAAAAGTCATACAGACAGCACACGCTACCCTGCCGGACATAAGTATATCAAAATCATCGGCAGAACGGATCGCAGTAATACTGCCGGGCCCCGCTTCTGGGCATCAGGAGTATATATGACGATCCGCTTCAAAGGCAGTTATTGTGTACTGGAAATAAAGGATGAGGAGAAATGGGGAAAATCACACAATTATCTCCACATCATTGTCGACAACAGCACGCCGGTACGTATTCAGACCACAGACAGCCTCAACAGGATCGTACTTGCCAGTGGTCTGTCTGATGGTGAGCATGAAATAGTGGTATGCAAAGACACCGAAGCAAGTATCGGCTTTCTGCAACCAACAGCTGTCATTTGCACACAACTTCTGCCTGTCCGCAAAGTGCCCAAACGGAAAATAGAATTTATCGGCAATTCCATTACCTGCGGAATGGGCAATTATGACGCAGCCATCAAATGCGGTAGTGGCGAATGGTATGACCAGCACAGTGCATACATGGCTTATGGGCCACAAAGCGCACGACTACTCAATGCACAATGGCATCTCACTTCCGAATCGGGTATCGGGCTCATCAAAAGCTGCTGCGATAAAAAGAATATAATGCCGCAGATATTCGACAAAACAAATATTGCTACAGAGGGGATTGCCTGGGATTTTAAACAGTACCAGCCCGATGTGGTTACTGTATGTCTTGGCCAGAATGACGGCATCCAGGACTCCGCCGCCTTTTGCAGCGCCTACGTGAATTTTCTGCAGACTATCCGCAGGCAATACCGCCGCGCAGAAATTATCCTGCTCACCAGCCCTATGGGCGATAAACCTCTCGACAGCACACTTCGCCGCTATATAACTGCTGTTGAACAAAACCTGCACCAGCTTGGCGACAAACGTATAAGCCATTATTTTTTTCAGAACAGATACATTGGCGGCTGCAGCTATCACCCCAATCTGCAGGAACACACAGCTATGGCAGCTGAGTTGAGTGCGTATATCAGGAAGAGAATGCGGTGGTAAAGTAGTTAACAGTGGACGGTTGACAGTGAACAGAAGAGAAATGTATATTCTACCTATAACTTAATACTTATTACTTAAAACTTTCTGTCAACTGTCCACTGTCAACTGTTAACCGTCCACTAAAAAAATCCCGCTCCTTTCGAAGCGGGATCTGGATAACACTTGTGAGACTATAGTGGTTTTCCGTCCGTACGATGATTTAGCTTAACTGCACCCGCCCTGATTGCCGCAGTTGAGACATTTGTAGCAGGTGCCACTGCGCATCATGATATGACCACACACATTACAGGCAGGCGCATCACTCTGCATATTTTTGGCAGCCGCATTTACTGCATCCATACCGCCGTCTGACTTCACTGCCTGCTGCGTGCGTTGCTGCTTGGCGGGCTGAGGGGTGATGGTTCCGGCAGAAGGAGTGATGCGTATGCTTGACAGTTCAGGCTCCCTGACATACTCCAGGTTTGAAGGAATATCATCCCAGTCATCGGCGCCGGTATTCATTACTTCGGGTTTATCCAGCACATGTACCAGATCAGTACGTCCCAGGTATTCATAACCAAGTACACGGAAGATAAAGTCAACAATAGAAGTAGTTGATTTGATATTAGGATGCTCTACAAAACCGGAAGGATCGAATTTGGTAAAGGCGAATTTATCAACAAACTCTTCCAGTGGCACACCATACTGCAGGCCGATGGAAATGGAAATCGCAAAGCAGTTCATCATGCTACGCATGGTTGCGCCTTCCTTGGCCATGTCGATGAATATTTCACCAAGTGTGCCATCTCCATACTCGCCCGTACGCAGGAATACAGCCTGGCCATTGATCTTGGCTTTTTGTGTAAACCCGCGGCGCTTGGCCGGCAGGGTGCGACGCTCTACGATACTGGCCAGTTTACGTTTCAGTTTGGTGTCGGGCGATGCCTGTACACGTTTTTGCACCTCATCCAGCAATTCCTCTACAGTAAGCCGGCTCATGTCAACGATATTGCTGGCCAGCATGGCATCATCTGTTGTTTCTTCAACAGTTTCTGTAGCAGCTGCAACATCTTCTTTCTTTTTCTTCTTGTCTGACTTATTGCTGAGGGGTTGTGAAAGCTTGGAGCCATCGCGATAAAGCGCGCAGGCTTTCAGGCCCAGTTCCCAGCTCAGCAGATAAGCATCAGCAATTTCTTCTACCGAAGCTTCATGCGGCAGGTTGATAGTTTTGGAAATAGCGCCGCTGATAAACGGTTGCGCTGCTCCCATCATGCGGATATGGCCATGCGCATGAATGTAGCGCTGGCCTTTTTTTCCGCATTTGTTGGCACAGTCAAAAACGGGCAGATGTTCCTCTTTCAGGAACGGGGCTCCCTCCAGCATCATGGTGCCACAAACGTAATCGTTGGCAGCCTCAATCTGCTCTTCAGTGAATCCAAGCGCCTCCAGCAGACTCCATTCAAAGTTGTTGTACTGCTCAGGAACAAAACCGAGCCGCTGTAAACACTCCTCACCTAAGGTATATTTATTGAATACAAAAGAAATATCAAAAGCAGTTGCTACTGCTGCATCCAGTCGTTTAATCTCATCGGCAATAAATCCTTTTTCGCTCAACGTCTGATGGTTGATAAAAGGTGCGCCTGCAAAAGAAGCATTACCAACAGCATATTTGATGATCGCATCAGATTCACGCTGGCTGTAGCCGAGGTTTTTCAACGCTACGGGTACCGACTGGTTGATGATTTTGAAATACCCTCCGCCAGACAGTTTTTTGAATTTTACCAGTGCAAAATCAGGCTCCACACCAGTAGTATCGCAATCCATTACCAGGCCAATAGTGCCTGTGGGTGCTATCACTGTTGCCTGCGCATTGCGGTAACCATATTTCTCACCCAGTTCTACCGCATCGTCCCATGCCTTACAGGCCGCTTTCAGCATGTAATCAGGGCAGTATTGCGCTTTCAGTCCAACGGGTTTCAGGCTCAGCCCTTCATACTCATCCGCATCGTATGCAGCCAGGCGATGATTGCGCATTACACGCAACATGGATTCTTTATTTTCTTCGTAACGCGGAAATGCGCCCAGGGTGGCTGCCATTTCAGCTGATGTCTTATACGACACCCCGGTCATAATAGCGGTGATCGCTCCGGCAATACCACGCGCCTCTTCGCTATCGTAGGGAATACCGCTAACCATCAGAAGAGTACCGAGGTTGGCATAACCCAGGCCCAGTGTACGGTATTCGTAGCTCAGTTGCGCCACTTCACGTGAGGGGAACTGAGCCATCAGTACAGATATTTCCAGCACCACCGTCCACAGGCGGCAGTTATACTCATAGCCTTCTACATCAAACAGATTTTTCTCTGCATCGTAAAATTTCATGAGGTTGGCCGATGCCAGGTTGCAGGCAGTATTGTCGAGAAACATGTACTCCGAACAGGGATTTGACGCGCGGATCGGACCACCTGCCGGGCAGGTATGCCATTCATTGATGGTGGTATTGTACTGCGTACCCGGGTCTGCACAACGCCAGGCAGCATAAGCAATCTGATTCCAGAGTTCGCGCGAAGGCACTTTCTTCATCACCCGGCCATCCATGCGGCCGGTGAGTTCCCAGTCTTCGCCATTTTTCAGTTTATCGAAAAAGCTATTGGGAATACGAACAGAGTTATTGGAATTCTGACCGCTGACTGTACGATAAGCTTCTCCTTCATAATCAGAAGAGTAACCTGCATTGATGAGTGCACCTACTTTCTTCTCTTCTTCCACTTTCCAGTTGATGAACTCTACAATTTCAGGATGGTCGAGGTCAAGACATACCATCTTGGCGGCACGACGGGTAGTGCCGCCGCTCTTAATAGCTCCTGCAGCACGGTCACCGATTTTAAGGAAACTCATCAGACCGCTGGAGGTACCGCCGCCACTCAGCTTTTCTCCTTCACCACGCAGGTTGGAGTAATTGGTACCCACACCGGAACCGTATTTGAAAATACGTGCTTCACGCACCCACAGGTCCATAATGCCTCCTTCGTTTACCAGGTCATCATCCACGCTCAGAATAAAGCAGGCGTGAGGCTGGGGACGTTCATACGCATTTTGTGATTTCTTGAGCTGACCATCTGCGGGGGCCACATAATAGTGGCCCTGTGGTTTACCGGTGATACCATATGATTCATGCAGGCCGGTATTGAACCATTGAGGGGAATTGGGCACACACATCTGGTTGAGTATGGAATAAACCAGCTCATCATAAAATACCTGTGCGTCCTGTTTGCTTGCAAAATAATTATAACGTTCACCCCATGCCCGCCAGCAGTTGGCCATGCGGTGAGCGACCTGCTTCGCAGAAGTTTCGCGACCCAGGCTGCCATCGGGTTGCGGCACACCAGCCTTGCGAAAATATTTCTGCGCAAGAATGTCGGTGGCTATCTGACTCCACTGCTTCGGCACTTCAACATTATTCATTTCAAATACTACCTCACCCGAGGGATTACGGATCACCGAGGTACGGTAGTCATACTCGAACATATCAAATACATTTACAGCATCGCTCGTAAAACGACGACGAAACTGTAATCCGCTTTTGGCAGATGACTGCTTTTTACTACTCATAACTAAAAGAATTTAACGGGTCTCGTGGTTTTGAAAAATGCTGTCTGGCGACAGGTCCTAACGAAAGTATTTTTTGCTACTCAAATTTCCATCAACCGAATATCCCCATTGTGTGGAAAAGAGCGTGCCAAACTCCCTAACCGCTTTACCGTGCTGGCTTACAGGACTTTTGCACTTTTTAGCCATTTTTTAGGGGTAAATTTTATTTGGTAGAATGGGCTGGTTCACGTAATAATTTGTTAACAGTTGACAGCAGGTTAAAAGAGTATAAAGGGTTTAATAGGTTTAAAGTGCAGGCCTCTTACATATTACACACGACTTAGAACATAGAACTTAAAACTTATTACTTACCACTTATCTCCTTACATCGTCCACCTTCAGCCTTACTTCCTACTTATCACTTACAACTTAAAACTTATAACCTATTTTTGCCGTTTACCAATTTGCATTGCATGAAGAAAAATATTTTATTGGTTGTAGTGCTGTTCGGCACATCTCATTTACTATACGCACAGGGACAAACACAGTTCTCTGGCTGGCTGGCCACCTTCAATACATTCAAAACCGGGAAGAAGACCAGTATTCACAACGACATTCAGTTACGCAGTGCAGATGAACTTAAACACGTACAGACATTTCTGTTTCGTGTAGGTTTAAATTATCAGGTTAGAAAAAACATGACCGCTACTGCAGGATATGCATTTATCGACAACCGGCGTACGATAGCAGCTGTGACGGGTTATGCACCCGAGCATCGCATTTGGGAACAATTTGTCATTAGCCATAAAATCAAAAAAGCGATGATTGCACATCGCTTCCGGCTTGAGCAACGATTTATTTCGCGCTCCGTGGTGAGTGGTAATGAACTGAAAAATGACGGTCATGTGTATGCCAACCGTTTCCGTTATTTCATGCGGTCTGTACTCCCCTTGCATAAAGGCGGCGGCACTTTTGTAAAAGGTCCTTTTGCCGCGCTTCAAAATGAGGTGTTTGTGAATATCGGCAACAAGGCCAATGTAAATGGAGAGTTTTTTGATCAGAACCGGCTGTATATCGCTGGCGGATACCGGCTCAGCCCCAAGCTTGACCTGGAAGCCGGTTATATGAATCAGTATATCAATGGCCGCAGCAGCGCATTTACCAATAACCATATCGTACAACTGGCCAGTTATATACGACTCTGACGGGAAAATCCACGGATCTGCCCTTCAGATGGGCGGAAATATGCGTCAAAAGACGCAGAACCCCGTGTAACTCAAAACTTTTTCGCATTTTTGCAGTAATCAACCAGTACCGGATGAAGTCAACAATTTATCAATCACTTACGGAAAAAAAACGGCTCGGGCGCAAATCCTTTGCTGTACTGATCGATCCCGATAAAGTGAATACCACGGTGCTGGACGAACTGGTGGCACTGGCCACTGCCTCGCAGGTGGATTATTTCCTGGTCGGCGGTAGCCTGGTAATCTCTAATCACCTGGATGAGTGCGTGCAACACTTGAAGAATAAATGCAACATCCCGGTCATTCTTTTTCCCGGCAGCCCCTCGCAGGTAAGCCGGTATGCAGATGCCCTGTTGTATCTCTCCCTTATTTCGGGTCGTAATCCCGAGCTGCTGATAGGGCAGCATGTGGTATCTGCCCCGGCGGTACGCCAAAGCGGGCTGGAGATCATGTCTACAGGCTATATCGTGATTGACGGCGGCGCTCCTACCACGGTTTCCTATATCAGCAACGCGGCACCTGTACCGGCAGATAAAAACGAGATCGCCATGTGTACTGCCATGGCAGGCGAAATGCTGGGTATGAAGCTTATTTATATGGATGCCGGCAGCGGAGCCCGCAGGCCGATAAGTGAATCAATGATCGAATCGGTTGCCCGCAGTATCCATACACCGCTCATAGTGGGCGGCGGCATCACCGACCCCGAAAAAGCCTATCTCAACTGCAAAGCCGGCGCCGATGTAATTGTAGTAGGCAATGCTATTGAAAAAGACCCGGCACTAATCCGCGAAATGAGCGCTGCTGTTCACTCCGTAGCAGTACTTAAGCAATAATTTATTTTATTTCGGATAAACAACGAGGGGGCGTAGTAAACTACGCCCCCTCGTTATGCTAAAATTATTTATCTCAGCGAAGCTCACTCACATTTACGCGCGAGGGCGTTTCCTTACCAGCTACGATAGAACGCGAACTCAGTGCAATGGACTTTATGATCATAGCCATATTCTCCATGTCGAGTGTTTCCGGGTGATCACTTACCTTATGATAATGCGGCTCACTATCCATCTTCGCCGTTGAAATAGTATGGGCGGGTACACCCAGACGAGCCAGGGTGGCATTGTCTGAGCGATAAAACAGCTGCTGATCAGGATAGGGATCAGGATGGAATGTAAAGCCTGTGCCTTCAAGATTTTTTTGCAGGATGGCACCCATATCCGTTTTTTCATACCCGGTGATATAAGCCGAATTGCGGCCCCATTTACTATCCGTACCGATCATTTCAATATTGAACATAGCCACTACTTTGGCCGGATCAAACTGCTGAGAAAAATATTGTGAACCGAATCCACCTACTTCTTCTGCGGTGAAAGCTGCAAATACAATCGTACGCTCATTATCTTTCAGGGCCTTGAAATAGCGGGCCAGCAATATCACAGCGGTGGTACCGGCTGCATCATCATTGGCGCCGTTATAAATAGAATCGCCATTTACTGGCTTACCTACACCAATATGATCATAGTGGGCAGAAAAGATTACATATTCATCTTTCTTACTCTTGCCGGGCAGTATACCTACCACATTGGCCAGTTGCTGTTTTGAAATTTCATGTGTGGCGGTGATCTGGTAACTCTGCGGATGTTGTGAACCGAGGAAAAATATCACATTACTGGCAGAAGCACTCATTGCTCCGCTCTTGAGCCGGCTAAGACGGGAAAAATTGCGGCTATAGCTCGTATCAACAGCTACCAGCAGATTTTTACCGGAGCGCGTAAGAGCCATTGCTTCCTGGAAAAAATTTTTACCGGCGGGGATACTTACCTTTTCATATTGCTGCGACTGATCAATGCTAACCTGTGGTTGAAAAGTAATCAGCACTACTTCCTTGGGATCCAGCTGGCGGCCATCAAAACTGGCTTTCAGATCTGTTTGTTTGGCGGAAGTAAGTGCAAATTCCTGCCGGTATGATTTTGATTTGTTCCAGGTTTGCAAACCCGCTTTCTTAAATTCATCGGCAATAAAATCGGCAGCCTTATCAATTTCAGGAGAAAAAGTTTTGCGTCCGCGCATGGCATCACTGGCCAGCACATTTTCTATACGTGCTGCCTCGGCGGCCGTAATAATGCCATCCGTTTTTTGAGCAAAGAGAGAAGAGCCTGTTAAAAGCAGGGCTGCAAGAGTAAAGGACTTCATTAATTGTTTTTTTTTAATAAAAAGTGGTAAGTAATCGATATTAAAGGCTCATCATTTCCTTGAACTTGACAGTTTGTCTTCTGCTCACTTCAATTTTTTCGCCGCCCTTTAATTCCAGCAGCAAGCCACCATTGAAATAAGGTTCAATTTTCTCAATCAGCCTGAGATTGACAATATGTTTGCGGTTGGCTCTGAAAAAGAATTTTTCATCGAGCCTTTCTTCCAGCGCATTGAGTGATTTAAGGATGAGCGGCTTGTGGGGGCCGAAGAACACTTTGGCGTAGTTACCTACACTCTCAAACAGGCGTATTTCACTCAGCTTCACAAACCAGCAGCGTTCACCATCCTTTACAAATACCTGGTCGTGCTCGCCCAGTATACTGTTGTTGGTAAATTCTCCGCTGGTCTTCTGCTCCCGTGCTTCGGCCTGTTGCAGTTTATGAATAGCGTCTGCCAGGCGTTTGGGTTCTACCGGCTTCAGCAGGTAATCGAGTGCATTGACTTCAAAAGCCCGAAGGGCAAATTCATCATAAGCAGTAGTGAAAATCACCTGTGGCGCCCGTTCCAGTTGTGCCAGCATATCAAATCCGGTTTTACCGGGCATCTGGATATCCAGAAAAATCAGATCTGGCTGCAGACTTTCAATTTTAGCAATCCCTTCTTCTGCATTCGCCGCTTCATCTACAATTTCCACTTCCGGAAATTCCTGTAGCAGCTTTTTCAACTCTGCTCTGGCCAGCCGTTCGTCATCAATAATTATTGCTCTCATGTGTTTGTTTTTTATAATCAGATGCCAGTGGTATCAGCACCTTTGCTTCCACCAGGGTGGGAGCAACTTGCTTTATCTCAAATTTAGCTTTATTTCCGTAGAGCAGACTAAGCCGGTTGGTAGTACTGCTAAGTCCAAATCCTCCACCACTCGCATAACCATTCAGGTAGCCCGTATTCTGCACAGAAAGCTCGTGAAAGTGATCTTTAATAACAGATTTGATCCGCACCACGCCACCATGAATCTGTTTGCTGATACCATGTTTGATAGCATTTTCGACCAGGGTCTGCAGCATCATGGGCGGTACAGGCAGAGACAATGTATCACTGTCAATATCGTACTCAATCCTCAGCCTGTCTTCAAACCGCATATTCTCCAGGGCCAGGTAATCACGCACAATGGCCAGCTCCCGTTCCATTACTGCCGACTCCGATTTATCGGCCTGCATACTACTCCGCAGTATTGTACTTAATTCTGTAATAGCCCTGCGGGCTCTTTCGGGGTTCTCATCCACCAGTGCCCGGATGCTGTTGAGTGAATTGAAAATAAAGTGAGGATTAATATGCGCCTTAATGGTTTTCAGCTCCAGCTCTTTTACCAGCGATTCCAGTTTCAATGTGTCGAGCTGCTGTTTACGGCTTTTGGTGATATAGTGATAAACAAAGTAGATAAGGTTCCAGATAAAGAAATAGATAAAAAAGTAAAATGCCGAGTTCAGGATCAGCAATACCTTATTATCCATGTATTCTTTTTCATTTTTATTCAGCATGCCATAGCTGGCCAGCAGGGTAAGATCGAGGTAGGCCCCCATCAATGAAAAGGCCAGGGTTACCAATATAAAAGCCACGAGCTGGCGCTCCAGCTTTTGCTGTAAGATATTGAGTTGCAGTATTAGTATCCGCATTACATGGGTCAGTACCACCCCCAGCGCCACAAACAGTCCAAGGCGGCCAAATACCAGGTAGCGGTCAGTAGGGGTAGACAGTTTGTCGAACGAATATGCAAACAGGATATTGAACAGGGCAAATGATCCCCAGCCAATAAACTGGAACAACCAATATCGAGCGTTACCTAATATCATAAGTATCAAAGCTAATAATTCCTGTGTGCCGGTACCCCCGTAAATATACCAGTGGCAGATAAGTTTTACAAATGGGCCATAAAATCAGCCGTTTTTCTGCTTCAGCACCCAACATTTTATCCTGATTTTCCGTTAAAAGCCAGTTTAATATGGCTCACCGGAAAGTACTAATTTTACACTGTTTAAACTGTACATAATGGAAATCACTCCCGGACCTCTTCTTCAGACTATCAACTCGCCCGACGACTTGAAAAAACTGCCAAGAGAAAAGCTCCACCAGATTTGCGATGAACTGCGTCAGTATATTATTGACGTGGTAAGTGTTCATGGTGGGCATTTTGCGGCCAGCCTGGGAGTGGTGGAGCTAACCACTGCCCTTCATTATGTA
Source organism: Sphingobacteriales bacterium 46-32 (assembly GCA_001898485.1). Lineage (GTDB taxonomy): Bacteria > Bacteroidota > Bacteroidia > Chitinophagales > Chitinophagaceae > CAYMZZ01. Next base: position 165,156 of record MKTY01000024.1, on the reverse strand, counting down.
TACAACACGCCCTATGACCAGCTTGTGTGGGACGTAGGTCACCAGGCTTACGGCCATAAGATTCTGACTGGCCGGCGCGACGAATTTCCGACCAACCGCAAATACAATGGCATCAGCGGTTTCCCCAAACGTGCTGAAAGTGAATATGATACATTTGGTGTAGGGCACTCCTCCACCTCCATTTCTGCCGCCCTTGGCATGGCCATGGCAGCAAAATATAAGGGTGAAACAGACCGTAAATGCGTGGCTGTGATTGGCGATGGCGCCATGACGGCCGGCCTGGCCTTTGAAGGCATGAACCACGCCGGTGTAGCCGATACGGATATGCTGATCATCCTGAACGACAACTGTATGGGCATAGACCCCAATGTGGGAGCCCTCAAAGAATACCTCACAGATATTACCACATCACCTACTTACAACAAAGTAAAAGACGATGTGTGGAACCTGCTGGGTAAACTTCCGGTCGGCAAAAACTTCAGCCGGGCCATGGGACACAAACTGGCCGAAGGCCTCAAAGGCATGGTAAGCAGCAGTGCCAACCTGTTTGAAGCGCTAAAGCTGCGCTACTTTGGTCCGATCGACGGCCATAATGTAGCCAAGCTCGTAGACACCCTTCGCGATCTCCGCGAAATACCCGGTCCCAAACTGTTGCATGTAATCACTGTAAAAGGAAAAGGTTATGCCCTGGCCGAAAAAGATCAGACCCGCTGGCATGCCCCCGGTTTATTTGATAAAGTAACCGGCGAGATTTTCCGGAAAAAATTTGATACGCCTCAGCCTCCCAAATACCAGGATGTTTTTGGCCATACCATGATCGAACTGGCAGAGGCCAATGAAAAAATATTCGGTATTACACCTGCAATGCCTTCGGGTTCTTCACTCAAGTTTATGATGGAGAAAATGCCCCAACGTGCTTTTGATGTTGGCATCTGCGAGCAGCATGCCGTAACGCTGAGTGCCGGCATGGCCACACAGGGTATGCGCGTATTCTGCAATATCTATTCGTCCTTTATGCAGCGTGCCTATGACCAGGTAATTCACGATGTAGCTATTCAGAAATTACCCGTGGTATTCTGCCTTGACCGCGCGGGCCTGGTAGGCGATGATGGACCTACACACCACGGCGCCTACGATATCGCCTATATGCGTTGTATTCCCGACATGGTCATCAGCGCTCCCATGAATGAAAGCGAGTTGCGCAACCTCATGTACACAGCCCAGCTCGACAGCAATGAATACCCCTTCGTGATCCGCTACCCCCGTGGCGAAGGTGTGATGCCGGAATGGAAAACCCCCTTTAGCGAAATCCGGATCGGCACCGGCCGCCGACTTCGCGAAGGACAGGATATCGCCATCCTGTCGCTCGGGCACCCGGGCAACTTTGCCGCTGCTGCCATCCGCGACCTGCGCAATGACGGCATTCAGCCCGGCCATTACGATATGCGTTTTGTAAAACCGCTCGACGAAGCCCTGCTGCACGAAGCATGCCAGCGTTATCCTAAACTCATTACCGTTGAAGACGGTACGGTAGAAGGCGGATTTGGCAGTGCTGTGCTGGAGTTTATGGCCCGCCACGGCTACAAAAACGATCTCCGTATGCTTGGCATCCCGGATCGGATCATTGAGCATGGCACACCGCGCGAACTGCACCACGAGTGCGGATACGATACCGCCGCTATTGCAGCAGCAGTTCGCGAAATGATGAAAGATAAGGTCACGGTCTCTGCACTTTTGCAATAAACACGGATTCGTTTTCAGTTTTATTTAACAGCGTAAAGACGATGCGCCGTTGTGGAATGCCGTTTACACAGCATCTCTGTACGGCTAAACCATCCATTATGCGCACCCGGCCACTACTCATCCTTTTTGTGCTGCTGCTCAGCACTACCTGGCTATTTTCATCCGGTTTATTAACTAAAAAAGATCGTCTCCAGGCCGATGCAAGACCAGACACAGTCACCAATAATAAACTGCGCGAAAAACTACAGGAAAAGGCGGCCGAAGCACAACGTTATGCCCGAAGTCGCAGTTTTCATGAGCAGCTCTTTTTCCTGATCGACATGAGCCTGCCCTCCTCTCAAAACCGCTTTTTTGTATATGACGCTACCGGCGACAGTATTCGTCTGCAGGGGCTCGTCACACATGGCCGTTGTAACGAAAACTGGCTCGAGGGACGGCGTTACAGCAATGAAGTCGGAAGCGGCTGCACCTCACTCGGAAAATATAAAGTAGGTTATTCTTATAATGGGAGATTCGGCCTGGCATACAAACTGTATGGACTGGATAAAACAAATAGCAACGCCTTTCAGCGTTTTGTGGTATTGCATAGTCATGAATGTGTGCCCAATGCACCCGATGGTGAAGAACTTTGTCAAAGCGATGGCTGCCCTACCGTATCGCCTGTGTTATTACAACAGTTGAAAAAGCTGATTGAAAGTGCGAAGAAGCCAGTATTGTTGTGGATCTATGAGTAGAGGCAAACGGTGAAAGGGAGAAGGTGAAAGGGAGAAGGTGAAAGGGAGAAGGTGAAAGGGAGAAGGTGAAAAGGAAGACGGGTAGACAACGATGACGACGACCTCACTGATCTATTAATCGAAATAATTTTGCTGAGCAAGCGCTGGTTGAGACGAAAGACAAAAGGCAAACGGTGAAAGGGAGAAGGTGAAAAGGAAGACGGGTTGACAACGATGACGACGACCTCACTGACCTATTAATCGAAATAATTTTGCTGAGCAAGCGCTGGTTGAGACGAAAGACAAAAGGCAAACGGTGAAAGGGAGAAGGTGAAAAGGAAGACGGGTAGACAACGATGACGACGACCTCACTGATCTATTAATCGAAATAATTTTGCTGAGCAAGCGCTGGTTGAGACGAAAGACAAAAGGTAGAAGGTGGGAGAAATTCCCCTTACACCTTCTACCTTCTACCTTCCACCCTATACCTTATCTTATGCCAGAGCAGCCGTCATCGATATCTGCGTATTCAGCAATTTGCTGATAGGGCAATTCGCTTTAGCATCTGCTGCACAGGCTTCAAATTTTGCCGCATCAATACCGGGAACGGTAGCTGTTACATCCAGATGACTTTCCACGATAGCGCCATTTTCGAATGTAATGGTACATTTCGTATCAATATTATCAGCAGTAAAACCAGCTTCATTCAGTACAAAGCTCAGCTTCATAGTAAAACAGCCGGCATGTGCTGCAGCAATCAGCTCTTCGGGGTTGGTGCCGATACCTTCGGCAAAACGGCTATTGAACGAATACTGCGTATTGTTAAGAACGCCTGATTGTGTACTGGTAGTTCCTGTACCTTCTTTGCCGGAACCTTTCCAGTTTGCGCTTCCAAAACGTTTCATAATCTTCCTTTTTTAGTTTATTGTGGTTGGTTTTCTTCTTCTATTTCCGCCAGACGATCTTCCGGCTCATTGTATTCAATGATGAAATTATTTTTGCCTTCACCAATCATGATCTTCATGAACTTTTGCTGTACCAGTTCCAGCAGCGACAGAAACAGGAAGATCGCATGTACCCTGTTTTCGGCCTGCTCAAAAATGCGTTCAAAGGCAACCGTCTTTTCGCGTTGCGCCAGCTCCAGCATATCCTGGCGGCTCACTTCCATGGTATAGCGGTACTGCACCACAGTGTGTACCGGTTTATTAACCCGGTCGGAGTATTTCTGCATGGCCCGTTCAAAGGCTTTCATCAGTTTGAACAGGGTAATATTCTGGATTTCTGTTCCTTCGCCGGCTTCCTCTCCTATAGCTGACAGCTCTTTCTGGATATTGCCCCGTTTTACCATCAGCATGCGCATGGCTTCCATCTCGGCCAGCTGGGCAGATGCTTCCTTAAAGCGTTTGTACTCCAGGATTTTATTAACCAGTTCCTGGCGGGGATCAATCTCATTGCCCTGGGCATCGAGCTCCTTGCGGGGCAGCAGCATTTTGGCTTTGATCCGCATGAGCGTGGATACAAACAGGATAAACTCGCTCGACAACTCGATATTGAGATGCTCCTGTTGATGAATATAATCCAGAAAATCGTTGGTAATCTTTGTAATAGGAATATTATAAATATCCAATTCATCCCGTTCAATAAAGAACAGGAGCAGATCAAACGGGCCTTCAAACTGAGGCAGGCGAATCTGGTAAGAAGATGTGTTTACCATGAAGTACTATTGAAAATAAACCCTGCCTGCGCCGGCTGGCACTGGCAGGGTGTCAAAAATACGGGAAAATCGCTTGCCCTTATTTCTTTAAATTATCGCGGATTTCGCGCAGCAACAGGATCTCTTCGGGCGTGGGTGGAGGTGGTGCTGCCGCCTCTTTTTTCTTAACGCTGTTCATTGCTTTTATGATCAGGAAGAGGATAAAGGCAATGACGATAAATTTAATAATTGCCGACAGAAATTTGCCATACTTGACAGTTCCTCCCCAGGTTAGTTGATCCAGGTTTTCGGCGTTAATGGCTTTCAGTGCAGGCGCCAGCAGCAGCGGAGTGATCACATCGTCAACCAGTGATGACACAATTGCCCCAAAAGCTCCACCGATGATTACGGCTACAGCCAGTTCAACCACATTGCCCTTGAGCGCAAAATCCCTGAATTCTTTAAGCATACCCATAAAAGTAAGTTTTGACGTGAAGTAATGATTGGTTTTATTCCCTATGAAAAAGGTAAGGTAAAAATCAGCACTAACCACGATTTCCGGTTAGCGTTTTTTCAACAACTCTTTATTTTTTGATGCCCGGGTACTGCATTTTCAAGCCCTTCAGCAAATCACGCAGTGCTTTCGCCACGGTGTATTCTTTGTACCAGTTCTGATCTGAAGGCACTATCGTCCATTCAGGTTTATTACATTCTTCAAAACAGGCTTCATACATTTCCCTGTAGATGTCCCATAACTGTGCTTCATCAAAATCTTTCTGATTGTACTTCCACATCTTCGCCGGATCCTTGAGACGTTCAGTAAGCCGGCTTAGTTGCTCATCGCGGGAAATATGCAGATAAAATTTGAGAATATGTGTATTGTTGTGTTCCTGCAGCAGCTCTTCAAAATCATTAATTGCCTTCATCCTTTTTTTAGCCGTCTCATCATCGCACCACTTGTGTACCCGGGTGATGAGTATATCTTCATAATGCGAGCGGTTAAACACCTGTATCATACCCCGATCGGGCGAGTGGCGGTGTATACGCCAGAGAAAATCGTGTGCCAGTTCTTCAGCCGTAGGCGCCTTGAATGACTGTACGCGCACACCCTGCGGATTCATATTACCCAACACATTGCGGATAAGCCCATCCTTACCACTGGCATCCATACCCTGTATGACTACAAGCACACTATGCCGCCCTTCTGCATACAGCAGGTTTTGTAACTCGTCCAACTCTTCCAGTATAGCTGCCGTTTTCTCTTTTGTCCCGGCTTTATCCATATTCTTCGGTGCCCGGGTATCAATTTCCGCCAGTTTTATTTTCGCCATCGTTTTTATTTTTCTTTTGCCAAAATAGGGTTTTTAAATCATCCGGCGCACAATCCTGCAAATCGGCATGATTCAATTCAGGTATCAGCACTCCTTGCTGCTATCCGCAGAATATGTATCCTGTGACCTTCTTCGTTTTCGGGAAATAACCCTGTAGAAAAGCACAGAAACGGTCCTGAAAATTTTCCAATAAAGACAGTCCTTAAAAATCGTTTATCTTATACTCACTATTCCAGACCTTTGCCCTCTTTATGCGCACAACCTGGATTAAATGGCCTCTCTTTATTCTGCTCTGCCTGATATGGGGCAGCTCATTTATTTTAATGAAGGTCAGCCGCGAAGGCCTGAATGCTTCCCAGATCGCAGCGCTGCGTATTTTCTCCGCCGGCATCGCCTGCCTGCCTTTTGCCATTTTTCATTTCCGCAGCTTTCCCTTCAATAAACTACCCATATTAATACTCACCGGGCTGTGCGGCAACCTGCTGCCGGCATTCCTGTTTGCTACTGCCATTTTTCGTATCGATAGCTCCCTCACCGGCATTCTCAACTCACTTACACCTATCTGTGTGGCAGTGATCGGGATAGTTTTCTTTAAAGACCGGATCAGGCCCGCCCGGCTCGCCGGCATCCTTGTTGGTTTTGCAGGGCTATGTCTGCTCACCCTAAGCCAGGATAGTCTTCGCCTGTACAATCTGGGGTATGCGGCACTTATACTACTGGCCACTCTTTCTTATGGTTTCAATGTAAATCAGGTAGGCCATAACCTCAAAGGATATAACCCCTTGCATATTGCCACTGTTACCGTTACACTAATGGCCATTCCTGCCGGACTTGTTCTTTGGTTCCAGGGGTTCTTTGAACTTAACTTCACTGATACCACTATTCAATGGTCGGTACTCAATGCCGTTATGCTGGGCTTTGCGGGAAGCGCGATAGGAACAGCCATTTTTTATGTACTGGTGCAGCGGGCAGGTGGATTGTTTGCATCGCTTGTTACCTACGGTATTCCTTTTGTTGCTCTTTTTTGGGGTGTACTCGACGGAGAACGCATTGGCTGGATCACCATCCTGAGTCTGTTGATTATTCTGGCCGGTGTCTTTCTGGCCAACAGACCGGAAAAAAATAAGGCAGCCTGAAAGCTGCCCTATCATTTAATTTTATGCGGATGGCTCCATTACACAGCCATAATCTCTTTCTCTTTTGCCGCCAGATGTTTTTCAACGGTTGAAATAAACCGGTCGGTCAGTTGCTGCACATCGGCTTCTGCATCTTTGGAAGCATCTTCGCTCAACCCGTTTTTCTGAAGCTTCTTAATATTCTCAATAGCATCGCGGCGGATATTGCGGATAGCCACCTTTGAATGCTCGCCCTCGCCCTGGCAGCGTTTTACCAGTTCGCGACGACGCTCTTCAGTAAGAGGAGGAAGAAACAGCCGGATGATCACACCATCGTTTTGAGGGGTAACGCCCAGATTGGCGGCTATAATAGCCCGCTCTATGGGTTGCAGCATATTTTTTTCCCAGGGCTGAATACTTAATGTACGGGCATCCATTACACTGATATTAGCTACCTGGTTGATCGCCATAGGTGAACCATAATAGTCAACTACCAGTCCGTCCAGCATTTGAGGGTTGGCTTTACCTGCTCTGATTTTAACCAGTTCCACCTCCAGGTGGTTTATCGCTTTTTTCATCTGCTCATCAGCGCCTGAGATAATTCTTGAAACTTCTTCCATTATTCTTGATTTTAGCAAGCGCAAATCTAACGAAAGCATGCCTTTAAAAAAAACATCGCTTCAGCCCTGCGGTCATCTGGCAGAAAAGGGAGTTTGGCAATAAGAGCGGATTAACAACTACCGGAAAATCAGTTATGATCTGCAGTAGCGGCCTCCTGAGTAAGGGTGACTACTTTGGATGTCGATTTGATTTCTGCAGGTTCCAGTATACGGCGGGTGGATACCACCATGGCACTACGGCGTTTGCGCTGATAATAGAGAATAGCTATGGCGCTAAATCCGAAAGTCAGCATGATCAGCAGTACAGCCGTTGAACCCAGCGAACGGAGGGAATAAGCCAGTACCACAAATCCGATATTGGCACATACGCAGGTGAAGGTAACGGCCGCATGACCCAGGCCTTTACTGAGCAGCAAATGATGAATATGATTACGGTCGGGTGTAAACGGAGAACGTCCGTTAAAGATGCGGATAGAAAATACCCGAAGTGTATCCAGCAGGGGGATAAAGAGAATAGAAATTCCTACAGCAGCCGAAGCGCCGATGGGCACCACTACAGAAGGATCGCTGGCTACATTGATAAACTTTATTACCATGATGGAATTGATCAGGCCAATCATTAGGGAGCCGGAATCACCCATGAAAATCCGGGCCGGATGGTAATTAAAAATGAGAAAAGCAACCAGACTACCTCCAAGGGCAAAAGCCAGCAATGCATATGCCTGGTAACCGATCATGAAGAAATAAGTTCCAAAAATGAGCATGGTAAGCAGACCCAGGCTGGCTGCCAGGCCATCCACACCATCGATCAGGTTAAATGAATTGATAACTACTATGATAGTCAGGTAACTAAGTGCAAGACCGAAAGCCTCCGGCAGGGCTTCAAAACCAAATAACCCGTGCATACTGTCGAGCCGGATGCCCCCGAGGTGTATCAGAATAGATGCAGCAATGACCTGGCCTGCAAATTTTTTGCTCGCAGAAAGAACAATCAGATCATCTTTAAGACCCAGGAAAAAAATAACCAGCGCAGCGGCGAAAAAGTATTGAAACTCAGGGTTTAGATAGCCCTGTATAGACAAAAGTGAAGCAAGCAGAAAACCACCAAAAATACCCACCCCGCCTAATGATGCTACGGCATGAGTATGCACTTTTCTTTCATCGGGGATGTCGTAAAGCTTCTTCTGATCTGCAATCTGCAATACAACCGGTATAGCCAGGAATGATATAATGAACGACACCGAAGCTGTTAACAATACATCAAGCATCAAGCAGGGTTTTACGGTACAAAAATAGGCTTAAACCTTTTAGTTTACATTGGGTCTGAACTAATTAATACTTCACCAACATTAATTATCATACCCCCTCAGTCTGGTGGAATTGGAGGAGATTAATATCAACGGATGGATTTTTTCGGAAAAAAGATTGCACTTTTGCAGCGCCCTAACCTATTTGAGGGGGCAAGATACAAAAAGTTTAAAAAGTACCTAATTTTTATGCCTGAACTGAAAGCCATTGCATCGCAAATACGCCGTGATATTGTTCGTATGGTACATGGAGCTAACAGCGGCCACCCCGGTGGTTCGCTGGGCTGTGCCGACTTTCTCACCGCCCTGTATTTCAAGATATTGAAACATGACCCGGCATTTCACATGGATGCCCGTGATGAAGATGTTTTTGTGTTATCAAATGGTCATATTTCTCCCGTCTTCTACTCGGTACTGGCCCGCTCAGGCTACTTCGACATCAAAGAACTGGCAACTTTCCGAAAAATAAACTCCCGCCTTCAGGGGCACCCCGCTACCCATGAACACCTGCCTGGTATCCGCATTGCCAGCGGCTCTCTGGGGCAGGGCATGAGCGTAGCTATTGGCGCCGCCCTCACCAAAAAGCTGAACAACGACAGCAATCTGGTATTTTCACTTCATGGTGACGGCGAACTTGATGAAGGCCAGATATGGGAAGCCGCCATGTTTGCCGCCCACCATAAAGTGGACAATCTCATTTCCACCATCGACTGGAATGGCCAGCAAATTGATGGCCCCACCAGCAAGGTGATGAATCTTGGCAATCTTCGCGCCAAATTTGACGCGTTTGGCTGGACAACCCTTGAAATGAATGGCAACGATATGGATGAAGTTGTAGCAGGACTGGAAAAAGCCAAAAGTCTTACCGGCCAGGGAAAACCCATCTGCATCCTGATGCATACAGCAATGGGTAAAGGTGTAGATTTTATGGAAGGCACCCACGAATGGCATGGCATTGCCCCCAATGACGAACAGTTGGCCAAAGCACTGGCTCAACTGCCCGAAACACTGGGCGATTACTAAGAACCGACACTTACCTATTCACTTCGTAAACTGAACTGGTGCCTGGCAGCCTTGGTAGAAGGCAGCCAGGATGCCAGTAAGGAAATAACCAGCACGGTAGCCCCTACCAGCAGAAAATCGGCAAGCCGCAATTTTATTGGGAAATAATTGATCAGAAACGTCCCCCCTTCGAGCGGAATAAGATGAAAATTAATCTGCAGCCAGGCTATGAGGATCGCCAGTATCATTCCAATGACTGTACCCACCGTTGCCAGCAGCAATCCTTCGCTCAAAAAAATACGCTGAATAAACCGGCGGCTGCCCCCCAGTGCATGGAGCACACCAATATCTTTCTGCTTTTCCAGCACCAGCATCGTCAACGCCCCAATCATATTAAATGCTGCTACTACCAGTATCAGCGATAATACACCATAAATAATCCAACGCTCCATATTCATAACCGAGTACAGACTCTGGTTCTGCTCATACCGGGTTTGCACCAGGTAGCCCGGCCCCATAGCTTTTTCAACTGTTTTTTTTACAACATCCGCTGCATTCGGATCGCGCAACCTGATCTCAATACCACTATATAAATTACTGTCCAGTCTCAGCGCCTGGCGCGCATACTCAAGATTGGTAATGGCATATTTGGTATCAAAATCCTGTTGTATCTGAAAAGAAGAAGAGCTTTGGATGTTGTCGTTGCTGATATCATTCAGCGGATCTATCTGTTCCGACTTACTCTTGCGGGGCAAAATGATCTTGAGATAAAAAAGGTTGCGGTCAGCAGCAATTCCAAGGGCGCCTTCCACTCCCGTACCCAGTATCAGTTTGGGCGCATCGGCAGTACCCAGATCATACTGACCGCTTACAATATGATCCGCCACCCCTGTCACCCGCCGGTATTCATCATCTACCGCCATCAGATGCACCACAGATTGATAGTCTTCATTCTGCAGCAGGGCCTTTTCTTCAATTACTCTCGAAAATCCGGCAATGTCTTTTATAGCGCGGAGGCGACTCAACTGTTCAGCTGTAACTGAGATATGCTTACCAGTTGCCGGTTTTATTTTCAGGTCGGTGTAAAAAGAAGAATAGAGTGATTTTACCAGATCTTCAAAACCATTGAAAACGCTTAATACCAGTATAAGCGCTACTGTGCCCATTATGATAGCCCCGATGCTGATCCAGGCAATCACATTGATGGCATTCGTTGATTTTTTGGCTTTGAAATAGCGCCAGGCAAAGAGGAAATGCAAGGTGATATGCAAATATTAAGTTAAAACTGAAGCAACTTTACTGGTCGCCTTTGATCTTCTTAAACAGTTCTTCCATCCTGAAAACATGATCCAGCGTATCATCCTGGAAGAATTTCAGCACCGGCATACTGCGCAGTTGATGACGCACCCTGCCGGTCAGTTCCTTCTTGATTTCGTGATGGCGTTCCTCAATCTTTTTGAGCGCCCCCTCCACGTCTTTTACCTGAAAGAAACTCAGATAAAACCGGGCTTCCAGCAGGTCAGGGGTCACCTTCACAGACGATATAGAAACCATACCGCCATCAATCATATTAAGGCCAAGCCGCTGAAAGATGAGATTCATTTCCTCATTCAGCAAACCGGCTATCTGTTTCTGTCTTTTACCTTCTTCCATTTTAGCGCATTTTATTGCCTGCCATCACAAACCTGCTGGCAGACGCGGTAAAATTACTTACTTTGCCCCGTTTAAGCGAACACCAGGACCTGATGAAAAAATATTCGCGGATTTTAAGTTATCTCAAACGGCAAAAAGGCAAGCTGGGGCTTTACTTTCTGTGCGTTTTGCTGGCCACCCTTTTTGGAGTTGTTTCTATCGGAATGCTCATTCCCTTTTTTGGGCTCATTTTTGAAACCGGCGTGCCGGGAGGAGTCGCATTCAAAGGCAATGCATTGGGCAGTTATCTCAACAATTTCCTGACAGAAATCATAAGCCGCGATAAGCTGGCAGGTCTTTCTGTTATATGCATCATCATTATCAGCGCTACCATCCTGAAAAACCTTTTCCTGTACCTGTCAAACCGGCTGTCGGTCCCCATTCGCACATCGATCATCACGCATTTGCGTGGCGAGTTATACGATAAGATATTAAGACTCCCTATCGGCTACTTTACCGAAAAGAAAAAAGGCGATATCATTTCCCGTATGACCAACGATATCGGAGAGATTGAAGGCTCTGTAGTTGGCATGCTGGATGGGCTGGTAAAAGATCCCATTACAGTAGTGGGTTATCTGGTATTCCTGATCATCATTTCTCCCCAGTTATCACTTTTCTTACTGATACTATTGCCAATCACAGGCCTTATCATCGGCCGTGTCAGCCGTACCCTTAAACGCCAGTCGCAGGATGCCGCCATCAAACTGGGCGAAGGACTTTCGATCCTCGATGAAACACTCAGCGGCCTGCGTGTCATCAAAGCCTTTCTGGCCGAAAAGATTCTGAGCACCCGTTTTCACCAGGTAAATACCGATTTGTTTAATATCCGGAAAAAAATGGGCGCGCGACGCGATCTTGCGTCCCCCCTTACCGAAGTACTGGGTGTAATGGTGCTCTGTACCATCCTCTATTTTGGCGGTCGCCTCGTATTGCAGGCCGGCACGCTCGAAGGAGAAGAGCTGGTGACCTATATTGCCTCCTTTGCCATGCTGATTAATCCCGCTAAAAATATTTCCACTTCCTTCTTCAACATCCAGCGCGGCGCGGGTGCCCTGCAGCGAGTAGAAGAAGTACTCAATTCGCCCATAACGGTTGACGAAAACCCCGCCGGCAAAAACCTGGATGCTTTCAACGACAAAATCGAATTCCGCAATGTTGTATTTGCATACGACGATGCGGTAATACTCGACCATATCAATCTTACGATCCGCAAAGGACAGACAGTTGCTCTCGTTGGTTCATCTGGCGCTGGTAAGTCAACTCTCGCCGATCTGGTGCCCCGCTTTCATGATGTAACCAGCGGTGAAGTACTGATAGATGGTATCAATATCAAAGATTACTCACTCCGCTCTGTACGCAGCCTCATGAGCGTGGTTACCCAGGAGCCCATCCTTTTCAATGACACCATTGCCAGCAATATAGCCCTGGGACAATCGCATACAGACCTCGCAGCCATTGAGCAGGCTGCCCGCATTGCCAATGCGCACAATTTTATTACAGGGAAAGAAGAAGGTTATCAGACCAATATAGGCGACCGCGGCAGCAAACTCAGCGGCGGTGAGCGCCAGCGGCTTACTATTGCCCGCGCCGTACTCAAAAACCCGCCCATTCTTATTCTCGACGAGGCCACCTCTTCGCTCGATACCGAAAGCGAACGTCTGGTACAGGATGCGATCAACAATATGATGCAAAACCGTACCAGCATAGTCATTGCACACCGGTTATCGACCATCCGGCATGCAGATGAAATTGTAGTATTACAAAAAGGTAAAATAGTAGAGCGGGGTACACATGAGCAACTGATCGCGCTCAACGGTTTCTATAAAAGACTCGTAGATATGCAGGAGGTGAGGTAGAAGGTATAAAAGTTTAAAGGGTTTAAAGGGTTTAAAGAGTTTAAAGAGTTTAAAGGGTTAAACAGATAATCCTCACATTGCGCTCTTTGCGCTCTTCACCTGCTTTGCGTCCTTCAGCTGCTTTGCGTCCTTCATTGCTTTGCGCTCTTTGCGTCCTTCGCGTTACTCAAAAGAAGTTTTTCCCCGGCAATAACGCAAATAAGCAATTATCTCCTCCATTTGTTCCCAGTTTAATCGTGGCGTGGGCTGCAGGCAAACAGAGCCATATCTTTCATACAGATCTTTACCATAAGGTTCATTCTTCATATAGTATGAGGGGTCCTGTAGCCAGCGAAACAATTCCCTGCGATCGGTCCAATGCTCATTGTCAATGGCCTGAGGTAAATGAACGTATCCATCCTTAAAAATGGTGTGGCACATAAGACAGTGCTTTTTGAAAACAATCTGTCCCCGTTCTATTGTGTCTGTAAATACAGGTACCGGTTTTTCAACCCGACTTGCAGCAATGATTTCCGCTTGTTTAGTACTGACCTTAAGTGTCCTTAGCCAGTATACACCCAATAATACCAGGCATATTCCGGGCAGTGCATAAAATATGTGTTTTAGATGGCTGTTCATTTGCTGCAAACAACATAAAATTACAGCAATCATCCCTGCTTTTGACCATCCGGGGAGTTTTAGTCTCAGTTGTGCAGTTTTCATTCATTCCTTCGTATTTTCCGGGTTCACCAACGCCATTCACATGAAAAAGCTCTCTTTAGTCGGCCTGCTCGTTGCAGGCACCAGCCTGTGGGCCATTGCACAAAACAAAGAAGTGACCTACGATCAGGCCTTTCGCAATGCGCCCACCCAACTTACACAAACACTGCCCCAGATCAGCAAGTGGATCGACGACAACCAGTATGTGGAGACCCGTCGCGATGCCGGTGGCAAATCCACTTCCGTGATCGTGAATGTGAAAACGGGCGTATCCACACCTTATGAAGAACCGAAAAGCACCGTTGCTGCTAAAGACTTTGCCGCTCCAAAAGATGCTAAAAACCTTACGTGGAGCCCCGATGGCAAACTGGCCGCATACACGCTCAACAATAATCTGTATGTGCACAATACAGAAACCGGACAGACTTCTCAACTCACACGCGATGGTGCAGAAAATATCAAAAACGGTTATGCATCCTGGGTTTATTTCGAAGAGATCCTGGGCCGGGGCAGCCGTTACCGTGCCTTCTGGTGGAGCAATGACAGTAAACGTATTGCATTTATGCGTTTCGACGATTCGCAGGTGCCCACTTTCCCTATCTATGTAATCAAAGATCAGCATGGATACCTCGAAAACGAGCATTACCCCAAAGCAGGCGACCCCAATCCACAGGTACGTGTTGGTGTGGCCGATGTGGGAAACGGGGCCATTACCTGGGCCGACTTCAACGAAAAAGATGATCAGTATTTCGGTGCACCATACTGGGCTCCCAACGGTCAGCTATGGGTGCAGTGGATGAATCGCGGACAGGATCAGCTGAAATTATACCAGATTGATCTTGCCTCCGGTGCCAAAAAACCGATCTACGAAGAACAACAAACTACCTGGATTGATCTCGACAAAGGAGACCGGATTGATTTTCTCCCCAGCGGAAAAGGTTTTATTCTCAAAAGTGATAAAAGCGGATGGGCGCAGCTTTCTATCCATGATATGGATGGCAAACTGCTTTTCCAGCCCACCAATGGAGAATATACAGTAGGCTCAGTCTTTAAAGTGGATGAAAAAAACAAAGTCCTTTATTTCAACGCCCGCAAAGAAAATTCAGCACGCTGGGATTTGTACAGCGCCAGTTTTGACGGCAAAAAACTAACCCGCCTTTCAAACGGTGATTATTCTTACTCCGGCATGAGCATTTCGCCCGGCAACAAATACTTTATCACCTCCTACTCCAACATATCCACCCCCACCACCATGGTGCTGATGGATATGAAAGGAAAACTGATTCGCGAAATCGGAAATGTGAAAGGCAGTGCTTTTGCTGAATATGCCTTACCACGCAAGGAACTGGTTCGCGTAAAATCTGCCGATGGCCTTTTTGATCTTCCTGTACTCATCACCTATCCAATCAATTTTGATCCTTCCAAAAAATATCCCGTTCTGGCCAGTATTTATGGAGGACCCAACGCTGGTCGTGTTATGGATACCTGGCAAACCAGTGCTACAGAACTCTGGTGGGCCAAAGAAGGGATGATACAGGTAGTGTTTGACAATCGCAGCAGTGGTCATTTCGGGAAAAAAGGCATGAATTATATCCACCGGCAAATGGGTAAATATGAGATCGAAGATTATATGCAATGCGGCAAATGGCTAAAGGAAAAACCGTTTGTTGACGGCAGTCGCCTCGGTATCACCGGAGGCAGCTTTGGCGGGTATATGACCTGTATGGCGCTCACCTATGGCGCAGATGTGTTCACGCATGGTGTAGCCAATGCATCGGTTACAGACTGGCAGTTTTATGACTCGCATTACACAGAGCGCTATATGGACACACCCCAGGAAAATCCCGAAGGTTATAAAAACACCTCTGTTATGACCTATGCCGATAAACTGAAAGGTTTATTGCGGATAGTGCATGGTACGTCAGACGACAATGTTCATATGCAAAACAGCCTTATGCTGATCGATAAACTGCAAAACCTCAAAAAACACTTTGAGTTTATGCTTTATCCCGGTGAGCGTCACGGTATTGGCGGCAACAACGCTGCCAAAGGGCTGCATAACCGTACAGAAGCTTATAATTTCTATTACCAGTACCTGCTGCAAAAACCAATGCCCCAGGAGTTCTGGCAAAATACCGGTACTACCCAGCGCGGTTTTTAACCATACTTTTTGCCTGTATAAATAAATAAAGCCCCGGCCGGGGCTTTATTTATTATTTCTATTAATACAATGTTACTGACGCAGTACTTCTCTTGATATAACAAGTTTTTGTATCTCGCTGGTACCTTCACCAATGGTACAGAGTTTGGCATCGCGATAGAATTTTTCTACCGGAAAATCCTTGGTATATCCATATCCGCCAAATACCTGTACAGCATCATTGGCCACCTTCACAGCCACTTCACTGGCATAATATTTTGCCATGGCAGCCTCTTTCGTAACAGGCAGTTTATGATGCTTGCGGTAACAGGCCTGCGAAGTAAGCAGGTCTGCAGCCATAATTTCAGTAGCCATATCAGCCAGTTTAAAAGAAATACCCTGAAAACTGCTGATGGGTTTATCAAACTGATGGCGTTCCTGCGAGTATTGCAAAGCTGCTTCATAAGCCCCTTTGGCAATACCAAGCGATAGCGATGCGATTGAGATCCGGCCCCCATCCAGCACTACCATGGCCTGGCGAAATCCATCGCCCACTTCGCCCAGCCGTTGGGCATCCGGGATGCGGCAATTATCAAAAACCATCTCAGCTGTTTCACTGGCACGCATTCCCAGTTTATTTTCTTTTTTGCCACCAGTAAATCCCGGGGTGTTTCTCTCCACTATAAAGGCGGTTGAATTATTGCGCGTGCGGGGCTCGCCCGTGCGGCAAACCACAACAGCTACATCACCGCTTTTGCCATGGGTGATCCAGTTTTTAGTGCCATTGATCACCCATTCATCTCCTTCTTTAACTGCCGTGCAACGCATATTGCCGGCATCGCTGCCTGTATTGGCCTCTGTAAGTCCCCAGGCCCCCAGCCATTCACCACTGGCCAGCAAGGGTAAATATTTTTTCTTCTGCGCTTCATTTCCAAACTGCAGGATATGTCCTGTACACAAAGAATTATGTGCAGCAAGACTAAGACCAATGGAACCACACACTTTTGCAATCTCCTCTATAACGGCCTTATATTCAAAATAACTCAGCCCCGATCCGCCATACTGTTCAGGAACGAGTACCCCCATCAATCCCAGATGTCCCATATCCCGAAAAAGCTGACGGGGAAAATCCTGGCTCTCATCCCAGATCATAAAATGCGGACGTATCTGCTGCTGCGCAAAATCGCGCGCTGTTTGTGCTACCTGTCGTGTTATTTCCGATTCTTCAAAATTCATATAGGTTTTCGCTTAATCTATTATACAAATTGTGCCACGCCGGTCAAACCAGTGTGGCACAGTCGGGCCTTCAGATCATGGCCTGGCAATCGTTAAAGGCAGCTGCAAAATAAAACAAAATCAATAAAAAACTAACATATGTTAGTTTTTTATTTTATCTTCTAATTTACTAAAAAAGCAGGAGCCAGGCCCCTGCTTTAAGCATCCACGGAAGAAGTGGCTTACCAGCCGCTTGCTTCACAAAATATTTTAGTAATCATAGTTAAGGTTTTTATAGTAAAAAAAATGTTTTTTATTGATGTCTCCATTTATGAGCCAGATCGGTAAACCCAACCCAAATAGAAGGATTATTTGCCAACTTCCGCCTGAATACGATGTAAAACTCATAATCATTCAGATACGCTACAAATATGCCCCTGAAGAACTGACGAATGAACCATTCATCATGTATGCCTTCTTCCACTCCCAGCGCAATACACTCTAAATGATTAAATATGGATAATAAAGCCGCACGCGCTTCTTCATGACTATCCAGCATCTCCGAAAACTCACGCGATCTGTTTTCCTGTATCAGGTACCTGTACTTTTCGTAGAACTTTTTGCTGACCTTAAGATGATGCACTACAGAAGGCTGATACCATTGTATTGCAGCTGCATAAGCCGCTTGTTTCCGCACACTCAGCTGACTCGCTTCATGACGACTGTAGCTCATTTCATAATTGAGTACTGCATAAAATACGGCAATTGCGATAGAGCCTCCAGTCAATACAGCCATAAGATTAGCAGCACGATACTCGAAAGACGAATGCCGCCAAACCAGTAAAGCCGCCACAACAGTGAGAATTACCGCAAGCCCGACAAATAGCATCCTGTAAAAAAAGACCCACCGGATAGCCTGATTCAGGGTTTTTTCTACACCGGTAAGTGAATAAGATTTATTTGCCGAAACAGAAGCATTCATGTCATTTCACATTTCTTACAATCTCCTCACAAAGCTACACTCCTCCCACAGGCTTTTCAAAGGCTTTTTCACCCTTTCTTTCCTGTTTTTTCATCATAAAAAAAAGAGAAAAAAACATTACATCTGCAACTGCAATCCATCATAAGCAAGATGAATGCCGGCCGGGAGCGAAGCTTCTACTTCTGCATGAAGTCCGAGCTGGTGGGAAATATGAGTGAGATACGCTTGGGGAATACCTAGCTCGCGGATCACTTCAACAGCTTCATCCAGCGTAAAATGAGAAATATGTTTTTCACGACGCAGGGCATTGAGTACCAGCACCTGGCTACCTTTAATCTTTTCTCTTTCGGCCGCATCAATACGATTGGCGTCTGTGATATAGGTAAAATCGCCAAAGCGAAAACCAAGTACCGACATCCGCATATGCCATACCTGCACCGGTATCACAGGAATATCACCCACCACAAAAGGTTCCATATTGATGGTATGCATATTCAATTCGGGAATACCGGGATATTTGGTATCGGTAAAAGCATAATAAAAATCACGCCGCACTGCTTCCTCTGTCAGCGAATCTGCATAGACATCAATAGGCCGCTGCAACAGATAATTAAACGCACGCACGTCATCAAGCCCTGCCAGGTGATCTTTGTGAGGATGAGTAAACAGTACGGCATCCAGGTTCTTTACCTTTGCCCGCAACATCTGATACCGGAAATCGGGCCCCGTATCGACTACCAGCGTGGTAGCAGCCGATTGTACCAGTATACTCGAACGAAGACGTTTATCTTTTTTGTCGGGAGAACTGCATACCTGGCAATCGCAGGCTATCATGGGCACACCACTGCTGGTACCCGTTCCCAAAAAAGTTATTTGGAGAGGCGGACAGGTCACACCGTAAAGATAATGATTTGAAAAATGGAACAACCCGGCTTATTCTCCCCCAGCCTCCTGCTGAGCAGCCTGACGGGCCATTACTTCGAGATAAAGGCGGCGTGCATCATCAGTAAGCGTATCGGGTGCAATATCCAGTTGAGGTATCAGATCAAGCAACGTATTGATCCGGCCTTCAATTTGCAGAAATTTATTCAGCACAACAACTTTCTTGGCTTCCAGAATGCAATAGCCGCTCTGAAAAGTGCCACGCTCATACCGAAGTATGTAACCGGCCTGTTCTGGAATGGCTTCCAGTTTATCTAAGGTAGATTGTGTATACTTCATATTCCGATTAAATCGTATTCGATTACCTGATAATAAATCCGCTACAAAATTACGATAGGCCCTCCAAGGGGTAGCGTCTACTTATCCACACCAGTATGGGCTCTTTTGCCCACTTACCGGCTCTGCATTTTGATTACAGGCACGATCATTTCTTCCAGACTTACCCCGCCATGCTGAAAAGTATTGCGGTAGTAATTCACATAGTAATTGTAGTTATTGGGATAGCAAAGAAACCCGTCTTCCTTGGCAAAAATATAAGAGGAGTTGACCGTAGGCACGGGCAATCCCGCCTCGCGCGGGTCGCGGAAGGCCAGTACTTCCTTTGGTTCATAATTAAGATTACGCCCATGTTTATACCGAAGATTGGTCGTCGTCTGCTTATCGCCCACAACCTTACAGGGTGTCTTTACCCGCACACTGCCATGATCAGTCGCCAGCACCAGCCTGATTCCCTTGTCCGCAATACGCTTCAGCGCCTGATGCAGGGGCGAATGTTCAAACCAACTGGTGGTTATACTGCGGTAACTCATTTCATCACCAGCCAGTTCCTTCAGCACCTCCATTTCCGTACGGGCATGACTGAGCATGTCCACAAAATTGTACACGATTACATTCAGATCATTGTTGAGGAGATTATGCACATTATTCACCAGTTCAAGACCGGCATGGTTGTTAAGCACTTTGGTATAGGACACACGGATATCCCCACGCCCCATCCGCTTCAATTGGGCCCGCAGAAATTCTTCTTCATGCAGATTCTTACCCCCTTCTTCGTCATCATTTTTCCATTGCTGGGGAAACTGCTTTTCAATGTCCACGGGCATAAGACCTGCAAAAATCGCATTACGTGCATACTGTGTGGCGGTAGGGAGTATACTGTAAAAACTATCCTCTTCCAGAATACGAAAGCTCTCTGCAAAAATGGGCTGAATAGCTTTCCACTGATCAAAGCGCAGATTATCGATCAGTACAAAAAATAGTGGTGTCCCCTTTTCGAGATGAGGCAACACCTTAAATTTCATGAGTGAATGACTCATTACAGGTCCCTCCGTACTCTTTGGCCCCACCCATTTGGAATAATTACGGGAAATGAATTTGAAAAACTCTGTATTGGCCTCCCCTTTCTGACTTTGCAGTACCTCCTGCATTTCAGGGCTATCGCTTTTCTGCATTTCCAGCTCCCAGTACACCAGCTTACGGTAAATGTCCATCCATTCATTATAATCAGGATTGCTGTTGAGCGCCATAAACAGGTTCCTGAATTGCTGCTGATAGGCCGTAGTGGTTTTCTCCGCTACCAGTCGTTTATTATCTATGATCTTTTTGAGACTCAGCCACACCTGGTTGGGATTGACCGGTTTGATCAGATAATCGCTGATCTGTGAGCCGATCGCTTCATCCATCAGGTTTTCTGTCTCATTCTTGGTAATCAGTACCACAGGCAGCGACTGGTTGATCTCCTTGATTTTGGCAAGCGTTTCCAACCCGGTAATACCCGGCATACTTTCATCAATCAGCACTACATCCACCGGATGTTCTTTTACATAATCAATAGCATCAAAGCCATTGGTAAATGTATTTACCTCATACCCTTTATTCTCCAGAAACAATTTCTGCGACTGCAGACTTTCTATTTCGTCATCTACCCAGATAATTTTTGCAACTGCCATACTTACGTGTTTGATTGATTGATGCTGTTTATCTACTGCCTGCAGGTAAACGACGGAAACGAACCCGCTGGTTGCCTCCCCAAAATTCGAAATCCTGCGCTTTCCCTTTCTTATCGATTGAAAAAAGTAATTCAGCCTTTTCGTCTTCCCTGATAAAAAACTGATTGGGAGCCGACATCAGCAGTTCAAACTCAAAATCCCTCGCGGGATTGCTGTACCCGCGCAAACGTCCATCGTTTACAGCCAGTATCACCGTATCTGCTCCATTGACATAACGCCCCGCAAAAGGGGCCAGTTCTGCTGCCGTCGCCGGTTTGGCTACGGGATGATATTTGCTTTGCGCCAGCAGCCATGTATAAAAACTATCATTGTTATACGTAGCCGTCCAGCTGTCGTGATTGGCATCGGGATAAAGTGTGAATTTTACTGCCGGATTGTATTTTCTTACGGCTGCTACCATCTGTTCCGAAAGCACAGGCGGCACTACATTATCCAGAGCTCCATGGAAACACCATACAGGCACATGCCGGAGCATCCATGCCTTGCTGGTATCACCCCCACCGCATACAGGAGCTATGGCTGCAAACTCATGGGGATATTCAGTTGCCAGATCCCAGGTACCATATCCCCCCATGCTTAGTCCGGTCAGGTATACCTTATCCGGATTCACACGCAAGTTCTGTTTCAGCTCTTTCAGAAGGCCAATGAGCTGAAATGTCTGCCATCCGTTGGTAGCCTGGGGCGACACCACTATAAAGGGAAACTTCCGCCCTTCTTTGATGAGCCGGGGTGGGCCGTGCACTTTTACCTTCTCCAGATCCGTACCACTCTCACCCGATCCGTGCAGAAAAATCATCAACGGCCATTTTTGGGCAGTATCCTTTTCGTAACCCTCAGGCAAATACAACAGGTAACGCAACTCCTGTACATAAGTCCGCTCCTGTTGTTGCCCCAGTGCCGATTGCAACAACACGAAAAACAAGCCCGTAAGTAGCGTAAATTTTCTGCGCATATACAAATTTGATAAATAAGTGTTAGCAGGATTTCAAAAATACCTTTTTCGGACCAGCCTCAGTACTTTTGCCAACTGGCCTTTAACAAAACACCAACAATGGTACCCGTCAGAAAGATCATTAACGACCCCGTTTATGGGTTTATTACGATTGACCATCCGTTGATCCTTCAGATCATATCGCATCCTTACTATCAACGGTTACGTAATATTCATCAAATGGCATTTGCCCACCTGGTGTATCCGGGGGCCATGCATTCCCGCCTGCACCATTCCCTGGGCGCTTATCACCTTATGTGCATTGCGCTGACCGAATTGAAGAGTAAAGGCATTCCCGTGACGGAAGCAGAAGAACTGGGTGCCAAAATAGCGATCCTGCTGCACGACGTTGGACACGGCCCATTTTCGCATGCGCTGGAAGAAGAACTCATACCCGGTGCCCATCATGAAACCATCAGTCTGCTGATACTGCATAAACTGAACAAGGAAATGAATGGCCAGCTCAGTACGGCCATTGACATTTTTACCAATAAATACCCCAAAAAATTTCTTCACCAGCTGGTTTCCGGCCAGCTGGATGTAGACCGAATGGATTACCTCAACAGGGATAGCTTTTTCACCGGTGTGGCAGAAGGTGTGATCGGGTATGACCGGATCATTAAAATGCTGGCTGTTAAAGATGGCAATCTTGTTGTGGAAGAAAAAGCTATTTATTCCATTGAAAAATTCCTGGTCTCACGCCGTCTTATGTACTGGCAGGTATACCTGCACAAAACAGTTGTAGGCGCAGAAATGATGCTGGTCCGCATCATCCGCCGCGCCCGCCAGCTCATAGCCCGGGGCGAAAAAGTACCCGCTGCGTCCACCGCATTTGACTTTTTCCTGCACCTGCAGGCACAGCAAGAATTTGAGCACTACCTCGACACATTTTGTCAGCTCGACGATCATGATGTAATGGCCACCATTAAAAACTGGGCTTTACATCCCGACAAAATATTATCGCTACTCTGTCGTTCACTAATAGACCGGCGGCTATATAAAGTACGGCTTCAGGCTGAACCCATTGATGAACAATTAGTAATCAATCTGAGAGAAGACCTGCGGCAACGTATGGACCTGGACGATGAGGCCCTCGATTATTTCATTTTTACCGGAGAAGCAGCCAATACCACCTACAACCCGGCCGATGAGCGGATCAATATTCTCTATAAGGACGGAACGGTAAAGGATATTTCGACGGTTGATAATGCCCTCATTCAACAGAACCTGAGCCGCACGGTTAAAAAATATTACATTTGCTGTTACCGGTGGTAACCTGCATCCAGTTCCGGGGTTTATCATTGCTGCTCCGGTAGTTAGAAAAATATAACATGACATTTCCTGCATCTCAGATAGCCTTACTGATCAATGGCCGTGTGGAAGGTGACCCCAATGCTGCGGTTACCGCATTTGGAAAAATTGAAGAAGCGGTAGCGGGTCAGCTAAGCTTTCTGGCAAATCCCAAATACGAAGAGCATCTGTATACCACGGGTGCCAGCGTTATCATTATCAATGAGGGATATGAGCTAAAACAACCGGTAAGCGCAACCCTCATCCGGGTAGCCGATGCCTATTCGGCTTTTGCCACCCTGCTCAGTAAGTATCAGGAGATCATGCAGCAGCAATTGCAGGGCGTACAACAACCCAGCTATATCGCTCCCTCTGCCAGCTATGGCGAGCAGGTATTTATTGGGGCATTTGCCTACCTCGGCGAGCGGGTAAAAGTGGGCAACAACAGCAAGATCTATCCAAACGTTTTCCTCGGAAATAATGTCGTAATCGGCGAAAACTGTATTATCCACCCGGGTGTGCGCATTTATCACGATTGCGTTATCGGCAACCATGTAACTATTCACTCCGGTACCGTAATCGGCAGCGATGGCTTTGGTTTTGCACCGCAGGCCGACGGCAGTTTCAAAAAGGTACCGCAGATTGGCAACGTTGTCATCGAAGACCATGTGGAAATAGGCGCCAATGCCACCATCGACCGGGCTACCATTGGCAGCACCCTCATTCGTAAAGGCGCCAAACTCGACAATCTGATCCAGATTGCACACAATGTAGAAATCGGCAACAGTACAGTCATAGCCGCACAGGCCGGTATCAGCGGCAGTACCAAAATCGGCAATGGCGTCATGATAGGCGGCCAGGCCGGTATCGTAGGCCATATTCAACTGGGTGATGGCGCCAAGGTAAATGCACAGAGCGGCGTCAGCAAATCTATCGAACCAGGCAAAGCTGTAACCGGCTCACCCGCGTTTGATTATACCGCTGCACTGCGAAGCCAGGCAGTTACCCGCAAACTTCCTGACCTCGAAAAACGTATCAAAGAGCTGGAAGCACTGGTAAAACAATTACTGGCAGAAAAAGCCGCCATAAGCTGATTTCTACATCGTCTCCAGGACGATACTCTTCCTTCAAACTGCTTTTTATTCGCTATTTTGCCTCCATGAAAAAATGGATGCTCCTCTCCGCATTTTTGTGCAGCATACTGGCTGGCATGGCACAAAAGAAACCCGCCTATGTCCTATACAACGCAAAAGGCAAAAAAATATCCTACAAAAAAATGATGCGCACGCTGAAAAGCCAGGACATTGTACTTTTTGGTGAGTTTCATAACAACCCCATCAGTCACTGGCTGCAACTGGAGGTGACGAAAGACCTGGGAGAAGCCCGTCAGCTGGCGCTGGGATTTGAAATGTTTGAACAGGACAATCAGTCAGCCCTGGACGCATACCTGCAGGGAAAAATAAGCGCCAAAGGACTCGACAGCTCAGCAAGGCTTTGGCGTAATTATACAACCGATTATGCCCCACTGGTTAATTATGCTAAAGAAAAGAAACTACCTGTAGCAGCCAGTAATGTACCCCGCAAGTACGCCTCTCTGGTTTTTACAGGCGGGCTTGAAGCGCTCGACACCCTGCCCGCACTGGCCAAAAGCTGGATGGCACCCTTACCTATTGCTTATGATCCGGAACTGCCCGGTTATAAAAAAATGAAAGAGATGATGCCCGGTCATGGCGGTGATAATCTGCCCAAAGCCCAGGCTATCAAAGATGCCACAATGGCCCATTTTATTCTGCAATACCATAAACCCGGTTCGTTGCTGATCCATTTCAACGGGTCATATCACTCAGATAACTATGAAGGTATTCTCTGGTATCTGCGCAAGCAGGCCCCTTCGTTGAAATATGCCACTATCAGCACCGTTTCACAGAAAAATATTCAACAGCTCCTCAAAGAAAACAAGCAAAAAGCAGACTTCATCATCTGTGTGGATGAAGATATGACGACCACCTATTAACCTTTTACAGGTAGCTAAGCCACCAGTCTCTGCGCTGCTGTTTTATACGTCCAAACCAGCGGCAGGGGAAATACAGCAATAAAACCACGCCGATCCATACCGCATATACTACCCAGAGACTGAAACCGAAATTCACCGGTCTGAAAAGAAAAGGAGAATTCATGTCAATGATTTCGGCAGCAGTTCTGCCCGAAGCAAAAAAGAAGACGACACAGAGCAGGTGAACCAGGAAGAAATGCAGCACATAATAAAAGAAAGGCACTTTCCCGTATACCATTAAAAACCGGCTTATGGCAGTACCTGATCGTTCCAGTGCCCGCAGCAATAAAATGGCTGTGCCAACAGTAAGACAGGTATACTGAAGAGAAACGGGGTATTTGGTCACATTCACAAACGAAAGCAGACTGTAGAACGGACGTTCCTGTACAGACCATGGGGCAGGGTCACCGTAATGATTGATGAGCCGGAGTACGACAAAAAGGGCAAGCACGCCCAATCCCCATTGCAGCAGTTTTTTGCTGCGGTATTTTATATCAGTATCAGGTTTAAACAAGACTCCAAAACAATAACCGAGCAGCATGATACCCGTCCACGGCAGAATGGCATAAGCCACTAATATTCCCCGGTCTGGCGCATACGGAATAAAACCACCGGTTGAAGTAAACAAAATCCTCATCGCTACAGAACTACCTGCCCCACCGAAATAGTCAAACAGGTTGTGCCCGGCGACCAGCAACACCCCCACACACAGTATAGCTGTATAGGATGTTCTTAACAACAAACCCAGTATTACCATACTCCAGCCAATAGCCCAGATCACCTGAAAGATAAGTACATTATAAAGCGGATTAAATGTAATAGCCAGGGAAATCACTACCAGTTCAACCACTATCAGCCAGAATCCTCTTTTGATAAGAAAAACACTCAACTCTTCTTTGGTCTTGCGCATACCACTGATATAAGCAGATACCCCGGAAAGAAAAACAAAAATGGGTGCGCAGAAATGAGTAATCCAACGTGTAATAAAAAGCTGCGGCGTGGTGGTTGAAAGATTCAGCGGATCGGCAGTCATGGCCGATTCATGAAAAAAATCGCGCACATGGTCCAGTGCCATAATGATCATAATCGCTCCGCGAAGTATGTCAATAGACTGGATACGTGACGGCCGGGCAGTAGTCAGGTTTTGCATGCAGTTGGTTTGGGGGAAGATAATACAGAACGCCTGGTTACAGAAGACAATTACCGACAAAAGGCAAAAACCGGCAGCCCCTGACCGTTTTCAGGCAGATGAACAGGAAAAGGTTGTTACAGACGTAATAATGACGACATAAGGCATTTCAGCTTCAACCTTTTACCCTATACCCTTTCACCTTATCTTTGCGCATTCAACAATTGCACTAAAGCATCATGAATAACCAGTTTAACCCAGACAAACAGCATACGCTCAAATCGGCCATCAGCATTTCCGGCACCGGCCTGCACACAGGCATTATGGCCGATCTGACCATGAAACCTGCCAGTCCGGGTTTTGGCCTGCAGTTTCAGCGTATTGACCTGCCCAATCAGCCCATTATTAAGGCCGATTGCGACCTGGTGACCGATGTAAGCCGGGGTACAACGCTGGAAGCCAACGGTGCCAAAGTAAGCACAGTAGAGCACGTGCTGGCCGCTCTGGTGGGTATGGGCATAGATAATTGCCTGCTCGAAATCAATGGTCCCGAAATGCCCATTATGGATGGCAGCTCACAGCCTTTTGTTGAACTGATAGAAGAAGTAGGCGTACTGGAGCAGGATGCCGCCAAAGTATGGTACAGTATTGACGAGAATATATACTACTACGATGAAGCCAAACGTGTGGAAATGGTAGCCATGCCCGCCATGGAATACAATATCACCACACTTATTGACTTCAACTCACCGGTACTGGGTACGCAGCATGCGGGCCTGAAGCAGATGCGTGACTTTGCTTCCGAAATAGCCCCCTGCCGCACCTTCTGCTTTTTGCACGAACTGGAAATGCTTCTTGAGCATAACCTGATCAAAGGTGGCGATGTCAACAATGCTATCGTAATTGTTGACAAACCCGTAGATGCCACCGAAATGGACCGCCTGAAAAAGATCTTCAAAAAAGATAAGATCGAAGTAAAAAGTGAAGGTTATCTCAACAACCTCGAACTCCGTTTCCCCAATGAACCTGCCCGCCACAAACTGCTTGATGTAGTAGGCGACCTTGCCTTGATCGGCTACCCCATTAAGGCCCGTATCATTGCCAACCGCCCCGGACACAGCACCAATGTGGAGTTTGCACGACGCATCAAACAGTATATCAAAAAAAACAAACACATCAAGGGCGTGCCCACCTATGACCCCACACAACCTCCCGTATATGATCTGAGCTATATTGAAAAAAAACTGCCACACCGCTTCCCCTTCCTGCTGGTCGACAAAATCATTGAACTGAGCGATTCACAGATCGTAGGCGTCAAGAATGTTACGTTCAACGAATGGTTCTTCCAGGGACATTTTCCCAACAACCCCGTTATGCCCGGAGTGCTGCAGATCGAAGCACTGGCCCAGTGTGGCGGCATACTGGCTATCAATCTCAGTGGCGAAGGCAGTTATGATACTTACTTCCTGAAAATAGACAATTGTAAATTCAAACAGATGGTTCGCCCCGGTGATACTATGCTGCTCAAAATGGAACTGACAGCGCCTATACGGCGTGGCATCTGCGAAATGAAAGGAACCGTTTATGTAGGTAATAAAGTAGCTACAGAAGCCGATCTCGTTGCTCAGATTGTAAAACGACCCTGACGCAAATGCCCCCTTTATTTTAATCGGAAAAATAACTTAGAAAAGCCCTGGTTTCAGGGCTTTTTTTTACCCACTTTTTAAGTCAAAATTGTGCAAAAAACAAGCGCTCAAACCGGGCCGGGAAGGGCTATTTCCGTACATTTGTATGTTACCCGATTTTCACTTTTTTATCCTTTGGATTTACGCTTTTTATGAGCACAGAAACAACTGAACAAATACCCGCTACACCCGCCAGTTACGGAGCAGACAGTATACAGGTTCTCGAAGGTCTCGAAGCCGTGCGCAAAAGGCCTGCCATGTACATTGGCGATATTGGCGTAAAGGGCCTCCATCACCTCGTGTACGAAGTGGTAGACAACTCGATTGACGAAGCACTTGCCGGCTATGCCAAAAACATTTTTGTCACCATTCATGAAGACAATTCTGTTTCCGTTGAAGATGATGGCCGTGGTATCCCCACAGCCATGCATAGCAAGGAAAAAAGAAGCGCGCTGGAAGTTGTAATGACCGTACTGCATGCCGGTGGTAAGTTTGACAAAGGCTCTTATAAGGTTTCGGGCGGTCTGCATGGCGTGGGTGTAAGCTGCGTAAACGCACTCAGCACGCACCTGCACGTAACAGTCAACCGCGATGGAAAAATATTCGAACAGGAATATAAGATTGGGGTACCCCAGTATGCCGTTCGCGAAATTGGCACTACCGATCGCACCGGCACCAAAGTTCACTTCTGGCCCGATGGCAGCATCTTTATGTCTACCATCTATAACCGCGACATTCTGGAAGGCCGTCTGCGTGAACTGGCTTACCTCAACCGCCGCATCCGCATTACCCTCACCGATCGAAGGGAACTGGACGAAAACGGTCAACCCGTTTCCAAAGAGTTTTACAGCGAAGGCGGTATTGTGGAGTTTGTAGAAATGCTTGACAAAAACGGTGGCCGCAATGCCCTTATCCCAAAGATTCTCTATGTAGAAGGGCATGACGAAAACAGCAATGTAGCCGTAGAAGTAGCGCTCAACTACAATGATGCATTCAGCGAGCACATCTACTCCTACGTTAATAATATCAACACCATCGAAGGAGGTACCCACGTGGCTGGCTTTCGCCGCGCCCTTACACGTGTATTTAAAAGTTATGGCGACAAAAACGGACTTTTTGAAAAAGCCAAGGTAGAAATCGAAGGTGATGATTTCCGCGAAGGACTGAGTGCAATTGTGTCTGTAAAAGTGCCGGAGCCACAGTTCGAAGGCCAGACCAAGACCAAACTGGGCAACAGTGAAGTAAGTGGTGTGGTTGACAGTACTGTTTCCAAAGTGCTGGACGCCTACCTCGAAGAAAATCCCAAAGACGCCCGCAACATTATCAATAAAGTGATCCTGGCCGCCCAGGCCCGTGCAGCAGCCCGTAAGGCCCGCGAACTGGTTCAGCGCAAAACGGTGCTTACCGGCGGTGGCCTGCCTGGCAAACTGGCCGACTGTTCAGACCGCGATCCCAATCGGTGTGAGTTATTCCTTGTCGAAGGTGACTCGGCCGGCGGTACTGCCAAGCAGGGCCGCGACCGTAGCTTCCAGGCCATCCTCCCATTGCGCGGTAAGATCCTCAACGTAGAAAAAGCCATGGAGCATAAAATCTACGAAAACGAAGAGATCCGCAATATGTATACAGCGCTGGGGGTAACAGTGGGTACTGCAGATGACCCCAAGGCACTGAACCTCGTCAAACTTCGTTATCACAAGCTCATTATCATGACCGATGCCGACGTTGACGGTTCACATATCGCGACCCTCATCCTTACATTCGTATATCGCTATATGAAAGAGCTGGTAGAACAGGGATATGTATATATCGCCCAACCACCGCTTTACCTTGTTAAAAAGGGAAAGGATCAGGCCTATGCCTGGAATGAAGAGCAGCGGAAAGGATTGATCGAAAAATTTGGCGCCGGCAAAGAAGACAGCGTAAACGTACAACGATACAAAGGTCTGGGTGAGATGAACGCCAGCCAGCTTTGGGATACCACCATGAACCCCGATACACGTACGCTCAAACAGGTAACTATTGAAAGCGCTGCAGAAGCAGACCGCATCTTCAGTATGCTGATGGGCGATGAAGTAGCCCCACGCCGTGAATTCATTGAATCTCACGCCAAATACGCCAAATTGGATATATAACACCCATTCTTCATAAATGGTGGAAAACTCAAATATTTTACCATCACAATGATAATCAGCTAAATAACCGGGCAAATGCCCGGTTATTTAGCTATATTTTATGATCTGTTGCCAGCCACAGGCTCCAAAATCAGTAATTTAGCGGTTTACTAACGCTAAAAAACACTAATCATGGCAGAAGTAACACTTACCGCTTACAATGTGAAAACGAAAGAAAAAGGAGTGCCTATTCAGGATGCCGTAATTACCAAAACTGCCAAAGGTGCTTATATGGCTCAGGGTAATGATGGCAAGGGTAATAAGCTCACTACACTCCTGGGCGAAGAAAAAGCACTGGCGGCTATCAAAGCGGGTATTGCCAAACAGGGATGGTAAACCGAAAAGACTGACCTTTTTATAAAACCGTGCGCAAGGCGTACGGTTTTTTCTTTTAGCGAAGCAACACAAAACTCCCCCTTTGACGGAAGCTTTGCTTTAATACAAAATCAAAAAACTCGGTGTAGTATACATAAGCCCCATTGGGCTGAAGCTGACCACGGAAATAACCATCCCAACCCGCAGCCGGGTCAGTGGTCTGAAACACCTGCTCCCCATTACGGTTATAAATAATCAGTTTATAGGCCGGTACCGGGCAAAAACAGGAGGCCTGAAATTTATCATTCAACCCATCGCTGTTGGGCGTAAAGGCCGTGGGAAACTGAACACACTTATCCTGGCATTCAACTGCCACAGTAGTATCCCGGTAACTACCACACATATTTTCGGCATACAACCAGTATTTGCCACGTGCAGGCGCTACAATCGAAATACCGGTACTGCCATTGCTCCAGCGATAAGACGACTCCCCGTCTGCCACCACCTGCAAGGTGATGCCTGCAGCACCGCAGGGAATAATAAATGCTTCGCCCAACTCAAACCTGGGCTTGTCGATCACTCTTACCAATAACGGCACACGGGGACTTTCACAGCCCCTGATTGTCTGTGTGACCCAATAAACAGTACGCCCGGTATCTGCTGTAGATGGCACCGGCATGGTCGTATTACCTGAGCCTCCGATCGGGTCGGTATACCAGCGCACCTGCTGCCCTGTCACCTGCAACGGAGCCGCCGCGCGACCTTTACAAAGTTTGATATCATTTACGGGAGGAGAAAGCAAAAAAGAGTTGAACAATACAGTGACAGTATCACTCACAGAACAGGATCCATTGGTTACTTCTATCCAATAACGGCCATTGACCTGTACCTGAATAGACTGATTGACTTCTGCAGTAGACCAGCTATAAGTAGCTCCGGTTATGGAGGGTGCGGTCAACTGATAATTGGTGCCCTGGCATACAACAATGGTGTCATCAGCAAATAATACAGCAGGAATAGCACAGGGTTGGGCCTGACTCCGGAACGAGCTCAGCAATAAAACAGTTAGCAGAAGGATGATCGGCTTCATGGTATTGGACGGGTGCTTACCGGGTTGCAACGGCTGCTGATATTCAACAAGAATCTTACCAAACAGCTATGCCTCCCCTTTTCGGTATGGATTCTGGTAAAAATACAGGTAAAAAAAACAGCCCTGCTGCGGGTTCTACCGGCCCCTGCCATTGAAAACAGCCCATTGCATCTGTCATTTAATTCTATTAATATTGGGCGCCACTAAACCAACGTCAATGAAGCAACTTCCGCAGGGCAAAGAGGACACCTGTACCTACACCGGCATCTTTGGCTGCCTGCTTACCGCCACTGTACTCATTCAGCATGTACTTATTACTCGTGAGCACTGGCTCACTTTTGTACTCCTGGGCATCTACCTTTTTTCTTTGTTGAGTTTCATCATGCTATCCATCAAATCGCAGTACTCGCCGATCCTGATTGCTGTAAATACCGGATTGCTCATGTTTGCCAATGTAATGGTGTTACTGCAGGGACTCTTCAGCGCAGCACTCATCGCCTTAATGCTTTACTCGACAGCAATCGTATGTTTTCTTTATGTAAGCGGATATCCTGCCCTTCTCAACGAAATCGCAAAAGCGAAAAGAGAAGAAGCGAAGGAGTGGGAAGGAAAAATATAGACGATAAGGCAAACGGCAGAAGGTAAAAGGATTAAGGGGCCTTTGCTTTGCCTTCCGGCTTTTACCATCTGCCGTTTACCTTATCTCATCTCTTCACCACCTTAAACACTTTCTTTCCGCGCGTGCCGGTGAGCTCAAACATATACATGCCGCTGCTATAGGCCGACAGATCAATTTCCAGTTTTTGCACAAAGCTGTTGCCGGTCAGTTTTTGCTGTTTGACAATTATCCCCTGCAGGTTATAGATACGAAGATGCGCCTGCTCATCGGCATTCATCTGGTATACCAGCCAGCTGCTGCCCGAAGTAGGATTTGGATACAGCTGCCAGCTAAACTCATCGGTAAATAATAATGCCTTTACAGCAGAAAACTGTACCGATCCGTCAATACCGGTAATGCGTATACGGTAATAACGCACGCCTGTCTTGCCCGCTTCCGAATCAGTAAACGTGTAGGATTGTGCAGTAGTGGCGTTACCTTTCGAGGGTATTGTACTGATAGCGGTAAACTGGTTCTGATCATAGGCAGCATTCCCTTTTGCCACTTCTACCGTATACTGATCAATATTAAACTCATTATTCATAACCCAGGTAAGCAATGCATCGTTTACCCCTGATTTCACCACATCAAACGACTGAAGCGAAGCCGACGGCGCAGGCTGATTATCGAGCCTCCCCTTACTTAACCAGAATTCAGAAAATCTTTTTGTCTTAAACTCCGCATAGTAACCTACATCAAAAGGTACTTTACGTACGCTGGCTGGATTTGTAAACAGCCAATTGGTAGACGTATTATCGTCCAGGCTGCCATTTTCTGTAGCATTTTTTGCATCGCTGTATTTGGCCACACCCAGTTCATAGGCCGACCCTACACGAGGGCAGGTGCTGCAATCAGCCGCTGCCAGCAATGCCTCCGTTTCCGAATCGGTGAAATAAAATCGTACCAGTACCGAATCTGTCAGCTGGTTTTGCGCCGGAGTGATTACCAGGTTACGGTCATGATAATACTGATCGTTGTAATGACGTACCAGGTCTTCGTTTACATATGCCTGAACACTGGTATTACCCATTTGCTGTCCGTTGGGCTTTACAGATGCCAGTAACTTGTTTCCATCTGTAAAATGAACCCAGTCATTACCCGCGACGGCCGGTTGTACAATCAATTGGCTTGGATAAGCAGGACCGGTGTAAATACCATTCGTATTATCATAGATATGAATATCGTCGATCGCAATACCTTCTTTGCTTACATAGGGATCTGAACTCATTACCACACGCAATCGCAACTGCGAATAGCCAACCGGCAGGGCTGCTGTAGCCACATGCCAGTATGTATAATCCTGTATGCTCCACAACTCATTGCCCGAAATATTCTTATTATACCAGTTGACACCGGATATAGCAGTCCCCAGACGTTGCCATGTTTTACCATCGCCAGAGTATTCGATATAGGCACCATCACAAAGCGAGGTTCCGCAATCTTCCAGGTCAAGGGCAATACTCAGGCTAAGCGTAGGCTTCACCATCCCACTAATATCAAAACAGGGTGAATACAGGTAAGAAAGCTCCCCGTCATTGTAGTTGCCATGCAAGCCTGTCTTCCAGGCATTCTGCCCACTGGCTGCCCGGTTGATTTTTATAGCAGATGGAGTACCCAATTCCCAGCTGTTGTTCTTTCCGGCACTATACCAGTTACCTGCGCCATTTTCAAAATCCTGCAGATAGGGGAATGTGGTAATAATGGGAGAGTTGTTAAGTATCACTACGGCAGTATCATTGTCACGGAAGGTATCGCCAGCCAGGTCAACCCATACCTTTACCTGGTGGAGGTTCAATGAAGACAGGTTGGCGGTGGCATTAAATGTATAGCTTACGCTGCTGTTGCCTGCAATGCTGTTGACAATCTCTGTAACGGTGGGCTGGTTGTCGATCTGATAGCGAACAGGTATCGCATTAACAGTCTGGTTGGCACTGTTTCGCAGCGTAATGCGAACCGGCACAGCCGTTCCCAATCCGCAACTGGCTACTATAGGTGTATCGATACTGATCAGTTGCAGATCATTTACGACCTTATAAAGGCGAATATCATCAAACGTATAACCTGCTGCACTCTTATTGTCTGCCACAAGCATCTGTCCCCATTGCCCCCATTTTACCTGAAAACTACTGGAGAAAGCTTGTCCAGCCTGTGCCAGCAGATCACTCACTTCAATACTTGCCGAACGTTTAAAATCGCCGGGATCGGCCTGGTTCGCATACAGATCATATACCGGCAGCCAGGGTTGCTGATCGCTACCCCTGATCCACACCTGATTGGCAGCATTTGACTGCTGGCCATGATGTTTATATACAAAATCAAGCCGCACATCTTCTGTCAATGCATCGAGCCCCTGCAAATTAAACGTACCAGTTAAAGAATCCACATTACCCGCAGCCGTATACCGATCCACATCGAGTGTAAGTGCACGGCGACCCGACCAGGCTATGCCTGAATTTACAAATGTGCGGATACGTCCAAATGCAGTAGAGCCGGTAAAGTCAAATCTGTCCAGCCCGGGCAGACCGGTCTGGCGCGTAGTGAAAGCTGTATCAACCGACTGCTCCATATCTTCTATCAGTGGCTGAGCAAGGTCTATAAGCGGATTGTCCAGCTGGCGGATAGTAGTATAAAGTGTATCGTTGGCCTTCACAACATCAGTCGGATAAGACACATAAGCCTTCAGGCGGTAGGTACCCGGAGCAGAAAGGTCAACGGGCACTGTAAATGTATACGTATAAACGCCCAGTGCAGCTATCGTTGCGGTAGCTGTAGCCAGTACGGGAGTTTCATTATTCAGCTGATAGCCCACAGGTATTCCGCCCGAAGTGGCGATATTATCCAGATTTTTTACTCTTATCGTCACCTGGCTGCTTCCTGTGTGAGCAGTAGAAGTATGAAGGCGGCCGGAAACAGGGTTGAGGATGGCATCCATCTTAAGATCGAAGTTAGAAATATTGCCCGCGCAGGTGCCTGTAGACGGAATCCTGTTTACTGCCAGTGCCCTTCGTCCGGGCACTCCGTTGACACGCGCCCGCACTGTAACAAAATAACTGGAGTCTTTTGCCAGTCCGCTTATGGTATATGTATTAGCAGCACTTATTGCCACGCTTCGCATATCGCCGCCACTGGATAACATTACTTCATAATCAGTAGCACCGGCTACTGCTGTCCAGTTAACGGCAATATATCCTTCGCACTGTACTGATGCCAGTGTAACTGTAGGAACACCGGCTATCACAAAAGTTTCGCTTTGACTTATCGCTCCGGTACTGCTGTTGGTGAGCCTGATTCTTGCCTGGTTGGTGGCAGCTACTGCCGGCACAAACCATTTATACTGGCGCGTGCCGGCATCTGTGCCCGACGCAAGTGTGGTCCAGCTATTGCCATTGTCCGCACTGAATTCAATGGTAACCTGCTGTCCCTGCGTACCCGCATTTTCCCATGACACATATACGGAATCATTTGCCTGAAAATGCTCACCACCCAGTGGATAAGTAAGCCGGGTGCCGGCCGGCACCGTATCATACACGAGGAAATATTCATACTGACTGCTGGTTGGCAGGCGGGTTCCTTTTACCTGAAATGAATATGTACCCGGCAGCGGATTATTAATCACTACCTGCTCAATATTATTAATATGGTCTTCGCCTGTAGTAGCTGGCTGATCTACGCGCCCGGGCACCGTATCGAGCAACTGTGGCAGCCAGGTGCCACCAGGACCGGCGACCTGCAGATCCAGGTCATTGATGAGCGCCTGCGCTGCTAACGCATTAGCTGCCTCATCATTCCAGTACAGCATAACTTTCAACTGAGCTATATTGGTACCGGCCGGTAAAGTAAAGGTATGGGTATTGACAGCCCCGGCGTTTACCTGTTGATTCACATAATTATTACCCTCCAGCATACTGACCGAACGCAGCAAATTAAGCCAGCCAAAACCATAACTATAATCCGGCCCGGGCTGCCCCAGGTCTGTTGCTCCATTGCAGAGAAGTGCTTTCATTAATCCATTTCGCGGATTAGCGCCACTATGCAGCTGCCGGTATCTTTCATATAATAAGGCAAGCCCGCCCGACACACCGGGTGCAGCCATACTGGTGCCTGAACTAACACCATATGAATTGGTAGGTGTGGTTGAATAAACGCGTGCCCCCTGAGCAGTGATATCCGGCTTAATACGTCCGTCTTTTACCGGCCCTTTACTTGAGCCCGGCGATATCACTTCTATTTCGGTTGCCGTTCCCACACTGATCACATTCTTCGCTGTCTGATACCCGCCCAGCACATTTCCAAAACCTGCTGCATAATTTCCACACACATAGTTTCCGCTGTTTCCTGCAGCAAATACATGTTGCAGTGCGGGCATTTGCAACTGCTGCTGGTCCATGACCCTTGAGTAGAGATCATATACACCAAAACTCAGGCAATCATCTACTACATTGCCATATGAGTTATTGGTAATTACCATTCCGTGATCCTGTACATAAGCAGGCGCATTAGCCAGTATCCCGGAAAAAACCTGCGATACAATAGTCGCTTTAGGAGCAAAGCCTTTAAACCGTTCATCGCGGATACCAGCTCCTGCCAGCGTACCCGTTACATGCAGACCATGTGTACCGC
Source organism: Sphingobacteriales bacterium 46-32 (assembly GCA_001898485.1). GTDB lineage: Bacteria > Bacteroidota > Bacteroidia > Chitinophagales > Chitinophagaceae > CAYMZZ01. Next base: position 128,095 of record MKTY01000024.1, on the reverse strand, counting down.
CTGTAGCAGCAGATCGGTTAATAATACGATCCTGTACATCTATGTGACGCAACGGATTGGCATCGTCACCCACACCTACTACCACCCCGGCCCCGGTCAATTGACGCCCGCCCGGCAAATCCGATTGCAATACATTGGCCAGTGCATTTACCGTGCTCTTATTGTTCAACGGCTCATCAATACCGGGCGCACCCTGTATATATTCGATAAAAGGCAATACTGCCAGATCCCTTAACCGTTCAGCAGGAACGGTAAGTGCCATTATCCGGTAGTCTTTATACTGATCAGATGTAATTACATAGCCACGTGCCTGCAATTCCTCTCTCACCTCCTGCTCATTGTAGCCACGGGGAAAACTGATCCATACATCAAGCATTCCACCAGCTTTTACAATACGCTGCGGATACAAACCCCGACTCAGTTGCGGCTGCATTTTCTGTTCGGCATTCAACTCCACCACAGATCGTCCTTTATGACGCTGGAGAACATCCCATTTTATATCGCCACTTACAATTGCCATATAAGCATTGTCGGGCACATACTCCAGCAGCGTAATACCTGCCTGTACCAACTCCTGCCTGCTGGAAAGAGAAGGCATCTCTTCAAACTGAATAATCAGCAACTGGCGACCGCGCACACGCAATTGCCGTTTATTAATCGTTGCTATTTTTTCAGCAGAAATATTTTTGTCGGGAAAAACAGTACCACTTGCGAGTTTGAGCGGATACTGACGCGCAGGAATTTTGCCTGATGCAGGCACTTGAGCAAACGATGCAGCACTCCATAGCAGGAGAAGCCACAACAAGGAGATTGGATTGGGTTTCATAGCGACTTGGTGACTGCGGCTAAAATAGGATAATTACTTAGAAAAATCCAGCATTTGCATAAAATGCGCAATTTATCAGGGGAAAATACGCGGCCGAGGTCTGATTATTTAACCACTGCTTCCTCAAAACAATAGCGGTGCAGCCCACTTAAAAACCGGTACATCTCCTCCATATTCTGAACCGGTTGTACCACCAGCAGAAACAGTCTGCCCGTCTGTTTAAGTTTTGCCTTATTGGTGCCGGTTTGCAGATACGCCAGTACATTGGTAAAAAGAGGTGACTCAAAATAGGGCGAATCAGGGCGGTTGATAAAGAAACAACGCAGCACCTCATCTTTGAGCGACATCTTCTCAAAGCCCAGGTCAACTGCGAGTTTGCGGCATCGCACTGTCACAAACAAATCTTCTACCTGCTGCGGAATTGGACCAAACCGGTCTGCCAGCTCTTCACGCATCAGTAATAAATCTTCTTCCGTCTCACAGTTATCAAGACGCTGATAGAGTGTTAGCCGTTCAGTGATGTTGCCGACATAATCGTCGGGTATCAATATCTCCAGGTCTGTATCGATCGTACAATCCTGAACGAAGTCATCCTGTCGGGCAATTTCTTCCTTAAACAAATCTTTGAACTCTGTACGCTTAAGCTCCCTGATGGCTTCTTCCAGGATCTTCTGATACATTTCAAAACCAATCTCGGCCATAAAACCGCTTTGCTCACCGCCCAGCAGGTTACCTGCACCACGGATATCCAAATCGCGCATGGCAATCTGAAACCCACTCCCCAGTTCACTATGCTGCTCCAGTGTCTGCAGGCGCTTGCGCGAGTCGGCCGGCAGCGTGCTCATGGGCGGCGCCAGCAGATAGCAAAATGCCTTCTTATTACTACGCCCTACCCGTCCACGCAGCTGGTGCAGATCGCTTAAGCCAAACTGATGTGCATTATTTACAATGATGGTATTTACATTGGGAATATCCACCCCGCTTTCAACGATGTTGGTACATACCAGCACATCATATTTTCTATCTATAAAATTCAGGATCTTTTCTTCCAGTTCATGCCCTTCCATTTGCCCGTGGGCATAGCTGACACTCAGGTCAGGACAAAGCCCCTGTATGATAGCCGCCATCTCTGACAATCCGCTGATCCGGTTATAGATAAAAAAGACCTGGCCGCCGCGTTCTGTTTCAAAGTAAATAGCGTCGCGGATAAAATCTTCATTGTATACCTGTACCTCGGTTTGTATGGGTTGCCGGTTGGGCGGCGGCGTATTCATAATACTCAGGTCGCGCGCGCCCATAAGACTAAACTGAAGTGTGCGGGGAATGGGAGTAGCGGTGAGCGTAAGACAATCAACCGTAGTGCGCAGCGTCTTGATCTTCTCCTTATGAGCCACTCCAAACTTTTGCTCCTCATCCACAATCAGTAACCCCAGGTCTTTAAATTTAACTTCTTTGCCCAGCAGCCCGTGTGTACCTACCAGTATATCAATCTTACCTTCTTCCAGCTTCTTCAGTGTTTCCTTCTTTTCTTTAGCCGATTTAAACCGGTTTATATAATCAACAGTGACGGGAAAATCCTTTAACCGCTCACTAAAGGTTTTGTAATGCTGAAATGCCAGGATGGTGGTAGGCACCAGTACGGCTGCCTGTTTGCCGTCCACACAGGTCTTGAATGCAGCACGCACCGCTACTTCTGTTTTTCCGAAACCAACATCGCCACATACCAGCCTGTCCATAGGTGACGGAGACTCCATATCCTTCTTTACATCGGCTGTAGCCTTACTCTGATCAGGCGTATCTTCATAAATAAATGAGGCCTCCAGCTCGGTTTGCATGTAATTGTCAGGTGAGTGTGCAAACCCTTCCTGTGCCTTACGTTGTGCATACAGTTTAATGAGATCAAATGCAATCTCCTTAACCTTCGCCTTTGTCTTATCCTTTAATTTACTCCATACATCGCTGCCCAGTTTATTGATCTTGGGTACACTTCCTTCTTTGCCGGTATACTTGGCAATCTTATGAAGCGAGTTGATATTTACATAAAGGATATCGCTGTCTTTGTAAATAATCCGCACAGCCTCCTGCATACGGCCATTGACCTCCATTTTCTGCAAGCCACTGTATACTCCTACTCCATGATCAATATGCGTCACATAATCACCCGGCTGCAGCTCGCGGAGTGTTCGCAGAGTCAATGCCTTGTTTTTATTATAGGCCTGCTTTACCCGGTATTTATGGTATCGTTGAAAAACCTGGTGGTCTGTATAGCAAAGCAATTTCAGATCTTCGTCAATAAAGCCTTCATGAATGGATGTTGCAACCGGATTGAATACTATTGATGCCTTCAGATCATCAAAAATGGTCTGCAACCGCTCCAGTTGACGGGGATTATCTGCAAAAATGTAAACAGTAAACCCCTTCGCTTCCCAGCTTTTAAGATCGGTGATGAGCAGATCAAATTGCCGGTTAAAGGCCGGTTGCTCACGTGTGTGAAAGCTGATATCAAACGACACGCCGCCCGGAGGCAGGGTGGCGCCAAAGCCAAAAGCCACCACATGATGCGTGGATAATGACTGCTCAAAACTATCGGCACCTATAAAATCATCCGGTTTTACCTGCGCACGCAGCATTTTATCATCTTCTTCTGCGGCACGCGGAGCAGGCGCACCGGCAGTCAACTCCAGAAATCCGGCTATATCTGCTTCGGCATCTGCAATCCGCTCGCGACACAATTCATAATCCTGCAGCCATACTACAGTATTGGCCGGCAGAAACTCAAACAGCGAAACCCGGTCTTCATTCTCAAACTGGGTATCTACATTGGGAATGATGCTCACCTGCAGCAGCTTGCGCTCGCTCAGCTGAGTTTCAGGGTCTACTATACGGATAGAATCCACTTCGTTGCCAAACAGCTCTACACGATAGGGCTTTTCGTTTCCAAAAGAATAAATATCCAGGATACCTCCCCGTATGGCAAACTGGCCGGGCTCGTACACAAAATCGGTCCGCTCAAATCCATAATCGGCCAGCTTCAGCAACAGCTGATCCACCTGCAGTGTATCGCCGCTTTTTATATAGATAATATTGGATGACAGGGTTCCGGGCACCACCACCTTTTCCATCAGTGCTTCGGGGTAGGTTACCAGCACCTTTTTATTGCCGCCGGCTGCAATTTTGGTGAGTGCTTCTGTACGCAGCATCACGTGCGAAGAATTGAGCAGACGGTAATTTTTCCGGTTTTTGAATGAAGAAGGGAAATAGAAAATATCCAGCGCCCCGGTGAGGTTTTCCAGCGTATTGTGAAAATAGGCCGCCTCTTCGGCATCGTTCAGGATAATAAGGTGATTGAGCTGGCTGGCAGCGTCATGAGAAAAAGCAGCTGCGGCCACCAGGGCTGGGGCACTTCCGCGAAGTCCTGTGAGAATCAATTGTTGCGGCTGGGCAAAAGAAAGCCTGTCCACCAGTTGAAACAGGCGGGGGGTTTGTTGATACTGCTGCAGCAATTCCTGAATCATAGTTCCGCGCTGCAAAATTAAGGTATAAAGGGTATAAAGAGTATAAAGAGTATAAAGAGTTTAAAGAGCATTTTTCACATCAATGCATATGGACATTGACTACTTTATGCATTAACACTTTAAACTCTTTATACCCTTTATACTTCTTAAACGCGCAAACGAAAATGCGGCATCATACCGACACCGCATTTTCTACGTCTCCGTTTGTAGCATCAACCGAACTGTGCTTTTTTATTGTTGAAGAGAAATCTCTCCCAGGTCTGTAGCCTGGCCATCTTTCACTTCCACATTTTCAAGCGTCACATCTTTGTACGGTTCTTTGGCATCTACAATCACTTTGTAGGTACCTGCCTTTACTGCCAGTGAAAAACTGCCGGAAGTAACTGCGCTCTTGGCAGAGTCGCTGCCGGAAATTGCCCATACAGTAGAAGCACCATCAGCAGGAGCTACTTTACCAACGATTCCTGACTGCGTGGTGGTGAAAGCAAACAAACCTGCTACCATTGCCAAAGCCACGCCAGTTGTAAACATTCTCTTTTTCATCGTGCAAATTTTTATAGTTAAGAAAAATATACCCTGAGCGATGGGCATTCGGTGCAAAAGCAGTAATGAAAAAACAAGTACCATGCCAGCCACTTTTTTATGTGGAAAACTCATTTTACATTAGAGAAAGCATTAATAAACTATCTTGTAGGGGAGAGCGGAATTTTAACCACATTTTAAATCGCTTGCTATGCCTGTTCAACCATGGCGCACCGGAAAGGTGATACGCATTATTGACGAAACACCTAGTACAAGAAGATACTGGATAGAAGTGCCCGAACTCAGCTCCTTCGATTTTCAACCTGGTCAGTTTGTAACACTGGATCTGCCTATTCATGAAAAACCCGCAAGACGCTGGCGCAGCTACTCCATTGCAAGCTGGCCCGACGGAACGAATGTATTTGAACTGGTGATCGTATTGCTGGAAGGCGGTGCCGGCACCACCTGGCTATTTAATAACGTAGTGGTTGGCAGCGAATTAACACTGCGTGGACCGCAGGGCGTTTTTACATTACCCGATCCTATTGACCGCGATCTGTTTTTTATCTGTACAGGTACCGGAGTAGCCCCTTTCCGGTCAATGGCACACCATGTTTTGAACAACAACATTCCCCATCAGCATATTTATCTCATATTTGGCTGCCGCAAATTCGGTGATGCGCTCTATGCACCTGAACTAAAAGAACTGACCCGCAATGTGGGCAGTTTCGAATACATCACCACCTATTCGCGCGAAGAACCTGGCAACTACGATCACCTGGTCCGCATGGGCTATGTACACCAGGTATACGAAGATATCTGCCGGGCTAAAACTGTGCGCTCGGCTGAGAATCCGGAACAAATGATACCCCCACCCGCTTATTTCTTTCTTTGCGGCTGGAAAAATATGATCGATGAAGCCAAACAACGGATCATGGCACTCGGCTATGACCGCAAGGCCATTCATCAGGAACTATACGGTTAGTAACCTTTTTTTAATATAGTGCAACGTCTGCGTCAACAGAAAGGTCAACGACTCATCTGGTCTTTTGTGCATTTATTTACCGGTTAAATACAGTTGAATACATTTTGTGGAAAATCGTTCCCCAAAGACCGGATTAATCCGGACATTAGCGCCCTGACCTAAAAACTGTCTATTACATGACTATTGAAGTAAAAAACCTGTTTGAGAAAGATGTCTGCGACAACATTGTGGACCGTCTGCAATCATTAAGCACAGCGTCTGTCCGTCAATGGGGGAAGATGGATGTATCGCAGATGCTGGCTCACTGCAGCGTAGCCTTCAAGGTACCCCTGAGTGATAAACCGTTAAAACCCATGATTCCCATCCGCTGGTTTGCCTGGGCTTTCAAGTCCATGCTGTATAATAATAAAATGTGGCGGCACGGCATGCCCACCAGTCCGCAATTTATCATAAAAGATGAACGGCAGTTTGAGCAGGAACGTACTCAGCTCATCGCCCTCGTCAGGAAATTTCAGGAAGCTGGTCCGGGAGTAGCCGGCAAATACCCTCATCCGGCCTTTGGCCATTTTACGCCGGAGCAATGGGGTAAAATGATGTGGAAACATCTTGACCACCACCTGCGGCAGTTTTCCGCCAATTGATATTTACGTCGAAATGTAAAAATATTGTTAAAGCAAAAGGCCCGCTAAGCGGGCCTTTCTCATTCTTCGGAAAAATATTTACAACTGAATGGCTGCTGCCACTTTCTCACGTATCTGCGAAATGGGAATCCGCTCCTGCTCCATACTGTCGCGATAGCGGATAGTTACGGTATTATCCTCTTTGGTCTGGTGATCAACTGTCACACAGAAGGGAGTGCCCAGCGCATCCATTCGGCGATATCGCCTGCCGATTGAATCCTTTTCCTCATAAAAACAACGGAAATGAGGCTTGCACTGGCTGATAATATCCTCTGCGATCTCCGGCAACCCATCTTTCTTGGTAAGGGGTAATACGGCCAGCTTGATAGGTGCCAGACCGGCAGGCAGTTTCAGCACTACGCGGCTGTCTGCTTTTTCAGCCGTACTCAGATCCTGCTCTTCATAGGCCTGGCTGATCACGGCCAGGAACATACGGTCGAGGCCAATGGATGTTTCAATCACATAGGGAATGTAATTGCCGTAAGGCTTGCCCGTGGCAGGGTCCACATCATTATCAAAATACTGTTGCTTCTTCTTGCTGTACTCCTGATGCTGGCGCAGGTCATAATCGGTACGGCTGTGGATCCCTTCCAGCTCCTTGAAGCCAAAAGGAAACTCAAACTCGATATCGCAGGCAGCATCTGCGTAAAACGCCAGTTTTACATGATCATGATAACGATATTTTTCTACAGGAATTCCCAGGCTTTGGTGCCATTTCAACCTTTCCGCTTTCCAGAACTCATACCATTCTTTCTGCGTGCCGGGACGGATAAAAAACTGCATCTCCATTTGCTCAAATTCACGCATCCGGAAAATGAACTGGCGGGCCACGATCTCATTACGGAAAGCCTTGCCGATCTGGGCAATACCAAAGGGGATCTTCATCCGGCCGGTCTTCTGCACATTCAGAAAGTTTACAAAAATGCCCTGAGCCGTTTCGGGCCGCAGGTATACCTTATTATCTTCTTCGTCTGAAGCGGCAGTAGAACCAAACTCGGTAGCAAACATGAGGTTAAACTGGCGGATATCTGTCCAGTTGCTGGTGCCACTAATGGCACACTTCACCTTATTATCTTCGATAAGTTTTTTAAGGGATGCAAAGTCATCCTTTGCCAGCAGGGCATCCATAGCAGAAAGCAACGCATCTGCTTCCGCCTCTTTGCCTTCAGTTTTAAGCCCCTCTGCATGCGCTTCAATCAGGTGATCTACACGATACCGCTTCTTGCTGTCTTTATTATCAATCATGGGATCGTTGAAGTTGTCAACGTGCCCGGATGCCTTCCAGGTAGTAGGATGCATAAAGATGGCCGCATCAACCCCCACAATATTATCCTGCAGCTGGGTCATGCTTTTCCACCAGTAATCCTTGATGTTTTTCTTCAGTTCACTTCCCATCTGGCCGTAATCGTATACCGCCTGCAGACCGTCATAGATCTCGCTGCTGGGAAAAATAAAACCGTACTCTTTGCAGTGCGAAATAATCGCCTGAAACTTATTGGTGTCGTTTGCCATAGTGGCGGCAAAAATAAGCCGAAACGGGCACTTTACAGATATACAAATACTGGCTTATGCCGTAAAATGCCCGTCCGGCCGGAGCTAACAGCTGTTATCATGGCTTATAAAGTATCAGCTGATCTATTTCGCGTTCCGTTTTTTCGAGGGTGAGCCCCAGTTTCTGTACGGCAGCTTTTACTTCTTCCTCTGTACGCAATACATTTTCCGTACGTATATCATACTTACCCTGCAAACCTGTTTCATCCACAACTGGGAGCGGCAACTCGTTGGCCAGATAATCGACAAAGTTTTTGATTGGTATGGCAGTGCCCTCAAATCCACGTCCGCTGAACCCCCAGGAGCTTTCGGCTGCTGCAGAGTTTTTCCAGCTGGCCGCATCTGTCGCACGCAATACATATACCGGCATTAGCTTCTTTACCAGGCGAGCCTTTACAGGCAGCAGTATATTTAACCGCTGCTGCATCAGGATCAGCAGGCTGTCTTCCTGACCTGGGGCCACCAGCATATCGAAACAATACAGATTGCCCTTGTTACTGTAGTCATTTTCTTTTTTTTCATCAAACTCATAAGCTACCTGATTTTGAGACGTAATACCAAAAGCAGTTTTATACATCGCAGTAGCCGCAACATTAAAAAATGTGATCCGCCGGTCTTTGAATGGCCCCTTTGGATAAATGCGGCTCATCGCCCGCTTGCCGGGCACATAAGACATTAAGGACAGATGGGTTTGCAAGGTGCTGTCGAGCCGGTAAAAATCATTGTCATCAGTAGCAGCGGCCACCCCTTTGCTTCGCTCGCCGCTAGCCGTCAATTTCTCCCCTCTCAGCATTTTCTGAATAAATGCGGTGTTGATAGAATCTGTACGGACCAGGCCGATCACCCGGCGCTGACGGTCGAGAATCGCCGACTGCCCTACATAGGTAAACCCAAATTGTTTATACAGATAGAAACTGGTGTCTGCCGCTATCCATACACCAGTGGGCCGTTTTGCCAGGTAGTTTTGTACCCTTTTTTCGTTGTCATTCGCCAGGGCTATTACCCGCAAGTCTTTCCCAAAGCGTTGCTGAATTTCGCGCAGCGAATCCATCTCCGGCAGGCAGGGTGCACACCAGGTACCCCAGAAATTGAGAATGATAAACCGGTCGGTTTGTTTATAGACATCCACTTCTTTGACTGGCGCATTTACGAGATTGCGGATAATAAAATCAGGGAAGGCCTCCTGCAGATCGATGGATTGAGCTTTACTGGTCAATATCGCCAGCATACTCAGGATAGAAAAACATATTCTACGCATACTTTCTTTTTTATACAAAAAAACCGGCTGGCAAGCACTTAACGGGTTAAGGCACCTGTTAGTCTCTGTTAATTTATGTTAAGCGATACCGGCAATCCGGAGACGTCCGCCTATTTTTGAGCAGATGAAAAAACAGGGGCGTATCATAGTGCTGATCTGCGGAGTCATTCTGTTTGGCTTCACCCTGCTGCAGGGAGTCTGGCTGTACCAGTTTTATAATGCCAGCCGCGAGCGCTTACGCAAAGACCTTAACCTGGCTTATGAAGATGCAGTAAAGCGGGAATTCCTGTTGCGCTGCGATACGCTCGAAAAACTGATGTTCCGGTACCTGACAGACACCAGCAAGATCCGGATCAGCAGCAGATGGTCAGAAAAGTTCAACCACACAATCTATCGCATCCGGTCAATGATCGACACAACAGACCGTTTTGAACTATCCCTGCAGGCTATTGACCTGCCAATCTCACAACCACTGGATAGCGTATATATCGAAACGGCGCGGCATCTTGCACATTCTTACAGAAAAGAAAACCTGGAAGAGCATACCATCTATTACTATACCCAGCACCTGGGTAATTATGCAAATACGCTTGTTAAAGAATGGACTTTTGATACGGCACGCCTTCGCCCGCTGCTGGCGGCAGAACTGGAGAAAAGAAATGCATCCGTCCCCTTTCATTTTTATTATGCGGATAAAGACAGCCTGCTCGATCAGTCTGTTTTACCTCCGGGTATTGCCGGCAGAAATCAGGTAGCCAGCCGCTCATTTACCACCTTTAAACAGGAACCTGGGAAAAATTATGTGCGCGCAGTTTTCGATACATCACCCGCCTTTATTCTCAACCGGTTGAAATGGATGCTGCTGGGCGCCGTCGTTTTGCTCCTGGCCATCAGTTACTCCTTTTATTATCTTATTACCCTGCTGCGGCGGGAGAAGAAACTCAGTGAAATCAAAAATGATTTCATCAGCAATATAACACACGAACTAAAAACGCCGGTAGCCACCGTATCGGGCGCCATTGAATCACTCACACATTTCGACGGCCTGGCCGATCCGGCACGTACACAGCGCTATCTGGGGATTGCACGGCAGGAACTCGACCGGCTCTCTTCGCTCATACAGGAGGTTCTGCAAAGCAGCCTCTACGACCAGTCGGGTTTACAATTACGGGAGGAGCGGTTCAACCTGCTTCAGCTGATAGAGGAAGTAATGGCAGCGCAGGAACTGGCCGCAGGCAGCAGGCTCCATATTTCTTTCAATACTCCCGGCGGAGCCGTTTGGGTTACAGGAGATCGGCTGCATCTGCAAAACGCCCTCAACAACGTGATTGATAATGCGGTAAAATATGGGGGAAATCCGGTGAAAGTAATGATCAGCCTGGATACAAATGAGGAGCGCGTCACACTAACCGTCACCGACGATGGCAACGGAATTCCGGAAAAATATCTGCCCCATATTTTTGAAAAATTCTTTCGTGTGCCACAGGGCAACCGGCATGCTGTAAAAGGATACGGCCTCGGACTTTATTATGTAAAACAGGTAATTGAAGCACATCGGGGCCAATGCAGTGTAATCAGTTCACAACAACGTGGCACTACTTTTACTATGATCATTCCGGCATGAGTACGATCCCCACACGCATACTGCTTGTTGAAGACGAAGCCAACCTGGCCACTATTATACAGGAAAGCCTGGGCATACGCGGGTTTGAGGTCACAATTTGTGCTCTTAAAAGCACAGGCCTGGAGACCTATTATTCATTAAAACCACACCTGGTCATACTGGATGTAATGCTGCCCGATGGGGATGGCTTTGAACTGGCCAGGCAGATCCGCAACGACAACCTGCAGATACCTGTCATTTTCCTTACCTCCCGCTCATTGCCACAGGATGTGGTACAGGGATTTGAAAGTGGAGGCAACGATTACCTGCGCAAGCCTTTCAGCCTCGAAGAGCTGGTGATACGGATCAGGGCATTGCTTAATCCGCAACGGCACCTGTTTGATCAGCCACCACAGGAAAAATATCAATTCGGTAAATACACGTTCACTCCGCATAGCGGACTGTTGCTGTTTGGAACAAAACAGACGCAGCTCACTTCACGCGAGGCAGCCCTGCTGCAACTGCTGGCTGGTCATAAGAACCAAACCGTGGAGCGCCAGCATCTTTTACTGAAAATATGGGGACAGCATGATTTCTTTACCGGCCGCAGCCTCGATGTATTTATCACCCGCCTGCGCAAGTATCTGTCTGCCGATCCGGCTGTTTCCATTATGAACGTTCGCGGCATTGGCTATCGGCTGGTAGCTCCGTGATCGGCCGCTGAGGTAGTATGACCCTCTGCATTTATTGCTGCCGGCTGCTCCTGCAATGTAGTGGTCGACTCTACTTCTACCTGCTCTATCCATACGGCATATTGGTTGGGATAAATATGCGATCCGGTATGAATGGCAAAAGCACGGGTAAAACAGGCGCCAAAATAAAGTATGATAGCCGAATAATATACCCACAGCAGGATCACGATCACCGAGCCGGCAGCCCCGTATGCCGACGACATGCGACTATGTCCCAGGTAATAACCAATCAGAAATTTGCCCGCCATAAACAATACTGCCGTAGCAATGGCTCCCGCACGTACATGCCGCCATTGAATACGGGCATCGGGCAGCACTTTGAAAATTAGCCCGAATAAAAAAGTAGTCACTGCAAAATTCAACAGCAGATTAAACACATAGGCCACTATCACTTCTGTTTCGGGAAAAACTTCTGTGAGCCGGTTGATAAAGGCGTCCATGGCTCCATTGATAATAAGTGATACCAGCATCAGGAATCCCAGCGATACAATGATGGAAAAAGACAATAACCTGTTAAGAATCATCTTGAGCCAACCGCGGCCTTTGCGCGGCCGGGCCCGCAACCGCCAGATAAGGTTGATAGAGTCCTGTATCTCACTGAAAATACTGGTTGCACCCAGGATCAGGGTGCCCAGGCCTATCACCGTAGCAAAACTGCTCTCGGGCGAGAGCGTGGCATTGCGGATGGTAGCCTGTATCTGCAGGGCCGCATCCTGCCCTACCAGTCCGGCTATTTGGCCATATACCGTTCCCTCCACCGCCTGCTCGCCCCAGAAAATATCACTCACCCATATCACGATGATAATAAGCCCCGGCAGCGAAAACACGGTATAGTAAGCCAGTGCCGCACTTAATTTAAGTACGCGGCTTTGAAAAAAATCAACAAAAGAATCGCGGATGATACACCATGCTTTTCTGAAAGTCATGTTGAATACGAAAAAAAACTATGCCAGAATAGTTGACATTGCACAGTGGAGAGTTGACAGCAAAACGCTTTAAACACTTTATACTTTTATACCCTTTAAACCTTTGCTACAACTTCGGATTATTCCTGTGCCTGTCTGCATCACGGAGATTTTTCTTTTCAAAATTCCGCTCCAGGGCCTGTGTAAGATCTACCCCGGTCTGATTGGCCAGGCAAATAAGTACCCACAATACATCCGCCATTTCATCGGCCAGATCTTTTTGCTTATCAGCTGGTTTCCAGGATTGCTCCCCATACTGGCGGGCCATAATTCGGGCCAGTTCCCCCACTTCTTCCGTCAGGATGGCCATGTTGGTCAGCTCACCAAAGTAGCGAACACCTGTTGTTTTGATCCATTGATCAACCTGCTGCTGCGCATCCTGAATAGTCATAAAAAATATTTTTACAGTTTTTTTGCAATATAGCACGATTCTTGCCGTTATCCACTCCCATTCCCAATCCGCCCTGCTAACTGCCCTGCTCGAAAGAGTTTGATGAAGACATAAGCTTTTACCGAATCATTCAAGTTATTCTATGACACCAGCCGCCCGGTTCTATTTTATTATCTGCGCCTGCCTGCTATTGCCTCTCGGCAGTATCGTGGCCCAGCCGGTTTATAAACCCGCCAAAGACAGTGTGGTTAAAGCCAAACCTTATAAGCTGCTCACAGCAGGTAAACAGATCACCATACGCAGTAATACAACCAATATTCTCTCGGTCATGGTCTGGACCAGCGGAGGTCACCGGGTACTGGAGCAAAAAGATATTAATGCCGCATCATACCAATTCAGGATCAGCGTCAATGCATCTGCCTATTTTATGATGATCCGTATGGCTGATGGCAAATCCTATTCAGAAAAAATCGGGGTGGCGCTGTAAGGGTTGCCGTTCCGCGTAAAACAAATAAACCGGGCCTGCCCGGTTTATTTGTTTTTAGTATCCATCCAGATGGTCACCGGACCATCATTGACCAATTCAACTTTCATATCGGCCCCAAATATGCCGGTCTGTATGGGCTTGCCCAGGTCCTTTTCCAGCTGCGCAATAAACTGTTCATACAGAGGGATGGCAACCGGCGGCTTACTGGCCTGTATATACGATGGCCTGTTCCCTTTTTTGGTAGAAGCATGGAGGGTAAACTGACTCACGAGCAGCAAATCTCCCTTTACATCCTGCAGCGAAAGATTCATGACGCCGTCTGCATCATTAAATATCCGCATCTGCACAATTTTACTGCTCAGCCATTGCAGGTCTTCGGGTCCATCGGCATCTTCAATTCCTACCAATACGAGTAGCCCGGTATTGATCGCTCCGGTAACTTTTTCATCAACTGTTACACTGGCACGGCTCACTCTTTGTATCACAACACGCATAAGTTGTACCTTTAAGCAGCAAAAATAGGGAAGTGTTTTTGGCGTTATACATATGATTGATCTGAGAAAAGAAATACAGTTTCAAACAACCCGCAGCGGAGGTAAGGGCGGGCAGAATGTAAATAAAGTAGAGACTGCCGTGATCGGCAGCTGGTCGGTAATGGACTCTACCCTGCTTACAGATGAGCAAAAGCAACTGGTGCTGACCCGCCTGGCCAATCGTATTACGGCAGAAGGATTGCTGCAGGTAAAATCGCAAACGGAGCGAACCCAACTGGGCAACAAGGAAGAAGTAGTGGAGAAAATAAATCAACTGGTGGCTTCGGCACTGAAGAAGAAAAAAATACGGATCGCTACCCATATCAGCAAGGCAGCGAAAGAGCGGCGAAAGGAGTCAAAACAAAAAAATGCAGACCGCAAATCCTCCCGCCGCAAATGGAGACCGGGAGATTTATAACACTGACGAAACATCGATGAAGCGACAACTCACCATCCTGATTATTGCCTTTGGCAGCCTGGTGCTGCTGTCACGTGTGCTGGGCTCCTGCCGCAAAAACGACAACCCCAACAATCTGCACCTGCTCTCCTTACCGGTGCCGGATGGATTTCCGCAACCACTCAACAGTTTTGCAGACAACCCGCTTAGTGAAGAAGGTATCGCTCTCGGAAAAAAACTTTTTTATGATGGCCGCCTCTCCAAAGACGGTCTTTATCCCTGTGCCTCCTGCCACCAGCAGATTGCCGGTTTTGGCACCTATGAGCACGATCGCAGCCATGGGTACAACGGCTCGCATACGCTCCGCAATGCACCGGTTTTATTCAACCTGGCCTGGCAGGATCGCTTTCACTGGGATGGGGAATTCAACTCATTGTATTCCGAAGCCGTACAACCTATAACGGGCCATATCGAAATGGCCGAAAGCTTTCAGGGTGTCATGAATAAACTGCAAAGCGATGCAGCGTACAGGAAGATGTTCAAAAAAGTTTTTCGCACAGAATTCATCACCCCCGATCATATCCTGAAGGCACTGGAGCAGTTTACCGGCACCCTGGTATCGGGCAATTCACGGTATGATCGCTATAAAAAAGGAGTACTGAATTTCACCGCCGATGAAGAGGCCGGCTACCAGCTCTACAAAGCCAAATGCGCCACCTGCCATCCGGAGCCATTATTTACCGATTACAGCTATCGCAATATCGGCCTGCCGGTCGATCCGCTGCTCAACGACTATGGACGTATGCGTATTACCGGCCTGGCAGAGGATTCACTCCGTTTCAAAGTACCAACCTTAAGAAATGTGGATGTATCGTCCAATTATATGCATGACGGACGTTTTAATACCCTTGCCCAGTGCATCAGCCATTACCGTAGCGGCGTACAGGCCGGACCAAACGTAGATCCGCTGGTAGCTGGTGGCATTACCACCAGCACCACCGAAACCAATCAGCTGATCCGCTTTTTGCGCACACTCACCGACTCAGCTTTTTTGAAAGATCCTGCCCTGGGCAAACCCTGATTACAGATCAGGGATTGGATGCTGCAGGTACTTTGCGTTTTCCTTTCAGCAGGTCAAGTGAGGCTCGTTGATTCTCAATTTCCTTCTGCTGGCGTTCCAGGTCTTCCTGGTTTTTCTTCAGCTTTTTTTCCAGATCAGCTTTTTCGTCCTGCAGGTCTTTAAATTTTTTCTCGGCCTTTACTACTACCTCATCCTGCGATTTAATCTGAAGCTCGAGGTTAGCTTCTTCAATATCCGGGTAGAGATTGCTGAGAAATGCTTTCACTTTTCCTATTGACGCGGCATCCATGGCCGGAAGCGCATCCTGGCCGTCTTTATTTATGATAATCGAAAGAGAGGACGCATCTTTTTCCTTCCGGCTCTTACGATCCACTTTAATGATATAATCCATCCGCTCATCGCTCACATCACTGATTACCGCATCTTTAAAAACAATAAACCCTTTATCCTTATTAAAAAGTCCCTTCTGTACTTTACCAAGAGTGCCCATATCTTCAATCTTCTTAACAATCGCATTCTCCACAGCCTCCTGCGAAAAGTTATAATCCATGCTCATGGCTTTTTGCTTCTTTTTCTCATAGGTCAGCTGGCTTTCATAAGCCTGGGCAAACGAACCGGCAGGCCACATAAAGGCTGCCAGCAGCAATAACAGTACGACTCTCATATTGTGAATTTTCATCAAAGATAGCAGAAAGGCTAAAACGGTTGCATGGCTACCGGAAGAGCAGAACAGGTAATAATTCGGTTTTTGAACAGGTAGCCGTTACATTTGTACGGAAATCAGTATTCTTTTGAGCGGAATAAAACAACTGGCAGGACAAACATTTTGGTACGGGGCAAGTTCCATTGCCGCCCGTTTTCTCAATTATCTGCTCACTCCGTATCTCACCGGCACCCTTTTTACCAGTGTTTATGGGGAAATGAGTCTTATCTATGCCCTCATTTCCTTTCTGAATATCCTTTTTACCTATGGCCTGGAGACAGCCTATTTCCGATACATCCAGCGCAAAGACCAGGCAGAGGACGTTTACAGTACCATCACTATTTCGCTGCTGGTAAGTACGATTACTTTTACCGGCACGATGTTGCTTTTCCGCAACACCCTGGCCAGTCTCACCGCCGTAGAAGATCACCCCAATTATATTACACTGGCCGCTTTTATCATCGGTTTCGATGCGCTGACCACTATCTCATTTGCCCGGCTACGGCAGCAGGGCCGTCCCATCAAATACGCCTTTGTACGCATCGCCGGCATTATTATCAATATTGGCCTCACCATCTTTTTTCTGAGTGTTTGCCCGGCATTGGTTGCCAAAAACCCTGACGGCGCCATCGCTGCATTTTACAAAAAAGACAATGCCATTACCTATATTCTGATTGCCAATCTTGCCCAGTCCATTTTCACCTTTATCCTGCTGTGGAAAGAGTTTTCGTCCTTTAAATGGAAATTCAATACCGCTCTGTGGAAGGAGATTATGATCTATTCCCTGCCGCTGGTCATTGCAGGTTTTGGCGGTATGATCAACGAAACGCTTGATCGTTTTATGCTGGAATGGTGGTCCACCGCTGCCGATTCCAAAACAGAAGTGGGCATCTATAGCGGCTGCTATAAACTCTCTATCCTCATTACTCTTTTTGTGCAGGCCTTCAGGCTGGGCGCCGAACCCTTTTTCTTCAAGCAGGCTCAGGGCGAAAATCCGCAACGCACTTACGCCCGGGTTATGAAATTCTTTGTCATTGCTGTCTGCGGCATGTTTCTCGTTGTGACCCTCTACCTCGATATCTGGAAACATTTCCTGGGTCAGAAAGTATACTGGGAAGGTTTAAAGGTGGTTCCGATCCTGCTTTTTGCCAATATGTTTCTGGGCATCTATTATAATCTGAGCATCTGGTATAAACTCACCAATAAAACCCGGGCCGGGGCTAGTATTACTCTCATCGGTGCTGGCATCACCATACTGATCAACTATCTGTTTATACCCCGTTTCGGCTATATGGCCTGCGCCTGGGCTACATTTTTCTGCTATGGTTCCATGATGGTGATTTCATTTGTTTGGGGCCAGCGGGAATACCGGATTCCCTACGCCTGGAAAAAACTGGTAGCCTATATGGTGATCGTATTACTGCTATACTGGATTCACCTGCTACTTACTTACTGGATCAGCAGCCCGTATTTTAATTACGGATTTGCCACAGCATTGCTGGCCCTGTTCACCTGGTTTATACTCAATGTAGAAAAAAAGGAGTTTCAGAAACTACCCCTCATAGGCAGGTTCCTGCGGTAGAAAAAGCACTAAATAAATAACAATCAAACAATTAAACTAATCCTGCAAAAAAGGATTGTTACGCCGTTCGCGGCCAATGGTAGTGGCTGGCCCGTGACCAGAATAGACGATTGTATCATCGGGCAATGGCAGCAATTGTGTTTTTATACTGTCAATAAGCGTATCATAGTCTCCGCCCGGCAGGTCGGTACGGCCTATACTGCCCTGAAACAATACGTCACCGCCGATTACAAAATGCTGAGCCGCGTTATGGAAAGAGATGCTGCCGGGTGAATGCCCGGGAGTGAACAGCACGCTCATGCTGTCGCCGCCAAGTTTGACGAGGTCACCAGCCTCGAGCAGGTGCACGGGACCGGTATAGTTTACAAAAGGCAGCTGCCAGCGCAGACCGGCTTCTGCAGCACGATCCAGTACGGGGCGTTCTTTTTCGTGGATATGTGGCTGCAAACCCCAGGTATCGGCTACAAACTGATTGCCAAATACGTGATCGAGGTGGCAGTGCGTATTGAGCAGCAATACCGGTCTTAACCCGGCATTTTCAATAGCCTGCCGCAGCCTGTTCTTTTCTTCGTCAAAATAGCATCCCGGGTCTATAATGCAACAGTCGCCCTGATCGTTATATAACAGGTATGTATTTTCCTGAACGGGGTTAAAAGTGAACGTCTTAACAGTTAACATGATGGGTTTTTCGTATTTTTAAATATAGACTCGTTTCCGGTAAATTTGTAAGCTGCTCAGCCCCTGCTGACAACAGCGCCAAAGATAAAGTTTAAACCAACCAGGCAACTGCGGCAACACTGAATCCAAAAACAACGATTTAAACTGATTAAGAAACAGCAAACGATTATATGAGGAAAATAAAATTAGGCCTGATTGGCTGCTTTCTGTGTGGAACCTGGATGATGGCCGGTGCGCAGGTGAGTACGGTAGAGTTTGGTAAAAACCGGGTGCAATACCAAAAATTCAAATGGAGGTATTACCAGACAGAAAACTTCAATACCTATTTCAGTGAAGATGGCCTCGGACTGGGTAAATATGTGACCCAGATTGCAGAAATGGAATTGCCCGGCATTGAAGAGTTTGTGGAAGAAGCCCTGCAACGCCGCATCAACATTGTGGTATACAACAATTTTGATGAAATGCAGCAGTCTAACATCGGCCTCGCCCTTGACTGGCAAAATACAGGCGGTGTAACCAAACTGGTCAACAATAAAATGCTGGTCTACTTTGATGGCAATCACGATAACCTGCGCCGCCAGATCCGCCAGGGCCTTGCCAAAGTGCTTGTAGACAACCAGCTTTTTGGCGATGACCTGGGCGAATTCGCTGCCAACCAGGCCCTTCTTGACCTCCCCAAATGGCTGACTGACGGATATGTGGAATATGCTGCCGAAAACTGGAGCCCCGCCCTCGACGATGAACTTCGCGGTGTAATGCTGGCCGGCACCTATCGTACGTTTTACCATTTTGCATTTGCCAAACCCAATCTCGCCGGTCATGCTTTCTGGAAATACATTGCCGACAAATATGGCAAAAACAAAGTCACTTATTTCCTCTACCTGGCACGTATTTACCGCAATCTCAACAATGCCTCTCAGAAGTTGGCCAAGATGAAATTTAAGGACCTGCTGAAGCAATTCATGAACGACATGCCTCAGCAGTATTATAAAGACATTCGCGGCCGCCGCAATGCCCCCAAGGGACAACTGGGCGTAAGCGAGGTGATTGGCAAAAAAGATTTCATCCGCTTCAATGCCAATCCCAATCCCAAAAGCTTCACCTATGTGGTCGTAGAATTCAAACAGGGCATCTACTCTGTTGTGCTCAATGAGAATTTTGTGAACCGTAAAGTCCTGTTACGTTTCGGCCATCGCTCAAGAGAAGATGAAAAAAATCCCAACTATCCCATTATTGCATGGGATGGCAAAGGCACCCGAATTGCCGTGCTGTATTCACAACAGGGAAAACTTAACCTGTTTGTATACGATGCCGTACGCCGGGTACGCATCATGAAACAGGAACTGCCCATGTTTGACCAGGTGCAGGATATGAAATATATGCTCGACAACAATACACTGCTCCTGAGCGCCATTCGCAGTGGTCAGACCGATATTTTTGTTTACAAACTCGACAAGCAGAGTTATGACCAGATCACGAATGATGTGTATGACGACCTGGATCCTGCGTTTGTAGCGTTCCCCAACAAAACAGGTATTATCTATTCCAGTAACCGCCCCACGGCACAGGCAGCCAGCACAGAAGACTCTTTACCTGGCCAGCACTTCAACATATTCCTGGTTGACAACTGGAACAAATCAGATTTCAAACAAATATCGCAGCTCACCTCACTCAAATACGGCAACGCCCGTTTCCCCTCACAATACAACAGTTCTCACTTCACTTTTGTGAGCGATGAAAACGGTATCAATAACCGGTATGCAGGTTTCTTCCGTACAGAACGTGCCGGACTGGATACCCTGATTTTTATTGGCGATGAAGTATTACGTAATCCGCCGCTGGCAGAAGTAGACAGTGTACTCAATGAATGGGGTAAAACCGATATCGATTCGGTCGGTTACATCTCCGTTACCAACGATTCAGCGTATGTTTTTTCACTCACCAACTACCAGAGCAGCCTGCTCGAAACCCGTACCGCCGGCGACAACCAGCAGGTAAGCGAGGTGGTAAAACTGGGTGATGTAAAACTGTTGTACCGGTTGCGGGTCGATGAAAATACCCTGCGCCGCCGTAACATCAATGCCCGCCCCACAGAGTATATGAAACAGGTGATGGACAACGACCGGAAAAAATCGTTCAGACCCGTCATCAATGCCCCTTCCGGCAATGTACCTGACAGTACCAAACGAAAAGACAATTTCTTCCAGAGCGAATTCGAAGAAGAAAAAACAGACAGCAAGGTAGGAGAAGTAGTAAGCACCACAGCAGTGGAGAAAGAAACACCACTTCGCAAAGCCAAACTGTATGAATACCGCCCACCCAAATTTTTTGCAGATTATGCGGTAACAGGTTTCAACAACTCAGTACTGGCTGTTAATAAGTTTCAGCCGTACGGGGGTGGATATGGCCCTATACAGCTCTCAAACGGTTCAGATTTCAATGGCCTTATCCGTGTAGGCACTTCCGATCTGATGGAAGATGTGAAATTTACCGGAGGTATTCGCATTGCACCCAATCTTCGAGACAACGATGTACTTTTTGAATTTTATAACCTGCGTAAACGGCTCGACTGGGGATTCACGTATTTCCGTAGCAGCAACTCGGTAACCTTTGATGTTGGTGGTGCAGGCTACCCGGGTAAAGAGTTCTCCAACTACTACCTCGCACGGCTGCGCTATCCGCTCGACCGTATCCGTAGCCTGCGCGCTACTATTGGCCCCCGCTTCGACCGCCAGGTGCTGGGAGCGATTGATCCCGCGTCTGCCGAAGTACCCGACAATAAGCTGACTTATGGCCAGTTTAGCCTCGAATACGTATACGACAACACCCTCAACCCCGCCTCCAATATCTGGCATGGCCTGCGTTACAAAATCTTTGCTGACTGGTTTACCCAGATGGCCAAACGTAACACAGATGGTAAATTCATGTTTAATCTGGGTGTGGATGCCCGTCACTACCTGCCCATCTACCGCAACCTGATCTGGGCGGTACGGGCTGCCGGCGATTTCTCCTTCGGCGACCAGAAGGTAATCTATTACCTGGGCGGCGTAGACAACTGGTTTAATCCAAAATTCAACAATGGCAACATTCCTACCGAGCCATATACTTATCAGTCGCTTGCTGTGAATGTGCGCGGCTTTAACCAGAATGTCGCCAACGGCAATAATGCCGTTGTGCTGAATAGTGAAATCCGCGTACCGGTTTTCACCACCTTCTTCAACAAACCCATCAACAATGCCTTTTTACGCAACTTCCAGCTGGTGCAGTTTGTTGATTTCGGTACAGCCTGGGCTGGTGATCTTAAAAACATCCAGCGTCCGCAAAACTTTTACAATGACCCCAACAATCCCAATACTCCCAGCGTTCGATTTAAAGCTGGCGGTCTTGGTCCCTTTGCCGGCGGCTATGGTTTTGGCGCCCGCTCTACCCTGCTGGGTTATTTCATACGTGTGGATGCTGCATGGGAAATGAATGGCGTATTCCGTAACAAACCCAAATGGTACTTTGCCATGGGATTTGATTTCTGATAAAATTTATACCAATAAAAAGAGGCTGTCTCAAAAGTAGAGACAGCCTCTTTTTATTGATCAAAACCCCAGTTCAATGATTCGAAAATTTGGCGATTTGAAAATCACTGTTGTCCGGAGAAAATAAAAGAGAATAGTTTTATCCGAAACGCTTTACTGTTGCAATGACGAATAGGGTGCTGTCCAGAAGTTTCGGTCCGAAGTTTCTGACCGAGCGGTTAAATGGGAAATGATCGAATTGTTTACGACCCGCAAAAAATTGTACCCCTGCTTCGTATATGCGCTTAATTCCCTCTTTTTGCCGCCACACCCGAAGTACCATCATTGTATTTTTCTCAAAGATTTATCTGCGGTACTCTGCGCCATCTGCGGGAAACTTTGCCCGCTGAAAACACCGAGTACCACAGATAAAGAGTTTCAATAGAGAGCTAAACCGGGCTAAAATCCGAATGTAGCCATTACCGCCTTTCAGTATAGCCCCGGAATCTACCATTTTATTCTGCGTGAGAAATACATGATCACTGCCAGCACCACAAATAATCCAATACTGCCTACCAGCAATGCACTATCCTGCAGTTGCAATACCACGAAAATATATCCGTACTGAAGCGCCAGCACAAACGCCATTATTGCGGCCAACCGGCCCGATTGTAACACAGATTTCAAAAACAGGGTGATTAACCCGATTGTAGCTGCGGCTGCCACTATATATGCCGTATCGAAACCCGCATATTCCGAAACGGAAAGCAGCAGGGTATAAAAAAGAATAAGCGCCACACCCACCAGTCCATAATGCAATGGATGCACCGAACGTTTGCCGGCCGTTTCCACCAAAAAGAATGCGGCAAACGTGAGTACAATACATAACAATGCATACTTAACAGAACGCATGGTTTTCTGATAGCCATTTACCGGTATAAAAAGATTTACGCCCATTGCTGCAGACTGCAACTGATAGGTTTGATTTTTCCAGGCCTGGGGAAAATTGCGTGTATGGGCCATACTTTTCCACTGTGCTGTAAAGCCAGCACTACTGAGTGTATAATCCGGCAATGTAGCTCCCGAAAAACTGGGCTCTTTCCAAACGGAACTTAGTTTTACATCAGTCGATTTTCCGGTAGGCAAAAACAACAACTCACCTGACCCCTGTAGTTTTACCTGTGCAGAAAACGTGATTGTTTCTCCAGGTGCTATGGAGACCGGGGTAGAAAAACCTTCCTTCAAAAACCCTGTATCGAAGCGCGACGGATTTAAGGTATACATGGAATCATTCCATTTCAACTGGAGTTCATCCCGCAACCCCTTTGCATCCGTTACGCCCATAGCCACATATGCTTCATTCCAGATAACTTTTTCTGCACTCAACTGCAGCTGCTGCAGGGGCAAAGGATCAAAACGGCCGTCTATCTGCAGGTCGGAGCTATATAGCATCACATCATAAATACCGCGATGCCTTTGCTCAGGTTTTAGCTGACCATTGATACTTAATTTATCGGGCAGCACATATGCCAGGCGGCGAACCGATTCATTTGAACCATTGCTGTATTCCACCGTTTCCCAATATGGCACAACGAGCACAGGCGCCAGCAGCTGTTGCGAACCAGCCCAGCGGCCGCTTACCTCAGCTATAGCTTCTTTTTGTCGGGCTTCCCGCTCTTCTATAAGATCACGAACAAAATAGGCAGGTATGAGTAACAGCAGTGACAGGGCTCCAATTAACAGTCCCTTTAATAATAATTTACTTTTCTGCCACAAGCTTTCTTTTGTTGTTTGTTCCATATACTGTTTTATTTTTTGTCATAAAATGTTTGCTTAAATCCTGAATGGTATAATAAAGAAGGGTCATAAAAATGGCATACAGTCCTGTCATGCCCCACATCAATACAAAATCACTGGCATATACAACCCGGTAAAGCATTTCGGCAGCCAGTTGCCATGGCTGGCACAAGACATCCCAGCTGTTGTAGCGCAGGTAACGGCCTATATATACACCCACGGCACAAAGCCACATCACTGCCAGAAGAAAGAGGCGGGCGGGCAAGGCTCCCCAGGCCAGCCGGCCCAGTATTTCCATCTGCCATACAGAAAGTATACCCAGCACTACGCCATTCCAGGCAAAAGAAAATAGCAGCAACAGGTCAAACCAGGCAGGCACTGCACTATCCATGTTGAGATGGAAAAGATCGGTTATGATATAAAAACTGTTGGGCAAAAAGCCAAGCCAGGTTATTACAATAATGATACGCAACCATGCCCGCTCCCAGTATTGCGGATACAGCATACATATGCGGGTGATGCTATAAGGCAGAAAGGCTAAAAAAAGATTCCAGGCCAGGAAGAAATAGGACTGCTCGCCCGTTATAGCCACACGCACAGTCATCAGCATCAGGCTGAATAGCAGACTAAGCCAGATCCAGCTGCTCAGGAAAGAGCGCAGAAAATAATAGCTTCTTACAAACATATTAGTGTATGATTTTGGGTATAAAGATGAAAGCAGCCACTGCCAGTGCAGAAAGCGCAGTTACCAGTACCGCAGCAGCTGCCAGATCCTTTACCCGACCGGCACGCGGATGCCATTGCGGATGCAGGAGATCAATGACCTGTTCAACTGCTGTATTAAAAAGTTCGGCTACCCATACCGAAGCGGTTGCAATAATGAGCAGGACCACTTCTGTAGTGCTGAGATGAAAGAAGCAGCACACAATAAATAATGTAACGGTAGCCAGCAGGTGTACCCAGGCATTGGTTTGGGTACGCAGCAGGAAACTGCATCCGGCAAAGGCATACTGAAAACTTTTGATGACGCGTAACATAGTTATTTCGTTTACGGATTATTAAAAAGGCATATCAGGCAATGGCAGGAAATGGAGAGGAACTGTCTGTAGAAGATTTCTTTCTATCAAGAATATGCTCGAGGACAGGAAGGAGCCTGTTTAGTCCCCTGGTCTTAATAATAAAATTCCAAAAGGGTTCGAATTTTTTCCAGCCAATCGTATACATAAGTTGTTTACGCCGCATCACCTGGTCAGTATTCGCAGTTGCAGAGCGCCATACATTCGACCAGGAATAAAAAGCTTTATACGCCCAGTTGTATCCATCCTGCAATTGTTTTGCAGAAAGCCCCTTTGTCTTATATACTACCTGACGGGTATCATACTTTTCCCAATCGTTATGCAGAATCCTTTTCTCCTGCTCCATCTGCCGGTAAAGCCGTGTGCCGGGATACGGGGTCAGGATATGATAAGTAGACGTTACCAATCCGTTTTCTACACCCCAGTCAACTGTTCTTTTGAATACATCCTGATCATCATCGTCAAGACCAAATACAAAACTGCCGTTAACCATTACACCCAGATTGCGCAGCCGGGTTATCGCCCGGCTGTAGTCTCTTCCGAGGTTTTGTTTCTTATTGCTTAAGCTCAGATTGGTTTCGCTCAATGTTTCAAATCCAATAAATACACTTCGCAACCCTGCCTGTGCAGCCTTTTCAACCAGATCGCTACGTAGTATCGCATCAACAGTAGAAGCGCCCTGAAATACACGGTTCATACCCCTCATGCCATCAAACAATGCTGAAGCAAACTTTTGATTTCCGAGTAAATGATCATCCAGAAAATACAGATGCCTGCCAGGAAGACGATCTATTTCGGCCAATGCTTTGTCAACTTGCTGATGATAAAATGATTTTCCTTTCTCAAAAAAAGCATCTTTATAACAGAAGTCGCAATGATGAGGACATCCTCTCGACACTACAATAGAATTAGGTACCAGGTAATGCCAGCGTTTGATAAGATCTCGTCTGATGGGGGGCAGATTGGAAATATCCCTTACTTTATTATAGTAGATTTTTTGTGCAACACCTCTTCTAAAATCTGAAAGAAATTGCGGAAATGTATCCTCACCCGGACCAATAAAAATACTATCGGCATGCTGAATGGCCTCGTCAGGCAACGATGTCACATGTAATCCACCGAGACAAACCCAAATGCCCCTTTTGCGGTAATGATCGGCAATTTTATATGCCCGGAATGCATTGGTTATATAAACCTGAATGATCACCAGATTGGGACTATCCGTTAAATCTAACTCTTCCACATGTTCGTCCTGCAGCACCACCTCATCTGCAAAATGACAATATGCAGCCAGGGTTGCGAGACCCAGTGGTGGAAACAATGAATATTTTATCGGTCTCCAGAACGGACTCTTCGCTTCCATTAAAGCCGGGAGGATCATTTTAATTTTCATACAGGCGTTTTATAAGAATGAAAATCCGGCACCATTCATTCTGCATAATTTTAGCGGAAATCATATACATGCTCGTTTAGGTTTAATGCGTTCTTTTTTTCGGCCTCTTCCAGTTCACATATCCTGCCATGGCAAATACTCAGCGGAATCAGTCCCAGTATTCCAAAACAGCAATCGACCAGGCGCCACCAAAAAGGTATGTTACGCACATAACCCGCCAGCAGGGCCACCGGTATAATCAGCAGGCAGCAGATCATAGCCCATTCTATGATCCAGCGGTTACGCACCGGATCGCGATAAACACCTATAAAAAGCAGAGCGATCACCAGGTGAGCAAATGCCAGCCAGTCATAGCCATAAGCCAGGAAAGAATAACGGCCGTTAGTCTGCGTCCATGCATCGCGTACCTCACCGAACCATTGACCCAGGGTGCTATCTGGCGAAAAACTGCGGGCAAGCATATCAAGCTCAGCCTGAAGTGGCAATACAGTTAACCCACTGATGAGCAGGCTGATCATAAAAAAAAGCAGCCAGCGGCGAATAAGACGAATAGATGTTGACATAAAAAGTACTTTGTATTTCAAAGTATAGGGGTAAAAAAAATTATTTTAACCCCTTTATCATATTTTCAAGTGCGTGCACATGATCCGAAAACGCTTTTTCGCCGTTTCTTGTCACCGAATAGGTTGTATTCGTCTTACGGCCTATAAAGCCTTTATGGACCTTGATGTATCCGTTCTCCTCAAGACTTACCAGGTGAGTGGCCAGATTGCCGTCTGTGACCTCCAGCATCTGCTTGAGGTCATTGAAACTAACCTCCTCATTGACCACCAGGATGCTCATGACGCCCAAACGGATCCGGTTATCAAAAATTTTATTAAGCCCAGTTATCGGATTCTTCATAACACCACAGATTAATCGGCTGATTTCCGGTCATATTTATACCACATAAGCGATCCATATATAATATGAATCACCCCAAAACCAACAGCCCAAAAATACAACCAGTAGACAACAGAATAAGG
Source organism: Sphingobacteriales bacterium 46-32 (assembly GCA_001898485.1). Taxonomy (GTDB): domain Bacteria; phylum Bacteroidota; class Bacteroidia; order Chitinophagales; family Chitinophagaceae; genus CAYMZZ01. The sequence goes on along the minus strand of MKTY01000024.1, from coordinate 100,789 downwards.
AATCAAAAAGAGATTAAGCAGCCCCAGCACAATCTCGCAATAACCCATATAACGGATATCGGCCAGCGTATACTTGCCTGCATTTACCAGGGCAAGACCGTAAAACAGCAGACATGCCGATGCCACAAAACGCCATTCATTCTGCCAAACCATACCCAGTATAAATAATCCACCTGCCCCCAGTGGCACGGCCATATTCCAAAAAACCCGGCGCGAACTATGCCCCCACAACGAAATACCCTGTTTCTTCGATTTACTCCAGGTAAAATAAAAAGCAGTAACCAGCGCTACCCCAAATACGGTAAATGCCAGCAGCAGCAACTGATCCCGTAACTGCACAAATGCAGCATTCGTATAATGCCATTCAGAAGGATGGGGACCATAATAATTCTGGATATAGCGGTAAGCCTGCCAGGCTCCCAGCAGGGCGGCCACCCCGGCAGCCAGGCAACTAAGCCCGCTTAAAGTCGTAAATCGGCTCGACCGCTCCATCAGCCGGCGGATATCTTTTACATCCTGCAGTCTGGATTGCTCCTGGTTTTGCTCTTCCATATAAAAGCACTTTGAAATACAAAGTAAGTAGTAGCCTGCCATTATTCCAAATAATCCTTAAAAAAAACTTCCCCGCCACTCCCTGTATCAGAAGTCATCGTTTGTCAATAAATTTGCTCCTGATGGGCCGTGAAAACCAATTACCCCGTATTTCCTTACTGATCGTCTTCTGCCTGCTGACCATACTGGTACAGGCTCAGCGCAAGCAACTCAGCGGCACCATTGTTGACGCTCACAGCGATGAACCTATTCCCTTTGCCTCCATCTCGTTTCCCGGTACCAGCATTGGTACACTTACCGATTCCGTGGGGCATTTCTATTTGAATCTCGACAAATGGCCGGCCGACAGCCTGCTCATTACCTGTGTAGGCTATCAACATTACACCTACTGGGTAGACCCGTTAAGCGATACGCTGCAAATACGCATACCACTCGAAAGAGGCACCTTTATCGAAACCGTACGGGTAAAGGCAAAAGTCAATAAAGGCCTGCTGGTATGGCGAAAGATCGTACAGCACAAACCAAAAAATGACCGCTACCGCTTCAGCAATTTCTCGTATGAATTATATAACAAACTGGAGCTCGATATCAAAAATGTCAATTTCAAAAAAATCACCCGCTTTAAACCTCTGCGCCCCCTTGGCGATGTGATTAATCAGAATATTGACAGTTCGGAAGGCATTAAATACCTGCCCACCTATCTTACCGAAGCCCTTTCTGATTATTACTACCAGAAAAAACCATTGAAACGCCGGGAGGTAATCCGCGCAGCCAATACCAATGGCGTAAAAAATGAGAGCATCCTGAAATTCCTGGGGGGCATGGATCAGAATGTCAATATCTATAACAATTTCATTGCTGTATTCGACAAACAGTTTGTAAGCCCTGCTTCCGATAACGGTGACCTGTATTACGATTATCGCGTACTGGATACACAGGTAGTGAATAATCAGCGGTTTTACCACCTGGCCTTTGCCCCACGGCGTAAAGGCACCAATACTTTTGAAGGCGATTGCTGGGTACATGCCGGCAGCTTCGCCATCCAGAAAATGAACCTCCGCCTCGGCAAAGATGCCAATGTCAACTTCCTCGAAACCCTCAGCCTTATTCAGGAATACCGGCTGATCAATGACTCTACCTGGTTTTTATCAAAAGATAAATTTGTAGCCGACCTTTCTCCCATCGGCAAAAACAGCCCGGGACTCATTGGCCGCAAAACCACCACCTATCGCAATGTACGGGTCAATGACAGCTCGGTGGTAGCAGAACTCAATAAGAATTCCTTACTGGAAGAAATTATAACCCTGCCCGGCGCCGCCGATAAAGACAAGGATTTCTGGAGCCAGTCGCGCCACGAAGAGCTCACTAAAACAGAAGCCGGCATTATACGCATGATTGATACCCTTACCAATGCACCGGTATTCCAGAAACTTGCCCGGCGCCTCAAATTTATCGGTACGGGCTATATGGATATTGGAAATATCGAAATTGGTCCGTGGTTCAACTGGATGACCGCTAATTCATACGAAGGCTTCCGGATGCGGTTTGATATTGGCAGCAACAAAAAATTCGATAAACACTGGTGGTATCACGGCTACCTGGCCTATGGCTTTGGAGATCGTAAACTAAAAGGAAAGGCTGAACTGTTTTATCTGCCCCGCAAACATCCCCGGCGTTACTGGTACGGCTCATATACCAATGACCTCGATTTTGGTCAGAACTACTATGGCGAAGTCACTGCCGACAACATTTTTGCCCTCGCAATCCGTAAACCCAATATACCTGTCAAGTTTCTGAAGGTGAATGAAAAACGTTTTGAGTTTTTCAATGAGCACCGTCTCGGTCTTTCAGAACTTATAGCGCTTACGCACAAGAATTTTACACCGCTTCGCAACATCCCTGTTAAAGACTCCTTTCCCACATCAAACGGAGGCTCACCACTTACCAATTTTGAAGTCTCTCTGCGTCTGCGTTTCGCTTACCTGGAAAAATTCCTGGAAGCCACTTTCCTGCGCACCAGCCTGGGCAGCCCCTATCCTATTGGCGAATTTTATATTTCACGCGGCATAGCCGGTGTATTCAACAGCAGCTATAACTACACCAAAATATCAGGCAGTGTGTCTGACTATATCAAAATACCTCCCTTCGGAAGCATTTCCTATCAGATCTATGCAGGACGTACATTCGGCACCCTGCCCTATGTATTACTGGATATTGCACCCGGCAATGAACTGCATTATTACAACAAATATGCATTCAACATGATGAACCGGTTCGAATTCGTTCATGACAAATACCTTGGCCTCAACGTAGAGCATATTATCGGCAATGGTATCTTCCGGTTTTTCCCCAAGCTGAAATTCCGCCAGTTCTGGACTGCCAAAACACTTTGGGGCAGCCTTTCGGAAGCCAACCGGCTTTACAACTTCAAACAGGGTAATACATTTCAGACGCTTAACGGCAATACCTATATGGAACTGGGTACAGGTGTAGACAATATCCTGCGCGTATTCCGAATCGATTTTATCTGGCGCGTACTCCCCAGCAAATTATCCGAAAGCACCAAACGCTTTGGCGTGTTTGGCAGCTTCCGTCTTACATTCTGATAATTACTTATTCACTGCTGTCACGGAGAAATAAATGTGTACAAACCGGGTTTGGCAACTGAATTTGTACAGCCGCTTTTGCAAGACAGGGAAATAACGATAAAACTGCCCGCGCCTCGGGAACCACTAAGCTTTCATTAGCCCCTCAACACATTAGCACATTTACCTGCATTATTTATTCTTCACTATCGTAATACTCGGCTATCTCTTTAAGATAGGCCTCAAAATGCTCATCGATTTTTTCTTCATCAAATGCTTCCGTGGTATACAGACCTGTAATAGATGTTTTGATACGCATCTCCTTTTCATTCACCGAATAAGGTCCTGCAATACCCAGATATGTCTCAACCTCGTCCTCATCGCCTTCGCCCAGTTGAATCCGATAGAGATAAAATTTTTTGAGTTCCCCCTTATACTGTATCTGTCTTACACCCAGCAATTCCATTTCTGTCACCGGCGTTTCATCATAAGCAATATTGTACATATCCGACTCAGCCATCAGCTCCTGAGTCAGGTATTTTAAAGGAAAAAGCGCCTCTTTTCCCATAGCAATAAGGCTGTCATACAAATCTCTTCTAAACCATCTGTCGGCTGCTATTTTACGAAGCACGTCTGCTTCCACCTTTTGTTCATTCTTTAAGAGCAGCATAGCAGCCTCCATACGGATAAATGTCTGATTTATGGATGTGTACTTTTGCAGCAACTGATAGGCTTCGGGTTGCTTCAGTCTGGCCAGCAAATGTATCCGGCTTCGCTCCGTATACCCTTCGATGTCTGATGAATCAGTTTTTCGCAGCACATTAATAATTGAATCAGTATACTGGTATACAGCCGGCGCATATGGCATCACTATTGCCGGCAGGATGATATTACTATCCAGCAACTCAGCCGTAATCTGCATGATCCTGTCGCCGAATTGCGGACGATCCGCCAGTTTCAGAATTTCCGGAAAGAGCGTGGCCGTTAGTTTAAGAGAATCTGAAATACGATACGACAGCTCATGATCTCCTGCCTCCTGTGGAGTGTTATTCAAAAGCAGTTCTTTCAAAAGCGTATATGACTCCTGCGTCTGGATAGCTGCCAGCAGATTAAGCATTTCCATTTTCAGCGACTCGCGGCTGCCTGTAAAAAACTTATAGTTATCTTTTACAAACCGGAGTGTGCTGTTATCGGCCAGTTTTGCTATTACAAATTGCAGCTGACTTCGGACACTATAATAGCTGCTTGCAGAATCATCGGCATACGGCTTCTTATAGGCTTCATACAACAGGGGAAGTTCTTTTTTTGTAAACGGTGCATCCCAGAGTGCACCCAGGGCTTCTGCCGCAGTAGCAGAATCGGATGATTGCAGATCGTTCAGCAGCATGGAAGCCTTACTTTTCAGCATGTCTGCTTTCTTCTCCGGCTTTACAATCCGGAAATCCTCAAAAAAGGCATTGTGATGAGCTGCATTTATATATGGCGCCGGGATATAGGCAATGACCTTATAAATAGAATCTCCGCTGAAAAAGATACGTATTCTTTTTTCTACATGGCTTTGGGCCGGGTGAATAACCCATTCCATACCTTTCAGCCCATTGTTCACAACAGGCTGCTGACGCAGTACAGAATCATCCCAGGAAATATATGCCTTCACAGCCATATTGAAATATCCGCTATCGCTGGTTGCCCACATATACTTTGGAATCGGCGTTTTCACTACTTCATACCAGACTGCTTCAATCGAATCTGCACTCACATAATGCGAAAGCTGAAGCGGCGTCTCGCCTTCTTCCGTATCCTGATACAAATAAAAAGGTTTAGGCACAGTAGATGAAAAATTACCTTCGGCTGAAGTCTGTTTCTGCCTGGGCAAAGTCTGGTAAGGCAATAATTTGAACGATTGAAAAAACCGGTCCAGAATAGCCTGCGAGTTCTTTCCGGGATTACCGCCTGCATAAAGTGTATAGTTGCGATTTCCTCTGTTCAGAGCCATTACACGAATCAGTACATCACGTTTTTCAGTATATCCTTCCAGGTAAAAAACGGGGAACCCTTCCCACAGACCAGCTTCATCACGGGTAACACTATCAATTGTACTGGCAAACGAACTGCGGTAGGTTTGAAAATAAGAACTGTCGCTGGCTATCACATTTGTAACACGCAGGTCTGCAATCCGCAGCATCATATAAACATCTGCCTTTAAATCTGTCAGATCATACACCACATGCTGTGTTTCTGCATCATCCATCTCTTTTTCCATCTGCCTGTTATGCCGGGGCTTACGGGGAAAATCGACAGACATTCCCTTTTCAGACAACTGCTGAGAATACCAGGGCTGCAACGGCTTTACTACTTCGCGGGGTGCAAAAGACTGAAAAAAGCGGGCCACATCGGCCGATTCCAGGGTCTTCTTTTTTTCTCCGCCTGCCATTAACATATACACCCTTCCCTTGCGGTACAGGTATTGTATACGATAATATGAATTATTCGAAAAGGCATCGCCCTGCAGTCCTTTTAAGCCGGCATTTTCCACCTCTTTCTGGCTAAGTACAGTTACCTTCTTATTGTTGTTCAATGCATCTTTTATACGTTGCGATTCGGCACCTTCGGGTACTTCTATAGAAGCTACCATAAAAAATGTCATGGTAGTAATATCCATACTGTACCGCATCACCAGCGCATCGCCCAGCATGGTGATATCGGACGCTGAAGTAGGCATATCTATCCAAAGAGATTTATCCCGGTCTTCGACTTTTAACCAGGGCGCCTCTGCCAGTTTCGACATGTATTTATCAGGGTCAGGATATTTGGAAGAAAGAACAGGCGTTACGGTATATCCTTTATCACGCAATAATTTTATTACTCCCGAATCGCCGGGCAAATGAGCCGCACCTACAGCAAAAAAAACACTGCGGATCCGGGCCAGGCTATCCATACTTCTTATCATTTTAAGATTACGTCTGACAAATATGCGATCACTTTCTTTCTGGCCCATGCCCGGCTTGGCCCAATCATATAATGCATCCAAATCTCTGGAGCTATAAATCTGGATCATGTTTTCAAGCGTACGTCCTACTTCTGCCGGTGAGGATTTCAGGGATCCCTCATCCATATCACTTCCTACTTCATCAACCAGTGGCAGCTGATCACGCACATCTTCCACACTCCCCAGCCATTTGCCCTGCCGGCGAGCAATGCCATAGAACCAGGCATCCATAATAGTAGGCATCTCCGCCCTCTTTTTAAGACTCATCCGCACGAGTGCTTCGCGCATTTTGATCAGCCTTTTGCGGCTGGCGGGGTCATTCTTATCTTTTACCAACTTTAAGAGCGAGTCGATGGTAGCATTCTTTTTACCGGAAGGCTTTGAAACAGTTTCCTCTTCATCATCCCTGAAAAATTCAGCTTCGTGATCGGTAATCGCACGCTGAATCATTGTATCAATAAAATCGCGCAAATCGACTTCCATGGCGTAACCATCAGCCTTTTCGAGATAGTGGTATAATGAGTCGCTGAAATTAAACACCCTTTTATCCTGCACGTGCATAGTGCCATACAAATAAGAGTCTTTCTTAAGACCATTGCCCGAAATACGCCAAAGCAGTGTTTTGGGGGTGTTGCTTTTCTGGGCATTCAATAAAAGCGGCATTGTGAAAAACTGGCACAGTATGCAAAATAAAAAGGTACGTTTCATGAGTATTTCTGGTGGTTGGGCACAAGATAGAAAAGAAATGCGGGGCGGGAAATACCCTTTCGCCGCAGGCTGTTAATTAGTCAGGCCTGTAGCGCTCTAGCAAAGTTTTGCTTACCTTACTACGACTAAATTCAAACATTGCTTCCATGCCTTCTCAGTACATTCTTGCCCTGGATCAGGGTACTACCAGCAGCCGCAGCATGATATTTGACCACCAGGGCAAAATTGTGAGTGTGGCACAGAAAGAATTCAAACAGATATTTCCGCAGCCCGGCTGGGTAGAGCATGATGGCGAAGAGATCTGGAGCACCCAGTACGGTACCCTGGCCGAAGCTGTTGCCAAAGCCGGCATTACTATGCGCCAGGTTGCTGGCATAGGTATTACCAATCAGCGCGAAACCACTCTTGTTTGGGACCGCAAAACAGGTAAACCTGTTTACAACGCCATTGTATGGCAGGACCGCCGCACTGCTGCTTATTGCGACGAATTGAAACGCGCCAACCTGGCTGAACCTGTACGTGAAAAAACCGGCCTAATCATCGATGCTTACTTTTCGGCGACCAAACTGAAATGGATACTCGATAATGTGAGTGGAGCGAGGCAAAAGGCAGAACGGGGTGAGCTTGCTTTTGGTACTATAGATACCTGGCTTGCCTGGAAACTTTCGGGGGGCGAGCTGCATGTAACAGATGTATCGAATGCCTCGCGCACTATGCTGCTCAATATCCATACCTGCCAGTGGGATGATGATCTGCTCAGGCTGTTTGATATTCCGCGGCAGCTGCTGCCCGAAGTAAAACCAAGCAGCAAGATATACGGTGTGACCGGCAGCTTCGTACCAGACTCACGCATTCCCCTTGCCGGTATTGCCGGCGATCAGCAGGCCGCTCTTTTTGGCCAGTTGTGTACCCAGCCTGGTATGGTTAAGAATACCTATGGCACAGGGTGCTTCATGCTTATGAACACGGGCACAAAGGCCATTTCCTCAAAAAATAACCTGCTGACCACCGTTGCCTGGAAAATCGATGATCAGGTACATTATGCCCTGGAAGGGAGTGTCTTCATCGCAGGCGCTGTGGTGCAATGGCTGAGAGATGAATTAAAGATAATCCGCAACTCATCTGAAGTAGAAGCACTGGCAGCACAGGTATCCGATGCCGATGGTGTATACATAGTACCCGCTTTCGCCGGCCTGGGGGCTCCCCACTGGAACCCTTATGCCAAGGGTAGCATCTTTGGACTTACACGCGGCAGCAGCCGTGCACATATAGCACGTGCTGCTCTTGACAGCATCGCCTATCAGACGCTCGATGTATTAAAATCTATGGAGGCCGATGCGGGTATCCGCATAAAAGAACTGCGCGTTGATGGTGGCGCTACAGTAAATAATCAGCTCATGCAGTTTCAAAGCGATATACTGGATACGGCTGTCATACGCCCTACTGTTACTGAAACCACGGCACTGGGGGCTGCTTATCTTGCAGGGCTGGCAGTAGGCTACTGGAAAAACATGGAAGATATCACCAGCCAGTGGCAGGCCGATCAGACGTTTACACCAGGCATTGCAGCCGATAAAAGAAATGAGCTGGTAAATGGCTGGCAACGTGCGGTGCGGGCTTCCATTGCATGGGCCAATAATCAATAATTTTTTATCACATCTAAACCCTTTGAACGCCCATGATGGACCGGGCTATAATGATTCAGGAAATGCAGGCACAGCCCCAATGGGACGTTTGCATTATTGGTGGCGGAGCTACCGGACTGGGCGCTGCGGTAGATGCAGCAGCACGTGGATTACGCACTATTCTGTTTGAACAATACGATTTTGCAAAAGGCACCTCCTCACGCAGCACCAAACTGGTACATGGAGGTGTACGCTACCTGCAGCAGGGCAATATCCGCCTGGTAATGGAAGCGCTCAAAGAAAGGGGGCTTTTGTTACGCAATGCCCCACACCTGGTACACAATCAGAAATTTGTTGTTCCCAACTACAAGTGGTGGGAAGGTCCCTTTTATGGCATTGGTCTCAAAATGTATGACTGGATGGCGGGCCGCCTGGGCCTCGGGCCCTCAGTATTTCTTTCCAGGGAAAAAACGCTGGAGCTTACTCCCACGCTCGACCCCGAAGGCCTGCGCGGTTCTGTTGTATACCACGACGGACAGTTTGACGATGCCCGGCTGGCGATCAGCCTTGCCCAAACCGCACGGCAGCAGCAGGCCGTAATACTTAATTACTGCCCGGTCATTTCTTTATTAAAAACAAAAGAAAAAGTGACTGGTGTGGCGGTGCGCGATGCCATTACAGGAAATACTTACGAGGTCAATAGCCGTGTTGTCATCAACGCCACCGGCGTTTTTTCCGATGCGCTGCTCCGGCTCGATAATCCGCAACACGAAAATCAGCTTGCACTAAGCCAGGGCATTCACCTGGTGGTAGATCGCGAATTCCTGGCCGGCGATACCGCTATTATGATTCCACGTACGGACGATGGCCGTGTATTATTTGCGGTACCCTGGCACAACAAAGTAGTGCTTGGCACCACTGATACACCGGTGACCGAAGCCCTGCCTGAACCTATTGCTCAGCCGGCAGAAATTGATTTTATCCTCACCCATATAGGCAGATATCTCACCCGCGATCCGCAGCGCAGTGATGTACGCAGTGTATTTGCCGGCCTGCGTCCGCTGGTAAAAGCAAAAGGCAAAACCACCTCTGCACTTTCGCGCGATCACCTGATCAGTACGGCCAATTCAGGCCTTATCAGCATCATTGGAGGTAAATGGACTACTTACCGGCATATGGCAGAGCAGGTCATTGATACGGCTGCCCGTGAGGCCGGTCTTACGGTAGCCCCCAGCCCCACGCGCACCCTGCAACTGGCCGGGCAGAATGAACCACCTCCCGATGTACTGGCACTCGATGACCGTACTATCGAAAAAAGTATCAGAACCGAGGCCTGCCTCACTGTAGAAGATATGCTGGCCCGGCGCAGCCGTATGCTGCTGCTGGATGCCCGCAAGGCAATGGCAGAAGCCCCACGCGTGGCCGCCAGTATGGCCCGCATACTTCACTATGACAGCGAATGGGAACAGAAACAGGTTAATGCCTTCACACAAACAGCACAACAATACATTCTGAATTAAACAGCAAAAACTAACGATTATGTCAGCTTTCCTGGGAGAATTTATTGGCACCGCTTTATTAATACTGCTTGGTGGCGGAGTGGTAGCCAACGTTGTTTTAAAAGACACAAAAGGTAATAACAGCGGGTGGATCGTCATCACTTTCGGATGGGGTATGGCGGTATTCGTAGGTGTATATGCCTCAAACCACCTGGGCGGCAGCGGCCACCTTAATCCGGCCGTAAGTATCGCATTGGCGGCATTCAACAAATTTGATTCTGGGCTACTGGCTACCTATATCGGCGCCCAGATGGCGGGAGCCATGGCAGGCGCCTTCCTCGTCTGGCTGATTTATAAACCTCATTTCGATGCCAGCACCGATGCCGATGGAAAAATGGCAGTGTTTTGCACAGCACCGGCTATCCGCAAACCCGTTTTTAATTTTATCAGCGAATGTATCGGAACATTTGTGCTCTTATTCGGCGCGTTGTGCATTTCAAAGCCCAGCGGCTCAATGGGTGCTCTTGATGCCCTGCCCGTTGCCTTTCTGGTATTAGCAATTGGCCTCTCGCTCGGCGGACCTACCGGTTATGCCATCAACCCCGCACGCGATCTCGGCCCCCGTATTGTTCACTTTATTTTACCCATTGCCGGCAAACGCAACAGCGATTGGAGCTATGCCTGGATTCCGGTAGCCGGACCTATTGCCGGGGGATTACTTGCTGCAGCAGTATATTCAGCTGTTATCAGCTAACCTTTTAACTATATAAAGAAATAGCCCCCGTTTTTTGCGGGGGCTATTTCTTTATAATCTATTGTCTTTATTATATCAATGCCAGAATCACGATCAGCACCCATACACCCCAACCAATCCAGGCCCATTTTACGCGGTTCCGTTTTTTGTCATCATTGATGAGATAAGCGATGAGCACACCTATCAGGCCCAGCAATATGCCCAGGGCAAACCCTCCAATATGAAATCCGGTTTCACCCGATTCCATCTTCTTAAAATACTTGTTTACACGTTTGCTATTGAACGTTCCATCGGGATTAATACTGGAACGAAGTTTCTTCTGTGAGATTTTAAACCCTATTTTATCAAAGAAACCCATCTTTTTACCCGTCAGTTTTTGCAGCTCTTTGGGACTCATCCGCGACAACTCATAAACAGACACCAGTTCTTTGTTTTTACCAATGGGCAAATAGACTTCAGTTGCTTTCAGGGCTTTTTTACCGGGAACCGTTTTGGCAGGCTCGGTGATGGCGTAGGTAGACAGCGATAATGCGCCAAGGACCAGCAGAAGAAGAAGTTTTTTCATGCGGCTTGTTTTGGTTGATAAATAATTTTATTCTTAAATGTATTAATAACATTTAAGTTTTACAATAAAATTTTATTTACCCGTTCCTATCAGACTGCATGAGCAAGCTCAATGGCTTCAAGGATTACCGCACAAGCCTTCCGGATCTCGGCATCGGTTATGGTAAGCGGAGGAGATATACGCAGGCTTTCGGCCGAAAATAGAAACCAGTCTGTAAGAATTCCCCGGTCAATACATGCATCAATTATCCGCTTATTGGTTTCGAAAGAATCGAAGCTGATGGCCAGCCACAGACCAAAAGAAGTAATATTTTTAATAGCAGTATGCTTCAATAGCGTACGAAATAACTGCTCTTTTTCAGTAATACCATTCATCAGTTGCTCATCAAGCAGCACCTGCAGGGCCGCACGGCCTGCAGCACAACTTACCGGATGTCCGCCAAACGTGGTAATATGTCCCAGCACCGGACCATCTGTCAACGTCATCATCAGTTCACGGTCGGCCGCAAAAGCGCCCAGGGGCATCCCGCCTCCGAGTGCTTTTCCCAACAACACGATGTCGGGTACAACACCAAAGTGCTCAAATCCCCAGAGGCGGCCGGTACGGCCAAACCCGGTTTGAATTTCGTCCATTACCAGCAAAGTGCCTGTATCGGAACAGCGTTGCCGCAAGGCCTTCATCCATTCGGGCGACGGCGCTTTCACGCCGGCCTCAGCCTGCACTGTCTCCACAATTACGCAAGCCGTACGCCGTGTGATTGCATCAATGGCTGCAGCTGAATTATAGGTCAGATGCCGTATACCGGGCAGCAACGGGCGGTACGCCTGCCTCCAGTATTCGTCGCCTATTATGCTCAATGCACCCTGGGTAGAACCGTGATAGGAATTATTAAAAGCGATGATCTCTGTACGTCCGGTAGCACGTTTGGCCAGCTTCATGGCGCCTTCCACAGCTTCTGCACCCGAGTTGGTAAAATAAACCATATTGAGTGGGGCAGGCAGGTGCTGCGTCAGCAAATGCGCGTACTGAACCTGCGGGCTTTCCACAAATTCGCCATAGACCATTATGTGCATATAAGCATCGAGTTGCGCATGAATGGCAGCCAGCACCCTTGGGTGCCTGTGTCCTGTATTAGCCACACTGATGCCTCCTATCAGATCAATATACTCCCTGCCCGACGCATCCCATAAACTGCTTTTTTCCGCTTTTACTATTTCCAGTGCCAGTGGCGCAGGTGAAGTCTGCCCAACATGCCGCAAAAAAAGTTCCCGTTGGTTCATAGGGCAAAGGTATAAAGAGTTTAAAGGGTATAAAGAGTTAAAAAAGATTAATAATAACAGGGCTGATTTTTAGTATCATTCGCTCTCCCCTTTAAACACTTTATACCCTTTAAACTCTTTATACTTAAATTCGCTCATGGCACTTATACTCCCTGTAGAAGATAAACATCCCGCTTTTGGCAATAACTGTTTCCTGGCCCCCAATGCTACGGTAGTAGGCGATGTGGTCATGGGAGATGATTGCAGCATATGGTTCAATGCCGTAGTGCGTGGCGATGTAAATTTTATCCGCATAGGTAACCGGGTAAATATTCAGGATGGTGCCTGCATTCATGCCACCTACCAGAAATGCGGTACAACAATCGGCAATAATGTATCTATCGGCCATCATGCCATTGTACATGGATGTACGCTGCACGACAATGTGCTGATTGGTATGGGAGCCATTGTAATGGACCAGGCCGTGGTGCACAGCAATACAATTATTGCTGCTGGCGCTGTGGTGCTGGAAAATACGATCTGCGAACCCGGTAGTATTTATGCCGGCGTACCCGCCAAAAAGGTTAAAGACATTTCGCAGGAGCTTATTAATGGCGAAATCAATCGTATTGCAGGCAATTACATCCGCTATGCTGACTGGTTCCGCGACCAGGTATAAACTTTCCCGAACGGTAAGCAACTGAACTTCAGCCGGCTGACAACGCCTACCAAACTGGCCGTAGTTTTACTATAGTAATTGCAATTTTTACGGATTAAATTCGTTTTACCAATATACCTGAGCAATTATGAAAAACGCCTTGTTATTATCCGTACTCATCTGTTTTCTGACCATGATGGTCTCCTGCAACCTCTTCAAGCCAAAATATGGCTGTCCTACCAACGGGAAGAATGTGGGCGCTGAGAAACTCCTGAGCGGCGATCCCAAGGCTGAAAAAGCAGCCCGAAAAGCAAAAAAATTCAGAAGTTAATTTTAGGTTACCAGGCAGCGATTCGGGGAATTTCCAGGTCTTATAGTAAAACCACTAAACCTTAAATCGCGTACTATGAGCCTTGCCCTACGAACTACTCTCGGATGCACCGAAGCAATCATTACAGAAGATGGCAGCCTGAATCTCTTTTACCAGGTAGCCGGTATCTTGCAGGACGACCTGCGTCTTCGTATTCTTCAGAAAGAAGATGAGTTCGATTCTATCAGTTGGGATTTCCGTTTTAAAGGACATTATCTCACCCTTCATTACAACATCTACAACGGCATTTCCGTATTTCCCACCCGCACCAAAGATGCATTGCATAAAGACAACAAAGCAGTGGTAGAAGTAGCTACGGTTTTGCAGGACAGACTGCCTCTGTTGCAACGCAGCATTGCCTGAGTCAGTAGTTTCGCTCATCAATGGTAAGCAAAAGCGATATATAGCTTTCGTATCGCTCTGCCGTGATGGCACCTTCTTCCACGGCCTGTTTAATTGCACAACCCGGTTCGTTGAGATGCTGACAGTTATTAAACTGACAGTCATTAAGACGGCTGCGCATTTCCGGAAAATAATGTGACAACTCCTGTTTGGTCACATTTACCAGTCCAAACTCCCGCACACCGGGTGTATCGATCAGACTGCCACCACCGGGCAGGTCAAACATCTCTGCAAAAGTAGTTGTGTGCATACCCTTTCCGCTCCAGCCGCTCACGTCCTGCGTGCGCAACTTCAGTTCGGGCAGTATGGCATTGAGTAGGGTCGATTTCCCTACACCCGAATGCCCGCTGAATAAGGATATTTTACCCGTCAGCTTTTGTTTCAGCGCCTCAATCCCCTCTCCGGTCACCGTACTGCATACAATTACTGGATAACCTGCTTCGCCATACATAGCCGCCCATTCTTCATACAGCTGCTTCTCTTTTTCGCGATAGAGATCCCATTTATTAAAAACAATTACCGCCGGCACATGATACATTTCAGATGCCACCAGAAACCGGTCAATAAAACCCTGCGAGGTTCGCGGCTCCCTTAAGGTGGCAACCAGCACCGACTGATCGAGATTGGCAGCGACTATATGATGCTGATACTTCGACTTGGGAGACTGGCGGTTGATATAGTTGCGCCGGTCTGCAATAGAATTAATGATAGCAGTACCCGCTTCCTCTTCTTCGATATCGATCTCCACTATATCGCCAACAGCTACCGGATTGGTACTGGTAATATCATCCATCTTCAGCACACCACGGATGCGCGCATTGAACCATTGGCCCTGCTCGCTTTTGACGACATACCAACTGCCGGTAGATTTATATACGATAGCTTTCATGAAGTTCAAAGATCACGATTTGCCTGCATATCACCAGCTATCAGGGTATTTTGCGGAATATAGTATACCGCAAAACCATTTCGAGGAGTAAGAAACCAAGCGCTGCCAGCACAAATGGCAGAAACAGTTCCTGGTATTTTTTATAGGAGGTCACATCAATTTTTGATTTCTCCAGCTGATCAATCTGGGCATAAATCTGCTGCAACCCTTCTTTATCACGTGCCCGGAAGTAACGGCCACCGGTTTCGTTGGCAATCCGTTGCAGCAACTGTACATCCAGAAAGTCTACGGCTGCGTTACGACTGGGAGTCTCTGTACCTGGCCGCTCCGTAATAGTGCTGGGTTCCACGCCCATACCTATCGTATACACTTTCACTCCCTGCGATCGGGCAATATCGAGCGCCGTCAATGGATCAATAAGCCGTGTATCGGGCGCATCTTCTTTTCCATCTGTCATCAGAATAATCACCTTGCTGCGCGCTTTGCTCTGCGAAAGCCGGTCTACTGCAGTGGCGAGGCCTTCACCTATTACTGTGCCATCTTTTAAAAACCGCCGGCTTTCCAGTGCCTGAATCTGTCTTATGAGCGTGGCCCGGTCTGTGGTAATAGGACATTGCGTAAAGCTTTCACCGGAAAAAATGACCAGCCCGATTCTGTCTACCGGACGGCCCTGCACAAACTGCTGCGCCATCTCCTTCGCCACTTCCATACGCGAAGGTTTTATATCGGTAGAGTTCATACTACCGCTCACATCCATACACAATACGATATCAATTCCTTCGCCCAGCGTCTGCTGCTGATCATTGCGCTGCTGTGGTCTTGCCAGTGCCATAATAAGAGCGCTGATAGCCAGCAGACGCAGTACAAAAGGAAAATGAAGCATGCGGTTTTTCCAGCTTTTTTCTCTGAATGCCTGGCTGCTCGAAACCCGCACTGTTCCCGTTGACCGGTCAGCACGACTCAGCTTCCACCAGATAAGCAGCGGAATAAGGCCGAAAAGCATAAAGTTTTCGGGCCATAAAAAACTCATATGTTTAATCCAGTCTACCAGCATCAGTTCATTCCCTCCAGGGTTCTTATGGTTTCACGGATAACCTGCATCAGATCCTGGTCATCCTGTACAGTTGGCTCAAAACGGGCAAATTTTACAAAATCGCTCAGGCGCAGACTCCTGGACAAATTAGTATATAGCGTCTCGGGCAGGCCGATTGATCGAAGCTGGTTGACCAGATCGTCTGTTGTCTGCTGCTGAGAATGGATCCCCTTGCGCTGATCTGCATATACACGGAAAATATCCACGGCCCTTGAATAATACTCTTTTTTTGAAGGTCGCTGCGCTTCCAGATCTTCCAGCTGTTGCATGGCTGTTTTGAATGGATCCGGTGGTATGACCGGTGCTGCAGGTGGCGGCGTTTTTTTGCCCCTCGCAATAAAATAGACAATAACCAGCACCAGCACCGAACCGGCAGCTACCCACCACCACCAGCGTTGCGGCTCATTTTTGGGTTCTTCCGCCGGCAATATATCCTTGATGTCGTGATAGGGCTTACCGGGATCAAAAGGAGTATAACTTACTTCTACCGGCAGTGTATCTGAGAGAAGGCTATCGCCCAGTGGCAGAGCGGGTATGACCAGACTGCCTGAGTCAAAACTGGTGATGGTCAGTATCTGCCGCAGGCGGGTACCGTTGCCGGTATTACTGGTATCGATCCTGCCGGCATTCACTATTTCAAACGCCCCCAGCGAATCGAGCCGGAAAAACCGGATAGGTTCCGTTTCAGGAATCTCCGCTTCCAGGGTCAGTTTTATCGGTTCACCTATCAGTATCCTGTCTTTGTCGGCCACAACACTGATACGCACACCGGGTTGCGCCTGTCCATACAGTACACCCAGCAATAAAACCAATATACCGGCGGCTCTATGAAATATCTGTCTGCTCATTCAATCTTATCCCGCTTACAGAAAGCGGGCAACTGGTGGTTTATTTATTTCTGCTTAAGAAGAATCGCTGCAACACTTTTACATAATCTTCATCAGTACGCACATGCAGCAGATCGGCGCCGGCCTGCTTAAAAGCCTGCGTACTGTATGCCGTAATTCTGAAAAACTCTCCCTGGTATTTTTTACGAACAAAAGCACTACTGCTGTCTACCCATCTGCGGTCGCCCGTCTCTGCATCCTGTACCCGCAGCAGTCCGGCATCAGGCAATTCCATATCCATTTTATCATACAACTTAATACCAATCAGGTCATGCTTTCGCGATCCCACGCGCAGCGCATCTTCATACTGTGCATCCAGAAAATCGCTTAAGATAAATGCAATACTTTTCTGCCGGGTAATATTAGTAAAATAGCGCAGCGCAGAAGCAACCCGCGTACCTTTCCCTTTTGGCTCCTTACTCAACAACTCACGCACAATATACAAAGCATGCTGCCGGCCCTTCTTGGGTGGAATATACGCTTCTACCTGGTCGCTGTAAAAAATCACGCCTATCTTATCTCCATTATTTACAGCAGAAAAACTGAGCACCGCACCTATCTCAGTAATCATATCGCGCTTGGTAGCCTGATGGGTACCAAATAAGGAACTCGCGCTGATGTCTACCAGCAGCATTACCGTCAGCTCGCGTTCCTCTTCAAAGACCTTACTATAAGGATGTCCAAAGCGGGCCGACACATTCCAGTCAATAAACCGGATATCATCACCCGCAGCATACTCCCGCACTTCCTTAAACGACATCCCCTTGCCCTTAAAAGCACTATGATATTCGCCCGTAAAAAGATCCGAAGCCAGTTTTTTGCTCCGTATCTCCAGTGCGCGAACTTTTTTTAATATTTCAGCGGTTGTAAGCATAGTTTAGTTGACAGTTGACAATGGACAGTGCACAGTTGACAGTGAACAGTTGACAGTATTTTCTGTTGAATGGCAATTACTTCAAGATTTAGAAGTTCCGGAACTGCCTTGTTTTTCAACCATATTCTCAAAATATCTAATTAATCCATTCATTAATCTTATGCAATCGTTTAACTGTTTCCGTACAGGCATTGCGGAAGACTCTTCTATATACTTAGTCATTACCGCGATTTCCAGCAATGTCTCCAACTCGTATAAAGAGCCACGGGAAATATGCAGAAATTGAATGGTATCTTTTTTATGATTTCTCCCTAATCCTTCAGCAATATTGCTTGGCACAGATACTGCGGCTCTTCTGGTTTGCGAGATCAGGCCATATCGTTCATCTATCGGATAATCTTTAGTAATCCCATAAATCAACTCCACAAGGGCCATTCCCTGTTTCCAGGCATCCAGGTTTTTGTAATTTGTCACAACAAGACATTTTCATTGGCGCAATCTATCCAGGTACACTTGTCTATCCAATTACCCACAGAACCATTCTACTAAATTACTATTCTTCGCTGTTAACTGTCAACTGTCAACTGTCCACTATGGAACATTAATCGCTTTCAAAATATCCTCCACCACATCTTCTACTTTCACATTTTCGGCCTCGGCTTCGTAAGTAAGGCCGATACGGTGCCGAAGTACATCGAGCGAAATGCTGCGTACGTCTTCGGGTATTACAAATCCTCGTTTGTTCAGAAATGCCTGTGCTTTGGCGGCCAGTGCAAGATTGATGCTGGCACGGGGTGAGCCTCCGTAGCTGATGAGCGGGCGCAAACGCTCCAGATTATACTGACCCGGTGTGCGGGTAGCAAATACGATATCGAGAATATACTGTTCAATCTTTTCATCCATGTATATCTGGCGGGTGAGGTCGCGGGCATTCATAACTTCCTGCACAGACACCACTTGCTTTACTGCAGGCACTTCGAGCCCCTGCACGTTTTGCCGGATGATCAGCTGCTCTTCATGCATTTTGGGATACCCCACTACCACTTTCATGATAAAACGGTCTACCTGTGCTTCGGGTAAGGGATATGTACCTTCCTGCTCCAACGGGTTCTGGGTAGCCAGTACCAGGAAGGGCGCATCCAGTTTATAGGTAGAATCGCCAATGGTTACCTGCCGCTCCTGCATGGCTTCAAGGAGGGCCGACTGTACTTTGGCCGGGGCACGGTTGATCTCATCTGCCAGTATAAAATTGGCAAAGATGGGTCCCTTGCGTACCACAAATTCATTTCGCTGCTGGTTATAGATCATCGTACCTATCACGTCGGCAGGCAGCAGATCGGGCGTAAACTGAATACGGCTGAATTTTGCATGTATGGCCTGTGCCAGCGATTTAATCGTAAGCGTCTTGGCCAGTCCGGGCACACCTTCGAGCAACACATGCCCATTGCTGAGCAAGCCAATCAGCAGCCTGTCGAGCATATGACTCTGACCTACGATCACATGACCTACTTCTTCACGCAACTTGTCGGTAAACTGGGCAGCATGGCTGATGCGTTCATTCAGCTGCCTGATGTCTTCTGCGGTTTTTAACATCGGTTGGTTTTATGGTGACACAAAATACGTACTGCCAATTAGCAAAATATTTGCCGATATGTGAAATTGTACCGGATAAAACGAAGTTTTTCCGCATTTATTTGCAGAAATCCTTTCATTCAACCCATTGAAAACAAATAAATACGCTATCAGGACAGGTATTTGCCCACGATCGGCACCCGGCGTCCCACGCCAAAGGCTTTAAAACTGATCCGGATGATGGGGCAAAACTGGTTTCGCTTGTACTCGTTGGTATTTACCAGGCGCAATATCCGGGCCACCACCGCTGCATCAAAACCCATGGCTTCTATTTCGCGGGGACCTTTGCGCAATTCGATATAAGCAAACAGCACCCGGTCGAGCAGGTCATACTCAGGCAGGCTGTCGCTGTCTTTCTGATTGGGCCGCAACTCTGCCGATGGAGCCTTCTCTATGATATTAACCGGAATGATTTCCCGCTCGCGATTAATATACCGCGCCAGGGCGTATACCTGCATCTTGTACAGATCGCCCAGCACTCCCAACCCACCAGCCATATCGCCATACAAAGTGCCGTAGCCGGTAGCCAGCTCACTTTTATTGGATGTATTGAGCAGGATATAACCAAACTTGTTGGCAATAGCCATCAGCAGGTTGCCGCGTGTGCGGCTCTGTATATTTTCTTCGGCAATGCTGAAAGGCAGATCGCCAAAGATGGGTTTGAGTTCAGATAAAAATGATTCATAAATAGTGCGAATGGGCAGGATGTCGTAGGGATTATCCAGGTTGCGGCTGAGTACCACAGCATCGTTTACGGAATGATCGGTAGAATAAGGAGAGGGCATCAATACAGCACGCACATTTTCTTTGCCCAGTGCAGCTACGGCCAGTGCCTGGGTCACAGCACTGTCAATACCACCCGAAGAGCCCAGGATAGCTTTTTTAAAACCCATTTTTCCGAAATAATCCCTGATACCCAGTATGAGCGCCTGGTATATTTCTTCTATATTCTTTTCGCCGGTGAGATAGCTGATAGTGTCGTTGCCGGCACCCACCTCCATAGCAGAGAAGTATACCGGTCCACCGGTGAGCGTTTCACCCTGTGCAGCCTGCTCTATAGCCTCCAGATCGAATACACGGTAGTCTTCACTGAAGTATTTCATCTCCGCATGGCAGTTGCCTTTGCTGTCGTACACCAGACTTCCCCCGTCAAACACTATCTCTGTCTGAGAGCCTACTGTATTGCAATACAACATGGGCAGTCTGTATTTGAGGGTATGGGCTTTTACGAGACTGTTGCGCACGATATCCTGGGCATAGTTGTAGGGCGATGCAGAAAGATTGATCATCAGGTCGGGGGAAAAACGGATAAGCTCTTCCATGGGCGTAACCTTATACAATGGATTTTCGCCCATATTCCAGATATCCTCACAAATCGTAACCGCAATACGGCGGCCTTTGAATACGACTACATCCCAGCTATCGGCCGGTTCAAAGTAGCGGTATTCGTCAAATACATCGTAATTGGGTAAAAGAGTTTTATGCACCTCGGCTTTAATCTCTTTTTCATAGAGTAAAAAAGCGGCATTATAGAGATCCTTGCCTTCCTTACGCGGGTTACGTGCGGGTGAACCCACCAGCACACCAATCGTATCTGCCTCTTCCCTGATGCGGTCTATTGCCGCATAACACTGCTGTACAAAATCTTCAAACTCCAGAAAATCCCGCGGGGGGTAGCCACACACGGCCAGTTCAGAGAAAACGATGAGGTCGGCACCATCCTGCTTTGCCTGCCTGATGGCTGCTATTATTTTGCTGGTGTTTGCGTCAAAATTGCCGATATGATAGTTTTGCTGAGCGAGGGCGATCTTCATAGTATCAAAATTACGCTAATGTTTTCTTGCCTACATTCGCAATTACAACAATTTGATAACCGGCACGTTTAGTCACCATGCGTATCAACCGAACTATTTACCTGTCATTGCTGATAGCTATTTCCCTGTTTTTTTCCTGCAGGCAAAAAGAAAAAGCGCCCGATGTATCCGGCATACAGGTGTCTGTTGCTGAAAAAAGATTTGACCGCGACTTCTTTTCGCTCGATACCAACCAACTCGTACAGGGATTGCAGCGCCTGCAGGCCGGCTATCCCCAGTTTTTGCCCATGTACTTTCAGGCGGTGATCGGCTCGGCCGAGCCCGATGAGGTCAAACTGTTTTTGCAGCAATACCGCTTTGTATATGACTCTGCACAGCGGGTCTTTGGCGATATGAAACAGGTAAAGGCCGATCTGGAAAAGGCCTTCCGCTATGTGAAATACTATTTTCCTGCTTATGAACTGCCCCATCAGCTGGTACCCATACTGGGCCGGCTGGAATCGATGCAGGACCTGGCCCGAATGGATAACGGCGAATACACGGCCGCCTTTATGGGTCCTGATATGGTAGGCTTTTTTATGCAGTTCTATATGGGATCGCAATACTCTGTTTACCATAGTGAGGAATTTATAACCCGCGTGGCCCCCCTGTACCGCAGCCGCCGTTTTTCGAAAGAATATATACTTCCAGATATCATGAAGCAGATTGCTGATGATATTTTCCCGGACAAAAGCCGCACGGAACCGCTCATTGTTCAGATGATAGAAAAAGGAAAACGCTGGTGGCTCGTCGGTAAATTTTTGCCGGAAACACCCGACTCCATCATCACCGGATATACCGGCAAACAGCTGGCCTGGTGCCAGGCCAACGAAGGCGATAGCTGGAGCCTGATCACCCGCAACGAAGAATTATACTCACTCGAACCCACCGTCATTCAAAATTATATTGGCGAAAGCCCCTTTACCCAAAGCCTTTCGCAGGAATACTCACCTGGTAATATCGGTCCGTGGTTTGGCCGCCAGATCATCCGCAAATATGCAGAAGCCAACCCTAAAAAGACAATTGATGAAATTATGAAAATGCCAGCCGAGCAGATTTTAGAGGGGGCGAAATACAAGCCGAGGTAAGACAAAAGGTGAAGGGAGAAAGGTAAATGGAGGGGTGATAAGTTGTAAGTAGTAAGTTATAAGTTTTAGGTACTGTCAACTGTTAACCGTCAACTGTCCACTACTCTAATTGTTTTTCATCGGTACGATCATCTCAAATGGAGGAATGTCTACCTGAAACATCTGGCGTGTATGCAGGTTTTCCATTTGATAGGAGCCTTTCATTTTACCCATTTCTGTGCGCAGATTGCAACCGCTGATATACTGATACGATTCACCGGGTTCTATCACGGGTTGTTTACCAACCACGCCTTCTCCTTCCACTTCGCGATGACTGCCATTGCTGTCGAAAATAAACCAGTGACGACGATGAAGCTGAACAGGAAATACATTGTGATTCTCGAGCGTAATTCGATACGCAAACATAAACTCTGACTGGATCGGATTGCTGTAATCCGGCTGATAAAAGGTCTCCACACTCACCTGGACCCCTTCGGAGATGATGCTATTCATACCAATCAGTTTTAGTAAAAATAAGAAAAATAATCAGAGTTATGTCATAGTGGACAGTTGACAGTTGACAGTCAACAGTGGACAGTAGTCGGTGGATAGTTGATAGTCAGCCAATAACTTAATACTCATACCATTCAGCCCTTTCCCTTCGGCCTTTTCCCTTCCACCCTTGACCTTTATACCGTACCTTTGCGCCTTCAAAGCACCTCTTAATTTTTATTTCAATATGAAAATAGCTGTAGCCAAAGGAGATGGTATCGGTCCTGAGATTATGGATGCGGTACTTAAGATATTCAGTGCCAACCAGACGCCCCTCGAGTATGAGTTTGTAGATATGGGAAAATGGGTATTCGACAAAGGATTCAATAACGGTATGACCCCCGAAGCGCGGCAAACCATCGAATCGCTCGGTCTGCTTTTTAAAGGCCCCATGGAGACCCCCAAGGGTAAGGGTGTAAAAAGTATCAACGTAACTGCCCGCAAAACCTGGAACACTTTTGCCAACAAACGTGCCTTTCAAAGCCTGCATGGCGTGGATACCGTATTCAGTAAGGCAGGCATTCCGATCGACGTGACGGTGGTACGGGAAAATATTGAAGACACTTATGGAGGCATTGAGCATATGCTCACACACGATGTGGCCCTGAGCCGTCGCTTCATCACCCGCCCCGGCAGTATGCAGGTGATCCGCTATGCATTTGAAATGGCCCGCCAGAAAAAAGCCCGCCGCATCACCTGTGGTCACAAAGCCAATATCATGAAGCTGACCGATGGTCTCTTCCTGGAATGCTTTTATGAAGTTGCCAAAGAATTTCCTGAATTAAAAGCCGATGATATCATTGTAGATGACCTGTGTATGAAACTGGTTACCCGCCCCGACACATTCGATGTGGTGGTACTCACCAACCTGCAGGGCGATATCGTGAGCGATCTTTGTGCCGGCCTGGTTGGTGGTTTGGGCTTCGCTCCTTCAGCCAATATCGGCGACCATATTTCCATCTTCGAAGCCGTACACGGCACTGCTCCGGATATTGCAGGTAAAAACATAGCCAATCCCACGGCCCTCCTGCTGAGTGGTATCGCCATGCTGCGTCACGTAGGTCTTACAGAAAATGCAGCTGTTATCGAAAATGCCCTCTTATATACGCTGGAAAGCGGTGTACATACCGGCGACTTCGGCGACCGCAATATACCTGCTGTCAATACCACCGAATTTGCGGATGCTATCATTGCCAATTTTGGCAAGCTGCCTGAGATAGGTGCCAAGCCTATTATCCCTAATAAACCAGGCACACCGGCACCATTCAAACTCGAGCAGAACTCTATGATGGTGTCTAAAGAAACAGCTCCTGAAAATATTGTGGGTGTAGACCTGTTTATCGAAAGCGATGAACAGCCAGTGGCCATTGCCCATAAATGTCAGCGCCATGCCGGCGTAAAATTCAACCTGGTAAGTATCAGCAACCGTGGCACACAGGTATGGCCAACAGGTTCTGTATACACCAACCTGGTCAACCAGTATAATGTACGTTTCGAAAGTATTGACGGTTCTCCGCTCAACCAGCAGGATGTGATTGGTCTTTATGTAAGCCTCAGCGGCAATTTCAAAGTATGCTCACTGGAATTGCTGAATATGTGGGGAGATAAGAAAGCGTATAGCCTGGCACAGGGGCAGTAAAGAGTTTAAAAAGTATAAAGGGTATAAAGAGTTTAAAGCGGGTAGTAAAGCACCCTTTAAACTCTTTATACCCTTTATACACTTTATACCATATTGCAGGACGGCCAACTTACCATCGTGACGCCTAAAATAAAAAAAGGAACCGACCAGCGCCAGTCACGCCCTTCTTCATGAATATTGCGGAAGAATACCGACAGCCCCAGCAGACAAACCAATACCCCTGCCCCTATTAATATCCAGCCCATAACTTTTTAAAAATAATAAAAATCGCTATAAGCAGTACCCCCGTTAACCCAATCACCCAAAGCGCAGATCGTTGCATCCACGGACGTCCTTCGTTGTATCCTCTATACCATTGCACTACTCCCATTATAAGGTAAAAGAGGCAGATAAGCAAAGGTATCCCAAATAACGCTAACAGGAAGAGGTGCAATATGAAGGGCATCATCATACTATTTAATTCACTGTCAACTGTTAACTATTTACTGACAACTATTTCTACCCTCCCGCCTGTTTTGTTTGCTTATACCCATTATTAATCAGCCATTGCACCACCTTGGGCCGGTGATCTCCCTGCACAATTATTTCGCCGTCCTTGGCTGAGCCACCACTGCCACAAAGGTTCTTTAGCTTCTTTCCCAATGCCTCCATATCTTCTTTGGTACCCACAAACCCTTCCACCAGCGTCACCGCTTTACCAGCACGTTGTTTGGTATCAAGCCGCACCCGCAATCGCTGCTGAGCAGGAGGCAATGTTTCCTGACTCTCCTGCTCCGGTTCAAAACTGAAATTGGGATCGGTGCTATATACAAAACCCCGGTTATCGGGCTTATTCTTTTTACTCATGACAGTTAAGTTACTGCAATAAACAATGAAAAAAAATCTGTAGCCGGAAGATCAAGACGGAACAGCCTTCAGGCTGAGATCAAGACTCCTCGCCTGGTGTATCAAGGCACCTACAGATACATAATCAACTCCTGTACGCGCATACGCTTCGATATTACCCAGGTTAATACCGCCACTGGCCTCTGTTTCAAACTCACCATTGATCAACACCAGCGCTTCGGTGATCTGTGCCGGATTGAAATTGTCGAGCATGATACGGAATACTTTTCCTTTGCCGTTAGCCAGTACCTCTTTTACGTCGTCAATACTGCGGGTTTCTATCTCAATTTTTAATCCCGGCTTTTTTTCCTGCACATAGGTCCAGCTACGCTCAATAGCTTTTGTAATGCCGCCGCAGTAGTCAATATGATTATCTTTCAGCATGATCATGTCGTAAAGGCCAAACCGGTGATTGACTCCTCCGCCAATACGTACCGCTTCTTTTTCGAGAAGCCTGAAATTGGGCGTTGTCTTACGCGTATCGAGCAGGCGGGTATGGTAGCCCTGCAGTTTTTCTGTATACTGATGCGTGAGTGTGGCAATCCCGCTCATACGCTGCATGCAGTTAAGCACCAGCCGCTCGCACTGCAGGATAGTATGAACAGACGCTTCTACTTCAAAAGCGCGGTCACCCGGCACCATGGGCTCGCCATCGTCTTTCAGCAACTGGAAAGCAGCAGATGGATCTTTATAGCGGAATATCTTTTCGGCAACGGCTACACCGGCCAGTATGCCTGCTTCCTTGATCTTTAATACGGCTTTGCCACGTGCACTGGCCGGAATGCTGGCCAGAGTAGAATGATCGCCATCACCTACATCTTCGCACAGGGCTTCATCGATCAGATGCTGCAATTGACTGTCAAAACTCATAGTTGCAAAAATAGGAATTCCCTATACCACTATCATCCAGGGAAATAAATAGGATAAAAAAGGAGTATTATAGCCATATCTGCACATATTTCCCTGCCTTTTCAGAATGCTAAACTGACAAAACGCAAAGGATTCATTAACACATCAGCACATCGCCCCGACTCTTTCCGGTCGCCAGCAACACGAAGAGTACTGATTTAAATCATATCCTTTAATTTCAACGCAACGATTAAATTGTCTGTATGCGGTCGCGCCTGGTTATCCCCATGCTATTTTTGTCTTTCTCTGTAAAGACCCAGCCAAAGGACCTTCGCTTATGGTATACGCAACCGGCTGCCCGGTGGACAGAGGCTATGCCGGTCGGCAACGGACGCCTGGGAGCCATGGTATTTGGCCGCTATACCGATGAGTTGATCCAGCTAAACGAGGAAAGTGTCTGGGCAGGCAGTAAAATCAATAACAATAATAAACAGGCGGCACAGCATCTGCCGGAAATACAGGCCGCCATTTTCAATGGCGAATATAACCGTGCACTCGACCTGAGCAGCCGGTATATGGTAGGCACCCCGCCCAGAATCCGTTCTTATCAACCACTGGGAAACCTGTATATCCACTATGAACATACGGCACCTGCTACCCGGTACCAAAGATCACTCCAGTTAAACACAGGAATTGCCACTACAACATTTGTTGTAGCAGACAACCCCGTAAAACAGGAAGTATATGCTTCTGCCCCCAAAGATGTTATAATCGTTACCATCAGTGCAGGTAAACCGATGAACCTGTCAGTCGAGCTACAGCGGCAATATGATGTGAACGCTTACCGCAAGAGCGGAAACAATTTATTGTATTATACCGGGCAGATCAACGATGCAGAAGACTCACTGGCGGGCCCCGGAGGCCGGCATATGCGTTTTGCCGGAATTATGAAAATACTGGCCTCTGATGGTAAAACAACCACCACCATCAGCGACTCATCTGCTGTCTGCCACATACAATCCGCCAAAAATATTACCATCGCCATTACCGGCGCAACTGATTACAATGCCAATTTGCTGGATACAGACCCCACTATCGATCCGCTTGCCATTTGCAGAGATAAGCTCAACAGCGTTGCCGGCCTTTCGCCAGCAACGCTGCGCACAGAACACATAAAAGATCACCGCAACTATTTTGACCGGGTACAATTTGACCTGGGCGATCATGCCAATGACAGCATACCTACCGACAAAAGGCTGGAAAGCGTAAAAGCAGGTGCTATTGACCGGGGGTTAATTGTATTATACTACCAGTTTGGCCGCTACCTGCTTATGGGATCTTCGCGCAGTCCCGGCCGGCTGCCTGCCAACCTGCAGGGTATCTGGAATGATTTGTACAAAGCTCCCTGGAATGCCGATTTTCATACCAACATTAATCTGCAGATGAACTACTGGCCGGCAGAAACAGGCCACCTCCCGGAAACCGTTTTACCCCTGGCCCGGTTTGTACAAAAACTGATGGTGCCGGGCGCAGCAACTGCCAGAGAAATGTATAACGCCCGTGGCTGGACACTTCACCATCTGACAGATGTGTACGGACGTACAGGAGTGGCAGATGGTGTATGGGGAGTATCACCTATGGCAGGGCCCTGGATGACCTTTCCCATTTACCGGCATTATGAGTTTACCCGCGATAAAAAATACCTGCGCGAAATAGCCTACCCGATTATGAAGGGATCGGTTTTATTTGTACTCGATTTTCTGATCCGCTCACCGCAGGGGTATCTCGTCACCAACCCCTCCCACTCACCCGAAAATGCGTTCTATGTACCGGGCAGCAACCGAAAACAGGAATCCCAGTTGTCTTATGCTGCTACTATCGACATTGAAATCATAAAAGGGCTGTTTGCCAATTTCGCAGAAGCGGCACATATCCTTCATACCGATGCAGCTCTGCTGGCAAAAGTAGACAGTGTTTCACGTCTGTTGCCTCCCATTAAAATAGGCGCTAATGGAACTATTCAGGAGTGGATCGAAGATTTTGAAGAGGTGGAGCCGGGGCACCGGCATATGTCCCATTTGCTGGGCTTATACCCGCTCAACCTGATCTCGCTGCATACACCCGAGTTGTTTGCTGCCGCCCAAAAAACGATTGAGCGGCGCCTGGCCAATGGCGGGGGGCATACCGGCTGGAGCAAAGCCTGGATCATTAATTTTTATGCCCGCCTGTTGAACGGTAATGAAGCTGGCCGCCAGGTGCAATCACTACTCGAAAAGAGCACCCTTAGCAGTTTGCTGAGCACTCATCCGCCTTTTCAGATCGATGGCAATTTTGGAGGCGCTGCAGGCATCGCAGAAATGTTGCTGCAATCGCAGAATAAAGAAATTCATATTCTGCCGGCTTTGCCGGATACATGGGTTTCGGGAAGTATAACAGGGCTGTGTGCCCGTGGTGGATACAGTATTGATATAAAATGGGACAAAGGAGCATTACAAATGCTCACTATAAGGGCGGCGGAAGCAGGACCCGTCAAAATACGATACAGGAATAAACTGGTGCAACGCACCCTGCAGAAAGGTAATAATCGTATACTGCTTGATTAAGGTAACATTGCTTTACTGAATAGCCTGGAAGCGGATTTCTTTTACCACTTCTTTGCTGCCCCGTGCCTTCAGAAATACGTGCGCGCGAAAACTACCTGATTTGGTTTGCAGCGTGCCAATACAGTAATGACCGCCGGGAGAATCGCCTTTATGTTTCAGGTCAAAGCCCTTTACACCATTTGTTGCAAAAAAATCCTTTACAATCACCTGGGCCTGGGCCTTACTATAGCTGTCGCTTTTAACAGGAAGAGTAAGCTCCACGTTGTCGTCGAAATATTTGGAGAGTTCGGTTGCATTACCGGCACGCAGGGCGCTGATAACACTGTCTATCGCATTTTGATCTGTAAAAGATGAAAACCCGACAAAGGCAACCAGTAAAAAAGAAGTTATAAGTGCTTTCATAATCTTTTTTTCATAGGTCATTAGTAAATAATCGTGCCGTTTTTGATAAAGTAGTTAAACCCGGTACTAAAATAACAAAATCACCCAGTTTTAAACCTTTCGTTCCGAAATATAGGAATGATCTGTAGTTTTACAGCGCATTGTTACCTGATAATGAGTGAATTTATACTCGTTTTCATCCTTTGCCATTGCCTGCCAGCTGAAAAGCCTGCCTGTTAAGCCGGTTAAAACCTGTCTGATCCCGTTATTTTTATTAAAAATCAATGTTTTAAATTCATGGAACCGAAAAAAGTAATTCTGATCATAATGGACGGCTGGGGACTCGGAAAAGTTGCATCTGCCGACGCCATCCAGCATGCCAATGCTCCTTTCACCCGGTCACTGTACGACCGCTATCCACACAGCACACTGGTGACCTGTGGCGAAGCTGTAGGCTTACCCGATGGGCAAATGGGCAATTCAGAAGTAGGCCACCTTAACCTCGGTGCCGGACGTATTGTGTACCAGGAACTGCAGCGCATCAATGTTGCTATCCGCGAAGGCGAATTTGGGCGCAACCCGCAACTGCTGCGTTCCATTCAATATGCCAAAGCCAATGGCAGAGCACTTCACCTGCTGGGTCTGGTGAGCGATGGTGGCGTGCATTCACATATCAATCACCTCAAAGCCATCATTGACGTATGTAAAACACAGGGCCTTTCAGAAGTATATATCCACGCATTTACAGATGGCCGCGACTGCGATCCAAAAAGCGGCCTCGGATTCATCACACAATTGCAGGCCCACCTCAATACCTCTGTGGGACGTATTGCTACCGTGAGTGGCCGCTACTATGCCATGGATCGCGACAAACGCTGGGAGCGTGTAAAGCTGGCGTACGATGCACTGGTAAATGGTGTTGGTGAAAAAGCCACCGACGCTATCGATGCTATTGAAAAATCGTATGCAGCCGGCGTTACCGATGAATTTATCAAACCCACTGTCATTATCAACGAAGCCCAGCAACCGCTGGGGTCAATTCATGAAAATGATGCGGTAATCGCTTTCAATTTCCGTACAGACCGCTGCCGTGAGATTACCGAAGTACTCACGCAGACCGATTTTCCTGAGTACAATATGCATAAGCTTAACCTGGACTATACTACCATGACGCAGTATGATCATAAGTTTAAGAATGTGCACGTAATATTTGAAAATGATGACCTGCGCCAGACCCTTGGCGAAGTATTGCAGGACAATGGGAAAAAACAGATCCGCATGGCCGAAACGGAAAAGTATCCGCATGTCACCTTCTTCTTCAATGGCGGGCGCGAAGTGCCTTTTGAAGGAGAAAACCGGATCATGGTACCTTCTCCCAAAGTAGCTACATATGATCTGAAACCTGAGATGAGCGCCTATGAACTGACAGACGCACTGCTTCCTCAGCTGCAACAAAAAGCTGCCGACTTTGTGTGTATCAACTATGCCAATGCCGATATGGTAGGTCATACCGGTGTGTGGGAAGCTGCAATCAAAGCTGTGGAAACAGTAGATAAATGCGTAGAAAAAGTAGTAACCACCGGTCTTGCCAATGGATACACTATTTTCCTGACAGCCGATCACGGCAACTCAGATTATATGATCAATGAAGACGGATCACCCAATACCGCCCATACGCTTAACCTGGTGCCGTTTTTTGTGATCGATAATGAATGGAAAGGCACACTAAAACCAGGTAAGCTGGGCGATATAGCGCCTACCATTCTGCATATGATGCAATTACCGATTCCGTCAGTAATGACTGGTCAGATACTTACCGATAATGCGTAAATTCAGGTTCAAATAACCACCATTATGATCAAAAAAATCCTCCTTGTTCTGCTGGCTGCATTAATAGTCATCCAGTTTATTCACCCCAAAAAGAATCAATCGGAAGGAGCGCAGCCCAACAGTATTGCTACCGTGTTTCCCGTTCCTGACAACGTGAATCAGATACTGCAAAAAGCCTGCAATGACTGCCATAGCAACAATACCCGTTATCCCTGGTATGCCAAACTGCAGCCGGTTGACTGGTGGCTTACCGATCATGTGAACGATGGGAAAAAAGAGCTGAATCTCGATGAATACAGCAATCGCAGCCTGCGTTATCAGTACCATAAACTGGAAGAAATTGCCGAGCAGGTAAAAAATGGCGAAATGCCCCTGGATTCCTATACCTGGATACATAAAGACGCCAAACTCACAGATACTGAGAAAAATACACTCATTTCCTGGGCCGATGCCCTGCGCGATTCGATGCGGGCGCGATACCCTATTGACAGTCTAGTAAGACCTAAAAAACAGGCCCCCTAAGGGCCTGTTTTTTTTGGTACCCATGCAGCTTTTGTAAGCTAAAATTGTCTAAATTACAGGCAGCCAAACGGGAATTATGACCGAAGAAGCCCTTCTGAAAGGATGCATGAACAATGAGCAGGCTGCCCAGCGGGAGTTGTACAACAGGTACAGTTCCAAAATGCTGGCGGTGTGTTACCGCTATGCGCATAGCAGAGAGGACGCAGAGGATATGCTGCAGGAAGGTTTTATAAAAGTATTTCTGCAGGTGCATACATTCGAAAACAGAGGGGCATTTGAAGGATGGATCAGGCGTATCATCGTACACACCTGTATCAATATCCTGAAAAAGAACAAGAAGTTCAATGAAAGTGTGGATATCATTCATGCCACCAGCATGCAGATCCGTGAAGAGAGCGTATCGGCCATTATTCAGGCCAAGCAGGTGGTAGAATGTATACGACTACTTCCTATAGGTTACCGGACCGTACTCAATCTTTATGCGGTTGAGGGGTACAGTCACCGCGAAATTGCAGGCATGCTGGATATAGAAGAAAGCACCAGCCGAAGCCAGTATACAAGGGCCAAGGCCATGCTGGAAGATATTCTGGTACGGAAGAAGATCATGCAGAAACCAAAACAAGATATCGATTGGCTGGCAGCAGTAAGCCACCGGTAGTTCGTATCCTAAATTAGTAACTGGTTATGGAGAGGAATTTTAGTAACAGGGACTTTGAGCGGTATGTGCAGGAATATGCTGACCAGTACCGGATGTTCCCTTCCGAAAAGGTATGGAAGGGGATACATGGCTCCCTGCATAAACGCAGAAGATGGTACGGCTTTGGTCTGGCTTTTTTACTGCTGATGACAGGCGGAGCAGTTACCCTCGTAATGCGCAGTTATCCTACTTCCAAAAAACAAAATATTGCCTCTGCACCCTCATTTACCCAAATAACCCCTACGCCCGAAGCTTCGGATGCGCTGGCCGACAATAAAAAAGAAAAAGAAGAAAACGGACTCAAAAATCTCCTCGGTTTTGATCAGTCTGCCACAGATGCACAACGCTCTGACGGCAGTATTGCCACCACTGCCAGTTCCACACTTCGGGCTCCTTTCCTGAATAGTTTTGAAGAAAACAGCATCCGGACAACTGCGGTAATCGATCCTGCAGCCATCACCGATAATGAACCGCCTGTACGGCTGTCAGCTCCCCAGCTCGCTGTGGCCGGCCGCAAGAGTGAACAGAATATAACAAATAGCGAAAGAACATTGCCGGCACCCGGTGAGTCACCTGTTATGAGACAGGAAGAAGACCCAGCTTCGCGCCAGTCAGATTTTCATCTTACCAGTGCTGCTATTAAAAACACTACGGTACAAAGCAATGTGCCACTCCTGTTTAGTGCAGAGAATATTACCAATAGCTACAAGCCCCGGCCCGCCCGCGTACAATGGCAGCTGTTCCTGACGCCAACAGTCAGTTATCGCCGCCTTACACAGAATAAATCCTTCAATGGCACTCCTTCTCCAGGGCTTCCTTATCCTTTTGCCCAATTGAAGGATGTTAATAAAGCAGTTACGCATAAGCCTGATCTGGGCTTCCAACTCGGTGTAATGGCACGTTACCCGCTGGCACGTAACCTCAACCTGCGTGCAGGCCTCCAGTTTAACGTAAACCGGTACGATATCAAGGCTTTTGCCTACCCTGCCGAAGTGGCTGTAATCAGTCTGGATGACCCGGCAAGCACAACCGTGGCTACCTGGACACGCTACCGCAGTCAGAACGGTTACCGCTCAGACTGGCTGAAGAACTATTATTTCTCTGTTTCAGTACCCATTGGTGCAGAAGTAATTCTCTTTGGAAATAAAAAGAAAACCAGTGTGGGTATTGCCGGTACGGTACAGCCTACCTATGTACTGAGCGATCGTGCCTACCTCATCTCAACAGATTACAAAAACTACGCAAAAGTGCCCTGGCTTATCCGCCATGTCAATGTGAGCACCGGCTTCGAAGCATTTGTCAACTATGGCAAAGGACACACCAAGTGGCAGATCGGACCACAGGTGCGCTACCAGTGGCTCTCCAGTTTCCAAAACAAATACCCCGTTAAAGAAAATCTTTTCGACTTTGGCCTCAAGATCGGTATGTCGATCAACCCCTGAGAGATGCAATAACCAGGTCCGCTAAAATCATCTTATTGGTTTATTTTTGCAGTCTGTCTGTCAAAGATTATCCCCTTATGCGTCTACTGAATCTATTAAGCCTGCTGGCGATACTTGCCTTTGTTTCCGGCTGCAAAGAAAAAAAACCGGTAAATGAGGA
This sequence comes from Sphingobacteriales bacterium 46-32, assembly GCA_001898485.1. Lineage (GTDB taxonomy): Bacteria > Bacteroidota > Bacteroidia > Chitinophagales > Chitinophagaceae > CAYMZZ01. The sequence goes on along the minus strand of MKTY01000024.1, from coordinate 66,968 downwards.
AAAGCTGTTTCCGGTTCTTCCCATTCTGCAAAGCCAGATTGCCGCTGTAGACAGCAGCGTAGTGCCTATTCGCCGGTACGTACAGCGCGACAGTACACATACCGATACTATTTTTATCGATCGCCAGGAATTCAAAAAACTCGTTGCTGACTTCCTCGAGCTGCCCGATATTTCGCAACCCAAATATGCTTCCCGCTTCCGCGAAACGACCAATTACGATGAAAGCCTCGACCTGGCTATTATACACCAGGAGCCAATAGATAAAGAAGATGAATTGATTCAAAATCAGGAAATACTCATCAAGCCTTCCCCCGAAGGCGACAAGGTTAAAAACATTATTATTAATACACAGCTTAACAAGAAAAACAGTTCAGTCCAGAAGCGTATGCTTTGGAATGCCGATCAGGGTTTTCTGATCACTACCATAGCGCAGGAAAGCGGAAAACCGGAAACAGTGACTACTGTTAAGGTCGACTGGGAACTGCTCCCTCAGTAATGACAGCTGCCGAATTTCAACATATTGCACCCGGCCTTCCCCAACAGCCCGGCATCTACAAATATTTTGATGAGGCCAATGAGCTGGTATATGTAGGCAAAGCGAAAAATATCCGCAAGCGGGTCAGCTCTTATTTCAACAAGACCCTGGCCAACTACAAAACGCATGAGCTGGTGCGTCGTATCAGACGCATTGAATTCACTATTGTGAATTCGGAACAGGATGCTTTTTTGCTGGAAAACTCGCTCATCAAGGAGTTTCAGCCCATTTTCAACATCAACCTCAAAGACGACAAGACCTACCCCTACATTGTTATCAAAAAAGAACCATTCCCCCGGGTATACCTGACCCGCAACCGGGAGGCCGACGGTTCCGAATACCTGGGCCCTTATACATCGGTAAAAAAAGTGCGGGAGCTTATTGAGTTTACCCGCCAGACTATTCCTTTGCGCAATTGTTCGCTTAATCTTACCGACAAAAATATCAGTGCAGGAAAATTCAAAGTATGTCTTGAATACCATCTCGGCAACTGCAAAGGCCCCTGCGAAGGCCATCAATCAGCCGCTGATTACCAGGAAAACCTGAATCAACTGAAAAATCTGCTTCGGGGCAATCTGGCTCCGGTACTCAAACATTTCCGGGATGAAATGAAGCTGCTGGCAGCAGATCTTGCTTTCGAGAAAGCAGAGCTTACACGCAAGAAAATAGAGTTCCTCGAAAATTACCAGGCCCGGAGTGTGGTAGTAGGCACCCGAACGGGCGATCTCGATGTATTCTCTTTACTTAAAGAAGGCGAGGCTGCATTTGTAAACTTTCTGCAGGTAAGAAATGGCACCGTTGTGCAAACACATACCACAAGGGTAGAAACGCATCTCGATGAGCCGGCAGATGAGGTACTGGCCTTTTCCATTGGCCGCCTCCGCAGCACTTTCAACAGCGACTCGCCGGAGATTGTTGTGCCATTCCCTATCGAATATCCCGAAGAAGGTGTCCTGCTCACGATTCCCAAAGCGGGCGATAAAAAGAAACTGCTGGAGTTATCGGAGAAAAATGCCGCCTATTTCCTCGATGAGTTGAAGCAAAAGGCCCGGTTAAGGCTGGGTATTAAAAAGGATATGATCCCTGTACTGGAGCAGTTACAGAAAGACTTGTTGCTGCAGGAGTTGCCTGTACATATTGAATGTTTTGATAACTCCAACTTTCATGGCAGCTATCCCGTATCAGCCATGGTTTGTTTTCGTAATGGAGAGCCCAGTAAGGCCGATTACCGGCATTTTAATGTAAAAACGGTTACCGGTATCAACGATTTTGCTTCCATGAAAGAGGCCGTTACACGCCGTTACAGGCGTCTTCGCGATGAAGGACAGGATTTCCCCCAACTCATTATTATTGATGGCGGTAAGGGCCAACTGGGCGCAGCACTGGAAGCTATACAGGAGCTGGAACTGGAAGGTGAATCGACCCTGGTAGGGCTGGCAAAAAATGTAGAGGAAATCTTCTTTGCAGGTGACCGCGAGTCGCTCAAGCTACCGTATAACAGTGAGAGCCTCAAGCTCATCCGTCGTATACGGGATGAGGTACACCGGTTTGGTATCACCTTTCACCGCCAGAAAAGAAGTAAAGGCACCTTTAAAAATGAACTGGAAGAAATCGCTGGTATCGGCAAAAACACCGCAGATCAGCTGCTGAAAACATTTCGCTCGGTAAAGAATGTAAAGGAAAAAAGCCTCGAAGAATTGCAGGCTGTACTGGGACCGGCTAAGGCATTACTTGTTTTCAGATATTTCCATCCGGATATGGAACAGGAAGGGTAAAGGCAAAAAAAATGGGGCCAGGATAGAAATCCAGCCCCGTTTTTAAAATCCAATATCCTATGAAAAACCGAGACGAAAATACAACAATTATCTCATATTCCTATACCCTTCGCGTGTTTTTTGTTATTTTTTTTAAGCGCTTCTGAATGAATTTCTTGAACAAAAAAATCCCCGCCTGAGGCGGGGATTTTTACGATACTTTTAGTTGGGTATTCCGGGTCTTAATAAGACCACAGATCCTGTTCGAAGTTGAAGATCTTTTCTTTGATATTCTCTCCTTCCAGCAGGGCCAGGATGGGATCTTTGATATACTGGCGGATAGCACGGTTAGAGGCATTGTCAAAGGTTGACTTGATAATATAGCTGCTGAACATGCGGCTCTCAAACAGTTCTTCCCAGGTCATGCGGCTGTTGCCCATGTTTTTGGGGTTATACACCTCACGTTTTGCCAGGATCGCCCGCAGGTCGGGGTAGTATACCCAGAACAGGGGAGTTGCACCGGGCCTTTCCTCACCATTGGGGAAGAATTGCGATTTGAGGGGGGCAATACCCAGGATGCGGCAGTACATGCGGCTTGACTCACGGTCAAATACCCATTCTTCCTTGATCCGAAGCTTCATTACCGATTTGGGGTCGAAGCTGGAGCGGGTTACCACATAACGCAGCACCTTGCTGGGGTCGAGCGGGTCTACCTGAGGTACTGTATCCATTGAACCCTGTGTCTGCTCCTGAATAGCTTTAACGGTTTTGGGGGTGCTGAAACGTTCGTCTTCAAAAGCTACCACAGCTCCTGATGTAACGGCCTCCATCAGAATGTTGATAAACATTTCGCTTCCGCCACCATCACCCATTGCTTCATAACGGAATGCCTGGTTCATTTTTTCACGCAGGTCAAGCTCACGCCATACTTTTTCTGCAAAAAGGGCATCATCTACGCGCAGATGCTCATAAGGCAGTGGAGTACGATCGTTTACAAATGACTTGTCAAAGGCATTATCATTCCTCAATGAGGGGGTACCTTTTACGTCTGAAGACGTTGTATCCACTACGATCGGGATATTGCCGTATGGGTTGGCATTTACAGGCGCATTATTATTGGTCTGCTGCTGCGGAGTCTCCTGCACAGGAGTACCGGATGTGGTACGTCTGCGGTTACCACGCTGAGCACTTGCATCTGCTGCCACCAGGGCACCAAAAGCGATCAATAAACACGATTTAACAACAAGGCTTTTCATCTCCATTCAATTTATTTGATATAATACACCAGTGAAGGCAGCGACTGCACACGACCATCAGGTCCCTGGGCTTTCAGGTCATCGATAGTAACCGTACGGCCGGCAGAGAGATTTTTAACGAGGCGTTGTGCACCCGGGCTCCAGAAGTTACCCGTACATCTTTCTTCAACAATGTCGCCAGTAGAAGGATCATCAGCAGTGATCACAAAACTAACAACAGTATATTTCAGGTTAAGCGGGAAATCTTTGATATAAGCGCCCACACCTGCCTGAGCTTTGAAAGCACCGGCGGGAACGCTGGCACCACTCACATAGGCACCTACTGTACCTACAGGCTGAGGAATAGTGCGAACACGGAACTGAGATACACCGGCTACTTTGCCATCAACGCTCACGGTGATCTTACAATCATCGGTTACGCTTTTTACAGTGGCAACGTATTTGCCGGGGCCTACCTTCTGCAGGCTGCCATCACCACCCGTGATTGTAGCTGTTACACGGTCATCACCACCACCGCTGGCTGCAATGGATACTTTGTTGGGATAACCTACGTACAGCACATTCATTTCATCGAGGGCAATTGAAGCATTGGCCTGACCTACCTTATATTCTATATTGCGGGTCACTTCTTCCTGCTTGCCGGTAATCTGATTGAAATACGAAATCTTTACAGGTACCACGTGGTTGCCAATACCACCGCCGGGAATTTTGTGTGAGGCAAAGCCTTCTTCACCCAGGGGCACTGTTGTACCGCCGATGGTGATAACGGGTTTGGCAGCTTTACTAAAAGCACCAATACCAGCTTTGATCTCCACTTCTTCACCAGGCATGAGGTAGTTGGAATTCTGACCTACGATAGCGGCATAGGAGTCGAATACTACTTTTACTTCGCCTACTTTGTTGTGGCATTCGGCCACAATTTTGTTTTCTGTAGTGCGGATATCATTCTGAAACTTGCTCAGGATGGTTAACGCAGCCACAGTAGGTACCATGCGGAAGTAAGCAGCTTCCCAGGTATTATTTCCTTTATTCGAAGTAGGGGGCTTTTCCAGATCGATCTGGAGGTTGCCTTCAAATTTTGATTTGATTTCAGGATCTACTTCCAGCACATCTTTTTTGTATTGTGCCAGCATAGCGTAGAGCTTTTTACCCTCACCTTTTTCTACCATCAGGTGAGTAGTAATATCCTGGTTATCTTCCTTGAACTTTTTGCTGGGATCTTTAATATCACCGCCGGCATCTTTAACGATACGGGCTTTAAGATCCTGGATATAATTATAGACAGAACCGGAAAGATTAACAACTTGCTGCGCTTTAGGCAACCAGTAACTGGCGCGTTCTTTCGTAGCATCTTCTTTTGTCTTCTCCTCCAACGATTTCATGATCGTTTGTGTAGAGGCGTTGACTGTTACGTTGGTGGTCTCCAGGCTCCTGTTTACCGTTTTAAAGGCATTCAAAATCTCAGCTGAGATATTCAGTGCCAGCAGAGCTGTCAGCACCAGATACATCATGTTGATCATTTTCTGCCGGGGCTCACGTGGTAAAGCCATGACTATTTTGGTTTTTGTTGATTAGTAAGAAATGGTGACACTTCAAAAATCACGGGATATGGATTAAATCGAAAAGAACAAACCCTTTATTCCGTTAGTTAATTAGTTGCGACCCTGCATAGCGCTGAGCATATTGCCATAGATATTATTCAGGCGGCCCAGGTTATTTGCCAGCAGAGAAATTTGTTCTTTGGTTTTTTGTGCATCTTCAACGCTACCCTGCATAGCTTCAGAAGCTTTGGTCAGGTTGCTGTAGAAGGTGTTCATGGCTTTCAGGTGATTGTTGGTGTCCTGCAGCTCCAGCTCATAAATTGTATTGAGCGAAGAGAGGTTTTTAGTCAGCACCTGTACCTGCTCATGAAACTGTTTGGTACCATCTGCCGCCTGGTTGAAATGCTGGATGCTCTGAGCGGCGCCCAGGTAAGCATCTTTCATTGAACCCAGTGCGTTGGCAGCTTCTTTTGTTTTAGCAGTATAGTCGCCTGTAGCAGCTACCACGTCAGTGATATCAGCCATTTTCTCAACAGTACCACCAAATTTTTTGAAACCATCGCTCAGGCGATTCAGGTTAGCAGGAGTAATGTCTGCTTCACGCAGCATATCTTCCATTTTGCTGAGAGCAGGATTGCCAGAGTTACCGCCACCCAGTGAAAGGGGGGTAGGTTTGAAGTTGGGATCCAGGTCAGGGTGAACGTTGATGTCAGGGAAATAACGTTGCCAATGGGGTTCTTCGGGCGGAGGCACCAGGAAGGCCATAACCAGGAACACAATGGCTTCTGCAATCAGACCCACCATGATGGCGTAGTCAGCGCCAGGCCAGTGAAGGATTTTCATCATTGCCGCGAAGATTACCACGGCGGCGAAAAAACTGAAAAGGAAGTTCAGTACTACTTGACCTTTGTGGGATTTGAAGAAATTCATAAAGGGTTCGTTTTTGATAGATTATTAAATTTTAACTAAAACGGTAAGACGTATATGAAAATTGTTGTACACAAGGGAAAAAAAGAGGTCGCCAGGCGACCCCTTTCATATGGGAAATTCTTTTATTATCTGCGGCGGCCTTTCTGGGGAGCGGCTGGCAGGTCAATTACACTGCGGAAGCCAATGTAAGACTTCGCAGAGTCTTGATACTCATAGGTACTGGTACCAGTTTGCAGGTAGTAAGCCACATCTTTCCAGCTACCGCCACGGATGATCTTACGTTTCATCAGCGGAGGATCATCGTTCTTGGCATTCCAGCGAACATCGGGGTTCATATCATGCTGGAAGTTGTTGCGGCCTTCGTAATAGATAGATGAAGTCCATTCGGCCACATTACCTGACATACAGTACAGACCATAATCGTTGGGCCAGTAGCCATCTGCACGTACTGTGTAGAAACCGCCATCTTCAGGATAGTTACCGCGACCGGGTTTGAAGTTGGCCATCAGACATCCTTTCTTATTGCGGGGATAATAGTTACCCCAGGGAAACAGTGACTGAGAACGGCCACCACGTGCTGCATATTCCCATTGAGCCTCGGTAGGCAGACGGAAATCGGATTCCTGTACACGTTTTTTACCATCCAGCCAGGCATTCAGGAAGTGTGTACGCCATTCGCAGAAGGCAGTAGCCTGTTTCCAGGTTACACCTACTACAGGGTAGTTTCCAAATGCAGGGTGAGAGAAATAACGTTTGGTCATGGGCTCGTTGTAAGAATACGTGAAGTCACGGATCCACACGAGTGTATCGGGATAAATAGGCTCGTCTTTCTTAATGATAAATTTAGAGCGGGGTTTGCTGGAATTTTCACGTTTGGCAGCCTCTTTCAGATCGAAGGTTTCTGAATGATACACCAACTTTGATACATCGATTTCCTTTTTTCCAAAAACGCGATCCTCAGGAGCGAGTATAAGGTCGGTACCTGCAAGCGCTTCTACCACCTTGGGGTCATTCCATTTGAGCGTTTTCATCTTTTGCCAGTCTATCCGCTCAATACCATCCGCATCAGCTTTTACATAACCCAGCTTGCGGGCGGCTACAGAGTCGCGTACCCAGAATACGAACTGACGATACTCATTGTTGGTAATTTCAGTAGCATCCATCCAGAAACCACTGATAGATACGGATCGGTTACGCGCACTAAAGGCATAAGCAGGATCTTCATCGCTGGGGCCCATGTGGAATGTGCCTTGCGGAATATACACCATGCCGGGAGGCTTGGGGAGTACATAACGATCACCGGGAGAGATACCGTGGACCTGACCATCATTGGGCAGGGCACCACCTTTGTTTTTCTTTCCCAGGATCCCGCAGCTGGACAGCATGGACAGACACACCACCGCGAGGAGTGCGTAGGTAGGGTTTTTCATTTTCATACACTTAAAGGGTATTGGGCAAATATAATATTTTGGTTTATTCGTATACACAAGGTTACAATTTTTATTTGTGCAGCCAAAGCGGATTATACGCCGTAAATATTCTAACGACTAACAAGGCCATTTTATTGTATGCCATAACAAATTAATTATGCTTTCCGCCCCTGTTTATCAGCGATATAGCTGCTGCTGATGAAGTTACAGGCTGTTGACACGCATAATCGCGGCATACATAAATCAACGCCGGCTCACCGGCAGTCTTCCCGGCCAGTAAAGGGAACGTATCATTGGCCTTACTGGTTGCCATGAGCACTTTATATGGTGAAAAAATCCTAAGTATTTTCCCACGTATCTCCTCATATCCCTGCCCCAAAATGGCCACCTCAGCTGTCCCCGTCACCAGTTCAAGCAACAAATTATTCCAACATCCAAACGATGTGGGGTACCTGACTATTGCCTGACCCAGTGCCAGAATCATGGCAATTGCCTGCTCACGCCAGACCGGCCGGTCGAGCAGGATGCTCAACCGATACAAATTTTCAGCCATTACAGCATTGCCCGAAGGTGTAGCACCGTCATACACTTCTTTTTTACGCACAATAATATCGGGTTGCCCGGCTGGTGTATAATAAAAGAACGGCCCGGTTTCTTCCGCAAAATGAGTCAGCACATGCTCCGTAAGCCTCCCAGCCTCCTCCAGCCACCTGGTCTCGCCCGTAACCTCCTGCAAATGCAGCAGTGACTGGATCAGGCAGGCATAATCATCCAGAAAAGCGGGAACTGTAGCCCTACCGGCCTTCCAGGTATGATGAAACCCTCCCTCCGCTGCTTTAAAATGCTTCCACAAAAATTCCATGTTCTTTACAGCCAGTTCGCGGTAATGGGCTTCACCAGTAGCGGCATAGGCTTTTGAGCAGGCTGTATTCATAAGTGCATTCCAGCCCAGCAACACCTTATCATCCAGTTGCGGCCTCACCCGGCTGCTGCGCCGTTTCAGTAGCTTCTCCCTTCCTCTTTGCAAAAGCGCTTCCAGATCAGTCTCAGACATCTCCAGCGCTGCAGCAACTACCGCTGCCCCATCCAGTACCCTGAGTATGGAATGCCCCTCCCAGTTGCCCCGTGCCGTGATATCATAATACCGGCAAAAAGCCTTTGCATCGGCACCCAGGCATTCATTTACCTCATCTTCGGTCCATACATAAAACTTCCCTTCCACTCCTTCACTATCTGCGTCGAGTGCAGATAAAAAAGCGCCGTCGGGGTGATATAATTCTCTTTCAATAAAACGGATAGTTTCTGCCACTACCTGCCGGTATTTCTCATTGCCGATAAGCTGATAGGCTTCGCTGATTACACTTACCAGCAATGCATTATCGTATAACATTTTCTCGAAATGAGGCGCCAGCCATTCTGTATCGGTTGAGTAGCGGGCAAAGCCTCCACCCAACTGATCGTAGATACCTCCGGCAATTATTTTATCAAGACTCAGTAAAGCCTGCTGCAAACCAGCCTGTGCCATGGCCGGCAAATCCTCTCCCGATTCGTGCGCAGCTATCGCAGACTGATGATAATACCGCAGCAGGTATTGAATCGAAAAGGTTTGCGGAAATTTGGGGGCACGTCCAAATCCACCCCATTCCCTGTCGGCCTGCTGCATCAATGCTTCGCAGGCTGCAGCATTCTGTGCCGGCTGCAAAAGATCTGCCTGCTTATTATCGGTTCTTAATCCAAAGCTATTGGCGTTGAGCAAATGGGTGGTAAGATTGGATGCCTGGGTTTCTATCTCATCACGCCGGTCTTTATAGGCGCTGGCCACACCCTGCAACACCTCCATCCACGAAGGACGGTTATGCACACGTTGCGGAGGATAATAAGTGCCGCCATAAAAAGGCTTCAGATCAGGAGTCAGAAAAACATTCAGCGGCCACCCCCCGCTGCCGGTCATTGCCTGCACAGCATCCATATATATATGATCCAGATCGGGCCGCTCCTCCCGGTCAATCTTTATATTCACGAAATGGGCATTCATAAAAGCTGCAGTATCGGTATGCTCAAAACTTTCCCGCTCCATCACATGACACCAGTGGCAGGCTGCATATCCGATGCTCACCAGTATGGGCTTGTTTTCGCGACGGGCTCTTTCCAGCGCTTCATTTCCCCAGGGATACCATTCTACCGGATTATAGACATGCTGTAACAGATAGGGACTGGTTTGACCGGCCAGATGATTGGTTTGATTTGACATAGTCACCAAAGTTCGTGCAAACTGCCTGCCCGGTAAAACAAAAAAGGGATGACAGTTATGTCATCCCTTTCACTTTTATAAAGCGTTTGCTTATTTGTTTTTCTGCGCTTCTGCCAAAAACCGGTCAAGTGCCGCTACCATGCTGGGCGCCTGGGGTTGCGGAGCCTTGATCTCCAGCTTCAGTCCGGCTTCTTCGGCTGCCTTAAAGGTATTGCCGCCAAAAGCACCGATGACTGTACCATTCTGCTTAAACTTGGGCAGGTTATCGAACAGGCTTTTGATACCACTGGGTGTAAAGAAACAGATGATATCAAACTCTGTGTTGGTAAGCAGCTCCTTTACATCATTGCTCTGTGTACGATACATAAATGCCAGGGCAAACTCACAATTATTTGTCTTCAGCCAGTTTACGATCTCATTATCCTGCTGGTTTTCGGAACACACATACAGGAACTTTTCGTTGCCTTTATGCTTGTTGATCACATCAAACATGCTTTTATTGGTACCATCGGCACCATAAAACACTTTGCGCTTGCGATACAGGATAAATTTCTGCAGATAAAGAGCTACCGCTTCCGTAATACAGAAATACTTGGTGTCCTGCGAAACGCTCACTTTCATTTCCTCGCAGGTGCGGAAGAAATGGTCAATGGCATTACGACTGGTGAAAACAACTCCTGTATAGTTGGGTATTTCAATCTTTTGCTTGCGAAACTCCCGGGCTGGTATGCCTTCCAGCCGGATAAAGGGCTGAAACTCCAGTGCCACATCATATTTGCGGGTAAGCTCAAAGTATGGCGACTTATCACTTTCCGGTCGCGGCTGGGTAATCAGGATTTTTTGAATCGATTTGACCTTCTGCATATCGGCCTTTTTGTCCCCGTTTTTTACCATGTTAGGTAGGCTAAATTGGACGCAAAGTTACGTTTTTCTACTTAAAATACTAACAGCAACACTCTGTAAATCAGGAACAGGGGTGCAACCTCTACTGCAGCAATGTATAAAATGAAGTGAAATAGGTTGAACCTGACCTCGTTACGAACGGCTGTGAGGCCCAGCACAAACCTGTAAAGAAAGAGGCAGGCCAGCCCTGCCCAGCTGAGTACAAGGGCTACCGAATAGACCGGATCCTGGGTAAATGCCAGCAAAACAAGGAATGGCAACAGGAAAATTCCGATCACTTTATTTATAATAAAAACGATAAAAATGTAGGAATCGGCAGCCAGTCTGATATTGAACATCCAGCCCATGATCTTGAGCCCGATAAACTTGATCAGATAGATAGCACAAAGGGCAGCAGCGCAGTACAAATACAGCAGCCAGAAATTCTCTACCGGCCGGTATTCAAAGTAATGAAAAAGCAAAAAAGTACTGTAGAGCCCCGCACTGGCCACAAAGAAGATATTAAACATCAGTGAGGGCAACGGCGTCTGCATCAACTGCTCCCTTATCTGCCGTTGCTTGAGCGTAGTGCGGAAGAATACCCGAAACAGATCGTAGACATATTTGGCAAAAGCCAGACGCAACAAGGCAAAAAGCAATACCAGCGACACCACCACATAAAACAACAGCTCTTTGCCTTCAAAACGTTTGTATTGAGATGGTATAAGTACCGGGCGTGAAACGAAATCAAAGAAAGGATGATGCGCCATGATCTGCTGAGTGAGCGATCCTTCCCAGGCGAGCTGCCAGGGTAGTATAGCCAATGCGGGACGATGCGCCACTTCAACACTTATCACTGTATCCGCTGCAGGTACGGTACTCGTATCCGCTACCAATCCCACCGTATCCTTTCGCCCCCCTGCCGTATCTGCCGGCATACGCACGGTATCTGCCGACTGTGTAAATGCAGCCTGGTGTAATGAAAATAGACAAATAAGCAGGAAACAAAAGCGCAACAAAGAAGACAGATTGAGCTGCAAAAATAACTTTCGTAGAATGAAAAACATAAGCAGCTTCCTTTTTTCTGTTAACATATCCGCTTTCGCCGGAGTAATGCCGGTTTAAAAATAGTTGACAAACCCGAAATGAATTTTGGATTGCCGCAGGTTGAATTCAAGATCACTCCTTTTGCCGATAGCCCAGGCCAGGTTAAATATGCCCACTTTCGACTCAAATGCCAGCCCCATACCCACTCCCAGGTAGGTATAGCTAACCCGTGTATTCTGGCTGTTGTTTCGTCCCCATCCGCCATCTGTAAAACCATAGAAATAGGAATTTTGCCCAATCAGGTACCTGAATTCTGCCGTACCAACGGCAAACTGGGAGAGATACTGACTCTCTTCATCAAAGCCGCGCAACAACTTGTACCCACCGATCTGAAACAATTCATTGCGGAAAATATTTCCGCTCTGCAGAAAACCGGCCTGCAGCCCGGCCTTGATCGTGGTACGCTGCTGAACACCCAGTGGAAAGTAATGCGCCGCAGTGACTCTCACTCTGAACTGATAGGTTTTCAATTTTATGGTATCATAAAGAGTACCGAAGTCAAATGAAGGGTTAGCCGGATCTTTCAGCTCCAGGATTTCATTATTTTTCTTCAGCTTTTTAATACCGGCAGTGGTAATAACCCGCAATTCATTGCCCCGTGTAGGATTAAGCCGGTAGTTGGTTGTATTTACCTCATAATCGAGCCCCAGGTTGGTGGTTCCCATATCTGCCGCATCGGGCAGACGATATTGCTGCAGGATCAGATTTTTATTTACCCCGTTTACGATACTTTGGAATCGCTGTATAAAGAGCTTGCCCGACTGTTGCGCATTGACCACATACTGACCACCCAGCTGAAAGTTAATATTCAGAAATGTGCTGTCTTTACGGAACATATCAAACGAAAAATCAAGTCCCACCGGACTGTTAAGCAAATACGGATGCTGATAAATGATATTAAGCCTGGGCGAACGTACCTGCAGCTGCTGCCAGTTGAGTCCGATGGTCTCTCCCATACCCAGCGCATTTTTGAGATTGAGGTTAGCTTCGCCGGTTATCAGTATTTTTTTTGACGACAGCTGGTCATTGTTGGGCAAAAAACCGACCAGCACATTGACCTGGCTGCTGCGTTTCTGTTTCAAAAAGAGTTCCAGCACCGAGCCGGAGTTGAGCCAGATTATCCGCGGCGGATTTTCTTCTTCCACATAAGTCAGTTCTTTCAGGCGACGGCTCACCCGAAGCAGTTTTTCCTTGTTAAATAAGCTCCCGTTGGGTAGTTCCAGGTAACGCTGCAAAAAATCGTTGGAGATCTTTGCCGTACCATTTACACGAATACTGTCAACACGGTATTCCGGACCTTTTTCGAGGTATAACTGCCCTCTTACCTGCTCTGGCGTCTCTACCTGCACACTATCGAGCCACACTTTGGCAAAGGGATATCCATTGTTTTCGAGATAGCTGATTATTTTATCCTGCCAGTTGCGCAATTCGGCAAAATCCATGGGTTTGCCATCAAAGCTGCTCTGACGCCAGCCAATGGCCTGCAATACCTGTGGGTCTGTCTGACGGGTATCGAGCTGGGCCCAGCTATACTTATCACCTGCATAAACTACCAGCCGGGCATGCATGGTATCAAACAAAACGGTGTCGAGAGAAGCTGTTGCATATCCGTATGATTGAAGCATTGCCGGCAATTTGTTTACCCAGGCCACACACTCATTGCGGGTATCAAACTCCTTTACAATATTCAAAGCGGATAAAACAGTAGCGGTTGAAGAATCGGCTGCCTGTACCTGCAGCCTGTATTTTTCTTTCGGCTGCGCATAAAGACAGGTCGTCAGCAATAAAAAAAACGGAAGCAGCCATGCCCGTCTTAATTTTGCCGTATTGTCTTTACACTGGTTGTTCATAAGATCAGTTAGTAAATGGGCGATAAAAGTATTCATTAAAACACAAATCATTGGCGGGCATTTACATACACATTCCATTCTGCAGGCAGGCCTGCCACTATTGTAATTTTCACTTCACCACTTCTTTGCGGTACAAGAACGAATTTATGGCCGCTTTATTGAAAGAAATCACGCTGACAACTCATACTGGTTATGAAATTGAAACAATTTATATCGGTGGTGGCACACCCAGCCTGCTCGATGTTGCCGATATCGGATCTTTGTTAAAGGGGATCAGGGACCGTTTCAGCGTAAAACCCGATGCCGAAGTAACCCTGGAAGCCAATCCCGATGACATCAGCACCGAAAAACTGGAGGGCTGGCTCCATAGTGGCATCAACCGTCTCAGCATCGGTATCCAGAGTTTTTTTGACGAAGACCTGCAATGGATGAACCGGGCACATAATGCCACACAGGCGCGCCAGCAACTGGAACTGGCACTTCGCTATTTCAACAATATTACTGCCGACCTCATCTATGGCAGCCCGGGACTGAGCGACGAAAAATGGAAAAGTAATGTGCTGCAGCTTACAAGTCTGGGTGTGCCGCACTTATCCTGTTATGCCCTTACAGTAGAACCCCAGACACCACTGCACAAACAAATACGGCAACAGCAGTCATCCGACGTTGACCCCGACAGGCAGTCGGCCCAGTTTCTCTTACTGATGCAATGGATGCGTGAGGCAGGCTACGAACATTATGAGATTTCCAACTTTGCCCGTCCGGGTTTTCGCAGCCGCCACAACTCCTCCTACTGGCAGGGTAAACCCTACCTGGGACTCGGCCCTTCCGCTCACTCCTATGATGGCAGCAGCCGCTGGTGGAATGTGGCCAACAATACCAAATACATCAGCAGCATCGGGCAGGGAATATTACCATTCGAAAAGGAAGACCTCACTCCCATACAGCGGTGGAATGAACATATTATGATTGCGCTCCGCACCAGTGAAGGGCTTCACCTGCAAGCCGGCGCCTACGGTGTACCTGCCAGCTGGATAGAGGAACTGATACAGCAAAGTCAGTCTTACATTCAGCGGGGATTGATGCAAAAAGAGGATAACTATCTCCGTCTTACCAATGAGGGGAAACTGCTGGCCGATGGCATTGCTGCCGACCTCTTCCGGTCAGAAAATGATTAATCCTTAAACCAGTACCTGCTCTATTTGCCAGAAACCCTGGGCCGGAGGCAACTGTTCCCACAATACCTGATAAATGGCGTCTACGATAGGCATAGGAGCCTGCACCGACTGATTGACCATGTAGATACAACGTGCAGCATTATAGCCTTCGGCCACCATGTTCATCTCCAGTTGTGCAGTGCGCACGGAATACCCTTTACCGATCATATTACCGAATGTGCGGTTACGGCTGTGTAATGAGTAACAGGTCACCAGCAGGTCGCCGAGATAAACGGAAGCCGCATAGTTGGGTGTCTTGCGGTGTGTAACCGGGTCCTGTCCCTGATGCTCACCCACTACAATGTGTTCGGCACCGAAACGGCGCAGAAATTCGGCCATTTCATCGGCTGCATTGGCGATATAGACACTTAAGAAATTATCGCCATAATCCAGTCCATGTGCCATACCTGCCCCGATTGCATAAATATTTTTTAGCACGGCTGCATACTGTACACCCAGGATGTCGTGATTGACAACAGTATTAATATAATCAGTAGTAAAACAGGCAGCCAGCTGAGAAGCCACCGGTATATCCACACCCGAAAAAGTAAGATAAGACAACTTTTCCGCTGCCACCTCTTCTGCATGACAGGGACCCAGCACGGCAAAGTAATCGTTCAGCGGCACGCCAAACCGCTGGTTAAAATATTCGTTCAGTAATATATTGCTGCCAGGCAAGAGCCCTTTTACCGCAGATAACACCTTTTTTCCTTCAAATGAATTTGCCGGCAACTGATTTAATGTTTCTTCGATAAAAGCACTGGGTATACCTATGACGAGCACATCAGATAAGCTGATTATTTCTTCCAGATCGGTGCTCAGGTGCAGTAAGGAAAGATCAAAATTTACGGAGTTAAGATGCGCAGGATTATGTCTTCTGGCCCGTAGGTGTTTCACATTCGCCTCATTGCGTATCCACCAGTTGACGCGCTGCTGTTTATCGGTCAGTATCTTGGTGAGTGCAGTAGCCCAGCTACCGCTTCCCAGCATTCCGAACTTTTCCATTAACATCCTCATTTATATAAAAGGATAAAGGTAAAAGGTTTGGGGTAATTAGACACCCTTTGCCTTCCACCTTTACCCTTTTACCAGTCAAATCACTTCTTCTCAAATAATTTCTCCTTCGGCACCACGGTCACCTTCGCTCCATCTTTCAGCGTCTTACTGATAGCAGCGTATGGCGATACCACTACATCTTCATTGCCGGTAAGACCGCTTACAATCTCTATATAAGTAATATCCTGGATGCCTGACTTAACCAGCACTTTTTTGACAGTGCCATCTTTCTGTACCACAAAAACCACTTCCTCCAGTTCCGAAGAGCTCACTGTGCTTTCCTCCTGCGAACCTTTTTCATCGTTCTGCTCATTTTGCTCCTTTTTCTTATCGGCCAGGCTTTCGTCACTTCCTTTTACACGTGAAGTGACAGCAATGCTCGGCACCGCCAGTACATTCTCTACCCGCCTGGTCTTAATATCCGCACTGGCATTCATACCCGGGCGAAACGGCCATCTGCGTGGTTTGGAAGGATCAACAAGATCGCTGTACGAAGCCGGATCGAGCCGGATGCGTACTTCATAGTTGGTTACCTCATTGCTCACAGCAGAAGCAGCGGTAGCTTTGGTGCTGCTGGCAATCTGAGTCACCACACCTTTGAATTTACGGTTGTTATACGCATCCACTTCAATATCGGCGCTGTCACCGATATTGACACGAACGATGTCGTTTTCGCCAACATCTACGCGTACTTCCAGCACACTCATATCAGCCACTGTCATCATTTCTGTACCTACATTGAAACTGTTACCAGCCACCCGTTCGCCCTGTTTTATGAGCAGCGAAGAGATTACTCCGTCCATCGGCGCTACCAGGGTAGTACGTCCCAGGTCTTTATTGGCCCGGGTAAGACCGGTTTGTGCAGACTGAACGGTGGCTTTCAGGCTGGCAATATTTTGTTTGGCGGCATTATAATTAGCCTGTGCAGAGCGAAGGGTTGTCTCAAACTGCTCCAGCTCGGCTTTTGATATCACCTTCTCATCGTACAATGCTTTATTGCGGTCATAAGCCTGTTGCGCCTGGCGCAGATTGGCATTCAGGGCTTCGAGCGCAGCTTCGCTGTTGGCTACTGTGGCTTGCGATTGATTTACCTGTGAAGCGGCCTGATCGCGCTGCAGGGCATAGATATCGGCAAAGATGCGGGCAAGGACCTGCCCTTTGCGAACACTGTCACCTTCTGCCACTTTCAACTCCGTAACCTCACCCGATATGTCAGGACTGATCTTTACTTCCACTTCGGGATAAATTTGTCCATTGGCTGTAACGGTTTCGATGATCGTGCGCCGCACTACTTTTTCGACGGCTACTTTTTCGCTGTCATTTTTATTTCCGCCAAACATTTTCAGCGCGGCAAAAATTACAGCCCCCACGCCAACGACGATCAATATCCTTTTTGTTGTTTTACTCATGACCAATAGCAGATTTGGTAGTTCAGTGATTATAAGCTAAGCCCCTGTCCTCTGTAAAATTCCAGGAGTTTCATTTTAAATACGTAGTCAAACTGCGCATACAGCAATTGTGTCTTTGCTGTTAGTAATGCATTCTGACTGTTGAGCAGATCATAGGTCGACAGCAGTCCCTGCTCGTATCTTTTTTGTGCAAAATCATAGGCTTTCTGTGCCGTGGCAGTTGCTTTCTGATTTGCATAAAACTTTTGTATCGCTGCTGTGGCATCTACATGTGCCTTGTAGATATCCTGTTTCAATTGCATATCGCCCTGCTCTTTGGTAAGCTGCAGGTTTTGCAGTGTAAGTTTGGACCGCTCCCAGGCCGTACGCGACTGCCGGCCATTGAAAATCGGAACGCTTAATCCGATGCCAATGTTCTGGCCAAAGTTGGTACGGAATTGTCTGCCCATCGGTGTCACTTCTTCTCCAATGATGATAGTACGGGGTGCATCCACACTATAATCGGTTCCGCCAACAGTAACTGTGGCCCCGGTGGGCGATTTTGGGCCAACCGATGTAATAGGCCTTTTCAGGTTTACATAGCTTGTTCCCAATCCGCCAAATGCGGCGATGGTGGGCATCAGTCCTGCTTTGGCGACTTTTACAGATTGTTCTGCTGACTCAATCCGTAACTGATTTACCTTTTGCTGAGGCAGGTTGGCCATGGCGGAGGCATATACCGCTTCCGGTTCCAGCTCGGCCAGCGGCTTTACAGGAATCTGTGCTACGGGAGGGGTAACTACAGCAAATGGAGAACCTGCATCGAGGTTGAGCAGCGCCTTCAGCTGAAGAATAAACTGCTGTGCCGATGCCTGAGCAGTAATAAGCGCAGAGCTGTCATTGGCAAGCTGTGATTCCAGCTGAGCGGCATTCAACTCGGGCAGTTTGCCGGCATCGACCTGCTTGCGTGTACTCTCCAGTTGGGCACTCGTCTGTTTTACCTGAATCTCTGCCACATTTACCTGCTCATGCGCCAGCAGTATCTGCAGATAGGCCACAGCCACATTCAATGCCACATCATTCTGCCCCTTTTTGGTTTGCTCTTTATCAGCTTCGAGTGTAAGGCGATTGGCTTCAATATTATTGCGGATAGCAAACCAGTTAAAAAGTGTAACCTGCGACTGCATCTGCAAACCCACATTGAAAAATTTGTTGTTTTCCAGAATACCGGTTGTTGGGTTTTCGGAAAGACCAAAACGGTAACCTGCATTGCTACTGAAGCTGAGTGTAGGTAACTGTGCCGCCTTACCCTGTTTGAGAGCAAGTGTCGAAAAACGCGATTGCAGATCAGCCTGTCTTACAGATATGTTGTTGGCCAGTGCATAGTCCACGCATTTCTGCAGGTCCCAGGGCTGCTGGGCTATGCTACCTATTACCAGCAGCAGGCAAACAGGCAGGAGCAGGATTCGGGTCATCATATAACAAAAATAACAGAAAAGGGCTGCCAGCGCCCTGATTTTTGACAAATGGAATTACTGCACCAGTTTAAGGGCCTGCAGCAGGTCTGCCGCCAGATAATCCGGGTCTTCCAGGCCCACATACAACCGCACAAACTGGTGTTCGGGGTTGGCCGCATCAAAATCCGATGCTGGTATACCCGCACATTTGGGGATAATCAGCGATTCATGCCCACCCCAGCTCACCGCCATCAGAATATGTTTCAACGCTTCACAGAACCGGACTATGGAGGCCCTGCTACTGGCACGCAGCTGCAGGGTGAGCAGTCCACCCGCATCTTTCATCTGGCGGCGGGCCAGCTCATATTGCGGAAAACTTTCATCAAAAGGAAAAATCAACCTTTCAACCTGAGGTTGCTGCTTCAGCAATGCCGCCAGCTGATGAGTGGATCGATAGACCCGCTCCATCCGCGCTGGCAATGTACGCAACCCACGGATCAGCAACCACGCATTGAATGGCTGAATGCCGCTGCCGATATTGAGGTATTCGCTGTCGAATATTTTTTTCATCATGGCATGCGTACCACTCAGTACACCTCCCAGCGTATCGCTGTGCCCACTGATGTATTTGGTAGCCGTCTGCATGGCCAGGTCAATACCCATCGGTATCACTGGCTGGTACAGCGGTGTGCAGTAGCTGTTGTCGATCATGGTCACAATACCACGGCTGCGTGCAAATGTGGCTACTTCTTCTATAGGCTGCAGGGCGAATGTCCAGCTGTTGGGCGATTCGAGATAGAAAAAAGTAGTATTGGCGCGGGTGGCTTCCTGCCAGTTGGCCAGCAAGGTGCCATCAATGTAGGTAGTACTCACCCCGAAACGCGGCAGTATCACATCAAACATTTTAGCCGCCCAGGTATAGGGATTTTTAACCGACACTATATGATCGCCGGCTTTTACATTGGCCAGCACACCGGCAAAAATGGCGGCAGCTCCACTGTTGAAGACCAGGCAATCTTCGGCCTGGTCAAGCGCCGCCAGCTTGCGGCGGAGAATATCCACTGTTGGGTTAAGGCCGCGGCTGTACAGATAACCGCCCATTTCGTCTTCAAAAGCACGGGCCAGCTCGTCTACAGTATTAAAGGCGAAATTACTGGCCTGTACAATCGGCGGAGCCACGGCATTGAAATACTGAGACCGCTCTTCTCCCAGTTCATTAAGTATATAAGACAGATCCATGAATTAAGCAGGTTTCTTTCTGAATGATTGTGTCGCAAAATATAATACCAGAAAAGCTACAAATACGGAAACTCCTATCACCGCATACATCGGATCGGTAATGGCAATCACCGTGCCCACAAACAGATAAGCGATAATAAAAATGACCGGCATTACCGGATATAATTTCATAGTATAGATACCGGTACCATCGAGGTGGCGGGTACGTTTGCGCAGGACAAATATGGTAGCAGCTGAGGTAGCCATCCCAATTGAATCGAGAAAAATAGTGAAACTCAAAATCCTTTGGAATTTTTCGGCAAAAAACAACACTATTACACAAATAGCAGCAAACACTGTAAGCCCGATAGTGAGTACACCCCTCTTCTCATCTTTTTTGCGAAATGCCTTCGGCAATATCCCGTCTTCACTCATGGCATACATAACCCGGGGATTACTGAGCAGCAATACATTCACATAGGCCAGCACGGCCACAAAAAGCAGGATGGAAGAAACATACTTACCGGTGGGACCAAACATTTTTTCAGCAATGATAGCGGCTATGCCCGAAGTCTCTTTCAGCTCATTAAATCCAATCACTTTGTAATAGGCAAAACTCACCGTCATATAAAGTGATATAATAACCAGGATGCCGATAAAAATGCCGCGGGGAATATTTCGCTGCGGCCGTTCTATTTCATCCCCAAAATTGATCGTCTGCTGATAGCCGCCATAGGTAAATGAGGTAGCCTTAAGCGCCACCCCAAAGGAGAGCAGGATGGTGCCAAAACTAACCGTATCCATATCCGGTACCGGTTGCGGTGCTGTATTGTACAATACGGGGAAAAACAGGGCTGCGATCAATACTACCAGCATGGCAATCTTGATCATCATCAGCACATTCTGGGTTTGCGAACTCATGCGCAGTCCCAATAGATTGACTCCATAAAAAAGTACAATTGCACCAATTGCCACTATTGACTGAGCAGTTTCTCCAGCATGGGGCATTATAATTGGCGTAATATACTCACTGCCTATTAAGGCTACACCAGCGAGGCTTGCCGCATTCGAGATTAGTATAACACAATTAATGGCAAAAGCAATGGAGGGATGGTAGGCATAGGAAAATATTTTGTAGTAGCCGCCCGTGACCGGATAGCGACTCCCGATCTCTGCATAGGTAAGTGCGCCGCAGAAGGCCACCAGTCCGCCCACAATCCAGGCACCAAAAAAAAGCTCCGGCGTAAGCGCTGCCTGAGCGGCATCTTTGGAGGTCCGGAAGATACCCATACCAATCACCAGGCCTATAACGATCATCGTCAACGAAAAAAGTCCGAGCTTATTTTTGGTTCTCATGCAATGAAGGTAATGAAATAACGTTTTACCTTCATATCGCCAAGCAAGCCAATACTATGAAGAAAATTTTACCCCTGCTTTCTCCTCTCTTTTTTTGCCTCAATGGGCTGGCTCAGCAAGCCGAAAAAGACAGTCTTGTAACCCTCGATGCTGTGACTGTTCGCGCATTTGAGCAATACCGGACTCCCAATAAAACCACCGCACCGGTTCGCATTATTCAATTCAACAATAGCGACCGCAACAATAAACTTTCGCTGGTCAACAGCTTCAACTCCATTGCCGGCGTACGTATGGAAGAGCGTTCACCGGGCAGTTACCGCATCAATATCCGGGGCAGTTCGCTGCGGTCCCCTTTTGGCGTGCGCAATATAAAAACCTACTGGAACGACATACCCATCACCGATGCTGGTGGCAACACCTACTTCAACCAGTTTGCCTGGAATAATTTCTCCAGTATTGAACTCTTCAAAGGGCCTGCCTCCAGCCTGTATGGCGCCGGCACCGGCGGTCTTATCCTGATGAATAATTTTGACAACTGGCGGCCTGGTGCCAGTCTCGAATATGTAGGAGGCAGCTATGGCCTCCACAATATCCTGGCATCTGCCCGGTTTGGCGATACCGAACATGCCAACCAGGTCACTTACGCCCATAACCAGAGCGAGGGCTACCGGGTACAGACGCGTATGCGCCGCGACAATGTAAGCTGGAGTTCGCGTATTAAAAGTTCCGAAAAACAGGAACTCACCGCATCGCTCCTTTATACAGATCTGTATTATCAAACACCCGGGGCACTTAACCTGAATGAATACAATGCCAATCCCAAAGCTGCCCGGCCTGCCGGCGGTGGCTTCCCCAGTGCTGTAGATGCCCACGCGGCTATTTCACAAAAAAATCTGACAGCAGGTTTTTCTAACCGCTACCAGATAAGCCAGCACTGGCGCAATCAGACAACGCTCTTCGGCTCTTTTTCCCAGATAAAAAATTCAGCTATCCGCAACTATGAGCGCCGCAGCGAGCCCCAATGGGGCGGACGCACCTTATTTGTACTGGATCAGAAACAGCAAAAAAATGGCTGGCAATGGATAGCTGGTGCCGAATTTCAGCAAGGCTATTTCAACACACAGGTAGCCAACAACCGTAATGGCAATCCGGATACCATTCAAACCAACGATGACATCCGCAATACCTTATTTACTGCATTTACCCAGGCCGATATAAACCTGGGTGAAAAATGGCTGATCACCGCCGGACTGAGCCTCAACCGCGCGCAGGTAGCCATCCGCCGCCTGAGCGAATACCCGGTTACACTGCAAAAACGCAACTACCGCAACGAATTAACACCACGCCTGGCCATCCTGCGCGAACTGAGTACTGACCTGTATTTGCTGGCCAGCGTATCAAAAGGATTTTCACCTCCCACCACTGCCGAGGTATTGCCTTCTACCGGTGTAATCAGCACCGACCTGGAGGCTGAGCAGGGATGGAACTATGAACTTACTGCACGCTACAGCCTGTTTAACCGCAAACTGCAACTGGAAGCCACTGGCTTTTATTTCAAACTGAATAATGCGCTGGTACAACGGCGCGATCTCTCCGGTGGCGACTATTTCATTAATGCCGGAGATGTGCGGCAGAAGGGTGTAGAACTGCATGCCGATTACACCTACAATCCTGCTTCATCGCATGCCATCCGCTATGTTTCGATACAGACCGATTATACGTATAGCCATTTCCGTTATGGAAGTTTTATAAAAGGTACCGATGACTTTTCAGGTAAAAAAGTGCCTTCTGTTCCCGCCAGCACGCTTTCTGCACTGGCAGATGTACAATCTTCTTATGGCTGGTACAGCCAGATTACCTGGTATATGGCTTCACGTATCTATCTGAATGATGCCAATACAGCATCAGCAAAAGCTTATCAACTGCTGGGCTGGCGACTGGGCTGGCGTAAGAGCCTGTCAAACGGCATACGACTCAACCTCTATGCCGGAGCAGATAACCTGCTCGATGAAAAATACAGCCTGGGCAATGATATCAATGCCGCCGGCGGCCGTTATTACAATGCGGCCCCACGCAGAAATTTTTACGGTGGCGTGGCAGTGCAGTGGGATAAGAAAAAATAGATCAATATGCTGATGTGAAAATGTGCTGATGTGCTGATAAATCAATCATTATCATACTCATTTATCGACGAATACTATATTGATCAATTTATGGTAATCGAACTGTTTAAACCGCCTGACCTTTTTGAGTCATTTGTACCAACTCTTTAAACCCCTTAAACACTTTATCCCCTTTATACTTTTGAATTCGGAAGATCAATTACCAGCAACACCGCATCATTACTCAGCGCTTCCCATTCCACGTCTGCACAATTCCATATCGCCAGCCCATCGCCTGCTTGCAGCAGGCGCGACTGCACTTCAAATGCGCCCTGGATAACGTACACAAACAGGCCGCGATCCGGCGCCAGCCGGCAGCAATCCTCTGACCGCCCTTTGTATTTACCCAATCCGGTTACAAATGGCCACTTATTTTCCCCGTCTTCGCCTACCCATCTCAACTCATCGTTGATTATCCCAAACGGATATTGGCGTACATCTTTCTGCAGCGACTCATTATCCGCCTTTATACCTATCTGGATAAACTGAACCAATTCATCATAAGGATTATGAATGCGCAGGATCGACTTTTTTTCTGCCGGCCATATCAACACCTCCCCTGCTTCTACCTGCCTGACAGAATGGCCGGTGCCACTGCACTGCACCCCGCCCACCACAGGCACCAGCAGCAGATAGGCATCTTCCTCTGCTTCAGTGGTCAGCCTGCGGCCGGGCGCCAGTGTTTCTTCATTGAGCATATAAAGGCTTCCGAAAGATTCCTTATGAGGACTGATATAACAACCCGCATTGAACATATTATAAGTGCGGAACCAATCCGACTCTGTAAGCCCACGTTCACTCGCCAGAAATATCTTTGCCTGTGTCTCTGTCATTTTTCCCGTCATTCTTATATGAATAAATACCTGTCTGCGGCGGCAGGGTAAATAAATGTGTCTGATATCCGCCATCATCGGCTACCGCATCTGCATTCGATAATAACAGCCTTTCGCCAATTATTTCGTGCCAGCGCATGGCATGACTATAGAACGAAATTGCCACCTGGTGCTGCGACTGCTGTTGCAGGTGCGAGGCGACTATCTCGAAGCGATATTGATCAAAAGGCAGAAACAATTGCCCCACACTATCGCGCAGGTCGGGTATCACACCCTGCAGCTGACGCAAATAGCCAATTACCGATGTGCTTACCAGGTGATGCAGTTGCGAGGCTCGCGGCAGTGCCGCCTGCATTTGAGAAAAACTCAGGTGCTGTCCTTCGTTACTAAACAACTGCCCCTGCATACAGAACTCCCGGTAGCTATCGGCAAAAACCATCTTCTCCCACACTCCTTCGGTCTGGGCAGATATATGCTTCTTATAAACCAGTGAGATTACTTTCATAGTTAGCCGAGTCCTTTAGCAGAAGGTTAAAAGTTTAAAGGTGTTGATGCGTGTGCCACTTTTATACCTTTATACTTTTATACCTTTTACCCTTTCACCTGAATATTATGCGTGAGTGCGTACCCGGCTGAGATGCTGCCCGAGATCGTAGCCATCTCTATGTTGCTGGTATCGTCGCTGAATATATTATCATTGGCATTGTAGGTATAGCCCGTCATTCCTTTCGTATACCCGTATGCGGTACCTGCCGAACTGTTTACTGTTGCTACTGCGCTGCTGCTGCCTTCAGGAAAAGATATCTGTGTCACCAACAGAGATGTGCCACTGGCATTGTATACATGTACGTGTATATGCGTGGCCCGTCCACTGTACCAGCCCGGGAAGATGGAAGTAAATTTCACCACCCCATTTGAATCCGTCACCTGGCGGCCGCGCAGAAAATGCACGCCGGTATAGTTGACACTTTGCATACCGGTGCCGCCATACTCTGAGTAGTATCCATCCTTATCGCAATGCCAGATATCTACAATAGCACCGGCCAGTGCTGCGCAGTTGCTATTGAGGTTGCGAATAGTGATTTCGATACTCAAAGGCACCCCGGTACGATCATCACGGATATCGGTACGCTGCAGGCCCGATGGGGTTTTAGTAGGAAACGGCCCTTCTGTTTCGGTGGGCGATGCCGTACAGGTACTGCTGCTGCTACCCGATCCCGATGAACTCTCAGAGCCCGAATCAGCACTTTCATCATTGCTTTTGCGGCAGCCCAGTGCCAGTGGAGCTACAAAAGCCACACCCAGTGCCGCCATTCCCTTTCTTAAAAAAAGTTTTCTTTCCATATCACGGTAGTTTAAATCAAATTTCTACCGGTATCTGTCATTGAGCAAGTATCATAGATGAACAGGAGATTTGTACCGATGAGGAGAAAAGTTTAAAGGTTTAAAAGTATAAAAGTATGAACGGCGCTATTCTTAAACTTAAACAGAGTCACTTATTGCGTATAACTGCCCCCGGTCTTTTCCTTCTACCTCACCCCCTCCACCTTTAAACCTTTATACTTTATACTTTTCAATACCTCACCGGCGGACAATCCAGCATATCTTTTTTACCTATTCGGTAAATAACGCTGATAAAGTGAGCGTGATACGCATCATCCTTATTCGGATTAACGGATTGACTGAATCCATCGAGATAATCTGTTCCTGTGATACGATAACTACTTTCGGCCTGTATACCCCATTTATCAGAAAAATAATAACGCAGTCCCAGGCCAAGAGGAATCACCAGTTTTGCTTTAGGAGTTTTTTGCTGCATATCCGCTTCCAGACCAGTGACTACCGGCGAACCATCTCCAAAATAAGCAGCATCAAACCTGCTCCAGTCTCGCTTCACTGAAAGGAAACTGACACCTGCACCGGCAAATACATAGGGAGCGAGTCCTTTGCTTTCATAATTTTTACCCAGGATATTCCACTCGGGCAACAGAGACAACTCTGCCAGCGGGGTCTTGAATGCAAAAGCCCGGTGAGCGCGATACTCCGGCACATCATATACCGCCTCATCGGCCCGCAGAGCCCCCAGTGCCAGGTTGGCTCTTAGTGAAAATGACCGGGAGAAAAGACGGGCTCCGTATAAATTCAGCGCCGGCCGCATAGTGCTGTAAGATCCGGCTGAGTTGGGCGTAAGGTCTCCCATATAAACAAAACCGCCCAGGCCGATACCCAACTGGTAGCGTGGCACATTTACATTTTGTGCATATACAGACACAACAGCCAAAAGCTGTCCGGCAAGCATGCCGATCAGGATCTTTCTCATGTATAATTCGATTAAAAGAATAAATACCTCAGAAAGCAATTAGCTGTAACGGATAAGGAGAAATAGCAGGTGGGCTGGTTGCTCTTTAACGCAAGCAGAACGCCAAAGATTGAATGGAAAATGTTAAAATAGTGGACAGTCAACAGTGGACAGAAAGTCCTTTAAACTTTTAAACCTTTATACTTTTATACTTTTCCTCGCTTCCACTCCTGCACAAATGAGGCATAGCTATCGCTGATAGGCAGTTCGATTGAGCCGAGGCGGGCTTTCCTGTTTTGAACAGATAATACTTTATCCACGGCTACAATATAGCTGCGATGGATGCGACTGAATTTTTCGGAGGGCAGTTTTTCGAGCGTGCTTTTGAGCGTCATCAGCGTCATGACGGGTTTACCTTCTGTAAGATGTATTTTCACATAGTCTTCCAGGCTTTCTATGTATTCGATTTGCTGCAGTGGTATTTTGATCATCCTGTACTCTGAGTACACAAACAGGTTATCCGGTACAGCATTGCCCGGCTTGTTCTTATAGGCAAAATATTCCGTGGCCTTGGTCACTGCTTTCGAAAACCGGTCGAAGCTGATTGGCTTCAGCAGGTAATCAATCGCATCAAGTTCAAAACCCTCGTGAGCAAATTTTTTGTAGGCTGTGGTAAAAATAATCATAGGCCGCTCTTTCAATGAGCGAACCAGGTCGAGCCCGGTAATATCAGGCATATTAATATCCACAAACAGCAGATCAACTGCATTGCTGCGCAGAAATTCTCCTCCGCTCAATGCGTCGTCAAACGTCTGCAGCAATTGCAGACCGGGTGTCTTTTCGATATAAGCCCGCAGCAGTTCGAGTGCCGGCGGCTCATCGTCTATAGCAATACATTTTAATACCATAGCATCTCTAAATTAATGAATCCGTTTAAAGGGTCTTCGGCCAGTTTTTTCTTATGCCTGAAGGGTTAACTGTACTGTGTAAAGACCTCCTTCCGTATTAATATCTAAAAAATAGCGTCCTTTATACAGATGCTCCAGGCGCTGGCGGGTATTGTCAATTCCAATTCCAGTGCGCTCTACCAGGCGCTGATGCTCATACAGCTTGTTCTGGCAAAAGAACGTAATGCTATGCGTTTCCACTGCCAGGCGTATACGGATGGTAGACGGCTCATGATTACTGATACCGTATTTAAATACATTCTCGATAAAAGTCATCAGCACCAGGGGAGCAATCTTTTTTTCTCCCACCTCTCCCGTTACCGAAAACTCTACATTCATCTTACGCCCCAGCCGCAGCCGCTGCAGGTCGATATAATCCTGCATACATTCCAGCTCATGACTCAGCAGCACAAAATCTTCGCGGATGTCGTCGGTTACATACCGCATGATATTGGATAGCTTCATAATGCTTTCAGCCGTATGTTCACTTTTGGTAATAGCCAGCGAATAGATATTATTAAGTGTATTAAAAAGAAAATGCGGATTAATCTGCGCCTTCAGAAAACTGAGTTCTGCTGTAGCTTTTTCCGCCTCTGCCTGCATGGCCCTCTTCTCTGTTTTACGCCACTGACTGATGATACACAGCGCCGTGCTCAGAGACCAGACAGTAATAAAGAGGATGATACTTACAATATCTGCCTGCCAGTGCCGGGGCCGCCCTCCATCCGGAGGAACGGGAAAAGGGCGATTACTATCAGCGGCCATACCATCCGGAGGCGGTCCAAAAAATCGTCTCTCCAAAGAATCGGGCGACTGAAAATTGCGGCGAAAATTCTGTCGCATGCCGTTCGGGATATTTTCGGTTCGCTCCACCCGCGGAAATCGTTTCATCAGCCGGTCAAATGGCCGCAGCATACTTACACCAGCGAGTAACAGCAGGATAATGGAAAAGTAAAGCAGAAAACGCCGCCGCAGGTAAAACGCCGGGATAAGCACATAAATATTGAGATAAAACAGACTGGTAAATACAGCCGCAAACAATACAAAGGGCCAGGAAAAAACGCTATGCATCCAGTTGCTGCTGCCGGGAGCCCGGTAGGCAAAGCCCAGCACCAGGATGAGCAGAAGCCCCCATCCCGCTACATGGGCTATAATATTAATAAGGCGTTGCTTCATTACCGCAAAGGACGATAGCGGTAAAGGTAAAGGCTATCTGCATAACGGTAAAAAGGCTGATTGTGCCGATGAATTCGAAATCAAGGTCGGAACAGCCTAGCGTCTGAGTATGAAAGAATGATGCTGCACACGCTCATCCGCCTGCACCTGCAGCCAGTAAGTACCTGTTGGCCAGGATGGCGAAAGCTGCAAGACACCATTTACCTGCGTTGTTGTGACTTTAATAACACGGGTATCCAGCACCTGGCCGCTGACCGATATAATCCGCATCGTTGCAGTTGACCCGGGTCGGCAGCCTGCTATAATATATTGAAGCTGACTGCTGGCCGGATTGGGCGACAACTGAATCATTACATCTTCTTTAACCTTGCGCTGTACCCAGCGTATTTCGCTGTACCGATGGTCGCTGCCCGCATCCCTCAGTAGTAAGCGGTACCAGGTCTTCCCTACCGGCAGTTGCTGATCGGTCCACTGATATTGTTTGGTAGCAGAGTGACCGGATGCCGATACAAATCCTGCATGTGCCCAGTTGATGCCATCAACGCTTCGCTGAATTTCATATCCCTGCAGAGAAGGTTCTTCTACTGCAGTCCAGTTAAGCGTTGCCTTATCGATGCCTGTCAACGATGCGTCAAATGATATCAGGCGAACGGGCAATACGAAGTTTTCGACAACAATCCGGTAATCTTCTACTTCGCCCATGGCATAATAACCCGTAGCGTTGGCAGCAGCCATTCCTGCAGAAGCCTGTGTGATGCGTATACGCAGATAAGTATATGAACCGCTGGGCAGGATATTGGGCAGCGATGTCCAGCTCAGATCTACCTGTTGTGTACCTGCAGCGGAAGGCACTGTCATAACCGAGCTGGCTTCTCCTGCATCAAACAAGCCGTTTCCATTATAATCAAGCCAGCCAATAACGGTAGCTGTTACACCACTCGTATTCTGTACATCTACCCGGGCAGTATAGCTGCCTGTAATGGGCGAATAAATGGGTACAAAAGAAAGACCATCTTCGTAATTATCTTCGGTAGTAGTAAATCCTTTCTTCAGCCATTCCACATCTTCTGCCGCGCCGAGAATCATACGGGTCCGACGCCCTGCCACATTAGGCGTAAGCGTATCATGACAGGCAGGCGATAACGGATCGGGATCATAACTTGCCGGTGCATCCCCAAAATCAAGAAACGGGCGATACGGACCAGCAGCATCACCCCAACTCGCACCACTGCCCGTAGGTATAGTAGGCCCCAGGGGCGATGAAATAGTATAGGCCGTGCCTACGCCATTGGTTCCGTTATAGGCCGCAATGGTAGCATCTACATTATACATTACCTCATCCCAGCCCAGTGAAGTCTGACGTGGTACAGGGCCCACAGGTGTATAATTGGTACGGACACCAGTCATCAGGTCAAAATGATAATAATCGATATCGCCGCTACCAGAGCCATCAAAGTCAACAATACGGCCATTGCTGATGGCAAAGTCACTCCAGTCATGTATGTTTTGCGAATTAGTACCATCATCGGAAAGAATACCAAATACCTGTGTAGCCGGCGCAATTGGGTTACCCGATCCATCAAAATCAATTTTCCAGATAGTAGACTTTCTGCTGGCAGCATAGTCTGCGCCCGTATACCCCTCGATACCCAGGTAAAGTGAGCCATTGTAAAAACTGGCTGCTCCGGATTCTACACCGGTTTCGTAGGTAGGAATGCCAAATGTGTTGACATTCGGGATAAGAATCGAAATAGTTTTGGTATCAACATTATACTGGCGAACCGTTTTATCACTCTGTGGCAGACTGCCCCCAGACAAACTGAATGTATAATACACTATACGCCGGTAAGGATCATAGGCCAGCGAGTTGAGACGATTGTGTGCCGGCTCATTAAACAGGAAATAGGCCTGCCCGTTCAACGGATTCACGTAATAAATGTTATTGTTAACCACTGCCAGCACATATTGCGGCTGGCCGGTAAACGGCCGCGATACCTGCTGATAATTGTTCGGAAAACTGCCCGTCACACAGGCACTGATATCAGACAGCCAGATATTTCCTGAAGCATTGTCGAGTGTGATCACCACTTCTTTTACAGGTCCGGCTACAGTTATATTGATAGCGCCCCGTGTATCACTATTTGTATATCCTGTACCGGGCGCAGTTGCTGTAGGATTATTAGTGGTACCCCCCAGTGTTATTCCTGATGTTCCGCTCGCCAGTGCAATGGTCACGGGCAGAGCAGTAGCAGCGGCATTGGTAGCAGCCATCATCACACGCTGCCCATTGTCTACATCAAATAAAGAGAAGCGTACGTTGCTCACCTCTGCATCAAAGGTTAGGGTAATGGTTGTGGCAGAACTGGAGGTAGTTGTAAACTGCACATCATCACCTGCAGTTACAGAAGGGCTGCCTCCATGGGCGGTATTGGTTCCGTTTTCACCATTCAGTGTGATATTGGCCTGCGGTGCCATACTAAATGTTACGGCGCGGGTACCAATAGCAAACCTTTGAGTGTAGGGGAAAGCAACAGACGGGTAATAATCGGTATAACGTGTGTTGTTGGATGGAAGAAAGTCGATATGATCCCAGTTTAATTCCGCCTGCGAAGTACCAGCCGGACACTGGGCCATAGCTGCCTGTGCGGTCAGCCACAACACCACTATAAGACAGAGCCGGGTTTGTTTCTTTTTCATAGTACGGATTGGATTATATTCCCTCAGCTTCCTGATTGATCTGCGTATACCTGATCCGCATGATCAATACAAATTTGTATCAAAACATCCGCACAACTGAAATAAACCCGCAAGTTTTATTTCACATTCAGGAAGATTGCTGATGGTCCTACAGGTAAAAAAGCCCGTTGTTACGTATTTCGTGTAATTCAAACTAAGTGGTTTCCTGTCGGATTGAGACGAAGAAAATTGACGAAAGTCATTTCATTTTCTGTAATACATTAATTACCTGCTCCTTAAACATCAGTATAAATACCTTATTGTTTACATTACGCCAGATGCTACATTTGCAGCCAACCAGGTTCCCCCCAGTGGGGATTAAAAGGGAAGTCCGGTGCAAATCCGGCGCTATCCCCGTAGCTGTAAGGATGGAGTATACGATAATCGTATACCTAACGGTTGCTAAAATGCTACCATTGTTGCAAACAGCCACTGCTCCGACATACCGGATCGGGAAGGCGGCAACAATCATCCAAGCCAGAAGACCTGCCCGGTTGATTGAAACCACATTCGGCTTTCGGGTGAAAAGCATGAAATGTATCAGCCTGTCAGGGCTTTTATATTTCTTTTCTTTTTTGTTCCGGAAGCAGTCACCCAAAATTTCATGTACACATGAAAAAAAGATTTTTGGCGTTGGCTGCTATCACTATCAGCAGCCAGCTATGTGCGCAACAAGACAGTTTGCGTACACTCGATGAAGTTGTAATCACTGCCAGCAAGTACCCGCGCAAGCAATCAGAAACAGGTAAGGTGCTTACCGTTATCACCCGACGGCAGATCGAAGAAAATGCCGGTAAGACTCTGGCAGAACTGCTCAACACTGTGCCCGGCACCAATATCGTTGGCGCCAACAGCAACCTGGGTACCAATCTCACCACCAGCATTCGTGGTGCATCGGCCGGGAATGTTCTTATTCTCATCGACGGCATACCGGTCAATGACCCTTCCGTTATCAGCAATTACTTTGATCTCAACTTTATTGCACTTGATCAGGCAGCACGTATTGAAGTACTCAAAGGAGGACAATCCACCCTCTACGGTTCAGATGCGGTGGCGGGCGTGATCAACATCATTACGCAGCGCGCAGCTACCGGCACACGCAATGTACAGGCCACGCTGGCTGCCGGCAGTTATGGTACTTTCCGCCAGGATGCCGGCATCAATGGCACGGCCGGAAAATTCACTTACACCGCAGGCTACAGTCATCTGCAATCAAAAGGTTTTTCTTCCGCGCATGATCAAACCGGTAATAGCAACTTCGACAAAGACGGTATCGGTCAGCATAGCGGCAATATCCGCCTGGGCTGGCAACTTAGCAAACGCTGGCAGGCCAGCGTAATGGGAAGACTCAACTACTATAAAGCCGACCTCGATGCAGCTGCATTCACAGACGAACGCGATTATACGGTTAAAAATACCCAGGGACAATTAGGAACAGGTTTCACTTTTACGCACGCCAGCGGTAAGCTTCACATCAACTACAATTTCAATTACGTAGAACGCGACTACCACGATGACTCTACCTATAAAAGCAGCCCTTATGTAGATTTCTCCAAAAGCAATTATATTGGTCGCACCCATTTTGCCGAAGTATATAATAACTGGATCTGGAAAGACTGGGAACTGCTGGCAGGTGCTGACTGGCGTCTGCAAAACACCCTGCAGAATTATTTCTCTACCGGTCCGTTTGGCCCCAGCATCTCAGCACTTAACAAACAGATGAATCAGACAAGCCCTTACGCATCGCTTGTATACAAAGCTGTACCCAGACTGCATCTCGAAGCCGGTGGCCGCTGGAATCATCATTCCGAATATGGAAATAATTTCACCTTCAACTTCAATCCTGCTTACCAGGTATCGTCCACGGTAAAAGCTTATATAAATCTTTATACTGCTTTTAAAGCACCTACCCTATACCAGTTATTTGACCCCTATAGCGGCAATGCTGATCTGAAGCCGGAAAAGGCAAAAGTGGGTGAAGCCGGTTTTGAATGGAAACCTGTAGCCGGTCTTCGCACACGAGTTACCGGCTTTTATCGCCGTACCAACAATAGCATCCAGTATATCACTATCGATCCGGTTAACTACATCAGTCAGTATACCAACATCAGCCGCCAGGATAACTATGGTGTGGAAGCAGAAGCCAGCTACCAAAAAGGCCGCTGGAATATTGATGCCAACTACACCTTTACAGATGGCGAAACACGTTCCCGCTACGATGGCACCGGTGCCCCGCTCGGCAAAGACACTACCTATTTCAACCTTTACCGTATACCACGCCACCTGATCAACCTTCAGGTAGGCTACAGGGTTACCAAACAATTACTGATACGTGCTTCACTCCGTTCAGTAAGTCCGCGCGAAGAATTTATTTATGGCGGCTCACCGGAAAAGCTGAAGGCTTATGCCCTGGTTGATCTGTTTGGTGAATACCGTTTCAATAAGAAGTTGCGCATTTTCGCTGATTTCAAAAATATTACCGACAGCAAGTATGTAGAATTGCGGGGCTACAATACCCGTGGATTCAACTTTATGGGTGGGGTAGCAGTACAACTGTAAGCCATCTGATACTGGAAACTTCTATTTACTAATAATCAATCCTTATAGGGGTTCAAAAAAAAATTTAACCCCTATAAGGAATTTTGTAAATTTGGTTATGAGTTTTTGGAAAAAAATATTTGGAAAAAAAGCAGCAAAGAAAGCTACCAGGAAACCTGATACTGGTTTGCGCGGTTCTTTCAATGGTGATCTTTACATTGACAAAGCTGTTTTTTTCTCAAGACCAGAGGTAATAAGGCTGCTGGAATTCATGAAAAATTCTGACGCCTACCCCAAATAAGCCATTTGTTATGTTTCCTTATAATTTGCTTATCCTCCCGTTAACGGGAGGATATTTTTTTATAGCCAATTCAAAGTAAAATATATTCTATAGAAGACACATCTCTTAATCAGATTTGTACAGCCGCTTTTGAAACCCTTTGACAATGCATGTAGGCCCGCGATGCATCGCGGGCCTACAACAGTAAGAATTACCAATGAAGTAGCAGGAACTCTTCGGCTCCTATGATCATCTATTTGTTTTTCGCAGCAATCAACTGCTCACAAAGCCCAAAGCTAAGTGTCATGCCCGCACCACCAAGTGCATTGATAACAGTAACGCCCGATTCTGGTGACACTACCCACTCGGTATGTCCGTTTTTCATTTTTGCATATATGCCATGCCATGATTCCTGTACCGTTTCGTCGGGGAAGCGCGCAAATCCACGCAGGTAGTCAAGAATCAGTTCATTGATAAACCGTTTATCAAAAGGGTCATGCCCCGCACCATATTCGTGTGAATCGCCCACGGTGAGCGACCCTTCCTGGTTTTGCGACACCATTACATGTATGCCCCATTGCAGGTATTGGGGCAATTGCTGTTCGATACGTTCTCTGAGTTGAGCAAGCGAGCCGGCTGCTTCAAAACTTTTGTAATGCAAAAGAGATAATCCTCCGCACAACGCAGGGCCGATGCGCCAGTTGCCCGGTTGCGGAGCCAGGCGCATCATCTGCAGTTTGCATTTGGTGATAGGTGCGCTGGCAAAAAGATGTGGGTACAGCGTTTCGAAATCAGCACCGCTGCATACATATATTTCATCGGCCTCCCATTCGTTGTTGCCGGCGTATACAGCCGGATATGCTACATCCGTGACTGCCTGTCCCCAGACAAATCTGACTCCCCAGCGTTCGCTAAGCCAGGCCGGGATGCGTGCGATTGCTGTACGCGGATCAACGATCATTTCATCGGGACTGTATAAACTCCCCCTCAGGCCCTCGCGTACTACTGCCGGTGAGCCATTGGCTGTTTCCGCCGCATCGAGCAGCAGGTAATTGCGATGCTGAAAACGTTCGCGCAGTTCTTCCAGCACCTGCCACTCATCCGATTCGTAAGCCAGGTGCAGACTGCCTACTTTATCGTACCAGATGCCGGCTTCGCGGCATACCTCTTTCCAGATACGCCGCGAGAGCATGGCCCGCTCGTACAACTGCCCATCTGGTTGACCAATAGGCCATATCATCCCAAAATTGCGGATAGAAGCCCCCAATGCCTGCGGTGAGCGATCAATAACCTGTACACTATACCCTCTCATAGCCAGTGCCCTGGCTGTAGCCAATCCAACAATACCAGCTCCGATAACAATTGCTGTTTTCGACATTACCTGCTATTTTGTGTGTAATATTTTTTATTGAAATAGCCCCAGGAGGCCATAATACCGGCCAGGCTGATGAGGCTACCTATGACCACGGCATGCGAATAAAAACCTGCCCAGCCGGGGTCGATGTCCATAAACTCTTTTGTGAGCATGATAGTAACACTGCCGAGATAACCGAAGGCATCGGCTATGTAAATCAGGAAACCAACATTTCCCTGAATACGGAATGCAGCAATCATACGTTCAAAAAAAATACAGTTAAACGGAATATAACTCATGTACAATCCCAGGCCCACCAATTGCATCCATAGACGCCCATTGATCAACCCCTGTATAAAAAGCCAGGAGGAGATGCCTGCCAGTATAAAGCCAATGGCTATTACGACATGAATCACCCGGAAAGCTTCCATATTCTTACGGATCAAAGCCAGCAGCGCCATAGTACCCAGTAATATGAGTGATATCTGTGTTTCGCTGCGGGCAAAAAGAGAATAATCATCTTTATACCCCAGTTCGCTCCAGATATTGACCATGTAATTATCCCGTATGTCACGTATAATCGTGAGAAACAGATAAGTGATACTCACCATTACTATGCCGACCCCAAACTTTTTAATAAATGCGCGGCGCTCTGTTGCATTCATAGGCTGACGCTGAGTGCGCTCTTTCACATCTTCTTTATCAGGGGGAGGCAGTCGTTCAAGTAAAAAAATAAACAGCAGATAGGGACCGATAAAAACGAGCCCGGTTACAAAGGGCATCCATTTTTCTGTTACGCCCCATTCCGTCATCAGCCAGCCGGCCACGGAGCGGGTAAACCCTCCTGCAAAGATGAAACTGATAGCCATCACAGTCCCTATAAAGTCAGTTGCTCTGCGCCCCTCTACATAACTGAATATGATGCCCCACATAAAGCCGAGCATAAATCCGTTGATGAGCAGCCAGATCATGCCATATGGTGCGGGGGTGATGGCAAAAAAGAAAAGACTGATCCAGGCAATGCCGACCAGCATCACGCTTGTCTTCCACCGTCCGTTACGTTTTAATTCTGCGATGAAGCGGATGCCTGCAAATTTGCTGAGCATATATCCTATTACCTGGCTGATGATAAGCCAGGTCTGATAGCTCACACCCCAGAAGCTGACACCCGTAAATGTGGCTGTGGTAAAAGGCTTGCGATAAGCATATACAGCGCTATAGGCAAGAAAAGCCACCAGGGCCGCACCACTCGCCACCAGTAACTGCCGGCTGCTCCGTGTGCGCGGGTTGGTAGTAGTAATAATCTCAGGCACGGCTAAAAATGAGATAAGGGATGGCAGAAAGGTTGTCTACAATTTCATCAGGCTTATATGGCTCCAGTTGCTCACGTGTGAAAGCGCCTGTGGTTACAGCCACTACCAGGCTGCAACCCGCCTGCCGGCCTTCGGCCACATCCACCTCTGTATCGCCTATCTTCACCACCTGCGCAGCATCCGTAACCTGTGCACGGCGCATCAGCTCGCGGATCATAAAGGGACCGGGACGACCGGCAGCTACTTCATCACTGGCGATATAATCATCGATCAATCCGCGCTCTTTCCATTGCAGGCGCGATACAATAGTATCTGCAATAACCCGTGGAAAACCGGTATTGAGCGCGATACGAATACCCTTCTCTTTTAACTGCAAAAACACTGATTCCGCATCGGGCATGGGGCGCACTGCCGGAGAGTATTCATAATAATCATTCATTTCATTTACAAATGATTCGTGAATAGCATTTACTTTCTCCGTGCTGTCGTCCCGCTTATGGCGGTTGAGCATAACACGTATAGCCTCCGTCTTTTTATAGCCCATCAATGGCTTGACTTCGTCCTCAGTTATACTGATGCCATGCTGCTCAAATGCTTTCTGAAAAGCAGCAGCCACAGCATTATCATCGGCCACGGTTGTACCGGCTATATCAAATACGGCAAGTAGAATAGACATATAGATTGGTTTTAGTGTGGGATAGTTTGCTGCAGATGACGAACCATCATAGATTCATAGTACAGCATTGGCTGCAGTGGCTGATGCTCCAGCTTGGCGCCTTCATCCCAGCGGCGCAGTTTAATATGCAACTCATACAGAGGATCAGCCTCAAACGCAGCAGCTTCTTCGGCCGTCATGCGTCCGCCCTGAAACTCCAGTGTACGCTTACTGGCTTCGGAGAGTTTTTCATAATACTCGGGGTAGCGAAAGGTGAGATACCGCTTGGCTTCTACATGGTTTTGTACCAGCTGAGCGATCTTTTCAGAAAAACCCTGGCTGCGCAAAAAGTCGGCACCGAGTTTCTCATGGTCTACTATACCAAACCCATCCATGTGCTGCACCGGCATTAGGTGTTCACAGAAATGGCCGATGTCGTGAAAGAAACCCGCCAGTACAACTTCTTCATCATAACCCTCCTGCTCCGCCAGTTGTGCGCACTGCTGCATATGTTCCAGTTGTGATACAGGCTCTCCTATATAATCTTCACCTCCATACTGGTTGTACAGGCTGATGATATAGCGGGCCGTATCCTGCGGCGATTGAGTGGTTGTTTGCATCCGGAATTATTTTAGGTAATTAGAATTTTGTAAAATCAATGACAGGCAACACAGGATGTGCAGGTTTAAATTCCTGTCCCAGCAAATGAGCGATCGTAGCAGCAATCTGCCCCTGGTAAGCTTGCGCCGGTTTTTTACTTTCACCCACGGCTGGTATAGAAGGACCAATAGCAACCATCCACATTTCACTGGCTTCTGCTATACGGCTGCCATGATGTTTCCAGTTACTGCCCTCGGCCAGCCCGCGGCCATGATCTGTTGTAACGATCAGTGTGGTTTTATCTTTATAAGCGGGTGTGGATTGGATATACTCCCAGATGCGACGGATCCAGTCATCTGCTTTCTGTGCCGCATCGAGATACATGTCGTAAAGCCCGCCATGGGCAAACTCGTCAGTATCACCCAGGCCCAGGAAGAAAAGGCGGGGTTGTTTGGCTTTCAGGTATTCGAAGCCGATATTGAACGTAGCCACATCGAGCCGCTCACCACCGTGAAAGATCGGTGGCATCTCATGCTGCAGCTGGTTAAACTCGCGCTGGCGTTCGTTGAGCGGACCGGGCATATCGCGAAAGCCATCGTTTACCAGTATACCCGATCTCTTTTCATTAAAAATAGAAGAGAATACATCCCAGGAGCCTACTACCGCCGCTTTATTTCGATAAGCCGGCAGCTTACTCAGGAATTCAAAAACGTTTTCGTTCTTATTGGCAATTTTATCGTTTGAATTAACTGCTGTATCCGGATAGCCGGTAAAAATCTCATTGTATCCGGGATAAGAAAACCAATAAGGATTGGCATTATTAAAGTAGTTGCCAAAATTCCGGTTACCCAGCAGGATCCCTTTTTTCGCAATCACATTCCAGAAAAAAGGCATCAGCTTCTGGCGGCGCTCACTGGCAGTGGAGGCCCAGAAATGCTGCTGTACATAACCGGTACTGTAGGGCACCTCTTTGGCAAAGCTGAGCAGGCTGTCTGCACCGCCGAAAATTTCCTGCCAGCGCAGGCCATCCATCGTCACTACAACAATATTTTCTGTTTTTTGTGCGCGTATTCCCAGCATTGAGGCGAGCGCAAGTACAGTAATGAAGAATTTCTTTTTCATAATTTATTAATGAGTTTGAGTGGCAGTCGAAGATGTTTTGGATGTGTAGGGGCCAAACACGGCTTTTACCGGCATGACCGTGGTCGTGTCATCGAGTATGATCACATAGTAGCTGCTGCCACCGGGCAGTACGCGCACCACGATATGTCCCTGCTGGCTTTTATAGGCGCGATCGATCAGCGGGCCAATCACCAGCCTGTTTGCTTCGAGCATATTCGTAGCAAACAGATCGCGCGGCTCTTTGTAGAGGTAGGGCGACATGAGGCGGATCAGCACTTCATGCCCCGGATGATCAGACGACCAGGTTTGCCCGATCCATACTCTTGGTTTTAATATTTTTATTTGATTTTCATTAATGGCATCGCGGTTGCCGTGATGATCCATGGTGGCGATATCTACTTCACCAATAGCTTTTGCCATCGGCGACTCTACATCGCGCAGCGGGCTATCACCCAGGAATACATTTCCCGGATTATCACCACCGGTATAATAGCTGAAGGCGCCATATCGTAAAAGCAAAGCGAGACTCAGGCTGTTTTCATCGGGCCAGGTGCTGCGATCAGTTTTATTGAACCCGGGAAAATGCTGATAGGTGGCCGAGTCTTTTCCAGTCCATATATCTCCATTCGATTTCAGGTTGCGAATGGAAAAAGCAGGAAAGGCGGCCGCATCGCGGAGCAATACCAACTGGCGGTCGCTGCCCGTACGGAAGGGAGCCATCTTCATACCCTGCTGTTGTTTTTCTTTTATAAAAGCGAAATAGTTATGGATGGTATGGGCAAACTCCAGTTCGCCACCTTTATACAGATCGGCTGTTTTCTTAAAATCAAATGGATAATTGTAAGCCGGGTAAGCACGGTCT
Source organism: Sphingobacteriales bacterium 46-32 (assembly GCA_001898485.1). Taxonomy (GTDB): domain Bacteria; phylum Bacteroidota; class Bacteroidia; order Chitinophagales; family Chitinophagaceae; genus CAYMZZ01. The sequence goes on along the minus strand of MKTY01000024.1, from coordinate 26,863 downwards.
ATCAATGTGCGGATAGGGATACGCTCCCCTACTCCTGTAATACCGGTCAGTTGAAAAGCGCCCGACTTTGATCGGGGTGCCGCCGGGTACCAGGCACCGAAATGATCGTCGTGAAAATGTGTGATGAGTGCGTAATCGATAGCAGGTGTTTGTCCGGCAGGCGTGACACGGCTGATAAACTGTGCGATCCAGTCAAAAGGTTTTTGTGTGCTGTCGGGTCTGATCACCGCATTGCGCGCCGTAAACGTGCGCTCATCGAGTGGCGATAATTCACCCGCATCTATCAGCATGCTCGTACCATCGGGTAGGAGGAAGTATGCCGCATTGCCACGACCTGTATTGATATGATAAATATCCAGGTAGCCTTTTTGCCAGGCGGGCAAGGGTTTTCCTACTGTGGCAACCTGGGCCGTAGTGGCAGCACAGAAGATTGAAATAAATACGATAGAGAAAAGGAATCGATGTATCATATTCTTTTTTCTAAGTAAAGAAGGCAGGATATGGATATATCCCGCCTGTTACAACTGCTTATTTTGAATGCCTGTTACGCATAGTGTTTACTGAAGCAACCACATTTTGGTATTGATATCATCAGTGCCTCCCTGGCGGGCCACCGCATCCTGGCGGTTTTTGCCATTGAGTGATTGTGCTTCGAGCGGATAGATATAGCGGATGGGTACTTTATTGTTGTTGAGGTTAGAAGGTCCGGGCGTGATGGCAGGCATTCCTGTACGGCGCCAGTCAAACCAGGCTTCGAGACCATTGAAGTAAAGTGCGATCCATTTTTGCAGGGCGATCTTGGCCAGCTTTTCCGTATCTGTGCCGGTGTAGGCAACAGTTGCCTGTGAAAGATAACCGGCAGGCATGCTCACATCCAGGCCATAGGCTGCTGGTACTACCGACTGCCAGTAGCTGAAGTTGGCATTGATACCATTGGTATAATAAGTTTCGGCCACACCTGTTGTGATCAGACCTTTCTGACGAGCCTCGGCAAGCAGAAATTGCAGCTCGGCATAGGTCATCAGCAGTGCACGGGGAGCCGCAGGGTCGGGCGGAGCCTGGTTGTTGTCGTTGCAGACAAGGCAGGCAAATGTGTAGCCTACACGTGACACACCCTGTACACCACCATTGTAAGCCAGCGCATCTACATCGCTCAGGCCATTGGGCACACCTTCAATTTTGGGAGTACCGGCGGCTACCGATTTCTGCGAAGGACGTCCAAACACGTTGATGCGTGTATCACCCAGCGCAGTAAGACGGCCTGTAAGCGTTTTGCTCACGCGGAATTCATCAAATGAACCCACACGTGTACCGTACAACGGCCATTGGTTGGGAGCAGCCGCCAGGTATTTCATTTCTGCATTATCTGCATTGTTTTCAAATACCGGGTTAGCAGAAGGGTTGCTTACAATGGCCTGCAGCTCGGCAGACACATCTTTCTTTTTGGAAATGCGCATGAGGTAACGTACGCGCAGTGAGTTGGCCAGTTTGCGCCATTTCATAATGGCACCGGCTCCACCGCCATACATGACATCACCAGCCAGATTGGTACCTGCCGTAGCCAGTACTTCATTGGCTTTTTTGAGATCGGCTAATATGCCATTGTAGATATCTTCCTGCTTATCGTATGCAGGTTGATACACGGCGTCTGACTTTGCTTTACCAGCCTCGCTGTAAGGCACATCGCCATAGGCATCGGTAGCCAGTGAAAACATCCACGATTTCATGATCAGCGATACGCCATAGTAAGGGCTGGTCTCATCACCTTTGAGGCTGATGAAGATATTCTGCAGGTTGCGGTAGTTGTTGTATACGCTGCTCCAGATATCATTGCGCTCACCCCACAGGTAGCGGTCTTCGTTTACAAACTGAATCTTGGCATGGTGCTGTACCACAATGTTGCCGATGCCCCAGGCTTCGTTGACCTGGCGATCCATCATGCTTTTGATCACGCCGCTCAGCAGCAGATCGGGCGATACGGAAGTGGGATTGTTGCGATTGGTATTCACTTCCTCAAAATCTTTCTTACAGCTTACCAGTGAGCCGGCAAGCAGTAAGGGAGTAAGTATTCTGAACAGTTTCATGACTGTATGATTTTGGTAGTTGAGATTAGAATTTGAAGCTCAGGTTGATGCCATAGCTGCGTGTGCTGGGCAGGGCCATGTATTCGATACCGGGCAGGGCAGTACCACCAGAGTATGACATGGTCTCGGGATCTACATGGGGTACATTATCCCACAGGAAGAGGTTGCGGCCTACCAGGGTGATGGTAGCGCTGCGGAAAGGCAGTTTACCAAACACTTTGTCAGGAATTGTATAACCCAGTTGCAGTTCGCGCAGTTTTACAAAAGAAGCATCATACATTACACCTTCCGCAATGTTGCGGCCACCGGTCCAGGCAGTATGCCATTCGCGGGCAGTGAGCTTTTTGGTATTGGCGCTAAAGCTGCCATCGGGATTCTGAACCACACCCTGACCAATTACACCATTGCCGGGTTTTGACAGATCATAACCATCTGCACGGCCTTCGAGTGTTTCTTCGATGATACCACCTTCGCGGCCTACAGTTTGTGTATGTGAGTAGAGTTCACCACCCTGGCGGATGTCGAACAGGAAGCTGAGGCGTATGCCTTTATAGTTAAGACTGCTACCCACACCCATCAGCCAGTCGGGATTGTAATTACCCAGCAGGATGCGGTTGGTAGTAGCGATGGGACGACCGTTTGAACCATATACCATCTGACCAGCATACTGGCCTGTAGCATCATAATAAGGAGCATTTTTATCGGTGCTTTGTACGCGGGCAAAACCGATACCGTACATATTACCCATGCGCTCATTTACGCGGGCTTCCACACTTACGCTACGCGAAGCCATTACGTAGTTGGTAAGACCATCTGTGAGCTCAAGTACCTTGCTGCGGTTGGCAGAGAAGTTAACAAACGCATCCCAGGTGAGTGATTTGTTTTTGATGATAGAGCCCGTGAGCATTACTTCCACACCATTGTTGCGGATCAGACCAGCGTTGATCTTACGGGTGCTGTAACCCGATGTGATATCAAGCGGCAGGTTGAGGATTTGGTTTTTGGTGCGGCTCTGGTAATACGTCACATCGATACCGATGCGGTTATTGAGCAGGCGGATGTCGGCACCTACTTCATAAGCCGAGCTGATTTCGGGTTTCAGATTCAGGTTGGCCAGGCTGCTGGTTTCGCTGTAGATCTGGTAAGCACCAAAGGGATCGCTGCGGTTGTAGGTTTGTGTGAAAGAGAACGGATCCGTATCGTTACCCACCTGGGCCACGCTGGCACGCAGTTTCAGGAAGCTGATCAGCTCAGGCAGTTTTACCATATCGCTTACGATAGCACTCAGGGCTACCGAAGAGTAGAAGTAAGAGTTCACTTCTTTACCAAATGCCTTCAGCTCTTCGGGCAGGGTGAGGGCACTGCTCCAGTCGTTACGACCGGTGAAGTCGAGAAACAGTTTATTTTTCCAGGATACACCGGCAGAGCCATAGAGGCTGTTGATGCGTTTGGCTACATTGCTTTGCTCAGCAACCAGGGCAATACGTGAGTTGTTGAGGCTGTAGATACCGGGAATGTTGAGTTGTCCGGCCACATCTTCCTTCCAGCGCGATGTCTGACGCATCTGGTTGCCGCCCAGGGTGGCATTTACAGAAAAGTCGCTGTTGATGTCTTTATTGAAGGTGAAGAGGAAGTCGCTGTTGCGTTCTTCGTTTACGATGCCTGTTTCGCGGTATTCACCAAAGGGAAAGCGCTGGGTGCTGAAGGCACGGCGGTATTCGCGGCGCTCATTGCTCCAGTCGGTAGCCGTGCGCAGCTGCAGGCTCAGCCAGCTGGTGAAATCATATTTAAGCGATACGTTGCCGATGATACGATCGTAGTACTGACCATTGGTATTTTCATACGTGGTCAGGTAAGGGTTATCGTGATAATTGTAGTTCCAGCCAAACTGTTTCAGCCCATCGAGGCCGTTTTGCCAGAGGCGTTTCATATCACTTACTTTCACCGATGAAGGCAGCCAGCAGTTGAAGAGATACATCAGGCTCTCTGTGCCGTAGCTGATAGAGGGACGGTTGCCGCTTTCGCTTTTGATATAGCTGACAAATGCGCGGGCCGACAACTTATTGGTCAGGTTATAACCACCGGAGAAAGAAGCTGTGTGGCGTTTCAGATCCGTGTTGGGTACAATACCTTTCTGATCGAGGTTAGTATAGCTGAGGCGGAAGTCGCCATTGCTATTGCTGCCGGTTAGAGCCACATTGTTGGTAAATGTGTTGCCCGTTTGCAGAAAATTTTTCAGGTTGTCTTTATCAGCCACCCACGGTGTAGCCGTGATCACGCTGCCGGCCGGTGCATTCATATCACCACCAAAGAAGGGGATCACCTGTCCGTTGAGTGTGCGGGGGGAGTTGAACTGCGGATAGCTCTGACCTCTGTAAGAGGGGCCCCAGCCTTCATCTGTACCATCGGCCAGACCGCCGCCCGCGCCGTTTACAAAAGCGAAGTCGCCACCGCTACCGTTACCCTGACCGTATACTGTCTGGTATTTGGGCAGCTTCAGCGCTGTTTCCATCGTGTAGTTGCTGTTTATTTCTACGCCAATGCCTTTGGAGCGTTTACCGCTTTTTGTTTTGATAAGAATAACGCCGTTGGCCGCGCGTGAGCCATAGAGGGCTGCCGCTGCGGGGCCTTTTAATACGCTCATGCTTTCCACATCATCGGGGTTGATGAAGCTGGCGCCATTGCCGAAGTCAACCTCCTGGTTGCCGCGGCCGGAACCGCCGCTGATGGAGTTGCTGACAGGCACACCATCTACCACATACAGGGGTTGGTTTTTATTGATATCAACGGAACGCTCGCCGCGGATAGATACGCGGGCCGAACCACCGATGCCTGAGTTGCTGCCTACCACGGTCACACCAGCTACTTTACCAGCCAGCTGATTGACTACATTGCTTTCGCGTGCTACAGTCAGGTCTTCGCCTTTTACTTCCTGCAGGGCATAGCCCAGTTTCTTTTTTTCCTTGCGGATACCCAGGGCTGTCACCACCACTTCGCCCAGGTCTTTGGTATCTGTGCTCAGCTGAATGGAAGCCGCATCGGCTGCATTCACTTCGCGCGAAAGAAAGCCAATGCTACTGATCACCAGTACCGCTTTGTCGTCGGCCAGGATGCTGAAGGAGCCATCGTTGCCGGTCATTACACTTGTTTTGGAGCCTTTAACGAGTACAGTGGCGCCGGAGAGAGGCTGGCCATTGCTGTCGCTTACCTTACCGTTGATGGTGCGTTGCGCCATCGCTACGGTTGACGCTGCCAGCAAGAGGAAGGTAAGTAACACTTGCCCGGCGCGTTGCATGATTTGAGGGAACATAATGAGGCGTTAGTTTTGAAATGAGGGCCAAAACTATTCGCGCAGTGTTACCTCAAAATTTGGGGAGTATTATCGGATGATTAATTAATTATAAACAGAAACTTAAGACATTCCTGATCGGAACAGGTTATATCTTCTTTCGCAACCTGAAAGAAACTTTTGCATTATGCAGCACATTTTGACCATCTCTAAACCAAAAATCTGCAGATCCGGTCACTACACCCGTTTCTCCGCGATCATATCGTGAAAAAATAACCTGGGATGGTTTATCGCTGGCAAAAGAAAAATCTTTCTTTCCATCGATTTCGATATTCTTAATCAAAACTGAATTGAATGTGCCGGCAGTATTTTCATTCGCAGTAAACTTAATTGATTGTTTAGTCCGGTAATCTACCACCTGAATTTTCGTGTCCGCCGGACCATTGTCTGCAATAAAAGTTGGCGCAGTTGCCATTTCGCTGCCCTGGAAACTTCTTGATTCGCTGTCGGTATTCCAGTATAAAAAATAAGAGGGACGATTTAAACAGTTATTGACGTTAATATTTACGGCATTCCCGCCCTTTAGCAACAGCAAAGTATCATCGCCCGTATGTTTTGTATTAAGATTTGTAAGATTTGCGATCCAGGAAGCCGTGATGTCGGGTCTGTCGATAAAAGCAGCATTAATAACACCTTTTTCAACAGGCATATAAATTCTCATACCCGACAACTGCGAACTAACCAATATTTCGCCTTTTTCTATGGGAAGTCCGCTACAATCTGTTGCCGTTCCAGACAGAGAATACACAGAAGGCAAGCTTCCTGAAAGGGGGATTTTGCTTTCTGCAACCTTGCCGGTGCTCGTAAACGTTAATGAAGCAAGTACCTGGTTTTCATTTTCAAAGCTGCCCATCACCTCGGCAGTGAGCTGCGCTGATGAAGGTATAAAAACTGTCGCGTTGCCATTCCAGTCTGTTTGAGCTTCAGCGAGTATTCTATCTACCTGCTTTATACGTACAGTAGCATTTATTACTGGCGCCCCGTTATTGGTTTGCACTTTAATGACCCAATAGCGACCGCTTATAGTATTGGCGAGCAGATAGGCGCCTAATCCTCTTATGTTTGCTTTGTATATCTCGCCCGTTTTGTAGGCATAGCCCCTGTTAATCCATTTACCTTCCCTTAAAAACCAGAGAGCTATACTGTCGGGCTGAAGTTGCCCTGATCCGGAAAACCTGGGGAAGGCCAACTCGGCTACAGACCGGTTTCCCCCATATATATCATAATTGTTTCTATCATTGTAAGCGGAAAATCCTCCGCCTGCTATCCTAACATAAGAAAAAGGCCAAAGGAAATGCCGGTTTTGATTCTCATCCGTCCGCAGATAAGAAGGAAGCTGCTTGGCAAAATACGGATTGGTGGGGGCTAAATAATTTACATAAATCTGGCTACTAAGTTCCGGACCAAAATATCCCGGATAGATGCCACTGCCGCTCATTGCAATTCCATTCACTGGTATTTTAATAAAGCCCTCATCTCCAAATTCAAGATTACTCCCCAAATAATTGGCATGGCTGCCAATGTGTACAAGTTCATTCGTCATTATACGAACGTAATTCGTAGTCCCATCTGCAAAAGGCAACCCTTTTTCTTTTTCGATATTAAGGGATGTATTGAGAACAATTCGACCGTCTTTTTTATCGGTAACAAACTCATTAATATTAAAAACTCCATAATTAACGGGGGAATTACCTGGTTCATAAACAGGAAAACCGGTAAGCTGCCTGTCACCAATGGTACCATAGCCGACAACGCGCAGGGTTACCTCCTCAGGTCGGGGAACCATTGTAGTCACCTCATTCTGACCAACCGGGCCTGGCTTATCATTTTTTTTACATGAAAACAACAAAGTAAAACTCAGTAAAAGGGTAGCGATACGGTACATTATGGCTGAAATTTCAACTATAAAGTTGTCAAAAAAAACAAACTTATGCAAGTATTTGGCCATTACCTATTAAACTTAACTGAAAAAGCATGAGACTGTGTGCGTTCCAATCCGGTTAGGTTCCGGTCACTATAATCCTGGAAATAAAAGAAACCGGTTTTTGGGGGAAGCTATCGCCAGCTTTTACGGTTGATATCAAGTATTCTGATCCGGCCCGAAGTATCGGGACGAGGTTTCGCACGGAGTGGCTAAATTAGAAACAATCGAATCGTTACTATCCGCATAATAAATATTCCCACGTTTCGTATCGACTTCTAATTCATCTTCTTCACCTCCTCGTCCGGCTGGCCGACCACCGAAACGGCAGGGGGCGGTGCTGTGTTTTCGCTGGTCACTGTTAATTGTACTATCCTAAAGATTCAATCGGGCAAAAAACAAGGCAGCGGTGAACCACAAAAACAAAATAAGGGAATAAGGTTCGGAAATGCGTTAATGTGCTAATGACCTTCGCGTCCTTAGCCTGCTTTGCGTTCTTTGGGATCCGAATACGGCAGGGAAATAGCAATAAAAGAGTCGCGTCCTGTACTGAAGGACCAACAATGTTAAAAAGGGGGGCTTACATTTCTCAAAGCCAGCAAAAGCATCCGTACAATTCCGATTATCAAACTCGATTTTTAGCGTATTTATTTTCACCGGACAACAGTGATTAACAAATCCACAAATCGACTCACCAGCTAGCCATTTTCAAATCAACAAATTTTCAAATCTGCAAATCCTCCCCTATAGTGCTATTTTTGCTTTAAACCACTACTATGCTCGACATCCGCGAGATCATCACGGTAAGTTTTACCTTATTCGCCGTTATAGATATTATAGGTTCGGTGCCTATTCTTATTTCGCTCAAGGAAAAGATGGGCGGTATCAATGAGGCGCGGGCCACGATCATCAGCGGTGGACTGATGATCGTATTCCTCTATGCCGGCCAGCCCTTTCTGCAACTGCTGGGGCTCGATGTCAAATCCTTTGCGGTGGGCGGTTCTATCGTGATCTTCATCCTGGGACTGGAGATGGTATTGGGGCTGGAGTTTTTCAAAAGTGATCCGAATGTAAAAGCGGCCACCGTGGTGCCGATTGCCTTCCCCTTGATTGCCGGCAGTGGTACGCTTACCACTATTATGTCGCTCAAGGCTAACTATGGCTCTACTACCCTGCTGCTGGCCATACTGGCCAACCTGGTAGTGGTGTATATCGTGCTTAAAAGCCTGGGAGCCATAGCAAAATTGCTGGGTCCGGCCGGATTAATTGCTGTCAGAAAGTTTTTTGGCGTAATTTTGCTGGCCATTGCCGTAAAAATCTTTACCAGCAATGCCCACGGACTGATATAAGATACTGGCTATAAGGAACTTAAACCTTCTAACCTTTACCTTCTACCTTCCCTGGCCTCGTAGTACAATGGATAGTATAAGAGTTTCCGAAGCTCCAGATACAGGTTCGATTCCTGTCGAGGCTACCCAACCGGAATTTCTGAAAACGATCTCAGAAGTTCCGGTTTCTTTTTCCTCTGTATTGCCCTTCAGACGGGCGATTACAACAAATACCCTGTTCATTTTTGTGGTTCGAGGTTGGTCGTTTTTCTTGTTATAGAAAAATCCTTCAGGAAACACCCGCATTTGCAGCTTCCTTTTTTCAACGTAATTGCTGGAAGCCCATACAGACGGGAGGTTCAGGACATATTCCAATGATTTTTCAATGTAATTTTCCAGGTTCGAGGTGCTATAAACGGTCTTTTCCAAATACTGCCTCAATTCCTCCCTTTCTGCTTTGAATTTCTCTGAATATTTGTGGTACAGATCAGGCTTGATTTCCTCATTTATAAACCTTTCTTCCAGCCGTTCACACTTTTCATCCAGCTCCCTAATCTTTGCCTTATACTGGTCAGTATTGTCCTCTCTTTCTTCATTCAAGGTAGTATAGATCAGCCGAAGCTCCATTTTGTATAACTCGATGTAATCTTCGTGGAGTGTTATATCTTCAAGCAGTGCAGCAAATTTTTTGTGGAGGGACTTGGCACTCACGTTACAAGTACACTTCCCTTTCCCATCGCATTTATAATAGTACAAGTTCTTTTTCTTAACTAAATAACCCCGCAGGTTTTCACCACACCCCTCGCATTTACCATACTGCTTTAACGGCAGGTTGTCATTTAGCGGGTCTGCTTTATATCCATGAGGTATTTTTCCTTTCTCCTTATTTGCTCGCAAAAAGATTTCTTTTGACACCAATTTCTCATGCTTCCCCTCAATTACTCTTCCTTCCAGCAAACCATGCGATATGATGCCACAATAAAACGGATTTGACAAAGCTGCGCTTAACCTATTATGTTTTATCTTCAGACCATGTGCTTCTAACCGCCTAACGATTTCAACCATACTAATACCCTCATTGGCCTTCCATAAAAACGCCTTTCTTAAAATTTTCCCTGTATCATTTATTACTACAGATTTTTCACCATTGATAGTAACATTGTCATATCCCAACGGAGCCTGGCAACACCAGATACCTGCTTCCAAATGCTCTCTCATTCCATCAATTGTCTTTAGTCTTCTTAAATCATTATCATACTGACTGAAAAGAAACAGGATATTTTGTTGAAGCACTCCTGCCGGATTTCTTGTATCAATCGGTTGGGTAACGGAAACGATCTGAATACCCAACTCTCTCAATTGCCTCGATAACCAAATGGCATTATCACCAGTACGGCTAAAGCGTTCAAGACTGTTAACAAGAATGACCATTTTGCCTTTCTTCTTACGTCTGCAAAAATCAATCATGCGCTTGAACTCCTTTCTTTCATCGCTGGCAGCAGATTCGTATGTGCCTCCAAAATGGCCAAGCACGTTTAGCTTTTCTTTGGCAGCATACCCATTACAGCCTTTAAGCTGTGTTTCAATGCTCATTCCTTCCATTTGCTCTTTGGAAGAAACTCTTGTATAAATAACACAATCGGTTACCCATTCAATAACTGGTTCGGAACCTTTTGCGTACTTCTTAAAAACATTTAAAGTCTGCATATTTTCAAGGGTTTAGTGAAAACAATTCAACACAATTATATTGATAATCAACATATTGCACAAGTTTTTTTAGTTAACCCTCATGCGGCCTGGCTAACTGTTTTACTATCATCATTTTCCTGGACTTCCCGGCAGAATAGTTCGTAAGAGATCAGCGCTAGGTCATGAAGCGTTCCGATTATATTTTCAATTTCTTGGGGAGTAGCGTCTTTAAATTGAGGGTGCGACCGTACCTGCCGCTCGGATAAAAATAGGCGTTGATGAGCTTCGGATTTTTCACGTTGCTGGTCTAACCAGTCGTGCATGCTGATAATAGTTGACATAGAGATTTGTTTTAAGAGCAAACCTATATCCTCTTAAAATGGCACTGTCCCGTTTGGAGATGCAAAAGGTCAGTAATCTCCAAGTTTTTTTACGTGAAGGATTCCGAACCAAGAATAACTTCCTACTGATTATGGCGGATCATGGGCAAAATGGCTAAGTTCCTATCAGAAAGTTTCGGCACAATTTGAAAATAATTATCCATGCTTATTAAAGCCCTAATGGAGCACGAAGTTTTTCGACTAAAGATCGAAAAAGATGAGTATGACAACCTATAGTAGGGAACTCAATAGCGGTCTAATCAGCCCCGACCATTTTTTGATAATCATCCGAGGTAAGCAGCATATTAGATTCTGATGGATTTGATAATCTGACCTTGATCATCCAGCCATCAGTATAAGGATTGCTATTAACAAGGTCTGCCTTGTCCTTCAAGGCCGTGTTAATTTCAGTGATTTCACCGCTGACAGGTATAAACAAATCAGAGGTCGTCTTTACCGCCTCTACTGAACCGAAAACTTCATCTTTTGTGAATTTCTTGCCAATAGCTGGTAAATCCACATATACTATCTCACCCAATTCGCTTTGCGCAAATTCAGTGATTCCAATGATGGCAGCTTCATTTTCTATCTTAGCCCAAGTGTGTTCTTTTGAATATTTATAATCGTTTGGAAATTGCATAAAATTTAAATTTATTTTGAATTATTCATGAGTAATGAGCAGATGGGATTTTGTATGCTGGATAACAGTATTGGCAAGACTTTTATGGAAAAACCGGGAAATACCTGACCTGCCATAAGCACCCATAACAACAATAGAATCGGGGTGAGAAGCAATAAAACGCTCTAATTCCTCACGTTCAGTTCCATGTAACATTATAGTCTGCATATTGCTGTACCGTTTTGAAAGCCATGTTCTCAGGTCTTCTTCATGTGGTAAAGCGGAAATCTTCCCGGAGGAAACATTGACTAAAAAAGAGGGCAAATCATTTAATTCAGGAAAAATATAGGCAAACATTTTTAACGCTTTCATACTGGAAAAACTGCCGTCATAGCAAAGTATAATATTGTTGACCTGATCTGCACTTTTAGATACAAGGTATACCGGGCAATGTGAATTAACCAAAAGATCAATCAAATGGTAATGGGTTGAATCGGTCGCCGCATCGGCTACAATAACATCAGCAAAAGCGCTCTTTTCTATCAGGCCATTTAATGAAATGTCAGTATCCGGTGATATTTCATATTCAATTTTTGCATGCCTGCATTCATCTTCGAATGTCTTCTTGTTGCGATCAAGCAGCTCAGCGTTCTCCTCCGCCAGGGTTTTACCTGTAAGCCGGTTCCTTGTCAAAGACAAATCATTAGGGAACGGGTAGTTATAATCCACTAATTCATAGGCATAGTTTAAGAAAAAGGCATGCAAAGTTGATGATGAGCCTTTAGCAATGCCAATAGCCGCACTGATAACGTGCTGTGGAGCGAATGGGCCATTTATGATTACCAATATCTTTTTCATACAACTACTGGTTTGATATTATTGATAGATTGAAAATCCCCCGACAATTGTCCTGTTTTCAGCGCCATTAAATTCATCTTCTAATGAGACCCTGAATTCCCCCTTAACTGTCACAGAGTCAAAATGGGTAATAGTTATGACGCCGCTCGTAAGACGTAAGGGCAGAAAATCGAGTCCATCAGATAACGAGATGTTGTCTATCGAGATATTTGGATAAGCGCCGGTATTTACAATTTGTGGCAGATTTAAAAAGAAACTTTCGAACTTGTACCCTGTGGCGGTGATTGTTGCCGTGTGACTAACAAAATTCCAGTCGCCCTGAACTGTTTCCATTCTTATGTCTTCTTCATCGCCCAAAAATCTGACATTCAATAGTGAATAAGGCCTATGCTCACTGTCTTTTGTGCATCCTGATAAACAGGACCAAATCGACACTATAGTTATAATCAAAACCCTCATATTGTACGTAATTTCATAACCAGGTGATAAAACGATAGCATTTATTCTCTTTATCCCATTTTGTTAGTGACTTTGTGATCGGAAACTTTTTCAGCGTTTCCATGAACGTCGTATTGGAATGAAATGCGGCCGACAGGGTTTTTCTTGAAATAGGATGTATAGGTGTATTTAAGCCGGTGCTGAAATAAAGAAACCGGGATGTGTTCCCGGGCATTCCCTCTACTAAGCTGTAAATGCATACTTTCCCAACATAGTCAACCTGATAAGAATCTGCGTTATAAATACGCCAGTCAAGTCCATTTTTTCTGTAGCCCCAAATCTCATCATAATAGAATTTATGCTTGCTGGAGTCAGTTTTAATGGAAATAAAATGACTGCTGTTATCAAGTAGCTTTATTGATTTAGATTTATTAAATCCATTTGTTAAGTTGTGTTTCTGGAAATCCGAATCGGATAGATAAATGCCATTTGCAAGAGTGTCGGTCCTAACAGTCTGTGCAACGGAACTCACCGCGGTAGTCAACATCAAGATCGTGAAAAAGAGTTTCATTTTTTAAAACTTAGGTTCACAAATCAGTTACTTCCTCAATATCCTTTACGCAACATATCTGCATACTCGTTTGGCAAGGGACTTTCTTCAACTGCTGCTGCTGCCTTTTCAACATCGTATTCAAAACGGACAAATTCAACCTGAACAGTGTTCTTATCTGCAATACTGCTATTGTCATTAATGGTAAGAATAACATAACAGCCTTTCGGATTATTATCCTTCGGTTTACCTACGGAACCGATATTGATTGCATGCCGGAAATGTTTTGTGTCACCTGGCTCTGTTGGCAGGATTCTATGATACGGCTTGTGTGTATGGCCAAAACACATAATATCTGCGTCTGCCTGTTCCATGATGCGTATTAAACTTTTTTCTTCCCGGTCTTCAAATAGATATTCATTGATCTTGCGAGGGCTTCCATGCACCAGCAATAAATTCATTCTATCATTATTGAGTTGAAACTCGACCCGGATTTGCGCTGGTAAGGTTCTTAAATATTTTCTTTCATCATCTTTTACAATTGAGTTAGTAAAAGAAATTGAAACCGCGCCCATTTCTTTTTCTTTATCTGTTTTATAAGCACAGCCGCAATCATCGCTTGTTCTGCCAATGCCAAAATCATAGTTGCCGGCGATCGTGGCAATACCTCTTCTCCTGATCTCGTTAATTACTTCATTGGGCCAGATATTGTATCCTACCAGGTCACCGAGGCAATATATTGCGTCTGGCTTTTTCGATTCGATATCTTTCAGGCAGGCTTCAAGGGCCGGTAGATTAGCGTGAATGTCGCTGAATAATGCAATTCTCATTTTACTTAATATTTGAAACGTTGAAATAATTTACAATAACAATTTTTTCCGACGCCTTTAACTCTTTTTGTTTCTCCTCAGCCCACTTAACCACCTGTTGTGAAGTGTTGTCTAAATAAAAATTGAATATAGGAAGGTTAAGATCCGCAATAACAAAATCATGTACATGCCTTTCTCCTTCTTGTATTACGAAGCTGATATATGTCTTATACTTCCTCATAACCTAAACATTAAAGATGACAAGAAATATATTAGGGCAGCTAACAAGGACGTAATAGGAATGGTGATAATCCAGGCAAGAATAATATTCTTGGTCAGGCCCCAACGTACTGCACTCAATCTCTTTATGGCGCCTGCTCCAATAATAGCACCGGTTATAGTATGGGTTGTGCTAACAGGAATACCTAAAATACTTGTGGAATATAAGGTCAAAGCTCCGGCAGTTTCCGCGCTGAATCCAGAAAAAGGGCTTAAATGAGTTATCCTCATACCCATTGTTTTTACTATTCGCCAACCGCCTAGTAATGTACCGATTGCCATTGCAGTATGGCAGGCGATTACTACCCAAAATGGGATACTATCATTTTCGGTAAGTTGACCAGCGGCAATTAGTGAAACGAAAATAATGCCCATTGCTTTCTGAGCGTCATTTGCACCATGCCCAATACTATAGGCCGCAGCAGAAAAAAGCTGAAGGCGGCGGAAATTTTTAGCTACGCCACTATAGCTAAAGTTTTTGAATGCGTTTAGAAGTATTAATGATATAATCATTGAAACGAACATTCCAATAAGCGGGGCTAATACAATGAAGGCAGTAATTTTCAATATCCCCGAATAAAAAACTGAATGAAATCCTGCATGAGCAATAGCAGCTCCCACAAATCCACCCATTAAAGTATGTGACGAACTCGATGGAATTCCGAACCACCAGGTTATTAAATTCCATGTAATAGCTCCGATAATTCCAGACATAACAACCTGTAGCGTTACCACATCAGGATGGACAATTCCTGTTCCTATTGTGTTGGCAACATGCAATCCAAATAACAGAAATGCAACAAAATTGAAAATAGCAGCCCACAAAACAGCTTGAAAAGGTGTCAGAACTTTTGTTGACACAACTGTAGCAATAGAGTTTGCTGCATCATGAAACCCATTGATTATATCAAATGCAAGTGTTAACGCTATGACTATAATTAGTAACGTCATAATTATTCCTTTAGGCTTACCTTTTTCGAGTTGAGATACTTCCATGTAGGAATTGCAAAACTTGCTCCTGCCACGGTCGCCACTATATACACCCAAAGATGTTCCAGATGCCCTGATACCACGGCAGGGGCAATTGATCTTGCCGGATTCATGCTGGCCCCGCAAATAGGTCCCGCAAACATTGCTTCTAATAAAACGGTTGAACCAATAGCAAGTCCGGCAAACATGCCTTGTTCTTTACTTCCTGTAGCTACATGAATGATCACGAGCATGAGGAAAAAAGTAAGAATGAATTCGAGGATGAAGGATTGCAAAGCAGTACCTGAAGGCAAAGTCGTACCCAGTGTCTCATTTTCAGGGAACAAATACATTAATATTAGGCTTGCTAAAAATGCGCCGACAATCTGGCTTAAAATATAAGGAAGTATTTCACCCACCTTAAATCTTCCAGCTATAGTAAATGCGATGGTAACGGCAGGGTTTAGGTGAGCGCCGGAAATGTCGCCAAAAGTATATATCATTGCCATCACAATCAAGCCAAATGTAATTGCGATACCGACGTGACTAACACTTCCATTTGTTTCCTGATTGATAACTATTGCACCGGTTCCGCAAAATACAAGTGCAAAGGTCCCCAGCAATTCTGCAAGCCATTTTTTCATCTTACTATTATTAACAGCAGCCGCTGCCTGGTTCGCAGTTCAATTGTTTCGGTTTCTCGGCATATACCGTAATGCTGAATATTCCAGTAGAGCCTGTTTTAAAAGAAATAATTTCCTTGTCTGTCAAATACTTCTTCAAAATATCATCTGGAATAAGAATCGGCTTTTCTTTTTGAATGACTACGTTTTGGAAACCATTGACGTGGATCAGTTCCAAATACACATCTTTTTGAACGGCGCCGGAAACACATCCGGCATACATTTCTGCATCCTTCCTGAGAGATTCGGGAAGACTGCCTGCCAGGACAACATCTGAAATACTGAAGTGACCTCCAGATTTCAATACACGAAATATTTCCTTGAACACTGCATCTTTATTCGGCACCAGATTAAGAACGCAATTGCTTACAATAACATCTGCGACATTCGCTGTTACAGGCATTTTTTCAATATCTCCTTGTCTGAACTCTACATTATTAAATCCGCGTGCTTCCGCATTTCTCCTTGCTTTTTCAATCATTGCAGGTGTAAAATCAATTCCAATAACTTTACCGGTTTCTCCTGTTTCGTGTCTTGCAATAAAGGCGTCATTGCCTGCACCACTCCCTAAATCAATAACTACATCACCCTTTTTAATTTTAGCAAATTGCGTGGGTAAGCCGCAGCCCAGGCCCAAATCGGCATCAGGGTTGTAACCCGCCAGGTTTGTATAATCATCAGTCATGATGTTATAAACTTCCGTGCTGCATCCTCCAGCACCGCAACATGATGCTTGATTTATCTCTTTATCCTGTAAGGCAATTTCACTGTATTTCTGTCTTACTATCTCTTTCAGCTCTTGCTCTGTTTGCATAATTGGGTATTTATATTGTAATATTACGATTGACAAGATTAAAAAAAATCAACAACAATTATCCTTATTAATATAGGATACGAAAAAGGTTTCAAACACAGACTTGTATTGGTTCCAAACTTTTGCATCAATACAATAACAGACACTTGTGCCGTCAATAGTCCCTTTAATTAAACCCACGTTTTTCAACTCTTTCAAATGTTGACTGATAGTTGCTTGGGCAAGTCCCAATTCTTCCACCAGATCGCCGCAAATACATGCTTGGGATTTTATAAGATGCTGAAGGATGGCAATCCGCGCAGGATGTGCCAGGGCTTTCATCATCTGCGCCAGCCTGTTTTGTTTTTCAGTAAATATTTCTGTTTTTGTAAGTCCCATTAATCGCAAAATTACGATTATTTCCTGAAGGCCAATTATTTTTTAGGCAAGCTGGTACTTTTCCAATTCTTCTTTTATTGTTTTGACATTGGCTGGGTTTAACAAATCGGTACTGGTTCCTGTGTCAAGGGCAGTAACATAATCCAAAACAGATTGATGATTTTTCCGATTTTCGGATGTTATGAGGCAAATAAGGTCTGCCAGTTGATTATGATAGCCTTCAATATGACGTTGCTTAAATTTTTGTTTGAGCGTTTCAATAATACCGAGTTCTTTTAATAATACTATTTTTAGAGGCAAACTAAGCTCGTTCTTTGTTTCCTTTTCATCCCGGTATTTTTCGAGGGTCTTTTGTAAATCGCCTAGATGTTCAGCCAGCAATAATCCCTGAGCATATAAAAAAAGTTCAAGGAATTTTCTTCTTATGGTTATCATCTTATCGTTACCGTAATTATATGCCTTAAATCCATTGTAAAAAATGGTAAGGAATTTGATCCTGAACGAAGACTTGCCCGGTTGTTCAAGCGTATACTTCGTCCAATTAACTACGGTTACGAGCGTATCAATTCTGGCCTCCAGATATTTGATTTCATCTGTGGCCACTTCAATATCCCGTTTTACTTGATCGTTAATGGTCTGTCTCGCATCTAAAAATTTTTGCAGAATATACTGATTCAGATAAATTCTTTCGAGTTTTGAAAGAGGTCTTATATCGAAGCTGAGCATTTCTTTTTCAATCTGGAAGTTTTTCTGAAGAAGGTTATTGTCACGGCTATCCTGATGGAATATATCAATAAACTGAGAAGTCTTCAGCTCGTTTCTATACCAGGAGGCTTCAATATCGTACTCCGGAAACTCGAAAGGAACAATCCCGAATTCTTTGTCAAACAATCGGACCTTTCCTTGATAATCGAGATTTCTAAACTCTTCCAGAAGGCCGGAGGTAGGTTCCTGTGAGTGATTTTGCATGGTGTCAAAATTATCTTATTGTTAAGTATGTATGTGAAAAGAAATTTGGAATTAGTATTGTATTTTGAAAAAATTTGAACCCCAAAGGGCCTACCAAACTTCCTGAAAATAACAGCCTTAGCTGTTTGCTTAACAATTAATTAATATTCCCGTAATGTACTCATAATACGGCTCGCATTTCTTTGCCCAAAACTTAACAGATGCGCCTTATTTTGACATTGTTGATCTGCATTCTCACTATTGGTTTTACTCAAGCCCAAAATCTTAAATTATCCGGAAAAGTAGTCAATGAAAAAAATGAACCGATTGCTGGGGTATCTATTAAAGTTGCAGGTGGCACCGGAACCTCAACTGATGTCGAAGGCCGTTATAGTCTCAATCTCACTCCTGGACAAAAATATGAGCTAGAATTTTCTGCCATTGGTTATGCAACGAAGAAAGTTAATGATATCGAAGTTGGAGAGAAACTGGATAATGAGCTTAACCTTGTTCTAATTGTTGCAGCGCAAAGCATGGAAGGAGTTACTGTCAAAGCAACTTCCCGCAGACAGGAAAGCACTGCTTCTTTATTAAATTTTCAAAAAAATAATACCGCACTTTCCAGTGGACTGGCTGCAGATTTTATTCGCCGTACACCAGATAAAAATACTGGCGAAGTTTTAAAAAGAGTAAGTGGTGCATCTATCCAAGATAATAAATATGTAATTGTAAGAGGGTTGAGTGATCGTTACAACCAGGCGCTTATCAATGATGCGGTGATGCCAAGTTCAGAGCCTGACAAAAAAGCCTTTTCTTTTGACATTATTCCTGCGGCAATGATTGATAATATCATTATCAATAAGACAGCCACTCCTGATCTTCCCGGTGAATTTGCAGGTGGTTTGGTTCAGATAAACACAAAAGACATTCCCACAAAGAATTTTATATCAGTTGGTGTTTCATTGGGATATAATTCACAATCCACTTTCAAGGATTTTACGAGTAATCCACGCAATCCGACAGATTGGCTGGGGTTTGATAATGGAAACAGGAGCCTGCCATCTGGTCTTCCTTCAATTACCGGTTATCGCAGTCTAAGTGATCAGCAAAAAATAGAGCAAACAAAATCTTTTAAAGGAGATGTATATCAAGAACAGGTTAAGACTGCACTGCCGATAACTACTGTGAACTTAACATGGGCCAACGTCGCTAAATATAAAAACGGTGCAAGTTTCGGAAGTATCGTTTCGATTTATCATCGGCAGGGAATGACTATTTATGATGACGTGGAAAGAGGACGTTATGAACAAGTGCGGACTCCCATTTTTACGGGTACTGAAACACAAAACAGGTATTCTGTAAATGCCGGAGTTCTTGCCAACTTCACCTATATTAAGGGAAAGCACAAAATATCTTTCAAAAACCTATTTAATCAGTTGTACGAAGACAATTATTATAACCGTACCCTTGACAATACAGGCCGCCTACAGATTGTTTCGCTTCGTTCATCTTTCCTTAATCAGCGTTCTTTATATAGTGGGCAATTGGAAGGCGAACATATTCTCAGCAAATCAGGTATAAAATTCAAATGGAACGGAAACTTTTCTTACAATTATAAAACTCAACCTGATTTCCGCACAGCCCAATATGTAAAAAGTTCTTCTGATCCCAATGGAGATTTTGAAATGGATGATGATGACACTCGTCGTTTCTTTTCAACACTACAGGACTACAGCACCGGTGCAAATGGTTCACTTTTTATCCCGTTTAGTATTAAGGGGAGTAAGCAATCTCTGAAAGTTGGCGGTAGTACATTAGTGCGCTTCAGGGATTTTAAGGCACGAGTCTTTAGATACAGGCCCGCATCCGGAAGCACAGATAATACAATACCGTATGATAAGGCTTTCTTGCCTGACAATATCAATGCTAATGGACTGTATCTCGATGAACAGACGCAGAACACGGATAAATACTTTGGAGTATCAGCCTTGAATGCTGGTTATGTAATGCTCGATAATAAAATTGGTCAGAAAATTCGGGTGGTATGGGGATTGAGAGCTGAATTCTTCGAACAGTTCCTTTCGTCTAAAGATCTTTCCTTGAAAAGGGTTGTACTTAATACTGAAAAGTGGGATTTTCTCCCATCCTTGAATCTTACTTACACAGTCAATAATAAAAATCAGATACGAATTTCCGGATCACAAACAGTTGCGAGGCCCGAGTTCAGGGAAATAGCACCTTTTCAGTTTTTTGACTATGAACAAATATGGGGCATAAGCGGTGAAACAGAATTAAAAAGAACATCGATCCTAAATGGTGACATTCGTTATGAATATTATCCAAAATCAGGTGAGCTGATCTCAATTGGTTTATTGGCGAAACACTTCGACAATCCCATAGAATTAAGAATGGATGCTGGTAGCAATGGTGACCGTTGGTTGTTTAACTATGCTAATGCTGATAAAGCGCTGTTGTATGGTGCTGAGGTCGAATTGAGAAAAAGCCTTGATTTTATCAGTGCCAAATTAAAAGATCTCACATTTATTGGCAACCTGACAATACTTGATTCAAAAGTAACTTTAACCACTGAGCAGGCAAATGGTGTAAAATCAGACCAAGACAGGCCTTTATTTGGTCAATCACCCTATCTTATTAATGCAGGTTTTCAATATACCAATACCAACTGGAATGCAACCATTTTGTACAATAGAATTGGCCCTCGGTTATCATTGGTGGGCGATCCAACAGGAGCTGGTTTCTTTGACATTTATGAAAAACCAAGAAATGTTTTAGATGTCCAGGTGTCAAGGAGAATGTTTAATAATAAAGGTGAGTTGAAGTTGACCGTTTCCGACATTTTAAACAATAAGTACGCTTTTTATGATAACCCATCGTCCAAAGTAAATTATAGTTATGCTCAAGGTGACAGGATTAATTATTCGTACTCACCTGGAACCACTGTTACAGTAGGATTTTCATACGACTTTGATCTAAAAAAGAAAAAATAACCCCAATATTTAACTACTCAAATGAGGAAAAAACAATTTATGAATAAGTTTAAACAATTTTTATTTATTGCCGTAACAGCAATGTTGGCTGTATCCTGCGTTAAGGTAAACTTCAACGATGAAGATGGTGGAAGCAATGGTGGCGGTTCAAATCCTGATGACCCGAATGTAAGCCGTGTACTGGTTGGATCCTACGAAAGAGACATCACTTTAGACGGCGGCGTATATACCATTAAAGGTTATGTCTATTTCACTTCGGGAACAACATTGAAAATTCCGGAAGGAACAATTCTCAAAAGCGACGTTTCTCAGAAAGGTGCGCTCATCATTGAGAGAGGTGCTAAAATAGACGCTCAGGGTAGCGCGGCTAAACCCATTGTATTTACTTCCGGCAAACCGGCTGGTTCAAGAGCCCGTGGCGACTGGGGTGGGATTATTCTTTTAGGAAATGCTCCTACAAACAGACCACTTTCTCCTGCTCCTTTGATCGAGGGCGGGGTTGATCGCCGTTATGGTGGTACTAATGCTTCGGATAATTCGGGAACTATGCGTTACTGCCGTATCGAATTTGCAGGAATTGCGTCTGAACCAGGTTCGGAGATAAATGGGTTAACGCTTGGGGGCGTAGGTTCCGGTACTACTCTCGAATACATCCAGGTATCTTATGGAAATGACGATTCCTTCGAATTCTTTGGAGGTAATGTGAATGCAAAATATTTAATCTGCTATGCTTCTTCTGACGATGATCTCGACTTTGATTTTGGATACACAGGAAAAATTCAATTCGCTGTTGTTCAGCGCAGGCCTGAAATTGCGGATACAGATGCTGGAAACGGCGTAGAAGCAGATAATGATGGCTCTGGTACACTTGCGCTTCCATATACAAGACCAATACTTTCAAACATTACCTGGATAGGACCAAATGGTGCGCCGAATACTGAGGCTAATCTCAATTTTGCCAACAGATGGAGAAGATCGGTAAGGTTTGAAGTTCATAATTCTATTCTTATGGGATATCCCAAAGGTGGGTTTTCAATGGAAAGTGCCGCTACAGCAGGTGCTTATAATACAGACTCGTCTGTATTTAAAAATAACCTCGTGCATGCTTTGGCTGATGCATACAAAGTTGATGCGGCTGCAGGTGGCGTAATTACAGCGGCTCAGGTAAAGACCAAGGCCGAAGCTAATGGTTGTATTACTTATAACACGGCGAATGATATCATGCTTGAAGCTCCTTTTAATTTTGATGCTCCCAATTACATGCCTAAAGCCGCCTCTCCAGCTTTGTCAGGTGCTGTGTTTACAGGATTGGATCCTTTCTTCACAACAGTTACCTATCGCGGAGCACTCGGTACAACTAACTGGTTGACGACCTGGACGAGCTTTACACCGCAAACAAACGTTTACTAAAAAACTTGTTTCACATATTTTTGCAAAGCCGCTTATATAGGCGGCTTTGTTTTTGCCTAAAAGAATACAAATGCGATATTTAGTTGTAATCACCTGCATTATTTTGTTTACAAGGTGCAATAACAATGCGGATAAAGGACCTACGTCTACAATAAAGACAGATTCAACTGTTAGAGACAACAATTCAGTTTACAAAAGTGGCATAGATATAGAACCCTCATTAAGATTTATCGATAGTCTGGAGGTAATTTATTACGATAACCCTGACGGGGACTCTTTGAGGTATAGTCGTTTTTACCAATACCTTCCATCTAATGATTCAAGCTTAATTAGAACTATTCATTCAAATCTTGAACAAGCTTTTGAAACAAGAAATAGCCCTATGAACTGCAGGTCTGAAGGGAAGATTTATCTATATAGAGAGCTTGAACCAGTTAAAACCGTATATTTCTCCACCAGGTGCGACACTTGCTGTTATATTTATTTCATTAAGGACGGCGCCTTTTTATATTTTCCATTATCGGATAACCTGAAGCGTTCTTTAAAAGAAAATAAAGCAAACAGCAAGAGGCCATAACAAAAGTCACGGATCGCTAATGTTTGGGCGCATAGACATAAGCAATTTCATAAGGAGCTTTTCTATGTTGGGGCATTAGTTGGCCTAAGTTCAAATCCTCTTTTTGTGGTGTGGGTTCGCACACGGTGTATGCTACCCCATTATATATAATTGGAGTTCCAATTGGTTTATCAAATTTCACAGCAACAGTTACATGCGTTGGAAATACGAGTACAATCATGGGAAGATCGTAAATCTCTCTTACAAGATAAAAGAATAAAGCGGCTCTATCCTCACAATCGCTGTAGTCATACAGAAGGGTTTGTTCTGGTGACAAACGCTTTTCCATTCCAAAGGTTAGTGAGTCCGGCTCAAACAAGAATGCATATCTGGTAAATCTCATTAAGTAATCAACACCGTTCTTTTTGCTCAAACCCTTAACACTTCTTTTTAGTACCGGAATAAGCGACTTATAGGTTTGGTTACTTAAAGGAATATTAAAATATGATTCATAGTCCACAACGGGATAGTTGATGAAGATTGCCTTTATTTCAGGATTCAATTTTACACGGAAATAGTAATCCTGATCGTAATAATTAAATCGAATATCCTTTTCAAGATAATCGCCAGGTCTAAAATCGGGCAAGTGAGTAATTTTATAGGAGAATGCATTTTTTCCCCCGGAAAAGTCTATTATAAATGCAGAAAATTTATCTTTTACAAAATCAATGTTTTTATAATCGTGGAAATTTAAACATACGTACTGTTTTCCGTGATAAATGTGTGTTGGTATGTTATATATATTTTCATCGCTTCGAACATAGAATAAAAGCTGATCGCCTGCAAAGGTCAGCATAGCGTCGTAGCCTGACTTGATTAACAGAAACCATTTATATAAAGTATATCGTTTGTAATTTTCTGCTTTAGGGCTTATTTGTTGAGCCGTTTTACGAATTAATTGATAATACAGCCAGTCATCGGGCTTGTATTTTTCTTTATAGATGTTCAGTGCATTAAGTACAGAAATATAGTTTGATTTTTCGACCTTCTGGTAAAACGAATCTATAGCCGACTGTGATGGGACACCGGTAAAGTCTGTGATGAACGATCTATCCAATATAAATTCAATTTGATCACCATAAAAATCAAAATGAATAGACGTGTCCCTATTTTGGCCGAATAGGATTAGTGACTTGAAGCAACAATAAATTGTAAGGAATAATATGGACGATTTTATTTTCACAGGCAAGTGTCATCATAAAACTACAAAATTAGCAGTTATCACACCTCTTCCCCTAAGCGATTAATAATCAGATGTTTACGAGGCCGTTGTGTTGACAGCCATTTTTTTTCGAGAAACCCATTAAACTACTGCATCATTTTCTTAAGGTGTCCGTCTATATATTAAACGCAATATTACGATGAAACAAAATGAATCTTTGCCAGTAGCAATTGTTGGAGGCGGCCCCGTTGGTTTGGCGGCTGCCGCGCATCTTACGATACGAAATATACCTTTTATATTATTCGAAGCTGGTGAAACAGTGGTGGCAAATATTCGCTCATGGCAGCATGTACGCGTGTTTTCGCCGTGGAAATATAATATTGACAAGGCGGCCAGGCAATTATTGGACACTGCAGGCTGGAATGCACCCGATGATGAAGGATTGCCCACCGGAAAAGAATTGTACGATGAATACTTTAAACCTTTAGCCAATCTGCAGTCACTACGGCCGCATATACATACTAACAGCAGGGTAATGTCAATAGGCAGAAAGAACAGGGATAAAATGAAAAGCTGGGGACGTGAAGAATGGCCTTTTGTTATGCAGGTTCATCATAGAGATGAAGGCGTAAAGTTTTATCAGGTCAGAGCGGTCATTGACGCTTCCGGTACATGGAATAGTCCAAATCCTATCGGTTCGGGTGGAGTGTTTGCAGTGGGGGAAATTGAAAACAGTGAAAACATTCTTTATGGAATTCCAGATGTTTTAGGAAAATTAAAAGACCGGTATAAAAATAAAAATGTAGCTGTAGTGGGCGGCGGACATTCAGCTATCAATACGATCATTGAATTGAATAAATTAAAGAATGAATATCCCGATACGACTATTCATTGGATATTGCGGAAGAAAAATCTGAGAGATGTGTATGGGGGTCAGGAAAAGGATGCATTGGAAGCAAGAGGCGCACTCGGAATCAAGATTGAACAATTGGTAAACGACGATCGTGTCAATGTTTATACTCCTTTCCAGGTACAGGAAATCAGAAGTCATTGGAGATTGATAAATACTTTTATATAGTAATAAGCAACAAATAAAAGAGCAAGTCCACTCAATATTTGAATGCTTTTTCTTAACCATGTAAGTTGAGCAAATTTACTAACCGCCCCTGCAAATAGGCTGACAATCAAAAAAGGCATTCCCCGGCCAATTCCAAAGGCAAGCGCAAGAATAAATCCATATAAAGGTTCTGCTTTCGCTGCGGCTACAGATAAAAGTAAAAGCAAAGGCGCCGCGGAAGTTCCTAAACTAAAGATCAACCCATAAACGAAAGAGCCACTAATCCCTGGTCTTCTTAAGGCCGCCAGTTTTGTAACAGTTAATCGAGGCCCATAAAATGCAAAGGCGGCGGCAATAAGGGATACTAAAGCCATTGATAAAGCCCAATACTGTCCGAAGCTCTCGGTAAGAAAAACGCCAAGTCTACCGGCTATTGCCCCTAAAATTGAAAGGCACAGCACAATGCCTGCGAAAAAGGCAAGCGCCATCAGGAAACCACGATTCGATTTGCTTTCAGTATTACTGCTAACAAGCCCGGCTATCCCAAGCCCTACAGGTAATGTACAAGGACAAACTCCTGTAGTGATAACGCCCGCCCCGGCAGCTATTAAAAGGCTTAAACCGGAACGCTCTGATAAAGTTTGTCCAAATTCCTGGATGAATTGTTCTAAGCTCATTGCTTTACCTGTTGCGGTTTACCTGCCGTAAAGCCTCCTTTATTGACCGCTTGCTGAATTTCTTCCGTCTTGATTAAGTTGGGGTAAAAAACTATGATAGCGTTTCTATTTTCGAGACTTACTTCCACTTCTTTTACGCCATTCAAAGATTTAATAGTTTTTCGTACCGAGGATTGACAAGCACTGCATACCATTCCATCAATAGGAATTTTTATTTTTTCTGTGTTTGCAGTTTGACTTTTTGGCGCGCTTGTGTCTTGTTTTGAGTTGTTTTGAGCGCATGACACAAATGCCAAGGAAATTATTAAGGCAAAAGAAAAGGATAGTTTCATAATTAATGATTTCATAGATGTCATCATTTTTTATTTAAGGTTTCTGATCGTTATATTTCGATTGCATTAAATCCGGATTTTACAATGACTTCCTTGATCTGCTTTTCATTTACTTTATCAGGTTCATAGCTAATCGTAACTTGTTTCTGAATAACCTTTGGCTTTACCTGCTTTACGCCGGGCAATTCATTTACTGCATTGGTAATTTTTTCAGCACAGCCTTCACATACCATATTGGTCACCTTAAAATTAAGCTGATTCAAAGACTTCAATGAAATGGCCTGAATTGTTTCCATTTTTATAGTCTTTATCTGCAACGTATTTATCAGGATGGCAAATATGCTTATGATCATTACTCCAATGGCAAGCAAGGGTGTTATAAGTCCCATTGCAGCCAGCACCATTCCTACAATATTAAAAAGAACTGCTACTATAACATTTCCTGTCATTGTCCTGTAACTGGCTTTCCCAAGTATCAGCGCATTCAGTACATCGATCAGTTTGT
>MKTY01000023.1 GCA_001898485.1 Sphingobacteriales bacterium 46-32 | reverse complement strand
TCTGGCTCAGTTATCGATTATTTTTGGAGAAAGATTGAAATTAAGTATTTAAGTAAATGAGATCTGACACAGTTTATGTAATACTACCTGACCCTCTGCCTTTCGCCTTTCACCTCCACTTAAAACATTTTACTTATAACTTAAAACAAAAAAAGTATAGTCTGCGGCCCCATCTCCTTTAACCCTCTGCCTTTCGCCTTTCACCTCCACTTAAAACTTATCACTTATAACTTAAAACAAAAAAAGTATAGTCTGCGGCACCATCTCCTTTAACCCTTTGCCCTTCGCCTTTCACCTCCACTTAAAACTTATCACTTATAACTTAAAACAAAAAAAGTATAGTCTGCGGCCACCATCTCCTTTAACCATCTGCCCTTCGCCTTTTACCTCCACTTAAAACTTATCACTTATAACCTAAAACAAAAAGCGGCCCCATCTCCTTTAACCCTCTGCCTTTCGCCTTTTACCTCCACTTAAAACTTATAACTTAAAACAAAAAAAAGGCCGGCTGAATTAACAACCGGCCTGTGAACCCTAACCTGACTGCTTAACGAGAATTGATATATGCTATCTAAACTGCTACACTATTTTGTTAAGGCTTTTTAGCCCACCACAGCGGTGTGAGCACAGCATCTTCCGCACCCAGGAAGCCAACGGCCTGCTGGTAACCTTCAGGATTGCTGGAGGTAATAGTAGAAGGATACTTCACGCGCTGCGGGAAGAACTTAACCTGACTGGTCATATAGTTGCTGCTTGTAAGATTGGGCATATTAACCAGCGGGTTTTCGATAGCCGGGTTTTCAAAGAAAGGAAGACCCAGGCGACGGTGATCACTCCATGTTTCCAGGGGCAACCAGGGGGTTTGAGCGATATATTTTTGTGTAATGATCTTAGCCAAACGATCATTTCTCACTGTACCATTCTTATACAGGTTATTAACCGGGTAAAGGATGTTGGCTGTACCAGGTGTGTTGGTATAACCATCTACATACGACATAGTATGGCTTGCACCGGGTTCAGTGGTATGATTCCAGCTTACAGAAGTTCCTGTACGGTTATAAGCGGTGCTGGTCAGATAACTTGCCAGGTGAGCAGAAACGCCCCACCAGTCGAAGCTGGCTTTGATCCCATTTTCATAGGCAACCTGACCACCCATTGGTACTGTCCAGCCACGCTCAGCCGCTTCAGCCAGCAGGAAGTAAGTTTCCCAGGGAGCGAAGAAGATACGTTTGCTGGCGCTGGCACGGAATTTATGCGACAGACGGGGAATAGTGCCTGAGAAATTGCGCAGTTGGTTACGTGAACCTTTCACGCCCCAGTCACCATTGCTGGTAGCATTCCAGGTAAAAGCAGCATCAATTGTTTTCTGTACACCACCTGAAGCATTCAGCAGGTCCCGTTGTGTAACTTTTGCATCATTGGCCCAGCTGGGATATGCATTGAAATTAGGATTATTGAAATCGCCGGGGATGATAAAGGCCTGGTAAGCGCGGGGATCTATGGAATAAGGAAGACCATCCAGCCAGTAACCCGCAGAAGGATCATTGGTCATAGTCGTGAAATGATCTGTAAGGCGCTGACCGATATATCCGTCGGGTTTAATATAAGAATGATAAGAAGCAGCCAGCTGATCTT
Organism: Sphingobacteriales bacterium 46-32; assembly: GCA_001898485.1. GTDB lineage: Bacteria > Bacteroidota > Bacteroidia > Chitinophagales > Chitinophagaceae > CAYMZZ01. Next base: position 38,648 of record MKTY01000023.1, on the reverse strand, counting down.
CTGACTTAATACCACCCAGTCCCAGTACAACGTTATTGAACGCAGCTGGCATAAAGAGGGCATTCCACTCACGGGTCATAACACCGGTAAGAGCATCCCAACCTGGCCGCTCTGCCACTTGAAAAATATCATCGGCAGATGTGAGCAGGTTATTGATATTGGAGGCAGCATCTTCAAACTCAGTCTTTGCTTTGCCCCCATCAACCTCAGACAAACGCATAGCAAGGCGCATCCGCAACGAATTGCCGTATTTTTTCCATTTCGTGAAATTGTATCCGTATGCTGGATCATGTTTAGCCACCGCTTCGGGAACTGTGATTGCGACATCGAGAGAAGCTACGGCATCTTTCAATTCACTCAGCAAGTAGTAGTATACGGTTTTGAGATCAGAAAAATCAGGATTCTTTCCCTGAAATCCATTAATCGGAATAGGACCAAAAGTGTCAGCCAACTCACTCATCAGGTAGGCGCGCCAGATACGAGCTACCTGCATAAGATTTGAAGTATACGATTTAGAAACACCGCTGGATATTTTAAGTTGAGCAACATCTACTGCTGAATTGATCTGGTTAAGCCAGCCACTCATGTAGCCGCCACCATAGTAGTCACTGCTCCAGCCGTCGTTATAGCCGCCGGAAGAGATCCCTCCGCTTTGCTGCATACCGCCGGCCGTAAGCCAGTACAGTACAAAAATACGTTCCGCAATATGAGGATCCATCTGGGCGCCAATGATAGAACCATTAATAAAATATTCTACCTGCACCTGATCTAGGTTGGCCGCAACCGGATCATTATTCATTTCATCAAATTTTTTACACGAGCCCAGCAACATAGAGCTGAAGGCCGCTACGTAAAAAATTTTAGTTATTTTTTTCATCGTCAAAATGATTTTGAGGTTATGTTAGAAACCGAGTGTTAAACTAAAAAGAAAAGAACGCATGGTGGGAGGAGCGCCGTTTTCGAAGCCAACAGCATTGGAGCCGGTGGCAAATACAGACTCAGGATCAATACCATCCATATGGCTCTTGATCATCCATACGTTGTTGCACGACAGTGTTACACGTGCACGCTGAATAGGTGTTTTACCCAGCATCTTGCGGGGCAGTTCATAACCCAGTTGTACATTGCGCAGACGCACATTGGAGGCATCATACAGGTAGGCCTCACCAATACCCAGGTTGTTGGCTGTAGAAATAGCCGACCAGTAGAGTTGCTGACTTACGGCCTGTGTATTTTTGACGGGGTTACCGCCGCCATCGAGAATAACACCATCAACCACGATATCGTTACGCTGACCGCCAGGAGCAGTTACTGCGGCTACACCACTTGACTGCAGGGCCACATGCGTTGCTGAGAAAATTTCCCCGCCAATCCGTGCATCGACCAGGAATGAGAAATTAAAGTTTTTGTAGCTGAAAGAGTTTGTTACGCCGATAAGACCTTTAGCCTGCTGATTACCCAGTCGTACAATTGCCGGATCACGCTGAGGCAGACCCTGTGAACTGAGTAGTAACTGACCAAAATACTGACTGTTTTGATCGGTCACACGGAGAAAACGGGTACCATAGATATCTCCATATAGGCTTCCAGTATTAGCACGGATAAATACATCATCATAACCTCCAAGAGTGTATTCATTTACATTAAACTCTTTTGACAGCTCAATAATCTTATTCCGGTTACGGGAATAGTTGGCAATAACAGACCAGTTAAGGCCATTTGAATTTGCCAAAATCTTAGCATCCACCATCAGCTCAATACCCTGATTCTGGATATTACCGGCATTAATGAGTCGGTACTCATAACCACTGGCTGGGTCCATGGGTAATCTGATCAGTTGGCGTGTTGCATTTGATTTGTACCAGCTGAAGTCTAAACCGATCCGGTTATTGAGAAATCTCAATTCGGTTCCAAGTTCAACAGACTTAATCAGTTCAGAACGGTTATTTGGATTGCGCAATACATTATCACGGTTAGCAGTAGTATTGCCATTAGGATCCTTACCTATACGAAATACATTATAAAGCTGATATGGTGACAGATCATTACCTACAGTAGCGTAAGAGGCCCGCAACTTGCCGTAACTCCACCAGGCGGGCACTCGTGTACCATTTTTCTCCAGCATATCCGTAACAATTAAAGCCAGATTGAACGAGGGATAGAAGAAGCTGCGGTTTCTTTCACTCAGGGTAGAAGACCAATCGTTACGGGTAGTAAAATCAAGATAAACATATCCGTCATAATTGACGCCAAATGTTCCAAACAAAGAATTCATACCACGATCGGTCAGGCCTTCATTAATGGTAGGATTACCCACACCATTTCTCAGGCTGAAGAAATTAGGTACTACAAGTTCTCCTGCATTTACATTCAGGGAAGTCCAGCGCTGACGCATCATGTTTCCTCCAACCGTTGCATTGCCACCGAATTTACCAATCAGGTTGTCTTTGCGGGCAGAAAGCAGGAAACTGAAGTTGCGCTCAGAAAAAGTCTGTTTCCCCTGCTCATAACTTCCCGTACGGGGACTGGGACTACCTGCATAGATTTTGCGCTCTGTGCTTGTAGTATAAAAATCACCACCGGCCTTAAGCTCGGCGTCTAGCCAATCGGTGAAATTATATTTGATTGAGCCGGTCATAATGAAACGATCCCGCTTATCTGTATTCTTGTCATACCTTGCCCGCCAGTAAGGATTCACCGCATTACTGCCACCAAACCAGATCATATTCCCATCTGCATCGGCTGCCGCAGAAAAATCACGGATATCCAGTGAGCGGGGCAGCATATACATTACAAAAGCACTACTGTTATCGCGGCCGTTGATAGGACGGTTGAAACCTGAAGTATTATTATACTGCACTTTCACATCAGTTGTCCACTTGTTGTTGGTACCAAAACGGCTGATAGCACGTGTCATCAGGTTGGTACGCTCCAGGCGGTTGCCGGGAAGAATGCTCTTATCATCCCAGCGGCTGAATGAGCTATAGACAGAAGTGGCGCCTATTTGCTGCTGAAATGACAGGTTATAGTTCTGTGTAGTACCATTACGCAGGAAGTTGGACACGTTGTCCTGAATACGGAGAGGAGCTGAACTGCCGTCCCATTTGGTCACTGTCTGACCTTCTGCTTTGGGTCCCCAGCTGGTAGTGGCGCGGTTATCAAAAATACCATTCAGACCCTGGCCAAATGTATTCTGTAATTCCGGTTGTATAAAAATGCTTTCGACGCCATAGGTAGCCGAAGCACTAATACCAAGTCCATTTTGCTTACGACCAGATTTTGTAGTAATCTGAATTACACCGTTACCGGCTCTCGCCCCATACAAGGCAGAAGCAGCAGGTCCTTTCAGTATTTGCATACTTTCAATATCATCAGGACTGATATCACCCAGACCGTTACCCCGGTCAAAGCCTGCTCCCCAATAACCGTTCTCTGTTGTACCGGTAAAATTATTAACCGGCACACCATCCACTACTATCAGTGGTTGGTTGTCTCCGGAGAGTGAGGTACTTCCCCGTAAAATGATTTTAGAGGAGCCGCCTGCACCATTGCTGGAACGCATCACCTGAAGACCAGCTACTTTACCGGAAAGTGCATTCACCATATTGGTTTCCTTCGCATCGGAGATCACGCCACCGCGCAGCTCCTGAACCGCATAGCCCAGCGATTTTTTCTGACGTTTAATACCCAGAGCGGTTGTTACCACTACCTCACCCAGATCGGTAGCAGCGAGATCAAGGTTCACATCAAGTGTGTTTCCCGAGCCTACCGTAACTTCTTTGGTACCAAAACTGATAGATGAAAATACCAGTACGGCATTTGCTTTGTCTACAGTAATGGAATAGCGTCCGTTTTCGTCTGTTACAGCAGCGGAAATCGTGGATGATCCCGCAACAGTAACTGTTGCCGATGGCACCGGCTTGCCGGTATTGTCCGTGACAACACCGGTAATAGTACGTTTCACCTGTGCAAAGAGCAAACTATTGCTCAATAGCAGGGCAAACAGTACCAATAAGAATCGTTCTGTTCTCTTCATTGCAGTTGATTTTTAAAGTTTAGATAAAAGCGTTTTCCGTTTAAGCTCTTATGTTATTTTCCGTAAATAACCGAATTCATTATGCCGACCATTTTTCAGGCAGCCGGCTGGCCTGTTTCTTCCGCTCTTTCACCATATTCTCCATCACCAGTGCAGCAGAACCAATCAACTCCGCCTGATAGCCCAGCGTGGATATCTCCACTGTTGTATTGGCCGCCAGACGCGGAATACAGTGCTTGTTGAGCGCCTGCTGTATCGGTGCCTGCCATACCCTGCCTGCCAGTGCCCCACGTCCACTCAGAATCACCAGCTCCGGATTGACCAGGTGGATCAGGATAGCCACACCGCGACCAATATTGTAACCTGCCTCCGACAACAACTCGATCGCAAACTGATCACCCATGGTTGCGGCCCGGATTACAGCCTCACAATCCTGCTCAAAATGCCCCGAAGGAAACTGCGGACCCAGATTCGACAACCGCCCCTGTTTCACCCCCTCTGCAGCTTTTTCTACCACCACCAGCAGCGATGCTTCTGTTTCCAGACATCCTGTTTTACCACATTCACAGAGCTTGTTGTTATTAAACATGGGCATATGACTGAACTCACCCGCAAACCCGTCATGCCCCCTGAACAGTTCTCCGTTAATCACCATACCCAAACCAATGCCCCAGCCAATATTGATCACCATCGCATTTCGCTTATGCCGGGCTGCACCAAACCGGAACTCTGCCAGGGCAATCAGACTGGAATCGTTGTCGAGATAAACCGGCATATCCAGTTTTTCTGACAGGTATTCCGTGAGTGTCTGCCCATCCGGTATCGCATAGCTATAGTTGATTCCCTTATTAAAATCAATGAACCCCGGCATCCCGATTCCCGCACCAATAACCTTACGCCGGGCCACACCAGATTTTTCAATTACCTCATTCATCTTTTCCGCCAGCACCTTTACCACATCCGGATTATTGAACAGGGGCAATTCAAACCGCTCTATCTCCGTCACATGCTCATTATGAATATCCATCAGGGTTATACGGGTCACCAGCTGGTCCATCGCCACAGAAAGTATATAAATGGTGTCCGGCACAATCGAGTACATTACCGGCCTCCGTCCCCCACTCGATGGCGCAAATCCCGACTCCCGCACATACCCTTCTGCAATCAGCTCATTCAAAATCTTCATGGTCAGTGGCAGGCTCTTACCAATACGCTCACTGATATCTGCGCAGGAAAGCGTATCCGAAAAATAGAATTCCCGCAATACCAAACCCTTGTAATAGCCCTTCTTTCCCATGTGTAGATTTTGGTGTTGGTGTAATGAAATCTTCTTAAATAATTAACCTAAACTATTAAACTTTTTAAAAAAGGCAAAAAACTTCTTTATTTTTTTATAAACTTTTGGATTGTTTATAAATAATTTTTTGAAAATCATTGATTTAGATGATTAAAAAGACTTATTTGTGCCCATCTCAACGCACCTGATATTCCTAAGTGGCAGGAGTGCGATTCATTGTAATTGTTAAATTCCCGCTCATTCTCAAAACCAGCTTACTGAACTTTTCTGCTTTCCGTACATTATTAGAAATTGGAGTTATGAATATTATGAAGCGCTATCAGATACGCTCACTGGCTGTGGCCGGCTTTATATGCCTGACCGCCCTGGCTTCCTGTGCGCAGAAACAAAAGAAGAAATCTATGACTACAGATGTACAAACGGCCAGCACTGCCACTGCCGTACCGGCAACGGGTTTAGACACCGCAACATTTGCCAATGGCTGTTTTTGGTGTACCGAGGCTATTTTCGAACAACTGGAAGGTGTGGTAAGTGCCACATCGGGCTATACGGGCGGAGAGGTGCCCAATCCTACCTATAAAGAAGTATGTACCGGCACCACAGGCCATGCCGAATGCCTGCAGATAGTATATGATCCGAAAAAGATCAGTTTCGATGAACTGCTTGAGGTGTTCTGGGAAACACATGACCCTACCACGTTAAACCGGCAGGGCAATGATGTGGGCACCCAATACCGGAGCGGGATATTTTATCACAACGAAGAACAGAAACAAAAAGCAGAAAGCTATAAGGCTGCCCTCGACAAAAGTGGTGCATTCGACAACCCGATCGTCACAGAAATCACCCCCTTCTCCGTCTTCTACCCTGCCGAAGATTATCACCAGCAGTATTTCGATAACAACGAAAACAACAACCCCTACTGCCGCATCGTGATCAGACCCAAGATAGATAAGTTCAGAAAAGTGTTTAAGGATAAGCTGAAGAAAAGTTGACAGTTAACAGATGACAGTTGACAGGTAAGGAATGTTTAAAGGGTATAAAGAGTTTAAAGGTTTAAAGTGTTTTATATATAATACCTACTACTTAAAACTTATCACCTGGAACTTACTGTACACTGTCAACTGTCAACTGCCATCTGTCAACTAACTACTGCTTGCTGATCCGCGCACTGCTAACCGACTCGGGCAGTCTCAGTGCCGATATATAAAGACCGGCAGGAAGGCCGTCCAGATTCTGAATACGGATATTATTCTGCCCGGCCAGCAACTTAACTGACTGGCTCATGACCACACGACCACTATAATCAATTACTTCAAAACGACCCGTCTGCGGCTTAACTGAAGTATACTGCATCGTAAGTGCATCAGTTACCTGTGTAGGAAATACATGCAGCTGTTGGTGTGCACCTGCCTGCTGGCGAAAACTGAGCACATTACTGTACTGGAGTTTCCCATCCTGGTGACGTATGGCAAGGCGGTAATAAACCACTTCGGCAGACTCACGATCGGTATAACGGAAATCACGCTGGCTATTTCCTTCCATATTTACCCAAAACTCCGCAACTGACACAAAAGAACGGGGACTGGTTCCCTTTTCAAGTGTAACAGATACCGCATCATTATCGGCATAGAGCATCCACTGCAACTGAGTTTGCTGATTGGCAGCCACACCACTGAAGGATTGCAGCGCCGGTCCGGCCAGTATAGAATTATCAGGATATAAAAACTTTTTGAAATAAAGACTGGCGTAGCGGGTACTGTTGCTGGTAAGCGTAGAACTGGCACCTACCCGGTAAGTAAAGCTGCTTACATTAGGAGCACTTACCGTAAACATCACTTCCGAAGCAGCCGTATCAACAAGGGCACCATACAGATAACCAGTGATATTTTGAGCGGTATAAGCTGTACCGGTTTTTGACACAGTGATGTGACTGCTGGCTGTATTAAATGTACAGACACCACCGCCCATATCAATTGTATTCATCTCCATTAGTGTACGTGTACCAGAGGTACTGCCGTCAATATCCAGACCACTCGCATCTACCATTGGCTGAGCAAGCAGGGTGCTGGTACCATGATTTACAAAATCGATACGGAAATCAATATAACCGGTCCGCCCGCTGTTGATCCTGTACTCAGGCTGAAACGCTTCGGCATAACCATCTGTTGTACGGTCAATATTCTGCAGACTGATACCACTACTCATCGACAAAATGGTTACCAGTGCATCTACTCCGGTAGTTACATTCGAAAAACGATATTTGGCACCCACGTTGCGGTCGCTGCCGGAAATAAGTGAAGGGGATTGAAATCGATAAACAGGAGCCTGCGCAAAGGCGGTCATGGCGACCAGTAAGAGAATAGCAATAACAGGCACACGCGTCTTCAACGCTACAAGGGTAGAATTAGATTTCATGGTACGGTTGTTTTTAAAGGTTCAGATCAAGGGTAGGTTCTCAATAGGATCTGATCTTTAGGTCCGGGATTGTCACAAACAACGCTGGGATATTTTCATTTCAACTATCGGAGCTTTGCTGCGTAAATCAACCCGTTTGCCGATGTGAAAGTATAGTGCCTTTTTATAATATGCAAGCCCCATAAGGGTTTCATCCTGGTATCAGCAAGCTAAAATCATGCATTTCAGCCCGTTGGACGCGTAATTTTTTTTATAAAAAATCGAGAAAACCCCGATTGACATACGTAATGATACGCAGGCTGAGGATCGAAAAATCCCTCCCTGGTCTGTGTCACAAATCCGGTCTGTGTCACAAATCCGGTCTGTGTTACACATCCCCCCTGGTCTGTGTCACAAATCCGGTCTGTGTTACACAGACCGGGGATTCATTATTTAATACGGGTAGTGCGGAGCTCGAGTAAATTGAGGGCATTGGGGGTGAAACCTTCCACGCCCGGTTGTACCAGGTGCACAACCTGGTCGTACCAGAGCGGTACCACGGGTGCATCCTGTATCACTTCCTGGTCGGCTTGTCTGTAGAGGGCATAACGGATGCTGTCGTTTTCTTCTGCAAGTGCCCGTTCAAACAGGGCATCGAACCGGGGATTGCGGTAGCGGGTATAATTGGGCGGTGCGGGGTTATGGGAATAAAATACGGAGAGATAATTTTCGGCATCGGGGTAGTCTGCGATCCAACTGGCCCGGAAAAAAAGCGCCCGTCCCTGAGCTGTCATGTCCAGCAGCAAAGCTTTTTGTACGGTTTCAACCTGTACGGGAATACCCAACTCCCCCAACTGCTTGGCTATAAAATCGGCCATATCGGCATAGAGTGTGATTGTCTGCAATTTGATCACCGGCAGACCACGGCCATCGGGAAAGCCGGCTTCCTCCAGCAATTGACGGCTGCGTTTGGGATCATAGCTATATCCTTTTACCCGGGTAGAATCGAAAGAAGGTAAGCCAAGTGGCACAAAGCCCGATTCGGCTGCCGTGCCCAGTGAATTGCGCAGGTACAGGATCATCTTACGCCGGTCAAATCCATAATTGATAGCCTGCCTGATCTTTTGCAAACGAAGTGGCGATCCGCGCAGCAGGGCATTGGCTGTATCCATCAAAATGCCCAGGTATTCTATATTAAGGTATGGATGTACCTGCAACTGGACTTTTCCCTCCCACTCCGGCCGTAATGTGCCCCGTTTGGTAAGCACCTCATCTTTAAAGGATGATTCAATATCGTTGATAAACTCCAGCTTCTGCTGGCGAAACAGTAAGAATTCAGTGGCCTTGCTGTCATAGAAAGTAATTTTCACTCCATCGAGAAAGGGCAGTGATTGCCCGCTGCTGTCTTTTTCAAAATAACGGGGATGGCGCTGCAAGACCAGTGCCTGTCCTTCTTCCCAGGCCTGCATACGAAAAGGTCCCGTACCCACCGGATGCCGCCGGAAGCCGGCACCATACCCCTTCACGGCCTCGGGCGCCACTACGGAGCAATACTGCATGGACAAGATGCCCAGGATGGGATTGTAGGGCCGCTGTAATCTTAACTGGAAAGTGGTATCGTTGACAGCAACAAACGGCGATACGGTATCTACTTTGCCATTGAAGATCCAGGCCCCGGGACTGGCTACTGCCGGGTCAATGATACGGGACAGGCTATAGACCACATCGGCGGCCGTAAGCCGCCTGCCCCTGCCGCCGGCAAATACGGGATCATCATGAAAAAAAACATCATCGCGAAGAATAAATGTATAGACCCGCTTATCCGGCGAGAGCTCCCAGCGGCGCGCCAGCGAGGGCACAAGCTGCAGGTCTTCATTTATTTCCACCAGCGTATTGTACAGCTGATGCACCGGCCACATAATGCTCTGGTTTTTGGCAAACGCCGGATCCAGCGTGGCAATGCCGGTATGTTCATTATAATGAAATACACGATGCCGACCCGTCTGCTGTGTACCGCAACCCGTTGCCAGCCATAGCAGCATCAGAACAGCTACCGCCCATATGTTTTTAACGCTCATATTACTATTGAACAGCTAAATTTACAATTCAAACTTATGTAAACGTGAAATACTTATTTGCATTACTCCTTCCCTTTTTCACTGTTCTTCTTTCCAATGCACAATATACACACCAGGATACGCTCCGCGGTTCAAACGGAAGCGGACGAAGCTGGTGGGATGTGCAGCAGTATCATATCAACGTGGCTGTTGATATTGACAACAAAACTATTAAAGGCACCAACCGCATCAACTTCAATATTACCAATGGTGGTAAAAACAAAGTGATGCAAATTGATATGCAGATGCCGATGCGCATTGACCGTATTGAATTTGTACAGATGAAATACGGCACACTCCCCTTCCGCCGCGAAGGCAATGTATGCTGGGTTGACTTTGGCGAGCGGGAGTTCAAAACCGGCGATACAGCACAGGCCATCATAGTACATTTCAGTGGCAAACCGCGCGCTGCCGTGCGTGCCCCCTGGGATGGTGGCTGGGTATGGGCCAAAGATGCCAAAGGCCGCCCATGGGTTACCGTAGCCTGCCAGGGCCTGGGAGCCAGTGTATGGTACCCCTGCAAAGACATACAGTCTGATGAACCGGATAAAGGCGCCACACTGGGCATCACCGTACCTGACAGCCTGGTGGCTGTAGGCAACGGACGGCTGATCAAAAAAACACCACATGCCGACAGTACCCTTACCTGGTTGTGGGAAGTAAAGAATCCGATCAACAACTATAATATCATTCCCTATATCGGCAAATATGTAAACTGGGAAGAGAAGTTTGCCGGCGCCAAAGGCGAGCTGGATTGCAGTTACTGGGTGCTGGATTACAACCTTGAAAAGGCCCGGACCCATTTTGAACGGGATACCAAACCCATGCTGGCCTGCTTCGAAGACTGGTTTGGCCCCTATCCCTTTTACGAGGACAGTTATAAAATGGTGGAAGCCCCGCACCTGGGTATGGAACACCAGAGCGCTGTAGCTTATGGCAATCAGTACAAAGACGGCTACCTGGGCATGGATCTATCCGGTACCGGATGGGGCTTGAAGTGGGATTATATCATTGTACATGAATCGGGGCACGAATGGTTTGCCAATAATATCACCACCAAAGATATTGCCGATATGTGGGTGCATGAAGGTTTCACCACTTATTCGGAAGTATTGTATGTGGAATGCCGCTTTGGTAAAGAGGCTGCCGACGAATATTGCCAGGGATTACGTACCGGCATCGAAAACAATGGCCCCATCATTGGTCCCTATGGTGTGAATAAAGAAGGCAGCGGCGACATGTACCCTAAAGGAGCGAATATGATTCATACCATCCGGCAGATCATCAATGACGATGCAAAATTCAAAGCCATACTGCGTGGGCTTAACCAAACCTATTATCACAAGATCACCACCTCTGCCGAAGTGGAAAAGTATATTATCAGTCAGTCGGGCAAAAAACTGGAGAAAGTATTTGACCAGTATCTGCGCACCGCTAAGGTGCCGCTGCTGGAGTATAAGCTAACACCCAAACCGGGCGTAGCCGGAGCTTATACCCTGCGTTTCCGCTGGAGCAACGTGATAGAGGGATTTGCGATGCCTATGCGCATTTTCATTGATAAAAAACCAATGTGGATCACTCCCAAAACAACTTATCAGACGATTAGCATTAAGGCTAAAAGTAGCAAGTCACTTGAAATAGATCCCAACTTTTATATTATCAGTCAGCAGCAGTAAATCAAACCGCTTTCACAATGCCCTTTCATTCGCGGAATGAAAGGGCATTTATTATGGAGCATATCATTTTCCTGTTACCTTTACCACATGAGCACCATACGGCGGCAAAGTATTATTGCATCCCTGGTTATTTATATCGGATTTGCCATAGGCATGCTGAATACCTACTTCCTGGGCGAAGAGCGGTATTTTACCAGCAACCAGTATGGTCTCATTACCATTCTCGTCCCTATCGCCTCCATGATGTATGCATTTGCCAACCTGGCTATGCCTTCTTACATCATGAAATTTTATCCCTACTACAAAGATCACCTGCCCGATCGTAAAAATGATATGCTCACCTGGGCACTGCTGGGTGGCCTGATTGGTTTTGGGCTGGTAGTTATCGGAGGCATCATCTTTAAAGATCTGGTCATCCGGAAATATTCTCAAAACTCTCCGGAACTGGTACATTATTATTACTGGATATTTCCGTTGGGGTTTGGCCTTACCATACTGGGTATTCTTGAAGTATATGCATGGAATGTAGGCAAAGCGGTACTTACCAATTTTATGCGGGAAGTACAATGGCGGCTTCTTACAACGGTGCTGATCGTTCTGTTTATTTTCAAACTAATCCCTGACTTCGACAGCTTTGTAAAATTTTACTCTTTTACTTATCCTGTTGTAGCCATCAGCCTGCTCATTTACCTCATCTCAACAGGTAAAATACATTTCACTTTTTCAGTAAGCAAGGTAACCCGTCGCTATTTCAGGAAAATTATCACTTTCAACCTGTTTATTTATTCCGGGTTTCTTGTACTCACTATAGCGCAGGTGTTTGACCAGCTGGTAATAGCCTCTGTACTGCAGGATGGTATGGCCAAAGCTGGTGTGTTTGGCTTTGCACAGATCATGGCAACGGTGATACTGGCTCCGCAAAGAGGCATTATTGCTGCGGCAGTACCCCATCTTTCGCGCGCCTGGAAAGAAAAAGACATGGGCAAGCTGCAACGCATTTACCAGCGTTCATCGCTTAATCAGCTTATTTTTTCTGTCGGCATTTTCTTTCTCATCGCCATCAATTACAAAGAGGCCATTCTCACATTCAATCAGAAGGAAATGTTCCTGGCGGGTTTCAGCGCGTTTATACTGATGGGGCTCACGCGGGTGGTTGAAATGGGCACAGGACTTAACTCACAAATTATTGGCACCTCCACCTACTGGCGTTTTGAATTAATCAGTGGCATTTGTCTGCTGGCCTTTATGCTTCCGCTTACCGTAATCCTGACCCGGCAGTTCGACATCCTGGGGCCGGCTATTGCCAACCTGGTATCGATCAGTCTGTATAACCTGATCCGGCTTATTTTTCTCTGGAAAAAATTCGGGTTATTCCCTTTTGTACCTGCATCACTTTATACATTACTGATAGGTGCTGCTGTCACGCTTATCAGTTGGTGGCTATGCAATGATCTGCATGGATTCTGGGGCCTCGTGATCCGCAGCAATATTTTCATCACTCTTTTCGCCGGTGCAGTAATCGGCTTCAAACTTTCGCCCGATACGCAGGCAGTAGTAGCTTCGCTGAAGAAACGGATATTGAAGAAGTAAGTATAAAGTGTTTAAAGGGTATAAAAAGTTTAAAGTGCCAATAGATAACAAATAAAAAAGGGTATCTGTTAAACACCCCTTATACTCTTTATACCCTTTATACTCTTTATACCCTTTATACTCTTTCTCTACCCTCCCCGCTCCAATATATCTTTTCATATAATAAGGATCAAAGAGATCGTTTACGATGACACCTTGCGAGGAGGACTCAGGCTTTCACCCGATACGCAGGCAGTAGTAGCTTCGCTGAAGAAACGGATACTGAAGAAGTAAGTATAAAGTGTTTAACGGGCATAAAAAGTTTAAAGTGCCAATAGATAACAAATAAAAAAGGGTATCTGTTAAATACCCCTTAAACTCTTTATACTCTTTAAACTTTTTATACCCTTTAAACTATTTCTCTACCCTCCCCGCTCCAATATATCTTTTCATATAATAAGGATCAAAAAGATCGCTTACGGTTACTCCCTGCGATGAAGAAGCATGAATAAATTTATTGTTCTGCAGATAAATACCCACATGCGAAATACCTCCGCGGGTATTGAAAAATACGAGATCGCCTTCTTTCAGCTCTGTGGCAGAAATGATGCGTGATGTTTTATACTGATCACGTGCTGTACGGGGAAGCGACATGGCAAAAGCAGAAAGATATACGGCCTGTACAAAGGCAGAACAGTCAATTCCCTTTTTAGTACTTCCTCCCAGGCGGTAAGGTGTGCCATACCACTCATCCACATATTCCAGCAGTTCGCTGGAGACCAGTTCCTCTACCTCCGTATTTAATAAAATGGCATATTTTAACTGAACAGGAGATGCTTTTTCAACGCTGGAATTACGGCTGAGATAGGTATTGACATCCGATGCCGCTGCAGGTGAGGCATTGGTATGCTTTCGTGGCGCTGCTTCCTTTTTTACATTCACGAGAGAAGCCTGCTGATCGACCGATATATCGTCGAGAAAACGCACCTCGCGTGAGGTGCCAGGTGCAGCAGATTTGTTACCAGCCACTTCGGCACTACCAGCCACAGGTTTACTGTTCGTAAACTGTAGCGGCTTGAGGCTGGAGCAACTGGCCAGAAACAGGATGAGCCCAAATGCCGGAATTAAACTTCTTACCATGTGGTTCACTTTTTTTGCACAGTTTGCGCACAGTTCTAAAAACCGTGCAAAAATATAGGATATAAATGTTAAAAAGCAGTATCCTTTTAACGAAATTTGACGGTTGAAATTGCCCTTCCACTAAGTAGTTGAACACAAGCGATTTAGCTCCTTAGTATTTGATAATCAATTAGCCATAATTCATTTTTAACCTGACCTATGCGGATCCAAACCATACCGGCGATGTTATGCTGCTATTTTGCCGCCCTCAGCTGCAAATCGGGCTCCGGACGTATGCCTGCAGCCGAGCCGCTATGGTCCGATACCGGCAAAGGCATTGTTTCCGGGTACGCAGCCGCTACAGATACCATCCCGGCCACGCTGGCATTACCATCCTACAATGAACTGCGTTATACCAAAACAGAAGTCGTAAAGGCCGCACCCGGCACAAAATCAGTCCTTTTTAACAGCACGGGCACCCAACTGTTTGCCATGAACCTCGAGGGCATGAGCATCTACCAGTTTGACCGCAACAGCCGAAGTGTAACCCGCGAGTTCAAATTCAAACCCACACGCGGTACCGGCTGGGACTATGAAACCGATAAGCCCATTCCCTCCTATGAAGAAAAGCCTGTGGAGGCCTGCCTTAGCCACGATGATAAATGGCTCTGGGTTTCACTTCACAACGCAGAAGGTATTGTAGCCATACGTGTCGATTCACTGTCAGCCAATAAACATTCCGGACAGGTCATTGCTCCCCGTGCCGTTCTGAAAAAAATTACTGTCATCGAACGTGGCAGTACCGGGCGCGATTCTTTTCAGGTACCGCTGATCCGAACCGGTAAAACACCCAAAGTCATCGCGCGCACCGCCAGTAGCAGCCATCTGCTGGTCAGCAACTGGCATTCGTATAACGTGAGTGTGCTGAGCACTCATCCCGAACGGTTTCCTTATGCCACGGTGATTGATACCATACCCGTACCCGCCATTCCCCGGGGCATCGTAGTCGACGACCGCAACCAGCGCTCTTTTGTGGCCATTATGGGTGGAGCCAGCCTGATGTCCGTCAATAACAATGTGTGGATGAAAGAAAAGGACCTTACCGTGGCTTCCAATCCCCGGCACCTGGTCATCGACAGCAGTGGGCGGCTTTTTGTATCCTACAACAGAGTGGGAAAAATTGCCTGTATCGACCCCAATACCGGCGAAACATTATTTACTGCCTCTACTGCAGCTCAGCCACGCACTATCATCCTTTCCAAAAATCACCGCTTCCTGTTTGTAACCTGCTATAGCAGCGATAAACTGGAAGTATTCCGGATAAATGATGATAGCTTTACCCGCATTGCCTCACTGCCCTGCCCCGGCCACCCTGTGGGTGTGGATATTTATGAAAATGAATCTAAACTGGAAGCATGGGTTTGCAGTTATACTACCGGAAAGATCAGTGTATTTAACTTTGAAAAAACAAAATGACAGGACAATGTGCTGATATGCTAATGTGCTGATGAATTTGAAGATTTGATGATTTGAAAATTTGAAGATTACAGACGACAATGTGCTGTCAACTGTCATCTGTCAACTAAACTTATTACTGACTAATGAAATTTTCTCACTTACACGTCCATACCCAATTTTCGCTGCTGGATGGAGCTGCATCCATTCAGAACCTCTATAAGAAAGCTATTGCCGATAATATGCCTGCGCTGGCCATCAGCGACCACGGCAACATGTTTGGTGTCTTTGAATTTGTAGCCGAAGCCTATAAGCATAAAGATGAGAATGGCAAGGTGAAAGTAAAACCGGTTGTAGGCTGCGAATTTTATATCACCGCCAACCGCCACCAGAAAACATTCACCAAAGAACAAAAAGACGTTCGCCATCACCAGATACTGCTGGCTAAAAATGAGCAGGGTTACCGCAACCTGGTTAAACTTACTTCACTTGGCTTCATAGAAGGCATGTACAGCAAGTACCCGCGCATCGACAAAGAACTTATTCTTAAATATCATGAAGGACTGATTGCCACAACCTGCTGCCTCGGCGCTTCTGTACCACAGGCCATTCTTCGCAAGGGTGAAGATGAAGGCGAAAACGAATTCAAATGGTGGCTCAACATTTTCCAGGACGATTTTTATGTAGAGCTGCAACGCCACGGCATGGCAGAACAGGATAAAGTAAATGAGGTACTGATCCGTTATGCACGCAAATACAATGTAAAGATCATTGCCAGTAACGACAGTCACTACGTAGAGCAAAGCGACTTCAATGCCCACGACATCCTGCTTTGTATCAATACCGGCGAAAAGATCAGCACACCCGCCATGCGCGATTTTGCGGATGACGATGTCAATATCAAAGGCAAACGTTTTGCCTTCCCCAACGACCAGTTCTATTTCAAGAAAACCGCTGAGATGAGTAAGGTATTTGGCGATTTGCCCGAAGCAATCGACAATACCAACGAAATAGTAGACAAGGTTGAACTGCTGAACCTCAAGCGCGATATCCTGCTCCCCTATTTCCAGGTACCCAGCGAGTTTTCTTCGCAGGATGAGTACCTCGAACATATCACCTGGAAGGGTGCGCATGAACGTTATACAGAGATCACTCCCGAGATCGATGAACGGATTCGCTTTGAGCTGTTCACCATCAGGACCATGGGGTTTGCCGGTTACTTTCTTATCGTGAGTGACTTTATACGCGCCGGGCGCGAGATCGGTGTATTCATTGGCCCGGGCCGCGGTTCTGCTGCAGGATCGGTAGTAGCCTTCTGTACAGGCATTACCAATATTGACCCCATAAAATACAACCTGCTGTTCGAACGGTTTCTGAACCCCGACCGTAAATCGATGCCGGATATCGATACCGACTTTGATGATGAAGGCCGGCAGAAAGTAATTGACTATGTAGTAGAAAAATATGGTAAAAACCAGGTAGCCCAGATCATCACCTATGGCACCATGGCGGCCAAAATGAGTATCAAGGACGTAGCCCGGGTTATGGACCTGCCGCTGGCAGAGTCAAATATTCTTGCCAAAATGGTACCCGATAAACCGGGTATCGAACTACGCCGCGTTCTGCATGCGCCCATGCGTGCAAAAGAGGGCGAAAAATCGCTTGAAGAAAAAGACGGCCTGGGTTCTGAAGACCTGGAAACAGTAAAACGCCTCCGCGATATTTACGCCCAGACAGATACTCCTGCCAGTAAAGTACTGCACGAAGCAGAACGTCTCGAAGGGTCGGTCCGTAATACCGGTATCCACGCAGCCGGCATCATCATCGCTCCCAAAGATCTGACAGAACTGCTGCCCGTATCCATTGCCAAAGATTCTCCGCTCTGGGTTACGCAGATAGAGGGCAACGTGATCGAAGAGGCGGGCGTTATCAAGATGGACTTCCTGGGGCTAAAGACCCTTACCATCATCAAGAATGCCCTGCAAATGATCAAACAGAATCATGGAGTGGAGATTTCCATTGACGACATTCCGCTCGATGATCAAAAAACATACGAACTCTACCAGCAGGGTGCTACGATAGGTACGTTCCAGTTCGAAAGTCCCGGTATGCAAAAGTACCTGCGGGAGCTGAAGCCGGATAAATTTGGTGACCTCATTGCCATGAACGCCCTGTACCGCCCCGGCCCCATCGCTTATATCCCCAACTATATTGAGCGTAAACACGGCCGCGAAGCCATTGTGTACGATCTGCCCGAAATGGCCGAATACCTCGAAGAAACGTACGGTATCACCGTGTACCAGGAACAGGTGATGCTGCTGGCACAGAAACTGGCCGGTTTCAGCAAGGGAGATGCCGACGTATTGCGGAAGGCCATGGGTAAAAAGCAGAAGGCCGTACTCGACAAAATGAAGGCTCAGTTTATTAAGGGAGCCTCTGAAAAATCGTTCCCCGAAGACAAACTGGAAAAGATCTGGACCGACTGGGAAGCATTTGCACAATACGCCTTCAACAAGTCACACTCGACCTGTTATGCATTTGTAGCTTACCAAACGGCTTATCTCAAAGCGCACTATCCGGGCGAATATATGTCGGCCGTACTGAACAACGCCGGCAGTATTGAAAAGATCACCTTCTTTATGGAAGAGTGTAAGCGCATGGGTATTAAAGTACTGGGCCCCGATATCAACGAATCACGCAAAGGCTTTGCTGTTGCCAAACCAGGCGAGATCCGTTTTGGACTGGGAGGCCTGAAAGGTGTGGGCGAAGGTGCTGTAGACAACATCATCGAAGAACGGGCAAAAGACGGTGCATTTTCCAACATATTTGAATTCATCAAACGTATCAACCAACGGGCCGTAAATAAGAAAACACTCGAAAGCCTTGCCTATGCAGGTGCCTTTGATTGTTTTCCCGAACATCACCGGGCACAGTATTTCGCACATATGGACAATGAAACCATGACCGGTCTCGAAAAGATCATCAAATACGGTCAGGTAATTGCCGCACAAAGTGCCACAGCCGGTGCCACCCTGTTTGGGGATATGCCCATGGATATGGAAATACCGGCACCACGCCTTCCTGACTGCAAACCCTGGTCGCTGACAGAGCAGCTGGATCACGAAAAAGATGTAACAGGTATGTTCCTGAGTGGTCACCCGCTCGATCATTATAAGTTTGAACTCAGGCATTATGGCATTACGAGTATTGCAGATTTTAATGAGTTCAGGGACACCATCAAGATGCAATCCAATCCCGGCCGTATTTTCCGGATACTGGCACTGATCACCGGTGCAGACCACCGTACGGCGCAAAACGGAAATAAATTCGGCCGTTTTATACTGGAAGATTATTCGGGCAAAACAGAAGTATCCCTGTTTCGCGAAGACTATCTGCGTCTGTCTCCATTACTGATCCAGGGCACCGCCGTTTATATTACCGGATTTCTCAAACCAAGGTTCAATAAAGAGGAATTTGAGTTTAAGATCAGCACAGTATCACTGGCCGAATCGCTTAAAAAGAGCCAGACCAAACAATTGCTGATTGAGATTCATCCCAAAGATGTAAACCCCGAAATGATCAATTTCGTTTATAACAATATGCGCACCTATGGCGGCGGCAGCACTTCGCTGCGACTGATACTGAAGGAGCCGCGCCAAAACCTGCGTGTGAGCCTCGATTCAGGCAATAACCGTTTTGAAATGAATGATGAACTGATTGACTTCCTGGAAGCCCGGCCGGAATGGGATATACAGGTAATTGGCAACTAAAGCAGATAGATAAACCGCGTTAATGGATTGATAAAGAAATGTATACAAAAAGTTAGCGAAGGCCGATTCCTGACAGCTTAGCTTGTAAAAGCAGCCATATTGCCAAGTTTTGCACAACTTTCTGCCAACTTTGACTGTTATTTGAGACGGACTTAAATTTGCAGTCCTTTATCTGTAACAACAGAAAACAATAAAATTAAAATCAATACAATGGCAAAAGAATTCAATGATTCCAACTTCCAGGCCGATGTGCTGGCTTCTGAAAAGTTAACAGTAGTGGATTTCTGGGCAGAATGGTGTGGTCCCTGCCGCGCTATCGGTCCCGTTATCGAGGAACTGGCAAAGGAATATGATGGTAAAGTAAATATTGGTAAAGTGAATGTGGACAACAACCCACAGGTATCTACTAACTATGGTATCACTTCTATCCCTGCCATCCTGTTTATTAAAGGTGGCCAGGTTGTAGATAAACTCGTTGGCGCTCAACCCAAGAGCAACTTCGTTAAAAAAATTGAAGCGCATATCTAAGCAATCGCTCCTGATATTAAGAAAGGTCCGCTATAGCGGACCTTTCTTCTTTAATGCGATATTCGCGCCTTATTATCGGGCACATGTTTATACTTGAACAACAAGGGAAATATTATTCCAAGAAATAACGCATAACCAGCAAAACAAAACCAGGCACTGGACCAGTCCGTCACCCGCATGCTTGTACCATTAACCATTTCGGTATTGGTAAAATGATCTACCACCAGCCCGCTGGCATAACCACCGATCATAGCCCCCACTCCATTAGTCATAAACATAAAAAGGCCCTGAGCACTGGCTCTTATAGCGGTAGGAGCTTCTTTCTCAACAAAAAGTGAACCTGATACATTGAAAAAATCGAAGGCCATGCCATATATGATCATGGAAAGAATGAGGAAGATCAACCCTGTATCAGGATCTCCAATTCCAAATAGACCAAAGCGTAACACCCATGCAAAGATGCTAATAAGCATAACTTTTTTTATACCAAACCGATGAAGGAAGAAAGGAATAGCCAGTATAAACAGTGACTCTGATATCTGCGAAATCGACAGCGTAAGAATTTCATGTTTAACTACAAACGAATCCGGATAGGATCCGCTGAAACTTCCCAGGAAAGAGCCTCCAAACGCATTTGAGATTTGCAGCGCACCGCCCAAAAACATGGCAAAGAGAAAGAAAAAAAGCATTTTGCGATCCTTAAACAATACAAAGGCATTTAGACCAAGCGCCGTAACCCAGTTGCTGCTCTTTTTAGATCCCGCAGGTGGGCAATTGGGAAGTGTGAGTGCATATACACCAAGGATACAGGAGGAGACTGCGCTAAAAATCAACTGCACATTGGTATCCTTCCACCCGGTTAAGTCGACTATCCACATTGCTACAATAAAACCAACTGTACCCAGAGTACGAATAGGAGGAAATGCGTCTACAACCTGATAACCTCTTTGTTCAAGAATAATATAGGACACTGTATTATTAAGGGCGATTGTAGGCATATAAAACATGGAGTTAACCAGCATAACCCAAAAGAAAACGGTAGGATCTTTTACGGTAGAGGCCCACATCAGCGCTGCAGCCCCTGCCAAATGGCAAAATCCCAATACACGCTGAGCACTTATCCATTTATCCGCTACAATACCAAACAAAGCAGGCATAAATAAAGAGGCAATGCCCAGGGTAGAAAAAACCGCGCCTATCTGGGCGCCTGTAAAGCCAAGGTTGGCCCCGAGATATCTGCCAATAGAAATAAGCCAGGCTCCCCAAATAAAAAACTGGAGAAAGTTCATAATAGCTAACCGTACCTTAATATTCATGCAGCAGTTGTTTGATTATAAATAATAAAGCGCTGGTAAGATACAGATTTTAGTTATCGAAAAATGCGGGGTAAACCGGTCGGGCAGCGAACCAGCCGGGCGGGCTATTGTTAATATTCCATCGTACCTTTGCCGCGATCCTCAAAATTGATATCGACATGGACCATGTACTTTCTCCGGCCCTGCTGCAAGACAGCTCCGTGACACCCGAACTGGCCGCTATTGCCGCCAAAGTGCAACAGCAGCAACGCATTACTGACGAAGACGCCCTGCTCCTTTTTGAAAAAGCCAGCCTGCCTTTTGTAGGTGCCCTGGCTAACCAGATACGCGAGCGCCTGCATGGAGATACCACTTACTTCAATCGCAATTTCCATATCGAACCCACCAATGTCTGCGTCTATACCTGCCACTTCTGCAGCTACAGCCGGTTATATGCCCACCGCGATGAAGGCTGGGAACTGAGCCAGGAGCAGATGATGGATATTGTACGCAGCTATGATGGCAAACCCGTGACCGAAGTGCATATTGTAGGTGGTGTACATCCCAAGATGAACCTGGAGTTTTTTGCCGAACTCATGCGCAAGATCAAAGCCCATCGCCCCGATCTGCATATCAAGGGCTTTACCGCTGTAGAGCTTGACTATATGTTTCGCAAAGCAAAAAAGAGCGTTGCGGAAGGTATGCAATACCTGCACGAGGCCGGACTGGATTCCTTGCCCGGTGGTGGTGCAGAAATATTTCATCCCGAAGTACGCCAGCAGATCTGTGCCGATAAGGTGGATGGCGATGGCTGGCTGGCCATTCATGAAGCGGCTCATCAACTGGGCATGCATACCAATGCGACCATGCTGTATGGCCATATCGAAAACTATACCCATCGCATTGACCATATGCGCCGCCTGCGTGAACTGCAGGACCGCACGCATGGTTTCAATACTTTTATCCCGCTCAAATTCCGGAATGGCGACAATGACATGAGCCATGTAGCTGAAAGCAGCCTGGCCGAAGATCTGAAAATGTATGCCATTGCCCGCATCTACCTCGATAACTTCCCCCACCTGAAAGCCTACTGGCCCATGCTGGGGCGTCAAAATGCCCAGCTTACCCTGGCTTTTGGTGTAAATGATATTGACGGCACTATTGATGATACCACCAAAATCTACTCCATGGCAGGCTCCGAAGAGCAGACACCTGCCATGAATACAGCCCAACTGGTAACATTGATCCGCCAGGCTCGCCGCCGCCCGGTAGAGCGTGGCACATTGTACAATGTAATCAGGGATTACAATGATCTGTCAATTGAAGAAATCAATCAGAATCCACTGCTGAACTGATCCTTTGCCTTAAATCCTTTTTTCACCAGACCTGATAGCCTTTATCGGCCGGGCGAAATTATTTTTTCCGGCGCCGGTTTTATTTAGTATATTCCAATAACTAAAAAAAGCCATATGGAGAAGATATCATCTATCCTTGCCCGTAAGGGCGGCGGCGCTGTCAGTGTTACCCCGGGCACTTCTGTTTTGGAAGCACTCAAGATCATGGCTGATAAAAATATCGGCTCTGTAGTAGTGATTGACCAGGGACGTTACCTGGGCATAGTGTCTGAACGTGATTATTCCCGTAAGGTAATGCTGAAAGGCAAACACTCCAGCGATACGCCCGTGTCGGAGATTATGTCTGCCGGGTTGCCCGCTCTAAGCCCGGGCGACAGCATTGATCAGTGTATGACACTGATGACCCAGCACAATATCCGTTATCTGCCCGTATTTGAAGCTGGTCAGCTGGTAGGTATCATTTCCATGAGCGATGTGGTAAAAGCCACCATATTAGCGCAAAAAGAAACGATTAATCAGCTGGAGAATTATATACACCGTCAGAGTTAAGGCTTAAGATAAAAGGCAAAAGGTAGAGGGGACGTATTTCGTTTACCTTCTACCTTTTGCCTTATACCCTTCCTCAACACTCAGGCAGGCTCAATGGCACATGCACTGCCAGGCCGCCATCGGCTGTTTCCTTATATTTATAATTCATATCCTGAGCGGTATCCCACATGGTTTTGATGACCGCATCGAGTGAGACTTTGGCAAAATCGGGTGTGCTTTGCATGGCCAGTTGCGAAGCTGTGATAGCTTTTATAGCCCCCATAGTATTACGTTCTATACAGGGTACCTGTACCAGCCCGCCAATAGGATCGCAGGTCATGCCGAGGTGATGCTCCATCGCAATTTCGGCCGCCATCATCGCCTGCCGCTGGCTTCCCCCGCTCACTTCTGTAAGCGCCGCCGCCGCCATGGCAGATGATACACCAATCTCAGCCTGACATCCACCCATAGCTGCAGAAATAGTGGCGCCTTTTTTGAAAATGCTGCCTATCTCGGAAGCAGTCAGTAAAAAACGGATAATCGCTTCATCGCGTCCCGTGCCGGTACGTTCCGGACAAACAAAAGCTACGTAATACATAAGCACAGCCGGAATCACACCCGCCGCACCGTTGGTAGGCGCTGTTACCACCCGTCCAAATGAGGCATTCTCTTCATTAACCGCCAGCGCAAAACAACTTACCCAGTCGAGGATATACTGAAAGGTTTGCGGCCGGTTACAGATTTGCTGTACCCATTCTTCAAAATTTGCATAGGTTGCTTCTCCAATCAGTCGCCTATTGAGTTGCGCTGCACGGCGGGTTACCTGCAGGCCACCGGGTAATGTGCCGGTAGTATGGCAACCACGGTAAATACATTCGCGCATTACTTCCCAGATATGAAGTATTCCTGCTTTCGTTTCTTCTTCTGATCGCCAGGCATGTTCATTTTCGGCTACGATCTCGTGGATAGCCAGGCCGGTTTTAATGCACCAGTGCAGCAGATCACCGGCTGTGTGAACAGGAAAAGGCAATTGCACGAGTGAGCCCGCAGCACGTTCTTCACCTTCACATACCACAAAGCCCCCTCCGGTTGAGTAATAAGTTTCCTGTATGCTGTTGCCATTATGCAGGGTGGCTATAAAACGAAGTGCATTGGAATGAAATGGGAGTCTTTCGGCAAAAAGAAATTCAATATCCTCACGCGGATCAAAACTTATTTCATGCCTGCCTGCCAGCAGCAGTATTTTCATGCGGGCGATATCGCTGATCTTGTTATGTATCTGATCTACAGCAAAAGTTACCGGATCATCGCCACTGAGGCCAAGTTGTACCGCGATGTCTGTACCGTGTCCGATTCCTGTTTTGGCCAGTGAGCCATACAGTAATACGCGAAGGCTGGCTACCTGGTTAAGGATATTCCGGTTTTCGAGCACTGCAAGAAACCGCTGGGCGGCGCGCCATGGTCCCAGTGTATGCGAACTGGATGGCCCCACCCCTATTTTAAACATATCAAATACTGAAATAGGCTCGTATGACAAAGCAATAATTTATAAAACAAAAGTACAACTAAAAAGCCTTGTACCGGGAAAGGTACAAGGCTCATATACAGTAGGTATCGGTTGCCGACTACTGGACGTCGACAAGCTGAACATCAAAAAACAGTGGTGTATTGCCCGGTATGGCTCCCCGACCAGTGCAGCCATAAGCCTGAGATGAAGGGATGATGAGTTTAATATGACCACCTTTTTTAATCAGTGGCAGACCAATACGCCATCCTTCAATCAGATCACTCAATGGCCAGGCCGGATTTTCAGCCGTATTATTGGGTGTTGTTTGCTGGCTGAAAATCTGGTTATCCAGGAAACGACCTGTATAGGTGATCACTACTTTAGAAGTAGCCGTTGGCGCAGCGCCTGTACCTTCATCGATGATTTCATAGTATAATCCGGTACTATGAACCGTTGGAGTAATACCATTAGCAGTAGCATAAGCCTGCAACTGGGCCGCTTCACTTTGCGGAGATTTGGATTTGCATCCATCTTTCTTACAGCCGGGCGCCATTGCAACCAGCACACTAAACGCGAGAAACAGTTTCAATTTTTTCAAGACACTACATTTTAAAATTCACAGTAAAATTTATCACACCTAGCTTGACAACGATCGGCCAGAAAGCGCTGCAACCAATTGCCAATTTCAGTTTTTTTCTTTGCGGGCCTGCAGCTCACGATATCGCTGCTCATGCTGATCCCAACGATGCCTAGCGGAAAATACGGCAATAAAAACTATTATTCCTATTGCTGCCAGCAACAGTACAACAAAACCCGAGCTATCTGCCCGGAACTGCATATCGGCCCGGCGGTACCAGCCCGACAGAAAATTGGCAAAAGTGGCCACTACCAGTATAATTCCCAGGGGCAGGCCCCAGATCATATGCTGCCATGTGCGGCGTTTACGCGTCCTGTTCTGCTCCCAGTATTCCATAAACCGGGTTTCCTCATCGGTCAGTTTCATAACGCAAAAATAAAACATAAGACGCTCAGATACTTGCAGCTGCCAGATGAATTAATTATATTGTGCCAACTAATTGCAAAGGCTGTGAAATTAGCAACCTTACTAACCCAATATCTTTATGTACACCACCGGCTGGACCTGCCCGGCATTGGTAGTTTTATCCTCGATCCGGCTGTTGCAAGCCAACTGGCTACTGCCCGCCCCAATCAGCTGCTGACAGATGGTATACAATTTGAATATAACCCGTCTCTTCCTGAATCGCCCGAACTGATTGCCTATATTTCTGCGCAAAGCGGCAAAATGAAGGCACTGGCCAGTTCCGATCTCGAATCACATATACAGCTGGCTCATCAGTTTCTGAATATCGGCAAACCCTTCCATTTTGAAGGAATCGGCACACTTACCCGCCTTAAACCAGGGGAATTTGAATTTATTGCCGATCCCTTACAGGCCCCCGACCGTAAGAAGGAGAGTCAGTCGAGAGAAAGCAACAAAAATTCGACAAAAGAGGAGCAATCGCCCCGTTACGAATCATTCCTGACAGAAACAAAACCCAGCCAGGGCTGGCGCAAACCCTTAATTGCCCTGCTCGTTTTAGCAGGCCTGGGCCTGGCTGTGTGGGGCGGATATGCTATCTCTAAAAAATCACGTCAGCCTAAAGAAGAAGTCGTCAACGAAACGCCCGTCCAAAATAATACACTTCCGCTTGCAGATACCACCACAAAGCAGGTAACCGACAGTATTCCGCCTGTGCCCGTAGCCACACCTGCTACCAATGATCTGTACAAATATGTACTGGAAGTATCTAACCAAAAACGAGCGCTCAAACGCTACAATCAATTGCGCACCAATCTCTGGGATGTAAAGCTGGAAACAAAAGACTCCGTGAGCTACAAACTTTTTGTACTACTCCCCGGCGCCGACACTACCCGCATCGCAGATTCACTGACTGTGTTTCTGGGAAGAAGAGTGTATATCGAGAAATGATGTGCTAATGTGCTGATGTGCTAATGCCAGGTCAGGCAAATCGATCGCCTAAGCACTTTTTGTTTTATACCGGTTTAAAAAAGAATTAAATATAATAATGAGTCCTGTTTTAAAACTCATCAGCACATCAGCACATTAGCACATCAGCAAATTATTTATAACTTTTCCCCCACTGTCCCGTCAGATAAAGAAAAACACATCTGACATGAAATCATTTTTAGTACTGATGCTGGCTATTGCACTGGCAGGAAGCCGCTGCGCGGCCCAATGCGACAAAGAATTTATATTAACCACCTCACTGGTAGAATACCTCAATCCCGCCTACGAGGTGGAGCGTACAATGGACGACAACAGCAGTATCCGTATTGGCCGCGATTCTGTCACTATCACACCGCAACACGACCCCGCACTCACTGGAGCTGTCACACAATTTACCTGCAACTGGCAAACGCCCTGGATCGATGGCCGGTCTGTTATTAAAGTCCGCTTTAATGATCGCGGACAGGATACGCCAATCACCCTGATACTGGAAGCCAAAAACGGCCACCTCTCACTCCTCATTCTCTTTGATAATAAGCCGGAGCGGATCATACGCATCTGGCCGACGGTGAAGAAGTAGTATAAAGGGTTTAAAGAGTATAAAGTGTTTAAAGGGTATAAAGCGTTTGAAGTGAGATAAAACCATTTGCGCACTGGTACATCAGCACATTGTTTTATTGTTAAACTTATTAAACCCAATGTCGTTTAGTTAAGGTTTTTTGGGAGCTAAGCGTTGTGTTGTTATTTTTGGGTTGATTAAAAAAACAGCAGGATTATAGGGTAAACTGTCTTACGAACATAAAACAACTGATTGAAGATGATCAATACAAAGGCCGTTGCCGAGACGGCGCTAAAGGATTTACCCGAGACTGCAAACTGCCTTTCTCCCATTTACTGATTTTAATTTCGCGTGGCTTAATGAGTTCGGTACAACGTGAACTGGATGATTTTTTTGCCCAGATTCTGGATCAGGACTACAGTATTAGAGAAGTCACCAAAGGTGCCTTAAGTCAGGCACGGGCCAAGTTAAAGCCGGAAGCCTTTGTAGAAATGAATGCGGTGGCCTGCCGGGATTTTTATGCCGGAGCTCCTTATTTGTTATGGAATAATCACCGGCTGCTGGCCGTGGATGGCAGTACCCTGCAATTGCCCGACCATCCCAGCACGCATCAGGAGTTTGGTATACATACCACGGGTCGGAGTGGCGTTGCTAAACGATGTATGGCCAGTACCTCGATTGTCTATGATGTATTGAACCTGTTAACGCTGGACGCGGTGATCGATCGGTATGCAGTGTCTGAACAAGTATTACTTCGCCAGCATCACCTGCGGCAGGTGGCCTTTTTACCGGGCGATTTATTGTTACTGGA
Source organism: Sphingobacteriales bacterium 46-32 (assembly GCA_001898485.1). Lineage (GTDB taxonomy): Bacteria > Bacteroidota > Bacteroidia > Chitinophagales > Chitinophagaceae > CAYMZZ01. Next base: position 10,603 of record MKTY01000023.1, on the reverse strand, counting down.
TCGTGGTTATCCCAGTGTAGGACTGTTGTATGAGCTCAGTGAACGACAAATTGGTTTTTGTGTTCGTTTGCGGGGAGACTGGTGGCTGCAGGCGCGGGAGATGCTGGAGAAGGGAGAAACGGATAAAATCGTTACGTTTCAACTGAACAGTAAAGACCTGCATTTACAGCGGCAATACGCCAGTAAAGCGCGTACCGTTCGTTGCCGGCTGGTAGTGGTGGAGTTGGAAACAGGAGAAAAAGAAGTGTTGTGTACGTCGTTAACAGATACAACGATTTATACCCGGGAAAGCCTGAAGGAACTCTATCATTTACGGTGACAGGTGGAAGAAGCCTATAAACTGTATAAATGCCGGTTACGCTGGGATAACTTCTCCGGCAAAACGGCGCGCAATGTGAAGCAGGACTTTTATGCCAAAGTGTTTATGATGAGCATCTGTGCCTGCCTGTCTCACCCCATTGAGCAAAAGGTACGTCAGGAAAGTCAGGCGGCTAAGAACCGACATCCCCGGCAGATCAACCGAACCAGTGCGCTGGCCTTTTACCGGAAAATCTGGGTATATCTGTGGATAAAACCAAAACCAAAAATACTGGCCATCCTGAGTAAGTTCCTGGCTAAAACAACGGACATCGTTCGACCAGGAAGAAAGTTCGAACGAAAGAAACTACCCAAAAAACCGCCTTCCATGCAATACAAACAACTGTAGCCTTAACTAAACGACATTGGGTTTAAAGAGTATAAAGTGTTTAAAGGGTGTAAAGCGTTTAAAGTGAGATTAAACCATTTGCGCACTGGTACATCAGCACATTGTTTTATTGTTAAACTTATTAAACCCTTTAAACACTTTATACTCTTTATACTTTTCACTTCCCCTGCCTCGGATCAAAACAGTTTTTCAGCACCAGGCAATTATAGCTATACTGAATACTACCGGCTTCGTTCGTAATCTGGCCGGCACGGCGATTCATCTCCAGGATGGTTTCGTAGCCGCCTGCCTGAGCCTCGGCCAGCGCCAGCTTCATACGGTCAGATAAGGGCTTATTGTTGTAAGCAGCAACAAAATCATCTACCTTTTTAAAGATATTGACATAAGCATCTACATAACGTGCCCAAACCTGACGCTGCTTCGCAATATAGTCCTGCCCTATCCAGAAATCCAGCGCCTGCTGCGCAAATCCCACCCTTTCTGCGCCCTCTTTCCTTGCACCATACTCTGAGTCGCGAACGGTTGGCAAGGCGTCCATTTTTTCCTTTACCCATTTTTGCACAGCCGCCTGATCCTGTTGCCAGGCCTGTTCATACCGTTTGCTCATTTCATTGATTGGAGCCATGGCATTCTCTGCCTCCTGTTGTATTTGTTTACCAAAATCATGAATACGTTTTAGTTCGGCCGCCTCCTGCTGATCAGAAGAAGGTTCGCGGTTAACAGTCTGTTGTGCGCTCTCCGGACCTTTGCCACCATAATAACGCTCCTGAAACTTCCGGTATTCTATCTGTTTCTCTTCATTATTCATGGCTTCATAGCGGCGGCGGTAATCAGTATTCACCATCAGTTCTTTGGTAAATGCCTGAGCAGCTTCATCACTCTGCCCCATTTTAGAATTTCCGGCCATTTGCATGGCGAGCGCCTGCCGTTCAGCCGGAGTCATCTTCCGGATCTCCTCTGGTGAGTACCCGCCTGTCTTATTCATCACAGCCTGACTGGCCGCCTGCTTACGCTGCGATTCCGACATTTTTTCTACAACACCGGCTCCACCCATTTGCTGCAGCATAGCGTTCTTATCCGCATCCTGCTGATACATTTTTTTTACTGCGGCTTCGCCTCCCTGCTTATAAGTGCGGGCCAGTTCTGTCTCATTCGCCGTTTGGCGGGCGGTTTCCTGCGCCTGCTTCTGTGCAGTGCGGATCTGTTCTCCATACCGTTCGTTTTCGCGGGGATCGCCATTAAATGCAGGCAGGGGCATTTTGGGTGGAGGTATCGCTTTTAATAAGGTAATACGGTCCGACTCGCCGGGTAGCGATTTAAATACAATAGGAGCCGAATAGTCTGTGCTGTACAATTGATCGCGCCGGGTCCTGATATCGCCCTGCGTATTGAAATACTCTATCAGCTTCTGCGAATCATTCTTCTGCGATACATACAGCCCCTTTTTTTCCAGTTCCATCAACTTATACATAAAATCATCGGCCAGCTGACGGGTTTGTTTTTCCCGTTGTGCAGCTGCGACTGACGGAACCTGAGCAAGAGTTTTATGTAGGTTAATAGCGAATATAAATACAATGATACGCTTAAGTATTTTCATACCAGACCGATTTAGTTTTATTGCATAAAAGATGCAAAACTAAATTGGCTACTCTCGTATGTCTACAGACATCGGTATCAATTGCCTGAGATATGTCATGAGTTGCTCCAACTGAGGGATAGTTAGTTACAAGAGCTCGTTAGCCGCGATGATTCTTACCTTTTCACGGGAAAACAGGCTTCCACTCCATAATTACAAACCGGAATCTGGTAAGAAGACATAGAAACCTGTTCGGCTCGGGTACGACGCGATGTATAGGGTTCGCCATAAATTGGCTGACGTGTAAGACTCCCATCGTAGCCGATCAATGCTGCTACTAAACGCGTTTTATCTATCCGTACATATTTGGCCTTTTGGCTAGTTACATCCTGCTTTAGGTTATCCTCCGAATCATAATAGAGCACCAGCAGCCTGTCCGCTTCTATCTGCAAGTGATACCCTCTCGAAAAATCGCCCATAGTAAATATGGTGTATTTGGGTACGCGGGTAAACACAAGCCCGTCCGAAGCAAATCTGACATTCAGCAGATTGCGGCTGTGTACCATAGCAGGGGTACGTGAGTTGGCAGACGGAGTAGCACCTTCATTGAATTCGATCAGTAAATCAGGCACCTTATCTGCTGTATAAAAAAACTGTGTCCCCCAGAAACGGTTAACGCCATATTTTCTATCCTTTGTAGAAGCAAGATCATCATCCGCCAGTTGTTCTACCAGCCTCTCCGGAAATTTATGCTTAGTAAAAGGGTCCATTGTGCCTGTCTGCATATTAATACTTCCCTGGTAAATACCTACACAATTATATGAGCCATCCACGTACCCGCCGGTTATATGTATTTTACTTCCGGCTTCATCAACCAACAGCCCAACCATATTTACGCCCATATCTTTAACAGGCATATCACACCATGTGGGGTTGGGTTTTTCTTTTAATATCGTTACATATCCGTCATTTCTATGGGTATAACCCAATGCTACTTCTCCAGCATTATTTACTACCAGCGATTGCATCCAGTTACGATCCAGCTTATCCAGTTCGGGATTTTGATACCATTTCCTTTCCAGCCCGCCATCAAACACGCCTATGCTAAACTTTGATTTATGATTGATGATCATAAATGATATCCGCTGTCTGTCGGGCGATATAGAACTATGTACATTAAATGTATATCCTCTTGCACCTACCGCTCCGCTCTTGAGTTGATGTTCTTCAGCACTGATCAATACCCTGGGTTCGCTCAGCTCAAGCGTTTGGGGATTGATTTCAATTGCGACCAGACTCCCTCCCTTAAAATCATCAACCGGCAATAAATTAACAAGCCATAGTTTGCCACCAAATACAAAAAATTCCGAGTAGTATGCCCCAAACTCTTTTTTACTCCCAAACTCCACTTCTTTTTCCTTTACCATATTGGAATTGTACCGATACAGTACATATTCGTTCCAACGGGATGAATATGTAGTCATGGCACGGCCTTTCTGAATGGTCCGAAGGCCTACGAAACCTCCTCCGGGCACTTCAAGTACCTGAGACGATTCAAATGTGTAGGGCTCGCCTCCAGGCATTCCCTTTTTACCTGGTTGTGCATAACCAAAAGCCAGGTAAATACAAAAATAAAGGGTGGCAATAATTTTTCTCATAACGCTTCAATAACTGAAGCAACAAAATACAATATGATGCAGAAAAAGACAAGCCTGTAAACAAATTATCAATGAACTAATTCGCTTACAGACCTGATCAGATATAAACTTTCCACAAAAGAAGAAAAGTTTAACGGAAAGATGCTCCCGGTTACAAGTTTACGCCTCTTTTGCGTAATTAATCATCCAGCTTATTCCAAACTTGTCGATAAAGGTACCAAAATAAGATCCCCAGAAAGTATCGGTCAGTGCCATCACTATCTGGCCACCGGCAGAAAGACCGGCAAAGAGACGGTCGGCTTCTTCGCGGCTATCGGGGTGCAGCGAAATATGCACGTTATTGCCTTTATGTAGTACATGCCCGGCAGAGGGCAGTGTATCGGAAGCCATCAAGGTAGCTCCGTTACCAATAGGCAGTGAGATGTGCATAACACGGTTTTTTTCACCGGCCGCTAACCCGTCCATACCAGGCGCTTCACCCATACGATGTATGCCGCCCACAAATTCGCCGCCAAATACGGACCGGTAAAAATTAAATGCTTCTTCGGTATTGCCGTCAAAATTCAAATAGGGATTCATCCGTACCATAACTAATTCATTTATTTCATTTAAAGATATAATTAATAACCCCGCCCTTCCGCAAAAGCCGGAAGGGGAAAGAAGAAAAGCCGACAAAACAGGTAAAAAAGGAGGTCAGCTTGATTTTACCCTTCAATTTCGCACTCCAGGAAAATCTCATTCTTAAATTTCTCATTCAGTTTTTTCATCGCCGTTTCATTAGTCTTTTTTATCGTAACGCGATCGGTCTTCATATTGGCCAGTATTTTCAGATGATCGCCATTGACAAAGAGTTTACCCCTGCATTTTTTTAGCAGCTCGGCACTCAACAAGTCATTGGGCATGGTATTGAGCCAGCCATCGTTGATTTTTTTAAAATCGAGTGTGGCCATCGCGGTAAGCTCATCGCTGGTCATCAGATCAAGCCCCAGATGTGTGGCCGTTCCATTATGACTGAGGTGATGTCCTACTTTATAAAAAACAGTTTTTTCAAGCAGGTAAGAAATATCTTTTTTCACCAGATCCCCTTTAATCTTCACTGGCCACTTCAGCCCCATATGCCAGCTTTTCCAGTTACCCAACTCAGCATCGGCAGGAAAAAGCAGTACGCGTTCTGATCCCTCAAACTGAATAGCCAGGGCAAGACTGGTATTGTTGATACTGCGTTCGTAACGCATAGCCAGGCTGCCTGCACTGTATAACCAGTCATAATCGATCTTTCGCCAGTCGCCCTCTTTTTCATACTTATTCCGTAAAGCATTGGACCGGTTATCTAACTCATACTCGGAATCAAATGGCAGTTTGGCCGACTGATCCGTTACAGAAGTGGCATCGAGTGCAGAAAGAAAGGCAAAATCTTTCCGGCTCGGTGATTCCCGCTGTTCATAATTATCTTCTTCATTCTCGGTTTCATTAAGCAGGTTATAGTCTTTGGGCGGACCTAAGACATAAAACCGGATACCAGGCGCCCCTGCCAGGCCAGAGCGCACATCGCCCGGCTCCAGCAGATCTACATCCGTATCGGGTTTTATGACCAGAAATTCTTTGAACTTTTCAACCATGGTAGGCAGAGGCTGCCCGGCAGATGCTTTCAGAAAATTCAGTTCGTTGAGAGAGCTTAAAGAGTGAATAAATTTCTTTTTGCCCGCTATCATAAGCCCACTGTTCATTTCATCTTTCAGTATTTTTTCATAATACTGCCCCTTATCCAGGCTCTGAAGCCGCGATACTGCAACATTCAGCGCTTTACTGACTTCACTCCTGTTTTTGCGATAGTCGTTGGCAATAGCATCTTCATCATTTTCGGTCCAGGCAAACCAGACTTTTTTAAAAGTAAACGCATCAAAAAAATGTTTTGCCTTGTCAAACCCGTTGATATGATCAGCATGTTCATGTGTCACCACCAGCAGGTCAATCACGCCGCCTGTTTTATCCTGAATATCGCCAGCAACTTTTTCAAACTGTGCTTTACCTCCGTGAATAAATCCGCAGTCGATCATCATATTAAAACTCACCCGACTGCCTTTTTTGAACTGCAGTAAAAAGCAATCGCCGGTGCCGCCCTTATACATTCTGACAGCAATTTTATTAATACGGGTTGTACTTGCTTTTGCCATAGTTTCAATTAATGCGTGTGAAGAAAATGAAATGGTTCGTTCATGGTGTTGCCGGGCCCCAGGCCGAAATAAGCCTGAAACTGGCTCTGTGTATATTTTTCACCATGCAAATGTTTATACAGACCAATACACCGGCTTTCATCCAGCTCACGTATACCTTCATCCAGCAGCCGTGTATTCAGCAAGGGCTTCGAAATAGCATACTTCAACTGCAGCGTATCCAGATCAAATATGAGAGTACACCCGCCGCTTACCATCATGCTGCCTTCTTTTCTGCCTGGTGTAATCTTATAGCCTGTTTTGTCAGGTACAATGGTAATCCATGCCCGCTGCACCAGTGTCACGATGATCTGATTAACCTGTGCACCATTAGGCCCCACGCGGGAAGCCAGGTGCAGCGATTGCACAAATACGGAAGGCCAGTCTTTTCCATCCAGTTCATACGCTTCTGTAGCATCAATGCCCAGCCGGTTCGCACCCTGTGTAAATAAGAGGCCGGTCAGCTTTTCGAATTCGAATGAATTATCGAATTTTTTCAGTAACCGGCGGTGAAGACCATAAATTGTTTTCAATCCCCGGCCATACTGTCCAGCGATATATTTTTTATTAATGGCAAATATTTCACTTCGCTTCTTCCTGTTCATAATCTCGGCCCGGTATTCATGCAAAAAATCAACAATGATTTTTATAGGACCGCTTATAGTGCCGGTACTAAGAGCCGGATAAGCCACACTATCGACAGAGAGATGCTTGATGCCGGTTGGATAAATACCTCTCTTCCGGAAAGCATCAATAAATGCAAGCCGGTAATCGCGGTTGTCGTCTTCTATCAGGTCGGTATCGGCAGTGATAATACCGCGTAAAAAATCGCCGAATGTAATATCTACCGGCGGACAGTAATCAAGCGCCCTGATACACATATTGAGCACATGCTGGGCTGTTTTAGATGCTTCAGCTGCCAGCCTGTTTACCAGATCGGGATTCAACTCACCCTGGGGCAGTATACCGGATCCGTTGCTGGCTATCCGCAGGAGGTCACCGATACGGCTTTTATATATGGAAAGAAATGCTTCGAATATGGCTGACACCAGTATGGAGCCACGCTGATGCGGTTCCATGATGGTACGATATTCATTACCCGTAGGCACTTTTGGGGTCCACTTCTTAGTCTGGGGATCAATAGTACCAATCGCATCGCGTAAAGCGCCATAATTACCGATGGCAATTCCAAACTCCTGGGCCAGTTTTCCTAACAGGTTCTGGGATGTGAGATCACCCCGGGTAGCGGCAATCTGACTTTTCAGCACATTCGGAAAAGTGAAATGCTGAAACAGGGCTACTATATCTGAAAATGCTTCATGAAAGGCGAGCACATCCGAATTGCTGTTCTCAATATAGGTACGATGCAATCCATCGAGAATGGCATGGGTGGTTTCATGGGCAATGATATCATGGCTGAGGCAGGTAAACGTAAGATTATCGGGCATCTGCAGGGTTATATCGGCCGGTCTTGCGGCAAAATAACCAAACAGCAACGCTTTCTTTTGCGGTGAATAAAAGGCATTGGCCTCCCGCATCGCATGGGGATATATCCGAAGTGTGGGCACATATTCGTCTACAATCTTTCGTTTGACCGTTGCACTTTTTTTCTTGCGGCCCGAAGATTTTCCTTCATCCGCTATTTCCTCTTTTACTACCTGCCGGGGGCTCCACAATACGGGCCGTCCAAGGCCAGCTTCAAAATTTTTTATGGTAGTCATCGCTACAGCATATACCATCTGCTGATGAAACTGCGGATTACTGCCGGAAGGAGTAAGCCCATCCTGCGCCAGAATGTAGGGATGATCCAGATCTACCGGCGCATAAAACTTCTCTACAGTTGGATCATAGTCGATCACTTCCACATATTCGCCCACGGGACCCGGATGCAGTTTCTTTTCCGGATCTGTATCATCCCTGTCTTCCCAGGGCACTTTATAGGTAATATCGTTTATCAATGCAGTATCCAACTGCAATGACAAAGAAGGGTCAAACGCATACCCTCTTAATTTTCTGAAAGGCGGTTTTCTTATCATATTAGAACAATGAAGGACAATAAAGTTTTACCTGCAGCTCTGTTAGTGCCTGTGCCTGTTTGATCAGGCAATCCACCTTACGGCGGCTCAGCGCAGTGAGATTGGTGCCTACAGTACGTGCTATCTCTCTCTCCTCCTCTGTAGGTCTGGGAATAGCGGCATAATCAAGCCGCTGTTTGAGATATATCTCGATCTCCTCTTTGAATGCACGTGGATCGGCAACCCATTCCGGCGGCAGTGCATGTGCTGCTATAACCTGCTGTGTGACCTGTTTCCTGGCAAGGTTTTCAATAAAACCAGGAATACAGTTCTCCACGTCCCATGCCAGGGAGAAATAGGTTATTTCCTTATTCGCTGTACCGGCATTATCATACACATTCTGTACCATTTGCGCCTTTTTGATACGCGCCATAAACACATTTACGGTCTCGACGAGCAACGAAATAGTGTTGCTGAATTTCATCTCACCCGTAGAGCCTCCTCCGGCATCGCTGGTGATCACAATATCACAATCGTATCGCCCCTGCACCACTACCTTGTGAATGCCCTGGTTGTCGTACACACCACCATCAACCAGCAACGGATGATACTCCCTGGCCTGATCCTGGTTCATAAAAAATTGCCGGTCGATTCTTACAGGGGTAAAGGCAAATGGCACACAACTCGACGCCATTACCGCGCGTGCAACGGGAAAGTTGCCGGCACTGAACCGGACTGGAGGCTTCAGGTATTCGTAAGCAGAGTCTCCCATCCACTTTTTAGAAAAAGTAAAAGGTTTGGCTGTCTGCAGGTTGGTCGAGCCTACTACCAGCACCGGATGATCCGGCAACTGGCTCAGCGTTTTTCCGCCATAAAAGAAACGGTCATATATTTTTTCAATCAGTTTACTGACAGGAAAAATATAAAACTGGAATTTCAATAACAGCCATATCCATATCGCCAGCAACAGAGGAAACAACCAGGCATAGCAGGTAAAAAGCGAATAAAAAGCCGGGACCAGGAAAAGTAATGAAAACAGTATCAAACGAAGCATGAGCCATGAAAAAATAACATGACTGATCACATTTTTCCGCTGCAATCCGTTATATAATCCATTATAGAAACTATCGAAGTCCTGTGCCGATGTAGCATATGCAGCGCCGGTAATAGAGCCCCCTGAAATAGTGGAAATAATATCGATACGCGAAAGCAGTCCCAGTTCATGCAGCTTATGAAGAGTTCCCAGATGGAAAGCAGTGGCACGATAACCACCCCCAGACAGCGCAAGGCCCACGCGCGGGGTTGATGATGGCATAAGGTGTAATGGTTTAAGGTAAGAGAAAGGTCAGTAAAAAAATCTGAACCAGCAAGGGGAAAAATACCCGGACGGACGGCTACCGTATAAAACTATCTACCCGTTGCCCGGCACCTGTACAACCACCCCTACCTGCCAGCAGAAATTTTGCGCTATTCGATGATAACCTTTTTTATGAGAAGCCCGAAACTATCCCTTTATTTCCTCAATGTGCTGGCAACAGGCCTGCTACTGCCCATACTATCCGTTGGTTCCGAATTTTTGCTGCATGACAGAGCCCTCACTATGCATTCCTTTGGTGAATGTTTTTTTCTGAGCCGTAGGCATACGATTACTGATTGGAGGTATCCGGCAAATCAGCAAGGCAGCCTTAATTGCCTTCATTTTGGCATATCCTCCTCAGAAAGTTATACGGTGAGAGCAGGCTGGTTTCGATATTGAACAACCTATTATCGGCTTAGAGACTCTTTAGAGACTCTTTAAATACTCGCCCAAATAAATTTCCAGGTCCTCCTCATCTTCCAATTCATAATACTCATCATCTAACTCATCGAGAAAATCAAACAGATCCTCGTCAAAATCTGTAACCTTTTTTATAGTCCTGCTAAAAACTCTTTTCCTGAATTCCGCTTCACTCCACCCCTCCTTGTTGATCTCTTTAATGGCTTTTTCGAGGATATTTACCCGCTTATAACATTTTATCAGTTTCAGGTATTCTATCACTCTATACCCAAACATACCGTATTTGTTAAAAAAATACTGATGCAGCCCTCCATTATAGACTTGATTATGAAATACGATTACCGTATACACCAGCTGCAAATGCTGCGGCATGTTCACAACATGGTTATAGTAGGCGTTTTCATTTTTTAAAATTTTCTCATCGATACCAATTACAGATTCATCGAATTTTTCCTTAATAATTTCGTCGTTTGTCATATTATTAAAAAGATTACTTAAATATGCGCCCCTATCACTCCAACACTTTTTTAATCGGGTTGTAGGCTCCCCTTTTTTTAGTGCCGTTGTCAGTTAGAGCTTTCAAATATAATTTTCTTTTCAGTATTTCCCGCTTTATCCACTACCGGCTGCGCTTCAATTTGTAAATGATTTTCGCTTG
>MKTY01000022.1 GCA_001898485.1 Sphingobacteriales bacterium 46-32 | reverse complement strand
TTTATTCTTTTTATGAAAGCGGCGCATTGAAGGAGCATAGATTTTTGCGGAATAATCGTGAGATACTGTATGGAGCAGATTATTATGATGATTCTATAAGTGTAATCAGGCGGTCCTTGCATTTTAATAGCAATGGCAATCTATTTTATAAAAAGGAGTTTGATTCTACGGGCAGATTTCTTCGTGAGGAAGGTGATGCAACACGGTAATATGATTTATTCAGCTATTTTAACCTTTTAATCCAACAAAAAAACTTTTCTCCTTAGCTATTGCTAAAACATTTTTTGTGATGGATAAACGAGTTTTTTGTCGGAGGAATGCTGGTTCTTTGTGTAAAAGCAGGGATAAGGGCGGGTATCAGATACGAACCCAGGCAGCAGTATTAAATTTTTTAGTAGAATTTTACGGCCAATGATTACTTTTTTACAAAAAATATGGTTTATTAGATTTGGTTTTTATCTGATGTAGTGTCTAGTAGTTTGAACAGATGCTTCGTTGCAAACGAAGCATAACAGTTTTTTTAGAGTAAGCAAACTACGAAGAACGGGGCTGCTCGATGACTATCGCGAAGAGGTACGGTATGATGCCAATGGCAATATCCTGAACTATATACGCAATAGTTCACCAGAGGTGCCCGACAGTGCCAAACTGATGGATAGCCTCACTTATAAATACTGGGCCAATACCAACCAGTTGAAGCAGGTGCTGGATGAGGTGGGCTATAGCGGAAACTATGGGGCAGATATCGACAACCAGACCGAGACAGAGAATTATGTCTACGATGCCATCGGCAACCTGGTGCAGGATAAGTCAGAAAACCTGACCATTACCTGGAATGTATATGGCAAAATAGATAGCATTGTTAAACCCGGTGGTACCATTAAGTATACTTACGATGCAGCCGGCAACCGGATCAGTAAAAGCTACGACGGTAAGACTACCGTATATGTACGGGATGCCGGTGGTAATGTGATGAGTATCTATCAAAAAGATGAAGCGGGTGCCCTGGATCAGCAGGAATTGCACCTGTATGGCAGCAGCAGACTGGGGCTTTCCGGCACACAAACTGTAGCCCCTGAAACGGGTATCAGCCTGGCAACCGGTTATGACCCTGCAAAATTGATTAGCTTTACCCGTGGCGAAAAGATCTTTGAATTAAGCAATCACCTAGGCAATAGCTTGTCCCGCCACCGGCGGGATGCTGGCCACCATCAATGACAAGAAGCTGGCGACCGATGATGGCAATGGAGAAGTGGCATACTACGAGGCAGATGTGGTGACGGCTAGTGATTATTATCCGTTTGGGATGATTATGCCGGGAAGGAAGTATGCTGCTTCGGAATTGTACCGGTATGGGTTTAATGGGAAGGAGAATGATAATGAGGTAAAGGGTGAAGGCGGCCAGCAGGATTATGGCATGCGGATCTATGATCCGAGATTGGGCAAGTTTTTGAGCGTGGATCCTCTGACTAAGTCTTATTCCATGTTAACACCTTATCAGTTTGCAAGTAATTCTCCAATTGCGAGCATTGACCTTGATGGTTTGGAAGGTTTAGTTGCAACCGGCATGCCTAGTAGTATAGATGGTAGACCAACAGGGATGGTACTAACTGTCAATGAAGCGACGAAAGTGAATAGGAACGCAGTTATATTTGCTTTTAAATCAATTTTTTCAGAAGAATTACCTAAAAAGTTCATAGATCATTATGCGAATGCCAATGGAGCTCCTTACAAATTAACATTGGATGAAGTAAAAAGCCTTAATGTCGTTAAGGTTGGAATAATGGGTATGACTGAAACTGACGTAAATAAATTTGCTGAACTGACAAAAAGAGTTGGTTTCAGGGATAAAGGCAAAAAGCATATAATAAATTTAAACAATTACTCTATACAGGGCGGGTCAATGATTGGAGGAACATTGGGGCGATTCACAATCGAACTTGAGGGAGTATTAACCTATGATAAAGATGATAAGACGAAATGGATATTTGAAGGCAAGATGAGATATTTTGATAAGTATGATTTTGAAACAGATCCTGTTAGCAATAGAGACCTTCAGCGATCAGATTGGGGAGATTTTCAAACAGGGGTTGGTAAAAAATATCTACCAGGTACTGGCTTCAGGGTTACTTCCGATTGGATAGAAATAAAACAAACGAATGCAGATTTGTATTTTGATTTTTATAAGAATACTTCTATGGAAAGTAAGCAAAATAGGGTGTCAAATGAAATCGAAAAAACTACAGAAAATGGGAAAGATAATGTCGATCATTCTGTAATAAAAGAGGCTAAACCATGAGTATGCTGCGAGTTTTATTATTACTATGTATATTTTTTGTCGGATGTGATAATTCTAGGAAAGAGGTAGTTTCTTATATTAAAGAGTTAGATAGATATCCAGTTGAAAATATTTCGGTAAAGAAGAAATTATTGGACCCGTCATATAATTATCCATATAGCATCTATATTAAAATTAAAATGGATTCACTGTATTCTGATCGTTTGATTTACGATTTAGGATTAGTTAGATCTTTTGGTGAGGATTCAGCCGCTATGAAAAGATATTTACCTTTGGATGAGTATGAGTCATTTTTTACTATGAATAGCATTAATATGGAACGTATTTCTTCTTTCAGGAGTGCTGATGGGAGTGTTTCATGGTGGCCTTTTGATATTAAGCCAATCCTTTTTTTACAGGTTTATTCTACTGCATATAAGGATTCGGATGGTCATAAAAGAGTTGCGCAATATAAAGAGTCTCACAATGGTCGGTTAGCCTTGGCAAGGCATAAATCATACATATATATACTGATCGATTGTTGGTGGCCGTAGTATATTGTTTTGTTTTTCGGGAGTAGGTATACTACGAAGAACGGGGACTGGGTTATGCCTATACATTGCAGGGCTGGCTCAAGGGGGTAAATGGTACGGCGGTGGGTGATGGCAGAAACGACATGGGGCAGGATGGCCTGCTCGATCGTATGACGGTAGCCAGGGATGTGTTTGGCCTGGGGCTGCATTATTACGATACCATCGGCCATAGCGATTATCGGGCTATAGGCGACGGCGTGGCGCCGTTTGCGAAACCCAACAATGCCGATTTCAGATCGCTGTACAATGGTAATATCGCCGGTATGAGTGTAAACCTGGCGGCATTGGGCAGGGCTGCTGAAGGAGTAAATGCCGAACCGCTGTTTTACAAATACCGCTATGATCAATTAAACCGCCTGGTAAGCATGCGGGCTTATAAAGGCTTCAATAATTCAACCAATGCCTGGACACCCGTGCTGCTCGATGACTACCGCGAACACGTACGGTATGATGCCAATGGCAATATCCTGAACTATATCCGCAATGGCTCACCAGAAGTACCTGACAGTGCCAAACTGATGGATAGCCTTACTTATAAATACTGGGCCAATACCAACCAGTTGAAGCAGGTGCTGGATGACGCCGGGTATAGTGAAAACTACTGGGCAGATATCGACAACCAGACCGAGACGGAGAATTATGTCTACGACGCCATCGGCAACCTGGTACAGGATAAGTCAGAAAACCTGACCATTGCCTGGAATGTATATGGCAAAATAGATAGCATTGTTAAACCCGGTGGCACCATTAAGTATACTTACGATGCAGCCGGCAACCGGATCAGTAAAACCTACGACGGTAAGACTACCGTATATGTACGGGATGCCGGTGGTAATGTGATGAGTATCTATCAGAAAGATGGAGCTGGTGCCCTGGATCAGCATGAATTGCACCTGTATGGTAGCAGCCGGCTGGGGCTGACGGGTAAACGCACCGCAGATCCCGAAGCCGTAACCCTGGCCATGGGTTTTGATCCGGGTAAATTGATTACCTTCACCAGAGGCGAAAAGATCTTTGAATTGAGCAATCACCTGGGCAATAGCTTGTCCCGCCACCGGCGGGATGCTGGCTACCATCAATGACAAGAAACTGGCTACCGATGATGGCAATGGAGAAGTGGCATACTACGAGGCAGATGTGGTGACGGCTAATGATTATTATCCGTTTGGGATGATTATGCCGGGAAGGAAGTATGCTTTTGATGATACTTACCGGTATGGGTTTAATGGCAAGGAGAATGATAATGAGGTAAAGGGTGAAGGCGGCCAGCAGGATTATGGCATGCGGATTTATGATCCGAGGCTGGGTAAGTTTTTGAGTGTGGATCCGATCGGATATGAATATCCATGGAACAGCAGTTATGCCTTTGCGGAAAACGAACCTATTACAAATATCGATTTAGATGGGTTGGAAAAATATAAGGTAACTGTAAGGACTTTTCTGCCGTATACTTATGTAACGGAGCCTACAGCGAAGTATATGATTGACAAGGCTAACACTCGATGGTATCCTCAATATAAAAATGTGGAAGCTCATGGAGGATATAAGTCAGAGCAACAATTTGAAATTGATTTTGATGCAGGAAAATACACGTATTTATCTCCCTTTGTGCCTACCACATATTCGAAAAATTTAATGACAGGAGAGGTTATGGCAGATGAGAATGCTGGTTTGGGAGATGAACAAACAAAGATTGGATATTCTTCGATGATCAATATGGCTCGAATAGAGGCTGTAATAAGTACAAAAAATCCAGCAATGCCAGGATGGTTTCCGACTCCGTCAATTGATTATAATCTGACAATTGATGTGCATAAACGAGGCATGTGGGGGATTAGAGGGACTTGGGACGGATTTCCTGCGTTAGAAATTTTCTTGGAAGACATGAAAACAGGTAAAGTTGATTTGTTATATTTTGATAATACTTCAGATGCTGGAACTGATCTCCTAAAAGGTAAAAACCCTGAGGAAATTAATAATTTGTTTGATATAGTAGGAGATGTGGAAATAAACAAAATAGGGAAGATAGGAGAAAGTCCTCATGTCGATAAAGCGGAGCCTAGTCCTAAAGTTAAAAAGAATAATGAACTATTTTCAACGCCGATAGATAAAAAAAATGCGACTAATTCAAGTAACCAACCCTAAAATCATAGAGATGAAATTTTTATTTTTTTTACTGTGCTTCGGTATGATTAGTTGTACAACTGCGCAGAATGATAGGGGGATATACATTTTTATTCCAGAGGACTATACAGGATGGGTTAATATTAAGTTTAACGACACATCTTCATCTAATGACCCTATTCTGATTTCGGAGAGTTATTTATTTTTTATTAGTGATGATCCCGCCAATTTTAGTGTGAAAAGTGATAAGTTTGAAGAGGGGCGTTGGACTTTTAATTATTATTATTATAGTCCAAAGAGAATAAAAAAGCTAGATTGGCTAGGGTACCCTCAAAGAAACATCTTTTTTGAGGGGACAATAGGGAATAAGAAGCGGCAGTTAAAGGAAGGTAGGCGCTATGCATTTTCGTTTTATGTATCTAAAGAGAAAATGCAGATTGATGGATTGTCTATGGATAATATTCCTAGAAATCCAATTCGAGGTAATTGATTTTTTAAATAGGTTATTAAGTCATAACTTTTCCGTTCTCTGTAGTCTGTAAAAATAATTTTGAATTGTTATGCTGTAAACCTTTGTTGCTAGAAGGTTGTAGAAAAGGTGCACAATATTATTGTTTTAGCTTATAACTAAGTCGAAGTTTGTTTTTTTTGAGATTTGGTATTTTTTTATTCGAAATGACAGGTGAATAACTTTCAAGCTTTTCCACATTGCTGATCTGCGATCCTGCAGTTGAAGTGTGCGACCCCGCATATCTCATCAGGAAAAACAGTTGCTCCCAAAGCGCCATGTAGTAATTGTAACGTATTATTAAAAGGAACAAATGACAGATAAGAGTATGGATAAAACAGATATCATTAACCTATTAGAAGATGCCGGATGGTATCAAGGACGAAGCATTGATATTGAGTATATAATTAGCGAGCTATCGATGGAAGGGTATGTGATTAATAACCAGAAAATTAAAGATTTATTAAAAGAGTATTGGAATATGAATATTGAGTTTAAAACTCCAGATGGCTATTTGAGTAATATTAGACTGAATACGGAGGTTGCAAAGGATGTTGATAAAATATCTATCGATAAGATTTCACAGGCAATTCATGATAACTTACTCCCAGTAGGGACCATACATGAAGATTCTGCTTTGTTATTACTGTCGGATTCGGGTAAGTTTTACATGATAACTGATAACAATGTTTTTAAATTTAGAGATAATTTTTTTGACACCTTAAAAGCTATTATTTATCAAGATAATATTACTCGTTTTCATTTTAATAAGAAATGATTGTAGTTTTTTATTCCCTCTGTTCTTCGTAGTTTGTTTTTCATACTTAAGTATTGTTATGCTTATCTTGTAACTAAGCATAATTTCTTGTCTCTTCAAACCTATCGTTAAAAAGAATCGAGGGAAAAAAAGAATTTTCGGTCGAACAGATGCTTCGTTATGTAAGCTCCCCTTTTTTTAGTGCCGTTGTCAGTTAGAGTTTTCAAATATAATTTTCTTTTCAGTATTTCCCGCTTTATCCACTACCGGCTGCGCTTCAATTTGTAAATGATTTTCGCT
>MKTY01000021.1 GCA_001898485.1 Sphingobacteriales bacterium 46-32 | reverse complement strand
TGCGGGAAATTTTGCCCGCAGAAAACGCGGAAGGCCGCAGATAAAAGATTTCAATCGAGGTAAATCATGCTGAAAATCTGAATAGTGTTCTTGCCGCATTTTTGCCAGCAATTGGGTGTGAAAGACCGGAAGGTTATATCTGCGTATAGCTGCGCTCTCTGCGGGAAATTTTGCCCGCAGATAACGCGGAAGGCCGCAGATAAAAGATTTCAATCGAGGTAAATCATGCTGAAATCTGAATAGTGTTCTTGCCGCATTTTTGCCAGCGATTGGGTGTGAAAGACCGGAAGGTTATATCTGCGTATAGCTGCGCCCTCTGCGGGAAATTTTGCCCGCAGAAAACGCGGAAGGCCGCAGATAAAAGATTTCAATCGAGGTAAATCATGCTGAAATCTGAATAGTGTTCTTGCCGCATTTTTGCCAGCGATTGTGGGGGGGGGGAGGCCTGAAGGTTATATCTGCGTATAGCTGCGCCCTCTGCGGGAAATTTTCCCCGCAGAAAACGCGGGAGGCTGCAGATAAAGGGTTTCAATAGGGGAAATCAGGCAGAAACCTGAATGACAATCCTAACGCATTTTTCAGGATTCCCGCGGCAAACAAAGATTTCTGATTTACCAGATTCCGGCAGTAAAAACAAATTTTTTTGTTTTAGTGCTACCGTTACATTTGCTCCCCCAAAACATGAACCTATGGAGCTAAAATATTTACAGCAGATTGCGGGCACTTTGTCGCTTACCATGAAGCAGATCAATAATATTCACGATCTGCATGCAGAAGGATCGACGATCCCCTTTATTGCCCGGTACCGGAAAGAAGCAACCGGCAATCTCGATGAGGTAGCTATTGCCAGTGTGATCGATCAGCTCAAATATTTTACTGAGCTGGAAAAACGGAAAGAGACCATCGTAAAAACGATTGAGGAAGCAGGCAAAATGACTCCTGAGCTCAAAAAGCGCATTGAAGATTGTCTGAATGCAACTGAGCTCGAAGATATTTACCTGCCGTATAAACCCAAACGTAAGACAAAAGCATCGGTAGCGATCGAAAAAGGACTGGAACCACTGGCCCGCCAGCTTTTTGACCAGGAGTTGCAGGAAGTAGATGCCGAAGCAGCACGGTTTGTGAATGAGCAGGTAAAAGATACAGCGGAAGCATTGCAGGGGGCACGCGATATCATCGCCGAATGGGTGGCCGAAAACGAAACAGCGCGTAACACCGTTCGCAAACTGTTTACCGAAGAATCCGTGCTTTCTTCCCGTGTACTCAGTTCTAAGAAAGAAGAACCGGATGCACAGAAGTATCGCGATTATTTCGAATTCAGCGAACAGCTGGCTGATAGTCCTTCGCACCGTATTCTGGCTATCAGGCGTGGTGAAAAAGAGGGCTTCCTGATTATGGATATCGGCATTGAGAAAGAAGCTGCTGTGGAAGAGCTGAAACGGAAATTTATCAAAAGCAGCGGCCCGGCTGCACAGCAGGTAGCCATGGCTATCGAAGATTCATTTAGCCGCCTGTTAAAGTCGTCAATTGAAACGGAGTTTCGCATGGCCAGCAAGACGAGAGCAGACGAAGAAGCGATCAGGGTATTTGCAGAAAATCTGCGTCAGCTGCTACTGGCTTCACCGCTGGGCCATAAACGCGTAATGGCGATAGACCCGGGTTTCCGTACGGGTTGTAAAGTAGTTTGTCTCGATGAGCACGGTACGTTCCTCAAGTATCAGACTATTTTTCCTCATGCTCCGCAAAATGACTGGAATGGTGCTACTCAAACCATTAAAGAACTGGTGGCCCGCTACGATATAGAAGCAATTGGCTATGGCAATGGTACAGCCAGCAAGGAAACAGAACAACTGGTGCGTGGGATTGATTTTGGTAAGCCGGTATCGGTCTTTATGGTAAACGAAAGTGGCGCATCTATTTACTCTGCCAGCGAAGTGGCGCGCGAAGAATTTCCGGATGAAGATGTGACGGTACGTGGAGCCATCAGTATCGGACGCCGTCTGCTCGATCCGCTGAGTGAGCTGGTAAAGATCGATGCCAAGAGCATCGGCGTGGGACAATATCAGCATGATGTGAACCAGAACAGGCTAAAAGAATCGCTTGACCAGGTAGTGGAAAGTTGTGTTAACTATGTAGGAGTGGATTTGAATACAGCCAGCAAACACCTGCTGATGTATGTATCGGGATTGAGTGCTACCGTGGCTAAGAATATTGTAGAGTATCGTACAAAGAATGGTGGTTTTAAAAGCCGCGATGAGTTGAAGAAAGTATCTATGCTGGGGCCAAAAGCCTTTGAACAGTGTGCAGGCTTTTTGCGCGTGCCAGGTGCTGCTAATCCGCTCGACAACTCAGCGGTACACCCAGAAAGTTATCATGTAGTGGAGGAAATGGCGGCCAAAGCCAATTGCAGCATTGCCGAACTGATCAGCAATCCTGAAGTACGGAAACAAATAAAGGCTAAAGATTTTGTATCGGAAACAGTAGGTCAGTTTACTATCGAGGATATCCTGAAAGAACTCGAGAAACCGGGACGTGATCCCCGATCGCCCATCGAAGAATTTCGTTTTGCCGAAGGCATCAGCACCATGGACGACCTGAAACCGGGTATGCGCGTGCCGGGTATTGTCACCAATATCACCAATTTTGGCGCTTTCGTAGATGTAGGTGTAAAGCAGGATGGCCTTGTGCATATCTCGCACCTGAGCAACCGGTATATCAGCGATCCGAATGAAGCCGTGAAACTGGGACAAAAAGTAATGGCTACCGTACTGGAAGTCGATACGGCCCGTAAGCGTATTTCTCTTTCGCTGAAAGATAATGCCGCTGATAAATCAGCAACTGATCGCAAGCCCGGCAAACCCGGTGCCGGTAAACCTGCAACCAATCGTAAACCGGAACCACTGAATCCTTTTCAGGCAAAGCTGATGGAGCTGAAGAAGAATTTCAAGGATTAAGCATCCATTTTATGGTAATTATATGCAAGAGGTCCGTGATGCGGACCTCTTGCGTTATGTATAGTACTGCGTATGGATGCTTATTTGCCCGGATAGCTTTTCTGTAGCCTGCATACTGGCAATTCCTGAAGTGAAGTAGAAAGCGGAAAAATATCGTAGCGCAGGCGTCGAACTGTTTGGCGTCACTTCGGAAAATGAAGCCGGCGTACGACGTATCGTAAAAGCAAATCAATTAAATTACCGCAATCTGCTGGCCGACGAAAAAATGATAAAAAACTATGGAGTAGATGGCCGCCCCAGCTATATACTCATTGGTTCCGACGGAAAGATTCTTGCTTATGATGATAAGGCAGCTATTGAGCAGATACTGGACGGTCTGCCTTCCGGTCAGCGGTAATCTTCACGAACCGGTGCAAAAACATCCAGCACACGGCAGTTAACTTTTGCTACGGCGCCGTGTAGTGTGTTGGAAGGTATTACATAACACATGCCGGCAGAAAGTGTCACCTGTTCGTCGCCAATCTTCATATCCAGTTCGCCTTCGAGGATATAAGTGATCTGCTCATGTGGATGTTGATGGGCAGCGAGCTGGCTGCCGGCTTCGATCTCCACTACGCCCAGTGTCATTTGCTGGCCATGTACGTAGTGTCCTGTGAGTCCCGGGGCCAGTTGGCGGCCCGGATTATCGGTAAGTAAAGGCATAAATAAAAATCGGTTGCTGTGGTGTAAAAATAAAACAGGTTAGTCTTTTTCAAAATAGCAAAGACTGCCGCCTACCCATTCCTTATCCTTGTTGTATCGAACGCCGATCATCTTGCCTTTGCTGAGGCGGGCCAGGTTATTGGCCGGATGCGGACGCGTATCGCCGTCCTTCCAGAAATAAAAAATCCGAATCTCGGCCTTGGCGGGAATATCAGGTGTTTCAATGATGTCGGCATATTTTACTTTGCGTTGCAGAATCCAGTTTTCGGGGTCCTTCACGGCTTTTACATCTTCTTCTGTTACATCAATGATCACACCCTGACCGGCAAAGGAGAAAAGCGGTTTTAATACATAGTTTTCCAGGTCGGCAGGTAATTGAGTTATTTCATTAAGGAAAAAGGTAGATGGTACATAAGGGTGCCGGATAAACGGTAATGTATACTTGCTTATGCGGTAAAACCAGGAAGGATGTGGCACCCATTCCACATCCAGCTCTTGGAAGAAGATTTTTCCTTTTTCCTGTACTTCTGCCGGTTGCTGAAACAGGTCATCAAATATTACCCGGTTATAGATGCGGTGAACAGGAGTCTTTTCTCCATTGCGGAGGTAAAACAGTTTTTTTCCTTCTCTGATCAATTCTGTTATACATACGGGTTGAATACCGATGTAGTCCTGCGTACAGTAAAAATCAATCCTCGTTTTTTGCTGATGCGGAAATATTTCCAGCAGTATTACATGCTCGGGAGCATGTTTGCCCAGAATGATATTTTTCAGTTCTTCAATATAGCTTTCTTTCGTATGGTTACCCAGGTAGGCTGCAAATGAATCGGGCACTGTGAAGTGATTACGGAATACGTCGTCGAGCAATATTTCGTAGGCAAACAGCGAAGGGAATCCCTGCATTTCTATCAGTTGCGGTTCATACGTCCCATCTTCATTTACACAAATACCAAAATCGAATGCAATAAACTGGCTATGGCCTATATTACCCGGTACATTCAGATTTGCAGGTATAGCCTTATCGGTCTTACTGATAAAAGAAGGATCGGTAATGATGTCTACGATGCTCTCACAGGCATCCAGCAATTTGTGTTTAAAAATTTTCGGAACAAACACAGCCGTTTCGGCTACTCTGAATTCAATAGCACCCGGATGGGCGCTGTTCAGTTCTTCCAGAAAAGCCTGGTATCGCTCGGGTGTAAAATTTTGATTAAACTGCTGCCGTATATGGGGAATCATTCAGGGATGTTTTTTAGTAATGGGGAAGTTACGGCAGTAAGCTGTTGTAGCCAAATGGAAAGCGGCCCGGAATAACGGCTTTAAAGAAACCATCGGGTGAATTAGTTGCTATGAATATTTTTTACCCACAGGATGCACTTTTCCGTATTTATCCATGAATGAAATTTCCCGCACACGGCGCAGATAACGCAGGTGAGCCCCTGGTTGTTCTTTTCTAAAAAGCCAGGTCAGGAAGAAAAGTGCTGGTTCGGATATTTCTGGAAGACTGGCAGGTTAGTGCTATTTTCTCGAAACAATATAGTCAGTTTAAGAATTGTATAAAAAAAGCCGGTTGAACGCCGGCTTTTAAAATCTTTTATCCAGTTGTAATCAATTATACTATTGCCATCTCATGGCGGCCTACTGCCTGCGTGAGGAAGTTGGGGAGTATAGTGGCATAGGTCCAGGAAATTTTGTCCGGATCATCCAGTTGCTCCAGCATGCTATTGAGTTTTGCTTCACCATGACCTTCTATGACGGTTTTTCTTTTTTCTTCTGTACGCAGATACATGCTCATGCCCTGGGCATCGGCTTCGGGATGAAACTGTGTGCCGATCATATGATCGTTGAAACGTATACCCATTACCGCCCGCTCATAGGGTACATGTGCGCGCATTTTTTCGATACAAAGAATGCGGCCGCCAGCTTTACGCAGTAATTCATGATTGGGTTGTATTACCTGGTAGTCGCGGCTGTCAACGGCATAAAACGGATCACGCAGTCCTTCGA
Source organism: Sphingobacteriales bacterium 46-32 (assembly GCA_001898485.1). Taxonomy (GTDB): domain Bacteria; phylum Bacteroidota; class Bacteroidia; order Chitinophagales; family Chitinophagaceae; genus CAYMZZ01. The sequence continues at coordinate 92,479 of MKTY01000021.1, read as the reverse complement.
ATACTTCTTCCTGGCGTCCGGCTTCGAGCATGTGAACGGGGAATACGCCGAAGGCGGTAGACTTGCGTTTACATACGAGGCCGGCATTAAAATAACGGCTGGCAAGTTGGAAGGAGTGGCAGATAAAGAAAATATGTTTTTTGTCGGTGTTGGAAGGATTGCTATTCCAGCGGAGCATATCATTGAGCCAGCGGCACCAGGCAATATCCCAGTCATCGAAACGGGTGCTGAGTGGGTCGCCGGGCCCTCCGCTACTAATATAGATGTCGTAGGAGGTGTCGGGAAGTTCCTGGCGCAGACGTACTTCAAATTCCCTGCATTGCACCTGCAAATCCTGTTTCAGTGCCCAATCCTGGATGATCTGCCTGATACAGCGCATACCCTGATTGGCGTGGCCTTCATAGAGGTCAAGTATTGCAATGCGAATGGGTCGGTTTTCGCTACTAATCATCGTGCAAATTTAAGACATTTTGGTAGGGCAGCCAAGCTGGTAGCGGCTTTGGCCCGCCAGGCTATGATCCTCAGACTGATAGGCACGGAGGCCTTATTTCTTTTCATAAACTTTTTCTCCGCCTACGAAAGTGGCTGTTGGGCGTATGTTCAGCAGTTTTCCGGCATCGGCTTTCAGCAGATCCTGATCCAGTATTACCAGGTCGGCCCATTTGCCTGCTTCAATACTGCCTTTTTCTTTTTCTTCGAAGTTGGCTTTGGCGGCCCAGATGGTCATACCACGCAGCGCTTCTTCGCGGGTGAGTGCATTTTCGGGTTGAAACCCATTGTCGGGCCATCCTTTGGCATCTTTCCGCACTACGGCTGCATAAAATGTTTTGAAGGGAGAAATATCCTCGACCGGGAAATCGGTGCCCAGCGGAAGCCAGCCATTTTGCTGCAATAATTGCTTATAGGCATAAGCACCTTTTACCCGTTGTGCGCCCAACCGGTCGCCTGCCCAGTACATATCTGAGGTGGCATGGGTGGGCTGTACAGATGGTATCACAGACCATTGGGCAAAAAGTGAGAAATCTTCAGGCGACACAACCTGGGCATGTTCAATACGCCAGCGACGGTCATTTTTGCCTTTCAGGTATTTACCGTAGGTGTGCAGGATGGTTCGGTTGCCACTGTCGCCAATAGCATGGGTGCACATCTGAAAATCGCGCTGGGCGATCCAATTGGCTACGGAGTCAAAATGCTCGGGCTGACTCAGCAGGAAACCATAATGGCCGGGTTTGTCGGAATAAGGTTGCAACAGGCAGGCTCCTCTCGATCCCAGTGCTCCGTCGCCGTATACTTTAAATGAGCGTACATGCAGCCGGTCTGTTTTGATAATCTTCTTTTTGTCGAGATAATCGAAGTTTTCCTTTGCATCGCTCAGCATTACATAAAGACGCATTTTCAATGCACCGTTTTTCTGCAATCCGTCAATAGCTTCCACGTCTTTATAGCCGAGTCCGCAATCGTCGATAGTAGTTAGTCCCATGGCAAAACAATTACGCTGTGCATCAAGAAGTGCTTCGCGATAACTGCTTGCGTCCATGGCAGGGATATGTGTGCTGACCAGATCTACGGCATTGTCGACCAGTATGCCGGTAAGCTGACCATTGCTTACTTCCACCTCGCCTCCGGTAAGTTTAAAGCCGGGTTTTACTCCTGCCATATCCAGCGCTTTTTGGTTGGCAATGGCGGCGTGACCGTCAACCCGTGTAAGCAATACGGGCCGGTCGGGAAAAAGTGTGTTTAATTGTTTATTGTCGGGAAATTCTTTTACTGCCCAGTCGTTCTGATCCCAGCCCCGGCCAATAAGCCAGCCATTGGGCTGTGTTGTTGCAAATTCGCGCAGGCGTGTCAGAATCTCCTCCCAGCTATTGGTACCTGTGAGATCGGCTGTTTGCAAACCGATACCATAACCTACAAAATGGGCGTGTGCATCGATAAAGCCGGGGTATACAAATTGTCCTTTGACGTCTACGATTTCACGGGCTTCATATTGTTGCTGAAGGTCAGCGGTGGAGCCGGTGGCAACAATTTTGCCATCACGAATGGCCACAGCTTCTGTAGTACTGAAGGCAGTGTCTACCGTATACACCGTACCGTTAATAATGAGCAGATCAATTTTTTGACGGGAACTGCAGCTGCTGAAAATGATCAGCAGCAACATCCCACAGGCAGCCAGCGTTCTCATGTTTTTCAGATTGTTGGCCGGCAAGATAATTATTTAATGCCTATCTTTTCTGTACCAAATACTTTGTAATGAGTCGTTCTATCCTGCTGCTGGCTGTTCTGGCCCTCGTAACTTTTTCCTGCAGAGAAAAAGAAAACAATCAGGCTACTGCTATGAGTGTAGCAGAATATTTCAATTATGGTGATACGGGTGTGCAGGCAGGAGGGGTGCGGCTGATCCCGATAAAAACTCCTGTTGGTAATTTCAATGTATGGACCAAACGGTTTGGCAACAATCCACGTATCAAAATACTCCTCCTGCATGGTGGCCCGGCCATGACGCATGAGTATATGGAATGTTTCGAAAGTTTTTTTCCGCAGCAGGGGTTTGAGTTTTATGAATATGATCAGCTTGGTTCCTATTATAGTGATCAGCCAACCGATAGTAGTCTCTGGACAATAGAACGGTTTGCAGATGAAGTAGATCAGGTGAGAAAAGCTATTGGTGCAGATTCTACTAATTTTTATGTTCTGGGCAATTCCTGGGGTGGTATACTCGGCATGGAGTATGCACTGCGGTATCAGCAAAATATGAAAGCCCTGCTGGTGGCAAACATGATGGCCAGCTGTCCGCAGTATGGCCGCTATGCCAATGAAGTGCTCGCCAAACAAATGGATCCGGCTGTGCTCGCAGAGATCAGGGCACTGGAAGCAAAGGGCGATTTTGCCAATCCGCGTTATATGGAATTGCTGATGCCTAATTTTTATGCAAAACATGTCTGCCGTTTACCGCAGTTTCCCGACGCTGTAAACCGCGCCCTGAAACATGCCAATGGCTCGATTTACACACTCATGCAGGGCCCTTCGGAGTTTGGGATTGCCGGTCGCCTGGCCAACTGGGATATCACCGCTCGGTTAAAAGAGATAAAGGTTCCCACATTAATGATCGGAGCCAAATACGATACTATGGATCCTGCTGCGATGGAAACGCAAAGCAAGCAGGTACAAAAAGGCCGTTATCTGTATTGCCCCAATGGCAGCCACCTGGCCATGTGGGATGATCAGCAGGTGTTTATGAATGGAGTGATCCGGTTTATCAAAGATGTGGACAGCGGGCAGTTTTAAAAAACGGCCGGCTCTTTATTAATCTATGATTATAAGCAACTACGGTTGTACCCTAATAGGGGTATTTTAGTCTTTTTCCACAGAAAAAGGGCTGCTGTGTATACATTTCCAAACTGACATTAAAACAAATACGTATCTTTACACGACTACCACTCTATGCAAACACTCCTGCAGAGAGCCTGGTGGACGAACCAGAATTAATATCCTTTCTAAAGAACTCCTGGCCTAAGCACCTCTGATTCTTTTTATTAGTCGCCATTAAACCACAGATTTAATCCATGGTACGGAGTCTCTTACCCTGTAACTGGAGAGGATACATGCTGGCATGTGTTCTCCTGCTTGTAAACTATGTTTTTTCAATTGCCCAGAACCCCATTGTCACCGAAAACGCGCTGACGGGTAATCCAAAGTCAGAATGGGATATCAGCGGTTCCGGTGATCCCAATATTCAGGGATTTGCTACAGATATCAGCGTCAACAAAGGGCAAACAGTACGGTTTAAAATCAGTGTGACTGGCGGAGGTACCTATGCCATTCGTATATACCGACTGGGTTATTATAAAGGCAACGGAGCCCGCCTTATCACCACACTGGGAACGGCGTACACAGGTGTAAAACAACCTGAGCCTAATACTAACACTACTACCGGTCTTGTCGACTGCAGCAACTGGAGCGAATCTGCCAGTTGGTTAGTGCCTTCTACAGCCGTATCCGGCGTTTATATAGCGCGTTTAACCCGCTCTACCGGCTCAAGCCACATTGTATTTATTGTACGCGATGATGCGGCCAATTCTCCCATTTTATTTAAAACCTCCGATGCAACCTGGCAGGCCTATAATGCCTATGGTGGCAATAGTCTGTATGTAGGCTCTACCAGCTATCCGGCAGGTCATGCTACCAAGGTTAGTTATAATCGTCCCTTTATTACCCGCGATGGCGGCGGCGGCGGCGGTGCCATGGAAGACTGGCTTTTCAATGCAGAATATCCCATGATCCGTTTTCTCGAAAGAAACGGATATAATGTAAGTTATACGACCGATGTGGATATGGAACGTGATGCCACACCGATTACACCGTCTACCCATAAAATTTTTCTTTCAGTAGGGCATGATGAATACTGGTCGGCAAACGAAAGGACCAGGGTAGAAAATGCCCGTAATGCCGGTGTACACCTCGCTTTTTTCAGTGGTAATGAAGTGTACTGGAAAACCCGCTGGGAAGATAATTACCGCACGCTGGTATGTTATAAAGAAGGTACGCTGGGTGAAAATGTATGTGGAACAAAATGTGACCCCAGTACCGAGTGGACAGGCTTGTGGCGCGAAGGATGTGCCTATCCCTCAGGCGGAGCCTGCAAACCCGAGAACGCGCTCACAGGACAAATCAGCTGGTCAGATGTGTCCGGTGCTATTACTGTGCCCGGTACTTATCGCAGTCTTCGTTTCTGGCGCAATACAAGCGTGGCTTCGCAGGGAGCAAACCAGACTACTACATTTCCTTCCGGCACACTGGGGTATGAATGGAATTATGAACAGTACCCGGCCTCAATGCCCAACGGACGGATTATTCTCTCGTCTACAACTGTAAGTGGGCTGACACATAAGTTGTCGCTCTATCGGCATAGCAGCGGAGCGCTGGTATTTGGTGCAGGCACTGTACAATGGTCATGGGGGCTTGATAATATACATGACAGGGGAAGTGCGGCAGCGAGTACTGCTATGCAGCAGGCAACCGTTAACCTGTTTGCTGATATGGGCGTGCAGCCCGGCTCGCTGATGACGGGACTGGTGGCAGCAACCGCCTCTACAGATGTACAGGCTCCTGTACCCGTGATCAGTTCTCCGCTCAATGGCGCGACTGTTACCGCAAATACAGCTATTAATATCAGCGGTACGGCTACCGATGCCGGAGGTGTGCTGGCTGGTATTGAAGTTTCTGTTGATGGCGGCAATACCTGGACGGTAGCTACCGGTACTACCAGCTGGAGTTTCTCATGGACACCTGCCACATCAGGTACTGCCAATATTCGTGTAAGGGGATTTGATGATAGCGGAAATATGAGTGTGCCTGGCGCTGCGGGATCATCTACCAATATTAATGTAACCGTATCAGGTGGTGCGCAAGCGGGAACCTATAGTGTATTTCAACCTTCTGTTGTACCACAGATTACACTGGAAAATGATGGCGCGGCTGTCTCACTGGGTATGAAATTCCGGGCTACTCAGAATGGTTATGTAACGGGTGTGCGCTATTACAAAGGAGCAGGAGCAACCGGTACACATACCGGAACACTCTGGAGCAGCACCGGTACAAAACTGGCCGAAGTGGTTTTTGCCAATGAAACCAGCTCGGGCTGGCAGCAGATGCTATTCAGTACACCCGTATCGGTAGTAGCCAATACCACTTATGTGGTCTCGTATCATAGCAGTTCGGGTGATTACTGCAGCAGCAATCCTTATTTTACGGCAGCTGTGGTAAACGGACCTTTGCGCGGACTTGCCAATGGAGAGGATGGTGCCAATGGTCTTTATATTTATGCCAACACCCCTGCTTTCCCTACTTCCAATTACGGATCGAGTAACTATTTTGTAGATGTAGTATTTACCAATGTGGTAGATAATACGCCACCCACGGTATCTTCCGTGACGCCTGCTGCCAATGCAACCGGCATTGCACAATCTGCCGTGCTTAATATTCTGTTTAGTGAAGATATGACGGCGGCCAGCATCAGTACGGCTTCTATTACACTGCGTGATGCTGCCAGCAACACTATTTCGGGAACGGTGACGTACAATGCAGCAACGCGTACCGCAACTTTCACCGCTGCTGCAGCACTAAGTTATCAGACAGTATATACGGCACGGGTGCTGAGTGGTACCAATGGAGTAAAAGATGCTGCAGGCAATGCCCTGGCGGCGGATTATACCTGGAGTTTTACCACACTGGCAGACCAGGTGCCACCTACCGTTACAGGAGTATCTCCCGCTGCCAATGCCGTAACGGTAAATGTAAACACTGCTGTTACCGTTACATTTAATGAAGCAATGGCGGCGGCGTCGCTTTCGACGTCAAGCTTTGAGTTGCGTAATGCCGCCAATGCACTCGTACCGGCTACCGTGACCTACAATGTGGCTAATCGTACCGCTTCTTTAACGCCAACCGCACCCCTTGCTGCTTCTACCGTATATACAGCACGGGTGGCAGGAGGTGCAGGTGGTGCAACTGATATTGCTGGAAATGCACTGGCATCTGCTTATACATGGAGCTTCACTACCGAAGCTGAACCCGACCTGGTGCCACCGGTAGTAAGTACCGTTGCACCGGCAAATGGAAGTGGGGCAGTGGCAATTACGACTGCGCTGACTGTAACGTTTAATGAAGATATGCTGGCCGCTTCTATCGGCACCGGCACAGTTGAGTTAAGAGGGCCGGGCAATACGCTGGTGCCGGCTACTGTAACTTATAATGCGGCTAATCGTACGGCAACGCTTACGCCTTCCGCTTCGCTGGCTTATTTCACAGGCTATACAGCCACCGTGAAATCCGGAACAGCGGGTGTAAAAGATGCGGCAGGTAATGCGCTGGCTACTGATTATGTATGGTCCTTTACATCTGTGGCAGATCTGGTGCCTCCGCAGGTCAGCAGTATTACACCGGCAAACGGAGCCGGTTCAGTGGCAGTTAATACTACGGTATCGATCGTGTTTAGCGAAGCCATGACAAATGCATCCATTTCATCGGGCAGCATTGAGCTGCGTGATGCTTCCAGCACGCTGGTAAACGCTACCATATCTTATAATGCGGCCACACGTACAGCTACGCTTACTCCTGCAGCCAGCCTGGTCAATGCCACAGTATATACCGTGATTGTAAAAAGCGGTGCTGGCGGTGTGAAAGATGCAGCAGGCAATGCACTGGCCGGTGATTATATAGCTTATTTCACTACACTTTCCAACAGTGTGAGCCTGTTTAGTGCTGCTACAGTGCCTGCAACATTTGGTAATGATGGTACAGCTCTTACGCTGGGTGTAAAATTCCGCGCTACGCAGGCGGGTCTCATATCCGGTATCCGATTTTATAAACGTGCAGGATCAGCAGGAACCAATACGGCTATTTTATGGAGCAGTACCGGAACCAAACTGGCAGAAGCCGTGTCAGGCAATGAAACTGCTTCGGGCTGGCAGCAGGTGTTGTTTACCACACCTGTAAGTATTGCAGCCAATACGACTTATGTAGCATCCTATCATTCTTCATCGGGCGATTATGCCATTGCCAATCCATTCTTTACTACTGCCGTTGTAAATGGCCCGCTTCGCGGCCTGGCCAGCGGTGAAGATGGCCCCAATGGCGTGTACAGGTATGGCGCCACACCGGCATTCCCCAATTCAAACTACGAAACGAGCAACTATTATGTAGATGTGCTGTTCAGTACAGGAGCGGTTTCTGATGTAACACCACCACAGGTAAGCAGTATTGTTCCTGCCAATAATGCAACAGGTGTTTCTCTCGCCACTGTGGCAACGGTGACGTTTAATGAGGCTATGAATATTGCATCAGTGAGCAGTTCAACTATTGAGCTTCGAACTGCAGCCGGTGTGCTGGTGCCGTCTTCTGTGAGCTATGATGCGGCCAGCCGTACCGCAACAATAACACCCGCAGCAGTACTCAGTACAGCAACTACGTACCGCATTACAGTCAAGAGTGGTACCAGTGGAGTGAAAGATGTAGCCGGCAATGCACTGGCTGCTGATTTTACTGCCAGCTTTGCCACTATTACAGATAATGTGCCTCCCTTTATTGTGGGGCAGAATGAGCGTGATGGGATGGAATATGCAGGCAATACTATTTATAATATTATACTTGGAGTAAGTGAGCTGCTGGATACTGCTTCTGTTACTTCAGGCGCATTCGAAATCAAAACAACATCTAATACAATAATTCCAATTGTAGTTAGATACCTTGGAGCTTCAAATGATGTTGCCGGTACTGAATCGCTTATAGAAATAACATCGGCTTCGCCACTGCCCTATAACAGCAGCTTTACATTAACTGCAAAAACAGGTGTCGGGGGTATAAGGGATGTCGCCGGTAATACCATAATAACACCTTATTCACTTACCTTTTTCACATTTCCTGATTCAAGCCCCCCCTGGATTACACAGTACAGTCCTGTTCCGGATGCCACAGGTGTTTCACGCAGTCTTACCGTGACAGCTGTCTTCAGTGAGCCATTACAGCCTTCTTCTGTATCTGCCAGTACAGTTGAGTTAAGAGATGCACTGAATAATCTTGTACCGGTAAACATTACTTATAGTAGCACTACCAATACAATTACTATAGGAATCAGTGATTCACTGCAATATCAAACCCGTTACAGTGTTATTGTTAAAGGCGGTGCGAATGGCATTAAGGATATGGCCGGTAATTATCCTGCAAGCGATTATACGTGGGGCTTTACAACCCGTGCAGATTTGGTGGCTCCTCAAATAAATTCTGTTACTCCTGTATCAGGATCTGGCGGGGTAGCGGTTTCAATTGCGCCGACTGCCATAGCAAGCGAAGCGCTCGATATTTCAACTGTTAATAATAATACGGTTGAGTTAAAGGATGAAAATGGGAATATAATTTCATCTGCAGTCTCATATGATGCAGCTCTTTTCCGCATCTTGATAACACCCGCTATAAGTCTTCCTTACTCCAGCAATTTTATTGCTGTAATAAAAGGTGGAAATGGCGGTGTGAAAGATCTGGCAGGTAATACGCTCGCCAGCGATTACAGCTGGTCATTTACTACCATGGCCGAACCTGATGTAACTGCGCCTGTCGTTAATACGGTTACGCCGGTCAATGGGGCTACAGACGTACTGCGTAACATATTCCCGGCTATTGTGTTTTCTGAACCGGTTGATGAGGCCAGTCTGCAGAATGCAGTAAGCTTTACGGCTCCGGGCAATACAGCAGTGCCATTTACATTTACTTACAACAATGCTACCCGTACGGTTACACTTACACCTTCATCGCTGCTGCAGTACAATACTGTTTATTCAATAGTGGTAAAAAGCGGAACGACAGGTGTGAAAGATTTGGCCGGCAATACACTTGCCAGCGATTATAGCTGGGGCTTTACCACACTGGCCGATGTTGTAGCACCGGTTGTGACAAGCACCGTGCCTGCTCAGGGCTCATCCAACGTATCTGTCTCATTGCCGATTCGGATCAGCTTCTCTGAGCCACTCGATGCAGCTACTGTAAGCAGCTCAACGGTAAGCCTGCGCGGACTGCTGGGCCTTCCTGTTTCTGCTGCCATCACTTATGATGCAGCTCAGCAGACTATTGTAATAACTCCCGCCTCTAACCTGAGTTACCTGGTTGGTTATTCTGTGGTGGTCAGCACCGGTATAAAAGACCTGGCTGGCAATGCCCTGGCGGGCGATTTTACGCTGAGCTTTACTACGGAATCATTCCTTGATCTTACTCCACCGCAGGTGTCGTCTGTATTGCCGGCCAATGGCAGTACAGCTGTTAGTACCAACGCCGCGGTGCAGATAGTGTTTAATGAAGACATGCAGCCAGCCAGTATCAATGCTACCAGTATTGAACTGCGCGACAACGCTGCTACGCTTATCCCGGCAACAGTAAGTTATAATGCTGTTATACGTACAGCTACGCTGACTCCTTCTGCCCACCTTGGTTACCTGGCTGTATATAATGTAAAAGTGAAATCAGGATCATCGGGTGTAAAAGACGATGCGGGCAATGCACTTTCCGCTGATTATAACTGGAACTTCACTACCGAAGCGGATATGGTAGCGCCCACTGTAACACAGGCCATACCGGCACAGGGTACTACGGATGTTAATGTAAATACATCTGTGAATGCCACCTTTAGCGAAGGCATGTCTCCTGCCAGTCTTACTACTTCAACTATTGAACTGCGCGATGCCGCCAGTCAGCTGGTACCGTTCACGATTAATTATTACTCCGGTACATTTACTGTGACGCTCACCCCAACGGCCCCGCTTGCTTATAGCACTACGTATACAGCGAAACTGAAGGGTGGAGCAAGTGGAGTAAAGGATGCTGTGGGCAATGCCCTGGTTGCTGATTACAGCTGGAGTTTTACTACGGCAGCCGATCTGGCAGCACCAACAGTAGTCAGCACAACGCCTGCTGCCAATGCTACTTCTGTTGCACTCAATACGGCGCCTGCTGCAATTATGAGCGAAACGCTTACGCCAGCAAGTGTTTCAGGCAGCACGGTAGAATTGCGTAATTCGGCCAACACGCTCATTGCGGCTACTGTAGCATATAACAATACCACAAAGACAATTACACTCACGCCAACTTCTGTATTGAATAGCGGCACTGTTTATACAATGACCATCAAAGGCGGAGCCAGCGGAGTGAAAGATGCTGCCGGCAATGCACTGGCGGCAAATTACACATGGTCGTTTACTACGGTAAGTGCTTCCTATACCGTGTTCCAGCCCGCCACAGTTCCTGCCGGATCTGAAAACGATGGAACAGCGCTGACACTCGGCATGAAATTCCGCAGCACCCAGGCCGGATACATTACAGCCATCAGGTATTACAAACCTGCCGGGGCAACCGGCTCCCGCACCGGTAATCTGTGGAGCAGTACCGGTACCAAACTGGCCGAAATTTTATTTACAGGAGAAACCTCCTCGGGCTGGCAGCAGATGCCACTGGCTTCGCCGGTAGCTATCAATGCCAATACGACCTATGTTGTCTCTTATCACAGTTCTTCTGGTGATTACCCGGTCACCAATCCTTACTTTACTTCGGCTGTTGTGAATGGTCCGCTGCGCGGGCTTGCCAATGGTGAGGATGGCCCCAATGGTTTGTATCGTTATACAGCCACACCGGCATTCCCCAATTCCAACTACGGTTCCAGCAACTATTGGGTAGATGTGGTGTTTACGGCCGATTCAGGTCCTGATCAGACGCCGCCATCAATAGTCTCTCTCTCTCCCGGTAATGGCGCCGCTAATGTCAGTACTGCATCAGCCGTCACTATCAATTTCAATGAAACAATCAGTCCCGCCAGCATCACGAGTGCAAACTTTGAATTACGTAATGCGGCCAATCAACTGGTGCCGGCCACATTGTCTGTATTGCAAAACCAGGCAGTGCTTACACCATCAGCTGCATTAAACTACTCATCTGTATATACGGCAAGCGTGAAGGGTGGCAGTACTGGTGTGAAAGATGTAGCCGGTAATGCCTTGCTGCGTGATTCTGTATGGACATTTACCACAGCAGATCCGCCTCCGCCGCCGATAACCTATAATGGCCCCGGTGGGCCGGTACTGGTACTTTATTCCGCCAGCAATCCTTATAGCCGATACACCATAGAGATGCTGCGTGCAGAGGGACTCAATTATTATCTCGCAAAAGATATAGCAGATGTAACAGCTGCAGATCTCACCAATGCCGATGTAGTCGTGCTCGGTGAGGTAAGCGTCACCTCAGCGCAGGCCACACAGCTCAGCAATTGGGTAAATAATGGAGGAACCCTGGTTGCGTTCAGACCTTCTGCCGAACTCTCATCGCTGCTGGGTATAACCAAAGTAGCGGGAAGCCTGGCCGATCAGTATCTGCTGGTTAATACCAGTTCAGGACCGGGTGTGGGTATCGTTAATCAAACGATCCAGTATCATGGTACAGCTGATCTGTATACGCTCAATGGAGCAACAAGTGTGGCAACATTATATAGCTCTGCTACCACCGCTACAACTTATCCGGCCGTAACGCAACGTGACGTAGGCAGCAACGGAGGCCGTGCTATTGCCTTCACTTATGACCTGCCCCGGTCGGTGGTGTATACCCGCCAGGGTAATCCTGCATGGGCCGGACAGAAACGCGATGGCACTTCTGGCCCCATACGCCCCGATGATCTCTTTTATGGCGGCAGTGCTACAGACTGGGTTAATCTTAATAAAGTAGCCATACCGCAGGCTGATGAGCAGCAACGCCTGCTGACCAATATCATTTTGCAGGGCAATTTGCACCGCAAGCCATTGCCACGTTTCTGGTTCCTGCCACGCGGTTTAAAAGCAGCTATTGTGATGACCGGCGATGATCATGCTACCGGTGGTACATCAGGCCGTTTTGATCAATACCTTACACTCGGGCCCAATACGCCTGCAGATGTGGCTGACTGGAAAGCGGTACGTGGTACGTCTTATCTGTATACGGGATCGCCGATCAGCAATGCACAGGCTACAGCCTACGAAGCGCAGGGATTTGAACTGAGCCTGCATACCAATACCAATTGCGAGAACTTTACGTCTACGTCGCTCAACAGCAGTATTTCCACACAGCTGACGCAGTTACGTTCGCAGTTGCCCGGAATTTCTGCTCCACAAACGCATCGTACGCACTGTATGGTTTGGAGCGATTGGGCTACAGCTGCAAAAGTGCAGGCGCAAAATGGTATCCGTATGGATGTAAACTATTACTACTGGCCGGGAAGTTGGGTGCAGAATCGCCCGGGAATGTTTACCGGATCGGGCATGCCCATGCGGTTTGCTGATCTGGATGGTACCATGGTGGATATTTATCAGGCTACTACTCAAATGACAGACGAATCCGGTATTGCATTGCCCTGGTTCTGCGATCAGCTGCTCGATAAAGCACTGGGGCCGGAAGGATATTATGGCGTATTTGTAACCAACATGCATACCGATACAGCTAATCATATCGGATCAAACCGGATCATTGCATCGGCTCAGGCGCGTCAGGTACCCATTATTTCTGCCCGTCAGATGCTGACATGGCTCGATGGACGTAATAACTCTTATTTTGGCACCATGACCTGGAATAATAACCAGCTCAGCTTTCCCGCTACTGCACTTGCAGGTGCACGCAACCTGAAAGGGATGTTGCCTGTAAATGCTGCCACCGGACAATTGGTATCCATTACACGTAATGGCAGTGCCGTTTCTTATACCACAGAGACCATCAAAGGCATAACCTATGCATTCTTTGATATTACTACCGGTACCAATAATTATATAGCGACTTATAGCAATGTTGCAGGCCGGGGTGTGAGTGAAGAGCCGGTAGCTGCTACGCTGGCAGTAGTGCCTTCACGCGATTCTGTGCTGAATGCTAAAGCTGCATTGCAGGTTGACGTATTGCCCAATCCGAGCACCGATCAGTTTACACTGGTTATTAAAGGAACGGTTGGCGAAACAGTGACTGTACGCATTACAGACATTACCGGACGGATAAAAGAACGTCATGAAGCGGTGCCTGCCAATGGAGTATTGAAGTTGGGGGCATCCTGGAAAGGAGGGACTTATTTTGCAGAAGTAATACAGGGCGATCAGCGTCAAGTAATAAAGCTGGTCAAGCTGAATTGAGTTGTAAGTGTTAAGTTATAAGTTTTAAGTAAGGATTAAATGAGTAGTCCCGCGATACATCGCGGGACTACTCATTTAAGGTAAAGGGTAGAGGAGAAAAGGTGAAAGGTATGGGGTAGGTTTTTGAAAAATATCAGCACATCAGCACATTCTCTCCCGCCATCTTCAGATCCTCAAATTTTCAAACCAGTATTCTTACTTCAACTGCCTTTTATACAATTGTACTGTATTCTCCAGCCCGAGGTAGAGTGCATCGCAAATCAGTGCATGGCCAATGCTTACCTCGTCGAGCCAGGGAATATGCTGGCGGAAGTAGTGAAGATTGTGCAGGTCAAGATCATGTCCGGCATTAAGGCCAAGATGCAGTTCGCGGGCTTTTTCGGCTGCTGCCACATAGGGAGTCACAGCGGCTTTATGATCGCCTGCAGCATATACTCGGGCATAACCTTCTGTATATAGTTCAATACGGTCTGTGCCTGTAGCTGCAGCGCCTTCTACCATTTCCACTACAGGATCAACAAAGATAGAAACACGGATTCCTGCCCGTTGAAAGACGGGAATGATTTCGCGGAGGTAATCGCCATGGGTAATTGTATTCCATCCATGGTCTGAGGTGAGTTGTCCCAGTGCATCGGGTACCAGGGTCACCTGCTGAGGGCGAACTTCCAGTACCAGGTCGATAAATTTCTGTTCTGTACAGTTGCCTTCAATATTAAATTCGGTGGTGATGATGCCGCTTATATCACGTACATCCTGGTAGCGGATATGCCGTTCATCAGGACGTGGATGCACGGTTACACCATCTGCGCCAAAAGCCTGCACGTCTTTGGCAGCCTGCAGTACATTAGGGTTGTCTCCGCCCCGTGAATTGCGGAGGGTAGCTATTTTATTGATATTAACGGAAAGCTTTGTCATGACTCAGATATTGATGTGAAGCAGGATGATAAGTGTTTAAATGAAACCGCGGCAATTGGTTGCACCGCAGCGGCAGGGTAGCTTGCCTTCATGATGTGTTTCGCCATAGTCGCAGGTAAGTTCTTCTCCGGAGCGAACCGCACGCAGCGTGTAAAACTCTACTTTGCGGTATGCACGGCGCATAAAGGTATTGGGGTCGCAGGAGTGATTGATATAGCGCAGCGCATTGCTGTTGACGCTGGCATCGAGTGCGATATCTTCATTATCAAATTCAACCATAAACAGCACATTATTGGGCTGAAGCCTCACACGTTTCTGTGCTTCTTTATAAGAAATGATTTCGCCACCCATATTGCCCAGCTTGCGTCGTGCAGGAATGGCTTTACTGGTAAATGCGCCCTTACCGGCAATACGGCTTTTGCGGATTTGTAAAGGGAAATTAAGATCTTTCATCGTTTATATTTGGTGTAATTGCGGTGCTGTTAATTGATCTCTACCCAGGTGTGATCGGCCAGGAGTTTTACGCCTGCAACAAATTTACTAAAAGGGCCGCTCGTACCCCATTCTTTGGGTGATACCAGTGATAGCAGGTGACTGCCATCCTTTTTTTCGTATAAATAATATACCTGACCAATATTAGGTTTAAAGGACAGGCGGGCATTGTAGATCATCATAGACAACTCCTTACGTTTTTGTATTTCCTGTGCCTGCAGGGCCAGCAATTCGATCTGCTTGCGGATCTGCTCCAGTTGCATATTGGTCTGCTCTTCCATAGCGGTGAGTGCCTTATGGCGGATGAGGCCTTCTTCATTGGGGCGTATTACCGCTCCGGCAACGGAGGCGGAATAAGGGAGTACGCTTAACTGCTTGTGATAATATTCAGTGTTGATATAATCGCTGCCATCATCCCGTTTTCCCTGCTGCTGAATACGAAGGTATCCGTTGGGCATTATTTCATGCACCACGTGCAGGGATGCTTCGCCTTTTTTATAAAAATGAACTTCGAAGCGTATACTGTCTGCAAAGTGCAGTTGTACCTCATCGGCCATTTCAGGGTGTGTAAAGGGCTGCAGACCGGGTGAGGCTTCCAGGGTATAGTTGGTACCGAAGGCCTGATGTTCGAGGTTTACCCAGTTTTGCTCGATCTGTAATTCTTTACGCCCTTCGGGGGCACTGATTTTATACAGGCCGCTTAATGGGCGGTCACCCCATTCATAGGTACCTTTTTCGGGAAACAGTTGCCAGGATGCAAGGAAATTATATGCCTGAATCATGTAAAAAGTAACGGTTGTAATACAATGACTCAAAGTTATCAATCTCCTGAATACCGCCAGTGTTTAATAGTTACGCAGGCCGGCTCGTAGCAACGAATCTTTTTGCGCAGGTGTCCAGTTTCGGCTATTTTGATAAATGGCATCTTCCCAGCCACCATAATTAGCATTGGGTAGTACGATAAAACGTGAGCCAAAACTGGCGCGCAGTGCATCTACGCCCGCATTGCGTTCTGCTTCTGTCTTTTTATCAAAAAGGTCACTGAAGTCGGCCAGGTTATCACCCAGCAGCATTACTATATCATGTGTACGGGCAATCTGCAGCCGGCGGCTTTCTTTACTCGACGAGGTTTGTCGTAACAATAAATGATCATCGGTCGATTGCGGAAATCCAAAGCGCTGCAGATTGCGCAGTGTGCCGGCGCGTTCCACCTCATCCCTGTTAGTTACGTAAAAGATATCAATGCCTTTTGCGGCGGCATACTTGAAAAATGAGAGTGCTCCGGCCAGTGTGTCGGCTTCGGCGCGGGCTGTCCAGGCATGCCAGCTGTCTGCTTCATAGTCTTTGCCCTGAAAAGCCTGATGTACAGCATAAGGGCTATTGTCGAGAAATGTTTCGTCGATATCGGTAATAATGGCACGCGGTTTACCTGTTGCGGCAGGCAACTGCTCTATCTGGATGCGGGCCAGGTAAAAAGCCTGAATACAAAGCGCTTTATATTCGGCTGCACGCTGCTGAAAGGCAGATGACCATATTTTGCCATCGACTACCAGGGTACTGGCAGGCTGCACTTTCGTAGCCTGACGTGAAGAACCGCAGGCCAGCAGAAACAGCAGGGCGATAAGGGATAAATGCTTCATATGCAGAAAATTTAAGGTTTTCCCAATTTTCTGCAAGATACTGATTCGGGAAGGTTAAGGGCTTAGCCCCCCACTTGTTGCAGTTCGGCCTCAATTTCCTCGCTGAGCTTGGACTCATTGTCCGTAATCCAGGCGGGAAGGGGCTGAGGAATGATAGTCCAGTGGGTAGTATTGCGCTTATGCATATAAAATATGATGCGATTGCCCCGGTCATCTACCGTGTCTACCGAAAAAATATCCTCCTCCAGCTGGCGCAACTTGCGGAAGTTAAACTCACGAAGCCGGCCACCAGCTTTAATCAATCGGGTAAAATGAACCACTTTAGTGAAATGTATTTGCATAAGGCGCTGTTAGAATAGTAAGTTGATGCTGTTGTCCTGATCCACCCAGCAATGAAATACCCGGGACGGATTCCTTTTCCAGTAACAATTTTTGTGCTACAAGTGTTTTTGCTGTCACAAAAAGTTGTTCACAGTCATAATGTCCAAAAGAAGCCACTTATTGCATGACCTTATTTTTTTGGAAAATATTTAGAAATGCAAGCACCAGCTCAACAACGCGGAAAGGGCCATGAGTCCATCCAGGGCGAAATAATATAATGTGTCGGAAAAATTTTTGCTGGCATAGGAATAAAGGAAAAAAGTGATAATTCCCGGAATGGCGAGTAGCAGTAGGGTGGAAAGCGGCCAACCACAGACGGCCAGCAGGCCCGTCCATATAAAAAACAGTGATATACAAACTATAAACAATTGCCGGATGGCTTTATCACTCATCCAGGTAATGAGGCTGCGGATGCCAATACTGCGGTCATATTCCCTATCGCGGTAATCAAAGAGAATACAGATAGGATAAATGAGAAAAAAGCGGGATAGGGCAAAGAGGGTGAAGGCTGGCTGCCAGTGTACTCCTGCCATAAGTGGAGGCAGTATACTGGTAACGTGCGTCCATACCAATGCCAGAAAAATGGTTTTGCCCAGTGCGACCCGCCGCAGCCACCTGAATACAGGTAGGGGGATTTTAGGAGCTGAATAAAGAAAGGTAATAAAAGCGGTAACCAGCAGCCATAGCCAGTGATCGATGAGGTAAATGCCGTAATAGATGCTGCCAGCAAGCCCCATGATGAATAAGACCATATGCAGCCAACGGTATTGCCGCAACCAGCGAAGACGCGGCGAATCCTCGCCTGCATCGGCACTCAGGTACCAATGAAAGCTATAGCTGCAAATAGTAGCAGAAAAAATAAAAGGAAGCAGGTGCGCCGGAATGGTGCCATCGAGCAGTAACAGACAGGTCTGCCAGGCCATAAGCACAGCACAACCGGCAATAAAGAGATTGCTGTAAATAAAGAAGTGAAATAAATGGCGTAGCAGCCGCATGATATCAGGGCATAAGTATCACCAACTGATCACTTACCACGGTATCGCTCAGGTTGCCTTTTCTGTCTGCAACCGAAAAACGGATATGGATGGTATCGTTTTCAACGGTGCTTTCTTTCAGGAAGCCATACTCAAGTGTGTAGTTGATCTCACCATTATCCTTTTTCGGGAAATCAGGCAACGTATAAACAAGCGTATCTGTTTTATCCTGGGAGGGGTCAAGCGGTAATTGGTTCTGACGACGGATGATTGCTGTAAATGGAGCCTCGTTCAGATCTCCTTCCTTGTCGAAAAAGTTGAGGCGGATACGCAGTGTCGTGCCCGGGCCTACCTGTTTGGTATTATAATCTTTTATTTCGAGCCTGGGCTTGGTTTCAAACTTATCTTTGCCACATGCAGCTACAAGCAGGGCTACTGCAACTATAAAGGAGACCGGAATTAGCTTCATAACTCACAATTAATAAAACAAATATAATCTTTTTTCAACGCCCGGCCGACGAGATGAAAAGTCAATGGAACGATAAAATTTTTTCGGTAAAAGAGGAGGGCTTTGAAGCCCTGGCACTGGAGATATTCCGTTACCAGCATACACAAAACCCTGTGTATCGCAGCTTTGCCGATGCGTTGGGGGTACGGCCAGACCAGGTACAGCGCCTGGAAGAGATTCCTTTTCTGCCCATCCGTTTTTTTAAAAGCCACAATGTATGTACCGGCCATTTTGATCCGGTATTGCAGTTTGAAAGCAGCGGCACTACCGGTATGGTCAGCAGCCGGCACCTGGTTCGCGATCCTGCCCTTTACAGAGAAAGCTTTTTGCGTTGTTTTGAGCTTTTTTATGGTGACGTTAAAGACTATTGTATTATCGGACTCCTGCCTTCTTATATTGAAAGGGGGCAGTCTTCACTGGTTTATATGGTTAATGAGCTGATTGCCCGCAGCGGACATCCCGACAGCGGTTTTTATCTGCATGAGTTTGATGAATTGCACCGGTTGTTGAACCGGCTCGAAGCGGAGGGGCAACGGGTATGGCTGATCGGGGTCACTTTTGCCCTGCTCGATTTTGCCGCCACACATGCTTTGCCGCTGCAGCAAAGCATCATCCTGGAAACGGGGGGTATGAAGGGGCGCCGGCAGGAAATGGTGCGCGCAGAAGTACAGGCAATCCTTAAAAATGCATTTAATCTAAAAGATATTCATTCAGAATATGGCATGACAGAGCTGTTTTCGCAGGCTTATGCGAAGGCTGATGGGCTTTTTTCAACCCCTCCCTGGATGAAACTGCTGTTGCGCGAAGAAGAAGATCCCCTGCAATTGCTTCCCTGGCGTGGAGTGGCAGACCGTCCACGCAGCGGAGCGGTTAATATAATTGACCTGGCCAATATCGACTCCTGTTGTTTTATTGCTACAGATGATGCCGCACGCCTGCATCCAAACGGCCAGTTTGAAATACTGGGCCGTCTGGACAACAGCGATGTGCGTGGCTGCAGTCTGCTCACTGCCTGATCAGGCATTATGCATCCACTCTCTGAATTGAGGAGCCATTTCCTGGCTTACGATAATGCAATGATTTAATTCCGGCAGAGTCAGATCCACAATCAGCTTCACTTTTTCGTAAGCCTTAAAGCTTCTGATGAAATTGATATTAATAATATACTGCCTGTTGGCCCGGAAAAAATTGTTTTCATCGAGACACTCTTCCAGTTCAGACAGGTTTTTATCAGACAGGTATTTCTTACCCCAGCGGTCTATTACATACACGATTTTATTTTCTGTGTAAAACAACACCACATCATCGAGCCGAAGCGAAATGCTTTCCATACCTTTCTTTACCAGCAGTCGTTTCTTTTTGTGATCACCTACATACTGAAGCATTTTTTTGAGCGAATGATGATCGGTGAAATGTTTTTCCAGCATCCGGTATTTGATAAGGGCTTTGCGCAGACTTTCGCGGTCTACGGGTTTCAGCAGGTAGTCGATGCCATTGTATTCAAAGGCATTCATCATGAACTCGTCATAGCCGGTGATGAAGATGACAGGGGTGCGTACATGCCCCTGGTTGAAGATTTCGAAAGAAAGACCATCACTCAGTTGTACGTCACTGAAGATGAGGTCCACATCGGGCTGCTGCGACAGGAATTCAATGCTTTCCCGTACAGTGCTCAGCCGTGCCTGCACCAGCACATCATCTGCCAGAGAAGATAAAGTGGAGATGAGATTTTCCTGGGCAGGTTTTTCGTCTTCGATAATAACAGCGTTTAACATGGCAAAGGTTTTTTAGGGCGTTTCCGGTTGGTAGCCCGGATCCGTTTTGGTTAATAATGGTAGTTTCACAATAAATTCATCATTGGTGGTTTCCACAGAAATAGATTTACTGAAAAGAATTTTATAGCGTGCTCCCAGGTTGCGCAGGCCAATGCCGGTTGAATCGACTGCATAAGGTTTGGGCCTGATCCGGTTGCTGACATGCAGGTAAGGCCCATCCAGTTTCACACGTATAAGCAGGGGATTTTTTTCAGAAAATTCATTATGCTTAATCGCATTTTCTACCAGTACCTGCAGCGAGCAGGGCGGTATCAGTACGGTTTCTGCAACCGATTCTGAAAGCGTTTGCAGTTTTAGCTTATCATCATGCCTGATCTGCAGCAGATAGAAATAGCTATGTATAAACTCCAGTTCTTCTTTAAGTGAGATAAGTTCCTTGTTTTTATTTAACAGAAAATATTTATATACCTGTGCCAGCCGGTTGTTGAAGCGATAGGCCTCCTCGGGATGCCCGGTAATAAGATGGTTAAGTGTGTTGAGTGAATTAAAAATGAAATGAGGGTCGAGTTCGTTGCGCAGTGCCTGCAACTCGGCATGCGAACGCTCCTTATCCAGCTGGTCAACTATTTTGGTATCCAACTCACGTTCTTTACCAAGGAAAATGACTTCATACACTAAAGTAAAGATGACTACTGCCACTACACAGGCACCCTGAAAACGGTAGATAGAACTCCATGACAGTGCTTCGCGCGAAAAGCTAAGCCACAGGTAGGCAGCGGCACCACCTGTAAGCGCTCCATATACAGAAGAAATGGCACAAATCAGCAAAACACGCGGAAGCGGCAGTCGTAGCGGGCGATATAGCGGACGCAACTGCCGGTGAATGGCATTACAACCTATCCAGATAACCAGTGAGGTGATCATGAATAGAAGATTGGCAGCAATCAGTTCGGGTAATGTATAACGATCATACGTTATCAGGCCGGCCATCAACGGAAGGCCAATACCCAATAATGGAATAAAAAAAGCTTTCAGCACCAGGTCTTTGATCATGGCAGTGGTTAAGGTTAACAAAACCTGTTTTTGTCCGGAGCTTTCTCATGTGTGTGGGTATAACGATATCCGGGCATAAAACTATCAGTACAAACTGTTAAGCAAGTACAAAAATTCTCTATGTGGACATATTCCAGTACGAGTGGCAATAATGTCCCGGCTTGGGAATGTTACCGGGTTCTTAGTGGGGGAAATAATACGTAGTAAAGATAAAGAGTTTTCAGCGATCAAAAACGCTGCTTTATTCCTCAAAATTCCTTCTACAACTTTTTTTACGGGATTGGGGCAGTCATTTTCATTTGCCGGTATTAAAAACAAGATCAATATAACGGGGTTTGAAGTGGCCGGATTCATGCTTCGGTAGCAAAGTGATCAAAGTAAGAAACAGACAGGCGGAAATTGCTGCCTTATTTGGGAACCAAAACAAGAAATTGCTTATGAAGAAAGTAGTCCTGTTGATTGCATGTATGTGCAGTGTGCTGATGTTATTTGCACAACGCACCATTTCGGGCCGGGTTTTAAATGAAAAAGGTGAACCTGTGCCCTCTGCCTCGGTGCAGGTGCGTGGTAGTTCTGTAGGAACTGTTACCGGTCCAGATGGCCGCTATACCCTGGCTTTGCCTGCCGGCGCCAGTCAGCTTGAATTCAGTAATGTAGGTCTTACACCACAGGTGGTCGATCTGCGTGAAGGTGTATCTGTGTATTCAGTCTCGTTGTTGCCTGTGACATCCAATCTCGAAGAGGTGGTAGTAACGGGTATTGGCCGAACCCGCCGGTCAGAATATGCCGGTGCGGCCAGCAAGGTCACCGAAAAGGAATTGCGCAATGTGCCTGTTGGTTCTTTTGATCAGATGCTGCAGGGACGCGCACCAGGTCTTACTGTATTGTCAGGTAATGGTCAGCCCGGAAGCACTGCCACCACCATTCTGCGTGGTCCTACCTCCATTACCGGTGGCAGCACGCCTCTTTATATTATAGATGGTATGCCTGTTGAAGGAGATGCTTTTCAGGGCATCAATCCCAACGACATTGCTACTATCGATGTACTGAAAGATGCAACAGCTGCAGCAATGTATGGCAGCCGCGGAGCAGCCGGGGTAATTGTTGTGACGACCAAACGGGGCGCTTCCGGTAAGATGAAACTCGGTATCAGCTCTCAGTTCGGCATCAAGGGTAAGCCCGATTTTAAGTATGATATGATGACTACCGGAGAGCTGCTGAAAGCGCAGGAAGACCTTGGGCTACAATTGCCCAACAGCACACTTACAACCTGGGGCAATTTCCCCACATTGCCGGGCTGGCAGTATTCACGCAATAACCCCAATAAGCTGGTAAGCGGCACCCTGGTGCCCAAAACACAGACAGACTTCGAATTCGGAGACCGTCAGCTTGACAGCATCCGGGGAGTGAATACCAACTGGTATGACTATTTCTACCGCAACGGTACATTTAGCAACAACGAGATCAGTTTTTCGGGAGGTACAGGTAAAACTCGCCTGTATTCCAATCTGGGCGTTTACAATGAACAGGGCATCAATAAGCCCAGCGATATGAAGCGTGTGACACTCCGCTCCAATATGGATTATTCAGATGAGAAACTCACCTTCTCCCTTTCTTCCAATATTGGTTATACGCGCCGCAATTTTCAGTCAAATGCGCTCAATTCATTTGCAGCATTCGTAAACCCCTTCTTTGTACCGATGGTTACACCTGAGTATATCGGGGCTTACAGAGCCGATGGTAAATATAATGTAGGTACGGGGATTGTATACAGCGCGCCCACTCAGCTAGACAAAACGCAGTACGACAGGGTTTACAATGACCAGATCAAAGCTGTTTTGTCAATGAGTGTCAATTACAACTTTACCCGCAATATCTATGCAGGGTTTGTGACAGGGGTTGATTTCCGTCATACGCAGAACTCTACTTATAACGATCCCCGTGTGTTTGATACCTACTCCAATGCCAATGTGCGAACTAAAACGGGCGCAATGACAGAAGGCTATAACCGGTTGCTGCTACTCAATGCACGGGCATATGCCGGGTATAAAAACACCTTTGCCAGCGACCATGATATTGATGTGACCGTATATGGCGAATACCTGCGTACGTATAGCAAATTACTCACTGCAACAGGTTTTGGAATTGACCCCCGTCGTCCGAATACCATAGCAGCTATCACAGCAGGCAATGCCACCAATCAGTTGTATCAAACCATCGGAGGAGGAAAAAGTCAGAATGTGCTTGAGTCTGTAATGGGAAATGCCCGTTATACATTTAAGCATAAATATACGATCACCGGCACTTATCGTTATGACGGTACATCCAAATTGCCCGAACAGAACAGGCTGAAAGGATTCTGGAGCATTGGTGGTATCTGGGATGCCAGCCGTGAAGCATTCCTGAACGGAAGTGCTGTGGTAAATCAGCTCCGTGTAAAACTGAGTTATGGTCAATCTGCCAATGCAGATAATTTCCCTTATGGCGATTTTGGGTATCTGCCGCTCTACAACACGCAGTCTAATCTTATATCCGGCAATATCGGTATCATCCCCAATGCAGATGCACCGGGTAATCCGCTGGCCGAGTGGGAATATACCAATACCACCAACTTCGGTGTAGAATTCGGCATGTTTAAAAACCGGTTTTATGGCGATGTTCAGTTATATAATAAAGCCACCAACAACCTGTTTGCCCAGCTTTCGCTGAGCGCTACCGGTGGTCCCTTCGGCAGCATTGATGTAAACGCCGGCAGTATGTATAACCGCGGTATAGAATACAGCCTGAATTATGATGTGATCAGGAACCGTGATCTTACCTGGACCGTTTCTGTGAATGGAGCCTATAACAAGAACCGCGTGACCAGCCTGGGTAGCGTATCTTCTTTTGAAGCAGGCACCAGTCTTATTACAGTAGGATTGCCGATTGGATCACATTATGAAGTGAAGTGGGCCGGTGTGGATGCTTCAACCGGAGCTCCCCTGTACTATGATCTGAATGGAAAAGTAACCCCCGTATATTCTGCTGCCAACCGGGTACAGGATTATGGCACATGGATACCACCTTATACCGGTGGTTTTGGTAGTACCCTGCGTTATAAAGGATTTGATTTTTCTGCGTTCTTCTCTTATGCAGCCAAAGGTTATCGCGTAAACAATCTCGAGTTTTTTGTAGAAAGTCCCAACTTCCTGGCACAGGGAATCAATCAGGCACGGTCGCTTAACTTCTGGAAAAAACCTGGTGATGTAGCTGCTACGCAAAGCCCGCTTTATCAAAACCAGTTTACCTCCAAACTGATTCAGGATGCTTCTTTCCTGCGCCTGCGCAACGTAACACTCTCTTATACTATGCCGCAGAGTGTACTGGAAAAGCTGAAACATTTCTCTTCTATCCGCGTGTATGTACTCGGACAGAATCTGCTGACCTGGACAAAATGGAAGGGGCTTGATCCGGAAGATGATAATAATATTTCACTGAGCGAATATCCCAATCCCCGCGCTATTACTGCCGGTATTGATATCAGCTTCTGATTAATCTAAATGAAACAAGAATAAACTATGCGTAATAAAAAAATATACTTCTTGCTGGTGGCTTCGGTGCTGATGCTGACTGCCTGCAAAAAAGACCTGGCATTGCAGCCAACAGACAGCGTGGATGAAACAAAGGCTTTTGAAACGGTGGATGATCTGCAGAAAGGACTCAATGCAGCCTATGCCCGATATTCCCGACCTGTATCCATGTATGTGTCTGCACTGGCTTCTGATGAAGTAAAATTCGGGCCCGACAATGGAGGCTCCGGTCAGTTTACCTACCGGCTGCAATATGGTACTGATGGTACTACTGGTGGCGATGTGCTGACAGGCTTTGGTTCTTTTTACACGCTCATAGATCAGGTAAACCGTGTATTACCCAATATTGAAACGGTAGCCGCCGTAAATCCCGGTGATGATGCCAAACGCCCGGTTATAAAGGCGCAGCTGCTGGCACTGCGGGCCATCGGACATTTCGATCTGCTCAACTGGTACAGTAAGAAGTATGATGCAGCCGACCCGCTGGGTGTACCTGTAATGGTCAAAAGCGAATTGCTTGGTCGCCCGGCCCGTAATACAGTGGCAGAAGTCCTGGCACAGATTGACGCGGATATTCAGACAGCCAAAAGTCTGCTGCCCGATGTAACAGCCGGTACATTTGCTGATCTGTCGCTGAACAAAATCAGCATTGCTGCTTTTGAAGCACGCGTGGCATTATATAAAGGTGACTGGCAGAAAGCCATTGATCTGGCCACTACCGTTATTGGCAGCGGTATCAAACCCCTTGTAACGGGCGATGATTTCAGGGGCATCTGGACCGATGTAAATACGAATGAAACTTTATTTCGCCTGCGTTATGAAAACACGGCTACGCTGGGTACACTCTGGACTGCTACCAATGGTAATGTGATCTTTTCACCTTCAGACAAGATCAACAACAGCTACGACGATGCCGATATCCGTAAAGCGGCCTATATCGGTAATGCTTCCGGTAAACGCTATGTCAATAAATTCTACACATCTTCACGCGGTGGCCGCATCGTGGATGCCAAGGCCATTCGTACCGCTGAGATGTACCTGATACGCGCCGAGGCTTATGCACGCCTGGCTACACCGAATATTGCGGCCGGTGCAGCCGACCTTAATGCCTTACGCGCAAAAAGGATCACGGGCTATAACGATGAAAGCTTTGGAAGTGCGCAGGCGCTGATAGAAGCCGTATTGCAGGAACGCTTTAAAGAGCTTTTTCTCGAAGGATTCCGCTTCTTTGATCTCAAGCGGCAGGGCCTGGCAATGCAACGTAACTCCAGCGATGTAGACAGCCCCAACTGGCAGACCTTACCGGCCAACAGCTTCCGGTTTACATTGCCCATACCACAGGACGAAATACTGGCTAACCCCAATATGGTTCCCAATCCAGGCTATAATTAATAAAGCGCGGTAACAATTTTTATTACCAACCCAATCTGTTTATATATGAATCGTTTTTCTGTCATACCTGCATTGCTGCTGATCAGTTCACTGGCAATAGTCATGAGTTGTACCAAGACTGCCTCCAACCTGTTTATACCACCCGAAGAAGTGCATTTTATCGGTGATAAAACACAGCGCTACGTTATTGAAACAAATCCGGCGCCTGCATTTACAGTAAAACTGGGGGTAACAACAGTATCTAAAGAAGACCGGACAGCTACTGTTGAAATAAGTTCACCGACAGGAGCAGCGGCCGGCACTCAATATACCGTTAACGGTCTTACATCCAACAGTATCACCGTACCGGCCGGCTCTGCGGTTGTTGAATTTAGCATACAGGGTATTTACAGCCAGTATACTGCCGGTCGTGTTGATACATTGCAGATAGTACTGAAGTCGCCATCTGTTAAACCGGCATCTTTTAATGATACGCTGAACCTGATACTCCGCGGTCCCTGCTTCGATGGAGCCGTTTCAGATATCAATATCATGCTGGGTAATTATACCCAGACATTTGAGGGAGGCAGCGGCCCTTATACAACCAGTATCGCTAATATGACGCATGTGGCAGGTACTACTACAGCCACGGCTATGATGAATAACCTGTTTGATTATTTTGGCCCTGTTACGATCAACTTTGACTGGACCGATCCCAGCAATACGAAAGCAGAAATCCCCCTACAGGTCACCAATAAAGAGTATGCTGCCGGACAGCCATATTATGTACGGACGAAGCCCGGACAGGCTAACAAGTTTTCTGTGTGTAATGAACGCATCACTTTCAAACTGGATGTGCTGGTATTAATCGGCGGGTCCTTGTATTACTATGAGAACGGAATGGATTATGTGATGGGACGTTAATGCCGATAATTGTCTTTAACAACAATAGGAGGGTGGTTTAAAAAGCCACCCTCTTTTTATAGCTGTTATACCTGGCTGATTAAAGAATCTGGGCCGTACAGACCGGCAATGGTATGTACGATCATTTGTTATTAAATGCCGGTCTGGGTATTTGCCTGCTACAGTCGGCTTTATTCATGCCCGGGTGAGCCTGTCAGGGCCAGGCCGGCACGCATCTTGTACTTTTACAGTAACAAACAGATTTTAACCGGTTAACGGGTTCAAAATAGTTTTCTCATGTGAACGGTCAACAAGACCCACGCAGGTGGTTTTCAAGCCGGCCTGCTTTTTTTTTATTAACAGTCTGCCCGGTATACAGTCGCAGGTTTGCCGGCTTTTCCTCTTTATCCCCATATTCCTGTCTGGTGAATGAGTAAAAATGTGCATCATTTTCCTCAATATATTATAAGTTTATGGCCAGGCCCGGATGGCACACCAATCCCATCCATTTGTCTTGTTGCCATATTATGTTGTTATTGGGTATTGATCTCGGAACTTCCTCGGTAAAAGTATCAGTAGTAGATGCAGTTACACAGCAGTGTGTGGCATCGGCCAGTTATCCCGATACGGAGGCTGCTATTACAGTGCCTCAGCCCGGCTGGGCTGAGCAGGACCCTGATTTGTGGTGGGAGTATGCGGGTAAAGCCATCCTGCGTTGTCATGCATCCGGCACTTATAAAACAACAGATATAGGCGCTATCGGTATAGCCTATCAAATGCATGGGCTGGTGCTTACCGACAAAGAGCAACGTGTATTAAGACCTTCCATTATCTGGTGCGATAGCCGGGCGGTAACACTGGGCGATGAGGCCTTTAACGCATTGGGTACATCCTATTGCCAGACGCATCTGCTCAACTCTCCGGGCAACTTTACGGCCAGTAAGCTGGCCTGGGTTAAAAAGAATGAGCCGGCAGTATATGCCGCTGCGGACAAAATGATGCTGCCCGGCGATTTCCTGGCCATGCGCCTCACCGGCGAATGTACCAGTACTGTATCAGGTCTGTCTGAAGGTATGTACTGGGATTTTGCAACGGGCACACTCTCACAGGAACTGTTGAAATACTGGGGGCTGAATGAATCGCTGATCGCTCCTGTGACACCGCTTTTTTCCGAACACGGACGGTTATTGCCGCAGGTAGCAGAAGCGCTGCAACTGCGGGCAGGCATACCGGTTACCTACAAAGCCGGCGATCAGCCCAATAATGCACTTGCCCTTAATGTGCTCGCTCCGGGCGAGCTGGCAGCCACCGCAGGTACATCGGGTGTAGTGTATGCTGTAAGCGGCGAACTGGCTGGCGACAGTCTTTCCCGCATAAATAGTTTTGCGCATGTAAATCATACAACAGCCGATCCGCGCATCGGCCTGTTACTTTGTATAAACGCTACCGGTATTTTCCAGAAATGGATAAAAGGAATAGCCGGCCAGGAGTGCAGTTACCCGCAGCTTAATGAGCTGGCTGCCGATGCTCCATCAGGATCAGACGGGTTGCTGGCAATTCCCTTTGGTAATGGAGCGGAGCGTATGTTGCAAAACAGGATCACCGGCGCTCACTTTCATCATATCGATCTGAATAAACATGGCCGACCGCATATGGCCAGGGCTGTGCAGGAGGGTATTGCCTATGCTTTCCGGTATGGGGTAGATATCATGAAGGAAAATGCTGTGCCGGCCCAGGTAGTACGTGCTTCACGCGCCAACCTGTTTCTGAGTTCGCTCTTTGCTCAGGCATTTGCCGATCTCAACCAGGTGAGCGTGGAGTTTTTTGACGGAGATGGAAGTTTCGGAGCGGCCCTGGGAGCCGGTATAGGAGCGGGAGTATATGCCTCGGCAGCTGAAGCGGCCATGTTGCGAAAGCCAACAGGGCGTATTGATCCCCGGCACCAGCCTGCACTCGAAGAAGGTTATATTAACTGGAAACAATGGCTGCAGTTGCACCTCAGTCAATCGGAGAAAAAATAAATTTTATCATAAAAACTAAATCATTCCCATGTCAGTCGTAACAGGTGATAAAGAATATTTCAAAGGTATACCGGCTATTAAATATGAAGGCCCCGACACAGATAACCCATTTGCCTATCGCTGGTACGATGCCAGCCGTGTAGTAGCGGGCAGATCAATGCAGGACTGGCTGCGTTTTGCCTGTGCTTACTGGCATTCCTTCTGCGGCAATGGTGCCGATCCTTTCGGAGAGCCCACCCACCTGTTTGCCTGGGATGAACCAGCCGATCCGCTGGCACGTGCACGTTCAAAAGCCGATGCAGCATTTGAATTTATTACCAAACTGGGTATTCAGTATTACTGCTTTCATGATGTGGATGCTGTAGAGTATACGCGCGATGTGAAGGAAAATGAAAGCCGCCTTCAGCATATTACAGATTACCTGCTGCAAAAACAGAAAAGCAGTGGGGTGAAACTGCTTTGGGGTACAGCCAATCTGTTTTCCAATCGCCGTTATATGAATGGTGCGGCAACCAATCCTGATTTTGCCGTACTGGCACATGCCGGTGCGCAGGTAAAAGCAGCTCTCGATGCTACCATTGCACTGGGGGGTGAGAACTACGTATTCTGGGGTGGCCGCGAAGGTTATATGAGCCTGCTCAATACAGATATGAAAAGAGAGAAGGAGCACCTGGCCCGTTTTCTGCAAATGGCAAGAGATTATGCCCGTGCCCAGGGTTTCCGCGGTACCTTCTTTATTGAACCCAAACCCTGTGAACCCAGCAAGCATCAGTACGATTACGATTCCGAAACGGTGATCGGCTTCCTGCGTCAGTATGATCTGCTGCAGGACTTTAAACTGAATATAGAAGTAAACCACGCCACACTGGCTGGTCACACATTTACCCATGAGCTGCAGATAGCTGCAGATACCGGTATGCTGGGGTCTATTGATGCCAATCGCGGCGATTACCAGAATGGCTGGGATACAGATCAGTTTCCCAATAATATTAATGAACTGGCAGAAGCCATGCTCGTGATTGTAGAGGCCGGTGGTTTTAGTGGCGGTGGTATCAACTTCGACGCCAAGATCCGTCGCAACTCAACCGATGCCGAAGACCTGTTTCATGCGCACATTGGCGGTATTGACAGCTTTGCACGGGCACTGGTGATAGCAGATAAAGTATTGCAGCAGTCTGATTATAAAAAAGTGCGCCGGCAGCGCTATGCCAGTTTCGACAGTGGCGACGGGGCAGCTTTTGAAAAAGGACAACTCGGCCTTGCCGATTTGCGCCGCATTGCTGAAGCCAGTGGCGAGCCCGCTACTGTCAGCGGCAAACAGGAATGGTTTGAAAACCTGATTAACCGTTATATTTAAACTTTTAAAACCAACGACAAAGGCTCCATATGCATTCACTCCACTTAAAGGATTACATCGTATTCCTTATCTACTTTGTGATAGTAGCAGGCTACGGTTACTGGATTTACCGCAGAAAGAAAAAAGCAACCGTCTCCGCATCGCACGATTATTTTCTGGCCGAAGGATCACTCACCTGGTGGGCGATCGGTGCCTCACTGATTGCATCGAATATTTCTGCAGAACAGTTTATTGGCATGAGTGGCAATGGCTTTACCATGGGCCTGGCCATCTCTACCTATGAGTGGATGGCTGCAGCAACCTTGCTGGTAGTAGCGATTTTTTTCATACCTGTATACCTGAAGAATAAGATATATACCATGCCGCAGTTTTTGCATCAGCGGTATAACAGCACCGTTGCTATGATCATGGCGGTATTCTGGCTGTTGTTGTATGTGGTAGTAAATCTAACCTCCATTCTCTTCCTGGGTGCACTGGCCATCAGCAGTATTTCGGGAATCAGTCTTACCGCCTGTATGATCTTCCTGGCCGTATTTGCCATTATCATTACGCTGGGTGGTATGAAGGTAATCGGGTATACGGATGTGATACAGGTGTTTTTCCTGATCCTGGGCGGCCTCGTGACCACTTACCTGGCGCTCGACCTTGTAGCCAAACATTATGGCGGAAGCGGGGTAATCGAGGGCTTCAACCTGCTCACCAAACATGCCGATGATCATTTTCATATGATATTCAAAAAGGATAATCCCCATTATATCAGTCTTCCGGGGCTCAGTATCCTCATTGGCGGTATGTGGATTGTGAATCTTAACTACTGGGGGTGTAATCAATATATCACACAGCGGGCATTGGGTGCCGATCTGGATACGGCTCGTAAGGGGTTGTTGTTTGCAGCATTCCTTAAATTGCTGATGCCGATCATTGTGGTACTGCCCGGTATCGCGGCCTATGTACTGTATCAAAACGGATATTTTCAGCAGGAAATGATGGTCAATGGCGAGCTGGTACAGGATAAAGCGTATCCGGTATTGTTGAATCTGCTGCCTGCCGGACTGAAGGGACTGGCTTTTGCCGCGCTTACAGCTGCCATTGTGGCTTCGCTGGCCGGTAAAGCCAATAGTATTGCCACCATTTTCACCCTGGATATTTATAAGAAAAAAATAAATCCCGAAGCCGACGAAAACCGGATGGTATGGGTTGGCCGCATGGCAGTTATTGTATCTATGCTGCTGGCAGTAGCTATTGCGCCCTTCCTGGGTATCGATAAAAAAGGAGGCTTTGAGTACATCCAGGAGTATACGGGTTTTGTATCACCCGGCATCCTCGCTATGTTTCTGTTGGGCTTCTTCTGGAAAAAGACTACATCCAATGCAGCCCTGTTTGCAACAGTGGGTGGTTTTGCACTTTCCATATTGTTTAAAATACTCCCCCGCCTGGTCGATCTGCAGTTTCTTGCGTCTACCGGTTTCTCCAAAGCTGTAAAGCAGAAAGATGGCAGCATGCTATACGAAATTCCCTTCATCGATCGTATGGGCTTCGTTTTCCTGATAGCTGTCATTGGTATGTATGTGATCAGCGTTGTGGAAAATAAAAAAGGAATCAGGCCTCAGGGGCTCGAAGTGGACCGTCGCATGTTCCGCATGTCGCCCGCATTTGCGGCCGGAGCCCTGATTGTAGGTGGTATCCTTACGGCTCTTTATGCCATATTCTGGTAAAATAAACGGCTCATGATCAGAAAAAGGTTACTGAAATACCTGGTAGGTCTTTGCTTGCTGCAAGCCTGTAAAAGCTCACCCTCATACCCGTATGAGGGTGAGCTGGAACGGCTGGATGCAGCTCTCGACAGCATTATTACTACGGGTGCCAGACCTGAACTAATAGCAGAAGGGTTTGACTGGAGCGAAGGCCCGCTATGGATCGAAAGCCGGCAACAGCTGATTTTTTCTGATGTTCCGCGCGACACCATCTTCAGCTGGTCAGAAAAGGAAGGGGTAAACGTATTTCTTACTCCTTCGGGCAACACGACCGGTATACAACGCGGTGGAGAAATGGGGTCAAACGGATTACTGCTCGATGACAGTGGCCGGTTGGTGCTGTGTCAGCACGGCAATCGTCAGTTAGCTGTGATGGAAGCATCGCTAAGCACTCCTGCGCCACGGTACCATCCGCTGGCAGCCAGCTACGGAGGGCGCCGTTTCAACAGCCCCAATGATGTGGCAACAGATACCGCGGGTAATTTTTATTTTACCGACCCTCCCTATGGCTTGGAAAAAGGTATGGAAGACAGCACAAAAGAACTCGGCTGGCAGGGAGTATATAAAGTGAAAAAAGATGGTACAGTTTTGCTGCTTATCGACTCTCTGACGCGGCCTAATGGTATCATTCTGCTGCCGGGAACCAGTTACCTGATCGTAGCCAATTCTGATCCGGAGAAACCTTACTGGTACAGATATGAATGCCTGCCCAATGATTCGCTGCGGGCTGCCGGTTTGTTTTATGATGCACGTGCTGCATCGGCTACTGCAGCTGGCCTGCCCGATGGTCTCAAAGCAGATAAAAAAGGAAATGTATTTGCTTCGGGCCCCGGAGGTATCTGGATATTTGATAAAACAGGTAAGGTACTGGGAAAAATAAAACTCAATGGTCCCGCATCCAATTGCGCACTGTCGGCAGATGAGCGCACCTTATATATAACAAACGACAGCAAAGTACTACGCTTACGTATG
The DNA here is from genome assembly GCA_001898485.1 of Sphingobacteriales bacterium 46-32. GTDB lineage: Bacteria > Bacteroidota > Bacteroidia > Chitinophagales > Chitinophagaceae > CAYMZZ01. The sequence goes on along the minus strand of MKTY01000021.1, from coordinate 59,121 downwards.
CGATGATATATACACCCGCAAACCCTGATGAGATGGTCAGAATAGTAGTAACAGATGGTTTTACACTCAATCCCGGTGACCTTGACTGGTCGCCGCTGCAGGAGCTGGGCGAATGTGTTTTTTATGACCGCACTGCACCGGCTGATATGATTGATCGTTGTCGTGATGCGGATATTATTGTTACCAATAAGGCTCCTGTAGGCAGTGATGTTGTTGCAGCGGCACAATCGCTTCGCCTGATCTGTGTAACTGCTACTGGCTACAATAATGTAGATACGGATGCAGCCCGTGCACGCGGCATTCCTGTATGCAATGTACCGGAGTATAGCACAGATGCAGTAGCACAGCATGTGCTGGCGATGATACTGCATTACACCAATCATATAGCGATGCATGCCGCTGCTGTACAGCAGGGGAAATGGGTGAGTAGTGCCGACTTTAGTTTTAGCCTGGCGCCGGTAACCGAACTGACCGGTAAAACAATCGGCATAGTAGGTATGGGACATATTGGTACACGGGTGGCCACACTGGCTGCTGCCTTTGGCATGCAGGTAATATACTCGAGCCGCAGCTCCAAGCAGCATCCGGCAAGGGAGGTGTCGATCGAAGAATTGTTTGCACAAAGCGATTTTGTAACCTTACATTGTCCGCTTACCCCGCAAACAGACCGCTTTGTAAATACATCGTTGCTCGCGTTGATGAAACCAACGGCTGTATTGATCAACACCGGACGGGGAGGATTGATAGACGAACCTGCGTTGAGCAGTGCATTGAAGAACGGAAGACCGGCGGCTGCCCTGCTCGATGTATTAAGTACGGAACCTCCCGCAGCATCCAATCCGCTGCTGGCGTTGCCCAATTGCATCATCACTCCGCATATTGCCTGGGCAGCTGTAGAAGCACGAAAAAGATTGCTGGATACTGTCGTGTCCAATATAAAGGCTGCTCTCACAGGCAACCCGCAACATGTTGTCAACTGATTGTTTAAATAAAAAGAATAAGAGAAATGCTCCGCACACAAAAAAAGATTTTGTTATCACTGCTGGTACTGATGATAGCCGGAATGATGCCGGCAACAGCAACAGTTAAACTTCCCAGGATATTTACTTCGCATATGATATTGCAGCGCAATAAACCGGTGCAGGTATGGGGCTGGGCCGACAAGGGAGAAAAAGTGACTGTGGAGTGGCAGGGTAAAAAGGTGAGCACCAAAACCGGTAGCGATGGAAACTGGCAGGTATCACTTCCCGCCATGCCGGCCGGCGGTCCTTACAAGCTGATTGTGCAGGGCAAAAACAGGATAGAACTCGAAGATATTCTGATAGGTGATGTGTATGTGTGCAGCGGTCAGTCGAATATGGAATGGACCATGCGTGCTGTCAACGATTCGGAAAAAGAGGTCAGAGACGGGAATAATCCGCTCCTTCGCCTGTTTACCGTACAAAAGGCAACAGCGTTTGAGCCGGCTGCTGACCTCGAAGGCGGACAATGGCAAACCTGTACACCGGAGCATTTGATAGACTTTTCGGCAGTAGCTTACTTCTTCGGACGTAAACTGGCTGCTGAGGAAAAAATACCTATCGGACTTATCAGCAGCAATTGGGGTGGCACGAATGTACAGACCTGGATCAGCTGGGATGTAATGGGCAAACTCAGCGGATATACCGATCAGGATCGCCTGCAGTTTAAAGCAGCCAAATCGGGTATGGAACAGAAGCTGGCCAGCTTCCGTTCGTTGCTGCAGGAAAATAAAGGCGAAAAAGAAAAGTGGTTTGACGGAGGAGGTGACTGGAAACCCATCCGTCAACCGATGTCCTGGGAGCAGTCAGTGATCGGCAATGCAGATGGAATTGTATGGATGAAAAAAGAATGGACACTGCCCGCCTCACTTGCCGGCAATAAAGCCAGGCTCTATCTCGGTCCCATCGATGATCATGATGTAACTTATGTGAATGGGGTGAAAGTGGGGGCTACAGATGTGTACAACAAAGAGCGCGTATATGAGCTCGATGCCAGTGTATTGAAGCCCGGCAAAAACCTGCTCGTGGTGAAAGTGACAGATGATGGCGGTGGGGGTGGATTATATGGCAACCCCGACCAGCTGTACATAGAAGTGGCGGGTGAGCGCATTCCGCTGGCCGGCGACTGGCAGTATCGTTCCGTGGCGCTCACTACCGAATTTGGTATTCAGGATGTAGGACCAAATCAGTTTCCCTCTCAGCTATTCAATGCCATGATCGCTCCATTTATCAAAATGCCGATTGCAGGTGCCATCTGGTACCAGGGCGAAAGCAACGTAGGTGAAGCTGTAAAGTACCGCTCATTGTTTCCCGAGCTGATCCGCAACTGGCGCAGTAAGTGGAACGATGAGTTTCCTTTTATGTGGGTACAGCTGGCCAATTTTACTGCACCGGCTACCGTGCCCGGACCCAGTGACTGGGCAGAGTTGCGGGAAGCACAGAGCCAGACCCTGTCGCTGCCGCGTACCGGTCAGACAGTAATCATTGATATCGGCGAGGCTTTTGATATTCATCCGCGTAATAAACAGGATGTGGGCCTGCGCCTGGCACTGGCTGCAGAAAAGATTGTCTATGACCGGCAGCTCGTTTATTCCGGACCTACCTATGACCATATGGAAGTAAAAGGAAATGAAATAGTACTGCATTTTAAAAATACCGGATCTGGTTTACAGGCGCGCGATCGTTATGCTTACCTGCGTGGGTTTACTATTGCCGGTGCCGATCAGCGTTTTGTATGGGCGCCCGCCCGTATTGAAGGCAATACAGTGATTGTATCAGCAGAAAACGTGAAGCAGCCGGTAGCGGTACGATATGCATGGGCTAATAATCCGGATGATGCCAACCTGTATAACCGCGAAGGGCTGCCTGCATCACCCTTCCGTACCGACAACTGGCCCGTGAGCACAGAAGGTAAATCCATGTTTAAATAAATTATTGAACAGGTGCGGTTACAAAAATGGCTGCACCTGTTCTTTTAGTACGATTCAACCTGCCAGCAATGAATGCCACATCAACCTCAGCAGCCAGTACGCCACGTAAGGCACTGGTATTAGTGATCAGCCTGTTTTTTTTATGGGCCCTTACATCTAACCTGCTGCCCTCGCTGATTCCGCATCTCAAGAAAGCCTGCCAGCTTACCGATTTTGAATCAGGGTTTATTGATTCTGCTTACTGGATCGCTTATTTTGTAATGGCTATACCTGCTGCCAACCTGATGCGCCGGTATAGTTATAAAACGGCCATCATTACAGGCTTGTTGATTGCGGCATTAGGCACCTTTTTGTTTTATCCTGCTGCGGAAGTACGCCAGTTTGGTTTTTTCCTTTTTGCCCTCTTCCTGGTAGCCAGCGGTATGACCTTTCTGGAAACAGCAGCCAATCCTTACATGACGGTGCTTGGTAATCCGGAAACAGCTTCGCAGCGGCTCAATTTTGCCCAGGCTTTTAATGGGCTGGGTGCTTTTGTGGCCACTTTTTTTCTCAGTAAAATGCTGCTGTCGGGTACAGAACATACTGCCGCCGAAATACAGTCGATGTCGCCCACAGCATTAGAAAGCTACCTTGCTTCGGAAGCAGAACGTGTAAAACTTCCTTATGTTGGTATTGGTCTGGTATTGCTGCTGGTGGCGGCACTCATGTATTTTGCCCGCATGCCCAAAGTGCAGGAGGAGCGGGGGCGGTTCAGACTAGATCTGGCTGTGTTCCGGCATCGTCATTTTGCCTGGGGTGTCATTACCCAGTTTTTTTATGTAGGCGCACAGGTGTGTATATCCAGTTTCTTTATACGTTATTGTCAGTCTGCGGCAGGCATGAGTGAAAAGTCGGCAACCGAATTGCTGGGGTATTTATTATTACCCTTCATGATAGGCCGCTATGTAGGCACTTTCCTGATGCAGAAAATTGCCCCTCATAAATTACTTGCTGTATATAGCGCCTGTAATATTGCATTGCTGGTATATGCAGTAACTATTGGCGGAAAAGGGGGCGCATTTGCCCTGCTTGGCGTGGAATTTTTCATGTCTATCATGTTCCCCACCATTTTTGCATTGGGTATCAGAGATCTGGGGGCTGAGACCAAGAATGGTTCTTCCTTTATGGTAATGTCTATTGTAGGAGGAGCGTTGATACCGCTGGCGTTAACCTATATTAGTCAGCGCAGTTCCATGCAAACAGGTTATGTTATTCCTCTTATCTGTTTTGCTGTAGTATTGTATTATGGTCTAAGTGGTTATCGCATAAGGCCCGGTGCTCCTGCCATCAGCAGCTGATACCGGCTCCGGAATCGTTTCCGTATTTTTTCGCGGCAAACCGGTTTTAGCAGCGGCCTTAGCTGTTTTTTGCCGTGGCAGATAATCTTAAAAGTAGTTAATTGCAGGTATGAAACTTTACCGATCATGCCTGCTTGCCAGCATGCTGGCAACAATATGGGCAGCTACACTGTACGCCCGCCAGCCGGCAAAGGTAGATAGCTGGCTTACACTGCCAGATCGCTCTGCCCTTTTTAAGCAACAACCAGCACAGATTGTTTTTAACAACAACAATTCTAAAGAAGTTACTATTGCTGTAAGCGAAGCAGAGCAGTACCAGCCAATCGATGGTTTTGGTTTTGCCCTCACAGGCGGCAGTGCGCAGCATATCATCCGTATGAGCGCAACGGCACGCAAGGCTTTGCTGCAGGAGTTGTTTGGTACAGGGCCTGGTGCAATTGGTGTTAGTTACATCCGGCTTAGTATCGGCGCTTCCGACCTCAATGAGCGGGTGTTTTCATACAACGATTTGCCCAAAGGGGAGACGGATACGGCTATGACCCGTTTTGACCTGGGGCCCGATCGTGAAGATGTGATACCGGTTATGAAAGAGATTCTGGCCATCAATCCGAAGATCAGCATACTGGCATCGCCCTGGTCGCCGCCGGCCTGGATGAAAACGATCTATGATACACGCGGTGGCAGGCTTAATCCTGCATTTTACAGTGCATATGCCCGCTATTTTGTCAATTATATCCATGAAATGAAGGCCGCAGGTATAAACATTGAAGCTGTGACAGTGCAGAACGAACCGCTGCACCCGGGCAATAATCCCAGTATCCTGATTCCAGCACCGGATATGGCAGCGTTTGTACGCGATCACCTTGGGCCGGCTTTTGCAGCAGCTCAGATCAAAACAAAAATCATCATCTACGATCATAACTGCGACCGCCCGGATTATCCTGTTTCTATTTTGAATGATCCGCAGGCGCGCCGGTATATCGATGGATCGGGATTTCATTTGTATGGAGGAAAGGTAGAAGCGATGACAGATGTGCACGAAGCGCATCCCGATAAGCAAATCTATTTTACCGAGCAGATGGTTGTTGATTTCGGAAAAGGCGGAGTGATTGAAAAAGACAGGATGAATATAGCCTCGCCCGTAAGCAGGGTGATGATTGGTGCCACGCGCAACTGGAGCCGCAATGTGCTGCTCTGGAACCTGGCGGCCGATCCGGAACATAAACCCTATACCGACCGTGGTGGCTGCTCTATTTGTCAGGGCGCTGTTACCATTGACAAGGATAAGGTGAGCCGCAACCTGGCTTATTATACGGTTGCTCATTTTTCCAAACTCGTACGTCCCGGTTCGGTGCGTATCGGGTCAACTGAAACAAAGGGACTGGCCAATGTGGCGTTTCGTACACCTGCCGGACAGATTGTGCTGGTGGTGGCCAATACCGGTAAAGAAGCCAGCAGCTTTAGTGTGGCGTATAAGGGCCGCAGGTTTGCCGCAACGCTGCAGCCCGGAGCTGTAGCTACTTATTCATGGAAAAAATAATAACCTTATGCAAATGAAATGGAGTATAACCGCAATAGGCTTCCTGCTGAATATGGCCGTATCGGCCCAGGGTTTTCTGAAGGCGGATGGGGAGCGTATCGTTAATGAAAAAGGTGAAAATGTATTGCTGCGTGGTGTAGGGCTGGGTGGATGGATGCTGCAGGAAGGATATATGCTGCGTATTAACAATGAAGGTCAGCAGTATCGGATACGCCAGCGGATAGAGCAACTGCTAAGTAAAGAGCAAACGCAGGAGTTTTATGACACCTGGCTGGCTAATCATACCCGCCGCATCGATATTGATTCCATGAAGGCCTGGGGTTTTAATTCGGTTCGCCTGCCGATGCATTATAACCTGTATACACTGCCGGTTGAGGAAGAACCTGTTGCCGGCAACAACACCTGGATCGAGAAGGGTTTTGCGCTCACAGACAGCCTGCTGGCCTGGTGCAGGGCCAACCAGATGTACCTGATCCTGGATCTGCATGCGGCACCCGGCGGTCAGGGCAATGATCTGAATATATCGGATCGTGACCCGTCTAAACCATCATTATGGCAAAGCGAAGCCAATCAGCAGAAGACGATAGCACTGTGGCGGAAGCTGGCTGATCGTTATGCCGGTGAGCCCTGGATCGGTGGTTATGATATTCTGAATGAACCCAACTGGGGATTTACAGACAGCCTCGACCGCAATGGACTGAAAGAAAAAAACAACGCACCGCTTCGCCGCTTATTGATGGATATTACAAAAACTATCAGAGAAGTAGATCAGCGGCATATGATCATAATCGAAGGTAATGGGTGGGGTAATAATTACAACGGCATGCTGCCGGTATGGGATAAGAACATGGTACTTAGTTACCATAAATACTGGAACAATAATAATGAAGAAGATATCCGCCATATACTGAATACACGGCGCGAACAGCAGGTGCCGGTATGGCTGGGCGAAACCGGTGAGAATTCCAATACCTGGTTTGCCCAGGCTGTAGAACTGCTGGAAAAAAATAATATTGGCTGGGCCTGGTGGCCATTAAAAAAAGCAGGTGCCAATAACCCGCTGGAAATTCCCTCCAATCACAATTACAATAACCTGGTAGATTACTGGAATGGCCGACGACCCAATCCCCCTAAAGAAAGTGATGTGTACAGCGGCTTACTGGAACTGGCTACCTACGCCCGGTTCGAATCCAACATTATTCATCGCGATGTGATAGATGCATTGATAAGACAGCCGCATACAACAGCAACGGTTCCTTTCAAACGGCATATAATCAAAGCCGGTACGGTTATAAAAGCCGCGGACTATGACCTCGGTCGTAATGGGTATGCATATGCAGACATGGATACAGCCAATTACAGGATATCAACGGGTAAGGCCAGTACCGGCAACCGCGGACATACCTATCGCAACGACGGGGTAGATGTATTTCAGGATTCAAGCCGTTATAACCGGTTTTATGTAGGACAGACTGAAGCAGGCGAGTGGATGCAGTATACCATTGAAGTAGAAAAGAAAGCAACTTATAAACTGCTGGCGGGTACGGCTGCTGTTGCATCCGGTCGCATCAGTGTACTGATCGATGACAGAGTAGTGCTGGAAAATAAAGAAGTGCCGGTAACCGGCGGCTATAGCAATTGGAGCGAGACAGAACTGGGATTGATCGGGCTGGATAAAGGGGTGCATCGGCTGCGGATACGAATAGCGGAAGGGGGATTTAACCTGCTGCAATTGCGCTTCGCGGCCCCCTGATGGCAAATGCTTAATTTTGCCGGATGGCGCTTCGTATTGCATCCATAAATTCGGGCAGCAATGGCAACTGTTATTATATCGAAAATGATACCGATGCCCTGCTGATAGATGCCGGCATTTCCTGCCGAGAAACGGAGCGGCGTATGAACAAGCTGGGGTTGGATATGAAAAAAGTGCGTGCCATTTTTGTGTCGCATGAGCATCACGATCATATCACCGGTATTCCTGCTCTTAGCAAAAAATATCAGCTACCGGTCTATATTACTCCCGGCACACTGGGCAACAGCCAGATCCCGATTGAACCGCAGCTGATTTGCCATTTCACCACCGACCGTGCCTATCCCGCCGGCTCATTGCAGGTGCGTGCTTTTTCCAAGTGGCACGATGCTGCCGACCCACATAGTTTTGTTGTGTCGTACCAATCGGTGCATGTGGGCGTGTTTACAGATATTGGATACTGCTGTGCAGAAGTGAAAAAATATTTCAGAGCCTGTCACGCCGTTTTTCTCGAAACCAATTATTGTGAACACATGCTGGCGGCCAGTCATTATCCTTTATCGCTTCAGCGGCGCATCAGCGGTCGTACGGGTCACCTGTCTAACAGGCAGGCTTTTGAACTCTATCAGGAGCATGCTGGTCCGCACCTTTCGCATCTTATACTTTCTCATTTATCCAAAAACAATAATACTCCTGAAAAAGCGGCACAACTTTTTTTGCAAGCTGCCGGCCAGGTAAAGATAACAGTGGCTTCGCGTTACCAGGAGTCTGAGATCATGGAGATTACGGGCATTCCTGCTGCCTTGCCCGTACTGGCTGCGGGTAAAAAGGATAGGCCTGCCCAGCTGTCCCTTTTTGGAAGTTAGCAGGTTTGTGATGACCTTTTTTCGCTTCGCCGATATACAGGTACCTGCTCATCAAAAGCCTGTATATCATGAATCGTTTTTTAGCCATCCTGCTGCTGTCGATTGTTGGGTTGATGGGGCTTACTCGTCATCCTGCGCATAAAGATTTTACAGAAGCCGAATTGCAGCAGATACCGAATCCGGTTATTGTTCTGGAAAATGATCAGGACATATATGAAGCACTGGAAGCTACCGGATGGCTCATCGGCCGGAGGGCGGTATCTGCCACAGAAAAGACGGCCGGCAAAAGTGCTGAACCTGTCAGGAATATTTTTTAATAGTTGACAGTGGATAGATGACAGTGGACAGTGGACAGTTGACAGTTGACAGATGACAGTTGATAGATGACAGTTGATAGATGACAGTTGACAGTTATACTCTCCATCGTCAAATCTTCAAATTTTCAAATCACTAGTGTCCGGGGAAAATAAAAAGGTAGCCTTTTTCAGATAGTTATCGTCCTTCCTTTACTGTTGAATTGAAGTATTCGGGACCGGTCCGGACGCGCAGCGTCCTGACCGAGCGGTTAGACAGGAAATGATCGGGTAGTTTACTGTCTATATGAAACGGTCTCCAGGTCTTGACCTGTTTTTAGTTCCGCTTTTTTGCCTCCACAGCACCGGTCGTTGCTTACTGTATAAGCATTAAAGATTCAATCGGAGAAAAACAAGGCGCCTTGTGAACCACAAGAAAAAATAAGGGAATACGACAGGGAAATAGCAATAAAATAGCTCGCACACTGTGCTGAAATACCAACAATGTTACAAGGGGGGCTTGCTTTTCCCAAAGCCTGCAAAAGCATCTGTATAAATCTGATTATCAAATTTATTTGTTGGCGCATTTTTTTTCCCGGGACAACAGTGATCATCAAATCTTCAAATCCACTAGCACATCAGCACATTCATCACATCGGCACATTAAACTCCTTATTCTTTCACTATCTTGCTGCCGGAATAATTTCTTTTTCATGACCGCCCAGATCAGAACTGTCAATGTATGGCAATATGTGACCCCTCTTCGCGAAGGAGGGTCCCTGCCTGCTATTGTAGATGCAGATGACGGGTTTCTGTATGTGCTCAAATTCAGGGGCGCCGGGCAGGGGGTAAAGGCCCTGGTAGCAGATCTTATTGGAGGAGAGCTGGTACGGGCCGCGGGATTAAAAGTGCCCGAAATCGTATTTGCACAGTTAGATAGTGCCTTTGGCCGTGCTGAACCCGATCCTGAAATTCAGGAATTGCTGCGTGCCAGTGAGGGGTTGAATCTGGCGTTGCATTATCTCAGCGGATCTATTACATTCGATCCTGTGGTGATGAAAGTAGATCCGCAACTGGCTTCGCAGATCGTGTGGCTCGATAGTTTGCTTACCAATGTAGACCGAACCGCGCGCAATACCAATATGCTTTCGTGGAATAAGGAATTGTGGCTGATCGATCACGGAGCCTGTCTTTATTTTCATCATTCCCCCGAAAACTGGGAAGAACAGGCTATGCGGCCATTTGCTGCCATTAAGGATCATGTGCTGTTGCCCCAGGCCTCTCAACTCGAAGAAGCTGACAGGCATCTGCGGTCATTGCTTACTCCCGAACTTATTCATCACATTGTATCTCTGGTGCCTGACGAGTGGCTGCAGCCACCGTTGAGCCACTCTGTATATGAGCAGTTCCTGCTCACACGCATTCAGCATTCTTCTGTTTTTGTAAATCAAGCACAACATGCCCGATCAGTACTTATATGAATATGCCGTGATCCGGGTGGTGCCGAAGGTAGAGCGGGAAGAGTTCATTAACGTGGGCGTGGTAATGTATTGCCAGAAACTCCGCTTTCTGGATATGCGGTTTGAAATTGATGCCGCCAGACTCAGAGCATTCAACTGCCGGCTTGATCCCGATGAGTTGCAGCAATATCTCGAAGCATTTCAGCAGATATGCCTTGGCCGTCCGGCCGGTGGTCCCATTGCTTTACTCGATACCGGTGCCCGTTTTCGGTGGCTTACAGCTACGCGGAGCACCGTAGTGCAAACTTCACGCGTACACCCCGGTTTTTGTACAGATGCATCAGCCCAGCTTTCACTCCTTTTTGAACAATTTGTGAGTTGCCATTGATAAGCGGCTCCTTTTCCTCCGGTACTTATGCTTGTTTTTAGCGCTGTTTTGATTGACAGGGATCAAAAAAATATCTGAGCATCATTTTTCCATCATTTTATTTACCAAAGGGTTGTTGTTTTTAAGCCTACCGTGTTTGTACGGAAACCATCTGAAGCATATTGAAATTTAAAAATGCTTTTTCTAGTTTTAGAAAAAGCCATTCTCTTTTTTAATCAGTAAAAAGAGAAAGACACCTTGTCGGTTAGCTGATACAGTAGTCTGGCTTTTAACGAAAACCTTATCTATGTTAATTCCGCTCCTCCGGTGCGCAGTGGCTTTTTTTGCCCTGTCGTTACCCTGTATTGCTTCAGCGCAATGCACTGCATCTTCATCTCTATCAGGTTCTTCTTTTGTTAATAATACTGGCGTGGGAAGTTTTGCCTGGTCATCTCCTGCAAACGCAGCCAGTTCAAACGATTTACGTGCATCTGCCGGTATTCTGCTCGGAGTCTGGTCGTCGGCCAATTCCAATTACCTTATTGCTACTGGTTTCGGATTTTCTATACCATCCTATGCCTCTGTTTGTGGTATTCAGGTTGTAGTTGAAAAAAGCGCGGGAGGACTCGGCCTGGGAAGTTCTATTATTGATAATGCCGTATATCTGGTAAAAGGAGGCAGTGTTACCGGCAGCAACCAGGCATCGGGTTCCAGCTGGTCTGCTTCCGATGGCCTGGCAACCTATGGGGGCTCAGGTTCACTATGGGGCACCACCTGGAGCCCTGCTGAGATAAATGCAGGTAATTTTGGGTTGGCTTTTTCGGCCCGGCTTCGTACCGGTGTGTTATCACTCACGCAGTATGCACAGGTCGATAATATATCGATCGTTGTTCACTATTTCACTACAGTATTGCCCGTAAGCCTGGTTGATTTTGAAGTAAAACCTATTGGTAATAAAAAAGAGTTGAGCTGGGCAACATTGTCTGAAGAAAATACCAGCCGGTTTATCATACAACGCAAGTCGCCGCAAATGGTTAGCTGGCATTCTCTTGATAGCATACCAGCCATGCATTACAGCGAACAAAAAAATAACTACAGGTATACAGACCTGCATCCTCTCAACGATGGACTATATCGTATTGCCTGCGTAGATGCTGATGGCAAAATAAGCTATTCATCGGTCCTTAAATCTGCATTGAATGTGTCAAAAGTAGTATTTACCATTTATCCCAATCCCGGCAATGGACGGATCATGCTGAAATCAGAAGAACCCTTGCGGAAGGTAACTATATTAAACAGCCTGGGGCATGTTTGTTATACCGGCATACTGCCGCAACCGCAGTTTCAGCATTTCGTTGACATGCATCAGCAGCCACCGGGCGTCTATGTGGTCAGGATAACCACAGAAAATAAAACAGACAGCCGCCTGCTTATGATCAAACCTTAACAGGATAATTTATCGGGGAAAAATAGCGGTCCGGTAAAGGGTCACGTCTGATTGATTTTTCAGATCAAGGGTGTCTGTGCCATCATTACTTTTAACACATGCGTGCCGCTTGCCTTCATACATATAAGTATAGGCATAGGCTATCTGATCGTCACAGGTAGCCAGGTTATGGCAGAAGCCAGTGGCCTGTGCAGGTATGTCGGGGCTAATGAGCTCTTTCGTACCACTTAACCGCGCTTTCCAAAGCAGGGGTTTGTACTGCGGCTGAATATCGAGTATGTTGAGCCAGATATTTTCTTTTGCATCAATCATTACCTCGTTGGTTCGTTGTGTGTTTGGTTGCAACTGTTGTGAGAGCAGGTGAAGTCCGGTGCCTGTCCATAGAGCCGGTAGTATGTTCTGTCCGGTTTCGCCATATTCACCGGTGATCACCAGTTTGTCCTGCCGGGCTGCTATGGCGAAGCAGAGTGCGTAGCCGAGATTGTCCTGAATTGTTGTAAAGGAAGGGTGATCATCGTGACCTACTGACCAGTAACCGGCGCTATAAGTAAGGCCATCGCCAGTTTGTTTTTGTTCATTACCTGCAAAGCAGAGGCGGTCATTCCAAATGATAAGGTTGGATCCTTTTCTGCGGCCGGTGACGTGCTGGTTTTTTGGCAGGGGAATGATACTGTATTGCTCACCATCGATTTTCCAGATAACGGGCTCCAGGTCTGCATCACCCAGCACATACAGCGCATCGTTGTACCAGACAACATCAGAAGCACTGCAACGATCTGTTACGGAAAGTTCACTTACCGGTAGTTTTATCATAAGGCCATTGCGCCAGATGCATGGTAAGAGTATGTTATTGCCTGTCTGCGGGTGTTCTCCTTCATATCCTCCTGCTATGATTAGTGATTGTGCATGCCTGGTCAGGCCATAGGGAAAGGCCTGCTGCGTGTTATCGGCCTGCAGGGCATGCCACTCTTTTCCGACCCAGTATCCGGGTTTGATCGACGGGGTATTTATATCAATCAGCACGCCTGTAGTGATTACATCGTAGGAAGTTGGTGGCGGAGGTGGTGGAGGGTTGTTTTCACGGCAGGCCGAAAGCAGGATGACAGGGATTAGTAAGGCAGTTATTTTCTTCATAGAAAGGTTTGGCACAATTTGCCCGATAAGCGGTTAAAAAAGAATAGCTGACAGGGTGAACCCTTCAGAAAAGCGGATGAATTGTATCAGGAACAAAAAGAATTATGGGATTGATGACGTTTTTACTTTTTTACGATTAAGAGAAAAGCATCCCGTTTGTTGCTGTTAAACCGGGCTAAACGCGATTCGAAACGGGCAAAATGGCTATCTTGGAGTAATTTCCCGGATACATGCAGCAACAGGCCGACAAAATCTCTACCGTTCCGCTACTTGCGCAGCAGATTCAGTGTAATGAAGCTGCTGTGCTGAAAAAGCTGTACCAGGATAATGTGGGTGGGGTTACCACGCTGGTGCTTAAAAACAGTGGCACTGCAGACGATGCAGGTGACCTCTACCAGGAGGCTTTTCTGGCAGTATGGCGTGCCGTGCAGACGAGCCGTTTTCTACCTGTTTCTGAAAAGGAATTTTCGGCTTACCTGTTTCAGGTAGCGCGGTTTAAATGGATCGATCAGCTTCGCAGCCGCAAGGGACGCAGGCTGGTAGCATTGCAGGACTGGCCGTCGGAACTGGTAATGGAGGAGCCCGGACAGGAAGACCTGGCCATGCAGACTGCGGCAGTGCGTGCAGCATTTCCCCAATTGGGAGAAAACTGCCGTGAATTGCTGGGGAGATTTTATTTTAAAAAAGAACCATTACGGGAAATAGCTTCCTTTTTTGGATGGACTGAAGCAACGGCAAAGAATAATAAATACCGATGTCTGCAGAAACTGCGCGGGTTACTGCAAATGAATAAACCGGGTTCAACCCATGAATGAACAAATGCACATACCTCCCGAAGACTGGGATCTGATAGAGCAATACCTGCAAGGGCAGTTGCCTCCTGATGCTGCAGCCGCTTTCGAAGCGCGGTTGCAGGCAGATGAGGCTCTGGCTGCCCGTGTAGCAGAAGCACGGGTGTTGTTGCTGGGTGTGCAGGAAGCGGTATTGAAAGAGCAGTTGCAGCAATATCATAAAGAATGGAGCCAGGTTCAGCCACCTGTAAAGAAGCAGGCCATAATACACCAGCTATGGCGATGGTCGGCAGCCGCCGCAGCCGTGTTGCTGCTTGGCGCGGGCATCTGGTGGTTGACCACGGGGTCATCCGGTTCGGAGAAACTATATCAGGCTTATTATAAACCCGATCCCGGTTTGCTTACGGCTATGGGGCCGGCAACCGCCTATGCCTTTGAGCATGGCATGGTGGCTTATAAGAATGAAGAGTACCCACAAGCAATTGAGCAGTGGCAACCGTTGTTGTTAGCAACACCATCGGCTGATACGGTTCGTTATTTTCTGGGAATGGCCTGGCAGGCCATGCATGAATATGATAGTGCCGCAAATCTGCTACGGCCGCTGACGGCGGATGCCAGCCGGGCTTTTTATAAAGAGGCCAGCTGGTATTACGGGTTGTTGTTGATACGAAGCGGCAGAGAACAGGAGGCCATCGGATATATAGACCGGTCATCGCAGCCGGGCAAAGAAGAGCTGATCCACCAACTCAATAAATAAACCATGAGGAAACTTACTGGTCTGGCAGCTGCTCTGGCAATGCTGCTGTTACTGCCATTGCTGGCACAGGAGCCTGTGCCCTCTGCTGCCGCCATTAAAGAAGCGCTGTCGGGAAAAGATATTAAAACTGCCAACCGGCTTTTTCTGGAAAGGGCCACTTATCTGATCCGGAATAAACAGCTGGATTCGCTGTCATCGGAAACAGAACTGGCAGGTGAAATAGGATTTGCTCAGAATGAATTGCCCGGCGCGGTTCAACACATACAGCGCTTCATTGATACGGCAGTTGCTCTGTCGGGTGTACCTGAGTTGCGGGTTAATATGCATGTAAAAGCAGCAGATTATTTTAATACGCTGGGACAAACGAGACTGGCACTCGATCAGTATCAGACTGCACTCATCAGCGAGCGGCGCCTGCAGTTGCCTGATACACTCGAAGTTGCCCGCCTGCATTACAATATCGGTACCTGCCTGCAGCGGATGGGAATGCTCCCAGAAGCGGCTGCCGAATACCGGCTTTCCAACGCCATCAGAACCACCAATACCCGCACTACTCCCGAAGACCTTTATCTCACCCAAAACGCTATGGGTACAGTAATGTGGTACGCATTGAAATACGATAGCGCCTCCTTGTTTTTTAATCAGGCGCTGGTTACGTTGAATAAAATGCCGGCCACACCGCAGAATAAATATTACCGGCCATCGATCATTCAGAACAACCTGGCAGCCATATACGGGGCAGAAGGTAATACCACAGCAGCTATTCAGACTATGCAGAGCTCTATTCAGAACATGTATAGCTATGTGCGCGACTCTACTGTAAGCCAGAAAAAAGCAAGTGTGAAAAGCGGCATTTATGAAGGCATTGATAACCTGGCCGGATTGTACCGCGAACTGGGTGATTATAAAAGGGCCAGCGACCTGCTGCTATATTCGTATGAACAGAAGAAAAATGAATTACCCGAAGGGCATAGCGGTATTTTTATTTCAGAAATTCTGCTGGGACAGCTTTACAATAACATGAATGAATTTGAGAAAGCCGAAGCATTCATTAAGTCGGGCCTGGCAAAACTAAAAGCAGCCGAAGGGGATTTTCTGTACTGGGAAGGCGATGCCTACTATACGCTCGCGATGGTAGCTGCCTCAAAAGGAGAACCGGAAGCCGCGAGTATGTACTATGCCGCAAGTGAAAAAGCCTATGCAGCAGGGTATGGCGATGAATATGATAATATTTATCTAGACTTTTTGAGCAATGCGGCCAAATTTTATGCGGCCAACAACCAGTTTGCAAAAGCAAAGGCCATTCTGGATAAAACACTTGGCTATGTACGTTCCGTGCAGGAGGGGCCTTCGCAGGCTATGTTTAACCAACTGCTCAATATGGGCGAGATTTACTATCTGGCACATCGTTATCCTGAAACTTTAAAATACAGCAACGAGGCAATCGATGTATTGAATCAATACCTGACCAGAGCTTCCACGCCGATAGATTCTGCGCGTATGCAGTTTAAGATACCCAGAGCCATACTCATCAACCAGCAGGCGATGTATGCCATGCAACCGGTACATGATACGGCATTTCTGAACCGTGTTTCGCGCCGTATGCAGGATGCTATTAATATTCTCGAACAGCGCAAAGGCCTCATTGATGATGCAGAAAGCGTACAGGTACTGATTGCAGAGAATGCTGCCATCTATGGTTTTGCCCGCCAGGTAGAAATGGAGCTTTACAAACTCACCGGTACGGCACAGCATCTCGATAAATATGTTGATCTGTATGAGTCTGCTTTATATTCACGAATCCGTAATCGTCTCAACAAAGCCGCTGCTATACGGTTTGCCAACCTGCCGCCAGCTATACAAACGGAAGAAGAAAAGCTGAAAGCGGAAATAGCTGTTTCGCTGCAACTGGCCGGTGCCGACTCACTACAGATTGATCGTTATCTCAAAGCGGCACAGGCCTGGCAATCTTATCTCGATAAAATCAGGGTTCAGTATCCGGGATATTACCAGATGCGCTATGCTTCGCAGGAAAGAGGTCTGACTTCCATCCGCGCCACCCTGCCTGCGGGTGTTACAGTGGTGCGTTATTATGCAGATGGCGACAGCCTGCGTGCACTGGTGATTGATAAGGACCAACAGGTGTTGACAGATCTTCAAGCCCCTGCGCTCAGCAAACGTATCGCCACACTGGTGCAGTTAAACACCAGCGATACTCTTCCGGGCAAATTGCTGCATGAATTGTATCAGGATCTCTGGCAGCCTATTGCGGCACATATCCGTAACCGGCAGGTCGTAATTATTCCCGATGCTGTGCTTTATTCGCTCAGTTTTGAAATGCTCACACCCGCTCCTTTACAGCAATACGCACAACTGGCACAGGGCAGTTTGCTGGCAAAGCATGTGATTTCTTATCAATACAGTCTGATGCTGGTAGGCAGACAGGCTGCAGAGGAAAAGGCTTTGCAGAAAAATTATATTGCTTTTGTGCCGGGTTTTGATGATAAGGATAAACAGGCTTACCGCCAGCGGGTCGGCGACTCTGTACGAGTAGACCGGCAGTATCTTTCCTTACTGCCACAACCCAGCACCGTAAAACTGGCACGCAGGCTGAGCCGCCTGCTCGGTGGCGATGCTTATACCGATCATTCATCTACACTCACCCGCTTCCGGTCGCAGGCTGCCGGACATAAGATCTTATATATCGGTACTCATGCCGAATACAACAACCAGATGCCAGACCGTTCGCGGTTGATCTTCTCCAAAGAACCAGAGCGGCCCGACAGCAATTCGTTATACCTTGCCGATATTTATGGGTGTAATGTAGCTTCAGACCTGGCCGTGCTTACGGCCTGCGAATCCGGCCGACCGGGCTACCAGGATGGTGAAGGAATGGTTTCGCTGGCGCATGCGTTTAATTATGCCGGCAGTAAGAGTATCGTAATGGGACTTTGGGGCATCGATGAAAGATCAAGCAGCCAGATCACAGAAGCCATGATTGCCCACATGCGGAAAGGCATGGCCGCCAACGAAGCCCTGCAAAAAGCCAAACTCGATTACCTGCAGGCCAGCAAAGGACGTACGCTGGCACCCGCCTACTGGGCCGGACTGGTACTCATGGGAGATGCCGTCACTGTAGACTTTACCAGCTCCCTCTCAATCTGGTGGTGGATAGCGGGAATAATGGTACTGTTGATTGTGGGCGGATACTGGATGTGGAAGAGGTGATGCTAATGTAAGGAATGTGCTGATGTGCTAATGGATTTGAAAATTTGAAAATCACTGTTGTCCGGGGAAAATAAATGCGTCCAATAAAGAAATTTGATAATCAGATTTATACAGATGCTTTTGCAGGCTTTGGGAAAAGCAAGCCCCCCTGTAACATTGTTGGTATTTCAGTACAGTGTGCGAACTATTTTATTGCTATTTCCCTGTCGTATTCAGGTTGCGAAGAAAGCAATGCGGGTGATTAGCACGCTGGCACATTAGCAAACCAGCACATTTCCCTACCTTATTCCCTTATTTTATTCTTGTGGTTTGCCGCCGGCTGTGGAGGCAAAAAAACGGAACTAAAAACAGGTGCAAGACCTGGAGACCGTTTCATAAAGACAGTAAACTACCCGATCATTTCCTGTCTAACCGTTCGGTCAGGACGCTGCGCGTCCGGACCGGTACCGAATACTTCAATTCAACAGTAAAGGATGGACGATAACTTTCCGAAAAAAGGCTACCTTTTTATTTTCCCCGGACACTAGTGATTTGAAAATTTGAAGATTTGACGATGGAGAGTATAACTGTCAACTGTCAACTGTCAACTGTCCACTGTTCACTGTCCACCGCCCACCGTCCCCCACAGCCAATACAGTATTTATGACAGCTCATACAGGCAGCGGGGTATTACAAAGCTATTAAATGGCATTTTGCATCCATGAAAAAGTGTTTATTCTTTATCCTTGGCCTTTTTATTGCCTCACTTCATTTTGCAGAGGCTCAGTCTGCCGATAGTTTACGCCTGTATGTACAGGAGTGTGTGTCTGTCATGCAGCGGGAGTCTTTATATAGCAATAAAGTTGACTGGCAGCGGGTGAAAGATACCGTGCAGGCGCGGCTGGCCAGAGTAAACGATGCCCGTGCGGCTGATGAACTGGTGATCTGGGTATTTGATCAGCTGAAGGATTATCATGGTATGTATGGAGGGCTTGATAGTTCGTTCCGGTCCAGGAATCCGGCTCCCGGGCGTATCATGAGTGCTGGTATCCTGGCGGCCTATAAAAAACCGAGAGCTGTAAAACTGGCGATACTTGACGGCGGCATCGCTTATTATAAAATGCCTGCCGTACTTATCGGCAGCAATCAGGCAAAGATGAAAGAGTGGGCCAATCTGCTGATGGACTCTCTATGTAAACTCGCTGCATTTAATCCCAAAGCTTATATCATTGACCTGCGTATGAACAACGGTGGCAACAGTGAACCTATGTGGCAGGTCATACGACTGCTCGCCGGTGATGAAAATAAACCACTGGCAGCCGATGCCTCCGGCCATATATTACCGGCCGATACCAGCCAGGCTACGCTTCAATACCAGCAGGCCGCTATCCCTGACCGCAGCTGCGTTGTAAACAGAAAAGTACCGGTGGCGGTTCTTATCGGACCCGGTACAGCCAGCTCCGGCGAGATTATGGCACTCGCATTTACCACCCGCGCCCGCACAAGGTTGTTTGGCGAACCCAGCACAGGTGTGGGAAATGCTACCAACGGTTTTGTCGTGCACAACAAAGGATACCTGTTGCTTACCGTCAATTACATGGCCAACGCACAGAAAAAAGTATTAAAAAGCGGAACAGTAGCTCCACGGGTATATATAAACAGTGCAAAAGACGATTTCGAAAATCCGCAGGCAGACCCTACCGTGCAGGCTGCTTATAAGTGGCTGCAGCGGCAGGTACGCTGATATTATTTCAGTAATTTAAACGGTTTGCGATCCAGTTCCACGCCATTCACAATGATTGATATTTCATGTGCACCCGGATAGTAAACGCGGGTGGTGATAGGGCGAAAACTGTGTTGTCGTTCTATCAGCAGGCTGTTTCCGGGGGCAATACTGGTTTCGCTGACCTTAAATACCTTTTTACCGAAATCACCCTTTTTGAGCCGGTAATAAATAGCATACTCGATGCGGGCTGCGTGTGGTTTTGTGGCTTTGTTGCGAAGCTGCAGGCTGAAGGGTAGCGCATTTCCGATTTTTACACTGGCCTTCGGAAGAGTAAATGATTGCAGCTGTATATCTTTATTATTACCCCATCCGAACAGTTTCAATACTTCAGGGTGGCCTTTTTTGAAAAGCGTGCGGCTACCATGTTTCAGTAAGGCGTCTGTCTGCTCAGAAAAACCTTTCCATTCGCGTATCAGTTTCAGCACGGTATCGGGATGGTCTTTGGCAATGTCGTTGATATTGTTGGCAACGCTGCGACGTACAAATTCTTCCGGATCGTTTTTAAGTCTTTCCAGAATAGGGATGATGCAGGAAGGGTCTTTTTTGAGGAAATCAACCGCCATTGCCCAGGGCAGGCGTGGGCGCATGCCCTCAGATGACAGCCTGCGTACATGGGCATGTGCATGACGGCTCCAGCGGTCCATTTGTTTTACCATACGCATGCCATATTTTTTCAGAAATGGACGTACGGCAAATTCACAGGTCATAAAGCAGGTGCATCGTTCCATAGCAGCTACAGCTGCAGTATAGTCATCAATGCCATATGTTTCGATATAATCGGGCAGGAAAATAAATTCAATGCTGCTGCCTCTGAAACCATCCGCTTCCAGACGTTCGATCAGTTGCAACAATACCTGGCTGGCGGCTCCAAATTCAGCAGGCATGTACTGGTGCAGTACCGTGGTGATGCGTTTCATGCGCTGCTTTAGTTCCAGTTCGCTCCAGTTGCCTGCCATAACCTGCCGCGTAAATTGTGCCGGCGAAACCGATTTATTTTCCTGTTGAAGGTAACCGGCGAAGCTGTTGAGAAAATCGTTTGTATACAGATCTTTTAAAAGTTGGCTCATATTAAAAAGATATGCAGGCAAAATACAACGCAGGCAGGAGAAAAAAGTATAAAGAAAGAAAAATGCTAATGGTTTGAGGAGGTGTGTGCTAAGTGCATCTGCTTACGCAAATGATCAGTGTATTAAATTCATTTTTTTAGTGTAAAAAAACTTGTTTTGCCAGCAGCTGTAATCTACATTGCTATTGTTATTCAAATTTACTTGAATCGATTCTTCCGGAAAAGTCCCCGCTCTGCGGGGCTTTTTCTTTTAAACCTGTTTGCAGCGCAGGAGAAGGATGTTAACAGGGCCGGTAGTATGTTTTGGAGCGAACTGCTGTCCGGTTAGGTATACAGGCAGTTTTTATTTTTCTTTGGGGTATGATCAGGGTCGGACTTGTATTAAGTGGCGGGGGAGCCAGAGGCTTTGCCCACCTGGGCGTATTGCAAATGCTTGATGAATGCGGCGTTCATCCTTCGGCAATTTCAGGTGTGAGTGCCGGAGCTATTGCCGGCGCCCTCTATGCTGCCGGTCACAGCCCGCAGGCTATTCTGGCTATGTGGAAAAAGAGCTCCTATTTTGGCTGGAGCAATTTCTCCCTTCGCAAATCGGGCTTTTTCTCCATGCAAACCATCGCGCAGTTGTTGCGAAAATACCTGCCCGAAGACAGTTTTGAGAAACTGAAGATTCCCCTTTACATCACTGCTACCGATTATACACACCATCGCAGCGCAGTGTTGCATACCGGTTCACTTTCATCGGCTATACTGGCATCGGCTGCGGTGCCGGTGGTATTTGAACCTGTCAATATCAACGGCAACCTGTATGTGGATGGCGGCTTACTCAACAATTTTCCCAGCGAACCATTATTGCCCAACTGCACGCTGATACTCGGCAGTCATGTAAACCGGCTGGCAGATGAAACTGCTACATTATTGCAGCCCGGCAAGCTCAATGTACTGGAGAAGTGTTTTCATATGGCAATAGCTGCCTCGCTGCAACCCAAACTAAGCGCCTGCCACTGGCTGGTAGAGCCACCCTTAAGTGATTGCGGTATGTTTGATTTCAGTCGTGCCGACGAGTTGTTTGAGCGGGGGTATAAAGCAGCCATGACCGGTAAAGAGCAATTGCTTGCACTGCTCAAGCCAGATAATCCGGCATTGCTGTAGCCGCCTTACTTTTTCACAGACCGTGCCAGCTGATGGTAAAACCAGCGTTTCATTAATTCTGCACACCCTACATATGCAAGAATGATACCGGCGATTCCAGCCAGGTAAACAGGCGGCAGGGGACTAAAATTCATTAACTCCACAGGCAGCAGGTAAGGAAGCAGCAACACCGCAGCTATTACTGCGAGTGTAGTCAGTAAAAGAGATTTGCCCGGCCGGCTTTGAAAAAATGGTTTTCTCGTCCGTATTACCAGTACAATAAGACAGGCAGAGATGACAGACTCTGTAAACCACGCAGTACGGAAAAAAGTTTCGCTGGCCTGCAATAAAAAGATCAGCAATCCGAATGTGAGGTAGTCGAAAATGGAGCTCAGCAATCCGAAAATAAGCATGAAGCGCCTGATGAAACCAAGGTCAAACCGCGTGGGATGTTGTAATGCGGCTTCATCTACCTGGTCGTTGGCAATCGTCATCTCGGGAAAATCTGTCAGCAGATTGGTGAGTAATATTTGTTTGGGCAGCAGTGGGAGAAATGGGAGGAAAAGCGAAGCTCCGGCCATGCTGAACATATTGCCAAAGTTTGCACTGGTGGCCATAAAAATGTATTTCATGGTATTGGCATAAGCATATCGTCCTTCTTTAATACCATTGCTCAGCACATGCAGCTGGGGAGACAGTAAGATGACGCTGGCTGCTTCTTTGGCAACATCTACCGCTGTATTGACAGAGATGCCCACATCAGCCGCGTGCAGGGCAGGCGCATCATTGATGCCATCGCCCATAAAACCAACGGTGAGGCCAGCCTGGCGCAACGATTGAATGATACGTTCCTTCTGATTGGGTTCCACTTCTGCAAATACCTGCGCCTGCAGCACCTGTTGCTGCAGCGCCGCATTGCTCATGCTGGCCAGTTGCTGTCCGGTAAGTACAACCGGGTCTTTATAGCCAATCTGTTTCATCAGGCTGGTTGCCACAAGTTTGTTGTCGCCGGTAATCAGCTTAAGCGAAACGCCCAGATCCTGCAATTCATGAATCGTATCAATTACATCGGGTTTGGGTGGGTCATAGAGTGTTACCATGCCCAAAAAGATCATTTCTTTTTCACTATCCCGTGAAAAAGAATCAGCGGACTGGCCTGTTTTGTAGGCAAGGCCAAGAACGCGATAACCCAGTTGAGAGTTTTCCTGATAGGCAGACATGATCTGCTCCTGGCAGTCGGCCATAGAAATAATCTGTCCGTCGGGCATTTCGGCAAAGGAGCAGACGGTGGTTACCGATAGGAGGGCTCCCTTGGTGATGGCTATTTGCGACCCTTCGTTGCCGACCAGTACGGTTAGCCGTTTGCGGATAAAGTCATAGGGTATCTCTGTAAGGAGCTCATAGCGGCCCGGTGCTGCTTCATACAGCTTGTTGAGTGCAACATCAATGGGGTTATGAAAGCCCTGTTGCAGGCTGGCATTTAACCAGCTGTAAAGGCGTGTTTTTTCGCTATGCTGACCCAGGCTGCCCAATGTATCTTTTACGGTCACTTCGCCTTTGGTAAGTGTGCCGGTTTTATCTGTACATAAAACGGTAATGCTTCCGAAATCAGGTATGGCAGAAAGCCGTTTTACAATCACTTTATTGTGCGCCATTCTTGTGGCCCCGCGTGCCAGGTTAATAGAAACGATTACGGGAAGCAACTGTGGAGTAAGGCCTACTGCAAGGGCAAGTGAAAACAGAAAGGAGTCCAGTGCGGGTTTGTGCAGAAATACGTTGATGGCAAAGATGATCAGTACCAGTACAAGTGTGATCTCCATCAGCATATAACCAAAGCGGCGGATGCCTCGTTCAAATTCGGTATCGGTTCGCTTATGAAGAAGCCTGCCCGACAGCCGGCCAAGTTCGGTGCTGCGTCCTGTATGAATAACCAGTGCGCGGGCTTTGCCACTTACCACATGCGAACCCAGGAAAACACAATTACACCTCCTGGCAAAAGGTGTATCAGCCGGCAGTTGCGTTACTGATTTCTCTACGGGATAGGTTTCGCCGGTAAAAGTGGCTTCGTCAATAAAGAGGTTGTCGCTGCTGATAAGGAGACAGTCTGCCGGTATCAAAGAGCCGGCGCTGAGTTCTATGATGTCGCCGGGAACCAGCGATTCGATGGTTTTCTGTTGTTGTATGCCTTCGCGGTAAACGGTACAGTTTGCGGCAATCATTTTCAGCAATTCTTCTACCGCATTGCTGGCTCCTTTCTCCTGCCAGTATCCCAAAGCACTGCTTATAAAAATGATGGTGAGTATGATGATGCCGTCTATCATTTCACCTAATGTGAGAGACAGGCCTGCGGCCAGTATCAGCAGAAGAGTGACAGGCGTTTTGAACTGGTTCAGAAAAAGGTTTAGTCCGCTATATTTTTTTCGTTCATTAATGACATTGCTGCCGTACTGCTGTTGTCTTTGCTGAACCTCGGTTTCAGACAGACCCTGCTGGCCGGAGTGCAGCGCTGCAAGTGCTTCCGGGACTGATAACTGCCAGTATGTTTGTATCGGCATAGGAAAGTTTAAGTTAGGCCGGTTGCTTATAGCTGTTGTGACGATACATTTCAGTCTATGTATTGCACATTGTCTGTTATACGTGATGTGACCGGAGGTGCGTCTGCGGCATACCCTATTGCAATAGAAAGATACACTATTTCGTCTGGTCCAAGTTTTAATTGTTCGTAATAGGTTGTATGCGTTATGTATTTGCCAAACCCGATAGGGCAGCTGGCAAGACCAAGTGCGGTGGCCGCAAGCATGATATTTTGTGCGCACATGCCGATGTCAAGCGGTGCCCACTCGCTATTGCGTGGTCCTGCTATAAAGATGACGACAGGAGCGCCGTAAAATACATGATCATGCGGATGGTGATGGCGCAGCGTACGCACAAAGTGAAACATCGAACGGATGGCGGAAATGACTGCCCTCGGCCCGTTTTTCCAGACCTCCTTCAGCGCATAATGACCAATTGCGGAAGAAAGTTGTTGGATAAGAACCGGGTTGCGGACTATCCTGAATATCCACGGCTGACTGTTGAATGCAGACGGCGCCATGCGTCCGGCATCGAGCAACTGCCCGAGCACATCGTCTGCCACTGCCTGCTCGCTAAACTTACGTACGGCCCGCCGTGTATATATTGTTTCCAGTACAGTATTTACTGTCTTTGTCTGCATATGATATGATGTCATTTTTTATCGAAGCTATCTATTCTCAGCACAGGCATCTATGACCCACATCAGCAGTTGAA
Source organism: Sphingobacteriales bacterium 46-32 (assembly GCA_001898485.1). GTDB lineage: Bacteria > Bacteroidota > Bacteroidia > Chitinophagales > Chitinophagaceae > CAYMZZ01. Next base: position 33,954 of record MKTY01000021.1, on the reverse strand, counting down.
CTGATTTGACCGGAAATAACCGAATAACCCGCAAACCCGGTTTGCAGAAACGTCATCAGAAGATAACACCCGATTCTTCCAGCGCTATCTTTTTTTCGAGCTTTTGAATGCGCTGTTTCAATTGTTTGATCTCTTCATCTCTGTTGACCAGGAGCTTTTCGTAGGCTGTTATAAGTTGTGCATTATGCGCTGCTGATACAGGCTGGCTTTCGCCGCAGCGGCAGCAAACGATCGGCCCCATGTTTACACTGTTGCCCGCAAAATGAATGGGGCAGGGCGCACCGGTGCCGCCCTCAGGAGAGGAACCGGCAAGAGCTGACAGGAAAGAGCCCAGGTCGGTACGTATAAAGCCACTGAATTCTTTCATTTCCACAGGCTCGTTTTTTGATTGAAAGGAATGATTGCGGCCGGGTTGGCCGTTTGCCATGAATGGCCGGCGATAGTTGTTTTTTCTTGTTTTCATGATTTAAGGTTTTAGACAGCAACATTACTCAGCAGAAAGGAAATAACCGCGGTGTTTTCAACATGGAAAACTGTTTTTTTTCTGTCATCAGACTGGTGTTTAAAGGGTATAAGGGGTATAAAGAGTTTAAAGTGTATAAAGAACTCTTTAAACTTCTTATACTCTTTATACTTTTGTATTATGCCTGCAACCATATTACTGATCGATGATGAAGAGCAATTGCGTAAGCTGCTGGGCCGTATAATCGGTCTGGAAGGGTTTGCCGTAGCCGAGGCGGGGAGTCTCAAAGCGGCTACAGACTGGCTCCGATTGCATCAGGCAGATGCTGTACTCTGCGATGTGCGGCTACCCGATGGTAATGGCGTTGATTTTGTGAAAAATATCCGGCAACTCCAGGCCGGTGTGCCGGTTATCCTGCTTACAGCTTATGGAAATATTGCGGATGGCGTACAGGCTATCAAAAACGGGGCATTTGATTATATCGTAAAAGGAAATGATAATGACCGCATCATTCCTTTATTGCACCAGGCACTGGAACAGGTGCAGCAGCAACGCAAATCTGTTGCTGATATGACTCCGGAGAGACCGGTAAGTTTTGAGACCATTGCCGGATCCAGCGCCGCTATCGGCCAGGCACGCGAAATGGCCCGCCGTATTGCCGGCACCGACAGTACCGTTTTATTATTAGGAGAAACAGGTACCGGCAAAGAAGTGTTTGCCCAGGCTATTCATGCCGGCAGTAAGCGGGCAGGAAAGCCTTTTGTAGCGATCAATTGCAGCGCTTTCAGCCGCGAGTTGCTCGAAAGTGAATTGTTTGGTCATAAAGCCGGCGCTTTTACCGGAGCCGTAAAAGACAAAAAAGGATTGATAGAGCTGGCAGGCGGTGGCACTCTTTTCCTGGATGAGATAGGGGAAATGCAAACCGACCTGCAGGCCAAACTGCTGCGCGTGCTGGAAAATGGTGAATACATCAAAGTAGGTGATAGCCGTATTTCCAAAGCCGATGTAAGGATAATAGCTGCCACCAATCGTTCTTTGCAGCAGCAGATAGAAGAAGGCGCTTTTCGTGAAGACCTCTTTTATCGTCTCAATATATTCAGCATTGCCCTGCCTCCGTTGCGCGAACGGCCCGACGATATACCGGCTTTATGCAATATCCTGTTGCAGCAACTGAAAATAAAAACAGGCGGACGCGGTGGCCTGTTGACACCGGCAGCGCTCCGGCTGTTGCAGCAATATGGCTGGAAAGGAAATATCCGTGAGCTGAAAAATGTGCTGGAGCGTGCACTGGTACTCATGGACGACGGGGAGATAAAACCCGAACACCTGCCTTATGAAATACAACAGGCTGGCAATAGCCAACCCGGCTTATCGCTCGCCGCCGTGGAAAAGATGCATATCCGGAAGATACTTGCTTTCACGCAGGGCAATAAGGCCAAAGCAGCCCGCTTGCTGGAGATTGGCCTAGCCACGCTTTACCGCAAAATGGAAGAATACCAGATACGCTGATCCCCGCTCAATCTGATAAGGACCTTCTCAAAATGAGAAGGTTTTTTTTATTGCTCTGTACTTGTCCGCATTGGCAGAAAAAGCTGTAATGCCCGACAGACCTGCATTTCCCGCTTTTTTTACAGATGCCTGCTTTACTGGTACCTGCTTTGCCAGATGCAGGTTGTTTACGCATTCAATCATTTAAAACAATCTGCCATGCTTACTATCCTCTTACTGGGCTCAGGGCTGCTCTGCTTCTGGCTCTTTTATAAAACAATTGACTGGTTCGAAAAAATCTGAAAACAATGATGATCCTCTTATTGATTTTATCAGTGGCCGTATTTGGCTATCTGATTTATGTATTGATTAAACCTGAAAAATTCTGATGTATGACAGGTGAAATAATGGCCGTGATCGCCACCTTTCTGGTCACGCTGCTGCTGGCCTATCCATTGGGCAGATATGTGGCCAGGGTATATGCCGGCCAGAAAACCATTACCGATTTTATGGCGCCGCTGGAGCGGCTGCTGTATCGTATCAGCGGCATCGATCCGCTGCAACCTATGAACTGGAAACAGTTTCTGAAAGCAATGCTGACTATTAATATGCTTTGGCTGGTATACGCCATGCTCATGCTGATAGTACAGGGTAAGCTGCCACTCAATCCCGATGGCAACCCGGGACAAACACCCGATCTCGCCTTTAATACAGCCATCAGCTTTCTCGTAAACTGTAACCTGCAACATTACTCCGGTGAAACGGGACTTACCTACCTTACGCAATTACTCGTGATTACTTTTCTGCAATTTGTGAGTGCTGCTACTGGTCTGGCCGCGCTTATTGCGGTATTTAATGGATTGAAGCACCGCACTACGCAAAACCTGGGCAATTTCTGGATGTTGTTTGTGCGCTCTGTTACCCGCATTTTATTACCTCTTTGTATAATTGGCGCGGTACTGCTGGCTGTAAATGGTACGCCCTCGGGCTTTGAAGGTAAAGACACGATTACCACTCTGCAGGGCGACACAGTGCAGGTGTCGCGTGGGCCCGCTGCCGGTATGATCGCCATCAAACACCTCGGTACAAATGGCGGCGGCTGGTTTGGTACCAATTCGGCTCACCCATTCGAGAACCCTAACTATTTTACCGGTATGCTTGAATTGGTGATGCAGGTACTGATACCCGTTGCCATGATCTTCGCACTGGGCTTTTATATCAATCGCCGCCGGCTGGCCCTGATCATTTTTACGGTGATGACGGTGGGCATGCTTTGCCTGGTCATCCCCAATATGCTGGCGGAAACATCTGGTAGTCCCGCCATTGCTCAACTTGGTATACAACAGCCTACAGGAGCTATGGAAGGCAAAGAAGTACGCTTTGGTCCTGCAGCTTCTGCCTACTGGAGTGTGGTAACCACCATTATCTCTACAGGCTCCGTCAACTCCATGCACGACAGCAGTATGCCTGTTGCAGGACTTACGCAATTGCTGGGTATGATGATCAATGCTTTTTATGGTGGTTGCGGAGTAGGCCTGCTCAACTATCTGATCTATATGATCATTGCGGTGTTTATATCGGGACTGATGGTAGGACGCACGCCGGAGTTGCTGGGACATAAAGTGGAAGCGCGCGAAGTGAAGATAGCTGCGCTGGTTACTTTATTGTCGGCTTTCCTGGTTAAGGCTTTTACGGCGCTGGCGGCTTATATGGTCGCCCATCACCCGGATATGGCCTGGGCAGTAAAGCCGGGCAACTGGCTCAATAACCCGTCGTATCACGGATTTTCTGAAATGCTGTATGAGTATACATCTGCCAACGCCAATAATGGCAGCGGATTCGAAGGGCTGGGGGATAATAACCCGTTCTGGAATATTACCACCGGCTTTGTGCTCATACTGGCCAGGTTTCTTCCCATCATTGGCCCCGTTGCCATAGTTGGTCTGCTGGCAAACAAGAAGTTTATTCCCGAATCGCCCGGCACATTGCGTGTAGACTCCTGGACGTTTGGGATGGTCACGTTTGCCGTAATCATTATTATAAATGCGCTTTCGTTCTTTCCTGCACTGGCACTGGGACCGCTGGCGGAGTATTTCTCCATGATTAAATGAATATAGTTATGAAACAAGATAAAAATCAGATACGATTATTTGATCCCGCATTGTTGGGAAAAGCATTCCTTCAGTCGGTCGTTAAACTCAATCCACGGTTGCTGATTAAAAATCCTGTGATGTTTACCGTAGGTATAGGTACGCTGGTCATGCTGATGGTTTGTGTGTACCAGGTCGTATCCGGCGACACTACACAGGGGGCGCTTTGGTATAATATGGTCATTTTTCTTATTCTGCTGCTCACGGTTTTGTTTGGCAATTTTGCAGAAGCACTGGCCGAAGCACGCGGTAAGGCGCAGGCCGAAAGCCTGCGCAAAACACGCGAAGAAACGCCGGCCCGGAGAATTGGCAATGCTGTGATTGATGGAGAATCGTTGCTGGAAACAGTCGCTTCATCGGCACTACGTGTAGGTGATCGCTTTGTATGCGAAGCCGGCGATGTGATACCTATAGATGGTGAGATAGAAGAAGGGATTGCTACAATTGATGAATCGGCTATTACCGGCGAGTCTGCTCCTGTAATCCGCGAAGCCGGTGGTGACAAATCCTCTGTTACGGGTGGCACGAAAGTGCTCAGCGATCGTATCGTGGTACGCGTCACTACTGCACCGGGGCAGTCTTTTCTCGACCGGATGATCGCACTGGTAGAGGGTGCATCGCGGCAGAAAACACCCAACGAAATAGCGCTGACTATTTTGCTGGCATCCTTCACACTCATATTTGTGATTGTATGTGTTACATTGAAGCCTTTTGCGGATTATGCGCAAACGCCTATTACCATTGCTGCTTTCATTTCATTATTCGTATGCCTGATACCTACTACTATTGGAGGCTTATTGTCTGCAATAGGGATTGCCGGTATGGATCGTGCTCTTCGTGCCAATGTGATTGCCAAGAGTGGTAAGGCGGTGGAGACAGCCGGTGATGTGGATGTATTGTTGCTTGATAAAACCGGTACTATCACGATCGGTAATCGTAAGGCTACCAATTTTTATCCGGCACAGCCCGGCGAAGAGGAAGCTTTTATCCGCTACAGTGCATTGGGATCGCTGGCCGATGAAACACCCGAAGGACGTTCCATACTCGAGCTGGCTGCCAAAGAAGGGATACAGGTACAGGCACCTGCAGATACACAGTTTGTTTCCTTTACTGCAGAGACGCGCAGCAGCGGAGCCGATCTGCCCGATGGTACCCGTATTCGTAAAGGTGCTTTTGATTCCATTCGCGCACAGGCAATACAGGCTGGCTATTCCATTGATCCGGCCGTTGAAGAGCGGGTACGGCATATTGGTACCAATGGCGGCACACCACTGGTAGTGGCTGTCAACAATCAGGTAAAAGGAGTGATCGAACTGCAGGATATTATCAAACCCGGCATCCAGGAACGTTTTCAGCGCCTGCGCAGGATGGGTGTAAAAACAGTGATGGTGACTGGTGATAATCCGCTTACAGCAAAATACATTGCCTCTGTGGCCGGTGTGGATGATTTTATCGCCGAAGCCAAACCAGAGGATAAGATGAATTACATCCGGCGTGAACAGGCCGGCGGAAAACTGGTAGCGATGATGGGCGATGGAACCAACGATGCACCAGCACTGGCTCAGGCAGATGTTGGTGTGGCTATGAACAGCGGTACACAGGCCGCCAAAGAAGCCGGTAATATGGTTGACCTCGATAATGATCCCACTAAACTGATAGAAGTTGTGGAAATAGGAAAGCAATTACTGATCACACGCGGTACACTCACCACTTTTTCTATTGCCAATGATGTGGCAAAATACTTTGCCATCGTGCCGGCACTCTTCATCAGCAGTATACCGGCATTGCAGGCGCTCAATATTATGAAACTCGGCAGCCCCGAGTCGGCTATCCTCGCAGCTGTTATTTTCAACGCCATCATTATTCCGCTGCTGATACCACTGGCCTTAAAGGGAGTGGCCTATAAACCAATCGGTGCTTCGGCCCTGCTGCGCCGCAACCTGTTTATCTATGGCATTGGAGGAATATTGGCTCCGTTTGCCGGTATCAAATTGATTGATATCTGTCTCAGTTTATTTATGTAAAAAAAAAGAATATCATGAAAAAGAATCTATTGATATCACTTCGCCTTACCATCGTATTGATAATACTGCTGGGACTGGCTTATCCTTTGCTGATTGCAGCCGTCGGTAAACTGACGCCGGGCGGCGGTAACGGAGAAAAAGTTGTAGCAAATGGCCGCGTGGTCGGTTACAAACAGATTGGTCAGTCGTTTACCGGCGACCGGTATTTTCAGGGTCGTCCCTCGGCCGTAAATTATAATGCAGCCGGCTCCGGCGGTTCCAATAAAGGCCCTTCTAACCCCGATTACCTGCAGCAGGTAAAAGATCGCATTGACAGCTTCCTGATACATAACCCTGCTGTGCAGCGCAGCGAGATTCCTGCAGAGCTGGTTACCGCTTCGGGCAGCGGCCTTGATCCGGATATTTCTCCTGCAGGTGCCTATATACAGGTAAAGCGGGTGGCGGCTGCGCGTCAACTGCCCGAAACAAGTGTACGGCAACTGGTAGAGAAACATATTATGAAACCCATGGCCGGACTGGCACCTGAAACAATCAATGTATTACAACTCAATATTGCACTGGATCAGTTAAAATAAGAACGTACAATGAAAATCAGTATTACAATAGCATCCCTGCTAATCGTATTGACAACCGGCGCGCAGGATACCACTACAACGCCTGCGCTTAAATGGAGTGGTTATGTAGAAGCTTATTATAGCTATGATGCCAATCGCCCGGCGGATAACAAGCGTCCGGGTTTTTTATACAGCCATAACCGGCACAACGAGTTTACGGTAAACCTGGCTTTTTTAAAAGCCAGTTACAGCGAAGACCGGGTAAGAGCTAATCTGGCCCTGGCAGCAGGTACCTATATGGATGCCAACTATGCCGCGGAGCCGGGTATCTGGAAAAATGTGCTCGAAGCCAACGCCGGCATAAAGCTGAGCCGTAAGCGGGAGATTTGGCTCGATGCAGGTATCATGTCTTCGCATATCGGTTTTGAATCGGCTGTGAGCCGCGATTGCTGGACACTGACGCGTAGTATGGTAGCAGAAAACTCTCCCTATTACGAAAGCGGAGCCAGACTGGGGTATACAAGTGTCAATCAAAAATGGAATATAGCACTGCTGGCATTGAATGGGTGGCAACGCATAGCCAGGGTCAATGGCAATTCGCTCATGAGTTGGGGTGCGCAGGTGCAGGTGAAACCATCGGATAAGCTTACGCTTAACTACAGTAATTTTATCGGCAGCGATACACCCGATTCTACCCGGCGCTGGCGCATTTACCATAATCTTTATGGAATTGCTCAGCTTACATCACGGCTGGGATTGATCGCAGGGTTTGATCTGGGTACACAACAAAAGGAAAAAGGCAGTAGTGGCTATCATGTATGGTATACTCCCGTGGCTATTGTCCGGTATAAACTAAGCCCTCAATGGTGCCTGGCTGCCCGCGGTGAGTATTTCCGCGACAGGCATGGCGTGATTGTCAGCACAGGCAGCACAAATGGATTTGCAACAACAGGCTGGTCGGTCAATACAGACTACAGCCCTTCTGCACAGGCGCTGTTGCGTTTTGAGATGCGCTGGCTCAACAGCCGGGATGCTATTTTCTCAAAGAATGACGGATATGTGAGTAGTAATTTGTCGTTTACGGCATCAGCTGCTATCGCATTTTAACCAGAAAAATGTATACTGATATTGTATGAGCGGACAGGAAAACATAGCATATTCATCGGCTGAGCAACCAGCTGCAGGCAGGGGTAAACTGAAGATATATATCGGCATGAGTGCCGGTGTGGGAAAGACTTACCGCATGCTGCAGGAGGCGCATAGTCTTTTGCGCCATGGTAAAGATGTGCGTATCGGATATGTGGAAACGCATGGTCGCCCCGAGACAGAAGCGCTGGTGGCTGGTTTGCCGCTCGTACCACGCCGTACTGCGTTTTATCGAGGCAAATTACTCGAAGAGCTCGATGTACAGGCTATAGTGCTCATGCATCCGCAAGTGGTTATCGTAGATGAACTGGCACACAGTAATATTCCCGGCAGTAAAAATGCCAAACGCTGGGAAGATGTACTGGATATTTTACAGGCCGGTATAGATGTGATTACTGCCGTTAACATCCAGCATATCGAAAGCATTAACCAGGAGGTAAAGGATATAACCGGAGTAGAAGTGAAAGAGCGTGTGCCCGATAAACTGCTGCAGATCGCTCATGAGGTAGTGAATATTGACCTGAGCGCCGATGACCTTATTACGCGGCTCAAGGAAGGGAAGATATATGAGCAGCATAAAGTACAGCAGGCATTACAGCATTTCTTTAAGCCTGAGCAGATACTGCAATTGCGTGAGCTGGCATTGAAAGAAGTGGCCGGCCAGGTGGAGCGTAAGGTCGATCATGAACTCATTGCCCGCGAAAAACCCTGGCGGCATGAACACCTGCTGGCCTGCATTTCGTCCAATCATGCCATGGCCCAGCATATTATCCGTAAAACCGCCAGGCTGGCATCTTATTACAATAGCAAATGGTACGTACTGTATGTGCAAACCCCACGCGAGGCCACCGATAAGATACCACTGGCTGCTCAGCGTCACCTGATTAATAATTTTAAGAACGCAACAGAGCTGGGTGCGGAAGTGATTCAGGCAAAAGAAGATAATGTGGTGGAAGCCATCATGCGGATGATACGGGAAAAAGAGATCACCACACTCTGTATCGGCAAACCTCGTATCAAGCTCTGGCAGGTGATCCTGAAAACCAATCTTTTTAGCCAGCTGTTAAAAGCTTTATCACAAAATGACGTAGACCTGGTAATTTTATCCTAATGATAACAAGTGTCAGAAACAGAATCCGCCTGGGCAGCTTTTTTCTTTTTCTGCTGGTACTGCTCTCCTGCGGTGTAGGCGTATATAATCTCGTGCGCCTGAAGAATGATGCCACGCTGATTCTGAAAAATAATTATGAGTCGCTCGACTATTGCCACAGCCTGCAGCAATTGCTTGATGCCTCGTTGCCGGGCGGCAGGCCGCTGGCGGCAATGGATAGTGTGTTGCAACTGCAGGAGCATAATGTGACCGAGCCCGGTGAGCAGGAGGCAACGCGCAGTATTCGTGATCAGCTGGAGGCCTTGCGTACCGGCTCAGATACAGCAGCTGTTACAGCCATGCGCGCTTCCATTCAGCAGGTATTACGGTTGAACATGCAGGCTATTGAAATAAAAAATAACCGGGCCACTGCCACTGCCGATAAAACGCTCACCTATATCTCGCTGCTGGCGGGCCTGGTGGTACTGATCGGTATCAGCTTTGCCTACAATTTTCCATCCATACTCACACAGCCCATACAGGAACTCACCGAAGGCCTGCAGGAGATCAGCCGTAAAAACTACCGGCACCGCCTGCATCTGACACGGCACGATGAGTTTGGACAAATGGCACAGTCATTTAATACCATGGCTGAGCGGCTGGAATATTTCGAACACAGTAATCTTAATAAGATCATATTTGAAAAGACAAGGGCCGAAGCCGTTATCAATAGTCTGAAAGAAGCCAGTATTGGTATTGATAAATCGGGCATGGTATTGTTTGCCAACAACCAGGCCCTGCAATTGCTGGGCCTGCAGGCAAAAGATATAGTGGGCAGACAGGTTGCTGAAGTAAGCAGCCGCAATGATTTGCTTCGCTTCCTGCTCGAAGATAAAGGCAAACTGCCTTTTAAAGTAGTACTCGATAACAGGGAGAATTATTTTGTAAAAGAAGAAATAGAGATTGATCAGGAAGGTGCTGAAAATAAAGTGATCGTATTACAGAATATTACTTCTTTCAAAGAGCTGGATGTGGCGCGGACACACTTTATTGCAACCGTATCGCATGAATTGAAGACGCCGCTGGCTTCTTCTGATTTTAGTTTGAAGCTGCTCGAAAATCCGCGTACAGGTACACTCACATCAGATCAGCAGGAACTTGTACATAACCTGCGGCAGGATAACCAGCGAATGCTGCGTATCCTTAGTGAATTACTAAATATGGCCCAGGTAGAAACAGGACGTATTGAATTGCATCAGGCCGCTGCAGACGCCAGTCAGATTGTAAAAGCAGCTATTCAGTCACTAGCCGCCGCAGCGCGTGCCCGGCAAATAGAGATCCGTTTTGAGTCGCCGGCAGATCTGCAACAGGTTATGGCCGATGCAGAAAAAACGGGATGGGTATTGAATAATCTTTTGAGCAATGCTATCCGCTATTCGCCCGGGGGCGGGGTTGTGGCAGTTGAGTTGATCAGCGAACCGGGGCGCGTGGTTTTCTCCGTAAAAGATCAGGGGCCTGGCATACCGGCACAATATGCAGAAAAGGTGTTTGACCGCTTCTTTACATTGCCAGGTTCAAAAAACACAGGCACCGGACTGGGCCTGGCTATTTCCAAAGAGTTTATTGAAGCGCAGGGCGGACAAATATGGGTCGATGCGGCATGGACAGTTGGAAGCGATTTTCGTTTCTCCTTGCCGGTAAGCTGAAGTGATAGCATTTAAAACGGAAAGGGGCAGAAAACTGCCCCTTCTTTCACTGTTGCCATTGAGAAAACGGATCACTGCTTAACGATGAAAAATTTTCCTCCATTGGTAGTATTGGTACCACTGCCCCAGGATCCTTCTATAAAAGTCATCTTAGGATCAATCGTGGCGGCTGTAGAATAAGTGCTGCCTCCTGTATAGGTGTATTTCGTGGATACAGAGGAGCCGCTTACACTGTAAGTGCCTTCCGCCTTCGAAGCAGCAGCCGTATCCACTCCGTCAAATACGCGTACGGTGCCATCTGTTCTGAATAAGAAGGCATAACCGGCGTTGGGATAAGCGGTGCTGCTGCCATATTTACCCTTCCATAAACCGATAATAGAAGGCTTTTCAGTTTCGTCCTTATCTTTTTTACAGGATACAATTAATACAAGTGAAAGGGCAAGCAGGGACAGGATTCCTTTGTTCATAAGTGAGTGTGTTTTGTGTGAGGGTTAATGGTTTTTGATTAGGGTGTAAAACTAAATAAGCTGCCCTGTCCGGTAAATACAACGTTAGTGGTAAAAAAGGGAGAAGGCGGAAGGGAAAAGGTAAGTAGAGAACGGGGAAAACAATAAATGATTACCTAAACCGGGTATAGGAAAAATACCTGCGGGTTTCTGCGGCTTGTTTCAGACAGTAGGTTTGGACCGGACATAAGGAATACGAAGCAATAAGACCACCGACACTACTGCCACGGTACTGGTGATGATAAAGGTGGTAGCAGCTCCAAAATAAAACCAGGTAAGTCCTGCCAGCGAGCTGGCCAGCATACTGCAAATACTTTGAAAGCCACTAAAGGTGCCGATAGCTGTTGCCGTATCTTTTTTATCAGCGATATTACTGATCCAGGCTTTGGAGATTCCTTCGGTAGCAGCAGCGTACAGACCATACAGAAAAAATAGTCCGTAGTAAACATATACTTCGTTTCTGTTTGCAGCCATGCCTGCGTAAACCCCGGCAAATAGCAGGAGTCCTGCCAGTAGTATTTTCTTCAGACCCCATTTATCGGCCAGTATACCCAACGGAAAAGCGGCCAGTGCGAAAACGAGGTTATAGAAAATATACAATGTAATAACAGCGGCATCGGTCATGCCGGCATCTTTTGCTTTTAATAACAGAAATACATCTGAGCTGTTGAATAAGGTAAACAATAAAAGAGCGCTTACCAGTTTTCGGTATACAGCCGGACTACTTTTCCAGTAGCCCGTAAAAGCAAAAAATGATACCCGCTCTGTGGAGCGTATATGTGCTTTCTTTTTGTCTTTGAGCAGCAGGCTGCAGCCAATGGCAATCAGACCGGGGGCCAGCGCAATCAGGAAGAGCATGCGATAATCTCCCGGATGCCATTGCAGATAGAGCAATGCCAGCAGTGGACCCAGTACGGCACCGAGTGTATCCATGGACCGGTGGAAACCGAAAACTTTTCCTTTAGTGGCAGGGGTTGCTTCATCGGAGAGTATGGCATCGCGCGCACCTGTACGCAGCCCTTTACCCAGCCGGTCAATCGTACGTACCACAAATACCCACAGGGGATAAGCAAATGCTGCCATCAGGGGTTTGGATAGGGCGCTGAGCGCATAACCAAGCTGTACAAAAGGCACGCGCCGGCCGCTGTGATCAGATAGTTTTCCAAAGTATCCTTTGCTAAGACCAGCCGTAGCTTCGGCCATTCCTTCCAGGATGCCAATGAGCACAATAGAGAAGCCAATGCTTTCGAGGTATAAAGGCATTACCGGGTAAAGCATTTCGCTGGCAGTATCTGTAAACAGGCTGATGAGCGAAAGGATCCAGATGGTGCGGGTCAGTACTTTCATTTGCTGAATACCGGTAAGCGTGTTGTTGCAGGATTAAAGGTAAGTAACCGGTCGCAGCACATCATGCCGGTCTGTATAATAAAAAAACAGCCTGGGTATTTCAGGCTGTTTTTTATAGTAATGAACTGCTCTTATTTCTGCCACCGACCACCGATAACTTATTTCAACCTGTCGGGGTAGGTACGCGCAAACATCCAGGCAGGATACTCCGCGGGCAGTTGACTTACTTCATCAAGCCGTTTCAGCTCTTCTTCGGTAAAGTTTACTGCGGGTGCCTTAAGGTTATCTTCCAGTTGTTCGATCTTATTGGCGCCGATGATTACACTAGTTACAGCCGGTTGGTGCAGCAGCCAGGCCAGTGCCAGTTGCGCTACTGTCGCATTTTTTTGTGGGGCCAGTTCCTGCAGTACATCAATGATGTTGAAAGCACGTTCTTTGTTTACCGGCGGGAAATCAAAATTGGCGCGGCGGCCGTCACCTTTCGCCTCTTCGGCGCGGGAATATTTACCACTGAGCAAACCACCTGCCAGCGGACTCCATACCATGAGGCCGGTCTGCTGATCTTTGAGCAGGGGAATGATCTCGCGCTCCAGGTCGCGGCCGGCAATAGTATAATAAGCTTGCAGCGAAACAAATTTTGCGATACGGTGATGAGCCGAATGGCTTAAAGCTTTCATCAGCTGCCAGGCAGCGAGGTTGCTGGCGCCGATATAGCGTACTTTACCGGATCTTACAAGGTCGTTGAGAGCGTCGAGTGTTTCTTCGAGCGGGGTGAGCGGGTCATAGCTATGAATCTGATAAAGATCTACATAGTCCAGTTGCAGTCTTTTGAGGCTGGCATCGATCTGGTCAAAGATATGTTTGCGGGTAAGGCCTACATCATTGGGGCCTTCGCCCATGCGGCCCCTTACCTTGGTGGCAATCACCAGATCATCGCGGCGCAGTCCCAGGTTGCGGATGGCGCGACCGGTAATTTCTTCCGAGAGGCCTTCGGAATATACGTTGGCTGTATCAATAAAGTTAATGCCGGCTTCTACGGCTCTTCTGATAAGGTTGTCGGCAGTCTGCTGATCCTGTGTGCCGATGGCTGTCCAGAATCCACGACCGCCAAATGTCATGGTACCCAGGCAAAGCTCCGATACTTTTAATCCTGTATTGCCTAATAAATTGTACTTCATATACTGTGCTGTTTTGAAGCACAAAATTACCGGGAGCTATGGCTGTAAAAGAGCCACCGTCAAAGTAAAAAGTACAAAAATCAAAGAATGGCCTGGCGGCGGTGCGAAAGAGGGGTGAGGCCGGTATGTTTCTTGAAAAAATTGTTGAAATGATTGGGATATTCAAAACCCAGGCAATAGCCGATATCGGCCACGCTCCAGTCGGTGTGACGCAGCAAGGCCCTTGCTTCGTGTACAATACGCTCGCTGATATGTGTACTGGTAGGCCGGCCGGTGATCTCACGCACGGCAAAATTGAGGTGATTTACATGTACCGATAACTGCCGCGCATAATCACTCGCCCGCCGCAATTGCAGGGTGCTGGAGGGTGAGCTGATGGGAAACTGGCGCTCCAGTAATTCAATAAACAGGTTGGCAATGCGTGTAGTGGCATTGTGCTGCTGCGTGAAATTATTAGCTGGTTGCATTTTCATGGCCTCATGGATGAGCAGGCCAAGGTAATTGCGGATGACGTCATATTTATAGGCATAATCGGTGGCCAGCTCTTCCAGCATTTTGTCGTATAAGCCGCTGATAAGGGTCAGTTGCTGTTCATTAAGAAAGAAAACAGGGTCGGCGCCCAGGCGAAACAGGGGAGAGTCCTGCAGGTTTTCGAGGCGGTCATTGTTGCGGATGAATTCCTCGGTAAAAATGCACATGTAGCCGCTCTGATGCGTGTCGAGTGTTTCGAAAGAATAAGGAATAAGCGGATTCGAAAAAATCAGTGCCGGCTGCGTAATATGAATACTGCGGTTGGCATAGTTGATCCGGCTTTCAAATTTTACGACCCATATTTTATAATAATCGCGGCGATTGTAGGGAATGGTCATGTTCTCACCCGGTTTGTCGTACCGAAGGGCATTAAAGGAAGCGTTGCCGCCCGAAAGCGTACCGCAGGCACGCAGATTTGAAGGGATTGACATGGGGTAAAATTACGGAATTCAAATAAAGTAGTGGGGTATAAAGGGTTTAAAGGGTATAAAGAGTTTAATAGGTAGTTGACAGTTGACGGTGGACAGTTGACAGTGGACAGTGGACAGTGGACAGTGGACAGTTGGCGGTGGACAGTTGGCGGTGGACAGTTGACAGGTTTGTTTTTGCCTCTAAAGTTCACTACCCTTTATACCCTTTAAACTCTTTATACCCTTTAAACCTTTATACCTTTACACCTTTATACTTTTTTTCATGCCCAAGAACAAATCGGCCGTCATCCGTCATCGTGTTATCAACAACTGCCTGCGTGACAGGCGGAAGAAATACCCCACCCTGCAGTACCTCGCAGATGCCTGCTCGCGCGTGTTGGAGACGGAGGTTTCTACTTCCACTATCGAGAAAGATATCCGGCTCATGAAGCAGGAGCGGCCGGTTGGGTACGAAGCGCCGATTGTGTTTAATCGTACCGAAAATGGGTATGCTTATTCTATACCCGATTATTCGATTGACGAAGTGGGGCTGGAGCCCGAGGAGTGGGAAGCCATCCGTTATGCTGCACTGTTATTGTTTCAGTACAAAGAGGTGCCCGTATTTGCCAACTTCAAAGCCGCGGTAGAACGCATCGATGCCAACTTACAGATAGGCCTCGATCTCGAAGATCCTTTTTTGTCGAAGAAGATACAGTTTGAACAGCCCGTGTCGCTGAGCGGTTATGAATGGATTGGCGATATATCCACCGCATTGAAACAATCGGTACTGATTGAGTTTATGTACGAGAACATATATAAGGAAGAGGTCAAGACTTATTCGGCCCTGCCGGTACTGATGCGGGAGTATAAAAACCGCTGGTATGTAGTGGCCTGGGTAGAAAGCCGGGAAACCTATCTCACTTTTGCACTCGATCGTATACGCGAGCTGACTATTACCGGTCAGCGGCAACGCCTTCGCGGAAATTTTGATGCCGAAAATTTTTCCCGGCATGCCGTAGGTATCTTTGATAATGATGGCGAGCCTGATACAGTGCAACTTCAGGTAAGGGCACCTTTTCATAAACTGGTCACGCTCGATCCCCTTCATCATTCGCAGCAGGTGCTGGACAGTACCGACAAAAGCTGTACGATTCAATTGTCTGTTCATATCACTCATGAACTGCACCAGCGTATCCTGGCCATGGGTCCGCACTGTACTGTGCTGGCTCCGGAATCGCTCAAAAAGGAGATCAGGCAGCAGTTGGAGGAAGCTCTCCAAAAATATTAATATCACTCCTCCAATAGGCGGCGGTGTGCCCTTTTAGCTTTGTTTCTACAAATCAGGAGTATGAACAAGCTAATGCTACAATCGCCCGTTTTTTCCCGTATATCAAATGAAAATGAGCAGCTTATAGCGGCTATGGAACCTGCGGCCCGCGATCTGCCTGCGCTGGCCCGCATGGGCTTTGCCCTTCAGTACCACGAAGATCTCTTTATGAACCTGTGGCGCGGGCGTTGGGGCAGGGAGGCTGACCTGGAGCTCGAAATACTTAAAGTGCAGTTGCGCGAAGCGTATTTCCTGAAAGCGGCCATCCGTCAGCATAAAGCCGACTGGAAAAAATACCTGACCGATCTGACTCACCTCGACCGTATGGTTGCCCAGGAGGCCCGCGGCAACCGCTCAGTGGGCTGGGGTGGTAATATCGTGTACAACATGCTGCGCAACCGCTATCCCGAAGAATGGTGCTGGCTGCTGCACACACATGGCCATGCAAAAGCCAATGAACTGGAAGAAGAATGGCTGGTCAGGAAAGCCGCTAAAGAACAAAGCCGTGCTGGCACATTTAATTTTTTATCAGAAAACAATGCCATGCGTCAGCGGGTGATGTTGCAGCTGACAATGGGGTAATGGTAAGAGTTAAGCCTTAATTTATTTTCTGGGGAAAAAAATATTTTTTGTTAGCTGTGTGCTTTTTATGAAATAAAATTCTCAAATTCATAGCACCTTATCTGCCACCATGCACCTAAACCGAATCCTGCTGCCGGGCATACTATGCCTTTGCCTGACCCTGCCTTGTTTTGCACAACAACAGGAGGCAGGAGATACTTCTCTTGATTTCAGTGAAAAATTTCTCCGCGCCATCAACCGGCAGGCTTCTTCACTCGGGCACAAACTGGATAAGACAACCGATAAAGCACTCGCCCGCTGGCAGCGGCAGGAGACCAAACTCTTACGCAAACTTGCGAAAAAAGATCCGGCCTTAGCGGCACAACTAAAAACAGATGCGGCTGCACAAACGGCCAAACTGCAGCAGCAGTTAAGCAACCCCGGTGAACTACAGCAATATTTACCCGCCCTGGATACGCTTAAGACCTCGCTTCGTTTTCTGCAACAAAAACCAGATCTCGCCAAACTGGGACTAAAGAATGAGCAGGTGAGCGGAACACTCGACAAATTAAAAGGCATGGAAGGGCAGCTGCAGCAGGCCCAGGCCGTACAGCAGTTTTTACAGCAACGGCGTCAATTATTAAAAGAAAAACTGGGTAACCTGGGCCTGGCCAAAGAACTGAAGCAACTCAATAAACAGGCCTATTACTACAGCGCTCAGCTCAAAGAATATCAATCCTTATTAAAAGATCATAAGAAAGCAGCCCAAAAAGGCCTGGCGATGTTGCGCAAGACAAAGGCCTTTGAAAACTTTATGCGGCGTAATAGCCAGCTGGCTTCACTATTTCGACTGCCGGGCGATCCCAACGATCCTGCGCAGGCAGCTAACCTTGCCGGACTGCAAACCAGGGCGCAGGTCAATAACCTGATTCAAAACCAGCTGGCAGCTGGTGGTCCCAATGCACAGACGCAGTTTCGGCAAAACCTGCAGGACGCACAAAGCCAGCTCAGCCAATTAAAAGATAAGATCATCAAAGCCGGTGGTAGCAGCAGCGAGCTGGATATGCCCGATGGGTTTAAACCCAATCCCGAAAAGACCAAATCGTTCTGGAAGCGAGTAGAGCTGGGTACCAATATTCAATCCCAACGCTCCAGGGGCTTACTGCCGGCCAGCAGTGATATCGGTTTATCGCTCGGATATAAACTTAACCCGAATAGCATCATCGGTATTGGTACCAGCTACAAGGTTGGCTGGGGCAAGGATATCCGTCACATAAAGATCAGTCATCAGGGCCTTGGCCTAAGAAGTTTTATCGACTATAAACTGAAGGGTTCGTTCTGGCTCACGGGTGGGTATGAGCTGAACTATCAAAGCGGGTTCTCGGATTTCAATGAACTGAAGGACCTGAGCCGCTGGCAGCCGAGTGGGTTGATCGGAGTGAGTAAGGTGGTGAGTTTACAAAGTAAATTATTAAAGAAAACAAAGCTGATGCTGCTCTGGGATTTTTTGAGCTATCGGCAAAAGCCGCGCACACAGGCGGTGTTGTTCAGGGTTGGTTATCAATTTTAAGCAAGCATGTTTTATGAAAGGGATATCAGGAAAAAAGAATGGATTGTTAGTGACGTTGATTTGCGCGGCTATGTTGTGTACGGCAACGGCTGGTGCTCAGACAGCTTTTAAGGTGGAGATGCCGCAGCTTGTGCCGGCTTCTCCGGAGAGTGTGGCATTTATGAAAGCAGGGTTGGGTACGGTCAATAAGTCGACGGGGGGTATGAGCCTGCAGGTGCCATTGTATGTTATCCGGCTGGGTAGTTTTAGCTGGCCGCTGTCATTGTCGTACCAGACCCAGGGCTTAAAGGCTGATGAGGCTTCTTCTCGTGTGGGTCATGGATGGAGTTTGCAGGCGGGCGGTGTTATCACCCGGAGTGTGAAGGGGAGCCCGGATGAGTTTTCGAGCCGGCTTTCGGAGCGTCCAGACTATTCGGTGGATTCAGGGGGATTGTATGAATTCAGTATGAATGCATCGAACTCCAGCAGTGGAATCGATGCGCAGCCGGATGAGTTTCAGTTTTCGGTCAACGGTTACTCCGGCAAGTTTGTACTGGATAGCAATTATGTGGCCCGGGTGAATGCTGCCAGTAATGTACGCATTGATGTACAGATAAGCGCAACGCCCATGAGTACATCGGGCAGTATCAGCCGAATTGTGCTGACTACTCCGGATGGAGTGCGGTATTATTTTGGCGATGCCTATGAGCGGACAGATGATCTTAATATGATGCAGTACAATGCGTATAAGCATGTGCTTCGAACATCTTTTTTTCTGGACAGGATAGTATTGCCGGGCCGGGATTCCATTATGTTTTCGTATTCGAGTATCAATACAGAATATGTTACAGGTATTACTCAAACCTACCGGCAGTCGATAGGCGGGGAGGGGGATGGGGTTTGTGCTGATTGTTCCTCCTACCTGAGCTATACCACGCAGGAAGACAAGGTGAGTTATATTACCCGTTATCTGACGGGGATTACTACTTCAGACGGACAGTCGGTTTCATTTTTGTATGAGGATCGTCCGGATCTGGGTGATGACAACCGGTTAAGGTCCCTGCAGGTGCCTGGGCTGAAGCGGTATGATTTCAAGTATTATGATGTAGCCGGCAGTGCTTCCAGGATAACGGGTCGATTTTTTCTCACAGATATTCTGGAGTATCAGAATGAAAGAGATGTGGCCTATCTTGATTCGCTGCACGGGTATCATTTCACCTATGCCGGACTTTCGGAGGTGCCCCTGCCGATTACCTTTAGCCAGGATTACCTGGGTTATTATAATGGAAGGAACTTGGGCTATTTTATTCCTCCGATGTTAAATGCCAATAATTCTATTGACTTCAGTTTTCGTTCACCTGACCCTGCAAAAGCCCGCCTGGGTACCCTGGTAAAGGTACGTTATCCGACTGGAGGCAGCGAAGAATTCGCATACGAAGCGAACACAATTACAGAAACGGCCAAAAGGTATACAAAAAAACATTTGGGCGTGGAGGGCAATGGGTCATCGGGTACTTTTCCGGTCTATCAGGCATTTTTCACTGCGGTCAGAAATGAAACCGTTTCATTCAGCACCTATGCAACCGATTATAACCTGAGCGATGGCTATGGTCCGGAAGAAGACCAGGTATCGGTTGTTGCCAACGTCTATGAAGGATCGACCCTGCTGGCATCGCGGAGCGCCAAAGGAGTTTCCACTAACGCTGCTACGGTATCCGTGCAGGCCGGGCATACCTATAAGTTTGAGATATCTGTGCGGAACGAGTATGCGCGGGGTTATGGTCTTATTGTCTACGATACTTCTGCCACCGATATCTATGATACCGGAAATGCCGTTGTGCCGGGGGTGCGCTTGCAGAGTATCAAAAAGATTGATCACCTGACGGGCGATACGGTGAAGACATTTTATAAATATGCCGGGCTGGCTAATATCAATTTGTCATCCGGTCACTTGCTGGGTACGCCTGATTACCGTACCGAGACGGTTATAAAAACCTTTTGTGGTGATTTTGGCGCTTTTGAAACGAGCTGCCAGGTGGTGAACTACTCCTCCAGTTCTACCAACGCCGTGTACAGTTATGGATATGGCGGCAGCCTGCTGTATTATTCGTCTCTGCTGGAAAGTGATGATTCCCTGTTTGTCAATGGCGGCACGGAGACTGTTTTTTATAATCATGAGATGGGGGGTAATCATCTGGCCCTGCTGGGATCGGCAGATATTCCCTATATGTCGATGGGACAGTTTCCCACGCTTTCGGGATTTGTGAAGGAGGTGCGCGTATTTAACCAGGCCTTTGAAATTGTGTCGAAAGAGGAAACCGAATATGAGACTGATATTTTGGTGAGCCCTATTGTTCATTCATATTACGTACGCAAGCGGTATGAACCCTGGAGTTCCCGGCAGGACCGGATGGAGGCTTTTGATATTATACGAACGCATTATGTGGATTACTGGATTCGTCCGAAATACAAACGCAGCATCCATTATGCAGGGGGCGACAGTTTGTTAAGCCAGACTGATTTTTCTTATGGTTCGCATGCCAATCCGCTGGTGCGGACGCAGACCACGCTCAATAGTAAAGGGGTTGCAGAACGTCAGGAGATGTATTATGCGACTGATTATGCAACGGACCCGGTCTACCGAAAGCTGGTAGGCAAGAATATGATCGGAGTGCCGGTGGAGCAGAAGCAGTTTTATGGCGATTCGCTCAGGGGGCATACAAAGACCCTGTACCGGGATTGGTTTGGCGACTCCAGCTATGTGTTGCCGGAATTTGTCAGGCTTCGTACGCGGACGATGGATACATTGTCTACGGAACTGGTGTATACGCAGTACGATAACAGGGGCAACCCGCTGGCAGTGGGAAGGCAGCCCGATCAAACAGCGATTTATCTGTGGGATAGCGTGTATCGGCTGCCAGTATGTGAGGTTAAGTATGCATTGGTCAGTCAGGTGGCGTATGCCGGCCTGGCCAATAACAATACGTTTGGCAACTGGAGTTATACAAGTGGCAGTCTTTCGGGTAGCGGTGGATTTACGGGCGATTATACCTTTTCCGGTGTGCTGACCAAAACGGTGCCCTCGGGCAGCTACCTGGTTCAATTGTGGAGTAAGGCTGTATCAGTGCCACAGGTCAATGGGACCAATGGGGTACTGAAGCGAACGGTGCGGGAATGGAAATTGTATCAGTGGCAGTTGTCCAATCCGGGGTTGGTTACGGTATCGGGGTCGGAGCTGGATGATATCCGGCTGTATCCTTCGGGAGCCCTGATGCAGACGTATACGTATATTCCATTGATCGGGATGAGTTCGGCTACAGATGCGCGCAACAATGCAGTTTATTATGAATATGATGGGGATGCACGGTTGACCATCATACGGAATGCAGACAATCATGTGATCCGCAAGATCAATTATGCGTACCGGTCATATGGGGTCTCTTCAGCCGTGTGGAGATCGACCGGCAATCTGCGTTGCAAGCCCTGCCCGGCCAATGCCGCATACAGCATCAATATGCAGCAACATGAAGAAGTGGACATTAACCCCAATAGTTCGGGCTATCAAAGCACCCGCTGGGTAGATGATAATGTGGCCGGCAGTTGTGTTATAACGGCCGACTGGCAGATGCAGTCGGTAAGTTGTCAGCAGAGCGGTGGTCAGAATACCGGTTACCAGCTCATAACAGAAAAAGATATGAACCCCTGCAGCGGCACATACAATACGACCCGCAATCGTACGGAGGTCAACCTGACGGCGTGTCCGGTTCCCTGCAATACAAGCAATTGCAGCGGAGTAGACAAAAAATGTGTGGGCGGGGTCTGCGAAACGGGGGTGCGGATCAATATCTCAACAGTGTATATGAAAAACAGCGCTCAGCAGTGGATATGGCGTTGCAGCTATTATTATCGCTGGAGCGATTGTACCACCAGTACGACTTATACCGAAGACAATACAACGGCCTGCACAATCAACAGCGGCCCCTGTGGGGGCGGAGGCGAAGAATAAAAAACATGTTTAAAATAAGCAATCAGGTATGCAACTTATCAAATTCATATTACCCTTTTTAGTCTGGCAAAGCAGTATTTATTCATTTACACTGACCGATATACAGGGCCGTCCGCTACCTCTGTCGCAGTTTGCAGGCAAACCATTACTGATCGTCAACATTGCAACCGGCCATCCGGGTTATGCGGCGCAGTTGGGAGAACTGCGGGATTTGCAGGCAGCTTATGATACGAACCTGGTGGTACTGGCTTTTCCAAGTAATAGCTTCGGACATGAGTCCCGGTCAGCAGCTGATATTGCCCTTTTCTGTACATCGGTTTATGCGACCAATTTCAGGATTATGGAACCAGCTTCTGTTCGGGGCGCGGCCCGTCATCCGTTGTATAGCTGGCTGGCGGCAGGCACAGAAAATGGCCGGTTGGGCGTGGAGCTTCAGGATGACTTTCAAAAAGTATTCATCGATAGATCCGGTCAGATTTGCGGGGTATTTGCCGGTGAGGTATCACCGGGCGATACCGCGATCCAATCCCTGATAGAACAATTACTCATTCCCTAAAACAAGGATTCATGCGTTTGTTTCGCTATTATACAACAGCGTTGACGCTGAGCAGTTTGCTGACTGGTCTGTTTTCGACTGCGCAGCAGGTATTGCCCCGTAGCTATTCACCAGACAGCCTGGTCAATTTTATCCGTACCTGGGATGCGGTCAGACCTGTAAGCAATGCCGCTGATTTTACCGTATCCACATCAGTGCAAACGGCGCGGATGACGACGCAATATGTGGATGGGCTGGGACGGCCACTGCAGACGGTTTTAAAACAGGGCTCGCTGCTGACGGGCGGCACCGCAGCCGACCTTGTTACAGCGCAGGTATACGATCCCTATGGACGGGAGCGCTACCAGTACCTGCCCTTTGTGGCCAATACCACGGGTGGCAACGCATCGCTCAACGATGGATTGTTTAAACTCAATCCCTTTCAGCAGGACTCTGCCTTCAGTAAAGGGCAATACCCCGGCGAGACCTGGTTTTATGGGCAGACCAATTTTGAGAACTCGCCCCTGAGCCGCCCACTCGAAGTCTTTGCGCCCGGCAATAGCTGGGTAGGCAGCTCCGGCGAAAGCCTGGAGGCCAACCGCCGCTCCGTAAAAACCAAATACTGGCTCAACAAAACGGCCGACAGTGTGCGCATCTGGAATGTGACGAATGTAAGCGGCAGCTTTGGCAGTTATGCCAGCTCAGGCATATATGGTGCCGGACAATTGCAAAAAACCGTGACGGTAGACGAGCATGGCAAGCAGGTGGTGGAGTTTAAGGATAAAAACGGCCAGGTGCTGCTGAAAAAAGTGCAGCTGACTGCTACGGCCGACGATGGAAACGGAAAAGGTCATGTGGGCTGGCTGTGCACTTATTATATGTATGATGACCAGGGCCGCCTGCGCTGTGTGGTACAACCACGCGGGGTAGAGTTATTGATCGCCAACAGCTGGAGTATAACAGCGCTGAGCAATGCTATTTTGAATGAACAGTGTTTTCGGTACGAGTATGATGGCCGCGGCCGGATGATCATAAAAAAAGTGCCGGGTGCGGGTAAGGTATATATGATCTACGATAAATGGGATCGGCTCGTATTTACCCAGGATTCTATTCAGCGGGTCAACTCGGAGTACCTGATGACGAAGTATGATGAGCTGAATCGCCCTGTCGTAACGGGTATTTACCAGTACTGGGGCACGATTGATCAGGTAAGGGATGCTGCAGACGATGATCATTATCGTTTTGAAGAACGCATAACTAGTGGAGGCAATGGAACGGGTTATACCACCCGTTGCTGGCCGGAATATAATTATACCGTGCTTACGGTTACCTATTATGATGATTATAGTTGGCTGTCGGCAGTCGGCAATCCGCTGCCCAGTACCCGGAGTACCACGTATGATAGCTATTTGTTAGCGGCCAGTAATACAAGCTATCCTTATGTGCAGGCGCTAACGCAAAGCTCGGCCACAAAAGGATTGGTGACAGGCACCAAAACGCAGATACTGGGTACCATCGATTACCTGTACTCCGTCAATTTCTATGACGATAAGGCGCGGGTGATCCAGTCTATGAAAAATAATGTGAAGCGGGGTGTTGATGTATTTACTACTCAGTATGGCTGGCAGGGATTACCCTTGCTTACGATTACGAGTGTAGAAAAGCCAGGAACCAATAGCCAGACTATCGTCACCCAGACCAAAATGACGTATGACAGTTTGGGGCGTGTGGTAAAAACAGAAAAGAAAATAGCGCACAGTAGGGTAAATAGTGGTGCGATGCCCGGTAGCTGGACAACCCTGGCCGAAAACGAATATGATGCATTGGGGCAGTTGAAGAAAAAGAAACTCGATCCGGCTTATAACAGCAATGCGGGATTAGAGCAACAGGATTATGATTATAATATCCGGGGCTGGTTGTTGGGTGCCAACCGGAATTATTTAAAGGATAATAATGCTGGCGGGTATGCCAACCGGTTCTTTGCTTTCGAACTGGGTTATGATAAGAATACTACGGTAGCGGGTGAGAATTTTTATCATCCGCTGCAGTACAATGGAAATATAGTGGGCATGACCTGGAAATCGGCAGGCGATGCGGTACGTCGTAAATATGATTTCCGGTACGATGCAGCCAACCGCCTGGGTACGGCAGACTTCCGGCAAAATACAACGGCCTCCTCTGGCGGTAGCTGGAGCAATTCAGAAATGGATTATTCCGTCACCGGCGATCAGGCAGCCAATGACTGGTTTATTCGCTACGATGCCAATGGCAATATTCTTGCCATGACACAACGGGCATGGAAAATGGGCACTACGCCTGGTCCTATTGATCAGCTGGCTTATAACTATATGCCATATAGTAACAAACTGCTCAATGTAATTGATGCGGTAAATGATACCAACACCCGCCTGGGCGATTTCCGGACCTCCAAACTGCATCCCGGTGTTGCCAGCAAAAACACCAGTACGGAAGATTATAAATATGATGGTAACGGAAACCTGATCAGGGACCTGAACAAGGATATAGGTACATCTTCACTGGATGGCATCGAGTACAATCACCTCAATCTGCCCCGGTACATAACCATCCGAAATGCTACAGGTGGTATCAGGGGTACTATTAAATATGTGTATGATGCTGCCGGAAACAAACTGGAAAAAACCGTGGATGAATATCCTTCTGACAGCCGGCCGATATCAACGGTTACAACCACATCTTATCTGCCGGGAATAGTAGTGGAGAGTATGGTTGATACGGATGGGAATACGACTGATTATACGGATCGTCTGCAGTTTGTGGATACGGAGGAAGGACGTATTCGTCCCCGGTTCAGCGCAGCCTATCCGGATTCGATCCTGTCGTTTCATTACGATTACATGCTCAAAGACCACCTGGGCAATGTGCGGATGCTGCTGACCACGCAGCGGGATACGTCTTTTTACCCGGTAGCCAGCCTCGAAACAGCCAGCCTGGCCACCGAGCGTAACTATTACGGTGGGGTAGACACCGGCCGGGTTAATAAGAGCACGGTCTCCGGTTATCCCAGCGATACCTATACCAGTCCCAACGATTTTATCCAGAAGCTGAATGGCGCTGGCCCCAAGATCGGTACCAATATGGTGCTGAAGGTAATGGCGGGTGACAAGGTAAACCTGTTTGCCAAAAGCTGGTATAAAAAAAATGGGGTTACACCTGGCACACCCGTGAATCCACTTACCAGCATACTCAATGTACTAGAGCCGGCGATCGGAGGCGTAACCGGGATGCATGGTGGGGCAACCTTGTCACAGTTGCAAAGCACCAGTGTGCTGGACAACCAGGTGACCAGTTTTCTGAACAGCCAAAGCGGCTATACGACCAGCAAACCCAAGGCCTTTGTAAACTGGGTATTGTTTGACGAGCAGTTTAAATATGTAGCCGCCAGCAGTGGTTTTGAGCAGGTGGGAGCAGACAATACACTTACCACGCATACACCAGCTGCTATTAATATTTCAAAAGGCGGTTATTTGTATATTTATGTCAGCAATGAGACGCCCAACATTGACGTGTTCTTTGATAATTTACAGGTCACACATATCCGTGGACCGATCCTGGAGGAAACGCATTATTATCCTTTTGGGTTGACGATGGCTGGGATTAATAGTAAGGCGTTGGCGTTTGGTAATCCTGAGAATAAAAAGAAATATAACGGCATTGAGTATGAAAAATCTTTTGATTTGAATATTGGAGAAGCGTTTTTCAGAACACATGATCCACAGCTTGGGAGATGGTGGCAAGTAGATCCTAAGCCTAATAGGACAGAAAGTCCTTATGCCACAATGGCAAATAATCCATTATCAAAAAATGACCCTCGTGGGGATACGGCAGTTGTAAGATGGCGTAGTGGCTTTTTAGGACTTGGAAGAAGACATGAAGCAAGGTTCGTTGGAGACGAGTGGATAGATTCAAAAACAAGACAAGGAATTGATATAGGAGCTGCTTCCAAAAGCGCAAAACGTATAATGAATGATTATAATGGGCTCAACCAAAATAATGACTTTAACCCGGTTACTGACAAAATAAATGCCAGTGAGGCTAATGTTGTTTTGGCTAACTCTAAAAACGCAAGAACAGATCCCAGTAATGCGTTTAGAAGTGGAGCTTCAAAAGAACTAACAGTAAACTTATCCCAATCAGAAAGATTGCGGGCAGAATTAAATGTAGGAAATGTAGCAGTTACTTTAAACAGTCAACAGGTTATGGGGCATGAGTTGGGACACGTATTCGATATCTTGAGTGGGAAGCCTTCAGAACATTTTCGTGGAGAAATGGTAAAAATGGGAGGCTATGCTGGTCTCACAATTGCTCCGTCAGAAATTAATGCTATGTATTGGGAAAATATTTTACGAGCTCAGGCTGGGTTACCCTTACGCGCCAGCTACTTTTATAGTAGTAGTCCCAGAATAAATTGGAGCGGTGGCGATGCTATTATTAAGTACGATCCAAAGACAGGGCAGCCAACCAGTGTCTCGGATTTAGATGGTAATACTTATACGATTAAAAGATAATAAAACTATGAAAACAGTATTCTCTTTATTGCTAATGTTGGTTTTTGGAAATTTAATGGGTCAGAATAGTAGCATAGTAATTGCTAGTAAAAAATATAAATCCACATTTACCTTAAACAACCTAACAATTTATTCAGCCCCATGTGAAGCCAACGAAGGTTATAAGCTTGCTAATAGATTTATAATGAGCTTTGATTCTATAGAGCATATCGGGTATATGAATTCTTATAAATATGCAGATTATTTTACCTGTCAGGATAGTATTAGTCATTTAATTATAGAACAAATAGGAAAATTACTGGCAGAAAGAAGAGGTGCTCAGTATGAGATTGGCATTCTGTACGGCATGAAGGATAATAGCCAAGAGTTTATTGGCTACCTCTCTCTCTTTAAAAATAAAAAGTTTAAAAAATTTTTGAAAAAAGCGAACCGTCTTGCTAAAAGAGCTTTTTCTGGGGAAATAATGATTTTACATGAGTATGATTATGATAAATACGCAAAAGAGTTTATAATAGCCAAAACAGGAAATGGGCTTTCTTTGATAGAGGTTCAGTAGGCTGAAAAAATAAAATATAGTAAACATACATATTTTGAAATATTTCCTTTGATCATGCTTCGGAAGTGTGTTTTATGCTCAAAACCCAGACTTATTAGTTAGGATCCGTTGCCTGTAGGTTGTGAGAAGTTTTCAAATAATTTGTACACGACTTTTCTGATGGCAAATCTGTACTCTGGCTGCAATTAACGTTTCAAAAGGAAGGTATTTGTATATTTACGCGTACCTCGCTGCAAGCGGTGGTCAGCAATGAGACGCCCAACATTGACGTGTTCTTTGATAATTTACAGGTCACACATATCCGGGGACCAATTTTGGAAGAAACTCATTATTATCCTTTTGGGTTGACGATGGCTGGGATAAGTTCGAAGGCGTTGGCTTTTGGGAATCCTGAAAATAAGAATGAAAAATTTCAGGGACAGCCATTAGATGATGATTTAGGGGTAAACTGGTATGGATTCAGATGGAGAAATCATGATGCTCAGACAGGAAGGTTCATACAAATAGATCCTCTTTCAGAAAAGTATGTTTATAATTCGACATATGCTTTCTCTGAAAATAAAGTAACAACTCATGTTGAATTAGAAGGATTGGAAGCTGTTCCAACTGTGGGCGCCCGTAATGCAGCTACAGGACACTATCCCGTGCAAGGTGATGTGAATGGAGATATGGTCGTGGATAAATCTGAGCGAAACTCGTGGAGTGCAGCTATGCTTGCTTGGATAGACATGGGGGCAAAAACTTACATGATGGGCGCGAACCCTTCATTTGGTTTCCCATTAGTTGTTTCTGAACTATCAGGCGTACCCGTAACTCCCTCACCACAGGCATTGGCTGGAACTGCTAGATCAGGACTCTCGACTTTGAAACCAATATCTCAAGGTGAAACGATTGTAGCAGAAGAGTCAACTCTGGCTACAAGAGCTAACGAGATACATAGTACGTTGACTCCAAGAACACAACGATCTACAACTACAGCAGTTGGAGCGGTTACGACATCGGAAGGAGAATCCGCAACACTTGTTGCTTCAAGTGAAAAAAAATTAAGACCCGCACAAATTGATGCACTTAAGCCAGGAGAAGTGCCAGTAACCGGGAAAGGACATGCTGAACAAACCATTATTAATCATGCAAATAATAATGGAATGACCGTAAAAGCCGTTGCGGCAAGTAGGCCTATTTGTTCCAATTGTGCCAATGCAATTAGTAATGCGGGAGCTATTGCCGCAAGTCCGCTAAAAACTATTCCAATTTCAATTACCTCTTCAACAACTGTTAAAATGCAACCCCTGGTTTTACCAGACAAAAATTAATCAATCTATATAATTTTGAACTCAATGCACGGTATAGGCTCTGAAAGGGAGGTTTCGAAATTGCTGTGATTATAAATCTATGTTACTTCTTCCATTGTTTTCCTGTAAACGGAGAAGTGTGTTAATATCTTCCAAGTCAATGCTGTTGCAATTGCTTAAATAATTGATAATTCCCGTTTGTATGGCAATTTCTCTTACCATGAGTGGATGAGAATAGATTTTTTTTTGAAAATTTTTATCAGTATTGAAATCAAGAGATTCAAATTCTTGAATGTACATGTGAACGGAATCTATAGCAACTGTTGAAATATCTTTTATCCTTGAATCTTGTTTATCGAGTAAGAAATCAAGAGCTTCGGCAACTGAAGTGCAGGCATCGAGTGCTGAAGAGACAAAAATAGTATCAAAGTCTTCAGTGTCAGGTGTGTTTTTTTCTACGGAGAGTATCAGTTTCTTCGTTAAGGAACTATCGATAGTACCATTTAATATGCAACTCAAAATGTAGTCAATGGCCGTTCGCAGCACTGAAGCATCACCAAATTGAAATTTCGAAACAAAATTGAGATAGTTCGGATAAAGTCGCTCACAGGTAAGGTAGGCAAAAGTTAATTGTTTCTTTGGCTCCAACTCATAAAGTGTCTTAATAGCAAGAGGATTCATTTTTTTAATTATTGTTAGAAGTGACTGATTTAAGGCCTACGGTTTACAAAAATAGAATTTTGAAGTATTTGTAGGACCGACTACTTTTTGTGCCGATGCGGTAATCAAAGCTCCCACAATCATTAGGTTTAAGGGGAAGTACCCAAAGAGACTTCGTAAGAAGATATCTGTAACTAAAATGCCGATCAGGGTTCGGAACGCTGAAACGAGCGTGGCAACAGGCGATGCTAGTAGTAATACAGCCGGGTTCATAAGAAATATACCAGCCCCAACGATTTTATCCAGAAGCTGAATGGCGCTGGTCCCAAGATCGGTACCAATATGGTGCTGAAAGTAATGGCCGGTGATAAGGTAAACCTGTTTGCCAAAAGCTGGTACAAGAAAAACGCGGTTACACCCGGTACGCCAAATAATCCACTGACCAATATCCTGAATGTATTGGAGCCAGCCATTGGCGGTATTATAGGCACGCATGGCGGAGCTACGCTAACAGAACTACAGACTACCAGTGTACTCGATAACCAGGTGACGAGTTTTCTCAACAGCCAGAGCGGTTATACCACCAGCAAAATCAAGGCCTTTGTAAACTGGGTATTGTTTGATGCGTGCCCCGCTAGCGTTAGCGTAGCGGGGAGCAGTTTAAATACGTAGCTGCCAGCAGTGGTTTTGAGCAGGTAGGAGCAGACAATACCCTTACCACCCATGCCCCTGCTGCTATTAACATTTCAAAAGGAGGTTATTTGTATATTTACCTGAGCAATGAGACGCCCAACATTGACGTGTTCTTTGACAACCTGCAGGTCACGCATATCCGCGGACCGATCCTGGAAGAGACGCACTATTATCCTTTTGGGTTGACGATGGCGGGGATAAGTTCAAAGGCTTTGGCGTTTGGGGGAGCGGAGAATAAGATGAAGTATAATGGCAAAGAAGAGCAAAGAAAAGAGTTTACAGATGGCAGTGGGTTAGAGTGGTTAGATTACGGTGCGAGAATGTATGATAACCAGATTGGGAGATGGCATGTTGTAGATGGGCTTTCTGAAAAATACAATGGAATATCGCCATACGTTTATGGTGCAAATAATCCTGTTTTATTGTTTGACTTCGATGGAAATGAGATTGGCAATCCCAATGACCCTTCTACAAGACGAATGCAAGCTGCAATGATGAAAACCGAGGCTGGTGCTGCTGCATGGAAAAGAATGGAGGGTGATACAAAGAAGTATTATTTCATGGAAGCATCTAAGAGGAACGGCGGGCCAGAAAGTCAGAATCTCGCAAAAGCCTTTGGCCCTGCAAATATGGGAAAAACGTTAAGTGAATCTCAATATAACAGTCTATTAAATGATGGTGCTATTTCCGATGAAGCAAATAGTAAAGCATATACATTCGATGAAGCTACAGGTAACTATGTTAAAACTGAGGACTGGAATAATACCTATGTCGTCATAAATAGCGATGCCGTTGCTGATTATGCTGCTGATGATGTAAGAAAGGGCAACTACAATGAAGAGAATGCGAGAGATTTTCACCTTTCAACAACAGGTGTTCACGAGGAAAAGCACACAACTCAGAAAACATATAATGCATACAAGGCTAAGTATAATCCCAAAACAAAGAAGTATGAGAATACGAAAGGTAATGCTAAACATGCAATTCCTTATCGAGATAGGCCAGAGGAACAAGAGGCGGATAAGGCTGAGGCAGAAGCTGCAAAGCAGTACGCTGAAAAATACAAAGGAGTAGAATAAACGCATAAAACAATAAGTATGAAATTGATTCTGTCGTTCTTCGTTCTGATACCCTTTTTGTCTTTGGCACAAAGGGGGCAATTTGTGTGCCCAATGAAGAAAGCTAAAATTGTAATTGAAGAAAGAGGATTTAATGATGGTAAACGAAATCCCGGTGCAATTATTGAGGGTAAGAACAAGAAGGTGTATAGTTGTTCGTCGGGTATAGTTAAAGCAATTGACACTGTGAATGGCCGGACAGTTGTTTATATTGAATTTGAGAATTATTCTTTCTCTTATCATAATTTTCAATCTATAGTAGTTGTAAAAGGCCAAACAATTAAATCAGGTGAAATGATAGGCGTTATAATTAAGAAGGAGAGATTGTTTCTTATTGCATCAAAAGATAACGCTCTCGTAGAGCCTGAAAGTATTTTGAAATGTAAGGTTGTTCATAGATATTTAAAATGATTTTATAAAGTATCGAGGCTCAACTTCTAAGAGCTATACAATTTTAAACCACTCAGCAATGAGTGGTTTTTTTATGCCTAAAACTTAACCATTATGGAACTAAACACAAGCAACCCACATTGCTTTACTTACCAAACAGAAGAACTGCTGATAGAACTATTAGGAGGTATCAGGATTGATGGATTAGACAGAATGCGGGTGACAATGAAAGTAACAGTAGTAAACAGAAAACATGCTACCTACCTCACTAACCCGGAACTGGCAGGATTATCTGTAAGGCATAACCTTGACCTGTACAACGATACACAGGTGGAGAAATTTATAAGGAGGGTGGCAGAAAAACTGGAAACAGGTAGCATAGCCCTTACAAAGGCGATAGCTGATATAACGAGGCAGTTGGAGCAGTACAGGCTACAGCAACTGGATAAGCAGGAAATAAGAAAAGAGAAGGCTTTGAGCAGAGAAGAACGAGAGGATGCCATACAGTTCTTAGAGGGGAAAAATCTGCTACAAAGAACCAATGAACAGATAGGTAAAAGCGGAGTAGTCGGAGAAGAAACAAACAGGCTGCTTATGTACCTGATATTTACCAGTAGAAAAAGAGAACATCCCTTGCATGTGATTTCATTGGGGAATAGCGGTCTGGGTAAAACGTATTTGCAAGAGAAAGTAGGTGAGTTAATACCGGAGGAAGATAAAATAGAGATTACTACGCTATCAGAAAATGCACTGTACTACTTTGGTCAAAGAGAGCTGCAACACAGGCTGGTGCTGATAGAAGATTTGGATGGGGCAGAGAGTGTACTGTACCCTGTTCTTCGTAGCATGCAAAACCATTCTATTCTTAATCGTTGTGCTTAGCTTGTAGCTAAGCACAATTTCGTTTGTAAGGTCCGGCGAACTGCATCTTTACAGGGTCGACTACTTTTTGTATCGATCTAGTAACGAAAACTCCCACAATTATTAGGTTTAAGGGTAAGTTTTCAACGAGGCTTCGTAAGGAGATATCTGTAACTAAAATGCCGATCAGGGTTCGGAACGATGAAACGAGCGTGGCAACAGACGATGCTAGTAGTAATGCAGCTGGGCTCAAAAAAAATGGTCCGGAGCTGTTGTCAATAGCTGTTGTGGAAAGATGGGCGCAGAAGCCAGCATTGCCATATATACCACAGACGATTAAATGAATTAAGCCAGTGCTTTGTCTTTAAGGCTTTTGATAAAGTCTACTTCAGTGCGGGGATTGAAAAATCCTTTAATGCAGTTGGGATTGCGGATGCAAAGTTGAATATGGCTTTTGGCATAGATGCCTGCACCGTCATAAATCAAACCTCCTTCGGTAAATACGCCGCGAACGGAGTCAAACAATTTAAGGGAGCTATAGCCCTTCGATGCACACTCTTGAAAGTATGCTTCTTCAATAGTCGAATGCATATACTGAATGACAGCGCAATCAAGAACCCGCATCAGCCGGTCTTTGTGCTCATCGTCCTGCGAATCTTTGTTGGCAGGCATCGGTTTGTCCGCTTTTTCATAAGCGTCTTTCATTAAAAGGAAAAATCCACGAACCAGTTGTGTAAACCGCGAATCGGTCAGGTCGCAACAATAACCCAGTTGAATAACGGCTCCGACAACAGCTGCATCTGATTCGGGCAAATTCTTTCGACGCTGGCGATCTTTTGCCCAATTGAGAGCCCTGGCTTCGTTATTTTCCCAGAAATAGAAGCCATGGCCAA
Organism: Sphingobacteriales bacterium 46-32; assembly: GCA_001898485.1. GTDB lineage: Bacteria > Bacteroidota > Bacteroidia > Chitinophagales > Chitinophagaceae > CAYMZZ01. The sequence continues at coordinate 373 of MKTY01000021.1, read as the reverse complement.
GCCAGTCCCAGGGCTCTTCACTTAATTTTATATTGTTGGGCTGATTAATAAGTTTCTCCGCAGTGCCTTTGTCAGTACCGTGAAAACCAATAATAAGATTGGAACGAGTATCGTACATTAAGAAGCTTGAGCAAGTTCAGAGAGCGGAGCGGGCAAACTTCCATCTGCTTCCATAATACCTGCTGAAATGAGCGACTGCCTGGCCTCTTCAGGCGTATTGAATGACTGCTTCAGCTTTTCTTTGGCGAGGTCAATTAGCCGTTGAATATCCTTTTCGCTCATAACATAAAGATACAAAATTAATTTTGACAGAAAATGCTGCTGAAAAGGGCAGCAGACTGTCTGATCGTTAATTATCAGTAGTTTGTATTTT
>MKTY01000020.1:1323202-1805970 GCA_001898485.1 Sphingobacteriales bacterium 46-32 | reverse complement strand
TGGCGGGACTACAGCATATTCGTTCTTTGTCTTCTGCTTTTTCCTTCTACCCTATACCTTTAACCTTACACCCTACTTACTACTTAAAACTTACCACTCAAAACTCCCAAATGCTTCCTGCTTGATTATCATTTCAGCAAACCATCTACAGTGATGGCTGCATAATAAAGAGCGCCGATAGTAGGGCCACCGGCATATTGAATGTGCCGGTAGTTGAGCAGATTGGTCCCGCCCAGTTTTACCGTCGATTTCAGGTTGGGTACACGAACTGTAATCTGTGCGTCCAGTGTATGGATAGCTGCTACACGGCCTGTAACCAGGGGACTTTCCCACAGGAAATTGTCCTGCCATTTCCATACTACATTGAACCCAAGGGTGCGGGTGAGCGCCCGGTTTCCGATAGAAAGATTGCTCGTCCACCGGGGTGTATTGAAACCGGTTACAAAAAGATCCGGGGTGCTATTGCCTTTTATACTGTTGTAATTGACATTACCTGATATGGTAAAGGCTTTATAAAAGGCATAAGTCACGCCCAGTGAAGACCCATAAGTAGTATAGGTATTAACGGCATTGGTATATACGCGGTAACGATCCTGACCTTTACTGGCGGCATTCCCATTGCTGGCAGCAGTAGCGTCGCGGTTGCGGTCTACCATGGCTATCACGGCTGCATCGGAGCCTACTGCTTCTCCTTTGGGTACATATACCTGCACCTGGCCCAGGAATCCATCATAAATATTAACATAGGCGTCAAAATCGATGATCAGCCGGTTGTCGAGTACAACACTCTTGTAGCCCACTTCAAATGCATTGATGCGCTCGGGGCGGCCATCGGGCAGGTTAGCCACCTGCAGCAGGTTACGGTTAGCCAGTGCAGCCGCATCGCTGTTGCCTGCCGCACGTACTGCTGCATTGAAGGCTGCTACGGATGCCTGGGTATAACTATTGTCGCGGAAACCAAGGCCTTCATTGATGATGGGAAGGATACCTACCCGCTTTACACGTCCATTGTTAACATACGACAATGCTTCAAACAGGGCAGGAAAACGATAGCCCTGCTGGAAGGTGACACGGAAATTGTGCTTTTCGCGATGGGTATATACAGCAGCAACACGAGGGGTAAACTGCAGGTTAAATTCAGGGTTATAATCGGCACGTACAGAAGCGGTGAGTTTGAGCCGGTCATCGAGAAAACTTTTGCTTCCCTGTATAAAACTACCCAATTTTTTATAATAGATATTCTTACCATAAGAACCATCCTTATCAGGCACATTGCGCTCATCAATCGGACGGGAGAAGTCTACGAAATTATTTCCATCGGGTATCAGCTCATAGACACGGAAGTCTGCGCCCACCAGCACTTTGGCCCATTTAATTTTATCCTGAAAATCCCACTGTCCTTCTACATGATACAGATTACTTTTCTGAACCAGTGCTGCGCCACCGGTAACCGGTGCATTAGGAATAAGGCTTGAGCGGATGTCCCAGTTATTGATACTGGTAATCGTATCCATAATACGTTTGAAACGTTCTGTACCCGGTTCGGCTCGTCCTGCATCAGCTTTTGACCGTGCATACGCCGTAGCCGCTGCCAGGTTAGCAGATGTAAGTGTACCGCCATTTGCAGCGGCATATTCATTGAGAGCCGTCTTAAATTTGGCGCCCCACACAGAACCACTGCCGCCGGTATACAAATCCATATTATCGGCCAGCGGCTTTACGTTATAGGAGTCTCCCGATCTTTCACGCGATGTATAGGCTTTGAAGCTGTAGTTCTTTCCCTTTAGTTCTACCTGGTGATTCTGTACTATTATATTGTCCAGTTTTACCTTATTGCCCCGCTGAAACACCCCATCCATTTTACCGATGCGATAACTATACGAAAGTTCGGTGCCTGGTTTTATACGCCAGTGTATGGCTGCATCGGCTTTCAGGTTGTCTACTTTAGGATCGACCAGGTCTTTTTCCCAGTAACCGGTACGGGCTACAGTGAGCGTACGGTTATCAACACCATCAATAGACAGGCCGGTGATAGAGACGGTATTGCTCAACTGCAACGCATCGTCACCATATTTGTTCCAGCCATCGAAAGCGATATTGTTGGCTCCATTGAGCGCGGGGTAAGTTGGATTGGCCGTATTACGGTTATTGGGATTCTGATCGAGCCGCGTATCCGATATCCAGTCGGTAGCCTGCAGATAGCTGGCATTCACTTTAAAAGCTATGCGGTCATTAAATGCGTGTGCATAGCGGATGGCCGTTTCTGTAAGCACACTGGCGTTATGATCCTTTCCATCTACATGGTTCACTCCGGTACGCTGAAACACACTAAGGCCCTGTGTATTGAACGGATTTTTAGTAATGAGATTAGCCATACCGTTAATAGCATTCATTCCATAAAGCGCAGATGCCGCTCCAGGTGTTATTTCGATACTTTGCACATCGAGTTCAGTCGGACCAATGGCATTTCCCAGCGGTACACCCAAAGTGGCGGCCTGCATATCAATACCATCTACCAGCTGCATAAAGCGGAAATTGTTGGGGATATTAAAACCACGGGTATTGGGCACTTTGAAGGTGATGGAAGACGTTGTAAGCTGTACTCCTTTTGCATAACCAATAGCATCGTAAAACGAAGCGGCAGGAGTTTCTTTCAAAGTCCGGATATTCAGTTTTTCGATAGCCACAGGAGACTTTAGAATATTTTCTTCCACACGCGAAGCTGTTACCACTACTTCACTGCCAAGGATGGTCTGTGTGACTAATGCCACCTGTATGTTGCTGCCCAGACTGGTTACTTCAAACTCCTGCTCTTTAAATCCTACTGATGTAAATACCAGTGTAAAAGGTACACGCGCGCGGGTTCTTATTTTAAACTCGCCCGATGCAGCGGTTACAGCTCCTGAAGCCGCGCCTTTTACCTGTACACTCACATCTGCCAGTGGCTGACGCGTAGACTGATCGGTCACCCGGCCTGATATTTCGATTAATGAATTTTCCTGGGCAACTGCCTGCCATTGCAAAAGCACCAGCAATACAGCAGTTATTATACGTTGTTGCATGAATTATTTGTTGGTTATGGTTATGTTGTATCTACAGATAGCGAAGCAATCAATTGACATTACTTCCGCCACAACATCGTGCGGCAGTACAACTCCGCATACACAACAAATAACAATGAGATGAGCAGGAGTGCATAAATTTATTAGTCTATCATTTAAGTAGACAAATATACAGGAGAAATCTATTACCCTACTATTTTTGTAGACTATTTTTTAAGAAAAAGTTTCCATCTTTCAAACAATAGTTAGAATGCTTTTACGAGGATGCGTATACTCCAGATAACCACAATAGTACCGAGGAGGATGAAAGAGGCTTTCCGGGGCAGCTTACCCGACAGGCGGGCCGCAATAGGTGCCGCCAGTACGCCGCCTACAATGAGGGCTACAATTACCTGCCAGTGTTGCACGCCTATAAGTGTGAAGAATGTAAACGCGCTGGCCAGTGTTACAAAGAATTCGGTAAGGCTCACAGAACCTACTACATAACGCGGTGTACGACCTTTGGTAATCAAGGTAGAGGTAACAATGGGACCCCAGCCACCACCCCCGAAACTATCCAGAAAACCGCCGGCCCCGGCCAGTAGCCCATAGCGGCGAAACTTTTTCCGTGCCTGTATGGTCTTAAATGCGGAGATGAAGATTTTTATACCCAGCACCAGTGTATAGGCGGCCATGATGGGGCGTATATAGCGGATATGTGTTTCACCAAATTTTACCAGCAGAATAGCTCCCAGGATGGCGCCAATAACACCCGGTATAAGGAGGGCTTTAAAGAGCTTCTTATTGACATTACCAAACCGGTAATGGCTATATCCCGAAGCTCCGCTTGCAAACATTTCGGCTGTATGAATACTACCGCTGATGGCAGCGGGGGACACATTGGCCGACATCAGCACTATGGCACTGGTAACACCATAACCCATACTGGTAGCACCATCTACCATCTGCGCCAGGAAACCCGCCAGCACCATCCAGTGAAAATTCTTATCGAGCGTGCCATACCACTCCACAGCCGAGTTACCGATTTCGCGCAGCGGGAGATAAGAAAAAATAAAATGCCCGATCAGCATCAATGCAAAACCAATGAGTGAATAACTGGCTATACGTTTCCACTTCTGCTCGCTGACCGCATTCTCTTTCTCTACCAGCACACGGGTAATATCGTTGAGTTTTTTTACTTTCTGCTGAAAGTTTCCATTCAGTTTATTCCTTACCTGGTGCAGATTTTCGATCACCGCGTCCAGTTCGCCCGGCAATGCATCGTGCAACACTTCTTTGATACGTTTGGCAGCGGTAGGCGACTTGCCATTGGTTGATATAGCTATTTTGAGATTACCTTTCTGCACAATACTTCCGAGGTAAAAATCACACAAGTCCGGGGTATCGGCTACATTGACCAGTATGCCTTTTTCCTTTGCAGCAGCGTATATCTCTTCATGAAGGCTGCGATTATCTGTTGCCAGTATCAGCAACTCTTTTCCGGCAAGATCTGTTTCGGCAAAAGCCCGCTGCTCCAGCCGGCAGGCAGGATGACGGTATACCAGGCGGCGCATTTCCTCTTTTATCTCCGGCGCCACGATTGTAACCCGCGCTCCTGGTGCATTGGCCAGTAATACATGCAGTTTTTCGAGGCCCACATTGCCGGCACCTACCAGCAGGGTATTTACCTGATCCAGTTTAAGAAAAACCGGAAACAGTAGATTCTTGTTTTCATCTGTGCCGCCAACAGTAGCCTTTGATATTTCCTGTGTGTTATCCATCCGGAGTAATTAGTTTTAATAAGTAGCTTGTTCAATCCATTGCCGGGCATTACGTGCCGCATAGGAAATAATAATATCTGCTCCACTCCTGTGCAGGGCCGCCCATATTTCGATGTGGGCATCTTGCCTTTTTAATAATCCCTGCGCGGCCAGGCTTTCCACTGCAGCATATTCGCCGCTTACATGATAGGCAGCTATGGGACTGCTGGTCTGCTGCCGCAACCGGCTGATGACATCAAGATAAAGTGTGGCAGGTTTTACCATAAGTATATCAGCCCCTTCCGCTTCATCGCGCAGCGCAGTAGCCAGCGCATCGTTGCTATTGAAGGGCGACAGCTGATAGGATTTGCGGTCTTTAAGCCCTCCGGCCGCAGGTGCCGAATGACAGGCATCGCGAAAGGGGCCATAAAACTGCGAACTGAATTTGGCGGAATAACTCATCAGGCTTACCTGTTCCTGCCCCATAGCATCGAGTTGTGTACGTATGGCGCCAATACGTCCATCCATCATGTCGCTGGGCGCAATACAGTCAGCACCGGCCGCCGCCAGCTGAAGTGCATAACGAATCAGCACTTCCACGCTGGCATGATTGAGCACCTGCTGCCGGTCTTCGCTCAAAATGCCGCAATGACCATGTGTGGTATAACTGCAGAGACACAGGTCGGTTGCCAGCCAGATATCGTTTCCGAAATTTTCTTTAATGCGGTCGACTACCGAAGCGGCAAACGAAAAATCGCGGGGGTGTTCCTGTTTGTTTTCCGGTACAGGAAATAGCAGGAATTTTTGTGCCCCTGCTGACAGATCTGTTTCTATCCTTTTCAGAATAGTATCGGCCGTATCTACTTCGACCTGTGCCAGCCCGTTTATGGCCCGCGGCCGGTCAATCGACTCATCTACAAACAGGGGTTGAATAAATGCACGGTGCGACAGTCTTACACCAGCCGTCAACTCGCGCATATGTGCACCGGTACGCAACCGCCGCCTGCTTATGGGATATATGTTTTTCTCCATTGTTGAAATGCTTTGATATGCGGAAATACAACTGGCGTTAATCCTTCCTGCCGCAACTGCACCGCCGTTTCGCCAGCGGGGCAACCATGTTGAGCACCTGCTTTTATTTTATCTCTGTAATACCGGTATTGTTCCGCACTGGTCCAGAAAAAAACATCGGCTTCGCTTATAGCCTGTTCGAGTCCTGGCTGATCTTTCTTTTGTACGGCATAGCTCGCCACGGCATACCACCCTTTCTGCAGCCAGTTAGCAGTTGCCTGCCCGTGCGTGAGCACACATACCTCGTCTTTCCTGATTTTTACCAGCGGACTATCCCAGCTGTTCGCGAGCCATTCCAGTCCAAACGCATCTGCACATCCTTCTACCCATATGCCCAGCCTGGCCAGTTGCAACCAGGTTCGTGTGCCGGCAGCCCATACTCTTTTTGTTTTAAGCACTTCAATCAGTGCTTCATCAAATACGGCTTTATAATTAGCGACATATACAACCGGTCTATCCAACAGATCAGTGTTAAGAGGGATTGAGCTGTATTCAAAGAAACTCCCCATGCAGTCGGTACTGCTGAATAGTTTCAATCCGCTCCAATCCGGCGAAGGAATGCCTGTCCATTGCTGAAATTCCTGGCCGGCCTGGTCTGTACCGGCTGCGTAAAGCACCAACTCGCCCTCATGATCAAAACTCGTTACCCCAAAACGCTGCTCACAGCCTGAGCCATACTGCAATGCCTGCTTCTTTTCTGCAACGCATGCTTTCCATAAAAGCGGATTGCTGATTGCATGTATGACCTCCACAGCACGTTTATTGGCGGGTATGGCTTCTGCCACAATTGCTCCCTGGCAGGGTGCGGGTACACAGTCGATCAGCGGCAGGAAAAGAGTGGTTGTTTCCTGCAACAACATATTCACTTCCATAGCGGTTTCCGCTGCATTCAGCAAGCGGTGCAGGCCGGCTGCCGCCAGTATGATAGCATCATATTCACCATTCTTCAGTTTACGCAGGCGTGTATCTACATTTCCCCTGATGGGAGCCGTGCTGATCTCGCGGGGTACGTCTGTATGCGGTAATGCTTTTTGCAAAAAAACAGTGGCCATGGTTTCGCGCCTGGGCGAGCAGGTGCCAATCAGGATCGGTTTGGCTGCAAGCACCTTTTCTTTCCCTGCTTTGCTAAAGATGACCACATCGTGGGCATCTTCACGGTCAGGAATACCAAAGCAACGATCGCTGAAAAAATGGGCACTGCTCATGTCCTTAAGCGAATGAACAGCTATATCGGCTTCGCCGGTTTCGAGTGCCTGAAAAATATCTGCTGTGAAAAAATCGGTGCCTTCTACAGTCTGCAGGGGAATATCGGCCAGTGCGTCGCCCCGGCTGGAGCGCGCCAGCACATCAACCTGCAGCAGCGGAAAAGCTGCCTGTATATGCTTACGCACCTGCTCCAGCTGCAGCAACGACAGCGGAGAGTTGCGTCCTATCAGACGAATCCTTTCCATGTAAAATTTTATTTAAACTATGTGCGAGATACTGTATGTGTTTAGGCAAATGACGGGTAGTGATAATAATACGCAGGCATTCTTCGCCCTTTGGCACAGTCGGATAGTTAATAGGCTGTGCATAGATGCCCTGCTCCTGCAGCAGGCGTTTTGCCACTTCGCGGCAATGCACCGCGCCACTTACCGGTACCGGGGTGATATGCGAAGGATTATCTGAAAAATTTATTCCTGCCTGCCGCAATGCGTTTCGCAGATCAGCAACATTCTGATGAAACTGCTGCCGCCATTCTATATTTTGCCGGATGAGGGTAATACTGCGTGCAGCAGCGGCACAAACAGCAGGCGGCAGAGAGGTTGTAAAAATAAATCCACTGCCGTAACTGCGGATAAGATCAATAAGTGTGGCCGATCCGGTTATATATCCGCCAAAAACACCAATCGCTTTCGATAAGGTACCATTCAGCAGATCAACCTGCTGCTGCAATCCTTCCTGCTCCAGTATACCCGCACCCTGCGCACCATACAGGCCCACCGCATGCACTTCATCTACATAAGAGAGTGCGCCGTATTGTTTTGCCAGAGACAGCAACTGATGTACCGGCGCAATAGTACCTGAGATCGAATACACGGATTCAAAAACGATGATGCGTGGCTGATCTGCCGGTAACTGTTGCAGTATCTGCTGCAGATGCTGCATATCGTTGTGGCGGAAAATATGCCGGGGGTTTCCCGCAGCGCGCATGCCTTCAATCAATGAAGCATGATTGCGCTCGTCTGAAATAAATACGAGTTGGGGTAATAAACGGCCCAGCGTCTGCAGGCTGGTGACATTGGCCTGATAAGCTCCATTAAACAGCAAAGCGGATTCCTTACGGTGCCAGGCCGCCAGCAACTCTTCCAGTTCGCGGTGGTGTACGGTAGTACCAGAAATATTGCGGGTACCACTGCTGCCCGTACCGCTACGGTGAGTTACGAATCCCAGTTTGGCTATTACCTCTTCCTGTGTACTCATGCACAGGTAATCGTTGCTGCACCAGTTGACGGCCGAGCGCTGAGTTCCATCTGACTGCTGGTAGTAAAATTTGGGAAAATGCTGTGCACTTTTGTTGACTTCCAGGAAATAACGGTAACTGCCGCTATCATGCAGTTGCTGTAAGCGTTCGTTAAAATAAGTAGAATAGTCAAACATAATTATACCAGTTTTTCTCTCATCACAAAATCGCCAAAGGTCTCGCCTGCCTGGCGGCCCTTGCTATAACTTCCAAACAGCTGGTCCAGTTCTGTCAGTATCGCCGATTCATCGAGGCTGTCTTTATATTTTTTATTAAGCCGTTCGCCGGTTCTGTCGCCACCGATATGCAGGTTGTACAAGCCATAAGCCGTACCAATCAATCCGATCTCTGCTGCGGGTGAGCGTCCGCAACCGTTGGGACAACCCGTCATACGCAGAATGATCTCCTCTTTTTCCAGTTCATATTTGTGAAGCAGTGGTTCTATTTTATCAATCAGTGAGGGGAGGTAACGCTGTGCTTCGGCCAGTGCCAGGGGGCAGGTGTTAAAAGCCACGCAGGCAATAGCATTTTTGCGTAAAACACCTGCAGCTTCTGTATGTGCTGCGAGGCCATATAGCTGCAGCAGTGCTTCCACCGCAGGTTTATCCGTATTGCTGATATCAGCGAGTATAAGATTCTGATTGCCGGTAAATCTGAAATTGGCTTTACCAGATTCTGCAATAGCCAGTAAGCCGGTTTTCATGGCCAGTTCGGGGGTATCGAGTACACGCCCGTTTTCTACAAAAAGTGTGAAGTACCATTTTCCTTCACCATTCTGCCTCCAGCCATAATGATCGCGTCGCGAAGTGAAATGAACCGGGCGGGCAGGTTGCAGTGCGAATCCACACCTTTTTTCCAACTCCTGTATAAACTGAGGCACACCCATATTATCGAGTGTGTATTTAAGCCGGGCCAGTTTGCGGTCGGAGCGATTGCCGTAATCCCGCTGAATGGTCATGATCTCGTATACGGCCTTCAGCACCTGCTCGCCTTCAGTTACAAAACCAAGTGTGGTAGCCAGGCGCGGATAGGTTTGTGCATTGCCATGTGTAGCACTCAGGCCGCCACCTGCGGCTATATTGAAACCAAGCAGTTTGTTGTTTTCAATAATTGCTACCAGGCCAATATCGTTGGTATATACATCCACATCATTGTTGGGGGGTATGGCAATACCAATTTTGAATTTGCGGGGCAGATAATGTTCTTTATAAAGCGGGTCCTCTTCGCTGCGCTCGGCCAGTTTTTCTTCATCGAGCCATATTTCATAATAAGCGCGTGTCTTGGGAAGAGCGAGTGTGCTGATCTTATCGGCATAGGCAAACACTTGTGCATGTAGTGGCGACTCATCGGGGTGCGCGCTACAGGTTACATTACGGTTCACATCGCCGCAGGCGGCGATGCTATCAAGTTGCAGAGTGTCGAATGACTGAATCGTGGGTTTGATATGTGATTTAAGGATACCATGTAGCTGTACTGTTTGGCGCGTGGTGATCTTAATCGTACCTGTGCTATGCTCCCCGGCAATATGATGAAGCCCCACCCATTGTTGGGGCGTAAGAAATCCACCGGGCAGGCGCAGACGGATCATATAGGAATACAACCATTCCAGTTTTTTGGCGCTGCGTTCTTCACGACGGTCACGATCATCCTGCTGGTACATACCATGAAACTTGATAAGTGACTGATCATCTTCGCGCAGGGCTCCGGTAAGGCCATCGCGTACACTTTCATTCAGTGTACCCCGCAATCCCTGGCTGGCTCCTTTGATACGCTCAACCGGTGATGGATTATTTTTCTGACTCATGATAATTAGCTGGTTTGATATTACTGTCCTCTTTCTTAATACACATCTTTTGCGAAGCGTCCTTCCTTGCGCATTTGCTCAAGGTATTGTGCTGCAGCAGCTGGCTCTCTGCTGCCCTGCCTGGCAATGATGTCGATCAATGTCTGCTCCACATCCTTACTCATGGGGTCTTTTGTTCCGCTGATATAAACGGATGCGCCGTTATTGATCCATTCAAACAAATCAACTTCCTGCTGCAGCATGCGGTGCTGTACATATACTTTATGTTCCTGGTCGCGCGAAAAAGCCAGATCGATACGTGAGAGTACACCGGTTTGTACATAGTTCTGTATTTCGACCTGGTATAAGAAATCGGTAACAAAATGCTGCTCGCCAAAGAAAAACCAGTTACGTCCTGTTGCGCCTGTGGCTTCGCGGTGAGCGAGGAAAGCACGGAAAGGGGCAACACCTGTACCCGGACCAATCATAATCACATCTTTATCGGCTGCAGGCAGTTTAAAGTGTTTATCCTTGTGTACATAAAATGTAAGCGCAGAACCAACAGGCAGATCACCCAGAAATTCGCTGCACAGGCCAAAGCGCTGTTCATCCTCTGCCAAAAACTGGTCTTTAGCTACCGTAATATGTACTTCCTGATCACCATGTGCTTCCGGTGAGGAGGCAATAGAGTAAAGGCGCGGTGCAATGGGCATTAATATACCGGCCACTTCTGCAAACTGAGTTGCATCCTTCACTGGATAAATACGCAGAAGGTCAACCAGATCCATTCGCGTATCGGGAATATCATGACCAGTGATGGCTGCATATTTTTTTATGGTAGAAGATAAAAGATAACAAATACTCAGGTGTTCGGTCAGTAGTTCTGCGAGCGGAGCACTGGCCTTCGCAGTTGTTAATACCTGTGCGCCATCTGCTGCTGTAAGTTCAAGAATCCGCTTTACTACTTCCTGCCGGTTGCGCGGCAGTATGCCGATTGTATCGCCGGGTTCATACGCGATCGGCTCATCGGTACCCAGTTCGATATGAAAGGTTTGTTTATTGGAGCCCCGGTCATTGAGGTTGATATTGGCCAGAATACGGCCCTGGTAATATTTTTTTCCTGCGGGTTTACGTACAGCAGATACAGCAGCTGCAGCGGGCACTGCGGTCGTTTCATTTCCCTGTTGCTGCAACCATTTCAGCACATCGGCAAACCATGCTTTCGCATCTTCCTCGTAATCTACATCACATTTGCGAAGCGGTATTACCCGTTGTGCTCCTGCCTCTACCAGCCGGGCATCCACATCTTCTGCTGTTTTACAAAACTGCGGGTAAGCTGTATCGCCCAGCCCCAGCACGCTGAACTTCATACCTTTCAACTGCAGTTTTTGCTGATGCAGATAATCATAAAACTTCTTCGCAGGTATGGGAGGTTCTCCTTCTCCCTGTGTGCTGATCACTACAAAGAAATATTCTTCTTTATCGAGTTCGTTCAACCGGTATTGATCCAGTCCCTGCAGGCGGGCAACCACTCCCTGCTGCCGGGCGATAGTTGCCAGCTGTGTAGCCAGGCGTTTAGCATTGCCGGTCTCAGTGCCGTATACAAGGCTGATCTTGCGGGTGGCGGTTGCCGGCTTTACAACTGTATTGTCTGCTGCAACCGGTTTTTCTCCCATGCCTACCAGGCCAGCAAGATAACCGTTGATCCAGATCAGTTCGTCTCTGGAGTAGCTGCTCATAAAGTCCTGCAATTGTTTCAGTCTTTCCTTTGCCAGCATAGCTATGATTTAAATTCTAATGGTGAAAAAATGGTACCTCTCTCGCCCATGTGCTCATACCATTTATAGGACGCATGCAAATCCACCACACCTCCGATAACAACGAGTGAAGGTGATGCAAACTGAATACCTGCAAAATCTGCCATACAATCTGTAAGAGTGCTCACATGTACCTGTTGATATGCTGTGGTAGCCTGCTCAACAACAGCCAGGGGTGTATGCGGGTTACGGGTATAACGAAGCAATAGTTCTACCAGATCGCCCAGCTTCCGGCCAGACATATAAAATACAAGTGTATCATTTGTATTGGCGAGCGACTTCCATTTTTCCGAACTGAAGTACGCACTATTATGCAGGCTCAAAAACTGCACGCCCTGCGCATAGCCTCTTGCCGTAAGGGGTATACCTGCATATGCCGAAGCTCCGGAGGCAGCGGTGATGCCAGGAATGATTTCGAAAGGAATCTGGTGTTCGCGCAGTACCTGCAGCTCATCGAGTGCATTGCTGAAAAAAGCAACATCTCCTCCTTTTAACCTAAGCACCTTTTTGCCCTGCAGGGCATATTGAACCAGCCAGTTATTGATATCGCGCTGCGAAACAGAAGCTTCGTTGTATCCCTGTTTGGCAGCACTCAGAACCACTGCACTGGCAGATGCATGCATCGTAATGATGTCGGGATTCACCAGTCTGTCTACAATGATCACATCGGCTGTCGCCAGGCGTTTCTGCAGTTTAAGGGTAATAAGTTCTGCATCACCGGGGCCGGCGCCTGCCAGGGTCACTGTCTCTATTTGTTGCGTCAATAACACGTTATTTCTTTTATTGTATGAGTACTGCGCCTACGGTGCTATTGCTGGTTTCATCAACCAGTATAGCACTGCCACTGGCCCGCAGGGCAGAGAATGAATCGTAATAAAGCGGGGCCGCCGTTTTAATAGTGGCCCTTACTACCTCGTTGAGTTTTACGGTGCCTTCTACCGGTTGCTGCTGCAGAGAATTTACATCCAGCTTATACGCTACATTACGTACAATAGCCCGTACCAGCCGGCTGTTGTGCTGCAGGTAGTATTTGTTGCCGGTAGCAAGGGGTTTATCATCGAGCCAGCACAGGAGTACCTCGAGCTCATTGCCCGATTGCGGCTGGTTGGAAGCATGCACAATCAGATCGCCACGGCTCACATCAATATCGTCTTCGAGCCGTATCACGGCAGATTGCGGTGCAAACACTTCATCCACTTCCTTACCACCGAGTTCGAGCGCGCTGATCTTTGTTTCAATTCCTGCCGGCAATACCACTACCGTATCGCCCTTCTTATATACACCTGCCATTACCTTACCGGCATAACCGCGGTAATCATGCAACTCTTCTGTCTGCGGGCGTATAACAAACTGCACCTGAAAACGGGGATCTGTATAATTTTCATCGCTGCTTACTTCTACTTCTTCCAGAAACTGTAATAGGGGCCTGTCTTCGTACCAGTCCATACGCGTGGAGCGGTCAACGATGTTATCGCCTTCCAGCGCACTGATGGGGATATATGTTACTTCGGGTAGGCCCAGTTGTGTGGCTACTTTGGCATACTCGATCACTATGTTGTTATATACGTCCTGCGAATAATCAACCAGATCCATTTTATTAATAGCCACTACTACATGGGGTATGCGCAGCAGCGAAGCGATTATGGAATGGCGGCGGGTTTGCTCAACCACGCCGTGGCGTGCATCGACCAGCACAATGATCAGGCTTGCATTAGATGCGCCGGTGATCATGTTGCGGGTATATTGCACATGACCGGGGGCATCGGCAATAATGAACTTGCGGCGGGGTGTGGAGAAATAGCGATAAGCCACATCGATGGTAATACCCTGCTCGCGCTCGGCTCGCAGTCCATCGGTAAGCAGTGCCAGGTCAATGGTACCTGCAGTAGCATTGCGGGTTTGTTTCTCCAGTGCTTCCAGCTGGTCTACCAGTATGTTTTTGCTGTCATACAGCAGGCGGCCGATAAGTGTGCTTTTGCCGTCATCTACACTGCCGGCTGTAATAAAACGTAAAATATCCATGCTCGTTTGTTTCGTTGTTTTAGAGTGCAGGAAAAATTCCTGTTGTGCTGACGCCGGTTGTTGCTTTAGAAATAACCGTTCTTTTTACGGTCTTCCATGGCTGCTTCTGTTACGCGGTCATCAATACGCGTTTCGCCCCTTTCGCTGATACGGGTACTGATGATTTCATTGATCACTTCATCGAGTGTGCAGGCAGCTGATTCTACGGCAGCTGTACAGGTCATATCACCTACGGTACGATACCTGACCTGTTTATTAACCACCACATCCGATTCATCGATTTGTACAAAGGGCGATACCGCCACCAGTTGCCCTTCATGTATGATCACTTCACGCTCATGTGCGAAATAGATGGAAGGCAGACTGATCTTTTCTTTCCGGATATAATTCCAGATATCCAGCTCTGTCCAGTTGCTGATGGGAAATACCCGCACATTTTCACCTTTATGAATCCGGCCATTATAGATATTCCAGAGTTCAGGCCGCTGCAGCTTGGGATTCCACTGGCCAAACTCATCGCGCACGGAGAAGATCCGTTCTTTGGCACGGGCTTTCTCTTCATCGCGGCGTGCGCCGCCAATACAGGCATCAAAACCAAACTCTTCAATAGTATCGAGCAGCGTATAAGTCTGCAGCCAGTTGCGGCTGGCAAACTTGCCTTTGGGTTCTGTGAGGCCCCTCGCACGGATGGTGTCTTCTACCTGGCGTACAACCAGTGTGGCGCCAACTTCTGCAGCCAGCTCATCCCGAAAGCGCAATGCTTCGGGAAAATTGTGACCGGTGTCGATATGCACCAGCGGGAAGGGTATCTTGCCCGGGGCAAACGCTTTTCGTGCCAGGTGCACCAGCGTGATCGAATCCTTACCTCCGCTAAATAAAAGAGCCGGCTTTTCGAATTGTGCCGCCACTTCGCGGAAAATATGAATACTCTCCGCTTCGAGCTGCTCCAGGTAATCCAATTTGTATTGACTCATTTGACCATTTTATTAGTCTACTAAGTTGGTAGACTAGTGTTGTAAAAAAATAGGTGCTCAGCGCGCGGTTACATGGAGGCCGCATTCCTTATGCGAGGCCTCCCACCACCATCGTCCCGCTCTTGGCTCCTCACCCGGCTCAATAGCCCGGGTACAGGGTGCACAGCCAATGCTGACAAACCCTTTGTCATGAAGCCTGTTGTACGGCACATTATTATCATTGATATACGTTATCATTTCTTCGTAGGTCCAGCGGATAAGCGGATTGAACTTATACAGTTGTTTTTCGGGCATCCATTCAATGACCGGCATATCTTTGCGGTTATCGGACTGATCGGCCCTCAAACCGGTAACCCACACTTTTGCACCCTGCAATGCGCGGTTCAACGGCAATACCTTACGCACATGACAACAGCCTTTGCGCAGGTCTACCGATTCATAAAATCCATTGATACCATTGGCTGCCACCCAGGTTTCTGTCTCGGCGGCCGGCGGAAAGAAAACCGCAATTGGTTTCTTATACCGCGCTACCGTACGGTCAAGCAACTCATAGGTTTCATTAAACAACCTGCCGGTATCAATGGTGAATATGCGAATATTGATATCATTTTTGAAAATGACATCTGTCAGTACCTGATCTTCCTGTCCCAGGGAACTGGAAAAAGCCACTTCACCCGGAAACAGGTCAGCTACCAGCGTCAGCGCTTCCTGCAGTGAGCCCTGCTCTATCTGTTGTATGGTAAGTTGATCCAGCAACGATCAGAGATTGGGCTGAGGTGTATAACGCAGATAGGGTTTTACCACTTTTACTCCTTTGGGGAATTTCTGAATGGCATCTTCTGTGGATACAGCGGGTACTACAATTACATCTTCACCTGCTTTCCAGTCGGCTGGTGTGGCCACACTGTAATTAGCGGTCAGCTGCAATGAATCGATCACGCGCAATACTTCGGTGAAGTTGCGGCCGGTAGAGGCAGGATAAGTGATAATAAGCTTAATTGTTTTATCGGGACCGATGATGAACAGTGACCTTACTGTTGCTGTAGCTGAAGCATTGGGGTGAATCATGTCGTAAAGTGTGGCTACTGTACGATCAGGATCGGCTATCAGCGGAAAATTAACCGTTGTATGCTGAGTTTCGTTGATGTCTTTGATCCAGCCTTCGTGTTTATCAAGCGGGTCAACACTTACAGCCAGTACTTTTACATTCCGTTTGGCAAATTCTTCCTGCAGCAGTGCGGTTCTGCCGAGTTCGGTAGTACATACCGGTGTATAATCAGCGGGGTGGCTAAATAATACGCCCCATCCATTACCCAGGTATTCATAAAAATCGATGTCTCCGGCAGAGGTCTGTGCCTTGAAATTGGGAGCTGCGTCCCCAAGACGTAGTGACATAATTGAATGTTTTAGAGGATCAAAAGTAAGGGATAAAAAAAAGCCCACCAAGTTGGTGGACTATTAATTTTCAATTTATTACTAACAGTTGTTTCCTTAAATCAATCCTGCAGATCTGCCAGGGTACGGTTTTCGACGATACCAAGAGTAGCATCTCTTACCTCTACCATCATATCATGCAGGGCGCAGTGCTTTTCGTTGCAGTTCTTACAACGCTCATAGAAATAGAGACTTACGCATGGCAACATAGAGATGGGGCCATTCACCAGGCGGATAATGGTGGCTACTTTGATCTTATCCGGACTTTTCTTGAGAAAGTAGCCTCCGCCCTTCCCCTTTTTGCTGTCGAGGATATCTGCTTTCTTGAGTTCGAGCAGGATATTTTCGAGAAATTTTAACGGAATCTTCTTCTTTTTGGCGATCTCGGAAATGAGGACCGGCCCGGCGTTATATTTTTCGCTGAGATAGCCCAAAGCTTTAAATGCGTACTGTGATTTTTTGGAAAGCATATCGTTACTTCAATATTTCCAGTTTGTAGTGGATCGGCGAATTCTTGCGCAGCATGGCAGACACGCCACAATATTTATCGAGCGAAAGATCAATCGCTTTTTTTACTTTATCCTCGTTTTCGGCCGCTGTTTTGATCTTATAGGTAATATATATATCGAGAAATACTTTCGGATGCTCGGTTGTTTGCTCTGCTTCCACATCAATAGTAAAGTCAGAAAAGGGAACCCTCATTTTTTCCAGGATATCCACTACGTCTATACCGGAGCAACCCGCTATTGCCGACAGCAGCAGGGCTTTGGGGTTGGGCCCTTCCTTGCGGTTGCCATCAATATTAAAAACATTGTCTTCCAGCCGGCTTTCGAAAGCATGATCGTGTTTCCAGGTTGTGCTTGTTTTCATGTTGTTTTATTGCTCAGATTGGGGAGGCTGGCCATGTTTGCTGTTGCGCGAAATATTTTCCAGCGTCCAGGTTATTTTATGTGCAAAGTTATGCTTTCGTACGGGACAATCGGGTTTGTCGCAGATAGGGCACTGAAAAGGCATACATCCATCTGAATGTACAAACAGCTCTACGTATTCGCCAAATTCGCTGCGTACCAGTCCTGCGAGCACATCGATTTCACGATGCGCCTCATGTACATTCAGATACCAGGGCACGGTAAGGTGACAGTCAACATGAAGTATACTGCCATATTTAATCACCCGCAGATTGTGCAGGTCGACCCAGTTGGTAGCCCGGTTTGCATTTAGTAATTGCACGAGGCGGGTGAGTATTTGCTGATCGGCTTCATCCATGATACCTGCGATAGAGCCGCGCAGAATACCATAGGCCGTCCAGATAATGATAAGTCCAAAAACGATGGCCACAACGCCATCAATCCAGCTATATCCGGTAAAATACAGAAGCAACAGACCGATAATAATCCCCCCGGTAGAAAGCGTGTCGCTCAGCAAATGCCGCCCGCTGGCTGTCAATGCCAGCGACTGATTGCGTTTACCCGTTCGCACACAATAATATCCTACTGCTCCATTAATAACAGCTGTAACTGCCACTAGCCAGATACCGGTATCCAGTTTATGAATCGGCGCCGGCCTGATCAGCGTTTCAATTGCTTTATATAATATAATGACGCCAGCCACGGCAATCATAGTGCCCTCTACGGCAGCAGATAAGAACTCTGCCTTTCCATGTCCGTAGGGATGATCGGCATCGCGTGGTTTGGCTGCCACATATAAACTGTACAGGCCAATGAATCCGGCCGCTACATTGACAATACTTTCCAGTGCATCGGTAAGTATGGAAACAGAATGGGTAGAATAATAGGCAAAAAATTTCACCAGTAGCAGTACCACAGAAATAGTGGCTACCCATTTTTGAACGCGTAAGTTTTGTCCAGCCTTTTCCAAGGCCGGAAATTAGTCAAAACTGGTAATATAACGCTGCCAGAGCTTACGGGCATGCGGTAAAAAAGCTGGTGGGGCGCTGGCGAAATCCTTTTCTGACTCATACCGGCCAAATGAACGCAGCATTGCGGCCCATTCATCTGCCAGGGGAGCCATTTTTTCGAGGTTTAGGCTATCGGCCGGTGCGCATGGTTGGGCCGCTGGTCCGTTGCCGGGGTCGCACATCAATCCCCTTAATGCATATTTCTGCGCTCCTTCGCGCATGATCAGTTTCATATAGTCGGGCGATACATCGCTGCGGCAGCTCATCTTGTAAATGAGTGTGACTTCGGCCAGGCTGTCGGCATCCAGATCGGTTATTTGTGTGCTCTTCTTAAAAAAACCAATTGTTACATCAAACGGACATTCCGTAACATAGTCGGTAAGCTTCCATACAATCTGGTAACCGGTATCGGACTTTACCCATTGGTAGGCGTAGATTTGTGCGGCGCGGGTCTGTTCACCGTCCACTATTTTATCGTTGTATACATCGCGGCGTGAAAGTATCAGGAGATTATCGCCGCTACGGTCTTTCCATTGCCAGGCTTCTCTGATATGACCGGGCATTTTGACGGAAGCGGGAATTTTGGCCGCAGCGAGCTGCCGGGCGGGGGTAAAAGTCTGGGCTTCGGAAAGGCAAGTCAGGTTAATGAAAATAAAAAAAGTAAATAGACATTTACCCATATAAATAGAAGATTAATACGCCATCCTGTATTTTAACCATTGTCTGCGCGCAAAATCTAAAAAAACTGGCGGTGCATTAGTGAAGTCACTGGCTGACTGATAAGCTCCATATAATCGGCCTGTTTGCGCCAGTTCTTCATCAGTAAAGCTACCTCTGATTTTTTTTAAATCAATACTATCGGTAGATATGCAAGGCTCTTTTTTTGTTTCTACCAGAAACGGATCGCAGGTAAATCCACGCAACGCATATTTATAATCCCCTTCTCTCATAATGAGTTTCATTTGATATGCACTTACTTCACTTAAACAACCTAAATAATACACCATTGTAACTTCTGCTATTCCATTATGATCAAGATCAGTGACACTTGTGCTTCCTTCAAAGAAATTCAGAATAAGATTCAGTTCGCATTGTTTCACCTGATCCATTAACTGCCATACTTTTCTGTAACCAGTATCTGTTTTAACCCATTGACCAGCATGAATACTGGCCTGACCGGAAGAATCATATAAAGTCAGCGGAATATCTG
Organism: Sphingobacteriales bacterium 46-32; assembly: GCA_001898485.1. Classification (GTDB taxonomy): domain Bacteria; phylum Bacteroidota; class Bacteroidia; order Chitinophagales; family Chitinophagaceae; genus CAYMZZ01. The sequence goes on along the minus strand of MKTY01000020.1, from coordinate 1,786,437 downwards.
TAAGATCAGGAGTTCTGGAAAGCAAAAGTATATTCTCACCTGTATTATCATGCCATATCCCGGCCTGTTTTATGGTACCTGGAATAGTAACAGAAGGTGGTATTTGGAAGACATCAATCTCCTTATATCCGGAGAATATTTTTTCTGATGCAGTATTACATGCGAATAGCAACAACAATGCGATTGCTGCACATGATATATAAGCGCTGTTATTGCGATTCGTAGCGTCCCTGAACATATTTCCAGTTTACTACATTCCACCAGGCATTGATATAATCGGGGCGTTTATTCTGATAGCGCAGATAATAGGCATGTTCCCATACATCGAGCCCCATTACCGGAAAACCTTTGATGTCGCTGATGTCCATGAGCGGATTATCCTGATTGGGGGTAGAACCGATACGGAGTTTTTTATCGCCATCAATAAATAACCAGGCCCAGCCACTTCCAAACCGGTTTTTACCAGCGTCTGTAAACTGTGTCTTAAAACTATCGAATGAATTGAAGCTGCTTTCAATGGCCTTCAGCAGTTTACCGGTGGGGGCACCACCGCCATCAGGGGCCATTGTTTTCCAAAACAATTCATGATTATAATGACCGCCCCCATTGTTGCGCATTTTGGCTGAATAACGGGAGATGGAACCCAGTACCTTTTCGAGTGGCTCATTCGTATCTACTTTTTCATCTTTAGCGGCTGCCTGCAGATTGCTGGCATAGGCAGCTGCATGTTTGCTGTAGTGGATCTCCATGGTAAGTGCATCGATCGATTTTTCGAGTGCATTATAGGCGTATGGCAATGGCTCCTGTGTGAATCCGGTTTTAAAAACTCCGCCGGCAGAAGGACTGCTTACGCAAGCCGCCTGCAACAGTGAACCTGCACCGGCCAGACCGGCACTGATACCAAAAATTGTTTTGGCTGAATCAGCAATAAAGATGCGCCGTGATGTGAAGTTCTTTTCCATATTCATCCATTTTAAGGAGTATAAAGTTACGGGTAATACAAACCCACTGCCGGGAATATTTTTATGCAAATCGTCTGGACATTGTCAAAAAAACCGGCCTCATATCCCGTAAAGGCACAAAAACGATACCGTTTCCCTTTTTCTGTATTGCCGCAATGCATTGCGGCAATACAGAAATTCCGCAAAATGGTTGAAAACCCGCAACGCATTGCGGCGCTACAGAAAGCATTCCGGATAATTTTAGGTCAGCAAAGTATCTGGTATAACCATTTAAAAGCCTATTCTTCAGACTGCCATGCGTTGCGGCGATACAGGAATCAATTACCTGCCTTTTGCTTCCGCGATTTGCCCGACATGCGCCGCCACCTGGCTGCCATGCGGTGATACCATTCTTTATTGAAGAGTTGTGAATCGCGCATGGCCTTATAGGTAAGAAACATGCCGATGGGCACGAGTATGAATGCAGAGAGCCACATGCCCGAAAAAGGTGTGAGCGTATTTTCCTTAGCCATTTTTTCGCCCATGGTGGTAGAAAAATAAAAGACCATGAAAAAGCTGATCGCAGCGATGAGCGGAGTGCCCAATCCTCCTTTACGGATAATTGAACCCAGCGGTGCGCCAATCAGGAAAAGAATAAGACAGGCAGCCGACAGCACGATCTTGCGATGCCATTCAATATTATGCTTTCGGTAAGATCTTTCTTTTTCTTTCAGCAGGCTCTGTGTACTGCTGATCGAACTCAGGATACTATTGACCGAAACAACGGCCCGCTCCCGCGCTACTGTGCGGGCAGAGTCGGGAATCAGTTGCGTAATGTTTTTTGCAGCGGCAAAAGCGCTGTCGGCTTTATGCTTGCGGGCCAGCAACACACTATCTTTTACTGGCGGACGGGCGGCTATTTTTTCGCGGACGGATGCAGGCACAGTGCTGTCGAAAGAGGTGGAGAACTGCCAGGAGTTATACTGACCTGTCTGCAGCAGGCTGCGGATACGGTCATTGTCGCGCCTGATAGAATCAATGGCCTTGTTCAGCTGCCGCATACTGTATACCCGCTCATTGTTGCGGTTATTACTGTCAGACGACATATTTAGCTGAAACGAACTGAGGTCAAACTGTTTGGTATATTCTTTAAATCCCAGGCGTATATAATCAGTTTCGGTAGTAGTTGTATTGTAGGTATTATCGCCCCGCTCCTGGTAATGCCAGCCATCGAACAGGTGAAACTCCAGTATCCGTTTATTGCCGGTAACCCGCATCACACCGCTTTTTGCCATAATAAAATTATCCTGCAGCAGGTTATTCTGTTCATATACGATCACATCACGGATGACGCTGTCATTGGCTTCTTTTTTCCCGATCTTGATCACAAAGTCATTGATCTTGTCGTAAAAAACACCTTCTTTCAGATCGAAGGCAGGCTTGGCATACACAATGTCTGATAGCATGGTACGCGACTTGAGCCAGGCCACGGGAATGATGAAATTGGAAAACATGAATGCGGCTGCGCTCAGAAAGGTAGCTACGATCAGCAGCGGGCGCATAAACCGCAGCAGCGATATACCGGCCGATTTGATCGCTACCAGTTCAAAGCTTTCGCCGAGGTTACCAAATGTCATGAGCGATGATAAAAGGATCGCCAGCGGCATTGCCAGCGGCACCAGTACCGCACTTTGATACCAGATGAAACGTAATACGATATCAGGCCCGAGACCCTTGCCCACGAAATCGTCGATATACAGCCAGAAGAACTGCATCACCAGTACAACCAGGGTAATGAAGAAAGTAGCAATAAAGGGGCCGATGAACGCCTTGATGATGAGTATATCTAACTTCTTGAACACGTAACTTTATCAATATGAGTCCGGCAAAAATAAGGCTTTCGGCACAGGAGTTGGAAATGGTTACCAACGCAGCGCTGATTTTAACAAAGAACAGGATCATGGAAAAAGCCCTGCAACTGCTGGGGCAGGTGCAGCAGCGGCAGGAGTCCTTCCTTAAAACCTATGCAGGTAAGTTGCCCGATGAGGTTATATCCTCCACCCCCAAAATCAGCCGTGGTGAGCAACTGCAGGGATTGCCTTACCTGGTGCTCGACTATCCCCGCGTTTTTACGCAGGATCATTTTTTTGCTATACGTTCCCTGTTCTGGTGGGGAAAGTTTTTCAGTATCACCCTGCATCTGAGCGGGCGGTACCAGGCACTTTTCAAGCGGGCTATTGCTGACGCTTATCCGCACTGGTCTGAAAAAGGCTGGCATCTCGCTGGCGGAGGAGATCCGTGGCAGCACGACTTCCGGCACAACTATTATATGCCGTTTGCTAGGCTCGATGCTGCGCAGTTGCAGCAGCACCTGTCTGGCCCCTTTCTCAAACTGGCTTTATACTGGCCATTGAGCGAATGGGATAATGCCGCTGACCATTTTGACCGTGCTTTCCGCGATTTGCTGACTGGGCTTACCGGCTAATTCGATGTTTAACCAATAAAAAAGGAACCCACCAAAGGTTCCTTACTACATTGATTACCGGAGTGGGTTACACTAGTTACCCAACCGGTGAAAAAGATCTTTTACCTGATGGTCCCACAGAAGGCTTTGGTCCTTGATATCTTTCTTTTCGGCAAAGTCTTTTACCACCAGGATTGTCTGGTTGGTGATTTCAGATTTTTCAATGCCAAATTCAAAATACTCTCCTTTGGGGGCTTCCAGCCAGCGAAAGCGAATAAATTTATCTTCTTCACTTTCCAGTACTTCAGCTTTGTCAGCTGTACCGTTCCAGCTAAAATAAAAGACATTGTCACGCTCGTCTACTTTATCTGCAAACCACTCACCCAGACCTGCCGGGGTGGATAAGAATTCATAAAGGATAGAGGGGGAACATCTCACCGGGAACTCCAACGTATATAATTGCCTGCTCATCGTTAATGGTTAAAACACTCAATAGTTGCAATTATAAAAAATAAATTGAGGGCACAAAATTATTTGGGGGTTATTTTTCCTCTTTTTTGGGTTAAAAAACAGTCTTTTAAAATAAAACGTATATAAATGCGTTAGAATATTGCCCAGTTTAATTTGGGACATATTAAGTTAACCCTTAAATTGCTATGAAATCCAATATGTTCTGAGGAACACGAAACCGTAGATGATGGGTCATTTTAAAGGCTAACCTAACCAAAGCTTAATTCTAAACCCTTAAAATAACCGTCTAAAACCAAACCTATGAGCATGCGTCAGCTGAAGATCACGAAGTCTATTACGAATCGTGAATCTCAAAGCCTGGAGAAATATCTTCAGGAGATCGGAAAGGTGGAGCTTATCTCTCCCGAAGAGGAAGTTCGCCTGGCCGCATTAATCAGGCAGGGCGATCAGCGGGCGCTGGATCGTCTCACAAAAGCCAACCTGCGTTTTGTTGTATCTGTTGCCAAGCAGTATCAGAACCAGGGCTTATCTCTTCCCGACCTCATCAATGAAGGCAATCTGGGTTTGATAAAAGCCGCCCAGCGTTTTGATGAAACCCGTGGTTTCAAATTTATTTCCTATGCCGTATGGTGGATCCGTCAGAGCATTTTGCAGGCACTGGCCGAGCAATCGCGGATTGTACGTTTGCCGCTCAATAAAGTAGGCCTCACCAACCGTATTCAGAAAGCATTTTCATCGCTCGAGCAGCAATTTGAGCGCGAGCCCTCTGCTGAGGAACTGGCCGAAATGCTGGAAATGGACCTCGAGGAAGTATCTGCCACCCTGGGCATTTCATCGCGCCACGTGAGCATGGATACTCCGCTTGCCGAAGGCGAAGACAATACCCTGCTGGATGTGCTGGAAAATCCCAATGCAGAAAAAACAGACGGCGACCTCGATCACCGCGAATCGCTTAAAACTGAGATCGACCGATCACTTAAAACGTTGACAGAAAGGCAGAAAGAAGTGATTTGCTATTTCTTCGGCATCGGCGTTGACCATCCCATGAGCCTGGAAGATATTGGAGAAAAATTCAATCTCACCCGCGAACGTGTACGCCAGATCAAAGACAAAGCCATCACCAAACTCCGCACTACAAATCGTTGTAAACTTTTAAGAACCTATTTAGGCTGATGAAATAAACTATACACTACTTAATTTATATTTGCAATCCGTTAAAAAGTGAACATGATACATGTTCACTTTTTGCTTTAACTGCCGGTGCGGCCGGCGCCAGAAAATACGCAACACATGTTTAATTCACTACAGGAGAAACTGGAATCAGCCTTTAAGAACCTCAAAGGCCAGGGGCGCATCACTGAATTGAATATCGCCACAACCGTAAAAGATATCCGCCGTGCGCTGGTGGATGCGGATGTGAACTATAAAATAGCCAAGGAATTCACCGATAAGATCAAGGATAAAGCACTGGGCGAAAAAGTGCTCACCTCTATCAGCCCCGGTCAGCTGATGGTAAAGATCGTAAAGGACGAACTGACCGAACTGATGGGCGGCGAAGAAGCCGTATTTCAAAGCAAGGGCAATCCTGCCGTAATACTGGTAGCTGGTCTGCAGGGTAGCGGTAAAACCACATTCAGCGGTAAACTGGCCAATTACCTTAAAACAAAAAAAGGCCTCTCTCCCCTGCTGGTAGCCGCCGATATCTATCGCCCTGCGGCCATGGAACAATTGCGTGTGCTGGGCGAGCAGATCGGAGTGGAGGTACATATTGAACCTGAAAATAAAGATGCTGTAGCCATTGCGCAGCAGGCTGTGAAAGAAGCCCGCGCCCGCAACAAAAATGTGGTAATCATCGATACTGCCGGCCGCCTGGCCATCGATGAAGCCATGATGACCGAAGTGGCCAATATCAAAGCCGCCGTAAATCCCCAGGAAATCCTGTTTGTTGTAGACAGCATGACCGGCCAGGATGCGGTAAATACTGCCAAAGCCTTTAATGACCGGCTCGACTTTACGGGTGTGGTGCTGACCAAACTCGATGGTGACACACGTGGTGGTGCTGCCCTTTCTATCCGCTATACTGTCAACAAACCCATTAAGTTTACCAGCAATGGTGAAAAAATGGATACGCTCGATGTATTTTATCCCGAGCGTATGGCCCAGCGTATCCTGGGTATGGGAGATATTACCTCACTGGTAGAAAAAGCGCAGGAGCAGTTTGACGAAGAGCAGGCCAAAAAACTGGAGAGCAAGATCCGGAAGAATAAATTCGATTTTGCCGACTTCAAAATGCAGCTGGAGCAGATCAAGAAGATGGGTAATATGAAGGATCTGCTGGGTATGATACCCGGCGTAGGCTCCAAGATCAAGGACCTCGACATCAACGAAGATGCTTTCAAAGGCATTGAGGCCATGATCAACTCCATGACTCCAGAAGAAAGAAATAATCCCGATATTATCGACCTCAACCGCCGCAAACGTATCGCCAAAGGTGCCGGCAAAGACGTTGCCGATGTAAATGCCTTTATGAAACAGTTTGAGCAAATGCGCGACATGATGAAGAACATGAATAAAATGAACATGTTTGGACGCATGATGCCGGGTATGCGCCGATAGGAGAAAGTGTGCTGATATGCTAATGTGCTGATGTGCTGATGATAAAGGGACCTAAATATGATCCGTATTACTCAGCAGTAATCACCAGGATTGTTGAAACCAGAAAGCCTAAATCAATTAAATCCATCAGCACATTCGTCATCCTACCGGCTGGATTGTCAACCTTTTGCAACAATTCACCTCTTTCCCGGACCGTTCTTAAAATCCCTTTGGGATTTCAGTTGCCACATCTTACTTTTGCAGCACGGTGTCAACCGTTGTTAACAATTATTATTTAACGCCTTTAAATGTCTATTTAAAATGGCAGCAAAAATCCGACTGCAACGCCACGGGTCTAAGAAAAGACCTTTCTACTTCATTGTAGTGGCAGATTCACGCAGCCCGCGTGATGGAAAATTCATCCAGAAATTAGGTACTTACAATCCCCTGACTGTTCCTGCTACTATTCAGCTGGATCGTCAGAAAGCTTTGGAATGGCTCAGCAAAGGTGCTACACCTACTGATACTGTTCGCCGTATCCTCAGCTTTAAAGGTGTGTTGTATCTGAAACATCTGCTGCGTGGTGTAAAGCTGGGCCTCTTTGATGATGCTACCGCTATGGAAAAATTCACCAAGTGGAGTGCTGAGCATGATGCCCAGATTAAGAAACGCCAGGAAGAAGCTAGCCGCGCCCGTCGTAGCCGTCGTCCGGCTCCGGGCCGTCGTCCCGAAAGGAAGACGGACAGCGGAAGTGAAGGATAAATGCAGCGCCCTGCTTAATGGCAGTGGACCTGGTCCAAATCCTGAAAGTTCTGAAATCCCGGTTCAGCTGAGCCGGGATTTTTTATTATGCCTCCTTACATCAATTATCATTTATTGTCTTGGCAGAATATATTAAAATAGGAAAACTGGTAGCCGTATTTGGGCTTAAAGGAGAGCTTATCCTGCAGCATACACTGGGAAAAAAGTCTGCCCTCAAGGGACTGGAAGTGGTATTTGTAGAAGACAAAAAAAACTCTTTCCTCCCCTGGTTTATACAGGAAGCCCGCGCCAAGAGTGATACGGAAATCTATCTCAAACTGGAGAATGTAGATAGCCGCGAAGCTGCCATGAAGCTGACGCAAAAAGAACTCTGGTTACCCGAAGAAGTTCTCCGTCAATATGCGGCCAAATCATCACCCGTAAGCCTGCTTGGTTATACCGTAATACAGGGAAAGGACCCGCTGGGCCCTATCCTGGAATTGATAGAACAACCCCATCAACTGCTCTGCCGCCTCGATATACGCGGGCATGAAGTATTGATACCGCTGCACGAAGGAACGCTGCAACGCATCGATCACCGCAAACGCCAGGTATTGGTTACGCTACCCGATGGATTGCTGGATATCTATTTGAGTGGATCCTGACCAGCTGCAGTGTACGTTCAATCTGAAAAAAATGACGCTCCTGGTGTGCTACGAGGAAACTAAAGGTATCTCCCAGCCGTAAGCTTACAAATGATGCGATGGATATAGGCGTTCTTATACCCGTCAGATCTTTCGAACGTGCTTTTTCCAACAGCTCCAGTAACGTATACTGCTGCTCGAGAAAAAGAGCTATCACCGGTTGTGCATCTGCATGAAAAGACGGACAATGACGCGGCGCCGCCTTCATTTTTTTACCAATATTGCCCACCGCATCGGGACTGATCATTCTGGTAAAATAATTCCCTAACCAACCTGGTTTAAAGCAAGGTCGCGCCGGCGCTGATTGCTGCATAGCCTTACGGATGGCCGGCAGATAAAACTCGCCGTAGGTATTGAGGTGTTGCACTACCTGTATCACACTCCAACGGCCTGCTGCTGGCTGCTCCAGTAAAAAAGCCGGATCTTCCTGTTTTAATCGGGTAGCCGCTGCAATATGGCTTCTTACTGTTGATTGTAATTGCAGCAGTAATTCTTCACTGTTAAACTTTTGCATCTTTCTTTTTTTATCAAAGCTAACTGCCGCTGTAAGCGCAAATCTTGGCGCAGACCAAGATTTCTGCCGGATAAAGGCGTTAAATACGGATGGAACCCAGCAACTTGCTGAAAGTAGTGGGGTCAATGCCGAGGTAGGAAGCGAGGTATTTATGGGGAATGATCTGCAAGACGTGAGGGCTGCGTTTGAGCAGGGTGCGAAACTTCTGTTCGGCACTAAAGCACTGCAACTCCAACTGACGCTCCAGTACTCCTTTCAATGCAAAAGCAGTAGCCCGCAATACCAGGTCACGGATGCCGGTATGGGCCTGCATTAACTGCTGCAGCTGCTGATGGCTAATCCGCAGCAACTGACTGCTGGTAAGTGTTTCAAAAAAATAAGATGACGGGGTCTGGGTCAGCAAGGAGTCGGCCACACCACCAAATGAATAGGGATAGGTAAAAACAAGGGTGGCTTCCTGGCGGTCTTCCCCAATATGAAAAACCCGCTGCACTCCTTCGAGCACAAAATAAAGATAGCGCTCTGTTTCTCCCGCAGCGGTAAGCAGTGTTTTACGCTTGCCGGCTACAGGGCTCCATCCTGCTGCAAAAGCAGTCCATTCTTCCTCCCGGAGAGGGGCAATGTTGCTGACAAATTTCTGAAGATGTTGCAGTCCTTCCATGTGCTGACCGGTTGACGGTAAAGATAAGGCAGCGCCGGCTTCCTGAATCGCCCACCCGGGCATTCGTTACCTTTGCAGCGTGAGTACTGCACTTCCCTATATTGCACATTTTGACCTCGACTCTTTTTTTGTGTCGGTCGAGATCCTGAACAATCCTTCGCTCAAGGGCAAGCCGGTACTGGTAGGCGGTTATGAACGGGGTGTGGTGGCTGCCTGCAGTTACGAAGCCCGTAAGTATGGCATACACTCGGCCATGCCCATGAAAAAGGCTATGCAGTTGTGTCCGCATGCTATCATCACCAACAGCAGTCGCGCCGATTACAGCCGGTATTCGCGCTGGGTCACGGATATCATCGCCTCTAAAGTTCCTTTATTTGAAAAAGCTTCCATCGATGAGTTCTATATTGATCTCACCGGCATGGATAAATTTTTTGGCGTAAGCCGGTATGCACGTGAGTTGCGCGAGATCATTACCAAAGAAACGGGTCTGCCTATCTCAGCCGGTTTGTCCTCCGCCAAATTTATCAGCAAGATGGCTACCAATGAAGCCAAACCCAACGGCTTTCTGGAAATACCCCATGGCCGGGAAAAAGATTTTCTCTGGCCGCTCGGCATCGAAAAGATCAATGGCGTGGGGCAGCAGACAGAACAAACGCTGAAAAATTTTGGTATTTATACCATTGAAGACCTCGCCCGCACACCACTTGAGTTGCTGCAACGTTATGTAGGTAAATGGGGTGAATCGCTGTGGGAAAAAGCACAGGGTATTGGCCGCTCGCAGATCGAAACGGAATGGGAGCAAAAAAGCATCAGCCACGAAAATACTTTTGACCGCGACTATACTGACCTGCAGTTTCTTAACCAGGAGCTGGTAAGGCTCACCGAAAAAACGGCCTATGCACTGCGCGAAGATGAAAAGCTGGCAGGCTGTATAACGGTTAAAATAAGGTACAGCGATTTTGAAACAACCTCACGGCAGGAAACCATCGATTACACGGCGCTCGACGATCAGCTTATAGCAAAAGTGAAAGACCTGTTTCGTAAATCGTACCAGGCCGGCCGGCCGGTACGTCTGCTGGGCGTGCGGCTCAGTCAGTTTATTCCCTTTACCGTACAAATGAGTCTGTTCGACAATAATGTAGAGAAACTCAATCTCTATAAAGCGGTGGATGATATAAAAAATCAGTTTGGCAGTAAACTGGTAGCCAAGGCCAGTGCCCTGCGCCGCAAAGAACACCCGGGAGATAAGGAGGAAGGAAAAAGGTAAAAGGCAATTATATCAGAACATTATTCTTTATTTTATTAATTTAGCCGAATAATATTCTGAAAAATGTCTTTATCCCTGGACGAAATAGATCTCCAAATTCTGTCACTCAAACAAGCCGATGCATCTGTTTCGAATGCCGACCTGGCCCGCCAGATCGGCATGGCCCCTTCTGCTGCACTGGAGCGGGTGAAGAAGCTGGAACAGAAAGGAGTCATACAGCAATACACTGCCCGCCTCAGCGCAGACCTGCTAGGTCTCCGCTTGCTGGCCTTCATTTTTATTAAAAGCAGTGAAGGTCTCGGCAATGCCACGGTAGCCAAACAACTGGCTAAAATACCCGACGTACTCGAGTTGCACCATATTGCCGGCGATGATTGTTATTTAGTGAAAGTAAGAGCCAGCGATCCGCAATCGCTCATCCGGCTCATGCGCGAAAAGATGGGTAAGATACGTGGCATCCTTTCTACCAAGACCACTATAGTACTTGAAACACTCAAAGAAACCAATCAACTTCCCGTACCCGGGACCTTATAACCTATGTCTGCACCTACTATTCAGAAACAACCTTCGCAAGCGCTGGTAATCGCTGCCTTTGCAGCCCTGTATATCATCTGGGGCTCTACATATACGGCTATTCTGATTGCCATCCGGGAAGTACCGCCATTACTTATGGCTGGCATTCGTTTTACCGTAGCCGGCCTTTTGCTATACCTCTATCTCCGCATTATAAAAGGCGAATCCACGCCTGGTGCCGGTACTATTGGCAAGATATCGGTGGGTGGTTTTCTGATGCTGTTTATCGGTACCGGCTCTGTAGCCTGGGTAGAGCAATATATTTCCAGCGGGCTTGCAGCTATCATTGTAGCCAGTACGCCCCTGTGGTTTGTGCTGCTCGATAAAAGGGAGTGGAAGTATAATTTTTCCAATAAATGGGTACTCATGGGATTGCTGATTGGTTTTGCCGGTATACTCACCCTCTTCTCAGATAAAGATGCTTTCAGTTTCAAAGGCAACGAAATGAAGCTGATCAGCTTTTTTGTATTGCTGATTGGTACAATAAGCTGGGCAGTGGGTTCGCTTTATTCAAAATACAAACCAATAACCGCCTCAACAGGTATGAAAGCGGCCGTTCAGATGATGGCTGCCGGTTGTTTTGCCATCATTGCCAGCGCAGCCAGTGGCGAATTTGATAAGGTGTCGCTTCAGCATATTACATATGCTTCTGTACTAGCTATTGGCTACCTGGTTGTAATGGGTTCACTGGTAGGTTATATGGCTTATATCTGGTTGCTGAGTGTACGGTCTGCCACACTGGTTGGTACATATGCGTATGTTAATCCGGTTGTGGCGTTGTTTCTCGGCTGGCTTATAGCCGGTGAGCAGATCAATGCACAGCAGATTACTGCACTTACGGTAATACTGGGCGGTGTTATACTCATAGCACTGGCCAAATCGAAAAAAAATAAATGATGCTGTTCAGCTGTGTTGCAGACTGTGGCGGTAGCGGTATACTGCAATATATTCTTCCAGGTCGACTTTTATGAGTGCCTTGCTGAGGTCCAGCACCACATGGCCACCGGTCAGCAATTCCATCTTCAATAATTTTCGCGTATTTACCACATAGTTGGAATGTGCCGGAGACCCATGCCAGGAGTGCCTAACTTCATACGCTATATCACCCAGCTCATGCCATTTCCAGTTTTGATCTTTGTAGCTAATACCCGCTTTGTTAAGTGTAAGCAGGCACAGCTTACTGTTACGGCGCGGCAGCAGCACGAGACCGCCAATCAGTAAAGGGGCAAAACCCGTTATCTGCCACCACTCATGGGAGGGCAGAAGGCCTACCAATACTGCTGCCGAGGCGGCAAACAGGAAAATAGCGATCCAGCCGAGCAGGCGGTAATACGCAATTTGATAAATCTGCAGCTGCACGGGTACAGCCAGATTATCCTGTGCAGTCTTACGATGATCGGCCGCCTGCAACTGTTGCCTCACTTCATCCGGCAACCAGGATGAGTGGCTCATACGCACCAGCAGGCCGTCCGGTAAGAGCCGGCTTACGCGCATCTTCCGCTTCAGCGACCGAAGATCGGCTGCATGCATTACAGCCCATCTCACCCAGTGCGGTGCCATCACCCGATAATAAATAAATGCAAGCAGCAGGCCGCCTGCCATTGCCCCGAGTAATCGTAGCGGGTATTTCACCGTTTCTGTTACACCCGGTAAGATCACATACACAAGGGGAATAAACAGCAATACTGTTGTAGGCAGGATTACCAGCAGGTATCCGCACATAATCAGCCAGCTGGTATGATAGCGTCGGGTGGTATTCATTGGTACAAAAAGATTCTGGTTTCAAAATAACTGGCCAGGGACGGTATATACATACCCTGCCATGGGTATTTTGCCACTTGACGCGGGGGTAATTAACATTCGTACAAAGCCGCATTTTACTACCTTTACCGCCTCTTAATCAAGCAAAGAATTTAATTATGGAGGCCTGGAAAAATTACCTGGAAAAAAACAAGGACCGTTTTCTGAAAGAAATGATGGACCTGCTTCGCATTCCTTCTGTGAGCGCCAAGTCTGAGCACAAAAATGATATGCTCACCTGCGCCGAAGCTGTTAAGAAAAGCCTGCTTGCTGCCGGCTGCGATAAAGCCGAAGTGATGGCTACTGCAGGCCATCCGGTAGTATATGGCGAAAAGATAGCAGACCCTTCCAAACCAACGGTACTGGTATATGGCCATTACGATGTGCAGCCACCTGAGCCGCTTGAACTCTGGCATAGCGGTCCCTTTGATCCGGTAATCAAAGACGGAAAAGTATTTGCCCGCGGCTCAGCTGATGATAAAGGCCAGTTTTTTATGCATGTAAAAGCACTGGAAATATTAACACAGACCAATACCCTTACTTCCAATATCAAATTCCTGATAGAAGGTGAAGAAGAGGTGGGCTCTCCCAACCTGGGTGCTTTTGTAGCGGCCAATAAAGAATTGCTGAAAGCAGATGTAATCCTGATCAGCGACAGCAGCATGCTGAGTATGGAAAATCCTTCGCTCGATACCGGCGTACGCGGCCTTAGCTATATTGAAGTGGAAGTGACAGGCGCCAACCGCGATTTGCACAGCGGCACCTATGGCGGTGCTGTAGCCAATCCTATAACCATACTGGCACAAATGATTGCTTCCTGCCACGATGAAAATAATCATATCACCATCCCCGGTTTTTATGATGATGTAGCTGTAGCTACAGCAGAAGAACGTGCCCTGCTCAACAAAGCACCTTATGATGAAGCGGAATACAAAGCCGATCTGGGAGTAAATGAACTGTGGGGAGAAAAAGGTTATACGACTTATGAGCGCACCGGCATTCGTCCCACACTGGAAGTAAACGGCATCTGGGGAGGCTATACCGGCGAAGGTGCCAAAACAGTGTTGCCTTCAAAAGCCTATGCCAAGATCTCGGCCCGCCTGGTACCCAACCAGTCTTCAGACAGGATTACGGAAATACTGCTGAACTACTTTCGCTCGATAGCTCCGGCTTCTGTGACGGTGAAAGCATCACTGCATCATGGCGGTGAGCCTTACATGACTCCTATCGACAGCAAAGGATATCAGTCTGCATCACGTGCCGTGGAAGCCACCTTTGGCAAAGCGCCCATTCCGGTACGTGGCGGTGGCAGTATTCCCATCTGCTCAATCCTGGAAAAAGAGCTGGGTATTAAGATTGTCTTTATGGGCTTTGGTCTCGACAACGACAACCTACATAGCCCTAATGAGAAATACAATATTGAGAACTACTATAAGGGAATAGAGACGATTCCTTATTTCCATAAGTTCTTCTCAGAATAAGGGAAAAGGTAAAAGGCAGAAGGTATAAGAAGTTACTTACCAGCCCTCTGCCTTTTATCTTATACCATCTACCTTTTCTCGTATGGCGGAAAAACTACGACTCGATAAATACCTTTGGTCCATACGTCTTTTTAAGACGCGCACTCTTGCTGCTGCTGCCTGCGATGGTGGTAAAGTAAAAATGGAAGGAGTACAGGTGAAAGCATCGCGCCCGGTACATATCGGCGATGAATACGAGATCAAAACAGAAGCCAGGCGCTGGCGTATTAAAGTGACCGGCTTACTCGAAAAACGTGTGGCGCATACAGAAGCCATCAAAAACTACCTCGATATCACTCCCGCAGAAGAACTGGAAAGATTACAATACCAGGCGGCCAGCTTTCATACCGGCAAACGTCCCAGCAAGATCGGGCGACCCACCAAGAAAGAGCGGAGGGATTTGGATGATTTTATGGAAAGCTGACGGTTTAGTGGACAGTTGACAGTTAACTGTTAACTGTCAACTGTCCACTATCCACTAAATGCCTACAAGCGATCGCCAAATTTTCCATCTGACGGATCGGTCAGGACGCTGCGCGTCCGGACCGGTTTACTAAAGCCGATGATCTGTCCTGAAGACTATAAATCTATTCCCCTTCAGTTCACTGTCAACTGTCCACTGTCAACTATCCACTAAATGCCTACAAGCGATCGCCGAATTTTCCATCTGACGGATCGGTCAGGACGCTGCGCGTCCGGACCGGTTTACTAAAGCTGATGATCTGTCCCTGAAGACTATAAATCTATTTCCCTTCAGTCAACTGTCAACTGTCAACTGTCCACTATCCACTGTCAACTGTCAACTGTTAACTTCTCTCAATACAGCAGATTCTTCAGCTTATCCAGATTACTGATACTGATTTTTCCTTCTTTTATCTCGATCAGTTTTTCCGATTTGAAATCGCTCAGGGTGCGGATCAGCGATTCGGTAGCAGTGCCAACGTAATGGGCAATATCTTCGCGGCTGATCTCAATAGGATTATTCTGACCCGGGTCATTGAATTTGCCATGAATATCCACCAGCGCTTTGGCCACGCGTTTGCGGAGTGAGCTATAAGCAAGACTCAGCAGGCGTTCTTCCTTTTCCTTTACGTTTTGCGTAATAATGCGGATAAATTTGGAAGCGATCGTAATATCGCTGTATACAATATTCTGAAAGTCTTCTTTGGGCACCTGAATAATCTCCGTTTCTTCGAGCGCTACTGCTGTATCGTCATAATTCTTTTCTTCTATCAATGCGGGATATCCGATATAATCGCCATCGCTGTACAGATCAGTGATATATTCTTTTCCGTCTTCATGCGTTTTAAATCCCTTTACCTTGCCTTTTACCACATAATAGAGAAAACGGGGGCGTTTACCTTCGGCATAGATCACCTGCTTTTTGGAATACAGCTCGGTATTATAATCTTCGAGCCTGAACTGCAGCATACCCGAAGTTCGCAGGTCGTTGGTGAGTTCGGTCAGTCCTTTGCTGTTGCTGGCATATTTCTTATGCAATACATCGTACTTCTGCAGCCGCGATTCTATGGCATTCATCAGCTCCACCTCTTCAAAAGGTTTTGTCACATAATCATCGGCTCCCATTTCCATTCCTTTGCGCAGGTCACTGCGTTCTGCCTTGGCGGTCAGGAAGATAAGGGGAATATCTTCGGTCTCGGGATTTTTACGCAGCAGATGCAGTACGCCATAGCCATCGAGTTCCGGCATCATGATATCACACACAATCAGGTCCGGTTTTTCGCGCACCGCTACTTCTATTCCTTTCTTACCGTTTTCGGCTGTAATGGTGCGATATCCGCCAAAAGAAAGTATTTCGGCAGTGTTTTCTCTGATATCGTCGTTGTCGTCAATGATAAGGATCGTACGTTGAGACATAAGCGTGGAGCTGGGGGTTAACCAATAATAGGCCGCAATTTACAAAATAGCCGGGGTGATCATAATCATTCTTTTTCCTGAATTTACTCAACTGCTGCCGGATGGTCTCTGGCTACTTTAGCCGCATTAATTAGGAATCCTATGCCTGTTTCATCCACTGCCAGCCCTGTCAGCACCGTTTGTTACCATTGCGGAGAGCCCTGTGTGACCACCCGTTTCAAGCTGGAAGAAAAGCCGTTTTGCTGTGAAGGCTGCCGGATGGTTTATCAATTGCTTCAGCAAAATGACCTTTGTACCTATTATGATCTGAATACCAATCCCGGTATCAATCAGCGGGTACAGGTGCGGCGGGATAAGTTTGCCTTTCTCGAAGACGACAAAGTCAAGGCAGCATTGGTAAGCTACCAGGATGATCAGCAGTTACATACTACTTTTTATCTGCCCCAGATGCATTGCAGTTCCTGCCTTTATCTGCTCGAAAATCTGCATCGCATCAATCCGGGAGTGATCTCAACCCGGGTAAATTTTGCCCGTAAGGAAATAGACGTTGTACTCAATCCGCGCCTGTGTTCGCTGCGCGATGCTGCCGAGTTGCTGACCAGCATCGGATATGAACCCTACATCAGCCTCAATGACCTGAAACAGAAGCGCCCTTCGATAGATAAAAGCCTTGTATATCAACTGGGTATTGCCGGTTTCTGCTTTGGCAATATTATGCTGCTTAGTTTTCCCGAATACCTGGGTGTAGATGCTTCGGAGGAAGCGCTTCGGGGTATTTTCCGCTGGATCAACTTTGCCCTGGCACTGCCTGTGTTGCTGTATTCGGCATTGCCTTTTTATGAGTCATCATGGAAAAGCCTGCGGCACCGCTACCTGAATATAGATGCCCCTATTGCGCTGGCAGTTATCATTACTTTTATCCGCAGTGCGCATGAAGTGATCAGCGGTACCGGTGGCGGATACTTCGACAGCATGACCGGCATTGTGTTCTTTATGCTGGCAGGACGTATTCTGCAGGATAAAACCTATCGCCAGCTCTCTTTTGAGCGGGATTATACCTCTTATTTTCCGGTTGCAGTATCTGTACGCAAAGACGGAGTTGAAGTACCTACTACCCTGCCCGATATCCGAAACGGCGATACGCTTGTCATACACAATGAAGAGCTGATACCTGCCGATGGGATACTCACGCGCGGCAAGGCGTTTATTGATTATAGTTTTGTAACAGGCGAATCTGTACCGGTGGCACGTGAGATGGGAGAGCTGGTTTATGCCGGGGGCAAACAGACCGGCGGCAATATTGAAGTGCTGGTTGTAAAAGAAGTGGCGCAGAGTTATCTGACCCGGCTCTGGAACCGTGATACTTTTACCAAAGAACCCAAAAAAGAGACGCATTCCTTTGTGGATCTGCTGAGCCGTTATTTTACCTATATCGTTTTCAGTATTGCAGCCGCAACGGCTATTTACTGGTATTTTACCGACAGCAGCCGGGTATGGCCTGCCGTTACTTCTATCTTCATCATTGCCTGCCCCTGTGCTTTGTTGCTGTCCAATACATTTACCAATGGTAATGTGTTGCGCATTCTGAGCCGCAATGGTCTATACCTGCGCAATGCAGCTACTATTGAAACTATTGCAGAAATTGACCAGATTGTTTTCGATAAAACAGGTACGCTTACTTCACCCCACGAGCAGGAGATCATTTTTGAAGGTTTTGCTTTGACAGACGATGAGCTTGGCCTGGTAGCGGCCCTGGCGTCCAACTCCACCCACCCACTCAGCCGCTCTCTGGCACAGGCCGAACATGTTGGGCGTGCCTGTGTTGAATCCTTCCGCGAGTTACCTGGCCGTGGCATTTCCGGCATGGTTAACGGGAAAAAACTGAAACTTGGATCAGCGCGTTTTGTGACCGGGGCAGAGGTGCCCGGCAGTGGTACCCGTGTATACCTGAGTGTGGATGAGGAAGTAAAAGGTTATTTCCTGTTTCGCAATCATTACCGCACTGCGGTGCCCGCACTTGCCAGGGAGCTGAAGCCGCATTACCGGCTTTCGGTTCTCTCGGGCGACAATGATGCTGAACGCAGCAATCTGCGGCAGCTGCTGGGAGCCGATACCCAGCTGTTGTTTGGTCAGCAGCCGGAAGATAAGCTGCATTATATAGAACAGCTGCAGAAAGCGGGACACCAGGTAATGATGATCGGAGATGGGTTGAATGATGCCGGTGCATTGAAGCAGAGCGATGTGGGACTGGCTGTATCTGAGCAGACCAACAACTTTACGCCAGCCAGTGATGCCATCATTGAGGCCCGCAGTCTGCCTTTGCTTCACCGGTTTATACGCCTGTGCAGGGCCAATAAGCGTATCGTCATAGCCAGTTTTGTGCTTTCGATAGTGTACAACATTATCGGTTTATACTTTGCTGTACAGGGCAACCTCTCTCCGCTGATAGCTGCTATCCTGATGCCCAGTAGTTCTCTCAGTATCGTATTGCTCACTTTTGGCAGCAGTAATCTGCTGGCCCGCTGGTTTAAGCTCTGATTATCAGCGGATGGGCAAAGCTCATGACGAAAATCTGACAAAAATCAGGTGACGGGCTGACTGGAGTTAGACCCTGCCCGTTGATGCACCGATAATTTTACCGCCGATTCCAATACTTCCATTATGAGTGTGATTATCATATTGCTGATCGCCAGCTTATCCGTAGCCGCCCTGTTTCTGGTCGCCTTTTTATGGGGCGTACGTTCCGGGCAGTTTGAAGATGATTATTCCCCCTCTTCGCGAATCCTGTTTGACGACAAACCGTCTTCCACCAAAACAATATAATGTTTAAACAATCCAGCTTATGCAAGTAGAGAAATTTTATTATGATAACAAGATCGTGCGTGCGTTTGCCTATGCCACCCTTGTATTTGGCGTAGTGGGTATGCTGGCAGGGCTCTGGGCAGCCATTCAGATCTATTATCCGGCCAGCAGCTTAAACCTGGCTGCTACCACGTTTGGCCGGCTTAGGCCTGTGCATACCAATGCCATCATCTTTGCCTTTGTAGGCAACTGTATTTTTACAGGTGTCTACTATTCATTGCAGCGCCTCTGTAAGACACGTATGTTCAGTGATAAGCTGAGCTGGATTCATTTCTGGGGCTGGCAGCTTATTATTGCCGCAGCCGCCATCACCCTCCTGATGGGCTTTACTACCGGTAAGGAATATGCGGAGCTGGAGTGGCCTATCGATATTGCTATAACACTGATCTGGGTTGTTTTTGGTATCAACATGTTTGGCACCATCATCAAACGCCGCGAACGTCACCTGTATGTAGCTATCTGGTTTTATATCGCTACCTGGGTTACTGTAGCCATGCTGCATATCGTAAACTCTATTGAGATTCCGGTGTCTTTCATGAAAAGCTACAGCTGGTATGCGGGTGTGCAGGATGCGCTGGTACAGTGGTGGTATGGTCACAATGCGGTGGCATTCTTCCTTACCACTCCAATCCTGGGTCTGATGTATTACTTTCTGCCAAAGGCAGCCAATCGCCCTGTTTATTCCTATCGTCTTTCCATCATTCACTTCTGGGCTCTTATATTCATTTATATCTGGGCCGGACCTCACCACCTGCTTTATACTTCATTGCCCGACTGGGCTCAGTCACTGGGTACCGTATTCAGCCTGATGCTGATCTTCCCCTCCTGGGGTGGTATGCTCAATGGTCTGTTTACCCTGCGCGGCGCCTGGGATAAAGTACGTGAAGATCCTGTGCTGAAGTTTATGGTGGTTGCCATTACCTGCTATGGTATGGCCACACTGGAAGGCCCTTTGCTGAGTCTGAAAAACATCAACGCTATCTCGCACTTCAGCGACTGGACCATTGCCCACGTGCATATCGGTGGCCTGGGCTGGAATGGTTTTATGGCATTTGCCATGATCTATTACCTGGTACCGCGTATGTGGGGCACAACCCTGTATTCAAAGAAACTTGCCACCAATCACTTCTGGCTGGGCACCATCGGTATCATTCTGTATGCAGTACCCCTGTACTGGGCCGGCTTTACACAAAGCCTGATGTGGAAATCATTCACTGAAGAAGGTCAGCTTAAATTCCAGTTTCTCGAAACTGTGACCAACATCATCCCCATGTACATTACCCGCAGCGTGGGTGGCGCCCTCTACCTGGTGGGAGCCCTGCTGATGGCTTATAACGTTTACAAAACTGTACGCCAGGGTAAATTTATTTCCAACGAGGAGGCCGAAGCAGCTCCACTGGCCAAGGTAAAAAGTCATGGCAAAGAATACTGGCACCGTGTTATAGAAAGAAAACCGGTGACCATGCTGATCATAAGCCTGATTGTAGTAGGTATTGGTGGTGTAATAGAAATGATCCCCACTTTCCTGGTTAAATCTAATATACCGACGATTGCCAGTGTGAAGCCTTACACACCGCTTGAGTTGCAGGGCCGCGACATCTATGTACGTGAAGGCTGTTATACTTGTCACTCACAAATGGTACGTCCTTTCCGCGATGAGGTAGCCCGCTATGGCGAATATTCCAAAGCCGGTGAGTTTGTATACGATCACCCGTTTCAGTGGGGCAGCAAACGTACTGGTCCCGATCTGGCCCGCGAGGGCGGTAAACAAACCGATAGCTGGCACTATAACCACATGTACGATCCGCGTTCTATGTCGCCCGGATCCATCATGCCCGCTTATCCCTGGCTGCTTGACCGCAAGATTGACACAGCCAGCACTGGTGCCAAAATCAGGGCTATGCAGACACTCGGTGTGCCTTATCCCGAAGGATATGACAAACAGGCCAACCGCGATCTGATGCAGCAGGCCGATGCCATTGCCAGCAACCTGCAAAAAGATAAGATAGAAACCATGAGCAATGTGGAGATCATTGCACTCATCGCTTACCTGCAGCGGATTGGTACCGATATCAAACTAGCCCCTAAACCTGCTCCTGTAGCGGAACTTAAATAACCC
The DNA here is from genome assembly GCA_001898485.1 of Sphingobacteriales bacterium 46-32. GTDB lineage: Bacteria > Bacteroidota > Bacteroidia > Chitinophagales > Chitinophagaceae > CAYMZZ01. Next base: position 1,765,327 of record MKTY01000020.1, on the reverse strand, counting down.
AAAAAGCAGCAATCATGAAATTCATTAATTATCTCGAAAAGACCAGCGGTGTAGATATTTATGCACTCACCTCATTTGCCGTATTTGGCCTGTTCTTTCTCGTTGTGCTGACCTGGGTCATCAGGGCCGATAAGAAGACCATCAATGAGATCAGCCGTATACCATTAGACAAAGAAGAAATCTAAAAAAAGACTCTTATGCGTACAATTCATAAACTGCTACTGAGAAATAAAAAAGCCGGACGGGTGTTGCTGCTGCTCACCAGCTTCGGTATACTGGCTAAACCGGCCCTGGCCGCCGGCCCGCCCGAGCCTTCAATCTTTTCAAATCCGCTGGCGCTTACGCTGCTCAGCCTGATGGCGCTGCTGCTGATCGTCATTGCAGTGCTGGCCAACCTGCTCATTGGTTCCGCCGACTGGAAAGTACAGCGAAAAGACAATAAGCAGCGCAGCACCACTGTGAATACAATGCTCGTCATTGGTTTTATGCTGCTTAGCCCCTCCCTGTTTGCACAGGATGCAGCAGGCAGCAATACCGCCAATACCGTGCAGTCAATTGGCGGTCTATCTGTAAGCACTTTTTACGTAATGGCATCCGTCATTTTCCTTGAGCTCTTTGTAATACTTGCATTGCTGATCAATACCCGTTTTCTGATTAAATCAGTAAAACAACAGGAAGCCCCGGCAGAAGCAGCAGCAGAAGCAGCCGTGAAAAAACCAACTTTCACGTGGTGGAACAAGATTAACCGGTTTAAACCTGTGGAGCAGGAAGCCGACATTGACCTGGGACATGACTACGATGGTATCCGTGAACTCGACAACCGCCTGCCACCATGGTGGCTCTGGGGATTTTACATCACTATCGTCTTTGCTGCTGTATACCTATGGCGCTACCATGTAAGTGAAACAGCACCCTTAAGCCAGCAGGAATATGAGCAGTCTGTAGCCCGTGCCGAAGCCAGAATTCAGGAGTATCTCAAAGAAAAAGGTGAGGCGGTAAATGAAAATAATGTGACCTATCTCGCCGATGCAGCTGATCTGGCCGAAGGGAAAAAACACTTTATCAATTCCTGCGCCGCCTGCCACAAACCTGATGGTGCCGGCGAGGTTGGGCCCAACCTGGCAGACGAATACTGGATCCACGGCGGCGATATAAAGAGCATTTTCAGAACCATTAAATATGGCGTAGATGGTAAGGGTATGGCTAGCTGGCAAAGTGTGTATTCGCCCAAAGAGATTGCGCAACTGGCAAGCTTTGTAAAATCGCTGCATGGCACCAACCCTCCCAACGGAAAAGCTGCTCAGGGCACACTTTACAAAGAAGAAGCCGCGCCTGCAGCACCTGTTGCAGACAGCGCTGATAAGAAAGTGGCGGTGAAATAGTTTAACTATTCCGCTCATTGGTTCAGACTTAGAAACGACCAACGATGGAAACTACTAACACAACAACAAAAGCAGCCGGTCCCGGCGATGAATCTTTCCGGGACCGCATTGCTACTGTAGATGCTAAAGGAAAACGCAAATGGATTTTTGCGCAAAAGCCTAAAGGAAAGTTTTACCGCATCCGCACCTGGGTAAGCTGGGGATTCTTTATCCTTTTCTTTGCCCTCCCCTTCATCAAAGTGAAAGGCAGACCACTGCTCCTTTTCAATATTCCGGAAGCAAAGTTTATCATCTTCAGTAAAGTGTTCTGGCCGCAGGATTTTTTCATCTTCGGTCTTACCATGATCACTTTCATCGTTTTCATCATCCTCTTTACAGCTGCATTCGGTCGTTTATTCTGTGGATGGGTTTGTCCGCAAACTATTTTCATGGAAATGCTTTTCCGGAAAGTAGAATACCTGATTGAAGGTGATGCACCGGCACAAAAAATGCTGAAAGCCGCACCCTGGACCAGCAACAAGATCTTCAAAAAAACGTTGAAGCATTTTGTATTCTTTGTGATGGCATTTGTGATAGCCAATTTCTTCCTGGCTTATATCATCGGCATGGATCAGTTGCTGCAGATCATTTCCGAACCGGTCAGCAAACACTTTGGTGGCTTTGTTGCCATTCTTGCATTTTCAGGAGTATTCTATGGCGTATATGCCTATTTCCGTGAACAGGCCTGCACAGTAGTTTGTCCGTACGGACGCCTGCAGAGCGTGCTGCTCGACCGCAACTCTATGCTGGTAGCCTACGATTACAAACGTGGTGAGCCCCGTGGCAAATACAAAAAGAGTAAAACTGCTGAGCTGAACCTGGGCGATTGTATCGATTGTTTTCAGTGTGTGAAAGTATGTCCTACCGGCATCGACATCCGAAATGGTACGCAAATGGAATGTGTGGGTTGCACTGCCTGTATTGATGCCTGCGATCATATGATGGAGGCTACAGGCCGGCCCAAAGGACTTATCCGCTATGCTTCGGAAAATGGTATTGCCGAAGGCAAAAAATTGCGCTATACAGGTCGTATGAAGTTTTATACCGTGATGCTGGTGGTACTCACCGGGCTGCTGGCTCTCCTGCTGCTGACCCGCAAGGATGTGGATGGCACCATCATCCGCGCAGCGGGTATTACTTACCAGGAGCGTGGCGCCGACAGTATTTCAAACCTGTATAATATCAAGGTCATCAACAAAACAGTAAACGAAATACCGCTTACACTCCGCCTCGAAGATGCACCCGGCCGTATTATAGAAGCAGAAGGACGCGATATAGTGGTGCAAAAAGAAGGTCAGGGAAAAGGATCGTTCTTCATCGTGCTTCCCAATACATTTATCAAAGACCGTAAAACTCCCCTGAAGATCGGGTTGTATGATGGAGATAAAAAAATTACAACCCTCAGCACCAACTTCATGGGACCTTTCCGTAAACATCAGCAATAACTTTATAAACGATACAATTATGAACTGGGGATATAAATTACTTTTTACTTTCATCGTCTTCATCGGAGGCATGGGGTACCTGGTATACCGCTCTATGAACACTGATTTTGAACTGGTAGAAAAAGAATATTATAAAAGTGAATTGAAATACCAGGATGTAATTAATGGCTCGCACCAGGCAAGTCTGCTTACAGAGCAGGTAGAATTGCAGCAGTCAGGCGATTCCCTGCAACTGCGTTTCCCGGCGGGATTTCAGTCCGGCGATATTTCGGGCACTGCCTGGTTTTATTGTGCCTATGATGCCAAAAGAGATCAGCAATTGCAACTGGCTCCCGATGCCAATGGGGTGCAGCATGTTGATCTGCGCCGCCTCGCTCCAGGCAACTATACGGTAAAGCTGCAATGGAAAGGCAATAACATCTCCTTTTACAACGAATTGCCTTTAACGATCAATTAATGCACTGGCCAGTACTCATAGCCGGATTAACACTGGGGCTCATCAGCAGCCTGCATTGTGTGGGCATGTGTGGTCCGCTGGCGCTGGCTTTGCCGGTGCATCACCTGCCACGTGCAGGCCGGTTTTTTGCGTTACTGTTTTATCAACTGGGCCGGGTGCTTACCTACTCTTTCCTGGGATTGCTGGTAGGTGAAGCGGGACGTAAGATTTATCTCGCAGGCTTTCAACAGACATTTTCGCTGGTCATGGGTGGCGTTGTGCTGCTCTTGCTCGTCCTTTATTACGGTTACAAATATGCCATACAGCCGGCATTTCTAAGCCGTTTCTTCAACTACCTGCAGAAGATCATGATGCGATTACTGCGATCTGATAAAAATATTGCCAGTTTTTTGCTGCTGGGCATTGCCAATGGTTTCTTACCCTGTGGTATGGTATATATGGCGATTGCTACGGCTCTTACCACTTCGTCTACTACACATAGTATATTGTTCATGGCATTTTTTGGGCTGGGCACCATCCCGGCCATGCTGGCGCTGAGTTATTTCGGACAAATGATCAGCCTGCAGGTGCGGTTACGCCTGCGTAGACTGGTGCCTGTATTTATGGGCCTGGTAGGGCTGGCCCTGGTACTTCGTGGCCTTAACCTTGACATACCTTACCTAAGCCCGGAGTTGCCTACAGCCACAGGCATACATGCTGTGCACTGCCACCGTTAAAAAGTGCCCGGCTGCTCCGGCTTTTTATCTGCATACCCCCATTCTTCATCAGCCTTTAATTCCGGGCCTTTATAATCATCAAACCGCAATATGGCTATGACCATCCAGACCAGTGACAAGGGGAAAACCGTAACAATAAACAGGAGAACAGGCAGCGGAGCTTCGAGCCATTGCAGTAGTATATAAATAACTACCACAACAGTATTGAGCAATACGGGTATTCGGGCGCGTGTTTTCATAAGCCCTTTTTCTATATAACCCGCGGTCCGTCTATTTTGTTTTAATGACGGTCTGGCTCAAGCCGGGGCAGCCAAATGGTAAAAGTAGTGCCCTCCTGCAGACGGCTTTCAAAACTGATTTCACCATGCAGCAGATCCACATAACGTTTTATGATGGGCAACCCCAGGCCGGTACCCTGTATATTGGATACATTTTTGGCCCGGAAGAAAGTGCCAAATAAATGAGGCTGATCTTCTTCCGGTATACCCAGCCCCTGATCTCTGACGATGATCTGCATGCGGCCATTGTCCAGGCCGATATGCATCCAGATAGATTTGCCGGCGGGAGAAAACTTGATGGCGTTGCTGAGGAGGTTGAGCACAATATTTTTCAGCATTCGTTTATCAGTGGCAAACGAAAAGGGGGCCTTGCAATCAAGGTCGATCAGCTGCCCTTCTTTCAGATGTGCTTTCATTTCATCCATCAGGTCTTCTACAAAATCGCGTACCGCAAATTCCGATACGGTAATACCCACTTTGCCCTCTTCCAGTTTGCCGAGTGAAAGAAAATCTTCCAGCAGTTCATTCATATGATTAACCGAATCGCGTATGCGGCCGATATGTTTTTCGCGCTTTACCTGGTCTTCTACGGTGGGATATTTGGCTACCAGTGTGGCCGATGATAGAATTGTACTGAGAGGCGTGCGAAACTCATGAGAGGCCATCGATACAAAACGGCTCTTGATTTCATTCAGTTGTTTTTCTTTATCGAGCGACTCACTCAGTTCCCGCTGCGATTGCTCCAGCTTTTGCAAAGCCTCTTTCAGGATCATCGTACGCTCTTCCACTTTTTCCTCCAGCACTGCATTGAGTTTACGGATATCATTGCTGATTTTTTCCAGTTCCATTTTCTGGCGCAGCAGATTGCCTTCAATTTCCTTTCGGGTGGTAATATCAACGATAAACGCAATCACGAAAGGTTCATTTTTCTGATTGTAGTGACTGAGACTGACTTCTACGGGAAACTCGGATCCGTCTTTACGCCGCGCATAGAGATCGCGGCCTGAACCCATACTCCTGTTTTGCGGAGCTTTATAAAAACCTTCCCTCATTTTTTCATGTCCGCCATGAAAACGATGTGGGACCAACAGTTCAATTCTTTGTCCGGTTAGTTCATTGCCTGCATAACCAAACATTTTTTCGGCAGCCGGATTGGCCAGTACAATCTCGCCTGACCGGTTGGTGAGTAAAATACCTTCTGTGGCATTCTCAAACAGCGAGGTCATATGTGTGCGGCCATAGGCCAGGCTTTGTTCCAGTTTTTTAAGATAAAAAACAATGGCTATGGCAAACATGATAACCAGCAGGGAATACAGCTGAGCAAAAAGTGAACGGAAGATATCGCCCTCTTCTCTGAAATAGACCACCAAAGCCGTCATGGCGATCATGCTAAGCAGACCGGCAATAAGTGTAGACTGCCAGCCTGGTATAAATACCGTAAGCACAATTGTAATCAGCAATCCGCCCACGGCCAGTTCATAGGTCTTAAATAAATAACTGAACGTAACGGCCAGCAAAAAAACAAAGAAAGCGGCACCTTTGGCCAGCTGGCTATTGATCTTGAGCATGAAGGCTTATTTTGGCCTCAAGTTAAAGATTCTCGCCAACACGGTAAGTATTCAGCGGCAGATCACCGTTTCAGCAATTCTTTTTCCATGGCGATGGCTTTGGGAAAAAGCACCTCATTTTCGAGATACAGATGCTGTACAAGGTCATTGTCGAGCTCCTGTAGCAGGGAATAAGCTACGCCATGACTTACACAGGCATTTTCCGGTGGCGTATAACCGTGTGTGAGTTGGCGCATCCTTGTCAGAAACTGCATTATTTTTTCATGCTCCTGATTCATTATTGACTCCACCGGTTTACGCAGGGTACGTACCAGCAGGCCGGCATACGGTTCGCTGTCGTCATATGCATGTGCGATCTGACGTACATAAGGGAAAAGCACCTCTTCTTCCTGACGTAAATGCGGCTCTATATCGGCCTGTAAATCCCGGAACAGTTTCTGGAGTTCCTGGAGATGCGGATATTTTTTGGAATGTCCTGTCACAAAACGTTCCAGGTGAGTTTCAATAAAAGGCATATTATCCCGCAAATACTGGTGATGTACATGCATGATGTAATCGGTCAGAAAATCAATGCTCCATTCTTCAAATGGTAATGCAGAAGACACCTGCAGGGGGCGTATGGCATTTTCCAACTCAACCCGGAGGTCTTCGAGTTCTATTCCTTTATTTTCGCAAATAATAGATAAAGGCCAGCGGCCTCCGCAACAGTACTCTATTCCGTGCCGCTGAAATACGGCAGCCGTCCGGTAATCCTGTTTCACTATATCGGTTACAAACGAATCGCGTCCTATCTGAATCGGTTTCAAAAACATGGCTCCTACTTCTGCTGGTTTAATATCAGTAAGCAAGATAGTTTTCGGCACAGGTGAAAAAACTGATTTTCATCAGTCGCTCACCTGAACAGCAACTGCTGACAGTCTGATGACCAATATCAGCCTGTTGCTTGAGCCAGGTCAGTTGCCTGCTCTGGTCAAATGTTAGTTTTGACATAGAATATAGTATAGTTGAGACTTTCCTCCGTGGAAGTCGTTGGTTTTCGTTTCAATCTCGACCCCTGGTTCTCCAGGGGTTTCTTATTGAATAAATTGAATAAAAGAGTTGTTAATAAAAATGGAAAATATTACACGGCCTGGTGAATAGACAGGCTATGAATAAACTGAGGCTTATCTGTCTGCAGGAGATCGGCAATGGTAGTTTGCCGGTAGAATTCACGCACTTCTGTCTTAAAACCATACAGACGATTGTGCAGGGGGCAGGGGTCAGCCGCATTGCAGGGCCGCATACTTAACATGCATGTTGTAAAATAAGCCTCTCCTTCCGTGAGCAGAATGATCTTTTCAAGCGGGGTTTGCAGCGTCTGTTCATTGATATAAAAGCCCCCTTGCTGTCCGCGTGTAGAGCTAATAATACCAGCTTTTACGACCTGTTTCATGATTTTTCCGAGAAAATGACGCGGCACGCCCAGTGCGGCAGCAATTTCCTCGATACGTATTTTACGGCGTTCGTCGTTCATCAGCGATACATACAACACACCTCTCAGTGCATAGCCGAATGATTTGGATAATACCATGCGAAAGATTAAAGTAGCAAATCTATCGGCTCTTTGGCTCGAAGCGCCTGATGAATCTCAGTGTAAAAATTGATGCACATCAGCCTGACTGCATACAAATTCCTTTTCATAAAAGACACGGCTATCCTTTTAGCAGAGACCGGATTTTGCCATTACATTATCCATAGAAAACAGCTGCAAAATCCTCTTTCTGTTTAGCGTATTTATTTAATTGTATTCCTTTGCTCCACGGCCGGCCGATATGGTTTATAAAAAACAATAAAAGACGAAGAGAAGCATTGCCTGCATACAAACTCTCCATAAAAGACACGCCTATCTTTTTAACAGCGTACAAAATCTGCTATTCTTCGTAGATTTAATTTGTGAAAAAAATTGCCCCCTTTTTCCTGCTTTTATTGGCAAACATGTACTGCTCCAAAAACAATGGCAGCAGCGATGACCGGGTAGCACCAGCCATTACCCTCAGCAGCCCGGCACAGGGTCAGACATTTGCCGGCAACCAGGTTGTTGCCATTACCGGCACCATCACCGATGCTGAAAAGATTGCGGAAGTACATATACACATATCCAACACAGACAATGGCAGTCTGCTGGTAGATATACACCGGTATCCCGGCACAGGTAATTATGCGCTTAACGAAACTTTTACCATACCGGGCAATGGCACTTACCGTATACAGGTTATTGCCAAAGACAATAGTGCCAATGAAGGCAGAACAACCGTCAGCATCAGCAGCAACTGATCAGGCCTGGCGGGTCCTGTTATTTTCCTGATACTGCAACTGATACAGATCCAGTCGCCTGTCTGACCAGGGCTGAACACTTCCATATTCGCGGTTACGCTTAAGAAGGTTCATATCCAGCTCCTGTACGATAGCGGTTTCTACATTGGGGGGCGCTTCCGCAGCCAGTCCTTCCCGGTGAAACTCTATATCGCTGGGCGTAAGAATGGCCGATTGTGCAAAATGGATATCGAGGTTATCTACATCGGGCAGGTTGCCCACGCAACCTGTTATCACCACATATACCTGATTTTCGATTGCCCTGGCCTGGGAACAATAACGGACCCGCAGGTAAGAACGTCGTTCATCTGTATTAAAGGGAACAAAAATAATCCGGGCACCCTTAGACGTTGCAATGCGGGCCAGCTCCGGAAATTCGATATCATAACAAATGGCTATGCTGACTTTGCCGCAGTCTGTATCAAAAACACGCACTTCCTGACCCGGCTGTACGCCCCACCACTTACGCTCATGCGGGGTGATGTGAATCTTATACTGTTTGGCATATGTACCATCGCGTTTAAAGAGGAAAGAAACGTTGTACAGATTATCGTCTTCAATCAGGAAATGTGAACCTGCTACAATATTGATATTATACTTGATTGCCAGTTGTGTAAACAACTCAATATACTGTCCTGTAAACTGATCGAGCTGACGAACCGCCTCGGCAGGATGCTTCTTGGGCAGGAAGGTGAGCAGTTGCATGGTAATCATCTCCGGAAATGCAACAAAGTCGGCGCGATAATCGGAGGCTACATCTACAAAATATTCGCAGTTGGCCGCAAACTCTTCAAAACTGCCGATGTCGCGCATCTGGTATTGTATGCAGGCCACCCTTACATAGGGATCCTTTCGGTGCTGCCGGCTTTTACGTTCCTCATACAGCAGATTATTCCATTCGAGGAAGGTACCGTAGCCCATAGATTCCTTATCATTAGGCAGGTAGTTGGGAAGCAACCGCTGCAACACAAAACCGTTGGAAAGCTGGGCGGTAAGTACAGGATCATAAATCTTCCGGTCAATCACACTCTCCACATACTGTTCTACACGCATACGCTCTGCGTACTTATGGTAATTGGGCAGACGGCCGCCGATGAGCATACACATAAGATTGCGATCCTTTACCAGCTTTTTCCGCATATCATAAAGCCGCCGGGCCAGTTTCATTTGTCTGAAATCCGGATGCACCATTATCTCCATTCCATATAACGTATCGCCTTCGGGATCGTGATTGCGGATATATCCGTTATCGGTCAGTTCATTCCAGCTGGCAGTAGCCGAATACTGATTACGACGAATGATGAGACTGCAGCTCGATGCTACAATCTGCTTATTGTATTCCACACAAAACTGTCCCTCCGGAAAAATTTTCAGGATACTTTCAAACTGTTCTTTTTTCCAGGGCAGCATGCCTGGAAAACAGATTAACTGCAGGGCGCAGATAGCTTCATAATCCCTGAGCCGAATGGCACGCGTACGTATACGTTTTGCCGGAATCTTTTCTGTACTCATGATAATCCGTTTGCATTTAACTAAATATAATACTCTGTAACGGCAAATCGGGGTAAATGTTTGCCAATTCACTCTTACCTGCCGGATCACACTTCACAAAGAAGTTCATCCTATATCTTTGCAGCATGCGTATCGACATTCTATCTGTACTACCTGAACTGCTGAAAAGTCCTTTTGAACACAGTATTATGAAGCGCGCCCAGGACAAGGGGCTGCTCGAAGTGGTAACTCATCACCTGCGTGACTGGGCTGTAAATGAGTACGGTCAGATAGATGACTACCAGTATGGTGGCGGAGCCGGTATGGTAATGATGTGTGAACCCCTGGCCAATGCGATCGACCAGCTCTCTGCCCGGCGCACCTACGATGAGATTATTTACCTCACTCCCGATGGCGAGCGTCTTAACCAGTCAATAGCCAATCAGCTTTCATTAAAAAATAACCTGTTGCTCATCTGTGGCCACTACAAGGGTATCGATGAGCGCATACGGGAGCATTATGTAACCCGCGAACTATCTATTGGCGATTATGTACTGAGTGGAGGCGAGTTGCCGGCCGCTGTACTGGTAGATGCCATCGGCCGTTTGCTGCCGGGTGTACTTAATGATGAAACATCGGCCCTGTTTGATTCTTTCCAGGACAACCTGCTGGCACCGCCTGTATATACACGGCCGGTAGAGTTTCGTGGCTGGCCCGTGCCGGCGGTACTGATGAGCGGCGACCACCGCAAAATAGAAGAATGGCGTCACGACCAGTCTGTTGCACGCACAAAAGAGCGTCGTCCTGATCTGCTGGATGAATAACCGGTGCTGCTGAGTACCAGCAATAAACCATACATTTTATCAGGCCATCCACCCATCAGATACGCCCTGCTTTTGATGACTAAAGGTTTGTCATTAAAGACACCCCGGTTTGTTTTGTGGCCGTCACTTTTAGCTTTTTTTCAGGGATTTAGCACTTTTCTTATACAATAAAAAAAAGAGCGCCGTTATAGACGGGAAAACAGTAATTTCACGGCGTTTCTGCCAATATCCGGAGCAAAGAAACAATTGATTTTCCGGCAGTTGGCGGTTAAATGAAATAAGACCACTGCATGAAGGCCCTGACCACTATAACAGATCCCGTATACGTAGCCAAAGAAGAATTTACCGCATACGAAAGATTCTGGCTTCGCTACATTAACGATAAACGTGACCTCCCGTTTATTCATTTACTGACAGCCATACACCTGCTGGTGCTTCCTTCCGCTATTGTATTGTACACTCCGCTGCTGCAGGGGTGGTACTGGTGGATGCTCTACATTCCCTATTTCTATATTTCGCAGCTTTATTTCAAAGGCCGTTTTGGTCTCATGCTGCATTGCATCAGTCATCGTAAACTTTTCAAAAAGGGTTATACCTGGATTTATCATTGGGTAATCTGGGGTATCTGTCCCTTCTTCGGCCACACGCCCGAAACATATTTTGTGCACCATATGGCAATGCATCATGTAGAGAACAACATGCACGATGATGCCAGCAGCACACTCAACTATCGCCGTGACAGTCTTCGTGGATTTATTGCCTATGTAACCCGCTTTCTGTTTCTCGGTTTCCGCGATACATTCATGTATCTCTTTTCGCGCAAGCGCAAAAAGTTTTACATGCGGCTTACTTACGGCGAAATGTCGTTTTATGCGTTTTGTGTGCTCATGTGCTTCGTAAACTTCAAAGCCACTCTTTTTATTTTTATCATACCGTTTGTATTTGCACGTATCGTAATGATGCTGGGCAACTGGGCGCAGCACGCGTTTGTTGACCCCAACGATCCCGAAGAAAATACGATCAACTGCATCAACACCAAATACAACCAGACCTGCTGGAACGATGGCTACCATGCGGTACATCACCTTCGCCCAGCCCTCCACTATACCGAAATACCTGTGGAGTTTATGAAGAATAAAGACAAATTTGCCGAACGCAAAATCCTGGTATTCGACGGTATTCACTATCTCCACATTTTTGTCTGGCTCATGACCAAACGCTACGACAAACTCGCCGACAATCTCGTCAATGTCAACAACATGTTCTCAAGCCGTGAAGAAGCGATAGCGGTGATGAAGGAGCGGACGAGACCGATGAAGCGACAGTAAGATGATGTGCTGATGTGCTAATTTGCTGATGTGCTGATGTCTTTTAGGCTGGTCAGATTAAAGGCTTCAGTAAATAAATTTATTACGAATTTTATTGTTGAAATGCTGGAATAACCAGCATTTTTCATTAATTCATTAACCAGTCTGTTTTTCAGCGACTTCTTCATTAGCACATCACTGTTGTCCGGGGAAAAGAAATGCGACAACAAAGAAATTTGATAATCAGATCTATACAGATGCTTTTGCAGGCTTTGGGAAAAGCAAGCCCCCTTGTAACATTGTTGGCATTTCAGTACAGTGTGCGAACTATTTTATTGCTATTTCCCTGTCGTATTCAGATCGCAAAGAACGCAAAGCAGGCTAAGGACGCGAAGGTCATTAGCACATTAATACATTTCCCAACCATATTCCCTTATTTTTTCTTGTGGTTCGCAAGGTGCCTTGTTTTCTCCGATTGAATCTTTAAGGATACTACCATTTGCAGAGGCCGGAGAAAAACACAGCACCGGACGCGACGCGGCGAGGTCGGCCCGCCGGTCGTGGAGCAAAAAGGTCAGGTAACCAGTGTGTGCAAACATCTATTCAGATACAACATAAAAACAACGGTTTTCCCAATATTTTTCCCGGACACTAGTCATTAGCACATCAGCAAATTAGCACACCAGCACATTAGTCTGTACCTTGCATTTATATGGCATCATTCTCCCTCTCCGGCCGGCTGGCCGATATTCATCAGCAACGCATTTATCCTGCACGTGTGGACGTGAGCGACAGTCGCATTGTTCATATCACCGAAATCGACAGCAGTGAACTGGACGGCGATGACTACATACTACCTGGTTTTATCGACAGTCATGTACATATCGAAAGCTCCATGCTGGTACCTGCTGAGTTTGCGCGGCTGGCTGTAGTACATGGCACAGTAGCCACGGTAAGTGACCCGCATGAAATTGCCAATGTATGCGGCATGGAAGGTGTGCAGTACATGATTGAAAATGGCAAAACGGTTCCTTTCAAATTCAACTTTGGTGCCCCCAGTTGTGTACCGGCAACTGTTTTTGAGACTGCCGGCGCCACACTCGACGCCGAAGCTGTGACCCAACTGCTCGAGAGTGAAGATATCCGCTACCTCAGTGAGATGATGAATTTTCCCGGTGTACTGCATGGTGACCCCGAAGTGATGGCGAAGATCGCTGCCGCTCACCGGCTGGGCAAACCCGTAGACGGTCATGCGCCCGGTCTGCGTGGCGACACTGCCCGGCAATATATCGCTGCCGGCATCAGTACCGATCACGAGTGCTTCACGGCAGAAGAAGCCCTCGATAAACTGGCAGCCGGCATGAAGATCATCATTCGCGAAGGAAGCGCTGCAAAAAACTTTGAAGCCCTCATCGATCTGCTGCGTGATTACCCTGAAATGATCCTTTTCTGCAGCGATGATAAACATCCTGACAGCCTGGTGCTGGGACATATCAACCAGCTTTGTGCACGTGCTGTTGCTAAAGGCATTGATCTGTTTCATATCCTGAAAGCAGCCTGCAGCAACCCGGTCAATCATTACAAACTGGATGTAGGACTGCTGCGTACCGGCGACCCGGCAGACTTTATCTGTGTAAAGAATCTCGAAGAGTTCATCGTCACCAAAACCTATATCAATGGGCAGCTGGTTGCCAAAGATGGCCAGTCGCTGATTAAAACAACGGCCGCCGGTATTGTCAATAATTTTTCCTGCGCTCCTAAAACACCTGCAGATTTTGCTGTTAAGGTTACCGGAACTGATCAACAGACCATCCCCGTTATTGAAGCCCTCGATGGCCAGCTGATCACCAACCGCCTGAATGAAAATGCGCTGATTGAGGATGGCTATATAAAAGCTGATACTGCACGCGATATATTGAAAATTGTAGTTGTCAACCGCTACAATGATGCACCCGTTTCCAAAGCGTTTATCCGCAACTTCGGCTTGCGGCATGGTGCCATTGCTTCTTCTGTTGCACACGACAGTCATAATATTGTGGCGGTAGGTGCTGACGATGAAAGCATCTGTGCGGCGGTAAATGCTGTGATTGGCGCCAAAGGCGGCGTATCCATTGCACAACCCACAGCGAGCGGAATGCAAACAGCATTACTGGCATTACCTGTAGCCGGCCTTATGAGTCAGGCCGATGGATATGAGGTAGCAGAGGCCTATGCAAGTATTGACCGGGCCGCCAAAGAAGCCGGATCAACACTGGGCTCACCGTTTATGACCCTTTCATTTATGGCACTACTCGTCATTCCACATCTCAAACTGAGTGATAAAGGATTATTTGACGGTGACAGTTTTTCCTTTGTTTCTTAAAATGACTGTTATGCGGAGATACGTATCATTATTGTTGTTAACAACATTTATTATCTGGTCCTGTAACCAGGGCGATAATAAAAAAACGCCGGAAAAGCCGATTACAGACAGCAACACTGTTGCAACACCCGGCAACAACACAACTGCTGCATCAGACAGCGTACAACTCTTTGCGCTTTCGCAGCATATTCTTACACTTTTAAAAAATAAACAGTACGATTCGCTCACTTCATTTATCCATCCGGTCATGGGCATCCGCTTTAGTCCTACCGCGTATGTAGATACCGTAGATCAGCCACTCCTGAGTGCAGCTGCATACTATCAGGCCATCAGGCAACCCAAACCCGCCACCTGGGGTGTATATAATGCCGAAACAGACGAGCCCCGCCTGTTGACCTTACCCGAATATCTGGACAGGTATGCCTATGACAAGGATTACCTACAGGCGCCACAAAAAGCCTTCAACCGTTTTTTGGGTGGTGGCAACTCGCTCAATAATCTGAAAGCAATCTATCCGCAGGCAGGTTTTACTGAATACTATTTCCCTGGTTTTGAACCCAAGTATGAAGGCCTGGACTGGAAAACCCTGCGCCTTGTATTTCGCTCAGCGAATGGGAAGACCTGGCTTATTGCCGTGATCAGGGATGAATGGACCATCTGACAGCTTTCACATTTCGTTAGTAATATTCCGGGGCATTGCTGCATCTAAGAAATAAGGTTGCAGGCAAAAACAACCTTCCCGGTATATGAAAAAGTTACTCTCCGTAAGCACAAGCATCGATCAGCCCGGCCTGCTCCAGAACCTGGTAGAAAAGCTGGCCACGAAGCGGATCAGTTACCCGCCACTCCACCGCCGCATTTCCAAAGACCTGCGCACGGTTGAAACAGCCAGTACTGAAACTTTTATGGCTGGTACACTTAGTCTCAATGAAGCAGCCAGCGAAGGCGATCAGGTGGCACGTACACCTTTTATCACCCAGTTTCTTTTTACCTGTGTTCAGGAAAATGAAGATAGTTACCGGCTTACCTGGTGCAGTAGTTTGTCATAATAAACAAAGGGCGGTCTTATTTGGACCGCCCTTTGTTTATCACTAACTATTTTATTAATGCTGTCCGCAGCTACAGCTTTCTACCTCTGTGGCATCGTGCCAGGGGAAACTCGTCGCATTCTTATTGGTTTCCCAGAAGAATAATCCGCGCGGGCGGGGATTGTTGCCGATTTCATTCATGGTCTCAGCATCATAAAGCCGTCCATTTACCATGGTATAACGGATACTTTCCGTATTGCGGATATTATCAAGCGGATTCTTATCCATTACCAGCAGGTCGGCCAGTTTGCCGGGCTCCAGCGAACCAATAGAGCGATCAAGACCCAGACTGGTCGCCGAGTTCATGGTGGCTGTACGCAGTGCCTGCAGATTAGTCATACCACCCTGCTGCATCATCCAGATTTCCCAGTGTGCGCCGATGCCCTGTATTTGTCCATGTGCGCCCATATTCACCAGCACACCTGCATCCATTAGTTTCTTCAGACTTTGGGAAATAAGGATATGACCGTTTACATATTCTTCTTCGGGCAGCATGGTACGGTGACGGCTGCGGGTATCAATAACCGAACGGGGCGTAAAACGAAGCAAGCGTTCTTTTTCCCATACATTGGTATGCTGATACCAGTAGTATTCGCCGCTCACCGATGCGTAGCTTACAATCAATGTAGGTGTATATCCTGTTTTGGCATTTTTCCATAACTGAACCACATCATTAAAGAGCGGGGCTACCGGCAGGTTATGTTCGACAGTAGTGTGACCGTCGAGGATCATAGTCAGGTTATGATAAAAGAAGGAACCTCCTTCGGGCACTACTTCCATATTCAGCTCGCGGGCCGCCTGAATGATCTGCTGTCTTTGTTCACGGCGGGGCTGATTATAACTTTTTACCGAAAAAGCACCCAGCGCCTGTGTACGCCGCAATGCACTGCGCGCATCATCGATCGAGTTCACAACTGCTTTGAAGTTTCCGTCTGCGCCATACAGTACCGTACCGGTTGAAAATACTCTTGGCCCCGTCATACGACCGGCCTTAATCATTTCGCTTTGTGCAAATACCATTTCACTATTGGCAGAGGGGTCATGCATAGTTGTAACGCCATAGGCCAGGTTGGCATAATAGGCCCAGTGTTTCTGCGGAGTGATACCACTGCGGAAATGGTTACCGTGAGCATGCGCGTCAATAAAGCCGGGCATAATAGTCTTGCCCTGGCAATCGATTTTCAGTGCACCTGCGGGTACGCTTACTGCAGACGATGCCCCCACCGCTTTGATGAGGTTGCTTTCTACCAGCACGGTACCATTTTCAATAACCTCATCACCTTTCATGGTAATGATACGGGCATTTACAAAAGCAATAGTGCCCTGTGGTTTATCCGCAGGTACAGTGAGACCCACCTCAATCCCCTTCTCCGGTATCTTAAACAGCGAATCGGGTTTATTGGCAATAAATTCAAAACGCTCATCGAGATTGATCGTGTAATACTGGCTGCCCAGTGTATAATGTAACTGGCGGCTATCGGTACTCCAGTGCAGATTGAAGCCGGCATCGCGCGACACGAGTTTAACCGGAAAATCGCTGGTGCCGCTGCCGATATCAAGCGTTTTACCCGTTTGTGGAAATGCGGCTACATAAGCTTTATGCAGATCTACAAAAGCGATCCAGTTGCCATCCGGAGAAACCGTAAACTGGTTGCCATAGGTACTCTTCAGGTGCTGGCGTACATCCTCTCCGTCGAGACGGCAACTGGCCAGGCCACTGCCTGTCTGAAAATAAATACGATCGCTCTGAGCTGTGAATACCGGCGCATCGCCTCCGGCGCGCACAAAACTTTCCTGGCGCCCTTCTGCATCCATAATATAAATACCCGGCCGTGCTGTATAAGCTTCGCCCAGCGCATCGCTTCCTCCCTCTTTTCGGAATACGATTTGTTTTCCGTCGGGAGAATAAGCTGGCTGACGGTAAATGCCTTTGGCTGCAGTGAGCTTCACCGGTTTAGCCGCACCCGTCAGGTTTACTTTATAGATGGCTCCACTGGCCGAGTCGCTCCAGGTTATATAGATAAGCGATTTGCCATCGGGAGAAAATGATGGCTCCATTTCAAATCCTGCTGCGCGGTAGGCTGCTGGCGCGGCAGCGGTGATCTGCTGCGGCTGGCCTGCCGGCAATTCTTTTTTCCAAAGAGAACCCACGGCATTAAACACCATCCATTTACCGTCAGGTGAGGTAATGGCCTGCCGAATCATTTTCACTGCTACAGAAGGCTGATTGATGTCCTGCTGAAAACGCACTGCGTCGTATACACGCTGTTTTACCTGGCAGGTAAAAGGAATAGCAGTAGCTTTATTCACACCATCCACATCAATCTTCAGTATTTTACCATCACTCCAGATAATGATTTGTTTGTCGTCGGGTGTCCAGGCATATCCGGTATAACTGCCGAAAACAGTCCAGGCCTCCTGCTGATCTTTGGAGAGTTTATCATACACCGGCCACTCCTCTGCTGTTTCGAGATTGCGCAGGTACAGCACCGTACTGGTTCGCACGCGTTTGATAAATGAAAGATATTTTCCGTTATGCGAAAGCTGCGGACGAACTGCACCCCCCGGTCCTCCTGTTATATTTTCCAGTGTGCCTTTTTGCCGGTCATAACGGCGAATTACGAATATCTGGTTGTTAGGGTCTTTATTATATTGAAAATATCCACCGGGATACATATCCTCACTGAAGTAAACATATCGTCCATCGGGCGATACTACGGGCTCATTCACATCCTGCTGATCATTCTTACGTGCAGTGAGTTGCAGTCCATTACCCCCTGTTACGTGATAAAGCCACATTTCACCTGCCCCCAGTGAGCGCGATGAGGTGAAGTGCTTGCGGGCTACTATATATTGTCCGTCGGGAGTCCAGCAGGCATTGTTGAGCAGGCGAAAGTTTTCCTTTGTCACCTGCTTCGCATTACTTCCATCGCGGTTCATGACCCAGATATTATCACCACCGCCGGCATCGGATGTAAAAAGAATCTTTTTCCCATCGGGGCTATAGCGGGGTTGTACTTCAAATGCATGTCCGCCCCGTAACAGGGTGGCCTGTCCGCCCGAGGCAGGAATTGTATAAATATCACCCAGCAGATCAAATACGATCTCTTTTCCATCGGGCGATATGTCTACATTCATCCAGGTACCTTCAGACGTGCTGAAACTTACATCCTGATAAGGCCCTCCGGGATTGCCGACATCCCATTTTTTACTGTCTTTCTTATCCTGCCCCGAAGCCATCAGTATACACAGGCTGGCAGATACGGTCATGAGTGATCTGAAAAATTTCATGTGATTGATTTTGGGGGCTGGAAGGTAAAGAAAACAATGATATTACAGCCGGACCTGGGTTGAGCGGTGTAAGGGGCAGATAAACCGCCGGAATGACCGGCTTATTCGAACCAGACGAAAATCAGTTGCAGAAAAGTACAAAATGAATAGCTTGCACTTCTTTTAGTACAATACTATGGCTATTAAAGTAATTGCATTTGATGCAGACGATACATTGTGGGTGAATGAACCTTATTTCCAGGAAACGGAAAAGAAGTTTTGTGCATTGCTCGAAGATTATGTGCCGCACCATACTGCTGCGCAGGAATTATTTAAAACAGAGATCCAGAACCTGACCCTTTATGGTTACGGTGTAAAGGGTTTTATGCTGTCAATGATCGAAACAGCCCTGCGTGTATCGCGCAATACCGTAAGTATGGAGGTAATCGAAAAGGCCATTCAATATGGAAAAGACCTGCTCGACAAACCTATCGAGATGCTGGATGGCGTAGAAGATGTATTAAAACAACTTTTTGGAAGATACCGGCTGGTAGTAGCTACAAAAGGAGATCTGCTCGACCAGGAACGTAAGCTGCGCAAATCAGGTATTTCGCATTACTTTCATCATATAGAGATCATGTCCGAAAAAATGGAAAGCGATTATCTGGCATTGATCAAACATCTTGACATAGCGCCCGATGAGTTTCTGATGCTGGGCAACTCTCTCAAATCAGATGTCTTACCTGTGCTGGCCATTGGTGGCCATGCCGTTCATATTCCTTATCATACCACCTGGGCACATGAAAAGGTAGAACACCGGATTGAGCATGAACGTTTCCGCGAAGTAACCCGGATGAGCGAAGTGCTTACCTTTCTGTAAATGCCTGCCGGCCTTAACCCTACGACCCATGAATAATAAAGTAGCACCCGGATTAAAACGTACTGCCGTACTCTGTGTACTGCGGCACGCCGATCGTTTTTTGTTGTTGCGACGGCTCAAAGAGCCAAATCGTGATAAATATACGCCGGTAGGCGGCAAGCTTGATCCTTTCGAAAGCCCACTGGAGGCGGCCCTTCGTGAAACCTGGGAAGAAACCGGCATCCGGGTAGAACATATGCGTTATGCCGGTGTGCTGGTAGAAACCTCGCCTACAGATTATAACTGGACCGGCTTTGTATATGTAGCTTCTATTGATGATATACCACCACCCCCCTGCAATGAAGGCACACTCGAATGGATTACGCTTGACGAGGTACTGCAGGTACCCACGCCCCCTACAGACTGGTTCATCTACCAGTACATTGTGGATGGTCGCCCCTTTGCCTTTCACGCAGATTATGATGCCGGGTTGCAGCTGCTCCGGATGACAGAAGAACTGGAAGGTATCTGCCTGGTGCCGGCGCCCGTGCAATAAAGCCGTCATTCACCGCCCACATACGGCCTTTTACCGAGAAACTCCTGAAAATGGCCCATCTGCGCTTGCTCGAAGGCAAAGCTCACTATAGTTTTACATAAAAATAGAAACATAGTATATGAGCACTTTCAGAGAATACAGGCGTGAGCGGCGCAGACAGCGCTGGGAAAGCCGGGGCCGCCAGGGAGACAACAACGGCCATGTGTGGACGGGGATTTTCCTGCTTATTGTGGGCGGCCTGGCCCTGACCAGAAGTTTCGACATACCAATGCCACGCTGGTTGTTTTCGTGGCAGATGCTGCTGATCGGCGTCGGTTTGTTCATCGGCCTGCGCAGAGGCTTCCGCGATGGCGGCTGGTTTGTACCCATCATCATCGGTGGCGCATTCCTGATCAATGACTATTTCATCTTCGGCGATATGCGACGCCATATCTGGCCCGTCATTATTATTACAGTCGGTCTGTTATTCCTGATACGTCCGCGTGGCAGACGCAGCTTTATCCGTAATCAGCCTTTTCAGAACGACAATGATAGCCAGGGAACTTCGGCAAATATTTCTTCCGATCCGATCGATATACCGCATAGTGATTTTGAACCCACTTCAGATGATTATGTGACCAGTACCTGCGTCTTCAGTGGTGCCAAAAAAGTGATCCTTTCTAAAAACTTTAAGGGAGGAGAACTGGTAAATGTATTTGGCGGTTGCGAAATAGACCTCACGCAGGCAGACATGACTGCACCTGCTGTGGTGGAAGTAACAGCCATCTTTGGCGGAGCCACCCTGCTGGTGCCTTCTAACTGGGCCATCAAATCGGAAGCTGTTACCATCTTTGGCGGCATTGATGACAAACGAAAAATCATGCATATGCAGGAGTCTCCTTCCCGCACGCTGGTATTGAAGGGTACGATGATTTTTGGCGGCATGGAGATCAAGAGTTACTAATCACCATTCAGATACATTCCTACCACCCCACCACTATCCAATCTGTGATCAACCACTTGTTAACTACCTAAACGAATGACTATGAATTGGTATCTCGCAAAAATCGTATTCCAGATTGTGTGTGGCGAAGGGCTTCACACCCCACAATTTGATGAACAGCTGCGCCTCGTATCGGGTCGCAGCAAAGAAGAAGCTTTTCTTCGTGCACAGGAAATGGGTAAACGGGAGGAAGACACCTTCTACAATCGCAAAGAACAGCTGGTGCAGTGGCAGTTTATAAACGTAAGTGAACTGTACCGCCTCAGCGATCTGATTGATGGTGCCGAGCTCTATTCACGCATTGAAGAAAAAGAAAATGCCGATGCCTATATCTATTCTATCAACCAAAAGGCAAAAAATCTTTTTTATACCCAAACACCCCAGTTGCTGAAACTGGCCTGATCAATTCATGACTGCTTCACCCTTTTCGGCACGCCGTTTCCTCATCATATTCAGTATCGCCTGGCTGGTTCTGATGATGGATCATGCCCTGCTGTTTTACTGGTTTGACTTTACCCTGCAGGTAGCTGTGGTAGACAGCGTCATCAGCAATCTGCTGTTGCTGGGAATATGCCTGCTTATTATGAATACGATCCGGTATTACCTGCCGGGACGGGAGCAGTTTATGAACATACTCATGATGTGTGTGGCACTCACGCTCATCTGGCTGTTTGTGGTGAAATGGCTATTAAGCATCAGTATTACCGGCATTGACGATTACAATTCATTTCTTAATAAATCACTCATCATACGTTTCAGCATTGGCATACTGGTAGTGGGTATTGTGACCATGATGTCGATCAACTGGTTTACCTGGCAGGAACAAAAAGCTACTGAGCAACGCAAGACCGATGCGGAAAAACTGGCCCGGGAAGCAGAGCTGTTCAAACTGCGCCAGCAACTTCAACCACATTTTTTATTTAACAGCCTTAACTCTATCAATGCGCTGATTGGCTCGCGGCCTGCAGAAGCCCGAAAAATGGTACAGCAACTGTCTGACTTTTTACGTGGCACCATTCGCAAAGAAGAGACACAATGGGTAACACTCGAAGAGGAACTGCAATACCTGCAGCTTTACCTGGAGATAGAAAAAGTACGTTTTGGCAACCGGCTGTCAACAGAAGTGAATGTCGATCCCGCTACGCTTAATCTAAGGTTACCGGCATTGCTATTGCAACCCATTGTTGAGAACGCGATCAAATTTGGTCTTTATGATACAGTAGGTGAAACAGTGATCAGATTGCGCACCCGTGTAGCAGACCAGGAGTTGTTGGTAGAAGTGAGCAATCCGTTTGATCCCGAAACATCTTCGCCTCAAAAAGGTACAGGTTTTGGTCTCAAATCGGTACAACGAAGACTCTACCTGCTTTTTGCCCGTGCAGATCTGTTGCAGACAGAAGCAACTGACCATACTTTTATCACCCGGGTAAAGGTGCCGCAGCCAACGGCCACGCCCGATAAATAAATCTAAACCTGCCGGCAAGCCGGCTATATGAACCTATAATATGAGCAAAGTTATTATCATAGACGATGAACCGCTGGCCCGCAGTATTGTAAAAGAATACCTGCAGCAGCATCCGCAACTGGAGCTGGTGGCAGAATGTGGCGATGGATTTGAAGGAGTAAAAGCGATTCAGCAGTTTCATCCCGACCTGATCTTCCTGGATATACAAATGCCCAAGATTAATGGTTTTGAAATGCTTGAACTCATTGAGCAACCACCATCAGTTATTTTCACTACTGCATTTGATGAATATGCGATCCGCGCTTTTGAAGCGCATGCAGTGGATTACCTGCTCAAACCCTTTAACCAGGAGCGGTTTGACAGGGCGCTGGCCAAATGGGCCGACAATAAAACACCTGCATCCGAAGCAGTCACAAAAGAGTTGCTGGCTACGGCTGCACAGTCGCCTGCGCAAAACAACCGTATCGTTGTAAAGAATGGCAGTAAAATAAAGATCATTCCCGCTCACGATGTTTTTTTTCTGGAGGCTGCAGATGATTATGTGAAAATTCATACCCAGGAAGGATATTTCCTGAAAAATAAGACCATGTCTTATTTTGAACAGGTGCTGGACGCGCAACAGTTTGTACGCTCACACCGTTCCTTTATCGTAAATGTGCAGCAGATCACTCGTATCGATCCTTACGAAAAAGATAATCATGTGGCTATTCTTCGTACCGGCGCGAAAGTACCGGTAAGCAGAGGAGGGTATGCCAAACTGAAGCTGGTGCTCGGATTATAAAAGGTTTAAAGGGTATAAAAGTATAAAGGGTTTAAAGCATTTCTGTATACTCTTTAAACCCTTTATACTTTTATACCCTTTATACTGTCCTTACGACTTTCCTATCCACAACGCTCCTCCCACACTATCTCTGCCTGCTCCTGTAACGGATGCAAATACGTTATTGTCTTCGCGCCAGCGCAGTACGCCGGCAAGAGCCATGATCAGGGCTTCTTTGTATTCAATCAGTCGAGGTTCAGGCAGTACTACTTCCACATTTAGCGGTTGCAGCAGCGTGCTGATGCGCTGCACCAGGAAAGTATTGAAGGCCCCTCCACCGGTGACCAGCAGTTTTCGGGTTGCTGATTCTCCAGTCTGCAACGCTGCTACCGATCGGCTTATTTGCCGGGCGATATGCTCTGTATAAGTACACAAAGCATCTGCAACAGCCAGTTTTGCCTCGCAGATAAGCGGGAAAACAATATCGGTCCCAAAGTCGTTGGCCAGCGAGCGCGGCCAGGGCTGCTGATAAAAAGGCAGGTCATTTAGTTTTTGCAACAGTGGCTGATCTGTATGACCCGTAGCAGCCAGCGCTCCCCCTGCATCATATTCCTGTCCCGTGAGCTGACTTAACAGATTCAGTACCCGGTTGGCCGGGCAGCAGTCGAAAGCGATATATGGATCGCGGTTGGCCGAAAGATTGGCGATACCGCCCAGATTTAGGAAATAGTCGTAGCTGCCCAACAGCAGGCGTTCGCCTACCGGTACAATTGGTGCACCCTGACCACCCAATGCCACATCCATTGCGCGGAGATCGGTAACTACAGGCAGCTGAGTTTCAGCGGCCAACGCAGCCCCGTCGCCCAACTGTGCGGTCATGCCCCGCGCTGGCACATGAAAGGTGGTATGACCATGAGAGGAAATGAGGGCTACTTTAAAATGCAGGTCATATTCTTCTATAAACCGGTTGACTGCATGCCCAAGGTAATGCCCGTACTCACTATGCAGCAGCTGATAATCAAAAGCAGATAGCTTCACGGCATCGCGCAGGCGGTTTACCCAGTCCTGCGGGTAGGGATAGCAGGCTGCTTCCTGGATTTCATAGGTCCATTTTCCGCCACTTTCGTGAAGTTCAACATAGGCGATATCAAGCCCGTCCAGCGAGCTTCCGCTCATTAATCCAATTGCACGGTACAGCATGAAACTGATTTTGGTTTAGATTTGCCAAAATTAGTTGTTTCAGTTGGTACTGATAGGAACATACCCGGAGCAATGGCCTTCAAACAACAGATTTTCAAACTTTTCTACCCACCAAAACAGCGGCATTATGGTTATTAATCTGAGTGAACAACACAGCCTGGTAAGCAACTGGGTGAGCGAATTGCGCGATGTAGATGTACAGAATGACCGTATGCGGTTTCGTCGCAACCTCGAGCGCATCGGGGAAGTAGCGGCTTATGAAATCAGTAAAGTGCTGCCGTTTGTAGAAAAAGAAGTGCAAACGCCATTGGGTATAGCCAACTCCAAGCTGCTGGCAAGCCAGCCCGTACTGGCTACCATACTGCGGGCTGGTCTGCCATTGCATCAGGGCATGCTCAATTATTTTGATAAGGCCGATAATGCATTTATTTCTGCTTATCGTAAACATAACAAGGATGGCAGCTTTGAGATCAGTCTCGACTACATTTCCTGTCCGGAGCTCGAAAACCGTACTATTATTGTAAGTGACCCGATGCTCGCCACGGGATCTTCCCTCGTAAAAACCATTCATTTTCTGAAAGAGGAAGGAAATCCTAAAGAAATTCATATTGTGGCGGCTATTGCCTGTACGGTTGGCATTGAATATGTGAAGAGAGAGGAGCCGTCTGTTACGATATGGTGTGGTGATATTGATGATGAACTTACGGCTAAAGGATACATCGTTCCCGGCCTGGGCGATGCCGGCGACCTGGCTTTTGGTAACAAGGTGCAGATGTAAACCGGCAACTGCCTGGCAATACCGTTTTTGCCCCTTTTTTAAGAAAGTACGAAGCAGCGGAGCCACATTTTTGCGGGTCTTTATTTTGTTGTATTTTCCCTTTTCGTATCCGGACATACCGGGTGGTTTCCCTGACGAACAATTTGCTGCAGGCTGCAACGTTTATAAGAAGTCTGTGTGTCAACCCCCAACCGGTGGCTAACCAGTGAAAAAACTTAATTGCTGAAATGAAGAAATTACTATCCATTCTGACTGTTTCTGTTCTGCTGACGACCACCTCAAACGCTCAGGATCCTAATTTTTCACAATTCTTCGCTTCTCCGCTCACCCTCAATCCGGCACTTACCGGCAAGTTTGATGGCGTAATGCGGTTTGCCGCCAATTACCGTAATCAATGGCCCTCTATCAATAATGCCTACACTACCATGACTGCATCGCTCGACATGGGCATCATGAAAAACCGGATTCCGGAATATGATCAGTTTGGGATCGGTATCATGGCCTATAGCGACAAAGCCGGCAATGGTGCTCTTAACAGCAATTACCTCGGTCTTTCTGTAGCCTATCACAAAGCACTTGATGAAAACGGTTACCATCAGTTGGGAGCAGGTTTTCAGGGCACCTACATGAATAAACGGCTCAATACCGAAAAACTCACTTTTCAGGATCAGCTTACACCCATGGGTTTTACCGGCGTAACCCGCGAAAGCTTCTCCAGCCAGCAGGTCAATCTGCATTATTTTGATCTTAATGCCGGCATCATCTATAATGGTTCTACCAACGGTTACAACAATTTTTACCTCGGAGCTTCCATGTATCATATCAACCGCCCCAAAGAAACCTTTCAAAAAGGCGATTTTCTGCTCAACTCGCGGGTAACTATCCAGGGCGGAGCCAAAATACCTGTAGGCACCTACAACTCACTGCATGTAGCAGCCAATCACAGTATACAGGCAAAAGCGCACAATACCATGCTGGGCGGTGCTTTCTGTCTTAATGTGAATAACGATGAAGAAAATCCCACCAACTTTTATATCGGCAGCTGGTACCGTTTTCAGGATGCCCTCATTCCTTATGTAGGGCTTGAATTCGGAGAGTGGCATTTTGGAGCTTCTTACGATGTAAATACTTCTGCGCTCAAAGCAGCCTCCAATTCACGCGGAGGAGTGGAAGTATCGCTTATCTATGTAAAAAAATATACAGACCCCAACATGAAAAAGCTGAACTGTCCCAAGTTCTAAGCCTTTTCGCTTTGCACATTTGCCTTATCTTACAGACCAATCATGGCACTGCTAAAAAGGCTCCTCCGCAATCTTACCTTCTGGGTATTGCTGGCTATAACAACAGGTGTACTTATTGGTCATTATTATCCGCAACTGGCACTCATGCGGGTTCTGGATGAGCCACTCAAAACACGCTTCCTGGGCCAGGACCTGAGTCTTGGCGCCACATTGAGCGAAATGCTGGGTACAGGTTTTATCAGTATTGTAAAACTGTTTATCAATCCTATCATTTTTCTTACCATTACCCTGGGCATAGTAAGTATGGGCAACCTGCGCAAGGTAGGCCGCGTGGGTGCCAAGGCCCTGCTCTATTTTGAAGTAGTGACCACGCTGGCGCTTATCATCGGAGTAGTAGTAGCACTCCTTATCAAACCCGGCTCAGGTGTTGATACCAGTCATATAAAACAGGCAGATATATCGGCTTATACCCGGCAAAGCGATCATTTCAGCTGGTGGCAGTTCTTTAAAGACAATTCTACACTTCAGGTGCTGCTGCTGGCCCTTTGCTTCGGCATTGGTCTGAGCTTTTATGCGGGCAGAAATGATATTATAGCGCCCTTACAGCGTATCTCCAAAGTAATCTTCAAAGCATTGCATAAAGTAATGCTGCTGGCCCCTCTCGGAGCGTTGGGCGGCATGGCTTACACCATCAGCAAATACGGTATCGATACCTTGCGCCCGCTTGCCATGCTGATGGGTACGGTTTATGCGACAATGGCCATTTTCATTTTTGTAGTTCTCTACTTTATACTGCGTATGTACCGAATACGCATATCCCGTTTTTTGCGCTACATACGGGAAGAATTGCTGGTGGTACTGGGTACTTCTTCGTCAGAGGCAGCACTGCCTTCGCTT
Source organism: Sphingobacteriales bacterium 46-32 (assembly GCA_001898485.1). Taxonomy (GTDB): domain Bacteria; phylum Bacteroidota; class Bacteroidia; order Chitinophagales; family Chitinophagaceae; genus CAYMZZ01. The sequence continues at coordinate 1,738,010 of MKTY01000020.1, read as the reverse complement.
ATGGAAAAACTGGAGCGGATGGGATGTTCCAAATCCATTGTGGGCCTGGTGGTGCCCACCGGTTACTCATTTAACCTCGATGGCACTACTATCTATCTTTCGATGTGTATGATCTTCCTGGCGCAGGTGTTTCATGTGGATCTGTCGCTGGCACAGATCGCCAGTATTATCGGTATCCTTATGCTCACCTCCAAGGGTGCGGCGGGCGTTACAGGCAGTGGATTTGTGGTGCTGGCTTCTACACTCAGCACCATTAAGGTCGTCCCAATCGAAGGGTTGGCCCTGCTACTTGGCGTGGATCGCTTTATGTCGGAGGCCAGGGCTATCACCAATTTCATTGGTAACGGGGTAGCCACTGTATGGATCGCCAATAATGAAAAGGAGTTTGACCGGCAGAAGATGTTGGTTGCCTTTTCGGAAATAGCTGTTACCGAAGATATTGTTGACGACAATATCAGGGCAAGTACAATTAATCCGCCGGAGCGCCCCGAAGACCGCTCTTAACGCGGCCGGCCGCTTACATACACATTTCCTTTTACATATAAACGGTAAGGGAGCAAAGCATCTTCGCCGGCATAATCCACGCCGATACGTGGAGACCAGGCCAACCAGCCAGGCTGCAGCCTGTAACCATCATCGGCTATAAAAAGCTCTGCACTTTTCAGCGAGAGATTGCTGTGCGCCGTTACTATACCCAATGCCTTGCTGAGGTTGCCCGGGCCACGGGTGAGTGACGGATCAGGCCGGGGTTTGCCCACACGTTTCCGCATTTCTTCCACTCCTTCTACCGGCTCCAGCGCACGTATAAGAATGGCATGCGGTATTTCTGCTTCATTGGTCACTACATTAAATAAATGATGAATTCCGTAGCACAGATATACATAGGATCTGCCACCTGCAGCATACATAGGTTCATTGCGGGCGGTGCGTCTGCCACCGAAGGCATGCGAAGCCCGGTCGCCAATTCCGGCATATGCTTCACATTCCACAATACGTCCCGAAGTAACCACAGCATTCCACCGCGTCACCAGCAGTTTGCCCATGAGGTCGGCTGCTACTTGCAGCACATCCGGGCGGCGGTAAAAAGAATAAGGAAGTATGGGCATTAATAAGTTTAAAGGATTAAATGTATAAGGGTATAAAGGTTTTTTTTCTGTCAACTGTACATCTGTCAACTGTCAACTATCCACTGCCAACTGACCACTATTCCCTATATTTACCCACTCAAAAATAACCCTTGCTCAAGGAAATAGTTATAGCGATCCAATCCTGGGGAGAAGCCCATCACTTTATTTTGAAGCACAAGCTTTGGAAGTGGGTGCTGATACCCGGTCTCATCTATACCATTCTCTTTGTAATAGGTATCTATTTCTTCGGCCGCTCTGCCACTGATGTGGTAGGTTATATTACACATATTCTTCACCTGGGCGACTGGAGTCAGCGTTTTCATAACAGTTTTCTCGGCTTCCTGTTCACCTTTGCCGGTATTACCATCTGGCTTACGTTATTACTATTTTACTTTTCTTTCCTTAAATATCTCTGTCTCATCATTGGTGCACCGGTCTTTGCCTATCTCAGCCGCAAGACCGAGTCAATTATTGAAAACAATGAAAGCAATCCCGGCTGGGATGCCATCTGGCCCGAAGCAGTGCGCGGAATAAAAATGGCCCTGCGCAATTGCGGATGGCAAACCGTGTACCTGGTGGCGCTTTTATTCCTGGCCCTCATTCCGCTCATTGGCTGGATCACTCCGCTTATTGTATTGTTTATGGAGTGCTATTATTATGGTTTTTCGATGGTCGATTACGGGCTTGCACGCAAACAATTCAGTGCTTCACAAAGCACTCATTATATTGGGCGTCATAAAGGCCTGGCTATTGGCAATGGTATCTTATTTTACCTGATGCATGTGGTGGTGATCTTTGCCCCAGCCTACGCTATCGTTGCAGGTACACTCACGGCGCATAAAGTAAAAGGCAACTAGTATGAGCACAGGCCAGGTATATCTTATCCCTTCCCTGCTGCACGACGATGGTCTGGCGGCTTTACCTGCACCCTACCTGGTGGAAGCTGTCAAACAATGCCAGGTCTTCTTTGTAGAAAATGAACGCACAGCCCGCCGTTTCCTGAAGCGGATCTGGAAGGAAATGCCCATTGACGATTTTCGCTGGTATACGATTCATAAAGCCGAGCCGGAAGTGATCAGCTCATTCCGGCAGGAACTTAAGGCTGGTAAAAACATCGGCATTCTGAGCGAAGCCGGTTGCCCCGGTATTGCCGACCCCGGTCAGCTGCTGGTAGGTGCTGCCCAGGACATGGGAGCACGGGTGCATCCCCTGGTAGGCCCCAGTTCCTTGCTGCTCGCCCTCATGGCCAGCGGCATGAATGGACAACGGTTTCAGTTTATCGGATACCTGCCCATTGATAATCAGGAGCGAACACGCACTATCCGCGATCTGGAAGCATATTCGGCCCGTTACCAGTGTACTCAACTGTTTATTGAAACGCCTTATCGCAATCAGCAGATGCTGGAAACCCTCCTTAAAACCTGCCAGCCTCAAACCAGGCTTTGTATTGCCGTAAACCTTACCGGACCTGATGAGTGGGTGCGTACCTACACCATTGCCCAATGGAAAAACCAGCAACCGGTTTTTCATAAACAACCGGCTATCTTCCTCCTGCTTGCTGGTAAGTAATTAGAATGTAATCAACGATCCGGATCGCGCATGGAGATGATGCTGTCAACTATATAGCGGGTATAGCCACGCCAGGGAATTGCACCGTTATACTCTTTATAATGAAGGTCAAAAATCTTTCCGCTGTTGAGAGACAGCGTATCATAAACCCGTTTGTTGCTGATAGAAAATTCAAACTCATTCGACTGAATGGAGCCCGCTACCTTGCTGCGTAATCCCTCCTGAATCAGTTTGCCTTCGTAGGTCTTAAAAAGCTGGCCTTTTCTCACGGCAAAATTGAGATACCCTGATTTTACCCCATCACCGATTACATAGTAATATTTCCAATATATAAATAATGCCAGCAGTAGAATCAGGATTATAACAAACGTTCGGAGAAATTTTCGCATGCCTGTAAATGCCGGCCGGGGATTAAGGTTTCCGCTGGTCATGGATTCTGTTTTATAACAAAAAATTTTGTGGATATAACCCGATTATTATTATACATTTGTAATCCAATTTAAGAAACCTTTTAGAGGTGAGCAATATTTTGACACATACAAAACAATTTGCCTTCCATGCACCCATTACCAGTGGAGTGTATGCTGTAGGATTTGATGTGTTTACCTTTTCCCGCCCGCGACGCCGCCCTGAATGCTGACAGGACGAACCCCTAACCACGGTCCCTGTCAGTGAACTTTCTCCGGCAACAACTTCAGGACTGGTCATCCGCGCACAATTTTAATCTTTCAGAGTGGACAATCAAGAGATCATCGTAAGGGTAGCAACCCCTGATGATAAAAAATATTCAACCCTCATTACCGAGGAGATGGAGTCGTCGGCTAAAGCCCGTGGTACCGGTATTGCCAAACGAAGCCCATCTTATATTGACGAAAAAATCGACGAAGGAAAAGCAGTCATTGCCCTTACCCGCAGCGGCGAATGGGTGGGCTTTTGCTATATCGAAACCTGGAGTCATGGCGAATACGTGGCCAATTCCGGTCTCATCGTTGCCCCCGCTTTCCGCAAAAGCGGTGTGGCAAAATCTATTAAACAAAAGATTTTCAACCTTTCACGCCAGAAATATCCCGAAGCCAAAATCTTTGGACTTACTACCGGGCTGGCCGTGATGAAAATCAACTCCGATTTGGGGTATGAACCCGTAACTTATTCCGAACTTACGCAGGATGACGCGTTCTGGGCAGGCTGTAAAAGCTGTGTGAACTATGAAATCCTGATGAGTAAGGACCGGAAAAACTGCATGTGCACCGCCATGCTGTTTGATCCCAAAGATCATTACCAGCCTGAAGAAACAAAGAAATACTTCAAGGAAAACGCCAAAGGCTTTGAACGATTGCTTCGCTTTAAACAATGGAAACTGCTGCGCCCCTTCCTCAAGCGCGACTCAAATGGCCAGAGTAATGGAGGTGGCAGCAAACCAAAATCATTATTGCACCATTTATTTCATTTATAAATCTGTTGAATAAACGATGGCAAAAAAAGTTGTACTGGGTTTCAGTGGCGGATTAGATACTTCCTTCTGTGTTAAATACCTGACCGATGACCTGGGCTACGAAGTGCACAGCATCATCGTGAACACAGGTGGCTTTTCTGATGAAGAACTCCGCCAGATAGAAGCACATGCCTATAAACTGGGCGTTAAAACACACAAAACCGTCAACGCTGTAAAGAGCTATTACGACAGCATCATCCGCTTTCTGATTTACGGTAATGTGCTTAAGAATAATACCTACCCCCTCAGCGTATCTGCCGAACGCCTCAGCCAGGCTCTTCATATTGCCGATCATGCCAAGGAACTGAATGCCGATGCAGTGGCACATGGCAGTACCGGTGCAGGCAATGACCAGGTTCGTTTCGATATGATCTTTCATATCATGATACCGGGTGTGGAGATCATCACCCCTATCCGCGACCTGAAACTGAGCCGCGAGGCAGAGATCGAATACCTGAAAGGTAAAAACGTGGACATGAACTTTGCCAAAGCCGCCTACTCCATCAATAAAGGGCTCTGGGGTACCAGCGTGGGGGGCCGCGAAACACTCTCCTCAAAAGGTATACTGCCCGAAGAAGCCTGGCCCACCCAGGTCACCCGCACAGGCAGCGAAGAAGTAACCCTGCATTTTGAAAAAGGAGAACTGCGCAAAGTAAATGATCAAAGCTTCAGCCACCCTTCCGAAGCCATTCAGCACCTGCAGCAGATTGCCGGTCCTTATGGCCTGGGTCGCGACATTCACGTAGGCGATACCATCATTGGCATCAAGGGCCGCGTGGGTTTTGAAGCCGCAGCTCCCATGGTAATTCTCAAGGCACACCATGCACTCGAAAAACATGTGCTCACCAAATGGCAGCTCAACTGGAAAGACCAGCTGGCTCAGTTCTATGGCAACTGGCTGCATGAAGGCCAGATTCTGGATCCGGTAATGCGCGACATTGAAGCCTTCCTCGAAAGCAGTCAGCGTAATGTAACCGGCGATGTATTTGTGCAACTGCAGCCTTATCGCTTCCAGATCATCGGCATCGAAAGCAAATTTGATCTTATGAACAGCAAGTTTGGCAAATACGGTGAAATGAATACAGGATTCACCGGTGAAGATGTTCGCGGATTCAGCCGCATCTTCGGCAACCAAACCATGATGTATCATCTGGTGAAAACAGACAATGAATAATATGCTGATGTGCTAATGTGGAAATGTGCTGATGAATTTGAAGTTCGGATTTGATTTCATCTTCAAATTATCAAATTTTGAATCTTGAAAAATGAGTACGCTTAACAATATACGGGTTGGGATCATTGGTGGCGCTGGTTATACCGGCGGTGAGCTTATACGTCTGCTGGTTCAACATCCACAGGCGAGTATCTCCTTTGTTCACAGCCGCAGCAATGCAGGTAAACCTGTTTCGAGTATTCACCAGGACCTGCTCGGCGATACCGGTTTACTTTTTACCGATACACTGAGCAGCGATATTGATGTACTATTTCTTTGCCTGGGTCATGGCGAATCGCGCAATTTCCTGACCGAACATAAAATTGCTGCGCATACGCGTATCATTGACCTTGCCAATGACTTCAGGCTGGCACCACAATCCAGCATCGCCGGCCGGCAGTTTGTATATGGTCTGCCCGAACTCAACCGCGATGCTATCCGTACGGCACAGAATGTGGCCAACCCGGGTTGCTTTGCCACTGCACTTCAACTGGGATTACTGCCACTTGCAGAAGCAGGTTTACTGGGCGATATCTATACAACCGGTATTACCGGGTCAACCGGAGCCGGCCAGTCACTCAGCACCACTTCCCATTTCAGCTGGCGTGCCAACAACATCCAGGCCTATAAAACACTTACGCATCAGCACCTGGGCGAGATTGGCCAGTCTCTTCTGCAACTGCAACCGAATACTGATATTGATATCAGCTTTGTACCCTGGCGTGGCGATTTTACGCGGGGCATTTTTGTAAGTTCAACTATTCATTGCGATCTGAGCGTTGAAGAACTCTATACTTTATTTACCAATTATTATAAGGATCACCCCTTCACGAAAGTGAGCCGCGATGCTATTTTCCTGAAGCAGGTAGTGAATACGAATAAAGCAGTGGTGCAACTGGAAAAAGCCGGCACCAAACTGGTCGTTCATTCAGCACTCGACAACCTGCTGAAAGGTGCCAGTGGCCAGGCTGTACAGAATATGAATTTGATGTTTGGGCTCAATGAGGAGGCGGGGCTGAAATTAAAAGCAGCCTATTTTTAGAGAGGTAAAAGGTGAATGGTTGAAGGAAAAAGGAATACGATAAGGTTGTATCTGGATAATAGACTAATTTTAGGAGGTGAAATGATTATGTGATGAGAGACTTCAGAAAATTAGCTGTATGGAAAAAAGCTCACGAACAATACTTGTTTGTGAAGCGATCAATAGCTAAAAACTTCCCTCCTTCAGAACGATTTGAATTAAGTTCACAACTGCAAAGAGCATCGTTATCCGTGGTATTGAATATCGTAGAAGGATGTGGCAGAGCTTCTGACAAAGATTTTGCCCATTTCCTTGATAATGCTTTAGGCTCTGCCAATGAAGTTGACTACTGTTGTTTTGCCGCTTTTGAGTTAAACTATATTTCAGAAAATGATTACAAATCAATACATAAGTATATTAATGAAACGAGAGCGATGCTTATTTCATTCATCCGCTTTCTCAGAAAAAATAATAACCCTCAACCCCCTTCCTTCAACCCCCAACCTTCTATAACATGAATTTATTCGACGTTTACCCAATCAACGAGATCACGATCGTTAAAGCCAAAGGCTCCTATGTGTGGGACGATAAAGGCGAGCAGTATCTGGATATGTATGGCGGCCATGCGGTGATCAGCATTGGCCATACCCACCCCCACTGGGTAAAACGTATCGAAGAGCAACTTGAAAAACTGGCTTTTTATTCCAACTCCGTTCGCATACCCATTCAGCAACAGCTGGCTCAGAAGCTGGGCAAACTTTCGGGAAAAGAAGATTACCAGCTTTTCCTGTGCAATAGCGGAGCCGAAGCCAATGAAAATGCGCTTAAGCTCGCATCATTCCATACCGGCCGCAAAAAGGTCGTGGCATTCACCAAATCATTCCACGGCCGTACCTCACTCGCCGTAGCGGTGACCGACAATAAGAACTATGTAGCCCCCGTAAATGAAACCGACAATGTAATCTTTTTGCCTTTCAATGATACCAAAGCGCTGAAGGCCTGCTTTGCCGGCGAGGGCAAAGAAATAGCCGCTGTAATCGTTGAAGGCATACAGGGTGTAGGTGGTATTAATGTAGCCGATGAAAGTTTTCTGAAAGCCATTCGCACACTGTGCGATGAATATGGTGCCGTATATATTGCCGACAGCGTACAATGCGGATATGGCCGCAGCGGCAAATTTTTTAGCCATGATTTTGCCGGCGTAAATGCAGATATCTATACCATGGCCAAGGGCATGGGCAATGGCTTCCCCGTAGCAGGCATTATTGTAGCGCCGCATATCAAACCCAAACACTTTCAACTGGGCACTACGTTTGGCGGCAATCACCTGGCCTGTGCTGCCGCACTGGCTGTGCTGGAGATCATTGAGGAAGAAAAGCTCATGGGCAATGCCGTAATGGTAGGAAAATACCTGCGCGATGCCCTGGAAGAAATTCCCCAGATCAGTAATGTACGCGGACGTGGCCTTATGATTGGTTTTGATGTGCCCGAAGAGTTGAAAGACCTGAAGCGCAACCTGCTCTGGAATCAGAAGATATTTACCGGCGAAGCAAAACCCAATGTCATCCGTTTGCTTCCCTCGCTGGCATTGAAGAAAAGAGATGCCGAAGATTTTATCGAAGCATTGAAAGAAGAGATCGCTTTGCTGACAGAAGCTGAAGCTGCTAATGCATAAGCTTGACTGATGAGCGTAATAATAAAAGCAGTGCAGGCCCACTGGTGGTGTTGACTATCCTGGTGGTACTGCCATTATTGCTTGACCTGATTACCGGTTTAGTAGTGCCCTCTGCCAACAGAATATATAAATTAAGCAGGGTTATTATCGTATATGAGTTATTAATATTGCCGTTTTATCTGTACTACCTGATCAAAAAGTATTTTTTTACCGAATTAAAAAAAGAGATCAACAAGCTCAAACCGAAGTAAGAATGAAACAGTTTATTTCCGTTGATGATGTGCCCGATATTGACGGGCTGGTACAAAAAGCACTGGCCTACAAATCTCAACCACTGATCGATAAGGCCCTGGGGGCTAATAAACGTATCGGTTGTTTATTTCTTAATCCCAGTATGCGCACGCGCCTCAGTACACAGATTGCCGCACATAACCTGGGCATGGAGTCAATTGTATTTAATGTAGGCAGTGAAGGTTGGGCACTTGAGTTTGAAGAAGAAGCCATCATGAGTGGCAACACGGTAGAACATGTAAAAGATGCGGCTCCTATTTTCGGAAAGTATTTTGATATCCTGGCTATCCGAACCTTTCCTTCGCTCAAAAACCGCGAAGATGATTACAGCGAACTCTACATTAAACAATTTATCAAATATGCCGGCATTCCGGTAGTAAGCCTGGAAAGCGCCACACTGCATCCGCTGCAAAGCCTCACGGATGTGATTACGATTACGGAAAATTATCCGCAGCTGGCCGGTGGCCGTAAACCCAAAATCGTACTCACCTGGGCACCACATGTAAAACAGCTGCCCCAGTGTGTAGCCAACAGCTTTTCTCAATGGATGACTGCCTGGGGAAAAGCCGATTTTGTAATTACTCACCCCGAAGACTATGAGTTGAGTGAACAATTTACAAAAGGGGCAACTATCACCACCAACCAGGACGAAGCATTACGCGATGCCGATTTCGTATATGTAAAAAACTGGAGTACGTTTAATGACTACGGCCGCATCTATTCCAATGACCCCGACTGGATGCTGACACAGGAAAAACTTGCGGCAACCAACAATGCCAAGGTCATGCACTGCCTGCCTGTGCGCCGAAATGTAGAGCTGAGCGACGAAGTGCTCGATGGGCCCAATAGTCTCGTAACGCAGGAAGCCGGCAACCGGGTATGGGCAGCCCAGGCCGTACTCTCCACCATTTTACAGTCAAATGGATAAACTATATATCGTTAAGATAGGCGGCAACATTATTGATGATGAGGCCAAGCTCAATCAGTTTCTTGCACATTTTGCAGCCATCCCTGGCCGCAAGATACTGGTACATGGTGGAGGCAAATTGGCCACGCGGCTGGCAGAAAAAATGGGCGTGGAGCAGCAACTGGTCGATGGCCGCCGTATAACCGATGCGGAGACGCTTAAGATTGTGACCATGGTATATGCCGGCTATGTGAATAAGAATATCGTGGCGCAACTGCAGGCCTTTCAGTGCAACGCAATCGGGCTCTGCGGTGCAGATGGAGATGCCATACTGGCGCATAAACGCAAACATCCTGTACTGGATTACGGATTTGTAGGCGATGTAGATGCCATCAACCAGCCGCTGATCAGCCTGCTGCTTGATCAGCAGATAAGCATTGTATTTGCCCCCATCACACACGATCAGCAGGGACAGCTGCTCAATACCAACGCAGATACGATTGCTCAGGAACTGGCAAAGGGGCTAAGCCATCACTACGATGTATCGCTGATATATAGTTTTGAAAAAAGCGGCGTATTGCTGGATGCCGCCGACGATAATACCGTCATTGCTGTACTGAATCGTGAATATTACCAGCAACTGAAGGCGAAACAAAAAATATTTGCCGGTATGCTGCCCAAACTCGATAATGCATTTGCTGCACTTGACAGCGGCGTAGGCAGGGTCATCATTGGCAAGGCTGAAAACCTGCCAAGCCTTATCGAGGGACAGTCCGGTACGACCATTATCAATGAATAATTCGTTAAATACACTGCAGCAGGATGCGCTTTTGCTGCTCAAAGAGCTCATCAGCATTCCCTCCTTTAGCAGGGAAGAAGATGGCACAGCATCTGCTATCGCCAAATTTCTGGCAGTGCGCCAGATAGAAGCTTCACGGGTTGGTAACAATGTATTCGCAAAGAATAAATACTTCGACCCGACCAAGCCCAGCATCCTGCTCAACTCGCATCATGATACGGTAAAACCCAACCCTCAATACAGCCGTAACCCTTTTGCACCCGATGAGGCAGATGGCCGCCTGTATGGATTGGGCAGCAACGATGCCGGCGGTTGCCTGGTATCGCTGATTGCCACCTTTCTGCATTACTACGCTATTAATAATCTGCAGTATAACCTGGTGCTGGCGGCCACTGCAGAAGAAGAAATATCAGGCACCGGGGGCATTGAATATGCCCTGCAGTACCTGCCACCAATAGATTGTGCCATTGTAGGCGAACCAACGCTTATGCAGATGGCTGTGGCCGAGCGTGGACTCATGGTACTGGATTGTGTGAGCCACGGTAAAGCCGGTCATGCAGCCCGCAATGAGGGGGATAATGCTCTTTATAAAGCACTGGAAGATATTGAATGGTTCAGGACGGCTACACTTGAAAGGATATCGCCCTTGCTTGGACCATCTAAAATGAGTGTCACCGTTATTGAAACGGAAAATAAGGCACACAATGTAGTGCCCGCCACCTGCCGCTTCGTGGTAGACACCCGCATCAATGAATTGTACAGGTTTGAGGAAGTAGTAGAATGGATTCGCAGTCATGTGAAATGTGAGGTTACCCCCCGCAGCATGCGGATGCGCTCTACATCAATTGCACTGGATCATCCGCTGGTTGCTGCCGGCCTTAAACTGGAGCGCAGCTATTATGGATCGCCCACCACATCAGACAAAGCACTCATGCCTTTTCCGGCACTTAAAATGGGGCCAGGCGACTCGGCCCGTAGCCACACTGCAGATGAATTTATATATGTGGATGAGATAAATGCAGGGATTGAACTTTATATAAAATTGCTGGATCAGGTAGTATTGCCGCCAACAGCATAATTATTTCTTAAACCCGGTATAAACTATACGCCATGAAACTCTGGCAAAAAGACAAAGCATCGCTTAAAGAAGTAGAAAGCTTCACTGTGGGCAAAGACCGTGAGATGGACCTCTACCTGGCGGCCTTTGATGTGCTGGGCTCACTGGCACATATACAGATGCTGGAAACAGTGGGATTACTCACTGCCGGCGAACTGAAAACCCTGCAGGCGGCTTTACGTGACATTTACAGTCGCATCAGTGCAGGCGATTTTCAATTGCAGGAAGATGTGGAAGATATCCATTCTCAGGTTGAGCTGCTGCTCACGCAAAAACTGGGAGATACAGGTAAAAAAATTCATAGCGCGCGCAGTCGTAATGACCAGGTGCTGGTAGATATCAAATTGTATCTGCGGCATGAACTCGAACTTACTGTCAAAGCTATTCAACCACTTTTCGGGTTACTGCAATCGCGCAGTGAAGAACTAAAAGATCATTTGCTGCCCGGTTATACCCATTTGCAACTGGCCATGCCTTCCTCAGCCGGCCTTTGGCTGGGAGCTTATGCCGAGAGTCTGGTCGATGACTGCATTACGCTCCACGCAGCCTTCGATATAGTAAATAAAAACCCATTAGGCTCTGCCGCAGGGTATGGTTCCTCTTTTCCGATCAATCGCACTCTTACAACACAGCTGCTGGGTTTTGCTGATCTTAATTACAATGTGGTATACGCCCAGATGGGACGGGGTAAGGCAGAACGCGTGGTAGCACAGGCGCTGGCCAATGTAGCCGATACACTGGCACGCCTGAGTATGGATGCCTGTCTGTATCTGAATCAGAATTTCGATTTTATCAGCTTTCCGGCCGAGCTTACTACAGGCAGCAGTATCATGCCGCATAAAAAGAATCCCGATGTATTTGAGCTGATCCGTTCCCATTGCAACCGCATCAAAGCCCTGCCCAACGAGATCATGCTCATGACTACCAATTTGCCATCTGGTTATCACCGTGATCTGCAATTGCTGAAAGAGCATCTCTTTCCTTCCTTTGCCACTTTACGCAGCTGTATCGAAATGGCCGGACTTATGCTGTCGCATATGCAGGTAAAAGAAAACCTGCTGAACGATGAGAAATATAAATATCTCTTCAGCGTGGAAGAGGTCAATAAACTGGTATTGCAGGGTGTTCCTTTCCGTGATGCCTATAAGCAGATAGGTATGGCGATTGAAAACGGCCAGTTCACTTATCAGACCGGCATTCATCATACACATGAAGGCTCTATCGGCAATCTGTGTACAGAGGCAATCCGCCAGCGTATGCAAACAGTTTATCAGTCATTCCCCTTCGATGCAATAGAAAAAGCGCTGCAAAACCTGGTACAACCTGGTTAAACAGCGCTTTGCCGATATCGCTATCGTTATTTTCTAAAGTCCATATTTATCTGCCAGATAAATGAGGGCTGCCATGTTTACCGCGCCCAGTTCCAGTTCCCGTTTATTCACCGCTTCGAATGTATCATTGCGAGCATGGTGAATGTCGAAATAGCGTTGTGAGTCAGGAGTAAGGCCCGCCAGCGGAGTGCCGAATGCCCTGTTGAGCGGACCAATGTCGGCGCCGCCACCGCCCTTAGTAAACTCGCTGGCGCCATAAGGGGCCAGTAACGGTTGCCAGCTCATTACTTTTGTAAACTGTGCATCAGTGAGCGTGAATCCGAATCCACGCGGCGTAAATCCGCCTGCATCGCTTTCCAGTGCAAATACATGTTTCTCTTTGTTGGTTTTCGCTTCTTCTGCATATTTGTTGCCCCCGCGCAAACCGTTTTCTTCATTGGCAAACAACACAAACCTGATGGTGCGGCGTGGTTTATAGCCGATAGCTTTAAATGCCCGCAGTATCTCTACTGTCTGTACGCAGCCGGCGCCATCATCGTGTGCTCCTTCACAATTATCCCAGCTATCGAGGTGGCCGCCTACTGTTATAATCTCGTCCGGAAATTCGGAACCTTTTATTTCACCTATCACATTATTACCGATGGTATCGGGCAGAAAATAACCATGCGTGGTTAGTTTTACTTTTACAGCGCCCGCGGTCGCCACCTGGCTTAGGCGGTCTGCATCGCGCAGACCGATTGCTACGGCAGGTATCTGCGGGTAAGCAGTATCGTAACGGGTGCCGCCTGTATGCGGGTTGTTGTCGGTGCTGTGACTCATGCTGCGCACAATAACACCCACCGCTCCATATTTGGCTGCAGCACTGGGACCCTGACCACGATATTTTCCTGCATCATTATATGCAGCAAAGGTTTTTACAAACCGGGGGTCGAACTTATAATTATAAAAAACAATTTTCCCTTTTGCCTGTTCTTTTTTTGCATCCAGTTCTTCGAAGGAATTTACGAGCAACACTTCGGCTGTAACGCCTGCCTTGCCGCTTCCTTTCGAATTACCGAGCGCCACTACGTCTAAAGCTGTCCATTTCGCCTGACCCTTTGTCTGCATTAGCACTTCGTCTTTTCCGCCTCTTACCCAGTGAGGCACCATACATTGCTGCAGCCAGGCTTTATCGGCGCCAGTAGTTTTCATGAGTTCGAGGCCCCATTTTTCGGCCTTCACCATGCCAGACGATCCTGCCAGCCTGGGACCGATCTTCTTGGTGAGGTGATGCAGGTTGTCATATGCTTTACCATTTACCAGTATTTCGTCGGCAATGCGACGGATCATCAGCGAGTCATCTGTCTGGGCGCCGGCACTGGCCGCCAGCAGCAACAGACCCATTAAGAACGGTCCCCTTCTCATGTAAGTTATTTTTTCTATAAATGATGGATTGGATCGTGAAAATAAAGAATTCAGTTGAACGGTAAACCTTCCTCCGTCAAAACTGTTACCTTAGGGTTGCTTTAACAGCAGCTTACTATTATGAATATCGGAATTGTATGTTACCCAACTTTTGGCGGTAGTGGTGTACTGGCAACTGAATTAGGAAAAGCACTCGCACAAAAGGGACATCAGGTTCATTTTATCACTTATCAGCAGCCTGTAAGGCTCAATGGGTTTATCCCCAATATATTCTATCACGAGGTGCAGGTACCCACCTACCCGCTTTTTGACTACCCTCCCTACGAAACGGCCCTGGCCAGTACGATGGTGGATGTGATCAAAAACAATCATCTCGACCTCCTGCATGTGCACTATGCCATTCCGCATGCCTCAGCGGCCTATATGGCCAAACAAATCCTGCAAAAAGAAGGGAAAAATATTCCGGTTATCACTACCCTTCATGGCACCGATATTACGCTGGTAGGACGTGATAAGACATATGCACCCGTAGTCGCTTTTTCGATCAATCAAAGTGACGCTATCACGGCGGTATCCCAAAACCTGCGCGATGAGACCTTTAAAATATTTCCCATCGAGAAAGAAATAGAGGTCATCTACAATTTTGTTGATGTGGAGCGTTTCAGCCGCAAGCCTATCGATGCTTTCCGCAAAGTGATTGCCCCGCATGGTGAGCGAATCCTGCTGCACGCATCCAATTTCAGAAAGATTAAGCGCGTGCAGGATGTGGTGAAGATTTTCTATAACGTACAAAAAGAAGTTCCCGCCAAGCTGTTGTTTGTAGGCGATGGTCCGGAACGCAGTACGGCCGAAGATCTGGCCCGTGAGCTTGGCGTATGCGATGAAGTGCGTTTTGTAGGCAAGCAGGAACAGATGGAAGACATCCTCGCTATTGCTGACCTGTTTTTGCTGACCTCCGATTATGAAAGTTTTGGACTGGCTGCACTTGAAGCCATGGCCTCTGGTGTACCAGTGGTCTCTACCAATGCCGGTGGTTTACGTGAAATCAATATCGATGGCGTTACAGGATTCATGTCAAATATTGGCGATGTAGCTTCCATGAGCCGTCAGGCACTCGAAATAATCCGAAAAGATGATGTACTACAGGGCTTCAAACAGCGGGCAGCCATACACGCAAAACAATACGATATTCACAATATCGTGCCTCAGTACGAGGCATTATACAGCCGTTTTTTATAAATGATTAGCGGCGCAACCAGGCAGCAGGATTCACATTATTGGTCTCGATCATAAGCATAAAATCAACCTGGCCACCTGCTCCATCATCTGATTCGCCGGCGCGACCAATGACCTGACCGCGTTTCACCACAGTGCCTTTGCTTACATTAACTGAAGAAAGGTTACTGTAAGAAGTAAAATATTTACCATGACGGATTACCACTGCTGCACCGTCTCCATAATTGTGAATCGCTGAAATCTCGCCATCAAAAATGGCTTTTACCGAAGCACCTACCTGTGTACCAATGGTAAGCCCGGGATTGTCGCCTACAAGATCCGTCTTCTCGATCGTATACCGTCCAAAGGGCACTTTCACAAAACCATTGTCAACCGGCCAGGGTAGTTTGCCCCTGTTCTCTGCAAAGTTTTTGCCCAGCGCCACATCTGTTGCATTCAACTCGAGGTAGCTGGCGGGTTTACTCGCCGGCGGTGTGGCTGCTGGTGTAGTGGGTGCTGAATTGCTATTGGAGTTATTGGGTGTACGTGTAACGGGAGTGTTATTGGCTGCCAGTGCTTTTCGCTCGGCTTCCTTACGGGCCACCTCTTCTTTCTTGGCTGTTTCTATCTCTCTGCGAATGATGGCTGCGATTGCATTCTGAATATCGCGGTCACGTTTTTTCTTTGTAGCAATCTGTTTCTTCAGATCATTTTCCTGGGTCTTTAATTTGGATACGACTGCATCCTTTTCCTTTTTCTGATCGGCCAGCTCGCTTCGTTGTTTATTCTGTGTTTCCAGTGCCTGGCTTTTTTGTTCCTTGCGTACCAGCTGTTGCTGTTGGCGTTTGGCAATCAGTGCCTGAGTTTCATTGATGGTACTCACCTGCTTTTCACGATAAGAACGATAGCTTTTCAGATAAGCCACGCGGCGCAGGGCATCGTTGAAACTGGTGGCAGAAAAAATGAAGTTTACATAATCAAAGCTGCTGCGGTTCTTGTAAGCATATACCACCGTGCGGGCATACTGAGATTTAAGTGTATCCAGTTGTTTCTGCAGGCGATATATCTCCAGGTTGCTGAGGTAAATATCGTCATCGATATATTTCAGCTCTTTATTGATATTGCTGATATAACGCTCCTGCAGGGCAATTTTCCGTTTCACCATATTGAGCTGACTGAGCGACTGGCGGGTTTGACCTTTCACTTTATCATATACCTGCTGTATCTCACGCAGCTCATCCTGAATTTCCTTTTTTTCTCTTTCCAGTTCTGCACGCTCATTGGAAGGAGGTTGTGCACTGGCCATAGTACCCAGGCATAATAAAAAAATCAGGAACTGTTTTTTCATACGTCCATTTTTGTATTGGTTCAAAAATCGGGGCCGGATCGGGGAAAAGTATAACGGGCAATTGCACGTTAAATTTTATCGGATCATTCCGTTTTGTAGCTGCGTGGCACCGAAAACGGGAAACTTAACGTTTCATTAAAATCATATGATTTGAAATCGAGCTTTATATCCAGTTTCGATTTCTCGGCCACAGTAATCCGGCGGCGTGTAGAGAAATTGACTCCCTTCTTTGTTTCATAATCAGCATAGCTCAGGTTGCAGGTACGACTTCGGTTGCGATCTATATCATCGAGCTTGCTGTTTTCGAGGTTTCCGCTGCCATTGATGGTAAGCAGGTTTTTGAACCAGTCGCCAATGCTGAGCAGGGATACGGAATTATTATCGCCACGTGTATATGATACGGTATTGCTGTCAACAAACACCGGGTTACCCAGCAAGACATCCTGGAGTGAGCTGAGTGTAAGCGGCAAAGCCGTCACTTCCTGCAGGTAATTTACGCTGCGGGCTGTATAGATTTTATCCTGCTTGTTAAGTATCTTGACAGAGTCTTTAGTAATATAAGCCCTTAATCCCTCTATACCGAAAATGGCGGTTATGGATATCCAGATCACGCTATCCTTATACATCCGAAGATTGGCATTTACATCATATTTTTTTCCATCGGCACCCTGGTAGTCTACATTGATTTTGGCAGAAAAAGTGGTGAAGGAGATACGCTGATTGCTCAGTTTATTCATAGTCTGACCAATAAACTGCATAGTATCTTCATGGGTTGGCCCCACAGTAGCCACCGGAGCTATAACCGTATCTTTTTTGGCAATAGCGGTCTGTATCTTACGCGTAGAACGGCAGGAGGCCATGAGCAAACCGGCAACTAATGTGAGCAAAACAATAGTACGCATCATCTTCATGTAGACTTCTTGTTTATTGTTTACCTGTATGACCAAAACCGCCGGCATTTCTTTCTGTCACTTCCAGTTCTTCTACCTGCAGCCAGCTGATCTGGGTTATTTGCTGAATCACCATCTGGGCAATGCGGTCGCCCGGTTGTATGACCTGTTCGTCCTGCGAAAGGTTGATTAAGATTACCTTAATTTCTCCCCGATAATCTGCATCAATGGTGCCAGGTGTATTGAGACAGGTAATTCCCTGTTTTACAGCCAGTCCGCTGCGGGGGCGGATCTGGGCTTCATATCCTTCGGGCAATTCTATAAACAAACCAGTGGGAACCAGTGCCCGTTCGAGGGGTTTCAGTACCTGCGGTTCATCAATATTAGCTCTGATATCCATGCCAGAAGAACCGGTAGTGGCATAAGAGGGTAATGCGTGTGCTGACCGGTTGATGATCTTGATCTGAAGTGCTGCCATTGGTGCAAATATAAAAGTATAACGGGTATTATGAGTATAAAGAGTTTAAAGGTATAAAGGGTTTAAAGGGATAGGGAGATATTGATAGTGCCTCCATTCCCGCTTTAAACTCGTTAAACCCTTTATACCCTTTAAACTCGTTTCTTCAACAACACGGTCGCATACGCCACCAACCCTTCCCCTCTTCCTACAAAGCCCATTTTTTCTGTAGTGGTGGCTTTCACAGATACATCTTCGGTGCTTACTCCTACTATACTTGCTATAGCTTCGAGCATAGCAGGTACCCAGGGTTTTATTTTCGGCGCTTCCAGGCAAAGCGAGGAATCGATATTTACTACTTCATATCCCTTTTCTCCAATCAGCTGCACGGTGCGGCGCAACAATATTTTACTGTCAATTCCCTTATAAGCATCGTCGGTATCAGGAAAATGAAGACCGATATCTCCGAGTGAAAGTGCCCCCAGCATGGCATCACAAATAGCATGCAGCAGTACATCTGCATCGCTGTGGCCTACCCCTCCTTTGTGAAAAGGTATCTGCACACCGCCAATCCATAACTCGCGGCCTTCGGCCAGCTGATGAAAGTCTATACCCGAACCAATACGAAACGACATAAAAATTAAATTGATGCAGTGAAAACTGCAAAAATAACGAAGCCCATGCAATAGCAGTCATCAGAAAGCAGCAGGCCTTCCGCGATTGCGGAAGGCCTGCTGCTTTTATTGATAAAGTGCCGGAGCACTATAGCTTATTCGCCATCGATGTCAAACAGAACAGAGAAACGCAGTGTGTTTGACAGCGGGTTGCGGGTAACACCTGAACCTGAAGGAGCCAGGTAAGAGAAGTTGAGGCCAAATACATTGTATTTAAGACCTACGCCCGCAGTGAAGTAACGACGGTTGCCACGTGATTTATCTTCCCAGAAATAACCGCCGCGCAGGGCAAACTGGTTATTGTACCAGTACTCAGCACCAATTGATACGTTGGCCTGGCCAGGGAAATCGCTGAAAGAGCTGAACCAGCTGCTAACCACGCCTTTGTTGCGATAATCAGCAACACCGGAGGGAGACGCATCTTCCAAAGCAGGCACCAGCAATTTATTGAAATCAGCACCGATCATGAGTTTGTTTGACTCATCAAATGCTTTGTTCCAGGTAACACCCAGACCAAAATTGGCAGGGATGAAATCTTTCTGATCGGCATTATCTGTATAAGCGATCTTGGCACCCAGGTTGGTAAGGGTAGCGCCAAAAGTGAATCCGTCGCCGGCAGTGTTCTTATTGTCATAATAGAAACCGATATCACCGGCTACAGAAGTACCTACTTTGTAGGTATTGCCACTGTTGACAGTACCTGAAGCGAGGTCTGAGTTGATATAACGCAGCGCAACACCCAGGCCTACTTTGCTGGAAAGTTTGCGTGAGTAGCCTACATCGATACCAAATTCCCGGGGCTTACCATTACCCACAGAGTTACCGTTCATATCGGTAAACTGAATCTGACCCAGGTTGAAATAGCGCAGGTTGGCGCTGATAGCCTGATCATCATCAATTTTATAGTACCCTGACAAGGCAGCCAGGTATACATCATTTACTACGTCTTTCAGCCAGGGAGTATAAGTGGCAGCAATGCCTCCTTTAGATTGATTGAAAGCTACTTTACCCATATTCCAAAAGCCTGCGCTGGCATCAGGAGAGGTAGCTATTCCGAGATCACCCATACCACCGGCACGGGCATCAGGAGAAATTCGAAGGAAAGGAACAGCGGTGGTCACCACATTGATTGGATCCACCTGTGCTTTTGCTACCGGAGCAAGGCCGCAAAAAAACAGGATTCCCGCAGTTAGTTTTAAAGCAGTTGGTCTCATTAGATAGTGTGTTTTATAGTGTAATTAGTGTAAAAGTATAAGTTTTGGTTAGAAAGCCATTCCAAAATATTGAATTTTAGCCGAAACTAAAAGACTACGAGCTTTTCAATCCGTTCTTTTCTTTGTTTACCCGGAGCTGTGACAGAAAGCTTGTAGAGGTATACCCCTCTGGCCACCTTTTGACCGTACTCATCCCTTCCATCCCATTCCAGATCACATGAACGGTTGCCGGGTGTGTTTATTGTTTGCTGCAACATTTTTATTACACGTCCGGACACTGTAAATACTTGTAAACGAACCTGCAAGTCCTGTCCGGGCTTATTATGCTCGAACCAAAAACTGGTATGCGTGGTGAAGGGATTAGGGTAATTCAATACATGGCTAAGGGTTAACCCCTGATCATCGGCGACTACAAAGTCGAGCAGGACTTCACTTGAGTTATTGACGGCATCCCAGGCCCTGATCCGGAGCTGATGGGGGCCGGGCGCCATCTGCGGCAACTGAAAGCGCACCACTCCCTCCTGATACCGGTCTTTACTGGCCTGGTACCATTCATTCAGCACAAAATACTGATCGGGGTCGCCGTCCAGCACTGCCAGCAGATCATGACCAATAGCAGTGCCCATTGTATTGATTCCCGATGAATCTGTCAGTTTCAGGAATAAAACCGGTCGCTCATTAGTAATACTGCCGTTTACAAATTTTTCGTCATTGAGATAAGCTCGTATCACCGGCCCCTCCTTGTCGGCATCCGCTGCCGCAGATGAACCTCCTACCTGCAACTGGCTCACCAGCCCGGCAGCATCGGTAGCAGCACCTGCGGCGTAAAGACTCAGGCGGCCGGGACCATAAGCATATTTAATATCCATGGGAACCTTGAAACTAAAACTGAACTGTCCCTGCTTCACAGTAGCACTTCCCCTGAAAATGATATGCTGCCAGGCATCGAACCGGGTCACCTGGCTGCCTGGATCGTTGCCCCGCGTAGACACCTGGTTTTGTTTGTCATAAAATACCGGATACACGGTACCGTTAAAATCAGACAGCAGTTGCCCTTGCGTATCTGTTACCTGGCCTTCAAGCGTTATCTTTTCCCCTGCACGTAAGGTATCGCTCACGCCCAGAGGCAGCCCGTTGAGCCGGCTCATCTGCACCCGCATAACCGGAAAAGCAAGGGTCAGGCCCGGATCGCCAAGCAGGGTAAACTTGCGGTTGTTGGCTACATCGCCCGAAGTTTGATAGGTATAATTTTTGGCCTCCCGAACCGCATCTCCCAGGCGACGCAACCGGCCATCTGCATCGGGAGTAAGCGCATAACGCAGATAGTTATTATTCATAACCCGGTTGCTGTAAGAAAATACAATCCTTGTGGTAGTCATAAGGGCAATGGCACCGGTATTTTTCCGCAACAGCAGATTTTCTCCCAGTGATGGCAGGAGCGGGTTGTCGTACGGAGCAAAATCGCAGGTAGCTGTTATCACCAATGGCAACTGCTGCGCATTATTCCATCCGTTGATGATATCCTGATCGAGTATACTTTCTTCTGCAAGCCTCCTTGCGCCACCATGCCCTGAATAGTTGAGTATAAGCGTACCGCTCATAACCTGGTTGTCCAGGGCCTGTACCACTTGCGGATAACGGCTGCCGGAGGCATTACTTTCCTGCGGATATGCATCGAGATAAATCTTTTGCTGATCGAGCTGAGGCATGGCCGATATTGCTGTTGCCGACACCGACTCGGCATCCTGCAGATGCAGGTTGTCGTCTTCGTCATCTGCTACCAGCGTCAGTTGTGTACGCCAGGGGCCCCGTGAACCGGGGCCGGCATACGCTTCAAGTTTGTCAATAAACTGGGCTGCTTCCACAGCATTGCCTGCCGGCACGCGACCTATGCCAATGTCGAGATCATTTAACACCAGACCGGCATTGATATCTTCATCATCTTCCAGAAACCCATAAAAATCGTCAGTAGCATATGAAGAAAGTATCTGCAGCGAAAAATTGTTCTGATAAGCGGGCACCAGGTTGGTATTGCCGGTCAACCGATCGAGGTAATCATAACTGGCATCGCCCAGCAGCAACAGATACCGGAGCCGGTTGTCGGGCGATTGATGGTATTTATCAAAATACATTTTTACAAAATCACGGATAGCTACGGGATCGGCACTGCCGCTGGCAAACTCATTATAAATGGATTCGGTACTTACCGGCAACGAACGCAGACCGGTATTGCGGCGGTGAAAGTCGCCCAGCCGCTGTGCCTGTGCCGCCAGTGAGGGGTGATATATTATTATATGATCAACTGGTGGTGCCGCATGCAGGTCCTGATTGGCAATACGTCCCAGTGCCTGCGGCTGCATGGTGCTGCCAGGCTCAAAAGCCACATATTCGCGAAGACGGCCGCCCTCCTGTCTGAACTGCCAGTTGCTGCCAGTCAATGTACCCGGCATGTTGACCGGCGCATCCCTGTCTGTAATATCCCATACGCGGGTGGCTGCGGTAGCCTGACCTATTACAAACTCGGCCACAGACGGACTCACTGCTTCCCAACTGCGAAACAATAGCTGTCCGGTATTTCCCAATATAAGTTGCTGCGGCCCCAGCCACTCCATCCAGTTGAGCCAGCCCTGGGCGTTAAAGCTTCCCGGTACAAAGCGGTAATTGGCCTGGGTGCTGTTCGAAGCAGGCGTAAATGTATAATTACCAGCGCCTTCCTGGGCAAAAGCATCGTACTGGCTGGCTCCGGTCGGCAGGATGGTTAAGGCCGGTACCTGCTGACCATTGATTCCAATTTCAAAACGGCTGGCACTACCTACCGAGCGAGCAATGCAGGCAGTACGCAGGGTCCACAACGAGCCGTTTACGGCCCGGGGAGTAGTAAGGTTAAAGCTGCGGCTGGTTAATTTGCCCGGAGCATCGGCAAATTCTTCACCATACCATTCTTTGCCACTGGCCAGGAAGTTGAAGGTATCCAGCTCATAAAAATAACGAGCCTGCGACCGGTCAATGCTTACCGCGGCAGCCGGCAGGGCAGGCGCCGTGGCTATACGGCGTCCGGCACCTCCAACGGTCAGAAAATAGAAGGACTGTTTGGAATATAAATTACGTTGATGGTGAAACGTTTGATTAGCCGAATCTTTGATCCAGGCATGGGGGCCGGTTGCATAAAAAAGTATGTAATCTCCGGCATTCAGCACCCCGTCTCCCCCATCTTCGATCCAGGTGGCAAGCTCCTGCAGATCGTCGGGCCGGTTGGCATTATTGGCTTCAGGCAGCATTTGCCCGCCGTTTCCGAAAACCCGAACCGATCCGGAGGGGATGGAGCTACCGCCAGCGCCCAGAGCCTGCAGCAATGGCAGATCTATTTTATAAATACCCGTTTCGGTCACTCCCAGTTTATACCAGGCACCCGTAGCCAGTACCGAATGGTCACGATACTGGCGTTGCGCCAGGGCTGGCAGCAGCGCCAGCACCAGTAAGCAGGTCAGCCAGTTTCGGTGGTTAAGCAGCATAGCAAATCAACGATGGGTTTACCGGAGAATCACTTAGGAAAAAAGGTATTTATGCTAAAATGTAATTTTCTGAAAGTCACTATATTCGCGTTTACGGCAGTAAAATCTTTTATCCAGACAATAATAATACCTAAACGGCCGTTAAAAATATTCCAATTCATAGGTTTATGCAAAAAACAATGAGCGTGAAAAACTTATTAATCCTTTTATCCTGTGTGATGCTGCTCGCATCCTGTAAGAACGGGGGTCTGTTCAAGAAAAAGAACACCCAGTCAGATGTAACGGGATGGAATTACAATGACAAAAAAATGGGTGGCTTCCAGGTTGCCAAAGCCAAAGATCAGGAAACTGGTCCCGGTCTCGTGTTTGTTCAGGGTGGTACGTTCACCATGGGCCAGACAGATGAGGACGTTATGGGCGACTGGAACAATATACCCCGTCGTGTTTCTGTTCCATCTTTTTATATTGACCGTACAGAGGTAGCCAACGTTCACTATCGTGAATACCTGTACTGGCTGCAACGTGTATTCGATCCTTCTGATCCTGTAAATGTGCCCATCATTGAAGGCGCATTGCCCGATACCCTGGTTTGGCGTAGCGAGCTTAGCTACAACGAGCCCATGGTAGAATACTATTTCCGTCACCCCGGCTTTAACTACTACCCTGTAGTTGGTGTTACCTGGAAACAGGCCAGCGATTTCTGTCTCTGGCGCAGTGATCGGGTAAATGAAGGCATCCTGATGAAAAAAGGATATATCAATGCACAGGGTCTGCAGGGCCAGCAGGGTAGCAATAACTTTACTACCAAATCATATTTGCTGGATCTGTATCAGACAGCTCCTGGCAAAACAGCTACTTCCAAAAAGAATCCGCTGAAAACAGCGCAGGGCCAGCCCCGTACAAAAGTTTCATTCGAAGACGGTCTGCTGATGCCTGATTACCGCCTGCCTTCAGAAGCAGAATGGGAATATGCGGCTTATGGTCTGATCGATCAAAACCCCCGCCCCAGCAAAAAAGAAGGTAAGCGTGGTGAAGAGCTGCAGTCAAACAAACAAATTTATCCCTGGTCAGTTAACGTGAACGGTCTGCGCGACACGCGTCATGGCAGCTGGCAGGGTCAGTTCCTGGCCAACTTCAAACGCGGTTCAGGTGATAACGCTGGTGTGGCCGGTGGTTTGAACGACCGTGCTTTCTACACAGCTGAAGTAAAATCTTTCTACCCCAACGGTTTCGGTCTGTATAACATGGCCGGCAACGTGAGCGAATGGGTACAGGACGTATATCGCCCCATGTCGAGCCTCGACTTTGACGATCTTCCTGCTCCTATGCGTGGTAACAAATACACCAAGATCTACAAAGATCCTGCTACCGGCGAAGCACAGATCAATGATACTACCGGCCGTGTACGCATGGTGGATGTTACGGATGAAGAAAGCAAAAACCGCCGCAACTATCAGCGCGGTAATGTAATCAACTATCTGGATGGTGACTCTTCCTCACTGGTTGCTTATGGCTACGGTAAAACCACCCTCATCAGCGACAAATCGCGTGTATTTAAAGGTGGTAGCTGGAATGACCGTGCCTACTGGCTGAGCCCCGGCGCACGCCGCTTCCTCGAAGAAGATCAGTCACTCAGCACCCTCGGTTTCCGTTGCGCAATGGATCGCATGGGTAGCCCCGAAGGTAATGGTCGCAAAGTGGGACAGCAATTCCCCTCCAAACGTCAGAAAAGGTAAATACGAGTTCATAAACCTACAGTAAGCTAATTGCCCCGCCCACAAAGCGGGGCAACGCTTTTTTGGAAAATGTGCTAATCGATTAATGTGCTGGTGTGCTAATGAGTAGTAATATATAAACCGGTATGTTTCTTAATTTATCAAATTAATAATGAATAGTATCGCTATTGATTGAAAAGGTTTTCAATTGTATCCTAATTGGTACATAGCTATCAGCACATTAGAACATTAGCACATTCCTTCCTACATTTGTTTCATGCCAATAGAAGAACTATACGCCCTTTATCTGCAGCATCCGGCTGTGGAGACAGATACACGCAAACTCAGACCCGGCACTATTTTCTTTGCACTCAAAGGTGGCAATTTTAATGGCAATACTTTTGCCCGCCAGGCAATTGATGCCGGTGCAGTAGCAGCGGTGATCGATGATCCTGCTTATGTTATCGATGGAAAGACCATCCTCGTAAACGATGTGCTCACCACTCTGCAGGAGCTGGCACGTCATCACCGCAGCCAGTTCAAAATTCCCTTTATAGCCATCACCGGCAGCAATGGAAAAACTACCACCAAAGAACTGATACACGCCGTTCTCTCTGCGCATTACCGCACTTATACTACAGAGGGTAATCTCAACAACCATATCGGCATTCCGCTTACACTACTCAAAGTGCGGTCCGATGCAGAAATGGCCGTTATCGAAATGGGCGCCAATCATCAGCGCGAAATTGCCGGTTACTGCCGCTATGCCCTGCCTACACATGGCCTTATTACCAACGTAGGTAAAGCCCACCTCGAAGGCTTTGGCGGCGAAGAGGGTGTACGCAAAGGCAAAGGTGAACTGTTTGACTACCTGCGAACAATTGCAGATGGCACCGTGTTTGTTAACTGGGATTACGACTACCTGCATGATATGAGCAAAGGAATTAACACAATCGTAAAATATGGCACCCAGGCTGGTGTGCAGGTTCAGGGCAACATTTTGCAAAGCGATCCCTTCCTGGTTGTAAATATGGAAACGGAATTTTCAATAAAAAAAATCCCAACACAGCTGGTTGGTGCTTACAACCTCCCCAATGTGCTGGCAGCCGTTGCCGTGGGAAAACATTTTAATGTGCCGGAAAAAACAATTGTAAGCGCGCTCGGGCAGTATACGCCTTCCAATAGCCGCTCGCAATTGCTCCGTAAAGACACCAACACGATTATTCTCGATGCCTACAATGCCAACCCAAGCAGTATGAAACTGGCAATCGAAAATTTTGCCCGCCTGCAGGCTTCAGATAAAGTATTGTTGCTGGGAGCAATGGCTGAGCTGGGCGCAGGAAGTATTGATGAACATAAAGCTATCGTTGACCTCATTGCACAGTATCAGTGGAAAGATGTAGCACTGGTAGGAGGTGACTTTCTCCGCTTCGAACATCCTTATCACCGTTTTGCCAATGTAGCAGAGGCCCGGAGCTGGTGGCAGGCGCAACAGTTTACCCATACAAGTTTTCTGATCAAGGGAAGCCGTAGTATGCAGATGGAAAAGATACTGGAGCCTTAATCTATATTATGAACTGGAAAGAATTATTTCCTCAATTTGAACCCGCCCTGCTTGAGCAGTTGGAGAAAGAGGGTGTGGAACGCAACTTCAGAGCCGGCGATGTGATTATGCGTACCGGCCAGTATATCAAGTCGACTGTGCTGGTCTTAAGCGGACGTATTAAGATATACAGGGAAAACGAAGAAGGAAGTGAATTTCTCATGTACTACCTCGGGCCCGGCGAAGCTTGTGCCGTTTCTATGATCTGCACACTGCAATCACAGACAAGTGAAGTGATGGCACAGGCAGAAGAAGAAACAGAAGTACTGATGCTGCCTGTGCAATTGATGGATCAGCTGATGAATGAATACAAAAGCTGGTACCAGTTTGTAATCCGTACCTACAGAAGCCGTTTTGATGAACTGCTCACAGTGGTTGACAATATTGCTTTCCGTAATATGGATGAACGGCTTGAGTTTTACCTGATCCGCTATGTAAAAAATACCGGTAACAAACAGATAGAACTATCACATCAGCAGATTGCAGACGACCTCAATAGTTCACGAGAAGTAATATCGCGTTTACTTAAAAAAATGGAGCAGCGCGGCCGGGTAAAGCTGCAGCGTAATATGATAGAATGGCTAAGCTGACGGGGTAATGTGATACAGGTCACCATTTCTGTTTTACGGATAAAGTAGTTTTGAATTCAAATAAAAAAGTGAGCAATGAAAATTGAACAAATCTATACAGGATGCCTGGCACAGGGTGCTTATTATATCGAAAGCGATGGTGAAGCCGCCGTAATCGATCCCCTGCGCGAAGTGCAACCCTATATTGATCGTGCCGCGAGAAATAATGCCCGCATCAAATATGTGCTGGAAACTCATTTTCATGCTGATTTTGTAAGCGGCCATCTTGATCTTAGCAAAAAAACAGGCGCCCCTATAGTATATGGACCGCTGGCTGCGCCGGCCTTCGAGGCACATATCGCCGAGGATGGGGAAGAACTGAAACTCGGACAGGTAACATTAAAAGTGTTACATACACCCGGACACACAATGGAAAGTACCTGCTATCTGCTGCGCGATGAGCAGGGTAAAGATGTGGCACTGTTTTCCGGAGACACACTGTTTATAGGCGATGTAGGCCGCCCCGACCTGGCGCAGAAAGTTGTAGCCGATCTTACACAGGAGAAGCTTGCTTCCAGTCTGTACGATTCACTGCGCAATAAGATCATGCCCCTGGCAGATGATATCATTGTATATCCGGCCCATGGCGCCGGCAGCGCCTGTGGCAAGAATATGAGTAAGGAAACCTCCGATACACTTGGTCATCAGAAAATGACCAATTATGCACTGCGCGCCGATATGACACGCGAAGAGTTTATTAAGGAAGTAACATCAGGACTCGTGGCGCCGCCGGCATATTTCCCCCTTAATGTAATGATGAACAGCCAGGGCTACGAAAGCATTGACCAGGTATTACAACGCGGTCAGCATGCACTTACTCCTGAAGCTTTTGAAACAGCAGCCAATGAAACGGGTGCACTGATCCTCGACACCCGCGATCCGCAGACCTTTGCCAAAGGCTTTGTACCCAACTCCATCAATATTGGTATTGATGGCAGTTTTGCTCCCTGGGTAGGCACCCTGATCCCCGATATCAAACAGGAATTGCTGATTGTAGCCGAAAAAGGCCGCGAAGAAGAAGTGGTCACCCGCCTGGCTCGTGTAGGATATGACCATACGATCGGCTATCTGGCAGGTGGTTTTGAAGCCTGGAAAGAAGCCGGTAAAGAAATCGATCAGATTGAATCGATCAGCGCCGGAGAACTGGCACAGCGAATGAAACAAAATGATCTCAACATCCTTGACGTAAGGAAAAACAGTGAGTTCATAAGCGAACATATTGTGGATGCAGAAAATGCCCCACTCGATTTTATTAATGAAAGCATGCTGCAGGTAGACAAAAATAAAACCTATTATGTGCATTGTGCCGGCGGCTACCGTTCTATGATATTCAACTCGATACTACGGGCAAGAGGATACGATAATCTGATTGATGTAAAAGGCGGATTCAAATCCATCCGGGAATCGGGCCAGTTTACACTCACCGATTACGTATGCCCCTCTACCCTGCTATAAACTGATTTATTCTGCCGGAAAACAATTCCGTATTCCGGCAGCTTTTCACCCTTTAACTCTTATTATCATGTTATCATTCCTCAGGAAAATACTGGGGCAGCCCGCTGCTGCTTCCAATATGGCGGATCTTCTGCAACAGGGCGCCGTAATCATAGATGTTCGCACACCCGGCGAATTTCAATCTGGGCATATCAAAGGTTCCCGCAATTACCCGTTAGACATGCTTGCCGGGAAAATGAACGAACTAAAGAAAATAAAACAACCCATAATCGTGGTATGCCGCAGTGGCATGCGCAGCAGCCTGGCTCATAAACAGTTGCGCAATGCCGGTTTGGAGGCCTACAATGGCGGAGCATGGACACAAATACAGCAACAGATTCAGGCGAATAGCCGGTGATCAATATCGCCTTGTAGAATCAGGACTCGTTGTACCTTTGCAGGTCAAAAAAACGAGAACCTACTATGCTGGATTTTCTACGGCAGCCCTGGCCCTGGTATGTGGCAGGTCCGCTGATTGGTCTTACTGTACCTGCACTTCTTTTATTAGGCAATAAAACGTTTGGGATATCTTCTTCCCTGCGCCATATCTGTGCAGCCTGTATACCTGCCAGAATTCCTTTCTTCCGCTATGACTGGAAAAAAGAGGTTTGGAATCTTTTTTTCGTGGGAGGTATCCTGGTCGGAGGCATCATTGCTTCAGTATGGCTCAATAACCCCAAACCTGTAGCGGTTAATCCACAGCTCGTATCAGAGCTGGGTGCATACGGTATTCATAATTACAGCAGCATTGTACCTGCCGATCTTTTTTCATGGCCGTCGTTGCTCACTCTGCGTGGTTTTTTGCTGATGGTTGTGGGTGGTTTCCTGATAGGTTTTGGCACCCGTTATGCGGGCGGTTGTACTTCAGGCCACTCCATTATGGGACTTAGCAACCTGCAATGGCCCAGCCTGGTAGCCACCTGCTGTTTTATGATTGGTGGTTTTATTATGGCCAACCTCATACTTCCTTTTATTCTGCAACTCTAAATGAATCCAGACATGTCTGCCTCTTCTATAAAAAAAGAAAATACCGATTACGAAGTAAGAGCCGATCATGCTATGTGTGTAAATGAAAGTACACTTGACCGGCCGCTTTATACCAATATCAAGTATGCACTGCTGGGGATGCTGTTTGGCATTGTATTCGTAAAAGCAGAAATCGTCAGCTGGTTTCGCATCCAGGAAATGTTTCGGCTGCAAAGCTTTCACATGTATGGCGTGATAGGCTCTGCCGTTGTAGTGGGCATGCTCAGTGTGTTTTTAATTAAAAAATCCGGCGCCCGATCTATAGAGGGTGAACCCATTAGGATTGAATCCAAAAAATTCAATAAAGGACAGATCTATGGTGGTATCCTCTTCGGACTTGGCTGGGCCATGACCGGCGCCTGCCCCGGACCTCTCTTTGCACAAATTGGTACGGGAGCCCTGGTGATAACAGTAACATTGCTTAGTGCAATTGCCGGCACCTGGGTGTATGGGAAATTCAGCAACCGGTTGCCACATTAACAAGTTTAAAGGGTATAAAGAGTTTAAAAAGTTTAAGG
Source organism: Sphingobacteriales bacterium 46-32 (assembly GCA_001898485.1). GTDB lineage: Bacteria > Bacteroidota > Bacteroidia > Chitinophagales > Chitinophagaceae > CAYMZZ01. Next base: position 1,707,769 of record MKTY01000020.1, on the reverse strand, counting down.
ATTATCTTTAAACTCCTTATACCCTTTAAACTCCTTATACCCTTTAAACTCTTTATACTTATTATGCGTCTACCATTCATTTTACTTTCCCTTGTTTTATTTTCTGCCTGCAACAATGCAGAAGAAACCGCGCCTGCCGAAACTGCTTCCGCCAATTTTAAACCGGTAGTACCCACCATCCCTGACCTGGCATTGACGGCAGCAAACGGACAAAGCCTGTCACTCGCCAGCTTCCGAGGCAAAAAAGTATTTGTAAACCTCTGGGCCACCTGGTGCGGCCCATGCCGTGAAGAAATTCCTTCTATACAACGTCTGCAGTCAAAAGTGGATAGCAGCAAAACAGCATTTGTCATGCTCTCGCTGGATGATAATTTTGAGCAAGCCATAAAATATGCCAGCAACAATAAAATGACACTCCCTGTTTATGGTGCTACCGCTGCACTGCCCCCGCTGTTTCAGGTACAGGGTATTCCCGTCACGTATGTATTTAATGAAGCCGGAGAACTTATTTACCGCAAAGACGGTGCATTCAACTACGATACACCCTACTTTACAGATCTGCTGGCACAAAAAGATACCGCCACCAGTCGTTAAGCACTGATGGCGGCAGGTGGTATGTAAAATACGGTTCAGAGTTGTGTGACAGGAGCTTTATAATGAGAACGCTTCAGACTGGTCTGGCTTAATGCTTTGAAGCCTCCCCTGATATTTACCAGTTTCTCAAATCCTCTTGCCTTAAGTATTGAAGCCAGTATCACAGAGCGGTATCCGCCTGCACAATGGATATAATAACGCTTATTGCGATCCAGCTCAGACATCTGTTGATTTACAAAGTCGAGCGGAAAGTTGATTGCCCCAATAATATGTTCCGATTCAAACTCACTGTGTCTGCGGGCATCGAGCAGATTGATCTTATCGCCCGATGACTGATACAGGCTGGCAAAATCGGCTGCGCTGATCTCTTCGAGCCTGGCCGTATCATATCCGGCTTCTTTCCACATATCGATACCGCCTGCCAGGTAGCCGAGTGAGTTATCATAACCTACACGGGCCAGGCGGGTCACTACTTCTGCTTCTCTTCCTTCATCTGCAATGAATAATATAGGCTGCTTCAGATCGGTAACAAGTGTGCCTACCCAGGGTGCAAAATTGTCGTCAAGACCAATAAAGACCGAATCAGGTATATGTTCCCGGGTAAAGTCTTCTTTACTCCTCGTATCAATCACCAATGCATCGAGACTGTCGCGGGCGGCTTCAAACTCACGAGCATTCCAGCCCCTGTTGCCTTTCTTCAGAATATCATCTACACTTTCGATACCACCCCGCAGGTTCATGAGTACATTGGCAGGAAAATACTGGGGCGGTTCTACCAGGCCTTCCAGCACTTCCTTCACAAACTCATCACGTGTCATACCGGCGCGCAATGCATAGTTGGTCATTTTCTGATGGCCCAGCGTGTCTGTAGTCTCCCTGCTCATATTCTTGCCGCAGGCGCTGCCAGCTCCATGTCCCGGGTAAACAATTACATCGTCTGGCAGGGGCATTATCTTACTCCGTAAAGAGTCATACAGGTATCCGGCCAGCAATTCCGGTGTGATGTCTGCTTTTACTTTCTGCACCAGATCAGGACGTCCCACATCGCCAATAAACAATGTATCGCCTGTGAAAATAGCTTTCTCCTGCCCTTCTTCGTTCAGCAGCAGAAAAGTAGAACTTTCAAGGGTATGGCCAGGTGTGTGCAATACTTTAATACGCACATTACCCAATTTCAATTCCTCCCCATCCGTTGCAATATGCGCAGGAAAGGCAGGCGATGCCGTAGGTCCGTATACAATTGCTGCGCCGGTCTTGCGGGCCAGGTCGAGATGACCACTTACAAAATCAGCATGAAAATGTGTTTCCAGGATGTATTTAATCTTTGCCCCGTCCCGTGCAGCCTTTTCAATATAAGGCGCCGTATCGCGCAAAGGATCTATAATAGCAGCTTCGCCATTGCTTTCAATGTAATAGGCAGCCTCGGCAAGGCAACCTGTATAAATTTGTTCTATTCGCATTACTGATCGTTTTTAATAGTAGAAAATATGTTAATTAAAGTCGTCTATGTCTTTTTCAGATAGCTCATCACGGACATCGACTGGTGCATTCTCTGTTTAGCTGATTTTAATTACCCGCCAGTTCATTTACAAATGTGCAATGCATCTCAACCGTGCTGTATGACAATTGTCACCATTCCGGTTGAGTATGATCAGCCGGTCATCCTGACTGTTTTTTTTCCGTTTTCATTCCGCGCTCTTGTGACTTTGATCACAAGTATACATGTTGTCATAGTATACCTTGCTGTCTTAAATAAATGCCAGTTATGTCAGCTCATCATCAGATTGTAATAGTAGGAGGTGGCAATGCCGGAATTGCTGTTGCAGCACAATTACTACGCAAAGACAAACGTTTGGATATTGCCATTATCGAGCCTTCAACCCAACATTACTATCAGCCTGCATGGACCCTCGTAGGAGCCGGAGCTTTTGATATAAATAAAACAGTACGCCCGGAAGCAACGGTAATGCCAGATAGTGTATGCTGGCTCAGGCGCGCAGTTGTTTCATTCTCACCAGAGAATAATATGGTACAGCTCGATGATCATACGTTTGTAAAGTATGACTACCTGGTAGTAGCTCCCGGCATACAGCTTAACTGGGATCAGATAAAGGGATTGAAAGCAACACTGGGTAAAAATGGGGTTTGCTCCAATTACAGGTTTGATCAGGCTCCCTATACCTGGGAATGTATCCGGAATTTCAAGGGAGGTACGGCACTTTTTACCAATCCTCCCACGGTGGTTAAATGCGGCGGTGCTCCGCAAAAGATTATGTGGCTGGCCGCTGATTATTTCAAGCGCCACGGCTTGTTTGATAAAACCAGTATTCAGTTCTGGAGTGGGGGCACCCGGCTTTTTGCAGTTGACAAGTATGAACGCACTCTTAAAAAAGTAGCAGATCGTTCTCACACAGACCTGCATTTCTATACAAATCTGGTAGAAATTGATGGTGACGGTAAAAGAGCAAAGTTTATAGGTATTGGTCCTCACAACAGGGATCAGGAGTACTGGGTTTCGTTTGATATAATCCATGTCACTCCGCCGCAAAGTGCACCCGATTGTGTCCGAAACAGCCCGTTGGCCAACTCTGCAGGCTGGGTAGATGTAGACAGGCATACACTGCAGCACACGCGTTATCCCAATATATTCTCCTTGGGCGATGCTTCATCACTGCCTACTTCGCGCACGGGAGCCGCCATCCGCAAGCAGGCGCCGGTGCTCGTCAGCAACCTGATCAGCCTCATGAAGCATCAGCCACTAACCGCTTCCTATAACGGCTATACCAGCTGCCCGATAGTGACGGGTTATGGCAAACTGGTGCTCTGCGAGTTTAATTATAATAATGAGCCCGTGGAAACCTTCCCGTTTGACCAAAGCCGTGAACGGTGGAGTATGTATCAGCTAAAAAAACGGGTTCTGCCCTGGCTTTACTGGAATAAAATATTACCGGGTAAAATGTAAAACAAGTATAACAGACAATTTCTTATTTAAACTTTTTATATGATACATAAGCTTTTGAGTGGATGGGGAATCATAAAATTTATGCGGGTTGCTGCAGGTTTGGTAATTTTGTGGGGCGCTATCTCCACCGCACAATGGGTACTGATGGTGCTGGGAGCCATGTTTCTGTTGCTGTCGCTCTTTTCCAGCAGTACCTGTTTCATGGCAGGATCCTGTTCCGTACCCGGACCGCTTAAAAAAGATCAAACAACCGATATTCACTATGAAGAGCTGGATACTAAATAACAAGTTGGTCATTGCAGGATTTGTGCTGGGTGCACTTGCGGGTTTTCTGTACTGGCAGCAAATCGGTTGTAAAGATGGCACCTGCATGATCACTTCACGCTGGCTCAACAGCACTGCATACGGAGCATTGCTGGGTATTCTTTTATTCAGTTTGTTTAAACGTACAAAAAATGGAAACAGCAAATCCTAAACGAGAGACATTTGCAGAGATCATCCAGGGCGATACACCCGTACTGGTCGATTTCTTTGCAGAATGGTGTGGCCCCTGCAAAATGATGAAACCGGTGCTGGACGAATTGCATCAGCGCATGGGATCATCTGTACGCATACTCAAAATTGACATCGATAAAAGTCCTGCCGCTGCCGCGCAGCTGCAAATACAAAGTGTACCGACGCTCATGCTTTTCAAAAAAGGGAAAGCTTTATGGCGCCAGTCAGGTGTGGTGCCGGCTGCACAACTGCAACAAATCATTCAACAACACGCATACTAACCCTACCATGGCTCAACCTTCAACTTCACGTGGTTATCTCGCCTCTTCAATCGGCTGCTATTGCCCCCGCTGCCGCGAAGGCAAACTGTTTAAGAACCCTGTTACATTTCGTTTTAAGAAAAACATGGAAATGAACAAAAACTGTCCCGTTTGCGGACAGCCTACCGAGATTGAAGTTGGGTTTTATTACGGCACCAGCTATGTGAGCTATGCGCTCACGGTAGCATTGAGTGTGGCCAGCCTGGTAGCATGGTGGGCCATCATCGGCCTCTCCACTACCGACAACCGTTTTTTTTACTGGATGGGGTTCAATGCGGTATTCCTTTTATTACTCCAGCCCTGGCTCATGCGCCTCAGTCGTAGTCTCTGGATATCCTGGTTTGTAAAACATGATCCCTACTGGCGCGAAACCGGCCCCGTAGATGTGTCGGAAAGAATAAATACAGATCAGGCAAACAACTGGTGAGAGTTCAATGTGCTAATGTGCTGATGTGCTGATATGCTGATGTACTAATGATATTAGTTGAAAAGTCCTGCAGACACTGCACTATTCTGTTAAGCAATAATTCAATAAGCAAAAAAGCGTTCCGGCCGTAGACGGATAAACATTAGCACATTGCTCAGTAACTCATCTCATCCAGCTTCACCTTTCCTTTAAATGTCCAGAACACAAAACTGGTATAAATGGCTACCAGTGGTGTGCCAATCAATGCAATGGTGAGTAATATCTTCATGGTTTTGGGTGAAGAAGATGCATTATGAACAGTAATACTGTTGGCCGGGTTATTTACAGCATATAAAAGATTGGGAAATATCTCTACCGCCACCATGATCAGCAGTGCTGCTATAGTAATGGCTGAACTGACAAATGCATGCCGGTACCTGCCTTTATTGAGCAGTCGTGGTATATTGGCAATTGCCAGCATCATGATGAGCGGAAACACAAAGAATACAGGGGTACTTTTAATACAATCGCTCAGGTGAGGTACATACAGCAATGTATATACAGTAGTAATGGCAAAGGTCATTACAAAAAAGATGGTGAAGTTTTTTGCCAGGATTGTGAGTTTAGTATATAAACGGTTCTCGGTTTTCATTGCCAGAAAGATAGCCCCATGCATCATAAACAGGGCCAGCGTGGTCACCGCCACCATGATAGAAAATGGGTTAAAAAAACTGGTCCAGCTACCGGTATAATCATGCGCCTCGTTAAGGGGCAGACCCTGCGCAACATTGCCCAGCATAAGCCCCAGTGAAAGCGCTATTACAATACAGGAAAAAGAGTAAATAAAATCCCAGGTAAGCCGCCATATCCTGCCCGGCTCCTTACTGCGGAATTCGATCGCCACGCCTCTCCAGATAAGCCCCACCAGGAATACAAAGAAGGGTACATAAAATGCAGAGAAGATAGCTGCATAGGCCACAGGAAAACCGGCAAACAGTGCTCCGCCACCAATGACCAGCCACACTTCATTGCCATCCCATACCGGACCAATGGCATTGAGTGCAATGCGGCGGCTTTGTTCTTTCTTCAGAAAAAGATGAAGTGCCCCTGCCCCAAGGTCAAACCCATCCAGGATGGCATAACCGGAGATCACGGCTCCAAATACCAGAAACCACCATACATTATGATCTATTCCGAGAAAACTTTCCATTGTCAGGTATTAATGTGATAAAATGGGGTTATCGCGTTTTGAGCCTTCATCTATCGGCTCCGGATAGCCGGCATCTACCGGGCCATGTTTGATCTTTTTATTGAGCAGATATAAAAAGAGCGCTAATAGTGTGGTATACACCAGCAGAAACAATATCAGTGAAAAAACAACCTGCTCTGCTTTTACAGTAGCCGATAACGCATCCGATGTACGGAGTAATCCATACACCACCCAGGGCTGGCGTCCCATTTCGGCTGCAAACCAACCCGCCTGGTTGGCAATCTGTGGCAGCAATACAGCCCAGGCAAATACCAGCATGAGCCAGCGCATCTCAAACAATTTCCCCCTTTTCCATTGCAGACAGGCAAAAAGTGTGAGGCCGATCATGAGCATGCCTATTGCCACCATGATATGATAAAACTGGAATACGGCATTTACCTGACCGGGTCTGTCGGCCGGCGCAATAGCATTCAATCCCTGCACCGGCGCTTTAAAATCCTGGTGCAGTAAGAAGCTGAGCCCTCCGGGTATTTTGATACCACTGGTCGTTTGCGTTTTATCGTTTACCCATCCCAGCAGAAACATATCTGCGGCTGCGCTGGAATCATAATGCCCCTCCATGGCTGCAAGTTTGGCCGGCTGATATTTTGCCACCCCTTCAGCACTGCGGTGACCAACAAATAACTGTGCAAGCGAAAAAAAAGTAGCCACCAGCAATGCGATCTTAAACGAAGGCCGCGCTATCTCCAGATGCTTTTTCTTAATGATATAATAGGCGTTTACGCTCATAACCAGGAATGCACCGGCCAGGAAAGCCCCTATCCACACATGCAGTAAGCGATCTACGCTGGAAGGATTAAAGACCATGGCCCAGAAATCGGTGATCTCGGCTCGTGCATTCATTCCTTCGCCCACGATATGATAACCGGCCGGAGTCTGCTGCCAGCTATTGGCTACCACTATCCATACAGCACTGAAGAGTGAGCCGAAAAAAACCATCACGGTCGAAAAGAAATGCACTTTGGGACCTACCCGGTTCCAGCCAAATAACAGGATACCCAGGAAACCACTCTCCAGAGCAAATGCAAAAATGCCTTCTGCTGCAAGAGCACTGCCAAAAATGTCGCCTACATAACGGGAATAAGTAGCCCAGTTGGTTCCGAACTCAAACTCCATGATGATACCCGTAGCCACGCCAATGCCAAATATCAGCGCAAAAATACGGATCCAGAAGCGGGTCATTCGTTCATACAGTTTATTGCCGGTACGCAGGTACATTCCTTCCATGATCACCAGTATAAGCCCCAGCCCGATACTCAATGGCGGATAGATATAATGGAATGCAATAGTGAAGGCAAACTGAACGCGGGAAAGTATTTCAACGTCCATAGTTATTTTATTAAAATAAAAAAGGCGGACATACAGCCCGCCTTCGTCAATTAAGCAAAATGATATCGTAAGAAAAAAGTATCATAGCATTGATGTTGCAAAGGTAACACTGCCCCGCAAAAAGCTATGGCACTATTTCAACTATTTTCTGAGATGATAAGCCTTGGGATGGGTAAAAGCACGTAACCCTGCATGCGACAGCGTGGCACCAAACCCCGAATGTCCACGCCCGCTCCAGGGCAATGCAGCACTTACCCGGTCGCAGCAGTTCCAGTAGCCGGTACCAGTATTGAGTTGCGCCAGAATTTGCTGCGCACGCCCGGCAGAACTGCTGTATACTGCTGCGGTAAGACCGTATTGCGTATCGGCCATTTGCCGTATTGCCTCGGCATCGTCTTTTACTTTCATAATGCCAATGATGGGCCCAAATGATTCTTCCTGCATCAGATCCATACTATGATTCACGTTGACCAATACAGTAGGTTCAAAATAATTGCCAGGGCCATTCACAGCTTCACCGCCGGTAAGCACGGAAGCGCCTTTGGCCCGGGCATCCGCTATCTGATGGCTCAGTAATTCTATCTGTGCCGGCCGCGTAAGAGCTCCTATATATACACCTGGCTCAGTAGGCAGCCCCATTTTCCACGATTTTACTTCTTTCACAAAAGCTTCCACATAAGCATCATATATTTTTTCCTGTACATAGATACGTTCTACGGCACAGCAGCTCTGCCCGTTGTTGTAAAAAGCACCATCAGCTGTAGCAGCTGCCACAGCCGCTACATCCGCCACATCGTCTGCAACATAGAGCGGATCTTTGCCACCCAGCTCACATTGACAGGGCACCATTTTTGGAGCCACTTTTTCGTAGATATACTGACCGGTCTTATAACTGCCGGTAAAGAAATAACCACTCAGCGGCAACTCCAGCATCCCCTCCCCAGTCGAGCCACCCCCAATTGCTACTTGAAAAACATGCTCCGGTACACCCGCCTCATACAGCAGGCGGCCGATCTCTAAACCGGTAAGGCTGGCAAATTCTGACGGTTTATATAAAACGGCATTCCCTGCCAGCAGGGCCGGTACAAATACATTTACCCCCACGAGGTAAGGATAATTCCAGGCAGATATATTTCCTATGACGCCCAGAGGTTCATATACGATACGCTCTTCGAGCGTATCGGTAGACGTCATTACTTCGGGCTGCAGATAAGCGGCAGCATGGCTGGTAAGCCATTGAATACGGGTCCGCGCTCCATTGATTTCGTTGACCGATTGCTGTAGTGGCTTACCCACTTCGCTGGTAAGGACGGCAGCCAGCCTTTCGGTATGTTGCTGAAGCAGTTGTTCGAAGCGCTGCAGCACGGTAATACGCTGCTCAAGGGATTCCGCCGCCCATTGCGGCTGTGCTTCTTTTAATAACTCATATTTCTGTATCAATGTTGACGCCGTATCTTCCTGCAGGGTGGCAAGGAGCTCGCCTGTAGCGGGATTAATTACGTTCATTTTTTTTTGATTGAATGATTGCCTCTATAAAATGCGCACGCAGGGCCATAGCCGGAGCAGTTGCTTCCAGTCCGAAACGAAACATGCGTTCGGGGTGCCATTGTACACCCAGCAAAAAAGATTTGTCCGCAGGCTCTTTCCATTCCCAGCCTTCGGGCGTGCCGTCATCTGCCAGGCAGTTGATCCTTAATCCCTGGCCTGCATGATGCACACACTGATGGTGTGCACTGTTTACAACAATCCGTCTGGTACCAAGGATTGCGGCCAGTTGTGTACCAGGCTCTACAGTGGCACCGTGTGCCTTATCGCCCACATCGCCTGCGCGGTGAATGGCATTACCCCTGTGCCCAAGATCCTGCACCAGGTCTCCACCCAGTATGCAATTGATCAGCTGCATGCCACGGCATACGGCCAGCAATGGAATCTGCCGCTCCTGGCTTTGTAAAAAAGCCGCCGATTCGAATTTGTCACGCTTCTTATTAAATTTCTGAGGCGCATGAGCATACTCCTTTTTCTTGTCATAAAAAGAGGGATGCACATCTACTCCGCCTGATATGACCAGCGCATCGCAATGCAACAAATCGTCGAGGTTGGCCGCTTCTTCACTTAGGGTAATTACCTCCACTTCATCAGCACCGCGCAGCCAGCGCATATAGTTAAGATGCTTTTCTTCTGATCCGGTATAGGTTAATGCAATTTTCATAACGCTTCTGCATAAAGGTCTCTGAACTGTTGACGGTTTACGGGTTTGGGATTATTGGGATGAGCAAAATCTGCAATGGCGAGATCTGCAAGTGTATCAAGGTGTTTTTCTTCCACACCTATTGCACGCAGCTTGTGAGGAATCCCAATGCGGTTGTTCAGTTCAAATAAATAGTTCACAACAGCCTCTCCATTTAAACCGGGCAGGTCCAGTACCTGCGCCATACGTCTGAATTTCTCTTCACTCCCTGTTATATTAAACCGCATACCATAAGGAAGGTTTACTGCATTGGCCAATCCGTGGTGCGTATCCAGCAGTGAAGAAAGCGGATGTGCCAGGGAATGCACTACGCCCAAACCCTTCTGAAAAGCTACAGCTCCCATCAGCGATGCAATCAGCATCTGGCTGCGCGACTGCAGGTCGGGATTTAAGACGGCTTTTTCAATCGACCGGTGAATAAGCGATATGCCTTCCAGCGCAATGCCTTCACACAACGGATGAGGCATTTTGGCCAGGTACGCTTCCATATTATGCGTAAGCGCATCCATACCGGTAGCGGCAGTAACAGCTGCCGGCAGATCCATGGTAAGCAACGGATCTGCAAATACTATTTTAGCAAGCAACTTGGGCGAAAAGAGAATTTTTTTCTGATGGGTTTCATCATCAGCAATGATAGCACTACGCCCTACTTCACTACCGGTGCCGGCAGTAGTGGGAATGGTAATAAAGTGCGGCACATCGTTGGTCACATATATATCACCTCCAATAAGATCATCGTATACAAAAAGATCTTCGCGATGATGAATGCGTAAGGCTATGGCCCGTGCCACATCAAGAGCGGCCCCGCCTCCAATGCCTATGATACTATCGCGCTCAGTAGCATCATAAGCATCACCACCCCTGTACACATCAGACTTCACGGGATTTTTGTGAATATCAGCAAACACTTCTGCAGAAATGCCTGCGGCCTGAATAGCCGACACCAGTGACCGGAAGAAGGGCAACTGCGCCACCACAGGATCCGTCACAATCAGCGGGCGGCTTAATCCCTGTGTCTTCAGATAAGCTGGCAACTCGCCACTGGCCCCTGCACCAAAGCGGATCGTAGTAGGAAAATTGTACTGGTAAACCTGATCAAATGACATGTAGGTCAATTTTTACAATTGAATAATAATAATGGCAGTTGGCAATCGGCAGAGAAGGATCAGATGATCTCAAAATAACGGCGCATTTCCCAGTCTGTCACGGGCTTCAGGTGCTGGCGCCATTCCCATTCACGGGTAGCGATAAAATGTTCCGCAAAATTTTTCCCAAAGAGTTCGGCAGCAAGCCCCGACTCTTTCATATTACGGGTGGCAGCATCGAGTGTAGCCGGCAATCGGCCGTTTCTTTCTTCCTGGTATCCATTCCCACTCACAGGTGCCTGGCTCAGTCGTAGCTTATTCCTGATGCCATATAAACCCGATGCCAGTGCGGCAGCCATCGCCAGGTAAGGATTGGCATCGGCACCCACTACTCTTGTTTCAATGCGGCAGCTATTGGATCCGCCATTCAACACGCGGATAGCTACGGTGCGGTTGTCAATACCCCAGGTAAGAGTGGTAGGCGCCCAGGCCCCTTCTACCAGTCGTTTATAGCTGTTGATGGTAGGCGCATACATAGGCAGCAGGTAAGGGAGGCAATATAGTTGCCCCGCCAGGTATTGCTTCATGATCGCACTCATCCGGGTCTTGTCTTTACCATCAAAAAACAGATTTTGTTTCCCCTCCCTGTCCCACAAGCTCTGGTGTATGTGTCCACCACAACCCGGCAACTGTTCATTTACCTTTGCCATAAAAGTAGCCATGATGCCATGGCGGTAGGCAATCTCTTTGACGGCAGTCTTAAACAATACTGCCCTGTCACCGGCTTCGGGAAGAGTGGCATAGTTGATCGCTGCTTCAAATGTACCCGGTCCGGTTTCTGTATGCAACCCCTCCAGCGGCACGCCGAATTTTTTTAGTCCTTCAAACAGATCATTAAAATACGGCTGTTCCAGTGTGGTACGCAGTACAGAGTAGCCAAACATACCCGGTGTAATGGGTGTAAGGTTACGGTATTGTTTTTCATGTGCCGACTGTGGCGTTTCGGCAAAATTGTACCACTCAAATTCCTGTGAAAAATATGGAAGGCAGCCCAGGTCTCCAGCCTCCTTCACCACCTGTTTCAGCAGCTGCCGTGGACATACAGCAGCAGCACGGCCGCGTGTATCTGTTATTTCGCCCAGGAAAAAAGGAAGATCATTCTCCCAGGGTATCCTGCGGAAAGTACTGAGGTCAATCCGGGCAGGGGCATCGGGGTATCCGGTATGCCATCCGGTATAGCCGGCATTGTCGTATGCAACATCAGCCATATCCCAGCCGAATATCACATCGCAGAAACTGGTAGCTGATCCGGCTATCGCCAGGAATTTTTCAGCCGAAACATATTTTCCCCGCAAAACGCCATCAATATCTGCATAGGCAATTTTTACCCGGCCCGAAGGATGTTCTTTTACATACTGCAATATTTCACGGGAAGTCATACAGAAAATTTCTTTTTATAAAATAGCTTAAACAATAAGTAACTCACCGCCAGGAAGCCTGTATAGATAAGTGCTAAATTAAAATTATAGATTGTCATGGCAATAAATGAAATACAGGCTATGACCAGGGCTACAATAGGCGCTACCGGATACAACGGAGCTTTGAACGGACGGTGCAATTCAGGCTCCTGCTTTCTTAGCCTTATTAGGGCCCACATAGAGAGAATATATAAAGTAAGCGCGCCGAATACAGAGAGCTTGATGATTTCCTGTGTATTGCCGAAATATAATGCCACTATACCAATACCCATATTCAGGATCAGCGCATTGGCTGGTGTACGAAACCGGCGATGAATGCGCCCCAGTACAAGGGGAGCAAACCCCACGCGGCCAAATTCAAAACTGGCCCGGCCAGCAGCCAGTATGAGTCCATGAAAGGAAGCTACCAGCCCCAGCAATCCAATCGTCACCAGTAAATGATAAAGAATATTATTCTCCGGTACTATATAACCCAGCGCCAATGGCAGGGGCGAATCGGAAGTACTGCCATCAGGTGCATATACAATAGCTTCCCATCCCGCCACACCTACCGCACTGCCAAACGTAAGAATACAGAGCAACACCAGGGTAAGTATAGCTGAGCCAAATCCCCTGATGATCGTGCGTTGCGGGTTGATGGTTTCTTCCGCCACATTAGCTACACCTTCTATGCCCAGAAAAAACCAGATCGCAAAAGGAATAGCAGCAAATACTCCCGGCCAGCCATTGGGAAAAGCATTTTGCTGAAGATGCTGCCAGCTGAAGTGCGGCAAACTTACTCCTGCAAACAGCAGCAGCTCACCTACTGCCAGTATCGTTATGATCAGCTCAAATGTAGCCGCTGCCTTTACGCCATAAATATTAAGTGCGGTAAATATTATATATACCAGCACAGCAATGGTTTCTATACCGAGCTGCGGAAAGAAAATATGGAAATAAGCTCCTATTGCGAAAGCGATGGCAGGCGGAGCAAAAATGAATTCTATATTCTGTGCCATACCTGCTACAAAGCCGATATCTTTTCCTAATGCCCTGCCGGCATAATCAAATACGCCGCCGGCCTTTGGTATGGCGCAGGCCAGTTCGGTATAGCTGAAGGTAAACGCCACATACATGAGTATCACAAATCCGGTGGCAATGGCGAGACCCAGGGTGCCCCCTTTTTCAAGTCCGAGATTCCAGCCAAAATACATGCCCGAGATCACATAACCTACCCCCAGCCCCCAGAGCATGCTGGCATTAAGCGTTCGCTTGAGTGCAGTTTCAGATTGAGCCAAACAAATAGTTTAGCTCAATATAATCAATTAAATGCGTTAGCGGAAAGTACGGCCAGCGAAATCTGTCTCTGCCGGTATTGTTTACAATAAATTAATCTAACGACTTATGGCACGGTCAAGGTGTACATAACCTCCATCCACATGTATCAGCTGGCCGGTAGTGTGACTGGAGCGGGCAGATAATAAAAAACAGGCCATGGCAGCTATTTCAGCCGTAGTCGTCATTCGCTTTTCCAGCGGTATATGCGATACAATCGCACGCAGCATTTCTTCGCTATTGGATTGCTGGCTGATCCAGCTCTCATACAGGGGTGTCCAGCATTCTGCCACCACTATGGCATTAACACGAATACTGTAAGGCAGTAGTTCCACCGCCCACTCACGTGTGAGCGCATTTCGTCCTCCGTTGGCAGCGGCATATGCAGATGTTCCGCCCTGACCGGTCTCGGCTGTTTTGGAACTGATATTTACAATGGCACCGCTGCTCGCTTTCAATGCTGGTAAGGCATGATGTGCCATCAGGTAATAGTGTACCACATTGCGGTGCAGGGATGCCATAAATGCTTCATAGCTTCCACCGGCCAGGCCCACACCATCATTAGCGCCCGCATTATTTACAAGACCGTCTATGCGATCATATTTCTCCATTACTGCCTGCACAGCCATCGGTGATGCAGCCGGGTCAGAAAGCTCTGCCGTGACCTGCCAGCCTTTCCCGCCAATGCTGGCCAGAGCCTCCTCATTATCCTGTTGATTGCGCCCGACAATCACCGGCACGGCACCTTCGGCAGCCAGTTGCTGCACAATACCCAGGCCAATACCTTTAGCACCACCGGTCACAATCACGATTTTATCTTTAAGCTGCAAATCCATTATTCATTCTTTATAAATGATAAAAGTCTATGGCATTGCCACCCATTATGGCTGCCTTACTTTCGCCAGACAGGTTTTCCATGTATTTTTCAATCAGGCTTTTCCATTGTACATAAATACCAGACAACAGCATCACCGGCCAGTCACTGCCAAACATCAGTCGTTGTGTACCAAATGCATCCATCACTACATCAAGACAGGGATAAAAATCGGCAGCACTCCATTGTTTCCAGTTTGCCTCAGTAAGCAGACCAGATAACTTACAATACACATTTGGCAAAGCAGCCAGTGAGCGAATACCTTTTTCCCAGGCAGCAAATTCTTTCTTATGAATAGCCGGCTTCGCCATATGGTCTACCACAATGGGCTGCTCCGGCAACTCACGGGCAAAGGCCACTGCCTCTGCAAGCTGATGTTCACGAATGAGCAGATCATATGTATAGCCATATTGCTGCAGCATTCTTATCCCTTTCAGAAAAGAAGGGTCAGTCAGAAAGCCAGCTGGCTCGGCCTGCACAATATGCCGCCATCCTTTGATGACAGGATACTGTGAAAAATAGGCAAGCCTCTTTTCAATTTCAGCTTCGCGAAAATCGATCCAGCCAACCACAGCTTTAATAAATCCATGTGTCCTGGCCATTTCGACCAGGAAGTGAGTTTCCAGTTCACTCTGATCAGCCTGCACAGCCACTACCCCATCAATTTCGTTGCGCTTCAGTACTGGCAGCAGGTGCTCGGGTAAATAATCCTGCTGCAGTGTCTTCATATCATTCGTGATCCAGGCATCGCGCTGCCGTTCATATTTCCAGAAGTGTACGTGTGCATCAATGATCATAACTATATCATTTGGTAAATGCCTTTGCCTGCTGGCGGCTGCTACCCAAACCATCAATACCCAGTTCGATCACATCGCCCGGTTTGATATAAATCGGTTCTGGTTTTTGGCCCAGTCCCACACCGGCCGGCGTACCGGTAGAAATAATATCGCCGGGTAGCAGTGTCATAAACTGGCTCAGGTACGATACCAGGAAAGGAATTTTGAAAACAAGATTATGGGTATTTCCATCCTGGTACATTTTCCCATTCACACTTAGCCACAGGCGCAGGTTATTGATATCCCCCATTTCATCAGGTGTGGCCAGCCATGGACCAATAGGTGCAAAGCTGTCGCAGCTTTTTCCTTTTACCCACTGACCACCGCGTTCCAGTTGAAAAGCCCTTTCACTATAGTCATTGTGCAGAGTGTACCCAGCTATATAATTCAATGCATCTGCTTCTTCGATATAGGAGGCCCGTTTTCCTATTACAACCGCCAGTTCTACTTCCCAGTCTGTTTTAATGCTATTGCGCGGAATGATGAGATCATCGTTTGGGCCGGTAATAGCAGTAGTGGCTTTGAAAAAAACAACCGGTTCTTTGGGAAGATCCATATTGCTTTCAGCCGCATGATCGGCATAGTTAAGGCCAATGCAAATGATCTTCGAAGGCCGGCTCACCGGGCAACCCAGCCGCTCCGCAGCATCCACTACCGGTAAGCTGCCGGCGGCGTTGCCAACAAGCTCCTGCAGCCGGGTCAGGCCACCGCTGGCAAAAAACTGTTCATCATAATCTGTAATCAGTGATGATACATCGTAACGGATTTCATTAACAATAATGCCTGGCTTTTCCTCTCCGGCAGCGCCAAATCTGATCAGTTTCATATTCGTTATATAAATAGGGGTTAGTTATTCAGTTTAATAAATCCGCCGTCAATCGGATAGTCGCATCCCGTAATAAAAGATGCTTCATCGCTGGCCAGGTAAAGTGCCAGTGCCGCAATCTCTTCCGGTTTACCCATACGGCCAATGGGCTGGGTTTTGGCCAGTTTCTCAAACATTTCCTGCTCTTTGCCGGGATAATTCTTTGCCAGAAAATTATCTACAAAAGGTGTATGTACCCGCCCGGGAGAAATGCAATTGCAGCGTATATTGGCGGCGAGATAATCTTTTGCTACAGATAGCGTCATACCTATCACAGCACCTTTACTCATACTGTAAGCAAAACGGTCGGGTAATCCTACATTACCAGCCACTGAAGCCAGGTTAATGATGGAGCCACCGGATTTTATCATAGCGGGCAATGCCGCCTGAATACAGTTATACACTCCTTTCACATTTACCTGGTAAATACGGTCAAAATCCTCCTCGGTAGTATTGTCGGCCCGGCCAATATGAGAAATACCGGCACTGTTTACAAGTATATCAATCTGTGTGGCCACCGCAAAAGCCTCCTTCACGGCCGATTGATTCGCTACATCGCAAAGCATTGATGCTGCCTGTCCGCCTTCTTCTTTAATAGATGCCACTACTGCATCAGCCTGTTGACTGCTAATGTCGGCCACATACACAAAAGCGCCCTGTGCTGCAAAAAGTTTTGCAATGGCCCGGCCTATGCCGCTTCCGGCACCGGTTACAATTGCTTTTTTTCCTGTCATTTTAAACATATCCATCGCTTTCAAGAGTTGATAATTGGCAAATTACTTTTGCTGATCGGCAGTTTCCCGCAGATCAAATATTTTATCCATTAATACCCATTTCTCGCCGGGTCGCGCTGCCGGAATTGCCTGCTGATAATTCCACATAAGTTTCTCCCAGTCCTGTACTTCGGTACTGGCCGCATCAGCAGCTGCTTTTTTTTCGAAACTGAATGTATCATTTACTTCCATGATCATAAAAAGGCGATTGCCGGCACGGAATATCTGCAATTGCTCAATACCCGCCTCCCGGATGCTTTGCAGAATGACCGGCCAAATCTGGCGGTGGTATGCTTCATATTCTGCAATCAGCCGGGCATCATCTTTCAGATCAAGGGCAAGACAAAATCGTGTCATAATAGCAAGGTACTGATTATACAATTAGGAGCAACACGACAAACAAGATCAGGGAAAAAGCAGGTAATTATGGACAAACGATTGCAGAAAAAAGCACGGCACCAGGCGCCGTGCTTCAATAAATTCCATAATTCTTCTACACCGTCAAACCCGAATAAAAATCAGGTGTCGGATTAAGGGTTTTATTCTTCCACTGATGCCAGTAAGGGTAAATCGAAGGACTGTCACTGGCAGTATCGAGCTTTTGTACCTGAGCCCGGCTGAGATTCCAGCCTGCAGCAGCCAGATTTTGTTTTAACTGTTCCTCATTACGTGCCCCTATAATAACGCTCGAAACAGTAGGTCGTTGCAGCAGCCAGTTGAGCGCAACCTGGGCTACCGTTTTTCCTGTTTCTGCCGCCACTTCATTCAATGCATCAATAATAGTATAAAGCAGGTCTTCGTTCACCACCATATCAGGCATAGGGCTGCCACCCTGTGCCACCCGCCCATCCTGCGGCAGAGGTTTATTACGACCATACCGGCCACCCAGACGGCCTGCCGCCAGCGGCGACCACACAATAGCACCTACCTGCTGATCTTGCCCCAGCGGCATCAACTCCCATTCATACTCGCGGTTAGCCAGCGAGTAATACACCTGGTGAGCCACATAGCGGTTCCAGCCATATTTATCCGATATCCCCAACGACTTCATAAGATGCCATCCCGAAAAATTGGAAGCTGCTATATAACGCACTTTTCCGCTTTGTACCAGGTCATCCAGTGTACGTAGCGTTTCCTCAACCGGTGTGTTACCATCAAAACCATGCATGTGATAGATATCTATATAATCCGTTCCCAGCCGTTTCAGGCTGCCTTCAATCTGCCGCAGGATATGAAAGCGTGAAGAGCCCTGATTGTTGGGTCCCTGGCCAAACGTAAACGTACTCTTGGTAGAAAGCAATAATTTATCGCGTGATATACCACGGATGGCCTCACCCAGAATCTCTTCAGCCATGCCATCCGAATAAATATCTGCAGTATCAAACAGGTTTACACCTGCATCCAGGCAAATGTTTACCAGGCGCCGGGCCTCTTCCGCCTGTGTGCTGCCCCAGGCTTTAAAAAATTCGTTGCCGCCTCCAAAAGTTGCTGTCCCAAAACTAAGTACCGGCACCTGTAAGCCGGATCCCCCTAAAAATCTGTATTCCATGCTGACTGTTTTTATTTATTAATAATGATTGGTCTGTTTATATATAACCGTGACAGTAAAATTGTGCCATCCTCCACGAATGAGCGATGGCAAATTTCCCCTATTCAGGTCGGCTGCCCTGGTATAATTCTGACTAATCCCGGTATAACGGTCACCTTTCAGGATCATCTGATAATCACGAAACCCTCCGGCGAAGGTTTTCCCTTTTTGACCGATACTTTTACCGTAATGGGCTTATTGACCCTCCCGGCAGCCGGTTGCCAGCTTAGTTTTAGTGAGCAACTATCTCCGGCACGGGTATGCTCTTACTTTGGGCGTCCTAACCTCCAGAATGTGTTGCCCATTTATTTTATTAAATAAAAAATTATGAAAAAGATTCTTATCGCCTGCTCCATGTTGCTCGGCATAAGCCTGGCAGCTTCTGCACAAACACAAACTCCCGCCACAACTCCGTCAAAAAAACAAGTGGCCACTAAACATGCAGTTGCTGTCACAGATGCCGCTAAACAAAAAACACAGCATGCAGCTGCCAGTGTAAAACAAACTGAAAAGAAAACAGAAACGGCTGCTACGCAGGCCAAAACTTCAGGTCCGCTTAAAAAAGATGGCACACCCGATAAGCGGTATAAAGAAAACAAACAAATGGTACATGTAAAGAAAGATGGCACCGCCGATAAGCGATTCAAAGAAAATAAAGCCGCTGGCAAAAAAGCCGGTGCCGGAAAATAAGCGTAACTTTTATAAAGTGTCCGAGTCGCTTTCCCACATGTGAAATAATGCCACATGCAACCCTTGTCTAAAAAGAAAGTCAAACGATTTTCCGCCGGTACTTACTGGCGGGAAATCCTTGCTTTGCTCATGTTGCTGCTGGCGGTAGTGTTCTTTAGGAGCGAACGGAAAGAACTGCAGACCATTGGACCTCAACTCAGTCAGGCCAACAGTTTATGGCTTATTACCGGCTTCGCTATTATAGGTCTGTATATTTTTTTCCAGGCCGCCATGTACAAAAAGGCATTCGACGCGATCGGTCTGCGTTTAAAATGGAAAGACGCTACAGCCCTTTTCCTGAAACGAAACTTTATCAGTGTGTTTCTGCCGGCAGGTGGCGTAAGTTCACTGGCCTATTCACCATCACAGATCAGGCGCCAGCGCTTCAATCAGTCACAGGTGCACCAGGCCAGTGCCCTGTATGGATTTGCCGGCCTGCTCACCGTTTTTCTTGCCGGCCTCCCCGTTGTCGTCTATACCGTGATCAGTCATGGTCAGTTTCGTAATGCCTGGACAGGATTACTGATACTCGTAGCTGTAATGGCTTCCCTTTTCCTGCCAGTCAGATCCGTTCAGCAGAAAAAGAGTCTGTATGTATGGATCGGAAAGAAATTTCCATCCTTGCTTCCTTCAATCGATGAATTGTTCGCGGCCAATGTGCACACCCGTCATTTTATATCCGTAATACTTTACTCGCTGGGAGTAGAACTCTGTGGCATGCTGCATATCTATATTGCCATGCTGGCACTCGGTGCCACACCCTCTTTTGGTGCCGCAGCAGCGGCTTATATCATTGTAGTACTGCTAATGATTGTATCTCCTTTTCTGCGTGGACTGGGTGCAGTCGAACTATCAATGGTGTATGTACTGGAGCAATTTGGTTATAATAGTTTCCAGGCATTATCGATCACTGTTTTATATAGAGTATTTGAGTTCTGGATACCACTGCTTCTGGGCTTTCTCGCCTTTGCCTGGAAAGGCCGGAAGTTATTTTTCAGGCTCGCTCCTGCCCTGCTAACACTTACTTTAGGAATTATAAACATTATTTCGGTTGTAACACCTCCAATTCACCATCGAATTACGATCCTGAAAGAGTATCTGCCGCTTAGCGCTATTCATGCGTCGAATCTGCTGATCTTGTTTGTAGGACTCGGCTTGCTGATTACATCGGCTTTTTTGATAAAAGGATTACGCAGCGCCTGGATCATTGCTATCATACTTAGTGTAGTATCACTTGTGGGTCACCTGAGTAAGGCGCTTGATTATGAAGAAGCGGCTATAGCCGTCATTTCACTGATTATGCTGCTCACAACCGCTCAGCAATACCGTATCCGAAGCAGCATAAAGTGGATTCGTACCGGGCTTGCCACCTGTCTTACTGCGCTTGCAGCAGTTCTATTATTCGGCTTTATCAGCTTCTATTTTATAGATAAAAAACACTTTGGCATTGATTTTACGTGGCAGCAATCACTGCTTCATACCTTCAAAAGTTTTCTGCTGATCGAAGACAGCTCACTGCACCCCATCACCCGGTTTGGACATGAGTTTATATGGCTGATACGCATAATCGGATTCCTGACCTGGGGTTTATTATTATACAGCCTGGTACGTCCCAAACGCTTCCTTCATGACGCCGATGAAAATCACCGCGAAAAAGCCCGGTTCATACTGGAGCAGTATGGCAACTCTTCTGTAGATTATTTTAAACTGTATAAAGACAAACTGTTCTTCCTGTCTGATCTGCACGATGCTTTTATTGCCTACCGTATCGCCGGCGGATTTGCCATCGTGCTGGAAGAACCAGTGTGCTCGCCCGAACATAAAGTAGATGTACTGCGGGAATTTGATCAGCATTGCCGTAAAATGGGGCTTAAACCCGCCTATTACCGGGTAGACGAAAACAGTATGCCCTGGTTTGCGCAGCTTCGCAAAAGCAAACTCATGATCGGACAGGAAGCAATTCTCGATGTAAAAAAATTTAGTCTGGAAGGTAAAGACAAAAAATCGCTGCGCAACGGTCTCAACAGCCTGGAGAGAAAAGGATATAAAACTCTTGTGTATGAACCTCCGCACAGTCCGGAACTAATGGATGAGTTGAAAAGGGTATCCGATAACTGGCTGCATGAATTCGAAAAAGAAGAAACCGTTTTTTCACAGGGTATGTTTGATGAAAAAGAACTTTCACACCAACCAATTATCGCAGTCGGTAATGACAGAGGTGAAATTGAAGCCTTTCTCAATATCATACCCGACTATGCAGAAGACGATTGTACCTATGATCTCATCCGTAAAACAACCGATGCACCTGGTGCCGCTATGGATGCACTGATTGTGCGGCTCATTCAATATGCAAATGAACATCAAAAGCAGTTTTTAAATC
Source organism: Sphingobacteriales bacterium 46-32 (assembly GCA_001898485.1). Classification (GTDB taxonomy): domain Bacteria; phylum Bacteroidota; class Bacteroidia; order Chitinophagales; family Chitinophagaceae; genus CAYMZZ01. The sequence goes on along the minus strand of MKTY01000020.1, from coordinate 1,686,223 downwards.
TGGGTATGGCCCCTATGACCGGCATAACCCAACCAGACAATACGGCCGAGCAGCTGATCAGGCTGGCCACTGCCAGAATCCGGCGCTTTCAGCATTATAAAGGCCTGCGTGAGTTTAAAGAAAAATATGCCACCCTCTGGGAAAACAAATACCTGGTTTACGACAACGATTACGATCTGCTACAATTACCTCTTGCCCTCAACACCGTTATGAAACCATGAAACAGCCATCATTTCATATTATCCTATCGGCATTCATGCTCCTGCCTTTTCAACTACTGGCCGGCGAATTACCGATACAGGAGTGGGCCGGCGCTACTGACAAACCGCTTATATTGTACATTAGCGGCGATGGCGGACTGAACGATTTTTCCAAAAGTCTGTGTGCAGGCATCAGTAATAAAGGATACACTATTACGGCAGTCAATTCACGCTCCTATTTCTGGGATAAAAAAACGCCTGGACAAACAGCCGCCGATATCAACAGTTATCTAAATAATAAACTTAAAGGCCGTGTCAGCCAGCAGATAATAGTGATTGGCTACTCCTTTGGAGCCGATGTAGCTCCTTTTATCGTAAACCGGCTCGACAGCATCCTTTCCGGAAAATTGAAGAGTGTAATACTACTCTCTCCATCCGGCTCTACAGATTTTGAGATTCACTGGAGTGATTTGCTGGGAGGAAACAGAAAAAGAAGCAGTGATGTAATTGCAGAAATAAACAAACTGAAAGTAAACCGGCTGGTTACTGTTTTTGGCAGCAATGAAACCGATTTTCCAGGCGGTAATATTAAAATCGGTCACTACTATAACTACAGGCTTACAGGGGGGCATCACTATGCCGGCAATATAGATGATCTCGTAAAGTTGCTCGAAAACAATTTCGGCTAAACTACTTCGGATATAATCACCTGCCCACTTTACCCGGTTTGCTTATTAAATATTCAACTGCAGGTCAGTCTCCAGGTCTGACCCTCAACACTCAAATCTGCTGATGCGCGGATCCTGAAGCAGGGCTTGGATCTGTTGATGATGATTTTTCGCTGAGCCATGCACATTCAGGTAAAGCGTGATATTCTGATCAGCCTTTATCTGCCTGGTGATTTTATACTTCAAATGTGCCTGACGGAACTGTTGTTCAATTACATTAACTATATCTTCGGAAAAAGTGACTGTGATAATATAACGCCTCGTTTGATTTATCCGGTCAATCCGGGTTTCTACATAGGGTAAAAGAGCAAGGATGATCAGAATAAAAATGCAGGCAAATGCGGCAGGCATATAATATCCTGCGCCTATTCCCATGCCCACAGCTGCAACAGCCCAGATGGTAGCAGCCGTAGTAATGCCGTTTACCTGGTTCTCACCTCTGAAAATAACTCCCGCACCGAGGAAACCAATTCCCGTCACGATATTGGATGCAATCCTGTCGGGGCTGGAAGGGTTGCCAATCCCCAAAGACATTACGGTAAAAAAACAGGCCCCGATGGAAATCAGGGTCATGGTACGGAAGCCGGCCGATTTGCTCCGGTATTCTCTTTCAATTCCTACAATACCGCCCCACAAGGATGCGAGCAGGAAACGCAATAAGATTTCGTATTCCATAAAAAAATGATTAACCCAACACTATAAACTTACAAATCTCCGCGCAGTTAACAAATTATAAACAAAGTAATGATCCCTCCGGGCTTCTCTTTCAGCTACAGGTTTTGCCTGCCTGCCGATTGCAGGATTAATCCGCCGTTATGCCAGCCTAACTTTAATACAGTTACTAACATTTCATAAAACCGAAAGTCATGAAACACACATTCAGAATTTCCCTGGCACTCGCAACGCTGGCGGCGCTGACTTTCGCCGGCTGCAGTGTCACCAGCCATACGGAAACAGCGAAAGGTGTTGACTTCAGCCAGTATAAGACATTTGCCTGGAGCGGTACACCCATTGAAAAAAAGGATAAATGGAACAACGACATCATCGACAACAATATTAAAAATGCAGTAGCTGCCGAATTAAATAAAAAAGGCTGGAAAGAAGCCGATGGCAACCCCGATGTATTACTCGACTACACCATAGCAGTTCAGCGCTCTGTAAAACGAGAATCTGATCCGGTGTACAGCTATCCTTTCACACAATACATGTATGGCGGTCATGGCCGCATCTATCGTATCTGGAACCCTTCGATGCTCATGGGCTATCGTAGTTACAACATTCCGTTTCGCGAAGGCCAGCTCACGATCAACATGATCGATGCACGCAATAATAAACTGATCTGGCAGGGCTGGGCCAGTGGCGAAATCTCTTCTCCCCGCGTACGCTCAAAGGATGTGAACGAAGAAGTTAAATCCATTTTCAAAAAATTCAAATTCCCGGATCACTCGTGATAAACGTCATGGTATCCTGATTAAATCTCTCACTCATTAAAAAGAAAACAATGAAAAGCAATGTAAAAATTCTACTGGCACTGGCGGCCGGCATGTTTCTGACAAGCAGCTATTTTATGTTTAGTCAACGCCGTGAAACAATAAACAGCATCGCACAAAGCGAACAGATGCCGCTGGTAAAAGCCAGGTATACCGAAAACACGGCACCTCCGGCCGATTTCGAAAAAGCAGCCGAAGGAAGTGTCGCATCGGTAGTACATATACGCACAGTTATAAAATTCAACCAAACATCTTCCCGCAGACAACAGCAGCAACAAAATCCTTTTGGTGATTTGTTTGGCAACGACGATCTTTTTAAACGGTTCTTTGGCGATGGCGGCGGTTTTGCTCAACCTGACCAGAAAGCATCCGGATCAGGTGTTATCATCAGCAACGACGGTTATATCGTTACCAATAATCACGTGGTAGAAGGCGCAAGTGAAATCACTGTCACCTGCAACGATCGTAAAAATTATTCCGCCAAAGTAGTGGGCACAGACCCCAATACAGACCTGGCATTGCTCAAAATAGATGCACATGATCTGCCCGTACTGCCCGTTGGGAACTCCGATAATGTGCACCTCGGACAATGGGTGCTGGCAATCGGATATCCACTCAACCTCGATGTAACCGTTACCCAGGGCATTGTAAGTGCTAAAAGTCGTAACATCGGTATTAACCGCATGGGCTCAGCACCGGTTGAAGCCTTTATCCAGACAGATGCAGCTGTAAATCCCGGCAGCAGCGGCGGTGCGCTGATTAATACTGACGGTGAACTCATTGGCATAAATGCTGCCATTGCATCACCTACCGGATCCTATGCCGGCTATGCCTATTCCATTCCCTCCAATCTCATGAAAAAAGTCGTCGGCGACATCATGAAATTTGGCTCAGTTCAACGGGGTTACCTGGGTATCAGCATGGCACCCGAAGACCTGGACGATGCACACAAAAAAGGCCTGGGCATCACCAATGATATCAATGGAGTCTGGGTTATGGAAACGGATGCCTCAGGTGCCGCTGCTGAAGCAGGCATTCGTAAAGGCGATATTATTACCAGTATCGATGGACAGGCTGTCAATACCAGTGCCGAGCTTTCAGAAAAAGTAGCCCGTTATAAACCTGGCGACAAAATCAATATTGGCTTCCTGCGTGGTAAAGATCAAAAAACAGTTACCGCCATTCTGAAAAACAAAATGGGCACATTTGCCAGTCAGCAGACCGCTTTGCTGGATGAACTGGGTGCAAAATTTGAACCAATCAGTAAGACAGATGCTGCAAAAGCAGGTATCAGTGGTGGTGTACGTGTGACAGATATCAACAACGAAGGATTGATCAGCGATCAGACCAATATGAAACCCGGTTTCATCATTACTAAAGTAAACGGCCAGGCCGTTCGCTCGATCGATGAACTCAAACAGCTATTAAGTAAACAGGACAGCAACCTTCAACTCGAAGGTGTTTACCCGGGCAGCTCCAATGTTTACTATTATGGCATTAATGATTTCAGGAAATAAACGATAACCGGTAAATGGCCTTTACTGGTAAACCGTGAAAGGCAAAAGGCAGAGGAGGTTTCAGAAACTCCTTCTGCCTTTTGCCATTTACCACTTACCCTCTCATCGAATTTTTTAATACTCTTTATGAGCGGGCAAATTGCAGCAGCGGCTGTATGTCACCTGCATCCGCAACTTTTAATGCGGCCAGGTAAACGCTACGGGCTTCCCCTTTACGGGTAAGACCTGCCGCCCCCCAGCTGAATACAGGTTGCTGATAAAGTTTGCTGATAATAATATCTGCCATGAGCCGGCTATGCCGCCCATTCCCATTTGGAAAACAATGAATGCTAACCAGCCTGTGTTTGAAGCGAACGGCAGCTTCATCGGGCAGATAAGTTTTATGTGTATGCCAAAATGATGCATCATCAAGAAGATATTTCAGCTCTGCGGCAATCTGCCATTTATCTACTCCTATATTTTTATTGGTCTTCCTGAACTGGCCTGCCCAGTCCCAGATCAATCCATACATCTGACGGTGTACAGTCTGAATAAATTTTTCAGTAAAAACAAGGTCCGGTTTAAATCTGCGACTCACCGACCATAACATAGCCTCTTCTATGTTATACTGTTCAAGTTCATCCAGCTCTCCGCGTGTAGTTATTGTAGGAATAAGAATCCCTTCTCTTTCCTCATCTTCCAGCAACGTTTGCCCATCTTCATATTGCAGTTCTAATCCCATAGCGTTTTGGGCATTTCCCGCTTCAATTCGTTGGTACGGTCTTCGATGGCTTTTTGCAACCGCTCTTCTGTATTTGCCTGGTCTTCGAGCAACATGGTTTGCGATGTACGCATCACTATCTGTACAGCCAGTTCTTTTGCTTTTCTTTCTATCAATGCATCCAGACTACCGTCCTTTGGCACAAAACCATAAACGAGTTTCATGTCCAGGGCAACCGCAGCCTCCTGAAGAGATTTGAGTGTAATAGAACCTTCCACTTCTCTTTTCTCCATGTCTACCACAGCCTGCCTGGTTATTGACATCTTTTTACCCAACTGCTGGGCCCGTATGCCTAAAGCAAGACGAACCGCTCTGATCCAGCCTGTAGGCATAGGAGTCACCGCTTTCGGATTAGCCAGGGAGCGCATACGCCCTTCCAGTTGTTCGTGTATTAAAATTGCTTTTGCCATTTTGTAAAGTTATTCCTTTACAAAAATACAACTTTTGTAAATACATACCTTTACAAAATCACCATATTGTAAAGGTATAGCTTTACAATATGGTGATTTATTATAATAAAATATGTTTTATTTAATTGATATTCAATATAAAAAAGGATTTTCATAGAATCCTCTGTTTTTTACTGGTTAACCCAAACTCACTGCCCGATGATGCATCCGGAATTCCCTGGGGGAAAGACCGACCCGGGATTTAAAAAACTTGGTAAAATGGCTCTCGTCTGTAAAATTGAATTCGGCGGCAATTTCACTGATTCTTTTCCCGCTGTGCTGCAGTCGATGTACTATCAGTCGTGTTTTATAACTGGCAATATACTGTTGCATGGTTTCGCCGGTATGTTGTTTAAAATAACGACTCAGATATGCCGGTGAAATACTGAATGCGCGGCTCAGTTGCTCTGCGCGCAGTTTCGCTGGTTCATAAATATGCGTTTGAATATATTGCAGCATATCAAGCACACGCATATCCGTTTGTTCAGACACATCGAGCTCCTGGTATTTCGCAATGTTACGCGCCACCACCACAATCAGCGTATTTACCAATTGCTGAATGAGCTCCTGATTATAAATATCCCTATTCGTATATTCCCGGCCGATGGCTTCGATTAATGGTTTAACCAACTGCTTATCCGCCTGATTTCTTAAAATACAACCGGGACGGCGATTGGCATTTTGAAGAATAAACTCCAGGCGTTGTACATTCTCTATCGGAAGACGGCCGTCTTTGAGATAAATATTATTAAAGCGCAAAAAGAAAAAGGTAGTAGTGCTTTGTACATCAAACGAATGATAATCATCGGGCGTAATCAGAAATAAATGATCCGCATGATAAGCAAACCTGCTCCTGTTTATACATTGAAATCCTGTACCCTCAACTATATATACGAGCTCAAAAAAATTATGCCCGTGCACCTGTTTGCTGCATTCGTTGATTGTTTTGTACGTGATAGAATAAGGTTCATGCAGATTCTCGTGATTCATACTATCATCCTTTATTAAGCTATTAAAATACCGGTTAATGGCAAAACTATACAATTATTAAGGCTAAAATCCGGTATATTTTTGCCCTGTTAAATAATCAAAATGAAAGCAATCATACTAACCGAACCCGGAGGAGTGGAAAATCTCAAACTCACAGATACAGAAAAACCTGGTATAAAAGAGGGTGAAGTGCTGATAGCAGTAAAGGCCATCAGCATCAACCCGGTAGATGTGAAGAGTCGTAAAGGCAAAGGAGTATATGGGCGTATCAAAGATCAGCATCCGCTCATTCTCGGCTGGGATGTTTCAGGAATCGTCACTGAATCGAAATCAACATCCTTCAAACCCGGTGACGAAGTATTTGGAATGGTCAATTTTCCCGGCCATGCCAGGGCATATGCCGAATACGTAGCAGCTCCGGCATCGCAACTTGCGCTTAAGCCGGCATCTGTATCACATGCTGAAGCAGCTGCCGCCACCCTCGCCGCTCTCACAGCCTATCAGGCGTTGGTACATAAAGCAAAACTACAGACTGGCCAGCATGTATTGATTCATGCCGCTGCCGGAGGTGTTGGGCATTATGCTGTACAAATAGCCAAACACCTTGGCGCAAATGTTACAGGTACATCCTCCGCCAGCAAAAAAGATTTTGTATGGAGTTTGGGAGCAGACGCCCATATCGATTATACAACCTTCAATTGGGAAACCGCAACACCGGTATTTGATTTTGTTCTTGACACCATCGGTGGCGATAATATTGACCATTCATTGTATGTCGCTAAGGCTGGCAGCACACTGATTAGTATCCCAACCGGGTTAAATGAAGCAGTTGTTGAAAAAGCAAAAGCCAGACAGGTAGATGGTTACTTCTTCCTGGTTACCTCCAACGGTGAAGACATGCAGGTCATTGCAGACTGGCTTGGCAAAGGAATACTGAAATCGCATGTATCTGCCATCTACCCTTTTGAAGAATTGGCCAAAGCGCATGAACAAGTAGAATCAGGAAGAACAACAGGCAAAGTTGTTGTTACTCTTTAAACAAGATCCTTATAATATCAATTAAAAGAGGAATGCCATGCGTTCCTCTTATTTTATTGTCAACAGCCGGCCTTTTTGCTGACCAGTATCCAAAAGCATAGCAGTATCCAACAGTATAGTTTGCTCGTTGGCTCGTGTAGTGAAAATAATTTTGTCAAAAAAACAAATGAAAATACTACACATCATTTCAAGTCCGAGAGGAAAGGCCTCCTTCAGTATAAAACTGGGTAATGAAATCGTTGCTCACCTGCAATCAAAGTATCCGGGCAGCGTTGTCAAAACGCATGACCTTACTCAAACACCCTTTCCACACCTCGAAGAAGTACATCTGAGTTCTTTCCTGACCGAAACAGAAAAAAGAACAACAGAGCAGGCCGTGGCCGCCAGCCACTCCGATGCCGCTATTGCAGAAATAATGGAAGCAGATATTATTGTAATTGGCGCACCCATGTACAATTTTGGTATTCACTCCAGTTTAAAGGCATGGCTGGATCATGTGTTACGAGCTGGCGTTACCTTCCGTTATACCGAAAAAGGCCCCGAAGGTTTGCTGGTTAATAAAAAAGTTTATCTCGCTATCTCTTCAGGTGGCGTATACAGTGACGGTCCTATGAAATCATATGACTTTACAGAGCCTTATCTCCTTAAAACACTTGGTTTTGTTGGTCTCAACGATATCACTACCTATCGGGTAGAAGGAGTGGCCATACCCGGCATACAGGAAACAGCCTTTGAAAGAGCCGTGGAAAAAATAGCCGTCTGAAAAAACAGAAGGTAAAAGGTTAAAGGAGTAATCCTGTACCTTTTACCTTCAACTTTATTCCTTTCCCAATCATTCAACACTTACCGATGCTGATGCCCCGGTTATCGGTTTATTTGGATCTGCCAAAAACATTTTCAGATAGTCTGTACCATCAATCACAAACCCGGGTACATGACCTGCATGATGCCTGATAAGTATTTGGGTATTGGGCATAGTTCTTTTAATAAGTCGGTTATAGAACAAGCTACACCAGGGATCGATATCGCCTGCAGCAATTAACACAGGTATGTTGGAATATACCGGCGTTTTTACAATTGCAGGCTCTTTCATTACATTCCAGCAACTGCAGATGGCATGATCCACGTTATTGTACCGGAAACCGGCCAGCCAGGGAAGTATTTCTTCCTGTTGTTTTTCTAATATCTCGTCTGACCAGTTTATCTGCTCGCTGCAAAAAATGGAATATCGCATGCCCGCTGTATAATTAGGATCTGCAGAAAAGTACTGATCCATTTGCGCCGGTACATATTGCGCATGCTGCCCATCGATAATATTGGTTATAATCTCCGGCACGCCTCCCACCTGCCTGGTATTAAGCCGGTCAACTATAATATCCAGCAATTCATGCTTGCCATAATAAACGGAGATGCTATCCGCTGCGTCTTGTGGCTTATAGCGTAGATTGAATTTTTTATTCCCCAGATAGGTAAAATACTGCTGAAATTTCTTCCTTAACCCTTTGTACCTGCCTCCGTACGCAGTATCAGTATCTACCCGGGCAAAAACCTGCTCCAGTGCTTCGTTGATATTTAATAACGCCTCCTCTTCATAATTGGTAAATACAGGTAACGATGATTGTAGAATCAGAGACTGTACGCCCTCCGGATGATTTCTTGCCACAGTAAGCATTAGCCCCCCGCTATAAGATACCCCCATCAGGTGTAATGAATCTATCTGTAAAGCTATTCGCAGGTCGTTGATATCTGCAGCGCTCTCTGTTGTGTTGTAAGCAGACAGATCAATACCGGCTTTTACAAAGCTGTTGCGACATTGCTGTACCGCTACTTTTACCAGACTATCCCGGTTAAGGTTTTCCCTGTAGCTTCGTTTAATGGCTTCGCTGACTTCGGGACAATCCAGCGCAGGTTTGGCACGCCTCGTACCCCGCTGATCAAAGAGGATAAAACCTCCCAGGCTCAGCATACCAAAATCTGCTTTGATACTATCGAGGTTACCTATAGTGCTGTAACCAGGCCCGCCTGTAGTATATAAAAACACATTGCTGGTAGCACTCTGCTCCGGACGACGTACAAATACAAAGGGAATCTTTACTACACGACCGTTCTGTTTTCTCCTGTTTTCAGGAACTACCAGGTAGCCCTGCTTCACAATGAGGCCCGGTGCAGCTTTTATAATAGTAGCCGGCTCAATAGTTACCTTTTTCTGTGCATATAAATACCGGGGGCTTATAAAAGCCAGTAATAACAATATCCGAAATATGGTCATCCTTTTCTTTTAATACACACGAAGTACGTGTAATAAGAAAACCCGAAAAAGTAAAAAAGGGACAGTTTTTATTGCTGCTTCAGCCGCTTTCCGGTAAACCGCAGAACCTCCCGGCTAAAATGGCTATGGTCGTAGTAGCCATAGTCGAATGGGTGAAAAGTACGGTTATTATGGAGGTAGTCATTAAGCGCTTTGCGGAAACGGATAACGGAAAAGTATCTTTTAGGAGAAACCCCCAGTTCCCTGACGAAGTAGCGGGTAAGCGTTTTGGAAGATACATGCAGGCTGGCCGCTATTTCATAAACAGCTGTCCGGTCCTCCGGATACCGTTGGTCGTTTAATGCACGATCTACCAGTTGCCCGTTAAACCCGGCAGAACGGTTGTGGGCCTTTTCCTGCAAATAATCACTCATCAGCTCAACCCTCTCTGCAAAACTGCCAGCCGTCCTGATTGCTTTCAATAAACCCCGCGGAATAAAATTGTCAAGCGTCATAAAACCGCCGTTGATCTGTGCTGGTGCAATGTCGAACAACTGCCGCAATGTGCCGGCATGAAATTTAACCGTAAAAATATTATCCCCGGGCGAGTTGATCCGTTGTACAGATGTATCCCTCAGCAACAGGATATCCTGCCGGGCTTCTATGCTGAATTTTGCACCATCCAGTTGCAACTTGTAATGGCCGGTTAGGTTAATAAAAAATGTTGGGGTATAACTGGGAAACATACGGCAGGTAAAAACATCCTTATCACCGGTTGATACAAACTGGCTTGCCGAAGATTCTGCAAAAAACTCCACATACTCATCCAGCGCTGGCGATGGTTGTGCAAAAACAAAAAACCGCTTAAGGTTTTCAAATATTTCGGTGACGGGTGCAGGTCGCATAAAATATTGCCTCGCTACAAAATGTAATTTACGTGGCTAAGCAGTTAATATCCCGGTTATTTACACACCGGTAGCAAATACAGGATAAGCGGTCGCTGTTTTGGCCAAAAGCATCTAATATTTATTGTTTTCTGATAAATACGATTGTCATATCTTTCGCGGCTGATTGGCCGTTTTGCCTCTGGGACGACCACTATAGCGAGTGGCTGGTAATTAAAGTCGTGCAAATGCCTGAAACAAACAGCAGAACCTGAAAGACATGGATGTATGGTTATTGATAGAATTATCCTTTTTGCAATCAGCCATATCTTCAAAAGAGGGGTTGAACTGCAATCTGAAAATGAATTAACCGTTTAGTATATGCCTATTATTGTCAACCTGGATGTGATGATGGCTAAACGGAAAATGTCGCTCAATGAGCTCTCCGAAAAAGTGGGCCTCACCCTTTCCAATCTTTCGATACTCAAAACCGGCAAAGCCAAAGCCATCCGCTTCAGTACGCTCGAAGCAATTTGTAAGGTACTGGATTGCCAGCCAGCAGATATCCTGGAGTACCGGGAGGAAAGGGGAATCATTCCTGATAAAAAACAGAATTAAAAATAGCTATGAACACGTAGTAAAGTTGAACGATATCATAAACAGGCTTATCACCTGCATAATTTAAACATCAGTTAATCATGAAACCACCTTTTCCCATATCGAAATATAAACCTCAAACAGCCAAAGCCCTATCCTGGCAGGAAATTGAACAAAAATACGCTGACTTAACTGGTATTCATCCCGAATTCAACCCAATGCTTCTACTTGTAAAGCATATCGCCTCCACCACTCTCTCTACAAGGCTATTTGCCTATACGTCGATGCACAAACTAATCATAAGTATATATAACCCCATTGAATGGAATAGAGAAGCGTTACATGTAGAATTTGATACGCTGGTTAAAAAGTGGTATTTCTGGTACTACTCAAAACCTAAAGAACCTGTTGAATTTGAGCGTACTTATTCTTCAGAAAAAGGGATAGAAAAGTTTGATGCCTTTATCAGACAGATTAACTGGTAAAACGACAACGAAACCAATAAGAGCATTACCTAAATTGGGATAAAAGATCGATATTATCATTATTGCAACTGGAAGGTCATTCCTTTCGGATATATCAAAATAATTTCTTCGCAGCTAAAATATCTGCCTTGGCTTTTATTACATTTCAAAATAGCGTCAACTTTAATTTGCTATTAAGCCCTGCCGGACAGAACTACAATTCCTAACAGTCGATTATAATCAAACACCTAAATGAAAAAAAGATTACCTCTTAAGATTCTGATTATTGTTACCATAGTAATCTTTTCATGTGAAAATTCAAAAAATGTATTTCCAGACGAAATTAATGTTAGCAAAACCGGCAGCCTGAAAAGAATTGAGGGAACCAGGCTTTTTACAAAAACGCCGGATACTTATTCCTTCTTTAAGAACCTCATACGTTATCAAAAAAACGACAACACATACTTCCAGGTTATTGATGTCCCAAATACCGCTTTCGCTGAGTACAAAAGCAAAACAACGCCCGAAGCAATTACCAGGCAGGGAGCTAAAATCGACGTTTATGAACCTGTGAAATTCAATGGCTTTGAAGGAACCTATTCTGAAGGTCCTTCAAAAAATGAGGGTGAAACAAAAATTTGTCTGGCGTTTGGAGATGAAAAATTTGTAACAGTCGTCATAGGTGTCTGCCTTACCGATGATAAAAACTCAAAACAAGAATTAAAAAGCATCTTCAGCAGTTCATACTATGATAAATTGTACCAGTTAGATCCACTTGAGCTGGCTGATTTTACGCTGGATGAAACAATTCTTGGTTTCAGGTATGCAACTAAAATCGGAAATATCTTTATCTATACTCCCGATGGCAAAATAGAGGCTACCAAAATGCTCGAAACATCTTCTTATCAGGTTATGCTGTTTGATGCCGGAGGACCGGAAAAAGTAAAAGAGTTTATGGAAATGAGCACCTCAAGACTAGGCCTGCAGGGAATTGAAATCTCCAACATAAAGGCTTCCGATTTTTATATTAATGGGCATCCGGCCACAGAATTATCAATGGAGGCAAAGGACAAAGACAACAACACTGTTACTGTTTATCAATTAGGAATTTTTAATACCGGCACTACAACCGCCGTTTTGTTTATCGGTATAGATAGCGAAAACGGCCAGTATTTTGACAAATTCAGGGCAACTGCTAAAAGCTTAAGATTTCGCCAATGAACTGATCCTGAGCTAAAAGAAATTTTCACTAATGCGTTTTCTTTTAACACTAAGCTAGATACTAAAGACTGTTTTTTGCTGCATTTCGATTACTACTTCCTGAAGTTTCAACTCACAGCTGGCAAAACAGCTAACGGATGGATAGAATAAACACACCTGTGTCCGAATGATTATAATCCAGCAGTCACCATAAAAGCCTCTGCCGCCGCCCCTACCGCCGTATGCACATACTGTTTTCTGACCTGGTCAATAAGTTCAATCAGCGGTGCCTCACGATAGGAATGATGGCAAATCAGCTGCAGGTAAAACAGCTTCAACGACTCATCACTATTTTTCATTATTGGCTCAAACAGCAACGAAATCGCAGGCTGATACGGCCGGTAAAAAGAAGCTTCGAGTATCGCCGCAATTATATGATTGTCTGAAAAAGATATATCCTGCAAAGCACCACGAAATATCTCCTCTACAGCAGGGTCATCGATAAAACGCAGGGCATAATAAGCCATACTACGTATATCTGCTGAACTGTCTTTCAGATAAGGCAGTATAGATGGCAGGGCGCTCTTTGTTCCGGCATTTCCCAGTACAGCCAGTAACAACATCGGATCATTTACGGGTTGCAGTAAATCTGTCAACCGGCCTACCAGCGAATCGGCCCTGGCCAAATTGGTCTCACTGACTTGACCAGCCATATTCCCCAATGCCAGCAATATTGTGCCGCGCCGGTCAGATTCAACCCGCTTGTCTGTGAGCAGCTCAAGCATCTCGGTCTGCAGATTATATTCCGGCTTCGCTATTAGCCCCACTGAAGGCACTACAAACCTTAGTAGAGACGGATCGCGCAAACGATATTGCCGGATAAGTTTTACCAGCATATCCTGCGATTCCGGAGTGGCCGCATGAATGAGTGCAGACCTTATCAGTTTAAACTTTGCTCCGCGGGGGTCGGAACTCAGCAGTATTTCTTCGATTGCCGAAAGAGAGAATTTTGTACTGGCCAAAAAAGCCTTCAGATCATCACCAATATTCATTTGCAACTGTTCAGATGTGCTGTCGGTAATGGATCGCAAGGCCGCTTCGAGATCAGCCGGCTTAATTTTATCAGCACGCGCCTTTTGCTGACGATCTCGCAATTCTGTCATTCGTTCGGGATAGAATAAGGCGCGGCTATAGATGTGTCCCGTACAAATACCGGTATCCACGATAGATTTAACAAGTACAAATGAATAGCTATTTAACAGCTTACTGGCAACCCGGTGGCTGATATGTGATTCCCGATCTATAAAACCATCCACCACTACCGGAAGGGTAGACGATGAATCAAGCACATAGTTGAGCCGTGTACGATACCGCGTATACTGCGGTAACAATTCTACCTGCCGCGATGGACGTATTTGCGGTGCAACTAATGAATCAAGTGTTAACCGTGACAACCCCCTAACACTATCAACACGGCGAAAGTCTGCCTGTAGTCTGCCATCTGAAAGACCGATGACCTTACTCCATTTCGTCAATGATTGATTGGGGTTATTATAATACTGCAGCGCTTCCGCCAATTGAACGACGATATGCTCCGTTGCATCGGCCGGAGGGTAGCGGAAAAAAATACTATCAATGCCGCCTTTCCTTTTCTGCAGGAAACAAAAGCCTTCCAGCAATCCCTGCTTTACCTCGTTGATAACGGCAGACGGTGCAGGTAGTCTGAGCTCGTCGATAGCCAAAATCCTCGCACATATATGCGTAAACTCCCGATCGCCGTGTTGCGGGCGTAAGCTTAATAATCCTTTTAAAGAGACTGTAAGCTGCGTGTCGGCAATAGCTTCGCTGAAAAAAGAGAGATTTGTTTTGATCTGGCTGTTAAAAACAACAGCATATTCCCATGCTTTTTTTCCGGGCAACAACGAAGCGGTTATTAGACCGTTCTGAGCCTTTACAGATAAAAAAAACAGACTCAGACCAACGAACAGCGATGGTCTGAGTTGGCTGGTCATCAGCCGGCGGAAATATGCTGTCATCTTATTGCCAGTTAAGATTAACTCCTTTATCCGATTCCAGCAGTGTACCTGTTAAGCGAAATGCCGTTGGCGTCTCAAAAAGCGGAAATGTCTTTTTGGTAATACAGGGACCCCAGCAGCTCCAGTTGGAAAGATCGGGGTAGCGAACAAAAAGATTGATCTCGCCTTTCAGGGCTTCGAGAGTCGCTTCTACGGAAGAGAGATTTTTTAATCGCCATACGCCTTCCTGCTTTTCCAATCCGGCCGAACCACCAAAGCCGATTCCGCCTTTGAGCAGGGTCACGATACCTTCTATTCCTCCCTCAATAACATCACGGTAACCATACGAAGCACTCACACGAACGGTGGTGCCATACGTTGGGCCAATAAAAGCAGAAACGCCATTTCGATCCATTTCTACATGATAACTGCAACCCACCGAGCCACCCATTGTAAAACTGGTATTTATACCCATAGAAGGCAACCAGTCCATAAAGCTGATCGAAGAAAAAGAGCGATTGGCCAGCAATTCGGATAGCTGGAGTTCTTCTTCATCTTCTTCTGAGAAACTATCTCCGGAAATGGCACCTGTCTTATTAAAAAAAGAACGGCCCATCAGATTCACCACCACCTTTCGCTCATGACGCTGACCTGTGTTTGCACGGGCGGTAAATTCGCCTTTCATGGTGGCCATTGGTATAGTAATATTAAACGGAAGTCCGAAGGAGCCAGAAATATTTGCGTTGAAATTAACGGCTACCCGGTATTCGGATAGCGTACTGGTCATATTATTTTCAATGTCGCTGCCCAGTGGCCTGATGGCATGACTGGTGACCTTTAGCGATGCATTGGCCAGATTAAATTTAGCCCCATCTGCACCGATCGATTCCTGTATACGGTCGGTAAGCGGCTTAAGCAATTCCACGATCGACACTTCTTCTTCAATCTTCTTTTCTACTTTTTTCAATGCACTCAATTGATCGGTGTTGATCTTACTTTGAACTGTCACAGGCGTATTAATGGTCTTTGCAGTACCGGAAGCAGTGGAAGTTGCCTTCTTTTTAAATAGAAAATTCAATCGTTGCTGCTGACTCAATGGTGCCTTTCTGCCTGAATTGATCTGCAAATTCAAACGATCGATATCAGTATTGGCCAGTTTAACCGGTTTATATTTCAGCGACGAAGCACCCGGTTCATAATTACGCAGGGTATACCCGCGTTTGCTGATTTCCTGCTCCACTTCATTTACACGCGACAGGTAATCTTCAACAGTAATTTCTTTTCCCGATGCGGTTTTTATTTTATCCGTTGCCTTCAGGTTTTTGCCGTCTTTTTTTGCATCGGCCAGTTCAAAGCGCTTAAAGGCCAGAGGAGTTTTCAGGGCCACACTACCTGGTGCCCGGTTTACAATAACGGGTTTATCATTCTGTGCAATGGAAAGCTGGGCCAGCAGCATGGCTACCGGCAGCAGCAAAAATTTTGTTTTCATATTTTCATTTTTGGAGTGATAGAATTATCAACGTGTACCGGGAATAGGCGCATCGGTAGGCCCTTTGCCATAGAGAAATGGAAAACTATCATCTATAGCAGGCATTCTTGCTTTTTCCGTTGCAGAAAGCAACTTGCTGATGCCCCTGAGCATAAACTGAGGATTGTGATAATACCCCATTATCTGGGTAGGCTGGGTGATAAAATCGGTGAGCATACCACTCTTTCTGGCTTTCAGCAACCGTACCGTATTGGCAGATCGTTTATCGCCCGGACACCAGTTAAACTCGCATGGGTTAGGTGATAAATAGCGGTCTTCATCGGTCGTGTACAATTGCATATTTCCATACTCGGACTCATCAAACCAGTGGCGTTTGCCCGGTGCATAATAAAAGGGGAAACCGGCTACCGTTACCGGATCCAGATAGTATTCAAAACGGTGTATGCGGCCAGCCAGCAGATTATCGGCCCTGGTTTTGAATGCATCGTTGCCAATCGTTCGCGGCGAAGAAAAGCCATATACCGCCTGCACATTATACCCTGCTGCTTTCAGATCTGCACCGGCAACGATAGCCATCGCTGAGCCGAGGCTATGACCGGTTATCCATATTTTTTTTGACTTTCCTCCCTGCGCATCCAGTTGGGCAATCAGTTCATTTCTGATCAGGAGGTAACTTTCATAAAAGCCGCTGTGGAGTTTTGTGCCTGCCAGCGGACCAGTACCATCTTTAAATAACAGGTTAAAATCCGTACCGATCCACTCGCCCTTATTACCGATCTCGTTATAGGCATCTGTACCGCGGAATACGATAAAGTTGGCTCTTGGTGCAGTTACCACCATCACTTCCGGATCGAAGCCTGCATCGATACCGAAAAATTTCATGCCCTGCCGTTGCCTGATAAATTTGAACTGCGCTGTATTGGCCCTGATCCAGTCGATAGAATCCTGTACAAAATTACGCTCTGGTGCCGGCGCAGGTTTCGCTGGCGAAACCCTTCCGGAATCGAGTCTCACATTTTCAATACCAGTGGCCAGCCTGGTAGCAGCTACGGTTTTATTGACCTGCTGCAACTGTATTGGCGTGATATTGAGCCGGCGCGGCCATTTCGTTTCATCAAAAAAGTAATGCGCAAAACGGCCGGCAAATGCCCTTTCGAAATTCGCATTGGTAACCGTACTATTCCTTTCAATCCAGTCGGAGTTACTAATCGAAGTCACGGGCCGCTGGTCATTCTGCAAATAGCGGAGCTGATAAAACAACCGTTCAGGATACATCATCTCACTCATCTTGGCCAGAAAAAAAGCATTAACCGGCGACATGGTAGTCGTTTCATTATAGTTAAAAAACTGCATGCAGTTTTTTTCCCGTTGTGGTATAGTAAATGTGAACTGGTCATCAGTCGCAAACCTGACCTGGCTCTGAGCCGTTGTACCCACGGCACAAAAAGACAAGACCAATAGTAAAATCCGATTCATTGTTTATTGTTTTAAGGGTTGATTAACGCATCATACAGGAAATGCCCGCAACAGGAGTAAAGGCCTGCGATCTTCCGTTTTTATCCAGCAACCAGCGCATGCCGTAGTTGATAATGACATTACGGCTTATACGCCAGTCGCCTCCCACGCTTATAGTTGTGGGATGTACGGTTGTCCACTGCACCGATGAGCTCACGATGCCTGTGCCTGCAGGAGCAGTAAATACCTCTTCGAGAGCCTCAACAGGAGTTTTTAACGACTTTTTTTCATACAGCAACTCGGCAAAAAAACTGTAGAGGGGTCCGCCATAACGGATATTTACGCCCACCGAGTACAGTTTATTCTCTGCTACTGCAGAGCGTTGTATTTCTTCTGCCGTCACCTGGTCTTTGATTAAAAAGTCGACCTGTTCTTCATACCAGGTTGTTCGCAGCAGACCGGAGAGTAACCATCTTTTCCCAAGCGGCACTCCACCATTGATCCAGAGTCCCCAGCCCGTATTGCGGTTAAGCCGTAGTTTGCGCAGCGATCCGGCACTATCACTTTGATAAGTAAATACGCGCCCGAATGCCACATCCAGTGAAGCCGCATTCCAGTGTTCGGCTACAAAAAGGCTTACACGCTCAGTGATAGCTGTCTGCCGGCGTGTATGAAATGTCTGCAACTGTTCATTTACGGAGGCTATTTCGTTACGAATGGCAGCTTTCTCTACGATGTTGGTACTGGAATCCAATTTTGCCTGCAGCTCTTTCAATTGCAGCCTGACTGAAGTCTCTTCCTCTTCAAATCTGACTGTAATATCATCGTAGAGACCGCGAGACATAAGCGGGTCTTTTCCCTTGAGCAGGTTCATCTTTACCGAGAAGCCGATGCGCCGGTCATTTTCTTCATTTTGCACTGTACCAACCGAAAGATCGAGGGTAGACAGACGTTGCATCAGATAGCCAGCCTGCTGGTATTTGAGTAGTGGTTTTCTTTTATACAATAACTCCCACAGCGGTTGCGCCTGTATGGCAATATTGGGATTAAGACGCCAGGACCGGAATGACCAGTCTACTTTGAAATCGCGGATATCTGAAGTGCGGTTTATCTGCGAGGGGGTTACCCCCATGAGGTCAAATACCGGCGAGGGCGGAATCGAAAACTCTTTGGGTGATAACCGGCCCGATTTACTCTCTTCTTCCTCCTGTGCCTGGCACCAGCCACAAATTATCAGCAAGGGCAAAACAAGCAGTAGACGGATCAGATTGTATATATTACAGGATTGCATGGCAAATGAAATGCTTTATATCCTGTAAATCTCTGCATTAACCGGCCGGTATACCTACCGGCTAGTGATGAAAAAAGAGGCTGTTAAATACCTGAAATCCGGTATAACGGCAACCGGTTATTATAGTAGCTTCCCGCGCTGCTGCAACTGATTAAATTGATAATTATTAATGCATATTGCATGACCCTTTTCTATAGAAGCCTTTGTTTACTTTGTATTTATCTCCTGGTTCTGCACTGGCCGGCCTCTGCCCAGACGATCAATGAAGACAGCCTCCGCAAGGTCGTAGCACAGCATAGAAGAGATACCCTGCGGGTGGATGCATTGAACAGGCTGGGTGGTTACCTGCTGTCGCACAAACAGGATACCAGTGGTCTTGCCCTGCTGACAGAAGCACTCCGCGATGCCCGCTCACTCGGTTACTATACGGGAATATGCCAGTCGCTGCTGGCCCGTGGCAATTATGCTACCAAACAAAATGACTGGCTGGCGGCTATTGCCACTTATGAAGATATACTGCAGGAACCATTTACAGGAAAAGACAGCCTGCGCCGCATCCGCGCACAGATGATGGCCCACAACAATCTCGGCGGCATTTATAACCGTAATGGCGACTACACTACCGCCCTCTCGCATCGTCTGCAATCCTTAAAACTGGCAGAGCAGCAGGCCCCCGATCCCAATACCCTCGTAATCGTCTACTGCAATATCGCCAGCGAATACCGCCAGTTGCAACTATATGATAAAGCCGCCGAATACCTGGACAGGGTAAAGCCAATGCTGACAGACCTGAAACCCATCTACCACTTTGACTATCTCTATGAACTACACTCACTCGACGAAGTAAAAAATGATACGGCCGGCATCACCAGGGCGCTGGCCGGAATGAAGACATTGATAACTACTGCAAAGTTTAGCCCCTTTCAAATCCTCGACACAGAGTATGAGTATTATAAACTCGAAGGAAACTTTTACAGAGATTATCAGAAAGACTATAAAAAAGCTATTGAAGCTCATCAGCAATCGCTGCAAACAGCTATTAAAATGAATGCCGAAGAAAGCAGACTGTCGGCGCTGCAAAACCTGGCTACCAGCTATTATAAAGCCGGTATGACGAATCAGGCAATCCCACTGTTTGAGGAAGTTTACCGCCTGGGAGTGGCGCGGGGGCTCACCTTTAATGCTAAAAAAGCGGCCGGCCACCTGTCTGATATTTTCAAAACTAATGGCCGGTTTGAGCTGGCACTTAGCTATCGCGAAAAGGCCATTAGCCTGAGCGACAGCCTTCAGAAAGATGAAAAACTCAAAGAGCTCAATTTCCTCGAAGCCCGCTATCAAAATGAAAAAAGGATGGCACAGATCGCCAGCCTCGAAAGAGAAAATGAGTTGCACAAACTGGAAGTAAAAGAAAAAAACCGGTGGATGCTGGCCAGCATCGCTATTGCCATACTCGTGATACTTTTCAGCATGATGCTATACCGCAGCAATCGTCAGCGCCGGTTACTGGCCGAAAAAGACAGAATGTTGAAAGAAGAGGAAATCAGATTCCTGGAAGGACAGCAAAAGGTTATTTCGCTCCAGTCTATGGTCAACGGACAGGAGGCCGAACGAAGCCGTATCGCCAAAGACCTGCACGATGGGCTGGGCGGCCTGTTCTCTACCGTCAGGATGCACTACAGCACTTTACAGGAGCAAGTACCCGCTCTTCAGGACCTTGCCCTCTATAAAAAAACAAGAGAGCTGATTGGTGTGGCGTCCGAAGAATTGAGACGGGTAGCACACAACATGATGCCGGAGGTATTGCTGAAACTTGGCCTGCCTGAAGCCCTGCGTGATATGAGCAACACGATCAGTGCGGGCGGCATGCTGTCGGTCAATTTTCAGTCATACGGTCTCGAGAAACGCCTGGATCGTACTACCGAAATCATGTTGTATCGTATTATACAGGAGCTCATCAACAATATTATCAAACATGCATCTGCCAGTACAGTGCTTATTCAGCTAAACCGTGAGGAAAACCGGCTTAGCCTGGTAGTGGAAGACAATGGAAAGGGATTTGATACCGCAGCGGCAGATGGCCGGCAAAGTATGGGCCTTGCCACCATAAAAAGCCGGGTCGAATACCTCCGCGGCCAGCTGGTGATCGATTCCGTACCCGATGTGGGTACAACAGTACTGATCGATATTGTACTGGACAACCCCAGCGCTTAAAAGATATCGCTTATTTTAGCCTTTGCAAACTCAGTATGATAAAACTGATCATTATAGACGACCACCCACTGGTAGCCGATGGTATTGCTACCATGCTGAAAGATGAAAGTTACCTGCAGATCGTAGCCTCTGCCAAAACGGGCCGGCAGGGATTGGCTATCCTCAGCGAATATCCCGACTGCGAAGTAATACTCCTTGATATTAATCTACCCGATACAGACGGCCTGCAGCTTTGCGAACAGATCAGACAGCTGTATCCGAACCTGAAAATCATCGGTCTTACATCGGTTAATGAAGCAGGTATAATATCGCAAATGATTCGCCGGGGCGCCAATGGCTACCTCCTCAAAGACATGGAGAAAGAAGAGTTACTACATGCCATCAACCGGGTACTGGATGGACATGTCTATCTTAGTAAAGGAGCCAATGAGAAAATTTTACAACAACTGCGCGAGCTGGATATTAATCCTCACCAGGTACCCATGCTTACCCGCCGCGAGAAAGAAATCCTTTCCTTACTCGATCAGGGACTTTCGAGCCAGGAGATTGCCAGCCGTCTTTCGCTCAGTATTCACACCATTGACACACACCGGAAAAATATGCTGCAAAAGCTCAATGTACATAACACTCCGGCCCTGTTGAAAGCTGCCGGCAAGCTGGGGCTACTTGGCTGAACAGGCCGGGTATTTCGGTCTATTGAATTAGACCCCACTCATTATTCCGGCGATCGGGTATACGCCGCCACAACAGTTGCTATTGCCTATGCCCGAAGACTTCTTCCGGCTTGCGCGGATTAAAATAAAATTACTGAACATCGCTATATATTACCAACCTGCAACAGGAGGCCTGTATTGCCAGGCACTGCCGCTACCGGATACTTACGGACAATTATAACTATTTATTTTTGTCCGTAACTTTATCTTGCAGTTACAAACAATTATACTGTGGCTTAGATCTTTTACAATAACCTAGCACGGCGCTTTGGATCCTAACGGATGCCGGGTATACCGCTTTAGAGACGTTATGGCACCCACCACCTTTGAGAGTGAAGATTTTCCATATCCGATTTTCGCATCAGCGGTATTATGATGGATACTCCTCATTTTTCCCGTTTCCTATGATAATTATTCCTCCGGAACAGCATGCCTCCGTAATACAGTTTAAAAGTAATGGTTGGGAAATTCAAAGTTTTACGGGAACCCATAATGCAGGAAAAACAAAAAAAAACGGACCTGGTGGCGCATAAAAAACACCGATCAGCCGGTAAGTTTCCTGTCTAAAACACCAATACACTTAGAAATATCGATTACCCGCAAAAGGAAGGAATGTAATACTGTTCATTTGCAGATTGCCTGACAAGATTTGCCATTTTAGGCCGGTATGATTTACTACCACCGGCAGGCCCGGCTATGCGAATGCCGGCGCCGGACTGATTATACAGAAAAAAAGTAAACCAACATTCACTTCGGTATTTTTCCGAACTTAAAGTATATGACTGTCCTTACTTCTATTTGCACAGCTACCCCGACAAAAAGTTACGGACAATTATAAAAACTTATTTTTGTCCGTAACTTTATACTATATTTACGGACAACTATAGTTATTTAAATCTGTCCGTAACATATGGCCGATAAAATAATAGGACGGAGAGAAGAACAAAAACTGCTCAGGGAAGCTCTTCAGTCCAAAGAAGCTGAGCTATTGGTAATGTATGGTCGCCGGCGGATCGGTAAAACCTTTCTCCTGCGCAATTATTTTGAAAAGCAGCTGGTCTTTTCCTTTACCGGTGCTTATGAAGCCGCATTATCCGAGCAGTTAGCCAATTTCAGCAAGGCCTTACAGGAGGCTATGGCCTCTTCTATTCCTCCTGCCATCCCCGGCAATTGGGGACAGGCCTTTGATTTCCTGACCGGTTTTCTCAAAAACCGGGCAGGCAAACAACCTGCCGTCATCTTATTCGATGAATTTCCCTGGATACATACACCCAAATCCGGCTTCCTGTCAACCTTTGAGCACTGGTGGAATACCTGGGCCTCGCGCCAGCCACAATTGAAAGTGGTGCTATGCGGGTCAGCCGCTTCGTGGATGATCAAACATATCATAGACAGCAAAGGCGGACTGCATAACCGCATCACGCGCTCCCCTCTTCAGTTGATGCCATTTACACTTGCCGAAACCAGAGATTATCTCCATAGCCGCGGATTAAGGCTAAAGCCCTATCAGCTATTACAACTTTATATGGCCATGGGTGGGGTGCCTCATTATCTAAAGCAGGTACAAAAAGGAGAAAGCATTCAGCAGGCGATCGACCGGCTTTTTTTTACCCCAAAAGCGCTGCTGAAAACAGAATTCAAAAACCTCTACCAATCCCTTTTCAGCAATGCCAGCCAGCATGAAGGCATCGTACGCACCCTTGCCGCCAAACCAAAAGGATTAAACCGGCCAGAACTGTTGCAGGCCTGCGGTCTTACAGACGGCGGTGGCACAAGCCGCCTGCTCGATGAGCTGGAGCAATCCGGTTTCATTACCCATTATATTCCCTTTCAGAAAACGAGCAGAGATACGCTGTACAAACTAACCGATGAGTACTCGCTCTTTTACCTAAAATTCGTAGAGCGAACCCGTGCCACTGGTCCGGGTATATGGGAGAAAATGGCAAAGGGACAATCCTATAACAGCTGGAGTGGTTTTGCCTTTGAAGCCATCTGCCAGAAACATGTGCGCCAGATCATACGTGCGCTCCGGATAAAGGCACTGACCGAAGTATCGCCCTGGCGGTATTTACCCGCAAAAGGAGAAACCGGCGCACAGATCGATCTTGTACTGGACCGCGATGATGACTCGATCAATATCTGCGAAATGAAATTCGCTTCCGCGCCTTTTGTCATCGATAAAAAATATGCAGCCGAACTGGAAAGCAGGGAAAAACTTTTCCAAAAACAAACCCGCACCAAAAAGAATATTTTCCTGACCATGGTCACCACCTATGGTGTAAAACAGAACAGCTATTACCGTGAACTGGTACAGCAGGAGATAAAAATGGAAGATCTGTTTGAAGGGTAATGAGGCTGGGCAGTTTCTTGCTGACCTTTTCAGCAATTGCAGGCCATACACTGAAGGAATTATAAGTAACTGGATTTCAACTGCAGATCAGAATACGAAATCATAATCCGGCTCTCGCCTTAACAACCGATTTTCACATAGTTGACAATAAAAAAAGAGAAGCACCTCGTAAGCATACTCAAATTCTTTGTATTTTATCATTAATCAGACAAAAAAGGAAATCTTTCAAAGAAATGAACGGTGAAAGAAGATTCAGGCAGTAAATATGCATTATAAGAATCGATGAGGTATTACTTTAAGATGAAAGAGGGGATTCCCTTTTCTATCCGAAGCAAAAGGCCGTCGAAATACTTAAACAGGTCTTGACAATTAAAAATTCTTTGAACGATATAGACATGAATAAGCTTAAAGAAAATATTTTAAACTCTCTTAAAAAAATAAAAGGTAGTGGCAGATTTGTCAGCTCAGGTTCAATAGATTTTGTCTTCCCCGGATTGCAGGTGGAAAACATGGGTGAAATCAGTTATCCGATCAATAAGCTACAGGCCGAAGCATTAATTCGAATCGCACATAAAGGACCTTTCGGAAAAGGCAACAAAACCATCCATGACAACCAGGTAAGAAGTACCTGGGAAATTGATGCCAGCAAACTAAGGGCTGAGGTTGATTTAAAAACAGAAACCATCAAAACAGGATCTCCACATATATTAAGAATTATCAAGACACAGGCTGCATATAATAAAGAAATGAAGGTATTGGAGGAAGATTTGGCGCTGTTGAATAAGATAATGCTAAAGGAAGATAAATAGCTAATCTCCTATTGAACTGCATGAGCGAATGTCTGACTGAAAGTAAAAAAATCCTTACGCGAAGACGCCGGGAATACTTTCCTGTTCCCGCCTGCAGCAGGAGGCTTAGAGGAAATAAAGCCAGCGCTTGGCGCTTTTCATTTTTTCAGTCGCTTTGCACAAAATGCGTGCAGGCTCACTAAAACAAAAATGCCCCTTTCGGGGCTTTGTTTGCTTTGCGGGAATCAGGAGATTTCTATCGAACAATTGATGCCGATCCTATCGCTTATAAATGATACAAATAATTGATTATCAATATAAAATATACTACACAAACTCAGTGCTATGTTATCTGATGAACTAATTTACTGAAGTCTGTTCATCAAAGTTTCTTAATAGCAACAACCGGTAACTGCAAGACCTTCGCTCAATGCCCAAGTATATTATCTTCCACCACAGCATTTTCCTCCAGGTGAAAAGCAAGCTCGCTTTTTCTAAATATGCTCTCCAATCCATTTACATATCTGCTACTTTTGTTCATACACAAATAAAAGCGAGTAATAATAATGTTTAACCTTATCGTTGCAGGAGACTGTGAAACATGGAAAAGCAAAATGTTCGCGTTGGATATGGACCGTTGCATCAAAAAAGGAGAATATACAAGCGAGGAAATTGCGACACGCTTCGGAAATTTTACTAAAGATGCGATTGCGCAGCTAAAAAGTTTCCCCTGCCTGTTTGCCTACGAAGATCCTTGCGGAGAAGCTCCCCTGTTTGGCTGGCTTAAAAACATTAAGAAACGAACCAATCAGATAACGATTGAATGCGAATACATGGAAGTAGAACCCTGGATTACTGCCGATGACCTTCGCTCTGCTCAATCTAGCTTGGATATATACGGATGGGAACTCAATAGAACGCATTGGGCAGTAAAGGATGTAGATCTGTCAGAGGAATTGCTTGCTTTTGGTGTTTCCCTTCCTATCATCACGTCTGGCAAGCAAACAACGGTGAATCCTGAAAACCATGTATTCGATGTTGCCTTCTCTTTTCCGGGAGAAGCAAGGCCATTAGTCGAACAAGTTCTCCGGGAGTTGGATAAACGCATGAACACGGATCAGGTTTTCTACGACAATCATTTTAAGGCGTATCTGGCACGACCCAACCTCGATGTCTACCTTTCGCGGATATACCGCGAGAATGCGAATTTAATAGTCGTTTTCTTATCCGGAGATTACCAGCGAAAACCCTGGCCAGGATTGGAATTTCGCAGTATCAGGGAAATCATTTTTGAAAAGAAACATGATAAGGTGATGTACATCCGACTTGACGATGCACCGATTGACGGGGTACTTCAAACCGATGGTTATATTGATGCTCGCCAGCACACAGCTTCGGAGATAGCCGGGTTTATCTACCAACGTGTGAAAGGCGCGACCAAAACCGCAGACAGTAAACAGTGAGGCGGCTTTTACCGGTCACCTAACAGCCGTTCTCTCCAATTCTCCTCAAGCAAAGCGATACGCTTTTTTGTCAAACCGCCTAAATTGAACCAGGAAAAATACTCCGCCCGTCTTAAAAAATAAGTTAGTCGGATGGCAAGGAAGATTCTCCAGATGCCGTTCAGTCGTAATACTTCCCTGTATAAGAGCTGTCGATTCATATGTCCCGTTGCTTGCTTTGCCTCGGCGGCACTTTTCATTTCGCTGGGTGGCAAATCTTCCATTCGGGTTGCTTCGGCCCACATTAAATCGATCAGGATAAGACAACGCCTGCGAAGTCCATCATGATAAGTCAGCCAGTCCTGTAACTCCCAGGCGGCTTTTCTGGACGAAAAAATAGACTTCAATGATTTCTCCAAATTAAAAAAAGAACATAATGAAGTAATGAATCAGCTAACTCAACAGTTAAACATCATTAAACAAAAACTGACAGATTGTAATAATAACAACAATATATGGCTTGATAGCCACTTTAATGTCTTCCGATCTTATAAGGAGCAGGATGTTGCTGGTAAAAGAGACATAGTCAATCGTTGTATGCCCGAATCAATAAATACAATAACTAAAAGTATCGATTATTTAAAGATTGACGAAGTCATAGCCCGCATCGTTAGGTACCCCAAATAATATTTAACTCAAAACATCAGAAAAGCAATAATCATCACCAAAACCTAGAGACATGAATAATACAACTGAAGAGATATTAAATGGTTTTTGGCCAAGAAAAGTTTCAACTGAAAAGGCGATAAAACTATTGAGACAAGGCGGAATTCAGGTTGCCGATCAGCATAAAATAACACCGGGCAGGGTTCGGAGCATTGTGCTCCGGGAGAAGGTCCGGTCACAAAATAAATGAGAATTATTGAAAAACATACCCGTAGAGAAGCAGTCAAAATGCATACTAGTGTAAGGAGAATTGCGGGAAGGATTTGTTTCGGATATCACCGTTACTTGGAATAAGCTATCTCCCATGAAAGCAAATAAAAAAGGTCTCCAAATGGAAACCTCTTTTTTATAGTTAGTTAAACTGTGTGCGTTGCTTAAACCCAGGTATCATCTAATGATACATGATTGTTTCCGTAGTTAGTTGCCATTGTCATGAATTTTAGTTTTAGAATTATATACAAATATTATACATTTTATGGGAATTAGACTAGCATTTCTGTAAATAGTTACTTAAAGAGAAGTAAAAAGCCTTGGTGGGGCAATATTACCCCGTCGTACTCCCACGTAGTAATTTTAACATTTTCATTAATTTGCTCATACCCAGGGGTGAAGTCATTGATTGTCCCCATTTTAGCAAATTGATAGACTTTTCCAACGTCACAAATAAGGGTGATTTTCGACCGCTTCCAGATATGTTTCGCATACAATCTCTTATCCGGATTCTTCTTCTTATTAACTACCTTCTCTCTTCTAACAACAATTTTATACTCATCATAGTTCGCAAGTTCCAGCTGGACGCTTTGGGTCATGAGTCCTTGTCCTTTAATTACGTCCTGAATGCAATCGGTTCTATCAACTCCATTTACTGTCAATTCTGTGATAGTGATTTTGGTCAGATCCTCCCCATTTTCTGGAATGTCAATGTTCCCGTCCATTGTATATTGGATAGTTTTTTTCTTATCTGCAGGTTTCAGAATGAACTCGGTCACTTCTTTCTGACACCAGTAATCTTCATTTTCAGGATGGTCCGAAATATTCATTGTTAGATTTACATTTTCCAAGTAAAAGTTATGAGAAATTGGAAAATATTGTGAAGTAATTATGTCCTCGATTTCATTACTAATGGCTGGAAATTTCTCGTCGTAGAGTACCTTAGAAGCCATTTTCCACATTAGCAGTCGCTCATTTTCTGCTGCACGTTTTATATATTCAGGAGACCAGATAATCTTTCCCAAGATGTTCGAAAAAACCTCTGAGTAAGCTGACGATTTAATTATTGTGGTGAATACCCCGCTACCTATCAAAGTAGCACCAATCGTTTTTACGATAGATGTCACTGCTGAATGAGGGGGAATAACTTTCGGAAGAAGATAGGTTAGGAAATCAGTTTGGCCAACAATTATTAAAATAATACCAGCAACAAAATAGAGAACAGCTGCACTCGTCAGCCATTTTAAAAATTTCATTTTGATTCGTATTAAAAGTGGATTTGCAAAATATAAAATGGAGTTTAATAAACATAGCAAACCGTGAAAAAACGGCCTACACAGGGGTGTTTCAACGATTAAGCCACAAGAACGCTTCTGAAAGCATCTTTCTGCAGTAGTCCCAAGCTCTTCAAATAGGTCTGCGTGGTGTTGAGATCCCTATGCCGTAATTGCCGCATAAGGGCCCAGATGTCCTTCCCGGTAAGATAATAGTAATTACAAACTCCTGTATGTTTCTAGGAATATAACTCCTTTTTCTCATCTATTCCTAGAGCTTTGGAATTCTCTTTATGCCAGGCAAAGATGTGGTTTGGTTTCTTAAATAACCCGGGGTAGCCTTCGCTTCAAATAAAATAATTTGCTACCAATTTAACTACCTTAAAATAAAATTGACTTACATAAAATTGTAAGTCAATTAAATAGTAAAAAAATTGCGGAGACGGCGAGATTCGAACTCGCGATACGGTTTCCCGTATACACACTTTCCAGGCGTGCTCCTTCAACCACTCGGACACGTCTCCATTTTGAGGGCTGCAAAAATACGGTTTACTTGCTTAGAGGCCGAATAATTTTTCAGCATTCCCTGTGCTGATCTGTGCTATTTCTTCCAGACTCAAACCTTTGAGTTCGGCCAGCCGGGCTACTACATAACTAAGATAGGAAGGCTCATTTCGCTTGCCGCGGTAAGGTACCGGTGCCAGGTAAGGGGCATCTGTTTCCAGCACGATATGCTCCATGCCTATATCGGCCAGGGCCACATCCAGCCCACCATTTTTAAACGTGATGACGCCGCCAATACCAAGATAAAAGCCAGTATCGGCCGCCGCCCGCGCTTGCTCAGGTGTGCCGGAGAAGCAATGAAACACGCCGCGCAGACCGCGGGGTACATATTCTCTTACCACGGCAATAGCCTCGTCTGTGGCATTGCGTGAGTGGATGGAAATGGGCAACTTATAATGCAGCGCCAGCTCAATCTGGTGGCGAAATGCCCGAAACTGCTGTTCGGTATAGGTGCGATCCCAGTAAAAATCGAGACCTATTTCACCCACTGCATAAAAAGGTTGGCGACTCAGATATTCTTCAATAATGGCCAGTTCCGGTGCCGGGTCAGCCGTCACCGAACAGGGATGCAAGCCCATCATTGCCAGACATTTGCCCGGATATTTAGCTGCCAGATCCAGCAGCTGCTCATGCGTTTCGGAGTCAATGGCAGGCAGCAGGATCTGCTCCACGCCAGCGGCTGCAGCCCGGGCCAGCATGGCCTCACGGTCAGCAGCAAATTTGTCGAGATAAATGTGTGAATGTGTGTCTACGATCTTCATTTTAATAAACCGGTAAACGCCCCGGAAATGTATAAATTCCCGAAAACGCTGCACAAACAATTAGAAAAATGTTTGCATAAATGAAAAAATATTATACCTTTAAACCAGTTTTCATAGGGTACGGATTAAAAACGGGCCAGGGTTTCTACCCAGGCCCTAACTTTTTAAATGAGTTTCAGGGTCTTACAATCAATCTTATATAGATAGTCATTTTTCCTCTTTTGTTTCTTCCTTTGCATTCCATTGCATAGTTTTCATTTCAAAGCCATTTTTTTTAAAAAATTCTAATGCCAGTGGCAGGCAGTACTGCAATCGTGGCAGCGCCTTTTGGCTGTCGTGAAAAACAATGATGGACCCCGGCTTTGTATTCATTACAACATGCTGCAAACATTGTTCGCCGGAAAGACTTTCATCAAAATCTGCACTCAATACATCCCACATCACTACTTCTGCATCGGGCCTGTGTAATACTTTGGCAATCTGGCTCGCCTGAAATCGGGTAATACGACCATATGGCGGACGAAAAAAACGTGAATCAATATGCTGCGCCGCTTCAGCTACGTCTTCGAGATATGCTTTGCTCGAAGTTTTCCATCCATTGAGATGATGCTGGGTATGATTGCCGGTGACATGGCCTTCATCAAGTATACGCCTGTATAGTGCCGGTTCTGCCTGTACATTTTTACCAATACAAAAAAAAGTCGCCTGGGCCTGGTGCTTCTTCAACTCATCCAGTACAAAAGGAGTAGCCACGGCATGCGGCCCATCATCAAACGTAAGGTAGATAACCTTATCCTTCGCCGGCATACTCCATCTGTAAGCGGGATAAATCCGCTTGAGCCACCAGGGTGTTTTGATGAAGTAGTTTTTCATTGGGTACAAAGATAAAAGCAATGTGCTAATGTGCTGGTGTGCTAATGTGCTGCAAATACTTTTACCTCCTACCTTTATCCATATCCCTTATACCGTCCTTCTTTATCTTTGCAGCATGTCAAAAAGAGTTCGTGTCCGTTTTGCTCCGAGTCCCACGGGTGGGTTACACCTGGGTGGTGTCCGCACTGTTTTATACAATTACCTGTTTGCCCGCCAGCATGGCGGTGATTTTGTACTCCGCATAGAGGATACCGATCAAAGCCGTTATGTGCCGGGCGCCGAAGAATATATTTTTAAATGCCTGGAATGGGCCGGCCTCACACCTGATGAAAGCCCCCTTAAACCCGGCAACTTTGGCCCCTACCGCCAGAGTGAGCGCAAACCACTCTACCGGCAATATGCAGAGCAACTGGTACAGCAGGGTCATGCGTACTACGCTTTTGACACACCGGCTGAGCTCGATAAGATGCGGGCCGACTTTGCCACCGAGCAAAATCCCTCGCCTCAATATGACCGCCAGGTACGTGGCCATATGCGCAACTCACTTACTTTATCTGCCAGCGAAGTGCAATCACTGCTCGATGCAGGTACGCCACATGTAGTGCGCATAAAAATGCCTGAGAACGAAACACTCTCTTTTACCGATATGATCCGGGGCGAAGTGAGCTTCGAAACAGCTACGGTAGACGATAAAGTA
Organism: Sphingobacteriales bacterium 46-32; assembly: GCA_001898485.1. Lineage (GTDB taxonomy): Bacteria > Bacteroidota > Bacteroidia > Chitinophagales > Chitinophagaceae > CAYMZZ01. Next base: position 1,654,799 of record MKTY01000020.1, on the reverse strand, counting down.
TTACTAAAAGCCGATGGCATGCCCACCTATCACCTGGCTGTGGTAGTAGACGATTACCTGATGCAGATCACACATGCTTTCAGAGGCGAAGAATGGCTACCCAGTGCACCGGTACATGTATTGTTATGGAAATATCTTTTCGGGCTGGATGCTATGCCCCAATGGGCACACCTGCCGCTGATACTCGGTCCTAATGGTAAACTCAGCAAACGGGATGGCTCCAAATACGGATTCCCGGTATTTGCCATGAACTGGACCGATCCAAAGACCAATGAACTTACAGAAGGTTTCCGCGAACGTGGTTTTCTTCCTGAAGCCTTCATCAACCTGCTGGCCCTGCTGGGCTGGAATGATGGTACCGAACAGGAATTGTTTACCATAGAAGAACTGATCAGCAAATTCTCTATGGAACGGGTACATAGCGGAGGTGCCCGCTTTGATTTTGAAAAAGCCAAATGGTTCAATCATGAGTGGATCAAACGACTGCCGGCTGACCGCCTGGCATCAGAAGCCGCTTCTGTGCTGAAAACAAATGGCATTGATACCGGCAATAGCCACATCTTACCCCAGGTGGCAGAGCTGGTAAAAGACCGCTGTACATTACTCACCGATTTTGCCGAGCAGGCAGGCTTTTTCTTCAAAGCCCCGGTCAATCCCGATATAAGTCCCATTCAGCCCAAGTGGAATGAAACGAAACAACTCTTCTTTGCAGAAATCATCCGTCAGTTTGAACTCACCACCCTGTGGCAGTCTGCTGACCTGGAAGCGCTTTTTAAAGAAGTGGCTGCTGTCAATGAGCTGAAACCCGGTGAACTGATGCTGCCTTTCCGCATTATGCTGGTAGGCGGTAAATTCGGACCGCATGTATTTACTATTGCGGAATTGCTGGGTCGGCAGGAAACTATCGATCGTATGCAAAAGACTTTATCTTTACTGCCCGGATAAACTATCGCCGTTTGCAATATGAAGAGACCCGTTCGTGTTTTAGTAGCTAAAGTTGGCCTCGATGGTCATGACCGTGGAGCAAAAGTGATCGCCACCGCCCTGCGCGATGCAGGTATGGAAGTAATTTATACGGGGCTGCGTCAAACACCGGAAATGGTGGTCAATGCAGCCCTGCAGGAAGATGTGGATGCCATTGGCATCAGCATTCTCTCAGGTGCCCACATGACGGTTTTTCCTAAAATCATTGCACTGCTTCGCGAAAAAGGGATGACGGACGTACTGATCACCGGCGGAGGCATTATTCCGGAAGATGATATGAAACAATTGCAGGAAATGGGAGTCGGCCGCCTCTTTCCTCCCGGCACTCCGACAACAGAAATAGCCCATTATATTACCGACTGGGTAAAGAGTAACCGCAGCTTTTAACTACCGCTTTACCTTCTACCTTCCCCAGCATTTCACTAAGCCTTTTGTACCATTCATTGCCCAAAAGGGGCTTTTCAATGAATCTCGCTTTGAAAGCTGCCCTTCCACCCGCACCTTTGCGCTCGCAACAAAAACCTTATACCTGAAAATTCCTGAATATGAACCTTATTCATAACCCCCGCCTGCGCCGGTTTCTGAAAGAAACCTTCCTGGTGAGCCTGATGATATCACTCCCTGTATTTGCCTGGGTACGGCTGATTTTTTTTGAAGTCCCCTTTTCTTTATCCGAAGATCTCTCTACTCTTATCCGCGTTGTTTTTACCGGCTGGTTGCTGATCGGAGGGCTTAAGGCCGGTTTCCTGGGACTGCTGGCACTTGGTTATAAACTGCGCCATCACCGGGTACAGATACGCCGCTGGCGCATTACTGCCCTAGGCATCGTTCTCCTTTGTACGCTTTTGTATGCCTGTGACGCTCAGCCTGTGGCCGGCATCAACAAAGATCTCACTACCGGACTCAGCACCACCTATAAAGGACTGTCACCTGAGCGGAGTTATTTACTCATGAATGATGAGGAATTGAATCATACAGATATTCCAATCGGTGAAAAATTTTTGCTGATAAATAAAGGTGTGACAGGATTCAAAGAAAAAAATGGCCGCATAGCCATTGGCTGCTCCCTCACTATTAAGGACAAAAACGGCAAAATAATTCTGAACGAAGCCGATCTTTTCAAAGGCCATGACCAGTACGCCCCCAAAGATGCGGAATACCTGAAATGCACTGTAACCACCGGTGAACCGATGCAATGGGAAGAAAAATATGACGTGGAAGCTGTATTCTGGGATAAAAATGGCACCGGCCGCATCACCAATAAAGTTACTATTCGTATGATCGACATACCCTGACCTTATTTAACAGTGGACGGTTAAATCAGCTGCGCCCCTCCGGGCGCAGCTTTTCCTTTTTGTCGCTTTGCCAGCTTTGCAGATAACCCTACTTTTGATCTACTAACGTTTATTCATTTAACTCAGTCAGTATGTATCAAAGTCTGCTTGTAAATACCGAAGACCTTATTTGTACCATTACTATCAACCGGCCCGATAAACTCAATGCCCTTAACCGCACAGTGATTGAAGAGTTAAGCCAGGCAGTAGATGCGGCTCTCGCCGATCCGGCTACGGGTGCCGTGGTCATTACAGGTGCAGGTCCAAAAGCCTTTGTTGCCGGAGCCGACATCAGCGAGTTTCTCTCCCTCGATACCAGTGGCGGTGCCGCACTTGCCCAGAAAGGACAGGACATGGTATTCAGTAAAATAGAAAATGCCTCTAAACCATTTGTAGCCGCAGTAAATGGATTTGCGCTGGGTGGTGGTTGCGAACTGGCCATGGCCTGCCATCTTCGTGTGGCGGCAGAGCAGGCCCGTTTTGGACAGCCTGAAGTAAACCTGGGTCTTATTCCCGGTTATGGCGGCACTCAACGGCTGACACAACTGATAGGCAAAGGCAAAGCGCTGGAGCTGATGATGACGGGCAACATGATAGATGCCGGCGAAGCAAAACAACTCGGATTGGTCAACCAGGTTACAACGGCTGAAAACCTTTTGCCGGCTACCTACACATTGTTGCAACCGATACTGGCTAAAGGCCCCCAGGCCATCAGCAAAGTGATTGCAGCAGTCAATGCTTATTATGCCACAGACAAAGATGGGTTTGCCGAAGAGGTCCGGCTCTTTGGAGAGTGTTTTGGCACTGCTGAAATGAAAGAAGGTGTAACGGCATTTCTGGAAAAAAGAAAAGCCGCTTTCCGCTCTTAGTTGGTTGCAGCTGGCGATTCAAGATACCACGTCTTATACCGGTGTAAAGCTTCGAGGAAATAATAATCCGCATAGGTAAGCGGTACATCCACTTCCGATTTGTAGGGAATGGCGCCCACGCTATGTTTTAAAATGAAGCCACCGTTTTCTCCTGGCTTATTACGGTACCGTGAGCCGGACAGATTTTGTAAAATGGTACGCGCTGTTTTTACATATTCCTCTTTCTCCGTTCCTTCCACATATCGGCTCAGGTCGAGCAGGGCCGAAGCCATGATAGATGCAGCAGATACATCGCGATGCGTGTTGGGAATATCGGGCGCATTGTAGTCCCAATAAGGTATTTTGTCTTTAGGCAGGTTAGGATGATTGAGCAGAAATTGTGCAATGCCTCTTGCCTGTCGTAAAAAACTGGTGTCTTCCGTGCAACGGTACATCATTGTAAATCCATAGAGCCCCCAAGATTGCCCGCGGGCCCAGGCCGACTCGGGTGCATATCCCTGTGCTGTTTTTTTAGCGGCGACCTTACCTGTCACCGGGTCATAATCTACTACATGATAAGCACTGAAATCAGGACGGTAATGATTTCGCATAGTCGTATTGGCATGATCGATGGCAATGACCTTGTATTTTGGCTCACGTGTTTCATCGCTTACCCAGCACAGCATCTCAAGGTTCATCAGGTTGTCGATGATAACAGGGCTGCGGAAGGCGGCACTGGAATCCCATGACTGGATGCTGCGCATGGCAGGACGATAGCGTTTGATGAGCGTCTCGGCCGCAGTGAAGATTGTTTCTTTATACTTTTCATTTCCGGTAACACGGAGTGCATTACCAAAACTGCAAAAGATCATAAAGCCAAGGTCATGATCTTTTGTATGATATTTTTCTTTTTCCAGTATAGCTAAGCGACGCTCAGCTTCGGCACGGATAGCCGTATCGCCGGTAGCTTCATAAATATACCAAAGCGAGCCGGGGAAGAAGCCACTGGTCCACCAGCTGGTATTACTGGTAATGAGTTTTTTTTCTGCAGCTATATAAGACCGGGGCATCACAGCAGCAGGAGTCTGGGCGCCCAGCAGTTTGTATTGCTTTGCGGCCAGTTCAAAATTGGAACGGACCAGCTTACGCATGGCCCGGTCACTATTCTGTGCCTGCGCAAATACAGGCAGTGTTAGTAGCAAAAGAGTAATAAAACCGAGGATATAGATTTTCGTTCGCGATAAGGTCATTTCTCAATAAGGTTTTCGTTGATAAGATAAGCTCCTACCTCACTCAGTACCGGCGTGCCTTTGGCATCCTGAATCAGCAGACGTACAGCAGTGACTTGCTGTGTGGGAAAAGTAAGTATGCGTTTACGGCCAATAGTCGTAAAAGGAATCTCTTTTACCTCCTGCGCACCATTTACCAATACTACTTTGCCCTTGGCTACCTGCTGCCCCTGCTCCAGGTTTTCGCTGAGCACAATACAGTTGAGGCGGGTTTCTGTACCGAATTTAAGCCAAAAGCTGGCGTTTTTATACTCATTTACACTTTCGGTGGTCTTTGGATCCCCATCAGCAAAGTTGTCGCGTTTATAAACAACCATTTTATAATGCAGTTCCTTACGTGCTTTCAGCGCCAGATTACTGGCAAAATTTTCACGCAGCATTTTTTCAAATCCAACCAATGCTGCACTATCCGCTTCATGAATGAGTCCCCGGCGGTCGGGTGGCACGTTTAGCAGAAAATTAGCTCCACGACCTACTGATTTCAGATACAGGTCAAACAACTGTGCCGATGTTTTTACCTTCCCGTCTTCTTCTTTATGATAAAACCATCCCGGACGGATGCTTACATCACACTCTGCAGGTATCCAGTTGCGTCCATACATATTGCCGCGGTTGAGTGTATCGGTGGGTGGAGATCCGGCACCCCTTTTGAAACCGGCTGTATCGAGATAATTCCAGTTGGTAGTACCCGCGATACCGCTTTCGTTACCTACCCAGCGTACATCGGGGCCGATGTCGCTGAAGACAACTGTATTGGGAGCCAGCTCACGCATGGTCCGTTCAAACCGGTGAAAATCATATTCCTGTCTTTTCCCGTTGGGTCCCTCCCCATTTGCACCGTCCCACCAGAATTCAAAGAAGGGGCCGTATTTCGAAATCAGCTCCTTCATGGTATTTACATATACATCGTTGTAGGCCGGGGTGCCATATTGGGGATGGTTTCTGTCCCAGGGCGACAGGTATATCCCAAACTTAAGTCCGTTCTCTTTGCAGGCCTGCATCAATTCCTTTACTATATCACCCTGCCCATCGCGCCATTTGCTTTCGCGTACGGTATGGGTAGAATATTCGCTGGGCCAAAGGCAGAAACCATCATGATGTTTGGCGGTAAGAATAATTCCTTTAGCGCCCGACTGTTTGGCGACACGTGCCCATTGTTTGCAATCCAGTGCTGTGGGATTGAAGATATCTGCCGGCTCATCACCATGTCCCCACTCTTTATCCGTAAATGTATTGGGACCAAAATGAATAAACCAGTAAAACTCCAGTTCATGCCACTCCAGCTGCTGTTTGGTAGGCAATGCCTGCTTCTGCGCACAGAGAGCTGTTGATAACAGCAATAGGGTCAGCAGACCCGCACCATAGTTCCTCATTGTCTTTTTCTTATCCATAACATCAGTTTATATCAGCTATGCGCAACGCGCGATAGGGTTGATTCGCCTGTTTTACTCACAGGATCCATCAGGTAGCTGCGTACTGAACCATCTTTCATCAGTTCCACCACCCGGAACCCGCGATAGGAAGTACCCCAACTGCCGCCAAAATGACCATCAAATACAAAGGGTATTCCATTTTTTACTTTCACATCGGCCATATCATGATCATGTCCGTTGAACACAGCCCGTACATTCTTATGTTCTGCCAGCAGCGCCAGCACGGGATCGCAGTTTACGGCATATTTGGTCTGGCCGGCGGGATTAATATGCATGAAAATAAACACATTATCCTGATGACGCGTTTCATCGAGTTTCTGTTGCAACCATTTCAGATCCGGACATAAATATTCTCCTTTTGCGTTGGAAGTAGTAAGCAGCAAAAAGCTTTGACGGCCTATGTGAAAATGATGATTTACCGGCATGCCCCAGATAGCTTCCCAGCCCGCAGCATCAATATGATCATGATTGCCCTGGGTTACATAATAAGAAGGGACCAGGTTATCGAACTTCTTTTTTGCCGAAGCAAAAAAAACAGGATCATCGTGTACTATATCCCCATTAATTACAAAAAAGGAAAATGGGTGCTGCTCGTGGAAACCGTTTACTTTATCTACCAGTGTAGTAAAATAATTTTCGTACGGTGTATTTTTTTCTCCATAATGTCCGTCAGAAGCCACCCCAAAACGTAATACCACACTTTCCGTATCCGGGTCAACCATTTCGGCTATCCGCAATATCTTACCTCCGGCAAAAAGCCAGAGTACAGGTGCTGCAGAAGCGATAAATTCTTTTCTGTTCATGAAAAAAATTGGCTTTGTCCATTGAATATACGACAGATACTCCGTCCAGGGGTTAGCGTTTTTACAGCGGGTTATCTCAGTATTTCAGCTCAGTTGTATCGGCTTCAAAGGTTGGCACCCTGTACCCGCCAGAGTCAAGCTGTATGCCCGGTAGCTGCTTCAGCAGCATAGACCAATCTGCAGGTGCCACAGCTGTCTGATACAGGTACAGGTAGCGGAGTTGCTTCAACGATGCCAGGGTATAAAGTCCTGTGGCTGTCACTTTTGTTCCTACCAGGTTCAGCGAATGCAGATTGGTCAGCGGTTGAAGTGCCGGCAGGCCCGCATCGGTTACTGCAGTATTGCTCAACTGCAATCTGGTAAGTTGTGTGAGCGCTCCGATCTGCCTGAGCGAAGCATCGCTGACCGGGGTATTATCGAGACGCAGCCATATCAGTTGTTTCTTAAGTGCTGTCAGCAACGGCAACAAAGAGTCCGGCGGGGCTGTAGCTGTAAAGAAACTGGCAGAAAGATAATTGCTGTTAGCGGCCACAGGCAGTATCATAACACCGGCCTGGCGCAGGCGGCGAATAGTGGCAGTGTCGCCGGGAGCGACTGCCGCTGCGGGAATATCGGCTGGTGCAGCAGCGATATTTCCAGCAGGCTGCTGACCGGTAGCTATACGCTGCAATACCTGATTAATATTTGCCGGTTGCTTTAATTCACTTACTCTTTTATCGAAAGCTGCTCCACTGTTAACCCACCAGTGCAGAACGGCTATTTCATCGGCCCTCAACTGAGTTTTTTCGCGCGGAGGCATATGCTCTTTATCATCCATTGGCAGCATAAGCCGTTCTATAAGCAGGCTTTTCTCCGCATCGCCAGGTTTGATGATCTTACCATCTTCGCCGCCTTTGAGCAACCAGTCCGGGCTATCGAGCCGGAGTTTTCCTTTTTGTTTATTAGGACCATGGCAGCTGTAACAACGTGCCTGCAGCAGTGGCTGTACCAGGCCCGCATATACCTGTGCCTGCTGCAAATCGGGCATAGCCTTCCATACCGGATCGTCTTTTTTTCCGGCCTGCAATCCTTCCTGCAAAAAACCTTCACCATGGGTGAGGCTGCCGCCCAGATGGCCTGTTATAAAAAGAAGAATTATTAAACCCACCGATAGCCAACGGGCAATCCATTCATTGATAAAAAACTGGTGAGCTATCCATAAGATCAGTGCAAGACCTGCGGTGTAAATACCCATCCACTGATGCCGCTGCACCAGCTCCCCTTCATAATCACCTCCTGAAGCCAGCAGGTAACCACTAATGCAGGAAGCGATGGCAGACAGCATACCCCAAAAGAGCATAGCGGGAATAGCGGGTTTCAAAAAAGCGTACCGGCTATGCAGTATGAGCCATTGAAAAAAACAGGCCAACAGCAAAATGCCTAAAGGTAAATGTACCAGCAGTGGATGCAGCCGGCCAATAAATTCTGGAAGAGATATGAGCATCAGTTTTTTTCAGATTTTACTGGTAACGCTTGCGCAGCATTTGCATCATATGTACATTGATCGCCCACTGATCGGCCACTGGCTGCCGTGTATATGGCAATGCCGGCATATAATCAACGGGACCAAATTCGGTAAGGATCGTCATACGCTCACCCTTTTTCTTTTTTGAAGCAATGATGGTATCCCACCAGCCCAGGTGTGCGTTGAGGGCAGGCTCCCACTCCGGTGCACGCGGATCGCCAACCTGCGGCCCTTCTGCATGGCCCACCCGCGAATGGATATGATCGGTTCGCTCCAGTGCGAGTGCTACTGCGTCTGGCTGATCGGCCAGCAAACTTTCATGCACATTGCACCAGTGAGATATATCAAGTGTGATGCGCAACGAGGGGAACTGTTTCATGTACTGCCGGCTGATATGTGCTGCAAAAAGAATACGGCCCCGGTGTGTTTCATGATAAATGGGTACGCCAGATTGCCGGCTTAGTTTATCTGTATGATTGATGAAGGCGCTGTTTTGCTCTACTGTAAAATGATCACGGCCCGAGTGGCAATTGATATACAGTGGGGCCTGTTTTTTATTGCCAGCGGCCTGTTCAGTATGCCGTACAAATACATCCAGGTGTTCTTTATAATCGCTTTGCCAGCCCCCGCAAAGGAAACCCACCTTCAACCCATGTTTATGTAAGGCATTAAAAAGTTCATCCTGCGCTTTTGCATCATCACTCCACCATACTTCAATACCATCATATCCCTCTTTTTTTGCGGCTGCACAAAGGGCATCACGATTGCCTTTAAATCCCCAGTCTGTTGCCATAAACAACAACTCAAAGCCTGCTGCGGCGGGTACGTTGGGCAGTGGCTGAGCCCAGGTCTGTGACATGGAAGTAAAAAAAGCTCCTGTAGAGGCCGCTGCCGTTCGTTTGATAAAGGCCCGTCTGTTATGCTTCATATTTTGATATTACATTTTGTCATATGTTAAGCCAGGATATCGCGAATGACTTTACCAGCCACATCCGTGAGGCGGAAAGGGCGCCCCTGAAACGGATAGGTAAACTGTTCGTGATCAAATCCCAGTTGGTTCAGGATCGTTGCCTGAATGTCGAATGCTTCGACTTTACCGCTGATGGCACTGTAGCCTATTTCATCAGTTTCGCCATAGGTAAATCCTTTTTTAATGCCGCCGCCTGCCATCCAGAGAGTGAATGCTTCTGTATGATGGTCACGCCCCTTATAAGGATTTTGTGCGCCATTGCGGTTTTCCATCATGGGCGTACGGCCAAACTCGCCACCCCATACCACCAGTGTTTCTTCCAGTAAGCCACGCTGCTTCAGATCGAGCAGCAAAGCCGTCATGGCCTTATCTATGCTGCGATATTTGTTAATAATACCCAGATTCAATGCGTTGTAAGCGCCATCGCCATGTGCATCCCAGCCCCAGTCAAATAGCTGTACATAACGTACCCCTTTTTCAACGAGCTTACGTGCCAGCAGTACATTGTTGGCAAAACATGATTTGCCGGGCTTTGTTCCATACATTTCATGGATATACGCCGGTTCATCGTTAATATTCATTACCTCGGGTGCAGCGATCTGCATGCGGTAGGCCATTTCATACTGAGAAATGCGCGACAGGATTTCTGGATCGTTGTACGATTCATATTCCTGCCTGTTGGCATCATTGATGGCCTCAATAGATGCTTTGCGCAGGTCTCGGCTCATACCTTTGGGATCGTTGATGAATAACACCGGATCTCCCTCACTGCGGCATTGCACACCCTGGTATACAGAAGGTAAAAAACCACTACCCCAGGCGCTCTTACCGGCATCGGGGAAATTGCCTCCGCTGGTGAGTACAACAAAGGCAGGCAGGTTCTGATTTTCGGTACCCAGTCCATAGGTAACCCAACTGCCCATGCTGGGCCGGCCCAGTCGTGGGCTACCTGTATGCATCAGTAATTGTGCAGGCGCATGGTTAAACTGATCGGTTGTGACCGCTTTCAGAAAAGTGACTTCATCGGCCAGCGTGGAAAAATGTGGCAGGTGCTCACTTATCCATGCACCACTTTGTCCGTGCTGTGCAAATTTTGCCTGTGGGCCGAGCATTTTCGGCACACCTGTGATAAAAGCAAACTGCTTGCCTGCCAGTAGCGACTGCGGGCAATCCTGGCCATCCATTTTTGCCAGCTCAGGCTTATAATCAAATAACTCCAGCTGCGATGGCGCTCCGGCCATATGCAGATAGATCACACTCTTTGCCCTGCCCGGGAAAGGTGGTGCTTTTGGCAACAACGGATGCACCGGATCAAAGTTGCTGACAGCCGGTGAAAGCCCCGGCTGAGAACGGCCACAGCCACCCAGCAGTGAACCGAAGGCCAGTGCCCCCAGCCCCATAGCACTTTCTTTAATAAAATGCCGGCGTGTGTGCATCCGCCGTATGGCATCTTCTGCTTCCTTCAACAGCCGTTGATTATGCAATTCCTGTTGTGTCATAAAAAGAATTGACAACAGGTGAGTTTGAAAATACAGGGATTTGAAGAAGACTTTTCCGGATTCTGTCTGTTCAATTTTTAATGCGCCCCCAGCACATTAGCATCCCGGCATAATCTCACATTACCACAGTTAGCTTCAAACCCCTGGATTTTCAAACCTCCCCGCCGATACTACATTTTTCTGATCTTGATATTCTTGAACCACACACCACTGCCATGATCCTGTAAACAGATATTGCCTGTTTTCTCCATACCATACTCAGGTGTATCTTTCCACTTGCCTTCCGATTTTCTTTTTTTCCAGTCATCACTCCATGCTTCAAATTCTACTACTTTCACGCCGTTGAGCCAGTGTTCGCGATGAGCACCATTCACTACAATACGTGTGGTATTGAATTCACCGACGGGTTTTACCGGGCGACTGCTGGTTGTATACATCGCATAGTCTGCCGCTGTTTTTTGCCACTCTTCGAGTTTTTCGGGAAAGTTATCATCATCAATCAGTTGATACTCTGGTCCGCTCAGATAAGCAGCCGGATATTTCTCATTTACATGATACATGATGCCACTATTACCCTGTGGTGCAATCTTCCAGTCTATCGACAATTCGAAGTTTTCAAACTGATCGGCTGTAACCAGGTCGGCACGCAGGTCGCTCTTGTCGGTGGCGCTTCCTTTGCAATAGATGGCTCCATCCTGTACACCCCAGCAATCGGCCGGTTTGTTCTGATACATACGCCATCCGTTGAGCGTTTTGCCGTCAAAAAGCAATTGCCAGCCTTCCTTTTGTTCCGCTTCTGTAAGCATGTTGTCACTATTAATACTGGTCTGGGTGGCCGAACCAAATGACCCCTGCTTTGAGGTATCTTTCGGTTCATCTCCTTCGCCTTCGTTGTTGCAGGCACTGAATAAAAGACTGCCGGCAAGAAGCAAAGCAGCGCTGGAAAGTTTTGTGTTCATATAATCTTTGGATTGTTAATGATGAAAAATATGGTTTTGATGGTTATCAGCTTACTACTTTCAGTTTTACCGGATCCCAGAGTACAGGTTTATTGGTAAAATAGCTGTCATTGCAAAGCAGAGCGGGTGCTGCAGCACGGTAGCCAAACAACGCGTCTTCAACAGAAAGTTTCTTTTCCCGGATTGCAGTAAAGAAATTGAAGAAGTGATCGAAATGCGCTCCTTTATATCCTTTTTCTACATTGAAAACAGTCGTATCAGGTGGCAGCATTTTTTTACGCTCATAATTAAGCGGATTGTCTTTATTGAGTTTGGTTGCCAGCAGCGGATCGTCGGTAGCGGCATACGCCTTATTGCGGGTAAGTGTCACACGATCCCATTCCACATTCATGCTGCCTTCATTTCCTACCAGTCGAAGATAGGTGCTGTCTGCGGTACCATCTACAAAGTTGACACGGAGTGACAGGTTGAAGGCAGGATGCTCGGGTGTTTCTGCATAGTCAAACATACCCATGAGTACATCAGGCACTTCGCGTCCGTCTTTCCAGAATCGCAGGCCACCCATAGCCATAATTTTCTGAGGGCCTTTTGAGTTGGTAATAAAATGCAGGCTTGAAAACAGGTGTACAAACAAATCGCCCGATACGCCGGTGCCATAATCTTTATAACATCTCCAGCGGAAGAAACGTTTTGCATCAAAAGGTATCTGCGGGTATTTATTTAAGAAACGTTTCCAGTCAACAGTTTTATCATTACCATCTTCGGGAATGCGATATTGCCAGGCGCCTTCGGGCGAGTTGCGGGCCCAGAATCCTTCTGCATAATTCAGCTTGCCAATGGCACCGGCAGCCAGCAGTTCTTTGGCCTTTTCATTTCCCAGCGAACTTAATCCCTGGCTTCCTACCTGAAAGACTACCTTATTCCTGTTTTGTGCTTCTACAACAGCAGCTCCTTCAGACACATCGTGTACCATAGGCTTTTCGCAATACACTGCTTTGCCGGCATTCATGGCATCGATAGAAATATCTTTATGCCAGTGGTCGGGTGTTGCTACAATTACTGCATCGATGTCTTTGCGCTGAAGTATTTCTTTGTAATCGCGTGTAGTAAAGATGTCGTTGCCATATATTTTACGTGCATCGGCAAGACGGCCTTCGTAGAGGTCGCAAACAGCTACCAGCTTTACACCAGGCACTGTGATAGCCGTATTGGCATCTGCCAGTCCCATACCCCCTGCACCAATGAGTGCCAGCCGGATGGTGTCAGCAGGTCCATACTTATTATTGCGGCTTAACTCTTCGATACGATTGTTGCCGCCAGCCGCGCCCATTACTTCGGGTGCAAGTGCCATGCCGGCCACACCGGTTGCCATTTTCCTGATAAAATTTCTGCGTGTGGATTGATTACTCATTTCCGTTGATTTTAATGTCTGATAATTCAGCTTATCGTGATTAGTTATTCGTTACTTAATTTTTCATGACTACTTCATCCAGGTTCAGCATCGCATTGGCCACCACTACCAGGGCTGCTGCCTCCGGTGTTTTCCCTTTCAATTCTTCGCCCAGCATTTCTTTCCGGGCCTCAGTATCTTTCTGATAAACGGTCAGTGCTTTAATGTACAGATTTTTGAGCGTTTGTAACTTGGCGGCCGCAATAGATCGGTAAAGCATCCGCTCGTAACCTGCACTTATCTGCTGATCTACCGAGGCCGGTGATTTTTCCATCATCCAGCCGGCAAAATGCCGGGCCAGGTTGATGTACACGGAATCGTTGAGTGTAACCAGTGCCTGCAAGGGTGTATTAGTACGGATACGTCTTGCACTGCACACGACTCTTTGCGCTCCATCAAAAGTTATCATTGACGGGTAAGGGCTCGAACGTTTCCAGTATGTGTAAACTGCACGGCGGTACTGATCTTCCCCCTTACTGTTTTGCCAGCGGGCACCGTTGTAGGGTGAAAGCCAGATACCATCGGGCTGCCAGGGCATCACTCCTTTTCCATACATTTTGGTACTTAGTGCCGCACTGATGCACAGATGCTGATCGCGCAACTGCTCTGCAGTGAGACGCACGCGCGGACCGCGTGCATACCATTTATTAAAGAGATCTTTTTCTTTCTGCTCGTCGGTAACGCGTGAGTCCTGGCGATACGTAGCACTCATCACCATTTCTTTCAGCATTTTCTTCAGGCTCCAGTTGTAGGTATGCATGAGTTTCCACGACAGGTGATCGAGCAGTTGCCGGTGAGTGGGTGGCAACCCCTGCGTCCCCATATCTTCAAGCGTTTCGGTGATACCGGTTCCAAACAGCTGTTCCCACAAACGGTTGATGATAGTACGCGATACCAGTGGGTGTTTTTTACTGGTAAGCCATTGCGAAAGTCCTACCCGGCTGGCAGGAGCTCCTTCTGGCCAGGCATAGGCCAGCGATGCAGGTACTGCAGGTTGTACTTCTTTGCCCAGGCTGCGCCAGTTACCCCGCTCAAACACATGTGTACTGCGCCACATGCCTGCTGGATTTTCCACCATTACCGGCGTAGTGGGCACCTGCGCCGTCAGCAATTTCCAGAAATTCTTTTTCTGTAATTCATATCCGGGTTTACCTTCTCCCGGCAATGAAGGGCGAAAGGCCAGCCAGTCAAAGATGACGACAAAATCTTCTGCCTCTTTAGCTCCGAGCGAAGGATTCTCATAACTCAACCATACATCGTGTATACCCGATTGCCGGGGAAATGCAGCAGATTCAATACGCCATTTTTCATTCGCCTTAATCGGTATGCTGGTAAGCAAGGGGCCATCGGGCCGGTCAAGACGCAGTTGCAGTACACCGCCTTTTTTATTCGAATAAAAATTCCAGATCAGCTCACTGGCATTGTTAAGGTCTACTTTATGCAGCCGGGCCTGGCTGTGGTTACGGAAAAAAAGTGCAGTGTTACCATTACCAATTGCCGATACAGCATTGAGGCTGTCTGCATTTACAGAGTTGATAGAAGGTTGCCAGGTTCGTAAAAATAAACTGGTCTGCCTGGCTTCATCTGCACTGCCATGCTGCTTTACCCAGTTTACTACCCCATCCAGTTCCCCTTTTAGCGTATCATTAAACTCGCGCAGCAGTGGATATTCGGCAGGTATATCTTCATCGCGGGTATTATTGAAAAAAGCAAAAAACTTATAATACTCATCATGCCGGAAAGGATCGTATGGGTGACTATGACATTGCACACAGGCAAACGTAGTACTCATGAGGGCCTCCCAGGTAGTATTGACACGATCCATCACAGCTGCATTCCTGAATTCTTCATTGCTTGTACCTCCTTCATCGTTGGTCATGGAGTTGCGGCTAAATGCGGTAGCTATATAATCTGCATCGGAGGGGTTGGGTAGCAGATCACCTGCCAGTTGCTGCGTAAGAAACTGATCATAGGGCATGTCTTTATTAAACGCATCGATGACCCAATCTCGATATTTCCATATTTCTCTTCCGCCATCTGATTCGTAACCCTTGGTATCTGCATAACGTGACAGGTCAAGCCACATAGATGCCCAGCGCTCGCCATAACGGGGAGAAGCAAGCAGACTATCTACCAGCTGTTCGTAGGAAAGACTGTCATTGCGGGAAGAAAGAAATCGCTGTGCCAGGGTATCGGAAGGATAAAGCCCGATGAGATCTAGACTCACCCGCCGCAGGAGGGTTGATTTATCGGCGGCAGCTGATGGAGTAAGTTTTTCCTGTTTGAGTGCCTGCAGTATAAACCGATCCACATCGTTGCGTATCCACGCATCGTTTTCTGGCGGTGCGGGTGTTTCCTGCACCGGCAGGTAGGCCCAGTGATCGCCCCATTGTGCACCCTGCCTGATCCATCTTGTGAGAATGCTTATCTCGTCTTTGGAAAGAGGCTCATGTTTATAAGGCATGCGTTCTTCCGGATCGTTGCTGGTCAGCCGGCGTATCATCTCGCTGCCGGCAGGGTCTCCGGGTATGATGGCCGGTCGTCCCGATTCCGTTACAGCCACTGCTTCTTCACGGAACAAAACGCTGAATCCTCCCTTGGCTTTTACACCACCATGGCAGGAGATACATTTTTTATTGAGAATGGGTTTTACCTGTGTACTGAAGTCGATCTTATCATCGGGCCATAGCAAACGCCAGGCCGCAGCAATAGCAACCAGTCCTGCCAGCACCAGCAGTACTTTTTTTTGAAAAATAAACTTCATCATGGCAATGCGGAGGGCTTCGTCATTTGAGCAGTTGCTTAACCCGTCTAAAGTTAAGCTATTATTACCCTAAATGGTCATTCAAACAGTTCTGTTTTATTGTTTATCCGTTTCTTATGCAATACAATAGCAGCATAGTGCGCTCACTTATCATCTGCCGGCAGCACATTGCTGAGTTTATATACCCATGCATGCTGGCAGGGCATATTGCCCGGATTCACGTTGGGTGCTTTGATAGTGAGTTTACCGGTTTTGTAGCTGGTCTTTGGCTTCTCTGTAAGACCCAGCATCTTCACTTCCGCAGGTCGTGCCGGCAAAGGCAGTGTTATTTCATTTTGCCAGCTGGTGCAAATCACATAAATATCGCGCCCCTTGCGTGTAAATCGTATTTGGGGTGCGGTATCAGGTGCTTTTTTCCAGGCCTGGGTTTCGTATATAGCTTCGCCATTTACGTTGAGCCAGTCACCAATATCCCGCAGGCGTTGCTGCATGATAACGGGGATAGTACCATCGGCTGCCGGCCCGATATTAAGTAACAGATTACCGCCGCGTGATACCACATCAATTAATGTGTGTACCAGTTTCTGGCTGCTTGCATACTGATCGAGGTTTTCGTTGCGGTTAAATCCAAATGATTCGCCGATTCCCCGGCATTCCTCCCATGGCCTCTCCAGCGATGCTTTTCCGCTGCCATACTCGGTTGTATTAAATCCACCGCGGTCACGGCCTGCTCCCCAACGATCATTTGTAACTATTGTAGCACTTACCGGCGATTGTGTATAAAGCCATTGCAGAAATTCTCTGCTGCGCCACACTGTATCGGAATGATCCCATTCTCCATCGGGCCATATTATATCCGGCTTATAGCGGTTTACGAGGTCACGCAACTGAGGCAGCATATGCTGATCCACGTATTTATTTACATCCTGCCGGTACAGGGGATTATACCATTCATAAAGTGAATAATAAAAGCCCATGTGCAGGCCTTCTTTTTTTACCGCAGCGCTCAACTCTCCGGCCAGGTCGCGGTGTGGTCCTGCATCCATCGCGTTCCAGTTCCACGACTCACGGCTGGGCCAGAGGGCAAACCCATCATGATGTTTACTCGTGAGCACTACATAACGTGCTCCCGACTGTTTAAATAACTGCGCCCACTGCGCCGGGTCAAACAATTCGCAGGTAAAGCGGGGTGCAAAATCGGTATACTTTGCCTGCGGTCCATACACGCGGTTATGGAAATCAACAAACTCTTTATGAATTTTTAGTTTTGTATTGTTCAGCCGTTCCCAGTACCACTCGGCATAATTGCTGCCAAAGCCATCAGCATTTGAATTAGTGGCCCAGGCGGGCACACTGTAAAGCCCCCAGTGAATGAAAATACCAAAACGGGCCTGCGTATACCATGCAGGAATAGGACGCTTTTGCAACTCTTCCCAGGAAGCGGTCTGGGCATTTACTATAGCCGGACAGGTTTGTCCCGCCAGTATCAGTATAAATAAAAGAAGACGCAGTTTTCTTTTCATGCCGGAAGATGTAGAACAGTAATAATACCAGACAGGAAAATAAAAGTAATTTGGGCGCCACCCTTATTTTACAGGCATATTTTTTAAGACAAACGATTGCAGAAAAAATGTTTCAGTAAAAAAGGGTAAAAAAAGCGGGGTTTAGCTTCATTTCTTTAACCACTGTTATTTACAGATATATTATGAAAAAATTGCTGACCCTACTGGCAGGCCACCTTATTGCAGTGGCTGTACTTGCGCAGGCACATAAAGCGCTGTTTGTAATCGTTGACGGCATTCCCGCCGATCTGATTGAAAAATTACCTACTCCAGCCCTTGATGCCATAGCCAAAGAAGGCGGTTACACCCGTGCACTGGTAGGCGGTGAAAAAGGTGGTTACAGCCAGACACCCACTATTTCGGCTGTTGGATATAATACAGTGCTCACAGGCACCTGGGTTAATAAACATAATGTCTGGGACAATGATATTGCTGCACCTAATTATAACTATCCCACCATTTTCCGTCTTTATAAAAATCAATACCCCAATGGAAAGATCGCCGTTTTCAGCAGCTGGCTTGATAATCGTACCAAGCTGGTAGGCGATGGACTTCCGCAAACCGGCCATATCAAAGTAGATCATCACTTCGACGGGCTGGAACTCGATACCATACAATTTCCACATGACAAACAAGCGCAGTATATGCACCGTATCGATGAAGCGGTCGTAAATCACGCAGCCGCCTACATTCGGTCAGATGCGCCGAATCTGTCGTGGGTTTATCTGGAGTTTACAGACGATATGGGACACCGCCATGGCGATAGCAAAGAATACTATGATGCTATCGGTAAAATGGATGATCAGATGCGCCGCCTGTGGGAAGCTATTCAATACAGGCAAAAACAATTTGGTGAAGAATGGCAGATTTATATTACTACCGATCATGGACGCGATTCTGCCACAGGGCGTGGTCATGGAGGTCAGTCTGCACGCGAAAAAAGCGGTTGGATCGTAACCAATGCCAAGGGACTGAATGATCAGTTTAAAAAAGGATATGCCTCCATTGCCGACATCATGCCCAGCCTGGCGCGCTTTATGAATATCTCGATCCCCAACGCACAGGCATATGAAGTAGATGGCACTCCGCTCACCGGTACTATCGATGCAGTGCAGGCGCAGGCCCGTCTCCAAAACAATCAAATCGAAATAAGCTGGAAGCCATTAAGAAAAAAAGGAAATGCACGTATCTGGCTCGCAACCGGCAACCAGGTCAAAACAGGCGGAAAGGATGATTACCAATTAATAAAAACGGTAAAAATAAAATCAGGCAAAGTGAGCATTCCGCTATCAGGGCCCGTGCAGCCGCTGTATAAAATCGTTATCGAAACACCGCATAACCTACTCACACGCTGGGTGGTAAGCGCGACTAAACTATAATTATAATTGTACTTATCATAAGATATCAAACGTTTGCCTGAAATAAAATAACACAATCGTTTGTCGCTTGGCAGAATATCATAATTAGATAACTTTAGTAAAGAGGTTATCCCAATAACTTTGATTCATTGAATCATTTCCTGATAATCTCCTGAGCAATGAAAACAGCTGCTGAACTGACAGAACGATTGCGCCACGGAAACCAGGAAGCCCTCTTCTCCCTGATGGGCTTGTATTATAATGACCTCTACCGATATGGTATGAAGTTCACTGCCGACAGAGATCTTACGAAAGATATTATTGGCCAGTTTTTCATCCACATTTGGGATCACCGTCAGCGTATCAGCACAGCTGAAAATATTCAGGCTTACCTGCTTGTTTCATTCCGCCATTTTATCATTCAGCATCTGCGCCGCATTGTACGGCAGCTGGATATTGAGGAAAATGAAAATGAGGCACTTGAGTATTCATATGAGGACTATCTAATAGCAGCACAGGAAAATGAAGCGGTACGTCAGGTACTGCAGGAAGCCATTGCCTCACTACCCGCACGGCAGAAACAACTGATTCAACTCCGGTTCTACGATCAGCTGAGCTGTGAAGAAATTGCTGTACGCACCTCTCTCTCCATTCGCACTGTATATAATAAACTGCATGAAGCTGTCAAAAATCTGCGCTCGCATGCGCGGGTAGAAACCCTGCGCAATCGCCTGTTGGGACTTCTTTTGCCATTTATAATGCCCCTTGCCCATTCTTTTTTTGCATCTGCCTGAAAAAAATCTCATACCGGCGGGTAAATAAATTGCTCCGCTGCTTCATTTAAGAAAAGGTTTTTGGGAATGAAGCTGAATTATACGGTAGAAGAATTGCTGCTGGATGAGTCTTTTGTTGATTACTGCTTGCATGAAGATTCTGCGCATAAAAGTAAATGGGAACAGGCAAGACAGGAATATCCTGGTATTATACCGGTAATGGACGAAGCACGAAACTGGTTGTTGTTATTGGCACCCGGATTGCCGCCCGGTGAAGTAAAAGCTGAAATAAGCAAACTGCAACAGCTGATGCAGCAGAGGGCTGCCTTACAGGAAACAACACTGCCAGTAGAAAATGAATCAGTAATGCCTGTTCGCCGCATGCCCTATCGCCGGTTATGGCTGGCTGTAGCTTGTGTTGCATTGCTGCTACTCGCAGGCGCCTGGTGGTGGTCTGGTCAATCAACACAGCGCTATGACGCAAATTTTGCTGCCACTGAGATATGGGAAAGCCCTGGCGGCCAGCGCCGGCAGGTAGTACTGCCCGACGGGTCTGAAGTAATTCTGAATGCAAACAGTCGTCTTGAAGTGGGTAAAGATTTCAATAAGAATAACCGTCTGCTACGCCTGCGGGGACAGGCATTTTTCAAAGTGGCACACGATGCCAGCCTGCCCTTTATTGTGCATAGCGGTGAATTTTCTACCACGGCTCTTGGTACAGCATTTTATGTAAATGCACGAAACCTGCAGCAGGGTTATACGGTAACCCTGCTGGAAGGAAAAGTAAAACTGCAAACAGCGGATGGTGCCAGTGATCTGTTGCTGCCCGGGCAGCAGGGCGCCTGGAGAAAAACAGCAAAACAGTTTGAAAAAAACAGTTTCGACACCAGTTACCTCCATCAATGGGTTAGCGGCGTACTGGCCTTTCAGCAAATAGAATCAGGACAGGTATTTGCATTGCTGGAACAATGGTATGGATTGCAGATTATTGACCGGCGGGCCAATCCACGACATGTAATTATTACAGGCGACTATACGGGACAGCCTTTGGAAGATATTTTGAAAGCCATTTGTTTTTCACTCTCCTGCCATTTCGAACAGGAAAACGATACCATAATTATTGAATAACTATCATTAGCCAAACCCTCATTTATGTATAAAAAACAAACCAAACTGCTGTTGCACTATGGCCTGGTCACGATGGCCTTCTGGTTGCTTTGCTCTTTCAGTGCCATCGCCGGTACCGAAAAAGCCGTTATCGGTTTCAACAAAGCACCTATTCAAAAAGTGCTGGAAACGATTGGTGATGTCTACAAAGTAGCTTTCACCTACGACCCGCAGGAATTAAAAGGGTCACAAACCATTAATCTTGATCGTAAAGAACGCAGCCTCACTGAGGTGCTGAAACAGGTTGGAGATATTGCCGGCCTGCGTTTTATGCAGTCAGGCCGCGTTATTGGCGTACAGAAAATCGGAGGCCAGTTAAGCAGTCCCGCTCCCCGCACACATCGGGAAGAAGTACTTATCAGCGGGCGTGTAGTGGATGCAGCCGGCCAGCCCATGAGCGGAGTTTCTGTTGCCGTAAAAGGCAGCTCACGCGGTACCACTACAAATGCCAACGGCGAATTCTCCATCACTGTTCAGAAAGGCGAAGTGCTGGTATTCTCTTCTGTAGATTTCGCTTCGCAGGAAATAGTAGCGGAGAAAACTACTACAGTAACCATTACACTGCAGCCAAACGAAAAGGCATTGCAGGAAGTGGTCGTGACCGCTCTGGGTGTAAAAAAAGAAAAAGCGAAAGTAGCATATGCCATTCAGGATGTAAAAGGAGAGCTGCTGCAAAAAGCACCGGAAACAAACGTTGCCAACAACCTGGTAGGTAAGGTGGCAGGTCTTTCCATTTATACCAAATCAACATTGTATGAAAATCCGGAAATCTATATCCGCGGACAAAGCACGCTGGTTGTAATTGATGGCGTGCCTACCCAAACTGACTTCTGGAACATCAACCCCAACGATATCGAAAGTGTAAACGTATTGAAAGGCACGGCTGCGGCGGCCCTCTATGGGTCACTGGGTATCAACGGGGCTATCATGATCACTACCAAAAAGGGAAAAGCCGGTGGCAATGGTGTAGAGGTTTCTTATAATACCACAACACAGTTTCAAGCCGGTTTTCTGCGGGTTCCAAAAACCCAGAAAGAATATGGTATGGGCTGGAACGGATATTATGCCTTTATTGATGGGAAAGGTGGTGGCGGCTGGTACGATGACTATGGCTATGTATGGGGACCTAAACTCAACCAGCCAGACCCCAGCACTGCCAGTGGCTTTATGGAAGTACCGCAGTACAATAGCCCGTATGATCCCAATCAGCTGTTTGAATTTCAGCAAAACGGGTACACAGACTATAGTCATTACAAACCCATTCCATGGATCACACGCGGACAGAATAATCTGAAAAACTTTCTGCAAAATGAACTGTCGACCACACACAACATAAGTGTAGCCGGTAAAACGGACAGAAGCGATTACCGCATTTCTGTTTCACATACTTATCAGAAAGGACAGGTGCCGAATACGCACCTCAACTCTACCAATCTGAGCCTGGCAGGTAGTCTGAAGGTAACCGACAAGCTGCGTGTGGAATCGAGCATTGGCTATAATAAACAATATACTCCCAACTATCCGGAGACAGGATATGGCCCTAACAATTTCTTCTATAACATTCTGCTGTGGATGGGGCCTGATGTAGACATCCGCGATCTGCGCAATTACTGGCAACCTTCCGGTGGACGTACAACCAGTGGTGGTAGTTTCATTCCCTACGGCGTGAAAGATATTCAGCAGATGAACTACAACTATAGCTGGTACAACAATCCATATTACCTGGCCTATGAATTTCAGAAAGGATACACCAACGATGTGATAGTAGCACAGCTGAATGCCACTTATGATTTTACCAAAGATCTGCAGTTGCTGGTACGTACCGGTCTTACCGGTAATAATGCCACTTCAGAAATCAAGACTCCTTACAGCTACATCAACTATGGCACAAGCGCTGCTCCCAAGGGCAACTACCGCGTTAGCAATGCCAGCAACCTGCTGCTGGTATCTGATGTACTGCTTACATATAAGAAAACCTTTCTGCGCGATTTCAGTGCCACGGTTTCTGCCGGTGCCAGCAATCGCTTTTCGCAGGCCAAATCGGATTTTGCACAAACCAATGGTGGTCTCACCGTACCACTTGCCTATAACCTGAGAAGCTCTATCAACCCATTGAGTGTGGGCGGCAGTAATCCGGATGCGGGCAACAGCCGCGTGGAAAGCCAGGTAGGAAGTGTATTTGGTTATACCGATCTGGGATATAAGAATATGGTATACCTCAACTTTTCTGCCCGCAACGACTGGACCTCTACCCTGCAAAAGCCATATAATTCTTTCTTCTACCCTTCTGTATCGCTTAGCGTAATCGGGTCAGAGATCATTCAGATGCCTTCTTTCATCAGCTACTTTAAGCTGAGAGGCTCTTATGCCAATATATCTTCCGATGTATCGGCTTACTATACGATTCCCGTTTATAATTCCGGTACTAGCTGGAATGGCACCCCTTCGCTCAACCTGCCGGGTACTATTATCAGCCCCAACATCAAACCACGCAAAACCATTTCGCAGGAATACGGAACAGAGCTCCGGTTTCTCAAAAACCGTATTGGCCTCGATGTTACTTACTTTAAATATCTCGAAAAGAATTTCCCCAAAGATGTTCCCATCTCGCAGGCTTCGGGCTTCAATTCCATTCGCCTGAATGCGGATGAGATTTATCGCAAGGGCCTGGAAATAATCCTCTCTGGTTCTCCCATACGTACCAAAGATCTGCGTTGGGATATAACACTCAACTACAGCCGCCTGCGCAGAACAGTAAAATCTTACTACGGCGGCGAAGACATCAGAGATGGTGTAAAAGTGGGTCAGCGTACAGATGTATACCGCACCTGGGCCTGGGAGCGCTCTCCTGACGGGCAAATCGTATATGGCAGCAATGGCTTTCCCAAATACATAGATCACGTGGTCAATCTTGGTTACTATAATCCTGACTGGGAATTCGGAGCGCTCAACACAATTGCCTACAAAAATTTTGCACTCAGCTTCTCCTTCGATGGGCGTATAGGTGGGCTGCTTTACAATGGTGTGGAACAAAAACTCTACGAAGGTGGTATGCACCCCGCTACATCTAACCAGTATCGTGATGATAGCTATGCCGGCAATGCAACTTATGTAGGCCAGGGTGTAGTGGTTACCAGTGGCGATGTACAATATGATGTGCAGGGCAATATCGTAAGCGATACCCGCAAATTTGCACCCAATACGCAGGCTGTAAAATATATTGACTGGGTATTTGCCACTTATGTAAATGGTATTCCTGATGCCAACATGTACAAACGCACTTTTGTGAAACTGCGCGAGGTGACGCTGACTTACAATGCGCCGCAATCGCTCATCAAAAAGACGCCATTCAAGGGTGCCAGTTTCTCCATTACCGGCCGTAACCTGGCTCTGTGGAGCGATGCTCCTTTCATGGATCCTGATGGTTATGAAGGCACCTCACTGGCCGACCCCTCTTATCGCAATATTGGCTTTAATCTTAACCTCAAATTCTGATCCGGTAACACCTTATTTCATTAAATCATGCAGATTATGAAAAAGCATATTTTAAATAAATGTCTGGCCGGATTGCTGCTGATTGTTGTGCTGGCTCCTGCCTGTCGCAAACACGATTATTATCAGGAGAATCCCAACCAGCCCTCAGCGGCCACACCGGCTCTGTTGCTGACAGACATCTGTGTCAGCATATTTAACTACGACCCGCAGGCATCTGCCTATGCGGCCCGTCATCTTACCTATTACGAACGCGGCAACTCTTCGGTTGACTATAGCTGGACGAGCAGCGGTTTTGGCAATTTTGACAAACTGCGTCAGGTAAAAAAGATGGATGAACTGGCACAACAGTCAGGTGAAGAAAACTATCGCGGCCTGGCCAAATTTTTCCGCGCCGTCCTTTTTGCACAGATGACCGAAACATTCGGTGATATTCCCTATTCCGAATCACTGGGCGCACTCGAAGGCAATACCAAGCCCAAATACGACCCGCAGGAAGATGTATATGTGGGTATATTGCAGGAACTGGATGAGGCCAACAGCCTCCTGAGCGACAGTAAAGGAAATATCGGCGGCGACATCATCTATGCCGGCAAAGCATCGCAATGGAAAAAACTGGTCAATGCCTATCGCCTGCGTCTGCTGATTCATCTCAGCAAAAAAGAAAGCAATACACGGCTTAATATCAAACAGCAGTTTCAGAGTATTATCAGCAATGCAGCTACCTATCCGCTTATGACCAGCCGGCAGGACAATGGTCAGATCGTATACAACTCTTCCGCTACTTCGAACTACTACCCCACAGCGGGCAGTCTTTCACTGGGTACTGCTGTGTCGCTCGAAGAAGGCATGGCCAACATTCTCAAAAACAGGAACGATCCGCGGTTGTTTTCTTTTGCTGAACCCATCACCGGTCTATCGCCCAATGTATACGCCAACTATGCCGGTGTAAATGCCGGTCTTACCGTAGCCGATCAGCAAAGCGCATCGGCCAATGCTTCACGGGTAAGCCGCCGGTTTTCAGATATCACTAATCCCGCCAATGAGCCTATGATCCTGCTGGGCTATCCCGAGCAGGAGTTTCTGATTGCAGAAGCCATTACCCGCGGCTGGATCACAGGCGCCGGCTCTGCAGAAGAGCATTACAATAATGGCATCCGTGCTTCCATGGAGTTTTATGGCATCGGAAGTGCTGCTATCAACACCTATATGGCCGGCCCCAATGTAGTATTCAATCCGGCCAATGCGCTGCAGATGATCATTACCCAGAAATATATTGCGCTTTTTATGCAATCTGGCTGGGAGGCGTTTTTTGAGCAACGCCGTACCGGCATTCCTACCCTGAATGTGGGACCCGGCACCTACAACAACCGTCAGGTTCCGAAACGCTGGCTTTATCCACAAAGTGAATATGATTATAATAAAGACAATGTGGAAGCAGCGGTTGCAAGACAGTATAGTGGTAATGATAACGTAAACGGAGTGATGTGGTTATTGCAATAGATTAAGCAGTACATATACCAACGACCGTAGGGCTGCCAGCTGGCAGCCCTACTTTTTTTCTGAATTTAAAAAGTATACCCCGTTATTGTTGACAAAATGCTTTCTCATGCTCTTGAATTTTGTTACCTTTCTGGTTGATCCATCTCATTATGAGCTTACGATTAGTCGCTTGCCTGTTTTCGCTGATCGCACTGGTAGGGCTTGGCCTTTCCTGTATGGGAGACGCTGCTGCTACCGGTCAGGAAAAGTTGCCTGAAAAAGTCAGCTACAATTTTCACATCAGACCAATTCTTTCGGATAAGTGTTTTAAATGTCACGGTCCCGATGGTGGCCATCGCGAAGCCGGTCTGCGGCTTGACATTGCCGATAGCGCTTACGCTCCGCTAAAAGAAACCAAAGGTGGTTTTGCCCTGGTGCCGGGCAAACCAGATGCCTCTGAATTATATAAACGGATTACCAGTACCGATACCGGTTATGTAATGCCCACACCCGAATCACATCTCGGCGCACTCACCGCATTTGAACAACGACTTTTCAAAAAATGGATTGAGCAGGGCGCACGTTACGAATCGCACTGGGCTTTTACTGCTCCGGTAAAAAGTAAGCCTCCTGCCGTATCAGATATAAAATGGCCACGCAATGAAATCGATCATTTCGTACTGGCCCAGATGGAGGAAAAAGGATTAAGCCCCAATGAAGAAGCAGATAAAGAACGCCTGCTGAAACGTATTTCGCTCGACATTACCGGTCTGCCTCCTACCGTAGAAATGATGGACCGCTTCCTGGGCGATAACAGTGAGCAGGCTTATGAAAAAATGGTGGATGAGCTGCTTCAAAAGCCGCAATATGGTGAGCGCATGGCTGTACACTGGATGGATGTAGCCCGCTACGCAGACAGCTATGGCTACCAGGATGACAATATCCGCACGCAATGGCCCTGGCGCGACTGGGTAATACATGCTTTCAACAACAACCTGCCTTACGATCAGTTTATAACCTGGCAACTGGCCGGTGATATGCTGCCCAATGCAGATAAAGAAAAAATACTGGCTACCGGTTTTCTGCGCAATCACAAATACACAGAAGAAGGTGGTGTAGTGCCAGAAGAATACCGCATCGAATACCTGCTTGATAAGACCAAGACCTACTCAAAAGGTATACTGGGTATTACCATGGAGTGTGCACAATGCCATGATCATAAATATGATCCTTTTTCACAAAAAGATTATTTCTCCCTGCTGGCTTTTTTCAATAATACCAAAGAAGTAGGATACGAGGGCGATGTGAGTGTGTCAAAGCCCGCCAAAAATCCGCTTCTCAGTATCACTAAAGATGAGCGGGAGAAAATGCTGCAGTTTATTCAGGCCCGCGATACCGGTATGCTTACCGTATCTGTAATGGGAGAGCTGGAAAAACCACGCAAAACATTTGTTCTTAACCGTGGCGTATATGATCAGCCTGGCGAAGAAGTGCAACCGGCTGCTGTACGTGCTGTAATGAAGTTTGATACTACCCATTATGAACGCAACCGGCTGGGACTTGCCCGCTGGACGGTAGCTAAAGAAAACCCATTGACAGCACGGGTGTTTGTAAATCAGCTATGGCAGGAAATATTTGGACGTGGGCTGGTAAAGACCTCTGGCGACTTTGGTATGCAGGGCGAGTTGCCTTCACATCCCGAACTGCTCGACTGGCTGGCTGTTGACTTCATGGAAAACGGATGGAATATAAAACGCCTGTTCAAACAGATTCTTTTATCCGCCACTTACCGGCAATCGGCCAAAGCAACAGAAAAAAAGATACGGATCGATCCTGAAAATATTTATCTCTCCCACGGACCGCGCACCAGGCTGGGTGCAGAGTTTATCCGCGACATGTACCTCGCCAGCAGCGGATTGCTGGCTCCTGAGATTGGTGGGCCCAGTGTGAAACCCTATCAACCCAAAGGCATCTGGGAAGCTACCACCTCCGGCCGCGGTGTGCTGGCAGTATACCGCCAGGATCATGGCGATGATCTGTATCGGCGGGGTCTTTATACATTTATTAAACTGACCGTGCCGCCCCCGGGTATGATCATGTTTGATGCAAGCAATCGCGATCAGTGTGAAGTAAAACGACTGAAGACCAATACTCCGCTGCAGGCGCTCATTATGATGAATGAACCCGGTGTACTGGAAGCTTCGCGTGTACTGGCACAACGTCTGCTGCACGATCAGAAAGATGCCAGTGCCAATATCCGCACAGCATTCAGACGTATCATCTGCCGCAAGCCTACAGCCAATGAAGAAAAGATATTACTCGAATATTACCAGGAACAGATCGCACTTTTCGAAGCAAAAAAACTGGATGCAGCTAAAACAATAAAGGTGGGAGAATACCCCGTTGACAATACACTTGATACAAAACAGCTGGCTGCCCTCATGAAAACTATCAGTACTATTTATAATCTCGAAGAAGCCATTACCAAAACCTGATAGACGGAGTGGCCCAATTCATTTATAACTGAATGACCTTTGTATGGAAAAAGAACATCTGGAATCGCACCTCAGTATTAACCGGCGCCGCTTTCTGACTTCGCTGGGAATGGGGCTTGGTGGTGTGGCCCTGGGTTCATTGCTAGTGCCCGATATGTTTAGCGGCGGTGTAGACGAAGAAACCGTGATGGCAGGTCTGCCTCATTTTGCACCAAGGGCTAAGCGTATCATTTATCTTTTTCAGAATGGTGCTCCATCTCAGCTGGATCTTTTCGATTATAAGCCCATGCTCGAAACCATGCACGGGCAGGATCTGCCGGCATCTATCCGCATGGGTCAGCGGCTGACCGGCATGACCGCTAACCAGGCGCGTTTTCCACTTGCCGGCTCCTATTTCAAATTCAATCAATATGGCCAGGCAAGAGCATGGATCAGTGAGCTCATGCCACATACTGCACGCGTAGTAGACGATCTCTGTTTTGTAAAAAGTATGTACACAGAAGCCATCAATCACGATCCGGCACTCACCTTTTTCCAGACAGGCGCACAGGTAGGCAATCGCCCCAGCATGGGTGCATGGCTCAGCTATGGTCTCGGCAGTGAGAATAAAAATCTTCCTGCATTCTGTGTATTGCTTTCAAAAGGCAAAGGAAATGGGCAGGGGGTTTATTCCAAACTCTGGACCAACGGTTTTCTCGATAGTGTACACCAGGGCGTACAATTCAGCAGCGGCGACAACCCCGTACTCTATCTCAACAATCCTGAAGCTATCGACAAAGCAGACCGTCGGCGTATGCTCGATAAATTAGCCGCGCTCAACCATGAATCGTATAAGGAATTTGGCGATCCGGAAATTGCAGCCAAAATTCAGCAATACGAAATGGCGTACCGCATGCAGACAGCAGTACCTGAAGTAACGGACCTGAGCCGCGAACCGGAAGATATAGTGAAAATGTATGGCCCCGACTGCCTTACACCCGGTACGTATGCAGCCAACTGTCTGCTGGCACGCAAGCTGTCTGAAAATGGCGTACGCTTTGTACAACTCTACCACCAGGGATGGGATGGTCATGATAGTCTGCCCGGACAAATCAAAGGCCAGTGTCTCGATACCGACCAGGCATCGGCCGCTCTTATCACCGACCTGAAGCAACGTGGTCTGCTCGATGAAACACTTGTGATATGGGGTGGCGAATTTGGCCGTACCAATTATTGCCAGGGTGTACTCACCCGCGATAATTATGGCCGTGACCATCATCCCCGATGCTTTACCATCTGGATGGCAGGCGGAGGTATTAAGCCGGGCGTATACGGCGAAACCGATGATTTTGGTTACAACATCGTAAACAATCCCGTGCATGTACACGATTTTCATGCTACAGTACTTCATCTGATGGGATTAAATCACGAGCAGCTTACCTATAAACATCTTGGCCGCCGTTACCGGCTTACCGATGTAGCCGGCAATGTGGTCAAAGACCTGATAGCCTGATCATTTTTGGGGGGTATACTACATGAACAGAAAACAATTCATTCAACAAAGCAGTTTTGCCAGCAGTGCCCTGTTTATTCCCGGCCTGCTGCGTGGCCTGTCGCCGGCAGAAACTATCCTGGGGCACGGTCAAAAACGTTATACGATTGACACACGATGGAGCAAGGCAGATGCAGCCACCCATCCGGTCAAAGACTGTCATGAAATGGTACAGGACAGTAAGGGACGCATTCTGTTACTTACCAACGACACGCACAACAATGTGCTTATTTATGATAAATCGGGGAAGTTATCAGATAGCTGGGGAAAAGAATATCCCGGTGCACACGGACTTACACTTTTCAACGAAAATGGTACCGATGTCTTATTTATCTGCGACAATGACCGCCACCAGGTAATTAAAACCACTACCAGCGGAAAGGTATTATTAACACTCGACTATCCGCGCGAAACCGGTCAGTATAAAGAAGCAAAAGAATATATACCCACCGAAACATGCATTGCACCTAACGGAGATATTTATGTAGTGGATGGGTATGGGAAGGACTTTGTTATACAATACAATCATAAAGGAGAATATATCCGGCATTTTGCCGGTCGCGGCGAAGGAGATTCTTTTGTAATCAATGCACATGGTATCTGTATCGATACCCGCCAGGCACAACCCTGCCTGATCGTTACCTCACGGGTACAAAATGCTTTCAAGCGTTATACACTCGAAGGAAAATATCTCGATACGGTTCCATTGCCGGGTGCATGGGTCTGCCGGCCTGTCATTAAAGGCAATTACCTCTATGCCGCCGTACTGCAAACCAATAAGCGGCTTGATGAAAAATCAGGCTTTGTACTGATTCTCGACAAAAATTATAAAGTCGTATCGAACCTGGGTGGTAATCTTCCCTCCTATACAAATGGTATTCCCGAAGAAATGTATCAGACCCTTCGGGTATTTCAATATCCCCACGACGTATGTATTGATGATGATGAAAACATATACGTGGCTCAGTGGAATTCAGATCATGTATATCCTTATAAACTTAAACCGGTATGAGGATACGACTAATCTGTTTTTTTCTGTTTTTTTCCTTTTGTCTGCATGCACAGGATTATTATCAATTGGCACCGCCGCTTATCAGTTATTCCTCCGCTTTTTTCAAAGACAGCATGGCAGTACAACTCCATTTTAGCCAGCCTGGGGCCGAAGTACGTTATACACTTGACGGAAAGGAACCGGGCAAAAGATCGAAACTGTATAAAGCACCCGTCATCATAAGACAACCGGGCACTTTAAAAGTAAAAAGTATGGGCAAAGGTTTCATCGCTTCTGAAACCATTAGCATCAGCTTCGAAAAAACGGGTCTGCCGGTTAAAGAGATTAGCTATAGCCGTCCCAATGATTATTATGCTTCGCTGCCTGAAAATGTACTGTTTGACGGTGTGGGAGGCAACAGCAATTTCAGATCAGGCAACTGGTTGGGTTATGATTCAGACTCGGTAACTATTCGTATAAAACTTGAAAAAACTTCGCGGGTAAGTGATGTTTTACTCAACCTTCTGCAGGACGAAAACAGCTGGATCTTTTTACCAGAGCAGATACTTGCTTACTACCAGGACAGTGTTACCGGAAATTTTTTGCCGTTTGCAAAAGAAACATTTCAACATGAAGGACCGGCTACGAGGGCCTGCTCCTTGCGACATCTCGCAGCATCTGAGCCGGTTGTAACCGGACAGATACTACTGGAAATACAGGTATTAAAAAAAATGCCCGGCTGGCATGCCTCCAAAGGAAGTCACGCCTGGCTATTTATAGATGAGATCATTGTACGCTAACAAATTACTATAAACGAAAAGCAGCTCGCTACCCATGTCCCGCTGGAAGTCATTTTTATTCAACATTACCATTACACTGAATGTGCTGCTGGTATTCCTTTTATTTTTTGAAAGCCGCATTGCCATTCCCGCCTGGCTGCAGGTAGCCGGACGTATGCATCCTATGATTCTGCACTTTCCCCTGGTACTGGTGGTGATGTATGCGGTATTAAATCTGCGTACAAATAAAAAAGAAGCTGGCACAAACGATCAGCTGCTGTTATTACTTGCAGCTTTCTCTGCCGCGCTAGCAGCCGCTATGGGTTTCTTTCTCTCGCGCGAGGAAGGTTATGAAGCAGATGTACTTGCCTGGCACAAATGGCCTGGTCTGATTCTTTCCTGGTTTTTATTGATCTGGTATGTGCTAAGCCCGCGCATAAATACATCTGGTTTAGCTCGCTGGAGTGTTTCAATTGCAAGTCTTGCCCTTATTTTTATTACAGGCCATGAAGGCGCCGGCCTTACGCATGGCAGCGATTATCTGCTGGCTCCTATTCGTCCACAACAAAGTGCTCCGGCTGTTTCGGAAGAAGAAGCAGTTGTATATACACATCTCGTACAACCCATTTTGCAAAGCAAATGTATCTCCTGCCACAACAGCAGCAAGGCAAAAGGTGAGCTGATTATGGAAACCGAAGCACAGCTGCGTAAAGGTGGCAAGAGCGGCGTCCTGTGGGACAGTACTGCAGCTGATCTTGGTTTATTGCTGCGCCGCATACATCTGCCACTCGAAGACAAAAAGCATATGGCACCAAAGGGTAAGACGCAGCTTACTGACGAAGAAATGGCGATTCTTGCGCAATGGATCCGCAAAGGTGCTGACTTCAACCTGCGTGTGGCCAGTCTTGACATTTCCGATACATTACGCATACTGGCACGTACGCGATTGGGTGGCCAGCAAAATGAAGCCTATACCTTTGCTGCTGCCGATCCATCTGTAATAAAGGAGCTCAATACGGTTAACCGTGTAGTGACAGAAGAAGCCCTTTTTTCTCCCGCGCTTTCGGTCAGTTTTTTCAATAGTCAATTGTATAAACCGCAACAGTTAAAAGAACTTTCCAAAATAAAAGAGCAGATCGTGTCGCTTGATCTGGCACATATGCCTGTTACCGATCAGGACCTGAGTACTATTAGCGAGCTCAGCAACCTGCGCAAACTCAACCTCAGCTTCACCACTATTACCGGACAATCACTTGCAGAGCTTAAGAAGTTGAAACATCTGCAAAACCTTTCTCTTTCCGGTACACAGGTAAAAGCCGACCAAGTACGTGTTTTGGAAACTTTCCCAAAGTTGCAAACCGTTTATATCTGGAATACTCCGGCGGCAGGTAATTCGCTGTCGTTGAAAAATATTCGTATTGAAACCGGTTTCCGCGATGACACTACCCGCCTTAAATTGTCACTGCCGGTATTACTCAATGAAGAAACAGTGATTACCAGTGCCACTACCCTGCAACTGAAACATTATATAAAAGGTGTAAGCATTCGTTATACGCTGGATGGTACAGAACCGGATAGCATCAGCTCGCCGGAGTATAAGGGCAATGAAGTGATCGATGGAAATGTGCTGCTGCGTGCGAGAGCTTACAAAGCCGGATGGATCAGCAGCGACCTGCTGCAGGCCAGTTTTTACAAAAGCGGTTATCGGCCGGATACTGTCATCTTTCAGCAATTGCCCGATCCCAGTTATCCTCCCAACCCCACACTGCTGACAGATCTGATAAAAGGTGAAACAAATTTCAAAAACGGTAACTGGCTGGGCTGGCGAACCACCGAAGCAGACCTGTTGCTTCCCCTGCAAAAACCTTCACTCATCAGTTCTGTAACCCTGAGTACACTTATAGACCTCGGGAGTTACATTTTTCCTCCAGGCGTACTACAGGTATGGGGTGGCGATGAACCTGGCAAACTGCGGTTATTAGGCGAAATAAAACCTGAGCAACCCAACGGGCTACAACCAGTATACCTGCGTGGCTATACCTGCAGCTTCAGCCCGGTCACCGTAAAATATTTGCGGGTAAAAGCCATTCCCGTCCGCAAGCTCCCCTCCTGGCATCCCGGCAAAGGAGATAAAGGATGGATATTTGCAGACGAGATACTGATCAATTGAGTTTTTAAACCCAAATCATACAGTCATGACGCCCATGACTGATCATGCATCATGAAATCAATTAAACTGATTGCCCTTTGTATTGTATGGGGTCAACTGGTAGATGCGCAGGAAGCTCTGCCGTATAAGAATCCGCAACTGCCTATCGAAACGCGTGTGCAGGATTTGTTGAAACGCATGACGCCTGAAGAAAAATTCTGGCAGCTTTTTATGATCCCCGGCGACCTGGGAGCAAATCCGGATAAGTATCAACATGGTATTTTTGGCTTCCAGGTTAATACAACGCAACAGCAGTCGGGTGTGGCTGCTCAAATGCTGCAATACGAGGCTGGCGCTTCTGCACGCGAAACGCTCGACAAGATCAATGCCATTCAACGCTATTTTGTAGAAAAGACCAGGCTGGGAATTCCTATTATCGCTTTTGATGAGTCATTGCATGGTCTTATCAGGCAGGGAGCTACAGCTTTTCCGCAGGCAATAGCACTGGCTGCTACCTGGGATACGTTGCTGATGCAAAAAGTGGCTACTGCTATTGCTACTGAAACAAAAGCAAGAGGCATCCGTCATATCCTGTCTCCGGTAGTAAACCTGGCTACAGATGTGCGTTGGGGCCGCGTGGAAGAAACCTATGGAGAAGATCCTTACCTCACCACGCAAATGGGCCTGGCCTTTGTGCGCGCGTTCGAACAGCGCGGTGTTGTCACAACCCCCAAACACTTTGCGGTAAACCATGGAGAAGGCGGACGTGATAGTTACCCCATTCATTATAATGAACGGCTGCTCGAAGAAACCTATCTCGCGCCCTTTAAAGCCCTCGTGCAACTGGGCGGTGCCCGCAGCCTGATGACCGCCTACAATTCCCTCGATGGCTCTCCCTGCAGTGCAAATGACTGGCTGCTCAATAAAAAACTGAGGCAGGAATGGGGCTTTCGGGGCTTTACCTTATCCGACGCAGGTGCCACCGGAGGTGCCAATGTACTTCATTTTACCGCCGCCAATTATGCACAGGCCGGTAAACAGTCTGTTGAAAATGGCCAGGATGTGATGTTTCAGACAGCATATGATCACCATTCACTCTTCATACCTCCTTATCTCGACGGAAGCATTTCTTCGCAGGCTATTGACAGCGCTGTATCAAGAGTACTACGGGTAAAATTTGAGCTCGGCCTCTTCGAACAGCCGTATATGAACGATGATCTGCTGCGTGGTCTTAACCTCAACGATCATCGCATACTGGCCCGCGAAGCCGCTGAACGTTCGATTGTTTTATTAAAAAATGAAAAAAATATACTCCCGCTCACCGCCACTTCATCGCGTATTGCTGTAATTGGCACCGATGCGGTCGAAGCCCGGCTGGGAGGATATAGCGGGCCGGGTAATGACAAGATCTCCATACTGGATGGATTACGAAAAATTGCCGGAAATGCAGCACGCATACAGTATGCGCCTGGTCCCGGCAGGCATCATCAACTGTGGACATTTGTTCCCTCCGCTGCATTAAATACTACCATTGGAGGAGAAAAGAAGCAGGGTTTAATGGGGGAATATTACAATAATGCTTCGCTCGCCGGCAAACCGGCCCTTACAAGAGTAGATGCGGATATTCGCTTTCAATGGACATTATTTTCTCCTGACCCTGAAAAAATCAATTACGATTTCTTTTCTGCCCGCTGGTCAGGTAAGATCACCGCACCACAGACCGGCCGATTTAATATTGGTATAGATGGCAACGATGGCTATCGTCTCTATATCAATAACCGCCTGCTGATCGATAACTGGCAGAAACAATCTTATCATACACGCCTTGTGCCATTTTATTTTGAAAAAGGAAAAGCATATGATATACGTGTTGAATACTATGAACCCAGTGGCAATGCCTGGTTTCGCCTTATCTGGGATGTAAATGTAAAAGACAGCAGCGAACAGAAAATTGCGGAAGCGGTAGCACTGGCGCGCCGCAGTGATATTGCCATAGTAGTGGCAGGTATTGAGGAGGGTGAATTTAATGACCGGGCATCGCTGCAATTGCCCGGCAGGCAGGAAAAACTGATCCGTGCCGTTGCCGCCACCGGCAAACCGGTCATCGTAGTTCTCGTTGGCGGCAGTGCCATTACCATGACCAACTGGATTGATGATGTGGATGCCATAGTTGATATATGGTACCCTGGTGAAACCGGAGGTGATGCTGTAGCCGGCATCATCAGCGGAAAATATAACCCCGCAGGGCGACTGCCCGTAACCTTCCCGCTGGCAGAGGCGCAGCTGCCCCTTGTATACAACCACAAGCCTACGGGACGGGGCGATGACTATATCAATTTAAGCGGACAGCCGCTTTTCCCTTTTGGATTTGGCCTTAGCTATACCACATTTTCATACAGTAATCTTCGCTTCAATACTGCTTCGCTCGACAGCAATGGCATATTGCTCGTGAGCTGCGATATAACCAATACCGGCCACCGGTCCGGTGATGAAGTAGTACAGTTGTATACACGCGATGAACTGGCGTCTGTTGCAAGACCTGTAAAGGAACTAAAGGCATTTGAACGTATTATGCTGACACCTGGCGAAACAAAGACCATACAGTTTACATTGCCCGCTGCCAGTTTTCGTCTGCTCAATAAAGACATGCAATGGGCCTGGGAACCTGGCGCCATCCGGATCATGATTGGTGCATCCAGTGCCGATATCCGGCTGCGCGATCATATTTATTTAA
Organism: Sphingobacteriales bacterium 46-32; assembly: GCA_001898485.1. Classification (GTDB taxonomy): domain Bacteria; phylum Bacteroidota; class Bacteroidia; order Chitinophagales; family Chitinophagaceae; genus CAYMZZ01. The sequence continues at coordinate 1,618,449 of MKTY01000020.1, read as the reverse complement.
AATGACAGGTTTGCCTGCTGACTCATTTACGAACTGTATCTGTATCAAAAACGAACAACCAACTGTTCACAGGTAATACAATTAAGATTGATAGCCAGTGTATTGAGTTTATGGTATTGTTTTCGTTAAAGAAATGATGACCGTTTAACCAATTCATTACCACCAACACCATCAGCATGCTCACCAACTATTTCCGAATTGCCTGGCGAAATATTGTACGCGATAAACTGTATGCTTTTCTGTCTATCAGTGGTCTGGCAATAGGGCTGGCTGTATTTATTACCGTATTGGTTTTTGTAAACCATGAAAGAAGTTATGATCGCTGGGATGCCTCGCTCAGCCAGGTATACCGGATAGGCATCAGCAAAACGGATAATGGTGAAAAAAGTGAGCTTTTCTGGACACCCTATTCACTGGGTACCGAAATAAATCAGGAGTTAAGCAATATTGAAGGCGTAACCCGCATTGTGGAGCAGGGAGAACAACTCGTGGAAACAGGTGGCAGTCGTTTTTATGAAAAAAAGATCATCTTAGCCGATAGTAGTTTCTTTAACGTTTTTCCGTATTCATTTACATGGGGACATGCGGGCAGTGCACTTAATAAACCTCAGCAGGCGGCTATCAGCGGGGATCTCAGTAAAAAATATTTCGGAAAAGAAAATCCTGTAGGGAAAACGATTAGTATCAGTACCGGCTACCAGGAGCCGCGTACCTATACGATCACAGGTGTTTTCAGCAAGACCGGTCCCTCACACCTCAATTTCGATATCTGCCTGTCATTTTTCAACAGTGATCCGCAGCGCTGGGGTCGCAGAATATTCCAGACCTATGTAAAAACGAAAACAGGTGCTCCTTTAAAAGCTATTGAGCAAAAAGCGGGTCAGTTATTTCTTGAGCGTGAAGCGGCTTACCAGTTTTCTAACCGAAGTGGCAACAACAAAAACATTCCGGCTCCTGGTAAAGACATGGCGGGCTGGCTCAATCAGTATGCAGGGGTATCCAATACAGCTGTTTTCCTCGAGCCTGTTGCTTCTATCCATCTCGATCCCCGGGCCAGTGGCTGGCGTGATGATGCGGCCAACCATCCGGTATATGATGCTAAAAAAGGTAACGAAAAACCACTTTATTATTTTTCACTCGCTGCCGGTCTTATCCTGATACTTGCAGCCATCAACTATACGAATTTCTGCGTGGCCCGTGCAGGCAGAAGAGCAAAGGAAACAGGCGTGCGTAAAGTGATGGGTGCCACACGCCGGCAGCTTATCATTCAGTTTATGGCCGAAGCTACGGTGCAAACACTGGCAGCTCTCCTGCTGGCTATTGGGCTTTGTTCCTGGCTGCTTCAGGTTATCAATACCCAGTTTGCGATGGATCTGCAGCTCTGGGATCTGCAAAACAATAAAGCCAGTCAGGCACTGCTCTGGCAAATACCCCTGATTGTTCTGGCTGTTACACTTATAGCAGGTATCTATCCTGCGTTTATACTTTCTTCTTTCCAGCCTGCTTCTGTGCTGAAGGGCAATATCACACGCACCATAAAAGGAAAACTGCTGCGTCATGCGCTACTGGTTGTTCAATTTACTATCTCTGCAGCTTTTATGACCATACTGGCTGTTGTGACCCTGCAGCTTCGTTTTATGCAGCAGCATGACCGCGGCTTCGATAGCGACCAGGTATTAGTACTTACTCCTGCCAACAAAGAATTGCTCAGCATTGGCGAACCCGGGTATCGCTGGCCGGAATTAAAAAAACAACTACTGGAGGTGCCGGGTGTGGAGAAAGTTACTGCCACGGTGTTTTATCCCGGCCAGCCTTCGGTTGCTGAGCAGGAAGCCAACTTTATGGGCCGTGAGTTATCGTGGTTCTTTGACTATGTTCATTTCGATTATTTCGAAACATTGGGGATGAAACTGGTTGCCGGCCGCAGTTTCTCCGATCAATACGGGCTTGATACCGTAAATGCGGCTGTGATCAACGAAACTGCTGCCCGGCAGTTGGGTGTTGTAAACCCTATTGGTCAGCGGGTCAATTATCTACTGCGTGATTACACCGTTATAGGTGTTGTAAAAGACAATTTTTCTGCCGGTTATACCCGCACTGTATCACCAGGTATCTTCATAGCAGGAGCGGAAGAAGGTATGTTGCGTGGTTATGATCATATCCTGGTAAAAGTAAAAGCCGCCGGTGCCGCACAGACGGTAGAGCAGTTAAATGCATTATGGAAAAAAACAGAACCGGCATTTCCGCTGCGCTATAAATGGCTCGATGAAGAATTTGGCCGTATGCTGATCCAGTATAAACGGTTTGGGATTATCACAATGTGCCTTGCTATTATCTCTACGCTCATTGCATTGCTGGGTATTTATGCACTCAGTGCTTTTGCTGCCGCACAACGCACCCGAGAGGTGGGGATTCGCAAAGTATTCGGTGCTTCGGTAGTGCGTATCACTACGATGCTATCGAAAGATTTTGCATGGATGCTGCTGATATCACTTCTTATTGGCATGCCGGTAGCTTATATGGCCAGCAGCCGCTGGCTCACAGATTTTGCGTACCGCATACCACTGCACTGGAGTATCTTTTTCCTGTCGGGTATGGCCGTGACCATCATTGCCCTTTTTACGGTAAGTATACAGGCGATACGTACGGCACGCAAAAATCCGGTGACCAATATCAGAACTGAGTAGGGAATTATTTAGCTCAATTTGGCAGCAACTCGTTGTAGCAGGGCTTTGGTGGCGCGGATACCTTCCTCCTCACCCAGTTTACTGCCTTCATACTCGATGCCCACATAGCCTTTGAAACCACTATCCTTTACTATTTTAAGGATTTTCATATAATCAGTTTCAATACAATTGCCGGCTTCATCAAAGTCGTATGATTTGGCACTTACACCTTTGGCATAAGGCATTAGTTCTTTTGTACCCTGGTAGCGGTCATAACTTTCAATACATTTTTCCCAATTGCCCGGCTCCCGTTTGATACAGAAATTACCAAAATCGGGCAGGGTGCCTACATTCTTTTTATTTACCTGCTTCATTACCCCCGACAGCCATCCGCCATCGGAAGAATAGCCGCCATGATTTTCAACGATCACATTGATGCCGGCTTTTTCTCCATATTCACCCAGGCGACCCAGTCCATCAACAGCCGCAGCAGCTACCTCTTCGCGGGTACCATTGCCGGCAGCATTCACGCGGATGGTGGCACAGCCGAGGTGGTGCGCTGCATCAACCCACTGGTAGTGGTTCTCGACCGCTTTATTACGAGCGGCTTTATCTGTAGAACCCAGATCGCCCTCACCATCAATCATAATAAGATGATTACGAACCCCATTATCCTTGCAACGTTTAAGCAGTTCATTGAGATAGCCTGTGTCTTTCGCCTTGTCTTTGAAAAACTGATTTACATACTCCACTACAGAAATATCGAAATCCTTGCGGGCTTTTGCCGGAAAATCGAGGTTGTCCAGTTTTTTTGCAAAAAGCGCTTTATGCAATGACCATTGCGCCAGTGATATTTCAAAAAAAGGTTTGGCAGCTGGCGTTCCTGCAATGGCAGATGTACCGAAAGCAGAAAGGCCGGCCGCACCTAAGGCAAGACCTGATAATTGCTGAATAAATTCGCGACGATTGGTGCTCATGTTCAAAAAGAATTTAAACATTCAAGATAATTAAATAAGCCACATTTCTACGAGTTATTATTGGCTGGATCATGGAAATAAATATTCACTTTGCTGCCGATATTATAGAATAAAATATAAACGTTTAGGTTTCTATATTTTAATTGGATATATATAATCGTGAAACATATTTAATTATCATTTTTTGAGTTGGAAAGTGGATTTTTCAGTATTTTTTTTGACTGCTGTTTTTATTTAATAAAGATAAAATGCTATTTATCAAAAGATTATATACAAAAAATAAAATAAGATCAAATGTCTGATCTTATTTTATAAATTCGTGAAACAAAAGCTTTATCATGAAAATTCCATTTTCGCCAGACCAGATACTGCAAAGAATGCGGTTTGAGAATCCCTGGTGGGAAACCGGAGGAATCGAAGAATACTATTCGCAATTAACCCGAAGAGCTTATTATTTACGCCTGTTCTCATTAATAGGGGATAGAAGTGTGCAACGTGCACTTATTCTTATGGGGCCCCGGCGGGTTGGTAAAACTGTTTTACTTTTTCATTGTATTCAGGGTCTTATTGAACAGGGCATAAATCCACAAAAAATTTGCTACCTCTCGGTAGAAACGCCTATTTACAATGGCATAAGTCTCGAAGAATTACTACAGTTTTACCTGGCAGCTTCGGGCAACTCCGCCGATAGTGAGCTTTTCCTGATTTTTGATGAAATTCAATACTTAAAAAACTGGGAACTACACCTTAAATCGCTGGTTGATTCATATAAAAAGATAAAATTCATTGTTTCCGGTTCAGCCGCCGCTGCTTTAAAATTAAAAAGTACGGAATCAGGTGCCGGTCGTTTTACTGATTTCATTTTACCCCCACTGACCTTTCAGGAATACCTGCAACTTAAAAAAATTGATATCAGCATTACTGAAGATGTTGAACGTAGCTCAGCACATGAGGAACAGCTCTTTTACACAACCAACGACATAAAAAAACTAAACGAACATTTCATTGATTATATAAATTTTGGTGGCTACCCGGAAGTTTCACTCTCCACAACTATTCAGTCAGATCCCGGACGCTATATAAGAAATGACATCATAGATAAAGTGCTAATGCGTGACTTGCCACTTCTTTATGGTATTGAAGACATCCAGGAACTTAACTCTCTTTTTACCTATATAGCTTACAACACCGGCTGCGAAATGTCGCTTGAGTCAATCGCCAGTTCATCAGGGGTTTCTAAAAATACAATTAAAAAATATATAAGCTATTTGCAGGCAGCATTCCTGATTACAATTGTAAACAGGGTTGATCAAAACGGTAAAAAATTCAAACGTGCAAACTTTTTCAAAATATATCTTACCAACCCATCGCTCAGGTGTGCTTTATTCTCCCCTATTAAAGATGGTGACCCGTTAATGGGAAATCTGGTTGAAACAGCAATTTTTTCCCAGTGGCAACACTCCATTTATCCGCTTTATTACGCCAGATGGCAGAATGGGGAAGTAGATATTGTGTTTTTAGATGCCGAACAGAAGCCAAAATGGATCGTTGAAATAAAATGGAGTAACAAAAGTATATCAGATCATAACCGGCTAAAAAATCTCATTCATTTCGGTCATCTTCACGAAATGAAATCCGCTACTATCACAACAATAGATGAGTCTACCCGCGGTGAAATCAATGATATTTTATTTGACTTTATTCCTTCCAGTCTGTATTGTTATACTGTTGGCAAAAACCTGATCCTGTATAAAAATTCTCCCGGGAATCAATAAAGCCTATAGCCTTCAGAAATTATTCTAAAGGCTTCTCCAGCACAAACCAGGTATAACCATTGGCCGGCAATTGTACTGTAAGGCTGATTTCATAATTTCTATCCAGTTTCATCAGCCTGGCCGCACCCTCTTTCTCCCTGATACGGACCTGATCTGCAAGACCGGTATAATACAGTGGTACTTTGATGGCACGCGTAATGGCAACCGGCAGAGGATTATACAACATCATTAAGCCGCGTTGTGGTCTTGCAGGATCCACATGCAGGATTCCATCCCAGTCACGACCATCGGCGCGGCGCAGATGTATGATATCTGCATTCAGGATCGTACGGTATTTTTTATACCAACTGATCACTGCCTGCACGGCCTCTTTGGTTTTCTCTGAATCGTAGAGGCGTGGTCCGCGGTAACAGGCCTGCACACCGGCACCATAGTATTGTATCATCAGCTGCACATAATCGGCCAGGTGATCCTGCAGCGGCTCGAGGATGGCTTCGGGTCCGCCGCCCTGGTAACGGGTAAGTGGTACAAAGCCCCAGCCCATTGACGGAGTTTTTTCCCAGGTGCCATCATAAATATTTTGCCGGTTGAGTATTTTTTGATTTTCCCGTGGCAGCGAAAAATTTACTTCGCGGTAGCCAATAGCAATCTTATGCGTACCATCGAGGAAATACCAGTCAGGTGCGTTGATGTATACGCCGCGTTCATTGAGCCAGCGATATAACTCTTTCTGAATTTCCATTTGCCTCCATTGCGAATCATCCAGGCCTTTGTGTCCCGGGTGTTGTGTAGAAGCACATACGTCGCCGGGATATGGACCATCATTTTCCCATATATCGAAGCCGGTACTTGTAAAAAAATGTTTGATTTTATCCCGAAAACCCAGTCCCCAGTAGCTGCCAAAACAGGGCGCATTTCCAAAAAATGCTCCACCGGGTTTACCTGTTACGGGGCTGATCACATCATCGGCATCGCTGATACGCCTTGAGCTGAACAGTGCATAGCCGCCTATTTTTACTCCTTTGCCATGTGCATAATCAGCCAGCCCTTTCCAGCGCTGCAGATTAGCTGCAGCCGTATCTTCCATGTTGCAGTGACTGCCAAAACTCAGAATCACTGCTTCGTACCCTGTAGCGGCACATTGATCAATAGCGGTTCGGACCTCATCATCGTTTTTACTTACCAGGTGCATAAAAACAGGATTAGCCAGTATCCATGGCGCTATCATTCTATACATTTTCCGTACAGCCAGTCCTCTCCGCTCGCGATCATAACTATCCATCAGCAATTCATAACTGCGTACAGAGGTAAATGTTTCGCCGGGTTGCAGCCATATGCCGGGCGCCTTATCAGGATATACTTCCAGTATGCAGGGGGTCTCATAGTTGTAGTTGACCTGCGAAGTATAAGAAGAGTCGGTAAACCAGTGTGTAGTCTGGTCGCTGATGCTGTAGCGCATAGCATTGTTGAATGCATAATTTGTTTCAACATATATGCCCTGTGGTTTTTTCATTTGAGCGGGGCTGCCCACTACTGCACTTTCTTCTTCCACCAGTGCAAGAATTTCATTCTTTATCCGATCAAGTTTAACCGCCTCTCCCGTACCATTTACCAGGCTCACCCATTTGCACAGCAGAGGTATGCCTTCATAGATAGCATAATGTACGTTTACCTGCAAAGCTTTCCATTGTGGTAATGGACTTTTAAATACAAATCTCACTTCGATGCCCTTTGCAGGCGCCGCCGGCGGCATCCACCAGCCCTGCTGTTTCCACTGTACTGCATGGGTAATGGGCGCTGTCTCCGTTTTTTCGTATACAAAATCTGTGGCTCCTTTTTGCAACGAGTCTATCCATTGCGGCTGCAGATAAGCCTTCTCCCTCTGGCCGCGCAAGCCGCCAATTGCATAAGACTGACCATTGATGACCAGTCCCGCTTCGGGCGATACGGCACGCAATAATTGCTGCCCGTTGCGCATATTGCGGTACTCTGTACAGACAAGATTCTGACGCAGCGAAAACTTGCGTTTCAGCAATCCATTGTATAGAATCAGCTCATCGCCGGCGGTATTGGTATATATACCTGCCCTGGTAGTCACGGGCTGCACCAGCCAGTCAGTATATTGCAACTGGTCCGCGGCTGCAGGCACTACAGGAAGCTGGCTCTTTGCAATAGTTGCCATCGACAGCATGCAAACCAATCCTGCTGCCTTTATTGTTTTGTACAACATCATTGTCTTGTTAGTAAAATATCAACGCAGTTCCAGCGCTATCACGGTATCAGGGCCGGCAAGCTGTACATTTCCGGTTTCGATCAATACGCCTTCTTTGGTGACCTTAAATTTTACTATAGTATCCTGGCCCAGCACGCGCACTTGTTTTACTTTCAGCTTACTGCCTGGTATAAGTATAGTACCTTCAGCCGGCTGTTTAAACAGATGAATATAGGTGATCTGTCCTTTTTGTGTTGTTACACCCCATGACTGTGGTGTAAGCGGACCGCCACGGGTACCATAGATACTCTCGCCGTATTTCTCCAGCCATTTGCCTGCAGCAGCGAGTGTATCAACAAACTCTGCCTGTATCACACCACTGGCCATTGGACCTACATTGAGCAGCAGGTTGGCATTGCGGCCGGCTGCGCCTGCCAGCAGTTGCACCACCTGTGTTACCGTTTTATAGTTACGATCGGTAATATTATATCCCCAGGAGCCATTGATGGTCTCACATGTTTCCAGAGGCAGTTCATCAGAAGCTGTCTGAAAGCTCAGACCAGACTTATTTTCTCCCGGCAGATCGCGTTCAAACATCTGAAAATCCTCGCCGGCAAAAGGAGTCAGGTGATGGTTGTTGCCAATCATACACTGCGGCTGCAGCTTGTGGATCAATGAATAGATTTCTTCATACTTCCAGTCTATACGGGAACTGCGGTCAGCATGACCTTCGGGATTGGTCTGATCCCAATGTCCGTCAAACCAGATCGACATGATGTCGCCATAATTGGTAAGCAGCTCCGTAAGCTGATTTTTCATGAACTGCAGATAGGATGCGTAATTACTTTTTTGTGTACGGCCTGTGCCCTTACCGGTACGCCCGGTTTCGTAAGGATAATCGCTCCGGAACCAGTCGAGCGTGGAATAATATAGCCCCAGTTTTATTCCCTGCTTTTTACACTCATCGGCCAGCATCTTCAGCACATCTTTTCCATAATGCGTATTGGTGATCTTCCAGTCAGACTGTTTGGTATCCCAGTTTGAAAAGCCATCGTGGTGGCGGGTAATGAATACGATGTACTTCATACCTGCTGCTTTTGCTGCACCTACCCATTTGGCCGCATCAAAATCAACCGGGTTAAATACGTTTAGCAAGCGTTTATAATCTTCCACTTTTATGTTGCGGTTGTTCATCACCCATTCACCATCGCCCAGTGTACTGGAAAGTCCCCAGTGAATAAACATGCCATATTTCATATCCTGAAACTGATGGCGGGCTTCCACATTAGACGGCGCGGGAGTATAGGTTTGCGCCTGGCTGCCAATCATGAGCAGCATCAGCATCAGACACAGTAAGAGTTTTTTATTCATACGTTGAAGATTTGTCGGTTCAGCTATTTGAGACTTTATTTTTTATTATTAATAAGTGGTATACCGGGTGCAATGGGGTGCCTGGCGCTGTATGTATAGCCCAGCAAACCGGCCATGGTTTGTGCCAGCTGTTGCTGATACAATGGCGCGCCCCCTTTTATTTCTCCTGTTGTGGTCATACCGGGTACCAGCACAGCAAACCAGATCTGTGATGCACCCGCAATGCCGCTGCCGTGACTGGTCCACTGTGTTTTAATACTGTCGCCACGTCCGTGATCAGTAGTAATGAAGATAGCTGTTTTGTCTTTGTAGTGCGGATCTGATTGAATATAATTCCAGATATCTCCAATCCATTTATCTACCTGGTGTGCTGCATCGAGATAAGAGCGATAACGGCCGGCATGTGCCCATTCATCCGTTTCACCATATGCTATATAAAGCAGCCGGGGTTGGCGGGTGTGCAGATACTCCCGGGCACCATAGTGAGTAAATACATCGAAACATTCGTGATCGTGCCAGGGCTTATAGGCATCCTGGTGCATCAGGTTGAGCAGCAGCTCTGCGTTTGTAGGCTGTTTACCTCCAAATGTATCAAGAGCACTTGCTACAGGAATACCGCTTCTTTCTTCGTTAATGATTCGGTCAAAAGCCTGCCAGGCACCGAAGGCCGCCGCCTTACCATGCCAGCCTTTCTGCCGGTTAAAAAATTCAAGCAGGGTCACATGCGGATTAGCCGGATAGTCATTGCTATTAATTGCCGTATCGGCATAACCAGTGAGCAGCTCACTATACCCTGGGTAGGAAAACCAGTATGGATTGGCATTATCAACCGAGCTGCCGAGCCAGCGGTTGCCATACAGCTGACCCTGGCCGGCTATGGTTGACCAGAGAAAGGGCATCAGGCGCTGGCGGCGTTCGGTTGCTGTTGCTCCTCCATATTTATTCATGATATAACTACTATCACCTTCATTGAACCGGCTATTGGCAGTAAGATCCAAATCCAGGCCTCCAAAAACCTCCTGCCAGCGCAAGCCATCTGTAGTGATCAGGATGAGGTTTTCTATGGTGCCGGTGGGCGGGGCGTTTTTGGGTGATGCGCCGCAACCAGCCAGCAACAGCAGCATGATGAGGCTGATAAGTATCTTCATATGACAGTCATTTACCTGTTAAAAATAAGCCATGAGACCCGGCGGGCATGATATCGGCATAAAATCAGGCAAACGATTGCAAACTATAGGTGCTGCCTTCCCCATCACCATAGATGGACTCTATTTGAAAGGTCAGAATGGATTTATCTGTGTAAGCCATGGAAGAAGCAATTGCTGTACCTTTGCCCCGCCAATTTATTTATTCATCCTTCTGTCAACCCTTCCATATGGATTTCAGAATTGAAAAAGACACCATGGGCGAGGTAAAAGTGCCCGCTGATGCTTATTATGGTGCCCAGACCCAGCGTAGTATCGAAAACTTCCAGATTGCCCAGGATATTAATAAAATGCCGAAAGAGATCATTCGTGCATTTGCCTATCTTAAAAAAGCCGCTGCCCTTACCAATCAGGACGCAGGTGTACTGCCTGCTGAGAAGGCAGCACTTATCGGACAGGTCTGCGATGAAATACTGGAGGGCAAACTGGACGCTTATTTCCCTCTTGTAGTTTGGCAAACCGGTAGCGGTACACAAAGCAATATGAACGTAAATGAAGTAGTGGCTTACCGTGGTCATGTGTTAAAGGGTGGCCAGCTTACTGACAAAGAAAAATTCCTGCATCCCAACGATGATGTCAACAAATCGCAGTCGTCAAACGATACGTTTCCTACTGCCATGCATATTGCAGCATATAAAATACTGATTGAAACAACCATTCCCGGTATTGAGAAGCTGCGTGATACACTGGCTGCCAAGAGCAAACAATTCATGAATGTGGTGAAGATCGGACGCACCCATTTTATGGATGCCACTCCGCTCACCCTGGGTCAGGAGTTCAGCGGGTATGTATCACAACTGGACCATGGGCTGAAAGCTATCCGCAATACACTGCCTCACCTGAGTGAACTGGCACTGGGCGGTACAGCTGTTGGTACCGGCATCAACACTCCCGAAGGGTATTCTGAAAATGTAGCTGCACATATTGCCCGTCTTACCGGACTGCCTTTTGTAACGGCCGAAAACAAATTTGAAGCTCTCGCTGCACACGATGCCATTGTGGAAGCGCATGGGGCGCTCAAAACAGTCGCCGTCAGCCTGATGAAAATTGCCAACGACATTCGTATGCTTTCAAGTGGCCCCCGCAGCGGTATTGGAGAGATCTTCATTCCGGATAATGAACCTGGTTCTTCTATCATGCCCGGTAAAGTAAACCCCACTCAGTGTGAAGCGCTCACTATGATTGCGGCACAGGTTATGGGAAATGATGTGGCTATAGGTATTGGTGGTGCCAACGGACATTTTGAACTCAATGTGTTCAAGCCTGTAATGATCTACAACTTCCTGCACAGTGCCCGCCTCATTGGCGATGGTTGTGTATCCTTTACAGAGCGTTGTGCTGCAGGTATTGAACCTATAGAAGCCAATATACGCAAGCATGTAGAAAACTCGCTCATGCTGGTCACTTCGCTCAATACCAGGATCGGTTATTATAAAGCCGCGGAAATTGCGCAAAAAGCCCATAAGGAAGGTACAACCCTTAAAGAAATGGCGGTAAAACTGGGCTATGTTACTCCCGAAGAATTTGATCAGTGGGTGATACCGGCCAACATGGTAGGGAAACTCAGTTAATCGGATTTTTACCATACACCCCAAAGGGAGATCTACGATCTCCCTTTTCTTTTTGCTGCCTGTACCTTGTAAATACGGCTACTCCTGCTCTATCTTGGCAATCAGAAGTCCATTATCCTTTTACAAAATCCGTGTCTATGAAGAATACTGTTAAGTCATCTGCCTACTTTGCCGCCTATCCTCTCAAAGCTGTGGAAAAAGCCATGAGGCAGCCCGATCTTTCGCAGCAATCGCCCTATCTGCAATCATTGCTGACAGGTCAAAGGAAAAACAATGAAGAGCTGCGCGTGTATCCCATGCGTCATCCTTACCAGGAGCCAACGCAGCCGCTGACTGAGCGTCCCCGCCACTCGATCAGAAAGATCCCCAGGGCAACGAGTGGTTTAACCATTATGAATAACTACATTCCTGAGCATTCTCATATCGTAAAAAAAGTCCGCGAATGCGGACTTTTTAGTATTTAAATTAATTTCAGTTGTTGTATACAGCACTTAAAGCACCTGCGAGTTGTCTGATACCTGTGCACTTGTTTCTGCTGTGGGATGTACTTCGTGCTGGTCCTGTTTTTTGAAAAAACGTTTCTGGAAAATAAAGAGCGTGATCACGCCTACAGAAATAGACGCATCGGCGATATTAAAAATCGGGCTGAAAAACTCGAACTCCTCTCCTCCTATGAATGGCAGCCAGGAGGGGAAATGTGATTTCACCATCGGGAAATAAAGCATGTCTACCACCCTGCCATGCAGAAATCCGGCATAACCGCCTTCCTTGGGAAAAGCGCTGGCCACCACACCATAATCGCTTTCGGAAAAGATCATTCCATAAAACATGCTATCAATCAGGTTGCCCAATGCTCCGGCATAGATCAATGCGGCACAGATAATGAATCCGCGGCTGTACTTCTGTTTTACGATGCGTCCCAGGTACCAGGTTCCAAAGATTACGGCCGCAAGGCGAAAGAGAGTGAGCAGCATCTTGCCCCATTCACCACCAAACTCCCAACCCCAGGCCATCCCTTTATTTTCTATGAAATAAAGTTTGAACCAGTTCAATCCCATCACATTGGTCACATGGCCAAAGCCATAGCTGGTTTTGATCCATACTTTCAGTATCTGGTCTCCCAGAATGATCAGGGCAATGATCAGGATTACGTTTCTAAGCTTCACCTACTTTCGTTTAGTCAGCAAATATAGGCCAGAACTCTATTGCTAGCTGATTACCGGGCAACATTTGCCCGGCCTCAAAAGGCCCGAAAAGCATGATCAGGAAGCAATTACAGTTGATTTAACGAATCATTAGACCTTTCTATTCTTCGAAATAAACTCGTTTTACACGCTGCGAAATGCCGGTCATGATCTCATAGGGAATGGTACCTGCCCAGGCGGCCATATCCTGGATGGGAAGGCCGGGACCGAATACAAGCACTTCATCACCTTCCTGCACATTCGCAATGCCGGTAATGTCCACCATGGTCATATCCATACAGATAGACCCGATTACCGGAGCAAGCTGTCCATTTACCAGCATTTTTCCCACCCCATTCCCCAGACGGCGCGAATAGCCATCGGCATATCCTATACGCACGGTGGCAATGGTGGAAGGCTGCTGCAATCGCCCGCGGCGGTTATAGCCGACTGTTTCTTCGGCCGAAAGTTGTTTTATCTGGGCAATGGTTGTCTTGAGTGCGGCTGCGGGATGCAACCACGCCTGATGCGCCTGTGCACTGTCGATGCCATACAGTCCAATGCCCAGACGTACCATATCCAGTTGCAACTGCGGCAGCCTGAAAATGGCTGCAGAGTTGGATATATGTCTGATAAATCCAGCGCCTATCTTCTCCGTTAAAATGGCAACCGCCTGCTGATACCGTTCAAACTGCTGCAACGTATACGCATCCTGGGCCGGGTCTTCGCTGGCAGCGAGGTGTGAAAAAACAGATTGTACGCGTAATCTTTTGCTTTGCTGCAACCGTTCCGCCAGCGCAGGCACATCAGACAGGGCAAAGCCCAGCCGGTTCATGCCGGTTTCTATTTCTATATGCACCGGGTAGTCCTGCCGCCCTTCATGATCCAGAAATTTTTCAAACGCTTGCAGCATGGTAGGCGAATACAGATCTGGTTCCAGATTATACTCAACGATTGATTCAAAAGCTGTTTCCTCCGGATTCATGACCATGATAGGTAATAATATACCCGAACGCCGCAGTTCAGCTCCTTCATCGGCATAAGCCACTCCCAGATAATCCACTTTATGATACTGAAGAATTCCGGCTATCTCTGCGCCGCCACTGCCATAAGCAAATGCTTTGACCATAGCCATCATACGCGTAGATGGTTTCAGCTGACGCTGATATACGCGCACATTATGAGCTATCGCATTGAGATTTATTTCCAGTACTGTCTGATGCACCTTCTGCTCCAGTAATGCAACGATCTGTTCAAACCCAAACACACGGGCTCCTTTGATCAGGATAGTTTCTTCCTTATGCTGTGTGGAAAGAAATTGCTGTATAAAATCGTGCGTACTTTCAAACAGGCCGATCTGCATACCCGGTGCTGTAGCATCCTGCAACGCGCGTGTGATATGCGGGCCAATACCAATCAGCCGCGATACGTTATGCTGTTTCAGGTAATCTAAAATATCTGCGTACAGGTTGGCATCGCTGCGGGCACTCTGCAACAGATCAGAAAGAATGACTGTTTTGCGAGTACCGCCTGATTGCTGATCGAGGAAATTAAGCGCTATCTGAAGTGAGTTGATATCTGCACTGTAGCTGTCATTGATAAGTGTGCATTGGTTAATGCCTTTCTTTAACTCAAGACGCATATCAACCGGCTGCAGTGTCAGCAGCCGCTGCGCTATCATTGCGGGTGGTACTTCCAGTTGCAGCAAAACGAAAATGCTGGTGATGGCATTTTCTACCGATGCTTCGTCTGTAAACGGAATAGTATATTCCATTTCGTGGGCACCAGTGCATAGCCGCAGCCAGGTATGATCATTTCTTTGTTCACGCGCTTTGACCTGCAAATCGCTCCGGGCTGTATCGCCCCAGGTGAGCACAACGGGCGCATTGGCCTGGTTTTTCAGACTGTCCTTATAGACAGCCAGATCCTTTTCGCGACCCAGCACTATGCTGCAGTGAGTAAAGAGTTTTAATTTTTCTTCCAGCTTTTGCTGCTGGCTGGTAAAACCTTCACTATGTGCTTCGCCAATATTGGTGAGTACACCCAGTGTGGGCCTGATTACCGGCTCCAGTTTCTCCATTTCACCCGGTTCTGAAATACCGGCTTCAAAAATGCCCAGCTGGTGCCAGGTATCCATTTGCCACACACTCAATGGCACGCCAATCTGCGAATTATAACTTTTAGGACTTCTTACTATTGTATGATCCGGCTGCAGACATTGGTATAGCCATTCTTTTACGATGGTCTTACCATTGCTGCCAGTAATGCCGATGACGGGAATATCAAACCGGCTGCGGTGGTAAGCAGCGAGTTGCTGCAATGCCGTTACCACATCGGTCACCTCAATAAAAGCTGCTTCAGGAAAAGCAGTTTTATCTATCGCCTGGCTAATGACAAAACTGCGTACACCGGCTTTATATAATTCAGGAATGAATTGATGACCATCGCGCCGCGGACCATGCAGGGCAAAAAAGAGCGCCAGCCCCGGTACCTGTACCTTACGGCTATCAAGCAGCAGGTAGTCTACCGGATGCCCAGGAAGACTTGTGGTAATACCCAGTATACGGGCAATATGATCTGTAGTATACCGCACAATTCACCGTTTATATTATCAGTGATTAGTAAACACTTTTTTCATCCGTCTCTTCTGCATCGGGAGGCACTCCTTTCTTTTTCATAAAAATGGAGTAGAAAATAGATCCGGAAATGCAGACCAGGATCACACCGAGTGAAATAAATACCTGCGTGGGCTTGTCAACCCAGTCATTTATCCAGTGCTCGGCCAGCATTTTTATACCAATAAACACCAGCACGATAGCAATACCCTGCTGCAGATAATCAAATTTGCTGACCGCGCCACGCAACAGAAAAAAGAGTGACCGTAATCCCAATACGGCGAAAATGTTGGAGGTGTAGATCACGAGTTTATCACGTGAGATCCCCATTACGGCAGGTATGGAATCGAGTGCAAATACCAGGTCGATGGCTGCCAGCATCAGGATCACTACAAACAGGATAGTATACTTGCGCTTACCATTTTCCCTGATCCAGTATTTACCGTTACCGTCATGCGGTACCAGCGGCAGTACTTTTTTCAGAAAGCGGTAAACCTTGGTATCGTGCGGGTCAAACTCTTCGTCGTGATTGGCCGTAAACATCTTGTATCCGGTATATACCAGGAAGACTCCAAAAATGTACAATATCCAGTGAAACTCATTGACAAGCGCCACACCTACGGTGATAAAAAGTATCCGGAATATAATGGCAGCCAGGATACCGATGAGCAGGGCGCGGCCATAATGTTTTTCCTTAACTCCAAACGAAGCAAAGATGAGAATGAATACAAAGATATTATCAATGCTGAGGCTCCACTCCATGAGATAGGCGCTCAGGTATTCGAGTGCCAGGGTCTGTCCTTTTTCGAGCCACATGAATACAAAAAAGGCCAGTGCCAGACCTACCCAGAAAAAGGTCTGCATCAGAGCCTGGCGGATAGTTACTTTTTGATTTTTTTTACTCATCAGGCCCAGATCGAACGCGAGGGCAACCAACAGCACAATGCCGAAAACGAGATAGGTAATCTGATCAGGTGTCATGAGGGAGAATAAGGTACAAAGATAAGGGAGCCGGGGCAACTGCCGGTAAAGGCCCGTTTATCTTTTGCCCATATAAAACTTAGTAACCTGTATATGTGAATCAGGAACGCGTATACTGGCGTTTGCGAATGGCCTGGTAGGCAACTGCACTCAGCAATACCAGCAGGATGGGAACAGCTATATTAATCAGCTGCCAGAAAGTTTTCTGATCACGTGTTTTAACAGGATCGAGCAGGCGCAGGGTAAAGTTCTTGGCGCGGGTTTCAAGAATGCCTGAAGGATTCAGCAGGTATTCCAGCGAGTTATTATAAAACTCCTTATTGGCATAGGTATAGTGAGTAAACAGGTTTTCGCCCATGGCCAGTGGTCCGCTTAGCTGACTAAACTGGTTCATGGCAATGTCGCCATCTGCCACTACTATCATTTGTGTTTGCTGAGTGGCCTGATCGAGATAAGGCTGTCCGGCAGCAGCCAACGCTTCGCGCTGAGCGCCGGATACGCGGTTTTTGTAGGCTGAGGTAAAACGACCTTCCAGCAATACAGCCACCCCTGTATCACGCACGGTAAACTGGCGGATGTCGGGAGCTATGTTAAGATATTCAAAGTCGATGATCGCCGGTGCCGGCAATACCCGTGCATTGGGTGAGGAACGCAGCAAAAATGTTTTTTTAATTCCCGGTGTGGCAATGGTGTCGAGTGTATTGGGGAACATGGCTCTTACACCATCCAGATTCTTGCTGATGGGATGACTGGTACCATTCAGAATGGGAAAGAAAGGCCAGTCTACCAGGCGGCGCTGCTGCCCGCTCTCCTGAGTGCCGGATAGCTGCGGCAACTTATCACACTGCATATCCTGCAGCAGATTGTGATTGAGGCGCGCCCCGTATTTAAACAGCTGATCTTCGAGATTAAGTGCGCGATCGTACGCTGTAAAACCACCCGACTTGTACAGGCTGTCAAACTCGGCATACATGTTATCGATCATCCAGAACACTTTGCCTCCATGCATGATATACTGATCGATCTTCAGTTTTTCGTCGTCAGTAAACGGAATGGTCGGTTTCAGAATTACCAGCGCATTAAAAGCAGCGGGTATTACCGGACTTGTTTTGATATTTACAGTATCAAAGCGGTATTCGCTGAATAAGGTAGTGACTGCATCATTTACATTGTATCCCCAACCCTCGCCATGACCCAGTGCATACCCTACCAGTGGTTTTTCCTTTGTGGTTACTTTCTCCACGGCGCTGGCAAACTTATACTCGAGCGTAGCTTCTACATCGTTGTACAGGGCAGCCATTTGCTCCGGCTCAGTGCCATAGGCACGCATGCCTTTAAGGAAGTTGACCGCTATGCTGGTATCGCCGTAGTGTATGATGGCACCAGGCAATACGAGTTTTTGCTTCAACTCATCTCCTACCTTGCTGGGAGCCTGCAGGGTAAAGGGAGAAATACCATAGAAATAGGCGATGGAGTCGAGTGTATATTTGGCTGTGGAGTCATCGAGTCCGGCAAGCGGATCGTTGTAGCTTATTTTTACTTTGCCCCGTCCCAGATCACGGCATTCATCCAGAAATTCTTCCACACTGTTTACCAGCTTACGGAATCCTGCCGGAAACTGGCCTTTCAGTAACACATCTATTTTTACTTCGCCATCGAGGTTTTCGAACAGCTCACGTGTAGGTTTGCTTAATGTATATCTTTTCTCTTCGGTAAGATCAATACGGGTATGTACAAATGAGGCTGCGAAATTAATAAGCACCAGCAGTGCCAGCAGAACCAGCCATCCGGCCTTAGCGTCCAGTATTTTTCCCAGTGCTTTCATATCAACGCTTTACCAGATTACGGTGAGTGATCAGTAAAAAGAGTAGTATTATACTCAGGAAATAAATGATATCGCGTGTATCGATAACTCCCCGGCTGATGCTGCGGTAATGAAAATCGATACCCAGCAATTCAAGGTAATAATCGAGGCCGCCGGCACTGGCTGCGAGGAGACTCAGCGCATGGAAGCCATAATAAAGCAATACACAGGCAATAAGGCTCACAATAAAGGCGACTACCGCATTGCTGGTAAAACTGCTGGCACATACACCAATAGCGGTAAATACTGCTGCAAGGAAAAACAATCCGATATAAGAACCGATAGTTGCACCAGTATCCATGCCTTCATCAGCAGAGAGCGATTGAACGGAAAAAAAGTAAATAACAGTAGGCAGCAGTGCAATCAATACCACGATCAGGCTGCCCAGGTATTTGCCGGTTACAATTTGCCAGCGACTGAGTGGACGTGTCTGCAAAATCTCAAAAGTGCCGGTGCGCAACTCATCTGATATGCTGCGCATAGTAATGGCAGGTATCAGCAGAAGCAGTACCCAGGGAGCCAGCTCAAAAAAGCGGTCCAGCGTGGCATACCCGAAGTCCAGAATATTGTCCTGGAAAACAAATAGCATCAACCCGTTTACCAACAGGAAAACGATGATGGCAATATAGCCGGTAAGACTGCTGAAAAACTGGCGGAGTTCTTTTTTACAAACAGACCACATAAACGGGTGCTAATATACACTAATGCGTTCACACTTAAGAAATCAGGCGGCTTAAGGGTTGCACAACAGAAATATTTTTTACAGAAACTTATGGAATCGGCCGCATCAGGTATCTATACGCTAAAATGCATTATGAAAAAGACGTTTGGTATACTAAGTCTGTTGCTTTCAGCTTCGCTGGCTGTAAATGCACAGAAAGACGACCCTCCTCCGCCACCACCGCCGCCCGCGCCTCCCAAAGCAGATGTAACGAAATTTACTCCGCCGGTTATCGTAAGAGATACTGACCCGTTTTTTACCCGTAATCCATCTGTAAGCGCGATAAGATGGCAGAAAACGGTGGCCATTGTCATCAAAAAAGATAATACACAGGAAAGGTATGACCTGTCTAAAGAGGCCGAGAAAAAAGCATTCAATGATAAATATGGCGAAGCACCTGCCATGCCCCCACCTCCGCCGCCCAAACCGCCGAAGGTAAAGCAGCCGCCTCCGCCGCCACCAGCTCCTCCGAAAGTAGTATAGCCATATATAAACAACGAACCCCCGCGTCATGCAGGGGTTCTTTATTTTATTCATTGAGTCAGCAATTGCTTACACAGCAAAGCTTTCGCCACATCCGCATGTACGGCTGGCATTGGGGTTATTAAAATAAAAGCCTTTGCCATTCAGGCCATCTGAGTATTCGAGCGTGGTATTAACAAGATAGAGCAGGCTTTTAAGATCCGTGACCACTTTAAGACCATTGTGCTCAAATACCTGATCAGAGGGCTTTTGCTCCTTATCAAAGTCCATTTTATAACTAAGACCGGAGCAGCCGCCACCTACCACACTTACGCGCAGAAAATAAGCCGGATCATCTCCATAACCCTGCTCTTTCATAAGTTCATAGACCTTTTCCCGGGCCTTTTCGCTTACATATATTCCGTTATCGACTGTAAAATCCATCATATATATCTGTATTAACGCCGGCCGTGCCGGAATGTTTGCAAAATTAGTTTCTTTTCGGCTTTCTCAGGTATCATTGCCTCTATTGGCAGCCAACGATCCTGGCCTCAATTCCGCTACCGCTTCGGTAATCCGGGCAATGGCGAAATTGATCTCTTCGGGTGTGGTAGAGTAACCCAGAGCCATGCGTAAAGAACTGTGTGCCAGTTCATCAGAGCGTCCTATTGCTTTCAGTACATAAGAGGGTTCGGGTGTGGCGGAAGTACAGGCCGATCCTGACGAAAGTGCCATATGCCGGGCCAGTCGTGTAAGCAGTGCATTTCCATCCACTCCGGCAATGGAGATATTAGTCATATGGGGCAGACGCTGTTGCGGATGACCGTTCACCGTGCAGCCTCCCATGGTCAGTAAGGCCTGTTCCAGCTGATCGCGCAAGGGTTGCAGGCGGGCCATCTCTGCTTCGCGGTTGCGTGCCACAAGACTACTGGCCTCTCCAAGCCCCACAATACCGGGTACATTTAGTGTGCCGCTTCTCATACCACGTTCATGGCCGCCTCCATCTATCTGGGCTGTGAGGCTGACACGCGGCCCCCGCCTCCGCACATACAGGGCACCCACCCCTTTTGGACCATAAAATTTATGGGCACTGAGTGCCAGCAGATCGATATGATCGTTTTCTACATGCAGAGATATTTTTCCTGTTGCCTGTGAAGCATCGGTAAAAAACAGTACTCCTTTTGAGCGGGCCAGCGCCCCTATTTCACGTACCGGCTGCAGGGTGCCGATTTCGTTATTGGCCGCCATGATACATATCAGGATTGTGTCGTTGCCGATGGCCTGTTGCATTGCCTGCATGTCTACCAGGCCATTTTCATCTACCGGCAGGTAAGTAACACGGGCTCCTCTTTTTTCCAGATGGGCGCAGGTATCCAGTACGGCATGGTGTTCGGTAACACAGGTAATGATATGATTGCCTTTGCCGGCATACCGTTCATATACGCCTTTAATAGCAAGGTTAACGGCCTCTGTAGCACCAGATGTAAAAATGATCTCCTGCTCATGCGAACCCAGCAGTGCAGCCACCTGCTCTCTGGCTATGTCAACGGCTTCGCGTGCCTGCCAGCCAAATGAGTGCGTATGACTGGCTGCATTGCCAAACCACTTACTGAAAAAAGGCAGCATGCGCTCCACCACCTGTGGATGGCAGGGGGTAGTGGCATTATGATCAAGATATACAGGCACCTGCAGCATACTGCGATATTTGTACAAAAGCTGAACGCTAAATTACCCAAAAGGTTCTATTTTGCTGAAGGCGTTTACCTGCGCCGGTACTAATATGGAAAAAATTGAACATATCGGCATTGCTGTCAGAGATCTGTCTGTCTCTATACCCTTGTTTGAGCAACTGCTGCATACATCCTGTTATAAAACAGAAGAGGTTGCTGGTGAAAAAGTAAAAACTGCTTTTTTTAAAACAGGAGAGTCAAAAATTGAATTACTGGAAAGTACAGATTCCGAAGGTGTCATTGCCCGTTTTTTAGAAAAAAAAGGGGAAGGCATTCATCATATTGCCTTTGCTGTAAAAGACATCTATGCAGAAGTGGCGAGATTAAAGGCGGCAGGTATGATTTTTTTAAATGAGACGCCTAAAGAAGGGGCAGATAATAAATGGGTATGTTTTCTGCATCCGCGCCACACCAATGGTGTGCTGATTGAGCTCTGCATGGAGCGGCCATCTGCTGAGTTGCCGCAATAACTTATTTATCAGAATTGTTGTCGAATACAACCTGTGTATCGGCGTTGGTAATGCCGAGTTTTTCGACAGCCACCTGGGCGGCAATCTGCGAAGCGTCTTTTTTGTTGAATGCCCGGCCTTCGGCAATGGTTTTGCCATCAATTACTGCTGCAATGGTAAACAGTCGGCGGCCATTTTCAAGTTTCTCATTGAGCGTTTCAAACTCCAGTACTTTACCATTCTTGTTGGCCCAGCCATAAAGTTTATTCTTATGATTGATCTCAAGAATCTCCAGATCGTCCATAAACATATGGGGCTGAATGATACTCTTAAGCACCCACTTTGATGTCTTTTTGTAGCCGCTATCGAGATAAATAGCTCCCACAAGTGCTTCCAGTGTATTTCCGAATATCTGGCTTACTTTAAGTGAGCTGTCCATTTTATTATAAAGGGTGATCTTTTTAAGGCCCATGCGTACCGCAATATCATTTAGTTGCTGGCGGTTAACCATTTTGCTGCGCATTTCGGTCAAAAAGCCTTCTTCGCGGTAGGGGTAGCGCTTGAACAGGTAATCTGCTATCAATGCGCTCAGCACGGCATCGCCCAGGTATTCGAGCCGCTCATTATTCTCATCGGCCCCTTCTCTTACGGAGCGATGGGTAAGTGCAGTCCGATACAGCGAGATATTTTTGGGTTGAAATCCCAGGATATTTTTGAGCTCATTACGGAAGCTGGAGCCCTCGTGCTTTTTGAAAAGGTTAGTTAGAAAATCCACAATAATCAAGCTACGAAAAAAATTCCAATATTTATTTAAATCGTTTTACAGGGTAACGTTTAAAATAACGGCATTCGTTTATCTGCCGGATTATATACCGGTTTTCGCAGCAATGATCAGCTTAGGCCGGAAGATTATCAGGCTTTAAACTTTTTTACAATCACACAGGCATTATGCCCGCCAAATCCGAAAGTATTGCTAAGGGCTGCATTGACTGTACGCTGTTGTGCCTTATTGAACGTAAAATTGAGCCGGGAATCAAGATCCGGATCGTCGGTGAAATGATTGATAGTAGGAGGTACAAGATCATGTATCACTGCTTTGATACAGGCAATTGCTTCGATCACACCGGCAGCACCCAGGCAATGCCCGGTCATACTTTTGGTTGCGCTGATGTTGAGATTATAGGCGTGCTCACCAAATACATCCACTATAGCTTTTACTTCTGCTACATCACCGAGTGGGGTAGATGTACCATGGGTATTGATATAATCAATATCGGATGGCTGCATACCGGCGTCCTGCAATGCGCAGAGCATAACGTTTTTGGCTCCCAGTCCTTCGGGATGCGGCGCAGTGATATGGTGGGCATCTG
The DNA here is from genome assembly GCA_001898485.1 of Sphingobacteriales bacterium 46-32. Lineage (GTDB taxonomy): Bacteria > Bacteroidota > Bacteroidia > Chitinophagales > Chitinophagaceae > CAYMZZ01. Next base: position 1,595,296 of record MKTY01000020.1, on the reverse strand, counting down.
CAGTGGCGCCGCCACCTACCACTTCGCAATAGATTTTAGCTCCGCGTGCCAGGGCATGTTCCAGTTCTTCCAGAACAAGTACGCCTGCCGCTTCACCCATTACAAAACCATCGCGATCCTTATCATAAGGGCGGCTGGCTGTTTTGGGATCATCGTTGCGTTCGCTCATTGCCTTCATGGCATTAAAGCCGCCTACACCAGCTTCACTGATCACGGCTTCGCTGCCACCTGTTACAATGATATCGGCTTTGCCCAGTCGCAGCAGGGTAAGTGCATCGATGATAGCATTGGTGCTGCTGGCACAGGCACTAACCACTGCGTAGTTGGGGCCACGCAGGTTATGGCGCATACTCACCTGGCCGGCTGCAATGTCGAGGATCATTTTGGGAATGAAGAAAGGATTAAAACGGGGTGTACCGTCTCCTTTGGCAAACTCCGTTACTTCCTGCTGAAAGGTGATCAGTCCACCAATACCGCTACCGAAAACCACCCCTACCCGATCGGGATTGATATTTTCCTTGTTAAGACCGGCATCGGCCATTGCCTGATCACTGGCCACGAGTGCGAACTGGGTAAACCGGTCCATCTTCCGGGCTTCTTTCCTGTCGAAATACTGTACAGGATCAAAGTTTTTTACTTCGCAGGCAAATTTGGTGCGGAACTTACTGGCATCAAATAAAGTGATCATGTCGGCACCCGATACACCATTGATCAATCCATTCCAATATTCATCGATTGAATTGCCCAATGGGGTAAGTGCACCCATGCCCGTTACTACTACCCTTTTCAGTTCCATATAGCCTGTGTCTTAAGTTAGTCGATAGTCTACCCGGTCAAAAGCGATCTGTGCTCAGGACCAGCAAGTAAAAAAACGCCTTCGCTGTACAAGGTAACAGGCTGAAGGCGGAGTTCTATATTTCCATTCCATGGAAATGCGCCCCGGATTGTCCGGGACACATTGATATTGCATTATTTAGCATGCTCTTCCAGGTAAGCAACAGCCTGACCTACAGTGGTGATGGTCTCAGCTTGCTCATCGGGAATGGAGATGTTGAATTCTTTTTCAAATTCCATGATCAGTTCTACCGTGTCCAAAGAATCGGCACCCAGATCATTGGTGAAGGAAGCCTCATTGGTTACTTCTGCTTCGTCAACACCCAGTTTGTCAACGATGATCTTTTTAACTCTTGATGCAATGTCTGACATGTCGTATAAGTTTAGTTTATAGGCTGCAAAAATATACTTTTTGGGTAAACCAACAGCGCAAAGCGCATTTTTTCCAATTTTGATTCAAAATACTGTAAACGAATTGATAAGGAGCAATTAAGGCCTTCATTGAGGTCGGATGCCTCATTACAGGCATTGCCGGTAATTTTCATCCCCCATTTTGCTGCCTTTCATTTTATCTCCCTGTTGCCCGGTTGCCGCGTCCGGTTTCGCTGTTGTTTTGTCCAGGAATATAATACAACAGTCTCCTGCCGCAACTGTTGGCTGTATAGTAAGTTATTTGTAATTTGACCTCCTTCAACCGACACACATACTCCAGATGGCACTGAAAATCATAGATCACGGTACTGTCGAATACCGGCAGATGGTCAAGTTACGGGATGATATCCTGCGTAAGCCGCTGGGTCTTGGTTTTACCCCCGAAGAACTGGAGTCTGAACGTGATAACCTGCTCATCGCTGCCTTTGAGGATGAGCGTATGCTGGGTTGCTGTATGCTGATAGAGGAAAAACCCGGCCTGGCGCGCCTGCGTCAAATGGCAGTTTTGAATGATCTGCAGGGTAAGGGTATTGGCCGCGCACTCATGAATTTTGCTGAAAATATTGCCCGGGACAGAGGGTTCAAAAAAATCTGTATGCATGCACGGGCAAATGCAGTGGGTTTTTATGAAAAGGTTGGATACCGTGTAAGTGGTGACCAGTTTATGGAAGTCACTATTCCTCACTTTTTGATGGAAAAGCAACTCTAGTTAATTATCAGCTCACTTTCCCTTTCTTTTCACTTTTGATTTCAACAAGTCACGCAACTCCTGCAGAGAGGTAAGATCGGTGAAGCCGGTTTTGGGTACCAGCAGGAATGAACGGCTATCGTAGTATAAATGAAAAAAATGCGGGCTCTCCATAAAAAAACTTAACGCAGTCCATGGCCAGGACCGGCGGCCATTTTCATGGATCAGGGAAAAGTTCTCATCTCCAAAATTCATACTGAATGCGTGTTTGAATGTTTCAGCACGCCTGTATACCAGTGAAGGTAAAATAAACCAGAAGCTGATCATTAATACGATCCACAACAGAGACCCTACCAGGAATGCATAAGCGGTGATCTTGCCCAGTGCATACAATACAATAGATAAAAGTGCAAATACATTTACAAGAATGATCATTGTTCTGATCTCCGGTTTGCTGATGAAGTGATAGCGCAATGCCTGCATTACCTGTCCTTTCTCATATTCAAAATGTATTGTCATGCTGGTTGGTATTACCGGGACTTATTTTCTAAAAAAAACAATGGCGTGCAATCGGCTCATTGCCATTCCTGATCGGCAAACCTACATCAAATAATTATCTGATCAGGTGAAACCGGGGTAAAAAAAACCGGCCTGCATAGCAGGCCGGAATATATCAGATAAGATAAATTGTCTTACTGGATGTTAGTTCCGTTTTCGGGAATGTTGAAACGGCGTGCTACTTCGTCATACGGCATAGCTTTCAACTCTTCTGCAGTAAATCCTCCATAGGTTGTTTCTCCATTCACACCACGACCTCCGGCTACGCTGCCGGCGATAATAACATAGCGATAAGCAATTCCTGCCAGTTGTGAAACAGGGCGTTCGTTACCAGAGATAGGGTCATAGGTAAAAACGATTTTACCGGGCGTAAGAATTGCTCCGTAATGCTGCCCGTTAAAATTCTCGAGATAAGGCAATAAAACGGCATTATTTAGGCGATCGGAGCTGCCAATTGTGAAATTCTTTCCATAGCAGAGTACAACCCCCTGATCGAGTATAGATGCGGTAACACCAGGAGCAGTCCTGTTATAGATTCTCTCAACATTATAGTTGTTAGGCGCCACATATCCAAGAACCCAATCTGCGTCTACAGTAGTAACCCAGGTAGAATAAGTAGTAATGCCTGCACCAGGTGTACCAGGGGTACCAGGGGCTCCGGTGGCACCGGGAGGACCTTGTGCACCGGTTGCACCTACAGGACCTTCCGGACCTTCTTTTGTACAACTGGCTGCTATAAACGTAAGTGCTAGTAAGAGTAAGGAAAGAGAGTTGAACTTTCTCATAACGTTTGTTTTGGCAGTTAAATAGTTTCTTTTTTAAAAGTAAACGGAAAAGTTCACTTTTCCAAAAGTGCTTAAAGTTACCGGAAAATACAGCTTTCGGGACTTCTTCCAAAATAATTTCACCCCGCCGGCCGGTAAAAACCTGCAGCTATCTGTTACATTTGTCCGGTACTTAATTTTATAGCATGCAAAGATTTACCCTTCTAATTTTGTCTTTTATACTGCTTACCGGCGCCGCTGTCAATGCACAATTTAAAAAAGGACAACTCATGCCGGGCATCACAGTTGGGAGTATCTTTTTTAATTCCGGTAAAACCGAATACAGCGCGCCACCTCCTACTACCGGTTATACATCCAATACCAATTCGGCAGGTATTAATCTAAGCCCATCTCTTGGCTGGTTTATCTCCGGCCGTACCGTGATAGGCGGCCGGGTGAGTGGCAATTACCGGTACGACAAATATCTGGATGCAAGCAATAATGTGACATTCCGTAAAAAAGAAGACCGGGTCACGCAGTGGGGGCTGGGTGCATTTGTACGTAATTATTTCGGTCAGGCAGGGAGGTTTATTCCTTTTGGGCAGGTGGCAGTAGACGGTGGTCTTGGCAATGCACGTACTGAAGGATTTACCTATACATCCACATATCGTGAAACATACAAAGGGAAGTCTGGCAGTAGCTCATTTATCAACGCTGGTGTGTCAGCCGGTGTTACACGGTTATTGGGAGAGCAGGTTGGGTTAGACCTGGCTATTGGTTATGTCTTTTCTCATACACAACAAAAATTTACAACGGATACTTTCCGTGATGTGGGCATAGATGGCACCATTGATGAAACACTTAAAAGTGAGATAACTACACGCATGAATAATCATGGCGTTACACTTTCAATGGGAATACAGGTGTTTATCGGCAGGAAATAAAAAGAAAATGTGCTGATGCGCTGATGTGCTAATTATTATCATTGGCACACCAGCACATTAACACATCAGCACATTGCCATTATTTATTCATCATCTGCTTCGCCTCAATGCTCAGTGTAGCATGAGGTACGGCGCGCAGGCGGGCTTTATCGATCAGTTTGCCCGTTACGCGGCAAACGCCATAGGTTTTATTTTCGATACGCATAATCGCTTTCTCGAGGTGATCTATAAACGTGATCTGACGGCTCGCCATCTGGCTCAGCTGCTCACGTTCCATACTCACGCTGCCATCTTCCATGGTCATATAACGCGCTTCGTCCATATCGCCACCTTCATCTCGCCGGGTGATTAATCCCTGCAGATAAGCCAGCTCTTTTTTAGCGGCATCCAGTTTCTTATTAATAATCTCTCTGAACTCGGCCAGGTCGGCATCTGAATATCTCATGGTGGGTCCGGTTTGTTCGTTAACGGGGGTGTCCAAAACTGATTTAGTGAATTCGGGTTCGTATTTAACCACCGTTTTAATGGTCGTCTTTGGAATGACCACTTTTGACGGTTTGGGTGGTTCTTTTTTAATTATGGGCTTGGGCGCAGGCTTGATGCTTACCAGTGATTTGGCTTCAGGCTCTGCTGATTTTTTGGCCACTGGCTGAGGCGCCGGAGCCGGAGCAGGTACCGGTTTAGCCACCGGAGCCTTGGGCGCTGGTTTAGCTGGCTCAGGCTTGCGGGCCGCCGGTACAACAACTGCTTTTTTAGGGGCAGGCTTTACCGCTGCTGCTTTGGGTGCAGGCTTGGCTTTGGGCGCAGCTTTTTTAGGAGCAACAGCGTTTTTTGGTGCTGCTTTTTTGGCTGCAGGTTTGGCCGCCGGCTTAACAGCTTTTTTAGGGGCTGCTTTTTTAGGGGCCGGTTTCGCCGCCTTTTTGGGAGCAGGTTTCTTATTAGCCATAGAATTAGCCTTTTTTTGAAACAATCGCTTTTAATTGAATATCATTCACTTCAATATCAATGCCATCCTTTATTTCTGCCACAATGTCCAGCTTGTCAGCCAGAATTTCGGCGCAAATATAGTCTTTAAATCTTGCCAGTGAATCTTTCATACCATCAGCAGCTGTTACCTGTACCTCAATCCGGTCTGTCAGCTCAAAACCACTATCCTTGCGAATTTTCTGGATCCGGTTTACAAATTCCCGGGCATTGCCCTCTGCTTCCAGCTCGGGTGTTACCGTCACATCCAGGGCTACCGTCAACCGGCCTTTTGCCGCCACCGTCCAGCCCGGAATATCCTCACTGCTCAGTTCCACTTCGGTAATCTGTAATATTACGTGTTCGCCATCAATTAGCAAACTATATTGACCTTCTTTTTCGAAGCGGGCAATGTCATCCTGAGTGAATTGTGACAAAGCTGTGGAAACCGCTTTCATTTTGGGTCCAAGCTTTTTCCCCAATGCCACAAAATTGGGTTTGATCTTTTTATGAATAAAGGTATTGTTGGCATCCAGGTATTCGATCGCCTTTACATTGACCTCTGCCTTTATCAGTTCCTCTACCTGTTGCAACTGCTCCTGCATATTTTTATCCAGTACCGGTATCAATACCTTCTGCAAAGGCTGCCGCACTTTTATATTGACTTTTTTCCGGAGCGAAAGTACCAGGGAGGAAGCGTCCTGTGCCAACTGCATCCGCTCTTCCAGCCTTGTATCAATAGCCGATTCATTGGCAACCGGGAAATCTGCATGATGCACAGACTCCGCTGTAAACCGGCCTGTCACTTCATTGAGTTGCTGAAACAGGGCATCGCTGAAGAATGGTGATATGGGCGCTATCAGACGGGTCACCGTCTCTATACATTCATAAAGCGTCTGGTAAGCACATATCTTATCCTGTTCATACTCTCCTTTCCAGAAACGTCGGCGGCAAAGACGCACATACCAGTTGCTGAGATGCTCATCTACAAAATCCTCTACCAAACGTCCAGCCTGTGTAGGCTCATAATCATCCATATACTCATTTACGCGCTTCACGAGTGTATTGAGTGATGACAGTATCCATCGGTCTATTTCCGGCCTTTGCTCCAGTGGCACATATGCTTCACGGAAGGAAAAACCATCCACATTGGCATAAAGCGCAAAAAACTGATAGGTATTATAAAGGGTGCCAAAGAATTTACGTTGTACTTCTTTGATTCCTTCTATATCAAATTTGAGATTATCCCAGGGCGATGCATTGGTGATAAGATACCAGCGTGTGGCGTCTGCGCCATATTTTTCTATGGTCTCAAACGGATTGACCACGTTGCCATGGCGTTTACTCATCTTATTGCCGTTCTTATCCAGTACCAGCCCATTGCTCACTACTGTTTTATAGGCTACTGAATCAAACAGTAGACAGGCAATAGCATGCAGGGTATAGAACCAGCCACGGGTCTGGTCCACTCCTTCGGCAATAAAGTCTGCAGGAAAATTCTGACGGAAGGTTTCTTTGTTCTCGAAGGGGAAATGCAGCTGTGCATACGGCATGGCACCGCTATCAAACCATACATCAATCAGGTCGGGAACACGTTTCATTGGTTTGCCTGAAGCACTTACCAGTACTATATCATCCACATAAGGTTTATGAAGATCCAAAATACCTTCGTGCAGGTAATGTTTGTTTACATCGCCACCCAGTACTTCACTGGCTTTACGTATACCTTCATTCAATTCTGCAATAGAGCCGATACAAACCATTTCGCCACCTTCTTCTTCACTTAAAAACTGCCCATCCGCATCGACTGTCTTCCAGATAGGAAGCGGTGTGCCCCAGTAACGGCTGCGGCTCAGGTTCCAGTCCACCATATTTTCAAGCCAGCTTCCGAAACGCCCTTCGCCGGTGCTGCGCGGTTTCCAGTTGATGGTCTTATTCAACTCCACCATCCGGTCTTTGATAGCAGTAGTGCGGATAAACCATGCATCAAGCGGGTAATACAATACCGGCTTATCTGTACGCCAGCAATGGGGATAGCTGTGTTCGTATTTCTCTACTTTAAAGGCGCGATTCTCTTTTTTCAGTTTCACACTGATATCTACGTTCACATCCACGTAACCAGGCTCATCCTTATAGTCCTTTACATACCGGTTGCTGAACTCTCCCATGCCCTCTACAAATTTGCCCTGCCGGTCAACCATGGTGAGGATACCAATATTGTAACGCTTACCCACTTTGTAGTCATCGGCTCCAAATGCAGGTGCTGTATGCACGATGCCTGTACCATCTTCAGTAGTTACAAAACTATCAACGAGTACACGGAAAGGATCTGCATCGGGTGTGATCTTACGGATCTCTTCGAGCGAGTTGGCCGCATAAGGAAGCAGTTGTTCATAACGACAACCCTCGAGCTGTGCGCCTTTGAAGCGCGCCAGCACCTGCCAGGGCAGCAGTTTTACTTTTTCATTATAATTCTCAAAGTCTCCGTCCTTTCCTTCTTCTTTAAAATATTTACCCAGCAATGCTTCGGCCAGCACTACATTAACGGGCAGATGGGTATAGGGATTAAATGTTTTTACCAGCACATAATCAATCTGACCGCCCACCGTAAGACCCAGGTTGGAAGGAAGCGTCCAGGGTGTAGTGGTCCAGGCCATAAAGAAGAGCTCCTGGTTTTGTACAGCCTCAAAAAGAAATTGCGAACGCTCATCTTTTATTGCCTTGAACATAGCCACGGCACTCGTATCCTTCACATCTTTGTATGTGCCGGGCTGGTTCAGTTCATGTGAGCTAAGGCCCGTACCAGCAGCGGGTGAATAGGGTTGTATACTTACACTTTCATAAAGCAACCCTTTTTTATACAACTCACTCAATAACCACCAGAGTGTTTCAATGTATTCATTCTTAAACGTGATATAAGGATCATTCAGGTCAACCCAGTAACCCATTTTGAGTGTAATCTCATCCCATTTATCCTTATACCTCAATACTGCCTCGCGGCATTTCTGGTTATACTCTTCAACAGAAATTTTGGTGCCGATATCCTCTTTACGGATACCCAGTTCTTTTTCCACACCAAGCTCTATAGGCAGGCCATGTGTATCCCAACCGCCTTTACGCCGTACCTGAAAACCTTTCATGGTTTTATAGCGGCAAACCAGATCTTTCAGTGTGCGGGATATAACGTGGTGAATACCGGGCATACCATTGGCGCTGGGCGGACCTTCATAAAATACAAAGGGAGTAGCCCCTTCGCGAAGCGTCACGCTCTTTTCAAAGGCCTGAGAGTCAGACCATTTAGCCAGTACACCGGCCTCTATAGCTGGTAAATTGAGCCCTGTAAATTCCCGGTATTTTGCTGCCATAATATAGTTCCTGCCTGATTTTTTAGGTGTGCAAAGTTACGGAAATGCAGGCTAACCCGCTTATACAAAACCCGCACAGAACGGGCGTTTGAGCCAACGGGGCAGGAAGTTCCTGAAAACAATATAGCGGACTGTCAAACCATCTGCAGCCGTTCGATCAATGCGAGATCGCCCTGATCGATAACCGAAAAAGCAAACCATTTATGACCCAGATCTTTAAGAGAAGCTCCAATATGATAGACTTTCTGCCGGTCAATGATCAGAAACCGGTCGTGTGCCTTATCAAACTGCCTGATCTCTACCGGTTCATATTGCTGGTTGTGCCTTGCCAAATCCTGCTGCAGTGAGGCGGGAATGCGCTTTGTATAAATTCTAGCCGAAACACCCGGTTTCCGCTTGGTTAGCAGCAGCAATACAGAGTCATCTATATAATTATCTATCAATTCAATAGACGTATCTGCCGATCTTATTATATCAGATACAAAGCTGTAAGCATCAAAAGTCTGGCCATCAAAAAACACGCCCTGGCGGTTTTTTATCTGCCGGGAATCAAGCGCCGAAAATAATTTTTCGAAAGCCTGATCATGTTCAGACTGCTTCAATTCAAGCCGATTAACCCTGACCGACAATTCCGAGTGAGCCTCCGCTGCCCGCCTCAGCTCCACAAAAGCATCCATGATACGGATACTTACCTGCACAGCCACCGGGCTTTTCAAAACGGCCGATAGCATGGCCACCCCCTGTTCTGTGAATGCATAAGGCAACACGGAAGAGTGTTTCAATTTTTCGAACCGGTCACAATTTGTGACCAGTTCATCTCTTTCTTTTTCACTGAGTTGGAAACGAAAATGATGGGGAAACCGCTCCTGATTGCGGCGAACAGCCTGGTTCAACACTTTGGTTTCGACCTGGTACATACCCGCCAGATCGCGATCGATCATTACCGGGCACCCACGAATCATACAAATCAGGTTTTGTATATCACCGCCGGCATATTTTATCACAGACTCATTCATACACACAACTTACCCGGCAAAACAAAAGAATTTACCTCGAACGGCATGGTTGTTTTCACCGGTAAAAATTGTTTTTTTCACCGGCATTTACTGTTATTTACACTGCTATAAATAATAATGGCGGAATAGAAATTCTATTCCGCCATTATCTATGATTGAAAATTATCTGTATTCAGTTGCCGGCTACAGAGCGATCATTGCCTACAAACTGATTCAGTATTGCTTTTACTTTTGTGTCTACTTCAGCAGGTTTCAGTTTGCCGCTTGTATACTCCTTGGCCAGCGCAAAAAGATGATCGTGCATCACTTTCCCATCAACTGTTTTTTTAAGCTCAACTGTTTGGTGTTCTTTCATATAAGCTTCCCAGGCATGACGTACTGCGGTCCAGTAACTTTTAGTTTTTTCCCAGTAAGCGAGCCCCGCAGCGCATTCAGCAGCATCTTTACGTACGTAGGTATTCCAGCCTTTTTCTTCTACAAGTACTTCGTCTTTACCATTGGCACGAATCACTTTCTGATTATCCTGCTCATGGGCGTAGCCATCTTCGCGAAGAATGAGGCGATTGCTGCGACGAAGAATATTATAATCACTCCGTACAGAATACTCCCGTCGGGGCAGCGGTGCATCTACCGTATTTTGCCAAAAGGTTTTACCATCTGCAGTAATCCACTGGCTGGCACCCTGGTAACGGGGTGCATCACTCACTTCCCATACGGTCTGTGTCCACTTACCTTTCACTTCTTCGGGCTTCAGTTGTATCTTTTTCCAGGTATTATCGCCGGTATAGATCCATTGTTCGGTATTCTCATACGTCCACTCCTCGCGCCAGTGCTTTATGATCATGGAGTCGGTAATGATCAGCAGGTGCTGCATTACGATACGTTTATCGGATGACTCAACAGGAAATACCAGCTCGGTGCCTCCTGATATTTCTTCGCGGTCATGATACTTGTATCCTTCTTTGGGAGAAAAAGTCTCTGCATATTTGAATTCTACTTCAAAACAGCCACAGAGTTTATCTACATTTTGTTTATCGCGCGGAGCCTGAGCGGTAGCTATGCCTCCTGCCAGCATCAGTGCCGACAGCCATATAGTTGCTTTAGTCATGTTTACAATTTGCTGACAAAACAACGATACTGTCATAGAAATGTCTTGCGGAAAAGGAAATTACGGCTTACGCAAAAAGGAAAAAGGCGGCCGGAGCCGCCTTTACATTCTTTTATTACAAAAAGTTATTATCCTTCTTTAATAAGGGCAATCTCATACGCCGGATAACCCCGTTCACCATTCTGTGTGAGTGCTGTAAACCGGAGTTTATAATAATTGTTATCGCCGTCTTTTATTATATAATACCGGTCGGTACGTACAGCTGGGGCGGTGCCGGGGCCTCCACCACTACGCCAGTCGGAACCGATTGCAGTCTGCGAAGAAGACCAGGTAAGACCGGTGAGATCGGCTTCGGCAAATGCTTCAAATGTTTTCGTGGTTGTCATCACTTTAGCAACCTGTACATTACGGTTTTGAAGCACAATATCCTGAAACAGGTAGGGTACTTCACCGCCACCGAAATTGGTTGAATTGGAGAAATAGGTCCAGGCAATATCCCATTTGGTAGCAGCAGGTTCTACATTTACTGCGCCGGTTTCAAAAGAAATATATTTAAAGAAATAGCTGGCATCTTTGACTACATTGATCTCCTGATAGCTGGTAGCAGCAATATCCGCATACTGAAGTGTATAACCTCCTGATGTATTGCGAATCACACGGATCTTTTTCCAACCACGTTCCGGAGCAGGTGTGCCTATTCCAAAACCACGGTTCACGATATATACTTTATTGTCGCCCGCTGTGGCGGCAATCTCAGCAATAGCTGTACGGGTGAGGTCGCCGGACGGATGATCAATATAAGCCATTGCCGAGGTTACCGGAGCCGTTTGGCTGAATGCAACTTCTGTTGCGAACCCAACCGTATCGGCACTGGTTACCTGATTCAAATCTGTCTTATTGAGCTGTTTGGCCATCATGGCACTGGAAGAATTGAGAATGACGCGAAAATCAGCCCCTGCATAAAAACCAAGATCCCATGCAGTACGCTGCACAGCAGTCTGCCGGTTGGCACTCAGATCAATAAATACTTTGTTGGGATAATTGGCTCCACCGCCATTAATTGTAGCAGTTGCCGTGGCAGCTATCAGTTCAGAAAAGCTGATTGTAATTTGTCTGGTAGCACCAATGATTACCGGAGATGCAGTGCTGTATACATCCAGTACCAGTTTTTCATCGCCATCAAAAAGGGCACCAGCTACCTTATTGATTGTAACACTGGCCTCGCTGTTGCCCGAAGGAATGGTGAGCAGGATATTAGCAGTGCCTGATGTAGGAGTCACTGCTGGTGTGGTTGTATAGTCTGTTCCGTATTGTGCTCCCTGAGCCGTTAAATTCAGTATTACCGCTACATCATTTTTAACAGCCCGCGACAGTTTCACTTTTACAACTATGCTGTTTTCGGATGCACTTATGCCCTGTGCCGATGTTTCAAAATTGGCGAGATTATCCGGCTCCTGCAATGTCGCATCCTTTTTGCGACATGCACCTGCGAACAGTGCCGTCATCAAAAGAATTGCACTGATTTTTCCTGCGTTCAACTTAACCATGTCAGATCGTTTTGTGTATGATAAAAAATTATTGTTTTGCCCAGTTAAATACCAGACCGGCAAAGTATGACCGGCCATAACCGATATTCTGCGCACCAGCGGTATGTATGCCACCTGTAGACACTGAACTGTTTACACGGTCTACATCAAAAAGATTACGAATACCAGCACTGAGGGTGAAATAGCGGAAGAGTTTTTTATTGACTGTAAAATCGGCCCAGCTATAGCTATCTACTTTTGAAAGCACGATATCGGATCCGGAAACCACATAACGGGGACGTTTACCGGTAAACTTGTAGAAAAGGTTTACATCCAGACCAATTTTCGGAAATACATAGCCCAGGTTGGTTGTAGCTTCGGGTGACCATTGCAACTGAGGCAATTCCTTATCTGTTTCTGAGTAATCATTATAGAAACCGGTGTAACTGAAGCCTGCTGAAACATTCCAGCGCTGATACTTGGCAACAGAAGTGAGTGTGACTCCAGCGGTGCGGCTGTTAGATACATTGGTAAGCTCAAATATATTGGGGTTGTTCGCAGATACTGCATAATCGATCAGGTTCTTTACATTGTTGTAAAAACCGCCGAGCACTGTGCTGTAGACTACCTGCTGGGGTGTTATTTTTTTCCAGGTAAATGATCCATTAAAGCTGTTTGAAGTTTCGGCCTTCAGGTTAGGATTACCGATGATCTGGTGATTGGCATCAAAGAAATTGAAGTAAAGCTCACGCAGAGAGGGTGAGCGGAAGCCCCTGGCATAAGAAGCTCTGAAATCAAGGTTTTTGGCCAGGATAAATTTGGTATTGATGCTGGGTATTACCGGAGGTGCATCGTATACAGAGTTGTGAATAAAACGCAGGCCCGGGCGAATGCTCACCGCTGCACTGGGAGTGATTTCTGAGGTTACAAAAAAGGCATAGTCATTTACCTTATTGTTACCTGATTGCAACCGCTCTCCTTTACCAGATTCGAGATTCATATCAACGCCCGGCTGCAGCGATACTTTATCCGAAACCTTGTATAATACTGTACCCCGCAAGCTGAATCCTGTAAAATCTACCACACTCTGAGCTCCCGAAGCGGTATTGAGCACACGTTTGCCCGAATTGTAACCAAGCAGGGTAGAATATACCTGGCGGCTGTAATCGGAATAGGCACTCTGCAATTGTGCAGACAGGCGGCTGTTGAAAAAGGCACCAGCCTGCAGCTGATGCATTACACGCTGTGAAAGGTACTCCTGATCAGCTGCAAAACGATCAAGTGCTCCGGGTTCAGGCACCGCTTCATAGTTTCCTGGGTTTGTAATTACTTCATCGAGACCATCGATGCGGTACCGGACATTGAATTTTGCTGTCTGATAACCTACATAGCCATTGGCGAGGCGCTGATCCTTTTTGTGCCAGATCAGTTCACGGCCTACAGCAGTATCTTTCCATCCGCCAAAATAGTTGTGTGAAAAACCACCGCCGAGTTCCCAGTTTTTATACCGGTAATTAAATCCGGCCGACTGGTTATGAATACCCTGCCTGATACCATATTCATTACCCACGGTTTCTTCATGCAAACGGGCTGTAACATTCAGGCGGGCAGCAGTAGCTTTTTTAGTAATGATATTAATGACTCCTGCCAGCGCATCGGCGCCATATATCACTGACATAGGCCCTTCCACCATCTCAATACGTTCAATGGAATTAATGTCAATCTGGTTGATATTAATTTCATTGCTGGTACCCTGGCGGCCTATCAGCGGCATTCCATCCAGCAATATCTTCACATTCTGCCCTTTCATGCCCATCATGGTGATATCTGATCCGCCCGTGGCAGGATCCTGCGTAAAACGCATATTCAACTCACTGTTGAGGATGTCCTGCAGCTTTGCAGCGCCCTGTTTCTCTATACGTTCGCGGGTAATAACTTTTACCTGGTAAACAGAATTTTTTACAGATTGGGGTCTGTACTGTCCGGTAACGACTACTTCTTTCAGCTCGGCAGTTTTAGTGGTATCCTGTGCCTGCAATAGATTTACGGATAATAAGGCGAGGACGGGTAGTATAAAATATTTCATTTTGGTTCGATTGGCTGCAAAGCTCTTACACGCTGCAGGGAGTTTTATCATATAATTGTCAAGACAGAATAGTCTGGGATTGTTTTACAATGAAATGACAGGCCTGGTGAATGAATCAGCCTTTTGACTGATGCTTATCATTTCTTCGTTTCTGTTCGGTTAATAATTACGGCTGCAAAGTTGCCGTACACAGACTGCTGGCGGCTGCCATTTCAGGAAAAGGGATTTTCGCAAAAAGGAAACTGACGCTGCTATGACAATTGAGGCCCGGACCGATATTCTCTTTTGAGAGCGGCCGGCGTTGGTTTTTTCTTTTTTCTGCGTCCCCACCAGATGCAAAACCCTGTCACGGGCATACTGGCTGCAACGAGGCTGGCAAAGAACGCCAGAAATTTCCCCGGCAATCCCAGCACGGCCCCTACATGAATATCATAATTCATGCGTACAATTTTGTCGGCCACTGTGGCATCGGCAAACCGGCCGGCATAGCTGCCCGTTGCAGGCAATTCCCTGCCGGAATACTGGTCGTAATGATAAAAATCGGAATTGTAATAGGTGCCAGGCCGGTGGTTAACGACTACTTCTATAGGATCAGATGCCAGGTAGGCAAAATAGACGCCGAGGCTTTCATTTTCTTTTACACCCGGCTGGTGTTCCTTCCAGAGATAATCGGCCATGTTGACCACTCCAGCGGTTTGTGTACTGTCCGACACGGGATGACGGTGTTCCTCCATTGTCTTTCCACCACTACTCACCCAATACAGCGATCGGGCAAACCATTCAAAGCCAAAAACGAGTCCGGTAATGGCAAGAAAGATAGCGATCCAGGTCATATAAAAGCCCAGCACATTGTGCAGGTCATAGTTCTTTCTGCGCCAGCGTGCACTCCACCTGACTGTAAAGCGCTGTTTACGCGCCGCCTTATTGCGTGGCCACCAAAGCACAATACCGGTAATCATTAATACTAAAAAAATCAATGTGGCACTGGCCGCTATCGGCTGGCCTATATGATGCGGCAACCAGAGATAAAAATGCCCATCCAGCACGATCCGGAAAAAATCATCCGGCATATTCTTATGCTTCAGAATGGAGCCGGTATACGGATTAAGATATACGAGTTCATAATTCTTTTCATCATAATAAGCGGCTATGGCGGCTTTCCCTTTGCCGGGATAATTAATGCCAAGTGTTTTACCATGACGCATCACCTTATCTGCCGAATCTTTTAATACAGAAGGCGGCAGATAGGATTTGCTTTCTTCTTTTACATATTGAAATGGTTCGGTCCAGGAGCGTATCTCCACTTCAAACGCCAGGATACACCCGGTAATACCCAGGAAGAGAACGATGATTCCTGAAGCGAGGCCAAGCCACAAGTGAATCTTTCCTATCAGTTTCTTTATCGGCGGCATACAGTTTTACAAATTCTTTTTCGCATTACCAGCGATATGATACAGAGAAACGTACATTGGTACCCGGCTCCGCCTGCCAGTAATAGTAGTTGTCGTAAGGAGCACCAGAGTACAGATATTTGTTGAAAATATTATTCACCATTACATTGAAGCCAATTTTTTCTTTCTGATAAGAAAGGCTGCCATCCATCCGGAAATAATCGGGCAGACTGTTTTCTGATCCGTCAAATACATACCAGGGGGAGCGTTTGGCCTGATACTGGTAGCCCACTGAAATACCCAGACCGGCAAGTGCGCCACGGTCAATCTTATAATTAAGCCAGGCATTTTGTACGTGCTTACTCGAACCAGCTACCTGCACTCCTACATTCTCGGCTTTGCTGTCTTTTGTAACTTTTGCTTCGGTAAATGCATAGTTGATGATCACATCGAGATTCCGCAGCAACTGACCACGGATATCTACCTCCACCCCACGTGTCTGCTGTTGACCAGACTGACGGTTGAAATAACCACCAGCCGGATTAGGATGGTCAAGGTCGGCTGTAAGAACATTGTTGCGGGTAATCTGGTAAACGGATACAGTAGAATTCCATTTTCCATTGAGCCAGTCGCGTTTTACACCCATTTCTATATTGGAGCCTGTTATGGGATCAAAGCTTTTTCCCTGCCAGTCTGCACCATAGTTTTCGAGAAAAGCCTGGTCGCTCACTGCATAAACGGCGGTGTTTTTATCTATAGAAAAACTTGCGCCCAGCCGGGGTGTCAGACGGCTTGCTTTAAATGAACCGGTATAAGGTGTACCGGTTTTGAGGGTGGTATAACGCCCGGCTACGGTTACACGCAGCCGATCATTCAGCAACCCTGCTTCATCCTGTACATACAGACCGGTATAGGCATTATAATAATGTACTCCCCGCTCGCGGATGTTCTTGCTGCGGTCAAATACAGGTGCTGTAGCTTGTCCGTATACGGGCGCATAAATATTAAAATCCGGACCGCCCAGTGCCGCACCCTGGTTCCAGTCGTGGTAATAGTCTTTGTTGCCCAGATCCACACCCGTCAGCAGTTTATGGGTCACTGTGCCTGTATGAAATTCGCCATTCAAAAACATCTGACCCATTTTACTGATGCCGCTCACATCCCAGATGGAAATACCACGCTGCAACAAGCTGTCATTTGCAGAATCAAACCCCCAGGGCCAGATAGAACCACCAACCTGTTTGTAATTGAAATAAGCCAGTTGTGCGGTAAATTTCCAGTTGCTGTTGATCTTATGCTCCACTATTGCCAGCAGACTACGGTCGTTCATGGTTGTTGGCTCCAGGTTATCTTCTGCTGTAGTAAAATTGCGCGGCAGATCAGCGTAACCGCGTTTGGAAAACACATAGTTTGAACCAATCACATTCACCTCGGAGTACTGTTGTGTGTATTCAAGTGTAAGAGTAGTCTTATCATCTACCAGGTAACGGATAACAGGCGCAATCGTATATCGGTTGTTGAAATCAAACTCACGGTGTGATCCTTTCATTTGTCCCATCACATTGAGGCGGTAAAGCAGTTTCCCATCTTCGGAAAGCTTACCATCAAGGTCTGCAGTAGCACGGTAAAGGTCAAAGCTGCCAAGCGAAAGGCTGGCTTCTCCTTTAGTGCGACCGGTTGGCTTTTTCGTCACTACGTTATAAAAACCACTGGGATCACCATTGGCCAGCATAAAGCCCGCAGGTCCTTTTACAAACTCGATACGTTCTACCATACTCATGTCTTCGGTGAGCGGCCCCCATTGCGTAGATACATTCATACCGTTGCGGAAAGCGGCTATATTGCTGCCACGCATGGTGATGCGTGCATAGTTGTCCCAGTGTTCGATACGTGTGGCACCGCTTACATTGCGCGTCACCCCTTCGAGCATATCATATATCTGCTGATCGTTGATAAGTTTACCGGTTACGACCTGGATGTTTTGAGGCAGCTCCAGTATAGGTGTCTGCAGGCGCAGCGAAGATGAAATACGGTTTGTTTTAAAACTATTGCGGTTGCCGATAATGACCACTTCATTGAGCTGCTTATCGGAGAGTTCCAGTTGAATATTGATTTCCTGAATGGCAGCTTCCTGCACCTGCACATCTTTCTCCACATCCTGATGACCAATGAGCGTAATGAGCAGGTGATAAGTACCGGGTTTCAATCCGCGTATTTCAAAATGCCCGTCATTGTCGGCAATGGCCTGGCGGTTGCTGGCGGGTATGGTCACGGTTACGCCTTCTGCCGGTTTTTTATCGGCAGTGATCACGGTGCCTTTTATAATACCGGTACCAGCCTGGGCATCAGCCATCATGATCAGGTAGAGCATGCAGAGCAATAGCAGGGAAATCTTCTTCATATTTAGTTTATTATCAGCTGTATAATTGGCGGGCTCGATCCCGAAAAAAACTTCCCAACTGCTACGGAAGAAAAAACAGGACCGGCCCTGTAATGATTTTTTTGGCCGGGCAGAACGGTTTTAACACTCCTCTTCTGCAAACGGATGCAAAGCTACCACGGCTCCGGACCGTGCCAGATAGCAAGCGGGAAAAACGATTTACGCAAAAGGGAAACTGACTGTATGCTGACAATTAAAAAGGGCCGCTCCATCCGGAGCGACCCTTTTTTCAATAAGATGTAATTAAACTGTTATTCTACCACAACAATCCCTTTAGCAGTCACACGAATCTCTTTCTCTGGTTTGGTAATAGCAGCAATTTCTTCTTTCGATTTTTTAGCATCTTCTGCATAGTGCTGCAGTTCTGCTACAGAAATTGTTTTCATTTTCACTTCACCGTCTATTACAACGGTTTTGCCTTTAGCGGCTACTGGCAGGAAAAATCCATAGTCTTTCATTTTCACCATGGCTGTGGTGCTGTCATTCACCTGTAGTTTGAGCCAGCATCCTTTTTTAGGACATACCTCAAGAATCTTGGCTTTTATCTTGGTATCAATTGCGTCTTTCTTTTCCAGTTGCGCAGGAAGTTCTGAAAGCGCAACAGCTCCATCAGGAGTAATTTTTTCGCCATACCATTCACCGGGTTTGGCATCACCAGCAGGAGGTTGGGCCTGGGCCAGGATGGCCGTCATTACTACCAGTGCGGTCAGCAGGATTCTTTTCATGTACGATAAGTTTTTAGATGACAAAATTAATCTTCTATAGCCATATTTTAATATCTATTCCTGAACTGCTTACTGGGGCATGGCCGGCGCCTTGATACGCAGTGGTTCCGCCGTAATGGCATTCAGGAAAGCAATGATGTCCTGTTTTTCTCCGCTGGTCAACTCCAGTTTGCGGAGCAGTTTGTCTGTTTTTGGAAAAAGGGGATCATTTTCCTCGCCTGCTTTAGGCCTGGGCTGAGGCATACCGGCATTATACATATTAAGTATGCCTTCTATGTTGTCAAATAATCCGTTATGCATCCATGGGCGGGTGCGTATCACATCACGGAGCGAAGGTGTCTTAAAACGTCCCACATCTTCTGGCATGTGTGTCACAGCATAACGTCCCAGATCCTCATTTTCTCTTTTATAATAGGTAAGACCTATATTATGGAAATCATTATCTGTAAATAACGGTCCGAAATGACAGTTCATACATCGTGCCTTGGTGCGGAAAAGATGTAATCCACGGATGGCAGCATCACTCATAGCTGCTTTTTTGCCCAGCAGAAAATCGTCAAAATCGGCCTTCCGGCTTACCAGTGTGCGTTGAAATACCGCCAATGCACTCGTCAGCGTTTCGGGAGTAATGCCTTCGCCATGAAAAGCTGAATCAAAAAGTGGTTTGTAGCCCGGAATACGGCGCAACTTACGCATCAGGTCCGGCATCTCGCTATGCATTTCCGATTCACTGTTGATAGGACCAAATGCCTGGTCTTCCAGTGAGGGGCTGCGCCCATCCCAAAAAAGACGTTCATATCCCCAAACATTCAGCAGACCCGGCGAGTTCCGCTTATTCTGCTTTTGATCATGTCCTACCGATTTACTTCGTCCGTCTGTCCAGGAAAGATCCGGAATATGACAGCTGGCACAGGATATCTGGTTGCTGCCGCTCAGGCGGGGATCAAAGAATAATGTCTTTCCCAACTCAATCAGATGTCGTAATGAATCCTTTTGAGCCTGCAACGGGCTTTCCGGTATAATTCCCAGTTCCTTCCACACAATACCCGAATCAATAAAAGGGGCAGGCCACTGATCGGCCGGGAGTGAATATAAAAACCGTAAGGTATCCTCGAATGTCCCGGCTGGTATTACGTACCCAGTCTGTTTGGCCGTTGTTTTTACAGACACCGAGCAGGCAAAAATAATGGTGGCCAGTGCACCAAATACAAGCAGCTTTTTCATCACCGCAAAGTTATGCCTATACTGGCTTCACAGTACAAACGTTGTTGACCTGGTTTCCATAAACCTGGTAACCCGTGATTACTTAGTTGGGCCTGATCATAATTCAGCTTCATCCTGACGAAGCCATCATTTTCACCCACAGACCGATTATACAGCAGATCTACCCCCGCTTTAAAGACAGTGGCATCGTAATAATAATAGTCGGCAATTATTACGTTCTGTACAAATGATGAAACCTGCGATGGCAGTGTGAGTACGGGAGAAACCGCTGTGCGGATACCAGCTGTCAAACCAGTCTTTAGCCAGCCTTTTTTGCCAGTGCTGAAATACCAGGCCCCCTGTACGGCTGCTTCCGCATACTGATAATCGGTAACGACTCCCGCATTGCCATCGGCTCTGAATAAATCTGTAAGTGCCAGGTCCAGCCCCAGTTCAAACTGCAATACTGAATCGCGGTAATACTGGAAGCAAGGGCGAAGCTGTATGGTTTCAAAAGCGTATACATAATTATTGGTCTGCAAAAACTCGTTGAAGTCGCGGCCCAGATGATGAATGTATACAGCTTCTATCATATATGCCTGTTGCTGCCGGCGATACTGCCAAAGAAATTGTGCATTCCATCGGTCTTCATAAAACGATCCGTAGCGGCCTTTAGGAAAATAACGGGTTGAATCTCCTTTATAATCCGACCCGAGATAAGAATAACCTCCTTTTGCAGTGACCTCTCCTATCCTGAATTTTCCCTGATAAACGCCCTGCCAGCCATAGCCCCTTCCGGTATTCTTCAGTTCCGAATTGGAAGCCCTGTCTTCAAAACCATACCCGTATTGCATGCGTTTCACATACTCGGGATAAGCCATACTTAACTGATAATCCTTGTTGCGATATTGAACGCTGCTTTCTTTTTTTCTGCTGGTAATACTACCGCCGAGTCCGATACTATGACGGGGACTCAAACGATAATGCAGACCTGCCTCCATATCTGTATGATAATTGAACTGTTCCGGCCGGGGGTCGTTGCTACGCCACGCATTCACTGTCTGATAACGTATGCCGGCACCTGCCAGCAGTTTATCATTCAGGAAAGGGCGGCTTACCTGTGCCTGCAGGCGGTATTGTCCTACCTGCCAGTTTCCCTTTTTATAGGCATAGAAATAATAGGGATCCGGATCATTGATACCATAGCGCAGGGTATACCCCACACTATCCTGAAGTGTATGTGTATACCCGAAATAACCACTTAACAGATAACGCCCCAACTGCCGTGTGCCTTCCGTTTTAAAAAAAATATCCTGCTGCACGGGTGCCGCCTGGGCCAGGCGATAGCTGCCGCTGGTACGCCCATAACCTGCTATCAGTCGTGCATGATTGGCAATGGGATTCAATGGCTGTATAGCAGCATCAGCTGTATAAAATGTATACTGCTGCTGAAACTGCCCCGATTGCTGCAAACGGCCACTGCTATCCTGTGCGTTTACGCCCGCAACAAAAGACAGACTAAGTGATAAAAAAAATATCCTGACTAGCATGAAACTTTCTTAATACGCTTTAAACTCTTTATACGTTTTATCCTCTTTATACTATTTAAATTGTCCCGGAGCTGCCCGATCAAAATAATCGAAGTCCTCTGTGGAGTTATTCGTATCCCGCAATACTTTTCGGCCTCCGACAGTAGTAGCTGTTTTACGGATCATAGATTGCGAAGAATACTGCCCTGCCGGTACATTGTATGCTCCGGCATCGAGTGAGCCTACCAGTCTGCGTGGTACACGGCTGGCCGGGGTAGCATGTTGAATCTGTACGGCATCAATAATAACCGAATTTGGCAGCTGCAGATAGCGGTCACGTCCCACCGTATCAGCAGCTGTTTTATAGTTGGGGGTTGCAAGCCTGCTGAATTCTGTAGTAAGGTTGGCCTTTGATTTAAAAATGATGATCGCTTCGCGACCTGGATTATCCAGTATCAGGTCGCGGTTTACAATACGATCCACTACTACCAGGTTGGGTACGCCAGGATTGTCGACGTCTGAATCAAGCGGATTAGGTATGGCATCGCGCAGGTAAAATTCAAAATTAGCGGCAGAAAGATCCACCGTGAGGGATGGATCATTGATATTTACAGACACGCCGCCGGCATTGGTATAAGGAGCTTTATGATTAACCGCAGTAGCTGCCAGCACGATGCCTTCGCCGGGTTGTACCGGATATTGCGTACCTGTTCCGGGAATACGGAAAATAGTGCGGGGATATACATACTTCGTAGCAGCATCTGCTCCTGCAGTATTGCCATATGATTTGCTCCAGTCCCATTGTCCTTGCAGCAGTCCTCCGTCGTTAATAAAGTTGCCTGTACTCTGATCGGGGCTTACTGTATTGCTGCCAAAAAGCTGAGCGATGTACAAACTGTCGGCATACAGTACTTTATTGGAGTTGTTATATATTTCGATAAACTGGTCGCGGAAGCTGGCTCCATTGGTAGTATGACTGCCCGCATAATATATTTGTTTGATCACCCAGTCGCCAATCACACCAAATTCCAGCTTCATTTCGATGGTATTGTTGGTGGTGGTGTTCAGCACCTGGCCTGCTTTTGAAGCATTAAATGTAACCTCATCTGTCTGCAAAAGCAATCCGGTAATGGATTCATAGTCCGCTTTACTGATGGTAATGCTGGCGTCAATATTATAAGAGCCGGAACTAACACTGTTGAAAATAGCGAGACCTGTTGCATCGGATTGCTCCTCCAGCACCACATTATTCATCTGGTTGGTCAGTTTCACCTTAATGCCTGCAAGCGGAAAAGCATAGGAGCCGCCACTGTTATCGTAACTCATTTTTACAATAATATTAATGGGCGGCGCCGATGGCGTCAGATCTTTTTTCTTACATCCTGCCGCCAGAAACAACAGCAGCAGTGCCAGGGCCGATAACCGATTCATTGTTCGCATACGTTGATTTTATTTTATAGAAAATGCCATGGCAACACTATAAGAAGGCTGCCCGTTGAAATAATAATAACCTGTGCCGCCCCATAGGCGCGGGCGGATATTAAATACATTAAATGCGTTAAATGACAGGCGTAATACATCTCCAATCTCTTTGCTCAAGCGCAAATGCATATTGGAATAAACAGAAGAAGGCACATTGCGCACACCTCCTTCCACGCCTTTTCTACGGAGATGGATATAGTCATTTGACTGAGCCTGCCCGGGGGTAAGTGAGTGAGCCTTTCCATTTTTGTCAAGATAGCCTGCCGGATAAATTGACGATGTATAGGTATTTGTCCGCGACATCCAGAATATTTCGCCAGTAAGCACTACTGTCATACGCAAAGCCGGAATATGTGTATTGGCAGAAAGAGTGGATTTGATATTGGTAGAAGACGCCTCCTGCTGGTTATAAATTCCAAATACAGCTTCTTTCGAATAATCAACAGTTGACTGGCCGGTAGTGCCCAGATCAACAGTAGGTGCACTATTCCGGTAATAAGTATGATAATAGGAAGTATTGAGATCGAAAGAAGTCTGCAAAAAACGGATCTTATTGGTGCGGAGAATAAGCTCCACGCTATTGCTGCGGCTGTAGCTGCCATTATGCATACCACTGTAAGTAAGATAATATGTAGTCTTACTGCCGTCTTTGTAATAATTAATACGTTCGCCTGGCACGGGAGTATCGTATGCATAATTTTCAACGGTTACCGGTACCAGCGTGTTGGTAGATATAAATCCATTCTTCATTATGCGGTTGCTGTAAAACAATGATCCTTTGATGGGTTTTGTATTCCAGCTGATGCCTGCTTCGGCTGTGGCACTGCTATACGGACGCAGATTAAGCTGTTCCTGCTTTATAACTTCCGTATGCACCAGGTAAAGTTGATGCTCAGGTCTTGTGCTGCTATACAACTCAAGTAAGGGAATATCGAAATAGACATTACCGGGATTCATTTGCGACAAGCCAGGAGCTTTTGTCGCTATTCCATATGCCAGCGACACAGACCATCCCTTTAGAGGCTGCCAGCTGGTATTGATACGGGGTGCGGCTGTGAAAAATCCATTTTGCATGTCTGCGCGTGCTCCCAGATTGGCTTGCAGCGGTTTTTGCAGAAAACGGGTTATAAAAACATTCTCCACGTAAAACCCTATATTGCTCATAGCCGACAGATCATCGAAGGAACGTGGGCGGTCATTTTTGTATCCCTGGTCATCAAAACGAGGGCGTGCGGGGTCATTCAGCACACCGGGGCCTTTATTGGCATTATACCGGTAGTCTGCGCCCAATGAAAGTTTATAGGTATTGCCGGCCGATAATTTGAAGATGCTGTTGGACTGCAAACGCGCCGATGCATTTACGGGCTTCCCGATAATATGGTGAAAAGCCAGATAATAACCAGGTCCATATCTCCCTTCGTACGTACTGGTTTCGGTAGCCTCGGCAATTTTGATCAATGAACTGCTGTTTAAAAACCATTGGTCATAAGATTCGCTGCGGGTTACACCATAGCTGGCCCTGAACTCGATATCATAAATCCAGCTCTTACGTAAGGTCCAGTTGCTTCGGTTGGAGAGATTAACAGAACGGTTGCTGAACCTGGCCATACGCTGATTGCCTTCGTCCGGGTCCAGTTTGGTACGATCCAGCGTGGTGTTGTAGTTAACACTTAAGGTGTTTTTAAACGCGCTTACCTTCCGTTTCTGATAAGTCCAGATCAGGCCAGCGCCGATACGTTCAAATCCTTTGAGCTTGTCGCGCGGGTCATCGTTGCTATGCAGATAGTCCATGCTGATATTGATATTGCCCAGAGCAGGAGTCAGTTTCATCCCTTTTGACAGGGAGATAAGCTGTGTGCCGTCATTATGCTGCAGGCTCAGGCGCAAGGGGGTTATGCCGGCCTGCCGATCAATGTTTACAATGCCTGTGGTATAATCGCCATAACGTGCAGATGCCACGCCAGAGATCACTTCTATCTGTTCAATGCTTTCCACACCAATAGACCGGAGATCGAGGCCGGTATTGGCCTGGGCACCGCCATATAAACCTCCATAGGCCGAGTAAAGAGTTCCGTTTCGCTGCGCACGATCGGCCAGTATACCATCGGGGTTTGTTATATTATTAGAAGAAAACATGCCCATAAAGCTGGTATTGCTGAATTGCATGTTGGCATTATTTGATAAAGGAGCGCCGTCTACCATTACGGTAAGCCCAAAGGTTTCATTCAGGTTCTGCGTTTCCATGACGGACCGGGCCTGCGATGATCCTCCGGCCAGCAATGTGGCAGGATTGGTAGCCGAGCGGAGGTTGAGCGTTTGTATGCCCTGTACAGATACACCCTGACGTAAGATGGTTTGTCCGGGCAGGTAATTAAGCACATTGGCTACGCTCAGGGGCTGTACCTGTTCAATAGCTTCTCGATCAAACAGGATAGATGAATTGGAAGAAGCGGTATTGCGGCGCACCGCGTTGACTTCCACTTCTGTCAGTTTCAGACTTAATGTAAGCAGACGTATGAGTTGAAACTGCCCATACTGCCCTGCAGTAAGCGCACGGCTCACCGGCTCCTTACCTACATGTGATATCTGCAAACTGATCTCCCGTAAGTGTGCGGGAATGCGAAGGGAAAATGAGCCATCGGTCTGACTTTGTGTAGCCAGATCGGCCGGCAATACACGAATGGTAGCAAGAGAGAGGGGTTTGTTTTCTTCATCGATGATTTTGCCCTGTAGCGTATAAAATGACTGAGCCTGCAGCATCGCTGTCATCAACAGGAAGCTGCAGGCTGTGAGCAGTAGTTTGGTCCAGTGCGTCATTGCTGATTTCAAAATTGGACTGCAAAATTGCCAGACTACTCCCGCAGGCATTTTTGAAATCAGAAAAAAAACAACCCCGATCAGGAAAAACTCACTGGTCCTGTAGAGTAATGAATCATCTTACCCATGTCACCTTAGTGTCAAAGTCGGCACGGGTAGCGGCTCCTGAGGGCAATGCAATATGTCCTATGTAGAAAAAGCCTAATAATTTATCTTCTTCTCCCAGGCCGAAAAACGATTTTGCCTGCTCCCGGTAAGTAACTCCGCCGGTGGTCCAGTAACCGCCCAGGCCATATGCTGTTACCGACAAATAGATATTCTGAACAGCGCAGGATACGGCTTCCACATCTTCAATTTCAGGAATATTTTTATTGGGTGTGCGTTTCATGCCAATGGCTATGATGTGAGATGCCTTGAGCGGGTTTTGCTGCAGCTTGGTATAGGTTATTTCCTTAAAGCCGGGGCCAGAAAGTTCTTTGTACAGGTTGCTTTGAAAATCGGCCAGTTTTTTCAATCCTTCACCGCTGAATACAGTAAAATGCCAGGGTTCGGCGCGGCCATGGTTGGGAGCCCACATGGCGTTGGTCAGGATTTCGCGGATAATGGCATCATCGACCGGTTTGCCGGCCTCCAGCTGATCAGGAAATACAGAGCGGCGGGTGCGGGCCAGATTATTAAAGACTTCAATTTGGTTCATCGTTTCAATATTTTTTGCAAAAATAAGAGTGCCACCTCAAGAGATGGCACTTTCAGTTTTTTTACTGCCGTCATAAGAATAAGACCGCAGCATGATCCACATTTTAGTTCGCTTATTGATGATTGGCACCCGGTCAGGACTCGCCAAAGAGTTGTATTAGTTGAAGGGTTTTCAGCTCACTGTCGGCTATTTCCATCATATTAATCAATGATTCCAGCTCTTTGAGGTTGAGCAGGAGACTAACTCCTTCGCAGGGCGAGGGAATTATGATACTGCGAATGACCGGGTTTAGGCCCGGTTGCTGCTCCTCCCGAATCCGGTTTATCCAGCGTAAAAAAGGAGCCAGGTCTTCTTCCCGGAAGGTGAGCAGCAGGTTCGCAAACCCGACCTGTATGCGGTCGCAGGCGGTGCAGCGTATCACATAACCGGTTTCTGCATGATGAAATAAGGTCTGGTATTGGCACATGCCCGTACAGTTTAGTTTTGTAAAAATGGGGCATGGCGGGCCCAGGACCCTTACGATTTCGGCAAAGTCTGGTTGCGCAAAGGGGAAACTGACAGGCAGGTGACAGGCCCGCCTACGCGCGGCCGGGTGGTTCATACTATTTTTTTACTATATATAGAGTGAAGGATATTCGCCCCATTCGGGCCTAAAAATATATCCACATCCTGTGCAGAATTACGAACGCCATTTCCTTTGTTTGATTTTACATTCGTTGCCAGTTCTTCAAGATAATTTGTTGCGGAGCAGGAAAACATTTTTCTGCATAAAGAGGGGAACCATGTGAAAATCATGGGCTGACAGGCAACTGTGACCCGGAGGGAGTGATAAGTTGTAAGTTTTAAGTTATAAGTAAGGTGAACACTTACTACTTAGAACTTAAAACCTATAACTCCACCAGGCTAGCCAGGCTACCGGCCGCAATAATTATTGTTTGGAACCTTCCCGGATCATAAGGTACCGGCAAAGATTGATTTCGTTACTTTTTTTCATCAAAAAAGTGTGGGGTTTTCCGTCTCTTGTCGTGCCGCTATTATATAACGGTTCAATTTTTTTGTTATGCAGCATGAAGACGAAGTTTTGCTAAGAGAAAACAAGGATCGCTTTGTTATCCTTCCCATCAATTATCCAAAGCTGTGGGAGCATTATAAGCGGCATGAGGCCAGCTTTTGGACTGCTGAGGAAATTGACCTGAGCGCCGATGCAAAAGACTGGGCTGCCATGACCGATGGTGAAAGGCATTTCATTTCACACGTACTGGCTTTTTTTGCCGCCAGTGATGGTATTGTAAATGAAAACCTGGCTGTAAACTTTATGAGTGAGGTGCAATTGCCCGAAGCCCGCTGTTTTTATGGCTTCCAGATCATGATGGAAAATATTCACTCAGAAACCTATGCCCTGCTTATCGACACCTACATTAAGGACCCCAAGGAAAAGGATCGCCTTTTTCATGCTATCGATACGGTTCCCGCAGTAAAGAAAAAAGCAGAATGGGCATTGCGCTGGATCGAAAACGGCACTTTTGCCGAACGACTGGTAGCTTTTGCCGCAGTAGAAGGCATCTTCTTCAGCGGTAGCTTCTGCTCTATTTTCTGGCTCAAAAAACGTGGCCTCATGCCCGGCCTTACGTTCAGCAATGAACTCATCAGCCGCGATGAAGGTCTGCATTGCGAGTTTGCCTGTGTGCTTTACAGCATGCTTACCAACAAACTTACCCAGGAGCAAGTATATTCTATCATCGGCAATGCGGTAGAGATCGAAAAAGAATTTATTACCGATGCACTTCCTGTAAAGCTGATAGGTATGAACGCGGATCTGATGCAGCAATACATTGAGTTTGTTGCCGACCGCTGGCTGGCCGAACTGGGTTATCCCAAAATGTTCAATGCCACCAATCCTTTCGACTTCATGGAAATGATCTCGCTGGAAGGTAAAACCAACTTCTTCGAAAAACGTGTAGGTGATTATCAGAAAGCAGGTGTGATGGCGGGAAAAGAAACCCAATCATTTTCAACCGAAGAAGATTTTTAACGTTATATCTGTTCTTATTCAAACAGGCCAATTTGCTGTAACCGGTTTGAATAATTTTTATCCTCCATCCAATCCTGTGAGAACGTTTAAACTGAATGAGAGAAAAAACGGAAACTATTAACCCATATAAATCCTGCAGCTATGTACGTCATTAAAAGGAACAATAAAAGAGAGAGTGTCAAGTTTGACAAGATCACCGCACGGATTGAAAAACTTTGCTATGGCCTGGACCGTCGCTTTGTTAACTCCATTGATGTAGCCAAAAAGGTAATCGAAGGTCTCTACGATGGTGTTACCACTACCGAACTGGATAATCTGGCCGCTGAAACAGCCGCATCGCTCACGGTAAAACACCCTGACTATGCACTGCTGGCAAGCCGTATTGCCGTCAGCAACCTCCATAAAAATACTACCAAGAGCTTCTCCGGCACAATGGAGTTGCTCTACAATTGTAAAGATCCCAAAACCGGCAAACACCTTCCCCTGCTTGCCGATGATGTATGGCAGATCATTCAGGACAATGCCGAACTGCTCGACTCTACCATCATTTACGACCGCGATTACGGATTTGATTATTTCGGTTTCAAAACGCTTGAAAAGTCATACCTGCTGAAACTGGATGGCAAAGTATCAGAGCGTCCGCAACATATGTTTATGCGCGTGGCTATCGGTATCCACAAAGAAGATATCGACAGCGCTATCAAGACTTACCATCTCATGAGTGAGCGCTGGTTTACACATGCCACTCCCACGCTGTTCAATGCGGGCACACCCAAGCCGCAAATGAGCTCCTGCTTCCTCCTTACCATGAAGGACGACAGCATTGATGGTATTTATGACACACTTAAACAAACAGCAAAGATTTCACAAAGCGCCGGTGGCATTGGACTCGCCATTCATGGCATCCGCGCCACAGGCAGCTATATCGGCGGCACCAACGGTACCAGCAACGGTATCATTCCCATGCTGCGGGTATACAACGATACCGCACGCTATGTTGACCAGGGCGGTGGTAAACGCAAAGGCGCTTTCGCTATCTATCTCGAACCCTGGCATGCAGATGTATACGAGTTTCTGGACCTGCGCAAAAACCATGGTAAAGAAGAAATGCGCGCACGCGACCTCTTTTATGCCCTCTGGATCCCCGACCTGTTCATGAAACGGGTAGAAGAAAACGCTGACTGGAGCCTGTTCTGCCCCAATGAAGCACCCGGACTACACGAATGCTGGGGCGAAGAATTTGAAAAGCTGTATGCTCAATACGAACAGGAAGGACGCGCCCGTAAAACCGTAAAAGCGCAGGAACTGTGGTTTTCTATCCTGGATGCACAGATAGAAACCGGCACCCCATACCTGCTGTACAAAGACGCCGCTAACCGTAAAAGTAATCAGCAGAACCTGGGTACAATCAAAAGCTCAAACCTCTGTACAGAGATTATAGAATATACCAGCCCCGATGAAGTAGCCGTTTGTAACCTGGCTTCTCTGGCCCTGCCCCGCTATGTGATCAATGGCAAGTTTGACCACGATAAGCTGTATGAAGTGACTTATCAGGTAACCAAAAACCTGAATAAGATCATCGATAATAACTACTATCCTGTACCTGAGGCAGAGAAATCAAACCTGCGTCACCGCCCCATCGGTCTGGGTGTACAGGGCCTGGCAGACGTATTCATCCTGCTTCGTCTTCCATTTGAAAGCGATGAAGCTCGTCAGTTGAATAAAGAGATCTTCGAAACGATCTACTTTGCGGCCATGACCGCCAGTAAAGACCTGGCAAAAGTGGAAGGCCCTTACGAAACATTTGCCGGCTCACCCGTATCAAAAGGTATTTTCCAGTTTGATATGTGGAATGTAGAACCTACCCTGCGCTGGGATTGGTATACACTCAAAGCAGAAGTATTAAAACATGGTGTGCGCAACTCATTGCTCGTAGCGCCCATGCCTACAGCTTCCACATCGCAGATACTCGGCAACAACGAGTGCTTTGAACCCTACACCTCCAACATCTATGTACGCCGTGTACTGAGTGGCGAATTTGTAGTGGTAAATAAACACCTGCTCAAAGACCTGGTAGAGCTCAACCTCTGGAACGATGAAATGAAAAACGCCATCATGGCGCATAATGGATCAATCCAGAAAATCAGCAATATCCCCGATCATATCAAGGAAGTCTATAAAACAGTTTGGGAAATCAAACAACGTGCTATCATCGATATGGCCGCAGACCGTGGTGCCTATATCTGTCAGTCACAATCACTCAACCTGTTTGTAGATACTCCTACTACCGGCAAACTTACTTCCATGCATTTTTATGGCTGGAAGAGAGGGCTCAAAACAGGTATGTATTACCTGCGCACCAAAGCCGCTTCACAAGCAGTACAGTTTACTGTTGAAAAACAGGGAGGCCGCGCCGTTGAGCCATTGATCGACACGCATAGCCTGACCGTTATTGAAGGTAATAATGCCCCTGAAGCACAAATTGTGGAAGGCGCTGTTTGTACCATGCAGGACGGTTGTATCAGTTGCGGATCCTAATCATATTTCTGTAAAACTCAAAAAGAGGGTGTGCCTTCCGGCGTACCCTCTTTTTTTTAGCTGGATTTTCCCGAATACGTAAACCGGCCGCTCATTTTTTCCTCAATCCGTAAGCACGGCCCGAAGGGCAGAAATAAATTTACCGCCTTAAATACAGCCGATCCACACCATGTCTCAATCTGCCAAAAGCCGCTGGCCGCGCATACGTAAATTTTTCAATGATGTCCATCTCTGGCTGGGTCTGGCGAGCGGACTCATCGTAATAGCGGTTTGTTTTAGCGGCACTGCTTATGTTTACAATACAGAACTTACTGAAGCTTCTTTATCTCATTTATATAAAGTAACGCCCGGTGAGGGACAAACCGCCCTACCCATCGATACACTGGTAGTCCGCCTCCGGAGCCAGCAGGAAGGTACGCTCACCAGTGCCTCTATTCCTGCCAGTACTACCCGCTCGTATCAGTTTACGCTAAAGAAAGAAGGCAGTGAGCGCGGCACTACTTATATGGTCAACCCCTATACGGGCGATATCCTGGGCAATAACACGGAGAAAAGCCGTACCAAAGAATTCATGAGCAAAATGTTCAGCCTGCATCGCTGGCTCCTGCTCGATAAAGTGGAAAAGCCGATTGTTACAGGTATGAGCAACCGCGAGCTGGGTAGTACAATTACCGGATGGGCCACTATCCTGTTTACCCTGGGTTGTATTACGGGCCTCATCATCTGGTTTCCGCAAAAAGTAAAATACTGGCGTCAGGGACTGAAAATAAAATGGCGCGCCGGCTGGAAGCGGGTCAATCATGACCTCCATAATACCCTGGCCTTTTATTCCCTGTTCTTCCTGCTGCTGATGGGACTCACCGGTCCGCAATGGTCCTTTGACTGGTACCGCACCGGTCTTCAGAAAACACTGGGTACTTATCAACCCAAAGATGCGCCGAAAGAAAAGCCCTTACGTTCTACCTTGCCTGCAAACGGCGATACTACGGCCACACTCAGCCTGCAGACCTATCTGGATGCAGCGCAGACAGCTCTTCCGGGGTCTGGCGATTACCAGATCAGCCTGCCCGCTCAGGCCAAAGGCACAGTCAATATCAGTAAGTATCATACCGGCTTTTTTGCTCCCGCGGCAGCCGACAGATTACAACTGGACCAGTTCAGCGCGCAATTGCTGAAGAAAGATATTTTTAAAGAAAAACCCTTCAATCAAAGGGTGGCTGGCTCCATCAAAGCCATTCATGTCGGAAATGTTTATGGCAAGTTTACTAAACTCATTTATTTCCTGGCCTGCCTCATCGCCACGAGCCTGCCTGTTACCGGCACACTCATCTGGATTAATAAAATGAAGAAGAAAGGGGGAAGGTGAAAGGAATAAGGCAGGATGGGCGAGTTCTGAAATTAAAGCAGCCGGCAAAAGTCTGCATGAAAACGATTGACATCTTGCTTATTTAGCTTTTCTCACAACCATACATCAGGTTTAGGTGAATAGTATTTGAAGCTACACCGATTCAGTTATATCGCTTTTTGCGTTTACTTTTACTGAATAAATGCCGCTTTCCCTTCCCGCTTCACTTGCATACATTTCACTTGTTCCTATAATTTGCCCATTGCCAGCTATCAGATTAAAAAAATATTGTCCGTTTGATGCCGTCTTTCTGATGAAATTTGAATCATCCTGAGAGTTTTTCTTAACGGATTGAATACCATTTTCACAACTGGTTTTTGAAGTATACCCTTCACTTACCAGAATTATTTGCCCGTTTGATGCCAGTAATTTGAACTGATATTCCCCATTTGACCGTTTTGTAATAACAAATTTACCCATGCTCAAATTTAGCTAATAAAATTCTTATTAATCTCAAACACAAGCTGATCTATGGCCCTTTTCCATTTTTCAACCTTTTGCACGCTGATTGAAGTTATACTATGATGACCGCTACCGGTTACATCCTCTCTATCAGCTCTATGAACAATTTTGTGTCTTCCTTTGATCATTTCATTAATTACCGGAAATAAATCCCGGATCTCAGGTGTCACGATCAGAGTAATACTCGATAATGCTTTTGCTATATCTGTAGTGTCATTAAAACTTAGTATCCCCAAATACTCTGCTATCGATTCTTTAATGACGGTATCAATACGCTTATTCTTATGAGCCACAAGCTACCCCAGATTGAATTTTGAAGGCCTGCCAATGGCAGAGGTGCCAACAAGAGGAATATTTTCAATCTTATCCCTATCCTGGTGCGGAAGCCTCCATTGTAATAGATTCCTTAAATAATCCTCCAGCGTAGCATGCGTTAAAACTGTAGTAGCCCTCAGTATATCTAGGGAGTTCGCTGGTTTTCTCCCTTGCCCTGCAGCCATTGTTTTATAGAGGCTGATTAGGTTATTAAGCCGAAGAAAGTTTTTGTCAAAAGTGTACATTATATCTTCAATCATAAGAGTCACCCAAAAAATTGATCTGAAAAAACAATAAGTTTTATTCCCTGCAAACTGGCTCTAACAGGACGGTTATAATATTCGAAGCACACGAACAAATTCCTCACATGGTTTTAAAGTTTCTTTTTCTGCCAGAATTGGTAAACTTTTATATCAATAAATACCCCTCACTTTTACGTCCCCTATTCCTTATACAGTCTTCATTATGGCGCTCTTTACGCTATAAAGTTATTTTACTCCAGGACCCTATCCATGTGAAAAAAACATTTATTGAACGTTTTTTCACCAAAAAAAATCCCCCGGCTGATTCGCCGGGGGATCGTGTTGGATAGTATTGTCTGCTTTTATTCTTTCTTCCAGGTATTATTATCTGGATTCATATCCGGCAGGCGTTTGTCCGGATCGAGTACTACAGAGCTCAGCTCTTCGTCGGTGTCGAGGCCAAACTTCCAGGTACCTGTACTTTGCCAGATCTCAACCGGTAGTATTTTGCGACCTTTCTTGCCACTTACCGTAGTATATTCTACTGTTACAGGCATAGCCATCTGTTCGAGATTGGCAATGGTAACGAGTGCGCCATTTTTAGCATTGTTGTCGCGGTATTCCACCTTGGTAACAGCCTGATCAAGCTGCCAGGTTTCGAAGAATACGCTCTTCCAGAACCAGGCCAGGTCTTCGCCCGCACCATTTTCCATGCTGCGGAAAAAGTCCCAGGGTGTGGGATGTTTGTAGGACCAGTCGCGAATATATTTTTTGAAGGCATAGTCAAAACGATCTTCGCCCAGTACTACATCGCGCAGCAGGCCAAGTGCAAATCCGGGTTTGGCATAGAGCAGTGCACCGATGTTGCGTTCCATCATACCATCGGGAGTATTGTATACCGACTCGATTTTGTTGGTAAAGAGGCGGCTCTTATGTGCGCTTTGGCGGGGATGGCTGTATTCTCCGTTGTTGAAGTCGGCAGCAGCAATATCATTGATAAATGTGTTGAAGCCTTCATCCATCCATCCGTAGCGGCGTTCGTTGCTGCCTACAATCATGGGGAACCAGGTATGGCCAAATTCATGGTCGGTTACACCCCAGAGACCTTCGGTACGTGCACGATAGCTACAGAATACGATACCGGGATACTCCATACCACCGATATTACAGGCTACGTTTACAGCAGAGTAATAAGGATAAGGGAACCAGCGTTTGCTATAATTTTCAATAGAACCTTTGGTATATTCGGTAGCACGGCTCCAGGCTTTAACACCATTTGACTCTACAGGATATACAGACATGGCCAGCCCCTTTTTGCCGTCAGGCAGGTTCATACGTGCTGCATCCCAGATAAAGGCACGTGAAGCCGACCAGGAAAAGTCGCGGGCATTGTTGAGTTTATATTTCCAGGTCACGGTAGGTTTGGAGGGGCGTGAAGCAGGATCTGTTACCTCGGCGCTATCGCGGATCATAACAGTTGCATCGCTTTGCTTTGCCTGATTGTAGCGCTGCAGTTGTTTTGCAGTAAGTACATCCTGGGGATTTTGTAATTCACCTGATGCCACCACGATCATGGCCGATGGCGCAGTGATGCTTACATCAAAGTTGCCGTACTCGAGATAAAATTCGCTGGCGCCCAGGTAGGGGTCCGTATTCCATCCGCGTACATCATCAAACACACAGAGGCGGGGATACCACTGGGCTATGGCGAAGATGTTACCGTTTTTGGTATTCAGAATGCCGGTACGGTCTGCGCCATAATCGGGCACTGTGTAAGAATACTCGATCTTTAACTTCAGGCTACCGCCTTTTGCGGCCACTGCATTGGCCAGGCGTACCTGCATACGTGTATCATTTACCAGGTAGTTGGCATCTGATTGCGCTGCACCACTGATGACTTTTACAGATTTTATCTTATAGCCGCCGTCAAATTTTGAAGTGGCATCGCCATAACGGCTACGGCCGGTAGCAGGCATTTTAGCCTGTCCGCGTGAAGAACTGTTGAAAAGGTTTTCATCCAATTGCAGCCAAATGTAGGGAAGACGCTGAGGGCTGTTATTGGTATAAGTAATTGTAACGGTAGCCGTCACTTCTTTTTTGGCTTCATCCAACTGGGCCGCAATCTGGTAATCTGCTTTGTTTTGCCAGTAGGCTGGCCCCGGTTCGCCTGTGGCGGCACGATATTCATTACCATTCTGGGTATAGAACAACGGGGAAAACAGTGCATGCGGATCATACTTGGACTCCGCTTGCTGGGCCAGTGAAGTGGTACTGACTACTAACAGTACCAATGCCCATGAAAGCTTTTTTTTGATCATGATGATTGTTTTAAATCCGGGCCAGGCCCGGTGAGGTGAGCTAAGAAGCGATGAAATTAAGTAAAAAGGAACAAATAAATCCCCCTGTGCCAGCCAGAAAATCGACAATACGCTGACACGATCGCAATAGGTACTATCTTCGAAATAGTAGTAATTTGTAACATCAAAACCCTTTATTATGTTATCGAAAGCTATACAGGACGCACTCAACAAGCAGGTACAGATGGAAGCAGAATCATCACAGGCTTATCTGGCCATGGCCTCCTGGGCCGAAATACAACCTGGGCTGGTTGGCGTGACCGAATTCTTCTACAAACAGTCAGACGAAGAGCGGGTTCATATGCTAAAACTACTGCGTTTCGTCAACGAACGTGGTGGTTTTGCGGTGGTGCCTGCACTGGAACAACCTACACTCACTTTTACCTCATTAAAAAAACTGTTTGAGGAATTTCTGAAACACGAACTGAAAGTGAGCAATAGTATTAATGACCTGGTGCACCTGTCGCTAACCGAAAAAGATTATGCTACACACAACTTCCTGCAGTGGTACGTAAACGAACAAATAGAAGAGGAACGTACTGCCCGCACACTCAATGATAAACTTGAGCTGATTGGCGATGACAAGAGCGGACTTTATCTATTTGATCGCGATATCATGAATTATCGGGGAGCAGAAGGAAAGAAATAATTTTTTTTAAAAGCCCGGATTATGTCTCCAACAATCCGGGCTTCCTTTTATTTTACTTTTTGTTTTTTCAATTGAAAAACCCGCGACAGATTAAAGCCAAATCTGATTTCGCCTTTCCCCCATCGGCCCGTTGTTTCGGTAATAACGGCCCGCTCATTCATTCCTGTTGAGTTGGTAAAATGCAGTTGAAATACGTGTCCGCCTGTTTCAATATCTACACCCACCGAAAGCGGATCATGATAATTATTATCAGTCAATGGATTGAAGACATGAAAATAGTCGCAGGTCAATGCTACGCGCCGACTTAACCGTAACCTGCCGCCAATACCTGCCGCCATAATATCATTGCCATCACCGGCGTTTTGCACGAGATTTTTGTGGATCACTGTTGGCATCACCTGCAGCGTAAATGCATCGGATATTTTACGCCCGACTATCCCCTGAAAATAATAGGCAAGCCGGGAGGTAAAATAGTTTTTCCTTGCCGGATCAGCCCAGCTCGTTCCGTCCATAGTAACTCCTGCCACCACTGCTATGGTAACAGGAAATGAGCCAGGGCCTGTAGACTGCATAAAGGGGGCATATTTTACATAACCATCCAGCTCTTTTTTATAGGTACTCCTGCCTACTCCTGCCATCAGATTACGTTTTATTCCGAAATCGAAACCCATCCGCATACTGGCCTGGTCAAGACCAAAGAAGTTCTTATATCCCTGGTCAAGCTGACCAAAGCGGTGCAGGATACGAAAATCCATAGTACCGGGCCTCAGGAATTCGATAGACTGGCTTTGAATAACGCGTGGTGACTTGAAGGCATTTTTTACATACTCCTTGCGCGGCTTCTCACTATCTACCAACTTAAGCAGATCAGTATCCTGCGCCTGCAGGTAATGATTCGTAACAAGCAGGATTGCTATTACCGATACATATTTCCACGCTTTCGTCTTATTATCATCCATAAAATTTATTTTAAAGGTTCAAGCTTGCAGTCGATGCTGATACGGGCAGTTTTGGCCACTTTGTCGGCAACGAGGCCCGGGATAGAAATTTTGTAATCGGCCAGTGTTATTTGAAAAGAAGCGGTGGCCTGTATGGAGCTACCCCTAACCTGCAACCTGCCTTCTGTTTCGATATCACGCGATTCTCCATGCAGGGTCAGTTTTCCTTTTACCTTCACCTGGTATGTGCCATCTTTGGCAAAATCTGTCGCAGCCATATTCAGTACATTTCCCCTAAACTCTGCTTTCGGGTATTTATCACTTTCCATATAATTTTCATTAAAATGCTCTTCCATCAGCGCCCGTTCAAAAGCGAAACTCTTAATGAGTATTGAAAACTGTAATTGGCCATTCCGCGTATCCAGCACTGCTGTTGCCGCATGAGTGGTTCCCTCAATCCGCTCTGGCGAAGACGCTGCGGTAGCATCAAATTCAACTTTACCGGTTTTCGTAAATGACATCTGCGAATACCCGGATACTGAAACCAGGCAAAAAAGTGTTGTTATTATTCTTATTTTTTTCATACTGCTAATTTTTACTTCCAGTTAATACCTGTGCAACCGGCACACATCGGATCAATATTACATCTGAGCCCAGTAACTCGTCCTGGTTGTATCCTGAGCATATTCCTTTTACAGATACCATCTGACCGGTCTGCAAAGTCATCGCCTCCGATTGATGCGAGCTATCAAGGCTGCATCGTACGGCTGACCTGTCATCAGGATTGCCCATAACCACCACCACATTCTGATCATCGATTCTGTCGATTTGTTTCACAACTCCGGATACCTGTATCAACTTATCCATATACTTTTGTGACGACATTGCTGAATCATGAGCAAACTGATCGAGTAATGCTGTAGTGGTTAGCAAATAGTCCGGGTTAAGTTTACCTGTATCGGTATGTCTTCTGTTGTATTCCTTATAGATATATGCAGAAGCTGCTATGCCCAGTAGCAAAAGCATACTTATGCCAAACAATATTTTTTTTCTTTTTTTCATACGCTGTTCTTTTAATTATTCTGCGTGCCTTCATCGATCCATTTTTTAACGGTAGCTATCTGGCAATCGGTTAATTTGGATAATCCCTGCGGCATGGGAGAATACCCGGATGCATGAGTAATACTTCCATAAAGCTTTCCGTTCAGTGCAATGGCTTTATCGGCAGTATAAGTACCCATCAGAATATTTCCCGAAGGGAAACTGCCTGTATGGCAACTGTAGCAATATTGTTTGAGCAGCGGAACTATCTTTTGGGTGTATGAAGCTACACCGGCAGTATCGCAGGTTGCATTGGAGTTGCTATACAACAGTTGCTCTTTATCGTAGTAGCAGGAGTGCAGTACCAGCAATGCCAGGCAGCACAATATCATTAAGGATATCATTCTCATCTTATTCAGTTTATCAGTAATTTAATGCGCCGGCATCTACCCATTTTTGTATCTGTGATATTTCACAATCGCTCAGGCGGCTGGCATTCTGGGGCATAGGGGTAAATCCTGCTTTGCCTGCTACAGCGCCAGCGAGTTGACCTGACAACGCTACAGTTTTTACCGCATTATAAGTCGACAGGTCAATGCCACCACCCAGCGAAGAAGGGTTATGACAACCTACACAACGCGCCGAAAGAATCGGTTTTACAGCGGAACTGTAGGTAAATATGGCATCATCGCAATTGCCTGCACAGTTATTGTTCAATGCACCCTGATTGATCCATTGCTGAATCAATGCCAGTTGGGTACTGCTCAAAGGTGCATTGGGCGGCATTCGCTCCCCTCCCGTCCTTATCATTACTTTATATAATTTGCTCGAACCTGCATTACCGGGCACTACATAACGCATGATGTTGTTATAAGAAGTCAGATTAACACCTTCTGCATGTGAGACATTGTCGTGACAACCGCTCATGGTACAATTAGAGGAAATAACAGGTTGCACCTGGGTTACGAAATAAACAGAGTCTGGTGAACAGGTGGCAGAGGGTGTGGGCGGATTAAGATTGCCCGTATCTGTAGCACTTACATAGTCATGGCGGCAGGCCACCACCAGCAGCAGGGCAATAGCCAGCAGGGCCATTGGGTATACTAATCGCTTATACATAAAATGGATCTAACGCTTTGAAAAAAAGACAATAAATAAACAGGCCATGTATTTATCAATACATCGCTTTCTGCCTGTATATATCACAGGCATCTATAATCCAGGTTGAGGGAAATCAGCTTAGCGGTCGCGGAGGCTGGAATGGCGGAAAGCCGGCACTTTTAAGTAGTGTCTCATGTTTATCTGTGAAGGGTACTAAAGCCTGCGAAAAAACAACCGGCATTGCAGATGCTGGCTCCGCCGCACAGGCGGATATGCGCTGAAGGCGTTGGCGAAGTTTTCGATGCTTATGCCCGCCTCTATCTGTAAGCAATTGCTGTTTATTATAAGAAACGGTCAGCTCTTTTACAATTAGCTGCTTACTGTCCGGTACTCCGTTTCCGATAACAGCGTGGGATATATCATTACAAAAAAAAGGTGTTGGATTACAAAAACAGACCGGCCTCTCTGCCAGCGTTTTATCGCCAAAGCAAAAAATCAGTAGTGCTGCTATCAGTATACCCGTTTTCATAAACGCTACAACAAGATCAGACTTTCGGAAGAGATTAAATATGACAAAAGTCACATAAGCCTGATCTTGATCTTTGTCAAGCGCCGGTCATGACCAGTTTGAACACAAAACGGACATAGTCATAAAGACGTATGCAGAAAAAAAGGTTTCTATTTTCTTTAACGTAAAAGGAGCTCACAGGGCTTCAGGCCTGTATGCTTTTTGAATGCAGTGGAGAAATGGGAGATGGAGGAATAGCCCAGCATCATGGATACGTCCGTAACGCTAAGTCCTTTTTCATACAACAGGTATTTGGCATGCTCCATGCGCTGGCTTTGGTAAAAGTCAAAGATGGTGGTACCAAACATTTCTTTGAATCCCTTTTTCAGGTAGCATTCATTCATCGCCACCTTGCGGCTCAGTTCCTTAATGGTGATAGGCTCACCAATATGCTGAATCAGTACTTCCCGGGCGCGGTTGATCTTTTCGCGGTCCGCCTCATTGGCCAGGAATTTACATTGAATAACATTGATTTCTTTTTCACCAACCATACAATCCAGGCTGTAAAGCAGCAGCATCTGGATCTGTGCGTTGATAAAGATATTTTCGAGTGAGCCGGTATGCTGATTATTGAGTATAGCCTCCAGTACCATTCTCGACTTGCCGCAGAGCGGAAGTATTTTGGTAAAGGATGACATACGTTCAAAAGAAAGTACTTCGTCGGTAAGCAGGCTGTTACCCGATTTGCGTGGTTTCACAAACTGCGAAAGCTGGGCTGGCGAAAAGCGGAAGCTCAGCATATCCACACTTTCCACCCGTTCAGAACAGTTTTTGGTGGCATGGAGCTGACAGGTATCACATTCTGCATTTTTCTGACGACAGTAGATATTGCCGCTAATGCAAAATTTCAACTCAAGATAACTTTCCTGGGCCGCCTGTTTTTCGTAATGATATACCAGCATGCCGGTGTCTTCCATATTCATATTCACATTGCGCTGATAGCGGCGGATGGAATACTGTACGGTCCCGGGAACCTGTTGCTCCTTTTCCAGCAACAGCATTTGCTGCTCCTGCATGGGGGGCTGTTTATAGGCCAGTGCCCAGATATCGGGTGGGGTATGCATCAGGCTGCAAATTTACAGGTTAACCATTGATTTTGGGCCTAATTGCCTTAAAATGACAATACTTACCGTCTGCCTAAAATTTGTCTTGGTTTAGGCGGTAACTGCTACCTTTGCACCGTCACGTAAAAAAACGTGGCTTTTTTGTAACTGCATGATCCATCCGCATACATATATACACCCCAATGCCCGGCTGGCAACTAACGTAAAAATTGACCCTTTTACCGTTATACATCAGGATGTTGAGATTGGCGAGGGCACCTGGATTGGGTCCAATGTGACCATTATGGAAGGAACCCGTATTGGTCGCAACTGCCGGATTTTTCCCGGAGCGGTCATAGGTGCTATTCCTCAGGATCGTAAATATGCAGAAGAAAAAACAACTGTTGAAATTGGCGATAACTGTACGATCCGTGAGTTTGTAACCATTCACCGGGGTACCAGCGACCGGCTCAAAACGGTGGTGGGTAATAATTGTTGGATACTGGCTTACAGTCATATAGGTCATGACTGTATTATCGGCAACAATTGTACGCTTAGCAATAGCAGTCAACTGGCGGGCCATGTGGTGCTGGGCGACTGGGTAGGTCTGGGTGGCGTTTGTGCTGTACATCAGTTTGTGAAGGTGGGTGCTCATGCCTTTATTTCAGGCGGTGCCCTGGTAGGTAAGGATGTGCCTCCTTATATCAAGGCTGGCCGTCAGCCCCTGAGCTATGCCGGTGTAAACTCTGTAGGCCTCAAACGCCGCGGCTTCACAGTAGAAAAGATCAACCATATTCTCGACATCTATCGCATTATTTATAATAAAGGCCTTAATACCTCACAGGCACTCGAATTTCTGGAAGAAGAATTTCCTGCCACCGATGAGCGGGATGAGATTGTAACGTTTATCCGTGAGAGCGGACGTGGCATTATCAAACGCTTTACCAAAGGCAATGGCGATGACGATCTCCCTAACTGATGCGGGCAAACGATACAACCGGGAATGGATTTTCCGTCACCTGAATTTTACCTTTCATAGTGGTACCGCATATGCTATTACCGGCTCCAATGGCTCGGGTAAAAGCACTTTACTGCAGGTAGTTGCCGCTGCTGTTCATCACAATGAAGGAACGATCAATTATCAGCTAAATGGCAATCCGCTTGCTACCGAAGCCGTATTCAGCCATACCAGCCTCTGCGCCCCTTATCTAGAGGTAATAGAGGAAATGACACTCACCGAGTTTTTTGATTTTCACCATTCCTTCAAGCCATTCCTGGAGGGACTACATACCACTGCTATCATTGAGCTGCTGGGATTGCAGGTAGCCGCCCACAAACAAATCCGGCTTTTCAGCTCGGGTATGAAACAACGGGTAAAACTGGCACAGTGTATCTTATCAGACAGTGCCCTGGTACTACTCGATGAGCCCTGTACCAATCTTGACGAAGACGGCATAAGTCTTTATCATAAATTGATAAATACCTATGCCGCCGATAGACTTGTTATTGTAAGCAGCAACGATCCGGTGGAGTATTCTTTCTGTAAAGAAAAGATTCGGTTAGCCGATTATAAGCCGTGAGCCGCTAATGCATGTGCTCACCCATGTCAGCCCCTCCGCCCTTATCGTTATCTTTATCTTTCTTCCCTTTTACAACCAGTACAAAAGGTATGCAGAGCAAAAACAACACTCCGATATACAGGAATACATCCATGTAAGAACGAACTGCAGCCTGCTTGGTTACAGTATAGTCAAGCGCTTTATACGCTTCAAGCTTCGCCACATTCTCAGCTCTTCCTCTACTTTCGAAAGCACGCTCATACATTTCAACACGACCGTTAACTGTAGGATTGTGAATGTCGAGATGATCGGTCAGATCTGCCCGATGCTGGGCATTCTGATGCACCATAAATGTTGTGATCACGGCAATACCAAAAGACCCTCCCAACTGCCGCATCATACCTGTAAAGGCCGCACCATCTCCGATCTGTCTCCCTTTCAGCGTACTCAATGAAAGAGCAGTAATAGGAATGAATAACATACCCATACCCACACCCCGCCATATCAGCATCCAGAAAAAATTACCAGAACCTGTATCAGGCGTAATTATTTTGTATCCCCAGAAACAGAACAGGAAAAATATCAGCATACCTCCAGCCACCAGGTATTGTTGGGGCACTCCGCGCTGCAACAGCCGTCCTATAAGAGGCATCATAACCGCTGTAGTGAGTGCTGCTGGCACCATGAGCATACCGGCCTGTGTGGGAGTCCAGCCGAGTGTGGCCTGCACATATAACGGTATAATAAATGTGGAGCCATACAAGCCAAAGCCCATGATAAATGACAACACTGTACCTACCCGCAGATTTCCATTCTTTAATACATTCAGCCGTACTGCAGGATTTCGGAAAGTAAGTTCACGCCATATAAAAAAGAAGGCTGCAAAAACAGCAATAGCCGCGAAAGAAGAAATCAATGGACTATTAAACCAGTCTTCCTCCTGCCCTTTTTCCAGAATAAACTGCAACGATCCCACAAATGCAGCCAGTAACGCAATACCCAACCAGTCAATATCGCCTACTTTACTCTTTTCTGCATACTTTGGACTTCTCACGAATTGTAATGTAAGCATAGCCGCAATAATTCCCAATGGGATATTAATATAAAAAATGCTGGGCCAGCTCCAGTGTTCCGTAATATAACCTCCAAGCGGCGGCCCTAATGTAGGGCCAATAATCACGCCCATACCATAAATAGCCTGGGCCATACTGCGCTTTTCGGGTGGGTAACTTTCCGTAATGATTGTTTGTGATGTTACCAGTAGCGCACCTCCGCCAACTCCCTGCAAAAAACGAAACGCTACCAACTCCCATATACCGCTCGCATTACCACACAAAAAGGAACAAACCGTAAAGAGAATAATACTTACTGCAAAATAATTACGTCGTCCAAACTGTGCTGAAAAGAATCCTGTAAGAGGAATCACAATTACGTTACCAATGGCATAAGAGGTAATCACCCAGCCTACTTCACTGGTAGTTGCACCAAGGGTTCCCTGCATG
Organism: Sphingobacteriales bacterium 46-32; assembly: GCA_001898485.1. Taxonomy (GTDB): domain Bacteria; phylum Bacteroidota; class Bacteroidia; order Chitinophagales; family Chitinophagaceae; genus CAYMZZ01. Next base: position 1,550,976 of record MKTY01000020.1, on the reverse strand, counting down.
TCAGTAATGGCAACGTTTACAATGGTGGTATCTACGATTTCGAGCAGGGCACACACGATACAGGTGAGTGTAATGATCACGCGACGTGAACCATACTCCACCAACGATGCTTGTTGTACCATAGTCACTATATCAGCAGATGCTGTTACACATCTTTATTCATTAATTTAAAATAGATCAGTCGAGGTGCACATCCACAATCACATTCATACCGGGGCGCAACTGCTGAACCAGGCTGTCTTTCGCATCGGTAAACTCAATACGTACCGGCAGGCGTTGTACCACTTTTACAAAGTTGCCGCTGGCATTATCTGCAGGGAGCAAAGCAAATGTGGAACCTGTAGCCGGCGAAAAAGAAGCCAGTTTTGCTTCAAACTCATGTTTGGGATAGGCATCGGCCGTGATGATCACTTTTTGCCCTACGCGCATCTTGTTGATCTGCGTTTCCTTGAAATTGGCTGTCACCCATACTTCGTTGCTGTGTACGATACTGAATAATGCCTGGCCCGGTTGTACATACTGACCCGGATGCACGGGCACTTTGCTTACTTTTCCATCCTGCGCAGCTGTAACAACTGTATAAGAAAGATTCAAACGCGCTGCATCCAGCTCTACCTGCTTTTGCCGAATGGTAGCTTCTGCCGAAGCAATCTGCGTGGCGGTGGCATCACTCTGTACACTTACAGCATGTGTTTGCTGCGAAGCCTGTTTTTTCTGTTCCTGCAGAATACCAAGCTGACGCTCTGCCGACTGGCGCGCTGCCAGTGCCTGTTCATATTGCTGTTGGGTAATTGAATGATCCTTGATGAGGTTGTTATAACGCTCGTAATCCTGCTGCGCACGCCACAAAGTAACCTTAGCAGCTTCGATCTGCGCATCCACGGTACCGATCGATGCTGCAGAAGTTGCAATATTGGCTTTTGCCGCCTGTGTTATTGCACGTGCACCCGACAAATTGGTCTGTGCCAGTGCAAGCGCTGCTTCTGCCTGTTCAACTTTAATCACAAAATCGCGATTATCGAGCACCAGCAGCGTATCGCCCTGCTTTACAAACTGGTTGTCTTTTACCTTTACTTCCGTAATGTAACCTGCCACACGGGGTATGACCGGATTGATATCCGCACTTACCTGCGCATCATCCGTATCTTCATGATGCTGGCTGTGTATATACTTTGAAATACCAAACCAGGCCCCACCCGCTATAAGTACCAGCAGGATGATGATAAATACCGGGCTTCTTTTTTTGCCTTTGGTTTCGTTAGTAGTTGTTTCCATATCTCTGGTTGTATTGATCTTTATTTTTTATTTACTTGAAATTATTAGCCGACTGGCCGGTTACTTTCAGCAACTGATAATAGGTAACCAGTGCATCGGCTTTAGCAAAAGCATAATTGAGTTTGGCCTGCAATTGTGCCACATCTGCATCAAGCAGATCAGTGGTACTTGCCAGGCTGTTGTCATATTTGTTGCGGGTAATGCGGTAATTCTCATTGGCCTGATCTACCGAGCGCTCATAGACATCTATCTTCTTTTTACTGCTCAGGCAATCGAGATAGGCTTTATTAACCTGAAGACGCACCTTTTCATCGAGTCCCAGCTCCTGGGCTGCCAGCTGAGCCGACTGGGCTTCGGCCTGTTTGATGCTGGCCCTGCCTTTCCATAGCGAACCGATGTTGTAAGAAACTCCCAGGCCGATATTCACAGCATTGGTAATAGTTACAAAATGGGGGATATCGGCTGCGATATAACCGCCTGTAAGCGCCAGCGAAGGATAACGTCCGCTTTTGGTCTGCTTCACTTCCACCTCAGCAGCTTTGCGTTGCAAACCTAAAGAAGCTTTGTCGTAACGACTGGAACCCGCTGCCTGTATATAATCATTCAATGCGTTAAGCTCTGCGGGTACTGCCTGCAATACACTGTCTGTTTTTATTTCAGTCTGCTCAGGAAGCCCCAGCATCAGGTTCATATTCACCTGCGCCAGCTGGTAACTGTTCTGCGCATCCAGTAAGGCCAACTCAGTGGTTGAGGCCTGCAGCTCTGCTTTCATCAGGTCGTTGCGCGCCAGCAATCCATTTTTCTCGAGGTTTGAAAAATCTTTTACGCGTTGCTGGGCCTGCTTCAGATTATCCTCAACCAGCGATACAGCAGCTCCGGCTTTATACAGATTGATATACGCTTCAATAGTATTTTGAATTACTTCATCTTTTTGCGTGCCGGCATCAAGCCGGGCGGCTTCTGCGAGGTAACGGGCTGATTCAATGCCAAATTTGATGCGGCCTCCTGTATAGATTGGCAGCGATACATTGACCAGCCCATAGAGAGCCTGGTTTACTTTTGGAGATTCACCGCTGCTTCCGCTGCCCGATGAAGATTTGAGATCAATATTTGCACTGTTTAACCGCAGGTAGGAGCCGGTTATTTTGAGATCGGGCAGGCGTTCATCCTGTGCTTTTTGCAGTGCAGCCTGTCTTTCTGCAATCTGCGCCTGCATTGCTTTCAGCGCCGGACTGTGTGCCAGCGACAGGCTTACCGCTTCATCCATTGTGATGGTGCGGGTTTGCGCCTGTATAGCGGTCAGCGGCCACAGGATCATCAGAGTCCCTGCGAGGCGTCTAAACATGTTCCTCATTTTTAAGTATTGCTTTGAAAATTTGCTTTATGTGTTTGCTCAGTTTGGGGCGGATATAGGTTACAAACTCATCATCGGTAAGCGACTGCAGATTGTTCATCTCGCGATAGAAATGCTGGGTCGTTACAAGCTGACTCACCGTACCCACCAGCGTATTCATCAGCAGGGGCACATCCACATCCGCCTTAAACATTTTTTTCTGCTGTCCTTCTTCTATCAGTTGCCGAATCAATGCCTGATTGCGCATTTTTAACTGCTGAATCTGCTCACCGATAAATTTGTTGTGATGGACCATTTGTTCACGCACCATTATGCGGTGAAAACATTGCTGACCCAGTAACTTGTCGATATACTGATCGGCCAGCATTTCCACTTTCTGCATGGGGTCAAGGTCTTTATTCTGCAGCATGTTTTCGAGCTGAAGACGAAAGGAACTACTGCGGTGCACAAACATGGCTTCCATCAATTTTTCCTTGGAACCGAAATAGTAGGATATCATGGCCAGGTTTACCCCGGCTGCTTCTGCAATATCCCGGACAGAAGTGCCATCAAAACCCTTATCCGCAAACAAACCTTCGGCCGCCTGCATGATCTGGATCTGTTTCTCGCTGTACGTAGACATAGTAGAGATTTTAATAAATAAGCCCCGCAAAGTTTAAACAAATGTTTGATTTAAACAAATGTTTAAGACAAATGTGTTAATATGCTAATGTGCTGATGTGGTAATCATTTCACATTAAATAATTAATAATCAATTAAATAAAAGAGGAAATAATAAGTAACTTGCGCGGCCGCACATCAGCACATCAGCACATCAGCACATCAGCACATCAGCACATCAGCACATCAGCACATCAGCACATCAGCACATCAGCACATCAGCACATCAGCACATCAGCACATCAGCACATCTATCCAATCGTCTCCAACAGCTTCTTCTCGCCCACAATCCATACAACATCATCGGGTTGGAGAATCGTGTCTGATTCGGGATTAAGAATACGCTGGCCATTACGCTCAATGCCCACTACCAGGCCATTGGTACTACTGCGGATGCCTGATTCACGAATGGATTTATTAATAAACGGAGAATCGTCGTCGAGTGTAAATTTGTCGAGCTGTACTTCCACTTCCTGCGGGCTTTCCAATACTTTTTTATCCGGACGCAGCACCGCATTCATTTTTTTCTCCTGGGCGTCGGTACAAATAATAAAAAGCTTGTCCCCGGGATAAATGCGATCCTGTCTTTGCGGACTTACAATAGTAAGATGCCCTCGTTTGATCATGGCCACATTTACACCAATCTGTTCGCGCCACTTCAGTTCTTCCAGCGTTTTGCCTATGATAGCCACTTCTGGTTCTACATCAAAGGTGGTCATATGGGCATCCCAGGGAGCAAGTGCTACATTGCGTTTGCTCGCTTCCTGCTCTGCCTGGCGGAGTTCTTCCTGCAATTCACGGTCATTGAGGTTACGGATAAAACGATTTTCGATGCGGTCATACAGCCGTTGTATTTTTTTCTGAAATACAATGAACAGTATGATCAGGATAACCGCTGCATATACGGCAATAGCCAGTGAGAAAAAACGGTTGAGCAGAAATACGATAGAAAAAATAGAAAGCCCCAGTTTCAGACCACGCATTACCCAGATAGGGCCGCGATACCGGTGCTGGGCATAAATGCGGGCAAAAGATTCATTCCGTTCGTTGCGCACCATCAACCCCCAGATCAGCGGAGCCATTACAAGCAATGTGATAAATGCGGTAGTAATGCCCCCGAAAGAGTAATTGGTATTGACATCTACCCAGGGCAGCACGTAGATAGATGACAGGTACACGATTGCCCCTATCAGTACCGAGAAGAGTACTACATTAATGATAAAGGATTTCAATACCTGGTGAAAATCACTCACGGAGGTCATTGTAGTAGCCTCCGAACTATAGCGATCGAGCGACTTGCGCCATTTTTCCGGAAGCCGGCGGTCTATCCATTCGTAAAAAGGAGCACTGGCTCTGATCAGGTAAGGTGTTGTAAACGTAGTGACACCCGATACGGCCACAATAATGGGGTACAGGAAACTGCTGGTTGCCCCCAGACTTGTACCCAGTGCAGCTATGATGAAAGAAAACTCACCGATCTGCGCCAGGCTCATACCCGTTTGCAATGAAACCTTCAGCGAGTTGCCGGAAATATAAGCACCAATACCGGTAGTAATCACTTTACCTACGATACATGCCAGTGTAATGATCAGGATTGGTATTGCATATTCACCCATCATTCTCAGATCGATCATCATACCTACCGATACAAAGAAGATAGCGCCAAACAGGTCTTTTACCGGTTTTACCAGGTGTTCGATACGCTCAGCCTTGGTTGTTTCGGCCAGCAACGAACCCATTACAAAAGCGCCCAGCGCATAAGAGAACCCAACTTTTGCAGCCAGGTATACCATCAGCAGACACATGGCAATGGATACAATCAGCAGGGTCTCATCATTCATGAGTTTCCGTGCCTTTTTAAGTATGGTCGGAATAAAAAATATACCCACTACAAACCAGAGAATAAGGAAGAAGATCAACTTTAATACGGAAAGCAGCATTTCTGTACCATCAAACTGCTGCGTCACAGAGATGGTTGTCAGCAATACCAGTATGGCAATCGTGATCAGGTCCTCTACTATCAGAATACCGAATACCAGTGAGGCAAACTTCTTTTTCTTTAACCCCAGCTCTTCTACTGCTTTGATGATAATCGTAGTACTGGATACGGCCAGGGCTGCCCCCAGATAAATAGCATCCATGGTTGTCCAGCCAAGCATTTTACCTATACCATAACCGAGAGCCGACATCCCGATAGCTTCTACAAATGCCGATACGGAAGAAGACCCTCCTACCTTAGCCAGTTTTTTGAAACTGAATTCCAGTCCGAGACTAAACAGCAGGAAGATTACACCGATCTCGGCCATGACGGTCACATTATCAGAATCTTCTTTGCTGATAGAGGGAAACCATTCGAAATGTGAACTCACCAGCACACCGGCAATGATATAACCCAATACCAGCGGCTGCTTCAGTAATTTAAATATGAGGGTCATGATCGCAGCTGCGCCCAGAATCAGCGCCAGGTCAACAATAAGATTAGGTAAATGACTCATACTTCTTGCTTCGGTTTTGTCCCGGGAAAAAGGATGCCCAGGTGTGTTACGGATAATGTAGCAGGCACGTAACCGGAATCAGCCAATCAACTCCGGCCAATAGATAACAAAAACCTTATTACCAGAAATAGTGAAACGGAAACAGGTGTTGCAACCTGTTTTCAGGTACAGCGCCCGTGCCACGGGCTGTCATATCCTGCATATAAAAAGAAGCGGATGGTACCGGCAATTCAATTTCGCCCGGCACAATTGAAGCTGTTACCGGAAACACGGATAAAAGCCGGGCCGGGCTTCTGTAAGAATCAGGCACGGGAGAAGCAGTGCCTTTACCGGCAGAAAATACACTGTGGCGAAAATGAATGGGTGAGGTGCCTGCAAATGATTCCCGTTGGGTGCGGGCAGCATAACTCAACTGGCCTGTACAAAGGGCCATCACAATCAGTATGAATGTGGTTATGCATTTTTTCATCGCTGCAAAGGTACAAAAAAGAAGGCAGACCCTCTGAATGTCAATGGGCTGTACGGGCTTCTGTGTACTGAGATAAATAAAAGAAAGTATTTAACAACTGATAATCAGTTGCATTATCTCCTGATAACAGCGAAACAACCTTTTTGTTAAATATCCTGCCTGGGTCTTTATATTATCAACGCTGACTTGCTATCAGCAGATTGAGATCTGTGTATTTGAGATCAAAACGTTCGCTGAGATAAAAATTGGTTAACGCTCCTTTAAACAGGTAAATACCACTGCGCAGATGCACGCGGTGCCATACGAGATTTTCAAAGCCACCTTCTTCTCCGGCTTCCAGCAGTAATGGCATCAATACATTGCTGATGGCCTGCGAAGCGGTGCGCGAAAACCCGGATGGAATATTGGGTACACAGTAGTGAATCACTCCATACTTCATAAATATGGGATGCTCATGCGAAGTAATCTCCGACGTTTCGAAACATCCGCCGCGATCAATGCTCACATCAATCACTACTGACCCGGGGCGCATATTGCTGACCATTTCTTCGGTCACCACCATGGGAGTACGGCCGGTTTGGGAACCCAGCGCACCTACCGCCACTTCACAGGTCTTAAGCTGCTTGGCCAGCATACGCGGTTCTATAACAGAAGTCCATAACCGGTGACCAATATTATTCTGCAACCGTTTAAGCCGGTAAACACTATTGTCAAATACTTTAACGGAAGCACCGAGCGCCAGAGCTGCCCGGGCTGCATATTCACCCACAATACCTGCGCCGATAATAATTACTTTGGTTGGGGCAATACCGGAAATACCGCCCAGCAATACACCTTTGCCATGATTGGCCGAGCTGAGGTATTGGGCAGCGATCAGCATGACAGCACTACCAGCAATCTCACTCATGCTGCGCACAATGGGATAGGAGTCGCTATCGTCTTTCAGATTCTCAAACGAAATGGCAGTGATCTTTTTCTCCATCATCGTTTCCAGTATCTCGGCTTTCAGTACGGAAAGATGAATGGGTGAAATGATCACCTGATTAAATTGCAACAATGCCAGATCTTCCTCTATAACCGGGGCGCTTTTTACTAAAATAGGGGCTTTGTATACTTCAGCCCGGTCATACACTATGCGGGCTCCGGCTTCGCTGTAATCCTTATCACGGTAATGTGAGGCATCGCCGGCATTATGCTCAATCATGACCTGGTGGCCATTGCTCACCAGCACACTCACCGCATCTGGCGTAAGTGCTATACGGTTTTCCTGAAAGGCAATCTCTTTCGGAATGCCGATCATCATCCCTTCCGATTTGGGTTTAATATCCAGCGTTTCCTCTAATGTTTCGTAGCTGAAAGAGGTGCTGATTTTAGGTTTTTGCTGACTCATGAGTTAGATGCACCGAAACCAAATGGACGGCTCTCAAAAGTACTTAATTCCGGCCGATTCTGAGCCTTCTTCGCCCCCCCGCTGCAAGCGACAGTTGTACCTGCACGGTATGGGGAGGAAATATGCCCGGCGCCCGCTCCGGCCATTCTACCAGGCAGATATGGCCGCTATACAGGCAGTCTTCTACCCCGGCCTGTATGGCTTCATCCTCATCCTTAAGCCGGTAAAGATCCATATGAAAAAGGGGCTGCTCTTTCCCTCCTTCCTCATAGACATATTGATTGATAATCGAAAAAGTGGGGCTGCCAACGGTATCTTTTACTCCTTTGGCCATACAAAGTGCGTGGATCAGCGTGGTCTTGCCTGCCCCCATTTCACCGGCAAAGGCAAATACCTTATCTGTTGCACACTGTTTCCAAAACCATGTTGCAATTTCATTGATTTCATCCAGCAAAAATTCGCGCTCCATGCTGCAAAAATAACCGAATAGCAACCTTGTTGCCAATATATTGCCCCAAATGGTTGGCAGTAGTCTCTGCAGGCCGGTAATTTTGCAACCAGCGAGCCTTGCCTTTGTTATTAATGAGATACACCTATTATGGAAAAGATTCAATGGAAGGTAGATGGCATGGACTGCAATAATTGCGCACTTACCATTCGCCGCTACCTCGAAAAAGAAGGCCGGACCGATGTACGGGTCAACTTTGCTACCGGCGATGTGAGCTTTGATCAGCATACGGGGCTGAAAACAGACAGCCTCGTAAAGGGTATTCAGGACCTGGGTTATACAGTTACCGGCACTGCCATTGCCAAACCCGATAAAGTATCCAAACCCTGGCTATCTACCCATCTGCAGCGTTTCTGGTTTTGTCTTCCCTTTACAGCCATACTCATGCTGCATATGATTCCAGGCCTGCATATCCACTGGCTTATGAATCCCTGGCTGCAGCTGGCACTTACCCTGCCGGTCTATATAGCAGGCATGCAGTTTTTTGGACGCAGCGCCTGGAAGAGCCTGCGTAATGGCCTCCCCAATATGAATGTGCTGATCGCTATCGGCGCTACGGCATCCTTTGTCTATAGCCTGTACGGAACACTTACCAACCAGGCTGCAGATTATATGTTTTACGAAACCACGGCCACTATCCTTACCCTGGTATTCCTGGGCAACTACCTCGAAGAAGCTTCAGTAGCCAGCACACAACGTGCATTAAAAAAGCTGGTGAGTACACAAAAGGTAATGGCCAATATGATTGCCTATGACGATCAGCACCAGGAGCAGGTATTTGCTGTAGAAAGCGAACAGTTGCGCCCGGGTGATCTTATCCTTATACGCACCGGTGAGCAGGTACCGGCTGACTGTAAAATATTGTGGGGCGAAGCAGAAGTAAATGAATCCATCCTGACCGGAGAAAGTGAACCATTGCATAAAAAAGGAAAGGATCTGCTTATCGGAGGCAGCGTACTGGTCAATGGCACGGTAAAAGCGTATGTGACAGCAGCCGGAAAAGATACGGTGCTGGCGGGTATCGTAAATCTGGTAAAACAGGCCCAGGGAGAAAAACCTCCTGTACAGCAACTGGCCGATAAGATCAGCGCCATTTTTGTACCGGTAGTGCTGGGAATAGCAGCTGTTACGCTGGCTATAAACTGGATAGTGCTCAAAGAATTCACCCCATCGCTCATGCGCAGCATCGCAGTACTGGTTATTGCCTGCCCCTGTGCTATGGGAATTGCCACCCCTGCAGCCATTGCAGTAGGTCTTGGTCGTGCGGCCCGGTCAGGTATTTTATTCCGCAACGCAACCAGTCTCGAACTTTTCAAAAATATAAGCCAGGTTGTTTTTGATAAAACCGGCACCATCACTACAGGCCAGTTTGAAGTGGCACAATGGAAAGTGATGTCATCTGATTTAACGGAAGCTGCATTTCAACGCATCGCCTACTCACTCGAAAAATATTCCAGTCACCCTATTGCCCGCAGTATCGTGCGCAACTGGAAAGTAAACGATGATATACGCTGGAAATCTATAGAAGAGATAAAAGGCAAAGGGATGAAGGGCGAGGACAAAGAAGGCAACCTTTACTGGGCCGGCTCTTATGAAACAGCTAAAGCCTATACTACAGACGAAACCCACAATGTTTACATTGTACGAAACAACGAGCTGATCGGGTGGATTGACGTGAAGGATGAAATACGCCCCGAAGCGCGGGCAGTGATTCATTACCTGCACTCCAAAAATATTAAAACCATCCTGCTCAGCGGCGACCGTCAGCATAAAGTAAAAGCCCTCGCCGACGAGTTGGGTATAGCAGAAGTACTGGCACAGCAAACACCGGAACAGAAACTGGAAGTCATCGCGCGTTTAAGTGCGGCACAACCAACCGTAATGGTGGGTGATGGTATCAACGATGCACCGGCACTGGCACGGGCCACTATTGGCATTTCGCTGAGCGATGCCTCTCAACTGGCCATGCAAACAGCGCAGGTAGTTTTGATGAATAATGGGTTGAAGCATTTGCCGCTTGCGCTGGGCCTGGGTAAACATACTTTTATCACCATTCGTCAGAATCTTTTCTGGGCCTTTGCCTATAATATTGTAGCTATCCCCATTGCGGCACTTGGCCTGCTCAAACCTGGCTTTGCCGCACTGGTCATGGGCCTTAGCGATGTGGTACTTGCTATTAATTCAGGCCGGCTCTATGTAAAAAAAGTAGACAGATAAGCAGGCCCACCGCTTAAAAAAAATGTGGCAAATATTCTCCGGGTTAAACAATCCGGAATAAATAGCTTGCACCTGTATCATTTGACCTATATTAAACTGAGGCACCCGTAAATAAATGGATCCATTGCACGCTTCTGATCAGGCTCATGCTGTCTTACGGCAATACTGGGGTTATGACGCCTTCCGGCCCATGCAGGAAGATGTGGTGCTGTCTGTGATGAACGGAAAAGACACACTGGCACTTATGCCTACCGGTGGCGGCAAATCACTTTGCTACCAGGTACCTGCGCTTTGTCAGGAAGGTACCTGCCTGGTTATCTCTCCGCTTATTGCACTGATGAAAGATCAGGTAGAAGGCCTGCGCAAGCGCAATATCACTGCTTTTGCCATTTTCTCGGGTATGAGCCGGAAGGAGGTCATCAACACCCTTACTGTTGTTTCCGAAAGCAACTGTAAATTTTTATATGTGTCGCCGGAGCGGCTTGAGACGGCTTTGTTCAGGGAATACCTGCCGGCTCTTGATATCAGCCTCATTGCGGTAGATGAAGCGCATTGTATTTCGCAATGGGGCTACGATTTCAGACCGCCCTATCTGCGTATTGCGCGACTGCGCGAGGAGCTGCCCGGTGTGCCTGTACTGGCACTAACCGCATCGGCTACCCCGGAAGTACAGACAGATATCTGCCGCAGACTCGACACCGACCCATCGGCAGATGTGAATAAAACCTGGGCCATTTTCCGGCAGTCGTTTGAGCGGCCCAATCTTTCGTACAGCGTATTCGAGGTTGATTCAAAGATCAATAAGATACTCGACATCTTTCAAAAAGTGCCGGGTACCGGCATCGTATACTGTAAAAGCAGGCGTCGTACGAAAGAGATCAGTGACCTGCTTTGTATGCACCAGGTAGCAGCTGATTATTATCACGCAGGCCTGCCACAGGATGAACGTAACCGTAAACAGGAGGCCTGGATAAAAAATGAAATCCGTGTTATCGTTTGCACCAATGCCTTTGGCATGGGTATCGACAAACCTGATGTACGTACCGTAGTGCATGCAGATGTGCCTGACTGTCTCGAAAATTATTACCAGGAAGCAGGACGCGCGGGGCGCGACAGAAAGCGCGCCTATGCTGTATTGCTGTATGACCAGGCAGCCCTGCGCGATCTGGAAAAACTTCCAGATCTGCGGTTTCCGGATATTGACACTATACGCCGCGTATACGAAGCACTCTGCAATCACCTGCAGCTGCCCGTGAGTGGTGGCGCAGGTGAAAGCCACGATTTCGACATGGGCGCATTTGCCAGGCATTTTTCACTGGAGCCATCTACAGCCCTTCATGCACTCAAAGCACTGGAGCAGGAAGGCTGGTTTACCTTCAACGAACAGGTATTTATGCCTGCCACGGTACAATTTAATTGCACTAAGCAGCATTTGTACCAGTTTGAAATGGATTATCCGCACCTGGACCCCCTGATCAAAATACTGCTGCGTACCTATGAAGGCATTTTTGATTTCAGCTGCTTTATATCAGAACCATTAATAGCCCGGTTATTGCGCATGGAAGAACCCAAAGTGGTGCAGTTACTGACCGAACTGCATCACCGGCATATTCTTATCTATACCCCACGTAAAGAAAAACCGCAGCTGTACGTTTTGCGCAACCGTGTTTCCATCCGCGAATTTTCTATCAACAAAAAGAACTACGAAGACAGGAAAGAACGTTTACGCCAACGGGTACTGCAAATGATTGGCTATGTAGAAAACCGCAGTACCTGTCGCAGCCAGATTACCGCAGGTTATTTTGGCGATAACAGCACAAGACCCTGCGGCATATGCGATAACTGTTTGCAGCAGAAAAAACAGGGTTTCAACGCCGAAGAATTTGATCAGTTAAAAGAAAAAATCCTGCAACGACTGAGCAGCCTGCAGCCATTGCCGGTCAAGCAGCTGCTCGATTCTTATACCGGGTTACAACGTGATAAAGCCTGGAAAATAACCGAATTTCTGCTCGATGAAGACATTTTACAGCAGGATGACCAGGGACGGCTATTGCTAGGCAGATCGTCACCAGCCGGTGGGAAGTAAACGCGTAGCGGCCTGCATACTGCAGCGCTGATAAGTAGAATAGGCTTTAGCAGCAGCTTGTTGTATCTGTGGTGCGGTTTTTCCTGCCACCCAGGCATTAATAGCATCATGCAGTGTGTATGCCTCCGGAGCCATCAGGCCACTTGTCCACAATAATGGTTGTGCGCCTGTTGACTGCAAATGTGGACCAAAGAATCTTTTACTGTAACAGGCCAGTATAATGGTCTCCCGTCTTTTTAAGGTGTCTCCTTTGAACCGCTGTTGCAATGAAAAATCCATCAACCCATCGTGTCCTACAAAGGCCAGCAGGTCAGCTTCTCCGCCAAAATACAGGCTATCACGCCCCTGAAGATTAACCATACGTGGTAGCTTACCGGCGGCTGCCTGCAAAAACTCTGTGATGGTCTCTTTCATATTTCTCCCGTCAAACGCTTCTGCCAGCAGGTACACACCCTGCCTGCGATGCCGGAGCAGCAGCCGATCCAGTACCACACTGTCTTCGCGAATGGCAACGCTGTAAGTTCCTTTTGCCACCACCTCCCAGTCTTTGCTGCGTGTAAAATAAGTCTGTACTCCATAACCTGCACCCCAATAAAGATTGCTGCGGGGTTGCTGGCCATTGCCGATACCTGCAGGCACCGGTACGATGCCCTGATACTTATTGTCGCAAAGAGCAACGAATACATGTATGAGCCGGATACTGTCGGGACGCGGGTGAACTGGGGCTGCTGTTATACGAATAGCAGTCGTACCTTTTATAGTCCGATCGTTATCAGCCTGTGTACAGCCGGCTGCTACCAGAAAACATACTATTAATAAGGCAGGGCGCATTCCCTATTGATGTAGCAGGCAGATTATTCCATAAAATAATCAAAACAGAGAGCGCTTACGGCTGCGGCCACCCAAGCCAAGTGCACCGAGCAGGGAGCGAACGATGGTATTGCCTGCGGTACGCGTCATACTCTTTACGATAGGATCATCAAAGATGCCTTTTTCCTGTTTTTCGGTGCTGCGTGTGTTTTTTTTCTCTTCTTTTCGCTGAGCTTCTTCCTGCTTTTGTGCGGCTGCTTTTTCCGCAGCTTCCTGCAGTTTTTCTGTCAGTATCTCATAGGCGCTCTGGCTGTCTATAACTTCGTTGTATTTCGCAGCTATGCGCGAACCGGAAACCAGCTGGTCGATCTCTGCGTCGCTGAGTATATCCATGCGGCTGCGGGGCGAGCAGAGCATACAATGTACCAGTGGCGTGGGTATGCCTTTCTCGTTAAGCGCTGTAACCAGTGCCTCGCCAATGCCCAGTTGGGTGATCAGGTCTTCTGTTTTATAAAAAGTGGTTTCGGGATAATTCTCCGCTGTTTGTTTAATGACTTTACGGTCAGCAGCGGTAAAGGCGCGCAGGGCATGCTGCATTTTCAGCCCCAGCTGTGCCAGTACCGATGCCGGCACATCCATCGGGTTTTGTGTACAAAAGAAAATACCAATTCCTTTTGAGCGTATCAGTTTAATAATCGTTTCAATCTGCTGCAGCAATGCATCATTGGCCTCCTGAAAGATGAGGTGCGCCTCATCGATAAACATCACCAGTTTTGGTTTGTCCATATCGCCTTCTTCGGGACAGCTGGCATAAAGTTCTGCCAGCAATTGCAGCATAAATGTGGAAAACAGTTTTGGGCGGTCCTGTAAGTCGGTAACTCTTACGATCGATACCATGCCACGTCCATCGGGGCTTATACGCATGAGGTCGTCTACTTCAAAGCTTTTTTCTCCAAAAAACTGATCAGCTCCCTGCTGTTGCAGTTCTATTACCTTGCGCAATATGGTACCTGTAGAAGTGGTAGATATTTTGCCATATGTCTTTTCGAGTTCTGCCTTGCCTTCATCGCTTACAAATTGCAGTACTTTAATAAAGTCCTTCAAATCGAGCAGGGGCAGCTTGTTGTCGTCGCAATATTTGAAGATCATAGCCACAAAACCTCCCTGCGTATCATTTAACCCCAGGATTTTGGAGAGCAGCACCGGGCCAAACTCACTCACTGTTGCCCGAAGCCGTGCACCCTTTTGCTGGCTGAGGGTAAGCAGTTCTACTGGATAAGCTGCCGGTTTATATTCAAGCCCCAGCTTTTGATAGCGGTCTTTGATCTTATCATTGGCTGTACCGGCCGCGGCAATACCGCTTAGGTCTCCTTTTATATCCATCAGTAAAACGGGTACGCTGGCATCACTTAATGCTTCTGCCAGTACCTGCAGGGTCTTGGTTTTACCTGTACCGGTAGCCCCCGCGATAAGACCATGACGGTTCATGGTTTTAAAGGGTATATTAATCTCTGTACCGGGCACTACTTCTCCATCGAGCAGGGCGCTGCCAATGCGAAAGTGTTCACCTTTGAAAGCATAGCCAGCCTGTACCAGCCCAACGAATTTTTCTTTATCTGCCATGAGAGGATGTTTATGGAAAGATAATGTGAAATATGCTAATGTGCTGATGTGCTAATTTGCTAATGATCTTTTAACTGAAATGATTCTAACCCCATAACAGCTAAAACAACAGAAATGATCAAATCTGCATTCTTATAACCATTAGCACCCCAGCACATTAGCGTATCAATATATTACTATAGTTCTTCTTCCCGCTCGAGCATCAGAATCGCACCTTGTGGTACGATGAAATATTTTTCATTTTCGTACATCACTTCTGTGGCGCCACTGAGCAGGAAAATAGCCAGATCGCCTTCTTTGGCCTGCAGGGGTACATATTTTACCCGCTCTTCTTCGGTTTTCCAGGGTTCATCTTCTACCGGCATGGGGATGGCATAGCCTGGTCCGGCCTTGATGACATATCCCTGCTGCACTTTTTCTTTTTCCTGCACGCCTGGCGGCAGATAGAGACCGCTGGCGGTCTGTTCGTTGGGTTGGGTAGGCTTTATAAGGAGGCGGTCGCCGATTACAATCAGTTTCTTAAGACGGTTATCTGGTGTGAGATGCATGGCCATATCAGCAAAATTTGGGTACAAATTTAGAAAAAGCGGGTAAAATGCTTTCCCCCGCCTTCTTAACAAAAAATTAGACGCCTGAACATATGTTTGGCAAATGATTTACTTTTATTTGTCCTCATATAAGGATATGAATTAAACTTTACAAACATGGACAGCAAGAAACCCAAGATTTTATTGTGTGAAGATGATCCCAACCTGGGCAGCGTATTGAAAAACTACCTGGAGCTTAATGAGTATGATGTGACGCTGGAGCGTGATGGCCGTCTGGGCCTGGCCGCCTTTCAGCGCGAAAAATTTGAACTGTGCCTCCTGGATGTGATGATGCCAAATATGGATGGTTTTACTCTTGCGGAAGAGATCCGCGATGTAGATCCTGATATTCCCCTGTTTTTCCTGAGTGCCAAAACCATGAAAGAAGATATCATTCAGGGTTATAAGCTGGGAGCTGATGATTATATCACCAAGCCTTTTGACAGCGAAGTGCTGCTTTTGAAAATAAAGGCGATCCTGAAGCGCAATGATGAGATCAACAAGGAAACAGAAAACAAAGAGTTTGATCTCGCCAGCTATCATTTCAATCCCAAGCTGCGTCAGCTTACCCATAATGGTGTGACCCAAACGCTTTCTCCCAAAGAAAATGAGCTGCTGAAAATGCTGGCAGAGCACCTCAATGATCTGCTGCCACGCGATCAGGCATTGAAAAAAATATGGGGCAGCGATACCTATTTTAACGGCCGCAGTATGGACGTTTATATTGCCAAACTACGGAAGTATCTGAAAGATGATCCCAAAATCGAGATCGTGAATATTCATGGAAACGGGTTCAGGCTTGTAGTGCAGTAACCGTATAAAGTGTTTAAATGTTTAAAGGGTATAAAGAGTATTAATCATACACTCTTTATACCCTTTAAACTTATTATACTTTTTAAACTTCTAAAAAAGCGAAGCGGTCCCCACCACGAGACCGCTTCTTATTTATCCTACTTACACACCAATCATCGGGGCCATGCATTGAGCACTTTTGCCTGCGGATACCAGGGTCCGATTGCCAGGCATGCAAATGCTTCATTCGACTCAAGGGCAGCTATTTCCACATTAATCTGTTTATCAGCTACCGCCAGATCGTTTGGCAGGCCAACCACTACGTATAGTAGTCCATCTTTTCCCGTAATTTTCTTTAAATGAGGTTCTGCTTCGGCCGGAAACTCCAGCAAAGGTTTGTCACACGATATATCACTGACCATTTTTACTGTTGCCTTAAACACATTTCCGGGTACCGGATCGCAGGCACAGAGCTTTTTAGAACAGCTGAAGGCTGACAGAAAAACGACCATCGCCGTAATGACTACATATTTCATCGGCTGCATTTTGAGAGGTTGACAACCCCTTTAATGCAAACGTTGCGTCACCACAGCTGACTTTGTCCGGGCAACTGGCCGGGAGCCTGGCGGTTGAGGTGCTCGTAGGCTTTAGCCGTCACTTCGCGGCCACGGGGAGTACGTTGCAGGAAACCTTCCTGGATCAGGAATGGTTCATATACTTCTTCGAGGGTGCCCGGTTCTTCACCCACGGCAGTGGCGATGGTGCCAATGCCCACCGGCCCTCCTTTGAATTTTTCGATAATGGTGAGTAAAATCCGGTTGTCCATATCATCGAGCCCATGCTCATCTACGTTGAGCGCCTTAAGGGCATGCTGGGTTATGCCGAGGTCAATCTGTCCATCGTTGAGCACCTGGGCAAAATCCCGTACCCGGCGCAGCAATCCATTGGCTATACGGGGTGTGGCACGGCTACGCCGGGCAATCTCCCGTACAGCATCGGCACTGATTTCCACGCCCAGAATACCGGCAGCCCGCAAAATGATCTTTTGCAGGGTTTCGGCATTATAATATTCCAACCTTGATTTGATTCCAAACCGCGACAGTAATGGCGCTGTAAGTAATCCGCTACGGGTAGTAGCCCCGATAAGTGTAAAAGGATTCAGATTGATCTGTATGCTGCGTGCATTAGGTCCCGAATCGATCATGATATCAATACGGTAGTCCTCCATAGCCGCATACAAATACTCTTCCACTACAGTACTCAGGCGATGAATTTCATCTATAAAAAGTACATCATTGGGTTCAAGACTTGTAAGCAGGCCGGCAAGGTCGCCGGGTTTTTCGATCACAGGTCCGGATGTTTCTTTTATCTGTACGCCCAGTTCATTGGCCACGATCCGCGATAGCGTAGTTTTACCCAAACCGGGAGGGCCATGAAAAAGAATATGATCCAGGGCCTCTCCCCTGATGCGGGCAGCCTTGATAAAAACCCGCAGGTTTTCGATCAGCTGGGCCTGACCGGCAAAATCGCTGATCTGCGCCGGGCGGATATTGTTCTCAAATTCCTTTTCCGCCGCAGTCAATCGCTGTTTTTCTCCGCTTAGATTGGGATTAGCCATACTGTAAAATTAGGCAACAGCCTGCTTGTAGGCTAAAAAATTCAGCTGCTGTAAATGATCCGCTACAGGAGCGAACAATTTTTTTTGGAAAAAATATTTGTATATACAAATATAATCCGTTTATCTTTGTACCATGAGTACGGTTAACAGTCGTTTTGCACAATGCCTTTATTTTACGTCAAACGCCCTGGCGCGCAAGACGGAAAAACTGGCGCAGGATAGCTGGAGCCGCGTGGGTATTTCGCCCAGCCACGGCTATCTGCTGCTGCTTACACTGGAAGAACCCGGTATTCAGGCTGGTGCCCTTGCCCGTCAGTTACAATTGCAACCCAGCACCATTACCCGCCTACTGGAAAAACTGGAAAGCATGAAACTGTTACAACGGATCACTGAAGGTAAAACTACCGCTGTGTTCCCTACGAATAAGGCAAAAACCCTGCTTCCCAAAATACAGGAAAGCGTGGCTGAATTTTCTGCCAGATGTATGGAACTACTTGGGAAAGAGGAAAACACCAAGCTGGTAGTCGGCATGGCAAAAATTGCCGATAAACTAACACCCTGATTTTTTTAACCAATCATTTGTATATACAAATATAAAACGACCAAACAATGAAATATGTAATTACCGGTGGCGCTGGCCACATCTCAAAACCACTTGTGTTAACGCTGCTTAAAGCAGGTCATCAGGTAACTGTAGTGGGCCGTAATGCCCAAAACCTGACAGCACTGACTGATGCCGGAGCAACAGCGGCAATCGGCTCGCTTGAGGATGAAGCATTTTTGCAGGAGACTTTTAAAGGTGCCGATGCTGTTTACACTATGGTTCCCCCGATGTACAATCCCACCAACTGGAAAGCCGAGATTGGTGCTATTGGAGAGAAATATGCGCGCGCGATAAAGGCTACAGGTGTCAAATATGTGGTAAACCTTTCAAGCATTGGTGCGCATCTGCCCGATGGTGTGGGCCCGGTCAGTGGCTTATATCTGGTAGAAACCGCCCTTAACAAGCTGACAGATGTAAACATCCTTCATCTGCGCCCTGCCTATTTTTATCATAACCTGCTGGCGAATATTTCACTCATCAAACAGGCTGGTATTATCGGGGCAAATTTTTCATTGCCCGACGGCCGCTTCCCCATCGTACACCCGGCTGATATTGCAGCGGTGGCGGCAGAGGAACTGCTGAAACTTTCTTTTACGGGTCACAGTATCCGTTACATTGCCAGTGACGAGACCGGCACTCAACAGATTGCCAGCACCATCGGACAGGCCATTGGAAAGCCTGACCTGCCCTGGGTTGCTTTCACTGCCGATCAGGCATTGCAGGGCATGACCGGAGCGGGTTTGTCACTCGAAAATGCGCGTAACTACGTTGAAATGAATGAAGCGCTTGGCAGCGGTAAAATGACAGAAGACTACTGGAATAATCGTCCTGCACTTTCTCCTACCCGGCTGGGCAACTTTGTAAAAGAATTTGCGGCAGCCTATCAGGCATAATAGATTTGATACTTAGGTAAGACTATTAATTTTACGGCGGAGTCTGGTTTGACTCCGCCTTTATTATGACCTACAGCAATTTTATTAATTCATTACAACAACACACGGTTCTACCCGGACTTAGCCTGCATCTTCAATCGTTATGGCACGATGCAAAGGGGCACTGGGAAGAAGCCCACGCATTGATCCAGGATGAAGAGGATCATTTTTCAGCACGCATTCACGCCTACCTGCATCGCAAGGAAGGCGACCGTTTCAATGCGGATTACTGGTATCGGCGGGCGGGTACCCGCAGACCAGATATAAGCCTTGAGGAGGAATGGGAGGTACTTGTAAAAACTTTGTTACCGGAGTAACTATTTTTACAACAACAATGGCTTCAGCAAAGGAGCCGGGTCGGGACAATTGAGCAGCCACTTCTCTCTTTCCGAAAATCTGCACACACCAGGATAGTCTCCTTTATATCCCTGCATATCCCGTATGGCCTGAAAATGCAGATGCGGAGGCCAGTCGCCGTTCTCCGCCAGATGCCCCAGCTCGCCGATAATTTCTCCGGCTGCTACGGGTTGCCCTTCATATTTATTTTCTGCACTGGCGTTACTCAGGTGGCCATACAGTGTATAAAATTCAAAATCACCCAGCTGGTGCTGCAATATTACTACAGCACCATAGTTGCCCCGATCGTTGTGAATACCTGTACTGTGCACTTTGCCGGCAAGCGGTGCCATTACCGGTGTGAGTGCCGGCCCCCAGATATCCACGCCAAGGTGTAAGCGTCTGGGTTCATCCGTTGCGGGGGTACTATCAAACAACCCACTTCGCGCATAAATAGTGCGATGCTCGTTGTAGCCGCCAATACCATAGCGTGCACCAGCCTTAGCCAACACAGACTCGACATACCGGCTAAACAGGCCGGTATCTTCCAGAATGGCTGTATGCAGTGGTGTATTATCGGCTGTAAAATTCATTTTCGCCAGGCGGTCTCTGCCGGGATTAAAGGGCATTACTGCGCCTGGTTGCATTTTACAGGCATCAAGCAATTCAGCCAAATGTAAAACTTCCATCTGCCGAAGGTAGCTGGAAAAGGTAAAGGGTGGAAGGTGGAAGGCGAAAGGATATTTAATTTTCAACCCACCTCTTACCTTCTGCCTTCTACCTTTTGCCTTATTCCCTCAGCAGGGTAAAGGGTGGAAGGTGGAAGGTGAAAGGACATTTAATTTTCAACCCACCTTTTGCCATTACCTTTTGCCTTATTCCCTCAGCAGGGTAAAGGGTGAAAGGCGGAAGGTGAAAGGATATTTAATTTTCAACCCACCTTTTGCCATTTACCTTCTGCCTTATTCCCTTAGCAGGGTAAAGGGTGGAAGGCGGAAGGTGAAAGGATATTTAATTTTCGACCCACCTTTTGCCATTTACCTTTTGCCTTATTCCCTCAGCAGGGTAAAGGGTGGAAGGTGGAAGGTGAAAGGACATTTAATTTTCAACCCACTTCTTACCTGCTGCCTTCTACCTTTTGCCATTACCTTCTGCCTTATTCCCTCAGCAGGGTAAAGGGCGAAAGGCGGAAGGTGAAAGGATATTTAATTTTCAACCCACCTTTTGCCATTTACCTTCGCCTTATTCCCTCAGCAGGGTAAAGGGTGGAAGGCGAAAGGATATTTAATTTTCAACCTACCTTCCACCCTCTACCTTCTACCTTCCACCTTCCACCTTCCACCTTCCACCTTCGACCTTCCACCTTCCACCTTCCACCTTCGACCTTCCACCTTCCACCTTCCACCTTTACTAAAAGACTACGGCTGCCAGTGGCAGCCGTAGTCTTTTAGTAAAGGAAGATAAAATGCTTACCTGCCTACGACAACAGTAAAGGTCTTCTCGGAGGTTCGCGGTCCGCCTTCATAGTAGAACTGTACCATGTATGTACCGCCGGGCAGAGAGGTGAGATCTACATTCAGTTCGCGGCCATAGTTAAGTCCGGTAAACTGTTGCTTGCGGGCTACATGACCACCCGTTGTGTACACCGTCATCACGAGCTTATTGTACAAAGTACTGTTGACACGTATCCTGAACTGACCATTGTTGGGATTGGGATACAGCATTACTGCATCATCGCGCAACAGGCGGCGGCGTTCGGGACAGTCTTCGATTTTAGCCAGTGTAGAGGCGGTGCTGGTACAACCAGCGGCATTGGTATAGCTATATGTAAGCGGATAGGTGCCGATCGATGTTGCTGGGGGCACCAGGTTACTACCTGATACACCAATACCTGACCATGTACCGCCCACCGGTGTGGCCGACAGCGCTACCAGTGTATCGCTGAGGCAGATTCGGCTGGGCAGGGCCGCCAGATTAATAACAGGGTTGGCATTAACCGTTACAGTTACATCGCGGGTAGACGTACAACCAAACTGGCTGGTGCTGGTCACTGTATAGGTAGTGGTACCGGCAGGCTTCACATATACAGAAGCTGCATTGGCATTGGGCTGATATGCGGTAGTGGCCGCAGCATTTGTATAAAGTCCTGTCACAGGCGACCAGGTAACCATGGGGTTGGGCTGTCCGTAAGTAAGTGTGATAGACCATTCGGTAAGAACTCCCACATCGCCAAGGGCTCTGTCGCGTATTGCAAGTGTCCAGTCGCCATTGCCTACATTGTACAGGTCAGCAAAACTGCTGGCATTTGATGCGAATCCTGTGGCACCTGCGCCCAATACTGCATCTGCAGCAAATGTGCCTGTTATGGGTGTTGTGGTGGCTGTGGGCAGCGATGTTGTACCTGTTGAGCTGATGATTGCATTGGTAAAGCCCAGGCCCTGGCCACCTTTATTATTCACCAGATTCAGGATTTTACCATTCGGTGCACGCAGGTTGAATGATAAATCCGAGTTCCATGTATGTGTTGCGTTAATCCGTACACTTATACCCGTGAGCACTGCTGTAGCAGGTACGCCTGTTACACTAAGTGTGCTGGTAACGCCGGTGGGTGTATTATCCGGTATGCTTACACTGATAGTGCCTGTTGAAACTGCAGGCATCGTTGTGGGCGTTGGTGCCGGAGTGGTGAATTGCGTGCTCAACTGTATTGTACCACCTGCACACACCTGCGGATTCGCCGGAGTAAATACCGGCGCTGCGGGACTGCCATTTACAACCTGCATTCTTGAGATCTTGTCATTGCCGGCTACACCATCATCGGGCGAGCTTGTTGTCACTTCAAGCGTATATACACCCTGGGCAAAAGTGAATGCAGGCAGGTTAACCGCCAGGTTACCACCGGCAGCCAGTGTACCGCTGTTTATGGTAGTGGTAAGTGTGCCTGTTGCTGTACCTGCAATAGTAGCTGTTACTGTTACAGGAGTTGCTGCAAAGTCGATCGGCACAAGGTTAAAGTTATGCAGCGTAGCATTCAGTGCATAGTTGTTTGCCGGACAGCTTGGCGCATTGGTCAGTGCAGTAATACCTACATCTACGATCGGGACTTCGCGCACTACGATACTATCCAGATACAATGTAAACTGATCGGGCTGTGAATAAACCTGGAATCCTACATAATAAGCGCCGTTGGCAGGTACTGTAAACAGGATACGATCCAGTTTAGCAAAAGGAGCATCTGCATTGGCAATAATATTGGGATAATCTGCCAGAGTGGTGGTCATTGAGCCAGCTTCAGCAGCTGTACCCATAGCCACTTTCATTCGCTCAGGATAGAGTTCATCTGTGGAGCCGTATTTATAAGACAGTTCATACTGTTTGCCAGCCTGAAGATTTACACCCTGGATATAGAACCAGTCATTACCGGGTTTAGCCGCATCGTACAGATAACGCAATGTAGTACCATTGAAGCCCCAGGTAGCATCGGGTGTAAAGGTACCCCAGGTAGGTGTACCATTTATATCCTGAACAGAAGTACAGGAAGGAATAGCGGGAACAGATACGCCGGTAAAGTCCTGCAGATAGGGTACGTTTACCGGATTACATTGTGTCCGCAGCGTCACTTTTGCATTCAGGCTAAACTCGGAAGCAGCAGAGCAGTTCTGACGCACATAGATATCATACAGCGTATTGGCAGTAAGACCGGAAATACTGATTGGGGATGCAGTTCCTGTCACTACTGTACCACCGCCTGCTGTAGCACCAGTACCGGGTACAAATCCTGCAGGTCCATATTCAACTACGAAGTTGCTGCCGGCAGAGGTAAAGGATACCTGTGCTGTAGTAGGCAGCGGGCTCAGTGCCGATACATTTGTTGGCGTGGGGCATGACTCCACACTGATATCGTCTACCAGCAGGAAACCCTGATCTGCATCAGAAAACGCACGGAAGCCAATATAATATACGCCACTTGCCGGTACAGTAAATGTAACAGTGGCCTGTGTAAACGGACCATCCAGGTTGGTTGCAATATTTGTTTCACGGAAAAGAGGCGCACTTGTCATGGAAGCCGCATTGGGAGCTGCTCCATATTTCACCTCAAGATTCTCCAGGAAATCAGGACCATCCGAAGCTTTGTACACGAAGTTGAGCGTATACGTTTTACCCGCTACAAGGTTAAGACCACGCAGGAAGAACCAGTCATCACCGCCCACGCTTGCATCCCAGGAATAGTAAATGCTGTTGGGCTGTGTAGAAGCTGGTGTACCACCATCGTAATACATATTCCATTTACCACCCCCATTCAAATCCTGTGTCACAATGCAGTCGGGGAAATTGGGACTGATTGCCGCATCAAAATTCTGTGCATATGGCACATTGGTGGGTGTGCAGATAGTAACGAATGTTTTAGCCATTGACCAATCACTATAAAGGCCAGCACTGCAATAAGATCTTACATAAAGACTATACAATGTTGCTGCACTGAGACCAGTTGCAGTAGTACTTACCACGCCTGCAGCTGTTGAACCATTGGCCACTCTGCCGGTAGCGCCGCTACCCGGTGCTCCGGATACACGTACTTCCCATTCGTAACCATTAGCCGGATTGTTTACCGAAGCGGTCCAGCTGATTTGTTCTGAAGTAGGTGTTACAGGAATAGCTACCAGGTCGGTGGGAGGCAGACAGGGTGGTGTTTCAGCTATTTTAATATTGTCTACGTACAGGTTATTACCAAATCCTGATATACCGCGGAATATAAGGCGGTTAGTACCTGCAGGAAGCGAGAGCCCCTTGCTGGACCATTGCGCCGTCGTAGGTGTAAAGAAGCTGGTAGTAGATCCACCGGTATTAAGCGCACCGGAGCTACCACCGGCATAAGTCGTCAATGTATTGAAAGTAGCACCTCCATCCGTAGAATACAGTATCCTCAACTGATCATTCTCACCCGAATAGGTTGCATATGCATGATCAAACGTAAGACGATAATTGGCAGGTACCGCATCAAAAACCGGCGTTACAAAATCCATTGTCGCAGTAGTACTGTAGAACTCGAATATAACCGAACCCAGGCCATTACCATATGCACTTACTCCACTGCGGTAAGTATAGGTGTTATTGGTTCTAACCCAGCAGGATGGCGGGAAAGTTGTACTGGTAAACTCTTCCGTAAAAGGTAAAGTGAATGCAGGATTTGCATTGACCTGCAACCCGACAGAATAAGCATCCGTGCCGGCACAGGTCATTTTGCGACGATAATAGGTACCTGCTGACTGTGTGGTGGTTAGTGCCATGCCGGTTGCAGAAGGAATATCTGTCCATGTGCTGTTATCAGGCGATGATTGCCATTGATAGGTAAGCCCGTCTCCAACACTGGCTCCATTTACAGTAAGTGTGAAACTGGCTCCTGGACAGGAAGCAAGTGTGGTAGACTGTGTAGTACCACCGCTAAGTGACCCTGGTACGCAGGGCGGCTCCTGAATCGTGAGCTGAATATTTGGACGAAAGGCCAGCAATGCACCCGCCGTTGTGGGAGCGGAGTTATCTGCTGACCAGTACTGCGCATATTGATTGCTGGGTTGAGTAGTTGCACGAAACGCTTTAGACGTTTCTCCCTCATTGCCGGTTCCTCCGGCATTTGTTTCTACTATCACTTCCAGATTATCGGTACCACTATAGGCAAAGGGAGTGGCAAGTGTGATCGTATTCCATTGGCCTGCAGTAAGTGCAGAGGCACTCAATGTAGTAGGTCCATATACAATTGTAGCACCAGCTGTTTCTGTAGCATATGTAGAGGTGGCAGTAAACAGCGTGCTGCGTGTCTTCATGTAAATGGTCAGGTTGACCATATTACCGGCACTCGTCAGACCATTAGCATAAAAAGCCACCCGCTGTATCTGACCTATAGCTCCGATTTCAGCAGGAGTAAAGATCATGGCGGCCCGTTCATAGCCCCAATAAGTACCAAGTGGTAAGCGCGAACTTCCTGAATTGGTATTGGCAGCAGGTATGGTAATAGTAGTCTGCGCCTGCATACACAATGATGTCAATAGGGAAAATGCGAGAAGAAATGGAAAGTAGATCTTTCTCATAAGCAGTATTTGTGTGATAGTTCTAGTGTGTTTTGGTTGTCCAGAGGAGAATCGGTAGTGGAAGATATTTAATTTTTCTTTTAGTTCAATTTTTAATAGTTTTTTTTCTTGTTCTCTAAGTGTAAGTATATCAATGCAAAGCCAACTGATATACTTGCGTTTTTCTGCGGGGTAATATCATCGGTCACATACTATCAGTTCAGGCAATCCGTTTTATTGTTTCACGGCATTTCTAACTTAAAATCAATCTGTTGAAATCCTTTTCCCGCATTCCCAGCTTTATTTTATTGCTGCTTATACTTCCAATGGTTAACCAGGCCCAAATGATCACGGGTGTATGGAAGGGGCGCATCAACCGACAAAAGGTAGAAGTCCGAATTATTCAGAAAGGAGACAGCCTGCTGGGCACTTCTTACTATTATGAGTCGGCTACCAGATTCCGTAAATACAGCATCAAAGGTTATTATGCTGCCGGCAGCAACCAGGCGGTATGGTGGGATGACCAGCTACTGGAAGAAAAGCCTGTACGTACTTCTGCAGGACAGGCAAACCTGCTGGCGAGTGCCGATTTTAATTGCCCCGGCGGCACGAAGATGTTTCTGGACGGGAAAGCCACTGATCGTAATACGGACCGCCCGCGGGGTGATGTGGCTCTTGAAAAAACCGAAGACCGGATATTTGAAGATGACTGGGATTTTGTAATCGACAATTATACTGCCGGAGCCAATGACCCTTCTATAATCGACAGCATCTCCGGTCTGGCAGGCGTACCTCCTGTAAGCCCGGTAGTGGTAAGCCATCCGGCTCCTTCGCCTGTGCGGTCGGCTCCCTCCATTGCGAAACCCGATAATGTGCCTGTAGCTATTGTTGTTGCCAACAAACAACCCAGTATCGAAGAAAAATTCAGCAACCGCAGTAAAAAGCTGGTAACAGAAATTCCTCTTATGGGAGACTCGATTGAACTGCGCTTTTATGATAATGCCGAAATTGACGGCGACTCCATTTCGCTTTTTCTGAATGGCAAACTGTTATTCAGTCATATCCGGCTCACCGGCAATGCGTATAAAGTAAAACTGGCTATCGATGAGCTCGAAGTCAGTAATGAACTTATTATGGTTGCCGAAAACCTTGGTAGTATACCTCCCAATACCTCCTATATGGTAGCAGAAGCGGGTGGAAAACGTTTTGAAGCCAGCCTTGAAAGCACAGAAGGCAGCAGCGCTATGATCCGTCTTTATAAGCCGGAAACAATCAATAAACCCCTTAAAGAATAAGCACAGCCATCACGGCAAAGTGATCAGAAGCAAAACGCCCTCCCCAGGTCTGTGATATACTGGCATGCTGTTTCACCTTCCATTTGCCTTTGAGGAATATGTAATCAATCGGATCATCATTCACCTCTTTGGAACGAAACGCATTGAAGGTACCGGTGGGACCATAATGAGGCGTTTGTGAAATAGTCTTCGAATCTGTCAGATGCAGCGGATCTGCCGTATTCACAATTACCTGCACCGGCTCATCTGCCGGCTGGGCATTAAAGTCGCCGGTAAAAACTACCGGCACATTACCGGCAATTTCTTTCACCTTCTTCAGCACAAGGTGTGCACTTTCCCTGCGTGCTACTTTGCCGATATGGTCAAAGTGCGTATTGAAAAAATAAAATACTTTTTTGCTGCGACGGTCTTTAAACCGTGCCCAGGTCACCATGCGTGTAATAGCTGCATCCCAGCTCTTGCTGCCCGGCACTTCGGGCGTTTCGGACAACCAAAACATGCCGGTCTGTAATGCCTGCAGACGGGTGGTATCGTAAAAAATAGCGGAGTACTCCCCTTTTTCCTTTCCGTCGTCGCGGCCACCGCCAATGGATTTGAAACGAGGCAGCCGCTCACGCAGGTCCACCATCTGATCGTGCAAAGCTTCCTGCACACCCAGCAGTTCAATACCATGAAACAAAATCTGCGATGCTACTTTGTCTTTGCGATAGGGCCAGGCATTCAAACTGTCTGACGCTGTATGCAGGCGTATATTGAATGTCATTACCCGGATATCCTGTGCTGAAGCAACTGAAATTGTTGTTGCCAGCAATACAGCCAGCAGAGCAAAGCGGAATGTTTTCATACGACTAAAATAAAATCCTCCGATGAGAAGTTATGTATAAAAGTATAAAAGTTTAAAAGTGTTTACCCCCGCCTGACTACCGACTATTAAATACCATATACATATAACAGTAAAAGGGCAAAATTCCTGTCAACTGTCCACTGTCCACTGTTGACTGTTGACTGCCCACTATTACACGACTACATTCACCATTTTTCCTTTCACAAAAACTATCCGTTTGGGTGTTTTTCCTTCGAGCCATTTTTGTACCACCTCATTTGATAATACGATCTGCTGCACCTCCTGCTCGCTGGCATCCAGTGAAATAGTAAGCGTTGTACGCAGCTTACCATTTACCGAAATGGGATATTCCTTACTGCTTTCTACCAGGTAAGAAGCCTCAAACTTCGGATAGGCTGCATCGAGTATACTGGTTTCGTTGCCCAGCAAATGCCAGAGTTCTTCTGCCACATGCGGAGCATAGGGCGTGAGTAATATAAGCAGAGGCTGCAGTATATCTTTCTTATGACAGTTCAGCTCACTCAGCTCATTTACTGCAATCATAAACCCGCTTACCGCAGTATTAAAGCTAAAGCGCTCTGTGTCTTCTTCGATTTTGCGGATGCTGCGGTGCAGTACTTTCAGCTCTTCATTAGTAGGTGCATCGGTATTCCATACCTTTCCCTTCACTTCATCATAAAAAAGACGCCAGAGTTTTTTGAGGAACCGATGCACGCCTTCAATACCCTTGGTGTCCCATGGCTTGCTCATTTCTACGGGGCCCAGAAACATTTCATACATGCGGAAGGTGTCGGCACCATATTTTGCCACCAGATCATCTGGATTGACGGTGTTGAATTTACCTTTCGACATTTTCTCTACTTCTGCACCGCATATGTATTTGCCATCCTCGAGAATAAATGTTGCATTATTATAAGCCGGTCGCCAATTTTTAAATGCCGCCGTATCAAGCTCAAGTCCATCTACAATATTAACATCAACATGAAGTGGAGAAAATTCAACTACATATTTATTATCATCAAATTCGGAATAATCCAGATTTGGGAAGTTCACTTTAGCAAATTCGAGGAAATTGAATGAACGGGTATCATCCTTGAATTTCTCCATTATACCTTTACTTACAAAAATCTGAACCCCATTAGCGGATAGAAAATCTTTATGATCCAAAAAAAGTGGTGATATCTGCACCCGATACACAAACCGGCTGCTGCCCTGGATCATACCCTGGTTGACGAGCTTTTTGAAGGGTTCGTCGTGACCGATATATCCGAGGTCATACAATGCTTTTGTCCACATGCGGCTGTACAACAGGTGCCCAACGGCGTGTTCGGTACCACCGATATATATGTCCACCTGGCCCCAGTAGTCGGAAGCCTCGCGGCTGCAAAACTCCTGCTGGTTGTGCGGATCCATATAGCGCAGAAAATACCAGCTTGATCCGGCATAGCCGGGCATAGTATTCGTCTCGAGTTTCTGCTCTACCCAGCTTTCGATATTGGCCAGAGGGCCCTGTCCATCGGGACCAGGGCGGTAGCTGTCTACCTTCGGCAGTTGCAGTGGCAGTTCTACTTCGGGCAGGGGCAGTGCAATGCTACCACTCCAGATAATGGGAAATGGTTCACCCCAGTAACGCTGACGGCTGAATGCCGCATCACGCATTTTATAATTTACTTTGCGGTGACCGATTCCTTTTTCTTCAATGGCTTTAATAGAAGCTTCAATAGCATCGCGCATACGCATGCCGGTAAGGAAACCGGAGTTTTCCAGTATGGCCTCTTTTGTAGCATTGGCTTCTTCGCCATCAAACGCTTTACCGATGATATTGGTAATCTCAATTCCAAAATGACGGGCAAATTTAAAATCGCGTTCATCACCGCAGGGCACAGCCATGATAGCCCCGGTACCATAACCAGCAAGAACATACTCCGATATCCAGACAGGTATGAGACGACCGTCGAAGGGGTTTACGGCATAGCTGCCGGTAAAGGTGCCGGTAATCTTTTTCTCCGCCATTCGCTCGCGCTCACTCCTGCTCTTCACATAGGCTACGTAGCTATCAACAGCTTCCTTCTGTTCTGTTGTTGTCAGTTGCGGCACCAGTTCATGCTCGGGTGCTATTACCATAAAGTCTACACCAAAAATTGTATCGGGGCGGGTGGTGTATACGCGCAGGGTGGCTGCCTCGTGGCCGTTGATGGCAAAATCGATTTCGGCGCCGGATGATTTACCGATCCAGTTGGTCTGCATTTCTTTCATAGCCTCACTGAAGTCGATCCGCTCAAGTCCTTCGAGTAACCGGTCGGCATATTCGGTAATACGCAGGTACCATTGACGCAGTTTCTTTTTCTCTACGGGGTGCCCGCCACGCTCACTCACCCCATTCACCACTTCATCGTTGGCCAGCACGGTACCCAGTGCTTCGCACCAGTTTACTTCACCGAGGCCGCAATAAGCCAGGCGATACTGCATCAGCAGGTCCTGCTGCTGGGCCTGGGTCATTGCTACCCAGTCAGAAGCTGTAAACTGCTGTATGTGGTATTGTGCATTGGGCACCGGATGAGAGCGGTTTCCTTCTTTTTCGAAAGCTGCCTGCAATACCGCTATACGTTCGGCCTTACCGCTCAGGCGGTTAAAAAAGCTGTCAAACAGTTGCAGGAATATCCACTGTGTCCATTTGTAATAGGGAGCATCGCTGGTACGTACTTCGCGTTCCCAGTCATAGCAGAAACCGATATTGTCGAGCTGCTGTTTGAATGTGGCGATATTTTTTTCGGTGGTGACGGCGGGATGCTGTCCTGTATCCAGTGCATACTGTTCGGCAGGCAGGCCAAAGCTGTCGAAGCCCATCGGGTGAAGCACGTTGAAGCCTTTGAGCCGTTTGTAGCGGCTGTAAATATCGGAAGCAATATAGCCCAGCGGATGGCCTACATGCAGTCCTGCTCCACTGGGATAGGGAAACATGTCCAGCACATAATATTTTGGGCGGGTGCTATTGTTGACGACACGATAGGCATTTGTGTCTTTCCATTGTTGCTGCCATTTCTTTTCGATATCCCTGAATTGATACTCCATTCCTGCCTGTAATTTGTATATGTTATGATTAACTGATTCTGTATATACCCCTGCTTCCCTTTTTTTAACAAAACTCTTATCACCCGCTGGCAATAACGTTTTTACGGGAGCGTTTAAATGGGGCAGCAAAAATACTGATTGTAGGCGTAAAGCGCTATTTTTGCCCGTCTGCGGCCCTGGCCCGGACCCCATTAAATTTCAAAACAGATTCTTATGGCTCGTTCAGGAAAAGCCTCCATTAAAAGAGGAAAGCCTTCCTATTTCATGTCTATCCTGGGTGTGACCCTGGTGCTTTTTTTGCTGGGCATCATTGGCTGGCTGGTGATCAATGCCAATAAACTGGGCAATTATTTCAAGGAAAATGTGGAAGTAATCGCCTCGCTCCGCGGGGATCTGAATCCCAAAGACAGTGTGGCACTGATGGATTATGTAAGTACCAAGCCTTATGTGCGCAATATCCAGTTTGTAACCAAGGAAGAGGCCAAAAAACGGTATCTGAGCGATGGAAATGAGAGCTGGGATAAGGTACTGGATTATAACCCCCTGCCCAACAGTATCAACTTTAAGGTAAAAAAGGAATACATGAACAAGGACTCGCTGCAGGCGATTCGTGCCGACCTGGAGCAGCAGACCTATGTAAGTGATGTAAAATACCCCGAAGCCCTGGTAGATAATCTGAACAAGAACATCCAGAAAATCAGTGTGATACTGCTGGCTGTAGCCATTATTTTATCGCTGGTGGTGATTATCCTGATCGACAACACCATCCGTCTGGCGATGTTCAGCAACCGTTTCCTGATCAAAACCATGCAAATGGTAGGTGCCACCCGCTGGTTTATTGCCAAACCGATGAATGTGCGGGCCATTATAAATGGAGCCATCAGTGGTGTCATTGCCATTGCTGCAGTGATCCTGGTAATCATGCTTGCTGAGCGGGTACTGCCTGAAATGAAGGCTATTCACGACAATACCACCCTGGCCATCCTGTTTGGCGGGCTCATTGTGCTGGGTATTGGCATCACCCTTATCAGCACCCATCGCAGTGTGCTCAAATACCTGCGTATGAAGCTCGATGACCTTTATTAATCCCGGCATTTATACCAATTGGCGTTTTTTCCTATATTGCATCTCCAAATTGCCCAAAAATGACTGAGACAAAACACCACGCAATATTTTCCCGTGATAATTATATGTGGATGCTTATTGGCGTGGCCATGATTGCAGTTGGTATGCTGCTGATGGCCGGTGGCAAAAGCAGCGACCCCAATGTATTTGATGCGAATGAAGTCTACAGCACACGCCGTATTACCATCGCTCCGCTGCTGATACTGGCCGGGCTGGTAGTAGAGATTTATGCCATCTTCAAAAGCCCGAAGACAAAAGAGAGCTGATTTAGTTTTCTTCCTTATAAATTTATTGAAAGCGGTCCGCGTGGCCGCTTTTCTATTTTCTCCTTTTGTAACAGGAAATGCAGGAGGTAAAGGAGAAAGATGCCGGTTTTTCGTATTATCTTTCCCGCAGCAAACCCCTTTCATGAGTTTAGTTGAAGCCCTTATCATAGCCTTTGTTGAAGGCCTCACGGAATTTATTCCCATCTCCTCTACAGCCCACATGATCTTTGCCAGTACTGCCATGGGCATACAGGAAGATGAATTTGTGAAAATGTTTCAGGTGTCAATCCAGTTTGGTGCTATACTGGCCGTGGTAGTGCTTTACTGGAGAAAGTTTTTTGACTTCAAGAACCCTTCCTTCTATTTCAAACTGGCACTTGCTGTACTACCAGCTCTGGTGTTGGGCTACCTGCTCAACGACAAAATAGAAGAATTGCTTTCGAGCCCACTGCCTATCGCTATCGTAATGATTGCCGGCGGGGTAATCCTGTTGTTTGTAGACCGGCTGTTTCGTAATCCGCAGGTCACGGATGAAAGTAAGATCAGCATCCCTAAAGCGATCATTATAGGGTTCTGGCAATGCCTGGCCATGATGCCGGGAGTAAGCCGATCTGCCGCCTCTATCATTGGCGGCATGCAGCAGAAGCTGAGTCGCGGAGCTGCGGCTGAGTTTTCTTTTTTCCTGGCTGTACCTACCATGCTGGCTGTGACGGTCTATTCCATCTTTCTGAAAGACTGGGGCATTGCCGGCGATACACATAAAGGATATGAGCTGATCACCCAAAACCGTGAGACGATGATCGCATTTTTGCTGGGAAATGTAACGGCATTTATTGTTGCACTGCTGGCCATCCGTTTCTTTATCGGTTTCCTGAAGAAATATGGCTTCCGGGTGTGGGGCATCTATCGCATCATTGCGGGACTGATACTGCTGGTGCTGCTGCTGACGAAGACAATCGGATAAGCGATGTGCTGATTTGCTGATTTGCTGATTTGCTAATGAATTTCAGGCTGGGTAATCTTTTTATTACATTCATTTATTTGACACTTCTATTTACAAACCCCTTCACGCATCAGCACATCAGCACATTGATCTCCTCTTTTCCCTATATTCACACCTACAAACACCGTCTTTTGTATGCAAACGGCTTCTAAAAAAGTAGTGAATGCCTGGGCAATGTATGACTGGGCCAACTCTGCTTACAACCTGGTCATCACTTCCACCATCTTTCCTGCATATTATGTAGGTATTACTGCTGCCAGCGACCCCTCTAAACCCTCCTATGTCAATTTTTTTGGCCGGCAGTTTGTCAATACCGCTCTGCAGAATTATGTACTGGCCTTTGTATTTTTCCTCGTAGCCATCTCCTCTCCTATTCTCAGCTCTATTGCCGATTACAGGAGAAATAAAAAGGTTTGGCTGCGCTGGTTTTGTTATGTGGGCTCTTCGGCCTGTGTAGCGCTGTTCTGGTTTACGAAAGATAATATCGAATACGGCATGATCGCTTTTGCCATAGCTGCCATGGGATTCTGGAGCAGTCTTGTGTTTTACAATTCTTACCTGCCCGATATTGCCGCACCCGCCGACCAGGACCGTATCAGCGCCAAAGGGTTTGCCATGGGATATATAGGCAGCGTACTGCTGCAGATCATCTGCTTTGTAGTAATTCTGAAACCGGAACTGTTTGGTCTGAATAAAGAAGACGGTACGATCGGCGCCCGCGTATCGTTTCTGCTCACGGGTTTGTGGTGGTTTGGTTTTGCACAGGTTACACTGCGTGCCATGCCACTGAGCAGTAAAGCCGAACGACAGTCAAAAAAGAATGTGCTGATCAATGGCTTTCACGAGCTGGGAATAGTATGGCGGCAGCTTTCGCATATGCCTTCGCTTAAACGTTTCCTGTTTAGCTTCTTCCTGTACAGCATGGGTGTACAAACCGTGATGCTCGTAGCTGCTGGTTTTGCGAAGAAAGAAATTTTCCCCAATCCCGACGATGAGCCCAAACTACTTATTACCATCATCCTGATACAACTGGTGGCTATACCCGGTGCAATCGGTATGAGCCGGCTGAGCAAACGAATCGGCAACTGGTGGGTGATAACGCTTGCTGTACTGATATGGATTGGGGTATGCATAGCCGGTTATCATGTGCAGACACAAACACAATTCTATATTCTGGCCTCTATAGTAGGACTTGTAATGGGGGGTATTCAAAGTATGAGCCGCAGCACCTACAGTAAGCTGCTGCCGCAAACACAGGACACTACCAGCTTCTTCAGCTTTTATGATGTAACAGAAAAAATTGCCATCGTGATCGGCATCTTTACCTTTGCATACCTCGAAGAGCTGACCGGAAATATGCGTAACAGTATTGTTGCCCTCGGCATCTTCTTCATATGCGCACTGCTGGCACTTTTGTACGCTTACAAACCGCTTACCG
Organism: Sphingobacteriales bacterium 46-32; assembly: GCA_001898485.1. GTDB lineage: Bacteria > Bacteroidota > Bacteroidia > Chitinophagales > Chitinophagaceae > CAYMZZ01. Next base: position 1,516,112 of record MKTY01000020.1, on the reverse strand, counting down.
GCAGGTTGCGCGAGCTGAAAGATTAATTTTGTAATACCTCTCAACAATCCGCATATGAAACTTTACTCAGTCAATACAGGCTATTTTAAACTGGATGGCGGCGCTATGTTTGGTGTGGTGCCCAAGAGCATGTGGAACAAGATCAACCCGGCCGATGAAAATAATATGTGCAGCTGGGCCCTGCGCTCGCTGCTGATCGAGGATGGCAACCGGCTGATATTGGTTGATACGGGCATGGGTGATAAGCAGGATGCAAAGTTTTTTGGTCATTATTACCTGCATGGGAATGATACGCTCGATGGCTCCTTAAAAAAACATGGATTTACCCGCAATGATATTACAGATGTATTTATGACCCACCTGCATTTTGATCACTGCGGCGGATCCATAAAACGGGAAGGAGATCAACTGGTACCGGCATTTCCCCGTGCTATATTCTGGAGTAATGCGGCGCACTGGGACTGGGCCGTACACCCCAACGACCGGGAAAAAGCCTCTTTCCTGAAGGAAAATATTCTGCCGATCAAGCAAAGTGGTCAGTTAAAATTTATACCCGACGCCGGGCTTGTTGCCGGCAGCAATCAGCTCCGAAGCGCTTCATTTGCCGACGGCTTTGACATCCGTTTCGTAGACGGTCATACCCAGAGCATGATGCTGCCCCAGCTGCAGTACAAAAGGCGTACAATTGTATACATGGCCGATCTGCTTCCTTCTGCCGGACACATGCCATTGCCCTATGTAATGGCCTACGATATGTTTCCGCTGACCACCCTGGGCGAAAAGAAAAGTTTTTTACAGGAAGCCGCCGACAATGACTATGTCCTGTTTTTTGAACATGACCCGGTCAATGAATGCTGCACCGTACAGCAAACCGAAAAAGGTGTGCGCCCTAACGAGTTTTTTAAACTGTCGGAATTGTAAGATGGGGTTTAACGGCGTTTAACGAGCGAGGTGAGCGGGTAACGCAAACCTTCGTGGCTCATCATATCGATTTTTACTTTTCCTACCACGATGGGGCTTTCGATACGTACCGGAATACGGTTCATATCATCTGTAACCCATACCACCATATCTTCTCCTCCTTTGAAAATAGTGCCTTTGATCAGCAGTGGTTTGAATTTGATAGCCCTGAATTTACCATACTTGGTCTTAATAGTTTCGCGGCCGAGGTAGCGGATATACATATTGTATACCTCATTGTCGAGAAACATGGAAAAAGATATCTTATCGTTGGGCTGCAGTTTCGAAAAATCAACATTGCGCGCATAGAATACAGCACTTACCACATCCTGTACACAGGCAGGCACCTTATACACTCCGTCGTTGGTAATAGCCGTATTGGCTGTTTTATTGAATGATATATTCTGGTATATCTTATATCCTCCTTCGTTTACATTCCTTATAAACTTGAGCGGCTGCATGGTTGCAGTATCAATATAGGATTCGTATTTGTCGCGCACTTTATACAGGAAATCGTAAGATGAGTTGGTTTTACCTTCTCCTACAATATGATAAACCGGTTTCCCATTCAATGTTTCCAGGGTATTGGTAAATGTGGCGTTACCTGCATTTACATATACACCGGCAACGGCATAAAATACGGTCATCGATATTTTTTCGCCTGCCTGGAAAGCGGTATTCTTTATTGTACAGCCTTCATCAGACGGTGCATAGGCCTGTTGTGAGAATCCCATCAGTGCCAGTAATGGCACTGCAGTAAATTTCCTGAATCCCTTCATCAAATTTGTGTTTATACGTTTCAATACCTGAAACATTATTATAACGAATTAATATAAAATATGTTACGTATTCTTTTCTGTTATGGTCTCTTTTTTCCTGAATATCCTTCCTATCCCCAAAATTAATAAACTACCTGCCAGTGCCGGTATGATCAAATTGATAAACCAGATGCTGGCTGCCGCCAGGCCGATTCCCAGTTGATTACTGCTAAACAGGCCTGCCAGTTTGAGTGTGACTGTGCCCCTGAGCCCCAGATCTGTAAAAAGCGCAATCGTGGGAATTGCGGCCATTACCAAAAAGGAAATGCTTATACACCAGTAACACTGCCACCAGGATATTGATACCTCAAATAAACGAAAGAGCAGGTAATACTGTGCCATAAACACGATAAACCGTATTGCTGATAAAGACAGCAGTTGCAAAAGGATAGTTGCATCAAATTGTTCCAGCGACTCTATAAGCCAGGCGTAGCGCCTGCTTCCGGGCAGCCTGTCAAGCCATTTTACCAGCCACGACAGTTTAAAATAAAATAGTGTTAAAACGGCTGAAATGGTAATCGTGCCATACAATATCAGTTCATACCAGAAGCCCGACAGCAATTGAGCCGCTTCAATTTCACTGCGCAGAAACAGTAAGCCCACGCAACCCATCATCAGTGTTATGATCAGCTGACTGATGCTGCCTGCAATCGTCAGCGAAATAGCTTTAAGGCGGCTGCCTTCCTTCATATACAGTATACGTCCCAGGTATTCACCTACCCGGTTGGGTGTGGTGACCGAAAAAGACACCCCGGATAACACTGCTTTGCATGCGGTGAAATAGGAAATAGCCTGCACACGGCGCACTGCCAGTTGCCACTTTACAGCTTCAATACCCCAATTGAGCAGCATAAGGAAAAGAGCCAATGCCAGTAACCATATTTGCGAAGTGCCAAAAGTCTGCCGGGTATGTTTCCATGATGCTGCCAGGTTTGGCTGACTCATTAATTGCTGATAAATAGAGTAAGCCAGCCATGCAAACAGCAGGGGGCCCAGTAAATAGTTGACGAGTAATTTAATATGTCTTTTATTTCTATTTTTGAGATGCATATTGAGGCTTTGTTGAGCCCTGCCCGGCATCGCTTAAGGTATCCGGATTGCGGCAAACTGTGCAGCTTTACTAATCCTGTAAAAATACATCCCCCTTGCAAAAGGCCGGCAAAATAATATTAGGAATCGACCCGGGCACGCTGCTTATGGGTTATAGTGTGATTGAAACCAATGGCCGGCAAATCCGTTTGTGCGAAATGGAAGTGCTGCGCCTGTCGGCAAAAAAAGATCATTATGAGCGGCTGCAGCTGATCCATGAAAAAATTGTAGCGCTCATTGCCGCCTATAAGCCACAGGAATTTGCTATCGAAGCTCCTTTCTTTGGTAAAAATGTGCAAAGCATGCTGAAACTGGGCCGGGCTCAGGGTGTGGCCATTGCTGCTGCCATGAGTGCAGGCCTGCCGGTTACAGAATATTCTCCCCGTAAAGTAAAACAGTCTGTAACAGGCAATGGAAATGCAGACAAACACCAGGTATGGAAAATGCTTCAAACCCTGCTGCACATCAAAGAAGCGCCCGCTTATTACGATGCCACCGATGCCCTGGCCATTGCAGTATGTCATCATTTTCAGCTACACTCCATTCCTGCAAGCAGTGATAAAGCCTTTAACGGGTGGGAAGATTTTATTAATAAAAATCCTGCACGAACGAAGAGATAGAATGTGCTGATGTGCTAGTGTGCTAATATTTCTTAGTGTGGATTCAAGTAACTAAAGAATTGGAAAACATCTGCAACCCCGATTTGCATCTAATAATTTATTAAATATAGCCGTAAGCCGCTAAAACTTTATTTGGCATCACAACTATAGCATCATTAGCACATTAGCAAATCAGCACATTGCATTCACTATCATTTCCTGTATCTCCAGAAATCTCGATTCGGTCAGTTTCATTTTGGGGCGGGTAAAATTCAGGTCGTTGGCCGAGTTGATGGGTATGAGGTGCAGATGTGCATGGGGTACTTCGAGGCCTATTACACTGATACCGCAACGGTTGCAGTCAAAAGTTTTTTCAATGGCTTTAGCAATCGGCTGCGCAAATACGAGCAGTTCGCCGAGATAGTCGGCCGGCAGATCAAACAGGTTGTCTGTTTCCAGCTTTGGCACTACCAGTACATGCCCTTCCTGCAGGGGGAAGATGTCGAGAAAAGCATAGAATTTATCGTTCTCAGCAATTCTGTAGGAGGGTATTTCGCCGTTTATAATTTTGGAAAAGATTGACATTGGTACTGTTTTATTGGCTGCAAAAGCGAAATTTCTGCCGGCGACTTTTATCAGGCGGTAATATCTTCGATCTTGAAGCGGAGCGTGCCTGCGGGAGCCAGTACTTCGGCTGTTTCGCCCACGGTTTTGCCGAGTATACCTTTGCCGATAGGTGAGGTCACGGATATTTTTCCGGCTTTCAGATCAGCTTCTTTTTCGCTTACGATCTGGTAAGTCACCTGTTTTTTTGTAGACAGATTGGTCAGTGTCACCTTGGTAAGGATAGATACTTTGCTGGTATCAATGCTCGACTCGTCCAGTACACGTACATTGGCTAAGGCCCCTTCCATACTGGCTATTTTAGCCTCCAGTAAACCCTGGGCTTCCTTAGCGGCATCGTATTCTGCATTCTCTTTCAGGTCACCTTTTTCTCTGGCTTCTGCAATAGCACGGCTGGCAGCCGGCCGCTCAACTGATTTCATCCGTTGCAGTTCCACCTTCATTTGCTCAAGTGTTTCCTTGGTAACATACTGAATAGTACTCATAGTAACCTCCTTAGGTATAAATGAAAAAAATAGCAACGCCTCAATTCCGGGGAACTGAAGCGTTGCGATATGGTGCAAAGATAATAAAGTATTTTAAAATACGCCTTCTTAGCGAAATCCTAATTTTTGTAACAATACGGTAGCCATACGCTCCAGTGCCTCATAGGTGTAGCCTGCTATATGCGGAGTGATCAGCACATTAGGCTGACTAAGCAGCCAGTCGAGCCTTTCTTTTTCTGCAGGCTGATAGGTAGCCAGTTTTTCGTTTTCCAGCACATCGAGGCCGGCACCAGCTATCTTATTGTTTTTCAAAGCATCTATTAAAGCATCGGTATCCATTACCTTGCCTCTTGACGCATTCAGGAAATAGGGCTTGTTTTGCAGGCTGCCGAAAAAACCGGCATTAGCCAGATGAAATGTTTCATCCGTAAGCGGCAGATGCAGGCTTATTACGTCTGCATAGCGGGCTATTTGTTCCAGGCTGGCTTCCTTTACCGGTCCTTTGGCAAAACCAAACCGGTATTTATCGTGGGCCAGAATGGTTACATCAAAGGCCTGCAGCAGGCGGGCAAAAGCCTCTCCTGTATTTCCATACCCGATAATACCGACTGTGCGGCCCGAAAGCTCCACACCCCGGTTTTCGTCGCGTTTCCAGATACCCTGCTTTACTTCTTCAGACGCTGAGTGTATGCGGTTCATCAATGAAAGCAACAATGCCAGTGAATGTTCGGCCACTGCATTTCGATTGCCTTCAGGACTGCTTACACACCGAATGCCTTTACTTTCGGCATACGGTACGTCAATCAATTCCATACCGCTTCCCAGTCTGCCGACCCACTTCAGTGATGATGCTGTATCGAGCAGTGCACGATCAATCGGAATGCGGGTTGTAACCACCAATCCTTCTGCATCGCTTATCTGTGCCATCAATCCCTCATAGGTAATAGCGGGATCATAGATTACCTGGTAATTGTGTGCCGTCAGCGTGTCCTGTAAAACCGGATGGGCCTTTCCGGTAATGATCACTTTCTTCATGATGCTATTTAGCGCATTTTAAAGGTCAGCGCAGCAAAGTCATTTACACTAAGCTGTTCTGCTCTTTTATCAAATAATTTATCCTGCAGTACAGCCGGTTCAAATAACCCGCGTACAGCATTACGGAGTGTTTTCCTGCGCTGATTAAACGCGGTTTTCACGAGTAAAAAAAACTCCCTCTCTCCTTTCATGGCAGGTATATCTTTTCTGGGCAACAGCCTTATCACTCCGCTCATTACTTTTGGCGGTGGATTGAAACTGCTTTCCTTTACATCAAAAAGATATTCTACAGTAAAAAAAGCCTGTACCAGCACGCTCATTACCCCGTATACTTTATTGCCCTCGCGTGCGGCCACCCGTTGGGCTACTTCTTTCTGAAACATTCCCAGCACTGCTTCTACCTGGTCTTTCCATTCCAGCACACGAAAGAGTATTTGCGTAGAGATATTATAAGGGAAGTTGCCTACCAGTGTAAAAGGCTCCTGAAAGGGAATGGGCGTTTCCAGAAAACTCTGGTGAATGATCTTGCCTTCAATAGCGGGAAAGGTCTGTAGCAGGTACTGTACTTTTTCCTCATCCAGTTCCACTGCTTTAAAGTCAATATCGGCTATTTCGAGCAGGTGTTTAGTGAGTGCTCCTCCGCCCGGGCCTACCTCGAGCAGGCGCTGAAAGGGATACTGCTGCAATGCCTGCACAATCTTGCGGCATACATTCTCATCCCGAAGGAAATGCTGGCCCAGCGATTTTTTGAGCGTATACATGGCGCAAAGTTAGCACATGCCCCCCACAACAGATCATCGGCTCACAACCAGCTGCCGGGTTGCAACCGGCCGCCCCAACTGATCGTAGAGGTTAACAATATAAAGCTGGGCTGCCAGTGTTGAAATATCGATGCCGGCAGATGCAGTTCCAGGCGTTACCCAGATCGTTGTCTGTTTTACCTCACGGCCTGCATAATCGGTTATACGCAGGCTATAGCGTCCGGATCTGTCAGTAAGTATACGTATCTCTACCTGCTTTGCGGCAGGATTGGGAAACAGCTGTACCTGTGCTGCTTTTAACTGGTAATTGACCAGCACCACAGCAGAATAGGTAACTGACCCATCCATATCAACCTGCCTGATACGATAGTAGCCGGTGCCTGCATAGGGAGATGGATCGGTAAAGATATAGGGAGCCGCAGACGGACCTCTTCCAATAGTTGTAAAGCGGGATCCATCGGCGGATTTCTCTACTTCAAAATACGCATGCTGTGCATCTGTCTGCGCCCACCATTGCAGCCGTACAGTAGCATCGGGCTGCAACTGAGCTGTAAACCCGGTAAAATGCACCGGTAATGTAACCAGAGGTGCTGTACTTTTTATCAGGCTGAGCTCGTCAATATAAAAACCATCGTCCTCACTGAAGTAGAAACTATTGGTAGGCCCTGCCGTAAATACAAACCGGAGCCATACGGCATTGTGACCGGTAAACGCACTGAGATCAAATAACTCACGGGTCCACTCTTCTTTTACACCTGTCAGTGCTGGTATGCCATTGATCGTGCTTCCATCGAGTGTACCGGGCTCCTGTACGGTGGTGGTACCGGCCACTGCTGTCCAGGCACCATCAATACCGTTGGTACTATTGGTGCTTACCTGTATTTGTAATTTATCTCTGAAATTTTCCGCACGATGTCTTACCTGGAAGCTAAGCCATGAAGCAGTAGCATCACTCAGATCAAAAGATTGTTTGTAAATAGCCATGCGTGTAGTCGATGCTCCATATTTTCCCGAGGGCGACTCGGACAGGGCGCGACTGCTTCCTCCTCCGTATCCTGTACCTGCTGCTGTAAGGCCCCATGCTCCTGAGGTGGAATTGTTGATCCAGTTGTCGCTAAAGCTGCCTTCCATATCGTCGTACAGTAATGTGACCGGATTATAAAACTTCGTAACTGTATCGTAGTAGGTTACACCGCCTGTTTCGATTCGCCAGGCGTACCGGATACGTTGTCCATTGCTCAATGCTGCCGGCAGTGTATAACCAACTGTTGCGGTCTGTTTATCGAAATAATTGGGCATGCTGTTGATTGTAACCGGAGCGCCAACGGATGCAATGTTTTCCAGCGGTATCAATGAAACCTTTACTGGCGCATCTGCCAGACCCACGCGGGTGGCAGAAAACCCAAAGCTTCCGCTAAGGCCTGTCACGCGCATATCAGATATATCCTGCAGGTTTATATATGAACCGGCAGCATATAACAATTGCAGGTTTTGAAATACGATGCCTTTGCTGAGATTAATAATCTGCGAAGCAGGCGGCCAGAAACTTCCATAGCTGCCGCCGGTACCACCACCTGCGCCGCCTTCTCCTGTAAGCCCCATGACTTTCTCTTTATTGCCGGTACCGATATTTCCTTTCAGCATCCAGTCTTTTACACCGCCCGCTACCTCATAATCGAGTGCCTGATAACTGTCGCCGGCACGCATACCGTTGTAGGTGCCCATGGCAGCTGATATGTAGGTGTAATACTTATCGTCAAGCGGATCCATTACATTGGTAGAAAGGCTGGGTCTGCCAAAAGGCAGCGAGTAATAAGGTCCATAAGCATGCTGGTCAATCATGGCCACCAGGTGATGGCTATAGGTAAAATCGCGGATAGCCTGTGTTTCGGGTTCTGAAAATGCAGAAGGTCCATAGTATGTATCCGATGAGTACGAACTGCTGCCGCAAGATGAAGCGGCTCCCTGGATGGGCGCAGAACAATTGCCCCAGTCCCAGCCCCAGTTGCGGTTTAGGTCCACTCCTTCATCGGAGCCTGGATTGTTGCGCCTGTTTTTTCGCCAGCCGGCACCCGCTCCACCATTGAGCCGGTTATATTCCCAGCCATCGGGGTTCATGCAGGGAATGATAAATATTTCGCGGTTATTGACGAGGTCGCGTACAGCGGTATTGGTAGCATAATTTTCACAGAGATACTGCATAAAAAAGAGCATACTGGAACCACCGATAGCTTCGCGCGCGTGCTGAAGACCGATGAACAGCACCTCTGGCTCACTGGTCTCGTCTGTAGCCGGGTTATCTGAAATTTTTATACACCAGATATCGTTGCCCAGATGTGACTGTCCAATCGAAAATTTGGTGACGAGTGCCGGATAATCTGCTGCCAGCTGGTTCATGGCTGCATTCATCTCAGCAAAGCTGTAGTAACCGCCAAATGTTGATTTTACCTCGAAAGCAGTTGGTGTGGCAATGATCTGATCAACGGTTTTGCCTGTTTGCTCGAAAGCAAGACGGCCTGCTGTTTCATCTGCCGGCAATCCTTTGCTGCGTGCTTCGTAATACCGTGCATTCTCCTGCTCAAGTTTGCGTTGCAGATCTGCAACCAGCACCTGGTATTTATATCCTGACTGCTGCAGGCGCAGCATCTCACGGGGCCCTATTTCAACAATGATATTATTATCCTCTGTGAGTTGGTAATGGTCCAGCTCCAGTAATCCGATGAGGGAGGAGCGTTCTGCTTTAGAAGCCGGCATGTTGATCTTAACCGTGCTGTATGACTGAGCGATACAGCAAGTACTGCTCAGCAGCACTATCAAAGCGATCAGGGTTCGTCTCATAGGTTTGGATTTGACAGGTCGTTTATTGCCTGTCAGACAACTACAAATTACGTATCCCTGTATTTGATTCCGAAGTCTGCTGACATATTTATAGCGGAAAAGAGTATTTCCACGCATTTTATTTTAGAAAAATGCAGGGCCGGACGGATGGTATTAAGTGTATTTGCCTAACGAAAAAGCCCTGTCTTCCGACAGGGCTCTGACACACTAAATGAGAACTAACTGATTAAAGTTTTTGAATATTGATATTCTTGTTGATATCGGCACCGGTAAATACGAAATGGTAAGTACCAGCTGCGAGGTGTTGAATATTGAGCGGAATCAGGTTTTTGCCTGCTTTCAGGTTTACAGAACCCTGTAATACGGTAGCGCCTGATTTGTTGATGAGTTTCCAACTGGCTGCTCCTGCCTTGCCGGCATTGAAGCTTACATTGGCGACACTGCTGGCCGGGTTAGGATAAACAGAGAGGCGGCCGGCGATATCGGTGAGGGTAATCTTCACGACTGTAGTATAGCTGAAGCTTCCATCCTGATTCATCATTTTCAGGCGATAGTATACCACATTGCTGGGCAGAGTGGTTACCGCGGCATCCGTATAATTATATTTTACATTAGCACTGCTGTTGCCTGCTGCCGCTACGGTACCAATTGCAAGGAAGTTACGTCCATCGATACTGCGCTCTACAATAAACTGATCGGTGTTTTTCTCATTGGCTGTTTCCCATTCCAGCAGAGTAGTATTATCAATCAGTGTGCCTTTGAACGTAAGCAGATCAAGTGGCAGGGTAATCAGCGCTGCTCCAAAATAGAAAGAAGAGAAAGAGCTGATCGTACCGCCAATTACATACCCGCCTGTACCATGTGCTTCGATATAGTCAGGGTCGATCAGCGTTGTGTTTGATCCCACTGTACCGCGGCAGGCATCCTGGTTTTTCAGGATTTTCAACTGGTTTACATTGGTGATGGAGCTGAGGGGATCACCGGTCATTGCGGCAATTTCAGCGTTCGAAATATACAGGCGGATGTTTACCGGGTTGGTAGGCTGTACCGCCGGAGTAATCGTCAGGTTACGGTCCATATAACGCTTGCCGAGGTATTGGCGCAGTGCTCCATTGTTTTTATAAACAGAGGCTGTTACCACACCTAGGTTTTGACCATTGGCTTTGATCTCTGCTACAACATTACCATCCGGTCCGGTAATAGGTACCCAAAGGTTATTGTTGTCATCATTGATGATGGCTGAGTTTACGGGTACGCAGACATTGTTGGTGCCCGGGTCAGATACATCAACGTAAGTAGGGATAGTGCTCTTGTTGCTTTGGTCCCTGTAACCAAGAAATGTATACTTAGTTAAACATCCGGCACAGCCAGGCACTATTGGATTGGCGGCACTGGGTCCTGAAGTAGTGCCCGAACGGTCCATTATTACAAAGATATCACGACCGTCGGGGCTAACAGCCAAATCACGGAATCGGTTGGTACTACCAAAGTAGCTGATGGTGTCGTAACCACCGATGGGCAAAATAGAATTTCCGTCAGAGCCGATTTTTAAACGCAGTAATCGTCCCCACTTAAGTGATGAAACTATGAGTGAGTTTTTCCATCCGGGAATCACGGAATTTTTATATAAATCCAGCCCGGACCATCCTTCGGAAGGCCAGCTACCGTTACCAGGAGGACTATTGGTCTTCCAGATAGCCTGTATACTGGCTTTGGATACAGCGTAAGCGGAAAACAGGGGGTCTTTGTAACTTGTACCTATGGAAGCAGCAGTGGCTGACTCAGACACTATATCAGGACAACTGGAAGTAGTATTATTGGTTCCTGCCGATGCACCATCGTAGTTGCCATCACTTGCATAACCAATTACAATCGGGTGGCCATAGTTTTTAGCGCGTTCAATTACGTTAATCTCATCATCACTATAAGGTCCGTGCGATGAGCCGTAAAGAATATTTTTGTCTTTGTCGTAGGCAAAACCCTGGTTGTTTCTGATACCGATACACCAGACGGCGCTTTGCCCGTAGGGGTTGTCATTAGGCAGCCATTGAGCATAGGCCCCTGCATCTCCATCAGACTCCAGATTAAAACGCAGTATTTTACCCTCATAATAATTAGGATCCTGTGCGTGCATAGGACGGAAACGGTTGCTGAACTGTCCGGCACCCATATCACCAGCTGCGTAGAAAAGGTAATCTGTACCACCAACCGGAGCAATTATCATCCGTTGACTGTTGTGATCATTACTACCCGGAATAGTATCGCAGAGTGAGACCGGAGACTCCAGTAAGCCCGTAGATGTATTGTAAGTAAACCGAACTATTCGATTCTTGTAGAATGTCCCCCCATTGCTCGGTGCTGTACTCAAATATTCATGTACGTAGGAAACGTATACAAAATTCTTGGGTGTCACCGGATCCAGAAATTTAGGGTGAATAGCCAGGCCGGCAAATCCGCCCTGCGGATTATATGTGCCGATATCAAACTGCATGTTGAATGCCTGGTCAGAAGGAGTGCTGAAAAAGGTGCTTCCCTGAGACAGGTCTAAAACAGTAGTACGTACACCGGTACTGGGATTGATCCGGAATAATCTGTATCCTTTCGACTCGGTAACCCAAAGCATTCCATCGGAGCCATAAGTGACCTCCCATGGGTCTTTTAACAGACTGGGCGGCGATAAATTCACTTGTTTAAATACCTCGTTCATTCTGCTCGATCCTACAGAACCTGCTATATGATTGAGGTTAATGGTAAAGTTGGCGTTACTGGTAAGCGCTGAACTTCCATTGGAATAAACCCTGATATAATAGGTATCTCCAGGGGTTAGATTCAGGTGAGGAAACGTACCGGTACCCGATCCGCAGTCAACTACTGTCAGTGAGCCGCAATCTCCCTTCAAAAGCTGATACCGTATGCCGCTGGTATTTAAATTACTTCCCAGGTTGCTCAATACGATATTGGCCGCTGGTGATCCTGGAACAAACTTAAACCATACATCATCATCGGGGGTGCCGGTTGCACAGCCTGTGGGTGTTGTACCAACAGTTCCCAAAGCGCCTTGTACAGAATAAACCAGATCGGTATTAGGAGTGAGTGTAGTGGCTGTATTACAATTATCGTTTGAAGTAATACAAAGTGAAAAATCATACCTGGACGAGGGAGCGGTATTAGGGTTACTGGTCGTAAATACGCGCATATAATAAGTGGCTCCGGCTGTAAGACCGCTATAAAACCTGGGCGAACTGATCGTATTACAGGCTAGTGAAACACCCGCGGCTACAGAACCGCAGGCACTTGTATTGAATACCTCTACATAGGTATTGCTCGTTGACAGTCCAACACTGGTAGCGGGCAGGGTCACCTGAATACGAACCATATTTGAATTGGCAGGTACTGTAAAGCGGTACCACATATCGTAACGATTACTAGTACAGGGGGGAGTAGGGCCGCCTTGTGTTGCATTGAACAGATTACCTGTAACAGGGGTACAACTACTTCCTACAGTAATGATTGTATTGCTGGAACAAACATCGGTAGAGGCCTGAGAGAACGCCAGTTGCGAAGCCAACAAGGCGGCAAAGAGTAATGGTTTTTTCATTTGATCGGTGGATTTCAGGGCACAAATTAACAAGCCTTTGCAAATTCTCTAAGAGTAAAACCACTTTATCTTTCTTAGTATTTACACTTATAAAAGTAGGGGGTTCTTGCTATTGGAAAAACTATGTGATTACACTTATTTTGTCCCTCCACTGATCCGAAAAACCAAGAGTTTCCACTTATGAAACCGTATCTCTACCATTTACGCCGGGCTTTTTCTACGATATTAAAAGCCGCCATCCTTATCCTTTATCCAAACCTGTTATTTGCCCAGCCAGCCAATAACCTTTGCGCAAACGCAGTGACCCTTACCTCGGGAACAACCTGTTCATCTGTTGCAGGAACTACAGTGAGTGCTACTTATACAACTATATCCCCGATAGGTTGTGGTACCGGAAGTTCCAGCACGGTCGACGTTTGGTACCAGTTTGTGGCACAAACAAGCAATCCCACTATTCGGGTTACGACCTCATCAAGCCGCAGACGCATTCAACTATTCTCTGGATCTTGCGGAGCACTTACTTCGGTGTCCTGTGCAACCGGTCCTGATATGACTACTTCAGGTCTTACAGTTGGACAGACTTATTATATACGTGTGTACTCCAGTAACGGCAGCACTTTTACATTCGATATTTGTGTAATTGATAACCGGCCGGCAAACGATGATTGCAGCAACGCTATAGCATTGACGGCAGGTTCCGGTTGCAGCACAAACCGCACTTTGCTGAATGCTTTGGGAACAAGTGGACTTTCCGGCGATTGTGCGCCTGTCGGAGCTCCAGATGTCTGGTTTAGTTATACTGCAACAAATGCCTACCCTACAATTGCTCTTAGCAGTCTTGGAACCGATCTGACTTCTGCAGGAACAGGCATTCAATTATTCTCCGGAAGCTGTGGATCATTAACATCCCTGGTTTGTAAAACCGGGGTAACCACCCTGGACCTCCTGGCCGACTTGGGTGGCAACGGGCTCACAATTGGCACAACATATTATATACGGGTGTTTTCTGCATCAACAGTCATGTCGGGCACGGGTTGGGGATTCAGAATATGTATTTCAAACCCGACAACGTCATCTCCAACTATTGACTATGGCAAAAGCTATATCAACGTTACCAAACAGGGTACAGGGGGCACAATAGAGCCGAATGATGTGCTGGAAATACGCGCCACCTTTGTTGTAAGAACCAACAATGCCTATGCGGTCTCTTTTACCGATAACCTGCCCAGCAATACCACTTATGTACCCGGCACCCTGCGCATTCTGACCAATGAAGGAAAAATCTTCCGGCAATGGACCGATGCAGCAGACAGCGATCCGGCCAGTATAAGCGGCTCGACAGTTACAATTAATATAGGTAATGGCGCCAACAGCAGTACCGGCGGCCCCGTGCGCAGTACTGACCGGCCCACCATTTTCGGCACTACCTGTGTATTGATTGCATCTTACCGGGTACAAGTCAATTCGGTAGCCTACGGTACCACAGTGAGTGTGGGCGGGGGCAGCCTGAGTTATCGCAATCAGCCTGCGAGCGCTGTCAATACCATCAGCTTCCCTGCAGTAAACGCCATGGTCTATCGCGATTTTGGTATCTGTAATAATGCTGTTCAAAACTCCCTGTTATCAGAGAGTGGCGGTACATTCGGTTCGGGCACAGTCAAGGACCGCACAGCATCTTCAAAAGTGCCTACTAACTACTCCTATGCGGCATTCGGTGCCAATGCGCCAGGCGATTATTATTATGGTATGTCAAACAATACCAGTGCCGGTACAACAGCTTCCACTTATTCTATCGATCCCAATGAGACGAATACAGCCCGCCGCGTGTTCAGCGTATGGGACATCATCGGCGATCATACAGGAGCCTCCAATCCATTGCTGGGCAACCTGCCGGCTGATGTAAACAATGGTCAGAGCGGTGGATATATGGTTGTGATCAACGCTTCTTATCGTACAGATACCGCATTTAAAGACACGGTACGCAACCTTTGCCCCAATACATCCTATGAATACTCGGCCTGGTTTCGAAATATCTGTCGTACCTGCGGTGCCGACTCTGTAGGCCGGGGTTCGACTACAGCCGGATATGAGCCCACCGCTCCCGGCGATTCATCGGGCGTAAGACCTACTCTTACTTTTAATATCAATGGTCATGACTATTACAGCACCGGCGATATTTATTATACCGGGCAATGGGTGAAAAAAGGTTTTACTTACCGAACGGGACCAGGTGAAACGGAAATGATCATCAGTATACGCAATAACGCACCCGGCGGAGGAGGCAACGACTGGGCCATTGATGATATTGCTGTATCAACCTGTCTGCCCGATATGAGTTATTCCCCATCACTCAACCCAAATGTATGTACGGGCAACCCGCTTACCATATATGATACCATCCGCGGATACTACGACAACTATACATACCATATCTGGCAACGCAGTACTGATAATGGGGTAAACTGGACCGATCTGGGCGCTTCGCGCGACAGCATCCCGGTTTACAACAGTACCCTTAACCGTTGGGAATATGTAACTGCTTATACCATCCCCACAACCAATACCAATGTATCGGATAGCGGCGACCTGTATCGTGTTCTGGTGGCTACTACCAGCAGCAACCTGAGCAGCCCCGCCTGCCGTGTTACCGATGGCATCAGCATTATTAACCTTTCGGTAATGGATTGCGGACCGGTACTCAAAACAGATTTGCTTTCTTTCAACGGACGACTCAGCAACCGCGATGCTATTCTTAACTGGAGTACATCCAAAGAAGATGGATTATATCATTACATAATTGAACGCAGTTACGATGGACAGCGTTATACCCCCATTGGTCATGTAGACGGCTATGCCAGTAATGCCAGTATTAACCGCTATTCATTTACAGATGCAGGCGGTGTCGTAAACAAAGCCTGGTATCGTATTGTGATGCAATATGCAGACGGCAGCAAAAAATACTCGGGTATAGTGCAGCTGCGCAATGACCTGGTCGACTTCACCTTCGGCACAGTGATCAATCCGTTTGCCAACCAGTTGCGTTTTGATGTATACCTGGCTGATAACAGTAATCTGCTGATAGAGCTGATTGATATGAACGGTAAAACAATTCATCGCGAACGTCAGAATGCCTTTGCCGGTGTAAATAGCTTCACTATCAGCAATACAGATGGATTGCAGTCTGGTGCATATACCCTGCGGGTTATCAACAAGGATCGTATTATACATAAACGAGTGGTGAAAGCATCCCGCTAGCAGTCGCCGCTCATTTAGGTACAGGCCAGCCGTGCACACGGCTGGCTTTTTTTATGTCCGGACACCGTTTTTTACAGAAAAAAACCGAAAAAACTGATTCTTAGCGCATCTGAGCAAACCAAACTAGTAAATACCCTTATCAGAATCCTGTATTTTTCCTATTGCCGCCCCGGTCGGGTTATCGTTATTTTGTTTTTTACCATATCCTGAAAAATCCATCAGTCCAAACCATGAAGAGCTATACTCATATCCTCCGCCTGTGCAGGAAACTGCTATGGTTGTTTTTATTGTTTCTTTCGCCCCAGGCATTGCTGGCGCAACCAGGCAATGATCTGATTTGTAATGCGACGCCAATTTCTTCTTCGGGCACCTGCTCCTATACAGCGGGTACGCTGACAGCTTCTACCTACACAACAGTTGCCGGAGCCTGTGGCAGCGGTACACCTGCGGGTAACAGAAATGATGTATGGTACAGTTTTGTCGCTAAAAGCACCAATCCAACCATATCGATTGGTACAAGCCCAACCCCGCCTTCCAATAGAAGTATTCAGCTTTTTTCAGGTACATGTGCGAGTCCCGCGTCTTTGCAATGCGTGACCAATTCAAGCACACTCAATGCAACCGGCCTTACAATAGGTTCTACGTATTATGTGCGCATCTTTTCCAATAATAATTCAACGGGGAATTTCAATATATGTATTACCGATCCCGCACCAGCTAACAATAACTGCTCGGGTGCTATTGTACTGACCTCCGGTGTTACCTGTTCTCCGACCACAGGAAATTTTTATGCCACTACCAACTCGGGAGTAGCCATCGCACCCTGTACGGGTACGGTCACCGTTGATATCTGGTATCGTTTTGTAGCGCAAACAACCAACCCCACCGTTACTATAAGCTCACTGGGGTCTGATATCACTAATCCGGGTATACAGTTATTCTCTGGCAGTTGCGGCACCCCCGTCTCACAATTCTGTGGTACTACCTCTATGGCCACCAGCAATCTTACCGTGGGAAGCACTTACTATGTACGGGTATATTATAATGGTACGGCCCCAACGAGCCGTACGAATGCGGGTTTTGATATTTGTGTAACCGATCCGGTAGCACCTGTTCCTTTTAATGATGAGTGTACGGGAGCTATCACAGTGCCTGTGACCAGTGCGTGTAGCTCCAGTAACGTACCCGGTACAGTTGCAGGATCTACTCCTTCGGCAGAAGCGATCGCACCCTGTACCGGTCCGGTAGGCTATGATGTATGGTATCGGTTTACCGCTGTTGATCCGGCTGCGAGTATTTCATTGAGCAGCCTGGGTGCCAACTTTACCGGCGCACGCATGCAGCTGTTTTCCGGAGCCTGCGGCTCGCTCACCTCTGTACAATGCAGCACTTCACCCATGAGTGCTACCGGCCTTACTGTGGGTGCTACTTATTATGTTCGTGTTTATTCTACCAACACTCCGGCACCAAATGGTAATGCCGGCTTCAATATCTGTGTTACCTCTACCACTCCTCCTCCGCGCTACGGTAACAGTTATGTAAACGTGTCCAAACGCAGTTCAGGTGGCGTGGTACAGCCAGGCGATACGCTGGAGATACGTATGACCATCAATCATACGGCTGGCACAATTTACGGATTGCGGTATGTTGATAATGTGCCCAGTCATACCGCTATGCTTACCGGTACGCAGGATTCAATCAGGGTTATTACCAACGAAGGGTTGACCTTCCGCCGCTATTCGCTCGATGTAAATGATGATGCGGGATCTTACGTAGCCTCGCCGGGTGCAGGAGAATACAATATTCGCCTTAACCTGGGCTTTGGTTCTTATCCTCCTAATGCCACCGCCGATAATACCGAAACTGAAACCACCACTGCCGTAGGGCGTATGGTAGCGGCATCTGATCGGCCACGTGGTGGCGGAGGAATGTTATTTGCCACAGCATTCCGCGTAGTAGTGACCGGTGCTGTTGGCGACACTATCAGTCTTTTTCCTGGCAAATTTATTTATCAGAATACATTGGGAGGAGCGGATATAGCGCTCACGGCCGTTCCCTATAAGATACTCATCAGCGACCCTATGAGCCTTTGTACCAATGCCACGGGTGTTAACAATGCGCAGGAGTTTGGTGGCACATTCGGTACCGGCAATACACTCAACCGGTCTTCAGGTCTTACCTATCCGATACCGGGATATACTTATTTACCGAACGTTTCTGCCAGCGTGGGTGTGGGCGATGGCCGTTATGCCATTGTGAAAAACCTAAGCCCACGCAGCGGCACCAATCGTACTGCTGAACGAACTCCTACCTGTCCTACTTCACTTCCCTCGCAGGATGCCTGTGCCAACCGCATGCATACCGGTCACTGGGATATCGATGGCGACCATACCGGCACCAACAATTCTGTGGGTAATACTCCTGAAGCAGACGGGGTGACGGGTGGTTATATGCTGATGGTAAATGCGGACTATGTAGCTTCTGAAAGCTATCGGCAAACACTCAACAACCTTTGTCCGAATACCTATTACGAATTCTCGGCCTGGTTCAGAAATATCTGCCCAACCTGCGGTATCGATTCGCTGGGCACCAGTTATTTGCCAAGACAACCGGGAGTACTGCCCAACCTTACTTTTGCACTTGATGATCTGGATCGTTACAGTACAGGTGAAATGGCTTATACCGGCGGCTGGGTAAAAAAAGGATTTATGTTTGTAACCGGTCCCGGGCAAACCAGTGCAACGTTTTCAATACGTAACAACTCGCAGGGTGGTGGTGGTAATGACTGGGCAATGGATGATATTTCCATCGCAACCTGTCTGCCTAACATGAGCTATTCGCCATCGCTGAATCCGAACGTATGCGAAGGCAATGCGCTGACTATTTACGATACCGTACGCTCCTATTTTAATAACTACACCCATTATATCTGGCAACGCAGTGTAAATAATGGTGTATCCTGGACCGATGTGGGCGTAAGCGGCAATGCTACTCCCATTCTGACTGGTGGCGGGCTCTATCAGTATATTACATCATATACCATTCCGCATACCAATACTACAGTGAGCGATAGTGGTAACCTCTACCGGGTTATTGTAGCTACCACCAATACCAACCTGAGTAGCTCCTCCTGCCAGGTTACAGATGGTATCAGTATCATTAACCTCGCTGTAAATGATTGCGGACCGGTACTTACGACCGATCTGCTGGCCTTTAACGGTAAGCTGGCCGATGATCGTGCCAGCCTCTTCTGGTCGGCATCGAAAGAAGACGGTCCGGTAAATTATATCGTTGAAAAAAGCCTGGACGGGCGTAATTTTTATGCTATCAGCACTATTGCCGGGTATCATAATGGTGCCTCTGTAAATACGTATTCCTTTAAAGATCCGGAAATACTCAATGGCAAAGCCTGGTACAGAATTGTGCTTAATACAGAAAGCAACCGGCGCAGAACATCGGCTGTCATTCAGCTCAACAGAAATATGGAAGCCTATGCTTTTGGTAATGTCATAAATCCATTTAGTCATACACTGCGGTTTGATGTGGTATTGAAAACAAGCAGTCCGCTTACCATCGAGCTCATTGATCTCAATGGTAAACTGGTACGCAGGGAAAAGCAACTTGCTTATGCGGGTGTCAACAGCCTGCAGCTTACAGAAACCGATGGTCTGGCAGCCGGGGTGTATACACTTCGGGTGAGTAATGGCAGCCAGATAATCACCAAACGTGTCATGAAGTCAAATTAACCATACCCGTTTTCATTCTTCAACAGGGACGCCGGCAGGGCGTCCCTGTTTAGTTTTAATGCATTACTTTTACCGAAAGAACTGCCCCCATGGTAAATCAAGAACAAAGGCCTGTTATAGGTGTTTCCTGTGGCGACCTGAACGGTATTGGCCTAGAATTAATTATAAAAAGTTTTTCCGATAACCGCATACTGGAGCAATGCACCCCAGTCATTTTTGCATCCAATAAAGCCGTCAATTTTTACCGCAAAACCGTTGAAGACGTCAACTTCAATTATCAGAGTACGCGCGATTATACACGGCTCAATCATAAGCAGGTAAATGTATTTAGCTGCTGGGAAGAAGAAATTGCCATCACTCCCGGTCAGCTTACAGACATTGGCGGCAAATACGCCATGCTTTCGCTGCAAACGGCTGTAGCCGCACTTAAACAAAAACAGATCGATGGCCTCGTTACGGCTCCCATTCACAAAAAGAATATCCAGTCTCCCGAGTTTACACATACCGGCCACACTCCTTTTTTGCAGGCCAGCTTCAATGCCAAAGATGTGGTGATGATGCTTTGCGCCGGTAATTTCAGGGTAGCCCTTGTTACGGAACATATTCCCGTAAGCGAGATTGCCGGGCATATTACCCGCGAGAAAATCGTAAGCAAACTGTCTCTGATCCAAAAAAGCCTGCAACGTGATTTTGGAATTGACAAACCCCGTATCGCCGTACTGGGTCTCAATCCCCATGCAGGTGATGAAGGTCTTATTGGCACCGAAGAAGAAACGATCATCAAACCAGCTATCCGCGATGCCAAAAACAGTAATATCCTGGCTATCGGTCCTTACAGCGCCGATGCCTTTTTTGCACGCCGCAGCCACGAACGTTTTGATGCGGTACTGGCCATGTACCACGACCAGGGTCTAATACCTTTCAAAGCCCTCGCCTCGGGCGAAGGTGTAAATTTCACAGCCGGACTGCCCATCGTACGCACTTCACCCGATCATGGTGTGGCATTTGATATTGCCGGAAAAGACAAGGCTGATCCCTCTTCGTTTCTTACCGCCATTTTTGAGTGTATTGATATCATCAAACGCCGCGAAGCGTATGATGAAAACCGCAGCAACCCGCTCAAAAAACTGAATCCCGAAGTATTTGCAAGAATGGAGGATGAAGAGATCAGAGAGAATTAGTCAATAGTAAGTTCCAGGTAATAAGTTTTAAGTATTAAGTATAAAACACTTTATACCTTTAAACTCTTTATACCCTTTATACATCACTTACTGTCGACTACTCAAAAACACTGTCTGCCACTCCCTTATTGATCTTATACTCGCTGTAGGAGATTTCCACACTTCCTTTTTTCTCCTGCGGGGTTGTGGGTTTATTCTTTCCGGATCCATCGTCGTAGTCAAGTGTAACGCCTTTGGGAAGTTTATAGTCTTTGGTATTGAAGGTGAAGGTGACCTTATCTGCCAGGCCATAGGAGGCATAACGGCCATAGGTCATCTGCAATTCGTAGGTACCGCTTTCGCGGGTGGTGACTTTTGCTTTTTTTATCAAAACCAGCTTTTCATCAATATACAATGTAGACAAAACCACTTCCGCATTCTCGTCCTGCGGTAGCAGCTTTACAATACGTAATCCGGTACCACTTTCTTTACCAACATCAATAATATCGTAGTTGCCCGAGTTGTCGAAAATGCTGCCGAGATTGATATTAAGTGATCCTTTTGGAATAAAGGAAATACCGGTAGCATTCCGAATACGCAGCTTATTGGGTTTTTTAAAAAAAACTTTTACATCGGCTTCGGGCGCCTTAATAAAAGATACATTGGTTTTCATACGTCCCTGCGCTTCGTAGTCATTGACCGATGCTACTTTTTGCCGCAGCTGCGTTATCAGTTCTTCGGCCGTTTGCGCATGTGTTACTATGCATATACTAAGGATTAACAGCAAGCAGGTGATCCATTTTTTCATACCGCACTTTTTTAGCTCAGAATATCTTTTTTACGAAATACAAATACTGCCGTACTCACAAAAACAATTGTATAAATAACCAAAATGACCGTACTCTTCCAGATAGCTGCCAGATTTTCCACACTACCCGCAATAGTGGTACCATCGGGTGCTGTTTTTAAGTAGAAAAAACCTTTCCAGCCCACCATATGTGAAGTAAACAAATAGGGTTTTACAGTGTTGTCATAAATAGGAATATTCATTTGGGAAAGAATGGTAAATACGATTACCACACTCATAGTAGCAATGATGGGGCCGATCGCATTTTCTGCAAATACACTCAGCAAAAAAGCAAGTGCCGAAACCGTAGTGAGGGCTATTGCGGCAAAACCAAAAGCTGCGATATACCGCCAGAGAGCATCCTGCTGGCTGATTACTTCAATACCCGTAGAGCGAAGCACTACCATATCATTTACGCCAAAGACCAGCATGCTGCCAAAGAGGGCCAGTGCAGCCATCCATACCAGCAGAGCCAGCGTGTATATGATTGTTGCGAGAAACTTAATGAGCATATACTGCGTACGGCTTACTGGCCGTGTAAGTGCCAGGCGCAGCGTACCCATATTAGCCTCGCCGGCAATGGAATCACCTGCTATGAGCGCCACGAGCAATGGCATTTGTATGAGCAAGGTACCCAGTATTACAAAGCAGATAAGATACCCATTCAGCAACCGGCTCTTGAAATCATCGGTGAGATCAAATGATTCTTTCAGGTTGCTCAGCAGTAAATCAACATACGATTTGCCATCATAATACAAAGCGATCTGGATCAATATGACAATTGCCGTTACCGCACCAAAAGCAATATAGGTACGGGGACGCCTGAATATTTTAAGCAACTCAATCTGTAAAAGCTTCCACATGCTGCTGTCCGGAGGTTAATGAAAGAAAATAATCTTCGAGCGTATTTTTTGCATGAAAGGATACGAGTTCTTCGCCCTTCTCAACCAGGTATCGTACCAGCGATGGCTGATCGCGTTGCGGCAGCTTCAGCAGGATGCTGTCTTTCCGTTGCTGCAATAACTGATCTTTCCAGGGTGACTGCTGGAGTATCTGCCAGCTGCTGACAATAGCGGTTGTTTTTAATTCCATCACTATATTCATCGGATCAAAAAGATCCCTTGCACGGCCTTCTATCACTTTTCTGCCTTTATCAATAATAAGCATTGAATCTGCCAGTACTTCCATTTCGCTCAGCAGATGCGATGATACCAGGATCGTTTTTGCCTTTTCCCTGCTGAGGTGAAGTATCAGGTTACGGATATCGGCAATACCCTGCGGATCGAGTCCATTGGTGGGCTCATCCAGAATGATCAGTTGCGGGTCATGAATGAGTGCCGTTGCAATGCCCAACCGTTGCTTCATGCCCTGCGAGTAAGTTTTTACTTTGCTATGGGCCCGGTCGGCCAGCCCTACCATAGCCAGTTGATCGGTCAGTTGACTGTGGGTGGGGCGTATGCCGCTTAAAGTAGCAAAGAGACGCAGGTTTTCAATTGCTGTGAGATACTTATAGAGATCCGGCCGCTCTATGATTGCACCTACCTGTCTTAGTATTTCCCGGCGATGCTGTTTCAGATTCATGCCCAGCATTTCTATTTCACCGGCTGTAGGTCTTATAAGCGTAAGCAGCATGCGGATGGTAGTGGATTTGCCTGCGCCATTCTGACCCAGAAAACCATATATCTCTCCTGCCTGTACGGAAAAGGAAAGATCATCAACCGCTTTAAAGCCCTGAAACTCCTTCGTGAGATTACGAACCGATATGACCGTTGCCATACGGAAAATTTACAACAAAGATACAATTGATTTTAGCTGAAAATGAATGTATTGAAGGCTAATAAAAAAAATTATGACCAAAGACTTGCATATCCGTTCACGAGTTATTACGTTTGTCATGCATTACGGAAAACAACATTGTGGCACGTAGTTTTACGATATTTTGATGATGGGGTATTTCCGGTCTGGTTGTTCTGCTAATGCACGGGCTATAGGCCCTCCAATATTTCTGTGGGAAGTTTGAATAAATATCAAAACCCAGGAAATGCGATTAATCCTTACCAGCTCGCTTATGAGCACCCTGACATTCTTTTTGCAACCATCGGTATTTGCTTCAAATACCGTCCCTTTTACGAGCTCTCCCACCACGGTCGTCTCAAAAATGACCAATCCCGCTACTATTGCTGACTTTACCTGCAGCATACGGGATAATCGTGTTCTGCTCAACTGGATGATCAGGCAAAATGAAACTGCCGACCGCCTGATCATCCAGCGCAGCCACAATGGCAAAAAATTTCAAATGGTAGGACTGGTATTTGGTACTGAAAAAACTGAAGCGGATCACTACCAGTTTTTCGAATCCATTCAATCCCGAAAAAGTTTCTATCGTATCATCATCGTTCGCAAAGATGGCAGTGTAGCCTACTCTCCGGTAGTCAAACTGAACAATTCAGGAAATTAACCGAAGCCAGCAACGGCTTTCAAAGATAGTTTTCAATCAGAGGGATGATCCAAAGTTGATCATACATACACTTAGAGTTCCAACAGAGAACCGGTCCTTTGTCTAAGGGACCGGGTTTTTTTTATAGTTGACAGTGGACAGTTGACAGTAAGAAATGTCTAAAAGTATAAAGAGTATATAAAGGAGGTTAAAGTGTTTTATACCTACTACTTAAAACTTATTACTTAGAACTTTTTACTGTCAACTGTCAACTGTTAACTGTCAACTGTGAACTGTCAACTACGTTTTCAAATACGTCTGCAGATTCTTCACATATTCTTCAAATGCCTGTACGCCGGCGGGAGTGATTTTGCAGATGGTTTGGGGATAGTTGTCTTTAAATTGTTTTACCACATCTATATACCCGGCATCTTTCAGCTTTTGGATCTGCACGCTGAGATTGCCGCTACTGGCTCCTGTTTTTTCCCTTATATAGGTAAACTCTGCTTCGCGTACACCAATGAGCAGGGAAACAACAGCCAGTCGCAGCTGAGAATGTAATATGGGATCCAGATCTTTAAACATGTACCGTCTGTTCCTGTTTTTTTGCCCGTCGATAATCGCGCTCCATCACAATACCCGGAATAAGCCAGGCCATTGTGGCTGAAAATGCAGTGAGCAGCAGGTCAGTTCTAAAGGGTGTGAATATAGCAATAATGGCGCAGCCCCAGCATAATATACCGCCCCACATCATAGGCCTGAAGCGACAGGATGCACCGGTAACAAAAGTGGGAATGCCGTACACCATCAGAAACAGTGAGGTCACATATTCGCCAAGCAGAAACTCAGGAGTTTTACCGGTCAGCTGTTTATATTCTTCGAGTAATGGTCTCCATGATGCAAATGCCATGTTGACGGTCAGTATGAGCAATGCGAGGCAGATACCAAATGCAAGCCACAGATTGGATATAAATACATCATCATAACGCTGTACTTTTCTTGTCTTTTTCTCCCGCAGGCTCATATATATCTGCGGTATTACCGCAATAATCGTCAACAGATATATATCAAATGGCAGTCGAAAGCCAAACTGATATTCGGCATATCTCACCAACGCGCAAATAGTGATAAGCGCTCCCCACATGATGGCAGATACACCTGTTTCATGATAGACATCTCTTGCTTTGTTGATCATTGCCGTGATCAGGGCAAGACTTTCTTTTTCGGATAATACTGGTTCTTTTTCAGACATGTTACCCCTGGTTTTAAAATACTAGATCCAGCAGCGGATGTATGACATCTGCTGCTGGATGGTATGTTGTTGCAATAGTAATTTACTGCATCTGTGCCATGAAATATTTCAACTGTGCCATACCCCAGTGGGGATGGATATTGCTCTCGGGTTTATAAACGTCAAATTTACTGATCGCCGTTTCAAAAAGCTTCTTTGCTTCCGTTTTGCTGCCGCCATACTGCTCCGGAGTATAAAACTTATCCTGGCCTTCGAGCAGGTATACACGGGGATTATCGGGGTTCAGTTTTTTAGCAGTAGTCAGCGCCGCCTCTGCTGCCGGGCCATAGGTCATATACCGGTTCATGGGATCTGCCGTCATACGCAGCGTGGCGATCATTTTCCTTACACAGAAAATTTCCGAATTATCTTTTGCCAGCTCCGCGGCTTTATTCAGCAACTGCTCTGCTTTATCGGCAATGGGATCTGTTTTATCGGCAGCTCCGCCTGCCGGTCCGCTGATCATATATCCTGCGTTTACCTGTGTAAGTGCCGCATAATAATAGGGCAGCCACTGATTTTTTTCTGCATCGGCTATACGCTGAAAGGTATTGGAAAGCGTGAGAAATCCATCGGCAGAATAGGTTGTATCAAAAACCGGAACCCATTGTTCCATGGCTTTTTTAAACTTGTCTGATTGCGACTGACCTGCCAGTACTGCAGAAAGCAACAGTGTAAGGAAAAGGACTTTTTTCATATCGTTTTTGTTTAACAGTTTATGATAATTAAAGATTATAAAGCGTTATTCATGACCTCGTCGCTCCGGTCAACACCAAAGCTGATAAAGCAGCCTATAAATACAAACATGCGCGATGTGGGAACCACCTCCTGCTTACGCAAACCATTGTATGAATACTGATATCCATATACCTGCCGGATGTTGAAAATATTACTTACCTGCAGCACCCATACCGGATACGATTTGGGATTCTTTTTACCAATAAATGGCAGGTAATTGATGGCAAAACTCACGTTGTGATAATCAGGTACGTGTCCGCGGTCGGTAAACTGGTACTGCGATGTGGCGGGGTCGTATCCTATATTGTAATAAGGGCGTCCGCTGGCAAAATTGTAAGCAGTATTGAGGTTCATCTTCCAGCTTTGAACAAACTTTTTCACCACCAGCGATCCGGTATGTTTTGCCGCAAAATTGGGCGTAATGGCATAGGGGAAGGTCAGAAAATCGCGTTTGGTATCGAGGTAGCTGTAAGATATCCAGTAGTCGAGTGATTTGATTGTTTTCTTATCTCTCCAGAAAAATTCAATTCCTTTCGCATCGCCATATCCTGCATTGTTTACCGCCGTTTCGCGATAGTTGACGAAGCCCGATTTGACCAGGTTATCGTATTTCTTATAAAAAATTTCTGCACGGAAAGATTGCTGATTGACCACCCGCTGAAACTGGGCAATGTAATGTGTGGCCTGCATAAAAGTGAGTGGTTGAGCTGCGGGCAGGTAGCGGCGCTCGGGGTTCTGATAAAAAATGCCGTAAGCAACCGATGCCTGTGTGCCTTTTCCCAGTTTATATGCCAGCGATAACCGCGGCGCCAGATTGTTTTTGTCGAGGATAGATGAATGCTCCATCCGCAAGCCTGCTTTGGCCGCCAGTACATTGGTAATATAAATATCGCCTTCGGCAAATACGGAAGTTACATCGTCACGCAGCTGCGAAGGATAGGGGGTGCCGGAATAATCCTGGTAGCGGATATCATCTTTTGCATAGTTGTATTCGGCTCCAAAACGAAAAGCACTTAACCCACGCAGGCGGCGATCCCATACCATCTTTGCATTGAAATAATTGCCGCGGCTGTCAAGTGCAAATTTTTTAGCCTCCAGTCCGTCGAGCGAAACCTCCTTTTTATCCTCATCCTGCATATGGCTGTTGATGTCGTCTTTGTTGTTGGTATAGGAAACACCTAACTGCACTTTCCAGCGGCGGCCAACATTTTCGCGCCACGACAGGTTATGATAATGATTGGTATTGCCAATGGAAAAACGGTCATAATAGCCGAGCGAATCAATGCTGGGTGTGGTAAAGGCAAGTTTGCTGCTGCTGAAATAACCATAATATTTCAGCATACCGGTTGCCGATGTTTTAATACGAAAGTTGGCATCGGCATTATGGTAGGCTGGAGCCCGGGAATAATCCTGCCGCTGTTTTATGACGGCAAAAGCCAGCGCCAGGTTTGTATAACCATAACTTGCACCCCAGGATGATTTTTTATTTTTTGCCAGATGCTGGTAGCCGGCATTGGCACTCAGTACGCTTACACCCAGGCTGGCCGTGCTTCGCTCAGGCAGATCAATTGACTCGAGGATGAGTGCCGAAGAAAGTGCCTGGCCATACAATGCAGAGTAACCTCCGGTGCTGAATACGGTGCCTTTAAAAATGAAAGGCGAAAAACGGCTGAACTGAGCAATATTGGGCACACTGCTGAAAAAGAAATTATTGACGAGTGTGCCATCAATAAAGGTTTTTGTTTCGGCAGCGGTGCCGCCTCTTACAAAAAGTCCTTCGCTTTCGCCCACAGTCTGTGCACCCGGCAGGGTCTTCAATGCACCTGTAATATCGCCATTGGCACTTGCTGTAGTTACAATATCGAGAGGATCGAGTACAGCCGAAGCCCGTTTTTTATCACTGGCTTCAAAGGTGCCTGCTGTGATGACGACGGCCTGCAGTTCGGTCACTTCTTCTTTCAATGCAATGGTAAGCGTGATGGGCTGCCCCTGCAGTTTGAGCAATTGGCTGAATGGCTTATACCCCACGGCTGTTGCCTGCAATAACTGCTCACCAGTTTCTGCAGTAGTAAAAGAGAACCGCCCAAGGCTGTCGGTGGTAGCACCATCATAGCTATCCTTAATACTGATACTGACGCCATATACTGGCTTCGATTTATTGCCCGTCACAATACCCTTTACCACAGTTTGTGCAGATGCCGGCTTATACAGCAGAAATAAACTTACCCAAAGCAGCAGTTGAATCGGTTTCATATTTGTTTTTAGCTTAAGACAGAACAAACATAAACTAGTTTATAATATAAACCAAATTAAACTAAAACCGAAAAGCCGGACACTTTCGTGTCCGGCATAGAACCCCTATTGATAATTCGTTTACTGTTTGATTATTTTCTGTTGCGCTGTTTCGCCATTACAGCTGGCGCGTACGGCATAGTAACCTGTAGGTAACTTGCTGATATTCAGATTCTCTGTTTGGCTGGCCGCCGCATTTTGCGTGCTGATAAGAACCTGGCCATTTTGACTGATCACTTCATAGGCCACCTTTTTGCCCTGCCACTGTGCGGGAATGGTAACCCGCAGGTCGCTGCTGGCAGGATTGGGATAGGTAAGCAGGGAAAGTTCAGCACCGGCCCGTTTGCTGAGGTGGATCATACGTACCTGAGACAGCTCACTTTTTGTATCGACGTCAACAGAACGGAGGCGGTAATAGATCACTCCATCCTTTGAAGAATTTACATTGTTATCGGTGAAAGCGTAGTTACGAACCTCTGCACTGTTGCCGAAGGCAAATACTACTCCAATGCTGCTGAAGGTTTTGCCATCTGTGCTTTTTTCTACTTCAAAATGGCTTACGTTCTTTTCTTCTGCAGTCATCCATTTCAAATCCACTTTATTGGTGCCCAGTGTTGCGTTGAACGACATCAGCTTTACTGGCAGGGTAGATTGTACAGGAGCGGTATAGCTAAATCCTTTGAACCAGAAAGAATACATACGCGATGCCGCACTGCTGGATCCGTTGCCGGTAGCGCCACCAGCACGTACCCGGAAATTGCTTTTATTGGAGTAGCCCAGTGTGGTCATTACCCGTGTAGCTGTTACATCAATATTGTTGTAGTTGGTAGTAGGACCATCAAACTGACGGCCGGGAGTCAGCAAACCAAAAATGGTGGCGACAATGTTCTGCACGCTCAGCTGTGTATTGTTTTCAAGTATATAAGACTGGGCATTATAAAAACCTACATACTCACGCAGGCGGCTTCCGTCACCATCTACATCCAGGGCTGTTACCTTGAATTCGTTAACTGTAACAGGTGTGTTACCATCTTTTGTTACGAAACGTACATCAAAATCCATCCACCAGTTGCGGTTGCTCGACGCATTGCCGTTATTATAGCTTACTTCGGGTTGAAATGCATTGTCGTAGCCTGTACCGGTACGGTCAATAGTGCTCAGTGTGACCAGGCTGGAAGAACGGCCTGCAATAGTTACCAGGGCATCTACATTACTGGTCACATTGCTGAAACGGTAAATTGTACCATCAGCGCCCGCACTACCGCTTTCGCGTGTGGCATTTTTAAATACCAGTTCGGGAATACTTTGCTGACCGCCGTTGCCGGATTGGGCTGTAGCAAATACGGAAGTAAAAAGTGTGCAACCAACCAGCAGGCTGCGGAAAATTTGTTTAGAGAGGGGTAGAGTTGTTTTCATCTGTTTTCATTAAGGGTTCCAAAAAAGCTGGTCTTCGTCAGGAGAGTAGCAACCCTAAAAAAACAGGAACGAGAAGGCTGGAAGAAAGGCACCTGGGGGTAACCAGGATTTTAGCTTTATTCACAGACGGATTTACTTGCTTTCGCTAGGGTTATTACGGATTCGAGT
This sequence comes from Sphingobacteriales bacterium 46-32, assembly GCA_001898485.1. Classification (GTDB taxonomy): domain Bacteria; phylum Bacteroidota; class Bacteroidia; order Chitinophagales; family Chitinophagaceae; genus CAYMZZ01. The sequence continues at coordinate 1,485,955 of MKTY01000020.1, read as the reverse complement.
GCTAAAATAATACTAGGTATTTACCGATGCAAGTTTTCCGCGCGTTTTTTCGTAAAAAATACCGTATTTACTGTAGTATTTTTACTATTAACTTTATTAGTCAATCGATTACATAAATAAAAAATAACCCTGCCAAGGCAGCATCTTTCATATATAAGTTGAAAAAAGATATGATTCTGGCGATTGTAACCGGATTTTACGAATGAGGAGGACGGGGAATTACTGTAGCGCGTAAGGTATTGCTGGAGGGACAGTATCCATATCACGTTTGCAGCCCCGCAATGCATTGCGGGGCTACATAAAAAAAGCCCCGGAAACGGGGCCTTTTTTATGCAGAGAATTTTTATTCTTATTTGTACTGGGGGATCAGGCTTTGGGCCAGTTCCACCATTTTTTTGATGCCATCATCAGGCAGATTGCCTTTTTTGAAAGCAGCCAGTACATCGGGAAGTTTGTTTTCCATTTCGAGCAGGAAATGTTCTTCAAACTCTTTCACACGTTTTACGGGTACATCTTTAATGATACCGTTGGTACCAAGATAAATGATTGCTACCTGCTTTTCCACGGCGAAGGGAGTATACTGAGGCTGTTTCAGGATTTCCACGTTGCGGGCACCTTTATCGATTACGTTTTTGGTCGCCGCATCGAGGTCACCACCAAATTTGGAGAAGGCTTCGAGCTCACGGTAGAGGGCCTGGTCAAGTTTCAGTGTACCTGCTACTTTCTTCATGGATTTGATCTGGGCGTTACCACCTACACGGCTTACAGAGATACCTACGTTGATGGCAGGACGGATACCAGACAGGAACAGGTTTGACTCGAGGAATATCTGACCGTCGGTAATAGAAATTACGTTGGTCGGGATATAGGCCGATACGTCGCCTGCCTGTGTTTCGATGATAGGCAGGGCAGTGAGTGAACCACCACCTTTTACGAGGTGACGGATGCTATCGGGCAGATCGTTCATGTTCTTCACGATCTCATCGTTATTGATCACTTTGGCAGCACGTTCCAGCAGACGGCTGTGCAGGTAAAATACGTCACCGGGATAAGCTTCACGACCGGGAGGACGACGCAGCAGCAGAGAAACCTCACGGTAAGCTACCGCCTGTTTTGACAGATCATCATAGATGATCAGCGCGGGACGTCCGGTGTCGCGGAAGAATTCACCGATGGCAGCACCGGCAAACGGAGCGTAGAACTGCAGCGGAGCGGGATCAGATGCAGAGGCCGCTACGATGGTTGTGTATTCCATAGCGCCATTGTCCTGCAGGGTTTTCATTACACCTGCAATGGTAGAAGCTTTCTGACCAATGGCTACATAGATACAGTATACAGGATTGCCTGCAGCAAAAAATTCACGCTGGTTGATGATAGTATCAATGGCAATAGCAGTCTTACCAGTCTGACGGTCACCGATGATCAGCTCACGCTGACCACGACCGATGGGAATCATGGCATCGATGGCTTTGATACCTGTCTGCAGCGGTTCTTTTACGGGCTCACGGAAGATTACACCGGGCGCTTTACGCTCCAGGGGCATTTCGTAGCGCTCACCGGCAATGGGGCCTTTACCATCAATAGGATGACCCAGTGTATTTACCACGCGGCCAACCATGCCTTCACCTACTTTAATAGAAGCGATCTGGCCGGTACGGCGTACTTTGGCACCTTCTTTAATATCTCCGCTTTCACCCATCAATACCACACCCACATTATCTTCTTCGAGGTTAAGTGCAATAGCACGTACGCCATTCTCAAACTCTACCAGCTCACCGTAGCGCACATTGCCCAGTCCGTATACGCGGGCAATACCATCGCCCACCTGCAGTACAGTACCTACTTCTTCGAGGTCTGCACTGGCGTTGAAGTTGCTCAACTGCTGGCGCAGTATCGCACTTATCTCATCGGGTTTAATCTCTGCCATATAATTCTTAAGTTATAAGTTGTAAGTATTAAGTTCTGAGTTCCTGCTTAACGGATTTTATAAATAAAATCGTTGTTGTCAAATTGCTTGGCAATAGCCCGCAGGTCGTAGGCAATGCTGGCATCTACCAGTTTATCGCCCAGCTGCAGTACAAAACCGCCAATGATATCGGGGTTCACTTTCTCTTCGAGCTCTATATGCTGTACTCCTGCCGATTTCTTTACCTGCTCTATGATAGCCGCACGTACTGCGTTGTCTACCGGCGCGGCTGTCGTGAGCTGTACGGTATAGATATTCTTATGTTCTTTATAAAGATTGATGGCAGCTGTAGCAATTTCGGGCAGGTTGCTTTCACGCCCCTTGCTCACCAGCAGGCGAACAAAGCCGGCAGTAAGTTCGCTCAGTTTACCGGCTGTTACAGCTTCCAGTATTTTACGTTTGGTATCGGCTTTGATAACAGGACTACGCAGCAGGTTCAGAAAATCACGGCTGCTTTTGCAGGCCGCCTGCAACCATTGCATATCATGATATACCTGCTCCAGCTGACCTTTCTCAATAGAGAGGTCAATCAGAGATTTGGCATAGCGTGCTGCTAAACGTGGATTAGGCATATTCTATATTAATTTGTGAAGCTCCGGCTTCCGGATTACTTCCTCCGCTTTCTTATTAGTTCAGTTTTACATCATCAACCAGGCCCTTGATATGTGCTTCCTGGGCATCTTTACCGGCCAGTTCACGGCGCAGTACTTTCTCACTTACTTCAATTACCAGTTTACCTACCTGGTTTTTCACTTCAGTGAGTGCAGCCATTTTCTGAGCGTTGATAGTAGCCTGTGCTTCCAGAATGATTTTGTTGGCTTCTGTTTTGGCCTGCTCCTTGGCTTCGTTGACGATCTTATCTTTTGTATCCCGCGCTTCTTTCAGCAATTGAGCACGCTCTTCGCGGGCTTTGGCCAGCAGGGCTTCGTTCTCACTTTTCATCTGCGCCATTTCTGCACGCACACGCTCAGCTGTCTCCAGTGAGCTGGCTATGCTGTTTTCACGATCACGCAGACCTTTCAGGATAGCCGGCCAGGCCAGCTTGCCCAGGATGAAAAATACAATCAGGAACGCCAGGAGGGTCCAGATCAAAAGGCCGAATTCGGGAGTTAAAAATTTCATGAATGACAGTAGTTAAATTGTAACGGAGGTCAACCTTTATCAGCTCACTCCGCTTTATAGTTCACTTGTTGCACTTGAATTTTTGTAAAATACTGCATCCTCCGCCCTGTGCTTTGGATGCAGTAATTTTTTGGCTGGCGGATCTGATTACAGAACCATTGCCAGGAAGCCTACGATGATCGCAAACAGGGCAGCACCTTCAACCAGGGCCGCAGTCAGGATCATGTTGCCACGGATGTCGTTGGCTACTTCAGGCTGGCGGGCAATTGATTCAACTGCACCTTTACCAATCTGACCGATACCAAGACCAGCACCAATTGCAGCCATACCGGCACCAATAGCACCACCTGCATTAGCAACAGCTTCTAACAGAAATAAATCCATCTTGCTTGATTTTATAATGAATAAATACTTAATTAAACAATTACAGCGTCGTCGTGACCCAGCTCATGTCCATGCGCTTCGTCGTGATGGTGCTCTCCTTCAAATGCCTGACCGATAAATACAGCCGTAAGCATGGTAAAGATGAACGCCTGCAGGAAAGCAACCAGTACTTCGATCAGATAGATGAAGACGGTAAATGCAATAACCAATGGAGAAGAACCCCAGCCGGCTACTGAATTAAGCTGCCCGAATATGAAGATCAGGGAAATGAGACAGATGATAATGATGTGGCCCGCCACCATGTTGGCAAAAAGACGAATGATAAGGGCAAAGGGCTTAATAAACACACTCAGAAACTCAACCGGTACCAGAATGAGCTTTACGCCAAAGGGTACACCGGGCGGGTTAAAAATATGACCCCAGTAATGAGAATTGGAGCTAAACAGGATCACAATAAATGATATAACACCCAGCACAGCAGTAAAGGCAATATTACCGGTTACGTTGGCTGAACCAGGAATCAGACCAAATATGTTGTTGATCAGGATAAAAAAGAAAACCGTCAGCAGATAAGGCATGTACTTATCTACTTTATGACCCAGGTTGGGTTTAGCCACTTCATCACGTACAAAAGTGATGACCGGCTCTATCAGGCTTTGTGATCCTTTGGGGGCAGAAGTAACACCCACGCCAGATTTATAACGCTTGGCAATACGCAGCATCAATATGGTAAAGATGATCAGCGCCAGCAGCATCTGCACCACGTTGCGGGTAAGACTCAGGTCATACACTTTTACTGATTCATCAACCTTACCATCTTTTATAGCTACGATATCTTCGGGATTGTACTTTTTAGGATCCAGGCCCAGGTGTTTGATCGACTCCTCTTTCAGCAGCATATATCCTTCATACTCAGCATGTCCGTGCTCAAAACGGGATGACATAAAGCTGGTAAAGCCTTTTTGCGGGCTGTACAGGATTACAGGCAGGGGCAGTGTAATGGGATGTTTTTCACCATTATCACCTACAATATCCAGGAAATGAAACTCATGGGCATTCAATACGTGACCGAAGATTACTTCGGTAGCGTTGAACATCTTCTTCTCTTCTTTAGCGATTTGGTGATTGAGAATAGTGTCAGCAGCATTAAACTCTTTTTTCTCCTGACCTCCCTCATGCCCATCATGGGGCTGAGCCTGAGCAGACAGGGAAAAAACGGTGAAAAATACGCTGAAAGCCGCTATAGTAAAGGATTTGAGACGTCCGGAATGCATAGTCCTCCTGAAATTTGGCGCAAAGATAAGGGCGGGGAAATGAAAAAAGGAATCGGTCTGCTCTTTTTGATATAAACTGTGTCATTTTTTTTACCCACTGCGCCGGCCCCGCATTAAAGGTTAAAAAAACGGCAGGGCAATTGTCCGAAAAATATGCCTCCAACCATTGACTGTCAACTATTAACAGTTTTCTTAAGCGGGTGCTTCTCAAACTGCATTTCATGCAGGCGGGCATAGAATCCTCCTTTTGCCAGCAACTGATCATGTGTACCGGCTTCGCGGATTTCTCCCTTATCCAGTACAATGATCTTGCTGGCCTTGCGGATCGTACTCAGGCGGTGGGCAATGACAATGGAGGTTCGCCCCTTAATAAGTGTATCTATGGCATGCTGGATCAGCTGCTCACTTTCCGTATCAACCGATGAAGTAGCTTCATCGAGGATCAAAATGGAGGGATTGTACAGCAAGGCCCGTATAAAAGAAAGCAACTGGCGCTGTCCCAGCGAAAGGGTGGCCCCCCGCTCCATTACATTGTACTGGTAGCCGCCGGGCAGTTGTTCAATAAAATCGTGCATGCCGATAAGCCGGGCCGCCTCTTCCACCCTGGCCTGCGGTATGGCATCATTGCGCAAGGTAATATTATCCAGTACCGATCCGGAAAACAGAAACACGTCCTGCAACACCACCCCTACCTGGCTGCGCAAAAAATCGAGATCGTAGTCATCAATATTGCGGTCATCCATCCGGATAGTGCCTTTCTGAATATGATATAAGCGGTTGAGCAGGCTTATAATGGTCGTTTTGCCGCTGCCGGTATGCCCTACAATCGCCACAGTCTCGCCGGGATTGATCGTAAAGCTGATATTCTTCAACACATACTGCTCGCCGGTATACGCAAAACTCACCTGGTCAAACTCTACTTTACCCTGCAATGCAGCAGCAGGTTTATATCCGGGTTGGGCCGGGGTTGGAATAAAATCAGGATTATCCAGCACTTTAAACACCCGCTCACTGGCCACCACTCCCATTTGCAATACATTGAACTTATCGGCCAGCACACGCAGCGGCCTGAACAGCAGGTTGAGGAAGAGGATAAAAGAAATGACCGTACCCTGCTGGCTCTGCTGCAGGTTGAGTGCCTCGCGCGCCGCCCACCATACGATGAGGCCGGTAGAAAGTGCCAGCACTATTTCTACAATGGGAAAAAAAACAGAATAGGCAAAGATGGCACTGATATTAGCGTTCCGGTGTTCGCGGTTGATCTTCTGAAACCGGGCCGATTCCCTTTTTTCACCGGCAAAGGCCTGCACCACCTGCATGCCGGTCAGATGCTCCTGTACAAAGGCATTGAGCGCAGCCACAGCATTGCGCACTTTAAAAAAAGAACGGTTAATACTTTCCTTAAAATAATAGGTGGCAATAATAATAATGGGAAAAGGAATAAGCGCAATAAGCGTGAGCACAGGATCGATATACAACATCACACTCAATACGCATACGATACTCAGCAAATCGGCAATGATAGGTACCAGTCCTTCCGCAAAAATATCGTTGATCGATTCAATATCATTAATAGTACGCGTAGTAAGCGTGCCGATAGGCGTTTTATCAAACTGGGTAAGATTCAGCCGCAGCACTTTGCGGTAAACGGCTATACGCAGATCCTTCACTACGGATTGCCCCAGCCAGGCTGTGGTAAAGGAAAACCAGAACCGCATAGCCGTTTCTATCAGTATCAGCCCGATCTGAATAATGGTAATCTGTATCACCATATGAGTGACAGAGTTGGCTATATAGTCGTTGACAGTAAGCTGAATCAGATACGGCCTTACAGGGGTAATAAATGCCAGCAGTATTGCCAGTATTACCGACAGGTAAAATTTTCGCTTATAGGGTGCGGCGTAACCAAATACCCGCCGCAATACGGCAATATCAAATTTCTTTGGCGAAGCTTCTGACAAAAGGTTGTTGTTTTAGATAAACAGCAAAACTAAGGCAGGAAGATTTAAGTAATAAGTTATCGGTAATAAGTTTTATGAAAGGTTTAAGGAAAGAGGCGGGAGGAAGGATGTGCTGATGTGCTGGTGTGCTGATTTGCCAGTGTGCTAATTATCTTCTGCATTCTTCGCGATCTGAATACGGCAGGGAAATAGCGATAAAATAGTTCGCATGCAGTACTAAAGCGCCAGCAATGCTACAGGGGGGCTTACATTTCTCAAAGGCTACTTAGGCGTCTATACAAATCTGATTATCAAATTTCTTTGTTGTCGCATTTATTTTCCCCGGACAACAATGAATATGGAATAATCAAATAGATCATCAGCACATTAGCAAATCAGCACACCAGCACATCCGTTCTCATTCTTCTTCGTGCATTGCTTTCTTATATGCTTTAATAAAAATAGCACCCAGGTTTTTGTAGGGAGGAATATAATCTTCAAATCCTTCAATGCCGGCTTTGGATTTGAACTCGCGCCAGAAGGGAATCCAGTCGATATTATTACCATTGCGCAGCTTTTCGGTCAGCAACTGGAAAAAAGGCTTATTGATAGCCGTCTTACCAATCTGTTTGGAGGCAATGATATGCGCATCCGATGATTTGTGCAGTATAGAATCAATCAGGTGAAAGCCGCCGCAACTACCCATAAATACCACTTTCGAACTGGGTGCCATATAACTGATCGTAGTATTGGCAAAATAGCTGTGACCGCGGTGGATGGTAACAGTAGGCTCCAGTTTATTTTTTTCGAGATACTCGCCCAGGGCCTGCTGGGCCTTGTCGTCTTCACCGGTTTCTTCGGGCAGCGGTTTGTTGGCGTAAATAACAACGGGCTTGCCTTTGGTAGAGCGTATAGTCACCCATTGCGGGTTGCTACGGTCAATGCTCCAGTTACCGCCGGGAAACATATTAAGAAAGCCGGGAAAAATACCCTGACCGTCCTTATCACCGTAAAAGAATACCTGCGCCACTACTTCTCCCTTACTATTGGTAAGTGAATTGAAGGGCACATTATATACAGGTGGTATACCCAGTTCGCGGGTAAGGTCAATGCCTTTTGATGAATCGGCAGAAAGAAAGAGCTTATTCAGGATGTTATAGATCACGATTCCCTTTTCATTATTCTCTTTTACGTTACGGTCATAGTTGGCCTGTACAAGGCTCAGTACCTCGGCTGCCAGTTTGGGATTGGTTTCAGTAATACTGGCATAAGAGTCGGCCACATCCACCCCATCTTCCAGTCCTTCCGATTTTTCGAGGTTGCTAACAAATGCATTCATGAGGTTGGTAGCATCTTCATGGCTGGGGAAGGTAGCCAGAAAGTTGCCCAGCGTATTATAAGCTGCTGCCTGACTAATGAATTTGCGATAGTGATCAAACCTGAGGCTTAGCAGCAGGGAATCTCCGCGGTTGCCGATCTTTTTCATCATCAGCGGATATACACCATTGGTATAACTGGAGGTATAAATCAGTCCGTCTGTAAGTACAGCCAGGTAATAAAGCTCTTCTGCACTAAGCGGCTGAATACAACGAAAACGAATGGCATCCGATTCATTGTGCAGGCCGTTTATAGTTGTTACAAATACATCTTTGGCCTTTTTTTCCAGTTTATCCAGCAGCTCTTTATAGGCAAATGCGGTATCCTTATCCAGCATGCGTGCGGTGTACTCCATTTGTGTTTTCACCAGCAGCTTATAATATTGCACAGAATCTTTTTCTGCAGCATCTATTTCCTCGAAGCTGAGGTTGCCTTTTACAATATTATCCAGGAAAGGAAAATACTGCTGACCACTTTTGCTGCGCGACATTCGGGCAATGGCTTCTACAAAAGGATCATCGTGAATATTACGAATGCGGCTGCCCAGTTTATTACTGGCCTGTGCATAGGTGTATAGTTGCGATGGATATTTTTTCGCTACCAGCTTTATCAGGCTGTCTGCAAAAGGTACATCGGGATTTTGCCGGAGTGTGCTGAGCGTCTGCTCAGGGTGTAGCAGGCAGTATTTTAATGTGAGCTGGTCGCGCGATGCCTGGTAGCCGGCATTACGGGTAAAATTATCGGCGGCCAGTATAGCTGTTCCCACTTCATAGGTCTGTGCCTTTATAAATGTCTCTATGGGTTTTCCCTCCTGGTCAAGCTGCAGACATTGCAGATAACCATCTATGATGGTTTGCAGTTGCAGCGGGTTTACTTTTTTTGATTTCCAGTTGAGCCGTACATATTTCAATACGTTGGCCATGCCGGAAAGTGCATTGACTTTAAGGCGATGATCGAGCAGAGAATCGGATTCTACCTCATACTGAAAAGCATCTACCCGTTGCTTCAGTACCTGGGTGAGCAGCATGTTTACTTCAGGGTTTGCGGATACGGCAAACTGTCCGTCGGCCTTTCCATCGGACCCCATCAGGGCTGTTTGTTCTCTGTCAATATTATCGTGAAACAGCTCACGGTTTTTAGGAGGTTTTAACTCCCGCACATGGCTGGTATCGGGCTGCGCAAACGCAAAAGTGGCGGCCAGGGAAAAACCGGAGATCAACAGGATATGTTTAAAGGTCGCCATCATAAGGATCGAAAATGCAAATTTAGCAATAGGTATTGATATTCAATAGTATTCAGTCTTTGTCTCTTCTTTCAGACCATTCATTCCGTCAAAAAGTTGCCTGCCCTTTTGAAATGGCCGGCTGCAAAGCCTGTAGTCAGTTATCATTCAAATCCCGGTCCTATTTGAAAGAACAGCTAAACAAATATCTAATAGATTAATAATCAACATACAGTAGGATGTTTTTTCCGGCTCTTTATTAACTTATCATTAAGTCTGTGTAAACCAGACCCCTCTGATTTCCCCACCCGCCAATTAACCAGTAGGTTTGCGGAAATTTTCAATGGAATGGAAAATAAGGCCAGAAAAGTGTTGATTGCTGATGACGAACCGGACATATTGGAAATATTAAAATACAATCTCTCCGCCCAGGGCTATGAAGTGATTACTGCAAAAGACGGCGATGAAGCGCTGGAAAAAGCACGGCGTACCCAGCCCGATCTGATCGTGCTGGATGTGATGATGCCCCGCAAAACGGGCGTAGAAGTATGTCAGCTACTTCGCGCACAACCTGCTTTTAAAGAAACCCTGATCATTTTTCTCACAGCAGTAAACGATGAAGGCACGCATATCAAAGGCCTGGAAACCGGCGCTGATGATTATGTGAGCAAACCCATCAGTCCCAAAGTCTTTATCAGCCGTGTCAATGCGCTGTTTCGCCGCCTTAACAAAGCGGAGGTCAAAGCCCTTGAAATCGACAACCTGGTCATTGATCCGGAACGCTTCCTGGTGCAGGTAGATGGCAAGGATATCGTACTGGCCAAAAAGGAGTTTGAATTGTTGTACCTGCTGGCTCAGAAACCCGGCCGTGTATTTCTGCGCAATGAAATTCTGAACCAGGTATGGGGCAATGATGTGATTGTAGGCGATCGCACCATTGATGTTCATATCCGTAAGATCAGGCAAAAGCTGGGTATCGACTGCGTCACCACTGTAAAAGGTGTGGGATACAAGTTTGAAATGTAATGGTCGCCTCCGGGTTGTACTACATTACCGGGCTGCAGAGATCCGATTAGCATCGTATATTTATTGGTATGTTTTCCCTGAAAAATATTTCACCGCGACAGCTGTCATTTTTAACAGCACTGGGTATGGCTGTGCCTATCACGCTGCTGGTATTTATTATCGAGCGGCGCTGGCAGCCTGTACTTATTTCATTTCTCGTAATCCTTCTCGGCGGATATCTGATGATCTCCATAGTACTGGAGCGGTTTATTTACCGTAAGATCAAACTCATCTATAAATTCATTTATCAGACCAAGGCTACCAAACGCGAAGAGACTTATTATAAATATATCCTGCCCCGTAAATCGATCGAAGAGGTGCGGCAGGATGTGGAAGCCTGGGCTATTGAAAATAAAGAAGAGATCGAATTGCTGCGGGCCAATGAACAATTTCGTAAAGAGTTTCTCCAGAATCTCTCGCACGAATTCAAGACACCGGTATTTGCCATCCAGGGATATGTGGATACCCTCCTGCATGGCGCTCTGGAAAACCCGGAGGTAAACCGCAAATTCCTCGAAAAAACCTCCACCAATGTAGAGCGGCTGACCAACCTGCTCAACGACCTCGACGAAATTTCAAAACTGGAGCGCGGAGAACTGAACCTGTTCAAGCAGAATTTTGTGATACAGGACCTGATCAGAGAAACATTTGAAAGTATCTCTATCATGGCCGAACAAAAGAATATCCGTTGCCAGATCAAAAAAGGCTGCGAGTCACCACTCACCGTTTTTGCCGATAAGGAAAAAATCCGCCAGGTGGTACTCAACCTGGTAGAAAACTCGATCAAATACGGCAAACAAAATGGCAATATCACGGCAAGCATATACAATACCGATGGCAAACATATACTGGTTGAGATCAGTGATGATGGTATTGGCATCCCCGAAAAACATCTGCCCCGCATCTTTGAGCGCTTCTACCGTACCGATGAAGGCCGCAGCCTCGATGTAACAGGCAGCGGGCTCGGACTCGCCATCTGCAAACATATCATTGAAGCACACGGTCAGACCATCCATGTGCGCAGCCGTGCAGATGTGGGAACCAGTATCGGGTTCACACTCGATACGCGCAAAGAATAACAAGTATTATCTTTAGAAAAAAACATTATCAACCCTGCAGATGGTTTTAGCTGGCGACTGCTGATCCGGATAGCCATGGCACTGGTATGGCTCATCAATGGATTGTTTTGCAAACTGCTGGGTGCTGTGCCCAGGCACGAGCAGATCGTGGCCCGCATACTGGGGCAGTCAAACGCCCACCGGATTACCCAACTCATAGGAGCACTGGAAATACTAATGGCGCTCTGGATCCTCAGCCGGTGGAAGCCCAAACGCTGCGGGTTACTGCAGATAGCTACAGTTGCGGTTATGAACAATATAGAGCTGGTGCTCGCTTCGGACCTGTTGCTGTTTGGGCCCTGGAATGCAGTGCTGGCCACCCTGTTTATTTTCTTCGTTTATCTGTATTATTTTAGAAACTGGCCGGCTACGCAAACCGCCCGATAAGCTATGTTTAATCTGCGCACTCATCCTTTTGCAGTAGATGCATTTTTTGACCATTCACTGGTGCTTACCTATGCATTGCCGGTTGCAACACTACAGCCAGTGATTCCCGATTGCCTGGCACTCGACAGCTGGAATGAAAAATGGGGATTTGTTGCAGCTGCCTTTGTATCAACCCGCCATTTACGGCCGGCTGGCTTTCCTGCCTGGATGGGACGGAATTTCATTCTTGCGGGTTATCGCATTTTTGTGCGGTATACAGATATGCGGGGACGAAGGCTGCGCGGATTGTATATAATCCGATCTGTTACCAACAAGCGTATCATGAGTTTCGCCGGTAACCTCTTTACGCATTATCACTACAAAACAGCGGATCTGAAAATGAGCGGCCCGACCGGCCGGATACTGGTTTCTTCAAAAAAGGAACGTATACATATTGAAGCCGATTGCAGCAGTGAGGCCATACTACCAGCCGGTTCCGTTTTCGATACCTGGCAGCAGGCGCGCCGTTTTGCAGGACCATTACCCTTCACATTTTCTGTAGATGAAAAAAACAACCAGGCAGTGATCATAGAAGGTGTGCGCGAATCATGGACACCACAGCCCATCAATATCGTGCAGGAGCAGGTGGGATGGCTGCAACAGAAGGGGTTTGCTGAAAAAAAACTGGCCAGTGCATTTCTGGTCAGTCACATCCCCTATCACTGGAAGAAAGGACGCACAGAGCCGCTTTCGCTCACTAAAAAAAGCTCTGCCTGATGCCTGTATCATCTTCGGCATATAATCGGCTGATAAACCGCCCACCCTGGCTGGGAATAAAACATATTGTCTGGTTTAACTGGCATTTTTATCTGTACGCAATTCTGCTTATCGCGGCAATGGCAATTGGCTACCAGTATATGCATGGCATTACCGCCCTGCTTTTGCTGCTCCTCCTAACCGGTACAATACTAACCCTTATTATTTCTTTAGTTGTATCCTGGTATGTATATGATCTTTCCGGCCTGTACTCACTCAGCTGGCTCAACGGTATTTTACCTGCTACCGATACAATTGTGAATATTCATGCGGGATTCGACGAAACCAGTGCACTGCTTCAGGCGCGCTATCCCGAAAATCAACTGCAGGTAGTTGATTTCTATGATCCGAAAAAACATACCGAATGGTCAATTGCCCGCGCACGCAATGTTTATCCGCCTTTTCCAGGTACTGTGAACATTTCAACCGCAACACAAACGCTGCCGGTAAAAGATGCCCGGGTTATCCTACTGATACTTGCGGCCCATGAGATCAGGAATGATGCGGAAAGGGCAGCTTTTTTCCGCACACTCGGCAGCTCTTTATCACCAGGCGGCAGGATTGTAGTAGTAGAGCATCTGCGCAATCTGCCCAATTTCCTTGCTTACTCTATAGGAGCGTTTCATTTTTTATCCTGGACTTCCTGGAAAAAGACGTTTCAGGATGCAGGTTTGCAGATCAAGAGCAGAAAAAAGATCAATCCGTTTATTCACTTAATTATACTCGCCAATGTTGATCATACAGCTTAAGGCTACCGGTTTATTGCTTATCCTGCTGGGCATTTTCCATGCATTTTTTCCCGGCTATTTTGAATGGAAAAAAGAATTGAAACCGCTCAGCCTCATCAACCGGCAGATGATGTATGTGCATACGTTTTTTATCGGAGTCACTGTAGCGCTGATGGGATTGCTTTGTCTGCTGGTGCCGAATGAATTGCTGGAAACAAAACTGGGTAAATATATTGCTGCAGGATTGTGTTTGTTCTGGTTGTTGAGATGCCTGATCCAGTTTTTCTATTACTCACCCTCGCTCTGGAGAGGCCGGCGATTCGAAACCATCATACATATTTTCTTTTCCTTACTCTGGATCTACCTGAGTACTTTATTTGCCCGCGTGGCTATTGCCTGACGCTATTATTTCATCTGGTTGCTACCGGCACACTATTACCAAACCGCTCGCCCAGCAAGGCTGCCATCACAGACGACAGTTGCTGCTGATAGATTTGCCGGCTTTCTTTTACTTCGCCGAGTGCAGGCAGTCCGGGTCCCATAAGCGCCAGCCATGTTTGCGACGATCCTTTTATAAAAGCGCTGTGCGATGTCCATTTGCTGTCTCTGCTGCCGCGACCATGATCGGTGGTTATAAGTAAAGTCGTATTGTCTTTATAGCCGGGCGTGGTCTGTATCCATTGCCAGAGAGAGGCCAGCATCTGATCTATTTGGGTAGCCTGCTGCAGATACCGGTCATAGTTGCCGCGATGAGCATACTCATCGGTTTCTCCAAGACCCAGAAACAATACCCGGGGTTGATGTGTCTGCAAATATTCACGCGCAGCAATATAGGTCAGCTGATCGTGCCGCGTGCCTCCTTTTTCCTGGATAATATCTTCCTGCAGCACATTTACCGCATGGTTTGTGGCAGAAGGAAGCGTATCTTTTAAAGAAGCATAACCACTGTTTACAGGCAGACCGTTCCGCTCCTGGTTGAGTATATAGGGAAACATATCCCATGATGTAAATGCTGCTATACGACCGGTAAATCCGGATTGCCTGTCAAGATGCTCCAGTACATTGATCCTGCTGTTAAGCTTACGTGCATTGGAAGAAATACTAAGATCGGTGGTACCGGTAAATATCTCATTGTACCCCGGATAAGACACACTAAACAGATTAGCGGTATTAACCCGGCTGCCCAGTTGCCGGTTGCCATAAAGCTGCCCGCGTTTGGCGATCACATTCCAGAAAAATGGCAGCAGGCGCTGACGTCTTTCGGCAGCAGTGCTGCCTCCATACAGGAGCTGCATGGTAGCACTGTCTGCAGTATAACGTGTATCCCTGAGCAGATCCTCATCTGCCCCGGTAAATAATTCCTGCCATCTGAAACCATCAATGGTAACGATGATAAGATTATGCACCGGTTGTTGGGGAATGGTCACAGGACAAACGGGAGGAAGCGGCTGAGCTGAAGGCAGTATCAGCAACAGGAAAGCCAGCAACGATGTAAGTTTCACTGTGTAACGGTTTGTCAAAGAAAGCAAGAGTATATGACCGGAGCGTTAAGCCAGGATCATCAAACTGTGAAGAATAGTTGACAGTTGACAGTAAGAAGTGTTTAAAGAGTATAAAAGTATAAAGGTTTAAAGTGTTTTATTGCACTTAAAACTTATTACTTACTCCTGTGTACAGCTGTCAACTGTCAACTGTCCACTGTCAACTATTCTTCACATTCTCTTAATCGCCTGTTAATGCTGAGTTTACATGCAGTAGTTAGTTTTATGAAACCTCTTGCATGCAAAAACGTCCCGTTGAAGTAGTAGTCATCTCCGATCTGCACCTGGGCACATACGCCTGCAGGGCAAAAGAGTTCGCCACTTATCTCCGCTCCATCTCGCCCCGGTTACTTATCCTCAATGGCGATATCATGGATGGCTGGCAATTCAGTAAACACTACTTTCCCGCTGCACATATACAGGTTATCCAGGAAATATTTCAATTGCTGGCGAATGGCACACGTATCATCTACATAACCGGCAACCACGATGAAGCGCTGCGGCGATATACCGATCTGCACCTGGGCAATTTTCAGCTCATGGATAAAGTAGTGATTGAGATCAATGGTAAGATGACCTGGATTTTTCATGGGGATGTATTTGATCACACCAGTAAAGGACAGGCAAAATTCTGGGGCAAACTGGGCAGCAATGGGTATGCGATGCTGCTCGGCTTCAATAAACTGGTAAATAAGCTGCTGCGTTTTGCCGGCCGCGAAAAAGCGTCGCTTTCCCGTAAGGTGATGGAGCAATTCCATAAACGTGTAGTGAAGATCAATGAGTTTGAAACGATGATCGCCGAACTCGCCATTGAAAAAAAATATGATTGTGTAATCTGCGGTCATATTCATCAGCCACAAAAGAGAATATTTAGTAATGATAAAGGAACGGTCACCTATCTCAATTCGGGCGATTGGGTAGAACATATGACAGCACTGGAATACTATGACCAGGACTGGCATCTCTACACCTACGATGCAGGCGTGATGAAACCTGAAAAAACTACCATCACAAGACTGAAGCCAGATGTGGTGACAAATGAGATCGCGATTTATCTGCACTCACTGTTATGAATGTGAAGATTTGATGATTGGAAAATTTGAAGATGAGGCAGAAACATGCTAATGACCATTGAATACTGTCAACTGTCCACTGTCAATTGTAAACTGTCAACTACTAATATGCGTATACTCTATTCTGTGCAGGCAACCGGCAATGGCCATATCAGCCGTGCCATGGAACTCTTGCCCCACTTACGTCAATATGGAGAAGTAGATATTTTCCTTAGTGGCAGCAACAGTAATCTGCCGCTCGATGCGCCGGTCCGTTACCGCAGCAAAGGCCTCAGCCTCTTTTACAATTGTGCAGGAGGTCTCGATTATATAGAAATGCTGAAACGTTTTGCCCCACTAAGGCTGCGCAAAGAAATTCATGATCTGCCCGTTGAAAAATACGATCTGGTCATCAACGACTTTGAATTTATTACCGCTGCTGCCTGTGCGCGTAAGAAAATACGCTCCATCAATTTTGGCCATCAGGCCAGTTTTCAGTCGTCCCGGACACCACGCCCTGAACGTACCAGTAAAGCGGGTGAGCTGGTGTTGAAAAAATATGCACGCGCCAGTTCGTATGTAGGACTACATTTTCAGCGGTATGATGATTTTATTTTCACCCCCGTAATCAAACAGGATATCCTGCATGCCGAACCCCGTAATGATGGTTATATAACCGTATATCTGCCGGCCTGGTGTCAGCGGGAACTGACCGCACTGCTGGCACCTTTTAGCGACATCCGTTTCCAGGCATTCTGCAGCGGCATTTCACAAAAACGTCAGGAGGGGCATATCACACTTATGCCGGTAAATAAAACATTATTTAACGAAAGTCTTATTAATTGCGAAGGCATTATTACCGGTGCAGGTTTTGAAACACCGGCCGAAGCGCTTCATCTCCGGAAAAAAATCTTGGCCATTCCTATACGCAGCCAGTACGAACAGCAATGCAATGCTGCAGCGCTGGCTCAAATGGGCATAAGCACCCTGGATCGTATTGACGATGATTTTCCCGATCATTTTGAACGGTGGATGAACAGTACACAGCATGTGGAAGTAGATTACCGCAATAGTATTCCCGAGAGCCTCAGCTACCTCTTTGCATTACATCACGATCAGCCTTCATCTATACCGGCCGGTAATGAACCGGCTGAGCTGGCCGCCTACTGGTCAATGCCCATACATCAACAGCCAGCGTTGGATTAATCACCACTACCTGGTCTGTCTCCGACAGACCAGCAACTTTATGCCCCGTGGTCTGTCTGAGACAGACCACGGGGCATAAAAAAACCACCCCGCATGATTTGCTGTCCAGGACGGGGTGGTAACTGCATGAGAAAATTGCCTGCGATGGAGAACTGCTAACCCATCAGCAATTAAGGAACGACGGTGTAGAAAGAACTGATGCAAAGATGCACCGGCAGTATTACAGCACTGTTACCACAAGATTACGAGAGCATTAATTCGAAAAGGGAGACGTCTTTTTTCTATAAAACAATGATTCTGAGTCTTCAAAAACTTAATATTATCTAATTGTTAAGTTTTATAACTTTAGAGTGTATTTGTTGCCTGTGAAAATAAAACGCGCGCTCATATCACTATGCCTGGTCTTTGCCGCCATGATGCCCCGCAGCTATGCAGAGGGCGAATCGGTGGCATACCAGTTTGATTTTTTTGGGGAGCCCGTCAGTTTTACTGTTAACTCCGCTGCTATTATTGATTTTACCGATTCATTAAGTACCGGCAGCATTCAGCATTTCTATCAATCTTTAAATGCCGCTGCATTTGACAATATCATCAGCAGCTTGCAGGCATACCGGCAAAAACATAATCCTGATGACTGGTTGTTTTATCAGCTGATCCGAAAAACAACCCAACAGATCAGTCCCAAACTAAATAATTACAACCGGTATACGCTGTATAAATGGTATCTGCTAACCCGTACAGGCTTTGGTGCTATACTCACTATTTCGGACGACAAAATGCTCTTTTACGTACAAAGCAATGAGCACATTTATAATATACCCAGCCGGCTGAGCCATGGCAGGCAGTATGTCTGTCTTAATTTTCATGATTATAAAAACATTGATCCTGTACGCGATCATTTCGAAGAAGTTCCCCTTCCCGTTTCTGATAATGCCCGGGGGTTTTCGTATAAGGTAACGCAGCTTCCTGATTTCACAACGGCCAGTTATCAGGAAAAGGATCTGAAGTTTAACTATTATCAGAGCGAATACAATTTCAAGGTAAGAATCAATCCCGAAGTAATGACGCTGTTTGCCAATTATCCCGTTGTAGACTATGAATATTACTTTAATATTCCCATGAGCCGCGAAACATACAGCTCACTTATTCCTGCGTTGCGCAGGAATGTAGCTGCCATGAGTGTAAAAAATGGTGTGGATTACCTCATGCGTTTTACGCGTTATGCTTTTCTCTTTCAGCCGGATAATGAAAACTTCGGTACCGAAAAAAGATTGAGTCCCGAACAGACGTTGTTATATGATCAAAGTGACTGCGAAGACAGGGCAGCCCTTTTCTTTTATCTCGTAAAAGAGATCTACAATCTGCCCATGCTGGTTTTAAGTTACCCGCAGCATGTTACTATCGCTGTACAATTTGATAAGCCTGTAGGTAAAACCATTGAATATAATGGTAGAAAATACACCATCTGTGAGCCCACTCCGCAAAAAGATGATCTGGCACTGGGCGAAATGCTTCCATCACTCCGTAAGACTCCTTATGAAATAGCGTATGCTTATTTACCCAAACATTAATACAAAAGCCCCCGGATCCGGGGGCTTTTACTTATACAACAGTTAGCTCCGATTAATAAACTGTATTCTGAGGATCCCAGTTGGTCCAGCCGGCAGTCCAGTTGGTAGTACCGAAAGCACCGCGGTAAGCTACGGCTGTGAAACCGGTCATTCCTGTGAAGTCGGTACCCGAAAGAGCGGGTGAACCAGACTTGGGCAGGAAATTGGGGTTGGTAGAATAGAAAGGGCTCTCCAGTTGAATATCAGCAATATTAGTATAGGTGATACAGCCTTCTGATTCAGCCTTGGCTTTGATCATCGCCGCAGATACCAGCGCGCTGTTGTTGCTGCGGTAAGGATTATTCTCAGCATGAACCAGGTTGTTCTTAAACTCTGAAATGTTATTCGTGTAATAGTCATTCAGGGTTTCATCACTTTCCATAGAGAATCCTGCATCGGGATGGCCCATAAGGATAGAATTACGCAATACAAACTGCGTGGCACGGCGCCAGCGGTTAGAATAGTTGTGGTTAGCTGCAGCGGTAGGGCTGTTGGGGCCAATAATGGTAAAGTTGCTGAGCTGCGGGCGTGTGCGGGGAGTAGCTGTAGTACCACCGGCATTGTTGTCGCACTCAATACCATTGCCGGCATCACCCGGATCTACGAAGTCAGGTTTGCGGCAGGATACAGCAAACTGGATACGGCCAGAGTAACCGTTATCGAAATCGAAGTCGTCATCGGCTGTGGCAAATGCTACGAGGTTTTTGGCATTAACAGTACCTCCAAAGAACTCATATGCATCGTCGTTACCAAAAGAAACCTGGATATTTTCCAGTGTAGTACCGCTACCTACCCCACCGAGTGTAAGACCATTGATCTCTGAACCGGGGTCAGAAGCGATACCAGCAAATTCAATCCGTACATATTTCAGCGAGCCGCTGTTATCTGCAGCAATGCTGCCACCATACTGAGCATTTACACCACCTTCAATAGTCGGTGTAGTGGCATGGTTGGTAGGTGCGTTTCCCAACAGGATGATGCCACCCCAGTCGCCGGGTTTACGGTCACCGGGCTTTTTGCCTGATGTAAATACGATAGGCTCAGCAGCAGTACCTTCTGCGTAGAGGCGTGAATTACGCTCAACGATCAGAGCTCCTTTACTGACAGTATCACTCACGATTACTGAACCGGCCGCCAGTGTAAGCACTGCACGATTTGATACATATACATACCCTTTCAGCATGTACTTGCCTTTGGGCAGGGTTACATTCTCTGTGATCTGACCAGTGATGATCTTGCTGCAGATGATCTTCTCTTCTTTGGTGCCATCATTACAGTCAGTATTACCGCCTGTGCCGCCATTATTGGTGAGTGAATCGTCAATATTGACTTTTACACAAGCCGAAAAACTGGCGGAGACAACGGCAAGTGCTAACAGGACTTTTTTCATATTAATTACAGTTTGTATTTTTTTATTGAGTTTTTATTATTTCTTTTTCAGATCCAGGTTGTAGTTGAAACCAATAGTGAATGTAGTGCCAGGTGTATAAGATGTAAACATGATATCGGTACCGGCATTGTAGGCCTTGGCGCTGTTCTTATTCTGATAGGTCATTACTTGCTGATTCAGGATATCGCTTACTGTCAGACGTACCTCACCTTTCTTATTGAATACTTTTTGTGAGATCTGGAAGTCAACAAGATCGCGCGGCTTTTCGTAGATATCTGAAAACTGCGTATTACCTACCAGCGACAGGCGCTGGCCGATGCGGTTATAGAGGATAGAGATGTTTGTTCCCTTTTCAGCATCATACTGCAGACCAGCATTTACCAGGTAAGGGCTTTGTCCCTGCAACGGGCGGTTGGTAGCAGGCAGTTTATTGCCGGATGCATCTGTATTACCCAGGGTTACTTTAGAGAAGATAACAGAAGCATTACCGTTAAAGTACAGACGCTCCAGCCAACCTGCACTGGCCGACAGGAATCCAAGGCTTTTTCTGAACTCGGCTTCTACACCTACCAGGTCAGCCTTTTCAGCATTCTGGAATTCATACTGACGACGGCTACCGGTGCTCGACTCATTCAGACGAAGTTCAATGGGGTCTGCAAAGTTTTTGTAGAATGCGCCCAGCGACAACACTTCCCCAGCCTTCGGATAGTACTCGTAACGCAGATCGCCATTGAGAATGCTGCTACGCTTAAGGCCGGGTGTACCGGATACAGATGCCAGCTGCTCAAAGTCGAAGAAGGCAAAAGAAGCGATCTCACGAAACTCAGGGCGGGCTACTGTGCGTGAACCGGCTATGCGGATATTGGTTTTGCTGTTGGGACTGATTGTAAGGTTGGCAGAAGGCAGTACATCAAACTTGTTGGTATTGATAATAGAAGCCTTGTCGGAAGTAAGTGTATTTGATTTCAGGAATTGCTCAAAGTATTCGAAGCGGCTACCCCATACGAGACGCAGTTTGTCATTGAGCTTGTTGTCAAACATGATATAACCCGCGCTCAGTGCCGACACACCGTAGTAGCGGTCTGAGGGGTTTTGCAGATCGGTATTGAAGTAATAACCGTTTTCGCTAAAGTTATTGTGATTAAATACCTGGTCATAAGGCAGTACATTCAGGCTCTGGTCGTTGGGCTCTCTGTATCCCAGAATGATAGCCCGGAAATCGCGCAGACGTACTGTAGCCGAACCACCTACTTTGAGGGTTTGCTTCTGTGTACCCATTACAAAAGGAATAGCTACTGAAGCATTGTAGCCAAATGTATGATCGGTCAGATTACTGAAAAAGCGGTTAGTATTGTTGCCCCGAAGGTTGAGTACATAGTCCTCAGATGTATTGGGAGTGCGGCTATAAGTCTGTACACGCAGGTCAGGCTGCTGTTTGCTGTTGAATGCATAGTTTACATTCCAGGTCAGCTTGATGTCTTTAAAGAACTGGTGAGTTCCTTCGAGCTGACTGCTGTAAAGGCTGCGTTGATTCAGCACGCTGCTGCGGAGGGAGATGTCCTGGATGTTGTCGAGGTTGAGACCCGAGCGTACATAATAGTTATCATCCATCAACTGGTTAAACAGGTTCTTGAAAGCGATTTTGTGACGGCCTTTGGTCCAGGCAAAATTGGCCACAGCGCCCCAGTTGACCGTATACTTATTCTGACGATCGTGGTAGTCGAAAAAGTCAGGAAGGTATTTGCTGGCATCATACAGCAGTTTGGATGTGCGGTAGGTAACGCCGATTACAGAACCAAATGACGCGTTGTTTTTAGACTTCACCACATTGGCCCAGGTCAGGTTGTATTGCTGGATAGGGCCGGCTGTAGATTGTACCTGATTGTACACATCATCACGAAAAGCCTTCGACACTTCAATCTTATCAGCAGTGCTCAGTGAATTGTAGACCGAATATCTTTTGGGATAGGCGCCAGGCAGTGAACGGTCGCTAAAACCCAGCCAGTCGGTGTTGCCACGCTCATTGCTGTAAAAGTCTTTGAATGCAGATTGTGTATTGAAGCCAAGGCTGGCTCCAAAGATCAGTTGATTGCTTGTGGGAATATCTTTTGTAACTACCTGCACCAGGCCACCCGCAAACTCACCAGTGAGTTCAGGTGTGGCTGTTTTATTAATAATAATATTGTCAATAAGCTGGGAGGGGATGACATCAAACGAAAAGGCTTTTTTATCCGGCTCTGAGCTGGGCAACTGAGCGCCATTAATAAAGGCAGAGTTGTACCGGTCGCTCAGACCGCGTACGATTACAAACTTATTGTCCTGGATAGAAGTGCCGCTCACACGGCGCAGTACTTCACCAGTATTTTTATCGGGTGTGCGGCGGATGAAATCGGCTGCGATACCGCTCGAGAGGGCGATATTGTTTTTCTGGAAGGCCAGCAGAGCATTGGTGCTTTCCTGGCGGCGTGAAGTAGCTTTTACCACCACTCCTTCCATACTCTTAGCAGCAAACTCCAGTACCACATTCAGTTCATTATCCATACCATTGCCTACCTCTACCTCATTAATGAGTTTGCTGGCATAACTGATAGCCGAAAACTCGATCTCGTATTTCTTATTGGAAGTGAGTGTGAGGGAGTAGCGTCCTTCCACATCGGTGGTAGTACCACCGGCAGCACCTACTATTTTAACGGAAGCTCCGGCAATGGGTTCGTTTTTTGCATTCACTACCTTACCCGTCAGTTTTACCTGGGCCTGAGCAGCCATCGTTCCTATCAACAAAAAGAGCAGTAACAGCCTTAATCGCATAGCAGAAATTTCCGGCAAAGGACGGCTGCTGATATTACCGGCATGTTACTGGCCGATTATGGAATTGTAATGCCAATGTTAAGCGAATATTAACGGCCTGGCAGGCAATAAGCTTTACCGGTACCTGTGTGCCCCTATAATTGAAAATATATTTAATTATCAATCAATTACGATTGTATTCAATAAAAATCCTATATTAAGGAATTATTAATTCCCCCTGTTGGCTGGCCTCAGCGCGGCGAAGCCGGTAATTTCGCAACCAGTTAAAAAACCGATATGGCTGGACTCAATTCTTTTCTCAAAATTTTCATGCCCAAGAACCGGGTATTCTTTGAATTATTTGAACAGGTGGCCGACAACTGCGCTACCATGGGCGGAGTAATGAAAGAAGTAGTGGCAGAAACCGATTTCGACAAACGTTCCAGCCTGATCAAACAGATAGAAGACCTGGAGCATGCCAATGATGAGCTGACGCACAGCATCTTTACCGAGCTGGGCCGGAACTTTATCACTCCTTTTGACCGCGAAGACATTCACTACCTGGCTACATCGCTCGATGATATTGCCGATTATATATATGCATCGGCTAAAAAGATCAACTTCTACCGCGTAAACCCCAATGATATGGGTATGCAGAAGATGGCCGACCTGATAGAGCAGGGCGCCCAGCAGATCCGGATTGCGGTAAGAGAGCTGCGCGATATGAAGAATATGCGCAACATTACCGAAGCGCTGGTTAAGATCAACAGTATAGAAAACCAGGCCGATGATGTATTTGATATGAGCATTGAACGCCTCTTTGCTACCGAGCCCGATGCCAAAGAAGTGATCAAAAAACGCGAGATCTACCAGGTAATGGAAATTGTGACCGACAAATGTGAGGATGCCAGCAATGTGATTGAGTCGATCATTATTAAATATGCCTGATCTGGCCGTGATTGTATAACCTGGCTGCTGAGATGTATGTATACCCATTGCTGCCCGGGTTTTCAGATCAACTTATTACCAAACAGCACGTATGACCACTTTCCTCATAGTTATCATTGCACTGGCCCTGATTTTTGACTATATCAACGGGTTTCATGATGCCGCCAACTCTATTGCCACGGTAGTTTCTACCAAGGTACTCACACCTTTTCAGGCGGTGGTATGGGCTGCATTGTTCAACTTTGTAGCGTTCTTTATTTTTAAGGATCACGGCGTGGCCAACACGATTGCCAAAACAGTAAAAAATGATTTTATCACGCTGGAAGTGATCTTTTCGGGTCTTATAGCTGCCATTAGCTGGAACCTGTTTACCTGGTGGCGTGGTATTCCTTCTTCTTCTTCACATACACTGATTGGGGGCTTTGCCGGTGCGGCTATTGCACATGCCGGCTCATTCAGCTCTATCAATTCCGGCCCGGTTATTCAGATTGCCGCCTTTATCTTCCTGGCGCCCCTGATAGGTATGATCATGGCCTTCCTCATATCTATCTGGTTTATCAATTCTTTCCGGAAAGGATGGGCTCCCCGTATTTTCTCACTGGCTGTTATTGTCTGTATTTTCATATTCCTGGCTTTCAGTTTACAAACAGACCCCGAAAAGCTCAAGTCGCATTATGAATCCTATTTTTTGAAAGTGATCTTTCACTCCCAGAATTTCAAGTGGATACTGCTTAGTGCGATTGTGGTGATCATGGCTGTGTTTTCACTTTACCTTAATACCCTGAATGCGCATAAGGCCAACCAGTGGTTTAAACGCCTGCAGCTGGTTTCCTCGGCCATCTTCAGTATTGGCCATGGTGGTAATGATGCACAGAAAGTAATGGGTATTATTACTGCGGCATTGATAGCCGGTGGCCAGATCACCGACTTTCATGATATGCCGGTATGGGTACCCCTGGCTTGTTATACAGCCATTGCCGTAGGCACCATGAGTGGAGGCTGGAAAATTGTAAAAACAATGGGAACACGTATTACCAAGGTAACGCCTTTTGAAGGGGTGGCTGCTGAAACAGCCGGCGCCCTCACACTCTTTATCACCGAATCGCTGAAAATACCCGTTAGTACCACACATACCATTACCGGTTCAATTATGGGTGTGGGCGCGACGAAAAGACTTTCGGCCGTTCGTTGGGGCGTAACGGTAAACCTTATCTGGGCCTGGATCCTCACCATTCCGGTAAGTGGTCTGCTGGCCGCTGCAGTTTATTATTTAGTCCACTTGTTTTATTGATTTAATACATACGCATTGAGAAAAATTCCTGACTTTTGCCGGGAATTTTTTTTATGGCTAAAATCCTCGTTACAGGCGGTTGCGGTTACATTGGTGCGCATACCATCGTTGATCTTATTCAGAATGGCTATGATGTGATCTCAGTTGACAACAACAGCCGTTCCAATCCCGGCATTCTTGACGGAGTAGAACGCATCACCGGCAAAAAAGTGAAGAATTACCGGGTTGACCTCTGCAACTTTGATGACACCTATGCTATTTTCCAGGAGAATGAAGGCATTGAAGGTATTATCCATTTTGCGGCATACAAGGCGGTAGGTGAGTCTGTAGAGAAGCCACTGATGTATTTTGAAAATAATATCACTTCGCTGATCAACCTGCTGAAATGTGTGCAGGAATTTGAAATCCCTTATTTTGTTTTTTCTTCATCATGCACGGTGTATGGCAACCCCGATGAAATGATGGTAACTGAGAAAACAATGCCCAAACCTGCCGCTTCTCCCTATGGTTACACCAAACAGATGGGCGAGCAGATCATCAATGAATTCGCGAAAAGCGCCGGCACCCATTGCATTTTGCTGCGCTACTTTAACCCCGTAGGCGCCCATTCATCGATCCTGATTGGTGAGATGCCCATTGGCAAACCACAAAATCTTGTACCGGCCATTACACAAACAGCTATCGGCAAACTGCCCCGCATGATCGTTTATGGTAATGATTATCCCACACGCGATGGTTCCTGCATTCGTGATTTTATTCATGTAAGCGATATTGCCCATGCACACACACTGGCCGTCCGATACCTGCAGGATAAGAAAAATGAAGCCCTCTGCGAAGTATTTAACCTGGGCACCGGCAATGGGGTAACTGTACTGGAAGCCATTCACTCGTTTGAAAAGATAAGCGGTGTCAAACTCAATTATGAAATAGGTCCGCGCCGCCCGGGCGACGTGGTTGCTATCTATGCCAATAATGATCTGGCCCGTACACGACTGGGCTGGACTCCCCAATATGGGCTGGATGATATGATGCGTACTGCCTGGGAATGGGAGCAACGCCTCAAAGCCGATGCCACCATTTTTGGCGGACAGCCCCGTGAATTGAATTAATCCGCTGGCCTGTGTCTCACAAGCCAGTTTATGTTACATTTGCTCTTCTAAACGTACTACTAATTTCTGCCTATGTCTTTGAAAGATATCCAGCCCACCGGCAACAAGGATACACGGAGTGGTTTTGGGGACGGTATTGTTGAAGCCGCCCGCAAAAATCCTAATATCGTAGCACTTACTGCCGACCTGGCCGGCTCGCTCAAGTTGCAGCAATTCATGAAAGAATTTCCCGAGCGTTTTGTACAATGTGGTATTGCCGAAGCCAACATGATCGGCATTGCAGCAGGTATGACCATCGGTGGAAAAATTCCTTTCACCACCACATTTGCCAACTTCTCTACCGGCCGCGTATATGACCAGATCCGTCAGTCGGTAGCCTATAGCGGCAAAAATGTGAAAATATGTGCATCACATGCCGGTCTCACACTGGGTGAAGACGGCGCCACTCACCAGATACTGGAAGATATCGGCATGATGAAAATGCTGCCCGGTATGACGGTGATTGTTCCCTGCGACTATGCACAGACCAAGGCAGCCACACAGGCTATTGCCGAATACGAAGGCCCCGTTTACCTGCGTTTCGGGCGCCCGATATGGCCCATTTTCACCAAAGAAGAAGACTTTATTATCGGTAAAGCACAGCAGTTCTCAACCGGTACCGATGTGAGCATTTTTGCCTGCGGTCATATGGTATGGAACGCTATACAGGCCGGTATTGCGCTCGAAGAAAAAGGTATCAGTGCAGAAGTGATCAATATTCATACGATCAAGCCGCTCGATGAAGAAGCGGTGCTGGCTTCTATCCGCAAAACAAAATGTGCAGTAACGGCCGAAGAGCATAATATCATTGGTGGCCTGGGTGATGCGATCAGCCAGTGCGCTACCCGCCATTTCCCCATACCTATCGAATACGTAGGTACCAAAGATACTTTCGGGGAAAGCGGTATACCCAAAGACCTGCTTAAAAAATACGGGCTCGATGTGCCGGATATTGTGGCTGCAGCTGAAAAGGTACTGCAACGCAAAGCCGCTCAATAAACTTATTTCTATTTTAAAAAGCAGGTTCTTTTCTAAATTGAGCCTGCTTTTTTATTTTTATATAAATCCTGTCAAAGCCTGCAGCTGTATGATGGCCAAAAGGGATGCTAAATCAATCTCATGTCGCTAACCAGCACCAGTGATACAGAACTATTGCTCCAGTTTCGTGACCCTGCCACGAAGGAGCGTGCCTATACCGCGCTGATCCGGAAATACCAGGAAAAACTGTACTGGCATATTCGCCGGATGGTGGTCGACCATGACGATGCCAATGATGTACTGCAAAATGTATTCATCCGCGTATGGAAAGGCCTCGAAAACTTTCGTGAAGACAGCCAGCTCTATACCTGGCTTTACCGTATTGCCACCAATGAATGCCTTACCTTCCTGGAGCAGCAAAAACGTAAATCCGTTGTGCCGCTGGATGATGTAGAAGCTGGCCTGAGCAATAAAGTACGGGCCGACCAGCATTTTGACGCCAATAAACTGGAATGGAAATTACAATTGGCTATCCAGCAACTTCCTGAAAAACAACGGGTTGTTTTCAGTCTCCGGTACTATGATGAAATGCCTTACGAAGAAATGAGCCGCGTACTGGAAACCAGTGAGGGGGCATTAAAAGCCAGTTATCACCACGCGGTGAAAAAAATAGAAGAGTATATCAAAAATCATTAAACCTAAGGGGCTATATGCCGTCTCACTCATAACTGAAATGGAACAAAAGCAAACCATATTAGCGGAACTTCTTGAGCTTAACAGCTCCCTTCGGCCGGGTATCTCACCCGCCTGGCAGGTGCCTGCGGGTTATTTTGACAACCTGGCTGAGGAGTTATTGCTTCGGGTTAAACTACTGGATACCAGTTCTGTAGAGGAGGAATTGAGCCAGCTTTCACCGTTGCTCGCACAACTCGACCGTCGCAGCCCTTACCTGGTGCCAGCCGGTTATTTTGAAGAGCTGGATCCCTCATTTGTGTGGATGGATGATGAACTGACTGCCCGCGATGAGATTGGTCAGCTATCACCACTTTTGGCAGGATTGCAAAAGAAAAATCCTTTATCGGCCCCTGCTGATTATTTTAATACGCTGGAACAAAAAGAACCCGTAAAGGAAACACCTGTAAAATCGATTTCTTTATTACGCCAAAGCTGGTTCCGCTATGCCGCAGCAGCGGTTATCATTGGGCTGATCGCGACCAGTGCCCTGCTCTTCAGCGGTGGCAGAACGTCTATTGACCCCAATGAAAAATCATATGCCTGGGTAGAGAAGAACATGAAAAAAGTGGGCACCGAAACGATCAATGAATTTGTGGAACTGACCAGCAGCAGCCAGACAGTGGCCCAGGCAGAGCCTTCAGCAGAAATAAAGAAACTGATGCAGGATATATCAGAAAAAGACATTGAAAAATTTTTAGATGATACTACAGGTGAAGAACTTGACTCAGACGATGACCTTTTCCTCAATTAAGCCATGAAAAAGATTTTACTCATAACCAGTATGTTTCTCATCAGCGCCGTAAGCCTTTGGGCACAGGACGATGATGAAGATGGCGGCAATGAGAAGATCCGCGACAAGATGAATGAATACATTCAGCAGCGGCTCAGTCTCTCCGATGCCGAAGCCAAAAAATTTACGCCCGTCTTTCTTGAATATTTCAAAGAATGGCGAAAGGCCTTACAGGATAATAAAGGCCCCGAAAAACGGCTCGACCGCGAGAAAAAAGTGATTGACCTGCGTCTTCGCTATCGCGGCCAGTTTCAGGAAATATTAGGCGAGAAACGTGGAAACCAGGTCTTTAACCAACAAGACCGATTTATTCAGGAACTCCGGCTGCTCCGTCAGAACCGGCCAGGCAATAATCCACGTCCGTTAAGAAGAGGTGGGTAACTTATTAGGTAAAGGTATTTTTCTATATAATATCTTTGAACTTGGTGTTTTTCATAGGTTAGCAACGGCCGGCTCTTTTTAGGGCAGGCCTTTTTTGACAGGTATAAAAAGTATAAAGGTTTAAAAGTTTAAAGGCCTTAGACCTCCGCCTCTACACTCCTTCATCCCTCAACCTTCTACCCTCCACCATCCACCTTACTTACCACTTACAACCTAAAACTTATTACTTACAAAAGGCGTTTTTATATCATGGTAAAACAAAAACGTCCAATTTTTCTCTTTCCCTTCCTCCCACCATTGCTGACGTAGCTGCATCGCTTTTTTTCCATCATAATCGTACTTGGCAGCATACCTGTGTTTCATTTGATGCAATTGAGGGGCATCGTCTGCTCCAAAAAATATGGTTTCATCGCCTTCGGTAATCCAGAATACCTGGTGATAAGGAGAGTGTGCGCCGGTGACCTGATAGCGGATATAATTGTCGATAACACCATCTCCTTCAAGCAGTACTACCTGCGATGAATAGCGAAGACATTCCAGCTCATCGGGAATATAAGAGGGAAATCCGCGCTCCCAGGCATAGGCCAGTTCGGCTGTCTGGACATAATAAGTTGCCTGTGGAAATGCCAGGTGGCGCTGGCCATGCTCATCGGTATACCCAACCCCGCCGGCATGATCCTTATGCAGGTGCGACATTAATACTTTGGTAATGCTGCCAGGGTCCACGCCGGCTGCACGCAGGTTGCGATGCAGCTGCATTTGCCCATCGATGGTAAATCCCAGGCCCGTGTCAAGCAGCAGGGTGTCTTTCTCTGTGATTACCACAAAAGGCTGCACTTCAACCAGCAAGCTGCCGGTGGCGCGTTCTTTCAATTCATCTTTTTCTGTATCGAAGGGAATAAACAGTTTTGTTCCATCAATCGTAAATGAGCCTTCTGACAGAGGTATAATTTTCATGAGTAATAAGTTTTAAGTAATAAGTTATAAGTAAGGTGAAAGGTAGAAGGGCTGAAGGTAAAAGTCTCTCTTTATACCCTTTAAACTCTTTAAACTTTTAAACCTTTATACTTTTTATACCTACCGAAGAACCATCTGCCTGTCCGCATCCAGTCTTACAAGTATAAACAGCAAAATGGTATTGGTGAGCAATGATGTTCCCCCATAGCTGATAAATGGCAGCGGAATACCGATTACTGGAGCCAGACCTATGGTCATGGCAATATTAATCCCTATATGAAAAAAGAATACAGCAGCCACTCCATAGGCGTAACAGCGGCTGAACACACTTCGCTGCCGTTCTGCAATAGTAACGATGCGGAATAGCAAGAGCAGATAAATTCCCAGCAGCACCAGGCTGCCTACAAAACCAAATCCTTCGCCAATGGTGTCGAAAATAAAATCTGTGCGCTGCTCGGGCACAAAACCATAACGGGTCTGTGTACCTTTTAATAATCCTTTACCCAGCACGCCACCGCTGCCAATAGCTATTTTGGATTGTTTTACGTTGTAATCGGCAGTATTGGTTTTTTTACCTTTATCATCTACAGTGGCCTCCCCTTTCATATATTCTTCGGGCACATCGCGGCCAATGGTACTATAGATACGCTCTACCTGGTGTTTGGCCAGTACATTTTTGAAAATAAATGGTACACCAAAACGCTGTATCAGGATGCACCCCAATGTGATGAGGATGATCTTTATAAGGATCGATTTATTGCGCCGAATCTGACGTCTCATAATCAGCAGTACTGCCAACCCAAGTCCCAGCAGAATGACCGCCAGCGTATTTTTCTCCAGCAGCAAAGTTGCCACCACCAGTACCGCCACAGCAAACCCAATGACCAGGATACCCGAAGGCAACCCTTCGCGATACATTACCAGAAAGAAAGAGAAGAATACCAATGCAAGACCTGTTTCCTTTTGCATGATAGCCAGTGCTGCGGGCAGCAACGTAATACAGGCAGCAATCAATTGTGAACGGGTTTTGGTAAAATCTGTATCGGGACGCGACAGGTATTTGGCCAGTGCGAGTGCCACACATATTTTACAAAACTCGGCCGGCTGAAAATTGAAGCCGCCCAACCTTATAATCGATTCCGTACCCTTGATATTGGAGTGAAACGGAAATACCAGCAGCATCATAAAGACCCCGCCGGCATACCATATATTGGCTGTGGCTGCAAAAAACTTACTGTCTGTAAGCAGAATGAATAACCCCAACACCAGTCCTACCCCAAAGAAATAAAGCTGCTTGCTGTAATCGGTGCTGAAATTGAGAAAGGTTTGTACGATGGGGTCGCCTTCCTTGTAGGTAGCGCCGAAGATGGCCATAACGCCAATGCTGGCCAGCAGCAGGTAGATCCATACCAGGCTCCAGTCAATACCTTTTGAAATAGCGGGATTCTTTTGGCTCATGCGCGGTTACGGGCTACAGGTTGAGTTGAATAAGTATTTCTGTTGTCGGGCAAAACAGCCAGCCAGGTTTGCGACGAATAAGGGCGTACCGGCGCAGCAGGCTGCAACGGCAAGCTGTTGTCATTAAAAGGACTTACTGTGGTGCTGATATATTTCCGGATATAAGAGCTGTCTTTACGCAGTTCAAACCACTGGCGTGCACGGATAGAGTCTGTTTTGAACTGTAACCGTTTCAGGTGTTTGGGCATCTTGTTGGTATTGGAAATACGTTCATAATCTGCCATGCTGGCTTTGCTGATGGTATCATTCAGGTATTTCTCCATCAGCACGCGCGCTATGGGGCCACCCCAGGTACCGCCATAACCGGCATTTTCCACGGCAACAGCAATGGCTATTTTAGGATCGTCTTTGGGAGCAAAGCAAACAAACATGGCATTGTCATCGAGCTTGATCTTTTTACCATCGAGGATGGTGAATTTTTCGGCTGTCCCCGTTTTGGCGCAGATGGCAATATTGGGAATGCGGACAATACGCGCCGTACCATTCGTTACCACATCTTCCATACCATCCATGACGGCTTTGTAGTTTTCTTCCGGAATATGAGTAAGCACCTCATGCCGGATCTTATATGGATTGAGAAACGCTGTGTCTTCCGGCTGGGGATCATCAATACTTTTTACGAAATGAGGCGTATAGTAATATCCTTTATTGGCGATCACACACATGGCATTGGCCATCTGCAGCGGAGTCACCCCCATTTTATCCTGGCCAATACCGAGGGTCAGATTGGTACAGCTGCTCCAGCTGCCGCGATATTCCTTGTTATATACAGATGTATCGGGAATAAAGCCTCTGTCTTCGCTGGGCAGATCCACACCCAACCGGTTGCCCCAGCCAAAACCGTTGAGATATTCACGCCATTTCATGTATCCTTTTTTTACACCACCATACTGCGGATTGTCAGCAGCCAGGCGATACATGTGAGTGAAATAAGAGTTGCAACTAAAGGCAATAGCGTTCCGAAGATTGGCGGAGTGACCGCCGCCGCTGTGAAGGCACTTGGGCTTGCCAATACCACAGCCGATATAATAACCGGGACAGGGATAGCCAAAGGAGGGAGTAATGAGTCCCTCATCCAGAGCGATCAATGCACCCAGCGGTTTAAAGGTAGAGCCCGGCTCATAACGGCCCTGGATAGCCCGGTTCAGAAACGGATTGGCCACATCGAGCAGCATGCGTGAATAATTCTTTCCCTTATCAGGCCCGGTAAGTTCGTTGGGGTTAAATATGGGACCGGAGGCCATGGCGAGTATACCGCCCGTTTTAGGGTCGATAGCCACCACAGCCCCTACTTTGTTGGCCATCATATTTTCCGCAAGGGTTTGCAAGTCCACATCAATAGTGGTACGAAGGCCACGACCGGCTATAGCTGCTGTATCAAAAATGCCATTTTCATATTGTCCTACCAGCCGGTTATGATTATCCTTGATCATGTACTTGACCCCGCGCTGCCCCATCAGTACTTTCTCATAATGCGACTCCAACCCGTTTTTACCGATATAGTCTCCCATACGGTAAAAGTTACTGGACCGTTCGATATCTCCTTTATCTACCTCACTCACATAGCCCAGCAAATGTGCTGCGACATTATAGGGATATACCCGCACCGGACGCTCAACCAGGGCAAAGCCCGGAAAACGCCAGCTGTTTTCTTCAAACCGTGCCTGTAGCTGCGGTGTAAGCAATGACTGAAATGCAGAAGGACGCATCCGGCCATTTTTAAATACAGCATCGCGGATACGTTTTACAAAATCAGCTGTATCCACTTCCATCAGTTTGCAAAAAGCCAGCGTGTCAAAGTTTTTAACTTCTACAGGTGTTACCATCAGATCAAACATGATGGCATTATTGAGAATGGCCCTGCCTTTCCGGTCATAAATGATTCCGCGCTCGGGGTATACGATCTTGGGAAAGACCGCATTGTCCATAGCCAGTTGACTGTACTTGCTGGAAAACACCTGCAGGTTCATCAATTGTGCTATTATCACCACAAAGGATAGTAAGAAAATCAGCCGTATCACACGACTCCGGGACTGGTTAAACACAGACATGGCTTAAGTACAATGTATGAGGTAACACCCTTTTCGGGTAAGAGAATGGAAATTTATACTTACAAAGTACGAAATACCTGCGCCGCTTTCCAAATCTTTGTTGCACTAAATTTCACAGGGAAAAACACGATATGTTTTATTGCATTTCTTTAACAGCACCCTGCTGTTAAGCCGTGTTGGTTCTGAACTTGAGGCGGCGTGGAAACAGCAATTCTGTTGTAATGATGAGCAGCATGCTGATAGCTGTAGTGGCGACAATCTTGATAAGAAATGCCAGGATATTTCCTACTGAGAACCATTGCAGCAATACCATATAGGTATGGTGAATAAAGGTGAGCACAAGAGCATATACCAGGTAGGGTGTCCATCCCATGGCACGTGGCGAAGGTTCGCGGTAGTTGAACTCTGATGAGTCTTTGGGCACCAGCAGGTTGATAAGAAACGGGCGAATGAAGGCGATGAGCACACAGGCCGCCGCATGCAGACCCGGGGTGATCGTAAAGTAGTCGAGGCTGAGACCGGTAATAAAAGCGATAATGAGCAGAGCTGATCTTGAGATACTGAAAGGAAGCCAGAGAATGAACAGGAAATAGATATAGGGCACTATATACTGATGCAGATGGGGTATCTTATTGAGCACATATACCTGCACCAGGATAAACAGTATAAATCGGACGATATTTCGCAGCAGATCACTCACTGATTTTGTTTTTTACCTTCTTCTACTTTCTGAATCGTTGCCCTGTTTAATTGTTTTTGTTCTGTAGCCTGCAGGTCTTCTACTACCATTACCTGCTGCAGCTCGGCAAAATTGGCCTTGGTCTTAATACGCAGCACATAGAAGCTGGTAGAGTTGTCAGGAACAATCTCTTCGATAGTACCTACCATGTGACCTGGGGGGTAGCTATAGGAATACTTACCTGTTACAATAGTATCTCCGCGACCCAGCGAGTCACTTTTTGAGATATTACTGAGGGTGAGTATGCGTGGGTCTTTACCATCCCAGGTAAGTTTACCGGCACTGCCGGTACGTTTTACCATCACCTGCGTATTGCTGCGCATGTGAATAAGGCTCATGACCTGACTGAAGTTGGGCCCAACATTGACGACCTTACCTACCAGTCCGCCATCCGAACTGAAGACACCCATATCGTCACTTATTCCCTGATTGGAGCCCCGGTTGATCTGTATATAGTTATTGGGAGATCCCACGGTAGAATAGACTACCTGAGCATCGCGCCATATCCACTGCCGGTATGTACCAGTAGTGTCAAAAGGCAGGCTGTCTCTTACAACACGCATATTGGTATCCTGCTTTACGAAGTTGGACGAAAGCAGGTTCATGAGTGAATCGTTGAGATGCAGAAGTCGTTTATTTTCTTCCTTCATGCGGAAGAAATCTTCGAGAGTATTGTAGCGTGTGTTGAACCACCCGGTTACCTCATTGGCCATGCCCATGCCTTTGGCCCGGTAATATTTGTTGTAGGTAATCAGAAACCAGATAGCCAGCCCCTGCAGCAGCAGAAACAGGATAACTGTTGAAGAGCGGCGAAGAAAATTAAAAATATTGCGCATGGGAATAACACCGTGATCAGACAGCAAGCCTTTACCGGGCAGGCTGAGCTGCGGTCCTTTTTATCGCATCACAAATGGATACTTATCGTAGTTCTTCAGTGCAATACCCGTACCACGAACCACACTTTTCAGGGGATCATCGGCTACATGCACCGGTAATTTGATTTTTTGGCTTAACCTTTTGTCAAGGCCTCTTAACAAAGCGCCGCCGCCGGTAAGGTAGAGTCCGCGGCGGTAGATATCGGCCGCGAGTTCCGGTGGCGTCTGTTCCAGCGCTTTCAGGATAGCTTCCTCTATCTTAAAGATGCTTTTATCCAGTGCTTCTGCAATTTCCTGGTAGCTTACCATGATCTGTTTGGGAATACCTGTTACCAGGTCACGTCCGTTTACAGGAATATCTTCGGGCGGATTGTCAAGATCTTTCATGGCAGCGCCTACATTGATCTTGATCTGCTCGGCAGTACGCTCACCAATGAGCAGGCTATGATAGCGGCGCAGGGCTTCCATAATATCGGCAGTAAACTCATCGCCTGCAATACGAATGCTCTGATCGCATACGATACCGGCCAGGGCTATCACTGTGATACCGGTAGTACCACCACCGATATCAATGATCATATTACCCACGGGTTCTTCCACATCGATGCCTATACCCAGAGCGGCAGCCATAGGCTCATGCAGCAGGTAGACCTCTTTGGCACCGGCCTGCTCGGCACTGTCACGTACCGCACGTTTTTCTACTTCAGTGATGGAACTGGGAATACAGATCATCATACGCCAGCTGGGCGGAAACAGGGGCTTTTTGGGATACACCAGCTTGATCAGCTCGCGGATCATCAGCTCGGCAGCGTTGAAGTCGGCAATTACGCCATCCTTCAGCGGGCGAACTGTGCGGATACTTTCATGGGTCTTTTCGTGCATCATCAATGCCTTCTTTCCCACGGCCAGCACCTCTTTGGGATTGTTGCGGTTCAACGCGACAATACTCGGCTCATTCACCGCCACTTCATCGTTATGAATAATGAGGGTGTTAGCCGTGCCAAGGTCCATGGCTATCTCTTGTGTAAACCAGTTAAAAAGTCCCATTCTTATTTATTGGATTTAATGTGTGCAAAGTTGGAGGAAATAATTGGATTTAGCAAAGTACCAACGCTGTAGTATCAGATTTATTTTCAGAAACGAAGAAGAATATGTTTTTGCGCAAACACTGTGCTGCCGCAGGTTTGCACGTTTTACTCATTTTAATCTTTCGATCTCTTTATCTTTGCCTCGTTAACATGTAACGGCTTTGCGCGTATTCTATTATTTGTACCTGTGAATTCTTCTGTTTTGCCGGTTTACTAAATAACCGGTTACCTGGTGGCGAAGTAATTTTTGGCACAAAAATGGGTATCTGCGCGTATAAAGCATTGAACTTTTTCTTCCACAAAAAGTAAATTATGAGAAAAGTAGTATTCGCAGCAGCAGTTTTATTGTTTTCAGTAGCCGCACAGGCCCAAAGCAAAAGCGCCAACAGTAGTTCCTATACCACCGCACTGGGTGTGAAAGTATGGGACGGTGGCGGTATTTCGCTGAAACATTTCTTCTCAGAAAATCATGCGGGTGAGGCCATTGCCTATTTCTATGGCCACGGTGTTCGCTTTACAGCCCTCTACGAAATTCATGGCGATATCAGTGATGCTCAAGGACTTAAGTGGTATATCGGCCCTGGCGCCCACGTTGGTTTTTATGGTACCAAATATGGCGACGGTGCTTATGTAGGTCTGGATGGTGTACTGGGTCTGGACTACAAATTCAACGGAGCTCCCATCAACGTATCGCTCGACTGGCAGCCCAGCATTGAGTTTGGTTCCGGCCGTGGTTTTTACGGTGGCTGGGGTGGCCTTGGTATCCGCTATACCTTCTGATCATCCATATAAAAGATCCATTAAAAAAGGCGAACGCTCAAAAGCGGGTCGCCTTTTTTAATACCTTAACCCAAAACTAATGACCCATGATCCGACTTTTTTCACTGATATCGCTGGTACTTACGGTTGCTCTCGCACATGCGCAGGTAGATGCCGAAAAACTGATGGGAGAATTTGAAGCCGCCTTAAAAGATCCTAAGGCTGTGCCGTATGGACATAATAAAGAAACAGGAAAATACTTCTCGGGTCGCGGCTTTAAAATGTATTATGAGGTATATGGCAGCGGCGAACCTCTTCTCATTATTCACGGCAATGGCGGCTCAATCAACAATTTCATTTATCAGATTCCCTATTTTGCCCAGCACTATAAAGTAATCATTGCCGACAACCGGGCCCAGGGACGCTCCCACGATTACAGTAACGATTCGCTGACCTATGAAATGATGGCCGACGACTATGCAGCTTTACTCGATTCGCTGAAAATAGACTCCGCTTATGTGATCGGCTGGAGCGATGGCGGCATTAATGGTTTGCTGCTGGCCCTGCGCCACCCCGAAAAAGTAAAGAAAATGGCCCTGGTAGGCGCCAATCTGCAGCCCGATACAACTGCAGTACCCCAGGAGGTATGGGACCTGGTTCGGCCTTCGTACGAAGCACTGGCGGCCAAACCCACACTCAATGCCATAGAAAAAAGCAGCTTTAAACTACTGCGCCTGCTCTGTACCCAACCGCATATTGACCCCGCCAGTCTGGGCCAGATAAAAGCTCCCGCATTGATAATTGGCGGAGATCATGATGTGATCAGGGAAGAACATACACTGCTTATCTACAAAAGCCTGCCCCGCGCCTACCTCTGGATTGTGCCTGGTTCCGGACACTCTGTGCCTATTCTCTACAAAGATGAATTTAATAAAACCGTGGAGCGGTTTTTCAAAACACCGTATAAAACCATTAGCGGTCAGGGTCGATTTATGTAATTCCATTGGTTGGTCTCAGACCTTTTTTGGTTGGTCTGAGACCAACCAATGAATATTTATATCGCGAATCCCAGTTTTCGCTCCATGGCAATGGGCAACTGTGGTAGTCTGCGCCGTTCTATCAGGAAACTGGTAAGCTGGGCTACTTCACGGAAGATATAATGTTTGTCGGCCGCAGCGCGCAGGTAGTCTTTGCCGGTACTGCCACCGGTGCCAATGCGTGTGCCAATCATGCGGTGCACCATATTCATATGGCGGTAACGCCAGGAGCTGAGCTGCTCATCTATTTCCAGTAATCCGTTGAGTAGCTGAAAAGGCAGTTGCAGCACCGGGTAGCCGCGATACAGCATAATGAACAGAGCCGCACGGCTGGCCGCGGGCGACAGTTGCCGGTCTGCGGAGGCTTCTGTTTTATCGGCAAATACCAGGTCGAAAGCCTGCTGATTTTCTTTTTCCGCACTGGCCAGGCTTTGCTGATAAAGCTGTCTGTACCGGGTCCAGAAAGGGTGCCAGCCTTCTACGGATATTTCATTCTCAAAGCCGGTCCAGATTTGTCCATCGCCGAAGAAAGGCATGCGCTCGAGCCAGGTATTGACCAGCTGCAGCACAGACTTGCTGGTTTCGGCCTGCCTGATCAGGTCAACATGCTGGGGTTTAAGTTGTGCTGTATAGTAGGCCTGTCCGTGACGGTGTTCAAATTTGAGTCCCAGTTTGGCTTCCAGCTCTTTGAACTGCCAGCTCTGAAAGCCCGAAGCGGGCCGCAGCATATCGCGAAAATCGAGAAAATCCATCGGCGTCATGGTTTCCATGATATCGATTTGGTGCACGAGTACCCGCAAAATGGTCACACAGCGGTTTACCCGATGTACAATAGTCTGCAACTCGGGCGAATTATCGTTGAGGCTCGGTTTGCCCATAACAGCCAGCATGCTGTCTACCTCATGATGCAGTTGTTTAAACCAGAGTTCATACGCCTGATGAATGACAATAAAGAGCATTTCATCATGTGCGGGCAACCCCCGTTTATCGCTTTCCGGATGCTGGGCATCCAGTATCTTATCCAGTTGCAGGTAATCGTGATAGTGAACTTCCATATATCAGGCTTCGCGGGAAATAAATTCGTATCCTATATCCTGGCGGTAATAAATACCCTCAAACCGTATATATTCCAGCACATCCAGTGAAATGTCCACCGCTTCCTGTATACTTTCTCCCAGTGAAGTAACACAAAGTACCCGGCCGCCATTGGTCACCACTTCATCGTTTTGCTGGGTGGTGCCGGCCTGGAATATGAGCGATTGTTTGCCGTATTTACCATCGAGGCCGCTTATAGGAAATCCTTTTTCGTAGCTGGCGGGGTAACCGCGGCTTACAGCCATAACGGTGGCAGCCGAGCGCGGATCTGCTTTTACTGTCACCATATGCAGTTCTTTCTGCGAAGCAGCCACACAAAGACCAACCAGGTCGTTTTCGAGCCGGGGCATTACGACCTCTGTCTCGGGATCGCCCATGCGGCAATTGTATTCGATGACATAAGGTTCGCCTTTCACGCTGATAAGGCCGATAAATACAAAGCCGGTATATTCAATGCCTTCCTGGTGCAGGCCATTTACAGTAGGTTTAATAATCCGCTCTTCTACTTTGTGCATGAAACCGGGAGTAGCAATAGGTACCGGGCTTACAGCGCCCATACCTCCGGTATTGAGACCGGTATCGCCTTCGCCAATACGTTTATAGTCCTTGGCTTCGGGCAGCAGTACATAGCTTTTGCCATCGGTGAGCACAAATACGCTCAGCTCTATACCCTCCAGGAAATCTTCTACCACCACTTTTTTGCTGGCTTCGCCAAATTTGGAACGCTGGATCATCAGTTCAAATTCCGCAATGGCCTCTACATGGCTGTGGCAGATAACCACTCCCTTGCCTGCTGCCAGACCATCTGCTTTTAGTACAATGGGCAGGGTATGCTGCTGCAGATAGGCCACGCCTTCTTCATAATTATCCAGTGTAAATTCGCGGTAAGCAGCTGTAGGTATCTTATGACGCTCCATAAAGGCTTTGGCGAAAGCCTTACTACCCTCCAACTGTGCGCCCTGCCGGGATGGGCCGATAAAGAAGATACTTTTCAGCTCTTCGCTGGCTTTAAAATAATCGTAAATACCATTTACGAGTGGCTCTTCCGGTCCTACGATCACCATTTCGATGCCTTCGCGGATACAGAAGCGGCCTACCTGTTCAAAATTGTTGATATCGAGGTCTACATTGTTGCCCAGCTTCGCTGTACCCGGATTGCCGGGAGCAATATAGAGGGGATTTGCCCAAACACTTTGATTGATTTTCCAGGCAAGGGCGTGTTCCCTGCCTCCTGAGCCTAATAATAAAATTCGCATGATCGGTTTTGTAACTGGATTTTGTTTCGGTCGCGAATATCGGTATGATTGCTAAAGATAACCTTAAAAAATTTGGGAGTGGTCAATTTTCTGTATTTTGGTCACTTTGACAGTTAAGTTTTTGGTTAGTAACATTATAAAATAACTGCATGCAGCAACCTGCAAAAACCAGCGGACATCCCAAAGGTCTCTATGTGCTTTTCGCCACCGAGATGTGGGAACGATTCAATTATTATGGCATGCGGGCCATATTGTTCTATTTTATGACACAGGCCCTGCTTATACCAAATGCCAAAGCATCGAACCTGTACGGTAGTTACATCAGTCTGCTTTACCTCACCCCACTGCTGGGCGGTTATATCGCAGATCGCTACTGGGGTAATAAGAGATCCATTCTTGTAGGAGGATTGATTATGGCAGCGGGAGAAGGAATTCTTTTTATCTGTGCCTCATTATATGACCAGATGCCTGATCTGTCCAATATTCTTTTCTTTTCGGGTCTCGGATTTATGGTTGCCGGAAATGGATTTTTTAAGCCCAATATCTCTTCACTGGTGGGCCAGCTATATCCAAAGGGTGATCGGCGGATTGATCCGGCTTATACCATTTTTTACATGGGTATAAATCTGGGCGCCGCTATTGGACCCATTATTTGTGGTACCGTGGGAAATACGGGCAACCCGGCGGATTTTAAATGGGCCTTTCTGGTGGGCGGTGTAGGGATGCTCATCAGTGTATTTATTCAAAAAAAATATCACAACAAGTACGTGACCTCTCCTGAAGGTGAAATACTCGGTCTTACTCCAGGCACTCCCGCCTCACAGCCGGAGAAAACAATTTCACCTGTTGCAGCACCTCCAAAGTTTTGGCTCAACCCATTTTTTATTATTACAGGCATGCTCGTATTCGGCGGTGTAATGATTGGAGCTATGTTTCTGGATAGCCAGTACAACTATTTATCTTACCTACTGCTGGCCTGTACCCTTGTAATTGCCATACTCATTTTTTCGGATAAAACACTAACCAGAGAAGAGCGGCAACGAGTAATTGTGATGTTTATCATCGCTTTCTTCGTGGTTTTCTTTTGGGCTGCCTATGAGCAAACCGGAGCTTCGCTGAGTTTATTTGCCAATGAGCAAACCAACCTGAATCTCTGGGGATCTTATAATATGCCCCCTTCTTATTTTCAATCATTCAATTCTGTTTTCATAATCATCTTCGCTCCCATATTTGCCTGGTTCTGGTTAAAGCTCGGCAAAAAACAACCTGCTACTCCCAGTAAAATGGGAATTGGATTAATCCTGCTTTCGCTGGGCTATTTATGGATCGCTTTTGGTGTAAGTGGCGTGACCCCCGGCGTAAAAGTGAGCATTATATGGCTTACAGGCATGTACCTCCTTCATACATGGGGTGAACTTTGCCTTTCGCCTATAGGTTTATCATTGTTTAATAAACTTTCCCCGCTCAAATTTGCGTCCCTGCTGATGGCTGTCTGGTTTTTAGGAAATGCCGGTGGCAATAAACTCGCCGGTGTACTCAGCAGTCTTTATCCCGAAAACGGTCGGACCACATCTTTCCTGGGTTATCAAATGACCAGCCTCTACGATTTCTTTATGTTGTTTGTAATCATGGCGGGTACTGCCGGTGTAGTACTGTTACTGTTATCGAAAAGACTTCAGAAAATGATGCACGGCATCAGTTAACCCGCTCTGAGTAAAAGAATATTCCGGAGACAATTGCACCTAACATAAAAGCTTGTATTAAACCATGTGGAAGAAACACCCTAAAGCGCTGCCATTTCTGTTCTTTTCCGAAATGTGGGAACGGTTTGGCTACTACCTGATGATCGGCATTTTTACGCTTTATCTTAAAGATGTAAAAACCGGATATGCCATGACAGAAGCCGAGTCGGCCGACCTCTATGGCACCTTCATTGCCCTGGTGTTTCTGACCCCGTTTCTGGGTGGTCTGCTGGCCGACCGCTACTTGGGTTATACCAAATCCATTGTAATGGGTGGCCTCATGATGGCCGCCGGCTATTGTCTCATGTCGATCCACAACATCACCGCACTCTATGTGTCTATGACGCTGGTGATAGTAGGAAATGGTTTTTTTAAACCCAATATCTCTACCCTGCTGGGCAATGTTTACAATACACCACAATACCAGACCCAAAAAGACGAAGGATATAATATCTTTTATATGGGTATCAACCTGGGTGGATTCATCTGCAATTTTGTAAGCGCCGTACTGTACAATATCTACGGCTGGAGCTATGCTTTCCTCGCTGCGGGCATCGGTATGCTTATAGGTGTGGCCATCTATGTAATTGGACTGAAAAATTACCGCTCCTTTGATGTAAAAAAAGGAGTAAAAGAAGGCGATATGCCTTTTAGCCGTATCGTATTGCTTATACTGGTACCATCTGTGGTGGTGGGCGTGCTGGGCTGGATGATACCGGGCAATCTGTTTGGGTCCGACTCAACGGATGCCTTCATTTTTGCCTGTATACCGGTAGCTATATTTTATACTACTATTTATATAAAAGCAGATAAAAGCGAAAAACGTCCCATCGCGGCCCTGCTCGCCATCTTCCTGGTGGTCATCCTGTTTTGGGCAGTATTCAAACAAAACGGCTCGGCACTCAATACCTGGGCCGACCGATACACCAACCGCGAAATGACCGGCACATCGCAGAAGGTATTTGATGGCCTGTTATTATCGCAATCTGTGGAATACAAAAAAGATTCCGTGCCCCTGTACGATGACCAGTTCCGTTTACAGAAAACAAATGGTATTGTACAAAAGGAATGGAACTATCCGCCCTACTTCAAAAACGTACCTGCTGATCAGTTGCCGGCCGAAGGGCAAAAGGTAAGTCTCTGGGCAACCAACCTGAGCCAGTCGATGAATCCCGGATGGGTGATCCTGCTGACTCCGTTGGTCATTGCATTTTTTGCCTGGCTGCGCCGGCGCAGCAAAGAGCCCTCCACCGCTACCAAGATCGCATTTGGCCTGTTTATCTCCGGGTTGTCGGCCCTGGTAATGGTAGGCGCCGTATATGCCAGCAAGAATGGCGGAGAAAAAGCCAGCACCTGGTGGCTGCTCTCCAGTTATGGAGTGATCACGCTGGGCGAGCTGTTGCTTAGTCCCATGGGATTGTCAATTGTGTCCAAACTGAGTCCGGTACGTATTACATCGCTGATGATGGGTGGCTGGTTTGTGTCTACTTCTATTGGCA
This sequence comes from Sphingobacteriales bacterium 46-32, assembly GCA_001898485.1. GTDB lineage: Bacteria > Bacteroidota > Bacteroidia > Chitinophagales > Chitinophagaceae > CAYMZZ01. The sequence continues at coordinate 1,442,104 of MKTY01000020.1, read as the reverse complement.
ATAAGCTCTCGGGCGTACTGGCTACCATGTGGGATAATTATGATCATAAAGCCAATTATTTCTGGCTCAACTTTATTTTACTGATGGGAGCGGCAGCCGTTTGTTTCCTGATGCTGCGCTGGCTTAACAGGGTTATGAAGGAAAAGGGATTGAATTGATCGCTGATGCTTACTGAGTCTGGTTAATGGACTTTTTGCCTGCACGGCCGGCGGGCCGATGTGGTTCAATTCTATTAGCACATCAGCATATTAATCACATCAGCACATTCCCCCACCCCATCTTCAAATCAGCAAATTTTCAAATTTTCAAATCCTCCTTTTTGGCTATCTTCCACCGATAAAACCAACTGCTATGGCAGAAAATACAACCAAGTTCAAACCCTTTGTAGCACCGGAAACACAGATGAAAGAATTGACGGTAAAATCTATTCTTTTAGGCTGTTTGTTTGGCGTAATATTCGGAGCTGCTACAGTATACCTGGCTCTTAAAGCCGGTTTAACGGTAAGTGCTTCCATTCCCATTGCCGTTATCGCCATTACACTTGGTCGCAGATTCTTTAAAACTACCATTCTCGAAAACAACATTATTCAAACTACTGGCTCAGCCGGCGAAAGTATTGCTGCCGGTGTTTCTTTTACTTTGCCAGGATTTCTTTTTCTTTCAAGTAAAGACAGTGCTGAATATTTCAACTATCTGACCATTCTTATTCTCGCTATTGTAGGTGGATTATTGGGTACGCTCATGATGGTTCCGCTGCGTCGGGCCTTAATCGTTAACGAGCATGACAATCTTCCTTATCCGGAAGGAACTGCCTGCGGTGATGTTTTAAAAGCTGGTGAAAAGGGTGGTGATTTTGCTAAAACGGCTTTCTGGGGTCTTGGTGTTGCCTTTGCTTATGCTATGCTGCAAAAGGTTTTTCATTTTATTGCCGAAGTGCCTTATAAAGCTACTACGCAGCTTAATAAATACCTTCCTTCTGCTAAGGTGAGCGGAGAAATAACACCTGAATACCTGGGCGTGGGGTATATTATTGGTCCACGTATTGCCGGCGTACTGGTTGCTGGCGGTGTATTAAGCTGGTTTGTTCTGATCCCCCTTCTTAGCTTTCTGGTACATCCTGATCTTATTGCTACACAATTGCACAAACTGGGGTATCTGGCAGATCTCAGCAAGCCTGGTGGCAAAGGCGGGTGGGATCCGGTAAATCACACATTCAGTGATTTTTCAACTGCCGTCTATTTTGCCTACATACGCACCATTGGAGCGGGTATGGTTGCTGCCGGTGGTATTATTACATTGATAAAAACGTTGCCAACAATTGCCAAATCAGTTAAATCAAGCATCAGTACCATGCGTGGTTCTTCAGGCGATTCCAATACAGTGCTGAGAACTGATCGAGACCTGAGTCTTAAGGTCGTTGGGATCGGCAGTTTAGCCCTGGTTATCTTAATAGCTGCTTTACCTCAAATACCCGGCGAAGGATTGGGTCAGGGCTTGCTTATTGGATTGCTGGTTGTATTATTCGGAGCTTTGTTTGTTACTGTATCATCGCGCATTGTAGGTCTAATCGGCTCCTCCAATAACCCCATTAGTGGAATGACTATTGCTACGGTAATGGGCACAAGCCTCATCTTCATCAGCGTAGGTTGGTCTGGTCCTAAATATGAACCCCTGGTACTGGTTGTAGGTGGTATGATTTGCATTGCTGCTGCTAATGCCGGTGCTACTTCACAGGATCTTAAAAGCGGCTATCTGGTAGGAGCTACTCCCCGCAATCAGCAGATTGCGCTATTTGTAGGCGCCATCGTTTCGTCTATTGTTATTGGTCTTACCATACAATACCTGGATAAGCCTACGGAAGAAATGGTGAAACAAGGTATTCATCATGCAATTGGTACAGAAAAATTCTCGGCACCACAGGCCACCCTCATGGCTACGCTCATTGAAGGTATTCAAAGCCGAAGCCTTGACTGGCCTTTCATTTTCATAGGAATGTTTATCGCAGTTGTGATGGAGCTTTGCGGCATCAAATCATTGAGTTTTGCCGTGGGAGCATACCTGCCACTTGCCACTACTTTACCAATATTTATCGGAGGTGCCATTAAAGGATTGGTAAATATGAAAGAGAAAAAAGCAAAAGTGGCAAAATCAGAGCATGAAGAAGAACTGGGCAAAGGCAATTTGTTTGCTACTGGCCTTGTAGCAGGTGGAGCTGTAGCAGGTGTTATCATAGCCTTCGTTAGCGGATCTGTGTCGGGGAATAATTTCCTTAAATCGGTTAATACAGAACATAGCCTCGTAAATGCTTTAGGACAGGGAGGCTACTTCCTGCTAAGCGTAGCCTTCTTTGCGTTGATGGCATTCATTCTTTACAGGATTGCCACAGGTAAAAAAAGCATTGAAAATTAAATACAGGTTTATCCCTTTAATAAAGGCGCCTAATAGCGCCTTTATTATTTTATTATCTAGCGTAGCGGCGCAATGCATTGCGTTGCTACAGGAAATCATACAAACTTCAGCGAAGAATAATTGCGGCCGAGTATGGCAGCAGCATCTGCCTGCAGCCAGTTGTTCAACACAGTAGCATATACCTGTTTGAAATCGATCTGGTGTTTCAGATCGCCCTCATCCAGATCGGCAAGGTTGGGCAATGCATTGATCAGGCCCTGTTGCTGTAAGCCTCCACCTACCAGAAACATATTGTTGGCCGTGCCGTGGTCGGTACCACCACTGGCATTCTGCGCCACACGGCGGCCAAATTCCGAAAAGGTCATCAGCAGCACATCCTCAAACCGGTGATTCTGCTGCAGGTCTTTTACAAAAGCAGCCACAGCATCATTCATTTCGGTAAATAAACGCTGCTGCTGTGCATCCTGATTGATATGTGTATCAAAACTGCCCAGCGATACATAATATACTTTGGTATTGATATCGGAAAAGATGAGTGAGGCAATTGTCTTAAGACTGTTGCCCAGCCCGGTTTTAGGATATGCTGCATTGCTGGGATGCAGGCGGCTTTGTTTAAAAATATAATCGGCAGATGATAGTGTCTCCGCCATTGTCTTATAGAGATAATCAACCGGCTGTTCACCATTCACCGCTGTATGTTCTTTGAGTGTATCACGGAAAAACTGCTCATTGGCTGTGCCATACAAACGGCGCGGATCTTTCAGCGCAATTCCCTTGTAGTGATCGCCTTTCATAGACAGGCTCAGCACATCATCCATCTCGATGGCCTGGGTGGGCCTGGCGCAACCGGTACACTGGGCATCGAGGTAGCGGCCCAGCCAGCCGGTATGCCAGTACTCCTGGCTTTGACTCGCCGTATGCCAGATATCCATGCTGCGAAAATGCGAGCGATCGGGATTGGGATATCCCACACTGTTGAGAATCCCCAGCTGACCTTCATCATACAGCGATTTGAAAGCGGTGAGAGCAGGATGCAAACCAGCTTCATCGGTAAGAGATAATGCTTTGCCGGCAGCGATTCCCAGTCGGGGGCGGGCTTTATAATAGAGATCATTGCGCACGGGTATCACGGTGTTGAGTCCATCATTTCCACCGCTAAGCTGCAGCACTACCAGCACTTTATTGCCGGGCGGCACCATTGCCGGCCGCTCAAATGCTTTTAAAAACCGCGGCAGCAGCAGCGATGCAGTAGCCAGCGATCCTACCTGTATGAACTCTTTTCTTTTTATCAGCATAGCATTATCCGGCTTAGCATACCGGCAGCTTTAGATAATTATTATCAGCAAAGCTGATATTCGGGTGTACTCATCAGTTGCAGGGTGGCAGAACGGATAAAAGCTTCGCGCGATCCGCTGTCCGCATACCTGCGTATCAGGTCTGCACTGACTGCACTGTTTGTTTGCAGCAACACGCCTGCTATTACATTCTCCAACCGCGACCTGTCTGTTTTTTGCAGATAGGCCGTCCATTTACTCCAGTCAAGATTGGCATTGATCAGTTTCATGCCTCCCCGGTTGGCTGGTTTTGCTTTTTGACGGTTAACGGGTTTACCATCATCCTGGCGCCCCATCATCTGATCATCATCCGATTTTGGTGTAAGATTCAGCTCATCTTCATCGCTGAACAATTGGGGTATACGCAACCGCAGCATGAGCGTACTGCTGTCGATCCATGTTTTGCCACCCGGCCAGCCAGCCACATTGGGCGGATAAAACAATACCTGACCCAGCAACCGCTGCAGCACCAGCAAAGACTCTTCATCCTGTAGTGCCATCGGTATCATGCGCTGTATACCTGCCAGCAGCTCAATGGGCGATTTGATCCGTACACCGATATTATTCTCTTCATAAAACCACGATGCGGTAAACACATCTTCCATAAGCGCGCCAATATTATAATTGCTGTCGTAAAAGCGATTAGCCATCCATTCAATCCGCTCTGCATGCGGAGCATCGTTTACAAAAAAACGGTAGATCTTTGCGGCAATGAAACGGGCAGTCTGGCGCTGTTGCAACAAAATATCGAGCACATCATCTCCGGAAAGATTGCCCGTTTGACCCAGCACCGTTTTGACGCCGGTATCATGCTGACCTTTGCGGAATACAAAGTCGCCCTGCAGGTTGGCGCCCCACCCGGTAAATGCACGGGCCGCTTCCTTAATATCCTGCTCGGTATAATGCCCCCGCCCGAGCGTAAAAAGCTCCATTACTTCGCGGGCAAAATTTTCGTTGGGGTGCCCTTTACGGTTTTGCTGATTGTTGAGAAAGTTGAGCATGGCTGCCGAGTGTGATACCTCGCGCAATAAATCCACAAAGCTACCTAATGCGTTTGTGCGAATCACGTTGAGCAAGCCCTGCTGATAGAAGAGGTTGAGATTGCGGCAGGCAAAGTGTCCATGCCAGAAGAAGGCCATTTTTTCGCGAAGCTGTGCACCGCTGTTGACCATCTGACCAAACCAGTTGAGGTTAAGACTCTTTATACCTTCCCGATTACGACGCTGTATTTCGCGTCGTTCATCTGGTGTAAGTTCTTTACGTTGTACGCGACCTTCCTGCTCCACGCCCATAACCAGCCCCTGCAGATAATTATCTGCCACATTAATAATTTCCGGCTTGTGGTCTGATGCTTTGACCAGGGCTTTGTAAAATTCTTTGGGTGTATAAACAGACAGGTCAGCAATATGCTCTACTGCCGGGCCAAAAGCTGCACGCCAGAGCAGGTGTTGATTCTTCAACTGGTTACTAACTGCCATTTATCCGGATTTCGTGATAAGACTATCGGAGTCACCAAAGGTTTAAAAGCAGGAATAAGGTGTAAGGTAAAAGGCAGAGGGAGGAAGAAGAACACTCTTTTATACTTTTAAACCTTTAAACATTATACTCTTATACCTTAAGCCTTTTACCTTATACCTTCTTATCCCTTATATTTGAAAACCCATCCATGCGTTTTCGCTTTATTAAATATGCATTACCCCTGCTGCTGTTTGCCGGCATATTCCGGTCATTTATGACTACAGGCTGGCAGGTGTGGATACCGCTCCTGATTGCCTGGGTATTGATACCGCTGGCAGAGTTGCTGCTGCCGCCTGATGCACAAAATCTGGAAGTAACGGAAGAAGAAATGGCCCGGCATGACCGGCGATATGACTGGATTCTTTACAGCATTGTGCCGCTGCAGTATGCAGCATTGTTTGTATTCCTGCATTCACTGGCTGATCCCCAGCTCAGCTTCTGGGATTATGCAGGACGCACCTGGGTGATGGGACTTGCCTGCGGAGTATTTGGAATCAATGTGGGGCATGAGCTGGGGCATCGTGTCAACAGGGGCGAACAGCTGCTGGCAAAAATGCTGCTGCTTACCTCTCAGTATATGCACTTTTATGTAGAGCATAATAAAGGGCATCACAAACGCGTAGCCACTCCCGAAGATCCCAGCAGTGCCCGATATGGAGAATGGATCTATCATTTTTATTACCGCAGCATTGTATTCAGTTATATCAGTGCCTGGCAGATTGCCAGCCGCGAAGCACGTAAGAAAGGGAGGCCTTCTTTTTCTTTATACAATGAAATGGTGCAGTACACGCTCATCCAGCTGGCCTTTATTATCGGTATTTTCTGGGGTTTTGGCTGGCTGCCAGGATGCTGCTATCTCGCAGCCGCCACCATCGGCATACTGCTGCTCGAAACGGTGAATTATATTGAGCACTATGGTTTGAGCAGACGCAGTCTGGGAGAAGGAAAGTACGAACGGGCCATGCCGGCGCATAGCTGGAACAGCGATCATGTAATAGGCCGTCTTCTCATGTTTGAACTTAGCCGCCATTCCGATCATCATTACCTGGCCAGCCGAAAGTACCAGGTATTGCGTCACCACGACGAATCGCCCCAGATGCCAACCGGCTACCCGGGTATGATGCTTCTGGCCATGGTGCCACCTGCGTGGTTTTATGTAATGAATAAAAGGGTAAGCCTTTACCGGGCGTAAATTCCCCGCTGATTACCCCGTTTTTTACCCTTTTTTGTTTCCTTTTTCAACTAACGCCTGATCGTATTTTGAAAAATGGGTATATATTTAGTAACACCTATTTATCACTACCAAAACCCCATTTTTTATGAAGAAAGCGTTTCTGGCCATCGTCTGTGGCCTGCTTATTACAGTGAGCTGTAATAAGTCATCCAATCAGCATGCAACAGAGCCAACAGAACCCACTACCGATGAAGGCTTTACTCCCTCACAACGCAGTTGCAGTTCCAACGATGTACTGGAAGAGCAGCTCAAAGCCGATCCCGATCTGCGCCGGCGTATGGATCTGATCGAAGCATTTACTGACCGCTTTGTCAAAGACCCGGTACAGCAACGACTGCTCTCAAACGGAATCATCGAAATTCCTGTAGTGGTAAATGTGCTGTACCGTACAGCTGCCCAAAACATTTCGCTGGCACAGATTCAGTCACAGATTGACGTGCTCAACGAAGATTTCAGTGCTGCCAATGCTGACTATAACAATACCAGCACCTACAACAGTGTGAAGTCGGGCGATGTTGGTGTACGCTTTGTACTTGACCAGGTAATCCGCAAAAGCACTACCAAGACCAGTTGGACTACCAATGATGCCATGAAAAAGAATGCGCAGGGTATTGCGCCCACATCTCCAAGCACCAAGCTTAATCTCTGGGTATGTAATCTGAGTGGCGGCATATTGGGTTATGCCCAGTTTCCCGGCGGCAGCTCATCTACAGATGGTGTTGTTATTGACGACAATGCTTTTGGCCGCACTGGTACAGCCACGGCTCCGTTCAATAAAGGGCGTACTGCAACCCACGAAGTGGGTCACTGGCTTAACCTGCGCCATATATGGGGCGATGCTACCTGTGGCAATGATCAGGTAGGTGATACCCCCCTGCATAATACGGCCAACTATGGCTGTCCTGCAGCAGGTCACCGCAGTACCTGCAGCGGTACTCCTGTAGAAATGACAATGAACTATATGGATTATACAGACGATGCGTGTATGTATATGTTCTCAGCCGGACAGAAATCAAGAATGCTTGCGGTATTTGCCTCTGGAGGTCCGCGCAATAGCTTTGCCCAACCCTGAGTGGACGCTTCCCCTTAATAAAAATCCCCCGGTATGGAGTTTCCTCCTGCCGGGGGTCGTTTTTACATGGCTGAGGTTTGTTTATTTGGCCAGCAATACCCTGAAGCCTACATAGAAGGCAGACTGTGCATTGCTGAGGCTGGTCGTCAATCCGAAACCTGATGACTTATAGGTGTTCATATTTCCTGCCATTCCCTGTTCACGCTTTTCACCTGTATAAGAAATTGTAATCAGGTTATTAAATCCGCTTTCGAGGTGAAATTTCCTGCTCACTGCAAAACTGATTCCCGGAAAGGCATTGGCTGCTATTGATGTAATTGTATTCCGCTCAATAGCAGAAGTACCCAGATCCTTTATTTCCTGTTTTGTTTGCTGAACGCCCAGGCCGGCCTGGCCAAAAACATAAAAGCCGCTTTTGCCAATGGGTTTATACCTGCGCACAAATACACCTGCGCCATACCCATCATATTTATTCCTGTAATCCAACGCTTCACTTTTATCTGTTTGCGTACGATAATTAATACTACCGCCTACTACAAGATTTTCTTTGATGGCTATGCCAATAGTTGGTGAAATAAAAAAGCTGTTTAATTTACGTTTATCGTCCGTCGCAATCGACTCGTCCGTCTTCTGTGTGGCAAACCCAAGATCGCCGCCCAGAAGTACAGATTTTTTAGCGATTTGCGCATGCGCAGACATTGAAAGGGAGATGATGCCGGAAACAGCAAGTAGCATTTTTTTCATGGTTATGGTTTTGGTGAATAAAGAGATACCCGGCAAATGTGCAAAACAAAAAAACGAAATCAGCTATAGCCGATTTCGTTTAACGATGATTTATACTAATGAAATCCTAATGCGGGACTGTACAGTTCTTAACCTTTTCGTGCATGGAGATTTACATAAGCCGTTACCTGGGCCCGCTGCAGGGAGTCCAGTTTGGCCTTGGGGATCATTGATTTCAGAATAGGTTTCCACTGCTCAGCTGTCCAGTTATCAACCGGTTTAGCTTCATGACATTTGGTGCATTTACCAACGGTATAGATCTGTTTTCCGGCTTCTATATCTGCTGCGCCGGCCATCGATGTTGTAGCCGGCATGGGCCTGGCGGGTATATCTGTACGGTCGGTAATCTGCGGACCACTCTTTCTGTGACAGGCAGGTATTGTTGTCAGCAATACTGCTGCAAGAACCATGGCTCTTACGGATATTCTCATTTTTCTTACTGAATCATATTTTTTCCAAAATAACGAACCAGGGCTTCGGGTATACGTATTCCTTCCGCTGTCTGATTATTTTCAAGCAGGCAGGCTACAATACGTGGCAATGCCAGTGAGCTTCCATTCAGCGAGTGCAGCAGCTGGGTTTTACCGGCTGCATCTCTGTAGCGGATCTTCATCCGGTTGGTCTGATACGCTTCAAAATTGGAAACGGAGCTTACTTCAAGCCAGCGCTGCTGAGCGGCACTGTATACTTCAAAGTCGTATGTGAGTGCTGAAGTAAAGCCCATATCGCCGCCGCAAAGGGCCAGAATGCGATAGGGCAGTTCCAGCGACTGCAACAGGCGTTCTACATGATCTACCATTTGCTGATGGACTGTATAGCTATCCTGCGGACGTACCAGTTGTACGATCTCAACCTTCTCAAACTGATGCAGACGGTTGAGTCCGCGCACATCCTTTCCAAAACTGCCTGCTTCGCGGCGGAAACAGGGAGAGTAAGCGGTCATACGGATGGGCAGGTCAGCCTCTTTCAGTATTTCATCGCGATAGATATTGGTAACAGGTACCTCCGATGTAGGAATCATGTAAAAAGAATCGGCCGGCATATGATACATCTGACCTTCTTTATCAGGCAGCTGTCCGGTACCATACGCCGAAGCTTCATTGACCATAAATGGCGGCAGGTACTCGGTGTATCCGGCTTCTGTATTGAAGTCAAGGAAATACTGAACCAGTGCGCGCTGCAAACGGGCTCCGGCTCCTTTATATAATGGAAATCCGCTGCCGGTAATCTTCGCACCAGTTTCGAAATCGATGATATCATATTTTTTGATCAGTTCCCAGTGGGGTTGTGCATCAGCAGCCAGTTGTGGTTGTGTACCACCCTCTTTCAAAACCACATTATCTGCCGGTGAGGCGCCATCAGGCACCTGGTCCGAAGGGAGGTTGGGCAGCTTTATCAGCTCATCCTGCAATTCCTTTTCGGTGGCAGACAACTGCTCCTGTATGGGTTGCAGGGTCGCTTTTAGTGCGGCCACTTCCTGCTTGCGCAATTCAGCAGCTTCTTTATCGCCCTTTGTCATGAGCTGACCAATCTCTTTCGAGGTACTGTTTACCTTCGACTGATTATTATCAAATTCCAGTTGTAATTTCTTCCGTTGGTCATCCAGTGTAAGGATGCGGTCAACCAGGGCCGGCTCGGCAAAATGACGGCGGGCCAGTTTTTTCTTTACCCCTTCAGGGTCCTGTCGCAAAACCTGTAGCTGCAGCATGATAATTGAAATTTGCGCAAAGGTAAGATTCTGACGCTGATGATACTAACCTGGACCTGCAGCGCATCTCCATAGCTGCAGATTACCGTACCTTTGCACCATGTTTGCAACAGATGATCTTCAACAACGGTGGTGGAACCTGGAGGCCCGGCTGGTAGAGCGTTTTGAAAAAAAACCGGATATGGAAACCATCCTGTTCCTCATTGGTATGCAGGAGCTGGGCAGCATACGCCCCAAATTTACCAAGGAGCAGAAGCAGGACCTGATGCATATAGCTGTGTGCCGCCTGCTGCAGCCCAGTGGCTATTATGAGCAGGAAGGGGTGGATGCAGATGGCTGGCCTCATTTCAGACAATTGAAACCCATGCCCGTTATGAACCCAATTGAGCAGGAAAACTTTCTTAAAGACCATATCCTCCTCTATTTTGAAGAGCAGGGTTTTTAAGGCTTCTTCTTTCAGTCTGGATTTTGTTTATTTGTTCCGGTATAAAACAACCATTTCCTTATTTACCGGATATCATGAAAGCTTTATTCCTGTTACTGGCCGCCTGCCTTTATCTGCAGGGGCAGACTCAATCGTCCATATCGCTTCGTAAAAAAGACCGTCGCCGCGATGTATTGATCCAAACCAATTATGGCGACATACTCGTTCGCCTTTCTGATTCAACACCCCAGCACCGCGACAATTTTTTACGACTGGTGAAATCACATTACTATGACAGCATTCTTTTTCACCGTGTCATAAAGAACTTTATGATCCAGGCGGGTGATCCGAATAGCAAGCAGGCGGCTCCCGGCACCCCGTTGGGTAATGGCGGCCCCGGTTATACTCTTCCAGCCGAGTTTCGGGCCACTCTTTTTCACAAGCGGGGTGCCCTGGCCGCAGCCCGCCTGCCCGATAATGCAAACCCCGAAAAAGCCAGTGGCGCCAGCCAGTTCTATATTGTACAGGGCCGGGTGTTTAGTGAAGCCGGGCTCGATTCAGTTGAAACCTACCGGCTCAAAAGAAAAATACCGGCCGAACAAAGAGCTGTATATACCAGCATTGGCGGCACGCCACACCTGGATGGAAATTATACGGTATTCGGTGAAGTCATCAAAGGGCTGGACGTAGTTGAAAAAATATCTGTTGTTGCCACCAGCACCGGACCCGACCGCGACCGCCCACGGGAAGATGTGCGGATAACAGGGACAAAACTGGTGAAAAGGAAGAAAAGGTAAAGGGTAAAAGGCGAAAGGTAAAGGATAGAAGGCAGGTATGATATTTAAGGCTTAAAGGAATATACCCTACACCCTTTACCTTTCGCCTTTTACCTTTTCTTCCTTTATACTTTTAAACTTTTAAACCATAAAAAGGAGAGCGGATCACCTTCTGGTGATCCGCTCTCCTTTTTATGAATTGATCCTGTTGCTTAGTTGCCCGGGCCACCCATCTGGCTGCCGCCGGAGTTGGCTCGTTTGTTTTCGTCTTCTATTGCGCTTTTACGCTGACGGGCAGCTTTTACCTGCGAGTTACCAAAACGATAGCTGAAGTTGAGTTTCAACTGACGGCTTTCCCAGCTACCATTTGCCTGGCTGTAGGCACCGGTAAAGTTGGTATAACCAGACCATTTCAGTGTACGGAAGATATCACTAACCACCAGTTTCAGGTTGCCTTTGTTTTTAAACACCGTTTTCTGCAAACCGGCATCGATAAAGCCAAGTCCTTTTGACTTAAACACGCCCTGCCACAGTGAGGGTGCATTGTAATAACCACTCAGCTCAGCAGTCCATCCTTTTCCGAGCGTGAAACTGTTTTGCATATAGTAAGTATAGTAGAATACACCCTGTTTAATATTACGGTCGCCACCACCAAAGTTGGCTTTGTAATAAGAATAGTATGCATTGGCTGTAGCAAAGAAGCTATACCATTTATACTGGAAGGGATAACTCACGCTCAGGCTCACAACATCCTGTGTAGCCAGGTTTTTCTTGGTCAGGAACCCCTTAGTTTTTTCGATGGTATCGGGCAGCTGTGCAAAAATGTCTTTTACATGGCTATAGTTAAGCGTGGTGGTAAGCCTGAATTTGAAAATATTCGTTACGCCAAAGCTGTTGGTATACTGGGGACGCAGTTGCGTATTACCCTTCATATATGTATACTCGTTGAGTTTGAATTCGAAAGGATTGAGATCCTGGTAAGCCGGGCGGTCGATACGACGGCTGTAAGAAATGCTCCATTGGTTCATGGGGTTCTTATTGAACGTAACCGCTGCACTCGGGAAGAAGTCGGTATAGTTGCGGTCAAATGAGCTGTCGTAGGCAACATAATCACCATTGTTCAGTTGTTTGAAACCGGTAGAAGTGCCTTTTGAATGTGTATTCTCTGCACGTACCCCTACCTGCAGCATCCATCCTTTGTATGCTTTATTATAATTTACATACAGCGCATTTACATTTTCTTTATACTCAAACCGGTTGCTTTTAAGGGTATCCAGTACTTTGCTGCTGCTGTATACATTGTAGCGGCGGAAGTCATTATCTGTATTCACAAAACCAATTTTACCACCGATACCGAGGCGTCCGCCTTTAAAGTTTTGCTCATAATCTGCCTTTACCGAATACAGGTCAATATCAGTAGGAGCGATCATATTATACACCGCTGAGCTGATGGTATCACGACCGGGATAAGTAAGGTAATAGTTGGGCTGGAACTGATTGGAGCGGATATTGAAGAATCCGTAATCGGCATCAATACTCAGGTCCTTGCCACCGGCTACCGAGTAACGGTAATTGATATTGGCATTTACGTTGTCGCGCTGAACATTGTTATTGTTCATTGCCTCCAGTGTACGATTGATCTGGTTGGTAGGCTTGTAGGTAAATGTCATGGGTCCCTTGGTATGCATATCGTTTTCGGCAAGGTTTCCATTTACCACGGCACCAATAGTGCTTTTCGCATTCAGAAAATAGTCCATTCCTACTTTGAAACCATGTGTGTTATTATCAAAAGCCATTTTATTTGTCTGGCGGAAAATAGTATCAAAGCGATCGCTGAAAGAATGGAAGGTGCTTGCATTTTTGCCTACATTATAGTTGTAGTTGCCAAAAATGTTCACGCTTTTGTTGCGATGGTTCAGTGAAAGGCCTGCATTGGCTTTAGGATAAGTACCGATAGCATATCCGGCATTTACTGAGCCATTTGTTCCAAAGGTTTTATTTTTCTTGAGGCGGATATTGATAATACCGGCATTACCAGCCGCTTCATATTTGGCAGAAGGGTTGGTGATGAGTTCAATAGACTCGATCTGGGCCGATTGCAGGCTTTTCAGATAATTGGCCAGGTCTGCACCAGAAAGTGGTGTGGGTTTACCATCAATATATACCTGTACGCCATTTTTACCGGCCAGGCTCAGGTTATCGTCTTTATCAACGATTACACCGGGCGACTTACGCAGCAGTTCAAGGGCATCCTGACCTACAGCATTGATTGTACCTTCCACATTAAGGATGGTTTTGTCTGCTTTTACTTCTACAACCGGGCGCTGCGAGGTCACAGTTACGCCCTGCAGGGCCGCTTCTGCTTTTTCCATCACTACATCGCCGAGGGACTGATTACCGGCAGAGAGGTCTACTACTTTTGAAAACTGGGGTATATAACCTACGTGTGAAAAGCTGACCAGGTACTGACCCGGGGTTGCTTCAACGGAAAATTTACCCTGGGCATCTGAAACAGCCAGTTTAGCTACGCTTGAATCTTTGGCACGCAACAAAGACACAGTAGTCTTGTCGAGGCCCTTGCCTTGTTGATCTTTAACCACTCCCGTCAGTTTCTGGGCAAAAAGGGCCTGGGTGGTAAGCAGGGCCAGCAGCGCAAATACAATTTTTCTCATATACAATTTCCACTTTTGATTGGGGGCTCAAAGATACCTTACTGTCATAGGAGTGTAAAACACTAGCCGACAAGTGGCTCGAAAACCGGGCTGAACGGCCTCTATTTTCCGGCGAAATGCGAAAAAACTTCCGGGCTACCGGTCATTTGTAATTTCCTTTTCCGCATATTTGCGCTATAAATCGTTCATTATGAGTTTTCCTGCCCATCTCCGTTACACCAAAGACCACGAATGGATCAGTATTGAAGGCAATGTTGCCACTATTGGCATTACAGATTTTGCTCAGCGCGAGCTGGGTGATATTGTTTATGTAGAAGTTGAGAGCATTGGCAAGCCTCTGGCCGCCGGTGATGTATTTGGAACGGTAGAAGCGGTAAAAACAGTATCTGATCTGTTTCTTCCTGTGAGCGGTACCGTTACCGAGCTCAATGCCGCACTTGCCAACGCACCTGAGCTGGTAAATAATGACCCTTACGGCGAAGGCTGGATGATTAAAATGACTGTTGATAATCCGGATGATGTAAACGGACTGCTGGATGCTGCCGGTTACGAAGCCGTGGTTGCCTAAATCCGGTTTTAACTCTCTAACGTATATGTTAAGGTATGGCTCATAGCTAATGGGCTGTATTATTAACCAACTCATTGACCACTACCGAAAAATATAGTGAACAGGAGCTTATTGCCTTATTGCGTCAACGCAATGACCGCTCTTTTGGTTATCTGTATGATAACTACGCGGGTGCATTGATGGGCGTGATCAGTGCCATCATATCCGATCCGGAAACGGCGCGTGATGTGTTGCAGGAATCGTTTATCAATATCTGGCGGAGAATTGATTTATATGATCCGGCAAAAGGCCGCCTGTTTACCTGGATGATGAATGTGGCACGAAATGCGGCCATTGACAAACTCCGCTCAAAGGGTTATCAGAATACTTTAAAAAACCGGCCGGTTCCGGAGACGGAAGCAGGAGAAACATTTGCTGACAGACCGCAAACTGTAGATGTGGGTTTGCGCAGTATTCTCAGCAAGCTTAAAGAAGAGCATCGGGTTTTGATCGATCTTTCCTATTTCAAGGGCTACACGCACGAAGAAATTTCCAGGGCACTTAATATTCCCCTTGGCACGGTTAAGACCAGGATCAGAACTGCATTAATACAATTAAGAACGATGATCAGCTGAAAGAAGTGAATATAAAGGAATACATATCAAGTGGCATAGTCGAAAGCTATGTGATGGGGCTGGCCTCGGCGGAAGAACAACGCGAGTTTGAGCAGGCCTGCGCCAGTCATCCTGAAGTGCTTGCAGCACGCCAGGCCTTTGAAGAAGTCCTGGAACGTGAAGCCATGCAAAATGCGTTGCCTGTATCGCCTTTACTGAAAGAAGAACTGATGACCGCTATTGCTGCGCCACAAGCGGAAACTCCCGTCATCTCACTCCCCGCACGCCGGCGAATGAGCTGGCAGGCCATAGCGGCAGCTGTAGCCGTTCTGTTACTCGCTGTGAGCCTGGTGTGGAACCTGACCCTGCAGCAAAAAAACAACCGCCTGCAGCAGGAAATTGCCGGCCTGCGTTCAGACAAAGACTCTGCTATGAACATGCTGGGAGATATGGAAAAAGATATGGAGGTACTCACTTCCAATCCGCATGTGAAAATGGCCGGCATGAAAGGTACCAACGAAGCCCCTGCCGCCTATGCTACCGTCTACTGGGACAGTCTTAATAAAGATGTGTACCTGATGGTAAATAATCTGCCGGCTCCGCCCAGCCATATGCAGTACCAGCTTTGGGCACTCATCAATGGTCAGCCTGTAGATGCCGGCATGATCCCCAACGATGTATTCATTGGACGTAAGAAACTACTCCTCACTATGAAGAGCGCAACAGGCGCACAGGCCTTTGCCATTACACTCGAGAAAAAAGGTGGCAATCCCACGCCACAGGGAAAAATGTATACGCTCGGCAATCTGTAAAAAGGGTGAAAGGTCAAAGGTGGAAGGTAAAAGGCTTTACGTCTTATCTCTCTTTTACCTTCTGCCCTCTACCTTTTACCTCAATAAAAGATAGCCCGGAAAACCGCAAAAGGGTGGAAGGTCAAAGGTGGAAGGTAAAAGGCTCTACGTCTTATCTCTCCTTTGCCTTCTGCCCTCTACCTTTTACCTCAATAAAAGATAGCCCGGAAAGCTGCAAAAGGGTGAAAGGTCAAAGGTGGAAGGTAAAAGGCTTTACGTCTTATCTCTCTTTTACCTTCTGCCCTCTACCTTTTACCTCAATAAAAGATAGCCCGGAAAACCGCAAAAGGGTGAAAGGTCAAAGGTGGAAGGTAAAAGGCTTTACGTCTTATCTCTCTTTTACCTTCTGCCCTCTACCTTTTACCTCAATAAAAGATAGTCCGGAAAACCGCAAAAGGGTGAAAGGTCAAAGGTAGAGGGTTAAAGGATTTTACCTTTGGCCTTTTACCCTTCACCCTTTACCTCAACAGTGCCGCCCCAAACCAATCTTCTCTTTATTACGTAAATATTCCTGCGCACTATAGCGCTGGTTCTATAGTTGGTTAATAAAGGGGCTCTGTACAGGGCTCCTTTTTGTATAGTTTTCTTTGGACGGCTTACCACTTTTTGAAATTATCGCTTTACTATTGCGAAAAAAAAGTGAAGCATCCTGCCCGTTACTTTTTACCTGTTCTTACCTGGCTTATCCTTATAACCATACTCCTCACTCTTCCGGGGTCGGCTTTTCCTAAAGCCAACTGGCTCGATAAAATCTGGCTCGACAAGTGGATACATGTGGGTTTGTTTTCCTTATTACAATTCAATCTTACCTGGAGCGCCTATAAGTTCAATAACAAGCAACTACGCGTCAGCACACTGATCTGGCTGACCATAGGCTCCATCACATACGGCATTGCCATGGAATTTGTTCAGAAATTCTGGGTACCCAATCGCTCTTTCGATACAGGAGATATAATTGCAGATACAGCAGGCGCTATTATAGGCGCAGTATATGCTTGGCGTAGGTTTATAAAAAAATAGACCCCTGTAGAAACAGGGGTCGCAACCAAAACTAACTGCTTATGAGAAAATTGACTGCTTTTATAATGAATTGAGAAACTCTCTTTGTTGTAATCTATAACGCAAATTTACTGCCATTAGTGCTATCCGCGCTGTTAACGAAATTCTAAAAGGTTGATAATGGTATTTTCACCTCATTCTCAGCTTCTTTCTACGATGTGTGGATTTTATTCCACGTTGTGAAATTACCTAAACTCCCTGTCGCGGTGTACCAAAGAACTTTTTGCGTCGATTACTACATTTACTATAATGCAGAAATCATTCCAAAGTTTAAATTCTTTTTTCCATATTCCTACAACTATTGGTTGGATGGTATGATTTATCCGGTGAATACAACGAATCAATGCGTGAATTGAACATGGTCTGCGTGACACACGGCCCATACAATCGTTTGCGTTAATTAAACAAACCTTTTATCAGGTCGCCGATTCCTCCTCCGCTTCGATCGCTGCGTGACTGTTGGGCACCTTCGGTCACCTGACTGATAATGTTTTGCAGATCGGCAGATCCGTTTCCGCCTGTTACCTGCGAGATCAGGTCCTGGAAGTTGAAGTTGCCGGCGGCCTGTCCGCCACTCAGTGCCCCTACCAGGCTGTTGAGATTAAATCCATCGTTTTCGGGGTCGGTGCTGGCAGTACGGGTGACCATATCCTCTATTACAGATGGCACGAGTTGATTGCTGAGCTGGCTGGCAGCCGCAGGACTCATATTGAATTTTGTGGTGAGTTTGCTGATGAGGTGTCCGATCATCATAGTGACAACAGGATTACGAAGCAGGTTATTAACCCCTCCGGTACCTTGCTGACCTCCCGAACCGCTATTGGTAAACATGGAAATAATATCCTGCAGGCCGCCTCCTGCCATGAGGTTTTGGAAACCTGCCGTGATCGTTTTAGTAGCTTCGGCCATTACTGCCGAATTGTTTTCATTATCGACTGCAGGATTGTTCACTACAGCTTCCTGTCCGTACTGCTTTACCAGAGATGCAATTTGTTCCAGCATAAAGGGTTGATTTTATGGTAGAAATTTAGTGCTTTTCTTCCTACAAAATCAACTGCTGTTTATTGCTGACGGGTAAGTTTCTCGGCGTTTTCGGCAAACTGGAGGGCATCTATCAGCTCTTCAATTTCGCCATTCATGACACTGGGAAGATTATAGAGCGTCATCCCGATCCGGTGATCGGTGACACGCCCCTGGGGGTAGTTATAGGTCCTGATTTTAGCGCTGCGGTCTCCCGTGCTTACCAGGCTTTTGCGGTGGCGGGCAATTTCGTCTTCCTGTTTACGCACCTGCTCTTCGTACAATTTAGTACGCAGCATCTGCATGGCTTTTTCGCGGTTGCCCAGCTGTGAGCGTTCGGTCTGGCACACCACTACGGTTCCGGTAGGAATATGCGTGAGCATTACCTTGGTTTCTACTTTGTTTACATTCTGACCACCGGCTCCGCCGCTTCGGGCTGTTTCCATCTTCACATCTGCCGGGTTAAGTTCAAAATCAACTTCCTCGGCTTCGGGCATCACTGCCACAGTAGCTGCAGAGGTATGCACGCGGCCGGAAGCTTCTGTATCCGGTACCCGCTGCACACGGTGAACGCCGCTTTCAAACTTGAGGGTACCATACACATCATCGCCGGTCACTTCCAGTTGCACTTCCTTGTAACCGCCTACCGTACCTTCATTTTCGCTGAGCAGGGCTGTTTTCCATCCTTTTCTTTCGCAATACCGCATATACATACGCAGCAGGTCTCCGGCGAAAAGGCTGGCTTCGTCGCCACCTGTACCAGCTCTTATTTCAAGTATGGCATTCTTATCATCCTGCGGGTCTTTGGGTATCAGGAGCTGGCGGATGGCCGCTTCCTGCTGTGTTTTTTGCTCTTCGAGCTGGGGCATTTCCAGTTTGGCCAGCTCACGCAGTTCTTCATCTCCCCCGCTGAGGGCTTCACGCGAAAATTCAATATCATCGAGGAGGCGCAAATAGGCTTTATAGGCCACTACAATCTTCTCCAGGCTGCGGTATTCCTTGCTGGTCTCGGCAAATTTCCTATTGTTGCCCACAATCTCGGGATTGGTGAGGGCTACTCCCAGTTGTTCAAACCGGGCATTGATCGCTTCTAATCTATCTAACATGACAAAATCTTCAGGGCAGCAAAATTAAGCTTTTAGCACCTCCCGGCATCAGCCGGCTACTGACAATGCTCATTAAAGTATTTGACTGCATTGAATGTTTCCTTATAACTGGATACCAAATCATTTGGTTTGCGTAACCAGACTGTGCTGGCAAACTCTTTTCCGAGGTTTGTAAGTGCAGCCGGACATTTTTCCATCATAGTCATTAACGCATTATATGTAACCATTTTATTACGGCCATTATAATGAATGCGCAGGTTGTTTCGGGCTGGTCCAGGCATTTCATTTGGAGCGTGCCCCTCTACCAGATACATTTTCTTCCTGGTATTATAACGGATCGTACCCGAGTAATCGATGGCATACAACTGTGCCAAAGGGCCATTTAAAAGACGGCGTTCATCTCCTGAATTATACCCTTCGTCATCCTGATAAGAAAGGACTGGCTGATTTCTGATCTTCTCTCCATCCATCACCCATGTTATGTTTCCATTAATCGGATTTGTTTGCAGTTTTAAACGTTCTCCCCGGATAGTGTCGCCGTTTTCAAAAACAATAAAAACTTTCTCAGTGGGAATACGCGCTTCCAGAAAAAACTTCCTGAACTGACTATTGCTGTATACCCTGGAACCGGAACAGCTTAAAAGAGATATGACAACTAAAAAAAAAGTAGACAATCTGATTGTCCCCGATTGAATGTTCATGGATAAGCAGGTGTTTTGAAAGAGAATTATATTAATAAATGTCTATAACCGGACAGCCGAAAATAGAAGGAAAACAACAGTCAAACAAATAATACCGAAATTTGCGCTATGGGTTTTCGAAAGTTTTGTGCCGATGGTCTTTTTGACGGCCGCCGGCTTCATACCGCCGGCCTGGCACTTATCACTACAGAAGAAGGGATTGTTGAAGCAATAGTACCCCTGAGCGAGGCGGGTGAGGGAGTAGAGCGGCTGGAAGGACTGCTGCTTCCGGGTTTTATCAACTGCCACTGCCACCTGGAGCTCAGCCATATGAAAGGGCTGATTCCCGAAGGCACGGGGTTGCCCGAATTTGTGCGCCGGGTCATGCTGGAGCGCGAGCATTCACTGGAATCTATTCATGCCTCCATCATACAGGCTGCAGATGATCTGCGGACCAATGGGGTGATGGCAGTAGGTGATATCTGCAATACAGATCATACCCTCGCTTTAAAAAAAGAAAGCCCCCTGCATTTCCATAATTTTATAGAGGTAAGCGGTCTGTCGGCCGCTGTAGCCACTCAGCGTATGCAGCGGGCCACCCTGCTGTATCGCAGTTTTGCAGAATTAACGAGCCCTGCATTGCGCCGTCATTCTATCACACCACATGCGCCCTATTCAGTATCCAATAAACTATGGGAAAAAACGGTTGCTTTTTTCAACAACAGGATACTAAGCCTGCACAACCAGGAATGTGCCGATGAAGATGAGCTTTTCCTTACAGGCGGAGGAGCATTTCCCGGGCTTTTTGCAGGAATGGGACTCGATATATCTGAACTGCAGCCAACGGGGCATAGCAGCCTGCAGAGCAATCTGCTTCGTTTTGACCACCGGCAATCGCTGATCCTGGTTCACAATACTTTTACGTCGGCTGCCGATATAGATTGGGCACGCTCGCAGCCGGAAGCACCTGATCTCTGGTGGTGCCTTTGCCCGCTTGCCAACCTGTATATCAGCAAAACCCTGCCTGATATCTGGCAGTTATACCGCCAGGGATGCCGTATGGTACTCGGTACCGATAGCCTGGCATCAAATCATCAGTTGAGCATACTGGCAGAAATAAATACGATCCGTACATATGAGCCGCGTATTCCTCTCGAAGAATTGCTGCGATGGGCCACATTAAACGGTGCAGAAGCCTTGCAAATGGAACATTTATTGGGTAGCTTTGAGCCCGGCAGGCAACCCGGTGTGTTGCTATGCAGTCATGACCTTACCAAGGTCACCCGTTTGCAGTAGCTATGAAAATTCTTCTGGTCATATTATCGCTCATTATTGCAGCCGCCTGCTTTTCTTTTATAACCCGAAACCCTGACGGATACCGGCAACTTTATAACAGCCGGCTTGCAGATTTCAAATCGGCACAGCAGCAATTATTGCAACAGATCAGGCAAGCCGATCTTTCCCAACCCGATCAGCGTGATGCCATTCGTTCCACCATTCATCAAAACAGGCAAAACCTGAAGACACTCGATTTCTGGCTGCGCTATTTTGAACCTGTTGCCTATCGCAAACTCAATGGCCCACTGCCTGTGGAATGGGAAACAGAAGTATTTGAAAAATTTGAGCCGCCCTACAAACGTAAAGGGGCTGGACTTACACTGGCCGAGTTATACCTCGATGAGCCTGTGGTGCGCAATGACTCACTACAGGCACTTATACATGAATCAATCGACAGCCTGGCTACCTTTGAAGCAGATTCGATCACCTCACAACTCGGCAGTTTCGAACATTTCTTCCTCGCCAACCGCATGTTTCTCCTAAACCTTTCCGGCATTTATACTACCGGCTTTGAGTGTCCTGATACCACCCAGATAATACCAGAACTGCGCAGCATGCTGCATGCTGTAAAAACTATCTATACACGTTATAACGAAAGTTTTCCTCAATCTCCGATCAGCCAGGAATACCTGCTGCAGTATGACAAACTGCTGACATTTGCCGACCAGCAACCTTTAGCTTACTCTGCTTTCGATCATTTCGGCTTTATCCGCGATTATGTCAACCCGCTTTTCCGCCTGATGCAGGCGCAGATACGTGACCACAATATTTATTCTGCCAACTATAATGACTATGCACTCAGCAATGATTGCAATTCTATTTTCGACAAGTCACTGTTTATTTCGCAGAATACAAAGGGCATTTTTTCGCTGGTAGAAGATCCTGCGGTACTCAGTGAGATCAAAAAAGCCGGTAAGCTGCTTTTTTATGACCCCATCCTGTCTGGTAATAATAAACGGAGCTGCGCTTCCTGTCATAAACCCACTGAATATTTTACCGACACCACACTGGCCACAGCTTTACGGTTTGACGGCAACGGGAATCTGCCACGTAATACGCCCTCGCTGATCAATTCTATTTTCAATCATCTTTCTATGCTGGATGGTAAACATATTTCGCTGCAGGGCCAGGCCAGAGATGTGATACAGAATCCCGACGAAATGAACAGTACAGAACAGGAAGTAGTGAAAAAAGTGATGAGCTGTGCGGCCTACAAAACAGCCTTCAAAAAATTTGTAAAATATACACCGGAAGAAAAAACTGTATCGCTCAGCCATATTGTATCAGCTATCACCTATTATTACGCCGACTTCAGTCATTATTACTCCCCTTTTGATGATGCGATGAATAATGGACGCCAGATCGATCCGGTGGCGGTACGCGGATTCAACCTGTTTATGAGTAAAGCGCAATGCGCTACCTGTCACTTTGTACCCCATTTTAATGGGGTCAAACCACCCTACATTGGTTCAGAATTTGAAGTACTGGGCACTCCTGCCGATATACAGTATAAAAAACTGAGTGAGGATAAAGGCCGCTATGGTATTAACCCTGCGGAAGAAACACTCCATGCTTTCCGCACAGGCACGGTACGTAATGCCGCCTTTACACACCCCTATATGCACAATGGCGTATTCCGTACACTGGAAGAGCTGATTGATTTTTATGATGGCGGCGGGGGTGCAGGCCGCGGGCTGAATGTACCCAATCAAACACTCGCATCCGATTCATTAAAGCTAAGTGCACAGGAAAAGAAAGAGCTGATCGCCTTTATGCAGTCCTTAACCGAAAAGATTAATTTTGAAATGCCTCCATCGGGTTTGCCGCCGTCTGACAACAGACTGCTCAATACACGAAAAGTGGGTGGGGAATACTGACCATGCAAAAAACATTTCTGACGATACTGCTTTCAATAAGCTGCTGCCTTCTTTTTCAGCAATGCTTTACCGAAAAAAAGACAGCTTACGATATTCCCGATCATGTAACAAAGATCAACCGGCAGTTACTGCTCGAAAAATGCGAAAAGGGCAAAGTGTTGTACAAACTTCATTGCTCCGGCTGTCATGGCATCTTTACGAAAGGGAAAGACGGCATCCCTAATTTTACCAAAATACAGATCGACAACTATCATACTACTGCGCTTATTGGCATGGATCCCAAAAATCATGCAGTGGCCAAAAAGATGAGCAGTGAGCAGATTGACCAGGTAGTTACTTTTCTTCGCCTGCGAAAAATAAACTAACTGTTTACAGGATCTCCCTCAATACCGGCAGCGTACGTAATATGCCAAACTCCGGCAGTTGCCACGCATAATATTGCTGATACGCCTGCAGCAGAGATCGCCTGAATTCCTGGTTGAGCTTTATTTCCTGCAGTTCATGCGGTTGCTGCACTTTCAGTAACTGCGATGTTACAAATGCCTGTTTCTCTTCAAGAAAATCAGGATGCGAAGGAGGCTCTGTTACAAAGCGGCCTTCATGCAGATCAAGTACCGCTCTTGATGCCTGATAATTGTCCTGTATACGAAACCCAAAAAATACCGGAAGGTGCAGTGCAAAGAAAAGGGGAAAGTTGGCCGCAACGGCATTGTCGGCCGCATCAAGATGCAACAGAGAGTCTTCTGCAAAATGATACAGATCTGTATTACTCTCCGGTTGCTTCAGGCATTTGCCCAGCAATTCGATCATAAAGAGGGCTACTGCATTGCGGGTCACATCGGTGAGAATATGCTGATAAATATGTGCCCACCTGAATTCCCGGATACGCTGCAACTGCTTCAGTTCATTATGATATACCACCATATCCAGTATGGCAGTTGGCTGAAACATGTTGGCTTTACCGGCGCCTTTTTTTCCCGACACACGTACACCATTGACCAGGTATGACTGCAGACCAAAGAGCTCTGTGAGCATGGTCACAATCACGCTGGTCTCACCGTACCTGACTGTACGCAAAACAATACCGTGTGTATGATGGAGTTTATCACTCATGGGTCAGTTATTTCACGACAACAATACGTGTTGCTACTGTTTCTTTACCGTTATTGTCTGTTGCGAGTACCAGGTATACTCCTGTTGCCACTGCATGGCCCCGGGCATCGCGGCCATTCCAAACGGCCTGCCCTCCCAGTGCACGCGTCTGATACAGCAGACGGCCATTCAGTTCTGTAATTTTTACCACTGCATTTTCAACAAGCCCCCTGATAGCAATCTGACCGTTGTAACCATGCGGTACGGGATTGGGAAATACCAGCACCTGATTATTGCGTTGTGTTCCTTCGGTTGCGGTGCCCCGGTAAGACGCGAGGCCATTCGTGGTTTGAAAAAAAACTTCCCCGGTCTGCGGATCAATGCTGATATTTTTTACATCGTTGCCAGGCAATGGACTGTTGGCACTCGTAAACCGGTTAATTACGGTATCTGCTGTGGCATTGAGCAGCCATACGCCATTGGTCGTACCGATCCATTTCCGGTCTGCTCCGTCTACCGCGATACATTGTACACGCTCGCCCTGAAACAAATAAGCTCCGGTGCTCCCTGCTGCCACAACAGGACGTATTACTGCACAACTGCGGGCAGTAAACAAGTCTGCGGCACAGGTCAGCAACCCGATTCCGTTGGCCGTGCCGATCCATATAAACCCCTGCCGGTCGGCCGTGGCACAATACACTTTATCGTCTGGCAGACCACTTACGCCTGCACGCAACCACAGCCATTGATCATCTGAAGCTGTCGCTGCCAGAGGACCGGAGTTATAACAGATAAGCCCGGGGTCTGTCAGCGGTACAATCCATTTAAAACTATTATTGTCGATGGTAATGTTTCCGAAACTGTTTCCACTCATTATAAAAGTAGGCTGAAAGCGAAACCACTGTCCATCGTTTTGCTGAAGCACCAGCGGATTAGCCGCACCTGCATTGCTGACCCACAGGTTCTGGCTCTGATCGATCGCCATACCCGCTACTTTGTACTGAGAAGAATTTAACCGGTCAGGTTCCAGATAACCCTGCTTGAATACAGTTGCATGATTGTTGCCGTCAACAGCAACAATACCTCCCCCGTATGATCCTGCATACAGCGTATTAGCCGTTTTGCTCCAGGCCAGTGCCTGGAGATCAGAAAGCGAATCGAGTGCAGGCAGTGAGGATGCTGTTTGATTGCTCCACTCACCCGATACGAGGCGCGAATAGGAGCCCGGCCGGCCCACTGGTGGCATGATGCCTCCAGTGGCTGTAAAAAGACCAGCAGGAGTATGCAACAGCTGACCTGTAGCTACTGTTAGCGGCGAGTTGGGAACAATGCGGGAAAAATTTCCATTTTCAAAATGAATAAGCCCCTGCACACTGTCTGCTATCCATGCTGTTGCATTTTGCCAGATTACACGTCGTGGCGACCGCAATAAAACAGGATCCTGCAGCCGGGAAACAACAGCACCCGCAGGGTTGATGGTAGTGATGGTTGGGCTGCTGGCGTCAGTTTCTGCTATCGTAAGCAGATTGTTGCTCACCTGCATAAACTCAATGGCCGATGGTGCCTGGTAAAAAACATTCCACTGCCCCTGTTGTTCCTGATAAATTGCATTGGCCGACAATGCCAGACTTGTACCGTTGAGTAATACAATGCCGGAACAGGGTCCGGAAGGAAGGCCATTTGCGCCACTCAGCTGTTGCCAGTTCCTGTAGTCGGCCAGGTTGACTCCGCTAATGGGAGCGCTCAGCAATCCGCCGGCTGTTGCTGCCAGCCAGTGCGTAGCAGTAGCTGTGACAGCCCAAACCGGTATGTCTGTACCTCCCGGTCCCAGGCGCCAGGTATCTCTGATCACATGAGCCTGGGCATCGAGTACTATTATACCCAGGTTTGTTGACAGGTAAAAGTTGCTGCCCCGCGGATAAATTTCATTGATCAGGGGCGGCTGACCGGGTGCATCGCGGCGGATGTCGGAGATATTGATGATACTATTTTCTGTAAGCAGGTCAAGATTGTTATTGGTATAAGCTACCAGGAGGCTGGTACCATCGGTGCTTGCTTCTATGGCCCGGATGCCTGTTTCTGCAAGCCCATTTACCCGGCTCCATCGCTCAATTTCCTGTGTGGCAGGGTCGTAGGCGAATAATGCATAAGGCGTAGCCGCCATAATGCGTGAATCAATGCTGGCCAGATCTATGGCTGAGCCATAAGGCAGGTGCTCCCGCCAGGTGCCGAGAGGCCCGGGTTGAGCCTTACTACAAAGGCTGAGGATCAGGGCAAAAGCAAGACAAATAGGTTTCACTTTCCAAAAGTAGGTAAAGCCTTTACAATGGCTATTGGGCATTTTTGCGTTTCTTTGCATCGCCCGGAAATTTATCTCCGGCATCGGCAAATGGGGGAAACAACGGGTGCTTCCGTAACCCTTCCCGTAGCACATTTGCGGATCACCCAATTGCAAACCAGTAGCAGGTTTGCCAAACATCCATACTATGTGGCGTAAGCTTGGACAATTCATTCTCGCATACCGTATTCCCCTGATCATTGTGCTCACAGGAGCTTCTGCTTTTATGGCTTACCACGCTTCAAAAGTTGAGCTTAGTTATGAATTCAGCCGGGCCATTCCGTCTAATCACCCTGCCAATATCACCTACCAGGCTTTTAAGAATAAGTATGGCCAGGATGGCAATCTGCTGGTAATTGGTGTACAAACAGATCGTTTTTTCGAAGCCGGTTTTTTCAATGAATATGCCACCCTCTATCGTTCACTGCGCAAAGCACCGGGTGTAACAAATGTGGTAGCAGCTCCGTGGGCTGTTGCTTTGCTTAAAGATTCGGCCACAGAAAAGCTGGTCGCAACCCCCATTTTTCCTGAACGCACATTGAGTCAGCCGGAGATCGACAGCATGAAAAACCTGCTGTTGAGTCTGCCTTTTTACCGGGGCCTGCTTTATAACCCCGAAACCAATGCGTGGATGATGGGCGTGAGTGTTGACAAAGAGGTTATGAATTCTCCTAAGCGTAATAATGTTGTAAAAAACATCCGTACGCTGGCAGAAAATTTCAGCAAAAAAGAAAATCAGGAGATTTATATGAGCGGATTACCTCTGATCCGCACTGAGCTTTCGACCCGTATTGCCGATGAAATGAAATGGTTTCTGTTTGGCAGTGTGGTACTATCCGCCCTGATTCTTCTGCTGTTTTTCCGCTCTTTCAGTTCCATGCTGCTCTCCCTGGGTGTGGTGATACTGGGTGTGGTCTGGACAATGGGCACCATGCATTTGCTGGGGTATAAAATCACCTTGCTGACTGCCTTGATACCACCATTGATTGTAGTGATCGGTATTCCTAACTGTATCTATTTCCTCAATAAATATCATACGGCCTATAATGACACAGGCGATTCCAGAACGGCCCTGGTGACCATGGTAAGCCGTATGGGTATCGTAACACTGTTTTGTAACCTCGCTGCAGCTATCGGGTTTGCAGTATTTGCCCTTACCCGTAGTGAGATATTGCAGGAATTTGGAGTAGTAGCGGGCATTAATATCATGGTACTGTTTTTTATTTCCCTGATATTGATTCCTGTGGTACTCAGTTTCCTGCCTGTTCCCAAGTCGCGCCATATGAAGTACCTCGATAATCCGAGGCTCAATCGCTGGCTCGACCGGCTGGAGCGTTGGTCGCTCAATCATCGTAAGCTGATCTATGGAATCAGTATTGCTGTTATGATTGCGGCTGTGGCCGGTATTTTCCGTCTCAAAAGTGTTGGATATATCGTAGATGATCTGCCGCAGACCGATAAGATTTATACCGATCTGAAGTTTTTTGAGAAGAATTTCAAGGGTGTAATGCCGCTCGAGATACTGGTAAAAACCAAAAGCAAGGCGGGCATATTGCGTGACCTGGATGGCCTTACCCGTATCGATTCACTTTCGGCCAGCATTGCTGCCATGCCCAGTATGGCGCGGCCGCTGAGTATAGTGGAAGGATTAAAATTTGCCAAACAGGCTTTCTTCGATGGCGACAGTAGCAATTACTCTATGCCCAGCCAGCTCGATTTGCCGGCGATGGTCTCTTATCTGCGTATGAAGCAGGAAGGTGATGAGGGCAATGCCGGTTCATTTGGTAAGCTGGTGGCCAGTTTTATGGACAGTGCCCGGCAGGAAGCACGTGTAAGTATCAATATGGCTGATGTGGGGAGTGCCCGTTTGCCTGGCATCCTGGACAGTATCAGCAAGCGTAGCGCCCAACTGTTTGACAGCACCAAATACACCGTGCAGCAAACTGGCACGAGCATTACGTTTTTGGAGGGCAGCGCATTTATTATCAATGGATTGAAAGAAAGCATTTTCTGGGCATTTATCCTGATTGCCCTTTGTATGCTCTACCTGTTCCGTTCGCTG
Source organism: Sphingobacteriales bacterium 46-32 (assembly GCA_001898485.1). Lineage (GTDB taxonomy): Bacteria > Bacteroidota > Bacteroidia > Chitinophagales > Chitinophagaceae > CAYMZZ01. The sequence goes on along the minus strand of MKTY01000020.1, from coordinate 1,413,590 downwards.
CGTATACTTTTCTGCTCGCTGATACCCAACCTGATTCCGCTGGTAATTACGGCAGGAGTGATGGGTTGGGTGGGTGTGCCCCTGAAGCCATCGACGGTGCTGGTATTCAGTGTGGCTTTGGGTATTGCTATTGACATTACCATCCGCTTTCTCGTAAATTATAAACAGGAATTACCCTTACATAACTATGATCTCAAGACAACGGTTATTGAAACTATTCATAGTACCGGTATCAGCATTATTTATACCTCGCTGGTACTGATAGCTGGGTTTATTATCTTCAGTTTCAGCGGTTTTGGCGGCACACAGGCGTTGGGCTGGCTTACTTCCCTGACCCTGGTAACGGCTACTTTAACCAACCTTGTTTTGCTGCCTGCCTTACTGATCACTCTGGGTGGTTCAAAAAAGAAAAGGAAAAGCTAGGCTGCGCAGCATTTCAATCCGGGCTATTGTCTAAATCGTTTGCAGTATTGTTTTGCGGGCTATCATAACAGGCAATTCGGGCACAAAAGATCACGCTTCAGGCAGGTTTAATTGTGCTTCAATTTGATTATTATTGCAGTTGTGATTCTCCCCCAGGAATTACAGCAATTTTTCATTTATACTAAAACTCAGATGCACATGAGAAAACTGTTACTAACACTAACAGCGTTCCTGTTTTTTGCAGGCTCGTTGTTAGCACAAAAGACCGTAACGGGAACGGTCACGGACGACAAAGGGAATCCCCTTCCCAACGTATCGGTAGTTGTAAAAGGATCTCCTACTGGTACGGTTACAAAATCAGACGGTACCTATACGCTCTCTCTTCCTGCGAATGCAAAGCAACTCGAATTCAGCTTCCTTGGATTTGAAACCAAGACGGTTAACATTGGATCCGGAAGCGTTTATTCCTTAACACTCACACCTACAACGAAAGACCTGGATGAAATCGTTGTTACAGGTATTACCCGCACCAAAAAATCACAATTCGCTGGTGCTACCAACAAGATCGATGCCAAACAACTGGAAGATCGTCCGGTAGGTTCATTTGACCAGCTGTTTCAGGGTCGTGCACCTGGGGTACTGGCGCTTACAGGTAGCGGTCAGCCTGGTCAGGCCACCACTATCCTGATTCGTGGTACCAACTCGGTAGTAGGTGGTAGCACACCTCTTTACATTGTGGATGGTATCCCTGTGGAAGCTTCTGTATTTCAGGGTCTGAACCCCAACGATTTTGCCTCTATCGACATTGCCCGTGATGCGGCCACTACTTCACTGTATGGCTCACGTGGTTCTGCCGGTGTGGTAATCGTGACTACCAAACGAGGAACAGGAGGAAAAATGAAGCTGGAGTACAGTGCACAGATGGGTATTAAATCAAAACCCGATTTTGCTTTCCGCCCCATGAATACTGCTGAATTACTGAAGGCGCAGGAGCAATATGGTGTGATGGTTCCCAATACACTCACTGAGTGGGGTAAAGACCCTGTTGTGCCCGGATGGCAGTTTTCTCGTCTGAATCCTAATAAAACAATTCCTGACCCCACTGACCCCTCTCCTAATCCTCGTTTGATTATAGTTCCAAAAACTGCTGCAGATTTCGAATTAGGTGACCGCTGGCTGGATAGTTTAAGCAAGATCAATACCAATTGGTCTGACCTTTTTTTCCGCCAGGGTTCATTCAGCAATCACCAGATCACACTTTCTGGCGGTACAGGAAAAACCCGCGTATATAGTAGTGTAGCACTTTACAATGAGCAGGGAACTACTCAGCGTACAGATATGAAACGGGTTACGGTACGCAATAATATGGATTACGCAGATGAGCGCCTCACATTCAGCGCTTCTACAAACCTGGGTTATACAAAACGTAATTTTCAGCAAAGTACGACTACCAACAACCTCAACAATCCGTTTCTTGCTGTAAACGTAGGCGTTCCTTACCATCGTCCCTATAAAGCAGACGGTAGCTATAACAGCATTAGCAACGCAGCAAAATATCTTACTACGACACAACTGGATTTGACCAAATATGACAAAAACTACAATGACCAGTTGAAAGCAACCATCGGTTTCAATTTAAACTATAAACTCACAGAAGATATTACTGCTTCTTTGGTAACAGGTATTGACTTCCGCGAAACACAGAATACCGTGTATCAAAGCCGTGAGGCTTTTGCACGTACTCAAGCCGGGGGCGCTACTTCACTACTTACACTGGCTGGTAGTCAGATTGAAACATTAGAGCGTTTCCTGACCAGCAACGTACGTCCTTCGCTGACTTACCGCAAACTATTTGCCGATGTTCATGACGTAGAAGTAACAGCTGTTGGCGAGTATGTACAGGAAAATTATAAGGCATTCAACGCTCAGGGTTATGGTATTGACCCCCGCACACCCAATACGCCCGGTGCTATTACACAGGGTAATTCAGGTAACCAGCTATATTCTACAATAACTGGCGGTAAAGATCGTACAGGTCTGGCTTCCGGTCTGGCTACTGCGCGTTATACTTATGATGGAAAATACACCGTTACCGGTTCTTATCGCAAAGACGGTTCTTCGAAACTTCCTAAGACTACTCGCTGGCAGGACTTTTTCTCTGTTGGCGCTATATGGGAGCTATCCAAAGAGAATTTCATGGAAAACGTAAATGCCGTTAATGTGCTTCGCCTCCGCGCCAGCTATGGTAGTGCCGGTAATGCCAACAACTTCCCTTCAAGCTATCTGTATCAGGCCCGTTATAGCTCTGTTGATCAATACTCTGGTCTGACTACACAAGTAGCCACTTATCCAGGTAACCCGGGTGCCCGTTGGGAAACGACCTACCAGGTTAACGTAGGTGTCGACTTCGAATTGCTGAATCGCCGGTTGTATGGTGACCTGAACTGGTATGATAAACGCACCAAAGACCTCTTCATTAGCCGACCACTTAGTGCTGAAGGTGGTGGATACCGGATTGATATTAATGCCGGCGAACTGCAAAACACCGGTTTTGAGTGGAATATCAACTATGATGTAATCCGTAATAAAGATCTGGTATGGACGCTGTTTGCAACTGGTAGCTATAACAAAAATAAACTGTTATCACTCGGTGGTGAAGAACCTTACGAAAGTGGAACCTCTTTCCTGAAAGTAGGTTTGCCCCTGGGCTCTCACTACGAAGTGAAATGGGCAGGTGTTGATGCTGCTACCGGTCAACCTCTTTACTATGACCTGAATGGCAAAGTAACAAATGTCTATTCAAATTCTTATGCGGTAACAGAGTTTGGTACATGGGAAGCCCCCTGGAAAGGTGGTTTCGGAACGTCCTTACGTTACAAAAACCTGGACTTATCTGTACTGTTTAGCTGGCAGGAAGGTGCCTACAAAATGGACAACCTGGAGTATTTCGTAGAAAATCCTGTTGGTTTCCTGGCTAATGGATATAATCAGTCAGCTGATTTGAAATTCTGGCAAAAGCCTGGCGACATTGTTAATACACCCAGCCCTCTCTATGGCACCAATTTTTCATCCAAGCTGATCCATAATGCTTCATTTGTAAGATTGCGTGATGTAACCCTCGGTTATACATTGCCTCAGAGTGCAATCAGCAAGCTGAAATTCATTTCTAACCTGAAATTATATGTACAGGGTACCAACTTGTATATGTGGACTAAATGGAGAGGAATGGATCCCGAAGCAGGTCCTGTAAATATCAACCTGAGTGAGTTTCCGAACCCCCGTGCATTCACTGGTGGTATCTCTGTTACTTTTTAATTCTTAAAACCGACGAAGACATGAAACTTAAAAAATATAGCTTATACATTCTTTCAGCTGCTTTGCTATTAGGCAGTTGTAAGAAGCAGTTGGAGCAAAATGATCCGGACGTGATCAATGAAGCAAATGCCTTCAAAACATTTGAGCATATTCAATATGGTGTGAATGCAGCATTCCAGCGCTATGGTACTTATTCAACAGATATGTATAAAAGTGCACTCGTATCCGATGAAGCAAAGCTCGGAGTGGATAATGCTGGCCAGGGGGCCCTGGAGTATCGTTACCAGTATAGCTCAGACGTGACTACTGGTGGCAGTGTAATCGCAGGTTATTATGGTTACTATAGCCTGATTGACCAGGTAAACCGGGTACTCCCCAAAATAGATGTGGTAGAGACTCCTGCCAACCTGATACCCCGCAAAGACATCGTAAGAGGGCACTTACTGGGGTTGCGAGCAATAGCACATTTTGGCCTTTTGCAGTCTTTCTGTAAAAACTACAATGCCAACGAACCTTTGGGTATACCCATTATGCTTGAGTTTAATCCTCTGGCTAAACCTACACGCGCTACAATGGGCGCTGTAATGACACAGATTGAAAAAGACTTGAGCGATGCGAAAGCGCTTGTTCCTGCTGCTACGCCGGCCAACTTCAGCGATACAGTGCTCAATAAGGTAAATATTGCCGCCTATCAGGCTCGTATTGCCCTTTATAAGGGAGATTATCAGGCCGCAATTACTTTCGCATCAGAGGTAATCTCTTCCAATGTAAAGCCACTGGTTTCTGGGTCCGCCTTTGCAGGTATCTGGATAGATGCGAATGCTAATGAGACCTTGTTCCGGATTCGATTTCTGCAGTCACCTGCTATTGGCGCTTTGTGGACCACTACGAATTCGGCTGTATACATTGCGCCGTCTGATAAACTGATAGCAACCTATAGCAATGATGATATCCGTAAGGGTACTTTTATTGGCAACGATGCAGGGAAAAATTATGTAAAGAAATTTTATGAATCTTCGAGAGGTGGCCGAATAGTGGATATGAAAGCCTGCCGCATAGCAGAAATGTATCTGATTCGCGCTGAGGCTTATGCTAAATTACCTACGCCCAACTTATCTGCCGGTGCCGCCGATCTCAATGCATTACGCACAGCACGCATTACCGGCTATACAAATGAAACATTTGCTTCCGCTGCCGACCTGATCACAGCTGTACTGAATGAACGCTTCAAAGAACTCTGCTTTGAAGGTTTTCGTCTGTATGACCTTAAAAGAAATAATCTGCCCGTACAACGCAATGCATCGGATGCCGGGCCGGCCTGGCAAACCCTGGCAGCAGGTTCTTTCCGTTTTGTAATGCCTATTCCGCAGGATGAGTTACTAGCTAATCCGAATATGGTTCAAAACGATGGATATTAAAGTAATTCGCCTGGGTTGGAGACAGGATTTTTCAACCCTGCTTATACACTATTAAAACAAAAAATACTATTATGAGAAAAAACAATAGCTTACTATTTGCGGGACTGCTATTGGGGTTTGCTGCTCTAACGGGCTGTGATAAATTTAAACCCTACGACACAAAAGTGGTAGAACCTGAAGTACACTTTACAGGAGCGCGCAATCAGTTGTATGCTATGAATAGTAATCCTGCACCGGTATTCAATATTGGCGTAGGCACCACTGATCTGTCGAGCGTAGATCGTGTTATTACCTTCAAAATGCAATCATTATCCGGCGCGACACCAGGTACTGAATTTACAATTGGCACTACAAACAATACGGTTACCATCCCTGCAGGCCAGGCTGTAGCATATATACCCATTCAGGGTAACGCTGCTTACTACGGCTCTGGAGAAAAAGACACCCTCCTGTTTACTCTTGAGCAAACTGGTGTAAAGATCGCAGGGTTTCAGGATACCGTTCGCCTGGTATTGAGAGGCCCCTGCTTCGATGGAGTTGATATCGGCGATGCCGCCACCTTGGATGCTCAAAAGGGAGCTTATGCCAAATCTTTTGATGCCGGTTTTGGCGCCTATGGTCCTTATTTAACCACTATCAAATCCATAACTCCTCTTACAGCTACTACAGCCCGTGCTGTAATCAATAACGTATGGGATGACAATTTTGGTGACCTCAATTTTCTTATCGACTGGACCAACCCGGCGAATGTAACCATCAATCTGGAAGGTGTAGTCGTTACCGGAGGCAATGCAGGTAATCTTAACTCTGCTTACAATGGTATGAACCTGGTAATTCGCCAATACCCTGGACTTAATGGTCAGTTTTCAGTATGTACAGGTATTCACACCCTGCGCTATCAGTTGGGCGTGTATAACCCTGCTACACAAACCATCCTTGGTTTTTTTAGCAACATTGGTGTTACTACCATTGAGAAATAAATCCTGCTGATTGAGGAATTTCATAAATTATTAAAGCCCCTGATAACAGGGGCTTTAATAATTTATGAAATCTTTATTCTCCCGGATCAATTCCACTTACTGCTACTTAACGGTCTTCTTTACGGTCAACCACTCCCTACATTACATTAATGGGGTAAAATATAAATGACGTTTATAATGAATTGTAATACTCAACGGTCTTTACGTAGTCACTTTCTTTTTTATCACTCCATTTTTCCTTCGCTATCTGATCCAGTAATTGCTGTCTTTTCGCAGCCGGAACCAAATCAGCAATTTCTTTTATTTTTTTTACCCGGGTTACCACACCGCCAATACCTACCAGGTATTTCTCAGAAGCTCTTATTCGCTGCTCAGTAACCGATGATCCATATGCTTTAGACTCGGAAATACTTTTTGAAAGATGTTTATATAAAGTCAGATTCCCACCACTCAAAACTTCCAGCCATCCTTTATCACCAGCGTAACCTGATACCGAAGAAGTATTTTCGAGCAAATAAACTTTACCGGTTATAGTATCACGCAGCGATATTTTACTTAATGGAGCCACGCATACCATCTCCTCGCCAGCCGGATTCAGATATATAACACTATTATCAATCAGATCTACCTTTAGCCGGAGATTGTTGTAAGCATTTCCGTTAGGTGTTACAATCGTACCCTTCATCCAATTTTCACTCAAGTAAGGTGTGCCACCTGTCACCTGGATATATTTAGTTGCGCTCAGGGGAAATCCGCCATTGGTATAAAACTCCCGGTTATCCAGGGGTTTGGTGTTCTTGTCAACATCCACCACATTGTTTTGTGCCTGCGCCTGAAGTGTAAGAAGAGGCAGGGCTATAAGCAGTAATTTTTTCATGACAATGATTTATTTAAAATTAAAATATTATCTGCAAATCCTCTTGTTAAAACAACAACAGATTTTCATACGTGCTATCTCAACAATTCTGCCAGTTTGAGTGGTAATTGACTGCCCCTGAGGCCCTCTGCTACCACAATACCCTTGGGATCAACCAGTACATTATACGGGATGCCGTCTAAGCCATACAGCTTTACGACCTTACTGTTCCAGTACTGCAGATCACTCACCTGTGTCCAGGTTAGTTTGTCGTCCATTACAGCCTTCAGCCATTTATCACGTTGACCCGGCTGATCGAGCGATACCCCCAGCACGGTGAAGTTTTTGTCTTTAAACCGTTGAAAAGCACTGACTACATTGGGATTTTCCTGACGGCAGGGCATACACCAGCTCGCCCAGAAATCAACAAGTACATATTTACCTCTGAATGAACTAAGGCTAACTTCTTTTCCATTGGCATCCGGCATGGTAAAATCGGGCGCTTCCTTTCCTATCAAGGATGAAGCGGCTGCCTGGGCCTGAGCCTGCAGACTTTTATCAATATTGGCTTTTACCGCTGCTGTAACCTTATGATCAGGATAACGTGATACCAGCGTATTCATCACCGACTTCAGCTTTTCGGCGTCCATAGATGCCAGACCATAATTGGTTCCGTTGGCAGTAGATTCATAGTAGCCCAACTCAAAAATCGCCAGTGCCGGGTTGTTGGCACGGTCAATAGCATCGTATGAAAACTTTTGTAAAGCCTGTGCCTGACTGGCCTGCCGCTCTGCATTTAAAGCAAGTATGCTATCCGAAGCACCCTGCCTGTAAAGGCTGTCGGACTGCTGCATAAGGCCATGTATTTCTATCAGGCGATTGTTGAAACCAGTTACAAAATTTTTCAACTCCTCACTCCCACGCGATCCACTCACTGTATAACTTTCAGGAAACTGCGAATCATCCGGACGCATACGTATATCCAGCTCTACCTGGGTAGTATCATTTACAAGTGAGAGCAGCGGATAACGGCTCTGATCAATGCGAAGGTTAAAGATCACCGCCTCACCGGCAGCTGCCTTAAGCCGGAAACTGCCATCGGCTGCAATCACTGAAGAATCTTCTACACTGGGTTGGGTAAGCGCTGCCGGTACTTTTTCAAGGTAAATCATTTTACCACTGCGTGGTTGTAATTTTCCTTTTACCACAAACCCTTTCTCATCTGCCTTATGTGTGCATGACAAAGCCACTACACATATCAGGATCAGAACTTTACTTATTTGCATATACAGTTATTGAAATTGACTATCTGAATGACTTATGATTTCAGCCGCTCGAGCAGCAATTCGTTAGTGACACGCGGATCGGCCTTACCCTTCGAACGTTTCATCACCTCTCCTACAAAAAGAGCCAGCACTCCTTTTTTTCCTTTTTTATATTCTGTTACTTTATCGGCATACCGTGCCAGCACCTCATCGATCAGCGGGGCCAGCGTATCTGCATCCGACTGCTGTATAAGGTTTAGCTGCTGTGCCGCCACCGCTGCGTCATCTGCCGGATGCTGCAGCAGGTGTGTAAATAAACGAGTAGAGGCCGCAGAAAAACTAAGTGCGCCGGTATCTACCATTTTGAGTACTGCTGCAAGTGCAGCAGGCGATAAGGGAAAATCACTGATCTCTTTATCGTTTTCATTCAGCCATGATTTTACCGGCCCCAGCATCCAGTTGGCTGCCGGTTTGGGCAGGGCTCCGGCGTTTACCATTTCCTCATAAAAATCTGCCAGCGACTTGTCGTCGGTAATAACCCGCGCATCGTAGTCGGGCAAATTCCACTGGTTCATATAACGTTGTACCCGCTGCTCCTGCAATTCGGGTAGTGATGCCCTGATAGAGTCAATAAACGATTCTTCCAGCGCAAAGGGAGTAAGATCGGGATCCGCAAAATAGCGGTAATCGTCTGCATCTTCCTTTTCACGTGTGGCAAAACTGGTACCTGTTGCTGCATCAAAACTGCGTGTTTGCTGCAAAACTGGTTGCCCGTTTTCGAGTAGCTCAATCAACCTGCGCGACTCTGCTTCTACTGCGCGACGCGCGTTGCGGATCGAGTTCAGGTTTTTGATCTCTACCTTAGTGCCAAGACGGGCATCACCCTGGCGGCGTACCGAAATATTTACATCGCAACGCAGGCTACCCTCTTCCATATTGCCGTCGCAAACACCGAGGTAACGAACCAGCTTGCGCAGTTCTGTGAGATAGGCCGATACTTCTTCTGCACTGCGCAGATCCGGCTCTGTAACTATTTCTATCAAAGGTGTACCGGCACGGTTCAGGTCTATACAACTATCCGTATCCAGCACATCATGCAGGCTTTTGCCGGCATCTTCCTCCAGGTGAATACGGTTTAACCGTACAGCGCGTTCACCTCCTGCTTCTGTGCGGATAGTTATATGTCCGCCTTTGCAGATCGGTGTTGTATGCTGCGACACCTGGTAACCTTTGGGCAGATCGGGGTAGAAATAATTTTTACGGGCAAAATAGTTATGCCGCTCTATCTCGCAGTGGCAGGCCAGACCCATACGGATAGCCAGCTCCACAGCTTTTTTATTCATTTTGGGCAATGTGCCGGGATGTGCCAGGGTTACAGGACTTACATGTGTATTGGGTGCTGCACCGTAGGCAATACTGTCGCCACAAAACAATTTGCTTTGTGTCAGCAATTGCGCATGCACTTCGAGTCCTATAACCGTTTCGTAAGCGGGATTGGATGCCATAGTTTCAGAATCCACAAAAATAACTCATTTCGGCGGGAGGCGGCTATGAAAGTGCAGCAGTAAAATAAGGGCTCAAATGACAAAGGCCCCGCCCTCAACAGGGCAGGACCTTTTGCCTGATGTATATGTATAAGCGAATTAGAGATCAGCGGTTTTGAGCTTGCGCGGCATCTTCAGGTCCACTGTTTCTGCTTTACCGTTACGCAGATATTTCATCTTTACTGTAATCTTATCCTTATTATCACGCATGGCTTTAGCCATTTCATCCACACCATTGATCGCTTTACCGTCTATTTCAGTGATCACATCACCTTCTTTCAGGCCGGCCTTGGCAGCATTGCCATCTTCATCTACATCCAGCACATTCACTCCTTTGCCATCTTCTGCATCCTGGATAGATATGCCCAGGCGGGGTGTGCCAAATGCTGTTCTGAACTGGCCATACCCACGTACCTGGGGTGGCTGAGGAGCTTCGATCCCGTTAGGAAAAAACCGGTCCAGCTTCAGATCTTCTACATTAAAATTAAAATTAGGAGTACCTGAGTAAACCATTACACCCTTCCAGGAAGTAAGCTCAGCTGTTACTTTCTGCTCTTTTTTATCACGAATGAACCCAACGGATACTTTATCACCTGGTTTGTGATCGCGGATCGCTTTTGTCAGATCATCAGGGTCTTCGATCTTCTTACCATCAATAGCTGTAATGATATCACCTTTTTTGAGTCCGGCTTTCTCAGCTGCACTTTCCCTGGTTATTTCATTTATCACTACACCCTTATCTTCTTTTTCTGTGGTTACACCCAGCATAGCACGATCTTCGGAATAGTTGCTCAGCAGGTTATTGTACGATTGAAATGGTTTAGTGTATACCTGTGCTCCCGTACCGCCATAGGCCCATACATCTTTTATCTTGTTGCGCAGTATGGTAATGTCTTCATCATTATCCTTATCATAATCCTTTCCATTCACGGTTACCTTATCACCATTCAATTCAATCACAACCTTTTTGTCCGAATTTCCCTTACGGGTAATGATAATCTGCTCGGCCTCCTTTTTACTCTTCGTATCCTTATCTTTTCCTTCCGGCTGGGCAAGCAATGCGGCCGGTGTCATCACTCCCAGGGCCAGCAGGGCAAAGGAGAGCTGTTTCATAATTTGTTTCATACGCTGTCTGATTGATTGATTATTTTAACTACGTTAAGTTTCGTAGATCAAATATAATAACATTCCCTGAAATACGAAGCGTTTCGGAAATGTTAAAGCTATTTTTCGGATAAACGGTCATCAAAGGGCTTGCGGATCTAATTGAAAAAGGATAACCGGAAAACCATCGACCTCTCCATAACCGGTTTCCTTAAAGCCACAATGTTTTAATACCCGGACTGATGCGGTATTGGCTGGTTCTGCTGCAGCAGCGAGAGAGTTGATCTTCAATTCTTTAAATGCATACTTAATAGTGCCTTTTGCAGCCTCGGTAGCATATCCCTGCCCCCAAAACAACCTGATAAAGCGATAGCCGAGATCAATCAGACCCGAAGAAGGCCTGAATTTAAGGCCGCACCAGCCAATGAACCTATTATCAGCTTGTCGTAATACCGCCCACCGGCCATACCCATACATTTCATAATGAGGTATGATAGAATGGTTTATTAGAGACTCAGCCTCTTTGCGTGTATAAATTATATCGTGCGTAAAACGGGTTACCAGCGGATCACTATTGAGTTCCAGCACACTGTCTGCATCTGTAGGTACAAATCTTCTGAAGTAAAGATTTTCTGTAGTGAAGACGGGCTGCATACGTATATATACTAGGGGTTTTTCATCAGCTCAATCAGCGGTTTTCTGCAAATAAATCAGCATTTTTGACATCGTCATCAAACGAACTGCTCACCCTTATGCTGAAGATTCTTTCTATTGGATGCATTGTCTTGTGCTCCGTTGTGATCATCTACGTGATCATAATATATATGGAGTCTAAAGACTATAAGCAGCCGCAAAAGCAAAGGGAAAAACGACATCCCTATTAAGCTCCCAGTAAATCTTTTACCGCTTTAATAGCAGCCTGCAACTGCCCCGCATCCTGTCCTCCCGCTGTAGCCAGATTCTTTTGTCCGCCGCCTCCACCTTTGATCAGGGGTGCAATATGTTCTTTAATAATCTTTCCTGCATCAAGCCCACGCGCAGCCACCACGGTGTCGGAAATGCCAACAGCTATAAAAGGTTTGCCGCCGATATTGGCACCCAGTACTGCTACATAATCATTGAGGTTGTTGCGCAGATCATAACACAGCTTCTTCAGGGCATCGGCTTTATCTACTTCGATAATATCGCCAATAAAAGTAATGCCATTGATGATCTCATCTTTTTGCAGCAGTTCATTCCGGACTCCTACCAGTTGTCTTGCCTCCAGCCGCTCGATCTTTTTTTCAAGCTCGGCCTTATCTTCTATCAGTTTCTCGATTGCCTTAAACGGATCTTTTGTTTTCAAAAGTTCGCTTACGTTTTTATACTGACCCAGTCTTTCGCTCACATAGCGTATAGCAGCAGGGCCGGTCACGGCCTCGAGCCTGCGCACACCAGCGGCCACGGCAGACTCGCCCGTAATCGTAAACAATCCTATCATACCGGTATGCCCCACATGGGTACCACCGCAAAGCTCAACTGAATAACCGGGATCAATGATTACTACCCGTACCGTATCGCCGTACTTTTCACCAAAGAGTGCCATAGCACCCAGTTTCAGGGCTTCATCTTTTGGCATCTCGCGGATTACTACGGGCAGGTTCAGCCTTATTTTCTCGTTTACAATTTCCTCTACCTGGCGCAGCTCTTCCTCACTCATTTTAGCGAAATGAGAGAAGTCAAACCGCAGTACCTCGGGCGATACCAGCGATCCTTTTTGAGCCACGTGTGTTCCCAGTACCTGGCGCAAAGCGGCATGCAGAAGGTGAGTGGCTGTATGGTTATAGGTGGTATGTAAACGAAACTCCCACTCCACAGCAGCTGTTACGGGCTGGCTGATATCGGCAGGCAGCTTATCTGTAAAATGAATGATCAGGTCGTTTTCCTTGCGTGTATCCGTCACCGTAATTTTCTCTTCACCAAACTGCAGGTATCCTCTGTCGCCAACCTGGCCGCCGCTTTCAGCATAAAAAGGTGTTGTTTCCAGCACCAGCTGATATTGTTCTTTTCCCTTAGCCTTTACCTTCCGGTATTTAACGACCTGTGTTTCGACCAGCAGATCATTGTAGCCCACAAAACTGGTCTTATCCACTTTATTTACTTCTACCCAATCGTCGGTATCAATAACAGAAGCAGCACGTGAACGATCTTTTTGCTGTTGCATACAGGTGTCAAAAGCGGCCAGATCAATGCTTACCTCTTGTTCTCCCGCTATCAGCTCCAGCAGATCTTTGGGAAAGCCATAGGTATCATACAGCTCAAAAGCATCTGGTCCGGCAATAACACGGCTGCCCGACCGGGCCTGTGCAATCAGTTCTTCTATGCGATGTAATCCTTTACCGATGGTACGCAAAAATGCTTCTTCTTCTTCCCTGATAACCCTTGTTACAAAGGCCTCCTGGCTCAGCAATTCAGGAAACACATGTTCAAATTGCAGGGCCAGCAGTTTTACCAACTGCTGCAACAGCGGCTCTTTATAGTCGAGGTAAGAATAATAATAACGTACTGCACGACGCAGTATACGGCGTATTACATACCCGGCTTTGGTATTGGAGGGTAGCTGACCGTCGGCAATCGTGAATGAGATAGCTCTGATATGATCGGCCAGCACACGAAAAGCAATATCTTTTTTGCTGTCGCTGTATTCATATTTTTTACCGGTAATCTTTTCTACCGCTGCAATGGTGCCGGAGAAAATATCGGTATCGTAATTGGATTGTTTACCCTGCAGTACACGTACCAGGCGTTCGAAACCCATACCGGTATCTACATGACGGGCGGGTAATTGTTCCAGGCTGCCATCCTTGAGCCGGTTAAACTGAATGAATACGTTGTTCCATATCTCAATTACCTGCGGATGATCGTTATTTACCAGGTTTTTTCCATCAGTCTGTTTGCGTTCCTCTTCGCTGCGGCAGTCAACATGAATTTCTGTACAGGGTCCGCAGGGGCCGGTATCACCCATTTCCCAGAAATTATCTTTTTTCTTTCCCAGCAGAATACGTTCCGGAGCAATCCATTTGGCCCATTCAGCAGCTGCTTCCTCATCTTTGGGCAGCCCCAGTTCAGGATCGCCTTCAAATACGGTTACATAGAGCCGGTCTTTAGGCAGGTTGAGTACTCCTGTAAGCAGCTCCCAGCTCCAGGCAATGGCCTCCTGTTTGAAATAGTCACCAAAGCTCCAGTTGCCCAGCATTTCAAACATGGTATGGTGATAGGTATCTACGCCCACCTCTTCGAGGTCATTGTGTTTACCACTCACGCGCAGGCATTTTTGCGTATCTGCCACGCGGGGAAAAGGCGGCTTACGGTTGCCCAGGAAATAATCCTTAAACTGGTTCATACCCGCATTGGTAAACATGAGGGTAGGATCATTTTTGATCACAATGGGTGCAGAAGGCACTATTTCATGCTGGCGCTTCCTGAAAAAATCGAGGAAAGCACTACGTATCTCGTTGGAAGTCATGTTTTTGAATTTACCGGCTGTAGGAGACAGCTATCACAACCCTGCCGGGTAGGCTTTGTAATTTGGGTTGATTTTTGCTGGTATACAGCCTATATTTGCCCGAACCCGCTTAGCGGGCCGCGGGCAAAGGTAAATGAATAGACTGGCATTTGTACTCCGTGAAAACGGCGGAAAGAAGGCTGCAAATGAAAAAGATAAAGTATTACTACAATACCAATACGCTGCGCTATGAAAAGCTGGAAGTACCGCTTCGGGTAAAACTGTTGCGGGCTTTTGGATTCATTGCTGCTGCGCTGGTATCTGCCGGCCTTATCTCTTACCTCGCTTTCCAGTTTGTGGATTCTCCCAAAGAAAAAATCCTGAAACAACAATACGAACAGCTGCGCGACCGCTATTCCGACGTACGCGCACGGGTGGATGGGCTTGAACAGCAAATGAAAGAACTGGAAAAAAGAGATAATAACGTATATCGTTCCATTTTTGAAGCCGACCCCATACCAGACAGTGCGCGGGCCAAAGAAATAGAGCTGAACCAGGAAATAGCGACTGTAGAAGGCATGCAAAACAATGAGCTTTTTGCTTCTATAGTCACCACACTCAATCAGCTCAGCAGCCGTATCAAAGCACAAACCGCCTCGTACGGTGAAATAGATGGCCTTATTAAGAACAAGGAAAAACTGCTGGCACACACACCGGCCATTCAGCCGGTAAGCAACCAGGATCTGACACGTATTGCATCGGGATTTGGCTATCGTATAGATCCAATCTACAAGACTACCAAGATGCATGCCGGCATTGACTTTACTGCGCCACAGGGCACTCCTATTTATGCTACCGCAGATGGCACTGTTGCTATTGCCGGCAACAAGGGCAATGGCTACGGCAACCATGTGGTGATACGTCATGGATATGGCTACGAAACCTTATATGGCCACATGGTGAGGGTAAAAGTAAATGCGGGACAAGCGGTAAAACGCGGTGAGGTAATTGGCTGGGTAGGCAGTACTGGTAAGTCTACCGGCCCTCATTGTCACTATGAAGTCCATAAAAACGGCAATAAGATCGATCCCATCTACTTCTTCTATAATGATCTGAGTCCCGATCAGTTTGACAGGCTCCTGAAACAGGCAGCTGCGTCTAATCAAAGCTTTGATTAAGGTAAAGGGTGAAAGATAGAAGGTAAAAAGGAGCCCTCACCTTTCACCCTTCACCTTCTACCTTATTTCACCAGTTTTCCACAGATTGGCGCGGCCTTTGTATTCTCCTTATCATCCCCCCTATCTTTGTTAACAGCATGGCGAAAAAGGTATTGACACAAATAGCATTAGATTTTGGAGCACCCCCGGAGCCTGTTGCAGAGCAAAAGCCGGTGCAGCCCATGCCTCCTCCTGCTGCTATCATTGAGATAGAACCGGAAATTACCCTGGTTGAGTTCGATGAGCCGGTTGTGGAAGAAGAGGCTGCCCCTGCCATCCATGCTACGCAGACCAAACCGGCTGCCGTAGCCAAATCTACCCGGGGCCGCCGCTCATTAAAGACAAATGCACTCAACGCAGATCTGGTCAATATACCCGATGATGAAACTCTTTTCAAAAAAAGCTATTATTCTATTGGCGAAGTAGCCCGTATGTTCCGCGAAAATCAATCGCTGATACGTTACTGGGAGACAGAATTTGACGTCCTCAAGCCACGTAAGAACAAAAAAGGAGATCGTTTTTTCAGACCGGTTGATGTCAAAAATCTTGAACTTATCTATGATCTGCTGCGCCGCCGCAAATTCACTATTGAAGGCGCTAAAGACTACCTGAAAAAAAACAAAAAGGCTGAAGAAAAATTTGCCATGATCCGCTCGCTGGAAAAAATAAAGGCCTTCTTCCTCGAACTGAAAGCCACACTTTAACCTTTTTTCAGATTTCTTTCTGCTAATTTGCAACGTTGGTCCGAAGCCCGCCGTCATCCGGTGGCTTGCCATTTTACCAGGCAAAACAATACCCTGTATTTATGAAGAAAGCTATTTTACCCTTATTGCTGACATTTCTCAGCACATCCCTGCTGGCCCAGGTCCAGGCAGAAATAACAGCAGACCGCGAACATGAAGGCGGCCGGATTGTAAAAGGTGTTATCACCGCAGAATGGTTGCTGAAAGACAGTGTATTCAACAAGGATTATACAGGCCGCCCGCCGGGTTATACTCCTGATGCGCAGGCGCTGGATATACTGCGTCGCAAAGGCGACTCCATTCAGTTATTTGTATTCATGGGCACCTGGTGCGAAGATTCCCGGTTTGTGGTTCCGCGCCTGTTCTTCCTCCTCGATGCCGCCGGTTATTCCAAACAGAAACTTACTATTGTGGGTGTTGACCGCAGCAAGCAAACGCTTGGCAACCTCACCCAAACACTGGCTGTAAAAAATGTGCCTACCATTATTGCTTTCAAAAACGGTAAAGAACTGGGGCGTGTTGTTGAATACGGCAAGTCGGGCCTCTTTGATAAAGATCTGGGCGAAGTGCTTACGCCGAAGCAGGGGGCTCAGTAGAAAGTATTTTGATATCGGTACTGGCTCCTGACAGTTCAATACCCAGCTTTTCCATCAGCTGCAACACTTCCATATTGATCTGTTCTTTATTTAAATTAAACTCCTGCAGCGTGGTGGGTGCTGTATAATAATCAACCAGTATTGCAAATGAGTTGGCATGAATATCATTGAGCAATACGGTTGAACTTTCTACCTGTGGCCGGTTGAGCAGTTGACGGATCCCCTGTAACAGTGCCTGTACTTTTTGCGATGAAGTGCTGACACCTATTTCGAGCCTTAGCTCTCCTTTCCGTTGTGTACGCTGGGTCAGATTATCCAGAATACTGTCTACCATCTGCTTGTTGGGTACGGTAATAAATGTTTTCTGATCTGTGCGTATACGGGTACTGCGCAGTCCGATCTTTTCTACTGTACCGGTAAAGGCATGCACTTTCACCACATCACCCATGGTAAATGGTTTATCAAAAAAGATGATAAACGAGGCAATCAGGTTTTCGAGACTTTCGCGCAGAGCCAGGGCAATGGCAGCACCTACGATACTAAGACCGGTAAGCAGGTTACTGACATTGTAACCAAACGCAAATTTGAGAATCATCAGCAAGCCGATGATGGAAAGTATAACCTTAAAAAAGTCTTTGAAAAATACAATCAGCTGGTCGTCGGTAGAGTCATGTGTGCGATCTGCTTTTATATGCAGGATCATTGCTACAAAATCGATCATACGCAGCAACAGCCTTATAAAAGCAATAATAAGCAGAATCGTGGCCATCATATGTATCAGCTCCTTGAGCGTGATACGGTAAATGTCCACATCGAGTACGGTTGGGAATTTGAGCTTGTGAAGTGTGATAATAGAAACAAGGATGACCAGAAAACCTCCCAGCGGCTTTATTACCAGGTTGGTAAATGAGCGCTGATCTACATTCTTCCAGATAGAACGTACGATCTGAAAAATAAGCGCCGCTACCAGGTGGGCAACATAACGCCGGATCAGCAGGATAAAGAAAATAACAGACGCTACAGTAATGTAGGTTCGTATGGAATTATCGAAAAAGACTTTATCCAGGAAATCGTTCATTGTAAGCGGGGAATCTTAGGCTGCAAAAATATCATTTCTCTCCTGCATTACCGGGCAAAACGGTAAATTTCTATCCCATCCTGCTTTAATGCATAGAGTCTCGTATTGGTAAAATGAAAGAGCCGGCTGTTGCGCAGCGGCTCTGGCAACTGCCATTCATCTACCCGGAATGTGCGGATATCATAGCGGTAAAGCATGTCTCCGCGCGACCCGAAAATGTATTTTCCGGTCACCTGCATATTTTGCCAGCCGGCTATGAGTATCTTATTCTTCAGAGTACCGTAATAATCAAACACAAAAACAGCTTTGGCACTATCGTACAGATATACCAGCTGCTCCTGGTCAAAAAGTAGTTGCGGAGAAGGGGCTTCGCCAAAAAGTTGCCGGAAGTCGGGTGTTTCCTGCAGCAACTTTCCATCTTCATCTATTTTACGCAGTTTATTTTCCAGCTCATCATACACCCATACCTTATTGTCATATGACTGACCTATAGCCCGGGCCTGTAATATGCCTGAGCGCCGAAGGTCAATAGTATTACGCACATTGAGCAGGCGGTCAAGCATTACAATGCTGGCAAAATTGCGGTAATACAGTAAAACCTTCAGAGGATTGGACGCATCAATCAGCGTAGCCTGGCCATATCGTTTCACATCATTGAAAACCGCCAGTGAATCGCCAGCTGCGTTGAGCTTTTTCAATTGATTGCTGCTATTGAGCAAATAAAGATTATCCAGGTTGTCGACAGCAAAACTGGCAATATCGCCGGTAATTGTTTTTTCGTAAATAAACAGGCTGTCTGACTGAGCCGCTGTGGCCAGCCAACCGTGCAATAACAGTAAAAGACAGATTTTTTTTATCATTATTTACGAATGATCTTATGATCCTGGCCGGTGTATGACAGCAGTTTCAGCTGTTGTCCTTCCAGCTCCGCATAGGTATAGAAATTAATCCAGTCGCCCAGGTTGATATACCTGCTATGGTTGCCCAGGTCAAAATCAATCGGCAGATGGCGGTGACCGAAAATAAAATAATCGTAGTGTTTGCTCTTCATAGTCTCTCGGCAATATTGCACGAGCCACTCCCGCTCTTCTCCCAGAAATGTATCTTCTGTGGTACCGGTCTGTGCTCTGCTGCGCCGGCTCATAAAGTTAGCAATTCCCATGCCGGCAACAGGCGGTAATATTCCAAACAACCACTGGCATACAGGGTTGCGGAAAATCTTTTTTAGCCGTTTATAGCCATGATCGCCGGGACCCAGGCCATCGCCATGACCTACCAGCAGGCGCAATCCGTTGCGATCAAATTCCTTTGGCTCAAAATAAACCGGAATATTCAGTTCCTGCTGCAAATAGGTACGCATCCACATGTCGTGGTTGCCTACAAAAAAATGGATGGGTATGCCGGCATCGGTAAGCTGTGCGAGTGTGCCCAATAAGCGCACATATCCTTTGGGTACCACCTGCCGGTATTCGTACCAGAAATCAAACATATCCCCCACTATAAATATCTCGGCAGCACTGGCTGCCTTTTCGTGCAGGAACTGAACAATTCGTTTTTCACGCTCCAGACTTGCGGCATGATTGGGTGCACCCAAATGAAAATCGGAGAGAAAGTATATTTTCTTATGTGCGGGAATATCCATTTCTAGTAAGTAGTCTTCTGCAAAATATCATCCATTGCGCTGACTCAGATACTGCAGCAGGTCGCCTGAAGGAATAAACGGCCTGCCACTTACATCGCCATTATACCAGTATACCCAGGCGGTAACCGGGCCCTGTGCTGTTTCTATTTCGGCTACCTCCCGACGGTAAAGAGGCGATTCATCTGCTTCTACCAGCACTCCCTCATAATCATCAAGCTGACCAATAACATAGGAAAACTCATCCTCATTTTTTACCTGGTACAGCTCGCCATAAATAAACTGATCGCCGGTAGCAGGTAAGGCCGCCGGATAATCTCCCAGATCATATAAACGGCCTTTTACACGACCATTGCCCACAAGATTAAAGTACCGGCTCATGTATTCATAAGCCTGGCTCTGAAAACCGCTTCGGAGAGAGCCGTAGACAAAAAGGGAGTAAATACCGGGAGCGTTCATAAATTATTAATAATAGGATCAGCAATACTACCACTCACGACTCTACGAGGAAAACATATACTTCCCGCGGACCATGCACACCCACCACCAGGGTCTTTTCAATATCTGCTGTACGGCTGGGGCCTGTGGCAAAGGTGATAAGCGATGGTAATTGTGTGCCATATTTATCCTTCATCAGCTGCAATGCATCTTTTACATCGGGCAACAATTGTTTCATGCTGGCGATACAGATATGAACAGGCGCATACACACTTGTACTGCGACCGCTCAGTTGTGCAGCACTCATTACTATCGAACCTGTACGGGCAACCAGACATTCGCAACCGGTTATTGCCACATCACAATCAGCCAGGCCTGTGGTCACATGCCATTCACCCAGATTAGCACCTGTACGTTGGAGCAGTTCATCTTCCACGCAATACACTTTTTGCCAGTTCATCTTTCTCACCAGGCTGCCCAGCTGAAAAGCGAGTTCCTGCTGATTGATGCAATACACAAAACGTCCCTGCAACTTGCCAAACTGCTCGGCAAATTCCACTTCCAGCTCCTGAGATATTGGTTGATATACGGAGTCGCTCCCCTCACTTGCCGGGAAAGGCTGCGGTGTGGGCTGACTCAGTGCTTCCCTTATTTTTTTTAATATATTCTCTTTTGCTGGCGAGAACATCGTAAAGTGTTTATAAAATGATGCGGGCCTGGTCAGGTCAGGAAGACTTCGCCATCCTGAATCAACCGGGCCCGCAGGTATAGATTTATTTAGGCAGCGAGTTATTGGTCATATCGCTGTCGTAAGGTGGTACGCCGGCAGATATCTCACCGGTTTTACCTTCGGTCCCTTCTGTATTTTCTACAAGCGGCTTTTTCTCTTCAAAAGGCCGTTTACCGATCAACGTTTCCACATCGCTCTGAAACAGTACCTCTTTATCCAGCAATGCTTCTGCCAGTTTAGCCACCTGCTCTTTTTTCTCGGTAAGCAGGGCTCTTGTACGGATATATGCATTGTCGATGAGTAAGCGTACTTCCTGATCGATCAGTTTGGATGTTTCTTCCGAATAGGGTTTTGTAAAGGTATTATCGGCCTGCGGGTCATAATAACTTACATTGCCTACTTTATCATTCATACCATATACGGTCACCATAGCATACGCCATGCGTGTAATCTGCTGCAGGTCATTCTGAGCACCTGTAGATATTTTTCCGAAGAAAATTTCTTCACTGGCACGCCCGCCCAGCGTCATACAGATCTGGTCAACCAGCTGATCGGTATTGTACAGGTATTGCTCTTTGGGTGTGTATTGAGCATAGCCCAGTGCTGCTGTACCACGTGGTACAATTGTTACTTTCAGCAGGGGATAAGCGTGCTCAAGATACCAGCCGCAAATGGCATGGCCGGCCTCATGATAGGCGATGATGCGCTTCTCATCGGGAGAGATGATCTTATTCTTTTTCTCCAGACCACCGATCACACGGTCCACCGCATCCTGAAAGTCCTGCATATCTACTGCATCTTTTCCTTTACGGGCTGCAATCAGTGCGGCTTCATTACATACGTTGGCAATATCGGCACCGGCAAAACCAGGTGTCTGCTCGGCCAGTTTATGTACATCCAGGCTTTCTGAAACCTTGATGGGCTTAAGGTGTACTTTGAAAATAGCTTCGCGGCCTTTTACATCTGGTTTATCAATAGTGATCTGGCGGTCAAAACGACCCGGACGCAACAGAGCCGAATCCAGAACATCGGGTCGGTTGGTAGCTGCCAGTATGATAATACCGGTATCTGTACCGAAACCATCCATTTCTACCAGCAGTTGATTAAGCGTGCTTTCACGTTCGTCATTACTCATCATCACATTCTTACCACGCGCACGGCCGATGGCATCGATCTCATCGATGAAGATGATACAGGGGGCTTTTTCGCGTGCCTGTTTAAACAGGTCACGAACACGGCTGGCACCCACACCCACAAACATCTCTACAAAGTCTGAACCACTGAGGCTAAAGAAAGGTACCTGCGCTTCTCCCGCCATCGCTTTTGCCAGCAGGGTCTTACCGGTACCGGGAGGACCAACCAGCAATGCACCTTTAGGTATCTTACCACCCAGAGATGTATATTTTTTGGGACTTTTCAGGAAGTCCACAATTTCCATTACTTCTACTTTGGCTTCATCAAGACCAGCTACATCGGCAAAAGTGATATTCACCTTCGTGCCTTTATCAAAAAGAGTAGCTTTTGATTTGCCGATATTGAAGATGCCACCGGGACCGGCTCCTCCGCCTGCTCCACCACCCATTTTACGCATGAGCAGTATCCACAGGCCTACAAAAAGTAATACAGGTATCAGGAAGGAAAGCGACTTGCTGAAAATATCGCTATCAGGCTTTACACGCTCCGCTTTCTCAATACCGGGATTCTCTGAATAGAATTTGCGCATATCATCCTTAAAAGAATCTCCCGATACTATTTTAAAGGATACATGCGGCCCTGCTTCATTTATCTTACCGTTTATATTTTTTGTAAGCAGGCTGTTGTATTTCGGAAGCGCTTCTTTTTTGAGGTATACCCGCACAGTGTTTCGGTTAGGAACAATCTCGTACCTATCCACATCACCATCTTTCAGCATCTTTTCAAAAGTGTCCTGTCCTATATCCGCTGAATTGGATGAAAAGGGCGGAAATAGTGACATACCAATGAGTACGGCAAAAATGATGGCATACACCCAGTAGATACTAAAGCGGGGACCTTTGCGTGGCTGACCCGGTTCATCGCCGTTACCATTGGGGCGACCTCCAAAACGGGGTGAGCTGTTTTTTTCGTTCTTATTATAGGATGGTTCTTGTGCCATATGAATTCGTGATATTCCTAGCTTTTTATAAAATTATGGAAAAGGATACCTGTCGGTATCCGCAGAATTGTTAATCCTTATGTTCCTGTACCCCGGCATCGCTCCACATTTCTTCGAGGCCGTAAAATTTCCGGTTCTCTGGCAGCATTACATGCACAACCACATTTACGTAATCAATCAGCACCCATTGAAGGTTTTTCTTTCCCTCATGATGATAAGGCTTTTCATCGCATAGCTTTTTAACCTGTTCTTCCACATGTTCTGCTATAGCTCTGATCTGCGGCTGATTGCCGGCTTCACAGATAATAAAGAAGTCTGCAACGGCTTCATTTATCTTACGGAGATCGAGCGATACGATCTTTTCACCCTTTTTCTCCCTGATAGCAGTGATAATGGTGTTGATGATTTTTGAACGTAGCGTTAACCGGGCTGCACTTTTCCTGGTACGAGTAGACAGTGATGCAAGTTGTTCCAATAATGAAATAGTTTTTTAATAAGCAATTACCGATGTCTTACTGGCTGATTTACAACGATCGGCCATCGGTAACCGGAAACTAGTTTAATTTGCTCAAAAATAGCAATTAATTGCCAGAACCTTCTTTATATAACCCGATTGGCTCCTCATTTGTTGAGCTTGAGTCTATAGATAGTACCAACAATTATGCCCTTAGTGCCATACATGAAGGTTTGGCACAGCACGGAACAGCCGTTTTTGCTCATGAACAGGTAGCCGGCAAAGGCAGGAGAGGCAAAACATGGTTAGCAGAAAAAGGTAACAACCTAATTCTCAGCATGGTAATTAATCCATCGCCTTTGCTGCCCACCCAACAGTTTCAGTTGAGTGCCTGTGTGGCTGTTTCCGCATTACAACTATTTCAGAAACTGGCGGGTGAGGATACCCGAATAAAATGGCCGAACGATTTATACTGGCAGGACAGAAAGGCAGGAGGTATTCTGATTGAATCCATTATAGGCGCTGGCAGTTGGAAATGGGCCGTTGCCGGAATTGGCATTAATATCAATCAGGTTTCATTTGCCGGCGTTGGCGGCAGGCCGGTATCACTCCGGCAGATCACAGGCCGCCAGCATGACGCACCTGACCTAGCCCGGCAGCTTTGCGCAATTATGGATGCCAACTGGCAACAACTGCTCACCGCCGGTTTTGATAATATTTACGAGCTGTATCAGCAAAATCTGTATAAGCGGGGCGAGCTGGTACGGCTACGCCACGGCAGCCGGAACTTTGATGGCCTTATCAAAGGAGTAAGCCGGGATGGCCGGCTGCAGGCAGAGCATGGACTGGAAGAAAGTTTTGCCACCGATGAAGTGGAATGGATCTTTCCTGACCCGGATCGTTCCGGAAATTTGTAACTTATAGAGGCAACCCACCGCAGATTTTTACCGATTGGCATCTAAACCAACCTATTTTGCTGCCGGCTGATGAACTGGAAATCCATATCAGGGGCTGCACCCTGAACAACAGAGAGAGCCAGAAAAAAATTTACAGCTCTTTCTATGGGTATGCTATGTCCATTTGCCAGCGATATGCCGGCCGGGAAGAAGATGTGCTGGAGATCATGAATGATGGTTTTCTGAAGGTTTTTGTTGAAATCTACCGGTTCAGGCCGGCTTACGCAGACTCTGTAAGTTCATTTAAGGGGTGGCTCAGAAAGATCATGATCTATACCGCCATCGATCATTTCCGCAAACATCACAAACATGAGATAACAACTGAGTTGCATGAAGCCTATCTGCATACACCAGATACGGCCGAAGATGCACTGGATAAGATTTCCTATGAAGAAATCCTGGCTGCTATCCGGTTTCTGACCCCTGGTTACCGAACTGTTTTTAACCTGTTTGTAATCGAGGGGTTCAGCCATGAAGAGATTGCCAAAGAACTGGGCATCAGTACCGGTACTTCCAAGTCAAACCTGGCCAAGGCAAGAAAGCAGCTTCAGAAAATATTGTTTCATCAAAATGAAATAACCAGGAAAAATGTGGTCTGAAGAGTGGGATAAAAAAATACAATCAGCTGCCGGCAACA
This sequence comes from Sphingobacteriales bacterium 46-32, assembly GCA_001898485.1. Taxonomy (GTDB): domain Bacteria; phylum Bacteroidota; class Bacteroidia; order Chitinophagales; family Chitinophagaceae; genus CAYMZZ01. Next base: position 1,388,579 of record MKTY01000020.1, on the reverse strand, counting down.
GCCAGCCTGAGTTTCAGGAAAAATCCTGGGACCAGATGGAAGCGTTGCTGGAGAAACATCTTCCTGCAGAGAAGAAACGCCGCCGGCTGTTTATTCTTTTCTTTACCCTGCTCACCACGGGAGCACTTGTATTCCTGATATTACTGCAACGCCCGGCCAAACCTAATCTTATCAGCACCAAACAGACTGCACAGGCTCCCGCCGTTGCACCATTGCCCGATGCCGGCAAAGAAAAGAAAGAGGCCGCCGGTAAAAAAACTCCTCTCTCTGCTGCTGATGCCGGTTTAGTGCCTGATGAAACTACACCCGTCAGCAATGTGGGTCCTGCAACGAAGCCAGCCACCAGATATGCCCCTGCCCATACCAGCATGGTCCCCCGAAAAAGTAAAAGAACTCCGCAGGAGCTGAACGTATCAGCGCCCGCTGAGCCAGAAAATATCCGCAAACGGGATGTTGCTATACAGCAAAAAACCGCTAACCGCCCGGCAGAAGATAACAGCAACGAAACCAAAACCACTCTTATCATTGGCAACGATACGAACCCGGTTAAAACATCCGTGCCGCAAACAGAGACCACAGCAGAGGTGCCGGCGATTGCCGACAGCAGCACTACAGATAATAAAGATGAACAAACTGCTGCGGATAGCGCGGCCATTGCTGAAGCCGCAAAACCAGCCGGCAAGACCGGCAAAGCCGCTAAGTCCTTCAGTAAACGGCTGGGTATTACCGCCTCACTGGGTGTTGATGTAAACGGTGTTCGTCTCAATAAGCTAAACAATGCAAAAACTGTATGGGGAGTGGGGCTCAGTTACGATATCAGCCGGCGTCTCACACTGCGTACCGGTTTTTTTGCCAGCCGCAAAATCTATGTTGCCAACCCGTCTGATTATCATCCCCCCTATAATTTCTGGAACTACTATCCCAATCTGCAAAAGATCGATGCCAACTGTATGATCTATGAAATACCGTTATCGGTAATATATAATGGCGGCAATACGGCAAAAAGTCACTGGTTTGCTTCTGCCGGCCTTTCGTCACTGATCATGAAATCGGAAGAATATGGCTATTCGTATAAAGACGCCAGTGGTCAACCACGTTATTATTCACGCAGCATTTATAATAAAAACCAGCATTTGTTCAGCACCCTGCAACTTTCGGGCGGTTATAATTTCCGCCTTTCATCGCGGTCTTCGTTGCTGGCAGAGCCCTATCTTAAGCTGCCGCTTTCTGGTGTTGGCTATGGCAAAGTGCGTCTGTACAGCGCCGGTGTAATGCTTACTGCTATCGTGAAACCTTTTGCAAAAAACTAATGCACAGGGGCAACGCGCTTCGACTGGTAACCGATAAGATGGAAAACTACCAGCATGAAGCAACTAACCAGCGTCGTATCTGTCGTTCTTATTTCATTTTTTATTCTTAATGCCTGCAGCAAGGGCGGGGGAGGTAACACGCCACCCAATAATCCCTGCGCAGGAGTTACTGTTGTCGTAAACGGCACCGCTGCCAACCCAACTACTGTAGGCGGTACCAATGGCAGCATCACCGTTACTGCTACGGGCGGGTCGGGTTTTACCTACAGTATCAATGGCGGTACATTCCAGACCGGAACCGTCTTCAATAACCTGGCCGCCGGCACCCATACCATCACGGCAAAAACCAGCGATGGCTGTACCGGTTCACGTCAGTTTACACTTACTAACCCCACACCATCCTGCACAGGTGTGAATATTGTGGTCACTGCCAGTGCTACAGCTGCAGTACCCTGCAATACACCGGCCACAGGTACCATCACCGCATCTGCCACAGGCAGTACGGGATTTACCTACAGCATCAATGGCGGAACCTTCCAGGCATCCGGTTCATTTACCAGCCTGGCTCCCGGCGATTATACCGTCACAGCACGTGATGCCAATGGCTGCACGGGTACAGCTGCAGTAACCATAACCAGTGCAGCAGCCGGTCCGCTCTTTACAGCCGTGCGCAGCCTGATCAACACCAACTGTGTTAGCTGTCACAACAACAGCATTGCCAATGGCGGTATGAACTGGACCGTTGATTGCAATATTGTAATCAATAAAGACCGTGTAAAAGCTCGTGCTGTGGACAACAACCCCAGTTCTATGCCTCCTACCGGTCCGCTGTCGCAGGCAGATAAAGACAAGATCACAGCATGGATCAATGCCGGTGGCCGATTCTCCGATTAATCCGCCCATCAGTGTCCTATACATCAAGGGTTCCTGTAAAAACAGGAACCCTTACTTTTTAACCAACTGTTCTTGCTGCGAGAGCCCGATAGATGCAAACTGCAGGTGGTTAGCTGCGTCTGCCGAAATACATTTATTATATTAACCGCGTTTCTTTTTCCATAAAAGATCAAAGTCGCGCGAAATTGTGAATCCCCATCTGAACTGTCCCTTACCCCAGGAAGAAACGGTGCGTGCAATAAACCGGTTTTCGAGAATTTCTGTAGCATTGGTAAAATTGAGATGAAAAACGTGACCGGCTGTGAGTATCTCTATACCTACGCCCAGTGCATCATAAAATCGTACACCCTGCGTCTTAAAAAAGTCTGTGCTTTCCTGGCTGCGAAAAGTATGGAAGTAATCCACCAGCAGGCTGAAGCGCCCTTTTACCGGAAGCCGTACGGCACCCCCCAGTGCAAAAAGCGTTTTATCATCGCCCGGCACTACCCAGTTGCGATGTACCAGTGTGGGACTTACCTGCAGACTTATTTTACCGGCGCGCCGCGCCAGCATTAGCTGCACTGTCTGACTGAGCCTGTCCGAAAAATTGCCGAAAGAGTTTTCCTGATCAGGTTGTGTACTGCGTTTCATACCAGATGCCACTACATTGGCAAACAGGGTGGCCGATAAGGGATGACGGTCATCACTGGCCTGCTGCAAAATGCGATACCGCAGACCCAGCTCGTATAACTGCTGTACCAGACCCGCTCCTTTGGCACGGGCCGCCACCAGGTTTATGCGGCGGCTTAAGCCGTACTGGAAACCTATGCGTACATCTGTGGCATTATCGAGCCCAAAGAAGGTTTTGGCACCTCCATTATCACCGGCAATATCACCAAAATTGTGAGTGACCTTGAATTCCAGTATTCCTTTCGGTAATAATTCAACCGTATTGGCATTGATAAGGCGGGGCGAGGAAAATATCCAGATATAGTCCGGCGCAGCTTTAAGTGTGTCTTTTCCCGGTGTCTGCGCTCCGGCAGCACTGGCTGCAAGTAAAGCAGCCGATAGCATGAATTTGTGCATATTTCAATTGGTTTCTATTCCAATCGGAATATGCCGCAACTGCGTTGCCCCGGTATCCGGGTTATTGAATCAATTGCCAGAGCGATTCATTATTGCCAAACATGTGCCGAAAAGGATCATATGCCCGATCAGCCACCGGCTGAAAACTTTTTGCTTTTCTGAATTCCGTCCAGCCGCTGCAAAAAGTCCGGAAGCTTTCAGTATCCTTTTCATGTATACGCATCAGTGCCTGCTGTACTTTCTGCACTACAGCAGTTGGAAGTCTATGGTGGTAGGCCAGCGGACCGAGCGGAATATCATTGAAGCTGGCAACCACTACAGCTTTGCGGTCAAAGTCGTGACGGAGCTTTGCGGTATCTACCTCAGCACATCCGCAACCTGCCAGCTGAGCTTTTCCGCTCAGCACATCTGCCACAGCCTGCTGATGTGTGCCGGCATAGTATGTATCGAAACGTGAAGCAGCATCTGTAATACCAATGCTGTTGAGCAATAAGCGTGGCACCAGGTTGCCAGAGGTAGAAGAAGGCGCTACCAGCGCTAATGTATACCTGGCCGCATTACGCAATTGCGGCAATTGTAATATATCTGTGCTGCGTGCTGCAATGATACATCCTCCGTATTGCGTGGCTGTATCCATACCCAGGTTGAGGTTAAGCAGCGGAATCATACGTCCGGCATCGTGGCGTTGCTGTAACAGGTAACCCACCGTATTGAGCACAGCCAGCTGTACACTGTCTGCCCTGATTGCATTTAACAAAGCGGGAACGTTTGGATAACTTTTTACCGTAACCGTCAGGCCTGCTTCACGATGCAGGTATCCCGCCAGTGCCTCGAGGCTGCTCAACCGGTTATTGCTGGCATAGGTATACGTACCCAGTACCAGTTCTGATTGCTGCCGGCCCCAGACATTATTTAATAAAACCATCGAGGCAAACAGCAAGCCGCAATAAATACGTTTGATACGGTTTGTCATATTATTTATATGCAATTGTTACCAGCTGGCCGCAACAATTTCCTCCGCATGTGCTTTGTTTTTGGGCCGCAGAAATATTTTCCGGATCACGCCCTTCTCATCTATTACAAATGTGGTGCGGTGCACACCCATATACTTATGACCAAACATCTGCTTCTCGCCCCATACGCCATATTTCTCCAGTATCTTATGTTCCGTATCAGCCAGTAATGTAAACGGCAGCTGAAACTTTGCTTCAAACTTTTTGTGCTTACCGGCTTCATCCGGACTAACGCCCACCACTTCAAAGCCATGCTGCTTCAGTAATGCATAGTTGTCGCGCAGGTTGCAGGCCTGTATGGTGCAGGTAGGCGTATCATCTTCCGGATAAAAGTATAAGACCAGTTTTTTTCCTTTAAAATCTGCCAGACTTACTTTTTTCCCGTTTTGATCAGGTGCGGTAAATGTAGGCGCTTTATCTCCTTCTTTCAATGTGATTGCCATATACTGATGTGATGCTTGTATTTACTGATGTTTTTGCTGCCTGTATTGTAGTTACTTCTTTTTTGTAGTCGTCTTTTTTCTGACGGGAGTTTTTTTGGCCGGAGCCTTTTTGGAAGACGCTTTTTTTACAGGCGCTTTGTATGCTTCTCTCTTAAACCACCATACTTTTTCCGTCACATTGCCAGCCAGGTCTTCTACTGTCACTTTCAGCTGGTGTACTCCGTACGGACAACGCTCATCGAACCGGTAGATCCAGGTACGTCCCTTGTCGTTTGTAAAACGCAGCCAGCTGCCATCCAGTTCGGCCCGGAAGTTTTTTATACCAAAATTATCTGTAGGTGTAAATGCGATCTGGCTGCCAGTGAGTAGAATGGTATCTCCGCGACCCGGAGGCAGTATTGTAGGTGGTTCAAGATCAACATAGGCGCGGTAGTAACCAAAATCAGTAAACTCGGCTGCCAGCCATTCTCCCTGCCACTCTGCCTTGCGTACGGTACGGCTGCTTTGATAACTTCGTACGATCAGCAATTTATCGCGCCAGGCCGATGGAATATTTGAATCGGGTTTGATCCGTACGCGTATGGGAGTATGTATGGGTAAGGATGGATCATTTACCTGGTGCATGGCCGAAACAGCATTGGTTCCGAAAGCAGTGCTGCGATAATATACAGGAACAATTGTATCATAAATGGCCGTCTCGGGCATATACAGTTCAAAATCGGATCGCTCCAGCACATTTACATAATTGGGAATAAATAATTCACCCGAAATCGTCTGCGGATCGGTGGTAACTACCGGTGGGCGGAAGGCCACCATCAGGGAAGGGTCATACTGCAGATTAAACCGCAATGTAGTGCGGTTGCCATAGGCATCATCTACATCTACACGCACTGCATGCACAAGTGTATCGTTGAGCAGCAATATGCCATCGGCTGCTGCAGGATGGTAAACGCTGCTGCGGTCACCGGGCAGACGGCTGAGGTGCTGCAGATACGGACCTCCGCCGGCTTCCAGCTTATAGTCGATATGTGCATTCATGTAACGTGTTTCATCGTAGCCAATGCTGTCTATGACAAAATTGATACGGGGCTCATTGTCGAGATAAAGTGCCGCTCTATATACGCCATCCTGGTTTGCTGAGCCGCTGATGCGATCATAGGTTTGAATAGCCAGGCTCACCCTTTTTGATCCGGTACGCACCAATTCATTGCCGGCGAGCGTGAGCCCGCCCGTTACGGCTTTTGTAGAGAACATACGTGGTTTACTTTCATATACTCCCACAGTGCGGTCATAGAGAGCCAGCTTTACGATCGAAGGAGGTACACGATCCTGCAGTGGCATACCAAATAAAAGCGGGTTCAGGCATTTTCCCGACCTCGTATCCCGGATTTCAAAATGCACATGCGGCCCCTGCGAGCCACCGGTCGTACCGCTATAGGCAATGAAACTGCCTTTTTTTACCGGAAACTGATCGGGCGTAAAATTCAACTCTACAGCCCAGCTTTCACGTTCGTACTGCTGACGGGTAACATAGGCTTCCAGTTCGGGGGCAAAATCATTGAGGTGGGCATATAGCGTTGATAGCCCATTGGGATGATTGATCACTATAAAACGTCCGAAACTCAGTGGCCTGATACCAATGGATGCAATGTATCCGTCTGCTGCTGCATAAACCAGCTGATTTACTTTTTGTGCTGTGCGAATATCCAGTCCCATATGCCAGTGGTTACTGCGCAGCTCACCCAGGTTAGCCACAATTTCGGGATTCAGATTAAGGGGCCAGCGAAAGTATCCTTTGGGGTAGGCAGGTGTCTGGGCAAAAGTGGCAGCACTGAGGCCCAGGAAAAAACCAGCCAAAACAATGATTCTGAGCATCTGCAAATTTAAGGGATCGTGTGTGGATGACAGTTGACAGTAAACAGATGACAGCTCTTTAAAGTAAAGTTTAATCTTTTAAGAAAACATTATCACTGACAGCCAAACTTCATGTCACCTACTTTGGTTTGCATTGCAGACAACTGTTTACTGTCAACTGTCATCTAAATTAAAATACCATTAATGTGGTATTGGTAAAAGTGGCACGATATTTTAGTTTGCATAGGCAGTTATGGATTTTTAAAATGAAGCGTATGAAAAAGATTATTTACACGGCATTATTTGTAGCAGGGCTTTTTATCGGCATTTTTAAAGGCCAGGAAGTGCGTCAGCGCTGGATGGCCAAAATGAAGAATAAAGCTGAAGAGAAAAAAGCTGTGATCGCTTCTGCAGATACTGAAGTAGAAGTAAGCCTGGACGAATTTGAACTGACAGCCTACCACAGCTGATCTGTATGGATGTCCATATATAATATATTATAGGGCCTGGCCTGATCCCACTGGCAGCCAGGCAGTTTTGATCCGTACCCTTCTCTTTTCCCCTCCTTTTCATTTTACCCGACATTTTATTTGGGAATTTCTTTGAATCGTGACCGTAAAAAAGGGCCGAAACCCTTACTTTTGCGCAATTTGTTTTTTCAGACCCCCCTAGTTTTAAAAAATGCCAAAAGATACTTCCATTCGTTCGGTCCTGATCATCGGCTCAGGGCCTATTGTTATTGGTCAGGCCTGTGAATTTGACTATTCCGGAACCCAGGCCGCACGTAGCCTTCGCGAAGAAGGAATTAAGGTTTACCTGATCAACAGTAACCCTGCTACCATCATGACAGACCCTATGATGGCAGAAAAAGTGTACCTGTTGCCCCTGACCGTAGAAAGTATTGAACAAATATTACAGGAAAATGAGATAGATGCCGTATTGCCTACCATGGGTGGCCAAACGGCGCTCAATCTCGCCAAAGAGGCAGAAGACCTGGGTCTTTGGGAGAAATATAATGTACGGCTGATTGGAGTTGACATTAAAGCTATTGACAAAGCAGAAGACCGCGAAAAATTCCGCCAGTGGATGATCGCATTGGGCGTACCTGTAGCTACTGCCAAAACAGCCAACTCTTTTCTGGAAGGAAAGGAATTTGCACAGCAAATCGGTTTCCCGCTGGTAATACGCCCTTCTTTTACCCTGGGTGGTACCGGTGGTGGATTTGTACATGATAAAAACGACCTCGACGAAGCACTGAACCGCGGCCTGCAGGCCTCACCCATACATGAAGTACTGGTAGAAAAAGCTGTACTGGGCTGGAAAGAGTTTGAGCTGGAGCTGCTGCGAGATGCGGCCGACAATGTATGTATCATTTGTACGGTTGAAAATTTTGATCCCATGGGTGTACATACCGGCGACTCCATTACTGTGGCACCGGCTATGACCCTGAGCGATACAGCCATGCAGCTGATGCGCAATACGGCCATCCGCATGATGCGCGACCTGGGTAATTTTGCCGGCGGTTGCAACGTGCAGTTTGCACTTAATCCCGATACAGAAGAGATCATTGCCATTGAGATCAACCCGCGGGTAAGCCGATCTTCGGCTCTGGCCTCTAAAGCCACAGGGTATCCCATCGCTAAAATTGCCGCCAAACTGGCTATTGGCTACAATCTCGATGAACTGGAAAACCAGATCACCCGGACTACCTCAGCTTATTTTGAACCGGCACTTGACTATGTAATTGTAAAAGTACCCCGCTGGAATTTTGACAAGTTCAAAGGAGCCAATGATACGCTGGGGCTGCAGATGAAAAGTGTGGGCGAAGTAATGGCCATTGGCCGCAGCTTTACCGAAGCTATCCAGAAAGCCTGCCAGAGCCTGGAAAATAATGCAGTTGGCCTGGGCTATTATGGTAAAAGTCTTATGCATGCCGACGATCTGCTGGAATATATCAAGACCCCGAAATGGGATCGCCTCTTCCGGATCAAGGATGCGCTCATGGCCGGCATCTCTGTAGGTACGATATCTAAAGCTACCAATGGCATTGACCGCTGGTTTCTTTATGAAATCCAGAAGATCGTAAACCTCGAAAAACGCCTGGAGAAATATGATCTGACTACCCTGCCTGAAGAATTGCTGCGCGAAGCCAAGGTAAATGGCTTCAGCGATGAGCAAATAAGCCGGATTATTGGCCACGGCAACGAAGAAGATATCTATCAACGCCGGAAAGAACTGGGCATCACCCGTGTTTACAAAATGGTAGACACCTGCAGTGCCGAATTTGAAGCACGCACTCCTTATTTCTATTCTTCTTTTGAAGGCGGCAACATCAATGAGAGCCGCGTATCAGATAAAAAGAAAATAATTGTACTGGGCTCGGGACCCAACCGGATTGGTCAGGGTATTGAGTTTGACTACTGCTGCGTACATGGACTGCTGGCTATTAAAGAAGCCGGCTATGAAGCCATCATGGTCAACTGTAATCCGGAAACCGTATCAACCGATTTCGATATTGCAGACAAACTCTACTTCGAACCCGTATACTGGGAGCACCTGTGGGAAATCATAGAACATGAAAAGCCCGAAGGTGTGATCGTACAGCTGGGCGGACAAACAGCACTGAAGCTGGCCGAGCGGCTCCATGAAAAAGGCATTCCTATCATCGGTACTTCTTTCGACAGTATGGATATTGCCGAAGACCGCGGACGCTTCAGTGATCTGCTCAAAGAACTGGGCATTCCTTACCCCGATTATGGCACTGCCTACGATGTAGACGAGGCTATCACAGTGGCCAACAAAGTAGGTTATCCGGTACTGGTGCGGCCTTCGTATGTACTGGGCGGACAGCGTATGCGGATTGTGATCAATGATGACGAAGTGGAAAATGCTGTAGTAAGCCTGCTGAAACATATTCCCGGCAACAAGATTCTGATTGATCATTTCCTGGATCGTTGCCAGGAGGCGGAAGTAGATGCCATTTTTGATGGAGAAAACTTCCACGTAATGGGGGTGATGGAGCATATTGAACCCGCGGGTATCCATAGCGGCGACAGCCATGCCGTGCTGCCAGCCTTCAACCTCTCGCCCATGGAAGTAACTACCATGGAGTATTACTCAGAAAAGATAGCACGTGCACTCAATATCCGCGGCCTGATCAATATTCAGTTTGCCATCAAAGATGGTAAAGTGTTTGTGATTGAAGCCAACCCACGTGCATCGCGTACCACACCGTTTATTGCCAAAGCATACCAGATTCCCTATCTCAATATTGCCACCAAGGTGATGATTGGCGCCAGTAAGCTTACCGACTTCCGGTTTGAGAAAAAACTGGCTGGTTTTGCGATCAAGGAGCCGGTATTCAGCTTCAACAAATTCCCCGGTGTAAATAAGGAGCTCGGACCCGAGATGAAGTCGACCGGAGAAGCCATTCGTTTTGTAAAAGACCTTCGTGATCCTTATTTCAGACAGTTGTATAAGGACAGAAGTATGTACCTGAGTAAGTAAGGTTAAAAGGTATAAGGTGAAAGGTAAAGGGAGTACAAGATTGATTAATACAAGATGATAAAGAGGAGGAAGGTATACTTTGTTTCTCCTCTTTATAGACCTTTAAACGTTTAAACCTTTTTACCTTTCACCTTATACCTTTTAACCTCTACTTCTGCCTCCACTATACTTCGACAATCCCGTGCTTGATCGCATACATCACCAGCCCTACCCGGCTGTGTACTTTGAGTTTATTGAATAGCGATTGCCGGTAGTCATCGGCTGTGCGGGCGCTGATATACATTTTTGCGGCAATATCCTTATACGAAAGTTCGGAGCATACCCAGCGGAGAAATTCCCGCTCTTTTTCATTCAGTACCACTTCGCGGCTACTGGCTTCGAGATCTGTCTGCTGCAGGCCACTGACCAGTTTTCCGGATACGTACTCTGACAGATATACATTTTTATCCATCAGCGAATCCAGTGCTTCACGCAATTCTGCAGGTTCTGCATTTTTGAGCAGGTAGCCCTTGGCGCCAAGTCTGAACATTTTGATGATTGTTTTTTCATCGCTCAGCATTGACAGGGCCAGTACGCGTATATGCGGATAATTTTTGTGAAGCCATTGAGTGGTTTCGAAGCCATCCATCTCCGGCATATTCACATCGAGCAGCACTATATCGGGTACCATATGCTGCATAATCTTATTGCGCAGGTCTTTGCCATTATCGGCTTCAAACAAGATGCTGTATCCTTCGAAAGTATTGATCAGGTTGGCGAGTGCATTCCGCAGAAGGCTATGGTCATCTGCGATGCCCACCTGAATTTTTTTTGTTGCTTTTGCCATGACTGTTATTCCTCTTCTTCCAGGGGAAGTTCTATCAATATCCTAGTGCCGGTTCCGGGTTTGCTATCGATGCTGAGATCGGCACCGATGAGTTTGGCCCGGTTAAAAATACTTTTTAATCCGACACCACTGAAAGAATCAGCAGACTGGCGCTTTTCTGCCACGTTGAAACCAAGGCCATTATCCCTGATTTCGAGTGTGAAAATATTATCTAAGTAATTGAGAATCACTTGTACCTCGGTAGCCTTTGCATGTTTCAGCACATTGTTCATGGCTTCCTGAAAAATACGGAAGAGAAAAATTGATTTCTGGTCATCAAGCTGTTGTTCCAGCCCATTGAGCTCAAATTTGACTTCTACGATACCGGTCTTGTTGAGTGCATAAGACTCGAACCGGATAGAATCTGCCAGACCCACCTGTGCAATACGGTCGGTATGCAGGCTTTTGGTAAGATTGGAAAGATCGAAAATTGCTTTATTCAGAATCTGACGGGAGTTTTCGATTTGGTCGTAGGCTTTATGTTCTTTTTCGATGGGCAATACAGATAATGACAATTTGACCACAGAAAGCATCTGACCGATATTGTCATGCAGCTCCTGGGCTATAGACTTGAAGGTATTTTCCTGTATCTCGAGTTGCGAGCGAAGTTCTTCCTTCTCGTATGCATCTTTCAAACGTTCCATTTCCTGTTCCTGCCTTTGCTGGCGCCGCTGGTATAGCAACAGCGTGGTGATGATAAATCCCACCAGCAGTAACCCCAGCGCAATGCCGATTACGATTATAAAATATATTTCCGGCGTCTGATTCTGCATAGGAAGGCTATCGTAAAAAGCGAATAAAGGAAAATATTCAGAATTGAGATAATTGCACCAAAGTTTTTATTAATTATGGGAGAAATTTTCCCCCAAAGGTTCACCAGGCTGAAGAGAGGAAAACTGCTGCAATAAAAAAACAGGAGGCCGGAGCAGATCCAGAAGGCGGGAATACGCATCAGATTGACTGATTTGGGACGGCGGAATAATTCCAGGAAATAAAAAATACAGCAGGTGGCGACCAGCAGGCAGCCTATAGAGTAGGTAATGGTGTGAAATTCGAAGCGGCCAAGGACAAATTGAATATTAATTATCACCGCCACAGTATATGCTAATATAGCTATGAGTATGATCTGTTTTACACGTTTACTTTCCATCATCAACCGCACGGCAAACATGTAAAATACGAATTCGAAAGCGGTAAAATAATTATAGATATCTACGTTGGGTATCCCTTTATTAAATAACCGGTCACAAATCATTTCAATAGTAAGCGTAAGCAGCAGGAATGGCGTAAACACACGCAAATACAATTCGGCCCGGGGTTTTATAAAAAAACTGGTAAGGCTTACCAGCAGACAAAGCGCAATAAAATAAAAATATACCGGTAGGTTTTGCATAGATATATAATAACCAACTAAAGGTAGCGCAATAAAAAATAAAACCTCCTTATTACTAAGGAGGTTTAGGTTTTTCGGGAATCAGAATAAGATTAAGCTACTACCATGCCTTTGTCGCCTTTATCTACAATCGTGATTCCAATTTCGTCGTAACCGCCACCGCCAAATCCTGAACAAAGAGGAGGGCAAAGCCGACCTGCATTGTAAGCCAGGATAGAGGTTCCATTGTCTGTATTAATATAAACATCCTTGTTATAAGTACCGTCTGCGGTCTCTTTCTCTTTCGTTGCTACCAGCATTACGGTCTGACGACCGGCAAACAGTGGCTGATCTGCATAATCTTCGCTATAAGCGCCAAAGTACATGCGGATACCATCTGCGCCATGATCTTTAGCCATCTCCAGGAACTGCTGCAGCTCCTCTACTGAATACCATACACTCAGCGAGTCTTCTTTGCCAAGTCTTTCTGAATTCTGTGCCCAACGCTCACGCTTGTAATTTTTAATAGCGGTGTCTACATGGGCAGTGTTAACCAATTTGCCAACTTTTACTGATTTTTTTTGAGCTTCTACCATTGCCTTAAGATTTTGAGGGTTGATTAAAATGATGATGCCGTAAAGCTATCCCGGAGGCCCGCTCAAACCTTTCTACAATGAATAGGCAATCAATTAATTATGAATTAAACATATTCGTATAACGAAGATTACCAGCAATCTATGGGGAAAAAACACAAAAAAAACGGGTAAAATATGAAATAAATACCGTGAAAATTACGGGGTATTTTTATGGGAAAAAAAGGGTGAAAATCGGGGGTAAAATAATGACTTTAAAGCCGTATAGTAAAAATGTGGGGAATAGCCTACCCATTTGCCTGTATTTTTGGCAAAAAAAAACATGGACTCCGAGATCAGTTCTTTATTGCGTAGCCTCCAGCAATCGCTGGCCGGAACCCCCTGGTATGGCCTGCCCGTATATGAACTGTTACGGAAAGTTCCCCCGGCAATCGCCTTTAAAAATCCGGGGCACAATGGTCATTCTCCCGCCCAGCTTCTTTTTCATATGGTGAACTGGGCCGAATTTGCCCTTAAAAGAGTGCAAAGGGATCAATTACAGGACCTGGCCTGGTTTGAATCACATGACTGGGACCCCATCGACCCCGGCACCCATGACTGGGAAGAAGGCCTGCGCCGGCTCGAGGCAGCCCACGAAAGCCTTATAACCACCCTTAACGGAATGCCCGACAGCTTTTTGGATGAGCAGGTCGATTTCCGCCACTACAACTTCCGGTTCTTACTGAACGGTCTTATACAACACAATATCTACCACGCTGCACAAATAGCCTATATCGCAAAGTTTTTTTCCCATTAATTACTGAGGTTTTTCCCTTTGTAAGATCATTCCGAGGCCATAATCTTTGCAGTGGCCAGAAAATTTATCATACCTGTATGGAGAGGGTTGCCGGCAGTACGCTTGTTGTTTTCCTTTGCTCCCGGCATCTACCTCCAATGGCAATATAAATTGCCGCCTTCCCCGCTCTGGTTATGCGGAGGTATATCCATACTGCTATTTTTATTCCTCCGGCTACTGCCACCGGCAAAAAGATACAGATGGCGTGCAGCAGCAGGATTCCTGCTTTGCATCTGCCTCATCTGTGCTGGCGCCTTACTTGCCTGGCACAAAAATCCGCATCACCATCCGCTATCAATCCAAAAAAATTATACAGGCGCCGAAAAACTTGAGCTGATATTACAGGACACAACTATGCAGCGACCAAACTCCTGGAAAGCACTGGCGCGTTTAAACCGGCTGATCTCACCTGATAAAATCCAGCAGACTCAGGCCCTGCTGTGGATTTATTTTGCCCGCGACAGCAGCTTTAACGGGCTCCCGGCGGGTACCTTATTATTGACGCGCGCTATCCCGCAGCCGGTTACCAGCACCGGCAACCCCGGTGCCTTTGATTATGCCCGCTACAGTCTCTTCAACGGCGTCACACATCAGCTTTATCTGCAGCCCGGCGATTACGTCATTAAACCCGGCAACTACAATTCCCGCTTTAGTCAGTGGCTTGTGCGCTGCCGCAACTGGATTATACATACGCTCGACAAATATATTCCCGGCAAAAAAGAAGCTGGTCTGGCAGAGGCACTGCTCATCGGTTACAAAGACAACCTCGATCGTGAGTTGGTCCAGTCTTATACCAATACCGGTATTGTTCACATCATAGCTATATCAGGGCTGCACCTGGGACTTATTTACTGGCTGTTGAAAAAGGTCTGTGCCTTTCTTCCCCGGCATGGCCGCTGGCGATTGTTTAGTCCCCTTTTGCAGATAACAGCACTCTGGATATTCAGTTTGCTGGCTGGTGCGCAGGCCTCTGTCCTGCGTTCGGCTGTAATGTTTACCATCCTGATCCTGGGCGAGTCCCTGTCACGCAAACACGCCATCTATAACTCACTGGCCCTTGCGGCCTTCCTGATGCTTTGTTATCAGCCCTATTGGTTATGGGATATCGGGTTTCAATTATCATTTCTTGCTGTAACCAGTTTGATCCTGTTTATGCAACCGGTTTATCAGCTTATATACATTAAATGGAAACCACTCGATTTGATTTGGAAAATGTGTGCGGTAACCCTCGCCGCCCAGTTGCTTACGCTACCTGTATGCCTTTATCAGTTTCACCAGTTTCCCAACTATTTCCTCGTGGCCAACCTGCTTATTGTACCGTTTTCCAGTCTCATTCTCATGGGCGAGATCCTGCTTTGTCTCGCCGCCCTGCTGCCGCCTGCAGCCATAGTTCTGGGCAGTGCATTGAACTGGCTCATCTGGCTGATGAATGCAACAGTCCGGTATATTGAAAAGCTGCCTTATGCCCTTACCCACAGTATTCAGCTTACCGTCACTGAAGCTACCTGCCTTATGCTGATACTGCTGTTGATGGCCAGGGCCTGGCTGAAAAAATCCCGTTACTATGCCTGGTTCACCTTGGGTAGTTGTATTGTATTATGGGGACTTTTACGGCACAGCCAGATAGAGCGGCAGCGTCAACAGCTGTTTATTGTTTACAACAGCCCGCGCGCCGTGGTCATCGATTTTATTAATGGCACCCGGTATGCCAGCTGGCACGATACCAGCGGGGCGGGCAGTCTTTCTTATTATCTCGATGGCAGTCGGGCCCTGTACAATGCCCGGCCTGCAGCAACCGTGGCGGGACTGAAATGGAAACAGCATTGCATCAGCTGGCGTGGGGAACGCATATGGATAGCCGGGCGGCTACCGTTGCCGTCCGCTGACAGCATGCAGGCTATTGATATACTGGTACTGACCTCGCGGGCAGATAGCAGCCTGCAGCAGCTGATACAGACGGGCCGCCTAAAGCAGGTGATCGCCACCAGCACCCTCAGCAACAGGGCTGTGGAGCAATGGCGCCGTTACTGCCGGCTTCATTCTATCGCATTTCATGCCGTTAAAAGCGATGGCGCTTTTGTGATGAGGCAGCGGTAGCTTACCTTTGCGCCTCACACAGCAAACCCGGTGCCTGCACAGATCAGTATGACAGCCCGGAGCACGGTTGCACGCCGCTTTAATCACATCTTGTATGAACAAAAAAATTGAATCTGCACTCATTTCCGTTTTTTATAAAGACGGCCTCGAACCCCTGGTAAAACAACTGGCAGAACTGGGAGTGACCATCTATTCTACCGGTGGCACCCAGCAATTCATCGAAAAACTGAATATTACTGTGGTGCCGGTTGAGCAGCTTACCACCTACCCTTCTATTTTAGGAGGTCGTGTAAAAACGCTGCATCCTGCCGTATTTGGCGGTATTCTTGGCCGGCGCGACAATGAGACGGATGTGCAGGAAATGCAGCAATATAATATTCCGGTAATAGACCTGGTGATTGTGGATTTGTATCCGTTTGAAGAAACAGTAGCCAGCACCAGCGATGAAAAGCTTATCATTGAAAAAGTTGATATCGGTGGACCATCCATGATCCGCGGTGCAGCCAAAAATTTTAAAGATGTGCTGGTGGTAGCTGCAAAAAAAGATTATGCAGAAGTGGAAGAACTGCTGCGCAATCAAAAAGGTGAGACCACTATTGAGCAGCGCCGCAATTTTGCCGCCCGTGCTTTTGAGATCGTAGCACATTATGATGTAGCTATTGCCCGCTACTTCAATGCCGAAAATGGTCAGTACTTTCTGGAGTCACTGGCCGATCCCAAAATCATGCGTTATGGCGAAAATCCTCATCAGACCGGCATATTTTATGGAAATGCCAGCCAGCTTTTTGAGCAGTTGAACGGCAAAGAACTTTCCTACAATAATTTTGTGGATGTAGATGCGGCTTACCAGCTTATCAATGAGTTTCCTGATAACACGGCCGTTACATTCGGAATAATTAAACATACCAATGTTTGCGGAGTGGCCAGCAGAGCCAGCAGCAAAGAAAGCTGGGACGCTGCACTGGCCGGCGATCCTGAAAGTGCTTTCGGTGGTGTACTCGTTACTAATGGTACTATTGATAAGGCCACCGCAGAAGCTATCAATGAAATCTTTTTTGAAGTACTCATTGCTCCCGCTTTTGATGAAGATGCACTTGCTATTCTCCGTTCAAAGAAAAACAGGATACTACTGCAGCTGAAAGCACAGCCTCAGCGCACAGTGCAATACAAATCGGTACTTAACGGCGTACTGGTACAGGGTACAGATGAAGGCAACTATGCAGACTGGAAGGAAGCAGGCGGCCGCAACACCACCGCTGCCGAAAAAGACGATCTGCTGTTTGCCAATCTCATTTGCAAACACCTGAAATCAAATGCTATTGCACTGGTAAAAAACAAGCAACTGATCGGAAAAGGCTGCGGGCAAACCAGCCGCATCGATTCACTTCGTCAGTCCATCGAAAAAGCCCGTCAGTTCAACTTTGATCTGAATGGTGCTGTACTCGCCAGCGATGCCTTTTTCCCGTTCAATGATTGTGTGCAACTGGGCCATGAGGCCGGTATTCAGGCCTTTATTCAACCTGGTGGTTCCATTCGCGATAATGACTCGATCGAGTACTGCAAGCAACATAACCTGGCTATGGTGATTACCGGTCTGCGGCATTTTAAGCATTAATGCTGCAACGGATGTTGCACCTTGCTTTGCTCCGGGAAAGTCAAAAGACTTTCATCGTCACACTATGCCCCGATTTGAACTACATAAAACCTTATCGCATACCAGCCATACGCTGAAGCAGCTGGGTGCTTTTAATCCGCTTACGATTCACCGTAAGGGAACAAGGGCCCGGGCCATCTTTGCGCTGGCACTTGTTTGTTTCTTCTGGGGCACTACATGGATCGCTTCCAAAGCCGGCATCCGGTATATGCCAGCCCTGCAGCTTGCCGGTATACGGCAGTTTCTGGGAGGATTGTGTTATGTGGTATTCTTCCTGGCAAAAGGCATGCAACTACCGCGTGGACGTGAGTGGTGGGCTGTCATCGTATTAAGCCTGCTCAATTTTACACTCAGCAACGGACTCAGTACATGGGGCATCCAATACATATCCGCTGGCCTTGGGTCTATCATTGCCGCTATTTTTCCGCTATGGCTGGTAATAATCGGGCTATTCTCTTCCAGTGAGCGTATGCCCCTTCGGGCAGTATGGGGATTGCTGATTGGCTTTGCCGGTATTTGCATCATCTTTTATGAGCATCTGGCCGATTTCCTGAATCCCGATTTTCTTTTTGGTATTATTCTTTCGCTGATTGCCACCTGGACCTGGGCCTTTGGCACACTATATACCAAAAAACAGGCGGCCCGTTTCAATCCTTATCTCAGTCTTGGACTGCAGATGGTAATCTCCGGTATGCTCACTACACTGATTACGCAACTGGTGCATGTACCACACACCAAACCGGTTATTCCTTTTTCATCCATACCCTGGCAGTCGTGGCTGGCTATTGCCTACCTGGTAGTCTTTGGTTCCGTAATTTCCTTCATTGCCTATATATATGCCCTGCAACGCCTGCCGGCCGAGCAGACCTCTATCTATGCTTACATTAATCCGGTAGTAGCAGTATTACTGGGCTGGCTCATTTTTGAAGAGCCGCTTACCTTGTTTATTGCAATTGGGGGAGCGGTAACACTATTGGGTGTGTTTATGGTAAACCGTGCCTTTAAAACAATTCCCCCGCCTGAGCAACCGGAAACAGAGGGTGTTTAAAAAGCAGGCTGGCTGGTAGCCGCAGTTTCTTCGAGGAAGGTCTGATAAATCTGTTTCCACTCCTGCAGAGCGGCATCGGTGCCTAAAAAGTTATTGTGCCAGATAGTAATGAGTGTGCCGTTGACGCCGGCAACAACATGCCGGTAATGTCTCATTTCAGCCAGCGCCTGCTGAGCCGTATTCTTCTGCTCATAAAAAGAATTGGCTTCCATAAAGCAGAACGGGAAGAGCAGTAAGGAGGTTTGTTCTTCTTTTTCCAGGTCATACCAGTAATAGGGCGAAGCCACCGATGCGCGAAAGCCATTAATACTTCCATAACCCATCGAAAAGTCGAAGCCAATGCCGGCTGCGGCCAGGCGCCGGTAGGTTTGTGGCAGTTGCATCCGGATATAATGCTGCCGCGACGACTGCACGGCCTGGCCGCTCAGTTGCGCCAGCAGCTGAAGTTCTGTTTGCAGCTGAGCAGGATTATCACCACTTCGCCACGAAGGGTGTATACCTACAGGATACCTGATCAGATGATCTGCTATCAGTGCCTGCATGGCTTTATGTGTTGGTGAAATATTTTTATCATACCGCCCGCGTTGCGGGGCCAGCAGGAAAAAATAGTACGGTTTGAGTTTTAACCGTTCATGCAGCTGGTTCATCCAGCCATAGGCATCAAAGGGGTCTTTAACCCGCCCTCTCAATACCTGCAGACGTTCTTTAAGCTTTTTCCAGTTTCCCTTTATCAGCGCAGCCATGCCGCCACCAAGCGTACGCAGCCAACCCTTATGCAGGTATGACCAGGCAATATCAATATCGTAAGTAGGCAGAAACGAAACCGGCCGCGGGGGCTGGGGTAAGGTACCAAACTGTTGTGCCAGCTTCGTCCGCAGTTGATTCATCCATTCATTTACCAGCGGACGGTCAAGAAACTGAGCCTGCCAGGCAAGTGAATGGCGGTGATCAAAGCGACCATAACTATCGGGTGTAAAAGGCAGATATTCTTCGTAGCGGCTGATCAGGTAAAAGGAAGCAGCGAGCACATCAAAAGCATGCTGACCGGCTGTGCGGAAAAACACAGGTAACTCCTCTTCAACCGTCACTTCGGGCTTTATTGCTTTAATACCGGTTTCGAAGAGTAATCCCTGCGGATAGATGTGATATTCCAGCTGGCGAACGCGGTTGCTGCTGTAGTTGATCAATGGCCCCTGGTAGTGCTGCGCTTCGGTATTATTATCCGTCAGTGCCAGTGGCTGACCCGTTATCATGGTTCCTGCAAAACTGGCCATGTAACGAAGTCGTGGTGTTATGACTGGCGCATATAAAAGCACGTTTACTTATTTGTCTTTGGAATGCCGCTCTTTCCACTGCTCATTGAAAGATTTTTTGGGGAAATGCATGGGAGAGCGATTAACTGACCAGCCTTTTACCAGACTGTTGACGACCCAGTTCTTAATGGATCCGCTGGCCATATTCATCCAGCTGCGCCGCAGCATGCCCTGCCGCCACATTTTCCAGGCCATCCGCTCAGCAAAAGTACTGCTCCCCGACTCTACTGCTTCATGCCTGTTTTCGAGCAGCAGCTCATGCAGATTGATCTTTACAGCACATACTTCGGTACAGTTGCCACACAGCGAAGAGGCATAGCTCAGGTGTTTCCATTCGTCCATGCCTTTGAGGTGCGGCGTAATCACTGAGCCAATGGGTCCGCTATAGGTAGCCGCATAGGTATGACCACCAATATTTTTATATACCGGGCAGGCGTTGAGGCAGGCGCCGCAACGGATGCAATAAAGGCTTTCGCGTTGTTTTTCGTTGGCCAGAATATTGGTACGTCCATTGTCGAGCAGGATAACAATCATTTCGTCGGGGCCATCGGTTTCGCCGGGTTGCCGCGGACCGGTCACAATCGTATTATAAGAGGTAATTCGCTGGCCGGTACCAAAAGTGGCGAGCAGTGGCCAGAACAGAGCGAGATCGGTAAGCGAAGGAATCACTTTTTCAATACCTACGATTACAATATGCGTTTTAGGCATAGAGCAGCTCAGGCGTCCGTTTCCTTCGTTTTCTGTAACGGCAATACCGCCAATATCTGCTATTATAAAATTAGCCCCGGTTACACCTACTTCGGCCTGTACATATTTTCTGCGAAGTACATCTCTGGCCACCAGGGTTAATTGTTCGGGTGTGAGGCCCGGATCGGTACCCAGTTTTTCGGAAAAAAGTTTAGCAATATCTTCCTTGCTTTTGTGCATGGCGGGTGTTACAATATGATAAGGCGGCTCACCATCCAGTTGCTGAATATATTCACCCAGGTCTGTCTCCACACTTTCAATTCCCTGTTTTTCGAGATAAGCATTGAGGTGTATTTCTTCTGTCACCATGCTTTTACTCTTCACCAGCGTTTTACAGTTTTTTTCGGCACAAATTCTTCCAATTTCATCCAGGGCTTCACTGGCATCGTTGGCCCATACCACACGTGCGCCCCTGCGGGTGATCATCGCTTCAAAATTTTCCAGTTGTGTATCGAGGCTTTCTATGGCACGCCATTTCAGGTTTTTGGCCCGCTCCCGTGCGGTAGACAGATCTGCAAACTGTTCCTTCCCCTTAGGCACTACAGCATTGTAGCGGCCGATATTAAAATTGATAACTCTGCGGTGAATGCGGTCGGTAGCTTTCACGGTAGAGCGGGCTTTAAAATTTGCAGCTGTTTCTTTCACAAGAAATATATTTACTGGTTTTCGTCTGTTTGATCTTTTTCGTAATAGGTACGTGCAATGGTGTCGAGTGCTTCATAAAATTCTGTGCCATACTTGCGGATCAACGGCTCTTTCAGAAATTTATAAACCGGCACCTGCAACTGCTCACCCAGTGCGCAGGCGGGGCGGCACAATACCTCACGTGGTTCATAGTTTACACGGTCGTAATCGCCATGCGCCCCTTTTTTGGCAATAATAGGATAGAGATGGCAGCTTATCGGTTTTTTCCAGGGGATTTTGCCATCGTAGTAGGCCTGCTCAAAAGCGCATTTGATAAGGCCTTCTTTTTCCCGGAATGCATACACACAAATCTCATTATCGCTGGGCAGTGTGGGTGTCACCCAACCAAAGTCACGATTATACTCATAAAATCCCCTTTGCTCTATTTCTTTGATTGCAGCCTGGGGAAGGTAGGGTTTCACCACTTCATAATACTCCTGTACCAGGGCCAGTTCTGCCCGCTCCAGCGGAGCCCCGGCATCACCATCCTCACAGCAGCCTCCTTTGCAACGCCCCAGATCACACACAAACTTTTTTTCGATAATATCGTCACTTATCAGCTTATTATCAATTACAATCACCTGCCTCGTTTTGGGGCAAAGATAATTCTTTAGTTGGCAAGATGGCCTCCCCCTAGGAGTGCTGGTCGTCTCCTGACGGCAGGTTGCGGTTACCTTTCAGCCTGTTGAGCAGTCCCTTACCGGAAGAGGTAAGCCGGTTATGCGAGGTAAGATAATGAATCACTTTATGCTCCAGCCAGTGATGCAGTGGCAATAGCAATGCAGCCAGGCCGATCATAAACAGCAGATCCTTCCAGGGTTCGCCCTGCGTAATACCGGCTATGTTCTTTTTAAGAATGAGAAATATAAATTCAAAGAACATCAAAAAGGCAAAAAAACCAACCAGCTTGATGGTGGTAGCCGATACCTTAAACATGCCCAGCATAACCATTACGATAAACACACCGGCAATGCCTACAGTGATGGCCAGGTATTGAATATTGTAGCGTTTACGTTTGGCTTCCAGTTGTTCGCGTTCTATCCGTGCCTGGCGCAACTGCTCATCGGCGGCTTCTACCTGGGTAATCTCCTTTTCGCGGCTCAGTTTGGCACTGCTGTCCTTATACAAATGATAAAGACTATTGTACTTCATTGCCTGCTGATAATTACCCGTTACTCCATATAAAGAATCGAGCATCTGTGCTGCCAGGGTGGCCATTTTTATTTCTCCTATCTTATCGCTCAGCTCTTTCATTTTCTGATAGGTGCTAATAGCCTCCTGAAACTGGCCGGTACGGGTATAGAAACGGGCCTGCTGTGTATAGAAATAGATGCGGTTGTTGTCGTTGGCCTGATTTTCAAAATAGGGAACAGCTCTTTGCAGGCGCACCCGCGCGGAATCATATTTGCCATTTTCCGTATACACCACACCATAGGCCTGGTCGATAATACTGGCCATACCAAAATTCCGCATGAAGTCCTGTAAGCTTTTTCCCTCGGCAGACTCCATAAATTCCAGCGCTTTCCCGGGCTGATTGATACGCAGGTACTGATTGAGCAGGCTGGTATAGCCCGGTACTTTCAGGTTAGTGAAATGAAGGGTATCGGCCAGGGCTATAGATCGTCTGAAGTACTGCATGGCCAGCTCGGGGTTGTTATTGTAAGCATGGAGGTTGCCTATTCCATTGAGGTCAATAGCCCGTTGGTAGGGTACATTTTTTTCCCGAATATTATCCAGCGTCTTATACGCAAGCAGGGCATTGTCAATCGCTTTATCATACGCCTCTATGGCTGTATAAAAAGTACTCAGATGCATATAACATTTCCGCAGTATCTCATTCTTTCTTGACCTGGCATCATCGCTGCCCTCCTTCAATGACTCTGCCAGCCGCAATGCGGTGAGGTAATGACGCAGCGCCAGTATTCTTTCGTTACGAAACAGATATACCTGACCAAATGTATTTTCGGTTTCTACCTGCAGGCTGTCGTTATTGAGCGTAGAAATAATGGAGGCGCCCTGATTGGCATATCCCAATGCTTTATCCTTGTCGGGTACCATCAGGTATACATTGGCCAGTCGCAACAATATACCACCGGTTTCGGCATCCAGTTTATTATCCCGCGCAATGTTCAGTGCTTTATTATAGTAGGAGATACTTTTCTCTGTATACTCTTTTTGTCCTCCATAGTAGCTGTAACGTATCGCACTCGACCGGTAGGCAAATATCATCAGCTTACGGTCTCTCGACTCTTCTGCCAGCTCAATAAGTTCCTGCCCCGCCTTTTCGGATTGAGCCAGGTCAACGCTCATAAGCGTACGTGCCAGCATATCCATCCAGTATGCTTTGCCTTCTGTGGTTTTGGCATGACTCACTGCCAGCCGCATGGAATCTATTGCAGCAGCCTGTTGACCAAAAACAGGAAGTATGGATGTAAGCAGTATAAGTGAAAGCAGTAGGCGGGTCATGTAACGATATTTGTAGATGTTTCTTTATGTTATAATTACACTGAAAACAAGTATAAAGGGTTTAATAAGTTTAAAGTATTTAAAAGGTTAAGCATGGCAAATTAGCAGATATGTGTTCTCTTTATACTCTTTAAACTTATTAAACCTTTTATACTTTTCTTATCGCCACTTCAGCGTATTAATCAAATGCCGCAGATCTTCTTTAAGAAAATTATTGACAACACTGAGCGAGTCTTCATTTGGCGTAGCATCAAAATACAGGGCACCCCGCAGAAAATGGCGTGTTGAGTCAGTAAGGAAAAACTGGTTGGCAGTAGCCGTATTGCCGCGCAATGAAAAAAAGATACCTTCTACTCCATTAGGCGTGGTCATTACACTGTCTTCTATACCGGTTGATATTTCCGTGTGTTGTTTGTAGGCCAGTTTAAAGCCATCACTCACCAGCGAATCGAAACCGGTACTGCTGCGTACCGGCTTGTAGCTGATATAAATACGGCCATGCAGGCGGGGCACATCAATATTCACCCACCAGTCGCCGGCTTTTGTATCAAAAAAAGAGGTGTCCCTTTTTACCTGTGCATAGGTGGGATATTCAAAGGTGTAGGGATAACCGGGCTCATCAAACAGCTGATACTCTTTTTGAGGGAAATCGATTCTGAAATAACCTTTTTTCTTGTAGGTATACGGAGAATTGCAGGCTGCTAGTGCAATCAATACCACCACAGCCCCAAGGGTTTTCTTCAAAATGCCTGTGCTCATTATGTCCATTCTTTTGATTGGCCTGTATCAGGCACTTTTTTATTCTTTTCCGCGTATGGTGACCTGCACCAGTTGTACACGATTGCTGGCTGCTTCCAGCACGGTAAAGTTAAAGTCTCCGCTGGTTACCACATCATTTACTTTGGGAAACTCTCCGGCCAGTTCGAGCACCAGCCCTCCTACCGATTCGCTTTCGCCCCGTACTTTATCAAATGTATCCTGAGGCAGGTGCATCATTTTGCATACATCGTGAATCATTGTTTTGCCCTCGAAGACGTAGGTATTATTATCTATTTTTTTATCGCGCGATACTTCTTCATCATACTCGTCATGAATGTCGCCAATTACTTCTTCCATTATATCTTCCATGGTTACGATGCCACTGGTGCCGCCAAATTCATCTACCACCACGGCAAAATGAATGCGTCTTTGCTGAAAATCGCGCAGCAGGTCTGCAATCAGTTTTGACTCCGGTACAAAATAGGGCTGCCGCATCAGCTGGCGCCAGTCAAACTCATTACCTTCCTGCAGGTGCGGCACGAGGTCTTTGGTATTGATGATGCCGGCTACTTCATCCATACTGCCTTTATATACAGGCAGACGGCTGTAATGCAGCTCACGCACCTTGGCTATGACTGTTTCAAAACCGCTGTTGTATTCAACACCATTTACCTCCAGCCGGCTGCGCATGATCTGTTTGACCGAAATGGTACCAAACTTCACAATACCCTTCATGATATTTTTTTCTTCGGGCGAGGCTTCTTCATCTGTCTGAATATCGATCGCTTCATCCAGCTCCTGAATGCTTACAGCTTCCGATTTATTTGCTCCCACCCGTCGGCCAATCCGGTCGGCCAGCGATACGACCCATTTACTGATTCCCCCCAGCAGCCAGTGTACCACTTCAACGATAGAGACTGTACCGTAGGCAAAGCGGAGATTATTCTGCGTGGCCCAGAACTTAGGCAGTATTTCGCCCAGGAAGATAATAACCGGGGCAATCATCAGCATTTTAAGGAATATGACCAGGGCAGGCGAAAGTCCCCTGAACGTCATAAACTGGTCAATCAGGAAATTTGATAAAACGATAATGCAGATATTAACCAGTATGCTGGCAATAAGCAGGGTGGCAAATACTTCCTTGGGGCGTTCCAGCAGATCGATTATACGGCGGGCGGCAGGGTGCTGTTTGGTCTTCAGCATGTTTATATCCCTGCTGTTGAGCGAAAAGATGGCTACTTCGGCTCCGGATATGGTAAATGCCAGCAGCAGCAGTACCGCCAATAGAAATACCAGTATTTTAATCACCTGTGTATCGGCAACCAGAAACGAATAGGATAACGGTACTTTAAGAAATGTCAGTGCCGAATGCGTGTCCAAATGCAAGTGGTTTTGATGTCAGTATGATTAATTAAGGCCCGACTACTCTGGAAGGGGCCGGGCAAAGTTACAGCTTAGGACTTTACAATTAAAAAGGCAGTGATTCGGAAGGATCACCCAGGGGGCTGTCTGAACTTCCCAATCCCTCCAGACCTCCTGACTCGGCTGGTGGACCATTACCATCCATTCGTTTATCCAGCATGATCAGGTTGTCGCCCACTACTTCGGTAGCAAACTTCCGGTTGCCATCCTTATCCTCCCAGCTACGGGTACGCAGTCTTCCTTCTATGTAGACCAGGCTGCTTTTATGCAGATACTTTTGAGCCAGCTCTGCCAGGCCCCGCCACAATACCACGGTATGCCATTCTGTTTGCGAAATCAGTTTACCCGTACGGTCTTTAAATGTTTCTGTTGTAGCCAACGGAAATTTAGCTACAGCAATATTCCCTTCCAGTACCTGTACTTCCGGGTCTTTACCCAAATTGCCAATGAGCATTACTCTGTTTACGCCCCTCATACGCTATTCGTTTTGCAGATTAATAATTCGTCTTAAGGCTGTGCGTGTTACTTAAAATTAATTTTTTTTATGCGGACTGTAAAATTTTACCCGCCGGGCTAAATCACCCTTTTTTGCCCGCCATCTCCCTTGATTTTCAATTCACCACCGTAAAATCACGAATCAATCAAGTTTTAACTGCCACTTAACGGCGCTCTTTGTACTTTAGCTGTGGCTTTTCTGATCAAAACCTGATGTATGAAAAAATATCTACCCTTTATTATCCTTTTGCTCACTTCCGGATTTGTTTCCAGCCTGCAGGCACAGACCGAACTGGCAGCCAATCAGAATCCCAATTATGAAGTAAGCCGCAGCAAATACATGAAGCTGGCAGACTCTATCAATACCTGGCACAGCACCACAGTACAGGAAACATATAAAGCGATCGATTACATGGCCGACCGTAAGGAAGCCCGCGATGAGCGCCGCGCCTTCCGCCGTCAGTTGCGCCTCGAACGCAATACCTGGTATGGTGATTATTACTATCCTACGTATGGCAACCGCTGGCTCTATCCGCAGTACAACAACTGGGGTCGCCGCAACTGGCGCAACAATTCATTTTACATCAACCCCTGGGGCCTCGGCTACTGGTGGCGTTAAGTAAACGCATTTTCAATCCGGATCAACGTATTTTCCGAAGCCCTCTACAGGCGCTACCGGGATTTTTATATACCAACTACATTAACTCAATACTTATTTTTTTATGACAAAACGTATATTTTATCTTTTGCCCCTTGCCGCCATTCTTCTTATCAGCTCCTGCTCCCGCAAGGTAACCCGCATTGACCCCGCAGAGCAGGTTGACATCAGTGGCCGCTGGAACAATACAGACTCTCGACTGGTAGCAGAAGATATGACCAAAACCATTCTGGGTGGGCGTTGGCTGACCGATCATATGGCCGCCAAGAACGGACAACGTCCCGTGGTAATCGTGGGTTTTGTAACCAACAAAAGTCATGAACATATCGAAGCAGAAACCTTCGTAAAAGATGTAGAAAATTCTTTCATTACATCGCAGCGCGTGCGCCTGGTGCAGGGTGGCAAAAAACGTGAAGAACTGCGTGCAGAAAAAGCCGATCAGCAAACCAATGCCAGCGCCAGCAGTATGAAAAAGTTTGGTCTGGAGCAGGGTGCCGATTATATTCTTCAGGGTTCTATCAACTCCATTGTAGATTCCCACAAACGTAAAAAAGTAGTTTACTACCAGATTAACCTCGAACTCACCAATATTGAAACCAACGAAGTGGTATGGATTGGTGAAAAGAAAATAGCCAAATACGTTAAAAACTAATTTCTCAGCCTGTACAACAGTAAAAGGAAGGAGGCCCGCAACACCTCCTTCCTTTTTTACCCATTGCTCCTGCTCCGCTATGCTACTTAATAGCTACAATAGGATATTTGTGCTCTGCAGCGTACTTCTGCTGCTACTCAGCTCCTGTGCCAGTTACAACCGGCAGGCTGCAGGCTACTATTCACAATTGCGTGCCGGTAATTATGACGCTGCACAAAAAGAACTGGCAAAGACAAAACTGCTGAAAAAGAGGCGCAACCAGCTACTCTTTAACCTCGAAATGGGTAAGGTGGCACATCTGCGCGGACAATGGGAAGAAAGCAACCGGTATTTCAACGAAGCCGATCTGCAAATGGAAGATGCGCGTACAACGGCCGGCGATATCGCACTCGGCAATCTGCTCAATCCGATGATGCAGACCTACCGTGCCGAAGATTTTGAAAAATACCTGGTACACTATTACAAAGCGATTAACTACCTGCAGTTGGGTCTCACAGACGAAGCTATGGTGGAAGCCCGCCGCATCACGCTGCGCACACAAACACAGCAGGATAAGACCGGCAATAAGGATAAATACAGCGAAGACGCCTTCTCCCTGTCTATCCAGGCGCTGATCTACGAAGCCAGTGGCGATATCAACAATGCATTTATTGCCTGCCGCAATGCGGTGGATGTATATCTTGAAAATAAAGGCAGTTATTATGGTGTACAGTTACCCGAACAGTTGAAAAAAGATGTGATCCGGCTGGCACAGCAAAACGGCTTTTCGGATGAGGCAGACCGCTATCAGCGGCTATTGGGAATAGATGCAGTGGCAACTGCACCCGAAGCACCGGGCGGCGAACTCATTCTCTTCTGGGAAAATGGTTCCGCACCAGTAAAAGCGCAGGAAGATATCTGGTTTTCGCTCATAAAAGGAAATGGAGGAATGTTCTTTACCGATGCAGGTGGTCTTTACAACATCCCCTTCGATAACAGTTATAACAGCAACGGCGCAAAACTGGAAGATCTGCGCAGTTTCCGCGTAGCATTGCCCAAATACGTTACACAACCACCCGCATACAGCGGAGCGCAGGCACAACTCAACGGACAAACCTGGCGACTGGAAGCCGCAGAAAATGTAAATGCACTCGCATTTGCCACATTGCGTGAGCGTATGCTGCGCGAACTCTCTTCCACACTCACACGCCTGGCTATTAAAAAACTGGCAGAGGCCGCTGTGCGTCCAAACAAATCTGATAAAGACGACAAAAACAAATCGGAAGAAGAGAAGAAAAAGGATAAGAAGAAAGAAAATACCCGCGAGGCAATGGCACTTGCCCTGCAGTTGTTTAATGCAGCTTCGGAAAAAGCTGACACACGCAACTGGCAAAGTCTGCCACATACCATCTATTATACCCGCATTCCATTGCAGAAAGGCGAAAATACCATCAGCCTGCAATTGCAGGGTCGCGGCACCTCATCAGTCAACATCACTGTAAACGGTCGTGGAGGCATCCAGTTTCGCAATGTCTGCTCCATCAATTAAACTGTTGCCCGACAGGTAGTGACTTAATTGAAATTGCAGCAGTACTTTGTACAGAGTGGATTTGTTATCCATATTGCTGAAAATAAGAACGGATAAATCGGGGAAATGCATAGTCACCGAGCTCTTTTACCGGCACCCACATAGTGTCTTCCTGCTGGTAGGTTTTTTGTTTTAACTGCAGCCTGATGAATTGGCCCGTAATAACCTGGTGTGACAAAAGCTGGCGCATGGCTCCGGAAGTATCCTTTAATTCAAAGGCATCTGTCTTCAGCCATTTTTTCTGGCGGGCCAGCTTCAGCAGATCGGGAATTGCTGTTTCGTTGCTCTGTTCAAGAACAGGAAATTCATAGAGGTCCTGCCAGATATCTTTTTCTGTTCGCTTACGGATAGCCACTTTTCCGCGGTATTCCATGACGAGATAGTAAAACCAGCGCTTGCGTACTTTGGTCTTCTTTTCCTTTACAGGCAATTCCTGTATGCGGTTTTGCCGGCGTGCCACACATTCTTTTTCGAATATGCATTGTCCGCAGAGCGGAAGCTGCGGCTTACATATGGTGGCGCCAAAATCCATTATTGCCTGGTTATATAATCCGGCATTTTTTTTATCGAGCAATGAATCGGCAAGCGTTGCAAATGCTTTTTTACCCGCTGTGCTGTCAACAGGCAGATCATTACCCCATATTCTTGCCAGCACACGATAGACATTTCCATCGACTACTGCATGCGGCAGGTTATAGGCAAAGGAAGCAATAGCAGCTGCTGTATATGGACCGATGCCTTTCAATGTCCGGATATTTTCATAGCTATCGGGAAAATGACCATTGTAGGTAGTTGCAATTATACGTGCAGTGGCCAGCAGGTTGCGGCAACGCGAATAATAACCCAGTCCTTCCCATAGTTTCATTACCTGTGCATCAGGAGCAGCAGCCAGCGCTTTCACCGAAGGAAACTGAGCAACAAACCGCTCGTAATAAGCAAGGCCCTGATCTACGCGTGTTTGCTGCAGGATGATTTCACTTAACCAGATGCGATATGGATCCTTCTCTCCTTTCCACGGCATTTGCCGTTTATTCTGATGGCGGTGCCAGTGCAGAAGACGGGGGGCAAAATCCCCGGTTGGAAGGGTTGAAAAGCGTTTTTCTGTCATTTTTTGGGGGTGCGGAGGCAAATTTCTGGCATTTTTTACAGGAAAAATGGGGTATGGTGATAAAATTTTTCCCTATCCTATTGACAATCATATTATTTTGTTATAAATTGGCATTCTGAAATCATAAACCTACCAACAATGAGGAAAGCCGATCTCGTTAACCAGATATCAGAAAAAACAGGAATTCCCAAAGTGGATGTCCTTGTTACACTGGAAACTATGTTCAAGGAAGTAAAGGACACCCTGGCCAGCGGTGAAAATATTTACATCCGTGGCTTCGGTAGTTTTATTACGAAGAAAAGAGCGGCCAAGATTGGCCGTAATATCAAGAAGAATATTGCAGTGCATATTCCTGAACATTACATTCCTGCGTTTAAACCTGCAAAAGAATTCGTTGCAGAAGTAAAGAAGCTGAAAGAGCCCAAGCCAGACGATGGCCCGGGTGAAGATGCTTAATAAAATTACGGCAGGTTTGATACCCCAAGTTTTATTGGGATTATTACGTGCTCCGGCGGTAACTTTGCTTTTTAAAATTATCAGCTAGTGAAGAAACCGCAATGGATTACAATTGGTGCGGCCCTGGTTCTTACCCTGGCCCTTTTCTTTTTTGGCCGTACGCTGCCCCGTCATACCGAAAAAGTTGCAGAAACACATAGCGAAGATGATGGTCATGATCACGGACCGGCTCCGGCTGCTGTGACCATTGATTCGATACTGCTTGTAGGTAAAAAAGAGCTTAATACTGAACAGCTTAGCCGCATCACGATGCTCGAAAACTCCATTTCACGTGGCGATGTACAGGCTCAGCAACTGAAGGTATTTCATCAGCTTTCGCACTTCTGGGGCGATTCTATGCGTTATTTCCCGGCTTATGGCTGGTATGAAGCAGAAGCAGCAAGATTGGAAAATTCGGAAAAAACCCTCACCTTTGCAGCCCGCTTGTTTTTGGAATACCTGCAGCAGGAACCTGATGCCGGTCTCCGCAAGTGGGAAGCTCTTCAGGCCAAAGATCTGTTTGAACGGGCACTGGCAATTAATCCTGCCAATGATTCGGCCAGAGTGGGTCTAGGGTCTGCTTATTTGTTTGGTGGCGCATCAGACAACCCGATGGAAGGTATAGCGCTGATCAGGCAGGTGGTGGCAAAGGATAGCACGAATGTATATGCTCAGCTTACCCTGGCGCGCGGTGCGCTTATGACAGGGCAACTGGATAAAGTGATTGAGCGGCTGGAGATTGTACATAAAGTGGATCCTGCAAACATCGAAGCCATTCTGATGCTGGCCGATACACATGAGCGGATGAAGAATAAAGCAGAAGCCATCAAGTGGTATATGGAAAGCCTGAAACATGTAAGGCGTCAGGATGTGAGAAGTGATATTGAAGCAAGAATAGCCGAGCTGAAAAAATAAGGCCGGCACAAAGGTGAAGTTGATTCAACTTATTTATAAACAAGAACAAAAAATTATTATCGTATGCCTTGTGGTAAGAAAAGAAAGCGTCATAAAATTGCGACGCACAAGCGTAAAAAAAGATTGAGAAAGAACCGCCATAAGAAGAGAAATAAATAATTAAGGCATTGCGGACTTGCTGGCTCCGGCCAGCCAAAACCGAAAGCGTCTTTCCGAAGAAGCTTTCGGTTTTGCGGTCCGAGGCCTTTCTTTATTCTCAACTGGTTGTTTGTCGTACTAGCGTGCACTTTCCCCCATCGATCTCTGCTGCAACCCTCCCTCTCTGCATTCGGGTACACCTCACAAACAATCAGTGTGTTTACAGCACCTTGGTTACTCATTATTATTAAGCTGTAATGAACAAAGAACTCATTATTAATGCCGCTCCACAGGGTGTAGAGATCGCCTTGCTGGAAGACAGGAAGCTGGTGGAATTGCATAGCGAAAAAAGCGATGCACGTTTTGCCGTAGGGGATCTATACCTGGGAAAAGTTAAAAAACTTATTCCCGGGCTCAATGCCGCATTCGTAGATGTAGGCTTCGAAAAGGATGCATTCCTTCATTATACAGATCTGAGCCCATATGCCCGCTCACTGCTCAAATTCACGGCCATGACCATCGCCGACAAAAGCGAAACAGGTCCTGACTTTGGAAAATTTGAAATAGAGCCGGAGATCATCAAAACGGGTAAGATCAATGAAGTATTGGGCGGAAAACCCAATATACTGGTGCAGATCCTGAAAGAGCCGATAGCTGCCAAAGGCCCCCGTCTTAGTTGCGAAATCTCATTGCCAGGCCGCTTTGTTGTGATAACGCCATTCAACAACATTGTGGCAGTATCGCGCAAGATCCATTCTTCTGAAGAGCGCAAACGCCTGCAGAAGATCGTGGAAGCGATCAAGCCCAAAAACTTTGGGGTGATTGTGCGTACTGCTGCCGAAGGTAAAAACACCGCCGAGCTGCACGAGGATCTGTCTGCCCTTACAGAAATGTGGAAGACGATACAACGCAATCTCAAAGGCGCTGCACCTCCGGCCAAGATCCTGAGCGAGCAAACAAAGACCAACAGCATCCTGCGCGATCTGCTCAACGCAGACTTTAACCGTATTGTGGTCAATGACCGCACCATCTTCACCGATACCAAGAATTATATTCAGCGTATTGCACCGGAGAAGGCCGATATCGTTTCTTATTATCAGAACGGATCGCCCATCTTCGATTCTTTTGGTATTACCAAACAGGTGAAATCGTCTTTCGGTAAAACGGTCAATCTCAACAGTGGCGCCTACCTCATCATTGAACATACAGAAGCTCTGCATGTGATTGATGTAAACAGCGGCTATAAAAGTGTAAGCAATAACCAGGAGCAGAATGCGCTTGAGACCAACCTTGAAGCTGCAGAAGAGATCGCCCGCCAGCTACGCCTGCGCGATCTGGGTGGTATCATCGTGGTTGATTTCATTGACATGAAGCTGCCCGAAAACAAGCGCAAACTGGTAGAAAAGATGGAAGAATTTATGGCACCCGACCGTGCCAAGCATGCTGTGCTGCCCATCTCCAAATTCGGTATCATGCAGATTACGCGTCAGCGCATGAAACCCGAAGTCAACATCAACACCCAGGAAGTTTGTCCCAGTTGTCATGGCACCGGCAAAATCTCTTCTACCCTGCTGCTTGAAGACGAAATCGAAAAGAACCTAAGCTACCTGATTACTCATAAGCACAAAAACCTTAAACTGGTAGTCAATCCCATCATGTATGCCTATCTGACCAAGGGCTGGCCCTGGAAGACCAAGATGGCTTACTGGAAAAAGAAATTCAATCAAAAAACCCGCGTGGAGGCCGATACCAATTATCACCTCACCGAATACAAGTTTTTTGATCAGCACGATGAAGAAATCAAATTATAACAATAAAAGCGGCCTTTGGCCGCTTTTATTGTTAGTGGACGGTTAACAGTGCTAAGTAGTAAGTAGATTCTCCTTTATCCGAATCTCCTTCTGTCAACTGTCATCTGTCAACTGTCAACTCTACTGTCCGACCATAAATACTGCATTGGCAAACATGAGTTTTCCGTTTTCCCAGAAGTTGCGGAACAGTACGTCATCTGCCAGGTAAACGATAGCGCCGCGGCCTTCATCCTGCACGCCAAACAGCAGTCCATCCACCAGTTTGCGTTTAAGCCGATAACCTACAAATCCAGACAGCTGATTATCTTTTTTGATAACGCCGGCATTCCATCCATCCTTTTTTATATAGTCATAGATGTTGGTATCCATCTTGAGGGTATAATAAAAACTAGGGTACCCATACATCAGCGGGTGTGTACTGTCTGCATCTACGCGGAAAATGGAGCCGGGTGTATAGGTTGTGACATCTTCTTTTTCGCGGTTGGCAAATGCCTTCAGCGGCTGATAAGGATTCTTTTTGTCGGCGCTATCTGGATCGGGATCCTTGCGCGGAGCCAGTACACTCCATTCCTGGCGCGATAGCTGGCTTACTGCCGACTCCATGGCTATTACACGACCGCCGCCCTGTATCCATTGCTGCAACTGAGCAGCTGCTGCTTTATCGTTCAGAAAACGATAATTGCCATCGGGCAGTATGAGTACCTGCACTTCACTCCAGCGAATACGACCAAAGTCGTTGGCATTGACGAGTGTAATGGGATACTGCAGGTCTCGCTCAAAGAAATGCCATACTTCGCCGGCAGCGAGTGTGCCAACACCTTCGCCGGTAAGCAATACTACATTCACTGCTTTCATCGGATGTACTTTGGAGCTGCCAAAGTCAAACCCTTTATCCACCATACCGGTATTGACCATGTTTAATTTTACCTGGTTATCATTGGCCAGTTTGGCTACCAGTGGCCACAATGTGCTACCGAATTTTTCATTTCCTTTTCGCAGAATGATTACTGATCCGGCCGGAAAACTCTGACCATTCAGTTCAAATGCGGTTTCGGCATAACGCAGGCGTACTTCTTTTTTCAGCAACTGGGCTACTGTACGTGCCGATGACATGCCCTGCCAGCGCAGCACATAGCCATAGGCATCAGCCGATTCATTGCGGATAGTATCTGCGGCAGGCATAGCACCGCTCATAGCTACAGATTGTTTGCAGGCGTAGCCGCTCAATCCATATGCATAGGGAAGCGCCCACGCAGTAATATCATAGGTCAGTGAGTCGACCAGTCTCGACTGTGGCTCAAACAATACCTGCACGAGTGCCGCACGGGGTTGTGCATTGCTGATCACCACATCACCCGATTTGAATGTAAAAGCTTCTTCCTTACCTGTATGATAATTATATCCTTTGCCGGCCCCGCTTCCGGTGCCATACTGAATACCATTCTGATCCATCAGCTTAAGCAAGGCACGTATACGCTCTGCATCGGCTGGGTTGTTTTTGATCACATAAGTTTTATACTGCCCCACATTGCCGCTTACAGCATTATTGAAATAGGCTCTGAACTCTTTCATAAGCTGTGTAGCATTAAGAGAGGCTATTTCAATAGTACTTAATGAGGTGGTGTAATGGTGCATTACACGGTCAGTAAGCGTAAGCGTATCTTCTTCATCCGTGAGCACACCCAGGCCCGCTGCGCCGCCGCCACCCTGCTCATAGGTCATACCAATGGCACCATTGTAGACAGGGTAGGTGTCACCATAGGACGGATAAAAAAGATCAAACGTTTCTCGCGTAAAATAAAGCCACCCATTCTTATCAAAATATTTTGCGTGATTCTTGCCAATGGTCACCTGAAAGTCGCGCTGCCATTTGGTAATAACCTCATGATAGGGCTGTGCAGCCGGAGCGAAGTAATAAGGTGAATTGACCCCCTGTTCGTGGTAATCTACATGCACCTGCGGCATCCACTGCAGATACTGGCTGATGCGCTGACGGCTTTCCACCTGTGTTTGCCAGAGCCAGTCGCGGTTAAGATCAAAATTGTAGTGATTGGTACGGCCGCCGGGCCAGGGTTCACGATGTTCGCGTGCATCCAGGCGCGGATTATACTGATCGCCTACAATGGAGTTAAACCAGTTGACATAACGGTCGCGCCCATCGGGGTTGATACAGGGGTCGATAATGACTACAGTATTTTTGAGCCACTCGCTGGTGCGCGCATCCTTACCACTCACCAGGTCATATAAAGTAAGCATAGATGCTTCAGAAGAGCTGGTTTCATTGCCATGCACATTATAGCTGAGCCACACAATGGCCGGTGCATTTTCCTGTGGCATGGCTTTATCGCGAGCCAGATTGGCCAGGCGCAGATTGTTTTGCCGGATATTCTCAAGGTTGCTGAGATTTTCTTCTGAGGCAATAAACGTTAGATACAATGGACGATGCTCATTGGTTTCGCCATATTGCTGCAGTTTTACACGACCGGGAACAGTCTGGGCCACATACTGAAAGTAGCTCACAATACGCCAGTGCGGTGTATAGCGGGTGCCGATTTTGTAACCAAGAAACTCCTGGGGTGATTTTAGCTGGGCAAGCACAGTTAGTGAGAAAAGACAAAGCAGGAAGGAAAGACCTGTTTTCTTAGACATGGAATTATTTTTAACGAAGTACGCAAAAAAATAAGAAAGCCAATCCGCAAAAGCGGACTGGCTTTTCAATAATTAGTTTTTTACTGATAGCCGGGGTTTTGTTGCAGTACACCACCACCGACCGCATTGATCTCGCGGATGGGAATGGGAAATACCAGTTTGTTGTCGTTGTACGCAAAACCATCCACCGACAGTTTCAGCCGTTTTACATCGTGAATGCGCTGGCCTTCGTGTGCCAGTTCTTTATGACGCTCCAGCAAAATGGCATCGAGGGTAATGGGTATAGAACCCAGACCAGCCTTAGCCCTGATCACATCATTGATATCTGCATCGGGTGTATCGCCTACATTGGTGCTGAGCCGGAAATTAGACTCCGCTCGGGTCAGGTACATTTCGGCGAGGCGTACGCAGGGTATATTACGGTATTGCAATTTCCATTTACCACTACGATAAATACCGAGATCGTCGATATAAAAAAGGGCGCGGCGGGCATCTCCAACTTCATAGAGGTTGATATGCTTCTGCAGCACATCCACATCGCCATCGCGGGCACCATAGTCGGGAATGGACCAGAACATATGCATGTCATTATCACCGTCCTGCGCTGTTACCTGCATAGCCAGTATATCGCCTGAGCTGTTGGCGGTGTTATTGAAAGAGGCAGCATAAGTCGATGGTAAATCGTAGTAGCCGCTTTCGATCACATAGTTGGCCTCATCGCGGGCGCCTACATAATTAGCCATTTGCAGGTATACACGCGAGAGCACGGCAGCAGCCATATACGTAGTGGCATATACGCCATTCTCTTCGGGCAGCAGTGTTTTGGCATCTGTAAGATCATCGAGCACCTGCGTATATACCTCTTCTACTGTATTACGGGGTACCCGGTTGGCGTCTGAAATATTGCCAATGGTTGGTGTAATGATAAGTGGTACACCCAGGTTACTGGTAGTATTACCTGCGCTGTAGGGCTGGCCAAACAGTTTCACCAGTTCAAAATACATGAGGCCGCGGAGAAAGAGCGCCTCTCCCCTTATTCTGTCCTGGTCATCTGCATTCACAACATTGATGGCGCTTATAATGTTGTTGCAGATATTGATGGCGCTGTATGCAGTAGACCAGGTAGAAAACACATAAGAATTGTTGGTAAGTATGGCTTTATTGTATACTTCTTCCGGCTGATTGTAGGTACCGGCCCAGCGGATTTCTCCATCTGCAGCCAGCAGCTCGGCAAACAGCTGCAGGTCTCCGCCCAGCAACGAGGCGCTGCTTACTTTATCATAAGCTCCATTAAGAGCTGCTTTAATATTGGCATCGTTGGTAAACACCTGGTCCTCGCTGATACTTTGCGTGGGTTTGATGTCCAGTTTTTTGCTGCAGCCTGTTGCCAATAACAGCGCGAGCAATAAATATAATATGGGGTATCTCATTTTCTTTGATTTGAAGGTGCGGGAATATTAAAGTCCAATGTTGAGACCCACAGAAATATTTTTGATCTGCGGAGCTGCATAAAAGTCGCTTCCCTGGTTTCGGTTACTGGCCCGGTAATCGGTATTTACTTCCGGATCCCATCCGGGATAATCGGTGAACGTAAGCAGGTTAACACCTGTTACATACACTTTCAGGCTTTTCATTTTCAACCGTTGCAAAACAGCATTGGGCAGCTGGTAAGCCAATGTGATATTTTTTAACCGGATATAATCCGCATCATAGATATACCGGCTCGATGCGCTGATTCCATTGCCGTATCCTAAACGCAGCTGGGGCACATCGGTGATATCGCCGGGGTTTTGCCAGCGGCGCAGCTGGTCGCGGGTCTGGTTATCGAACCAGTCAAAACTGGCACTCATAAAGCCTCCTGCACCATTCATAACCTGGTTACCAAACACTCCCTGAAACAGTACACTCAGCTCAATGCCTTTATAGGCAAAACTATTGGTGAAGCCAACGATAGCTTTGGGATTGGGATTACCCACAATGAAATTTCCGGCAAGGTTATAATCATTTGTGGTTGTTTTCCCGTCCTGCTCATAGTACAGGGCATCGCCATTGGCAGGATCCACACCGGCATAACGGGGTCCGTAGAAAATACCGATCGACTGTCCCACCATCAGTGAGTTGAGATAACGGCCATCAGTGCCCGGCACAATGGTTTGATCACCATCCAGCTTCAGGATCTTATTCTTGTTGAATGACACATTGAGATTGGTTGACCAGCGGAAGCTGCGTGTAGAGATATTGTCTGAATTCAATACGATCTCCACACCCCGGTTCTGCATCGCACCAATATTGACTGTTTGTGTAGTAAAGCCGGAGTTGGACGGCACAGGTACATTATAGATCAGATCGTTTGTTTTACGGTTATAAAAATCGATCTCACCGCTCACGCGGTTATTGAATAATCCGAAATCGAGGCCAATGTCTACCTGGTTTGATTTTTCCCAACGCAGTTTATCGTTGGCCAGTTGAGTTGGCACCAGGCCGCTTGTGCCATTATAGGAAGAGCCGGCCCACAAGCCCAGGTGAGCAAAATCGCCAAAGCCATCGGCATTACCTGTAAGGCCCCAGCTGCCGCGCAGTTTCAGGAAGCTAAGCCAGTTGCTGTTTTTAAGAAAATCTTCTTCCGTGGCTATCCATCCGGCAGAAAGCGCAGGGAAGAAACCATAGCGGCGATCATTTCCAAAAACCGATGAACCATCTACACGACCACTGAATGTAAACAGGTATTTGTTGCTGAACTTATAGTTGGCGCGCAGGAAATACGACAGAAATGAAGAATTGCTTTCTACAGAAGTACCGCCTTTGATGAGGGCACTGCTGGCCAGTTTCTGCAGATCTTCTACAGGAAACTGCTCTCCAAATACATTGGCATATTCTGAGTTGTACCGCTGATAAGACATACCGACAATCGCATCCAGATCATGTACATCAGCAAAAGTCTTTTTGTAGTTGAAGAAATTGTTGACGTTGTAGTCAAGTGAGCGATACCAGTCAGATTCTCCATAACCGTTCGTACCATTGCCATAGGTTGTATTGAATCCGTAAAACTGATCATCGTTTTGGTTTTGAATATCGGCACCCAGCTCTGTACGGAAAAACAGGTTGGGAAGGAAACTGTACTGCGCATAGATGTTCCCGATATTCCGATAGATTAGCGACTGATATTTACCGTCTATATAATCTACATAAGGATTGGAGTAAGTGGTAGTAGGAGTATTATAAAGCTTACCATCCAGATCACGTACAGGTGTCACGGGCGACAACGCTACTATCTGCATGGGTGTAGAGAACTCATTATCCACCGGTACACGGCCGGCTTTTGTCTGCGACAGGCCCAGGTTGAACCCTATCTTCAGCTTATCGGTTACTGTCTGGTCGAGGTTGATACGGGTCGACAGGCGGCGAAACCGGTTGCCGATCAGTATACCATCCTGATTGTTGTAAGAGGTGCTGATATAGAATTTGGTCTTATCTGTACCACCTGAGGCAGAGATATCGAGCATGGAAGTAAGTGCTCTTTTCTGGAAGGCCATTTTTTCCCAGTTGGTATTCGTTTCTACCGAACGCCAGTCTGACCAGCCGGAATAACGATCGAGGCGTCCTTCTGCAAACTCCAGCCAGGAGTCTTCGTATTGAGTGGGGTCAAGCGGATCTACACCATCGATGTGATCGCTGTTAATTGCCGCTTCACGAAGCAGATCTATATATTCACGCGCATTCAGGAAACCACGGTAATTGGTTGGCTTGTTGACACCATACTGTGTATTTACCTGGATGTTGGTACGTCCGGCCTTGCCCCTTTTGGTGGTAATGAGCACCACGCCATTAGCTGCACGCGAACCGTAAATGGCCGATGCAGATGCATCCTTCAGGATATCAAAAGATTCCACATCATTGAAGTTGATATCAGCAATGGGATTTCCGGAGTAAGATGAGTTATTGATGGGCACACCATCAATTACATACAAAGGACTGTTGGATGCAGAGATAGAACCCGACCCGCGGATGAGGATTTTTACACCCTCACCCACTTTACCGTTGTTGGCTTCAACAAATACACCCGCGGCACGCCCCTGCAAAGCCTGATTAAAATTGCTGACCGGCATGCCCTGTACATCAGCACCTTTCACCTTGGCCACATTACCCGTCATGTCTTTTTTGATCTTGGTACCGCCGTAGCCCACCACCAGTACCTCATCAAGGTTTCTGGCCTGAGCAGGCTGGAGGGTGATATCCAGTGGGGCCCCGGTGATAGGTACTTCCTGGCTTTCATACCCCAATGCGGATATAGAAAGGGAAGTGGCAGAAGCGGATACCGAAATGGAGAAATTGCCTTCCGAATTGGTTACCGTACCAGCATTGGTCCCCTTTACAGTTACTGAGGCACCGATAATGGGCGTGCCGTCTTTGCCATCAGTCACCTTGCCGGTAACTGTTTTTGTCTGAGCCCGGCTGGTAAGAGCTGACATAGCAAAAACTGCCCAAAACAACAGTTTTAGAGTTCTCATGTGTGTGGTCTTTAAGCGATTTAGAATGATGTTAAATTTATGTTAACGCCATGATATTTAATTCCACTTCATATGAGATTATTTATTCACACAAAAAAAGGCACTCCGGGGAGTGCCTTTTTTACAGGATGACAAATTTGCATCTTATTCGTCTCTTCGCTGCATGTTCATGAAGAGCATAATATATTGTATGAGGGTAACCACCGCGGCCAGGGCAGCAACTACATAAGTGGTAGCAGCCCATTTCAGGGCGTCTTTGGCCTGGGGGTATTCTGTTGTATTGGTCACATTGGTGTGCTGCAGCCAGGCCAGGGCCCGGTTGCTGGCATCAAACTCGACCGGCAGGGTAATAAGCGTAAATAGCACAGTTACAGCCATTAAGATAATACCGATGAGCAAAACAGTGGTATTTCCGGAGTAGGCCATAATAATACCTATGAGCAAAACCCAGTTAACCAGCATGGAGCTGAACTGAACAGCCGGTACCAGCTTACTACGCAGGGTAAGAGGGGTATACGCCTGAGCATGTTGCACGGCATGCCCGCACTCATGCGCCGCTACAGCGGCTGCTGCCACACTTGTACCATTATATACATCCGGACTGAGGTTCACCGTTTTATTGGCGGGGTTATAGTGGTCCGACAAAAAACCGTCTACCGACGTCACTTTCACATCATAAATCCCATTTTCCCGGAGCATTTTTTCGGCTATTTCCCGGCCACTCAGACCAGATGACAGAGGCACCCGGCTGTACTTTGTAAAGCGGCTTTTCAACACATAGGAAACAAGCATACTGATCCCCAGAAAAATCAACGAAACAATCATAATAGGACCTGTCATCTTACTTAATTTTTTATGGTTAATTGATAAATAATAACAAAGAATCTACCAATTAGATTAATGCCTCAAACTCAGCCTTTTTGTCATCTTTCTGAGTTACATCAAAACAATTGACTGTCAATTGTAGAATCTTAAAAATACGTTTATAATAGTATGTATATCAAATATTTATGCTTATATTATGTTAATTCCGCATTGATCAATTTCCGCCTCTCAAAAGCCAATTAATTTATTCACAGATCAAAAATTTTATTTTGAAATGTTGCCCAGAATTGTAACTTAGCGATAGAATTTAATGGGTTAGTAAGTAACGGGGGCCGTCGAAAGATTGGCCCCTTTTACATTGTTTCAACTGAAGGATTTTTTGCTCCGTTTAAGGTCCGTTTTCATCCGTTTTTTTCTCCATTTTTTTTGATCAGATCACGCTGCTTTTCTGGTATTTTTCTGATTACATCTTTTCAACTGCTGTTCTCAGTTAACTTTATCGCATGAGTAAAGTAAAAACAGCATTTTTTTGTCAGCATTGTGGTTATGAAAGTGTGAAATGGGTTGGTCAATGTCCATCCTGCGGACAATGGAACAGTCTTGTAGAAGAATTGATTCAAAAAGATACTTCGGGTAAAAGCAGTAAAGGCTGGAAAGATTATAAAGAAGATAAACGATCCAACAAACCGGTTACACTGTCGGAAATAAAAAGTGGTGAAGAAAGACGTTTGACAACAGCAGATGCTGAACTTAACCGTGTACTGGGTGGTGGTATTGTACCAGGCAGTATTGTGCTGGTAGCAGGTGAGCCCGGTATTGGTAAGTCAACATTGTTTCTGCAGGTAGGCCTGCAATTAAAAGACATCTGCGTACTCTATATCAGTGGTGAGGAAAGTGAACAGCAAATAAAGATGCGGGCAGACAGGTTGCGGCAGAGTCATGAAAACTTTTACCTGCTTACCGAAACCTCTACACAGACTATTTTCCAGGAAATAAAAAAACTAAAACCAGACCTGGTCATTGTTGATTCTATTCAAACGCTGCATACTCCTTTTATTGAATCTTCTCCGGGCAGTGTATCGCAGATAAGAGAATGTGCGGCAGAGTTTCAGCGTTTTGCCAAAGAAACCAATACACCCGTTTTTCTCATTGGCCATATTACAAAAGATGGCAGCATTGCGGGACCCAAAATACTGGAGCATATGGTTGATACCGTTCTTCAGTTTGAAGGCGATCGCCATTATGCCTACCGTATATTACGCACACACAAAAACAGGTTTGGTGGCACTGCAGAGCTTGGTATCTATGAAATGACAGAAGCAGGCATGCGCGGCGTATTAAATCCCAGCGAGATTCTGCTTACACAAAAAGAAGACCAGTTAAGTGGTATTGCTATTGCAGCCACACTCGAAGGCATGCGTCCGTTGCTGATAGAAGTGCAGGCGCTGGTAACACAATCTGCGTACGGCACTCCGCAAAGAACGGTGAGCGGTTTCGATCTGCGGCGTTTGCAGCTGCTGCTGGCCGTACTCGAGAAAAAAGGAGGATTCCAGTTTGGGATGCGCGATGTGTTTCTCAATATTGCCGGCGGCCTCAAGATCGAAGATCCCGCTATTGACCTGGCCGTCTTATGTGCACTACTCTCCTCCTATACAGATATTGCATTGCCGCATCAGCTGTGTTTTGCCGGCGAAGTAGGCCTTAGCGGCGAGATACGCGCCGTAAACCGGATTGAGCAACGCATTGCAGAGGCAGAAAAACTCGGATTCGAAAAAATAATTATTTCCAAATACAACCAGGGACTTCGTCAGCAGGGAGGCCGTACTGCAGCTTTTCCCAAATTCAATATAGAAGTAGTGCCACTGGGACATGTAGAGGAAGTATATAAGTACCTGTTTTAGGTAATCATTAAAAAAACGGCCATATGAGAAGGGAATGGAAACAGTGGAAGGAGGCCATACTGCATTTGTTTTTTCCGCATTGCTGTGCCGGCTGTGGCAGTGACCGGCTACCCCGGCACCAGCCTGTTTGTATCCGTTGTATGGCAGCATTGCCCGAAACGGGGTTTGCTGCCATAGCCGATAATCCGGTTGAAAAAAAATTCTGGGGCAGGCTGCCGCTCGAAGCAGCCTATGCACACTTTTATTTCTCCCGCGCATCGGCCATACAGCGCCTCATGCATGCCCTGAAAT
Source organism: Sphingobacteriales bacterium 46-32 (assembly GCA_001898485.1). Lineage (GTDB taxonomy): Bacteria > Bacteroidota > Bacteroidia > Chitinophagales > Chitinophagaceae > CAYMZZ01. Next base: position 1,344,625 of record MKTY01000020.1, on the reverse strand, counting down.
ATAAAGGACATCGCGAATGGGGATTATTTGCCGGCAGGCTGATGGGAGAAGCTTTAATCACCAGCCCTCGCATACAGCCAGATGCACTCATACCTCTTCCATTGTACGCTTCGCGCGAAAAGGCACGCGGTTATAATCAATCAGCACTATTATGCCAGGGTATTGCTGCTGAGACTGGCTGGCCGGTATACAACGATATCGTAGTCCGATCAAGGCATACCGAATCGCAAACGCATAAAACACGTATTGAACGATGGCAAAATATGGCCGGCAATTTTCAACTCATCAACCACCAGCCTGTTGCCGGCAAACACCTGCTGCTGGTAGACGATGTGATCACCACCGGCGCCACCCTCGAAGCCTGCGGCAGCGTATTGCTACAGGCACCTGAAGTGAAGTTGAGTGTAGCTGCTTTGTGCTACGCGAATTAGTGGACAGTGGACAGTTGACAGTTGACAGTTAACAGAAAAAATCAAACAAGGCGCTGCTTACTTAGCCGTTAAAACAATTACCCAATAATGGCTGTCCACTATCCACGGTCCACTGTCAACTGTTAACTGTCATCTATTAACTGTCAACTATTCTGATTACTTTTGAAACCCATGAAACCTCTCTGCCTTCTGATAGCCGGTGTATGCCTGCTCCTGCTGGGAGCCTGCCGCAAAGACTCTTTCATCACCAGTGCCGATGCAAGGCTTAGTATTACCGTTGATACACTGAAATACGATACCCTTTTTACCAGCACCGGATCGGTCACACAATCTTTCAAAATCATCAATGAAAATAATCAGAAGCTACGCCTCAATGAAGTGCGGCTCATGGGCGGTACCAGCTCCAGCTACCGCATGAATGTAGACGGCGATGCAGGTGTTGCTGCCAGCAATATCGAGATAGAAGCCAATGACAGTATTTATGTATTTGTACAGGTAAAAGTAGACCCCGCCTCCGGACAGTTGCCTTTTATTGTACAGGATAGTATCCGCATCCAGTACAATGGCAATGAACGATGGGTACAGCTGGAAGCCTGGGGACAAAACGCTCATTTCTTACGTGGCCACGAAGTGGATGCCAACGAAACATGGACCAACGACCTTCCTTATGTAATCCTGGATTACCTCTATGTAGCTCCCGGAGCCACGCTCACGCTCGACAAAGGATGCCGTCTTTATATGCATGCCGATGCACCCATTGTGGTAGATGGCTCTCTGCAGGTCAATGGTATGGCCGACAGTGTGGATCGCGTATATTTTTCCGGCGACCGTCTCGATGCGCCATATAACCGCTATCCCGCCGCCTGGCCGGGTATATATTTCCGTGCCACCAGCAACAGCAATGTATTGACCTATGCAGTCATCCGCAATACCTACCAGGCTATTGCCATTGAGGGTAATAATACCGGCAGTGGCACACAGCTAAGCCTGCTGCAATGTATTATCGACAATGCCTATGATGCCGGTATACTAGCCAGCAATGCGCGCATCGATGCGCAAAACAGCCTCATCAGCAACTGCGGACGCAACCTCGTACTCAGTGCAGGCGGCAACTACCAGTTTACCCATTGCACCGTTGTAAGTATCTCCAATACCTATATCAATCACAAAGACCCCGTGCTATGGCTGAGTGATAATGATGGAAATGGGAATAATTTTACCCTCAATGCCTTATTCCGCAATTGTATATTTTGGGGCGAAGGCGGACTTACGGAAAATGAAGTGCTGACCGACCGCAAAGGCGCTGCCGCCTTCTCCGCCAGCTTTGACCATGTATTGTGGAAGGTAACGGCTACACCGCCCAACGTAACCAGCACGAATGTGATCAATGAACCACCCCAGTTTGACAGCATTGATGCCCCGCGCCACTATTATGACTTCCGGCTCAAATACAGTTCGCCGGCCCTGGAGGCAGGCACCGGCACGCCGCTCACCATCGACCTCGACGGCAAACTGCGACCCGTGGGACTGCCCGATCTGGGCTGCTATGAGCGGCAATAAGAAAGTGCGCCACAAACTCAAAAGCCACTAACTTTAGGGTCTGTTTATTTCTAACATCTAAATAGACCAGATATGAAAACACTATTCGTCACTTTATTATTCTCGCTTTTTGTAAGCACAGACGGTTCTATCTATACTTTTAAGGTACCCGGACTGGAAGGCGGCACTATCGACTTCGCAAAGTTTAAAGGCAAAAAAATTCTGGTTGTAAATACCGCCTCCAAATGCGGACTTACTCCGCAGTATGAAGAGCTGGAAAAACTATACAAAGAGCATAGCGATAAGCTGGTGATCGTTGGCTTCCCTGCCAACAACTTTGCCCAGCAGGAGCCCGGCAGCAATACCGAAATTGCTGAGTTCTGTAAAAAGAACTATGGCGTATCATTTCCCATGGCAGAAAAAGTATCGGTAAAAGGCGAAGACATAGCGCCAATCTTCAAATACCTGGTAGACGAAGCCGCCAAAAAAGGTATTAAAGACCCCATCAGCTGGAATTTTACCAAATTCCTCCTCAACGAAAAAGGAGAGCTCATAACTGTATTCAGCCCTAAAACAAAGCCGCTAAGTGAGGAGGTGTTGAAATATCTAAACTAGTTATACTATAGATAGTAGAGGTAGAAGGTATAGGGCGGAAGGTAAAAGTAAACAACAGCCCCCGCCCTCATCCTTCTACCTTCTCCCATTAACCTTAACCATATATAGTCATGAAAACCTTTTCCAAACTCCTCGCAGCACTACTGCTGTCGGGATTTCTTTTTTCCACTTCACTGGCGCAATACAACCTCAATGCGCCCATACCTGTTGACCCTTCGGTAAAAGTGGGTAAGCTGAGCAATGGACTTACCTATTATATCCGCAAAAACCCCAAGCCCGAAAAGAAAGTGGAGCTGCGGCTGGCCATCAATGCCGGCTCTGTACTGGAGAATGATAATCAACGCGGCCTCGCTCACTTTATGGAGCATATGGGATTCAATGGCAGCAAACATTTTCCTAAAAACGAACTGGTAGATTTTTTGCAAAAGACCGGTGTTGACTTTGGCGCCGACCTCAATGCCTATACCAGCTTTGATGAAACCGTTTATATACTTTCCCTTCCGGCCGATGACCCTACTATTGTTGACAAAGGATTTCTGGTACTCGAAGACTGGGCATTCAACAACCTGCTCGACAAAGAAGAGGTAGAGAAAGAACGGGGTGTGGTCCTCGAAGAGTCGCGCCTAAGCAAAGGATCCTGGGAACGAATGAGCCGGCAGTATTTTCCCAAGCTGCTAAACGGTTCAAAATATGCACAACGCCTGCCTATCGGTACCGACGATGTACTGAAAACCTTTAAGTATGAAACACTGAAAAAGTTCTATACAGAATGGTATCGTCCCAACCTGATGGCTGTAATGGTAGTAGGCGATATTGATCCGGCTGATGCTGAGAAAAAGATCATTGCCCACTTCGGAAAATTCACCAACCCAGCAGGTGCTCCCGCCCGCCCTTCTATCATTCCCATCAAGCCACGTACAGCTCCCGAAGCCCTCGTGATTACGGATGATGAAGCCACCAATACTACTATCCAGATCTATAACTATGTCAAACAGGCCACACCTGTCAAAACATGGGCCGCTTATCGCCAAAACATTGTACAGGGACTGGTAAGCTCCCTTATCAGCCAGCGCCTGGCCGAGCTCACGCAAAAAGAAAATCCTCCTTTCATTTTCGCCAATACCTCTTACTCCGAATTTATCCGCGGCTACAATAGCTTTTCTTCTTTTGCCGTACTCGGCGAAGGCTCTGTACAAAATGCACTCGATGCATTGATGGAAGAAACCAATCGTGCACGCAAATTCGGCTTCCTGCAAACTGAGCTGGACCGGGCCAAAGCCAGCCTGCTCAATGGTGCTGAACGGGCATACAATGAACGCGACAAATCAGAGTCCGGTACCCTGATCTGGCAATACGTCAGCAATTTTCTGCAGGGCTCCGCCATTCCCGGTGCAGAGCATCGCTATCGTTTTCTGCAGCAGGTATTGCCGGGCATTTCGCTGAAAGAGATCAATGCACTGGCATCGCAGATGCCGGGTACCAACAATGCTTTTGCCATGATACAGGCGCCCAGCAGTGTAAAAAGTAAACTGCCCGACAATAGTGGCCTGCTCAAAGGACTGGTTGCCGCCAACAGCAAGCCGGTCACTCCCTACCAGGAAAAAGCCCTGGCTACCGAACTGTTGCCCAAGGCACCCACCCCTGGTCAGGTTACAGCCAGCACCACCAATGAAAAACTGGGCACTACCGATATCACACTCAGCAATGGCGTTACCATTACCCTCAAGCCAACGAATTATAAAAACGATGAAGTGCTGATGGATGCCTGGCGCTGGGGAGGTTTCCAGAATGGTCCGCTGGCCGATAAGCAAAATGCCAAATATGCCGCCATGCTGGTACAGCAGATGGGGGCAGGCAATTTCTCACCCACCGATCTGCGGAAATTTCTGGCTGGCAAATCGGTGAATGTATCTCCCTATATCAACGATCACGAAGAAGGTATCGAAGGCAGCAGCAGCGTAAAAGATTTTGAAACCTTCCTGCAACTGGTCAATCTCTATATGACTACTCCCCGCAAGGATGCCAGCCTGTTTAACTCTTATGTGAGCAAACAAAAGGCATCCCTGAAATTCATCATGCAGGATCCCGAGGCCTATTTTGCCGACACCGTAGGTCGTGTTGCCTACAACAACAATCCCTGGAATGATGTGGTACCCCGCGCCGAAGATTTTGACAAGCTAAATCTCGACCGCAGTTTTGACATTTACAAAGAACGCTTTGGCAATGCCTATGGCATGCATTTCACCTTTGTGGGCAAACTCGATCCTAAAACCGTGACTCCCCTGCTCGAAAAATACCTGGGCTCATTGCCTTCATCACCCAAAGAAAACGCGTTTAAAGACAATGGCATCCGGATGATACAGGGGCCACGTACTATTGCCGTACAAAAAGGTAAGGAGTCGCAAAGCTTCATCAACCTGATGTTTGAAGGCGAGGCCGATGATAGCCGTGAATCGCGGCTCAAACTGGCCGCCCTGCTCGAAGCCATCAATATCCGCATTACCGAAAAGCTGCGCGAAGAAATGAGCGGCATCTATGGCGGTGGCCTGTACGGCAGCATCGAAAAAAGGCCGTATGTACATTACAAGATCGTGGCCAACATACCCTGCGGACCGGAAAATGTACAGAAGCTGACCGACTCGCTGGTAGCCATCATCAAGAGTGTGCAGGAGAAAGGCGTGGAGCAAAAAGATCTTGATAAGGTTAAAGAAACCTGGAAAAAACAATATGAAGTAGGTCTGCAAAACAATGGCTACTGGCTGAGCCAGTTGTCAAATGCCTGGATCAATCGCACTAATCCCGAAAACATACTCGATTATGAGCAAAAGGTAAGTGCATTGACTACCGACGATCTGAAGGAAGCCGCCCAGCGATTCCTGCCACTCGATAAAATGGTAAAGGCATTGCTCTTTCCCGAAAATGTGAAGATGCCGGAAGAGCCGAAGAAAGCGTTTTGAGGCAATGTGCTGATGTGCTGATTTGCTGATGTGCTAATAACGGTCAGATTGTTTTTCAAGTAGTCAATTGCATATTTGAAAAATTATCAAGGCCTTTGCAGGATCAATATTGAATCTTTAAAAGACCATTAGCACATCAGCACACCAGCACATTAAACTTTATCTTTGCTCCCATGCCCTTCCATGATGTTATCGGTCAATCGGTTTTAAAGCGGGAATTGCCGGAGTTGATGCAGGCCAATCGCCTGGCGCATGCGCTTCTTTTTTTAGGAAAGGAAGGCAGTGGCGCCCTGCCGCTGGCCCTGGCATTTGCCCAGTATGTGGTGTGCGAAAAAGTGAATGCCCCGGCCGCCGCGGCCGGCCCCTCTCTTTTTGGAGAAGCCGCTCCCGAGCCTGTTGCTCCCCGTACAGATGCCTGTGGCACCTGCGCCTCCTGCATAAAAGCCGCACAACTGGTACACCCCGATATTCATTTTTCTTATCCCGTAGTGACGCGTAAGGCGGGCAGTCCTCCCATCAGTACCGATTATATTACCGAGTGGCGTGAGTTTGTTAAGACATATCCCTACGGAAATATATATGACTGGCTCCAGTTTATTGGGGCCGAGAATAAGCAGGGCAATATCACCGCGCACGAATGCAACGATATCATCCGCAAGCTGAATCTCAAGAGTTTTGAAAGTGCCTACAAGGTATTGGTGATGTGGATGCCCGAATACCTGGGCAATGAGGGCAACAAACTGCTCAAGCTCATTGAAGAGCCGCCACCCAATACGCTTTTTATACTCGTAGCCGAAAATGAATCACTGATTCTGCAGACGATCCTCAGCCGTTGCCAGCTCGTGAAAGTGCCGGCACTCGAGGTCGCCGATATCGAAGAAGCACTCATTTCCCGTAATAAAACCGAGGCTGCTACTGCCCGGCAGGTTGCCGCCGTAAGTGAAGGCAACTATCGTGAAGCGCTGCAGCAGTTGCAGCATGCAGACGAAGACTGGCACAGCCTGCTGCGGGAATGGCTCAATGCCATCATGAAAAATGGCCCTATCGCCCAGGTGAAATGGATTGAAGAGGTCAGCAAGCTGGGGCGCGAAAAACAGAAACAGTTTCTCCGTTATTTTAATCATCTGCTGGAGCAGGCTGTGCGACTGCGGGCTATCGGCCACCTCGAAATAGCCGAAAAAGACCGGGACTTTGCCCAGCGGCTCAATAAAATTGCCGGCATCGAGCAGCAGCAGGCTATTATTGAAGAGCTGGACCGGGCGGCCTACTATATTGAGCGAAATGCCAATGCCAAAATGCTCTTCCATGCCCTCACCATTAAAGTATACCACATCATTCAGGACAAAATTGTATTTTTGACTGAATGAGGTTTCCCGCCCGCCTGCTGGCAGCGGGGAATAAGTGAAAAAGTGAAGCAAGGTCTGGTGTTATTCCGTTTACTGATTCGTTGTGCATATTCGATCTCCATATATATTTCACAGGACGTGGCCGCATGCCCACAGGCAGCATTTAACCCCGCCCTTTTGCACAGCGGATCAAACAGAATAAACTCAATCCGTTGATTTTCACTTGTTTACATTAATCTGAAATTTTTAAACCAATGGGTTGTTCCAGTTGTGGTACCGCCAAAGGCAGTAAGCCGGGTGGATGCAAGAGCAATGGCGGATGTAGTACTGGCGGTTGTAACCGAATGAATACCTATGACTGGTTGCATAATCTGCCCATGGCCGATGTGGACATGGCCTGCCGTGTAATAGAAGTTAGTTTCAATAAAGGTTCCCGTAAAGATTTTTTCCGTAATCCCACTCTTCAGCAATTTGAAAAAGGCGATATGATCGCCGTGGAGGGGGTAAGCGGTTTTGACGTGGGCGAGGTATCGCTCACCGGCGAGATCGTGCGGTTGCAGATGAAGAAGCGCAATGTGCGGGAAGATAATCCCGAAATGAAAAAGGTGCTGCGCGTAGCTACCGACCGTGACCTCGACCTCATGCGGCAAAATAAGGAGCGTGAACCAGAAGCAGTGATCCGCAGCCGCGCCATCGCCAAACAGCTGAAGCTGGATATGAAGATCAGCCAGGTAGAGATGCAGGCAGATGGCCGCAAAGCCACCTTCTTCTATATTGCCGATGGCCGTGTGGATTTTCGCGAGCTCATCAAAGTATACGCCTCCGAGTTTAAGGTAAAAGTGGAAATGCGCCAGATCGGTGCCCGCCAGGAAGCCGGTAAAGTGGGCGGCATTGGCAGCTGTGGCCGTGAGCTCTGTTGCAGTACCTGGCTCACCGATTTTAAATCGGTCAATACAGCCGCTGCGCGTTATCAAAACCTGTCGATCAACCAGACCAAACTGAGTGGTCAGTGTGGTCGTCTCAAATGCTGTCTTAACTACGAGCTGGATACCTACCTCGATGCCCTGCAGCATTTCCCCGACAATTGTGATCAGATACAGGTGGCCAAAGGCAATGCCTACCTCATCAAAAAAGATATTTTCAAAAACCTGATGTGGTATACGCTGCCCGACAGCACCAAACAATATCCGCTCACTATTGAACGTGTATTGAAAATAAAATCACTTAACAAGCAGGGGGTGATTCCCGAAGAGCTGGAGGCAGTAGATGTGACCAGCAATAAACCCAAGGAAGTAGAACCTGAGTTTGTAGATGTGGTGGGTCAGATCAGCCTGCGCAGCCTGGAAAAAGCAGATAAAAAACGCCGGCAGCAAAATCAGCAGCAGCGTCAGCAACCACGTCCGCAGCAGAAGCAGGGTGGGCAACCACAACAAGGTGGCGGCAATCAGCAACGTCCACCCCAACAGCCTGGTCGCAAACCAGCGCCTCCTCAAAGAGGTCAGGCGCCCAATCGTCCGCCGCAGCAGGGTGGCGGTCAGCAGCAACAGGGCGGAAATCAACAACCCCGTCAGCAACAAAGACCCAACAAACCCAATAATAATCCCAATCGTCCGCCGCAGCCGCCGAAGAAATAGGTATAAAAGTTTAAAGGTATAAAGGTGGAGGGTAGAAGAAATGTTATTGCAGGCTCAGGGCCTGCAATACGTTTTTAGGGGGTAGCGAATTCGTTTGTACACTCGCCCGAGGTCTCGGGCCGAGACTTCGGCCCGAATCTTTCACGTGTACTCAATAACTGTAGTACGCCGATCGGGACGCGAAGCGTCCTGATCGGGCGAAGCGATCAATCAGCCACCAGTAGTATATCCTGTGGCAAGATCTCATTCATCAATTTATTTTTTAGGAGCCCGGCTGCATTACTACTATCATCGTCTGTTGCCACGCTCGCTTCAGCGTTCCGGACGCTTATCGGCATTCTAGATATATGCTGCCTGAACCGGAGCATGAGATAGTGTCAGTTCTTAAACTTTTAATTTTCGACCAGACCAACATCTGACACGGTGAGTTTTTCGAATACCTTTTTTGCTGGCTCGTCCCATGTACTCTGAAGTTTCTGTATGCCGGCTCGCTTAATCTCTTCTCTACTAATGGTGGTTGCAAATTCTACTGTTACATAGATCTCTTTTTTATCCCTTTCTAACAGCATGCTTTGATTTACCTTATTCAAGATCAAGTAAACGCCTTTGTAGAATCCTGGCTTATCCGAAGTTAGAAGTACATACCGCTTAACGGTAGTCGGTAAATTACTTAATAAGCTATCAAGGGGATTCTGCACGTATAATTCTTTTTGAGAGACTATGTAGGTTTTTACATACTGCATAGTATCGTTATTAACCTTTGCCAACCTGTTTTTTATGCTTTCTTTCTGAGCAAATGTGCATATAGAAGTTATTATCAAAAGAAGCAACATCATTAATTTCTTATTCATAGTATGAAGCGTTTTAGATGATTAAGGACAATCAGCGTTTTCGAACAAGGGATCTCCGTAGGAATTTAGAACCGGGGTTCCGTTTTGCATTTTAATTTTTAATCCGACTTTCTTAAAAGTATTTGAATTAGGGCTTGCTTTCACCATCGTTACGCCGGCTTGTTTCATTACAAAAGCGGTCGCTCTTTCATAGGCGTCTTCTTATTCTCAAAACCTCCAAATGCTAGTACTTTCGACGATATCCCCGCCATCGTCATCCCGAAGTATCGGAACAAAAGAATAATAACCCCGCCGTCGCCGGGGCAAGTTGCGTCTCCTCCAGGACCGGTCCATGAATATGGGTCATCCCGAATCGCTTCGCTCTCGGGACAAGCTCTGCAAATTATCAAAGAACACATCGATATTGGTCGCTTCGTTGCTGGTATAAATATACAAATATCCACTCTTAGGCACCATTAACCCGGTTTGGGTAAGAGGCACCGCACTGCCACTGGCTCCTACCTGTATAAAGCCATTGCTGCCACTGACTACCTTAAACTGTTCGTCCAGCAATATCCAGTTCAGGTAGGCCTTTGGTTTGCTGCCCGAAGTGGTTTGCGTACCTAAAAAGCTGGTAAGCGCAGAACTCAGGCCACTACCACCGGCCTGCAAATCGCCGGCTGCCACTTTTCCACCGCTCTGGCCCGCTACACTGGTGCTCAGTATATTCAACAGGTCGTTCAGTACATTGGTGCTGCTGTTGGTTGCTTCGCCACTTTCCCATCCGGCTGTTACACGCACGTTGTAACTATCTCCGGCCATCACTTTCAACAAGATATTGGGCCTATCTACTGCGAATCGGCTTCGTTTTTTAAACGGGCTACTTTCGCGTTAGTCGGATAACTGGGATCCGTAAACCAGGCCGGTTTGTCGGATTGCGTATTGGTCAGATTAGTATAATAGGTTTCTTCGGCTGCGATACTGGAATCTTCCATGGTTGCTGCCGGATACATGTCCGTTTTCTTCTCATCGGTTAGCAGCATGCGTACATTGCCCAGGTGATCCTTGATTATATAATCATATACGTAACCGGTAATATTAACGCCATCCCATTGGGGGCGTGTACCTCCACTATCGAAATTGTGCTTAGCTACAAGCTAAGCACAACACTAAAAAAAGCTGTAAAACATTCTTAACTAAAAGCTAAGCATAACAAATCAAAACAGGATGATTTTTCAAACTACGAAGAACGGGTACACAGAATTATCTTGATAACTCCCAAAATACGCCATCTTTTTTATCGAACCGGATTAAACCTTGTGACTTACTCCAATACAATTTTGTTACAAAATTGCTGAGTTGATAAAAGTCTTTCGCATTATCGTCGGGGTAGATAATATAAATATCATTGTACTTTCCAAAAGAGGTTTCTAATGATACAGGACTCTCTTTTCTTAAACTGTATATCTTAACAGGAAGCAGTCTATAAAACTTATTTCCCTTTGTTGATAAATCAAAAACTAACTCAGCGCGATTGTCTTTTGCTTTCTGTACTTTAAATAAATAATAGCTACGGCCAACATTCTGGTTGTCTTGTCTATAATGATTACAAAAAACGGCTACTTCCTCATACTTTACTCCGTTTATAGATTGAGCTTCGGGATAGGCTAATAATGTATCTTTCTTTATTAAGAAAATGCTATCTATTTCCCCTGTACTGGATTTAAATACTAACGTTTCATCCCCATTGTACGGCATCCATGAATAATCTTCTTCCGATAATCTGTTTAGTTTCCCGCAAGAAGCCAAAATCAGTGAATAGAGCACAAACGAAATTAGTTGCTTTTTCATAGTATTTATTCAATAACTGTTACTACAATACCCAAGTTTCTCCAGTAATTAATCAAATCATCTAGCCAGCTATCTATCATATGTCCGTGATATTCTCCGGGATGGTCCTGCCTATCTATTCCCATTTCGGTACCGGGAATTCTCGCCCATTTAGAGTTCCCAAATAGCCATGATTTCAAACCTTTCGAAGATATCCTGTCTTCTCTGGTAGAAAATTGACGGCCTTTAACTCCATTAGGATGCTTGATATCACCTGGTTGATGTGGAGAAAGATAATCTACAAATTCTATAAGGTTGCCATATTTTGAATGTTTTGCTAAAGCAGAAGCAATTCCAGCAGCATAAGCTGCTCCTTGGCTATGTCCCACAATTTTTATTGTTTCTCCTTGTTGTAACGAAATTTCACCAGATTCAAGTTTGGCAATAAGTTCTGCGCCTGCTTCAGCACCCTCAGCATATCTTGCGTCGGCCGTAGCTTTTGGTGTAAATGACCCATTCGTATAATATGCCTTTTCATTTTCAAAATCACCATTATATTGCATGTAGGCCTTATCAACACCTTCCCAATAACTGAAAGTTTTCCCGTTATTGCGAGGCCCATCCTCATAGAATCCTCTGTCTGGATTGTAATAGCTTGGGTTGGGCACAGTTCTCCAACCAGTTGGATTTCCCCTTCTATCATGTCCCGTAGGCTCTCTTTGCGTTGGGTTTTGACCACCTAAATATTGATTAAGCATAAAACCATTTGCAAAAATGAAAAGATTACCAGCAATATCTACAGTATTAACAAAGTTATTACCCCCGTTCTCCGGAGAATGTCCTCTACAAAAAGAACCAGATTAAAACCTGTTATGCTTCGTTTGCAACGAAGCAGCTGTTCGGATAAAGAACAGGTCTAATAAGACACATTACTTTTTGCAAAATAGCAATCTTTGCAGAAATAATAAGATGTAGGCAACAAGCCATATATCGAAATTGTGCTTAGCTACAAGCTAAGCACAACAGTGGCTAAAGAGACGAACTAATTTCCATTCTTTTTAACCGGGAGATATAATAGCCCGGCAGGTTGGAAAAGATGTACTTGGCCGGATGCTTACTTTCAAACGGACCTGGATGAATGGATGGCTTACTACAATCAGCAACGCCCTGTTATGCTTCGTTTGCAACGAAGCATCTGTTCGGATAAAGAACAGGTCTAATAAGCCACTATTCTTTGTAAAAGATAAATACGTATAGAAATAATAGGATGAAGGAAACAATCCTTTGGCCAAAATGGTGCTCAGCTACCAGCTAAGCACAAGAATATCTAAATTGTAGTTTTTGTATCCTCCTAACTAAATAGGCATTCTATTTTTTTATTCAATCTGGTAATCAGTTGACCGAGTGCTTCTTTTAAAATCATTTGCCAGTTTTATACTGTTATTTATTCTATATAAAAAGCTTTTTCAATCGTATAAAAGGCCGGTGAAGCATTGGTTTTGAAGGTAAGTACAATGTCATTCAGTCTCTTCAGTTTGCTGCTATCTGCTGTGATGTTAATTTTTACAATACGGCTTTCTCCTTTTCGTATCGTTAACCCTTTGGTAATATCAAAGGAAGTGCAATTACAACTGGAGAGAAAATCTTCGATAATAAGCGGCGCATCACCCTTATTATGGAGCACCAGTTGACGAACGGCGGTAGATCCTGCCGCCACAGTATCAATTGCTGTAAAATCCTGTGTGTCTATCTGCAATATGGGACCCCGGGTAGTACAGGAGATGACGATGATCAACAACAGACAGACAATATTATTTTGTTTCACGTAGTGCTGTTTTTATTTTTTCGATAGTTTGTTTTTCATATTGCGCTGCCGCTTCATCATTAAATCCTTTGAGCTGAGCAATAATCTTACCCTGGTGAAGAATGAACTCATGTGGAAAACTGTTTATTCCCATTTTCTTTTCCATTGCTGCCTGCGGATCGTACAAAAAAATAAATAATTTGCTCTGTTTTCTGCTGAGATGCTTTTGAAAGTCCGAAAAAGAACTTGCTTCGCCGTTACAAATAAGTATCGTCCTGTAATTATCGGCAGCAAATTCTTCAGCAATTTTTTCCATAGAGGGAATTTTCGCCTCACAAGGCGGGCAGCCTACGAAATAAAAGTCAATTAAACTCAGGCGTCCTAACGTATCCTTCAATAATAGCTTTTTACCCTCTTTGTCAACCAAGGTCATTTCAAAAAATGAGCTGATATCTTTCACGGATTGCCGGAGTGTATTGCGCTTCAACATCTGCATAGTGATGCGGGGAATAAAGACAAAGTGGCTGCATAAAAAGAAAACAACGGCGGCCACTGCCATAATAATTACAGGCATTCGCTTTCGTTCTGTTATGAGTAGACCCAGAAGGGCTCCGGACACAGAAAAAAGCGTAGCGAATGGAAAACGAAGCGGGATGAGTGTTTGGCCTCCCACAAGCACCGTTGCATCAATCAGGATAGCAGGCAAAATGATAATAGCATAAGTTTCCCATTTATTCTTTTTAAAAATCCTTTTAGCCAGCAGGTAGGAAAACAGGAAGAGCAGAAATGAAACAAAGTATTGTGTTGTACGCCCCGGCAGACCAATATTATAAACAATAAAGGTAAACAATGGTGCTGTCAGGAGACTGTAAACGGTAAGGCCCAGATACATAGTGTGATAAGAAGTTTAGGAATATTCTAAAAATAGGCGATGCTTATTATACACCGCCTATTGTATGAGTTCATACCGTTGCTACTCCTCAGGTGGGAATAGCAGGGCCGTTAGCCTCCGCACAGGTCCCCTTGCAGTTGGAAGTTCCAAATAATCCGCCTGCAGCAATCACTTAAAAATGGCAGTTATGAAAGGGTGATCATAGGCGTACACAATTACAGTATGCCTGACACAGAATTAACAGGCAAAAAGTAACCATTCATGGTGATTCTAAACCGGGTTTAATCACCCAATTTCGGTTGGGGTATTCATTGTGTTATTATGCTATGGTATTACAGAAGAAGTCTGCTACCATCGCAGCCAACCGTATCGACCCATCAGGAAATTGTAAATAGCTGGTAGCCGCTGCATTAATAGAAAATGAGACTTCCTGGTCACCCACAAGCGCCCGGCCTTCTATACTACATAGATATACCAGAAACATATAGTGAAACTCAAAAGCATTAATCGGTTCACTTTTCTTAAAAATATCTATGAGGTCCTTTCTGCTTAATTTTTTCCATTCGCCGCACATCTTCACTACATCTGCTCCATCCCGCAAGGTATCTACTGAGCTCTTTTATCTGGTTTCAAGAATATCGATTTTTGCGTGTTGTATTATTGAATAATAGATGCTGTCACTAATAGCCTGCTGCTGGTCGTCATTAAAACCCGTATCAGCAGGTTCTTTCCTTAACCCAATAGGTTTTTTGACATTTGTTGTATCCGATTTAGATATAGTAACAGAATCAGGATTTGATTTTTCAACGTGGGTTTCGCTATTGCAGGAAATAATTAATAGTACCCCGACAAGTAGCACACTTAATACAATTCTCATAACGAAATAATTATTATAGCTACCAATTGCCAGTGATTTGTACCTATTTCTTCAACTCCAGAGCCTGGTACAACGCATCCTGAATACGCGTACGGATATTGAGCTGCGATAGTTTCGGATTATCGCGTGTGGGATACACACGGTTGCTGAGAAAGACATACACCAGGTTCACCTGGGGATCTACCCATACACAGGTGCCGGTAAAACCGGTATGGCCATACGTATCGGGCGATACACTGATAGCAGGATAAGGATCCTTGCGCGTGGCATTATTTTTTTCGGGTTTATCAAAACCATAGCCCCGGCGGCTGATATCGCTATGATAAGCGGTAAATAACTTAATAGTCTCAGGTTTCAGGTAGCGCATACCATTAAACTCACCGCCATTGAGCAGCATCTGGTACAGCATAGCCAGGTCATAGGCATCTGAAAATAGCCCGGCATGACCGGCTACCCCACCAAAGAGTGAAGCCCCTTCATCATGCACATCTCCGCGCATCAGCTGTCGGCGAAAATGTTTTTCTTCTTCCGTAGGCACAATACGATCCAGTGCCACCCGCTTACGTGGCGTAAACCCGGTAGTGGCCATGCCCATTTTATCGTAAAAGGTTTTCTGCACATATTCATTCAGGGGCATACCCGTAATCTGCTCCACAATTTTTCCGAGAAAAATAAAATCGTTATCGCTGTACACATACTTATTACGTGGCCCCAGCGGACTCTTCAGAATACGGCTCATGAGCGTATCTTCCCAGTCGTTGCGCAGGTACAGGTTCTCCGCCACCCGTATCTCAAAACCTTTTTTCTTTTTATCACTATAAATAGCGGGATTGGGAATGCCCGTTGCCGGATCAATCGTTTCCTTATAAAAAGAAATAAAAGGTACGAGACCGGCCTGATGCAACAAGATATCATCGATACGCAGACCCGCTTTATCAGTCCCCCGCACCACCGGCAGGTAATTGCCCAGGGTCTTCGTAATATCGAGTTTGCCCTGCTCCACCAGCTTCATCACCGATACCGTAGTGGCCGATATCTTGGTTACGGAAGCAAGGTCAAACACATCCTCCATATTCATGGGCTGTTTACCATCATATTCCAGACTGCCAAAGGCCTTGTGATACACAATCTCTCCGTCATGCACCGCCAGCACCACGCAACCGGGATAAGCCTTTTGTGCAATGCCGTCCAGCGCAATGGTATCAATCACACTCAGCCTGTCTCTATTTATAACAGCTCTTGCCGGCTTAATACCGCCGTGTACCAACCCATCGCCCACCTTAAACTGACATACAGCTACCGGTAGTGTACCCATGGAAAATAATTTGCCGGTCAGCAGATCGGCGGCCGCCTGCTGGGTAATATCATCGTCCTGGTAGCAGGCGATCAGATTTTTTGCATCGCAAAAATTGGATACCGCCAGCACGTTGCCAAAAACCAGCGTGAGCGGATTATAGCTTTGCAGGCTGCTAAATAACTGCCGCGCATTTTCGCTGATACCATAATTATTAGCCGGACGCAGACTGTAATTGTGTACGCCTATAATCACCCTCTCATAACCGCCATTTTTAAGTGATTGCTGCAGGCTGGCAGCAGCATCGGCATTAGCGGCATAACTATATAAATACACATCTGCCTTCAGCTCTTCTTCCATCCGTTTACCAAAATCGTTGTTGCTGCTGAGACCAATACCCACAAAAGCCGTTTTGGGACCAGATAGAGCGGCCATGGCTGTCTCTGCACGCAGTACGGTGATCGACTGGCTGGCAGCTTCGTAACGGATCTCATTTGTTTTGGCATTTAGGTCTTCGAGCAGGTTATCGAGCTTTACCGGCTGCAGGTTTGCCAGTCCCAGGCGGTATTTGGCATGCAATACCTTCAATACTTTTTCATCGATATCATCCCAGCTCAGCTTTTTTTGTTTAATGGCTTTTTTAACCGCCTCAATCGTTTCGGGCACACTGGCCGGCAGACACAGCATATCATTACCTGCTATCAATGCTTCTACCGCAATAGTACCTCCGGGAAAATATTTGGCCACGCCTTTCATCTCCAGCGCATCGGTAAATGTGAGTCCGTCATAACCGAGTTTTTCGCGCAGCAATCCCGTCACGGCATTTTTAGAAATAGAGGTAGCGCGGTTAGCGGTATTATCAACCGCAGGGATAGACAGGTGAGCAATCATAAAACTGCCCACACCGGCTTTTACCTGGGCATAAAAAGGAACCAGCTCAAGACTGTCGAGTTGTGCAATAGTTTTATTGACAACCGGCAGATCATAATGTGAATCCACATCCACATCACCATGACCGGGAAAATGTTTGGCACAGGCCATAATACCTGCAGCCTGCATACCTCTGGTATAAGCGGCACCAAAGCTGGCCACTTTATCCTTATTGGCACCAAAGGAGCGGTAACCAATCACAGGATTGTTAGGGTTATTATTTACATCCACTACGGGTGCGTAGTTCACGTGTATGCCCAGGCGTTTGCACTGCTCACCCACAGCTACTCCCATCCGGTATACCAGGTCTTCATCTTTCAATGCACCCAGGGTAAGCTGATAGGGAAATTTGGTAACAGAGTCTAGCCGCATGCCTACGCCCCATTCCCCATCGATGGTCACCATCAGGGGAGTTTTGGCCATGGCCTGGTAGGCATTGGTAAGCTGTGCCTGGCGCACCGGACCTCCCTGAAAAAAGCAGAGGGCTCCTACATTATATTGCCGAATATCGCTGGTCACTTTGGCGATATGATCAGGCCCCAGGTTGGAATGGGCGCGGATCACCATCAGCTGTGCGATCTTTTCTTCCTTGCTCAGGCTGTGAAACACCGAGTCGACCCAGGCCTGCTCCGGCAACTGGCTCGAAAACTGTGCGCGTGTAGCCGTAACCATAAGAAAACAACAACTCAGCAAAAAAGAGACAGACTTGATCATACTAAAATTTTGATGGTCAGCATAATACCAGCCGCAGCGACCTCGGGCTGCAGCAGCCTTAAAAATACTTCTTTTCAGGCGATCAGGCTGTGAAGAGCGGCTTAAAAATCAATTTGTTATTTTTGACGCCGGAGAAATTTAGTTGTGTCTGACAAAATCGTCCTTTTACCTGATAATATTGCCAACCAGATAGCCGCCGGAGAGGTGATACAGCGGCCGGCCAGTGCCGTCAAGGAGTTACTCGAAAATGCGGTAGACGCAGGTGCTACCGAAATACAATTGATCGTGGCCGATGCGGGCAAATCACTGATCCAGGTGATAGATAACGGATCGGGTATGAGCGAAACCGATGCCCGACTCTGTTTTGAACGTCACGCCACTTCCAAGATCCGTCATATCGATGACCTCTTTCATATCCGTACGATGGGATTTCGCGGAGAAGCCCTGGCTTCTATTGCCGCGGTAGCACAGGTTGAACTAAAGACCCGCCGCCAGCAGGATGATGCCGGTACACGTATAGAAGTAGAAAACAGCGTAGTCACCCTGCAAGAGCCGGTAGCCGCTTCCGTAGGTACCAGCATTGCCATGAAAAACCTGTTTTTCAATGTACCTGCCCGCCGCAATTTCTTAAAAAGTAATGCTGCAGAAATGCGCCATATCGTCGATGAATTCACACGTGTGGCGATGGCATTTCCCCATATCCTCTTTACACTTACTGTCAACGGGCAGCAGATGTTTCACCTCGATGCCGGCAGTCTTAAGCAACGCATCATACAGCTACTCGGCAATCACTACAATGCACGCCTGGTAACTGTAAAAGAAGATACCGACTACCTGAATATTCATGGTTTTGTAGGCAAACCGGATACGGCTAAAAAGACAAGAGGCGATCAGTATTTCTTTGTCAACAACCGTTTTATCCGCAGCCCCTATCTCAACCATGCCATCATGAATGCTTACCAGGAGCTGATTGCCGGCGACAGCTTCCCGATGTATGTGCTCTTCATTGATCTGGATCCCGCACAGGTAGATGTGAATGTGCACCCAACCAAGCAGGAGATCAAGTTTGAAGACGAAAAGATCGTATATGCATTTGTGCAGGCAGCCATCAAACATGCACTGGCACAGTTTAGCGTGACGCCTACCCTCGATTTTGACCTCGATGCCGGCATTCAGCAACTGCCCAGCATTCAGCAACCTTTTACAGAAGAACGGCAGAATGCTATTTCAGGCAGCAGCCTGTTTCGCGGATTTACACAAAAAAATCAGGCACACTTTATTGAACCTACGCGGCGCGGCAACATGCAGCCCTTCCAGGAGTTTTATGCACCGCCTGGCGGAGACGATACCATTGGCCATTACAATGAATCGCAGCAGCTCACCGCTCATAAGGAAGATGAAAATGACTTTTCAAACGTAGAGCTGCATCAATTGCTCAATACCTATATCGTAACGCCCAGTCCGCAGGGTTTTCTGCTCATTCATCAGCAGTCAGCGCATGAGCGTGTATTATATGAGCAGATGATTGCTGCTGCCAATGGCAAACCCATCGCCACACAGCGTAGTCTGTTTCCTTCGACACTCGAACTCACTCCCGCCGATGCCGTGATCATGCAGGAGCTCCTCCCCGACTTATCCTTATTAGGCTATCAGGTAGAACCTTTTGGTAAAAACAGTTTTGTAATCCAGGGCACGCCGGCCGATCTGGAAGCCGGCAACGAAAAACATGTACTGGATCTGTTGCTGGAGCAATACAAACACTTCAGCAGTGATCTGAAATTCAGCAGCCGCGAAAAACTGGTGCGCTCACTGGCACGTCAGCAGGCCGTAAAAACCGGTACCCGTCTTACCGAACGTGAAATGCGCAACCTGCTGCAGGACCTGTTTCACTGCGCTCAACCCAACAGCACTCCCGATGGCTACCCCACTTATCTGGAGTTTAAACAGGAGCAGCTGGAGAAGATGTTTAAAGGATGAGAGATCAATGTGCTGGTGTGCTAATGTGCTGGTGTGCTAATGATTTATTTGTAGATCCCTTTCGATATCGGCTCATACTTATATCATTATATGATTAATTTTCGTACCTTACTTAGTTAGTTTGCATCAGCACATCAGCACATCAGCACATCAGCACATCAGCACATCAGCACATCAGCACATCAGCACATCAGCACATCAGCACATCAGCACATCAGCACATCAGCACATCAGCACATCACTCCCTGTTTCTTATTTCTATCAAAAAACTTTCCACCGCTCTTCTCACTTCTGTTGCAGTGGCCCGGTGATTGTTTACCAGTACAGAGAAGATCAGCAGTTTGCCACTGCGGCTGTACAGGTAGCCGCTGAGTGCTATCACACCGGAGAGGGAGCCGGTCTTGGCAAATAAATAAGGAGTGTCGGCTTTATAATAATTCGACAAAGTGCCTTTTCCCCCTGCGGGAAAAACATTTTTCAGCCGCTCCATGCCAAACTCTTTTTCCATTTTGGCAAGAATGGCTACAAAGTCCTGCGGAGTAAACAGATTATACCGGCTCAGACCCGAGCCATCGGCCCAGCGTGGTGCCTGCGGCAGGTCGCGCAGATCGGTTTTCAGCAAGGTATCAATAATGCGGTTGTCGTTCATAACACCCAGGCGCTCATTTGACACCATTAGCAATGATTGCTCTGCAAAGAAATTATCACTGCGGTGCATCATGGGTCGCAGCAGCGAGTCAACGGGCTGTGAATGCACTACCTGAAGCGGACCTTTTTTGCCCGGGAGTTTGGGAATGGATGCCAGGGAGCGCCCCACTGTATCGGCCATTAGCTCCAGGGCCGACTGCAGTCCATGTGTTACAAAGGGCATATCCAGTTGGGCCTGTTTTTGTTTTCCTTCGTGAATGGTATAGGTGTTTTCACCAAGAGCCCGGTCAATAGAAAAGCTGCTGTCTTTATCATCAATTGAAAATTCGACCGGCCAGGTGGGTGATGGTTCAGAAAACACCGTACTCACCATTTCATCTTCTTCAGAATAAGGATCTTTTATCTCTGTTTTAATCCACCGCAGCATATTACCGTATACTGGCAGTGGACTGCGCTCCGGCATATAACTTTCCAGGTAGTCGGTCCACGACCAGCCGGAACCCCAATGGGTATCCTGCCAGTTGTTTGCTGCAACATAAATGGATTTATTCGTTGACCGGAGCCATTCAACGGCTTTTTGTTTTTTATAATCGCGGTGCAGCAGGGTCGGGTCGCCAGCCGGCAGCAGGTATACGGCCGTATCATCCTGTATATAACGGAATGCAACCAGGCTATCGCCCAGGTATTTCATAGCTGCATAGCAGGTAGGTATCTTGATATTACTGGCTGGCACAAAATATTTGTCGCCCTGGTAGTCGAAAATATATTTGCCCGTAGCCGGGTCAAAGATGCTGATGCCGGTATGTGCTGTTTGCAACGCTTTACTATCCAGCAGTTGCTGCCGCGCTTCGGTAAACCCTTTTTTACTCGTACCACACGCGGTAAGTAATATCAATGCGATTATCCAATACAGATTTCGAAACATAATGGTCATTTTAATTTGCTGATGTGCTAGTATGCTGATGTGCTAATGATTTATTTGTAAATCTCCTTTCGAAATCGGCTCATACTTATATCATTATATGATTAATTTTCGTACCTTACATAGTTAGTTTTCATCAGCACATCAGCACATCAGCACATCAGCACATCAGCACATCAGCAC
>MKTY01000020.1:0-1323193 GCA_001898485.1 Sphingobacteriales bacterium 46-32 | reverse complement strand
CACATCAGCACATCAGCACATCAGCACATCAGCACATCAGCACATCAGCACATCAGCACATCAGCACATCAGCACATCAGCACATCAGCACATCAGCACATCAGCACATCAGCACAGCTCCTTTATCGCTGCTCTCAAACGCCTTTTCTATCAGCGTCATCGTTTTGACCGCATCGGCAGCCGGCACCGGATTGTCGCGCTTACCCGTCAATGCCTGATATACGTCTTCATAATAGCCCATATAGTTACCCGGCACAGAAGTCTGATAGCGGCGTATCCATTGACCATTTTCTTCATAATGAAGTAACCCATCGGGCTCTGCGGTAGCGGGGCACCAGGGCTCCAGCGAAGGTTCCTTTTCGGCTACCAATTGCTCTTCCTGCAGATCTGACCGTTGCTGCAAAAAGCTTCCTTTTGTACCATGCAGCACGTATGCATAAGATGATTCGCGGGCAATGACGGTACTTTTCAGTCGCACCCGGTTTCTGGGATAGTATAGCAGTATTTCAAAATAATCGTTGGCTTCCACTCCATCTTTACGCAATGTGCGGATGTCGGCAAAGATCTTTTCAGGCCAGCCAAATAATTGCAGGGCCTGATCTATGAGGTGAGCGCCCAGGTCGTGTACAATGCCGGCTCCTGGCAGGGCTCCTTCTTTATGTTGTTTACCGCTGTACTGAGTACGGTAGCGGTCATAGCGCATTTCCACTTCCACAATTTCTCCCAGCAATCCCTTATCTACAACATCTTTGATAGCCCGGAAGTCACCATCGTACCGGCGGTTTTGATATACACTCAGCAGGCGTCCGGTTTGCCGGGCTATCTCTGCCAGTTCACGCGCTTCTGCAGCAGTAACGGTAAATGGTTTTTCTGCCACCACATCTTTACCGGCCTGCAGGGCCGCTTTCACATAGTCAAAGTGTGTCTGTACCGGCGTATTGACCACAATGAGCTGAATGGAGTCATCGGCCAGCAGTTCCTCAAAAGAGCGATACAGCTTAGCCTGGGGGTATCTTCTTTTTGACTCCTCTTTATGACGCTCCACGATAGCTGTCAGCTCGAAACCAGGATGATTCTGAATAAAGGGGGCATGAAAAATTTTACCGCTCATGCCATAGGAACAGATGCCTGTCCGGATTACTTGCTGCATAATAATACGTTTATTTAACTGAGTTGAAAATGGAATCAGCTACGCTCCTGTGCACGCAGCCAGCGCTCGGGGATTTCATTGCTGCTGGCCAGGAGATAGTCTTTGTAGCTGCAGGCGATAAACTGCTTGTCGGGCAGTTGCATCCACCAGCGTCCTGTTTTTTTACTTTGAAGAAAAACGGTTTCCACTTCGGCAAAAGCCATGTGAAATTCATTAAAACTATCTTTTTCATCAAGAGAAGCTTCGCGTGTACCGCGGCTCCGGCCGTCGAGGATATACCAAAGCATATGGCTGATCTGGCGGGCGGTGAGCTCATCGCGGTCATGTTGTGGATTATATCCGTAGATACCAATACTGCTGATCATCGGGCTCATGCCGGCAAAACGCATCAGCTGGCAGGCTTCTTCGCCGGTAAATCCATTGGGAGATATACGGCTCGAAGGAGCATAGGCATTGGCAATAGCCGAAATGTCGAAGGAAAGAAAACTACTATTGCGGATCACGGGTTCCATTTCTTCAATGCTGTCTTTTACATGTCCCACGCGGAAGCAGTCGAAGCGCAGTTTATCCATCGTTTCCAGCATTCGCGGGTGTACAAAATAGCTTTGGAACCCGATATGATTATAGTGACGGATATAGTTTGGTTCGCCGGTAAGCATTTCCATCAGGAAGTTTTCATGGCGAAAAGGAGAATCGATATTAAGATCTATCAGCGCATCCACACAGGATGCTTCTACCGCACGGCGATTGTCGGCGTAGGCATGATACTGACCCAGCGTAAGGTCGTGTGAGCCTCCCAGGATAATCACCAGCTTATTGTCGTTGACAAGCTCCCGCACCACCATACGCAGCGCTGCATAAGAGTCGGTATAAGAAGCGCCGGCTTTTACGTTGCCGATATCGGCAATATGGATATCCGTATGCCAGTAAAAGAGCTGGTACAGCTGTCGGCGGATGGCTTCGGGGGCCTGGCTTTCTTTTCCTATCATACCACTGCCGCGCTGTTCGCCGCAGCCTACAATCACCAGCTGTGCTTCGTCGAGATCAGGAAACTGGTCCTGGTATACGTCAATGATCTTGCCTAACTGGCCGTCTTTATATCCTTCGTCGAGCGATATTTCGTGCAGGTTAAGCGGTAATAAAAATTCGGAAATGCTAAGATGGTCAGACATGGTTGCAAGATAGGAAAAATGGGCGCGCGGCCGCTTTACCGGTAGCAAAGGAGTTGAGGTGTTTCTGTACTTCTGCTGGCGTGGATGTAGGCGCCAGCGCGTATCTTTGCAACATGGAGCAATTGCTACAACAGATAGAAGAGTATAAAAAGGAGATCGCCGCTTTTGAAGCCGCTGATGACAAACAGGTAGAAGAATTCCGTATCCGGTTTCTGGGCACAAAGGGCCTGGTAAAAGCCGTAATGGGAGAAATGAAACAGGTTCCTGCCGACCAGAAGAAAGCTTTTGGCCAGATCCTGAATGATTTCAAACTGTTTGCCGAAAGCCGATATGAATCACTCCGGGAACAAACAGCTGCCACGCAGGGCCCTGCCGGTAGCCGGATCGATCTGAGTCTGCCGGGCGATCCTGCCCCGCTGGGTAGCCGCCACCCTATCACCCTCATGCGCAACCGCATTGTATCCATATTCCAGCGTCTTGGTTTTGCCGTGGCAGAAGGTCCCGAAATTGAAGACGACTGGCACAACTTCGGTGCTCTCAATCTGCCGCCGCATCACCCCGCGCGCGACATGCAGGATACCTTTTATATCCAGCAGAATCCCGATTGGGTACTGCGTACGCATACCAGCAGTGTACAGATCCGCGAGATGGAAAAAGGTAAACTGCCTATTCGTATGCTCATGCCCGGCCGTGTATACCGCAATGAAACAGTAAGTGCCCGCAGCCACTGTTTCTTTCACCAGGTAGAAGGCCTTTATATTGATGAAAATGTTTCTTTCGCCGACCTCAAACAGACCCTTTATTTCTTTGTAAAGGAAATGTATGGCAAAGATGTAAAGGTTCGTTTCAGACCAAGTTATTTCCCCTTCACCGAGCCGAGCGCAGAAATGGATGTATCCTGTTTCATCTGCGGCGGCGAAGGTTGTAATATCTGTAAAAAGACAGGTTGGGTTGAGATCCTGGGTTGTGGTATGGTACACCCCAATGT
The DNA here is from genome assembly GCA_001898485.1 of Sphingobacteriales bacterium 46-32. Classification (GTDB taxonomy): domain Bacteria; phylum Bacteroidota; class Bacteroidia; order Chitinophagales; family Chitinophagaceae; genus CAYMZZ01. The sequence continues at coordinate 1,319,883 of MKTY01000020.1, read as the reverse complement.
GCTGCAAAACTGTAATATTGACCCCAACAAATACACCGGCTTCGCCTTTGGAATGGGTATCGAAAGACCCGCACTCCTCAAGTACGATGTAAATGATCTGCGCCTCTTCAGCGAAAACGATGTTCGTTTCCTGAAGCAGTTCACATCGGCTATCTGATTTCCGGTCTAGCTAAGTTTGTAACGGCGGAAGCTTAACCACACCGTGGCCAGCAGCAGTACTGCACAGGCAAAAAACCAGGGTGTGAAAGCTATTTCCAGCCCAACATCTTTGTACTGATCGAGGTTAAACGGATTGGAACCGTCTTCACTGCCCGAAGACCCCGATGGCACTTTTAATACCTGCGAACGAAGGTCGAAGAACAGACCCACCAATGCTGCCACGGAACCCAGTGCGGCCAGCAGGGTGAGCACAATGCCGCCTTTATGACGCACAAATGTGAATGCCGCAGCAGCGGCGGCCAGTACCAGGGCAACCAACGCAAAGGTATTGGGGTCCTGTTTGCGGTTAGACATTTCGTTCTTATCTGCAAACGAACCAAAAGCACCCAGATTGGCTTTCCACTGGCTTCCAATTGCCAGTCCAAGACCGGTATTGGTAAATACAGTACCGCCACTGCCGGTAAAGTTCAGCCCACCCAGATCATTTTTATCGGATGTGCTCTTGCAGCGCAATTCCGCAAAGGGCAGCAGAAACAGCAGCAAGGCAGCAATGGCTGCTACAGAAGATGGCAGTGAGGTGCCCAGCAGACCTGGCCTGGGAGGAGCAGGAATTGCCGGAGGTATGGGAGTGGTGGTGGTGTCCATTTTTCTATGGAAGATAAAAAAAATAGCAGAAGTATAAAGGGTTTAAAGGGTATAAAAAGTTTAAAGAGTAAATCCTGCCTATCCCGTTAAACACTTTATACCCTTTAAACCCTTTATACTATTTCATTTAAGACCGAAGCCACCACAGGGATGCTTATCTTCGTTTCTTAATAAAACACTCAGTGACCATTCAAAGTATTTGCATCTGCGGAGCGGGTACCATGGGCAGCGGTATTGCACAGGTGAGCGCACAGGCAGGCTTCCATACCATCCTTTTCGATCTTAATGCAGACGTATTAAGCCGGGCACAGACGTCTATAGAACGCAACCTGCAGACGCTGGTTGACAAAAAAAAGATAGATGCCGCACAACAGGCAGTTATCAGTAGCCGTATCGTTTATACGCGCGATCTGCAAAGCTGTCTCGCCGATCTTTTTATTGAAGCAATTGTAGAAAAAGAAGAGGTGAAAGTGGCGCTGTTCAATCAACTGGCTGAACTCAATCACAGCGAATGCATATTTGCCAGCAATACTTCTTCCCTATCCATCGCACGTATTGCTGAGCAGGTAGTAAACCCCGCACGGGTGATAGGACTCCACTTTTTCAATCCGGCCCCACTCATGAAGCTGGTAGAAGTGGTAAATACTCCATTTACCCATCCCGAAGTAACCGATAACATTGTTGAACTGGCCAGACAGATGGGCAAAACGCCCGTAACCTGCCAGGATGCCCCGGGTTTTATTGTAAACCGTGTGGCGCGTCCTTATTACATTGAAAGCCTGAGGCTGGCAGAAGAGAAACTGGCAGATTATGCGCAATTGGACAAGCTGCTGACAGCAACTGGTTTTAAAATGGGGCCTTTTCAACTCATGGATCTTATTGGCAACGATGTGAACTACGCCGTAAGCACATCGGTATATGAGCAGTTGGGTCAACCAGAGCGGCTCAAACCATCTTACCTGCAAAAAGACAAAGTAGACCAGGGCAAACTGGGGCGTAAAAGTGGTGAAGGCTACTATATTTACACAGATAACCCGCCCAAAACAAATAACTGAAAACGCATACAGGCGCTAACTATAACTTTAGACTTTGGATAAAAAAATTCTCCTTACCGGCGGTACCGGATTCCTGGGATCTTATATCCTGAAGGCACTTATCGAAAAAGGATACCAGGTGCGCGCCCTGTGCCGCAGCAATAAACGCCCTTTTTATATCCCGGTATCAATTCTCGAAAAAGTGGAATGGATAGAAGGCGATGTGCTCGATGTGGTATCGCTCGACGATGCTATGAAAGATGTAGATGCCGTTATTCATGCTGCAGCAGTTGTTTCGTTTCAACGTAGCGACCGCCACCTGATGCAAAGTGTAAACGTTGAGGGCACAGCCAATGTGGTAAACCTGGCACTGGAAAATAATGTAACCCGCCTGCTGCATGTAAGTTCGGTTGCAGCCCTGGGTCGCAGTGAGCAGGGTGGTGAGGTGAACGAAGAAAAGAAATGGGAGGAAAATAAGCTGACTACTCATTATGCACGCAGCAAGTTCAAGGCAGAACTGGAGGTATGGCGTGGTATGGCCGAAGGCCTTGATGCGGTTATCATGAATCCCAGCACTATATTGGGCTATGGCGACTGGCACCAGAGCAGTTGTGCTATTTTTCGCAATATCTATAATGGATTTAAGTGGTATACACCCGGCATCAACGGTTTTGTAGATGTAGAAGATACCGCGAAAGCTGCTGTTATGCTACTGGAAAGCAATATCAGCGGAGAACGATTTATCATCAATGGCGACAACTGGCCGTTTAAACAACTGATGTTTACCATAGCTGACCGGTTTGGCGTGAAACGCCCCGATCGGCTGGCTACTCCCACACTTACCGGCATAGCCTGGAGACTGGAAGCATTCAAATCTTTTTTTACCCGGCAAAAGCCCCTGCTCACGCGCGAAAGTGCGCGGGTAGCCCATAGCTTTACCCGGTTCAGCAACCATAAATTGCTGCAGGCATTGCCTGGATTTACATTTACTCCGCTTGAACAAAGTATTGAAAACGCCTGCCGTATGTACAGCCAGTCCTCCCATAAATAATAAATAGCCAGTCCGGCATACTTTATGATCTGTTGCGAACAGATCAGTATTTTCCAGTTCGCCGCCTCTGCTAAGAATGCGTGCCGGAGTTTGTTATCTTTACTGAGCTAATTTTTATTCTATGCAAAAACTAAAGTACCTCCTTCTGCCTGCCCTCTTCCTGTTTTCGCAGAGCGTTTACTGCCAGTTTACCATACAGGGTCGTATTGTGGATAGTGCTTCCGGCGAGCCGCTTAGCGGAGCATCGGTGTATTGTCAGAATACCACACTGGGTACAGTTACAAATAAAGAAGGGCATTTTTCCCTTTCCTTAAAATCCGGCGGGTATGACCTCGTCATCAGTTTTACCGGTTACCAGACACAGCAGGTACGCATCAGTCAGTCGCAACCTGTCATTCCTGATATTTTACTTATCAAAGAAGATAAAAGCCTGGGCGAGGTGATTATACGCAGCAGCAATGAGGTAAAAGATGGCTGGGAAAAATATGGCAGCTTTTTCATCGACCATTTTATTGGCACTACTCCTTTTTCTCGTCAGACGCAGCTGGAGAATCCCGAGGTACTGAAATTTTTCCTGTTGAAAAAAAGCAATAAGCTGCGTGTACTGGCTACCGAGCCACTTCGTATCCGCAACGAAGCCCTCGGTTATCAGCTTATCTATCAGCTCGACTCGTTTGTATACGCCTACAATAACGACATCAGTACATACCGCGGATTCTGCCTGTTTAGTGAACTGGAAGGTACCGACAGTCTGCGTGCCATCTGGACCGCCAACCGCGAAAAAAACTATCTGGGTTCAAAGCTGCATTTTATGCGAAGCTATTATGATAGTACTCTGTCCGAAGATGGATTTGTAATCGCGCTGCAGGATCTGAAGTTCAAAAATAAGTTCAACCCCATCAGCAATCCCTACGATACCAGCTATTACGGCGCGCTGGACAGTACACAGCAGATTGAAATATGGTTTCCCCGTAAGGCAAGTATTACCTATCAGCGGCAAAAACCGGAACCCGAGTATCTGCAGCAATTGAAACTACCGGCCGATGTACCCATTCAGATTTCCTATGTTGACTTAACCGATGCGATTGCCATCCGCGAAAACGGGTATTATTATGAGCAGAGCGCCTGGATCAATCAGGGATACTGGGGGTGGAAAAATCTGGCAGATCTGTTGCCGTATGATTATCTTCCTTAAGAAGGTGTAAAGTGTTTAAAGAGTATAAAGGGTTTAAAGGGATAAAAATATTATTACTTTTTAAACCCTTTATACTCTTTAAACCCTTTTTACTTATTTCCCCATCACCTTCTCCCACAACTGCGGGATACGTTTGATCCACACCAGCTCTTTTTTCTTTTCAGAAGCATCAATGGCGGGATAACCAAAATAGGTTTTGCCTCCTGCCAGCGAACCGGGTACGCCGCTTTGCGCCAATACCACAGCATTCTCACCTATGGTAAGTGTTTTGCTTACGCCCACCTGACCCCATAGTATCACACCATCTTCGAGCGTGGTGGCACCAGCTATACCTACCTGTGCTGCAAGCAGGCAGTTTTTGCCAATGACGGTATCATGACCTATATGTACCATGTTATCGAGCTTCGTTCCCTTCCCGATCCGTGTATCGTGACTTACTCCCCGGTCAATAGTGCAGCCGGCTCCGATCTCTACCGCATCGTCGATCACCACCCGGCCGGAGCTGAGCATTTTCTGATAATGTACTTCCCGGTCCGTTTTTTTATTATAATAGTATGCATCGCTGCCAATGACAGTGCCTGCCTGTATGATTACATCGTTGCCAATCACGCAATGATCCAGTATGGTAACATTGGGATGAATGATGCAGTTTTTTCCGATGGTAACATGATTACCGATATACGCATGCGGCATAACTACCGTTCCCTCTCCGATTACAGCGGTATCGCTGACCGACTTCATAGAGGGGGCAAAAGGACGGTAATGACGTACTATCTTCTGATAGGCTTCGAAAGGATTGTCTGTTATCAGTAAAGCCTTTCCTTCCGGAAAGTCGGTCACTTTATTAATAATGATAAAGCTGGCCGCTGAGTGAATGCACTTATCATAATACTTGGGGTGGTCTACAAATACCAGGTCGCCGGATTCCACCTTATGGATCTCATTGATACCGGTAGCCAGCGCACTGGTGTTACCAATGAGTTCTGCACCGATAAGTGTTGCAATCGTAGTAAGCGGAACAGGTTGATCAAATCGCATAACTGAAAAATTTTAACAAAGGTAACCTGTATCACTGCCGTAAATAACAGCACGCATAAATTTTGATTTTCCCTTCGGAAAACCGTTTGCACATACATGCATTCATTGCAAACATCAGATCGGGCGCGTCTGCTGTTTTGCTATTCGAACCGGATAGTATAACAACTCTTTTATGTATAAAATGCGTTGCAGAAAATGTGGTAATAGGCATTGCCTTATCCACAATCAGGTTTAAAATGTGAATAAAATTTATGGTAAATATTTTTTGGATAGTAAAAATTATATTTAATATTGTGTTGGGAAATTCGTTTCCCTGTACTTACTAACCCATCCATTATAATGATCCCTTCGATTTCTCGAAGGGATTTTTGTTTCCGGTTATTCATTATCTGTTCTATTGGCAAACCACCTCTGCAACGACCAGGCTGGTTTTGCGAAAGGCTGCTTCCAGTTTTCTCTGCCGGTAAATAATAATTCAAATACCTTTATGCCCAATCAAAAAAACAATGTATGCTCAAATCCATGACGGGTTTCGGGAGGTCGGAACAGACGGTAGGAGATAAAACCTTTCTTATTGATATCAAATCGCTCAATGGAAAGCAATTTGAATTGCAGTTAAAGATGCCGGCTATTCTGAAGCCTTTTGAATTTGATATACGGCGTATTCTTTCGGAGCATTTGCTGCGTGGCAGCGTAGACTGTGCCATCAGTCTCAAAGACACCGGCAATGCCAAACCGATTACGATCAATACCGACCTGGCCCGTGCCTATTACCAGCCACTGGCCCATCTGTCGGCTGAGCTGGGTCTGGATGCTTCACATATCCTGAGCACACTCGTAAAATTACCTGAAGTAATTACTCCCAGCAGCGAAACACTCAGCGACACCGACTGGGCTGGTTTTGAAAAAGTACTGCTGCAAGCCATCGGGCAGCTCAACACGCACCGCCAGCATGAAGGTCAGGTACTGGAAGCAGACCTGCTTACCCGCATCACAAATATTGAAAAGCTGCAGGAAGAAGTAATCAAACTCGAGCCGCTCCGCATTCAGAAGATCAGGGATGGCATCACCCGCCTGCTCGAAGAAAATGTAGGCCGGGAAAATTATGACGGCAACCGCCTGGAGCAGGAACTTATTTATTATATCGAGAAAATAGATATCAGCGAGGAGCAGGTACGCCTCAAAAACCACTGCGATTATATCAAGTCGCTCATGCAGGATGCCGACGAAGCCAAGGGCAAAAAACTCTCCTTCGTACTGCAGGAGATTGGCCGCGAAATCAATACAACCGGATCCAAGGCCTACGACTCTTCGATCCAGAAATGCGTGGTACTGATGAAAGATGAACTCGAAAAAGCCAAAGAGCAGGTATTAAACGTACTGTAAAGCGTTTGGACAGCACAGGTATACCACCTGGCTGTCTGGTTTCTATATTTGCATTATGAAATTGTCTTCTTTTCTTCCATACCGGCCATTGCAGGTAATAAGTCTGGCTCTGCTGGGGCAGATCGTATTCGGTTGTACGCAGATCGATCTTTATGAAAAAATCACTGCCGTACCCGGCCATGCATGGCAAAGCAGTTTCAAACCAACATTCGAGTTTGACCTTACAGACAGCTCCAAAGTATATGAAGTACTCCTGGTGCTGCGCCACAACGAGAAATATCATTTCAATAATATCTACGTCAATCTTTATGTGCAGGGCCCCGGTCAGGATACGGCCATGAAGATCCAGCGCGAGTTGCCCCTGGCCGCCAACGATAAATGGCTGGGCGATGGTATGGATGATATCTATGAACATCGTATGACAATAGGATTGCTGGGCGAATCGCGCGCCATACGTCCCGGCCGCTACCGGCTGCAGATTGAGCAGATCATGCGCGAAGATCCGCTTCAGAATGTACTGGATGTGGGTCTGCGGGTAGAAAAGAAATAAGCAACGGCTATGCCGGATACCATTAAGAAAAAACTGGGAAGGGCCACTCTTATCTACTGGCTGCTGCTGATTTATATCGTAGCTGCCTATATCTGGTGGTTTATTTCACTGGAACGGCAGAATGACCAGATGCGCGATTTCAAGATCCGCCAGCTGGATGCTACCGTAGACAGCAATTTCTCGGCTGCACTTTATCGCAATGTGCGGTACACAATCGATAATGAATATGTACGCAACAGAACCAAATTTGCCGGCGAAGGCATCGTTTTTCTGGCTATCATCTTTGTAGGGGCGGCTTTTGTATACCGCTCGGTAAGACGGCAATTCCGCCTGCAGCAGCAGCAGCAGAATTTTATGATGGCCGTCACACATGAGCTTAAAACCCCCATTGCCGTAGCACGCCTCAACCTTGAAACACTCCAGAAACATACACTCGACCCCGAAAAGCAGAAGAAGCTCATTAAAATGACGCTCGAAGAAACCACACGTCTTAATTCACTTACCAATAATATCCTCATATCTTCACAACTGGAAGGCGGAGGTTACCAGTTTTCGCGCGAGGAGCTGGATCTCTCCGACCTGCTCAAAGATTGTCTGCAGGATTTCCATAACCGTTTTCCCGACCGCCCCCTGCATGGCGATATTGAGCCGGAAGTAGTCATAAAAGGAGACCCGCTGCTGCTCCAGATCCTGATCAATAACCTGCTCGAAAACGCCCTTAAATATTCTCCGCGCGAAAAACCCATCCGTGCCCGCCTGCAACAATTACCTAACCAAATGGTACTGTCTGTGAGCGATGAAGGCCCCGGTGTACCGGATGCGGAAAAACCGCGCATTTTTGACAAGTTTTATCGGGTGGGTAATGAATCTACCCGCAAAACACAGGGCACAGGCCTGGGCTTATATCTTTGCAGTAAAATAGCCCGCGATCACAATGCCGACATTTCGGTGACAAACAATCACCCGCACGGGAGTATTTTTGCAGTTAGTTTCCGCCGGTGACATGTACTGACTGAAAAGCTGTTTCGCCATGAGTGATGAAAAGAAAAAATCAATTCTGCTGGTTGAAGATGAAGAAAACCTGCACGAAGCCCTGAAGCTTAACCTGGAGCTCGAAGGCTACGAGGTTACTTCTGCCTTTGACGGTGTGTCTGCCCTCAATGCTGTGCGCGATGAATATTTTGACCTGATCGTACTCGATGTTATGCTCCCCGAAATGGATGGCATCAGTGTGGCAGAAACCATCCGCATCAGCAACAATGAAGTACCAATTCTGATCCTGAGTGCCAAAAACTCCAGTGCCGACCGTGTACTGGGTCTTAAAAAAGGAGCCGACGACTATCTTACCAAGCCCTTCAATCTCGAAGAACTCTTACTCCGCGTTCATAAGCTCATAGACAAAAACAAACGCCTGCAGGACCGCTCCACAGTAGGCAATAGCTACACCTTCGGCGACAATATCATCGATTTTAAAGCCCAGGAAGCTACCACACGCAGCAATGGAAAAATACAGCTCAGCAAAAAAGAAACGATGCTGCTTAAATTGCTGATCGAAAACAAAAATGAAGTGGTGCCGCGCGAAAAGATACTGCAGGCGGTATGGGGCTACAACGTATATCCAACCACCCGCACAATCGATAACTTCATCCTCAACTTCCGCAAATACTTCGAAGAAGACAGCCGCAATCCCCGTTACTTTCATTCCGTACGCGGCGTGGGCTACAAATACTCTGAATAAAGATCAGACTAAAAACGCTGCTCTATTTGCTGCAGCAACTGGCGGGTCTGACTGAGCAGAACATTTTTATCGAGTCCTGAGTCGACCGGTGCATAAAGTCCGGCTTCACAGATCTCCAGTACCCGCAACAACTGTTGCTGCACCGTTTCCGCTACTCCTTTGCTATGCATCAGGCGCAGTAATTCCTGTTTGCTGAGACCGCTGCCCGTCATTGGTACCCTGTCCTGAAAAAACTGCAATACAGACTGACGTAACGCCTGAAGAAAATCTCGCTCGGCGGCTTCCTGCAATATCACCGCTGGCTGTAACGCATCAGCAACCGACAGATACACACGTGGAGGGGGTGGCGGAGGTATGGCTGCTTTTTTTGCTTTGCGTGTTTCCGACCGCCAGGTATAAATCACACCCGCAATCACCAGCAGTACGATGGCTGACAGATAAAGGGTGGCCGGATTTACCGGTTTTTCAATCCTTTTTACGGTCTGATCGACTGCAGATGGTATGGCTTTTTCCTCTCTGGTCACTTCCACATTTCCTGCCGCACTCGAAAGAGTTTTGTAACGATTGCTGTCAGGATCAAAAAAGCTAAACGCAAATACCGGGAGAGCATAACTACCGGGAGTAGATGACACAAACCGGTAACGAAAGGTACGTGTACCCTGCATGGGTGAGGCGCTCAGCTGCAGGGAATCTGCTGCTACCGGCTCAAACGCTTCTATACCCGATGGCCATTCGAGACGCGGTGCCGTCAGCTGAGTAAGGTTACCTTTTCCACTTATAACCAGTTCCAGTATACCCGGTTCATTTTTGGCAAGACGATTCTGGCTAACCTTGCTGGCAATGGTAAACCTGCCTACAGCTCCCGCATATTGAACAGGCTGTCCCTGCTCGGGCAGCGGTCGCACAGTAATATGCACAGGCTGTGTACGCATGGTGTTTTCAACAGTCACCACATTGGCATCCGGCTTCCTTTCTTCCTCACCAAAAACTCCTTCTACCACCTCCGGTACCTTTTCCTGATGCGCGCCCCCTTTCCAGAAGCTGATCTTATTGATCACTTCCATGGGATCGATCGTATAGTTCCCTTCCTGCAACGGATACAGCTGTACTTTCCGTACAACGTTTACATCATACTCCCTGCCATTGACCCTTTCTTTTGTCACTACCTGGTCTTTCAGACCTATAATATCCTGTACAGCAAACCCATAAAATCCGGGATTTTTTACAATGTCGGAGCTGGATTGCAGCCTTGAGTATAATTTGAAAGTAGCCTCTACTGGTTGTCCTACAAAACAATGCTGCCTGTCAACCTGCACTTTCATAAAAATGCCGCCTTCTATTTTCTTTCGGGGATCTTCGCCGGGCGCCAGGTAAAATTCACTAAATAGTCCCGATGCTCCCTGTAACTGGCGCTGTGCTTCCGCCTCGCTCAGCACATCAATAGTAACACTGTTGCAACTAAGCATTTTTCCGTTGATACGTGCCCTGGCTCCCGGCAATATGTACCGGCCAGCCCGGTTGGCCTTTAATGTATACGATATATTCTGCAGCTTCTTTAATCCGGAGGTGCCATTTTGAGTAGCCGGATTAATCTGCGGACCCGTTATCAGCTCCAGCTTACCAAAGTCGGGAGGAAAAAATTCATCATCCATCGCCACCTGTTCCATCACATACTGTACACGAAAGGACTGACCGGCCACAAATGGGCCACGACTCACCAGCACCTCAAAAGTGGTTTGAGCAGATACCGATACCTGCCGCAGCAGGAATATGCTTATTAAGATGAGCAGCCGCATGGGAAATCTAAAATAACGCAGCAGATGCAAAGCGTTTGCAAAAATTGATGACCGGCAGATAGCCGGTAGTATAAATTACAGATCGCCTAACTGCGGACGAACCACAATGTCTTCCACACAGGCACCGGCAGATAGCTGTGAAGCCGTATATACCAGCTGGCCAATATCAGACGCCTCCATAATACGGGCCTGGCTATTGTCATAATCACCCCAGGAATCTGTAAGGACCGCTCCCGGCAATACCGATGTTACCTTTATACCATATGGTTTTAGCTCTTCACGCAGATTTTTACTAAACCCATAGAGCGCAAATTTGCTGATACTGTAAGCGCCTCCATTGTCATACGCCTTCAGCGATGCAATAGAGCACATATTGAAAATATGACCCGACCGGCGACTCATCATGGCGGGGAGTAAAGTGCGGGTGAGATGATATGCACTATACAGATTTGTAGCTACCTGCCGTTCGAGCGCTCCATCGGGCTCGCTATATACACTGCCGGGTTCAAATATACCCGCATTGTTGACCAGCACATCCGGTGCTCCGCCATCAGCCAGCATCCAGCTTCCCAGGTCCTGTGCCTGTTGCTTTTCTGCCACATCAAATGCCTTTGCCTTAAAGCGACTTTGCGGAAAATGCAGCTGCAATTCTTCCAGAACCTTATACAGCAACAAATCGTTTCGCGAACTCAGATACAACTCATGGCCATGCGCCGCAAATGCCCGGGCAATAGCTTTACCAATCCCTCTTGATGCTCCTGTAATTAATATCTTCATAACAAAAAAGTAAAGCGAAGTAAGAACTTTTTACTCATCCGGCCATTGTTAATATGCACCTTCGTACTTTGCAGCTATGAGCAAACAATACACGCATTTATTTTTTGACCTCGATCATACCCTGTGGGATTTTGAAGCCAATGCCCGAGCCACGCTTGAAACACTTTTCAACGACCTGCAGCTGGCCGGCAGAGGCATCCATGATTTTGAACTATTCTATACCAATTACCTGGCACACAATGACCGCCTGTGGGAACGCTACCGCAAAGGTTATATCAAACAGGATGAGCTGCGTGTAAAACGTATGTGGCTTTCGTTGCTCGACTTCAAAATTGCCGATGAGCCGCTAGCGCGGCAGATGAGTGTGCAGTTTCTTGATCTGCTTCCCACACGCACCATTGTATTTCCCCACACCCATGAGATTCTTAATTACCTGCGTAATAAGAATTATGAACTGCACCTGATCACCAATGGATTTGAAACCGTACAGCACAGTAAACTCAAAAACTCCGGCCTTGACCATTTCTTTGGCCAGGTAATCACTTCTGAAGGATCAAATAGTCTAAAGCCCAATAAAGAAATTTTTGAGTACGCTTTTCAGAAAGCAGGAGCCACTGCAGAAAGCAGCATCATGCTGGGCGATACGCTGGATGTAGACATTCTGGGTGCCATGAATGTGGGAATGGACCAGGTATTTGTAAACCATCAGCAGGTAGAAGCCAGCATTAGCCCCACCTACACAGTAAGCTCATTAAAGGAACTGGAAACGATTTTCTGATCACCACTCAGCTACCACAGTCACACCACCCTGTGGTTTATCCCCAATCTTTACCTTGATTTTGGCATCAAGCGGCAGCAGCAGGTCTACACGGGAGCCAAATTTGATGAAACCCATTTCTTCGGTCTGTTTCACGGACTGGCCCGCACTTAGGTAATTGACGATACGTTTAGCGAGAGCACCGGCTATTTGTTTGGTGAGAACTTCTTTACCGTTTTTGCGATATACTACGGTATGACGTTCATTCTCTGTTGACGACTTAGGATGCCAGGCTACCAGGTATTTGCCTTTGTGATACTGGCTGTATACAACATCGCCTGTAACCGGGTTGCGGTTTACATGCACATTGAGAGGGCTCATGAAAATAGACACCTGAATCCGGCGATCGGTAAAATACTCATCTGCCTGCACTTCCTCGATAGCGACTACTTTGCCATCTGCAGGAGCAATAATGGCATTTTCATTAATAGTGAGTGTGCGGCGGGGAATCCTGAAAAAGGAAATAATAAAGATCAGCAGGCCTACTGTCACCACCGATATCAAAGCACTTACCAGCGGCTGGTCAAAACTGATAAAATAAAAAGACAGAAGATTAATGATGCCTACAATAATAGCAGTCCAGGCAATCGTCGGATATCCTTCCTTATGGATAGTCATTGGGCTGAAATTGAAGTGCAAATATAACGATTAACAGGCAAGATGAAAGGTAAAGGGTAGAAGGTATAGGGCGGAAAATATTGCAGCTTATTCAAATGTTAAGGCCTGGCACAGAAATTTTTTTCTCTCTGAATGTGTACCTTATACCTTCTACCCTTTACCTTTCACCTGTTCACTCAAAACCAGGTTGCCGCTTTCACAAACAACCACACAAAAGGCACAGCCAGCAATAATGAGTCAAAACGATCCAGAAATCCTCCGTGGCCGGGCATGATCTGGCCGCTGTCTTTTACACCGGCCATCCGTTTGAGGCGTGATTCGAGCAGATCACCAAATGTACCTACTACAGAAGCCAGTGTGGCGATGGGCGCTATCAAGGCCACAAAAGCCATATTGGTAAACCCAAAAAAGATCAGGGGAAATACAAGCGACATCACAGCAATGCTCAGAATAATACCTCCTATAGTGCCCTCCCAGGTTTTTTTGGGAGAAATGGGTGATAGCGGCCGCTTACCAATAAAAGAACCCACTATATAAGCCATCGTATCATTGATCCAGATGCTTGCAATGACCGTAATAGGTATGAAGATGCCGGATACGACAAAGCTGGTATCGCCGGCAATCACATTTATTTCGAGCTGGAAAAGGTCCAGCATGAGCGACCAGCTAAGCGAGATATAAAGCAGGCCCAGTGCCGCGGCACCAAATGCTTTCAGCTTTATCGTACTGGTTTGGAAAATACCTATGATCAGCATGGCCACACCCGCAGCCGATACCGGCAGCGATACATTTTCGCGTAATCCATACTGGGCAATATGAAAAATGGGGCGACAAAACAACAGCATCATCCCAAATCCCAGCAACATGAACCCCTGCCTTACAAATGGATTAAACGATACACGATGTATTTTTTCCAGCAGGTTGAAATATTCCCACCAGCAGCCAAAGTGAATGATCGAAAAAAGGATCAGAAAACTCCAGTGATTCCATAACAAACCCGTGAGCATGACTGCTACAAAAACAACCGCGGTAAGAGCCCGGGTACGAAATGTTTGCAGGTTGAGCGCCATAACAAAAGTATTAGATCACCCGGCGCTGGCCGGCTGATATTTTTTTGAACATAAACAAAAGCCCTACCAGCAGTGGAATGGCTACAATACCCCACATAGTTCCGGAGCCATCGCGCATAGCCTCTTCCACGGGTTTGCCTTTTACTACATAGGAGTAAAGAATGGTTACGATCAACGCATTGTTTACAAAATGCGCGAGTATGCTTAACCAGAGTTTGCCCGAATACTGGAAAATGGCACCCAGTGCAACGCCCAGCACAAAGCGGGAAAGGAAGCCATAATAGGAAAAATGCGCCAGGCTAAACAGCAAGCTCACCACCACAATGGCCAGCCAGGGTTTGCCGGTACCCCGGCTCAGAAAATTTTGCATCCCGCCACGAAAAAGAGTCTCTTCACAAATAGCAGGCAATAAGGCCATTATCAGCAGACTTATGATATAATCTGACGGCCCGCGCATATTCATTATTGCAGTGGTCTGTTTGGTATATTCATTCTCCAGGTTGTCAAACTTTGTACGCAAGGCATCAGAAAGAGGAATATGCTGGGTAATCCAGGCAAATGCATTGGCCGCAAACAGGGCTGCAGCAATGATCAGTATTGTATAAACGGCCTGCTCCCAGGTTGGTTTTGCGGTAAAACCCAGCAGTTTGATGGGGCGCCTGTTAAGCAGCCAGGCAGTAACCAGGGCAGGAAGAAAAAAACCCACTACTGAGGTCAGAACCTGTCCCAGCTTGATGGCCATAGCATGTTGACTGTGAGTGGTATTCTGTCGTATCTTAAGATAATCATCTCCACCTCCCAGCGACCATATCAATTGACTCAACTGTGCTGCCAGCACGGCTCCGGCGATCATAAAAGCTATCAGCATGAAAAACCCGCCTGTATAGGAAATTCCTTTCGAATCGTTGTCGTACATAGATTTCGGCGATAAGTGTGTAAATTTGCAGGTCCAAAAATAGTTGTATGCCGCCACACGGCATGAATCGGGATTGATTTCTTTTTACAATATGTAAATCATGCGATTGCATACAACTGACTTTTTAGAAGATGGTAAAAATTGATAACATATCATTGCCGGATTTTCCCCTCTTGCTGGCACCCATGGAAGACGTGAGTGATCCGCCTTTCCGTGCGGTTTGTAAAGACAATGGGGCAGACCTGATGTATACGGAATTTATTTCCTCAGAAGGCCTGATCCGTGATGCCATCAAAAGCCGTAAAAAACTCGACATCTTTGACTATGAGCGTCCCATCGGAATTCAAATCTTCGGTGGCGATGAAGAAAGTCTTTCACTGGCTGCTAAAATTGTAGAAGTAACCAACCCCGATCTGCTCGATATCAATTTTGGTTGCCCTGTAAAAAAAGTAGCGCTCCGGGGCGCTGGTGCCGGTGTACTCAAAGACCTCGATCTGATGGTCCGGCTCACCGCTGCCGTGGTTAAATCAACCAATCTGCCTGTAACGGTTAAGACCCGGCTGGGTTGGGATGATGACACCAAAAATATTGAAGAAGTGGCCGAGCGACTGCAGGATGTTGGTATCAAAGCACTCGCTATACATGGACGTACGCGTACACAGATGTATAAAGGTGAAGCCGACTGGACCCTTATCGGCAAGGTTAAAAATAATCCGCGCATCCATATCCCCATTTTTGGAAATGGAGATATTGACTCGCCCGAAAAAGCGCTGGCCTACAAAAACCGGTATGGCGTAGACGGCATCATGATCGGACGTGCTGCTATTGGTTATCCATGGATCTTTAATGAAATCAAACATTTCATGGCCACCGGCGAACACCTGCCTTCACCTACGGTTGAAGACCGCGTAGCCGTATGCCGGAAACACCTGCGCAAATCGGTAGAATGGAAAAACCCTGTAGTGGGTATTAATGAAATGCGCCGGCATTACACCAATTATCTCAAAGGACTGCCCAACATTAAAGAGTTTCGTCAAAAGCTGGTCACACTTACCACAGAAGAAGAGATTAATGCCGTACTGGACGATGTTGTAACCACCTACAGTGGCTATGAGATCAACCGCACACCTATTCAGCTGATCAACTATCATGAAAAATGTCCGATAAATTAACCGGCTTTTTCCTAATCACGCAATTGCACGCATGCCTCAGCACACAAATTCGCCGGATACTGTAACCGGCACCTATCAACAGCTTTTGTCAACCTATCAGCAGCAAGCACAAAAGCTCACCCGCCAGCTCGCCTGGATGAGCGGGGGCCGGCTGCTATTGTTTGTTCTCTGCATTTATATCTTTTATCGCGCCCTGGCTGCAGGCAGTGGCTGGTATGCACTGGCAGGCCTGCTGTTGCTGGCCCTTTTCCTGATCAGCATACGACTGTATGACCGCCTGCAGCAAAAACGCCGGTTTTACAAAGCACTGGTAAAACTCAACCAGGACGAACTGGCTTTTCTGCAGCAACAGATCAACCCCTATGCCACAGGCCGCGAGTATATCGATCCCCATCACGCCTACTCCTACGACCTGGATCTCTTTGGCAAAGGCGGGCTCTACCCCTTTCTTAATAGGTGCAGTACCGGATTTGGAAAAGAAGCCCTGGCCGATTTGTTATTACAGCCCGATACCGCCAGCATCGAAGCCCGGCAGGAGGCCATCACCGAGCTAAAAGATAAACTGGAATTCCGGCAGTTTCTTCAGGCGCATGGCAGCCTGCTCGACACCAAAGAGAAAGAAATGGACCAGTTGCGCAGCTGGCTTCAGGCCGCTCCTGCACTGAGCCGGCCACTATATTATGCGTTACAGCTATTTCCCCTGTTTACACTAGGTATGCTGGTGTATTACTTCATCAGCGAAAACGACTGGGCTCTTAATGCGGTATATTACTCCGGTATTCTTAACCTGGCAGTAGCTTTTGGTTTTGCCCGCAAGATTTCTGCACAGCTTTCTGTATCTACTTCTGTTACTACCGTATTGCAGCAATTTGCCGGACAGTTAAAACAGATCGAAGCGCAAACGTTTCAATCGCCCTTATTACAGCAGTTGCAGGCAGGTCTCAAACAGGATGGGCTCACGGCTTCAAAAGCTATTGGCCGGCTTTCTTCACTCTTCAATTACCTCGAAGCGATCGTAAACCTGCTGGTCAGCATTCTCCTCAACGGACTCTTCCTTTTTCATATACATATCCTGTACCGGTTAGACGAATGGAGACGTACGCATGGTTCAAAAACCCTGGGCTGGTTGCGTCTCCTGGGAGAAGTGGAAGCGCTCAACAGCCTCGCCAATCTTTCTTATAATAATCCTTCCTATTGCCAACCCGTCATCAGCCGCGAAGAAACACTGGAAGCAACTGAACTCGGCCATCCTTTGATCCTCGCACATAAGCGGGTAAATAATGATGTAAGTTTTACCGGCCGTCGTTTTATTATACTTACCGGCAGCAATATGTCGGGTAAAAGTACTTTTCTGCGTACACTGGGCATCAACCTGGTACTGGCCAGAGCAGGCGCTGTAGTTTGTGCACGCCAGTTTACCTGTTATCCTTTTGCCGTGCAGGTAAGCATGCGTATTACAGACTCTCTGCAGGATAGTGAATCATTCTTTTATGCAGAGCTTAAAAAACTGCACAGTATCATTCATCAACTGGAGGCCGGACAAAAAACACTTGTAATACTGGATGAAATTCTGCGTGGCACCAATAGCAACGATAAACACCAGGGCACTATCGGTCTTATTCATAAACTGGTGGCAGCCCATGCCTGTGGTATTATAGCTACGCACGACCTCACTGTTTCATCGCTGCAGGATCAGTATCCTGCTTATGTACGCAATATGTGCTTTGAATCAAATATTGTAAATGATGAATTGCTGTTTGACTACAAACTCAAAGATGGCGTATGTGCAAAGCTGAGTGCTTCTTTTCTGATGAAGAAGATGGGGATTATTGATTAAATGTTTTTTCGTTTGCCACATTCACTTAATTCCACCTTTTTGCCTCCACGGCCGGCAGGCCGAGTGGGTGCACCGGCGCTGTAGTTTCTCTTTGTCAAACGCTACGCGTTTGCCATCCCGCCAGAGGCGTGACCAGAGAAACTAAGGCGCCTTGCGCACCCACTGATGATTTTTTTTGATTTACTTCTTATAGAACTTTCGGGTGTTATCCATATACCTGCTGCTTATAATAATTCCGCATGGTTTCTTTTGGAATGATTACGTTGCAACGGTCTGCAGCGGCATAACCTACCCGGGCACCCATCCAGGGCGATTCTGAGTGCGTCAACCCTTCCAGCTGGAGTGAAGACAATTTTCCAAACTCCGACAGCACTTCATCTACTAATTCCAGTTGCTCTGTTGTAAGGTCCTGCTTTAATAGGGCATCTGGAAAAGGTTCGATCCCATCATTGGTGTATTGAACCTCGTCGTATAAAACAGAATGGTCCTTAATAGAGGAAAAAACCTTTTGGGAAACAGGACCATGCACCCAGGCCTCAAAATCATCCTCAATAAGAGGCTGATCAAAATAAGCCAAATGCATAGCCTGCACATAATAGAGAAGTTTTTGCAACTTCAGGTGAGACATGCCGCCACATTTTTGAAGAATGTACTCTGCCAAATGCCCCGAATCAATCATCCCGATATTCTTTTGCATATCTACCATACACCAAAACTACAATCCTCCACAGAGATTCATAGCTACCAACTTTTTTTACCCTCGGCTTTATTTTTCCACATCCAAAAGTTGGTGGCGCTGTTTCTTTACTTATCCAGTTGATTCGTAATTGCTTCGGCCAGTGGTGATACACCCGGATCAAAATATCCCAAGAGCCTTCCATCTTCTGCTATAAGGTATTTTGAAAAATTCCATACAGGGGCCTGATTGTTCCAGCCATTGGCTGCTGCATGTGTAAGCCAGTAAAATACCGGATGCTGCTCTGCCCCGGGTACAACAGTTGATTTGCGTGCAAGCGGAAAAGTAACCCCATAGTTTACCTTACAAAAACTGGCAATCTCCTCGTCACTTCCCTTCTCCTGCTCTTTGAAATCATTTGCCGGAAAACCGATCACTTCCAGCTGATGATTATATTTTGCCGACAACTCCTGCAATGCTTCATACTGATGAGTATAGCCGCAATTGCTGGCCGTATTTACAATCAGTATTTTTTTACCTTTCAGTGAAGCCAGATCAAGGTCCTTACCATTGTTGAGCGTAACATGCAGGTCATAGATAGATTGAAGCGGCTGCGTTTTCTCATTACCATCAGCCAGGGCACGCGCCCGGCCTCCTGTCAGTTTGCTTACCCACATTATAACAGGGTAGATGGTTTTCATAATCCTTTGCCGGATAGTCATTTCTTTTTATTTATAAGTAAAACAATAACCGGCGTAATTGGTTTTGCCGGTAGTTGCCTTTTCAAATCAGCGTATCACTTTCTTGAATAAACCGATCTTCCCATTCATGGGCGGATACTTGATAGATGGATCAAACCAGGTAGGCGTAGACATAACAGATTTCTGATGGCTGAATGTATCAAACGAGAACCGGCCATGATACCTGCCCATACCACTGCCACCGCGTCCGCCAAAAGGCAGGTGTGGATTGGTAAGATGCCAGCTGCAATTATTCACACAGCCGCCTCCAAACGGTACAGCACTCATCCAGCGATCAGCCGTTTTTTTAGAAGTTGTAAAAATATAAAAAGCAAGTGGGTTGGGGTGGTTGTTGATAATAGCGGCCGCCTGTTCTTCTGTTTCGTAAGTGAGTACTGGCAGCACCGGGCCAAATATTTCTTCCTGCATAACCGGTGAATCAAGTGGCGGATTTAGCAATAAGGCAGGCTCAATAAACAGCTCTTCGGACCTGAACCGCCCTCCGGCAATAATCTCTCCCTGGCCCAGGTAACTGATGAGCCGGTCATACTGCCGCTTATTAATAAGCCGGCAATAATTGGGTGATGTTTCCGGTTGTTCGCCATAAAACCGGAGTATGCATTTTTTAATGGCCGCAATCAGTTTATCGGCCACCTGCTGATGTACCAGCAGATAATCAGGTGCCACGCACATTTGCCCGGCATTTGAGAACTTGGTTGATACAATTCGCCGTGCTGCAACCTCTATGTTGGCGTCTGCAGCAACAAGGCAGGGAGACTTCCCGCCCAGCTCCAGCGTAACCGGCACCAGCCGCTCCGCTGCCATGCGGTAAATCTCGCGTCCGGCACGGGGGCCGCCGGTATAAAACACATGATCAAACGTAAACTGTTGCATCAACGGCGGTATCACATCGGCGCCTTCGCCATCTGCAAAAAGTATATATTCCGGAGAAAAGGTCTGTTGAATTATTTTACGCATTACGGCACAGGAAGCCACGGCTGCCTCGCCAGGCTTCAGCACAACACAGTTGCCGGCAGCAATGGCACCAACCAACGGTATTAAAGAAAGTTGTACGGGGTAATTCCAGGGGCCAATGATCAATACAACGCCAAGAGGTTCGCGTATTATCCGGCTCGATGAGGGAAGGTTCAGCAAATTAGTGGGTACCCGCTCCGGCGCCATCCATCGTTTCAACTGCCTGATGGTATGATTCAATTCAGACAACACCATTCCTGTTTCCGTAACCCAGGTTTCCTCCACACTTTTATGAAGATCTGTTTTCAATGCAGCATTCAGTTCCTGCTCATGTTGCAACAGCGCATTACGCAATGCGCGTAATTGTTGCAGCCGGAAATCCAGTGGCCGGGTGGCGCCTGACTGAAAGTATCTGCGTAGCTTTTCTACTGAGGAAGCCGTTATGATATCCATATCATTTCAATATGACCATAAGTTAGTGTAAAAACATCGTTCCCGCATTGCCATCCTTTATTATAGTGTAGAAAAAGTACCCCGGTACCTTAACATAACAGGCTTTTCCGGCAATGAGACAAAACTGGACAGATATTTGTTTCGGAGGGTTAGTAAAATCATCAATCATGAAAACACGCATCTTTACCGTTTGCCTTTGCATGCTGTTGATGACCAGTAGCACACCTCTTTTTGCCAGCATCAACACAAAAGACAGGCGCTCACTAAAAAAAGAAGCGGCAGCTATGACTGCCGATCAGAAAGCAGCCCGGTTGGAAACTATCCGTGCCCGTGTGGAAGAAATCAAATCCATTGATAAATCAACGCTTTCGCGTAGCGAAAAGAAAGCATTAAAAAAGGAATTACGGGAAATGAACCGTGAAGCCCGTACCATGCGGGGTGGGGTTTACCTCAGTGTCGGAGCCATTATAATCATTATCCTTGTCCTCATCCTTATTCTGTAAGATTCTTGTTGCAACGCGGTGAGTTCCATTGCTGCCCGCAGCAAAACAATTAAAGCCATCCTTATTGGGTGGCTTTTTTGGTGGACGGTGGACAGTGGATAGAGCGGTAAGTGTCTAAAGAGTATAAAGGGTTTAAAGGCTCTCCTGCCACTTAAAACCTATTACTTAGAACTTAATACTGTTAACTGTCTTCTGTTAGCTGTCCACTACTTTTTCGTAATTTCATCACCCATGACTGACGAATACTACATGATGCTGGCGCTTAAAGAGGCCCGCAAGGCCTTCGATGACGGCGAGGTGCCGGTAGGCGCCGTAGTAGTACTCCAGGAAAAAATAATTGCCCGCGGTCATAATATGGTAGAGCGCCTCAATGACCCCACTGCTCATGCCGAAATCATTGCCCTTACTTCGGCCTTCAATACCCTCGGCAGCAAATACCTGCCCGAAGCTACCCTTTATGTAACGGTGGAGCCCTGCCTGATGTGTGCCGGAGCACTTTACTGGAGCAAACTGGGCCGTATCGTATTTGGGACCGATGACGAAAAAAACGGGTATAAAAAAACCACCGGAACCAACTGGCCCTTTCATCCCAAAACCGAACTCATCAGGGGGGTGCTGCAAGAGGAATGCGCACAGCTCATGAAAGATTTTTTCCGGAAACGCCGCTGATACCGGCATTATTTCGAAATGCGGAATAAATCCCGCCAAAATCAACAGTAAGGCAATAAATTTGTTACTCTTTCAGATCTGAACATTCACGAATATTAAATCAATAGTTATGGCATTTACACTACCCGCGCTCCCATATGCAACAGATGCACTGGAGCCGCATATTGACAAGCTGACGATGGAAATACATCATGGCAAACACCACCAGGCCTATGTAGACAACCTCAATAAAGCCATCGCCGGTACCGAACATGAAAATAAATCGCTGGAAGAACTGGTAGCCAGTGCAGGCAAAATATCACCTGCTGTACGCAACAATGGCGGCGGACACTGGAATCACAGTTTTTTCTGGGAATTGCTCAAACCAGGTGGCAGCAAACCTTCCGGTAAGCTGGCCGATGCTATCAACAGCAGCTTTGGATCGCTCGAAGCCCTGCAGGAAAAAGTAAGCACTGCCGGTGCTACCCGCTTCGGCTCTGGCTGGGCCTGGCTGATCGTAAAAGACGGCAAACTCGAAGTAAGCTCTACCCCCAACCAGGACAACCCCCTCATGGATGTAGCCGAAGTAAAAGGTACACCCATCCTGGGAATCGATGTATGGGAGCATGCTTATTACCTCAAATATCAAAACAAACGTCCCGACTACCTGAAAGCTATCTGGAATGTAATCAACTGGGATAAAGTGGCCGAGCACTACGCTGCCGCTACCAAATAAGGAATGATCCTTTTAAATAGAAAGAGCTGCTATACGTTCGGTATAGCAGCTCTTTCATTATAGCAATAGCGCTTGTTACGAGAAATATTTGGTTACACCAGGCACAGCAATGGGATAATAACCATCATCGTTAGGTAATATCGGCGGCAGTGCATTAAAGTCGAATTTGGTGGGCATGATACTGATACCCGAAGCCAGCGCTTTATCCCACTCAATCACCTGTCCGCTATACGTAGCCATGCGGCCGATAATAGAAGTGAGTGTGCTTTTAGCCCCGTTTTCAGCATCGGCAAATTTGTATTCGCCTTTGGCAATAGCAGCAAACAGCTCATCATGTTCTGTCTGATAAGGATTGTTTTCTCCCTTTTTATCGAACTTAAACAGCTCTTTACCTTTCAGATCTGTAACAGTAGCGGCATCGCAACGAATCACACCTTTGGTGCCTATCAGCATTTCATCTACACGACTCATGGTGCCGGGAATATGACGGCACTGACTATTCATTACCGTTCCATCTGCATAGGTAAATTCTACATAGTGATGGTCAAATATTTCACCATGATCTTTTCCTTTACGGACCTGCCGGCCACCCATGCCCTGCGCTTTTACAGGATAGGCGCCTTTAAACCAGTTCACCACATCAATATTGTGAATATGCTGCTCGGTGATATGATCGCCGCAAAGCCAGTTGAAGTAATACCAGTTACGCATCTGGTACTCCATTTCTGTTTGTCCGTATTTGCGTTTGTTGACCCATACGCCATCATTATTCCACCATACCTGGGCCGAGGTGATATCCCCAATCAGGTTTTTCTTTTTAAACAATTCGCGGTAGGAATTCTGATAGCGCCGTTGCAGACCTACAACTACATTGAGTTTTTTCTGTTTGGCAATTTCTGCCGCATCCAGTACGCGTTTGATACCTGCAGGGTCCGTAGCCACAGGCTTCTCCATGAAAATATGTTTGCCCTGGCGAACAGCTTCTTCAAAATGAATGGGTCTGAAACCGGGAGGAGTGGTCAGAATCACCACATCGGCCAGGGGAATGGCTTTCAGATATGCTTCAAAGCCGATGAATTTATGCTCTTCCGGTACATCTACTTTTGACCGCAGATTGCCGGTCACTCCCCAATCAGAAAGATCTTCGGCCGTTATTGTCTTATAACATCCGTCGATACGATCGCGGAAGGCATCGGCCATGGCAACGAGCTTCACATTTTGTTTGCTCAGCAGTGCCTGCATGATGGCGCCGGTACCTCGTCCACCGCAACCAATGAGTGCTACTTTGATAACGTCATCGGCCCCGGAGAAAAAATTAGCTTTTGTCAGGAAAGGAGCTGCCATCAATCCACCTGCCAGCAGGCCCGATTGTTTTACAAACTCCCTGCGGCTGTTTACGCCAGATGCGGCAGGCATGTTTTGTTCGTTGCTTTTGTGAGTGCTCATATTCGGTTCATTTATTGTCCGAGAAATGTTTTGAAAAATGTCTCAGCCTCTTCGGCTGTAGGCTGTTGTACCGGGCGTACAATGCGGAAGCCCACAAAGGGCGCATCGGCATTCCACCAGCGGCTCTTGGGTATCTGCGGATCGCGGCGGTTCCACACTAGGTCAGACATGAGCCTGTCGGCCGGGCGCAGTGCCTGTGCCTCATCACGATAAGATCCTCCCCGCACAGTGCGTGGATGACGTGTAGAAGGTTCACGTAACGGCTGTACCGCTGTTCCGGATAAAGAAGCATAGTAATCTGCCTGGTACTGATCGAGTACCCACTCGCCTACATTGCCCAGCATGTCATAGAGACCCCAGGCATTGGGCTTTTTCTGCCCTACTTTATGATACCGGTTTTCGCTGTTTTTACTGTACCAGGCATAATCACCCAGAGCACCGGCATTATCACCAAACGGATAAACCGTAGTGCTGCCCGCGCGGCAGGCATACTCCCATTCTGCTTCTGTAGGTAAGCGAAAAAAGATACCTGTTTTGGTATACAGCCATTTGCAATACATAATAGCGCCATACTGCTGCATACTGTTGGCAGGAAAACCACCTGCTTTGCCCATGCCCAGCGTCATATCAATATATGGGGAGCTGGGACGAGTCACCGCATCGGTAACAATATTCTGACCAAGTGATAAGTCATTAAGAAATACACTGAACTCATCGTAAGTAACTTCATAAGCTCCCATCCAGAACGCAGCCAGCTCTACCTTATGTTGCGGCTGCTCATCTGCCTCTGCACCGGCCTGACCTGCTGCACTACCCATTTGAAAACTACCGGCAGGTACAGGTACCATCGCAAAACGCACATCGCTGCCGGGTATAGACTGCTCATATTTTCTGAAACTCGTATCAGACTGGCGGGCCAGAGCAGGTAATACAACCAATGCTCCTAAAAGAGAAGAGAACAATGTTTTTTTCAGCATGCAACAATCACAATTGAGCGAACCAGGAAACTATTGACCGGTATGCATGTCCGCTGTTGCGAAACCGGGCAGCCCAAGTTAAGCATTGCAGCTTGATATGATGGATGGATAGGTTTATTTTTTTCGATTCAATCGTTTGCGTACAGGTGTCTGCGCGCGGGCAACAGACTTATGCTTACATTTAAGGTCAAACACAGCACTCATGAATCGGAGAAAGTTTCTGAAAAACGGATTAATGACCGGCGCTTCTATTGGAGCTGCCTCACAGGTACTTGCCGGAACAGACGGTAGTACGTATTCGCAGGCAGCCGACAAACCTTTTAACCTCAACTATGCCTTTCATGATGGCATGTTTCGCAATCACGCAGGCGATGATTTTATTGACCAGATAAAATTTGCCTATGATAAGGGCTTCCGGAGTATCGAAGACAATGGCATGATGAGCCGGCCCGTGGAGCAACAAAAGAAAATTGGTGATACACTTGCCAAACTGGGTATGACCATGGGTGTGTTTGTTATTACATCAGACAGCTGGCACTGGCGCACCTCGCTGGCCAGTGGTAAGCAGGAATGGATTGACCGGATGCAAAAAGATTGCCGCGAAGCTATTGAAGTAGCCAAACGCTGCAATGCACGCTGGGCTACTGTAGTACCCGGCAACTATGACCGCAACCTGAGCTTCGAATACCAGACAGCCAATGTAATTACAGCTTTGCGCAAAGCAGCCGATATACTGCAGCCAGCAGGCCTGGTAATGGTACTGGAACCGCTCAGCGACAACCCCGATCTGTTTCTCCGCCATTCAGATCAAACCTATATGATCTGCAAAGCCGTCAACAGCCCTTCGTGCAAGATTCTGTTTGATATGTATCACATGCAGCGCAACGAAGGCAATATTATCAGCAACATCGATAAGTCATGGGATGAAATCGGCTATTTCCAGATTGGAGACAATCCCGGGCGCAATGAACCCACTACCGGCGAGATGAATTACCTCAACATCTTCCGTCATATTCACAAAAAAGGATGGAAAGGCATTCTCGGCATGGAGCACGGCAATGCTAAACCTGGCAAAGAGGGAGAACTGGCGCTGATACAGGCCTACCGCAATAGCGATGCTTTTTTGTAAGTAAACATCAGGGTACGGGATCGTAACCGCTGCCACCCCAGGGGTGACAGCTGCTGATACGTTTTACAGCCAGCCACAGACCTTTAAATACACCATGTTTTTTTAACGCTTCCACTGCATAATGCGAGCAGGTGGGCGTGTAGCGGCATTTAGGACCAATCCAGGGCGATATGACCCATTGATAGATCTTTATCAGTGCGATAAAAGGGAGGGCCAGTATGCGCCAGAGCTGCTTCACGATTGTGTGGTTTGATAGATCTGTTGAATACGGATTATAACCTGCTGCATACGCTTGCTTACTTCGGCAAAACCGGGCAGTTCTTTTCCCGTATAAATGATAAACACCTGTAGCGGCGGCTTGTTGGGATCAGGAGCAGGTTTTTGCAAACGCCAGGCCTCCCTTATCAATCGCTTAATACGGTTGCGGTCAACAGCTTTTTTAAAATGGCGCGACGAAACGCCCACCCCAAACTGAAGAGGAGCACTGGCAGTGGCAGAACGGTTATAATGATATACCCGAAATGGCGGCAGCACAAAGCTCTTACCCTGTTTGAAAAGGGTCTCCATCAGCTTGCGGCTTTTAAGCCGTTCCTGCTTTCCTAAAGTAAATCGTTTGGACATGGTATCACAAAAAAAGCTCCGGCTTTGCCGGAGCTCAAAAATATAGAATACCTGTAAGGCTTATTTTAATTTGCGCTCGTCAGAAACAGTCAGTTTCTTACGGCCTTTCGCACGGCGGCTGGCCAGTACTTTACGGCCATTGGCAGTTTGCATACGTTTACGGAATCCGTGCACGGTTTTGCGACGACGACGATGCGGTTGAAATGTACGTTTCATAATCTTTTACTTTTTCACTTTTGTCTGCAGATTCTGCCTGCAGTTGTTGAAAATTTGGCCCGGGAGAACGGAGCCTGGTTTCATTTCGCACCCGCGGGTCACCACACCCACCGGTTTGTGAAAGGACGGCAAAGGTAATACTTGCCGCTCACAACTACATATGAAATGCCGATTATTTTTATAGCTCCCTTGTAAGATTCTGATTATCAGTGTAAGTTTAGCTCAAATCCAGGTGCGAGGATTGTACGGCTTCGCCAAAAAAGCGGGTGGCATGATTATCAAAATCTTCGGTCGAATCAGTGGTATAAAAATGCCTTTTGCCTTCGCGGCTGCAGGCCTGTTCTATTTCCGGATGCCGCTGCAGATAATCGGCCAGGCTGGTGGCTACTATCTCACCCTGCGAAAGCAATTTTACCGGCACCGGCAGGTGTTCCCTGATCTTTTCTTTCATCAAAGGATAATGTGTGCAGGCCAGTAAGGCCACATCGATCAGTGGCCCCTTTTCCAGCAACTGATGCAGATTTTTCTTTACAAAATAGTCCGCACCATGGCTGTCCTGCTCATTGTTTTCAATCAGCGGCACCCACATTGGACATGCCTCCTGGTATACTTTTATATCGGGAAAAAACTTACCGATCTCTACAGGATAGGAAAGTGAGGCCACCGTACCCACCGTGGCCAGTATGCCTACCTGTCTTGATTCTGAGTAATTGCCAATCACCTCTGTAGTGGGACGTATTACTCCCAGCACGCGCTTATGAGGCGCCAGCCGGGGCAAATCTTTTTGCTGAATGGTGCGCAGTGCCTTGGCCGAGGCGGTATTGCAGGCCAGGATTACCAGGCTGCAACCCTGTTCAAAAAACCATTCCACGCATTGCAGGGTATACTGGTATACCGTTTCAAACGAACGATTACCATAGGGGGCACGGGCATTATCGCCGAGGTACAGATAATCATACTGCGGCAGCCTGGCCACAATCTCTTTTAAAACGGTAAGACCGCCATAGCCGGAGTCAAATACACCAATGGGACTTTTTGCAGACATACTGCAAATGTAAGCCGCCCGGTCTAATCAGGTCCAGAAGAGCTAATCCAGCGCTTCCGCCTTTCGCAACCAGGTAGTAACCTCGGCATTTCCGGGACTAAACTCCAGTGCTTTCTTCAAATCATCCACAGCCTCCTTTTTCTTCTTCAACTCCTGATAGCAACGCCCACGGGCAAAATGCACAAAGACCAGTCCGTCTTTTTGAGCAGGTTTATAGAAGGTACCCAGCCGGGTAAAAAGGTTTATCGCCTTATTATAGTCTTTTATCTCAAACGCCATTTGCCCCATCAGCTTTACCTGGTCTGCCTGTTTAAACGGAGCCAGTTTATCTGCCTGCTCATAATCTGCCAGGGCTTCCTTATATTTTTTTTGCTGATAGCGTGCCATACCCCGGTAAAGATAGATGTTGGCCAAACTGTCTTTAACGTTCTTATACAGCACCACACATTTATTCATTTCTTTTTCGGCCAGTGCATAATACTGCTGCCGGTAATATGCATCACCAAGCCAGCGATGGGCTTCCCTATTGGTTGAGTCGTAGCCAATACTGGTCAGGAAATCTTCTTTGGCAGTATAGAAATAGTTATCACCGCTCATATAATTGGCCAGACCTTTATGAAAATAGATGCGCGAAAACTCTGTTGAGTCCCCTATGAAAAGTTCATCGGCATTATACTCAAAGTACAGTCTGGCTGCATTGTAATCCTTACGGGCAAATGCAAGATGTCCCAACTCTATATTGGCTTCGATATTGAACTCGTCAAAACCAACTGCCTGTTCGAAATCCTTTTCTGCTTTTGTACTGTCTTTCAGTGACAGATAACAAAGACCTCGTGCATAATGCAGGTCGCTCAGCGAGGTTGCCTGCCCGCCAGTTAATTCAATTGCCCTGGTATAAAACGGTATGGCTTCTTTGAATTTTTTTTGCGTACGGGCAATTAATCCCTTCTCCCAGTAGGCCGAACCGTAAGCAGGGTCAATCTTCAATGCCTGATCAAGGTCGGCAGAAGCTTTAGCATAATCCTTCAGATCAAAATAGCAGCGGGCTCGCCAGTAGTAAATACTCTTCTGAGAAGCCGTATCGTCATTGAAATAGGTGAGCGTTTGTGTATACTTACCAACGGCATCTTTCCATTTTGCCTGGTTATAATAAACACCGGCAATACCCCAGTGCGACCATTTATAAGCGGGGTCAAACTCCAATGACTGCTGATAGGCCTTTAATGCCTCCGGGCGTTTGTATAAATTATTATAGCTCTGCCCCAGCCAGTAATTACGCGCCGCCATGGCTGATTTGCTGCTGCTGCCAAGAGCTACACTTTTTTCGTATGCGGTACAGGCATCTATATACAATGCCTGGTTATAGTTGGCATCACCCAGCGAGGCATAATAGTCGCTCTGTGTGCTGTCGATGGCTATTGCTGCCTTATATGCGGTAATTGCCTCTTTGAAATTTTTAGCCTGACTCAATGCCCGGCCCCGCCAGTACTGTATCCGCTTTAATGAAGCGGTATCTGACTTATAATACTCTGCGGCCTTACTGTAGTAGTCGGCCGATTTGGTATACTCTTTCAGCGAATAATAGCAGTAAGCCAGTTCCCAGTAAGCTGCCTTCAGGTCGGGTTTCGATGTGATCGCTTCTATAAGAGGAGCCACGGCTTCGCCAAAACGCTCCAGTTTGGAATACCCAAAACCAATCCTGAATTTAATAGTGGCAAAGTCCTTTTCATTGTAGCTGCGTGCTGCTATAGCCGCCTTATAATTATTGACGGCACATTCATAATTTTTCTCATCATAACATTTATTGGCCGCATCAATCTGGCATACAGCCAGCAGAGGTAACAGCATTATCAGCAGCAACGAAAATAGGGGTTTCATAGCGGTTCAATTTTGCAGCCAAGATACTCTGCTGACTGATGGCGGTATATACCCTGATGACGGTAAAAAATAAGCCCCGGCAAATGCCAGGGCTTATTTTCATTTATTTAAACGAGTTATTATCAGGGTCGACCGGGTGCCGTTGGTGCTTTTAGTTTCAACTTAGTCATAACCGCCTGTGTTATATTATCAGCGTCAGGCATTACAATTAGCGATTCGCGGCTCAACACATGGCTGTATCCCTTTTCTTTTGATACGGCTCTTACAGCATCCATTACTTCTTTGTAGATAGGGGCCAGGTATTCCTGTTGTTTGGCTTGCAGCACCTGCTCACGAATCTGATCCCAGTTCTGAATCTGATAAATATAGTTAGCCAGCTCTTTTGCGATCTCATCGCGCACTGCTTTGGGAGTACGTACGGTATCACGATACAGGCTGTCCTTAAATTTATAGTTGGTCACCAGGGTATTGTACTCAGGTTGAATAGAGTCCATATCATAGCGTCCGAGCAGAGAATCAATTTTGGCAGTACCAGGCATCAGACCTACTACCTGATCCAGGCTGAGATAAGCGATTTTTACCTGGGCCATTGATTCATTAGCTGCCATAACCAGGAAAGCCGCTACTACTAATACTTTCAATTTTTTCATGAGTTGCTGTCTTTTGTCCCTCCGGAGAGGTTTTGTCAATTTTTGAATATAAGAGTCGTTTTGTCTGGGATTAGTTGCTTGTTCTGTTTTCTTTAACATTTGCCCCTGCTGAACCAGTCTTAGTTACGGATTCCCAGTTCGCGCAACACATCCTCACTTTTGTCCAGTTTGGGGTCGGCAAATATAATGGTAATTCCCTCACTTTTATCGAGCACAAAATCGTAGCCCCGCTGGGTGGCAATTTTCTGTACGGCGTTGTATACGCGGTCCTGTACGGGCTTGATGAGTTCCTGTCTTTTTTTGAACAGATCTCCTTCGAAACCAAATCGTTGACGTTGCAGATCGCGCACTTCTTTTTCTTTTAAGAAAAGCTGATCCTGACGTTTTTTCTTCAAATCCTCACTCAGCATCACCTCTTCTGCATCGTAGTCCTTATACATTTTATCGAGGGCAGCCTGGCGGGTATCGATATCTTTTTGCCAGTCGGCAGCAATATCATCCAGCTGTTTTTGAGCCGTTTTGTATTCGGGCATTTTATCCAGAATATAACGGGTATCGATAATGGCATATTTCTGAGCCATTGTACTGCCGGCCAGCAGTACAGATACCAGGGTCAGTAAAAGAATCTTCTTCATATAAGGAGTTTTTTGTGGCGCAATCAACTATTATTCCGGTTCAAAGCCCAGCATAAAGGTAAATCTTGATGCATTTTTCAGACCCTGACCAGGCTGAATACGATCGAAGCCTACACCATAGTCAAAGCCAAGCAGACCAAACATGGGCAGGAAGAAACGCATACCCACACCAGCACTGCGACGCAGACGGAAGGGGTTATAATCTTTAAAGTTATACCATCCATTGGCTGCTTCAAAGAATGCCAGACCATAAATGGTACTACCCGGGTTAGTAACCAGCGGATAGCGCAGCTCAAGCTGATATTTATTAAATATAGTAAAGAACTGGCTGGCCTGTTGCTGGTCAGGATTGATCGTAGGGTCAGATGTCTGGTATACAGGGTAGCCGCGGTGAGCCACGATATCGTAACCGAGCAGACCAAAGTTGTTAGTCAGACCCGCATCACCCACCTGGAATCGTTCAAATGGCGAGTAATCCAGTTTGTGATTGTAACGGCCCATGAAACCATACTTGGCTGCCAGTTTCAACACAAACTGACGGTTTTTATCTGCACCCATGGGGCGACCCAATGGCACATACCATTCGGCATTGAAACGCCATTTATGGTATTCAGGATTCTTATAGGGATCTTTCGAGTCTACCAGATCCGGATTAAATAATGAATAAGGCGGTGTAAACTGCACACTGGCTACCATATTGGAACCACTGCGCGGGAAGATAGGATCGAATACAGATGAACGCTGCAACGCCAGCTTCATGCTGAAGTTGTTCGATACACCTGTAGCACTCACACCCTGGAAGATGCCATAGTTCATCCGCTTATACTGCGTAAAGTTGAGCGAGTATACCAGGCTGAAATAGTCATCGGGCCACTTCAATTGTTTACCCAGTGCAATAGAGAAGCCATTTACCTTCAGATAGTTGGTATCTGATTTGGCGTTATCAAAACGACCAGTCAGATAATCGTATGCATTGGAGTACTTACTGTTGTTGTATCCGATCGTAAGTGAATTACGTTTTTTACCACCCAGCCAGGGCTCAGTAAAAGAGAAGTTATAAGAGCGGAATGCGCGTCCGTTTGATTGCAAACGAAGGCTCAGCTTCTGGCCATCACCGGTAGGCAATGGATCCCAGGCCGATTTTTTCCAGATATTCTTAATAGAAAAGTTGTTGAAGGTAACACCCAGTGTACCGGTAAGACCGATACCGCCACCCCAGCCGGCCGAAAGCTCCAGCTGGTCAGAAGACTTCTCCTCCACCTTCCAGTTGATGTCTACGGTGCCGTCTTCGGCATTGGGAACCACACCAGGGTTGATGGTCTCCTGGTTAAAGTATTGCAGGTTGCCCAGCTCGCGTATAGAGCGGATAAGCTCAGAACGGTTAAACAGATCGCCCGGTATGGTACGCAGCTCGCGGCGGATCACATGATCTTTGGTGCGCTCGTTGCCCGCAATAGTTACATTCTTGATACGCGCCTGCGGACCTTCTGTAATACGGATCTCGAAATCGATGGTATCATTGTATACCGCCGTTTCCACCGGTTCTACGCGGAAAAACAGGTATCCATCGTCCTGGTAGAAGGCGCTGATATCACCACCATCCTGCGACATTTCCTTACCCAGGCGTTTATTCAGGATGTCTACATTATATATATCGCCCTTGCGGATACCCAATACCACATTAAGCAGTGAGTCGCTGTATTTCGCATTTCCTTTCCAGGTTATGTTGCCGAAATAATATTTGCGGCCTTCATTCACTTTAATATCTACATACAGGCGTGAGCTGGATGTATCTGTCACCACTGTATCCATTACCACCTGCGCATCGCGATAGCCGAGTGAGTTGTAGTATTGAATCAGCTTCTGCTTGTCTTCCTCGTACTTGGTAGGATTGAATTTGGCAGAAGTAAACAGCTTGAAGCGGAAGTAGGGATCGAGTACCTGTTTGGTTTTGCTCAGCGACAGGAAGCCCCAGTCTTTCATGTATTCATTAAAGCTCATGCGGCGTGTTTCGCCGTAGGTGCTAGTATACCGGGAAGGATACAGCGTGAGCTTACTCATTTCTTTTGTACCCTTCAGCTGCTTTTTGAGCTTGAGACCGTCAACGGTTTCATTGCCGTAAAAGTTAATTTCATCAATTTTTACTTTCCGGCCTTTATTGACATAAATGAGAATGGAGTTGGAGTTGACCAGGTTGGGGTCTGTTTTTTCATCGATCAGCACCCGCACATTCTGAAATCCTTTATCGCGATAAAACTTAACCGTCACCTCGCGGATATTGCGGCGGATGTTTTCGGTGATAATTGTACCCTTGGCCAGGCCTATCTTGCCCTGCAGTTCTTCTGCTTCCGATTTTTTGGGGCCGATAAATTTGAAACTACCCAGGCGTGCCCGCTCCTCCACACTGATCTCTACACTTATCCGGTTGCCCTGTATACGGGTAACATAGATCTGCACACCAGAGAACAATTTCTGACGCCACAGGTTATTAATAGCTTTTGCAAAAATGTCGCTGCCCGGGTGCATGAAACGATCACCGGCCTGAAGACCTGAAATAGATAAAACGATAGAAGTATCCAGGTAGCGGATACCGGTTATAGATACATCGTTGATGATAAACTCACGCGGAGTTGTAGCCGTTTCCCATTCCAGCAATGCGGGGTCCACTGATGTAGTAGGTGGTATAGTATCCTGTGCCTGCAGGTTCATCACCACTGCTATCAGCAAAATCACAAGAGCTCCTGCCCGGCGTAAAATTAGTTGCATGGTTATTTGTTCAAGTCAGTCGGCCTCCCGCAAAAGCGGAGCACAATTAGTTTGTTTACTGTATATTATACGAAGGCCACACCCAATGTGTGCGGCGGCAAATTAACGGTTAATATCGAAAGTGTTTGTTAAAACACGCCGATGCCCTGTCTATTGCAACCGTTGCCAGTGGCTGCTATCAGGGCATTTAAACGGGTCAGCTGGTTTCGAGCAGCTGGTCGCCGGTTTTTCCAAAACGCCGCTCCCGGTTCTGGTAATCCAGGATGGCTTCATACAGATTTTCTTTCCGGAAATCGGGCCAGCGCACCTGTGTAAAATACAGCTCGGCATATGCCAGCTGGTACAACAGGAAATTGCTGATCCGGTATTCACCACTGGTTCTGATCATCAGTTCCGGATCGGGGAAATTGCTGGTGCATAGAAACCGCTGCAGGGTATCCTGGTCAATTGCTTCTACAGCCAGTCTCCCTTCCCGAACTTCAAAAGCAATATTTTTCACCGCATTCAGCAGTTCCCAGCGGCCACTGTAGCTGAGTGCCATCACAAGATTGAGTCCGGTATTGCCAGCGGTGATCTCCAGCGCTTCCTTCAGCTCCTGCCGTGCATACTCCGGCAACATGCTCATGTCGCCGATCACATGCAGCTTTATATTATTCTTATGCAGGCTTTCTACTTCTTTACGGATAGTGGTCACCAGCAGCTCCATCAGCCCTATTACTTCATACTCCGGACGATCCCAGTTTTCTGTAGAAAATGCATACAGGGTGAGATACCCTATTTTCAGTTCTGCACAGCCCTCCACGATATCGCGCACGCTTTCAACGCCATGATAATGACCATACAACCGGTCCTGGCCCTGTTCTTTGGCCCAACGCCCATTTCCATCCATAATGATGGCAATGTGACGGGGAAGACGATCCTTATCAATTTTTTCGAGAAGCGAAGACATACATTTCTTTTCCGGGCCTTTTTACAGGGCAGCAAAGGTATTTTATTTCGCTATATTCCGGTGATTTGCCCCCGGAAATATCGGCCAGTGGCTCAATTGGCCGTAGGACAGCGGTAAGATTGCAGATTGAAGGTGACATGAAACATGGCCGTCACAAACTGATCTTTCTGGCGGCTATTGCCCCGCTGGCGCCCGGGTATGCCAATACGGTCACCCAGTTCGTACGAGCGGTCGCTGAGCAGGTAGGCCACAGACGGACTACCATCGCTGGGGTTATTGGGGAAAATAGACGGATCTACATAAGTCTTGCTTACATCATCCAGATAATCAGTATTAGTAAACCGGTGAAGAATCTCAAAACCAATATTAATCCGTTCGTTTAAGGAGTATTTGATACCAACACCCAGCGGCAAACTGATAGCCATACTGCTATACTGTTTGCGGTCGGGGTACAGGCTGCTGCCCTGGCCTTCGGTGCCGAGTGAGCGCAAAAAGATCTTTTCGCCATTGAGGTAGGCAAACGGATCATAACTAAATACACCCACACCGAATGTTACGTACGGAGTAAAATTATAGCCGGGTTCGCCCGGCATAAAGCGGAAAAAGTTGAAGTCGCCCTGCAGGGTCAGCTCCCAAACATTGCTGTTGAAGCTGAGGTTGCGGCGACGCATATACTCATTTTTGCTATTATAAACGTCTGAGTAGCCAAGCCTTGCAAAAGATGCACCGATTCGGCCCGACACATAATTGCTGAAATTTTTGCGGAAAAAGACCGTGGCCGCCAGTTTGGGCCGGTTGAGTTGACCTCGGGTGTTTAAATCACCAAAATAATGGGCAGCACCCACACCCACGCCAAATTCCCCTTCCTGTACAATGGCGTCCTGTGCAGCAGCACGGTTGCCAGTGGCCAGTAAACAGATAATTATCAGGGTGCTTAGAGAAAACTTTTTTACCATAACCGTCCAAAAGATATCCTGAGTAATTAAAACGGGAAAATAGGCATTTTCTTTTATCGGGACCTGTTAATTTCGTTTATCCAGTCCCCAGGTGAGCTTGGTATGAAGCGTTTGCAGAAAATTATTTTCGCTCAGCCGCAGCAGGTTAATAGAGAAATTCTCCTTTCTTACGGCCAGTGATACATTTTTCCCCACAATCTCGCGCCGCGAGTCCATGGCACAGATAATCTGTTCCGAACGGCTCTCTACCTCAAAAGAAATTACGTTGTCGTCGGGTACAATAATGGGGCGTACATTGAGATTATGCGGGGCCACAGGTGTAATGACAAAGCTGCCCGATTCAGGAAATACAATTGGCCCGCCACAACTGAGAGAGTAACCCGTAGACCCGGTAGGCGTAGCCACTATTAAGCCATCGGCCCAGTAAGTATTCAGAAATTCGCCATTAAGATAGGTATGTATCTTAATCATACTGGCCGTATCCCGCTTATGAATAGTTAACTCATTGAGCGCATAAGGCACATCGCCGAATAAAGGCAGATCGGCATCCAGATGTATCAGCGTACGCTTATCTACCAGAAAAGAACGATTGGCCAGCGACTGCACGGCTTCTTTTACGGCTTCTTTACCAATGCTGGCCAGAAAACCGAGACGGCCAAAGTTGATACCCATCACGTAGATCGGCTTATCACGAGCCAGTGTTACCGTGTCCAGCAAGGTACCATCACCGCCCAGGCTGATGAGAAATTCCACATCGGGACTCAGGTCTGCGAAACCCGCAAATGTCTGCGTGCTGTCTGGCAGCCGGATGATATCTTTTATCTGCTGATAATAGTCTGCATGAATGATTGGTGCTATTTTTCTGTGACCCAGCTCATCAAAAAAAACCTGCAGGCTTTCCTGCTGGCCAGATTCCATCACCCTGCTGTAGATTGCTGCTTTCATTTACAGTGCCTGATTTGAAACACGGATCAAGTTACGACTCAGAAAATTGTCTTTCTGTGTAAAAATAACCCGTTTTGCCCTAACTGGTTAAACGACCACTCCAGCTTCAGTGTGAAGTCATAGATAGTTGTAATGTCTATGCCGAATCCGGAAGAAACCAGTATACGGTTGGATAAGAAATTCTCTCCCGGATATTTATTATAAATGTAACCGGCATTGCCATAAATGCGGCCATAAATATTAAAAGGAATAAGACGCGGAGCAATCTTGCGTGTGCCGGGAATACGCACACTTGTTTTAAGGATTTTGCGGGTAAACGCTGCTTTCAGATAACCTCCGGCCATTCCGTCTATTACATAATATTCGTATCCCTGCATAAAAATATCCGAATAGCCCAGCAGCTTCCTGTTATAATAGGGCTGGTTGAATGGCAGCTTGATTATACCGTATCCGTTTAGACTGAAAAAAGATCGTTTGCCGGTAGGCCAGTTTGCCGAAGCCTTTGCCGAAAGCTGCCAGAGGTTCATAGCCTTACTAATGCCTTTTTTATTGAGCATCACCTCCAGTGCATATCCTTTGGTAGGATAGGGAATGTAATCCAGATCATAATAGGAAAGACCGTAATAAATTTCCGGATAAGTAATACGTGTACGGGCAGCAGGAAAAAAATGCGGATTAAGCACTGCTACAGTATCAGCAATCTCTTCCATTCCATAGCCAATTCCAAACCGGTGCCTGGTTCTGATAGCTTTGCGGTAGACTGCTTCAGCCGATGCTGTTATAAAATTGCGCAGGTAACGATCCTCTTTCAGAAAAACCTGCTTATCATCAACCGTATTATAATTCACCTCCCTGTTCTTGCCAACGGCCAGCGATACGTTTAAACCCCATTTCATTTTTTTATCAATGAACGGGCGCTCATAACTAAATGCCAGCTGCCGGGTATAGCCCATTATCCACCACAGTCTCAGTTTGTCATTGCGGCCTGTGGTATTGTTGTAAAGCAGCTTCATGCCATAGTTTACCCGCTTCAGGCTGGCGTTTTGCTCTACCAGCCACTGATTGAGGTTGCGGTCTGCTGGTTTGAAATACGGAACGGGGAAAATATACCAGCGCTCACGCACCTGTACAATGATATCTACATTGTACCCTTCAAAACTTTTAAGTGCTACGATGGCTTCATGAAAAAGAGTGGTATTCATCAGCTGCTGCCGCGATATTTCAAAGCGGCGTACCAGGTCCTGCAATAACAGCTGATCACCTGTTTTGAAAAAAAGTTCACGCAGAATGATATTCTCGCGTGTCTTCTTATTTCCCTCAATGACTATATGACGGACAATAAACGGGCGCTCCTGCGCCGGCACTGTGTAGTTATCTTTGGAAATGGGCTGGCTTGTATTCAAAGAATCCTTTTTGCCCGTTTGCTGCGCAAATGGACAATGACTGCAGGCAAGCGCTGACAGGAGCCAAACCATATATTTCTTAAACCTCCGCATCCACGGGCTACAATATCTTCTAAATATATTGGATTTTATAATTGTGGCGGCCTGGTGTCTCAAAGATCATACTTTAAGATAGTTCATCAGGTTATCATAATTGTCCCGCAGCTCGTTGGTATATAGCTCTTCGCCCAAATAATACCTGACATTATATTCATACCGCTGAAAAGTGGCCACTACATCAGATATCTCCGGTTTATTGATACGGATTGTTACCTGCATTTTACCGGTCTCCGCATTATTGGATGTATTCAATTGAGTAATCTGCGCATCGTTGGTTTCCACGAGTTTGCTGATCTCATTAAAGGAGTACTGATTAGTATCCACTTCCAGCACAATCAACCCTCCCGGCTCATGCAGACTCATAAAATCACCAGCATAACGCAGCATATCTCCATACGCTATTACACCCTGAATATAGTTTTCGTCATCGGTGATGGGAACCAGGCTGAGGTTATTGTCGCCCGCTATCTGCAGGGCCTTCAGAAAGTGTTCTGTATTTTTTACAGCAGCCTGTACAAATAGAGGTTGTAACAGACTCAGCGCCGCTTCTTCATTATCTGCCTCCAGCAGGTTATCCTCACTCAGCACACCCAGCAGTTTTCCATCTTCTACCACAGGCAGATGCGCCACCTGATTGTCGTTCATAAGCCGGAGGGCGTCCTCCACCTTATCGTTCAGATGCAAATACGGGATAGTCTGAGCGTGTAGTTCTCCGGTTAACATGGGACAGCGGCTGTTAATTGATTCAGTACTAAGACCTCAATGATCATGCAACTGTTGCAGGCTCACTGAGTTTTTTCAAAAATTTGTGAAGGATCATATTGAATTCATCCGGCACTTCCATCATGGGAGCATGACCGCATTTATCAATAAAATGAAGCTCACTATTGGGGATCAGCCTGTTAAACTCCTTGGCTACAAATGGCGGCGTAATGGTGTCGTCATTTCCCCAGATCAATAACGTTGGTTGTTTGATCTGATTGAGTTCCTCGCCCAGATTATTGCGTATGGCACTCTTGGCCAAAGCAATTATCTTAATGACTTTCAGCCTGTTATTGGTAATTCCGAACACCTCATCTACCAGCTCTTTGGTAGCCATTGCCGGATTGTAGAAGGTGAGTTCGGTCTTTTTGCGGATATATTCATA
Source organism: Sphingobacteriales bacterium 46-32 (assembly GCA_001898485.1). Classification (GTDB taxonomy): domain Bacteria; phylum Bacteroidota; class Bacteroidia; order Chitinophagales; family Chitinophagaceae; genus CAYMZZ01. Next base: position 1,280,491 of record MKTY01000020.1, on the reverse strand, counting down.
ATCTCCCCGTTTAGGGTAAGAATCCCCCATGCCGTTCTCAAATAAACCGGAGCTGCCAGTTAAAATGATTGATTTGATACAGTCAGGCTGATTTTTGAGTACGTATACCAGACCCACATGTCCGCCAAGGGAATTACCCAGCAAATGCACATTCTGGTAACCTCTTGTTTCAATAAACTTGTGGACAAATTTGGCCAGCCCGCCTACAGAGGTATGAAGGATATCCATTTCCAGCAGGGGCAGCATGGGTACCACCACTTTGTTGTGGTGCTTGAAGTACTCAATGAGCGAGGCAAAATTACTCAGCGCACCAAACAGGCCATGCAGGAGCACGAGCGGTTCTCCCTCTCCTTCTTCAATGAATCTGAACTTGTTATCCTGTTTAATCTCGTAAGTCATTTTCCCCGGCTCTATTAATTTTTGCTAAAATAGTCGTTTTGCTGCAAATATTCACGCCACAAAGCTAAGTCTTTACTTGTTGATATAAATATAACAGCCTGAAGCCCATTCAGAAATAGCAGGAAAAGCCCCGCCTGTTCAATGCCCCGAACCGGCATAAAGCAGCTGAAAATAATACCGTTTAATGGGTCTGAAATACCAGGTTATCAAAACCACAACGGCCAGCAGCACAGATATCGTCCAGCTGTTCGGATAAAATAAGCCAATAGCCAGTATCACCAGTACCATCCGCGCATATTCGAGGTAAAAAATCCAGCGCCGCTGATCAAGGATGGCGCCGCTGTTGATGAGACTGATCACAATAAACAATGAAAATAAAACCAGCTGCATTCGGGATAGATGATGCTCAAAAAGTATGGTCACAAACAACAGGCTGAGCGAAAAAATAGTCTGTCCCGTCACGTATTGCCTGATAGCCGTCGTAGGCTGAGGCGATTTACCCGGAGCCAGATTCAGTAAATGCCGCTCCAGTACCGACCGGTAACGCGGGTCGAGGTCATCGGGCTTCCCAAATAATACTTTCCACCTGGCCCTGAAGCCGCGGGCATGTTTGAAGTTTAAATAAATCTCCAGTATAAAATGAAAATGCTGCCAGAGAAAACTATGACTTCCCAGGGGTTTGGTAAGTCCGTACACAATCTTCACATCCCTGCGCTCCTCTGCAAATGTGCCAAACAGCTTATCCCAAATGATCAGTACATCGCCATAGTTTTTATCCAGGTATTCCGGATTGGAAGCATGGTGAATGCCATGATGCGTGGGTGTGACCAGTATTTTCTCCAGCCATCCCCATTTCCCCAAAGCCTGTGTATGAATAAAAAACGGATATAATCCGTGTATCAGCAACAAGGTACTGATCATCACAGCCGGAAATCCTATTAAGGGCAGCACCGACCAGAACATAGAACGAACCAGTGCCTGAAACACTGTAATACGAGCCGATACCGTATAGTTGAAATCTTCACTCTGGTGATGCACTACATGCACCGCCCAGAAGGCATTGATCTCATGCGCCAGCCGGTGATACCAGTACCATACCAGGTCTGTTGCCAGAAACAACAACAGCCAGGTCCACCAGTTGACTTTAATATCAAACAGGGCCCAGTTTTTATGTAGGTAATCAAATACAAAAAAGAAAAGCCCGGTGGTAAATACATCGAGCAGGCGCTCTGCAATGCCTACATTCAGATTGGCAACCGACTCGGCATACTGGTAAAAGTTTTTTCCTTTACGGCGCGAATAGTAATACTCCAGCGCAATAAAGAAAATAAAAAAAGGCACCGCCAGACCCAGGTAATTCAATTGCATACGGGAAAAATTATAGTCTACCATTATTGTAGACTATACGAAAATAGGCGATCGGGTTGAACATACCAAATAAAGAGAAGGTGAAAGGAAGGAGGTAAAAGGAAGAAGGTGGACTTAAAAAGTGAGATGGCCGTACGCAGGTTTTTTTAAGTCACAGCACCGGAGAAACTGATCGAAGAAGGTGAAAGGGATAAGGTAAAAGGAAGAGGGTGGACTTAAAAAGTGAGATGGTCGTACGCAGGTTTTTTTAAGTCATAGCACCGGAGAAACTGATCGAAGAAGGTGAAAGTGATAAGGTAAAAGGAAGAGGGTAGGCGCAAAAAGTAAGATGGCCGTACGCAGATTTTTTAAACCGCAGCACCGGAGAAACTGATCGAAGAAGGTGAAAGGGATAAGGTAAAAGGAAGAGGGTGGACTCAAAAAGTGAGATGGCCGTACGCAGGTTTTTTAGTTACAGTATCGGAGAAGATGAAAGGAAGGAGGTAAAAGAAGGAGGATTAGAGATAAAAAGGGAAATACATTGATTAAAGTTTTTCGGCTACTCCATCGAAGAAGCTGCTAAGATCATCAAACATATCCCTGAAAAATGGAAGCACGGTACCAAAACTACCTACCACCCGCGGACCCCATGGCTGAATGTAGGAGTATGTAACAGAACGTTCAGTAGCTGCCGGCGAAAGCAGCTGCAGTTCTGTTGCATAAAACAACAACACACTGTATACAATGGTAAACAGGGCTGCATAAAGCAGAATACCCCCCAGGCGATTGAGCCAGCCCAGCATACCGATCTCCACTGTTTTTTCGAGCAGGTTGGCTCCCAAGCGTACCAGCAATACAACAGCAATAAAAACAACGGCAAATGAAATAACCGGCAGCCATTGATCAGAAATGCGTACAGACTCGCCGATATAGCCAGCCACCACCGCCGAAAGTTTGATGGCTGCAGCCAGGCCCACCAGTATGGCAACAAATGAAAAGATACCTACAATAAGTCCGCGCTGAAAACCTTTGATTACTGCCAGTACAAGCAGTATTACAAAAAGAAGATCAATGAGCATAGGCTGGAAAGATGGTTCACATGGTAAAACGCAGCGCGGCTGCGCTGCGTATACCCGTTTATTTATTTAACATCTCCTTGACCATGGTAGAAATGGCTTTACCATCAGCTTTACCGGCCAGTTGTTTGGTAGCCATACCCATGACTTTACCAAGATCAGCTGGCGATTGGGCACCGGTTTGTGCAATGATTGCAGTCAGTGCCTCACGAAGTTCGTCGGCGCTCATTTGTTTAGGTAAGAACTTTTCAATCACATCCAGCTCTTCCTGCTCTTTCTGAGCCAGATCTGGACGGTTTTGCTGCATAAAAATATCGAGACTGTCTTTGCGCTGTTTTACCAGCTTCTGCAACAGCTTTATTTCTTCTTCCTCTTTTAATTCACCACTTCCGCCTTCGGCTGTTTTGGCCAGCAGGATAGCTGCTTTTACAGCCCGCAGACTCCGTAATGCTTTTTCATCTTTTGCCAGCATGGCTGTTTTCAGTTCAGCCATGATTTTTTGTTCGAGATTCATATCCGTCCCTGTTTTGAAATAAAGAATAGTTTTCTGTTCATACGACTGCTCAGGCTTTATTAGTCTTCAGTTGCTGCTCTCTGAATTTTTCATAAAAACCATGGGCAAATTTTTTCATATCGGCTACCATTTCGGGTTGGTTGGTAGCACGGCCGTAGGTATCGGCCATTGTCATCAGTGTCTGATAAAAGAAATCTGCCATCTCATCCACCATCATTTCTTTTGTCCACAAATCAATCCGCAGTGCGGTTTTTTCTGCGCCATCCCAAAAAGCCAGCATCATAGCTTTTGCAGCCTGCGCTTCCTGGATGGTCGTATCGCTGGCTTTCCAGGATATCTTATCGGGTACGCGGTTTTCGTCTGTATTTACCTGAATAATAATGTTCGACTCTGCCATATTTCTGTTTGATTAAAGAAGTGCAAAGGTACTGATTGCCGCTTTAACCACCGGAGCCATGAGGCGGATCTTTGAGGGTAGTAAACAGGGTGTCGAACCAGTGCATCACAGCCGGCCACTGGTATTCCTGATTTCGCTGGCTGGCAGCCTGGCGCAGACGGTTATAATAATCTTCGTCTTTGTATAACCTCATCAGCTGATCGGCTATGGCTTCGTGTTGCGTAATATCCACATATACTGCGGCATCTTTTGCCCATATTTCATTTTCGGACGCTGCGGGCAGCAATTGTGGGATGCCGGCGGCCCACGCCCTCGTGAGCCGTATATGCTCAACCTGCTGCTGGGCAGGCACAATCAGCGCATAGGCGGCGGCCAGCAGTTGCTGTTGCTCTTCATCGGTTGCCTGATCGAGCAGACAGATGTCTGACCGGTATTTATAAGTAGCCAGGCTGGCAGAAAACTGTGGATATCCTGCATCAACAGGACCCGCCAGTACCAGCTTCCATTCTGTTTTCTGACGCTTTTTGAAGCGTGAAAATGCTTTTAGCAGGGTTATGATATTTGAATGGGCATCAAAGGGGCCGAGGGCCAGAAAATAGTTTTTGCCATCGCTATACTGGTCTCTTATTCGTTGCTTCTCATCGAAGCTCAGCTGCAGCATATCTGTGGCGGGCAATGGAGGCAGATGGCGGATACGGGAGCTTAATGCCGGCCAGGCCGCTGACCAGCTGGCCGCCTGCCAGGCATTGGCCGCCAGCAGAATAGAAGCATTTTGCAGCATATCCGGTAACTGCCGGCGGTATTGCCAGCGCGACCACCAGCTGGTAGTGCCATCAGGATACTGAAGAGGGCCACCAGTGAGCCAACCGATCTGCATCACATTTTTTGCAGCGGCAATCCGCCCCGGACGGCCGATAAAAACAGCTGCCTCCTGTTGCTGCAGCACTATTGGTAATTGCCGCTTATACCAGTCTGCAACAGCCACTTGAGCCATTGGAATGACCGGCAACAGCAGGGCTCGCGGCAATCGCTCCCCGACAGCCTGCTGCCCTGGCTGTATTAAAAAAATAAAGCGGTCGGCCAGACGCGCAGACAACAATTGCTCCAGCAGCTGCACCTGTGCCCTCTGTACAGGTTGCTGACCACTGGCAAACCAGGAAATATCGATAACTATATTCATGAAGCGCTGCAAAGTTAAGCTTAGCCCGGTTGACTAAGACCGGCCCGCAATATTTACGCTGTATTTTTTCGATCTACAACCATCGGAAATAAACCTGAAATCAGCGTTGATTTCACTTTATTTACCAGTAGAAAATCACACGCCGTATCGTATAAAAACAATATCGTTTTCACGGAATACGGTGCCTTAAAAAAGGTATAATTACAATTGTATGACTGGCGCAACGTAGCTACCTTTATGTTTCTTTAAGTGTAATCCAATATTCCGTATTCATCCAACCCGGTAGCCTATGAAAGCTTTGTACCCCTTGATCCGATGGACGCTGCCCTTTGCTTTTATCTTCGTTTTTGCCAGCAATGGCATCGCGCAATGCCCTGATGGGCATCCCGGAGGCGCCACAGCCTTTGACACCACCATCGCATTTGGAACAGGCATCACTTCCACACCCGTAAAATTTCCACAGTTTAATCCAACCTCAGGTATGGTTACCTGTGTACGTCTTTGCATTACCATTACAGGTGTTGTAGATACGCTGGCCATTGAAAACCTGTCGGGTTCTCCCCAGACAGCCACCTTCAGTTATGTTCGTAATGACCAGATCAGCGGACCCGGCCTGGGCTCGCCATTGTCAAACAGCATTACCAAAAATTATGGTCCCTATAACCTTGCAGCTTCTAACGGAGTACTGGGCTCCGGTCCCGACCGTGTAGCCCTGGGTCATGATACTGTTCTTAATACACAGCTTTGCCGTACTATCAGCGACTCTACCACTATTTCTCAGTTTTACGGTTCAGACAGTGTAACCTATAACTATGATATCAATGTATCTGCTAACGCCAGTGTGACCGGTGGCAGCAGTTCGGTACTGGTACTCACCTCTGCCCTGGTCAATTTTCATTTTGAATATTGTACCTGTCCCCCAGTAGTGTTACCACTTAATATCAGTGCATTTAATGTAAATAAAATCGGTACTACAAAAGCGGAGCTTAAATGGTGGGGATATGATGATCCTTTTGCCAATTATCATTATGAAGCGGAAGTAAGCCGTAATAGTCGTAACTTCATTTCGGTGGGTATGGTACCCAAGAACAATGGTACCACAGATGTATACAGAATGTTATATGATGTGCCGAATGGAGAAACAGGTAGTTTTTACTTCAGAATCAAGCAGGTTTATAGTAATGGGTATGTTCGCTACAGTAATATTAAGCAGATGGTTCTGGAAAGTTCCGCATCGGTGAAATTTTCTCTGTTTCCCAACCCGTCATCTGGCATTGTTGGTATCAAATTTGATAATAGTGTGTCAGGACAGTTCAATATCCAAATTTATAATACGCAGGGGCAGGTATTAGTGCAGAAGGAGGTGCAGGCCGCAGGCACGGCACCAATTCAGATAGCCTCATTGAGTCCGGGTGTGTATTGGTTGAAGCTGACAGATAAGCGATCCCAGGAGTCAAGCGTATCCCAACTTTTAATTAAATGACCTCTTAGGTGGAAGAGGATGGTGGCTTGTAAAAGGGGCCTTGGTTCGGGGCCCCTTTCTTTTTGCCCTGCCGGCATCTCCCGGCCATATTTCTGATACTGGGCTTACTTTCCTACATTTGTTGTTCACTTGTTTTTTTATGGACTATAATACAACCCGAAATGGACTGGCCATGCGCGAATACGGCCGTCATGTGCAGAAGATGATTGAGCATTTGCTGTCTATTGAAGATCCCGAACGCAGACAGCGTAATGCCTATGCGGTGATCGAATTGATGGGTTTTCTTAATCCGCATTTAAAAAATGTGGAAGACTTCCGTCATAAACTGTGGGATCATTTATTTCTGATCTCTGATTTTAAACTGGATGTAAAATCACCCTACCCGATTCCTACCCGCGAATCGCTTAGTGAAAGGCCCAAACCGCTTCCTTACCCCAAGCGTTATCCCCGCCATTCTCATCTGGGCAAAAACCTGGAAGACATTATTCAGAAAGCACTGAAAGAAGAGAATCCGGATAAAAAAGCCGGCTTTGCCAATGCTATTGCCTATTATATGAAACTGGCTTATAACAACTGGCATAAAGAAACCGTACATGATGATGCGATCCAGAGCGAACTGAACTCTATCACCAACGGACAGCTTACTTTCACCAATACGCCCCAGGTTAAAGCATTTCGTCCACAGCAGGACAATCAGCGGGAGCGTGGGGGCTATGGTAAACAACGCAACAAATTCCAGCATCGCAATGGTGGTGGCAATAACCGCAGAAACGAGAACCGTAATGGTGGAGGTAACTTCAAGAAAAAACGTTACTGATTTTCTGTCAGAAAAATTTATACAGGGCCGGCAAAAAAATGCCGGCCTTTTCTGTCCGGCACATTTCCCGAATGTGTCAAAAAACTAACTTGCAGCTGATTCGGTCTGTACCGGATATTATTACCCACATCAATCAGTCAATTCCATGCATTCATTTGAGGTTCGGGGCGGCAAACGCCTGGCAGGCGAAATTGTTCCCCAGGGTGCAAAAAACGAAGCCCTGCAGATCATAAGTGCCGTACTGCTTACACCCGAAAAGGTAACCATCTCTAATATTCCGGATATCCTGGATGTAAACCTGCTGATTGAATTGCTGCAGGAAATGAATGTAAAAGTGGAGCGGCCCGATCGGCAGACATGCATTTTTCAGGCAGATGATGTGGATATTGACTACCTGCATAGCGATGCCTACCGCAACAAAAGCGGGCGGCTGCGTGGCTCTGTAATGCTGGCAGGACCCATGCTGTCGCGCTATCGCAAAGCGTTTATTCCCAAACCGGGCGGCGATAAAATCGGACGGCGCAGGCTCGATACCCACATCATTGGCTTTGAGCGCCTGGGTGCCCGGTTCAATTATCATCCCGAAGATGGCTTCTTTCATCTCGAAGCACCCAACCTGCATGGCACACACCTGCTGCTCGATGAACCTTCTGTAACAGGTACAGCCAATCTGGTTATGGCTGCCAGCATGGCGCGCGGTACTACTGTCATTTATAATGCTGCCTGCGAGCCCTACCTGCAGCAACTTTGTAAAATGCTCAATCGTATGGGCGCCCGCATCAGCGGTATAGGCAGCAACCTGCTCACCATAGAAGGAGTAGAGAGCCTGGGTGGCACCACCCACCGTATGCTGCCAGACATGATCGAAGTAGGCTCTTTCATTGGCCTGGCTGCCATGACGCAAGGCGATATCACCATCAAAGGAGCCGGTATCGAACACCTGGGCATCATTCCCGAAAAATTCAGACAACTGGGCATTGACCTTCAAATGAAGGGCGATGATATACATATTCCCCCGCAGGATATATATGAAGTACAGCGCTATCTCGATGGCGGCGTACTCACTATCTATGACCACCCCTGGCCCGGATTCACCCCCGACCTGCTTAGCATCGTACTGGTTACAGCCATACAGGCAAAAGGCAGTGTACTCATTCACCAGAAAATGTTTGAGAGCCGCCTGTTTTTTGTAGATAAACTCATTGACATGGGCGCACAGATCATACTCTGCGATCCTCACCGCGCCGTAGTCATAGGACTTGAGCGCGAACAGCAGTTGCGCGGCATTACCATGAGCAGCCCCGACATCCGCGCAGGTGTATCGCTGCTTATTGCAGCCCTTAGTGCGGAAGGGAAAAGCGTTATTCAAAACATCGAACAAATTGACCGTGGCTATCAGTATATCGACAAAAGATTGCAGGCGCTGGGTGCGGACATAAAGAGGGTTTAAAGAGTATAAAAAGTTTAAAGGGGTTCTTTATACTCCTTAAACTTTCCTGTCAACTGTTCACTGTCATCTGTCAACTTTTTTTTCCTTTCTTTGCACATGCAACCATTCCAAAACAAGGTGATTATCATTACAGCCCCTTCCGGTGCCGGTAAAACTTCTATCACCCGTTATCTGCTGCAGCAGCTTCCCCAACTGGCTTTTTCTATTTCTGCCGCCACACGCTCAGCCCGTGCTTATGAAAAACACGGAGAAGATTATTATTTCCTGACGCTGGCCGATTTTCAGCAAAAGATCCAGCAAAATGAATTTGTGGAATGGGAAATGGTTTATGAAGGAAAATATTACGGCACACTGAAAGCCGAACTGCAGCGCATATGGGATAAAGGTCAGTGTCCGCTCCTCGATATTGATGTAAAAGGAGCCATACACGTACAGCAGCAATACCCCGGCACATCCCTCTCCATCTTTATTGAGCCCCCATCTGTAGATGAGCTGCGCAAACGTCTCGAGTCACGAGGTACCGAAACACCCGAATCGCTGGCCGCAAGAGTCAATAAGGCCTCTTACGAAATCTCCTTTAAAGATCATTTTGACACCTGCATTGTAAATGATGATCTTGCAGAAGCGTGTAGCAGGGCAGAGAAAATTGTGAAAGAGTTTTTATCATGTGTATAAAGCGTTTAAAGGGTATAAAGTGTTTAAAATGTATTACGCTCTTCTCTTTAAACCCTTTAAACTCTTTATACCCTTTATACCTTTGAATTTGCCTCTCCAGTTGCTATCTTTACCCTATGACCGCAGAGTGGAGTACCATAATCTGGTTTGTGCTGACCCTTTCGCTAATGGGTTTTTTTTCCGGTATTGAAATGGCCTATTACAGTGCCAACCGGCTCAATATTGAATTGAAACGCAAGCAGGGAACACGTACCGGTTTACTGCTGGGCAGGTTTGTAGATACTCCCACCAGCTTTATCGGTATGACCCTTATCGGTTTTACGGTATTCCTCACTTTTCTGGGCCTGCAGATAAGTTCGGTCATGCAGCCAATCTGGAAATACTGGCATATTGGCTCCGATCTCGTGCACATCTTTGTTGAAATCGTCCTGGCCACCGTCATTGTTCTCATTTTTGCAGAATTCATTCCCCGGGCCTTTTTCAGGGCGCACAGCAATTCCCTGCTGACCCGCCTCAGCATTGTCATCGATTTTTTCTACCAGATTTTCGCCCCGCTCGCTGAGTCACTTATTAAGCTGTCTGGCTGGGTACTGAATTATATTTTTGATGTAAAGCTGGATAAGCACAAAGAACCGCTCAGTCATGCTGAGCTCAAAAACCTGTTTCAGGGCGATCACCTTGAATCCCGGCAGGATCAGAACACGCAGCTTCTTGAAAAGGCGCAGGAGTTTCCAAAAGTGAAGATCCGCCAGTGCCTGGTGCCTCGCAAAGAAATAATTGGCGTAAACCTGAATACCCCGCTCGAAGAAGTGCGCCGTCGGTTTGTAGAAACCAAGCTAAGCAAACTGGTGGTTTTTGAAAACAATATCGATCACATTGTCGGGTATATTCATCAGATAGACCTCTTTAAGAAGCCTCAAACCCTGCAGGATGTGCTGCTATCCATTCCGGCGGTTCCCGAAAGTATGAGTGCTGCTGATCTGATCAGCAAGTTCAGCCGCGAGCGCAAGAGCATTGCCTGGGTAGTAGACGAATTTGGCGGCACTGCCGGCATTATCACCATGGAAGACGTACTGGAAGAGCTTTTCGGCGAAATCCAGGACGAATATGACACCGAAAAATTTGTAGAGAAACAGCTGGCAGAAAATGAATACATCTTCTCCGGACGGCTCGAACTTGACTATCTGGAGCAGAAATACGGACTCGAGTTTCCCGAAAACGAATCGGAGACCCTCTCGGGCTATATCATCAATTTCCACGAAACCATTCCCCGCCAGAAAGAACGTATTATTATTGACGATTATGAATTTGACATCATTAATGTGAGCGATACCCGTATTGAAACGGTAAAGCTCAAAAAGCTGAAATAAGCCAGGGTTTGGGCTGTTCACCAAAATCTACACGCGATAATCGTGTAATCAGCTAAATTTGCCCCACTTTATTGTAATACCCAATGGCCCTGCTCGATTTTTTTAACCGGAGAAAGAAGAATAGTGACACAGAGGAAATGTCGTTTATCGACCACCTGGAAGAACTCCGCTGGCACCTTGTCCGCTCTGTAATTGCGGTGCTGGTATGCGCCATTGTTGTTTTCATATTCTCCGATTTTGTAGTGGATACCGTACTGTTTGGTCCCACCAAAGCCGATTTTATTTCGGCCCGCTGGCTTTGCCAGTTTGGAAAAACGATTGGCATTGGCGATGTGCTCTGTTTTAAACAGGTAGATGCGAAGTTTCTGGAGACCACCATGACCGGGCAGTTCATCGCCTCCTTTACCCTGGCCTTTATTGGGGGTTTCATCATTGCTTTCCCGTATATATTCTGGGAGTTCTGGCGCTTTGTGCGACCAGCCTTATCAGCCAAAGAAAGAAAAAATACCAGGGGGGTTATCTTCTGGGTATCCCTGCTTTTCTTTATGGGTGTGGCTTTCGGTTATTTTATCCTCACCCCCTTCATGGTTAATTTCTATTTCAATTATAAGTTGAGTGAGCAGATCACCATCATGCCCACTTTCTCCGACTATCTCGAAAACCTTATCTATACTACTGTAGGCATTGGAGTGTTGTTTCAAATGCCATTGCTCGTAATGGTACTGGCGCGCATCGGCTTTGTAACCGGTAGTTTTTTGCGCAAATACCGCCGCCATGCCTTCGTTATTATCATTATTGCCGCGGCCATCATCACGCCGTCTACAGATCCGTTCAGTCTTACGATTGTCACTATCCCGCTCTATCTGTTATATGAAGCAAGTATACTGGTAGCTTCGCGTATTAATAAACGCCAGAAGGAACAGGAAGTACAGGAGTGGAGTTAATAAACCCCGTTAAAATATAAAGGCACTGACTTATTCCTGTGTTCCTATGATTATTTCTCGGTAACTTTAGGGCCGCAACTGCTGAAAACAGTGAACTATGACTTCTCCTTTTGACCTGCAAAAACCTATTGCCATCGGCAGCGATCATGCCGGGTTTGACTACAAAGAAGATCTCATTTCTTTTCTTGAAGGCAAAGGTCTTTTATTCGAAGATTTTGGTACACACAGTAAAGACTCTGTCGATTATCCCGATTATGCCCATCCGGTGGCTACAGCAGTAGAAAGCGGTAACTATGCTTTTGGCATCCTGCTCTGCGGCACTGCCAATGGTGTGGCTATTACGGCCAATAAACATCAGGGCATCCGCGCAGCCCTCTGCTGGGGCGATGAAATTGCCAAACTCACCCGCCAGCACAATGATGCCAATATCATTTGTATTCCTGCCCGGTTTGTACGCGAAGGTGATGCGGAACGTATGGTTTCTACCTTTATGACTACTGAGTTTGAAGGTGGCCGCCACGCCAGCCGGGTAGGTAAAATAGCCTGCTCCTGATTCCGGTAACCATTTATCAAAAGAGCCTTTTTTCTCCCGCTTTTTCACTTAAGTTTGGGAATATTCCTTTATTAAAATAAAACAAACCATGAGAAGATTATTGCTGCCGCTATCATTGGGCATTTGCCTGGTGGCCACGGCACAAAAAAAGGCCAATCCTGCCACTTATGCCAAGACCATCACGGCTGCCGACATGAAAAAGCACCTGTACATCATTGCAAGCAAGGAAATGGAAGGACGTGACACACCCTCTCCGGGCCTGGAAAAAGCTGCTGATTACATTGAAGCTCATTTCAAATCACTGGGCCTGCTGCCTGGCAACAATGGCAGCTATCGCCAGACTTACCCCCTTTACAAAGACAGCGTTACCGGCACTTCAATGAAAGTAAATGGTAGCAGCTTTGAACTCAACCGCGATTTTCAGCCCAATGCCAACGGCAATCATACAGCCGACCTGCGTTTTTCTCAGGTTGCTTTTGCCGGCTACGGTATTGTTGATGGTGCTATGGACGACTATAAAGACCTCGATGTTAAAGGTCGCCTGGTTCTGATTCTGGATGGCAGCCCCGCTGGTTACAAACCTTCACAAGCCGGCTTTGCCTCTCCTGCCAACATCTTCGGAAAGATTCGCAATGCACAGGCCAAAGGCGCTGCCGCCGTTTTGGTCGTGTACGGCAACTTCCCCCGCAAAACATTCAACAGCACTTCCAACTATAGCATGAATGGCTACCCTGCCACCATCATGCCCCAGTCATTCTATATCTCTGAGGGTGTGGCAGAAAAAATCATGGGTGCCGAAAACAAAGGCATCATCGAAAAAATGAAATCGGCCGCTGTTCCGTCAAAAATCTACAATGCCGAAATCGAACTGGGCTTCAGCAAAACCAGCAAGGTAGCCTATGCCTCCAACGTAGTAGGTGTACTCGAAGGCACTGATAAAAAAGATGAATACGTATTGCTTACCTCACACTATGATCACGTAGGTAAACGCAACGACACCACAATTTTCTACGGTGCAGATGATGATGGCAGCGGTACTACTACCGTACTGGAAATGGCCGAAGCATTCGCTAAAGCCAAAGCAGAAGGCAAAGGCCCACGCCGCACCATCGTATTCATGACAGTAAGTGGTGAAGAAAAAGGCCTGTGGGGTTCTGCTTACTACGCCAACCACCCCCTGTTCCCCCTCGAGAAAACCACTGTTGACCTCAATATCGACATGGTGGGCCGTATTGGTGAAGAGTACCTCAAAGACAAAGACTCTACCAACTACGTATACATTATCGGCGATGACAAGCTGAGCACAGACCTGGCTACTATCACCGACCAGGTAAACAAGCAAAATGTGAAAATGAAACTCGATCGTAAATACAACGATCCCAACGATAAAAACCGTTTCTACTATCGTAGCGACCACTACAATTTTGCAGAAAAAGGCGTGCCTGTAATCTTCTATTTCAACGGTGTGCATGCAGACTACCACCGTCCTACAGATACCCCCGACAAGATCAACTATCCTCTCATGGCCAAACGCGGCCAGCTGGTATTCTATACCGCCTGGGAAATGGCCAACCGCAATGATATGCTGAAAAGAGACCTGACGCTCGAAAAGCCAAAAGGATTCTAAGAAGCAAAAAGGTATAAAAAGTTTAAAGGGTTTAAAGAGTGAATGTTCCTCTTTAAACCCTTTAAACTTTTTAAACGCTTTATACCCGTCTTACCAACCCAACACCCACGCAAAAATCAACGGTGCCACTATGGTAGCATCACTTTCCACGATGAATTTGGGTGTATTGATATCCAGTTTGCCCCAGGTGATCTTTTCGTTGGGCACAGCTCCGGAGTAAGAACCATATGAAGTAGTAGAGTCGCTGATCTGGCAGAAATAACTCCAGAAAGGCACATCATGCCATTCCAGGTCCTGGTACATCATAGGTACTACACAGATGGGGAAATCGCCGGCAATGCCACCACCGATCTGGAAGAAGCCCACTCCTTTTCCTGCCGAGTTCTGACGGTACCAGTCGGCCAGCCATACCATGTACTCAATACCATTTTTTACTGTCGATGCTTTCAGTTCACCCTTTATTACGTAGCTGGCAAAGATGTTGCCGGTAGTACTGTCTTCCCAGCCTGGCACCACAATAGGAATATTTTTTTCTGCAGCTGCAACGATCCAGCTGTCTTTGGGATCGATCTCATAATACTGTTTCAGGTCGCCGCTGAGCACTACCTTATACAGAAATTCGTGCGGAAAATAACGTTCTCCTTTTGCTTCTGCTTCATTCCATTGTTTCACCAGGTGTTTCTGCAGCCGGCGAAAAGCCTCTTCTTCGGGAATGCAGGTATCGGTAACGCGGTTGTAGTGATTTTCCAGCAGATCCCATTCTTCCTGAGGAGTCAGATCGCGATAGTTGGGAATACGTTTATAATGTGAATGCGCCACCAGGTTCATTACATCTTCTTCAAGGTTAGCACCTGTACAGCTGATAATATCCACCTTACCCTGGCGGATCATTTCGGCCAGCGAAATACCCAGCTCACCCGTGCTCATAGCACCGGCAAGTGTGATCATCATTTTACCACCTTCCAGCAAATGCTGCTCATAACCCTTTGCAGCATCTACCAGTGCAGCTGCATTAAAATGGCGGTAATGATGTTCGATAAACTTCGAAATGGGACCTTTGTTCATGTCTGATTGATTTAATCTTCCGCCTTCAGACCCCAATCAGGCGGGGGACAATGCGGGTAAGAGCGCAAAATTACAATTTTACCCTATTCCCTTCCCCTCACCACCATCAGATCACCATTAAATAAAAAGGCCGCCCCTACCGAGGACGGCCCATTTTCATGGCTTTTTGTAAGACGGTTATTTTACGCGTTCGGCCAATTCAAAGCCTCCATCACCATTCAACTTCACACGCATCTTTTTGGAACGATACTCGATCAGCAGCGAATAGGACGTACCCTCCTGATTGCTTATCTCACGTGCTTCCAGTACTACGGGGTTGCTGTAACGTTTGTCAACAGCACGAATCACGGAAAGCGGCAATTGCTGATAAAACAAACCACGCATGGCTCCCAGAAATTCGCCCGCGGCCGAAAAATAGGCTTGCGCACGATGGCCTGCCCATACAAAAGTGACCCGTTGCAAACCGTCTTCTCCATTTGACCAGCTCACATTCTGTGCTCCGGCAAACTGACGGGAAAATGATTGTACAGCAGGATCACTGGCGGGGACCGGCTCGGCGGCAAACCCCATGATTGTCGCTGCCAGCATCAGTGGCAGCAGGATGAAAATCTTCTTCATAGAAAAGGTTAAGGTTAATGATGAAATGATTAGTATAAATAAAAGTGTGGCTGTTTCCGATTTATTAAAACAAAACCCCGTCTCCGAAAGCAGAAGTACGGGGCTTGTTTTTACCACACACCAAAACTAACTGCTTATGCTTTTGTTATTTTTTTGTATACAGTCCACTTGCTGCCATTGCTTGATTCGAGTACAATGCTTTCATCGGCTTTTTCAAGTGTAATGTAGTAGCTGCTGCCATCATTGTTTGATACTTCAAACAGATCAGAAATCCAGTAGCTGTTATAATTTTTCTTAAGACCTGTCTGCAGATTCAGCGGCAGATCAAGTGAACTCAGGTTGCGGGTAATACCCATCAGTTCTCCATCTTTAGTGTAATAAGCAGTCAGTCGCTGACTGTTCATTACAAAAGAAGCTTTGTAACTGTTTTTGCCCGTTGTCCATGCTACATCGGTAGCACCGGCAAATTCTTTGTTGAATGCATTCTGAATAGTAGCATTTACTGTTGTTTCTTCTCCGGCTGCAAATGAAGCAAGGCTGCTGATTGCGATTGCCAGTGTAAGGATCATCTTTTTCATAACTCGAAGTATTTTTTTGTTAGGGTTATTTTTTAAAAATTGTCATTTGGTAAGTATGACGACACAAAAGTATCCCAGGTTACACCTCTGCACAAGCAAATTGGGATTAATGGAAACGGGTGTTAAACAGCGTTAACAGCTGTTATCTTACATTAACCGCACATCCCTTTTTTTCGACCACTTATAAGCAGTAATTCCGCAATTGATACAGATTTGATTTGATAAAATATTTTTTTATTTAGATATTTGTCTAAATATTTAACGAATAAACTGTGGAATGAACAGCATTTTCAAAGCGTTGAATGACGGTACCCGGCGCGAAATACTGGAGCTGTTGCGGGAAAGAGATATGACCGCTGGCGAAATTGCCGAACGCTTTAATATGTCCTGGCCCAGCATTTCACATCACCTCGATATATTAAAACAGGCCAAACTGGTTAGCGCTGAAAAAGAAGGACAATACATCTATTACTCATTGAATACAACCGTAGTAGATGAGATCATGAAATGGCTGATGCAGTTCAGCTCTAAAAAGCGATGACATGAAAAGACTATTGAATCTTACAGCATGGGTAGCCGTTCTGGCTCCGGGAGCTTACCTTATCAACAGTTGGAACAATCTACCCGACAAAGTGCCCATGCACTTTGATTTTCAGGGTAATCCTGACCGTTTTGGAAGTAAAACAGAGCTCCTGACCATGGTGATCATTCTCACACTCATGGCTGCCGCTATGTACCTTTTTTTCCCGCTTATCTATAAAATAGATCCCAAAAAGTCGGCTCCGGAGAATAAAACAAGGCTGAAAAAGCTGGGCTTTGCCATCACGCTGCTGCTTTCATTCATCAGCTTTTTTATTATTCATAGTAGCCAAAGCGGCTCTATCTCGTTGAATGCAAACTTTTTAGTGGCTGGAATGGGCGCCTTTTGGTGTATCCTGGGCAATTATATGTTCAACCTCAAACCGAATTATTTTGCCGGCATGCGCCTTCCCTGGACCCTCCACGATGAAGAAAACTGGAAAGAAACCCATCGGCTGGCTGGCAAGCTCTGGTTTGCCGGGGGCATTCTCATACTTTTACTGGCATTTCTGCTTCCATCCAGAGTAGTGCTTATCGTTTTTATATCCATAACTATGATAATCACATTCATACCCATGGCATATTCCTATATGCTTTACCGGCAAAAACAAAAGAATACACCCCAACCTTAAGTCTCCTGTATGAAAATTCAATCTTTGTTCTTAGCCTTATTCATTGTATTTCAATACACACTGCCCGCTCAAACAAGCAGCTTTGCCGGTACCTGGTCGGGTACCATCCAGGCAGGACAAAGCCTGCGTATCGTATTTCATATAAAAAATGAACCCAATGGCCGGTGGCTGGCCACCATGGATAGTCCCGATCAGGGCGGATATGGCATTGCCCTGGATTCTGTGATCGTCAACGGCTCAACTATTCGTATGAAAATCAATTCTATGCGAATGAGCTATGAAGGCAGCCTGATCAATGACACTCTTGTACAGGGCTATTTTATTCAGATGGTGAAAATACCGCTAACATTGAGCAAAAGCCTTAACAATGAATCGGTTGCATCGCCAATCAGTACTGCCAGGCCCTATTCTGAAGAAGAAATTACCCAGATAGCCAGCGGAGTAACCCTCTCAGGAAGCCTGGTAACACCCCTCAATGACACCAAAAAGACAGCTATCCTGCTCATTGCCGGTTCAGGTCCTACCGATCGCAATGGCAATACGCCGCTTCTGCCAGGCGGTAATAACTCCTTACTGCAACTGGCCGACAGCCTGGCTGCTCATGGCATCGCCAGCCTGCGCTACGATAAACGTGGGGTGGGTAAAAGCAAACTCACCGATAATACCAGCGTGTTTGCTATGACCATCGGGGATATAGCCGCCGATGCGGAGATACTTTTTAATTTCCTGCGTCAAAAAGGATACAAACGTATTCTCATAGCCGGTCATAGCGAAGGTTCATTGATTGGTTTGCTAATCGCCAATAAAGTGAAAGCAGATGGATTTATCAGCCTGGCTGGTGCAGGCCGCAAGGCAGGCATATTGCTGAAAGAGCAGACAAAATCACAGTTTTCGGATAAACTTTTTCAGGAGTTTGCCCTGGCACTTGACTCGCTGGAGAATGGTCTGCGGGTAAAGAAAGTAAACCCGGCACTGCTCAATCTGCTTGCTCCTGTAGTGCAACCATACATGCAATCATGGCTGCCTCTTGATCCTGCTGCACTCATCGGCGATCTATCCTGTCCCGCTCTTATTATACAGGGTACAAAAGATCTGCAGGTAACACAGGCTGATGCGGAGGCGCTATATGCTGCCAACCATACTGCAAAGCTGCTGCTGATCGATGATATGAATCATGTATTAAAAATTGTCAGGGAAAATGATCGGGCCGCCAATAGTAAAGCCTATACCGACCCATCTCTGCCGCTGCCAGCCAGCTTAATAACAGCCATTGTAACATTTGCCGGCAACTGACAGGTCACCATTATTGTAGTAAATTAGAGTACCGACCCTTAACGAATACTCAATTAATCTACACTGATGAATTATCTGGCCCACGCCCGTTTATCTTTCCGTCATCCCCAGATCCTACTGGGCAATATGATCAGTGATTTTGTTAAAGGAAAGAAAAAACTACTGTACCCTTTGCCCATACAGGCAGGCATAATGCTGCACCGGTCTATCGACACCTTTACAGACGAGCATCCGGCCACAAGACAGGCCAGCGAAATATTCAGACCCGCTTACCGTTTATACAGTGGCGCATTTGTAGATGTGGTGTACGACCATTTTCTGGCACTGGATAAAACAGCTTTTACACCCGGCGGATTACTGACCTTTAGCCATGAGGTATATCAGCAACTGGAACAACAGCAGCAATGGTTTCCTGAACCTTTTGCCCGCATGTTTCCCTATATGAAAGAACAAAACTGGTTGTACCATTATCAGTCGCACCAGGGCATTTACAATAGCTTTGGAGGCCTTGTTCGCAGGGCCGCCTATATCGATAGCAGTGAGGCAGCCAGGGAGCTTTTTGAAAAGCATTACCAACTTTTAGAGAGTTGCTATCGTCAGTTCTGGAAAGACGTGCTGCTCTTTGCCCGTGGGGAGTATGAACGCCTTTTACAAGATTTATAATGACCAGCGGCGGCTGGTTCAGTTTTGTATCCTATAATTTTGCGCACATGAAATTTGCACAACAAGTCTTTCTTGCCTGTCTGAGTCTGTTGCTCAGTATAAACAGTTTTGCCCAGACTTCGCTGCCCGATGCAGATAAATCGCCATTGGATGTCAGCTACTATCCGGTAAATTATCCGCTCCTTAAGATCCAGAACAAGACGCCGGAACCGCCCGTTGCACGGATTATTTACAGCCGCCCCAAAAGAGAGGGTCGCCCCATTTTTGGTAACCTGGTTGAATATGGCAAACTGTGGCGCCTGGGTGCCAATGAAGCCACCGAGCTGGAATTTTACAAGCCAGTGACCATAGCAGGTAAGAAAATTCCCAAAGGCCGCTATACCCTTTATGCTATTGTAAAAGAAAAATTCTGGACCATTATTATCAATAAAGAAACCGATATCTGGGGTAGTTTCAAATATAACCAGGCTAAAGACGTGGTGCGGGTAGAGGTGCCGGTAGAGACACTGGCCGAAACCGCCGAAATGCTCTGCATGACATTTGAAAAAAACAGAGAGAATTTTAATCTTATTATTGCATGGGAAAATATAAAAGTGGCTGTTCCCATTCAACCTTAATCGCCAACCTCATGAACCTGTTGCGTCTATTTTCATTACTCTTGCTGCTGACCGGTCTTCTTTCCTGCCAGGATGGCCAGGAAAAAAAGCCGGCTACTATTCCCCCCGTTTCATCCGGCAAAACGGACACGCTGCCCGCTGCAGCAACCCAGGAAAATTACCCGTATTATATCAATACCGACATGTCGCCTATGGACATGAGCTATTTCCCTACCGATTACCCCAAGCTTAAGATGGCAAATGGCAAAGTAATAGAACAGCCCGTGGCACGTGTCATTTACAGTCGGCCTCACCTTTCCCGCCGTCGTTTTCTCAGCATCCTTAAATATGATGAACCCTGGCGACTGGGAGCCAATGAATCAACCGAAATCACTTTTTTTAAACCTGTAACCATCCAGGATAAACGGATTGCAGCCGGCCGTTATATCATCTACTGTATTCCCAAACCACATACATGGACGATTGCGCTCAATACCAATATCGATACCTGGGGGCTTAAACAGGACAGCACAAAGGATGTACAGCGTTTTGTTATTCCTGTTACGCACAACAACCCGCCACTGGAATACTTCACCATGCTTTTTGAAAAAACAGATACCGGAGCCGATCTGGTGATGGCATGGGATGATGTTGTAGCAAAATTGCCCATACAATTCAAATAGTATAAAGGGGCTAAAGGGTATAAAGCGTATAAAGGGTTAAGAACACTCTTTAAACGCTTTATACCTTTTATACTTTTTATACTGATCTTATACCCCGATAAATTAGGATATTTACACTATGTGCGGCATAGCGGGCATCATACAGAGCGGGCCTAAACACGGCTCAGATACGCTGGAGCGAATGACCGCTGCACTGGCCCACCGGGGTCCGGATGGAAAAGGAATCTGGCAAAATGATTCCTGCACAGCCCTGTTGGGACACCGGCGGCTGGCCATACTTGATCTCACCGCTGCCGGCGACCAGCCCATGCATTTTCACAATCCGCAGACCGGTGCCCGTTACAGCATCGTGCACAATGGAGAAATCTACAATTACATCGAACTTCGCAAGCAGTTACAAAACGAAGGTTACCGGTTTCATACACAGACAGACACAGAAGTAATCCTGGCAGCTTACGATTACTGGCAGGATGAATGTGTGGATTACTTCGATGGCATGTTTGCCTTTGCCATCTGGGATGAGGAAGAACAGGAGCTCTTCGCTGCCCGAGACCGCTTTGGCGAAAAACCATTCTTCTTCTGGAAACAGAATGATACGTTACTTTTCGCTTCCGAAATAAAAGCATTATGGGCGGCAGGCCTGCCGCGGACAGCCAATCTCAAAATGCTTTTCAACTTTATTACCATTGGTTATACAGGCAATCCGGCCGACCCGCAGGAAACGTTCTTTGAGCAGGTTCAAAAATTACCCCCTGCATCGCGTCTCTATTTCAATGCTGCTGATGGCTACTTCAGTATAGAAAAATACTATGAGATAGACCCCGATGAACAAAACCTCCGCATGACCGATACAGAAGCCATCGAAAAATTCAGGTCACTGCTGGATGCTTCAGTAAAAAGACGCCTGCGCAGCGATGTCACAGTAGGCTGCTCCCTGAGCGGAGGTCTGGATAGCTCTGCTATTGCTACACGCATTCATGATCTGCAGCCCAATAATCCACTGCATTGTTTTACGGCCCATTTTCCGGGATATGAAAAAGACGAACTTTCTTATGCCCGCCTCATCACCACTCCCCGGCAACTGCCACATCATATTTCTGTACTCAGTGATGCCGACCTGCCGGAGCACTGGCAGATGTTTATGCACCATCAGGAAGAACCGGTAGGCTCTGCCAGTGCTTTTGCCCAATACATGGTATTTAAACTGGCTGCCGAAAACCAGGTAAAAGTATTACTCGATGGGCAGGGCGCCGATGAAATACTGGCTGGCTATCATAAATATTATAAATGGTACTGGCAGGAATTATTTATAAAACGACGCCTCTTGCGCAGCAAGGAAATTATCTATGCACACAAGCTGGGTATCACGGAAAAATTCGGTTTCAAAAATGTAATGGCAGCTCTTTTTCCTGACCTCGCATCCGTCATACTGGAGCGGCAATATCTCGTGCATGCATTGCAGCAGCCCGATCTGCACCGCGACTTTATACGTCTGCAAAGCAAAGAAGCCTACTACACTACCCCGGAAATCCATAGCCTCAACGGTGTTTTGCATTTCAATACGTCTACACATGGACTGGATGAACTGCTCCGGTATGCCGACAGAAATGCCATGGCACACGGGCGCGAAGCACGTCTTCCGTTTCTGAGCCATGAGCTCGTCAGTTTTGTATTTAGCCTGCCTGCTCACTTCAAAATCAGGCAGGGATGGACCAAGTGGATATTAAGACAATCGATGGATCAGCAACTACCCACAGCTATCACCTGGCGAAAAGATAAAACCGGTTTTGAACCACCACAACTGCAATGGATGCTTCATCCCGGTATGCAACAGCTGATACGGGATGCCCGCCAAAAACTCGTGGATCATAAAATACTGCAACAAAGTATTCTTACCCGCCCCATCGAAGCCAGTACGGCTTACTCTCCGCTCACGCGCGACTGGCGTTATCTCGCTGCATCGGCATGCCTGTAAAAGAAAAAGCAATACCTGGATAGATATTGCTTCTCAAATAAAGACTCCGGCGATTTAAATATTTCGGAACGGATATTATTTATCGGCCCGTTTGAACTTATCAGTTTGCTGAAGGTTACCAAACACATCAGATGTTACGATATAATAATGATCTTCATCACGCAGATTGATTACAAAATTTACATCGTCGTTAGAAGACGTTTCGGTAACACCGTAGATTTCTTTTCCTGCATATCTTTTCTTCAGCCTGGCCACCACATTGGGAAGCAATTGCTCTTCTCCATAATAGCGGATGGTTTTGAGCAATGTACCATCATCCGAAAACTGGGCTCGTATCTGTACTTCGGCCTGCTTGAAATTGGCCTGGAAATATTCCGGGTAATTGTGCCAGGTAATATCTCTGGCTTCACGGAATGTTTCTTTAAAAGCTTTTAATACACGATCAGTCACTGCTTCGGGTGTATTGGTGGCCGCTGCACTGAGCGTACTGATTACTGCTGCAATAATGAGTAATTTTTTCATGGCGAATGTTTTTGCGTTAAATAAATAAACTGACACTAAATTATCCGGATCCCGGGCGGAGGGCAAGCAATTATCCATCACTGGCGGAACGTAGAGACGTTTGCGTAGTATATAAAAAACACTAAAATCTGCCGAAGCCTGTTTTTGTCCGCCGAAACCCACCATGCAAACATCCAAAGCGTGAATGAACTCAGCCTTAATAAGTCATTAAGGCTATGTTAAAGAAACTGATTGCTGGATGAACGGTCGGAGTGGTGGACAGTTCTTTAAACTCTTTATACCCTTTAAACACTTTATACCTTTATACTTTTAAACCTTTCTCTCCCCAGCTCGTCCAACTTCACTACTTCTTAACATATGAAACAAATACTGCTTATCACGCTTCTTTCTTTTTCCCTTTTATCTGCTGTGTCACAGGATCATTTTGCTCCGCTTGATCAATGGCTCGAACGCGAGACGCCTCAGATGGGAGGACGCGCTGTGCTGCTCATTTATAAAAATGATAAACTGGTGTACTCCAATGCAGAAAATGCACTCACCCGCCGTCAGAAGATGGCAGGGCGCTGGATGGCCCGCCGTCAAAAAAAAGAAGTGAACCTCGACGATTTTACACCCGACAGTAAGCTACCAATTGCCAGTTGCAGCAAATGGTTAAGCGCTGCACTGGTAATGACATTTGTAGACGAAGGAAAGCTACAGCTTTCCGATACTGTTGGGCGTTATCTGCCGGCATTAAGCCAGCACGGAAAAGGTCAGATCACCATCAGGCAATGCCTGTCGCATCTTACCGGCATAAAAGCACCCGAGCTTAAAGAAAGTCTGCAGCAGATGAAAAACATCAGCAGTATGGATGAGGCTATTAAACAAATAGCGGAATTGCCGGTAGAGGGTGCACCAGGTACTGTATTCCGCTATAGCAATGTGGGATTACAGATTGCCGGTGCTGTAATAGAAAAAATAAGCGGTAAAAGTTTTGAGCAATTATTTGCCGATCGGCTGGCAAAGCCATTAAATATGAAACGGTCAGATTTTGGCAACAAAGCCGTGGCCCTTCCCGCCGGTGGCGCCAGCAGTACAGCCAGCGACTATATGAATTTCCTAATCATGATTCTCAATAAGGGACAGTTCAACGGAAAACAGATACTAAGTGCTGCCAGCGTGGCCGAAATGCAAAAAAATCTGGTTACAGATCAGGTGCGTATTGCGTATTCACCTGCTGAAGCGGGGCTTACCATCGGCTATGCACTGGGTGAATGGGTAATGGAAAATGGTACAGAGGGCAGCCGCACTGTGAGCAGCCCCGGGTTGTTTGGCAGTTTTCCCTGGGTAGATAAGGAAAAAGGTTATTGCGCCATCTTGCTTTGCATGAGCATCAAGCCAGAAGGCCGGCATGAGCGATACCAGGAGTTGAAAAAACTGGTCGACTCTCTTTTATAATCAAATAAGAAAAATAATAATACAGAAAGCCTGCTTTGCGGGCTTTCTGTATTATTCCTCATCTTTGCAACTTATCAGGACTTAACCAATTTAATCCAGCTTATTATGAAGCTTGCAACAAAATTGATACATGCCGGTGCCGAACCCGACCCATCTACCGGTGCTATTATGACTCCAATCTTCCAGACTTCCACTTATGTGCAGGAAGCGCCTGGTGTAAATAAAGGTTTCGAATATGCGCGTAGCCAGAACCCCACCCGCAAGGCGCTGGAAGAAGCCCTGGCTGTCATTGAAAATGGTCGTTATGGGCTGGCTTTCAGCAGTGGTGTCGCCGCTACCGATGCCGTTATTAAACTGCTTAATCCAGGTGATGAAGTAATAGCCGCTTCTGATATGTATGGCGGTACCTACCGTCTGTTTACCAAAGTATTTGAAAAGTTTGGAATCCGTTTTATCTATGTCGATACAACAAATCCGGAAAATATAAGCAAGGCCATTACGCCTGCCACCCGTCTCATCTGGCTCGAAACGCCCACCAATCCGCTAATGAATATCACGGATATTGCAGCAGTGGCTACTATTGCCCACAATGCGGGAGCATGGTTATGCGTCGACAACACTTTTGCCTCACCTTATCTGCAAAATCCGCTTGATCTCGGTGCAGATATTGTCATGCATTCTGCCACCAAATACCTCGGCGGCCACAGCGATGTGATACAGGGTGCATTGATCATGAATGATGCAGCGCTGCGCGAACAGCTTTATTTTATTCAGAAAAGCTGCGGTGCAGTACCCGGTCCAATGGACTGTTTCCTTGTATTACGCGGTATAAAAACCCTCGGCGTACGTATGCGTCAGCATAGCGAAAACGGTCGTAAGGTAGCTCACTGGTTGCGTCAACACCCCAAAGTGGCGCGTGTATACTGGCCAGGCTTTGAAGATCATCCCGGCTATGCTGTAGCCAGCAGACAAATGCGCGATTTTGGCGGCATGATCAGCTTCGAGTTAAAGAACGACAGCCAGGAAGAGGCCCGGCGTGTCCTTTCTTCTACACATCTTTTTTCACTCGCCGAAAGTCTGGGTGGAGTAGAGTCTCTCATCAATCACCCCGCATCTATGACACATGCCAGTATTCCACGTGAGGAAAGATTACGAAATGGACTTACTGATTCATTGATTCGTCTGAGCGTGGGTATTGAAGATGCCGATGATCTCATTGCCGATCTGCAGACGGCCATTGCATAGTTAATAACAGCGGTGAGGCATTATTTCCCCGATATGAAAGATGGAGTAAATATAAATAGCTGGTCGTAAAGCATTTGTAAGATTCATTCGGTTTTTGGCACCGTATATGCAAAATAGTTATTGATAACCCTTTTGCATGACCCAAAAATGACGAACTATGCTTTATCTGATTGCACTTATTCTGATCATAGGTTGGTTGCTTGGTTTTTTTGTATTCTCTGCGGGAGGCCTCATCCATATTTTACTCATACTCGCCATTGTTGCCATTCTGCTGCGCGTGATTCGGGGCGACAGAGTACTATGATGCATTATGTATTTTTGCAGCATGACGGCTGCATCTCTTAAAAAATTTCTCGATAAAAAGGTTGATGCCTATAATCAACCTTTTTTTATTAAAAGCGATCCCATCTGCGTACCACATCTGTTTACCCGGATGCAGGATATTGAAATTGCCGGTTTCTTTGCCGCCATTTTTGCGTGGGGCAACCGCACTACTATCATTCAGAAGTCGCGGGAACTGATGATGCTCATGGATAATGAGCCATACCAGTTTTGCCTGCAGCATACGCCTCAGCAGCTGCGTCGTCTTCTTCAGTTCAAACACCGTACGTTCAATCCCACCGACCTGCTTTACTTTGTGCAGTTTCTTCATCATCATTACCAGCAGGAAGAAAGCCTGCAGTCGGCATTTACACGCCATGGCAGTTCTGTAGAAGAAATGCTGACCGGTTTTCACCATTATTTCTTTTCGCTGGAAGATGCTCCTGAGCGCACACGCAAGCATATTGCCACACCGGCACGCGGCTCTACCTGCAAGCGGTTGAATATGTTTTTGCGCTGGATGGTTCGGCGCGATGACCGGGGCGTTGATTTTGGGCTATGGACGGATATTGATCCTTCACAACTCATCTGCCCAATTGACCTGCATGTAGCACGGGTAGCCCGGGGATTACAATTGCTCAAACGACCACAAACCGACTGGGCTGCGGCAATTGAACTCACAAATGCGCTCCGCAAATTTGATAAAAGCGATCCGGTAAAATATGACTTTGCCCTATTCGCAATGGGCGTGTCGGAGAAACATTAGAACCCTGGTATAAAGGGTATAAAGAGTTTAAAGCGTATAAAGGAGTGTAACCAGGGGGCATATTTTACCCTTTAAACTCTTTATACGCTTTAATCTCTTTATACTTATTGTATACCTGTTAGAACATCAACAACCTGTTACTTCCACCTACTTTAGCTCCGAAGTTTCTGATATTATAGGTAAACGTAAGCAGGAAGTAGCGTTGCAGAATAACCGTCTCCTGGTCCTGCACATAATTCTCCCGTACTGTCCGGAAGATACTCGTATTCTGATCAAGCAGGTCGTATACAGACAACTTCACCTGGCCACGATCATCTTTGAGGAAGAGATAATTCACCCCCGCATTCCATAACCATACCGATTTTTGAAGCCCTGGCGCCACTTGTGGGTTATACACATAGTTGATTGTACTTTCCCATACCCAGTGTTTGGGCAAACGTACCACAAACTCGGTGGAAGCCGTATGGCGCCATACAGATACGCCGGTATAGAGTTTGTCTTCGTAGGTATTCTTCGTCCACGAAGGGCTGTAGCGCTGATTAAGCTCAACTTTATCAGCCCAGTTAAACGACCAGTTTATTCCTGGATTCACGTTCCAGTTACGTACAGCAGTCTGACGATTGTTCAGAATCAGCTGTGTATTACTTAATGTTGTATAAGTGTTGACCCCAAGTGAAAATTTCCATAGCTGGCTGAATTTATATTGCTTTCGCACACTGGTAGAGAATGTGGCACGCCATACGCCATTTACATTGACAGGAAGAGAAGTCTGTACGCCGTTTTCGTCAATGAGCCGTCCGCGCACAATCGAATTTCGCTGCACCATGCCATTGAAATTGATATTATAGTTAAGTCCGCTTTTTACAATGTATTTGAAAGAGCCGATACTGAAATTATGTGAAATAGCCGGTTTAAGAGCAGGATTACCCAGGGTTATATATAGTGGGTTGGTATTATTGGTAACCGGTTGCAGATCGGTAGCATTGGGTTCGCTCAACTGCATGCCGTAGTTGAGGTTTAAACTGCGAAAACGTATAACCAGCAAGGGGAAGATGTTAACAAAGTTTTGATCGATCGGATTGTTTTTCATGAAGCGGTTACGGATATTCAGTACCCTGAAGCTCAGTTGCGGCGTAATGGAGAATTGTTTGATCCTGGCATTGAGCCCTACAGTGGTGTACGTACGTATGCCGCTGCGGTCAATGCTGTTGGTAAAATCCTGGTTGACGGTCGTGTAATCTCCTGTCTGGGTGTCAAAATCGTACGTAGTGATCGCTTCTTTATTTTTAAACATTTCAACCGACTCATAAATATTCAGCGTTAGTACTTTACTAAGCGGTTCGGCGTAACTGATAAAAAGCCTGCCGCTGTTGGTTACCTGGTCCTGGTTACGAAGTTGGTTAAGTAAAGTGGTACTGGGTATTTTATAAAAAATATTCTCGGCATCATTATACTGATTACCATCATTACTGGCAAGGTTAAGATTAAAGTTGGCGAAAAGTGTACGCCCTTTCTTTTTGAAGCGGCGGCTATACCCCAATTCCTGCGAATATGAAATGCCGTCTGTTTTAGCCCGTTGTCTATTGCCACTTTCATTGAGCTGAGGCTCAAAATTGGATCCGGATACAGAAGTTTGAGTACGATCACTGCGGGAGTCTGTCAGTACTAATGAAGGCCGGAATGTAAGGTCACTCAGCGAGTCGATGATCCATTTCAGCGATCCCGCTATACGATGTGAATTGTCTCGTGTGGTACCTGTTGCATTGGTAAATATATTAAGGGTTGTATCACCAAAGAACTGATCGATATTGGTTTTCTGGCCTACACGATTATTGTTCTGCCCAAAAAAATATTGAAGACTCATGGTTGAGCCGCCTTTGAAGACCGTATTCGCATTTACCCCGGCACCCAATGCTTTGCTGATGCCCTGACCCATTCCGCCAAAATTTATATCGTTAAACGAAAAACCGCCATCAGTGCTTATGCTCATGCTATTGATGCCCATACGGCTAAAGCCTCCTATCCGCATCACATCATCGATACTGAAGGCCGTACGGTTTATATTATTCGTAAAGCCAAGAAGACTCACTTGCAGCGTATCACGAAACATATTAAGAATACCACCGGTTTCATAACGACTATCGGTGCCTGTACCACCGTACAGCTTGCCAAACAGACCTTTCTTGATACTCTTTTTAAGTTTGAGATTAATCACTACGCCCGTTTCAGACAGGGGAAGATCAGGATTACGATCCATCTGTTCTTTATCATCCGTGATTTGGACCTTGTCGATAATATTAGCCGGCAGATTGCGTGAAGCTACTTTGGGATCAGTTCCGAAAAACTCCTTACTGTCTACCAGCATGCGGTTTGCTTTACGGCCATTGACGGTGATATTACCATCTGCATCAACCTCTACGCCGGGAAACTTGCGCAATAGGTCTTCTACAAGGGCAGAAGGAAGCGTTTTAAAAGCATTGGCATTAAACTCAATGGTGTCTTTACGGAATACAACCGGCGGCCGCTCGGCTATAACCAGTACTTCATCAAGCTCTTTTAGCTGTATATTCATCCGTACCTTGCCCAGATCGAGTTGCGCAGAATCTGTGTGCAACGTAAACTCCTTTCTCCACACTTCATAACCTGTTGCAGTAATAACCACCCGCAAAACACGATCCATTGGCAGACCGGGCACTTTAAACCGGCCCTGATCATCGCTTAAGCGATAGGTAACAATACTGGTATCTGTTGCCTGAAATACAGTGATGGTGGCATAGGCAATTGATTTTTTACCCGTGCTGTCAGTCAAAGAACCTGATACCTGACCCTTCTGTGCTATGGCCGTCATTAAAGAACTAAAAAAAAGAAAAGAAAGTACTGTAAGTTTTCTCATGGCTGCTACTTTGGCTATTATTTCAACAAGGATACGAAACAATCGTAGAAAAAAATGTTTCTTTAACTAAAAATTTAGTTTTATTTTTCCGGCCTCATGTAACGTCTCGCTTTGCCGATTCTGATTAGCTTTACACTTCAAAAAAGCGATTATGGATCGGCAAGAGGCGTTGATATCCGCTGCCAGGGAGTTGTTGCTGGAGCCAACAGATTTTAAAAAGCTCTATGAAGAGCTGGTTGCACATATCAATCATATGCTGCAACATGATTTTGACAGACTGCTGGGCATTCTTTACCGCATCGATGTAAGTGAAGCCCGGCTGCGGTATATGTTGCAGAGCAATCCTGATACAGATGCGGCCACACTTATAGCCAATCTTATTATCGAACGGCAATGGCAGAAAATAAAAACCCGGCAGGAGTTCCGCCGGGATGATAATATTGATGAGAATGAGAGATGGTAAGTTTACTTATTCTTGTCAAACATCAGTTCTCTCACCTTTTCCTTATCTTCTTTTTCTTTCTTGAGATCAAACATGGTTCCAAATACATGATCCCAGATAGTAGAGCTCACGCCAAAACCATTGTGTTCATTTTTATAATGATGCAGATGGTGGTTGCGCCACAGTGGTTTCATCCATTTAAAAGGTGGATTCCATGCGTGGATAGCGTAGTGCATAGTGCCATACATCAGGTATCCTAGAATGAAGCCGGGAAAAAACATAAATGCATACTGGCGCATCAGCAGATACATAATACCAAACAATGCTGAAGCAATGATAATGCTGGGCACCGGGGGCATAAATAACCGCTGTTTATCGCGCGGATAATGGTGGTGATTGCCATGAAGTGTATACACAAACTTTTTGGCACGCTCACTTTCCGCTACCCAGTGAAAAAGAAAACGGTGAGCAAAGTATTCAAAAAGGCTCCAGAAAAACATACCCCCCAAAAAAATCAGGGTTACAGTAAGCGCCGAAAAACCCAGGCGTGCATTACTGTAATAGAGCATGTATACAATCACCGGTATGTACATACCCCAGATTACAAGCGGATGCGTTTTGGTTAGCATCTCCAGGTAATCGTTCTTAAAAAGTCGGGCCTGTCCCTTATTATGAATTTTATCAAATTGCATGGCACAAAGATAATAAAGGCCGGTGAGTTTGACGCGTGCCTGACCAGTATCAGGTACGTGATGTTGTTGTTAATAATTCATCTACCCGCTTCAGACGGTAGCCCCTGCCTTTCAGATAATTCAGCAGGCGGGGCAATTCCCCGTAAAACGGAGGCTGGCGGCGGGCATCAACACCCACATGGAGTAATAAAATAAAGCCATTAAGCCCTGCGGGCCTGCTTTTTTCATATTGTACTATGGACTGATATATCTCCTCATTGCTACGGTACCCCGCCAGTCCGGGCCAGGTATAATCGGCATGACTCCTGGTACCTGGCGTATAATTGATCAGCTGCAATCCCTGCTCATGGGTCCAGGCAGCAATGCTGTCGTTGTACCATTCATAAGGAGGCAGAAACAGGCTGGCCGATTGCCGCTCAATGCCCAGCTCAGACATAGCCGCATAGTTTGCATCCAGATCATTATCAAACTGGCTGCGATTGATTAACAGGCTATCCCTGTTCTTCCAGTCACAATACAATAAATGATCATTGCTGTGTGCGCCCAGGTAATGACCATCTTTTTTTAAAGTCCGTATACCCGGAATAAAATTCGGGTTTCTGTAAAAACGGCCGGTCAGAAAAAAAGAGGCCCTGGTCTGGTATTTTTTCAATGTCCTCTGCACGCTCACTAATCCATCGCCAAACTCATCACCGGTAAATACAATTGCCAGTTGCTTCTGTGCGGTGTCGCCGCGCACAATAGCACCCTTTTCTTTCAGAAAAGGCAATGCAGGCAGGGCACTCGTCAGCGAGCCGGAGGCTTCGGCCTGCATAGACGCAAGCAGGTAGATAAGCGAAGCCGTTCCATCCATAGTAGGCTCATTGGTACTATAGTCACCATAATCGTCGTGATAAACAGCCAGATCACTTTGGAAGGCGGCATATTCATCGGGATCGTTCAGCTGAATTCCGATCAGGTTTTTATAAATGCTGGTGTACACAGGGCCATCTACCAGACCCCCGTCGATCGGATATTTTCCCAGATGTGTAAATGCCGAGTGCGGATCTACCGGGGTATCGCCCCACGAAGGCAACCCGTATACCATGCTGGTACCCCACGGATTGCAGCCAAATAACCAGTCGATACAAGCCTGCTCCAGCTGCAAAAAACTTGTATCACCCGTCAGCTGCCGGTACCAGCGGCATTGCATCGCAAAAGCTACCGTAAGGTTGTTGCTGCACCAGATAAAGGGAACTCCGCGCAGGAAAGCATTACTTTTTGCTTTTTCCCAAACGGCCTCAATTCCTTTCCTGTAATAGGCTAAAACAGTTGCCTGTTTTTCTTCCGCGTTTTTTACATTAATCCTGCCGGCATCTGCATATCGCTTGTCAAGCAGCTTCAACAGTTCATAATGCCCCAGGTTAATAAACGGATACCATTGGTAATGTTTAGCTGTGTCCTGCCCCAGCCAGGGAGTAACAGGTTCTCTGGCGGCATATTCCAGCGCATCGTTTAAGTAATAACTGTTGTCACCAGCCCCTGATGTCACGCGCAGCATCTTATGCATAGCGGCAGCGGCCAGCTCCATATCATCTACCCAGTTGTCTTCTGCATAGATATAGGGCGACTTGACAGAAGCTGTTTGCGTAACTCCCGGCTTACGCTGTGCAAAATAATAGGCGTTCAATGCGCGATCATAATATCCCTTTGCTTTGTCTGTGCGTCTGAAGAGCGGGTCCGTTTCATATAAGGTATGAGCAAGTGCATAGACACTCGAAAATTTGGCTGCGGTCGAAGAAGTACCCGTTGTATTGTTCATAAACTTTCCGCGCTGCTGCGGTTCGCCGCTTACAAAATAAACCGGGCGTTGCATGCCCCTGCCATATTGGGTGTCCTGTCGCGGTATACGCATATTGATATGATCGCGGTCGTCACCTATCTGGTTAAATAGTTGTCCGGGTGCAGGATTCATCTTCATCAACCACTGCAGGCCCCAGCGTGCTTCGTCCAGTACATCGGGCTGGCCATTGCCCCCTGCCAGTCCATTGGCCAGGTGCTGATCTGTAAATACACCCGGAAAATCGCGGTAGGCCATAAGAAGGTGATAGGTGGCATTGGCAGAGGTGGTACTGTACTGCAGATAGTCGCTGGCATCGTGCCAGCCGCCTACCACATCCACATAGCTACTATCGGCAATACCTGCCTGCTGGCCATACAGTACATAACCATCGTGGGTATGACAACTGTCTTTCAAAAACGGATTGAATCCTGTACGTTGCTGACGCATATACCGGAGACAAAAATCAGCCGTCCCATTATACACTGTATCGCTGATATTAAATTCGGGTGAGCGGGCACCTCCTGCCTGCAGGTAGTATCTGCCCGGCTTATTGAACCGCGAAAAGTCAAGGCGGTATGTAGACGCAAAAGGCCCATAAGCCCCATAAGCGCTGCCCGCCATACCCGATGTGGCTATCTTACGTGTACGGGCATCTATCAGTTGCCAGCGCGATAGCTCAACCGGCTCTTTGCTGCACCAAATGGCCACCTTGGATCCGGCCATGGTATAACCTAATTGATTAATCCGTATCCATCGGTTGCTTTCCGGACCTGGTAAAAAGGCAAGCAGTGGAAGAAAGGCTATCAGGAACCATTTTCTCATGCTGTTAAGTTACAAACAAGCTCCCTAACTTAGCGGCTTCTTAAGCATCAAACTATGAAACTGGTTTCTTATCTCCATGACGAACGCGAACATGTAGGCGTAATTATAAATGATACCATTTATGCCCTCGACATTTTGCATCCCGATCTGCCCAACAACATGAGCATGCTGCTCAACTACTGGGAAGAATCGCTGCCAATTGTACAGGCCGGCGAACTATTGCTGCGTGAAGGCACCCGTAGCAGCAACCGTGGCATTCCCATTAGCGAAGTAACCCTGCTGGCCCCCGTTCCTTTCCCTACCAGTTGCAGAGATGGCTATGCTTTTCGTCAGCATGTGGCGGCCGCACGACGCAACCGTAAGGTAGAGATGATACCCGAATTTGACCAGTATCCCATTTTTTATTTTACCAATCATCACAGCATTCAGGGCCCTGGCCCTATCCGCTGCATGCCTGATCATTTTGAAAAACTCGATTTTGAGCTGGAAGTGGCAATCGTTATCTGCAAACAGGGACGCAACATCAAAGCCGAAGAAGCAGATGAATATATCGGCGGTCTCATGATCATGAACGACATGAGCGCAAGAAGATTGCAGATGGAAGAAATGCTTCTCAACCTTGGTCCCGCCAAAGGAAAAGATTTTTCTACGGTAATTGGTCCATGGCTGGTAACACTCGATGAACTGGCTCCGTTTGAAGTACCCACCAAAGAAAATCATGTGGGCAAAACATGGAATTTGCGGATGACCTGTCATGTAAATGGTGTGCAGGTGAGCGATGGCAATGTAGCCGATATGGACTGGACCTTCGCCGAAATCATTGAGCGGGCTTCCTACGGAGTAGACCTCTATCCCGGCGACGTGATTGGCAGCGGCACGGTCGGTACTGGTTGCTTCCTGGAATTAAACGGTACCGGCAAACTGAATGATCCCAATTACCAGGAGCAATGGTTGCAGCCAAATGATGTCGTTACCATGGAAATCGATCAGCTTGGCCGGCTGGAAAATACCATCCAGGCAGAAGATACAGACTGGAGTATTCTGAAACGTAAAAAAAGCTGATCCGCTCAATCCGATTAACATGATCATCGATCTGCACGAGTTATCTGCTCCGCAAAAACAATATTACCTGCAGCATGTAATTGCCCCCAGGCCTATTTGTTTTGCCTCTACTATCGACAAAGACGGGCAGGTAAACCTCAGCCCCTTCAGTTTCTTCAACATGTTTTCGTCCAATCCGCCGATTGTTATATTCAGTCCTGCCCGGCGGGTACGCGACAACACAACCAAACATACACTCGGCAACGTGCTGGAAGTGCCCGAAGTGGTGATTAATATTGTTACCTACAACATGGTGCGCCAGACATCGCTGGCCAGTTGCGAGTATGCCAAAGGAGTAAATGAATTTATCAAGGCGGGGTTCACTCCCGAGCCCGCCACTCTGGTAAAACCTCCGATGGTGAAAGAAAGCCAGATAAAACTGGAGTGCCGGGTCAACGAAGTAAAATCATTGGGGCAGGAGGGTGGAGCCGGCAATCTCGTAATCTGCGAAGTTCTGCGCATGCATATTGCCGATGAGCTGGTAGATGAGCAGGGCAAACTCGATCAGCGCAAGATTCGTCATGTAGCCCGGCTGGGTGGCGACTGGTATTGTGTAGTCTCAGAACAAAGCCTTTTCCAGGTAGAAAAGCCCAATACTCAACTGGGTATTGGTTTCGATGGTCTGCCACCTTCTATCCGTTACAGCAGTATTCTGTCGGGCAATGAACTGGGGCAACTGGCTAATGTAAGCGAGCTGCCGGTGGTAGATGCAGGCTTTGATGACGACCATCTGCGACAGATCATCCAGTATTACAGTCTTACTCCCGATGAAATGGAAAAAGAACTGCACCGGTATGCAAGCCGCCTGCTTGCACAGGAAAAAGTAAAAGAAGCCTGGCAGGTGTTACTGGCCGGAGTGTAAGAACATATAAAAAAGTGGGGCAGGGGCCGAATCACCATACAGCAGATCCGGCTCCTGCCCCTTTTGTTTTCAGCAACAACATTATTTGCCGCCAAATACTTTTTTGAGAATATCAGAAGTACGAGCCAGTGGATTGGCGCGTATATTGGCCTCTTCCTTCGCTACCTGATCAAACAGCGCATCCACTGCTTTACCCACTACAAATGAAGTAAGATCAGGATTCACTTTTTTAAGTGTTGTAGGCAGGCCATTATAGGCATTTACAATATCATCGTAATATTTTGTAGCCCCTACGTTATCAAGACTTGTTTTCACAGAAGGTGTAAAGGCGGCAATCAGCTTTTCTGTAGTCTTTTGTTTGAAGTATTGGGTGGCGGCATCCTTGCCGCCGCTTACCAGCTTCAGGGCATCCTGTATGGTGATCTCTTTAATAGCGTCCACAAAAATAGGCTTGGCAAATCCCACAGCCTCTTCTGCTCCACGGTTAATAGCAAGTACCGCCTTATCTACCTGGCTTCCCATGCCCACTTTGCGCAGGGTGGTCTCAATTTTTTGAGCATCCGGGGGAAGCAGCATTTTATATAACTGGTTGCCAAAAAAACCATCCGTTTTATTAAGATTCAGTACAGCATTCGTCACACCCTGGGTAAGTGCTTCTTTAATACCCTGACCAGCCTCGGCCTCGGAAACACCGGAACCGCTGTTTTTCGACAATATCTTCGGCAGCTTTATCTGCGCCTGTATGGTAGCAGGAATAATAAGCAGGGAAAGGATAGAGGCAGTAAGGAAAGTTTTCATCATACGTAATTGATTTTAGGAGGCTTAAAGTTACGGACCTGTTCGCTGCAGGCTACCGTCATATGACGCCGGTTTTGCTCAAATAGTGTGCACTTAGGGATAAATTTAACAAAAGAACCGGCAGTTTTTGCGGTAAACCCGTGCAGGACATTCTGAAAAGCACTCAGAATGAGGCTGCCTCTCCTTTGGACTGCTCTCCCGAAACCAGTACCTTTGCCCGACTTTTTGAAAAGCGTAAACATGAGTATGGTACACCTTTCCGAGCAGGAACAATTGCGTCGCGAGAAACTGCACGAACTGATCATGATGGGTATTGAGCCCTATCCGGCTCCCCTTTTTCCTGTCAACAGCAATTCAGCTGAGATCAAAGAAAAATTCAATGAAGAAACAAAAGAGCAGTTTGCCGATGTATGCCTGGCCGGCCGTATCATGAGCGTACGGGATATGGGCAAAGCCAACTTTGCCGTTATCCAGGATAGCCATGGAAAAATTCAGCTTTACATCCGCAGAGATGATATTTGCCCCGGCGAAGACAAATCGCTGTATGATATTGTCTGGAAAAAGCTGATCGACATTGGCGATATCATTGGCATAAAAGGATACGCTTTTATTACTAAAACAGGAGAGACTTCTGTACACGTTAAAGAACTAACCCTGCTCAGCAAATCGCTGCGTCCGCTTCCGATTGTAAAGGAAGCTGACGGCCAGACTTTCGATGCTGTTACCGATCCTGAGTTCCGCTACCGTCAGCGTTATGCAGACCTGATCATTAATCCATCCGTAAAAGAAACTTTTGAAAAACGGAGCCGCATGATCAACTCCATTCGCGATTATCTCAACCAGGCCGGTGCCCTGGAAGTAGATACGCCGGTACTGCAAAGTATTCCCGGAGGCGCTGCTGCCCGCCCCTTTATTACACACCATAATGCACTGGATGTTCCTTTCTACCTGCGTATTGCCAATGAACTGTATCTGAAACGTCTGATCGTAGGCGGTTTTGACTGGGTATATGAATTCAGCCGCAATTTCCGCAACGAAGGTATGGACCGGACCCACAATCCCGAATTCACGATCCTTGAGTTTTATGTAGCCTATAAAGACTATCTGTGGATGATGAATACAACGGAGGAAATGCTGGAACGAGTAGCCTCCAGTGTCACAGGTGGTACAGATGTGCAGGTAGGTGATAAGGTGATCAGCTTTAAAGCGCCTTTCAAACGTATCAGCATCTACGATGCTATTCAGGAGCATACCGGTTTTGATGTAAGCCGTATGAATGAAGAGCAATTACGCTCTGTATGCCGCCAGCTGCATATTTCTGTTGAAGACAGCATGGGCAAAGGGAAACTGATCGATGAGATATTCGGCGCTAAATGCGAGAAGCATTACATCCAACCCACTTTCATTATCGATTACCCTGTTGAGATGAGTCCGCTTACCAAGAAACACCGCGAAAAGCAGGGACTGGTAGAACGTTTCGAACTCATGATCAATGGTAAAGAAATTGCCAATGCATATAGTGAGCTGAATGATCCGGTAGATCAGCGGGAGCGTTTTGAAGACCAGGTAAAACTGATGGAGCGGGGCGATGATGAAGCCATGTTTATTGACAACGACTTTTTACGCGCGCTGGAATATGGCATGCCGCCCACGGCTGGTATCGGTATTGGTATTGACCGGCTTTGTATGCTGCTTACCAATCAGCCTTCTATTCAGGACGTATTGCTGTTTCCCCAGATGAGGCCCGAAAAAACACAACAATCTGCCCAGTAAAGGACAGTCGTTTGGGTTTGATATATATCATAAAATAAACAGACCGTAGAGAACTTTGACCAATTGCTGTTGCAACATTCAAAAAAACTCCTTAAATTCAAGGAGTTAATCAATTCAGGTTAAGGTTTTTTATAAATAAAAAAGGCCATTCCCTCCGGAGGAATGGCCTTTTTGTTTAATTAAGTCGTTAGTCCACAAACAGATCGGTATAAAGCTGGGCACCTGGCACGGCCGCATAGGTACTCAGATCTGTAATGCCTGCAGCGGCCAGTACCTGCTCATCTATAAAACAGTTTCCGGAATAGGCATTAGCCGGCTGGGAAAAAATATAAAATGCCGCATCGGCCAGAATTTCCGGTTTGCGGCTCATCCGGGCCAGCGCTTCACCGCCCAGCAGATTGCGTACCGCTGCCGTATCGATAGTGGTTCTGGGCCACAGCGCATTGGAGGCTATATTAAACGGTTTAAATTCTGCTGCCCAGCCAAGCGCCATCATACTCATACTGTATTTAGTGAGCGTATAGGCCACATGCCCGCCCAGCCATTTGGGCTGAAGCGATATGGGGGGCGACAGCGTAAGAATATGTGCGTTTGATGATTTTTTCAAATGAGGAATGCAGTGTTTGGTTACCAGGAAAGTTCCCCGCACATTTATAGAGTGCATCAGATCAAACCGTTTGGCTTCTGTTTGCTCCGTTGGTGTGAGCGAAATAGCCGAAGCATTGTTGACCAGGATATCTATACCACCAAAATGCTCTACGGTTTTTTGAACGGCTGCTTCTATCTGTTCTTCAAATCGGATATCGCATTGAATGCCCAGGCCGTGCCCGCCGGCGGCCTCCATTTCGGCTGCTGCAGAATAGATGGTTCCACCCAAACGGGGATTTTCTTCCACTGATTTGGCGGCAATCACCACATTAGCTCCCTCCCGGGCGAGGCGCAATCCAATAGCCTTGCCAATGCCCCTGCTGGCGCCTGTAATGAAAACGGTTTTGTCTTTCAACAACATAGTATCCTTATTTATAACTGAAGATAGGAAATGCAGCAATACAGTTGTTCAATCCCTTGGTAGATGCCCCGACAGGTCCGTAAATTCATTATCGCCCGAATCGACCAATAATGCGCTGGTGTAGATAAAATGCCCACCCTATTTTTGATCGCGATGGCAGATGACAATTGTATGACTGACATCTCAGGTAAGCGTCCCGTTTGAATTCATTATATCCTTGTGAAGAACCTCACCAATTTGAGCCAGCAAACTGTTTAGGAAAAACACCAATGGTTAGCTCTCAATGCAATACAGCAGCCCCGGTCTTAAATAGGCCGGGTTTGTTGTTAATAAGCGTAATGAAAAAGTAAATGATCAGGGTGCTTCTGCAAAACCAGAGGAAGAGACGACCATATCACCCAGCGGCGACCGGAATGTGACTGTTTTCAGATCCTGGGTCGCTTCCATACCACGCCCACCACTGATGTTATTTCCCGGCGAGCGGTAAGTGGCTACACTGTCTGTATAAAAAATAGCTTTATTCTGATCCCACCACAAGTCATGGCAGCGAAGTGTATCGCCTTTTACTGTAACGATCACCACGCTGTCGCGCAGGTATACTTTGTCAAGATTTTCGAAGTATTTCCCATACTTACTGTCGAGCCAGGTTTCAACACGTGTGCTGTCGTCATAAAAATCCACATGCAGTGAGTTGGGAAACTCCAGGTATTGCGAGTCGCTCATCACGCGATACATAAGCGGTGCTTTGAGTCTCGCTTTCATTTTTCCTGCCTGACTCAGGTAGCTTTCCACATCTTGAGCCACCTCCTGCATTTGTACCCGTTTGGTATAGGCATCTATTTCGGCCTGCGAGTTCTCGCAGGAATACAGCAGCACACTGCCTGCCAGTACAGGCAGCAGACTACGAAATATCATCCGGTAGAAAGGCTGTTGTTTTTTCATGCGTATACGCAAGTTACCCGATAGCCGGCAATAAAGCTATTAGTCAAACTTACGTTTGATATACCACAGATCGCTTAATGCAAAACCTGCCGAGATGCGGAACATGTTTTCTTTAAGCAAATTGTCGTTATTGCCACGGCGTATATACTCCAGCGAGATATTAACCTTGGTTTCCTGGTACATAGCCTGGCGGGAAAATTTGCGTACGGGCAGATCAAAACCGGCAGTAACACCAAACAGGGGCAGTTTTTTATCTACCTGTATATAATCGGTGCCTACAAAGAAGCCGGCACGGTAGGTAACATTGCTGAAATAATTGTTCTTAAATACAGGCCTGATCTGGCCACCTACACGAATCTCTTTTTTATTGCGCAGGGTGGGATCCTTTTCACCATAAAAACGATAATCGCCCCATTTCTGCTGTACCACATCAACCCCAATAAGCCAGGAGGGTTTTGACCGGTCAGTGCTGTTCTTTTCAAGTACAAAACCTGCTGTAATATTCTGGGGATAGATAATTTTACCTTTTACTTCCAGCTGCTCAGAAACACTATCCAGTCGCACATACCCTGTTGATGCATCGTATACATAGGTTTCGCGAATAATATCCTGCCTGGCATTCAGTTTTTGTTCTGTATTACCAAATGCACCCAGTGTAAGCGCTATTTCTTCCTTGGCAGTACGTTTAAGTACAGCAGTGTATTGCAGACCAAGGTCAACGTGTATATTTCCGAAAGTTGTCTTTGTCTGAAAATTGCCGGCATTGTATTGCAGCGAATCATTCAGAATCGAAAGACGATTGCTGTAATCTTTTTTTCCGAACATATACCCGCCGCTAACGCCCAGGCTCAGAAAATGGCGATCGCTGAAGCGAATCTTGTAGCCTGTTCCGGCCGACACAAGGTATGTACCACCATCACCTTCATTCAGTGTATGCGAGCTGTCGATTGGCAATCCGGTATTGGGATCAGTAAGACGCGCGAAGCGGCTGATCTTATAGCTGATACGTGAAACAGGGCGAAGGCCAAAACTCAGTCCCCAGTTGGGGCGGAGAGGCATACCCACCATCACATGCGAAAACAGCATATTGCTGGCATTGAAACGTTCTACCGAGTTTGGTTCACGCAGTGTGCGGCTGTCAATCTGCAGGCCAGCATCAAAAATGGCCCGGCCAGATTCCAGTTTTTTGGAAGACACCTGGCGGCGCGCCTGGAAGTTGGCCAGGGCTGCAGGGTTGCTGTAGTTAATGGAAAAATAGTCAATATAGCCGGCCGAAACACCACCCATTGCGCGGCTGTTTACGTTGGTATTGGGTACAAGGTCACCCAGGCCATAGCGGCTGTAAGGAGAATTATCTTGGGCAAATACAGGAATACAAAAAGCAGTTAGAAACAAGCTGAATGCAGACCTCCGACCACCTAACACATTGATTATCTTAGGTGTTATTAACTTCACTAATGGCATAAAGACCTTTAAAGATTAAATCAGGGTCTGCAAATATCTTGTTTTTCAGGTGTGAAGCCAAAAAGACCGTATCACCCCCGGTTAACAGCACGTTAAAGTTGTCGAATTTTTGACGGTATTCATCTATAAAACCATCCATTTCATAGACCATGCCCAACACCACCCCGCTTTGGATATTGGTATTGGTATCATAGCCCATCAGCGGCACATTCGAGGTGGCTTTCACCAGCGGCAGTTTAGCCGTATAATAGTTAAGTGATTTGAGGCGCATCTCGAGGCCGGGAGAGATTCCTCCGCCAATAAACTCACTGTACTTATTACAGAAATTGTAAGTTATACAACTACCGAGTGCAATGATCAGGTTGTGTTTACCTGCATGAAAATGCACGGCGGCGGCTACCAGTGCCAGGCGGTCAGCCCCAATAGTTTCAGGCTTGCCCACAGGTGTGGTAAATGGCAGCCTGGTCAAATGACTGAGTTTATGAAAACGGCTATTGGCCGCCAGCAGGGATTCTATACCTGTATTATGCTCAATGACCGACGACAGGATGGTTTTGTCCGGTCTATACGTATCCAGCAACCGCTGAATGGTTTCATCCGCATCATCTTCCAGGATTTCCACGCGCCTGATCTCCGCATTTTCAAAAAGCGCCACTTTCCGGCGGGTATTACCAAAATCAAAACAAAGTGTAACAGACATGGGGGCAAAATAAGGAATTAGTGATCTACTTCAGATCGAAGCCTTCCAGGTTTCTGAAATGGCCGTTTAATTTTACTTTTTCTTTCAGCTGCTCCAGCCCTGCCAGCATCGGCAATACCCTGGCAAGATGTCTTTTGAGGTATTCCTGCCGTTGCCGTTCGTCCAGCAGACCCAGTAACTCATATTCTTCTTCCAGCGAAAGCCCCGCATGATGTGCCACATCATAAACGCTGAGCTGTTCATCGGGCTTTGCAAAATTCTTATTCAGGTTCATTACCCGATGCAGCTCACGCAAACCCGCCATTACCGCACGCATCTGCTCCATGTTACCCTGCTCTCTGTTATCAGGATAATTCACGATAGCACCACTATAAAGTTTATCAGGAATACTGCGAATCACTTCCAGAATGCGAAAGACCCTTTGTCCACGTGTACGAATATCCATTTCACCGTTTTCATGCACTTTCACGATCTCTGTGATCTCCACCAGTGAACCAAAATCCTGCAGCCGGTTTTCAATTACTGTGGGAATACCGAATGGCTTACCCTGCTCGCGGCACTCATTGATAAGCTGCCTGTAGCGGGGTTCAAAAATGTGCAGGTTGAGTTCCTCTCCCGGATACACCACAATTCCTAAGGGGAAAATGGGAATGAAGTTGGTCATATATTCAAAGGTATTCTCTTTTACAATTTTTAGTGCAGGGAGTATTATCGGGCCATTATGCCTGTTTGCCGATAATATATTCCGGGTTTATTCCATTTTATTCCCTTGTTTGCCACGCCTTTTTTTAGCGATACCTTGCAGTATATTAATAGTCTATGTGGCAGCAACTGTTATTACAGCTTCAGGCCGGAGACAGGCGTGCACTCGCCAGGTGTATATCGCTTGTTGAAAATGAACAGGAAGGATATATGACTTTTCTGCAAGACCTGCCTGCCCGGCAGGCCCCTGTTATAGGTATTACCGGCCCTCCGGGAGCGGGAAAAAGTTCTTTGGCAGATGCACTGATAGGCACCATGACCAGTGCTGGAAAAAAAGTAGGTGTCATCTGTGTAGATCCTTCCTCCCCCTTCAATCTGGGAGCCGTTCTGGGCGATCGCATTCGCATGAATCGATGGTTCAATCACCCGGATGTATATATCCGGTCGCTGGCCAGCAGGGGAAGCCTGGGAGGATTAAATCAGATGATCATCGAAATCACCGCCGTACTCCAGGCAGTAGGCTTCGACTATATCCTGATCGAAACCGTAGGCATCGGGCAGAGTGAAGTGGAAATTGCCGGACTTGCAGATACAACCTTGGTGGTACTTGTACCCGAAGCCGGAGATGAAATTCAGACCATGAAAGCCGGCGTAATGGAGATTGCAGACATATTTGTAGTAAATAAAAGTGACCGGCCAGATGCAGACCGGTTTGTGGCCAATTTGAAACAAATGCAGGCACCTGCCTTTAACCGCTCC
Organism: Sphingobacteriales bacterium 46-32; assembly: GCA_001898485.1. Taxonomy (GTDB): domain Bacteria; phylum Bacteroidota; class Bacteroidia; order Chitinophagales; family Chitinophagaceae; genus CAYMZZ01. The sequence goes on along the minus strand of MKTY01000020.1, from coordinate 1,236,905 downwards.
AAAAGAGAAATCCCTGTTATTAAAACAGTAGCCCATCTTCAAAAAGGAATAAAAGATCTTATAGAAGCAATTGAAACAGATATAAACGCCTCCACTCAAAATGATCGTAAAATCGTTTTGCTTACAAGACGTTTGCTGCAAATTATTCAGCGGTTAAGAATGAAGGACATAAAACCGGCGCTTGTTCAACAGAGAATCGAAGAAAAACTTGCAGAAGGTGAATTCCAGCTTTTTCGGCTGGCAACAGAATTTACTCATATTTAATTAGGGCCTTTAAGTATAAACATTGAGAAAGGAAAATCATTCACATGTTTATATAATTAGCTTTCTTTTTTTTTCGAAATGAGGTTTAGATTTGATCAATACGCAAACCTTTTTTTGAAAATTTAACCTGATTACTTATGAAAAAGAAAATTACCTTCTTAGCATTTCTTTTCGTTTTTCTCTTCCACAACAGTCTGTTTTCCCAATATGTGCCCGGCGCTTATAAAATCTACTCCGGGTCACAATGGCTGGTTGGGAATGGTCCGTTCAACCTTCCGGTTTGTGACAATGAAACCAATATCACAATTTATGCAAATGACCCGTCTTACTCTGGTGGCGGAGGTCTGGTTAACTATGGAATCGTTTTTGTTTTGTATAAAAACGGACAGGCTGTAGAAGGAATAGGCTATTGCAACAAGAGTGCGGTTCCGTATAGCGATGATCCCGCATATCGTTATAAGTACACCTTTAAAACTACCAACATCCAGTCGGGAACATATTATGTAGGTGTTGAACTAACTCGCTGGAGCCTCGGATGCCAGACAGATATGACAACGGCGGCCAGTTATAATACTAACTCATTTTCCATAACGTGCGGATATGAAGATGCCAGCCAGTGGACGGCCGGACTGGCAAATCCTAATGCTCCTGCAAACTGTGCCGGGAATATTCTTATGAGTTCCAACTCCACCCAGATTTTCTACAGAGGCACTGATAGTAAAATCCATTCAATATGGTATTCGGGCGGTGCTCAGTACTCAGTCCTCAACAATAACGTATCGAACGTGGCAGGAGATCTTGCACTGAGCCCCAACAACCAGACGATATATTATAGGGGTACTGACGGAAAGCTTAATTATCTTCAAAACAGTAGTGGGGTATGGAATTGGGGAGTTCTCAGCAATTCCATAACCAACGTGGCTGGCGATATTGTAGTAAGCCCCAATGGCCAATCGGTATATTATAGAGGTACGGACGGAAAACTTAACTTTTTCTGGTACAATAACAACCAGTGGAACTGGGGGGTCTTGAGTAATTCGGTTACAAATGTTGCCGGAGATATTTGTGTAAAACCAAACGGGAATGATATTTATTATCGTGGAACGGATAGTAAATTGTACCTGTTTTATTATAGTGGTGGTTGGCAGTGGGGAGTTGTCAGAAATGATATCACCAATGTATCCGGTCAAATAAGACATACTCCTACTACTGGCTATGTTAATTATCGGGGTACCGATGGAAAGTTATACTGGGTAAATTACAATGGTGGTTGGCAAAAAGGTGTGTTAAGTAATAGTGTAAATGATATAACCAGAGAGTTCTTGCTATCGACAAATAGCGACTATGTTAATTACCTGGCTTCAGACAACAGAATAAAATATCTTCAATACCTAAACGGAGGCTGGAATGGTAATTCTTATATTAAATACAGATATAACAATATTGTTGGCGATCTGTTTTCCAATGCTGATGGTAGTATAATTGTAGCCAGGGGTAGCGATGGAAAGATCTATCGGTTTATTGCTCCCAATACCACGGCGCCTTTCCCCAATGGAAACGAATTCAGTATAGACCCTGCAAAGTATAATACAACTCTCGCCAATCCCCAAAAGCAAGCACTGTCTGTCTCTCCTAATCCTGCAAACAACAGTGTTGTAATCCGTTGGAATACAGACAATGCCAGCAACAGCCAGCTTCAAATCATGGACAGCAGAGGCTCTCTTAAATTAAACCGGATTCTATCTAACTTCTCTTCGATGAACACTTTCACAGTGGATCTTAATGGCTGGTCAAAAGGCCTTTATTTTATACGAGTTGTAGGCGGCACAAAAGAAACCAGAACAAAACTTATTATTCAATAAGTAATTTTATATATATTTAAGGGCCTGCTTTTTTCGCAGGCCCTTTCCTTGTCTGCCATATGTAAGTTTTCCATTTCTTCCGTTAAATGAAAGCAATTCGTAATTATTTTTTGTAAATATGGCTTAGTTATTGTCATATATAATCACCTGTTATTATGGTGAATAATAGAAAGCAGGCAATTACTATTAAATAACATCAAGTTCCTAAATTATGCAGGATACACGTGTATCTGTTGTAATGTGTACATATAACGGCGAAAATTTTGTTGCTGAACAACTGGATTCTATCAGCAGGCAAACCCATGCCAATCTGGAAATTATTGTGGTCGATGATGCTTCCACAGATGCCACTTATAGTATTCTGGAAAAAATGGCACGCCAGGATTTACGTATCCACCTCTATCGTAACGAAAAAAATATTGGCCTGACTAAAAATTTCGAAAAGGGGTGTTCCCTTGCCACAGGTAGTTTTATCGCAATTGCTGATCAGGATGATATATGGAGCGAAAACAAAATCGCAACACTGCTGGGCCATATTGCAGTCTCCGAAGACATTATTATGGTGCATGCCATCAGTGTACGATTCGAAAAGTTCGGCAAATTTAACCATCATAGTACGAGGCTTGTAAACTATACTGCTGGCAGAGATATTCGAAATTTTCTGCTTTGCAATTATATTTCGGGTCACAACATGCTTTTCAGAAAATCTTTACTCGCCAAAGCTTTACCATTTCCCAAAACTGTAATTTATGATTGGTGGCTTGCTGCTGTAGCAGTTTGTAATGGCCGGATAGAGTTTGTACCCCAGGTTCTCGTATGGCATCGTATGCATGAAACAAATGCAACGGGTAAGGCTAAGGTTAAAATGCTCCTGCATAAACAAATGGAAGAGATACTACCTGAGTTGATCGAAATCCCATCTGTTCCCGTGCAGCATCGAAATTTTGTATTGCGGCTGATGAATCATTTTAAAAAACTAAACAATCATTCGTTTTCTTTTCCCTTGTTTTTTTTCCTGGTAAGGCATGCGCCGGTTCTTTTATCTCATAAAAAGCGCCGGTTTCCGTGGGTGTCATACACAAAACACGCTTTTATTTCGTCTCAGGCACGGTTTAAAGTGTAACCCAATCCTCTACCTGATTCGGATAATAGGTAAGGCTTTCAATTGAAGCTTTAGCTGTCGCAATACGGGAAATAGTGGGAGCAGTTTTTTACCTTCGTTGGTTGCACATTCCCTCAAATCTTTCCGGCAGCGCTGTACCCTGGCAAACAGTTTAATATAGTCCGCAAAGGATTTAAGGAAAAAAAGCCTGAATATCAGCAATGACCCCAGGATTTCGATAAGCAACTGCAAATGCCAGACAACTAAAAGGCCTCCTGGCAAATGAATGCTGTGCAGCAGCATTTTATTTCGATTATAAATCCGCTTTATATAAGATTTCCGGTTTTTAGACCTGATAGTAACCGATTCCTTATGGCGGCAATACATTTTATGCTCATAGTAACAGCGCCATCCCATACGCCATGCACGAAGACTTAACTCGGCGTCTTCGACATAAAAGGGCGCAAAGAGCTCATTAAATCCACCGAGCTTTTTAACCTTTTGAGTCGACACCAATGCATTGGCCCCCGACAGATACATCGATGGAAGCCATACATCGGTACAATCAGGCCGTGGAATATAATTTGCCGATGTTTTAATTTTTACTCCATGGAAAACCGGCAGTTTTCCACCATCCTGAATAGCTTCCGAATCCCAGCCGATAATACGTGTCATGACACCAAATGTGTCGTCAAGGTCAAAGTAACGCAACAGCGGTTCGAAATACTCTTCCGGCAGTAATACATCTGTATTCAGTATAAACAGGTAAGACATCCCTGCAGCCTGTATGCCCCGATTAACAGTTGGAGAAAATCCACAGTTCTCAGCTGCCGCAAGAATCTTAACCCAGGAAAAATCCTTCTCAACAATGGCAATAGAAACGTCTGTAGAAGCATCATCACATAAAAAAACTTCAAATGGAAGATCACTACGCATCAATGCCTTATAAAGGGCTGGTAAGGCAACGGGCAAGAGCAGGGCTCCATTATAATTGGGAATAACTACACTGATGCCTGGTGGTAATGATTGGTTCATGAAAATTTTTTGTACAATCTGCTTCATACAGGTAACCGGTCTTTCACTAAACTGAAATCCGGCTGCGGATTCAGGTCATTTTACCTGTATTCGTCCTGCTATGGCGGCCAATATAGAGATTTTATTCATTAAGCCGCAAATTCAACTATAACAAACAGCAAATAAACCCCATTATACGACTGTTATTGACGATAATTTGTCATTCATATTTCAATAACAGTATCTGGGGTACTTTAATTTACAGATTTATAACCTGTTCTGCAAACCGCTTGCAACGTAATAGCTGTAGCAGGGTGTTATACATCGCGATACTAATCATTCGCTATAACCCTGCTGAAATTATGTCCGATTTTTCTTTACTAATTTCTACATACAACTGGCCGGCAGCTCTAAAAGTTTGCCTCAACAGTGTACGTGCGCAAACGCTTTTACCTAAAGAAGTCATCATCTGCGATGATGGTTCGGGCGGGGAGACTGCTGCTTTAATTAAGTGCCTAAAGAAAGATTTTCCTGTTCCGCTTATTCATGTCTGGCACCCCGACGAAGGTTTTCGGCTCGCCAGCATCCGTAACAAAGGCATGGCAGCGGCCACGGGCGAATACCTGATCCAGATCGATGGTGACCTGCAGTTGCACCGGCATTTTTTAAAAGATCATATTGCCTTCCGGCAAAAAGGAGCATTTACAACAGGAAGCCGCACGATGCTTTCTTCAAAAAACACTGACCGGCTTCTCAATAATGAAAATGCTGATAAACTAAAAGTGATTGACTTACGCAATTTTTTTAACCGGTTGCGTGCGCCCTGGGCACAGCACTTTCTGGCCACCCGCTATAAAACTAAAGGACGCTTTCTTTATTACGTAAAAGGCTGTAATATGGCTTTCTGGAGGAAAGATATTCTGGCCATCAACGGATATGACGAGGGCTTTATCAGTTGGGGTGGTGAGGATAACGAAATTGCTATCCGTCTAATGAATTTGGGTATAAGAAAAAGGTTTCTCAAACTGGGAGGAATCTGCCACCATCTGCATCACCAGCAAGCATCAAGAAAAATGGAAGTTGAAAATCTTCAAATGATGAATCAGGCTATTCAGGAAAAAAAGATCTGGACAACAAATGGGCTTGAAAAATACTTATAATTTTATGATAGTCATATATTTATCGGTTATTCTTCCACCACCGGTAGCCAATATAGCCAATTATTAAAAGAGGGGTAAAAGCCATATACAGAATGCCTGTATTGAGCGCCCTGGCCGGCTTTTCACCCAGCTGCTGGGCCGTTTTTGTACATATCGAACATTGAGCAGAGACTGGCTCCAGCATGCTCAAACTGGTCACCAGAAATAACGTCATAAACCACTTTTTCATCGCTGCCGGATTTTGCGCAAAGGTAGCACCTATTCAGCAATGATAAAAAATAGCAGGCGGTATCAACGGGTTACCGTTCCTGCAGTCCGCTGGTATGTTTCTACCTGTTGCAGCATAGTTTCTACCAGCTGTGTAAATTCAGCAGAAAAACTATACGCTTCCTTCACACGCCCGCTGCCGGACAGTTGTATATAATCTCTGATAAAATAGAGCGCATCGCGCCCAAGACTCTTTTGCAGATAACCGGCTCCGTATTCTTTTACGAGTTCCGCCATCATATGCTTGCCGGCATAATAAGCGGGATTATTCCAGTTCCAGTCAAAAAGAATACTGTACAATTGACCAAAATCCATCAGCGAAGGCTGATGAAAGGCATCGAGCAGCAAATGTTCGATCAGATAAAAAACTGCTTCGTGCCGGTACGCATTCACAACGCTATGTTCATGTTCATGCCGCAGGTAAGGGCTTGTTTTCAGGTATGGCTCATTATCTGCCACAAACTCGGCTGATCCCTCCAGAAAAATATGGCGAAGCAGATAATAAGGCGCTTCCCAGGCAGAATCGGTCTGCCGCAGGTTTTCCATTACGGGTTCAAACTGGTACTCGGCCGATTGAATGGTATGAAACAATTCGTGCTTTGCCGAAACCGCCACGCCGGTTATATCGCCTTTATAAAAATGCAGCCCCATATAAAAGGCCGACTTATTATTGGTAAATGCAAAACCGGCCGAATAACCGCCCATTAGTCCGTAGAGAACTACTGTATCATTGCCAGAGGAGCGGAATGGACGCAACTCTTCGCAGATAGCCTGCGTAATACTATCGGCAGCCATGGCCAGCCGATCCAGAAAAAGCCGCATACTGTCAAGTTGCTGCCTGATGTGCGCATACTGGTATTTGCTTTCTTCCGCATCGGCTTTTTTATTTTCTATTGCCTTTATCATTGCAGAGCGGGCAATGGCCGGGGTGGATTTGAGCTTGCTGATCAATGCCCGGGTACCCGCCGATGCCAGCCAGCCATCCAGCTGTTTCTCCGAGACATGCTTACTGCCCAGTAGCGCAATTGTGCTTCTGGCATTCTCCAGATCAAATTTTACAGTAAAAGAAAATTTTCCTGCAGATCGTATTGTATCATTTGTATAGTGCGCATAGCCCTTATAGCAGCCAAGCAAGAGACTGCACAGGAGCAAAAAAAGACCAGACTTTTTCATTGATAAGGTAGTTGATAAGAAAAAAAGGGTACGGCTCTTCTTCTGTTATTCGGTAGCAGTGTCAAAACTACTTTTTATCACCTGGTACCAATAGTTCAATGAGTGACTGGTAGAAAAAATGAGTAAATGGCGATACGTCTTTAAAATCGCGAAAACAGATCCATAAACTCCTGCTTACGGTTGCGAGAAATGCTTACGGTTGCGTCATTGTCCATTACTATATAACCACCATCGCCACGCACAAATTTTTTGATGTGGTTTATATTGATCAGGAAAGAGCTGTGTACGCGGTAAAAATCAGGACCGCTGAGCGCTTCATCAATCTCTTTCAGCACTTTTGAAATGAGTATTTTCTTGCCGCCACTCAGCACTACATGTGTATAGTTACTTTCTGCTTCGCAATAGATAATGTCTGCAGTAGGTACAAAAATGAGCCCGTCATTGGTAGTAAGCGCTATGCGCTGGGGCGTGGTTTTTGCAGGTTGATTGATATTCTGCAGCAGAAGCTCAAACTGCTCTTTGGTAGGGATAGTCTTTTTCTCTTCTATACGCGCAATGGTAGCCTTCAGGTCATCGGGATCCACGGGTTTCAGCAGATAATTAAGTGCACTGTACTTAAAGGCTTTAATGGCAAACTGGTCGTAGGCAGTACAAAATACCACATCAAAGAATAATTTATCAAACTGCTCCAGCATATCAAACCCGTTCATCCGTGGCATTTCAATGTCAAGGAAAACAACGTCCGGCCGGTGGCGGTTGATGGCCTCAATCCCCATTTCTGCCGAATTGCATAGTGCTGCTATCTCTACCTGCGGACAGTAGGTTTTGAGCAGCCACTCCATCATTTCCAGGGCATTTTTTTCGTCATCGATCAGGATAGACTTTATCATAGCAGTTTTAAATTATGTGTCAATTGATATTTTTACTGTCACCCGCGTTCCTGCTGTTTCGCCGTTGCTGTCAACGAGGTCTTCCACTACCACAGAAGATTCCAGCTGCGATTGTTTATTGAGCAGCGACAGTCGGTCTTCTGTCAGTTTCATCCCCAGCGATTTTTTCGAAGACACCGATTTGCTTTTCAGCTCGCGGGCTTTTACGCGGCCTATCCCATTATCTTCTATTACACACTCCAGCAGTTGTGCCGACTTGCGCCGTACATGAATAGATAAATGCCCTTCGGTTTCTTTATGCAGCAGGCCATGCCAGATCGCATTTTCCACATATGGCTGAATGATCAATGGCGGTACATATACGGTTTCCGGTTGTACCGTATCGTCTACCGAAATGACATAATCGAATTTTTTCTCGAAGCGGATACTTTCCATTTCAATATACAGGCGTAAGGCCTCCATCTCATTGGCAAGTGTTACAGATTTGCTGTTGGAGTTGTCCAGTATCAGTCGTATTAATTTGGCAAAACGGGTAAGATATAAAGACGCTGTAGCCTGATCGCTTTTTACAATATACCGGTTTATAGAATTAAGGCAATTAAAGATAAAATGAGGATTCATTTGCGCCCGTAATGCCTGCATTTCCACATCTGCCATTTTTTGTTGCGTATCCATGAGTATGGCTTCTGCACGGGCTTTCTCAGCCTCCGCTTTTGCCTTCACAATTTTGTTGGCACACAAGGAAGCGATTGTTGTAAGAATAGATAAATGTTTTTGAGTAAAGAACCCTTTTTTTGAGTGCTCGCAGTCTATAACCCCCCATATTCTGCCATTGCTGATAATCGGAACGGTAATTTCCGAATAGCGGCGTGCCATATCCATTATATAGCGCGGGTCGCGTGTTGTATCCGGTATGATCTCCGGTTTACCGGTAAGCGCTACAGTACCTGTTATACCCTGGCCCAGCGGAATTTCAATAGGATTCGTTATTTCGCTGTAATTAGCACTTTTGGGCCCATGAGCAGCGCGCTGAATCAGTACCTGCCGTTCATGATCAACCAGGTAAATCACACAATCCTCAAAATGCAGCCGCCCGATGCAGTTCTTTGCCACATCCCAGAGAATTGCTTTTACCGAGTTGGTCTCATAAATACTCGAAGCAAAATAATTGATGGCCTGCTCAGCATCCAGCTCTTCCTGTTTTTCCCTCAACTGGCGGTTTCTTTTGGCCACAATCCAGCTTAGCAGGACTCCCAGCAATACAAATGCCCCGGCCACAAACCACCATCGTTGCCACAGTGGGGGACGCACTACCAGCGTCAGTTCATTAGCGGCATCTTTCCAGTTAATTCCGTCTGTACTGGCTTTTACTTTAAATATGTAACGACCCGGAGGTAATGAGGAATAACGGGCCTCGCGTATATCCCGGCCGTTTTGCCATTGCTGCTCATATCCTTCCAGTATATATCTGTATTGAATATTGTAGGCGCCTTTGAGATTATTGGCAGTAAAACGAAAGCTAATACTGTTTTTATCATATTTCAATTCAACCACTTCATTGCCGCCAATGTAAAAGGAAGAGTCATTTACAGCAACCTGGTAAATATTTACCCTGAGATCGCTGGGCGCATTCAGCAATTGCTGGGGATAAAAATAAGTAATACCCCGCCGGCATCCCCACAGCAGTTCGCCATTGCTGCTTTTCAAATAGCTGGCTACCCGGAAGCCTTCCTGTGTAAGCCCCGCACTCTGATCAAAATACTGCATGCTGTGTTTGTCGGGGTCGTAACGGATAATAACTTTTGTATTGGCAATCCATACCTTTCCTTCAGAATCTGTCACCACACCTTCGCAGTTATCATACTTCAAACCGTTCTCTCTGGTAAATGTCTGAATACGTCCTTCAGATATTATGCTGAATCCCCTGGGTGTACAAACGTAAACCTGACCGGCAGGGTCCTGATATAAGGTATAGCATACATTTGACGCCAGGCCATGCGCAGTAGTAAAATAATCAAGCCTGTTGCTGGCTCTGTCATAACAATACAATCCATTGCTGCTGGCCATCCATATCCGGTGTTTCCGGTCTTCCAGTACTGCATTGATACGTTTGCCATCCAGTGAACCAAGTACAGGATCATTTTTAAAAGCCCGCGCACGTAGAGTTTCCGGGTCGATGGTATAAGGCCCGAGCGTAGATACTACCCACATCTGTCCATCACTGGCCTGGATCATATCCATTATATACAGACCATGAAGAGCAATGCCCAGCGATGTATCACGCGGCACTTTGAAAAAGCGTTCAGTTGCCGGATCAAATATGGCAACCCCATCGCCATGAGCGCTTACCCATACACGTTTCTTTTTATCGATGCACACAGCCTTTATTTCCAGGTTTTGCGCTCCCGTCCAAATGGGATTGGATAAGTAATAATAAAAATCGAACCGGTTCTTTTTCCTGTCCCAGCGTATCAATCGCTCCAGGGCACCCATCCATATCACCTGATTATCATCTTCGGCCATCCGGTTTACATAGCTATCATAAAAGTCGCCCTTCCCATTTGTCATCAGGCGCAGGTAATCTGCCTGCCGGTTATAGATGTTTGAAATACTCACGCCAGCCACGCTGGTGCCTACAAGGATATCACCATTACGCCCGCTCAGTACACGCCATGTCATGTTGGCTCCCAGTGAACTGGGGTTAATCGGATCATGCGCATAGCGAAGCAATTGACCTGACTTATTAATAATGACGAGTCCTGCAAAACCAGTACCCACCAGTATATCGCCATTGGCTGCCGGTCTTACTTCTGTAATGGTAGAATTAATAACCCGTCCGTTCAGTTCACTGGTGAGTTTATACTGGCGGGTTACCTCATGGGTACGCATATCGGCAATCAACACCGTACCATGTTCCTGGCCAATAGCGAGCTCATGCTCTGAGTAACGGCAAAGGCTGAAAACAGCAGTAAATGGCTGCTGATACACCAGCTTCTTCGTTGCATAATCCAGCACCATCACAAGACTGTCTGTAGCATAGATGATCCGGTCTTCATCAAAGGGATCTGCATCATGAAAACGATTATAATTAAGATGTTCCGGTACCCAGGTCAGTTGCTCCCATTTTCCGTTTTTCTCATTGAAGTAGAACTGGCCCCGACTTGTAAATAATACAATGCCATAAGTGCGGGTATCCTGAATAGTTTTGCAACCAAAATTGACAATAGAATCCTGCAGGACCACCCGGTGAAAATTGCGTTTTTCATCAATCCAGGTTACGCCCTCTGTTGTTCCCAGCCATATGCGGTTGCGGCTATCACAGGTCAGGTGACTAACATTATTGGAAGCCATTTGTGGCCGGTCTTCTTTTTTATATGTCACCACCGAGTAGCCATCATATACGTTGAGACCATCTATCGTGCCTATCCACAAAAATCCTTTCCGGTCAATGATCATTGACCTTACATTATTATCAGAAAGTCCATTAACGGTGCTAAGATGAGTAAAGGAAAAAGACTGGCCCCTGAGCTGCGGATAAACAGCCATGAAGACCAGTAATAGCAGGAGCCTGTATATGGTTGACAGCATAGTCAATCCGGTAAAATAGATCAGTCAGCGTTGGTTTAGCCAGGTCGTCTGGCAGCTTAATACACTGAAATTTAGCATTTAATATCGAACCCGGCCGTTTCGGTTGAGTATTTGGCAGCGGCATTGAGTATTTGGTCGTTTGCCTTACCCAATCAGCAGGCTTTACAATTTTACTGCAACTGCGCTGGTACAAAGGAAACAGCTTTTCTTACAGGTAAACACAATACCCTGGTTCCGGTATTGCAGGCCAGCATTCTGAATCTTACTTTTATTAGCAAATAAACATGTATGCGTCCGGTATTACTGACAACACTGCTGTTACTGAGCTTTTGGGCCAGCAGCCAGGAAAAAACAGCTGCAGAGTTGTATGACTCAGGCGTAAAGGCCCGCGGTGAAAAAAAATATGAGCAGGCCGCCGACCTGTTTAAGCAGGCGACCACACTGGACCCTTCAATGGGTAAGGCCTGGTATGAACTGGGCTGGTGTAGTAATGAGCTGAAAAAGTATACTGATGCGGCCAGATCACTGGAAAAAGCACTCACGTTACTGGGCGATCAGGCTAAGATATTTTTTGAACTCGGTTATGCCAATCAGTTCCTGAATAATAAGGAAAATGCCAAAACCAATTACCTGCGTTGCCTGGAAATGAATAAAGAATACTCAGCTGCCTACCGGCAAATGGGTCATCTTTATTTTGAACAGTTCAGCGATTACAAATCGGCACTTACTTATTTCAACGAATATGTGAGCCGCGCAAAAGAAGAAGATGTTTCGGCCCTGTCCTGGTACCGGAAAGGATATTGTGAAGTAGAGGTGGCAGATTATGAAAAAGCTGTGGTTTCTTTAAAAAGAGCAACACTGATCGATAATAAATTCCTCAAAGCCTATAACGAGCTGGGATATGCTTATTATAAGCTCAACAAATCTGCTGAGGCAATTGATGCATACAAAACCGCCCAGTATATAGATCCGGAAAACAGTACGGCGTATACAGGGCTGGGCGATGTATACCGTATGCTTACAAAAGAACCTGATAATGCCTTTGATCAATACCGTAAAGCAGTAGAGTTGAATCCCAAAAGCACCAATTCTTATTACGGTATGGCCTGGTATTTTAATGAGAAGGGACGCTACGATGATGCTATTATTCAATTAAAGAAAGCTATAGAAATAAGCCCCAATACAGCTCAATACCATACAGAGCTCGGTTATAGTTACTATGGCCTCAAGCAGTATTACGATGCCATTAGTTCGTTTGACCGTTCGCTGGCAATCCGCGAGACCATGCTGGCCTATTACTATAAAGGGCTTACTTTGATAGAACTGAAACAAAAAAGCAGTGCGCAGGAGGTTTATCAAAAACTTGCTAAGATCAATCCCGGGCAGGCAGAGAAACTGCTCACGAAGATTAATGCCATGCCCTGACAAAAAAAACCCGCCCGTATTACACTTCGGTGATACAGGCGGGAGTTGAATTAGTTGCTGAACTAACTTCTATTCACTAGAGCGCTTCTGCGCTCATTTTTTTGCTTTGTTTCTGACGCTCATTCTCATCCAGGATCACTTTGCGCATGCGGATGAAGTTAGGTGTAACCTCAATACACTCATCATGTTGAATGTATTCCATACACTCTTCCAGCGTCATCAGTGTTTTGGGAGCAATACGTGTGGCATCATCACTGCCGCTAGCACGGTGGTTGGTGAGTTTTTTTGCTTCCGTTACATTCACCACCAGGTCGCCGGGTTTAATGTTTTCGGCCACTACCTGTCCTGCATATACTTCTTCGCCCGGATCTACAAAGAAGGTACCGCGATCCTGTAATTTATCAATAGAGTATGCGGTTGTTTTATCGGTGTTTTTCGACAGCAATACACCATTATTGCGTCCCGGGATCAGACCTTTCCATGGCTTGTATTCGCTGAAACGGTGCGCCATTACGGCTTCACCTGTAGTAGCTGTCAGCATTTGCGTACGCAGTCCAATCAGTCCGCGTGAAGGGATCTCAAATTCAAGATGCTGCATTTCACCTTTTGTTTCCATGACCAGCATCTCTCCTTTACGGCGGGTAACGAGGTCAATCACCTTTGAAGCAAATTCCTGGGGCACATCTACCACCAGTACCTCATAAGGCTCGCATCTTTTACCATCAATCTCTTTCACAATTACCTGCGGCTGACCCACAGTAAGCTCATACCCTTCGCGGCGCATGGTTTCTATAAGTACACCCAGGTGCAGGATACCACGGCCATATACCACGAGGCTGTCTCCTTCCTCACTATCCACTACTTTCAGGGCCAGGTTTTTCTCTGTTTCCTTCATCAGCCGGTCGCGCAGGTGACGGGAGGTTACAAATTTTCCATCACGGCCAAAGAATGGTGAGTTGTTCACAGAAAACAGCATGTTCATGGTAGGCTCATCCACACTGATTACCGGCAATGCTTCAGGGTTTTCCGCATCGGCAATAGTATCACCAATATTAAAATCCTCAATACCTACCACGGCACAAAGATCTCCTGCTACTACCTCGCTCACTTTTTTCTTACCCATTCCTTCAAATACATACAGCTCGCGCACTCTTGTCTTCCGTACGGTACCATCAGCCTGCATCAGGGCAACGGGCTGGTTTTCGCGGATAGAACCACGGCTCACTTTACCAATCGCAATGCGGCCCAGGAATGAAGAATAGTCCAGCGAAGTAATCTGCATTTGCAGAGATCCTTCGGAGACACGGGGAGGGGGTACATGCTTGAGAATTCCGTCAAGCAGGGGGTTAATATTATCTATCTGGGTAAGGCTGTCGTTGAACCAGCCATTTTTACCACTACCATAATAAGTAGGGAAGTCAAGCTGCTCTTCAGTAGCGTCCAGGTTAAAGAACAATTCAAATACTGCATCATGCACCTCATCGGGGCGGCAGTTAGGTTTATCTACCTTATTGATCACCACAATCGGCTTCAGGCTGAGTTGAAGGGCTTTTTGCAGTACAAAGCGCGTTTGCGGCATAGGACCTTCAAAAGCATCTACCAGCAGGATCACACCATCCGCCATTTTAAGTACCCGCTCTACCTCACCTCCAAAATCTGCGTGACCAGGGGTATCGATCACATTAATCTTAACGTCGTTGTACGTTACTGCAGCGTTCTTACTAAAAATAGTAATCCCGCGCTCACGCTCCAGGTCATTACTGTCCATGATCAACTCACCGGTTTCCTGATTATCCCGAAATACCTTAGTGGCATGAAGGATTTTGTCAACCAGTGTAGTCTTACCGTGGTCAACGTGCGCAATAATCGCTATATTTCTGATTTGCATATTGAGTATTTATGACCCGGAGGTCTTCTTTATCATTTTTCCTTCAACTTACCCACACCATCCGCACATCGGGTCTGTTTTTGCCGATGTAAACAGTTTTTTCTAAAGCACTATAACAATTTTCGAATCTGTGGGCGATATTTGCCAGCTCAATGACAAAGCCCAAAGCTGTGGCAATCAACGCTGTGAAAGTGGTATCCAGTCCCAATCCAACAGTTCCTGCCGATTCTTTTCCGGATTGCCCGCTTTTTGAGGCGGCAAAGGTACATCAATTCGGCCGGGGTAGCAAATGCCGTTAATAATTAATCCATTGTTCATCTGGGCTTGCCATTTATTTGAAGTAGCTTTAACAAAACGGTTTCCCATGCGATTTCTCAAATGGTTAGCAGTCATCGTTTTAATCCTTATCGTTATTTATTTTCTGGGGCCGCGCCCCAGTCCTCCGCTTTATGAGTCCGCACTTCCCGCTATTACTGCCAGCGGAAGTGCCCTGGATAGCCTGGTTGCGTCCGGAGAAAGTCTGCATCAGCTTAAACCCGATAATGAAGCGCGTATTATTTGGGCAAATGACTCATTAAAACAAAAAACACCATACGCGTTTGTATACCTTCATGGCTTTTCTGCCAGCCAGGAAGAAGGTGCTCCCATTCACCGGGAGCTGGCAAAACGATATGGTTGCAATCTTTATTTATCGCGGCTTGCAGAGCATGGTATTGATACAACAGAGCCGCTGGTAAGTCTTACAGCCGACAAACTATGGGAGTCTGCCAAGCAGGCTTATGTAATCGGCAGGCAATTGGGAAATAAAGTGATCCTGATTGGCACTTCTACCGGTGGCACACTGGCTTTAAAGCTCGCTGCCCAGTATCCGGATATAGCCGCATTATATCTATTCTCCCCCAATATTGCCATCAATGACCCCAATGCCTGGCTGCTTAATAATCCCTGGGGATTACAAATTGCACATATGGTAAAAGGAGAGTATAATCAGTCATCCGATACTACCGCTCTATATCGCAAATACTGGAACTACCGGTACAGGATGGAGGCAGCCGTACAACTCGAAGAATTACTGGAAACATCGATGAAAGCAGGTTTGTTTGCCCGGGTAAAACAACCCGTTCTCCTTCTTTATTATTATAAAGATGAAGAACATCAGGACCCTGTAGTTAAAGTTTCTGCCATGCAACGTATGTTTCGCCAACTCGGCACACCAGACAGTCTGCGGCGGGAGGTTGCTCTTCCCAATACCGGCGATCATGTGATAGGCTCGCATATCAAATCGCATGACCTCGATGCTGTACGTAATGCCTGCTATGATTTCGCAGACCATGTATTGAAGTTGAACACAAAGCCGCCGGCAAATTAAGCTTACCGGCGGCAGGTTGTCATAAGGTAGAAGACCTTGTTTCTCGCATCAAAAAATTCAGCATGGCGGCCGGGTGTTTTTCATAGCTGTTTTCTTACAATACATAAAAGTCCTTTGCAGTTTCTCGCTCTTCCTGTATTTGCTGATCATTTAGCATTTGCGACAGGTTTTTTTCTATTGTACGTGCAATACTGGTCATTGGGGTGTCAGTAGGCTTATTTTCAAACGGCTCCTGCAGGTGAATAGCCATTTTTTCGATCAGTAAAAAAGAAGTGGCAATAGCTACTACTACTGGTACTTCCAGCATACCGAAGTACTGAATTACAGCAAAAGGTAGCAATGCGATAAACAGCAGCATCGAAAAGTGTATATACATACTGTATGTAACCGGAAAAACGGTATTCTTTATTCGTTCACATTTCCCCATTGCATCACATAACCGGCTGATTGTTCTGTCAAGCTCTATCTGCTGAAAACGGTTAATCCAGCCGTTTTCCAGTGCCAGACGCAAATCGCGGGCATGAAGTTCCAGCAAGGCGCCGGGCACATGATCGTAATGACGAATAAAGTCCATATCCTGCCGGGTAAGAAGCCGGTCAATTCCCCGTACAGGGTTTTGTCCGCGCAGTGCCTGTCCCAGACTATAACACCAGGCTGTTTGCCGCCTGATCATTCGTTGACGCCACTGGTGTACTTCATCGCCTTCATACATCACTTCTGTAAAGCATAGTATTTGCCGGGCATATGTTCGGGAATCATTCACAATACTACCCCAGATATGCCTGGCTTCCCACCAGCGATCATATGCCTGATTGCTTCGGAAACCCAGCAACAATGATATCACCGTTCCCATAATAGCGGGTATAGCTATTGGGATTGAGATTCTTGTTATATGATAATTTTCATAAAGAATCGCTATAGCAATTGTATAAAGAGTAATTACAAAAAGCTCCCGCTTTATTTTACCCAGTATATACGTAAATGGAATGTTCTTTTTTAATAGCATACTTATTTCAGTTTGCAACAGTAGCTGTTGGTCGGGTTCCGGGTTGCCTTATCCGGACTGTCTTAATTGATAAGTATGGCTGCTGTCTCTGCAAGAGGAGCCGCTGAGTAAACTACAGTGCGTTTACGTCGCAGATTAGAGATAAGCGGTATGCCAGCCTTTTCAAAAAGTGATAACGGATTTATGCTTTGAGGTGTTATGGCATTAAAAACATAATTAGAAGGGCATACGATCATATCTATATCATGAGCATCAATAAAATTCCGGAATACAGCATTGTTATTGCCATACATATGCCTGATATGAATACTCTGCAGTGTCTGCGGATAGTTTTCTTTTAACCTTTTACAGGCAATTCTGAAAGCATCTGTAAGCAGATGTCCATAAGGTAATCTGCGGGAGCTGCCGAGCATATCCGGGGCAAACCCGTTGATATCAAAGGCATGAAATAATGTAATGGTCATGGTTTGGTCATCAAGAGCTTCGAGTGTCTGCTCTGCCAGTCGCAGCGACTCAATAGAAAAGTCTGTTGGGATTAATACATTTCTCATGAATAGTACTTTATAGGTTGACGAATTGAGAATACAAAAATTCATCACAGAGATTATAAAGTACTAAGCAGCCAATTAGGTTTCTTTAAAAGAAATATAAGAATGGTATTAGAACGGCTCAGCTTTCTGCCAGGGGAAGCAGGATAGTCACCCTGGTTCCTTTGCCTTCATCTGACGCTACTGAAATATTGCCATGATGCTGCCGTATAATGTTGAGTGCGAGCGGAAGTCCTACTCCATAACCTTTGTAAGGACCTGTGTTGGAAGCCCGGAAAAACGGTACGAACACATGTTTAAGTTCTGCGTCAGGGATGCCAATACCGCTGTCGGATACATCGAGTCGTAATTGCTGCTGATTCGAGCTGATCTTGATGCCTACCGGTTGGTTGCTGGAATATTTACAGGCATTCATGATCACATTACTGATTGCCAGCTTCAACAGTTGCGGGTTGCCCATTACTACAAGTCCCTCCATACTTGCAGGCAGCTCCTGCATTTCAAGCTTCAGCTTGCTTTCAGGATTTATTCGCTGAATAGTCTCACCTATTTCATAAAGCAATTCATCGAGACGAACAGGTTCATAGTTTTCGCGGTTATTGTTAAAGCCGGATTGGGCAAGGCTCAGCAATGCCGTTGTCATCGCTTCGAGCTTTTCGGCTTCCTTTAGTATTACTTCAAGTGTTTGTTTGTATGTGCCGGCATCACGCTCTTTGGAAAGCACAATTTCAGCTTCGCCGATTATAGCAGTTAACGGTGTTTTTAATTCATGCGAAGCACTACTAACAAAATTATTCTGAATATCGAAAGCCGTCTGCAGACGGTCAAGCATTCCATTGAATGTACGTGACAATTCGGCTATTTCATCACGACCTTTTTTTTCGGTGAGTCGTAGCGACAGGTTTTCGACACCTATATTCTTTACACGTGCAATGATATCACGAAAAGGTTTAAATGCTTTCCGGGAGAAGTAAATACCTACTGTAAACACCAGCACTACTTTGCCAATAAATGCTATCAGAAGGATCCTTTTCAGGTTTTTTAAAGCCTGCAGTCCATATAAGTTTACGGCAGATTTGATAATATAATAAGTATCATTTCCCGTATGGTAAAGTATGCCGGCAAAATAAATATCTCCCTGTCGGTAATAAACGGTCCCTCCGTTTGCCTGTTTTATTTCCTGTAAATACGATGCGGGTACCGGGGGCATATGGCTCAGTTGATGTGTATCTGCACTGGCCCTGAACATATATTCCCGCTCGCCGGGTAGTATTTCGAGGTATTGTTCGCGGATCTCGTTATAGGCTGCTGATGAGCTGGTATCTTTTTCGAAGTTGATCTTGGCGGCTACAATCGTACGCAGTTCGAGCCTTTTTTTGAAATCATCGGCCGTATCGCGTGTGGCGGCATAATATATTACAGCATTCAGCAAAAGAATAACCGCTGCTGCCAGAATCGTAAACAGTAACGCCGTCTGTGTCTGTATTTTCATGCGGCAGGCTCCTTCATCGTATAACCCATACCAATCACTGTATGTATCAGTTTCGGAAACTGGCTTCGTTCAACTTTTTTACGGAGGTAGTTTACATACACGTCTACCACGTTTGTCCCCAGGTTAAAATCTATCCCCCATACGTTTTCAAGGAGATCAAGGCGTGATAATACACGTCCTTTGTTTTTCATGAGATATTCCAGAAGGCGGTATTCCGTTGCGGTGAGCGATAATTGCTGGCCCGACCGCTCTACCGTACGCGCTGTAAGGTTCATTTCCAGGTCAGCCAGCCGTAATACCCTTTCAGGTTCGGCAGACAGACCCCGGCGTGAGAGAGAACGAAGACGGGCAGATAATTCCCGAAACTTAAACGGTTTGGTGATATAATCGTCTGCTCCCGCATCAAGGCCTGTTACCAGGTTATCTGTTGTACCCAGGGCGGTCAACATTAAAATAGGTGTATGGTTCTCGTTTTTCCGTAATTGCCTGCACAGTTCAATGCCATTGAGACCGGGCAACATTACATCAAGTATGATCACCTGATAATTATTGCTTGTGGCCATTTCGAGGCCCAGGCGCCCATCCGGCGCCACCGTTACAGTGTGCCCTTCTTCTGCCAATCCTTTGTTAAGCATACTGGCTACAGCTGGTTCATCTTCTACAAGAAGGATTTGCATGATAAAGTCGGTTTTGTTTCGCGCTTTACAACAAAGAAAACAGGCTATGGTTAAGTGATCAAATAAGAGTGTGTATTAAAATGCTGTGCCTCCCTTTTCAGGCCTTCATAAGTCATTGATTACGTTTATTTAATAAGCGGTATGAACACAAATTAGAATACCATTAAATTTTTAGACTCTGTGAAAGACGCTCATTTTTGGCCGTACTGCTTTTTTTGTTTGTACCCGGATAAGGTTTATTAAAACTGGTGTGACATTTGAATAGATCTGGTGCAGGCAATATGGTTAGTCATTTATGGTTAACTTTAATCAGATGCTGACCGGCTTCTGTTGATCCGTTTCATCAAACTATATTACCATGTCTTCTTCCAGATGGTCTGGCAGTAAAATTCTTAAAGCTTTTGGCATTACCGTTGGCGGTACTTTTTTCCCTTTTTCTTTATGGGGTAAAAATGAAACCGGGGAGCCCCTAATCTTACCGGACGATCCACGTCACAAAAAACTTAGCCGACCTGTTACGGCTATTACTATAGGTGCCGGTGCCCGGGGAAATGTATATGGAGATTATGCGCTTGAATACCCGGAACAGTTAAATATTATTGGTGTGGCAGAGCCGGTTGCCGTGCGAAATGAAAGATATGCGATAAAACACAATATCCCCGAAACACATCGTTTCAGTAACTGGCAGGATGTTTTTTCCCGGCCCAGGTTTGCCGACGCTGTCATTATCGCTACGTCAGACCATTTGCACTATGAGCCATGTATACAGGCTTTGAAACTGGGTTATGATATACTATTGGAAAAACCCATTGCACCTACCGAAAAAGAATGTCGTGATATACTGCAGCTGGCGCGGCAAACCGGACGTATTGTGGCTGTTTGCCATGTGCTTCGTTATGCACCCTACTTTGTAAAACTTAAAGAGTTGCTCAGTAGTGGGCGTATCGGAGAAATCATCAGCCTTCAGCATCTTGAGCCCATTGAGCACACGCATATGGCTCATTCGTATGTACGGGGCAACTGGAACAGCAGCACAGCAACCACGCCCATTATTCTTGCGAAATCCTGCCATGACCTGGATATTATCCGATGGCTACTGGGCAGGGAGTCGCAGCAGATTCAGGCATTTGGAAGTCTGAAATGGTTTCGGAAGGAAAATGCGCCAAAAGGAAGCAAGGCAAGATGTACGGATGGATGTGCTGTGGAAGCGAACTGTCCTTATTCTGCCCTGAAACTATATTACCGTAAACGGCAACGGACCTATGTTTTTGATCTTCCCGAAAAGAAAAAACTGCAGGGAGAGGCTATTCTTACTTATTTGCGCACTACAGATTATGGACGCTGTGTGTACAGGATGGAAAACGATCAGTGTGATCACTATACAGCGAATATTCTGTTTGAAGGCAATGTAACGGCCAGTTTCAGTATGGAAGCCTTTACGCCTTTCGGCGGCCGGCGTACAAGAATTATGGGTAGTATGGGATATATTGAAGGCGACATGGATCAGTTGACCGTATATGATTTCCGGACCGATAAGGTAAAAAGATATGAAACGATTGTGCAGGAAGTAGAAAACTACCGTAATGAAGGACACGGTGGCGGCGACTGGCGTTTGGTTGCAGACTGGATACAGGCGGTAGCTCAGCATGATGCCAGTCTACTGACCAGTACTATTGAAGCTTCTATCGAGAGCCATTTGCTGTGCTTTAAAGCCGAGGAAAGCCGCTTAAAACAACAGGTTCTGGAAGTTCGGATATAAAGAAGATCAGGCGTACACAGGATTATACAAAATGTGTTATACAAAATGTATAATTTAAGAACCAGAAAAATTGGTGTAGCCCCTGTTTGGTTTTATTGACGCTCCAGCCACCTGGCCAGAAAGCAATCATACACCCGGTAGTAATTTCCAGAAGCATCCTGATCCTGATAAATCATTTCCTTTGAAAGGAGTGCCTCCAGGCTTCTCTTTACATTTGAAGGTGTTCCCAACCTGTATTTGGTAATAAAATTTCGTGCATGCGGCTGATATAGTTTATCCTCTTTGGCAATCGCAAGTAATGTCTGCCATTGAATCGCTGTAAGGAGATTTCTGTATTGGAAAAAATGAGCCTCCTGCTCTTTCAAAAGCTGGCTGCAGGTAGCCTGAGTTATTCCCAGATCTATTTTCGTATGCCCATCTGCAAATAAACGATTGCAAAGGACCTGCGTATAATAGGTGTGCAGTTTAGTCCATTCGCAGATAAACTGAAGCGAGGGGTCATCAATTTTTCGCCTGCTGCTTGCAAAGTGTTGCCTGATAAAAATCGCATAATCCGCCTGCGGTATTTGTTTCAGTTCAACCAATTGGGCCGAACCAAAAAAAGGCCTTTTATTGCTTGAAAACATTTCCATAAGCACGTGCTTACTGCTGCCGCTAAACACAAATCGCGTATTACGCAATGGCTGTATCAGTGTACGAAGTAATGCTTCTGTATTCTTTTCGGGATAGGTAGCGATTTGCTGAAACTCGTCAATGGCCAGTAATACCGGTCTGTCGAGACCGTCAAGAAAACGCAGCAAGCTGCCTAATGACTGTTCCTGCTGCCGCGTTTGGGCAAAATGAAAAGATACCTCCGGTTTACCGGTAAGATTGTCGTAGCTAATTACAGGCCTTAATGCCGTAATAAATTCCATGACCTGTTTTCCAATTCCCTTACGTGGCGGAAAGGTTTGTAGTATGGCCGTGCTCAATTGCCCCAATAAATCCGTCTGGTTAAGTGTTGCATAGATATCTACATAAATACAGTACATATCGCGGCGGGCATTCAGCTTATGAAAAAGATGATTGAGCAATCCTGTTTTGCCCATACGTCTTATACTCAGCAGTGTACTATGCACACCATTGCGGGCATTATCATGGAGACGTTTGGTTTCCGTCTGCCTGTTACAAAAATAGGCAGGCCCATGATAGCCTGTTACGGGAAATGGATTTATAACTGGCATTCTCAAATATACAAAATGTATTACACAAAATGTATAACGCATTTTGTATAATATTTTAATCTCTCTGCGCTCGCTAAAAAATAAATATATTTAGGTCTATACGACCACCATGACAAAAACTATATTTTCCGTTACTGCCATATTTTTATGCCTGCTGATGCATGCCCAGTCTCCTGCTTATAAAGGCAGTCTTTCTATCAACAGCGGTCCCGCTTTTGCACTAAACCCTTTCGGAAATATAAACGCCGGCAACTCGGAATCCGGATTTGCCCGTACTGGTCCTCACATCGCTTTAACCTATACTACCAGCCTGCAGAAAAAATGGAGCCTCATTACCACTCTGCAGATTCAGCAGCACCGGTTAAACACCTCGGCCCTTGAAAGAGAGTTTTCTACCACTCCGATTGCTTCCGGTTTGTTTACCAGTACAGATCCAAATATGCCCCTGCCGGGTAGCGCCTATAAAACCTATCCCAACTGGAATTTTGCAAAAAAATCATGGATGGCCGGTTTCTTGCTGGCAGGCGCTCAGCTCAATACAGGTGCCTCCAGAAAATGGCAACCGTATATACGCCTGCAGGCCGGCTTAGTGTATTTGAAATTACCGGCAATTAAAGGAGAAAGTGTGACTGACACCTCATCTGCCTATCTTGACCAGAAAGGTTCTTCCGGCAACGGGCTGGGATATAGCAGTGCTGCAGGTGTTTATCATCGGCTTAATCAAAAAGTATTCCTCACCGCAGCGATCTCCTATATCGGAAGTTCACGTGTAAATTTCAGCAACGTAAGATCCAGGCTTACTACAACACAGGGCCGCCCAGGCGATATGATTTATTTTATTCAGCAATCTATCGTCACTGGGTCGGCTAGCCAGAAAATTAGTTCACTGAACTTTTCAATCGGTATTGGCCTCAGCTGGTAATTAACAATACAAATTAGCAGGACTTTTTTCTCAAAATGGATAGCCTATCCCAATGTTAAAAATCAGGTTCTCTTTGCGCCAGGAAGATTTGCCCAGGGCAATTTTTTCAAGTACCCATCTTTGCCCATCTGGTAATGAAGGTTTTCGCAGAGGAAATGCCAGATCAAATCGTAATACGAGAAAAGAAATATCAAACCGTAAACCTACCCCTGCGCCAACGGCCAGTTCTTTCAAAAAGTGGCTGCTGAATTGTGCTCCGGGTTTTGCAGGATCGTCATTATAGAGCCAGATATTCCCTGCATCCACAAAAACAGCTCCATGTACGATACTGAATAATTGCGCGCGCAACTCTGAGTTGAGTTCGAGCTTTATGTCACCGGATTGATCTGGTAAAAAATTACTGGTGGCCGGCTGTGCATACGAACCGGGGCCCAGCGAGCGGCTTCTGAACGCCCGCACACTATTATTACCTCCGGCAAAGAATTGTTTCACAAAAGGTAAGGCCAGACTGTTTCCATAAGGAACAGACGCTCCTATTATTAAACGGTTTGCCAGCACACTCTTTTTGCCCAACTGCCTGTAATACCTGAAGTCGGTTTCCAGGCGTACATACTGACTAAACTGGGCGCCGAAAACACTTCCCGGTTTTCCATCTTTTGCATTGGCCCCCGTCAGCAGGCCCGCAATATTGCCGGATATATCCGCATTACCATTAAAATATATACCGGTTGTGAAAATATTATCCTGAATCTGGCTAAAGTTATAATTATAAGTCGCCCCCAGTATAAACTGCTTTTCAACTGCTTTGGCAAGCGATGGATTCTTTACAATACTATCCTGGTACTGCTGGGATATAAATGCAGGTTGAACATAATTGATCGATACCGGACTCAATTGATGTTCATTTCGGATCGTATTCTTCCATACATAGGTAAATGCGGTCTTGAAAGAATTCATCCGGTATAATTTCTGTTTGACCAGTACCTCATACCCCAGCACCATATTTGTTTTGGGAATAAACCCTCCTTTATTACTCACATCAAAAAATGGTATCAGAAAACGGGGAAATGATAAATTACCCTCGAGGCCATACCGGTAGGTATTATACCCTTTCAACTGACCACTATACTGCAATTCAAATCCTCCTGTGGCATCTATAGCCAGTAATTCGCCCCCTCTGAATGCATTACGCTTTCTCCATCCCATGGTTATGGATGAACCGGTAAGGTTATTTGATTTGGTGCTTGCATTGATTTCGGCCCGAAGCGCCTGACGCGAAAAAGGAGTGAGATAATAATAAGCATTCAATAAAGCACTATCTGCCTCCGGCACTACCTCAAGACGGTTTTTTACAAACTTGAACAAACCAAGGTTTACCAGCCGGCTCAATGTTGTATTATGATCTGTACGATTATACATATCGCCCGGCGCAAACTGCATGGTGTGTTTAAATAACCTTGGTTTATATTGCTTCTGCCTGTCCAGTACATAATACCCACCGGTAAAAGTCATATCCTTTTTGGCTGTATCGGCTGGCGGTGAGCTCAACCTGTAACCTGGAAAAATAAAGACATCTTTGATATTATAAGGCTGTCTCGCCTCTTTGGGGGTTTCTGGTTTTACTTTTACGTACAGGTCTACCTGGTCGCCGCCGACTGTACTATCTACTTTTATAATCAGAAATTCGGGATCAAAAAAATAAAAACCCCGCTGTTTCAGACTATCATCGATACGCTCACGTTCGGCTTTGATTAATCCAAGATCAAAAGGGTCGCCACTACGTAAATACGTTTCGCCACTATTTTCAAAAATGGTTTTCTCCAAAACAGACTGGCTGCTGTCAAAGTAAACGCCTTTTATACGATATCTGCTGCCAGCCAGCACCTCATAATGAGCACTGGCTTTCTTCCCCTTTACCGTTGTATCCATTTTTACCTGCGCATGGAAATACCCTGCGTTTTCCATGGTATTCTGCAAAACCTTCAGATTCCTCTCAAAATTTACTCCTGATAACAATACGGGTGGTTCACCATACTTATACTTCATCCATCCGCGCAATGAAGATTCCTTTTTGGGATTACCAGCTGCATTATACGCGGAAAGTCGCATGCGCATACCCAGAAATTTGCGGTTGGGTTTGGGACGGATCAGGCTATGCAGTTCTTCCTGAAGTTCTTTCTTTTCCCGGGGCTTCAATTTTGCACTGTCTACGCTGAGTGTGGCTCCTGTATATAGCGCATCGCCGGCTGGAATCTTCTTCAGGTTATTACAGGCTGTTGCCAGAGTTAGTACAATTATATAGACAAAAAATCTTTTCATTTTCAGGTATGAAATCTTTTATAAACGGGCATTTCTCAGCTTACTGTTGGGGCTGAGGTGGTGTCCCCTCCTGCCGGGCCCTTCGCTCATTACGAAGCCGCTGCTGTTTTTTACGGCTTTGAAATATCTGTTCAAACTTGTTATAATCAAGCGTAATAATAAAGCTCATGCCTGTTTCTACTACATACCCGTCTATCACTCCCTGATAATCATTCTTACGGTAGGCTCTTAACTTATAACGGCCATCAGAACTCAATGCATAATCAATGGCAACATTACCCGCAATATTATTGGATTGCTGATTGGAGTTTTGCGGCCCTTCCAGCGCAAAATTGCTGCCCACCGTCACTGTGAGCCGGTCATTCAACAGGCGTTTTGACAATCCTACATTCAAATCTGTTTTATCCTGACGCTCTCCTGTTGTATAATCATCAGAAGATTCAATACCCAGGTTAATATCTACCCCCTGAATCAAGCCTTCTGCCAGGCGATTAAGCTGTTCTGTAAGCAGTTTACTCACACTCTGACGAAGCAGTGTGGATGCCGAATTCTGGGATGCAAGACTCGAGAAGGGGTTTTCTGCTACAAAGCGGTTTAGTAATAAAAGCGAGAAAACCTGCTTATTCATGTCTCCGGTCGACTGCCTCAGCTGCTCCAGCTTTGTCCGCACATTTGTAAGAATATCATTTGATACGCCGTAGCTTTTATTTTCTGGCAACAGGATATCAAACGAAATCTGTGGTTTCATCAATTCTCCCGTCATTTTCAGCATGACTTCAAACGGAAGCCGTTGCAAATAGGTATTTCTTTCCTGAGCGCTGATGTTTTCATCCAGTTGCCCTTTAACGAGATCAAGGGGTGCCGTATTAGATACATATTTGGCTGTTATGTTTACATTGGCGCTGGTGGGTTCTCCTTCCCATACAATTTTACTTCCCCTTTGTATGTCAAACTTCTTACGTATCATATTAAAGGATAGCTCATATGCCCCCTGCTCCAGTTCATATGTGCCTACCATCGTAATCTTGCCGCTGGGGTCTATGCCAGTAGTTAGTTGTGCTTCACCTTTAACATTCAGAAAATCCCCGTTGCCTGCATCTATGATAAGCGTAAAGTCGGCGCCTTTATTTATTTCTACATTTAACGACACATCCATCCCCAGTATGCCCGAGGTATTCAGCGAGTCATATGCCAGCATAAAGAGTGAATCCTCCACGGGTGCATCCATATCCACAAATTCTATCACCCCGTTACGATCAACGATGCCAGGATCACTTTGTGGTAAAACCACCGTCATCTTTGTTTTATCATTGATCGTAAGCCGTCCATCCACTACAGGTGATTGTTCAGTACCTTTTATTTTCAGATTGGTATTAAAATAAAGCTGCCCCCAGAAAAGATCATTATCAGCTTTTGTACTGTTCAATGCCCTGAAGTTATTAGCCCGTACATCAAGGTCAAACTTATAGTTAACATAGTTGCGGGTTGCCAGCGTGCCATTAAGCGTCAGACTATTTCCTGCAGAATCTTTTACTTCAAACCTGTCAAGCTTCAGGCCATCGCGCGTAAACTGCAGTTGTTCGTTATCAATCCGGAAATAACTATTGAGCATAGCTACATTCAAACCGGCCTGATGAAATTTCAGATCACCAGTAATGGATGGCGAATCTATACTCCCTGTTATGCGGAATGGCCCGGCTACATAACCGGTAGTGTTCCGGATACTTCCTCCGGAAAAAGCTTCTGCCGTTTTCAGAGGCAGTTTATCCAAATTCACATTGAGATCAACTGCTGAAGAAGCTGCATTATAGGATCCTTTGACAGAAGCTTCGTTTCCTCTTCCAGACAGCGTTACATCTGCATAATATAAATCACTGCCCCCGCTATTGCTTATCCGGGCAGTCACATTACCTATTGTATCGCTGTGATAACTCAGGTCATTAATCTGCACATCACCAGTGAACGCCGGCTTCGTTTGCAGATCGCGCAGATCAAGCTCGCCGGTAAGTCGGCCATCTACCAGTGAACTGTCTGCCATCACCATGCTGGTAAAAGTAGACAGTCTGAAATCAGAAAACTTTACATGCAGGGGTGCGTTGCCTGCCTTTGACAGACTTTGTAAACTCATTTGTTCTGAACCCTGACTCAAAGTGAAGTCCTGCGCCTGCAGTCCTCCGTCTGCTGTGATAATAATATTATTGGCCGCACTTACATCCCATTTTTCATAATTCAGCAACAAGCCCTGCGGTTTAAGAGCGAACATAAGACTTCCATCCTGCTGTTGCTGCAGCTGAGCCTTCAGAGCATACCTGTCTTTGGCAGTCCTGTCTTTTACCAGCAGGTCAAGATCAATTTTATTGTTTGCCAGGGACGCCTGCAGGATGGTGCTGTCCATCAGCAAACTGGTGCCGCTGGCCAGTTGCCTGGCCGCCATATTCAATTTTAACACACTGTCTGCTGTATTGGCTGTTAGCAGTAAGCCGGTTACACGGTTACCCTCCATAATCAGCTCATTGGCTGAGAGCTCGGCCTGTATTCCTGATTTACTCGAAAAATGTGATTCCAGTTTCAGACCATCAAGTTTATCAAGACCCGGTACCAGCGCCCTCAGCAAAGGGCGATCCGTTGCAACAGCATTTAATGTAAAATCGTACTGGCTGCTGTCTTTCATTATTTCTCCCAGGTCATAATAAGGATCTATTGCCTGCATCAGTACATTGGGTAACGTACTGAGCCTGTACCTACCCTCAAGTCTCAAATCGGCAATATCGCTTTTCAAATGAAGGTACTGGCCACCTCCAGATACATCACCAGCTTTTAACTGTACCGTATCCAACGCCACGCGCTCCTGTTTATTCACAAGAAGAGCTTCTGTCACCAGCAATTGACCCATCAGGCTGTCCGGATCTATACGATCGAAGTCGGCCGATATCTTTCCCCGGAAAATAAAGGGGTCTGCCGATAAATGCAACGCCTGTAATTTAATGCTGTCAACGGCAATATTTGCGCGCAGGGATGGTTGCGAACCTGCCATATCGAACTCAACTTTGCTATTGAAGTTAATATTCGAATCGGCTATAGCCGCCGTGGCAGTAGCAACCTGGCGGTCCAGCGAGCCTGTAAGAGTCAGCTGCCGGTAAGTATATCCATTCAGTGTCATTGCATCAACCATTCCATCCATATTGGCGCGGGCATATTCCGGGTCATACCCCGTCCCTTTTATCTTTAACTGCGCAGTAAGTCCGCCCATCATCGTTGTATCTTTCAATATTTTTCCCAATTGCAGTGAGCGCGTTTTTACCTGCATATCGTAGGCTGCAGCGCGGGCATCGGTGAGCGAAGAAGCGGTTCCGGTAATCGAAAGATCTCCGGCGCTGGTTTGCAGATCAAGAGCTGCAGCAAGCTCTTTCATACCTCCGTTAATCTTTCCATGCAGTCGCATATGGGCTGGCAATGCTATGGAAGCGGGTACGCTGTTTGCAGGCAAGATCCTGTACAAATCCGTACCCGTTGTAGCCATTTCGTTAATAGTAAGATCTGCCGTGAGTTTGTCCGCTTCAGGTAGTCCCTTCAATGTGCCCGATAGCTTTGCCGATGTTTGCGAAAGTCCCTTCACTTCCAGTTTACTGATAGTTAAATTGTCTAACCTGCCATTGATATTGCCATCCATAAACCAGGTATCGTTTGCATTGGCAAAGGCTGGTTGTTCTTTAAGAGAGGGAACAAAATATAATACATCGGCTACCCGTACGCTGCTCTTTTCTACCTGAAGGTTCATAGACAGCGCAGCTGGGTTATCCGTCAGCGCTGTCAGAGAGGGATAGGATAATTCAACGCGGCGCTGCAACTCGGTACCGCTACCCGTTTTAAGATAGAGATCGGTAATAGCAGCCTTTCTGTCGGAATATAAGAACCGGCCCTGCAGGGCAGTCAGTGAAAATCCGGAATGGTCTTTAAGAACTGCTTTTTTGATATACCCGCCCAGACTATCTGCATCCATAATAAAATCGGCAAGCTGCAGTTTGTCGATACTGGTATTGATGTGTGCATAATCAAATGCCTGCTGCTGGCGTGCTTCATTATCATTGTCGTATTGAAGGGTCACATTTGTCAGTTCAGCTCCTTTCAGTAAAAGCCTCACCGCTGTACTGGCCGATGTATCCATGTCCGCCCGCACTGCAGGTGCAGTGCTTTGCTGAATCGTCTGTTTGCCCATTCTTACAGCAGCCGTGGTATTGGCTAGCTCCAGGCTGCCCAAATCATACAAACCTTTATCGGGTATCAGCAAACCCGGCTTCCAGTCTATCCGGCCGGCTTCGAGCCGGGTATATAATGCGCCCACACTATCGCGATAGTCGATTACAGCATTTTCCAGCAGAAATCGCCCCAGATCAAGTGTAAGGGCAGATGTGCTGTCTTTTTCGGTTTCCGGTTCAACTGGAAGATTGTTTTCTGCGACCGGCAGCGGAGAAAACTGTACTACGGTTGCCGTCAACCCCCTGATGCTGGTTTTATCAAGCCCAAATATTAAATGATCCAGGTCCAGTTTTCTGGCACGGGTTGACAGGTGATCCAGCCGAGCAGTAACATCATTGCCGGTTACCACATCTTTATATACCAGCCGAACGTTATCGAGTTGTACGGATCCGATATTGAACGAAGTAGCGCTGGCAGGTTCATCCGGTTTGCTAACCGTAGTGGTATCGGTACTTCCAAATGCATCGGCAATAAACTGAAAATTGAATGCTGTATCCGGAAGCTGACGCCGGAGCTTAACGGTAGCATCGCTAAGCTGAATGCTTTGAATGTCTACTTCCCCATCAAAAAGAATAGCACCCAGGCTCATTCTTACCCGAAGATTACCGGCAGCCAGCAGGGTGTCACGTTGCCGGTCTTCGATATACACGTCGTCCAGCGCTATACGACCACCTAGCGTTACAAAGAGGCGGCCGATACTAACCCGGGTATCCAGTTTCTTTTCGAGATAATGCGTGGCTTTTTTTGTTACAAACTGCTGTACCGGCGGGGTAAGCAGGAGAAGGAATAAGACAATTATGAGTAAAAAAATCCACAGCAGGGTTTTTAATAAAATCCTGCCCGCCTTTTTCCATCCGTTCTTTTTGGTGGGTTGTTGCTCCATTCATGCCTGGCCCGATGGCCTGCTTTAGTTTTTGCCTGCACTACAGCGTCTTTGCCTCCTGACGACCCATTAAGGTCATTTTCCTGCCCCGGCTGTTATGCTATTACAACATTAGAAAATATCATGCTATAAATCAGACAGTCCAATAGTTGGAATTGAAACAGTTTCATTTTCCCCCTATTTGGTATATTGCCTGATAAATAATGCTTGCTATGCTGCGTACAAAGATCGCTGGAATTGGCATGTATGTGCCTGAAAATATTGTCACAAATGAAGATCTTACTTCAGTTATGGACACCAGCGATGCCTGGATACAGGAACGGACCGGCATACGTCAGCGCCGTTTTGCCAAACGTTTTGAAGATACCACTGCTACCATGGGCGCCGAAGCGGCCAAAAAAGCTATGGAAAGAGCCGGTATTACCGCTGGGGATGTAGATTTTATCATTTTTGCAACCCTGAGTCCCGATTACTACTTCCCCGGCTGCGGCGTACTGGTACAGCGCTTATTAGGTATGGGTGAAATAGGTGCTCTCGATATCCGCAATCAATGCAGCGGTTTTTTATATGGGATCAGCATCGCCGACCAGTTCATCAAAACCGGGATGTATAAAAATATTCTGCTGATCGGCTCCGAAACCCACTCTTATGCGCTTGATTTCAGCACCCGCGGCCGCAATGTATCGGTCATATTTGGAGATGGGGCAGGTGCGGTAGTATTACAGCCTGCTACAAAAGAAGGGCAGGGTATTCTAAGCACTCATTTGCATAGCGATGGAAATGATGCTGAACTGCTCAGTATGCCCAATCCGGGTTTTCATGCCGGGCGTTTCTGGGCCGATAAAAAACCGGTCATACCCGACCAACCATGGGGCGGCATGTTCATTACGCAGGAACTACTCGATAAAGAAGATTTTTTTCCTAATATGGACGGGCAGGCTGTCTTTAAAAAAGCAGTCGTAAAATTTCCTGAAGTGGTGAGAGAAGCACTTGCGGCCAACCAGCTTCAACCGGCCGATTTGCGTCTGCTGATTCCCCACCAGGCCAATCTGCGGATCGCCCAGTTTGTGCAGCAGCAGCTCCGTCTTTCCGATGATCAGGTCTACAATAATATTCAGCAATACGGAAACACCACAGCAGCCAGCGTACCCATTGCGCTATGTGAGGCCTGGGAAAAAGGACTGGTTAAAGAAGGAGACCTCATTTGCCTGGCCGCTTTTGGCAGTGGCTTTACCTGGGGCAGTGCCCTGCTACGCTGGTAATTACATACTTTGAGCAGGTATCTGCAACACCTATCTTTGTGCGAATGAACGGGAAAAGTATACTGTATATCATTAATCCTATATCCGGCACACGTACCAAAAAGAATCTCCAGCACTTTCTGGAACAAAAGACAACCGAGGCCGGAATTCCCTATCATATTGAATATTCAGTAGCCAGTGCCGACTATTCCTTTCTTCATCCTATTATTAAGGAAAAAAATATTACAGATGTCGGTATTGCAGGCGGTGACGGCACCGTAAGCCAGGTGGTAAACGGTCTAATGGGGCTTGATCTTAATTTCGGCATTTTCCCCTGTGGATCGGGAAATGGTCTTGCCCTGGCTGCAGGTATACCGCGTGCCACAGAAAAAGCCCTGGAAGTGTTCCTGCATGGAAAGCCAATGCATACGGATGGCTTTTTAATCAATGGTCAGTTTGCGTGTATGTTATCAGGGCTTGGTTTCGATGCAAAAGTTGCACATGATTTTGCGCGTCAACCCAAACGTGGACTCAGTACCTACGCCAGGCAGGTGATCAGAAATTTTTTCAAAGCACGGTTTTATGACTTTACAATTCAACTGCCCGACCAGCAATTTCATACTACCGCCTTTTTTATCAGTATTGCCAACAGCAACCAGTTTGGCAATCAGTTTACCATTGCTCCAAAAGCCAGTCTGAGTGATGGATTGCTCGATATTGTGATAGTAACCCGTCAGAATAAGCTGAAGCTATTGCTGCAGACCCTGCGGCAGATTTGGGGATGGAATGCGCTTCAGCCAGCCACAGCGATCGATACCAGCAAGTCTATCCTGTATTTTCAAACGGCCTCTGTTCGTCTTACCAACAATTCAAAAGCTCCGCTGCACATTGATGGAGACCCCGCAGATACGCCCGACCATGTAGTGATTGAAGTAAAAGAAAAATGCTTCCGGCTAATCTATCCGGTTTAAGGTTTTTTGTCAGATGGCCTCAGTAGTTGAAGCAGGCTGGTAAATGTTTTTTCGTTAACCGGCGAATTCACAGAATTGACAATATCCAGTTTTTCGCGCTTACTGAGGTGAAAATTCAACGCTGCCTTATTCTGTTCTTTTTCTGAAGCATATTGAAAAAGCACCTTATACACGCGGCGGTCGGAGTGTTCGGCGTAATAGCTCAGCATATCGTTCTGAAAATATTCCATCATCTTAAACCAGTTGTGTTGCAATAACAAAAATGGTTTGGTAGCATGGTCGGTAATATCATCAGAAAGATATGGGTATTCCCATCCACCCGGGCTCCGGTCACGAATCTGTACAATCAATACACCCCTTGTGTTGGCAGCAATCCACTCATCAAATGCCTGGAGAAAACGCAGCGATGTCTCCTGTCCATAATTGTCGCGCAGGCCGGCATCCATTACATCGATTACCGGATCTGATGGCAACCAGACATTCGGGAGTACAATAGGAAATGTCGCATTCATACGCAGAGCCGTAAGCAGTCGCAGATTATACGGGCTCTGTCTGTTAAAAAAGGCGCCAAAGTCCACTACATCAGGATCCATACCAGGCATACGTGTTGTATCCTGCCAGCTCTGCATCATAAAACTAACCGGTTGTGTGCTGATCAGCATTTTCCGGCTGTCGCGCGTTACCACAGAATTAAAGAACATCAATGGTATTTTAGCTTCCTGTTCGTCCGCCTCATAATCCTTCAACTGCTTATCGAGGTAGCCTCTTGTATTACTGTTGAGCTTTTCTTCAAAAGCATATCCCCTGTCTTTTACATAACTAAACTGATCGACCTTAAACTTCTGTGCCGGTGCAATAAGATCACGTGCAACAAATGAAGAAAACATGGAATTGAGCAGGTCACTGGCTACATCATCCACATATTTTTGATCCTGCAGTTGTATGCTGGCACCGTTTTGCTTCATCCGGTACAGCTCCCGGAAATAGGTAGCGCCAATCATGCCGCCCGAAGCGCCATTGATCAGGAAAACTTTTTTCATAAAGCCTCCTCCGTATAAGCTATCGAGCCGTTGCAATACACTCATCGTAAAAGTAGCACTTCTGTGTCCCCCGCCGCTGGTGTTGATTACAACCAGCATTGGCTTCTCCTCATCCTGCCGGGCCTTCCATTTATCGAGGATACGGATCATATTTTGCCGGTCTGCCTCTACTTTATCAGGGGTACAGAGCGCCAGCAATCCCTCTCTGCTATAAGATGGCCGCTCATTTTTATTCAAATAATTAAGGCCATATCCTTTATTGCGGGGGTCTATCCAATCGATCTTATAGAAAAAGTTAAGCAATAAAATAAGTACCGCCAGATAGGGAACACTCCAACTCTGGAGGAAATAGGAAAAAGCACCGGATACACCTATTAATATGGAAAAGAAAATAGTAATACTGGCAGCAGCGGGTATCTGAAATACCGAACTCTCCAGAAAAAACCCGATAATGATTAAAAACACAAAGGCTATAAACACAGTAACAATGGCTGCAAAGTGATGGCGTTTAAAAAGCGAGTCAATAAACTCTGGTGTGTAGTGACGTACATCGCGTGCCGGACGCAGGCGCACAGGTGTTTCAAAGTAAGACTCCACACTCAGCAGGCTTTCTGCATAAAAAGTAGGTTTGGCAGGACGCAGGTGGGTAATATATTCATCCGGTTTACTGATTACCGGCATCATTCTGCGGAAAATGGACTTATCTACACGAAAAAAATAAATAAAGGAAATAGCGATTACCAATGCTAGTCCGCTCAGAAAACCTCCTGCCAGGAAAAGAATCTCTGTATTGCTGATAAGCTCTTTGTGGCTGGTAAAGTCGTAGGCTTTATAAAAGTAGAAAATGAGAAAAAGCAGGGGAATTACTGCATTGTTAATACAATACTTTAGAAAAGGATTGGTCGTTGCCGCCAGAAACCGGAAGTTTTTACTAAACAGGATAAACGTGCTGATATTCCAGCTCATTATAAACATGCCTATAGAAACACCCACCAGTGCCGCGCTTACAGCACTTACATTACCCAGGTACTCAGGAGCCAGATAAAGAGAGTCTGCCCCGAATCCTTTCATAAAACTGCCATTGACCGTGCTAAACAGTACAAACCAGAAAAGCAACAGGACCTGGTATTTCCTGAAATGAAGGAAAATAAGCTGTATGGGAAAAGAATGATAAAAGCCGTGTATCCAGGTTCTCATGGATAATTTAAGTGGTACAGGATAAAAATACTATTTAAACCCTGCACTTCCAATCACTATCCAAACGGTCTTTTATACCGGCAAACTCCGGCGTGAACGTATGAGATAAAGCATCCATACCAGCGATAATAATAGCAGCATGGCCACAAACTGATGTGCTACACCCAGCCACAGGAATGTATCGGGATGAGGTGATTGCAAAACGGTCACTATTCCCAGTATTACCTGCACCACTACAAAGAATAACGGAATAAACCGTGTTTGGCGGAATAATCGTGACCCATTGACCCGCAGAGTCCGCCAGCTCCACCATACGAGCAACCCTGTTATCAGATATGCCAGATTACGGTGAATAAAATGAACCACCAGCGGGTGATCAAACAGGAAACTAAACCCGGTAAAGTGCCTGTTGCCAAACTGGTTTACATGCGAAGGAACCCATGCTCCGTTAATGTCGGGCCAGGTAGGTGCAGCCTGCGCAGCTTTCAGCCCGGCCATAAAAGCGCCATATATAAGCTGCAGGGTGAGTAATACAATCAACCATACAATTGACTTGCGCAGCGCCGGCTGCTCAAATCTTTGCGTTGCCGGCACCAGCAACTGTAGTGCAAACCAAAGCGTAAAACACAGTAGCCCTAATGCAAAAATGAAATGAATAGCAAGTTTGTAATGGCTCACATATAATAGTTCGGAATCATCCAACCCGCTTTTTACCATTATCCAGCCCACCAATCCCTGCAAAAGGCCCAGCAAAAAAAGGATTAAAAGAGGCCGGATCATCTCCTGCCGGAAACGGCGCTGAAGTAAAAAAATAACAAATGGGATGACAAACACAACCCCGATTAAACGTGCCCATAAACGATGAAACCACTCCCAGAAAAAGATGAACTTAAAGTCGCTGAGCGTAAAATGCGAATTGAGGTATTTATACTGCGCTATCTGCTGGTATTTTTCAAAAGCGGCTGTCCATTCTGCTTCATTCATAGGGGGTAATGCCCCCATAATAGGTTTCCACTCGGTAATAGACAGGCCAGAACCTGTAAGGCGGGTAATACCCCCCAGCAAAACCTGGATTATTATCATAAACACGCCTGCCAGCAGCCATATTGCTACCGGCTTTACCGATCTTGTCTGAAGCTGGTTTGTTGCCATAGCGGGGCAAAGTTACTTGTCAAACACGGATAAAATAATTTTGTTCGTCCGGCTCTACAAAAGAACTTGCACCTTATGCTGCAGGCATATTATCAGGAGCATTTAATGGAGGCTGGTTGCGATGAAGCCGGTCGGGGTTGCTATGCAGGCCCTGTATTTGCTGCTGCCGTAATCCTGCCCCGCGACTTTTCACATCCCCTCCTCAATGATTCTAAAAAGCTTTCTGAAAAACTGCGGTTTGAGTTGAGGGCAGTCATTCAAGAAAAAGCACTGGCATATGCCGTAGCCCAGGTAGACAATGAAGAGATTGACCGTATCAATATTCTGAAAGCCTCTTTCAAAGCCATGCACCAGGCCCTCGATGCCCTGGTGATACGGCCCGGAATGCTCCTCATAGATGGCAACCGTTTTGTACCATATAAAAAGATACCACATACCTGTGTTATCAAAGGTGATGGTATTTATGCATCTATTGCCGCCGCCAGCATTCTGGCCAAGACATACCGCGATGAGTATATGCAGCAGCTTCACAAAGAGTTTCCGCAGTATCACTGGAACAGGAATAAGGGTTATGGCACAGCCGATCATCGCGAAAGCCTTATTCATCACGGGCTTTGCAAATATCACCGCAAAAGCTTCCGCCTCTTGCCCGATCAGCAGGAGCTCTGGTAAAATACGTGCTGGGTTAATTAAGGTTAATGCCTTAAACCAACTGAATACTCCGGCTTCTTACTAGCAAACAATTTTGCTAATAAAAAAACTCAGCAACATGAAAAAAATACTCTTCTTCGGTCTGGCATTTACATTGATTACCCTGGCCGCAAGTGCCCAAACAGGACCTGGCAAAGATCGGGTGGAAGGTTTCCGCAAAACGGAAAAGAAAGGTCAGATCACCCGTGGGGAAAAATTCAAACTCCATAAAAACAAACGTGACTATGACCGCATGGAGCGTCGTTTCAAACGCGATGGGCATATGAGCCGAATGGAGAAAAGAAACCTCCATCACAAAAAACAGCAAAACCGTCACGACAGGTTTCGCTTCAAGCACAATCATCGCAAACGCGTGAAATAAGATAATTTACCTCGATAACTCTTTGCAGAAGACCGTCAGAAACGGTCTTCTTTTTTTTGCCTTTGCGAATAAGACGGAATATGAAAGCTAAGTCCAATAAAAGGAGTCAAAAACCGGGACTTGAGTTTGGCACTCTTATGCGGATCACCACAAAATACAAGTCCGCCATCTAAACGCAGCCATTCGAGATCAGGAATGACAAACTGCATCTGCATACTGGGTTCGGAAATAAAAAGTGTTTTTTTCCGGATCCGGTCAAAATCGTAATACCGGAGCTCTTCTTCAGTATAAGATGTTTGTGGTGATCCATAATGTACAAAAGAAAAACGTGAAGCAAGCGAAAAACGAAAGTACCTGCCAGCATGCGCATTTACTACAGGTTGAATATACCATTTCAGCAATCGGTTTTCATACATGCGCGAATACCCGCTGCTGTTATTATCCAGGCCCTGATCCAGGATGGTAAGTTTTCCGCCTCCAAAGCCTGCAAAAACCCCCAAATAAACAGTTTTCAGCCTGTCAACCGGCACAACATAACCTATGCCGGCCTCAAACATCTGGCGGCGGTATTTTATTACCGAACTGTCGAAAATATCATAGCGACCATCCTGTATATACGAATAAGCTTCCTTCTCGCGGCGTTGCGAGAAGTTGGCGGTAATAGCCAGTTTCGATGTTACGGCGTAAGCCCCCTGCAGATCAAACCCATTGCCACTCGACTTTTGGCTGTCGCCCTGGCCAGGTGTGGCATAGTTACCGCTGAGACTGGCCTCACCTTTTTCTTCAAAGAAAGGAGTAACCGGTATCGATGGTGCATAAATATAGCGGGGTACACTGCAGGATACAGCAAACAGTGAGAGCAATAACAGCAGTAGCAGTGGTTGACGGTTCATACCAGATAAAGACCTCTGACCGGCATTTTTTGCTGCTTGTTTGCCTTAGATTCGTTGGGATGTGAATCGGTAATAGCTGTTAATCAACATCCTGGAGATAAAACCTACTCTTCCCACACACCCAGGCCCTGCCTGAT
The DNA here is from genome assembly GCA_001898485.1 of Sphingobacteriales bacterium 46-32. Taxonomy (GTDB): domain Bacteria; phylum Bacteroidota; class Bacteroidia; order Chitinophagales; family Chitinophagaceae; genus CAYMZZ01. The sequence continues at coordinate 1,198,114 of MKTY01000020.1, read as the reverse complement.
TACAACGGGGCTTGCTCCTGTACAATCAATCACGGTACTGGGTTCGGTACCACCCGGGCCACCATCTATCACCAGGTCTACCTCATGACCAAAGTTTTCAAACATTATCTGCGGATCTGTATAATCTTCTACCATCTCCCCGGGTAAAGAAGCACTCAGAATGGGCCGGCCCAGCTCTTTGATGATAGCCAGTGCTATGGGGTTATCCGGTATTCGCAAGCCGATCGTATCTTTTTTGCTCTGCAAAATCCGTGGTACCATTTTACTGGCTGGTAAAATAAAAGTATAAGGTCCGGGGAGGTATTCTTTTAATAGCCGGTATGTACTCGTCGATAATTGCTTGGCATAGTCGCTTAAATGACTCAGATCTGAACAGATAAATGAAAGCTGGGCTTTTTTAGGATCTACCTTTTTAAGACGGCAGATATGCTCGATGGCTTTTTGCTGAAGGATATCACATCCCAACCCATAAATGGTATCTGTTGGATAAATAATAGTACCCCCTTTGCTGAGTGTGGTTACCACGGTTTTTATATGGCGTGGCTGGGGATCTTTGGGGTGAATGGGTAACAGCATACGCTCCACTTTTATTTCAAACCGGTTTGCATAACTCCGGATTTTTTTGTTCTGTAAATGTACATGATCCGGTCGGGTCTGTTTTCAAGAGTTCCTTAAAATTGTCAAACGGTAAGGACATCTGCTTTACAATCTTTATTTTTCCAATTGATTACTTTTGTACAAAGCATAACAAATGCAGCTAAAGCCTGTTACAACTGTTGACTCTATTAATGCAGAAACATTCAGGAAAGAGTTTTATCTGCCGGGTATACCGGTAGTAATCCGCAATCTTTCCAAAGAATGGCCAGCTTATCAGAAATGGAACTGGTCTTATTTCAAGGAGCTGGTAGGAGACAAACGTGTACCGCTTTATAATAATGTAAAAAGTGATGCCTATACGCCTATTAACAAGGCCGATGACTATAAAACTTTTGGGGAATATATTGACATGATCAGCCAGGGACCAGCCGGCTGGCGTATTTTCCTTTTCAACATTTTTGATCATGCTCCCGAACTTACCGCCGATTTTACCTGGCCTGAGCACCTGATGAAAGGCTTTGTAAAAAAGTATCCCATGCTGTTTACGGGAGGAGCCGGCAGCATTACACATATGCATTTTGATATTGACCTGTCACATATCCTGCATACACAATTTGCAGGCCGCAAGCGTGTACTGCTTTTCCCTTATGCCGAGCAGCATAAATTGTACAGAAAGCCTTTTGAGGTATTGAGCATGGCCGATTTTTCACGTTATTACGATCAGCAGGGCTTGCCGGATTATGAAAAATTTCCGGCCCTGAAACTGGCACAGGGATTTGATCTTACACTCGAGCATGGGGATACACTTTTTATGCCTGCAGGTTACTGGCATCATATGGAATATCTCGATAGCGGCTTTGCCATGAGTCTTCGCGCACTGCACCCTTCTCTCACCGGTAAACTCAAAGGAGTGTGGAACCTGTTTGGCATGCGCAGCATTGATACCCTCATGAAAAAAACGGCCCCGGTATGGTGGTACGAAAATAAAAAGCGTAAAGTATTTGCTAACGCAGACCGTGAATTAAAGCTCGTTTGACCGGTATCAAAACCCGGCAAAAAATTATTTCCCCTAATTAGTTGGTTTAGCTGATGGTCCATACTTCACGACCGCGAAGCAGTGCATCCAGATCGCCTGCCTTCCTGGCTTTGGCATCTTCTATCTGCAGCAGCATCATTTCTTCATAACAGGGACGGTCATTTTCAAAAAATACGCCAAACGGACGTGGCAAATGACCTTCTGTATGCGGATCATCAAACATACGAACCAGTATCTGCGCCTTATAGATATCCCTTTCATCGTGTATCCAGAGATCATCTTTACTAAAGCTGCCATCGGCCAGGTCTACTATGCGGGGAGTAAACCCATCCAAACGAATTCCTTTATCGGCTCCTGCACCAAATACAAGCGGCTTGCCCTGTTCCAGGAAAATGGTTTCCTGCGCCTTGCTGCCTTTCTCCGTAAATATTTCGAATGCCCCATCGTTGAAGATGTTGCAATTCTGATAGATCTCCAGGAAAGAGGCACCCTTATGCTGGTTGGCACGTATCAGCATTGCCTGCAGGTGTTTGGGATCACGATCCATACTCCTTGCCACAAAACTGGCATCGGCACCCATGGCCAGTGCCAGGGGGTTGAAGGGGTGGTCAATACTACCGAAAGGCGTGGATTTGGTCACCTTATTTTCCTCCGATGTAGGAGAATACTGACCCTTGGTAAGCCCATATATCTGGTTATTGAACAGCAGCACATTCACATCGAAATTGCGGCGCAGCAGGTGTATCGTGTGGTTTCCACCAATACTCAGCCCATCTCCGTCTCCGGTCACAATCCATACGCTGAGTTCGGGACGGCTTGCTTTAAGCCCGGAAGCAATAGCGGTAGCACGGCCGTGAATGGAGTGCATGCCGTAGGTATTCATATAATAAGGGAAACGGCTGCTACAGCCAATTCCGGAGATAATCACAATGTTCTCACGGGGAATACCCAGGCCAGGCATTACTTTCTGTACCTGTGCCAGTATCGAATAATCACCGCAACCGGGGCACCAGCGCACTTCCTGATCTGTAGAAAAGTCTTTGGCAGTCAGGGTGGGGGCTGTTATCGTATCGCTCATATAAAAAAGAATTGCCTGTAAAATTAAGCAATAATCAATTAGTGAAATGTTATTGACAGCCAATAGCCGGAATTAACCAAGGTTGGCAAGCCGATTTGTAATAATTTGCAGCCTTAATTTTTACAGATGGACGCTTCTCTATACGATTTTGGAATGGTAGGCCTGGGTACAATGGGCCGCAATTTGCTTCTTAATATTGCCGATCACGGTTTTGCCGCTATAGGTTTTGATAAAGATATCAGTAAGGGACAGCTGCTGGAGGCCTCTGCCACAGCCGGTACCAGGGTCAAAGGTATTGATTCGCTGGCCCATATGGTTGAACAGCTCAGACCTCCCCGCCGCATTATGATGCTGGTGCCCGCCGGTAAACCTGTGGATGCGGTGATCGAAGATCTGCTCCCCCTGCTTTCGCCCGGCGATATTGTTATAGATGGGGGCAATTCTCATTTTACCGACACACAACGCCGTATAGGCTATCTCCGTGACCGGCAGATCCATTTTATGGGAATGGGGGTAAGTGGTGGCGAACAGGGCGCACGCACCGGCCCCAGCATAATGCCCGGAGGAGACCAGGCCGCATGGAATGCGGTAAAACCCATACTCGAATCCATTGCCGCCCGGGTGGGCGATGACCCCTGTGTGGCCTATATGGGCAAAGATGCTGCAGGCCATTACGTAAAAATGGTACACAACGGCATTGAATATGCCATTATGCAGATCATCAGTGAAGCGTACGATTTTCTGAAACGCGGCCTCAACCTTTCCAACGGAGAGCTGCACCGGATCTTCCGGCACTGGAATGAAGGTGAACTCCAGTCATTTCTTATGGAAATAACGGCCAGCATCTTTACCCAGGACGACGCCGAAACCGGCAACTCGCTGGTAGACCAGATACTCGATAAAGCCGGATCGAAGGGAACCGGTAAATGGACTTCGCAGGAAGCCATGAACCTGCCCATACCCCTGCCCACTATTGATATGGCCGTATCCATGCGCGATATTTCAGGCTATAAAGAAGAACGCATACTGGCCGCCAATCTCTATAAGCCAAAGGTGAAAAGTTTTGCCACTAACCATGACAAGATGATCGGTCAGTTGCAGGACGCCGTTTATCTTTCGTCCCTGCTTTGCTATGCGCAAGGTCTGGCCATGCTGCACAAAGCATCAGAAGAGCATGCTATGGAAATCCCCCTGCGCGATGTAGTGCGCATCTGGAGAGGTGGTTGCATTATACGCTCTTCGATGCTTGAGCTGTTTACAGGTGCTTTCAGGAAAAAGAATATTCCCAATATTCTGCTCGACCGGAAAATTGCTTCTATTGTAAAAAAGAAACAGGCTTCACTGCGCCGCATTGTACAGTTATATGCAGCAGCACGTATTCCTGCAGGTGGTTTGCAGAGCGCCCTCGCTTATTTTGACGCCTACACTACAGAGCGCATGCCTACCAACCTCATTCAGGCACAACGCGATTATTTTGGAGCCCATACGTACCAGCGTATCGACCGCGAAGGCAGCTTTCATACCGAATGGCGATCCTGATTATACGATTCAGTATTGCCTGCCAGCCTTAAGGATTTAAACGAAACACACAACTCATGGAAAAGAAAAAGCAACTGCCTCCTACCATCATATTCATCTTTGGAGGTAGTGGTGATCTTACAAATCGCAAGCTGATCCCCGCATTATATAACCTGTATCTCGATAACTTTCTTCCGCAACAATACCTGGTGGTAGGCATTGGCCGTACTCCCGTTTCAGACGATGATTATCGCGCCAAACTGCTGCAGGGTGTGCGCGACTATTCACGACGTAAAGATCAGATTGATGAAAAATGGCCAGAGTTTGCCGGCCGCCTGCTTTATCAGTCACGGGATCTGCAAACAGATACCAGCTATGTTGAACTGTATAAGTGGATCAAAGAAAAAGGAGACGAATGGGGAGCCATGCCCAACGTAATGTTTTATTTATCCGTAGCACCGCAGCTTGCTCCTTTCATTGCCACCAAACTTTCTGAACACAAGATCTGCGATGATGCACAACATACCCGTATTGTTTTTGAGAAACCATTTGGGCATGATTTGCAGAGTGCACGTGAACTGAATCAGTTGCTGAGCGGCCTGTTTCGCGAAGAACAGATATTCCGGATTGATCACTATCTCGGTAAAGAAACAGTTCAGAATATCCTCGCTTTCCGTTTTGCAAACGCCATGTTTGAACCTATCTGGAACAACCATTATATAGATCATGTGCAGATTACTGCTGCAGAAACAGTAGGAGTGGAAGAGCGCGGTGGTTATTACGAGCAGGCTGGTGCGCTGCGCGACATGGTACAAAACCATGTACTGCAGCTGCTCTGTATGATTGCGATGGAACCACCCACATCTTTCGAGTCAAATGAGATCCGCAATAAAAAAGTAGATGTACTCACTGCTATCCGAAAAATAAAAACAGACGAGGTACACGAGAATGCCGTACGCGGTCAGTACGCCGCGGGATGGATGAAAGGCAAAGAGGTTACCGGCTATCGCCAGGAAAAGAATGTATCCACCGAATCGCCCGTAGAAACATTTGTAGCAGCCAAGTTTTTTATCGATAACTGGCGCTGGAAAAATGTGCCTTTTTATATCCGTACCGGTAAGCGGCTGCATGAAAAAACCACTTCCATCACTATTCAGTTTAAGGAAGCGCCTCACTATGCCTTTCCCGCCGAAGCTGCTGATACCTGGCGACCCAACCGGCTTACATTCAGTATACAGCCGCAAATGGATATCCGCATTCGTTTTCAGGCCAAACGTCCGGGTACAGAAATGGTGCTCAATCCTGTTGATATGGTCTTTAGCTACGCCGATACCTTTGATGAGCAGGAGCCGGAGGCTTATGAAACGCTTCTCGAAGATGTAATTGAAGGCAACCAGACTCTTTTTATGCGTGCCGACCAGGTAGAAGCCGCCTGGGAAGTGATTATGCCAATGCTCGAAGCCTGGCAAAAAAGACCACCGGTAGATTTCCCCAATTATTCACCCGATAGCTGGGGACCCGAAGACGCAGAAGCCCTGATTGCACGCGATGGACATTTCTGGGCCAATATGCCCGTTCAGTCACGTAACTCCAATCATTAAACCTGGAAAACATGGAAAAGCACATTGTTGCCAACGCCAATGAACTGGCCACAGAATTTGCCGAATGGCTGATACACTATATTGACCGTGTGCTTACTAAGCAGGATCGTTTTACACTGGTACTTTCCGGAGGCAGTACGCCCCGTAAATTGTATGAACTGCTGGCAACAGAACCCTACCAGTCAAAAATTGACTGGAAACGGCTTCATTTCTTCTGGGGCGACGAACGCTTTGTGCCTTTTACCGATGAGCGCAATAATGCCCGCATGGCTTACAATACACTGTTGAATCATGTACCCATTGTACACGACCAGATTCATGTAATGCGTACAGACCTGCCAGCCGATGAGGCTTCTGTTGCCTATGAAGAAATCCTTCACCAGTATTTCGGTACTTCGGGCCCGAGTTTCGACCTCGTATTACTGGGCCTGGGCGATAATTCACATACGCTTTCTCTTTTCCCAGGTTACCCGGTAGTACACGAAGCAGAAAAATGGGTCACCGCCTTTTATCTCGAAGAGCAGCAGATGTACCGTATTACACTTACGGCTCCCATCGTGAACCGGAGCGCCTCTATTGCCTACCTGGTCAGCGGTGCAGACAAAGCTCCCGCAGTAAAAGCCGTTATCAGTGGCACACCCGACCCCGATCTGCATCCGGCACAGGTGATTCACCCTACAGCCGGTGGCACAGTTCACTGGTTTCTGGATCAGCCAGCCTCGGCTGAACTGTAAAAGTCTGCTGTTGCTGCAAACCCATTGCCTTCGCCAGCCGTCCATAATAAAACATTTTTTCATGACAATCTCCAAACACCTGCTTGCAATCCTGGTCATCACCAGCCTGGTAGGAGCCGGTATTGCCGCTGTACGCCCACCCGCCGGCAAGTTTAAAAACCTGCAGGTGCTGCCAAAAGACATCAGCGAAGCAAAAATGGACAGCATCATGAATTCATATAATAAGGCACTGGGTATCGGTTGCAGCTTCTGTCATTCTCCCGTGGCTGGCTATGCTGACAGTCTCGATTATGCTGCAGATAAGAATGAAATGAAAGAAAATGCGCGGAAAATGATCCGCATGACCATCGATATTAATAAAAAGAATTTTTACTACGATACTACAATGCGGCCAGAGTATCTCAATATTGTTAATTGCAGAACCTGCCACAGGGGAGAGCCCTATCCCGTAGATTAGTGGACGGTGTACAGTTAACAGTTGACCGTAAGAAGCACTTTAAACCCAACCGCCCCCGTCTTGCATGTCTCTCTTCTCCTTACCCTCTACCTTCCTCCTTCATACCTTTTAAACCTTTAAACTCTTTTCACCTCCTCATCGTAACTCTTCTTTCCTTTTCGCAAAAACCACTTATCCGGTAGATTAGTAATTCTACGGAATAAGAACAAGGTTTTACTGAATTTTAGCATAAACCATTATTTTTTAGCACTATGTAGGCTAGTTGCGCGTTAATTTTGTATCAACATATCCGACCATATGTTTGATATGATCCATATCCTGATCCTATAAGAAAAACTGACCAATGATGAGTTTTTTTGAATTGATGGGAATAATAGCAACGGTTGCACTACTTATACCCTTTGCGCTTATACTGTTTTATCGCCTGTCTTTATACAGAGCCTTTCCGGCATTGTTGGGTTATCTCTCATTGTTGGTTATCTGCAACCTGCTTCTGCTTAATTATATTCCTCTTCGCGGACACGCACACCTGATACAAAACATTATCCAGAATCTGCTGGTAGCTCCACTTATTTTCCTTTTCCTGACCTATTTCAGCCGGACTGTATTGCTGCGCCGGCGTATGCATTGGGTTTTCTACTCCGTATTGAGCATTGAGATTCTGGCCGTGCTGATTTTTGGAGTTTCATCTTATGAAGTAAACGTATTGTCGGGAGCAACACTGGCCCTGACAATTTCCTTTGCACTTATCTTCTTTGTACACCAGGTAAAACTCACCATCACCTATCAGAAGGCCCTTGGTAAGGCCCTGATTGTTTCGTCCCTTTTATTTGCCGCCATTGGCCTGGGGTACATTTATGGAGTCCGTGTTTTTGCAGATGCCGGTTACCAGCACGATGCAGACCTTATTCAGTTCCTGATCGTTACACTTACTTCTGTAAGCCTGAGCGCCGGCATTTATTTTGAGCAAAAAAGAGTAAAACAGCTGGAAGAGCTTCGTATTACGCGCGAAGAGCTGAAAGAGATTTACGGACATGATGACGAAAAAGCGACTGATCCTTTCGAAACAGTCGCTTTAAACTTCGATTCAGACCGCTGGCATTAGAAACAATAACGGCCTTCGGCAATCATTTTATCGGCAATACGTCTGCGGGCATCTTTTGAATTGAATGGATCTGCCTTTGTAAAGCGTTTAAGACCCATAAGTATCATTCGCTGTTCGTCGCCTTCAGCAAATGAATTGATAGCGTCTTTACCTGCTTTATTTACCCTGTCAGCTGCATCGTACAGATAGGTGCGCATAATATCCTGGTGCAGACGGCTGGCTTCCTCACCGTTGGCTGCTGTCATTTTCATTACCCGCAGCAATACGCTTTCTGCATTGAAAGTTTCAATGGCCATATCAGCGAGACTCATTAAAACCTCCTGCTCACTTTCAATTTTCATCATCAGCTTCTGAACAGCTGCACCAGCCGTCATCAGAATAGCTTTTTTAAGATTGGCAACCAGTTTTTGCTCGCTTGCAAATGGAGCTTCGTCAGCCGCGCCAAAATCGGGAATACTCATCAGCTCTTTTTGAACAGCCATAGCAGGACCCATCAGGTCAAGACGGCCACCCATGGCACGTTTCAAAGTCATGTCAAGTGTAAGCAGCCGGTTAATTTCGTTGGTGCCTTCATAAATACGGTTGATACGGCTATCGCGGTAGGCGCGTGAGATGTTGTACTCGGCGCTGAACCCATTGCCGCCGTGAATCTGTACTCCCTCATCTACCACAAAATCGAGTATCTCACTTCCGTATACCTTCAGCATCGCACATTCAATGGCATATTCTTCTGCCGCTCCCAACAGCGATTCATTAAAAGGCTTACCCGCTGCCAGCAATTCTTTTTCCTTCTCATCAATCCAGTCGGCGGTACGGTACAATGCCGATTCGGAAACAAAAATCCGGATGGCCATTTCAGCCAGCTTATGCTTGATAGCACCAAAGTTGGAAATGGGTTGCTTAAACTGTTCCCGTGTACGGGCATACTCTACTGTGTTGGTCAGCGCCCTGCGGGCACCTCCCGTTGCGGCTGCACACAGTTTAAGACGGCCGATATTCAGGATATTAAAAGCTATGCGATGTCCCTTACCAATCTCGCCCAGTACATTCTCCACCGGTACTTTCGCATCCTGAAAATACAGTTGCACAGTGCTCGAGCCTTTAATTCCCATCTTATGCTCTTCGGGCCCCTGGGTGAATCCCTCAGTGCCACGCTCAACAATAAAAGCCGTGAACTTATCGCCATCCACTTTGGCAAATACCGTGTATACCTGGGCAAATCCCCCATTAGTGATCCAGCATTTCTGACCATTGAGGAGATAATACTTCCCGTCATCGCTGAGTTTGGCTGTGGTTTTTGCGCCCAGCGCATCACTTCCGCTATTAGGCTCGGTAAGACCATAGGCACCCGCCCATTCTCCGGTAATGAGCTTGGGAATATACTTCTGTTTCTGCTCGGGTGTACCAAAATAAAGAATCGGCAGCGTGCCGATACCTGTATGTGCTGCAATGGCTACCGAAAAAGAATGACCTGCACCCAGGTATTCATTTACAATAGTAGAGGTCACAAAATCTTTTCCCAGACCACCATACTCTTCAGGAAATGATACAGAGAGCAGACCCTGGTCGCCTGCCTTATTTACCAGCGACTTCATTAACCCTGGTTCGAGTGAATCAATCCGGTCCAGGATGGGATAAATCTCCGCATCCAGAAACTGATCACACATATCGCGGATCATTCTTTGCTCTTCGGAAAAATTTTCCGGAGTAAATGTATCGGCAGGAGTTGATTCACGAACCAGCCATTCTCCTCCTTTCAATACCTGTTTGGATTCAGTGGCAGCACTCATGGTATTCTGTTTTAAGTTATAAGTTGTAATGTATTCCGTTGATCCTTACTTGAGGTTATCATATACTATCTGCAACACCTCTTTACACACATCAACCCTGTCGGGAGATACGGAGCGCAGCGCTTCATTCAGCGTCTCATCTGCGATCTGCATTGTTTCTTCCTCCAGCTTCTGTGCCTGACGGGTCAGATAGATCAGGTTAATGCGCCGATCACTTTCCGAAGGCACCCGCTTAACCAGGTTTAACCTTTCGAGATTATCAACCAGCCGTGTTATACTGGGTTTATCCCGAAAAGTAGCATTGCACAATTGCTGCTGACTTTGCCCGTCTTCTTTCCATAAATGATACAATACGCTCCATTGCTCTATAGTAATATTCAGGCCGGCCAGGTTGAATTTTTTTTGCAGCCGCCGGGCAATAGCAGTAGAAGCTTTACCAGTAATAAAGCTATACAGTTCCCCTTTCTTAAAATGGTTGTTTGGCATACAGTTGTTTGTGCAACTATCCAAAAATACTATTAAATTTGAATTGTTCAAATTTTCTTTTGCCGCTAATTTTAGCCGTTGCAACAGCAGTTTTTAGCATATAAATCTTCCCAAATAGCCTGGTACCGGTTTGGAAACGGAGACCGGATAGTGCTTTGTTTTCATGGGTATGGAGAAAGTGGAATGGCTTTTTCATTCCTGGAGCAGCTGGCCGGAAAGGAATATAGTTTTCTGGCCATAGACCTGCCCTATCACGGCAATACGCAATGGCTGGAGAAAAAAGCCTTTGAACCAGCTGATCTGCTGCAAGTCTGCTCGCAACTATTATCATCAGGCGGTTTTCGCCCGCATAATTCAGAACCAACATTTTCTTTGCTGGGTTTTAGCCTGGGAGGCAGGATGGCGCTGCAGTTGTACCAGGTTATCCCTTCCCAGGTTGAGCGTGTGGTACTGCTGGCACCAGATGGATTGAAGGTGAATTTCTGGTATTGGCTCAGTACACAGACAATAGCCGGTAACCGCTTGTTTGCCTTTACGATGAAAAAACCGTCGTGGTTTTTTGGATTATTGCGATTGTTTAACCGGCTGGGTTGGGTCAATACCAGTATTTTCAAATTTGTGAACTATTATATCGGTAATGGAGAAGTAAGACGGTTGTTATATGCCCGCTGGCACTGTCTTCGCCACATTAAACCCCGGCTAAAGAAAATACGGAATGCCGTAACTGAAAATAAAACGCCGGTCAGGTTATTGTACGGACGTCATGACCGCATTATTTTACCAGGCCCCGGATACAGATTCAGCAAAGGAATAGAATCCTCTTGTCATATTTCCATTATCGAGTCTGGTCATCAGGTATTGCATGAAAAGCATGGAAAAGCCATTGCAGATAGCCTGATGTCCTAAGCATCATTTACCTAGCTTTGCCCGCATACATGGTATTAGCATTGATCATTGCCCTGTTGTTTGCTGTCTATTCAACCCTGCTGGTATATTACTGCTACTGCTGGGTACAGATTCCCGTTTTCAAAAAAAACAGCACTCCTCCGCACACCCGGGTTTCCATTATTATTCCGGTCCGCAATGAAGCTGCGCATATAGGCCGCCTTATCGAGTCACTACTCGCCCAGCATTATCCGGCACATTTAATAGAAATTATTGTTATAAACGACAATTCGGACGACAACACTGTTCAAATTGTGGAGCAATACGAAAAGGTAAAGCTCCTCCATCTGCAGTCAGACTCCCTTAACTCTTATAAGAAAAAAGCGGTGGAAACAGGCATACAGGCCTCCCGCGGAGAACTCATTATTACGACCGATGGGGATTGTTTTATGGGCCCCGGCTGGCTGGCCACTCTCGTGTCTTTTTACGAGACGAATAATTATGTATACATCGCTGCACCGGTAGCCATGCGTTATTCAAATCGCCTGCTGGCAGTTTTCCAGTCCTACGATTTTGCCGTGTTACAGGGTATTACCGCTGTAGCGGTACACCGCCGGCTTTATAGTATGAGTAATGGGGCAAACCAGGCATACAGCCGCAGTGCCTTTGAAGCCGTGGGTGGTTTTGCCGGCATAGACCATATTGCTTCCGGTGATGATATGCTGCTGATGCACAAAATCGCACGTCACTATCCCGGCAAAGCCGGCTATCTTTTATCTGCTGAAGCCATTGTGTATACAGAAACAGAACCCAACTGGAAAACTTTTTTGCAGCAACGGATACGGTGGGCCAGCAAAGCGGGTCATTATATGGACATGCGCATAAAAGCGGTTATGTTGCTGGTTTTTCTGTTTAATCTCTGTTTTCCAGTACTGCTGATAGCTGGCTGCTGGCATCCCCGATGGTGGTTGCTGGCGGCATTGCTATGGGTTGGTAAAACGCTGGCAGAACTTCCCTTCGTGATCAGCATCTCGCGGTTTTTTGGCATGCAGCGCCTGTTAAAGTACTTTTTCTTTCTGCAGCCGCTTCATATCCTCTACACACTCACAGCCGGTTTGCTGGGCCAAAAAGGACAATATGAGTGGAAGGGCAGGAAGGTCAGGTAACCGGTTTAAAAGCATAAAGGTTTTAACTGCGTTTACTTTTAAACTTTAAACCCTTCTACTTTTCATTTATCTTGAATCTTATTTTGTACTGTGAGCCAATCTTCTGTTTCTTTTCAACGTGCTGCATGGAACCGCCTCCGGCAAAACAAAACGGCCATGGGTGGTTTGATTGTAATTGGGCTGGCTCTGCTCACTGCAATATCCGCTTATATGCTGGCGCCCGACGGATCGCCTAACAGCAACCGGCAAATCGTGGAAATAGGAGGCAAAAAGCCCGGCTTCCAACAACGCTTCGTACTGGTAAAAAAGGAAAGGCCGGTGAAAAAAGCAGGTTTCTTTACCCGTTTACTCAATGGGCAGGAGGATGCTTATTATTATGTTCCTGTATCAGCAGCACATATTGAAGGCGATTCTGTGCGCGTTGAAAAATTTATTGATGAGGGTGTTACGGAAGCCCGGGTATATCATAAAAATCAACTGGCACCAACGCCGTTGATTACGCAAACATTCTGGTTGGGCACCGATAAGTTTGGCCGTGATTTGCTGAGCCGGTTATTGCTGGGCACAAGAGTAAGCCTCAGTGTGGGTCTTATCACCGTCATTATCTCATTATCTATCGGACTATTGCTGGGCTCACTGGCCGGTTATTTCAGAGGGCGTACGGATGATATTATCATGTGGTTCATCAACGTGATCTGGAGTATTCCAACCCTTTTACTGGTTTTTGCGATCACCCTGGTACTGGGACGTGGTTTCTGGCAGGTATTCATTGCAGTAGGCATGACCATGTGGGTAAGTGTAGCAAGATTGGTAAGGGGACAGATCCTCGCCGTGCGTGAGCTGGAATATGTGGAAGCTGCAAGAGCTCTCGGATTTTCGCAACTCCGTACCATTGTACGGCACATCTGGCCCAATATCCTGGGTCCGGTCATCGTAATTGCTGCTTCCAATTTTGCTTCGGCTATCGTTATTGAAGCCGGTCTTAGCTTTCTGGGTATCGGCGTACAACCGCCTCAACCCAGCTGGGGGCTGATGATCAATGAAAACTACAATTTCATCATCACCCAAAATCCGATGCTGGCTCTTATTCCGGGTATTGCAATTATGCTGCTGGTGCTGGCTTTTAATTTGCTGGGCAACGGACTTCGGGATGCATTGCAGGTGCGATGATAGTATAATCAATGAGGGCTCTATGAGATTTGAAAAATTCATACCACAGGACGCGCTAAAGCCCTATATCAGGCATTTTATAATCTCAGAAAATACCGATGCGCACACTTACAAGGTTTTTCCGGGTACAGACCTTGTTATTGGGTTTCAATACAGGGGACAGCTGGCGCGTTTAAATAATGGGGTGAAAACAAACCTGACCGCTGCAGGCATAACCGGCCTGGTTGATCGCCCTGCAGTATTTCAGCATACTCCGGATATTGGTACCATATTGATCTTTTTTACTGCACACGGGCTGGCTGCTTTCAGTTCCTGTCCGGCCAACGAGTTGTTTAATCAGAGTATTTCACTCGAGGAAGTTTTTGACCGGCAGCAGGTAACCGATACAAAGGAAAAACTGGCTGCTGCAGCAGACGACAGACAGCGCATCCGGGTTGTGGAGCAGTTTCTGCTGCGGCATTTAAAAGAGAGTCAGCGGGATAAACTGGTTATAGAAGCAGTGAAGTTAATCTACGCATCCGGAGGGCATCTTAAAATAAGCGATCTGCAAAAGAAACTCCTGATTAGCCCCAGCGCGCTGGAAAAAAGATTCCGCCGGCTGGTAGGTACCACACCCAAGAAGTTTTCCTCCATCATTCGTTTTAATAATGTGCTGAAAGAGTTGGATCAGGCACGCTCCCTCACTGATCTTTGTTACGAACATCAGTTCTTTGACCAGGCGCATTTTATCAGGAACTTTAAACAATATGCAGGAGATACGCCAGAAAACTTCCGACGTTTTTTATAAAAACGATTTTTTACAATTCCAGCATCCATTCAGGCCAGAACTTTGTAAACAGCATACAATCAGAATTATTTTTAACATTAACCATTGTATATGTTTACACTTCAGCAAATCACATCTGCACATGCCCTGGTAAAATCCGGCGCCGATTTTCCTGCTTATATCCATGACCTGAAGCAGCTCGGTGTTTTACAGTATGAGACTTTTGTAAAAGACGGGCATACAACTTATTTCGGAGCAGACGGGTATACCATTCATTCTCCATCCAAATATGCGGTACTGAAGATTGCAGAAAAAACTAATGCGGCGAAGTTTGCTATCGATCTCAAAGCTCATCAGCATGGCCAATCAGATTATCCAACCTTTTGCCGTCAATCTGCCGAAGCAGGAGTGGAAAAATGGGTGGTAAATCTCGATGCACTTACATGCACCTATTTCGATTTGTCCGGTGCCACCATATTTACAGAAGCTATCCCTCAATAGTTATTTACTGGAGAAACGGTAAGTGCCGGTCCACGTATTACTGGCCGTGGAGCGTGAAGTTACTTTCACCTCTACCAGGCACTGTGTATTAGCCGGAGTGCCGGTGATAGTGATCGTACTCATGGCAGAACTGGTATTAAGCGTATTGGTAAAAAAAGGACTGGCTCCTGATCCATCATCTTTGCGGGCAGTTACTTCTATTTTAACACCATTGGCAGGCATTGAAGATGTTACTGTTACTTTCACCGTATAGGGAGCTGGTGCGGGTGGCTGCACAGCGTTTACAGCCGGGTCTGTTACCACAACAAGCGGAGCTTCTGCAGGAGGGTTAGGGTCAGGCGAGTTGCCACCACCTTTTCCGCATGATAAAATGGAAATAGTCAACATTACCGACAAAAAGGTGCAAAATATGGCTCGCATGAAATGTGTTTTAAATACACGATACCGAAGGTAACAATAAACAGCTATATCCCAAAACCTGACCCAAAAAAGGTATAAAAGTATAAAGGTTTAAAAGTGAGCCTCTTAGCCCTTTATATCTTTAAACTTTTTACGTCCCCACCCGTACATTTCTGCTAAAACTTTCCTCCAGGGAGATAAATGTTTCTGTCCGTTCTATGCCTTTAATCTTTTGCAACTGGTCATGCAGCACATGGCGTAGCTGAGAAATATCCTTACATACAATTTCCGCAAACATGCTGTAGTTACCGGTTGTATAGTTTAATCGCACGATTTCGGGAATTTTCTGCAGCTCTTTGGCCACGGTGTCGTAAAGAGAGCTTTCTTTCAGGTAAATACCAATAAAGGCAATGACATCATAACCCAGCAGCTTAAGATCTGCACTTAGTTTTGTACCTTTTACAACACCTGCTTCCTGCAGCTTTTTGATCCGTACATGGATGGTACCGCCTGATACAAAGAGTTTTTTACCGAGATCGGCATAAGATATTTCTGCATTTTCCATCATGTGCAGGATGATATCGAGGTCGAGCTTGTCGAGATTCAATTTAGCGGCCGATTTTTCCATCTCTTTTTGAGTTTTTCAATTAATAGGTGCAAATATTTGAACATTCTCTATATTTTCAAAATAATCTTTGAATATTTTGGAAATAAAAGGCCGATTGTGCTATATTTGTTCTATCAAACGCTCTTTGATACACCGCTTAGTAACAGATCACAATCAGTCTGTACTCGGCTTTATACTGTGGGGTGATGAAATTTTTGGCAGACATGCCCTCTCGTCTCGGGGGTGGGGATAACAGGATAAACGTAATGTAGAGCCGGCTGGCTTCGGCTGGCCGACCAGGGTTGACCACTGGAATTTGCATTATGGCTAACTGCCTCGTGGAGGTTCGACTCCTCCCCCTACAGCTGCTTTTTCTCATGTGATTGTTTGCCTGTGGGTCTTCTGATTTGCAGGCTTTTTTTTGCCCTCTACCCAACCGTTTTACCTCCGTTCGCATCCTATCGCCGTACATTTGCCGCTTAAAACCATACTGTATGAAAAAGACAGGTTTTCTGTTATTCCTTATCACTGTTTCCACATTTACAATGGCTCAGGATCAGACCATAAAAAAACTGCGCCAGGACTCTGAACGCTCTATTTCAAAAGATCCGGCCGATACGGCCCAAAAAACCTGGAAAAAAGGGGGTCTTTATGGCATTAATATCTCCCAGGGCTCGTTGAGCAACTGGGCCGCCGGCGGTGATGACTTTACCCTTTCCATCAATTCTGTACTCAGCCTGTTTGCGTTTTATAAAAAGGATAAACACAGCTGGGATAATACGCTTGACTTCAATCTGGGTTATGTACGCACCACCAGCCTGGGCAGCCGTAAAAATGATGACCGTATCGATATCCTGTCAAAATATGGCTATGCGCTCAACAGCAAACTGAATGTAGCCGGGCTCGTCAACTTCCGCAGCCAGTTGTTTAAAGGCTATACTTATCCCGAAGAGGTGAAGACTTTTTCTTCAGCTTTCCTCTCACCAGCTTATGTACTGTTTAGCCCCGGTCTTGATTACAAACCTACCGGCAACCTGTCGATATTTGTATCACCAGCCACCGTGCGCTGGACCATTGTAAAGGACGATACCCTTTCGTCACGTGGCCTCTACGGCGTTGATACGGGTAGTCATGTAAATACCGAAGTGGGTGCTTTTGCCTCCATCAATTACTTTAAGGAATTTAATAAGATCGTAACCTACAAAGGACGTCTGGATCTTTTCTCCAACTATAAAAGCAACCCCCAAAACATTGATCTCTATATGACCAATGTACTCAATGTGAAGCTCTCTAAAGTGCTTTCTATGACCTACAGTCTTGATATGATCTATGATGACGATGTACGGCTGTTTGGAAAAACCGGTGAGGGAGCCCGCATGCAGCTCAAATCGCTGGTGGGAATCGGGCTCCTGATGAAATTCTAGCCTCCGGCTTTCTATGCACTGACTTACCTTTGCCGGCTAATGGGACACAAAAAACTGATTCGTTTTGAAGAGCTTCTCAGCCTGCCCAATGTATTGCAGTACCCCGAAGGAATGGCTGGCGCCTGGGATAAACATTTTGGCAATCCACACCCGCTTACGCTTGAACTGGCCTGTGGCAAAGGAGAATATGCGGTAGGGCTGGGTAGACTTTACCCGCAGCGTAATTTTATCGGCGTTGATCTGAAAGGCCATCGCCTGTGGGTGGGTGCAAAAAAGGCATTAAAGGAAAACCTGGGCAATGTAGCTTTCCTGCGCACCCAGATAGACCAGATACCCACCTACTTTGCACCAGGAGAAGTGGAAGCTATATGGATCACTTTTCCCGATCCACAACTACGCCCTTCCAAAGCCCGCAAAAGACTGACGCATCCAAAATTTCTGCGCCTGTATCAACAATTTCTGCAGCCCGGGGGTTACATACATCTGAAGACAGACAGCCCCAACCTGTATCATTTCACCAAACTCGTGATCAGCCAGTATGGCTGTACATTAATAGAAGATACGGATGATCTCTATCAGCGATCTGACCTGCAGCCGGATCTGCAGATCCGCACCTACTACGAATCGCTTGATATTGCCGGCAGCAGGCGGGTGCATTACCTGTGTTTTACATTACCGCCTGAGTTGCCCGATGCATCGAAGGATATTGCATTAAAGCAATTACTGGAAAATGAAGAACTGGATTGAAGGCATACATTATTATATCAACGAGCAGGGCCTGATTGTACTTACGGCCCGCTTTCACCTGGAGCGTGGTTATTGCTGCGGCAGTGGGTGCAAACACTGTCCCTACGATTATGAACGGGTGCCTGAACCCCGGCGCAGCGTATTGAGACAAAACCAGTCCGTATCAGACAAGCCATCAAATACTTAACTTTCCTGTATGGCTACAAGAAAAAAATCTAGTCCCGAAAAGCCGCGAAGCATTACGCCTGGTGGTCGTCAGGAGTCCATCTTTTTTGAGCAGGTATATGAGGTGGCCCGCCAGATACCGCGCGGTCGCGTTACCTCTTATGGAGCCATTGCTACCTGCCTGGGCACTAAATTATCTGCCAGAATGGTGGGCTGGGCAATGAATGGAGCCGGAAATATAAAACCTAAAGTCCCCGCTCATCGTGTAGTAAACCGCAATGGCATGCTGAGTGGCAAACACCATTTTGGTGGCGATACAATGGAAAAGCTATTAAAAAAGGAAGGCGTGAAAGTGAAAAATGATATGGTTGTGAATTTTAAGGAGCTCTTTTGGGATCCGTCTGCAGAACTTGATTCTTTTTAGGTATAAGGAGAACGGCAGACGGTAGAGGGCAGAATACCTTATACCCTTCACCTTAATAATACGGGCCTTTCATCCAATGTACCAGCACTCCTTACGTAGAAGAAAAAAGGTAAAGACCAGAGGTCAGGAACACCCTTTTGCTTTTACCCTGTACCCTTCACCTTAATAATACGGGCTGATCATCCAGTACACCAGCACTCCAGTAATAGCCACATACAACCAAACAGGCCAGGTAATACGTGCCAGTTTTTTGTGCTTTTCCCACTCGCCCACCATGGCGCGATAGGCGGTAAAAAGAATGAACGGCAGTATAAGACCAGCCAGCGGTATATGGGTAAATAAAACAAGACGATATAGGATCCGCGCACTGCCCACATGCGATTTCTCTGCTTCACTTAGTATGCCATCGTGATTGAGATCACCAAAGATCGTATCGCCGGCCAGCAGGTGGTGGCAGATATAACTGACCAGAAACAATACCGACAGAAACATAGCTGTCAGCATCAGTTTTTTGTGTTGCGTATATCGCTTTGATTTCACTGCCAGGAGAGCCACCACCAGCAATACCGATACTATTGAGTTTATAATTGCATTGATGCGGGCAAATATGTGTATATCAAAACCCAGGTCTGCATTTAATTTAACACGGCTCAGCGCTACTACAGCTGTAAACACAATTACAGAAAAAACCAGGATCAGTACGCTGGCTTTTTTATCATTCTTTTTCCAGGCGGCAGGTAACATCAGCTTTTTCTTCTTTTTAGTATATATATTAATAATCCCACACCGATGATTGCCGACAGAAACGCTACAGCCATTATCTGTAGTTTACCGGCAAAAAAGCTGCGGGCTTTGGGATCCTTTTCTTTACTAAGCAGAATAATATCTGTTGAAAGGTTGGCCAGTTCGGCCGTATCCAGTCCGCGGTAATAGCCGCGTACATGCAAATTGGTATCGATCAGCACAAACCGGTCTGTATGGATAAAACTGGTATCTACGCCATGACCGTCAACCAATCCCAGTTTCAGGTCATTAATCACAAAATCATAAATCTGTTTTTTATCTCCTGTAAGCAGCCACCATTGTTCCGGATTGATCTGAAAGCGATCGGCCCAGTGTTTGAGTTGCGGCACGGAATCGCGCTCGGGGTCGATGCTGATGGAAATAAAATGAAGAAAATCGGGTGTTTTGTCTCCTACACGCTGTGCATTGGTAATGGATTGTTGCAGCCGGCGCATATTGGAGGTAAGAGCCGGGCAAATAGTAGGGCAGTGTGTAAAGAAAAAATCGGCGATGATAACTTTCCCTTTCAGATCATTCCAGGTCACTTTATGACCCAGCTGGTTGGTCAGTTCAATAGAAGGCAGCTTATGCCAAACTGTATCGGTATACTTTTTCCCATCCCGGATGGTAGTGGTAGTGCTGTCTGGCAAATAATGACGGGGCATCAGGATTGTATCATCGCTTACCTTTTTTACAATGAGGTAAGAGATAAGCGGCACCAGTGCGGCCAGTAGTATTGCATAGAGGGCTGTCTTATTCACTTCGTTTCAGTTTTCGGGGCTCACATTCCCTTAAATAAAACCACCGGTCCTTTTGTTTGTTCAGCACAAAAAAACCGGTGGTACAATAATTTTCAAAACACTTTATTGCTTGCCGGGTTGCGGCTCGGCCACCGGCGCCTTTTCTGCTCCATGATGCGGCTTTGGTGTGGTTGTTTCCTGGAAATGTTTGTCGTAAGTATTACGCAGGTTTTTGTAGGAGTTGCCATCTACAATAAACGCAATGATAAACCAGATGAACAACAGCAGGGGCACTACGATCGTCATGATCATATTGCGGATCTCATCGCCGAGGTGCATGAATACTGATACAATATAATAAGCCTTGGCAAGGGTCAGGATACATACCAGTCCTTTAAAAAACAAGACTAGCATAGCATTGGGGTCAGGACCTTTATGAATAAGGTAAATGCCCACACCGAGAATGAGTTCAATTATTGTGATCACAGTTAGTAAAATGGTAGTTCTTACTACCTTTTTTCTAAAAGTGGCATCATCCGTATGGTGCTCGAACGTAATTTCTGATGATATTGCTTGATGTTCCATTTCTTACAAATTCGTTTTATAAATAACTGAAATCAGGTTAGATCAGATAGAAGCAAAGGAATACAAATACCCATACCAGGTCTACAAAGTGCCAGTAAAGACCGGCCTTTTCGATCATCAGGTAATGACCACGTTGCTGGAATACATTCTTCTGGGCCATAATCAGCATTACGATATTGATGATCACACCGGAGAATACGTGGAAGCCGTGGAAGCCGGTGATGCCGTAGAAGTAACCGCCAAAAGCAACAGGTCCTTTTTCGCGTATATGCATCTCAGCAATATTCAGCATACCGATTAGTTCTTCTTTACTCTTACCCATCAGGTCGGCATGGCTCATGTTGGCATGATGCTCATGTACCAGAGTAGCGAGCGTATGCTGCGATGAATTATTAAGTGCTTCTGTAAGTGCTGCACCGTCTACCAGCTGACCCCAGGGGTTATGTGTGGTGGTTTGACCAATGAACTCAATTTTACCATCAATCAGTGTGGGGTGAACACCGGTGATCAGGTGATGCCATTCCCATGCCTGGCAGGAAAGGAACGCTATACCGCCTACGATTGTCCAGGCCAGCCATTTGATCACGCCCTGTTTGTCTCCCTTATGACCTGCATGCACAGCCAGTACCATTGTCACCGAGCTGATGATCAGGATAAAGGTCATTATACTCACAAAAACCAGGGGAAGGTCATTATGACCCAGCCCCGGAACAGCATTGAACACCACGTTGGGATCGGGCCAGAAGTTCTGGCTGAAGCGGATAGTGCCATAAGAAATCAGGAAAGCGCCGAAGGTGAAGGCATCACTCATCAGAAAGTACCACATCATCAGTTTGCCATACTCCATATTGAAGGGGCTTTTCCCTCCACTCCACCATTTCGTTTGTTGCGCTGTAGCTGTTGTCGCCATGTTGCTTTTTTTATTCGCGAAATCGTTTATTTCTCTCTATTTATTTCATCCGGCCATGGCCGGCTTATTATCCGATTACCAGGAAAAATACAAACAGGTATACCCAAAGCAAATCCACAAAATGCCAGTAAGTGGCTGCTACTTCTACGGGTACTGAGCTGTAATTTTTTGTTTTTCCAAAGAATGCTTTAATAAACATTACCAGCAATGCTATCACTCCTCCCACTACATGCAGTCCATGCAGACCAAAGATCACGTACAAAAACTGGCCGGCACCGGTGCTGCCGGTAAAATAGATCCGTTTTACTTCCCACAGTTCCCTGAAACCCACCCATTGCATGATCACAAATGCCACACCCAGCGTAAAAGTGACCGCAATCAGCGATCTGTAGTTGATCATCTTCCGCTCTTTAAATGCTTTAAGAGCGAGTTGCATGGTAAGGCTACTGGCCAGCATTACTGCGGTTGACACCCAGAAAATACGTGGCATAGCTACTTCACGCCAGCCCACCATGTTGCTCTTGATAATAAAAGCACTGGTCAGCCCTGCAAACATCATCAGGATACTCCCGATAGCCACCCAAAGAGTAAACTTATGGGGGTGTATCTTTTTTCGTTGTGGCGTTGTCACGATTTCCATCTCACGTTTATTGTTATCAATTTTTACTCAATAAGAGCGCCAGCAAAACAACTGGCAGATACAGGTAGCTTCCAAACATCACTTTACGTGCTGCGCTTACTTCCATTGTCTGGTACAGCCTTACACTACGTCCGATCATAAACAGGTTTGCCAGTACTACCAGTGCCAGACTGATCTGACCAGACAGATCGCTGTACGAGCACATACCTGTGAAATAAGGTACCATTGTTACCGGCAGCAGCAGCAGGGAATAGATCACCGTCTGCAGTGCTGTAAACTTTGTTGGTCCCTTATCGGCCGGCAGCAGTTTAAATCCAACACGCGAATAGTCGCTGTGAGCGATCCAGGCAATAGCCCAGAAATGCGGAAACTGCCACAGAAACTGGAGGGCAAATAACACCCAGCCACCCAGTGATAATCTGTCGTCGCCCGCTGCCCAGCCTATCAGGCAGGGAAGTGCTCCGGGAACAGCGCCCATCAACACGGCCATGGAACTTACTTTTTTCATGGGTGTATAGACAAACGCATACAAAAACAGACTAAAAGCGGCCACCATTGCCGACAGCCAGTTGAAAAAATAACCCAGCATACATACACCGATAAGTCCGGTGATTATAGCAAAGGCCCATCCTTCAGCTTCTGACATACGGCCCGAGGCAATGGGGCGGTTACCGGTACGTTTCATCTGCGCATCGGTCTTTTTCTCCACTACCTGGTTTATGGCATTGGCACTGCCTGTAACCAACATCCCAGCTACAAAGAGCAAACCTATCATCCTCCATTCATACTCCACTACCCGGGGCGCCAGCAGGTAACTCACTACGCTGCTAAACACCACCATTATACTTAACGAAAGCTTGATTAGCTGTAAATAATCTTTGATCTTCTGCATCTCACACTTTCGTTGGTTTCGTATTTAACTCACTTTTCTTTTCCTCACTATGATACTCCTCTCCGGAGGAGTACCTGATTAATGGGCGCTTTCGTTGTTGCCAATTGGCTCCGTCTGCGGAATAAAGTCGCGACCATCTTTAGCATAGTCATAAGCCCAGCGGTGTACTTCGGGTATCTCGCCTTCCCAGTTACCATGACCGGGGTTGATGGGAGTAGTCCACTCAAGGGTGGTAGCACCCCAGGGGTTAGTACTTGTTACTTTACGGCCTTTGAATATGGAATAGAAGAAATTGAATACAAACATGAGCTGTACGGCAAATACCACCACTGATACAACGGTGATCATCTTATCCAGATCACCAAACTGGTTGAAAGAATGCCAGCCGGATTTGTCGAGATAGCGGCGGGGTATACCTGCCAGACCCTGGTAGTGCATGGGCCAGAAGATAAGGTAAGCGCCTATCAGCGTAACCCAGAAATGGAGGTACGCCAGTGTGGTATTGAGATAACGGCCAAACATTTTGGGGAACCAGTGGTAGATACCGGCAAACATACCAAACATAGAGGCCACACCCATTACAATGTGGAAGTGGGCTACTACAAACATGGTATCATGCAGATGGATATCGATTGTTGAGTTACCCAGGAAGATACCGGTCAAACCACCAGAAATAAACAGGCTCACGAATCCGATAGCGAAGAGCATACCGGGTGTAAAGCGGATATTACCGCGCCACAGCGTTGTAAGCCAGTTAAACACCTTGATAGCTGACGGCACCGCAATGAGCAGGGTCAACAGTACGAATACTGATCCCAGGAAGGGGTTAAGACCTGTTACAAACATGTGGTGAGCCCATACCAGGAACGCCAGGATGGCGATGGCAAACAGCGAACCCAGCATCGCCATATAACCGAAGATGGGTTTACGGCTATTCACCGACATAATCTCTGATACCATACCCATGGCAGGCAGCAGAATGATATATACTTCAGGGTGACCCAGGAACCAGAACAGGTGCTGGTACAGGATGGCGCTACCACCTTCATTAGGCAGAATTTCACCATTCACCACGATATCGCTCAGGAAGAAGCTGGTACCCAGGTTGCGGTCAAACAGCAGCAACACAGCACCAGACAGCAGTACAGGGAAAGAAAGAACGCCGAGTACAGCAGTGAAGAACAGCGCCCAGATGGTAAGCGGCAGACGTGTCATGCTCATACCCTTGGTACGCATATTCAGGATAGTAGAGATATAGTTCAGACCACCCAGCAGCGACGATACAATAAACAATGCCATACTGATAAGCCAGAGATCTGCACCGATTTTTGAACCATCATTGGCCTGGCCCAGCGCACTCAGCGGAGGATACATGGTCCAGCCACCACTGGCAGGACCTGTTTGTACAAACATGGAAGCCAGCATCACCACACTCGCCAGGAAGAAGAACCAGTATGAAAGCATGTTGATGAAAGGAGAAGCCATATCACGCGCACCGATTTGGAGCGGAATAAGGAAGTTGGCGAAGGTACCACTCAAACCGGCCGTGAGTACGAAAAACACGAGTACGGTACCGTGCATGGTAACCAGGGCGTAATAAAACTCTGGTTTAATGATGCCACCTTCGGCCCAGTGACCAAAGAATGTTTCCAGAATAGGAAAGGTCTGACCCGGGTAACCCAGTTGCAGACGGAAGAGTACTGAAAACAAACCACCAATAATGGCCCATACGATACCAGTGATCAGAAACTGCTTTCCGATGGTCTTATGGTCCATGCTGAATACATACTTGGAGACAAAGGACTGATGATGGTGACCATGTCCGTTA
The DNA here is from genome assembly GCA_001898485.1 of Sphingobacteriales bacterium 46-32. GTDB lineage: Bacteria > Bacteroidota > Bacteroidia > Chitinophagales > Chitinophagaceae > CAYMZZ01. The sequence continues at coordinate 1,173,080 of MKTY01000020.1, read as the reverse complement.
TGCTCGTCGTGATGAACACCATGTCCGGTGGCAGCTTCTACGTGTGCATGCATTGCTTCGCTCATAACTCTTTTATGTTTTATGACAACCGGTGTTGTCTTTTATTATATTAATTAGTGCGATCCTCCCGTTGTCATCGCCGGAGCCAGTTGAGCAACCGGTTTTAATGTATCGGCAACTGGTTTGGCAGAGGGATCTTTTTCAGGAAATGCCCGTACGTATTGTGGTTTCTGAGAAGCCATCCAGGCATCAAATTCTTCCTGGGTTTCTACTACTATCGTACCACGCATACTGTAATGCCCTTTACCACACATCTGGTCGCAGGAAATCTCATACACAAATTCGGGATCGCCGGTTTCAATACGTTTTTCCTTGGTAGTTTTTGTAGGCGTAAACCACATGGTGGTAGGTGTACCGGGTACTGCGTCCATCTTCATACGGAAGTGGGGGAGACCTACGTCATGAATTACGTCCTTGGCACCAATTACCATTTTTACAGGTTTATTTACAACGAGGTGTAATTCGCCGGTAGCATATACATCATCATGGTTATTGGGATCATCCCATATCTGACCCAGCGGATTACTTTTCGCGTCATTGATCTCTTTGAAATATTTTTTCCCGAGTACTCCATCCTTACCTGGGTAACGGAATTCCCATTTAAACTGGCTGCCGGTTACTTCCACTACCATTGAGTTGGAGGGAGCGTCGCCGGTAATACGGAACCAGTAAAAGATACCAAAGCCTACCAGGATAGTAAGTGTAATAGCAGGGATTACTGTCCAGATCAGCTCCAGCTTATTGTTGTGGGGGAAATAATACGCTTTACGTTTGTCTGATTCCTGGTATTTGTAGGCAAACAGGAACAGTGCGATCTGTGTCAGGAAAAATACAAAGCCGGTAAGGGCCAGGGTGATGTACAACATGCGGTCGATGTAAACACCATGGTCGGAGTCTGCTGCACCCAGTATTTTGCCTTTCAGCTTTTCATTGCAGTAGAACACACCGATCAGGCCTACAATCAGAAAGATCAGCATCATAAAGCCATTGATCTTATTTGATTGCTTACGGGATCTTTCTTCGCCACGCAGGACAGCTACATACTCACTTGCCTTGGCAATCTGAAATGTCACCAGAAAGCCAAGTGTCAGTATCGCAATGATGAAAAACGTTTGCATATAATATAGTCTATTAAAAAATCCAGATTTAAGTAAAGAGTTATAAGTAGTAAGTCTTATGTGCTTATAACTGTATGCTCTTTAACATCAAATTAAAAACTCGTTCAATCAACTAACTCTACACTATCTCCTTCTACCTTTCTCCTTTTACCTCTCTTAGGTATGGTGAATGATACCTTCTTTGATCAGCGGATGGTTTTTGGCCAGCAGCGGCGATTTTGCCAGTGCGCGACCTGTTACAAACATGATCACTCCTACAAAACCCAGTGCCACACCAAAGTCATATACAATCATAGGTACGTGATCAGGTGATACTGCAGGAAATACCATTTGATACAGGTCGAGCCAGTGACCAAACAGAATCAGCAGGGCCATAAATGTAATGGTACCATAGTTACGTTTTGCATCGCGGCTCATCAGGATCAGCAGCGGAGCCAGGAAGTTGATGATAAACATCAACCAGAAGATGCCGCTGTAAATTCCTTCTGCACGGGGTTTGAAGTATACGGTCTCTTCCGGAATATTGGCATACCAGATCAGCATGAACTGGCTAAACCAGAGGTATGTCCAGAAGATAGAGAATGCGAACATGAATTTGCCCAGATCGTGCAGGTGCTCATTATTGGTAAGCTCCAGGTATCCCGTATTCTTGAGATAAACTACAAACAGGGCAATAAGTGCCACACCGGCTACAAATGTGCTGGCAAAGGTATACCAGCTGTACATGGTGCTGTACCAGTGTGCATCGATGCTCATCAGCCACAGCCAGGGGATAGAAGACATTACTGTAAGGGCGAAAACAACGATGTACAATGCAGCCCAGATAGTATTCTTCCAGAGATATTTGCGTTTGCCTTCGAGGCTTGCGATGGGGTTTTCGTCCAGGCTGCGGGAAAGCTGACGCATTTTCCAGCCCAGCACAGACCACAATACCACTGTAAGAACTGTTACAACAGCAAAGAAGGTTGTGTTAAGGAACCCTTTTTTATGATACAGTGTAGCATCATGCTCCACATGCTCTTTGCTGGTCCAGTGGTAAATGGTATGATTGTCGCCAAAAGCAATAGCTAGCAGAATAGCTGCGCAGATTACGCCAACCACGGGGATACAAACCGAAATGGCTTCGGGTACACGGCGGAAGGTCATCTGCCAGCCACCCCAGGCCAGGGTTGTTGCACAGATGAAGAACATACTGGCATTGACCACCAGCAGGAAGTACACGCTGTTTTGCAACAGGCTGGCCCAGAAACGGGCTTCGTTGTGATGAACCTCTTCTGGCGTACCACCTTTGCCATGCGTGGTAATGTACAAGCCCACAATAGCCAGGATACCCACCAGCATCAGCGCGATGGAGATCGTGTTATATCGCTTGGGAACAGTGAAATTGAGCTTTAGTGACATCAGCATTCTTTTATTTCGTCAAAAATTTTAATTCGCTTTGGCTACTGCAGGAACAGCGGTTTTGGCAGCTGCAGTATCTGCTGCTGCGGCACCAGCAGGAAACTGCCTGGAGCGTATATAAGAAATTACTTCCCAGCGTTGGTGGGTGCTCAGCTGTGAAGCGTAGCTACCCATGGCACGGATACCATAAGTGATCGAGTGAAACATAGTACCTTCTGCCAGAGCTTTCATATCGTCGGCCATCAGATTTTTAGGCATGGCGGTAAAAGGCCCTTTACCACCGTTATACAACGGGCCATTCCCATCGAGCTTGGCTCCGTGGCATATGCCGCAGTTGATCAGGTAGAGGCGCTCTGCATTCTTCATATTTACAGACGCAGCATCAAGCGGGTTTTTTACATTTTTGGACAGTGCATAACCCAGCGAATCATTTTTATATGGATAAGCGGGCATATCGCCGCGGGCAACAGTACCGGCTACGGGCTTACCGTCGAAGTACACTTCGCCGCCTTCCACACCAGAATGCTTGAGGCGCTCGCTGGCATCTGTATAGGTTTCATAAGCTACACTGTAGGCCATATCGGGCATATAAGCACGGCCGGGCTTGCTATTGCCACCGCATCCCACCAGTGTGGCGATGATTCCTGTAATTCCTGCTATTATGAATATCTTCTTCATTCTCCTGAATTATAATAAGATTATTAAGCTGCTGCTTCCGTCTTTTTACCATACTTAACTGTATCCTGATCGTAGCGTCCGAGCCACCAGCCGGTCTCACGATGTTCAACTGATACATCTTTAGCTCCAACACTATTCAAAAACGCAATCACTTCGGCTTCATTGGTTTTATCAGTACACTCCAGTGCCATTACAAAAGTGTCGTCAGTAGAGCGTGGGTTGAAATGGTCCTTTTTTACAAAGGGAGCGAGCTGACAAAGCCAGCAAAAAGTAAGCACCATACCCACTGCTGCAAAAAGAACCGTAAGCTCAAACGTGATGGGAATCCACGCAGGCAGCGAGAAAAATGGCTTACCGCCAAAGTTGATCTGCCAGTCAATTGTAAGTGCCCAGGTAATAAAACTCACAGCTGTGGTTGTACCGGTAATACCATAGATGAAACCGGCGGTGTGGAGACTCGTATCGCGCAGCCCCATTACCTTATCCAGTCCGTGGATCGGAAAAGGCGTATACACATCGTGGATCTTGTAACCGGCACGGCGAACTTTCTTCACCGCAGGAAACAAAACTGCTTCATCATAGAAGTTTCCAACCACAAATTTTTTTACAGACATATTAATTAATTCAAAGGTTCTTGTTCAGTTTTAAGTTCTGAGTAATAAGTTTTAAGTTATTACTTGCTTCTTAATGGTGCTCGCCACCGTGTTTTTCGCCAAATGCTTCCGTGGTTTCACCTTCCTCTTCTGTCATATGCTCCTTATAGCTTTCACCATTTTTCTTCAGGATATGTTTGATTTCGGCAATCGCAATAACCGGGAAGAATTTAGAGAACAGGAAGTAACAGGTAAAGAACAATCCAAACGTACCCATGTAGAAACCAACTTCCCAGATGGTGGGAGTATAATAAGTACTCCAGGAGCTGGGCAGATAATCGCGGTAAACAGAAGTAACGATAATCACAAAACGCTCAAACCACATACCGATATTTACCAGGATACTCATGAAGAAAGTGAGCAGCAGGTTTCTTCTCATTTTGCGGAACCAGAAGATCTGCGGCGACAGTACGTTACAACCCATCATAAGCCAGTAGCTCCATCCGTAAGGGCTGCTGAGGCTCAGACGGTTTTCTTTAAACGCAAACCATTCGTAATCCACATGGCTGTACCAGGCCATAAACAACTCGGTGAGGTAAGCGATACCTACTATAGAACCAGTAAGCACGATTACTTTATTCATCACCTCAATATGCTCAACGGTAATATAATCTTCGAGTCCCAGTACTTTCCGCGTAATCAGCAGCAGGGTTTGCACCATCGCAAAACCGGAGAAGATGGCACCCGCAACGAAGTACGGCGGGAAGATGGTAGTATGCCAGCCGGGTACTACTGAAGTGGCAAAGTCAAATGATACGATTGTGTGTACAGAAAGTACGAGTGGTGTACTCAAACCGGCCAGTACCAGTGAGAGTGCCTCATGACGCTGCCAGTGTTTGGTAGAACCAGTCCAGCCAAATGCTGCCACACCATAAAAATATTTACGCCATTTTTCTTTGGCACGGTCACGCAGTGTAGCCAGATCAGGAAGAAGACCTGAGTACCAGAACAGCAGCGACACGGTAAAGTAGGTAGAGATCGCAAACACGTCCCACAGCAGCGGGGAGTTGAAGTTAACCCAGAGTGGACCGCGGGTATTGGGGTAAGGCAGTACAAAGAAGGCATCCCATACACGACCCATGTGCCAGATGGGGAACTGACCGGCACACATTACCGCAAAGATCGTCATGGCCTCAGCCGCACGGTTTACACCAGTTCTCCAACCCTGACGGAACAGCAGCAGGATGGCGGAGATCAGCGTACCGGCGTGACCGATACCTACCCACCATACGAAGTTGGTGATATCCCATCCCCAACCAATTGTTTTACCCAGGTTCCACTGACCCGTACCATAGATAACCTCCATGGTCACGGATATGATACCGAAAATGAGCAATGCAACCGAGATCAGGAAGCCTACCCACCAAAGCTTTGACGGCTTGGCTTCCACCGGACGGCAAATATCTTCTGTTACCTGGTGATAATCCTTAGTACCATCTACCAGTGGCGGCCTGGCCTGTGATTCGTATCTGAGTAATCCCATAAGTTGTATTTCCTAGATATGTAAAAGCTATTTTCTGTTCAAAAGGCCTGATTTATCAGCACTGCTAAAAAACTTCAACCTTTTTTACTTTCTCTTGTTCTATTTTTTTCCGCTCCGGCACTCCGTTTTTTCAACAAACCGAAGAGACGGGTATCGGTATTTTTTTTCTGCACTCAGGTGTTGGATTCTTTAATCCTCCACCCTTTCCCATTCACCTTTTCTTAGTGGTGCTCTGACTGAGGCATTGGCTCTTTGGTATCATGAGCAGCAGGAGCTGCAGCATGATGTCCTTTGGGCTCAATGATCTCATCTGTATTGCGCACTTTAGACAGGTAAGTTACGTTGGGTAATACGTGCAATTGCTCCAGTACCATAAAGCTGCGTTGCGGGTTCTCTGCACGCACGCGTGATATCTGGCTCGTCTTATCATTTACGTTACCAAATACGATAGCATCGCCGGCACAAGCCTGCTGACAGGCAGTTTTGGCTTCACCATCCAGCAACGGACGACCTTCTTTTTTGGCCTGCAGCTTGGCAGCCTGTGTACGCTGCACGCAGAAGCTACATTTTTCCATTACACCGCGTGAGCGAACTGTTACGTCAGGGTTAAGTACCATGCGTGTGAGCTCATCGTTCATCTGGTGAACTACAGGATCGAGCTTACCTACCAGTTTCTGATCCTGGTTGTTGGCAAAGCTATCTGCACCTGTATAATCGGCCCAGTTGAAGCGGCGTACTTTGAAAGGACAGTTGTTGGCGCAGTAGCGGGTACCGATACAACGGTTATACGCCATCTGGTTGATACCTTCACTGCTGTGGTTGGTAGCAGCCACCGGACATACGTTTTCGCAGGGAGCGTTGTCGCAGTGCTGACACATCATGGGCTGGAATACCACGCCTTTGAGATCATCCGGATTTTTTTCATCCGTTACAAAGTAGCGGTCGATACGCAGCCAGTGCATATCATGGTAGCGGAGCACTTCGCTCTTACCAACTACCGGTACGTTGTTTTCAGTATGACAGGCGATCACGCAGGCACCACAACCATAGCAGGCATTCATGTCGATGTTCATACCCCATTTCAAACCGGGGGTCTCATGCACACCGTAGAGGGTTGCTTCTTTGCGGAAGTCGCCTCCTTTGGCATATTTATCCAGCAGATCCTGGCGGAACCGAACGATCTCGTTGGGATCTTTTTTGAAGCTGGCCAGTGTTGTTTCGCGCACCACTTCCACACGACCTTCGTAGGAGTTGTGAATCTGTGTCTGTGCGATCTTTTCTTTACGGCCTGTTTTTTCAACAGTCACTGCATTGCTGTAATCAACGTTGGTGCCGTTGAAAGAAGCAAAGTGATATACGTTTTTACCTACACCGGCAGCGGTTTTGCCCCAGCCTTCGCTACGGCCATAACCAACGGCTACGGCAATGGTGTTGGCATTCATACCGGGGATTACGAGGATCGGCAGTTCTACCTCTTTCTTACCCGGCATAGAGATTTTGATCACGGGTTTAGAAGGATAATACTCGTAATCGTTGTCGAGTTTTATTTTCAGCTCCTCGGCCTTGGCCATGGAGATCAGTGCATAGTTGTCCCAGGTAGCGCGGGAGATGGGATCAGGTAATTCCTGCAGCCAGGGGTTGGCAGCGCCTGTACCCGTACCGATACCTACTTTCTGGTACAGAACGATTTCATCGCCGCTTACTTTTTTGGCATTGCTGATAGCGGTAGCCGCAGCACCTACAGCAGCACTGCTGTAAGAACCGGCACTGATAGCAGCAGGTATTTCTACCACACCATCCTGCAGCGCGCGGTCAAAAGCTTCTTCGGTACCCAGTTTGGCTACCCAGTAGTTTTTGAAATAGGTGAAGTAGTCGGTATTGTTGCCACTCCACTTGAGCAGTGAAGTCTGGAAAGGACGTGTTTTGAACAGGGGGCTGATGGTAGGTTGCAGGAAGCTGGTCACACCTGATTTTGCTTCTGCATCTCCCCAGCTTTCGAGGTAATGGTGAGTGGGAACAATGAACTGGCATTTTTCCGTGGTCTCATCCATGCGGCCGCTAAAGGAAACAGTCAGTTTTACTTTGGCCAGCGCCTTTTCAAATTTTTCTGCATCATGGTAGTGATATACGGGGTTGGCGTCTGCAATAAGCAGCGCACCCACGCGGCCACCATCCATTTCTGCTACCAGGTCGGCCAGGTCTTTGTCGATACCCTGACGGTAGTTGGACGTAACGCCCCAGTTGATAGTAGTGCCATAAGCGCCTACTGCCTGGTTGATGGCGTTGACGATAATTTGTACGTTGGTATCGTTGCTGCCACTTACTACCAGTGCAGCACCTTTATGAGCAGCGAGGTCAGCAGCAGCTTTTGCAATGCCGGCTTTCAGTTTGCTGTCTGTGATGGCAGGAGCAGTTACCGTTGCATCCAGCGCCGCCAGCAGGGCCAGTGCCACAGCACCGGTTTCTGATGGGCGGTGAGAGAAGCGTTCGTCGGCACTGGCACCGGTTGTGCTCAGATGTCCTTCAAACTGGTAGTGTTTGCTCATCTGCGGATCCTTCTCATCGATCTTGCGGCCTTTGCCATAACCCAGTGCATTTTCAACAGGGTTCATCCAGCTGCCGAGGAAATCGGCGCCGAGGCTTACAATTACTTTAGCCGCTTCGAACTGGTAAGTAGGAAGTTTGCGGCCAAAACCGGAAGCTTCGTTGGCCTGCAGCATGCCACTGTAAGAAACCGCATCGGTTGTCACGTGTTTGCTGCCGGGATATTTAGCGAGAAATTCAGCGATGATCTGTTTGGTGCTGGGCGATACAATAGTGCTGCTGAGCAGTACTACTGAGCTGGCGGCCAGGCCGGCCATTGCATCACCCACCAGTTTGTCGAGTTGCTCATAAGTGGGTATTTCTTCCCATTTATCGCCTTTCTTTTGTTTGGGGTGTGTGATACGGTTGGTATCATACAGGTCCAGTACAGAAGCCTGTGCTCTGGCGCTGGTACCGCCTTTGGTAAATGAAGCCAGGGTATTGCCTTCGATCTTGATAGGGCGGCCATCGCGTACTTTGGCTACTACCGGTATCACATCACCATCCTGCACATAAGTAGTAGCGTAGTACTTTGCCTCTCCCGGTATCAGGTTTTCGGGTTTGTTGGCATAAGGAATCACTTTGCGCTCAGGCACTTTACAACCTGCTGCAAACGCAGCGGCAGCCGTGCTGAAGCCGAGGTATTTCAGAAAATCCCGTCTGGGAGCCTTTGCATCCAACAGGCCTTTATTATCAAAATCTTCAAAAGGCAGTTCCTCGCGAAACTCATCTTCCACTTTCTTTTGAAAATTTTCGGGATCATTGATCTGTCCGAAACCTTGCCAGTACTTTTTTTGGCTCATTTATTTCAATTTGAAAATTAGTCGATTCGAAAAAATTCAGCTATCTGAAGGCCGGGCCTTCCACTCTTTTCTTAATAGTGGCATTTTTGACAATCCAGGCCACCGATATGAGCCACGGTCACACTATCCATTTTGTGGTTTTTAATATCGTTGTGGAATTTCTCGTAAATGCTATAGAATTTGTTGCCTTTGGTGCTGTCGTAGTTGAAGTCAACTTTAGTTTGACGGTGACAGTTCACACACCAGCCCATGCTGAGCTCAGACACTTGGCGCACCTCATCCATGGCAGTGATTTCGCCGTGGCAGGTCTGACACTGTACATTACCAGCTCTTACGTGCTGAGCGTGGCTGAAGAATACGTGGTCAGGCAGGTTGTGGATCTTAACCCAGGGAATCGGTTTTGCTTTATTGGGATCCCATGCATTGGCATTTTTGGGATCAAATCCTGCATATTCGTAAAGTTTGGCGATCTCGGCTGTACCATTCACTTCTTTACCATCGCGGTCATACAGCTTGGGGCCTTTTTCGTAGGTAGTAACTGTTTTGTGACAGTTCATACATACGTTCACAGAAGGTACAGCAGCATGTTTGCTTTCCCAGGCATTGCCATGGCAATACAAACAGTTGATCTGGTTGATACCGGCGTGTACTTTATGTGAGTAGAAGATTGGTTGTACCGGCTCGTAGTCTTTCTGACGTTGCAGACCGATAGCACCTTTGGTAACCATGTAGCCGCCAAACACAAACAGTACTACGGCTACGAGTGTGATGTAAACTTTATTACGGTAGAAAGGAACCGGCTCGGGGCGAATGATACCTTCTGCATCATCCGACATTTTTTTCAGGTTGCTGTTAACCTGCATCAGGATCAGGGCAATGATTGCCAGGATCAGCGAGATCACACCAAAGATGATGGCATTTTGACTGGAGGATTCGGGAGCACCGCTGGTATTGCTTGCAGGTGTTTCCGGAGGTTTAGTGTACTCCGTTTCAATATGGTTAAAGATGGCATCAATATCCTTGTCTGTCAGATCGGGAAACGAGGTCATTACTGAGCCAAATTTGGCTTTCAGACCCATATAATAAGGATCTGAATTCGCCAGAGCGGCAGCATTCTTCACCCATTTATAGATCTTGGTCATGTCGCCACCGTAATGCTCGCTCTGCAGTACGCCGCCGAGTTTGGGACCGGTGCCGTCTTTAAATATATTATGACAACTCGCACATTTACTGGCGAATAATGCTTTACCGTCCTGGGCCGAAACTGGGAATGCAGCAAAAACAGCAAAAATCAGCGCGAGCAGAGATAGTTTGTGGGCCTTTGGTTTACAAGGAATCATAGACGCGATTGATCTGAAAAATGTGGATAAATAGCTCTAACCGGCTGCAAAAATAAGTCACGGAGTTAACAAAAAGCCAACGTTTTTAAAAATTTTTTAAGCCGCTACTGGCCTGCATTTCAGCGGATTTTGGGGTGTTTTTCAGATACCCCCGATTTTGTTTGTCATGAATCGGTCAATACGCACGCCAGCTTCAACAAATGTGAAAAGGAAAGCGGCACATGCCTGTTTTTTCCTGACTTTTGCAGCGCTAAAAACCGGAACGAAGCCTTCCCGCCCTGCGGGTTATCCACATAATCATGTTTCAACGCTTACAACAAAAATGGAAAGTGAACGGGTTGCAGCTACTGCTGATCCTCTGCACCTTTGCGATAGGCGGCAGCCTGACCGGGCTGGCCGGCAAGCGGATTATGAACCTGTTACCCATTGAAAAAGGGGTACTCTGGATAATATTATACATTGTTTTAATAACACTTCTTTGGCCAATGGCCGTACTCCTGGTAAGCGTTTTCTTTGGCCAGTTTCGCTTTTTTACCTCCTATTTACGAAAAATGGGACGCCGCATGGGTATTGGTCCCAAAGAAATGAAAGGGTCTGCATCTGCAAAGCAGGTCGCCATTTTTGCCTCCGGCGCCGGCTCCAATGCCCAAAAGATTATAGATTACTTCCGGGGCTCATCCAGCGTACACATCGCCCTTATCGTATGCAATAAGCCAGAAGCCGGCGTATTAGATATTGCCCGAAAAGAGGGCATTCCGGTATTGCTGATCGAAAAAGAACGTTTCTTCCGCGGCGACGCCTATCTCCCTGAATTTAAAAAAGCCGGTATCACTTTTATTATACTGGCAGGTTTTCTGTGGAAAGTGCCCTCCGCACTGATTCAGGCCTTTCCTGACCAGATTATCAATATTCATCCAGCTCTGTTACCGCTCTATGGTGGCAAGGGTATGTATGGCCACCATGTGCATGCGGCGGTGATCGCCGCGGGCGATAAAGAAAGTGGCATCACCATTCATTATGTAAACGAACGGTACGACGAAGGCGCTACCATCTTCCAGGCCCGCTGCCCGGTACAGCCCGGCGATACACCCGATGCGCTGGCACAGCGTATACACGCACTGGAGCATGCGCACTATCCTAAAGTGATCGAAAGCCTGTTAAGCAGTAAGGTATAAAGAGTATAAAGGGTTTAAAAGTTTAAAGAGGCGCTGTCCACTGTCCACTGTCAACTATCCACTGTCAACTCATTTGCGTATCTTTCTCACTAAATTTCTATCGCATGCGCAAAGGGTTTTTACTTTCGATTGCCTTGTTATATGTAGTGATGAGCTGGTGCCAGGTATTAAAACCTGCAGCTCCGGAAACAGCAGGCGCTTCTTCCTTCCGCCTGCAGCGTATCGACAAAGTATTGCAGGAGTATGTTGACAACCATTACCTGGCAGGTGCTACAGCCCTGGTAGCCCGAGATGGAAAGATCATTTATTATAAATCGATCGGCTACAGCGATGCCAGCAAACGTACGCCTCTTAAAAATGATGCCATTTACCGTATCGCCTCTCAAACAAAGGCCATTACCAGCGTTGCCGTAATGATGCTGTTTGAACAGGGCAAACTGCTGCTCGATGATGCGATTGGGAAATATATACCTGAGTTTAAAAATCAGCAGGTACTGGATAAATATAATGCGGCCGATACTACCTATACCACAGTGCCTGCCAAACGGGCTGTCACCATCCGCGATCTGCTTACACATAGCTCTGGTATTGCCTATGCACAAATCGGCAGTCCGGAGTCGAATGCTATTTATTATAAAAATGGTATTGTAGGCGGCATCGGCGTGGGCAGGATCAGACTGGCTGATAAAATGAAAATCCTGGGTAAAATGCCCCTGTTTCATCAACCGGGTGAGCGCTGGACCTACGGACTCAATACCGACCTGCTGGGCTACCTGGTAGAAGTGATCAGTGGTATGACCCTGGATGATTTTTTACGGAAAAATATTTTTGAGCCCCTGGGCATGAAGGATACTTATTTTTATTTGCCCGCCTCGAGCCATAACCGCCTGGTGACATTACATACAGAAGACACAGCCGGCCTTGTGAAACCCACGCACGAAGTCATGAAACTGAACGGAGAAGTGGATGTTGATTATCCCCTTTCGGCAGGTACTTACTATTCAGGTGGAGGTGGTTTGTCTTCCACAGCTTTGGATTATTCCATCTTTTTACAAATGCTGCTCAATGGGGGTATATATAATGGTAAAAGAATACTGAGCCCGGTAAGCGTACGCATGATGACCAGCAACCAGTTTGATAAAATGGGTTGGGGCGATACGGTAATGGGTCTCGGATTTGGGGTATATACCAAAAAAAGCGAGTCGCGCAGCCCTCTGTCTGAAGGGTCTTATGAATGGGGAGGTATGTTTAGCAGCAGTTACTGGGTAGATCCCAAACAAAAAATAGTGGCCCAGCTATTCATCAACCAGTATCCCAATACGCATGGAGAAATCCATGATAAATTCAAGGTACTGGTATATCAGGCACTTGAAAAATAATAAACCCGCCTTAACCACGGCTTCTTAGCTTTTATTTTGCAGATTCTTTCGTTACTTGCCGGTTAATCTCCGTGTGTTGACAGTTTGTTTACGCTCCATACCACCATTGCTGCTTGTGCTGCTATTTCTGATACTGGGAAATGCCGTGCAGGCACAGTACAGGATCAAAGGCACTGTATATGACAGCAGCCGGCTCTATCCTGTAGAACTCGTTTCTGTAATGAGCACTTCGGGCAGTGGTACCATTACCAATGCCAGTGGCGATTACGAGATCAATGTTAAAGCCACGGATTCGATCTGGTTTAGTTATCTTAATAAACCGACCATTAAATTTCCGGTAAGCAGGATTACCACACCTCTTGCTTTTGATATTTCTCTGCAGATAAACATCACCACTCTCAAAGAGGTGAAAATACAACCCCGCAACTACCGGCAGGACAGCCTGCAAAACCGGGAAGATTATGCCAAGATCTTTAATTACAGAAAGCCGGGGCTGAGTGTGGTAAGGCCTCAAACCCAATACGGGGCAGCTGTTGGTTTTGATTTAAATGAACTCATCAACGTATTCCGCTTTCGCCGTAATAAAAGCATGCTGGCCTTTCAGCAGCGTCTGCTCACCCAGGAGCAGGAAAAATATGTGGACCATCGCTTCAGCAAAGGACTGGTACGCCGACTCACGGGTCTCACAGAACCGGTACTCGACTCATTTATGATTGCATACAGACCCAGTTACCGCCTCACCCTGGTGCTGGGCGACTATGATTTTCAGAAGTACATTAAAGACAGCTATGAACGGTTCAAAAAAGGATTGCCTCCGGAGATATTCCGTTTTAGTGATGAAGAAAATGAACCCTGAGGGCTTTCCCTTTAGTTAGTTACAGACTTACATTTGCATTATGACTGATCAAACCCTGCTTGGACCAGGCACGCGCCTGCAGCATACTCAATTTGGCCCCGGCGTGATTGTAGCTGTTCGCTATGCTACCTATCTTATCTCGTTTATACATCATGGCCTGAAAGAAATTGATAAGACTGATACCAGTCTCGAGGAGATTATTCCGGAAAATGCCACTGCCGAGATAGAGACCAGCAGCGAACTGGAGCAGTCGCTGCTAAAGATTCTGCGCCTGTGGGGCGGGCTTACAGAAAATGTGCCGCTGGGCGACCGCTGGAAAGGTGGCGTAATGTTATTACAGCCGGCAGATAAAACACAAAAAGCCAAAGAAATTCCTGTCGATGTTTTCTTTCACAAAATAGTAATGGCCCGCGACCGGCTTCGCGTGCTGGAGCAACAGATCAATGCGCACAAAGTATTGAGCGATGAAGACAAGGTAAACCTGCAGCAATACATTACCCGCATCTACGGCTCTTTTACCACATTCAATGTTTTATTTAAAAATAAAGAACAGTGGTTTACGGGCGAGAAGGGCAGCGCAGAGTAAATAAAAAGGCTATTACTGACCAGTGGCTTTGCGGGGGCAGCTGTTAACGCCTATCAGGCTATACAATGGGCAAACTCCTACCAGGCTTGTGAGCAGGAATACACCTGCCACAATCACGAGGATAAGGCCCAGGGTTCCTGTAAGGATGCCGCCAAAATAAAGGCCTGCCAGTACTGCAGCTATGAGTATCCGTACTATACGGTCTGCATTTCCCATATTCTTTTTCATATCGCTTATTGGGTTGATTTGAAAATATCAGCTGTTATATTCCTAAAAATACACGACTCTTACTCCTCTGTCTATGATGTGCGTCAGCCACTTCCCTGATCCCTGAACATTCCTTAGTATCTTTCAGGTATGAAGAAGCTTCCGATCTTTTTTACCTGTTTCTTTTTGTACCTGACTGTTTCCGGCCAGGAATCCTGCGACCTGTTGCTGACGAACGGACGCATTATTGACGGTACGGGCAACAACTGGTATTATGGCAGCGTGGCTATTCGTAACGGAAAAATTGCGGCCGTGGGGCGACAACTGCATTTTACCGCATCCAAAACAATTGATGTAAAAGGGCTGGTGATTGCCCCGGGGTTTATTGATGTGCATACTCACCTTGAAGAAGATGAAACAAAAGACCCCCTGGCTCAAAGTTTTATTTATGATGGCGTCACTACCTGTATTACCGGCAACTGCGGAAGTTCCAATACAGATATTGGTAACTACCTGCGCTGGGTCGACAGCCTGCGCATGTCTATCAATGTAGCCTCGCTTATTGGTCACAATGATGTTCGCAAAGCTGTAATGGGGCGCGCCAATCGCGATGCTACTGCGCAAGAACTGGCTGCAATGGAAAAGCTGGTTGAAAAAGCCATGCAGGATGGCGCGGTAGGCCTTTCCACAGGACTTATTTATATACCCGGCACTTATACCAAAACACCGGAAATAGCTGCACTGGCCAGAGTGGCGGCCCGCTTCAACGGCGTTTATGCAACGCATATGCGCGATGAGGCCGATAGCGTAACCCAGGCTATAGAGGAGGCGATTAGTATTGGTCGGCAGGCCGGCATACCGGTACAGATTTCCCATTTCAAACTAAGCGGACAGCAAAACTGGGGCAGAAGTAAGGAAACGCTCGCACTGGTTGCTGCGGCACGCAAAGAGGGTCTCGAAGTCACGATTGATCAATACCCCTATACGGCCAGCAGCACTTCTATCAGCACACTTATTCCGGATGAGATTCTCGCCGATGGTCAGGATAGCATAAAAGCCCGGCTACAGCGACCCGAAGTAAGAGACTATGTAATCAGCAGCATGCTGAAGAAACTTAAGAAAAGAAAATTAAAACACTTCGGCTATGCAGTAGTTGCTTACTATAGAGCAGACACAACCTACAATGGTAAAACTATTGAGACCATCAATAAAATGCTGGGTCGCAAACACACTGCCCGGGAAGAAGCCCAAACGGTAATAGATATTATGATGGCCGGTGGGGCCAGTGCCGTATTTCATGGTATGGGAGAAGAAGATGTAAAGCGGATCATGCAGTATCCTTTCAACATGTTTGCCAGCGATGCCTCCATTCGTGTACTCAATGCCGGTATGCCACATCCCCGCGGGTATGGCACCAATGCCCGTGTGCTGGCCCGTTATGTACGCGAGCAAAATGTTTTATCGCTGGAAGAGGCGGTCCGCCGTATGACCTCATTGCCTGCACAGAAGTTTGAATTGCACGATCGTGGATTGCTGCAACCGGGATTTGCTGCAGATATTGTTGTTTTTGATCCCAACACGGTGCAGGATCAATCCACTTTTGAAAAACCTCATGCCTACACGACCGGTTTTCAATATGTACTGGTCAATGGAGTACTAACCGTAGATAATGGCAAACATACAGGAGCGCGGTCGGGCAAAGCCCTCTATGGCGATGGCGCAGTTAATACACAAAAACAATAATTCCGGCGCCTATTCCTTCATCAACCGAATACGCTTATTGATCGTTTCGCCTTTGAGTTCGATGTAGTAAACACCAGCGGCTAGTCCGCCCAGGTTTACCGGTACACTATTGGTACCCGTTACCAGGTTGGCTGTTCCCTGTTTGATGATGCGGCCTGTATTGTCA
The DNA here is from genome assembly GCA_001898485.1 of Sphingobacteriales bacterium 46-32. Classification (GTDB taxonomy): domain Bacteria; phylum Bacteroidota; class Bacteroidia; order Chitinophagales; family Chitinophagaceae; genus CAYMZZ01. The sequence continues at coordinate 1,156,849 of MKTY01000020.1, read as the reverse complement.
AACAACCGCCATTGCATTTTTTCACCGCGGCTCACGATGATACGCATCTGACCCTGACCGGCCACCGGGTTTGGATAAAATACAATTGAATTGGGTTGATTGGGTATGGAAATAGATACCTCTTTGCTATAAGAGAAATGATTGTCGTTATCAATTTCGCTGAGACGGTAATACACGCGCAGGTAGCCCAGGTCGGACACGTTTTTGTCTTTATAGCTGTACTGATGCGTACCTGAAGTATTAGCCGCTTCTACGATACCTATGGACAGGTAATTGATTCCATCCACACTACGCTGTACTTCATAATGCTTCACATTATTCTCACTGGCCGTTTTCCAGTCAAGCAATACATCGGCACCATTAAGCCTGCCTGTAAAAGAGATAAACTGTACGGGCAGGGGTGCTTCTGCCTGCGTTTTATTGGCAAAATAGAAACTGGAAAAAGAGCTGATGGTTGTTCTGAGTACATAGTCTGTATTCCACAACTCTCCGCCGGTAAGTTGCAGACTTTCGAGGCTGGATACTGCTGCTGAGCATCCATCATTATTCTTATACGCGCCTATGTCGGCAATGCCAACTACTCCGGAAGGCTGACCCAGGGAATTGCTTGCCTGCTTTAATGCCTGCAATTCGCCTGCGGTGATATACAAGCGCAATTCAACGGGAGTAGCCGGTTGTACCTGCGGAGTGATGGTGATGTTGCGATCAAGATAAAGGCGGTGTTTGGAATCTTCGCGTACATTGGTATTATTCACATATACCTGAGCGGTAACTGTACCCAGATTATTGCCATTTGCTTTTATTTCAGCTACTACATTGCCATCTGCATCTGTAATAGAGACCCAGCGATTGTTATTGGTATTGTCAATGACCACGGCATTATAGGCCACACAACTGCCTGGCAGGCCTTTTGCAACCGGTACCTGCGAACGCTGCAGATCATTTCCGGTAGGATAAGCACCATTGGTGCCTGCAAAATCCAGTTTTTTAATACATCCATTGGTAGCAGGATCCCATTCAAACACCACACCCGACCCCCCAACGATATAGTTGATACCAGGGAAACTGGGTCCATTACCACCCTGGTTGGTCATACCATAATATTTACCACCACTTTCGGTAAGGTTACCGGTGGGCAGTCCACCATTGGACCCATCAAAATCCAGTTTTTTTGTATACAGGTTTGTCGAGGGGTTCCATTCAAAGATCACACCGGGGCCTTCCTGACCTGGAAAACTGATGTTACCATTGGTCTCACGGGTCATACCATAAAAAGTATCGCCTGTGCGGCTCAGTGTGAGGCCTGCACGTGGATGCACACCCATGCCTGTTACTTCAAAATCATATTTTTTCGCATATGCACTGGTAGCGGGGTTCCACTCGTAGATCACACCTGTACTGTTAACACCACCAAAAGTAGTCATGCCGTACAGCTTGCCGCCACGTACGGCGAGATAGCCGGTAGGGTTAGCCCCATCCTGGTCTTCAAACTCATATTTCTTTGTATAGCTGTTGGCAACAGGATCCCATTCGTATAATACGCCGGCTTCGTACTGGCCGCCATAAGATGTGGTGCCATAAAATTTGCCGTTGTACAATAGCGGCATACGTGCAGGATATGAGCCATTGCTGTTGCTGAAATCAACTTTTTTGGTAAGTGTATTAGTGGCAGGGTCCCAGGAAAAAATAGTGCCTTTATCGTTGGCACCGCCTTCGCGGGTCCAGCCATATATTTTTCCATCAAGCCATACCAGGTCGCCTGTGGGCAGTGCACCATTGCTACCATCAAAATTGATTTTGGTAACAAAAGTGGCGGTACGTTCATCGTATTCGAAGAGAATGCCCTTATTGGATGTGCCTCCTTTGCTGGTGACGCCATACAGCTTACCAGCGGCCTGCACCAGGTTTCCCTCAGGCAGTGCACCACCTGCGGCATTGTTAAGATCTACTTTGCGCTGGTAGTTGCCGTTGGTGGGATTCCATTCAAAGATTACACCGGCATCGGCTGATCCGCCTTTGGTAGAGAGGCCATAAAAGCTGGTTCCATTCCAGGTGAGTGTACCGTAGGGATTTGATCCATTAGATGCTTGTGCAAAATCGGTAACACGGCTGAGACCCGAAGTAGTGAGATCGTACTCAAATAATACACCCAGATTATTAATGCCGCCCATCCAGGTCATACCACAAAGCTTTCCGCTGGTTGCTGTAAGATTGCCATAGGGGTTGCGGCCATTGCTGCCATTAAAGTCTACTTTGGCAGTTACGCCACCACCAGCGGGATCGTATTCAAATAATACACCCATATCCATACTACCACCCTCTGTCGTCATACCATACAGCTTGTTGTTGCTTAAAGTAAGACTGCCATAGGGATATTTTCCGCGGGTACCATCAAAACTGAATTTTGTTGTGTAGTTATTACTGACAGGATCCCAGGAAAAAATGGTACCGTATCCATTGCTGCCACCATCGGCAGTAAGGCCATAAAATTTTCCATTCTTCCAGGTAAGGGCACCATAAGGGCCACTTCCGGTAGCGTAATCCAGATCTATTTTTTTCGTATAGGTATTTGTTGCCGGATCATATTCGAAGATCACACCGGCAAAGTTGACCCCACCGTATCGCGTCATACCATACAGCTTTCCGGATTTAACCACGAGGCTGCCTTCGGGGCTGTGACCACTGGCATCATCGAAATGTACTTTTTTGGTAAACACGTTTGTAGCGGGATCCCATTCAAACAACACCCCCAGGCCCGAGTTGCCGCCACGATTGGCCAGGCCATAGAATTTATTGCCCAGTAAGGTGAGGCTGCCATAGCTAAACCAAACATCATCGCCCGAAAAATTATACTTGCTGGTATATACGTTGGTAGCGGGATCCCATTCGAAAATAACCCCATAATTATGACTACCACCAGCAACAGTCACTCCGTAATATTTACCATTGTATGCTGTAAGCTGTGTGTAATAGGGAGATGCTCCGGGATTGGAAAGCAGAAACTGATGTGAAGAGGTAAACTGGGTGCCGGTACTATCCAGACGGAATAAGGTACCCGAATTATGTTCACCACCCTGACGGGTAAGTCCCCAAAAGCGATATACGCCCTGGGCTCCCAACCGGGAGACTAAAGTAAGCAGGCAAGCTGCAAGAAGGCAGTAAGTAATGTTTCCGGGTAGCCGAATTTTCATACACGCTAGATTGACGGACGTGATCAAAAGAATACTGGAGCATTAAATTGATCAACTAAATCGGTCAGTACAGGCTACTGGAAAAACAATGAGAACTTGTTTTGGTCGATTTTTAATAAGAATGGATTCAAGAACTTCTGGCAGGAAGGATTGAACCAGAAGCGGCAAGCAGTTGCTGAAACCGGCGTTAAAGATATAATACGGTTTTAATCTTTGCAAGCTTTGGGTATAAAATTATGCCCAAAGCCAGCCTAACCAGTTGCCAGGCAATCAATTTTCCCTGTTCTGTCAGGGTTTGGGAGGTATTACTTCCCAGATACGGTACTCCTGAATCAGGGGAGGGTTTTCGGGCGACAGGGTAAAATAAACCATCAGATCAGCCTTTTCTCCCCGGATCATAAACCGGCCACGTAATTGATTCTCGGGCTGCATTGGTTCTACCTTGCGAATACTGCCCGCTTTTTCAAATAGCTGTGTGGCATATTTACGCAAACTGTCGATTGGATTATCGGCAAAGAAGTTTTCAGCAAATAAACCGGAGGACGCTGCATTTTTCCAATCTGGTAATATTTTAACCAGTTCCGACTGACGCTGCTCGAGAATAGCAGATGCGGGTGCCTTTTGTGGTTGCAGGCCAGCCAGCTTAATGATGGTGTCCAGTACATGCAGATTGATATTGCCCATAGGCGCATACGTACGGTTGGCGAGCGAAACAATGCCGATACCAAAGTCGGGCATAATGCGCCACTGGCTGCCAAATCCCGGTAAGCCTCCGCTGTGTGCTATGTATACTTTACCATCGCAATCACTCATCCAGCCCAGTCCATATCCATAGGCAGAAGCATAGGCGCAGGTGCGTCCATCGGGATATTTAAATCCTGGATTCAGGCCGTTGAAGCGCCAGGGTTGGTGCATTTCTCTCACAGAACTTCTTTTCACTGGTCCTGTTTCGGGTCTGTTGGAAGGCGGCCAGGCTGATAAGTGGAAGGCCATATAACGACTGAATTCTTCTACCGAAGCAATCATGCTGCCCATGGCACCCCAGCTGCCATCGGGTGTATCATGCAGCAAGGCTTCCTCTCGCCAGTTTTCATTAATCCACCGGTAGCCATGTGCGAGCTTATCGGGCGCCACACGGCTATATTCCCATTCAGCACTTTTCATACCCAGCGGGTTCCATATTTTTTCCCGTATATATTGCTGATAGGGCTGACCCGATACAATGGTTACGATCTTACCCAACAGGGCAAATCCGAGGTTACTGTATTCATAGGCAATACCCGGCGCGTTGGAAAAGCTGATCTTCTTATTAAGAAAAGCGCGAAACTCTTCATCTGTATCTGCCAGCTGCCTGTCGCCCCATGGATTGTCTTCAGGAAAGCCGGCGCTATGTGTAAGTAAATGACGGATGGTAAGTACCGGCGCATCCTGTGTGGGGTAACGCTGATCTTTCATTTCGGGAACATATTTAGCCACCGCATCGTCGAGCTGCAGTTTGCCTTCATCGCGCAGGCGCAGAATAGCCATAGCCGTAAAGCTCTTACTCATACTGGCTATGCGAAACAGAGAGGAAGACGTAACCGGAATTTTCTTTTCCAGATCAGTATAACCTTTATTACCAGCCAGTAAAAGCTGACCATCTACCACCAACCCCCATGACAATCCGGGCAAATGATTTTTTTCTGCATATGCATTAAATAGCTGCTCTATAACCGGAGCTACTGCACGTATACGACTCAACCGACCCGTATCGGTAAGATTAAGATTTCTGTATGCTGTATCATATGACTGAACAGTTGCAGATTTCTGTTTTTCTCCGGATGTACAGGAAAATAAACCAATCAGTAAGGCAGCTGTTGCTGCTACGGCAGATTTATGCATTAAATGAATTTGTTTTCTAATGTAAATAAAATCAGTGGAACCGTTTAAACTATTTGAACCACTTCGGTTAGTGAACCGTTTTGAAATATCAGAAAGGTTTATCCGCTTCATTTGCGGGAAACTTTGTCGTAGAGAACACAGAAGAGCGCAGATAAAAATTCTTACACTCACCCATGGCTAAATCTGTATTAAGCCACTGCCTGTTTCAATCACGCGGTCATTGCTGGCCGATATACTTTATCTTTCCACCATGGTTTTGCGATCCATAATTTTTTTAGTACTCTTTGTCAACGTATTGACAGCAAAAGCCCAGTTACCTGTTAGCGATCAGCAGTTGCAGCAGCGCTACCCATTTATTCGTGCTGTATTCAACCGCCTTCCTGTTTATCCGGCTCTCGATAGCTTCTATGAAAAATTGTGGCAATTGAAACAAAGCCGTAGCGGACAGGTCTCGGTAGTGCTCATTGGCGACTCGCATACACAGCCGGGCTACCAGGCAGCATCGCTCAGGCAGGCGCTTCAAACTTATTTTGGCAATAGCGGCCGTGGTCTGGTCTTTCCCTATCAGCTGGCACAATCAAACAGCCCGGATGATATCCGCAGCAATACAACCAGTGGTTACTGGCTTTTTAACCGGTTGGCCCATCCTGAAATTGACCTGCCTTATGGCCTGTCTGGATTTGGTATTACAAGCAACCAGGATCTCGCTGGTGTGCAGGTGCAATTGCGGGAGCCGGCAGCAGGAAGCCAGTTGCAGCTGTTTACAGACAGTCTGTATGAAAACCAATGGAGTTATATTGGCGGTACCGATACAATACTATTAATGCGGGACACCGCTTTTCCCTGGAAAACCATTCCGCAATCTGTGAGTAATGAATCCGGCGGTTTTTTTATTACAGGCAGTGGCAGCAATACGCGTAAGTCGCTGTATGGTGTAGCCCTCACCTCAACAGATCCGGGTGTTGTTGTACACAATATTGGTGTAAATGGTGCACGCTATGATCATTTCAATAACGCATCACTTTTCTGGCAGCAGCTGCCTTCGCTGCAGGCCGATCTTTATATTGTAAGCCTGGGTACCAATGAGGCGCAGGCACGCACTTTTTCGGAGCCGGCCTTCTGGCAGCAGGTTTCTCTTTTTTTACAAAAACTGAGAGCCGTATCGCCTCAGGCAGCAGTTATTATTTGTACAGCGCCTGATTCATACAAAGGCCGGTATGCAAACAGGGTTTTACAACAGCTCAACCAGTCGCTGGCCCGGTATTGCACCCAGCAGCATCTGCCTCTCTGGGATCTTTACCGCATTACCGGGGGGTATGGCTCGGCTGCCCACTGGCTACGCAGAAGGATGATGAACAGAGACCGCATTCATTATACTGCCGAAGGATACCGTATCATGGGCAATTTGCTGCTGAGTGCACTGGCCCGCGGTTATAACGGTTTTGCCGCCGATAAAAAATAGCCGTTATTAAAAAGGCAGGTCTTCCTCTGAGCTGGTAAGCGGCGTATCATGAAACTCATCGCCACCCGAAGAAGGTGCACCTGATGCAGCAGCACCGGCCAGTTCTACTTTCCATGCTTTTACATCTGTGTACCAGCGACCATTGTATTCGCGGCTTTCGATATCGAAGGAAATATTGAGCGAGTTGCCGGTTTGAAGTTGGTTGTTGTCGATCTTATCACCCCAGATAGAAATGCAGATCTTTTTCGGATACTGTCCGTCTGTTTCCACAATGATGTCCTGTTTTTTCCATTCACCGTTTTTGCCGGTTCCCTTTTGCAGGGGCAGTACCTGAATTAATCTGGCGGTAAGTTGCATAGTGTCTGTTTTTCTGCGGGCGAAAATAAGTGTTTATAGGGGAAAAAGGTGAAAGGGGTAAGGTAGAAGGGGTAAGGAATCAGTTTTAAGTAGTAAGTTCTAAGTGGTAAGTTTTAAGTAATAGGTATAAAACACTTTAAACCTTTAAACTCTTTATACCCTTTATACATTCCTTACTGTCTACCATCCACTATTACTGCAGGTAAAAGGCAGAGGCTCGAAGGCAAAGGAAAGAGCCGGAAAAAATTCTGTCAACTGTCCACTGTTCACTGTCCACTGTCCACTAAAACTGCAGATAAATCGGCAATACTGTTTCTGCAGATTTAAAATAGCCGTACAATACCACAAAGCCGAAAAACAGGCCGATGTATACAGCCAGGGGTATTTTAGGAAAGCGGGCAATCAGGCGATCGGCCAGGTTGTCGGGCAGCAGATGGAGGGAATAGGCAATGAGCATCATCAGTAATACCGACCAGTAGTTGTTGAAGAATGCCGGCCATACAGACAGATCCATATTATTCCAGATCTGGTTGATCATATGAAATGCCTTATCGAGATCATTGGTAGCCGGATCCATATCGGCACTGCGGAAAAATATCCAGCAAAAACACACAAAGTGAAATGTGAGCAGGCCTGCCAGAACCTGGTATATACGCCGCTGATGCAGGCTGGCCAGTTTTTTGCCTGTAAGCAACATCCATACTTTATGTACGGCCAGTGCCACACCATGCAGTACTCCCCAAAGAATGAAGTTCCAGTTGGCCCCATGCCAGAAGCCACCGAGCAGCATCGTGGTAAGCAGGTTCATATTAGCAGCCACGCCTTTCTTTTCGCGTTTCAGAATAGCGGGCATCAAAAACAGCAGCAAGACAGCCGCACTGAGCAGGGTTGCTATCAGCACACTGCTATGCAGCACATGGCGGGCCGTTATGAATATACCTGCAAAGAACAACAGGGCAAATATCCAGGTGCCAACGCTGGCCCGCCGGTTGCCTCCGAGTGGTATATAGAGATAATCTTTGAGCCATGATGAGAGGGATATATGCCAGCGTCGCCAGAACTCGGTGATGTTTTTACTTTGATAGGGCGACAGGAAGTTGGGAGGGATCTGGAAACCCAGCCAGCGGGCAATACCGATGGCAATATCGCTGTACCCGCTGAAGTCGCAATAAATAACTACCGCATAGGCATATACAGCGAAGAGATTCTCAAGACCTGTATACCGGGTAGGCTCGTCAAATATGTAGTCGACAAAATTGAGCGTGATAAAATCGGAGATGATAAGTTTTTTTACCAGGCCCGAAAAGATGAGGTAAAAGCCTTTGGAAAAATCCGTTTCCGTAATGATATAAGGCCGGTTGATCTGCGGTACAAAGTCGTGAGCGCGTACAATAGGACCCATCATGAGCTTGGGGAAAAAACTCAGAAACAGCAGGTAGTCGCTGAATTTTTTTGCCGGTTCAAACTGACCGCGGTATACATCGATCGTATAACTCAGATTCTCAAACGTGAAAAATGAAATGCCGATTGGCAGTATCAGGTTTAGCGGATTGAAATGTGTATGGAACCAGTCATTGCTGATTGCAATAAAGAAATCGGTGTACTTGAAGTAAAAGAGCATGCCCAGATTAAAGCAGATGCTCACTATGAGTAAGAGGGTCCGGATACTTTTTTTCTGCTGGCGCCAGATGGCGTTCGACAAAATAAAGTCAACTACTGCCGACAGGATCACCAGCAGTACAAAGCTGCCGCTGGCTTTATAAAAGAAATAAAGGGAGAAAAAACAAAAGATGTACCGCCGGGTTTTGAACTGATGGCGAAATGTATAGTATAGTCCTATAAACAGCGCGAAGAACAGCACAAAAAAACCACTGTTGAACAGTAGCGGGTTTTTTTCATCATATAAAAACTGCCTGCCAAAAGCTGCAAGATCGAAGGAAGACATGTTACTGCCGGGTCTGGTTTATTTTACTGAACGCTGATATTTTTCATACTGGCTCAGTAATGCTTGATAAAAACGGGTGGCCAGGATATCTGCACCACGAAAGTTTGGGTGCACATAATCCTGGTTGGCCAGTGCCGGCCTGGCGGTAGCCCACTCTACAATAGAATTGGTGCCGCCCATACTGGCAAACTGGTTGTAAAAACAGGTTTGGGTTTCATAGGCCACTGTAGCCTGCACTTTGATGAGCGAGTCAATACCTATAGCCGAGCTGTACTGTCCGTTGTAACGGAATGCCCGGTCGGCCGTGCTCACCATCACAATCTCACTTTCCGGAAAACAATGCTGAAACTTACGGATAATCGGAGTCATAGCCCGGCCATACCAGTCAAAGTTTTTATCATTGGGACGGAACAGGAGGTTTACACCATATTGAAAAACGATCAGGTCATAGGGATTGGCAGCAGCAATGGAGCTCAGAAAAACGGAATCAATACGCGCCAGTTCTATACCCGAAATACCGCGAAAGGAAAAATTGTCGACAAAAATACCGGCATCCGATTCAAAAGATACCCCATATACAGGCAGCTGGTCATTGGCCACTCCCAGCGCAATCGTACGTTTGCTGTCATCTGCCAGTACAATACGGTTGCTGGCTTTTTGTGGTTCGATGCGGCGGGACTGACCGTTTACGTTGATGTTGGTACCGGGACTATATGTACCGCAAAGCAGGCTTTTTTCAAGTATTGCTGCTGTATCGGTAATCGTCTGATCGGTAAGTTGCACCCATGCGTTGGCAGAATGAAAGCTATGGCCAGACAGGTAGAGCCGTTTGTTATTACCTGATTTAAAGTTGTCATCCTGCCAGGTATCTGAGTAAGCCGCCGTTACTGTTTGCCGGAATTTAGACACCTGTGAAGTAATGGGCACAAAACCCACGCCCTGACCGCCAAATTTTTGCTGTAGCAGCTTGCGCAGTGTCTGGGTCATGAGATCGCCTTCAATCATACTGTCGCCAAAGTAGGCTATCCGGATTTTTCCTTTACCGGTTTTGAGCAGCTCATCCAGTTTACGTGCCAGGCCGGGTAGAGAACAGGCCTGGGTATCGGCTTTAAAGTCTGTGATGAAACGGGGGTGGGTATAAATAGCAAAATGGCGGGCGGCGGGCGAATGGTCAATGCTATCAGGGTATTGTTTTGTTGAGTCTCCCGGCGCTGCAGGACCGGAAGGACCGGTCACCAGGTCGCCTACCAGGTTTACCCGGCGAAAAGGAGCCCATTCCCAACCCGTGAGCAGGGCCAGGATAGAAAGTAAGAGAAAAAGTCCGATGCTGTACGTGACAAAAAGCAACACACGTCGATTACTGTTCATGTTAAATCCTGCTAGGGCGTATCAGAGAGTTTGTGTTTTCTTATGGCTGCACCGACACGTTTTTTCCATTCTGCGGGCGACTCAGAGTAACCCGACTTGCTCATAGCTTCGAGCCAGACTTTATAGTCGTTGTTGCCTTTCAGTTTAGCATAAAATCGTTTGCGGCTCAGCAGCTGGCAGAAGCCGGCATAGGAGGCCGCTGCGGTAGGGTATTGTTTGTACCTGCTCCGGATACCTTTGGTCCGCAACAGGTTATTTTTTCCCACAATGCCAAAATGATTATTGAGCAGTTTGGCATTGCGGCTGGTACCGGCACCAGATTCGATGATAGCCACTCCCAGGATAACTGAAGCCGGTACACCATATACTTCAGACAGGGAATCGGCCAGTGGTTTATACCGTTTGATATAAGATGTCTGTGCCTGTGCCGGCTGCAGGAATAGTAAAAAACTACCGAGCAGAAGGCAGCGGAATGCTCCGGAGACCCGTGACTTCCTGATCTGGCAGGCATCGTTATATGGGTTGGCAGACTCCATTAGCGCCGGTAAATATAAGTAGCCTCTTTCTTTTTTAATAATCGTTTACTTTGCAAAAAATAGCAGAAGCCCCATGAGCACCCGGTTATATGTAGATGCGGAAGCCCGGCTGAATCAGCAGGAAGAACCCGGAATTGGCCCTCAAAGCATTGGTTTACGTGCAGTTGCGAATATTATTTCCTATGTATTCCATCCGCTTTTTGTACCGGTATATATGGTATTGTTTCTAACAGTGACCCCCCCGTTTTTTGTTGGCGTCTCTGAGCAAAACAAGCTGCTGATGGTAGTTCGCTTTATTGTGATGTACAGTTTCTTTCCGTTTATTACTGTGCTGCTGCTGAAAGGGCTGGGTTTTATTGATTCAATTTTTCTGCGTACCCAGCGTGAGCGTATCATTCCTTTTGTGGCTACCGGTGTTTATTATTTCTGGATGTGGTATGTGCTGCGCAAGCAGCCGGTTCACCCGGCCCTGGTAGAATTGTCGCTGGCTATCTTTCTGGCTTCTTCGGTCGGTCTGTTATTAAATATATATATGAAGGTGAGCCTTCATGCCATGTCGATGGGGGTAATGCTTGGCTTTCTCTGTATTCTCGCCCTTACCGAAACGGCCAGCTACACCATGGCACTTAGTATTACCTGCCTGCTTACGGGCCTGGTTTGCACCTCACGCCTTATTGTAAGCAATCACCGCCCCGTTGAAATATATACCGGTGTTTTCACCGGCATTCTCGCTATTTTAACCGCCTGGGCCGTTGATTTCCTCAGCTCCTGACGGGAAAAAAACCATCAGAAAACGGGAAAAATATCCAAAAAATATTAGCAAGATAATGCTAAAACGTTTAGTTTTGGGTCTGCATTAAGTGTTTATAACATTTCATAAAGGGTGGCAGCCCAGCTGTTAATTTTGGATATGGCTAAATCAGAAAAATCTACCGACATGTCAACGAATAATGAAAAATTGAAGGCGCTTAAGCTGACCATGGACAAGATCGAGAAGGATTTTGGCAAGGGCAGTGTAATGATGATGAATGAGCGGGGCGAAACGCAGCAGGAGGTTGTATCCACCGGCTCTATTGGTCTGGATACAGCACTGGGCATAGGCGGATTGCCGCGTGGCCGTGTAATTGAAATATATGGTCCTGAATCCTCCGGTAAGACTACGGTAGCCACCCATGTGATTGCCGAAGCACAGAAAAAAGGCGGCATGTGCGCGATCATCGATGCGGAACATGCTTTCGATAGCAGCTATGCCCAGAAACTGGGTGTGGATGTAGATAACCTGCTTATTTCTCAGCCCGACTATGGTGAGCAGGCCCTGGAGATCGCCGACCGGCTTATTCTCTCCGGTGCACTGGATGTGGTAGTGATCGACTCCGTAGCAGCCCTGGTTCCCAAAGGAGAGCTTGAAGGCGAAATGGGAGACAGCAAGATGGGCCTGCAGGCGCGCCTCATGAGCCAGGCCCTCCGCAAACTCACTGCAACCATTTCCAAGACAAATACCATCTGCATATTCATCAACCAGCTGCGTGAAAAGATTGGTGTTATGTTTGGCAATCCAGAAACCACCACCGGTGGTAATGCACTGAAGTTCTATGCTTCTGTACGTCTGGATATCCGCCGCAGCACACAGATCAAAGACGGAGATGAAGCCATAGGCAACCGTGTAAAAGTTAAAGTCGTTAAGAACAAGGTAGCTCCTCCTTTCCGTGCAGCTGAGTTTGATATCATTTTTGGAGAAGGAATCTCCAAAACCGGCGAGATCATTGACATGGGCGTAGAACTGGGTATCGTTCAAAAAAGCGGTAGCTGGTTCAGCTATAATGGGGATAAACTGGGTCAGGGTCGTGATGCAGTTAAACAACTGCTGCTCGACAACCCGGAACTGTCTAAAGAAATAGAAGCTAAAATCCGGGAGAAAATAAAAGAGATGCAAGCTTCGTAAAAATATCATCCTCAGCAGGTTAGCTGCGTGGATGGGTTAGTACAAAAAAGAGCTGTTCCCCTAAAAGGAGCAGCTTTTTGTTTTTTTTATAAAATGAAATATGATTTTCAATGTTTAAACATTATATATTTGTCTACCAATTTTATCAACAAATCCCTGAACGGGATGTTTAACTTACCGCATGTCAGAAAATAAACCCAAAAAAAAGAAATGGCGTAAGATCCTGCTCTGGGGATTCGGAATTCTGGTCCTCATCTTTGCCGTGATATACTGGATTGTTGTCACAGAAAAATTTAGCCCCACTAAAGAGCGTAAAGCAGCTTTTGAGGTAAATGCCATTGACTTTATCCGTGAGTTTCGTAAAAATGACAGTCTTGCCAATGCCAAATACCGCGAAAAAATCGTGGTGCTGAATGGCATTGTCAATGAACTGGACTCACCCGACTCCGCCACAGTAAACGTAAAAATTGTTGATACCGCTACCGGCGATTATGCCATTTTTGCTTTCCAGGAACAATACCTGGCCGAAGCCCGGGGTGTAAAACTGGGAGACAATGTATCGATCAAAGGTTCCTGCAGTGGTTCCAGCTTCAGCGAAATACTTGGCGTTTATTCGATTCCTTTCAAACGCAGCACACTTAATAAACAATAAAAAACAGACATCACTCCATCAAAATTTAATGCAATGAAAAAAACAGTTCTGATCCTCGCCCTTGTAACCGTGACGGGCGCCGTTTTTGCCCAAAGAAAAACTACTACTTCTGCAGTTGTTGCTTTCGACGCCAGCACCGCTATTGATGCACTGCCCAAGGCCGAAAACAAAACTGTAATTGCCGCACTGGATACAAAAACCGGCAGTGTTGCTTTTGAAGCCAACGTGAAAAATTTCGCCTTCTCCAATCCTACTATCCAGGAACATTTTAACGGAGAAAAATGGCTCAACTCTGATCAGTTTCCCACTTTTTCTTTTAAAGGAAATATCGTGAATCTGTCTGCTGTAGACCTCAGCAAAGACGGTACCTATAAAGTAGATGTAGATGGCAAATTGTCTGTAAAAGGTAAAGAGCAGGCACTGAAAACACCCGCTACTCTGGTTGTTAAAAACGGTGTTATTACTGCAACTTCCAATTTCAGCTTCAAACTGGCTGACTTTGGTATCTCCGGCGCTCCCATCGAAGGTGGTAAAGTAGCTAAAGAACCCAAAGTAACCGTTAGCGCTGATTTCAAATAACTCAACGCAACCTCATAAAAAAACCGCTGTAAGCAACAGCGGTTTTTTTATGCCGCACCGCCCACACTAACGATGGTTTATAACTTATCTGCCGGTCTTGACTTAATTTCACACTTGATGAGCTCCTGGTAAAAGGAATCAATCTAAAAGCATATGAGCAACAGAATACTGGCAAGCCGCAAAAGAATAGCACTCGTGGCACATGATAATATGAAAGATGAAATAATAGAGTGGGCCATATATAACAAAGCTGCGTTGGCCAAACACCGGCTCTATGCAACCGGCACCACCGGCTCACTGCTTGAAACAGCACTCGACCAGTCTGTTTCCAAGTTCTTAAGCGGGCCACTGGGAGGCGATCAGCAGATTGGGGCCAGCATTGCTGAAGGTAAACTGGATATTCTTATTTTCTTCTGGGATCCCATGGAAGCCCAACCCCATGATCCGGATATCAAGGCACTCCTGCGTGTAGCCGCCACCTGGAACATTCCTACGGCCTGTAACCGGGCAACAGCCGATTTTCTGCTTACATCGCCACTAATGTACAGTGATTATGAAGCCATCCTCAGCGACTACAGCAGTTACGTAAACCGTAAGCTCGGCCCGCACAAATAAAGCAATTGTTTATTCTTTCAGAAAACGGAGCTTTTCCTGGCCCTGCCGGCGATTGAGCTGTACATAATATACTCCCGGAGCCAGTGCAGCAGCATCTAAGGCAATACTGTTGTTGCCCGCTGTTACACTCACCTGCCTGCGCTGAAGCAGGCGGCCCGTATTATCGTATAACATATACTCGACTTGCTCATTGTGGCTAAACTGGCCGGTAAGCGTTACAGCATTCTTAACCGGATTGGGAAAAAGTTTCAGCTGCGCTTCAGCTTTTACAGTAAGCATTACAATGGAAGAATAGGTATACTTTCCAAAGAAATCATTTTGTTTTAGCCGGTAAAAGATAACATTGCTGTTGAGCCTTGTAGCACCCGAGTCAATAAACTCATAATTATGTGTGCCCGCAGTATTGGCGGCCAGCTTCCTGCCTACCGGCACAAAGTCGCGGCCATTTACGCTGCGCTCAATCACAAAATCTTCTGCCTGCTCTTCCTGTGCAGTAGACCAGTTAAGCAGGGCATTGTTACCGGCCAGCCGGCCACTGAAAGAAAGAAAACGCAGCGGCAATATGCTGGAATAGGAAAACCCGTAAAGTTCGCGGCCCATACTTGTTTCCTGTATACTTGCATAGATCTTCATATCTGTCTCTACCAGCTCCTGCATAGTTCCATCAGTTACCGATATAAGCGAAGTTGCCATACGTGTGCCATCATTTGATCCATCACTTTGCCAGGTTTTATAGCCATTCACACCATCATTGCCGGTGAAAATAAGTTTATTGACCAGGCTGCTGAAGTTACCGGCAGCACCACTTTCCATACCAGGCCATACATCTTTTACCAGTGTTGTGCCCGCCGCAGTACCGTCACTTTTCCAGAGTTCGGTACCATTACTGCCATTGTCTGCAGAGAAAAAAAGTGTACCGCCAATATTACGAAGGCTATATGGATAACTTTCGCCAGAACCAGTCCAGATATCTTTTACCAGCACTGTACCTGCAGATGTACCATCGCTTTTCCAAAGCTCAGTACCGGAAGAACCATTATTGGCAGAAAAATAAAGTGTGGAACCTACTGTTACGAGATCAAAAGGATAGGAGCCGTCTGCGCCGGCCCATATATCTTTTACCATTACTGTACCAGCGGCTGTGCCATTACTTTTCCAAAGCTCCACGCCGGCTGTGCCATTGTCGGCTGCGAAATAAAGCATGCCATTCAGCACAGCAAGCGCCTGGGGATAAGAGCTGCCTGAAGCAGCAATATCCTTTACCATTACCGTACCGGCGGCTGTGCCGTCACTCTTCCACAACTCGGTGCCATTTGTACCGTTGCTGGCCGAAAAATAAAGTGTATTGCCAATAGCTACCAGGTCAGAAGGATTACTGCCCAGTGATCCGCTGCGGATATCTTTTACCATCACCGTTCCGGCTTCTGTACCATCACTCTTCCACAATTCAGTACCATTGATGCCATTGCTGGCTACAAAAAACACATTACTGCCAACTGCAGTGAGATAACCAATACTGCTGCTACCGGCACCGGCATTAATATCCTTTACCATTATTGTACCAGCTGCAGTACCATCGCTTTTCCAAAGCTCCATACCATTGGTACCATTATTGGCCGCAAAAAATAATGTATTGTTTACACGCGTGAGATAACAGATGTTACTGCTGCCTGAACCAGGATTAATGTCTTTGATCAGCGTGAACTGCTGACCACGTGCAATAGTGCAGGCGCACGCCACGAGGAGTGAAAGAATAGGCTTTTTCATACGTTCCGGATATAGTTGGATATTGGAGGGATTCGGACATTGTTCACAGACTGATCTGTGTCATTTCCTACGTCCCCATCAATACAAACTTCATGTTTAACATCCTCAAAAGCAAGTATATATCACCTGTTTTTTGAAAATTAGGGGATAACACATAGTGCCTCTAAAGAGTATACCCGGAGCTACGGGAAAAAATTTTGGAGAAAGCGGAGCCGGATTTTAATCATGCATGTTCTGACAACGTACCCGGCCATCGTCCGTTACTATTAAATCAAGCGTTTTTTCGATGCGTATCAAGCCTGCTGAAAACGTAAGACGTATTTCTGATTGCGCAGGTAAAGTATCAATACAACCATAACATAATACTTCGATGCTGATATCGCAATTTGCTTTTATCCGTTTTATTAACTCATCAATCGAAAACTTGTAAGCATTAAACGCATTCAATCCTATCGGAGCCTGAATAGTAGCACCTGCTTCATTTATTAGTTGCTTTACAACAGCAACATCATCGTTGGTTACAGCCTGCTTTAATGCTACACAGTCAACTGACTGCGCAGTATGTTCGTTATCTTTACTACAGCCGGAGTAAACCGACAGTGTAAGCAGAAAAAACAAGATCCGTTTCATATCTGTAACTTTGATGGTTGGTTTTTGCCCGCCGGGCTTGCATGGTACATGACAGGGGTTTGACTCTGAGCGTTGCACCTGGTACAGACCACATTTTTCATATTGAGAAGCAGGAGTTTAATTATGGCATTTAACCTCAATTCGCCTTTTCCTCCGGCAGGCGATCAGCCGGAAGCTATTCGCCAGCTGACGGAAGGCATACTTAACGGTGAAAAATTCCAGACCCTGCTGGGTGTTACCGGTAGCGGAAAGACTTATACTATAGCCAACGTTATTCAGAATGTGCAACGCCCTACCCTGGTGCTTACTCACAACAAAACGCTGGTAGCACAGCTTTACGGAGAATTCAAACAGTTTTTTCCCGACAATGCTGTAGAATACTTTGTTTCTTATTACGACTATTATCAACCCGAAGCCTATTTACCGGTAAGTGATCTGTACATTGAAAAAGATCTTAGTATCAATGACGAGCTCGACAAACTGCGGTTGCGTGCTACTACCAGCCTGCTGAGCGGACGACGAGACATTATCGTGGTAGCCAGCGTGAGCTGCATTTATGGTATGGGTAATCCCACTGATTACGAAAACGGCATCATCCGCATCAGCAAAAAACAAACACTATCGCGGCAGGGCTTCCTGCATGCGCTGGTTAACTCTCTTTATAATCGCACCACACTTGAGTTTAACCGGGGTACATTCCGGGTAAAAGGTGATACGGTAGATATCAATCTGCCTTATGTAGACTATGGCTACCGCGTTACTTTTTTTGGCGACGAGATCGAAGAGATTGAAAGCATAGATGTGGTAACGGGCAAACGCATTGGAAAGATGGAAAACGCGGCCATTTTCCCGGCTAACCTTTATGTGGCTCCAAAAGATATGATGCAGCAGGTCATTTATGAAATACAGGATGAGATGCAGCGACAGGTAGAGTATTTCAAAAACAATGGCAAACTCATCGAGGCCCAGCGATTAAAAGAGCGGGTGGAATACGATGTAGAGATGATCAGAGAGTTAGGTTACTGCAACGGTATAGAAAACTATTCACGTTTCTTTGACCGGCGTGTTCCGGGTACGAGGCCATTCTGTCTGCTTGACTATTTTCCTAAAGACTTTTTACTGGTAATAGATGAAAGCCATCAGACCGTGCCACAGGTGAGTGGCATGTATGGTGGCGACCGCAGCCGCAAACTGATTCTGGTCGATTATGGTTTCCGGCTACCGTCTGCCCTTGACAACCGGCCGCTTAATTTTCACGAATTTGAATCGATGATCAACCAGGTAGTCTTTGTATCGGCCACGCCGGATGATTATGAACTGGAAAAAACCGGAGGGGTAGTGGTAGAACAGGTGGTACGACCTACGGGATTGCTTGATCCTCCCATTGAAATCAGGCCATCTGTAAACCAGATAGATGATCTGCTCGATGAAATTGATAAGCGGGTGAAAAAAGGTGACCGGGTACTGGTCACGACTCTCACCAAACGTATGGCCGAAGAAATGGACAAGTACCTGCACCGGATCAACATCAAGTCAAAATATATCCATAGTGAAGTTGATACTCTTGAAAGGGTGGAGATATTGCGTCAGTTGCGCCTGGGCGATATTGATGTACTGGTGGGGGTAAATCTTTTGCGCGAGGGGCTTGACCTGCCCGAAGTATCGCTGGTAGCTATCCTGGATGCCGACAAGGAAGGTTTTTTGCGTAATGAAAAATCGCTTACACAAACAGCAGGCCGTGCCGCCCGCAATGTGGACGGTCTGGTAATCTTTTATGCGGACAGGATGACGGATAGTATGCAGAAGACGATTGATGAAACAACCCGCCGCCGCGAAAAACAGATTGCCTTTAACCTCGAGCACAATATCACGCCCCGTACGGTTAAGAAAAGCAAGGAACAGGTATTTGCGCAAACCTCGGTACTCGATATTAAGGGCTATGACCCACAAAATCCTTATGCTGTTGGTGCCTCGGAAGAACTGGTGCCTGCCGCAGCTGAAGAGCAGCCGGAATACAAAACAATCCCCCAATTGGAAAAAGCTATCACGGCGACCAAAAAGGAAATGGAACGGGCGGCCAAAGACCTCGACTTCATGGAGGCTGCCCGGCTACGCGATGAAATGTTTGTGATGCAAAAAAAGCTGGAAGAAATGAAGAAATAGCCGGACTCGCGTAGATTTACGAGAAGCATTCGGGTACTTCTGCCCTTTTTAAACCGAAAGCATTGATACTTATCGTCAGCAGTTCTGCAACCCCCTTATTTTAGCTGTGAAATCTAAATCCGGAAAAAACGGCTAAATCCTTTATTGTAATGAAATCCCGCATTCGAAAAATTGCAAACTTCCTTGCATTCAATCTCCTGTTTTTTGCATTGTACCTCAATTTCATCCATGCCGATGCACAGCCTTCAGGCGGATTTGATCCCCAGCAAGAGACTAATACCGGAGCCTTCAGCACCACTGCACTGGTAAAAGAAGAAGCCGATAAAAAGGTGACCGTTCCGGCGCAAACACAAAAAGTTCAAAATAACTGATAGCCTGAAAAGGTGTAAGGTTGAGGGTCTAAGGTTAACGGTAAAAGGTCACAATCCTTATACCTTCTGCCCTCAACCTTTCACCTTCTACCTTTCGCCTTTCACCTGTATAGTACGGCAGAGCGTCTAAGGTTAACGGTAAAGGGCCACAATCCTTATACCTTCTGCCCTCAACCTTTCGCCTTTTACTCTTATCCCACTACCTTAGCAGTATGGATAAGAAGTTATTTCTGTTGGATGCCATGGCGCTGGTATTTCGCGCCTATTACGCACTGATTCGCAGTCCACGCCTGACCAGCAAAGGCAAAAACACCAATGCCCAGTTTGGTTTCACCAATGCCCTTACTGAGCTTATTACCAAACAAAAGCCTTCTCACATGGCCGTATGCTTCGATACAGCGGCCCCTACAGAACGACATACTGATTTTGAAGATTATAAAGCCAACCGCCAGGAAGCACCCGAAGATATTCTCGCAGCTATCCCCGACATTAAAGAGATTGTACGTGGCTTTAATATACCCTGCGTAGAACTCGATGGCTTTGAAGCAGACGACGTAATCGGCACACTCAGCAAACAGGCCGCCGCAGCCGGCTATGAGGTTTTTATGGTAACCCCTGATAAGGATTATGGCCAGCTGGTGACCGATAAAATCCGCATCTATAAACCAGGCTACCAGGGAGGTGATGTTGAAATACTGGGACCCGAAGAAGTGTGTGCCAAATGGAATATCAAAGAAGTATCGCAGGTAATAGACATACTGGGACTTATGGGCGATGCTGTAGACAACATCCCCGGCATTGCCGGCGTAGGCGAAAAAACCGCTGCCAAACTCCTGGCTGAGTATAACACGCTCGAAAATGTACTGGCCAATGCTGATAGTATCAAAGGCGCTCTGGGCGAAAAAGTAAGAAAAGGAAAAGACGCGGCGATTCTTTCCAAAAAACTCGCCACCATCATCACCAATGTACCTGTAGAGTTTCATGAAGAAGACTTTCGGCTGAAAGAGTGGAATAATCCCAAACTCAAGGAAATATTCAGCCAGCTGGAATTCAAAACCCTGGGCAAAAGACTGCTGGGCGAAGAGTTTGCACCGGCCGCACCGGCATCTGCCGGCACCCTGCCTCCGGATATGGTTCAGACAGATTTGTTTGGAAATATTATAGAGCCGCCTGCTCCTGCAGCCAAAGCTGCACCTGCCGCTCGTAGCATAGCGGCAGATGATGAAGATAATGCCGGACTTACTGCTGATAAAAACATTCATAACACTCCACATCATTATGAAGCAGTTGCTGGCAAAAAAGAACTGGCAGCTCTGGTAAAAAAACTTGGCGGGCATCGGGAGATATGTGTAGATACGGAAACAACCGGTATTGATGCCAATACAGCCGAACTGGTAGGTCTTAGCTTTTCTGTTACGCCTGGCGAAGCGTACTACGTACCCTGCCCGGCCGATCAGGATGAAACAAAAGAGATTCTTGCTCATTTTGCCCCCCTGTTTGCCGACCCCGACAAAATCTGGATCGGCCAGAATCTTAAATACGATATGCTCGTACTTAAATGGTATGGCATTGAAATAGCAGGTAACCTGTTTGATACCATGCTGGCGCATTATGTAATTGAGCCCGATGGAAAACGCGGTATGGATGTATTAAGCGCAAAATACCTGGGCTATGAACCCGTTCATATTGAAGAGCTGATTGGCAAAAAAGGTAAAAACCAGGGCAATATGCGCGATGTGGCGTTGGATCAAATCCGTGACTATGCTGCAGAAGATGCGGATATCACCCTTCAGTTAAAACAAATCTTTGAGCCGCAACTCAAAGAGAAAGAGGTTGAAAAAGTATTTGCCGAAGTAGAAAACCCGCTTGTAAAAGTGCTCATGAATATGGAATATGAGGGAGTGAAAGTGGATGTGGACTTTCTTACTGATTATTCCAAACAACTGGAAAAAGATGCAAAAGCCGCAGAAGAAAGTGTATATAAACAGGCCGGAGTTCGTTTCAACCTGGCATCGCCCAAACAATTGGGTGAAGTGCTGTTTGAAAAACTTAAGCTTGACCCCTCAGCCAAAAAAACCAAAACAGGCCAGTATCAAACCGGTGAAGATGTACTGCTGAAGCTGGCGGCAAAAGGTAACCCGATTGTGGATGATATTCTTACGTTTCGTGAGCTGACCAAGCTCAAGTCCACGTATGTAGATGCATTACCGCAACTGATCAATCCCCGTACAGGACGGGTGCACACTACATATGGGCAGGCTGTAGCCGTTACAGGACGACTGGCCAGCAATAATCCCAACCTTCAGAACATTCCTGTACGTACAGACCGGGGCAAAGAGATCCGAAAGGCCTTTATTCCCCGCGACGACAAGCACACCCTTTTATCGGCAGACTATTCTCAAATCGAACTGAGAATAGTTGCTGCTATGAGTGGCGATGAGAATATGTGTAATGCATTTATTAATGGCACCGATATTCATACGGCCACCGCAGCGCGGGTTTATAATGTAGATGAAAAGGATGTAACGAAAGAAATGCGGTACAAAGCCAAAAGTGTAAACTTTGGCATTATATATGGACAGGGAGCGTTTGGACTCGCCGACAACCTGGGTATCAGTCGCACAGAGGCAAAAGAGATCATTGATAATTACAAAAAACAGTTCCCCGGCATTCAGGCTTACATGGATCAGACCATCAATTTTGCACGGGAGCATGGCTATGTACAAACCCTTATGGGTCGCAAGCGCTGGCTCAGGGATATTAACTCGGCCAACTTTACCGTACGTGGATTTGCAGAGCGAAATGCCATCAACTCACCGATTCAGGGAACTGCTGCTGATATGATCAAGCTGGCCATGCAAAAAGTATATGCGGCAATGCAGAAAGAGAAAATGAAAAGCCGGATGATTCTGCAGGTGCATGACGAACTTATCTTTGATGCGCTGAAGTCTGAAGTAAAAGAACTGAAACCGCTTATTATTGAAAATATGCAAGGCGCTTTGCCATTGCCACACCAGGTGCCTGTGACTGCCGAATGCGGCGAAGGCGACAACTGGTTGCTGGCTCATTAACCGATTGCTGCTATTGAGCAAGAGCTTTGCTAATTCGTTTGACGTATGGAAATGGTTAAGGACAATGCGGGAGAAAAATCCGTCGGTATACACTCGTATACGCTTCCTGCATCACTGGTTGAATCAATTCCGATCGGAGTTATCATCCGTAACCCGCAAGGCCAGTTGCTGACTGCCAATAAGGCCGCTCTCGCCATTACAGGACTCAACAGCCAGCAACTGGCTGATCCTGTTTTAGCAGATCAGCACTGGTACATCAGCTATGAAAACGGTATCCCGCTCTCTGCTGAAGAAAAAAATGCCCTGCTTTCCGGAAGCCTCGCGTATACACAGCCTGGCATTTTCCGCATTCTTAATGCAGCCGGCAGATTGATCAAACTCATCCGCGTACATGCATATACATCCGGACCACAACCGTCCTCTACAATCATAACAGTAGAAGACATTACGCCGGTTGTGGCAGCAGAACATTTACAGTCGCTCATTGATGGCAGTAAAGTAGCCTTGTTTTTACTGGACACAGACTACCGCCTCATCACCATGAATAATTACGCCAGAGGGCTAATGAATAAAGTTGCAGCCGACACAAACATTGATATTCCGGTTTATTTTATAGATAAACTCCCTGCTTACCGGCGGGAACAGGCCAGAAAAGCGCTTGACCATGTGGTTCATGGCAATACACTAAGTTATGATGCCCTTTATCAGCAGCTCAACGGATCTGACATCTGGTTTCAGATACATTATCAGCCGGTAGTGAACAAAACAGATAATACAACTACGTTCATTTGTATCACTGCAACTGATATAACCGAACTGAAGAAAAAAGAAGCAGCACTCAATGAGAGTGAACAACGCTGGAAGTTTGCGCTCGAGGGTGCGGGTGATGGGGTGTGGGAATACAATTTTGAAACCAAAGAGTCCTATTATTCCCTCACTTATAAAACAATGCTCGGCTACAGCGACGAGGATTTTGCCAACGATGAAAATGAGTGGAAAAGCCGCATTCATCCCGAAGATTTGTATAAGATCGGCAATATTGATCAATTGTATGAATCCGGTCTTATCGAAAATCATTCGGTAGAATACCGTATCAAAGCAAAGGATGGCGAATACAAATGGATCCTTGACAGAGGTAAGGTCATTGAAAGAAATGGAGATGGCAAACCGCTTAAAGTAATCGGTACACATTCAAATATCAACCAGCGCAAAAGAGCAGAAGAACGGGTACACCGCTCAGAGCAGTTATTCAGCTCGTTTATGGCCAATACCCCTACCATGAACTGGATCATCGATGAAAAAGCCGTATTCCGTTATCTCAATGAGCCCTATATGCGTTCCTTTGATCTTACCGGTACCGATATTGGGAAAAGCATCTACGACATTTTTCCACCCGACGTGTGCGATGGCTTTGTTGAAAACAACTGGAAAGTTTGGAATAGCGGCAAAAGTATGGAAACAATAGAAGAAGGTGTAGGACCTCACGGCCAAAAACAATATTATCACATATTTAAGTTTCCGCTCAAATCAGACAACGGTATACGATTGCTCGGGGGCGTTGCCCTCGACATCACACAGAAAGTAGAAATTGAAACTCAGCTTGCTGAAGAGCGCGAACGAAGCCGGCTTGAAGTCATTCAGGCCATTCTTAACGCGCAGGAAAAGGAACGTGATGAGATTGCCTATGAACTGCACGAGAATGTGAACCAGATGCTGACCTCTTCCAAACTAATGCTGGAAGTGGCAGTGGAAAAAAAAGACATGAGCCTGGAGTTTATAAGCAGAAGCCTTGAATATATCTCCGAAGCCATTGGCGAAATAAGAAAGATCAGTCACAATCTGAGACCGGCAACCCTGCAGGATATTAGCCTCGAAGCAGCTATTGGCGAGTATGTACAGGAAATAAACCAAAGCGGCAAACTGGAGGTTGAATATTTTTACTCCTTTGCCGGCAGCCGGAAACATATGAGTCCGGAATTACAACTGGCCGTTCTGCGCATGGTGCAGGAACAGCTCAACAATATCATTAAGCACGCCGGGGCATCAGAAGCGCGGATTTCTCTATCCATAAAAGAATCGAAACTCATGCTCATCATCAGCGACAATGGTATTGGCTTTAACGTATTGCTTACCAAAAAGGGACTGGGTCTGAATAATATTACCAACCGGGTAGAGTTTTACAATGGTACCATCCGTATCAACAGTGCAGAAGGTGAAGGCTGCGTGTTGGAAATAGATATTCCTCTCTGATCGTTTAACAGAAATGAGCCTCATTTGTATAAGGCTTGTTAACTTACAAAAGCGGGCGGACTCGTTTCGCAGCCGTTCTTTACATTTATTTTAAAAAAAACCAAATGATCAGACTGCTGATACTTGCCGCTGTGCTGACCTGTATGAGCGCCGGTGCACAGGAACAGATGGATTTTGAAAAATATAATCCGGTTTCAACGCTGAAGGTGCCGGAACACCCTGTTTCTAAAGCCAAATTTCCTTTTATTGATGTGCACAACCATCAATTTGATATGCCGGGCATGGATCTGAAGAAGCTGATTGTGGAAATGGATAAGCTGAATATGGCCGTGATGGTAAATCTAAGTGGCCAAAGCGGAGACCTTATCAAACAGTCTGTTGCCAATATTAAATCGCATTATCCCAAACGATTTATTGTATTTGCCAATATTGATTTCAGAGGAGTGGGCACACCCGGCTGGAGCGAAAAGGCAGCACGCCAACTGGAAACCGATGTAAAAAATGGCGCCAACGGATTGAAGATCTATAAAAGCCTTGGTTTCTCAGTTACAGATATTAATGGCAAACGCGTGGCAGTTGATGATCCGCGGCTTGACTCTATCTGGAAAAAAGCCGGTGAATTAAAAATCCCGGTACTGATCCATACCGCTGATCCCCAATCTTTTTGGGACCCTATGGATGAAAAAAATGAACGGTGGCTGGAGCTGGCTACCCACCCCAACCGCAAAAGAGGTGCTACCAACCCGGTGCCCTGGCAGCAGCTGATTGATGAACAGCATCGCCTTTTTAAAAAACACCGGGGCACAACCTTTATTGCCGCACATTTTGGCTGGTATCCCAACGATCTGGCGAAACTGGGACAGTTAATGAATGAGATTCCAAATATGTATGTAGAGTTTGGAGCGGTGATAGCGGAGTTGGGGCGACAGCCACGAATGGCCCGCGAGTTTTTTGAAAAATACCAGGATCGCATCCTTTTTGGAAAAGACAGTTGGGTTCCCGATGAATATGCCACCTACTTCAGGGTACTGGAAACCACCGATGAATACTTTCCTTATCATAAAAAGTATCATGCTTTCTGGCACATGTATGGCATGGGTTTAAGTGATACCATTCTAAAAAAGGTTTATTACAAGAATGCGTTGAAAATCATTCCCAATATTGATAAAACGGCTTTCCCGGACTGAAGAAAATGATCCGGATTAGTCCGCCTTTTTTCCAACTTCATCCAAATACCGGCCCGGCTGCAAATGCAGACCGGGCCTTTTTAGTAATTTTTATGAAACGTTTGTTTATGAAAAAATTTATGCTGTTGGCTTCAGCTATTATGCTGACCCTTGCCGGATTGCGCGCTCAATCCGAAGCAGAAATGAAAGCCTGGCAGGAGTTCATGACCCCTGGCTCCATGCATCAGATGATGGCCAGATTCAATGGTGAGTGGAATGAAGACATCACCCACTGGATGCAGCCAGGTGCAGAAGGAATGAAATCAACCGCCTCCTGTGTAAACACGATGATACTGGGAGGGCGCTACCAGGAAAGCCGGCATACCGGTTCTTTTTTTGGCATGCCTTTCGAGGGATTAAGCTGGCTCGGCTACGACAATGGAAAAAAACTATTTGTCAGTACCTGGATCGACAATATGGGTAGTGGCATTGCAACCATGGAAGGTCCCTGGGATGAAAAAACCAAAACAATCGACCTTAGAGGAAAAGCTACTGACCCCATGACGGGAAAAGATGTACCGATGCGCCAGGTATTCAAAATTATTGATGATCATACACAGGTGGTGGAGATGTATGGTGTGTATCAGGGAAAGGAATTTAAAAATATGGAGATCCGTCTTACGCGAAAAAACTGATCTTTGCTTAATACAGTTGCGGCCTGTTAACTACCATTGACCCGGCCGCCGCTGCCGTTCCGGAATGGGTGATTCATCCATTCCGGATCACGGCGGCGATTGCTTCAGGAACGTTTGATCACTTTCTCGTAATAAGCAATCCACTCTTCTGGTTTCATTTTGGAAGCGAGCTCACCTATTACTTCATATGGAATCTTACTCAGGTTTTTGAAACGGATACAGCTTTTACCCATATCCAGTTTTGTAATACCTGCCCTGGCGCACGCTTCTACAAACCATTTATTGATAGCGGGAATAGAATACACGCCCATGTGATATACGGCCACAAAATTTTTCTGCGAAGCCACCGACATAAATGGCAGAGGCGCTTTAGGATCGCAATGATAACCTGCCGGATAAAGTTTATGCGGTACCACATAACCAATCATTCCGTAATTCATTTCTTCTTTAAATCCTTCGGGAATATTTTTGCGGATTTCCTGGCGCAGACGGTTTATCGCCTCGCGGCGGTCGGCGGGCAACTCTTCCAGATAGGCTTTTACTGTTGTAGCAGCAGATTGCATAAGAACCGAGTTTTATGAAAATTAATCAAGTTCTGCAACAGATTACTGATTTTTTCATCAGCGCCAGAGTCCGATGATGGCTCCCATCAGTGTTAGTGCCAGCAGCAGATAACCTCCGTTGATAAAAATATAGCGGGTACTGCGCTGTTCAAAAAGGGCTACTATAGCCAATCCGCAAAACACCCATATGCCAGCCAGGAAACCAGCCGTAGCCCCCCAGGCTACATCTGTTTTCTGCACACATTCGCCTGTACAACCAGCAGGCGCATCGGCCAGAAACATTCCGAGATTTGCCGCCATGATGAGCGATAGCACAAAGGCCCAGCCAAAAATCTTTGCCTTATTACCCCTTCGTACATCTTCAACCGAAAGGCCGTTTTCTTTCATCCAGGCATTACCAAAAAGCATGGGCGAGTACCAGACGCCGCCCAGTACAAAAGCTGAAATACCGGCTACCAGCACGGCCAGCCAGTTAATCGTATTCATATCCATATGAATCGTTTTTTGAGGTGAATGAATAAATGATGGCATATCTAAACTATTATCTAATTTTTCATCCGCAAACCAATAAAGAACCAGGGTGGAAAAAGAGCTGATCAATACTGCCACGGAACCGACGAAGCAACCTGCAACAGGTTTCAGACCCAATGATATTGCTTTCCGCCTGGTACTCATCCCCATCCTGGGCATTGTGATACCATTGGTTACCGGTATGATTAATACACGAAATTTTCCGCACTGGCAGATCAAACTGAGTTTTTTATATACCATAGGTATTGCCTTTGTAATCTGGCAGGGTAACCGTTCTTTGTTTTTTTCGCTGCGCAGTTATTTTGACTGGCACCGGAAGCCTGTACGAAAAATTGCCGCCCTGCTGCTTACCATTGTTTTCTATACCGTACCGGTAAGCGTGATATTGCTTACTGGCTGGTACCGCATTTTTGCAAAAGGAATTATTGACTGGAATGTAATACTCACCGCCTCACTTATCATCATGATCTGTGTAGTGTTTATTACGCACGTATATGAGACCGTGTTTCTCGTAAAAGAATCTGAAAATGAGATGATCCGCAATATGGAGCTTGAGCGTTCGAAAGCCGAAGCAGAACTTGAGGCATTGAAAAATCAGATAGACCCGCATTTTATCTTCAACTCACTCAATACGCTTTCACATCTTATTGAAGAAAAACCGGCCAAAGCCCGTTTATTTAATGATACGCTCGCAGATGTATACCGCTATATTCTTCAAAACAAAGGGCGTGAGCTGGTATTACTGAGAGAAGAAGTAGATTTTTTAAAAAACTATTATGCCCTGCTCAGAATCCGGTACGAGTCGGCAGTGCAAATGGAACTACAGCTTCCGGATAAATTACTCGACAGTTATCTTATACCCCCCATTTCGCTGCAGTTGTTGCTGGAAAATGCTATCAAACACAATGAATTTTCCGATCAGGTTCCGCTGGTAATACGTTTTTGTGCAGAAGGAGAAATGGTGCGTGTACAAAATGCAGGCAAACGTAAAAACCAGCTACGCGAAACATCGCGCATAGGTCTTGGCAATCTCGACAGGCGTTACCGGCTTATTTCCGGAAAAGGAATACGTATTGAGGATAATAACACTGAATTTCTGGTAGAAATACCATTGCTAAAAATTGAATAGTTATGCGCATTTTGATTGTGGAAGACGAAAAACCTGCTTCGCAAAAACTACAGAAAGCACTTCAGAAGTGCAGTGTGCGTGGAGAAGTGGTAGCCTGCACCAGCAGCATAAGTGAAACGGTGCAGTGGCTGCGCGATAATGCGGCGCCCGATCTGGTATTTATGGATATTCAGTTAAGTGATGGAGTGAGCTTTCGCATCTTTGATCAGATACAGATAAGCTGTCCGGTCATTTTTGTAACCGCATACGATGAATACTGGCAAACGGCTTTTGAGCATAACAGTATCGATTACCTGCTCAAACCTGTAAAGCAGGAAAAGCTGGAAGCCGCACTGGCTAAATTTGAAAAACTGAAACAATATTTTTCGGCCCACCTGCGCCAGTTGCAGCAATGGCAGCAACAGCCCCAGGGGGCGCCGTATAAAAAACGTTTCCTGATAAAACGGGGGACTGATTACATAAGTGTAAAAACAGATGAGCTTGCTTACTTCTATGCCACGCACAAACTGGTATGCCTGGTAGATACAAAGGGGCAGAAATATATTCTGGATGAGTCGCTGGCGGATATTGAACGGCAGCTTGATCCGATGCAGTTTTTCCGGATCAACCGAAAGTACCTCGTGAATCAATCGGCTATTCGCCGCATTCGCAGTTATCCTAAAAGTAAGCTGCAACTGGACCTGGAGCCTGTTGTATCGGAAGAAGTGATCATAAGCCAGGAGAATGTGGCCGGATTTAAACAGTGGATGGGGCAATAAAAAGCCCGGCGCCTTGTTTCCTCAGCAGCCGGGCGGGTGTTAACTACCATTAACCCAAAAAACGCTTATTGTCGGTTGCCACCGCCACCACCGCGGCGAGGCATCATTGCCGGTTCAATTTCTTCTTTCCACTTCTTAAATTGCTCATCGGTAAGGATTGTTTTCAATTCCTTATCGCGGGCATCAGTAAGAGGTTGCATTTTTTCGCGCATGGCCTGAAAATCGGGGCGTTCGCCACCACTCATCATTTCTTCGCGAAGTTTGTCCTGATCTTTATAATATTTGGTAAAGGCTGCATCAACTTTCGCCAGCTTGTCTGCATCCAGTTTGAATGCGCTGTCAATTTTTTCATGCACCATTTTTACCCGCTCTTCAACTGTGCGGCGCTGGCCACCGGGTTGAGCCTGCGCAAAAAGGGCTGCACTCATTAAAACAACAGCCAGTAACGCGTGTTTGAGTTTCATATTTGTGAAATTTTAAAAAGCTATTTATTCGTTTTATCCCCTTCACTTTTGGGCTTATTGCCCATGCGGCGAAACATCCGCAACAGTAAGGAGTCATATTTTGCTTCCTGATCGGGATGGCACAGGCTTCTTACGCGTTTGAAGTGCTGGAAGGTTTTAATATCCAGCTCGCGTTGTCTTTGTGCAATCACATTGGCAGCCGCTTCGACGGTTGAGTCGCCTACAGCTGGTGTGCTGATCAGCTTAAACAATCCTTCTTTGGCTACGCGCATACTATCAAACATGGGCCTGATAATATCACGTTGGCGGTCACGCAGTTCCTTGTACCTGGTAAGCTGGCCTTCATCGAAGCCCACTTCTTTCTGCAAGACATCGGCCATTCCATTTCTGTCGCGTTGCTGGCCATTGCCATGTACGTTTGTTTCTGCCGGTTTTTTATACCAGAGAAAATAACCCAGCACGCCTACGTTGGTGAGCAACAGCACTGCAATGATCACCAACAGATTCTTGTTTCTGCTTGTGGTGCTCATTATGGTGCAAAATTTTCATAATCAAAACTGCTGCTGCTTGCAATAAGCGACTCGCTTTCTACCACGGTCTCACTTTGTGCAACCGTATTTGGTCCGATGGTCGCCGCTGCAGGCTGTTTCAG
Source organism: Sphingobacteriales bacterium 46-32 (assembly GCA_001898485.1). Lineage (GTDB taxonomy): Bacteria > Bacteroidota > Bacteroidia > Chitinophagales > Chitinophagaceae > CAYMZZ01. Next base: position 1,126,111 of record MKTY01000020.1, on the reverse strand, counting down.
CAGAATGGTTACGTTGGCCACCAATATCACACAAAGACCTGCTACTACTACGGCCGGGCGCGACAAAAATGAGCCGATATGCTCCCATACCGTTACTGGTTCATCCCGCTCAAGACGGGCCCGTAAACGGGTATAGAACCAGGGCGCCGGTTGTGCGCGCTTCATTCCGTCAAGGCTTTCTAAAGCCCTGCCGATCCGCTGTTCTATGTCATGCCTTTCGTTCATGTACAATTGATTTGACGTTATACTTATAAAAAACTTTTGCCGGTTACCGCGATTTATAATGGTTTTCCAAAATTTTACGCAAGTTGGTCTTTGCCCGATGCATAAGAGACTCAACTGAAGAAATGCTGGTTTTCATAACATCACTAACCTCTTGATAACTAAGTCCTTCTACCTTGTGTAAGGTGAAGGCGATCCGCTGATTCTGTGGCAACCCGCGAATGGCTTCAAACAGAATGGCGGCATCTTCCTTTTTATCAAGCTGCACACCCGGATGATTAAAATCCGGCGGATGCACCAGTACTTCCGAATCCTCACCGAAAAGGCTTTTTACAAACGCAAATCGTTTTTTCCTTTTTTTACGCCGCTCATGATCGAGCGATTTGGTGATAGTGATCCGGTAAAGCCAGGTAGAAAATTTTGAATCGCCTTTAAAAGAGCTCACGGACTGGTAGACCTGCACAAAAACTTCCTGTGCTATATCTTCTGCATCGGATGGCACCTGCACAATACCCAGAGCGGTGTTGTAAACCATGTCCTGCCAGGTTTCCACCATTTCTCTGAATGCAGTCTCATCTCCCTGCTTCAGCAACTCTACCAATGTTCTTTCATCCAAGCGCCCTGATTTTGCTTGAGGCGATATTACGTAAAATTTTTATCGCTTTCAAGAGCACCCGAAACTATTGACCGGTTTTAAAACTGCATTGGACGGCGTTGTCCGCCATTAAAGCCTCCACCGCTGCGGGCAGGTGTACCAAAGTTTTTCAGATTATAGGTAAACGTCAACATGAAGTATTGTTGTAATACCGTATTTCTTTCGTCAATGATATCAAGCCCGCTTACCGTACGGGTTATGCTCTGGTTCTGCTTCAGCAGATCAAACACAGACGCTTTCACTTCACCACGCCTATCCTTCAGCAGTTTCTTACCAATGGCCACGTTCCACAACCAGAAGCTGGGATTATAACCTGCCGAAAGACCGGTATAGCTCTGATTGTTGAGGTCATTCTGCAAAAACCATCCTGTTTTGGTAAGCAGGTTAAACTGAACACCGGCTGTAGTAGTCCAGTAATTGGTATTTAGCTGTGGCTGCCGGGCATTACGGGCCTGGTAATAGTTGGCATTATAAGAAAGGGTGAAGTCGATATACTCACTCACGTTGCTGGCAATTACAACACCGGCTGTATAGTTATATACATTTGTAGAGGTCTTAAGACCATTTGACAGGCCGGGTGTTTTGCTGTATGTGAAACCGGCGTTGAGGTTCACATTTGATTTCAGCGCTTTTACCGGCTGCCCAAAAGTGAAGAAAGAGCGCAGGCTCCAGAAACCATCGAGGTTAACGGGCTTGGTAAGCTGTGAACCACGGTAGAGTATCACTCCCGGAGCCAATACAGAATCCTGGTAAGCCGTAAAAATGGCATTGGTTACATAGTCGGCCGTCTTTTGTAAAAATACATTGGCAAAAAAGCTCTGTCCCTTTTGTGTATTGGTATAGGTGTAGCGGGTAGCCAGGGTATGAGAATACTGCTGATCGAGTTCGGGGTTACCGGTCGATACCAGCAGCGGATTGGTATTATCAATCACATTCTGCAACTGATTAACCGAAGGGGCACTTACCGATGTGCGATAGAATATACGGATACTGCTGCGGGCGGATATTTTGGTACGCCACTGCAGGTTGGGCAGGAAGTTGGTAAAGCTTCGGCTAATGGTGGATACCTGCGGAAATACCTGATCGCTGTTAAGCTCCGAGAACTGATAATTCAGTCCTACCGAAAACTGCCTGTCACGATCACCAATACGGTAGGTAAGACCGGTGTTGTGTGTATTATAAGTATTGTCGAACTTATTGGAAATGGCTGTATCCATCTGGCTGTACTTCTCCGTTACAGCATCGAAACGGAAGGTTTCCTTATCTGCTTTGTTGGTGGTAAAGGATGGATTATAATTGAGCTGCAATGAACCTTTTTTACCAATAGGCTCTGTGTAAACGATATTAGAAGATAGGGTACGGCCTTTGGTCACATTATCGGTATACTGAAGAAGCGTGTCGTTTTTGCCACCACTGCTGAAATAGGTGGCCAGTGATTCCTGGTAAGTATCCCCATCACGATCACTAAAAGAGGTGTTGAGGTTTACAGAAAGTGTGCGGCCTTTTTTGGCAAATGAGTGACGGTAGAGGATGTTGTTATTTATATTATATCCGGCTGTAATGCTGCTGCGGTTGTTTTCCAGCTCGCTCAGCATTCCGTCTGTGAGGTTATAATAGTTCTGCTGAAATGTATTGCTGCGCGATTTGTTGCGCTGAAAACTCAGGCTGGGAGTAATAATCACGCTGTTGGCAGAGTCAATACGATACTCCATCCTGAAGTTGAAGCGGTGGTTATAGTTATTGGTACGGCTCATTGTACTTTCATCCGCATAAAGAATGGAGTCTGGCTTGGCCAGGCTCTGGCGGTTGGTAAGCACATCATTATTCAGATTGCTGTTATTAAAAAAATAGCTGCCGCTTACATCTATTTTCTTACCCCATTTGTCGGAGTAATTGATACCAATAGCATTGGTTTTTGAAATACCATTTTGCTGACCCACGGTGAAGTTGGACTGGCCTCCGCCAAAACCGCCGCCACCCGGACCGCGACCACCGCCACCAAAACCGCCGCGGCCACCGCCACTGCTCGTTACACCGAGCAGATCCTGAGAGCCGAAATTTTGCTGGTTGATGTTGTTGGCTAGCCCTACCAGCGAGATGCGCCGGTTATTCTTGAAAAAGCTCACATTGCCGCCCGCCTGATAACGCTCATCCGTACCATAGCCTGCATAAAAACGGCCAAACTGACCATTTTTCAAACCAGCCTTGGTCACGATATTGATCGCTTTCTGCGAGTTGCCATCATCCACACCGGTAAACTGGGCCTGATCGCTCAGGCGGTCAAATACCTGTATTTTATCCACGATATCGGCCGGAAGGTTGCGCAAAGCGGCCGATGCATCATCACCAAAGAAATCGCGGCCATCAATAGTCACTTTTCTGACCTGCTCGCCCTGGGCGGTTACGGTACCATCCCGGCCAACAGTGACGCCGGGGGCTTTTTTAACCAGATCTTCTACGGTGGCATCGGGGTTTACCTTAAACTGGCTGGCATTATATTGTATAGTATCGCCTTTTTGCTGTGCGGGGGGAGTTTTGCTCACAACCACCACACCAATATTTTCTGTTACTTTTTTAGGTATAAAAAGAGTGCCCAGGTCTACTACCGGAATGCTGTCGCTGGTAGACACAATCTGGCGAAACTGGTCATAGGTTACAAACGTAACAACCAGGTAAAACGAGTCGACCGGCAGGTTGCTGAACTGAAAAGCGCCGGTACTGTCAGAAATCCCTTCGCGCTGAAAGTCTTTATTTTTCAATGAAGAAAGCAATACGGTTGCCCCACGCAGGGGTTTATTGTCTACAAGGTCTGCGAGTTTTCCTTTAAGTGTTTGAGAATGAGCCTGTAAAGCCAATCCAAGTACAAATAATAAAGCAAGTCTAAATCTTTTCATATTCTTCTGATTACAGCAAATAAGACGCCCCTCTGTTGAATAACCTTCGTTGTTAAAAATGTTAAAACGGTGAATTTTGACGCTATTCGTTGCATATCAGTCTATTTTTTTGGCGATTTTCTGTGCTGTGGCCCGATATTTACGGTTATTGGCCATCATTTAAAGCATGGTTTTGCGTGAAAATTTGGCCGGTCTGGGCGCATTTGGCCGAACTCGAGTATCTTGCGCATCTTAAAATCTTTCGAAGACATTATGGAGTATAGTAAGCTTGTAGCTGTAACCGGGTTGCCCGGCTTGTTTGAACTGATCAACAGTAAGAATGATGGTGCTATCATCCGCTCACTGGATGACAACAGTACCAAATTTGCCTCTTCCCGTATTCACAACTTTTCGCATCTGGAGAGTATAGAAGTGTATACCGTTCGCGACAATGTGAACCTGGTAGAGATATTTAATGCCATGGAAAAGGCCGGGGGTGAACTTCCCGATACTAAAGACAATGCGAAGCTGACCCAGTATTTCCAGAAAGCATTTCCGGATATGGATTTTGAGCGGGTATATGCCAGTGACCTGAAAAAAATGGTTAAGTGGTTTGAACTGCTGAAAAAGAAAAATATTGAGATCAAATTATCTGCCCTGCCGGAAGTGGAAGAAGAAGCACCTGTAGCCGAAGAAGCGCCTGCTGTAGAAGAAAAGCCTGCTAAAAAAGCTACTAAGAAAGAAGCGGCGAAAAAAGAAGAGGGGGAAGAGAAACCAGCCAAAAAAACTGCTGCGAAAAAAGAAAAGGCTGAGGGCGCTGAAGAAAAGCCTGCTAAAAAGTCGGCGAAAAAAGAAAGCGACGACGCAGAAGAAGCACCTAAGAAAAAGGCTGCTACTAAAAAGAAATAATCAATTCATTATACAAAAAGCTGCAAGCCCGCCCATGCGTGTTTGCGGCTTTTGTGTTTAAGAAAGGATGCCCGATTGCTTTTAACTTTGCCGGGATAAACTTGTTCTTGTTTAAATACCTGATATGAACTATAGCGCAGATATAAAAAAATTGCCCCGGCATTTTATGCCGGCAGATTTTACAGTAAGTAACTGGGAGTCGCTGGAACCTTATTTCACCGAGCTGGTTCAACGCCCCATTGGCAGTGCACAGGACCTCGATCGCTGGCTGCACGACCTCAGTGAGCTGGAAGCCCTCATCAGCGAAGATGCATGCTGGAGACAGATCCGGATGACCTGCGACACGGAGAATAAGGAACTGGAAGAGTCTTTCAATTATTTCATGCTGGAAATACAGCCTCGCATACAGCCTTTTGCCGACCGGCTCAATCGTAAACTGGTGGAGAGCCCGTATGCGGCACAGCTCGATCAGGCCAAATACTTTACTTACCTGCGCAATGTGCGCAAGAATATTGATCTTTTCCGCGAAGCAAATATTCCCTTGCAGGCCGAACTGAATGTAGAAGCCCAGCGCTTTGGTATGATTGCCGGTAAAATGACAGTGGATGTAAACGGCCAGGAATATACACTTCAACAGGCGGCAAAATTTCTGGAAGATCCCAACCGCAGTCTGCGCGAAGAAGTGTTTCGCAAAATTGCGGAACGTCGCCTGCAGGATAAAGATGCCCTGAATGAGGTATTCAATTCACTGCTGAACAAGCGTAATCAGGTTGCACTGAATGCGGGCTTTGATAATTATCGTGACTTTCGTTTTATTGAACTGGGCCGTTTTGATTACAGCAAAGAGCAGTGTTTCCAGTTTCATGAAGCGGTAAAGCTGCATGTAATGCCTCTCGTGAATCAGCTGTATGCTGCCAAACGCCAGAAGCTGGGCCTCGATGTGTTGCGCCCCTGGGACGTTGAGGCAGAGCCGGAAGGAGTCAAACCACTGCATCCCTTCGAAAACGGACAGGAGCTGATCGACAAAACAATTGCCTGCTTTGATAAACTGAAACCATTCTTTGGTGATTGCCTGCGCAAGATGCAACAGCTGGGACACCTGGATCTTGAAAGCCGCAAGGGTAAAGCTCCCGGCGGATACAATTGTCCGTTAGCAGAAAGCGGAGCTCCTTTTATTTTTATGAACGCGGCGGGTCAGCTCGATGATGTAACGACGATGGTGCACGAAGGCGGTCATGCTATTCACAGTTTTCTCGCTCATGAGCTCGAACTGAATGGTTTTAAAGAATACCCCACAGAAATTGCAGAAGTGGCCAGCATGAGTATGGAACTGTTCAGTATGAATCAATGGGATGTATTTTTCAACAACAAAGAAGAACTGAAGCGCGCCAAAGAACAGCAGCTGGAGCGCGTAATCACCATTTTCCCCTGGATAGCCACTATTGACAAATTTCAGCACTGGATCTACGAAAATCCCGCTCATACCGTGGAACAACGTACCGCCAAATGGATGGAAATATTGCAGGAATTTACTTCCCCGGAAATTGATTTCAGCGGACTGGATGCCTACCGCCAGTTTTCCTGGCAGCGTCAGCTTCACCTGTTTGAAGTACCTTTTTACTACATCGAATACGGAATTGCCCAATTGGGAGCCATCGGTTTATGGCAGCAATACAAGCAAAACCCGGCTAAAGCAGTAGACAATTACCTGGCTGCCCTGTCGCTGGGAGGCACCCGCACACTGCCCGAACTTTTTGAGGCAGCAGGACTTCGCTTCGATTTTTCGCCGGGGCATATCAGCGGACTCATGCAATTTGTGAAACAGGAACTTGACGCACTGGAGGCCTGAGGGGGAAAAAATACCCCGAAAGTGGTATGACTTAAATTCGGAAAATTGGAATCTTGATATTATTTTTGATTTCCAATTAGCAAAAACTTATTTTAAAATAGCTACTAATCAGAGCCTTAACCTAAGTCCCCGTGTGTCTACACGGGGGCTTTTTTTATGCCTTGTCTGCGGCTGTTTTATCGTTTTGCTGTAATGGAAATATCAGGCCGTGCATTCACGGCAAATGCCATTGACCACTACTTCAATATGGTTAGTAGAATATCCCCGGGGAAGTTTAATTTCAGGCGTCACCACATCATCGAGACAAAAGGTTTGACCACAATGGCTGCATACAAAATGAATGTGCTGATCGTGATGATGCCCGGCTTCACAATTGTCTTTGCATAATGCATAACGTACCGAATTGTCGGCTGTGGGAATAGTATGAATGATGCCCTTTTCCACAAATGTCTGCAGGGTGCGGTATACCGTGACACGGTCAAATTTTTCGCCGGCTCTTTTTTCTATATCACCATGCGCCAGCGCACCAGACTGTTCGAGGAAGAGATGCAATATCTTTTCCCTGCTCGCAGTAACACTAAGCTGGTTACGCTTCAGTATGTTCCTGATATCTGCTTGCATATGCTCACTACTCTTTTAACATGTTTTCAATATCAGCCATCAGTTCGTTGATCTCTTCATCTTTCAATCCATCATAAATCTTTTTCACTTCACCTTTTCTGTTTACCAGTGCCCAAAATTGTGTATGCAGAAAATCGTCATCAATATTGCGCAGGTTATTTTTAGGATCATCAATAGTATAACTAAGACGGGCCATGGTGTAGAGACTGTCTTTTCTGCCGGTAAGAAAAACCCACTGACGGGTATCTACCTGCATCGAATCAGCATATTTCTTCAACTGGCTGGCCGAATCCTGCTCGGGATCGCAGGTATGCGAAAGGATCAGAAAATCTTTATTGCCTTTGAAACGCTGATACACTTTGTTCATATTGGTGTTCATGGTGGGGCAAATGCCGGGGCAGGTAGTAAAAAAGTATTCGGCCACATATACCTTTCCCTCCACATCCTTATTGGTAAATCGCTGGCCATCCTGGTTCACAAAAGAAAAAGGCTGTACCACAGAAATGGTATCCTTTCGCACAATCCACTGTTTGACCACCAGAAAGAATGCAACTACCAGCACAGCAAAAAAAACGATATAGAGCAGGGCTTTCTTTGACATAACACGCAATTAAATTACCCGCAAAGGTACCAAGGATCTGACGATTTTAGTGCCTGTAGGACAAGGCTTAATAAATATTTGCAACATTGTTGCTTTTTTGATACTTTTGCCCTCTTTATGCGATTAAAGATCAACTGGGATGCGATGGGAATTACCGCCTCTGTGGCCTGTGCCATTCATTGTGCGGTATTGCCCCTGTTTATGTCGGCCCTGCCTTTATTTGGCGTCAATATCATTCATAATCCGGCATTTGAAGCAGGAATGGTAATGCTGGCCTTTTCGATAGGGACCTATTCATTTTATCATGGATTCCGCAAACACCACCATAGCTGGCTTCCTTTTACCCTGTTTCTGGCGGGTATTGGCCTGTTGGTGCTAAAGCTGTTCTTTATACATTATGAAAACTGGCTCCTTCTGCCGGCTGTTATTCTGATTGTACTGGCTCATTTCCTCAATTATCGTTTTTGCCGTGTGCATGATCATGCCCATGCCGATGACTGCGATCACTAGGATTGCAGTACCTTGTACAAAACTTATTGCATGAAGACTCTCCTGGGTGCTTTTTTCCTCCTTATCAGCTATTGCAGCCTTGCTCAATCTGCCGACGAGAAAGCCATTCGCGATATACTTGATCAGCAAACCCGGGCCTGGAATGAGGGCAAACTGGAGCAGTTTATGAGCGGCTACTGGGAAAATGACTCGCTGATGTTTATCGGGTCGAGGGGTGTGACTTATGGCTGGGCCAATACATTGCGAAACTACAAACAGGGTTATCCCGATACCGCTGCCATGGGCAAACTGCAGTTTAATCTGTTGTCGGTAAAACAGCTTTCGCCAGATTATTTCTTTGTAGTGGGTAAATGGAAACTATACCGTACCATAGGCGATCTGCAGGGACATTATACCCTTGTGTTCAGAAAAATAAATGGCCAGTGGAAAATAGTGGCCGACCATAGCAGTTAACCCGCACTGGCAGCATATCGCTGCTGCAGCCAGGTAAAAGAAAAATAAGAAAGTCCGAGTCCGGGCACAGACATCAGAATGTCATAGACATCGAAGGTGCGGCCAAAGACGGGAAACATCTGCAGATATTCATTCAGCACAAGCAGGCCAAAACTGATGAGGCACACCTGGCGCAACTCCACCGCATTTTGCAGGCGCAGCAGACGGGCCATAAGATGATCACGCCCATGAAAAAACCAGTATGCGCCGAAGGGAATTAAAAAGGAACCCAGCAGATTGGGAGCCACGCCCAGCATAAAATCTGCGCCATGCGGCAACAGGTGAAGGGGACGAATCAGGAATTTGATTAACCAGATCAGGAGCGTTCCCAGTATCACCACCTGCCGGCATAGCTGCTTGAATGTCATACAAAAACGAATGCTCCAAAATAGCTATTCCTGAAAAGCTCCTCTATCCGTACTGGCGGGTATTTTTTACTTTGATATCCCCGGGTCTGTTTTATCCGTACAGCAGTACATAAAAAAAGGAAATAATTAAGACACCCGGTTTACCGGCAGATCATCGTTGCTCTGACAACAGCGGTTCTATTATTTCCAGAGGCGGTAAATATGCCGCACTACAAAAAATAAGGATAGAGGCATGACCACGTAGTAAATGATTTGTGTATAAACAGGACGACCGCTATTGTATGCCCAGCCAAGATAGAGCCCAAAAGTGGCGGCCATAAGTATCCAGATCAGCCCCCAGCTTATCGTATTCAGAATTTTAAGAAAAAACTGTTTTACTTCCGGATCCCAGCCCTGTTCCATCTGCATTGTTTTACTGGTAAAAGGTACATTGTTTGGTTCAACTCACGGCACCAGCAATTCTTTAAACTCAAGTGAGTCGCCGCGAAAAACATTGAAATCGACTTTGGGAATAATTCCGTTCACACGACCCTGATCACTATGCTGCCAGAAATGCCAGTGCCGGCTGATACGTGGTTGCTGTTGCTGATAATAATGTGCTACCCAAAGCGGATAATCATCAAAATCACGGCCCAGGTTCTGGACATAAAAATCCACATTGGTATAGATGATCGGTTTTACCTTATAGTAGTTCTCGACGGTCGCGAGCCATTTTTTTACTTCTTTCCGCAGTTGCTCTTTTGACACGCCATTGCGTTGCTCTACATCCAGCACAGGTGGCAGATCGCCCGACTCGAGGTCTACTCTTTTAATAAAATTTTCTGCCTGCATTTTTCCATCTTTTGAAGCGATGAAAAAATGATAGGCGCCCCGCACCACGTTCTGCGAGCGTGACCGCCGCCAGTTGCGATGAAACTGGGGATCGGTATTACCCAGGCCCTCTATGGCTTTTATAAAAGCAAAACCCAGCTTTATGCCATCCACTTCCATGTCTCTGACTTCTTCCCAGGCAATTAGCTGCTGATAGCGTGATACATCTATGCCGTGAATTTCGTAATTGTTGGGAATGCCGATACCAAACTCGGGATAGCGGGTAAATTTTACTTTACGATAAGCCAGCCAGCGATAACTGAACCAGCCAACGGCCAGTAATAGCAGTAAAAAAACGATCAGCCAGGGCCATCGGGAAGACTTTCTCTTTCGGCGTGCAGACATTAATGATTGAACAGGTTTGATCAGCTGATCGCAAAGATACAGGGCTCCTATTTCCCGAAAAGTTAATTCCCGCTTCACTCAACATCGTTTCCCCATCAGGATGATTATCTTCTCAGATAGCGGGCTACAAAACGGCTGGTATAGGAAGAGCTGGCCGCCAGTTCGTTTTCAATATCCGGTATTTTACGAATCTGCACAAGGCCTTTTGAACCCTCATAATCGCGGGCCGAACTATAGCGGTAATCAGGAGCAGCATCTACAATCAGTTCACGCACCGGCTGCTGATGAATAAATTCGAACTGGTGGAGTAAATCCTCCACATTAGCCATATCGATATGAATGGGCTGCCACTGTTCTTCCCATAACTGCCACTCGCGCTGTAAACCCATAAAACCGGATGGTGCCCTGAAGTGGTTAAGAATCCATTTACGTCTCGGTTCAGGTTCAGTATCAGCTGCTGCGAGAATCTTTTCTTCGGTAAATGCCCTGAACGCTGTGACGAGTTCCTGTAGCGGAACCATACCATCGGGGCGCATCAGCAAAAAAAGATGATTCGACATGAGGCACCAGGCATATATCACCAGCCCTTTCTGGTCGCTGAAATGATTTAATGAATGAACGATGAGCTGTTTGTAAACAGGACGTTCAAAAATATCGACCCAGTCGCGTGTATACAGGCTTACAAAGTAGCAGGTAGACATGTTCTTATATTCATACCCTTTCATATCTGTTTCGTTTAATAGCTATACATTTTTTACACTGCAAAAGCTGTTCCGATCCTGAAACCGGGCAAAACAGAAAGGCAAACATTCTTCATTCCGGATATTTCGTTTCCCGGGTAAAGCGATTCGCGGGCAAGTCCAGACCTTATTATTGGCACTGATTTTATTCAATGGCCAGATTTTGTTTATATGAACCCGGTTATACTTATTATAAAAATTAAACAAAGATCCGTCCCTTTTCCCGTTATTGCTGATTTTGCTCAGTTGCCGGCAAAACATGTTTCAGGCAGCTACCCCGCCCTGCAAAATGCCTGTTGTTGTCAACAACCGGTATATAATGAACATGCCCTAAAGGCTTTTGATGTAAAAAGTATTAGGTATCTCCCGAAACGCGGCAGAGAAGACGAATTAAAGGCAACCTTGATCAACTAAGTACCGGCTGGAGGTACAGCTGTTGATGTCGGCAGCAACATTGAAAGCCCGGTAAAGCAGACTGTTGTTGGCCGTATTCAAACAATGGATGGGCGCCTGAGCTTATTCTATTATGCGCAGTTTGGCATAATTGAGCATGATCTTTTTTTCTCCATTCTGATCAAACTTAACAGTGGCGATGGGGTTATGTGCAGCGCCTTCCATTTTCATGACTTCACCAAAGCCAAATTTCTGATGCTCTACCCGCTGACCAACCTGCAGGCCGGATGTATCGCTGGCTACAAAGTCGGCCGATGGCTTATGTTCCACAACTTTGGGTGTAGATGTTGCCGGTTTGAGGTAGGAAGGAGGCGCGTCTTTTTTGCGTGCCGGAGGGGGACCATAACGCTCTTCGGCCTGGCGGGCAGCCCAGCCTCCATTCATCCGCTCAAATGCAGAGCCCCCGGAACCCGATGTATGATTGCGCGAGCCGCCACCGGCAAAGCTTCTGTCGATAAACTGCTCTGGCAGTTCTTCAATAAAACGGCTGGGCTCATTTTGTACCAGTGAGCCGAATTTGTACCGGGTATTGGCATAAGAGATCCAGAGCTTTTTTCTGGCCCGGGTGATCACTACATAAAACAGGCGGCGCTCTTCTTCCAGTTCTTCGCGTGTATTGATCGCCATGGCATTGGGAAAAAGCATTTCTTCGAGACCGGCTGCAAATACGCAATCAAACTCAAGGCCTTTGGCAGCGTGAATGGTCATGAGCTTAACTGTATCGGCATTTTCGTCCTTTTGGTCTGCATCTGTAAGCAGGGTGATTTGCTGCAGGTAGGAGCCCAGGCCTTTATCCACTACTTCGCCTTCTTCATTGTCGGGGCTTTCTGTCCATTCCTTGATAGAGTTGAGCAACTCCTGGATGTTTTCGTAGCGTTGTACGCCTTCCGTGCTCTTATCGTTGAAGAGTTCTTTTACGATATTGGTGTGCTTACCTACATGAAAAGCTATTTCGTAAGCGTTTTTGTGGGCGAGCATACTGGAGAAGCTCTTCATCATGGTCACAAACTCGTCAATAGCCTGCAGAGTAGAAGAGCGGAATCCAAATTCTTCTGCGCGTTCCAACACTTCCCACATGGAGATATTGTTGTTGTTGGCATTAAGAATTGCCCGGTCAACAGTGGTTTTTCCAATTCCACGGGCAGGATAGTTGATGATCCGCTTCAGCGCCTCTTCATCTTTAGGATTTACGAGGAGACGCAGATAGGAAACCAGGTCTTTGATCTCTTTGCGCTGATAAAAGCTGATGCCGCCATAAATAGTATAGGCAATATTCATGCGCCGCAGACTTTCCTCAAAAGCACGGCTCTGGGCATTGGTGCGGTAGAGAATAGCAAAATCCTTATTGGCAAAATGATTCCGGAGTTTTTGTTCCTGGATAGTATCTGCTACAAACTTTCCTTCATCATTGTCGGTCATGGTGCGCACCAGCCTGATCTTTTCGCCATCAGCATTTTCGGTAAACAGCACTTTTTCGATCTGGCCTTTGTTATTGCTGATTATTTCGTTGGCTACATTAATGATCGTCTTGGTGCTACGGTAGTTCTGTTCCAGTTTTACCACTTTTACATTGTCGTAGTCTTTCTGAAACTGAAGAATGTTTTCGATAGTGGCGCCGCGAAACGAGTAGATACTTTGGGCATCATCGCCTACCACGCATACATTTTCGTGCATGGCACCCAGCAGTTTGATGATCTCGTACTGGGCAGGGTTGGTATCCTGGTACTCATCGATCAGGATATATTTAAACTTGCGCTGGTATTTGCTGAGGCATTCCGGCACATTGCGAAGCAGTTCATAGAACTTAAGCAGCAGGTCATCAAAATCCATCGCGCCGTTTTTAAAACAGCGTTTTACATATGCATCATAGATCTGGGCCAGGGCCGGGCGATTGGCACGCATATCTTCCTGCTGCAGGTAATAATCATTGGCATATTCGGCGGGACCTACCAGTGCGTTTTTAGCAGACGAAATGCGGTTATAAACCGTATTGGGTTTGTACGTCTTATCGTCGAGCTGCATTTCATTGATTACAGCCTTTACCACACTTTTTGCATCGTCTGTATCATAGATGGTAAAGTTGTTTGGATAACCGATGCGGTCGGCATCTGCGCGCAGGATACGGGCAAATACGCTGTGAAATGTGCCTATATAGAGGTTGCGTGCTTCATTATTGCCCAGTATTTTCTCAATCCGCTCTTTCATTTCGCGCGCGGCCTTATTGGTAAAAGTTAGGGCAAGAATATTAAACGAATCTACCCCGCTGGCCATAAGATGGGCAATGCGGGTGGTCAGCACTTTTGTTTTTCCACTGCCGGCACCGGCCACAATCATAATAGGTCCGTCTTTATGCAATACAGCTTCGCGCTGCCGGTCATTTAATCCTGCTAAATAGTCATTCATAATCACACATCAGCCCACGGTTAAAAATGAAGGGCTGCAAGGATGCAATTTACATCAAAGCGGGAGTACGAAAGTTTAAAAGTTTAAAGGTATAAAAGAGAGATTTGAAGATGAGGAGATTTGAAGATGGCGGAAATATGCTAATGTGAGAAATGTGCTAATGTGCTAATGCTGAGAATGGTTTAAAGGCAAAAATGAGAGATTTGAAGATGAGGAGATTTGAAGATGGCGGAAATATGCTAATGTGAGAAATGTGCTAATGTGCTAATGCTGAGAATGGTTTAAAGGTATAAAAGAGAGATTTGAAGATGAGGAGATTTGAAGATGGCGATAATGAACTGTTGTGACAGGGAGATAGGTTTAAAGCTGGAAAGTAACCGGTGAAAGTGTTGCACGGCTGTTCACTGCCAACTGTTAACTGTCAACTATTTTCTCTTGCTGGCCAGGTACTTTTCATGAATAATTGTGCCCATGGGTTTGCCATATACTTTGCTTTCTACCCATGAAATGATGTCGAGGTAAGCGAATGAGCGTGTTTCGAAACGGTTTTTTTCCAGGTGTTTAATTTTTTGAAGAAACTGCTCCAGTTCTGGTTTGAGGCGTCGTGCCGGCACATGATGAAAGGAGTGCCGCAGAAAGCGGAACATTTCTTCTTCAATGACCGTCAGGTTTTGCATTTTGGCCATGAAACGGTAGACCGATTTGGTGAGCGATTCCATGATATCGTAGTTGCCCAACTCATAGTGCGCCAGTAGGTGCAGCAGGCGGGAGTAGCATTGCAGGTCGGTCCGCAATTCGCCTGACTCATGGATGATTGTTTGCAGGTAATCGATAGAGGTGCTGTATTGCCCGCTGCCAAAATAAAGGGTGGCAATTTTATAATTTACCACCATGATGCGGTGCTGATCGAGGAAAATGGCATTTTCTTTCAGCTTTTCTTCAATACCCGGCACCAGCGCCAATCCTTCGCGGAATGTGCCCATCATGAAGTGCTGATTGATGCGGGCCGTGCTGATATAGATAAATGCCTGTATGCGGAAGTTGTCGTGATCCTGTACCCGGCTGGTTTTTGCAAAGGCCTGAAACTCGCTGAGCGTGACGGCAAAAGCCCGGTAGTTGCGCAGGTCAAAATGTGCATTGAGCAGGTAATGCAGGCCTTTGATATAGTGGCTGGTCTCTACCCGGATCATAAGCGGCTGAGAGCGAAACAGGTCAACCCACTTTTGGGCATAGCGGTAGTATTGCAGAAAATCCTGGCGAATAAAGGCATCCCAGCAATAGCACTGGTAGAGATAAAGACGCTCATAAAAACCTTTCAGCTCATGCGCATTATCGGGCAGGTTTTCGCGCATAAAACGGCGAACACCGGCCTCATCCTTTTCGTTACGGGCATGACCATAGCGGGTAAACCAGCTAAACAGCAGCAGCGAAAGATTGCTGAGACGGGCCATTACATCAATATGGCGGCTGACTTCATTAGCTTCAACAGCCAGCTGTTCGGCCCTGGTATGGATGCTCTTGGTTATATGAAGATTTTCTATTCTTTTTTCTAAAGCCACTACCTGGGCCAGAAAATAGAACTTCTGGTGTGCGCGGGCAGTTTCTTTGGCACGATCCAGAATTTTAAGACTTTGAAAAAATAATCCTTTTTTATAGAGAATATGAGCATAATCGAATTGCTCATTCAATTGAAGATCAATGCTATCAGCGCTTTTTAAGAGGCGCAGACTGGCCAGAATCTGGCGGTAAAGATGGGTTTTGAGATTATACAGTTGTTTTTTCTCAGTACCGGGTAATTTCTTTAATAACAATTTTTCATCATACGTATCCAATTTATCCAGGGCGTCAAATAAACGTATGATTTTCAGGTCTTCATTGGCGGAACTGCGCTTGATATAGAGTTTGAAATGGCGCTTCTCGGCTTTTTCGAGCGATTTTATTAATTGAAATAATATGTCGGTAGAACGGTTGGACATCAGGCAGAAATTTTCATAGAATCAGCCACCAGCAAGGGTTTCAGGTCAAGGACTACCCTTTTGGCATACATAAAACTGAACTAAGTTGTTTTGAGTGCAAAGATAAGCCTGCCTACATTTGTGATGTAATAGTTCATTACATAATTCATACGGCAGGCAATCGTTAAGGCAAGAATAGGCAAGTCGTCAGAGGTCAAGTGAAGCAGCGCCTGCAAAATATCCGGTCTCACCGGAATCAACGTCTACTTCGAAGAATTTTCATATGGCAAGCAATCGTTAGAGGTCAGTCCGTTTCTACGGAAGGACCTTTTTTTGTCTAAAGGCCTGCTAAAGTAATTGAATAATTTCCTCTCTGTTAATTTTTTTTAATATTTTTTTTCTGCACAGGTGTTAATTGCGCCTTTCATCACAATCCGGTTCCGGTACGGGGGGCTGTTACTTTATCTTTATTACTGTGGCCACCCGGCATATCGAATTTATCCATATTGACCATTTTGACCAGCATTACTATCGGATCCCGCCGCCTGAGCGGCTGGCTCACCTGGTGGAGTTTTTCTGGGAAACCCGTTTTGAAAACCTCTGGGAGCAATACCCGCGTGGTTTTTCGGATGCACAATTTGCCAATGTGGGCTACACCTACCTCATCAACCTGGGCAACCCCTATGTAATGCAGGTTGCCGATAAGCGGTATACCATGAAAGGAGACGGTTTCCTGCCGCGTTACAATGCGATTGAGTGCTTTCACAAGCCCGGTAATCATATTTTCGGCATCAAATTCCGCATATCGCCGGTCATTTTCGAGAAAAAAATCGATTTCTCGGAGTACCAGGGTTATATATTCCCGCTCAGTTACCTGCTGGCGCCTGGCATACTAGGTCAGGTAAAGCAGGCATCCGATTTCGAAGCCCGTATCAATATTCTTTGTGAATATTTTACCCAGCTCATTCACAACTACGATGGAGCCATACACCCGGTACATATGGTAAGCGAAATTCTGGAACGAAGCTTCCAGAATAATACATTTTGTTTATCTATTGAGCAGCTGGCGGCCGATTACGGCATCTCATCGCGTACCCTGCAGCGGTATTTCGAGGTTTGTACCGGTATCAGCAGCCGGCAGGCGCTGCAGATTATGCGTATCCGCAAAGCAACCTCTCATTTGGCCAACTCACCCGACAGTTTTCATTACAGCCAGTACGGCTATTATGATCACAGCCATTTTTACAAACACCTGAAATCGTTTCTGGCCAACAATACCCTCGAAAAAGCAGAGCAGCCACATCTGCAGCTGCTCTCCCTTCTTCATAAATAATTTTATCAATTACCCGCACGCTGACGTTCTTCTTCCGAACCTGTGCTGCGGCGGCGCGCCTGCTGTACCTTATTACTTCCAAAGCGATAGGTAAAATTGATTGTAGCCACACGTGTTTCGCGCTGGGCATGCCATTTTTCCACATAGTTGTCGTACGTGATAACAGCTTTGGGCAGATTGGTCCAGAATATATCGGTAATATTTGCCCGTATGGTGGCTTTGTTTTTCCAGAGGCTTTTCTGAATACCTGTTGATATAGCCCATTGCGGATCCATTACCATAAAACCATACTGCCCGCCTGTATTAATTTGCCCATTCAACTCAGCTGTCCATCCTTTACCCAGTGTAAAGCTGTTGTTTGACTGAGCATTCATGGCCGGCCGCCCCTTACTTAGCCGGGTCACGCCCAGGTTCCCATTGAATTTTTCATAATAGATATTACCATTGTTGAGCATATTCCACCACTTGCTGATGCGAACCGGAGCAGAAAAACCAAAACCGAAATAATCAGAAGACCTGAGGTTGATCGGTATCTGCACCGTCACATTGCCAGGGGTAGGTATATCGGGAAAGACATCAGCAAAACGTGCAATGGCAATATTCTGATTGTTTTTGGTACGGCTGTAGGCAAGCGTGAAGTTTAGACTTTTCACAGTATAGCTCCACTCGTACGACCAGGTGAGCTGCGGCAGCAGTCCGGGGCGACCCGTTGCATAGGTCGTTACATCGATCAGGAACAGAAATGGGTTGAGCTGTGAATAACCGGGCCGGTCAATACGGCGACTCACAGAAAAACCCAGGGTTTTTTCTTCGGCGAGGTGCCAGTTGGCGAAAGCACTCGGAAAAAGCTGCAGGTAGCTGGAATCCCATCGCACATCGCCCTGGGCCTGGCGTGTGCGTACATTGGTTTGCTCGCCGCGCAGACCAAGCTGCAGATCGAGCTTGCCAAAACCCTGTTTCCAGTTTATATAGGCTGCATTATTATTTTCATCGTAATAAAAATGATTGGTCTTATTCACATCATTTTCCGGGGTTCCGCTGCTCATATCAAAAAACCGGGCATCGTTGTCGGCAGAAACAAAGCTTAGTTTAAAGCCTGCTTCCATTTTAGCCTTACCTACTGATTGTGTATAATCACTTTTTGCAGTAAAAAACCGCAGCTTTCCGGTTTGATGGCCATCGAGTATATAATCAGGCTGCTGGCTGGAGCCATCGAGTTTATAATATTGTGTAGCGGTGCGCGAATAAGAGGAAGAGTTGTACTGTCCGTAATCGAGATCGGTGGTAATCTCACGGCCGGTACTGTCAAAAGTGTGTTTGAGATTAAAATTGGCCACCCAGTTTGTTCCCTTATCGCGGTTACCTGCCTGTGTATTGAAAGTGCTGCTGGGTTGTTTTTGTTCATCGATCACAACCGATTCATTGTCGTTGCTGCGTCGGAAACGATTAAAATTTCCATTTACAACAACACCGATAATAGTTCGCTTACTGGCAAAAATATCGAGACCCATCCGGCTGCTGTGCGTATTGATAAACGATTTGGTAAAATTGTCTTTTTTATCCTGGCCAATGAACGCTCCATTGTCTGTATAAAAATTGCGGTCGAGGAAAAGATGGTTGAGTCCTACGCGATAGGCATAGTTATAATTACCATACAGATTGATTCGCTTGTTCCGGTAGTTGAACGTGATGCCGCTGTTGGCCTTGGGGTATACACCCTGCCCGTACCCGGCGGTCGCTGTGCCATTGATGCCATATCGCTGGTCTTTTTTCATCCGTATATCAATGATGCCGGCATTGCCGGCAGCATCGTAGCGTGCAGAGGGATTGGTAATTATATCAATCCGCTCAATTGCCGATGTAGGCAGGCCGCGCAGATAGTTGGCCAGATCCTGTCCGCTCATGGCAGTTGGCTTTCCATCAATCATAATAATCACGCCGGCTTTGCCACGCAGACTGATCACATCATTGGGGTCTACATTTACACCTGGCGATCGCTCCAGCACTTCCATGGCGGAGCTGCCGGCATTTACAATGCTGTTGTCAACATTGACCACAAGTCTGTCACTAAGTTTCTGAATAAAGGGTTTGCGTCCTGAAACGGTGACTCCGGCCATCTCCTTACTTTGTTTTACCAGCTCTACTGGTGCGGGTTGCAGTGTGGCTGCATCGGCCAGGGCAGGAACTTGCACCAGCCGGGTTTGATAGCCTATCATGGCTGCACGAAACAGGTAGTTGCCCGCAGGCAGACCTTCAAACAGGGCCGTGCCGGAGGCGTCTGTCACGGCTATTTTCAGTAAGCTGCTATCTGCTTTTAATAACTCGATGGTAGCTGCTGCCAATGGCTGGGCCTGCTCGTTCTGCAACTTTAGAATGATCTTCGCAGAAGGCTGCTGGGCCTGTAACGAGGCAGAAGCCGCGAGCAATAACAAAAAAGTATACACTGCTGAAATCCTGGTCATTTCACAATTTTGCTCAAATCTGACCAAAAAGACGAAAGTATTCGTATACAATCTGCTTTACTGGCTGGTTCCCGCTGTGGATGGGTAATGCCGGGATGAGGTTGTGTCGGATTTTTACATAAAAAGGCCGGCAATGCCGGCCTGTAGTTGTTTTAGAGACTGAGAACGTTTTATTTCTTTTCGCGGATCGCTTTAAACTCGGAGCCGTCTTTCCATTGCGGCCAGCTAGTGGTATTGGCAGCACGGAGACCTACCTGGAAAAACAGTTTGAGGTCTTCGATAGCTCCATCCAGTACCCAGGTATTGGGATCATATTCGTCTGAAGGACGGTGATAATTTTTCTCTGTATACTCTTCGCCTTTCTTTTTACCATAGTTCTCATCCCTGCCAATAACCTGGGTGCCGCTTTCTGTATACAGCGCAGGAATACCGGCTTTGGCAAAATTGAAATGATCGGAGCGGTAATAGTACCCGGCTTCGGGATGTGGCTCATAGGCAATGATGCGACCGGTTTTGGCAGCCTCTTCTTTGAGATAATCCTCCAGATCATTTTGTCCCTGGCCAACCACAATAATATCACGCGTGGTACCATAATAGTTAAGACCATCCATATTGATATTGGCCACCGTTTTGGAAGCGGGATAAACCGGGTTCTGCGCATACCAGGCAGAGCCCCAGAGACCCTGCTCCTCTGCTGTAACGGCCAGCAGCACAATGGTACGATCGGGTTTGTTTTTAAGATGGGTGAAAGCCCTGGCCAGTTCGAGCAAACCGGCTGTAGCACTGGCGTTGTCGAGTGCGCCATTATAAATGGAGTCGCCGGTTTCGTCTGGTTTGCCAATACCGAGGTGATCCCAGTGTGCTGTATAGATAACAGTCTCATCGGGGTATTTGCTGCCCGTTACTTTACCAATTACATTATATGATTTGTTGTAAACGGTACCAACCTTAATGCTGGTGCTGAGGTTAAGTCCCAGTGTTGTGCCTTTGAATCCTTTCACATCGGCAGCAGCCAGCAATGTGCTGTCTTTTCCTGCGGTGGCCAGCAGTTTAGCTGCTGCGGGGCCAGAAAGCCATCCTATTACATCGCACAGCGTTTCCGTTTTGCCACGATTATCGAGGCGAAGACGTGACCCGTTCCAGTTATTCTGAACAACTGTAAAGGGATAGCTGGCCGCTTCTGTATTATGAATAATCAGACAGCCGCGTGCGCCCTGCCGTGCTGCTTCTTCAAATTTGTAGGTCCAGCGGCCGTAATAAGTCATGGTTTTGCCTTTAAAGAGCGTGCTGTCATGTGCATTAAAGCCGGGGTCATTGACCAGTACGAGTACTACTTTTCCTTTTACATCGAGCCCTTCATAGTCATTCCATCCGTATTCTGGTGCTACTACTCCATAGCCGGCAAAAACCAGTTCGGAGTTGTCGAGACTCACTACCGAATCAGTTTTATCTGTCCAGATCACATAGTCATCATAGCCTTTGAGTGTAAAATTGCTTTTGGCACTGCGCACCTGCATGGTGGGTGCAGCGGTGGTGGTGATACGTACCATCGGCACTTCCTGAAAATAACTGCTGCCATTGCCTGGTTCAAGACCGGCATTTTTAAACGCCTGCTCCAGGTATTGTATGGTGCGGGTTTCGCCTTCGGTAAAAGGCTTGCGTCCCTGAAAGGAGTCTGACGAAAGCTGGGCGATATGCAGACCCAGGCTATCTGTACTGAATGCTGCAAGACCTTCTTTATCATCTCCCTTGCAGGATGCGAGACCGGCTACTGCCAGTGCTATCAAAACGAGGTGAGTTGTTTTCATTATAGCTGTTTGCTGTTTTACAGATGAAAGAGCGAATAAAATATTAACCGTTGAACTGTTTCTTTACATGGCTGCCATCGCAATAGGGTTTGTTTTGTGAATGGCCGCAACGGCAAAATGCCGTTACCTTATGTTTTTTATCTTCTTCACCATTGGGTCGTTTCACTGTTACATTACCGTATACGAGCAGGGGGCCGTTGGGCATTACTTCCACCTGTGTGTCTGTGGTGATTTCGGGACTGCCGGCCTGCTCATTATTAAAATAAAAACTCAGGGCACCACTGGGGCATTTCTTTACCTGCTCCACGATACGATCGGTGGTAGAATTGCCGAGATTGATCCAGGGTTTGATCCTGGGATTAAATACATCGGGCAGACCGGTGGCTTCTTTCCAGCAAATGGTGGAGTGAATGCAGGTAGCGGGTTTCCATACCACTGTTACTTCTCCGTTTGTATACCGTTTGGTAATATCTTTTTCCATAATGCACTTTTCTTTTTAGGAATCTTTCAGCCGTTTATAACCCAAGTTACTTAATCCACAGTCACAATGCTAACGGTTGCGGTGGTTCTCTTTATTTTACGGGAAGCTATACGACAATTCCAATACATTTGCTGTCAAATTGAGTCTGTATGGCAATTCGGATCTTTATTACCGGAGGCACATTTGATAAAGAGTATAATGAGCTGAATGGTGAGTTGTTTTTCAAAGACACGCACATGCACGATCTCCTCGAGATGGGGCGGTGCCGGCTTAAAGTCGAGATCCGTACGCTGATGATGATCGACAGCCTGCAGATGACGGCAGAGGACCGCGAGCTCATTGCCCACCAGTGCAGTCAGAGTGAGGAAGACATGATCGTAATCACGCACGGTACCGATACCATGTCTGAAACCGCACGGGTACTGGCTCAGAAAGTTCACAATAAAACCATTGTGCTTACCGGCGCCATGATCCCTATTAAGTTTGGTAGCTCAGACGGGCTGTTTAACCTGGGCAGTGCCCTGGCTTTTGTACAAACCCTGCCTCCCGGTGTTTATGTGGCGATGAATGGCCGTTTTTTCAATTGGGACAATGTGCGGAAGAACAAGCAGACAGGCATATTCGAAGAACTGAAGTAATGTGGCCGGTAATCAGATCAGCCTTTCTCCTTTTACCCTTTACCTTACTTATTACTTAAAAACCTATCACCTATAAAGTAAAAGGTCCGCGATTGCGGACCTTTTACTTTATAATCAACTATTGATATTAGTATCCTTTCTTGGGTTCGAGCAGTTTGAAGAACTGATCAAGCTGAGGCAGGATGACGATACGCGTACGGCGGTTTTGTGAACGGCCTTCTGCTGTGTCATTGCTGGCAACGGGTTTGTATTCGCCACGGCCGGCTGCAGCCATCTTGGCGGGGTCGAGTCCGTATTGATTTTGCAGGATGCGAACTACGGAAGTAGCACGCATAACGCTAAGATCCCAGTTATCCTGCAGGTTGCCGGCGCCTTTGTAAGCAACATTATCGGTATGGCCTTCTACCATAAACTCGATATCGGGTTGATTTTTCAGCACGGCAGCTACTTTACCCAGTACTTCTTTGGCCTGAGGAGTTACATCGAACTTGCCTGTTTTGAAAAGCAGTTTATCAGAAATGTCGATGTATACCACGCCTTTGTCTACTTTGATATTGATGTCCTGATCGTCGAGGTTGCCGATAGCACCTTTCAGATTCATCACCAGGGCCATATTCAAAGAGTCTTTACGGGCCATTTGCTGCTGCAGCGACTGGATGTAATTATCTTTTGCACCAATATTTTCCATTGATTTTTTGATGCTTTCTGCCTGCGCAGAACTGATAACAGACAGGTCTTCGAGTTGCTTAAGCGCCTGGGTATTGTTTGCTTTCAGAAAATCAATCTGGTTTTTCAGATTGGCAATATCATTTTCGAGGCCGGCTTTTTGCTGATTGAGGGCTGCCTTTTCGTTTGTACAATCATTGAGCGACCCCTGCAGCTGTGTCTGTTTGGCTTGCAGGTCGGCCAGGTCCTGCTGTGATTTCTTGAATTTCTTGGAGCTAACACAAGAAAACAGGAAAACCGCAGAAAGGGCTGGCAGGAGGACTTGTTTGATAGTCATTGGACAAATTTTTAAATGAAAAATATTGTTTTGGTGTATACTGTGCTGTCCGGGGGCATCAGTTGGTAAGGGCGCAAAGATATAAACTCTGCTCCTGCTATTTATGGGTGATTTGTTAAAACCCACACCCAAAAACAGGCCTTTTTACCGAAATTCGTTTACACTCTGCCAAAAAACCGGCCAAATTTGCGCCCATCAACCATTTTTTATGACTACCAGAAAAGCTGCTATTGGCTTTATTTTTATTACCCTGCTGATTGATGTAATGGGTTGGGGTTGATTATTCCGGTAATGCCCGACCTGATTGCACAATTAAAAAATATTCCGGTAAATGAGGCCAGTCCCTATGGAGCATTACTTCTTTCTGCATATGCAATAACGCAATTTTTGTTTGCACCGGTTATTGGTAACCTGAGCGACCAGTATGGCCGCCGGCCGGTGCTTCTTTTCTCTTTGCTGGGTTTTGGTATCGATTATTTGTTTCTGGCCCTTGCGCCGGCATATGGATGGTTGTTTGTAGGCCGGGTTATTGCTGGTATTACAGGAGCCAGTTTCACTACTGCCGCTGCCTATATTGCTGATGTGAGTACTCCCGAAACACGCGCCAAAAACTTCGGTATGATCGGTGCGGCATTTGGGCTGGGATTCGTGATAGGACCTGCACTGGGAGGGCTGCTGGCGGGCTGGGGAATCCGCGCCCCGTTTTATGCGGCGGCAGTACTTTGCCTGGTGAACTGTCTGTATGGCTATTTTCTGCTGCCCGAATCATTACCGGCCAGCAACCGCCGAAGGTTTGAATGGAAGCGGGCAAACCCAATCGGTTCTCTTCTTTTTTTACGCAAGTATCCTACTATTAACGGACTGGCTGTTGCTTTTTTCCTTATCTATTTTGCTGCGCAGGCCGTACAGGGCAACTGGAGTTTCTTTACCATTTACCAGTTTGGCTGGACAGAAAAGATGGTTGGTATTTCGCTGGCGGTAGTGGGTTTGCTGGTGGGCCTGGTGCAGGCCGGACTCACGCGGGTGGTCAATCCCCGGCTGGGAAATGATAAAAGTATTTACCTCGGTCTTTTCCTGTATGCGCTGGGGCTGATTCTTTTTGCTTTTGCAACAGAAACCTGGATGATGTTTGCCTTCCTGGTTCCTTACTGCCTGGGCGGTATCTGCGGTCCGGCTTTGCAGTCTGTCATTGCGGGCCACGTTCCTCCCAATGAGCAGGGCGAACTTCAGGGAGCACTCACCAGCCTTATGAGCCTGACCACGATTATCGGTCCGCCGATCATGAACAATATTTTTTACCAGTTTACAAAAAAGAATGCCCCCATTCACTTTCCGGGTGCTTTCTTTTTGCTGGCAGGTGTTATTATGCTGGTGAGCCTGGTAATCACCTTTGATGTGTTGCGGCGCGAAAAAAGAGAAAATCCGGCACTGCCTCAACTTATTGATGGTCCCGCAGAGAGCTCAGCACCGGGTAGTCGCTGATCAGGAGAGGGCGGCAGTAAGCGCTGCTACATTTTTCTTTTCACTACCAATAAAAATTTTGTCGCCCATTATTACAACCGGACGTTTTAGAAATGTATACTCTTCGAGTATCAACCGGCGGTAATCGGCCTCTGTAAGCTGTTTATCTTTCAGTCCAAGTTCTTTGTATTTAAGTGCACGCCGGCTGAAAAGGGCTTCATACGATCCCGCCATTTTTTTCATGGCATCCAGCTGGGCAGGGGTTATCGGTTCAGTTTTGATATCCTGCATTTCAAAGCCTTTTTTATCGATGCCGGTACTGGCAATAATGGCCTGGCAGGTGGTACAGTTGGCCAGGTGGTAGATTTTCTTCATATAAGATTAAATACAGACAATGTGTTTTGGTTGACACAATGTGCAAATTGCTTTACTTTGTACAACTTATTCAAAAAAGTTATATGGGCAAAGATGAAGTATTTAAATCTGAGATTGAGCAGGTAAGCGATTTTAAGTTTGGGGCCAATGTGGCGAGTGTATTTGATGATATGGTCAACCGGTCTGTACCCTATTATGGCGAGATGCAGCGAATGATGGCCGAGCTGGCTGCAGATCATGCCCGCGAAGGATCGGATGTATATGATCTTGGCTGCTCTACCGGTACTACTATGGTTGGTATGAATACTCTCGTCAACCCTGGTATCCGTTTTGTTGGCATCGACGATTCGGCAGAGATGCTGGATAAATGCAAATCCAAACTTACTGAGCTCGGCTTTACCCGTCCTTTCGATCTACGGTGCGCCGATCTTAACCAGGGCGTTCAGATTGAAAACGCTTCTGTAGTGGTACTTTGCCTTACACTTCAGTTTGTGCGTCCCATTTACCGCGAGCGGCTTATAAAGGATATTTATAAAGGCCTTAACCCCGGAGGCGCGCTTATCCTGATTGAGAAAATACTGGCCGAAGAAAGCAGTTTTAACCGCGATTTTATCCGCTATTATTATAATTACAAGCGCCGGAATCAATATAGTGAGCTGGAAATTTCTCAAAAACGCGAAGCACTCGAAAATGTACTGATTCCTTACAAGCTGAGCGAAAACATTTCACTGCTGCGCGACCAGGGCTTTGCACATTGTGAAGTTTTTTTCAAGTGGTATAATTTTGCCGGCCTTATTGCAGTAAAAAAATAACACCCTGTCTTGGGTTCTGATCGCTGCAGTGGCCGGTTGCATGCGCGACTGAGTAATACCGGCTCAATAAACTTTTTTATGGTTGCTATTGGAAACTTTTTCTTTAAGTACCGCAACTGGATCTTTATCCTGTTTTACGGTGCGTTATTTATTCCATCCTGGCCTCTGTTTTCTGCCAGTCAGTTTGGCGAATACTACTACCTGCTGCCCATTGGCCTGGGATTATTTATTACTGTGCTCGGTCAGCTGATCAGGGGCCTCACCATTGGCCTGGCTTATATAGTGCGTGGAGGCAAAGAGGGTAAACCTTATGCAGAAGGATTGGTGACGGATGGTATTTTCCGTCATTGCCGCAATCCCCTTTATGTGGGTAATATCCTCATGCTGCTGGGTGTGGGCATACTGGCCAATTCCCTTTTGTATGTGGCTGTTGTAATTCCAGTATTTCTCTTTATTTATCAGGCAATTGTACTTGCAGAAGAGAATTTTCTGCGGGGCAAATTCGGGCCTGGTTTTGATGAATACTGCCGCCATGTAAACCGTTGGGTACCCCGGCTTTCCGGCCTGGGAGAAACGTTTGCCAGCATGTCATTCAACTGGCGGCGCTGGATCCTGAAAGAGCATACTACCCAGTTTATCTGGTTGATAGGTATCACCTTATTGCTGCTTTTTAACTATCCCGAGCTCACTGGGCACGATACGCAACTGCGCAACTGGCTTACCGGCATCATTCTGGGTATACTTTTACTGATTTATATCCTGATCCGGTACCTTAAAAAGACGGGTAAGTTCAGGGAATAACCCCCCTGGATCTGAATGGAGCAGTCCTGAACATTACCCGGAAAATCTTGTTACTTTTGCATAAATACGCCTCCTGGCCATAGCCGGAAGCATGAAAACACAGCGTCATGATCAAAACAGGTAATCCTATTATCAGCATTTATACAGAAATGACCCCTAACCCGGAAACAATGAAGTTTGTGGCCAACAAACTGTTGTATCCCGGCAAAAGCGTTGACTTTCCCGATGCTGAAAGCGCTAAACCGTCGCCACTGGCTATTGAGCTTTTCGGCTTTCCTTTTATCAAAGCGGTTTTTGTAGCCAGCAATTTTGTAACACTTACCAAAACTCCCGAAACGGAGTGGCAGGATGTAATTCCCGCCATCCGCCAGTTTCTGAAAGAATACCTCGAAGAAGGCAAGCCAGTTGTAAATGAAGAAGAGCTTGCGTCTACACGTCCCGCCAGCACCAATGAGGTGGCTGCCGATGACGATGATGTGGTGAAACGTATCAAGGAGTTGCTCGACAACTATGTGCGCCCTGCGGTAGAAATGGATGGAGGCGCCATTCAATTTAAAAGTTATGAAGCAGGTACTGTTAACCTGAGTATGCAGGGAGCCTGCAGTGGGTGCCCTTCTTCTATGATTACCCTTAAAGCCGGTATCGAAGGCATGATGAAGCGAATGATACCCGAAGTAAAAGAAGTGGTTGCCGAATCTGAATAATTTTTACAGCTATACTTTTTTATAAAGCGGAGTCAGCGGCTCCGCTTTTTTATTTTCTTTCTGTCTCCTTTTTCCAGATCACCTTCCGTTGGGCCAGGTAGTCGAGTATGAATTGAAAACACCCGGCCTGCGCACCAAGTTTTTCCGGAGGGAATACTCCTTTCTCATTGAATAAACCCTGCAGCAGCAGCTCTGCCGCCGCTGTACACGTAAACCCTGTGGTACGGGCCATAGAAGAAAAGCCTGTAGCAGGATCATAGTAGTCAAGCAGCGAATAGGTGATCGTTTGCTGCGGCCCGCTCAGTATTACTTTCATAACAGTAAACTCCGGCTCACCGGGTTGCAGTTTCCACTGATCGAGCAACAGGGTGCTGGTAAGGTCAAGAGGTATTACCTGCTTATCTGCCGCCATTACAGGTTTAGTATCAAAAAAACCGGCTTGTTGCAGTGCAATAATAAGATCGATATGACCCGGATACCGAAGTGTTTTTTCTTTCATGTCGGGAATATGCGACATGGTATACACCAACGAGCGAAGACCGTCTGTATTGAATGCTTCAAGCGTACCCGCTTCACCAAAATCAAGCAGCTCGCGATCGCTGAGTGCCGGTTTTGTAACGAGCTGGCCGTTTTCGACCAGCCGTGCCGGACGCAGGTATTCCTGTATCACATCTACAGGAGAAAAAGGGGCTTTGTAGTAAAATGGCGGTTGAGGATGCACAGGTAGTCCGCCTACATAACAGGCAAATGATAAAATTTCCATATGAGCATCGTAGTGGCCTGCTATAAGATTGCTCATGCCGGGTGCGACGCCGCAATCGGTGATTGCCGTTACCCCTTTTTTTATCGCCAGTTCATGCAGTTCAAGAGCGTCTTCGGGAAAAAAAGAAATATCCACTACATTTTTTCCGGCCTCTATCACCTGTTTCAGCAATTGATAACCCATAAATCCCGGTACAGCGGTGATAACAAGGTCATAAGGGGCCAGTATCGCCGAAAGATCGGCCTGCCCAAGATCTGCGGGTTGAATTTGAACAGCCGGATACCGGGTCTGAAGTTTTTTCAACTGATCTGCATTCTGGTCAAGTGATGTAACCTGGTGACGCGAGCTCAGATCAATAGCAATGGTACTTCCTACCATACCCGCTCCTAATACAGCAATCGTCATAGTCAATCAGGCTTTGTAAAGTAATAAAGTTAACTATTCCCCCTCCGGAATATGGCCGCCCCTTTATTAAACTTTTATATCCAATAACTTTGTGCCGGCGCTTTTGAAAGTTTGTAAAGCGTTGTATTTTACCGGCATGGATAGCGATGCAACCAAAATAACGCTCTACTGCTCAGATGGGTATGAACTGGATGGGTTATTATTTGAGCCTTCGGCTCCTGCCGGGGGCGTTATAGTAATGCAGGGAGGTACGGGTATAAAAAAAGAGTTTTATTCCAACTTCTGCGATTTTTTACGTGAGCAGGGCTTTGTAGTCATTTCATATGACTACCGCGGTATCGGTGGCAGCCTGCATGGTTCTCTCAAAGGTCTGAATGCCTCTTTAATGGATTGGGCTCAGCTGGATATGAAAGCAGCCATCG
Source organism: Sphingobacteriales bacterium 46-32 (assembly GCA_001898485.1). GTDB lineage: Bacteria > Bacteroidota > Bacteroidia > Chitinophagales > Chitinophagaceae > CAYMZZ01. Next base: position 1,096,777 of record MKTY01000020.1, on the reverse strand, counting down.
CCTATGCAGAAAAGCAGTATCCTGATTTGCCGATGTTGCTGATCGGACACAGTATTGGTACACAGCTTATCGGTTTTACGCCCAACAATGACCGGTTAAAACTGGTGATTGGTATTGCCAGCTCAACCGGCACCTGGTGGAAAATGAAATGGCCGGGAAATATGCGGTCATTCCTCTTATGGTACATTATCAACCCTGTGCTGACTCCTGTTTTTGGTTATGCTCCCCTCAAACGCTTAGGTATTATGGAAGATCTGCCGCGTGGTGTGATCAGGCAATGGAGCCGGTGGTGCCGGAGCTCATTTTATTTTGGGAGTCATCTGGGTGAATCTATTCCACAAGAAGATTTTTATCCGTTAAAGGTGCCCTTCATTATTCATTATTTTAAAGATGATGCCATTGCCAATGATCAGACGGTAACAGACCTGACCGGTATTTACCGTGGCACCCGCATACGTATGATAAAACACCGGGCCAAAGACTATCATTTAAAAAAAGTAGGGCACTCCAGTATGTTTTCGCGCCGCTTTAAGAATAGTTTCTGGAAGCGTATTGCAGATGAAGCAGCGCGTTATATCTGATCACTTTGTTTTACCGGTTTTGTTTCTTTTTGCGATACGGAAATCCTGAGTCTGCGATACATCAACTGGTTGCAGCAGCTCTTTTAATAACTTAAACAGCTGCTGACATTTCTTATCTGGTTTTTTCATTCTTTTCTCCAACGCCTCTACTTCTTTATATAATGCATCATTGACAATTGCGGCATTTCTGAGCCGGGTTAAGATGCGAATGATCTGGATACTGGCGGCAATAGCCTGATCGGTTTTCAATAAACCAGCTAACATTAAAATACCGCGTTCTGTAAATGCCATTGGCGGACGCCGTACCCGGTCATGATATCTGTCCCGTTTTGAAGCTGCAAATTGTGACTCCAAAAATTGATGTTCTTCACTGGTAAGTTCAAACATAAAATCGGGCGGAAACCGAAGTTTATTTTTATTAACCGCCTGTTTAAGTTCTTTTACGGAGGTTTGATACAGCAGCGCCACATCATTTTCAAGCATTACTTTTTGCCCCCTTATCACATGAACGCCCTCCAGCACATTGGTGTCTGGCACAAGCCATTGTTCAACTGTTTTTTTCATAGATGAAGGTTTAGAGTACAAACATATTGGCGTGATTTCAGGTAATCAGGGGTTTTTCACGAGAAAAAAGACGTTTTTTTCTGGAAAAAAAGAGCTTTTGTATCTTGATAATAATCCTCAACAATGCTCTTATGCGGTATTGCTGCTTTTTTTACCTGTTGATTGGTCTGCCTTATATGACCAATGCTCAAATAGATGAACCCGGTATACGGGACCTCAAAGCCGGACGATTCAAAGAAGACACCAGTTATATTTATACATTGCCTTTTGAACATCGTAAAAAAGTTTTTCTGATACAGGCTTACGAAAGTAAAATGAGCCATCGGGGAGAACGGGCGCTTGATTTCAAAATAAAAAAGCGCACCCGTATATGTGCTGCACGAAGCGGAGTGGTGGTGGCAGCCAGGGGCGATTCAAAAACAGGTGGGCTGAAGCCTGAAAATCTTTCGGATGGCAATTACATTTCTATACGGCATAACGATGGAAGTGTGGCCCATTACTGGCACCTCGGTTACAATGGAGTAAAGGTTGCTACCGGCGACAGTGTGGTAACCGGGCAATGGATCGGATTGAGCGGCAATACAGGATACTCTGCTTTTCCTCATTTACACTTCGAAGTGCAGGGGCCTGATAAAAATGGACAAATCGTACAACTGGCCACCCGTTTTCAAACGCGTAAAGGAGTGCGGTACCTTAGACCGGGCCGTTTTTACCGCACTGTTCATCCGCAATAAATTTCCTCCTGTAAAATTGCTTTGATCAGGTTGGCAGCATGTACTATCTTAAGCTCTTTAAATAGCCTTACATGCTTTTTCTGCTCATTTTTAGTGCATTGGTTCTGGCTCCGTTGATTGTTGCTTTTTTAATGCCGGGATCGTATCGCATCGAAAAAACAATTATTCTCAAACAGGTTCCCGAAAAAGTTATACAACTGGTCGGAGATTTTCATCAGCACAGCTTGTGGAACCCCTGGCTGCAGGTAGATAAGTCTGCAGAGATTACGATCAAAGGCGCACCGTTTTCAAAAGGGCATGTGCTGGAATGGACGGGAAAAAAAATAGGCAAAGGCACGATTACTGTTGCTGACATCAGTGAGCGGCATCTTCACTTTGAACAACGTTATCAAAAACCGTGGGCGTCTGTAGCCCAGGATCATTGGGTCTTTGAGCCATGGGGCGAAAGTGAAGTAAAAGTAACCTGGCAAAAAAACGGAGGTCTGCCCTGGCCAATTGCGCGCCTGATGGGTCCGGTAATAAACCGCAATCTTGGCTATCAGGTTGAAAGGGGGCTGGCCAATCTGAAAGAAATCAGCGAGGCGGCATCCAACAAAGTATAATAAGTACTGTTGTTTAAAGAAGAAATGATATCATCTGTGAAATTGATCCTGCCGGCCTGTTGTGTACTTGCAATTTTATCTTCCTGTGCCGTGAGCAAAAATCCATTGCGCCAACAAACCATTCTGCTCCGCAAAGGAAAGCTCGTTGACGATACCAGCTACGTGTATGCCCTGCCTTATGAAGATGGGCGGTCTTACCGGATGATACAGGGTTATTTCAGCCACTTTTCGCACCGGGAGCGGGCTGCACTGGATTTTAAAATGAAAAGAGGCTCAAAAATCTGCGCGGCAAGAGAAGGCGTGGTGGTGCGGGTAAAAGAAGATGGCGACCGCGGCGGCTGGAATAAAAAATACCGACCTTATGGCAACAACATTGTCATCGAACACCCTGACGGTACAAGAGCAGGATACTGGCATCTGCAAAAAGACGGAGCACTTGTAAATGTCGGAGATACTGTTGCCCGGGGACAGGTGATTGCATTAAGTGGCAAAACTGGCTATGCCGCTGTGCCTCATTTACATTTTATGGTGTGGAGGTCTGGTGCCTCAGGCTGGCAGCAGGTTCCCACGCGGTTTGAAACCAGGAAAGGCCCACAATACCTGCGCAGCTGGAAAAAATATACGCGCCCGACAGGCAGCACTCCCTGATATATTTCCCTAATGCATAAATGGCGGCTATCTATTTTAGCTATGTTTACAATCAAAGCGCTTAACACTTGACAAATTTCTTTCAACAGTTCTGGTCCGAGATTTTACACACTGGCTGGCTGGAGTATATTGCTGTACTGAGTGGATTGGCCAGTGTCTGGTTTAGCCGCAAAGAAAGTATTCTTACCTATCCGGTGGGACTTATCAATACTACGTTTTACATCTATATCAGTATAAAAGAACATTTGGCTGGTGAGGCCAGTGTGAATTTTTATTATACGGTAATGAGCGTGTACGGCTGGTATATGTGGGTCAAAAAAGATGAAAGGAAAGAAAGGATTCTGCATATCAGTTTTTCTAACCGGCGTGACTGGATCAATCAATTACTATTCTTCGGGATCACCTTTGTATTGGTATTTCTGGCACTGGTATATCTCAAAAAATCGTTTTTTCCGGAAGCCATTCCCCCCGGTGATGCTTTTGCTACAGCTACTGCCTTTACCGGTATGTGGCTTATGGCGCGTAAAAAAGTGGAAAGCTGGTACTGGTGGATCGCTACCAATATCGCCAGCATTCCGTTATATTTTGTAAAAGGGCTCGCACTTACCAGCGTTTACTATCTTATTCTGCTTGCATTTGCCTTTTGGGGCCTGGCTGCCTGGAAGGCAAAAGCACGAACCTTATCCGTTCAGCAATCATGAACAGGGGACTGGTTTTTGGCAAGTTTATGCCTTTGCATAAAGGCCACCAGGCACTCATTCGCTTTGCGTTGCAGCACTGCGATGAGTTGCTGGTAGTACTTTGCCACACTGCGCAGGAGCCAATTGGCGGAGGAGTGCGGCTGCAATGGCTAAAAAACTGGACAATATCTTATCCCTCAGTCAACGTAATTGATTTTCCTTACGATGACCGGATCCTTCCCAACAGCTCAGTAAGCGATCGTGAAGTAGCCCGGCTCTGGAGTGAGGCTTTTCAGCAGCAGTTGCCGGCTTTTACCCATGTCTTTACTTCGGAGCCTTATGGCGATTATATAGCCGAATATCTGCGCATAACGCATATCAGTTATGATACAGTCCGCGCGGTCGTGCCTGTATCCGCTACACAAATCCGAAACAATCCGCTGGCATGCTGGCATTACCTCGCCGATGAGGCGAAACCCTATTTTACCGTCAAAGTGGCTATTGTGGGCACTGAGTCAACAGGTAAATCAATACTAACCCAACGCCTGGCTGAATATTTTCATACTGCATATGTGCCGGAAATGGCACGTGAAATAGTAGAAGAAACGCTTACCGTTACACCCAGACACTTACAGGAAATTGCACAGTTGCATGCACGTACCATACTTGAAAGGTTACCGGCTGCCAACCGGATTTTGCTCGCTGATACCGATCTCATCACTACGCAATCGTACAGTCAGTTTTTATTAGGCCAGGACCTGGACACTGCTGAATGGATCGGTGCAGCCAACCGGTTTGACCTTTATCTTTTCCAGGAACCAGACTGCCCTTTTATACAGGATGGTACGCGGCTGGACCAGGACCGGCGTAACAGGCTCAGCGATCGTCATCGTGTATATTATGAGGCCTGTGGCAGGCCCGTTGTATTTATTAATGGCGACTGGGAGCAGCGTTTTCGGGATTCGGTAAATACTATTTACCAGTATTTTCCTGCGCTGCGTGACTAATGCCGCCAGTATTTGCTCAGGCACATTTTTTTGAATAACATTACAGGCGTTTATGGCGAAAACAGGATTATCATGCTCAAAAAAATTGTCATCCTTGGTCCGGAAAGTACTGGTAAGAGTACACTTTCACAACAGCTGGCAGATCATTTTGAAACGCTGTGGTGTCCGGAGTTTGCGCGTGAATTTCTTCACAGCAATGGCAAAGATTATGAGTATGACGATCTGCTCACAATTGCCAAAGGCCAGCTGGCACTCGAAGACGAGTATGCCTCCAATCTCGAACTGCAATCATTACCCATGCTGGAAGAAGGCGGCCATCTTCCGCTTTTTATTGATACAGATATGTATGTAATGAAAGTGTGGTGTGAGTTTGTTTATGGTAAATGTCATCGTTTTATACTGGATCAGATTGTTGCGCGCAAGTATGATCTTTACCTGTTGTGCCAGACAGATCTGCCCTGGGAGCCCGATGATCTGCGCGAATATCCCGACCCGCATACGCGACGCAAATTATACGCTATCTACAAAGACCTGATGGTAAACCAGGATGTACCGTGGGTAGAAATCGGTGGCACGTACGAGGATCGCCTTCAAAAAGCAATCAGGGCTACAGACGCTATTCTTGGCTAACGTGTTTTTGCTGTTTTCTTTTTAACCGGCACTGGTTTGCGGCCAATGATTTCCTGAATATCCGGATCGGGCGAGAGGAAGCTCATCTGCTGTACAATCTGTCTGGAGCGGGCAGCCACATACTTTCCGGGAGGCTTTACTTTATATCGTTTGGGATTGGGAAGACAGGCCGCAATAAGCGCACTTTCCTGGGCGGTAAGCTGACTGGCCGTTTTGTTGAAATAAATATTTGCGGCACGCTCAATTCCAAAAATGCCTTCGCCCATTTCAACTACATTAAGATATACTTCGAGTATCCTTTTTTTCCCCCACACCAGCTCGATCATAAAAGTAAAATAGGCTTCGAGACCTTTCCGGATAAAACTTCGCCCCTGCCACAGAAATACGTTTTTGGCCACCTGCTGACTGATGGTACTTCCTCCGCGCATGCGACCTGGTTTTTTTTCATTGTATTCCATGGCCTTTTTGATACTCTTCCAGTCAAAGCCCCGGTGGTCGGCAAAAAGCTGGTCTTCCGATGCAATTACTGCGAGTCCGGCATTGGGCGATATCTCATCGCGATCCACATAATCGCGTTTGAGTCCATGGCCGCTTACCCAGCTTACCAGTTGTGTAATGGTAACTGGGGGATTCACCCACTTGAGCAGCAGGATATATACAAACTGGGCAATAAAAAGAATGAGGAAGATTCTTTTTGTCCAGCGCCACAGATTTAATAGGAAATCTTTCATAGCTGATCAGCGCTGCAATATATAAACTTAATAGCGGGATTACTAAAAAGCACGCTTTCGCGGCAGGTGAAAATCGATCATCTGCAGACGGAATTTGCGGCCCATTTTAAACTCTTTGCGCCCAAGTGATAGTTTGCTGGCAATATAATTGATGATCAGTGGTCCATAGCCAATAACGAGTCCTGCCGTAAGTGCTTCTTTAAAACTGGCCTGTTTGCTCAGTGTTAGTCCGCCCGTAGTGAGTGCTACACCGCCGGTAATAAGCAATAGTTGATTAACGGGAATGTGAAATGACCTGGACTTTTTTGTTTTTACGATGACTGCTTTTACAGATGCCCGCGGTATTGGGTGGCCATTTAAAAAGATCGTATCATCGCGCAGATGAGTGATGAGGCCGGCCGCAATGGTATCGCCACCGAGGCGCATCATAATGCGATCGCCTTCGGTATAGGTTCTTTTTTTCTTAAGCCCCTTTTTTACAAACAGGTATCCTGTTTGTGCCTGGGCTATGTGCCCTGCCAGCAAAAAAATAAACAGCGTAAGCAGCCGGTTCATGCGGCAAACTTACAAAAGCAGCGCCTGTGAAATTGTTAAATAGCTTTTACAGATTAAAAATAAGTAAGGAGGCCCCAGATGAGGGCAATACCAAAACCAACGAGGATAAGTCCGTTTATCTGGTTGATGATATGAATATTGTGAGGAGTAAGTCTGTTTCGGATTTTTCCTGCCAGCATTACCTTGGCGATATCTGCTGCAAGTACAATAAGCAGGCAGGTGACGAAGATGATCACGCGCTGCTGTACGGTGTGATCAATAAATGTGGTGGAGGTTCCTATCCAGAAAATGAAAATAGCCGGATTAAGAATATTCATTAAAAAGCCGGAAGCCGCAATACGCGCATAATCGAGATGCCCAAAGCTGACCGGAACTTTTTTACCCTGCTCATTCACCTTCACTTTCTTAAAGAAAAGCAGGTATATGCCCATGCCAATAAGAAAGATGCTGCCGGCAATACCAATCTCGGTGCGCAGGTTGCTTATGCGTTTGAAGACTTCGGTAAATACATTGCTGATCAGTACGAGTGCTATATCGCTGGCAGAAACCCCCAGTACAAAAGCCATACCGCCGCGGGGCCCATTATTAATACTCTGTTTGATAATAGAAAAGATAACCGGTCCCACTGATATACTCAGCAGAAATCCCAGTGTAATACCTTTTATCAGGGCATCCAGCATAATTCAGATCATACTACCCGTAGCGGCATTGGGTTCGTGCCTTTGCTGCATTAATGCACGTAGCCGGCCCGGGGTTGGTTTCAGGTAAGTGTTCCGGTTTCTAAAAATTTGTTCCAGTCTTCCAGCATTTTCCCTTTCATTACACGGGGAAATTTGTGCTGGCTGCCCAGTTTTCCTTTGAGTTCCATAAAGCGCATGAATTTTTCTTCAGGCAGTACTTCCAGGAAAACCTGTTTGAGGGCGCTATCGCGTTCTGTGGCATAATCATCATTTAGCCTGCGGAGATGACCATCTATCTTGTTGCGGAGAGCTTCAGCGTCTACCGTATCATTGGTGGCCACATACCATTTATGGGCAAAGAGACCTTCGTAGGGAAAACCAACTACGGTATATTCAGGAATACTGATATTAAATTCCTCACTCACCAGCTCTATCGCCTTATTCATATTCTCCACACTCAGGTGCTCACCCACCAGGCTCAGGAAGTGTTTGGTACGACCGGTAATCACCACCTCATGTTTTTCCATGTCCACAAATTTGATCGTATCACCTATGAGGTATCGCCACGCACCGGCATTGGTGCTCATGAGCAATGCATATTCTTTTCCCTGTTCTACTTCATGAATCATTTTGGCATCTGGATTGGCTATAATACGCCCATCGCTGTCAAAGTTTTTTTCATCGAAGGGTACAAATTCGAAGAATATATTGTTGTTTAAAATAAGCTGCATGCCTTTGGCGTGCTCGCGGGTCTTAAAGCCGATAAAGCCTTCGCTCGACAGGTAATTCTCAATATATACGATTGGTCTGCCCAGTAACTTTTCAAATCCTTTTTTATAGGGTTCAAAGGCAACACCTCCGTGCACAAACACGCCGAAGTTGGGCCATATCTCATGAATATTTTTGACCTTATAATGGGCAATAATCATTTCCATACACATCTGGCACCAGGCAGGCACACCTACTATGTAACCAATATCCCAGTCGCGTGCGTGTTCTACAATTTCATTGAGCTTCTGATTCCAGTCGCGGATGGCAGCAATACGGCCGCCGGGTTTATAGAAGGTTTGAAACCAGAAAGGTCTTTTTTTGGCAAGGATGCCACTCAGATCACCGGCATACCAGCCGGCTTTCCCTTTTTGTAAGTCGGTGGCGCCCCCCAGCATTAAAAAACCACGGGTGAGTGCTTTTTTATTTGCTTCTTCATATCCGAAAACACTGATCAGCTGACGTACATAATTGACGCGGTTGCTGCGAAGCAGGTCTTTAGTAACAGGGATATATTTACTGGCTGCTTCAGAAGTGCCAGAGCTGAGTGCGTAGTACTTGATTTTGCCCGGCCAGGCCACATCGGGCACTCCATCGAGTGTTTTCTTCCACCATTCTTCATAAATCTTATCGTAATCATGCACCGGTACCAGCTCCTGAAAGCTTTTTCCGGGATGCCTGGTCAGTAGTGCCTCATCAAACCGATAGCGCTGGCCAAATTCGGTAAAGCGGGCTTTCTTCAGCAATTTTTTTAGGACACGGATTTGCTGGCGCCTTGCATCATTGGGAGGGATGCGGAGGGCTGCCGCAATGGCTTTGGGTATTTTAATATCTATAATTGTGGCCATGTATAGTAGGCTGTGAACTGTCTTTAAAGTTACGCAATGTTAAGAACGAAACGGTTACGAATATCATATCATTTATAGCCGGCTTAAACCTGCTTTAGAATGCGTCACTTAGCCTCCGAGTATACGATAAGAGGCGAGAATCTGGCGCAGATCGGTCACGGGCTCATAATCACGGGCATACCAGTAATCTATCATTTGCCTGCTTTCTGCAGGCAGCACTGCATTGGCTGCTGGAGTAACTCCATTACTGGCCAGTACTGATGGGCGCAACGCGGGCAGATAAGGCTCCGGCTGTGAATAACCAATCCATGTTTTGCGGGCCAACAGCACGGATACGCAGTTGGCTATAAAGTGAACTGGTTTTTTAATAAAAAAAAGGTGAATGGGAAAAGTAAGCAGACCCAGTACGGCCGTAGTCACATCTATGAGCCGCTTTAAGCGCCGGTTATAAGGATTCTGTATTTGGTATCCGTTTTCGTTCGACAGTGCCTCTCCGCTGCTGTCTTTCGAATGACTACCTACAATACTGTCTGTATGAGGTAAATGAATTTTTATACGGCAATGTTGAGGCAGCTCCGGCAGGGCGGCAATTATTTCTTTTACTGAAAGTGTGCCTCCGGCAACAATTATTTCACGAAACGGAAGTGTTTTATGCAGTTCATGAACGGCGGGCCAGATGGCCAGCACATTCGTTTCGCCTGCAGCAAGCGCAATGCGGCCAAGCAGCTGCTGTTCTTTTCCCGCAGTCCGCATTAGCTTATCGATCTCTTCAAACTCGGCTGCAGAAGCCGCTACCACAGTGCTGGCGTGATTTGACTGGGGGCGCACTCCAGACAATACGCCAGTTTTTACCAGTAACCGGCGCAGGATGCTGATAAAGAAAAAGGCAAGTACTGCTCCAAATAATATAATGCCACGCGAAAAACGAACCTGCTCCGGCAGCAGGGAGTAGACCGCCAGCACCACCACGGTAGCTACAAGCGTAGACTGTGCCAGCTCCGATCTTTTATACCATCGATCGTACAGACCTGCATAGTACGCGGCCAGTAGATATACCAGGGTAAACGCGGGAAAAGCGATCCATATGAGCCGAAAATCATACCGGGTATCTGTTTTTATGTACTCACTCCAGAACCCCTTCATAATCCAGAAAGACAGGAGAATAAGACCAGCGTCGATGAGGGGTAACCCAATGCGTCTGATAAAACGGCCGGTTGCAGATAAAGCAGCCCTTAGCCAGATTGCCAGGTGGATACAAAAATTAAAGAGACCGGCTTTGCTCCCACCGTAGTGCTTGCGCACAAAAAGACTCATTGCCGTATAAAACATGCGCACATAGTTCATGCTTCCTTTACGGGTACTTTCGCCTTTGAAGTGAATGATGCTGGTACCGGGATAATAATAGTTGGTATAAAAACCTTTCTCCTTTTCCAGCGGCACTTTTTTTACCCGATAGCTAAGGTCCACATCTTCTCCATACATAAAGAAGGTTTCGTCAAAGCCCTGTGTTTTTTCCAGCACTTCATTGCGCAGCAGCATAAAGGCGCCGGCAAGTACATCCACTTCATGTGTTTCATGCTCTGCCAGATGCCCGAGATGATAGCGGGCAAATACGGGGGAATGTGGAAACAGTCTGGCCAGGCCAGACAGCTTAAAGAGAGATATCCATGGAGAAGGGAACGCTCTTTTTGATTCTTTGAGAAACCGGCCGCTGCCATCTATCATATGCACGCCCATGGCTCCTGCATCGGGGTGTGTATCCATAAACTGTATACAAAGCCGCAGACAGTCTTCGGGGATAAGCGTATCCGGATTAAGAAAAAGAATAAAACGCCCGCGGGCAGCCTTCCAGCCCTGGTTACAGGCCCTGGCAAACCCCACATTTTCTGTATTGACCATGAACTGTACGTCATCAAAGCGCTCCTTCAAATAGTCAATACTATTGTCTTTAGATGCATTATCCACCACAATCACCTCCCCTTCAATACCCTGCATCGCCTGCACTACAGAACGGAGGCATTGCTCCAGGAAATGCTTCACATTATAATTGACTATAATAACCGATACATCCAATAATCAATGACTTAAGGCCGCTAAGTAAGACGTTTTTGCCTAGAGTGCAAAATGAAGCGGCCCCAGAAAACCACCTGATACTGAGCAATTGCTGTTTATCTTTGGGCATGCTTAAATCCACATTGATAGAGGCGACCCGGGCCGGGGCCGCCGAAATCCGCAGGTTTTTTAACGGCCAGTTTAAGGTTACTAATAAAGAAGGGATCAACAATCCGGTGACTGAAGCAGACCATGCTGCTGAAAAAGCAATCCTGGGAGCGATCAAAGCTGCTTATCCGGATCATTATATCCTGAGCGAAGAGGCGGGTGAAATAGTGCAGGACAGCCAGTACAAATGGATCATTGACCCTATAGACGGCACTATCAATTTTGCGCATGGCGTACCTCTCAACTGTGTTTCTATTGCAGTGGAACATAATGGAGAAATGATTCTGGGAGCTGTATATAACCCGCACCTCGAAGAGTTTTTTCTGGCCGAAAAGGGTGCAGGCGCTACGCTAAACGACCAGCCAATTCATGTGAGCAAACAGGACAGGGCTATTAATGCATGCCTGGTCACGGGTTTTCCGTATACTTATATCAATATGCCCAATGGCCCCCTGGAGGTATTTGAACGGTTTATACGCAAAGGGGTTCCCGTGCGCCGCCTTGGCTCTGCCGCCATTGACCTGTGCTGGGTGGCATGCGGACGCTTCGACGGGTTTTATGAACATAAGCTGGAAGCCTGGGATAGCGCTGCGGGATTTCTGATGGTGCAGGAAGCGGGTGGCACTGTGACCGATTTTGACGGCAATCCTTTTTCACCCTACCAGCACCGGATACTGGCTACCAATGGCCATATACATGCAGAAATGCTGGATGTGATCAATCAGCGTAAAGAACTCTGATCAATCCATTTCGGGCTGTGTTGACCAATGATTAATTTTAGATGACCATCCTGTATGGCCATTGTGTAAAACTTTTGTGTATTATGGAAGAAAGAACAGAAATAAGCTCACTGGGTGAATTTGGCCTCATCGATCACCTGACCAGGAATATTGAACTGCAAAACGCCTCCTCGCTGCTGGGAGTGGGTGATGATGCTGCCGTGATCGATCATTTCGGCAAGCAAACAGTAATCTCTACCGATCTGCTGCTCGAAGGAGTACATTTTGACCTGATGTATACGCCGCTCAAACACCTGGGCTACAAGAGTGTGATTGTAAACCTGAGCGATATCTATGCTATGAATGCCATACCCACACAGATTACCCTGAGTGTGGGCATCAGCAACCGGTTTAGCCTGCAGGCCCTGGATGAATTCTATGAGGGCGTATATGCAGCCTGCGAGCGTTATGGAGTAGACCTGATTGGTGGCGATACCACTTCATCGCAAAAAGGATTTGTCATCTCTGTAACTGCATTGGGCGAAGTGGCTCCTCACCAGTTTGTAAAACGCAGTACTGCCCGCAAAGGAGACCTTATTTGTGTAAGTGGCGATCTTGGAGCAGCCTATGTTGGTCTCCTTTTTCTGGAGCGGGAGAAAAAGATCTTTATGGAAAGTCCCGGTGTACAGCCGGACCTCGAAAACGAATCGTATGTGATTGGCCGGCTATTAAAACCCGAAGCGCGCCGTGATATCATCGCTTTTTTTGAAAACAGCGGCATCCGCCCCACGGCTATGATGGATATCAGCGATGGCCTGAGTTCAGACCTTTTGCATATTTGTAAACAAAGCAACCTGGGTTGTGTGCTGTACGAAGAAAAGCTTCCCATTGCCGATGCCATGCGCAATGCTGCGTATAAATTTGAAATAGACCCCACAGCCTGTGCGCTTAGCGGCGGCGAAGATTACGAACTGCTGTTTACTATTGCGCAGGAAGATTATGAAAAACTCACTCTGCAGGAAGAGATAAGTGTGGTTGGTTATATGACCGCACCAGAAGAAGGTTCACATATTATTACCAAAGGAGGTAATAAACATGCCCTTATTGCGCAGGGCTGGAATCATTTGAAATAATCGAAACACTGGCCAGCCCATGCAGAAACTTCTCATTGCATTTTGTGTGCTCTGCTTTACCGGATGCAGTTCGGGCAGGCTGTCTGTATCTCCTGCAAAAAAATACAGCCCGGAGGTATTGCAACATGACTATGCGGTATACCGGCAGGTACTGGAGCAGGCACATCCAGGCCTCTACTGGTATACTTCGCGCGATAGCATGAATCGTTTCTTTGACTGGGGGGCAGCGCAACTCACCGATTCACTCACAGAACCACAGTTTCGCCGCATACTGAGTTATGTAACCTCAAAGATTAATTGCGGACATACCACTGTACGTCCCTCCAAAGGCTATGAGCGATATTCCGATACAGCCCGTATATCACGCATCTTTCCGCTCAGTTTAAAATTATGGGACGATACATGCGTAGTAGCCGGCAATCTCAACCGGCGCGACTCTGTATTGCTGCGGGGAGTACAGATTACGGGTATCAATGGCCTCAGCATGCCGGTAATCGTTGACAGTCTTTTCCAGTTTTTGTCGACCGATGGTTACAACAGAACACATAAATATCAAACGCTGAGCAACCGTGGTTTCTTTGGTTCATTTTACAGCACCATCTTCGGCTACACCAACCTGTATGCTATCGATTATACAGACAGCCTGGGGCGGCCGGGAAAAACCATGATACGGCCTTTTATTCCCGTACGTGATACAACAGCCCGGCGACCTCCGGCTACAGTGCGGCCACCGAAACCCAGCCGGCGCGACCGGAAAAATATGCGGCGCAATGCCGTCCGGCTGCTTAAAATAGATAGCAGCAGTCATGTAGCTATGATGGACCTCCAGTCATTTAGCCGTGGCTATGGATTAAAAGCTTTTTACCGCCGGTCTTTCCGTGCATTGAAAAAAAATAAGATCACCCATCTCATCATCGACGTACGGGGCAATGGTGGCGGAAGCGTCAGTAACAGTACGGCTATTACCCGTTATATCAGCAGTGCTCCGTTTAAAATAGCCGATACGCTTTATGCGGTTGCGAAGCACAAAAAATACAGCCGCTATATCCAAAACGATTTTTTTAACCGGCTTTTCATCACATTCTTCACGCGGCACAAACGAGATGGCAATTACCATTTTGGTTATTTTGAACGGCATCGTTTCAGGCCAAAGAAAAAAAATCATTTCGATGGAAAGACATACATCTTAACCGGAGGCAATTCTTTTTCTGCAACCACACTGTTTGCCGGAGCATTACGGCCACAGGAAAATGTAACTCTCATTGGCGAAGAAACAGGTGGAGGCGCCTATGGCAACTCGGCCTGGCTTATTCCGGATGTGACGTTGCCTAAAACAAAAGTGCGCTTCAGATTGCCTCTTTTCAGACTCGTTATTAATAAAGATATTCCCAAAAACGGGCGGGGGGTGCAGCCCGAAATATACTCCGGTCCCACTATAGATGCTGTAAAAAAAGGAGCAGACTATAAACTGGATAAAGCGCTTGAGTTGATTAATGAAGACAAGAAGAAGTAATGTGCTAATGTGGTTAATGTGCTAGTGTGCTGATGAATTTGAAGATTTGAAAAGAAACGGCGCCCTCTGCCTTTTAACTTTCACCCTTTACCCAATACTTAAAACTCACTACTTATCACTTATAACAAACCCATCAGCGTCTTTCCAGAAAGGCAGTTTGCTGCGCACCTCTTCGAGCGCTGACTTTTGCAGTGTAATAGTGAATACATCTTCGGCCTCTTCCTTTGTATAGAGTATCTCACCCAACGGATCTACTACCATGCTGTGTCCGCTATGCTCTATGCCGTTACCGTCTTTTCCCACACGATTCACGCCTGCCACAAACGCCTGATTTTCGATAGCGCGGGCCTGCAGCAGGGTTTTCCAGGCATGTATACGCCGGTTGGGCCAGTTGGCCACATAAATAAGCACATCATATTCCGGTGAGGAGCCGGCGGCCGACTGGCGTGCCCATACGGGAAAACGCAGATCATAACAGATCAGCAAATTGATCTTCCATCCTTTTACAGAAGCAATCAGGCGTTTCTGCCCCGCTGTATAATGCATATCTTCTCCGGCATAGGCAAAACGATGGCGTTTATCATAAACACCCATTTGCCCATTGGGCAGCATCCAGATCAGACGATTGAAATAATGCGGCTTCTCTGCACCAGCCGGCGTGTCTTCAATAATCACACTTCCGGTAAGAATAATGCGGCATTCTGCCGCCAGTTTTTTCATCCACTGCACGGTAGGCCCATCCATTGTCTCTGCCAGCAACCCGGGACGCATGCTGAAACCCGTACTGAACATTTCGGGCAGTACTACCAGTTCTGTTTTGCCGGCCAGCGGGCGGATTTTTTGTTCCAGCTGCTGCAGATTGGCGGCCCTGTCTTCCCAGACCAGGTCGGTTTGTATAAGTGTAATGGTAATTGAGGACATATCTTTTACTCCTTTGTCTCTTTTTTGGTGTTGGTCAGGGTCGCAATAGCTGCATTTACCAGCTCTGGTTCATAACCTTTCTGAATCAGGTAATCGATGGTTTTCTTTTTTCGTACCAGGTACTGGTCTCCCTTCAGCAAGGCGTATTTCGAAGTGGCCAGTTGCTGCAGGGTTTGTAAATACACCGGCTCTTCTATCTGCCGCAATGCCTTGCGGATGCTGTAATCGCTGACCTGCCGTTGTTTCAGTTCATATTTGATGCGTACACGGCCCCATTGTTTCATTCTGAATTTGCCTCCGGCAAAAGCAATGGCAAACCGTTCTTCGTTGAGGTAATTTTCTTCTATAAGTGTGGCGATGATGGCATCATGATCCTTTTTCCACACACCCAGGTTAAACAATTTGTCGCGTACTTCGCTATGGCTGCGCTCCTGGTAAGCACAATAATGCTTCAGCTTCTGCAAAGCCTGTTCAGGAGTCAGTTGTTTACGGAATACGGCCATTTTGCAAAGTTACTCTTCCAGTCTGTCACGGCATTCAAATTCCTTTTTAAGGTAATCATCATAATAGTCAGCCTGTGTAAAGAGATTACGGAATGCAGCGAGGCCGCTTTCTTTTGTCATATCCATATCATACATAACTGCACTCAGGATGATGTCCTGCTTCATGCAACTAAGTACCAGGCCACGCACGCGAAAGTTTTCCTGGAGCAAAAACTGGTAAAGAGATTTTATATTAGCCGGATTGGCCGGCATCTGACACAGGTAGGCATCGCCGGTTACGAAATAGTTTTCGGGGTTATACGTGATTTTGATGGTGGCCGAACCTTCTTTTACCGACCAGTGATTGGTGCCTTCGCGTGCCAGCCGCACATTTTTTCCCAGTTCCTTCAGAATTTCTTCTATCATAAGTGCTGCGCCCACGGGTGGCAGTTCTTTTTCGGGTAGTTCCGGCAGTTTTACTTCTGTGCCGCAGCTGGGGCAGTAGCGGGCAGAGTCTATTGTATCGCCTGTTACGAGAAAGCCGCAGCTATGGCAGCGGGTAGATGCCTGGCCGCGGTGAGGCAGGTAAAGCCGCAAAGCTTCCTGCAGGTAGCTGACGGGCAGCGCGAATCCCAGATTGTCGCCACCACGGATAGCCAGTGAGTTTACGCCGATTATCTCTCCGGCATCATTTACCAGCGGCCCCCCGCTATTGCCGGGGTTGATAGCCGCATCTACCTGTATATATTTAAGGCCATCGCGTATACGGTCTACTTTGGATATCACTCCCTGGGTGACGGTATAGTTAAGCCCATAAGGATGCCCTATGGCCAGTACACGGTCTCCATCTTTGAGTGTTTCATAGGAGCCCAGCCGTACATCTGGCCACTCCTGCAGACCCGGTGCTTCCAGAAAAGCAAGGTCATGTTTGCGATCGGTATACCAGACCCTGGCCAGGGTCTTTTCCATCAGTTTGCCGGCAATGGTGACCTCGGCATTGTTGTCTATAACATGATCGTTGGTAACAATCAGGTTGTATTCTTTCAGAAAAAAGCCGGTACCTGTACCAGTTTGTGTTGCAATCTGTATAATGGCTTTCTGGTATTGTTCAATGATCTGCTGTGGATCCATAGGTGTGCACTTACTTATTTTCCATATTTAAAAACTCCAGCTCGGTCGTGAAGGTCTGATTAAAATTGACCAGGTTGTCAAACCGCAGGTTCTGTGTCTTGAAATCCATCAACGGAAATTTTTCTTTCCACTGTTCCTGAATATTCCGGATACGGTCCAGGATGGCATCGCTGTCAAAGCGGTTGGTAGCCGCATCATAGTATTGCTTTTTATATCCCAGTGCACTGAAATAAGGGGCATAATTGATTTCCATATAGAAATGAAAAAAATCCGTTATAACGCGGGGCAGGCTGTAGGAATACTGGCAGTAGGCGATTCCATATTCTATAATCTGGCTGGCAACATGCGGGTAGCCGTTATCGCGGTACCAGATCATGCTCTGGTTGGCGGCATGTATAGAGTCTGCAATCGCCTTGTGGGTTTGGGGCGCTACTATCGAAAACGTGTACCGTGAGCGAAAAAGGTACTGGTAAATGTCTTCTCGGCTACGGTTTTGCAGCTTGCGAAGCTCTTCCTGCATGTCGCGGTTCTTTTCGGTAGGCTGGCGGTCGTCTTTGCGGAAATAGATACCGGCAATCTTTTCCAGCTCATTCAGCAGGTTGCCTTCGGGGGTTATGAGGTAATCGATCCGGTAAATAAGGGAGAGCAGCATATAAGATATACCACCGGCAAACTTATCGGCATCGAGGCTGGCAGCCTGCTCGAGTGTTTCCGCTATCCATTTTTGTAAAAAATCGTACTTCACCGCCTTTTCTGCATCGGCAATAATCTGCACATGGTCACTGTCTGACGACTGGAGGGCAGCAAAGTCCTGCACCAGCAGATCGTCCTGCTTATCGGCCTTTGTAGAAAGCTCTTTGAGGCCGTGATACAGCTTGCTGGGGCCGGCACTTGCAAGTGTACTGTCAAAACGCATGCAAAGCCGGTCTTCATCAAGTGCAAACCGGGTATAGCGAAGGCTGAAATTCATTTCGAGCAGGCGACGCATCACCGGTACCGAAGCCTGGGGCATACGGGCCAGCGTCACTTCGGCCAGCAACTGGTCCTGATCAAAACGACCGCGTACAATTTTGGATCCCTGGTAAAGTGAAAAGCTGCCGGCATCGCCCTGCCGCTCATAGCGCACATTTTGCACCCTGTCGTCTGCCAGGTAATCAAAAAAAGCATCGAATGCCAGTCCATACCGGCCGGCTTTAAAATGATTTTCCGCATCGGTCCAGCGGTTTACCTTGGCAACCGGTTTATTATTGTCCGAATAACGGCCAAAGGGTAACTGGGGCGACTGTTCCGTTTTTTTTCTGTTCCAACCGAAGAGCTTATCCAACATGAAAAACAAAAAGTTTGAGCGCCTGAAAGATACAAAACATGCGGGTTTTAAGGAGGTTCGGACCAGATTGGAATGAGCCTGGGGGAAATATTGTGCCTACGGTAAAAATCAGTAGTTTCGCCCCAAACGAATTCTACGATGAAGTTTATTGTATCATCTTCTTCTCTTCTGAAACAACTGCAGCATATAGCCGGTGTTATTAATGCCAATACGGTGCTTCCCATCCTGGAAGATTTTCTGTTTGAAGTCGAAAAAAACAAGCTTACGGTAGTCGCCACTGACCTGGAAACCGTAATGCGTATACAGCTCGACATTGAAGCCAAGGAAAGTGGCAAGGTTTGTATTCCCGCACGTATCCTTATCGACTCGCTTAAAAACATTCCCGATCAGCCGCTTACTTTCAATATTGACAAAAACTTCGGTATTGAAATCACCAGCGACAACGGTAAGTATAAGGTAATGGGCGAAAATCCCGACAATTTCCCCAAAGAGCCCGCTGCCGACGATACCACCTCCTTTACCATTACAGCTTCTGCACTTATTACAGCTATCAATAAGACCCTGTTTGCCACGAGCAACGACGATCTGCGTCCTGCCATGACCGGTGTATTTTTTGAACTGGATAAAAACGGATTACAGTTTGTGGCCACCGATGCGCACCGCCTGGTACGGTACAAACGCAAGGATGTAAGCGGCCCCCGTTCCGACAACTTCATTGTGCCCCGCAAGCCTCTTAACCTGCTTAAAGCAGCGATTCCGGCCAATGAAGATGAGCTTACTCTCAGCTACAACAATAATCACCTGTTTGTAAAACACGGCACTACGCAAATGAGCTGTCGCCTTATTGACGCCCGTTTCCCCGACTACAAAGTGGTGATCCCTGCCGATAACCCTTATCGTCTTACCGTAGGCAAGAGCGATTTTCAAAGTGCCCTGCGCCGGGTTAGCATTTTCAGTAATAAAAGTACCAACCAGGTTGCTCTGAGCATCAGTGGCAGTGAACTGCAGCTGGCTGCCCAGGATGTGGACTTCAGCTTTGAAGGAAATGAGCGTATGAAATGCCAGTACAATGGTGAAGACCTGGTGATTGCCTTCAATGCCAAATTCCTGATCGAAATGCTTTCGGCAGCTGATAGTGATGAAGTAAATATGGAATTGAGCACTCCTACAAAAGCCGGTCTTATCAAGCCGGTAGAGCAGGACGAAAACGAAGATTTGCTGATGCTGGTAATGCCGCTGATGCTGAATCAATAATCGTTATTCCGTTAAAAATAACAGAAGCTTTCCCCAAAAAGGAAAGCTTTTTTATTACATTCATATGAAAGCAAATAGGCCATGAAATTTGAACTCCTGTATAGTTTTGACAATTATGTATCGGCCCATATAGCACTGGGCAGATTGCAGCATGAGGGAATCGACTGCTATCTCGTCGATGAGCATTCCGCCACGATTACTCCCTATCTCTCCAATGCGCTGGGGGGTATCAAACTGATGGTGGATCAGACCAGGGTAGAAGAGGCTATCGCTTTGTTAGCGGAGACAGCTGGTGAATGATTGGGCTATTTATAACTTGCCCTTTCCCGTTTTCCTTCGTAACTTTTGCATCAATTGCTGCCCTGTATGTGGGATCGCCTCATTCATTATTTTGAAAATCTGGAAACCCGCCCGGTGGAGCGAATGGCCATCCTGGTAGGAGGCCTTCTTTTTTTCTGGATCATAGAAGGCGCTATTCCGCTTTTCCCACTTCAGTACAAACGCCGTAAGATTAACCACGCGCTGGTCAATTTTGGGTTTACTGTCATTCACCTGATCATTCATACGATCCTGGCCATTTTTATTGTGAAATTGTCTGACTGGTGCCGGGCGCAGGATTTTGGTCTTGTATACTGGACAGGCGCCGGTATTGGCCTCACTATTCTTATTGGCGTACTGGCGCTTGATTTCAGCAGCTGGCTCGTACACTGGGTTATGCATAAAAACCGGTTGTTATGGCGCTTTCACCTGGTGCATCACAGCGATAATAAAGTAGATGTAACTACAGGATTGCGCCACCACCCGGGCGATAGTCTGTTGCGCGGTATTTTCTTTTTACTGCTGATCTTTATTTCCGGGTCACCCATGTACAGTGTGATGATCTATCAAACCCTGGTTGTATTTGCCACAGCATTTACACATGCCAATATCCGGCTGCCTCAAAAGCTGGATTATGTGCTGAGCTTTATTCTCATTTCTCCCAATATGCACAAAGTGCACCATCACTGGAAGCAGCCTTTTACAGACAGTAATTATGGCGCCGTATTTTCTATCTGGGACCGGCTGCTGGGTACATTCCGCAAGCTTGACCCCAAAGAGATTCGTTATGGACTTGACCGTTATTACCCTAATGAAAAAGATGAAGACTTTGTAGCTCTTCTGAAAAAGCCTTTTCAAAAACTGGAGCCCTGATTTGTTTTGAGGGTTAATTTTGCCGCATGAAGATCATTGCCATGATTCCGGCGCGCTATGCCGCCACTCGTTTTCCCGCCAAACTGATGCAGATACTGGGTCATAAACCGGTAATCCGGCATACCTATGACGCTACTGTAGAAACCGGACTTTTTGAAGAAGTATGGGTTGTTACAGACAGCACACTGATTTTTGATGAGATAACGCAGCATGGAGGTAAGGCCGTGATGAGTAAACGCGCGCATGAAAGCGGCAGCGATCGTATTGCAGAAGCTATTGCAGAAATGGATGCAGACGTGGTGATCAATGTGCAGGGCGATGAGCCGTTTATCCGTAAGGAACCACTTGAAAAACTGGTACGCCTTTTTGATGATCCGTCGGTGCAGGTAGGTTCATTGATGCGGCGCATCACTACACGCGCAGAGATTGAAAGCAGCAGTTGTGTAAAAGTGGTGGTTAATCAGAAAAAAGATGCGCTTTATTTCAGCCGTAGCGTAATTCCCTATCATGCCAACCTGGAAGTGGCTGCTGCACACTACCTGCATATCGGTGTATATGGTTTCAGAAAAGAAACCCTGCTGCATTTTACGCAATGGCCGCAGAGCACACTGGAGCAGACCGAAAAACTCGAGCAGCTCCGCTATCTCGATCATGGTGTGCCCATCCGTATGGCCGAAGTAGATTTTCTGAGTGTGGCAATTGATACACCGGAAGATCTTGACAAAGCCCGTGGGCTGATCTGAAGTCAAAGTCGTTTTGAGCCCTCGCCCGATATGGAAGGAAACTGCTGCAGTGTCTGCCTCAACTCATTTACCGTTTTATCAATCTCATTGCGCAAGCTGTCCATGCGCCGATCATACGTATTGGTATTTTCTTCCAGTGCCCGGATATAGAGCAACGTTTGTTGTACACGCTGGCTTGCATATTGTTTCATTTGCGTGCGTGTATTAATCAGGTTTTCCGGTAGGATCATTTTTTCTGTTTCATCCATCAGGTTTACACAATCTGCCCAGTTACTGAGTGCCGTTTTGCGCAGCTCGTTCATAAACGTTTCCTGGCTTGTTGTATCTGATGGTTGCATGGCTTCAAGTGCCATGGATTCAAGAATACTGAAATGTTCCATTTTTTTGAAAAAGGCTTCGCTGTCATCGCGCACAACCGTTCTTTCGTTAACATTGAGATATAAAACGGTGGTTGCAATTGTAACTGTTGCAATAACCAGATCCGGAATATGGTTTCGCGGTTTTTCTTCTTTCTGCGGGCGAAGGCTGAAGTAATAACCGTAACCCATGAGCAGACCCGAAAGCAGGCCTCCGATATGGGCTGCATTGTCAACACCTGCTTTTAATCCATTTGCAAGATTATAAATTACCATAATAGCCAATGATCCGAGAAGCTGTTTGCGGACCATGTCGGGCAATAATCTGGTAGTAAGTAATGCCAACAATACACCCAGTATGCCAAAGACAGCTCCTGAAGCGCCCGCAGAAACAATCGGCGGATCGTGCCACCAGATACTGGCCAGCGAAGCAAATAAACCCGTACTCAGATAAGCCAGCAAAAAGCGCCTGTGGCCGAGCAGTGCTTCCAGGTAAATGCCGGTCATAAGCAATACAAGCATATTTACAATAAGATGAACAATGCCGATATGCACAAACATGGAAGTAAAAAGTCTCCACCATTCGCCACTAAGGGTACGCGTGCTTATGTTGCCTCCCCAGTTGAGTATCTCTATAGCACCTGGCTTAAACATATGGACGCCTTTGATGGTCATAATAATAAAAATCAGCACATTAACTCCCACAATTGCATACGTAACCATTGGTTGTGGTGATGGGTGCTCCATTAGTTGTATTACCTGTTGCCTTACCAGTTCCAGTTCCTCCTCGCTTTGATGTAGTTGCAGCTGCCACCTCTCTATGTCTTCTGTTGTATGCGTTTTTTGAACCTGTTGAAAGGCCTGCAGAAAAGTTTCGATATTTTTCTGATTGCGTTTTTTAATATCCATCACTTCCCCGTGAATGGTAGCACTGGTTATTTGCAGTGTTTCGGCTTCTATGACAAGAGTAATTTCCTGTTCCCATTTCCAGGCCGATCGTATAGTGTGCGCAACAATAATATTATCCGTTGAATATTGAAAAGACCATTTCAGCAGCTGAATGGTTCCCAGTAACAACGCCTGGCGATGATCGGCGGTAATAGCTGATATATCCAGTGTGGAGGATTGATGTGGCATATGTGGTAATTACTAAACAGGTGTTTTTAAATATAATAAAGATTCCTCATTTTACTTTCTCCTGCAATAAAACGACATAACCCCTCTCGTTTACTATCTTTGCCCGGCTCACCAAAGGATTAGTCTGCATGAGGCCTTTAAAGAGTATTTATCAGCATATCGTTCTTTATCTCCGCACCAAGCTCACGCGTGTGCAATACATTATGCTGATTGCTACACTGGTAGGATTATTCTCGGGGCTCACGGCCGTTTTACTGAAAACACTGGTGCATCATCTGCAGATCTGGATCAGTGATATTCCGGTGAGCCGTTTTGCTTACCTGCTTTTTCCACTCATTGGTCTTGTGCTCACCGTACTTGTAGTGCGGCTCTTCTTTGGCAGTTACCTCGAAAAAGGCATTGCGATGGTATTGAAGGCCATTGCCCGTAAATCGTCTTTTATTCCCCTGCGCCATACCTATCAGCATGTGATCACCAGCACACTTACCGTGGGCCTGGGCGGTTCTGCAGGTCTCGAAGCACCCATTGTGGCCACAGGCTCTGCCATTGGCAGCAATACGGCCAGGCTGAGTGATCTTAATTATCGTGAACGCACTTTGCTCATTGGCTGCGGTGCAGCAGCCGGTATTGCTGCTGTTTTCAACGCGCCCATTGCCGGAGTCATTTTTGCCATTGAAGTGTTGCTTACAGATGCTGTTGTTGTCAGTTATTTTATTCCACTGATTATTTCTTCTGTAGTTGGGGCCCTTTGTTCCAAAATAATATTGAAGGAGTCTTCTCTTTTCAATTTTGTTCTGAAGGAAAATTTCGATTATCACAATACTCCCTTTTATATCCTGCTGGGTGTGGGAGCGGGCTTCATTTCGCTCTACTATGCCCGTGTTTTTAAAAAAACTGAAGGACGCCTGCATCACTGGAGTGTTAATCCTTATCTGAAGGCTGTTGTGGGCGGTTTGCTGCTAATGACGCTCTACTTCTTTTTCAGTCCGCTGTTTGGTGAAGGCTATGATAGTGTAAAAACAGTGGCCAATGGCAGTGGTGATATTATGAACGATAAGAGCACCCTGTTTTCATTAATCGAAGAAAACTGGTCGCTGGTTATTTTTGCGGGGCTTATTGTTCTCTTAAAACCGATTGCTGCTGCAATTACCATTGGCAGTGGCGGTAATGGAGGCAATTTTGCTCCTTCACTTTTCACCGGCGCATATCTCGGTTTCTTTTTTAGTAAACTAATGAACAATATTGGCTGGTTTCGCGTACCAGAAGGCAATTTCAGCCTGGTCGGCATGGCCGGCGTACTGAGCGGTGTGATGTATTGTCCCCTTTCTGCCATTTTTCTTATTGCCGAAATCACGAACGGATATGAGCTGTTCATTCCCCTGATGCTGGTTTCTTCTATTTCTTTTTTTATTGTAAAAAGCTATGAGCGTTACTCCATGGAGACAAAGAAACTGGCTATTGAAGGAGAGATCTTTACTCATCAGAAAGAAAAAAATATTCTGACAGCCATCCGGCTCGAAGATATGCTGCAGGATAAATATGATACTATCCCACTGGATAAGAAACTGCGCGACCTGGTAGAGCTTATCAAGCGCAGCGAAAAAAATATTTTTGCTGTTACGGATTCAAAGGGACGATTTGCTGGTATTATTGAACTAAATGATATAAAACAACTGTTGTTCGATCACAGCCGTTTCGATACGGTGCTGGTGCATTCACTTATGAAAAAGCCAGCTGCTACTCTTTTTGCAGACCAGGATATGCACTCGGTAATGACCTCTTTTGATATCAGTCAAAGCTGGTATTTACCTGTGCTGGACCGGCAGCGGCATTTTATTGGTTTTTTAAGCAAAACAAAAGTGTTTAATAAATACCGCGAGATTCTTGCTTCGCAGGTCGATCTCTATGACGAATAATTTTTCCGCCAAAAAGCAAAAGGCCTCTTCAAATGAAGAGGCCTTTTTTTAACTATAAAAATCACAACAAACGTTTTTATCTGTGCCAGCGGCCGGGCACCCATACATAACCCCGACGGGTATGTTTCCAGTAGCCGGGTGAGCGGTAGGCGTGCCGGCTGCGGGTCCAGTAACCTGGTGCAGCTACATAATGTCCGCGGTGCCAGCGCCATTCGGGGCCAACCCAAATGGCTCCGCGAAAAGGTGGCGGACCAGGTGCGCGGACCGCAATGCCTACGGGAAAATCGAGTTGTACACGCACGCGTTGTGCCTGCAGAGACTGACTTATCATGATTGCAAGACCAAAAATCAGGAGTATTCGTTTCATAACTACGCGATTTTATGGCTTTTTGACCCCCTGTACTTAGCGGGGTTTAATCGATCTTTGTTAACTTTCTTGTATGAATGTGCGTCTGAAACCAGAAAAATACCTGCGGTACCTCAACCTGCCCAAACTCTTTGGTACACAACGAACGAAGGAGATTCTTTCTGTAAACCCCACCATCATCCCCACACGCGAAGAAGCCCGCGATGTAGTGGTTTTTGCCTTTGATTACGATGGCCAGAGTATGGAGGAAAAGAAGCTGACCTGTGTAGAAGATACTTTTGGATATAAAGACAGTCCACGCATTTCCTGGATCAATATAGATGGGCTCCGTAAAACTGAAGTAGATAAGGTGTCGGCCCATTTTGGTATACACCCGCTACTGATAGAAGATATCCTGAGCATCAATCAGCGGCCCAAAATGGATGAAGTGGAGGGCGTATTGTTTTGCCTGCTGAATATGCTCTATTATAATGAAGTAAAGCAGACCGTAGAGCAGGAACAAATCAGCATCGTGCTGGGTACCAATTTTGTAATCAGCTTTCAGGAAGATGCCAGCCGCGATGTATTTAATCCGTTGAGAGAGCGGTTAAAAATGCCCAGCAGCAAAGCCAGGCAGCGTGGTGCAGATTATCTCTGTTATACCATGCTTGATCTGATTGTCGATAATTATTTCCTTGTCATGGAAAAACTCGGCGATCGTATTGAGCAGCTGGAAGAAGAAGTAATTCGCAACAGCAATAAACGATCACTGGCACGCATCAACCAGCTGCGCAAGGAGTTGATCGTATTAAAACGCAATACGGTACCTGTACGCGATCTTATTGGCGGCATTTTGCGCAGCGAGAGCGATTTGCTCGATGACCGCAACACCAAATATTTTAAAGATATCTATGATCATATTGTGCAGGCGATTGACCTGGCAGACAACTACCGCGATATTATGGTGAGCATGCAGGACCTGTATATCAATAACGTAAACCTGAAGATGAATGAAGTAATGAAGGTGATGGCTATTGTGACCTGCCTGCTGGCGCCAGCCACCGTGGTAGGAGGCATTTTCGGGATGAACTTTGACAGTATTCCGTACCTGCACAATCAATACGGGTTCTGGGTTGCTGTTGCCATCATGCTGATCATACCTGTATGGATGATCATGGTATTCAGAAAACGTGGCTGGTTTTAACGCTTTTTATATACCGGCACTGTACTGCAGGGTTCACCAAACATGATGCTCCGGGCCACCGGCAACAGTTTTTTGGTGAGTTCCATATAAGCAAAATCGGCAATGGGCGTATCTCCACAACCTTTGATCACGATGCGTTTATCGGCATAGCCGCTTGTTTCCAGTTGCTGGATATTACGGAGAAAAAGCTGGCGCCGGGCCTCTGCTTCGTCACCCATTATCACATCGGTGGCTACGGGTTGCAGATATGTCATGACCAGCATCCAGGCCCAGGCTGGTATAATGGCATCGGCAGTGCAGGTAAGGGCTACCTGTTTTCCGGCATATTGCTGCCAGTCTGTATTCTTCAGTGCCTCCCTGAAATCTTTTTCTTTCAGAATAAGGCCCATAAAGAGGAACTCTTTTATATCAAAAGTGATTATTTCTGCGGAGGGCAGGAGGCTGGCCGGATCAATCGTCACTATCCCGCTTTCGGCTACCTTATTTACAATGATTTCTGACATAACTGCATTATCTGTTGCTAAGATAACATCTATCTGCCAGCAGATGTTGGCACAGGGTACAAAAAGAAACCCCGGATATAATCCGGGGTTGTGCAGTTAGTTTTGGTTGTCAGCAAATTAATACACCTTAGACAAATTATTCTTGATAGTTGCTGCTTCACGCAGGGCAAGTGGGGGATAAGAACCGCGCATTTTGGCCTGCTGATACTGTGCTTTGCGCTGTTCGGCCACATTGCTGTCTGTATTAGCTGTAGCAGAAATATCATCCACACGAAGTACATACACGCCTTCTGCTCCTTCGAGCGCCTGCGGTACTACTTTTCCTTTATTCTGCATATTAAAGGCAGCTCCGATTACGCGGGTTTCGCTGCTGAGTGATGCAGGGCGTGCGCCGGCAAAACGCAGACTGTCGGCTGTTTCAATATTACGGCCACCGAGTGCTGCTGCTGCTGCCTCAAGTGTGGTGATGGTCCCTATTTTTTTGGCAATTACCTCTGCTTTTTTATGTTTCAGCAACAGGGGCTCTACCATGTAGCGGGCTTTGGCTGCGGGCATAGTGCCTTCTTTCTGTACATCTGTTACCATGGCTACCACCCAGTTGTCGCCCACGCGCTCAGGAGCCAGCACATCGCCCTTATCGGCGGCATAGATTTCTTTTACAAAATTGCGTGATACACCCAGACCTACTATTTGTGATCCGGTAGGCGGAATATCTGTAGCTATCAGTTTATTGATACCCTCTGCTTTCAGTTTTTCTGCGCTGGCATCAAACGATTTGGCATCGCGGCTGTCGGCAGCAAATTTGTTGGCCAGGTTATTGGCGTTGTTGTCTGTTTCCTGGCTGGCTTCAATAGGACGGGCAAAGTAAGCGATCTTATAATGCTGCTCCGGTTTGATGAAGCTCATGATATTGATATAGTGATAACCGAAAGAGGTTTTTACCACTTTGCTTTCGCCGGGTTTGCCATCAAAAAGAATGAACTGTCCAAACTCAGGTGCAAATCCTTCTGCCTGAATCTGTGTAGAAGAAAACGTCATTTCACCAGCAGTAGTACGGGTGCCATCGGGATTATAACTGGCTGCGAGTGCTGCCCAGCTGGCACCACCTTTAATAGCAGCTTCAATGCTGTCAATCTTACGTTTGGCAGTGCTGTCGGCAAAACCACCCTGTTGCTCATTGGTGCTGATCAGAATGTGACGGCATTTTACTGAATCGGGCAGCACTTTGCTGTCGAGCATTTTGGCCAGTACATAACTATTACCATCCATGTAGGGTCCGTATACCGCATTTTTCGCCAGAGACAGGATGGTGTCTTTAAAAGAAAGACCCATTTGCATGTTGGCCATTGTAAGCTGCGATTTGGGGAAATAGCTGTCTGAGTATTCAAGTGAGCTTCCATTGCGGAGTACAAATGATCCGGCATCAGATGTTGTATCAAACTCGGGTTTCAGATCTACAATCGATTTAAGAGCAGTTGCACTGTCTTCGCCGGTGGGCAATGCACTGAAGGCTACATAGGCAATACTGCGGCTTTCTTCCTGTTTGAATTCGCTTTTATGTTTTGCAACATACTCTTCGATTTCCTTATCGGTTACTTTCACCGCAGTGTCGGCCACATTAGAATAAAATTCTTTAACAAAAGAAACACGGGCCATCAGGCTATTGTCTTCATTTTGTTTTTCTATAAGCCAACGGGGGAAGTTGATACTATTATTAAGGAGTGATGTATATTTTTCTTCGAGACGCATGTTCTCCAGGCTGTTCAGATACAGGTTGAACTGCTCTTTTGATTTGGCATCTGCTGTTTTGAGCATATTGTCGATAGCCTGTTTGGCTGCCTGTGCATTATATACACCGGTTTCGGGATCAGAAAAACGCTGGCGGAGGTCTGCAGGAGGGTTGGCGCCATAGAGGATATCGCCAAGTTCTTTCTTACCGATCTGCATACCCAGTTTTTTCATTTCTGTTTCAAGCAGTATACGGTTTACTTCCATGTTCCAGGCATTGCTCACAGCTTGCTGGGTGAGCGCTTCGCTTTGGGGATATCCCTGCTGGATCATGTAGTTTTTCTGTTGCTCTACCATGTTGGCAAACTCTGCCTGCTCAATCGATTTTCCATTTACTTTCCCTACAGATGTGCTGTTGCCACCACGAAAGAGGCTGCCGCCATTTTCAAAAGCAAGCATTACAACAAAAATGATCAGGGCCAGGGCAATGATAATGGCCATAAGTTTTGCATACTTCTCCTGGATCTGCTGGATTACTGACATATTATATTATGTAGGGTTTAAAAAAACGGATGGCAAAAATAGGGGAATTATAGATATGAAAAAATTGTGGATAACTGCCGGAAAGCCTGTTTTTTCAGGGGTTTACGGGCATTGGGCAGAATAAAAAAGGGCTGTCGTAAACAGCCCTTCAATCCGCTTTTCGCGTCAATATCAGGATCCTTTTTTGGGGTTCACCAGTTTCATTTCCTTAACCAGGTGGCCGGCCCCTGCGTATTTGTCTACAATAAATAATACATAGCGGATATCTACCATGATATTACGGCAAATAGAAGGATCATAGTTAATGTCACTCATAGTGCCCTCCCAAACCCGGTCAAAATTGAGACCAATCAGGTTGCCCCATGCATCAAGAGCCGGGCTGCCCGAGTTGCCGCCGGTGGTATGGTTGCTGGCAATAAAACAAACCGGCATTTTACCATTTGATCCATAAGGTCCATAATCTTTGGCTGCATACAGCTCGCGGAGGCGGGCAGGCACATCAAATTCATAATCGCCGGGCACATATTTCTGCATCACACCATCGAGATAGGTATAATAATCATACTGTACAGCATCGCGGGCCTGGTATCCTTTTACATTTCCATAGGTCACCCGCAGGGTGCTATTGGCATCGGGATAGAATTTCTTTTCCTTCATCACGTCCATCTGTGCCTGCATATAAGTGCGTTGCAGCTGATTAATACGGTCCTGTATCTGGTTGAGGCGGGCAGCTACTTTTTCGTTGTACAGGTCGGCCATATCACTATATATGGCCACAAGTTTATCCTGCTGCAGACGGCCGAGTAAGTCATCCGGATTCTGCTCCAGGGCGGCCAGAGTAGCCTTGCCATTGGTCAGGCTGGTCTGGCTGTAGAGCTGGCGCGCCAGGGCAGTATAATCTCCGGATTTGGCAGATGCGGCCACATAGGTTGCGGGCTGACCTGCATACATTTCCATCAACCGCCCAAAAAGTTGCTCGTCTACCACAGGGCTGTATTCATTGTACAGATCCGCAAGCCGGTCTTTTACCCGGGCAAGCACTGTATTATAATTAGACTTCCCTTTAGCATTACCCAGTGCCCAAAGCTGGTTGATAATGCTAAAAACCTCAATCTTGCTGGTTATTTCCAGGTAATAATCGCGGGCCAGCCCATAGGGTTTCAGTTCCTCATAAGCCGCACCAAGCTCCTGCAGCAAGAAACCGTAAGCTGCTTTCCATTGTGGATTACCATTTACTCTTCTCTGAAACTCGGCTTCGTAGGCTTTTTTCTTATCCACGGCACCCGTTCTTTTGAGCCCCAGCACTTCGCCCTGCCATTTCTTCCAGGCATTACTGATACTGGCGTATTTGGCAGCATACTGAATTTTGATACCTTCATCTTTACGCATAAATCCATCGATTACGGCCAGAGCCTTATCGCGAATGGCGATTTTGGCCGGATCATTTACATCCATTGTTTGCTCTACAGCTGCCGAATGCAGATACTCCATGGTACGGCCGGGAAAGCCAAAAACCATGGTAAAATCATTTTGTTGCACGCCCGACATGGAGATAGAAAGGGCTTTTTTTGGCACATAGGGCACATTATCGGGTGAATAGTCGGCCGGTTTATTGTCTTTACCAGCATAAATGCGAAACATGGAGAAATCGCCCGTATGGCGTGGCCACATCCAGTTATCAGAATCTTTTCCAAAATTGCCGATAGAAGAGGGCGGAGCGCCTACCAGGCGTATATCATTATAGGTTTCTGTTACAAAAAGAAAATACTGGTTTCCTTCAAAAAAGGCTCTCACAAACGACTTTTGCCAGGATTCTCTTTTTACCTGCTGATTGACCTGGTTTATATTTTTATCAATAACAGACTGCCGCTCATTTTCCGCCATTCCTGGCTTTACACCTGCCAGCACCTGGGCGCTCACATCATCGATACGTACAATAAATGTTACGAAAAGACCTGGATTTCTAAGTTCCTGGCTCTTATCCATAGCCCAAAAACCATCTCTTATATAATTATGTTCTAGGCTGGAGTGGTTTTGAATGGCATCAAAACCACAGTGGTGATTAGTAAGCACCAGGCCCTGTGTAGAGATCACTTCACCGGTACAAAACCCACCAAAGCTTACAATAGCATCTTTCAGACTGCCATTATTAATACTATATATATCCTTTGCACTAATCTTCATCCCCTTACTCTTCATATCCTTTTCATTCATCTTTTCCAGCAAAAAAGGAAGCCACATTCCTTCTTCGGCACGTAAACAGATTACCGGAAGCAGCAAGAGGCCCAGTAACATAGATTTAAGCTTATTCATATAGTAAACACGTTTTAAGGCTTAAAAGTAGGCCATTTTACGGTTGAGGAAATGGTGGATTAGTCTGAACCGGCGATGCAAAACGTACCCAAAACCTGGCCGGCAGCAAAGAATTTACTCCCAATGACCTGTGGATATCCACTATTATATGTGAATAATGCGGCGTGAAACGTGAACATGAAATAGAATTAATGGCGACAAAATAGTGAGTAGCGGGTCAACGCTCACCGTCGTATTACTAATTCCCGATTTTTCCCATGTCTATCCACAATTTTTGGTTCCAAAAATCTGCTTCTTTTAGTACCATTTCAGTTATTCACTAATTGTGGATTTCTGCCTCAAATGCAGGTGGAGCGCGCATATTTGATGTGAATTATGGGGTGAAAAATGTGGATATTGAAAAAACAATAATTTTGTATCCTGACTTTTCCACGAATTCACAGCCGTAATAATAATAAGCTTTTTTATAAAAAATATATTAATACAATTATTATTAGAGAAAAGGGCGGCCAAAGATTTTCTTTTGAAAAATCGGAAAAGCAGTTGGAATATTGCTCTCTCGAAAAACGATCAGTATGAACACAACAGCATTGAAAACAGCGATGGATGCAGTGAACAAAAAAGGGTTTCTGGATGTGGACATTGATCCTAAACTGGATCTTTTTGCAGAAATACAGCGCCTCAAAAAAGAGAAAAATGCTGTTGTGCTTGCGCACTATTACCAGGAAGCTGATATTCAGGATGTGGCTGACTATATTGGCGACAGCCTGGGGCTGGCTCAGGAAGCGCAAAAGACCAATGCCGATATGATCGTTTTTGCCGGTGTGCATTTCATGGCAGAGACTGCGAAGATCCTCAACCCGACCAAAAAGGTCGTGATTCCGGATTTGAAAGCAGGTTGCTCGCTTAGCGACAGCTGTCCACCGCCTCTTTTTAAACAATTCAGGGATCAGCACCCAGATCATGTGGTGGTGAGTTATATCAACTGCAGTGCAGGTATAAAGGCGCTGAGTGATGTAATTGTCACAAGCAGCAATGCCCGTATCATCGTGGATAGTTTTCCTAAAGATCAGCCCATCATCTTTGCCCCTGATAAAAACCTGGGCGCCTACATCAACAAAGTGACCGGCCGCAATATGCTTTTGTGGAACGGGGCCTGTATGGTACACGAGATATTCAGCCTCGAAAAGATCACGAAACTTAAAATGAGGCATCCAAATGCTAAATTTATAGCACATCCCGAATGTGAAGAGCCAATTCTTAAAATGGCTGATTACATCGGGTCTACAACAGGACTGCTCAAGTTCACTCAAACAGATCCTTCTACCGAGTTTATTGTAGCTACAGAATCTGGTATACTTCACCAGATGATGAAGGCCAGCCCTGATAAAACATTTATTCCGGCCCCTCCCAATAACAGTTGTGCGTGCAATGACTGCCCGCATATGAAGCTCAATTCGCTGGAGAAATTATATCTGTGTATGGAGTATGAGACACCGGAGATTATTATGGATGAAGAACTGCGTCTTGCTGCCCGTAAACCCATCGACCGAATGCTTGAGATCAGTGCCAAGGCTGGTCTTTAATTTCCTATATTATGTTTAAAAATTATGCTATTAACCTGGAGCAGGAAAACCGCAGTGTATACCTGATTGGTTTTTTATGTCTGCTGGTTTATGTGGGATCTCTTTTTTTTCCGCTAATGGATAAAGATGCGGCGCACCACGCCAATATTGCATTGCACATGCTGCAGTACAATGACTATCTGAGCCTGGTAGACCGCGACCTGGATTATCTTGATAAACCGCATCTGCTTTTCTGGAGTTCGGCATTAAGTTTTAAACTGTTTGGGGTAAATACATTTGCTCATCGTCTGCCGGCTATCCTTTATGCGCTTATTACCTTACTGAGTACTTACCGGCTCACGCTGCGTCTTACAGATAAATCCACTGCCCGACTGGCGGCGATCATGCTGGCTACTGCGGAGGGTTTTATTCTTTCTATTAATGATGCCCGCATGGAAACACCACTCAGTGCAGGCATTATGCTGGGCATGTGGCAGCTGATCAGTTATGTGGATACAAGAAAATGGTTAAACCTGATTTTTGCTGCGTTGGGTGCAGCCATTGCCTTTAGTACTAAAGGATGGGTAGGACCGGGTATTATTTTCGTGGCTACATTTTTCTATATCCTTTTTCAGAAAAAATGGGATGTACTCACAAATATCCGTACCTGGTTTTTTATTCCGTTGTTGTTTCTTTTTATATCACCGGTGATATATGCTTACTATTATCAGTACGATCTGCATCCACACAAGGTTATAAGAAGTATGACCAATATATCGGGTGTAAAATTCATTTTGTGGGAACAGAACTTTGAGCGTTTCGGAGGCGATAATTTCAATAAAGGTGGCCGTAACAGCAGCTATTTTTTCCTTTATCATACTTTTTTATGGGCATTTTTTCCCTGGTGTTTATTTGCTTATATGGCTCTTGTATACTGGATAAAGCGAATGCTGGTGAACAGGGAATGGAATACATCTATCAATTTTGCAGCGTTAACTTTTGGTCTGGTTTTATTCGGAATATCCTTTTCGAAGTTTAAAATGCCACATTACATTTTTATGTTAATGCCACTTGCTTCTATTTTTACAGCCGTTTATCTGCGGCAGTTGTTAAGCAGGGAAACGGCAGCTAAATGGTTTCTTACTATTCACCAGGTATTTGCTGTGCTGGTACTTATTGCTACAATTGCTTTGAACTTTTATTTCTTCAAACCCTTTTCTATCTGGGTATGGATTGGTGGCGGTATTCTTATGATCGGTCTGCTGAATCTGATGTGGCAAAGGGCAGCCGATAAAGGACTCAAGCTGGTATATGTGTCGGTAGGTTTTTCGCTGCTCTTTAACTTCTTTGCCAATTACAGTTTTTTTCCGAATCTCTTTAAATACCAGGGTGGTAATGAACTGGTAAAAGTGATGAAAGAGAAGGGTATTAAAATACCTGACGAAAAAATACTTTTACTCGACAATAATGCGCATACATTTGATTTTTACCTGGGGCATAATCATCATGTGGCAGATGTATTAAAACCTGAGTTGCTTGATAGCAGTATGTATTATCTGATAAGTAGTCCTATAGCCAATAACCTGGTCGAAAAAGGATACCGGATCGATACGATTGCCAGTCATGTAGATTATAATGTATCTACACTAAAGCTTAAATTCCTCAATCCGAAAACAAGAGAATCGAAGCTGGACACACTCATGCTGGCGCGAATCTTAAAATAGACCAGATAACAGGACGAATCTATTTACTGAATATTTCTTTGTTTACCGGACGGTAAATAATCAAAAAAAACAGAAGGGCTATGCCGGCTTCAAGCAACTCTGCTCGTTTACCATGGCGTATCATTTCGGTAAGTGCAAATACTACAAGTATGGAAATGACCTGATAGGCAAAAGGAATGGGTATACCACTTTTATCTACAAATCTTTTGAAAGATGCAGATCTTTTATAAATAAGGGGAAAGAATACAAGATACAGTCCCATTGCTGCTACAAGCCCGATAGAAAAAACGATCTTATTTACCTTAAGTCCACCCACAACAAGATTGTGAAGATTGGTTTCTCCCTGGGCATTATTTTTTAGAAAAAACTCTGAACTCTGGATGTGAAAAATGCGTTGTCCCCAGGATATTTCCTCGCCGGCAGCAAAGAAGAGGCCAAGGCCCATTATAAATACTACAAAAAGAAACCAGGGTTTTCGTTGTTTACGGAGTATAAATAAACGGTAAAAACAGGTGACTGAACCAAGTATAAGACCCAGCACTGTCAACCACTCTACCACACCATCTTCCTGTACATAGGTCTCGAACCGGGGTACATTCGTATTAAAAAAATAGAATCCCAGTGCCAGTATCATTACTATGAGCAGAAGGATTAGTTTTTCTATAAGGGAAAGTGTTTTAGGCTGCATGGATGGATATTTATTAAACAAAGATGGTATGTTTTGACAAGCTGGCGAAATAGTTTGCAGATCACACAATTGACCTGAGTCTGTCGGCTGCAAGTTTTAGTGTTTCTGCTTTTTTGGCAAAGCAGAAACGGATTACTTTATGATCTGTGGCAGCCTGATAAAATGCGGATAATGGAATACTGGCAACACCGGCTTCCTTTGTGAGGCGTCTGGCAAACTCAAGATCAGGTTCTTCAGAAAAATGGCCATACGACGCACAGATAAAGTAACTGCCCCGGCTGGGCAATAGGCTGAATGGTGTGTCTTTTAATAATGAGATGAAGTAATCTCTTTTTTGCTGTAGAAAATCAGCCAGGGTCTGATATGTTTCTTTTTTCTGCAGGAAATGAGCAAGTGCAACCTGCGAAGGTGTATGGCAGGAGAAACAGTTGAACTGATGCAGTTTTCTGAATTCGGCCATAAGAGCCGGCGAAGAGATGGCATAACCAAGTTTCCAACCGGTACAATGATATACTTTGCCAAATGAAAAGCAGACAAAGCTGCGTTCTAAAAGATCGGGATAACGGAGTATACTCAAATGTGGCTGTTTATCATATACGAGGTGTTCATATACTTCGTCTGATAATATATACAACGAATGTCTGTTTACCAGTTCTCTTAAATGTTCTATATCCGTTTCGCTAAGAATGGATCCGGTTGGATTGTGCGGATTATTTAAAATAATCAGTTTTGTTTTTGAAGTAATTCTGTTGGCTACCTCGCTCCAGTCGATACTGTAATCGGGATAACTAAGCGGTATACGTACCGGTACGGCTCCATTAACAGTAATAGCAGGTATATAGCTGTCATAAGCAGGTTCAAAAACAATTACCTCGTCGCCTGGATGAAGTAGAATGGTAAGAGCGGTATAAATGGCATATGTGCCTCCGGGGGTGATGGTGATCTGAGTTGCAGGTTCGATTGACTGATTATAGAGAAAGGCTGTTTTGTCGGCCAGTACCTGGCGCAGCGGTAAATAACCCTGCATAGGTGAATATTGATTATGGCCATCTTTCATTGCTTTTGCAACGAGATCGATCAGTAATGGATCCATAGGAAAATCAGGGAAACCCTGACCAAGGTTTACAGCATTGTATTCCTGCGCCAGTGAACTCATTATAGTAAAGATGGTTGTTCCTACTTCGGGTAGCTTGGATTGGAAGTTCGGGAGATTGCTTTTTTGAGTCATTTTTTTCTTGTCACGGTTTTGTTAACCAGTTCATATGAATGATCGATCCATTCTTTGAGCAGTCGATCTGTTATAGAACCATCCAGGATGATGGTGTTCCAGTGTTTTTTGTTCATATGGTATCCCGGAAGTACGGCCGGGTATTCATCTCTCAGTTCTATGGCCTTATCGGGATCGCATTTTACATTGAAACGTGCCGGCTGCTCATCAAGACCGACCAGCAGATAGATTTTACCATTTACTTTATAGACCAGGGTATCTGGTCCAAAAGGAAAAGTTTCTTCTGTTCCTGGTTTTGAAAGGCAGTATTCGCGTAGCGATTCTATATGCATGATTTATGAATTTAGAATGGCAGTGGCTTCAATTTCTATCTGGTAAGAAGGGGCTGTGAGGGGAGAAACTTCTATCATGCTGGTGCAGAGGTTAACGATGCTAAAAGCTTCATGATGAAGCAACCCATACTCTTCCCATTTGGCACCGGATGAATAGTTTGTTCTTTCCATTGTATGTTTAATTTTTTATTTCCACATTTTCGGGAAGAATAAGCGGTTCTCCCTGCATGCGAAGCAGGATCTGAGCTACGGTGAGTACATCTTTCTGGCAATAGGTAACGATGCGTTCGAGCTCCTGGTCTTTCCAGTATACTTCGCCCACTTTACTGCCATCAATATCGTCTTTGGGTGTAGGTATGCCCAGTGCATGTGCCAGCAGGTTGAGGGAAGTATAATTTTTGAAATCACCAAACTTCCATAGTTCCAGGGTGTCAAGAAAATTTACCTCCCATGGTTTTTTACCGCTGCTATCCAGTATGGCCGGAATGGAAATATTGTTTATAAGCATGCGTCGGCAGAGGTAGGGAAAGTCAAACTCCTTGCCATTATGTGCGCAAAGGAACCTGGTTTCTTCGGCAGACCATTTGCGCAGCATTTCTGCAAAGGCAACCAGTATTTCTGCTTCGTTATTTCCGGAGAATGATTTGAGAATTATTTTTCTTTGGTTTCCCGTACCGTGCATTACGCCACAGCTTACGCAAATAATTTTTCCAAACTCAGCATAGATAGCAGCACGTGAATAGATGCTTTCGCGTGTTTCTTCTTCACGGTTGCGCAGCAGTGACTCGGCTTTTTTACCCCAAAGCTCCTGCCATTCTGCAGGCATAGTAGTATAGTCCGGGTATTGAGACACGGTTTCAATATCCAGAAAGAGAATGTTCTGAAGCGGGTAATTAGGCATGGCGATAATTGAATGCTAAAGTTACGCATTCAGTATACCGGCGTATGGGAAATAGACGGAAAAAAAATGTTTTTTTAGCCGTGCTGGATCAGGCCAATGTTATTGCCAAAGGGGTCTGCTACAATGGCTACATACATCTCGTGTCCGACTTCAGTTTTTTCCTGAACCAGTTTTGCTTCAAGGCTTAATAAATGAGCAACAGCTTCGTCAATGTTTTCTACTTTCCAGTAAGCTACGCTGTGATTGCCGGTTCCGGCATGGGTGGTGTCCGGATCAAGACCCAGTTCAAATCCGTTGATATCAAAACCAACGTAGAAGGGTTGATCAAAATAAGGTTCTTTACCTGTTGCTTTAGTATACCAGGCTTTGGCGGCAGACAGGTCTGCTGTGTGATAGATAATGGTACGGAGTTTCTGGAACATATAGGGTTTGTTAAAGGAATTTATCTCCTTTGTTTCGTTTCACCTCGGCAAGATAATCCTTTATTTCCTGTTCTTTTTCTTTTTTGCAGATGAGTAATACATCTGGTGTATCAACGATTATAAAATCTTCGAGTCCCTGCAATAAGACCAGTTTATTGTCGGGTACATGTACCATTGAGTTGAGGCTATCGAATACCATTACATGTTTACCCACAACCGCATTGTGGTAGTAGTCGCGCTCCATGTTTTGCCAGGCGCTGTTCCAGGTACCCAGATCGCTCCATTCGAATGAAGCGGGAATTACATAAACATTAGAGGCTTTTTCCATAATGCCAAAGTCGATAGAGATATTGGTGCATTGGGGATATATTCGTTCGAGAGCTTCGGCTTCAGAAGGGGTATTAAATAAATCTTTTTCCGCCGCGAAGACTTCATGCATTTCAGGGAGGTGGTTCTCAAATGCATGGATGATATTTTTTATTTTCCAGGTAAAAATGCCTGCGTTCCATAAAAAATCACCACTGCTGATGAATGTTTTGGCAAGTTCCAGGTTAGGTTTTTCTGTAAAGGTTTTTACTTTATAAATACCCGGAGCTACTTCTGCATCTTCATGTTGTATGTAACCGTATCCTGTATTGGGATGGGTAGGTTTTATACCAATTGTTACAAGGGCATTAATATGATCTACAAAGTGCAGGGCTTTTTGAGCTGTTTCGAGGAAGGCCGACTGATCAAGGATTAGATGATCAGCTGGTGAGGCAATCATAAGTGCATCAGGATCTTTCTGAAACAGTTTAAATGCTATATATGCAATGCAGGGGGCAGTGTTTTTGCGGGAAGGCTCGGCAAGGACGTTTTCCTTTGGGAGTGAGGGAAGTTGCTGGTGAACAAGATCCACATATTCTTTGGCCGTAATAACAAATATGTTTTCAGCAGGTACAAGCTGGCTGTACCTGTCGAAAGTTTGCTGGATCAGGGTTTTGCCGGTGCCCAGGATATCGAGAAATTGTTTGGGATAATTAGCCCTGCTCATAGGCCAGAAGCGACTGCCGATACCTCCGGCCATTATTGCTACATAGTTCTTTTTGTTCATTTCTCTTCGTGTTTCAATAATAGTTTTAAAGAAGGCCTTCGCGAATCAGGTCATGTAAGTGTATCATACCCAGATAACGTCCTTCCTCAACAACAGCAAGTTGGGTTATTTCGTGTTTACGGAGCAGATCAAGTGCCTCAACGGCAAGTGCATCGGGTCTGATTGTTTTAGGATTAGCAGTCATGATATCTGCAGCCTGCAGGTTTTTGTCAAATCCTGTATTTTTCCGGAGCATTCTTCTCAGATCACCATCGGTAATTATGCCCAGGAGCTGGTCGTTTGAATCTGTTACAGCTGTAACACCGAGTCTTTTCTGCGTCATTTCCATTATTACATCCTGCAGGTTTGTGGCAGATGTAACGGCTGGCTTTTCATTGTTGGGATAGAGGTCTGCTACGCGCAGGTAGAGTTTTTTTCCGAGGGTACCGCCGGGATGAAAGCGGGCAAAATCGTCTGGTTGAAATCCTTTTAGTTCCATCAGGCATACAGCTAGAGCATCGCCCATTACCAGTTGAGCTGTTGTGCTGGAGGTAGGTGCCAGGTTGTTGGGACATGCCTCCTGCTGCACAGTTGTGTCGAGTATAAGTGTTGCCTGCCGGGCGAGATATGATTGGGTATTACCCACCATTGCAATAAGTGTGTTTCCAAAGTTTTTGATAAGGGGAACCAGTACTTTTATTTCGGGGCTTTCTCCGCTTTTGCTGAGTATAAGTACAATATCATGCTCCTGAACCATACCCAGATCGCCATGAATTGCATCTGCAGCATGCATAAAGATAGAAGGGGTACCCGTTGAATTAAGCGTTGCTACAATCTTTTGAGCGATCACAGCGCTTTTTCCGATACCGCTGATAACCAGCCGCCCGGGGCAATTTGCTATGGCATTTACGGCCGCCTCAAAATCTGCATTGATGGCAGCCTTCAGACCTTCAATCGATTGTGCTTCTAATTCAATAGTGCGGCGGGCAATTTCTGAGAGTTGAATAGACATAACTTATTGCAGTACAATGGGGCAAAATTATAGCTTTTGTTACGAACGGGCGTTTTCTATTGTGACCCTGTCAATTTTAACGATCAGGGGTTACGTAATACGCTAATTCTGGTGTAAATTCGCAATCCTCTTTTTACCACTGATTAGCTAGTGCGAAGGATTGCTGCGACGTCATTAGGGTCCGGTGGGGACCATTCTTGAGATGTATATTCATTAATATGCTGGGAAACAGCAATAAAATGAGTATCTTAATGAGCACAGGCGCAGGTGGAGATACCGGCTGTATTGCCGGCGGTAGAGTAATAAATGAATAATGGCAACATCTACAGTCAAAAAATCCGGCTCACGTAAGCCGGCAAAGGTTAAGGAATCTGATTCTGGTAAAACTCGTTTCGATCTGCACGAAAAATTACAGGAGTATTTTGGGTTTGATAAGTTTAAAGGTACGCAGGAGAAGGTCATAGAATCCCTGCTGGCAGGTCATGATACATTTGTGATCATGCCTACCGGTGGCGGCAAAAGTCTTTGCTATCAACTACCGGCCATGGTGAGTGAGGGTGTTGCGATCATCGTTTCTCCACTTATCGCACTGATGAAAAATCAGGTTGACCTGGTGCGTAGTTATAGCAGTAATGACGAGGTCGCTCACTTTCTGAATTCCACCCTTACCAAAAAGGAAATAAAGGAAGTACATGACGACCTGCTGACGGGTAAAACAAAGATGTTGTACGTGGCGCCCGAAACACTGACCAAGCAGGAAAACCTGGAGTTCTTCTCCGACCTTAAAATTTCTTTTTTTGCTGTAGACGAGGCACACTGTATTTCTGAGTGGGGACACGACTTCAGACCAGAGTACCGCCGGTTAAGAGAAATGATGGTTCAGATCAATCCAGATATACCGGTTATTGCCCTTACTGCCACCGCTACTCCAAAGGTACAGAGCGATATCGTAAAGAATCTGGATCTGCGTAGCCCCAATATTTTTATATCTTCTTTTAACCGCCCCAATCTTTATTACGAAGTCTTACCCAAAATAAAAAAGGCACAGACAGATGAGAGTATTGTGCGGGTTATAAAAGGAATGGCGGGTAAGAGTGGTATTATATATACGCTCAACCGGAAGACCACAGAGGAAATGGCTGACCTGCTGAATGCAAACGGTATTAAATCTGTAGCCTATCATGCGGGTCTTGACAGTAAACTGCGGGCCGAACGCCAGGACCTTTTCCTCAATGAAGAAGTGCAGGTTATATGTGCCACTATAGCATTTGGTATGGGAATAGATAAACCGGATATCCGGTTTGTAATTCATTACAATATACCCAAGTCGATCGAGAACTATTACCAGGAAACCGGTCGCGCTGGTCGCGATGGACTGGAAGGCCGCTGTATTCTTTATTATTCACACAAAGATGTAAGCAAGCTGGAACACCTTATGCGCGACAAGCCGCTTAGTGAGCGTGAAGTTGGTGCCCAGCTGATCAATGAAACCGTTGCGTTTGCCGAAGCCGGAGTCTGTCGCCGTAAGGTATTGATGAGTTATTTTGGCGAAGAGTACGAGAAAGAAAACTGTGGTGAGTGTGATAACTGTAAGCATCCGAAGGAGAAAATAGAGGCCAAGGAGGATGCGGTGGTTGTATTGAAAGCCATTCGCGCACTGGATGAACGATTTGCTACAGAATATGTGGTACAAATAATAGGCGGTAAGCTCACTCCACAGATACAAATGTTCCGCCACGAAGGGCTGGATGTATTTGCCAGTGGAAATGATAAGGAGTCACATTTCTGGAATTCTCTGATACGGCAGATGCTGCTGGAAGGTTTGCTGAGTAAGGATATAGAGGAGTATGGTGTATTGAAGTTTACAAAGAAGGGAGAGGCATTTCT
This sequence comes from Sphingobacteriales bacterium 46-32, assembly GCA_001898485.1. Taxonomy (GTDB): domain Bacteria; phylum Bacteroidota; class Bacteroidia; order Chitinophagales; family Chitinophagaceae; genus CAYMZZ01. The sequence continues at coordinate 1,054,238 of MKTY01000020.1, read as the reverse complement.
GAAAAAGCCCAAATCGTTTAAGATAGTACTGAATAATCTTTACGAAGAGGCCAATGCCGATGATGAGGAAGGTACAGAAGCCAGCTCCGGAGGGGCTACAGATGAAAAGCTCTTTGAAATGCTAAAGGAGCTTCGTCAGAAAGAGGCAAAGAAGAAGAACCTGCCGCCTTTTGTGATTTTCCTGGAAACATCGCTGCAGGATATGGCAACGCTCTATCCAACTACTGTTGCCGATCTGGAAAAGTGCCAGGGCGTTAGTAAAGGCAAGGCAATTCGCTATGGTAAGCCATTTGTTGAAATGGTTGCGCGTTATGTAGAAGATAATAATATAGTGAAGCCCGATGATTTTGTGATGAAAAGCGTGGTGAATAAAAGCGGGAATAAAGTATATATCATTCAGAATACCGATAAAAAAGTAAGCCTCGAAACTATCGCACGTAATAAAGGATGGCGTATGGATGAGATGCTGGAGGAGATGGAGACTATTGCGGCCAGTGGCACCAAGCTTAATCTCGATTATGCGATAGACGAAATGCTGGACGAGACCGAGCAGGACGAAATCATCGAATATTTTAAAGGATGTGATACCTCCTCATTGCAGGTAGCCCAGGAAGAGCTTTCTGAGCACAATTTTAACTGGGAACAGTTGAAAATCATGCGGATCAAGTTTTTGAGCGAATACGGCATGTAAAACTGAAAAATCAGGATTATTTCCCTGTTTTTTTCGGTATTCTAAGGAATCAGCCTATATTTGCAGCCCGCATTTGGCTTTATGTCAAATGATTAAAGGATGGTGCGGTAGCTCAGTCGGTAGAGCAAAGGACTGAAAATCCTTGAGTCGGCGGTTCGATCCCGCCCCACACCACAGAAGCCTGTTACGAAAGTAGCAGGCTTTTTTGTTTGCGATAGATTGAGAAAGGGTAAGATATTTTAGGCGGGGTTCGATCCCTCCCGAAACCTCGGGACCACAGCACAGAAGCCTGTTACGAAAGTAGCAGGCTTTTTTGTTTGCGATAGACTGAGAAAGGGTAAGATATTTTAGCCGGGGTTCGATCCCTCCCGAAACCTCGGGACCACAGCACAGAAGCCTGTTACAAAAGTAGCAGGCTTTTTTGTTTGTGATAGATTGAGATAGGGTAAGATATTTTAGTGGACGGTTCGATCCCTCCCGAAGCCTCGGGACCACACCACAGAAGCCTGTTATGAAAGTAGCAGGCTTTTTTGTTTGCGATAGACTGAGAAAGGGTAAGATATTTTAGCCGGGGTTCGATCCCTCCCGAAGCCTCGGGACCAATGCACAGTGGCCTGTTAAGAAAGCAGCAGGCTTTTTTGTGTGTTAACTGTAGTGGCGGTGCTTTAAAATTTCGGATTTGCTGGTAGATGATTTCTTAAACAAATGACCCGGCCAAAGCCGGGTCATTATGGATCGAATAGTTTTTTGTACGATGCGGCAATACTGTTTCCTTATTTATATCCCACCCATTTCCGTTCTTCCATATTAAATAGCCAGTAAGTACCGTTGGCGTAGGCAAAATTGAAACTTAACTCTGCAGTGGCTGTTTCTGGCAGGGTCAGCAGTTTTATAAGATAGCCGGTTTTAATATCGTAAAGTTCAATTTGATTTTCAGCTACGTTTAGAAAACCCAATTCCTGTCCTTTAATACCTGTATAGATAAGTGATGTAGCGTTATAATCTTCATGTCCAAAGGCTGGATCCTCCTCCTCTCCCGGGCCATCTGCTTTTTTACGGCCCCAGTGAATAACTACAGAGTCAACAGCTATTCCTTTGGCATTGTATTTATATACCTGGCTGCCACCGAGGAAAAGCACTTGTTTTTCGGTAAAGTTATAAGTACCCACGGCCTGTTCATTGGGCTGACGCATATCGTCTGTAATGTCAGTTACGTCTGTAGGGATTCCGTTTTTATCCAGTTGATAGGTGAACCAGCCAAAGGCATCATAACCGTTCCCACAGATTTGTTTGGTGACGGTGTTGTACCAAAGGCCACGTAGATCTGTCATGGTTGCGAGGTCTTCATCATTAAGCCTTTTTCCTTTTTCATCAAAAACAGCAAGTGGATAAGCCGTATTTCCGGCAAATGCCGCGTAGTATTTTTTAAGCACAGGGTGCCAGGCTACAGAAGCACCCCGGGTACCAGCCATATCATCTTCGTCGGTCTTTTGCATCTGGAGTTCGAGGGATTGTTTGAGTTTTTTGGTGACGGTTTGGGCATTGGCCTGCAAGCTCGTAAGGAGTAATAGCAGGCAAATTGGGTAGAGTAGGGAGCGCATTTTCTGATTTTTGCCTAAAAGAACTTCAATTTGCCGGTTTTTGCAATACCCATTAGGAGGTATATGCGTTGATATGATGTTTTGTCCGGCACTGGGGATAAGCCAAACCGGCAACCGGTTTGGCATAATTGTTAAAAAGGAAACCTGTTTCGGGCAATATCGGTAAGATCATTGATATTTGAGTATCAACCCACCGTTATGAGTGTCTTAATCCTCTATATAATAGTACTTCTACTAGTTTCATGGGCTGTAGCGGCATCAGTATACCGGAAGCTGGTTAGAGAGGAAAAATCGCCCTGGGTTTGGTCTATCGTCTCTTTTCTTCTGACCGCTTTTCTTTTTGTGGGAGCAGCCTATTTGCTGCTGATGTATTTTTTCTCTTTCGAGCGGTGACTCCTGCTGATCAACCATTCTGCTATAAACAGGTTTGGCACAAAACCCAGCCAGGCATCAAGCTGATAAAGCGTTAGAGGATCTATCGTAATGAAAACCGGAAGTATAATTTTCCAGGTGCGAAGTGTAATGGCAGAAAAGGTTAAAGCATAGCTCCGGAGCATGAAGTTTTTATGCGCCGTAATATTTCCTTTCTTTATTTCCAGCCATGCCCGAAGGGTAAAAAAGAACCAGAGGCAGTCAAGTAACAGGAAGGCGAGTTTGGTGGGTAAATAACCATTGGCGTTGATGGCCAGAATAAGTCCGGTTGGAAAGTTAATGAGTAAAATGGCGAGGATGTAGATTTTGCCTGCTGTGCGGTGTAGCCTCTTATTGGTTCGCAAAAGATAGGGCGAAAATTGAGTAAGACCTGCCACTAAGGGAATTATTGCAGTAAAGACATGAATATAGAAAGCCCATGTCCATGTTGTGTTTTGCAGATAGCCCTGTTTGCTGCGCAAAAAGTGAATATCGGTTTCAAAACTGGCATAATCAATTATCATACTTAGCATAAGCAGACTTGCTATGCTTATAGCAAGGTATAGTACGAGGGTCTTAAAGGTGAGCAGGACGGCCTTCACCATTTAAAGATAGGGTCCTTTCTCTTATTGGCCAGTCCTCGTTTTGATAATGGATTTAGTGTTATCAGTCATAGCGCGAGGTACCAGGAAGAACTGTTGCATTAGCTGCTCAGCCCGGCTTTTCCACCTCTTGTCGTAGTTGTTCACATTTATTGGGCAGTTCTGTTTTTGTTTATGCTTTATAATTATCTTTTCATAACAAATAAATTATGGTAACTGCCTCCAGCTCCGCCTACCTCACTATCAGCGATCATCATTTTGCCGTGGTGCGGCAAAATACCTCTAACAACCAGAAAGCTTTTTTCGCCCAACGATCGTACCGGCCGGGCGATGTAATTACCACATTCAGTGCGGGTGCTGTTGTTTCATCGCCTTCTTATTTAACTGTGCAAATAGGTGTTGATCAGCATATTTTACTGGAGCCGGAGCATTTGCAATACATAAATCACAGCTGTGATCCGAATGTTTTTTTTGATACCCATAGCTATGAAATTATTGCGCTTAAGCCAATTGAAACGGGTGATGAAATGACTTTTTTCTATCCCTCTACAGAATGGAGTATGGCCCAGCCCTTTCAATGCCTGTGCGGCAGTCACCGTTGCCTTGGAGATATTAAGGGGGCAGCACATCTTGGCCAGGATGTATTGGATCAGTACAAACTCACTCGTTTTATACAACAGCAATTGAATGATCGCAGAAACCGGGAAGAAAGGGCTTAAGCGCAGTGCAAAACAAAAGGTCAGTGCAGAACCCATCCGGAAATTAAAGGTTTGGGTATTGATACCACATCTGGAAACCTCAGATCCCAACCTTGAGTATTATTATGATTTTTCTCAGAGCCTGGAGGAATATAAACGGGCTTTTTCTTTCCTTGGGGTTGACTGGGTCTGGCAGCCCGTTACCATAAATAATTTTGCTGAAATAATTCAGGGCATCCGAAAGAGATCCGGACGCAAGGTTCCCGTAGTGCTGAATCTTTGCGATGGTGATGAAATCAACGGTACTCCTGGTGTTTCAGTTATCGGTGAGCTCGAAAAGAACCGCCTGATTTATACGGGTGCGTCCGATTATTTTTACCGTGTCACAACTTCAAAAATTCCGATGAAGGAAGCTTTTGATAATGCTGGCGTACCCTCCCCGCCATGGAAAATGATCCGTTCTGCAGGAGACCTGCATACTGGTCTTTGCCAGCAGCTCGGTGCTCCCGTTATTATAAAGCCTGCCGTATCTGGAGGAAGTATGGGTGTTTCTGTAAAAAATGTGGTATATACGGATGCGGAATTGGAGGACCGTGTGCGGGAGATAGAAGCCGGATACCGTGGCTGGAATTTGTTGGCAGATGGACTCATTGCTGAGTCATTTGTCAGAGGGCGTGAGTTTACCACGTTTGTGATTGGCTCGGGTGATTCGGTGCGCTGCTATCCGGCTGTGGAGCGCATTTTTCATGAAAGCCTTCCCGACGAAGAAAAGTTTTTGTCTTTTGACCGCTTATGGGAAATCTATGAAGAAGAAAAGCCAATGCCCGGCAACGCAAATTTTTATGAATATCAATCGGTGAATAGGGAACTGGATAATAAATTAAGTGAAGTTAGCGTAGCAGCATACCGGGCTGTTGGGGGAGTGGGGTATGGCCGGCTGGATATACGTATGGATTCAAACAACGGGAAGTTATTCGTATTGGAAGTAAATGCGCAATGTGGGTTGAGCGAAGATGAGAATTATACTTCTATCGGTGCAATCCTTCGTTTCGCTGGTGTTTCCTTTGCAGAGGTGGTGAAGCTGATCATCGATGATGCATTTGCCAGAAGAGGCCTCGCGTACTAATTTTTCCTTCTTACAATACTATTTTTATGCGTGTTTGTGTGCTGCAACCAGACTATTCCACTACAGGTGTGGATTACAAAAACTATGACCCACCCCGGCATCTTACGGCTCTTTTACCCGATGCCGAGGTTGATCATGTGTTTCTTAACAAGCTTACTACCTACAGACAACTGAAGGAGCTGAAGAAAAAGAACTATGACATTTTCATTAACCTGTGCGAAGGGTATCTGGAGTGGGAGGTTCCTTCTATCGATGTTATTCACAGTCTCGACCTGCTTGATCTGCCTTATACGGGGCCTACAGCATTATTATATGATCCCACCAAGGAGTTGATGAAATATGTGGCTTACTGCGAGGGGGTTTCTACACCAGCGTATTTCATTATTGAAAAACCAGAAGATATTGATCGGGTTGATGAGTTTATGAAATACCCCTTATTTATAAAGCCGGCCAAAGCAGGCGATAGCCTCGGTATCGATGAGCGATCTGTTTTGTATAATAAGCAGGATCTTCTGAATAAGGTCGTTGAGATATTTAACGATTATGGTCCTTTGCTGGTAGAAGAATATATTGATGGTCGTGAGTTTACCGTATTGGTTGCAGCTGATACTGATGGTAAAAGCTGCCGGGTTTTTAAGCCGGTTGAATATGTTTTTCCCGATGGAAAGTTTTTCAAAACGTATTCCTTAAAAACGTCGGAGTTGCATCCCGATTGTAATTTTCCGTGCACCGATCCGGGACTGGATAAAAAGTTGCGTGAAGCAGCAAGCCGTATTTTCAAAGGCTTCAACGGGGTTGGTTATGCCAGGATGGATTTCAGGGTTAATGAAGCCGGGGAGATTTTTTTCCTCGAAATTAATTTTACCTGTTCTGTCTTTTATACAGATGGGTATGAGGGTTCGGCTGATTTCATTCTTAAGTTTGATGACGCGGGGCAAAAGGGTTTTCTCGATCATATCATAGCCGAAGGTATTGCAAGGCATAAGCGAAGGAAGAAACCTTTTTCTATGCGGGGCAATTCTATTTCGGGTTTTGGTATTTATGCAAACCGCCATATTAAAAAGGGAGAGATTGTTTTTCAGGGAGAAGAGCGGCAGCATAGAATAGTAACGCGCCTGCATGTAGAGAAACACTGGAATGAAGAACAAAAATTGAATTTTCGCAGGTATGCCTACGCTCTCAGCAATGAGGTATTTGTTCTTTGGGATGATAATCCGGCTGAGTGGTCGCCACAGAATCATAGCTGCGATGCCAATACCGGGATGAGTGGGTTAAATGTTATTGCATTACGAAATATTCGCATGCATGAGGAGCTTACGCTCGACTATAGTTCTTTTCTTGATGAAAGTATGGAGCCTTTTGAATGTCGCTGTGGTGCGACTAATTGCAGGGGCACCATTAATGGGGTAGTGGGAAATTCGGTTAGTACAAGGGCCGGTGTTTAACGACCCATGTATACCATTAATATTTGTACATCACTCGGATTAATACCCGAAATACGACTGGCCTGACCAAGTGTTCTGGGTCGGATGCGATTCAGCTTTTCGCGGGCTTCATTACCTAAGGCCTGGATTTTTTTGTAATCAAAACTATCTGGAATCTCAAGATCTTCAAGCTGACTCATTCGTTGTACGAGTTCTTTTTCTTTTTCTATATATATATCATACTTCACCTGGATAGCGGCTTGTTCTATTGATTCGCGTGTGTAGGTGATAAGGGCTTCTGCCAGGAAGGGTACTGCTTTTGAAAGCGTATCGAGTTCTACGTCGGGACGTAACAATATTTTTTCCAGTTTCTGTTTTTCGGTTATGGGTGATGAGTTAAGACTCATCAGGTATGGGTTGATCTGCTCTGGAGTAACTGTATTGATTTTGAGAAAATCTTTTATTTGCTGTACCTGCTGTGTTTTTTCCAATACACGATCCATTCTTTCCTGGGTTGCCAGGCCCAGTTTATAGCTAAGTGGTGTGAGGCGGGCGTCCGCATTGTCCTGGCGAAGCAGGGTTCTATATTCTGCGCGGGAGGTAAACATCCGGTAAGGTTCTTCGGTTCCTTTACTAATCAGGTCATCGACAAGTACTCCAATGTATGCTTCGCTGCGTTTTAATATTACAGGTGCGAGTTCTTTTACTTTCTGGTGGGCATTGATTCCAGCCATGAGTCCCTGGCAGGCGGCCTCTTCGTACCCCGTTGTTCCATTTATTTGTCCCGCAAAGAACAAATTAGATATTAGTTTTGTTTCTAATGTGTGTTTAAGTTGGGTTGGAGGAAAGTAGTCATATTCAATGGCATAGCCTGGACGGAAGATGCGTACATTTTCGAATCCTGGTACAAGTCGCAATGCTTTGTACTGTACATCTTCTGGGAGAGAAGTAGAAAATCCGTTTACATATATTTCTACTGTATTCCAGCCTTCGGGCTCAATGAATAGCTGGTGACGTTCCCGCTCGGCAAACCGGTTGATCTTGTCTTCAATGCTGGGGCAATAGCGTGGGCCAACGCCGTCGATCCGGCCGGCAAACATTGGACTCCGGTCAAAACCTGTTTTCAGAATATCGTGGACTGTTTGGTTGGTATAGCTGATCCAGCAGCTTCTTTGCTGGGTTGGCTTAACAGTTTGGGTATAAGAGAAGCCAACCACCTCTTCATCGCCAGGCTGCTCTTCCATTTTGGTATAGTCAAGGCTACGGCCATCGATACGTGGGGGTGTTCCTGTTTTAAGGCGATCACTTTCAAACCCAAGGGAAACCAATTGTTCTGTTATTCCTGTAGCAGCTTTTTCTGCAGCACGGCCGCCTCCAAAGTTCTTTTCACCAATATGTATTACTCCATTCAGAAAAGTTCCATTAGTAAGGACTACTGCTTTTGATTCTATTTGATGGCCCAGACCTGTAACGACTCCACATGCTCGTCCATCTTTAACAATGAGTCCCTTTACCATATCCTGGTAAAAGTCAACATTGGGAGTATTCTCCAGCATTTCTCTCCATTTTGAAGCAAAGAGCATCCGGTCGCTCTGTGCGCGGGGGCTCCACATTGCAGGCCCTTTGCTTCGGTTAAGCATCCTGAACTGGATCATGGAAAGATCAGTAACGATTCCCGAGTATCCGCCCATAGCGTCAATCTCGCGTACTATTTGCCCCTTGGCAATACCTCCCATCGCGGGATTACAGCTCATCTGGGCAATAGTCTGCATATTCATGGTAACCAAAAGCACTTTAGACCCCAGATTGGCGGCTGCGGCGGCAGCTTCACAACCGGCGTGACCCGCGCCTACAACAATTACATCATAATTTGGAAACATCCTGCAAAGGTAAAGCAATTAAACACAGAGGGTGGACGGTGTTCCATGTGGAACATTGAATATCTGCCTTATTGGAGGGTTGTTCTAAGGTTTTAGATAAGGTATTGAAGGGTTAAAGGAAATAGGGTTATGAGGGGTTTCACGTGGAACGCGAAGTTTTTTGTTGCCATATGAGTAGTAGGGCTATTGTTTGCAGGAGACATCGTATAAACCCATCCTTATTAGTTTCACGTGGAACAAGTAAAATGACCTGTCTCCCCCTAATCGACGAATAGATTCAGGCGAAGAAATGGCTCACTGCTTATTATTTGGTTGAAGTTTCACGTGAAACAGGCATATTTCCCCATTAAACCCTTTCAGATAATCATTTCCGTAAGACTTTTTTGCGAAACGTTGCCGTAGGCACGCATTGCAATGCGTGCCTACAGGGGATATGCGGGAGTGCGATGGCCAGGTCTGCTGTCTGAGAATCTGTTTTAATCCTTTTGGAAGAACGATTTTGTTGTAGGCCCGCATTGCAACGCGGGCCTACAGGGAATATGTAGGACGTTGTAGATCTGGTCATTTAACAGGGGCCCTTTCTTCCAACCGTTGTTTCCAAAACGATTTTGCCGTAGGCCCGCATTGCAATGCGGGCCTACAAGGAGGATACGGGATGCGGCGGCGGTTGCTGCCCTGAGAACCTGTTTTAATCCTTTTGGAAGAACGTTTTTGTTGTAGGCCCGCATTGCAATGCGGGCCTACGGGGGATATGCGGGAGTGCGATGGCCAGGTCTGCTGTCTGAGAATCTGTTTTAATCCTTTTGGAAGAACGATTTTGCTGTAGGCCCGCATTGCAATGCGTGCCTACAGGGGATATGCGGGAATGAGACGACTAGATATGCTGCCTGAGAATCTGTTTCGAAAAAACGTATTTGCTGTAGGCCCACATTGCAATGCGGGCCTATAGGGGGACATCCTGGGGTGCGACGATCAGGTTGCTGCCTGAGAACCTGTTTTAATCCTTTTGGAAGAACGATTTTGTTGTAGGCCCGCATTGCAATACGGGCCTACAGGGGATATGCGGGAGTGCGATGGCCAGGTCTGCTGTCTGAGAATCTGTTGTAATCCTTTTGGAAGAACGATTTTGCCGTAGGCCCGCATTGCAATGCGGGCCTACTGGGGATATGCGGGAGTGCGATGGCCAGGTCTGCTGTCGAGAATCTGTTGTAATCCTTTTGGAAGAGCGTTTTTGCCGTAGGCCCGCATTACAATGCGGGCCTACAGGGCCTAGATTGGAAATACAACAGGCTAAGGATCTCTGTGGCTACAGAATTCCCCTGTCCCTTAACCTTCCTTTTTATTTAAAATACCTTTTTAGGCAGAGGTCTTCCTGCCGGCGCATTTCTGCCTCCTGGGCATCTGTTTTATCGCCGAAACCACTGAGGTGCAGTACGCCATGAAAGATTACGCGGTGCAATTCGTGGTAGACGGGTTGCCCCAGCTGGTGGGCGTTATCCTTCACCCGGTCTACACTGATGTAAACCTCGCCTTCTACAGGCTGGCCGGGAGCATTGAGTTCAAAAGTAATAATGTCGGTATAGTAATCATGTTGAAGATACTGGCGGTTGATCTCGAGAAGCCGTTTGTCTGTACAGAAAACAACGTTCAATGAGGCCGGCTTTTTGCCATGGCGTTTAAAAATGCGTACGATTTCTTCTTTTAATTGTGTGCGGTTGCGAAGGCTTACCGGGGTTTCAAAAAAGAAACAAATATTTGATTTTGTTGCTGATGGCATATTTTCAAAATTCGTAAACAAAGCAGAAAAATCAATGTTAGTTTTGCTCCAACCGTGTTGGTATGAATAAAAAATTATCCGAGTTAAGGCCTGGTCAGCATGCCGTGATCAGAGAAGTAAACAGCCATGAGATTCACCTGAAATTAATGGAAATGGGGTGTTTGCCCGGCGAAACGATTTCGGTAGAGCAAATCGCTCCCCTCGGCGATCCAGTGTCGGTACAGGTGGCCGGTTACCGGCTAAGCCTGCGTTTAGATGAAGCAGCACATATTGTTGTTGATGTAATTGATTGATTGTCAATATATTAAATGAATATTGGTTTATATTTCGGTTCATTCAATCCTGTACATACAGGGCATTTGATCATTGCCAGCCATATTCTTAATGAGACAGAAATAGACAAGATCTGGTTTGTGGTCTCTCCACAAAACCCCTTTAAGGTCAATCATAGTCTTCTCAACGAATATGATCGCCTGCATCTGTTGCGTGTGGCTATTGCAGATGATCAGCGCATTAAGGTCTCTGATGTGGAATTTTCCCTGCCCCGCCCGTCATATACCAGTGTTACCCTCGCTCATCTTTCCGAAAAATATCCTGAACATAATTTCTCCGTAATCATGGGCAGCGACAGTTTCCAGAATCTGCATAAATGGAACAACGCCTCTTATATAATAGACAACTATCCTATTTATGTATATGAGCGCCCCGGCTTTCCGGTAAGTAATACCATCGGCGCAAAACTGCATACATTGCAGGCGCCCCTGCTGGAGTTGTCGGCAACGACAATTAGGCAGCTTATACGCAACGGCAAATCCATTCGCTATATGGTGCCCGATGCGGTGCGCGAAGAAATAGAACGCGCCGGCCACTATAAAAGGTAGAGGCTAAAAGCCGGAAGGCAAAAGCAATGTACAGCCATCATTCATGCCAGCCATACACGAAATCTTTATTATCTCTTCTGGAAAAGCAACCCATTTAACCCTCACCCTTCTACCTTTTACCCTCTACCTTATAAAGTAGCCGAGGGCCACGCAGATAGCTACAATCACCGGCGAAGGAATTTTCGTATAGCAGAGTAAAAGGAAAGTGCCAAGTATCACGCCAAGATTGATAGCGCTGATAGCCTGTGCAGTAATAAGCGAAATATCTTTCAGGATATAAAAAGTAGAACCGATCATGATGCCAACAACCGAGGCGTTGATGCCTTCGAGCGATCGGTATACGGCTGCATATTTTTTGAGGTTATTCCAGATCGGGAAAAAGAAAAGGACCAGGAGGGCGCTTGGCAAAAAAATGCCGATTGTTCCAATTACACAGCCCAGCACCTGCATTTCCGGCCCCATATCTTTTAGCGCCATGCCTCCGGCAAAAGACGCGATAGAAAATACAGGTCCGGGTACTGCACGCACAATGCCCATACCGGTATACATTTCTTCTTTATCGATTTGTACTACATTCTGATCTTTCTGCCTGATGGCATCCGGCCGGATACTGAACTGTTCGTACATAATGGGCATCAGTACCTGTCCACCGCCAAAAACATAACTGCCCATCCGGTACATATTTTCGAAAAGGTTGATAGGCTTACGGTCGGGCCAGTCATTCTTTTTAGCTGTTTCACTCACAATACCCGCTGCAATGAAAATGATCCCAAACAGCCAGAAATTCCACCATTTTATTTTCCGTGGCTTTTGCTCAACCTGTGGTATACGTTTACGACTCAGGTTAGTGGCAATTCCCCCGGTTACGATCAGCAGCGGAAACACGGCGGGCATTTTAAAAAAGAAAAATGTAACCAGGCCGCTTATCAGCATGATCACCCAGGTAATGGTATTGCGGATGGCGTGCGGAAAAGCTGCATAACAGGCATATACGAGAAAACCCGCAGCCATGGGAGCAATGAATTTAAAAATATCATTGTGCAGCGCAGTCCGATCTATATAATGGAGCAGAAAAGAAAGCGCGCCCATAAATATACAGGCGGGCAGTATCCATACAATAAGCGTGAGCACAGCCAGCGGCACACCGCCTCTTTTATAACCAATAAGCGTAAGTGTTTGTGTAGAGGATGCCCCGGGCAGCAACTGACAAAAAGCATTGTACTCCATCAACTCCTGCTCGGTCACATAGTGTGTGCCCTTTACAAAAGTTTTCATCATCATGGCAATATGAGCCTGTGGGCCACCAAAAGCCGTTACACTGTGGAGCAACACAGCTCTTAGAAAATGTAAATGTCTAAGTAGCATTCCTGAAGTAAACTGAGGCAGTTTTATAGAACCTAACCGTCTACACGTTCGTTTGAAGGTAAATGATTAAAGAGATTTTTATGGTAAATTCAGGAAATTTTTTACATGCGCATTTTGCTTTTGTCTGCCGCCCTGCTCGCAGGTATTTATTTACAGGCTCAGCTCAGCAAGCCTTTGCTGGCTGCTATTGATAAAGTAGAGTCTCGCTGTATCGCCTGGCGCCATCAATTGCATCAGCAACCCGAACTCGGCAATCGGGAGGTAAAAACTGCCCGCCTGGTAGCAGACCATCTGCGCTCACTTGGTCTGGAGGTAAAAGAAGGAGTGGCCATAACGGGTGTGGTCGGTATTTTGCGTGGCGCAAAACCCGGACCCTGCATTGCCCTGCGTGCCGATATGGATGGCCTCCCCATTACAGAACGGGGCAATCTGCCCTGGACATCTAAGGAAAAGACAACTTATAATGGACAGGAAGTAGGAGTGATGCATGCCTGCGGGCATGATACGCATGTAGCCATGCTTATGAGTGTGGCAGAAGTACTGGCGCCCTTGCGCAAAGAGTTGAAGGGAACAATCAAATTTATATTTCAACCAGCCGAAGAAGGTCCGCCCGAGGGTGAAGAAGGTGGTGCTGCATTGATGGTGAAAGAAGGAGTAATGGAGAATCCTAAAGTAGATGCCGTTTTTGGCCTGCACATCAACTCTGCAACTCCGGTGGGGACCATTCAATACAAGTCAGGCGCCTTTATGGCGTCGTCCGACTGGTTTTCAATTAAAGTAAAAGGTCGTGGCAGTCATGGCTCGCAGCCGTGGCTGGGTATAGACCCCATTGTGGTATCGGCACAAATCATCCAGGGACTGCAGCAGATTGTAAGCCGGCAAAGCGAACTCACCCGTGGTCCGGTTGTGATCACGGTCGGCAAAATACAGGGTGGCGTTCGCAACAATATTATTCCCGAAACCTGTACCCTCGATGGCACTATCCGCACATTGGATAATGCTATGCAGCAGGATGTGCATCGGCGTATTCGCCATACAGCGGAAACAATTGCCCGGGCGTCGGGCGCAGAGGCGGAGGTGACGATCGATACCAAAACCCTGGTCACATACAATGATCCGGTCCTGCTGCGCCGCATGCTTCCATCGCTGCAGCTGGCATTGGGCAATGCTCATGTGCAGGAGCGGGAGTGGGTGACGGGAGCCGAAGACTTTTCTTATTATGGTACCAAAGCGCCTTCGTTGTTTTTATACCTGGGCGGTATGCCCGCCGGCACAGACCCAACCAAAGCCCCACCACACCATACGGCCGACTTTTTTGTAGATGATGCGGCCATGAAAACAGGCATCATTGCCTTTTGTGCACTCGTAACAGATTTTTTGAAATGAGACATTTATTTTTCCTGATCGCTCTTATCGTTTTGACCGCTACAGCGCAACCTGCTAAGGCGCAAAAACAGGACCAGCAACTACTTCACAAAATCAGGCAGGCTGTACAGGGCTTTAATGGCGATGTGGGCGTATATGTAAAAAACCTGCGGACCGGACGTGTTACACAGATTAATGCAGATACCCATTTTCCTACCGCCAGTATTGTGAAAGTACCCATTATGCTGGGCATTATGGATAAAATACAGCGGGGAGAATTGCATTATGATTCCGCACATGTATACCGTGACTCACTCTTATATGAAGGAGAAGATATTCTGGGGTCTTTCAAAGACGGCGAACCCATCCTGCTGAAAAAAATTATCATGCTCATGCTTACTACCAGCGATAATACAGCCAGCCTCTGGTTGCAAAAGCTGGCCGGTACAGGCACACGCATCAATGAAATTCTGGATAGTGCCGGTCTTAGGCAAACAAGGGTCAATTCACGCACTCCCGGACGAGAGCCCAACCGCAGCATCTATGGCTGGGGGCAAACAACTCCTGCAGAGATTGCCCGCCTGTTTGAATTGATTTATACAAATAAACTATATACACCAGCGGCCTGCGATCGTATAATGCGTTGCCTCGGACGTAACTACTGGGATGAGGCCGAAGCTATTTCTCAGATTCCACCCACTATAGAAGTGTTTAGTAAAAATGGTTGTGTAAATGCGGCAAGAAGTGAAGTGCTGCTGGTAAATGCACCGCACAATCCGTATATCTTTTGCATATTTACCAAAAACAATAAAGACATTAGCTGGCAGCGCAGCAACGAGGCATGGACGCTGGCGCGAAAACTTTCCGCGTTGGTATATCAGCATTATGAACCGCGCGATAAATGGCGTGCGCCACAACCCTGACCGGTCAGCTCAGGACCTGGTAAGCAATAAAACTCATGAGGTAAGCCAGGCAGGTCATATAAACCAGCTGTATCATTGGCCACTTCCAGCTGCGGGTCTCACGTTTTACTACCGCAAGCGTACTCATACACTGCATAGCGAAAACATAAAACAGAAGCAGTGAAACTCCTGTGGCCAGTGTATATACCGGAGTGCCATCGCTGCGAACGGCCGCTTTCATTTTTTCTTTCAAAGGACCTTCATTTTCTTCACCACCCACACTGTAGAGTGTAGCCATTGTACCTACAAATACTTCACGAGCTGCAAAAGAAGTGAGCAGAGCAATACCTATTTTCCAGTCATACCCCAATGGTTGTATTACCGGCTCAATGGATTTACCAAAATGGCCGATATATGAATTTTCGAGACGGGCATTGGCATATTCATTTTCAAGCGTGGTAGTATCTGCACCTGGTTGTGCGAGCGCCTGCTCATAACGCTCAGTAGCCACATGCATTTCTCCCCTGGGTCCAAAAGAGCTGAGCGCCCACAGCAGAAGGCTGATAACCATAATTACCTTACCGGCATCTACCACAAAAATGCGGGCTTTATCAAACATGGTTTGCAACACATTTTTCCAGCGTGGTGAACGGTACATAGGAAGCTCCAGTATAAAGAAGCTTTTTTCCTGGATATGAATAAACCACTTGGCTACATACGAAACAATAAGCGCCATCACAAAACCAAGAATATAAAGTCCCAGCATGACCAGGGCCTGCAGCCCAATAAAACCAAACAGGTATTTATTGGGAATAACCAGCCCGATCAGTATGGTATATACCGGCAGGCGTGCCGAGCAACTCATGAGTGGAGTGATGAGAATAGTAAGCAGCCGCTCCTTGCGGTTTTCGATGCTGCGGGCACTCATTACCGCCGGAATGGCGCAGGCGAATCCACTGATCATGGGCATCACACTTTTTCCGTTGAGCCCCACTGTACGCATAAGCCGGTCGGTCAGAAAACTGATGCGTGCCATATAACCAGTGTCCTCCAGTATGGTGATGAGTCCGATCAAAATAGCGATCTGTGGTATAAATATGATGATACCACCAAGGCCGGCAATGATGCCATTGATGAGCAGGTCGGTCCAGTTGTTTTCCGGAAGTATATCGCCAAGCCAGCTGCTAAACGATGCCGTGCCGGCATCGATCCAGTCCATGGGAAAGGTAGCCAGCCAGAACACGCTTTGAAACAACAAAAAAAGCACGGCAAGCAGAATTACATAACCCCAGCGCCGGTGCAGTAAAATATTATCCAGCTTTTCAGTAAAAAGGGATTGCTGCCGGGGATCAGGCTCACTTACGGCCTGCTGCATAATGTGGCGGATTCGGCTATAACGATTGAGAATCTCTTCGGCCTGTGTTTTGGTAGGGTTAAACTGGTTGTTTACCTCTATTGCCTCAATCTGCTCCTGTGTCTGTCTGTCCAGGTCAAAAGATTCATGATTGATCAGGTAATGAATGGCGCCATAATCGCTAAGGCCAGGAAATAATTTTTTTACAGCATCTACTGCAGCCGGAGCAAGTCCTTTTATATCAATAAAATCATTGACGGGGGGCTTGTACAGGCCCTGTGCGGTTTGCTCAATTGCTTTTCTGAGCTGCGCAATGCCCTTTTGCTTGCGTGGGTTTACTGCCACAACAGGGACACCCAGTTCCCGCTCCAGAGCCGCCAGATCAATATGGATTCCCTTTTTTTGCGCCAGGTCCATCATGGTCAGCGCCAGTACCACGGGCATTTTGAGATCGATCAGCTGCGTGGCAAAAAGCAGGTTGCGTTTCAGATTGCTGGCATCGGCCACCGCCACTATTACATCGGTACTGATACCAGCATCCTGCTGCAAAAGCACTTTATAACTTACCCACTCATCGAGGCGACGCGGATAAAGACTATAAGTACCGGGCAGGTCAATGATCTGGGCATCTGTACCAGCCAGGCTGCTGTGGCCGGTACGTTTGTCGACGGTTACGCCGGGAAAATTACCCACTTTTTGGTTCAGCCCTGTAAGGCTGTTGAAAAGAGAGCTTTTTCCACTGTTGGGATTACCAACCAATGCAATATGAAGCGGTTTCTTTTTCAAATCTGGCTGTAAAAGGCTGCAAAAATAGAGTGCGGGGACTAGATGCGTTTACGAATTACGATTAAATGACAAAGTAACCCGCAAATTGTTCTTACTTGCCGCCCGCCAGAATAAGCTGGCTAAATCGCCAAAAAACTACTGGCATCAATACCTTTGCACTACAAATTTTACCCGCTATGAATCTGTTTCGTGTTTCTGCGTCCCTTTTATTGTTATTGACAGTACAGCAGGGCCTGGCCCAAAAACTTAAAAAAGCTGATAAGTTAACCCTTGCCAACCTGCGTTCTCATATCGGCCTGCTGGCCGATGATAAACTGGAAGGGAGAAGAACAGGCACACCGGGTGAAAAACAGGCTATGGAATATATCAGTGCTCAATTTTCTGCACTGGGCATTGCGCCAAAAGGCAGCAATGAATATTACCAGGCATTTGAAGTGAATGAAGGGAAAAAAATCGACCCATCTACTTTTTTTTCGGTTAATGGCACAGCGCTTACTGTTGATAAAGACTTTTTTCCATTACCCTACAGCGCCGGGAAAGCGGTAGAAGCGCAACCCGCCATAGCTTTACAGGAAGCAGATATGCCCTGGTTTGTAAACCTTCGGGACGTGCTGGAAGAAAATCGCCAGAACCCGCATTTTGATGTGCAGGAGTATATCCGTAACAACGCACGTAAGGCGTTTGATAAAGCGGCCACGGCGATCATATTATATAATACGTCTGATATAAATGACCAGCTTCGCTTTGATGGTAAGGATAAATCTGCCACACTACCCCTTCCTGTCATTTACGTTAAAAAAGAAGCCGCTACCCGTTTTTTCAATGACCCCACTGCCAGCCTGCAGCTTAAATTGAATGTAAAACTGGCCGAAGCAAAACGAACAGGTTATAATGTAGTGGGATATATTGATAATGGGGCCCCCTCTACCGTAGTGCTGGGTGCGCATTATGATCACCTGGGCTATGGCGAAGACGGTAACTCCATGCTCCGCACCGGCGAGCACCTGATACATAATGGTGCCGATGACAATGCGAGCGGCACCGCCGCACTTATTGAGCTCGGACGTATTCTCAAAAGCAGCAAGTCAAAAAACAGCAATTACCTGTTGCTGGCATTTTCCGGCGAAGAACTGGGGCTCTATGGCAGTAAATATTATACCGAGAATCCAACGGTAGATCTGAAGTCGGTAAACTATATGATCAATATGGATATGATCGGCCGGCTGAGTGATAGCACACATACCCTCGCTATAGGCGGATATGGCACTTCTGCTACCTGGTCTACCGTCATCAATCCGCAGGAAAAGAAACTGCCGTTTGCGATAAAACTTGATTCAAGCGGTACCGGCCCCAGCGATCATACTTCTTTTTACCGGAAAGATATTCCCGTACTTTTCTTTTTCACCGGCCAGCACAAAGACTATCACCGCCCCACCGATGATGCAGACCGAATCAATTATGAAGGTGAGCTGCATATCGTAAATTACATAAGCAACCTGATCGCCAAACTGGATAAACAAAATCAGAAACTTGGATTTTTAAAAACAAGAGAAGAGCAGGCACGCTCTACTGCGTTTAAGGTTACACTGGGCATAATGCCGGATTATACCTATAGTGGTAATGGATTGCGTGCCGATGGAGTAACAGATGGTCGCCCTGCAGCCCGTGCCGGACTGAAAGCCGGAGATGTGATAACCCAGATTGGTGATCATAAGGTAAGCTCGGTAGAAAGTTATATGCAGGCTCTTGGTAAATTCAACAAAGGCGAAAAAACGGTAGTCAAATTCAAACGTGGAAATACGGATATGCAGGCGGAAGTACAGTTTTAATAAAAAATAAAAAACGAGGCGTGTCTGATAAAAGTCTGAAACTCTCTATCAACAACCATGACCTGGCTGAAGCTTTTTTTGAAGACAGCCGGTTGCTGGGAATAATGGCCCCCGTAAAAGACTACCAGTTTTGCTGGCAGCTTAATAATTTGCTGGGCGTCGATTTCCGCATCAATCATGAAATTGAGATCAGGCTACAGAAGAAAAGACGCGATTATTTTTTTTCAGTTTTTGAATATCTCGAGCCAACAGGATCGCTGGCACACTATCTGTACAAGAATCAGCATGAAGGGGAGTACCTGCTACCTGAGTTCAAACACCTTGACTTTTTATGGCTCATGAAAGATGACATTGTAAGCAGTGAAGACCTTCAGCAACATATCAATGCCATCAGATCAATTTCGGGCGTACAACTTGTAGTGGAGCTGACTCATGAAAAAATAAAAAATAAAGAGCACCTCGTCTTTTAAAAATTCAAATTATGTGGACAGAAGCCGGAAATAAACTGTACAGAAAATTTCAGTTTGCCGATTTCAGCGAAGCGTTTGCTTTTATGACGCGGGTAGCACTGGAAGCCGAAAAAGCAAATCATCATCCGGAATGGAAGAATGTGTGGAATACGGTAGAGATCTGGCTCTGCACACACGATGCCGGAGATGTGGTGACTGATAAAGACCGTAAACTGTCGGCAAAGATTGATGCGCTGGTAAGTTAATTTTTAAAACTCGCGAGGGCGCGATCAACACCAGGCTTGATGATGGAATAATGATTGGCATTGTTGATCGTACCAAACGTGACCTTATAACCCAGGTATTTTCTGGCCAGCGTAGTATCATAAAACTCCCGTGTCGATGAAAGTACCTTATTAAATACTTCAAGACCGCCGGCCAGTAACGATACTTCACCCGAAAGCTGCTTGCTCTTAACGGCATGCAGCTTTTCTATTTTAAGCAACTCCCGGTTGTTGGCCCAGACAGACGGACTGATTGCAAAATGCCGGTCAAATAATTTATCTTCCTGGAAAAGCGTATACAGGCAAAACAACCCGCTGAACGAATGGCCAATAAATGCTGCGCTTTTTGAAGCGCCGTACTGGCGTCGTACCGAAGGCATCAATGTGTTTTTCAGGAAAAGATAAAAATGCCGGGCATGACCGAAGTTTTTGTCGCTGTATCCGCCGGCATCGGAAGGCAGAAAATCCCTTTGCCGCTGCTCATGCCAGTTGCCTGTATGGGCAATACTGATGATAATACAGTTTTCCGGAACATCGGCCCGCCAGCTGCTGTCTTTGCCCAGGATATAATTTCCCATTTTCAATGATCCATCTGGCACATAAATATGATGATAGGCGATTCCCGGCTTATATCCTTTGGGGAGGCGAACCTGTAGAAGGAAACTGTCTTTTATTTGGGGCGAGTAAACGGTACTGCGCTGAATGCGCTGGGCCCATAGCGGTTGTGCACAGCTAATCAGGAAAAGTAACAGGATGAAGCGGCTCATGGTGGTTATGAATGGCTTCATCCAAATTAACTCATTTCTGTTTACGCTTAAACACTATCACGGCGTTTTGCTGCAGATCAGCAGTAAAGCGGAGTTGGTATACATCATCGCCATCGTGAACGACCAGCAGACCGGTATTGGGAGGATAACGTCCCAGGTTTTCTGCATACAGCACCAGCCTCACTTCGTCTTTATCGGCAGGGATTTGTATTGTCTTTTTAATAGCAGAAGCCTTGAGGCCCTGGCGGGCCAGTATGATTTCGTCGTTGAGTAGTACACTCACCGTATCGCCATCAATCTCTCCATTGTCATAAAGGGCAAGTGAGAGACTGTCTGACCGGAAGTTCACCACCTGCGGCGCTGCTGCGGTCCGTTCGTGTACAAATTCGGCCGCTGCCGGATTGCGGGGTGCAGCTGGGGCGCTTACAACCGGGGTACTGTTAACAGCAACAGGTGATGTGTTGATTTTTGTTTCCTGCGGTTGTTTCTTACCTGCAGGGGTGACGGCAATCTCTGTTTGTACCTGTTTTGTATCAGTGTTCGAAGACGGGTTACTATCTGAAACCGTTTTGGAAAAAGCCTGTTTTTGATCGGAGTCGTCTGCTTTCTTTTCTGCAGTTGCACTGATTGCAGCGGTTTGTTTTTTCTGTTCGTTCTCTTCTCTGCGGGTGTTTTTTGCTGGTTTTACGGCTTCCTGTTTGGGTGCTTGTTTTTCAGCACGGGCCAGTTCCGTATTTGCTGGTTTGGTAACCGGTTTGGAAGCGGGCGATGCGGTAGGAGGTGCAGCGGGTGTTTTATAAGCAGCATAAAAAGGAACCTCTTTGGCTATTCTCAGCTCTTCCATATGCGCAAACAGCTTTGAGTTGTCGAGGTTGGTTTCTTCACGCATTGCTACAGTGCCACTCATGGCGTAGAAATTCCGCTTAACGCGATTAGTGCTCCAGCGTCCGTCAAGCGACCAGGTACTGTCGTGCTGGTTGAGATGGAAGTAGTAGGTTACTTTTACGCCCTTGTCTACCTGCCCCGGAAAGTTATAGGAAATATATTCGTCATCGGTTACTTCACAGATATCACCATCTACTTTGCCTTTTACTCTTTTCAGGACATAATAAAGGGTGTCGTTTACAATGAATGTGCGGCGGGAGTAGCCGTACACTTTTTCTTTATACTGGGTAAGGGCGATCTCGAAAGACTGATCCTGGCGTGCGGTTGTGCTGTCGTTGGTAAGTGTTCCGGTCCAGAGGCCGGTCACCGACTTTTGGGCCCGTCCGGTGAGGACAGCCCCAACAAAAAGGGAGATCAGGACAAAGGTTCTCATGATAAGAGCCAGTATGGTTTTTTACAAAGGAAAATGAGTATTAATAACGGATAAGCCGGTCACCATGGTATATACGGGCACAAAAAAGCCTCCGGAAAGGAGGCTTTTATTCATTGATCCTTGCGGAATTATACGTTTTCTTAGCGGTTCATGCTCGCCAGAAACTCTTCATTGTTCTTGGTTCCCTTCATACGGTTCTGCAGTTCGCGCATCGCTTCTTCGGTGTTCATATCCGTGAGGTAAACCCGCAGCAGGTTCATACGCTGCAGTACATCGCGGTCGAGCAGCAGGTCGTCGCGGCGTGTAGAAGAGGCTGTAAGGTCGATGGCGGGGTAGATGCGTTTGTTGGCCAGGCGGCGATCGAGTTGAAGCTCCATGTTGCCGGTTCCTTTAAACTCTTCAAAGATCACCTCATCCATTTTGCTGCCCGTATCTACCAGGGCTGTGGCGATGATCGTGAGTGAACCACCGTTTTCGATCTTACGGGCGGCGCCAAAGAATTGTTTGGGCTTTTGCATGGCGTTGGCTTCCACACCACCGGAAAGTACTTTACCGGAGGCCGGAGCTACTGTATTGTGGGCGCGGGCAAGGCGGGTGATCGAGTCGAGCAGGATCACAACATCGTGACCGCACTCTACCAGGCGCTTGGCTTTCTGCAGGGCAATGGTAGAAACCTTTACGTGTTTCTCTGCGGGCTCATCGAAGGTAGAGGCAATTACTTCGGCACGTACACTTCTTTCCATATCGGTTACTTCCTCAGGGCGCTCATCTACCAGTACTACCATGAGGTAGCATTCAGGATGGTTGGCGGCAATGGCGTTGGCCACTGCTTTGAGGAGCATGGTCTTACCGGTTTTGGGCTGGGCAACGATCAGGCCGCGCTGTCCTTTACCGATAGGAGTAAAGAGATCCATAATGCGGGTACTGTAATCGTTGGGCTGTGTAAAAAGGTTAAGCTTTTCGAAGGGGAAGAGCGGAGTAAGATAGTCAAAAGGCACACGGTCACGAACTTCTTCAGGGCTCTTACCATTGATGGCATCAACCTTAAGCAGGGCGAAATATTTTTCACCTTCTTTGGGAGGACGAACGGCACCCTGTACGGTATCGCCGGTCTTCAATCCAAAGAGTTTTATTTGTGAAGGAGAAACATATACGTCGTCGGGAGAAGAGAGATAGTTATAATCAGATGAGCGGAGGAAGCCATAACCGTCCGGCATCATTTCAAGTACACCTTCAGAAAGAATAACGCCGTCAAATTCGATGTTGAACTGCTGTTCGCGGCGTTGAGGATATACTTTGTTGGGGGCGGGGGCTTCAGGTTGTTGTGGCTGCGGAGCCTGTTCTTCTGCTGGTGCAGCGGGTGCAGGAGCGGGGGCAGCTGCGGGAGGTGTTTCGGGGGCAGCGGCTTCGGCTACCTGTTCTTCTTTCTCTTCTGTTTTTTTACGGCCTCTTTTCTGCGGGCCACCTTTGTCATCTTTTTTGGGTGGGGCGGGAGCAGCGGCAGCTTTTTTAACCACCTTCTTCTCTTCTTCGCCGCCGGTGTTTTCCACAACAGCTTCTTCGGTAGTAATGCCTGTGCTGGCTTTAATGATACGCTTACGCTTACCTTTTTCTTCGGGGGCGGCAGATCCTTTGGAGCCGGCAATGGCCTGGCTGTCCAGAATCTTGTATACCAGCTCCTGCTTATCTAACTTTTTAGCATTGGGGATGTTGAGCTGCTCGGCAATGTCCAGCAGTTCAGGAACGAGCATATCGTTCAGTTGCAGAATATCGTACATACAAAGTCTTGAAGTTTAACACAAAGCCTTGATCACAAGTCTGAAAAAAATGAAAAAAGGTTGAGTTTATTTTGAATGGAAATGGGAAAACCTGATGAGCTTATCTAAGGGAGTTGTAGAACTAACCAGTCGTCTTTCCGCTGCAAGTATACGCAGAATTTCGTAAAAACAAAAATATTTGGATGGTATCAAAATACCTCAAAACCCCGGCAAAGGCTTGAAAACCTTGCATTCGGGAGCTTTTGGTAGCTATCTTTGCTATCCCAATTTTCACATTATGTTCAACAAACGAATCAAAATTAAAGCCCTGCTGGCACAGGAGCCGGCGGGTCAGGAAGTAACCGTTATGGGCTGGGTAAAGTCCTTTCGCAACAATCAGTTTATTGCACTTAATGATGGCTCTACCAATCAGAATATACAGATCGTTGTAGAGTTGGGAAAGTTCGATGAGACGTTACTGAAACGGATTACTAGGTCAGCGGCACTTAAAATAACTGGCAATGCAAAACCTTCATTGGGCAAGGGACAGAAGATGGACCTTGTTGCCAGCACTATAGAAGTACTGGGCGACAGCGACCCGGAAAAATTTCCAATTCAGCCGATGCGGCAGAGTCTTGAATTTTTACGTGAGCAGGCGCATATGCGTTTTCGTACAAACACATTTGGTGCAGTCTTCCGTGTACGCCATGCACTCGCCTTTGCCGTACATCAGTTTTTCAATGAGCGTGGATTTGTATATATGCATACGCCTATCATCACGGCCAGTGATGCAGAAGGTGCTGGTGAAATGTTTAAAGTAACCACATTGCCTCTGGATGGTACAGCACCACGTAAGGAAGATGGCAGTATTGATTTTTCAGAAGACTTCTTCGGCCGCTCAACTAACCTTACCGTGAGCGGACAACTGGAAGGAGAACTGGCGGCAACCGCCTTTGGTGAGATCTATACATTTGGTCCCACATTCCGTGCAGAAAACTCCAATACCGCACGTCACCTCGCTGAGTTCTGGATGATTGAACCGGAGATGGCTTTTCATGATCTCGAAGACAATGCCAACCTGGCCGAAGCATTTATCAAATACCTGATCCGGTATGCGATGGAGCACAACCGCGAAGATCTTGAGTTCCTGGCGCAGCGCCTCGTTGATGAAGAGAAACAACTGCCTCAGGACAAACGCAGCGAAATGGGATTGATTGAAAAACTCGAGTTTGTTGTCAATAACGAATTTGAGCGGCTCACATATACCGAAGCAATCGACATACTGCGCGAGAGCAATCATAATAAGAAAAAGAAATTTCAGTATCCCATCACCGGCTGGGGTATGGACCTGCAAAGCGAGCATGAGCGCTACCTCGTAGAAAAACATTTTAAAAAGCCTGTGATCCTTACCAACTATCCTGCTGCCATCAAAGCATTTTATATGCGTCAGAACGATGATGGCAAAACCGTAGCTGCGATGGATATACTTGCGCCGGGCATTGGCGAAATTGTAGGCGGCTCACAACGTGAAGAGCGGCTCGATCGCCTGGTAGCGCGTATGGAAGAGATGCACATACCTACCGAAGAGCTCTGGTGGTACCTCGATACACGCCGTTTTGGTACAGTGCCACATGCAGGTTTCGGCCTGGGCTTTGAGCGTATGGTGCAGTTTGTGACCGGCATGTCCAACATTCGCGATGTAATCGCTTTTCCGCGCACACCCAAGAACGCAGAATTTTAATCAACAGCAGAAACGAAGAATAAAAAAAGAGGTCCGCATCGCGGACCTCTTTTTTTATCAATGCATACACAACACTGGTACGTGCGATTCAAACACCAGCTGTCGGGTAGAGCTTTTCCGGAACAATCCCTCCAGTAGTTTGTGTCGTTTCGGTATGGCGATGATAATATCGAGATTATTTTTTTCTGCAAAGGCATTAATGCCGTCTTCGATATCAGGATGCTCAATGAAATGATATTGTGGTTTCAGCGACTCCAGTTCGGTGTGCAGCAGTACAGACTGCTCGGGAGTATCGGGCTTGAATTGTTTGTTTTCATAGTCCACATTTAGTACATGCAGCTCTGCATTGAAAGTGGATACAAAATCTTTAATAGCAGCAAACGGTACGCTGTCCACTACCTCTTTAAAATCGCTGGCAAGTCCGATTTTGCGGATGCCGGCACCATATTCCTTTCCTTTGGGCACTGCAATGACCGGCCATCTCAGGTGTTTTATAACAGTGAGGGTTGTGCTGCCAAAGAGTGTGCGCTCCAGCGCTGTATGTCCCATTGAACCCATTACCACTGCAAAGGGGTTGATCTTTTCACAAAGCTCCTGCAACTCGTCTACCACATCGCCGAGGATGGCTTCGGTATAAACTTTAAGTTTACCGGAGGTAACATGTGTAAGATCCTGTTTCATTTCGGCCAGGCGATCTTCTGCGCCTTTGCGCAGTTCTTCTACAGATACCATTACCAGTGGAGTATCGGTAACAGCAACAGGAATCTGGTAAATATTTACCAGCATTAAACTGGCATTTATCTGCAATGCCATATCGGCCGCATAATTCATAGCGTTGATGGCAGCGGGAGAAAAGTCGGTTGGAACAATGATGGTCTTCATTTCAAAAAAGATTTATACCGTAAAGCTAGCAATAACAATGCCTGTGCGGCATGATTCCGGTCAGCCGGAGGGCTGACAAAAGTGTGGAAAAGGATCAACGTACCATCTCAATTGAAAAATTAAGTATGGCCACTATTAACGAAACCTCTGCGCCAGCAAGGCAACGAGCAGGTGTTGCCCGAATGAAAAAGAATAATTTACGGATCGACATGACCCCTATGGTAGATCTGGGCTTTTTGCTGGTTGCTTTTTTTGTCATGACAACTGAGCTCAGCAAACCATCAGTTACACGCCTTAATATGCCTAAAGAGGGACCGCCGTCTCACCTGGGCGAATCGGCCGCATTTACGATTCTTATTGATGGCGATAACCGCATTGCTTATTATCATGGTCCGGCAGATAAGGCATTGAAAGAAAAACTCGCAAAGCAAAGTAGTTTCTCTCCCAGAGGAGGCGTGGGAGATGCGATCCGGACATTGCAGAAATGGCTCGATGAGCCGGGCGTATTTAAAGAAGGTCGTGCGGGCCTGATGTTGCTGATAAAGCCAACAGCAAATGCCAGTTACAGTCAGGTAATAAATGCCATGGATGAAGCATTGATCAATAAAGTAGAGAAATATATGATCCTGTCGCCGGATGAGACGGATAAGGAGATATTGAGGTTGGTGGTAGGTGATCGGTGATCAGTGGCAGGCACCTCCATAATTGCAGGCCCGCGATGCTTCGCGGGCCTGCTCTGTTGAAGTCGAATGGTAGCCCACAGACCGGCCATTTCCCTGACTTTTAACCCCCATTCATCTGTTTTTTTCTCCATTTATCCCAAATGTAAAAAAAGAACACAAGTCGCTTATACACATATTTTATTGAAAATCATATAAATAGTTGTACGAAAGGCCGTAGGCTTTAAAAGTTACCTTTAAAAATATGGTACTATGTGTTGCATAGTACCATATTTCACCTTAGATTTGTGTTGTGATTGGCAGGAAAGGGTAGACCGAGGTGAAAAGAACACGGCCCTGAAGCCCGAACCGGCCAGTTGCATTTAACAAACCTAGTTGTATGAATATAGAGAACACACAGAGCCAGATGCGGAAGGGGATACTGGAGTTTTGCATTCTCTCCATTATTCGCCGGGGTGAGGCCTACCCCAGTGATATAGTAGAGGAGATGCGGGCCGCCAATCTCCAGATCCTGGAAGGAACACTTTACCCGTTGCTCACCCGGCTGAAAAATGCAGATATGCTCACGTATCGCTGGGTAGAAAGTAATTCAGGCCCTCCCCGCAAATACTTTTCGCTCACAGAAAAAGGCGAACAGTTTTATAAAGAACTGGAACAAACCTGGAATGAGTTGTCAAACGGGGTAAATGCACTCACCAGCAAAAATTCGACTAACCCCATCAATTAGACTTCAACCAAAATATTCCCGACATGAAAAAGATTATTAACATCAACCTCAGTGGTCGCGTAATACCGATAGAGGATTCTGCCTATGAAAAGTTGCAGGATTATATCGAGAGCCTGCGCCGCTATTTTGCCAATGAAGAGGGTCGTGATGAAATCATTAATGATATTGAAAGCCGGCTGGCCGAATTGATGAATGATAAGGTATGCAAAGGTGCTGCAGCTATCACAGATGCAGATGTGGAAGAGATCATTCGCAGCATGGGCCGTCCGGAAGACTTCGATGCAGTCGAAGAAGAAACCGATAATCAGTCAAAGTCGCAGCAATCGGGTCCGCGCCAGGAATACAGCAATCAGGGATCACGCCGGGCAAAGGGACGTCTTTATCGTGATACCAGCGATAAGTTTATCGCAGGTGTGTGTAGCGGTATTGCCAATTACCTGAATGTAGACCCTGCTATCGTACGCATACTCTTTGCCATCGTCACCTTTGGTGGTTTTGGCCTGGGCTTCCTGATCTATATCCTGCTTTGGATGATACTACCCACACGTGATCTCGATAGTTACGGCGGCAAACGCCTGTACCGCAACCCCGATGATCGTGTGCTGGGCGGGGTAGCCGGCGGCCTGGCTGCGTATTTCAATGTACGCACCACCAATGTGCGTTTGATATTTGCTGCGCCCCTTATTCTCAGTATTGTGCTGAGCATGCTCGACTGGTTTAGCTGGGGTCATAATTTCGATTTCTTCCCCAACATTGTATTCGGCTCACTTACCAGCACATTTACACTGGCCTATATCATTCTCTGGATCGTATTGCCCGAAGCCCGTACCCAATATGAAAAAATGGAAATGCGTGGCGAAAAGGTTGATGTTAACTCTATCAGACAAAATGTGCAGGAAGGCATGGGCAATATGCGCGACCGCATGAAAGACTGGGGCGAAGAAGTGCGTGAATCAGCACAAAACTTCAGCGAGCGTGCCCGCGACTTTGCACAAACCCGTGGCCGCAGTTTTGCTTCAGAAGTCGGTGAAACAGCCCGCAGGGGTGGTACCGGCCTGGGTCATGCCATTGGTGTACTGTTCAAAGCCTTTTTCCTGTTCATTGCGGGTACTATTGCCTTTGCGCTGTTTGTAGCCCTGCTGGCCCTGCTGTTTGGTGGCATTGCCTGGTGGCCGGTCAATAATTTCTTATGGACCAGCAAATGGCAGCAGCTCTGGGGTTGGGGTACGCTTATTTTCTTCCTGATAATACCCCTGATAGCGCTGATTGTATGGGTGGTACGCAGGATCATGAATGTGCGGTCACGCGGCAGTTACCTGGGTTGGGTGTTTGGTACACTCTGGGCTTTTGGATGGGTATGTGTGGTAATGTTTGCTTCCAGTGTGACGCGCGATCTGAGCTCAGAAGGTCAGGTACTGGAAACACAAACCATACAGCAGCCCGCCAACGGCAAAATGACCGTGCTGGTATCGGAGCCCGAGCTGGAATACCAGGGTCGCTACAACTGGATCAATGATGATGGTGGTGGCTGGGACCTGAGCGATGATACCCTCAAGCTCACTTTTGTATCACTCAACGTAGATAAAAGCCCCGACAGCAATTATCATGTAACCATCCGCAAAGTGGCTTATGGAAATACTGTAACCGCAGCCCGTGAACGTGCGTCACATATCCAGTACCGAGTGCAGTCAAATGGCAACCTGCTCGATTTGGGCAATGGCTTTGCTGTGGACAAAAACAGCAAATACCGTCTGCAGCATGTGGTGCTGGATATTGAAGTACCTGTGGGAAAAAAGATCACCCTGGACCGTACGCTTTTCAGAAAACTCAACCTGAACGATTTCAGGGTAAAACGCAGCTATCGCCGCGGTCGTGTGGTGGGTATTGAGTGGGACGAAGACCGAAGCTTTCAACTGCAACCCGATGTGGAGTATACCATGCAGGCCGATCGCACGCTGAAAGATACCAATGGTAAACAGGCTGAGATAAAAGATGGCTATCGCTATAGTAATGATTCCGGTAGTCGCGAACAGCTTGATGAAACTACAGAAGAAACTGGCCGTACAGCAGTGAGAAAAGAAGATGTGATCACCGAAATAGGATCACCCACCGTTTTTTCGCTGCTGAAAAGCTTCTAGTATAAATTCGGTTGAAGTTGAGCCCGATGTCGATCGGGTGGGCAAGCCCTGGCAACAGGGCTTTCTCTTTTTGTAAAAACGACGAACGGCCAACAACCGTTAGCTCCTTAATCTTACCTTTGCGCATCAAAATGCATTTATGAAGAATACGCCCTTTACGGAAAAACACATTGCCCTCGGAGCCAAAATGGTTGACTTTGCCGGTTACAACATGCCCATCAGCTATACCAGCATCAACGATGAGCATGCTGCTGTACGAAAAAATGCCGGTGTTTTTGACGTAAGCCATATGGGCGAGTTTATCCTGAAGGGTGATCGGGCACTTGATCTTATACAGCGTGTTACCAGCAATGATGCCTCAAAGCTCACTGCCGGCCAGGCGCAGTACAGCTGTCTGCCCAATGATGAAGGTGGTATTGTAGATGACCTCCTGGTTTATTGCATTGAGCCTAATAAAACCTATATGCTGGTGGTAAATGCATCAAACATCGAAAAAGACTGGAACTGGATCAGCCGCCACAATACAAACGGCGCAGAAATGCATAACATTTCTGATAAGACAGGTTTGCTCGCTATACAGGGTCCCAATGCCACACGCATTCTGCAGTCGCTTACAGACATGGACATTCTCAATCTCAAATACTACACATTTGTAAAAGGCCGTTTTGCGGGAGTCGACAATGTGCTGGTAAGTGCTACCGGCTATACCGGAGCTGGTGGGGTGGAAATATATTTTGAAGACAAAGGAGACGATGCGGACCGTATCTGGAATGCGATATTTGAAGCCGGTGCTGCTGCCGGTATTCGCGCCATTGGCCTGGGTGCTCGCGATACCCTGCGTCTGGAAATGGGGTATTGCCTTTATGGAAACGATATTGATGATACCACATCGCCGCTCGAAGCAGGCCTGGGGTGGATCACCAAATTTTCCAAAACATTTACTGCCAGCCATATCCTGCAGCAGCAAAAAGCCGATGGCGTGGAGCGCAAGCTCGTAGGTTTTGAAATGATTGACCGTGGCATTCCCCGCCATGGATACGAAATCAAGGATCAGCTGGGAGCAACTATTGGTGTGGTAACCAGTGGTACACAGTCACCAAGCCTGGGCAAAGCCATTGGTATGGGATATGTTCGTACCGCCTATGCTGCCATTGACACGGAAATTTTCATAAAAGTGCGTGATAAATTACTGCTCGCCCGCGTAGTGCGTATTCCTTTTGCCTGATAGAAGCGGGTGTGGTTGGATTTTTGCTGTGGGGGAGATTGCCAAACAATCAAAAGCCAGATGAAGAAAATGCCTACCATCCACCTTACAACCTTTATTGCTGCCCCGGCAGACAGGGTGTTTGACCTTTCACGGAGTATTGAACTTCATAAGCAGTCGATGTCTTCTTTTTCTGAAGAAGCAGTGGCCGGTACACGCTTTGGCCTTATTGAAAAAGATGAAACGGTGACCTGGCGCGCCCGTCATTTGTTTAAAAATCGCTTGCTGCGCAGCCGCATTTCTGAAATGAAAAAGACCGATATGTTTGTGGATGAGCAGGTAGAAGGCGATTTCCGCCAGCTGCGTCATGAGCATTATTTCAAACCCTGCGATAATGGTACCATCATGATTGATCTGCTGCAGTTTGAGTCTCCCTATGGCATGCTTGGCCGTGTTTTTAACCGCCTTTACCTGACCCGCTACCTCAGAATCCTGCTCGAAAAACGCAATCAGGCTATTAAGGAGTTTGCTGAATCGGATAAATGGCAAAAGCTGCTGCATAAGTAAATGCTCCGGCCTTTCATCCTGTGAGCAGAGGCCCATCCGGCGAAAAACATTATTTTTGCCGCCTTGATTATGAGTAACAAGCCCTCTCTGCATACATCGCTATCGCCCGCATTATTACACCTTTATGATCTCAGCAACAGTGTTGTTGTTATTATTGATGTGTTTAGGGCAACCTCTACCATTGCATCTGCACTTCATAACGGCGCCAAATGCGTGATACCGGTCGACTCAGTACCCAAAGCTATTGAGATCAGCCGAAGCATCGATGGCATTGCTGCCGGGGAGCGGGATGGAAAAATTGCGGAAGGTCTGGCTCATGGCAATTCACCCCTTGAATATGGTCGTGATTTTATTGAAAACCGCACGCTGGTGCTTACCACTACCAATGGTACCCGCCTGCTGCAGATGGCGCTCGACCGTGGAGCAGAAACCATTATTTCCGGCTCATTTCCCAACCTGAGTGCTGTATGTGAGTTTCTGATTGCAGAAAAGAAAAATGTAGTGCTGGGATGTGCCGGCTGGAAAGATCGTTTTAATCTCGAAGACACCCTGTTTGCCGGTGCTGTTATCAGCCAGATTAAAAAACATTTTACCATTCATTGCGACAGCTCACTCATGGCCGAGCTGATGTATAATAAACAAAAGGGAAACCTTACAGGCTTTGCTCCCAAACTCACTCACTACCACCGCCTGGTAGAGCGCTTCGGTCTTATAGAAGATATCCGCTTTTGTCTTACCCCGGATGTTGCCAATGTATTGCCATTGTATAAAGATGGCCGTTTGATTGCCCATCAGGGCTAATCCCGAACGGGCAAAATCATACAAGGTAAAGAATTTTTCTGGCAGTACTGGCGGAACAAAATTTTTTTTAAAAGCTCCCGTTTTTCCAAGGAAATCCCATTTACATTCCTTTACATTTGCCGATTGCCCTTTTCGAAGCGGGGGCGGGACAAGCCTTTTTAAAACGGGGGCTGTCCATTGTGAACTGTAAATGTTTTTATGGCATTACCTCATTTACTGAAGTACGTATACACACATGGAACTGATGAAGTGATCAGACGCGGTAAGAAGATCCATGCAATAGGATTTGTAGAGCTGATAGAATATGATGACCTCTTTGGTTCAGCCGTATTCCGTGTGAAGGATGACAGTTACTCTACGTACTATAAAGTTTATATCCAGAAATTCAAAGATCCAAAAGGGCTTTCACTTCGCTGCAGCTGCCCCTATAATATTGGCGACATCTGCCGTCACGAGACAGCCGCGTTATTTCAACTGCAGGAAATGATCGATAAAGGTCATCTGCAGGCAGAAGAGGTACATTATGACCAGCGTCATACGGTGGCTAAGATGAAGACCATTGATCTCAAAACACTGCGTCTTCTATGCTCGCCTACCACCATGCTGGATGCAGAAAAATATCTGCGTACGCAAAAGGCTAATATTGAGCAGGCCGAAAATGAAATGGTGAAAGCTACCGTCATGCTCGATGGCAAATCGTACGCCGTACTGATCCGCAAAAACGAAGAACGCAACTTTGACACCAGCTGCGATTATCATGATCCCGATCATCCGCTATGTCTTCCCAAAGTGATTGTGTTTTTGCAATTGCTCAATGCATATGGGGCCAATTACTTTGACAGCATCCGCAACTGGGATAAAGAAAAAAATAAATTACTGGAGGCGTATGGTTACTCTCTCTCTGACGATCTAACCGGTAAGTTTGAGTTTGCCTACAAGGAAGGCAAGCCTTTTCTCCGTGTACTTGACAGCAGCATCAAGCGGGTGACACCTATGGCTAATCCAAACAGGCCGGTATTACTGCCGGTGAAAGAAAAAGAACCGGTAGTAGCCGAACCCGAAGAAGAAGAAATCGTACGCCCATCCCTCCGGCTGGGTCTTGTATTTAATTTTAATAAAAAGGCTTATCCGCATTTTACTATCGATGCCCTGCTGGGCGAGCCCAACGAAAAAAATGACGGTTTTGCCGGCAAGGCCGAAAAAGCAGATATCAGCCGCTATATAGAGACAGACAAGCTGCCTGAAGAAGACCGTACCCTGCTGGCCCTTTTAAGGAAACTGCAGGAGTCGGAGATCAATAAATTTGTAAGCCGCAATTCTCCCTTTTCAGGAATATGGGAAAATATCATTCACCAGGAAGAAGATGACCTGCCGGCAGAAACCAAAGAGCTGGTGGCCGAGTATCTTTTTCCGCGCCTAAAACAACTATCTGCTCCGCGCGAAACAGCGCCACTATACTACCTGCTGCCCGAAGGCAAATCGTTTAAGACAGCCAACCTGCAGCCGCTCACAATTGCCGACGCAGAAGCCCGTCCGCAGTTTAATGTGAAAAAGAATGGCGACTACCAGATAATCTGTAAGGTACAGGCAGGCATTATGGAGTATAACATGGATGACAATGAAAGCGTGAGTCCATTATTTTTTCTTTACAACCATCAATTGTTTTTATGGAAAAACAATGAGGTGGTACACCTTGTAGAAAAATTTCTTCCCGGTGGCCGTATAACGGTGCCGGCAGGCGAGTGGGGTAAGACCCTGCAGGAATTTGTAATGCCGCTGGCGCGTGAATATAAAGTCGATTTTGACCGGTCGCTGATACAGGAGGTAAAGGACGGTGACCCCGAGGTAAAATTATTTCTTGTAGAAAAAGGCGACTTTCTCGTTTTTCAGCCTTCATTTTCCTATAAAGGATATGAAACCAAATCGCGCGACCGCGATGAGATTGTGGTACCGCAGGGCGAAAAACTGCTGATCGTTCATCGCAACCGCGAAGCAGAAAATGCATTTATTGCCAAACTGCAGGCACTGCATTCCAACTTTATAGTGAATGAAGACAACGGCTCGCTGGTACTCAAGGGAACAGATGTTTTAAAAAACAACTGGTTCTTTTTGTTTGTGGATGCTATGAAGGAAATGCATACACCAGTGTTTGGTTTCGAAGCACTGAAAAACTTCCGGTTCAATACCGCTAAACCGCAAACACGCATTTTCATCAGCAGCAATACAGATTGGTTTGATGCCAAAGTCGACATAGTATTTGGCGATCAGAAAGTGACGGTGGCAGAGGTGAAACGGGCGCTGGCCAATAAACAGCAGTTTGTACAACTCAATGATGGCACGCTGGGCATTCTGCCTGAAGAATGGTTAAAGAAGTACTCGCTTCTTTTCAGAGTGGGCGAAGGAAATAGCAATAACCTTAAGTTATCGCGCTATCATCTGAGTGTGGTTGATGAACTGTACGAAAACCGCGATGAAGAAGAGCTCGTTGTGCAGCTCGAAGAAAAATATGAACGTCTTCGTCAGTTTAATACAATCAATGAGATTGACCCACCCGCTACCCTGAAACCAATCCTGCGCCCCTATCAGATAGCAGGGTTTCAATGGCTCAACTACCTGAAGGAGGTGAACTGGGGCGGTATTCTGGCCGATGATATGGGTTTGGGTAAGACTGTACAGGCCCTCTCTTTTCTCGAACACTTCCGGGCCGACATTGGCCAGGGTCAGGTAAAGGCACTGGTTGTTTGTCCCACTACACTGATCTATAACTGGGAGAGTGAGATCCGGAAATTTACCCCCAAGCTCACCTACCGCATTCACCATGGTGCTACCCGCACCCGGCTGCGCGAAGAGATACTGGATCATAATGTCACTATCACTACCTATGGTACACTGCGCAGCGATATCAAACTGCTGATGAGTGTCAATTTTGACTATGTGATACTGGATGAAAGCCAGGCTATCAAGAATCCTTCGAGCAAGGTAACCAAGGCGGCCTGCTTGCTCAATGCCCGCCACCGGTTATGCATGAGTGGTACGCCTTTGCAAAACAATACATTCGACATTTTTGCTCAAATGCATTTCCTGAATCCCGGTATGCTGGGTACGATGGAGTTTTTCCGGCAGGAGTTTGCCATTCCCATCGACAAGTTTGGTGAGCAGGACCGGAAAGAACATCTGCGTAAAATACTTTATCCCTTCATTCTGCGGCGCACCAAGGAGCAGGTGGCCAAAGACCTGCCCGAAAAACAGGAGATGATCCTGTGGTGCGAAATGGAAGATGAGCAACGCAAGATCTATGATGCCTACAGAAACGATTTCAGAGATAAAATTCTGGGCACCATACAGGAGCAGGGCATTCAGCGCTCACAGCTTACCATCCTGCAGGGCCTGATGAAGCTGCGCCAGATCTGCGATTCACCCGCGATTCTCAACGAGGAAGAAAAGTTCGAAAATCATTCCATCAAACTCGAAGAGATAGGCCGCGAAATCACAGAAAACATCAGCAATCACAAAGCGCTGATCTTTTCACAGTTTCTGGGTATGCTGGCATTGATCAAAGGGAAGCTGGACGAGCTGGGGGTGAAATATGAATATTTTGATGGCAGTACATCGGCACCCGATCGTGAAAAAGCGATCCAGCGTTTTCAGAACGACGACAGCGTACGTGTATTCCTGATCTCTCTTAAAGCCGGTGGTGTGGGTCTTAACCTTACTGCAGCCGACTACGTATATATAGTGGACCCCTGGTGGAACCCGGCCGTAGAACAACAGGCCATTGACCGTACGCACCGGATTGGCCAGACCAAGAACATTTTTGCCTATCGCATGATCTGTAAGGATACCATTGAAGATAAAATCCTGCAATTGCAGGAGAAAAAGCGGGCCCTGGCCAAGGAGCTGATAGCCGATGATACCAGCTTTGTAAAAAGCCTTACCCGCGAAGACGTGGAATACCTGTTCAGCTAATGTCCCAACCGGCTGGCCATTTGATAACCCGTTCACCGAGCCTTTTGTGCAGTTCATCTATTCTCTCATGCATTTTGCGTGATTGGGCGCAGGCTTCTACGCCTGTTTACGTCTAATTTCGTATACCTATATTATTATATGAGAAAATTTCTAACTGCATTAGCTCTTATTTTACTATCCTTTGCGGCACAAGCCCAAAAAACAGATGGTATTATTCGCGGAAAATTGACCGATTCCCTTTCTAAACAACCAGTTACGGATGCTACCGTGTCTTTGCAGCAGGCAAAAGACTCTTCGCTGGTTACTTTTACATTGACCAACAAACAGGGGGCTTTTGAAATTAAAGGCCTCAGCAATGGCAACTACCGCCTGATTCTCTCTCACCAGACCTATGGCGAAACGGTGCGGAAGGTCGCCATCACCGATGAAAAGAAAGTAATAGACCTGGGCGATATCTTCCCGGCAACCAAAATGCTGGGTGAGGTTATTGTAACCAATGAGGCTCCTATAGTTGTAAAAAACGATACAGTACAGTTTAATGCCAGCGGGTTCCGTACCCAGCCCAATGCCACAGCGGAAGATCTGCTTAAGAAACTCCCCGGTATGGAAGTAGATAAAGAGGGTAACGTAAAATCACAGGGCGAGTCTGTACAAAAGGTACTGGTAGACGGTAAGGAGTTTTTTGGAAATGACCCCAAACTGGCTACCAAAAACCTGACAGCCGATATGATCGAAAGTGTACAGGTATTTGACGATATGAGCGACCAGGCAAAGTTTACCAAGATTGATGACGGAAGCCGCAGCAAGACGATTAATATTAAACTGAAAAAGGATCGTAACAAAGGCTACTTTGGCCGGGCGCTTGTTGCTTATGGCGACAAAGGACATTATGAAGGTAACCTGAGCATCAACCGCTTTAACGGTAATCAGCGTACTTCAATACTATTTAATGGTAATAATATCAATAAGCAGGGTTTTTCATTTTCAGACATCATCAGCAGCATGGGCGGTTTTAGCGGATTCGGTGGCGGCGGCGGCGGTGGTGGTATGATGGGTGGCATGCAGGTACGCGGTGGCATGGGCGCCATGTTTGGTGGCGGTGGTGGCGGCAGCGGCAGCACCGGCCTCATCAAATCACTCTCTGCAGGTCTTAACTACAGCAATGAATGGGCTGGTAAAATGAAACTCACAGGCAGCTATTTCCTGTCCAATTCAGACACACGTCAGCAACAGGATATGTTGCGCCGCACTACTTATCCTGATTCAATAGTTACACTTAACAAGCAAAGTATTTCGCAGAGTAAAAACCTGAATCACCGGTTCAATGTGCGGTTTGAATACCAGATAGATTCGGCCAACTCTATTCTGTATACTCCATCGCTGACCCTGCAGCACTCAGAGAGCTATAGCAATGACACATCGTTCAGTAGCTCCCTTATTCCCGCCAAAGAGTTTCTGGCTGTTACGGCACGTACCAATAACCAGAATGAGCGCGATGGTTTCAACTGGGGTAACAACCTGTTGTTTCGCCACAAATTCGGAAAAACGGGTCGTACGCTTACACTCGGCTGGAATGGTACAATCGGCCGCAGCACCAGCGATGGGCTGACCTATTCCAACAACGACTTTTATACTCAGGATGGCATCCTTTACCGCACGGTGAATCAAAACCAGACCAATGAGCAGAAGACAACGACCAACAACAACGTGTTCAGCACATCTTATACAGAACCATTTGGTCTGAATAAACTGCTGGAAGTTAACTATGCCTATACACGGAATAAGAGTACTTCTGAAAAGGAGACCTACAATTTTGATCCTTCTTCGCAGAAATACGAGACGCCCAATCTGCTCCTGACTAATAATTTTGAAAACAGCTTTGTTGCCCATCGTTTTGGTACCAACTTCAGGGTGCAGGAAAAGAAATACAACTATCAGTTTGGTATAGGTGTACAACGCGCCACACTCGAAAGCCAGAGTTACCAGGCGCTGACGCAGAAAGACTCGCTTACCCGCCAGTCATATACCAACTTCTTCCCCACAGCCAATTTTAACTGGACCCCCACACGCAGCAAAAACCTGCGATTCTCGTACAACGGACGTACCAATCAGCCCAGCGTATCTCAATTGCAGAATGTACCGGATGCTACCGATACACTTAATATCAAGATCGGTAACCCGAACCTGAAACAGGAGTTCTCGCACAATTTCAATATCGGGTTCAATACCTTCAACATTCTCACCTTCCGTTTGATCGCTGCCAACCTGAGTTTCAGCACCACGCAGAATAAGATCGTGAATAATATCACCGTAAATGGTCCGGTACAGATCACCAATTATCAGAACCTGAATGGGTATTATCGCGGTAACTCTTTCTTTACCGTTGGTCTTCCTTTCAAGAATCCGAAATGGAAAGGATCGAGTGTAAATATCACCAACAATCTTTCCTATACACGCGATGTGAGCATGGTAAGTGCCCGTAAGAACTATACCAAAACCGCTTATGTATCACAAGGCGTGGGTATAAACATCAATAAAACAAAATTTGATGTGGGCGTACGTGCCAACCTCGCATATAATGATGTAAAGTATACGGTCAACACCAATCTGAATGAAGATTACTGGACACAGACCTACTCCGGCGATTTCTCCTATAACCTTCCGGCCAGCTTTATATTCTCTACCGACTTCAGTTACCTGATCAATACCGGTCGTGCGCAGGGTTATAACCAGAATATTCCTTTGTGGAATGCCAGTCTGAGCAAACAGCTCTTTAAGAAGAAAAATGGAGAGCTTAAGTTTTCTGTAAATGATATCCTGAATCAAAACCAGAGCATTGCCCGTACAGCCAGTGACAACTATGTGCAGGATACCCGCAGCATTGTGTTGCGCCGGTACTTTATGGTTAGCTTCCTGTTTAACCTAAACAAGATGGGGGGCAATGGTGGTCAGCAAATGACAATGCCTGGCGGACCCGGTATGAACCGTATGATGAATCGTAATGCAGACCGTATACGTGTACAGTAAGACCGATAAATAAATATGTATGTGATAAAGAAGCCGGCAGCTGCCGGCTTCTTTATTTTAATAAAAAAAGTCTGCACCATAAGGCGGCAGACTTCAGTATAATCAAGGGGTTAGTAATGCTGAAAAGGCTCATTTGCGACGGACGAGTCCACCTGACGCAGGCGATGATCCGGAAATAAAAACAGCCAGTACCGACTTTAGTAAACGCAAGATGTTGAAAGAGGGTTTGTAGTAGCGTTGATAAATTCTGGCTGCTTCATGTGCATGAGCAATGCCTCTGTTTTTCATATCTGGATATGTTTGATAAAAGGTTTAACGTAATTAATTACGGTAAATTATGTAACAAATTGAATATTTTATAATATTTGTACTGCTTATTTAACCCGTTTAATCCCATACTCGTGAAAAAACTCGTAAAACCACTAGTGGCTGTCAGCCTCTTTTTGCTCTCACTTTCCTCTTCCTTTGCTCAGTTTAAACCAACTATTGCCGGCGAATTTGCGGCAGACATGAAAAAAGTAATTCGTGATTATCCGCATCAGTTCAATAGCATGCTGGGTGCGGTGATAGACGAAAACCCTCAGTACACCAACTATGAATGCAGCCTGGCTGTGCAAGGTGCAGAAAGCGTAACCATTACCCGGTACTCTGCCACCAACAAACAGATTTACTCCTGGCAGGCATTGATGTTTACCTCAGATGATTTTGAAACCGCCCGCGCAAGGTTTAAATCACTTTTTCAGAAATTCAACAACATGGCGGTAAAGATGGACTATGGAATGACCTTTTACCTCAAAGGAAAATACCAGGAGCCAACCGAGTCAAAAACATTTGCCAGCACCGTACTCCGCTTTGAGCAGGCCGATCGTATCACCGATAAAATGCGGCTCGAGGTTTCCCTTCAATACGAATTGATGGAATGGAAGGTGCGGGTACTTATTTATGAAAAAGACCGGGAGGATACGGAGCGGGGAGAGATGGTCGACTAAGTAAGGTAGAAGGTATGAGCAGAAAGGCATAAGGAGTAAAACGCAGATCGCCAGGAAAATATTAGGGTTCAAAACTATACGATTAGTTTAAATTTATCAGACACTGCCTGTAAGGCCGGTCCTGACTATTGCACATAAAGCCATATGCCTTTCACCTTATACCCCTTACCTTTTCTTAACCTTCATTAACATTAATCCAAACCAAATTAACCCGGGCCGGAGCGTAATGCGAATATTTTCGTAGCCGATTAAAAAACCAGGCTATGAGATATTGCTTTACGCTTTTTGTTTTATTATGGCTGGCGGCCCCGGCCTTTTCTCAAAAGGGGTCGGTACAGGGGGTGGCTTATGACACACTGGCAAAGCGGCCGGTTGCAGATGCTACCGTCACCGTACTTCAAAAAAAGGATTCATCGCTGGTGGGCTTTGTAATGACCGATAATGCCGGTCGTTTTTCACTTACCGATCTGGCAACGGGCGAATACCGCCTGCTCATTACCCACGTGGCATACCACAACCGCAGTATACATTTTTCCATAACAGACAGTGTCACTAAACCAGACCTGGGTCAGCTGGTAATGAATGACCGCACCCAGGTGCTCGATGAGGTGATTGTACGCAGTGAGGCACCGCCAGTTACACTGGTGGGTGATACCGTTCAGTACAATGCCGGCTCCTTTAAAACACCGCCCAATGCCAGCGTAGAGCAGCTACTCAAAAAACTGCCCGGTGTGCAGGTAGATAAAGATGGTACAGTAAAAGCGCAGGGGCAGACCGTGAACAGAGTACTGGTAGATGGCAAGGAGTTTTTTGGTAAGGATCCCAAAATGGCAACCAAAAATCTGCCGGCCGATGCGATCGACAAGGTACAGGTATATGACCGCCAGAGCGACCAGGCACAGCTCACGGGCTTTGACGATGGCAACAGCGAAAAAACGATCAACCTCAAGCTGAAAAAGGATAAGAAGAAAGGAGTGTTTGGAAAAATAATGGCCGGCGGCGGCACACGCGACCGGCTCGAAGGCCGCTTCAACGTAAACTCATTCAAAGGAGCACGTCAGATGTCGGTGGTAGGGTTGGGGAATAATAACAATACCGAAGGTTTCTCCTTTATGGATATGATGAATTTTACCGGCGAGCTGTCGCGCATGATGCGCAATGGCGGCGGTAATGTGAGTATGAATATGTCTGACAACTCGCTGGCCGGACTCATGGGCAACAACAACCGGGGCATCCGTACCATCTGGGGGGGCGGTATCAATTATAATAATATCATTGGCACCAAACTGGATTTTACCAGCAACTACTTTTACAATCACTTCAACCCCCGGGTCAATTCGGATGTGCGCCGGCAGTATCTGCTACCCGACTCCTCCTACTTATACAATCAGCAATCTGTTCAGGACAACAACAATAACTCGCACCGGCTTAACCTGGGTTTTGATTACTTTATTGACTCTTTTCATTCTATAAAAGTCAATCC
Source organism: Sphingobacteriales bacterium 46-32 (assembly GCA_001898485.1). Lineage (GTDB taxonomy): Bacteria > Bacteroidota > Bacteroidia > Chitinophagales > Chitinophagaceae > CAYMZZ01. The sequence goes on along the minus strand of MKTY01000020.1, from coordinate 1,012,766 downwards.
ATCGCTGGGTTATCAGCAAACGCGCAACCGCGTTAGCAGTAACTATACACAGATGGGTGAAGATGGCCTGTTGAGCAACGAGGGCTACAACAACCGGGCGACCAATAACGATGCCTTCAATTTCAGCAACGATATCCTCTTTCGTAAAAAATTCCGCCGCAAGGGACGCACCCTTTCGCTGGCGCTGCAGACCACACTCAACAACAGTGATGGAGACAGCCGTTTTGAATCAGTAAACCAGTTTTATGATCGCCTGGGCACGCGTTACCGTACCGATTCTATCAACCAGCGCAGTTATAACGAAAGCAGCCTCACCGGGTATACTGGCCGCCTGGTATACACTGAGCCGCTTTTCCGCCGCTCGTTAATAGAGCTGAGTGTGGCCAATAGCAATACCCGCAGCCGGTCCGACAAGACTACGTATGACTATGATGCCGGATCGGGTAAGTATGATCAGCTGAATGATTCGCTTACCAATAATTTCAAAAATACCTATGGTTATAATAATGCCGGCATACGCCTGCGCACGCAGCAACGTAAATACAATTACAGTGTAGGCCTCAACTGGCAACGCTCCACACTGGAGGGTAAAGTGATCTCAGGAATAAAAGATACCATCATCGGTAAGACTTTCTATAACCTGCTGCCCAATGCACGCGTTCAATATAACTTCACCCGGTTCAAAAACCTTACGCTCAATTATCGTACTTCAACCAACCAGCCATCGGTAGAGCAGTTGCAGCCCGTACCTGATATCAGTAACCCACTGGCTATCCGCGAAGGTAATCCCGACCTGAAGCAGGAGTATTCGCACAACCTGCAGTTCAACTATACCGGGGTAAATCCGTTTAAAAATAAAAACTTCTTCGCGTTTATTAATTTCATGCGAACCGACAATAAAATTGTAAACAGCGACTCGGTTTTCAGTAATGGTGTACGTAAGAGCCGGCCGGTTAACACCGATGGCGTATATACACTTGCTTCCGATCTTAACCTGAGCCTGCCGATTCGTTTCCTGAAAGGCTCATTGCAACTGGGCACGAATACTGTTTACAATAAAAGCCGCCAGTTTATCAATGGCCAGGCCAACGGTATCAATATGCTTTCTGTAGGTCCCCGTGTTTCCCTTGACCTGAACCCGCATGAAAAACTGAATCTGACGTTTACAGCTGGTGGTAATATTAATCATACCCGTTATTCGCTGCAAAAGGCCTTCAACACCCGTTATTTTTCACAGCTGTATGAGGTACAGGTTGAGTGGGATCTTCCTGCCGGCTTTCACTTCAGCACCGAGTTTGCCTACAATATCAATAATCAGCTGGCAGCAGGCTTCAATACAAAAGTACCACTATGGCACGCCGCTATCAGTAAACAGATGCTGAAGTTCAACAGAGGTGAGCTGAAGATAAGAGTGAATGATATGCTGAATCAAAATATAGGAGTGAGCCGCAATAGTAATCAGAACTATATCGAAGACTCGAGGGTCAATACCCTGCGTCGCTATGCCATGATCAGTTTCACCTACAGCCTCAGCAAAACCGGACTGGGCGCAAATCAGGGTGGCAATATGCGGATCATTACCCGCTAATCAAAGACAGTTTTCTCTGTGTACCTGCCCCGGGTGATCAACTGATTGCCTGGGGTTTTTAAATTTCAGGTCCTTATACATGACGGACTTATTCGGGAGGGGGGTGTAACCAAATCTCTGCTGCTGTGTTATTAATTAACTTTGCATCTGTAAAGGTGGATAAATGGTATTATTTGTAAAAAATATGGTATGCGACCGGTGTATTATGTCGGTCATACAGCAACTGCAGGAAACCGGCCTGCCATATCGCCGCATACAATTAGGTGAAGTGGAGCTGGATCAGGAGCCGTCTGCAGATCAGTTGGCAACGCTGCGTCAGAAACTGGAGCAGCAGGGATTTGAATTGCTGGATGATAAAAAAGCCCGCCTGGTAGAAAAGATCAAGAATACCATTGTTGGCCTCGTACACAGCAACGATACCGATGATCAGTCATTCAAGTTGTCGGCAATACTGCAGGAGCGGCTGGGCCTCGAGTATCATTATTTATCCAATCTGTTTTCTTCCGTAGAGGGGGTGACTATTGAGAAATATGCCATTCTGCAACGTATTGAGCGGGTAAAGGAGCTGCTGCGGTATGATGAGAAAAACCTGAGCGATATCGCTTTCGAAATGGGTTATAGCAGTGTACAGCATCTTTCGCAACAGTTCAAGAAAGTGACCGGTCTTACTCCTACTGCCTTTAAAGAGCTGAAGCAGAACCTGCGTAAACCTCTTGACAAGGTATAATTCTCCGCTTCAAATTTTATACATCCGGCGTCAAATCCTGTAACATTCCCCTGCAGTACCTGTTGCAATTTTGTAAAAAGATTGACGATGGTACGGAATATAACAGTAAGCGGAAGCGGTGCTCAGCAATTAAAAAAAGAAATATTTCCTGTACTGGAAATGACCTGTGCGGCCTGTGCCGTGAGTGTGGAGTCAATGCTCAGGTCGGTTGCTGGTGTGAGCGATGCCGGCGTCAACTTTGCCAACCAGCAGGCCTGGGTATTATATGACCCGGCGCAGACAGACGCAGCCGCCATGCGCGCTGCAGTTCGCTCCGTGGGTTATGACCTGGTAATAGATACAGACAATAAAGAATCCATTCGTGAAGAGGCGCAGCTGAAACAGTATCGCCAGCTGCGGCAGCGTACTATCTGGGCGTTGATCTTTGCTGTACCGCTTGTAGTCATAGCTATGTTCTTTATGAACATGCCTTTTGCCAATTACATCATGCTGGCACTGTCGACTCCCGTATTTGTGTTTGTAGGTAAAAGGTTTTTTATCAATGCCTGGAAGCAGGCACGCCACGGTAAAGCCAATATGGATACGCTGGTAGCATTGAGTACCGGTATTGCTTATTTATTCAGTGTATTCAATACATTCTTTCCAGAGGTCTGGCATGCCCGCGGACAACATCCCCATGTGTATTATGAAGCAGCTGTGGTGATCATCGCGTTTATTTCGCTGGGCAAGCTGCTTGAAGAAAGAGCTAAATACTCGACTTCTTCTGCTATTCATAAGCTGATGGGATTGCAGCCACGGTTTGTGACACGTGTGAATGATGGTGGCGATCATGAAGAAGTACCCTTAAATGTGCTGCAGGCCGGTGATAAAATACTGGTAAAACCTGGTGATAAAATTCCTGTAGATGGCCGTGTACAGCGTGGCGATTCATTTGTAGATGAAAGCATGATTACGGGCGAACCCATACCGGTTGAAAAGAGGCCGGGAGCGGCCGTATTTGCCGGTACGCTTAATCAAAAAGGTAGTTTTGTATTTGAGGCAGAAAAAGTAGGCGGAGAGACTTTGCTGGCGCAGATCATCCGGATGGTGCAGGAAGCGCAGGGAAGTAAAGCTCCTGTACAAAAACTGGCAGATAAGGTGGCCGGCATATTTGTGCCTGTGGTAATGGGCATTGCACTGGTTACCTTACTGGCCTGGCTTGTGTGGGGCGGGCCCAATGGACTGAGTGGAGGTATACTGGCGGCTATTACCGTACTGGTCATTGCCTGTCCCTGTGCACTGGGTCTTGCTACTCCCACCGCCATCATGGTAGGTATTGGTCGCGGTGCCGAAAACAATATCCTGATAAAAGATGCCGAAAGTCTGGAGCTGGCTCATAAGGTAAACGCCATTGTACTGGATAAAACGGGCACCATCACCCAGGGGCATCCTGATCTGGCAGGCCTTTATCTTGAGCCTGCGGCTGATGCCGGCATGGTACTGCAGGTGCTGCTTGCCATGGAGTTAAGATCTGCCCACCCATTGGCGCAGGCAATTGTAGCAGGCCTGCAAAGCCGCCAGGTAAAACCGGTTGAGCTGGATGAGTTTGAAAACATCACAGGCATGGGCATTCGGGCCGTTTATAACCAGAAAGAATACCGCTTGGGAAATGATAAATTACTGGAAAAAGCAACCGACGGACCTTCTATGCAGTTTAGTCAGCAACTGAAAGACTGGGAGCAAAAGGCGTATACAATTATACAGGTAGCAGAAGATAATAAACGTGTGGCGGCTATTGCTGTAGCCGATAAACTCAAGCCATCTTCGCGCCAAGCGATTGCCGCTTTGCAGCAAAGAGGTATTGAAGTATTTATGCTTACCGGCGATAATGAAACCACTGCTTTGGCCATCGCTGCCGAAGTGGGCATCAAACAGGTAAGGGCGCAGATGCTGCCTGCAGATAAGGCCGGATTTATTAAACAGTTGCAGGTACAGGGCAAAGTAGTAGCCATGGTGGGCGATGGTATCAACGACAGCCAGGCACTGGCGCAGGCCGATGTGAGCATAGCCATGGGCAAAGGGAGCGATATAGCCATGGATGTAGCGAGGATGACCCTGGTTACTTCCGACCTGCTGGCCGTGCCTCATGCACTCCGCCTTTCGGGTAAAACCGTAAACACCATCCGTCAGAATCTTTTTTGGGCATTTATCTATAACCTGATCGGTATACCTATAGCAGCAGGGGCACTCGCGCCCATAAACGGTTTTCAACTTGATCCAATGCTGGCTGGTGCGGCCATGGCGCTCAGCAGCGTAAGTGTGGTAGCCAATAGCCTGCGGCTGAAATGGACGCGTTTATAAGGGGCTTAAAATTATATAAGCCGGTGCCTATATTATGTAACAACGTGTTTTTAGACTGCTGATAGCTTTGCAAAAGCGATTAAACAGAAATAAATATGGAAACAAAAACATTCAAAACGAATATCAAATGCAGTGGCTGCATTGAAAAAGTAACGCCTTACCTGAACCAGCGGGTAGGTGAGGGGCTCTGGACGGTAGATGTGACAGACCCTGATAAAAAGCTGACAGTAGAGGCACCTATAGAAGGGGCCGTGGTAATACAGGCGGTAACGGAAGCCGGTTACAAAGCGGAGCAATTAAAGTAACGAACGCTGCTGAACGTGTATAAGTTTTATTGAAAGCAACACCGGTATTCCGATGTTGCTTTTTATTTAGAGGAGCTGGCCCACATTTTCCATCGACCGTCAACAGTGCGTGTTACAGGCGACCCATTATAATCTGGAGCCAGCACGGTGATGGTCCATATGCCTGTTGCATACAGGCGACGGGTCCACCAGTGCTTCCTGATTTTTCCTTTATAAAAAATGGGTGCGGGCGGCTGGCTGTGATCAACATATACCTTGTCATTGTCATCAATGGCCAGTAATGCCGGATATTTTTTTACAAACTGAACTGTATGCTCGTCATACTCACCTTTTACATGAGCGGGACCGTCAAATAGTTGTGCAGTATATTCATCTGTACATATTCCGTCAAACAGGAAATTATTGAAATTAAGTTCCAGCTCGAAGGCAACGCGTAATAACTGTTGATTGAGTGAATAGGCGGTGCCAAAACGAAAATAGCCGGTCCATTTCCGGGGAAGGATTAGTTGCTGCATTGGATGATGGGTGGTGCTTGGGAAAGGTTTACAGGTGGCTAAATAATTAATGAGTGATATTGATATCATAATGCGCCAGTAATCCCGGCAGGCCAGCCAGGGAAAACCGTGCTTTTTTGATTTTATTGACAGAGGGGTCCAGGATATAATTGAATGCAGTACGAAAATCGGCTCCTTCGAGATTGGTACGGTCAAAGCGTGCATGCTGCAGATCACACCCATCAAAAACACCGGCGCCAAGATCAGCCTCCGTAAAATCGGCTTCTTTTACAGAGCAGTTGCGGAAAACAGTTTTCCTGATACGAAGCTGATAAAATGTACAAAGGTCCATTACACAATTGTCGAACGAAAATTCAATAAGAAACTTATCGCAGGTGTCGAAATGAAGGCCAAGGAGCTTGCATTGCTCAAAATTTACATCGCGTAGCGAGGTTGCCTGAAGACCGGCGGTACTCAGGTTGCAGCCGGTAAAAATACATTCACTGAATACGCATGAGTCCAGCTGGGTGTTTGCCAGGTTGCAGTTGATAAAATGACAATTATCGTATTCTCCCAGTGGGAAGCCGGTTGCACTGAAATCTTTTTTTTCAAAAACCTGATCTTCGAAAAGCGGCTTGTGCATTGTTGATAAATGGAGGAGAAAGATAAGACGGAATAATCAAATATTTATGTTGAAGAAGATGCTGCAGGCAGAAAAAATCTCCACAGTAGAATTACGTGCAGCAGAATGCAAGGCGATGTTTGTAAGGATGATTCTTTACTTATAGGCGGTTTACGATTACCGGACCAGTGGATTACGGAAATAGACTACCACATCTACACAGCGCTGTTGTATATGAGCCTCGGGAAAGTGCAGATCGTATGCATCGGTTTCTTCGCCCAGCCAGGTTACAAATAACCGGCTGCTGTCGATATCAAACCGTTTGTTGAGATATTCCAATACGGCCCGGGCGCGACGTTCGGAAAGAGAATCATTGTAAGTGGCCCTGCCGACAGGATCGGCAAAACCAAAAATTTTGAGAAAAGCAGACTCATCGCCGGCATAAATGCTGCCAATAGCATCCAGTTTGGGGTAGTAGCGTGGATCGATAACAGAACTATTGGTTTTAAAAAAAACAGGAACTGTCTCTGTGCTTTGCTGTGCATGGCCGGTATGTGCCCATGCAAGTAATATTGTCAGCAGCGAAAAAATGCGAAGGTGCATGGCAGGTTAATTATCGGGGTTTTCGGCTGGCATGAAAACGATCCACATAACTGGCTATTTCAAGAAGTGGCTGCAGGGTATCCAGTTCTTCTTTTTTAGCCGGCATGGGATGAAAGTCATAACTGCGCACCTTCATCACACAATCATATTCTCCCAGCAGATTGTCTAATAGCAGCAGGCCATGGTAGGATACATCTGCATAGTTGGCCTGTGTCAGCCCTTTTACATATATGATAATATCCAGCGTGTCGCCTGTTACAACCGGAAAAAACTTCATGCTTTGCGGATCTAGGGTAAGTGTACCCACTTTCAGCTGCATAGATTTTGCGCGCGACAGATCTGCTCGCTGCCTGAAGGCAATAAAATGCCAGCCTTTGATGGGAGGGGCTTTATCAACGATGGAGCGTACAAGCGGAAAAAGCTCCTGATCGCCATCTGCAGAGAAAGTGAGGTTGATAATGCCGTTTTGAGGCGGTTCAAGCTCGATTGTAAGCCCATCGCCGATTTTTTTGACCTGGGTATGGATTTCCTGCAGGTATTTACCGGGATCTGATTCAAACAGGCGAAGCCGGTTTTGATGTTGTTGAAACCAGGTCCAGAATGCTACGATGGGATCCTGCGCAGTAATGCTGCTCACATTATCTGCCCGCAACAGCGTATGAGAGCCGAGACAGAAAAGTAACACCAGGCAGGCAAGTTGTTTCATAAGCGTAAAATTAAGCAATAGCCGGCCAGTTTCATAGTGGTTTGTTTGTTAAAGGAGACAGATATTTTCTCAAATAAAAAAGGGACAGCGTGCTGCCCCTTTTTTATATATGCCGGTTAATTATTATGAACTGCGGAACCGTATTGTGCCCCCTCCATTGCGTTGCATTTCATCGAGCATTTTATTACGTTCTTCCGTGAATTGCTGCTGATTCACTTTTTTGCCTTTGGAAGGTTCTTTGATGGCTTTGATATTGGCTTTAGGAGAAATTTCAATAGCCTGGTATACGGAGCGCCCGTTGTCGCTCGTCAGCTCCAGAATGGCGCCAGGCAGTTGTCCGGCCACATCGGGGCCTACCGCTACCGGAATATCGGTGGTAAACCATGCTTCTATGGTGGTGGTATCATCTACTTCTTTACGTTCCATTTTTCCATTTTGCATATTCATGATGGAACGTTTTCCGATACGTTGTGAGACCGCTTTGCGGCACTGGTGATCGAGAATGGTTTTAGTTTCATCGGTCAGTTTCCAGTTGCCTTTACGGATACTGTCTGTTATCAGGAATCGTTTATCGAAAAAGTCGCGTTGTTCTACCTTACGGCTTTGGGCGAAATCGAAGAAAGTAACATCTTCTGCACTACTGCCAATCGTACGAATTACAACACCACCACTGCTGCCGGCTAACTCATCCTGAGCATCATCTTCCATTTGCTGAAAGACCATCTGGCCATTGGCAAAATTGAGCTCAAACTGCGTAACCCTTGTCTGCGGGGGAATATCACCCGTACCGGGTCCGCCGAACTGAATATTGATAACAACTTTGCGCTGGTAAACGATCCTGCCTTCTTTCTGTTGCGCTTCAGAGGCAAATGTGCCGCAAAGGGCGGCAACACCCAGAATTACATTCTTCATTGTTTATAAAATGATTAGTGCCCAAAGCTAAAAGTCCTGTTCAGGTCAGGAGGTTAATACACCTTGGATTTAGGTTAATAAAGGTTAAGATGCAATGGCTGCTAAAAACCGATTACCTACTTTTGTTTCCACAACAACCTGCAACCAATGGTACGACTGAGATGGATGGTGTTATTGATGGTGCTGGTAATGCTCATCATTACCGGTTTTCAGGCCTATTGGCTGAGGGGAAATTACCGTCGGGAAAAAAACGTGCTTGAAACGCGGGTCAACTTTCTGCTGCGGGAGGCTGTACGCGATGTGCAGGATTCTATAAACCTGAGCCAGATTCAACGGGTGCTGAAAGATACCGTTGCTGCTGCTGTTAATATAAAAAGAGCGATGCCCAGGACGGCTTATAATGAAAAAGCCAGCAATGTAGTACGTCTGCTCGCGCAAAGCTCCATCGCCGATAGCATCCGTCGCAAGCAGGCGCGCATAGCTAATATGAAAATCACGCTCCAGTCATCGACAGGTAGGGTGGTGCCGGACTCGGGTCATGCATTCAAATTTAATCTCGATTCCATTGATCCTTCGCGCATCCGTGAAATGGTCGTGATAAAGCCACCTGTCAGGGAAAATATTGGGCGAGATTCTGCTGCCTGGATGCAGGCACCACAGTCCATTTCAATAGGCAGACTGAGTCCTAAAAAAGTTTCTGTCAGAAAGCCCGAGTCAAACGACTCTGCCCGGCGGTCGGGTGTTGTCGAGGTCAACACAATTTATATCACCAACGACCGCGGCGACCAGGTACTGCTGCGGCTCGACTCATTATTGACAGACAGCCTGCCCCTGCCGATACTGACACAAAAGCTCAGCCAGTCGATGCAGCAGGAAAAACTCAACGTATCATTTACTATTCATAAGGCCGTTCCCAATGTGTCTGCCCAGATGGATTCGGTTACTTTCAGGCCCTCTTTTTTAAATCACCAACGTTACCAGGCAGAGATGGACTCTCCGGCACCCTTTTTATTAAAAAAGATCCGGCTACCCATCCTGTTTTCTGTTTTCCTCGTCGGCATTACCCTGCTGAGCTTTATTTTCCTGTATCGCAACCTCTTACGTCAGCAACGCCTTTCGCAGATGAAGAGTGATCTGATGAGCAACATCACCCACGAGCTTAAAACGCCGATTGCCACGGTGGGCGTGGCCATAGAAGCGCTCAAAAACTTCAATGCCATACAGGATCCCCAGCGCACACGAGAGTATCTCGATATTTCCCAGAATGAATTGCAGCGCCTGAGCCTGCTGGTCGATAAGGTGCTGAAACTGTCAATGTTTGAAAAGAAAGATGTAGAGCTGAAGCAGGAAGTATTTGACCTGGGCCAGGTGGTAGATGAGGTGGTGTCTTCTCTGCGTCTGCAGACAGAAAAATACAGGGGACAGATAACCGTTGAGACCAGTGGCTCACTACAACTCAGGGGCGACAGGCTGCACCTGCAAAGTGTGGTGTTTAATCTACTCGACACTGCCCTCAAGTACAGTAAGGAAAATCCCAGCATCCGGGTACAGCTGACTGGCCGCGAAGGCGAAGTAGAGTTGAAAGTGAGCGATAATGGAATTGGCATACCAGCCGGCTATCTCAATAAAGTATTTGAAAAATTCTTCCGTGTGCCTACCGGCGACACACACAATGCAAAGGGACATGGGTTGGGCCTGAGTTATGTGGCCCAGGTGGTAAAACAGCATGGCGGCACTATCAGCCTTGACTCACATGAAGGAATTGGTAGTACCTTTACCATTATCATACCCAAAAATCAGCGCAGTGTCTGACAGCGCCACCCTTTACAAATGAGCAACATAAAAGTACTGTATGTGGAAGACGAGCTCTTCCTGGGCAAAATTGTAAAAGAAAGTCTGGAAAGCAGGGGCTTTGAAGTAGCCATGGAAAGTGATGGCGCCCGGGCTGTAGACCTCTTCAAAAAATTTCAACCCGAAGTATGTGTACTGGATGTAATGCTGCCCAATAAAGACGGGTTTGCAATTGCAGACGAAATTCGTCAGCTCGACGAAGAAGTGCCCATTATTTTTCTTACAGCCAAAATACAGACCGAAGATGTGGTAAAGGGATTTGGGCTGGGGGCCAATGATTATATCCGCAAACCATTTAGTATGGAAGAGCTGATTGTGCGGATTCAGAATGCGCTTCGCCGTAAGACCGAAGCGCCTCAAAAGCTGACAGGCGACAGTGTAAATCTTGGCCGCCTTGTGTTTCATCTCAACCGCCAGGTATTGAGCAATGGCGTGGAAGAACGGAAACTTTCTTACCGCGAAAGCGAGCTCCTGAAACTCCTTGCTGAAAACAGGGATAAAGTAATTGACCGCAAAGACATTCTTAACCTGCTCTGGGGTAATGATTCTTTTTTCAATAGCCGCAATCTGGATGTATATATTACCAAACTACGCAGTTACCTTAAAGATGACCCTGCACTGGAGATAATTACGATCAAAGGGATAGGGTACAGGTTTGTAACAGGATAATAGAGATGGATTTGAAGTTAATGTGCTAATGTGATAAATGTGCTTATGTGCTAATGAAGGGGATTCATTCAAAAGTTTAAAAGAAATGCCTGTCAACTGTCCACTGTTAACTGTCAACCAATACAAATTCCTACCTTTAAAAAAATGCCCGCATGAAATTCAGAAATGTGGTATTCCTCTTTATAGCAGCGGTTATTCTGGCTGCATGGTTTACCCGGCCTTCTTATGATGATTTTGTAAAATTCCAGGCCGACAAGCAAGCGCAGATCAGTTCGCCTCCTGTAATTGAGTTTACCAATAGCTTTTTGTTTTCGCGTGTACAGGTTACTTATTTTGAAAAACGCGAAGTACCGGTACCTCTGCAGGGAGATCAGAAAGCGGCAATAGCCGTACCGCGCAGCAAAGAGAAATACCTGGGTTTGTTTGGCCGGTTCTGGTCGCTTGACTAAACGGAGTTTTCAAATAGACGAAACTATGATTGCACATTGTGCTCCACGCATATTTACCGGTTACAACTGGCTGCAGGATTATGCTGTGCTGGCCGATGAGAGCGGTATTATTGCAGATCTTATACCACAAAACGCGATTCCTCCGGGAGTAGCAATAGAAACATACGCGGCAGACAGCTGGCTTATACCAGCATTTCTGGATCTGCAGATTTATGGTGCCGGTGGCCGGCTGCTGGCAGAATACCCGGAGCCAGAATCGCTCACACGCCTGGTACAATATTGCCGGAGCGGAGGCACAGCCTGGTGTATGCCCACCGTGGCTACCAATAGTTATGACGTTTTTTATAATAGCATAGATGCTGTGCGTGCCTACTGGCAGGCTGGTGGGCAGGGCGTATTGGGGTTACACGCAGAGGGCCCCTGGATTCACCCCCTGCGTAAGGGGGCGCATATAGAGAAATTCATTCACATTCCTACTGCTCAGCAGGTAAAACAACTGCTTGATTACGGTCGTGGAGTGATTCGTTTTATCACGCTTGCTCCTGAACTGATAAGCGAAGAGCTGCTACGGCTGATCAGCTCATATGACGTGATCATTTCAGCAGGCCATAGCAATGCAACCTACGAAGAAGCCAGGCGCTCATTTGGCAGGGGCATAACTGCGGTAACACATTTGTATAACGCCATGACACCGCTACAGCATCGCGCACCCGGCCTGGTGGGTGCTGCTATGGAAGATGAACGGGTGATGGTGAGTATTATTCCCGATGGCTATCATGTAGACTATGCCGCGCTGCGTATTGCCAAAAAAGTAATTGGCGATCGCCTTTTTGTCATTACAGATGCCGTTACAGATACAACCAGCGGTTATTATCAGCATTACCTCGCGGGAGATAAATATGAAGCCAATGGTATTTTGAGCGGGTCGGCATTGACAACCATCAAAGCGCTGCAAAACCTGGTTCAACATGCGGGTATAGAACCGGCAGAAGCCATCCGCATGTGTTCGTTGTATCCGGCAAAGCTGTTGAATGATTCAACTGTAACGGGCAGCCTGCAAAAAGGCAGCCGGGCCACTATGGCATTGATAAATGAACAATTGCAGCTGCTGCAACTGATAAACTGATTACTTGCTGATACCGGTGGCTTCCTGCTGCTCGCGTTTCCACTGTTTTTCCATTACAAATGTGCCGAAAGGAAGAATGGAAGCAACAAAAGCCTTACCCAGCCAGATCCAGTTGCGTTTATATTCATTTCTTGTTTCCCAGGCAAGTACAATAAAAGCGACAAATAAAAGGCCATGCAATCCGCCTACAATGGTTACGGCCATGGGAATAGATGCAAAATATTTAAGCGGCATTGCTATAAAAAGAAGCACGAGGAAAGAGATTCCCTCTGCCAGGGCTACTTTGCGAAACAACTGAAACGTTTTGGGCGATTTCATTAATACGTGTGCTTTAGTAATTGATTACCTGCTCTTCGATGGTTTCGGGAATGGCGCGCCACTCATATTGCTGATTGCGCAGTTGTGGCTCAAAGCCTGCCTCCCGGATGGCATCCTGTATGGTTTTGTAGGTAAAACGGTGGGGCGCACCCGCTGCGCTTACTACATTTTCCTCGATCATGATAGAGCCAAAATCGTTGGCCCCACTCTGCAGACAAACCTGTGCAGTTTGCTTACCTACAGTAAGCCAGGAGGCCTGAATATTTTTGATATTGGGAAGCATGATACGGCTCAGGGCGATCATACGGATATACTCTTCGGGCGTAGTAAGGTTATGTACCCCACGAATGCGTGTAAGCAGGGTATCTACGTCCTGAAATGTCCAGGGAATGAAGGCCAGAAATCCTTTGGCTCCTTCGGGCTTACGGCTCTGTACTTCGCGGATGCGTACCAGGTGTTCGAAACGCTCTTCGATGGTTTCAACATGGCCAAACATCATCGTGGCAGATGTGGTAATATCCAGTTTGTGTGCTTCGTGCATGATGTCGAGCCACTCCTGGGCGCCACATTTTCCCTTTGAGATCAGGCGGCGAACACGGTCTATCAGGATTTCGGCACCGGCACCGGGCAAAGAGTCGAGGCCGGCTTCTTTAAGCGCTTTCAGCACTTCGTGATGGGTGCTTTTCTCCAGTTTGGTAATATGCGCTACTTCCGGAGGTCCCAGGGCGTGCAGGCGGATATCGGGAAACTCGGCTTTTATCTGTCGAAATGTATCTACATAGAATTGAAGTCCCAGCTCAGGATGGTGGCCGCCCTGCAGAAGCAACTGATCGCCCCCATATTTGAGCGTTTCGCTGATTTTTTGACGATAGGTGGGCATATCCGTGATATAGGCATCGGGATGGCCGGGAATGCGGAAGAAGTTGCAAAACTTACAGTTGGCGATACACACATTGGTTGTATTCACATTACGGTCTATCTGCCAGGTGACTTTGCCATGCGGAACCTGCTTTTTTCTCAGCTCATCCGCCACAAACATAAGGTCGGTCAGCGGTGCATTATGATAGAGATAAACTCCTTCTTCTACTGTCAGGAAACCAAAGTTTGCTGCTTTTTCCAAAAGTTCGGATAATACCATGCGGCTCAATTTTAGGGGCTTAGGCCCGCCAGGTGCAAAAATACGATGCTATAACAACAAAAGGGGGCGCCGGTTTGGGAAAGGGGGCCTGATTAATTAAATTTAGAGTTATTATGGTTTTCCTGCATCTTTTGGGAGAATGGGCTTGTCCTAATCAATCAGAACTGCTAACCTGTATTGTCATATGAAAATGAGAAAACAGGCCCTGGCTCTTTTATGTTGCCTGCTAAGCCTCTTTGGGGCAAAGGGACAGGAAGAGTTTGTAGAGCCTACATCACGCCTGCTTACCCGCATACCCTTTCAGCAAATGACAGGAGGTGTGGTGATTCTTTCTGCCCTGCTGGATAAGTTTCCCGATACGCTCAATTTTGTACTGGATAGCGGTAGTAGCGGTATTTCTCTGGATTCTTCTACCGTCATAGCTCTTGGTCTTCAGCCAGAGCCTTCGGACCGCACGATACGTGGTATTGCCGGTATCAGAAAGGTTGGTTTTCTCTATAACCGCACACTCCGTTTCCCCAATCTTAATGTCGACAGCCTCAATTTCCATGTCAACGATTATTCTGTCCTCTCCAGCGTCTATGGAATACGGGTAGACGGAATCATTGGTTATGGCCTTTTGAGCCGTTATATTGTAAAAGTGAATTATGACAGCCTGCGTATTGAGATCTGCAGCAAAGGAATGATCCGGTATCCTAAAGGAGGCTATCTCATCAAGCCGTTTCTGGGTACACTGCCTGTCCATTACGCGCGCATCAAAGATGACGGGGTTCACAATGCGCGGTTCCTGCATGATATTGGCGCCGGACTCTGCCTGATGCTCACACAGGATTTTATAGAAGACAGTGCCCTGCTGAACCGCAAACGCAAACTGCTGCCCAAGCAGGGAGAAGGCATCGGCGGCAAATTCGACATGTTTGTAACCGTGGTAAAGGAACTTAAGATAGGCCCGTTTCGTTTCCGGAATGTACCTACCTATGTTTTTGACGACAACTATAATGTTACCTCTTATCCCTATCTGGGTGGACTTATCGGAAACGATATATTCCGGCGGTTCAATGTGATCTATAACTATGATAAGCGCGATATTCACATTACACCCAATTCACATTTCCGCGATCCTTTCGATTACTCTTACTCCGGCATCGAATTATACTATATAGGAGACCGGATCATGATCGGCGATGTAGCGCCTGGCTCACCTGCCGCAAAAGCGGGAATCAAAGAAGGAGATGAAGTAATGGCGGTCAATAATAATTTTTCACTCAATTTTGACCAGTATAAATCTGCCCTGCAGTCGACCAACGAAAAACTGCGCCTCATTATCCGGAGAAACGGAGAGCTCGTGCAATTTGATTTTAAAGTAAAAAGCATCAAATAACAGCAGGCCGCTTAACTCAGGTAATCCGCTAAACAGCAGTACCTGGTCTGAAAGGCGGGCAGGGTTTATCTCCGCATATCTGCACCTTCTGCAGGAGATTTTGCCGCCGAAACGCAAAATATCCCGGATAAAGGGCTTCAATAGTGGGCTAAATGATGCTGAAAGCGCAATGAAACCACCCCTGACAAAACCGATCTGTGTGTTTTTCAATACTTTTGCTGGCTGGCCCCGGCCCGGGGATTCCATACGTTTATACCGAAGAAAGCGCCTGGCGGCCTGAGGTGTAAAGGATGCCGGACCAGGCACAGATCAACTTTTGACATTAACAGATGTTATTCCACTTATGATACAGTTTGAACGCTTCACGCTGGCCAATGGACTGCGGGTAATTGTACATCCCGACACATCCACTCCTATGGCTGTTATGAATATTATGTACGATGTAGGCGCAAGAGATGAAGATCCGCAGCGAACCGGATTTGCTCACCTGTTTGAGCACCTCATGTTTGGCGGGTCTGTCAACATTGAAAGTTATGACGAACCCCTGCAGATGGCAGGAGGAGAGAATAATGCCTATACGACCAATGACCTGACCAATTACTATATACAATTGCCTGCCGAAAACCTGGAAACAGCTTTTTGGCTCGAAAGCGATCGCATGCTTTCACTCGCGTTTGGTGAAAAAAGCCTCGATGTACAACGTAAGGTTGTATGCGAGGAATTTAAAGAACATTATCTTACCAAGCCCTATGGCGATGTATGGCATAAAATGCGTGAGCTGGCATTTCAGCGCCATCCTTACCGCTGGATGACCATTGGCCGTGAGTTGTCGCACATCGAAAATGCTCAACTGCAGGATGTAAAAGATTTTTTCTTTAAACACTACCGCCCTGTAAACGCCGTGCTGGTCGTTGCCGGCAATGTGACTACAGAGCAGGTAAAGACACTGACAGAAAAATGGTTTGGCGAGATTCCTGCCGGAGAAAAATATAAACGTAACCTGCCCGAAGAGCCCGAACAAAAAGAAGCGCATCGTCTCGATATTAAAGCGCCTGTGCCGCTGGATGCTTTTTACAAATGCTGGCATATGGCATCACGGCTCGATCGCCGCTATTATATTACCGATCTGCTGAGCGATATCCTGGGTGGCGGTGCTTCCTCGCGTTTGCACCAGGTGCTGGTAAAAGAGAAAAAATTATTCAGCAATATTGAATGTTATCATTTCGGCAGCACAGATGCCGGTCTGCTTTGTATCGAAGGAAAGCTGGTAAAAGGAATAACACATGCCGAAGCCGAAGCCGCTGTTGAAGCGGAGCTGGAAAAGATGAAGACAGAGCTGGTCAGCGAACATGAGCTGCAGAAGGTGAAGAATAAAACGGAAAGCATGATTGCTTTTGAAGACATGAGCGTTATGAACCGGGCCAATAGCCTGGCTTATTACGAACTGCTGGGCGATGCTGCGTGGATGAATTTTGAACTGGAGAAATATGCCTCTGTAACACCGGAAGATATTCTTCAGGAAAGCCGCCGCCTGTTTAAAGACAGCAACAGCAACACTATTTATTATCATGCGGCCAATTGATCAATCATTTTAAACAAGTAGAAGAAAGGAATATTTATGCCCGATCGGAAAAACGCTCCCGCCATAGTAGATGCGGTCAACTTCAACCTGCACCTGAAACCATATAATAAGCTGGTGCTTAAAAATGGGGTAGAAGTATATACGATAGAAGCTGGTGCAGAAGAGGTGATGTCGATTGAATGGGTGTTTTATGCCGGCAACGCCATGGAAACCCAGAATCTCATAGCAGCCAGTACCAATTTTCTGCTCAAAAACGGCACTACCCGCCACACTGCATTTCAGATAAATGAGCATTTTGATTATTATGGTTCTTACCTCAACCGCGCCTGTTACAATGAAACAGCCACTCTTTCGCTGCATACTCTTACCAGGTATGTGACAGAGCTGCTGCCCATGGTGCGTGAACTGCTCACCGATGCTACACTTCCCGAAGAAGAGCTGGCCATTTACAAACAGAATATGAAACAGCGGCTGCGGGTAAATCTGCAGAAAAGTGATTTTGTGGCAAACCGCCTTATTGATGCTTACCTGTTTGGCGAAGATCATCCATATGGCAAGTATACCCGGCTCGAAGATTTCGATACTGTGCAGCAGAACCAGCTGGTTGATTTTTATAAGCGCTATTATCAGCAGGGCCGGCTGATCATGTTTGTGGCCGGCCGGCTGCCCGCCAACCTCGAGCAGCTGCTCAATGATAATTTTGGCGATCTGCCCCAGGGAAGTGTTCCGGCGGTTGACCATCCATTGAACCCCTCGGGTGAAAAAAAATATCGCGTCATCAATGATGAAAAAGGTGTGCAGGGCTCTATCCGCCTGGCAAGTCCTTTCCCCAACAGGCATCATCCCGATTTTCTGAAAACACTTGTTTTAAACACATTGTTTGGCGGCTTTTTCGGATCGCGGCTCATGCTCAACATCCGGGAAGACAAGGGGTATACCTATGGCATTCACAGCTATCTGCAAAATCATCAGCAGCATTCTGCCTGGATGATCAGCACCGAAGCCGGACGAGATGTAACAGATGCTACCATTGCAGAAGTATATAAAGAAATGCAGGAGCTGCGTGAAGAACTGGTAGATGATGAAGAGCTGTTGCTGGTACGCAATTATATGATGGGTGGTTTGCTGGGCGACCTCGATGGCCCCTTCCAGATTATTTCACGCTGGAAGAATATTATCCTCAATGGCCTGGGCGAAGACTATTTTTACCGGTCTATTGATACGATTAAAAATGTATCAGCAGAAGAGTTGCGCGAGCTGGCACAGAAATATCTGCGGCCAGAGGAATTTTATGAACTGGTTGTTGTATAATAGTTGACAGTTAACAGTGGTCGGTTGACAGGAATCCTGTTTCCTGTCAATTGTTCACTGTTAACTATTCAAAATATCGGCACCTTTGTAATACATTTATAGTATGAGACTCATCATAAGATTGCTGGTTATAGCCGCTGTGACATATATCTTATCTCAGATATTGCGGGGTGTGCACATAAAAAGTTATGGCACTGCCATCTGGTTTGCACTGGTGCTGGCATTGCTGAATGCATTTCTTCGTCCTGTACTTATTTTACTTACGCTGCCGCTCACTCTTTTTACGTTTGGCCTGTTTTTGTTTGTCATCAATACGCTAATGGTTTTACTGGCCAGCGAGTGGATAGATGGCTTTAAGATCGACTCTTTTGGCTGGGGTCTTCTTTTCAGCCTCCTGCTTACATTTATTACATCCACTCTTTTCCGCGAAGAAGATCGGCAGCGGCGTGAGCGGGAACAGGGCTGATATTTTCTTTTATTCAATACGTTTAAGACGCTCCCGCAGACGTCTGCCGGGTTGCAGACGTTTCGCTACTGTGAAACGGATATTACCCGTGCGTACCAGGTATTCATGCGATGACAGCGGGCCGCGCAGATTGAGTGCCTGATCTACCCACGAAATCGTTGCACTCCAGCGATGACTGTTGTAGCCGGCTACCGCCCGAAAGCTGATGTTCGGGCTGATCGAGGTTTTTTGCTGCGATGTATTCTCTTTGTATTCGCGTACGAAACTAAGGTCACCATTCAGGCTAAGGCTACCGGTTATAAAAAAATGACGTTTCCATACAGCAGTATAGGCGTAGCCAATTCCCGGACCAAACTCGGTAAAGCGAAGTTTATGTATATCTCGTTGCGAATAATTGGCGGCAATCAGTGAAGGAACCAGTGCACTGTCGCCTTTTACCTGGCCATGATACGCTTCGAAACCAACGAGCCAGCTACCGGCAGAATGCTGTTGCCACTCCGTTTGCAAAAATGCAGCACGATAACTGAATCGGGCGGGACTCAGCAGCCGGTATACAGATGTTCCCAACACCATCACATCCATATCGCGGCGCAGATAATAAGGATGATTGGCCGGCGCAGCAGTGCCTCGCGGGGTCAGGTAGTAGCCTTTATAGAACTGGCCATACAGATCTATGACCCATTTGCGCGTATAAATATGCGACTGAAGGTCGAGAAAACGCGTTTTTCCCCTTTCATCTCTTTTTTGGTCCAGGAATCCAAGATTGAATCCGAGGTTAAGTGTGACTGCTCCATAGCTGGCTCCCACACCGGCATTGAATGCATTATTGGGCCGGTAGTGAAGTGCGCGAAAGGGTCGCGGACCCCGCAGGCTTACATCCGTATATTTCTTGGAAAGAAATCCACGTGCAGTAATATGGCGCCGGTAGGTATCATAGTGACGGCTTACAGAAGAATCCCTCTCCGCAGGTGTTTGCGCAAGAGCCGTGAGCATGGAAAATGCCAGACAAAAAACCGTTAAGAAATATCGCTGCATGTGGATATGGGTAAAAAATTGTGCCAGCCGGCCATTTCAGAAAAATCAGGGCAGTTTTTCGATCACCGAATCAAGGTCGCGTTTCAGTTTGCGACCCGGTGTAAAGCGGCGGGCAATAGTAATACGGAAATCGCCTGTTTTAATCCGGTACTCCAGGTTAGAAGACCGCCCTTTTACATTGGTGCTATTATGCAACCAGGATACGGTAAGGGCCCATTGCTCGCTATTGTAACCAGCTACAACGCGCAGCGTGGCATTTGGACTGAAGCTGACCCGGTTTGCATTGCCTTCGGGTTTTTCTTCTTTTACAAAACTGATATCACCGTTCATCGTAACACTGCCGGTTGCAAAAAGATGCTCCTGCCATACATATGTATAAGCATAACCCACTCCGGGGCCCAGCTCTATCAACCGTACCCGATCAATGCCTGCCTGTGGATAA
Organism: Sphingobacteriales bacterium 46-32; assembly: GCA_001898485.1. Lineage (GTDB taxonomy): Bacteria > Bacteroidota > Bacteroidia > Chitinophagales > Chitinophagaceae > CAYMZZ01. The sequence continues at coordinate 992,701 of MKTY01000020.1, read as the reverse complement.
TAGCCTTCCACCGCAGCCGGTACCAGCGCACTGTCTCCTTTGGCTCGTCCATAATAGATTTCTGCGCCGATCAGCGCTGAACCGGCTGATTTTTTTTGCCATTCCGTTTGCAGAAAACCGGCACGGTAAGAAAATTGTTCCCCATTCAGTAACCGGTATACGGATCCGCCCAGCAGATTGACCCGCAGGTCGGGCCGTACATAAAAACTGCGGTCGCGCGTGCCCGACTGCACACCCTGGTTGAGGTAATAACCACGATAAAACTGGCCATAAATATCTGTAACCCAATCGCGGGTATAGATATGTGTTTGCCAGTCAAACGATTTTGTTTTGCCTTTTTCGTCTTTATTAGGATTCAGGAAACCAAATCCTGAGCCCAGACTCATGGAAAGGGATTTATAGGAGCCATTTATGCCCATCGTCAACAGGCTGTTGGGACGGTATTTAAGGCTTTGAATACCTTCCGGTGCTTCGAGAGACAGGGAAGTATATTTTTTAGCCAGGTAGAGCCGGGTGGTAAGCTGATCTTCAAAAGTCACAAAGTAGGGATCGCTGCTGCGTTGCTGTGCCTGCAAAGGAGAGCCTGCCAGGATGCTGGCCAGCAAAAGAATGCAGATGATTGATTTACGGCAGCGAAAAGAAGAAATTAACGGTGAAAACATGGTGTAAAGTAACTTAAAAATAATACAGCAGCCCTGCCGGCCACCCATCGGGCAAACGGCAAAAACTCCGTTGGTAGTTAAGAACGAATCCATGAAATTCGCAGTATGGCCTTTGATCGAAAAAATTTAACAGACGCGCAGCTTGTCCATTTTTACCGCAGCATCCTCTATCCAAGGTTGATTGAAGAAAAAATGCTGATCCTGCTACGCCAGGGAAAAATCTCTAAATGGTTTAGCGGTATTGGTCAGGAAGCTATTGCTGTGGGTACCACACTGGCTCTTGATGAAGACGAATGGATCATGCCGCTGCATCGCAACCTGGGTGTATTCACTACCCGGCAAATGCCGCTTAGCCGCCTTTTTAAACAATGGCAGGGTGCGCAGGATGGATATAGTAAAGGCCGCGAGCGTAGTTTCCATTTCGGGAACCGCGCTCATCATATCTGTGGTATGATTTCGCACCTGGGCCCACAGCTGGCTATTGCCGATGGAGTGGCGCTGGCACATAAGCTGCGTCACGAAAACAAGGTTTCTGTTGCCTTTACCGGCGAAGGGGGCACCAGTGAAGGCGATTTTCATGAAGCACTCAATGTGGCAGCGGTATGGGACCTGCCCGTCATTTTCATAATAGAAAATAATGGATATGGTCTCAGCACACCTACTACAGAGCAGTACCGGTGCATCAGCCTGGTAGATCGTGCGCGCGGTTATGGAATGGAAGGCGTGCAGATAGACGGCAATAACCTGCTGGGTGTATACGATACCATACGTGGTGTACGTGACTATTGCATTCGTCACCAAAAGCCCTATCTCGTAGAATGTATGACATTCCGGATGCGTGGACATGAAGAGGCAAGCGGCACCAAATATGTACCGGCCGAGCTTTTTACATTATGGGAGAAAAAAGATCCCGTACAGAACTATGAAACATACCTGTTGGAGCAGCAGGTACTTTCGGCCGACGATGTAACGGCCATACGCGAAGAGATGAAGCAGCAGATAGAGCATGAACTGGCTATGGGATTTGATTCTGCTCCCTTGCAGGTAAACACGCAGGCCGAACTTAATGATGTATATGCTCCTGCACCATCAAGCTGGGTATTGCACGAAGGAGAATGGAAAGAAGTGACAGCCACGCCGGCCCATCGGCTTGACAATGCTGCAGCTGATTATACTCTACCTGCCGATAAACCTGCGGCCGAAAAGCGATTTATTGACGCAATCCAGAGCGGATTGCGCATGAGCATGCATCAGCACCCCAACCTGGTGCTGATGGGTCAGGATATTGCGGGGTATGGGGGGGCCTTTAAGATCACCGAAGGTTTCCTCGAAGAATTCGGGAAGGCACGCGTTCGCAACACACCATTATGTGAAAGTGCAATTGTAGGTGCAGCACTCGGCCTCAGCCTGCAGGGTTTTAAAAGCATGATGGAAATGCAGTTTGCAGATTTTGTGACAGCAGGCTTCAACCAGATTGTAAACAACCTTGCCAAAATACATTACCGCTGGGGACAACCGGCCGATGTGGTAGTGCGTATGCCCACCGGCGGCGGCGTGGGAGCTGGTCCCTTTCACAGTCAAAGTAATGAAGCCTGGTTTGTACATACACCCGGACTCAAAGTAGTGTATCCCAGTACACCATTTGATGCAAAGGGATTGCTGATTGCAGCCATCAATGATCCCAATCCGGTATTGTTTTTTGAGCATAAAGCGCTGTATCGCGGTGTAAGCGGTGCTGTGCCCGATGGATATTATGAAATCGAAATAGGCAAAGCCCGTCATGTGCAGGCAGGTGAAGATATTAGCATAATCACCTATGGGTCTGGCGTGCTGTGGGCACAGGAATATGCAGCAGCACATACTCAATTATCTATTGATATACTGGATCTGCGCAGCCTGCTGCCGCTGGACTATGATGCCATCAAAGCGGCCGTGCAGCGTACCGGCCGTGTGTTGTTATTGCATGAAGACACACTTACAGGAGGTATTGCCGGTGAAATAGCTGCATGGATTGCACAACACTGCTTCAGCTGGCTCGATGCTCCTGTAATCCGCTGTGCATCGCTTGACACTCCCGTTCCTTTCAATATTGAACTCGAAAAAAACTTTCTTGCCAAAAGCAGGCTGCATGAATCGGTACAACAGTTGATGAATTTTTAAAATACAATTAAAATATATATAGCATTTACCTGATAAATGCTGCTGCTACCTGTCAATAATGAAATTGTATTGATAAATTTGGAGACCAAACCAAAACCAACACATTTCATTGAAAAACCTGATTGTAGCACTCTGTGTGTGGATGCTGTTGCCCGCATTGCACGCACAGCCATCTCGTACAGATAGTCTCACAAGCCTCTTAATGGGCTCTGCAGACCTCAAAGAAAAGGCTGTACTCCTTCTGCAACGCAGTAAGGCCTGGCCTTCTACGCAAACAGATAAACCGCTGGCAGATGCGCAGCAGGCGCTTGCATTGTATCAGCAAACAAAAAATCAGGAAGGCCAGGTAGACGCATACCTGCAGATAAGTGCAGTGTATGCCCGGCAGAACCAATACAAACTGGCCCTTACTGTTGACTCCTCTACACTTGAGCTGGCCAGCAATATTCATTATACAAAAGGTCGCGCACAGGCATTAAGCCAGATGGCCCGCAATCAGTATTCGATGGGCAGTCTGCGGGATGCAGAAAAAAATTGCCAGCAGGCATTACGGCTGTTTACAGAAGCAGGGCTGGAGAGCGAAACAGCCGATACACACAACCGGCTGGGTATCATTTATCGCCGCCTGGCAGATATTCCCCGCTCACTGAAACATTATGATGAAGGGATTGCAGTGGCCCGTAAGACAGGCGATCAGACATTGCTTTCTATCCTTTACATGAATAAAGCCAACTCGTACAACGAAGCCGCAAGACATGAGGAGGCAATTAATATGCATCTGGAAAGTGTAAGAATAAAAGAGAAGTTGCGCGATGAGAGAGGCCTCATGCAGTCGTACAACAATATTGCTTTAGTATTTATGCGCATGAATGAGTTTGAAAAAAGCCGTTCCTATTTTCTTCAGGCCAATGCGCTCGCTACCAGGTATAATAACAAAACAACACTGGGATATAATTTTTCCAATCTTGCCAACCTTAGTATTTCACAGAAAAAACTCGATTCGGTTGACTATTTCTACAGACAGTCACTGGCAGCCTTTACACAAACCGGCGAAAAACCAGGACTCGGCCTGGTGCATCACAACTATGGAATGTTTCTCATGGAGCAGCAGCACTATCCCGAGTCGGAAAATCATTTGCGCGAAGCGCTTGCCATAAGACGCCAAACAGAGGCCCGCTACGATATTGCCTCTACCATGAATGTGCTGGGAGGCCTGCTTTCGCGCACTGGCCGCAAAGCAGAGGCAGAGCGACTGCTGCTGGAATCGCTGGATATGCTGAAAGATGAGAATAGCAGCCGTAAAAAGGATGCATATAAATTTCTCGCAGAACACTATAAATCAGCCGGCGATTACGAGGAGGCCTATAAATACCAGGCTGGTTATATAGCCATGCGTGATACACTGGTAACCCAGGATGAAATAACGGGTATTCTGCGTGCCCAGTCGCGGTATGAAGTAGAAAAAAAAGAAGCCGAGCTGGCACTGGCACAGAAAGACAGGGAACTGCAGGCAGCATTATTAAGCCAGAAAAATCAGCAACTCCTTTATTTATTACTGGCACTGGCACTGACATTATTGCTGCTGACAGCTTTTTATTTTGGCTACCGCAATAAGAAAAAACATGCCGCTGAACTGCAATCCAAAAACAATCAGATTGAAACGCTGATACGCGAACTGCACCACCGCATTAAAAACAACCTGCAGGTAGTTTCGGGTTTACTGTCATTGCAAAGCTACCGGACAGAAAATGAAGAAGCCCGCCAGGCAATGGATGAGGGCCGGTCGCGCGTGGAAGCCATGGCCATGATACACCAGAAACTCTACATGGATAAAGAACTTGCAGCCGTGGATATGACAGAGTACCTGAGAAATCTGGGCAACTCCCTGGCAGGAAGCTTTGGACATTCACCACAGACCGTAGAGACCACCGTTGACCTGCCCATGGTTACCATGGATATAGACAGGGCCATTCCTATCGGTCTTATTGTAAATGAACTGATCACAAATGCATTTAAACATGCTTTTGCCGGCGGTCAGCAGCCTCATGTACAGGTAAGCCTGCAACAGAAGGGAAATGCACTTGAGCTGATGGTAGCAGATAATGGAAGGGGTATGAACGAAACCACGACCGAATCGCAGTCATTTGGAATGAAATTGGTACGTACACTGGTGCAGCAGCTCGATGGGCAACTGGAGACGACAGCTGCAGCCGGCACGGTATTCCGGATACAGATCAACAATAAACTGACATGATCGAACAAAAAATATTAATCGTAGAAGATGAGCTTCTCACGGCAGAAAGCATTTCTGTGCTGCTGGAAGAAGAGGACTATACAGTCATTGGCATTGCCCGTGATGCAGCCACAGCCCTGCGCCTTAGCAGTCAGCCTCAGGGCTGGCCTACTGTAGTCATCTGCGATATTGGCTTGCGTGGCGATGTAAGTGGTATTGAACTGGCGGAACAATTGAAACAACTCTATAACTGCAGTATCATCTTTCTTACCGCATTTTCTGATACCAAAACAGTAGGGGCTGCTGCGGAAACAGACCCCGTTATGTACCTCGTAAAACCCTATACAGATTCTCAACTGCTCGTAGCCGTACAAATGGCCTGCCTTCGTATTCTTCGGCAAACCGATGGCAATACGACAAGTACGCCCATACTGCAGCTTACTGACAGAGAAAAAGAAGTAGCCTTACTGGCTGCACAGGGGCTTTCATCCAAACAAATTGCCCGCCGGCTCGACATCAGCATCGAGACGGTAAAAACACATCGCCGGCGGATGATGAGTCGCAATAACATCAGCAGCTTTCCACAACTCGTTTACTTGCTGAATAAACAAGTGTAGGGCGGGGCGTGATCCTTTTCTTGTGGAATCTGCTGATTACTGCATTTTATTAGCAGCATGTACACAGCCAACACACCAGCTTCTGCCTGCCGTCTTCTGCATCTGGATGCCTGGAGAGGCATAGCCATCGCCGGTATCCTGCTCGTAAATGTTTATGCATTTGGCCTTCCTTACGCTGCGCTCAATAACCCATATTTATTAGCAACTGCTAAAACCGCTGACGCCTACAACTGGTTGCTTACATCTGTTTTACTGGATGGAAGTTTCAGAGCAATACTTTCTTTTTTGTTTGGAGCCGGATTAATGCTTTGGCAGGAAAGACTACCACCTGTTCAGGGTGGTCAATTATTTTTCCGCCGGATGAGCATACTGCTGTTGTTGGGACTGTGCCATGCTTACCTGTTGCTTTGGTTCTGGGATATATTATTTATGTATGCTCTTTGTGGAATGCTGCTATTCACTGTACGTAAATGGTCTGTTAGCCGATTAGCCTGCCTGTCTCTGCTTTGTGTCTTTATTGCTGATCTTAACAGTAACAGGAAATTGCTTGATGATAAAATGGCCATACAGCAATACGAACTCCCGAATAATACCACAGCATACAAGCAACTTCCAAAGGAATTAAATACACAGCTATTAAGAGTTCAATCCGAACGAGAGATAATAGATAAGACCACTTCCTTTTGCCGCTTGTATCACCAACAGTTGCAACGTGCATGGCAGGTGGAGACTGTCGATTTCCCCGGGTTTTATGTATGGGATATACTGATCTGGATTATACTGGGGATTATTTTCTATAAACTGAAATGGCTCACGGGTCAAGTACCGCCTAAATTGTATAAAGGGTTATTTCTGGCAGGAATCGCTGGTCTGTATTTATGCTGGCAACGCGTGCAGCCAGCCTGGCAAAACAATTTTGACCCAATAGCTACTATAAAAGATACACGCTGGCAATATTATGAGCTCGCCCGCACATTGCGCTCGTTGGGTTTGCTGGGCTTATTAATCTGGATATGGCAAAGCGGTCGTGGTAAGGGGCTCTGGTTATTATTTGCACCATTGGGTCGCTTATCGCTAAGTAACTATTTAGTTCAAAGTGTGGTTTGTGCGGTTCTGTTTTATTACACCGGATTTGGCTTGTTTGGTCAGCTGAGCAGGATGCAGCTTCTTTTAACCGCATTGATCATTATCGTGCTGCAATTAATGATCAGTCACTGGTGGATAAAAAAGCATGGGGCCGGTATAGCAGAAAGGCTGTTAAGAAAATAAAACTCTCCGTAGCACCGCATCGCGATGCGGCAATACAGGGAGTCGGGTTCGTTCAATAAATTTCGTAGCACCGCATTGCAATGCGGTGCTACAGAGAACCGGCTTCGTGGATTAAACCCTTTAGGCCGCAGTGTACTGCGGGAATACAGAGACTCAGTTCGTTCAAAAAATCTTGTAGCACCGCATCGCAATGCGGTGCTGCAGAGAACCGGGGTTCGTTGGATTAAATTCTTTAGGCCGCAGCGTACCGCGGCAATACAGAGAGTCGGATTCGTTCAATAAATTTCGTAGCACCGCATTGCAATGCGGTGCTACAGAGAACCGGCTTCGTGGATTAAATCCTTTAGGCCGCAGCGTACCGCGGCAATACAGAGACTCAGTTCGTTCAAAAAATCTTGTAGCACCGCATTGCAATGCGGTGCTACGTAGAACCGGGATTCGTTGGATTAAATTCTGTAGGCCGTATTGCAATGCGGTGCTACAGATGGCGATCATAATTTTTCACATTATTTCCTATATACCAGGCAAGGGCATCATATTCTTTTTCATTCCGGATAATGCGGTCATAAAATCGTGGTTGCCAGGCGAAGGCGGGGTCGATCATTCTGGCATTTAAAGTAACCGTGCCCTTAAATCCGCGAATGATCGCCGAGAGGTTTTTTGATTGCGGACCAAAGGATCGGACCGGTGCCTTCTGGAAAAGAAAAGGGTTCTGTAGCGCCGCATTGCAATGCGGCGCTACATGGGCGTCTTGCGGCGCTACGTCGGCGTCTTGCGGCGCCGCATTGCAATGCGGCGCTACAGCAGACACCTCCTTCTGATCTGATTGATTAAATTGATTATGCCCGATATGTACGATGCCATGAAAATGATCCGGCATTATCACATATGGGCCTAATGTAAGACGCATATCGGGACGGGTCTGCGGAGTTTTTATCCACTCCTTTTCTGTTAGCTGGCCAATTTCCGAAGGGAAAAACGTTTCGCCCGCAATCGATCCGAAGAATGGCAGGCGTTTGCTGCAATTGATGGTAACAAAATAGGCTTTCGAAAAACGGTAATCCCACCACCAGGCGCGGTATTGCTTACGGGGATAATGTATTTTCTTTCTCACTGACATCTGCCACACAACTTAGAACTACAATTTACAAAAAAGCAATTCCACTACCTATCTTTGATCAACTTCTTTTATATATGTCCCTCACAGATATCTCCATCAGGTCGCTTACGGAAGCAGATGTAGCGGCATTATCGGCATTGCTTATCGAAACAGTAGCACAGGGCGGATCGGTCAGTTTTATGCATCCTCTGCAACCGGCCGATGCCGGCGAATTTTGGCAAAACTCACTGGCCGCAGCTGCGAAGGGTAAACGTGTGGTGCTCGGAGCTTTTGATAAAGAGCTGCTGGTGGGTACAGTAACGTTGTTGGTTGATTGTCCACCCAATCAGCCGCATCGTGCAGAGATCGCCAAAATGATGACGGCGGTAAGCCATCGGGGAAAGGGTATCGCCCGTATGCTATTGAGGGAAGCCGAGTATATTGCTAAGGAAAAAGGGCGCACACTGATTAACCTGGATACTGCCGAAGAAGAAGGAGCTGCCGGATTTTATGAAAAACTGGGATATCAACGGGTGGGGCTGATCCCGGACTATGCATTGAAACCACATGGCGGACTCACGGGGACTATTATTTATTATAAACGGTTGGATTGATCAAAAAAAGAGGAAACCGTTATGAGTAACCACCCACTCAATCTTGCCCTTCGCTTTTTACTCGAACTTGCTTTGCTGGCGATCTATTTCTACTGGCCCTATCATTATTTAGAGGGTTTGCCACGCATGCTGTTATGTATACTGTTACCGTTATCGGGAGCGGCATTATGGGCCATTTTCAAAGTGCCGGGCGACCCCGGCCCTGCAACGGTAGCCATTCCCGGATGGTTGAGACTTTTACTCGAAGCCACTCTTTTTGCGCTGGCGGTTTACATGCTTTTTTCAGTTGGCCAGGAAAACGCGGGCCGGATATTTCTGCTGATAACTATTCTACATTATGCGGTTTCGTACGATCGCATCCGGAAGCTTTTAAAAAGTTAAGAACTCAGCCCCGGAAAAAGAAGGTTGCAGGATTCTATAAGTTTCTGCAAAATGTGTCTGAGCTAAGCTACAGTAAAATTTGAAAGCAATTCCTAACCATTTAGTATAAGAATGCAAAATCATTAACCGCCAGTAGCGCCGCAATGCATTGCGGCGCTACTGGAAGGCGTTTCACACCATAAAAGATGAAATCCCGGAGGGCTGAGATGTCTTGCTTCCACGCCGTTCGTCTGCCCTTTCCCACTGTCTGTTGACGCCAGAGTCAAAAAGGGCAGCGAGCCCGTATCTTCAGCAAAAAGCCATTATGAAGCCTTCTATTGCCATTCGCATCCTGGCCATCGTTATTGCTGTATTTATGATCCTGCACGGCATCAGCCGTATTGTAACCCATGGAGTGGAAGGTTTTGGTGAGTTTCTGGACAGTAAACATTTTCCTGCCGGTCACCTGCTGGCATGGGCGCTTACAGTTGGTGAGCTGCTGTTTGGCTTGCTGATGATCGTGGGCTTGTTTGTAGAAGTTTGTTGTATCTTCTTTATCGTAGAGTTATTGTTCGGCATCATCCTCGTGCATTACCAGAATGGCTGGTTTGTAGTGGGGCACACACTGGGTGGCATGGAATATAATGTATTGATGATTGTCTGCTTTGTACTGGTATTGTTAAGTTGGAGAAAGGTAAATGGGGTAAGGGAAAAGGCCTGACGAACCTTTAGCCATTTATCTCTTGTTGTCCTTCCACCTTTGACCATTTAGCTTCCGCCTTACTGTACTGGTATTGTTAAGTTGGAGAAAGGTAAATGGGATAAGGGAAAAGGCCTGACGAACCTTTAGCCATTTATCTCTTGTTGTCCTTCCACCTTTGACTATTTAGCTTCCGCCTTACTGTACTGGTATTGTTAAGTTGGAGAAAGGTAAATGGTGTAAGGGAGAAGGCTTGACGGTCTTTTAACCAATTATCCCTTGTTCTCCTTATACCTTTGACTATTTAGCCTCCACCCTGCTATAACTCCTTACGCAGACGCGCCACAGGAATATTGAGCTGCTCGCGGTATTTGGCTACTGTGCGGCGGGCAATATTATAGCCTTTTTCCTGCAGTAATTCGGTAAGGCGCTCATCACTCAGCGGGCGTTTTTTGCTTTCGCCTTCAATCAGGTCGCTGAGGATCTTTTTTACTTCGCGGGTAGATACTTCTTCGCCGCTTTCGGTGCTGAGTGATTCACTGAAGAAGAACTTGAGGCGGTATGTACCAAATTCGGTTTGTACAAATTTGCTGTTGGCCACGCGGCTTACGGTAGAGATATCGAGACCGGTTTTTTCGGCAATATCTTTCAGGATCATCGGCTTCAGACTGGTCTCATCGCCGGTAATGAAGAAATCGTGCTGATGGTTCATGATGGCCGTCATAGTGCTCAGCAGTGTATGCTGGCGTTGTTTGATGGCATCGATAAACCATTTGGCTGCATCTATTTTTTGTTTGATGAAGAGTACGGCTTCTTTCTGGCGTTTATCTTTTTTGGCGCCACGTTCGTATTCTTTCATCATATCGCGATAGCCTTCACTGATGCGCAGTTCAGGGGCATTGCGCGAGTTGAGAGTGAGTTCCAGTTTACCGCCATTGTTGAAGATGAAGAAGTCGGGCACCACGTAGCTTTCTGCTTTGTTGATACCACCTACATTGCCTCCGGGTTTGGGGTTGAGACGGATGATCTGCTGCATCACATCCTTGAGCTCATCTTCATCTATAGCCAGTCCACGCTGAATCTTTTCATAGTGCTTCTTGGTAAACTCATCGAAGTATTTGCGGATGGCCTGCATGGCAGTTTCCACATCCTTGCCTTCCTCTTTCTGACGCTGCAATTGCAGTAGCAGGCACTCCTGCAGGTCGCGGGCGGCCACACCTGGCGGATCAAACCGCTGAATGCGCTGCACCATTTCTTCTACCTCTTCTTCGGTAGCATTAATATTCTGGCGGAAAGCCAGGTCGTCTACTATTGCACTCGTTTCGCGGCGCAGGTACCCATCTTCGTCAATACTGCCTACAATCTGTTCAGCAATCTTTTGCTGTTTTTCATCCAGCTTCAGCAGCCCCAGCTGGTTGAGCAGCGTTTCATAAAAACTCGCTTCCGTTTTAAATGGCACCTGCTTATTATCCTCTTCCGGATAATTGTCGTCGCGTGTTTTGTAATCCGCTACTTCATCATCTCCATCCTGCACATATTCGCTTACGTCTATATTATCGTATTCGTCTTCACTGCCACTCTGCTCTTCAAATTCTGTTTCGGCATTGTCGCTAAACTCATCCACCATTTCTTCTCCGCCTTCCTCATGGTTCTGATCATCCAGCTCCAGGGCGGGATTCTCTTCCAGTTCTTCCTTGATCCGCTCTTCCAGGTTGGCAGTAGGCACCTGCAGCAGTTTCATCAGCTGAATCTGCTGTGGTGAAAGTTTCTGTAAAAGCTTCTGTTGTAGTGACTGGCTAAGGGCCATAATTTTGTCCAAACGTTTTAGGTGGCCAGATAATTTGAGGCTCTTAAAAAGTCAAAAATCCGGCCATTCATCAAAAATCAGGCCGTAAATTTACAAAACAAAGAGATATAAATGGCCCAACGCATTTTTTTGGTAGTTGTTGTGCTGATTTTTCCGTTTAACGGGGAAATTTTTGCCCAGCAAAAAGTTGTGGAAAAAAACTTTGCTTTGCCTTCATTTTTAAGCGCATCGCGGAAAATCGACTCTTTACCCCTCCGTCTGGCCGGGGCATTTTTTCCCGCAAAAAAAAGTGTAGAGGTCCCCTCATTTTTTCAGAAAAAGCTACAGCCGGTAGCCCCTTCGTTTTATATCAGAAACCTCAGTTTTATCTGTCGCCAGGAATGGCAGTTTCAGAAAAACACCGGCATTCCCCTGCGTATCAGGCTGGGATCGTTGGAGTACGTAGACCGGTTGGAAGGGAAGAGAAAAGAAGTGCGATAAATCAATAGTTGAAAGGGTTTAAAAAGTATAAAGGGTATAAAGTGCTATTAAAACCCTTTATACCCTTTATACTCTTTATACTTTATACCTGTCACCTTTCTAACCACTCCATCACCGGTACCTGCGCCGGCATGCGGTAATAATTATTTCTCAGGCTGTCGTTCCATCCGTTGGGATTGCGGTCAAATATCTTGCTGCTATAATAGATGCTGCCCTGAATATTGGGATACTGGCGCAGCAACTTGATCTGATTGGGTAATTCAGAGGGGTTCTTCCAGGCAGGATTTTTTTCACCGGCACGATATACGCCATGACCAATATAAACATGGCGGCCATAACTGTGGCGACTCCACCAGTCAACCATGGTCTCGTAGGCAATTTTATCATGTCCCATCTCAAGGTAAAGCTGGGGTGCTACATAGTCGATCCACTGTTTCTGCATCCATAGCAGGATGTTGGCATACAGATCGTCATAGTTCGTCTGACCGGCACGGGTGTCGCTGCCCATAGGGTCCCTGTCTTTATTGCGCCATACGCTGAAAGGGGAGATACCAAATTTTACCTGCGGCTTTTCCTGCTTAATAGCCACGCTTAGTTTATAAATGATGGAATCCACATTGCTGCGGCGCCAGTCATCTTTCGACAGTTTGCTATGCGAGCGTACATAGGCAGCCTGATCAGGAAATTCTTTGCCGGGAATACGATATGGGTAAAAATAATCGTCCATGTGAATGGCATCTACATCGTAGCGGTTGACGATATCACGTACCACTTTTACCACAAAGTCCTGCGCATCTTTATTAGAAGGATCAAAATATTTTTTATCGCCATAGGTAAGAAACCAGTCGGGATGTATGCGCGTGATATGATTAGATGAAATAGAGGCGGTTTTCACATTGAAGTTGGCGCGGTAAGGATTGAGCCATGCGTGAAACTCCATGCCGCGTTTATGTGCTTCAGTGATCATAAACTGCAGCGGGTCATAATAGGGAAAAGGAGCTTTGCCCTGTACGCCAGTAAGCCACTGACTCCAGGGCTCAAGTGCAGAGGGATAAAAAGCATCCGCTGCCGGACGTATCTGCACAATCACAGCATTCATTCCGTTTTTCTGGTGCAGGTCAAGCAGGCGGATAAAATCGGCGCGTTGCGTAGCGGGATTGGTATCGCCGCGCTGCGGCCAGTCGATATTATCTACTGTGGCAATCCAGACGCCTCTGAATTCATAGGCAGATACAGGTGCTGGTTGAGCCAGTACCGTCAATGAAGTCAAAAGTGCAATACAGGTGAGCAGGTGCTTCATGCGCAATAGTGTAAATAGGGATAGGTGAATACTAACGCAAAGGTATTTGATTATCAGGTTAATCAAATGGTAAAAGAAAGTGTAGGGTAGAAGGCGGAAGCTGGAGGGAGGTCTGAAAACCTGTAGTATTGATTTTGCTTCTTTGTCAAAAGAATAAAAGATTCCTGCTGACCCACCGTATCAGGCGGGTCTATGCTTTTTCAGGCCATACCTTTTACCCTCCACCTTTCACCCTTCCACCGTACTCCTGATCTTATCGAGGAGTTCACTCAGCTGGGCGGCCTCTTTGCGGCTGAGGTTGCCTAAAATATTGTCCATTTCGTCCTGGCGCTGGTCCAGGCGTTCGAGCAGCTTGCGGCCTTTGTCGGTGATCATCACATCTACCAGACGGCGGTCTGCCTTACAAACCCCCTTCTTAACCAGACCCTTTGCAATAAGCCGGTCCACAATACGGCTGGTATCACTCATCTTATCGAGCATTCGTTCCCGAATCTGAAGTGTGGAAAGCGGCTCGGGGTGACTGCCACGCAGAATACGCAGAATATTAAATTGTTGGGAGGTAATATCCTCAGCCACAAAGATTTCTTTTGTCTTTTCTACAATCCAGTTGTACGTATAAATGAGATTTATCGAAGCCTTCTGATATTCATTTCTGAATTTGGCCTGATGTATATCCTGGTCAATACCCATAGACAAAGGATTTGATGCGCTAAATGTAATAAGTTTCTGGCAATGACAGGTTTTTGAACCCTGACCCTGCCAACCCGCAAAATTAATGTTATAACATCAAATTTGATGAAAAATTAAATTTATTAACGATTTCTGTCAGTCAGTAGCCGGTTCTGCTATCCCGGGCACTGACTACCAACTACTGCCCACTATTTTTCAACAATGCGCTCAGCTTAAGTATGGTAAAAAGGTGGTGGGCCTCATGCAGCAGGAAGAAGTTGAGCCAGAGCAGAAGGCTGAGCTCGCCATATACAGGGTGTGTGCCTTTTTTCATAAGGTCTGCATCAGGAAAGTTGATGATCTCAGCAGCCATTTCCTTACGCAACCCGAGCAGATCCTGCATGATTTCCCGCGTAGACAGGTGACAGGCATCGGCAAAACGGGGATCAGCTTCGGCGCTGTAGGCGCCAAACTGCGGATTATTTCCTTCGAGTAGTTGTTTTACCCGTGCCACAAAAGTGTGCTGATAAGTAGCCAGGTGAACGATATTTTCAAAGATGCTCCATTTGCCGGGAGTCGGCTGGCGACGGATTTGTTCATCCGTGAGACCGTCAATAATTTCCAGCAGCGATTTATGCTGGTACTGGAGGCGGGTAGATACAGAAGAAGGTAAGGGCATAGTGGTGGTGGTTAGGAAAATAAATAAGGTTTTAGCTATTGCTCCACACGCGGGTTCCTTCCGAGCAGTTGGCGCAGATGTCTATATTCTTACGTCCTTTTAATAGCTGTGCCCGAAACTTTTTATACGTTTTGTTTTGCCAGATATCTTTAAAACGCTGCTCACGCAGGTTGCCCATACGGTGCTGCGCGTCTTTATCAAAACAACAGGGTGCCACGAGTCCATCCCAGGTAATAACGGGATCGTGCCACAGACGCCAGCACTGGTTGGCCAGTTTGCCTTTGAACTGTGTGCCATTGGCTGTTTTGCGATAACGGCTGTATTTATCCTGTGTGGGAATAAGTGCGTTGGGATCCGTTTCGTAATCGTATATCTGGGCTGTTTTAAACCATACGTCATCCACACCAATTTCGCGGCCCAGTTTTTTTACCTCTTCTATCTGATGTTCGTTGGGTTTTACTACCAGAAACTGAAATACTACAAAAGGTTTACGGCTGTTCAATTCTTTTTTCCAGCGAACGATGTTACGTGCACCGGCCAGTACCTTTTCCAGTTGTCCGCCTACGCGGTATTGCTCATACACGTCCTGCGTGGTTCCATCGATGGAGATGATAAGGCGGTCGAGTCCGCTTTCGATCGTACGCCGGGCATTATCATCTGTGAGGTAATGCGCATTGGTAGATGTGGCGGTATATATTTTTTTTCCGGCAGCATATTTCACCATATCCAGAAACGATGGATTCAGATACGGTTCTCCCTGGAAATAAAAAACGAGATACAACAACTCGCGGTGCAGCTCATCGATGGTCTGTGAAAAGAAATCGCGTTGCAGCATACCGGTTGGTCGTGTAAAGGAGCGGAGACCACTGGGGCATTCGGGACAGCGCAGGTTGCAGAAGTTGGTTGGTTCAAAGGAAATAGACACAGGCATACCCCACTGCACGGGCCGGCTGGTCCATTTACTGAGGTAATAACTGCTCAATACTTTCAGTCCGTTCCATACCCGCCGTGCTGTAAGCTTGGTAGCCAGGTTGCGTGTATCTCTCCAGTTGAATTGCGCCATCAATTGTAAAGGTAAGCAAAGAGCGTTGACAGATGACAGTCAACTGTTGACAGTATTCTCAGTATGGCTATTTAGTAATTAACTCAGCAATATAAATGCAGGCCAGCGGTCAACAGTTAACTGTCATCTGTTAACCAAACAAAAAGCCCAACCTTTTTACAGTTGGGCCTTTGATTCATCCATCCTTGTTGTTGTGTCCAATCAATCGTTTAGTATTTTCGATGTAGTAAGGTATTGTTTACTGGGGTGATAAATAAAAAGACAGGTACCACCCTGAATGGTTTGTATGATACGGCGGCTTTCTTTTTGTGGCACAGCCGGACATCCATAACTGCGACCCATGCTGCCTGCACCAATATAGCTGGCGCCGTGTACAACTATTGCCCGTTGCATAGCCAGGTCATTGAAGCCGGGTTCCATGCCGGTTACACGCAGCGAAAGACCATGCTCACCGTAATACGTGTTGCGTGTTACATAAAATCCAAGACTGCTCTGGTGTGATTCTGCGCGGTTGGAAAACCGGGTTGCATATTCTGAACCCGAATTGCGTCCATGTGCTACATAGGTATTGATCAGTACGCGCTGCTCCTGCATATCTATAACATACATTCGCTTGCGGCGTGCCGACTGACTGAAGTCACAGATAGTGAGATAGTCGTTGCGGCGAACCTGTTTCTTTTCCATCAGCTCAGTATAACCTTTACAGGCATAATCGAAAGCCGCACGGGAAAGCCCCAGTGTTTTTAGGTCTGCTGCTTCGTATAAAGAAGCATAGGGATTATCTGGAAATTCAGATGATTCAATGCCCGATATAGTGTGGATAGAAACCGGGCTGCCAGTGTGGATCTTTTCGTTTGCAGGCTTCCAGGATAGTCCCAGCCAAGCAAAGAAAAGGCAATACACGGATAGTGGTACCAGGTGTTTCAACAGAATACGGATTTTGGATTTTAAAAAGCTACCGGAGCAGCTTATAGCGTATCAAACGCCATCGGGAGCTAAAATAGTATCAGGCTTTTTGAAATGCAAAGAATAATTATCTGTTTTATAGACTTTTGCGAACATTTACGTAAATGCACACGCACATTTACACAACGAAAAATACGATCACTTGATCGGCGTCATTTTCAGTAGGGGGAAAACTAAAAGTATAAGGGGTATAAAAGTATAAAGGGTATAAAGGGCCTGGTCACCACTATTACCCTTTAAACTTTTTATACCCCTTATACCCTTTATACTTTTACTAACTTCCACCTACCACGTTTAAAATAAATAAAGGCAATAACGGCAATAAGTGTTTCGGCAATGGGTATTCCTATAAATGCGCCGATAGGTCCCAATTTCCAGTATGTAGCCAGCAGGTAAGCCAGTGGTATCTGAAATATCCAGAAGCAAAAGAAATTAATAAGAGTGGGGGTACGCGTATCGCCCGCGCCATTGAGGGCCTGCACCATCACCATACCGATTCCATAAAAGATATAACCCGATCCAATGATCATAAGCGCCTTTACTCCATAGGCCACCACTACTTCCTCCTGCGTAAAAATGCGGATGATTGGCTCGGCCAGCAACAGGAACAACAAGGTCACTCCCGCCATAAAAAACGCATTATAACGGGCCGTAAGCAATGCGCTTTTTTCTGCACGCTCCGGCTGACCGGCACCCAGATTCTGCCCCACCAGTGTAGCAGCTGCATTGCTGAGACCCCAGGCCGGCAGGATAAAGAAAACCACATTGCGGATTGCTACCTGGTATCCGGCCGAAGCCTCGGTACCTCCTGTATGGGCTACCAGCCAGGCCAGTACGATCCAGCTGCCTGAAGCGATAAGAAACTGGAAGGTCGCTGGCCAGGCAATACTAAACAGTGAACGGATAATGGCCGGATTAGGTTTGAAATGAGCCGGTACCATCCTGATCATGCTTTTGCCCCGGGTAAGATGCCAGCATTGATAAACCACACCCATACCCCGGCTGAAAGCAGTGGCTACTGCCGCACCGGCCAGTCCCATTTGGGGAAATGGGCCAAGGCCATCAATCAGCACCGGACATAATATAATATTAAGCAGGCTGGCAAGCCAGAGACTTTTCATGGCAATGGCTGCATTGCCCGCGCCTCTGAATATACCGTTGATAAGAAACAGCAGAATGATCACCACACTACCGCCCAGTGTGATACGGGCAAAGATGGTGCCTTCTCTTACAACAGCCTCATCGGCACCCATAAGCCGGAGCACATCGCCGGCAAAAATGATTCCTGTAATACTAATGACCACAGTCACGATAAAAGCGACGATAAGCGCCTGTGCACCTGCATGCGAAGCTGCAGCTGCATCTTTTTCACCAATGCGCCTGGCCACCATGGCTGTGGCAGCCGTACTGAGCCCGATAGCCGCTGCATATACCAGCGATACTACAGATTCGGTGAGGCCTACAGCCTGTATGGCATTTTTGCCCAGCTTGCCCACAAAAAACATATCCACTACAGCAAATACGCTTTCGAGGCTTAGCTCAAGTATCATGGGAATAGCCAGTAAAATAATAGCCTGCCGTATGCTGCCCTGTGTATAATCATGCTCCACACCACGCAGTGATTGACGGAGCAGCGCAAAAGCCTGTGCTACCTTATTGGTAGAATTTGTCGGTTTCGACATAAAAACAATTACAAAATGAAAAAAAATGGTACAATATATTTTGGCCCGGACAGTTGCCGGAACCCGGCATACCTGTTGCCGCTTAAAGAAAGATTGTATAAGTGAGGTTCTGGTATCTGGAAGACGAACCTAAGCGATTTTCATATGCGATGCTTGAAGAATACAAATGTAGGAAAATGTTCAGCAGCCTGTTAAGCCGGCTGCACAGATCAGCCAAAAAGCCGGACGGATGGTAAAAAAGAGCTACCGGAGCGGGAATAAAAAGTGACAGGAAGTGATGGCGCAACAGAAAAGGCCCCTAAAAGTAAGTGTATATACTTATCTGTAAAATTTTATCCTTGATAAATGCCAAGGAATTTGAGCGTCTAGTTGGATGAAAATGAGTTTTTTACTTATTTTAAGTTTAAATCTCCCGGCAGTTGTCAACCCAAACTGCCACCGGCGCTGTTCCTGATGGTGCCGGCCTTTCTTCCGGGTTGCGGAAATTGGCCCTTAAAAAAAGAAGTACAGGTTAATCTGAATGTAGTAGTGACCAGCAGAACAATCTCATGGCATGTATGAATTGCCGGGAGAAATGATTGTTGCTACCTGTAATAAATTGAATAAAGCCATCCGCAAAACGGAAAACAAAAATACGCATGTACTTGCCACCCAATTTATACCTGCAAAGGAAGTTCGCGCAATGGGCTCATATCCATATCTGGCTCATACTGGCTATTGCCCTGCTCGTACTGGCAGGCTGGCTTATGGAAGTGGAGTGGTTAAAAAAAATGGGAAGCCCGGTTGCTTCTATGAACCCCACTACAGCCTGTTGCTTTTTGTTGTTTGGTATTTCCTTTCTGTTATTACGTTCAGGGCGCGCTTCACTGGTCACAACTGCGCATTTACTGCTGGGCTTATTAATACTGATAGCCCTTTCGCGGATAGCAGCTCTTATGGCTGGCATCGATGCCGGCATTGATAGCATTTTACTGAATAAAAAAGTGATGGCAGAAAACCATCCGGGTCGCCCATCGCGTATGACGTTCAATACGGCCCTGTCTTTTTTTATATCGGCCATCGGCCTGCTGCTTATACAAAGCAAATCGGAAAAGAAGCAGAAGGCCGGTCAGCTCGCTGCCTTCCTGTTATTGCTGCTTGCGTTGCTGTCGCTGATAAGCTACCTGTACCAGACGCAGAATTTTTTTGGCCTCATAAGCTACATTCCGATGGCGCTCAACACCGCCATCTGTTTTTTCCTGACAGGTCTTGTTTTACTGTATTGCGAATCAGGCAGGGGCTATATGCAGCATCTTACTACCACCCTCAGCGGCTCTATTGCTGCAAGGGTATTGTTGCCGGCAGCAATACTGATACCCACTCTTTTTGGACTTATACGTCTCTGGGGATATTGGGAAGGCCTTTATGACAATGAATTTGGAGTTACATTGTTTTCCATGGTTACCATCATCGTAATGGCGGTAATAGGGTGGTATACGACGATCGCACTTAATAAACGTGATCTGCAACAGCTACAGATTCAGCAGGAACTGGAAGACAGTAAAGAGGAAATAAGCGCCATCTTCCTCAACGCACCGGATGCTATTGTAGTGATAGACCGTGAAGGGCGTATTGTGAAATGGAACCCAGAGTCGGAGCGCCTGTTTGGCTGGAAACGCGAAGAAGTGCTGCATCAGCAGCTGGCCGATATTGTGGTACCTCCCGAATTGCGTGACGCTCACCGCAAAGGCTTGCAGCGGTATTTATCCCCGGCAGAGAGCAAAATAATCGGTCAGACTGTTGATATATGGGCTGTTTGTAAAGACGGAAGACATATTGACGTGGCTTTACGGATATCGCCGTTTACGCTTGACAACAAAGGCTATTTTATCGGGTTTATCCGCGATATCAGCGAAAAGAAAAAGACCGATAAAAAACTTCAGCAATTCAATGAAGAGCTAACCCGCCAGGTGGCAGAAAAAACAAAAGAAATAACCGATATCCTGGAGCGGGTCACAGATGGTTTCATAGCGCTGGACAAAGAATTTCGCTACACCTATGCCAACAAGAAAATCGGGGACCTGACAAATCATGACCCTTCACAATTGATTGGACGAAATGTATGGGAGGTATTTCCCGATGCAGTGAATACCCCTACCTATGCGGCCTTTATGAAGGCCATGCAGGAACAGGTGTATGTGTCCAATACCGATCACTTTGAGCCTCTCGAAATCTGGCAGGAAAATCATATTTATCCTTCAGCCAACGGTTTGTCGGTATTTATTCGCGATATATCTGAACGTAAGCGTGCCGAAAATGAGATCACCCGCATGCGATCATTGTCCGAAACACTTATCGACAGCCTGCCCGGTGTATTTTATTTTTACGACGAAACAGGGAAATTCATTCGCTGGAACAAACAGTTCGAAAAAGTAACAGGATATAGCAGCGAAGAGATTGCTGTAATGCATCCGGCCCAGTTCTTCCAGGGTGCCGATAAAGAACATATCATCCATCGTATCAAAGAGGTTTTTGAAACCGGTTCGGGCGATGCCGAAGCCTGTTTTACGACCAAAGATGGCCGCCAGATACCCTATTTTTTCAAAGCCGTACGTATGGAATACGATGGCAGAACCTGTCTGCTGGGTACAGGTTTCGATATGACAGAAAAGCGAAAAGCGGAAGAAGACATCAAGTTGTCTGAACAGAAATACCGTCTGTTGTTTCATAGCAATCCCATGCCCATGTGGATGCTGAGTCTGCCAGAATATAAGATTATTGAAACGAATGAAGCGACTTTAAGGCAATATGGCTATACCCGCGAAGAGTTTCTGTCGCTTGATATATTCAAACTGCGTCCGGCAGACGATGAAGATAAACTGAAGCGTTATACCAACCGCAATTTCAGGGGTATTCATTATGCAGGCGTATGGAGGCATCAGAAAAAAGACGGTTCAATTCTGTATGTGGATATTACCACATATGACACGCATTATGAAGGAAGTCCTGTACGGCTTGTATTGGGTATTGATGTTACAGAGCAACACCTGGCCGAGGAGCGGCTGAAGCAGTCGTATGAATCGATCCGCGAGCTTACAGAGCACCTGCATAATGTGCGGGAAGAAGAACGCATGCATATTGCCCGCGAAATTCATGACGAACTGGGGCAATTGCTTACGGTATTGAAAATGGATGTGGCGTGGCTTAATAAAAAATTATCTCCCGGACCCGGACCTGTAAGCGATAAGATCCACGATTTGCTGTTGTTGATCGATACAACAGTAAAAACAGTGCGGCGTATTTCTTCGGAGCTCAGGCCCAGCCTGCTTGACGATCTGGGCCTTTTAGCGGCCATGGAATGGCACTTTGAAGAATTTCAAAAACGCTCCGATATAAAGGGTTACTGCAACCTGCCAGATCAGGAAATATCACTGCCCGATTCGGTGAAAATCGGATTCTTCCGCATTTTTCAGGAGTCACTGACAAATGTTGCCAGGCATTCCGGCGCAAAAAATGTTGAAGTAGAGTTGCAAAAGAATGAGAATCGGTTAATTTTAACAATTAAGGACGATGGCATTGGCTTTGATACAGGTGATAGTAAAAGAAAAACACTCGGGCTCATAGGTATGCGTGAGCGGGCAGAGGGAATGGGAGGAGAGTATTGTATTGAAGGAGAGCCCGGCAGGGGAACAACGGTAAAAGTATCAGTGCCATTGCCGCTAGAGGAGTTAAAAACAGAATAGACTAATCAAGAAGCTATGCTGAAAATTCTGATTGCAGACGATCATGCCATTGTAAGACGGGGATTAAAACAAATTTTAATCGAAGAGTATCCGTCTGCCCAGGTAGGTGAAGTGGGCGATGCCGAAAGTCTGATAACCCAGGTGGTAACCGGAGACTGGACCCTTGTAATTTGCGATATGAATATGCCCGGCCGCAGCGGTCTCGATGCCCTGAGCCAGATCAAGCAGATTGCGCCCCAGCTTCCTGTTCTTATCATGAGCATGTATCCCGAAGACCAGTATGCGCTGCGGGTGCTTAAATCCGGAGCCTCCGGCTATCTGGGTAAAGAAACCATTCATGAGCATCTGATTCATGCCATTCAGACGGTCATGCTGGGCAAAAAATTTATTACCCCTTCCGTGGCAGAAAAACTGGCCGATGCTGTACGTGATAATACCGACCAGGAGCCACATGAACTGCTTTCTGACCGTGAGTTTGATGTGTTCAAGCTACTGGCTGCCGGTCGCTCGGTCTCTGAAATAGCAGCTCAGCTATCGCTTAGCACCACTACGGTGAGCACTTACCGTACACGTATTATGAGTAAAATGAATATCCGGTCAAATGCCGATCTTACCCGCTATGCCCTCGAACATAAGCTGATTTAACCCTCACCATGTAGTATAAAATCTACATCAGTTTAAAGAGCTACGCTACAATAACTGAGCAGGGCTTAGGTTACCTTGGTGCGGGCATTCAAAAGCCTTTTTTGCCAAACAAAATCAACCCATCTGTATCTCATGCTAAGAATGATCATTGCAGACGATCATGAAGTAGTCAGGCAGAGTCTCATTCAGCTGTTGCGTGAAGAATTTTCGCCTGCCCACTTCGAAGAAGCAGAAGATGCCCAAATGCTGATTGAAAAAGTCAGACTGGCCAACTGGGATATTGTTATTACTGATCTGGCAATGCCCGGCGGTGGTGGACTCGAAGCATTAAAAGCCATCCGTAAAACGCACGCCAACCTTCCTGTTATTGTAATCAGCACCTATCCGGCAGAGCAATATGCCAACCGCGTTTTGAGAGCCGGTGCACAGGCCTATGTATGCAAGGACACACTGCCTGGCGAGCTGCTTCAGGCCGTCTATCAAATCATTAATGCCGCCAAAGCAAACACTCCCTAGATTCCCGGTCGCCTTTCTGTAATGGTATACGGATGCCGTATCTAAGCAATTTCATGTAGTATATATTCTACATGAATGTAATTGCTTTGCAGACAAAACATTCATCCCTGTTTCTATTGTTTATGATCGCCGATAATCCTTTCTTTGTTGAGGTTTAAGGCATAATAATCCAACCCATGAGGAATAAAAAGGCATCAGTTCTGATAGTGGACGATCATACAAACTTTGTAGATCGTATGGTCGGTCTCCTCGATGAGGCCGGCGGTACCAGCCGCATCTCTACTGCTGGCAGCTATCAGGCTGCCGTACATATTCTGGAGCAGCACAAACCAGATGTAATCTTACTCGACATCAGCATGCCCGATAAAAATGGCATGGACCTGCTTCAATATATTTCGCAAAATAATTGTCAAAGTACAGTCGTCATGCTTTCAAACCTGTCTGCTACTTATTATCAGCAGGAGTGTAAGCGATTGGGCGCAGATTATTTTCTCGATAAAACCACGGAATACGAATTAGTAACAGGCATTATTGACAGATTCAATAACAACTGATCCGATACCCAGGCACAGGATACGACGCTAAAGAACAATATACCAGGAAGAGTACCACAAATCAGGATCCGAATGAAGAAGAGTTGGACAACGTTCAAACAGATTATTAATGCCTCACAAAGCGACAAGGAGCTGTTTCTTTCATTAATCGATGAAAAGGGAACGATCCGTACCGCTAATGCCAGCATGCTGCGAAGCCTTGAGCTAAAGGATCCCCGTGCACACAGCATTAACTTTTTTGATCTCGTTCCCCCTGAGCATGCCGAATATCTCCGCCGCAAGATGGAAGAAGCTGCTGCTACTGGCAGTGCAACGGATATAGAGCTGTATGTGCGCAATGGACAATACCATCCCATGAAGTGGCAGCTCAACTGCCTGCGCGAAAACGGCAACAACAACACTACATTTTTTTGCCTTGGCTACAAACTGCTCGATGATGAGCGCCAGGAACGCTTTTACAACCTGGTACAACACCATTGTCAGTTATTAATGGAGGGTATCAGCGGCATCATATTTCAGGATACAGCCGGTGAGCTGATTGCCGCCAATCAAAAACTGGCCGCATTATTCGGAACTACACTCGAGCGGCTCTACCAGCTGAAAGATGTAGCTCAAATGTGGGACAATACCTGGCTTATAACCGATGAATCGGGTCAGCGTGTCACCTACGAGCAAACACCCATGTACCTGGCTCTGCAGACCGGACAGATACAACGTAAAACCATGCTGATACGGCTGGCTTCGGGCGAGCAGCGCTGGTTTCTGATGCAGTCGCAACCGCTATCGCATGTCAACAACGAACAGGTAGAATATGCGGTGGCTACCAGTGTCATCGATCTTACGCAGGAGCGGCAACTGCTGCATGATTTAAGGAAACAGGAAATTCTGCTGCATGCTTTTCTGCAGGAAACACCAAACCTGGCCTGGGTGGTAGACGAAGATGAAACCCTGCTGTTTGCCAGTAAAGCAT
Organism: Sphingobacteriales bacterium 46-32; assembly: GCA_001898485.1. Classification (GTDB taxonomy): domain Bacteria; phylum Bacteroidota; class Bacteroidia; order Chitinophagales; family Chitinophagaceae; genus CAYMZZ01. The sequence continues at coordinate 967,934 of MKTY01000020.1, read as the reverse complement.
TTCTCGACTATTTTAACCTGTCCGAAACAGCCATCGGTAAAAAAGTAACCTCTCTCGTTCCTCCAGCCATTTCACAGGCCGTATATGATTTTCACCTGGATGTGCTTGACTCTGGCCGCACAGTGGAGACAACACAGGAGCTCAAGCTGGCCAATGGAGAGAACATCATTTCACATATAAATCTTTTTCCCGTAAACCTGCCATCTGGCCGCAGGCTCATCGGCGGACAGTCTGTAAGCCTGCCCGATAAGAGCCGAATGGAAAAAGAACTGCGCAATGCACAGGAACGTGTATTTGCATTGAGCCGCGCTACTTCCGATGCCATTTGGGAATGGGATATGCAAACCGGTCAGATCTTTCGCAATGAAACGCTGATGGATATGATCGGCTATCAGCCAGACAATAGCCGTGGACTCAGCTGGTGGTTGCGCCGTGTGCATCCGGATGACCGCAACCGCGTATCGGATAAAGTGAAGGAAGCGACCGATAATATGCAGCAATCCTGGCAGGATGCCTATCGTTTCAAATGCGCCGATGGCTCTTACAAATACATCCAGGACCGCGGTTTTGTAGTATACGAAAATGGGCTGCCCGTAAAAATGATCGGTTCACTGCAGGATATATCGGCGCTTAAAGAACTTGAAGAAAAACTGCGCGATGAGCGGGTGCAAAAACAAAAAGAAATTTCTGAGACCATGATACAGGTAGCAGAAAACGAACGCACACGCATTGGTCATGAGCTGCACGATAATGTGAACCAGATACTGAGCACAGCCAAACTATTTGCCGACATGCTCTCGCCGGCCAATAAGGACCAGCAGATGATAAAAGATAAACTCGCCGACTACCTGGTACTGGCTATTGAAGAAATACGCAAACTCTCCCGCGACCTGGTCGCTCCCCAGCTGAAGGAAGAAAGCCTGATAGATAGTATTCGTCTACTCACCGTAGATATTGAGATGGCACACGACATGGAGATAAGATTTACCCACGATCAGGAGGTAGAACAACTTTCGCCCGGCAAAAAAGTGACCCTGTTCCGAATAGTGCAGGAGCAACTGAAAAATATTATTAAGCACAGTCAGGCAACGCTTACAGAAATCATGCTGCAATATAATCCCGCCGAAGTAGTACTGCAGGTACGAGACAACGGAACCGGATTTGAACCTAAACAAACTTACCGGGGCATTGGCCTCTCCAATATCTACGAGCGTACCAAGTTTTACAACGGTGTGGTCGATATTAAAGCCGCACCTGGTAAAGGCTGTACACTTACTGTTACCATTCCGGTCGGAGATTAACCTGCCGCTGCAGCGCGGGCAAATGTTTCAAGATATTGCGTGAGATATGCCTGTTTTTCCCTGCGCCGGTATTGAAGTATAAAACGGGGATGTGCCAAAGGAAGAATCTCCTGAAACCAGCCATGCTTTTGGTTGAGATCATTAAAGAACCGGAAGTTTTTTTCGCCTCCGATACAGATACAACTATGCCTGTTTACGGGCCAGCGGTATTGCTCTTCAATACAGTTAACGATAAAAGGCGTCAGCCTTTTTAGCAATACCGGGTCATCATAATAGTTGATGTTTCGCCCGTCTTTTATCAACCCCAACGGACACACAGAGCTGATAAAAAAATGCCGGTAAAAGGCAGCAGGGCCGCCATAGGCTTCAATCATTTCATAAATAAAGATGGCAGATAATTCGGTACCCGGACCAAAGCCGTGGGCAATGCCGCAATATTGGGTCAGCTGCAATGGCGCAGTAAAATTGATACCGGTAATGCCGGCCCCATAGCGACCGGGATTGATGCCGAAGGCCAGGGTGCGGGTGTCGGTTCCGGAAAAGAAACGTGCGTAAAAAGCAGCCATTACTTCACGTACTGCCGTTTGCTGCTGCGGATGCAACCAGCCATAACCGCGGGGCAGCTTTCCTGGCTGCAGAGAAGTATAGAAATCAAGCACATATTGACCAAAATCCATCATACAAATAAAGCTACAAACAAGTGAGGGAAACGAACGCAGACCGGTACCGAAGGTTTTTTAACGCCAAAAAGATGTTTTTTCACCCGTTTTTAATGGTTAAAAAACATCCAGAAACGAGTTTTTTCTCTTTGCAACACGGCGTTTATATCCGTAAACTGCATTCCGCTTTCAGTGACCTATGCCCAACACAGTGATCAAAATATTTACGCTCATCATATTTCATGAAGGAGTACAAAAACAGTTTGTTTCCGAATTGAGACGGACTGGCTACCGTCATTACATTGTGGTGCGGATAGATAACGAAGACGCCATCTTTGTACCAGACGCCGACCGCCGCTATTACCTGCTGAGTCCGGCCGGCCATCAGCGGCCCGATGATGGATCGGTCAGATCTGAAATTGTACGAAAACTTGAAGAAATCTTCAGATGGGCATAATAATGGCTTGACCATAATCAGCGGCACGGCTAATATGCATCATGCCCCCCGGCCTGCTTAGCCAATAGTTTTGGAGACCAAACCAGCACCTGTTTACCCAAAATTTATACGTATGAAAAAAATGGTAGCCGCTTTCGACGGACTGAAGTTTTCCACCGGCACGCGCGATTACGCACTTTATTTGTCCGGTCTGAGTAAAGCCCACCTCGTAGGCGCTTTTATGGACGATCCTACTTATACCAGCTATAAGATCTATGACCTGGTCGTAAAGGAAGGCGCTACCGATGCGCGGGTTAAAAAATTTGAAGAAAAAGACCGCCTTACGCGCGATGCAGCTGCTGTAGCCTTCGAAAAGGCATGCCGCGAAGCAGGCATTGTATATTCACTGCATCACAACAGACGTATTGCCATCCAGGAAATAAAACATGAAAGCATCTATGCCGATCTTATGCTGATAGATGCAAAAGAAACGCTTACTCACTATGCAGAAAAACCGCCAACAAGATTTATCCGTGATCTGCTTACAGACACCCAGTGCCCGGTATTGCTGACGCCAACAAGGTTTAAACCGTTTAAAAAACTCGTATTACTGTATGATGGTGAGCCATCATCAGTACATGCTATTAAAATGTTCAGTTACCTGCTGCCCGAACTCAAAGAGCTGGAAACAGAAGTACTGTCTGTCAATACCGGAAAAGGCGGCCACCACCTGCCAGATAATAAACTCATGAAAGAGTTGATGAAAAGACATTTTCCTTCCGCACGGTTTACTGTGTTAAAGGGAAATGCAGAAGAACAGATTATTAAGCACTTACAGAAAGCCGGTGACCAGACACTGGTCGTCCTGGGCGCATACAGACGCGGTACCGTCAGCCGCTGGTTTAGAGAAAGTATGGCAGATACGTTAATGCGCGGACTGAAACTACCCTTATTCATTGCTCATAATAAATAGACCAGTATGCCGGCCGGGTACTTCATAATCCGGCTGGCATATATGAGTACAATCAAAGCTTTTTGTGACGGGTATCAGGATTTTTTGCTACTCGAAGGGGGTAGCTTCGAAACCTTAAATCCAGCGCAATGAAACCAGTTCTTTCTCCCGAAATCAATGAGGTGCTGAATACAGCGCATTACCGGCCGGCTATATCCATCATATTGCCGTTTGAGCCTAAAATGAGTTTGAAGGCAGAGCTAACGCATGCACTCGAACTGGCGGCCAATAAGGTGCAACGCCAGCTGCAGCAGCAGTATAGTGCCATGGTTGCTGACCCGGTGATGCTGAAGCTGCGCAGGCTCATAAAGCAGCTAAACTTCAACACACATAAGAAAAGTATAGCACTCTATGTATCGCCCATATTTGAGAAAGTATTATACCTCGACATTCCGGTGGAAGAGCGCGTGATTGTGGATGACTCGTTCGAAATCCGCGATCTGGTATATAGTAAAAAACAGATTCACAAATACCTGGTACTGGTGCTGGGCGGCAACGAAAGCCGGATGTTTGTAGGCAATACACGCAGTTTCGTGCGTATACTCAGCGATACCCCACAGCCGGCCTCCGCCTTTGAAAATGATGCACCTGAGCGGGTAGCCAATTTTTCTGATCCTTCGGCCCGGCAGGAAGTGCTGATGGAAAAATTTCTGCGCCATATCGATAACTCACTCGACCTTGTTTTGCACGCGTACCCACTGCCATTGTTTGTAATGGGATCCGAAAGAATGATGGGTCATTTTAAAAAACTAACACGCCATGGCCACCTGGTCATTGATTATATACACGGCAATTACGAACAGGTTGCACCCGAGTTTCTCAAACATGCATTGCAGCCGTTTGTGGCCGACTGGAGTAAAGTGCTGCAGGCAGATATCATGCATCATCTCGAAGAAGCCGCAGGTTCGCAAAAACTGGCTGTCGGCATCAAAGATGTATGGCAGGCAGCTCAGCAGCATAAGGGGCGCCTGCTTGTGGTAGAAAAAGATTATATGTATCCTACCAGCGACCGTGAGCGCGAGGCTCCTGTCATGGATGTTAATGGCGTCTATCACCCGTTTTCTTATATAAAAGATGCCGTAGACGACATTATTGAAAAAGTGCTCGAAGGTGGCGGCGATGTAGAATTTGTTGATCCCGGTGTAATGACCGGCTATGAGCGGATTGCCCTTATTCAGTACTACTGATCTGCCCGGCGCCTACCGGCCGGCTATAAAACTCTGGTTATGCAAAAAATACTGGCTCCTACCGATTTTTCTGACCCCTCTGTAAATGCAGTGACCTGGGCGGCCGATCTGGCCTGTGTATCCGGCGCTGAATTATATGTGTTGCATGTAAGTCCCCTGCCGGCTTCCTATAGCGAAGTACCGCCACCGGTTTCTATGATTCAGGATATGCACGAACGGGCAGTAAAGCGCATGAAGGAACTGAAAGAAAAGCTGCTGCAGCACACGCACGACAGTATCCGTATCCATACACAAATAAGTCAGGGCGATGTATTGCTCGAGATAGAAAGCCTGGCTGGCAAAATAGATCCTTATGCCATAGTAATGGGCCCCGAGCACGAAGGGGCTTTGCAGCGCCTGCTTACCGGTAGCCATACCCTGGCTGCTGCCAAGCAGAGCCGATACCCGGTTATAGTAGTGCCTGCAGATTGCCGCTATTCGAAACTTAAAAGAATTGGCCTGGGTATTGAACTCAACGAGGTGATAAAAACCATACCAGTTGATTTTATAAAGCGGCTGCAACAGCAGTTTCACGCCGCCCTCTATGTATTTCATATCAGCATCGTACCTGGCGCACCGCTGGCCGGAGAGCGAAAAGAAGAGGCCGGCTGGTTGTCTGAAATATTGAAAGAAATGGATCCCGAGTACCATTATCTATACCAGGAAAATGTGGAAGAGGGGCTTTGCCGGTATGCAGAGAAATATCAGCTGGATATGCTGATTGTTTTTCCGCACCGGCGCAATTTTTTTAAACAGCTGTTCTTTCCCGGGCATACCCGGGCCCTGGCGCTTCACAGCAATATACCTGTCTTGTTTTTTCACGATTAAATCAATACCATGTCTGTTTATATTCGATCGTTCAATACTATTGGCCTTTCAGATATACCGGCTGTAGGCGGCAAGAACGCTTCCCTCGGAGAAATGATCAGCCAGCTGGCCTCCCGGAATATTCCCGTACCGGAAGGCTATGCAGTAACGGCAGAAGCGTTCGAAGATTTTTTAACGCACAATCAGTTGCATAAGCCACTGCAGCAATTAATGCAGGAGCTGGATAAGACAACATATGCCAACCTCCGCACCATTGGCGCCCGTGCCCGACAGTTGATGCTGGCGGCACGTTTGCCACAAAACCTGCAGGACGCAATACTTGACGCGTATCGTCAGCTGCAGCCAGATGCACGTCTTGCAGTGGCCGTACGCAGTAGCGCAACTGCAGAAGACCTGCCTACAGCCAGCTTTGCCGGACAGCATGAGTCTTATCTTAACATAAGCGGTGCACCGGCATTATTGCGGGCCGTACAGGATTGTTATGCTTCTTTATATACAGACAGGGCTATTAAGTACCGGGAGGATAAGGGCTTTGAACACTCCAAAGTTGCCCTGTCGGTAGGCGTGCAGCGTATGGTGCGCTCAGACCTGGCTGGTTCTGGTGTTTTATTTACGCTCGAACCCGAATCGGGTTTTGCCAATATTGTTCATATCAGCAGTGTATGGGGACTTGGCGAAAACATTGTACAGGGCACCGTTACGCCAGATGAATACTGGGTATTCAAACCCATGCTGCAAAAGGGATATCAGCCCATAGTGCAACGACGACTGGGAGAAAAGGCAAAAACAATGATCTATGGTACTACACCAGAAGCGGCTGTAGTGAATATTGATACGACACCGGAAAAAAGAGCGCAGTATGTACTTACTGATCAGGAAGTAACTGACCTCGCCCGCTGGGGTGTAATCATAGAAAAACATTATGGCAAACCCATGGATATTGAATGGGCGAAAGATGGGCAAACGGGTAAGCTGTATATCATCCAGGCCCGGCCCGAAACCGTGCATGCCCGCGAAAAAGGATTGCAGCTGGAAGAATACCGGTTGAAAAGTACCGGCGAAGTACTGGTACAGGGTCAGGCCATCGGCAACCATATTGCCACTGGCATAGCACGCATTCTGCAATCACCTGCCGAGGCAGACCGGCTGCAACCAGGCGATATTGTGGTAACAGATCTGACCAGCCCCGACTGGGATCCGCTGCTGAAACAGGCCGGAGGCATTATTACCAATAAAGGCGGACGCACCAGCCATGCTTCTATAGTAGCCCGAGAGCTGGGTGTACCCGCTATTGTTGGCTGCAACAATGCTACCTCTGTGATCAAAGAAGGGGAATGGGTTACAATCTCCTGTGCAGAAGGAAAAACCGGCCGGGTGTACAGGGGTCAGATCAATTTTGAAATAATGCGTACCGACTTCTCAGCGGTTAGCCGGCCAGCACATACTGCAGCCATGCTCATAGCCGGCGACCCCGATAAGGCTTTTCAGCTTTCCTTCTATCCATCAGACGGCGTTGGTCTTATGCGAATGGAATTTGCCATCACACACTCCATACAGGTACACCCCATGGCGCTTGTACATTTTAATCAGCTAAGTGAAAATGATCAGGCCGCTATTGAGCGTATTGTACGTCCTTATTCAGATAAAAAAGAATTTTTTATTGACAGGCTGGCTCAGGCTATCGGCACAATGGCCGCCGCATTCTATCCGCGTCCGGTAATTGTACGCATGAGCGATTTCAAAACAAATGAATATGCCAACCTTACAGGCGGTCGTGCCTTTGAGCCTTCAGAAGAAAATCCCATGCTTGGCTTCAGAGGGGCGTCACGTTATTATCACGAGCGGTATCGGGAAGGATTCAGGCTGGAGTGTGCTGCCATTAGTCGTGTCAGAGATGAAATGGGACTCACCAACGTAAAAGTAATGATCCCGTTTTGCCGTACGCCCGAAGAAGGTCGGCAGGTAATTGATACCATGCAGTCTTTTGGACTGGTACAACACAAAAATGGCCTGGAGGTTTATGTAATGGTGGAAATACCCAGCAATGTGATACTGGCCAGCCAGTTTGCCGAAATCTTTGATGGGTTTTCGATCGGGTCAAACGACCTCACACAGCTCACACTGGGCATCGACCGCGATTCGGCAGTAATCAGTTCTTTGTTTGATGAACGCAATGAGGCTGCACGTACACTTATTGCCGAAGCTATTCATAAAGCACGTGAGGCCGGTATTCCTATCGGCCTTTGCGGACAGGCTCCGAGCGATTACCCGGCCTATGCACATTTTCTGGTTCATGAAGGCATTAACAGCATTTCTTTTAATCCCGATGCTTTTTTGGAAGGCCTTCAGCATATAACAGATGCAGAGAAAGACCTGGCAGTTGTAAAATCCTGATGACTATCAGCGGTGCTGTTGAGGTGCGTCAGACGCAGGGTTGTACAAAGCAACTATCTTACCGGTCTAAAATAATTTGTTATGAATGATACAGGCAAAATTATCCTGGCATTTGCTGCCGGTGCACTGGCCGGAGCAATAGCAGGTATCTTACTGGCTCCCGATAAGGGAAGCGAAACACGTCGCAAAATGGCCGAAGGCATGAAAGATCAGTTTGCCAAAGGCCGCCAAAAATTTGATGATCTTAAAGAACAGTTTGAACAGGCTGTAAAAGATAAGGTTCAGGAGATGGTTTAAGGCAGGTGTTATAAAGCAAGAATATGGAAAAGATTTTTTCCGCAGCAGAGAAGCTGGCAGACACGCTGCATCAATATGCAGACACCCGCATCGAGAGTGTAAAACTTTCCGTAGCAGAAAAAAGTTCTGCTGCCATAGCAAATATGGCTGCAGCTTTCTTTGTAGCCATGATCCTGGCTTTCTTTTTCCTCTTTGCCGGTATAGCAGCAGCGCTGGCACTTGCCCCAGTGGTAGGCAGCTACTGGCTGGCTTTATTGCTGATGGCCGTTCTCTGGCTGCTTATTGGCTTCGTTGTCTGGAAAGCTCGCCAAAGACTTATTCGTCTGCCTGTAATGAATGCAATGCTCCGGCTGTTTTTTAATGACCATGAAAAAGATCAATAGCCTTACACAGCTCAGGGCCGAAAAGCAACGGCTGCAGCTACTGCGCATGCAGCAGGAAGGCCAGTTGCGGGAAGAGTGGCAGGCATTAAAATCTGTGCTAAGCCCGTCTGGCATACTTCGCTCCGTACTTGAAAAAAAGCAGTTCACAGGCAAATCCTCCGGGAAAGAGAGTGTGAGTAAATTCATGTATCGCAAACTGGCCTCCTGGCTTTTGCAAAAGCTGGCTAACCGGCACCATAAAGCCGGATAATTGTCAAACTAGTTTGTAACTTACTTCTCTATTTTTCATTTAACCAACCCGGCACGATGCAGGATTCTACCCAGCTTGCCCGGTCTCTGCAGGGACTTAAACAAACAGAGGCTGAAAGCAGGCTTAAGCAATTTGGCTACAACAAATTCAAAACAGCCGGGTCCGGCGGCTTGCTAAAGATCATAGCGGGCATTGTAAGGGAGCCCATGTTCATTCTTCTCAGCATTGCCTGCCTGCTTTATTTTATACTCGGACAAATGAGCGAAGGCCTGCTCATGCTGGCCGCCATGCTGATAGTGACCGCTATTTCATTGTACCAGGAATTGCGCAGCAACAATGCGATTGAAGCACTGCAGCAGCTGACTGCCCCGCATGTACATGTCATACGCGATGGAAAATTACAATCCATAGCGGCAGAAAATCTTGTTCCCGGCGACCTCTTGCAGATCGAAGAGGGAATGACCGTACCGGCCGATGCCGACATTGTACGGCAACATGACCTGAGTGTAAACGAATCCGTGATTAGTGGCGAATCATTGCCCGTAGAAAAATCAGGTGAGGGAGAACAGCGGCATTTGTACCAGGGCACAACCATCAATAGCGGGCAATGCCTGGCCGAGGTGACGGCTACCGGTAATAATACCGTACTCGGAAAACTGGGAAAGATGGTGGGCAATTATGAAATGCCACCCACACTTTTGCAGCAGCAGACTTCCGCACTGGTAAGGCGTCTTGCAATTTTCGGAATATCGGGATTTGTCGTCATCCTGCTGGTCAATTACCTGCACGATCAGCAGTGGCAAAACAGTTTATTACTGGCACTTACCCTGGCCATGTCGGCCATACCCGAAGAGATACCGGTAGCTTTTTCTTCTTTTATGGCGCTGGGCTCCTATAAAATGAGTCGGCTGGGTATCATATCGCGCCGTCCACAGGTAATTGAAAACCTGGGCGCCGTATCGGTGGTATGCCTGGATAAAACCGGCACCATTACCGAAAATAAAATGCGGCTGAGGGAGTGGTATGATTTCACAACCGGAAAATCCGGCGAATGGGATCCTGCCAGCGCAACGGCAGCCACATCGCTTTTATACTTCGCTGTGCTGGCCAGTGAACGCAGACCATTTGATGCCATGGAAAAAGCCATCTGGGAAGCCTGGGGGCAATTGCCGGACAAAGAGTCGTCGCTGCCTTCAATGATCCATGAATATCCGCTGGAAGGGCGTCCGCCAATGATGACCCACGTATATGATAATAATAAGGTAGCAGGAAAAGGAGCGGCAGAGCGGGTGATGCGCGTATGCGGATTGACGGAAGAGCAGCAGCAGCAGATAGAGATAAAAATAGAGAATATGGCCAAAAACGGCTATCGCGTGATTGCCGTTGCAAGTGCAGAAGTGGAAACGCCTTATCCGGAAAAACAGGATGATTACAACTGGCAGTTTCAGGGACTGCTTGCATTGTATGATCCACCACGGGTCAACATGGCGGAAGTGATCAGGAAGTTTTATTCGGCACATATTGATGTTAAAATTCTGACAGGCGATCATGCACCTACAGCAGCCAATATTGCCACCCAGATCGGAATACGGAATACTGATAAAATGATTACGGGCGATCAGGTACTGCAGATGGATGAAAAAGAATTGCAGAAAGCAGTAAATCAATACACGCTTTTTGCACGCATGTTTCCGGAAGCCAAACTGCGTGTAATAGAAGCACTCAAAGCAAATGCAGCCATTGTAGCCATGACCGGCGATGGTGTAAATGATGGCCCCGCATTGAAAGCAGCCAATATTGGCATTGCACTGGGACAAAAGGGGACCGAAATCGCGAGGCAGGCCGCAGATCTCGTTATTACAGACGATGACCTCGGAAAAATGGTCCTGGCCATACGCGAAGGACGAAAAATTTTCAGCAATCTTAAAAAGGCGATCCGCTACATAATTTCCATACATATTCCCATTATTCTTACCGCTGCTTTACCCGCACTCCTGGGGTGGACTTTTCCCAATATTTTCACCCCTATCCATGTCATTTTTCTAGAACTGATCATGGGCCCTACCTGTTCTATATTTTTTGAACGGGAACCGGTAGAGGCAGATATTATGCAGCAACAACCCAGATCTTCGGCTGGTAGTTTATTTAGCCGTGGCGAAATGATAATAAGTGTTGTGCAGGGACTCATGATTACCGCTGCTGTGCTTGGCCTGTACTACTATTACATGCAGCAGCAGGCCACACTGGAGCAAACACGCACCATGGTTTTCTCTACACTCATCATCAGTAATATCTTTCTTACATTCAGCAACCGCTCATTTACACATAGTGTTATTTATACATTGAGGCATCGCAATAACCTGGCTCCGGTGGTGTTGCTGGCCGCTACATTGCTTTTGGTACTAATGCTTACCGTACCGGCTGTGCGCACCATTTTTCATCTGGCCCCCATTAGCATGAACCAGTTCTGGCTATGCCTGACTGTAGGTTTTGCCGGTGTGATGTGGATGGAACTGTACAAATTTTTTATAAGGCATAGACATAATAAATAACACTAAGCGGTTACAGAAAGCCCGCCGGAAAGACCGGCGGGCAGGGAACGGATGGATAATAGTTGACGGCTATTTAATGGCAATCTGTTTGCCAGCCGGTTTTTTGGCCTCTTCTTTTCGCGGGAGTAAAAGTGTGAGTACGCCATCTTCATACCGCGCTTCAATTTTATCTCTGTTTACATCTTCGGGCAGGGTAAAACTGCGGCTGAAAGAGGAATAGCTGTATTCTCTTCTTGTATAACGTTTGTCTTTATCTTCTTTACTTTCCTCTTTTGCCGAACTTATGGTAACCATATTACCATCCATATCAATTTTAAAATCGTCTTTTCTGAGACCAGGTGCCGCCAGTGCTACCTGGTATTCCTTTTCATGTTCTGTGATATTAACAGCGGGTACTTTAAGCATGCGGCCGATCATGCCACCGTTTTCAAACCATTCATTCCAGGGTTTGAAGAAATCGTCAAACACAGATGGAATGGTTTCATTCAGTCTGGCCAGTGATTTTGCTGACATAGTTCCTCCTTTTTAGAATAGTTGTTATTGAATTGTTGAGTAAAGCTAAAGGCGGAAGGCGGCTGATAAAAAGAATGGTGGTCAGCGAAGCTGCTGACCCTGATCAGTCGCTGTAGAGCCGCGTATAATATTCATCGGCCATGCGCAGGCTGTCGAATGCGGGCCTGATATCTTCCATGCTGTGCCTGATCATAGAAAGCCAGGCCCCCTGATCGTTGTAATACAGAGGGATTACCCGCTTTTCCAGGATTTCAAACAGCTCATGTGCATCATTCTCATCCTGTAAATGTTCGGGCAGACTGGGGTCGGTGGGGTTAATTACAAAACTGTTGATGCCATCCTGTGCAAATTCGGGAAACCATCCATCGGGAATAGAAACATTGAGCGCCCCATTCATTGCAGCAGACATACCACTGGTACCGGATGCCTCATGGCCCAGACGGGGTACATTGAGCCATACATCCGCCCCCTGTTTTAATAAACGACTGAGCTTCATTTCGTATCCGGTGAGTACGCAACAATTAGGATAAGACTTGGTCAGGTGTACGAGCTTATCGAATGTAGCGATGGCGCTATAATCCATCGGGTATGGTTTGCCGGCCCAGATCAGCTGTACCGGGTGGTCTGCATTCGTAAGCAGCCGGTGCAGGCGTTGCATATCGTTTAACAGTAATTCAGGTCGTTTATATCCTGTAAATCGTTTGGCAAAAACAATGGTGAGCACATGCTCATTATAAATTTCGCCGCACTGATCGGCCACCACCTCAAAAAGCTGCTTTTTACCCCTGGCCTTTTCGCTCAGCAGCGCCCCATCATCATGATTCTGCAAGGCCTGGTACATGGCAGGGTGATGCCAGTAGGAAAAATCCTGTGCATTGGTAATAGCAATGGTCGCACATGAATCGGCAGTTCGGATGCTTTGCAGGTAGCGGCCATGCCGTGCCGATACGCCATTGGCCCTGCCTGCCAGCTTCAATGCTGTAAGAGTAAGATCCATTACGCCATTTTCTGTATGACTGACAGATCGCACCAAATCTGCCGAAAGGCCATTGCAGTACCCCAGTTTATACAGCAGACTGGTCTGTATACGCTCATTGCCGCCAGGCTCCGGTGTATGATTCGTGAAAACAAGTTTTTTCTTCAACAACTCTGCACTACGGAGCTGATTGTACAGGTAAAAGGCCAGCGGTAACCCATGCGATTCATTGAGGTGATAGGTATCCGGCTGCCACTGGAGTATTTCCAGCAATTTGGCACCGCCTTCTCCAAGCAGTATGCCTGCAGCGGCACGTGTCTCCGGGTTGGCATCATAAAGATGATGACAAATGGTTTGTGCCAGGTAATCGTTTTCGGGAAGATCTGTACTGAGCAGGAAAAGAGGGGCTGTTTGAAAAACTGTAGGAGGTAAATAATAAGCGGCCACCTTAACCGGGTGATCAGATACTGTGATGGTAAACCGGATGCCGGTATCCTGCAAAAAGCCATAGACCTTTTCCATAAAAAAAACATCCATGGTCTGATCCTGTTTGCGTATCTGATCATAATAACCGTATTTCCATAATACGCCAATAGCAACAAAAGCCTGCTTCAATTGCCAGGCACTGCGCAAATGTGATCCTGCCAGGAACCCTAAACCTCCGGCATAGGTTTTCAACGGCTGATCAATGCCATATTCCATGCAGAAATAAGCCACGCGCTTGCTGTAACGCTCATCAATAGCATAGGGAAATGTTAACTCAAAAGGCATATAAAAGATTTTCCTATTGCTTTTCAAAACGCCCGGTACTGTGCGTGATGCGGATTCTGAACATCACAAATTTGATACGGTTGCTGTCATCAATAGTATGTTCTACCCCATGTTCGTGCGGATGTACTGTACTGCTGGTGATCAACGGAAATACACGGTCAAAAAATATGCCCCGCGCTTTTTCTGCATCCTTTCCCGTCAACTCTTCAAAAACTCCATTGATCAGAACACATTGCCAGTTGGCCATATCGGTCATCCGGTCTACCTCGAAACATACGTGGGGGTTTTTGCGCATAATGCTGATCTTTTGCCCCTCATTGGAGTGCCCATAAATGTAATGACCATCGTATGCATACGTTATGGGTACGATATATGGCTGAATTCCATCCGTACAGGCAATACGGCCCAGGGCCTGACTGGTGAGCAGGCTTTGCATTTGAGCGTCGGTTAACTTTCCCAGCATGACATAGGTTTATTATGTTAAACAAGAGGATATCGTCCCAAATCTATCCCCGCTTACAGACCCATTGCCTGATGCCTATCAATCCGGGTTATGAGTGTGGTCAACGGCTTCCGGCTGATCAGAATCAAGCAATAGCCTGACAGGCGGCAACTGCAGAAGCGTAACATGGCTTTTTATTTGTATTGTATAGGATAACAAACCAGCAATACAAACACCTTAAACATTATTTTTATGAATAAGGGAAAGAAAAAAGGAGATTCAAAAAAACCAGTGCCGCAACCGGGCGATACTGATCACCCTGTTGATGCAGATGATGCTGTACATGAACTACAGGAACCAGATCATGAGATAGTAGAAGAGGAGGATCCTGATGATCTGCCACCATATGAACCTCCTGAGCCGGGAGAAGGGCCATAGTTTAAATAAGTTAAACCGGCAGGCGCAATGCCAATAGTTTCTGATACTCCTGTTTATGGAAATTAGAAAAGGGAGATCTGCGGGGCGATGGCATCATCTGACCCCAGTGCGGGAAGTAGTTCGTACCGGAAAGCGGTATGGGGTGGCTGACCATCGGGCCGGGGTTTACGTCCGCGAATGCTGTATACAGGCCAGTGCTCCAGCTGATTTGCCGGCATTTCGAAATTGAGGATATACTGCATTTCGGCATCGCTGAGGTTTGGACTCAGCCATTTCTGTTCCAGCGCTTCAGGTAAAAAAAGAGGCATGCGAAATGCATTCTCGCCATCATTATGAATTTGCCGCATTACTTCATTGGCCGGCCGCGTGATCAGTGTAAACATACCACGCATTTCACCCGTTTCAGGGTTGGAAGGCCGTAAGACATTGTAATGATAAAGTCCCGGAAGAAAAAACAAGGGGCGCTGCTGTAGCCGGATATGATAAGGTACTTTATTTTTCCATCCATTAATAGCACGATGTTCATAAATACCCGTTACAGGAATCAGGCATCGGGTCTGTCTGATCCGGTGCCAGAAAGAGTTTTTATCGCCCAGTAGCTTTTCGCTGCGGGCATTCACCATTGATCGTCTGTATTGATTCACCTTTTCGGGTGTGTTCATATACTCGGCAATAATGCCCCATTCAAATCCACGGCGCACATACTGGTCGCCTTCACGTAAAACTACCGGATAACGTTTGTGGCCGAGTGCCATCACATGTGCGCCGGCAATGGGATCGAAATCAAAATCATCTTCACTCCGCAATCCGGGCAAAAAGCTGTCAATCTGTTCCAGTTCGCTATAAAATGAAATATCGAGGCACATAGTTATTCAGGCATTTCAAATTGTGATAAGGGAATGGTTTCAATTTCTTCTTCAAACTCAAGTCGTATCCACAGGTTGCCCCATTCTTCAAACAGGCCTATCCTGATCTGCTGACCTCTTGTGGGTCGCCATTCGGGATGCCGGCGGCGAATATATTGCCTGATCCGGTATTCATATGCGGCAGGCGGTCTCCACTTTGTACCGATTTTTCCCGCATAATAAATCCGGTATCCTGCAGGCTGTGTAGCAGCAATGCGCAGTTTTTGCAATTCGTCTTCGTCTGTTATATCATAAATATGCGCGTGCCTGTCTGAGTTAATAGCCTGCAGGTGCTGCAATGCCGGCTCTTTTTCTGTTTCCGGGTATGCACGAAATAAAAAGGCAGCGCGTATGCCGGCTTGTAAACCACGTAAATAGGTTTGGCGAACAAAGAAGCGTTTTCCGGCCGCAATTTTATGAGCCAGCAGGTCAGGACTTAATAAAACAAAAGGATTATACATGGCAGTACCGGCGCGAAGGTACTATATGGGAGGGGTTAATGTGCTGATGTGCTAATGATTTGAAGATTTGGTGATCACTGTTGTCCGGGTAAAAGAAGAGCGACAACAAAAAAATTTGATAATCATCTTTGTACAGATGCATTTGCTGGCGTTAGGAAATGTAAGCCCTCTTTGTAAAATTGTTGGTTCTCCATTAATCTGGCCCTCATCATTTCGTTTCAACTACGAAAAACGACAATCCATTCAGTTTACCGTATTAAATGCCGGAGGCTGATATCAAATTGCTATAGAAATACGATAATATGAATAAATGGTTGTTGTTGTTTTTGTCTCTGGCAACGCTTTCTGTAAGCGCTCAAAAGAAGCCGGCGAAAGCATCGGCGGGTATTCCTGACGCAGCAGAACTGCAGAGGATGTCGAAAATGACACCTGCAGAGCTTGCCAGGTATCAGCAGAAACTCATCAGGCAGCTGGAAGGGCAGGCGGCCGCTTTTGCCGACTCTGCAGGAATAGTACTGGATGAAAGTGTTTTTGAATCTTTCTCTATCAAACTACCTGTAAAAGACGTAAAAAGGCTGGCAGGTATTGCGGTTCAACCGCCCACATTATCTCAGCTCATGTCCCGTACACAGGCAATGGAGCAGGTGATTGAAAAGATGATGACGCCTGCGCAGCTGGCGCAGGCCCGTGAAGCGGCTCGCGGCAGACAAGCATCGGAGGTTTCCAGTGCCATGATCAGCAGCTGGTATGGCCAGAATCCTCTTACGGCACTGCTGATGTCGGTAAAGACAACACAACTGATACCGGATCATCTGCCAGCCTGGAACAATCTCGCTGCGCTTTTTAACATGTGTGGCATACAGCAGCAGGCCGTACCCATTCTGAAATATTGCCTGACAAAAAAGCCAGGCAACAGTACTTTACTCAATAATATGGGCCAGGCTTATCTCGGTCTGGGAGATGTAAGTACAGCTACCAGCTACTTCAACCAATGCCTGACCGCAGATGCCCTGCATCCGGAAGCCAACCGATCCATGGCTATGATCAGTCTGATGCAGAATGAGCCGGACAAAGCCCTGACCTATTTTGAAAAAGAATTGCAGATAAGCATGCGCCGATCCAGCCTCGCCGGCATCGGCAAAAGCGGATTAAGAGAACGCCTCAATTATGCCCGTCTGCATTTACAGAAAGTGAACCGGCAGGGTCATTCTCAGCGCAATTTTTTTGAAGAAATAGCATTGGGTAAATTTTCGTTGCCCGACCTGCCCAAAAAAGCAATTGAAAGCGACCCCTATCTCAAGCAGAATGCGTCATTCTTTAAGTCAATCGAAGCCGAATATCGTTTTTGGATAATGGCGTCTACAGCACCTAATGAAACGCTTACCGGTGACCGTTATCCCGGATTGTACCAGGATCTGGCAGGAGAGTTGATGGCCGATCTTGATAAAACCTATTTGCCTCTGTTGCAGTTTTTGAAAGAGGATGATATAAATCATCTCCTCAGTATGCGAGCAGATTTTGAGCAAAAAATGGCTGTTGCTCCATGTCCGCCCATAGTGACCAAAGCAGGAGATGGTCCCGAGGTCATTATGGCTTATGAGAAAAAATGTTGCGATATAAAGACTCCAATAAAAGATCAGTTTATAAACAAATACAACAGTTATATCACTGAGCGCATAAAAATAACCCAGACCAGGTGGAAAGAGTATATAAATGCACTGGTAAGTATTGTACAGCTTGACCCTTCGTCCGCCAACAAAAAAAAGGTATATAGTTTTGTAGCCCAGTATTTCACTTTTTTGCAGCAGGCCTCCAATGCCGGCGTGAAAGATCTGCCGCCATCGGAATGTCATGTGCCGCTTACTACTGAGCAGGCGGACGCAATCCTGCAGGCCCGGCATGATGTAGAAATTGAATGCCCTGACTGGCTGAAGCTGGAGCTCTCCATAAAATTTGCCAAACTCAATCTCGATTGCGATGCCTTTACACTGGAGGCAGATGCCTATGGTCTCCTCACTTTTGGGATGGAGAAAAAATTCAAAACAGGTTCCTCTACCTTATATATTGGAGCAGGAATAGATGGCAGCTTTGGCAGTATGGCCAGTGGCAGCATTACACAACAGCTATACATTGTATTTGATCACAACAACCAGTTTTCGGATATCGGCCTGCGTGGCGGCGCATCGGGTGATCTTGTAAATGGGGTGGTAGGAGCTGAGTTTGGCTATGACTTTTCCATGAACAGTGGGTTCAATGCGCAGGGCAGCACAAAAAGTGCATGGGTTGAAAAGACCAGTGCTGCACTGGATAAGATAAAAACACTGTAGCCTGCCGAAAGACAGGCTACAGCCGGAATTAAACTATGGTACATTCAAAGACCTGATTACGCTTTCCGGCCATATGTTTTATGATAAAATATATAAGAGACGGCCAGAACGGCGAGCACTATGAGCGGAAAGAACGTCATTGCCTGCAGTCCATCTACTGCCCAAAGAGATATAAAAGCGAAGATAAAGTCGAAGGTGAAGCCGGCATAAGCCCACTCTTTTACGCGTGGCGGAAAGAAGGGCAGTACCAGCAATAAGCCGCCGGCCACTTTAAATAACGAAAAAGCTACTCTGAAATAATCGGGATAACCCAGGTGACTAATGCCCTGTTTGGCCATTTCGCTATTGAAGGTAAATGCAGGCATAACGGATTCAAAAAGGAAAATCAGCAGCGTGGCTATCCAGTAAATGATTTTGTTGCGTTTCATGATTGTTGGTTTAAGTATATTAATTGCGGCTGCAGTTAAGAAGCCAGTGTGTGCCAAACTTATCGGTAAGTTCACCATACGTAGCACCCCAGAAGGTTTGATGAAGAGGTGTTTTGACTGTACCACCCTCTGCCAGTTTTTCAAAATAGGCGTAGGCTTCTGCCAGTTCCGAACATTGCAGGCAAAGCGCTACGGAACTGTTATTGTTTTGCGGAAAAGAAATACTGCACATATCAGAGGCCAGCAGTACCAGATTTTCTTTCAGCAACTGGCCATGCAGAATATGGGCGCTCATTTCGGAAGGCAGTTGTGCTGCCATAGGCGATTCCCCCACTTTTTGAAGCGTAAGCTCACCGCCAAGGCACTGTTGATAAAAATTCATGGCTTCGCGGCATTGCCCGTTAAAGTGCAGGTAGGCGTGTATAAGTGTCATAGTTATTGTGCTTTAGGAATGCTGTACAAACATAGAACGCGCCTGTGTAGCCGCCGCTGTGGTATTGCGCCATTATCGGGGGTTGTTTGCGACAGCAGGTAATCGTATTTTTAGGGACTTAAAAATTTCAGTGATGAAAAATGTTGCCATACTGGTAGTGGAAACAGCGGTGATAGAAGCTGTAGCCGATCCCCGTTATATGTTTACTGCCGTTAATGAGTTTTTAAAAAGCCGGGGCGAGCAGCCACTATTTCATGTGCAACTGGTCGGGTTGAGCAAGGAAGTAAAACTGGCCGATGGTCTTTTTTCCATTCATACAGATACGCTATTAAAAGATGCCCGGAAGCCTGATCTTATTATCATCCCTGCGCTTAGCGGCAATCTTGAACAGGCCATCCGGCTCAATGCAGCATTTATCCCCTGGATTGTGCAGCAATACAAACAGGGCGCCGAAGTAGCCAGCCTTTGCCTGGGTGCTTTCCTGCTGGCATCAACCGGTCTGCTCAATGGCCGCTCCTGCAGCACACACTGGCTTTTTGTGAATGAGTTCAGGTCTATGTTTCCCGAAGTAGACCTCGTTGACAGCAAGGTCATAACGGAGCAAAGTGGCTTATACAGCAGTGGCGGCGCCAATTCGTACTGGAACCTGCTGCTGCATCTCGTAGAAAAATACACCAATCGCGATATGGCTATCCTGGCATCCAAGTTTTTTGTACTGGATATTGACCGCAAAAGCCAGTCGCCCTTTAATATTTTCAAGGGACAGAAACTGCATGAAGATGATGAGATCGTGAAGGCCCAGGAGTTTATTGAGGCCAACTACCAGGAGCGTATCAGCATCGATGAGCTTTGCAGCCGGTTTGGGATTGGCCGCCGTACATTCGAACGTCGTTTCCGCAAGGCCACCAACAACTCTGTGGTGGAATATATTCAACGTGTAAAAATTGAAGCAGCCAAGAAGCAACTCGAAAACGGCCGCAAGACCGTGAGTGAAGTAATGTATGATGTTGGCTATACCGATACCAAAGCCTTCCGCGATGTTTTCAAAAAAGTAACATCCGTGTCGCCGGTAGAATACAGGAATAAGTATAATAAGGAAATGCTCAATTAGGTATAAAAAGTATAAAGTGTTTAAAGGGTATAAAGAGTGCGTACTATATTATTTTTTGCCAAGATGGTTTACCCTTTAAACCCTTTAAACCCTTTAAACCCCTTTATACCCTTTATACTTCCTTTCCTCGCTTCACATTTTAATAATACACACCCTTCTCCCACTTACTTACATTTGTCTGGCATTGACAAGATTAATGGAGTATTAAGTTTTATTTCAGCTCATGTTGAATAACTTAGCTGCCATCAAATTGTACGTATCATGAAAAGATTGAAAGTTTCGCTGGCATTGCTGGCAGCACTTGTTTTTCTTCAGCCAGCCATAGCCCAGCGAAAAGGTCAGCCATCGGTGATTGCGCACCGCGGCGCTTCGGCCGATGCCCCGGAAAATACACTCACCGCTTTTCGCAAAGGATGGGAGCTTACAGATGCCGTAGAGCTGGATGTACATGTGACGGCCGACGGCAAGCTTGTTGTCATGCACGACGATAATACCAAACGCACTACAGGAGTTGATTATAAAATTGCGGCCACTCCGGCAGAGAAAATCCGCACGCTCGATGCGGGTAAATGGAAGGGTGCGCAGTTTACCGGTGAGCGTGTGCCATTTCTTTCCGAAGTGCTCGATGCAATGCCGGCAGGTAAAAAACTGGTTATAGAACTTAAAGCGGGTATGCCTGTGGTAGAACCTGTAAAAGATGCGGTGCTGGCATCGGGTAAAATGAAACAATGCATCGCTATTGGATTTGATTTTAAAGCGGTGGCAGCCTTCAAGAAACTGATGCCTTCGGTTCCTGCTTACTGGCTCGCCGGAAAAATAGACAGCACGCAGTATTCGGTGATAATAGATTCGGTAAAAAGGGCTGGTATTGATGGTATCAATGTACACTATGGTACCGCTACGGCTGGCCTTGCTGCTGCCTGCCGCAAAGCACGCATGCCGCTGCTGGTATGGACAGTCAATGATCCGGAAGTTGCTTTGCGTATGAGAGATCTGGGTGTACGGGCTATTACTACCGATAAACCCGCCATGGTACACGACTTGCTGGCGGTAAAAAAGAAAAAGAAGAAAAAAAACAACTGAACAGGTTATGAACAGCAGAAGGGAATTTATTAAAAAAGCAGCGTATCTGTCTGGCGGTGCAGGCTTCATGGGTAGCCTGCCTCCATCTATTCAAAAAGCATTTGCGCTCGATCCCGCACCGGGCAGCACTTATCTCGATGCAGAGCATATTGTACTGCTGATGCAGGAAAATCGCTCTTTCGATCACTGCTATGGCACCTTGCAGGGTGTGCGCGGCTTCAATGATCCGCGAGCTATATCGTTGCCCAATAAAAACAAGGTCTGGATACAGACCGATCAGGCAGGGGAGAGTTATGCACCCTTCCGCCTTAATATTAAAGAAAGCAAAGCCACCTGGCTGGGCTCACTGCCACATTCCTGGCCCAATATGATCGATGCACGCAATGAGGGGCATAACGACCGATGGCTCGATGCCAAACGCTCCGGCCGCGATGATTGTAAAACCATTCCCCTAACAATGGGTTATTACAATCGCGAGGATATTCCTTTTTATTATGCCCTTGCCGACGCTTTTACCGTATGCGATCAGCATTTCTGCTCTTCTCTAACCGGTACCACACCCAATCGCTCTTATTTCTGGAGCGGTACCATTCGTGGTGCAGAAGATGCCGATCTGAAAGCAAATGTGTTTAATTCCGATATCGATTACGGCAACGAAAAAACATGGAAAACATTTCCCGAATATCTGCAGGAAAACGATATCAGCTGGAAGATATACCAGAATGAAATAAGTGTTCCCTCCGGCTTTGCAGGCGAGGAAGACGACTGGCTGGCCAACTTTACCGACAACCCAATGGAATGGTTTTCGCAATATCGTGTACGCTTTAGCCGCACGCACCGCGCCTGGATGAAAAAGCTGACCGAGACCCTGCCACAGGAGCTCGCACAACATGAAGCACAGCTGGTCAACCTGAGTGGTAAAGAGAAAGAAGAGCTTCAAAGAACTATCGAACGAAAAAAAAGATGGCTGACCGAAGCCCGTTCCGTACAGGAAAAATATACCGATCAGGCCTGGGAACAGCTGACACCCGCACAGCAGCAACTACACTTGCGCGCCTTTACCAGTAACAGCGGCGATCCCGATTATCGCCGGCTCGAAGAAGTCAGCTATAAAGAAGGTGATATAGAAAGGAAAATGCAATTGCCCAAAGGCGATATTCTGCATCAGTTTCGTGAAGATGTACGTGGTAATAAACTGCCCACCGTATCCTGGCTCGTGGCTCCGTCCAATTTTTCAGATCACCCGGGATCGCCCTGGTACGGAGCCTGGTATGTGAGCGAAGTGCTGGATATTCTCACCAGTAATCCAGAGCTGTGGAAGAAAACCATTTTTGTGCTCAACTATGATGAGAATGACGGATACTTTGATCATATTCCTCCCTTTACTGCACCTGACCCATACCGCCCTGAATCGGGAAAGGTGTCGGCCGGTATTAATGCAGCGGCTGAATATGTAAATAAAAACCAGGCCTGGATGAAACAGAAGAAAGCGGAGGATAGTGATCGTGAAGGCCCGATCGGCATGGGTTTTCGTGTGCCGATGGTAATAGCTTCTCCCTGGAGCCGCGGGGGCTATGTGAATTCAGAGGTATGTGACCTTACTTCTCCTATCCAGTTTATGGAGCACTGGCTCAATGCCCGGTTCAAAAAACAAATTGATGTAAAAGAAATTTCTTCCTGGCGCCGTGCTGTAAGCGGCAACCTGGCCTCGGTCTTCAGACCTTATAACGGCGAGCGCATGGAGCTGCCCAAGCCAGTGGATAAAGACAGCTTTTTTGCATCTATTCATCAGGCACAGTTTCGCGAACTGCCTACCGGATACAAACTGCTGAGCGCGGCAGACATGGCACTCATTAATAGTTCATCCAAACAGGCATCGCCCATGCCCGTACAGGAGAAAGGAACCCGCCCCGCCTGCGCCAGCCCTTATGAACTCTATGCAGATTTTAGCACAAATGCAGCAGGAGAACTGCAGCTGACCATGCAGGCCGGTAATACTTTTTTTGGCAAATCGGCTGCGGGAGCGCCTTTTCAGGTACACAATACCGGGCATTATAAAGGACAGCTCACTCCGCCACGTGCGTATGCGGTGAAACCGGGAGATAAGCTTAGCGATAACTGGCAGCTAGCCGCATTTGATCAGGACGGTTATGAATTGCGTGTTTATGGCCCCAATGGTTTTTACCGCGCAATCGCCGGCAAAAAGCTATTGCCTTCCGTGCAGGTGAGTGCGCTGTATGAAGTAAAAGGGAAAAAACCAACGGGCAACCTCGTTTTGCATATCAGCAACCCCGGCAAAGAAGCTGCCATTGTTGTTATGCGCGACAATGCCTATGGCAATCCGCTGCGTGAGCTGGTATGCGCTCCGGGACTTACAAAACATCGGGTTGAGCTGGGGCGTCAGCATGGCTGGTACGATTTCACCTTGCTGCAACAGGATGCTCAGCCGGTAAGCTGGCAGTATGCAGGACATGTGGATACAGGCAAAACCAGCCGTACCGATCCGCAAATGGCCTGACCGGTGCCGGCATTCAAATGCCGGAGCAGTTTATAAGAAGTTATAATGATTTTATTGATAGCTGTGCGCATACTGATGAAAGTATGCGCACAATTTTTTTATAAATGCGGAGAGAGCAAAGAGTGCTAAAAATTTTTTAATGCGAACCGCCGGAGTTAAGCACAAGTTCCCGGATAAGGATATAAATCCCCATGAGCAGAATAAACCATCCAAAAGCACGCCTGAGCTGTGCCGCTGCTATTTTTTTGCCCAGTCCGTTGCCCAGAAAGAAACCGGTTATGGCCAGAGCCGTTACCGCAACTAATAAATTCCAGTGAATGGGCGTATGACCCAGATCGCCCGTAAAACCGATTAATGATTTTACAGATATAATGAGCAGTGAGGTGCCTACTGCCTGTTTCATAGGCAAATGACCCAGCAGTACAAGAGCGGGTATAATCAGAAAACCTCCTCCGGCGCCTACCAGTCCTGTCAGTGTCCCTTCTGCAAGACCAGCCAGCAGAATAATATAACTGAACGACCCGGTTTGTGCAGGAAGGCCAGTTGCTTCATTTCGCCGGCCACGGATCATGGATAAAGATGCCAGTATCATAAGGGTCGCAAAAAGAGTCATCATCAGCAGGCTCCTGGTAACAGTAAAGCCACCGATCTGGCCAATTACCGAAGGTATGGCAGGTACTATCAGGGCACGGGTGGTAAATACTGCTACGAGTGAGGGTATTCCAAACAATAATGCGCTGCGCAGATGTACCTCACCCGCACGGTATTTGGGAAATACGCCCATCAGGCTGGTTGTGCCTACAATAAAAAGAGAATAAGCACTGGCAATTACCGGGTCTATCTGAAAGAGGTAAACCAGTACGGGTACGGTAAGAATTGAACCGCCACCGCCAAAAAGTCCCAGCGAAAAACCAATTACCAGCGAGGCTGCATAACCAACTATTTCCATGCTACTGCAATATATGCAGGCAAAGTTGGCAAAGAGCGCCGACCTGGTCTGTGATGGAGGTCACGCAGTAGCTGTTCTGAAAAGTAAAGCCCCGGAGTGAATTAACACCTCCGGGGCTTTGAACCACCAGAAACCACTAACCATAACCAGGAACCACAAAACAGAACCATTTATGACATGTTCACAGAGACTTACTCACCTGTCCGGTCTGCTTGCCCTCAAACCGGACCTATTCAAACTTATCCCGATTTTTTTCTGCAGGCAGCAACGAATAGATGAATGACCTTTCTGTATCGGTAAACCGTCTTTTTTTCTCTGATCTTATTTACTGATCAATCCGTTGTTTCATTTCATCAATCGCTGCTTTACGGTTTTTGGCAGCTTTCACCTGCTTATTACCAAAAGCCCAGGAAAAACTCAGTTTGAAAACACGTGTTTCGGGATTATTGCGGTAGCTGGCGTATACATCGTAGGAATGCAGGGTATACCGGCGTTTATTGGTATTAAAAATATCACTTACACTAAACGAAATGGTGCCGTTTTTCTTAAGCAGTGTATGCGAAATGCCTGCATTCATTTCAAATTGCTCCCTGAACCGGTAAACACCAAACTGGAGGGGACTGTAATAAGAGCCGTTTAATTCCATTTTCCAAGAGGAGGAGATTTTGTAGACATTGTTGCTGCTGAGAAAAGCGGCGGCTATGGATTTATTCAGATTGCTGCCGGCAGGTGCGTGGTAAGCAGCATACAAACCACCCAATGAAAATATACTCTGCAGTTTTTGCTGCATAAAGAAGCGGATATGACTCAGATTGCCCATCCATTGTGTAGCAGCGGCTACGTTTTCGTAAGAGCTCACCATTATAGAACCAGGCTCGAGCCGGTATACTTCTGCCAGCACCTGTGTAAAGTGGCTATAGCTTACAGAGGCCATCCATTGATTACCCTTGCTCCAGCCGGCTTCAAAGTTGTTTGAAAATCCGGGACGAAGCCGGGGGTTGCCCTGTGAGTAGGCATAAGCACCCTGGTATATACGGAAGGGATTGACCAGATCAAATCCAAAGCGCTCAATTTTCCGGCTATAAGAAAATGAAAGCTGCTGATCGTCGGTAATAGCATAGCTCATATCTGCCTGAGGAAACAGGCTGCCATAGTTGCGTCTGTCTTTTTGATGGAGCTGAACAGAATATCCTGTAGCCCAGGTTTGTTCATAACGCAGACCGGCACTGAGCTCTATCTTTTTCCAGGCAAGGCGTGCAGTGAGATAGGCGGCACCGATATTTTCATCATAAATAAAATTGTTGGTACGCTGTACATCTGTTTTCCAGTCCCCGTTTTCCTGCACATACCAGTTGGCTTTATTGTTGGAGTGTGATAAAATTCCCCGCAGACCACTTTCCCAGTTTATTTTTCCGGCTGTCCATTGGTAATCCGCCGAAAAAGTGCTGATACTTTTTTCACCGGGCCACTCACTGCGCTGACTGGCAGCAGGTGACAGCAGCTCTCCCTGCACGTTCAGATAAGCAGTGCGATAGTCGTAGCCACCTCCTTTTTTATACCAGAGCTGATCTGCAGAGAGTGCCAGTTGTCCTGTTTTACCCAGTTTCGCATTGTAGAATACTGTGACGCTGGGCAGGGTTAGGCTGGTCTGTATAGCCTGCTGTTGCCAGGCTGAGGAGTCTGCGCTTATTTCCTGGAAATAGCGCGAAGAGGTAATGTTGCCAGTCCGCTTTTTATCGGAGAACAGTCCTTTTATCAGCAGCCCTGCATTGCTTTTGCTATTGACCGTATAGTCGAGTCCGGCAGTAAACTGCTGAGAAACCGGCCGGTCTTTCCAATGCTGCGACTCCTGCAGTGTTTCGTTGCCGGGTAGTTTACGATGAGCTGTATTGTAGCTACGTGTCTTGCTGCTGTTAATATCATAACTACCATACAGGTTAAGACGTGCATTGCGATAATTGAGAGAAGCGCCGGCATTAAGCCGGGCATTATGCGCCACTCCCATGCCGGCCCGCAGGCGGCCATTGGTGCCATAGTTTTTATTCCTGGCCATTTTAATGTTGATGATGGCATTGCTGCCTGCCTCATAGCGGGCAGAAGGGTGGCTGATCAGCTCAATTTTCTCTGCCTGGCTCGCTGGCATAGCGCTGAGATAGGCTTCCAGCTCAGCTCCGGATAAACGCAGCGGACGGCCATCGATGGCAACAGTTACTGTTTTACCCATATACTGCAAGCTCTGCAGGCTGGTGACACCCGGCGCGCGTTTTACAGCATCGTACAGGTTATCTGTAGCGGCAAGCGGGCTTTGCGAGAGGTTTACAACGGTAGTACCCGATTTCATTTCTATATATCGTGCCTGCGATTGCACGACTACCTGTCCCAGCATTGCCGGATCGGTTTCGAGTATTACCGTCACAAAGCCTGCAGTGGCCGGCAGGAGGTTCTCCTGTATAAAAAGTTTATAACCCACCATTTTTACCTGCAGGCGATAATTACCTGCACCAATACCGCCAAAACTAAAATGTCCGGCAGAGTCACACACTACCTGTTTGTGAGTGGCTGCGTTGCTGAGTTCTACCGTAGCACCTGCAAGGACATTGATGCTGTCGCGGACAATACCGCTGATGGTAAAAGATTGCTGTGCATTTGCGGCTGTGCCCGTATAATGGACAAAAAGCATGGCTGCGATAAGAGCGATAAATGTCTGTTTCATGTTACCTGTTTTTATGGTTTGATGACACAAAACAAAGGCGGCGAAATGCCCCTGACAAGGCCGCTTCGGCAAGAGGGGGCTTAGTTTATACGAAAAAAGAAGGGGCATATTTTGCAGAAGAAAATGCCCGTTTTGTCGAAAACGGGGCCTCCGCCCATATGATAAATAGATAGATTTGTTGCAATGAAATTCTTTTCCAAAAACAACCCGGCTCGTCGCTTCATCTCAGCGTATGAAGTCATGATATGGTTCTTTTTTGCCGGCGTTTACAAGTATGCAGATTTTGCCGATAATCCAGAACTGCCACGGCTTCGCACCAATTTTCCTTTTCCGATCCTGTTTGTATATGGCATAGCACTTACGCTATATGTAATACCCTACTACCGGTTGATTGGTCCCTGGTTTCTGAAACGTAAATGGTATGTACTGCTTTTTTTCTTTACCATCATTTATTTCATTTTCGTAAGCCGCGCCTGGGGCTATATTGTTTCATATAGCTTCAATAAGTTCAATGTCAACGAAGCCATGCAGCCGTTTTTTCAGCATGAGCTCGGCTTTTTTGGCTTTGGGTTAAAGGAGGGAGGATGGCGGCTGCCGGAAATGATGATGGACATTATGGCTTTTGTTTCCGTTATGTTTTTAAGACATTCCGTAGTACTCGAACAAAAAAAGCACAATCTCGAAACCGATAACCTTCAATTGCAGTTGCAGACTTTAAAAATGCAGCTGCATCCCCATTTTCTTTTCAATACGCTCAATAGCATCTATGGTATGAGTCTGGTGGGTGAAAAAGAAACGCCGTCATTTATCCTGCGCCTGTCTGATATGATGCGGTATATGCTTTATGACTGCCGCAAGAACTATGTACCTCTGGAAAAAGACGTGGCGTTTTTAAAAAACTATCTGGAAATGGAAAAGAAACGTTATCCCGATGCTGCGATCAGTGTTGATATCAGAAATGAAACAAAGCCGGCAAAAGAGATAGCTCCCTTAATGTTTATCCCTTTCCTTGAAAATGCCTTTAAGCATGGCTCACAGCGCGTGAGTGACGCAGGTTTCATAAGGGGGCAGCTGATCTGTCTGGATAAAGAAGTGTTGTTTGAATTATCTAATAGTATTTGGCCCGATGCTCCCGATACGCCTACAGATTATGGCGGTGTGGGCATTGAAAATGTAAAGAAGAGGCTGGAATTGTATTATCCCGGCCGGTATGAACTTCAGATCCGGAAAACACAGGGTGAGTATATCGTAAATTTGAAAATCAGTTTGGCCAAATGATTAAATGTCTTATTGCAGATGATGAAGTGATCGCACACCAGATACTGGAGCAGTATATTCTCCGTACAGAGGGATTAGTGCTTGTGGGTAAAAGCCGGAATGCTATGGAAGCTTTTGCCAAAGTGGAGCAAAACAGGCCCGACCTGATATTTCTGGATATTGATATGCCCCTGGTCAATGGTATCACATTTCTTAAGTCGCTTGCCAATCCGCCAAAGGTAATTTTTACCACCGCTCATGCCGAATATGCGTTGCAGGGCTATGATCTGAATGTGGCCGACTACCTGCTAAAACCATTTTCGTATGAGCGTTTTGAGCAGGCGGTCAATAAGGTGAAAGATATGTTGCAGCATGCTGCAACTCAGCAAGCGTTCTCTGGTACTGCACCTGTCGATTTCCTGTCTGTAAAGGAAAAGGAAGGCTGGCTTCGTATTCCTTTTGCAGCTATCCTGTATATAGAGGGGTCGCGTGATTATGTAAAAGTAGTGACAGTACAGCGAACCTATCTCGTTTATCAACGCATGAAAAACCTGGAAGAGGAATTGCCCTCATCATTGTTTGTGCGTACGCACAAATCTTTTATAGTAAATCTTTCGGCGATTCGCGTCATGCGAACAGCAGAACTGGTTCTTACCGGAGACCAGGTAGTGCCGGTTAGCAGCCATTATAAAGAACAGGTGGCCGCTGCATTTAAAGGCAGTACAGATTAATGGAGAACCATGCAGCCAATCCGCCGAATGGACTTAATTTAGTTTAAATAAAATCCGGATGCGGAACAGCAGACTCTTCGTTCTTCTTTTTTTCCTGTTATTAGTAAGTAATACAGCATTGCTGGCACAGCCTGCCCGGCTTTGGTACCGGCAGCCGGCAAATGCACTGGTGCCGGATACAATGCCGCCGTACAGCGATGACCCCGAATGGATAAAGGCGTTGCCCCTGGGCAATGGACAACTGGGTGCTATGGTATTTGGAGATGTAAACCAGGAGCGTGTGCAGCTCAACGAAAAATCATTGTGGAGCGGAGGACCTTCCGACAATGATAATCCCGAAGCGGCGAAGTATCTGCCACAGATAAGAGCACTTTTGTTTGCCGGAAAATTCAAAGAGGCAACTGAGCTGACCAATAAAACCCAGGTATGTGCCGGAGCAGGATCAGGCAACGGCAGCGGCGCCAATGTACCTTTTGGTTGCTATCAAACACTCGGCGACCTGCGGCTGCAGTTTGACCAATCTGGAGCCTACACCGATTATCGCCGTGAACTGGATCTCAATGAGGCGATGGTTAAAGTACAGTACCGTCAACAGGGCGTTTTATTTGAACGCGAGTATTTCGTAAGCACACGACCATCTGTACTGGTCGTTCGTATCAGGGCCAGTAAGAAAGCCGCCATATCATTTACTGCTTCGCTTGACCGGCCCGAGCGTTTTTCGACTTCGGCTACTGCCGATGCACTGGAGATGAAAGGGGTGTTAAATAATGGCAGCGGAGGTGCAGGTATGCAATATGCTGCACGACTACAGGCTCAGCATAAAGGGGGCAATCTTCTTTTCCGTGATGGCCGCGTGTATGTGAAAGGTGCCGATGAAGTAATTCTTTTCTTATCTGCCGCTACCGATTATTTGCCCGTATACCCCGTTTATAAAGGAAATAACTATCAGGCGCAACTCAGCAAAGAATTGCAACAGGCATTGAAAACAACCTATTCGTCGCTGCGTACACAGCACATAAGAGATCATCAGTATTATTATAAACGGGTACAACTGCAGCTGGCGCCTGCTACGGCAGATACACTGGCTACCGATGAGCGTCTGCAGCGGATACGCAGTCTGGGCGATGATCCGTTTCTTTCTCAATTATATTTTCATTATGGCCGTTACCTGCTGATTGCTTCGGCGCGCCCAAATACGCTGCCGGCCAACCTGCAGGGTATCTGGGCCAATAAGATCCAGACACCGTGGAATGCCGACTATCATACCAATATCAACGTGCAGATGAATTACTGGCCGGCAGAAGTATGCAACCTGGGCGATATTCATCTTTCACTAATCCGCTTTATACAGTCGCTTCAGGCCCCTGCCACCCGCTCTGCTGCGGTTCAGTTTGGTATGCGTGGCTGGTGTATCAACACGATTGTAAACGTATGGGGTTTTACCGCCCCCGGCGAGCATCCCTCCTGGGGGCTTACTCCCGGCACCAGTGGGTGGATAGCACGCCATCTGTGGGAACATTATCTGTTTACAAACGATAAAACGTATCTGCGCGAAGTTTATCCCCTGCTCAAAGAAGGAGCACGTTTTTATATGGACTGGCTGGTACCTGATCCCGTGAGCCAAAAACTGGTTTCGGGTCCTGCAGCCAGCCCCGAAAATAGTTTTGAAGCACCCGATGGCAGCCGCGGCACCATCAGCATGGGGCCTTCGCACGATCAGGAAGTGATTGATGAATTGTTTGGCAGTGTGGAGAAGGCTGCGCTTGTGTTAAATGATAAAGATCCGTTTGTTGATTCAATACGCATAGCGCGCAGCCGATTGCTGCAACCCGCTGTTGGTAAAGACGGACGCCTTCAGGAATGGGCACAACCCTACGGTGAACCTGAGCCCGGGCATCGGCATATCTCACATTTGTATGCCCTGTATCCCGGCCAGGCTATCTCGATGCAACAAACGCCCGCCCTGGCAGAGGCCACACGCCGCTCACTGGAATACCGCCTCAGCCACGGAGGCGGGCATACCGGATGGAGTGCCGCCTGGGTGGGTAGTTTACGTGCACGGTTACTTCAGGGCAATGAAGCATTGAAAGCGATCAATGAAGTATTGATAAAAAAATCGGCACCCAACCTCTTTGATCTGCATCCACCTTTTCAGATAGATGGTAACCTGGGCGTCACGGCAGCAGTAGCCGAAATGTTGTTGCAGAGCCAGGCGCAGCATATCCAGCTTTTACCCGCATTGCCCGACTCCTGGGCCGATGGCCATGTGACCGGACTATGCGCCCAGGGAGGAGTGGAAGTCGATATTACCTGGAAAAAAGGAAAGCTGGTAAGAGCAAAATTACATAGCCGGCTCGGCGGAGTCTTTACAATAAAATATGCTGACAAAACCATCACATTGTCAATGAAAGCCGGCGGTGCTTATCAACTGAATAATCTTTTGCGGGTACTTTGATTTTAATATAAGGAAATAATCGGTACAATAAACCGGTTAACCGGTACAGATTGGGAATAAAGATGTATGCAGGCTATGTTTGAATTACCTCCAAACTGCCTGCTTCGTCAACATATTTCCTTACTTAAAACTGGTAAACCATGACACGCCAACCAGGCCGGCTTGCAAAACAGCCATTTGCAATTATTTCTCTTTTTATCTTAATTGTACTTAACAGCTGCTCCAAATCAGATTCAACTGATACCGGCAGCGGTACTGCGGGTGGTACGAGTGTTTCGATTGACAGTACAGGCATTGTGTCCGGTACAGCAGAAGGGTCAACAGATGTAGGTGCAGATCCGGATGACCTTGTCGAAAACTCCGTTTTTTCCAAAACTGTCAGCATACAGTTTGGCAGTACGATCAGTATAGACAATCCTCTTGATGGGAATGGTGTAACCATTGCGACCACCAATGGTGACGTGGTAATTACCGCTACCGTTGCCGAAGTAGAGTATATACTCAGCGGATCCGGCAGCAATGGATCAGTGAAGATTTATAGTGATAAAAAATTCAAGCTCACACTCAACGGACTTTCGCTGACAAATACAGACGGACCTGCTATTAACATACAATCATCCAAACGGGCATTTATCGTACTCGCAGATAATAGCAGTAACAGCCTGACCGATGGCGCTTCGTATGCGGCAGCCGTAAATGATGAAGACATGAAAGGCACCTTGTTTAGCGAAGGACAGATCATATTCAGTGGCGCCGGTGCCCTGTCAGTTAAAGGCAATTACAAGCATGCTATTTGCAGCGATGATTATATAAGAGTAAGAAGCGGGGCAATTACAATCACCGGCGCAGTTACAGATGGCATTCATAGCAACGATGCATTTATTGCAGATGGCGGTAGTCTTACGATTACTGCCGCAAGCGATGGTATAGAGTGTGAAGAAGGTTATATTATAATAAATGATGGTGTTTTTGTCTTACAGACAGGTGATGATGGTATTGCGGCCAGTTATGAAGAGGGTGATCCGGATATAACGCCTTATGTGACGATCAACGGTGGTACTATTCGTGTGCAGTCATCGGCAGGTGAGGGCATTGAAAGCAAGTCTGCGCTTACCATCAACAACGGTGACATAGCTACCGTGACGGCAGATGATGGACTAAATGCAGGTACGGCGATTTATATAAATGGCGGACGGGTGTATAGTTATAGTACGGGCAATGATGCAATGGACAGCAACGGTATTTTTACAATTACCGGTGGTAAGATAGTGGCTATTGGAGCCCGGGCACCCGAAGCGGGTATTGATTGCGATGCCCGAACACTTAAGATTACGGGTGGTCAGCTGGTTGCAATTGGTGGTGCTACGAGTGGTCCAACTGCCAGTGTATCAACCGTGCCATCGCTGATACGTGGTGCCGGCAACGCCAGTGAACTGATGCATATACGCGCGGCAGATGGAAGCGAAGCCCTCACTTTTCTTGCTCCCGTGAGTTATAGTACTATGCTTGTAGCAGGATCAAAATTTAAAAGTAATACCACCTATACGATCTATACCGGTGGCAGTGTTGCCAGTGCTGTTCAGTTTAATGGGTTGTATACATCCGGCATATATACTCCAGGTACAGCCGGCACAAATTTTACAACCAGTAGCCTCGTAACACAGATTGGAGGCTCTATCAGCCGCGGTTAGCCACGGTAAACACGGATTATAAACCAGGCTGTCTCATAGTGTTGAGGCAGCCTCGATTTTTTAAAGCCTGTAATCGATTATTTTCTTTGATATTCCGTCAACTCAGCTTAAATTAGGTATCCTGCCGCCTGCCTTATCCGATACCGTTCGTTAAACTATCCAGCACGCTCCATACCCGGATATTAACTCAGCAAGCACATTTCAACCATGAGGACGAACCGAACGTTTTTAAGCATTACGGACCTGGCTAAATTCTGCCAGGAGGGTCAGGTATCAGAAAAAAGAGTGGCCTCCCGACAGATAAGAAACCAGGCCGATGGGCGTATCGCCAAACTCGAAACACTGGCCGAATCAGCAATTCTTTCCGAAAAGCTTGACCTCAAAATCAATTGTATAACTGTAAAGCCCAAAGATGGTATGACCTGGGCGGCCGAGCTGGTGCGCGAACGTGCTACAGAATGGATAAGCAAAGAGCGCTCTGTATTTCATATCGTATGCCTTTCGAGGCAGCTAAAAGGTAAACTCCCGCAGGTGGTTGAGCTGATAGGCACAAAACGCTTTGCTGATCTGGCGCAGCAACAGGGATTGGTGAGCGACTTTTATTCCGTATTCAGGTTGTCAACGCTGCTTATTTGCCTCGGCTCATTTATTACACCAGTACTGGTGGGTCTTGTCACCAACGATATATCCGCTACCGGCGGTTTTGCCAATTTGCTGAAACCATTATACCTCTCTATAGCAGCCGTGAGTCTGGTACTCTGTTTTGTGGCCAGGTATTTTATTCAAAAAGACAAACTGAGCATAAAGCCTGACACGCTGGATCAACTGGTAAATGACGTGGAATCTTTTGTGTGCCAGGTGAGGGAAGGCAAAAAACCAGACAATTATAATGCGTATGAAATGTTGCTGTCTGCCATGGCCTTTGAAATGCTTGCTATTAAACCCAAACTGGTAATCGTTGATAAGTTTCAGGACCTGGATGAAGTTACCCGTTACGTTGTCCGGAAATATTTTTCTCAATATGATGACCCGCGTAGCCGCACAGTGGGGCAGAACGAAAGCTGGATCATATTTGAACGCGATGATAATGAGCGGTTATCACTTTTAATTGAACCACTGCTGCAGCACAACAGTGCTGTTTTTCAGAAGATCGTACATTATGACCTGCAACCACTCACACTCGAGCAGAAGAAAAAGCTTACTGTGGATAATGGCTTCCCCGATGATCAGGCTCATTTCGTAACCGTCTCGGCAGTATGCGAAGACATCAGCAACCTGCAATGGGTAGAAAAGAAATTGCTCGCCTACCGTCAGCAGCAGGTAGCTACTGATCAGTTTGGCAAACTGGAGCTTCTTTATCTGCTTGCACTTACTTCAGATACGGGCAGGATTGAGTTCGGCGATTTTGAAATGGACACCGTTTTTAAGAATAATAAATATCGTTCAGAACTGCTTAAAGTATTTCTCAGACAGGCCACATTTACCAACCAGAGTATTCAAAGTATCAGAGATGCATTGATAAAAGATGAGCATCTGAAAGACCTCATCTCAATAGAAAATAATACCATTTGGGTGGTCAGGGAAGCTCAGCTTGTACTAAACCCCAGTTCAGCATATTACCGCGTGCCGGGCCGCATGGTTTTTTTTGAAAACCTGCGGTTGCCGGATAGCCGTGTAGGGCACGCCTTTTGGGCGCTTTACTGGTTTGACCGTTTGCGGGCACAACATAAGTATGAGATGTTTTGGTTTGATAAGCTGGCTTTTCATTTATGCAATACCGGATTCGATACATTACGCAAATTGCATAACAGCGAGCTGGAAGCTTATCCGATTAATACAGTACTCTTTTACCTGCTCGAAGCATATATCTATACCATCAATGGCGTATTGCGTACAGCCGCATTCCGCCGTGTCAGTATACCCGACCTGGTAAAGAGTGCAGTAGCAGGTGCAGATGAGATTCAGTCTGGTCTGCGTATTCGTAATGCAGGCACAGACGGCGACTGGCGTTTATATCGCAGCTGGTGTGTAAACCTGTATGCGGCATGCTGGACAGCCTATATCTGCCTTCGCCATGCCGAAATAATTCCACAACTGGCTCGTCTCAATGAACTGGCATTTAAACTGCCGCAGGAGATTCCAATAGAAACGGCAACAGATAATCATGCGGTGATTTACGGAGAACTGATTGCTCCGGAAAGTATTGTACATGTACGCGATCATGCAACCGGCCAGTTGTTGTTTGCCAGCCGCTCGCAGGTAGAATCCATAGAAACCCATATCCGGCTGCAGGCTAAGTTGTTTGGTTTTTTATTTAAACAATTGCCCGGCCCCAAAGCTGATCTGCTGATAGCTTCTTTTGAGCAATCAGATTACCGGCAGGTAGTTGAAACGGCCGCCCGGCTGCAGGAGGTAATTTGTTCTTCTACAGACCGGTCTTTTGGCCTGACAGATTTTGTAAACTATCCGCTTGCACTCTGGACAGTAGCCGTAGGTGTAAGAGCAGGATATGCAAGCCGGGAAGATATTGCGGTATTTCCGCAGATCATCAATGGCGCTACGTCGGTATTACAACATGTGCTGGAAGACCGCTTCCGTACCCAACGCCAGGTAATCAGCAACGAGTTTTTCCTCGAAACCATGATGGCAGAGATTGCAGGTATTGCCATGGCATCGGGCCATGTAATGGCTGCCAGCCTCTACGGTACCGATGAGCCCAAAGGCCTGGTTGATGCATTTAATGAACTGATCTTGATTGTCAATAAATGGTTTCAGGTTAAATATCAGCCCGTGGGTAAAATGGCTGATCTGTGGACGTATAAAACGATTAACAAAACCGTCTCGCTGCTGCAGTCAACCGGTGCTGTATGGCATGGCCTTGATTTTATAGGTTTTGAAAATGAACTCAATCTCCGGATGTTTCATCTGAAACTGATATGTCACAAGTATGAGTTTCAGGATGTACGCGGTGTTATTTATAAAGAATTTCCGGTACTCATTAATCCAACTGTGTATGATAAATTTATTACCAACCTGATGATAGCGGCCGAAGTGCACACTATTCATAACCTGTACGCTGCATTATACTTTTCAAACGGACTAAAGATTATAGAACCAAGATTGTCAAACAGGCATATTTATCATGAGCTGTTGTTTATACAGGTATTCTATCATGGGCTGTCTAATATGCAAATGAGCGGTTTTCAGCAGGACCAGGTCAACAGCGACATTTTTATAAGATTTATTAAAAACGATGTACTTCCGGATATGGAAGAGTATGAACTGGATACGTTTACTCTGCACCTTATGAATTCAACCTGTTTTACCAAGGCCAACTTCGAACAACTTGTACATGCAGTGCACGAGCGTAGTGAAAGGCTGGAGGA
This sequence comes from Sphingobacteriales bacterium 46-32, assembly GCA_001898485.1. Taxonomy (GTDB): domain Bacteria; phylum Bacteroidota; class Bacteroidia; order Chitinophagales; family Chitinophagaceae; genus CAYMZZ01. The sequence continues at coordinate 931,008 of MKTY01000020.1, read as the reverse complement.
TGTAGAGATAAGAAATGAAATAGAGGGTTTTATTCAATACCGGCGTTTTAGTCAAAAGACAGATGAGATTATACGCCAGGAAGGTACCGGCAAGATACTGGGCGATTGGGCACATGCCGAAGAACATCCCTGTTACCCAATGGTACTAAAAACCTGTCTCGATGTGGACCCAAACAATCAACATCTGCACAATCAGATTGAACAGATACTTAACCGGTCGGGCCGCAATGAGCGTTTCAACTCTTATCTTATACTGGCCAAAAATTATATTCAGACACTGATTAATAAAGATGAAAAGAAACTGCCGGCCCACGTAATCGAGTATATGGCTTCGTACCAGGAGCAGTTTGAAAATATATCCGATGCCGTATTCAATAAGCAGATCTGTCTCATATTAAGCCATCATGCTCCTGAGCAGTACCGCGCGAAATATCGCGAAAGATATGAGAGCTGGGAGCATATTGTGGAAGAAGAAAAAAGGCTGCAGTTTCAAAATCAATTGCGACTGGGTAATTTCTTTTTTGCTTATCATAATATGGTTACTGATCTGCGCAACTGGCTGGATGATTCTATTGAAGAGGAAATCTTTTATTCGGGCAAAATCGACGAGGGCAGACCTGTACCACTGATAGTGCAGGAGGGTCGTCAGCTCATTTCTGATCATTTTCTGAAATACGGATTGACGGTGTTTACGGACAATAGCTATGCGGGCGATGATCATGAGCCCTTGCGTAACCTTTTGAATGAGCTCAGTAATGAAGCATTCAGAGATGTGTTGAATATACTCGTAAATGTTAACGGCAGTCAGCGATTAAAGGAAATAACAGACCGTTACAGAAAGGCATACTCAGTCTATTCCAGCCTTGAGCTGGTAGATGAAGGGGAGTAACAGTCTTTACAGGATTAGGATAGATAGATAAATGCGGAAAGATCATTTCCTCCCGCATTTATTTTATATAAGCCGGTATCCTTTTTCTGCTTTTTCCCGAATCAGCTTCTCCCGCTCCCGCTCCGCTTTGTCGCCAGACTCAAAGTTTTTTACCTGTATTTGACCTTTGGTACCGATTTTTCCAAAACGTACATATAGCTTACTGCCATCTGTGGCTACTTCCCAGAATTTGCTGCTGGTGCCTTCTGTAAACTCCAGCCTGGTAAAGGTGAGATGCTCATAGCCAGCCGGTACCGCCGCAGTAGATACAGTAGCGGATAAAGCGGAGGCAGATGCAACGGGTGATTCTGACGAAAGAGCTGGTTTTACCGGGTCCGGCACAGCTGTTTCCTCTTCTGCCGGCAGGGTTTCTTCCTGTGGCGTCTCCTTAAGCTTTCTGATCACCTGCTCTACAACACGCTGTGGATTTTGCAGCCAGTCTTTGGCAAACACATGCATGCAGCGCCACCCAAAAGCCTGCAGAATAGCAGGACGCTGATAATACTGCTCTACGAGGTTATTGTTTTCATAGTGCTGATTGTCGTCAATCAGAATCCCCAGCGTGTACTCCAGGTCTTGGGGCGATGCTTTTATGGCCAGCGAACATTTAAAGCCCGATTGGCCTACCTGCTCTGCTACCACAAAGCCCTGCTGCTGCAGTTGCTGGCGAAGCTCGCGCATCACAATATTACCCGTTGCGGCCCGCCGCGTATCCTGTTTATTAACAACAAGGCTATCGAGAATAGTACGGGCCATATCCATGTTGCCGGCACTTACGTTTTCAGCATAGTGCAGAAAACGGCGGAAATAGTTGGCTCCTTCATTGTATTCGTTGGTGATATGATGATAATGAATGCTGCTGACCACAGCCATGTGTTTGCGGGCGCGGCTGAAAATCACATTCAGCCGTTTTTCGCCCCCTTTTTTATTAATAGGGCCAAAATTCATCAGTATGCGTTTACGTGTGTCAAATCCATAACATACACTCATAATGATAATGTCGCGTTCATCGCCCTGTATATTCTCGAGATTTTTAACAATGAGGCCCACAAATTGATCTTCTTCTGTTCGGTTGTAGGCATCTTCCAGCAGTATTTCAAATTCGGGATCGGTTTGGGCCAGAGCAGAAAGAGCATCTTCTATTGTGTGCTGTTGCTCCTGGCTGAAGGCCACAATACCAATACTTTCTTTCACCTTACGCTTTAGGAGTTCACGCACCAGGTGGGCGATATATGTAGCTTCGGCATTGTTGCTGCGTTTTTCATAAAGACCATCTGTATGGAAATGAAAACTGATGCTGCGGTCATAAAGCGTATCTGCATATTGTACGGCTTCTTCGGGTTTGCTGATTTCTATTATTTTTTTGCTTTCGTGGTGAATGGTGCGGTCTGGAATGGTCAGTAATCCTGCTTCATAAAATGCGTGGTTGCTGTAACTGATCAGCGTTTCATAGCGGCTGCGGTAATGCCAGCTGAGCATGGTGCTACCCAGCTTACGCGAACCCTGCACCAGCAAGCTGTCGGCTTCTGTACTCAGCAATTCTTCTTCGTCTGTCGTATCTGTGGTATCCAGATCATCGGGGTCTTCGGCGCGGGCAGTGAAGAAGTTGGTCGGCGGCATTTGTTTGTCATCGCCCACTATTATTGCCTGTGTAGAGCGATACAGTGCAGGAATTCCTTCTTCGAGTGTAATCTGGCTGGCTTCGTCAAAAATGACTACGTCGAAAAATTCCGTATCAAGAGGCAGGCTATCGCTCACGCTCAATGGGCTCATGAGCCAGATGGGTTTAAGATCTTTCAGCACCCGCCCGCTTTCGCGTGCAGACAGTTCGCGAATACTTTTGAAGCGCATGCTTTTGCCAAATTCATTTTCCAGAATCTTGCGCCCTTCGTTGTAGATCTTTTTAAACTGTTTTTGTTCGTTGTTGAGCTGACTTAAAGCGGTATTGCTCAGTTCAAGATTTTGCAGAAACTGTTGTCGTACCGTTGCACGAATTAGATCTGCATTGAGCCGCAGCAGCCGGTTGTAGGCCTGTCGTATTTGTTTTACAGCCTGTTCAATGGCGGGCATATCGGCACTTGCAAAAGACCGGTGCTGCCGCAACAGTTCCTGCAGAGTCCGTTGTGCCATAGCTGCCTCTGCCTGGCGCGGCCCCAGTGGTATAAGACGCAGGGCCTGTTTTATGGGTTCAGGCAACTGGCTGTACTCACGCAGTGCGGGAAGCAGTTCCTGCAGAGCTTCCATGTTTACAAGAAGACTATCCAGCTCATCGGTGATCTGCGCGAGCGATTTGGTCTGATAACCCAGCAGACTCTGGTGTAAATGATTTTCCAGCTGCTGAAAAGAAGGAAGAAAAGCGCTGAGACGTTTTACCAGTTCATTGGCCTGCGGATGAGCCAGCAGATAGTCGATCTCCTGGTCGCCCTGCTTATTGCGCAGTACTTCAATACCGAGATAGGTTGTTTCAATATTCTGTAGCCTGTATTGCCTTTGCAGCTCCTGCCTGTACTGGCTGGCGGCCGCCTGGGCATCATACTCTGCTTTCAGTAACTGTAAAACCGACGTGACAGATGGTTTTACCTGATGTTTTGAAAAATCATAGGAAGCATGAACCTGTTTTTTCAATTGTTTCCAGGCGCCATTCAGAAAACGGAAAAATGATTTTTCCTGTTTTTCTGCAACAGGCAGTGCGGTGCTCAGGTCCTGTTCGGAAAAACGCTGTAGCCAGTTGGTATTCCGCGCTGCTGCTGCAACAGCTTGCTCGCGCAATTGCTGGTAGTGCTGCATATGCCGGTCAAACTCACGGGCGGCGTTATTATCTTTTTTTACCATTCCCAACAAGTCGTTTTCGGCAAGCGGCTGCAATAATTGTGCGTCCTGTACCAGATTTTTTATCTGCTGAAGGTCAGTGCTGTGCTGTGGCGCAATGGAATTCCTGCTGATAAGCGATTGCAGTTGAGTCATGAGCTGCAGTGCTGCCTGCAAATGATCATAAGCCTGTGAAATGGGATTGTCGGTTTTGAGCAGTCCATCGTTGAGCTGGCTGAGTGGATGTTGTGCAAAAGCGGCTTCCGCACCCTGTTCTTCCAGGGCTGCAGAAAGCTGTTCGATAGTATCGCCAAATTGAGTCCAGCTGCTGTAGTGAGGCAGGGCTTCCAGTTGAACTGCACTAAGTGGTATTAATTGTTGTTTGAGCTCTATCACGCGCTCAATGAGCTGATGAATGCTGATACCGGCTGTTTCGGGGGTATTGCTGTGTGTGTCGTGAAATAATTGTAATAGTTGCAACTGTGTCTGCAGGCCTGCCAGCAATTGTGCGTGGCGTTGCTTTAATGCTGCCAGATCCATACGGTGCGTGGTAAACGACTCGTAGGTAGTGCGCAATTCGCGGATAAAATCGCGTTTATCGCCCTGGCTGTCGTGAATGTAACAGCAAAGCTCATCGAGTCCGTTTTGTTTCAGCCGGTGAAATACAACATCCAAAGCGGCTCTTTTCTCACATACAAAGAGAATGTTTTTGCCACGTGCTACAAAATCGGCAATCAGGTTGGTAATTGTCTGACTTTTGCCCGTGCCCGGAGGCCCCTGAATAATGAAGCTTTGTCCAGTACGGCTGTGCAGGATAGCCTGGGTTTGTGTAGGGTCTGCTGCAATCACATGATGCCAGCTGCCCGGATCATTGAGGTCTGCAACTGCTGAAGATGGTTGCCTGGGCTCGGTGCTGAAGAGTGCGTTGAATACCTCGTGCTGCACATTATTGTCGATTACATGATTGTAATCGCGCACCAGGCTCATTTTTTTATAATTAAAATTCCCCAGTACGATATTGCAAAGGTCATAATCCCAGCTATAGGGATTGCTTTCGCTTTCCGCCATTTCAAAAAGAGCCCGTTCGCGCGTATCATCGCCGGTAAGTTGATTGCTGGATATTTTTATATCGTCGTTGATGAGAAATTCGAGGAAGCTGGCGCGGTGCTCAATACGCTGACGGAATATCTCAAGACCAAGTGGGCGGAAATTTTCTGCCTGATAGCTATAGGATATATTTTTATAACTATCCAGCTGACTGCCACTCCGTCGAAGGCGGCGGCGATAATTACCAACCGTAAGTTTGGCCACGCTATGTACCAGCTTAATGCGCGGTTTATCGATATAACGGAGCTGTATACCCTGGTTGGCTGCGTCTATCTGTGCTTTCAGCTGCTGATAAAACTGTGTAAGGTCCATCGTGTCGAGGTCTACAAAGTCAGGCAGGCGTATTCCGTAGAGTTCACGCAGCTGATTGGCCAGTACAGGATTTACTTCGGCAGCGTTGTCAAGCACTTTCAAGGTATAATGATCTTCCTTGAGTCGTCGTGTCTTACGTATTTCCACAGGCACCAGCAGGAGTGGGCTTTGAATACGCTCCTGTGCGTCTTCTTTGAGATTATGCCAGTTCAAAAAAGTGATCACAAGTTTCAGCTGGCTGAATCCATACTCCTGTACATCACGTTGGCTTTCTACCCGTATTTTATCAAGAGCGGCAGGGAGGTAGGCATGATCTTCAAAGCGCAGGTATTTATTAAGCACCAGTTCTTTCATGCCTTTTACTTTCGAAGAAATATCATCGTTCCAGGTAAAAAGCAGGTCGGGTCTGATGCTTTGATAATGCAAAACGATTGGTACGCTGCTTACCGTCAGATTTACAAAGCGCATGTTGCCTTTGTAATACAATAAGCGATTTCGGCGGCTGGTATCAAAGAGACGATTACGGAGTTTATTCAGAATAAGCTGACTCCGCTCTGTAAGGGCCTTATTGATCCATCCGGGAACAGTGCTGAGGTCGGTGAGCCTGTCGGGATCATAATCGCGGTAGTGATGAAGCCGGTGAATGACCTCGTAGAGGCTGGAGCAGCGTTTATGGCGGTCCAGCTCGGTCATTTCAGTGATCAGGGCACTGATGGTAGGGTGTATGCGTTGATTGTATTGTACCGGATTGTTGCGATATTCTGCAAAGAGCCGGAGATCTTCCTCGTCATAGAGGTCGAGTGACAGCGCCATACTACCGAGTATCAGTCCCAGGCAAAATATATCTGTCTGTTCGTCATGATGGCCCAGCAATTGTTCAAAACAACGATATCCTTTCAGATAGGCAGGTGATTGCAATGGTGCCGCATTATCAGGATGCACCTGCAGCGATTCTACCCGGTATGTGCCGGTTTCAACATCGGTTTCGAGACGGCTTTTACCGATTACGTCAAACTGCTGCGCGCGCAATGCTTCAAAAAGCGGTTCAAGAGCGCCCGGTTTGGATAGGGGGGCGTGCGCAAGCCTTTCGTCTATATCAAGATGCTGCCCGGTTATAAAAAGTGCCCGGTCAATACCAAAAGGAGCTACCAGCCCATTCTCATGAAAGCTCAGCACTTCTTCAAAGAGCGGCATTACAAATGCGATCACATCATCTGTAGCATAATTGCCCTGATCAAAGGCAGTGCCTAAGAACGTTTCGAAACTGACAGGGGATTGATTATCGGAAGACATGGACTATCTAAATTAATGTGCTAATGTGTTAATGTGCTGATGTGCTAATGAGGTAAGAGTCATATACTTTTTACCCTTAACCATACACCTTGCTTAAAACGTATAACCTAATGCTTACTACTCATAAATCTGCTCACCTTCGTTTTCTTTTACAGCATAATAGGCAGCCAGTGATTGCTGCTTATGCTGCTGTAGTTTTTTATCGCTCAGTTTGCCTTCTTTTTTGACAATAGCATCCAGCTGTTCTTTCAGCTGCGCATCTTCGGCAAACTGAAAGGCCCAACCCGCCGGTATCTGTTCAAGAGAAGGGTCTGCCATCACAAAATCAAACAGCACATAAGCGAGGTAATCTTTAATACTGCTATGAAAGCCATTCAGCTTTTCAATAAACGGTGCGTCCAGCACAGCAGCTTCATCCCGTGAGAAGTCGGCAAAATACTGGCGGGCCAGGCTAATAACGAGTGTGGTCTGGATCCATTTTGGTTTGAGAAACAGTTGCAGGAAGCGGCGGGTAAGCGCCGCCATTTCCTGCTGTTGAAATATATCGAGCCGGTCAAGTTCAATAATATGTTCTACCATATCACTGATGGCCTTTTCGACATCGGCAACCTGGCTCTGCCAGAGCTGGAGGGCTTTGGCACGTATGAAGTTTTCCGGATGAGACACACCGGCGGAGCGTGTTTTTGCATCGGCTGCAAAAATCTCATCGGCCTGGCGCAGGTATGTTTCTGCCTGCACCTGCCGCAGGCCGGTCGACATTTTTACCAGCGATGTGATCACCGGCTCATGATTGCCAGTAACGAGGAGAGCCCCTCGGTCGCAAAAAATCTCTGTATACAGGCGAAAAAGACGCGCCGTTTCATAATAAGCCGCTTCGCTGCTATGATTGTTGGCAATGGCGGTAATGATACGGTCAGCAATCTCCAGTTCTCCATCTAGTAAGGAATAAAGTTTGATATGAGTGAGCTCATGAGCCAGTACTGCCAGCAACTCCTCTTCGGTAAGCAGGCTGATTACCGGTCCGCTGAATACAATATGAGCTTCCCGGTTAATATATACAATGGCGGCATTCAGCTCTTCTGTATACTGTGCCTGGTATACAGTGACGGGAAGTTCTGTCAGTCCAAGTTTGTTTTTTGCCAGGTCTATTTTGCTGTAAATAGCATGATCAGCGACCGGGTCAAACTTGTAGGTATTTTTAAGTAGCTCGGTCTTAAACTCGTTTAACTGCTCTTCCTTGTTTTTGGCAAGCGCAAAATAGTCCCAGGTTTTGGTTTGCTGACGAAAATAGTCGCGAACCTGCCTGTGATAAGGTAGGGGTGTAAGCATGGGAGGGAATAAAAATTAGGTGGATCAATATACTCAATATCTGCCGCCAGCGAAAATGAAAAAATGGTAAAAAGGTTATTCAGCGTCTTCGTGGTAGGCGTCGTCTGCGTTAATTTCCCAGAGGGCACTTTTGTCGGCAGATCCGGCGATAATTGTTTCTACAGCAGCCATGGCAGTAAGCATACTATGATCGGTATTGTTGTAACGATGCATGCCATTACGACCAATAGGGAAGAGGTTGCTGATGCTGTTGAACCAAGTGATAAGCTGGTCGAAATGCTGATAACCGCCATTATAAGAAGGATAGGCTTTTTTGACCCTGACTACCAGCGTATCTTTTACAGCTTCAGTAGAAAGAATGCCAATTTGCTGCATTTCCGCAATAGCCTGCCGGCTTATTTCTTCATCTGACTGCTGCCAGAAAGGCTCCGTTTCTTCGCAGAAATATTCAATACCCAGCCATTTGCAGCCTTCCTGTTGCACCATGCCGGGGCTCCAGTTATGAAAAAATTGCAGCCGGCCAGCCTTTATATGATGATCCTGAATATAAATCCAGTTGTCAGATACATCGTTACCATTTTTCTCTTTGAGCAATAGCTCATCTGTGAGTACTCCTACAATTAAAAAGTCTCGGTACTGAAGAGCGCCGGCAATTTGCGCTACAGCCGCTGGTACAGGCAGTTGATGCACCTGTTGCAATAACTCACGTACGGGCATGGTAGATAGGAAATAATCACCAGCAAAATGTTGGGTCGCTCCGGTATGGCTATTTACCGCTTCTACTGCCAGTATCTGATCCTGACCATTTCCTTTCAGACTGGTCACAGCTGTGTTGAGTAATATTTCGCCCCCTTTTTCTTTAATAGCCTGAGCAACTGTTTCCCACATTTGCCCGGGGCCATACAATGGGTAAAGAAACTGTTCAATAAGACTGGTGCTGGTACCTTTTTGCTGCAGGCTGGTGTTTCGTACGAAAATGGAACGCAGTGCGTGCTTAAGGACTTTGCCGATATTGAGATTTTTTACACGCTGTCGCCCCCAGTCTGCCGGAATCTGATGACAGGGTACTCCCCATACTTTTTCCGTATAATCCTTAAAAAAAGTAAGGTATAGTTCAGACCCAAAGCGGTTTATGAAAAAGTCTTCGAGAGAAGATTCGGGTTTGCGGGGCATAATGCGAGCGCCCAGGTAACTGCCAAAGATGCGCAGTGAGCGTCCCCAGCCCAGCCGCCGGATAGTGGCTATGCCCGGCTGAAGGGGGTAGTCATATAGTTTTTTCTCAAAATAAATCCGTGACTTTCGCGGTCGCAGCAGCATACGCTGATGTGTAGCTACGCTGTTGTGTTCGGGTAATATGTGCGAGGCTGTCTTGTTCTGATACTGCAGCTGTACCGCATTACCGGCAAAAGGGGTATCAAGAGGCAGAAAATGGAGCCACCAGTCTACAACTTTTTTTGACTTGGAAAAAAAGCGGTGTCCTCCGATATCAATCTTATTCCCCCTATGATCGATGGTTTTGGAAAGGCCGCCGACCTGTGAACCCGCTTCCAGCACAACCGGAATAATATCCGTATGGGTTAGCAGTTCATATGCAGCCGTAAGCCCGGCAGGACCGGCTCCTATTATTATGGCAGTTTTAGGCACGTAGTTCTGAAGGTTTTTGGATGGCTATAATAAGAAAACTAATCAATATTAAATACTCGCCAATACTGTATTGCATAGGCATGATATACCGAATTGTAACTTGCAGGAATAGTGCGATTGTCAACAGTATGTAAGCTATATACGGTAGCCGTTTGTACCAGCCAATTGCCAGGAAAGCGGCGAGCCAGGGTGCGCCATTATAAGTAAAACGGTGTATGGGTGAAAAAAGGTCTGCAATTATGTACATACAAACACCGAGCAAAGCGGCCTGTACCAGGGTAAATCCGTCAGGCAAAACGACTATGCGATAATAAAATAGTAATAATGCACTAATTACAACGATGCACAAACCCAGCATCCAAGCAACGGGTAAACGGCGCTTAAAAATTTCTTCGTATAACACGAATATGTTCGAATTCTCCCCCCTGAATTTATAACGGTAAGAGAGTGCAGCACTATCCGACAGATCCATATCCCATCCTTCATAATTAAGATGCCGGTTGAAAAGGGCTTTCTGCCCGGAATCTGGTTGTAAACGTTGATGCAATTTTATATGCTCATTCAATGCATGCCGATATTCCAGCCAGTAATATCGTGATTCACCGGATGCAAATGCTGAAACGATGACCAGTAGCGATCCGGCTAAAAGTGAAAGACGGCTTTTAACAGGCCATTGTTTCCAAATAAATAAAAAAGGGGGGAAGAAAAAGACTGCAGTAGGTTTTATCAGTACTACTCCTGCCATCAATCCACCTGCTATTAGCATAGACAACAGCCGACCGGGCCTTGTCAGTAATAATGTTATTACAAGGAAAAAAAGGCCAATTAGAAAGTAGTTTTGTCCTTTGAGTACCGTGTCTACCCAAAAGCGGGTAAATAAAAAAGTAGTGCCAATAACAAGGATCAGTAATTTTTGCCGGCTGGTATTAGTAAAGCTTATTACCATACCCAGCATTGCAGCCCAAACCAGGTACTGAATAAGCAACCATACCCTGGAAAAGGTGCGTTGCGGTAAATCGGCAATCGGATATAATAGTTGATGAAAAAAAGGCGAGGCCGTTACGTTGGAAGCTGCAATGGTATGGTAACCTGAAGGGTCATAGTACCTCATCGGTTGTGTAGAATCCCAGCCATAAAAATAAGGCGATATGCCATCTTTCTGCAGACGGGCACCGATTACCCGGTTAGGCAGGTCTCCGGGATGCTGCCGTTCTAACCTGATATCCCTGTAGATGCAGTAGGCAAGTGCCAGTGCAGAAAGAAAAAGAATTATGTAACTGTAAATACGGGACATGTTTTACCAGAAAGTACGCGGCAAGATAATTAACAATTTAAGAAAGAGCTATGCTTTTGTCGCGAAAGCCCTTTGAAAGAGTCGTAATTGCACCCCTTTGTAATAATATAAAGGATCAATATTTGTGAAGAAGGTAAAAGGTTTAAGGTAAAAGGTGCGGGACATATACCCTTTTTCCCTTTACCCTATACCTTTTACCATATTGTAAGATTACAAACACCTTTTGAAAGCACACTAATGAACAATGGTATATGTGTTTAAATCAACAGCTGCCAGTAGTTGTGAGGCCACTGTACTGATTCAACGCTTACAGCAACTGTACCCGCGGGCCCGCATCAATGTGGATCTTCACGATTGTGATAATGTGCTGCGGGTAGAGGCAGCCGAAGTGGATATTGCTTTACTGACTGCTGCCGCTGCAAAAGTGGGGGTGGAGATAGAGGAATTGGAAGAATAAAGTTTAAAGAGTATAAAGGGTTTAAAGAGTAAGAGATTATAAGAAAAAGAAGGCAGCCTTTTAAACCTTTTAAACTCTTTAAACCCTTTATACTCTTTATACGCCTTCATTCCCCACCTCCTTAATATAAACCGTCTTTTTTCCTGCGGGCATTTCCCAGCTGATAGTTTGTCCCTGCCGGTATCCGATAAGAGCCATGCCCAATGGGGTCAAAATTGAGATGCGGTTTTGACTAAGATTGGCCTGACTGGGAGGAACCAGCTGAATATGCAGCGTCTGCCCCTTTTCAGTAAAATCAATGGTAACGCGGGAGTACAAACGTATTACATCGGCTGGCATCTCTTGCGCATCTTCAACAATATTGCTTTGTTCAAGTTCAGCTGCCAGACGTGCGGCGGTACGTCCCTCAACTGTAGCGGCATGGCGTATATTTTGTACATGGCGTTTCAACAGTTCAAAATCGGATTTGCATAGAATAAGTTGTGTTTCTGTGATCATGATTGAAAAAATTATGGATTAAAAATGGCAAGTGGTAATACAGAATAAGGGGTATTTAATTGCATTATATAATGCAACAAAAACCCATTAATCCGTATCAGAAAATTGATGGATAGTGCAGTCCACTAGTCACTGCAAGGAATAAACCCCGGGTGAAACAACAACTGGAATCAGGCCGGGGTCTTCGTAATAAAGACTTTATTGGCAAAAAAGAAAGTACGCAAGCGATTGAACACAAAGCCATTGGCCATCCGCGGGACGGAAGCAGCAGGAAGAAATAATATGTGCTGAGCCTGTGGCATGAGGCAAAGATAGGACTAATAAGGGTAAAGGTAGAAGGTAAAAGGATAAAGGGGCGAGTTCCAAAATGTACAGAAACGGGCTTTATAAGATACTCTACGGCCTTTTATCTTTAGCTTTTTACCCTTCACCTTATTCAGCTGCGACCACCAGCAAAGCCACTATAAGAATAAAACTATACTCACAACCTCCTGTTCCATGCTCACCTACAAACCAGCCCAGGCTGGCATGGATGAGAATGATACCCACGGCCAGAATGAGAATAAGACCCATGCAGGCTATTTTTACATACCGTTTCAGAATGAGGCAAATGCTGGCGGCGATTTCGAAAATGGTAATCGCCCATACCGTCACCAAAGGCAGCGGTATATGCTTTGACTCCATAAATAATACGAATTGAGGAATGGTATGGTTGGCAATACGAACAATGGCATGAGCCAGAAAAACGATAGCCAGCGAAATACGCAGCGCGGTTAATGTTACCGGTAATGAAATAAAAGGGAAAGATCGTTGCATAATAATATTTATTCAGTTAATGTTATATCCTGATCATCGGCCGATTGATTTGATAAAGGATGTTGTACTGTACCCGCTCACATAGTTTCTGAAATGAAGATAGGCATTCAAAAATGCTGCGGGATCTTCGATATGCGGCCAGTGCCCGATGTGATCAGGCAGCAGGTAAACTTTGGGATGCGGAATGAGCCGCGCATACAGCTCAGCCATGGCTCTGCCCGAATTGGGATCGGCAGGTCCGTTGATAAAACAAAGCGGTATATCTGTGTCCTGCATAGCGCCAATCCATCGTTGCTGATAATTATATTTATCAAAAACCAGGCGACCGATGCGATACGAAATAGATTTTCCTTTTTTAAAGGTCAGCGCATACCATTGGTCATTGAGGAAGCTTTTACCTGGCTGAGTCTGATGACCAAACAGCTTACAGATCGTTTTTTCGATAAGGCGGCGGCCGATTGCCTTATTTACTATATAGCCCAACCATGAAGGTGATTGCGATAATAAGCGCTGAATAAACCGCGGCTTATATTGATGCATAAATAATCCACCGTTTACAAACGCGACTGAGTTTATAGAAGAATAGGCATGTGGATTAGACTGCTGCTGTGCAATCAGCTCCTGTGCTACACTTACACCCAGGTCATGCGCCAGCACATGCACGCTGCTTATTTGCAGGGTTTGAAGCAATTCCTGCACAATAGCGGTATATTCCTCATAAGTAAACCGATGCCGGCGGGGTTTATCTGAGAACCCCATACCCAGGTAGTCGAACGCTATTACCCGATAATAGCTGGTAAGTGAAGGCAGCAGCGATTGCCATTCGAGGCTGCTGTACGGATAGCCATGAAGAATAAGCAAAGGCTCTCCTTCTCCCTCATCAATATAAAAAATCTGGTGCGGACCGTAACGCAAGTATCGGCCTTTGTTGAGCCAGCTGGTGAGCGCGGGCGAAAACATGGTGGTTTGGTGTGCCAACGGATAAATATGCGGTTTAAGAAATTAGGAAATCAAACAGGTCTCGATGGGCCTGCTTACAAATCTATTATGATTGTGAAATGTCAGCCCTTGTATGAGTGCTATAAAAGCCTGCTTGTGACAGTTGTAATTGTAAGCGGGTAACCCGTTGTTTGTCGTTGGTTGACACTTTTGGGTAATTGGTATCGTTAAATGCATCGCTGGCAGCGATTTTGTATCCTCGCATAATTTATCCGATTTTCGAAGTATGAAAAGATGGATGCTGCATGTCGGATTCTGGTTAAGCTACCTGGCTCTCTGCATCCTCATTGAATACATGTGGGTACGAGTGGCTTTGCCCAATGAGCCCGTAGGTGAGCTGCTGCCGCATATTTTTATGGCGCCCATTTTCACATCCACCCCCGAAATACTGTTTGCTTATTATATGCTTTACCGGGGGTCGGAGCGATTTATGAACCCTGCGGTTCCTCACTGGAAAAGTATTACCGAGATCCTGGTCATGTTTGCATTAGGTGTGATGGCGGTACGGCTGACCACTCATTATGTACTGGGCCATGTAGCTTATGGAGGCCGTTTTGCAGAAACGCGAATATGGGATCCCAATGTGATTTTGCGGGTAGTACTGTTCCTGGGCTTTTCTTCAGGCATTGCGCTTTCTATCAAATCTTTCCGGCGTCAGGTGGCTTCGCGCGACCGCGAAAATGCATTGATGCGGGAAAAGCTGAGCACAGAGCTGAAAATGCTGCGCAACCAGCTGCACCCGCATTTTCTTTTCAATACACTCAACAATATTTATGCCCTGGCCAGAAAAAAATCGGACGAGGCCCCAGAGGCAGTGATGAAGTTGTCTGAATTACTGAGTTTCATTTTGTATGAAGCAGGCCGTGATTCGATCCCGATTGCCCGTGAAGTCAACTTCCTCGACGATTATATTGCGCTGGAACGCATACGATATACAGGCCGTCTTTCTATAGAGTTTACCCGGCAGATAGATAACCCCGATCAACTGATTGCTCCATTATTACTATTGCCATTGGTAGAAAATGCATTCAAACACGGCATCAGCGAAACGCGGTTTGATTCATTTATCCGCATGCACCTGGAGCAAAAACAACAGCATTTTAATTTCATGATCGAAAACTCAATGGAGCGTGATAAGCCTGCGGCTACTACCGGCAATATAGGCCTCGTAAACATACAGCGGCAATTGCAGCTCACTTACAAAACACACTATATAGAGATCAGTGAAACGGAAAAAACCTATAAAGTAAGTTTATATATCAACCTCGATAGTTATGGAAAAGCTTAGTTGCATTATTGTGGAAGATGAGCCACTGGCGGCCGAAGTGCTAGAAGACTATATAAAACAGGTCCCTTTCCTGGACCTGGTCAGTATCTATGAAGACGCCCTGTTTGCCCTCGAAGCATTGAAAAAGCAAAAGGTAGATGTTATTTTCCTGGATATACATTTACCGAAACTAAAAGGCCTTGATTTTATTAAAACTCTTAAGTCGCCTCCACAGATAATTATTACTTCTGCCTACCGCGAGTATGCACTGGATGGATACGAACTGAATGTGACGGATTACCTGCTCAAGCCCATCAATTTTAACCGGTTTCTGATGGCCGTCAATAAACTGAAAAATCAGCACGAATCGGAAGTGTCTTCTGCGGCAGTACCCCATACCAGCGAGCGACCTCACTTGCTGATCAATATCAATAAGAAAAAGATCAAGGTTTTTTACGACGAAATCCTTTACATAGAAAGCCGGAAGGAGTACATCAATATTGTGACAGAAAAAGAATCCTATCTGACCAAGTATCAGCTGACTGATATAGAAGCAGAACTCGATAAGGCTTCTTTTATGCGTATTCACCGTTCTTTTATTGTAGCGCGTAATAAAATAAAAGCGTTCAATGCGGCTGAAGTAGAACTGGGCGGCCAGGTTATACCCATCGGCCGAAGCTACAAAGAGCTGGTGCTGGGTGTGCTTAACAATAAAGAATAAAAACTTTCTCCCGGTTTTTTGTAGCAATTGCACTACAATCATATATAATCGCTGCATCCGCCGGTTTGTATTGCCAGCCATATCACCTCATGCCGGCTGCAGAGAAAAGACTGAATTAAAAACCGGTCGTAAGCCAATAATTGAAAATATCTTCCCGAACTAATCGATCCGTCAGTATCCTTTGACGGCAGGCCGGCTATTTTTCTTTTCAATGTGAAAGCGATAGCGATTACATTCAGTAGGAGCTGCTATCATTTTTTTCACCCAACTACACCAGGAGAGTTTAGAAAGATTGGGTTACAACAGGCATACTATAGCTGTTGAAACACCCAAACCTCCTTCCCAACGCATTCAATTTCCACTTACACCCTGTTCGTTTACACATTATGGTTCTATGTTGAAAGCGCTGATTGTGCGCGCAGCGAATGGATAATTTCATGGCTCTGCATGTAAATCTGTAAGGTTTACTAATTACCATAAACTAAAAAACGACATGAGAAAACTACTGACATGTATGCTCGGATGTCTGCTGTTGGGTTCTTCTGTGTTTGCTCAAAAGCAGGCAGAAGGACAGGTGGTAGATGAGCAAGGAAAACGAATCCCCTTTGTTTCAGTAACAATTAAAGGGAAATCGGCAGGTATGACAGCCGATGAAAATGGAGAATTTTTATTAAAAAATGTACCGGACAATGCAGTGATTGTATTGAGTAGCCAGGGATTTAAAACAAAAGAGGTAACACTGGCCGAATTGCTCAAAGGCCCCATCGTACTGGAGGTGGCCGTTAATGAGTTGAAAGAAGTGATTGTAACTACCGCACTTGGCGTAAACCGTACGCAGCGTTCGGTTGGTTATGCCAGCCAGCAGATCAGTGCCGAAAAACTATCCACCACCAAACTGGCGGATCTGAATACGGCGCTGGCTGGTAAGGTAGCCGGAGTGCAGGTACGTAGTGGATCAGGTGCCAAGTTTGGTACATCCACTATCCGGCTGCGCGGTGTGAATACACTTGGCGGCGGCAATCCTATTTATGTAATTGACGGAGTGATTTCGAGCGCTTCCAACGTCAACCCCGATGATGTTGAAAATATCAACGTACTCAAAGGGCCTGCTGCTACCGCTCTGTATGGTCAGCGGGGTTCAGAAGGTGCCATTGTGGTAACCACCAAAAAGGGTAGCCGTCAGGGTATAGGTGTTGAGTTTAACCATACCACTACTTTTGAACGTGTGTATATTCTGCCCAATTATCAGAATGAATATGCAGGCGGTTCTTCACAAACATGGAACACATTTGTATTTAACCCCGCTACCATGCCTGCCTATCTGCAGGTATTGGACGGTGCCAAATATCACCGTTTCGATGTGGATGAAAGCTGGGGTCCGCGTATGGACGGCTCTATGCATGCACCCTGGTATGCATGGGATCCCAGTGATCCTGAGTTTGGAAAGCTGAAGCCGATTAATCCGCAACCCGATAACGTAAAAGACTTTTTCAGAACCGGCATTGCTAACAACACAACAGTGGCGTTTTCAAAAGCAGGCGACGGAAGCCAAACCCGCGTATCTTTTACCAACCTGAGCCGCTCAGGCGTTGTGCCCAATTCAAGACAGCAAAAAAACTGGCTGGCATTCAACAATACTCTTGAGCTGGGAACACGCCTTACAGTAAATACCAATATCAACTACGTTTATCAATACCTGTACAACGTACCTTCTGAAGGATACGGTACACAGACCACCGGATCATTTAACCAGTGGTTTCAGCGCGATGTGGAAACGCATAAGCTGAAAAGATATAAACGCCCCGATGGCACATTTACATCCTGGAACATCAGCTCGCCCACCAATGTGGCACCCAAATACTGGGACAACCCCTATACCGAAGTATATGAAAATACATCGCGTGGTTATAACCAGGCATTCTATGGAAGTTTAGTAGCTTCTTATAAATTGCTGAATGGTCTGAGAATAAATGCTATTGTGCGGGGCAACTTTACTAATAACAATGGCGACAGCCGGGTAGCTTCTTATACGCTTAACACCCCCCGGTACTCCACTTTTGCCAATAAATTCAGGGAAACCAATACGCTGCTGAGTGCGGATTATGAACGCAACTTTGGAGAGTTTTCATTCCGCGCCGCAGCTTTTGGCGAGCTCATGAAACAACAGGCTGCTAACGAGTCTGCAGCAACTAATGGCGGCTTCATCCTTCCTAATGTATATAATGTAAGCAACTCGCTTAACGAAAAGTCTGCCAGCAATTCGCAGAGCGTACGTCGTGTTAATAGCCTTTATGGATATATTTCAACCGGTTTCCGCAACATGCTGTTTGTGGATGTGAATATGCGCAATGATGTGTCTTCTACGCTGGCCAAAGGCAACAACTCCTATATCTATGGCGGTGTGAGCACATCGTTCATCTTTACAGAGCTCTTAAATGACAAATCGGTACTGTCTTATGGTAAACTACGTGCATCGGTAGCCCGTGTGGGTACAGATGTGGGTGCTTACAATACGCAGGCCGTATATGGTCTCGGCACCAACTATGTGAAACCCGTAGGCACTGGTACCGTCACCTACTCTTCACAGACAATCCCCAACCAGCGCCCCAATGCTAACCTGGAGCCAACCTTGTCTACCAGCTATGAAGCGGGTGTGGATCTTAAATTCTTCCGTAATCGGGTGCGCCTCGATGCCGGTTATTATTTCCGCGAAGCCAAAGGTCAGATACTGTCTGTAAGTGTGCCTGGCTCAACCGGCTATACTTCACAACTGATCAATGCCGGTAATATCCGCAACTATGGTTTTGAGCTTACACTTGGCGGCACTCCTGTGCGTAATGAAAACCTGGTATGGGATGTCGATTTCAACCTGGGTGTGAATCGCAATAAAGTGGTAGAACTGGCCTATGGCATCGACAATATTCAAACCGGCCTGGATGGTTCCAATATAGCTTTCGGCTTTGTGGGCTCGCCGGCCGTATCGCTTAATGCCAAAATCAACCAGCCCTATGGAATGATTATTGGCAACGGCATCAAAAAAGATCCAGCTACCGGTAAACGCCTGATCGATGACAATGGTTTTTATGTAACAGAGGACAATATGGAGCTGGGTTCCATTCTTCCCAAATTCACCGGCGGTTTCAACAGCTCGCTTTCCTATAAAAGATTTTTTGTCTCTTTTGTAGTTGATTTTCAAAAAGGAGGCCGCTTTATTTCCACTACCAAAATGTTTAATCACTATTCAGGCCTCGCTGAAGAAACTGCTGGTTTGAATGATCGCGGTAAGCCCAAACGTGATCCAGTGGCCAGTGGTGGTGGTGTGCGACTGGATGGTATCAACCAAACTACCGGCAAAGCCAATGAAGTATATGTGGAAACGCAGGATCTGTATGAAGGTGCCCTGTTTTCTGTATGGGAAAACTGGATGTATGATGCTTCTTACATGAAGCTGCGCGAGTTGAGTATTGGCTATGACCTGCCCAAAACACTGTTTGGTAAAACCCGCATACAAGGTGCCCGCCTATCGCTGATTGGGCAAAACCTCTGGCTGATTTCCAGCAAGGTAAAAGGAATTGACCCATCTGAGCTGGAGCAGTCATGGCTCGAAGGCGGTCAGCTGCCCGGAACCCGTACAATGGGTGTTAACCTCAAGATCACTTTTTAAGCTTACAACTCATTTGATATGAAAAGAAAATTCTTCAACTACATACTACTGCTATCGGCATTTGCCGGCAGCACCGGTTGCCAGAAAGATTTTGGCGATCTCAATATCAGCCCCAATGGCCCTTCAAGTCCCAGCACACGCTACCTGTTTGGCAATGCCGTTGTGAATATTCCAGGCATCCAGGCTGCCTCCGGCAATCTGTATGTACAGTTTGCATCGGAATTTGAATACAACGAAGAGTCCCGATATTTTAATAAGATATATACTTATGATCCTATTTATGCCGGCCCTCTCATGGATCTTCAGACCGTGATAGATCTTAATACTGATCCGGAGACAAAGGAAACCAAGGTAGTAGTGGAAAATGGAACGAATCCCAATCAGCTCGGCCCGGCCCGTATTTTAAAGGCATTTTTAATGCTGCATATTACAGACCGTTGGGGAGATATACCTTACAGCGAATCTCTGAAGGGAGTGGAAAATGTAAAGCCAAAATTTGACAAGCAGCGCGATGTGTATAATGACCTGCTGAAAGAGTTGAAAGAGGCCAGTGCCCAAATCACCGCCGGTCTGCCCAATGATCCTCTTTTTGACGGCAATGCAGCCGCATGGAAAGCCTGGGGCAATTCACTTCGGGCAATAGTAGCGCTGCGTATGGCCGATACCGAGGATGCAGCGATTGCTAAAACAGCATTTAACGAAGCAGTAACTGCCGGCTTAATCAGCAGCAATGCAGGCAATGCAATTTTCAAATACCTGACCAACAGCAATTTTGAAAACCCATGGTATACTAACTACATCCGTCAGGGCCGGAGAGACTATGGCGTTTCGGAAACAGTAATGAATTTCCTGGTCAGCCGCAATGATCCGCGTCTGCCGATATTTGCCAGCAAGGCTTCCAATACCGGTACATATGTAGGTATTCCTTATGGCAAAAATGACAGCTATACTACCAGCGACTTCAGTCTCTTTGCTCCCAGTATTTATGCCCAAAATGCGCCGTTGCAGATCACAACCTATGCACAGATTTGTTTTACAATGGCAGAAGCCGCACTCCGTGGCTGGATACCTGGCGGCGATGCAGAAGTAGCTGCATGGTATGATAAAGGTGTACGGGCCTCAATGGATCAATGGGCTTCTGTATCACGCAGCCCTGTTGTGACGATTACAGAAACGGATAAATTAACATACCTGGCGTTGCCGCAAAACGCATTACCTGCGGTAAATGCTTTAAGCTTTAATGAAAAGCTGGATCGCATTCAATCGCAGAAATGGATCAATTTTTACATGAATAATGGTTTTGAAGCATGGGCCGAATGGCGCCGCACAGGTTACCCCGTACTACAACCCGCCGCAGACCCGCTTAGCGCAGATGGTCAGATACCACGCCGCCAGTGTTATCCTACTACAGAAAAAGATCTGAATGGCGATAACTACAAAGCCGTCGTTACTGCACAGGGGCCCGACGAACTGGCCACGCGTATGTGGTGGGATAAATAAACCTTTATCTGTTTAAAATAAATATTTATAGGTGATGGTATAAAACCTGGATTTAATTCTCATGTGAACGGTCAATAATGCGAATACAAAAGCGTTCACTACGGCTGGTATGTCTATACCGGCCTTTTTTATTTAGGTAGAAGGTGGAGGGTAAAAGGTTAAGCGTAAACGTTTTTCCTTCTACCCTCCACCCTCTACCTTTCGCTCTGGTACATTTCCCATAATAGCCACCTCAACCTGCGGAACGAACTGGTAATATGATTTCGGACCGTTTTTTCTGAAATACTCAATTGTGCGGCAATCATCTTACGGTTTACGCCCTGCAGCGTGAGTTGTAGTATAGCCTGTTGCTGCGGTGTAAGCCGGGCCAGCGCCTGGTCAAAAAGCAGCCGGACATCCCGATGTTCCAGTTTACGCAGAAAAGCAGCTTCTGCAGGTAGGACTGGATCCTGCTGTAGTGGATAGCTTTCCCTTTTTTGGGATAAACGCCGGCGTGCTGCAGCCGCCAGCTTATGTGCGGTCTGAAACAACCACTGTTCCGGTTGCTCCAGCTGAGCCACCTGTTCGCGTTGGTTCCAGAGCAGCAGCAGACAATCCATTACCAGTTCCTGAGCTGCTTCATTTTGACGAAGTTTAAGCAGACAAAGTGAAAATAACGGGGCATAATAGTGATCACACAGCTTTCGGAAAGCCGGTTCTCCGATAGTTATTAATGCAGCAAAAAGGTTATGATCGGCATACACTCCATGCATAAGCAGCAGTTTAGGCAGCAAATGCTGTGATGAATAAGGAACATAAATCAGCTGATCCTGCAAATGACTGCAGGCGTCTCAGCATCCGGTAAAAGCGGGGAGTGTGCCGGAAAATGAGTATATGTAAAATAAAAAAAGCAGGGCAAAATATTATGGTTGAATGCGACTACAGCCGGCCTGTTTTATTTGAATCAGCTATTGATCTGCGAAAGGCAGAGCAGCATCGGGTTCTTTTCCAAATCGGAGGATATGCCCATCAGGGTCCTCCACCTGCAGCTCCTGTGCCCAGGAATAATTAACTGGAGGATGCAAGACGGTCACGTTATGGCTTAGCAGATAAGAATAAAAAATATTTATATCGCCATCAAATCCTACCCAGACCCAGGTGCCGGGTTGCCCCTGTGCTCCTTTGCACAGGTAAATACCTCCACCATCTTTATTAACGCTGGTAAAATTTTCTGAGCCCCATTCTGCAGCATTAAAGCCAAGAATATCGCAGTAAAAGTGAAGACTTTGTTTCATATCACTCACGCTCAGTATTGGTTGTGTGCCTTCAATTCGTATCATAAAAAGGAGATTAGTACAAATTACAAAGCTTTAAGATACAGCCCGGGTCGGTTGTGATGAGTGACCAGCAATCATTGACAATTGACTGAAAGAACTAGATAAATGTGCGACAAATCGCGACAGACAACAATGTTACTATTATTCTACCGGTACTTTTTTTCGAGTTTACTGTATTTGTCTAATTGTATACGAACCAATCTGAACTGAGTATCGGCCAGAAAAATATAGGCACCTTCAAAGTAACCAGGATAGGGGTTACCACTTCGTCCCATATAGCTGGCATACCGGCGCACATCAAACGAAAATGCAAAGACCAGTGAATCTGCGGAGCGATATAACAGGCGCGTCCAGTCAAGCCCCTGCTGCTTAAAAAGCTCAAAATCTTTACGCACCTCCGGCATTATAATAGCTTCATCGAGGCTGAACGGAAAGCCTTTGTAACGGGTATAATAATCAAAAACTGCGGATGATACCGAGGGTGGTAAACTGGCTATTTTGAGTTGGCTAGATTTGGTAACACGTGCAATGCCGGATTGTTTTTCATTAAAAAAAGTACTCTTGCCGGTCTTCATTGCACAGGCTGTCAACAGGCACAGCAGTACACACAAAGGGAGGGTTATTGTTCTTGTATTCATTGCAGAAAGACTGTAAAATGGAACGGTTTAGGTATAGACACGGTTACTGGCAGTAGAGCTGCTCGCGTATGCTGATCAGTTTTTGCAGCACCACCGCCTGGTCAGGCTCTTCGGGTAGTGGACTATCGGGATAGGCGAGTTCAATATCCTGCATTAGTCTTTCGGCATAATCCAGCAGTTGCTGATATTCCCACTCTCCGTTTTTTATCGAAAGCAGTTCGGCGGGGTTGGATCGGCGTACATGCAACTGTCCCGTTTGAACGATTTCTCTGCCCACTTGTAGCAGCCGGATTGTATGCATCATGTTTTTGGCGTCATAGCTTTTGCCATGATTCATATTGTTGCTATAGCGTACTTCGTTTCGTTTTTTTACCCAGTCCCAATATTCTTTATGCTCCCGGCAGTGTATGGAATAACCATCTGCATTCACAGAAAGATAGGCGCGCACGGGCAGGTTTTTTGGAATGCTGGAGACAGATACTTCACTGGCTTCTGTGCTGCTGATGATACCCTGGCACCAGGTTTCGTTGTTATCGGCCACATAAAGAGCGTATATACCTTTGGCGTGAGCGATGGCCGACAGCCCGCATTGCTCCTGTTGAATGCCTTGCTGTAAGAGCCAGTCTGTAAGAGGTATGGAGCTGTTGTCGTGCAGGATATAACAAAACTGGAGCAGGCTTTTACGCTCTGTTGGCTGTGGATGATTAATTTTTTTATTGAGCCCCTGTGCCTTCCGGATTTGTGCGAGGGCATAACCGGCAAAACTGTCCTTGCATTTTCGCGACAGAAACAGTTGTAATGGAAGCTCATCAAGCAATGGATGACGATAAAGGATACAGTCTGCCGGGGTGGCCAGCAGCTCCAGAAGGTTAGGATTGTTTTTTAATAAAAGATCTGTGAACCGTCCAAGTTCATAGTATACCTCATCATTTGTTTCATTACTTATCTGGGGTATATATTCAATGCCGTAATAAATGGAGCGTGGCAGATAAAAGACTCCTTTGATATCGGTATCGGATTGAGCGGTATCCAACCCATAAGCGCGGCTGCCACTGATACATTCCAGCAAAAGCAGCCCATTTGATTTAATGTCATGAATGTTCATAGCGGCGAACATGTTGACGAAAGAATTCATTAAGCGGGCTTATATCTGCTTCAGCTTTTTCAGTTTCAGCCGACCGGGAGCGTAAGTCTTCGTATGTAGAGTGAATATAATTGCTGAGCAACGGGCTCAAAGACACCAGTTGATGCTCTGGCGTGCGGGTCTTCTGGTCGATGAGGGCGGCCAGCTCATTTTGGAGGTCTGGTGGCAGTTGCTGCATCAGGGGGCCAATGGTCATAGGAGCAATTGTTTTTTTGTGAAAGCACCAGCTGGCTGCCAGTAATGGGCGAAGGATATAAAACAGTTTTTTGATACCGATTTGTCCGTTGTCATTGAAGGAAGCCATAGCCGATGTGGCTACGCCCAGGTAGTGGAACAGGTGAGATCGTTGCGAGAAGTAGTGTTGGCTTAGATTCCAGAGATCTTCTCTGAATCCTGGCTGAGCTTTGTAAACGATTGGCGACTGCAGCCATTCAAAGGGAGTGGTATTTGACTTAGCCATCAACCGCAGCACTTTTCGGAGGTCCCAACCATAGATATCCAGTTCATCTGCAATGGGAAACTGGAGGTCTTCGGACAGTTCATTTACCGTCAGGTAATATTCCAGCGGGCGCACAAATATGAAGCGTACATCGTAATCGCTGTCTGGTGAAGGAAATTGCCAGCCGCGGCTGCCTGATTCGCAGGCATAGAGCAGGGTGAGCTTCTGGCGGCCGATCTCTTCCAGTTTTTGTTGAATCAGTTCTTGCATCGCTTGCAAGATAGTTAACCCGGTCAACATATTTCCGTTATGCAGGGAACGGGGTATTGGATAAAAGATGACGACATTTTCTAAGTTAGTAGGTTTATGCCGTGGTCTTTTTCGACCAAATTCTTTCCCGAATATGGCGTTTTTCAGGGGCAGTAAAGGCTTTATACAGAATACGGTCTTTTTAGAGTTTGCAGCTATACGTCACTGGTATATTAGCAGTCTATTATTTACAACAACAGATTGGCACTGCGGATATGGAATAGTTATGTTATTGGGCAGTCATTTAGATAATATTATTAAGATCATAGGTATAGGCCTGTGAGGTTAAACTGCTATATATGAAAATTCATTTTGTTCACCGGGGTTTGCATTTGTTGCTCACTCATTTTGCCAGCAAGCCGAAGGGGCCTGTGTAAAGCAGTGCTTTTTGTCTCTTCAACGTTTTTATTAATCTTCTTAAAGAACTGCATGAAAAAAGCTTTTTGCTTAATGGCAATGGTATGCCTGATTCAGACCTCTGATGCTCAGCCAACGATTCAGCCACTCGCTATTGGTGACAGTATACCGGATACACCGCTTGAATACTTTAATTACAGTCGACCTGCTGGTAACTTCTCCGATTTGCGTGATGAGTTTGTGATATTCGATTTCTGGG
The DNA here is from genome assembly GCA_001898485.1 of Sphingobacteriales bacterium 46-32. Lineage (GTDB taxonomy): Bacteria > Bacteroidota > Bacteroidia > Chitinophagales > Chitinophagaceae > CAYMZZ01. The sequence goes on along the minus strand of MKTY01000020.1, from coordinate 905,909 downwards.
GGCCGGCCTGTTTGCCCTGTGTCAGAGTTTTACCCAAACTGGATTCATTACAACAGGAATTTCCAAACTTGCGCTTATTTCTGGTTAATGCGACCCGAAGCGATGTAGAAAAGTTTTATAACAGAAAAAGAGACTCGCTACCCTGGCTAAACCGACTGTGCCATATTGTAAATGATAATAAGTTCGGGGTTTATTTTTCTATTAAAACCATACCCACGTATGTATGGATACGAAAAGGAGTGTTATGGCGTGTAACCAGGGGAGATGAATTGATAGCCGACAGGGTCAGGGCATTTATGGCTTTCGAATAAATCAGTTTACTGAAGCGACTTCGGTTTTTCAACAAACATTTATAGACAGTAACAAACACTGTATGAAGAGTTTTTTTTGCATACTGGCATTATTATGCCTCATTCAATTATCCCGGGCCCAGCTAAAGACGCAGCCACTGGCAATTGGCGACAGTATACCCGATACGCCGTTTGAATATTTTAATTATAGTCAGCCAACCGGCAATTTTTCCGACCTGCGCAATGAGTTTGTGATATTCGATTTCTGGCGTCCTTCCTGTTTGCCCTGTGTCAGAAACCTGCCTAAGTTGGATTCGCTACAGCAGGCATATCCGGGTTTGCAGGTGTTTTTGGTCACAAATACCCCTCGTCATAAGATAGAGAAGTTTTACAATAATGGAAGAGATTCTGCGCCATGGATGGACCGGCTACATCATATTGTAAACGATACGACGTTTAGTCATTATTTTTCTTTTAATACTATTCCTACCTATGTATGGATACGAAAAGGAGTATTGTAGCAGATCACTAAGAGTGATGAACTGACTGCCGACAGGATCAGATTTTTTATGGGCCTTCAATAAGTCGGTTTATCGTCATTCTTGCTTTAATTCTATTTAATACCCCTTATTTGATGTGTATATGAGAGCGATATGAGACCTGCTTCTCTCCTTTTACGATCATTTTTCGGATTAATCGATAGTGATCTGTACAAGAGAACCTTCTGGATAAAAGTTATACTATATCAGGCAAAACTCCAGGCACAACCAAGGCTCTTCCATTTCAATCAGGCGGCAGAATATCGACACGCTGTTTAACTATTAACAGCACACGAGAACGCTTATGCGAATAAGAGTGATATCAGGTGTTTACGATGTTCTGAAATATCATTTTACTAAACCTTACCAAAACTATGTTATGAAAAGAAGACTGCTATTATTTTTAACCCTGCTCCCCTGGCTGGCATCAGCCCAGCTATCGGGAAAAATTATTAATGAGGAAGAAAAACCGGTGGCTGGCGCCACTATTGAACTATTACGTACACGAGTGCAGGTGCATACAAATGTACATGGAGATTTCACATTGAAGGAAACGAGATCTGGTGATTCTATTTTGGTTACAGCTGTTGGATATGTACCTCTCCGGCTTCCTGTACAAATGATTACCGGATGGATTATTCGCTTATCCATTCAGGTACAGGAACTGGAAGAGGTGCAGGTCAATACAGGTTATCAACGCCTGCCACGTGAGCGGGCAACAGGGTCATTTGCTTTTGTAGATAGTGCACTGTATAATCAACAAGTCGGTACTGAAGCGCTGGGTCGTCTTGCTTATATTACTAATGGTATGGCAAATAATACGGCTGCCATAAAAGCGCGCAACGGCAACCCTTCTGCAACTGGATTAACGATTCGTGGCGTCAGCACTTTTAGTGCTTCAATTGCTGATCCATTGATAGTGGTTGACAACTTTCCTTACGCAGGCGACCTGAAGAATATCAACCCCAATGACATCGAAAGTATAACCGTATTGAAGGATGCACCTGCTGCTTCAATCTGGGGGGTAAAATCTGCCAATGGGGTCATTGTCATTACTACCAAAAAAGGGAAGTATGAACAGCCGTTGCGGGTCAGCTTCAGCAACAATATAACGATTACACCTCCACCGGATCTTTTCTCGCAACCAATCATCGGCACATCCGATATTATAGACCTGGAGAAATTTCTTTTTTCCCAGAATTACAAGCTAGCCGATACCCTTAATCCTACTTTCCCGGCTTTTTCAGATGTCTATGAAATTCTTTTACTTCAGCGCAGGGGTGCGATTACAGCCGCGGAAGCTGAGCAGCGGATTGATGTGCTTCGGCAGCGGGATATAAGAAAACAATACGAAAAATATATTTACTCCAACGCCGTCAATCAGCAATATGCCATCAGTCTGCAGGGCGGTACAAGACAAGCTAACTGGAGACTATCTGTCGGGCATGACCGTACGCGCGATATTTTTTCCGCTCCGTATAATCGCACTACGGTGCAAAGTCAGAGTGCCTGGAAGCTTTTCAAAGGCTTTGAGCTGACAACCGGCATCGACTATGTAGAAAGCAGGTCCTCCAACGGAAAATCAGTGGTGAGTCCACAGCTTTCGCCCTATACCCAGTTTGCCGATGAGCAGGGCAATCCCGTGGCCTTATACCTGAAGTACCGAAAAACGTTTGTGGATACACTGGGCGGAGGCAGGATGCTGGATTGGGCTTATTACCCGCTCACCGACTATAAACACATTAATCAGAAAAATGCCGGCTCCAATATCAACCTCAACCTCGGGTTTAATTATAAACTAAAGTCTTATCTGACTATCGATGTACGGGCACGATATCAGCAACAGGCAAACGAAGCAAGCAGACTTGCAGGTATAGAGAGTTTTGAAGTCCGCGATCAGGTCAACTACTATACCCAGATCAATCGCACTACCGGACTGGTAAAATATGGCGTACCAATGGGTGATATTTTGCTTAAGTCGGCTTCGGTTGAGAAGGCGCAGGATATACGTGGGCAGATCCAATTTAATCAAACCTGGGGCATACACCAGCTCACAGCTATGCTGGGCGGTCAGCTATCTGAAACCAAACGAAGTTCAAATCAGTTTCAGGTATATGGGTATAACCCTGATATCATGACCTACACGCCGGTTGACTATGTGAATTTTATCACCGATATGTTTGGTGGCAGTGGTATTCTTCAGGATGCGACCGAGTTTCAAAAGACCAATAACCGTACTGTTTCCGCCTATGGCAACCTGGCCTATACGCTGCTTGGCAGATATACGCTGTCTGCCAGCGCCCGCCGCGATGCCTCCAACCTGTTTGGTCTGCGTACCAATGACCGCTGGAATCCACTTTGGTCGGCCGGCGTTAAGTGGGATATCAGCAAAGAACCTTTTTATAAACTTGATCAGTTAAATATGCTTCGCATGAGGCTTACGTATGGGGCGATGGGTAATGTGGACCCTTCAAAAGTGGCGGTAAGTACATTTACCTACAGCTCTTCGCTTAATTCATACCTGCGCGAACCGTATTCATCGCTCACCAATGCCTACAACCCCCTCCTGCGCTGGGAAGAAACCCGTATGCTCAATATGGCCGTGGATTTTGGATTGTTTAACAATCGTATTACCGGCTCCGTAGAGCGTTACCGGAAATATACCCGTGATGTTTATGACAATCTACCATTTGATCCTACAACTGGTCTTGGAATGGTTGCAATTGTGGTTCAGAACGCCGCTGAATTGAAAAGTACCGGCTGGGATCTACAATTGAATACGATTAATACAAACGGAGCTATCAATTGGCGAACGGATATTATCGTTAATAATAATAGTAACAGTATTAAAAAAAGATATGTTACAAATACGGCAGCAAATGTGGCAAATGGTGCATATATCCAAGGACAATCTATCTATAGTTATTTTGCTTATGCATGGGGCGGCCTGGATCCGCTTACAGGTGATCCTCAGGGATATGTCAACAAAGAACTGAGCAAAAACTATACGGCAATGTTTCGCCCAGACTATCCAATCGATGATTTAAAGTATCTGGGAGTGTATGTTCCCACTTGGACAGGTTCAATGGGAAATACCATTGCTTATAAAGGCTTTTCGCTCAGCTTCCGTATGATTTATAAACTGGGTTACTATTTTAATCGAGGCTCTATCAGTTATACGGACCTCATTAGTAAAAAATCCGGTCATGCCGATTATTATGAGCGCTGGCAAAAACCGGGAGATGAACTACATACACAGGTGCCGTCTTTTGTATATCCCGGTGTGGCTAACCGTGACAGGTTTTATCTTTTAAGCGAGGAAATGGCGACACGCGGCGATCATCTGCGTCTGCAGTATATCAACCTGTCGTACGACTGGCCTGTTCGAGCCGAACGCACTATCAAGTCGCTTCAGCTGTATTGCAATGTCAATAATGTAGGCCTGTTGTGGAAAGCGAACAAATATGGCCTGGACCCCGAAAACTACAAACAACCTGCCCCTGCCCGTAATTATTCATTTGGCCTGCGTGCCAGCCTTTAAACTATTTGTATATGAAAAATATTAAAACAGGGTACCTGTTTATTATGCTGCTGTGCTTTGGCAGTTGTAAAAAGTTCCTGGATGAGAAATCCAATCAACGCCTCGTTACACTGACAAATATCAGAGATATACAGGCCGTCCTCAATAACACATTTACTCAGGGAAGTGCACCTGTCCTGGCCGATGTAGCAGCAGATGAGTATTATCTGTCTAATAATGACTGGGACAATTTTGGAGCATCTTACTGGCTTCAGCGCCCCTATATCTGGTCTACAGATGACCCTTATGGCGAGGTTTCGGGTCAGACACAGTCTGACTGGCGGTATTGCTACGACAATATACTGAGAGCAAACCTGGTATTGCATAGTATCGATGATGTATCCTCGGCGGAAGCCGATGGGGAAGCCTATTATCTGGCTAAAGGGTTAGCTTATTACCTGCGTGCCCGTTGTTTCCTGGATGCGGTGATCATTTGGGCAAAAGCCTATGATGAGACAACAGCCAAACAGGATATGGGTATTCCGATTCGTCTTGATCCGGATTTTAATACCGTATCTACCCGGGCCAGTGTTTACGAATCGTATCACCAGATACTTTCCGATTTAAAAGCAGCTGCCCAAAATCTGCCTGATGCCACCATTCATCCGGTACGGGCATCCCGCCCGGCAGCGTATGGCCTTATCGCACGTACTTACCTGGCGATGCGCCAGTACGATAGCGCTTATCACTATGCTCAACTCTGCCTGTCTATTAAAAGCGATTTGCTGGATTTTAATACCCTTGCCAGCAGTACAGCCACTTATCCTATGCCGATTGGTCATATAGAAGTGCTACACTTTACTTCGAGGCTCGCTCCAACCACTATAGCACCTAATCGTGCGAAAATTGATTCTGTATTGTACAATCAATTTGACGCAAATGATCTTCGCAAGTTGCTTTATTTCCGCAGCAATAATAATGGCACTTATTTTTTTAGGGGAACTTACTCAGGGAGCGTTGGAAGTCCTTTTGGAGGCATAGCTACTGACGAAGTTTGGCTGATGCTGGCCGAATGCCAGGCACGTAAAGGAATGACCAGTGAAGCAATGGAATCACTGAATACACTGCTGCGACAACGCTGGCGAAATGGAACTTTTACCGACCTGACGGCAGCTACTGCGCAGGACGCGCTGGCTATAATTCTTCAGGAACGCAGAAAAGAACTAATCTTTCGAGGCCTGAGATGGATGGATATTAAGCGACTGAATAAAGAAGGCTATAATATTACAATACGCCGCGTGATCCACGGAAACCTGTACGAGCTTCCACCTAATGATCCGCGCTTTGCCTTACCTATCCCCCTCAAGGTAATTGAATTTACCAATATGTCGCAGAACTAGAAGAGCCTTCACCCGTATTTTTATTATAAGAGGCGATCTTGATTGAAGACCGCCTCTTATTACTCAAACACTCCCCAGTGTTTTATTGTTCTGTTTTCGTGTGTTCATCGCGAAGTGTGACAACGGCAGTTACCGGATCGCTGAATTCACCGATTCCACCATTCTGTGCCTCCAGGAATTGTACCAGCTTCTCTGCATTGGTACCGGAAAAACTGGATAGTGCAGACGCAGGAATAGTAATAAAGCAGGTTGCATTGCCCGCAACTCCACATGTGTTTGGTGGTGAGGTCTGAAATGTCCAGTTATCCGCGTCCAGATAATCGTCGGGATCAAGCGTAGTGGGCACATTGTTAAGGTCATACTTGAAAAACATGTCCGTCGCCATCGCCTTTTCTGCTTTTTGGCCACGCAATGTAAATGCACTGAATACAACGGCCAGTGCCAATACGGGAATGGCCCAGATAATCTTTTTCATACTTTTTGATTTTTGGTTAATTATTATGCCTACTCTGTTTACCCAGGTTTTCGGCATCCCCTGGCGGCTGCAGCCATTTTATCAGAGACCCTGCCGGGGCGCGCATGATCCGGCACAGGCCTCCTATTATATAGACCTGTTTTGGACTATTGTGTCCTAGGTAGAAACCCGGTATTTTAAAAATTCAGTGTTTTTTGGGTAGTGAAAACACGGAGGAGAGTAGTTGACAGTAAGTTCTAAGTAATAAGTTGTAAGTAATAGGTTTAAAACGCTTTAAACGTTTAAACTCTTTATACCCTTTCAACATTCCTTACTGTCAACTATATTGCTTTTCAGCAGCTTGCAACCGGCGATGAATACGTGCCTGCAGCGATGCGGGAGAGAGTACTTTGATTGCTTCACCGAAACCGAGTATTTCCCGCTCCAGTTCAAAGTTGAGGACTACATCAAGACGTATTATACAGCCCTCCTCATCCTGCTTCAGCAATTGCTGAGAGTGATGTAAGGGTTTGGTGAGAACATATGGGGCATTGGCAGCATTCAGCCAAAGGATAATACGGCGTGCACGGTCTTTTTCAGTCCTGGTAACACCTATCGTATCTTCATAATACCGCTCAAAGTCAACTCCGGTATAAGGCTCAAAGTCTTGCGGCGACATTTCCAGGAATTCCACTATCCGGTCAAGTGCCAGCGTCATGAGATGCACATCGCCACGGGCTCTGCAGATCAGAAACCAGCGGTTGCGATACTCTTTTAACAGATAAGGGAAATAGACCTGCTGCCGCGGCGCATCGCTCCGAAAAGACTGATAGCTGATAAGCAGGGGAACTTTTTTCAGAATGCTATGATATAGTGGTGTCACATGTTCAATGCCTTTCAACTGCCGGTTGGTTTCCAGTTGAATGAGGTTTTGACCGGCGGACGATTTTTTACGCAAGGAATTTTCAAGCTTTGCGAGGATCTCATTTACTTCAGTAAAATAATCGAAACCACTCATCTGCTGCAATACACTCACCAGTTCATTCATTTTTTCGAGTTCAGCATCGGTTACCGGTGAGTGACTGATGCTGTACGTAGCATCTTCATAGATGTAATATTTCCGGTCAACTACCTTTATGGGAGCATTATAACCCAGCCGGTCGCTCCGCATCAATTGCAGATCAGCCTGGATAGTACGCTTGCTTACCCCATCCCTGATTCCCTCATATTCATAAATCGTCTCCGATACCTTTTCAATGAGGTCCTCAAGTGTCCAGCGACGATACCGGTTGCGCAAACACTGATCAATGGTTTTGTAGCGGATTAATGCAAGCTTATTGACAGACATGCTATAAAGATAAAAAGAATACTACGCAATATAAATGCGCAGTCATTTCTGAAATAGGCAATAATTGTATCAATTTTTTTAAGAAAATATTGATAAACAATATATAATATTATTTTCAAAAAAAACTTTATTCTACGCAAATATATTGCGTAGATGTGCGGCCATTTTTGTGATGTCAAGAAAAAGTATTTCAGCAGCCTGTTAAAAGACCCAGGGAAACAAGAGCAACCATAATAAGAAATGCAAGCGCTGGTACTTTTTAAATTTGAAGTACAGTTTTTAAAAAGAAACAAAATGTCACAACCAATTAACGGCAACGATTTACAGGAGCTGGGATATAAACCCGGAAAGGCGCTCGGCGTTGCTTTGAGGGCCAACCGTAAACGAAATGAGTTTACACGTGAACAAATGCTATCACAGTATGCTGCGGTGTTAAATGCACCTGAACGGTATCTCGAAGATGTTTTGTTTGGAAAACTGGCTACTGCGCTTATTGAAGAGCAAAACCAGCCGGAAGGCAACCTGGTACCACTTCGTACAGATGCGATCGGCTATTCTGTGTATGGAGCCGATAACATAGAGCAGGGTGCCAAAACCCAAATGAATGTGGCCATGAAATTGCCTGTTACCATTGCCGGGGCTCTTATGCCCGATGCACACCAGGGATATGGGTTGCCTATCGGCGGAGTGCTGGCTACACAAAATGCAGTTATCCCCTATGGTGTGGGAGTGGATATCGGCTGCCGCATGGCATTGTCTGTCTATGATATTTCTGAAACCTATTTTTCTGCCAATGCAGATAAATTTCAGCGTGAGCTCATAGCTCAGACCCGCTTCGGTGCTGGCAATGGCTTCCGTGGCAATGAGCGTGCTTCGCATGCAGTGCTCGACAATGAAGCATTTGCGGCTACTCCATTTCTGAATGCTTTGAAAGATAAAGCCTGGGCCCAACTGGGTTCTTCCGGCGGTGGTAACCACTTTGTTGAATTTGGTATTATGGAATTTGCCGAAGCTGACGAGAGATTGGGCATGGCAGCCGGGCGTTATCTGGCATTGCTGTCGCATTCCGGTTCGCGTGGAATGGGTGCCACAATAGCTGGGCATTACACCCGCATAGCAAAAGAGCTTTGCCCCCTGCCTTATGAAGCAGCTAACCTCGCTTACCTGGATTTGTCGACAGAAGCAGGACAGGAGTACTGGATGGCTATGAACCTGGCCGGCGACTATGCCTCAGCCTGTCATGAGATCATTCATCGGAAAATGGCAGCCGCCATTGGCGCTACTGTATTGGTGCAGGTAGAAAACCATCACAATTTTGCCTGGAAAGAAAACTGGAATGGTACCGATGTGATCGTACATCGCAAAGGGGCCACACCTGCCGGCAAAGATGTAATGGGGATCATACCAGGCTCAATGGCTACACCCGGCTTCCTGGTAAGAGGAAAAGGAGATTCAAATGCTATTAACTCTGCTTCACATGGTGCAGGCAGATTGATGAGCCGTACTGCAGCGATCAAAAACCTGGCGAAAGATGAACTAAAAGCATTTTTGAAAGAAAAACAGGTAACATTGATAGGGGGTGGTATGGATGAAGCGCCCATGGCCTATAAAAATATACATCAGGTAATGGAAGCCCAGCAATCACTGATTGATACAGTGGCCACTTTCTTTCCCCGGCTGGTTCGAATGGCCGATGATGGAAGCCGCGAAGACTGAGCTGATGTTGTAAGTAATAAGTTCTAAGTTATAAGTAGGATCATTAGTATTACTTATAACTTAGAACTTACTACTCTGTACTTAAAACGTATAACCAGATCCAATACCCGCAACCACCCGCCATTTTTCCTGATATTTGCTCCATACATGGAGAATTACAGTATCATACTTTTTTTACTGGCATTGCTCATTGCTCTGTCTGCCATTGCAGAAAAGAAAAAACTGCCGTCTTCTATTGTATTGATTGTGGGAGGCATAATAGCAGGTTTTGTTCCCTCCATGCCCGAGATTACTATTGACCCCGAGGTCGTTTTCCTGATTTTTTTACCTCCGCTTCTTTACGATGCTGCTTTTAATATTTCATTCAAAGATTTCAGGAAAAATATAAGCACCATAAGCTCGCTGGCCTTTGGCCTTGTGTTCCTAACAACACTTGGTATTGCCGCTGTCGGACATTTCCTGATCCCCGACATGACCTGGCCTGTGGCATTTGTACTGGGTGCGGTACTTTCAGCTACAGACGCCGTTGCAGCTATCAGCATCACAAAGGGTCTGGGACTTTCTCATAAAACACTCACAATACTGGAAGGAGAGAGTCTGATCAATGATGCTTCGGCCCTGGTGGCATACCGGTTTGCTGTGGCAGCCGTAACGGGTAGTGTATTTGTATTCTGGAAGGCCGGACTTACCTTTTTATTGTTACTGGCCGGTGGTGCCGCTATTGGCCTTGTGGTAGGACGCCTGCTTGGGAGTGTACTACGATGGTTGCGCGAGTATGATCTGCTTATAAACAGCCTGCTGCTGCTGATGCCGTTTGTAACATATTTGCTCGCAGAAGAGCTGCACGTTTCAGGTGTGATTGCCGTAGTCGTGCTTGGACTGACCATGTCACGCCTGAGCCGGGAGAAGTTTCCTGAACCACTCAAACGGCAATCCAAAAATATCTGGGATATCATCATTTTCCTGCTCAATGGGTTGATATTTATTCTTATTGGACTGGAGCTACCCTTTGTACTTAAAAACATCAACGCTCAGCATATCCTTCCTAATCTTTTTTATGCATTCGTGATTACTATAGTTGCACTTGCCATCAGGATGGCGCGGGTTTTTTTGCAGCAGCGTCGGCTGGAACGTGGTTTCCGCTCTCCTAAAGTGCGGGGAAGAATTTCAGAAGAAGCCCTGCTTGATTTCAGGACCAGCCTGGTCATAAGCTGGGCGGGAATGCGTGGTATTGTATCGCTGGCTATTGCCCTGGGGCTGCCCACCCATCTGCAGGATGGGCAGCCTTTTCCGCACCGGCACACAATCATATTTATTGCAGTAGCAGTTACACTCTTTACGCTGCTTGGCCAGGGCCTGCTGTTGCCCTGGCTCGTAAAAAAGGTTCAGCATAAGGATTAATCAGGTATGACCCAGACGGGGGTCGTCAAAATAATCATTGACCATGTTAGGTTGGGACCTGGATAACTCACCCAGCATTACGCGTTCATATACCTTGTTGCCGGGCTCGTCTTCGTGGTAAATATTATATAACAACAACCCCGTGGCGGTTAGTTCAAATGTAGCCGTTTCGCCATCGGCCTCGGCATCGTCCAGGCTTTTGGCTACGAAAGCAGATTGTCCGCTGTACTCCACTGTGTTGCAACCGAAGTTGATATGATGACTCTCTGCCACGTCATAAATACTGAAGGAGATGATTTCATCGGCTGGTCCTTTTGTTACGATGGTGAGTTTGGCCCCATCGGGAAAAACAATCGTACGACGATTTCCCAGACGGTCTTTGAGGTGTTTTCCATTCAGATTTTCATGATTACCCGAAAGTTTTATACCGCCTGATGTGGTGAGAGTACCCCATAGCTCGATACCGAAACCTTCGTAATCCCTATGTCCGATTTTGATAGTTGAGCTGAGACTGATCGAAATTTTTCCACCCCCACTGGTAGTATACGTATATTCTCCGGAAGCGCTATTATAGTTGAGCCGGCTGCTCAGCGAAACGGGTTTGCATAGACCGAGTTCGGGCAGGACCTCTTCTTTTTCGTTATTTTTACTGCATGCACTGGAAAGCAGCAGGAGGCCTGCCACTGCCAGCAGAGAAAGGGGGGAATGGCGGTACATGGTTGAATGTTTTGTATAAATCGATCCCGCACAAAAAGGTCATCAACCTTCAGCCAGTTTATGGATCCTCCCCAAAATCTTAAAATAAAGTGCTCTGCCGCAAACCGGCAGAGCACGTGGCTGGTGTACCGTCCATGAGAATTATTTTGTCTTTTTATAAACCGATACATCTCCGGTTTTACTTACCTGCAACATCAGTTGTTGCTTCGTTTTTTTGTGCTGGAGTCTTACGATGTAATGATCCCAGTTATCAAACGACTGCGAATTGAGCGTTAACCCAGCTGGCTCTTCTTCATTGTCGTCATAAAATGCGACTGCAGAAATGTCGTAATCATTATAATGGTCGGTAATGAAATATTGAGAACGTTGCGGCAGGTCCGTAAACTTTTTGTCAATAATGGTTCCTGCCAGTATGCCTTTTTCGTTGTAGTAAGCATGCGATCGCTCGCCATTATTGACAAAACTGGCCGTATTGTAGCCCGCTGTTTTTGTCCAGTTTACATCGGTAGCCATCGGAAAATCGGAGGCGAAATGAGGGCTGATAACCGGTTTGGATGAGACCAAAACACTTTTGGCAGCGCCAGCCAGCTGGGCATGAAGAGCTGCAACAGTTATCAATAATGCTATGGGAAGCATAAGTACTTTTTTCATCTTATAAGTATTTAAACTGTTTACGAAGGCTTTTCAGGCCAAACTTAGTTAACGAATAAACCTGGCACCCCAGGCAATCGTTCAACTGGCAAAAATGATAGCTGGAAGAGATAAACGGGCGATAAGTACTACAGTTCCTTCCATTATCCGGAAGGAGCTGTCACAGATAGAACAAAACATTCTGCAGGCAGATCGTTTATCTACTGGTAACTGTTGCGGGCTCGTCAGGCCAAAGCTCATGGGTAATGAATACCTCTCTGCTTTCGAGCCGGGGTACAATCTGATCGGCTACCAGGGTGTTAAAATGCGCTGAATTCCGGTGCTTATCGAGCGCCTCTTCGTTTCGGTAACCTTCAAATAAAAGGAGCGTATAAGGATCTGCCACACTTTGATGCACGTTGTAAAACAAGTTGCCGTCTTCTTTTTTACTACTATGGGCCATGTCAGGAAGCAACTTCAATACCTCCTGCAGGTTTTCTTTTTTTACCTGCCATTTGGCGAAGACATAAATAGCCTGTTGTTTCATTTTAGTAACGATTAGGGGTTTAAAATTCGTTTGTAGTGATAGTACAAAGCATTATCAATGGCGTATAATGACAAACTCAGCTGTTGAGGAGTGCCACTATTTTTTCTCCCACGCCTTTTGCAGAGGCCGGATTTTGACCGGTTACGATACGGCCGTCGGCAATGCTATTGGCACTCCAGGGGGCAGCTGCATGAAAGATAGCGCCCTGATCTGTTAAAGCCTTTTGCAGGTCGAAAGACACATCTGCTCGTGCATAATTATCTTCTTCTGCTGTGGTAAAGGAGGCTATATTTTTGCCATTTATCAGGTATGATCCATCGCTGAGTTTTACATTCAGGAGCGATACAGGACCATGACAAACGGCTCCAATTACTGCTCCTCGCTCGTAGGTATCGGCAATTACTTTTTTGAGCAGCGGATTTTCTGGCATATCTACCATTGGAGCCAGGCCGCCGGGTACAAAAATGGCATCGTACGCAGCCACAGTTACTTCCGACAATTTTTTTGCTTTTTGCATATCAGCCCATCCTTTACCGGTCAGGAAACGAAGGTTGTCGGTATCATCGGCCAGGTTCAGTGCATCCAGAAACGGAGTATCACCGGTGAGACTGGCAAAGTCAATTTCATAACCGGCTTTCTCAAATTCGGCATACGGATGTGCTACCTCGGGCAGGAAAGTTCCTGTTCTTCTGTTGTGTGGACCAATACTGCTGGCGTTCGATACGATGATTAAGATTTTCTTTTTCATTTTGTAAAAATTTAGAGGTGAAGGGTTATATGTTAGTGGTAATTCAAAAACAATTATGGAGCTATATAGGGCCGGCGCATTCAAAAAGAGGAGTTACATTTTTTAGTGAAGCCCTTTTAGTATTCCACCGTCAACTTTTATGGCGGCACCGTTGGTGGCAGCAGCCCATTCGCTCGAAATAAAGGCTACGGTAGCCGCTACTTCATCGGGTGTGATAAACCGCTGCAATAAACTAAGCGGCCTGGTTTCGGTAAAGTATTGCCGCTCTATCTCTTTTATGGAGGAGCCTCGTTGAGTGGCGAGCTCACCAAAAAAACGCTCCGCTCCCTGTGAAAAAGTAGGACCGGGAAGTACGGCATTTACAGTTACACCCGTGCCTTTTGTAAGTTGGGCCAGGCCATTGGTAAGCGATAACTGAGCGGTTTTTGATAGGCCATAATGAATCATTTCGGTTGGAATCTGCAGTCCTGATTCGCTGGAGATGAATATCACGCGGCCCCAGTTTTTTTCCAGCATTTTTTGCAGATAAAAGCGGGTCAGACGTACTCCACTCATGACATTGATGTCGAATAGTTTTTGCCAGTCGGCATCGGTTGAGTCAAAAAATGCCACTGGCTCAAACAATCCGAGGTTATTAACCAGAATGTCTGCATGTGCCAGCTGACCGAATAATTCCTCAACACCCTGCTGCGTAGTCAGGTCGGCTACGATACCTTTTATGCGGGCCTCGGGTATTTCGGTAAGAATTTTTGCTACGGCTTCTTCTACTTTTTCTCTGCTCCGTCCATTGAGGTAGGTAGTAGCTCCCTCCCGGGCAAATGTGCGGGCAATTGCGTAGCCGATACCAGCGGTAGATCCTGATACGAAGACAGATTTGTTGGTAAGTTGTAGGTTCATGATTGCTGTGTTTTGATTTCTTCACAAAACTATTTCAGCAATCACCCTGCTGCGAAGGAGCGTAGTCACAAAAAAATAGTGATCCGGATCACAGCAGTTGAAGGAAGGGGTAGGGCGCCAGGAGGGCCGTTTTTACCGGCTGTATAACCGGCTAAGCGTTTCACGGCTTACACCCAGGTATTCGGCAATGATTTTTTTGGGAAGACGCTGCCCCAAATCGGGATACATTTTGGAAAAGGTTTCGTAACGTTCCTGCGGCGTGCTGGACAGCAAAAGTTTTATTCTTTGCTGCAGGGCAATATAACCGTTGGTCAGCTTTGCACGGTAAAAGTGTTCCATCTTATGGAATTCGGTTGCCAGTTTTTCTCTCGTCTGCAGGGTGTTAACCAATACTTCGCCTGCATCGATACATTCAATAAATACAGTTGCTTTTTTTTCTCTGAAAAAAGCTTCATAATCGCTCATCCACCAGTTTTCCTTAGCAAACTGCAGAATAAACTCACGCCCCTGCTCGTCTATATAAAAGACCTTATAAATACCCGATAGTACGAGATATTCATAGCGGGCATCGTCGCCCTCGCTCAAGAGGTATTGTCCTTTACGAACTTTTTTGGCAGTAAAGAATGTTTTTATATACGCATACTCTTCATCACTGAGCGCAGTGATATCTTCGATATGTTGCCGCAATTTGTCCACTTCTTCCGATTAGCTTGAATGTGCTACTAAGATAATGATAACTTCTAAAGCAGAATTGCGGGCCGCCGGCGCAGAAGCTGTGGTTACGGATATTACAGGTAAAACCCGCCTCTGCCGCTGTTGCGGCATGAGGGGCGGGTTAAGTGCGTCGGGTAATCGAAAGGCGTTACACCAGCGTTGGCACAGATAGCACCGGAATTTTTGAATGCCTTACCAGGTGCACAGCCAGGTCGGGTGAAAGGATGCGGTCTATGCCATGATGCTTGTGAGAGCCCAGTACAATCAGATCGGCATTTTCTGATTCTGCGCAATCCAGCAATGCTTCTTCCACATCGCCTTCTAGTATCATTGTCTTTAACGAAGGATTACCCAGGTGACTGGCCGTAGCCGCCAGAAAAGA
This sequence comes from Sphingobacteriales bacterium 46-32, assembly GCA_001898485.1. Taxonomy (GTDB): domain Bacteria; phylum Bacteroidota; class Bacteroidia; order Chitinophagales; family Chitinophagaceae; genus CAYMZZ01. Next base: position 890,606 of record MKTY01000020.1, on the reverse strand, counting down.
CGAGGCTTCTTCTTTTATTTCTTTGCCGAGGATGGCTGTATTGTCGGTATAAGCACCCTGGTATCCCATAACAGGAGAATATTCCAGTGCATACCAGGCGGGCTCGGCAATGACATGTACCAGTATCAGGTCGGCGCCCAGGGCCCTGGCCAGTTGCTGGCCTGTTTCTGCAACTTTTTGTGCAGCTGGATTATAGTCAAGGGCAATCAGTATCTTTTTCATACTGCATATTTTTTAGAGTTAATAATTGATCAGTGCCTGCGACCGTGTGCGCCACTCCCTGAGTTGCCGGTTTCGTTGCGCCCACCCTGTTGTGGCAGCTGCATGCGTGGCAGCCGGTCAATATTCTGATTCTGTTGTTCGCGAATAGTATTGACACGGTCATTTTCATTGCGTACGGGATTAGGTTCGCGATCCATCCTCCTGAACTCGCGCGGCTGAGGCTGAGAAATGGCAGGTTTATATATCCGCACTTCATTATTATTATGTACCATATCTCTGCTTCTGCTGACTTCTTTCAAATTCACCGGTTCAATTTTGTGTGATACATATTTCTGTGCGTCTTCCAGCTGCGGGCCGCGTGCATAATACTGGTTATGTGTTTTTGTAGTGCTGAAATTGTTGATGATAGTGATACGGTTGATATTGGTGCTGACTATATCACGATTTATCACCTGCAGGTTTATATGCCGATCATAGATATGATCGCGTGTACATACATTCCAGTAAAAAGCTGCCGGCTTCCAGTGACCAAATTGCAATCCTGCATAAACTTCAGGCATCAGCGGTGCCCAGGCATAATAATCATCGAAGCTGCCCCAGGTGACCCAGGCAGGCGACCATTCATAACCGGGTATCCACAGCCAGCCGTAGAGATCATCGTAGATCCAGCGGCCGTAGTGAAAGGGAGCCCAGCCCCACGCATAGTCCGACATCCAGAGCCATCCCTGTGCGGAATAATCCCAGTAGCCATTGGTGAGATATGGTCTGAAATCGCCTGTGGTGGCCGGGTGCCAAACTTGCCCATAACTGGGGTAATCAATCCATGTACCGTATGGGGAAAGCTCATCGTAAAAAGTCTGATAGGTAATAGATGCTGATACAGAAGTCTGTGCCATGCTTTTAGGGACGTTGCAGGCCGACAAAAGAAAATAACCTGCAACGCACATGAGTTGAATCATCTTTTTCATGTTGCAAAGTTTTAAAGAGGCCGGTTTCTTAACGGCTTCTTAATTAAAGCTACCTCATAAACATTCAGGAGACAGCCGGCGATCGTTGGGTAGGCAAAATATGTCGGTGGTCATGCTGTATTATTTTATCAGTTAAAAAAAGGGGCCCAAAGCCATCGGCTCCGGACCCCGGCATTTCCCACCAAAACGCTCTTATCTGTTGCTGAAAAAACTCACATCTCCTGCCATATTACTTCTCAGCACAATCTTTTTTGTGCCTTTTACCAGCTCAACAAAATAATTATCTTCATCGGCAAACTGCTGACCGTACAGGATCATGTCTGTATCGTTGTATTCATTGTCATCGAAATAGATGACAGCATCGACGGCATATCCTTTATATTTTTTTTCAATCGTCTCTTTTGCTTTTGTGGGCAGGTCGGCATAGTTTTTTTGAAATGTAGTACCTACCAGTTGGGCATCGGCATCATAGTAAGCAGATTGTAACACACCATCTTTTGTAAAGGTGGCAATATCATAAGGTGTTTCACGACGCCAGGTGGCCGGGGTGTCTCCAAAGTCGCGATAAAATTGTTCTTTGGCTTCATAACTTACTTCCTTTCCTTTGAGTTCCTTTAACTCTTTTCGATCTGCCTTTTTCTCCTGATGAATTGACTTTTCCTGCCGGCTCAGCATTTTTTCATTTTTACGAATAGCCACTTCCTGATTTTGTGCCTGCAGATTATAGCCGGCCAGCAAGGCTGCCGCGGAAAGTATGAATAGCTTTTTCATTGTAATAGATTTAAAGGTGAAGCGATTACTGATACAAACCTACCGGGCTGGTAAAGCAAATCGGGTGGCCAATCGGCGGATGGGCAAAACCAATAGCCGGTTAACTCTTACGAGAAAGATTCTCCCTGCTCCAGCAATTGTTTTAGCATATCCACGATCCGGTCCAGTTCGTCGAGGTCATCGCCGAGATATTCGGTATGATTAAAGTAAAGATGCCGATGAGCTGCTTTCATTCGTAACTGAAGCAGTTCAAGCAGTTTCAGACTTCGGGTATAATTTTTTTGAAGCTGCAGCTCATCTGCATAATGGGTTTGTTGTGTGGTGAGATTATTTACTCCAATGCCAATAAAAACGGACGCCAAACCGGATATGGCAATTTCCAGCGCATTGTTGGTAGTTAGAAAAGTGAGGAAGATAATCAGTACGCCAATAACGATAAACATAAACACCCCCGGTTTGCGGAATGAATGCCAGAAATGATGAAAAGGTTTATGGATGTGCATAAGTCTGGTTTGATGATAATACCGGGTACGTACTGAGATCGTTAAAGACTATCATGGGCTGTTTATGCAGCGTATCAATCAATGCTTTCAATTGGTCTTCTTCCCAGGGCCGGCGAAACATTTCGTCGTGCAGTAAGATGATAATATGATTTTTTGTAAATGTATTTCCGCTTGCAAGCCGGCTCATGATCTCTTTTTCCATTGTGGCAACAGATTGTAAAGGCACACCGCTTACCGGGTTGTGCTGCCATTCAAGATCCCAGCCAAACAACCTGTACCCTTGCTGCATGAGCAGATCAGCCGCCTGGTCCCCACCGGCTGTGTCATTTCTGCTCCGGTTGCCGATACGCCAGGTATTACGGCCTGGTAGCCTCACAATCTTGTTGTGCAACTGCAGGTATTGCTGGTTTTGATCAATATCTGCCAGTACATTTTGGGGGTGATTGTAATAGAACCGGTAATGACCAGCCGCATGTGAAAAGCTGTGGTTGTAGATATGAATAAAGGGATTGGCTTCGTATAGTTTATAATACGAATCCATGCGGGGATTGTAACTCATGTTATGTCCTACCAGAAACACACTTGCCGGTACCTGCTCGGCCAGCACCAGGCTGTCGATATGCTCACTTCCAGGCAGTGGGCCGTCATCAAAACTGAGATACACATGATAAAAACTGTCTGTAACTCCGGAAGGCATTATCGGGGCGGCTTTTCCCAGACTCATAGTTGTATCAGACACCGCCCTGGCCTGAGGGTTACCTCCCCACAAAAATAAACCACCGCTGATGGAGAGAATAAGCAGACTTCCGTACCAAATCGGGCGGCTTTCCCACTTTTTCATATTCTTTTTAGCAAAAGAACCGGGAAGAGAAGAAAAACAGGTTTATTAATAGCCAGACAGGCAAAAACTATCGGTCAGCTATATGTCTCAGCCATTCCGTATTGAAAACGGAAGCTCCTGGCATCTTCGCACCAGCAACTTCCGGACAGCTTTGCCGACTTTTTTAGGAGGATGTTCTTAGCGGCAACACAGGCTATTCTCCGTTTTTTAGAAAATAAGGGTTAATTCCTTCACAGATTAAATACAGGCATTTTACATGCCTATTATCTTTAAACCGGCTTAACAAAGAAATTAAAATAATCAACAGGTTAAAATAGCTGACGCACACAAGACGGTTTGGAACACAGCAGGTCCCGGCATCCGAAAAATAAGGAAGCCGGGGCCTGCTTATTTAAATTTGTTGATTTAGAAAGATAGATGGATCAGAGCTGTAAAAAAATTGTGGTATAAAAACGAGATAACCAATTTGAGTGACAACAAGGTATTACTAAAAGAGTAGCTGGCGGTTGTATGCCTCATAAGCATTACCAATTAAAAAAGGAAATGAGTCCACTCAATCTGCCACTGCCAGCCCGTATATGCTACTCGCCTGCATCTTTTTTGAACCGGTTCAGATATCGGTTGAAACCATTGATGTAAAAGATATTTTCGCTATGTGGCTGGCCGCGTACAATGCGGGTAAAGAAAAGAATATTATTGTCGGCCGAAACAAAGGGAGCAAATTCTCCTTTATCTGTATTTATTTCTGCGCCCATATTAGCGGGTGTACTCCATTTGCCATCGGATTTCCGGAAGGAGATATAGAGATCCGAATCGCCGAATCCTTTTCCGTCAGATCGTAAAAAGATTAGATAGCTGCCATCGGGGGCTATAAAAGGATTTGATTCTGTACCGCTGCTATTAATGAGGGTGTCGAGGATCACAGGATCGCTTAACAGGCCATTTCTTTTTTCGGCCATTAATATGCGGGTGGTTCCCGCTTTTCCGTCCCTGGCGGACGTAAAATAAATATTCCCTTTTGCATCTGCAGTGGCAAAGAAATCGGCAGAATCGCTGTTGAGCTGGTACATATATTCTGGCTGCGACCAGCCCTGTGGGGTTCGTTCGGCTTTCCAGATATGGAAACGTTTGGCCGGAGGAGTGCCTGGTGCCTGCCGGTCGGAATTAAACAAAAGCGTATTCCCATCCGGTGTAATGAAAGGGTCTATGTACCGGTAGGGCAGTGAATCAAATACTGCAACAGGCGATTGCCAGCCGTGTTTCTTCTTTTCAGACTTCCAGATTTCCAGCCGGGATCGGCCCCGATAGGATTTTACAAAATAAAATTCGTTTCCGTCGGGAGAAAGACTGCTGGCAAAGACATCATTGTTGGAGATACTGCCTGGTTCAAACAGGATGGCTTGCGCAGAGATCTGCGTATAAATGATAAGAGAGGCAAGCAATAAGGCAAGCTGCTTCATCTGAATTAATTTTAAAACAGGAAATGGTAGTACCTCAATCGAAAAGATACCCTATTTGCTGAATGCGATGATACCGCCCACCTATTTTAGGCAAATATTTGCAAATACCTCAACGCTAGCGGCCGGAACCCTATAGTAGCTTTTTTGCTTTGAAAGCACCTGATCATCTGAGTTTTACATAAAGTATCGGAGGCTCGTATACAGCCGGGGCTTATTTTATTATATTTAAAGACAAAAATTCTGGATACGGTTGATGAGGAATCACCTGTATCAGCAATTAAACCAATAACAAAATCTGCAAAAAAATGAAAGCTTTATTTTCTCTTTTGCTGTGTGGCCTGTTGCTTGCCGCCTGCAATAACAAAACGAATGAACCGGTAAGAGACGCTGGTGCCGAGAATCAAAAAGTAATTACCCAGTTGTTTGAACATTTCAATAAACATGAATGGGAAAAAATGGCGGCGATGTATATTGATTCCGCCGAGTTTAAAGATCCCGCATATGGTTTAAAGACGGTGAAACAAAGCCGCAAATTCATTGCAGATCATTATCAGCAGCTCAACACCTTTATGCCTGATATCAGCATGACAAATCTGGTCCTCTATCCTTCGGGCGATAAACATGTGGTAGCTGAGTTTGTATCAGTAGGCAGCTCGGGCAGCATGAAGATCGAATTGCCTATCTGTACCATTTTTACCATCGAGAATGGAATGATCACAAAAGATTATACCTACTATGATATGGTAGGCGCACCGGTTTCGCAATAGCATCCTTTAAGATTCCGTTTTGTTAGCCTGGCCGTAAGAGATCAGCCGCGGGCCGATATGGATCGAAAAAAATAGGTGAATAAGATAAGGGAGTGCCGGTAAAATAACTATCCTGTCAGAGCCCTCTGCCAGTTGCAGGCCCGCGATGTATCGCGGGCCTGCATTATTTCCCAGAGCCTGCAAAAGCAGCTGTACAAATCCGGTGATCAAATTTCTTTTTTGCTGCATTTATTTTTCCCGAACAATGCCGATTATCAGATATTCAAATCACTAGTGTCCGGGGAAAATAAAAAGGTAGCCTTTTTTCGGAAAGTTATCGTCCTTCCTTTACTGTTGAATTGAAGTATTCGGTACCGGTCCGGACGCACAGCGTCCTGACCGAGCGGTTAGACAGGAAATGATCGGGTAGTTTACTGTCTATATGATACGGTCTCCAGGTTTTGCGTCTGTTTTTAGTTCCGTTTTTTGCCTCCACAGCACCGGCGAACCACAAGAATAAAATAAGGGAATATGGTTGGGAAATGTATTAATGTGCTAATGACCTTCGCGTCCTTAGCCTGCTTTGCGTTCTTTGCGATCTGAATACGGCAGGGAAATAGTGGTAAAATAGTTGGCGCCCTGTACTGCAGTGCCAACAATGTTACAAGGGGGGCTTGCTTTTCTCAAAGGCTACAAATGCATCTGTACAATTCTGATTATCAAATTTCTTAGTTATCGCATTTATTTTTCCCGAACAAGGCCGGTTTTCAGATATTCAAATTTCCAATCGGCTCATTTTCCTGAAGTTAGCTGGCCAGGAAGTAATTGTCGAAAAACACCTTAAATTTATTGTTTTTCAATAAATATTTTCTGACATTTGTGATGTCAAAGCATAAAACCTGACAAGTAGAGAAGAACCCAACAGCAAGGGGCGGCAGACTTTCCGCTCTGTACTTTTTACCATATAACAATTATAATCAATCATGAAAACGCAAATCAACAATTGGCGCAGGCTGACTATTGCCTTTACTGTACTGACTTTTTTAGCTGTATTAAATGCCTGTAAAGAAAAAAAGGAGTCATCTCCTGACGCAGTTAAGCCCACAGAAACAGTTAAACAGCCGGCGGTAGATATTCAAACAGCGGTGATAACCGAAGACACAGCTGTAATAAAGCAATATATCGCCGCAGGTACCGGCCTTAATACTAAAGACCCGATTGGAGGCTCCAGTCCATTAATCAGCGCCTGCCTGTTTGGCAAAACGGAAATAGCGCGTATGCTGATCGATGGCGGTGCCGATCTCAACCTGCAAAACAATGAAGGATCAACTGCTCTGCATACAGCAGCTTTTTTCTGTCATCCGGAAATTGTAAAGATGCTTCTGCAAAAAGGGGCCGACAAAACGATCAGGAATAACTATGGCAAGACCGCATATGAATCGGTAGAAGGTGCTTTTGCAGAGGTAAAACCAATTTATGAAAGCCTTGGTAACATACTGCAGCCAATGGGGCTTAGACTCGACTATTCACAGCTGCAAAAAACGCGCCCGGTAATAGCTGCATTACTCCGATAATTTAACCCGAAACCCTGCTACCATGTCTGATAACAGACGCTATGATATTGACCGGCTCAGAGTAATAGCCATTGGATTGCTACTGCTTTATCATGTGGCGATTGCTTTTCAGCCCTGGGGTACATTCATCGGTTTTATTACAAATAAGGAAGCCTGTACCTGGTTGTGGCCTGCTATGATGTTACTGAATGTCTGGCGCATACCACTTTTGTTTTTTATATCGGGTATGGGTGTGTGGTTTGCTTTGCAAAACAGAAACGTGTTACAATTACTCACCGAACGCATAAAGCGTATACTGATACCGTACATATTCGGATTCTTCGTGATTGTACCCCTTCAGCTACTGGTATGGCAGGCCTGTTATGACCAGCCTTTGAGCTATAATCCGGGTGCCGCACACCTCTGGTTTCTGGGCAACATCTTTGTGTATGTTCTGCTGCTTTCGCCGCTTTTCTTTTATCTCAAATCGGGAAAGAATGGAATAGCCATTGCACGGTTCAGAAAATGGTTATGTAGTCCGGTAAGCCTGTTGCTGATGCTGGCAGCGTTTGTTGCAGAGGTATGGCTGGCAGACCCGGTGCTGTATGAACTGTATGCAATGACCTGGCATGGATTTTTTCTGGGTCTGCTGGGCTTCCTTTGTGGGTTTTGTATGGCCTGGGGCGGACAATCGTTCCGGGACATGTTGCTAAGGGGGCGTTGGATGTTTTTGGTGTTGGCCATTTTACTATACAGCTGGCGTTTGCTGCAATTGCCGCAGCGGGTACCCAACCTGTTGCAGGTGCCGGAATCGCTGAGCTGGATATTTGCCATTTTTGCTTTTGCATACAAGTATCTCAACCGGCCCGGCTGGTACCTTCGTTATCTGAGTCAGGCTGCTTACCCGGTCTATATTCTGCATATGCTCTTTTTATACCTGGCATCGTGGCTCATCTTTCCCCTGCATCTTGCGGCCTGGCTCAAGTTGGTCGTAGTGTTGTTAATGACAATAGCAGGCAGCCTGGGCACTTATGACCTGCTCATCAGAAGGGTGCAATGGATAGGGATATTGTTTGGGGTAAAAAAGAACATGAAATAGCCAGAGGCTGGCAGATGAGCGTTATGTAAGGTGGCGACAGGTCATGAAAATTTTGTATCTTTTTGATCTTATCTACCGGCTATGAAAAAAATAATTGTGCTAACGATAACCCTCCTGCTGTTAGCAACTCAGTATGGTCAGGCCTGTTTAAATTTCTACGTTATTGACAGTAGTGGCAGGCGCCACATGCACGATGACTATCCTACATCGAACCTTGACTTAAATCCTAAATATTACATAGAAAGGTTGAAAGAGCTGGAGCAGAAGATCAAAAAAGCCAGTGGTAACAGCCGTTTTGAGAATGTATCGGATTACTGTGCCTTTCTGATCAAGCTCGGACGTACCCGCGATGCGCTTCCCATACTGGAAAACCTGTTAAAAGAAAGACCCAATGAATACACCTTAAATGCTAATATGGCCGTGGCCCTGGAATTGATGGGAGAGCCTGAAAGAGCACTCGAATACCTGCGCAAATCATTGAAGCTACAGCCTGATTCACATTACAACAGCGAATGGTTTCATGAGCGTATACTGGAAGCCGCTGTTCTGCAAAAAAAGAATAAAACATCGTTTCAGTCTATGAATATTCTGAAACTGAGCCGCCGCGATTCGCTGGAAAGAATTACAGAAATAAGCTATCAGCTGCGAGAAAGAATACCCCTTACTCCTTCGCCCAATCCACTTCTAAGCAAAGTGCTGACAGAATGTGCCGATTTTTTCCGCAGCCGCCTGTCGCTGGAATGGGCCATCGACCTGTATGCCATTGCAATCGGATATACTGCCGATCAACCAACTATCGACAACCTCTGGAAACAGATCAATATCTGCCGCACCAGACTTGTAGAACTACGGAAAACCGGCAAAGAGGGAAGCGTATCCAAATACCTGTATAAATCGGGTTGGGTAAAGGTGGTTACAAAGCAAATCAATGAATGGAAAAATTATAAGCCCTATCATTATACCGGTCAGATTATAACCAGGTTTTAGGTCTGAGGGAAACCGTAATCAACCGTACTCGTATACGATGCGGTCTCATCATCATCAGATAGTATAAGCTGCTATACAATACGCCCCTGTCTTTAATCGTTTTATGCTGTTGCTAACAGGAAGAAGATGTTGGCTAAGACATCACGGGATTAAATTTTTTTATATAACCTGTTTAAAAACAGGCTATTGCGAATGTTTACCCGTTTCTATTCCTTAGCCGCAGCACCAAAATAAAAACCAATACCATGAACCAACCAGTAACCGCCTGCACCAGTTATCACTTTTTATTTTGGCCAGTATACGAACGTTTTGCAGGCAGCCCGCCAGGTACTGCCCCAAAAAGCTCATAGCAAAGAACCGGGCTGATACCGCTGCTTTCCACATTCCAATATCCCGATTAACCAAGAACCACTTATTTCCATGCCATCCAATTTCCTGGCCACCCTTCAAAAGATAAAAAAGCAAGACGTAGAAGTATTGCTCAAAAAAGCCTATCGCGGTATCTGGGAGACGGCGATTAAGAAATATTCCGACAGCGCCCACTTCGTATACGAACTGCTGCAAAACGCGGATGATGCCAAAGCTACCTGGGTCGAGTTTAACCTCGAAGCCGGTGGCCTGTGGTTTAAACATAATGGCACGGTACGGTTTTCCATATCTGATCCCGAAACCGAAGACCAGGATGCAGAGAAAGGAAAACTGGGTCATATCAACGCCATCACCTCCATCGGCAACTCAACGAAGATTGATGAACAAAAGATCGGCAAATTCGGTATCGGATTCAAAGCCGTTTTTGCCTATAGCCTTACTCCCCATGTGTATGATGATTCTATAAACTTTAAGCTGGAAAATTATATTGTACCGGCAGAGATTCCTTCTATTGGGGCTAAACGCAAACCGGGAGAAACACTCTTTTATTTTCCGTTCAATCACAAGGATAAGCCTCAGGGTGAAGCCTATCTCGATATTGAGGAAAAGTTTTGCTCCTTATTTCAACCCATTTTATTTCTCTCCCACCTGGAGCGTATCAAATGGCAGTCGATCGTGAAGAAAGGCGAATACTCCAGGAAGGTATTGCGGGCAGAGCCATTCAACCAAACCCTTGCTTCGTTGATGGAAGTATCGGGTATGCTGAATGGAACCTCGCGGAAAGAACAGATATGGTTGTTTTCGCGCAAGGCCATTCACCCCAGGGCCAATACAAGCCATCAGCTGGCAATCGGATATTTCCTGACAGACACGAAAATGCTGAAAACCGGCCGGCTATATGATGCGTTTTGTTTTTTTCCGACCAAAGAAGAAACCAAACTGGGGTTTATTATCCAGGCTCCTTTTCTGCTCACCGATAACCGGGAGGGAATAAAGGCCGGCGATCCGTGGAATGTGGAGCTCATCAATCAGCTGGCTGTACTGGCTGCCGATTCACTTCCTGTGCTGAAAATGATTGGTACACGCGAAAAAACTTTTTTACTTAACGACAGCTTACTGGACCTTATTCCGTATCGGCCAGCCGATTTTCCCGAAGTGGGCAACAAGGCCAAAATTTCATTCCGCCCTTTTTATACATCTATTCTGAAAAAACTTTCGGAAGATGAATTATTGCCCGGCCGCAATGGCCGTTACCTGAAATCATCCAAAGCCTATTGGGTTACTGACCCCGAACTGGCCGATCTGTTTTCTGATCAGCAGATCAGCGAGCTGATGATCGTATATAATGCAGGACTGGTATTTGTAACAAAAGGCCAAAAGCAACTGAACCAGGCCAACAAACCCCTGGAAGCCTATATAAGTTCGCTGGTGGTAGACGTGCTGGACGCCAAAAAATTACTGCGAAGATTTACAGCAAAATTTATCGAATCCCAAACAGATGAATGGCTGCTGAAATTATATGCTTACCTGGGCAGCCGCCGCTTTCTTTGGGATGACAAAGACCGCCTGGCATTAAGAAAGCCAATTCTTCTCAACCAGGATCGCAAAGCCGTGACGCCTTACAATGAAGCGCATGATACACCCAATATTTTTCTGGCAACCGGTAATCCCACCAGTTACAGTATCATATACAAGCCGTTTATGGAGAATAAGGAAGCGGTTGACTTCTTCCATAGCCTGGGTATTGGCCAGCCAGATTTGCGGATAGAGATATTAAGCAACATCATACCACAGTACTACAACAGTTTTGACTATGGTGATAAGAAGAAGCTGTTGCTTCATCTCGAATCCTTTCTTACCTATTACGGAACCTGTTCCGTATCCATGCTCAATGAATTTGTAAAGAAACTCAAAGAAGTACCCTTTTTGGCATCCCTTAATCCGGCAGAGCCGGGCATGCGTTATTTCTGTCAGCCAGAGCTGGTTTATTTCGGTACAGATAAGCTCACTGTTTATTTTGGCGTTTCAAAGAGTGCCCACCTGCTGGATGAGCAGTTTTATTCCGAATTTTTTAAAGGAAAAAAGAAGGAACTGTTTGAGCACTTTTTGCGCGAACTGGGTGTGGGTACCATACCCAAACTACAGCAGGTAGAGCTTGCTCCCTCGCTCGAAACGCAGATGAAGTTTTCGATCAGCAATATGGATTTGTCGCAAAAGTTTTTCAAAAAACAATTGGTGACCGATAAGGTACTGGATGGTTTGGAAGAAGCGATTGCCGGCATTACGCCGGAACGTTCGGTTATTATCTGGGATTTTCTGCTGGCGCATCTGCAAGGGAAAAGTACCATTGGCGCAGAAACGCTTTTTTCCGGATCCTTTCAGTTTTTACCAAAAAGTCAGGCTTTGCTGAAGGTTGTAAGATTCGACTCAACACTTACCCGCGTACTGAAAACCCAAAAATGGCTGTATAATAACGATGGCAGGCTCGTGGCCGTGGAAGATATGCGTCCCGATACGCTCAGCAGGTCATATAATTTAAAAGAACCGCAGGCTGAAGCCCTGCTGGAATATCTGGGCATTAAAAATCCCGATGGAGATCTGGATCTTACAGCAGAACAGAAACAGGCCCTGGCACTGGGCAGAAAATTGCTGGATGAAGGTATTACGCAGGATGAGATCAATGAGGTGATCAGTATACTCGCCGCAAAGAAAAGAGCAGCGGCATCAACGGCGGATAAACTACATGATAAAACAGCTTCTGCCGATCATGATCTCGATCAGATGATGAGTAAGCTGAAAAAGGATATCAGGAAAAAAAGGACAGAAGAATCTGCGGATACAGAGGAGCGGGAACAGCAACTATTGCTGCCCGAACCTGAGCCCGATCAGGACGACTTCTCAAAGCCTTCTGTTGACCTGCAGCGTAAGATCGAAAAGCTGAAAGAGCAGACAGAGGCACAGATCGAAGATCTCACCAGGATTGAGAAGCTCAACGAAGTGGCTAACCAGTCTGAGAAATATTCGTACGCCTGGTTTAAGGCCTTGCTTGAACTTGAATACCTGAATAGCTCAGACAATAATCCGCAAAACAAGGCCATCACGATACAATTTACGAAGGTTGAAAAGGAAGCTGGCTCGGAGCGGATACTTGTATTAAAACATCCAAACCGGTATATTCCCCAGAGTATAGAAGATATCGGTGATCTGCAAATAAGGTTATATGAAGGCGACAGTTACACGTCTGTAACGGTAGAAGTAGTGAGTGTAAAGGAATATACGTTGCGTGCAAAGCTGAAAAAATCGGCCGATGATGCCGTGACCGATATCAGCAAAATAAGCAGGGCGGTGGTAGATGTAAAAAACCCCGTATTTATTCTCGATGAATTAAGAAAAGCGTTTAACCAGCTTGGTCTGCCCGATGAAGCCAACCTGCAGAAAAACCTCACGGAAAATATCCGGTTTGTGTTTGGGCCTCCCGGCACCGGAAAGACGACTCACCTGGCTACCGAAGAGATAATACCGCTTATGAAGCGCAAAAAAGAACTGAAAGTACTGGTGCTAACACCCACCAACAAAGCGGCCGATGTGCTCACCAGGCGCATCATCGAAAAAATGGGTACAGATGAAACGTATCACCACTGGTTGTTGCGCTTTGGTACTACCGGCGATGCAGAACTGGAAGCCGGCTCGCTGGTGGTAGATAAAACATTTGATATTACCAGCAAATCAAGGAATACAGTAGTGACGACCGTTGCCCGTTTTGCCTACGATTATTTTCAGCCGGCAGGAGCAGAGGAGCGGCGTCATTTAAAATTTCTGCACTGGGACTATATTATTATTGATGAAGCCTCGATGGTCAACCTGGCCAGTGTGGCGTATGTGCTGTACCAGAAACCGCAGGCCAGTTTTATAATAGCCGGCGATCCGTTTCAGATACAGCCGATCACGCAGATTGAGCAATGGAAGGATTTGAATATTTACAGTATGGTGCAGCTCGATCGTTTTGTGGCACCCGTAACTGTGCCACATCCCTATAAGATAAAAAATCTGCACAGGCAGTACCGGGCTATTTCCAGTATCGGAAATGTATTCAGTCATTTTACCTACAATGGTATACTGGAGCATCACCGCAGGGCCGATGAGCAAAAGCCATTAAAAATTCCCGGCCTGGCCTTTAAAGATATTACGATTATAAAGTTTCCCGTTTCCAAACATGAGAGTATCTACAAGCCCAATACATTAAACAAATCCAACTACCAGGTATACTCATCTATTTTCACCGTAGAGTTTGTGCAGCAATTGGTTCGCCAGATTACTAAAACACATAAGGACAGTTTCCGGATCGGTATCATTTGCCCGTACCGGGCACAGGCCACGCTTATTGAAAAGCTGCTGGCGCAGCAGGAAGCAGGGTCGGCCAAAGTGGAGCTGATGGTAGGTACCATACATGGTTTTCAGGGTGATGAGTGCGATATCATTATTTCACTGTTTAATCCTCCGTTTAATATCAGCCGGTCGCCTGCCATGTTTCTTAACAAACAAAATATTCTGAATGTATCTATCAGCCGTGCCAGAGACTATCTTTTTATCCTGATGCCTGACGATGCCACACCTGATGTGGAGAATCTCTATAAGATAAAGCAGATTGAAAATCTCGCACATAGTTATGCGGCTGACAGGCTGGCTGTATTTGCTTCGGAGGAAATAGAGGAAAAAATGTTTGGCAGTAAAACCTATGTATATGATAATGCATTTGCCACCTCGCACCAGTCGGTAAATGTATATACCCGGCCGGAGAAGAAATATGAAGTACGCTGCGAGGATGTGGCCGTGGATGTACAGATCAGGCAGGAGTTAAAATGACAATTTCAATAAAACAAAATCTATGTCAGCAAAAAGACCTTTCCTGGGTGCATTTGTAATGCGCTCGCACGATCATCAGATTCTGACCACTACTTATTTTAATACAGATACTACTGAGCCGTATCCCGAAACAGCTAAACGAGTGGCCGCCGGTACTGAGCCCGATGACCCTTTTGTGGGCAGTTTTAAGGCTACGTGGCTGCAGGCAGATGGCAGTTATGAAGTGGACCTCACGATCTCGCGCGCCCGCGGTTCTTCTTTGTACCGGCTGCTGTGGTCAGGCAAATCTGGCGTGGAGTTTCAGGGCGAAGCCGTAAAAGAAAGAGATTTTATATTTGGATATTACTGGTAAGCCTTCGGTCGGCTGCAATTAAAAGTTGCGCTTATTTTTCAAAAAATCAGACAGACGCAGGCTCAGGGCTATCAGTGAAAGTGTGGGATTGACGGCACCTGCTGTTGAAAAGCAGGATGCGCCGGCACAGTAGAGATTGTGAATGCCATGTACCTGGCAGTTTTGATCTACCACGCTCATGTGTGGGTCTGTTCCCATACGCGTGGTGCCGATGTGGTGCCAGCCACCGATCGCATCTTCTGCCCAGCTATTGTTGTTGGGGTCGGCAATGGGGCTGACCAGTTTTACTCTTCCCAATCCGGCTGCTCCCAATTGCTGCCCGACCAATTCATGCATGCGGCGGATACTTATTTTATCCAGTTCGCTGAGCTTCCAGTGCAGCGAGGCCAGGGGTGTACCAAACGCATCTGTTTTCCTGTCGAGAAAAACTCTTGAATCGCGGTCTGGCACCGATTCAAAACGGCTAAACATGCCAAAGGCCGTACGATAATTTTGTTTGAGATGCTTCAGGAGTTTGTTTTCATCAGCTTTTTCTACATCTGAGTGAAGTGTTTTCAGGTTTTTGCGGGGGTCATCGCCAGACCATGACTGGTTTTGCGAGGGCAGGCGGTTAGCAACGTTAAGTGGGCTGAGTGAAATAGTTCCATTGGTAATACCCAGCTTTTCCTGCGTTGCTTCTTTGACGGCTATTTCTGCGCGGGCCGTTGTGTTGAGCATATAAAAGGCGAGGCTGTGAGGCTCGAGCAGCCACAATTCGCCCGATTTGATTTCGATATGCTCCATAAAATATCTTCCCACCACATCGTACTGGTTGCCCAGGCCATTCGGTTGTTGTTTGTTGGCGGCAAGCAGCATCCGCGCATTCTGAATAGCGCCGCCTGCCAGTATAAACTGCCGGGCTTTTACCGTATACTTTTTGCCTGCCGGCGTTTTGATGGTTACCGTTGTAATATAGTCGCCGGTTTCGTTGGTAGTGATATCGGTTAGATTAGCATACGTGTAAAGATGAATATTTGGCGCATGAATGATAGCGTCTCTGTATTTATCTCCAAAGCGGGTGGGCGGGCTTATTTGCCAGATTTTATCCCACAGGTAGTTGTTGGAGGGGAAGAGCGATTTAAATGCCGGCTTTTCTTTGGTCCAGTAATCGGCAGTCCATTGATAAGGACCCAGCTCAACCAGCTCATGGGCTTTTGGATAATAAGGTTCTATATCCTGTAGTGAGATGGGCCAGCCACTGTCATTGATCCAGGCCCGTTTTTTAAAATCTATCGGATCAAGTTTGGCGCAGAAGCCGCCCCAGTGGCCGGAAGTGCCGCCAAAATAATGCAGCCGTGTGGAGCGTAGCGAAAAGTAAGGCAGTCCGGTATTTTCGCCTTTATAAGAGTCCTGTATAGTATCGTCGTAGTCAAATCCGCCTGACTCGAGCAGGATCACTTTTTGTTGACGGCCCATCCAGTCCAGTGCTATGCTGATGCCGGCGGGGCCGGCTCCCACAATGCAGAGGTCTCCTTCTACAAGACTATCAGCTTCCAGTTGCCGTGCATCGATGTGCATATCAGGATTGTTGAGCTTGAGTCAGATAATAGAGGGCTGCTACCCTGCACTCAGTGGGTGTGAGTACCCAGCCTTCCGTAAGCAATGTGTTGGATTGGGCAAAATCTGCTTTGATCCTGGATTGCAAATGTTTGCTGCGGTCGTTTTGGCTGGCCTGATCATAATCGTTGATGCGCGACCCCTGCAACAATTTTTGTTTAAGCTGGCTGGCAGTAGCTTCCTGCGGATGATCGTCGATCCATTTTTTGCCAATGATATGTACTGTTTCCACACCACAGAGATCTAACAACACATCTTCGGGGCGCAGATGCTGGTGGCTAAACAGATCGCATTGCTTTAATACAAACACCGGTACTCCCACCACTATAGTGCCGGCAACAGCCCAGCGAATAAACTTTCGTCTGTTTAGGTTTGGGTTCCGGAGGGGGTCATCATCCATGCTGACAAAATAGACATTTCACCGCTTATTTAAAATACCTGATAAGGTAAAAAATTTATAGGCATGTCAATATGAATGTAGAAACAACATTTATAAGCCACTCATTAGTATATACAATAGATCATCATAGTACCAGCTGTGCAAAGGCTTCGGCTGCGCGGTGTACCTGCACGGTCCAGTCTTCTGCCGCCGACCCATCGGCTCCATCGGAGATGTATTTCAGGCATAGAAAGGGAATATTTTCCTGCATGGCTACCAGGGCCAGGGCATAGGCTTCCATATCTACCAGGTTGTAGGCCGTGGTAGTATGATTGGTATCAAAATGGTCGCCCGTGCCACAGATGCCTTCGGGCAGGCCATCCATAGTGAGTCCGTATTTCAATACAGGCGGAATGCCTGACAAAGGTGTTTCATACAGCTCAAATCCCAGCGGCCGCACATCCATATCTCTTTGTATAAACTGTGTACAGCAAACAACGGTGCCTCTTTTGAAAAAATTACTGCCTGCAGAACCCAGGTTCACGATCAGTTTGGGCTTTTGTGTATGAATAGCTTTGGTAAGTGCATAGGTGGCAGCCACCTTGCCAATGCCGGTGATCAGCTTGTTGTGATTATTAAAATGATCGCCGGCTTCGGATTCGAGGGCGAAGAGGAAGAGGGAGTTGGGGAGGGGGTAGCTTGTTCCGTCAATTATCATCATTTCTAATGGATTGAAATGCTCCGATCATTGCGTAATTACATTTTGTATACGCTTACCGGAGCAAAGCTTCAAATTTACTGATAATGCTTAATTGATCGGGGGCCTTCTATTTTTTTTGATTAGGGTTCTAAGATGGTCTACTGTAAGAGTATCAATTTTGCGATGGAGCATTCGGTGACAGTTGGAGCAGACTAGCGCTAAGTCGTCGAGTGTGGTTTTAGTATTGGCTTTAAAGCTGGCGAGCGGAGTACGGTGATGGCATTCAATAAAGCCATACCCAATTTCGCCATAATATGCTTGAAATTCGAAAGAGCAAGCTTCACAAGCCAGTTTGCCTAGTTGTCCAAAAACCTGCTCTTTTTTCTTTCTTATTATTCGACTATCTCGCTCTACTACTTTGTGAAGTCGATAGAGTGTTTGGCCTTCTATTACGCTATCATTGACTGTTTGATCGTCTTCTTCCACAGTTCTAAGCTGGCTAATGAGCCGCGCATCATTAGCGATTTCGCGAATATTGTTGGCAATGCGGTGTAGTTTTTCTCGGTCGCCAGAAAATTCATTGAATACAATTTTATCGAGTTGCGAACTGCTCGTCATTCCTTTGCCATGATAGTTTGGGTCAAGGGCCAAAAAGTTAGATAGTTTTAAAGTTACTCCGTTAGGATTCCTAAATCGTTCTTGATCTGGTCGGTCGCTAAATATCGGGAGCTTGTTTAATAATTTACTTAGTTCAATTATTCGCCGGTTTTTATCGTCTATAGAGCCTCTTTTAGGATCGAAATAAAGATCCAGGGCCAGAATGATTTCGTCACGGTGCCATTTTGGGTTGCGCATGTGAAAGGGGGTGAGCGTAGGGTTATTAATGGTGCTGTAAACAGCAGATTGGATAAACCTACAAAAAATAGGGAAAAGGGACAAATAGCCTCGGTAAAGAGATATATGACCAATTAGGCACAACGAATTTTTCTTTTGTGAAGGTTAATGCAAAGCATCTACCGTGTTTTCACGGATAGTTGAACTTTAAATATGAAAATTTATTAAACGAACTATTGCAAATTTTATAGCAGCCTATTACTTTTAATCTTCGATAGATTAAACCAATACTATGAAAAAGCCAGCATCCTCACTGGTCTACAGGACCTTTGTCTCTCTTATTATGCTTTTTACCCTAACGAGTCTTTGGGGTCAAGCTCCTCTGGATAAAGATGTTTTAATAGTAAGCTGCCGCACGGGCACCTTGCTGATTGATGGAATAGAAATAGGTAAAATTGAAGCGGAAGATGTTACCCGCCAAAAACTCTCTTACGGAGAACACTACTTACAAGTAAGAGTAGAGAATGAGAAGATTAACATGACCCTGGTCGTAGATTCTAGCCTAAAAAGTATAGTCAAGGTGGGCTGTGGTAATGCTGAACAATCTTCTTCAAAGGCGATAAGGGTTTTAAACAAACGAGTAAATCTGACCGGTTTAATTGTAAACGAAGCAGAAGAAAATCTGATTGCCTTTGATAAGGGTGACGAAATCGTTATCAATTTTTCGATCCTGAATAAGAAAGGGACTGGATCGGTGTTGCTTAAAAATTATGAAACAGGGACGGAGCTGTATAAAAAAGAGTCTGTAAACAGTATCACAGATGGCCGAATAAAAATTCCCATGAAAGGCGTCTATCAGCTATCCATGTCGACTGATGCACTATTTGGAAAAGATGCAGAAATTTTTCTGGATCGAATACCCGGACCGACAAGCAGTGTTGATTTTAATACGACACCAAAAAAGGTATATGATACTATCAGTACGGAGGTGTTGAATACTCAGGTTCGAGCATATTCAGTAAATAGTGGCAGGTCTAATAAAACGCTCCTGACTATAAACCTGCCTAAAAACACAAGCTACTGGGTGTATTGGATAGGTGTTGGGCAAGAGTCAATGGAAAAAATGCGAAACTTCGCGAGTACTGTTTCCAAGGCTAGCAGCTTAATTTCATTAAATCCCTTGGTAATGTTTGGGCTTAAGCTTATCCCCTCGCTCCCAATGATGAATGCAACCGCAACATTAGATTATAGATTTGTTGATAACATAAACTCCCAATTGTTTCTTAATGACAGATCATATCGACAATATGCATTCAGAAGTGCGACAAATGTAACCACCGATTATGCCCTTATTAAAGAATATGCATCTGACCTAATACTTGCCTTTAATAACAATAGTTCTCTTAATGGGCATGATGTCGAAGTAAAGGTGGTGGCGTTTTCAGTGAGGTCTAAAATTGCTGTCGAGTAAATAATAGCAAACATTGTGTAATTAAATTGACATGCGAACCTATATATCACTAAAGGGAAGGCAAAACACAGTTAAACGTAGTAGATATTTCGACCCAAAAACGGCCCTTGATGACAATCGTAAGTCTATAGTTTTAGATGTAGATAATAGCATTATCCCAGAAACGCATGGTTCGTATGCAGGCCTTATTCTTCATCCGAAATGGAAATCGAAACGAAAGGAAATTATAGAAAGAGATAACCATAGGTGTATTATATGCAGTAGCAAAAAAGGCCTTCAAGTCCATCATCGGCAGTACCACTTTATTTATGCAACAAAAAAATTTAAAGTGCCCTGGGACTATGATAATAGCTTGCTTATAACACTTTGTTCAAAATGTCATTCGAGGGGGCATTCAAAGTTTAAAGTCCCGTCGCTAATAATCTAAATTTTTTTATATGTCGTGGCTATCCAAACTATTTACGGGTAATAAAAGATTAAATGAAATGAAAGTTGAAACCCCTCAACCGGATATACCGGAAGAGGTCTTTATTGAAAAAAATGAGCCAAATAATACGGCTGAGGTGTTAGATGAAGAATATAACGCTCAGAATAATATTTACATGGTGTATAATTTTTTATCAAAAGACTATCAACAAAGCGGATATGAGGACGCACTTGCTCATCCAGACACTTCTTATAGGAATGAAAAGATTAAAGAAATTCAGGGCGAACTGGGAATAATTGTTGACAAGGCAAAAACATTCTATGAGGATGCAATAAGAGAGCTAGACTTTCTTATCGAAAGTAGAAACAGAATAGGAATGGTGGATGTCGTTGATGAGCTTAAAATGAGAAAGGAAAAGGCGGACGACCATTACAGAAAAATAATCGAAATACAAAAACAGGCGATAGACCTGGGCGAATCGCATAGGTTGGTGATTAGCTATAAAAGGGGGTTTCAAAATGGAATGGCAGCTATTGCTATCCATGAAAGTAATAAACGAAAATTTTAAAATAAAGAATTTATGCACGAAGCTTGGATAAGAATGGGCTGCTTTCTAACGGGATATAATTATTCTATTCTAAGGAACTGTAGTGAGGTTGCTAAAAAAACAGTGAAACGTTACACCGCCGCGATGATTATTCTAAGTATACTATGGGGGTTAATTGGATACTCATTTGCTAAAAGGTACTTGCACGTGTCTTCAATATACAGTCTTTTTGCAACTATACTTTTTGTAATTATTATTATACAAGTTGAACGGCAGATAATAATGCAGACTCATAAGAATAATTATCTCCAAGTGTTTCGAGGTCTAATTGCGGTTATGATGGCTTTAATCGGGTCAATCATTATTGACCAGATTATTTTTAAAGACGATATTGATCTAGAAAAAGAACAGTTTATTAATGATAAAATTGAAAATATATATCCAAAAAGAGCTGCAATAAGGCAAAGGCAAATAGATGAATTAAAGGCTCAATTTGTAAATAAAGATAGTCAACGGACGGCCTTGAACAATAATATCCAGCGTAATCCTTTAATTAATATCACTACTGTACAATCTAACCCTGTTCCTGTTACAACATCTAAGGCAGACTCCTTGGGTAGAGTCCAAACTCAAACTAGCTATGTTATTAAGCCGACAACGTTGAACACACAAACACCGAACCCTAATATTCTACTAATTGCCCCACTTGATTCCCAGATAAAATCAATTCAAAGAATGATTATTGCTCAAGGAGATTCGCTTGCGAATTTAAGAAATTCGATTGAGGTATCATTAAAATCTAAGACAGGTTTCATCGATGAACTAAATATAATGTTCGGATTGTTATCGAAATCAGTACCAGCTTTGATTGTTTATTGTATTTGGTTTTTATTGTTATTGGGACTGGAGCTTTTCGTGGTAATGAATAAAAGGCATGAGAGACCAACAGATTACGATGTAATGATATCACATCAAATGGAAACTCATATAAAAAAATTAAAGATTCTTGCCGGAGCTGGCTAGTTATATGTAGAATTAACTAAACACGAAGGTGATAAACAAACTATTTTTATATGCTTTATCCAGCAATAGCAACTTCACTAGCAGGTTCTTCTAAAACAAGGATGTTACAATCACATCTTGTATCGTGTACCGCACCGGCTTGCCGGAGACCGTTTTGATGTTGGGATTCTTTTTTAAGAATCCCGACAGTTTACGATTATCCCAGTCGGGTTTAACTGTTTCGGTAATTTCTTTTACAGTAAATGAGCCGGTCTTGAGGAGTCCAAGTATCTCCTTTTCGATATCTCTGTTTATTGTGTGATATGGTTCTGTTGATTCGGCTACCAGGCTTGCTGCCTGTATTGTAGTGGCGGAGTTTATATCCATGACTGCTCCATAAGCGTCTACAGGTACTGCGCCAAGTCGTATCAGTTCGAGATTGGCATTTTTTTCCAGTTGTTCTGGTATACGCACATAGATTTTGCGCTGTCTTTTTATTCCGTTCATCGCGCCTTCCCATGTACCGCCTTTATTGTCAGACTCGGCTACATAGATTTCTTCAGCGAGACCATAGATGTAAACGTTACGAGCCATGGCAAGCCCTACTTCCCAGGCGGCTTTAGGAAAGAAGGTGCTTACAACAAGCACATTTCCACTGACGATTGGCTGATAATATTTTTTGAACCCCGATTGAAAAGTAATAATACCCTGGGGTAAAACGATAATGCTTTTCCCGTTGACGGCAAGTGTACTGTCCAGCGCCTGCAGGTCTACTCCTTTAGCAAAGCCGCTTACGATTACCTTTTGATCAGCCACACATTTTTTTGCCACAGCGTCCGTAAACTCCAGCGCAGCCTTACCCGCTTTGCGTGAGCCAACAATGGCAACCGCTTTTTCCTGCAACAGGCTTTTACGTCCTTTTATATAAATAACAGGTGGGCAGCTCCTGATCTTAAGGTTTTCTTTGAGCAGGGTGGGATAAGCGGTATCATTGATAGGAATTACCTCAAACCCCTCGTTCTGCAATTGTTCGGCAATAAAAGCCAAACGGGGAATATCGGTCTTCACGTTTTCAAGGTCGGTCAGCTCCTTATCTGTAAACGGAAATATTTTTTGCCACTCATCTTTGTTTAGGGTAAAAAACGCATCCCAGGTCATCTGTTTTTCATGTACTACGTCGATAATTAACCGGTTAATACGTTCGGTACCCCACCTGGGCAGGTGGGCAATAGCTATCCAGTATGTATTATCAGTAAATTGGCTCATATTGATTCACAAAATTACAAATCTCCTCCTACTGTTCGTGCAATGACCAGGGGTGCAATCAGGTCGGCACCCATTTTGGTGAGGCACAGCCCGATTTCTTTAATCGTGTGTCCGCTATCGAAAATATCATCTAACAGAAGAATTTTTTTGCCCTTTATATAATCGGGCGAAACAAAACTAAATTTTCCCTGTACATTATCTTTTTTAGAAACACCACTGTGAAAAATCTTTTGCGGCTGAGTGGGCGTAATCTTTACTAACCCATCTGTTACCGGAATATTAAGAATAGCTCCAATCTTTTCTGCAAATTTTTTGACAAGATTTCCGGATTCCGTTGGCGGTACAAATGCTATAAGATCAAACTGCAAACTACCATAATGTTTTCGGAATGCTTTTAAAGTAAGTGTTATTAGCCAGTCCGGGAAGTCACCACCGCCATCGTACTTGGAATGGTGTAGGGCCGCACCCACATTAGAGACGCCGTAATAAGAAGCCGCCACGCCATTTACCAAATTACTTCGTTGCGTTTCTACTTCCAGTACCGGAAAGAAAGTTTCCCTGAATGCTTTCAACTGATTTTTCAACCCATCATTTGTTTCAACAGATAAGAAAGATCCGGTATCATTATCACAGATTGTACAGAGCTCGTTTGTTACATCGCCCAGGTAGCTGCATAAAAACTGCATTCGGCAGCTGGTAATTTCGGTATAAGTCAGCATCTCATTCAGTTCTCTGTACTGCTGCTGTCGTAGGTTTTCGAATACGGTTAGGTCAAGCGCCGGAGCATTTGGGTTATAAAAATATTTTTTGCTGCCCCCGCCCGACTGCTCATTCACTATGCCCTGGTCTATGAGATCTGCCAGTATTACAGTTACCTGGGTTTGCTTGAGGTTGGTAGCTTTTATAATACCATTTCTGCCAAGCAGCTCTTTTTTGGCCGCTTCTATCACCATTTCGTATTGGGCGGCAGATGGTTTGCTATTATCAATAAAGCTGCGAGGGAGTTGTTGATCGGCGCGAGAGTTGTACAATAGTATGGCGAATGCAGGTATTCCATCTCTGCCTGCACGACCAATCTCCTGATAATAATGAATAGGCGATTGTGGCACCTGGGTGTGAATGATAAAACGAATATCCGGTTTGTCGATACCCATTCCCAGTGCATTGGTAGATACAATGCAGTCGTATTTATTCTGCATAAACGAAGCCTCAACTCTCATGCGGCTTTCGGCATCCAGGCGGGCACTGTATGAAGCGGAACTGAATCCGAGAAACTGCAGCCAGTTAGAGTAAATATCTGTGTTTGCCTGGGTGCCTGTATATATTATTCCAGTTTTGGGCAATTGGGGTAAGTGGCTGGCTAGCCAAAAAAATTTTTCCTCTTCGCTGGCCACCGGTATTACATTAAGGCTGATGTTGGGCCGCAGGAGTGTTCCTCTGATTGGAATTAGATCACTGCCTATCTGCGCTACAATATCCTCCTGTACGCGCGGGGTGGCAGTTGCCGTTGTGGCAAGTACAGGAAAGTTTTTTGGTAAAAGCTTTACCAGATTCACAATTCTTCGGTAATTGGGGCGAAAACTTTGCCCCCACATGGATATGCAATGCGCCTCATCAATTACAATCATCGCAATTTTCATTTCCATGGCAGCCGATATCCAGGTTATATTTTCCATTCGCTCGGGCGCTATATAGAGAATGTCGAGGCGGTTGTTTTGGGCAAGCGCTATGACTCTGTCGTTTTCGTCATGCGACTGATTGGAGTTGATGGCGGCAGCTCGTATGCCTTTAGTTGCCATACTTTGTACCTGGTCGCGCATAAGAGCAATAAGTGGTGAAAATACAATTGTAACACCATCAAGCTGTGTAGCAGGAAACTGGTAGCAAAGCGATTTGCCATACCCTGTTTTTTCAACAAACAATACCCTGCGACCATCGAGCAGGTTATTGATTACCTCCCATTGAAGATCGTGAAACTGCCTGAACCCAAACAGTTTTTGCAGTTGTATCTCGGCATCCTGTCTGATCATGTTGCAGACATAGATTTTTTGCTATCATCAAATTTACTGCATTAATCGAAGGGTCTTTGTATAAGCACATTGAGCAATGAAACTCACTTCACTATTTCTGTCTTTTTACCATCTCTTCAATCCAGATAGGAGCAAAGGGGGAGGTACAGCCTTTCGAGACCGGGTAGTCGCGGTAGATGCCCAGCTTTTCACCAAGAGCGATAGCACGCTTGCGATGCTCGGGAAAGTGGATGCCGATTTGTGCCAGCGTACTGTTCATGGTCCATTGCGTTTCGGGAGCCGCTTTGGGCATTTCTTTTTCAATACGATCGAGCAGGGCTGGCAGGTCAATGCCTTCCGGTTCGCGCACTACACGGCCCGACATCAGGCTCCAGCCAGACCGGCCAGTCATGGGGTGTTTGGATTTCATCCATTTTTCGCGCAGCTTTTCTTTATCCGGAAATTCTTTTAGGATATAGGAGTTGAACCAGTCGGCTACCCAGGTAGAGGCAATACCCGTGACCAGGGTATTCATGTCGTCGAGGGTCAGCTTTTTGGTATCCATGATGAGTGCGGCTACCAGCTGGGCATCTACATTGCCGGTATTCCACAGCTGCAGGGCCAGTGCATGATCTTTCTTGATCTTTTTAGCCACATTGCGGATATCGCCCATTTTAACACCAAACTGGTTGTCGCCCGCGCCGGTCTTTTTATTTATCTGGCGCATTTTTTCGGAGCCCAGTTTTTCCAGTTGGGCCATTACTTCCTGCATTGTCATAGCCGGTTCATTTATCGTGTAAAAATAAGCTGTTAAGATAAGGCTTTCTGCCGTAGCTGTTTTCATGAAAAAAGCGGCCACCAGGGCCGCTTTCAAAGATATTATATACAGTGTAATAAGCTTAAGGTACCAGCACTGCTCTGCCTTTAATCTTGCCCTGGCGAAGTTTTTCATAAACTTCTACCGCATCATCGAGCTTATATTTTTCGATATTGATATGAATCTTCTTTTGCCGTGCCAGTCCCACTACTTCCATCAGCTCGGTGCGAGAACCCCAGTAAGGATTCGACAGGTTAACACCAAAGGGCAGTCCCATCATGTTGTACGAGAACACACCACCACCCAGCCCCACCACGGTGAGGTCGCCATCGAGGCCTACTACTTTTGTGCTCAGGTCGATGGTAGAAGTGGCTCCTACAAAATCGATCACCACTTTGGCCTTTTTAATACCGGTAATCTTTTTGATCTGATCGGCTGCATCGGCATCTTTGGAGTTGACAGTATAGGCTGCACCCAGTGACCGTGCAAAGTCGAGCCGATCGGCGGTGATGTCGCAGGCAATAATCGTTGCACCGCTTATCTCCCGCAGTATCTGTATAGCGGTATGCCCCAGGCCACCAATACCGATCACTACTACAAATTCATCGGCCATTAACTTATGGAGAGAACGCTTGATGGCCGAGTAGGGAGTAAGAGCTGCATCTGTAAGCGGGGCTGCTATTACCGGATCCAGGTCATAGATCGGAACGAGTAGCCGCGAAGAAGGTACCAGCATATAGTCGGCCATGCCACCGTTCAACCCCAGGCCGCCACCAAAGGCGGCTTCTGACTGGTGGTCGCAATAATTTTCCTGCGAATGCTGGCAGGGTTTGCAGTGCCCGCAACCCCAGGGTCCATATACCAGTACGGCATCTCCCTTTTTATAACCTTTTACGGCGGGTCCTACTTCCTCGATCCATCCGGCATTTTCATGACCGAGAGTAAATTGAAGGCCGGGAATAATGCCTTCATCTATTATATGCAGGTCTGAATGACAAACGCCCGCACCACCAATTTTCAATAAGACCTCATCGCCGGTAGGTGTCGGCTTTTCCATATCATTGACAACCCGCACATCTTTTTGTCCAAAAAAACGAACTGCTTTCATACTATTCTCATTTAAGAAGGTGATAAAATAGTGTTGAGGAGATTAATCCGGCAGGGAGGGAGGTTATCGTTTCGATGCTAAATTTACGAAATCACTTTCCAATACCTGCCGGAAACTTATGTAAACTTACCAATGCGCTGTCTTCCATTCCGTTTATTACACATCTTTTGCTACGATTCTGCTATACTTTTTTGAAAAGAAGATCACCTGACCATTCCAGGTATATGTAGTCCGGCGGTCTGAGCCGAACCTCCTAATTTTGCATTCGTGGAAGACATCTTATATAACCCGGTATTTAATGCGTTGCAGTCGGGAGATAAGCATCTCGGCTTCGGAACAGATCGGGTAAGGTGTTTTGATGAAGAGGTCTCTCCTTTTGTGGGTTTTGAAACCGGCAACAGCACAGGTTTTCAGGAATTATATGACCTGCTGCCGCCTGGCCGCCGCATTTTGTATGCCACACCCACGCAAATCAGTGAGCCGGCAGGCTGGGAGTTCAGGGCCCGGATCAGCGGACTGCAGTTTATTTTTCCCGAAGGGTTAATACCAGCTATCCCTGCCATTACGCCGGTGCCGCTCAACGAGTCGCATGTGCAGGAGATGATACAACTCACAGCCCTTACCAAACCCGGCCCGTTTGATAAGCGAACGATCGAGTTTGGCCATTATCACGGTATTTTCGAAAACGGTCGGCTGGCTGCTATGACCGGTCAGCGCATGCATGTATATACTAATACCGAGATCAGCGCCGTGTGTACACACCCTGATTTTTTAGGAAAAGGTTATGCAGCTGCCCTGCTCCTGCATCAGTTGCACCTGATTCTTTCTCAGAACCAACAACCCTTTCTGCATGTACGCGATGACAATAGCCGGGCCATCGCCCTGTATGAGCGACTGGGCTTTAAAGTAAACCGGCCCATGAATTTTTATTTTATGAAGAAGAGAGATGATAAGAAGTAGTTGCAGGCAGCAGTTATTTACACAATCTCCAGCTTATACCCCCGGCCATGCACGTTCACAATCCTTATACCGGGATCATCCTGTAATTTCTTCCGCAGTTTTGAAATGAAGATATCCAGGCTTCGGGTTACGATTACGCCATTGTCTTCCCACACCTCTTTTTGAAGCCGGCTTCGCTCTACCATCGTATTGGGCGACTTAGCCAGAATGCTAAGCAAATGGCTTTCCTTTCCGGTCAGTTCTGTTTCGACTCCGTCAAGTTCCAGTTTTTGTTGTGCGGTATAAAAACGGTATCTCCCGAGGCTGAGAAAGGGATGCTCTTTTTCTTCATCATCTGATGGCAGGGGAGCAGGCGGAGCAGGCTTTCTGCTGAAAAGAAACCACCCGCCAGCGAGTAAAATAAGGAGTACCCCTGCACCGGTCAGGTAACCGGCTTTGGACTGGCCGACCGGAAAGCGGATCAATAGTTCATACTGACCCAGTGGCAGCGGCCGATCGAGGCAGGGTATAATAGTCTTTGAGCTATCTTCCGATACTACAAAACTGTAGAGTATGTCCGGGCGACTGGCATCTCTTAGCTCGAGTGAATAGGCTCGTTGACTGCCCAGCTGATTGACCACCATCTTCACCAGCGAATCGGTTACGGGGGTAAAAGGTTTTTCGAAACGAAGCAGGTAACTGCCCGGTGAAACTTCCTGCACCGGCAGCACCCGCGATGTGGCATCTCCGCTACTGAGCAATGCGAGATGCGCGATATTCCGCATTCGCGTAAGCTCACTGGCCTGGCTAAATGACCAGTCATTTACATTACGGGCCTTAAAACCGATTAAGACAAGAACCAGGGCAGGTATAACCCAGTATAACCAGCGCTTTTTCATGAATCAAATGTATCGTTTTATAGCATCTGCTGATCACCGGCATAAGCATGACTGGTCTGCAGCGCATACATAATCAGTTACTTATGTATGTAATTGGTGAAAATTTACATTTGGTTACACTTAATTTACAGCTGTTTTACCAGTGCCGGCAGACCGTCGTTTATCATTGCTGGAAAAAGATGAAAAAACTATTTTCTTCAGCGGGTGTATGGCCGGACGGTCTTGCAATAGTGCGGTTTATAACGGGCTGGCTGATTTTCCGGTATTCCTGGGAGCTGTTTCAGATCGGTGGGTTAATTGATTTCTTAACCAGTAAAAAGTTTCCTTTACCGGTATTTTCAGCTTATGCAGCCAAGCTCATCGAGCTGCTGGGCGGCATTTGCCTGATGCTCGGTTTATTTACCCGCTGGGTCACCCCATTGCTTATGATCACGATGGCCGGTGTTATTTATACGGTGCATAATGGGAAGATTTATGAAGGCGAGCATCCGCTGTTGTTTCTGTTTCTGTTTGCCATCTTTTTCCTTGTTGGCCCTGGCAAGTGGAGTGTTGATCACTGGGTGATGAATAAATGGGGTCGTAAAAAATAATAGTATAGAAAGAATTGGTCAGGGGCGGGAGTGTAGTACTCATACTAAAACAGGTAAAGTATAGCCATGAAATGACCTGTAATGTTTCTTCAAAAGTGCCATTACCGCCTACTGACTTTTCTGTGTATGCTGTCAGGTATTTTACAGGTTACCACGAATTATAAAATCCCCCTTATAATAGCAAGATCGTCGGAAGGTTTTAAGCCCCATTCAGTTTCAATATCTAAGACCTTTTTGTGAAGCATCATTTCTGTAGCACTACCGGTATTGTCAACAAGCAGGTAGTCGACGATATTGCCGGGAGGCTCATATATTCCGCCATCAAATTTTTTAAAAGTAAAGATCCCATCTGTCGATAGGCTGAAATCGTTAATGCTATCCACAGATATCTTTTGTTGCTGATTTTCCATCCATTTCTCAAAATCTTCTTCTAGGTGATAGCCCAGATAATCGGGGTGATCATTTTGTTCAAACTCAAAGTACTGTCCGTTGATGCAAATCAGCCCATCTCCGATACATAAAAATTCACCGCAACGCTTTTGGGCATCAATGATACCAATCACCAGCGTGTTCAAAAGCTCCTCTCGTTCCAGAAGGAGCGTATTCTTAATGGTGTGTAATTCGCTGAACAATTGCCTTATTACACTTTCCATCAATTGAATCAGGGAGGGGGTTTCTTTGGAAATAAACTCTTTGTGGCTAAGTCCTGAAGAAATTTTTCTTAGAATTTTTCCAGTGAGCGTTGAAGCCAAATGGCTGTCGGTGCCCGCAGAGCAGCCATCCATTACTGCACATAATATTCTTTGATCACCAATCTCGCAGTTTATCAGGTAATCCTCACAGTAATTTGTATGGTATTCTCCAATTTTTAAGGTGTGATAGATTCGCATAAATATCACAGCAAAGCTAACATATATATAGCCATTACAAGTGCTGCCATTCTCTTACGAGTATGCCGCTTGTGTATTTTTCTGCATCGGAGGTGTATCCGCGCCGGATTGACTCATCAATGTCAGTTTCGCAGTTGGCTATGCTGCCCGAATATTGCGTTCTGATAATGCCTGCAATTTTACCTTCTTCCGGTTCCGAAAAAACTAAATAACTTTCCTGGTCGGTTATTAGGCTGCAGATTCCTATCTCTTCCGATTCACTGTTTTCCATTGCAACCACGGTATTCTCATAGTCGTTAAGAAATTCATTTTCGGCACTTTCGTTATCTTTCTGGATTTCCAATCGAAGCCGATATAGGCTTGACATTTGTGTCCGGGGCATAATAATACCGGGGTAAAAAATGCAATCGCCGTTGTAAATAATGTCAAGTATCTGTGATACATATTTGCTACTACTATTGGCTATACATAAATTCCGGAAATCAGTGAATTGTATTTTCTTCTTCATAAAACAGGCCCTTTTGTCAAAAAGCAAAGCCCCTCTTTACTTTATCTGTTTCTTACTGATCGCTTTTGCAATCGCTTCCAAATGTTCATTAAACGAACTTAACTGAATCAGCATTTGCCCCGAGGTGTCAGTCTCGCTCAGCAGGCCAAAACGATTGTTTTTTACAAATACCTCTTTGATATGCTGCCAGCGTGTGGCTTCATCGGGTTTTAGCAGACCGGCAATTTCTTTCAGCCTTAGCAGGTTGGCCTCTGCATCAGAGGTGAGTGTCTGCGATTCGCCATCATAATGGGAAAGAATGAGTGTATCCACCTCTTCGGGATTCATGAGTGGTACCACTTTGCCTGCCATCTTATTCATATTCCGGTAAGAGCCCTGCAACTTAAAAGCAGGTTCGGTGCGATAGGCATCCTTCATAGCAGCACTGGCAATGTATTGCTGATTGACCAGTAGTACGATATTGCGGATGCGGATAATACTTTTTAATACAGCAACTGCATCATCTGTTTCCTGGCGGTTGTAGTTACCTTCCAACTCGGGCAGCAACTCGCTTTCTGTTTCAATATAGTTGATCAGTTTGTACAAATCTTCAAAGCTGCGGTTGCCAATACGTTGCAGGTAACTGTTTTCTGCGATGGCATTTTCGATCAGACTTAGTTTAAAAAGAAGGTCTGAGTTGCCAATTACATCTCCCAGGTTGTATACATCGGCACGGTTGGCAAGCATGTCGGGAATTTTGAACTGCTCACCGCTTTCGGTGTAAGGGTTACCGGCCATTACCACACAGAAACGTTTACCGCGCAGGTCATAGGTTTTGCTTTCGCCTTCAAAAATGCCGTCCATTTTACGCTGACCATCGGCCAGGGAAATGAACTTTTGTAAAAACTCCGGACTGCAATGCTGTATGTCATCGATATACAACATTACGTTGTCGGCCATTTCGAAAGAGAGGTTTATTTTTTTCAATTCCTCCCGCGCGCCGGAGGTGGTGGCTTCCTGCGGGTCAATAGAAGTGATGTTGTGGCCGATAGTGGGACCGTTTATTTTCACAAAATGTAATCCCATGGTTTTGGCCAGGTATTCCATGAGGGTTGTTTTACCATAGCCGGGAGGAGATACCAGCAGCAGCATACCCATACGTGCCGTACGCTTATCGTCGCCGGCAGCACCAATCTGTTTGGCGAGGTTGGAGCCAATCAACGGAAAATAGACTTCGTTGATAAGGCGATTGCGTACAAAGGAGCTCAATACCCGGGGTTCAAACTCATTTATCTTTAATTGATGCCGGTAATTTTGTACCAGCTGTTCCTTTAACTGATTGAAGGCAGTGAATGCCGGCACGATCGTATTGGTATAGCTGCGTAGTTTTTCAATAAACCGATGATAATTCAGTAAATACTTTCCTCCGGCCTGTATCACCGGGTGTGTACCTTTTATTCCCGTCAGTTCCAGTGTATCCGCGGATGCTCTCTCCCGATACGAATAGTCTTTGAATAGCAACAGGCAAACGGTTTCGTCGAGGTATTGCTCATCGGCATCGGTTACTTGTGTCTGCAGAAAAGCCTGCACCCAGCTCTGAACAATATAAAAGCGTTCCGTCACGTCAAAGCCGGTATTGTCCACCTCCTGCAGAAACAGTTCGCTCCTTTTATGGGCCTGCAGGTATTCACGAAATGCTTTTTTGAGCGAAAGCGCCTGCTGGCTGCAGGTAAAAAATTTTCCCGTAGCAAACTCCTGGTACAGGTAGTGGGCCACTTCATTGGCATCTGCAGCGGGGTATGCAGTTTTTGACTGCAGAAACTGGGCACACAATTCTTTTTCTACAAATGAAGCACGGCCGCTTTGCGGAAAACTCTCCTGTATAGCGTGAGCGGCACTGATCAGTTGCTGCAACCGCGTGCGGGATGCCTCCGCGAGACCAAACCAGAATAGCTGAGCCGCTACACGCACTGCGGGCGGGTATTGCAGAATGCCAAGGGCCTCCTGTAGCTTTTTCAGGCCCTGGTAGATCATTGTTGCATCGGTATTATGCACACCTTTCAGATAGGCGGCAGCATAGTCGCGCTCGGTACGGTCGTTGAGGAATGCTTCAAAACTCCACTGATCGTTTTGCTGCATACTTTCCACGAAGACCTGGTAAGCCAGGTATTCAGACCGGTATACCGTATTGTTTTCCGAGATCAGCTCCTGCTCCCAGATAGCCCGGTGCTGGTAAAGCGAATCGGCATTTACTTCCTTATAAAAACTGGTGCCAATCAGGTGATAAAATAACCGGTCATTGCGGCGAACGATGCTGAGGTCAAGCACCTGTTTATTCACTACAAATTTGTACGAACCGAGCGAAATAATATTTTGTCCGTCGGCAAACAGATCGGTTTTGTCTTTCAGGTTGCGGAGAGCTGTCTCCTGGGCAACTTTTACCAGGTTTTCGAGATTTTCGGCTTTGGCAACATCACCCAGCCCTTTCAACTCATCTGCCAGGTTGCGCACCTTGTCGATCATGAGATCTGTGGAGAAAAAAGCATAGATACTTTCTTTATCAGAAAAAGCCTGTGCTTTATTCTCAATATTCTTCAGCACACGCATGCCAATCTGCTCCAGCGAAGAAGTTCGCTTGTTGATCTGGGCAACCAGCATTTCTTTTTTGCCATTGAAAGCCTTAATAACCTCATCGCGTTTGTCGGCAATCTTCAGTACAAATTCTTCGAAATCGGCAAACTTGCTTTCCAGCTCTTCTACCTGTATGCTGATCCGGGTAAAATAATCTTCACATTTTTCGGGTGAGGTGGACAGATCGAGGAAGTTGACAATGCTCTGATCAAGCAGGGTGAGCTGTGCATGAAACTCACCCGTGAGCTCCTGTGTGCGAAGTGCGGTAGTGGTACGTACCAGCTCTGCTTTTACTTCATTGAGTGAAGCAAAGATGAGTGATATCTTTTCTACAATACGGGTAGTCTGGGTGGTATCCTCAATCTTCAGGCTGTTGAGGATGTCTATAAGCATTTCCAGACCCGCGGCGATGTTTTTAACCGCTTCTTCTATGGGCTGTGCATCTATTACTTTAGTTACTGCTGCGGCCGCTTTCTTCTGCTCTGTTACTTTAGCCTCGTAGGGTGCCAGCGCTTCTTCTTTAAGCAGGAACTGAACCGTATCCTGCGGAGAGTGA
The DNA here is from genome assembly GCA_001898485.1 of Sphingobacteriales bacterium 46-32. Classification (GTDB taxonomy): domain Bacteria; phylum Bacteroidota; class Bacteroidia; order Chitinophagales; family Chitinophagaceae; genus CAYMZZ01. The sequence continues at coordinate 856,724 of MKTY01000020.1, read as the reverse complement.
AGCGTTGTATTGCTGCAGGGTTTCGCGAAGCGCACTCACAGCAGCTGTATCGATATAACGTACATTTTGCAGGTCAATCACAGCGCCCTGCATGCTGCGGGTAGCCGCCAGCAACTCAACGAGCTGATCGAGCGAGGTGATCGTGGCATTTTTTACATCAACTACCAGCTGGTCTACCCGCTTCTGCATGGCCACCAGCGTGTCTTTTGCATGCTGGCGCTGTGCCTGCACCTTGGCAAACTCATCAATAGCGGTACTGGCGATATCGCGGATATGGGTCAGAGGAGCGGCCAGGTTGAAAGTTGCTTCATCTTTTAACCAGAAATAAGAATCGATGATGTCGTTGGTGCGCTTATGAATGTCTTCATAGAGGTCTTCGTAGCTGTCTTCTTTCTGCAGCAGCTGTATTACCTCCTGGCTTTCACTCATCGCACTCACGATGTCCTTGTTGCCGATCTTGTACAGCACATTATTGTTCATGGCTGTATTTTCTTTCAGTGTAACGGTATAGGGTGTTTGCCAGATTTGTACCTGGTGATGCCTCACCGCTTCGTTTTCGGAGCGGAAATAGATAAGAGTACCATCGTTGAATACCGTAAAGCCATTGCAGACGATCGGCGTCTCTACCTGCTGCACGATCATATTATACGACATCAGCACATAGGTATTGCTGGTCTTCTGATAAAACACGTACAGAAAATCTTCGCCATTGGGCGAAGCAATGCTGCGGATGAATTCCAGTTCGGTAATGGCAGACTCAAATAGTTTGTATTCTCCGTTTTGCAGATAATAGCCATTAGGGAAAATAACACCCTGGCTATCGGGCAGTAATATTCCTGCATCGAGCAGGGTGGGGATGGGTAATACCTGTTTGGTGCGAACGTTGAAAATATAGGAGCGGAACGCTTCCTGATAGGGTTTGATTTTTATCGCGATCAGGTTGCCGAGATCGGCATAGTAATACTCCGCATCATCGAGCTGCTGATCTCTGTTGAGTACCGGCTCAGAGAAGATGCCTCTTCCCGTGTCGGTATTGTTTTCGATTTTGAAGGTGATATCGCCATTGAGCGCTTCAATAAAGACCTTGTCGAGTACCGAAATATGCGGATGCAAACCCAGGCGGCGGTGACTGAGGTCTGTTTTAATCCATTCAAAGTCGTGCTGGGGTGCTTTTCTTACTTCATGAATGCTGCGGTCGTCGATATAGACCAGCTGGTTGTTTTTGATCAGCCATTTAAACGCCTTACGGTCGTCGGGATTTTTGCTGGTCTGGAAGATCATGTACAGATAGTTCTCCGTTTTTGTGAAACGTGCAAAAATGGAGTCGCGGTAATACTTGTACAGGTTGGTAAAGTCTGTGATGAAGTTTTCGTCTTCAATAAGAGTCAGCGGATGTGGCTCAAAATGATCTTCCGTAAACTTATAAATGCTGAATACATCGCTCAGCTTTATGTCTTCGCGCAGTCCGAAGTGAACGTTATAGGCAAAGATGGTCAGGTCGCCAAAAGCCATGATGCCACGGGCTACTCCGTTGTTGGCCGTGGTGATTCGCTGATTGGCTACCAGCTGAAATCCGTTTGAGTTGAAGATTTCTTTTCGCGCAGCATTCAGCTTTGCGAGGCGTTGTGCCAGAAGCAGGCGCTGCTCTTCCAGCCGGTTACGGATAATCTCATAGGTGCCTGAATCCAGTATAGCGGTATTGTTGTTTTCAGTAACTGCCATTGTTCAAAAATGCTTTCGGAATGAATGCCTGTTCTAAAACAGTGCCACGACTTTGCGGGTGCAGGGTCGGGCAGGCATACATCAGGTAATCGAAACGATTCATCAGGGTATCGCCTCCTGCCAAAACAGCAGGAGGCAATGGGAGATATCAATCTTTTACAGCTTCTTGTTGGAAATACCGAGGCTGCTAGCCAGGTTTGCCAGGTTCAGCAAAGAAGAGCGGTCGCCTTCTGAGCTTTTCTGCTGCATTTTCAGGATAAGGCTTGAAATGGTCAGGTTCTTGATATCGTTCGTTGAAATATTATACTTCTCAGCAAATTCCCGGATACGATCGAGCAGGTCGCCGCTATTGGAGCCGTCACCAATCAGTGCCGTTTTGATCTGCGAAGCGTTTTCGCTTTCATTGATCAGGCGGTCAAAGCCTTTGGCGTTTGATATCTGGTTGATGATGTTCTGGAAGAACATCGTTTCGCCGCCCACGATATCAATCCTGGCAGACTTCAGCGCATCGCCCAGTACTACAGCCTGTGCATCGGCAATATCTTTCTGGATATTGATCTGAGCCAGGGCTATGTCTTTTTCTTTGTTGAGCAGCAGTTTAAACTCTTCGTGATCTTTACCTACAGCATCCAGTTTTTTCATCGCTTCGGCTTTTTCTTCGATGCCGGCTGCTTCTGCCAGGGCTTTCTCTTTGGTCACTTCGGCCTGGGTGAGTCCTTCCTTACGTTTGGCTTCAGCAATTTTTTCTATTACAGTAGCATCTACTGAACCCTGTCTTTCGGCAGCATCGGCTTTGGCCATCATTACTTCTGCTTCAGACAGACCCAGTGTGGCCTCTTCGCGGGCCTGGGCTTCGGCCAGTATTTTACGGGCTTCAGCTTCCTTCACGGCCGCCTCTTTTTTAGCTTCTGCATCAATGATCAGCTGTTTGGCTTTTTCTTCCGCCGCCTTTTTCTCTGCTTCTGCAGCTTTTACAGTATAGATCAGTTTTTCTTCTGCCTGCTGGCTGGCCTTGGTAATGCCAACCGATTTATTGCGTTCTACCTCGCGGAAGGCTTCCAGGTCTTTCACACCCTGCTGTTCTTCTACCACACCTTTTTCGAGACGAACCCGGTCGCGGATTACATCCTGGATGTTTTTGCGTTCTACCTCCAGTGTCTTTTCTTTTTCTATCTGTGCCAGGGTTACAATTTTTTCACGCTCTGTGGCTTCCAGTGCACGGTCTTTTTCCACACGTTCTGTTTCTACCGCATCGGTGCGTTGTTTATTTTTCTCTGCAATGATGATCTGGCGCAGTTTATTTTCTTCCTGTATGGCGAGCGACTCATCTGTTCTGATGCGTACGGTCTCTGCTCTCAGGCGCTCTTCTTCCCGAACCTTGGTGATTTCTGCCTGTTCGCGGGCTTTTATGTTGTCGATCTCGCGGCGTTGTTTCTCTTCTTTTTCGGCCATCTGGCGCTCCAGTTCAAGAATGGCTTCGCGGGCTTCCACATTTTGTTTTTTAATTACTTTTTCCTCTTCACGTTTGATCAGGTTGGCTTTCACATTTTGCTCGGCAGTGAGCTCTGTAATCTTTTTGATACCCTGTGAGTCGAGGATGTTTTGGGGACTAAGGAATTTTACTTCCGTTTGTTCCAGGTAGTCGATGGCACAGTCGTCGAGGATATATCCGTTGAGGTCGGTACCGATAATGTCGAGTATCTCGGTTCTGAATTCGCGGCGCGCTTCATAGAGTTCAATGAAGTCGAATTTTTTACCTACGGTTTTGAGCGCTTCGGAGAATTTGGCCTCAAACAGGTTGCGCAGGGTATCTACATCACTGGCTCTTTCTGTGCCAATGATTTGTGCCACGTTCAATACGTCGTCTACATTTTTATTAACCCTTACAAAGAAGGCTACTTTGATGTCGGCGCGGATATTGTCTTTACAGATCAGGCCGTCGTTTTCCATCCGGTCGATCTGCAGTTTTTTTACAGAAATATCCATGATCTCCATTTTATGCAGGATGGGGATCACATACATACCTCTGTTGAAGGCTACTTTTCCGCCGCCCACACCGGTACGCACAATGGCTTTGCCCTGGGGGATTTTTTTGTAAAAAGTAGCAAATGCAAAGAGGATGATAAATAAGATGAATACAATGCCGCCAATAAGCAGTAAGCTGATTCCGCCGATTGCTCCCATAGATTGATGTTTGTTTTAAGGTTTAAGTGAATAGTGACTTGTTATGAAAATGGTTTTTACACCACGTTGGTAAGGTTGATTTCCGGTACAACCAGGTAAAACTTTTTATCAGCCGATTCGTCGGCAATCATTACTTCCGCATCATAGGGGATGGTATCGCCCGTTTTGCTTTTTACATTGATGCGTATAATATCGCTCTGCACTTTCACCTCGGCTGCGCCGATGGTATTGCCGGAGATGGTAGATTTCATGCGGGCTATTCTGCCCAGCAGTTCCTGTGCTTCTTCGCCATTGTATCCCATAGCGTGATAAACTTTAACGAGTGGTTTGGTGGCATACCGCGTGATAAAAAAGGCTACAATGAAAACCGGAATCAGGATGAGGATCGATTTCCAGCCCCAGCTGGCCAGTCCAAATGCGATGGAAGAAGTGAGTGTGACTATCCAGGCAATGAATTTGAAGGTAGAATAAACTACCATAAAGGGCACTTTTCCAATGTTAACAAATTCAAGTGCTTTCTGGAAAGCCGATTTATCACCTACTGAGTCGCCAAGATCTGTTTCAGTGTCTGTATCCACATCGGCCCCATCCATTTCAACCCCGGCATCTACATCGGCATCGCCAAACAGGTCGCCGGCAATGAATGTAAATATCCAGTAGATAGCGGTGATGCCGGCTAGAACCGTCATAATCGCATTACTGAGTGGGTGGAATAAGAGGTCGGTGATACTTATTAGCATAGTAGTTACTGATTTTCGGAAATCCCCAGTTTTTCTTTAATGGCTTTCAGATCTTTTTCGATCGACAGGGAATCGTCCTTCAAAATACTGTTTAATTCGTCTTTCAGGCTGTTTTTGTCGCGGGCAATATCACCATAGGCTTTCGACAGGGCCTCCTGGTCTTCTACTTTGGCCTTCATGCGCTCCAGCATGGCCACCGTACCATTGGTATCCAGTTGTGCCAACTGTTTGTTAACCTGTTCAGTAGCTTTGCTCACTTTAGCCTTTGCCTTCAGTGTGCGCAGTTCTTTTTCCCATTTCTCCATGTTCTCTTTCAGGATCTCAGTATTGCGCAGCATTTCGCGCGATGACTGCTGCAATGCTACTACCTGCAGACCCAGCTCCTCCGATTCTGTATAGAATCTTCTGCGAAGCGAAAGGGCTTCGCGGGCGAGCTGTTCAGCCTTTACCATATCAACCTGGCCGGCCTGGGCTTTTTGCATGATCAGGATGGCTTTTTCTGCGTAGTTGGTAGACTCCTGCAGGCAGTGGGCCTGGTCATTCTCGGTGCGGATAGCGAGTGCTTTTACCTGTGCATAGGCTTCGGTTGCTTCTGCCAGGTCCTGCCGCAGTTCGCGCAGACCCTGCTCGGTCATCTTGACCGGGTCTTCCATTTTATCTACTGCGGCATGAATTTCAGCCTGTCCGATTCTGAAGAGACGTTTGAAAATGTTCATGACTGATAATTTTTTATAGGTTTATAATAGCCGTTTTATTATTAATTACTGTTTAGAGAAATCGATGATCTGTTGTGAATATTCACTCAGCAGCAGGCCCAGAGAATTGAGGGCGCCTTCAAACTCATTAAAATCGATATTGCCCAGCTGCATGGTATAACGAAACAGGACCTTATCACCTTCTTCATTGATCACGAAGGCGCCGTGTATGGTATCTCTGTTTTTCTGCAGCAGCTTTTTAAACATGTCCATATTATCATCCCGGAAGGAAAACAGGAACTGTTCCATGATCAGGATGGGGGGAGCGATGCCGATGATCAGGTTATGGATGCCATCGGGCTGGTTATCGATCTTCAGAATGCCGTTCGGCTCATTCTTGTAGATGATCCTGCAATTCAGCTTTAGGGCGAAATCTTCAATGGTATCTATATAATTCATGCGCGTTGGTTTCAGCTTGACACAACAAATCTACAAAAAAACAGCAAAATGCAAAAAATATTTGCATTGAAGATAAAAAAAATTACACCTATCTTTGCAATCATGACCAAGATAGGGGCCAATATCAAGAAAATACGCACTACAAAGGGTTTGAGCCAACAGGCCTTTGCCGATCTGTTTAACCTGACCCGGGGTAATATCTCCTCCTATGAAGAAGGAAGGGCCGAACCCCGGATTGAAACCATGCTGCAAATTGCCAATTATTTTTGCATACCGGTTGGCCAGTTCATTTCGCAGCACCTCACTATTAATGAAATTCTGAAGTTTAATGGCGATAAGCTGATAGCCGACGAAAATCATATCATCAAACTACAGCTGCGCGAGGTTCCTTTTATTAATGATAACATATATGTGAAATGCTGCTATCAGGAGCTGGCCTTCAACGACTGGGCTGCTTTTCCCCGCCTGGTATTGCCCGAAGCGAATAACCATAATATGATGGCGCTTACGTTCAACCCCAATATACCCCACCACGAATCACTGCCCCAGTACCAACTGCACGATGTGCTCATCTTCGAAGAAGTGACTCAGGAGAATATTCATCTTTGTCAGCACAAAACCGGACTTTACACCTCAGATCGCACCATTATGCTGGGGCGTTATGAAATGAAGGAAGATAAAATCGATCTTGTGCTGAATGATTTCAAAAAACAACCCTTCGATTTTAAACACAGCATGCGGTTCTGGAAACTGTTCGCGATATATCAGCATGTGATGTAAGGACTGAGGTAGCGGTTCAAATTTCTGTTTGCTGGAGCTAACACCCGTAGAAACCGGCCAACTAAGTTAACTTTATGTATTTCTGAAAGGCATGGAAAACGGAACTATTGTCATATATCAAACTCCTGATGGCCTGACCTCCATCGATGTTACCCTGGATCAGGATACGGTTTGGCTGACACAGGCACAGATCATTGAGTTGTTTGATTCCAGTAAGGCCAACATAAGCGAGCATATAAAAAATATATTCAGTTCCAGTGAATTGGACAGAAGCTCAACTGTTCGGATTTTCCGAACTGTTCGGCAGGAAGGTAAAAGACAGGTTACCAGGCAGCTTGAGCATTACAATCTGGATCTGATTATTTCTATCGGATATCGGATAAATTCAAAACGAGGTACCCAATTTCGTATCTGGGCCAACAGTATTCTGAAAGACTATCTCATTAAAGGGTATTCACTCAATGAAAAGCGGTTGAACGAACAGGCGCAGCAACTGGATACTTTAAAGCAAACTGTCCGATTGCTGGGCAATGTGCTGGAATCAAAATCTCTCACATCGGATGAGGCAAATGGCCTGCTCAAAGTATTAACCGATTACACATACGCGCTGGATGTACTGGACAGGTATGATCACCGGACGTTAACAATTGAAGCTACCAGCAGGCAGCCTTCTTTTGTAGCTACTTACGATGAAGCGATGAGGGCTATCCAGGGCCTGAAAGATAAATTTGGTGGCAGCAGCCTGTTTGGTAATGAAAAAGACGAATCTTTCAAAAGCTCCATCGCAACAATATATCAGTCTTTTGGGGGAGTAGACCTTTATCCCAGCGTAGAAGAAAAAGCAGCGCACTTTCTGTATTTCGTAGTCAAGAACCATTCCTTTTCGGATGGCAATAAACGCATCGCCGCGTTTCTGTTTGTATGGTTTCTTGAACGAAACAGATTGCTGTATCGTAAAGACGGTTCCAAACGTATAGCTGATAATGCACTGGTCGCACTCACACTAATGATTGCGGAAAGTAAGCCAGACGAAAAGGATGTAATGACACAGGTGGTGGTCAATCTGATAAATGGTTATAATAATTAGACATCAACAGATGAAAGAATGCGTCGCGCTTATTTCCCATTTCTAAAAATCAAAGGCGCAACACCTGTATTCTTCCGAAGAATTTACTGAAAGCAGCTACCGAACTATAGCCCAGCGCGGCACTTACCGTACTAATGTTCTGCTCGGGCATAGCCAGTAATAGCCTGGCTTCGGCCAGCATTGCTTCCGCAATCAAAGTGCCCGGCGTTTTTTCCGATACTTTTTTACACACCGTGATCAGGTGTTTGGGCGTGACAAACAATTTTTCTGCATAAAAACGGCATCAATGGCATTCCTCATTATGCCATTATCGACCGCGAAGGAAAAATTCTTTACAAAAGAACAGAACGGCCGCGAGAGGTCTATGAACTGCTGATGAAACTGCTGAAAAAATAAGCAGCTGTATTTATGGAATATAAGCCGGGTATCATCTTATTTTAATAGTTCAACGGAACCATTACCGGATTTTCTTATGTAAATACGGCCTATGCCCGCAGAGCTTCTAATTATAACCAAACCAGCTATTCCCATGTATTTATCCTGCTATTTCCTTACTGCGTTTCTGACATTTTGCTGTTTTACCACAACGCTCGCACAAAACGATAACGATAAAATGGTCATTGAGGGAGAGCTTAGAAATATACCCGAGCCTGTTTCTTACATTTATTTTATCTATAGTGGCAACAACAATACGGACAGTACGCCGGTTGTGGGAAACAAATATACATACGAGTTAAAAAGTACTGACCGTCCCTGTTTTATGACCATGTTTATACGCTCGCCCAAAAACCCGGAGTCGTATAAAGACCGGTATATGCGCGTCCTTATACTGGATGGAACCAATGTGAGCATTACTTCTATTGATTCGTTTTCCAATATCCGGGTGCAGGGTTCGGAGGCATATAACGAATACGTAAAGCTGGAAAAACTGCGCCTGCCCTATTCAAAAGAAAAAATGTTGCTGCTGGCCGAACAGAAAATCAATAAAGAAAAAGGCGATAAAGAAGCTGTAAACCTGCTGGATGCCAGAATTGATTCGCTTAGCCAGCGAATGGCGGAACAGTTTTTAACCTATGCGGGCACAAACCCGCATTCTCCGGCAATGATATATGCATTGTCTCAAACACTCAGTTTTGCAGCTGATAAAGAGAAAGTTGAACCCGAGGTCAGAAGGCTGTATGAAACTCTGTCTGAAAAAGAGAAGAACAGCACTTACGGCAAAGGGATAAAAGCCCGTGCTTATGATGAGACGCTGGCTATTGGTAAAACCGCGCCGGCATTTGAGTTGCCCGATACCGCCAATAAGCTGGTGCCGCTGGAGTCGTACAAAGGAAAATATGTGTTACTCGACTTCTGGGCCAGCTGGTGCACACCCTGCCGTGCCGAACACCCGTATTTGCTGGAAGCATTGGAACGCTACCACAACAAAAATTTTACAATACTGAGTGTGACGATCGACCTGCCCGAAGACCGCGAAAAATGGCTGGCAGCAATCAAAAAAGATAAACTTAGCTGGACACAGCTGATGGATAAAGACAGTAAAATCAGAAAAAAATACCGGGTTACCAGCATCCCCAAAAACTTCCTGCTCGACCCCCAGGGCCGCATAATTGACAAAAACCTCCGGGGACCAAAACTGGAGAAAGCGTTGGAAAAGCTGTTTGAAAAAAAATGATCGGGGCTATTATTGCTGATCAGGGATTAAGAAACAAGCTTTGTTGCTGACGAGATCGATATTACTCAGCGCTGATAGTCTTTTCTAAACACCCTTGGCGTCACTCCTTTCTTTCTTAAAAAGACACGATTGAAATAGGTGAGGCTTTCAAATCCACATTCGTAGGCAATACCGGCCACCGGCTTATCCGATTCGGTCAATTGCTGACAGGCAAGACCTACCCTGATCTCGTTGAGGTAATCCGAAAATGTTTTGCCCGTGGCCCGTTTGAAGAATTTACAAAAGGCGCTGTCTGATAAATGAATCAGCGAAGCGGCATTATTTACACTCAGTTTTTCACTGGCATGTTTTTGCAGATAGCGGCACACTTTATTGAGGCGATGTTCATTTTCTTTCCCTTTTACCCCGGTATAATAAGGAGAAGCCAGCCGGCTTTTGCGCTGAGCGGCCAGCTGATCGAGTATGAGCAGTAAGGCGGTGATCTTTTCCACTCCCTGCTTTGAAGGTAATGCCTGCACCTGGTCGCGGATTTTTTTGGTAGACTGTTGCGTAAAAAAAAGACCATCGGCAGAGTCGGCCAGCAGCCGGCTTATTGCCGCCAGCTCCACCGGCTGCAGTAAGGATTCTATAAACTGCTCACTGAATTGTATCACAATCGCACTTGAACGGTTTCGTTTACGCTGATCATCGCTTACCCAGGTATGAGGCATATCCGGACCGATGAGTACAAGATCGCCCGCTTCGAAGTTCATATGACTGTCGCCTACCATTCGTTTGCCGCTTCCCTTTACTATCAACGTCAGCTCATATTCCGGATGATAATGCCATTTGAAAGGGAAATAAGGAACGTTTAGCTCATAAGCGAGGAAAGACGCATCCCCTTTTTTACTGTCTATATCTTCATATGCCGCTTTCAACCCTATTCTTTATTTTATAATACATACAATATATGCCTGAAATTTCACTATGTGCTCAAATTTAGTCAATATAGTGTTAGTATTTGCATTGCTGTGCCTGATTGTTGCTGGGGCCTGGTCTATGTTTGTATAAACTATACGATATGTCTGCCATACCTGCTACTATTCAGCAAGTGCTGGATGTTCCTTATGCGCTTAGCGATGATCAGATCGCGTACTACCAAACCAATCGTTATATCAAACTCAAAGAGGTGCTCGATGCACCCACACTCGCCTACTTTAACGAAGTAATTTCGGCCAGGGTAACAGCGCTTAATACGGCTACTCAAAAGCTCGAAGAGAGAGACACTTATGGAAAGGCCTTTCTGCAGCTCTTTAATCTTTGGCGCGAAGATGAACGTATAAAAGCACTGGTGTTTAGCCGGCGCATCGCCAAAATAGCGGCCGACCTGATGCAGGTAGAAGGTGTGAGGCTGTATCACGATCAGGCATTGTACAAGGAAGCCGGCGGGGGCATTACTCCCTGGCATGCCGATCAGTACTACTGGCCACTGCAAACCGATAAAACCGTTACTGCCTGGATTCCCCTGCAGGCCACACCGCTCGAAATGGGGCCTCTTGAGTTCAGCGCAGCCAGTCACCAGATAGTAGAAGGCCGCGAGCTGGCTATTGGCGATGAAAGCGAAACCATCATCCAGCAGCGCCTGCGCGTTACAGATTTCAAACATATTATCGAACCGTTTGACCTGGGCGAAGTAAGCTTTCACTCAGGCTGGGTATTTCACCGCGCCGGCGCCAATAGCACCAGCGAGATGCGAAAGGTGATGACCATCATCTATATGGATCGCGATATGATACTGAAGAAGCCGGAGAACAAAAATCAGGAACACGACTGGAATACCTGGTGCCCCGGAGCGACCGTTGGTGAGATCATCAACAGCCCTATCAACCCCGTTTTGTATCAGCCATAATATAAGCTGCTCATGCTACTAAAATATGTTTGTCCCTATTGGGGACAGGAGCAGCTGAGTGCAACCGCATTTCTGGAGCGGGTGCAGGAGGCGGCTTTTGATGGTATCGAAATCAACGTTCCTGAATCGAAGACATTTATTAAGGAACTCAATTACGAACTCGACTTTCTGCGTTCCGAAAAGGAATTCATCTTCATAGCCCAGCAGGTATTGCCTCCGGCAAATGAAACGGTTGATCAGTATATAAGCCGCATGATAAAAAGGCTCAATGAGCTGATTGCATTAAGGCCAGACTTTATTAACTCACATACCGGCAGGGATCATTTTTCATTTGATGACAACTGCCGTATTATTGAAGCCAGTCTGAAAGTAGCACAGCAAACCGGCGTACGCATTGTACATGAAACACATCGTGGCCGGTTTTCTTTTCATGCCAGCAGCCTGTTGCCTTATCTGCAGCGTTTTCCGGAGCTTGAGCTGGCGGCCGATCTTTCGCACTGGTGTACTGTATCGGAAAGCCTGCTCGAAGACCAGCAGCATATATTAAAGGACATCTTTCCATATGTATCACATTTGCATGCCCGCGTGGGTCACGAACAGGCTCCCCAGGTTAGCGATCCGTTTGCTCCAGAGTGGGCTAAACATGTAAAAGCGTTTATAAACTGGTGGCAGCAGATTGTTGACAGCAACCTCTCGCGTCAACGGCCGCAACTCACCATCTGTCCGGAATTTGGCCCACGGCCTTATATGCCCCTCCTGCCATTTACGCAACAACCTATCGGTGATCAATGGGCTATAAATGTCCGCTTAATGAACACGCTTAAAAAACAATTACATGTCCGCATCGACCAATAATAACCTGCGACCGATTGCGCTTATAGCCGCCATAGGCGGACTGCTGTTTGGTTACGATACAGCTGTTATCTCCGGTGCTATCGGAAACCTAACCATCTACTTTTCCCTGAATACACTGGAAACCGGCTGGGCTATTTCAAGTGCACTGGTAGGTTGTCTTTTCGGCGCTCTTCTGGCCGATTACCTTAGTTCACGTTTTGGGAGGAAATGGTGTATGATAGTATCGGCCATTCTTTTCCTCATCTGTTCGGTAGGAACCGCACTGCCCGATAGCTTTACTTCATTTATTATCTATCGTATCATCGGCGGCATTGGTGTGGGTATTGCCTCCATGGTAGTACCAATGTACATAGCCGAGATAGCACCTGCGGAAAAAAGAGGATCACTGGTGGCCTATAATCAACTGGCGATAGTGATCGGCATCGTCACTGTTTATTTTGTGAATTATCTTATAGCCCTACAGGGTAATGAAGAATGGAACCTGCAAAAGGGATGGAGATGGATGTTTGGTTCGGAAGCCATTCCTTCCATACTGTATATGGTATTGCTTTTTTTTATTCCTGAAAGTCCCCGATGGCTGCTCATGAAAAACAAATCAACCAGGGCTTTCGGCATACTGGAACGGTTTAATAATAAAGAAACAGCGGCACGTACCGGACAGCAAATTCTTGATTCGCTGAAAAATCAGGAAAAAACAAGCTGGCGTGCGCTGTTGCAGCCCAGTCTCCGGCTGGCATTGCTGGTGGGTATTGGACTTTCCGTATTTCAGCAGATCACCGGTATCAATGCCATACTTTACTACGCTCCTGAAATATTCAAAAGTTTTGGCAGCAATACAGATAGCTCATTGCTGCAAACCAGCCTGCTGGGCGTCGTGAATATGATATTTACCATTGTTGCTATTTATCTCGTCGATAAACTGGGCCGCAAACCGTTGCTTTATATTGGTTCGGCAGGAATGTTTGTTGCGCTGGCCATTGTAGGCATAGCGGCTTATTATCAGATTACCAGTGCCTGGCTGTTACCTTTCCTTTTATTATTCATGGCTTCTTTTTCTATTTCATGGGGCCCTGTTGTATGGGTATTGTTGGCCGAGATATTTCCCAACAGAGTCCGAAGCCTGGCTTTATCGCTTGCCGTGTTTGTACAATGGATTGCCAACTTTCTGGTGTCGCAAACCTTCCCTTTACTCACCGGCGATAAGTGGCTGCAACAGACATTTCATGGTGCCTTCCCGTTCCTGCTCTTCGCAGTGCTTTGTTTGCTGGCATTGTTGTTTGTAGGAAAATATGTACCCGAAACAAGAAATAAGACACTCGAACAAATGGATGAACTCTGGCATACAGCCCGGCCATCACCGGCCAGCGAGCCGGATGTGGAGGCTGCCAAACAGTAGTACATGGAATGCAGAAAGCATATCTGTATTCACAAAAAAGTAGTTATGCAAAAACCAGTATGGAAACAACTCATAGTCTTTACAATCAGTTATTGTTTATATAATACTTACCTGATGGCGCAGTCAACAGACCCTTTTCAACAGCAGCAATCAATAAAAGAAGTGTACCAGCCGCTGCCTTTCGGCGCAGTGAAGCCCGAAGGCTGGCTTTTGGCACAGCTACAGCAAAATCTGGCTGGCTTTACCGGCCACCTCGACAGCCTGGTGCCCGACCTTATTTTAAAGGATGATATTTATGGCAGCCAACGGCTCACTAAAAATGTAAAAAGCAAAGATGTAGGTGCGCTGGGTGTGGAAGGCGACTGGCAGGTACAATTTCTTTGGTGGAATAGTGAAACACAGGGCAACTGGCTCGATGGATATATCCGCAGCGCCATACTGGCCAATGATAATTATCATCTGGCCCGTGTAAAAAAATCTGTCGATTACCTGCTTTCCACGCAGGATGCCGATGGTTATCTCGGTATTTATGACAGGGACTTACGTTATCAGTTTGATAATGAAAACGGCGAACTATGGGCCAAGACAACCGTATTGCGGGGACTGCTGGCCTGGTATGATTACACGAAGGACCCAACCGTTTTGACAGCTATTGAAAGAGCAGTGCAGAATGTAATGCAACATTATCCCATCAATCAATCGCGTCCATTTTATTCGCAAAAGCCGGATGTGGGAGGTCTTTCACACGGCCTCACTTTTACAGATGTACTGGAAAGCCTGTATCGTATTACCGGCAAACAGGCATACCTCGATTATGCGCTCTTCTGTTATAAAGATTTTTCGCAACACATATTGAATGAAGATGCGCAATATAAAAAATTGATGGACGCATCCCTTCCGTTAAAAGGGCATGGTGTGCATACCTATGAACATTTACGTGCCGTAGCTGCGGCTTACTATATTTCCGGAAATCCGCAGCTGGGCCTTGCACTGAAAAACTTTCTGCAAAAGATCGCGCAAACCACTACAGCCACCGGCGGGCCCGTGGGTGATGAATGGATTGGTGGCAAAAAAGCAGATGCCACTACGCGGGGATATGAGTACTGTTCTCTGCATGAGCTATTGCACAGTTATGCCGAACTACTGATCAAAACCGGAGAAAAAGATTATGGAGATAAGATTGAGCGGCTGTTTTTCAATGCAGCGCAGGGAGCGCGTCATCCGGAACTAAGCTGTATTGCCTATCTCAAATCGGATAACTCCTATTACATGACAGGTGGTTTGAATGGCGACACACTGGTAAAACATCAAACCCGCTATAAATACTCGCCTGTGCATCAGGATGCGGCGGTATGCTGTGTGCCGAATGCAGGCAGGATAACGCCCTACTATATCCAGTATATGTGGCTCAGACAGGGACAGGATCTGGTTGCTTCTTTGCTCGGCCCTTCTGAACTGAATACATCTGTGGATGGCAAAGTAGTTACCATAAAACAGGTAACCAGTTATCCTTTTTCAAACCGCATCGTTTTTGAAGTGAGCGCCAACGATGCGGATTTTGCACTAAAAATTCGTAAACCCGCCTGGGCAACTTCCTTCAAGCTCAGTACCGCATATGTTATGGAAGGTGAATACATTGTTGTTAGAAAAAAATGGAAGGGAACGGAGAAAGTAAAGTTAGACTTAATGGCGGCACCCCGTGTGGAGCAGGATAGTAACAATGAATACTATTTCACCTATGGCGCATTGATACTGGCTCATGCGCTGCCAGCTACAGCCGAACATACGAAATCGTTTCCATTAAAGGGATTCAGCGATTTAATGTATACGCCTTCGCGACTGGTGGTCTATACCTACGACGGTAAACCCTTACAGCAGGTTAAAAATAAAAAGCTGTTGTTTAAAACAACCGTATTCAATCCCGCCAGCAAAAAGACTGAAACTATCACCCTGCAGCCGGTGGCGCAAACCATCTTGAGGCAGGTTACGTTCAAAGAAAAATGAGCTGATATGAAAAAAATATTGCTTTGCCTTGTCTTTTCGATACAGTTTGCAGCCGGTTACAGCCAGCCGGAAATCATCTATCATGTTTTTCAACGCAGTTTTTTTGACAGCAATGGCGATGGGCATGGCGATCTCGAAGGCATGCGCCGGCAGCTCAACTATCTGCAGGAGCTGGGCGTAACGACCATCCTGCTCACACCGCTTTACCAGTCAGATTTTTATCATAACTATTTCGCTACTGATTTTGAAAAGATCGATCCCGCCTATGGATCGATACAGGAATACCTGACCCTTGTAAAAGAAGTGCACCAGCGCAGGATGAAAATTTATCAGGATGTGGAAATGCAATATGTAACGGGCAAACATCCCTGGTTTAAAGAGTCTTATCAGAATCCCGCATCGCCCTACAGCCCTTACATATTTTATAAAGACAAAGAGCAACGCCAGCCCTGGTATTTTTTTGACTTTCCAGAATTTACCACCTACAACAATTCGAAGCAGCAGATTGCCGTAGTGGATATGCGCAGCCAGGCAGTAAAAGATTATACGAAGCGGGTGCTGGAGTTTTGGATGGACCCCAACGGAGATGGCCGCTTTGACGATGGCGTAGACGGCTTCCGCCTCGATCATATGATGGATGACCTGGATTACGCCGGCCGTCTTACTAACCTGTTTCACGATTTCTGGAGTCCTTTACTCAACGACCTGCGAAAAAAGAATCCTGCCCTGCAGATTGTTGCCGAACAGGCCAACTGGGGATCTTATGGATACGACTATATTACCAAAGGCGCAGTGGATCGCGTTTTCGCTTTCAGGTTGAAGTTTGCCATTGAGTCGTTTGACAAGAAAAAAATACTGGCCGCGGCCGATAGTACTTTTCTGCATTTGCCTGCCGGCGGACAACAGGTTGTTTTTCTGGAAAACCATGATACGCCCCGGTTTGCTTCAGTGAAAAACATCAACCAGCAAAAGCTCCGGATTGCAGCAACCCTCAATCTGCTTATGGGAGGTATTCCATCTATTTACTACGGACAGGAGATTGGCATGAAAGGGAAAGCCATACAGGGTATGACCGATGGAAATGATATTCCCATTCGCGAAGCGTTTGACTGGTACACCGGGGCCAATGGCCCGGGTATGGCATTATGGTATAAAAATACCGGTCCATGGTGGGATAGCACCAGCATGAAGCCAAATGACGGTATTTCGCTGGAGGAACAAAAGAAAGACCCTGCTTCGCTATGGAATCATTACAGGCAAATGATCCGCTTAAAAAAAGGGCATAAAGCACTGGCTTCCGGAAAATACGAGGTTGTTGCCAATGGTAATGACCAGGTACTAAGTTTTGGCAGACGAGAAGGTAAGAATAGAGCAATAGTAATTGTCAACCTGTCGGGCATTGCACAACAGACAGTACTGTCTGTTGACGGCAGTAGGAAAATGAAAAGTCTCTTTGGTGCAAAGGGAAAAAGGCGGCTACAAAATGGGACGTTACCGATAGAACTCCCTGCTTTTGGCATACAGGTGTGGACGAATTGATCAGATAGCTATAACATAATTTAACGGAATTCTTTTGGTGCTGCTTTCACCTGCCGCAGGTCGAGCTCGAGTTGTGTCGCTTCTTCAGCTATTTCGGCTCCTACTGTAAAGGGACCATACACTTTATCGAGTAGTAACACGGCTTTGCCATCAACAGGAATGATTGCCGGATCAGGGTTTTTAAAATTATCAAGCAGATGGAATCTCACCAGGTTTTTGAGTGGTTTGCCCGGATCGGTGCTGCTCACTTCAAGCCGTACTTTAAATAGGCCGTCGTCATCAGGATAAATAAAAGCGGAAAGAGCCCGTCCATTACTGACAGCCGAGCCACCCCACCGGCCTTTTTGACTATCAGTCATCTGATGGCTTTTTTCGATATCACCTATGAGTCCGATCGCTTTGTTTTCCTCCCTCAGGTGTTTGATCAGTGGTTGCGGCGCCGCCCCGCCTGCTCCGACCGAAACACGCTGCTGCTCATTGCTTACCTGGGTAAGTGATTTGACCTGGCTGGCAAGATCTTTTAAGATCAGGCTGACACCTCCGGCAGGACTGAAGGTGATACTCGTGAGCCGGTCAGACAAAAGGGCAAAAATGCAAACGCCAATGGCCAGTGTAAAATATAATAAAGCCTGTGCATAACCGTCTTTCACTACGCTATAGCTGGGAGGAGTAACAGCAGGCTTCTCCAGTGTCTTTAGTGAAAAAGTTACCGAAGTCTCATAGGCCTTTTCCGATTGCCGGATTACGTTGATGCCGGCAACAGTTAATGCAACAAAAATCAGCATAAGGATAATGAAGACAACTGCTTTCATAAAAAGGTTATTTCCTGCTTAAAGCTGTAAAGTTGAACCGTACATCGAGGAAGCCAAAGACGCGACCTTTTTTGGGATCATATTTTATTTCAATGGGCAGCCAGAGATCTCTGAATAAACGAAGGCGCAAAGTGCCATTGATTGTAAGCAGATCTTTTCGCTCGTCGGTATACAGTCCTTTGAAAACCCGGTTGTACTCACCGCTGACCTTTAACTCGGCCCAGGAAACAGCCCCGTCATTGAAGATGAAGTTGAAGCCGGATTCGACCTGTAGTGCCCGACGGTCCAGATCGCGACCTGCTTTGAGTGTGTCGTTGACGAAATTGTAACCGCCGTTGATACTAAGTTCTACATCTACCTTTTTGCCAGGATTGGAAATACCTTTTAAGATCTCTGCTGATAATACGACTGTTGAAAACCTGAACTTATCCGTATAAGTCGTATCGCTTACACCCAGAGTCACCAGCCAGCGTTTTTGGAAATTCGTTTTAATGGCATTGTAATCATCGATAGCTACCTGTTTCAGGTTAAAATCATTGCTTTTGTCGATAAGCTTTTTCAGATTATTGAAATTGCCGCTACCGGCCAGTTCTTTTAACTTACTTTGAAGAGCCGGACTGAGATCTTTAAATTTGGCATCGCCATTCATAATGCTGTTTACTTCAGTGTTGGCCTGTGAAGCGCCATCACCGGAAAAAGATTGTATGTAGGCACTTAATGCCTGATTCAGGCTGGTGCGTTCAGCACTTGCATTCAGGGCCTGCTGCAAAAACAATCTGGAGACTGTTTCGTCACGCTGGTTGATGATCGAATATTTTATACCGGAGGAGAAGCCATTAAATCTGTTTGCTTCATTCAGCTTTCCGGCAAATGAAATATTGAACCTCCGAAGCCAGGTATATTTCAAATATTCTTCGGTCTTGAGTTTGTTTTCATCCAGTTTTACCATTATGGCATAAGGGTTGGTAGTAAAAGCAAACTCTTTTTTTTCTGAAGTAAGCTGATTGAATGCCAGCTGAAAAAAGCTGCGGAATACGTCTTTATAATTTCCCGACGAAAGATCTTCTTCGGTAAACACACCTTTTTTCTCTTCAGTCTGTGCCTTAATACCCATTGCCATGAAGAAGAAGGCAAGAACCAGTAATATCCGATTTGGTTTCATAAAAAGCAGGTTGACAGGTTAAATAACGATATAGCCAATATGGAACTCCCCGGCGGGGAAATTGGTAGGAGTAGCAGGTGATGTGGGCACACTGATATTGATCACAGTAGCGTTGGGTCCTGCACCTGTGCCGACTCCATCGACCGTAATCCGGTCAAACTGTGCAACATCTGAGAAGCTGACTGATCCGGATGCGGTGAGTGTTTGCATATTGATCAGCAAACCGCTTCGGAATAGTGCCACAGTGGCTGTTCCCACACCACCAAAAAAAGTGACACCGACATTTGCTGCCACTGATACAGCAGTCAATCGGGCAGGGATGGAAGAGATAGTGTCGTTGAAGTTTACCATTGTGATGGCAGACTTATTTGCTTTTTTGGTGGGAGCGGCTTTTTTCCTGGGAGCCGGCTTCCCTTTTTTGGCTTTGGCCATGGTAGATAGGTTAAGGTGAGAGAAGGAGTAACTGATTCGCTTGCTAAAGTACGCCGGGTCAAAGGTCACAGGCAAGGGGAAAAAACCCGTATTTATTCCGTGGATTTACTGGTTGACGGAAAAGTGAGGATGACCGAATTTGCAGTCATCACCCATTTATTCGTATCTATGGTTTTCCTGGAAAGAAATGTTCATTCAGCCAATTTGGTTAATTTAACAGGTATGAAGATCACCGTAGGAATTACCGATGACCAGTCGCTTTTTGTAAAATCGCTGACATTGCTTATCAATAGTTTCGAACACTTCACCGTGGTATTGCAGGCTACCAATGGCGAGCAGCTGCTGGAAGAGCTGGCGAAAACTGAACCTAAGCCAGACCTGCTGCTGATGGATGTGAATATGCCTGAAAAAGACGGGATTGAAGCCGCAAGGATAATCCGTGATCTTTATCCGCAATGTAAAATAGTAGCCCTGTCGGTACGTGACGATGACACTACGGTTATCAATATGTTTAAGTCAGGATGCTCCGCCTATTTGTTGAAAGATGTGAATCCCGATGAGCTGGAGCGTGCATTGAATGAGGTATATACCACCGGGCTGTATAATGGAGATGCTTCAAACATTAATTACCGGCGCCTGCTGAAATCTGTGGAGACAGCACCACAAATCACCGACCGGGAAAAAGAGTTTCTTTTACTGGCAGGCAGCGACCTTACCTACAAACAGATTGCAACCCGTATGCACCTGTCGCCCCGCACGATTGATGGATACCGCGAAGCCCTTTTTGAGAAACTGAATGTTCAGAGCCGTGTAGGAATGATCCTGGAGGCGGTGCGAAGACAGCTCATATCTATTAACTGACTCCTTTGTTTTAATAGTTCTATTATTTAACCTAAAACTACCAACATGGCAGAACATGACATGAAACTCGACGAGCAAAAACACCGGACCATCGTTTTGGGCCGCGAGCTTTCAGGAAATCCCGCGTATTCGGTTACCGTGGTTTTTAAAGAGCTGGCAACCGGTGAAAAGGTAAATGTGATTTCGTTCAAATCACTCGCACCAAAAAAGGTTTTTGAAGATGTGGAAATTGTATCGAAGGAGGTAAAGATACCGCCAGATCTTGGTTAGTTAAGGCATCACCCATTCAGCAATTTCAAAAATTCATCCCAACTCGAATCCTGCTGAAAGGGTGAGGTCCTTGTGCCGCTTAGATATTCGCACCAGCCAAATTTTCCTGCAGCAGTAAGCGTGATGCCGGCAGGGAAGAAAAGCGAGCAACCTCCATAACCGAATTTTCCGGGGCCGGCATTATCAGCACTAATAATTTCGGCCCCTATATGTTCTGCAATCCGTGTTTCTTTTGTTAACTTCAGAAATGCTTTAAGCCGGTCGGTATCCGAGTCCAGTAACATTTGTTTTTCATACAGCGTCTTTATCCACAACTCCAGATCGAGTAAGAAGATACCACCTCTTCGAGAGACTGTTTTAAAATAAGGGATGCCGCGCAAGTTATTAATTACAGGTTTGAGCTCATCTATCCTGGTGCACATCTCTTCTGTTGTTTGTTGCAGCTCTGCATTAATTAGTTCATACTTATCCAGCTTATTGGCAAACAGCATTGTTTCATTCAGATATTGCTGATGCCCCATGTCTGCATGCATGGCTATGTAATCCGCTACAATTTTCTGAGCAAGTTCAGCCGTGCCAATCCCCGGATTCTCCTCAACGTAGCCGAAAATTTTTCTGTAATCATATCCATAGGCCCACATGGTTGTTTCGGGACCAATCAATACATCCACCACACGACGCAGCATATATCCGTTTTCGAACAGCTGCATATAGCAGTTTATCATGATCATCAGGTCAAAAGGCTTGTTCAGGTTCAGGTCTTCCAGTGCTTTTGCAAAATCTGACATCCACAGCAATTCGAGCTTTGCGCAATCAAAACTTTCCCCCTTTTCAACAAAGTAAAACTCGTTTTTTTGTAGCTTTTTATCTGTAGGCAGTGGCTTCATGTTTTCATTATCCAGCAGGAACCTGAACGAGCTATGATTTATTTCATCAAATTGCCGGGCATTCAGCAGAATGTTTTTATGTACTGTTTCTACGATTCCCCCTTTCCTGTCAATTTTATCGGGAAACCGGATTAATTCGTTTCTCAGGGACTTTGCCGTTTCATAATCACCCACATTTACTCCGAATCCGCAACCATGCGACCAGGTAAATATTGCTTTCCGGTCGTGTATTACGGTAGTAAGGATATATCGTAGTGCTGCAATCCAGGCATCCGGATCGTCTGCACGTGTGCCCATCAGCTCCATCGGTACAGATACCAGCACCGATGGATTGCCATCGGCATCGAAGGTTTGGACATCTGGAATGAAACGTCCTTTAATGCCATCTTCGGCAACAATTTTCTGACGGATTACCCAGATGGAATGGGCTGGCTTATTACCGGCTTCACAAATTGTTTGGAACAGCCTGTTTAGAATTATGCTTAATGTCTGATCTTCCTGGATATAGAAGACAAATAACCACTCGCATTTTTGTTGTATTTTCATTTAACGCTGTTTATGTTAGTTGTCAGACTATTTCTTCTTATCCTTCTTATTGCGTGGTACGGTAAGGCTTTCAGCCAAAACGTTTTACGCTATCAGATCAATCACGTCTCTCAAAACGAAGGATTGAGCAGCACATATGTAAGGAAGATAGTACAGGATCCATATGGATTCATTTGGGCAGGAACACAGGATGGACTAAACAGGTACGATGGCCGGCGAAATATAATCTTCAATAAAGATAATCGAAATAAGCACACTTTATCGGGTTCTGATATCCGCGATCTTATTGTTGACACTATCCATCATAGCATCTGGGTAATTACTTCTTATGGCGGCATTGATGGCATCGATTATCGTACTGCCAGCACCTGGTTTCAGTACGATCAGCAACGCGATCCGGAAATGCGCAGCCTGGTATTCAACTGTTTTTTTAGTTTCGGTGGTCGTATCTACATTGGCAGTACGGCCGGAATTTTTACGCTTGACTTTTCTGCCGGAGAGCGCCCCGTACTAATACCGGCAGCAACTTCCATTCGCCTGAAGCAACAGGCTATTGACAGAGTGGTTTTACAGGAGCAACTGGCCTGGGTATTTACAAGGAGTGATGGCGTATTTGTGATGGATATGCAAAAAGAGGAAGTAGCCGGACACGCTGAAAGTCCGGAGGCTTTATTCAGAACCCTCGACGCCTGTGTATTGAAAAACGGGAAAGTACTTGTTGCCGGCACCGGCGGATTACAACTGCTGGAATTGGACCCTGATAATAAAATCGTTCTGAAAAGTAAACAACTGAACTTTCTTAACGGTGTTCTTGGTCAAATAGTCTTTTCCTGTTTCCAGGAAAAAAGCGGCCGTATCTGGATAAGCGATGCAAAAAAAGTTATTCGCATAGACCTGTCAGATAACAGCTATGAGCAACTGAGTGAAAATACCAGTCTTCCGCCAGAAGACTGGATTGGCTCTGTATATTCAATTTTTATCGACCGCCAGGATAATCTCTGGCTCGGCTGTCACCAGGGTCTTGCTTTTGCAAAAAACAACGTTTCACCGTTCTATCGTATGTATCAGTCGGCTACTTCGACCGACAGAATGGAACATCTGTATTATATTGATCCCAAAAATGATTCGATAACTTATGCAGGCGGGCAAAATGGACTTTATCTGATAAATAATAAAACCGGAATGATCCGGAATATTAAGCCCGGGATAAACTATTATCATTCTTTTACAGATCTGAAAGGGAACAGCATTGTTTCTAACGACAAAGGAAGTTTTGTTATAAAAAATGATCAGCTTATCCCCCTGGCAAACTTCTATAAGGAATTTGCGGGCCGGCAGTTTATTTTTAATAGCCATGCATGGCTGAGCGACTCAGTGATTGCTCTGGGAACAAGAAATTTTAAAGGTGTTATTATCTGGCAGCCGGTAAAGGGATACTTCGTGTGTTTGACGATCATTCTTCGGTAGGGCTTTCTGAAAATGTTATTAACGCACTATATGTTGACAGAGACAAAAACCTTTGGGTGACCGGCGATCATTCTATTACAGTATTTAACAGAAAACTTGAACCGCTTAAAAATTTTTCCCCCTTTAATCCGGTATCTAAAAAAACATACTCTCTTTTTTTTGATGTCTATGATTCGGGACCTTTATATTATGTGGCCTCATACGGACATGGAGTGATTGTGCTGGACAAAAAATTCAATATCGTAGGTGAACTTACCACAGGCACTGGTCTTTCCAGTAACAGTACTTATAAACTACTTCCTTATCATGACAGCCTGTTATTCGTAACATCCAACAACGGATTATCTGTTTTTCACCTCAATGAAGCTGACAGATATGAGTCTTATTTTGAAAATGACGGCTTGCAGAATAATAGCTTTGAGGAGAATACCGGAGCCGTTTTTAATAATCTTATTTATGCCGGCGGCACCAAGGGGCTGTCTGTTATCGATCCCTTACTACTGGGCGAAAGGAGAACAGAAATACCGCTTTTCTTCGACAACCTTGTTGCAGATCTCGCAAATGGGGCAAAAATCGATACCATGGATGTTCGTTCCGGATATTTTAAAATTCCGGACAACGTGACTCAAACCCGCCTGACTTTTTCGGCACCCGTTTTTTTTCAGACAGCTAAAATTGAATACCAGTACAGGGTAAAAGAATTGAACGAGGGGTGGATTGATCTGGGCAGTCGCAATTCCATTTCATTTATAGGGCTGGCACCGGGAAAGTATACGATCGACATACGAGCCAGGTACAGGACCGATGACTGGCCGGGGCATTTTATAACAACCACGCTTTTCTTTTCGCCCAAATGGTTTCAGACCCTGACGTTTAAGCTGGCAGTACTGGCACTTATCGCTGCTGCTATATACCTCCTTTACCGGTTCCGGATCACTCAATTACGCAAGCAGGAGCAGATTCGGAAAAGTATTGCCATTGACCTTCATGACGATATCGGCAGCAATCTCAATTCAATCAAAATATTTACTCACCTGGCAAAAAAGGACGGGAACCCGCAAAGCCATCTGGCAAATATTGAAGAGTCGTTAACACAAACGACTGCCGGGCTGAGAGATATGATATGGATACTGGATGATTCAAAAGACACCGTAGAGGATCTGATTGCACGGATCAAAAAATTTGCTCACCCGCTTTGCCTGGCAAAAAATATCGAACTCAGCTGCACTTTCGAATCACCCAATTCCGAAGACCTGCTTACAAAACCGGAGAAGCGGAATCTGTTACTGATTGCTAAAGAAGTGATCAATAACGCTATTAAATATGCTAACTGCAACAGAATAGAACTGCTGCTGATCATAAAAGCAAAACGGAAAAAACTTTTAATAAAAGATAATGGCGATGGGTTCGATCCTGGTGTTGTATCTGCTGGTAATGGTTTAAAAAATATCCGGCACCGGGCTGAGCAGTTAAAATGGCAGCTGGTAATGGAGAGTAGCCGGGAAGGAACCCTGGTCACGATTGAAACATAAGCGAATCCCGTCAAACATTCGTCTTCAGCGTATCTTTCAGGCCACTGGTAGCTTTTTCGACAGTTTTCTTTTTTGTTTTCTGTTGATTGGTATTGCCAGGCGTTTCTACCATGAATTTATAATTGCCTGCTTCCAGCACTTCAAATCGTATGTTGCCGTTGCTGTCAACAGTCAGGTTAGTCATATTTCCACCCGGGTTTTTGCCACCTTTGACAATGATACCACCGATAGGATTTCCCGGTTTAGCCATTTCAGATGCGTTGACCCGTTTAACTCCTTTCTCATTGATGCTTTTGCCCTGCGATGATTCCGGTGCAGATAGTACAAACTGGTACTCGCCGGTTTCCAATCCATTTAACTCAAATTCACCGTTCTCATTGCTGGAAACTACCAGCATATTTCCACCCGGGTTTTTGCCACCTTTGACAATGATACCACCGATAGGATTGCCGGGTTTGGCCATACCATTATAAAGTGGATTATTTCCCGAATTGCCACCTCCGCTATAAACCGGGTTGGTTTCTTTTTTTGTTGTGCGACGGGGATTTTTACTCAATGCCCAGCTAAGACCGGCATTTACATTCAATGCCCGATAGCTGGTTTCATTTTTTTGAGATTGCATAGAGCCGGTAGAAAGCTGCTGCGATTCGTAGGTATGCTGGTCATTGAACCCGCCAGCTGGCACCAGCCGACGCTCTTCTGTAGTGACTTTGGGTCCCATGATAAATGCAGATGATGCATATATACTCAACCGGCCAGTGAGCGGATAACTGACCCGGATCTGCGGAATGGTGATGAAACCCGAATGCTTTGCTGCAACTGATTCACGAAGGGCGACGGGTTTACCCTCTACTGTCGCCTGTTGCGTAAAGCCATCCTGTTGCAGATTAAAATAGCCACCGCTGATTGAAGGCGACAAAGCGAGCTGACCAATTGAGAAAGAGACTTGCAGGCCGGCAGAGGCGGTAAAGCCATTGTTGGTGGAAGATCCTTTCTGCTGATTGGTAACCGTGAGGCTACCATTGTATAATTTATAAGCAGCTTGCGTACTGCCTGCATCCGGGCTAAGACTTTTAGAAGTATAAAAACTACCACCGGCGACAACCCCAAGCGCAAACCGGTTTTTACTTAAAAAAGGAATAAATACATCGCCCTGCAGGTTAAATCCGTTGCCGGCATAAGCTTCTTTTTTTATATCGGAAGAAGAACGACTAAGGCCGGCACCTATCGATACCTGGCTTGTCTGTTGGGCCAGAGTAGCGGTAACGGAGGCCAGGAGTAAAGCAGTAGTAAGGACATTTCTTTTCATGGTTCGGATCGTTTTTGACGGATGATTTGCTAAATAACCAGGCCAGAACTTATTAAACTGAACACTAATAAAATAAAAATCCCCTGTATTTGCAAGTGGGGGAGATTTCCTGCCGGATATCAGTTTTGTTCATGTATATCAGGAATATAAAGCATCGCCGGTATGCGGGTAAATCATGAAAGTTAATTTCTTTGTTACAGTTGGATAAATGTTTGCATCGTCGGGTTAATCGATCCTTTGCCCCGTGGACTCCGGGGCCAATGTGGTTAGCAAGAAAATATGCGAATAAAAAACGAGGTAAGGTAAAGTGGTCATATGATCTTACTGACTCATGCATTATAGCGTAGGCCCGCGATGCTTCGCGGGCCTACGTACGGTGATCGGGTTAGATTCCCTAAGGAAGATCTAATGACCTTCGCGTTGAATATTTTCAATTTTGCTGTGTTTCCGAATCAGGAAATTGAGCGCTTTACCTTCCACATCGCCCCATTTTTTGTTATAATTTTTTCAAGTCTGCCCTCTGCTGCAAGAGTGTCAAGTATCTTTTCACTTTCTGAGCGGGGAGTGGCAGACAGCTCTGCAAATTCTTTGGCGGTTAATGAGGGGTATCTGGTAAATAAAAACTCCGGTGTTTTAGCATATTCAGCTTTTACTGCCAGCGGGTAGAGTTTCAGCAGGGCTGTTTCATAAAAGGAGTAGGCTTTTGAGCCATACACGATTTCTTTGGCGCCTGCGTCATTGATGAAAAACATCGTTGGGAATCCGCGAACGCCGGATTCTTTTGCCAGTTTAAGATCCTCTTCAAATAAGTCCTTTGCTTTTCCCTCAAAATCTGTTTTCAGTTGAGTGGTATCCAGCCCAACCGTGCTGGCAGCAATTGCCATATATTCCCATTTGGCCAGGTTCTTCTTTTGCAGAAACAGCATTTCCCTCATTTCGCGCAGCAATAAGATAGCTTTATCCTTATCCTGCATTTGAGCTGCTTTGAAGGCTATAGAAGGGGGATAAGAGGAGTGGAGCGGATCTTCGAGCCACACATCGCCATCAATGGGCATATCATAATAAAGACTCACTTCATCCCAGTGATGTGCTACATCCGATGGTTTGCTGATACCGCCACTGTTGTAGCTCCAGTCGGGAAGTAAGCCACCCATGCGGTAGTCAATCTCTATAAACTGACCATATTCCAGTTTCAGTTTTCTTAACTGGGGTTCTATACCCCAACAGGAGGAACAAATAGGGTCTGTGAAGTAGATGATCTTGACCGGCTTTTCTGTATTTGGTATAGTAACCGGTTTACCAGTTACACTATCGGGTATGCCGCAGATACCTTCTGCCGGATCACAGATAAGCGGGTTATTACTGGTTGTATTCGTGGTCATAATAATAGTTGATTTTGTTTGAGCCATGCAATAGTTGATGGAAATGCGTGTGAAAAAAATAGCAACCCGTATTGCTTTATATAGGCAGTTTGTTAACGCGGAATGATAACGGGTGAAAGCAATCCGATCAGTTCTTTTTGAATATCCAGTCCTTTGTTGGCGTTGTACCAGTTTTGCAGTTGCACTTTTACCATATCAAAAGAAGCTTTTTCTGCTTTCAATGCCTGATACAAGGTCTGACAATCCTGGGGTCTTGGTCCCCAGGTGGCCAGGTCGCTGCCATGCGCATCGCGGATGATGAGTTTGGGAATAGACCTTGTGCCATTGGTCAGGTACTGTTCGATCCGGAAGGGGGGGGCATCCCGAAGTTCGTAAGAAAGGGTGATGAGTGGATTTTCGCGGGCCATCATTTCAAAAAAAGGTATGCTGTGTGAAGCGTCGCCACACCAGGGTTCGGTAATCACGATCCAGTGTTGAGGCTGATCGATCTGGCGAATGAGAGTGACCATTTCATCGAGCAGCCGGCCTGTTTTAAACCAACGGTTCATGCGCGACCAGTTGAGTTTTACATAATCCAGGTACTGCGGGTTGTCGTAAGGTGGCCGGGGGGTGTCTGTATGTATGATATCTTCAAAGAGGGTACTGTATTCCGGGAAAGTCATAGCGTATTGATTAGTTATTGTGTTGGTACAACAAAACTATGCCCCGATTGGTTTACGAAAGCCAGTTGTTTCCATTCAGAAACCAGTTTCCTCAAGGAAACCAGCTTTCCTGCCGGTCATTTTAAGCGTAATTTTGCGGTTCAGCGATATGTATATGAAAAAGAAAGCCATACTCAACAACAATATTGTTTGTCAAAAAAGAATGCAGGCTATCAGGGATACGATGGAGATATTGTCGGGCAAATGGAAGTTTCATATCCTGGGTACGCTGATGCAAAGCCATAGTCTGCGCTTTATGGACCTGTTGCGCGAGGTAGACGGCATCGGGGCCAAGATGTTGTCGAAGGAGTTGCAGGATATGGAAATAAACCGCCTGGTGACGCGCAGAGTATTGGATACAAAACCAGTGACGGTTGAATATGAGATAACAGAACATGGGCGTACGCTTGCCCCAATCATTGATGAGATTGCGAAGTGGGGCATCGAATACCGGGAGGTATTGTATAAGAAGAAGCCCCGTACATAGATAAAGTGAGCAATCTGTATTAATAAATTACCGTACTCACCACTGTTAGCGTACCGGCAGATATTCGAGAATAATTACTCCGTTCTCCATCGTCCGCGCCTGTTTCAACTCAAATTTCTTTAACTCCCGGTTGTCATCAAAAAGCCGTAGTCCTCCACCAACGGAGACAGGATATACCATCAATCGCAGCTCATCTACCAGATCGTGATGTAGCAGCGATTTGACAAGCGTGGCACTGCCATAGACGAGAATATTTCCGCCATCGGTCTGTTTCAGTGCAGCCAGCTCTTTTGCTACATCTCGAATAATATGGCTATTGTGCCAGTCGGCCTGCAGCAGGCTGCGTGATACTACATATTTCGGTAATTCATTCATACGATCGCCAAACCAGTTGCCCGCCTGACCAGGCCAGTAGCCGGTAAATTGCTGATAGGTATTTTTGCCCAGCAGCAATGCGTCTGCAGCAGCCAGCTCATCCACTTTATACTGGCCGCTTTCCGGATTTCTGTATTGAGACTGCCAGCCGCCATGCGGGTGAGGGGTTTCATTGCCTCCGGGCGCTTCTACCACACCATCGAGGGTGATGAATTGAGTTACGATAATCTTTCGCATAAACTTCTTTTGTTAAAGATAGGAGAAGGGTTGTTGCCAAAAGCCGGGCGAAAGAGACAATACTGTGGGGAGAATGCGTCAGATTTGTATTTAATCTATCGAATGAATGTAAAGGAGGCGAAGCGGCGCAAAAATAATTTCAAATTATCCTCCATGCTGCCAGCAGTAATTATTCTTAGCGGTTCTTTTGCACTGAGTTCCTTTTTTAGTAATTGCCAGGCAACGATTGGTCATACGGACGGCACTATAGGAGATGCCATTGCTGCCTGTCTTTGTTATGCGGTTAGATGAAGAGTTTGTACTTATAAACGAATCTATTCTTTGTTCAAGAATCGTGATACGCCGTTTTAGTGCTGCGGTTTGTGCATCAGTTGGGCTGGTGTTTAAACAGGAGACGAATAAAAACGTCAGACAGCAGGCAACAATCATTTTCATAACAGCATCGTTAAGGGTTATTAATAAGTTTTGGCGTGTCTTCTTTTAAAGATCCTTTTTCCGTGTTTTTATCTTTGCAGAAAGCGACGCCGGACCGACCGGTTCTTCTTCTCCTGTGGCGAACCCTGGGAGCTGGATTATCTGACAGATAAGATTCTGAAAATGTATCCGTCAATACCGGAGCAGGCCATACGCCAGGCGATTGACTCCTGTTGCAAAAAAATGGAGCGCCCAAGACCCCGTGATAAATTTGTGCGTTACGTAATGCATCAGCTGCGATAAGGTAAGCAGTGTACAGCTATTTCCATCTTAGCAGTATTTATTTCCCAGGTATTGTATTCATCACGCCTGATTCGGATCAGAAATTTATTCTCCAATAACCTGCGATGCCTGGTGGGTCTGCAGGGGCGCGATGGCTGCCAGACAGACGTAGTACTCTATAACCGCTTTCTCCTGTTTTTTAATGATACACTCCTCTCCAAAATCATCTTTTTTGATGATTGATGGGCTTATGCTGTCCGGATACTTTTACCTCCTAAAACAGCCTACAATGAAAAAAATTCTTCTCGCAGTATTCGGTATATGCATGATAGCAATGACTCATGCACAGATAAAAAGGACAACAAGCCAACCCATCATTCAAAAGCCCAAAACAAATAATTCCGGCACCCAGCAAACGCCGTCAACCACTCCGGTTGCTCCAGTCATTAAAGATGCCGATTATTTTCTGGCAGTAGCAAAGGTTTCTGTTAAAACAGGCAAAGACAATAAGGAAAAGGGATCGAAACTGATTTTCCGGGTGTATCCTGCATCGGGCACAGACAACTGGCGCAAGGGGTACAATCAGGAAAACTATGCGGATGAACTGAAGATATGGAGCACTAACAGCTTTACATTGCCACGCGCTGCCGCCTTTGATCAGAGCTTCAACAGCCTGGCAAACTATAAGCAAACCGGTGTAATGGTCGATATTAACTACAACACGGTTGGCAACGGTCCTTTTTTTGCCCTCGATGCCTGGAAGATTGAAGAAGTGGGAGTGACGCTTGAGTTTAAGGATAAGAACGGAAATGCACATCCGGAAATGGGCTCAAAGACCATCTATTTTACCGGTTCAGAAATGTATCTCGATTTTAAAAAATGGCAGCTGTATTGTAAAACAGACCAGTACTTTAACCCGCTTACCCCATTTATTACCAACCGCCCAATCAATTGAGATTGCCGGTTTATTAAAAGTTATAAAGGCCAGTTTAGTAGAATTGGCCGTAGAAATGAAGAGCGGCTGTAGGCGCTGGTTTTTCGGTATCAAAGTACTGCCTGAAAAATACCAGACCCTTCGGCCGCTTTATTCTTTTATTACAAACGTCTCCCACCCATCATAATCGCCACCATATTGCCGGGCTTTTCTTTTTAACTGTAACGTAATAGCCGAAATGGATTTAATATCGACTTTGTCAGTTCTGGACAGGCGAAGACTAAAATTCCGTTCTTTGTTTTGACCGTTTTCCTGGCTTTCAACCTTAAAACCCTGCTCAGTTGCATATATGATAAACTTACTGCGACCCGTTTCTGTTTTAAAATATAACCAATGGTCTATTTTCCTTGCCTTGATAAGTTTATCGCCCGATTCCATCAGTTGTGATAATACTTTTTCATTGGAAATGTATTCTAGGGTTTCCTCATTCGGATAAAGGAAAGTGAGATAAGCCGCCCAGCTACTATCCGATCTGAATTCTATTTTATACTCCTGATCAGGGAAAAAATCTTTAAAAACGGTCGTTAATTGCTGACGTACACCAGTAGTATCTCTGATGTAATAGTAGTCGGTTCGCCAGCATTGATAAGTAAAGACGCCCGGAGCTATTGAAGGTATATGACTGTCGATTTCGGCTTTGATCTTATCAGATATTTTATAGAGATTGTCCCACCCGTCCTGCTCGGGCAGGCCCTCTGCTGAGCAATGGTTTATTTTCACTCTGGCCGACAATAAGAAAGGGAACTCAAGAATAGGCGCATTTTCTTTTAGTGACATATTGACCAGGATCGAGCCTACGCCTTTATCATATTGTGCTAAATACGCTTCCCAGTAATCCCTCTTGTCCTGGGCGCTTGATTGAATGATAATATTGAGCAAAAAGAACAGTAAAAGCCCTCTCATGCAAAAAATAGTTTTAGCCCAAGGTATGCAAGAGTAAGCATAAATAAGCTGCTTCCCGCTGGTTTACTTTCTATAAACTCCCGATAGGCACACTGACGCGGATGTACTTTCCCGGTTCATTGCGGTTCTCACGTTAATTGTTAAATTGTAGAATGAAGTATAAACAGGTCGAAACACTGGATGAACTGAAGCGAAGGCTTACCCCGATTCATAATGCAAATGCCCGGCACAGAAGCCGGTTGTCTTCGCTCGATAAACTTGCATTATGGATTACCAATCATGTGGGAAGCATGAAATTTTTCTTCCTGATCTTTATCTGGACTATTATCTGGCTGGGGTGGAATACCCTGGCACCGGCTGCCTGGCGGTTTGATCCTTTTCCGGCCTTTGTGCTCTGGCTGTTTATCTCGAATATGATCCAGATATTTCTGATGCCATTGATTATGGTAGGACAAAACCTACAGTCAAAACATGCCGAGACAAGAGCCGAAGAAGATTTCAATGTCAACAAAAAGGCAGAAACGGAGGTGGAAACGATATTAAAACACCTCGAGAATCAAAACGAGATGATTCTGCAGATTCTGCAGAAAATTGAACAGCTGGAAAAAGGAAGTAAAACCTAATGAAGCAAACCGGGCACCGGTGCAACGCTAAATAAAAAAGATGGAATATATTAAAAGAATTTTTAGTGATTCTGAATCGCTGATAATTTTCCTGATCATTATTGCGCTTACCATTATCTCGGCAACACTGCTGAGCAAGTATCTTCAACGACTGATTGTCAAAAAAACGAAGGGCCACCAGATGGACATTACCAGTTTTATTTTTATCAAACACATGGTGGTGGCCACCGTTTACTTTTTAGGATTTGGCTGGGCGCTGCTTACCTTACCAATAACCCGCACATTTGCACATTCGCTGCTGGCCGGGGCGGGTGCAACCACGCTGATACTCGGATTTGCTTCACAACAGATATTCAGTAACCTCTTTAGTGGTATTTTCCTCGTTCTCAACAAGCCATTTAAAATAGATGATATCATAGAGTTTCAGGGAAGTAAAGGAAGGGTGGTGGAGATTAGCCTCAATGCCACCATTATTCAGGATGATAACGGAGATAAAATAATAATTCCCAGTGCCACCATTTTGAGCGATAAGGTGAAAATATATAAAAAGTCGCTTTAAAGCTTTTAGTAAAGCGGTGGAGACGCCAGAACGGAACTGCTGACTGATAGAGTAACAGACATCACGCCATGACTAATTAACTTTTAAACAATGCATATGCGGAAGGGATATCTTGTTTTAGTAACCCTGTTGATGGGAGCTTTTTCTTTCGCGCAAAGCAAGTCGTCAAAGATAGCATCTGTCATGAAGGCCTATCATGACTACAATATGTTTGATGGCGCTGTACTCGTGGCGGAGAATGGCAAGGTTGTCTACAAAGGAGCTTTTGGCCTCGCCAACCGCGAATGGAATATCCCCAATACTACCAGTACTAAGTTTATGCTGGGATCCATTTCCAAACCCCTGACGGCAACCCTGGTTCTGATACAGGTGCAAAAGGGATTGCTGAGCCTCGATAGTACTGTCGACAGCTATTTGCCGGAGTTTAAAAACAACCCGGCGGCTAAAGTCACTATCCGCCAGTTGCTCGCCCACACTTCGGGGATGCCCAATTATGATGTGATCAGTGATTTTTTTCCACGCATAAGCCGGCAGAAGTATACGCGCGGGGAGTATGTAAAAATATATATTGATTTGCCACTGGCCTTTAAGCCCGGCACACAGTATGCGTACAGTAGCTGGGGATATTTTACGCTGGGTTATATAATGGAGCGTGTGACCGGTAAATCGTACAGCGATCTGATGACACAGGATATTTTTGAAAAAGCCGGCATGCACAACTCTGGTTCTTATTACCATACGCAGATTGTGCCCAACCGGGCCACCGGTTATGACTATAGTTTTGGCGGCTTTACTTCTGCCGATTTCAGAGACCAGACCAACACCATGGGTACGGGCGATATTTATTCTACTGTAGAGGATATGTTTAAGTTTCATCTGGCATTATCCAACTACACCCTGTTGAATAAAGAGTTGACAGACCAGATGTTTACTCCCGGTATAGTTCCGGCCAGGTACGGTTTTGGCTGGTTTAATCAGCCGTTTAAATACACGGCCACTGATAGTGTGGCTTCTAATTTTCACCTCGGCATGACCGAAGGATTTATTTCATTTATGCGAAGAATACCTTCTACTAACAGTATGGTTGTTATTCTTTGTAACAGCTCACCCACCGATTTTTTTGGTATTACCAGCAACCTGTTAAAGGTTCTTTACAATGTACCGGTAAGGGTGAAGCAACCCGTTCACAAAAGAGTTGAAACCTTAATTGGGACGGTTGGAGCCGGAAAGGCGGTTGATGCATACAAAATCATGAAGTTCGATACAGCCCGTTACTATATCGACTGGATCTCCATGAATTTCCTGGCCCAGCAGCTGTATGATTTAAAGCGGTATGAAGAAGCCAGGATCATTGCTGAAAATAATGTAGCTGAATTTCCCAACAGGGATCTTGTGATGGTAACGATGGGTAATATTTACCTGGCGCTGGGCCGAAAGTCTGATGCAATCCGGTTTTATAAAAAGACATTGGAAATAACGCCAACATACGAAGAAGCCAGAAACAGGTTGCGAGAGTTGGGGAAAGCTGAATGAAAAATGGCCGGAATTTCGGATATTTATAGCTAATAAAAAGCAGCGCCAGATGAGAAGGATCATTTCTTTTATGCATATCTCGCTCGACGGTTTTGTAGCCGGGCCTAATGGCGAAATGAACTGGATTAAAATTGATGAAGAAATTTTTGACCATGTGGGCAATCGTATCCGTCAGACCGAGGCCGCACTGTATGGCCGGGTGACCTATGAGATGATGGAAAATTACTGGCCCGCCGCCGGCGCCCGCCCGGGAGCGAGCAAACACGATGTAGCACATTCAGGCTGGTATAACGGAGCACACAAAATTGTTCTATCCCGTTCATTGAAAGAGGCGGCGCTTACGAATACCACCATTATCAGTGACAGTTTAGTGCAACGTATCAATGAAATAAAACAAGAACCCGGCAGTGAGATTCTGCTTTTTGGAAGCCCCACAGCTACCCATGCCCTTATGGAGCAAAACCTGATTGACGGCTACTGGCTTTTTGTGAACCCGATTATTCTGGGTCAGGGTATTCCCCTGTTTACCGGGATAAAAGACAAAGTAAAACTCCAGCTACAAACCACCCGGCAGTTTGCCAGCGGTGTAACCGAGTTGAGTTATATAGTAGATAATAAGTAGTAGCAATAAATCAAGACCTATGCAGCCGAATAGTCAGGATAGCAGTCCTTTTCAAACTCCTTTTGCCCGTACCTACTTTCATGGCACTAAGGCTGATCTTAAAGTGGGTGACCGCGTTGAAGCTGGTTATAATTCAAACTACGGGCAAAGAAAGAATGCGAAATACATTTTTCTTACCGGAACACTCGATGCTGCAATCTGGGGAGCCGAACTGGCAGTCGGCGAGGGAAGGGAAAGGATTTATTTGGTAGAACCTACCGGAGAAATAGAAGATGATCCTGATTTGACAGACCGGAAATTTCCCGGTAACCCCACGCAATCCTTCCGCTCCATCCATCCGTTCAAAGTAGTTGGCGAAGTAACAATCTGGCAGGGTCATCCGCCCGCACAGGTCAGGGCAATGAAAGATGCCCTGGAAAAGCTGAAAGAACAGGGCATTAACTCGTTGAATGACTAAAAACGACTTCTCTATCAGATCGTATTAAAGAATCAGGGGATCCGGCCAGACCGAAATGATAATCAGGCTACTATCATTGTAGGAGTGTCGCCGTTATAAAAATCAACTTTTGGCTGAAAAAGGGGAATACTAATCCCATCCACTCAATTATTACTGCAAAATGTAACTAATAAGTG
This sequence comes from Sphingobacteriales bacterium 46-32, assembly GCA_001898485.1. GTDB lineage: Bacteria > Bacteroidota > Bacteroidia > Chitinophagales > Chitinophagaceae > CAYMZZ01. Next base: position 820,677 of record MKTY01000020.1, on the reverse strand, counting down.
CTATTTTCCTGTACAGAAAAGTTTTTTCACAATCGCTTTAAGCTGTTTTCTTATTGCTGAAAAATTTCTAACGGCTGCACAGCTGGCCATCCAACCTCTGACAAAGCAGTAGCATCATTGCAACGTACCCTTACAGCCATCAGGAAAAACAATTGACCCCGCAATGATCAATCAAAGCTCATATATCTCATTGCGCTTAGCTATTTTAACGAGACCGATGATGAGAGCAGGATGATGCCGTGTATCAAAAATTTTCTTCTCGCCATGTAAGGGTTATAGGGTTTCTGAAAAACCTGCATGAATCTAAACAGTAAAACCATGAACCAGTTATTATGCAGCAAAGCATTATTGTTTTCGTTGCTATTGTTTTCAGTTGAGATGTTTGCCCAGGATACAAAAACCCTGCTGGCGATCTTTCCTCACCCGGATGATGAAACAGCCGTGGCCGAGGTGCTGATAAAATATAAGAAACGGGGATATAATGTAAAACTTATCATTGCTACCGATGGAAAAGATGGAACGAGGGTGACAAAAATTCCTGCCGGTGATTCCCTGGGAAATCTGAGAAAAGAAGAATCAAGATGTGCCTGCAAAATTATGGGCATTGAAGAGCCGCTATTTTTAGGGATCGATCGCCTTGATACAAAGATTGGAGTAGGAAAGTACTTCAGAGAACATAAACGTCTGTTAGATACGTTAAAAAAATTAATACCCGCTATTCAACCTGACATCATTATCACCTTTGGTCCCGATGGCGATACACATCATGCTGAGCACATTGTTACCGGCGCCACGATTACCGAATTGTTATTGCAGGAAGGCTGGGTAGATAAATACCCCTTGTACTACCTGGCGTGGACAAAAGAACAGTCGGAAAATTTTATGGAAGAACTTGGATATCTCGATGAGCAATATTTTAATGTAAAAATAGAGTATACACAGGACGAAGAAAATAAGGCACTGCAAATAATGCCCTGCTATGTGACTCAATATACGCCGGAAGAGATGAAAGATGACCATGATGGTAAGGTTAAGAACCCCAACAACTTTGTCCATTTCAGGAGATTTGTGACAAAAAAGGGCATACGGAATGGTTTTTAGAATAAAAATAAAACTGCACAGATGAAGTTTCTTTCAGGAATGATCATTGCGGCTATTTTGCTATCAGTAACTCCCACCGTATTGTTGGCCCAGCTTACCGAGCAGCGGGTTAGTAAAGAGAAATGGCAACGCTATGGCAAGACAAAAAGTATCGGCGTAGCCAAAGCTACTCTTGACTATCGGGTAAATGAAACAGACACTACCTTTCTCCTGTTACTGGAAGATGAGCGAAAGGAACTGAAAAACTTTTTCAGCGTTAGTTTCAGCAGCCGGGGCAACACACTGGAAAGTCTGTATACGATTCTTATTTCTTTTTTCGAAAAGGAAAACTGGCGTAATGATGAATACATTAAAATCTTTACTCTTGGCAACACAAAAGTGAGTGTATATAAGGCCGCGGGACTAATACAGCAGAAAGCAATTATTTTTTCGACAGATAAAGGCAGGTGCCGGCTTACCAAAAATGAAATAAACCAATTGTTTGACAGATGATCGGCGTATACATTCTTATTTGTATAATCGGTGCTATTCCGCTTTGGAAAACGATTCGTTTTATACGGCTGGAAGAAAAGATAAGAAAGGAGGGAATCTCAACTTCCGGAATTGTCACACATATACACACTACACGCTATCAAAGAGGTCCGGCAACAGACAGGGTGCATACCCGGTACAGCAGTGTTCTGGCTGGCCAGTATTATGAAGCCAGTTTTGTAGCAAAGCATAATAAATTTCGGGTGGGGCAATCCATTTCCGTAAAATATCTCCCCGGTAAGACCGATAAAATTATTGTAAGCCCCAAAAGGGGGTACTGGATCATGCTTATTTTCTCTGTTGTGTTGCTGCTGTTTGTTTTTTTTTGCCGTATATAAAATTGATGAAATGGTAAAACCAGGTGGAGCAATATAAGCGTGGCACCGGCCAGTAAATGTCATTATATGATTTACACTGCCGGTGTTCTTCTTTTTAATACAACAGGATCATCGAATAATAATCTGGCCGATATAGTTAGTTTTCTTTCGTAAACACCCGCTCACCCTGTGGGCGTTTGATGGTCATTTGCTTTTTGGAGGCATTGAATTCAATAGTCACTCCTGTAGTAATAGTGAATTTGTTCTCTTCCGTTGCTTCTAGCGGGATAGCCGTTCCTCCTTCCTGCTCAATAAAAAGTGCTGAGTCTTTCCGTGTAACGATCCATTTTACCGGCGCACCAGGCGCTGTATAAATACCTGTGTACTGGTCGAGGACTTCTGCGCTTATCTTAAATGCATCGAAGCCGGGTATTTCAAAAGGTCTGTTCCAGTAAATATCAAAAACGCCGCTGACAATGTCCTTTACCGGATAGATCTTTGCATTTGTAGTATAGGCCAGTGCCAGTTTTTCTTCCGGGTAGTAGGCGAGCCATGCACCCGATGTTGAACTGCCTCCGGTATGACCATACATGTTTTTGCCGGCAAATGTGAAAGGCTCCATTCCCATGCCTTCGCCATCTGTCATTGTTTTCATCTGGTCAAGACTCTTTTGGGAGATCAGTTTCAGATCAAACAAACCCTGTATAAATTTTACCATATCCACAGGTGTTGAAAGGATTGCACCTGCGCCGGCGGTAATACTAAAATCCGGTTCTTTGGCCTCTTTCCATCCGCCCATATACCGGTAAGAAAGACTTTCGTTTCTGTCTGTACTGGTATTTCCCGTTCCCATATAAGTGTGCTGTAGCCCCAGTTTTGATACAATGCGTTCCTTTAGTGCTTGCTGATAAGGCTGGCCGCCCGCTTTTTCTACGATATAACCCAGCAGCACATAGCCCGAGTTGCTGTACAGATGTTTGCTGCCCGGTTCGAAATCGGGCTGCAGCCGGGCGATTTCGGCGACCCTTTCTTCCTCTGTTCTTGGCTGCATGCCTGAACCATCGGGAGGTATATTAGGTATTCCGCTGCGATGTGATAGTATTTGCGCAATGGTAATCTTCTCAGCGTTGGGTACCTGTGGAAAGAACTTATCCAGTTTGTCACCGGGTTTTAGTTTACCTTCTTCAATCAACTGAAAGATCATTACTGCGGTATACATTTTTGTGATCGATGCGATCCGGTACTTTGTCTGGTCAGTCAGGAGTGTCTTCTTTGTTTCAGTGACCTCGCTATAGCCGAAGGAGCGGGTGTAAAGGACTTTGTCGTCTTTGGCAATGGCAATGCTGCCCATACCTTTATTTTTTTCAAACAGCCGATCAAAAAACTGATCGAGTCTTGCTTTATCCAGTGGCTGGGCACAGGCGCTGCCAAACAGGGTCATGGATAGTACGAGCGCGAACACTTGTTTAATCTTCATGGCGTCGGGAATTTTAATCAAATAATTAAAAAGTACTTTGAAATACAAAGTAAAAGAAAAATGAACGAATCCGGCGAAATATTTTTTTTGATTGGACCTATTTTGCTGAAGTAGAAGGTGTTTTGTTGAGGATGGGTATGTTTATGTTAGTGGCATGCTTTAGCGTAGATAAGGCATGCCAGAATTGGAGTTTGAATTCTTTTCAATAAAGCCACATGCCCGGAAATAACAACAGGCAATAGAATGCAGACTTGACTTTTAGTTATAAATTTAACCGCAGTTATCTGCCAACAACTGTATACTCCCTGCAAAGGCCGGGGTGGCCACCAATAAAAGTTATACAAAATTGTTACCCAATAGAAAATGGAGATAAACTACATAAAAGGCGACGCAACTAAACCACAGGTAGAGGGGAATAAAATTTTAGTACATGTATGCAATAACATCGGTGGCTGGGGAAAAGGTTTTGTGATGGCCATTTCAAAACGCTGGAAAGAACCAGAGCGACAGTATAGAGAATGGTTCAGATCTCAGAAGGATTTTGTGCTTGGCAAGGTACAATTTGTAGAGGTTGAACATTCGTTTTGGATTGCGAATTTAATTGGACAGCACAAAATTAATAAAGACGAGCTGGGCAATTCGCCTATCCGTTACGAAGCAGTTCAATCTGGGTTATATAAGGTTGCCCAATTTGCTTTTGAGAAAAAAGCTACTGTGCATATGCCAAGAATTGGCTGCGGACTTGCGGGAGGTAGTTGGGATAGAATTGAGCCCTTAATTAAAGAAAGCTTATCAGACAAAGGAATTTCGGTAACAGTATATGATTTTTAATATGTGGATACCTGCCAAAAAGGAAAGCATAAAAAAGGATATTGAGTATTGTGGTGACATTTTATTTGCTAAGCCTGACTGTTTAAAATTTTGGGAGTATATAAAAATAGAGCCCGAGAAATGGAAAGAGAATACGATGGGTGAAGATGGTGGCGGTTTCTGGGTTGTAGCGATACTTGGCAAATCAGTTATCTATTACAATGATATTGAAGGTGGATATAACTTTTCTACATTCAAAAAATATGGGGAAATAGGCAACTACTATTGCAACCAAATGGAGCTTCACGAAATGATTGAAGGCCTGTTTGAAGAAATTGAGCGGCAAAGAAAATAATGCTATTATACCCCCGGGTACTAAAATTTCAAATACAGTGGAGGATGTAAATAAAGGCAAGAGAAATTCAATGTGGTGGGCATTTGCCATTTTCCTTAGTACAATACCCATTTTCTTTTTTGTTGGAAACAAACAATTGGAAAAAGAGGATTTGATCTTCATAGAAAATTTAATTCTTTCCGAGGATGCTGGATCTGGAGAATTTGGGAGTAGAAGTGAATATTTCAGATTGCCCATTCTCTGCTGAGAATTTCGCGCTGCTGCGTCTCTATAGAAATGTTCTGTTAGCGAAATCACGGATCTTAGGCCTAATACCCTCTTCGCAGCATATCTGCATATTCATTGGGCAGCGGACTGTCTTCTACTGCTTTGGCTGCCCTCTCCACATCGTACGTGAAGCGAATGAATTCTACGGTGATGCTGTCGGAGCGGGTGATAGAGCTATCGGGGTTAATCGTCAGCAGCACGTAGCCGCCCCTGGGATCGCCGTCTTTCGGCTTTCCCACCGAGCCAATATTAACTGCATGGCGGTAGGTGGTTTGGGTATCGCTGGTCTCCTGTATGACGCGATGGTAGGGTTTATGTGTATGACCAAACAACATGATGTCGGCATCTGCGTCTTTCATAATGCGTAAAAGGCTTTTTTCTTCCCGGTCTTCAAACAGGTATTCATTGATCCGGCGGGGGCTACCATGTACGAGCAGGATATTGAGTTTGTCTTCGTTGAGCTGAAATTCGAGTTTTATATGAGCGGGTAGCGTTCGTAAATATTGTCTTTCGGTTTCGCCCATTCGTTCATTGGTGTAGGAGATAGAGATTTGGCCATTGCTTTTCTCCGCCTCTGTTTTATATGCACAACCGCAATCATTACTCATGCGTCCGATACCAAAGTCGTAGTTGCCGGCGATGGTGGGGATATTACGCTTTTTGATTTCCTGTACCACCTCGTTGGGCCAGCTATTATAACCCACCAGATCGCCCAGACAATACAGCGCATCGGGTTGCTTTTGTTCAACATCAGCAAAAAAGGCCTCAAGGGCGGGCAGATTGGCGTGAATGTCGCTGAAGAAGGCAATTTTCATATCAGATGGTTTTTTGCGCGGGCGAATAATATTTTTTTCTTAACCAGAAAGCTACATTGACCAGTGCTATTAAGGCAGGCACTTCTACCAGCGGGCCGATAACGCCGGCAAAAGCCTGCCCGCTGTTAATGCCAAATACGCCGATAGCTACAGCGATAGCCAGCTCAAAATTGTTGCCGGCGGCGGTAAATGCAATGGCCGCATTTTGCGAATAGTCTGCGCCCATTCTTTTACCAAGCAGAAAACTGACCAGAAACATGATAGCAAAATAGATAGCCAGGGGCAGTGCAATCCGCAGTACATCGATCGGTATCTGCAGAATCAGGCTGCCCTTAAGGCTAAACATTACGATGATGGTGAAAAGGAGAGCGATCAGGGTTATTGGAGAAATAGCCGGGATGAATTTTTCATTGTACCAGGCCTCGCCTTTCAGTTTAGTTAGCAAGAGACGGCTTAAGAAGCCAGCAGCGAATGGAATGCCCAGATAGATAGCAACCGTTTCTGCAATCTGCCCGATGGTAATATCAACAGTAACTCCTTTGAGTCCGAAAAGTGGTGGCAGTACTGTGATGAAAATGTATGCATACACACTATACAGCAAAACCTGAAAAATGCTGTTGAGGGCAACCAGCCCAGCCGCATATTCCCGGTTACCTTCTGCCAGTTCATTCCACACGATGACCATGGCTATGCACCGGGCAATGCCGATCAGTATGAGGCCGATCATATATTCCGGCTGATTGTGCAGGAATAGGATGGCCAGGGCAAACATCAGAAGCGGACCAATTACCCAGTTTAGCAGCAGGGAAGTGCCGAGAATCCTGGTGTTGGTAAACACGCGCCCGATTTTTTCATAACGCACTTTGGCCAGAGGCGGATACATCATAAGGATGAGACCGATGGCGAGGGGAACATTTGTAGTGCCGCTCGAAAAGCGATTGATAAAATCGGGTGCAGCAGGAAAGAAGGCGCCTAAGGCCACACCGGTGGCCATGGCCAGGAATATCCACAGTGTCAGGTACCGGTCGATGAAACCGAGGCGTTTTCGGTGAGCAGCAGGCGCGCAATTATTAGCAGACATATTTCAATCGTTTAGTTGCAGCAGCCAGGCTCGCAGCACGCGCTTTGAACAGGTTTCTCTGCATATACCGTAATGCTGTAAATACCGGTACTGCTGTTTCTGAATTGCAGGATTTCTTCAGCCGTCAGGTATTTCGATAAGATATCGTCGGGTACGATGATGGGTTTCGATTTCTGAACAGTTATATTTTTAAAGCCATTATTGCTGATAAGTTGCAGGTAGAGGGTTTGATCGATGGCTCCGGATACACATCCCGCATACATCTCAGCCGCCTCCTGGATGGCTGGTGGCAGATTTCCCTGTAGTACGATATCTGAGATGCTGAAGTGACCGCCCGGCTTAAGTACGCGGAAGACTTCTTTTAGTACCGCATCTTTGTTGGGCACCAGGTTCAGTACACAGTTGCTCACGATCACATCAGCGGTATCTGCAGCCACCGGCATGTGTTCAATATCGCCCTGTCTGAATTCTACGTTATTAAATCCCAGTTTATCGGCGTTGATGCGGGCTTTTTCAATCATGGCAGGTGTAAAGTCTATGCCGATGACCTTACCCGTGTCGCCAGTTTCTGCGCGGGCTATAAACGCATCGTTTCCTGCACCTGAGCCCAGGTCTATCACCACATCGCCTTTTTTGATTTGAGCAAATTGGGTAGGCAGGCCGCAGCCCAGGCCCAGGTCGGCATCGGGATTGTAGCCCTGCATGCCGGAGTAGTCATCGGTCATGATATTGTACACTTCGGTAGAGCAGCTGCCAGATCCGCAGCAGGAGGCGGCATTGGTTTCTTTGTCCTGCAGGGCGATCTCGCTGTATTTCTGCTTTACGATCTCTTTGAGTTGATCAGCTGTTTGCATATTATTTGTTTTTATCGTTAGAACGCAATATTGCGATTAATCAGAGTAAAAAAAATCAGCAGCAATTTTCATTCATCGTCAGGGTGACGAAGAATGTGTCAAATTCTTTGCGGTATTGCTGCCATACTTTACGGTCGATGCAATAGCATACGCTGGTACCTTCGATGGTGCCCTGTATGAGGCCGGCATTTTTTAATTCTTTCAGGTGCTGGCTGATGGTAGCCTGCGCCAGGCCCAGCTCATCTACCAGGTCGCCGCAGATGCAGGCCTGTGCCTTTACCAGATGCTGAATGATGGCGATACGCGCAGGGTGTGCCAGGGCTTTCATCATTTGCGCCAGCCTGTTCTGCTTATCGGTGAACATTTCAGATTTCGTCAGTCCCATATCGCAATATTACGATGAATAAATTGATCGGGCCAAATTTTTTGAAAACATTGCGGTTGAAGGCGCTTAGCGGATTGTTTGTCAGGAAATAATAAGTAGCGTAAACGGTGTGGCGGGCTAAACAGGAATCGGGTTTAAAGTGGTTGCCGACTTTCTGTGATTACGATCTTTAATTCTGTTAAAGATTAAACAGGTCATCCATAGTCACTTCATTTTGCACGCGACCGGCAGCGTAACTGTTTTTCTTTACACCCCGGGTAGTGATCATAGTTGGAAAAATGGTACTCTTTGTTTTTGTTTCCCGCACAAATACCTGCAGCTTATTGTCGAGCTCATCCGCATAACTCTTATCGATGACAAATATTTCTTTAGAAAATTTCATTTCACAAAGATTGATGACGCCGTCATTACGATCAAGTAACAGGTCGATCTGGGTTCCTTTCATTTTACTGCCTCTTGGCGGTGAATAACGCCAGGCCGACACTCCCGTTCTTATACCTGTGCCAATGTTGATAGCTGCTTTGATCTGCCTGATATGTTTCTGGCAGACCGATTCAAAAGCAAAACCACTCCAGCTGATGTACGAGGGAGTGTTGAACTGTGATAGCCAGCTGCCTTCACCCATCGTCTTTACTTTATCTACGAACTTCAGATAGAAGAGTGAGTATTCGTCGGAGAGTTTAAAAATGCTGTCGTTGCTCGTTTTTTGAAAAGGGATATAGGGTGTGATAAAACCAGATTCTTCCAGTTCCTTTAGTATACGGCTCATGCCTCCGCCGGAGCTGGCTCCTGTTGCATCAATGATCTCCTGACGGGTGAGGCCCATTCCTTTTTTGGCGAGAGCGCGAATGACTGCTTCATGTTGTGGCGACTGATCAAACAGGGATTCAAATAGCAGGGAGAATTCTTTTTGCAGCGGACCATCTTTGGTAAAGAAGAGGCGGTCGATGATCTGGGCCGGGCTTTCTCCTTTTTTAATATGCTGCAGGTAATGAGGTATGCCGCCTATTGCCATATAGAGTTGCAGTATCTTGTAGCGATCCAGCTTAATGTCCTCGCTTTTGAGATAGGCTTCGGTTTCTGCCAGTGTGAAGGGGAGAAGCCGGATTGTTTGCGTTACCCGGTTATGCAAACCTCCTTTTGCTTCTACTACCTTATCGATCATCCAGGATGCCGCCGAGCCGCAGATTACTACTTTGACATGAGCGTTTTTGGAAGCCGAACTATTCCACCAGTGATCAAAGGCCTGCAGAAAATTGGATTTATGTGTGTGCAGCCAGGGAAACTCGTCCAGGAAAATCACCGCTGGTTGCGTGGTGGGGAGTGTTGCAATGAAGGACTCAAGGATCGTGAAGGCTTCGAGCCAGTTAGATGGAACCGTAGCGAGTATCGGACTTTTAGTGGCCTTTTGCAGGGCAATAGTAAAATTTTGCAGTTGAATCCGGAGACTGGCATCGTGTATGCCGGTGAGTTCAAATACAATGTCTGTGGCAAAGTAGTTACGTATAAGATACGTTTTGCCAACGCGTCGGCGTCCCAGCACAGCAATAAGCTCCGCTTTGGAGGAGTTCTTTTTCTGGTTTAGGATCTTTTGTTCCTCTATTCGACCGATAACACTCCGCATAACTTACTTATTTTCATATAAATATACAAAAATATAAGTTTTGGCGAGTAATAAAATTTATTTATGGCCAATTTCTTTTACTTATTCTGGCCAGTAATAAATTTTATTACTGGCCAAAATTTAAATATCTGCTGATTTCGTCCCCTCGTAGGTCGGTTGGAAGGTTTCAGGCAATTGGTAAGGTATTTTATTTGGAGGGCCTGGAGTATTTCGGTGCTGAGTCATGCAGCGGCCGAATAGGAGGTTGTTTGTATTTTTAAAACTATTCAGATTTAGCTATAGATGCGCACTGGCAGAAATCAATAAAAATTTATAGTGTATTTTAAGGGTCAATAGTTTATCTGATTTCAGGCTTCAACGGTTGAAAATGAAATATAACCTTACTATCTGGAACATACTTATTGGGTTATATCTGCCATATGTAATATTTACCCTGGTGCGGGGAGGGGGTGACCCCGGTAGGTACATAGGGGCGGCATATGCTCTTCCTGTCCTGATAATAGGGGCGCTTATCGATCTGCTTGCGCAACAGGTCATTCCAAACCGCAGGCTCCTGGCGATTTTGGAAATAGTGAGTTTGGCGGCAATAGTTATTATAAATAAACTCCCTTAGATGAGCCGGCAGATAATTTTTGCTTAGGGGAAGGCTACTTTTGTTGGAGTATAGCTACTGTTTTTGTACCCATTGCCCAGTTGGCCTTTGTCGTTGGTGCCAAAGGTCCAGAACTGGCCCTGCTGATCGAGCAGCAGTGTAAAATTCATGCCTTTGTATACAGCAGCCCATTTACCATCGATGCGCAGTGGTATGAAGCTCACAGATTGATTGATCTCATTGCTTTTTACGGCAATATTTTTCAGAAACGAGCCGGCATGCCAGAGGGAACCATCTCCTTTTACCACAATGCTATGATTGTTATCAATAGCCATTGAGGCCACGGGAGTTGGCAGGGGTAAAGCTACAGGGGTTGCTATATCTTCTTTGTGGCCCGGGCCCAGTTTGCCGCTTTTATTGGAGCCCCAGCCCCAGCAGGTGCCATTGTTTTTAACAGCAACAACTGATGCAAATCCATGCCGGTTGTGTACGTATATATGATTCCAGTCTTTATCGGCACCCAGCATTTGAGGGCTTGTGACCACATCGGGCGCAGCCGGTACGCCGAAGATGGAACTGCCACCTCTTCGACCCCATATCCATAGGCTGCCGTCTTTTTTAATGGCCAGTATCATATGCTGGGAGGCTGTAGCTTTTACCCAATCATTGTCTTTGCCCACCCGGGTGGGTATGTAGACGGATGAGTTGGCCGTTTTGCCCACGCCCAGGGCTGCATTCACGTTATTGCCCCATACCCAGAGACTACCGTCTTTTTTAAGTGCTACCGAGTTGTCGGGTGCAGTAGATACCGACATCCAGTTGGTATCTTTTCCTACCTGCAGAGGTACCAGTGTTTTGGATGTAGCCTGGCCCAATCCCATTTCATGACTATTGCCCCAGCCCCATGCCCAAAGTGTACCATTTTCTTTGATGGCAAGACTGTGAAAATTGGCGGCGGCCACCATCTTCCATTTATTATCTGTGCCAATACGTACCGGAGCATACTCCATACTTACGGCGCCAAGGCCCAACTGGCCCTGTGTGTTGTCGCCCCAGCCATAGAGCGCCCCGTTTTTGATAGTCAGCACGTGATAAGAGCCTACAGCTACCTGGGTTGAATGGGTTGGCGCATCTGTGAGTCGGTTAGCAGATGCAGAAACCAGTGTTGTTATAAAAAGCAATGCAGTAAGGAGGGTGGTGGGCATATACAGCGGTTTCGATAAAAATACTTCTTTCTGTAGAAAAGGAGGTGCGGGGAAACTAAGTTTTCATAATGTCCGCCATGGATTTAATGAAGTTTTAATGTACGCGGTACTTGTTTTTAACAACATAATTGCAATGCCCGGTTACATTGTTTTTTTCCGAAACGTAGCTGCGGTGCAGGCAAACAATAGCGGAGGCCGTAAATAGTTTACCCGGCCATTACCTGCCGGGTAAACTATGAGATTAGTGAGAGCGTAGGTGCCGCTTATTTTGTTTTTGATGCGCCAGGTAGCAATGATCAGGACCGGTTAGACAAGGTCTGCAACAGATTTTCCAGATTGCTCATGCTCATCGTGAACCCTTCTTTGAAGCCCATTTCAATCATCTTCTCCATACGGGCAAGCGATTCGTTGTAAATGATAATATGCACGGTGGTCTTGCCGTCCTGCTCACTAAATGTGTAATCCCAGTCGGAACCCGGCAGCTGAGGATTTTCATCCTTATCTGCAAAGGTATTCAGCATCTTGAAATTGGTTTTGGGGCTAATGGAAGTATATTGCTGAATAGCCCAGCGTTCCATTCCTTCGGGGCTTACCATGGCGTAAAATCTGCGTCCGCCCACCCGGAAGTCCATAAATTTTGTTTTCGATGTCCAGGGTTTGGGCGCTACCCACTGGTCGAGCAGTTCTGCAGTGGTAAAGGCATCCCATACGAGCGACAGGTCTGCATCAAACTCGCGTGTGATGAATACCTTTTGAGCCGCTTTGTCGACGGTAAAATCAAATAGCAAGTTCATTTTTTCTTATTTTTTAAAGTGTACAATACGTCATCGAGTTGTTTGAAGCTTTGTTCCATAATCTTCCGGAACTGGTCGAGCCAGATATCGATCTCTTTCATTTTATCGATTTTGAGTTCGTAGAAGATCTCCCGGCCCTCCTGCCGCGGTTTGAGCAGGTCGCATTCGGAGAGGATGCGCAGGTGTTTGGAAATAGATTGCCTTTTAATCTCAAAATGCTCGGCAATGGCATTGGGTGTCATGGCCTGTACGGCCAGCAGTACCAGTATAGCCCGGCGGGTGGGGTCTGCAATTGCCTGAAAAATGTCTCGTCTCATGTGTTATTAATATGAAGCCGTTCGGTTGCAAATATATGCGAAGCCGATCGGTTGCGCAAAATTTATTTTTTTGAGGTCCTGGCCGGAGGTTTGCTGGTAGTTGCTGTCATTTTGAAACGCCGTTGATTATTGTAGTAGTGGCGGCAGATGTGCCTGCAACGAAAAGTGGCAGCATCATACCAGCAATATCATCATTACAATCCGGAAGAGACTAGACTTCCACCCTAAAGTGCTAAGGAATCCGCATAGGGGTGTGAACAGGTATGTATTATCGTCCGGCAGTAGTAATTAATATGTGCCTGTATTGTTTTACGCATGGAAACGCAACCGAGCCGGGTTTGTACTATAAATACCCGGTCAACGGTATTTTATGTTGTCGGGTAATTGTTAATTTAATATATGAGAATTCCCCTTATTTTTTTCTTTTCCATATTAGTGATTACAAAGGCAAATAGTCAGCGCCGGGTACCAATAGCTGACGATGAATTTGCCCGCAACCTGCTTACAACCGTAAATCGCGTGTATGCCGTGCTCGACAAGCCGCAAGATCATTTGGCGCTGCTGGCCGGGTCACTGGATTCGGTGACGAAGACAGGAGCGCCTGTACTTTCGCCAGCTATCGTTTTTCCGGGCTGTATCAGCACGACCGTTGAGATGGTTTCGAATAATCTGGACAAAGGAATATCGGAATGGCAATGGTGTGCACGATTTGTTAGCGAATCCAAAAAAATGACCGATACGTCTGCTGTAAGAAAACTAAAACTCACCATTGATACGTTACTCAATTCTTTTACCGGTAAAAAGGCGGTTGGCGAGACATTTACTTATAGCAGCCTTGACCGGTCGTGGGAGGATCAATGTGTGCTGGAACTCCGCATATCCTTCAATCAGTCGCATACTGCTTCACGGCAGGAGATCCGGGATTCATTGGTTTCCCTGTATCTGCCGGTTCTCAAAAACAAGGAATTTACGATGGCGGCCAGCTACCAGTTCTATGGAGCCCTGGAGATCGAGGGATTCTCTAATGAGGAAAAGGTCGAGATCATAATGCCAGTGGTGAAGGAGGTGATAAATCATGATTTTTATGCCGGTTACCTTTTTGTGCTGAACCGGCCCTATTACGTAAAAGACTTTCATGCGGCATTAACACCAGGGCAACGCGAACGTATCAGCAAAACCGCAGGTTCGGAACTGAATGCTTATTATAAATCTTTTGAAAAGCCGGCAAAAAATCCGGTCGTGGCACAGTACCAAAAACAGGCTGCGGAAAAGATTCCGGAAGATCCATGCGGAAAGGAGATTTATCATTTAAAGCACAAACCGGGTCACTATATCACCTACCACGGAACCACTGCGCTCGTTTCTGCGTATTCATGTTCCGGCAACACCTACACGATTTGTTATTTGGATGCGAAAGGAAAGCTGGTTTTCGACAAGAATATCCCGGTCGCTTCGCTCGCCAACGCGCAACAAAGTTCCGCTTCACCCTTCATTGTTTGCAGTAACTGCCGCGGTCAGGGATATTTTATGGAGTACGACTGGTACGATATGAACAGCTACACCGGCCACTATGCGCGCAGCAATAAGCTGCGGCAGATTACATGCGGGATTTGTTCTGGTAGCGGCCATATAAAGGTTCGGTGATCTTGCGGGCGGATGGATTTGCGTGGACGCTGGACGTGAAAATTCTGCCAACTTTTTGGTGATTTCATTCTCACCGAGTCTGAACAGCAATGTTGTGAGTATATATGAAGCTGTTTCTATTTGTATTCGTTGGTTTTTTGTCAGCTGGTTTTGACATGGGCGAAGAAGTGGAAAGACTGATACGGAAGTTTCCCCATTGGGTACCCGGCTCCCAAACGGGTCAGTACATCGCTTTCCAATTTTTAGAGAACCACTTTCTGAGCCAGGGAGGTTATTATCTATTGTACTTTATTGCATCGATAAATTATTACAGGAGCATCGGACCGGGATGGCAGTATCCAGCCTATCACGGTATTTATTGCTAAAGAATTAGGGTTATCGTAAACCGGTGGATTAACCAGGACACGAGTCCAGGTAATTACATTTTCCCGGTATTATCGCCTGATATTACACCCATACTCCAATATGAGTTAATTGAGGTTTTTATCCAGTCGATTAATGACTGGATGAAAAAAATCCGGAAGAAGGTAGGAATAGATAAAAGTGTAACGACCTATGTGGCACGGCATGCATTCTCGACCGTTATGAAGCGTTCCGGGGCCAGTACGGAGTTTATCCGGGAGGCGCTTGGGTGGTGGCATTTAATGAGTAGCGCTTGTAGGAACGAGTATAAGAATAAACACTATTTAAAACAGAAACAATAAATTTATAATTATGGAGAACAAAGGCGAAGTCATAATTTATCAGACCGTGGACGGTCAAACGGCTATTGACGTAAAGCTGGAAAATGAAACGGTTTGGCTTACCCAAGCTCAGATGATTGAGCTATTTGGCCGGGATCAATCTGTTATATCCAGGCATATTCGCAACATTTTCAAGGAGAAAGAGCTCGAAGAAAAAAGCAATATGCATATTTTGCATATTGCAAATTCAGACAAACCCGTCACTTCCTACAGCCTGGATGTCATCACTTCCGTTGGTTATCGGGTAAAGTCTCCCAGAGGAACCCAGTTCCGAATTTGGGCCAACAAGATACTCAAAGACTATCTAATAAAAGGATATGCCGTAAATGAAAAAAGGCTACAGGAACAATCCAGGCAATTAGAAGAATTAAAACATACTGTTAGGCTTTTAGCTAATGTGACAGGAACGAAAGTTCTAAGCACTGATGAGGCATCGGGTCTCCTGAAAGTAATAACTGATTATACCTATGCCTTAGATGTTCTTGACCAGTACGATCATTACTAAAAGCAACTAATTTAATAAAACAACAAGTCATGGGAATTACAAATCGGTATAAAACATTGTTTCTTTTCCTATTTATTGTTTCAAATGATTTATCCTATTCGCAGAATAGTAAATCTCTGGATTTAATAAATGTGAGATTATCAGTTGTCGCAAAAGGAACACCTTACAGTGTGGGGAATGAGACGTCAAAGAATGAATGTTTTTTTGCACTTGCTACAATTACGAATTTGCAAGATACTGCAATTGAGGTTTCTTTGCCTGGTTGTGCATGGCCACTTATTAATTGGGTAACGAGTTCAGAAAACGTTTTTTTAACAAATGTAAATTGTGATGCTCAGCAAATGGAGTATATAACTTTGCAACCCAATCAAGCAATCGAATTTAATATTGCTCTTTCTTTAAAGGAAGGAAAATCAAAAGTTGAGTCCGTAAAACTAGGGTTCAACTATAACTCAGTAAGTTTTAAAAATTTTGACAGAGAAAATCCAAAGCAATTAATTTTTTGGAGTAATGAAGTAAAATTGGTTAATAATTTAAACACTTACAAAATCCGAGATTAGTAGTATAGATTAAGTATATCCCCTACATCATGCATAAATATTTTTTTTAATGGCGCCTGAAATAACTAGATTCGGTTTCAAACTTTAATTTTATGAGAAAACAATATCATTTCAACATCCCAAGCGGGTTCCAGCAATTAAGCCGTGAAGAACTCGGAGAAATCAAAGGAGGTAATATTGACCCCGGCGGTGATCCGGCAGTTTGTAAAACAAACACCACCTGTTCCGGCTATGATGCTATCGTGAGAAAGTACTATAGTGGATTATGTAGAAGTACACCCAGTGTTCCCGACACGTCTTGCGAGTGTTATGATACAAACCAATCTCAAGGGTTCTATCATGGAGAGTGCGCTTACTGAAAAAAGTCAATTTAAGAGAGCGACAAGAGTCGTTCTCTTTTTATTTTCTATACTTTCTATATATGAGATTATTTTTATCTAGTCTGATCTTCCAACTTGTAACGTTGTGCGTGAACTCGCAATCTTTAAATGGCAAAATTATCGTTTACACTCAGTTCGAAAGAGATATTCAGGATTTCAAACTTGTCGCTTTTGATGATGAGAAAAAAGTGTCCTTTTTTTTAGATTCAATTAAAAATAACTCAATCACACAAATTTCCGTCAAGGATAGTTTAGATGACAGGTGGATCCTTTTGAAACTTGAAAGCGGTAACGATAGTGCTGCGTGGGCGGGACGTTTTTATATCAAAGGCGACGAAGTAATCAAAGTCTATTTTACAAAATTTTTTGATGACGTATTAGTAACAGGAGGAGAAAACGAGTTTATCTATCAACATAGATTTTTATATTTCGATATACCAGGTAGCTTATTAAAAGGTAAGGAATATAACGAAAAAGAACTACGCAAATCATACAGTTTCATACCCCGGTCGGGTTACATCTATGGACGCTACCTTGAGTTCGAACGTGCTGTATTAAACAAAATCAAAGACCATCCCGACAAAAATTATGTCTTGTCTTTGCTTTATGATCAGAGGCAAATGCTTCCCCTTAGCCTAATTGATTCCAGCCTCTACCTTTTTTCCAGCCGAATCAGATCTAGTAGTTCCTGGAATAAATTAAAAAGTTATTCGGAACGTGAAAAACGCATAATAGAAATTGGGGTTAGCCAAGAATTAGAATTTCAAGACAATTCAGGAAAAAAAATTCGCTTAAAAGACGTGCTATCGAAATCGGAATTTACTTTTGTTGACTTTTGGGCCTCCTGGTGTGTCCCTTGCATTAAACAAGTACCGGATTTGAAAGAGTTATTCGTCCAAATTAATAAAAGACAAATGACGTTTGTTTCAATGGCAATAGATGAAAAACAGATGGAAGATTGGACTGGCGCTGAGAAAAAGCAAAAATTTCCGTGGCCGAGCTACTGGGATTCTGAACGACAACTTGGTGATTATATGGACATTACTTTTATACCACAAGGGGTTATCTTTGATAGAAATGGCAAAGTTGTTGAACGGTTCGTTTCAATGGATGATTTAAAAGCATTTTTACAAAAAAAGAACTTAATAAAATGAAAATAACTACTTAACAAGTGGGGCGATGGTTTTTGTTGAATACTAATGGTTTTTGAAGTCTATTTAGACGTATCATTTTAACACCGTGTCTATACAGTGACGTCAGATAAATTATTATTGGAGGAAAATAGCCTTAATAAAAATGGTTTTTAACAACGGTGGCTATATAATGAATAATCAAAAACGCTTCGAGTTTAGGCTTTCCAAGGTAGAATGAGCAAGTTAAATTCCAATTGTTATTTATTTGGTATGCTTGAAATTTGATAATTTATCGGGTGCAAATAACCCTAAATCCTGTCTC
Organism: Sphingobacteriales bacterium 46-32; assembly: GCA_001898485.1. Classification (GTDB taxonomy): domain Bacteria; phylum Bacteroidota; class Bacteroidia; order Chitinophagales; family Chitinophagaceae; genus CAYMZZ01. The sequence goes on along the minus strand of MKTY01000020.1, from coordinate 802,865 downwards.
CGATTTCTATCCTCCATAGAAAACTCTAAGTTGAAATACTACTCCATTCGGTAATACTGATTTATTATAAAAGAAGCAGGTTTGCCTTTTCGGCAAAAAAAATTTCTAAAGTGAAAGTTTTGAATACTTTGAATGATAAGATAAGCTGGACGCCTTATCATTTTTGCATACAATATCCCAATTAGATACAACGATCCTGATGGACGACTACCTGAGGATTTTTATGACGAGCAAGGTCAATATATTGGAACTGACGGTAAAGATGATAATAAAGTTTATGTTATTAAGACCACACAAACGACTACGGAAATGTATGGCAAAGATAATTATGCCCAAAAGGGATGGACTAAGCCTATTACTGCTGAAGCTGCCGCTCAAACCGAAACTAAAATAAATGAGGGAGATTTTTCTGGAGATGTTATGAAAAACGTAGTGCAGATACAACCAGAAAAAAAAATGGAAAAGATGGTCAAAATTGTCTCAAAAGATGATGGAACTGGGGGGACAAAAGCAAGTAATAATCAAGAACATAGTGGAAACCTTGTCAATGGAGATGTAAAGGCAAGTAAGTCGGGAGGCGTAGGAGATCCTTCAAAAGGCAAGGTAGCTTCAATTAGTGATGTTGATTTTCATAGCCATCCTAGCGGCACAAAAAAAGTACCAGGCGCTACGGCAATGTGGGTACAGCCACCTTCAAAACAGGATATAACTACTGGAAAAAAGACCGAATACGTATTTGGAATGAAAGATGGTACCATTTATATCTATAATAAAACTGGGGTTGTTGCAACTATTCCAATCAGCACCTTCAAAAACTAAAAAATGAAACAAATATTAATAATATTTTCAATCTTCCTCTTTTCTTTCCGATTGCCACAAAATGATGACACAGCAAGGCTGTATCAAATGGCAATAAAAAATCATCTATCAGCTCTACCGAAGTATAATAATGGAAGCGCAGCTACCACTATTTATCTGATAAATGAGGATGTGGTTGAGTTGCCTGATAAAATTGATGGACATCCTATACAGTTGTTAGGAGATGAGCCTCTTAAATATTTAGGATCGGCCTCCTCACTCCATGCGATCAAAGTACACCCAATAAAGATTAGTAGCGGTAAAATTGTTATTCAATTAAGTAATTTTATTGTTACCAAAGGAACTGAAGGGGCTAATATTTCCTTTGGTGGCGGTAGAGAGTACTTCTTTTCATACAACGGAAAAACAAAATCTTACAGAGTGGTTCAAACTAAAACCATTTCTTTTTAACGGAAAATAGTTTTTAAAAACATGAAAAAAATAGTCCTCATTCTCGTAACATTATTTTCAATTGCTTCTTTCAGAGCTATCGCACAGAAGATCAACTATGATTTTGGGAAGGAATCTGATGTGATAGACAGTATTAAGTATGTCGTTGACTGGTATAAGAAACAGTATAAAACAGAAGATCTAACTACGCTGAACCTATATGTTCTCATTGATTATTGTAATGGGTACTTCGATGTATTTATAAGTCAGTTCGTTGATGCTGATGAAAATATGAAAAGACTTGCCAAAAAAACAAACAGATTCGTCCCTATAAGCAAGTCTGTTAATTTGCCAGTTTTATTTGGCACAGATATTTTAAATCTAAATGATAGACAATATGTTAATATGAATGGGTACTACCTTAAAGTTGAGAAAGATGAAAAGTACGTATGGAGAGTAGTACAGATGAACCAGACATTATTAAAGTGAAGACGGTGATCATCAGGTGGGTAAAACAGGGCTTATTTAACAATTCTGCTACATACTGAAACTTAAACAGGAATAATCCAACTAAGCCCCGCTATCTGATTTTAACTTTAAAATATTTTCATTTATTTCTTGAGTTATTCTTGAAATAGCCACTTCCGCCTCACTTCCATTTTTAAATCTTTTTTCTTTTAAAGCATACTCTTGCTGATCTATTCTCCTTTGTACTTGTTCTATTTTAACTCTAAACGCAGACTGAAAAGTCTTTTTAATCATAGATACACAATTAACTAAAACTGCGAAATCAGCACCTGTTTGTGGTATATCATAAGAACCCAAACCACGATTAAAGATTGAAACCGCCATCTTCTCACTTCTTAAATTATGTGCCAGGACGTTATTTCTAAAATCTCTCAAATCCTTCCATTCATTAATTTGCTTGATAGCAGGTTTTACAGTTTTCTTAATTGCTTTAATTGTGGCATTTAAATCCGAATCTTCAGATTTAATAAAATTATTATACTCATCTAAAAAAGAAATCGTATGAATGATAATAATTGAGTTAGTAGACACCCAAAGTGAATTTTCAGCTAAATCATCGATTCTTCCAATAATTTCTGTAAATGAATTAATCGTGTTTTCTATAAGATTACCGATAAAAATTAGATGGTAAATAGCGATATCTGTCGCAGCAAAAAGATTGCCTTGGTTTTGTTCATTCATTTCTCCAGTTTTAGAAATCAACTTATGCTTTTAAATGCTGCAGCAAAGCTACAAGGAGAAATAGAAAAGGGACATACTTATGAGTATGACCCTTTTCAACCGCTCCCCCTGCTGGACTTGAACCAGCGACCCTCTGATTAACAGTCGCGGGATTTGTGGTTCGATATGGTCCAATATGAAATTAAAATACTGATTATCAATACTAAATTCGATTAGCGATACCATATTGAATCACTTTAAACCAAAAAGCGTGTGCAAATGGTGTGCAAATGAATTTGTACCTTGCAACTATGAAACACACAAATGTGGTGATTGCGCTCGACACTCGGCGCAAACGATTTGATGGAGCATACCCACTTATTATGCGGCTGGGCCATTTCCGACGCACTACCTCTCTGCCCCTGGGCATTAGCTTAAAGGAAAAGGACTGGGACGACAAAGCTAAAGTCGTCAAGAGATCCTATACCGGCACAGAAACGGTTTCCCGGCTCAACAACATTATTCAGAAAAAGAGGGCGGATGCCATGGACATTATTCTGAAACTCCATGAGTCTGGCATTCTATCCACCCTGTCCGTCGCAGAATTACGCAGCCGAATTGACCAGAAGGATCAGTCGCCATCCTTCTTTGACTTTGCTTCCGAGCAAATTGCCGCTTTAAGAAAAGCTAACCGGATAGGTACCGCCAAATCATACGAGGGAACAGTTGCTGCGCTTAAGACGTACAATAAAGGTCGTCCCGTTGCCAAACGAAAAGGCGGGCCCAGAACCAAGGAGGCCAACGCCTGGGACGACCGGATTCAGGATTTAAAATTTAGTGAGATCACTTATCGCTTCCTGATGAGTTTTGAAAACTATCATCTTGCTGCCGGCAATCAGCTAAACGGTCTGGCTGTATATATGCGAACCATTAGAGCCATTTACAATAAAGGAATTAAGTCGGGTGTTGTAGAAGAAGAGCTGTATCCGTTTGAACAATACAAGATCAGAACAACCCCTACAGAAAAACGGGCTTTGGAAAGTGAGTATATTCAAAAGATCGTTACCCTAAGCCTCGACTCTTCTCATCCCTGTTTCCATGCACGAAACTATTTCCTCGCCAGCTATATGATGTATGGCATGAACTTTAAAGACATGGCCTGTCTGAAAAGAACAGACTTGCGGAACGGTAGAATATTTTATCGCAGGAACAAGACGGGAAAGCTATACGACATTCGTGTAACAGGCGGATTAAAAGAAATCCTGGACTACTACCTTACCGCTCAGCCTTCCTCTGAATATATCTTCCCGATTGTCAACAGAAATACCCCTGCTCTCATGGACAGAGACATTCAATGGGCACGAAAACGTTATAACCAAAAGCTAAAGGAAATTGCCCAGCTCTGCGGTATCGAAAGCAATCTGACCAGCTACGTGAGCCGCCACTCCTTTGCAACGCAGGCAATGTTGGCCGAAGTTCCGATGAATGCCATCAGCGCCATGCTTGGGCACTCCAGTTTGAAAACAACTGAAATCTATCTGAAAAGTCTCCCTTCTAATGTTCTGGACGAGTACAATAGCCGGATTGTCGGATAATCCTTAAATTGCTTTACACCGAACGGATATGGAAGTCATTTGCATGGAAGATAAAGCCTTTTTCGCCTTGCTGGATCGAGCCGTCGATCACATAAAGGCGCACCTAGAGACTAAAGGCGATAAATGGATTTCAGGTGAAGAGGCAATGTTGCGTCTTCATATAACAAGCAAAACAACACTCCAAAAACTTCGGAACGAAGGGAAAATCCGTTTCACTCAGCCAGAAAAGAAAATTATTCTTTATGATTCCGACTCTATAAACGTTTATCTAGATAACGCGGCAAAGAATGTAAGCTGAAGCTTCTCTTGATCAATTTCTCACACATAACTTCTTATCCTTTGGAAACTCGATTACTTGTATAGAAATACCTGCTTCTTTAATGTCGCTTACGCCGTCCTGGTCTGTAATTACTAGCCCTTTGAAATTAGGCGTAATAAAACGGACAAAATCCGTGGACCCACTGAAAGAAAACAGTAGCATTTCTTCGACATTTTTTACTGTAGGTTTGTTCCAATCGCCACGAATATCAGTGTCGACCGCTATAAGACGGCCTACCTGGCCTTTATTGATTTTATCCGTCAAAAAAGTCTGAAGAAATTCTTTGTATTCACGATTATTTAAAGACTGGGAGATATCCACGAACAATTCATCTATATACAAGTTGGAAAAATTTTCAAATGGTATAGGACCAGAAGCCGGTAGCCTCGCTTTGAGTGCGTTAATAAATTTATCGACAACCGTTGAGGCGGGCTTGATCTGTCCGAAGTAAAAAGATCGCTCTGGCTGGTTCAATCTAGAAGGTAGCGCCCCGGGGATCCCACCATAATTGACCAAAAACACATGCGCATTAGGTAACGCCTTAGTGTAATCATTAAGCGCATTGCTGAAATTATTGATGCTGGGGGTGCGATACTGTTTGACTTCTACCGCTGCCAGACAACGATCTGGAAGATGGTCGGCTCCGACAAAAAGGGAATAATCCGGCTGAACATTCTCCTTCCGACCTTTTCCTGATGGCTGGTGTACTGGACTACGTACCTCAGACCATAGCTCCAACGATTCCCCTCCGGCATCCACCGTTGCCAAATGCGTAGCTCTAAAACTCAGGATAAGTTTTTCATCTACAGAATGAAATACTGTCGACATGGAAGTGAAGCTTTTATCAATCAAGGTGAGCACCCAGGCAGCATATAGTTCATATCGTCTTTTCCAGACAGGTAGGTTCAGTAGATCAATCAACTCCTTTAAAAATACATCGGTCTCATGCTGTTGTATCGGTAGCGTATTAAGATACATTTCTAATTTTTTCCCTAGCTGTTCATATTCCTTTTGCCTTTCTATATCCGGGAGGACTTCGATATCCTCTAAGGTTAAAAACATCATATCGAGAAAAGTGCCGGGCCAGAAATCGGATTCAGAATAGTATAGGTCAGTTGCGTCCCAAGGTGCCACGGCCTCATTGGCGGTTTGACAATCATCCTTAATGTCAAGTAGTTCACTCATTTTTTTCCTGAATTGTTCGTGTGTATCTCCTAATCTTCGGCAGGCTTCAATATAGTTTCGCCAAAGTACCATGATCCGTGATAATCCGTTATCAAGCTTCACATTACCTGTCACAGGCGTTTCAATTGATGGTTCGCTAATCCTCTGGGCATTATTTTTATAGCCATCTACCCAACGCCTCACAGTTGGGTTCGCAGCGGTTTTTCCCACAAGCTTATCCTGGAAAACATGGATCAGAGGCCAGAAATGATTATTGGTTAGATGATAATAACCAAGCAGCATCTTGGCCTTTGTTAGTTTTTCTAATGTTTGTCGAAAATGTTTCAGATCGAATTCCAACCCTGCGCCGGCAGCCTTATCAAAGTCGAATACGACCTTCAGGCTACTCCCAGTCTCTTTAATTTTATGCTTTTCAAAAAACACACACAATTCACTCATTAACTGCGAAAATGGCTGTAAGGTTTTAAAAAAAGCAACGAGCAGTCTCTCTGACCCTATCCCGTGTTGTAACAAATCCCGTTCAAAACCATTTCGCCCTTTCGGGATTCCAAGATTAAAATACAAACCTGGCGCCCCGACCTCTCCATCAAGTAAAAACTGGTCATAGAATACACTGTCCATTCCAGCATTATTTTTCAAAAAAACCCACAGTGCAACACTGTCCTGTAAAATGGTAGAGGATGAATCCATATAGCTAATTTTTAACTATCAGAAAATATACCCGGCGAAATACAACAGTGAAAATTATTGTATTAATTTATGAGAAAAGCAGGTGTTTTAACGGGAGAGATAATGATTCTGAATGAGACGTGAGTGATCCCAGTTTGAGGAATGGCCTGCATATGACTGAGGCACTGTTTTGTTTTTTATTCACTTCAATTGCATGGCAGATAATTGAAATACGGTCGGCAGGCAGCCCAAACTCTCTCGCAATGCTGGCAAATGCTCTATGTTTTTCTACTCTGATTATTTTAGTTGGTTTCTCTCCTTTAAATGGAACGTAGGTGTTTTGAAATTAACACCCGCTGCCAGGAGTTTTTTCATTCAAAGCACCTATACTATAGTTCGCTCCAAGGTTTTGCGTTGTTCCAACGCGTCCCTATATTGAACCAAAATGCTCTCAATTTCATTTGAATGCTATTTCCGGATTGACTTTGAATAATTTGACACCTAGACTCAGGAAAACGAGGCGATCACTCTAAATTTCTACGTTATTCAGTTAAAGAGCGACTACAGGATACCTGCAGTCGCTCTTCTATTTGTGATAGCAGATAAAACTCTGTTTTAGTCTACTTTATTGGACCAAGCCTTAAATATAGCAATCATCGTATCATCGAGTTTAGCTTGCTGGTATTTCAAAGAAGTAACCATTACTGCCGAACTTTCGGGAACGGCAAATTGCATTTTATAAACAAACCCATTTCCTATTTTTTCAGAAAGGATGTAGCTTAACTGAAGGGGGAAATTCTGTATCTCCATATCTACCCAAACCCGTGCACGAGAAGCATATTCATCGTATTCGCCACCATAGGGTATAAAGTTTACTATGGATATTTTTTTCCCATCAAGCACCGATGCTGATACAGTCCAGGTAGAATCTGCAATGGAATTAAACGGATCCACTTGAGCGGTCTTTGAAAAAAAACCTCCAGGTTCAGACATTTTCCCTTTTCGCGTAACGCTCGCATCCAGAGAAAGTTTGTCAAACCAAATATAACTTTGCTTATCTAAATCATAAAAGGTGTATCCAACGGTATCCGTTCTCAAGTATCCACTCTCATCTGAAAGCCTACTGGAAACGACGTCTATTAAAAAATGTTTCCAGATAATCAATCTTCTATCATTATTAAACAAAGAGGCTGTATCTCCTCCTGCCAAATTTATCGGTGAGCCATTGCTATCGGTTTTTTCAAACAATTGATTTGAAAGTTCGACATATCCCTCAACCTCCTTAAGTGGCGTATCCTTTGACTTACTCGATAAGTTACAGCGACCGTTTAACAATACGATAATTGGCAGGAAAAGGACAATAGCGCTTGATCGCAATAACATATTATTTAATTGATTCCACCAAAATTACTAGTATTTATTTTAATGAACGCGAACTGTGCAATACTGCGAATGAAAACTTACCGGAACACCAAAATTCGTTAAAGAACCTGCCACTGTAACCGTTCCAGACTTGTAATCTGAAGCAATTGACACGGAATTAGTGAACTCACTCCAGCCTAGCAATAAGAGAGGAATACCTGGTCCTTGGGGGACAATTGGCGATTTTCGAATTCTAAAGAGAGACGTATTACCAGATATGCTAGACCGTTCATGAATAATGTTATAAATAATTGCTCCGGTATTATTCGAGTTGTATCCCTCTGCAATATCATACGATGTCACTTTCCATGACCCGCTTTTTTGTTGAACAACGATCCATTGAAACGCTTTTTGCGCCATTGTCGACGTTGTGAACGTGGTACTTTTCTCCTCCGGGCTGCTTGACTTATCCATCATCTCGGCAAAAAGAAGAGCTTCAGCGGCTAGATCAAATTCATCATCACCGCTACCTCCAGTGCCTCCACCCCCTCCACTCCCATCGCTTGTGCATACGGTCTGATAGCTGGAATGGGTATAGACCCAGCCCGAGCAAATCTCAGTATTGTTTGGGTATGTCGTGCAGGTTTGCTCATACCAATCAATCTGTATCGTCCTACAATCATCTGGCAGCTCCATGCGGCTAGCTGTATTTTCTGTTTTATTTTTTATACTTGATTTTATTTTTCCATTCTCATAAACCCATCCATTTAAGAATTCGCCTTCCATTGTAGTAAATAAGACGGTACCACTGAGATTTGTTCTCCTACCGTAATTAATATTTTGGAGATTTACTTCAGATCCTGCTGTAAGGTGCATAAGGGCAGATCGTAGAACGCCGGTTTTTTTATGCTTTAAAATTACCAGGCTGGTTTTGGTATTTGTGGGTTTTTCTTCAACGTTGTCGGATGCGCGCGTATTAAATCCTACAGATTTGTCGAAGCGTATTGGCAGTTCAATCACATACCAGTCTTTGTCTACTGTATTAATGGCTTTTGACCAGTCTGGGATAGGATTCGAGAATGGACGGCTTGCTTCACCGTTTTTCGAAGCAGCCGAATTCCGGCTATTGGTAAACCAAGCCTTTGCTTCTGCCAAGCTTAGTGAAGATGAAATCTCGGAATCGGTTGACGGGGATAAATTAGAGTTACTTTTTTGACATGCCAAAAAAGTAATAAGGCACAAGAAAAACGGCATAAAAATGCCGATCGACTTTCTTTTCATAGTAGAAGGTTTAGGTGGTTAGGAATAATGAGAGACAAATCTAAATCTTTTTTGATTCTAGCAAAATCTCATACGATTTTTTATACCCCAAAATGATTAAGTAAAAATTTGTTCATATACAAAGGAACCTTCGTAGTTGAACAAAATACTGCCTGTATCAATGAACTTGCATCGACGGCAATTCAGCAGGATATTGATTTGTAAGAAATTCTGTCAGTTACAATAGCACCACATATGCGGACAAATGACGCGCAGCGTTCAAAGGTAAGGGTTCCTTTACCTCTGAACGCTAGGCTATTACCCAGCTTCGATATTCATTTGTGCGAATTGGTCAGCCATGTCAAAAGCGATACCCTATTACCGTGTTTCTACGGATAGACAAGGCAAAAGCGGTCTTGGATTAGAAGCTCAGCAGCGTTCTGTGCGAGACTTCGCTACAGCCTCCCGGTTTGAATTGTTAAGTGAGTTTATTGAAGTTGAAAGTGGCTCCCGCGACAAACGACCAATACTTCGGAAAGCGCTTAAACAATGTCGCCAAGATGGGGCTATTCTTCTCATTGCTAAAATTGACCGTCTTGCCCGCGATGTTGCATTTGTCTCCTCTCTTATGAAGTCCAAGGTGAAGTTTGTTGCGGTCGATCTGCCAAACGCAAATGACCTCATGATCCATATTATGGCAGCATTTGCGGAGTATGAACGAAGACAGATCAGTGTTCGGACAAAAGAAGCCATGGCTGCAGCAAAGAAGCAAGGCCGCAGCTTTGGAAACTATGGTAAAGTTATCCTGTCGGCTCGTAACCGGAACAACGCGGATTTGTTTGCTTTGTCCCTTGCACCGACCATCAAGAGGCTGAACAGTAAAGGATTGTTATCTGTCCGCTCCATTGTCGATGAACTTAATCGTGAACATATACTGACTTATCGCAAAGGTAAGCACAGGTGGCACCTACAAACTGTCCACCAATTACTCAAAAGAATTGAAAATTTAACCTTAAATACGTGACTATGTTTAGTAAGAACCTCCTGTTTGCATTCGTGGTGCTATTTTCAGCATCGCTTAAAGCTCAAACAAAACCCGTTCCTGAAACTCTCAATGAAATCAATTATTACAACGCCCAGAAGAATGTCCTACAAAAGCTGGAGAAAAACCCGGTAAAGTTTACGACTAAAATGAAAGCCCTTGGAATGGGCGGTGCTGAAACTGTCTTTGAGATGGACGGGGTCGCTTCTTCCGTCCGCCTGGCACAATCAGACGGCGTCCATTTTATTGTTGCGATGGTCGAGGCGAACGGTGATCCTACAGGCTGGTTCGGTCTGTATAAAGCGGATATCAAGAAAAAGAAGCGCATTGGCAAGTGGATGAAAACGGCTGTATTCGGTGGAAAGAACGCTACGGCGTCAAATGTCATCACCTACTCCGTCAAAAAAATTAAAGACGGGTGCTATGAGATTATACCCAACACCAAACTTGAAAAGGGTGAATACCTGTTTGTCAATAAAGGCACATTATCCACCTATGGCGGCCAAGGCGCAGATGCCTTTGCCTTTGGTGTTGATTAAATTCCTTACTCACGAACAATATTTTTCAATTCTGAAAATTGCAAATCCAAATGAGATTTTTCCTATATGCCGCCACAATAACTATGAGTATTGTTGGTTGTGGCGGAAGCAACAGCAGCTCAAACAAAAAAATTCATGGGGTTTCCCGGGCGTTTATCGGGTTTCAAAGCGGATCAACGATTTCTTTCATTGGTAACAAGGGGGAAAACCGCTGGGAGAAACTGACAGATAGGGATTTTAAAATACCCGCTAACGCAAAATCTTTCTTTCTTGGAGACGATAAAATCGGTGTGCTTCAAAAGGATAACAAGTTTGTCAAATACCGATTGACGGCCCCGAACTATTGGGAAGTGTCCTCTCAAGGACAAATGACTGTTTCAAGTGAATATGAGAAGGTCTATATGGCAGCGGATTTAGTGGCTTTCAAGAAAGGTAATACGCTGGAGTTTATTTACGAGCGAGCACCTTATCTAGGCAGGCTGGAGCCAAGCTTTACATTTACAGCACCGCAAGGTTGCAAAGATTTCTTCCCTGGGGGCGGTGAAGGGGTTCTAGTCGTTTTTGATGACAGGGTTGAGTTTTATCACTTTACTCCCAATCAAAAATATGAGCTGCTTGATACCTATTCTATCCCTAAAGACGCAAAGCAAATTATTTCCTTAGGTGGCGATTTCGGATTTGGCGTTGTAAGCGACGAGAAAATAGAAATGTTGGCCACGGTTCGCACTCCTACGTTTGGGCATATTCGCCGTCTGTCTTTGTATGTATTCCCTAAATAGTCAAACCCTGTTCGTTTATGAGAATCGGCAAATTTCGGTTGATCACGGCCATCTTAATCACGGTAACGGCTCATTCCTGTAGCAAAAGCCCATCGTCACAACCGCCGTCCCCTGCACCGCCTACGCAGCCGACATCGCCACAGTTATCCGTAGCTCCCGAGATAGTCGCCTTCCCGGATCGGGACAGTAGCATCGTTGTGAACGTCAATAGTAATGTGACATGGGCTGTCAGCGATAATCAAGGGTGGATTACCACCAGTTCTGCAAGCGGAGGTAACAACGGAAGCTTTGTCCTTTCTGTCACGCGAAATACCGATACTATCGAAAGAAGCGGGACAGTTACAATAACAGGTGGCGGACTTTCAAAGGTTGTTGCTGTTAAACAGGCGGCTTATCCAAATAATGATGGAGTCACCCTTATGCGAGGCACATCGGGCGTTAGTCTTTTTTATCTTAAAGATAGCCAAGGAAATCCTACAGACTTCTTAAGTGCAGACGGATATTCAAGTGCCGTGCGAATGACTTTCGATTTATCTACTGTTGTTCGCACAAAATTGGTCAATGCTCATCTCGGTGTAATGACAGCAACACCCCGGTTAACCACCTTTCAATACACTCATTACGAGGTTGATTTCTCAAATGTGAACCATTACACGAGCGATGTCCAGGTAGCAAATCCTGACACAGCCGGTAAAATCCAAATTTGGATATACCGCGAAGATGGGAAGAACATTATTCCTGCAAACGGAAACCGGCGACCCGTTAAGACGATTATTCAGATGCCGGGCAGGTTCCCTTCCGGCCTAGACAATTTCGGTATAATTCGACTTCTCGACTACGACCACGCAAGTTATCCGTTTCACCCTCCACCGATAACTACCGTTCAGTCTTTATCAGACATATTTTCTAACGCACGATGGCGGTTTAATCTCTCTCAGTTTACGTGGCCGTCTTGGTGAACTCTACAAAAGTAGACACTCGTCATAGCGTAAGAGCGTAAAGAATGTCTAATAGAGTAGACATTTCACTTTGTAACATTGCCTCATAAACACAATATATGAGACGACGCCAAAAAATGGAAGTGTATGCCCGCATTAAACGAGAACTGTTCAAGATATTGGCTGAAGAAAGACGGGAAATTCTTTGGATACTTCTGAAAGAAAATATCACAGGTAGACCATATAAGATCACATGGCTGGTCGATGAAATGGGTGTTTTTTTAGACGAAGAATCCAGGAAGATAGATGATCGACTAAATGGAGAACTCTGAGTTAAGAATATATATCACTGTCTTTGCAGGATATGGTTCATTTTTTCTAACTTGTAAGTAAATTTCGTTTACTATATGGATGATTCCGAAAATATAGACCCGCTATACATCAAGCGTTTCAACGAAGGTTATTTGCTTGCATCTAATGAACCAAGCCTAGCAAAGTCTCTTGCTTCACTGCAGAATGATTCTCTAGAAGTTAGAGGGCTTAAAGCTGGCATTGAACAGCGGTTTGTTGAACTGGAAAAAGAGAAACGTCCGCAATGGCTCAAAGAGCATTCGGAAAACAAGAAAACCATTGACGATTTTACCAAGGATATTGAAGGCGACAATCGTCCGAATTGGTTGAAAGGATATCGGGAAAATTTTGAGGAGCAAAATGAGCCAGAAACCGATAAAGATGATTTTTAAGCTCAACGCACACTTATTTTCCTTTAGGATTCTCGGCATCTTTTAGATCTGCAAGTTTATACACGATTGTGTATTTATCACTTACAGGAGGCCTGATCCAAATACGGTTACTAAACTCATCAAAAAAGGACTTTAGGATATTTTCATCAAAGTCCGACGGCAAGTTTTTTCCATCATATTTGATAAATATCATCAAACGACTAACGGTGCCTCGATATTGATCTCTTACGCCCGTTGCAATACCAATAAGAACTTCAACTCTCTTAATGCTCTGTGGCGGAATTGCGATAATTAAAAAAGTATCTGCACTTTTTTGCGGTGATCCAATTTTAAGTTCGTATTCGTTATTTTCAGTATTCAGTAAAGCGCAAAATGAATGACTGATAAAATCTACATAACCACGACCGAAAAGAGATACTTCTTCATCATTACCTATTTGGTATCTCAATTCTGTATCGTAGGGGCCGTTTTTATCGATACTTAGTGAACCTGTCTGAATCTCTGTTTCCGAAGGCTCTCGTTTAAAATATACTTTATAATTTCCCAGAATTCCATTGTGTATATGTTTAGGGTCGTATTTCTTTTTGTCTATCCAGTCTCGCAACGATTTAAGGTCGGTAACCGTTTTTTTATGCGGTGATGACAGGCGATTAAGCAATCTAACTTCAAAAAACTCCGAAATTTCTGCTGGGATTGTAGGATCATGTAACTCATATGCTGTAGGTATTATTTTGATTTCGTCTGAAGCTTTGCAAAGTATAGTCGTCTTTGAGACTATATTTAGGTTCCTGGGGTTTTTATATGTTACATGGCCGATACAAATTTGATCCACTTTTTTTATTTCATTGACATCTATAAGATAATGGATATAGCCTTTCTGATGACTTGTGATATTCAGTACTGTAATGATCAGGGTGTTGTCGAAATTATTATAAATAGCCGATCCTTTCCAAGTTTGTGGAACACCCTTATAGAAAAAATTAATCATCACTTCGCATGAAGTTTCGCTAAACGTTCCAAATTCAATTATCTTGAGCGCAATCCTTTTTTGATCCAGCCGCTCGTAAGAAAACCATCTTGTGTTTGTAAATGATTCCAGGATTGGTCTGTTAGCTTCTTGGGATGATAAAAGTGAATTGATAGACGAAATTGGTCGTTGCACATACGGGGGATTACTTACATGTGTACCTTGGTCTTGTTGCTTTAAACTATCTATTTGTTCCTTTGTTATAGTTGGACACTTTTCTACCAATCCTTCCCATTCAGCAAATACTTCATCAAACACCTCAAATAAGCGATAAATGTCAATATTACTCTGAATGAGTAACCGTAAACGCCTATAGTTTTCTCCAATGTAGAAACAGACTTCCGGGCCTATATGTGGATGCCTAGAAAAGAATAATGTGTTTTTAAGAGTACCAATGCTGAACCCTACAATATGTTCCTGAATTAGTGCGTAAAATATTTTCTTTCGTCCATAGTAATAAATACCTTGAAGATTTAAGGGAATGAATTCTTCAACTTTTAATGCTGAAACATCTCTAGTTTCTTTTAACCGTTTAAAATTTTCGACTAAAAAATATAATAGATTTCTCGTCGCCGTTGAAGCGCCTACATTAAGCAGTTTCATACGAAAGGTTTAGTTCAGAAAGATTCGACAAAATATCGAAAAGTCACGAAAGTCACGAAAGTCAAAAAAATCCTTTCGTTCTGACAATCGTGATCATGTCGTGACTATAATTGATTGATATTTATTGGTTTGAGAGTTTGTGAGGTTTAATTTCGGTCTACAAATGAGTTCTTTAAAATTGAAAAATGGAAGGAGGCAAAGATTATTTTAGGCCGTTGGTAATAATCTCATGGACTTTTAATATAAGGTTGGGGTTTTCTTGTTCGTCATTTAACTGCTCCTTAAGCCTTATATTATCGAAATGTTTCGAGTTCTCTTTAACCAAATCCGACAGTTGACATGAAAGGAAACTCATTCGAGTAACCGTCGAGATTAATTCTGTTCTAAATTCATCAACGCTTTTGCACTTGGTATACATATTTTCCAAGTGTTCCATGTACAGTCTAAGGCAATCACCGTAGCCACGCGTGGCATCTTTGCCGTTCGCCTTATAATATGTGTAAAGTGTTCGCTGAGTGAGTGGCTTTTTCTTAGGCATTGCTAACTCCAGTTCAATCTGAATAACTGTATAATTCGCCCAAAGTATTCTGTCAAATAAAATCTGCATTTCTTAACCTTTAAATAGATATATCATGGCGTTAAATTCAAACGATCGCAACGACATCATCAAAGTAGCTAAAGAAAAAGGCTACTCCTGGAATTCTGATCAAACAAAAATGATTAATCAGTCAGGCGGCTTCCTTAAATTTTCCGAGACGGGACAAAGTGTTAAAATCAAAGACTCAAGCTACAACTCAACCTCTGGCGCAAAAAACAGTTCAAAATGGTAAGATCTGGTAACGGCGGGGGTTGTCGAGCCTCTGCCTTTTAAATCCACAATTTTCAACATGATGCATCATTTAGAATCTTTTCTCTTGGTTAAGGTTCACCGATCAGGATAGCTATGCTCATTCATTGGTGTGCCATTGTCTCACGACTAAACCACACTGTTATGAATGAACACTTCTCCTTAGACACCTGTCTATTCAGGATGGGGGACACCCCCTGGACCATTCGCCAAGCTGTCGAAGGTGTTTCTATCATGGGTTCAATAGGTGCCGGTAAGTCCTCCGGGTCGGCCCGATTTATTGCCCTTAAGTTTCTTCAGGCAGGCTTCGGCGGTCTCGTTCTTTGCGCCAAACCCGATGAAGCGGGTACATGGCGGAACTATTGCTATCAAACAGGTCGATTAGAAGATTTGATTGTCGTGGAACCTGACGGCGAATATCACTTCAATTTCTTAGGCCATGAGGCGCAGCGAAAGGCTTCTAAACTCGGTGCTACACAAAACATCGCCCAGGTATTAAAGACTGTTATCCGGTCTGGCCAGGAGAAAGCGACGGGCAAATCCGACGACGTTTTCTGGGAAAGCGCATTAGATATGCTCATTCACAATGTGGTCGAGCTGTGCCTGATTGCCTACGATACGCTGAGTGTGGAACGGCTCTATGATATTGCCGCGTCGGCACCTAAAAAGGAGAGTGATTCTGCCAAGGACAAGGACTCGGCTTTCCATCTGGCAATGCGTGCCGCCCAGGCACATATTAATGAGGCGCTCAAAGCACTTAAGAATGATATGCCCGCCGGGGAATTGGAAAGGATGAACAAGAAGGAATATGAGAGTTTTATCCTCAAGCATGTCCCCCTTGCCCAACGCCTGAAACGGGTCGATGATTTCTTTATCGGGCATTATCGAAGCCTAAGCGAGAAAACCAGGTCCATTATTGATTTTTATTTATCGGGCTTTTTGTTCGTTCTATCTAACGAACCGGTTCGCTCGCTGTTTTGTAACGAGACGTCCAATTTTACTCCCGAAGATTCTCTGAAGGGGAAAATCATTCTCCTGAATATCCCTGTCAAAACGTTTCACAAAGCGGGCCATTATTGCCAGATTTTATTTAAGTTCATCTGGCAACGCGCCATGGAATCGAGGGATATTGCCGAAAACGACCGACCGGTATTCCTATGGGCGGACGAGGCCCAGCATTTCCTGCACGAATACGATTCCGAGTTTCAGGCAACGGCCAGAAGCAGCCGGATCGCAACCGTCTATATCTCGCAGAACCTTCCGAACTACTACGCCAGCATGGGCGGTGAGCGATTTGAGCACCGCGTTAAAAGCTTCCTTGGAACCCTTGGCACGAAGATTTTCCACGCCAACGCCGATATCGAAACCAACCGCTATGCTTCAGAATTGATTGGCGATGCCTATATCGAAGACGTGTCTGTCAGCCAGAATATCGGGGAGAATACCAATTTAGGGAGTGCTAAATCCTACAAACTGGAGCGGATGGTTCGACCTGAAGACTTCGTCCGGCTCAAGAATGGCAGCGTCGATAATAGTCACCTGATCGAAGCTCTGGTCCACCTACAATCAAGAACCTTCAGCTCCGGTTGGAACCACGAACGGATCACCTTCCGACAATAATAAACTCTAAAACCAAAAACGATGCAAAAGACAACCTACTTCCGCGCTGTTATGCGCCGTCAGAATCATGTTAAAAACTTCTTCTTTGATCTTGCCCTAACGTTTGCCTCTTTTCCCCGCCTGATGATCGAAGTCTTTATTCGCCGCAACGTTGGACAGCGGTATTATTCAACCTCTTCGGTCATCGTTGTATTAATTTTCTTACTAGTCACACCTCGACTGATTCAGATAACTTGGGAGTCTTTACCAAGAGAAAATTATTTCGAACGCCCTCCTTTTGACTTCACAGGCTGGTATATCTTCACCTTGCTATTCGTTATTTTCTCTTTTCTGCGTCGGCGTGAAGTCAAGCGCCAACCCTCCACGTTTGACGGCGGTAAGCTCAGTGTTTATTCGGGCGATATACTACCCGTTTTTCTTAAGCTCCGGCTATGGGGAAAGCCCGCCAACATCCGAAATGTAGAAACGATCTATGAGCCCCTGCTCGTGTTTGCGGTTGGTGTGATACTTTCCTTACTCGGACAAACTGTCGGTAATCTTTTGCAATGGTCGGCTCTTTTTTATGGCTTCAGCTATGCTGCTGCCTACAAAATCGGAGATGATTATCTGCTCGACATCATCGACGAAATGATCATGAAACGGCATCTTGCTGATGTGATTATTCACGGCAAAGATGGCCCTCAGGTGCAAGGTGTGCGCTTCTATGGCACCCGTCCGAGCGGCATGGAACACCGTCAGATATTAGCGAATTTGACAAACGGACCTGACACAGCCTCGCCTCCAATTTTTGCAGAATAAATTCCCCCCGGTGCTGTGCAGCGGGAAGATGTCTGATGGTCAACTCTTTAACTCAGATTAAGCAAACTCCTGCACAGCTTCACTCGCATTTTCAGGTTTTTTGACCGGTTTAATCGCGCTTATTCTTTTTTAAACCGGAGCAAAACAGCTCCGGCATTTTAAAAAACCCATATACACTTCGCGCCATGATACGAATGATCCAAAGCAGCTCTGCAAGTCATGCGAAAGCTTACTTTTCGGAAAGCCTGGAGAAGTCTGATTACTACCTAAGCGATCAGGAACTGCCGGGACGCTATTTTGGCAAACTGTCAAAACGTCTCGGGTTGGAGGAGACCGTTACGAAGGAAAGCTTCTTTGCTTTATGCGAGAACAAGCACCCGCAAACAGGAAAGCAGCTTACTCCCTTAACCCTATCAAATCGTGTTGTCGGATACGACATCAATTTTCATTGCCCTAAATCGCTGTCCGTGGTATTTGCCCTGAATAACGATCCGCAAATCCTGAACGCCTTCCAGCAATCCGTACGGGAAACGATGGCGGATATCGAACAGGATTGTCAGACGCGTGTTCGCAAGAATGGTATTTATGCGGATCGTAACACCCGGGAATTAGCCTGGGCGGAGTTTATCCACCAGACCGCCCGGCCAGTGGACAGCGAGTTGCCCGATCCCCACCTACATTCCCATGTATTCGTCGTAAACGCAACGTTTGATGAACTGGAAGGGCGGATTAAGGCGGCCAAGTTCAAAGAGATCAAACGTAGCATGCCCTACTACCAGGCCAGGTTCCAAAAGCGGTTGGCCGACCGCATGATTGATCTGGGCTACCGGGTCCGGCCAACAGCCCATGCCTTCGAGATTGAGGGGGTGCCCAAAGAGGTGATTGACTATTTTTCCAAGCGCACCGAACAGATCGGCAAGGTTGCTGCCGAAAAGGGAATTTTTGATCCACGGGTGAAGGATAAACTGGGAGCCCTCACCCGGTCGAAAAAACAGAAAGGTTTTACCATGGACGAGCTTCGGGGTCACTGGAAGGCGCAACTGCGCCAGCTGACCGAGGACCTGAATTTGGACGACAGCACGCCGATCCGGCACCTAGCGCCGGGCAAAGCCCAGCCCGATCTGGAAAGGGCCGAAAAACACGTCGATTTTGCCCTGAGGCACGTCTTTGAGCGGGCGTCCGTCATGGAAGAGCGCAAGCTCCTGCAAGTGGCCTATAAGGCCGCTATTGGTCACCGTGGAGTCACCCTGGATGCTCTCACTGACACCCTAAGGCAGGACAAACGTGTTTTACGGATCAACGATATGGGGCGCGAATTCTGTACCACCAAAGAGGTTCTTCAGGAAGAAAAGCGAATGGTTGAACTTGCCCGAAATGGTATCGCCCGGCTGGCACCACTATACAGTTCACCTCCCTCAATGAATTTAAAGGACGATCAAAAGGAAGCCGTATCCCATATTTTGACTACCAAGAACCGGGTGTCGATCATCATGGGTGGGGCGGGCACCGGTAAAACCACTTTGATGAAAGAAGCGGTGCGCAAAATTGGGCATGCTGGGAAAAAGGTTATTGTAACAGCGCCGACCGCACAAGCGGCCCGAGGCGTCTTAAAATCCGAGGGCTATGAAGCAGAAACAGTAGCCAAGTTGCTGGTGGACAAAAAGCTTCAAGAGTCGCTCCAAAACCAGGTGCTGTGGGTCGATGAAGCGGGACTTCTCGGCACGCATGATATGCGGTGCTTGCTGGAACTGGCAACAGAAAAGAATGCAAGGGTAATTTTAAGTGGAGACACTCGGCAACACGCTTCAGTAGTAAGAGGCGACGCTCTACGAATTCTAAACGTTGTGGGCAAAATTGAGTCCGCCTATGTGAGAAAAATTCATCGTCAGAAAGAAGCCGATTATCGTCAGGTGGTGGCCTGGCTTTCGCGTGGCGATGTCGGAAAAGCCTTCACCAAGTTGGACCAGGACGGACTTATCAAATCGGTCGATCCACTGAATCCGCATGAACCGGTAGTCGATGACTACTTGAAATCGATTAAAGGTGGAAAGACGTCGCTGGTGATCTGCCCGACCCACAAACAGGGCGATGAGATTTCTGGAAAAATTCGCGAGCGTCTGAAAAAGGTCGGTAAGCTCGGAAAGAAAGAAGTTGAGGTAACGCGATATACCAACCTCAACTATACTGAAGCGGAAAAATCCGACCCGAAGAACTTTCAGCCCGGCCAGGTCATCCAACTTAACCAGAACACAACAACCCTGAAACGCGGATCAAAATGGACGATCGAGGAAGTCGGTGAGAAGCGCTTAACTCTGACCAATACGTTAGGTAAGAAACAGAAGATTTCATTTAGCTCGGCCAAAAAGTTTGATGTTTTTGAAAAAGCAACAATCCCACTCAGTAAAGGTGATAAAGTAATGATTACCCGCAATGGGTTCGACCGAAACAAAAAGCGGCTGAACAACGGCATGAACCTCGAGGTGCTGCGCGTCTCTAAAAATGGACAGATTGAACTGCAAACCGAAAACGGTCGGTCACGGTTTGCTCTGGATCAGGAATACGGGCACTTGAATCACGCCCATTGCATTACGTCTCATGCTTCCCAAGGCCGGACGGTAGACACGGTATTGATCGCCCAGCCTTCCAGCACCTTCGGAGCGTCGGACGCCAAACAGTTCTATGTTTCTGTGTCCCGCGGAAAAACGGGCGTGAAAGTATACACTGACGACAAGGAGCTTTTACTGGAAACCGTATCGGAACTGGGCGACCGCCAGTCGGCGCATGAACTGGTGGAGAAAACCAAAACCCACGACAAGCATATTGCCATCATCCGGAATCAGGAACAACTGAAAGAGGCTGAACGGCAGAGAGAGTTCACCATTATCAAACAGCAAAACTACGAACGCGACTATGAGCCAGGAATTTAACCTCCGATACAATGAAATCCAGCCAGAAATCAACGCAAACGACAACATGCCCCTGGAGCAATCGGAATGTGTTACCTACTACGAAACCGAAGGACACGCAAGGAATGTGTGTTTTGTATTTGAGAATGGCAATAGGATATTTTTGAATTATGCGCACTTGTTGTTCTGTGAGTATATTCACGAAATAGGGGCGATCAATTTAATTTTCACTTCCCATAGAATAATACTTGAGGGATGCAATACTGGAGAGCTTTTTAAATCTTTCTTATCGCAAAAGACGCAAGAAATTGTCGTACAAAGCAGCAGATATAATACATTTCTAGAAAATGATAGTGCCATAGTTTTTCAAATTAAAGTGATCCAACTTCCTGATGAGGGAGTTTGAGAAATAATACAGATAAACATTTTGCGGTATGGGTTCATTTATATTATTTTAATATATAAAGCCAAAAATTTATGCGAGAAATTCTTAATACAATTAAATTGATCGAAAAGTTAAAGCCCTATCTTTTGCAAATAGTGATTGGCTTAATTATTCTCGTAGGGTTATTGTGTTCTTATTCTGGCTTTCGAAACTGGTTGCTAAGAACCCTAGAGCTTGATCAGCTAAGTTTCCTGATGCTTTATTTAACAACAACGTTGAGTTTTATTTTTATCTTCATTTATAAGGCTGGCAAGAGAGCAGGTGAAGCAAATGACAAATTTGAAATTATTTCAGAGGCATTCAATCGAAAAATACAAGAGCTTAATAGTAGCCTAGATGATAAGCTGTTTCGAAATGGCACACATGGTATTTATGATGAGGTTATAAAGGATATCACGACACAAACAAACTTAGGACAACATGTAACTATCGACATTCTCGGTTATACATTATTTTCTGTTTCACCGCGTTTAACCGAATGGAAGGCTAAAGCGATACTGAAAAATATAACTTTCAATCTCTATCATTTGGAACACGCATATATCGTTGCTAGTCAAGATATAGATCAAAATTGGGCGGTGCTATTATCTGGCCACCTAAGCGAAATCAAGTCCTTTCAAGAAAAAAACGGGAACTTTCTTAAGGAAAATGCTGTTCATATCCGTATCTATCCTTTTGCACACCTACCAGCAATACATGGCTTTAGGATGAGCAACGGCTGTATTTATTTGTCTTTAGCAAACTGGGAGACAGACTCCTACAAAATGACTAGGCCAGATACCTCATCTTTTTATCTAAGGTTGTCTGCAGATGACCACTCTGAGATTGCAAACGAGTTAAGACTGGTTTTCGATAGCTGGGTAAAGAAGGCAAAAAGTAGAACTAATATAGTTACTTAAGATATAAGCATTTTCTCTTGACACGCGGAAAATGCCAATTAGTATATTAACATATTTTGGAGGCATAGATGGCTAGTGAACATGAATATTCAAGATTTAAAGACAATTTGATTGACATCATTTTATGTGTGTCTTTCTTGGCATTTTCTGCCGGCTATATTTATGGAAGGATAACAGTTGTAGGGTGTGAAGAAGATCACAAGAAAATGCCTTTCGATAATAAGAACGCACAAATTCAGGTTCGTTAGAAATCAGGATCAATTTTTTTCTTTAGCTAGTTGTTCGAAATACAATGTTCTATATGTTAATGAAGTCGGCGATGGCATAAGGCTATGAAATTCTAAAATTTAAACACTGTATTTGGCTGGCTCAGTTATTGTTTTAAATAGCAGTTTAATGAAAATTCAATACCTCCAAATTTCTAATATCCTGACCTTCAGGTATTGGGAAAGAATTGAAGATGCGCAGAAGATCGTATTGAACGACGGATTGAATATTGTGATTGGGCAAAATGGCGCAGGTAAGTCGACCGCCCTCGAGATTTTAAACTTTCTCTTCAAAAAGATTCTATTTCGGCATTATATACTTGACCTTGACAACTATGAGTCCCGGAGTCAAAGGTCAATTGAACATGCTCGTTTAGTATTGCAATTGGGTGATCACAATGGTGATAATGTCATAGGCTATCGCCTTGATGCGAATTGGAGTACTGAAACAGCCGATAGAAAAATACTCATCGAAATTGAGCTAGATGATGTTGATTGTCGCAATATTCAATTTCTACGAGAAAATTCAGAAAAACTGAAGACTGTAGCCGACAAGTACTCAAATCAGGGTTTTGAAGAAGTTGGTGAGCCTGGATTAAAGTTGCATATTGAAGTTACAATTTCAAATAACGGGACATTTATCGTTAAAGAAGGGACGAATAATTCAGCGTTTAATTACTTTGTTAGATTTAACTATTATAGCGCGTTGCTTTACCTACACAACATTGAAAATAAAACTGACATTTTACGTGAGTTGGAAAGCCCGTTTGTTATGATCTCCGGGTATCGAAACTATCAGAACTTTTCGTCAGTTATTTCACTAGCAACTCCATCAAAAAAATATCTCGAAGGACTAAAGCAGGTTGAATTTTCCAAGAGCTTCAATGGTATTGAGCAAAATGAGCCTTCCGTTTTTAGTCTGGTAAGGATTAGGTGCGCGGACATCCATTTCAAGAGTGTTCTTACAAGCATAGATAGCGAAGCAGCACTACGAGCAGCAAATAGCGCGGGATTTATTTCTGCAATCAACAATAGATTAGAACGTATCGGTTTAAAAGTTCGTCTCGAATTTGTAAACCAAAGCAAGTGGGAATATGCATTTTCCTTTTATACAATGGATAATGGTGCCCCTATTCGAGATATCAACAGTTTAAGTGCCGGTCAAAAGGCAATTATTCATTTGGTCTTTGAGACTTATGGAAGGGCTGATCTGAATTCAGGGCTGGTCATTATTGACGAACCAGAATTGCATCTTCATTATCAATTCCAGCACTTATACTTAGCTGTCCTCTCTGACATTATGAGGGAGCAGAATTGCCAGTATATTATTGTGACTCATTCCGATGCATTTATCAATTCTAATACCATCGATAGTGTAACTAGATTCTCGTTGGACATGAACAATAATTGCGTAGTACATTCACCCGATATAACAGCCTCCGAAAAAACACTCATTCGAATTTTAGATAATACCAAATCAACTTATGCCTTTTTTGGAAAGAAGGTCGTTTTAGTGGAAGGTGACACTGACAGATACTTCTTTAAAGCTGTATTTCAAGCATTGCATCCTACGAGAAGTCGAGATATTTCAATTTTGGATATAGGAGGTAAAGGAAATTTTTTGGGTTGGCGAGATTTTTTTCAATCCTTTGGTGTAGAGGTTTTTTACATTGGCGATTTTGATAACATCTTCACACTTCAACGCTCAGGAAGTGAGAATATCATACCGATTACCCGCGACTCTACTCTAAATGTCGTAAAGGAACGAAAACTCTCCGAACACTTTTCCTCCAACGGCAGGGAATGGAAGGAGCGGATTCAAGCGGTTGCTGATCGGGCTGATAGCGACCCGAAGGGATCATACTTAGAGAGCATCGAACTTCTAAGTCGTTATGGTCGACTCTTCAAAATCACTTCCTCAGAGGTCAATCACGAAGTGAAAAGTATGGTACAAGACCTAGGGGATATTATGGCAGCACTCAGAGGAGACCAAATTTTCATACTTGGCCTCGGTTCGCTCGAGGAGTACACTGGTACACGGACTAAAGATATCCGCGAGGTTGTTAGGCTTTGCCAAGATATTGAAGGTTGGCTGCAACAAGATTTAGATACTGTCCATGAGATTAAAAACATTGTTACTGAAATCTGCCGATGACCTTTTTATTTGAGATTCTGGTAATATTTTAAAATAGACATGAGTTATTAGGCTGCTGACACCAACAAAGGCTGCCCTTGTCGGCATACTTACAAGCTGATGTCCAACCCCCAAACTGTATTAAAATTTAGGTAATAGGAAAGCCGGGTATTCCGGCCGTTACTTCTGCATCAGACATACGAATTGGCGATTTCGCCTATTCGTACCTCAAACTGCATTTAAGTATAACCATCGCGCCAACCGTTCAGTAAATCATGACGTTAGACAAAAGGAGGGGAACAGGGCATGGCTGCGCCAACCATGCCCTGTAAGCCAGATTTGGTGGACTCGCTCACCTTCCCGACCTTTGCAGCCGAGTTATTTTCGTCAGAGTTATAACTCAGCCAAGCACATCATTTATTTGATGATGTGCGTGAAATGAACGAACAGGACGAAGTACTCCAAGGATTTCCTGAAATAGGGTTCATACTTTCTCAGGAACCGGAGCAGTCGTTCGAGCATCTTCGAGGGTCCTTGGCGGGGCCCTCCTTTTTTTTCACTACTCATGCCTTTTTGGTTTTCGAGGTTTGAATAATTTTCTGCTTCGCTTTTTTCCTGGCAAACGTCTAATGACTAATTGCCTTGGCCCTTAGCAGCTTTTTCATTGGGTATAGGTTTGCTCGTGCATAAGGCGTCATTCGCCAAATGGCATATTCTCGTCGGCAGTATGCAGTCCAAGAATGGACTATACTGTCAAGAGTGCTTTTCAGTGGAAGCAATAGCGCAAACTGCTATCCAACAAAAAGGATCGTCGTTCTCAGAAGGTAGGATGTATGAATTACTAGCACCGTTAGAGTTTAGCACAATCGTCAGCGTATGGCGCTAAATGTCACTTTGCGCTACCGATGAAATAATTCTGTCGAACAATAGCCATATGATGTCCTGTTGTCGATTTTGCAAGCAACCAAAAATGAATCTATAAAAACGCAAAAATTTCGAAATATTGAAATACCGATCTCGTGCAGAAAAACGTGACTGACATTGATGTCAGGGATCTTTACTCTATAAAAAAGGGATGCGGCGCGCAAAAACTGCGGCAATTGAGGGTTAATGAAAGAGATCTGGTAGAGAGCATCCTTTGAAAAAAAATGAAATAAAAAAAGAGACACAGGCAGTTTGTGAAAATTTCTGCCGCTTTTTAAAAACTTCGTTACGAAGTGGTTTTGTCGCGAACCTGGAAATACAAAACTTGATGTGCTGGTTATTCTATTAAGTCCAAAGCGTTCGCTGTTTAAAATTGTTTTCATTTGTTAACTGTTTAAGGGTTAGAATTCCGACAGCGTTATACGCAGTCTTTACTTCTTTGTTGCATCGAACGAAATGATCAACGTTAAGCTTTTGAGTTAAAAGGAACTTTTTCATGATTACCATTTAGGATTAAAAATGTGATTTCGTGTACTTGTGTACTAATAACACAATTTAATAATTATATGTTGTTTTCGCAAAATTTATTATGCTATTTATAAGCGCTTCGAAATCAGGAGAATGTTGTATGAAGGTTAGGCCGTATATTGATTTTGAGACGACCGCGAATACTCCCGGCACTAGATTGTATGATTCAATCGTGAGACAAAATGGAATCTCGATAACATTTGCCGCCGCCAGGCTTCGTGTAAGTCAACCGCATTTATCCCTTTTGATTAAAAATGAAAGAGGTATTACCGAGGAAATGTCCAACCGAATAGCCGAAGTTTTTGGAGGTGATCCCAATGAATGGCATATTATTCAACTCGAATATAACATTGAAATGGCACGTCGTGGCGAAACTAAAAAACGACGCCCACGATTGAAAGCTTTTCCTGCGAGCCATAAAAGGAAAGGCCTCGGTTTTCAATAGTAGTTGCGCAAGCATGATTTTCGCTTCCCTAAAATTAATCAGGCAACGCTGAAAAAGCGTTGCCTGACCTTGGTATGGAATTTTACTGGGGCTGCAGCCCTTGCAGATAGTCGCAGGCCTTGGAAGCTTCGCTGGCGGCGGTGATGAGGCAATGCTTGTTTTCTTTCAGGACTTTCAGCCAGTGTGCAATATAGCTGGCATGATTGCCTTTGTCGGCGGTTTGGATAGCAAACTCACTGCACAGGAACGCAGCACCCAACTCGGCCACAAGTTCCTCGACGGCATAGCCATTATCACTGAATTTCTTGCCGACTTTTCGGTTAAGGCGGCTGGGATGGCTGGTCCAGTGCGTCAGTTCGTGCAGCAGGGTGGAGTAGTAGCCTTCTGTAGCGGTGCAGTTGTCGGTGTCGATAAAAGCATCCGGTGCTGGTAGTACGATCTTGTCCTGGGACGGGCGGTAATATGCCTGCCCACCTTCATGCTCGATGATTGCGTTAGTGTTCTGAACGAACCGGTCTAACTGATCGACCTTTTCGACCAGGCTTTCAACGGGACTGGCTTGCACCGGCTCCTGCGGCTGGTAGTTGGCCAGTTGGCAACGATTGAACACATAGGATGTTTTCAGGAATGGGATTTGCTGGACTTCGCCTTCGACTTCTTTTTCAAAGGTGTCGTAATAGACAATCATGCTGCCCTTTTCGCCTTTGCGAATGCTTTCCTTGCGCTCGTTCCATTGTTTCAATGAGGCCCACTCGCCGGAGTCGAATTTCTGGTCGAGGGCAGATACCCAGAGAAGCAGGATATTGATGCCGCGATACTTTTTACCGGTATTAAAGTTCTTAGGGATGGTCAAAAGACGTTCCGGTCCGCCGTTCCAGGGCTGGTGCCAGGGTACGGTGCCGGATTCGAGCTGGCGGATGATCGTGTCGGTTACCTGTTGGTGAATATCACGGCGAGGCGTTAGGTTGGATTGTTGGGTGGCATTGCTTGCAGTCATGTTAAGTTCCTTTCGGTTGGGGTGAATGATTGCAGGCTGCGAAAGCCAAAGGCTAAGCGACCGTCCGGCAATCAATTTTGGTTGGGCGGGTGAATGCCGTAGGCAGAGCGAAAATTGTTGTTGGAAGCAAGGGAGCGCTTTTGGCAGCATGACTGCGAGAATCATTTGCCCTCCCTATCCGAAAGGACGAAAGACGTGATCAGCCATGCCCCTCAACCCATCAGGGCATTAGTCCGTGATCGGCAAAGGAGAAATATGACCGGTTATCCAGCACCAGATGATCCAGCACCGAAATGTCCAGCAGGCGGCCTCCCCGGTAGAGTTTTTCCGTTAAATCCATATCGGCTTTACTTGGCACTAGGTTTCCGGAAGGATGGTTATGTGCGGCAATAATCCCGCTCGCTCGACATTTGAGCGCCGTGGCAAAGACGAGTTTGGGATCAACGATGCAAGTCGAAACGCCACCGGTAGCCAGATTGCTAAAGCCTATGACCGACATGGAACGGTCCAGCAGGAGAATATTGAACTGCTCGACAAGCTCGATCTTGTTTAAGTCCCAGGCATCAAGGAGGTACTGGTAGGCATGTTCCGAGGTATGGAGTTTTGGCCGTTCGCGCGCAGGGCGCTTATTGCGATAAGTGATTTCGATTTCCGTAACGGTATAAAGGCCGCAAGGCGATTGTTTCTTCATTATCCACCTCACAATCCCAGCTTGGCCATGTGGGCTGCGTTAACATCTTTATGCGGCAGATAGGCCTTGTTCATCGGAACATGGGTAAGACCCGACTCTTCCCGACAGAATTCGGCCCAGATCTGTGTTGCCCGATTTCCCGCAACGTCATTGTCCATCCAGGTGTAACAAAACTCGTATCCATAGTTTCGGATAAAGGCTGAGCCTTTGTTCATGCAATTCAGGGAGTGTAGGATAATGGCATCGTCATCCAGTGGCTGGCCTTTCCGCCATTCAATGACGGTCAGAAAGTCCATCATGCCCTCAAAGACATGCACACCCGAAGGCTTTGGCTGGCCCCGAATGAGGGTTACGTTTTTTGCTTTTACGCAGCCTTTAAAAAAGCTGTTTCGAACTTCGTAACCCCCGCTTTCGTTTTTCATACCAAAGGCAAAGATGGTTTTATCTGTCGCTGTGTTTTTGAAGTGAACTTCGGTCAGGTAACCCTTCAAAACTTCATCCGATAGCCCACGGTTACGCCCGTATGCAAGTAAGGCTTTATGTTGCAAAGGCCCTGTGCGTTTGAGCACCAGCGATGTGTCGCGCTTCTCTTGTTTGTGATGGTCTTTGACCGGAATGTCTTCCACCGGCGAATAGTGGACCATGTTTTTGACCCAACGAAGCGCGTCTGAAACGGATGAGCCGACTTTCTGAGAGGCTAGGTACTTGCATACCAGGTTAACTACATCTCCGCCTTCTTGCATGCCATAGTCATACCAACGGTTATCGCGAATAAAGACGTAGAAGCTGGGCGTTTTCTCGTCACGGTAAGGGGATAGGTATTTGATCTTGGTTTTTGTGCTATGTTTTGGTTGTTGTCCCATCTTTTCGATAATGGTTGAAAGCGGCACAGCGTTCGCCTGCTCAATATTCATTGAGTTCTCCTAAGTATGGAATGATTGAAAGTGAAGGCGTTTAGAAAGGCCTATAGGCCCGTCTGGCGTTCCAGGAACTTGTCAAGGTCCGACTTGCGATATCGCACCGACCTGCCCGCTCGCTTCGGCTTAAGGTCGTATCGTTTGGTGCAATCCCATACAGCGAGAGTGCCGGGCGAAACACCCAAATACTTGGCGGCTGTCTTTCGATCTAATAATGGATCTTTTTGTAGCTCTGGCATCGTATTCTCCTTTTGAACCTGCTTCCGAAACATGAAATGTCAGAACGAATCTGACATTTGCGAAGAGGTTTTTATGAAGCTGAAAAGTTAACTTCAATAAAAAGTTCGGCGTGTTAAAGAAGAATAATCTCAGTAAAAATGATAAGAGAAAAAAGGATCAAAGAACAAATTACAGAATGAAGAAATAATAATGAAAAACGAGTTCCATGCGATATGAATTGAATCGTCGTCTTGTTAACGACAAACAATCACTCCCGATTTCAGAAAAGGAATACAAGAGTATTCTTCTTGCAAAAAAGCAGCTTCATGACTGCTACAAACTGACCGAAAATTATGGTCTTGTCGTTGAAAGTTATAGGGCATTCGAGCTGGCCAAATTTGAACTAGAGTTGGACCATATGCTGTTTAGCAAGTATGCCTATCCTGATTTAGCGAATGCTTTTATTAAAATGACGACACCGGTAACCAGCTTGCTATCGGCGTTCCGTTATTTCATTGATACCGCGCCTCATGTATTAGGGAGTCTGGGAGGCAAAGAACTCGCGTTAAAATTTAAGCTTAAGACGCATGAAATCTATGATAGCTGCTTTGAGTATCGGTTTATCTGCGCACTTCGAAACCATGTACAACATGAAGCCCTCCCGCTACACAACTACGCAATAGAAGGCTATTGGGATACGAAAGATCCTGAAACAACCGATCACGCAAATTCAATTTCTCTTGAGGTTTGGAAGAAGCGTCTGGGGCAATCTAAAAAATTTAAAAGGAGCGTATTGGACGAAATGCCAGACAAGGTAAACCTAGTTTTCGCACTACGAGTGTATTTATCCAAGTTATCCGATTTATATGCCTTTATGCTTTCTAGTACTACCAAGTATGCCACCAAAGCGCGAATGGTTATTGATAAATTCAAGAGTAAGTACACAGAAGAAACGGGGCTTTCGGATTTTGGTCTATGCGTAATGGCATCTGATGGGGATCAAGTAATTGCCCAGGAAAGTGTCTTTACTGATTGGGACGATGCTAGAATAAAATTGATGGAAAAGACAAAATTGCTCAAATCAGTTCATCGTTCGTACATTACCGGAAAGATTAGAAAGAGAGAAACCGACTAAGTTTTTCTTGACGTGATTGGGCTGTATGCTACAATCGTTATAGATAAAACATTTTACAATACAAAATGTAAGACAATAGAAATTGAAATCTGCGGACTTTGAAAAAATACAATGACTTGCGGAACGACTGTACCAAATGGTAAATCTCTTCCTGTCCGCCACCGGCCTGCGGTAACCCGCTTTAATGGACATTATTCCGGTTTAATATCAATGGTTAAAATGCAGCTCTCACAAAAGCTGTGTTATACCCTCCCTGCGTTTTTAATACAAAACAGAAAACATTGTAGAAAGCAGGGCACGTGAACTACCTGTTGCATCTTCATGGCCGCTATTATTTCAACCGCCGGGTTCCCCTTGATTTAAAGGGCATTGATTCGCGCATTTACGTGCGGACGGCCCTCAAGACGGATAGCAAGCGGGAGGCTCTCCAGCTGATCGGTAGTCAGAATGCGCGACTGGAGTCCTACTGGAAGTATCTTATTGAAAATAACCAGCGGCACCACACCGCGCTCTGGAGGGACTTTAACAGCCCTTCCCGGCTGGCCCGTTTCCTCGTCACCGGCGACAATGCGCCTTCCATACCTTATGTCGTTCCCACAGCCCCAAGGCCATCCGTCGTTGAGATTTCGCAATCGCCACCCGCGAACAACGCAAAGCTTTCCAACTGCCTGGAGAAATATTGGCGGTTTGAGAAGCCCAAAACGCTGAACAAATCAGACAACCAAATTCGAAAATGGAAGAATCCTCGAATCCTAGCCATCAAAAACCTCATCTCCTGTATTGGTGATAGGCCCGTGGCCGCAATCACACGCGAAGACATGCTGTCATTTCGTGAATGGTGGATGGAAAGGGTGGCCCGAGAAGAAGTGGGACCATTAACCGTAAACAAAAATATGATCCTGACAAAGACAATCCTGGAATCGCTCAACGACAATTTAGCGCTGGGCCTCGATATACGTCATATGTTTCGCAAAATGCTTTTGCAAAACGACACTCAATTGCGGCGACTTCCCTTTGAAAGCCAGTATATCGTAGAAACACTTCTAAATCCGGAAAACCTGAAAGGGCTGAATGAACAGGCCAGATGGGTGTTGCATGCAATTGCAGAAACAGGCGCGGGTATTTCCGAGCAGGTGGGATTACTTCCCGAAGATATCATTCTGGATCACGAGGTGCCTCATATTGTGATCGTGCCTCGTCACAAAAAGGCGCTGAAAACAAAATACCGCAAGCGTTCGATTCCGTTGGTTGGATATGCGCTTGAGGCCTTCAAGGCCTGTCCGGATGGGTTTACGCATTACCGGGACCGTCCCGACGCACTCTCAGGCGTATTGAGCAGCTATCTCCGGGAAAACAACCTTCTCCCAACACCACACCATACGGTGTATTCGCTGCGGCATAGTTTTCAGGATAGACTGTTATCTGTAAACGCACCGGACCGAGTCCAGGCGGATTTGATGGGGCATAAATTCAACCGGCCTTCATACGGCGATGGGGCTTCATTAAAGCAAAAATTGGAGTGGTTGGCGAAAATTCAGCTAAAAACGCGCTGACGCACTTTTTGTCACCAAGCCTATTTAAGGTTTGCGGGATAGAGCAACTTTTTTAAAGCCGCTCAATATTCTGATGTATCCAATCTAAAAGCTCTCCCAAAGGCAGGTTCTAATATCTATATTTTAGCGTCAAATGTTAGTAATTCAAAGGCCTACCGCGTTATTGGGAAAACTGTAATTTTGTGCCGCGCACACGCCCATTAGCGTTAGGCCAAGGCATACCTTTCGAAAGAAGGGTCAACGAAAATGCCAAGTCGGTTTTCATGTTTTCCACTACCTGTTCATGCGTCACCAGCCGCCTCTGATTAGGTGCGACTCTAATGGAGCACACCAAAAACATGACAAAGAGAACTGTAAAAAAGGTGATGGGAGCAGTCGCCGCCATTGTGTTAATGATGGAGTTTTTTGAAAAGCTTATACAACTGGTTAAAGTGGTGCTGGATTTACTTTAAAATCAGGTATGGTCAGGGGTGTGCCTCTGACCCGTTTTTTTGAATGATACTTGAAGCTAGGCGAGGAAGTACTCATGAAACTTCCTCAACAAGAAATCAGGATTATCCTTTATTGTTACAATTTAAAAATGCAACTTCATTCATATACGGAAACATTTTCGCCTTCAGGTAGTCGTTGATTTCTTCAGAATGCTCTTGGAAAAGTTTTACAAAGTCGTCGAATCCATTTTTCTTATCATCTACAATGAAATGGTTTGCCAAGGTCAGTGCTTGCGTCAGTACCCCTTTTGCGTCAATCTCGAAGTCGAGTTTTTGACCGTTGGTATTTGCTGTTTGAACAAGCACATCAAGGATATAGGAAACTCTAATTAATGGATTTGGGTGGTCGTAATTAAGTATGTACCACTCACGCCAGCCATTAGATAATTCAAAAAATAGTATAAAAGTTGAGACCAATTGTAAAGACATCCTGGCTTCTAACGACTCCTTGGTTTTCTTATCCTCCGGGATCGTGTTCCAAAATTGAAATAAATGCGCATTCATATGTTCTGCGGCAAAAATATCTGCGTCAATCTCCATAGCGTGTGCCAGTTGATCGAATTCTTTTCCTTCTGTAAGGTTATATCTTTCAAAGGTAGCCGCACCGGCTTCTCCGTTTCTAAATTGAAAAAGATGCGCCAACTCATGATAATGAGTGAAAACAGTTGCAAACTGATATATTAGATAATCTGCGTGCTCATCCTCTTTGAAAAAGCAACGAGAAATGATCTGCTGGCAATCTTCAGGGAGAACTTGTAGTTTGTCTTTGACTCTCTTTTCAATAAGCTTAAATAGCGAGAGATGTATACACATTACATACTTATCGTTATGCAGCCACGCCCAAGCATTCGGTTCTTTATGGAGAAGAAGAAATAGCTCAAATGGAGCAATCCTTGTTTTATACATCGGGCTATTAACGTTAGCCTTTACAAAGTCAGCATACATTTTTGTAGGAACATGGTTCTCCAACGCAGTATAATCTAGAATCATGCTTTCCTTATAGTCATCAGAAGCTTCCAATAAGACTTCGATGAATTCTTTATCAAATGGCATTTGGTCTGTTTTTTGAGTACCGCGCAAAGTTAGTTTTTCGTGCTAATCCAGAAGGGGTCTTACCGATTTGGTTTAAAAATACTTGAATTTAAGTACTCTAAGTCCGTGAAACATGGTACAAATAAACCTTTTCCTTGAATTGGTTTGTTTTATATGGTATATTCGTACCATGAGTACTGAAGTGAGTAGCAAAATAAACAGGCTTCTTAATTCGCAACCGCCGGGGATCGTTATGCTTTCCTCCTGGCTGGTAGAGCACGGGTATAGCCATGATTTGCAGCGACGCTACAAGAAAAGCAACTGGCTACGACCCATAGGAACAGGGGCAGTGATCCGCAGCAACGATAAGGTGGGCTATGAAGGAGCAATATATGCCCTGCAAGCGCAAGGCGGCCTCACGATCCATCCCGGAGGCCGGACAGCCCTATCGCTTTTGGGTAAGGCTCATTATCTCGAACTGGCAGCAAGAAAAGCCGTTCTGTTCGGCGGTAGCGGCGAAAAACTCCCGGCCTGGTTTAAAAAGCATGATTGGGGACTCAAAGTCGATTACTATGAAACCTCCTTTCTTACACAAGGCTTAGGACTTACAGAAGTGGAGGTTAAGAATTTTTCGATAAAAGTTTCAGGTGCGGCCCGCGCCCTCATGGAATGTTTATACCTGGCTCCCCGCAAACAGGAGCTTACGGAATGTTTTGAATTGATGGAGGGATTGAATAACCTACCGCCAAAACAAGTTCAAACATTACTGGAAGATTGCCAATCAGTAAAAGTGAAGCGTTTATTCCTCTACATGGCAGAAAAGGCAAATCATAGTTGGTTTAATTATCTGGATATAGCGAAAATAGATTTAGGAAAGGGTAAGCGCAGCATCGTGAAGAACGGTGTTTTCGTGGACAAATACGGCATCACCGTTCCGAAAGAATTGGAAGAGCATGGAAAGAATATATAGACAACAGGTACAGGTATTATTGTCGGTGCTGCCGGAGGTTGCGAAAGAAAAATGCTTTGCGCTTCACGGTGGAACGGCGATCAACCTTTTCGTTCGTGACATGCCGCGCCTGTCTGTTGATATTGATCTTACTTATCTGCCGATTGAGGATAGAGAAACGTCCTTGAAAAATATTGCAGAAGCATTGGAAAGGATAAAGCGAAATATTGAGAAAGTCGTTCCTGGTGCCCGGGTTACACCTCGATTAGATACAGGAAAATTGCAGATTTCCGCCAATAGGGTTGAGGTGAAACTTGAAGTCAACTTAGTCAATCGTGGCGCCATAGCAGAACCGAAAGAGATGCCGCTATGTGAGAAAGCACAAACCTCGTTTGAAGCGTTTTGCACGATGCCGGTTGTCCCGATAGGGCAACTTTTCGGCGGTAAGGTAGTGGCAGCCCTTGACCGCCAGCATCCACGGGATCTGTTCGATGTAAAATATATGCTGGAAAAGGAAGGGTTTTCGCCAGAAATAAAAGAGGGTTTCTTGCTTTGTTTGCTTTGCAGCGACAGACCAATACATGAAGTCATTCGTCCGAACTTTCAGGATCAGCGTTCAGCACTTGACAATCAGTTTGCAGGAATGACGGATGAACCATTCAGCTATGAAGAATACGAAAGCATTCGCGAAAAACTGGTTGCAATAATCCACGAGAGTTTGACCGACCAGGATAAAGCGTTTCTCTTAAGTGTAAAAAACGTAACCCCGGATTGGAGCATCTATGATTTCCAGCGTTTCCCCTCGATTAACTGGAAATTGCAGAACCTTCAAAAGTTGAAAGACAAAAATCCTGAGAAACATCGGGAACAATATATGGCACTTAAAGAAAAGTTTGGCCTGGAGGCATCTAAAAACCAACAATGAATTAGGGTAAAATGACGGTGTGCGTCTATTGAAATGGCAATTGATTTAATGGGGAGCTCTCGCTTTTAATTTAGAACAGCAGCAAATCAAATATTTATAAAGCATTGGGTGTTCCAGGCATTCAGAACAAGTATCATCACTGTTACGGCAGATCCGGAAACTCTTTCAGTTCGTGAAGGTATTTAGACGGCATAAGAAGATTCCTTTAAAGCAGGAGAAAGTAATGCCTTGGTTTTCGTATTGCCGTAGCGAGCTACCGACTGCAGAAGGCTTTTTCTGTCTAGCGATTTTGCTTTAACAAGCGTCTTTTTCAAAACCTCATCTTTATCTTCTGCAAGGCTGTTCAGGTTATTAAGAAGATCAACCAGCAAAAACTCAGGACTTAGCTTTTTAGGGAACCTATGTTTGACGTGGAAGAAAAATTCTCTTCCACCCAAGTAAAAACTGCCATGTCGTTTGTGATTATAAACTACACGCTTATTATACAATTGCGTGGTTCCAACACCTAAACTGTTATAGGCATTAGGCGTGGTCAGCAAAAAATCATCCTCTTTCAGAAAGCTGCGCACCAATTCGTGCTCCTCGGGAGGGGCAGCACCAAATACGGTCTGCTTCGGCGCATAGTATAGACCGGGAGCCAGCTTATTCAGGCTCCCCTCCTCCACCAGTTGCGCCAGGTGACGATCCACCGCATTCGACCATTGGGACAGGTCCGCCCTGCGGTAGACTTTGCCTGGTTTCAACTGCTTTCTAAGGGTGTCTAATTTTTTCATTACAGTTCAAATATAGCATATTTTATGCCAAAATGCAAGAATATGGATTGAAAAGTCATGCAAAATAACATATAAAAAGATTGTATTTCATTAACTTAGCTTAAGTGTAGCTTCCGGATTTAACAACTTACGACTATAATAGGGGGTAAAATATCAACAACGTATATGAATAAGCACATAAAGTTGACGTCATCAACGCTGCCTGCTCAAATCAGCAATCGCAGCCTTCAGAACTTGCATACAGATTTTAGCTGTGTGTAGATCCGGATTAAACCCCGATGCCATTTGCATATAAGGATGAATATAATTACGAAAGTCACGTAATGAATGACTAAATTTCTTGATATCAATTTTAAGTAGGCCGACTTCACATGAGACATCAATAAAATGCCCCAGACTCCAATCCTGGAATTGTCTTGTTCGACCTTCCTTATCCTTCGGTGCCGAGTTCGAAGTGTTGAAAGTTTTCGGGTTCTTTAAGGCGATCCCCAACAGCGCCCCTTCTAAGATACTTCCACACATAAAGATTACTGATAGTGAGGCGTTATTGTTCAATGCGCTAAAAGCCTCCATTAAGCGGCCTTCCAATATTAATATCATCGATGAATCCAACGGAAGGTTCTTTAGTGTTATATCCCCAAAATCTTGTTTAAGGAACTCATCTTCATTTCGCACCGATTCGTTTTTACGTCCTAATAAACGGCTAACAATATTTTTGTATGCATCATACGCCTTTGTATTCTGGCTAATATCGTTTTCGTATTCCCAAATATCCAGTATAGCCTTCAGAACCTTACCCACTATCAAATCCGGCTCTTTATCCCAGAAACTTCGGAAACGATTTGCTTTGGAGCCGCTACCATAGTTATACTTTTCGTCAAAAATATCTTTTCCTACCGTAGCGTGAATTAGTTGGCCAAATGTAGAGTTAGAAAAACTGCCGACATACCCTGACGACATCCCTAGAAGGTCTTCAATTTGTCTTTTTTCAAGCGGCGTTAGATTTGCCATTTTTTTCCCAATCAAATTTTTTATTCGAAGTATGATAATTCAAGTAAGTGTGCCTTGCATGTACTCTTCAAAATAATATGCAAGCCGATGATTAATCGCCGTCTCATGTAGCTCTCGATTCAACAGTCGGACACCCTCAGAAATAACTGGCGGTTCGATCAATTTGGCTTTAAAGATGTCACTATCTTCTGCAACCAATTTTTCCAACGAATGGTGTATTAAGTCGTTTATGAAGGCAATTTGATTGTCGGATGGTTTTATCATGAGATGAAATTAATTAAAAGTTTTAGGCTCGGATGTCGTCTTTATTCTGGCGGAACCTGCTATTTGATAAAAAGAGACTGACAAGTATCTTAAATGATAAAAAAAACCTATTTTTAAAGCACCTTAAACTACTGAAAATGAAACTAGTTACCAACTCTAGCCGTCCTGGCTTACTGCTCTCGGTAATCGCTCGTTTTATCCAAGGATCCGTACATTCCAGCTATTCCTATTTTTAACCCTTTGAATGAAATACCAAATCAGGTAGATTGAGTAATAGCGACAATAAAATGGATTATTATAATGACGGCAAGAGTAATTGAAGCACTAACTGCAAAATCAAAGCTTAAGCGCAAGATTCGCCAGCACCTAAAAAAAATAGGCTTTATTAAGCTCGATGATGGGTCTCTTAGCCTGCCTTCAACAGAAAAAGAAATTATTAGAAATTTACATTCTTCGCAGCGGGACGAACGTGTAAAAGCAAGTGTCGATTTTATCGAACAAAAACTCCCAAAACTTTTAAAATATTTCGCCTCCGGAAACGAAATTAATCCGACACTCATATCCCCAGTACTTAAACGAGTACATAGTGGTACCTGGGAGTCAGACGTGTTTAGACTTGCTTCGTTGACTTGGTCAGTACCTGTCTCGCCAGGATTTGGTCGACGACTTAGATATTTGGTATGGGATGAATTTCATGATAAACTGATTGGGCTGATTGCTATTGGTGATCCGGTTTTCAATTTGACAGTCCGTGATAAGTATATCGGATGGAATTCGAAAGACCGAACTAAACGTCTTGTAAACCTCTTAGATGCCTATGTTTTGGGTGCAGTTCCTCCATACAACATGCTTTTAGGGGGAAAGCTTGTCGCATCATTGTTACGGACGAAAGAGCTTTATGCCGATTTTCGCAAACAGTATGGGAATGCAACAGGAATTATTTCGGGCGAGGAAAAAGCCCCGAGATTGTTAGCAATCACGACTTCTTCGTCGATGGGCAAATCGTCAGTCTATAATCGATTAAAATTGGATGGTATCGAATACCTGAAACCGATTGGTTATACCAAAGGCTGGGGACACTTTCATATTCCAGAAAATATTTTTTCCGATATGAGAGACTATCTGCGTGCAATCAAGCATACTTATGCCGATTTGCATCAATTCGGTGATGGACCAAACTGGCGCCTGCGAACAGCACGAGCGGCTCTCGACGCTCTAGGTTTTAGAGAAGACTTGCTAAAGCATGGGATAGGCAGAGAAGTTTTTATTTGTACGTTAGCTAGTAATTCGCTTAAGATTTTAGAAACTGGAAAGGGACGTCCTGATACTTCGACTTTGCTTAGTGTTAAAGAGGTAGGTAAGTTAGCGATAGATAGATGGATAATCCCACGATCAATAGCCCGAACCGAATATCTCAATTGGAAGAAAGATCAAATAAAGGAACTGATACTAACGGCAAAAGCCACTATAAATAATGATATAAACTCGAGCAACAATAATGTCATCAGAAGAATTTCAAATATCTGATGCGACGAACTTGTCATTAAATGAATGGCAGAAGCATGCCATTGCGCACTTTACTACCCTATCAAATTCAAAAAAGGAAAAAAAATTACCAGTGTTCGCCCTTGAGCATTGTTTTTCCAATGTTCATATTGAACTCATTACCAACTTACTTATAAAAGACTTTGTCAAAAATGGATTTAATCGTTCCTATTGGCTGCTTTGGGTGATTTACTCAACTGAAATTGGATATACTTATACTGGCGAAGAGTACTGGCAGTCATTTAAGGAACGGATTCAAAACTGGGATCAAAAAAATCGAGAAGATATCCGATGGTCATTTAAAGAATTTACTCGACGTTTCGAAGGACTAAGGCCTACAGGCGCATGGGCAAATCAATTCTCAATAATTGCACTACCAATAACACATGCAATTCTACCAAGGGACTTACAGTCGCATTTTGCAAGCTTACTTTTCTTCTGCCGTTATAAGCTAAGACAAATATCTTTCGCAAATCCTGAGAATATTGGCAAACTGCTAAACGCAAATTCTTTTGTCTCAAATTCTTCAAGATTTCAAAATTTTTTACAGCAAGAAGAGTTAGTCGGAAGAATTGCACTATCTCTACTTGATACAAATGCCGCGGTACCGTCTTTTGAATTAATCCACGAACAAACACTTAAAAGAATAGTAAATGATCTGGAACTTAAGAGGAATGCTAAAGAGTGGGTTCGCGAAACAAGAAAAGAAATTACTCCTAAAATATTGGGAACAGTAAGCTCATTTGCAAATCAATCAAGTTCGCAAGTTGAGGCAAAGGAATTGGCGCCCCAAAGAGACCTATTACTTAAACCCAAACTAAAGCTCTATCAAACTGAGAAAAAAAAATGGTCTGTTATCATTGAAATACCACAAATAACAGACTCATCGGACTATCCAGAATTAGGCCAACTCTTAAAGAGAACTAGATTTCAACTTGCCGGAGTTCAGGGGAATTGGCATCCAGCAGAATCCTTATTATACGGTTCTTTGAAAAAGCGATTCACTAAATGGCCAGACACAACTCGTTTAATAAAATTTGAGCAACAGCATTTTCTTTTAGAAAAACTACTCGAAGAGAAGTTTACACTTACAAAAGAGCCTTGGCTTTTCAGAATAAATGCTGATGGAACAGCAAGTGAAATTGAAGGTAAGTTTTTGAGGCCTGGAAGAAAGTATATTGCGATCTATAATGATCAAAATCAAATTCCGGCTGAGCTACAACACGAAGTTTCCATCGACTGTAGTAATATCTCAGCGAGAGAAATCCTAGTACCTAAAGTCGTATCAGATGATTTAGAAGCAACTTATAAGTCGCTAGGATTCGAAGTCTTTAAAACCTTGAGCATATGGCCAGCCGGTTTATATCCCAGAGGTTGGGATGGGGAAGGAACCAGCGAGTGGCTAACAACAGAGAGTCCATGTTTTGGAATTATTCACGACTATGACGTGAACGAAATTCAAGTAAAAATTGCGTCTGAGACTATTACCATTCAACCCAAGCGTGCGGGTGAAGCAACATTCATTAAAATTGCACCCCTGCCCCCAGGCCAGCATTTTTTAAGCATCAAACCAAAATCCAGAATTGTATCGGCTAGCGAAGGGCTACATCGCCTAGATGTCAGAGAGCCTGTAATTTGGACTCCTGGCAGTATATTATATAACGGATTAACGGCCATATTGGACCCGAATGATGATAATTTTGATTCGTTCTTCCATGGTAAAACTAACCTGAAGTTAAATGCGCCACTAAACAGCATTGTTTCAATTAAGATTGAGTTTTTTTTAGGTACTGACATTATCGAAACCTATAATAGCCAGCCTATTAATTTGCCTTTTAATGATGAAAAACTAAAAATAATCAGATCTCAAATAGAAAAAAGAGAAAATTACGGCATTGCAGAAAAAGCAAGATTAACTGTGAGCTGTGAGGATATAGGCAAAAGAGAATTTATTTTAACTCGAAATGTCAAACCGTTTCGATGGGTTAATCTATCAAAAGGTGATAATAAAAGTATCAGATTAATAGATGAAATCGATAGTTCTGAGGAAAAAGACACTTTCTTTTATGATATATTAAAACCCGATACTCCGATATCGCTGTCGGAAAAAGACTTTTCTGGTACGACCGATGTAAAAAATTATAACGGTCTTTTTTGGGCGAAAAAGCAAAATTATGAACATGGAATAATTTTGAGTGATAGCGCTACTAGAGCAAAAGATCTCAAGTTTCTTTCA
Organism: Sphingobacteriales bacterium 46-32; assembly: GCA_001898485.1. Taxonomy (GTDB): domain Bacteria; phylum Bacteroidota; class Bacteroidia; order Chitinophagales; family Chitinophagaceae; genus CAYMZZ01. Next base: position 761,818 of record MKTY01000020.1, on the reverse strand, counting down.
ATATCTCCTAAACTTAACCCGAGTATCGATTTTGATTTATTGTCATTTCTAAAAATAATTCAAGCTTGGTATAATGCTCAATCTACCTCGTTTATAACTCAAATCCATCTTGCGAAAGTAATATCAGTCCTAGTTGGGAAACTCTACGGTGAACTTTGTGGTGCTCTGTGGGCACAACACGAAGCAGATTTTATTACTCCCTCGAATTTTAATAATGATGCATGGGAAGCATTATCTGATCAAATAATCAATCGAAGCATGTCAAATGTATTACGGTACAGAATGATAAATAATGAAAAGAGCAAATTAAATTATACTGAAGAAGTGGAATGGTTTGTAAATGCAGCTAAGAGATGTCAATTAACGGAGAAGCGCTCTTTAGCACTTTCTTCAATTAAGTTCGCATCAGATCCTTTGTCCTTTATCGCATCACCAGAGGAACTAAATTCATTAGCTCGACAAATAAAAGAAAGCCCAGATATACTTCGTGCGTCTAGAATGTTTGTCTTAGGGGTATCGAAATTATCAGAACCATTTAAAGATTTTGCGCTCTTGTCGCCAGGAGGTGTAAAATGATAGAGGAAATAAGAAATATTGATTTGGTGATTAATTTAAAACAGTCGTTTGGTTTAAATTCTTTTAAACCAGAGGTAGACGATGAGTTACTCGCCTCTTGTATCCGTCGGCAAGCGGGTTTCCAATGCCCTTGTTCGAAAATAACTTTAGTGTCTTCAGTCAGTCAATCCTTTCAACATTTGATAGAAATACCAATCGAAGAGTTTATTGTCCGTTTGGAAGAAATTGTCGAAAAACTGATTATAGGAGGAGACCTACTAGAGCTAAATGAAGTAGCTACAAATGATCTTGCTGCGAAAGGTACATGGATATTTCCAGCGCATCCTTCTTATTTGCCGAGACCAAACGGAAGGTTTTTGATATTTGGTATCGTGCCTGACGAGATTTCTCCTATTGCATCATTAGCGCATAGAATTATTTACGCTGGCTGCAAAAGGACTATTAATCAAAACGAAGGCGAAGATTTAGATCACATTTTAAGTGACCTTGGGCTGACGAAAATAAGCGAATCCGCTTGGTTAAAATTACCTAAGATTAGCAGTGCCCAAGACTATCTTTTAGCGATGAATAAGAAGCTCTCCAATGCAACCCAAAGCGGAGAAATTTCTGAGTTGGTAATACTCGACGGCAAGAAGTCTAATATTTATTATCGTGGACGCTGGACAAATCCGACGAATCAAACAGGCAACTATGTTGGTAAGCGACCACATCTCTATGGTGGCATTATTTGGTGCTATGTAGAATTGAAAGATGGGCATTTAGTCCGATTCATAGATATACCATTTAGACATAATAGTATTAACCAAAGGGGATGCGACGGTGCATGGCAGTTACAAATGGCAATAGATTATTGCGCAGGAAATCCTCAGCTATATGATATTAGAGAAGATGTAAACGGCGATATATTTGATTTCTTTTCACCAATACCTTTATGGGCAGAACGGAGATTTATTGCACTTGGTGAAATGGTAGAATCAAAGAATTGTTTGTTTTCCTATTTGATTCCCAAATCAGATAGCCAATCAGAAGAGCGTTTTATAAAAGAGAATCTTTGGCTTTCCCGTAAACAATAAACTTTTATCCATATGAACTCATCAATCTCAAATAACGTCTCAGAGCTGCACTCGGCATTAAGTGACTATATTGAGGCAACGTATCATATTAGCGATCCTGCTCTTGTTGAGCAGCGACGTTCGTTACTGAACACTTTAGGTGTTATTCACCAAGAAGCTTTTTTGGAGTCAACTCCAAAATATATAAGCGGTGAAAAGTTCTCGTCAATTAAAGGTCTTCATCCTGCTGTTTTGCAATTATTTTCTGAGTTGTCTAAGGCTTCAGAAACCGAGAAACAAATAATTTTTGATCCCCCTTATAAACACCAGTTGGAAGCGGTTAAGGGTACGCTTGTTGATCGTAAGAACTTAATGATTATGACTGGAACTGGTTCAGGAAAGACAGAGTCATTTCTTTTTCCAATTTTAGGAAAATTAATGCGAGAGGCGGCTGAAAACAGCAATGCGTTTAAGACAAATAATGCTGTAAGGGCTTTGATTTTATACCCAATGAATGCGCTTGTTAACGATCAACTCGGTCGTGTACGAAATCTATTCCAAGACGCACGATTAAAATCATTATTCAGATTAAATGCCGACAGAGTACCAACTTTTGCTCGTTATACAAGTCGTACACCTTATCCAGGCATCCGAGAAAAAAAGAAAGATCAGTCTAAATTAGATTCTTTCGACAAATTTTATGTTGAGATTGAACAAGCGACAACAAGTACGGATATTAAGGAGCGCGAAGCCGCTCTACAATTGATGAAAGAACTTAAGGCAAAAGGTAAGTGGCCTGCAAAACCTAGCCTGTCAAAATGGTACGGAGGAAAAGGTTCTCATTGGCAGGATAAGGACGGCAGTTTTTTAAGAGCAAATACTTTGTCAGATGACTCTGAATTGATAACAAGACAAGAAGCTCAAATTTCTCCTCCAGATCTTTTGATAACGAACTACTCAATGCTTGAGTATATGTTGATGAGGCCTATTGAGAGAAGTATTTTCGAAAAGACTGTAGCTTGGCTGAGTGAAAACCCGGAGGAAAAATTTTTAATAGTAATTGACGAAGCCCACCTTTATCGAGGTGCTGCTGGTGCTGAAGTTGGTTTATTATTAAGAAGATTAAGAGAGCGGCTCTCAATACCGCCAGAGCGATTCCAAGTTATCTGCTCCACTGCAAGCTTTGGGGATGAGGAATATGCTTTAAAGTTTGCAAGTCAACTCTCAGGTGTATCCTCCGAAAGCTTTATTCCCATCACTAGTAGTTTTAATAAAAAGCCTAACGAGAATAGCGCCACACAGAATGACATTACACTGCTATCTGCAATAGATTTAAAACGTTTTTACGATGCTGTCGGTGAAGATCGTCTCTCCTATATAGAGCCTTTCCTTGCGAATCGTGATGTAGAGTATAGTAATTCAATAGAGGCGGCTTTGTATCAGGCTTTGAAAGATTACGAACCGCTTAATAAGTTAGTTAATCTTACTATGGGTCAAGCGACACCTCTAAGCGAACTGGGCCAAGCAATTTTTCCAATTGAAAAGGAGGTTGCAGATAAAGCATTAGCCGCTCTACTTGCACTAGGAAGTATGGCAAAAGATCCGCAAACTTCATCAGGCCTTCTTCCTTGCAGAATTCATAATTTTTTTAGAGGGTTACCGGGACTATGGGTATGTATTGACGAAAATTGTACTGCCATCGATCAGAGTATGAAGTCTGACTTCTGTGGGAAGTTGTATGGACAACCAAGAGAGTACTGCGAGTGTGGAAGTAGGGTATTCGAATTATACACATGCAGAAATTGTGGTACAGCTTATGCAAGAGCCTACACTGATAATTTAGAAAATCCTAGTTCGCTATGGTCTCAGCAAGGAAAAAGCATACGCTTGACTTCATCTCAAATCAGAGATCTTTATCCGATTGATCTTCTCTTAGAATCTCCAACAGATTTAGTTAAAGTTGAAACTGCATACTTAGACAGAAAGACAGGTCGACTAAACGCAAACAATCTTGGAGAGAATTGGCGGAAGGTGTTTATTAGGCGAGACAGGATTGCCGATCCTATCTCCAACGATGATCAAGAGGACCAAGACTCCTCTGAAGACGCTTTTGGTCAGTTCATTACTTGTTCGGTATGTAACAAAGGTGGCGGTCGACAGGAAACACCGGTTCAGGATCATCAGACAAAGGGAGATCAGCCCTTTCTATCCCTGCTCTCTAAACAAATACAGATACAACCGCCAAATGCGAACGCAGCGACACAATTCGCCCCCCTTCGGGGCCGCAAGGTTTTAGTTTTTTCGGATTCGCGTCAAGTAGCAGCCAAGCTCGCTCCAAATTTGCAAAATTATTCGCTTCGAGACGTACTAAGACCCTTACTTGTTTGGGGGTATAAAAAATTGAAATCAAATTCATCAATTGCTGACCTACTCAGCATAGATAATTGCTACTTGGCTGTACTCATTGCGGCAAGTCATTTTGATATAAGATTGCGACCTGAATTAAACTCATCTGAAAACTTTGATACGGTAGCAAAGGCTATTAGAAAAGAAGTCAGAAACGGTGCTTTGCAAGATGATGTCAAATTCAATAAGCTTTTTAATAAGTATCGTACGGAGGAAGCCCCCGAAGCTTTGTTAAAAGAGATAGTAAAAGCGGTGTTTGATAAATTTACAGGACTAGAAGCTCTTGCAATTGCCTCACCCTGTATCAAAGATGAATATTTTGAAGAAATAAAAGAACTCCCAAATATTCCCACTATAGCTGAAACGGATGAAGCAAAGATTGCATTGGCTAATTACTGGATTCGATGCTGGCAAGGGCCAGGCTACTGGCTAAAAGATATGAAAGACTCTTGGTGGAAGCCTGCGCAAGAAAAGTCGCAACAGGGTGTAAAGGGTCATAAAAGCGGTTGGTTTAAGTCTTTGCAAAAAACTATCGGTTCAAAAGCTGGAAAAGATATTTTTAAGCAAAAATGGCTACCATTTTTAATAAAACTTACTGATGATCTAAACGGTACACTCAGAATTACTGCGAAGCATTTAGATTTGGATTTTTCATCACCATGGATAAGATGTAAAACCTGCTCCTCAGTACATAGACCAATTCCAGGACATTCAAAATGCTTGGACTGCCAAAGTGAAGAAGTTTATGTCCTCGATACTGAGAATGATCAGGTTTTTATTGCGCGTAAAGGATATTACCGTCGTTCAGTTAAAGAGATTCTATTGGATGAACCTTTTGTTCCGATGGCAATCATCGCTGCCGAACATACCGCACAATTAAATGCGCCACAAAGTGAAGATATCTTCTCAAAAGGAGAAGAAAATGAATTACTTTTTCAAGATATTGACATTACATGGCCTATCAATCAAGGGAACACCACCGCTATAGATATCTTGTCAAGCACGACTACGATGGAAGTCGGCATTGATATTGGAGCACTTTCAGGAGTTGCTTTGCGCAACATGCCGCCGGGCCGAGCTAATTACCAGCAGCGGGCCGGACGAGCTGGGCGAAGAGGCAATGCCGTGGCTTCTGTTATTGCATTTGGGAGCGTTGATAGTCACGATGAACACTATTTTTCGCATCCAAAAGAGATGATTTCGGGTAAGGTTGTTGACCCGATTATTACGTTGAACAATGTCGAAATCGTAAGACGACACGTTCGAGCATTTATTCTTCAAAAATATCATCAAGAAAAATTACCTGAGTTTCTTCCTTCTCATCATAGCGCAAACTTATTTTCAGTGTTAGGTTCTGTTCATGACTTCGTGAGTGGTACTGGAACCTTAAATAGAGAGGATTTTAAAAATTGGCTACAAAAGAATATAACTCATTTGCAAGAACGAATACAATCTTGGATTCCTACTCAATTAAGTGAAGCTGACAGAAAGGATATTGTTGAGAATGCCATTCAAGATACTCTAGACGCAGTTGATGATGCTACAGATTTCAAGAAAAGCTCTTCCAGTAATTCTGACGGACAAACATCTGTCACTGAGAATAGTGACGATACGATAGAGGTTGTTGAAGAAGAGGATCTTGGTAAGGCAAATATCAATGACGGTTTATTAGATCGCTTACTTTACAGAGGTAAGCTTCCAAGATATGCATTCCCTACAGATGTCGCCACTTTTCATGTCTTCGATGAAAATAAATCTAACTCATTCAAAACTGTTATGCGCTTTGCACCATCTCAAGGTCTCCCAATAGCGTTGACACAGTATGCTCCTGACAGACAAGTCTGGATTGCGAATAAGTGCTATACTTCGGGCGCTATATATTCGCCAATAAGTTCTGATTTGCCTGAAGCATGGAAGAGAAAAAGACTATATTATGAATGCACGAATTGTGGATTTGCAAAGACAGAAGATTATAATCCAGAAAAGAAAACAGAACAGTCAACATGCGATGCTTGCGACCATCCCCTTGGGAAGCCATTTAATTGGTTTCGCCCGCCGGGATTTGCGCATCCTGTCGATATCAAAGAAGAGACATCACCTGACGGCATGCCTGAAGTAGGTTACGCTACTCGCGCAAAACTCTATATGCCTTTTCCGGCTGCGGAAAATTGGGAGAAGGTTAATGAAAGAATATCGGGCCTAAAAAAGCGTACGCATCTTCTAGTTTCAAATACCGGACCCGACAGAGAGGGATATTTTTATTGCGTGAGATGTGGACGTATAGAATCAAAGGCAAATGCTTCGGGGATTCTAGGTGGAGAGCATAAAAAACCGTTCCCACATGAAAAACCTATGTGTGAAGGAAACTTAACTTCTACTATTGTTTTAGGGACGGATTTTATTACAGATGTTGCATTGTTTTCCTTAGACCTTTCCCCATATATCGCTTTGTCTCCTGGAAGCTATACGTTTGATGTAGCTCTCCGCACTTTGTGCGAAGCATTGTCAAAAGCAGCTTCACAAATGCTCGAGATAGAACCAAATGATGTGGTGGCAGAGTATCGCCCTGCTCTAACACTGAACGCTAAAGGGAAGACAGGGGAGCAAGTAGAAATATTTCTTTACGATACTTTAGCAGGTGGCGCAGGATTTTCTCCACAACTTGTGGGTCGTGGTAAAGAGCTTTTTGAACGTGCATTATCCATCATGGAATCATGTGCAGAGAATTGTGATTCCTCTTGCTACCGATGCCTTAGAATATTCCGCAATAAGTTTGAGCACGGTCTGATAGATCGACATGTTGGTATTGAGTTAGCCAAGTTTATACTTGATAACAAATTGCCTAGCCTTAATTCTAAACGTGTCGAACATGCAATGATTGCTCTAATTGAAGATTTAAGAAGGGTGACATCAAGCGGTATACGATACACATTGGGAATCGGTGCGTCTGAGGATATAGAATCTGGAGTAATTGCTGCAAATTATGAAGGACGGGAGTATTTGATTGCAATATCAAGCCCGTTACGCCCAGCAATTCCAATTAATGAGACTTTGGAAGGAAAATCTAATAGTAAAGATAATACGACTCTAATACCTGTTGACGAGTTTCTAATTCGTAATAACTTGCCTTCTGCAACACAATACGTGCTTCAAAAAATAGAATCCAAAATCTAGCTATGGATTCTGGATAATTAAAGGTGATTGTAACAATATAAATGGCAATTTACCGCACGCCCAATAATTTGCGCTTCATAGATAAATCCCGAGCTTGTGTGCAAACCGTGTGCAAAATAAAAAGCGACTATGAAGCTCCTTCATAATCGCTTGATTTTCAGCTCCCCCTGCTGGACTTGAACCAGCGACCCTCTGATTAACAGTCAGATGCTCTAACCAACTGAGCTAAGGAGGAATATGTACAATTTGAAAATGAGCTGATTTGAAGATTGTCAAAAGGCTGATTTTCAAAGAGCCGAAACGGGTGGGGCGGGTGCCTTATCGTTTTGGGGAGGCAAAAATAGGGTATTTTAATTTACGGACATACACTTCACAATCAATTTTTTGCTGAAAAAATGGGCGGCTCCTGAGGCCGCCCGTTGGTGAATGGTGATTTGTAAAAGGGCCCGCTCAGAGTTTAATGATATAATTGAGTACCAGCGCAGGGTTGACCACGCCAAACGCAGTGCCATTGCCGGTATTGCCGATGGTGCCGGCAGCGGTAACGGTATGGGTATGCGCCTCGGTACTTGTATTGATGCTGGAGGGGCTGGAGCTATGCGTATTGCTGTTGGTACGCCAGTAAAAACTGTTGTCGCTATCGGTACCTGCGCTGGTGCCATAGCGGGAGTTGCCCCCTGTGCCACCGCTGAAGTTTTCGGCAAAGTAGGCATCCAGGTAAGTATGGTAGTGGCTATTGCTGCTGGTGGTTACCGAAGTGCCGGTAAAGCTATGGTTGTGGCTGGGCAGGTTGTTGGTGCTGAGGGTCACCGTCTGGCTGCCGCCGGTAGCGCCCAGGGTATTGTCGGCACTGAGCCCGCCTGCTGTTGTGAGGCGGTTGGCGGCGGTGCCACCCATATTATCCAGGCCAAAGATAGTACGGCCGCGCAGGTCGGGCAGGTTGAAGGTGGTGCTGCCATCGCCGGCGCCATAGGTGGTGCCAATGACGGCAAACAATGCGGCATTGGTGCTGCGGCTGATCGCTGCGCCACTACACAAAACCCAGCCACTGGGCGCTGTAGTGCCGGCATAGGCCATGATGGTGCCGCTGGGTACACCGCCGGTGCCACCGGTGGTAAGGTTGGTCCAGGCGCTGCCCGTATAATAATAAAAGCCGCTAGCACCATCAGTCTGGTAGACCAGCAGACCGGCTGCGGGACTGCTGATGCCGGTACGTTGCGACTCGGTGAGGCGCGGCATAAGGGCACCTTTATCGGTACTGGTTACATCAAGCTGAGCGCTGGCATGAGGACTGTTGGTGCCAATGCCTACCTGGGCCTGCACACTGATGGTTACAAAAAGCACGAGAGCGGTAAAAAAGTTTTTCATATCGGTGGTTTTAATACGTGAGGATGGTGTTGTAATAAATGCCTGTAAAAGGGTGGTGATGAAATGGTCGGTTATTAATATTTATTCAGTTTGAAATGACGGCGCTCGCCATTGCGTAGCTCTACAGTGAGCTGGTAGATGCCCTGGCTCAGTGTAGCGATGTTGTACTGCGTTTGCGGTTTTTGCCATTGCTGCACGCGGGCGCCATTGGCGGCAAACAATTCCACTTTCACAATATCGCCGGCATCCATGCCCTGCAGGCGGAAGCTTTCGGCAGTGGGGTTGGGGAATACATACAGGGCGGGCATAAGACCGGCAGCCACGCTGGCAACGGCAGAGTAAGTACTGCGTCCATCAATGTCGGTCTGGCGGATGCGGTAATAAAGGCGCCCGGCCGGGGCAGCGGCATCCTGCTGGCGGTAACTGTTTTCGCCACTATTGTTGTTGGCAGCAACGGCACTGCTAACCGGTAACCAACTACGGGCGTCAAGGCTCCGCTCTACAATAAAGTCGCGTACCAGGCTTTCCTGGCGGGTGGTCCACTGTACCTGTACGGCTGAGCCCTGGCGCCAAGCTGCTACGGGTCCCCATTGCAGCGGCAGGGTATGCAATGCATCACTCAGCGCGAGCTCGCGCAGCTGCACATTGCTCAGTGGCTGTGTCTGCACATAGTTGGCCCCGTCATCGTAACCGGCGGTTGTCAATGCCTGCCAGTAGGTGCCATTATAGTCATTAATAATAAGACCCGTTTCGGCCAGCCCATTGAGCTCTCCATCATCATAATAAAAACGAATGCTACCGGTAAAAGGAGCTGTGAGGTTGCCGAAACTGTACACGCGGCTTGCATAAGCATTGACAGTAAACTGAGACACGGTGCTGCCACGGGTAAGCTGGTTGTTGTTTAAAACAAAAGAAGAGGACGGCTCCAGCACAAGTCCGCCAGCATAAAAGCTGGTGCCTGCTGCAATATGCAGATCTGTACCGGCACCCACACTTACAATATTCTGTGCAGGTAATAAGAAGGGTACAGACAGCAGGCCGAGCAATACGTACATTTTTCGCATAGGCATGAATTTGCCCATTTAAACGCCGTTAGCGGTTCTTATTGCATAGAGTAGGCTGAAATATCTATCTGTAACTTCTTAAATCTCAATTATTTGATAAATCTCAAAATTTTAAATCAAGAATATAAGAGTATCTACTTAGTCGATTTTTGAATGGTGAAATACGTGTATTTGCTGAGGAGCGCATAAGCGGGACACTGCGAAAGAGTAAGAGATACTAATAAGCGGAGATCATTAAAACCACCCAGGTTTTCTCTCATCGGGCAGGTCTACAAAAAGGCCTTCCTCGCGCCATTCTACGGGCCAATGGCTGAGATAAAAACCTTCTCCACTGGTATTGCGTCCATTCTTAAGGTCGAAACGGTAGCGGTGCAGGGGGCATACTACCTGTCCCAGTGCATCAATAAAACCCTGCGACAATAAGCCGCCGGCGTGGGGGCATTTATAGGCGAAGGCAAAATAGCGGTCCTGGTGGCGGCCGATGCAGATCTTTTTGCCATTTATCTCAGCGGCTGCAATATTGTTGCTGCCAAAATCAAGTTCGTTGGGGTGTTCGGCCAGTTTGTGCCACATAGAAGAAATGTTGACAGTGGACAGTTGACAGTCGACAGTTAACAGAAAGCTTTTCTCATTAAAACTATACGGTCAACTGTTAACCGTCATCTGTCAACTTAATACAGGAATTCTGTTTTGTAGGGATACCTCACTCTGTACAATTCTCTCACTTTTTGCAGGATGGTGGCGCGCAGGGTATCGATATTTCTTTTTTCGAGTGCGGAAATGAAAACGGCATTGCCCTGGGTTTCATGTTGCCAGCGTTCGCGCAGGTCTTCGAGCAGTTCTTTGCGGGTGCTTTCCTCGAGCCATTCATCAAAAGTGCGCTCTTCGTAAAGGTCCATTTTATTGAAGATCGTAAGGGTTGGCTTTTCGGCGGCACCGATTTCAAACAATGTTTTATTAACGACAGCCAGTTGGTCTTCGTAAGCCGGGTGAGAGATATCTACCACATGCAGTAAGATATCGGCTTCGCGCACCTCATCGAGCGTGCTTTTAAAACTTTCTACGAGGTGGTGGGGCAGCTTACGGATGAATCCAACCGTGTCGCTCAGGAGAAAGGGTGTTGTTTCGAACACTACCTTGCGGGTAGTGGTATCGAGTGTGGCAAAGAGTTTATTTTCTGCAAACACATCACTTTTGCTGAGCAGGGTCATGAGGGTGCTTTTGCCCACGTTGGTATATCCTACCAGGGCCACACGAATAAACTCACCGCGGTCTTTGCGTTGGGTCTGTGCCTGTTTATCTATTTCAGAGAGACGTTTGCGCAGCAGTGAAATCTTGTCGCGCACGATACGACGGTCGGTTTCAATTTCTGTTTCACCGGGCCCTCGTGTGCCGATACCACCACCCAGGCGCTCAAGGTGTTTCCACATACCGCGCAGGCGGGGCAGGATGTATTGGTATTGAGCCAGCTCTACCTGGGCTTTTGCCTGGGCCGTCTTGGCACGACGGGCAAAGATGTCGAGGATAAGGTCTGAGCGGTCGATTGTTTTTATGCCCAGTACTTTTTCGATATTGTTGATCTGTGCACCGGTGAGTTCATCGTCAAAGATGGCGACGCGAATATCTTTTCCCTGAATGTAGAGGCGTATTTCTTCCAGTTTGCCTTTGCCCACAAAGGTGCGGCTATCGGGGTGCTGTAATTTTTGCGTGAATCGTTTTACTGTTACGGCTCCGGCTGTTTCGGCCAGGAAAGCCAGCTCATCGAGGTACTCCTGTACCTGCGGTTCCGTTTGATCCTTATGCACCAGGCCTACCAGTACGGCCCGTTCTTCTTTTTGTATGGTATTTTTCTTGTCGAGCATTGAGTTTGCAAAAGTAAGAAAAGGAGGGGGTAATGTGTTAATGTGCTAGTGTGCTGATGTGCTAATGCTGGCGACTGGCTTATAAACTAACCTGCTAAAATAAATAGATGAAATAAGGATTGCCGGAGAAATCGGTAATTTCATTTTTAGAGTTTCAAAGATATTAATTATACAGGCAGTATAAGCTTCATTCACTTAACACTTCATTAGCACATCAGCACACTAGCACATCAGCACATTAACAGCACATTTCCCTAATTTTGTGCCATGTCTGCCATGAAAATCATATTGTATGCGTTGCTGATCTGGTTTTTGTACAATCTGGTATTCCGGTTTATCATACCCATTTACCGTGCCAGCCGCCAGATGAAGCGCCAGTTTAACCAGGTGCGTGAGCGGATGGAGGAAGAGCAACGGCGTCAGCAAGAGGCTTCTTCGGCTCCCGGCTTTCAGGAATCACAAAGGCCCAAGGCGCCCCCTGCCGGAGATTATATTGATTTTGAAGAGGTCAAATAACGCTTCTTACATTATTTCTCATATTTTTGCAGCCCAAAGTAAGTTTTACGTAATAAGTTATGAGTTATAAGTACTTAAAACTTAACACTTACAACTTAATACTTTCAGGGACCCTTAGCTCAGACGGTTAGAGCATCTGACTCATAATCAGAGGGTCGCTGGTTCGATCCCAGCAGGGTCCACAGGAAAAGAAAGGTGAAAACGGATAGACGGGTCATCCGATCCGCTCAATCCGCCGGCAGCACCGGTCAATGACTTGCTAATGCGGAACAAACCTGTTCCGCATTTATTTATAAAGCAAGCCTTTAACCTTTTCTTAACCGCGATGCCAATACATTTGTCCACTACTTAACTATTATATGAAGAAGATAGTACTGATTGCTGTTTCATTGATGATGATACAGTCGCTTTTGGCCCAGGACTCTACTGCTACACTCAAAAAGAAGAAGGCTATCAACCTTACGGGACGCGCCAATGATCATTTTATGATCCAGTTGGGCTCGGCAGGCTGGGCAGGCCGTCCTGACACCATCAGCACCGGCGGCTTTTCCAAAAGCTTCAATATCTTTTTCATGTTCGACTTCCCGTTTAAGACCAATCCGCGTCTGAGCATGGCCTTTGGTCCCGGTATTGCCTCAGATCATATCAAGTTCAAAAAAACCTATGTAGGCATTACCGAGCGTACAAATACCCTGCAGTTCAGGGATGTGTCAGATACCAACCATTTCAAGAAAAACAAGCTGGCGACCGTATATCTGGAGGCACCTGTAGAGTTTCGGTATACGAAAGACCCGGAAAATGCCGACAAGAGCTTCAAATTTGCCATAGGAGTGCGTGTAGGTACTATGCTCAAAGCCTATACCCGTAGCAAGACTCTGCAAACCAAGAGCGGCGGCACCATCAATGACTACATGGTTAAAGAATACGATAAAAGTTATTTTAACACCACTCGCCTGGTAGGTACGGCACGTGTGGGTCTGGGGCATTTCTCCCTGTTTGGCAGCTACCAGATTACCACGCTTTTCAAAGAAGGCGTGGCTGCTGAGATCAGGCCATTTACCATTGGGCTGACGCTGAGTGGCCTGTAAAGACAGGCAGAGGGTGAAAGGCAGAGGGATAAAGGTTTTGCGACTATCCTTCTGCCTTTCGCTTTTTACCTTTTACCTTGTTTGGATCGAATACTGTTTTTTACTTACCTTCGCACCGGAAAAAGATCAGAAGAAGGGAACGGAGACCGTTCCCTTCTTCTTTTCCCAGCACTGAATATGGACGGTCAAATACAGGTTTTAGAACAAAAAGTGGCAGCGCTGATCGCTGCCGACCCAGATGTGTTTCTGGTAGACATCCGGATCAAGCCCACCAACAATATCAAGGTTTTTCTGGATGCCGATAACGGAATCAGCATTGACCGGCTTATTCAATATAACCGCCGGCTGTACAAGGATCTGGAAGAAAGTAACCTTTATCCCGATGGTGATTTTTCGCTGGAATTATCTTCTCCCGGCCTGGATGAGCCGCTGAAATTACATCGACAGTATATAAAAAATATCGGCCGCTGGCTGGAGATTATGCTTTCTGACGGCACACGCCGCGAAGGCAAATTGCTGGCTGCCGCCGAACTGGAACTGACGCTGGAAGAAGAGAAAGGAAAAGGCAAAAAAAAGGAGCTGGTAACACATACCATCCCCTATAGTGATATAAAGACGGCAAAGATTCAGGTTAAATTTTAAAACCGCTGACCCCATCGCGTAATGAGGAAAGCAACAAAAAACAAAAATCTTCAAATTAAATTTTAAGCAACAGCAGGACACCGCCGGCAGTACCATCTGTCAGCAGGTTTCCGGTTCAAAATTTGAGTTATGGCAAGTATCAATCTGATCGAAGCATTCCAGGAATTCAAGGATGCAGAAAATATCGACCGCCCTACGATGATGAAAGTGGTGGAAGACGTTTTCAAAACATTGCTGCGTAAAAAATTTGGCAGCGATGAAAACTTTGATGTGATCGTGAATGCTGAAAAAGGTGACCTTGAGATCATTCGCCACCGGATGATCGTGGAAGACGGCCAGGTAGAAGACCCGCTGGCCCAGGTAGCCTATTCTGAAGCCATTAAGATTGAACCTGACTTTGAAGTGGGCGAAGAGCTGTTTCAGGAAATAGATTTATACGACTTTGGCCGCCGAGCCATCCTGGCTGCCAAACAAACGCTGGCCAGCCGTATCAGCGATCTTAAAAAGAATGTACTCGCCAAAAAATATGGCGACCGTATAGGCGAAATCATCAGCGCAGAAGTTTACCAGGTATGGAAGAAAGAGATACTGTTGCTGGATGAAGAAGGTAATGAGCTGATTCTGCCCAAAAGTGAGCAGATTCCGCAGGATTATTTCAAAAAAGGAGAGAATACCCGTGCCGTAGTGAAGAAAGTGGATATGAAAAATAACAATCCTGTCATCATCCTTTCACGTACCTCACCCGATTTTCTGGCCAAGCTGCTGGAAATTGAGGTGCCTGAAATTTTTGACGGCCTGATTGTAATCAAAAAGATCGTTCGCGATCCGGGTGAGCGCGCCAAAGTAGCGGTAGAAAGCTACGATGATCGTATCGATCCCGTTGGTGCCTGCGTGGGTATGAAGGGTAGCCGTATTCATGGCATTGTACGCGAACTGAAAAACGAAAACATCGATGTCATCAACTGGACTAATAATACGCAGTTGCTGATTCAGCGCTCGCTCACGCCGGCCAAAATTACCAGCATGGAGCTGGATAATGATGCCAAACATGCGAGTGTATATCTCAAACCCGACCAGGTATCGCTGGCTATCGGCCGCCGCGGTGTTAACATCAAACTGGCCTGTGAACTTACTGGCTATGAAATTGATGTATACCGCGATTCTGAAGAAGAAGAAGGGTTTGATATCGATCTCGAAGAATTCAGCGATGAGATCGAAACATGGGTTATTGATGAGCTGAAACGTGTTGGTTGCGATACGGCCCGCAGCGTACTCAACCTCACACCAGCCGAGCTGGAACGCCGTACCGACCTCGAAAAAGAAACGATCGATGAGGTGCGCCGCGTACTGCAGGCTGAATTTGATAAAGAATAAAAGGGTGAACGGATAAAACGGAATAGCCGAATGATAACAGGCTGTTTCCGCCGCACGCCAACTAAATTTTAATCATACGAATGGCAGAATTAAAACTTCCCAGACTATTAGCAGCCGCTAAGGAATTCAACGTAGGACAGGATACGCTGATCGACTTCCTGGCCGGGAAAGGTTTTTCCAAAGATGACCTGAAGCCCACGTCCAAGCTGACGGAGGACATGTACCGGGCTTTGCAACAGGAATTCCATGGCGATAAGGCCGCTAAGTTGAAAAGTGACCAGGTGGATCTTCCCAAAGGGTCGCAAGCGGAAGCCAAAAAGAAGAAAGAAGACGAAGAAGTACTCTTCAAAAAAGAAGAGAAAAAATCGGCACCAGCCAAAAAAGAAGAACCGGCACCCGCAGTAGTGGAAGAGAAGCCCGTGGTAGCGCCCGAGCCCGAGCCCGAACCGGTAGAGGAACAGGCTCCGCCACCGGCTGTGGTAAAAGAAGAAGAAGTGGTGAAAGTGGATGCGCCGGAAATAGCTACGCCCAGGATCATCGACAAAATCGATCTGTCGGCTATCGACTCCTCTACACGTCCGAAGAAAACGATCCGCAAAAAATCGGATGAGCCGCAAGCTCAGCCCGAAGAACCCAAAAAAGTGGTTCAGGCGGAAGAAAAACCTGTGGTCGCCGAGCCGGAACCTGTACAGGAACAATCTGAAGTGGCAGAGCCCAAAACAGAAGAAGAAGCTCCTCCCGTAATCGAAAATATCAGGGCCGAAAAAATCGAAGGCCCCAAAATTCTTGGTAAGATCGAACTGCCTGTCGACAGCGATACACGTCCCAAAAAAGACGAAAAACGCAAACGCAAGCGTATACCGATCGAGAAGAAAGAAGTGCGCAATGATGGCGGAGCTCCCAACATGCAAAACCGTGGCGCAGGTCCCGGCGATCGTCGTCCGGGTGGCCAGGGCGGTCAGCACCAGGGAGGAGGTCGTCATGACCAGCGCGGGCGCTCCGGCGGTCCCGGTCGCAATCAGCACCGTGGCCCGGGTGGCGGACGTCGCGAAGACAAACTCATCGACGAAAAAGAAATTCAAAAGAAAATACAGGAAACTCAGGCCAAGCTGTCTGGCGGTGGTGGTAAAGGCAAGGGCATGAAAGCCCGCCTGCGTCGCGAAAAACGCCAGGAAATGGCAGACGCCATGGGGGATGATAGCCAGGACAACAAACTGCAGGTAACAGAATTCATCAGTGTAAGCGAACTGGCTAACCTGATGGACGTAAACTTTGCTGAAGTAATCAGTAAGTGTATGAGCCTGGGTATCATGGTGTCGATCAATCAGCGTCTCGATGCTGAAGTAATCGAACTGGTGGCAAGCGAGTTTGGCTTCGATGTAGAGTTCATCGACATGGAAAAACAAATGGAGATGGAGGAAGAGGAGGATACCGACACCGAAGATGAACTGGAACCCCGCTCACCCATTGTGACCATCATGGGTCACGTTGACCATGGTAAAACATCTTTGCTCGACTATATCCGCAATGCCAACGTAGTAGCCGGTGAGGCGGGTGGCATCACCCAGCACATCGGTGCCTACCAGGTAAGCCTGCCCAACGGCAAAGAAATCACCTTCCTGGATACTCCCGGTCACGAAGCCTTTACGGCCATGCGTGCCCGCGGTGCTAAAGTAACCGATATAGCTGTGATCGTGATTGCCGCAGACGATGCGGTAATGCCCCAAACCCGTGAGGCCATCAGCCACGCACAGGCAGCAGGTGTACCCATGATCTTTGCTATCAACAAAATCGATAAAGACGGTGCCAACCCGCAAAAAATCTACGAACAGCTGGCTCAGATGAACCTGCTGGTAGAAGAGTGGGGCGGTAAATATCAAAGCCAGGAAATTGCGGCCAAAAAAGGCCTCAATATCGACAAGCTCCTGGAGAAAATATTGCTGGAAGCCGAGTTGCTGGACCTCAAAGCCAATCCCAATCGCGAAGCTACCGGTACTATCATCGAAGCTTCGCTCGATAAAGGCCGTGGCTATGTAGCGACATTGCTGGTAGAAAATGGTACCCTCAATGCCGGTGACCTGGTGGTGAGCGGACAATACTATGGCCGTGTAAAAGCCATGTTCAATGAGCGTAACAAACGCGAAGATGCTGCCGGTCCTTCTGCACCTGCCGTAATCCTGGGTCTTAACGGAGCCCCCCAGGCCGGTGAGAAATTCAAAGTGTATGAAGACGAGGCCGAAGCTAAAGATATAGCCAACCGCCGTGCACAGATACTGCGCGAGCAGGGCATGCGCGCCAAGAAACATATCACACTCGATGAGATTGGCCGCCGCCTGGCCCTGGGTAACTTCAAGGAACTGAACGTGATTATCAAAGGTGACGTGGATGGTTCGGTAGAAGCCCTGAGCGACTCACTGCAGAAACTGTCGACCGAAGAAATCGCTGTACGCGTACTGCTCAAAGGTGTGGGTCAGATTTCTGAAGGTGATGTGGTACTGGCCGCTGCTTCAGATGCCGTGATCATTGGCTTCAACGTGCGTCCTTCTGCACAGGCCAACCGCCTGGCAGAAACCGAAGGCGTGGAGATCAAGATGTACTCGATCATCTACCAGGCTATCGATGAGATTCGCAGCGCCATGGAAGGCATGCTTGAACCAACCGTACAGGAAAAAATCGTGGCCAATGTGGAAATACGCGAGGTTTACCGCTTCGACAAAGCCACCGTTGCCGGTTGCTACGTGCGTGACGGTAAGATCAAACGCGACTCTAAAGTGCGCCTGATCCGCGATGGTATCGTGGTATTCCCGATCGGTGAAAATGTAGTGGGCGAACTGGCTTCTCTCAAACGCTTCAAAGACGATGTAAAAGACGTACAGGCCGGTATGGAATGCGGTCTTACCATCAAAAACTACGCTGACCTGCGCGCAGGCGATGTAGTGGAAGCCTATGAAGTGGAAGAAGTAAAACGCACACTGTAAGCAACGCCCCTGCGGCGGTGCACCTGAAACTTTTGTTAAATAACCCCCGGGCCCCTGTAGGGGCTTAAAGGGTCAACTATTTTTGAGTACCATGAAGTACACAAAACAAATACTGACTGCCATCTGTCTTATGCTTTCCGGGATGCTGATGGCGCAGGGCCAGTCAAAAAAAGTAGTGGCTGATAAAGTGGTGGCCGTTGTTGGCGACCGTGTGATTCTGCAGTCTGATATCAGGACTTCATTACAGGATGCCGAGCGTCAGGGAGCCACACTACCTCCCAATGCCTTTTGTATGCTCATGGATCAGGCCCTGGTATCCAAAGTGCTGATGCTGCAGGCAGAAAAAGATTCACTTCCCGTGACCGATGAGGATGTAGAAGCCGAACTGGACCAGCGTATCCGCTACTTCATCCGCGAGCTTGGTTCGAAAGAAGAACTGGAGCGTGTAGCCGGAAAAACAGTATACCAGATCAAAGACGATGCCCGCGAATCGGTACGTGAACGCAAACTGGCAGAAGCCATGCAGCAAAAAATCGTTGGCAGTGTCAAGATCACACCCACAGAAGTAAAAACCTTTTTTGACCGCATACCCAAAGACAGCCTTCCCTTCTTTGAATCGGAGCTGGAAGTGGGGCAGATTGTATTGCTGCCAAAAGCCTCGCGTGACCTGGAGCAGTACATCTTTACGGAAATGCTGAACTATAAGAAGCAGATAGAAAGTAAGGCTACTTCCTTCGAGCAGCTGGCCAAGCAGGTATCACAGGATCCGGGTAGTAAGGACCGGGGCGGTTTTTATCAGATCAACCGAAACGAAAAAAGCTGGGACCCTATATTTCTGTCTACCGCTTTCCGTCTTAAAAACGGCGAAATATCCGTACCGGTAAAATCAGACAACTTTGGTTATTTCCTGATCCAGATGGTAGATCGCCGGGGCGATGATGCAGATGTGCGTATGATCCTGCGTATACCCCCTGTAACCGATGCCGAAATCGTACAGGGCAAAGCGAAACTCGATTCTATCCGCACCCGCATCCTGTCGGGCTCCATTGCTTTCAATGATGCGGCCAGACAGTACTCGGAAGATCCTACAGCCAAATTTGCCGGCCCATTTTTTACCAATCGCGATGGCTCTCCTTATATCACCATTGACCAGCTGGATAATGAGACCGTAGCCGTTTTGCGCACACTGAAAGTAGGCGAGATTTCGACTCCGGCTCCTTATACTGCCGACCAGGGTAAAAAAGGCGTACGTATCGTATACCTCAAATCACGTTCAGAACCCCATAGAATGAATCTCCGTGATGACTACAGCAAGATTGCCGGAGCCGCCCTTGAGGAAAAGAAAAGAGAAGCGCTGAGCAAATGGATCGAGACAAAAATGGACCTCTACTACATTAATGTAGACAGAGTAACGGCGCAGGAATGCCCCAATCTGCAGAGATATAAAAGTGAAGAGACGGCAGGACTGTAAAACAATGTGCTAATGGGTTAATGTGCTGATGTGCTAATGTAGTATTCAGAGAACCGGCTTTTGTGAGTATTCAGTCGTAATATTATTAGAATGTCAAAGTTGAACTGCCGGCTTAGCCGGCAGTTTTATTATAATCCTGTACCCAGCATCAGCACATTGACATATCAGCACATCAGCACATGTAAGGAAGTTTAAATTTTTGATTTTCAGTTATTTAATATCATTAACAAACCCTAACCATTCTTCCTGTCTTTTGCTTGCATGAAATAAACTACCTTTGCGCCTTTCCGCAACAAATCTCATGAGCGATCCTATAAAGCACGAATGCGGCCTGGCATTCATCAGGTTAAGGAAACCGTTTTCATACTATCAGCAACGCTACGGAACAGTCATGTGGGGCCTTAATAAGCTCTACCTGCTAATGGAAAAGCAGCATAACCGCGGACAGGACGGTGCGGGCATAGCCACACTGAAACTGAATGTGGAGCCTGGTTATCCGTTTATGTCGCGTAAACGCAGCAATGCACCTCAGGCCATTGCCGATATTTTTCAGCAGGTGGGCCAGGAGGTAGAAGAACTGGAAAAATATCATCCCGGTATACGCAATCATCCGGGGCTCATGAAAGGACACGTGAATTTTTTGGGAGAAGTGCTGCTGGGGCATCTGCGCTATGGCACACAGGGGAAAAATAAGCTGGAATACTGCCATCCCTTTATCAATCGTGATACGATTCCTGCCCGCAACCTGGCTCTTGCCGGCAATTTCAATATTGTTAATACAGATGAACTGTTTACGCTTGTAGGCAAAGAACCGAGTGAGACCATGCGTTTCAGCGACCTGGCAGCGATGATCGAGCTCATGCACAAACACCTTTGTGCAGAAGATGAGGTATCGCCCGATAAAATGGATATCAAAAAAGTGCTGCGCACTACATTGCCCATTTTTGACGGAGGTTTTCATGTGGGTGGTTTTACCGGTAGTGGCGTGGGCTTTGTTTTCCGCGATGCGCATGGCATCAGACCTTCTTATTATTATATAGACGATGAAGTGGTTGTAGCAGCTTCTGAACGCGCTGCCATCCGCACCACATTCAATGTTGGTGAAAATGAGGTGAAAGAACTGATGCCCGGTCAGGCATTGATCGTAGATGAGAACGGTAAGATCGAATTTGACCAGGTCCTGGAACCCAAAGAGCGTAAAGCGTGCAGCTTTGAACGCATTTACTTCTCACGCGGCAGCGACGAAAAGATATATCGCGAGCGTACCGCTCTTGGTCATAACCTGAGTGAGCAGGTGCTGAAGGCAATTGATTACGACCTGAAGAATACAATTGTTTCATTTATCCCCAATACGGCAGAAGTTGCTTTTTACGGTCTTGTAAAAGGCATGGAAGACTACCTGAATAAAATAAAGCTGGAACGCATCGTTTCCTGGGGGCGTGATGTAGATCCAGAAAAACTGCAGGAGCTTATCAACCGCCGGGTTCGTCTCGAAAAGATCGCCATCAAGGATGTGAAAATGCGCACCTTTATTACCGAAGATGCCAGCCGCAATGAGATGGTGCAGCACGTGTATGATATCACTTACGGCACGGTGCGCCCAAATGAAGACACACTGGTGGTAATCGATGATTCTATCGTACGCGGTACAACGCTGCGCGAAAGTATTGTTCGCATGCTTTCCCGTCTCAAACCCAAAAAAATCATTGTTGTCTCATCCTCTCCGCAAATACGCTATCCCGATTGTTATGGTATCGATATGAGCAAAATGGGCGACTTTGTGGCGTTTAATGCTGCGGTAGAATTACTGAAAGACCGCGGTCAGGCCGATGTACTGCAGGAAATGCTGGATCGCTGCAAGCAACTGCAGGCTACCAATGAGCTGCATACAGAGAATGTTGTCTGTCGCCTGTACGAGCAATTTACTGCCGAAGAGATCTCAGCCAAAGTAGCGCAGCTCATTACACCCGAAGGGCTGGATATTCCTGTAGAGGTTATCTTCCAGACAATCGAAAACCTGCACAAGTCCTGTCCCAATAATCCGGGCGACTGGTACTTTACCGGCAATTACCCCACCCCAGGCGGTAACCGTGTAGTAAACCGGGCGTTTATGAATTATATGGAAGGGAAAAATGTACGGGGCTATTGAGAATGGTGAAAGGTAAAAGGAGAAAGCTATAAGGCCCCAATCCTTCTATCTTTATACCTTCATCCTTTTACCTTTAATCGCTTTTGCGATGAAAACACTCATGTTAATACGGCACGCCAAAAGCAGTTGGAACGATTTTTCCATCCAGGACTTTGATCGTCCTCTCAATGACAGAGGTAAACGTGATGCACCCATGATGGCGCAACGGATCAGGGAGAAAGGGCTTAAACCCGATGCCCTGCTGGCCAGTCCTGCCAAACGGGCCCGCAAAACTGCTGAAATCTTTGCCGAAGAACTCGACTATCCCCGTACAAAAATTGACTGGATACAGGAGTTATACCTGGCAACCCCATCTGTATTTTCACAGGTCATAAGCCGGGTAAACGATGAACACGATTTCGTTGCGGTTTTCTCGCACAACAACGGACTTACCGATTTTGCCAATCAACTGACTAATATACGCATCGACAATATTCCCACCTGCGGCATTTTCGCTGTAAAAATCCCTATTACACGGTGGAGCCAGTTTCCTGAAGCTGAAAAAGAATTCTGGTTTTTTGATTACCCGAAGAACAGGTAGAAGGTGAAGGGCTGAAGGCAAAGGGTATGTATGCAGGAACAACCTTTATACCTTTATACCTTTATATCTTTCGACCAGTCGTGTTATTTCTTCTTTCAACCTGTTTTCTTTACCTGCGGACATATTATACGGAAACCGCTTTGCTTCCGCCAGCAATTCGTTAAGGTCAAATGTATCCTGGTTGCCGGCCAGCGCCCAATGTTTTTGCTGCAGATACCAGCTAAGATATTCCTGCTCCGTTTGACCGGGTGTGGGTATGAGAATTGACTCTTTGCCCATACGGGCAATATCCATGATTGTGCTGTATCCGCTGCGACTGATTACCCACTGAGCTTTTTGCATTTCTGCGGCATAGTCGCGGCTGTCGAGATGATTATAAAAACGAATATCTCCGGTAGACGGAATATAACGGGACGCCTGGGGCAGACCGCGTACGATGACAGCTGTGCCTGCATAATGGCTGATCTGCTCAATGATTTTTTCTTCCAGCAACGTTCGCTGCGGCTCAGGGCCGGAAAGAGAAATAAACAAATGCCGGGGTAGTATACTGGTTGTAACTGGTTTTAATCTCGACAGGTGACCGATATAATAAACGGGTATATCGGGCATCGCTGCCGGATGGGCCAGTTCACCAGCCAGGTCATCGGGTCTGGGGAGATCGGGTACCCAGCATTCCCGGAAACGGCTGATGCGGCTGTAATGCCAGCGGCGCAACAGCTGTTTAACTTTATTGCCCCAATGATGTTGTATTTGCAGCTGATGTGTGATAAGAATGCAATAGGCATCCGGGTGATAGAGCCCATAGCGGTTGTCTGACAGCACCAGATCAAAGTGGTATTGCTGCATCATGGCCTTCAGCCAGTGATGTTCCTGGTTTATACGCCGGCTGATGCGGGGCAATTGTGCCAGCATGGTACGGGTAAAATGACGTGCCTGGCGGCTGTAGCGCACCTCATATCCCCGCAAAGGGAGAATGGGGAGGTCAGGAAATTCAGTTTTTAACAGATCAGCCTGAGCACCTTCTGCAGCCAGCCACACCGAGGCACCCTGTTCAAGCAGTTCGTAAATAATGGGAATACAGCGTGTAGCGTGACCCAGCCCCCAGTCGAGTGGTGCAACCAGCACCCGTGGTTTCCGAAGCGGGGTGGCCGTAAATTCCTGATCCGGGGCAATTTTTGACATTTTTAATTTCCGGGTATACTAATTTGTTTGTAAAATAGTTTTAATTTAGAAATTCAGTCTATGAAGAAAACACAAACGATAACACTTCTGCTTCTCTTTGCAGGAATGGTCCTGTTCAGCGCATGCAACAGAAACTATTATTCCGGTACAGGCAAAGGAGGAGGTGGCTGCGGTTGTCCGAACACTAAAGGAATGTCTGGCTACTAAAAAATAACCGGCGATGAAGATTCCCAATCGCGACCTGCTTGTATTGTTGAAGAATGAGTTCATGAGCCAACAGGCCATTGATCAGGAAGTGGAATGCCTCAACCACATTCTGCACGAAGCAGAAAGTGATGAGCATTTTTGCCGTGCACATGAGCTGGTTAACCGGTTGCGGATTACCTCCAATCCTAAAAAGATCTTAAAGGCCATCCGGTTTTCGGAGTTGCGGCCGTTTCAATTTCTTATTAATAAGAATTAAAAAAAGCCACTGTTTACAGTGGCTTTTTTGTTTATCAGCCTGACTCAGGACAGCTGCTGCAGGGCTTTGCGCAACTGGCTGATCATGGCATCGATCTCTTCTTTTTTACAGGTACCCACGCTCAGTCTGTACCAGGCCGACTGGCGGCTGGCGCCGAATGCATAAAAAGGCACAACGGCCAGTTTGGCTTCGTTAAGGATATAGGCGGTTACATCGCCCTGTGTATCCAGTTTTTTGCCATCTGCGGTGGTTTTGCCAACCGCATCAATTTTTATCGTAAGATAAATGGCTGCTTCCGGTGCAATAGCATCCACAGGGAGGCCTTCATTTTTAAGTCCGGTCAGTCCGGTATAAATGCGGGTCAGCCGTTCTGAAACTTCTCCTTTAAAATGAGTCAGAAAACGGTCAATAGCGGCGCGGTTGCCCAGATAATAAGCTACCGCTTTTTGCTCGGCCATGGGTGCCCAGGCACCTACATGCGTAAGAATCGCTTTCATTTTACTGATGACTGCAGCAGGTCCAAAACTCCAGCCCACCCGTACGCCTGTAGCCGCAAATACCTTGCTGATGGCATCAATATAAATAGTGTATTCGCGCATTTCGGGGCGCAGCGATACCGGATTATAATGTTTGATATCGCCATAAGTAAGATGCCAGTACATCTGGTCATACATCAGGTAAAGTTTCTTTTCGCCGGCACCTCTCGATTTATTTTCTGCCAGCACCAGGTCGCAGATAGCTTCGAGGTCTTCTTTGCGGAAAGTAGTGCCGGTGGGGTTTTGCGGAGAACAAAGCGCAATCAATGTAGCGCCTTTTATGTGTGGAGCAATGTCGGCCGCTGTGGGCATGAATTTATTGGCTTCGGTAGCTTCTACCACCACATGCTCTCCACCTACAAAATGCGTGTAGTGATTATTGTTCCAGCTGGGCACTGCATAAATTATTTTGTCGCCTGCATCGCAGATAGCCCGGAATACTGCATAGATCAGCGGGCGTCCGCCTGATGCTACCAGTATTTCATTATTCTGATAAGAAAGCCCTTCGGTATCGCGTGTGAAAGCAGTGATGGCATCGCGGAGATCGAGATTGCCTTCTGCCGCAGGATAATTGGTAAAGTGACGACGGTAGGCTTCTACTACCGCATCTTCCAGCTCTTTGGGAATAGGAAAAATGGAAGGGTCAAAATCGCCAACAGTGAAATTGTATATTTTATCACCCTGACGGATCTTCTCCCGGATATCGGCACCCAGCTTTACAATTTCAGAACCAATCAGTGTTTCAGATAAATGCGACAGTTTCATACCACGTAGTTTGCCGCAAAAATAACCAATAATATGAGGAATGTGCTAATGTGCTGATTTGCTAATGTGCTAATGGGTTGTTTGAAAATTCAATATTGGAACAAACTGACTAAAGAATTTCAATTGTATGAGTTGATATCCTGATAAACAATCTAACCGTCATTAGCACATTAGCAAATCAGCACATCAGATCAAGGTTTCTTCTCCTCATACTTTTTCTCCGCTTCTTTTGCTTTGGCAAAATCGAGAACGACTCCATTTATACAATAGCGCAGACCGGTTGGGGGAGGGCCATCGTCAAATACGTGACCGAGATGAGCTTTGCAACGGCCGCACTGTACTTCGGTGCGGTCCATACCATGTGTATGATCGGGTGTATAGATGATGCTGCCTTTACTGACAGGCTCATAGAAACTCGGCCAGCCACAACCACTTTCAAACTTGGTATCACTTCTGAAAAGTGCATTACCACAGGCCGCACAGTAATAGGTGCCTTTTTCTGAAAAATTTTCATACTTACTGCTCCAGGGACGTTCTGTTCCCTTTTGCCGGGCAATATAGTATACGTCTTTTGGCAAAACCTTTTGCCATTGCTCTTCCGTCATATTGACCTGGGAAGTGTCTGTACGGGAATAAACGGGGTTATCTTTTTTGCTGCTGTCCATAGTTGCCTGATTTGAAGGTGTACTGGTTGACTGAGAATAACTGCATTGCTGCAGGCCTGTGATCCAGGCCAGTACCAGTATCGTTTTTAAAATGCGCATAATCACTCTTACTGTTTAACAAATGTACGGGATGCTTGTTTGCATGGTTTGGACGTGATCAACCTGCACAGGAGGATTAACACATTGGCAACAACTGTGGTTTTCATAAAACCTGTAATAACGCCGGTTTTTAACCCCCGGTACTGTATATTTGTTTCTCACCAAGGATACATAAGGCTTATGTTTAATTTGATTCTTTTTGGCCCTCCCGGTAGCGGAAAAGGTACTCAGTCGGAGAAAATCGTTGAAAAATATGGACTTGTCCACCTTTCTACCGGTGATCTGCTGCGAAAAGAGCGTCAAATGAAAACACCTCTGGGAATTGAAGCACAACAGTTTATTGACAAAGGCCAGCTGGTTCCGGACGAAGTAGTGATTGGTATGATCAGTTCGGCACTGGATGCCAATGCAGAAGCCCGCGGCTTTCTGTTTGATGGCTTTCCCCGCACCGAAGCCCAGGCAGAGGCGCTTGATAAGCTGCTTGAGCTGAAAAAATCGGCTATCAGCCTGGTATTGTTCCTCGAAGTAAATGAAGAGGAACTGATTTCCCGTCTTATAAACCGCGGCAAGACTTCTGGCCGGTCAGATGATGCAGATGAAAACATCCAGCGCAAACGCCAGGACGTATATAAAAAAGAGACATTGCCGGTGGCTGCACACTATTCAAAACTGAAAAAAGTGGTGAATGTTGATGGTATGGGTACCATCGATGAAATCTTCGGCCGTCTCAGCAGCCAGATCGAAAAGAAGATCCGCTAATTAACTTTGCTTTCTAATCGCTCGCCATCATGAGCCTTGCCAGGGAAAACTTCCTACGTGCGCAACTGATTCGCTATTTGCAGCAGCTGGATCCGAAAACCCCGCCACGCTGGGGCAGGATGTCTGTGCAGCAGATGATCGAACACCTGGCTTTTGATGCAATACCAGTCGCCAGCGGACGGCTGAAGATTGATCAATTGGTTACAACGCCCGCGCAACTGCCCCGGATGCGGCAATTTTTGATGAGTGATAAACCATTTAAGGAAAATCTCCGCAACCCATTACTACCCGAAGACCCGCGAACACTCCGGTACAATACCCCACAGGCCGCCATCAGCGCATTGCAGGCAGAACTGATTTATTTCTTCCGGGCATTTGAAGATGCGCCATTGCGCACAACCCGTAACCCATTTTTTGGTGATCTTAATTTTGAAGAAAATGTGCAGTTATTATACAAACACGCCCTGCACCACCTGCGCCAGTTTGGAATAGAACCCCCGCCGCTTTAGCGGATTCGCTGCAACAGGGAATCTCCTTTTTGCAGGCTGCCAAGAATGGCATCGGTCACCTTGCCTGCTACCGTTTGCTGGCTGCGTAGGTATTCGATACGGGCAGATAAATTATCTTTCAGCGTGTCTTTATGATCAACATAGAACTCAGTCATCCATTTATCCATGGCAAAATCTGCATAGTTGAGTTCTTTGAGCAGTCCTTCCAGTTCTTCCTTTACAGGTGTGGCTGCCTGCCGGGCTTTGGCCGGCAGTTTTCCCAATGAGTCGAGCAACTGTTGCGTGCGTTGCTGCATTTTGGAGAGGCGGGCCATTTTGGCCATCCCTTTAATGTGTACATCATCTACCTGTTTATTGAGGCTGTCTGCCAGAACCGTTTCGGCAGAAGCTGTGTCTTTTTTGCTATCATTATTATTGCAGGCCGTGAGTACCAGGAGACTGGCGGCCAGAAAAAAAAACAGGTATTTCATAAATTGTATTTAAAAATAAAATGCTGTACAAAGGTACTGGTATTGGATTACTAAAAGTTTGTAAAACAACCCATGCGCTAATAATAACGAATGTTGGTTTTAAGCTATTTTCGTGGGCATTAAACTATGCTTTGCACTATGAATAAATTGCAGAATTATGTGACAGGTAGCTGGGTAGCAGGTGAGGGTGAAGGACAGATGCTGTACAATGCCGTCACCGGGCAGCCCGTAGCCAGTGCCAGTACCCGCGGACTTGATTTTGGTGACATACTGGATTATGGCCGTAAAAGGGGCGGAGCTGCATTACGCAGTATGACCTTTCACCAGCGAGGTAATATGCTGAAGGCACTGGCGCTTTATCTGCGTGAGCATTTGCCGGAGCTTTACCAGGTAAGTTATCAGACGGGAGCTACAAAGGCAGACAGCTGGATCGATATTGAAGGTGGTATCGGCAACCTGTTCGCTAACGCATCGCTGCGTCGCAAATTTCCCGATGAAACCTTTTGCCTGGATGGCGAAAGTCATGTGCTGGGTAAGGCTAATACGTTTATGGGCACACATATACTGGTGCCACGCGAAGGTGTGGCTGTACATATTAACGCCTTTAATTTTCCAGTGTGGGGCATGCTCGAAAAGGTTGCGGTAAATCTTCTGGCGGGTATGCCCGCGTTGGTTAAACCGGCAACCGTAACCTCTTTCTTAACAGAGGCAGTGGTGCGCCGCATCGTTGCTTCAGGCATTCTGCCCGAGGGGGCTTTGCAGCTTATTTGCGGCAGTGCCGGTGATCTGCTCAATCATGTAGAGTCGCAGGATGTGGTGACTTTTACCGGCAGTGCGACAACCGGGCAGCTGTTGCGGGCTCATCCGCGTATTATCAGCGAGTCGGTACCTTTTAATATGGAAGCAGATTCGCTTAATTGCATTGTGCTGGGTGATGATGTGGTGCCGGGTATGCCGGAGTGGGACATTTTTGTAAAAGAAGTACGCAAGGAAATGACGGTCAAAGCCGGTCAGAAATGTACGGCTATCCGCCGCATTTTTGTACCTGCCGGCAAAATGGAAGATATGAAGAAGGCCATTGCTGTGGCTCTTGCACAAACTACTATCGGTAATCCGCAACACGATAAAGTGCGTATGGGGCCGCTGGCTGGCGAAACCCAACGAAGCGAAGTAAAAGGCCAGGTCCAGAAACTGCTGGCTTCCTCACAATTGATCTACGGAAGTCTCGAAAGTGTGGAAGTAGTGGATGCCGATGCACATGCAGGGGCATTTCTTTCCCCCCTGCTGTTGCTGAATGAAAAGCCCTTTGTTAATATTGAAGCGCACGAAGTAGAAGCATTTGGTCCGGTAAGCACACTTATGCCTTATACCAATATGGATGAAGCCATCGCACTCAGCAAGATGGGTAAGGGCTCCTTATGTTCCTCTATTGTAACTGCAAATGAGAAAATAGCGAAGCAATATGTGCTGGGCGCTGCGAGTTATCATGGCCGCATCCTGGTGTTGAATGAAGCCTGCGCAAAAGAATCAACCGGGCATGGTTCGCCTTTGCCACTGCTGGTGCATGGAGGTCCCGGCCGGGCAGGTGGCGGCGAAGAAATGGGCGGAATACGAGGTGTAAAACATTATATGCAACGCGTGGCCCTGCAGGCTTCGCCTGATATGATCACGGCGATTACCAATACCTATCAGCCACATGCACATGGAAAAGATCCGGGCATTCATCCATTCAAAAAATATTTTGAAGAGCTGGTCATCGGTGATCAGCTGATTACGGATAAGCGCCTCATCACGGCCGATGACATTGATCGTTTTGCCGATCTCAGCGGCGATCATTTTTATGCGCATCTGCGTGACACAGATTTTGCAGGTACTATGTTTGAGCGGCAGGTGGCTCACGGTTATTTTATTATCAGTGCCGCAGCCGGTCTTTTTGTAGACAGCTATGAAAAAAATCCCGTGCTGCTTAATTATGGTATTGACGAACTACGGTTTACCAAACCTGTTTATCCAGGTACGGCAGTTCATATACGGTTTACCTGCAAAGAAAAACTACCACAGGATAGTAAGGATGAAAATGATATTCCCAAAGGCATTGTAAAATGGCTGGTAGAGATACTGGACGATACCGATGAACCGCTGGTAGGAGTGGGTACGATTCTGACGATGGTAGCGAAGAAAGGGTAGAAGGTGTAGGGTAAAAGGATAAATGTGTGGAAGGGCGGATTACCCTTCACCGTATACCTTTTTCCTTTTACCTTATTTTTGATTAATTAAATTTTTTCGATTATGGCAGATGGCTATGTAAAAAGTGAATTTCACAATGGAATAACAACGATAGAATTTTTTCATCCTCAAAGCAATTCATTACCGCGGCGTATACTCGAGCAGCTGGCGCAGGCAATTCATGGAGCAGGTAATGATGCGGAAACAAAAGTGATCTTGCTGAAGAGCGGCGGTGAGCGGGCATTTTGTGCAGGTGCCTCTTTTGATGAGCTGGCTGCAATTGATAATGAAGATGGGGGCACACAGTTTTTCAACGGGTTTGCCCAGGTGATCAATGCAATCAGGGTAGTGCCCAAATTTGTGGTGGGTCGTATTCATGGGCGTTGTGTAGGTGGCGGTGTGGGTATTGCTGCTGCCGTTGATTATGCGATTGCAACTGAAGAAGCCGAAATTAAATTGAGTGAGCTGGCGGTAGGTATCGGTCCGTTTGTAGTAGGACCGGCCGTAGCGCGTAAAATAGGACAGTCAGCTTTTTCACAGCTGGCTATTGATGCAGGTATGTGGAGGAATGCAGATTGGGCCCGCCGTAAAGGATTGTTTGCAGAAGTGCATCCTACTGCGGCCGGCATGGACGAATCGATCAGCCGTCTCCTGCATACGTTAAGCCATTCCAACCCCGCCGCCATGGCAGAACTTAAAAAAGTGTTCTGGGAAGGTACTGCACACTGGGACACCCTCTTGCCGGAGCGTGCTGCCATCAGCGGCAAACTGGTCCTGACCGATTTTGCCCGAAAAGCGGTCGAAGGGTTCCGGAAAAAATAAGATCAGTTAATCTATTCAATGCCTGTCTGCAGAAGCTATAATCTCCAGACAGGCATTTTTATTTTATTACTTCGGTAAGGATAAAAAGAATCATCACAGCTGCAACGATGGGTTTCAGGTATGTTGTCTTTCATGACAAAGGGCGGGATGCTGTTGTGGATAACAGGGCACATTTTTTAAGTGTTGATCTTACACCAAAGAGCAATATGAAAGAGAATCAGAGAGATATAGTTGAAAATAGCGGCGGCTATCTGTTGGTATGCTTTTCCTTTCGTACCATTGTCTATCAAATGTTGGTTTATAGTACAACAGGCATTAGTTTATTTCTAATATCATTCTAATCAATTTTTAATATGGGACCTCAGAAAGAGTTTGACTTTTGTCTGTTGATTCCCTGTTACAACAACAGGCAGGGTTTGTTGCGGTCTTTACAGTCGGTACACTATGATACGGCACGATATTATGTACTGATAGTAGATGACGGGAGTGAAGAGGCGCTCGAGGTAGTTTCTTTGAAAACGGAGATTGATAGGGAAATGTCTTTATATGTTTTGCGAAAGACTGTCAATGAAGGTATTACAAAGGCATTGAATGATGGATTGAAATGGATTGAAACACGTAATGATGTGCAGTATGTGGCCAGGCTCGATTGTGGGGATACCTGTATGGAAGACCGGTTTTATAAACAGGTTAATCTGCTGAATATCAATAAGCAGATAGTGTTGTCGGGAACATGGTGTGTTTTTCGTGATCCCGTTACCGGTAAAGCGTATACGTACCGCACACCAACTGAGCATGAGGCGATAGTAAGAGGCATGCATTACAGAAATCTGTTTATCCATCCTACTATTATTTTTCGGTTAACAACAGCAAAGGCAATTGGTTATTATCCTGAAGATTTCGAATATGCTGAAGACTATGCTTTTTGCTGGGGTTTACTGAATGAAGGTGAGGGCCATATTATGGAAGAAGTACTTGTGTGCTGCGAGATTTCACATACGGGTATTTCATGGAAGAATAAGAGAAAACAATTAAAGGCCCGTTGGAAAGTAATAAAAAAATTCGCTTCTCATACAATAAGAAAAGTACTAGGGTTTACACGGGTATTAACATTGTTTTTAATTCCTGCTAATTTAATTTTGTGGCTCAAATTGTTGAAGAAGTAGAATAGTGCAACGTTTCAACGATTCCGTTTGTCAGACAAGGTTGTCGATGACAGCCGTTTCTCCGTTAAGGTGCTCAGCTGATCTGTAGAACTTATTCCAATAATATTATTTGCATTTGATAATGTAATCGGCATTTTATTGCATCTAATGCAGGTATGTTCATGAATTTATAGCAACGTCCTATGATTATCATTCATATAGTTGAGCCCTTTGCCACTGGTGTTGCTGTCTTTGTCAGGTTGCTGACGGAGGCAATGCCGAATGATATGCACATTATTGTACATGGGGAGCGGAAGGAGGTGATGCGAGCCGATGAAGTAAAGAAGAACTTTCCCCGCGAAAATGTACGGTTTATCCGCTGGCGTTCTGCCAAGCGTTCGATCGACCCTCTCAAAGATATTTTAGCTCTTTCGGAATTATATACCATTTTACGTCGTTTGAAAAGAAAAGGGTTGGTAGATGCGGTGCATCTTCATTCCTCCAAAAGCGGGTTGCTTGGACGTGCGGCGGCTCGTATGGCAGGTATCAGCAATGTGATATACACACCTAATGGAGCTTCTTTTCTTTCTGCGCGTAATGGTCTGGCCCGTTTTTTTTACCGTCAGCTTGAGCGCCTGGGCAGTCGCCTGGGAGGCCGTATTGTTTGCTGTTCACCCTCAGAACTTCATGCTTACCACGAGTTGGGGATTGATGCCCAGTATATCAGCAATGGTATTGAGTCGCAAAAGCCCCAGCACATATTTTCATCAGCTGCTAACCGGCGTTTTACTGTAGTGACCAGTGGGCGTATCGACAAGCAGAAAAATCCCTTGCTGTTTAATGAGATTGCCGGTTACTTCCGCGAGTTTGCAGATGTGCAGTTTATTTGGATTGGCGAGGGTAAAGACAAAAAGCATCTGGTAGCGGATAATATTACTGTAACCGGCTGGCTAAGCAGTACAGAGGTGCATCGTATTGTAGCCCGCTCGGATGTGTATATCTCCACATCTGTATATGAGGGGCTGTCATTTGCCGTACTGGAAGCCTTGTCATTAAAAAAACCTGTGTTACTCAGTAACTGTACCGGCAATATGGATCTGGTGAAGCAGGGTGTAAACGGAGATCTGTTCAATTCTTCGTACGAGGCTATTGTGAAACTGCTGCAGTATTACAATAACAGGGAGATGCTGGATGTGATGGGACAATATTCCAGTGAGATATGTGCGACTGAGTTTGATGTTAAAAAGAATTTCAAATCGTACAGAGAGCTGTATAAGGGAATACTTTCAGGCAAGGGCCTGGTGCGTCCCAAATGGAGCTTCTGACATACATGAGAAAAACTATAGCCATGAAACATGCAATACCTGTAATACCCCCTGCCAGCGGCGTGCTGGAGATGCATGAGATTCGCCAGGTGCTGGAAGGGATAGAAGAAAAGATGGAAGCGGAGATCAGCGCCAAGCAACGCACAATAGACCGGCAGGAGGAAGAGCTGCGCCGGCTGCAGGCATTGCTGGAAGAAAAGACCCGGGTAATTGCTGATGTGGAAGAAAAGCTGCTGGAAAGCATGCGTAAGAGTGAAGGCAACCGGCAACTGATCAATAAGCTGCTGGGTGATATTGACCGGCTCAATCAGGATGTGGAGTGGTACCGGAGGACGTATGAAAAGAGAAGTTTGATTGGTACAATCTGGCAAAAACTTTTTCGCCGAAAGTAAAAGTTCAATTCATTTTTTATTAAGCTGCTTTATCCTACCCCCATTTTAAAATAACCATCGGTTACAATTGCTATTTATACACCAAACCAAAAACCAAAAATGGAATTTCAGATTGAGAAAACAGAATTAAGAGACGTTTACATTATTACTCCGGAAATTTTTAAAGACGAGCGGGGTTTTTTTACTGAAACTTATCGGAAAGACAAATTTGCGGCTATGGGAATTGACATGGAGTTTGTCCAGGACAATCATTCCCGTTCTGCAAAAAATGTAGTTAGGGGGCTTCATTTTCAATGGGAGCCGCCAATGGGAAAATTGATGCGTGTTACTCAGGGCGCTGCTTTTTTAGTGGCGGTAGATATTCGTATAGGCTCGCCGACTTTTGGTAAATGGGTAGGTGTGGAAGCTTCTGTCGAAAACAGAAAACAAGTATACGCGCCTGCTGGTTGTGCCAGAGGTTTTTGTGTATTAAGCGAGTTTGCAGAAATTCAGTATAAATGTACAGGTATATACAGTAACAAGGCTGAATCGGGAATACTGTGGAATGACCCTGCTATCGGCATTGATTGGCCTGTAAAGGATCCGATTCTTTCCAAAAAAGATGAAGTTGCTCAAACACTTGAGCAATGGGCTCAAAATCCGGACTCAAGGAATTTTGTTTATTAATATCAATCTTTAAATAATGCGAATTTTGATTGCTGGCGGAGCTGGTTATATCGGCTCTGCACTTATTCCTAAATTACAGGAAAGAGGATACTCTATTGATGTAATTGATCTTTTGTGGTTTGGCAACCACCTTCCATCTGATGTAAAGCTTTTGAACAAGGATATTTTTGATCTTAACGAAGAAGAACTGAAAGGCTACGATCAGGTAATGTTTCTGGCCGGCCTGTCAAACGACCCGATGGCGGAGTTTTCTCCTGCCAAGAACTTTATTTACAACGCATCATCTCCTACCTACCTGGCGTATATGGCCAAAAGAGCCGGTGTAAAAAAGTTTATCTATGCCAGTTCATGTTCTGTATATGGATACACAGTAAATGAGCTTTATGATGAAACAGCGCCAGCAGTATCCAGCTATCCCTATGGCATTTCCAAATTGCAGGGAGAAGAGGGCGTGCTTGGTATGGCAGATAAAGACTTTTCTGTCATCTGTTTCCGGAAAGGAACGGTTAGCGGTTATAGTCCTCGTATGCGACTCGATCTCATTGTAAACACGATGTTTAAAACAGCTGTGCAGGCTGGAGTAATTACTGTAAATAACCCCAGCATCTGGCGCCCTATTCTCAGTATCGAAGATGCTGTGAGTGGTTATATCAGGGCAATTGAAAGTTCAGATGGGATTACAGGTGTATTCAATCTTTCGAGCGGTAACTATACAGTAGGAGAAGTTGCAGACCTTGTAAAGGAATCTGTGGAAGCGAAGCTGGGCAAATCGGTCCGTTTGAATATCAAGAATATTAAGGATTTCAGGAACTATAAAGTAACCAATGAAAAAGCCATCACAACGTTGAGTTTTAAACCCAAACACGATGTATCGGCCATTCTTGATAATCTGATCGTAAACATCGACAGGTTCAGTGATTTTGACAACCCTAATTATTACAACATTCACGTCTTTAAAGGCATTAAATAATGAAAATAGCGATTATAGGTGCTAATGGCCAGTTGGGTTCCGATCTCGTAAAAGAACTATCAGCTGTGCATCAGATTGTAGAATGGAACCATGCTGATATTGAGATAACGGATATTGACAGTGTAAATTCAGCGGTTAAAGCAGTATCTCCTGATCTTATCATTAATACAGCGGCTTATCATGTAGTGCCACAGGCGGAAAAGGATCCCAATGCTGCTTTTGCGGTAAATGGTACCGGTACATTGAATCTTGCCCGTGTAAGTCAGGATCTAAGTATCCGGTTGCTGCATTACAGCACTGATTATGTGTTTGATGGTCAAAAACAGGCTCCTTATGTGGAGGAAGACAGCCCCAACCCGTTAAATGTATACGCCGCCACCAAATTGTCCGGCGAACAATTTGCACTTAATTATTCAGACCGCTCATGGGTGGTACGTGTATCAGGTATTTATGGCAAGGTTCCCTGCAGGGCGAAAGGAGGAAATTTTGTCACAACCATGCTGAAACTGGCTAAGGAGAAACCGGAAGTAAGAGTAGTGAATGATGAAGTATTGACGCCGACTCCTACAGCCGATATTGCCAAAGCTACGGCGGCATTGATACAAACCGATGCCTATGGTTTGTATCACATGAGTAGTGAAGGGCAGGTATCATGGTATGAGTTTGCCCGTGCTATCTGGGATACTATGGGGCTTACGACTCCATTATACCCTGCGAGTGTAAAGGATTTTCCTGTTACGGTAAAAAGGCCGTTTTACTCGGTCATGGAGAATAAAGCACTTAAGAAACTGGGAATTAGTGAAATGAATGATTGGAAATCGGGACTGATAAATTTTTTAAAAAATCAGGTAAGATAATCGTTGCATAATGCAGGCAGTAAAAAAATTTATAGACAAAGATTTTGGCCACTGCAGTGTGCTTTATGAATCAAAGGCGTTTAAAACGGCAGCAGATATATGCATATTTGCCAGTCATACTTATTCGCCGGCTTTACCAGAATATGTTTATGAATATCTGGATAGCATAAAGGCAGCGGGTATTGATATTGTTTTTATAAGTACTGCGTCTGTTTCAATCGTGGACCTGCCCCGCCTTTCTACTTTTTCTGTCTGCATAATTGAAAGGGAAAACATCGGTACTGACTTTGGGAGCTGGTGTACGGTATTGCGTTATTTGGGCTGTACACGGTACATAAACTTCCTTTATTTGTGTAATGACAGTGTTTTCGGTCCTTTTATTCCGTTTGCTTCGTTGCATGATCAGTTTAAAAAAGTGGGCCAGCCGGTAATGGGAATAACTGATTCACATCAGGGTGTCGCATACCATATTCAAAGCTACTTTGTAGGTATTAAACCGTTGGTAAGTCAAAGTAATGCATGGATTTCTTTCTGGACAGAATTAAAACTTTTTACGGAACGGAGTAAGATTATTGAGCATTATGAAATTGGGTTTTCGACTATGCTGCGTACGGCAGGATTTGAATTCTACATTTGGTCAGATTGGACAAAAACGACGAGTTTTGAATCGATTGTACGAAAAGTAGCCGAAAGTAAGTCTCTTCGGTCCAGGTGGTTAGAAAAGGTGCTATATAATAATGAGCGGATTATCCGGTTTATTAATCCATGCGCCTTATTGTGGAAAGAACTTATGGTGCATCACCGGTTTCCATTTTTAAAAAGAGAATTGCTGATTTATGAACATCTGTTTGAAGAGTTTGAGCTTGATGAGATGTGGATGCCGGTTTTCACCGAAAAAAAATTGACATATCCAATTAACCTGATCCGTTTTTTTCTGGTTGACTATTTTTTACATCGGGCACTACCCGCCTTGTTTACGGACCTGGGTAAGGTCTCCTATGCATCTGCTGCCGGGGAAGAAACCCGGGAAAAGCTGGTAAAAAGAATTTATAACCGGGAAGATCCTACACTATTTGATTATATAGAATCTTTAGCGTCTGAAAGAAGATCTTTGCCTGCATTTGAGGCAGATAATGAAATATTGCAGGAGTTTGGCATCAGGATTCTGCCTGTTGAAATTATAACTGAGCAGAAAGGAAGATTTCCTGTCTCATTTATCTATATCGATGAGAGAGTAGCAAGAGGGCAAATGTCTGACCTTAACCGCGTAAGGGTTATGCTTAAGAAACTTCCCAATCCATTGGTAATTGTGCCCAGCGAAGGAATGGTGGTTCTGGTGTCACATCTTCTCCAATTGAGGGAAGGAGGGATAATGACCGAGAAGGAATTTCTATACCCCATTAACAGACATCGCGTCAAAGAAATTTTCTACTATATTTTTTCTATGCATGGACATGGAAGTGTAGCTTCTTTTAGCAGACCAAGCCTGGCGGCCGTAGTGAATGATGCTCTTGGTAACAATCGCCATACAAATTTTTTGAATACGAATGGAGTGGTGTCTGATCAGGCAATACCATTGTTTGCCGGCCAGATTCCATTGCTGGAGAACAGGGATAAATACCTTCAGATTAAGCAAATGTATTTTGAGGTATATGAAAAAACACCTGGTTGGTATAAAAAGCTGGGGCATCTGATTAAATTGATGCAGGGTAATAAGCGCATAAAAATTAAGCTCGTAGAAAAAGGAGGGAAGGAGAATTATAAAGAGACTCCCGAAGATATTAGCCAGTGGTATCATATACAATACGAAGTTTTACCGAAATGGTATAAACGATTTGGTGAGAAACTCATTAAAAAATAAAAAATGAGGATTTGTCCGATTTGTACAGGAAACCAGGTCATAGATGGCGCCATTCGCTTTGACCACGGAGGGCTTCTCTTTGAACTCAATCAATGCTTGTCGTGCGCGCATCTGTTTTATGTAAACACTGTTGAGTTCAACTTCCGAGAGGATTTTGTCCATAAAAGGAGCATCAGGGGATATATTGAAAAGATTGCTGATATGGAACAGACATTGTCAGTAGTTTACAATGTTCTGCATGAAAACCCGAGTTGGAAACTTGGAACCGATATAGGCTGTGGAGTTGGCATTGTTATGGATTTTGCTTTTACGATGAGACAATGCCGGATGATTGGATTTGAACCTTCCCCGGATTATTCTGAAGAAGGGAGCAATGTACTAAAACTGCATGTTGTACCCGACTATTTCGACCTGAAGTATCTTCAGGGGCAGTACATGGACTTTGCTACCTGTTTCCAGGTTTTACAGCTTGTGTCCGATCCATTGACGTTTTTGCAGGAAATTAAAAGAGGGTTAAAGGAGGACGGAGTTTTGATATTATCAACTCCGGATAATGAAAAACTGAAAGACGATAATGCGGTAAGTCATTATTTTTCAGCATTCTCTCCCGGAGTGCACAGACAGCTGTTTAGCAAAGAATCATTACAGGCCGCATTGACTTCCGCTGGATTTACAGAAACTGCTATATTCAGGTATAATGGCCATTTATTTGCACTCGCAGGATCAAAAGATCTTTCTGATATTGATCTTTTCAGACTCAATCCGGAGGTATTAACAGACTATTATATAAAGAAACTGCGGCTATTACAACCCGGCTCCTCATACTTTAATGGATTTTGGTACAGGCTGTATCGAACGAAGATAGATAAAGGTGATTACCAGGATGCTTTTGAAATGCTTACTTCTGTTGATTGGTTTGATGTGTGGTCTGCAGAAGAAATCAATGCCATCAGCAAGCCGGAAAAATTATTTGAGCTAAATACTGCGGCCGATGGCATAATCTATTATTATACAGCTATTTTGTTTTTGAATCATCTGCACAGGGTGGAATACGCAGAAAAATTTTTTGAATTATCTTTTTATCTGTGCTCTAAAATAATTCAGCTCCACCCCGAAGTATCAACGATTGAAAAAGATATTGTCTGGCTTGCAAAATATCATCAAATACTAGCACTTTATTACCAGGGAAAAACGCAGCAGGCAAACCTGGAAGCATACCAACTGCGGTATCACCAAAAAGAATTTTACAATCACATTGACCACCCACCACACGATTTGATCGAAAAAGTTGTTAACCTACAGGAAAAGTATAGATAGGTTTAAAATGTTTTAAAAATGAGTATTAAATCAAGAATCTGTCCGTTGCATTTAACGGAGGTGGGGTGTGAGGATTTTTGGTCGTTTGTCTTTGCAGGCGAAACCTGGAATTTGACCAAATGTACTACTTGCGATCTTGTCTTTTATAACCCCTTCCCGGAAATAGACTATTCCAGTCATACCGACTCGATTGCTTCCATCAGGGATTATGTGCATCTAAATTCCAACATTGAGGGGCTTATCTATAATATTGTTCAATCTGTACCAAAGGGTAAATTTGAGAGTATAATTGAAATTGGCTGTGGTTTTGGATTTACACTAGATTATTGCAGACGGGCATTGAAAATGAATGCAATCGGCTTTGAGCCATCGTTGTATGGCGAGTATGGAGCCCGAGAGCTGGGCGTAAAAATTAACAGGGGTTATTTTTCCGAAGAAATATCCAGGTATACTAAAGCCGATATCATTTTCGCTTCAGAAGTATTGGAGCATGTAACCGATCCGGCATCTTTTATAAATTTGCTGAAATCTGGTCTCAATGAAGAAGGAGTGTTGATTCTGACGACCCCGGACTATAAGTTGCTTCAGCGCGATATGAATAATCCTTCTGAGTTGGCACTTCTGTCGCCCGGGGCACATGTTGTTTTATTTAGCGAAGCATCTCTCAGAAAACTCCTGCAAAAAGCAGGATTCTCCTATATACATGTCCGTAATTCGGGTAACAGTCTTGTGGTTGCCTGTTCGGTAACAGAAAAAGACTGGTCCGGCCATGTTGATATAGAAGCTGCATTACAACACTATTATGAATTGTTAATTAATCAATTACCCAAAGAAAGTCTGGCATATACGGGAGTGCAGTATCGGTTGTTTCGATGGTATATAGACAGAGGATATTATAAAGGGGCGCAGCAATTAATTTCAAATTATCCTTTACCCGAGCTGCCCTCACTTAAAGAAATTTCTGATATACACTCACTTGCAGACTTTGATCGTGTGGAGATTGCCTGTGCGACACTTCTCTATTATTATAAAGGCATTTATGAGTTAAATCTGCAACATAATTTTTCTGAGGCGGCTGATTGCTTTGAAAATTCTTATGAGATGATAAAAAAGAAATTGTTATTTAAACCCGAATCAAGTGTGATTGAGTACAGTATGCTGTGGCTGGCAAAGTATCATCAGGCGCTTGCTGTGATTTATGATCAGAACCGGCAATATGGAAAAGCTATTTTGGATGAAATTATCCATTTTGAAAAGAAAGAATCAAACTCTTATCTGCCTTTTCCGGACACCCAGGTGCTAAAGCTGGCAAAGAAACTGCTAGAAACATGCTGAGGATGAAATTGAGAAATGTTGTCAATCAAAAAAAATGATCCGTAAAGCAATTATATGTCATCTGTTTTATTACGATCTGGTTGAGGATTTACTCGCCAGATTATCAGCAATAACAGATGAGCAAACCTTCCACTTTTTTAATGTTCCGGAAAATGCCTTAATGGCAACTGAGATAGTGCAGCAGGTTAGGCAGCGGTTTCCTCAAAGCTTTATTCTTAGGAGTCCGGCAGTGGGCAGAGATATAGGAGGCAAACTGCTGCTGCTGTCTTTAATGCTTCGGTTAGGAATACAATCTGACTATACGCTTATAGTACATGATAAAAAGAGTCCGCATTTGGTCGATGGCAACAAATGGAGAGAGGAGCTATATTCTGTTTTTGAGACCGGAAAGGTAAGACAGGTTTTTAATGTTTTTGAGGATGATGACAGAATTGGAGTGATAGGGGCATCTCGGTTTGTTACAAATGAATATGTTGCTTCAAGCGACGAATTTATGTGTACGTCTTCTCCTCTTTTAAAAGAATTACGAAACGAATACGCTATCGCAACTGATGACTACGATTTTATAGCAGGTAATATTTTTTGGATACGTTCTGAATTACTAAGCCGCTTTTTCGGTAATAGAAACATCTGGAACATCCATTCCAGGCTAGAATCTGGCAATACACTGGATTTTAGCAAAGGAACCAGATTACATGCATGGGAAAGAATATTTAGCTGGATTGCTACGAGTCAGGGATATAAGGTTTATGGATTATAGAGTTTTCAATAACATAATATATGGGTGTCCGTCTGTTTGCTTAAAGGAACGGATAGATATAAAAAGGATGCTACCTGCTATTGAAGTAGTAGCAGGCAGCATTCAGGATATGCAAGCGGCTTTTTCTTTTATATACTCAGCTGTCGAGCCATCTCATTTTGCACTTACACTTTTCTCTCCTGAGAAGGAAATTAAGTATAGCACAGGATGGTTTGAAGACTTCATGTTTCTTCTGGCTCACTGCCGGTATTTGCGGGAAGACAGTCAGAGAATTGTTTTTATAGGCAATGGAACTCAGGTTTCGGGAAATAGCACAGAATGGGTTTCGCAGCTGCAATCTATATGTAGTGTAAATGGATTTTCGTTCACGCCTATATGGTTAGATAAAAATCCGGTATCTGGTAACGAGGTATCCGGGACAAATTTTCCTGGTCTTGTCTGGCGCTATACTAATCGTAATGAAATGGAAAGAATGCTCACAACAGCTGTAGCTCCTGTAACAATTTACATACAAACAGATGGCATTGTTCTTGAAAATCTGTACACAGAACTGGATCAGCTTGTCAACTATTTTAAGTCCTGCAACCCTGTACAATATCAACTGTTGTTGCAACTGACAACCGATGCGAAAGAAAAACATTCACTGCAACAAAAGTTAAGGGAGTATACTACAGCACTCCATGCTTCTCAGCAATATCAGGCACTTTGGCTCCAGGAAACTCCTCAGCAGGAAACTATTGGAACAGGCGGCGTGATACATCAGGTAAACAGGATTAAGCGATTCTACTGGGAGGAGTATGAGGTTCTGCCTCTTTGGTATAAGCGATTGGGGCATGTGATTAAAGTAATTACTGGAAAAAGAACATTCAGATCATTATTTCGCAAAAAGGGAAACTAATTTGAAGTACTGGTTATTAACATCGGAGTTTCCACCGTTTTACGGTGGAGGAATCAGCACATATTGCCAGCAAACAGCAGAAATGCTGGCAAATAATGGGCATGAGGTGACCGTCTTTGTATATGATAAAGCAAGCAAGGATACTGTTATAAAGTCTGATTCGTACAGAATTGTAAGATTCAGCCCGAACCAGACATTTACAAAAGGGTATCTCGGATACTCAACCCAGATCAGCTACGAGTATGCAACAGTTATTAAGCGGTACATCGAAAAAGAAGGAGCGCCGGATATTATTGAATCGCAGGAATACTTAGGAATTGCCTATTATCTGCTACAGTTTAAATGGCTGGGATATGAGTGGATTAAAAATGTGCCAGTGGTTATTACTGCACATAGTCCCGCTTTTTTATACTTACCGCATAATCATATTTCCACATACAAATACCCTCTTTTCTGGATAGGAGAAATGGAAAGGTTTTGTCTTCAGGCTGCCGATTTTGTTATATCTCCTACCCAGTTTTTATTAGACCAGATTAATAAGGATATCTCAATAAATGCGCCTGCTTCAGTATTAGCAAATCCCTTCAAACCTGCGATAAGTAAAGAAATTGTTCCTGAAATGGGATTTTCGGAAGAGATTGTCTTATTAGGCAAACTATCGGCTCAGAAGGGAACTTTTATCACCCTGAAGAATATGGAAGAGGCCTGGAAGACCAGGCCAAACATTACACTTCGATTGATCGGCGATCAGAAAATTGTATACCATCCTTTGGGGAAAACAATGGCAGATATAGTTAAAAGCCGTTACGCCCAACAGATCAGCACAGGTCAATTAGTGCTGGATGCAAAAATCCCTCCTACCCAGTT
The DNA here is from genome assembly GCA_001898485.1 of Sphingobacteriales bacterium 46-32. Lineage (GTDB taxonomy): Bacteria > Bacteroidota > Bacteroidia > Chitinophagales > Chitinophagaceae > CAYMZZ01. The sequence goes on along the minus strand of MKTY01000020.1, from coordinate 718,629 downwards.
TATCCGGAAGATTGGAAAAGCAGCGATGGTTATTGTGCCAAGCACTATTGACAATCTGCCATACGTTGTGCTTGAAATGATGGCTATGGGGAAAATAGTGTTGGCATCAAAGCAGGGCGGACAATCCGAAATTATTACACATGGAATGAACGGTTTTCTGTTTGATCATGAAGTAGAAGGAGATTTTATTAAACAAGTGCTATATATAATGACACTTGCTGATGATCAAAAAAGACAAATAATCGAAAATGCACAACAATTGATTCATTCCAGGTATTCTCCAACAGAAATTTACCGGAAAAAAATAAGACTATTGTCTCAGGTTAAAGAACGACAGCATTTATCAACTGTTTTTCCGTTAATAAGATCAAAAGGAGAAGTAGTCAACTATTCCGGAGATGAAGAAAAGAAGGGATTGTTATCAATAATTATCACATTCTACAATTCGGGGGAATATTTAGATGGCGTATTAAAGAATCTGTCTCAGGTAGATTATAAGGAGGTAGAAATAATTATCGTCGATGATGGAAGCACCGACAGCGATAGCCTGAGGAGATTGGCGGCGTTGATACCTGGGGATACTCTTAAAATTATCAGGCATTCAAACCGGGGGTTAGCCGCCAGCCGGAATGAAGGGGCAAGAATTGCTAAGGGCGAGTTTATAGCTTTTCTGGATGCTGATGACTTGGTAAAACCAGATTATTATTCAAAGGCTATCAGCGTTTTGAAAAAGTTCAGGAATATTCAGTTTGTCGGTGCATGGACTCGTTATTTTGGAAAGTCCAACGGCATATGGCCTACATTTAATCCGGAGCCTCCGATCATACTTTATCATAACACTATTAACTCGGCAGGTATAGTTTTCAGACGGTCTGCCTATTTGCTTTCGAATGGAAATGATGAGCAGATGCCGGTTAAAGGACTTGAAGATTACGATATGATTATCTCTATGATCAGCAATAACATGTATGGTGTAGTGTTGCCAGAGGCACTTTTTGAATACCGGGTCAGATACAACTCAATGGTACGGGGAATTACCGATTATCAAAAACAACTCCTTACTGAATATATAAGATCGAAACACCAAATAATATATTCGAAATATGGAGTAGAACTCTTAAACCTTATTTCCCAGAATGGACAATCATTCAAGATTGACAACCCAAGCCTCGACTATGATTTTGCGGATAAAATTCCTTTTGGCGGAAAACTGGCAATAAGAGCAGCATCGTTTGTAAAAAGAAATAAGTTTTTAAGACCCATCGCATATAAAATATACAGACTTTTTAATTGATAAGATTATGACCTTACGAGTTGTAAAGGATTGGATAAGACAGAGCAATAAGCTGGAGCGCATATGGTTGTTGGCAAAAATTGAGTTTAAACTCAGATACTATGAGAATAAACTGGGACTCTTATGGGCTTTGATAAAGCCGATTTCCGATATGTTTATTTTCTATATTGCGTTTGAACTGATTCTTAAACAGGGAATTCCCAATTTTGTCTCTTTTTTGTTTATTGCACTCATACAGTGGAATTTTTTTGTTGAATCAACCGCAGGAACTGTTCAGATTTTACAATCAAAGAAGTATTTGTATGAATATACAAATATGAATAAGATTGAAATATATCTTTCAACCATACTCGCTAACTGTATAGGGTTCTTTTTTAATCTCCTCTTTTTCTTAATTTTTTATCAGTTTATTGATAAAGATACTCCCGGCCTTACCTGGAATGCTCTTTTATTTATCCCAATATTTCTCAATCTTCTTGTATTTGCGTTGGGGTTTTCAATTATTCTGTCATCGGTTTATATTGTTGCAAAAGATATTGCCCAAATATGGACAGTTGTAATTGGAGTGGGTTTCTGGATATCCCCAATTTTGTTCAAACTCGAAACATTCAGAGAAACCCTGCCTGGAGTCGATTATATAAATCCTATTTCAGGAATAATCATCAATGCGCGTAATGTATTGCTATATCAAAAACTTCCCGAATGGGATCTGTTTCTGTTCGACTGGATATATGCCGCATTTGTGTTGTTAACGGCAATTATTTTGTTAAACAGGTTAGGTAGAAAGGCTGCTGAAAAACTTTAAAAGTAATTATGGAAAGTAATATAGTGCTAAAAGCAAAAAATATAAGTAAAACGTTTACTGTGTCTGAGGATAGTCATAATACAGTAAAACACAGGTTATTTAGTCTTTTCAATCCATTGAGAAAAAAAAGAGTAGAAGCGCTTAAGATGCTGTCCCTTGACATTGAAAAGGGCGAGTGTGTAGGTTTTATAGGTAGGAATGGTTGCGGTAAATCTACCCTGGTAAAGGTATTGGCAGGTGTTTATCCGTCTGATTCGGGATATCTTAAGATAGATGGCTCAACAATGCTCATGAATCTTGGTGTGGGAATGAATTATGAACTGACCGCAAGAGAGAATATCTATGTTTCCGGATCTATTTTGGGCCTGAAGATTAAAGAGATCGACAGGATTTTTGAGAAAATTATTGCTTTCGCAGAGATAGAAAATTTTGTAGATACTAAGATCAAGTTCTTTTCTTCGGGAATGATGGCAAGGCTAAGCTTCTCCATAGCAGTGAATGCCGGAGCCGACATCATGTTCCTGGACGAAATATTTGCTGTAGGTGATATGAAATTCCAGGAAAAAGCAGTGAAGGTGTTTGAGGGATCCTGGATAGAGGGTAAAACAGTGGTGCTGATTAGCCACAGTATGGAAGTAATCCAGAAATACTGCAAACGTGTCGGCTTCATGAAAAACGGAGAACTGGTTTATTTCGGAGATCCCGATAAAGCCATTGAAATGTACCTCGCCGACAATCAGTGATCCTTTTGCCTGCTGTAAGGCATAAGCAAAAAGCAGATCAGGAAGCCAAATGCCATGGCACCCAGACTACGGTCAAAGTAAACCTCTGTGATCATGGCCAGTGCGAGTGTGGCAACGATAAAAAGGGCCAACATATCACGCGCCCGAATAAGACGGATAACCGGTAGCAATAGCCAGCCGGTAAAAAACAGAATAAAACCAATAAGGCCCGTAGAAAAGAGAATATCGAGATAGTTGTTGTGAACGTTCTTTTTGGTTTTGATCGCAAATTGAAAGTCGCGCTGGGCATACACACGGTTTAGTTCATCGCGTTTGTCGCCAAGGCCAACACCGGTTACCGGGTGCTCTTTGAACAGCTGCCAGCCACAGGGCCAGGCCGCAAGCCTGAAATTGGCACCATTCCACTGATCGGCACTGAAAGTGCCGGCATAATGACTTTCGGCAGCGAGGCTTTTATAGTCGTAGCTGGTGACAGTCAGCTCTTTGAATCGGTTCAATGTTTTGGGAAAAAATTTGTACACGAGAAAACCTGCAATAAATAGCCCCATCAGCAGCGTAGCGCCTTCGAGGTACTTTTTTCTTGCAAATAGATAGTAAAAAAGGAAGGCCAATGTGCTGATATACAATATGAGCATCATATTGCGGCTGGCCAGCAGGTAACTGAAGGCAAACAAAAAGATGAGTGCTATGGTCTGTAAAGCCTTGCGGCCTGAAGATTGCTTTTCATATAATAGCGTAAATACAAATATGTAGATAGATATATTGACGAAAAGCGATGTGTAAATAGATTGCTGGCCAACGAGCAGGGAGAGTGAATCGTTGTAAAGAAATGCCGAATCGCCTGTACGGCTATAAGTGATGGCGGCGGCAACAAGACAGGCAAATGCCATCAGCGTTGTAAGCCAGGCCATGAAGAGCAATAAGCGATTACGCTGCTGGCGATCTATATAAAGAATGCCAAAGGCCAGTGGAAAAATTAACAAAGGAATTCTGAGCTGGAGGAAACGAAATGTATCCTTTGGGTTGTCAGAAAAGATAAAGGCACTGATCAGCAGCCATGCCGCAAAACCGAGCATCCACCAGATATGCGGGCGACCGCGGAAAAGTGTCAGTTTTTGGGTCCACTTACCGGCCAGGAGCGCATAGAGCAACAGAAGGCCCAGTAATATAACCTTGAGTGATACCAGCACACTCAAAAACAGTGAGGCAAAGAAGAGTAAGAGCAGTGCGGGAAATATGATGGACCGAATATTCATAAGAACCGGTAATGATTTACCTGCAAAAATAATTGCGTAAATCAACTGGCCATGAAAAAAGAAAAGATTAACAATAAACACCTGTATCCTAATCAGTAAGCCATGGAACGTTTATCAGTTGTTATCATTACGTACAATGAAGAACGCAATCTGGCCCGATGTCTTGAATCGGTGCTGCCCGTAGCAGACGAGATTGTGGTATTGGATTCTTTTTCTACTGATCATACCGTAGAAATAGCAGAATCGTATGGAGCCCTTGTGTACCAGCAGAAATTTTTAGGCTACATAGCACAAAAGAATAAGGCCTTATCGCTGGCAACAAATAATTATGTATTATCGCTGGATGCGGATGAAGAGCTCAGCAAAACATTGCAGCAATCCATCCTGAAAGTCAAAAAGGGGGGGTATGCTTTTAAGGCATATAAGATGAACCGCTGTGCCAATTTCTGTGGCAAATTTATACGCCATGGGGCGTGGTACCCCGAACCCAAAGTAAGATTATTTGATCGCCGCGTGCTAAACTGGGGTGGCCTTGACCCGCACGACCGTGTCATTGTACCAGCTACTACAGCCGTATGTCCGCTGAAAGGCGATCTGCTGCATTATATCTGTAGTACGGTGGGAGAATTGAAGCGGCGCAATGACAATTTCAGTACCATCGCGGCGCGTTCATTGTATCGCGCCGGACGCCGTACAAACTGGCTCAAAATACTGGCAAGTCCAGCCTGGTTCTTTATCAATGACCTGTTTATTCGCAGAGGTATTCTCAATGGCTATCGGGGCTGGCAGATTGCTGTCAACCAGGCGCGATATCATTTCTTGAAATACCTGAAGTTATACCGCCTGCAGAAGAAACCCGACTTTACGTTTATAAAAACCAACCAGCCCGCGGAAAAGAAACCGGTAAGCCATATCAGCAGTTAATTATATGGAAAATGCGGGCATAGCCCGCATTTATATTTATAAAGTACATTGTTCTATTTATCAGCAGATTTCCTCGCCATCTTCAAATGTTCAAATCGGCACATTTTCAAATCATATATTCAGTCCTCCGCACACGCTGATCGTCTGCCCGGTGATATAGGAGCCCATATCAGAGACCAGGAACAGGGTAGTGTTGGCGATATCTTCTGCACTGGCAAAACGTCCGAGAGGAATACCGGCTTTGTATTTATCGCTGGCTTCTCCTTCTTTCAGATAAGCAGTCATATCGGTTTCTACAAAACCGGGGGCAATAGCATTGCAACGGATGTTGCGGCTTCCCAGTTCTTTGGCTACACTTTTGGTAAAACCGATGATACCGGCTTTGGAGGCAGCATAGCTGCTTTGGCCGGCATTACCCATTTCGCCAATCACACTGCTCATATTGATAATAGCGCCTGACCGGGCTTTCATCATGGGTTTGATTACCTGCTTGGTCATGTAGAAGACGCTGTTGAGATTTACACGGATCACTTCGTCCCACTGATCGGGTGTAAGGCGCAGCAGCAGGTTGTCTTTTGAAATACCGGCATTGTTTACACAGATGTCGACGGTACCAAATTCTTTGATCACATCGGCAACAAAGGCTTCGCACTGAGCTGCTTCACCGGCATTGCTCTGCCACGCTTTGGCTTTTACACCCAGTGCTTTCAATTTTTCTTCGAGGGCGGCGGCTTTGGGCGCGCTGCTTTCACTCACATAGGTAAAAGCCACGTGAGCACCATGCTCAGCAAATTTGAGGGCAATGGCTTCGCCAATACCGCGTGCGGCACCTGTTATGATAGCTACTTTGTTGTCGAGAAGTTTCATGCTGTTATTTTTAGTAAAAATGTCTTCAATAAAGCGCAAATAAAGCGAATTTCTGGTTGAATGGAGGCTTCTGTATGAAAGCTATTTCAATAGCTCCAGGATGTCTTCAATATATTTCCGGTCATTGCAAAGTCGCGGTACTTTATGCTGGCCGCCCAGTTTGCCTTTTTGGCGGAGCCAGCTAGTAAAACTGCCGGGCTTCAATGCATGCAGCACGGGAGGGCCAAGGGCGATATCGCGGTAGCGTTTGGCTTCGTAGTCGCTATTGATACGTTTTAGTGCTGCATCGAGTGCATCACGAAACTGGTTGAGCGAGGCAGGCGGGGTTTCGAATTCAATCAGCCACTCATGGGCACCGTTGGCTTCGGCTGAAAAATACACGGGTGCAGCTGTATAATCATTTACCACAGCGCCGGTGATGTGGCAGGCTTCGGCTATGGCTTTATCTGTATTATCTACTATGACCTCCTCGCCAAATGCATTGATATAATGTTTGAGCCGGCCAGATACCTTTACCCGGTAAGGAGCCAGTGAGGTAAACTGGATGGTATCGCCCAGCAGATATCGCCACAGGCCACCATTGGTACTGATAATAAGGGCATAGTTGCGGCCGGTTTCCACATCGGCCAGACCGATAGTGCGGGGATGCTTTTTGCCATATTCTCCTACCGGCATAAATTCCATAAAGATGCCATGATCGGTAAAGAGTAGCATACCATCATCTTCTGGCCGCTCCTGGGCAGCAAAAAAACCTTCCGATGCATTGTACATCTCGAGGTAATGAATAGGCTTACCGATCAATTTTTCAAACTGCTGCCGGTAAGGAGTGAAGGATACGCCGCCATGCATATACAGCTCCAAAGATGGCCATACTTCCGCCATTGTTTTTTTGCCGGTTATCTCCAGTATACGTTTAAACAGTACGAGGGTCCAGGTGGGTACGCCAGATATGGAGGTCACATTTTCATGAATCGTGCTGGCAGCCAGTTTTTCGATCTTGCTTTCCCATTCATCCATGAGTGCAATGCTAAGGTCGGGTGTACGCAGCCAGTGTCCCCAGAAAGGAGTGTTTTGAAGCAATACAGCACTCAGGTCGCCATACTGGGCTTCATTGTTCATGGGATTGATATTGTGGCTGCCTCCAATTACCAGGCCCTTACCCGTGAGCAGGGCCGACTCGGGGTTGTACTGGTAATACATAGTGAGCACATCTTTGGCTGCCTTAAAATGGCAATCTTCGAGGCTTTCTTCGCTCACAGGTATAAACTTGCTCTTGTCGCTGGTAGTGCCGCTGCTTTTGGCAAACCAGTAAACGGGCGTATTCCAGAGTATGTTCTGCTCGCCCTGCATCATTCGTTCGATGTAGGGTTTGAGGTCGTCGTACTCGTGCACCGGCACCGCATCTTTAAACGATTTGATGTTAAACAGTTCGCTAAAACGGTATTGCCGGCCAAATTCGGTGTATTGGGCAGAGGTGACCAGGTCCTGCAATACCTCACGCTGGGTGTCGCCGGGGTGGTTTTTCCATCCTTCAATGCGCCAGGCACGCATACGTGCCAGTGATGATATGGCGGGGCTTAGCAAGCTCATAGCTGCCGGCAAAATAAGGAATTTAGCAGACTATGCGGCATGCGGTAATGACTCCGCTGGAAAGGCCGGCAGGGATTAATCTGCTTAAACCTATGCCATCTGCAGGAAATATTGCCCGCAGAAAACGCTGACTGCCGCAGATAAAAGAATTTAATATGGAGCTCAATCATGCAGAAATCTGAGTTGTATCGCAACCCGCATGCTTTTAAGCGCGGTGTTTGCCGGTAAATTGCAGTACATTTTATACTTACTGCTGATTTTCTCCGCGTGCTTCTTCATGCAGCCAGTCTTTGCGGCGCAGCACAAAATCACGGCCGAGGTAGAGTTTTTTTACCTGCTCATCGCCGGCGAGTTCTTCGGCGGTACCGTGTTTGAAAATTTTGCCTTCAATAAGCAGGTAGGCGCGGTCGCAGATAGAAAGTGTTTCTGTTACGTTGTGGTCGGTAATGAGGATACCGATATTTTTATATTTGAGCCGTGCTACGATGGCCTGAATGTCTTCTACGGCAATAGGGTCAATGCCCGCAAAAGGCTCATCGAGCAGGATAAATTTGGGGTCTACGGCCAGTGCACGGGCAATTTCGGTTCGGCGTCTTTCTCCGCCGCTTAGCACGTCTCCATTGCTTTTGCGTACATGGTGCAGGCGAAACTCATCGAGCAGCGACTCCAGCTTTTCTCTTTGCTCGCTTTTTGAGAGGCCCGTCATTTCCAGCACGGCACTGATATTATCTTCAACACTTAGCTTACGGAATACAGACGCCTCTTGTGGCAGGTAGCCAATGCCCATTTTAGCCCGCTTGTACATAGGCTGTTTGGTGATATCCTGCTCATTCAGGAAGACACTTCCTTCATCAGGCCGCACAAGACCCACCACCTGGTAGAAGGAGGTGGTTTTACCGGCACCATTAGGCCCCAGCAATCCTACGATTTCTCCCTGGTTTACTTCAAACGATACGTGGTTAACGACTGTTCGGCTGCCGTATCGCTTCACCAGGTCTTTTGCATAAATGGTAATAGGCATGGGAGGCAAAATTAAGGGATTCGATGCTCTGAGTAATAAGGGCCAGGTTAAGAAAGGTGTAAGGTTAAAGGTAGAAGGTAAAGGTTGAAACTCTCCGGCGTTATATCACACCTTCCGCCTTTAGCCTTCTGCCTTTCCTTCCTTAATAACTGAAAACTTATCACTTTATACTAGCTTTGCTGCCCAATGAAAGTAATAGACCATATCCGCCAGGCCAAAGAAACGCTGATTTCTTTTGAAGTGCTGCCCCCGCTCAAAGGCAAGGGCATTGAAGCACTGTACAACCATATGGATCCCCTTATGGAGTTCAGGCCTGCCTATATCAATGTAACTTATCATCGGAGTGAACACGTATTTAAAAAACGGGCCGATGGTGGTTTTGATAAAGTAGTTGTGCGCAAGCGGCCGGGTACGGAAAGTATCTGTGCGGCTATTATGAATAAGTACGACGTAGACACGGTGCCGCACCTGATCTGCGGCGGCTTCAGTGTCAACGATACAGAAGACGCGCTGCTCAATCTGCAATACCTGGGCATCGACAATGTACTGGTACTGCGGGGTGATGCCGCCAAAAATGAAACAGCGTTTGAGCCCGAGGCTGACGGTCATAAATATGCCAGTGACCTCATCAGGCAGGTAGTTAATCTCAATGCCGGTGTTTATCTCGAGGAAGACCTGAAAAGTACCAGCAAAACCACTTTCTGTATAGGTGTGGCCGGCTATCCGGAAAAACATTTTGAAGCGCCCAATATGGAGACCGATCTGCGGTACCTGAAAGCCAAAGTCGATGCCGGCGCCGATTATATCGTAACCCAGATGTTTTTCGACAATGCCAGGTATTATGCTTTTGTAAAAGCCTGCCGCGAAGCAGGCATCACAGTGCCCATCATTCCGGGATTAAAACCGATCTATACCCGCAAGCAGCTCACGGTCATTCCAAAGACATTTCATATCGACCTGCCAACCGATCTCTCCAATGCCATACTCAAGTGCAAAAATGACGAGGAAGTAGAAAAAGTTGGTACCGAGTGGTTATTGGCACAGAGCCGTGATCTTAAGAAAAATGGAGTGCCGGTACTTCACTATTACACCCTGGGCCGCCCTATGATGGTAGCCGAAGTAGTTAAAAATCTTTAATAGAAACAATTACCGCATAGAGATGCAGCCTGACCCTATTTGGTCAGGCTGTTTAGTGTTTGCTGATTGACCTTCACCGGATATTTGGCGCGCAGGCGTTTTATCCATTCGGCCTCCAGAATATTCTGATAATCGTTCATCACCAGGCCCTTTGCCTCTTCAAAGCTGCGGGGCGAGGCGGTGGTATACACTTTAAAAATATAGGCAAATGAAGCCGTGTTGTCTGTAGGATTGATAACGGTAGCAGTATGTGTGCCTGCTTTGGGCGCATTGCCGTTGAGGCCGGGCAGCTGGCTCCATTCAAAACGGCTGCTGTCGGCCACCACACGATCACGCAATGGCTCCATGATACGGCGCCACCCCGCAGGATCTTTTTCCAGCTCCTTCATGAGATTGCCGGCTGTTGTTTCATCCGGACAAAAGAAAAGAATGGCATCGGCACTTTCCTTCCAGTAGTAATTCTCCTTATTCTTTTGATAAAGCGACAACAATGCCATGCTGTCTGCCTGTGCCTTATTCCATACTTCCTGCTGCATTATTTCGAAGAAGAGGTTGCCGTCTGTGAATTCGCTCATTTGCAGGCGGAAGTCTTCATTGTATTCTTCGAGATGGTCACGATAGTACTGGTACATGGCCTGCTGACGGAATTCATCCATCAGTTCGGAGTAGGGTTTAATGCCGCCACGATCAGTACGGTACCGGTTCATTTGTGCATACTGTATCCAGTCGGCAATACGCCAGGATTGTTTGCCGATCGTGAAAACTACCGTAGCGGGAGTGAGGCTGCGGCCGAGCCCGGCCGGCTTATAATCCAGCAGGCTGTCGCTGATGGCCCACAGGGCTGTTTCGGAGATAGTTGCCTTGCGCAGGCCCGGTTTCTGTCCCACACGGGCATAAATGAAGTCGCGGGCTGTTTTCCACCGGTCATCTGTCATCACTTTTTGCTGCAGGGCTTCGAGCGTGGCCTCGTCGGCGGTCGTGCTCACGGGCTTTATCTCCAGCAGTTTTACAATATGAAATCCATGTTTACTCTGAAAAGGCTTATTAAGGATGCCCGGAGTAAGACCGGCTATGTACTGTTCGAAAGCAGGGTCATACTGGCCAACGGCGATTTCAGGCACATTACCATTGGCAATGGAGCTCACGAGGTCATTACTGTAGGTGGTGGCCAGTTTGGCAAAATCGGCTCCTGTTGCCAGTTGCTTATACAGGGAATCGGCCAGGCGCGAAGAGGCCTGAACGGCAGCTGCATCTGCTCCGGGAGGAACCGCCAGCAGTATCTGCTGAATTTTGATACGCCCCAGCGCCTTACGTTCACCCAGATTCTTGAAAATATGATACCCGGCGCGCGAGGTGAAGGGCTTTGATGTTTTACCTGCCGGTGTTGAATAAATCACATTTTCCAGGGCATAGGGCAGGGTAAATGCGGTGATATAATTGAGATCTCCGCGATTTTCGGCCGCAGATGGGTCATCGGAGTATTTGGCTGCGACAGTGCCAAAATCTTCGCCACGGGCAAGGCGTTTTTCTACTTCCTCCAGTTTTTTACGGGCGGCAGTTGTGTCTGTCTGGCCGCTGCTATTGGTAAGGCTGATAAAAATATGGGCTACATGAATATCCTTCTGACTGCGGGCAAAAGCTTCACGGCTGAGGCGGTCAAGTGCTTTGGGATCGCTCAGGTAGTTGTCGATAATCTGATCGCGCAGGTTGCTGATCTCTGCCTTTATTTCAGGAAGTGTATCGTATCTGCGGTCATAGGCTTCCTGTATTTTGAGGCGCGAGTTGACATACAGGTCAAGGTACTGCCGCATGGCATTGGCCTTATCGGCCGGACCAGCCTGATTGTTTTTGGAAAAGGCCCGGAGAAAGTCTTTGGCATCGGCCTTATGGGTTCCATAGGTAAATAGGGTTTGTGACTGGGCGGTGAGGCTAAAGCCCAATGCCATTGCAGTCAGCCATCTCATTTTCATATTCCCTGGATTTTAGGTGGTTTTTGATAACGCTGAACGAGCTTATTTATTGGCCCTTATTGATTTTTGAGCTTCAGCTGCAGTATCTCGTCTATCTGGTCCCAGCTGAGTTTTTTGGCCATAATCCGCTTATCTCTGTCGAGCAGGTACAACGTGGGTACCGTCTGGGCATCATAAAGCTGGATATAACTGGGGATGCCGGCATCGACCCGCATCTTTTCATCTTCTTTCGAGTAGTATACGTGTGTCCAGTCCTGCAGCTGATGATCGCTGATAAAAGCAGTCCAGTCTTTCTTTTTGCCCTCCGTTTCGCGGGCCATGGCGTAAATATGCAAACCGGCAGCTTTCCATTTGCTGCGGTACATCGAATCCAGTTTTGGCAGCGTTTCCTTACAATGTCCACACGTGGGATCCCAGATGCACACGAGGGTATAGGTAGCCGTATCGGCATATAACATCCGGATGGTGCCGGCTGAGTCAGGCAGGGCAATATCTTCCGCCTTATTACCCATAATATTTGCCATGAGGTTATAGGCCCTTTCTGTGATCATCTTTTTGCCCTGAGGGGTGAGCCAGTCGTAATCTTTATTGGCAAAATATTTTTCAAAGAGATGCACATACACGGCATCTTCCCACATGTATTTCTGATTGAGATAACGGGTAATGAATTTTACCAGCAGGTAGCGTGTCATTTCCTTGCTGGCACTGGCATAGCCCAGCATCCAGTTCAGTTCCCTGATGGTGGAGTCGGGGTGTGGTACCACGAGTGTATTGTAATATTTGTCGAGGCGGTCTTCGAACAGGGAGGCCGGCGTGCGGGTAATGCGGTCGTCCCAGAAGTTGATACCATCCCAGTAGTGATCCTTGAAGTAGCGATAGGCAAAGGAGGAATCGTAATGCCCGCCGGGGTGTTGGGTTGCAGGGGGTATTTCGGGTTCTTCCATCAGCCGCATGAGGGCAGCGATCAGTGTATTGGGATGTTGTTTAATCAGGTCTTTGCGGTAACCGGAAATTTCTTTTTTGGTCTTCTTGAGTTCGGCATCCCAATGGGCAGAATCGGCCGGGTTGACAGCAGATTTAAGCTGGCGGTTGGCCATGTCGGCAGCCATTCCTTTTTTGGCCATTTCGGCCTGGTAGGAAAGAAAAACCAGGTTATCGGGAGAATTGGTAAAAACAGGTTTATTAAGATGAGCGGTATCCACACTCACTGCAAAATGTTGCTTTTTATCAATCAGCAGTTCAAAAAAGCGGTCGCGCGTAGGATAGGCAATTACATAGATACCGCCTCCGAGGGGTTTGGGTCCGCGGAAAACACCTTCGCTTTTATCGTTGAGCTTTACAGAATCGATGATAGGAAACTGCTTACCGGAGTAGTGCCCCAGGTAGACATACTGGTTGCGGAAGGGCTTAAAGGTGACTTTGATTTCGTAGCCGGCTTGTGCACAGGCCCATGCACTGATGAGCAGGACAGGTATAAGGAGAAGTTTCTTCATAGTTCGAATGGTCTGTAAAGTTAAGGTAAAAGGTTAAAGGTATAAGGTAGAGGGTTTTATAGGATAGAGTATACGTAACATGCAGAAGATAGATGAGAGTGAAGACAAAAGGGTTCGGCCTTCCTCCCTTTTACCTTCCGCCTTCCCTCTTTGACCTCTATTACGGCTTTGCATTGGTGAAAGGTAAAATAGCCCTTTTACCTTCCGCCTTCCCCCTTTAACCTCTATTACGGCTTTGCATTGGTGAAAGGTAAAGGGTATAAGGTAGAGGGCAGAAGGTAGATGAGGATGAAGGCAAAAGGGTTCGGCCTTCCTCCCTTTTACCTTCCGCCTTCGCCCTTTGACCTCTATTACGGCTTTGCATTGGTGAAAGGTAAAATAGCCCTTTTACCTTCCGCCTTCCCCCTTTAACCTCTATTACGGCTTTGCATTGGTGAAAGGTAAAGGGTATAAGGTAGAGGGCAGAAGGTAGATGAGGATGAAGGCAAAAGGGTTCGGCCTTCCTACCTTTTACCTTCCGCCTTCGCCCTTTGACCTCTATTACGGCTTTGCATCGGTGAAAGGTAAAATAGACCTTTTACCTTCCGCCTTCCCCCTTTAACCTTTATTACGCTAGCTTTGCGCCCGTGAGCAGAAAAAAGAAAAACATAGTATTGCCCCAGGTGCTGGTGGCCGATTATGCGGCCGAAGGCAAATCGCTGGCACGCGTAGATGGTAAAGTGATATTTATAGAAGGTGCCGTACCGGGCGATGTGGTGGATATACAGCTGGGACGCAGCAAAAAAGACTGGGCCGAAGGCCGGGCCATTCGTTTTCACAGTTATTCTCCCGACAGGGTGGAGCCTTTTTGCTCGCATTTTGGTGTATGCGGCGGATGCCAGTGGCAGATGCTGCCGTACGAAAAACAGCTGGGGTATAAGCAACGGCAGGTGCGCGACAACCTGCAGCGTATCGGTAAGATGCAATTGCCCGAAATGCTTCCCATTATGGGAGCACCCGAAACCGAGTATTATCGCAATAAAATCGAATACACGTTTGGCAACAAACGTTATCTGCGCCGCGAAGAGCTGAGTGATCTCACTATTACCGGACAGCAGGATGTGGCAGGCTTTCATGCCCGCGGATTATTTGATAAAGTAGTGAATATCGATACCTGTTATCTGCAGGCAGAGCCAGGTAATGCTATCAGGCTCGCCGCCCGTGATTTTGCCCGCAGCCACTCGTATAGTTTTTACGACATCCGTGCTCACCAGGGCTTTATGCGTACCATGCAGATACGGCTCTGTACTACAGGCGAGCTGATGGTAAATATGGTTTTTGGCGAAGACAGGCCAGCTGAGCGGAAGGCCTTACTCGATCACCTGCTGCAGCAGTTTCCGGAAATTACCACTCTCCTGTATACCATCAATACCAAGCACAATGACAGCCTCTATGACCTGGAGCCGGTAACTTATCATGGCAAAGGGTATGTAATTGAAAAGCTGGAGGATTTTTCATTCAAAGTGGGCCCCAAATCTTTTTTTCAGACCAATACCCGCCAGGCAGAAAGACTGTACCAGGTGACCCGCGACTTTGCTGAGCTCACGGGCAATGAAACGCTTTACGATCTGTACTGTGGCACGGGTAGTATCGGCATCTTTTGCAGCCGTCAGGCAGGCCGTATTATTGGCGTGGAGCTGGTGGCTGCAGCCATTGATGATGCAAAGGAAAATGCGGCGCTCAATGGCCTGGAAAAAACAGCATTTTTTGCGGGCGATGTGATCGATATCTGCAATGATGATTTTTTTGCGCTGCACGGGCGTCCGGATGTAATCATTACCGATCCGCCGCGTGCAGGGATGCACGAAAAACTGGTACAGAAAATTCTGGAAATGCAGGCGCCCACGGTAGTATATGTGAGTTGCAATCCGGCTACCCAGGCACGCGATCTGCAGCTGCTCGATGCCAGTTATGCAGTGACACGTATTCAACCCGTTGATATGTTTCCGCATACATTGCATATTGAAAATGTGGTGCAGCTGAAGAAGAGGTAAAAGGGGAAAGGTGAAGGGTTGAGGGCGTATTACCTGTGAAACTCAGTATTAAGGGTTCAAAACTGTACGATTAGTTTAAGCTTATCAGATACTGCCTGTAAGAGCAAACCCTGACTATTGTACATTACCTTTTACCTTCTGCCTTTCACCTTCTACCTTCTCTATTTGCCTTATTTTTGCACAATGAGCCAATTCCAGTTTTCCGGGCAACGTATGTTCCCGCCGGTGGTACTGAATCTTATCATTGTAAATGCGCTGGTCTTTTTTGCGCAAAAAACGTTTAGTGAGCAGTCTCTTGCCATCAATGACTTATTTGCCCTCCATTCCGTTCAGTCCGTATTTTTTAAGTTCTACCAGCTGGTCACCTACATGTTCATGCATGGCAGTTTTGAGCATTTGTTTTTTAATATGCTCATCCTGTTTATGTTTGGCTCTTCGGTAGAGAATTATATCGGCTCACGCAAGTTTCTTTTTTATTATTTCGCCTGCGGCGTTGGCGCTGCCCTTTTACACATGGTGGTATTGCATTTTGAAATGATGCCCTACTATGATATGCTTCGCCAGTTTTCGCCCGAAGAGCAGCAGAATCTGCTGAATAGCAGCGGAACAGTGTTTAATTCAATTACTGTAGGGGCTTCCGGTGCTATTTACGGATGCCTGCTGGCCTTTGGCTTTTTGTTTCCCGATGCGATTATTAATCTCTGGTTTTTTGTACCTATCAAGGCCAAATGGTATGTGCTGATACTGGGCGCTATAGAGTTTTTCCTGGGTATCCGCAACTCCGCCGGTGATACGGTAGCCCACTTTGCTCACCTGGGTGGAGCTATAACAGGCCTGATAATATTGCTGATTTGGAACAAATCAAAGCGAAAATCGTTTTAACAATAAGGATGGGGCAATTATCTGCTGATCGGTAGCAGGTATGATCCCTTTTGCGTATTAGCTTAAATTTATTAGTAGAAAAAGTGAGCCATGGGAATTCATGACAGAGATTATGAAAGACGTCTCTCGCTGGCACAGGAGCGAAACTCATTGATCACTCTTATTGCGATCAATCTGGTGGTCTTTGTGATCCTCATTTTTATTCGTGCTATCCTCAGTGTTCAGTATGGTAGCCTGGAGGTGGGTACTGCAAAATTTCAGGGCAGTGTAGTGCCCTGGTTTAGTCTGCCGGCCGACCTCAGCAAACTCGCTACCCGCCCCTGGACGGTTTTGACGCATATGTTTACCCATATCGATGTGTGGCATATTGTGGGCAATATGATCTGGCTTTGGGTATTCGGTTTTATTCTTCACGATCTTACGGGCAACAAGAAAATCATTCCAATTTATTTATATGGCGGTCTGGCGGGCGCACTGGCCTACCTCTTATTTTATAACCTGGCTCCGGGCATGCACGATTTCCTGTCGGGAAATGTGGCACTGGGAGCTTCGGCTGGTGTGATGGCTGTAGCGGTTGCCGTTACTACTATTTCCCCGGGTTATCGCATCTTCACCATGCTCAATGGCGGGTTTCCTATCTGGATACTTACGGTAATTTACTTGCTGATAGATCTGGCCAGCGTTGGCGGATATAATTCAGGCGGGCATGTTGCCCATCTGGCAGGCGCCCTGGCAGGATTTCTTTTTGTATTCTTTTATCAGCGGGGTTATGACGGAGGTGCATGGATTAACCGGTTTTTTGACTGGTGTCATAACCTGTTTAATCCCGAAAAACCATCCAGAAAAGCGGATATCAAACAGGAGCTTTTTTATAAAGCCACCACCAAACCTTATAAGCGCACCCCCAACATTACCGAGCAGCGTATTGATGAGATACTGGACAAAATCAGCCAGAAGGGAATTGAGGCCCTCACCGATGAAGAAAAAGAGCTGCTGAAACGTGCCAGTAAGGAATAATCGGCCGTCTGCCACAGATTTTCATAATTCATCCCATTGCTGCGAGCCATTTGCCCGGAATTCAGGAAATTCGTGATGTTATGGCCAGCAAATTCCGCATATTTACCAGAAGATTTCTTCTCATCCTGCACCTGCTGGTAGTATTCTTTTTTCTCCTGGCCTGCCTGGCGCCTTATCTTGATCCCGAACGCTGGTGGGTATTGTACGTACTGACACTTGGATTCCCTTTTTTACTGTTGCTGGTAGTTCTTATCATGCTGGGATGGTTAATGGTAAAGCCCAGGTATGCATTGATATCGGCAGGTGCATTGCTGCTCGGCTTCAGGAGCATCACTGTATTTTTTGCTTTTCATACCTCACAGGATTTTAATCAGCAGAAAAAGCCGGGTACGGTACGCATTGCCACCTGGAATGTTGCCCGATTTATTGAAATGCGGCGCAATTTCAACCAGGGTAGCCGTACCCGCCTGCGTATGATGGAGCAGATACAGGCGCAGAATGCCGATGTGATCTGCATGCAGGAGTTTTTTCATTCACTGGCCTCCGACTGGTATCCCAACCTTACCTATATCAGCAAGAATTTCAATTATCCGTACTATTATTTTTCGCATGATGTGGATGGCGACAAACATTTTACCGGCAGCGTTATTTTTTCGCGCTATCCGATTATTGACAGTGGACTAATACGCTTTCCCCGCCCCACACTGCCCGAAGCGCTCATGCATGCTGATATAAAAGTAGGTGATGATACCATGAGGGTATACACCACGCACCTGCAGTCGGTACAGTTTAAGCAGAGCGATTATCAGACCATTCAGCATATTAAAGATGGCGATGATGGCCTTGTCAGCAATTCGAAAACTATTTTTTCGAAATTGCGCACCGGTATTACCAACCGTAAGATTCAGGCTGATATTATTGGCCAGGTACTGGGCGACTCGCCCTTCCCGGTTCTTTTTTGCGGTGATCTTAATGATGTGCCCAATAGCTATACTTACCGCCAGGTGAGAGGTGATATGCAGGACGCATTTCTGAAAAAAGGGTTTGGAATAGGGCGTACTTTCACTTCACTTTCGCCCACACTGCGTATCGATTATATTTTTACAGGCGAAGAGTTCCGGATCGATCAGTTTAAGCGAATCAATAAGCATTACTCGGATCATTATATGCTGGTAGCGGATGTAGAGCTCCGGAAAACCAAACCCTGACCTTATTTTGACCCGCTTTAACGAAATCACTGCCCCCAATTATTGGCCGGGCAATGAGGGAAGCGTTATTTTTGCGCCAGCCCCAAAGGGTGCCAAAAAGGATCTAAGCAATGAGCGAATTAAAGGTTTATAACTCGTATGCCAGGGAAAAGCAAGTATTCACGCCCATCACGCCGGGCCATGTAGGCATGTATGTGTGCGGACCCACCGTAAGCGGCGAAAGCCACCTTGGTCATGCGCGCCCTTATATCACATTTGATGTAGTATACCGGTATTTAACCTATCTGGGTTATAAAGTACGGTATGTGCGGAATATTACCGATGCCGGCCATTTCGAGGAAGAGGGGCGTGAAGCAGAAGATAAGGTTTCTAAAAAAGCGATACTGGAAAAACTGGAGCCAATGGAACTGGTACAGAAATATACCAATCTGTTTCATTGGGCAATGCAGCAATTCAATACACTGCCGCCTTCTATTGAACCAACTGCTACCGGTCATATTGTGGAGCAGATAGGCATGATACAGGAGATTATCCGGGCAGGATATGCCTATGAGGTGAACGGATCGGTTTATTTTGACGTAAAAAAATATGCTGCCTCACATGACTACGGTAAGCTGAGTGGCCGCGTAATCGAAGACCTGCTCGAGACCACGCGTGATCTCGAAGGGCAGGAAGAAAAACGGGACCGTGCCGATTTTGCCTTGTGGAAAAACGCTGCTCCCGAGCATATCATGCGCTGGCAGAGCCCATGGGGTGTTGGCTTTCCGGGATGGCATATTGAATGCTCGGCCATGGCTACCAAATACCTCGGCAGCCAGTTTGATATCCACGGCGGCGGTATGGACCTTATGTTTCCGCACCATGAAAGTGAAATTGCACAAAGCACCATCTGCAATCATGTGGCCCCTGTGCGCTACTGGATGCACAATAATATGATCACCATCGACGGTAAAAAAATGGGTAAGAGTTATAACAACTATATAACCCTTACCCAGATGTTTGATGGCAGCAATCCTGTACTCACCAAGGCCTATCACCCCATGGTGATCCGTTTCTTTGTGCTGCAAACGCATTACCGCAGTACACTCGATTTCAGTAACGATGCCTTACAGGCTTCTGAAAAAGGATTGCGTCGCCTGTGGGATGCTTATGAGGCACTGGAGAAAATGGGTCAGCAATCAACAGGAGGGGCACAGGCAGGAGATGCAGCAATGGATGAGAAAGTGTTGCGCCTCGTAAATGAATTCGATGAATTCATGAATGACGACTTCAGCACTGCCAAAGTACTGGCCAATATGTTTGAACTGGTACCGGTAATTAACTCCATGAAGGATAAAACAATACCCGTTACGGCATTGAGCGCAGCTACTTTTGAAAGGTTGCTTACCCGGTTCCGTTTATATATCAATGATATTCTCGGATTGAAGTCGGTGACCGAGGCAGATAATGACCGCTTGCAGGGGGTTATGCAATTGCTGATCGATATCCGTAAGGAAGCCAAAAGCCGCAAGGATTTTGCAACATCCGATAAGATCCGCAATCAACTCACTGCGCTGGGTATCCTTCTCAAAGACGAAAAGGATGGCAACACCAGTTATACGTTTGATTAAAAGAGTGTATCAGACAACGGGTAGTTTATAACCATTGTGATATTCCTTTACCAGATATTGCCGGTTGATCTCTTTTTGAGTGAACCGGCTTTTTTCTTTGTTCCAGCTCAGCTTTTGTCCGCTGCGATAGGCGATATTGCCCATCTGTGCTACGTTGGCCACATGAGCAGCTGCCGCAAGCGGGCAATGCAGGCTGTTGGGCTGGTTGTTGCGGATAGCATCAGTAAAGTTGACCCAGTGTTTCTCCAGGCCGTTGTCACTGCTTTTGACCAGCGGTTTCAGTACTTTATTCTTACTTTGTTTTTCTTCCAGTACTTCCCAGCCGCCGCGGTCCAGTACAAGGGTTCCATTATTGCCAATGAATGCAATGCCATGATTGCGGCCGTATGAGCCGTTGTCGATACCCATTGCAGAATCCCATACCATATTGAAGCCATCAAATTCGTAGAGCGTTGTGAGCGTATCAGGTGTTTCTTCATACAACTCGGGATAGGCAAAACGGCCACCCAGGGCTGCAATGGTTTTGGGTACTTCTGCTTTCATGCCCAGCAGTGCATAATCAAGCAGGTGTACACCCCAGTCGGTCATGAGGCCGCCTGCATAATCCCAGAACCAGCGGAAATGAAAATGGAAACGACTTGTATTGAATGGTCGTAATGGCGCCGGGCCTAACCAGGTTTTGTAATCAACTCCGGCAGGAGGTGCGCTGTCCGGCACTACTGGCTGCGGACGCATCCAGCCCTGGTAGCACCAGACTTTTACCGTGCGTATCATTCCCAACTGTCCGCTGTGTACAAACTCAACGGCATCTTTGAAATGCTGCTGACTGCGCTGCCACTGACCAGCCTGCACCAGTTTGCCATAACGCTGCTGCGCCTTTACCATGGCCGCACATTCGCCAATAGAATTGCCTACAGGCTTTTCTACATATACATGTTTGCCCGCTTCCAGCGCGTGAATAGTCTGCAGCGCATGCCAGTGATCGGGGGTGCCGACTATAATAATATCGATATCCTTATTATCGAGCAGGCGCCGGTAGTCGCCACCTGTGCTGATATTACCGGTATTGATGCCCTGCTTTTGCAGCTCAGCCATTTTATCGTTGATTACCGATTGGTCAACATCGCAGATAGCCACGAGATTTACGCCCGGTATTTTCATCGCAGCCCTCGTATTGGACCAGCCCATGCCTTTGGCTCCGATAACAGCGATATTGAGCTGACTGGCAGGCGGGTTACGCGCAAAAAGAGGTTGACTCCAGTTTTGTAATACGGTGCTGCCGGCAAGCAATGCGGCAGATTGCCGGATAAATTTTCTGCGGGATGACATATGCAATCGGTTTTTTGTACGGATGAATTTAATAAAAAATGAGGACTAAGAGCGATAAGCAGAAATTACCTTAAACAAACCCGCTCCATTATTTGCGCCATTCACTCCGTCTTATATACGATTCACTCCCTTCAGTGAATCCCTTTTGCTTTTATCCTGTTGTAATGATTAAACAAAACAATCTATTTATGAAATTCAAGGACTTCTTTGCCCCCCGAATGCTGGCGGTTACTGCCAGCCTGACTATACTGCTCAGCAGCTGCGATAAAGACGATGATCCGCCACCTGCATCCAATACCATCACCGATCTGGTTGTGGCCGATGCTAACTTCAGTCTGCTCGAAGCGGCCGTTGTAAAAGCCAACCTGGCCGCTACACTCAAAGGCACCGGTCCTTTCACAGTATTTGCTCCGGATGATGCGGCCTTTGCTGCTTCCGGTCTTACTGCCAGCTCCCTGAGTGCACTTACGTCTGACCAGGCCAAATCCATCATCCTGTATCATGCGCTGTCTGGTGAAATAAAAGCAGCCAGCGTACCCCAGGGACCAAATGCAAAAGTGACCACAGCCAGCGGCGACTCCGTGTATGTAACCCGCAATGCCAATGGCGTTTTTGTCAATGGTATTAAAGTGTCACAAGCCGATATTGATGCAGATAATGGCGTCATACATAAAATTTCAAGAGTACTGTTGCCTCCGGGCAATAATACCATTGTGGATGTTGCTGTAGCCGGCGGCCTTGACTCACTGGTAAAAGCAGTCCTGCGCGCCAACAGCGACCCCAATGGTGCACCCGGACTGGCCAATACACTTGGCACTGCCACACTCACCGTGTTTGCACCTACCAATCAGGCCTTTACCAATTTGCTGCAGGCGCTTAACCTCACAGACATCAATCAAATTCCAATTGCTACACTTGTAGCCGTACTGCAGTACCACGTAGTGGCTGGTCGTGCTTTTTCATCCGACCTGGCAAACGGCAATGTAACAATGCTGGCCAATGGCACCACTACGGTTAATCTGACCAATGGAACTGGTGGCGGACCTACTATTCGTGGCAACGGAAATGGCGGCACTGCATCTAATATCACTGCTACGAACATTATGGCGCGTAATGGTGTTGTACACCTCATTGACCGTGTATTGCTGCCTTAAAAATGTATAAGAAAAATGATCATATCGGATGATATTGTTAAACAGCAATACATCAGGTTGTTTGAGTGGTGATGTGAATAACAAAAGCCAGTTCCTCTAGCAGGAGCTGGCTTACTTTCATTTAAGTTAGTTGTGTATGTTTTCTCATAAATACCGGTATATCTTTATACTCATTCTTTCCGCCTATACATTTTTGAACACACTGTTGTGTGAAGTGTATTTTTATTTCGGAATAGATGTAGAATGGTATTATGCGCTGGCAACTATTTGTTTCGTAACATTTCTGACCTGGGAGGGAAGCCGGCTGGTGCAACCGCTGGCAGAGCGGATGATATCTCCTGCGAAGCAAAAAATAAAATTCCTGATCGTTTTTTTCCTTACTGGCGGATTTATTGCCTGCCTGGCTGCACTGGTATCCGTATTGCTGGTGGGGTCTGTTATCCATGATAATACCTGGGCGGAGAACATTAATCCGCTAAAGCTGAATATTATCTATGCTATTCTGATAAATCTTTTCTTTCACCTGCTACATGCGATTTTTTTCTTTTTTTCCGCTTATCAGAAGCAGTGGACAGAGGCTGAATCGCTTCGGCGGAGCAGTATCCAGGCGCAACTCCTGCTTATCCGAAGCCAGATCAATCCCCACTTCCTGTTCAACAACCTGAATGTGCTGTCGGGAATGGTGATTAAGGAAAATCCAGCCGCCAATCAGTTTATTGAAGAGTTTGCAAAAGTATACAGGTACGTACTGGCCTGCCAGGATAAAGAACTGGTAGAGCTCGAAGCCGAACTGGGTTTTGTTGAACCTTATCTCTTTCTTTTGCATAAAAGATTTAACGAAGGGCTGCATGTACATATTGATATACCACAGGCGGCAAGAAGTATGTACATCATTCCTGTGGCATTGCAGATGCTCATCGAAAATGCGATTAAACATAATATTGTTTCCCGAAGCAAACCGCTGCGTATCGATATTCATGTAAGTGATGGTCAGGTGCTTGTAGTGCGCAACAATATTCAGCCAAGGCAGGAGGTGGAGCATTCCAGTCAGCTGGGTTTAAAAAATATTTTTCAACGATACGAACTGATTACAGATCGCGACGTTATAGTCCGTAAGGGCAGCGAGGAGTTTGAGGTACTGTTGCCGTTGCTAAACCTAAACTGAATCTGTATGAAAGTACTCATTGTAGAAGATGAGAAACTGGCCGCCGAACGTATCCAAACACTCCTCGCGGAGTATGATCCGGGCATAGAGGTGGTAGCCGTTCTGGAAAGTATAGAGGATACGGTTTCTTATTTATCAGCACATGTACAGCCAGATATCATGCTCCTCGACATCCATTTGTCAGACGGCCACAGTTTCCAGATTTTCAGACAGGTTCATTACCGGGGTCCTGTGATTTTTACTACCGCTTATGATAATTATGCGCTCGAAGCATTTCGCCATTTCAGCATTGATTACATCCTTAAGCCGGTAACACAGCAGGCGCTCGCCACTGCATTGAATAAATACCGCAACATAAGGTGGGGTATGAATACGGGGACAGATACCGGTACTTTACTGCAACGCCCCTTTACACAAAGCACCTGTAAAAAGAGGTTTTTGGGAAAAGTAGGTCAACGGCTCTTTTTTATAGAGAGTACAGATATAGCCTACTTTCAGGCAGATAACAAAATTGTATACCTGGTAGATAAGGATGGCAATCAGTTTATAGTCGATTACACACTCGAGCGGCTTGAGCAATTGCTTGATCCGGCTGAGTTTTTCCGTCTCAACCGCAGGTTTATTGTAAGAATGAGCATGATAAGCCAGGTAAAGCCTTACTACAACAACAGGTTAAAAGTCTCTTTAAAAGGCATGAGTATTGAAGAGTCCGGTATGGTAATAAGCCGCGACAGAGTTGCAGAATTCAGGACCTGGGCTGAAAGCTAGTGCGCTGTGTTTTTCGATGCGCGTACCATTTCCCGCTTACGGGGCGGACCGGGAATCTTGGTGACCTGCCAGCCCGCAGCCTGCATGGCACGGCGTACGATGCCTTTGCTGCAATACGTAAGTAAGGTGGCCCCGGGAGCTGCCAGTGTAAATAATTTTTTAAAAATATCTTCTGTCCACAATTCCGGCTGCGCTGTAGGCGCAAATGCATCGAAGTAAAAAAGATGGAAAGGCGCGGCCTGCAGAACCAGGTCGCTAATGCTGGATTGAATTTTATGTAAGGTAAAATAAGGGTCCAGCTGATTTGCCTGATTCCAGGCGGAATGATGCATAGACAAAAAAGCCGGCTCCCAGTCTGGCAGGTTGAGTTGTGTACAATAGTTTAATGAGGTGGCCTGCTGTACATTTAAAGGGAACTGCTCAATGCTGATATAGTGCACAGATTGTTGTGCCTGTTTTGCCTGTAGCCAGGTGAGCAGGGCATTCAGTCCGGTGCCAAAGCCCATCTCAAAAATTCGCAGTTGTTTCTGCTCCTTTTGCAACCAGGGCATCAGACCTGCTTCGATAAAAACATGCTGCGATTCCTGGATGGCGCCATGCAGGGAATGATACGTAAGTGCAGTGCCTTCTATCTGTACGCTGTGTGAGCCATCGGCTGTAACAATGATTTTGCGATCCACAACCAAAAGTAGTGATTTGAGGATAATGTGCTGATGTGATAGATGTGCTGATGTGCTAATGTAAAGAGTCTCAGGCATACCACTACACAGCTGCCAATTTTACAGGGTCTTTACTTGTAAAATCATTCAAATCACCTGTAAGCAGCTGATTCAGCGATCCTCAAATTCATTAGCACAACTATCACATCAGCACATTTCTTATTTGCTGTCTTTCCAGGTCCACAAATGCTTGCATGCATAGGTGCGGTAGGGCGACCATTTTTGCGAAATACGCAGCATATCCTGGCGTAGCTTCTTTTTATCCGATGCATCCAGCTTATACAGATGTGTCATTGCCTGCTGAATGCCCAGATCATCAACGGCAAATACGTCTTCACGGCCAAGGGCAAACATCAGCAGCATCTCGACCGTCCACCGCCCCACTCCTTTTATCTGCGTCAGATATACAATTACTTCTTCATTATCCATTTTTGCCAGGCGGCGAGGGTCCATGCCATGTTCTATTTCAAAAGCGGCCACATTTTTTACATAACTTACTTTGGCATTGCTCAGACCAATTGCCCGCAACTGCTCCGAGGGCATATCGAGGATGTCCTGCGGAGAAGGCTCTTTTCCGTCAAATAAACCGAGAAAGCGCTGATGAATTACAGCGGCCACTTTGGTTGATAACTGCTGGCTCATAATAGATGCACAGAGATAGTTGCAGATATTACGCCTCTTTTTCAGTTTAAATCCTTCTGCACCTGCAAGCAGCCGCCGTAGCTTAGCATCTTTTGATAAATGAAGAATGTACTGCACCGGGAAATGTTTGTACAAATGTAAAAACGATTTGAAGACGAAAACAATGTTCTAAATATGCTGATGTGATAGATGTGCTAATGTAAAAAGTCTCAGGCATACCACTACATAGCTGCCAATTTTACGGGATCTTTACTTTTAAAATCGTTCAAAATAACCCGTAAGCAGCTGATTCAGCGATTCTCAAATTCATTAGCACATCAGCACATTTATCACATTAGCATATTATCTTCTCCATCTTTTTTTCCCATTCGGGCTTAATGCCGGCGCCGAGGCCGGGTTGTGTGGGAAGTTCGATCAGGCCATTGGGCCGGTAAATAATACCTCCGCTTACAGGATCTTCCTGAAACATAAGGGCTGTATCGAAGTCATAATGCTCAATGATGGGCGAGCAGCAGGCAAAATGGGCAAAGGCTGTCATAGCCAGCCTTGATTCCATAAAGGCTCCTACCTGCAGATGCATGCCGGCCGCTTCGACGAGTTTTACCATTTTCAGCGCTTTGAATATGCCACCAGATTTACCCAGTTTGATATTCATATAATCGCAGGCTTTCAGGCGTATCAGACGCTCCGCATCGTGGTCGTCGCCACAGCTTTCATCACTCATGATGGGGATGGGACTTGCTGCACGCACTTGTGGTAGCTCCATGAAGGCCCACCGGGCTATAGGTTCTTCACAATGCTGGATATCAAATGGCGCAAGAGCCTGCAAGGTGGCAATGGCTTCGGATACCGTCCACCCCTGATTGGCATCAATACGCAGTGGAATGTCGGGTCCAACAGCCTGACGAATGGCGCGGATACGCTCTACATCTGTTGGACCATGACTGCCCAGTTTTATCTTGATGGCCGGATAACCCTCTGCCTGGATGCGTAAGGCATCTTTTGCCATCTGAGCCGGTTCGCCAATACTTACTGTATAGTCAGTGATGATATCTTTTTTGTTGATGCCACCCAGGTATTGATACAGCGGCATACCGGCGTGCTGTGCAGCAATATCATAAAGTGCCATATCGAAGGCACTTTTTATACTGTGATTGCCATAAATGATTTTGTCCATGCGGGCTATCTGCTCTTCGATAGCCAGCGGGTCAGTACCCTTAAGCACTTTGGCAAAATACTGTGCTACTACCAGACCGGTATCTGCACTTTCTCCATTAATGCTCATAAAAGGGCTGCACTCTCCATAACCGGTAATACCCTGGTTGGTCCTTATAACTACGAGCACATTCTCGGCATTGTAAATGGGACCAAGGGAAATAACAAAGGGTTCTTTAAGTGGTATGAAGAGCTTATAGAGTTCTATCTGGGTAATTACAAGAGACGACGGAGTAGACATATCGTTATTTATAGTAGATCATTGAAAAAGAACCCGCACACCGATTGTGAGCAGTGCCGGAAAGGGTGTGTATTTGTCGTTGAGCAGATAACGATTGGGGAAGGTGGAAACCGGTACGTAGCTTTTGCATTCACCGTATATAAACAAATCACCACCTACCGGTGCTTCTACTCCCAGACCAAGGTCGAGCGTTAACCTGTTAAACTTACTTCGTCCCGACAAAACAGGTACTTCGTAGAGAGCGGTATCTATCCCCGTGTTGTGGTTATTCAGCACTTTTCCGAAAAGCAATCCAAATCCTGCAAGCCCATATACGTTGACGCCCTCTTCGGCAAATGCATTTCCTGCTATATAGCGCTTCCAGCCAAAAGAAAGCTGCGAAAAACTGATAGCGCCCCGGTTGCGGTACTCAATAGCAGAAGGAGTAGTAGCAGGATCTTTCGCTGCGGCTGTCAGATTGTTGGTAAACTTTCCCCGGTTGTAATAGCAAAACCAGGCATATGCGGTATTCAATGCATCCATATGCCACTCGCCCCTGATGGTTTGTCCGATACTCCAGTAGCGTTGCTGATTGGCAAAATTCCGTTGCACACTAAAATCGGTGGCCATACTTGACACAAACTGGGTCCTGGCATTAGTAGTTGCCAGTACAAATAACAGTAGAAATAATGGTCCGGGACGGTTCAAATTAATGTTTAGATTATTTGAGCACAAGTTTAATGCATTAAATAGTATAAAAGTTTAAAAGTATAATGAATGTGTCTCACCTCTTTATACTTTTAAACCTTTATACGTTAAAACTTTTATTTTACGAGTTTCAGCTCGTCTACAATATGCTTTGCTCCGCCCAGTTTATCTATACACCATAGTACATAACGGATGTCGACGCAAATTGTACGGTTCAGGTCTTTGTCGAATGCCAGCTTATGGCTAAGGGCTTCGTAGTTGCCGTCAAAGCAAAGCCCGATAAGCTCACCCTGCGCATTAATCACCGGTGAGCCGGAATTGCCGCCAGTGATATCGTTGGTAGTAATAAAACCAATAACGAGATCTTTCCGGATGGGATCGGCGTATTGTCCAAAATCTTTTTTCTTCAGCAATTCTATCTGCCGGGCAGGCAGATCAAACTCATAGTCGCCCGGTACATATTTTTCGAGCAGGCCTTTACTGGTTGTCACATAGTCATAAAAAACACCATCACGCGGACGATAGGGTTTTACATTGCCATAACTTACCCGCATAGTAAATGTGGCATCGGGATACATCATAGCGGCGCGTTTGGGATCCATCTCCATAATGCCTTTCAGATAAATGCGTCCATAATCGGCATTGCGTGAAGTAAACAACTGGAATAAGGGCAGGTATTTGCTGTTGTAATTAACAATAAAAGTGCTGGCATAAGAAAATGCCGGATCGTTTTGTAACACGTTCAGATCGGGATTGGCAATAAACCTGCTCCACCTGGCGTCATCAAAAATCATCGTTTTTGAAAAAATATCGGCAGCCAGTTTTTTGTAGGTTGCATCATCGTTTAAGGGCCCGTAGTTGTTTTTGAGTGCGCCGTAGTAACCAACAGGATGCTGATCTTTCGGCACATCTTCGTAAAACAACCGGGTGATGGCTGCCAGTATCTGCTGATCGGAAACTTTGTTCTCGCCTTCCAGAAAACGTTTCCGTTGCTGATCAGCTGCATCCAGCGCATTTTTTATTTCCGTTGCTTTGGCATTTGTCTTCAGTAGTGTTTTCTCCAGTTGCAGCAGTGAAGCGGCATAAGCGATGAGGGGAGAGCCCAGTATACCTTCATTAATATACTGGCGGTGTTTTGCATAAGGCCGCCAGGCTTCATACGTCTTTGACCAGTCGGTCAGCAGATTTTCATATTCCTGCCGGCCTTTGGCCCATGCCTGAAAAGCTGTTTCTGCTTTTTTCTTTTGGCCGGGTATATCATATTTAAGCAGCTGTTTGGTTTCGCCATCATAAAACTTCCAGTAATTGGCAATACCTGCGTAGGAAGCAGCCAGCTGCAGTTTAACAGCCGGATCTTTTTTCATTTCTTCAAACATATACCGCAGTCTGACATCGCGCAGCTTCACCAGTGTGGGGTTATTGATGTCGGTGGCAAGGGAGATGCCGAAGGAACTTTCGTAGCGGTTTGTACTTCCGGGATAGCCCCAGATCATCGAGAATTCGCCTTCGCGGAGGGGTTTCAGTGATACAGGCAGATACCATTTGGGTTTAATGGGCGCATTGTCCGCTGCATATTTGGCTGGTTGTCCATTGGCATCGGCATATACCCGAAATATTGAAAAGTCGCCTGTATGGCGGGGCCACTCCCAGTTGTCTGTATCACCTCCAAACTTACCCACACTTTCGGGCGGTGCACCTACGAGACGAACATCAGAATAACGCTGATATACAAATGCCAGAAACTGGTTGCCTTTGAAAAGAGGACTTACGCGTACTTCAACTGACCGGGCCGGGTCGCTCATTCGTGCATTGATCGCAGCTATTACGGCATTTTGCCGTGTCAGCCGGTCAGCACCACTCAGTCCTTTTAGCGAGTCGAGTACCAGGCTGGTTACATCGTCGATCCGGAGCAAAAACTGAACAGAAAGAGTAGTGGGAATCTCTTCGGCGCGATTGGCGGCATAAAAGCCATCGCGCAGGTAATTGTGTTCTATACTGCTGGCGCCGGCAATAACATCATAACCGCAATGGTGATTAGTGAATAAAAGACCCTGTGCACTTACAATCTCACCCGTGCAGCCGCCACCAAAAATTACGATGGCATCTTTAAGCGAGGCTTTATTGATGGAATATAATTGTTCATTGGTAAGCTTAAGCCCTTTTTTAACCATATCGCCATATACCTGTTTGCCCAGGAGCAGCGGAAGCCACATGCCTTCATCGGCGGCGGCACGTATAACAAGGATCAGCGAAAAAAAAGTTGCGACCAGAAGCTTTTTCATGCATTTGTTTTTAGATAAACAAACCTACAAAAAGCAACTGATATGGATATTGACTCCTAAGCCGGCAGATTAACCGACTCCAGTGCAGGAGGTGGTGTATTCAGTACCTTCCAGAGCAGGTCTTTCAACTCGGTGAGTCCTTTTTGGGTGACCGATGAAATAAAAAGATGCGGTATATCAGCGGGTAGTTCCGCTTCTATCGCCCTGGTCAGTTCGGCATCGAGCATATCGCTTTTACTGATGGCGATCACAAACTGTTTATGCAGCAGTTCGGGGTTGTACTGCTCCAGTTCGTTTACCAGCACTTCAAATTCGCGTAAATGATTTTCGCTATCGGCCGGTATAAGGAACAATAAAATAGAGTTGCGTTCAATATGACGGAGAAAACGATGTCCCAGCCCTTTGCCTTCGGCAGCGCCTTCAATAATGCCTGGCAGGTCGGCTATACAGAAGCTGCGCCCATCGCGGTACTCCACCATGCCCAGGTTGGGTGTGATGGTAGTAAAAGCATAGTCGGCAATTTTGGGTTTGGCGGCAGTGATTACAGACAGCAGGGTCGATTTGCCAGCATTGGGAAAACCCACCAGTCCAACATCGGCCAGCACTTTTAATTCCAGGACTTTCCAGCCTTCCAGGCCCGGCAGGCCGGGCTGCGCATGTTCGGGTGCCTGGTTGGTTGGTGTGGCGAAATGACTGTTGCCCAGTCCGCCACGCCCACCCGGTATCCACACGATTTCCTGTCCGTCTTCGAGTATCTCCGCTTCCTGTTGACCCGTTTCTTCATCGCGGGCGATGGTACCCAGGGGTACTTCGAGGATGATATCCTTACCAAAACGGCCGGTCCTGTTATTTCCGCTTCCACCTTCTCCATTCTCGGCCAGTACATTTTTGAAATAACGCAGGTGAAGCAGGGTCCACAGATTACGATTTCCTTTGAGGATAATATGGCCACCCCGGCCGCCATCACCACCATCCGGACCTCCCATGGCAGTGAATTTGTTGCGCATGAAATGCTTGCTGCCCGGGCCTCCATGGCCACTGCGGCAAAAAATGCGTATCTGATCTACAAAATTGCTTTTTTCCAACTTGACAATGCTTTAACTGCCCGGCAAATATACCATAGCGCGGAGTAATAACCGGGAAAGCTGGGAGGTTATCGGAAAATGGGGAACTATTTGCCCGATTCTGTCCTAAAAACAGGGTTTAGACATTTTCAGGGCAGCATAACCGCCCGGCATGAAATTTTCAATTATAAAGCAGCGGACTGAGAAGAAAGAGGAGTTGTAATTTATTAACTTCAAAATTGTCTTATTATGTTACGTTGGACTATTGCCTTTCTGCTGATTGCGATTGTGGCCGGCATTCTTGGATTTACCGGCATTGCGGCAGGTGCTGCCTCTATAGCTAAAATATTATTCTTCATCTTCCTGGTACTGTTTATTCTGTCTATGATATTTGGGCGCTCAGCCAGAACCTGATAAAAAGGAGAAGGGTAAAGGGTGGAAGGTGAAAGGTATAATACAGGTTCCCGTGCTGTTTATTCTGTCTATGATATGTGGGCGCTCAGCCAGAACCTGATAAAAAGGAGAAAGGTAAAGGGTGGAAGGTGAAAGGTATAATACAGGGTTCCCTGTGCTGTTTATTCTGTCTATGATATGTGGGCGCTTTACCAGAACCTGATAAAAAGGAGAAGGGTAAAGGGTGGAAGGTGAAAGGTATAATACCGGTTCCCGTGCTGTTTATTCTGTCTATGATATTTGGGCGCTCAGCCAGAACCTGATAAAAGGAGAAAGGTAAAGGGTAGAAGGAGAAAGGTACAATACCCTCCGCCTTCTACCCTTTACCTTTTACCCTCTCAATTGAGATGGAAACGGAAAATATCTTTCAGCTCTTCGCTGCAATCAACACAGGCCTCTGCACAAAGTTGAAAATCTTCTTCTCTTAAATAGGGGAAACAGGCTTCTGCACACTGGCGGCAGCTTAGCCAGCAATCGAATGCCATGGGGCCGGTATTGTAATCGGCTGCCTGCTCGCTCACCAGTTGCGATACCAGCGAAAAACATATACGGGCACATTCGGTACAGGCTTCTACAAGACCCTGGCGGGGACGTCTGCGCTTCATTTCATTGTGAATAGCTGACTCGCAAAGAAGCCAGGTCTTCATACATACGCGGATGTATGGTTCAGTTCTTTGTTGAATCACTGTGTACGGCTTTTTTGTTAATAGATGCTACTTCTTCAACAAACCGGTTTACAACTGGATCGGCATAAGGGCCATAGGCGTCAATCAATGTGCCTTTTATGTTATCGGCAGTTTCAATAACATATATAATGGAATTGTCTGCCGGGTCACTGGCACCTTCAAAACGATAAAAATTTACAATGGTTACTTCTGAAGGCTGGTAAATCTTTTCCTGCTGTTGCGATAGCAGACCCATTTCAGATACTTTGAAATCTTCTGTATATCCATCACTGACGAGTTTATTTAAACAGGAAGCCAGCGTTCGCATATCTTCTGTAGTTGAATTCTTTATCATAATCTTCACTTTTCCTTATTCTTTTGGGCAAAGCGCTTGCCAGAATTAATCGTTCAGAATAATAAATATCAATTGGCACTCGCAGGGTTTTAGCGGGTTACTTAAATAGCAGTGGCATTGGACTGCAAATAGTTATTTTTCATTTTGTTTAATAAAAAACAGGAATATAAGGTGAGGTGTTAAACGGGCCATGACTGACACTTGCAGTGATGATATTTTATTACAGGAAATAAATAAGCAATAACGTCTGATTTGCAGGTTCTTCAGAAAGCATGAATCTGAAATGGACTTATTTATAAAAGAATAAGTGTTTACGGAAGATTTTTCAGATGCCGGATGAGGAAGGTATGCGGTCTGTCCGTTTTTTTTGAAGGGTATCGGTAAAAAAACTTTGTTTTAATCAAATTGGGGAATTTGTTGCTCATTTAATGACAATTGAAGCCGGATCAGGAAATAAACTCAAGGGCTGGCATTATTTTTTCATCATATCCGAAAAATTACTGCATGAGGCTCTTTCTGTTTATACTGGCAATACTACTGTTAATAACATGGGCATTCGGTACTTTTTATTATTCCTGGGGAGCGCTCAGGCATTTGTTGCTGATGCTGGCTGCTGTAGCCGGTATGCAGGGGCTTATGATTTGTCCCAGGTCTGCTATTGCCGGGCGGCAGACAGGTTCCTGATTCAGCTTTTTTCAACTGGAGCTGCGCTGTTGCCGTCGCCGTTGCAGATTAAATAGGCTTGTGCTGCAGGATAGACAATCATTTTGTAATTTTCTATCAACTACTTCCTGATGCCTTTATCAAGAGTCAAAATTCGCTGGGGTTATCTTATTGCTTTAATACTGATGCTGGTATCCTATACCATGATCTTTATGATCATTCGCCGGCTCGTACGCGAAACCGGGTGGGTCACGCATTCTTATATGATCATTAATAAACTGGAATCGCTTAAGTCTGAAATAACCGATGCCGAGACGGGTGTAAGAGGGTATTTAATTACCAACGATTATGTTTTTCTGAAGCCATACAATAGCGGCATCCGTAATACACTACCCTTGTATGAGCAGCTATTATCACTTTCAAAAGATAATCCCCGGTACAAAAGCAGGCTCGATACGTTGGGGGTATTGATCAGGCGAAGGCTTGCTTCGCTTTCATCTACGGTACGGCAATACCAGCAGCAGGGATTTAAGTTAAATGAAAAGCTACTGGCCAATAGAGACGAGAACAGGTTGATAATGGATAGTGTGCGGCTGCTAATCACTCAGCTGCAGGATGAGGAAAACACCCTGGTGACGCATCGTGACAAGAATCTTTCCGGCATTTTCAGGAATACAGCAAACAGTACCGTTGTATCGCTGGTGATTGCACTCATCACCATTTCCTATTCTGTAATTATCTATAACCGGGAAAATAAAGCCAAAGAAAAAGCCATTTCAAATGCACGCAATTACAGTTTACAACTCGAAGAGCGGGTAGTAGAGCTCGACAGGGTCAATAATGAGTTGCAGGAGCTGAAAAGTATTGAAAAGTTCGCCGCTACCGGTCGTATTGCGCGTACCATGGCACATGAGGTGCGTAATCCGCTTACCAATATTTCACTGGCCTCTGAGCAGCTTAAGGAAATTACCGGACAACAGGAAGAAGCAGATATGCTGCTGGATATGATAGGAAGAAACGTAAACCGGATTAATCAGCTGGTCTCTGACCTGCTCAATTCCACGCGCTTTGCCCAACTGGAGTATACCCATGAAAATATCAATAATCTGATAGACGAAACGCTTGAGCTGGCCAAAGACCGGATAGACCTTAATCACATCCAGGTGTCTAAATCTTATGCCCGCGATCTTTGTACGGTATATGTCGACAAAGAAAAGATCAAACTGGCCTTTCTTAATATTATTGTAAACGCCATTGAGGCCATGGAGCGTACTTCCGGACAGCTGGAAATACGAACGCGTAAAGTGGGGCCCAAGTGCCAGGTGGAGATTCATGACAATGGGATAGGTATGGATGAAGAAACCATTCAACGCCTTTTCGAACCTTATTTTACCGGTAAACTTAGTGGCAACGGGCTGGGACTCACCAATACACAAAACATTATCCTCAATCACAAAGGCAATATTCAGGTAAAAAGCAAGGTAGGGCAGGGCTCAGTATTTATAGTTACACTGGCCCTTAATGATGAAACACCTTCCCGCCGGGAATTGTAGACTTTTTTCCACACAAGTTTCTACATAGAGATCTTCTCAATCGTGCGAAGTATCATTTCACGACTGAATGGCTTGCTGATAAAGAAATCAACTCCTTCATTAAAGGCTCTTTCTCGGTCATGCGCAGTATCATGTGCGGTGATCATGATAACTTTGGTAAGCGGGTGATTTTCTTTCAGGCGGCGTACATAATCGATACCAAGGCCATCTGAAAGGTGATTGTCGAGAAAGATAACAGGAGGGTTTGTTTCCTTTAAAAAAGTATCTGCTGCTGCCAAACTGGTGACATGATCTGCCTGGATGTTACGTTGACGAAGAATCCCCTTTAGCAGATAACAAATATCTACTTCATCATCAATGATGAGCGCTTGTGGGCCAAGATCGGTGTCTTTCGCCATTTCCAGAGAAGGGTAATTGTATGTCTCACGGTAACTGTTCACACTCCGTTGAAAACAATTTTATTGCCAAAAACTAATGTTTTCCCTTATTTACTGCTGGAATTTGATGATTTCGGCATGATTTGAGCGTATAGAGAAATGTTCCTGACAAAAGATTTAATTTTAATCAAGATTTCAAAGCGGCTTTATGAGTAAAAAAATCCTCATTATTGACGATGACATGGATTTATGTGCACTACTCAGTAGGTTTTTGTCGCGTAACGATTATGAAGTGGATGCAGCCTACACGGGTAATAAAGGTATTGCCAGATTCAATGAAGGCAGGTATGATCTTGTGATCTGCGATTACCGTTTGGGAGATATGGAGGGCATGGATGTACTGACAGCCCTGCGCAAGCAGGACCCTCTGGTACGCGTGCTGATGATTACCGGATATTCGGATATTAAAACGGCAGTTGAAGTGATTAAAATGGGAGCTTTCGATTATATCGTTAAGCCCCTGATTCCCGATGAGGTATTGAGTGTGTTGAATAAAGCCCTTATGGAGCCGCCTGCTGCCGGTCCACGGCCTGCCGAAGCCTCCAGCCGCAGTACGGTCGCTTCTACGGTGAGCAACGAATATATGGTTGGCAAATCCAGTTCCACCAGGGCATTGTACGACCAGATTGACGTGGTGGCGGCTACCAATTACAGCATCATCCTGTATGGAGAAAGTGGCACCGGTAAGGAAGTGATAGCCCGTACGATTCACAATATGAGTATGCGCAAGGATAAACCCTTTGTGGCGATGGATTGTGGCACGCTTTCGAAAGAACTGGCCGGAAGCGAATTGTTTGGTCATGTAAAAGGTGCGTTTACAGGGGCACTGCAGGATAAGGAAGGTCATTTTGAACTGGCAGATGGCGGTACGTTGTTTCTCGACGAAGTGGCAAACCTGTCGCTTGATGTGCAGGCTACCTTACTGCGCGTCATCCAGGAGCGCAGGTTCAAACGGGTGGGCGGAAATAAAGAAATGAATGTGGACGTGCGCATCATTGTAGCCTCTAATGAAAACCTGCAGGATGCTTATCGCAAGGGTCGTTTCCGCGAAGATCTGTATCACCGCTTCAATGAATTTTCTGTCAATCTCCCGCCATTACGGCAAAGAAAAGATGATATCCGCCCCTTTGCGGAGTTTTTTCTCGATAAAACAAATAAAGAGCTGGGAAAGAATGTAATTGGTTTCGACGACGACGTGCTGCATACTTTCCATCACTATAGCTGGCCGGGCAATCTCCGCGAATTCCGGAATGTTGTTCGCCGTGCTGTATTGCTTACGCCTGCCGGCGAAAAGATCAAGGCCAGTTCTCTGCCCTGGGAAATGAATCAGTCACCGGCGCCGGCTCAGCCTGCAGATCTCGCAGCATCTGTACAGCAGCCTTCGCAGGGAGCCCCACGCAAAGAGCTCGATTTGAAGGATGCTGCTATCCGTGCAGAATATGAAACAATCATGTCTGTATTGCAGCAGGTCAATTTCAATAAGAAAAAAGCGGCCGAGTTGCTCAACATCGACCGCAAAACGCTGTATAATAAGATCAAGACTTTTCAGGAACAAGTGAAGTAGGGCAGAAGGAAGAAGCTAAAAGGTGAAGGGTTGAGTTGTACGTGTTAAGTTATAATTTGTAAGTGTTGGGGCTAACCTTTCATTAGCACATCAGCACACTAGCACATCAGCACATTACTCTTTACTCCACTACCAGCTTTTGGCTCACTACACTTTTCCCCGTTGCATTCAGCACTTTAACAAGGTATACGCCCGGTTTTGTTTGGGCGGGTAGCTGAATGGTACTGGCCTGGCCGGCATGGTCTAGCTGAATGACTGACTGTACACATTGTTTACCTGCAATATCGAGTATCTGCAACGTATAGCGACCCTGGTCGAGATAGAGTCTTGTAGTAAGGCTTTTTTGGGTGACCGGATTGGGATATATCTGGATGCGGCTATCGGGAGCTTCTTCTTTCAGGAAACTCAGCGGTGTGGGATTGGCGGTTGGCTTTACTGCTAGCAGGTTACCGTTGCCCAGATCCGATGTACGCCAGGGGCCCGCATGAGCCGCTTTGGCAACCCATCCGTCACTGTTTATCACATACAGATTTGAATTATCTACGGCACTGCTCACCAGGATCTCTTTTGTTCCCGTTACGGCCGCACCATTAATGGAGAAGCTGGCAGGTAAGCCGTTAATAACACCCAGGTGAGTTGCCAGTTTTGTGCCGGGGTCAGCTTTGAATACATGATTGCGCGCCGTGAAAATATAAAGCTGGCCATCGTCGCCGGCAATCATATCTCCGCCAAAGCTGGTGCAGGAGTTGTGAATCGAGATGTCTTTATTAGCCGGGTCATCTGCCAGAGCTCCCAGGTCGGTGATGGTAATATTTTTGCCCGTGCTGAATCGCAGCAGCCGGTTGCCATCGTTGGTAAGTGCGTAGCCGTAACCATCTGCGGCTATAGTCATTCGGGTGATAATATTGCTTTGGTCGGAGGCTTTCTGCACCGGGCCGGTCAGCTCCTGATTATTGACGAAGTAAACTTTATTGGTTTTCAGGTCTACATAGCGTAGCTGATCGATGAACATGGGAGTATAGAATAACCGCTGATGTTTTTTGTCATATGCAATGGCAGCTACACCCGTAGCAAAGGGTGCCTGGGCAATACGTCCATAACGGGCATCCGTTAATGGCTCGGTAAGCTGCTTGCGTGTGGCTGCATCAAAAGCAGGGGTTTCCATATTATTTCCCTGGAGCAATACATCGCTGTATGTGCCGGTTTGGAGATCGATGCTGCGCAGGCAACTCCAGCTTATTCCATCCCTGGTAAGATCGGTGATGGCATAGGCAAAGCGATCATTCTGTGCATAGCTGATGAGAGAGAGAAAAAGAGAAAGGATAAGTAGATGTTTTTTCATGACGCAGTTTTAAGGTGAATTGGTTCTATTAAGGTACAATTAATCTGATTTTGTGCGAAGAGGCAAATTGCCAACAAAATAAAAAACCCCTCGGCCAAAAGGCACAAGGGGTCAAGGTATAAAAACCCTGAGCATGAAAGTGATGTGGCTTATTTCACCACAGAGAATTTAACTACAGACAGCTCACCTTCGTTGATTACCTGTAAGACATAAGTTCCAGGCTGCAGTCGCTCTAAATTGTTAATAGTGATACTGTTGTTTCCAGGGTACACCTTGTTTTGTTGTTGCGCTACTACTTTACCGGAGATGTCAACCACCCGTACGTCTGCAGTACTGGCCGAATTGGCACTGAAGCGAACGGTATTGTTGCCGCCGTGTACCGGGTTGGGGCTGATCATCAATGCTGTTACCTGCTTAGACTCTTTTTTAACGAGTAACACAGAGCTGTATTTAAAAGTGCCATCTTTATCAAGCATTTTAAGGCGGTAGTAATAAGTAGTGCCGTTTTGTGCGCTCAGATCATCTACAAAGCTATAGCTGGTGCGTGTTACACTACCTACGCCTGCACGCTCACCAATTGCCTCATAAACGTTGTTGCCTGTACTTCTTTCCACAATAAATTTCTCAAAATTAGACTCACCTTCAGCAGTCCAGGCCAGGGTAGTGCTTTGATTGCGGTAGCTGGCGTGGAAATCGAGCAGGCGCACCGGCAGTGTACTTTGAGAAGGGAAGTTGAAACATCCCAGGCGTGAGCCATACTGACGTGTAGGGCGACCCTGGTTGTTGCCGGCATTATAATCGTAACCCATCCGGATAGTGATGCCGGGAAGAGCACCATTGTAAGAAAAAGAAGAAGCTACCTGGGCACAGCGTGATACACCATCACGCTCGCAGGTGGTACCGGCAAAGCCAGTCCAGTCTGAACCACCCTGGGTATAAGTATAAGCGCTCAGGTCTGTAACTCCATTGGCGAGAACGATGGGGTTGTTGGCAGCTACTTTCTGAGCTACACCAGTTTCACGGAACCAGCTACCAGCCGAACCGCTATTTACATTGCCGGCATCGTTTCCATCAATATCGTAGTGTACATAGTTGATGTTGCTGAGGCTAACAGATTGGCTGAAGTCGGTATTACTATTGTTATTAACACCTGTTGGGTTTCTGAAAAAAGTCATAGTGAACTGTACATAACCGCGACGATCGGTACCGTTCAGGTTCTGGTCGGGACGGATGCGGGGAGCGAAGAAGCTGGCAATGGAGACGTTGGCCTGATCTACAGCGCCGTCATCATCCATTGTCACCAAATCAGCCTGGTAAAGCTGATCGATCTTGATTTCACCATTGATGGTTACACCACCTACAGTGGCAATATTGCGGAAGCGCCAAACGGCATTTGCTCCCAGGTTATTACCATTGTTGCCACGATTGTATACGCCATTGCGGTGATCGGTTACTACCGTATTGCTACCGGGAGGGCATACGTCAATATTCGCATTGGTAAAGCAACTGTTGGCGTTGCAGGATACAGGCGAAGGTGCCTGAGGAATTTGGGCCATTGCTGGCAGAGAAGCTGATGCGCAGGCGATCAGCAAAGTGTAGAACTTGTTCATGCTCGTAGGGTTTAGATATGATAATTCAAAAGTGTTCGGACACGGGGGTTTTCCGGCACGGGATTTCTACGGCATTGACAGGATTTGAGATCAGGGTTTTGCGCGGGATAATAAAACGGATAATACTGGAGTTCTTCTGAGAGGGTATTGAGATAGGATGATCAATAGATCAGCACAAACCTACTATGGCTTGCGGGAATATGCAAGTAATTTCACAAAAAAATTATCGTAAAAGACCTTATTTCTGTTTCCATGGTTTGTACGAAGCGGGCTTCGTGCTTTTACGGGAGGATGCCTTTCTAAGTGGTTCACAAGGCTTTAGGGTGTTAATACATTCCAGGGGAAGGGCCTGGTAGAGGCGGGTACCCTGTGTTTTCCACGACATCATTTCATCGCTGACTTTTCGGATCAGACGCGCCGGACTGCCTACAATAAGACTGCGTTTGGCATATTTCTCCCCTTCTTTCACGAAACTTAATGCACCTACAATACACTCGTCGCCCAGTATCACATTGTCCATGATTACGGCATTCATTCCTATAAGACAGTTGCGGCCAATGGTGGCGCCATGTATGATTGCGCCATGACCAATATGGGCACCTTTTTTGAGCCGTACAGTTACGCCCGGAAACATATGTATGGTACAGTTTTCCTGCACATTGCAGCCGTCTTCGAGCATAATCTGACCCCAGTCGCCCCGCAGTGCGGCGCCAGGTCCGATATAACAGTCTTTGCCGATAATAACCTGGCCTGTTACAGCAGCCTGCGGGTGCACAAATGAACTGGCATGCACGACCGGGCGAAAACCATTGAATTCGTAAAACATGAGGTAAAAATAGTAAGTTGTAAGAATAGTTGACAGTGAACAGTGGTCAGTAATAAGTTTTAAGTTCAATAAAACACTTTAAACCTTTATACTCTTTAAACATTTCTTACTGTCATCTGTCAACTGTCCACTGTCAACTACTAAAGAAGTTTCAATTATTATGAAAATCATCATTACC
This sequence comes from Sphingobacteriales bacterium 46-32, assembly GCA_001898485.1. Lineage (GTDB taxonomy): Bacteria > Bacteroidota > Bacteroidia > Chitinophagales > Chitinophagaceae > CAYMZZ01. The sequence goes on along the minus strand of MKTY01000020.1, from coordinate 677,867 downwards.
CCGGATAAATTCAAAGGCAGCCTTACAAGTTTTGAGGTAGCAAAAGCCGTGGCAGATGGTCTGAGGGCTGTAAATGGCTACCTGGATATACACAGTTTTCCCATGGCTGATGGGGGTGATGGCTTTGCCGCAGTAATGAGCTACTATTCAGGCGCACAACTTCGACACTCAAATGCAGTAGACGCTTTGGGCAAGCCGATTGAAGCCGCCTGGCAATGGCAGCCCGATACTGCTACCGCCATTATTGAAGTGGCAACTGCCAGCGGACTGGTATTGTTGCCGGAAACATTGCGTAATCCACTGCATACCTCTACTTATGGAACCGGCTTGCAGGCAAAAGCAGCGCTGGAAGCAGGCGCCCGGACTATAGTACTGGGATTGGGCGGCAGTGCTACCAACGATGGCGGCGCGGGCATACTCTCGGCACTGGGGTTTCAATTGCTGGATGCAGCAGGGCAATTGCTGCCCCCAACCGGACAGTCATTGTTGTCTGTAAGAAAGATAGTACCTCCGGAAAACCTGCCTGCTGCAAGTTGGATACTGGCCTGCGATGTTGACAACCCACTCACAGGTCCTGATGGAGCGGCGGTTATATATGCTCCTCAAAAAGGGGCTACGACTGAGCAGGTCATGCAGCTGGATGCCGGCTTGAAAAACTGGGCGGCAGTGCTGAAGCAACAAACCGGTATAGACTTAGAGGACCAGCCCTCGCTTGGTGCCGCGGGCGGCATAGCGGCAGGATTAAAGGCTTTTTTTCCGGTGACCATTCTTCCGGGTATCGAAATGGTGGTAAAAGCCAGTGGCCTGCAAAAGGTGATAACAGGGGCAGATTTGCTTATTACGGGAGAAGGTAAACTCGATAATCAGACGGCTTCTGGCAAAGTAGTTGGCTATATTGCCCGGCTGGCAAAGGATCGGGGTATTGCCTGTCATGCCCTATGCGGACAGACGGAATTGGATGAGGCCGGTCTTGCAGCCATGGGAATACAGAAAGTCGTATCACTTGTTGGGGGCGACATTAATGCCACTCAGGCTGTGGAGCAGGCGGCTGCGTTGATAAAAGAGAAAGCCGGCCAGCTACTTTGAATCGTTTTTCCCAATAAGCGCTTTATTGGTTCTGAAGCAGGTGCCTTTGAAAAGAGCTACCGTATGCCCGTTTTGATTGCGGATGGTAATATGATACAGTCCTGTGGAGCGGCCATTGTGCAATTCAATGGCTTCGGCTGTGAGACGGTCACCTACATGCACAGGTTTGGTAAAATTAATAGATGTATCAAGGGCTACCGACAATACATTCCTGTTGTTGCAGGCAAAGGCAAATGCACTGTCTGCAAGTGAAAAAGCGATACCACCATGTACAATACCAAAACCATTGATCATTTCAGGCCGCACATCCATTTCAATACGGCTGTACCCCTCTTTTACTTCCAGCACACGAATACCCAGCCACTGGCTGAAAAGATCGTGCTGCATCATGTGATCGACTACCTGCGCAGGAGTAAACATAGATTTGAAGATTTGAGGGAAAATATGCTAATATGTTAATGTGCTGGTGTGCTAATGAAGTGATCAGTGGCTGGTGGTCAGTGATCCGGATAGGGCCATCTGCCTTTTACCTTTCACCTCCTACCTTACTTAAAACTTAATACTTACAACTTAATACTTAAAACTTATCACTTACCACTAAAAACCGGTTTCCTTTTTTCAAGGAAAGCAGCTACGCCTTCTTTAAAATCATTTGTTTGGGCGGCGCGTTGCTGCAGCTTATCCTCGTTTTGCAGTTGTTCGTACATGGTATGTGTAAAGGCCCATTGCAGCGCTCTTTTGGTAAAAGCCAGTCCCATCGTAGGCATGCCGGCAAGTGTTTGTGCAATCTGCCAGGCTTCTGTCAGGTATTGTTCATCGGGAATAGACCGGTAGATCATGCCCCATTGTTCTGCCTTCGGAGCGTCTACTTTGTCGCCCAGCATCATGATAGCCGAGGCACGTTGCCATCCGATGAGTTTGGGAAGAAAAAAGGTGCCACCACTATCGGGTATGAGACCGATTTTGGAAAATGCCTGTATGAATGAAGCCGATTGGGCGGCCACTACAATATCGCAACAGAGAGCGATGTTGGCGCCGGCACCGGCGGCCACTCCATTAACAGCAGCTACAACCGGTTTTTCCAGTTCCCTGATGCGAATAATAACCGGATTATAATGCTCTGCCAGTATCCGTTGCATACCTGGTCCGTTAGGATCCACTACTTCTGCCAGATCCTGACCGGCAGAAAACGCCTTACCGGCGCCGGTAATATATACGCAACGGATGGCATCGTCTTTACAGGCATCGAGTTTTTCCTGAAGAAGCAAGGCCATTTCGCGGTTAAAAGAGTTCAGCTTATCGGGCCGGTTGAGTGTGATAAGTGCAATTCCGTCTTTTACCTCAAACAGTATAGATGACATAAATGAATATTGAATGGGGGATTAGTGTCAATGACATTTAAAGTAATCAAAAGGTTCCTGGCAATCCAGGCATTGATAAAGAGCCTTGCAGGCTGTAGAACCAAATTCGCTGATACGGCGGGTATGGTAGGAATGGCAATGCGGGCAACGTATTGCTTCTTCCAGCGCAAACCGCTGCGGATGACACACCTGCTGCCGGGGTAGCGGGGCGGCTATGCCATACGCTTCCAGTCGCTGTTTTCCCCGCTCACTCATCCAGTCGGTGGTCCATGCCGGAGAAAGTACCTGTTCTATATGTACATGGGCAAAACCAGCTTCCAGTAATGCAGCACGTATCAGCATATTGATCACTTCAGTGGCCGGGCATCCTGTATAGGTAGGCGTTACCGTTACAAAAACCGTATCATTTTCAAAATGAAGCTCACGTATAATCCCCAGGTCGGTCACAGATATAACCGGTACTTCGGGATCCATGACTTCGTCCAGCACTTTCCATGCCTTTTTTGTTTCTATGGTAGTGTCGGTTACCATTGTGCTTGTGGATAGGCACGCTGCAGAAACTGCATTTCTGCCAGCAAAAATCCTAAATGTTCGGTATGTATACCTTCTTTTCCTCCCTGTTGGCTCCAGCCGGTGGGCGGCATCTCCAGCGTTGCTTCCTGCAGTACTTCTGCTGTAGTTTGCAGCCAGGATGTGCGCAATTCTTCCAGTGCAAACCCTATACTTTTTATGTCTTCATAAGCAGCAGGAGTAAATAATTCGCCGGTATAAGGCCAGAGTGCAGTAAGTGCTTCGCTGATCTTTTCATGACTTTCTTCTGTGCCATCGCCCAGGCGTATGACCCATTCGCTGCTCCAGCGGAGGTGGTAGGCAACTTCCTTTGCTGCTTTTTCGGCAACCGCAGCAAGTGCTGCGGAAGACGATTGCTGCAGTTGCCCGTAGAGTAAGGATTGATAATTGCTGAAAAAAAACTGGCGCAATACCGTTACTGCCCAGTTGCCTTTTGGCAATTCTACGAGCAGGCAGTTACGAAACTCACGACCATCACGCAAAAAAGCGAGGCTGTCTTCTGTGGCTTCAGGGCCTGCCAGAGGGGCTGCCAACTGGTACAGATTGCGTGCCTGGCCAATCAGGTCGAGTGAAATATTGGTGATAGCAATGTCCTGTTCCAGCACCGGCCCATGGCCGCACCATTCGCTATTGCGATGACCCAATATGAGGGCATTGTCGGCCAGGTGTAACAGATAAGGAAGGCTTGCCATAAAAAAGTTATAAGTATTAAGTTATAAGTTTTAAGTAAGGGAGAAGGGGAAAGGTAAAGGGCCTATCAGCACATCAGCACATCAGCACATCAGCACATTACCACATCAGGACATTGTCTACATATGCCCCACTTCATCTGGTAATTCATAAAACGTAGGGTGCCGGTAAATTTTATCAAAAGCAGGTTCATACAGACTTTCTGCCTCGCCCGGCTGACTTGCATGAATATAACGTGACTCTACGACCCAGATACTCACACCTTCCATACGACGGGTATACACATCGCGGGCATTTTCAATGGCCATTTGTGCATCGGCGGCATGCAGGCTGCCAACATGTTTATGATCGAGTCCCTGTTTACTGCGGATGAAAACCTCCCAAAGAGGCCAGTCGCTGCGGGGTATGGGTGTAGTTGATATGGCTGCGCCTGATTTGTCTTCAGGAATATCGCCATAATAATATTTACGAATGAAATTCATATGTAATGATTGCAGGGTTAGAAAGAGGTCAGGCTGCTTTGGTCTGACGGTTTTGCCTTTTGGCTGCATGAGCCTGGGCGGCATCGCGTACCCATTTGCCTTCGTCCCAGGCATTGCGGCGTGCATCGAGCCGCTCTTTATTGCAGGGGCCGTTGCCTTTTACGACATTCCAGAATTCGGCCCAGTTTATTTCACCAAAATCATAATGGCCACGGCTTTCATTCCAGCGCAGTTCAGGATCGGGCAGCTGCATGCCCAGTACTTTTACCTGTTGTACGCACATATCAACAAACTCCTGCCGCAGTTCATCATTGCTTTTGCGTTTGATTTTCCATTTGGTACTCTGATCACTGTTGGTGCTTTCGGAGTCGCGCGGGCCAAACATCATGAGGCTGGGCCACCACCAGCGGTTTATGGCATCCTGGCACATAGCTTTCTGTTCAGGAGAGCCTTTTGAAAGTGTGAGCAGGATATCAAAACCCTGACGCTGGTGAAAACTTTCTTCTTTACATATGCGAACCATGGCCCGTGCATAGGGGCCATAAGAGGTACGGCAAAGCATGACCTGGTTAAGGATGGCAGCGCCATCAACCAGCCATCCGATGGCGCCAATATCGGCCCAGGTAATGGTAGGATAGTTGAATATGCTGGAATATTTCGCCTTACCGCTATGCAGATCATTGATCATTTCCTCGCGGGAAGAGCCCAGTGTTTCGGCCGCCGAATAAAGATAAAGGCCGTGTCCTGCCTCATCCTGCACCTTGGCCAGCAAAATGGCCTTGCGCTTAAGGCTGGGGGCACGGGTTATCCAGTTGCCCTCCGGCAACATACCTACAATTTCGCTATGCGCATGCTGACTGATCTGGCGGATCAGTGTTTTGCGGTAGGCATCCGGCATCCAGTCGCGCGGTTCAATCTTGATTTCTGCGTCTATTTTTGCCTGAAAATGTATTTCCTGATCGGTTGCTGGCATGGGCAAACAGTTTTTAAGGGGCAGAGCCCTCTGCAAATGTAAGTAACCTAACGACTGTAAGTGTAAGATTCTGATCAAAATGGCCTCGCTGACCGGCCCCTTTTTAATAGCATAATTGTAGTTTTTAGTAGTTTAAAACCCCATCTTGCGAAATAAAACTTGGCTGATTTATAAGAGTTTCTCTAATTTAGTATTGCTGAAACTTGCTTGAATGCTTAATTGTTGATTGCCGATTGCCTGCAAATGACCCTCATACTATTCAGTTAAGGGAACTGCAAATAAGGATTGCCAATGACGATGAAACTGCCTTTACGCAGCTTTATCTCCACTTCGGTAAAAAACTGACGCAGTTCGCTCTATCGCTGGTTCGTTCAAAAGAAGTAGCTGAAGAACTAGTGGAAGACGTGTTTGTTAAACTCTGGTCAAATCGCCACCAGGCAGCCTCCATCGAAAATATTCGCGTTTACTTATATGTAGCTGTTAAAAACCGCTCTCTCAACGCATTATCTCAGAAGGCCCATGACCTTATTTCGGCACCCTTCGATTTCCTGGATACTGCTGTACACGAATTTGCTGCCGACCCCTACGAACTGATGATTACAGCTGAAATGATGCAGCGGATGCACCAGGCCGTAGACACCCTGCCCCCGCGTTGTAAAATGATTTTCAAGCTAATACGTGAGGATGGTCTGCGGTATAAGGAAGTGGCTGAGATCCTGAATATTTCAGTTAACACCATTGATGCACAAATGGCTATTGCCGTCCGCAAGATTTGCACCGTATTGCATATTGATAAGCCCGAAAAATCTTTCGGTCAGCAGGTCGGTACCCCCCGCGGAAAAAATCTGAAAAAAAATTAACTCCTTTTTAGTAGATCGTTCTGATTGTCCTGTCCTTATAAGGACAACGACGATTGCTGCATGACCACAACCGACCGCATCTGGCACCTCATAGCAAGGGCTCTTCATCACGAAGCTTCCTCCCAGGAGCTCGAAGAGCTGTCAGTTGCTTTAAGTCAGGACCCGTCACTGCTGCAGCAATTTGAGCTTCTCACCCGCGTCTGGAACGAAAAGGACAGCACCGTGGAAGATGAAGAAAATGCCCGTCAGACCATTCTCCGCATTATCAACAAAGCCGAAACAGAAGAAGTATTTGCGACTATTGATAGCAATCGTCACCGCATTCGTCGTCGCAACTGGCTGGTAGCAGCTTCTGTGGTTGTTTTGCTGGGTCTTAGCGGATGGCTCACCTATCATTTTTCTTTCCGTAGCTCCGAAAACGATTCCGTAAAACCCGAATCGCTCGTAACAGCCAAGGGCAGCCGAACCCGTTCCTTATTGCCCGATGGCACCACCGTATGGCTCAATGCAGGCTCCAAACTTTATTTCGAAAGTGATTTCAGCGGCAAAACCCGCGAAGTACGGCTCGACGGAGAAGCCTTTTTTGACGTTGTAAAGAAGCCGAATCAGCCGTTTATTGTGCATACCAGCGGTATTGATATCAAGGTACTGGGTACGGCTTTCAATGTAAAAGCCTATCCTGAAGATAAAAACGTGGAAACCACGCTTTACCGTGGTATCGTGAAAGTATTCAGACAGGCAGAAACAGAAAATCAGGCCATTAGCATGCGGCCCAATCAGAAACTGATTCTTCCAAAAGAAGCAGCCCCGCTGGCCAAAACATTGTCTGATGATTTGAAACCCGCCAGAGATTTATCTGCAGCCAACTATCTTTTAACTGTCATCGACAGCACCAAGGAGGAAAAAGAACGATTTGAAACAGCCTGGTTATACAGCCGGCTTGAGTTTCGCGGAGATAATTTTGAAGAACTGGCCTACAAGCTGGAGCGCTGGTACAATGTTCGGATCGATTTTACAGATGAGAAAGTCAAAAATCTGACTTTCAACGGTTCTTTTGAAAGGGAGTCTATCGAGGACGCATTTGAAGCTCTTCGGGTAGCCGTTCCATTATTTGATTACAAAATAAATAACCATGTTATATCTGTTGGGTCATCTAAATAGACTGCATCCCAAGTGATTATATAAGGCAAAAACGGAGAATGTTGCAGCATTCTCCGTATAGAAGGCCAAACGCAGAAAAATTGGAATGAACCAACTATTCAGGAAAAGTCGGATTGTTTAACCCCTAATATGCTAAAAGTATGAAATGTTCTAAAACGGTTGGTAAAAAACCGTTGCAATCAAAAGCGCTGCTACTTATGAGGCTAACCGCTTTATTGACGCTTTTTTTCACACTGAACGCATCGGCTCATGGCTTTGGTCAGGAGAAGATAAGCCTGCGTGCAAAAAAGACAGAGATCGGTGGCCTGCTTCGTTCTATCGAAAAGCAGACCCAGTACCGCTTTCTCTATAACAACAACCTCCAGGACATCCGGGAAAAAATTTCCATTGATGTAAAGGATGCCGAGCTCAAGGAAGTACTTGACCTCATGCTTAACAAAACCCGCCTCCTGTATCAGCTCATGGGCAACAACCTGATCGTGATAAAGGAAGGTAATGGTACAGATGCCCCCCGGGTTGATGTGGTGGTGCGCGGTAAAGTGACCGGCGAAGGCGGCGCTCCTGTAGCAGGAGCATCTATCGTGGTAAAAGGTACTGCCATAGGTACAACTACCAACTCAGATGGCACCTTTTCCTTCAGTGTTCCCAATGCCAATGTTACACTTGTTATCTCATCTATCGGATACGATGAGCAGGAAGTAGCACTGGGTGGCCGCACAGATGTGAATGTGACCCTAGTTACCTCTACCAAAGTAATGGACCAGGTAGTGGTGATCGGTTATGGTACTGCTTCAAAGCGCGACCTGACCGGTTCTATCGTGAAAATAAAAGGCGATGAAATCGCTTCTCAACCCAACTCAAACCCGCTGTCTTCACTTCAGTCAAAAGTAGCCGGTCTCAATATCATAAACACAGCGATCCCCGGTTCCGCTCCCGATGTAAGAATCAGGGGTACTATCAGTGTGGGCTCTATCCGCCCCGTGTATATTATTGATGGTATCTTCAGCGACAACATGGATTTTGTGAACCCCAGTGAAATTGAGAGCATGGAGATCCTGAAAGATCCCTCTTCACTGGCGGTATTCGGTATTAAAGGTGCGGCAGGTGCTATCCTCGTTACCACCAAAAAAGCAAAAGCCGGCCAGACCAATATCAACTTCAACACTTCTTATGGTGTAAAAAATCTGGTTGATAAGATTCAACTGGCCAATGCTGACGAGTTCAGAGCTCTGGCAACCTTTGAAGCTAATAACCGTGTATTTGATGACCCCAGTGCACTTTCTCTCCTCAACTTCGTGAATAACGTAGGTGGTCCGGGTATGGGAGCATTTACAGGCAATACAGACTGGATCGATGCGGTAACACGCACGGCAAAATTCAGCACAACCAACCTTAGTGTTGATGCAAGCACAGAAAAAAACAGGTTCCACATGGGCCTGGGGTATAACTATGATGAAGGTCTGGTGAAAAAAGTGCGTTACGACCGTCTTACCATCAACCTGGCCGATGAGTTTAAAATAAACAAGACCTGGAAGCTTGGTTTCAATATCATAGGTTCAAAAGAAAGGCTGCCCTATAACAGCGGCGCACTCGAGCAGGCCCGCCGTATCGTACCCATCGTATCAGATGGTACCACTAAGTACTACACCAAAAATCCTTATGGGATAGATTCAGCCAACTTCGACCTCTATTCTACCGTTCCTATCATTCAGAACTCTGAAACCAATCCGCTGGCCAACCTGATGTACAATGGCGACAAGAAGATTGATGACAAATACCGTATGGTAGGTAATATGTATGTTGATATCAACATTACAAAAGATCTGAACTTCCGCAGCACATGGTACGCCGATATGAGCTGGAGAAATAACCGCGAGTATACTCCTTTATATGATCTGTACGATCCCACTTTTACAGGCGATCAGGTAATCGGTAAAAACACACTGACTGCCGTAAGACAGGATCTCATCAACACCAAGGCGTTTCAGCAGGATTATATTGCTACGTATAAAAAGAAGTTCGGCGATCACAACCTGACAGCAACTGCAGGCTTTACCACATATTATTATAAATATGAGCAGGGTTCTGCTACCGTATCTCAGTCAAGAGAAGGCAGAAGCATTATACCCAACAACAAAAGATTCTGGTATATCAATACAGGATTTGGCGATGTGAAAAGTGTAATCCCTTCCGATCAGTCGGAATATGCTACAGTATCTGGTCTGGCCCGTTTGCTGTACAACTATCAGGGTAAATATTATGTGAATGCAAGCTTCCGTCGTGATGGTTCAAGCCAGATCAGCCGCGACTATAAAAACAAGTTCCAGAACTTCTGGGCTGTGGGTGCTGCCTGGGAACTCACCAAAGAAGATTTCATGGCCAATCAGGATGTTGTCAACTTCCTGAAGCTGAAAGCTTCTACCGGCGTGCTGGGTAACTTTACCGCTCAGGGTAAAAACTATCCTGCTTATCCCACTATCTCTGCCAACTCATCTGCAGTATTTGGTGAAAACCTCGTACCCGTATATGAGCCCGATTACCTGTATGACCCCAACCTGCGCTGGGAAACAGTTAAATCAAGCGAAATTGGTGTAGAAGCAGAGTTCATGAAAGGGAAGCTGCATTTCGAGGCGGACTATTATTATAAGAAAACCGAGAACCTGATCGTATTGCTCGAGCCTTCCGGCGTATTGCGTACGCTCACCAACAACGGTTCTATCCGCAACAACGGTTTTGAATTCAGCGCTGCTTATACACACAACTTCAGCAAAGACCTTACGCTGAACGTTTCAGGTAACCTGACTACGTATGAGAATAAGGTACTGCACCTGGAGTATCCCAGCAGACCAAACATTTCATCGAGCGAGCAAACTCCTAACCAGGCCCAGTCCGGTTATCCGATCGGTTATTTCTACGGTTTAGTAGTTGAAGGTGTTTATCAGTCTTACAGAGACATTCTTGGTTCTCCGGTTAGTACTATCAATGGCGGTGGCGCCAAACCCGGTGACCTGAAATATAAAGATCTGAATGGCGATGGTATCGTCAACGACAATGACCGCCAAATGATCGGTAACCCCACACCTGATTTTACCTATGGCTTCACAACACAACTGAAATATAAATCCTTTGACCTGGGTATTGATTTCGGTGGAAGCTACGGCGGTGAGATCTACCGTGTATGGGGTACTTCTGAGCAGAAAAACTCTCTGTACAACTATCCTAAGTATTATACAGAGGCATGGACTGCTGCAGGTACTTCCAACACAGTGCCTATCGTAAACCAGTTGCACCTGATTAACCGGGCACCTTCTACATACGGTATCGAAGACGGTAGTTACTTCCGTATAAGAAACCTGAACCTGGGTTACACATTTGCCAAACTGCCAAGAAGTACGGGTATCAAGAACCTGCGTCTTTCATTCAACGTACAAAACCTGAAAACCTGGAAGAAAAACATGGGTTACTCTCCTGAGTTTGCTGGCGACGCACTGAGCTTTGGAATTGACTACGGCAATGCCGGAAGTGCATTACCCCGTATTATCACTTTTGGTCTGAATGCTAATTTCTAATAACCGGTAACTAGTTAAAATAAAAGCAATGAAAACTATAATAAAACTGATCGCAGGTGCTTTGATAGCTTTGCCGGCGATTACTTCATTATCAGGGTGTAAAAAGTTCCTCGACAGGGAGCCTTTGCAGGCCACACAGGATGACCTGAATGTGGGTGCTCTTGAAGGGAAAGCCCTTGGTCTTTATGGTGCTGTCCGCAATTCAAAGGCAGAGCCTTATTGTGGCGATGGCTTTGAGGGTATTGCCTGGGTGGCCATGAATGGTTTCCGCTCCGATGATGCGGAAATCGTAGCCGATCCCGGTGCAACGGCCTGGCACCAGACTTACGACAACTTCCAGTATACCAAAGATGATTGGGGTGCTGGCCTTTACTGGGATAAACACTATGTTTTTATCGGTCTTTGTAATAATGTACTGGACGATGCAGCGCAGAATAATTACACCGATCCTGCATCTATCATAAACATTGCGGAAGCTAAATTTTTCCGGGCCTATTCGTACTTTGACCTGGTAAGAACATTTGGAGAAGTACCGAAGATTGATTTTAAAATCAATGCTCCTGCTGATGGCTATAAAGCAAAATCTACTGTAGCAGAGATTTATCAGCTTATCGAAGATGATCTTACAGATGCAGAGCAAAACCTGCCTGTGGCATGGTTGGATTATCCCGGAAGGCTGACAAAATCTGCGGCCCGTACATTCCTGGCCAAAGTGAAACTCTACCAGCAGAAATGGGGTGAAGCGCTCACTTTGTGTAAGGAAGTGATGGCCACAAGGGCCGGTGGCGCCAACGCTCCGTTATATGCTCCTTACTGGAGAATCTTCAAAACAGAAGGTGAGCTTTCTGAAGAGTCAATTTTTGAGATTCAGGCTTATAAAAAAGCCGGCGATGGCGATACCTACTGGAGCCGTCTCGGCCAGTGCCAGGGCGTACGTGGTTCCGGCACATGGGATTTGGGCTGGGGCTGGAATACACCTACCGCAGCGCTGGAAGCTTCTTACGAAGTAAGCGATGAAAGAAAAGCTGCAACAATTCTTTATTCCGGTCAGTCAGACGGAGGCTCTGCTACTGGTGGTTATGGTCAGACAGTACCCAATCTCAGCAACGCACTTTACTGGAACAAAAAAGTATACAATCAGTATTCCGATTATCAGGCTGCAGGCCTGGGTACACCTAACAATGAGGCTCAGAATACCTGGGTGAATCATCGTGTTTTCAGAATGGCTGATGTATACCTGATGGCAGCTGAAGCCGCAAATGAAGTAGGGGGCGCACAAAATCAGGCTGATGCGGTTACCTGGGTAAATATGGTACGTACGAGAGCAGGTCTTGGTGATATTTCCTTTACAAGCCAGGCACAAATGCGTACGTTAATCAAAAGAGAGAGAAGAGCTGAGTTTGCCATGGAGTTTGAACGCTTCTTTGATCTGGTAAGATGGGGTGATGCTATAACCGTTCTTGCCGGTAATGGTTATCAGAACAAACACAGGTATTATCCCATTCCGAATTCGGCACTGAATTCTAATCCCAACCTTGTTCAAAACCCCGAGTGGCCATAACAAATAATCAATAGTTAAAAAAATGACTATGAAACATATAGCTAAAATCTTCCTGTCGGCTTCTCTGATGGTAATAGCCATGACAAGCTGCCAGAAAATGAAAGAACCCAAACTGGGTGATTATCCGGTAGACAGCAACCCTCCTGACGGTCCATTGAAATTTTATGCGGCATTTGACGGCACCAGCACTAATCCGCTGATGAATGCCGTAGACAGCATCAGGGCCCTGTTTCCCAACGATAACCCCTTTACCACTACAGATGGTATTAACGGGAAAGCGCTGGCTGGGGTAAACAAAACCTTTGTGAAATACCCTTCTTTCAACACCTGGGCCGGCAGTAGCAGCGTAACTATCTCCGTGTGGTTTAAAAAAGACGGACAAACAAAGAATAATAATGGTACTAACGGGCCAGAATACATTTTTTCACTGAAAGCCAAGAAGAAATCTGATAATTCGGATTACCACTGGAGCAATGCTGTCGGATTCTTATTCCTTGAAGGAAATAATACGGCCTGCGCTGTAAAAAGCATGTTCGTAAGCCCTTCCAATGCATCTGATCCAAACAGTGCTCCGGCCGACTCATGGTTTACCTGGGAAGGCGGTGAATCTATTGCCGGTCTTTGCAACAATCAATGGCACCACATGGTGCTCGTGTATGACGAAACAAACAGCACGGCCAAACTGTATATCGATGGCGTACAAAACCCCAACGTAAAAACCTGGACAGGTCATGGTGCTTTACGCTTATCTACTACATTTATCGAAGAATATCGGGTAGGAGCAGGTCCTTCTACTAACTATGCTTCTGATGACTGGCTGGCCGCTTCTATGAAAGGCGATATCGACCAGTTCAGATTATACGGCGTAGCATTATCTGCCACAGAAATTCAGGCCCTGTATAATGCCAAGCAGTAATAGTTTCTATTAAATAGCGGATATAAGCAAGTAAAAGGGCTGAACATTTAATTGTTTCAGCCCTTTTAAATCTATAAACCTCTCTAACTTCCTGTTATGTTTGTAAAAAAGCAGTCGCTTTTTTTATCTGTTATCGTTTCGGCGGGTGCGGCGTTAATGTTAAGCTCCTGCGAAAGCAAAAAAGAGGACAAAGACAGCCTTTTCGAAAGCATGCCAGCCTCGCAGACTAATATTAGTTTTACCAATACATTGGCAAAAAAGCCTCTCTTCAATATCCTCTACTACCTGTATTATTACAACGGTGCAGGTGTAGCTACCGGCGATGTCAATAATGACGGACTGACGGATATTTATTTTACCGCCAACCACAAAAGCGGTAATAAACTGTACCTCAATAAAGGCAATTTCCAGTTTGAAGATATTACTGCTAAAGCCGGAGTGGCCGGAACAGCCGATTGGTGTACAGGAGTAACTATGACAGATATCAATGGCGATGGTTTTTTGGATATTTATACCTCTGCTGTCAGCGGCAAGTATGGACTTACCGGACGTAACGAACTTTTTATAAATAATGGCAATGGCACTTTTACGGAGAGTGCCGCAAAATACGGTCTTGACTTTTCAGGACTTTCCACGCAATCTGCTTTTTTTGATTACGACCATGATGGAGATCTGGATGTTTATATCCTCAATCAATCGCACCACCCGCATGCCAATATTATAGACACGGCAAATCGCCGGCGTTTTGACCCGGCATCGGGCGACCGCCTGTTTCGCAATGATATAGCAACAACCGGAAAGTTTACAGATGTATCCGCCCAGGCCGGCATTTACCAAAGCAATCTGGGCTACGGACTGGGCATCGCCATCGCAGATATGAATAACGATGGATGGGATGATATTTATATTGGCAACGATTTTCACGAAAACGACTATTACTACATCAACAACGGCAACGGCACATTTACCGAAAGCGGCGCAGCCCACTTCCGCCACTACAGCCGCTTTAGTATGGGCAACGATGTGGCTGATTATAATAATGACGGCCAGCCAGATGTGGTAACGGTAGATATGCTTCCTTACGACGAAGCCGTGCTGAAAACCTATGGCAGCGATGAGAATCCGGACATTTATAAAATGAAACTGGATATGCATGGCTATCAGAAGCAATATTCAAGAAACAGCCTGCAGCGTAATAACGGCAGCGGCAGCAGCTTTAGTGATGTGGCACTAATTGCCGGCATCTCGGCTACCGATTGGAGCTGGGCGCCACTGTTCGCCGACTTTGATAATGACGGAAACAAGGACCTGTTTATAACCAGCGGCATTGTAAAACGCCCGGTAGACATGGACTATATACGCTTTGTATCTGACCTGGATATGAAAAAGGGAAGGCAGCAAACGGATGCATATGATGATAAAGCAATTAAGAGCATGCCCGATGGAAGCTCACACCCTTTTTTCTACAAAGGCGATGGCAACCTCAGATTTAAAGACGTAAGTGCAGAGTGGGGCACAGAAAAAATGAAAGGATATTATACAGGAGCATCTTATGCCGATCTCGACAATGACGGCAATCTGGATGTAATTATAAACTGTATTGATGAGCCTGCAGTAATCCTGAAAAACAAAGCGCCTTTAAAGATGATGATGAATATCACTTTTAAAGGCGATAGCATGAACCGCTTTGGCATAGGCGCCAAAGTATGGTTATTTGCAAAAGGCAAAATGCAATATCAGCAACTGTCACTGACCAGGGGATTTCAGTCATCGGTAGAACCTAAACTGCACTTTGGTACAGACAGTATTCGAAATATCGACAGCATACTGGTTGTATGGCCCGATCAGAAATATCAGTGGATGAAAAACGTTCCGGCGGTTGAAAACATTCAGGCTGTTCATGCCCAGGCAGGAGGCGTATTTGATTATCAGAAATTCTTTCCGGCACCTGCACCATTGTTTAATGACATTAGCAGCCAGGTATCCATAAACTGGTCGCATCGCGAAAACGACTTTTTTGATTACAACCGGCAATACCTTATCCCGCATCAGTTGTCTACCCGTGGTCCAAAAATGGCCGTAGCCGATGTAAACAAAGACGGGCGCGATGACTTTTTTGTATGTGGTGCAGCTGGTCAGCCCGGACAGCTCATGATACAAACGGCAGGTGGCAGGTTTGTAAGTGCAGATACAGCCCTGTTTAACCGCGCTGCGGCGAGCGAAGATGTAGATGCCATTTTCTTCGATGCCAACAACGATGGCTACCCCGACCTGTATGTAGTGTCGGGCGGTAATCAGTACGATAATAATAATCCCGTGCTGGCCGATCATTTTTACCTCAACGATGGGAAAGGGCATTTCACAGCATCTCCTGCATCCATTCCGGCATTACTGCGCAACAAATCATGTATTGCCGCAGCCGACATTGATAAAGATGGTGACATAGATCTGTTTGTAGGCGGCCTGGCCGATGCCCGGCAGTATGGTATTGCACAGCCTTCTTATCTTTTGCTCAACGATGGCGCAGCCAGCTTCAAACCAGCGCCTGCAGCTACCATTGCACTCGATTCTGTTGGCATGGTTACTGCTGCCTCTTTTGTTGATCTCGACCAGGATGGCTGGCAGGACCTGGTGGTCACCGGCGAGTGGATGCCCGTAAAAATATTTATGAACAAACAGGGACGGTTTACTGCCACAGACCTGCCGGCATCGACCGGACTCTGGCAATCGGTACAAATAGCCGATATAAACAATGATGGCAAACCCGATATCCTGGCCGGCAACTGGGGATTGAACAGTAAGCTTTATGCCGGAAAAGATGGTCCTTTAAAACTGTATGTAAAGGATTTTGATGGCAACGGCTCCGTAGAGCAGATCATGGCCTATACCATTAAAGGAAAAGAATATCCTTTCCTGGCAAAAGATGAGCTGGAACGTCCGCTGCCGGTTCTTAAAAAATCGTATCTCTACTATAAGGATATAGCCGGCAAGACAGTTGATTATATTTTATACAATCTGTTTGAAGGATATAAAGAGCTGAAAGCAGAAACGCTGGGCTCAACCTGTTTTATCAACGATGGCAAGGGCGGTTTCACTGCTCAGGTATTGCCCGACGAACTGCAATTGGCTCCTTTGTTTTCGTTTGCAGCTTTGCCATCTTATGGCTCTTATCTTGCGGGAGGTAATTTTTATGGAGTCATTCCTTACGAAGGCCGGTATGATGCACAGCTGCCCACCGTTTTTTCCTATAATAAACAAAACGGGCATATTCAAAATACCGCATTTATACCTATGCCGGCAGGAGAGATCAGGGATATTAAATGGTTGACAATAGCTGGTGCACCGGTAATGGCAGTTGCCCGCAACGATGACCGGATGCTTTTTTATAAAGCAGCTCCTGCTGCGGCCACCAGATAATTCAACTGCCGCTACCTCCTGAGGCGCATAAAAGGTAGCAGCAGTTTATTTATAAATCAGGATGCGCCTCCCATGAAAGCAAGAGATGAAACGTATGAATCTTCGATCTTTTTTTTATCCGGCTAAAGCTATATTGGTGGCCACCAGCCTGTCGATTGCTGTACTTGGTATATCATGTTCAAAGGGCGGTGGTAAAGAAACGCCGGCCCCACCCGATAATTACAGCCTGGTATCATGGTCGGTTAATGGCGTACTGTCTAAAACAGAATATACAGGCACGAGTCTTAATTTTCAGCTAAGGCTTCAGTTCAACAATGCCATTGACCGTGCCAGCACAGCGGCCAATATTACCCTGCGTCAGGCCTCAGGTACGCAGGTAAATACCGCTTTTTCTTATGAAAAAGGCGATAGCCTCGTAGTACTCAGTTCCTCTGCGCCACTTACGGCTCTCAGCCGGTATAAAGTAGCAGTTGCCGGTTCGCTCCGCTCCAAGGCGGGAGGAGCGCTTACCAACCCCAAAGAGATAACCTTGATGACAGGGATCGATTCTTCCCGCAAGTTTCCTGCTATATCCGATGCCCAGCTGCTTGACAAAGTGCAACAGCAAACGTTCAAATATTTCTGGGACTTTGGTCATCCTACCAGCGGATTAGCCCGCGAGCGCAGCAATGGTAATGCCAGCGTCGTCACTTCCGGAGGTTCAGGTTTTGGTATCATGGCGATACTGGTGGGTATTGAACGTGGATTCATTACCCGTGCAGAAGGACTGTCTCGTTTACAAACCATTACTGCATTTTTAAAAAATACAGCACAGACAGTAAAAGGGGCGTACTCTCATTGGTTGGATGGTGGTACCGGTCAGATTGTTCCCTTCAGCACCAAAGACAATGGAGCCGACCTGGTAGAAACCTCTTACCTGATACAGGGCCTGCTTTGCGCCCGTCAATATTTCAATCAGGCTGCTCCGGCAGAAGCAACCCTGCGCGATGATATCAATACTATCTGGCAACGGGTGGAATGGGATTGGTTCAGACGCGGCGGACAAAATGTACTTTACTGGCATTACAGCAACAATTATGAATGGGATATGAACCTGCCCATTCGCGGCTGGAATGAATGCCTGATCACCTATGTGCTGGCAGCCTCTTCACCTACTCATAGCATTCCCAAAATCGTCTATACCAACGGCTGGGCCAACAATGGTAATAGTCCATTTACAAATGGCACCAGTTACTATGGTTATCGCTTACCACTCGGAAGCATGGGACATCCTCTTTTCTTTTCGCACTATTCATTCCTTGGTATAAACCCCAATGGCCTTTCAGACCCCTACGCCAACTATGAAGAGCAAACCCGCAATCATACACTTATTAATTATAGTTATTGCAAGGCCAATCCTGGTGGCCAGTTAGGTTACAGCGATTCTGTATGGGGACTTACTGCCAGCGACATTCCAAACGGATATTCGGCCAGCTCGCCCACCAACGATCTGGGAGTGATTGCTCCCACAGCCGCGTTGTCTTCATTTCCTTATACACCTGCAGAGTCAATGGCTGCCTTGAAATTCTTTTATTATGTGCTGGGCGATAAATTATGGAAAGAATATGGCTTCATTGATGCCTTTTCACTAAAAGATGCGTGGTTTGCAGGATCTTTTCTGGCTATTGACCAGGGACCGATTATTGTGATGATCGAAAACTACCGCTCCGGATTACTATGGAATTTATTTACCAGCTGCCCTGAAGTAAAAGCAGGTATGCAAACACTGGGATTCACCGCTCCTTACTTATAAGTTTACAGCATGACAACGTTACGATCCATATCTCTTACTGTTATTTTTATATTGGGCATTTGCTGTGCAGAAGCACAAAAGAAAAAGACAATACCGGCCGGCTTTGATGCCAAAACCCGTCCGGCGGCATTGAGCGACTCTGCCCTGCTTGACATCGTACAGCGCCAGACCTTTCGCTACTTCTGGGATTTTGCACATCCCGTATCAGGCCTGGCGCGGGAGCGAAGCAATGAGTCTTTTGGGTATGGTAATGAAGTGGTAACTACAGGAGGCAGTGGCTTTGGCATTATGGCCGTCATTGTAGCTACCGAACGTAAATGGATCGCAAGAGATACAGCCGCTCGGTTTCTGCTGAAAATGGTAAAATTTCTCCATAAAGCAGATGCCTATCATGGTGTATTTGCGCACTGGCTCAATGGCTCTACCGGCAAGACCATTCCTTTTAGCCGCAAAGATGATGGGGCTGATCTGGTAGAATCGGCATACCTGTTTCAGGGCCTCTTGTGTGCCCGCCAGTATTTCAATGGCGCCGACGACACCGAAAGGGAACTGCGCAATCGTATTGGCTGGCTCTGGAATGATATTGAATGGAACTGGTTTACACGCGATGGTCAGGAAGTCTTGTACTGGCACTGGAGTCCCAATAATGGCTGGAGCATGAACTTTCCGCTACGGGGATTTAATGAATGCCTGATCACTTATGTACTGGCAGCATCGGGTACCCAATATCCCGTGTCGCCGGCCGTATACCACCGCGGATGGGCAGAAAGCAATTTCTTCAAAAACGGTAAAGAGTTTTATGGATACAAACTGCCTCTTGGATTTGATTACGGGGGACCACTCTTCTTCTCACAGTATTCTTTTCTGGGGCTTGACCCCCGGGGTTTAAAAGACCGCTATGCCGATTATTGGGAACAAAATACCCATCATACGCTTATCAACCGGGCATATTGTATCGACAATCCGCTAAAGTATAAAGGGTATGGAGATTCCTGCTGGGGACTCACCGCCAGCGACACCTATAACGGTTATGCTGCTCACTCGCCCACAGAAGACCTGGGTACCATTACGCCTACGGCCGCATTGAGTGCATTTCCCTATACACCCGCAGAGTCGATGAAGGCGCTGCGTTATTTCTATGAAAAAAAAGGCGATCTTATCTGGAGTGAATATGGCTTTACCGATGCATTTAATGAAACAAAAGATTGGTATGCAAAAAGCCATCTGGCTATTGATCAGGGACCCATTATTGTAATGATCGAAAATTATCGCAGTGGCTTGCTGTGGAAACTGTTTATGAGCTGCCCCGAAATAAAAACCGGCCTGCGCCGGCTGGGTTTTGAAAGCCCCTGGCTCACTGCAGCAGGGCAAACCGTTAAATAAGTTTCGTTTCAACCAGAGAACACAACAGACACTCTTACCGGCTTTCCTGCTGCATTACAAAACCAGGTAAAAGACAGGGTAAAAAATAGGCTTCCATTTATCATTAATAAAAAACGATTGCTATGGATACTATCTCCCGTCAGGCTTTTTTGCAACGCACGGCAATGGCCGGTGCAGCCTTATTGCTTTCCTCACTCGAAGGATTTGCTCATCAAAAAAGTGAGAAAAAAGTCCGGCTGGCTGTTATTGGATGTGGAAGTGTATCGGGCGTATACCTCCCGCATTTATCGCAATCGCCTTACGTAGAGCTTGTGAGCGCCTGTGATATCGTATATGAAAGAGCCAGAAGCAGGGCAGCTGAGTTTAAAATTCCCAATCACTATCCGCATATCGATCAGCAACTGGCCGGAGCTCCGTTTGACCTGCTCGTTAATCTTACAGATATGCAGGAGCATGGCCGGCTTAATAAAATTGCCCTTACCGCAGGCAAACATGTGTGGAGTGAAAAACCAATGGCGAATACATATAAAGAAGGAAAAGCACTTCTCGAGTTTGCTAAAAGCAAAAACCTGCGCATTTGGGGAGCGCCGGCAGTTGTAAACAGCCCCCAGTTTGCTTTTATGTCAAAGGCGTTGCAGGAAGGAAAGCTTGGCCGCGTAGCCTGCGCCCACGCACATTACGGACATACCGGACCCGGCTGGTCGGCATTCTTTTATGAAAAAGGAGGCGGCAGCCTGCCTGATCTGGGTGTGTATAATATCGCTACACTCACCGGCCTGCTCGGACCTGCTGCTTCGGTTGTAGCTATGACGAGTATAGTAACACCAGAGCGTACCGTAGATAATAAAGGGAAAATAAAAGTAGAAGCTGAAGATAATGCCATGTTGATAATGGATCACGGCAATGGTATATTATCACATGTACAATGTGGCTTTAATTATTTTGATCCGTATGGACATGAGGGAAAAGGGCAGGAGCGGCCTACTATCCAGATATGGGGTTCGCATGGAAATATGGCAATGGCCGGCTACGACTGGGCACCACATGGCGTGGATATGGCTACACATGATCATGAAAAAACAGAACGGTTCATTGCTGATCCGGGCAGTTATGTATGGCAGGAAGGCGCTTCCGTAATATCAAAAGCATTGGTGACGGGCGAAGAACCGCTGATCAATGCCGAACATGCACTGCATGTGCTGGAAATAATTGAAGCAGCAAGAGAATCAGGACGCAGCGGCAAACGCATTAATCTGGAGTCTGGGTTTAAATGGCCTGTTATATAAATGCAAAAATCAAGGATGAAAAACGGTGATTTCAAAGTCCGTGGATAAAATAAAGTTTAAAAGGTATAAAGAGTTTAAGACGTTTAAAGGGTTGATTTAAATCTTTATACCCTTTAAACCCTTAATACTTTAGCAGTAAGAACCGTAAATTTGTCTGCAGCAGATTCTCCTTCTCCTAATGATTGTACTATGCATGCATTTTTCTCCTCAAAACCCATTTGGCCGTCCGCAGGTCTGGCGATCGTCCGGATACTGACAGGAGGTTTTCTGGCTTATCATGGCAGAGAGCTATTTGATGCAGCTACGATGAAAGGATATGTTGACTGGGATGCCTTCAAAAGGTTTTCCTCACCAGCTACCATGGTATATACAGGTAAGGCAATGGAACTGGTAATGGGTGTGCTGCTTATGCTCGGCTTGCTTACCCGTATTGCTGCTCTGGGCATAGTTATAACCATGGGCTATATCACTTTTTTTGTAGGTCATGGGCAGGTGTGGTACTCCGACCAGCATCCTTTCCTGTTTGTATTACTGGCCATCCTGTTTTTTTGCTGCGGACCCGGAGCACTTAGTCTGGATGCTCTTTTATTTTCAAGAACAAAATCCCGGAACTGAAGTAAGTATGAAAAAAAATATTGTATCAGTTGTTGTATTGCTGGGGCTATTCTTTTTGCCTGTTGATAGCCATGCGCAACAACGTACCTACTGCAACCCCATCAATATTGACTACGGATATACACCCATTCCCAATTTCAGCGAATGGGGACGCCATCGTGCTACAGCCGACCCGGTAATTGTTACATACAAGGGCACCTATTTTCTGTTTAGCACCAACCAATGGGGGTACTGGTGGAGCGAAGACATGCTCAACTGGAACTTCGTATCGCGCCGCTTTCTGCGTCCCTGGAATAAAGTGTATGATGAACTTTGTGCACCGGCTGTAGGCATTATTGGCGATACCATGCTGGTATTTGGCTCTACCTATTCATCCAATTTTACCATCTGGATGAGCACGAACCCTAAAGCAGATGAATGGAAACCCCTCGTCGATTCTTTCGCCATTGGGGGCTGGGATCCCTCTTTCTTTACAGATGATGATGGCCGGCTGTATATGTACAATGGCAGCAGCAACCGCTATCCCATGTACGGCGTGGAGCTCAACCGTAAGACAATGCAACCACTGGGTGCCCGTAAAGAAATGTATTTTCTCGAAGACTGGCGGTATGGATGGCAGCGCTTTGGTGAGTATATGGACAATACATTTCTCGATCCTTTTATCGAAGGATCGCACATGACGAAATACAAAAACAAATATTACCTGCAATATGGCGCTCCCGGCACAGAGTTCAGTGGCTATGCCGATGGTTTGCTGGTAGGTGATGGCCCGCTGGGTCCTTTTACACCGCAATCAGATCCCCTTAGCTTCAAGCCCGGAGGTTTTGCCCGTGGGGCAGGCCATGGCGCCACATTTCAGGATAAGTTCAACAACTACTGGCATGTCTCCACAATTGTATTGTCTGTAAAGAACAATTTCGAAAGAAGACTGGGTATCTGGCCTACCGGCTTCGATGCCAGCGATGTGATGTATTGCAATACTTCTTTCGGCGACTATCCGCATTACCTGCCACATGTGATAAAAGATCTGCCTGCTGCACCTTACAGCACACAGGCTTTTACGGGCTGGATGCTGCTTAACTACAAAAAACCGGTGACCGTATCTTCTACCCTTGGCAGTTACTTTGCCAACAATGCAGTAGATGAAAATATTAAAACCTACTGGAGCGCAGCTTCTGCTAACAAGGGAGAATGGATACAGACAGACCTGGGGCAGTTGTCGGCAGTAAATGCCGTACAGATCAATTATGCCGACCAGGATGTGGCAGATGACCGGCTTGGTAAACGGCTCGATCAGTATCATCAATATCGTCTGCTGGCTTCGGTTGATGGACGCAAATGGACCGTAATTGCCGATAAGAGTGCCAATAAAACAGATGTGCCACACGATTACATAGAATTATCACAACCTGTGCAGGCCCGTTACATCAAACTCGAAAACATACATATGCCTACAGGCAAATTTGCCATCAGCGGCCTGCGCGTATTTGGAAATGGTAATGGAGAGAAACCGGCAGCTGTAAAACAGTTTATGGTATTGCGTACCGAAAAAGATAAGCGAAGTGCCTATATCAAATGGAGCCCGGTAGATAATGCCTATGCTTATAATATTTACTATGGAACCTCACCCGACCGCCTGTACAACTGTGTGATGGTACATGACCTCAACGAATACTGGTTTAAGGCAATGGACCGTGAAAAAACCTATTATTTTACAATTGAAGCCATCAATGAGAATGGGGTATCGGCCCGTTACAAAACGCTGGAAGTACATTGATCAATAAAAGAAATGAGTATAATGAGCAATAAGAACCGCCGGCTGATATTGTGGATGTTTTTCGTAGCTGTTTTTGCACAGGTACAAGCACAGCCGGGTACAGCTTTCTGGAACGATATAGTTGCTTTTCGTAAGGCAGATAGCCTGCATGCACCTGCTGCCGGGCAAATACTTTTTGTAGGCAGTTCTTCTTTTACCATGTGGAAAGATGTACAATCCTATTTTCCATCGCATCCGATTATCAACCGCGGATTTGGGGGATCTTCTCTGCCAGATCTAATACGTTATGCCGAAGATGTAATATTTAAGTATGCTCCCAGGCAGATCGTGATTTATTGCGGAGAAAATGACCTGGGTGCTTCTGATACTGTATCAGCAGCTACCGTAGCAGAGCGGTTTAAAACACTTTTTTCAATGATCCGCCAGCGCTTTCCGCGCGTACCCATTGTATTTGTATCGTTGAAGCCAAGTCCCAGCCGCCAGCACCTCCTGCCCAAAATGCTTGAAGCCAACACAGCTATCCGCCAGTTCTTAAAGAAGAAAAAGAAAACCACTTTTATAGACGTATATCACCCCATGCTGTCAGATGATGGTAAGCCCCGTCCCGATATTTTCCTTGACGATAAGCTGCACATGAATGCACAGGGATATGCCATCTGGCAAAAACTCATCGAACCTCATTTATTGAAATAATAAAACAATCAACAATGACAAGGTTACACAGATTTGGAATGCTGACCCTGGCCCTGCTTGCAGGCACGATGGCTATGGGACAAAGTGCGAATGACGCGAAGATGAAAGCGTTTATTGATGCACTGATGAAGAAGATGACATTGCAGGAAAAAATTGGTCAGCTCAACCTGCCGGGTGCGGGAGATATTGTGACAGGGCAGGCTTCCAACTCAGATATCGCAAAAAAAATCGAGCAGGGACAGGTAGGTGGATTGTTTAATATAAAATCAGTAGCCAAGATCAGGGAAGTGCAAAGACTGGCTGTTGAGAAAAGCCGGCTCAAAATTCCACTGCTGTTTGGTATGGATGTGATACACGGTTACGAGACTGTATTCCCGATTCCTCTCGGCCTTAGCTGCAACTGGGATATGGCTGCAGTTGAGCGCAGTGCCCGTATTGCGGCTATTGAGGCCAGTGCAGATGGTATCAACTGGACTTTTTCACCCATGGTAGATATTTCGCGCGATCCACGCTGGGGCCGTATTTCGGAAGGCAATGGTGAAGATGCCTACCTCGGTTCAGAAATTGCCAAAGCCATGGTACGCGGTTACCAGGGTACTGATCTTTCGCGCAACAATACCATCATGGCCTGTGTAAAACACTATGCACTTTATGGGGCAGCCGAAGCCGGCCGCGATTACAATACAACCGATATGAGCCATCAGCGCATGTACAACGAATATTTTCCTCCATATAAGGCCGCTGTTGATGCAGGTGTGGGTAGTGTGATGGCCAGCTTCAATGAAGTGGATGGCGTACCGGCCACGGCCAACAAATGGCTGCTTACCGATGTACTGCGCAAGCAATGGGGTTTTAAAGGATTTCTGGTAACGGACTATACCGGCATCAACGAAATGATCGATCATGGCATTGGTGATCTCAAAACAGTATCGGCCCGCGCCCTGGCAGCAGGTATTGATATGGACATGGTGGGAGAGGGATTGCTTACCACATTGCCTCAGTCACTTAAAGAAGGAAAGATCACTGTGCAGCAGATTGATGCTGCCTGCCGCCGCATACTGGAGGCGAAATATAAACTTGGTTTGTTTGAAGACCCATACCGCTACTGCGATGAAAACCGTTCAAAAACGGAAATCTTTACTTCCGAACACCGCCGCGAAGCACGCAAGATTGCAGCCGAAAGTTTTGTATTGCTGAAAAATGATAAAAATACATTACCCCTGCGAAAAGGAGGTACCATTGCTCTCATAGGACCGCTGGCCGATTCGAAAGAAAATATGCCGGGTACCTGGAGTGTGGCCGCCAACCTCCAAAATGCCACTTCACTGCTGGCAGGTCTTAAAGAAGCAGTAGGATCGCAAGCCAGAATTTTATATGCAAAAGGCTCAAATGTAGAAGCAGATAAAGACTTGCAGGATCGCGGTACCATGTTTGGCCGCACAATTGCGCGCGATGAGCGGCCTGCCGCTGATATCATTGCCGAAGCCGTAGCTATCGCCAATCAATCTGATGTGGTAGTGGCTGCACTGGGCGAAGCTTCCGAAATGAGCGGTGAATCAAGCAGCCGTACCAATATCGAAATTCCCCAGGTACAGAAAGACCTGCTGGCCGCCCTACTTAAAACCGGTAAACCGGTAGTGCTGGTTTTGTTTACCGGCCGCCCACTGGCACTCAGTTGGGAGCAGGCCAATGTACCCGCCATCCTCAACGTATGGTTTGGCGGTAGCGAAGCCGGGTATGCTATTGCCGATGTATTGTTTGGCGATGTAAACCCTTCAGGAAAACTGAGTACTACTTTCCCTCAAAATGTAGGTCAGGTACCGCTGTTTTATAATCATAAAAATACCGGCCGCCCGCTGGGCGAAGGCAAATGGTTCTCCAAGTTCCGGTCCAATTACCTCGATGTGTCTAATGACCCACTTTATCCTTTTGGCTTTGGTTTGAGCTATACCCAGTTTAGTTACAGCGATGTAAAACTGAGTACCTCCAATCCAAAAGGAAATCAGTCTGTCACCGCCAGTGTAACGGTTACCAATACCGGTAAAGCGGAAGGAAAAGAAGTAGTACAGCTTTATTTGCGCGATCTGGTAGGTTCTGTAACCCGACCAGTACAGGAGCTGAAAGGATTTCAGAAAATAGCGCTCAAGCCGGGCGAGTCAAAGACTATCAGCTTTACAATTACTCCCGAAACGCTGAAATTCTATAATTACGATCTTAAATACGTGTGGGAGCCGGGTGAGTTTGAGATTATGATCGGTGGCAACTCGCGCGATGTAAAAAAAGCGAAACTTAACTGGAGCCGCTAAGCCGGCTGTTATAAGCCGATATTGTTTTACAGCCCGGTATTTTAGCAACAGCTGCTAAACCGGGCTGTTTTATTTACGGAGTGTAATAAATAGTCATTAATAATGAACCGGATCATAATCATGAAATACACTATCACTTTTATCCTGTTTATTTTTTGCCGTTTACATCTCATACAGGCACAGGATTTGGAGCAATATGAATATAAGAAGTTTGTTCAGAGTGGCGATACACTACCTTATAGGGTATTGTTACCTGCCAGCTACGATTCTTCAAAAGCGTATCCGCTGCTGATCTTCCTGCACGGCCGTGGCGAAAGTGGTACCGATAACAAAAAGCAGCTCACACACGGTGCACGAATGTTTCTGGCAGATAGCATACGGCAGCAATATCCGGCAATTGTGGTATTTCCGCAATGTGCCGCTACCGATTACTGGAGCAATGTGCAAACAGTAGCCGACAAAGATGGGAAACGCACATTTTATTTTGTAGCCGATGGGGAGCCTTCACGCTCCATGCGGTTGCTCCTATCACTCACAGATAACCTTTTTCGCCAATATAAGATCCGTCGCCAGCAGGTATATGTTATGGGTCTGAGTATGGGTGGCATGGGTACGTTTGAGCTGGCAAGACGCAGACCGGAACTCTTTGCAGGGGCAATTGCCATTTGTGGCGGTGCAGACCCTGCAACGGCGGCTTCAATCCGGAAGCCGGGCTGGTGGATATTTCATGGAGCAAAAGATGACGTGGTACTGCCTTCATTTTCACGCCAGATGGTGGCGGCGCTGAAAAAAACAGGCGCCCGGGTTCGCTATACCGAATACCCGGAAGCCAATCATAACAGCTGGGATTCCGCTTTTAAAGAGCCAGGGCTGCTCAAATGGCTGTTTTCTCAGCATAAATAAGGCCGTGGTTTAGTACAATCAGACAAATTTAGTGTCTATAGTAGGGAAATGCCGTATTCTCTGAAGCGGCTCCGCAGTATTAAAATTGGTTGTCTATGAAAAGTAAACTGGCGCTGGCCGCTCTGATCTGGTTGGCATTTATACAGGCAGATTGCAGTAAAAAATCCGGTGGTGATAATCCTGATCCCAACCCGCCAACACCTGAGCCGCAGGTCAATGAAATGGATTACTGGCTCACACGGGGCGATCAGGCTGCATTGCTGCAGAAACAATCTACTGTTCTTTCATTTACCACTACAGCTAACTACAACCCTGTCATTTCCGTAGATACAACATCAAGGTTTCAAACAGTAGATGGGTTTGGATATACGCTCACTTCCGGCAGTGCCACTCTTATCAATAACCTTAGCGCCGGCAATAAAGAAGCTTTGCTGCAGGATCTGTTCTCTACAACCAATGGGATTGGTATCAGTTATCTGCGCATTGCGATTGGGGCTTCTGACCTGAGTGCAGCAGTGTACAGCTACAACGATATGCCCGCCGGACAAACAGACCCCACACTGGCCAATTTCAGTCTCAATGCAGAAAAAGCAGGCGGCACGGGCCTTATTCCTTTACTGAAAGAAATACTGGCCATCAACCCCGCTATCAAAATTCTGGGCACTCCCTGGAGTGCGCCAGTATGGATGAAAGACAATGGCAGTTCAGTAGGTGGTAGCCTGAAACCAGAGTATTATGATGTATATGCCCAGTATCTGATAAAATATATTCAGGGCATGAAAGCCGAGGGTATTACTATAGATGCTATCACACCCCAGAATGAACCCCTGCATGGCGGCAACAATCCAAGCATGGTAATGACAGCCGAGCAGCAGCGTGATTTTATCAAGAATAGCCTTGGACCAGCATTTCAGGCAGCTGGTATTACTACCAAAATCATTGTTTGGGATCACAATTGCGATAACCCCAACTATCCGCTTACCATTCTCAACGATGCGGCTGCCAAAGCCTTTGTAGATGGTTCGGCATTTCATTTATATGCCGGCGACATCAGCGCGCTTAGTGCGGTTCGTAATGCGCACCCCGATAAGAATGTTTATTTCACCGAACAATATACCGCATCAAACGGCGATTTCAGCGGTGACCTGAAATGGCATATCCGCAATGTAATCATCGGTTCTATGCGCAACTGGAGCCGTAATGCGCTGGAGTGGAACCTGGCCAATGATGGCAATTTTGGCCCCCACACACCCGGCGGATGTACGGTTTGTAAAGGCGCACTCACCATCATCGGCAGCTCTACGGTCAACAAAAATGTAGCCTATTATATAGTGGCACAGGCATCCAAATTTGTGCCAGCAGGTTCCGTACGCGTGGCCAGCAATACCAGCAGCGGCAACTTGATCAGTGTGGCTTTTGAACGGCCCGATAAGAAAAAAGTACTGATTGTACTCAATGATGGAGCCAATGCCCAGTCATTTAATATCCAGTTCAAAAATAAATGGGTAGTCGCTTCACTGCCCGCATCTTCCGTAGGTACCTATGTTTGGTAAGCAACCAGTTTTAATTTAAATAGAATGAAAAAAATAACCATTGCCATTGTGGCGCTTGCACTTTTCTCCTGCGGAGAAAATAAGGAAAAGCCGGCGGCTGAAACCAACAGCAGCCATTTTTCAGCAGAAGGGAAAAAAGTACTGGTATATACTACAGCCGACAGTTCACAACTGCGCCTTACTGCTACTGATACACTTTCATTTAAAGATATGGGTCAGCCTTTCGAAACCCAGATCTGTGTATTTGTAGACCCCGACAAAACCTTTCAGACCTTCTTTGGTATAGGCGCCGCACTTACCGATGCCTCAGCCGAAACGTTTTACAAATTGCCCAAAGAGAAACAACAGGAGTTTCTGAAAGCCTATTTCGATAAGGAAAACGGGATTGGTTATACTGTTGCCCGCACTAATATTAATAGCTGTGATTTCAGCAGTGGCAGTTATACATATGTAGACAGCAACGATAAAGATCTGAAGTCGTTTAATATAGATCCCGATCGTAAATACAAACTTCCTTTTATTAAAGAAGCAATGCAGGCAGCGGGTGGCAAACTCACGCTTTTTGCCAGCCCCTGGAGCCCCCCGGCCTGGATGAAAGACAATAATAACATGCTGCAGGGTGGTAAACTCAAACCAGAGTTTTATGACAGCTGGGCACTGTACTATACAAAGTTTATCAAAGAATATGAAAAAGAAGGGGTGCCTGTATGGGGTATCAGCGTACAGAATGAGCCAATGGCCAAACAGCGCTGGGAAAGCTGTATCTATTCTGCCGAAGAAGAACGCGATTTTCTGAAAAAACACCTGGGTCCTACCATGGAGAAAGAAGGACTAAAAGAAAAGAAGATCATTGTGTGGGACCATAACCGCGACCTGATTTATCAACGCGCGCAAACTTATTTTGACGACCCCGAAGCTTCCAAATATGCCTGGGGTATTGGTTTTCATTGGTATGAAGACTGGAGTGGTGGTCAGCCCATGTATGAAAATATCAAACGTGTACACGAAGCCTATCCCGACAAAAATATTTTCTTTACCGAAGGATGTGCTGAAAGTTTTGATGCAAAACGTTACAATGCCTGGGCGCTGGGCGAAGAATATGGCCGCAGTATGATCAACGATTTCAACAACGGCATGGTGGGCTTTACTGACTGGAATATATTGCTCGATGAAACAGGTGGCCCCAACCACGTACAGAATTTCTGTTTTGCCCCCGTACATGGCGATACCAAAACCGGACAGCTCATTTATACCAATGCCTACTATTATATCGGGCATTTCAGCAAATTTATTCAGCCCGGAGCCAAACGCATCAGCAGTGCTGCCAGCCGCAGTCAGCTGCTCACAACTGCTTTCCGCAATCCGGATGGCAAAACAGTGGTTGTGGTCATGAACCAGTCCAATGCAGAAACACCTTATTTTCTCTGGATCAATGGCAAAGCTGCTGAACTGAAAGCAAAACCCCGTTCTATTGCCACACTCGTGTTTTGATAAAACACCTGTATAGTTTTATAATAAAGTACTGTAAAGCCGCCCTGTAAAGACTTCAAGAATACCGGGCGGCTTTTTTCAACCTATCAACAACCTGTCAATGTTTAAAAACCGATCACTTAAACAATCGCTGATAACAACCGGTCTGCTGGCCTGCTTGTTGCCGGCACTTGCGCAGCGTAAAACAATTGATCAGCGTGTAGACTCCGTATTGCGCCTCATGACGCTGGAAGAAAAAGTAGGCCAGTTGAATCAATATAGCGGCGACTGGATCTCGACCGGCCCTATTACCAGCGACGGTGATAAGCAGGATCAGATCCGTAAGGGGCAGATCGGTTCCATGCTCAATATCATGGGCGTGCGCCATACCCGTCAACTGCAGGAAATGGCGATGCAATCCCGGCTACGTATTCCGCTCTTGTTTGGGCAGGATGTGATTCATGGATATAAAACCACATTTCCCATTCCACTGGCAGAAGCCGCCAGCTGGGATATGGATGCTATACAACTGGCAGCACGGGTAGCAGCCACAGAAGCTTCCGCCGCTGGTATTCACTGGACTTTTGCACCCATGGTCGACATTGCACGCGACCCGCGCTGGGGTCGGGTGATGGAAGGCGCAGGTGAAGATCCTTATCTCGGTTCATTGATTGCCAAAGCACGTGTGCATGGTTTTCAGGGCAGGGGACTGGGGTATACAGATGCCGTCATGGCCTGTGCCAAACACTTTGCAGCCTATGGTGCAGCAGTTGGTGGCCGTGATTACAACAGTGTAGATATGAGTGAAAGGCAATTATGGGAAACGTATCTGCCTCCGTTTAAGGCAGCGCTCGATGCAGGCGCCGCCACCTTTATGAATTCTTTCAACGATCTTAACGGAATACCCGCTACCGGCAACAGTTATCTTCAACGCGATATTCTGAAAGGCAAATGGAAATTTACCGGCTTTGTAGTGAGCGACTGGGGATCGGTGGGTGAGATGATACAGCACGGTTATGTAAAAAACAATTACGAAGCCGCACTTTCAGCAATTACTGCCGGCAGCGATATGGATATGGAAAGCCGCAGTTACAAAAATCACCTGGCACAGTTGGTAAAAGAAAAGAAAGTACCTATCGCTTTGGTCGATGATGCCGTGCGCCGCGTCTTGCGTAAAAAGTTTGAACTCGGGCTTTTTGACGATCCCTACCGGTTTAGCGATGCCTCGCGCGAGCAGGCGGCGCTCAATAATCCCGCTCATACACGTGCGGCCCGCGACATGGCAGCTAAAAGCATTGTATTGCTGAAAAATCAAAATCAGCTGTTACCGCTGAAAAAACAGAATAACCGGATTGCTTTCATTGGCCCGCTTGTAAAGGAAGTAAAACAAAACCTCGGTTTCTGGAGTATAGAAATGCCCGACGACTCCAGCTATATAGTTTCGCAATGGCAGGGTATGGTCAACAAACTGGGCGGTACATCACAATTGCTGTATGCAAAAGGTTGTGGTATCGAAGACAGCAGCCGTGCCGGTTTTGCAGAAGCAGTGCAGTTAGCCGGCCAGGCCGATGTAGTGGTGCTGAGTGTGGGCGAGCGTCGCGATATGAGCGGCGAAGCAAAAAGTCGCAGCAGCATTCGCCTGCCGGGTGTGCAGGAAGAACTGATCAAAACCATAATCGCTACCGGCAAACCCGTAGTGGTATTGATCAATGCCGGCCGCCCGTTGGTATTTGACTGGGTAGCCGATAATGCTCCTGCTATTTTATATACCTGGTGGCTGGGCAGCGAAGCTGGCAATGCCATTGCCGATGTCTTGTTTGGCGATTACAACCCATCGGCCAAACTGCCGATTACCTTCCCCCGAAGCGAAGGACAGATTCCTGTTTACTACAGCCACTTCAATACAGGCCGCCCCGCTACCAGCGACAAAGACCGGTTTTACCGCTCTGCTTATATCGATGAATCTATCTATCCCAAATTCGAATTCGGATACGGCCTCAGTTATACCAGCTTTGAGTATTCCAATCTTAAGCTGAATAAAAAAGAAATGAAAAAAGCCGATAGCATTGTGGTCACAATGGATGTTGCCAACACAGGCCGCTATGCCGGTGAGGAAGTAGTACAACTCTATTTGCGCGATCGGGTGGGCTCAGTAGTGCGCCCGGTCAAAGAATTAAAAGATTTTAAAAAACTGTTGCTGCAGCCAGGTGAGAAAAAAACGATCCGGTTTGTGATTGGCAAAGAAAAGTTATCGTTTTACAATGCCAAATTAAAATGGGATGCAGAGCCAGGCGATTTTGATCTGATGATCGGCTCTTCATCTGCCGATATACGGTTAAAAGACAGCTTTAGCCTTTTACCCTGACAGGAGAAATGATATATAGAAATGGCCTGCATAAGCAGGCCATTTCTATAAAAACAACATTTATTTTATCTGACATCAAAATCGACCGATACGTTGGAGGTAAGCGGGTGGCTCTGGCAGGTAAGTATAAAACCCTGTTTGATCTCCTCTTCTTCCAGCCCCCAATGCACATCCATTTTTACCTCTCCTTCGAGTAAACGGGCCTTGCAGGTGCAGCATACGCCACCCTTACATGCGTAAGGCAGGTCTGCTCCGGCAGCAAGGGCGGCATCCAGTACAGAATCTTCACTGCTGGCAGGCATGGTAAATTCAATAGACCGCCCATCGAGCCTGATGCGTACCTGGCAGCCACCAGAGGGTGCGCTGGCAGAGGCAGCCGATTTCCCGGATATTGAAGACTGGTTTTGCCCCGGTGTAGTAAACAATTCGAAATGGATGCGCCGTTTATCTGCGATACGTGATTCCAGGAATTCTTTTACTTCAAAGATCATGGCTTCGGGCCCGCAAATGAAGAACTCATCGGTTAGTATGTAATCTATCAGTTTGTCGAGGTCGCGGAGCTTTTCTGCATTGATCCGGCCATTCAGCACCGGTGCGTCCTGTGTTTCGCGGCTCAGGATATGAATCAGTTGAAAACGGTCGGGGTATTTATTTTTCAGGGCCTCCAGCTCTTCAAAGAAGATAATATCCTGACGGCTCCGGTTGCCATATACCAGCGTGAAGCGGCTGAGCGGCTCAGTGGCCAGCGTGGTTTTAATAAGTGATAAAACCGGGGTAATACCACTGCCTGCTGCAAATGCAACATACCGTTTGCGATGTACAGGATTCAGTTCTGTATAAAAACGGCCTATTGGCTGCATTACTTCCAGTGTATCGCCGGGTTTAAGCAACTCATTGGCAAAAGAAGAAAATAGGCCTCCATCTACTTTTTTGATCGCTACCCGCCATTCATGATCGAGTGGCGAGCTGCAGAGCGAATAGGTGCGGCGCACTTCTTCGCCATTAATAAAAGTGCGGATGGTAAGGCTTTGTCCCTGCCGATAGTTGAAGTCGGCCTGCAGTTCTGCAGGAATATCAAGCAATACAGACACGCAGGCAGGTGTTTCCCTGCGTACTTCTTTTACGCGTACGGGGTGAAAATGAATGGACATGGCTTAACCTTGTTTTCTTAATCCATCGATCATGATCATGACCATATTATCCTCCAGCTCCTGTGCATTGATCTTGGTTTTGGAGCGGTGCCATGATTCAATGCCGCTTACGGCATGCAGCATGATAAGTACAGCTGTGGGTGCATCTATATTGCGAATCTCGCTTTTGCGGATACCATCTTCAATAATAGAGGCAAATTTTTTACGGTAAGCTCTGCGCTGGGTCTGGAAATTAGATAAGTAAGGTTCTTCCAGGTGTTTCCATTCGCGATCACTCACATACACTTCCTCATAATGCTCGATCATTTGCCGGATATGAAAGCGGAGCAGGGTTTCCACTTTGCTGATGGATCCCGTGTGGCCAGCTTCCAGTTGTTCCATATTTGTGTTGAACCGGTTGGCAACGTCAAAACAGATGGCTTCGAGAATTTCGTTTTTAGAGCGGATATGATTGTACAGGCTGGCGGCCTCAATGCCTACAGACTCAGCCAGGTCGCGCATGGAAGTGGCTGCAAAGCCCTTTTCCCTAAACATGATGGCAGCCTTTTGAAGGATCAGATCTTTCTTGGATGCCTTTTTTCTTACTGATTTGGCCATACCCAAAGATATATAGGTTTCAGTCAATATTACCAAAACCGGTTTGAAGCAGCGCTCTCCAGTCATATCGCCGGACCTTAAATGGATGCATTTAAACTTCCCAGGATACGATTTTTCATGTACGTTTGCACGCCCTTTCAGCCCCTCGTTTTCCTGCGGAAAAGGCCAGTCCGGATTTGTATTGGCGGCAGATAGCTAAATTGGAAAACATTACTATAAAAAATAAAACGTTTTTCATGTCATTGATTACAGTAGGCACTATGGCTTTTGATGCCATTGAAACACCCTTTGGCAAAACAGATAAGATAGTTGGCGGCTCTGCCACCTATGTGGCCTATGCTGCTTCAAATTTTGTAAAACCTATACAACAGGTATCTATTGTGGGATATGATTTTCCCGTAGAGGAACTGGAAGAGCTGAAAAGCCGCGGCGTACAGCTTGATGGAGTTGAAATTGTGCCCGACAAGAAATCGTTTTTCTGGAGCGGTCGCTATCATGCCGATATGAACAGTCGCGATACCCTGGTTACAGACCTAAACGTGCTGGCCGACTTTAATCCCCAAATCCCCGATAGCTATCAGGGCGCAGAATTCCTGATGCTGGGCAATCTGGTGCCTGCGGTACAATTGAGCGTGATTCGTCAGCTCAAACAGCGTCCCCGGCTGATCGTAATGGACACTATGAACTTCTGGATGGAAGTAGCGTTGCCCGACCTCGAAGAAGTATTGAAGCATGTAGATATACTGCTCGTCAACGATGCAGAAGCCAGGCAGCTTACTGGTCAGTTTTCGCTCGTAAAAGCAGCAAAATCCATTTTACAGATGGGTCCCAAATACCTCATCATCAAAAAAGGTGAGCACGGCGCTCTGCTGTTTGATAAGGATAGTGTCTTCTTTGCTCCCGCCCTGCCACTCGAAGATGTGTTTGACCCAACAGGAGCAGGTGACACATTTGCGGGTGGATTTGTAGGGCATCTCGCCAAAACCGGCGATATCTCCTTTGAAAATATGAAGCGCGCCATTATTGTAGGCTCGGCAATGGCCAGCTTCTGCGTGGAAAAATTCGGTGCTACCCGCTTGCGCGAGATCACCAAAACCGATATAGAAGCGCGTATACAACAATTTAAGGACCTGGTAAACTTCGAAATCGAACTACTCTGATCTTTTGGTGAAATATCTGCAGCAGCCCGGCAAAATCTGCCGGGCTGCTGCTTTAGCGCCGGGCCAGGATTACCGGCTGCTTAAATAACTCCTTCTTGCCGTTAAGTGTAAAAAGTTCGGCCCAGATGATATAGATGCCGGCGGGAAGAGCCCGGCCTGTATTGTCCAGACCATCCCATTTCCAACTGCCCGTTGTTCCCATCAACTCATTTTTTACGAGCTCACGAACAGGCCGGCCCTGGTCGTCAAACACCAGCATGCGTATCATATACCCGCTTTCCGGCCATTGATAGCTGATCAGTAGCACATCTTCCTGTCCGTCATTATCCGGTGTAAACAGGGTATTACTCAGTTTGAGGCCGCCTAAGTCAGGAGCCGCCTGTGCCTGCAATTGCGAATTGGCATAACCTGGCGTACCATAACCGGCAGAGGCAGCTGCCGAATGCCAGTTGTGGCTGCTGGCAGAAGGGCCGGCAGCATCAATCCGCTCCAGGGCCACCCCCTGGGGATTACGGATAAGCGGAAAATGCATCTTTGCCGAATACGGTACCTCATCCACTACCTGCCCCTGTTTATCAGCCAATACCACTACGCCGATATCATTGGGATACGAAGGAAGAGCCGCAAGAGCGATTACACGTTCAGGATATCGTACCAGATAATGATGAGCCAGGCTGGCCGCATTGGTCGTAAATACCAGGTACTGACCCGGGAAAAATAATCGCGGACTGCCTGATAACGAATAGAACTGCTGAATTTGACCATCTGAACCCCTGCGGGCAATCAGCAGCTGCGACAGATCAGCGATTGTTTTACCGGCATGATACAGTTCCACATAATCAAAACCATTTGGAGGGGGATGAAAGAGAATTTCATTGATAACAATACCTGCACCCGCTACGGGTCCAATCCGGCCGACAGATAACTGCTGCACACCAGCGAGATGATGGCCTGTGCAACCAGCCAGATCAGTAACCGTTAGCTGATAAATGCGGTCTGGCAGCAATGTGTCTGCCAGCAACAGACGAACCTGTATAGCCAGGGGTTCTATAATGCCTGCTTCTGCAATAGTGGGTCCATCAGTCAGCGAGAAATGCTGCGTGATTGTTGCTGAAAGACTATCAACAGGTGCAGAGAATTGTATAATAACTGATAAGCTATCGGGCATATAAGCATGCAGGGCTTGCGGTGCACTGATATCTTCCAGTTGAGCCGTTATTGTGTTGGGTCTTCCGGGACTGCCTCCTTCTGCATGAATGCTGGCAGCCCAGTTGCCTGCCCATATGCAGGGCTGATCTGTATCGATCATTTCAAGAGACCAGCCGCCATCCCGCTTTACATCATTCTGGTACCAGGTGCTGCTGTATACCAGGGCATGTATCACCTGCCCCGTTGCACTCGTCAGTATAAGCTGATCTCCTTCATTGTCGAGCGACGGAAAACTACTCACTCCAATACAGGATCCATAAGCAGACAGGGCGGCCATAGCACTGTTGGCACATACAATTACCTGCCTGCCAGGATATAAGGTGTAGGATGGTAAGGGTCCGCTTTGCGAACCCGCATCGGCCAGTCGCCAGCCCTGCAGATTTACAGGCTGCCCCGAGCGGTTATGCAACTCAATCCATTCAGTACCGGGCAGGCCGATCGGTGGACTTGGATCTGCCATAATCTCACTAATCACTACATCATAGCGCTGCTGCGCACGTACTCCTGCAGATATCATCACCAACAGAAGACTAACACACGTTATCTGTTTCATCGAATGAAGGTAAAAATGAGGCGAAGCATGGCAAGGTGAAAAAAACAAATTTTGGCGTGAATAAAACGAGCCATTATTTTTGCTAACCATTAAAAGAAATAGTATAATCAGGAAATGAGTATTATGAAACATACAAAGCGCACTAAGAAACGTCCCTAGAGGAAGGTTTGCAGCGTTATGTATGACAATCAGCATAAAGAAATGAGCAGGCCTTCCTTACGGAGGGCCTGTTTTTTTATAACCAATATTTATTCATCAAAAAACTCCGTTGCAAACAAACGGAGATGGGAGAAACTCAAACATGAAAGTTGCAGTAGTAGGCGCCACTGGCCTGGTTGGCACAAAAATGTTGCAGGTACTGGCCGAGCGCAATTTCCCGGTAACTGAACTGATACCGGTGGCATCTGAAAAATCAGTTGGTAAAGAAATTATCTTTAAAGGAAAACCTTACAAGGTAGTGAGCATGACTGATGCTATTGCAGCGAAGCCCGCCGTAGCACTGTTTTCTGCTGGTGGCAGCACTTCACTGGAGTGGGCTCCCCGTTTTGCAGAAGCAGGTATCACCGTTATCGACAACTCATCTGCCTGGCGCATGGATCCGGCCAAACCACTGGTTGTACCCGAGATCAATGCAGATGTGCTTACTGCAAATGATAAAATCATTGCCAATCCCAATTGTTCTACTATTCAAATGGTGGTAGCGCTTAATCCACTGCATCATAAATACGGTATAAAACGTGTGGTAGTATCAACGTATCAGAGTGTAACCGGCACCGGTGTAAAGGCGGTAGACCAGTTGCAGGGCGAACGGGCCAAAGCTGTAAAAGGTGAGGAGACCGCGTATCCCATGGCGTATAAATATCCCATTGACCTTAACGTGATTCCGCAGATCGATGTTTTTCTCGACAATGGATATACCAAAGAAGAAATGAAAATGGTGAATGAGACGAAAAAGATCATGCGCGACGACAACATTCGTGTTACGGCCACTACCGTACGCATTCCCGTTATGGGCGGTCATAGTGAATCAGTGAATGTAGAGTTTGCCAGTGATTTTAACCTTCAGGAAGTACGTAATCTGCTGAGTGCTGCTCCCGGAGTAGTACTCACAGATGATCCCGTGTCACAGCAATACCCCATGCCGATGGATGCACATGAAAAAGATGAAGTGTTTGTGGGCCGTCTGCGCCGTGATGAAAGCCAGCCCAACACACTTAACCTGTGGGTTGTATCTGATAATCTCCGGAAAGGTGCGGCTACCAATGCCGTGCAAATCGCCGAGTATCTTAGTAAAAAGGGATTACTGTAAGAATTTTGTTCTGTAAAATAAAGAAAGGGGGTGGCCAGATTACTGGTCACCCCCTTTCTTTTTATTGAAAGTCAACTATTTGTAAAAATTCGCCCTTAGAGCTTGTAGTCGGAATAAAAATTATGGCGATGTATAATTTTGTATATACCGCCATAATTACTCTTTTTTGTAACTTATGGCGAATTATAAATTTTTATACTTCGCCATATCTCTATTTTTTATATGTTTATGGCGAAATATAGATGCTATGACCTCAGATATTGTTATCGGCAGGGAAGAAGAAAAGAAATTACTGGAAGAATTGCTTTATTCCGGTGAAGCGGAGCTGATTGCCATTTATGGTCGTAGAAGGGTAGGTAAAACCTATCTGATCCGCAATTTCTATCAAAAGTACCTGGCATTTGAATTTACAGGTGTTCATGAGGCCTCGTTACGCAATCAGTTGCAAAATTTCAGCCTTGCTTTGCAACAGGCTATGAACAGCCCCATTCCGCCGGCGCCACCAGGCAACTGGATACAGGCTTTTCAGTTCCTGATCAGCTTTCTGCAAACCAAAATTGATAAGGAACCTGTTGTGCTTCTTTTTGATGAACTCCCCTGGATACACACTCCTAAATCAGGTTTTTTGCCTGCATTTGGCCTGTGGTGGAATAGCTGGGCATCGAGGCAGCGGTTACTCAAAGTAGTTATATGCGGCTCTGCAGCATCCTGGATGATCAAAAATGTAATCAACGACAGGGGAGGATTACATAACAGGGTAAGCCGAAAGATCAGGCTTCTTCCTTTCACATTAGGAGAAGCGGCCAGCTTTCTGCAACACAGGGGTATTCGGCTGGATGCCTATCAGCAATTACAATTATACATGGCTGTGGGAGGTATCCCTCAATATCTGAAGCAGGTGAGTAAAGGCGAAAGTGCTGTGCAGGCTATTGATAAAATATGTTTTGGCAAAACGGGTATGTTGCTGACGGAGTTTAAAGAACTTTATAAATCCCTGTTTGATCAGGCAGACCGGCATGAGTCGATCGTGAGAGCGCTTTCAAAAAAACCGGCGGGAATGAGCCGGGCAGAAATTATGAAAGCGACTGGTTTCACAACAGGAGGAGGAGTTACAGAACTCCTGCAGGAACTCGAAGAGTCTGGTTTCATCACGCAGCATATTTCGTTTAACCGCGTACTCAGAGACAGCATATACAAACTGTCTGATGAGTACTCACTGTTTTATCTCAGGTTTATTGAACAAAACAGAAATTCGGGTAGCGGTACCTGGCTTCGGTTGTCAACAACGCAATCTTATAAAACCTGGAGTGGTTTTGCTTTCGAAGCAGTTTGTCTGAAACACATTGCTCAGATTAAGCAGGCATTGGGTATTGCAGGAGTACAAACTACCGCATCGGCCTGGCGATACGTACCGGTAAAAGAAGAAACCGGTGCCCAGATTGACCTGCTGATAGACCGCAAAGACCAGTGTATAAATCTTTGCGAAATAAAATTTTCAACTGGCGAGTTTGTGATAGATAAAAAATATGCTGCCGAACTGGATCAAAAAGTAAAGGTGTTTACAGAAAAAGCTCAGCCACGCAAAACCATTTTTCCCACAATGATCACCACCTATGGCGTAAAACAGAATGACTACTATACAGGGCGGGTTCAGGCAGAAATAAAAATGGAACAGCTTTTTACCTGATGTGCCAGTTGCAAAACGCGAACGCTCTGAGCAAAGATAATAGCCATAACTAAAAAGCGGCTCCCCATAAGGAAAGCCGCTTTTCTATAAACCTTAACCTGAATTATTGTTTCACCACTTCCACATTGATCAGAAGCTTCACTTCATCGCTCACTACTACACCACCAGCTTCAGTCACCGCACTCCAGGTCAGACCATAGTCCTGACGATTGATTTTACCGGTGATTTCAAAACCGGCTACTGTCTGGCCATACATGCTCTGCTGCACACCGCCAAATTCTACA
The DNA here is from genome assembly GCA_001898485.1 of Sphingobacteriales bacterium 46-32. Lineage (GTDB taxonomy): Bacteria > Bacteroidota > Bacteroidia > Chitinophagales > Chitinophagaceae > CAYMZZ01. The sequence continues at coordinate 637,128 of MKTY01000020.1, read as the reverse complement.
TTGAGGGTTACAGGTCGTGTTACGCCTTTCAGTGTAAGATTGCCCAGCAACTTATAGTCATCACCAGATTTCTCAAACGAAGTAGAGGTGAAGCTAAGTTTGGGATGGTTGGCAGCATCAAAGAAATCAGCTGATTTCAGGTGACCATCACGCTGGTCGTTGCCTGTATGAATGCTGTCGATATCAGCTGAGAAGCTGATTTTGGCATCAGAAAAGTCTTCTTTATCGCTTTCTACTGAGCCATCAAAACTGTTGAATTTACCGGACACGGTAGAGATTACCAGGTGTTTTACTTTGAACCCGATCTCGGAGTGTGCGGTGTCGATTGTCCAGGTTGCCATGATTAATTTTTTTAATTGTGATACAAAATTAATGTTTAAACATTGATATAGCCAAATCTTTTTTGTTAATCCTTTTCGGAATCAAAAAAGAGGCCAGCAAAAGGAGGGTGGGAGTTATTCGATAATTGCCTGATTTATAAAGACTATCAGCGGTTGTAAAGCAGCAAATGCGGCGGTAGTCTTTTTTACCAGGTCTTTATCCGTCAACTCGGCATCGCGAAGCGGGAGGCTGGCAATAAAGCTTTTGAGTTTGAGGTATTCGGCAGCGGGGTTATCGGCCTCATAACCCTTGGGTACGCGGCTCAGTTTATATTCTGCTTCATGCGAGAGATCGCCGTATACCGATTGAAAACTCCGGTTGCGTAAAATGCGCAGAAAGTCTTTGTAATTGTAATCTATTTCCTGACGCACTTTACGCAGGGCTTCTGCCGGAGGCATCCAGATGCCACCGCCGGCAAAAGACTGGCCAGGCTCCAGATGAAAATAATAGCCCGCCGTAGTCATAGCCTGTTTGCCACCCTGGTTGATACTCGCACCGAAATTGCTTTTATAAGGCGACTTGTCTTTTGCAAAACGAATATCGCGGTTGATGCGAAACATACAATCGCGTGCTACCAGGTGACTGATCCCTTCATCCTTTTTACCATGCCGGTCAATTACCTGTTGTATAAAAGCAGCAAAATCGGCACGCGCCGCTTCATAATTGCTTCGGTTTGCATCAAACCAGGGCTTATTGTTGTTCTTTTTTAAAGACTTTAAAAACTGAAGGGTGGAGGGCTTTATCATTTGAGTAAAAGGTTTTTGGTTAATGTGCTAATTTGCTAATGTGCTGATGTGCTAATGAGTTGATGGAATAGCCTTGTTGCATTAATAGGAGTACTTTTTTATTTTCTCATTAACACAAAAAAGCTTTAGCAAATACTGATCTTACATTAGCACATTGGCAAATTAGCACATTAGCATATTTTATTTTTCATTCTGTCTGATCAGTTCAAGAAATTCCGCTTCCGAAATAATCTTTATCGTATTAATTTTTTTTGCTTTTTCGAGCTTACTGCCGGCATCTTCCCCTACTATCAGGTAGTTGAGCTTAGCACTTACACCCGATAGGATCTTGCCGCCCAGTGCTTCGGCCATAGCTTCGGCATCACTTCTTTTTAAGGTGGGTAGTGTACCTGTAAACAAAAATGTCTGACCATTAAGACCACCTTCGGCTGGCTGTGTTTTCTTTTCGTTACGTAAAGTAAGACCCAGCGCTTCCAGTTCATCGAGCATCGACAGGTTCTGCTCATTACTGAAAAAATGATAAATGCTGCCGGCTACTTTGGGTCCCACATCTTCCAGCTCTTTTAACTGATCGGGCGAATACCGGGCAAACTCTTTTAAATGGGTTACAGCCTGAGCCAGTGTCTTGGCCGTGGTCTCGCCCACAAAGCGGATACCCAGTCCAAAGATGAGCCGGTGCAACGGTTGCTTTTTGGAATTTTCTATGGCTGTCCGCAGGTTATCGATCGATTTACTGCCAAAGCCTTCCATTTGCCCGATCTTATCAAAATCAAGTTTATAAATACCGGGAATGTCTTTCAATAAACCAAGGCTATAGAATTTACGCACATTTGCATCTCCAAAACCACGGATGTCCATGGCATCTTTGCTGGTAAAATGAATGATTCGTTCCACTACCTGTGCGGGACATTCAATATTTATACAGCGCCATACCGCCTCTTCCTCTTCTTTAAAAAGCTGGCTGTGGCAGACAGGACATTTATGGGGGAAATGAATTTTCTTTTCAGTGCCGGTGCGTACCTCTGCCAGCGATTTAACAATATAAGGTATCACATCGCCTGCACGTTCTACGAGCACTGTATCGCCAATCATCAGATCCTTTTCCCGTATTACTTCTTCATTAAAAAGAGAAATACTGCTTACAGTAACTCCGCCAATAGGCACCGGTTCAACCTTGGCAACGGGTGTAATGGAGCCCGTACGTCCTACCTGAAATTCTACATTGATCAGTTTGCTGGTGGCCTGACGGGCTTTGAATTTGTAAGCAATTGCCCAGCGGGGGTGGTGAGAGGTCATGCCCATGCGATCCTGCAGCTCAAAATCATTTACCTTAATCACCATGCCATCTATTTCATAGGGCAGGTCATCGCGGCCTGCTTCAAAGGCATTACAATAGTCAATGACGGGTTGAATACCGCGGAATACTTTTTTCTCTTTTTCGGGGCTGCGAAATCCCAGGTCCCATAACATTTTGAGAGAAGCAGCATGTGTGCGTAGAGCAGGTGGTATATCCTGAGTGGTTGCCAGGCTGTAGTAGCTTACATGATAGACGAAGGCTTCCAGATTGCGTTTTGCCACTTCGGTCGAGTCCTTGATGCGCAGTGTACCCGCAGCTGCATTACGCGGATTGGCAAGTGGGGCCAGGCCCTGGTCAACGAGCTGCTGATTGTATTTTGTAAAATTTTGTTTGTTGATAAGCACCTCGCCACGGATCTCTACCGTCTGTAGGCCATATTTCGAAAAAGCGGCAGATAAAGGCAGACTGCGTATCTGCCTGATGTTGGTAGTGATATCATCGCCCTCCACCCCATCGCCACGGGTAGCCCCACGGGTAAGCAGATCGTTTTCATAAATAAGCGATATACTACCCCCATCAAACTTGGGTTCTACACAATATTCGATTTCGGTGAGACCCGTCAGTTCACGCGCTTTGCGGTCAAAATCGACCAGGTCATCGGCATTATAAGAGTTGTCGAGCGATAACATGGGCACCAGGTGCTGCGCAGGAGGAAAATCCCTGGTCAGTCCTTTCGCCACCCGCTGGGTAGGCGAGTCTGCCGTTATCAGATCAGGATGCGTCAGTTCCAGCCGCTCCAGTTCCTTATACAACTGGTCATATTCCACATCAGCCAACAGGGGATCATTGAGGATATAATAGCGGTATTCGTGAAAACGCAGCACATCGCGCAGGATACTTAATTCATCTGTAGATACTTTTTTCCCTTTTGCCTGCTCCAGCAGGGATTGTGTCTGCTTTTGCAATTGCAGGGTCTGCTCTTTGGTATACATGATCAATGGTTTCGGGCTTAAAGGTAGCACCGGGCGGCAAAACACTGGTTAACAGCAGCGGCTATCTGTAAAAAAATTAATGTGTCGTAAGTACATATTTCCCTATCTTCGGTATCCTGTTTGCCCAAAAACTGAATGCGTATGAAGAAACGATTGCTTGCGACAGTTGTCATTGTATTACTTTTTGCCGGTCCGCTGACGGCTCAATTGCTGACCTGGACACCCAATTTTGCCAAAGAGGGTGATAATATTACCATCACGGTAGATGCTACAAAGGGCAACCAGGGCCTGATGGGGTATACCGGTAACGTATATGTACATATCGGACTTATCACCAGCCTCAGTACTTCACAGGACGATTGGAAATATGTGCCTTTTACCTGGGCCACCAGTCCCGCTAATGGCCAGGCTACATCCGCCGGCACAGATAAATGGTCGTATACGATCAATAATATCCGCAGTTTTTTTAATGTTACCAATGCTTCGGAAACCATTCGGGCTATTGCTATTCTTTTTCGCGATGCTGCGGGCAACCGCGTGCAGCGCAATGCTGATTTATCCGTATTCAATGGCAACATGTATGTGCCTGTTTACGACAATGGCCTGCATGTGCGTTTTATTGCTCCGCCTCTTCAGCCATACTTTACTCCGGTTCCCGAAACTATTAATAAAGCAGTAGGCGATAATATTGCGGTGAATGCAGTTGCCAGCCAGGCTTCGGATATGAAGATTTATCTCAATGGCACCGTAGTGCAGCAGGCCAGTGGAGTGACCAGTCTTTCTGCTTCCCCTGCTATAACTGCAGCAGGTAATACAGAACTGGTGATTGAGGCGGTGAATGGGTCTGTCAGTGATAAAGACACGATCCGTTTTTTTGCAGGCGGCGGTGTAAATGTGGCGCCCCTGCCGGCGGGTGTGCGCGATGGTATTAATTATCTATCGGGCAATACATCTGTTGTGCTCGTACTCTATGCTCCCGGCAAATCGCGGGTAAACGTAATTGGAGAATTTGCGGGCAGCAACTGGACCGAGCAGTCTGCCTATCAAATGAATAAAACACCTGACGGCAATTACTGGTGGCTGCAGATCAACGGCCTCACTCCCGGCACAGAATATGCCTTTCAATACATGGTAGATGGCAGTTTGCGCATCCCCGATCCCTATGCCGAAAAGATTCTCGATCCATACAATAACAATGATCAGCATATTTCATCCACTACTTATCCCAATCTTCGTTCTTACCCAACTGGTCTTACCTCCGGTATCGTAAGTTTATTGCAAACAAATGCGCCGGCATATAGCTGGACCAATAATGGCTTTGTACGGCCAGATAAGCGCAATCTTTTTATTTACGAATTGCTGGTACGCGATTTTGTGGCTGCTCATGACTGGAAAACGCTGCGCGATACAATTTCTTACCTGAAGCGGCTGGGGGTAAATGCGATTGAGATCATGCCCTTCAATGAATTTGAGGGCAATGAAAGCTGGGGATATAATCCCGACTTCTACTTTGCACCCGATAAATACTACGGCCCCAAAAACACACTGAAAGAATTTATTGATGTATGTCATGGTCAGGGTATTGCAGTCGTAATGGATATTGCGCTCAATCATTCCTTTGGTCTATCGCCCATGGTACAGCTCTACTGGGATGCGGCCAATAACCGCCCTGCCGCCAACAACCCCTGGTTTAACCCGGTAGCCAAACATGCATACAATGTTGGCTATGATATGAATCATGAAAGCCTGGCCACCCGGTATTTCTTCAGCCGGGTTGTGGAGCACTGGTTGCAGGAATATAAACTCGATGGATTCCGGTTTGATCTGTCGAAAGGGTTTACACAAACCCAAACCTGCGATGCCAATGGCGGCAACTGTAATGTAGGCAACTGGAGCAACTACGACGCTAGTCGTGTAGCTATCTGGAAACGCTATTACGATACACTGCAGTTAAAATCGCCCGGTTCTTATGTAATTCTGGAACACTTTGCCGCTAACACAGAGGAGATCGAATTAAGTGATTATGGTATGATGCTGTGGGGAAATGCCAATTACAATTTTGGTGAAGCAGCCATGGGATATATTGCCAATTCCAATTTTGAGAACGCCCTGCATAGTGTTCGCGGTTGGAGCAAGCCATACCTGATTGCCTATATGGAAAGCCATGATGAGGAAAGGCTCATGTACAAAAACGTGAATTTTGGAAGTGTGTCGGGCGGCTATTCCACAAAAGATACAACCACTGCACTGAAACGTATGGCACAGAATGCCGCTTTTCTGTTGGGTATGCCCGGGCCTAAAATGATCTGGCAGTTTGGCGAACTAGGGTATGATTATCCCATTAACTACTGTCCCGACGGTTCAATCAACGACAACTGCCGGACCAGTAACAAACCCATCCGCTGGAATTACCAGCAGCAGGCGAGACGTACGCAGCTTTTTGATGTATACAGCCAGATGGCACGCCTGCGGAATCATGGTTGGTATAAAGATGTGTTTATTGCCAATAATATAATGATCGACCGCAGCCTGGCAGGAGCATTCAAATGGCTCAAGCTGCGTTCTGCCACGGATTCGTCGCTGCTTTGCATAATCGGCAATTTTGATGTGACGGCCCAAACGGCAACGTTTACTTTCCCTGCAGCAGGTACCTGGTTCGACTACCTGGGCAATACTTCCTTTACAGCTACCGCAGGTCCGCAAACCATCACGCTGCAGCCGGGTGAATACCATGTGTATGTAAACCGCAACGTGAATAATATACCCGTGACACCCGTGTTTGATGTAGACAATCCGGCCAATACGCTGCTGGCGGCCGTTTACCCCAATCCCGTAAAAGGAGCGAGTATACTGGAGCTGAATATACCCGAAGCGGGACGCACAGAAGTAACCCTGCTTAATAACCAGGGACAACTGATAAAAGCAGTTTTTGCAGGTACACTCAACCGGGGTAATCAGTTACTGCCGATTGGGGAACAACTGGCAAATATACCGGGCGGCCTATATTTGCTGAAAGTTCAGACCCGGAATCATACCCGCCTGGTCAAAGTACTCATTCAATAATTACTGCTAGCAACCCTCAGATATGGCAAAAGGAACAAACCTGAAAACGGCGGAGCTGGAAAAGATCAGCCACCTCGAGTATTTTAATATTGCGATCTCTGTTGACTGTGTCATTTTTTGTTATCATGAAAAGCAGCTGAAGGTTTTACTGATAAAGTCTGACCTCGAAGAATTTTCCGGATTGTATTCATTTCTGGGTGACCTGGTAAGGCCGGATGAAGACCTGGACAGCGCTTCTTATCGTATTTTGCGGGAGCGCACAGGTATGGAAGACGTGTACCTCGAGCAGGTACATACATTTGGAACCATCGACCGTCACCCCTCCGGCCGCGTTATTACAACGGCCTATTATTCACTGATAGATGTAAAACATCAGAAACTCCGGATTACCAATAATGAGCTGCAGTGGCATGCCGTGCAGGATATCCGCAAAATGGCCTTTGATCATAAGCTGATCCTCGACACCTGTCTTGCCCGCTTGCGGGAGCAGGTCATGGAACATCCGGTGATTTTCAATCTTCTGCCCGAAAAATTTTCGTTAAGGGAGTTGCAGGAACTCTATGAAGCCATTCTGCAGGTAGATCTTGACCGGCGCAATTTCCGCAAAAAGATTGCTATTAAGGACTGGCTCATAGACCTTAATGAGATGGAAGAAGATGTGCCTCATCGCCCCGGTAAGTTGTACAAACTCAAGCCCGAATTTAAACGTAAGGCGGGCCGCCGCAAAGCCGGAGGCCCACGTGTAGCTATTGCCTGAAAGCCCTGAAAAGCCCAGCCATAGCGGTTTTTTTGAAAAATTTATTTTTTCTAAAATAAAAATGCTTTAACATTGTGTTCTAAATACACATTGTTGTATTGCTAATAATTCTGATTGCTTAACACTTAACGATTGCTTATGTCCTGCAACAACCTGCAAAAGGCATTGATGGCATTCTCGATGCTTTTTCTATCGCTCGTTTCCATTTCACAAGACAGGGTAATCACCGGAAAGGTTACGGACTCGAAGGATGGCTCACCGCTATCTGGTGTTTCTGTATCTGTAAAAGGCAGCACCACTGGCACGCAAACCGATGCCAATGGTGATTACCGTATTCCGGTGAACTCATCGGCTGCTACACTTATTTTTTCTTCTATTGGATACAACTCACAGGAGTTGAGTATTGAGGGAAAAACGCAGATTAATGTCAGACTTGAGGTTAACAATGCTGCTTTGGGTGAAGTAGTGGTGATCGCTTATGGTACACGTAAACGCGGAGACCTGACTGGCGCTGTTACTTCGGTATCTGCCAAAGATTTTCAAAAAGGCAACATCCCTTCTTCGGAGCAACTGCTGCAGGGCAAGGTAGCCGGTTTGCAGATTACTTCGGGTGGTGGCTCGGCCGGTGGCGGCAGCCGTATCCGCATCAGAGGTGGTGCATCACTCAATGCCAGCAATGATCCATTGATTGTGATTGATGGGGTACCTGTAGAGAGTAATGGTATTGCCGGTTCGGCCAACCTGCTAAATACGATCAACCCCGATGATATCGAGTCGATGAGTGTGCTGAAAGACGCCTCAGCCACGGCTCTTTACGGTTCACGCGCCTCCAATGGGGTGATCATTGTAACCACTAAAAAAGGAGTCAAAGGCAAACCCCGGTTTAATTATAACACTCTTTTATCTATGAGTGGGATTGCCAAAAAGGTGGATGTGATGACTGCGGATGAGATTCGTAAGGTAATTACCGATGATGCTATTGCTACCGGCAATAACACATATAAAAACCTACTGGGAACAGCCAATACAGACTGGCAGGATCAGATATATCAGCTGGCATTTACTACCAATCATAATATCAGCGCCAGTGGGTCGGTAAAAAATATGCCCTATCGTATCAGCCTGGGTTACCTGAGCCAGGAGGGCATTCTCAAAACAGATAAGTTTAACCGCTACTCCGCCGGTTTGAATCTTTCCCCCAAATTTTTTGATGATCATCTGGCAATCAATTTTAACGTAAAAGCCAGCCAGACAGAAAATCGTTTTGCCGATGGCGGTGCTATTGGTTCTGCCGTGGCATTTGATCCCACACAACCGGTTTATGGCGGCAAATATGGCGGCTATTATGAATGGCTGCAGCCGGATGGCAAGCCTATTGACCTCTCTACCCGCAATCCGGTGGCCTTACTTAAACTCCGCGACAATACATCGCGCGTACGCCGCCTCATCGGTAATGTGCAGTTTGATTATAAATTCCATTTTCTGCCAGACCTGCATCTGCAGGCCAACCTGGGTATGGATAATGGCTGGGGGACAGGCAATGACAATATAGACTCTAATTCTGCTACCAATTACAAAACTGGTGGCCGCCGCACTTATTATAAACAAAGTAAAGAGAACTATCTCGTAGATGTTTCATTGTTTTATGCCAAAGAATTAAAGAGTATAAACAGTAAGTTTGATGTCCTCGTTGCACATAGCTACCAGGATTTCTTTACAAACGTGCACAATTATGCATCTTTTAGCTACCGTCCAATAGCTGATCCGGCATTCCCGCAACGAAAGGATACGATAGTAAACACCACTCCTTTGTTTGCGACCGATAAGCCGCAGTACAGGCTGGAGTCTTATCTGGGCCGTATCAACTTTACGGTAGCAGACAAGTATTTGTTGACAGCCTCAATCAGACGCGATGCCAGTTCAAAATTTGCACCGCAAAATCGTGTGGGTTATTTTCCGGCAGTAGCCGTTGCATGGAAACTTAAGGAAGAATTTTTCAAATTCTCCCGTGCCCTGTCTGATTTAAAGTTCAGAGCCAGCTGGGGTGAAACCGGCCAGCAGGATGGCATTGCATACTATTCCTATTTACCCCGCTATTCTCAAAGTACAGTCTCCGCTCAGTATATGTTTGGCAGTACGTACTACCAGTTTTTGCGTCCTTCCGCATATGACCCTAACGTAAAATGGGAGAGCACCCAAACAATAAACCTGGGCCTTGACTTTAGCTTTTATAACGGACGGATCTCAGGTAACGTGGACGTATATCAGAAAAAGACAAAAAATCTGTTGAGCATAGTTCCGGTTGCGCCTGGCTCCAACTTTGATATAGCGCTTTTGACCAATGTGGGAAGTGTAGAAAATAAAGGCGTTGAATTTGTATTAAATACAACACCTGTAAAAAGTAAAAGCCTGACCTGGGATTTTGGATTCAACATAACATATAACAAAAGTGAAATTACAAAACTCCTGAAGCAACAGGATCCAACATTTGCGGGTATTGATGTGGGAGGTATCGCTGGCGGAACTGGTAATTATATAAGCAAATTTGCGGTAGGCTATGCTCCTTTTGTTTTTTATCCCAACAAACAGGTATATGATGCCATGACGGGCAAGCCGATTGAAGGCCTTTATGAAGATATTAACCGGGATGGTAAGGCTGATGACCGGTATTTTTATAAAAAGGCTGCTCCTGATGTATTGCTGGGCATAAATACACAGCTTACGGCCAATAAATGGACGTTGGGTTTGGCGGGTCACGGTAGTTTTGGTAATTATATCTACAACAATTTCAACTCCAATAACGGTGTGCTTAGGGCTATCAAAAACCCGGTAAATTTCATTGGAAATGCTTCTTCAGACTATTACCGTTACACCCAATTTGTAAATAACAGATACTTCTCCGATTACTATATTGAGAACGGTTCTTTCTTCCGTCTCGACAATATCAACATCGGTTATAATGCAGGAAGTGTACTGGGAGCCGGTACAAATCTTCGTGTATCTGCGAATGTTCAGAATGTGTTTGTGATTACAAAGTACAGAGGGCTTGATCCGGAGAATGCAAGCGATGCCGGTATAGATAATAATATCTATCCCCGTCCCCGGGTGTTTTCGCTTGGTCTGAGTGTAGATTTTTAATTCTAACTAAAACGATTGAAAGATATGAAACGTTATATAAACATAACAATACTGGGAGGGCTGTTTGGTCTGCTGCTGTTTTCGAGTTGCGCCAAAAAGCTGGATTTGTTTCCCCAAAACGATCTTACACCGGAAAAAACATACAGCACACCAGCCGGGTATAAAGCAGTGCTTACAAAAATTTACAGCACGCTGTCTATTACAGGCAATACAGGTCCCGCAGGGGATCCGGATATCAGAGGTGGACTGGATGAAGGTTCTCAGGTTGCATTCATCAGAATGTTCTTTAACTGTCAGGAGCTTCCTACCGATGAGGCGGTGGTTGCCTGGAACGACCAGACCATCCAGGATTTCCATAACCTCCGCTGGACTCCGGCCGATCCGTTTCTGCTCGGAATCTATGCCCGACCCATTTATAATATTACACTGATCAATGAATACCTGCGTGAGTCTACCGATGAAAAACTGGCAGAGCGCAATATAACTGGCGTGGATGCTGATGACATCCGCAGAAACAGGGCTGAGGCCCGTTTTCTTCGCGCCTTCAACTACTGGGTGATGCTGGATCTGTTTGGCAAATCCACTTTCATTACTGAAGAAAATAAAATTGGAACAGACATACCCGGAGAGATTGATCGCCCGGCATTGTTTGAATACATTCAAACGGAACTGAAGGCTGTTGAAACTGAAATGGCTCAGCCACGTACGCTTGAATATGGCAGAGTAGACCAGGCGGCCGCCTGGGCACTGCTGGCTCGTTTGTATCTCAACGCAGAAGTGTATACCGGCACTCCACATTATACGGATGCCCTGACCTATGCGAAAAAGGTAATAGATGCAGGCTATACACTGCATTCAAACTATGCTCAGTTGTTTATGGCTGATAACGACAAATGGAGCAACGAATTCATTTTTGCAATTAACTGCGATGGTCAGCGTACGCAGGCTTATGGCAATACGACCTTTTTTGTGCATGCAGCCTCTGGTGATGATCATAATGATTTTGGAGTAGGTAGTGGCTGGTTTGGTTACCGAGCCACCAAAGGCCTGGCAGATCTTTTTACTGATCTTACCGGTGGCACAGACAAACGGGCTCTGTTTACTACATCTGCTTTCGGTACCAGCCCGGCTCAGATTGCCATCAGCGATGTGACCAATTTTGCCAATGGCCTGCATGTAAACAAGTATAAAAATATCCGTTCAGACGGTGCCGCTGTTTCGGATGTAAATCGGGAGTTTTCTGATATCGATTTTCCCATATTCAGGTTACCGGAAATGTATCTTATTTATACCGAGGCGGTATTGCGTGGAGGCACAGGAGGTGATCTGGGTACTGCTACTGGCTACATAAATCTGCTGCGACAGAGGGCTTACGGAGGAAACAGCGGAAATGTAAGCCAGGCAGATATCAACCTGCGTTTTGTACTGGATGAGCGCGGACGCGAACTGTATTGGGAAGGGCATCGTCGTACAGACCTGATTCGTTATGGTCTCCTGACGACCGGTAGCTATCTCTGGCCCTGGAAGGGAGGAGTATCGTCGGGTACGGCTGTTTCAGATAAGTACAACCTGTTTCCTATCCCATCGGCCAACCGTACTTCCAATCCTAATCTTACACAAAACGACGGTTATTAATTGTCACTAGAAAAAAGATTCGATATGAAAAAATATTCTATTTTCTTTTCACTTTTACTGGCGCTTTTATTTGCTGCCTGCAAGAAGGATGAGAATAAAGTAACATTTGAGGGCGGCACGGCTCCTGTGCTGACCGCTTCCAGCAATACCATCAACCTGGCATTTGCTAATGCAGATAACCAGGCAGTAAAACTTTCCTGGACCAATCCTGAGTACAGGTTTAATACCGGAGTAAGCTCGCAGGATGTCAATTACGTGGTAGAAATCGATTTGGCAGGAGCCAATTTCAACAGTGCCAATAAACAATCAGTGGCTGTAAGCCGTGATCTTACTGTTGCGTTTACGATAGCACAGTTCAATGACTATCTGCTCAATCAGCTTTTACTGGTACCTGGTCAGCAGCGCGATGTGGAAGTACGCGTAAAAGCCAGCATTGGTTCAACAGATGCCGGTACGCTTTATTCAAACAAGCTGAGTTATACTGTTACTCCCTATGCCATTCCTCCCAAAGTGACACCGCCTTCAAGCGGCAAACTCTTTATTACCGGTGGGGCTACTCCTGCCAGCTGGATGAGTGGAGGCGATGCAGAGCTGGCTAGCCAGCGCTTTACGCAGGTGAGTGCCACGCTGTATGAATTGGCCAGCATCGAACTTACCGGCGATGGCTCTTTTCTGTTCGTGCCGGTATACGGCGACTGGTCACATAAGTATGGCGGTGTTGGTGCCAACAACAGCAATAATGTAAATGGTGATGATTTTAAAGCCGAAGGCGGTGATCTCAAAGCTCCTGCAGCTACCGGTAAATATAAAGTTGTAGTAGACTTCCAGCGCGGCAAGTATACACTCACCAAACTGTAATCACTTTTAAAGCCAACTAACATGCGCAACAATATAAATAAACTCCTGCTCCTTTTTGCAGCCGCTTTCACCACATTCAGCGCCTGTAATAAGGTAGAAGATTTACCTTATTACGAAAACGGGACGGCCGTGACACTTACAGCCAATGTAACCAGCATTGCGCCCACACCAGCCGATTCGCTGAGCAGTGTGGTTAATTTCAACTGGTCAGACCCCAAATATGCAACAGACAGCAATACGGTAAAATATGTACTGGAGATCGATTCCACCAATCGCAATTTTACAAAAGCTGCCACTAAAACTATTACAGGCGATCTGCATACATCGCTTACAGGCAAAGAGCTCAACGCCATTTTGCTGAATTATGGATTTCAGCTGGGCTCACCCTATGAGCTGGATGTACGGGTATTCAGCTCCTATGCCAATAACAATGAGCGTTACGTTTCCAATACCATTAAGCTCACTGTTACGCCTTACAACGATCCCGCTGTGCTGACCAGCGACAAGTCTTCCGTGACCTGCGCACTGGCAACCGCATCTCAAAATGCACTTACGTTTTCCTGGACGGCTGCTTTCAATGGCTACACGGGTAATGTGCATTATGTACTGCAGTACGATTCTGCCACCCGCAACTTTGCCACCGTGCATGAAATAGACCTGGGCACAAATATTTTCAGCCGTGCCATGACACAGGGCGAGATCAATACCACGGCGCTTACCGTAGGTATTCCCGGTGGTAATACAGGTACAGTCGCTTATCGTCTCAAAGCCACTACCGCGCAGGGAGCGGTTTCTTACTCTGCAGCCTATAATGTAAGTGTCGAAAGCTATTTCCCTATCGCACGTTTTTACCTGCCCGGCAGTTACCAGTCGGCTTCAGGTTATGGCAACGACTGGACTCCGGAAACAGCGCCTGAACTGATTCGTGATCTGCGCAGTGATGTACTCAACAGCACCTACTTTATCTATATCTATCTGCCGGCCGGAGCACAGTTTAAAGTAACACAGGGCCGCAGCTGGGATATCAATTATGGCGGTACAGGCGGCAATCTTGTGCAGAATAGCTCCGATAATTTTACCGTAGCAACATCCGGTGTATACCGGGTAAGCATTAACCGCACCACCCTGAAATATGATATTCGTACGGGGCGTATGGGCTTTGTAGGCGGTGGTACAGGTGCAAACTGGGAACCCAGTAATACCTTCCCCAACTATGCAATGGGAGCAGCCGCTACCAATCTCTTTGTGGGACTTACCAATCTCACTACCGCTGGCGAATGGAAAATGATTGATAATAATAGCTGGAACAACGGATCTATAGATGCTGACCTGACACGCAGCTATGGAACCTCAGGTGGCAGTGGCAGCACAATGGAAGTAAATGGAGGAGCCAACTTCCCGGCTGTAAGTGCGGCAGGCCGTTACCGTGTGATGTGGGATGGCCGCAATGTTGACAATATTAAATATGAAATAAGTCCTGCTACAGAAATGCGTCTTGTGGGCGATGGTATACAGGGTGTGCCCGACTGGAGCCCGGGTAGCTCACCTCAAATGACTTATGCCGGCAATGGAGTATGGACCCTTACTGTAGCACTCAAAGCAGATAAGTCTATCAAATTCCTGGCTGGCAATGACTGGGGTGCCTTCGATTACGAAGACAATAGCGGAGGCAATAATGGCGTTGGCGTAAGCCGCGCTATAAAGTGGGAAGGCGGAGGTGATTTCAAAACACCTTCGGTGGCCGGCACCTATACTATTACACTCAATGAGTATACACAAACTATGCGGATTGACTGATAAACCGGTCCGATATGTTAAGCAGGAGCCGCTTCCCCAAAGAAGCGGCTCCTGCTTTTTAATTAGTTGCCGGTTGGTGATGGCCTGGGCGTAGCGGCAACGATGTTTCGAACGACAATAAGGCCACTGTGAAGTTGGTTCCTCTGCAAACAACCTGCCCCTGCACTTTCGAAAGGCAGTCGGATGGCCCATTTTTGTCCATTAACGGCGGAAATGCGGTATAAACGGCGGTCAGGCCGGCATTTCTTTAACTTTTTTTTAAAAGTTATCCCCCGAAAATATTACCGCAATCGTTTGCGAAATCGTTATCACCCCTTTTGCGTGAAACGGCTGTTTTTTATAAATATCTGAAAACTAACTTTATAAGACAGCGGTAGTTGCCCTAAAACAACCGGATTTACCAGAAAAAAGTGATGCAGCACAAAGCTGCAGAGAATGGCCTGAGGAGGTATAGGTTTCAGACAACTACTAAAGGATTTTGTTAAAGATGTAATAAAATTCAGATGGTGTTAACGACACAATTTGAATGCCGCATATCTGCAAAACCCAAAAAACGAATGCTTATGTCAATGAAACGATTACTTCAGGTAATCTGCTTTCCCCTCCTGCTGTGCATGGCTGTTCCCTCATTTGCGCAGGATAGGGTGGTGACCGGAAAGGTTACCGATTCAAAAGATGGCACACCGGTAGTTGGTGCATCTGTTCAGCCCAAAGGTTCCAGTACAGGTACTTCCACAGGTTCAGACGGTTCATTCCGCCTGACTGTACCATCAGGTATTAATACCATCGTGGTTTCGTCGGTAGAGTTTGAAACCATGGAAGTGGATATAACTGGGAAGAGCGCTGTTGATGTTTCCCTGAAAAGTACCGCAGGTGGCCTGAGCGAAGTTGTGGTGATCGGTTATGGTACTGCACGTAAAAGCGATCTTACCGGTGCAGTTGCTTCCGTAAAGCCCAAAGACTTCAATCAGGGCATTCAGATAGCCCCTGACCAGCTCATTCAGGGCAAGGTGGCAGGTGTACAGGTTATTAATAACAGCGGTCAGCCCGGCGGTGCTACAACATTTAAAATCCGCGGAAATACTTCCTTGCGCATCGGCAACCAGCCACTCTTTGTAATAGACGGAGTGATCGTGGATGGAACAAATGCCCGCCCCGGCGTAAATGCATCGGGTGTGGGAGCCACTCCCGATGCCAACCCGCTCAATTTTATTAATCCCAACGATATCGCTTCTATTGATGTATTGAAAGATGCCTCCGCTACAGCTATCTATGGTTCACGCGGAGCCAATGGCGTAGTGATCGTAACCACCAAGAAAGGTCAGTCGGGCTTGCCCCGCCTGGAGTTGAACAGTAGTGTGGGTATCAGCAAGATCATGAAGAAGATCGATATCATGGATGCTTCTATGTACAAACAGGAGCTTGCAGAATATGGACTTACTGCAGGCGACTATGGTGCTAATACAGATGCGTATGATGCAATTCTTCAGGAAGCATTTACCACCAACACATCTGTGGCGGTAAGCGGCGGCAACGAAAATGCCCGCTATCGTCTTTCCGGCAGCCATCTCGATCAGGAAGGTATACTCAAAGGTACCGGCCTCAAAAAACTTACCGCCAACTTCAACTCTTCCATGAAGTTGCTCAACAACCGCCGCCTGGGGCTCGATTTCAACCTCGTTACTTCACAAACCAAAGAAAAAATAGGCGCAATCAGTACCGATGCCGGTTTTACAGGAAACGTTATTTCTACAGCATTACAGTTTAATCCAACCCGGGCACTACGCAAACCAGATGGATCTATTAATAACTATTTTGATGGTTCAACGGTTAACCCGCTCGAGTTGGTAGAAGGATACAATGACCGCGCCACTACCACCACTATTCTCGGCAGCATTTCTCCTTCTTATAAGATCACCGACGATCTTGAGTATAAACTCACCTACGGGTTCAACTACGGTACAGGTATTCGCAGAACATCGCTGCGCAACTGGGTAAACCTCGAAAACGTAGGTATCAGCACATCGCATCCCAACGGGCGTGGCTGGGCCAATGTAGCCAATAACGAACTGCTTACACAACAGGTAACCCAAACGCTGAGCTACAACAAACGTCTCAGCAGCGATCTTAATATGAACGCCCTGCTGGGTTATGAATACTATCGCAAAGAGTTTAAAGGTACCAACCTTACCGGTCGCGATTTTGGCGCCTATCAGCTGGACTATACCGACTATCTGCAGTTTGGATCAAATGACACCAAACGTTTTTCATCGTTTCGTAATCCGCTGCAGGAGATTCGTTCTTACTTCGCACGCTTCGGATTCGACTACAGAGGCAAATATTTGCTGACGGCAACTTTCCGTGCAGACGGCTCCAGTAAATTTGGCTCCAACAACCGATATGGCTATTTCCCGTCATTTGCTGCAGCATGGAATATCAACAAGGAAGATTTCTTCCATTCTACTGTGATCAATATGCTGAAACTCCGTGCAGGCTGGGGCATCACCGGCAATCAGGAGTTTCCTTCGGGAGCCTCACTGGCCAAGTACAACTTTAATGAAAACAACGGAGGCCTCTCCGAAAATCAGCTGCCCAACAAGGATCTGCAATGGCAGCAGGATATTCAGGCTAATATAGGTCTCGACTTTGCCTTGTGGAATAACCGCGTAACCGGTACGGTAGATTATTTTAACCGTACTACCAAGAAGCTGCTGTTCCCTTCTATTTCCCCGCAACCTTCGCCCGGTACTACCATCTGGATCAACCTCGATGGCCAGATAGAAAATAAAGGCTTTGAAGTGACGCTGAATGGAAATGTGATTCGCACCAATGACTGGAACTGGGATCTGGGTGTGAATGCCACATTTGTAAAGAACAAGGTAAGCGGCCTGCCCGCTCCTATCCAGACAGGTGCACTGCACGGCCAGGGTATGTCGGGTACGCTTTCGCAACTGATTGCAAATGATCATCCCATCAACGTATTCTATACACGCGATTACAGAGGTATTGATCCGCAAACCGGTCAGGCGATTTATGTAGATGATGGTAACGTATTTTATTTCATGGGTAATCCCAATCCTACCACCATACTTGGCATAAACACCTCTGTGAGCTATAAGAAACTGACATTGTCAGCCAATATGAATGGTGCTTTTGGACATGTGATTTACAACAATACCGCCAACTCAGTATTGCCTATCGGCAACCTGGGTACACGTAACCTGTCCTCCAATTTGTTTAAAAACGGCGAATCACTTACCAATCCCATTACTTCTTCTTCACGTTATCTCGAAAAGGGCAATTATCTGAAAATGGCGAATGCCACCATCTCTTACAACGTGGGCCGTATTGGAAACAACATCAGCAACCTGAATGTATTTGTGACTGGCCAGAATTTGTTTGTACTTACCAACTATTCCGGCTTTGATCCGGAAGTGAACACAGATAAGCAAGTGAATGGAATTCCTTCAGTAGGTATTGACTATATCGGTTATCCTTCTGCCAGAACATTCCTGCTGGGCGTAAATATTTCTTTTTAATCAAGAACAAATTCTTTTACTATGAAATATAAAATTGTCTTAATAGCAGCCCTGATGGTTTTACTGGCCAGTGGGTGCAACAAAATAGACGAGCGTTTTAAAGACAGCCTTGCAGCCAATTCCGGAAGTGCCGTTACTGCAGCGGATCTTCTGTTGAATATTTACCGCAATGATATGCGTGCGCTTCAGAACCAGGATAACCTCTGGGCCATTCAGGAGCATACGACCGATGAATGTGTTGGCCCTACCCGTGGCGGTGACTGGGACGACAACGGTATCTGGCGTGTATTGCATGCACATACCTGGGATGCCAACCACAACTATGTAAGAGGGGCGTTTGAAAACCTGGGCCGTATCGTTTACAACGCTACTCAGGTACTGAGCCTTAGCCCCACACCCCAGCAGGAAGCAGAAGCTAAATTTCTGCGGGCCTTTGCCAACTTTTTCCTGATAGAGGGATGGGATCAGGCGCCTTATCGCGAACCAGGTGGCGATCCGCTGGCTGTACCTCAGGTGCGTAAGGGCGCCGATGGTATGAGTTATATCATTTCAGAGCTGGAGGCGGCACTTCCCAACCTCCCCAACGGCCCTACCTACAACGCCAATAAGAATGCCTGCCGCGCGTTGCTCATGAAATGTTATCTCACCAAAGGAGTCATCGCCAATCGCAATGCACCCACCTTTGATGCCGCCGATATGGCCAAAGTGATCAGCCTGGCAAATGATATAACAGGCCGTACACTGACTTCCAATTTTTATGACAATTTCGCCCCCACCAATAATACCATCAGCACGGAAAATATCTTTACCGGTGAAAATCTGGGCGGTTCAAGCAGTGGCGGCGTACGCTCACGTTATTTCTGCTCGCTTCACTACAACAATAATCCCAGCGGATGGAATGGTTTTACCACACTGGGCGATTTCTACGATAAATTTGAAGCGGCAGATAAGCGCAGGGGCGACAGTTACACTGGTGTTACCAATGTGTCAGGTCTGCGTGTAGGCCTGCTGCTGGGTCAGCAATACAATCAGTCTGGCGGGGCACTGCAAGATCGTAAAGGAAACCCGCTGAGCTTTACAAAAGCCGTAAAAGCGGTAGAAACCGATCCCAATACACTGGAGGTAACAGGTATCCGCGTAGTAAAATATCCGCCTGATTATAATAACGGCGATAATGTTGACAATGACTTTGTGATCTTCCGCTACGCCGATATACTGCTGATGCAGGCAGAAGCGTACCTGCGCAATTCCCCCGCCAATGCCAACGCAGCCCGCGATCTCGTAAATGCCGTGCGTGCACGCTCCGGTGCCAGCGCACTGGGAAGTGTGACACTCGATCAGGTGCTTGATGAACGCGGACGTGAGCTGTACTGGGAAGGCTGGCGCCGCCAGGATTTGATCCGCTTCGGCAAATTCCTGAACCCCGATGAACTCCGCACAACCGCTTCACCGGAGTCTCGCCTGTTGTTTCCCTTACCGGCACAACAACTGGCCGCTAACCCCAATCTCACGCAGAATCCCGGATATTAATAAAGACGTTATCGTTAAGCAGTCTCAAGTATAAGCAGTCACAGAAAGGTCAATGAAAATTGACCTTTCTATTTTTATTGAGTGGTTTCTATGAAGGAATGAACGTATTTTTAAATACCTTCTGCAGAGGGTTGTTATCATCCGACTATGCAAATTGCCAGGATCAGTTTTTATTGCTTGCTATTATCATTTCTTGTTGCCTGTAAGTCAGACAGACCGGCAGAGCCTGTGCTGTTTGAAAAGATCGAAAACTCCGGCATCAATTTTACCAATTCCATTACCAACCGGAAAGACTTCAATATTTTCAGTTACCGGAATTTTTATAACGGTGGCGGCGTGGCTATTGGCGATATCAACAATGATGGGCTGGCCGATGTATTCTTTACCGCCAACATGGGCTCTAATAAACTCTTTCTGAATAAAGGCAACTGGCAGTTTGATGATATTTCGGCCAAAGCGGGTTTTGCAGATAAACCAGACTGGAGTACCGGTGTGGTGATGGTGGATATCAATCACGATGGATGGCTTGACATTTATGTATGCAATGCCGGTTATGTAAACGGAGCGCCGCCACGCAGCCAGCTATTTATCAATAATCATGATCTTACATTCAGGGAAGAGGCCAAAACATGGGGGTTAGAAAACGAAGGTGGGTATGCCACACATGCTGCCTTTTTTGATTACGATATGGATGGCGACCTGGATTGTTTTATCATCAATAACAGCTTTATACCGGTAAATACACTAAATTATGCCAACCGGCGCGACCTGCGTGCTGCTGACTGGCCTGTACGCGATTTTCTCAAAGGAGGCGGAGATCGCCTGCTAAGAAATGATGATGGACGTTTTACCGATGTCAGCAAAGAAGCCGGTATATACGGCAGTCTGATGAGTTTTGGCCTTGGTGTGACCGTTGGCGATGTAAACGGCGACCATTATCCGGACGTATATGTATCTAACGATTTTTTTGAACGTGATTACCTGTACATCAACCAGCGAAACGGAACTTTCAAAGATGAACTGGAAAACTGGGTACAGCATACCAGCCTGTCATCGATGGGAGCCGATATGGCTGATGTAAATAACGATGGCCATCCGGATATTTTTACCACTGATATGCTGCCGGATGATGATAAGCGGCTTAAGAAAACCACTTCATTTGAAGGGATTGACGTATACCGGCTGAAACAAAAGAACGGCTTCTATAACCAGTTTACTCAAAATACACTTCAGATCAACGATGGCAATGGCAGCTTTTGCGAAACGGCTTTTCTGAGTGGCGTGGCTGCATCTGACTGGAGCTGGGGTGGCCTCATCTTTGATATGAACAATGATGGCCTTCCGGACATTTATGTATGCAACGGTATTTATCACGATGTGACGGACCAGGATTTTATCGATTTTTTTGCGGACAATATCATACAACGTATGGTGCTTACGGGTGAAAAAGAAGAGGTTGACAGTATCGTAAACAGAATGCCTTCCACGCCAGTGCTGAATAAAGCATTTCGCAATCGCGGCAACCTGCAGTTCAGCGATGAAGGAAAGGCATGGGGATTTACCACCCCTTCATTTTCAAACGGAGCTGCCTATGGCGACCTGGATAATGATGGGGATCTGGATCTGATAGTAAGCAATGTAAACGGGCCGGCATTCGTTTACCGCAATCATCAGCAGGAACTGGATTCCACAGCCAGCGCCATCAGCATTCAGTTAAAAGGTCAGGGCGCCAATTCATTTGCCATAGGTTCGCTGATACGCGTATACGCGGGGGGCCAGGTGTTTTCGCGCGAACTCATACCTACCCGCGGCTTTCAGTCATCGGTAGATTATCGCCAGGTAATAGGACTGGGCAAAATAAACCGTATCGATTCTGTAGTAGTAACCTGGCCCGATCGCACGACGGATAATTTCGGATCACTAAAGCCTGGGCAACTGCATACGCTGGCACCAACAGGTAAGGGCCGGATTGGATCGGCGGGCAGTGAATCAGTAGCAGCAGCTAATTCATTATTCACGTCTTTGCCTGTCAACCTCGATGCTCATCAGGAAGACGATCATATTGACTTTTATACAGAACGTAATTTGCCCGAGATGTTATCTGCAGAAGGGCCCCGGATTGCAAAAGAAGATGTGAACGGAGACGGCCGTGAAGATATTTATATTGGAGGGGCCAAAGGACAGGCGGGTCAGTTATATCTCAATACACCAGCAGGACTGGTCAGGAATAAACAGCCGGTGTTTGAGCAGTATGCCGACTTTGAAGATGTGGCGGTGCTGTTTTTTGATGCAGATAATGACGGCGACGCTGATCTTTATATCGGCGCCGGTGGCAATAATGCGCAGCCAGGTTCGCGTGAATTGCAGCATCGTCTTTACCTCAACGATGGTAAAGGCCGGTATTCCCTGGCCTCGCATGCTTTTCCTGTCAACAATACAAATATATCGGTAGCTGTGCCCTGCGATTTTGACGGTGATGGCGATCTGGATTTGTTTATTGGCAGCCGCAGTATGCCTTATCAGTATGGCGTACCTCCACCCAGCTATCTTTTTGTAAATGATGGCAAAGGTCACTTCACCGATGCCACGGCCCGCCTTTGTCCCGATCTGCTGCAGGGCGGAATGATTACTGCAGCCGCCTGGACAGATCTTGATAAAGATGGTATAAAAGAACTGGTGCTCACGGGTAGCTGGATGCAGCCCCGCATTTTTCAATACAAAAAAGAAAAAGCCGTTTTTGAAGAATGGAAACAAACCGGCTTGCAAAACCTGCATGGGTGGTGGCAAAGTCTTGCGGCTGCAGATCTCAATGGCGATGGGCTTACAGACCTTGTATTGGGTAATATAGGCAAGAACTTTTATCTGCGCCCGACCCCCGGCATGCCCGTGCGTCTTTGGCTAAATGATTTTGATCAGAACGGTCAGCGCGAGCAGCTCATTACCTATACGGTAAACGATCAGGATGTGCCTGTATTCACCAAAAAAGAAATAACAGACCAGTTCCCTTCCCTTAAAAAGCAACACCTGCGTCACGATGCCTATGCCGGCAAGACTATTACAGATCTTTTTGGCGAAGCCATTGTACATTCATCGGCCAGCCGCAGTTTTGATTATAATGCCAGTATTATAGCTATTAATAAAGGCGGGGGACATTTTGAAATAACCGAGCTTCCGCTGATGGCGCAACTGTCGAGCGTAAATGCACTGCTGATTGCAGATGTAGACGGCAATGGCAGCAATGATCTCCTTGTTGCCGGCAACATGTTTGGTTTCCCGCCGCAATTTGGACGGCTCGATGCCAATTATGGCCTGGTACTCCTTAACGATGGGAAAGCTAATTTTACACTTTTGGCACCTGCAGCAGCCGGTTTGCATATGAGAGGAGCCGTAAAAGATATGAGTCTGGTAAAAACAGACCAGGGATTATTACTGCTGGCAGCTATAAATAATGAAAAACCACAAGTGTATCAGCTGCGTGCCGGAAAGCACCAGCCTTAACCCGATGAATGAGACTAAACATGCAATGGATCCGAAAAAATATGTCTAAAACAGCAGCCCTGGTATTTATTACGGCCGCACTACTGGGCTCTTGCCGCAGCAAAAAAGAAAAAAGCGGATCGCCATTGTTTACATTGCTGAGCAAAGAGCAAACCGGGGTTGACTTTGTTAATAAGCTATCCTTTGACCAGTCGTTCAACCTGTTTAAGTATATCTATTTCTATAACGGAAGCGGCGTGGGCGCCGGCGACTTTAACAATGACGGCCTCCAGGACCTTTTCTTCGGATCAAATCAGGGAGCCAGTAAACTGTTTCTTAATAAGGGAAAGCTCCGGTTTACCGATATAACAACAGCAGCTGCTATACCAGCAGATGGTGGATGGACAACCGGCGTATCTGTCGTTGATATTAATCAGGACGGTCTGCTGGATATATATGTATGCCGGGTAGGAAATTATGAAACGCTGCATAGCCGCAATCAGCTGCTCATCAACCAGGGCGTTAACGCAGAAGGCATACCGGTATTTGCAGATAAGGCAGCAGAATATGGTCTTGATTTTTCGGGCTTCTCTACACAGGCTGCTTTTTTTGACTATGACCTCGATGGCGATCTGGACCTTTTTCTCCTTAACCATTCTGTACATCAGAATGGTACATTCAAGCCCCGGGCTGAGTTTGCCGGGCAGTATCATGAACTGTCTGGCGACCGGTTTTATAAAAATGATAAAGGCCATTTTACCGACGTTACGCGCGAAACAGGTATTTACAGCTCTGCCATCGGCTATGGACTGGGTATAGCCATTGCCGATATAAACCTCGATGGATACCCTGATATTTATATCGGGAATGATTTTCATGAAAACGATTATCTGTATATCAATCAGAAAAACGGTACATTTTCCGAGCAGGGTACCAGCGAGCTTATGCACACTTCGCAGTTTAGCATGGGTGTGGATGTAGCTGATGTAAATAATGATGCTTATCCGGAGATTATCAGCACAGATATGCTGCCGGCAGATCCTTATATCCTGAAGCGATCACTCGGCGAAGATTCTTACGATATTTTTTTTCACAAAATAAGTGTAGGCTACTCGTATCAGTATACACGCAACAACCTGCAGTATAATCAGCGCAATGGACATTTCAGCGAAACGGGACTTTATAGCGGAGTGGCGGCGACCGACTGGAGCTGGGCTGCTTTATGGATGGATTTTGATAATGATGGCCGAAAAGACCTGTTTATCTCCAATGGCATTCCCAAGCGGATGAATGATATTGACTATGTAAATTTTGTTTCCAATACTGAGGTGCCGCAACGCATTAATACTGAAAAAGCGGGGGGGCGGGATCTTTCACTGATCAGCAAGTTTCCGGAGATCCGCATACCCAACAAGTTTTTTCTTAATAAAGGAGACATGAGTTTTGCCGACATGGCCGATCGCATAAAAGGTGATTTGCCGGGCTTTTCAAATGGCGCTGTATATGCCGACCTCGATAATGACGGAGATCTGGATGTAGTGGTAAATAATATTGATGCGCCGGTATTTATTTATGAGAATAACAGAAACGAAGGAGGCGCCCGTACTTCTGTGTCCGTCAAGCCAATTGGACAGCCCGGTAATAAAAACGCAATTGGCGCCCGCGCGGTTATTTTCTCCGGCAAGGAAGTACAGGTATATGAAAAATATCCTGTTCGCGGCTTTCTTTCCAGCATGGAAACGCCGCTGCTCATAGGCCTCAGCCAGGTGAAGGCAGATTCGGCTTTTTGGATATGGCCCGATAATACCTATGAGCCGTTGCTGCTTGATACCAGCAGAGGACAGATGGAGCTGACCTACCGGCAGGGGCTTCCGTCATTTGATCTGAGTCGTATCAGAAACAGAAATAAACCGGAAGGTCGCAATATGCAGGATGTTACTGCTGCATCGGGATTGAATTATGTGCACCGTGAAAATCATTTTGTAGAGTTTGACCGCGAACCGCTGATCCCGCATATGGTATCAACCGAGGGACCTGCTGCAGCAGTAGCCGACATAAACGGAGATGGCCTCGATGATATATTTCTCGGAGGCGCCCGCAATCAGCAGGCATCGGTATTTGTACAGCACCCAAATGGTCGCTTTGCGCTTATGCCTCAGCCTGCATTGCTGGCAGACAGTGTATACGAAGATGTGGATGCCTGGTGGGCAGATGTAAACAATGATAAATATCCCGATCTGCTTGTGGCGAGTGGGGGTAATGAGTTTTATGGAAAGGATTTTCATAACACCCCCCGGTTATACCTGGGTAGTGCAAGTGGGTTGCTGACCCGCAAGACGGATGCTTTTGATAGCTTATATCTTACCGCATCAACCATACAGCCCTGCGATTTTAATGGCGATGGGGCAGTTGATCTCTTTATAGGCGCCCGTGCAGTGCCCTGGGCATATGGACAAATGCCCACTTCCTACCTGTTGCAAAACGACGGCAAAGGTCATTTTACCAATGTGACAGAGAAAGTGGCTCCGGAATTGGCTACAGCCGGATTTGTGACACAGGCCTTGTGGACTGATATTGACAAAGATGGCGATCAGGATCTGCTGCTCGCACTGGAATGGGGACCGGTTACAGCCTATATCAATCAGCAGGGCAGATTTACCCGGCGGGCACTCACAGTGGAAAAAGGATGGTGGAACATGCTGACGGTTGCTGATATAAATAACGATGGACTTCCCGACCTGCTGGCAGGCAACCTGGGGTTGAACAGCAGGCTGAAGGCCAGTGCAGCTCAACCCGTACGTCTCTACTATGCCGACTTTGATCATAATGGCCGCAAGGAACAGGTGCTGACCTATTATTTGCAAAACAAAGAGATTCCATTTGCCAATAAAGCAGAACTGGAAAAGCAGATGCCCATTCTGAAAAAGAAATTTTTATACGCCGCTGATTTTGCAAAAGCATCGCTGCAGGAATTGTTTGGCAGCAAAGAACTGGATGATGCAGGTAAATGGTCGGCTGACTATTTCAGTAGTGTGGTGCTCATTAATAAAGGAAATCTTCAGTTCGCCATTGAGCCATTGCCTTTTGAAGCCCAGCTTTCGCCGCTAAAGGCCGCAGTGCCGGTAGATGCAGATGGCAACAACTTGCCTGACTTTCTGGTGGGCGGCAATTATTATGGAAATAATATTGAGATGGGTCGTTACGATGCCAGTTATGGACAGCTGCTGATCAACAAAGGAGCGGGCAGGTTCGATGTGCAGGCCATACCTGGCCTGACCATTACAGGAGAGGTAAGGTACATACGCGGAGTGCGGGTAGCAGGCCGCCAGTGTTTCCTCGTGGTGCGCAACAACGGAAGCGCTTTGCTGATTGATTTTGCAGGCAAATAGATTATTTACATCACCGGATAATAAATGCGGGTGATCCATTGTGTGCTGTCTGGCTGCTGCCGGCGATCTGTTACAAGCGACAGAAATGGTATGGCGGGCGACATGCGCTTAAAATCTTTGATATAGTTCTCTATCTGTGCCGATGCTTTTTCTATCTGAGCCGGACCGCCCTTTACTTCGGTGATGAGAATATTACCACCGGCCAGCATGCGTTTGAAGCTGATGTCATGCTGCTGAGGCAGCTCACGGGTTACGGGCAATGCCACACGTGTCAGATAACCGCCTTCGGGTTGCTGCAGAATATTGAGCATGGGAGCGCCTGAAGTTTGTGCCTGCTGTTGCTGCAGGTAACTATATAATTTATCGATAAGGGAATAAATAAAAGGAATATCGGGATAGGAGCTGCTGTTGCCGGATGTGGAAATTAACAATGAATCGCTCACAACGGCTTCCTTGATCGCAAAACCGTACACGCCTTCGATATGCCGGAAATACCTGTTGGTATGGGCCGACAGCTGATCAAGTGCATTCCTCACCGATTGAGCCTCCCTGTAACGGTTGATCCGCTGAATGGGGTTATAGGAAGTGGCGGAGCGGTACTCCCATTGCAGGCGGGTTGAGTCGCCATTGACAGGGCTGATAGCCAGGCGCAGTTGGTAGCCCTGCGCAGGGGCCACCGGGCTGAAGTAAAGAGCCGATTGCGAAAAACTATCAGCACGGAAACTGACATCGCTGAGGTGAAGCAGCCCGTCTTTTGTCAGCAGAGACTGCCTGTCGGCCCAGCAAAGCCAGTTGGCCGGTTGTTTGAGCCGGCGCAATACAGCGTCGTAGCGATAAGGGGATGAATGACCACTGGAATGCTGCACCACATTAGGGATAAAGAGGTAGATACAGCAAAGAGTAACAACAACCAGTGCCAGCAGTATCAGGAATATTTTTTTCATATGGAAGATGCAGGTTAGTAGTTAGGCAACCCAAACAAATTTACCACAGAGTTTAATAAAACAATCTGTGTGAAAGGATAGTTTCGCTGTTTTCTGTCCGTGCTTGCAAAGCAGGTTCATTGACTTTAATGGCCCGGCATGATGCCCTGAAGGCATGCTGCAGGACAGATCGATTTTTCCCATTTTCCGGAAGCGGTTGACAGCCAGGGGGGATGAACCGGACAAGAAGAGTTTTACCGTGAAATAAAATAAGGGGACGACTTATAACTATTGAAAAAAATCTTACCTTGTTGGTGATTATTTGCCTTGAGAAAATTAGCTGCCATATTTCTGTTGCTTATGCTGTTCTTCAACTGGTACGGCTACCGTATTATTACCAGTCTGATGGAGAGCCAGGCAGATCAGCAACTGGAGGCCCGTCTCGACAGTCAGCAATACGATGAGGCAGAACTCATAGAAGTAAAAATTCCCCTCCAGGTTCCCTACCAGATCAGTCAGCCCGAATTTGAGCGTCATTATGGCGAAGTAGAAGTGGATGGCAAACATTACACCTATGTAAAAAGTAAAGTGGTAGATGGCTTCCTTGTACTGAAATGTATTGCCAACAGTGCTAAAGATGAGATCAAAGCAGCTGGCTCCAACTATTATAAAAAGGCGAATGGCCTTGACCAGCAGTCATCCGATAAAAAAGGCGGTGACTATGCAGGTTTTGCAAAAAGCTTCTGGAGTGAATACAGCAACAAAAATGTTTATCCCGAATTGTCTGTGATTGTAGAGCAATCACGGCATTCTTTCCCCATTTTTACTCAAACACTTCCTGTCTGTTACTCAGAGGTAACCGGTCAGCCTCCCGAAATGAATGTATAAGCATTCGTTTTTCCTGAATCAGATTGAACGTTTATTTTTCCATTCTGCAAAAGCAGATGGAAGGAATTGTATTTAGCGATAAAAGATTATTGAAAGTGAGAACATTTGTTGGTATTTCTCTGCTGGCACTGGTATTTTTTACTTCATGCACAGGTAAAGGAGACAACTATAAAAAACTGGCGGCTGATCCTATTCAATTCAGCGAGATGGTGCACGAACTGAATACGGTGGTGATGGGTAATAATTTCAGTCCTATTGTGGCATCACGTAATTACATGTATGCCAGTGTAGCTGCCTATGAAGTCATCGCTGCAGGCTATCCTGATCGGTATTATTCGCTGGCGGGTCAGATCAACGATCTGAAAGCCGCACCTGCGCCTGATACTACAGCAGGCATAAATTTCAATTTCGCTTCACTCCTCGCTTTTTGCCAGGTAGGAGAAGCGGTGACTTTCCCTGCCGGTAGCATGAAAGACTATGTAGACAGCCTCAAGCAATTGATGCGCGATGAAGGCATGCCGGCTAAAGAGCTGGAAGCCACATCGGCCTACGCCAGCCAGGTAGCAGAGCATATCATCAAATGGAGTAAAGGCGACAACTATGCACAGACCCGCAGTGCGCCCAAGTATACCGTAATGGATACACCCGGCCGCTGGGTGCCCACACCGCCTGCTTATACTTCAGCCATGGAACCCCACTGGATGGAGATACGCACCGCCGTGCTGGATAGTGCAGATCAGTTTACACCACCGCCTCCCATTCCTTTCAACATTAAAGACACCAACAGCGCTTATTATAAGGAAGTAATGGCTATTAAAAAAGCTGTCGACAATCTTACCGATGAGCAAAAGCATATCGCTAATTTCTGGGACGACAATCCATTCAAGTTAAACGTATCAGGGCACGTGATGTTTGGTACCAAGAAGTTTTCGCCTCCCGGTCACTGGATGGCCATAGTAGGTATTGCAGCAAAAAAAGCCGGCTCCGACTATGCCGCTACTGTATATGCCTATGCAATTACGGCTATTGCCCAGTTTGATGCATTTATCCATTGCTGGGACGAAAAATTCCGCCATAATACCGTGCGTCCTGAAACAGTGATCAATAAATATATTGATCCCGAGTGGCAACCATTGTTGCAAACTCCCCCTTTCCCCGAATATACCTGTGGTCACTCTACCGTGTCGGCTGCCAATGCAGAAGCACTGACATCGGTCTTTGGTGACAACTTTGCATATACTGATACTTCTGAGCTGGAATTCGGAATACCCAGCAGATCCTATACATCCTTCAGGCAGGCTGCAGAAGAGAATAACTGGGCCCGTTTTTATGGAGGTATTCATTATCACAGTTCATGCATTGTAAGTACAGAGTATGGCCGGAAAGTGGGCGATTTTATTGTCCAGAAACTGAAGTTCAGGAAGTAATCAGTCTTCCTGCACCCGAAAACCATACTACTTACTTATGCGTCGCATAAAATTTTTTATGCTGCTGGGCCTCCTGGCCGTACAGCAGCGTAGCGAAGCACAGGGCTGCGTGGCTATACGCAGCACTGGCTCTTCCTGTTCCTTGCAGGAACCCGTTGCCGATAATACCAAATGGCAATTCAATGCCAACTACCGTTATTTCAGATCTTTCCGCCATTTCAAAGGCAAAGAGGAGCAGAAAGAAAGGCTCGAGCAACATACAGAAGTTATTAATTATTCACATTCACTTGATCTTTCTATAGTACGTAAGCTCAATAGCCGCTGGTCTTTGAGTCTTAATATGCCGTTACTTTCCAACGTACGCTCTTCATTGTATGAGCACGGGCTCGTGAATGGTGTATACGTAAAACGCGAGCGCCGCAATACCGAATCTTTTGGTCTTGGTGATATCCGGGCCAGTGCTTATTACTGGGTATTTGATCCTAAAAAGGCACATAAAGGGAATGTACAGGTAGGCATGGGTATCAAATTCGCTACCGGTGATTACAATTACCAGGACTACTGGCACAATGTAGGGCCTAACGGAAGCAGCGAATTGCGCACTGTAGACCAATCCATTCAACTGGGTGACGGCGGCACCGGTTTTACGGCCGAAGTCAATGCTTACCGCCATGTAGCACGTAACCTTGGTGTATATGCCAGTGCGTTTTACCTGATCAATCCACGTGAGGTAAATGGCACCCGCACTTATCGCGAAACACTCACTCCGGCTCTGGCTAATGAAACTATTTGCAGTGTACCTGATCAGTATATGGCACGCGCAGGCTTCAGTTATATGACAGGAAAATTTACCGTAATGGCTGGTGGCCGTATCGATGGCATACCCGTATATGACCTGTTTGGCGGCAGCGAGGGGTTTAGAAGACCAGGCTATGCCATTGCAATTGAACCCGGTGTAAGCCTCATGGGTAAAAAGACGAATTGGTACCTCACTGTGCCGGTTGCCCTTGCACGTAACCGTACGCAAAGTGTTACCGATAAAGAAAGATCAGCAGCCACCGGCACTTTTCAACAGGGTGATGCTGCTTTTGCCGATTATGTGATCAACCTGGGAATGAGCATAAAATTTTAATCTCATCCGCAACTGAAACAACAAAACAACTGCACTATGCCACGATGTAAAACGCTTTCAACAATACTAATGCCGGCACTGCTGCTTGCGCTGGCACCACAGGTTCGGGCCCAGACAGAAATAGATGGTCTTATGATGGAAAAAAATGCCTTTTGTGTGGGACCCATGTACAGCTACAGCAGCTGGAAAAACTACTGGGAAGGCACCCGCAAACGCGAAAACCTGAACCTCGGCCGTGTATCCACACAGATGTATAGTGTGATGGGCAACTACGGCATCAGCCGTAAGCTGAATGCACTGTTTTCTGTACCATATGTAAAAACAAAAGCTACTGCCGGCACCCTGCATGGTCTCGATGGCCTGCAGGATCTCAGTCTCTTCCTTAAATGGAGAGGCTATGAGCACCGCACCAGTGGCGGTGGCAAACTTACCCTGTTTGGAATTGGTGGTGTGTCATTTCCGCTTACCAATTACGTAGCCGATTTTCTGCCTCTCTCTATTGGTATGCGCAGCAAAACGCTCCAGGCTCGTGTGATGGCAGATTTTCAGCAGGGTAATTGGTTTGTAACCGGATCTGCTACCTACGTGCTGCGTAGCAATATCGAGATAGACCGTGACTCTTACTATACCACCACCATGCATAATACCAATAAGGTAGAAATGCCCGATGCGGCCAGTTTCAATTTCAGAACAGGATGGCGCAATAACCGGCTCATTGCAGAGGCGATCGTCAACAACTGGACTACGCTGGGTGGGTTTGATATTACCCGCAATAACATGCCTTTTCCCAGCAACCGGATGAATGCAACTACTGTGGGGGCCAACTTTAAATATGTGTTGCCCTGGCTGCCCCAGCTGTCTGTTGTAGCCGGAGGCAATACTACCATTGCAGGCCGCAACATGGGCCAGGCTACCGGCTTTTATGGCTCCCTGTTTTATGTGTTTGACCTGAGTAAGAAAACAACAACTGCAAAAACCCCTTCAAAAACCAACTAGTATGAAAAAAATCATTTTCACAGGCATTGCTGCACTGGGCAGTCTGGCTATTTTCTTTACTGCCTGTAATAAGGATGTAGAAGGGCGTACCGATAATATTCCGGCACTTAATCCAACTAATCAGGATCTGAATGCCGGTACCTGGAAACCCGTGCTGCTCACGAGTGCCTCCGAGTTTCCTGTAGCTGCTCCTATTGCTACCAATACCCCCGAGTATATTGCACAGATTAATGAGATCAAAGGCTGGCAGGAAAATATCAGCAACGAAGAACAACGTATAGTTAAATACTGGAGTGCGGGCGCTGTACTGCGCTGGAATGAGATATTGCGCGAGCTGGTGGCTAAATATAACCTGCCTCCCTATCAGAATGCCGATGGTACTTATCCATTTCCAAGTGCCAACAACCCGCTGGCCTATCCACTGTTTCCTTTTGCCAATCCGCCCTATGCGGCACGCGCCTACGCTTACGTAAGTGCGGCCCAATATGACGCGCTGGTAGCAGCCTGGCATTATAAAACTACCTACAATCGTGCGGCTCCTTACCGGGTAGATACTACGCTGAAAGTGCTGGTTCCCAAAAATACACTGCCTTCTTATCCCTCAGAAGATGCGGTAGTAGCCGGCGCAGCCGTGGAGTTGCTGAAATTATTATTTCCCGGCGAGCAGGATTATATCAATCAGAAAGCAGAAGAACACAAACGGGCCCGTCTTATTGCCGGAGCAAATGTGCGTAGCGATCTGGAAGCCGGCGAAGCACTCGGTAGGGCCGTGGCACAAAAATTTGTAACACGTGCCCGCGGCGACCGGGCCGGTGCAGCCGCAGGTAATCAGCAGCAGTGGACACAGCTTGAAACAGATTGTATTGCACGTGGCGAAACTCCCTGGTACAGCCTCGAAGTGCCCCGCCGTCCGCCTATGCTGCCCCTGTTTGGTAAAGTAAAAGCGTTTTTGTTTGACTCACTCACCACCATTTCGCTTCGCCCTGATGCACCTCCTCCGGTAAAAAGTGATCTGATGAAAAAGGAAACGGAAGAGATTCTCAGTTTCGTCACTAACCCGACCCGTGAGCGAATTCGTATTGTGCATTACTGGGCCGATGGGGTAGGTACTTCCACACCTCCCGGTCACTGGGATCTCATTGCAGCGGAAGATTTTATTAAGCTCAATTTTAGTGAAGTGCGCTGGGCGCGCAATATGGCATTACTGAATATGTCATTGATGGATGCAGCTATTGTGTGCTGGGATACAAAATATCATTATTTCAATCCCCGGCCTGCCCAGTTAGATCCACGTATTAAAACACTCACCGGTATTCCCAATTTCCCCGCATTCATCTCCGGTCACTCCACATTCAGTGGAGCTGCAGCGGCTATACTGGGTCATATTGTACCCGATAAAGCGGAAAGTTATAAGGCTATGGCACAGGAAGCATCTCTGTCGCGTATGTATGGCGGCATTCATTACCGCAGCGATTGTGAAATTGGATTGGTAGTGGGAACAAACGTAGGCAACTATGCGGTAGACAGAGCCCGAACCGATGGTGCCGAATAAAATTGTAAATCGGTTATTTCAATAAGCATTCGTCACGGCGTTGTAATTCTTTACGGACGCCCACTTTTTAAAACCGTAAAAAAGTTAAACCACTGCTACCACAAGAGTTTGATACAATATAAGCATTCGATTTTACGGCGTTGTAATTCTTTACGGACGCCCCCTTTTTAAAACAGACCAATTCCTGCGGTATAGCTTCAATGCTATACCGGCCACATAAGTTTGATACAATATAAGCATTCGATTACGGCGTTGTAATTCTTTACAGACGCCTCTTTTTAATTTATTAGTTATGAGAAAAAAAATTCTTGGAGCAGGCTTTGCTCTCTTACCCATGCTGCTGGCAGCCCGGCAGGATACCATCGGTAAAACAAGGTCACTTGATAGTGTAGTAATAACAGCTTATCTCCATCAGAACATTATTAAACCACTGCCGTCTGTGCAGGGCACGTTTATTTTCGCTGGAAAGAAAACGGAGGTCATTGACCTCGCTCAAAGCCCGGCAGATATTACCAACAAAACAGGCCGTCAGTTATTTGCCAAAATCCCCGGCGTATTTGTATATGATATGGATGGTACAGGCAACCAGGTAAATATTGCAGCCCGTGGACTTGACCCGCATCGGGGTTGGGAATTCAATATCCGAAAAGACGGCGCACTGACCAATTCAGATATGTATGGCTACCCTGCCAGCCACTATAGTATGCCGATGGAGAGTATTGCCCGCATTGAGCTGGTGCGCGGTACCGGATCGCTGCAATACGGTGCACAGTTTGGCGGTATGCTCAATTATATTTCCAAACAGGGTGATACAACGCGCCCCTTTTCGTTCGAAAGCATTAACACCGTTGGTAGCTTTAATTTATTAAGCACCTATAATGCCATCGGCGGAAAATCAGGCAAATTCCGGTATTATGCCTATATGCATCGTAAAACAAGAAATGGCTACCGGCACAACGAACGTACAGAATCGGAAGCTCAATCTGTGATGCTCGCTTATGATGCCTCTCCCCGTTTCTCTGTACGGCTCGACTGGTCGCGATCCAAATACCTGTATCGGATACCGGGAGCGTTGACAGATAGTATGTTTTATGAGGATCCACGACAGGCAACCCGTTCGCGTAATTATTTTAGCCCCGATATTCACGTGCCTTCCATTACGGTCAACTGGCAACTCGCCGATGCCACCCGCATTCAACTCCTGAGTTCAGCTGTGCTGGGCAGGCGTAATAGTGTGCAGTTTGATAAGCCCACCAATGTAATGGACACCATCAATGCCACCACCATGCAGTACAATAACCGGCAGGTGGATATTGACCGGTTCAATAGTTACACAACAGAATTACGGGTCTTGCAGGAGTATAAAACCGGTTCAAGGTTGCATACACTGGCAGCAGGTCTGCAGTATATGAACAATGACCTGCACCGTACACAACTGGGTAAGGGCACAACGGGTACCGAGTACGATCTTACGCTGGCAGATCCGGTATGGGGCAGAGATGTGCATTTGCGTACCAGCAATATGGCTGTTTTTGCCGAGAATAAATTTGAAATCACTTCGCATCTCAGCATTAATGCCGGTGTGCGGGTTGAATCGGGCAAAACAGATATGAGTGGCACAATCGTATACTATCCGGCCAGTGAATTGCCGGTTAGCATCCGGCACAGATTCCCGCTGTTGGGTGTCAACTTCTCATATCGTCTCAATAATGCCGGTGAGTTTTACGGCGGCTGGTCGCAGGCATATCATCCCATGCTCTTTAAGGATCTTATTCCGGGTTCATTATACGAAAAAGTTGATCCGAATATCAAAGATGCAAAAGGATATAATGCAGAACTCGGCTTCAGGGGCAGCTGGCGTTTTCTGCGCTGGGATGTAAGTGCGTTTGTGCTTCGCTATCAGGATCGTTTCGGCACACTGTCCGAAACAGATAACCTGGGCAATTTCTATACCTATCGTACCAATATCGGCAACTCCTTTACCAAAGGATTGGAGATGTTTGTGCAGGCCGACTTTATGTTGTCTGGTAAAATGGGGCTTACCCTGTTCAGCTCCACAGCCATTACGGATGCCCGCTACAGAAATGCATTTGTGAAATCCGGCAATAATAATGTTGATGTAAGCGGTAACAGGGTAGAGTCTGCTCCGGCACTCATTACCCGCAATGGAGCTTCTGTACGTTATCGCAAGGCCAGTTTCTCGCTGCTGTACAGTTTTACTGCCAGCTCGTATGCCGATGCATTGAATACAAAGGAACCATTGAAGACCACAGGTGCGGTAGGCCTGGTACCATCATATGGGTTGCTGGATGCAAACGCATCCTATCGCATTTCGGGTAATCTCGAGGTAAGAGCCAATATCAATAACCTGTTCAATAACCAGTATTTTACCAAACGGCCTACCTTTTATCCGGGGCCCGGCATATGGCCATCTGATGGCCGCAATGGAAGCGTTTCTTTTATAGTGCGGCTTTAATTAAGAGCGAAGCAAAGTAACATCTGGTTGTTTTTGGATGAAACGCTCTTTGACCGCGACAAATAGCTATGATAAAACCATTACGGATAACGGGAAAATGATACCTGTTTCAGGAAGGGCCGGCAGGCCTCATTTATCTAAACTAAACGGAGTTCCATGAAAAAAATATTCTGGATCGGCTGGCTGGGCCTCCTGTTGTTTGAAATTGCCAACGTTTATTTTATTATGCCCATGCCAGGCAGTCAGCGTATGAACAGTCTGCCGCTGGCCTATTTTCTGTATACCTGGCGCTGGGTATTCAGAGCCGTCTTTGGAGTAATGCTCCTGGCAGGACTTTTTCGCTCATCATGGCGCAGAAAATGGTTGTTGCTGTCTCCATTATTATTACTGGCAGCGGTAGCTTATTTTGCCAACTTCGTAATGGCGGCCGATCAGATGTTTCGCCAGCCGCAAACCCTGGCCATGGCCAATGCCGCCTCAAACCAGGTTGATACAAACAGGTTGGTGATCGGCATACGTATCGGAGAGGTGGCAAAAGCTTATCCCATTCAGTTTATAGGGTATCACCATCAGGTGCAGGACCGCATCAACGGACAACCGGTGCTGGTTACTTATTGCACCGTATGCCGTACTGGTCGCATTTTTGAACCCATCGTAAATGGAAAGCCCGCACGTTTCAGGCTGGTTGGTATGGATCACTTCAATGCCATGCTCGAAGATGAAGAAACACATAGCTGGTGGCGCCAGGCAACGGGAGAGGCGGTAGCTGGTAAACTAAAAGGCACAAAACTAAAGGAGCTCTTCAGCACCCAAACCACATTGCAGCAATGGCTGCAGCTCAACCCGGGATCTCTCATCATGCAGCCCGATCCGGCATTCGTATCCAATTATGACAGCACATTCAATTACGAAAATGGCAGTAGCCGAAAGTCACTGACCGGTTCAGACAGTCTTTCCTGGAATGAAAAATCATGGGTCATAGGAATAAGTGCCGGCGAAAGCCGCCGCGCCTATGACTGGAACAGGCTCAGGCAGGAGCGGCTCATACAGGATACACTGGGTGCACAGCCACTACTGCTGGTCCTTGCTGCCGATGGCCAAAGTTTTTTTGCCCTGCAGAGACCGCAGATGGATATTTTTTTTAAGCTTTCAGGCGATACCCTGTATCAGAATACCAACCGATATCGGATAGATGGCACATCTATTGACAACCTGCCTTCCTTAAAACCTCTTCCCGCTTACCAGGAGTTCTGGCATAGCTGGCGCAGTTTTCAACCCGCAGGCAGTCGTTACTAATAGTATTTATTAATAAAGAAGTATGCGCACCAAAGTCAGGTGAAAACCACTGGACTGGTGCGCATATTTTTTTTATATTGTGGTACGATTGCTTATTTGGTATCAAACTAAACGATGGGGGTAATTATGCAGCAAAGCACTCTCAAGGAATTATCCACTGTGTTGGGTATAAGTGTTTCTACTGTATCCAGGGCACTTAAAGACCACCCTGATATTGCCGACTCCACCAAAAGAAAAGTAAAAGAACTGGCCGAAGCGCTGGAATACGAGCCTAATAATAACGCGGTACAGCTTCGTACAAGGCAAAGCAATGTATTGGGGATACTCGTGCCTTCTGTTGACAATTTTTTTTACGACTCCTTTATTGCGGCAGTAGAAGAAGAAGCCCGCCTGCATGGCTATTCACTTCTCATCATGCAGTCACGCGATCAGCTACAGATCGAAATGGCCAATCTTCAACTGTTTCGGAAGCGGATGATCATGGGGCTTTTCGTTTCAATTTCTACAGAAATAGAAGATATGACTCCTTTCCGCAAACTGCGTGAAATGGATGTGCCTATTGTCTTTTTTGACCGTGTACCCGAAGCCGAAGGTTATAATAAGGTGTGTCAGGCAGATAATACTGCCGCAGCTATTGCCGCCAATGCGATAATAGAAAAAAAGAAAAAGCGGGTACTCGGCCTTTTCGGGCATCCGCACCTCAGTATTACTAAAATGCGTTGTGCGTCATTCAAAGAAACTTTCGCGAGCCAGTCACCCGATACAATTATCGACATCGATTACCCCGAAAGTATTGTAGAGTCCCGCAGGGTTGCCCTCGAAGCCCTGAAGGAAAAAGGAAAGTATGACGTGGTCTTTTGTATGGGCGACCTGATCCTGATTGGTGTTATGTACGCTATTCATGAGCTCAATCTGCGTGTGCCGGAAGATATTGGCGTCATCAGTATCAGTAATGGACTCATACCCACACTGTATAAGCCAAAGATTACTTACGTGGAAACGAGTGGCTTTAAACTGGGTAAACTTGCGTTTTCACAAATGCTGTCCTGCCTGGCTAATAATACCACGCCCCGGGAAGTCACACTCGATGCTGTGCTGGTACCGGGTGGTTCCTTATAAGGCGACTCATTGCTGAAGCGTTTTTAATCCCTGCCTTCAAAACGGTTGTTTATGTCAAATTCCAGGATTAAGCTCGCACTTTTTATTAATTATTTCGTATTTGCTATTCTGCTTAACAGCGTTGGCATACTTATTCAAAAGTCAATCAACACGTATCATGTAGATGAAGTACAGGCCAGCTCACTCGAGGCGTTTAAAGACCTGTCTATCGCAGCTGTTTCTTTTGTGATTGGCGCTTTTCTGCCCCGCCTTGGCTATAAACGCGGAATGCTGATAGGGTTAGGTCTGGTATTTGCAGGCAGCCTCGCCATGTACTTCGGTAACTCTTTTGGTACCGTACAGTTATTGTTTGCCTGTGTGGGTATTTCTTTTGCCGTGGTAAAAGTATCCGTGTATACGCTGATAGGCCTGGTTACTTCAACCGATAGTGAGCATAAAAGTCTCCTGAGTGCTATTGAAAGTTTTTTCATGATTGGCATAGCTGCCGGCTACATCATCTTTCCGCAGTTTTACAGTGATACAGATCCCGACGCATGGCTGAGGATATATTTATTACTCGCCGGCCTGATTGCGCTTTCGTTTCTGCTGCTGCTCAGTACAAAATTTGACTTGCAGTATGCAAAGCCTGGCACCAGTTTTAAAAACGATTTTTTTCAGATGCTGCTGCTCCAACGCCGTCCGCTGGTGATCGTGTTTATTATCGCCGCTTTTATGTATGTAATGACAGAGCAGGGAATTATGAGTTGGCTGCCCCGTTTCAATGAAACGGTTTTACACCTGGGCAAGAAAACCAGCGTATATATGGCAGTCATTCTGATGCTGTCGATAGCGCTGGGCCGGTATGTAGCCTCGCAACTGGTTAAACGAATACCCTGGAGCTGGATACTGCTGGCCTGCCTGGCCGGAGCAGCATTAATGGTAATACTGGTATTACCAGCAACGAAAGATGTAAAGCCATTGGGTACCGATTCGCTGGCAGATGTACCGCTTATCGGATATATATTTCCAATGATCGGTTTTTTTCTGGCTCCTTTATATCCATTAATAAATTCCTTTGTGCTGAGCGCGACTGAAAAGCCCCTGCATAGTCCCATGGCTTCGCTGCTGGTGGTATATTCGGCCGTTGGCGGCACATTGGGTTCGAGGCTGGTAGGTTATCTGTTCAAGAACATCGGAGGGGCAAAAGCGTTTTACTTTTCTCTCGTACCCATGGCCATTCTGGTGTTGTGTATAATTTTTTTCAGCCGCCACAAAATGGTAAAGCAGCAAAGCAGTTCGCTGGCGGTGCCACATCATCCGTAATCTGTTTCTTTAATAAGAAATTTAATAATGGCAACAGCAATTTATGAAGCACATCCGCTTTTTGAAGATGTACAGCTGGGAGCCGTCTTTGCAGACAGTAAGACATTTGTAGATTGTATCCCGCTTCAACCGATACCTGTAATCCTGGAAGCATACCGGCAGCTGCGCCGGCAGGATGACTTTGACCTTGCTGCATTCGTGACACAGTATTTCAGCGTGCCCGGGCGGGCCGGCTCTTCCTGCTTACATCAGGAAACCTGCACCATCGATGAGCATGTGGCATTGCTGTGGACTCATCTTACGCGTATGCCGGTGCAAGAAAACAGCTCACTCATAACGTTGCCGTTTCCCTACATTGTTCCTGGAGGGCGTTTTGGTGAAATATATTACTGGGATAGTTTTTTTACGATGCTGGGATTACCGCTGACCGGACAGATTGTTATGCTGGAAAATATGGTCAACAATTTTGCCTATCTCATCCGGCATATCGGATATGTTCCCAACGGTAATCGTACTTACTATACAGGTCGTTCGCAACCTCCCTTTTTTTCCCAAATGGTACAGTTGCTGATGCAGGTAAAAGGAGAGCAGGTGCTGAGCCATTATCTTGAACCACTGGAACAGGAATATACATGGTGGATGAGTGATGCAGATTTTTTGGACGGTACGGGTGCAGTGCTGCAGGTAGTACGTATGCCAGATGGAGAATATCTTAATCGTTACTGGGACGTACATGATACGCCTCGTCCGGAAGCATACCGTCAGGATGTGGAACTGGCTGCTAACAGTGCTCAGCAAGATCAGTTGATTTACCGGCATCTTCGCGCCGGAGCAGCATCGGGCTGGGATTTCAGCAGCCGCTGGTTTATGGACCCCGACTCATTTGAGAGTATTAATACAACTGATATTATTCCGGTCGATCTCAATTGCCTGCTGTATCTGCAGGAACAGCTGATAGCCTTTGCTGCAGATAGAACTGCTCAAAAAGAAAAGGCAGCATTATTCAGACAAAAAGCAGAGAAGCGCGCAGCCGCCATTCAGCAATATTGCTGGGATGATAAGAGGGAATTTTATTTCGATTACAATTTTGTTGCCGGGAGCCGGTCAGCATGTCGCACACTGGCAGCCGTCTTTCCACTATTTGCCCGCATAGCAACCCCAGAGCAGGCCATGCATGTGGCTCGTCAGCTCGCCAGCGATTTTTTACAACCAGGGGGGCTTCTTACCACGTTGCATGTAAGCGGACAGCAATGGGATGCACCAAACGGATGGGCTCCGCTTCAATGGATAGCTATACAGGGGCTGGAAGCGTATGGCTTTACGCAACTCGCCAAAGAAATAGCAGCGCGTTGGGTCTCCCTAAACAGGAAAGTTTATGAGCGCAGTGGTAAGATGATGGAGAAATACAACGTAGTAGATATTGGGCTGGATGCAGGCGGGGGTGAATATGCCGGGCAGGATGGGTTTGGCTGGACCAATGGTATCTATATTGATCTCACACATCGCTATCACCTGTAAAGGCATACGTATCGCATAGCAGTCAATCGAAAATGCCTTTATTTAAATGTTTGAATGCCTCCATCGCTCCCAGGTATTCGCAGGTGCGTGCTCCCGCTCTGTTGGCAAGCGAGATTAGTTGTTGCCAGTAAGCTGCGCTTTCCTTTTTAGCTGTGTGCATACCTGTCTGCTGCAATTGGTATAATACAGCTCCCACAAAAGCATCGCCGGCACCAGTGGTGTCAATAGGCTTCACAGCTATACCCGGTACAGTATAAATAGCGCCTTCGTAACCCAGTAAAGCACCCCGGCTACCCAGTGTAATGGCAAAAGCACAATTGGTTTGCTGCAACAAATGATTTGCAGCTTCTTCGAGACTGGAACAGCTGGTTATAAGTAATGCTTCTTCATCGCTTAGTTTGAAAAAATTACATTGACGCAGAAAATTCCAGCTTTGTTCAATAAAGGAATCCCGGCAATCTCTGTAAAGAAGGTGGCGATAGTTGGGATCAAAGCTGATAAAAAGCTTTTTCCGGATAGCTTCCTGCAGGAGAGTCACATATGTATCCTGTAATGGTCCCGGAAGAAAAGCCGTAGCCGAACCGAAATGGGCAAAACTATAACCCTCCAGGTCGATTTGATGA
This sequence comes from Sphingobacteriales bacterium 46-32, assembly GCA_001898485.1. Lineage (GTDB taxonomy): Bacteria > Bacteroidota > Bacteroidia > Chitinophagales > Chitinophagaceae > CAYMZZ01. The sequence goes on along the minus strand of MKTY01000020.1, from coordinate 595,277 downwards.
AGGTCTGCGGTACTTAACTGTCCGTCTGCTCCCCGGCTGAAATAAAAATCACGTTCGCCGTTTTGCAGCAATGACACAAATGCAAGGGTTGTAAAATAGCGGGAGTCCTGCAGGAGCCATCGGGTACCCACACCAAAAGTTTCCAGTACTTCTTTGAGATGCTGACCAAAAGGGTCTGTTCCCACTTTTGCCAGCATATCTACCCGGCCACCCAAAGCAGCAACAGCCGCTGCCACATTAGTAGGGGCTCCTCCCGGTTTTTTGACAAAATGCTGTCCGTTCGACAGGGTTTCGCCTCTGTCTGTACAGATCATGTCTATCAATGCCTCGCCGATGCAGATGATTTTATTCATTGTACGTTGCGTTGATGATCAATAATGAATTGAATAAGTTCTTCCAGACTGTAATCAATACGGGCTATAGCATCTGCAATGTCTTCGCGGCTGACCTGTGCAGCAAAGGAGGGACTTTTTAATCGCTTCAGCACACTCTTTACTTCCAGTCCTTCATATCTGTCGGGCCTTACCAGTGCGGCTGCATGAATAAAACCAGACAGTTCGTCAAAGGCATAGATCATCTTATCCATGTTACTTTGCGGTTCCACCCCAAAATAGCGTGGACCATGCGATGCAATACAGTGGATGACTTCCGGGTCAATCTGGCGGCGTTCGAGTTCTTCGATGATAATGCGGCAATGATCGTTGGGATATTTTTCCCAATCAGCATCATGCAGGAGTCCGGCCTGCTCCCATTTACGGGCGGTGAGTGCGTCGGCCTGTTCCTTATGGAGAGCCCAGGCTTTCATAACGGCAGCAACCTGCTTCATGTGGAGGCGAAGCCGTTCATTAGGAACCCACTCTTCAAGCAGGGCATTCGCTTCTTCAGCAGATAGCAGGTTGCCGGTGTGAGCAGGGTCGCCAAAGCTGGAGCGGCCAAGGGCATGGGTAAGCATAATCGTTCGCAATTTGATTCCGGCAATTTAAGCAATACGGCTGTCTTATTATATGAACGCATTGATTCAATTGACCGGTCGGCCTTTTGCACTGCTGTTTGCAGGAAGCACAGCGAGGTACTGTCGCGGCGGGCACGCTGGCAGTAAAGGTCAATTAACCCGATTATGCAAATGTTTATCCAGCCAAATCTAAAAACAGCGCATTCCCCATATTTACCGGGCAATAGCGCTGCATTAAAAGTAAATAGCAGGATCAGGCCTGGCCGATTAGCGAGTATTCACGGGTAAGCGCTTCGGGAGGGATGCGCAGAAAATTGCTGAACTTACGGATCATGGTCAGTGAAAGGGCCTGTTTATAATGAAGTACTTTGCTAACGGTACCCTTATCGCCATATACTTTGGCAAGGTCTGAGGCAGTATAGCCAAACTCTTCCATGCGTATTTTGATCAGTTCAATGGGATCAAGGTCAGGCGCATTCCATTGTTTTTCTTCGTAAGTGCTGATAAGGAGGGCGAGCAGCATTTTTTCGCGATGTTCTTCACTGCCTTTGGCAGCTTCGCGTACCTGTTCGTAACGAAGGCAGGCGGCGGCATATTCATCCGCATTTTCGATGAGATACCATTGTTTCATAGTATGAAGGTTTATAAGGTTTAAATATGGGCAGCATCTATACGGTCATACTCGGCATGTGTACCAATAAACCGCACTTCTACCAGTTGATCTTCGTAATCCACAAAAGCCACCAGGCGATATTTATTATGGACAATTTCAAAACGGGCCATATTCTTTCCGAGCATACGTGCGCGGGGAAAATCGAACAGCACATCTTTACTGCATTTCCAGCTGGCATTTTCCACTGTCCATTTCCAGGTAGCCAGGTTTTTGCGGGTTTCCGCATGTTTTTGTGCAAACTCATTCACACGGTTCAAATATATTATTGTCATAAAATAAGGTTTAAGGAAGTGCAACCTACTTATGACATCATACCTGGCATGGGGAAAATAAACACAGTTTTATGGTATTTTCCTGACAAAGAGCCGTCACAAAGCTACAAAAAGTTGGCAACCTACCAACTTCTCGCAAGACTTTTTTTACACTACAATATTTTTATTGATTTTCAATTTATTACAAAAGTGCGATAAAAAATACTTATCCCGTTTGTAGGAAAACAATGGTCGCCTCGCTATCTTTGCGACCCCAATTTCCGGGCAACCGGAAGGGTGATAATTGAGGGATAGCTCGGTTGTCAAATTATCAAGAACCGCCGGTAAATCGGCACAAAGTTTTAAAAATGAGTAAATTACATTTCACTACCAAACATGCGAACGAGGCTACCGTTAAGCGCAACTGGTATGTTGTGGACGGTACTAATCAAACCGTAGGTCGTATGTGCTCCCGTATTGCCGCCATTCTGCGCGGAAAAAACAAAGCTTCTTACACTCCCCACGTTGACACTGGTGATTATATCATCGTGATCAACTGTGAGAAAGTTGTACTTACCGGTAACAAGCTGGATCAAAAAGTCTATGATCATTTCACCGGTTATCCTGGTGGTTTGAAAGAAGAAACGGCCAGCAACCTGCTCAAGCGTCGTCCTGAAGTGGTGATCGAGCGTGCAGTAAAAGGTATGTTGCCTAAAAACAGACTGGGTCGCAAGATGTACAAAAAATTATTCGTGTATGTAGGTGCTGAGCATCCGCATGCTGCACAACAACCCAAGGAGTTGAAATTCTAAACCGGTATCAGCATCCGGCCAGCCGGATATGAGCCTCAATTTTTACATTCTACAAAATAACATAAATGGAAAAGCAAAAAAATGGCGTAGGACGTCGGAAAGAAGCGGTGACCCGCGTTTTCCTGAGCAAAGGAGACGGCAAGATCACTGTAAACGACAAAGACTACAAAGTATATTTTCCGCTGGTATACCTGCAAAATCAGGTAGAGCGCCCCTTTAAAACCATTGACGCTGTTGGCAAATTTGACGTTAAGATCAATGCAGCCGGTGGTGGTATTAAAGGTCAGGCTGAAGCTGCCATGCTGGGTATCTCTCGTGTACTGGTTGACCTCAATCCTGAGTTCCGCCCTGCACTGAAAGCTGCCGGTCTGCTGAAACGCGACCCTCGTTCTGTGGAAAGAAAGAAATTCGGTCACAAGAAAGCGAGAAGAAGCTACCAGTTCAGCAAACGCTAATGGCTTTGTTCTGCCGGTTTCGATTGTCAGGCTGCTGGCCTGGTGCTCGCCCGGTTCAATCATCAACTAATAACAACAACAGACAATGGAAAATAATACATCCTTACAACAGCAACTGCTGGAAGCTGGAGTTCATTTCGGTCACCTCAAAAAGAAATGGAACCCCAAGATGTTGCCTTACATCTTTGCTGAAAAGAAAGGTATCCATATCATCGATCTGAACAAGACCGTTGAATGCCTGCAGGAAACTGCAGCCGCGCTGAAGCAAATTGCCCGCAGCGGTAAAAAAATCCTCTTCGTAGGTACCAAAAAGCAAGCTAAGGATATCGTCAGCGAATGCGCCAGACGTGTAAATATGCCTTACGTAACAGAACGTTGGCTCGGTGGTATGCTGACCAATTTCAACACCGTTCGTAAGAGCGTGAAAAAAATGCAAAGCATTGAAAAAATGCTGGGCGATGGTTCTTTCGACAGCATCACTAAAAAAGAGCGTCTCACTCTTTCACGCGATAAAGATAAAATGGAGAAGGTGCTGGGTGGTATCGCTCAACTGGGTCGTGTACCTGCCGCTCTTTTCCTGGTAGATATCGGTCATGAGCATATCGCGCTGGCTGAAGCCAAACGCCTGGGTATTTCAACTTTTGGTGTAGTTGATACCAACTGCGATCCCAATAAAGTTGACTTCGCTATCCCCGGCAACGATGATGCTACCAAGTCAATCGCTATTATCGTTAATTACCTCACTGCTGCAATCGCCGAAGGTCTGGCTGAGCGTCAGGCTGCCAAAGACGAAGACAGCGATGATAATGCCGATGACGAAAAAGAAAAACGCGCTGCCCGCCTCGAGGCTGAAGCCCAGGCTGAAGGTGGTCGTGGTGGCCGTGGCCGCGGTGGTCGTGGTCCCGGTGCTGGTGGCGGACAGGGTGGTGGCCAACGTCGCCGCACTCCCGGTGGTGGTGGCGCCCCCGGTGGCAGAAGATAAGGAACCAGGTTCTCTGTAATGTGCTCCGCTTTCATGAGTAATGAAGCCGCCACACAGAAAACCCGCATCCCATTTTTCAATTTTATCTTAAACGAACGAACATGTCAACTGTAACAATCAGTGCTCAGGATATCAACAGACTGCGTCAGGCTACTGGCGCCGGCATGATGGACTGCCGTAAAGCTCTTACAGAAACCAATGGCGATTTCGAAGCCGCCATTGACTGGCTGCGCAAACAAGGCCAGAAAGTAGCAGCTAAAAGAAGTGACCGTGAAGCGAAAGAAGGTGTAGTGATCGCTCAGACTACTGCTGACAATAAAAGCGGTATCGTGGTTTGCATCAGCTGCGAAACAGACTTCGTTTCCAAAAACACTGACTTCATCGCATTTGCCCAAAGCATTGCCGATGCAGCTATCGCTAATAACGTAAACACTGCAGAAGAACTCAGCAATGCTACCGTTGGCGGTACAAAAATTGCTGACCTCATCAATGATAAACTGGCTGCTATCGGCGAAAAGATCGGTATCACCAAGTTTGAAAGAGTAGATGCTCCTTATGTAGCTTCTTATATTCACGGCGCTTACCGTATCGGTGTGCTGGTAGGTCTTAATAAAGAAGCTGCCGAAGCCGGTAAAGATGTAGCCATGCAGATCGCTGCCCTCAACCCCGTAGCGGTTGACGCCAGCAGCGTACCTGCCGAAGTGGTGGAACGTGAAAAAGCTATCATCGTAGACGTAATGAAGCAAGACCCCAAAATGGCAGGCAAACCCGAAGAAATGCTGGCCAAAATTGCTGAAGGCAAACTGGGTGCATTCTTCAAAGAAAATACCCTCACTGCGCAGGCTTTCGTTAAAGATGGCGGCAAAACAGTGGGTGAATACCTCAAAGATTCCGGTGATGTACAGGTTACTGCGTTTAAACGCGTAGCACTGGGCTAAAATCCCCGCAGGCAAATATTTTCAGGGCCATCCGTAGCACGGATGGCCTTTTTTATTACAGCAGGATATACTCAATTTGTAGTAGCCGACCCCTCTCTTTCGGAAAAGCAGCTACCAATGAATATATTTGGTGTAAGTGAAAAAGGCTACTCTTTTCCTCGTCACTATTGCTTTCTGGCTCGCCTCCGGCACAGCCCAAACCCGTATTATCGATAGCCTGAAACGACAGGTCTGGACACAATCAACCGAGCAGGGGAAACTTAAAGCCATATTACAGCTTTGTGAAGAAAGCCGCAGCCTGCATCGCGATACACTGGAATATTACGCAAACTATGCCCGTAGGCTGGCAGCAAAAGTAGGAGACCAGCGCGATCGTGTCCTGGCTGAACTAGCCATTGCCAATATGAATTACAGATGGGGCTGGATCGATACAGCACTCGCTATTATCGATCCTGTGATCAAAAGCCTGCACACAGAAGATAACAATGTCCGCGATCTAAAATTTAAACTGGAACGGCAGAAAGCGCTGTACCTGGGCGGTCAGCTACGCTATTCCGATGCATTGACTGTTCTCTACAAACTCGTCAATGAAGCTGAAAAATACCGCGACACACTCACCATTGGCGCCAATATCAATACCATTGGTTCAGTGGCCCTGCAACGCAGCGCCCCACGGATAGCACTTACCTGGCTGCAGCGGGCATTGATCTATAATACCCATGACCTGCGTTATGAGCCGGTGCTGGCAGCTATTTATACCAACATGGCCGATGCATATCTGCAGCTCCAAAAGCTCGATTCTGCCGAATACTATATCCGAAAGGGAGTGGGCCTGTTTAGCAAAGAGCAAAACCTGTCTAACCTGGCTCATGCGCTCCAACGTCAATCCTCAATTTATATCCGTAAAAAAGAGTTTGATAAAGCGGAGATGGCCTTGCGGCAAATGATCGATGTGCGTCGCCAGACCAATGATGGTGCCATGTGGCTGGATGATAACCTCACCCTCGTGGATTTTTACCTCGAAACCGGACAGGCAGACAAGGCAATTGAATTGTGCCGGCAGGCCCTTCTCCGGGGGAATGTGGCTGATTCCTCTCAACCGGTGGGTCGTATATTCGCCAATAACGTGAACCTCCGACTCGACTATTACCAGGCACTGGCACGGGCCTATAAATATGCAGGCAGAGATTCTTTGTACCAGGAAACGCTGGAGCGTATTATTAGCGCAAAAGACTCCTTTTATCTCGCCAATTCAGCCCAGGCGATTGCCGAAGTGCAGACTAAGTATGAAGTGCAGAAAAAGGAGAACCTGATCATACAACAGAAACTGGATCTGACCCGAAAAAACAACCTTTTTTATCTCACTGTGGCTGCTGTTGTTTTTGTAGCGGTGGTGGCTCTCATTCTTTTTGAAAGTTATCGCCGGCGCGAAAAACTCAAAGTGCGCCTCATGCTGGAAAAAGAAAAGGATATGGCACAGAAAGCTGTGGCCACAGCAGAAGAAAATGAACGTAAACGGATAGCGGCTGACCTGCACGACAACCTTGGCGCCTATGCCGCCTCTATCGCCTCAAATCTCGATGTGATACATACAGAAGGACGTGATGACCAGGAAATAATAGCACTCCATGAATTACACAACAATTCCCGGTCTATTGTATCACAACTGGGCGACACCATATGGGCACTTAATAAGGAAGCGCTCACGCTTACAGCCATCAGCGACCGGTTAAAGATTCTTGTAAAACGAATTGCCCCCAGTTATCCGCAGATCGAAATAGAAGTTACTGAGAACGTGGTGCAGGATACCGGCCTGCCTCCCACGCAGGCATTTCACCTGTACCAGATTGTACAGGAAGCCCTGGTAAATGCCGTAAGGCATAGCGGAGGCAACAGGGTGCAGATACATATTGAAGCAGCAGACAGCTGGCAAATAATTATCACCGATAATGGCCGGGGCATCTGGACAGAAAATAGTAAATTAACTGGCGGAGGCAATGGTATGGAAAATATGCGCAAACGGGCTTCCACCGGCGGATGGGTGGTCAACTGGAAACCGGCCACTCCTTCCGGCACTACTGTATCGATAGGCCCTACTACAATTTGATTATTGGCCATGGCAGCGGAACACCTCAAATTTGAAGCCTATGCAGTTCAGAATCGCAATGGCAGAAGATAATTCCGTAAACCGGAATACCTTTTTGCAGAAAATAAAAGTATCGGGCAACCTGCAACTTGTGTTTGCAGCGGCCAATGGAAATGAGTGCCTCGAAGAACTCAAAGGACTCCCGCATGCTCTACTGCCCCAGGTTGTATTTATGGATCTTCAAATGCCGGCAATGGATGGCATTGAAACTATCCGCATCGCTAAATCACTGTATCCACAGGTGCATTTCATTGTACTCACGGTTTTTGACGATGATGAAAAAATATTCGAAGCCATCAAAGCCGGCGCATCCGGTTATTTACTCAAGCATGAGCCTGCATCCGTTCTCGAAGATGCTATTGTAAATGTGCTCGAAACCGGCGGTGCACCCATGAGTCCGGCCATTGCCCGCAAAGCGCTGCAAATGCTTAGCCGCACTACTGAGCATGCCGATCTGCAACGCAATGGCTCACCACAGATGCCCCTGAATATTACCGATCGCGAAAAGGAGATACTGCAGCATATGGTCAATGGCTGGGATGCCAAGCGGATTGCATCTGAACTGCAGCTAAGTGTTCTTACAGTCCGTAAGCACATCGCAAATATTTACGATAAACTGCATGTCAATTCGCGGGCACAGGTGATCACACTGGCCCACAAGAACAACTGGGTGTAAATACTGGCTACCAGCCTGGTATGAGCTCATACAGGGTTCCCGGTACTTCTGGCATTCTTGCTCCTTTTCCCCTATCTTCGCAGCGCTAAATTCAATCGCATGCTGCCCAAATACAAACGCATTCTTCTTAAGCTTTCCGGTGAGTCATTAATGGGTGATAAGAGCTTTGGTATGGATCCTGTTGTCATTGGACAGTATGCGCAGGATATCAAGTCCATTACCGAACTGGGGGTACAGGTGGCCATCGTAATTGGCGGAGGAAACATTTACAGAGGTATGAATGAAGCCGACACTGGCATTGAGCGGGCACATGGTGATTATATGGGCATGCTCGCGACTGTGATCAATGGTATGGCCCTGCAAGCCGGCCTTGAGCGCGTAGGTGTATATACCCGTCTGCAGAGTGCCATCAAAATGGAACAGATTGCCGAACCTTATATCCGCCGCCGGGCTATCCGCCACGTAGAAAAAGGACGTGTGGTAATCTTCGGCGCCGGCACCGGCAATCCTTACTTTACGACAGATACTGCAGGCTCCCTGCGTGCTATCGAAATCAATGCCGATGTGATCCTTAAGGGCACAAGAGTTGATGGCATTTACACTGCCGATCCCGAAAAAGATCCTACTGCTACTAAATACAATACTATCACCTTCCAGGAATGCCTGAGCCAAAACCTTCGTGTTATGGATATGACGGCATTCACACTCTGCATGGAAAACAACCTGCCAATCATTGTTTTTGACATGAACAAGGAAGGGAATCTGCGCCGCGTGGTAACCGGCGAAAAAGTAGGTACGCTCGTAACCAGCTAATCCTTTTTTACTGTGCAATAAGTTTGGCAAATGCCGGCTGCAAATGAGTCTTTAGTTCGCTGAAGGGGATAAAGATATTGATCTCTCCCATGGCATATGGACCAATTTCGTAAGGCGCATAGCCAAAGCCGATCCCTTTTGCCGTCAGGTAAAAATTGTTATTGGGTTCAATCTTATTTTCAAATAAGCCTGCTTCCTCCAGGCTGCTGTTTCGCGCCAGTTTATATTGTATTCTGAACCATTTTTCGAGGTAGCTGCGTAAAGCGGCACGTCCGGCTGGCAGCAGCACATCGGTGATTTTATACTTCTTCTGGCTGAGTGGGTTGATAGCTACGTATTGGGTAGCTCCAAAGCCATGTGCACCGCCTGTATACGAATAGCTGGTGCTGGCCAGCGAAAGAATCTGCGCATGCTGATACATAATCAGCACAGACTGATCCTGGGTCATGGTGTAGCCTGAGGGGAAAGAAACAATATCGCTGTCTGGCACATCGCGGAAGTCTTTCTTATAATCAGTCAGAAAATGATTTCTGAGTTGTAAAAGAGAGGCGCCAATAGCAACAGGTGCAATTTTGAGATCAAAAAAAGAAGCAACCTGCCGGCGAACAAACTGCGTAGCCGCGCTATTGCCAGACGGCCATACAGTAGCTGCATAATAGCTGGCTTGTGGTGATTCTGCCAGTTTTGGACGCAGAGGGGTATCGCCCATTGTATAAACAAAATCAAAACGCGGAGAAAGGTCTCTGTTTACGGCGGCTATTACCGTTTTGGCAGCACTGTCGGCATGTGATTTCCACTGACCCGACAGGCCGGTAAGGGTATCAGCTTTTATTTCAAACCGCTCATTCATATCCACAGCACCCGGAACGAATGCCAGCAGGCTGATTACCCCGGGCCCAGCACTGGTATCTTCGCCCGAAACATAAATGGGTTGCTGTATCCGCTGGTAATAGTAAAAACCCGAATAGCTGCTGCCGGCTTTATGCAGGTGCAGGGTAAAGGGGTATTTATCAATTTGTCCGGTGAAAGTCTTAAACCAGCCCGATTGGCTGCGACTGGTCTGGGGCAGGAGAAAAAGGAGGCCAAATGCCACCAATAGCTGAATTTTCCGCATCTGAGGATAAACTGTTTTTCTTAGTGTTAAAGATAGCAATTATCTTGCGCGTGCTTTCCCTCCTATTGTGAAAAACAAATAACCGTAATCCCGGTAATTTTATTTAGTTTCATCACACGTTAACGAAACAGTTATTATGGCCGCCACCCTGACCCTCTCAATTCTCGAGATCGTGTTGCTATTATTTGGCGCGATCATATTGGGTATCACCATTCATTTCTTTATAGCCAGTCGTAAAAATCTCAAAGCCACCACCGAAGAGATGGAGCGTACCAGTTTTGCGCGCGATGAGTGGAAGTTGAGATATTTCAACGACATGGAGACGCGTGATAAGGAAATGACAGAGCTCAAACTGCAGGTACAGGAGGCAGAAGAAAACAGCCGCATTTATTCCATGGAGCTGGAAGATGTGCGCCGCAACAACAAGTTACTTAAAGCAGAACTGGACAATGCCCGGCACGCTGCCCCACAGCAGGACGACTCAAATAAAATCATACAGGATCTTGAAGCCCAGGTGAGCCGACTGCAGCTCGATCTCAACAATGCCCGCGCTATTGAGGCCCAGCATCAGTACCAGCTGCGTACCATTGATAATCTGCAGCAGCAGATGACCGAACTCCGCAAAGAACTTGAAGAAGCACGGGCCGTACAGATGACGGCTGAAGCCGAAAAACCACGCACAGACGACTCCTATCTCGAACAACTGCGTCAGGCGCAGAAAAGCCTGGCAGAACATAATCAAAAAATTAATGATCTGCTGGGAAATATCGATATCATCAAGGAGAAAGAAGAAAAGCAGCGCGAGATACTCCGCAATAACGAAGAGCTCTACGCTCAGTTGACGGATATGCGAAACATGCTGGGCGAAAAAGAAAAAGAAATTCATTCCATTCGCCAGCAACAGCAGCTTACTTCCGAAATGAGCTCAATGCTCGATAATGCATACAGTGAGTTTAACGTACTGCAGGGTAAGATACAGAAACTGGAAACGCAGCTCACTGCTTCCAAAATGATGAATCTCGAAATGGAGGACCTGCGCGAAGAACATACCCGCATTGTACGTGAACTGGATGAGCAAAAAACGAAAGCCAGCCGCCTCTCTCTCGAAAACCAGCAGTTGCAGTCATTGCTGGGCGAAACAGAAGATAAACTCCGCGAAGTAAATGTACAGCGCCAGCAATTGCAGAAGCGTGTAGCCTATCTCGAAGAGCTGAACAACGATCTGCAGGTAGTATCTGAGGCCAATAAAAAGCTCGAAAGCCAGTTGCGCCGGGTTAGCGAGCTGGAAAGCATGCTGCATGTTGTATCTGAAGAACGTGATCAGCTCATGCGCCGCCAGCCAGGAAATAAATCAGCCTGACCTGATTCAAATCACTTTTCACACCCGCTCGTATTCCTAACTTTGCCAATGTAGTTGTGCATAGCTGCCGTATTTGCACTGGCGGGCACAATGAACCTATTTTTATATTGTTCTTAAATTCTTTTCTATGACGCAGGATATAGCCGGCATCCGAAAGAACTATGCACAGCGGTCATTGTCTGAATCCGATACCGATCTTAACCCGCTGCATCTGTTTGACCGCTGGTGGAAGGAGGCGGTGAACGCCGAATTAGATGAAGTAAATGCCATGACGCTGGCTACTGCATCTGCCGACGGAGTGCCCTCTGCCCGTATCGTACTATTAAAAGGCTATTCGGAGGAAGGGTTCACTTTTTTCACCAATTACAATAGCTATAAAGGCAGGCAACTGCTGGAGAATCCGAAAGCCTGCCTGGTCTTTTTCTGGAAAGAACTCGAGCGCCAGGTGCGCATCACGGGCATAGTGCATAAAGTAAGCGAAGAAGAAAGCGATACTTATTTTCATTCCCGCCCGCTGGGCAGTCAGATAGGAGCCAGCGTATCTCCGCAGAGTCAGCTGATAGAAAGCCGCGAATGGCTGGAAGAAAAATATAAGCAGGCAGAGCAGCATCTTTCCGGCAAGAATCCTCCGCGTCCCGAACACTGGGGCGGTTTCCTCGTAAAGCCGGTAGTAATTGAATTCTGGCAGGGCAGACCATCCAGGCTCCACGACCGTCTCGAATACTCACTCGGGCCAGACGGCAATTGGGTGAGAGTGAGGCTCGCACCTTGAGGAATGTGCTGATTTGCTGATGTGCTAGTGTGCTAATGATAAAGGGACCCAAATAAAATTACCATTACATAGTAGCAATCACCAGGATTGTTGAAAGCAGGAAAGCTAAATCAATTAAATTCATTAGCACACTAGCACATCAGCACATTAAAAAAGGCCGGTTTCCCGACCTTTAAGTAAGTTTTAAACTAATGTTTCGAGCATATTAGCACATTCTCACATTAGCAAATCAGCAAATTAATTATGCTTTCTTAGCTGCAGCTTTCTTGGCAACTGCTTTTTTGGCCGGACGGCTTTTGCCGAATGAACCTTTAAAACGTTTGCCTTTGGCAGTTTTTTTATCTCCTCTTCCCATGGTTAAAAAAATTTGAAATATAAAGGTAGTTATTTTCATTAAAAAAGCTCCTGTACTGGGTGAAGCACTGGAGCTTTTTACGAATAATTGATTCGATTACAGTTTTGCAGACAGTTCTTTACCGGCTTTAAAACGAGCCACTTTTCTTGCTTTGATCTTGATCACTTCACCGGTCTGGGGGTTACGGCCATTACGAGCCGCTCTTTTGGAAACGGAAAAAGTACCAAAGCCAACGAGCGTCACTTTACCACCGCCTTTCAATGTCTTGGTAACGGCTTCCACAAAAGAATCAAGCGCTTCATTAGCCTGTGTCTTGGTGATACCGGCATCTTCGGCGATTTTCGTAATTAATTCAGCTTTGTTCATAATCGATTTTTTAGAAGATTTTGTAACGGCGACAAATTTAGAAGCTTTTTCGCGGAGATAGAAAAATATTTGCCTTATTAATGGATTATTAAAAACCCGCCGAACCCGCTACAGGCAAGGATTTTAACGGATTTGACAGTGCGTGGTTTTACGATACGATTGTGCTATGATACACTGAAACCCTTGCTGGTGGCGGGTTTTAAGCAGTACGTGATGAAATGCAATACAGCAGCGGGTTTCAGCAGAATATACAATTGTTTTTGAAAGGAAGAAATCTGGGTTTATCTTTTTGCACAATCAATTCACAACCTGCAGTACAGAACGAAAAGAGATTACTTTATCACCCCATTTATCAATTACTTTTTTACGCATCTCTTCTGCATACTCCCGTATATACCGGTTGTACAAAGCCTTGCTTTCTGCATGATACTGTACTGCATAGGTAGGCCCTTCGGTAGTATCTGTTTCGATGAGCTCCAGTATCTGGGCATGGGTAAAACAGCCGGTGCGGGTTACATCCTGTATGTGCTCCTGCTGCATCCAGGCCAGCCATTGCTCTGCAATAGAATGATCGACCCGTGAGGTTACATTGTAAATAATCATACTCAAAATTACTGCTTGTTACTCATTTAGCCGTACCGTCATTTGGGTGATCGGTCTGGTCAATCAGCATAGCCTTCAGGCGCTGATACATGAATGATACAGTGAGCAGCAACACGCCAAGCAGAATAAAGGCTGCAATTTTTCCGCCGGGAGGCACATTCCGGATATCGTACAGGAATAGTTTGCCCAGGGTGATGGCAAATACGCCCAGCGAAATAATGCGCAAAGGCCTGTACCGGTATTTTAACCCCAGCCAGATAAGTGCAAATGAACAAACACTCCACAGAATACTCAATCCCGCTTTATAATACAGGTTCTGCCACCAGATCCAGTCTGCCCGATTCCGGTATCCAAGCCATAACATTGCCTGGTACAGTTCGGCACTCAATATCACCAGAATAACTATGGCAGCAATCCATGTAAAAAACGGTGTCTGATATGCTGCAAAGCCGGACTGCCCGCTACGAATATGCTGAATAATATAAGCCGGCATATACAGTAGTAATGCCGTGCCGGCCCAATGACCCAGGTATAGATAAAGCGGACCTTCTTTTAACAGATAAACAGTGACATCTGCCTGTATGCCGATGGCTAACAAATAAAGAAATGAACCGGCTGCTGCAAACAGTAGCCATAATTGTGTTATAAATAGCCGCTTCCGGTAAATCCAGAGCGTAAACAGCATATAAGCCAGTGTAAAAAGCAGGCAATAAACCGCCTCGAGGCTGCTGTTGCTGAAATGCACACTAAACTGATACAGTATCTCGAGTATGCCAGTCATATACCCGGCCACCAATGATGCGGCAAGGAATAACGAAGAGAAAAAAGAGGCCCTGTAGCTTTTATTGACCGCACGGCCTGCAGTACGGTGAAGCCGGTGACTGATCGCGAAAGAAATACTTACCGGCAATCCTGTTAGTACAGCTGTATTGATGAGTACAGGAATGGTTCCATCACCGAATGCATATACATCTATCCATACCCATAACAGACTCAGAAAGGCGCCACCTGCAAGTAGAACATGTGCAATACGCAACTGGCCAATGCCACTACGTAAGTATATCCATAGCAGTATCACTGATTCTGCTGCCCAAAACAGGGTAATCTGGCGTCCTTCAAACTGCACAGGTGCAATCAGTGAAATAAAACTTACGGCCAGGCCAATCAGCAAGAGCACAAAATTGCGGTCTACGGCAGGCTTGCGATAAAATGCGAGCGCCAGTAATAAGTTCAGCACACCCAGCAAACCGGTAAAGACGCCACTCCATTGATCGTGCTGCCAGTTTTGTAACACATGTAATCCGGCGACGAAATAAAGAAAATTAGTGCCCAGTACCAATACAAAATCCAGTGCAGCGAATTGACGGCGCAAACGCAGGTTATTGAGCAGATGCATACCCAAAAACAGGAAATAATAAAGCGTGCCATACAGGAAGGCATGTTTATACGGGAAGGGCGAGTAACCATCATTGATCGATCCGCTTACCAGCCAGCCTCCATAAATGAGCAATGTGCCCGCCAGGGCAATGATATTGACAGCCGGCCAGCGTTTAAACCATGAAAGAATGGTCATGCCGGTACACAAAATGGCGAGATAAATGAATAATGCATGGTAGTTATTGTTGCCGGTGCTAACAAGAAAAGGAGAGGCAAAGCCTCCCAGTGTGGCCAGTATTGCCAGCTCTGCCCGATCATATTTTAGTGATAAGGCCACCGCCAGGCTGGTAATGGCCAGCATTAAGACAAATGCGGTTTGCTGACCTATGAGCTGATATTCATGAAAGGCAAAAGCCACGCTGAAGTACAGTACAGAAAAGCCACCCCCTACCAGTACAGAACTGAATGAGCGATACTTTTTACGGATACGATGTGCAATGCCAATCAGTAATAAGCCACTGGCAACGGCTATGAGCACACGCCCCAGTTCGTTGATCCAGTTTTTATCAATCGCATATTTGATAAAGAATGCGATGCCCAGTACCAGTACGCCAATGCCGATTTTATTGGCAATATTTTCACCAATATATTTTTCCAGATCCCGCTCGCCGGTTTTTTTACGGGCCTTAGGCCTCACTGGCTCGCTGATCACTTTTGGAGAAGAGATATATTCTTCTTCCGGGTAAGGTGTAGTAATGGGTTCTACCGGAGGCTTTTCTTCAATGGGTTTTTCTGACAGTGCGGGCTCAACAGCTTCTTTAACTACTACAGGTTTTGGTGCCGTGACCGGCATCTGTTGAGATGTATTTGCCGTAAGTGGTGGGGGAGGGGTCTCTTTAGACTGGTTAATGAGTTTTTCAATTTTCCGATCCAGTTTTTCCAGCAATTCCTGCTGGCGATTAATGCGGGCGGCAATGCTGAGCAACAATAGCAACAGTACAATAACCACCAGCACAAACAGAAGGGTCAATCCTGTCATATGATGATTTTGGTTCGGCAAAACGCAGCCGGCGCTTCATCTGGCCAACGTCTGTTGCTGCGCGCAGCAGCTGTCAATCGGGTTGGTAGTGGCGATGAAGCAGCCTATTTTTTAGCTGCTTTTTTCTGAGATCCGGTATTGTCCAGATCAATATTTAAATATACCGGACAATGATCACTATGTTTCACATCGGGGTATATTTCTGCGTCTGTCAATCGCTTTTTTAGCGGTTCTGTAACATTTATATAGTCGATACGCCAGCCTTTATTATTGAGTCGTACCGAAGGGAAACGCTGGCTCCACCAGCTATAACGATGAGGCTCAGGGTGAAACACACGGAAGGTGTCAATCCAGCCGCTTTCCAGAAATTTAGTCATCCAGGCGCGTTCATCGGGCAGAAAACCTGAAGAGTTTTTGTTGCCTTTGGGGTCATGAATATCTATTTCGTTGTGCGCAATATTATAATCACCGCACAGAATAAGGTTGGGATATTTCTTTTTTAACTGTTTTACATAAGCAAACAATTCATCGAGCCATACATATTTATAACTCTGCCGTTCATCGCCACTGGTGCCACTGGGAAAATAAGCATTAATGAGGCGGGTATCGCCAAAATCGAGTTGAATCACGCGGCCTTCATCATCGCTTATCTTATGACCGGTTCCATATTCAACATGATCGGGCTTAATGCGGGTAAGTACCGCTACACCACTATATCCTTTTTTCTGCGCACTAAACCAGTAGTCGTGATAACCCAGATCAGTAAACAACTGATGGTTTACATTTTCCTTCAGGGCCTTTGTTTCCTGCAGGCAGATAACATCTGCGGGATCGGTTTTAAGCCATTCTATAAAACCTTTATTGATAGCAGCCCTAATGCCATTCACGTTGTAACTGATAATACGCATACGATCCTTGAGTTTGATCCAAAATTACAGCATAAATAACTGTATTGCCAAAAACGAACCTTCTGTACGATAAGCTGTTTTCTTACTGTATTTTAATAAAAATAAGTGGATAAAAGGTTTACTTTTATCCATTACAATCGAATCAGCATGAAAGGATCAGAAAGGTTAATACCCGGTAAGGAACAGGTATATCTCGAAGGACCTAAAAGCCGGGGTTATGAATTGGCATTTGCATTTCGCGTATTCCGTCAGTTTATCAAAGGTTTCCGGACACTGCACTTTGTAGGTCCCTGTATCACGGTATTCGGCTCGGCACGTTTCAAAGAAGATCACCCGTATTATCAGCAGGCTGTTGAGTGCGGCAAGCGGATTGCTCAAATGGGGCTAACCACCATGACCGGCGGAGGGCCTGGTATTATGGAGGCAGCCAACCGTGGAGCATTCGAAAATGGTGGTCTGTCTGTAGGCTGTAATATTCAGCTGCCATTCGAGCAGCATGTAAATCCATATGTGCATAAATCCGTGACCTTCGAGCACTTTTTTGTGCGCAAAGTATTGCTGATAAAATACTCTTACGCATTTATCATCCTGCCCGGCGGTTTTGGGACTATGGACGAATTTTTTGAAACACTCACCCTGGTGCAGACAAAAACTCTCACCCAGTTTCCCATTGTTCTTTTTGGCAAAGAATATTACAGGGAACTGGTAGAAGCAATGAATGATATGGCAGTAAGGGGCACTATTTCGAAGGAAGATATGAACCTGGTACTGGTAACGGATGATATGGATGAAGCCATCAACCATATCAAGCAATACATTACCACCAATTATAAAATCAGGCCGCGCCGCAAGCTTTGGTGGCTGTTTGAAAAGCGATGAGGCAACAGGGCTGCAAAAGGGCCTATTGAAAAGTTGGCTTTTTCGTGTAGGTTTGTAAGCAAAGCAATTTACATGACAGCTGTTGATGCGCTTGGCTACGCAGCCGGAGCAGTAACCACCCTCACTTTCTTACCCCAGGTTATCAAAACCTGGCGTGACAAGTCTGCCAGAGATGTGTCATTATTCATGTTTCTGATAGCGGCAATAAATGAAGTAATGTGGATCGCCTGGGCGGCCCTGCTCAACCCCGTCAACTGGGTCATCATTGCCACCAACTCGATATTGCTTGTCATGTCCTGTACAATGATCTATTTCAAATTCCGATATAATCAACAAAACGTATGAGTGCAATCAATACGATTATTTTCGACCTTGGGGGTGTACTGATAGACTGGAATCCGCGGTATGTATTTGACGACAACTATTTTGAGTCGGAAGAAAAACGAGCTTATTTCTTTAATCATATCTGTACCAATGACTGGAACGAAGAGCAGGATGCCGGGCGTTCTATTGTGACGGCTACGCAGGAGCTGGTAGAGAAATTTCCTGAATGGGAAACGGCTATCCGCGATTATTATGGCCGCTGGACAGATATGCTGAAATCATCTATTCCCGATACGGTAGAAATTTTCCGGGCACTACGGCAAAATGACCGCTTTAAAATATATGCGCTTACCAACTGGCAGGCCGGTCTTTTTGACATTGCCCTGGTGCGGTACGATTTTCTGCACTGGTTTGACGGCCGGGTCGTAAGTGGTGAGGAAAAGACCCGCAAACCATTTCCTGAATTCTATCATCGCCTGCTCAATCGCTATGAGGTAGATCCCGCAAAAGCTGTTTTTATTGACGATAATCTCCGCAATGTAAAAGCGGCGCAGGACCTGGGTATTGATAGTATCCATTTTCAATCGCCTGCTCAACTGCAGCAGGAATTGCAGCAGCGGAAACTTATTTAACCGGCAGTCTTTTCCAGAAAGCTTCGAGATAGGTTTCGCCTACCGGCAAATAATTGCCCTGGATGATCACACGCTTGCGTTCAATAGCATCAATCTTACCCACGGCGATGATGTAGGATTTATGTATACGCAGAAAGGCATGGCTGTCCAGTTCTTCTTCAAAACTCCGGAGACTTTGAAGTGTGAGTGTTTTGCCCCCGCTATGATGAATAGCCACATAGTCACGCAGACTCTCGAAATAATAAATATCCCGCAGGTCGATACGGATAATGCGGTATTCTGATTTTACAAAAATGTGATCGGCAATTGCCTGAGCTGAGGAGCCTGCAGCCGCTGTGTTTGTCTGTAGCCGGTCCTTAGCTTTATTGACGGCTGCCAGGAACCGGTCGTACGAAAAAGGTTTAAGCAGATAATCCACTACATCGTGATCAAAAGCCTGCAACGCATATTCTTCATATGCGGTCGTGAGGATCACTTTGGTGCGGCCATTCAGAATTTTCATAAACTGAATACCCGTCAGCTCCGGCATTTGTATATCCAGGAAAACAAGGTCTGCACCACCCTGCTGAGCAAGCTGAAGGGCAGCAAACACATCGCTGCCGGCCATTACCAGCTCCAGGTCGGGAACTTTGCTCACATAGTCTTTCAGTAGCTTTACGGCCAGGGGCTCATCATCTACTATCAGGCATCTGATCATAGCAGGTAAATTTAAAACTTAATATGCAGCCGTACTATAAAATAACCATTGGCTTCAGTCACTTCCAGGGAGTGTTTCTCCGGATAAATAAGATTGAGCCGGCGCTGCACATTGGCAAGACCGATACCGCCGGCTTCATCTTTATGGGATTGCTGAATACGGTTATTGCTTTCAAACAGTAATTCCTTATTGCTGATGGTAAGTGAAAGACGCAGCGGCTCTTGCCTGAAATCGCCATGTTTGAAGGCATTTTCAATAAAAGGAATTAACAGATAAGGAGGAATGTTTTTGCCTTCCGCTTCAATATGCGTTTCGCGCATCACCCGTACAGGATAATCGAACCGTAGCTGCTGCAGGGTGATGAAATCATCGATATAGCCCCATTCCTTTTCTACCGGCACATGCTCTTTTTTTTCATACAACATATATCGGAGCAGGTTAGACAACTGCAATACCGCTTCAGGTGCGCGGGCAGACTGCTCGTATACGAGCGAATAAATGTTATTAAGCGTATTGAATAAAAAATGAGGATTGATTTGCGAACGCAGAAACTGAAGCTCGGCCTCCCGTGATTGCTGAAGCAATAATGCCTGCTTACGCTGATTGCTTAGCTGTGCATCGAGCAGATAGATCAGAAACCCCAGCAAAACATAGGTTAAGGCGTAATACAGGTTGTCGAGAAAATAATAGGAAAGCAGGGTGGAAGGGGGATAGTTCCAGATATTAAAGAATCGACCCAGGATCACCTGTTCCAGCAGATAACGCTGGCAGGCAAAAAGAACAACTACCGCTAACATGCCCACCCAGAAAGCACTATAGCGGCGGGAGGTGAAGAAGCGGTTGCCAACCCATCTGGTAAGCAGTAAGGTGCTGGTTACATAGATGATCTGGCAAATATTGAAAATATTGAATGCTTCATCCCAATCGGCCGGGTGGCCATTTTTCAAAATACTGATCAGGTCAAAGCCCCATACCAGCATAAAGATGGTAAGCGCATATACCAACAGGCGTTGTTTCCGGTTCATACTACTAAAATAGTACTACCCGAGGCATAGTTACCGGGCTGTCTGCCAATCCCATTTTTTTGTCTGCAAACCCCCATTTTTAGCCATTTGCATGGTTTGCAGACATAAAAAGCCTGCAGGCAGATCGTTTTTTCCAGCCCTGGCTTATCGTCGCATTTTTGAGGAAACAATTGAGACATGAAAAAATGGATATACCTGCTGGCCGCCATTAGCGTTTTTAATGTTGCCGGTGCACAGAAAGTAAACTGGAAAAAGATTAACAGCCTTGACCCTGACCTGATTTTGCGCAGTCAAACCCCTCCCCCCACGCAGGTATTGCTGCTGGGAACTTTTCACTTCGATTATCCTAACAAGGATGCGCATAAAACGGATTCGGCCGACTATGTAGATGTATTGTCGCCCCAGCGTCAGCGTGAGATCAAAGAACTGGCAGAGGTTATCAAAAGATTTAAGCCTACCCGGGTATACATTGAATCTCGCCGCCAGCCTTTTCATGATTCATTATATGCCCAATACCGGGCCGGTAAATATCAGCTGGAAAGAAATGAGATATTTCAGGTGGGTTACCGGGTAGCGGCAGAACAGGGCCTGGAGGGAGTGTACGCAGTGGATGCATCCAGTTTCCTTTCAGAAAATTATAAAAAAATTCCTCAGTTTGCCAGTGATACCAATCCTTCACCAGCTGTTGATGCGCGGCGCGACCGCATGTGGCAACAACGATACAGTAAATTATATGATGCAGGTGACTCAATAGATAAAGAGCTGACCATTCTGGAGAACTACCTGTTTATGGCCAATCCCAAAATTCAGCGCCGCGATAATGGGGCTTACCTTACCACCGGATTTGCTACTACCAATAATGATGGGCCTGACTACCTGGCCACCTGGTGGTATAGCCGCAACCTGCGCATTTTTAATAATATTTTGAAAACGCGTCCAGCACCTGCAGATCGTATTGTAGTACTGTTTGGCAATGGACACATGGCTCACCTCAATGAATTTTTCAGAAGCAGCCCCGAATTTGAAGTAGTGGAACTGAAAGATCTGGTCGGGAAGAGGTGAAGGGCATAGGGTAAAAGGTAAAGGGCACATGGTAGAAGGAAGAAGGCATCATCAGGCCCCTTTAAACTTTTTAAACCCCATATACCTTTTACCTTACGCCCTTAACCTTTCATGCGATTTGTACTCACTTTATCTCTATAGGCAGAGGGTTTAAGGCAGAAGGTAAAAGGCTTCAAGCCCCTTTAAACTCTTTAAACTCTTTAAATTCTTTATACCTTTTACCTTCTACCCTTTAAACTCCTTCTACCCTTTACCCTTACACCCTTAACCTTTTTTTATGCGATTTGTACTGACTTTATCACTCCTTTTCATATTGTTTTCTTCGCTCCCTGCACAACAGATGCTGAGCCAGGATTTGAAAGCCATGCACGATGTTTTAAGTAAAACATATAGCTATAAAGACCAGATTAATGGAGATGTAAAGAGAACTTATTATAATATGGTGGATAGCCTGGAGCACCAGCACCCCCAAAACGATTACGAATATTTTCGCTTGCTGGCGGAAATGGTAGAGCCGCTACGCGATAATCACCTTTTCCTGTACGAACAGCCCAAACAGGAAATCACCAGTGCACAGTTTAGAGATACTGCATTTATGCGTGCCTACCGCACATCGGCAGCTTTTCTGAACTTTCCCGCTGTATCATTGGATCTCGACTCGCTGGAGCAGCAGGCACAGCGGGCCGATAGCAATAGTGTAGAAGGGATTTATTATTATCAGCAAAATCTCAAAGTAGCTGTGTATAACGATGGCCGTGCCGGTGAATATAAAGCTGTAGTACTGGCATCCGATTTTCCCAACTGGGGCCGGGGACAGGTGGTGTTTGCCCTGCAGCATCGGGGAGCAGGTCGTTATTCAGCCATTTTTTATCAGCTGGCGCAAAAAACGCTCGGCTTCTATCGGCATGTAAGATATGTGCGTCATGCCCTGCCGCTTTTACAGTTTAAAAAATACCCCCGGCAACCGGTATATGCCGATGTGAAAGCCGGTACAGAGCCTTTTTTATTCAGCAACCTTTCAGACAAAATCCAATATCTGCGCTTAGGCAGTTTTGCTACCTATCCGGCTAATATTGCCCGTGCAACAAAGTTTTATGAGCAGATCAGGGATTCGCTCACCGCACCCTGTTTAATCGTGGATATCCGCAACAATGGTGGCGGCGGCAACAAGACTTCGGGCCAGTTTAGGAGGTTATTGAGAAAATATGCGGAAAAGGGAAAAGTGTATTTGCTGATCAACTACAATACAATGAGCAATGCAGAAGCCTTTGCGCTCGACATGCGCGATGCCGGCATCGCTACTCTTGTGGGGGAAACTACCCGTGGCATGATCACCTATGGCAGCAACACGGATGTGGTGAAAGAATTATCAGGCGGCCGGTATAAGCTGTATATAACCGATATGAAGGGCTCCGCCAGAGACCTAAGATATGAAGATGTGGGGGTTAGTCCATCTGTTTTACTGAATCCGGATACCGACTGGATAGAGCAGCTGAAGAATTTAATCAATTCGTTATGATTTTAAGGTTTTGGTTTGTAAGTTTAATGTTTACAACAACAACCCACAGCGCCAACACACCACCATGTACGAGCAAAACGAACCACAGCAGGAGACCTCCCTTTTTGATGATGAAATTTTCCAGTATGAAGAGGCATCGAGCACCAAACGGTTTGTAAACTGGCTTATTGACAACCTGTTTATGCGTTACGTACTGAGCTATGCCACTGGCTATCTCGTGGCGCATTTGCTTGTAGCCATCGCTCCCGATTTTCTATATCAGGTAGTATATGAGGAAGACAGGTTTACGACCTTTCTGTTTCTGTATATAGTGGGTATGCTCAACTATTTCCTGTACTATACGCTTTGTGAGAAAGCTTTTAAGGGGTATACACTCGGAAAGCTTATCAGCGGGTCACGTGCAATACGTACAGATGGCAGCGAACTCACACTGAAAGATGCTGTATTGCGCAGCCTGAGCAGGCTGGTGCCTTTCGAAGCCTTCAGTGCACTGGCAGGCCGCCCCTGGCACGACACCTGGACAAAGACAACGGTGATCAACGTTCGCCGCTGATTATTCCATTACCGGCCTCAGCCAGCGTTCCATTTCTGCGCGGGGCATTCCTTTGCGTTGCAGGTATTGTTCAAACTGATCGGGTTGTATTTTACCTACACCAAAGTACTGGCTTTGCGGATGACTGAAATACCAGCCGCAGACAGAAGCAGCCGGATACATGGCCAGTGATTCGGTCAGGTGAATACCGGTATTTTCCTCACCACCCAGCAGTTCAAACAGTTTGTATTTCTCTGTATGATCGGGGCATGCAGGATAACCTGGTGCCGGACGAATGCCTACATATTCTTCTTTGATAAGCTGTTCGTTGGTGAGGGTTTCCTGTTGCTGATATCCCCAATACTGTTTACGAACCTGCTCATGCAGGCATTCCGCAAAAGCTTCAGCCAGCCTGTCTGCCAGGGCCTGCAGGGTGATTTTGCTGTAGTCGTCAAGTTCTTTTTCAAACCGCCTGATATGCGGTTCAATACCTTTAATGGTCACAGAGAAGGCACCGATATAATCAGCAGGATCTGCAGCTGTGCCCGGTTTGATAAAATCGGCCAGGCTCAGATTGGGCTGACCCGGAGCTTTCTGAATCTGCTGGCGTAAAAATTCCAGCTTAATGGTGTTGTCAGCCTGTACAGCCACCGTATCGCTGTCTGTACGGGCGGCAGGCCAGAAGCCAATCACGCCCTGTGCGGTTAGCCATTTTTCACTGATGATCTGGTCGAGCATGCGATTGGCGTCTTCGTAAAGTTTGGTAGCTTCAGTACCAACTTTTTCATCGGTCAGAATAGCCGGGAAGTTGCCATGCAGCTCCCAGGAAATGAAGAACGGCTTCCAGTCAATATACTGACGGATTGTGCTGAGCGGAAAGTCGATAAACTGTTTGTTGCCGGTAAAAGATGGTACAGGAGGAGTATAATGATCCCAGTCTGCCTGCACTTTATTGGCCTGTGCATCGGCAATGCTCAGGTAGCTCTTTACCGGTTTTTTATTTTCGAAATCTGTTTTCAGCTTCTGGTATTCCTGCTGCGTTTTTTGCAGAAAAGAAGTCTTCTGATCGCCCAGCAGTGAGCCGGCTACTGTTACGCTGCGGCTGGCATCCAGTACGTGTACCACGCCTTCATCATATTGCGGCGCGATCTTTACAGCAGTGTGCATCCGCGAGGTAGTAGCTCCGCCGATCAGCAGTGGCTGATTCATGCCCCGGCGTTTCATTTCATGCGCTACGTTTACCATTTCGTCGAGCGAAGGGGTGATGAGGCCGCTCAGGCCAATGATGTCGGCATTTTCGCTGGCGGCAGTATCGAGGATTTTATCTGTAGGCACCATTACGCCCATATCAATGATCTCATAACCATTACACCCGAGTACCACGCCTACGATGTTTTTACCGATATCATGTACATCGCCTTTTACTGTGGCCAGTAATATTTTTTTTGCATTGCCATTGCCGGCCGATGCATTGTTCTTTTTTTCTTCTTCGATAAAAGGAGTGAGCCAGGCTACGGAACGTTTCATTACACGGGCGCTTTTCACCACCTGTGGCAGAAACATTTTGCCTGCACCAAAGAGATCGCCTACTACGCCCATGCCATCCATAAGCGGGCCTTCGATCACATCGAGAGGTTTGGCGTATTTAAGCCGCGCTTCTTCAGTATCTGTGTCAATATAATCGGTAATGCCATTGATCAGGGCATGTTTCAGGCGTTCTTCCACCGGCGTTTGGCGCCAGGCATCGTTTTTTTTCTCCACCTTATCCTGTGCTTTTACTGTTTCAGCAAACGCCAGGAGTTTTTCTGTGGCTTCGTTATTTTCATTGTTACGGTTGAGAATTACATCTTCGCAGAGCTGGCGCAGCTGCGGTTCAATTTCATCATAAACGATAAGCTGGCCGGCATTTACGATACCCATGTTCATACCTGCTTTGATGGCATGATACAGGAATACGGCGTGCATGGCTTCGCGTACCGGTTCATTGCCTCTGAAAGAGAAGGAGAGGTTGCTTACGCCGCCACTCACCCCTACCAGTGGCATGGCCTGCTTGATGCGGCGGGTAGCATTGATAAAATCAACACCATAGTTGTTATGCTCTTCGAGTCCCGTTGCAATAGCGAATATGTTGGGGTCAAAAATGATGTCCTGCGGAGCAAACCCCACTTTTTCAGTCAGTATCTGGTAGGCACGTTTGCAGATATCCACTTTCCGGTCTTCGGTATCGGCCTGGCCTTTTTCATCAAAAGCCATCACAATTACGGCGGCGCCATAGCTTTGGCAGATGATGGCCTGCTCAATGAATTTGGCTTCGCCTTCTTTCATTGAAATGGAGTTGACGATACATTTACCCTGCACGCATTTCAAACCTGCTTCGATGATCTCAAATTTAGAAGAGTCGATCATAACCGGTATACGTGCAATATCGGGTTCGCTCTGCAGCAGGTTCAGGAAGGTGGTCATGGCCTTTACGCCATCGAGCAGGGCGTCATCCATATTTACGTCAATCACCTGTGCGCCGCTTTCTACCTGCTGGCGGGCCACACTCAGTGCTTCTTCATATTTATTTTCCCGTACCAGGCGGGCAAATTTCTTGGAACCCGTTACATTGGTACGCTCCCCCACATTCACAAAGTTGGTTTCGGGTCTGATGACGAGCGGCTCCAGCCCTGACAGGCGGAGATAAGGTTTGATGATCGTGTTGTCGTTCATTTGTTCGTTTCTTTATCAGCAGTCGTTTACAGCAATCGGTTAGTAAGTCTCCGCCACCACCGGCAGTTTGCGGGGGGCGATGTTTTTTACTTCCTGTGCTATATGACGAATATGGTCTGGTGTAGTGCCACAGCAGCCGCCTACAATGTTTACAAAGCCTTCGCGAGCCCAGTCTTCGAGGTAATGAGCGGTATCGGAGGGATGCTCATCGTATTCTCCCATGGCATTGGGCAGTCCTGCGTTGGGATAAGCCGATACATAGCAGGATGCCAGCTGCGAAAGTTCTGCAATATGCGGTCTCATTTCGCGGGCACCCAGTGCACAGTTAAGGCCTACACTCAAAGGGCGTGCATGTTGTACGGATGTATAGAAGGCTTCCAGTGTTTGCCCGCTCAGCGTACGTCCCGAAGCATCGGTGATTGTACCGCTGATCATGATGGGCAGCGTTTCTTTACCCGAGTCGCGGAAATATTTTTTAATAGCAAAAATGGCGCCTTTGGCATTCAGCGTATCAAAGATGGTTTCGATCAGCAGGATGTCGGCGCCGCCATCCACCAGTCCGCGTACCTGGTCATAATACGCGGCAACTACCTCATCGAATGAAACGGCTCTGTAACCGGGATTATTCACATCGGGCGAAAGGGAAAGCGTTTTATTAAGCGGTCCGATTGCGCCGGCAACCCAGGCCTGGCGACCTGATTGCTCAATGGCGGCGCGGGCACATTTAACTGCCGCCACATTCAGCTCATAGGCCAGCGATTGCATATCATAATCGGCCATGGCAATAGAAGTGCTGCTGAATGTATTGGTTTCAATAATATCAGCACCGGCTTCGAGATACTGCAAATGAATGGCGGTAATGATCTGTGGTTGTGTAATACACAGCAGATCGTTATTGCCCTTGAGATCGAGGTGCCAGTCTTTGAATCGTTCACCCCGGTAATCGGCCTCAGACAGCTTATACCGTTGTATCATGGTGCCCATGGCACCATCAATGATAAGAATGCGCTTCCCGAGTTCCTGACGAATATCCATATACAAAGTTTTAAGACGGCTTATTCAGCGGCGTGCCGGGGTAGTAGACGACAGGACTATAAACGTTGAAAAATCCGGAAGGGAGTTTTGTGGACGTTTATTAGTTCCGTTTATTTACCCAGGCCGAACAATAAACAAATCCGCCTGCGAGTAGCAAAGGTAAGGAAAGTTGAGGAAGACCGGGAAAAAGGTGAAAGGGTGAGGGCAGAAGGCAAAGGGTATTGATGCTGAGATATACCTTATACCTTTTACCATTTACCTTCCGCTCACATACCTGTCAACCGGCAGCCTGTTTTGCAGACTCCGGGCCAGCGTCATTTCATCCGCATACTCCAGCTCGCCGCCAAAAGCAATGCCCCGGGCAATGGTGGTAATACGGATAGGGAATGGCTGTAGTTTTTTCTGAATGTAATAGATAGTAGTATCGCCCTGTATAGTGGGGTTAAGGGCAAAAATGAGTTCTTCTGTTTTTTCCTTTTCAACCCGGTGTACCAGGGCTTCGATATGCAGCTGATCGGGGCCAATACCATCGAGCGGGGAGATAACACCGCCCAGTACATGATAAATACCGTTGTATTGCTGTGTGCTTTCAATAGCAATTACATCGCGGATACTTTCCACTACACAAATAATCTCCTGTTTGCGCAGACTGTTGGCACAGATGGAGCAGATATCGGCATCGGCCACGTTGAAGCAGCGGTTACAGAACTTGATCTCCCGCCGCATGCGGTCAATTACCTCACTGAAGTGATGTACATCGGCAGCATTCTGTTTCAATAAGTGCAATACCAGCCTTAGAGCCGTCTTACGACCAATGCCCGGCAAGCGACTAAACTCATTCACCGCATTTTCCAATAAAGCAGAGGAGAATTGCATGGGGCAAAGATAGGGAGAGAAAATGTGCTAATGTGCTGATTTGCTGATGTGCTAATGCGTGAAGTGGGTTGTAAACTGAAGTACAAAATAAATGAAGGAAATAGATGCTGTCGGCTACGCCGACAGCATCGCTTAACATTTTGGCTATATTGACTGTATGAGTAATGATAAGACAGCATGGCCTAAAACACATCAGCAAATCAGCACATTAGCACATCTGTTTACTGGTTTATCCTCAATGTCCCCGTGCGTCTGTTGATGCCCGGTTTGTTTTCAGTGCCGGCTTCCTGGATGGCATTCACATCAATTTCGATGGGAATGTCGAGGTTGGGTTTTACGTTGATGGTGCGGGCCAGTGGTTTTACTTTTTCGGGCTGGCGGCGGGTACCAAAGAAGCTGCCCGGATCCCAGATGCCGTTTTGATTTTCATCATCCAGAATACGAAGATTGTATTCGCCAGGTAGAAACAGCTCGCGGGTGAATGTGGTCGTCGTAAGCGGATAAGAAGCTACGATCTGGTTATTTTGAACAAACTGCAATACCGGATGACGGCTCAGGTCAAGATTCTGAAACTGAAGATTGAGCTTGCCGTAGTCGGTGGTGTTTTTGGAGAAAAAGCTTACCGTATCGCCTTTCAGCAACTGATAACCCAGGGTATCGGTTGCAAAGTCTTTTTCCAGAATGATATGGTACAATGTGTTGGGCTTCCAGGCCGGATGAAAAGACCATTTACGGCCGGTACTGTCAGATTCCCATTTAGTTGAGCCGGCAAGTGGGGTATAGGTGGAGTCGGTCGACACCCTGATCTTAGTCGTATCGAAATTGCGCACAGGGTTCTGAAACGTGAAAGTAAAAGGCGATAAGAGATCTTGCTGGCTTCCCAGCAGGTTAACCGAAAACTTGAGCCGCTTATCGGTAGCGCCACCTCTGTTATTGCCACCGGTGACCGGTTCATCCTGGGCTTTATCTTTCTTTTTTGCCACAAAGGCATAAAGTGTCAGATCCGGAGTGGCGGAGCCTACCACCACAGCGCTGTCAGCGAAGGCAAACAGTACATCGCTGCTGGGGAAATAACGATAGCTTCCGCTTTCATCTTTGAGTGCATAAGCATAATAGGTGCCGGGAGCAAGGTTATGAAAATGAAATTCGCCTTTGGGGTTGACGCGGGTTAAATACCGGGGTTTTTGGTCACGCAATAGCGTGTCTTCGCCAGAGCGGTGCAGCATCACCGTCAGCGTAGAGTCTACGCCACCCGTCTCTGCCAGTATTACTTTGCCTTTAAACTCCAGGGAGTCGAAGTAGCTGCCGGTAGAGAAGATATAGGTGAAATTTTTATAAATGTTTCCCTCGTTTACGTCCTTGATAGAGCGGCCAAAATCAAGGGTGTAGGTGGTATTGGGTTCCAGTTCGTCTTTCAGCCGTACCGAAATTGTCTCCAGTTTGCGACTTACGGCGGGCATGTTTTTAGGAACAGGTGAAATGATCAGATTTTTATAATAATCATCCAGGTCCACATATTCATCAAATACCAGCGTGATCTGCTTGCCGGCAAAGCGAAGGGTGGAGTCGCGTGGCGTAGCCTTCAGGAGTACGGGAGGCAAACTGTCGCGCGGGCCACCCGTAGGCGGCATTATATTGGCACAACCCTGGCTACCGGTAAGCATACTCAGCAGTATAATGCTGATGGCCAGGAAAGAAAGGATAGCTTTTACTCGCATAATCAGGCTGCAAACTTAGGCGGTTTGCCGCAAAGGGGATGTTTTAGAATTCTTAATGTAGTATTTAATCCTGCTCCTCATCGGGCTCCTCAAGTGTATGCAGACGTACGGCCAGATTGTTGGTTTTCACAAACTCACACCAATGACAGTCGGGTTTGCCGCAACCTGTATAAAAGTCGCGGGCCTGTATTTTTTGCCAGGTTTCGCGTATCTGACCGGTTACAATAGTGGTATCGTCGGGGCTGATGGTTACTTTTTGCCGGCGGTAATTCTTCTTTTTATCGGGTTCGATGAAGTCAAATTCGGTACTGGCAACTTTCCAGTCGCGTGATTCGTAGTGGTCTACCAGCAGTTTGTAAAAAACGGCCTGGCGCCAGTAATCGCCGCCCAGCGGGTCTTTGTCGCCTGGTCCTTTGAGTTTGGCAATAGCCTTGTCGGGGTCACCGGTTTTATAATCCACGACGTTTACGGTCTTGCCATCAAACTCCAGCTTATCGAGTTTTCCCTTGAGGGGTACGCCGTCAACTACCACATTGCGGATATTGCGCTCGATGGCCACAATCCGGTTAAACGTATGGATATAGTTGTCGTAATAATTTGCCAGTACTTCCTGCCCATATTCGAGTCGGCGGTCAAACTGCTCCTGCGTAAAGCTTTCGCGGTGGCGATGCATATACCAGATAAAATCGCTCACAAACTCTTCTTTGGGCGGAAACTCTTCCTTGCCCCGGTCCTGCATTTTCCGGAACAATTGTTCCAGTGCATAGTGTACCGAAGAGCCAAACTCGGTAGCCTCATTTTTGGGCGAGGGAATGCGGACCAGGTTGCGGAAATAAAACTCAAGCGGACATTTCAGGTAGTTGTTAAGCGCGGTTACATTCATCACAAACTTATCCAGCAGTGGCTGAATGTAAGCTTCTTCCAGTGCTTCGATCTCCGGGGCCTGCGCTTCTTCAAAATGCAGGCTGCTGAATTGAGCCAGAATATCTGAATCGATCACCACTTTCTCGACCGGAAGCGGTTGCTGTTCCAGAATTTCGGCAATGAACATAGAGGGTTCCAGTTCTTTACCATCCTGTTTAAACCGGCAATAGGAAATATGTAAATGTTGTTCGGCGCGGGTAAGTGCCACATAAAATAAGCGTCGCAGCTCTTCTTCGTCTTTATGTGAGGCCGGACTGTTAAACAGAGTGTCGGGCAGGGTGTAACCAGCGCCGGGTTTCCGTTTTTTCTCCCACGAAGAGGCATTGCAGCCGGCAAAGAAGACATGCTCAAACTCAAGACCCTTTGAGCCATGTGCCGTGAGCAGGTTTACGCCTTTATCGCTACCGCTTACCTGTACCAGTGGAATGGCAATCTCTTCTCTTTCCATCAGGTCGATCAGGCGAATGAGGCCAGCCAGACGCAAGCGCGGATCGCGGCGGGTTTCTTCTTTTATAAAATCGAAAAGGGCGGTGAGCACCTGCAGCAGCCAGTGCTTTTCCGGGCTTTTCATGATATAGCTTAATACACCCGCCTCGCGCACCACTGCTTCAAATAATTGCTGCAGGGTTACATTGGGCACTTCTCCAATCATTTTTTCTATAAAATCACTGGCACGGCGCAACTGCGGATGCAGGCCACTGCTGAAGAGGTCGCGTGCCGGGGCATTCGCCTTTTCTATTAATAACTGGCGGATGCTGGTGCGGCGGTCGCCAAACTGGCGATCGGCCACCTCCATGCTTAACCGGGCTATCTCTACAGGTGGTATGGCAAACCAGTCGTAATGAAGAATTTCGAACAGCAATTCATCACCCCCATTGGGCTGATCATGTTCCTGCTCGAGATAGCGCAGTAGTTGCAATAATTTCTGTGCAAGTGGCAGATCAAGTATGTTCTGATTGCGCTTACTGTATACCGGCAGGTTCAGCAATTTGAAATATTGTGCCAGCTCTTCGCCATACCTGTTTTCTTTATAAATAATACCGATACGTCCCGCAGCCACACCCCCAGACAACAACTCCTGTACTTCGCGGGTAATGCCGATCATTTCCTGGCGTTGCGTTTCATATTCTCTGATGAGGGGACCATGCTGCAGATGCAGCAGTTTGGTATTGGAAGCTTTGAGGTCTTTGCTGAGTCCATCAATTTGTTTTACCAGCCGCTCTTCATTACGGTCGATCAGCGACTTTGAAATATTCAGGATGGGTTGCGTGCTGCGGTAGTTTTGGGTGAGCACTACCGTCATAAGATGAGCGCGGTAGGTGTCGGCAAACTGGAGCATATTCTCCACGTTGGCACCCTGAAAGCGGTAGATGCTCTGGTCATCATCGCCTACTACAAATACATTAGGTTGATCCCAGTAGCTGATCAGCAATTCAACCAGGCGGTTTTGAGTGCCGCTGGTATCCTGGTATTCATCTACCAGTATATATTGATAACGCTCCTGGTAATTGGCCAGTAATGATTTGTTTTCCTCAAAGGCACGGATGACCCAGTTGATCATGTCGTCAAAATCGTAGCGGTTGCGCTGGCGCATGAGTGCCTGGTAGCGGTCAAACTCGTCAACGGCGGCACGCAGCTTATCCATTTTCTCTTTTTCTTCTGCGATCTTGTCGGTGCGCACATCTCCTTTCTTAAATTCTTTTACGGCCCGTTTGGCAATAAAGCCATCGCGGTTGGGAAGGTCGGCCAGGTAGGCATCGATACGACTGTGAATAAAAGCCGGGGTCCAGCCTTCGCGTTTCATGGTGCTGAAAAGCTGGGTCAGATTATTTATCTCATAATATACATCGCCGCGGTAACGCTTCAGCGGATGGTTTTTGGGAAATGCATCGATCAGGTCTTTAAAGAGCTGGATTTTTTCCAGATCCGAGATGGGATCCATGCTTGTTTTTTCAAACAGGGAAAGGTTTTCCTGTATTACATCGTTGCAAAAAGCGTGGAATGTATAGATATTGACTTTATAGGCATCGGGGCCAATAAACTGAAGTAGCCGTTTGCGCATAGCTACCACACCGGCATCGGTATAGGTAAGGCAAAGGATATTTTCGGGCAGCGCATCGGTATCGAGCAGTATTTTGCCGATACGGCTGGCCAGGATCTGCGTTTTGCCCGTGCCTGGTCCGGCAATCACCATTACCGGACCTTCCAGCTGGTCAACGGCTTTGCGTTGCATTTCATTGAGACGCTCATATTCTTCCAGGAACCTGACTTCCAGTTTTTCGTGATTTATCGACATCCGGGCTGAACTTTTAAGGTAATAAGTAGTTCTATACAAGTTAATCCAATTCAGAACATGGCCATCTATTCGCTCAAAGCTGTGCAGCAGCTACCCGTTTCTATCGACCGCGCCTGGGATTTCTTCTCCAGTCCTGCAAATTTACAGTTGATAACCCCTCCGGAAATGGATTTTAAGGTTATCTCACTCCATCATGGCACAAAGATTTACCCGGGCCAGATTATTGAGTATAAAGTAAAACCGCTATTGGGTATACCTGTATACTGGATGACAGAGATCACGCATGTAGAGGAGGCCAGGTTTTTTGTTGATGAGCAGCGCTTTGGCCCCTACAGCCTTTGGCACCATCAGCATCATTTCAGGAGCATAGATGGTGGGGTGGAAATGACAGATATAGTACATTACAAACTACCCCTGGCATTTGTTGGCCAGCTGGCACACAGGCTGCTGGTACGAAAGAAACTGGACAGTATTTTTCAATATCGTTATCAAAAAGTGGAAGAACTGCTCGGGGCATGGAAAACCCCGCACCAGTCAGCAATACCTGCGGCCAGTGCGGGGTTATGAGTATGTGGAGAAAGTTATTTCTTGATAATGCCGGCTCTTTTTTTCAACTCTTCAACGGGCATAGTGATCATACGGCCAATGGGCTTACCATCGCGATAACTGATCACGCGCAGCTGGAAAGCATCTTTGGGTACGAGTAAAGGTGATTTATAAACCGGGTAAAACTCATCGGGATAAGAGTTGTCAAAACTATAATGCAATTGCAATCCTTCTACCTCTGGCGTTAATGTGACCAGTACGCGATCGCTGTCTTTTTTAGCTACTGCAAAATCCGGATCGTACATACTGGGCGCATATTTTGTTTTGGCGGCATCGAGGCGGACAAATTGTGTTTCTACTTTTTTTACAAAAGCTGGAAAGCTGCGTTCTTCTTTGGGCGACCATAAAATTTCTGCAATGGCCAGTGCGCGTGGCCAGGTCATATACTGGGCCTGGCGAAGCGTATAAACCTGCTCGGTCCACAGGTTGCCCTGCCCGCCTTTGATGAGTTTGGGATCCACTCCTGCAGGTACCGGTTCAAACTGCAGTACTTTTTTGAGTCGCAGCGAAGCATATACGGGTGGTTCCATGATGCGGTCGCTCTGCATATAATCGATATAAACAAAATCGGTAGGTGTCATAACCACTTCATGGCCCTGTTTGGCGGCTTCAATACCTCCTTTCATACCACGCCAGCTCATTACAGCAGCATTGGGAGCCAGGCCTCCCTGTAAAATTTCGTCCCAGCCAATCATCTTTTTGCCTTTGGCATTGATAATTTTCTCTACGCGCTTTACAAAATAGCTTTGTACTTCATCTAGGTTTTTCAGCTTTTCGCGTTTCATGAGCTCTTTAATGGCAGGACTTTTTTCCCAGAAGTTGCGGGCAGTTTCATCGCCCCCCATATGTATGTAACCAAATGGAAACAACTGGGCCACTTCACCAAATACTTTATCGAGGAAGGTATACACTTCTTCTTTGGCCGGGCAGAGTGAGTTGTCGACAAGACCATAAAAATGCTGACCTCCGCCGGGCCATACCATAAAGCGATCGCCTGAGCTAACCGCATATTTGCCGGGTGTGCAGGTAAGTTCGGGATAGGCGGCAATGGCTGCAAGGCTGTGTCCGGGTACATCTATTTCAGGCACTATTTCCACGTAGCGCTCTTTGGCATACTGCACAATTTCGCGGATGTCGTCCTGTGTATAGAAGCCGCCGTAGTTGCGTGGTTCGTCGGGGGTGGGAGGAATGAAGTTGCCAAAGGTGCCCGTTTTTTCTACGCGCCAGGCGCCTACTGAAGTGAGTTTGGGGTATGATTTGATTTCAATCCGCCAGCCCTGGTCATCGGTCAGGTGCCAGTGCAGGATGTTGAATTTATACTTCACCATATCATCGATATAGCGTTTTACTTCTTCTTTGGTAAAAAAGTGACGCGATACATCGAGCATCAGGCCACGCCAGCCAAAGCGGGGCTGGTCGGTAATGTTCACCGCAGGTACCTGCCAGCTGGCCCGGGCCAGGCCGCTTCCTTCCACCTCGGGAGGCAGCAGCTGATACAGGGTTTGAATGCCATAAAAAATACCGGCAGGTTGAGACGCCTGCAGAGTGATGCCGTTACCAGACACACTCAACTCATATCCTTCTGCAGGCAAACCGTTTTTGAGTGAGAGTGTAATGGCATTGGAGCCTGGTGTCTTACCCGTAGTCAACGGATAACCCGTTACACGTTGCAGACGGGCAGCCAGTTGCCGGGCAAGCGGCTCCAGTGCTTTATCGGTAGCCACTATAGGAGTAGCGGCAGTAATGGTAAACTGCCCATCACCCGGGGTAAGTGAAGCTGGTTTGGGCAATAATCGTTGCTGCAGTTCCTGCGATTGCACAGCAGCATTCATGGTAAGGGCCATGAGACCCAGAAAGAGAAGTTTTTTCATACCACAAAATAAGGCAAAAGGTAAAGGGCAGAAGGTGGAAGGATGGCATTTATCCTTTTACCTTCCGCCTTCTGCCCTTTACCGTTTTTCATAACAGTACACCCAACGTATCGAAAGCGAACAGTTTACACGCATGTATTTAGCGTTATCATTTGGGAAACAAGTATTTAAACGTCTGGCATTGTTATGGAAGGTCTGAGGTGTTCCGAACAACACACAACTACGCGTATGTTAAAAAACTATCTGAAAACTGCCTGGCGCAACCTGCTCCGCAATAAATTCTATTCGCTGGTAACCCTCACCGGTCTTACAGCCGGTCTTGCAGTAGGCATACTCATTTTGCTCTGGGTGCAGGATGAGTTAAGCTTCGACAGCTTTCACCGCCAGGCATCACAGATCTATAAGTTAGAAAATGAAGCCGGCACAGATGAAAGCCGGCAGATATGGACGGTTACTACAGCACCAATCGGCAGATTGTCGAAAGAAGAGCTTCCTGAGGTAAAAGATATGACGCGTATCTGCTATAATGGATATTACGCCCAGTTTTCGAGTACTAATAAAGTGATTGAAGAGGATAATACGGTATTTACCGATCCGTCCTTTTTCACCATGTTCGATTTTCCGCTTATTAAAGGAAATACTGGCCAGCCATTTACGGGCAATGAATCGGTTGTGCTGACCCGCACAACCGCCGTTAAGTATTTCGGAAATATTGATGTGATAGGTAATGTGCTTACTGCCGAAGACAGCACAAGATTTGTTGTATCGGGTGTGATAGAAGATTTTCCCGCCAATTCCGGATTCCGGTTCGACATGTTATTTCCTATCACCCAGTTTGCGAAAAAGTTTTATGAAGGCAAAGATCCCGGGCTCAACTTCGAAAATGATTTCCACATGTTTAACTACAGCACTTACCTGCTGTTGCGTCCCGATGCTGACCTGAAATCGCTGTCGACCCGAATCCGTAATATTCATCTGCGTATGAAGCCGGATGATACGGATGTGGCCTACCTGTTTTTACCCCTGAAAAAAGCACACCTGTTTCAGTCAGATGGTAAGGAAGCTGGCATGGAAACGGTGCGATTGTTTACCATTATCGCCCTTATCATCCTGGTGATTGCCTGTATCAATTATGTGAATCTGTCAACAGCAAGGTCGCTGCTGCGCGCAAAAGAAGTAAGCCTGCGCAAGATCGTGGGTGCCGGGCGCCGGCAGTTATTCATACAGTTTGTAGCCGAGACCGCGCTTTTGTTTGCGCTGGCAGCCGCACTGGCTATGGCTATCATTCCGCTGCTGATGCCATACTTCAATACCCTGGCCGGTAAAGAGCTCAGGTTTGACCTGGCCAATCCGCAGCTCTGGATTTTGACGGGGGGTACTATCCTCGGCACATTACTGGTATCCAGTATTTATCCGGCTATTTTGCTTTCGGGGTTTGACCCGCTTAAGGCATTGAAAGGGAAGGTGGCGGCCCGCATCAATGATAAATTATTCCGCCGTGTACTTGTGGTCACTCAGTTTGCTTTCTCTGTAATCCTTATTGTAGGTACGCTGGTCGTAAACCGCCAACTGCGCTTTATGCGGGACAAGAACCTGGGGTATGATAAGGAACAGGTTTTTACGACAACCATGCGTAATATGTTTAAACACTACGATGCTGTAAAAGCCAACCTGCTCAATAATCCTGCGGTACAGGATGTAACGCGTACAAGTGCCGGTTCTATTATTGATATTTCTAACCAGACCGGAAATAATGATTTTGAAGGAAAGGCGCCCAATCAGACCCTGTTTCTCAGTACGATGGCCGTAGACCAGAACTTTATTTCGTTTTTTAAGATGCAGTTGAAAGAGGGAACGGGTTTTACAGGTACGGGCGCCGACAGTGCCCGCTTTTTGCTCAATGAAACGGCTGTCAGACAGATGGGACTGAAAAATCCTATTGGTAAACCGCTTCGGCTATGGGGAACAAAGGGAGTGATTGCCGGGGTGGTAAAAGACTTTCATTTCACTTCTATGAAGAAGCAGATTGAGCCTGCGGTATTTTATTATAAACCAGATGAGCTGTATCGGGTGTATGTACGTGCCAAAGGCAAAGAAATGAGCCAGTCGCTGGCAGCGTTGGAAACGGAGTGGAAACGTTATAATCCGCAGTTTGCCTATAACTACGCGTTTCTCAACGATGGTTTCGAACATTTATACCGCAGCGAAATGCGGGTAGGCAGATTGTTTAATATCTTTTCGATTATTGCTATCATAATATCCTGTCTCGGTCTGCTGGGACTGGCGGCTTACACCGCACAGGTACGCACGCGGGAGATAGGGGTACGTAAGGTGCTGGGAGCCTCTGTGCCGGGTATCGTAAGGCTGCTGGCAACTGATTTTATCAGGCTGGTGCTCATAGCCATATTGCTGGCTATTCCTGTTGCCTGGTTTGCCATGGATCGCTGGCTGCAGGACTTTGCTTACCGCACGTCTTTGTCGGCCGGAACATTTATACTGGCAGGTGTACTGGCGATAGGTATCGCCTTACTCACGATCAGCATTCAAAGCATCAGGGCGGCGCTGGCTAATCCCGTGCGCAGTCTGCGTTCAGAATAAGTGTAGGCGATAAATAAATTTCATAAACTGCTGGCGGATAGATTTTTCGGGAAAATTGCTGTTTGCGATAAGGTGACCGCAGAACCGGGCAGGCCACTCCTTACAACGTTGGTTACCACCATAGCGGCTTTGCATTGTATATTTGCCGGTCATTAACCACCGCCACCACCATGCGATTTATCGGCATACCTATCCTATTGTTCTGTACGGCAGTCTTTTCTGCAGCTATGGCCCAACCCTATAATACTGACTTATTCAGAGATGATTCGCTTCGGCGCATAGAGATGGCAACGCAGTCGCAGGAGAAAAAGGACGTTTTGATAAAGAATGCCACGGGCCCTTACGCACGTGAGTATAAAAAAATATATGAAGATCAGTTTGCGGAAATCGGCAAGTTGTGGTCGGGTACACGTGCTATTACTGCCCCGCAGGTACAGCAATACCTGCAACAATTGGTCAATAAAATAACTGCGGTAAACCCCGACCTGGTCAACTCCGATGCCAGAGTCATCTTTACGCGCGACTGGTGGCCCAATGCTTACAGCATGGGCGATGGGAGTATTGCTGTAAATGCCGGATTATTGATTCATCTAAACAATGAGGCAGAACTGATCTTTATTCTTTGTCACGAGCTGGCACATTATAAACTTGATCATACCGGCAAGTCTATCCGCAAGTATGTGGAAACGATCAATAGCGATGCATACCAGAGCGAGCTCAAACGTCTTTCAAAAGAAACCTATCGTGTCAATCAGCAACTGGAAAAACTGTCGAGTGGTTTTTTACTAAGTTCACGCCGGCATAGCCGCGATAATGAAGCAGAGGCCGACAGGCAGGCCCTGACGTGGATGCGGCGTACGGGGTATGATTGCAATGGTATTCGCAGTTGTCTGCAACTTTTAAGCGAGATAGACCAGGCAGAGAGTTTTCCATCACCTGTACTTAACCAGGTATTCAATTTTCCCGATTATCCATTCAAGACAAGGTGGATTCAGAAAGAATCAGCCATCTTTAGTCAACTAGAAACGGCCGATGGTGCCGGCGAGAAAGATTCATTGCGCACTCACCCCGATTGCGGAAAAAGGATTGCCTTACTGACCGACTCGCTGGCCGCCTGTGAGGGCCGGGGACAATTATTTCAGGCCGAAGAAAATATGTTTGTCCGGCTGAAGAAAGAGTTGTTTTTCGAAATCGCCGCACAATGTTATCGTGAAAACCAACTCAGCCGGCATTTATATTACAGTCTGCAACTGCTGCAGGCTGATTCTGCATATGTGCCACTGGCAGCATGGTCTGTAGCGCGTTGCCTCAATACACTTTATGAAAAAACAAAGGAGCATCAGATCGGCTCCAGTGTAGATAAGGAAGGAGAGGAGTGGAGCGCGGGCTATAATCAGCTGCTTCGGATGCTCAACCGTGTCCGGCTAGAGGAACTGGCACAGCTCAACTTTCAGTTTTGCCGCCGGTATGTAGCGCAGGCACGTTCCTATCCCGGTTTTCTGGAAGAGGCCCGTATTGCAGAAAAAAGGGCTCGTCTGCAGTAGCTATTTTACTTATCAGTACTGAATTACTATCTTGACTTCAATTTTCATAAACCACCCAAAACAAACCATGCAGAAATTAAGCACCATTGCCCTGCTGCTGATATTCTTCGCTACCGTCAGCACAGCACAAAACCTTTCTATTGAAAATGTATACAAAGTAGCTCTCCGC
Organism: Sphingobacteriales bacterium 46-32; assembly: GCA_001898485.1. GTDB lineage: Bacteria > Bacteroidota > Bacteroidia > Chitinophagales > Chitinophagaceae > CAYMZZ01. The sequence goes on along the minus strand of MKTY01000020.1, from coordinate 555,666 downwards.
AACTCAGATGCCATCAGAGAAGGCTCTGAAGTAAAGGGATATTATTTCTTTTATGTAAGCGACAAAATCGATAAAAAAACGAATGAGTATACACTTCAGATAACTGACCAGTCACTCAAAAAGCTCAAAGACGTCAAGTTTCTGGATTCCAAAGATGTATCGATCATTGAATCCTCATTTAATGGTACCGATCTCATCTTCTTATTGTACAATGATGACGCCCGTACTTTCGAATACCAGGTCTATGGCGCCGATGGCAAGAAAAAGTATACCTACAATCGCCAGCTGAGTAAGAAGGAGAAGCGCTTCCTGGAAGCCTCTTATCTCAACGACGATGAAGACAAAAATTATAAAGGTCTGTATCCGGTAGAGGGTCGTGGCTTTATTTCCAATATGCCCAGCCGCGAAGACAAGGATTATACGTTTCAACTCGATTATTTTTCTACAGAGAAACGGAAACAATGGAGTTACATTCCCACCGTGGGCGCCAAACGCTTTATTGGCGATTACCTCGGCACCTTTAATGGCGTAGTTTATCTCGAAGTACTGAAGTTTACAGGCATGATGGATCAGAAGCCCGATTCTTACCTCGTTGGCCTTGATCTCGAAACCGGCAAACAATTATTTGAGAAAAGCACCGAGCAGGGAAAATTCAAGTTTTATCCCGCCTCCATGTCGGTCGTAAATGATGGAAAAGCGTACATTTTTGGTGAATACTTCAACCCCAATGGAAATATTTTTAAGGATAAGTCACTCGGTTTCGGTTTCTGGAATGTAAATGAGAAAGGAGAAGTGCTGAGCGAAAAATACAACTCCTGGGATCTGGATATGGGCAAACATCTGAGTGTAAGTTCAAAAGGAAAGATTGATGATTTTGGTTTCATGTTCCTGCATAATATGGTACAGACAGCTGACGGTTCCATATTTGCCATCGGTGAGGGTTACCAGAAAACGGCCAGTGCTCTGGGCATTGCAACAACCTTGCTCTCCCGTGGCGGTAACAATTTCAGCGTATTGAAGATGAAGGTGACCGATATGATTCTGATCTGTTTTGATAAAGATTTTAATGTAAAAAGCGCGCAGATTTTTGATAAGAACGCCAATAAACAGGAGCTGCCCAGTGGCTATGAGTTTGTGAGTACGCCGCTGATCGGAAAGATTCTGCGCGATTTTGGTGTTTTTGACTATTCCTATACACAGATGAACAAAGACTTTTCTTCGTTTACCGTTTGTTTCTCTGACTATGAGCGTGGTAAGGATTACAAGGGCACCACTTTCAATGCTATCACTTATGCTGATGGCAAGATTACTACCGACAAGATCAAAACCAAATCACAGGCCAGCAAGTCGGTCGTGTTGCCTGGTAAGCAGGGCCAGGTGCTGATTCTTGACTATTATAAGAAGGATAAAAAGATGGAAGCGCATTTTGAAAAGCTGAATTAGGAGTGGTAAGTTGTAAGTGATAAGTTTTTGCGCTACTGTAAACGAAGAAGCGACCGGTTAAACCGGTCGCTTCTTCGTTATAACTTATTACCTAAAACTTACCACTTAAAACTTATCCGGGCATACGGGAGATGTATTTTTCGATCTGTTTGATCTGATCTACTATTTGTGGTGTAGTTGGCTTTAGTGCTTTTGATTTGCGAAAAAAGTCTTTGGCGGCGCGGAATTCGCGTTTGTTGATCATGAGGCTGCACATTTGCAGGTAGGCGGCGGCTTCATTTTCTTTATCGGGCAGACCTTTGCGGAGGGCGCTGCGGATATAGCTTTCGGCCTGGCGCAGATCATTTTTCTGCATGGCCAGCATTCCCATCTGCAGCAGGCTGGCGCCTTCGGCTTCTTTCATGGGCATGCCGAGGTCGAGGCCTTTTTTCATCATTTTTTCAGCTCCGTCAAAGTCCTGCTTCATCATGGCGATGTTGCCTTTGAGGGTGTAGTAAACGGAGCGAATGGGTTTATAGAGCAGGTTGGGGAAATGAATGCTGTTGATTACTTTTTCAGCACCATCCATGTCGCCATTTTCCATGTATTCCTGGATGAGGCGCAGGGGGCCAAAGAAGAAATGACCCAATATCAGTATCAGGCCTACAAAATAAAGCGGGAAAGCGGGCCAGAATCCAGCGGCATAGTTCACATATCCACCCAGCAGGCCCAGGCCAATGCCGATCCAGAGACGGTATTTGATCAGCAGGTTGTAAAATTTCATATTGACGAGTTATTTGAGTTCGCGAAGTTAGGGAAATAAGAGGAAGGGGGAAGGTGGAGGCAATATGGTGTTTAAAGAGTTTGAAGGGTGTAAAGTGTTTAAAGGGTACGATAAGTTTAAATAGAATTTAAATTGTTGGCAATCAATTTTATGTGATTCATTTTATTGGCGTTGCTTTTTTGTAGCAACCCGTAGTTAGTACCACTCTCTTTAAACCTTTTAAACTCTTTATACCCTTTATACCTCCAGTCTGTTACTGCTCTTCTTCGTAGTAAATTTTATAGTACTTACGCCCCAGTTCGTCTACTCCTTTTTCGATCAGGTCGCGGCGGCCATGAATATAGATATGGAAGTTGCGGTCGAGTTTGACGATGCTTTTGAAGACTTTCTGTTGTTTTTTGACGGCGGCCACGTGGATGGCAAATTCGTCTTCGATCTCAAAGTGGCGCGATGCTTCGAAGTTGCGTTTATGGTCCATGAAGGCATCTACCACTTCGGGGTGGTGCATCACCTCCTGGGTAAATTCCTGCAGGCTGAATTGCTCATGGTTTTTGAAGTAGTCGATGGAGCGGTTGAGCAGGTCGGCCTGGTCGGTTTTGCTTACCTCAAATTTTTCAGGGTATTCGCTGGTGATAAAGTTTTTGCAGAGGCTGAGGTATTTGTCGGTCTGGTGGTAGCTGTCGGCCCAGGGGGTGACCTGCAGAAAGTCGGTGACCCAGTATTGTGCTTCCTGACCTTTGTTGGTGCTGTCTGCCACGCATACTTTGTAGCCATCGTGGGTATGCGTGTGGAAGATAAGGCAGCCCTTGTCGAGTTTGTTGATGTTGATACCGTCTTCGTTGATCATCTGGCGGTCTTCGCCATTCAGGAGCAGTTTTAGGAAGGTCTCTTTATTTTCTGATTTGAAGAGGCCGATGGCGTTGACGGTCTCTCCTTCGAAGGGGATGTTTTGGAAGAAGGCCACATAAAACTCGCCGTCTTTTACTTTTACATGGGTCGATTTGCTGTAGAGAAACTCGGCCAGTTTGCGGCTTTGTTCCGGTAGCGAATCGCGGTCTTCGAAGATGGCGCTCACGTAGGTATAGACCTCGTTGAGGGCCAGGTCGCTCAGGTGGGTAAAGCGGTAGAGTTCATTTTCGTTGAATGAGCCCAGGAAGTAGCGGGTGAGCAGCCGCGTGGTGATATCTTCTTCTATCAAGAGGGGTTCTGTGCTGAGCCGCAGTTCTTCGCCCCGGCTCTGGTTGCCCACATTATGTACCATTACCTGTAGCAGCTGTACGTCGTCGATGCCTGTCATGCGGCGAAGATAAAAAGTATAAAAGTTTAAAGGAGGGATTAAGGTAAAAGGCTGATGGTAAAAGGTGACGGTTTGAGGGGTGGGCACGTGTTTTAAAGGCCTCTGTCTTCAAATCCTCAAATTTTCAAATTGCATCAGCACACTAGCACATTAGCAAATCAGCACATTGTTCTCAGTAGTCATCATTCACCTCAATCCAGTACCCATCAGGGTCTTTGAAGTAGATCTGCTGAATGCCGTCTACGCGTTTGGTGATGCCGTTTTTTTCGCCGGCCCAGCTTTCGTAGGCGATCTTATGTTTTTGCAGGTTGGCTATAAAGGCGGGCATGGATTTGACCGAAAAGCAGAGGTGTGAATTTTTGTTATGCTCGGTAGCTGCCGTGGCACCGCTGATCACGTGCAGGTGGCCCTGGCCAATGCTGAACCAGGTATGGCGGCCATCGTGAAAGGGCTCGGGGATGGTATCGAGGCCAATCACCTCCTGGTAAAACCGGGTGCTGGTCTGCAGGTCTGCCACATAAAGGGCTATATGGTTGAGGTGGGGTTTGGTCTGGGCCTGGCTTTGTGCCGGGTTAGCAAGTAGTGACATGACTATCAGGGTATAAAGCGTGTGTATACGTTTCATTCAGGAGGCTTAAGCAGCCGGTAAGTTAGCTAAAATTGGCCTGAAAGCCTTAGTTTTGCCGTCCGGAAAAATAGCAGACCTTCTCCCTTTCACCTTCTGCCTTTTCTTCGGTCCCGTAGTTCAATGGATAGAATAGAAGTTTCCTAAACTTTTGATGCAGGTTCGATTCCTGCCGGGACTACTCTCTTGTAAATACTTCATTTTGAATGTTTCTCCACTCTCCCCTCTTCATTCATTTCACATTAATTAATTGATTATTAAAACATTTGAAGTTATAACTGATAAGATAGCGAATAGCTTATTCGATAAATATTCCCACATTAAGCTTTCAAAAAGGCATGTCGCAGATTTCATAGCTAAGAAGAATGCTTACCATCATATTGGTTCGTTACAAAAAGATCAGTTTCGTTACATTGTAAACTTTATCGTTAACGGGCTTCATAGTTTTACAAAAAATTAAACAATGTCAAAAGCAATCAAGCCTGCTGATAACAGTGCCAATCAGCAAAACGGCAACAAAGGCACACCGGGTACAAACAAGCAATATTCTCAAAACCAGGGTAACAGGGGGCATCAAATGAATCCTAAGCCAGCCGGGAAAAAAGGAAAATAGCCTTTCGTTCCAAGTTTGCTTCGTTGTAGTCGTTCCGAATCTGGAGGCCCTAACGCTTTCCCGGTTCGGAACGACCGTATTAAAATCGAATATAATCGTATCATTTCGTATCAATTTTATTTGGAAATGCCGGATTAAGGTCGGATATTTGCGTATCATTTCGTATCATTAAGTTATGAATCCGCAGATATACACCTTCAAGCTTGCCCCTGACTGGAAGCTCATTAACCAGCTCAGCGTTATAGACCGTTTTGGCGGCTCCTGGTCAGCTATTGAGCGCCGGGAAGGGCAAACCCTACGTCAACTCAAGTCGATTGCCACAGTTCGCAGCATCGGGGCTTCTACACGCATAGAAGGCTCGAAAATGACCGATGATGAGGTCGAAGCACTGATCAGGAACCTAGAGATTTCGAAGCTGGAAGAGCGGGATCAGCAGGAGGTAGCAGGGTATTTTGAGGCGCTCGACCTGGTTTCCGAATCATACCGGGATATTGAGATCACAGAAGGCAACCTGAAAAATCTGCACAATCTCCTGCTGAAATACAGCGAGAAGGATGCCTGGCATAAAGGAGGGTATAAACAGGTTAGCAATGAAGTAGAGGCCACCAATCCGGATGGCAGCAAATACACAATTTTCAAAACCACCGAACCCGGCCTGGCAACAGAAGAAGACATGCGCAACCTGGTGGAATGGTATAAGACCGACACGGAAGCACACCCATTGGTGAGAGCCGCAACGTTTGTATATGACTTTTTAAGCATACACCCCTTTCAGGATGGCAATGGCCGGTTGAGCCGCTTGCTCGCCACACTGCTATTACTCAGGCAGGGTTATTCATGGATTGAGTATGTCAGCTTTGAACATGAGATCGAAAGCCGGAAATCGGAATATTACCGTGTTTTGATGAATTGCCAGCGTCAAAGGCCGGGAGAAGATATTCATGATTGGGTACTGTTCTTTCTGGATTGCCTCGCCAATATCCAGGGACTGTTAATGAAAAAACTGGACACACAAAATGTCGCCTCTAGGATGTCGCCGAGGGAAAGAAAAATCTATCAGTTTATAGATAATCATCCCGGAGCCAAATCAGGTGAGATTGCTGAAAAACTCGACATTCCTTTACCTACTATTAAAAGGCTGTTAGCTGATATGGTGGCCTCTAAACTTTTGCAAAGGCATGGCACCGGGGCAGGAACCAATTATTCGATAGAGGAAGTAATAACAGTTAAAAAAGATCTGCTTATGAAATTTACTGATGCTGAACGTACCAAAGATTTTTTATTAAAAAATGATAGCTCTTTTATCAATATAAAGAAGATTATCCTTTCTCCAAAATTTGAATGGGTGAAACCTGATGAGTGGGCGGCAAAGCTCATTCAGGACGGATTATACATGCAGGTCACAATAACAACAAACAAGGGAAGTATTTTCAAGCAGCCTTATACGCTTTCAGGATTTAATAATCCGTACCTGTTCCAGCCGGTATTTACATTGTCGCAACCTATCACTATCCCAAAATCCCTGACATCTGATGATCTCTACGAAGTTCATTATCCCCTAAAAGTAACTGTGGAGTTATTGGGTTCGGTTGGGCAGTTTAGTTTTGATGTGTTGGTGGTGTATGATGAGGGATAGTGAAATTCTCTCCATTAAAAACAATAGACAATATGTCTTGTTAGCTTTTGTGTGCCTTGCAAATGTACCTGACTTGATGCGTTGCTGTTGAATTGGATTTTAGATTTGAGATGCGCCAACGCCTAAACCAGACCAGCATGAATAATGCACCTTAATTGCTGAGTTGCGTATATTTACGAGTAAGCCGCCATATTATATGACCTCCGTGACGTTTGAAGATTACAAAAGACATTTTGAACAATTCAGCAAAATTGACACCGCTGAAAAACTTGCTATTTGTAAGAACCAATACGAAAAACATCTTTTACACATTGAAGACGAGCAATATTTTGAACCTGTGACGGAACGTTTAGGTGATGATATAGTAAGTCAGTATGAGAAAAATTTGAATAAAATTTTCCTTTTCGACAAAATCAGAGACAAACAATTTTATTTTTTGGTTAGACCATCATTTGAACCGGAAAACTTGCTGACGCTGGAAAAACAAAATGACAGGTACTTGTTGATACATCTAACTTTGACAAAAAATTATTGGACTTTATTTTATGCCGACAATAAAATAATGGACGTTCCAAAAGTTACAGTTAAGTCTGAATTGAATAGAAAAACTGGGGATATCCTTTTTTCATTGCTTGACAAAGCCATCATTGAGGCGAAACAACCGACGGCAAATGGTTTTACTTTAGACGGCGTTGTTTATAGGTTATCGAAACTTTATAACGAGGGACAAAAAATTGTTGGCAAGCATTCACCACGCGAAAGTTCAAAATCTGGGAAAATCATTGGAGTCATGCAACAACTAATAGAAAACATTGAGCATTTAGACGACGCTAAACTCTTAAACATTGAGACCAAAATTTTGCACCTTCAAGACTGAGCAATACGGCGGCTCACATGGGTTTTGTGTTGTGGTGGGCTGACCAGCAAAGGCTTTAATTGAAACTGCATCAATAATTAAATAACTCAACCTTTCGATCTTTTTCCAAATACCACTTCGAAAACATCCGGATCGTTGTACGCCACTTTAAAATGACCCGCCTACTAGTCATACTATTTTTCTGCACTGCACTATTTGACACTTCCTATGGGCAAAAGCCAAAAAAGAAAAAGTCAAAAGAAACTGTTGTTATCAAAACTGTTGACAGCAGAGAAAACCCACTTAAAGACACCGCATTTTTAAACCAGGGTGCAAAAGTTTATGGTGACAGCGTTTTGAAGATTGTCGACAGTTTATTAAAAGACACAGCTTTTCTGAAATCAATAGGCGACACTTCGATTTTCAGTTACGGAGAATTTGCTTCATCACCATACAAAGTTCAATTTCCAATAAAGGCGTTAGGCTGGACAAGTGACTATGAACACATCTTCACAAGCGACCAAATAGCAGAGTTAGACTCAATTATCAGCAAGTTTGAGAAAGAAACTACAAATGAAATAGCAATTGTAACTATTGATAGTTTATGGACGACAAAAGAAAAGTTTGACAGTTTAATTTTGATAATCGCAAATGATTGGGGAGTTGGCAAAAAAGGGGGCAACAACGGAATTGTAATTGGCATCAGCAAAGGAAATAGGAAAATAAGAATTAATAATGGCTATGGTATTGAGACAAGGTTGACGGATACTGAAACACAGAAAATAATTGACAACATCATACTCCCAGAATTTAAAAAGGGAAATTATTTTGAGGGAACAAAAAATGGACTATTGGCGTTAATGGATAAAATCCGTTGACAAAGAGGCGTACAACATCGGGTCTTGTGCAAGTATGGCTGGACGTCGTCAGCGGCATCATTTTGTTCTATATTCGGCCTCGGTTCCGGCAGAAGAATTCCAAATGCTACGCCTGCAAAGGCCCAGCTCGTTAGTGAGCATGGTCGAATCGAGAGTCGCTACCCCGAATTTTTATTCTCCCATTTGAGCTATGTATTATCCGGAATTGTCGCTAATTCCCTCAAATCCTGCAGGAACTGGTTCGAGTCTTCGACCCTTGGGGCTACTTTTTCGACTTCCCAAACCGCTCCAAAATCATTAAAAAAGCCTTGTCAAACCGATTTAAAATCCCCGCCCGAATAGTGCCCTTTTCGAGCGGGTCAGTAGACCGAGAAAAGAGCGGTAACAAAACGCCGCTTCAGAATTTGAACAGGCCGTTTTAAACGCAGCTGATGACGTCAATTTTAAAACCATGAAATCTGAATTATGAACCAGTGTTAAGATCCTGTTCCTGCTCAAGAAAGGGAAAGGAAATGTAGAAGGAAATCATCCGGTGGATGTAACAACTTCTATTTCAACTTTTGACGTATCGAATGCTATAATTTCCGGGACAGGGCCGTATCGGAAGGGTCATATATTATTGATAATCTTGTTTTTATGACTAAATTATAATAAAAGTGCAAAGTAAATTTATAATTTTATAAAGATACTTTATTTGAATAAAGTAAACTTAATGAAAAATGATTTTACTTTTGCGACATGAAAAAACTGAGTGCTCTAGTCGAAAAGTTTGATGCGGGGCATCTTGAAAAGGGGATAGACTACCGATATTTTGTACCATCTGAAATAAATCGACTATGGGTATGGGAAGATGCCGGCCTCAATACTTTATTGGAAAAAGCTTCTATCAAATTGGGGGAGCTGAATTCGTTTGCCCGCCTGGTTCCCAACATAGATTTGTTTATCCAGTTGCATGTAACGAAAGAAGCTGTCGTCTCAAGTAGGATTGAGGGAACTCAAACCAATATGGACGAGGCGCTATTGCCAGAAGAAGAAATCAGACCAGAAAGAAGAAACGACTGGCAGGAAGTTCATAATTATACCAATGCATTAAATAACGCCATAAAGGAATTAGAGAGGCTTCCACTTTCATCACGATTACTTCGACAAGCCCATAAAATATTAATGCAGGGGGTAAGGGGAGAACATAAAATGCCTGGAGAATTTCGAAGTAGTCAAAACTGGATTGGTGGAGCTTCATTGGCGGATGCGGTTTTTATTCCGCCTGCACCTCATTACGTCAATCCATTGATGGGTGATCTTGAGAATTTTCTTCACAATAGGGACATACAGGTGCCAGCGCTTATTCGAGTTGGCCTCGCTCATTATCAATTTGAAACTATTCACCCTTTCCTTGATGGAAATGGGCGGATTGGTAGGCTATTGATAACGTTGTACTTGGTATCTGAAAATATTTTAGAAAAGCCCCTACTTTATTTGAGCGTATTTTTTGAAAAGAACAAAACCCTATACTATGATAATCTTACACGTGTAAGAGAGAAAAATGATCTGCTTCAATGGCTGAAGTATTTTCTGATTGGAGTAGAAGAAACTGCAACTCGAGCAGTTCAGACTCTGACAGCAATCATGGTGCTAAAGTCAAAAATGGAAAAGGAAATTCATGATAAACTTGGCAGAAGAAGTAATAGCGGATTAAAGTTGTTAATCCATTTATTCAAAAAGCCAATTGTAAATGTAAAGGATGTCGAGCAAGTTTGCCAACTTAGCACGAAAGCCGCCAATGATCTTGTCAGCTCCTTTGAAGAAAACGAATGGCTTAGAAAAATGGGCGATTCGGAACGGTATAGGCGATTCGTGTTTGAACCATATCTACGGCTTTTTGAATAGATTTGGTATTCCTCGAACTTTTCATGCCTCATTTAGGTTGGGTATTATCCTTAATTGTTCCTAATTCCCTCCAATCCTGCAGGAACAGTTTCAAGTCTTCGATCCATAGAACTCACAAATACGTTACCCCCCCTCCAGGATAGGGTTTCCTGTTTTGATACCTTCTGCACATTCTTGCAAGTTGCTTAGTGTGAATTAATTATTTGTTCGGGTCCAATCTCTCAGAATTTACGTATCCAACCCTTGAAATCGCTTTTTGCCAAATGGCAAATATTCCGGTTTTTAAATGGGTAACCTTTGCAGGGTTAAAAGAATAAAAAATGAAAACAGTATTGATAACCGGAGCATCATCTGGTATTGGAAAAGCAACCGCCATTTTTTTGGCACAAAACGGGTATAATGTGTACGCCACCGCACGCAGGGTGGAAAGAATGGAAGAGTTGAAAACCCTCGGTATTAAACCTCTCTTTTTGGATGTTACGAAAGAAGAAGGCCTTGTGGCTTGTGTGGAACAAATTCTGACAGAAGCCGGCCGAATAGATATTTTGATCAACAATGCGGGCTCGGGCTACTATGGAGCATTGGAAGACATGCCGATGTCTGATGCAAAATACCAATTCGACGTGAACGTTTTCTCCGCAGCCCGCCTGATACAATTGGTTCTGCCAGCCATGCGTGCAAACAAATACGGTAAGATCATAAATATTTCATCAATTGGTGGCAAAGTGACATTGCCAATGGGCGTATGGTACCACGCCAGTAAATTTGCCATTGAGGGATTGAGTGATGCGCTGCGCAAAGAAGTGAAACAGTTTGGCATTGATGTCATCGTGATCGAACCGGGCGGAACAAAGTCCGAAATGACGGGGTTGGGAACTGAATATCTAAACCGTATCTCGGGCAAAACAGCCTACGGCCATTTAGCAAAAGGGGTCAGTAAATTGTATGCGGCGACTGAGAAAAATGCATCTGACCCGATTGTGATTGCCAGGCTCATAAAAAAGAGCATCGAGGCCAAACGTCCGGGAGCGAGATACGCGGGAGCTTCGGGCGCTAAACTTATGTTATTTTTGAAAGCAATACTATCAGACAGAATGTTCGACAAATTAATAATGGGCCAGATGAAATAATATGGAAACAGTAATTAACTATCTGCTGCAGTTTGGAAACCTGAACCCGCAACAGATCGACTTCATAACGAAAAAGGGAAGGACGTTAACGCTTACAAAAGACGATTATTTTTCGGAGGCGGGAAAGATTGCAAAACAGGTCGGATTTGTTCTGGAAGGTATCCTCAGGGTCTGTTACTACGACAACATGGGCGACGACGTTACCAAATATTTCATCGATGAAAATAATTTTGTTGTAGATCTGACGAGTTTTGACAACAAAATCCCTTCTTCAGAATATGTGCAGGCCGTTACTAACTGTAAACTCATTGTTTTCTCAAAGCGTGATTGGGAAGACATTTCCGACACCATAGTAGGCTGGGATAGTATAATAAACAAAATCATCAAAAAATCGCTGATCCAAAAAATTGAAAGACGCAGTCCAATGGTTTCTGAAGATGCCACCACCCGTTATTTGGCATTTATGGACACATACCCGCAATTGGTCAATCGCATCCCACTTTCCTACCTCGCATCTTACCTGGGTATTACCCAATCGTCCCTGAGCCGGATAAGAAAAAGCATTAGCTGAAAACCTGTTCGGCAACGGCAAATACTTCTATTTTTTACTGCCACATGGCCAATCCATAGCCGTTCTGTGCTATGCTAAACGAAACAAAACCGGTTCAATAATTTAAGGTATGAATAGCGATGCCCTTTTCGCAGGCATGCTGGTTAGTCGTTTTTCATGAACCCTTTCGCTTACAGATAATTAACTCCTGATTGTTTTTGTCTGATATTTCTGTGGGGCGCAAACCTGGCGGTGCCACTACAATCTTCAGTGAATCTCCGTTCAGCTCATAGGCTACGCTGACGGGTGTCGAATCGGTAAGTGTGTCCGCTGGCTGAATAGTAATCAATTTGGGGATGCTGCCAGTGTCCAACTTAAACGAATACTTCATCTCCTTTCCGGTCTCGTCTGTGAAGGTGATTTTATCTCCTTTGAAGTCATAAATGTAGGTCACATCTTTTTTGATGCCGTTTTGGATTTCCGATTGCGCCAGCCAGACTCCTTGTATGTTTGCCTGGTCAGTAGATTTTGCCGCATCGTCAGCAACTCCGCATGACATAGCGCAAACAAGAATCAATATAAAAAGAGAGGTCTTCATAAACTTTCACTCTTCAGATGTTATAAAACTCATTGAAAAAGGTCTTTCCCAAATATATCAATTTTAAAAATATTGCAAATAGCAAAGTAGATGGCCCAGGTTCTATGGTCCCGCATTTTTAACTTTCAATAACACATTAGCTGGTGGAGTTCAAATTCCTGAATAGCACTCACAAAACTTTTCAGGACAAGACATGAAAGCAGCACACCTGACAATCCTTTTGTCACAAATAGGGGAATCTGATGGTTTTTAGTTAACCAGGCGATCCTTTTAAACCATTCAATTTTAGGAATGGTGCGAATTGCAGAAGTAAGTATCGTTCTCACCGGTTGTTCAGACCAGCAATCTTCTTCCAGAGACAGGGAAAGTAACCGGGGTTATGTTTCCCCCATATTTTTTCCTATTTTACCTGCCAAATAATCCTGCGAGTTATATGAAATGTAAAATGCTGGCTGCTGCCATCCTCTTTAGTCTTTCTGCTTTTGCACAAAAACCAAAGCTCACCTGGGGCGATGAATTCAAACTGAAAAAAGGTAGCACCGATCTGGAAGTAATTTATGCCGATAAAAGCGGGGTGTATCTGCAGGAAGGACACCTGGCTGTAAAAAGTTATTTCGTAATCGGTGGCACGGTACGCTCATCGGCTACCCTGGTCAAACTCGATAAAAACCTGATGGAGCTCTACCGCAATGATTTTAATAAGGAACTAAAAGGAAAAGAGTTTGAGCAGTTCTTCGTGATACAGGATCGCTTGTATGTGTTTGCTACTGACTACGACAAAAAAGAGGCAAGGATCGACCTGTATGCAGCAGAGTTGGATAAAAACTCCGGAGAAATGACCGGCAGCTGGAATTTGGTATCAGGTTTTACGAAGGATAGCAAAAAAGACGAAGTCAATTTTAAAATCGATTTCAGTGCAGATAGTACACATATTATTATCATCAGCACCATCGCGGGACGCGAAAAAAATGAATACACGGTAAGTGAATTTGATAAGGCACTCAAACCGATCGGCAAACCGGTTAAAATAAGCAATGAGTTTGACCCCAAAACCTTCCAGCTGCAGGATGTTCTTTTCACGAATAACAGGAAAATAATTCTGGTTGGCCGGGTATACGAATACCAGGAGGGCAAAAAGAAAAAGGAAAAATTTCTGGAGTTTGCCAATTACAATATCCGCCTGTACGATGAGAAAGGGAATCAGCAAAAGGAGATCAATACAAATATCAACGGCCGCTGGCTCAACAGCACACGATTGGTGCAGGAGAAAAATAACGATCTGGTACTGGCCGCCTTTTATAGTAATACAAAAAAAGGCCGCACTACAGATGGCATGTTGGTTCAGCGCATCAACCCGGTGACGGGTGACGTAATCAGCACCAGCGAAAAAAATATTGACTATTCTATGCTGGGTAGTGAAGGTGATGCAGCAAACGATGAGGCCGATGAGAACGAAACCAAAGCAGAAAGAAAGGAGCGGGAGAGCCTGGAGAAGATGAAGGATGAGGGAGAAGCCTTTTCGAGATATATGCGATTTCAGCGAATCTTTTACACGCCAGACAATGGCCTGGTGATGGTGGCCGAAAAGGTACATGCATATTCTTATATCAGGCAAACCACCCGCGGCGGCACCGGTACAACACCCATGCAAACGACCATGACCTACTATACGGTGTATGAATATGGCGACTTGCTGCTGTTTAAGGTAGATGCAGGCGGAAACATCGGCTGGTTGCGGGTACTGCCAAAAGCACAGCGCGAAATGATTCAAGAACGTATGTACTCTGGTTTTGTGTATGCCGGTTATTTTGATGCTGTAAACCGGCCTTTCTATTCTGGCTTTGGGGCCATGCAAACAGAAAACTCGATCCAGCTTCTTTTCAACGACAATCCTAAGAATGCTACGATAACTCAACCCGGGTCAAAAGTCAAAATGGCAACAAATTTTGGCAAGTCGCATTGTTTTATTGCTGAGTTCAGCCTGGCTGATGGCAGGGTGGAACGGAGGATGCTTTTTTCCAATTCAGATACCCCTACCTCCATGCCACGTATGGCATCGGTAATGGGCCGCGATATGTATCTGGTCGGCAGAGACGATCGTGTCTTTGGGAAAACAAAAATTGCCGTTGCAAAAATATCCTGGACAGTGAAATAACCCGGACAAGGAGATTTCGTAGTGATGCATTGCTATTGAAGAAAATCCGCTAAGTGTTTCGATACTGAATGTGGACGCATAGCTGTACACGCCAGAACGCATTTGTCAGGCTGGACTGTTGAAAATACGGGAAGTCTGCCTTAATGCAGGACATAACGCTATGCGGAAGAACTATAGAAAGGCAGCATTTCCGCAGTAAGACACTGTCCCCCAAAAGGAGTATTGCAGGCAGCATAGAAATAAATTTACTTTCATTGGTTTTTTTATAGCGATTACCAGTGTCGTAAATCAATTGTATGCATAGCATCCCCTCCGGTTATCTGAAAAGACAATTCTTACTGACCTGTTTCACTGTTTTAATCCTTTTTGCAGGGATATCTTCCTGTTCCAAAGACAAAGAAAAGTCATACGACCCTTCGGGCAAATGTGGTTTTGTGATCAGCTCGCAAAGAACCAGCTCGGGCGCATGGCAACTGACCGTGGATATGGAGGATGGCTATATCTATAAGAATGCTGTATCCGCTACTCCAAAAAATCTCGGAGATAGAGTCTGTTTTTAAACTCATTTAGTATGAAGACAAAAAAGCCATTAAATATTTTATTGCTCACCGGGGTATGGTTGGCTGCCGCTGGCAATATCAGTGCCCAGCAAGCTACTGTGGGCGATAGCAATGCCCGCTACAGACTGGCCGAAGCAACCACTCTGATGCACCAGGGGCTGTATGCGCAGGTAAAAGACAGTGTGGGCCAGCTGTGGAAGCAGTATATAGAAGTAGACCCGCGGGGTCTGGAGATCATCTATAAATATCACAAGGCGAATACGCCTGATAGCAATATCGTTTTGGTATACCACATTCCGCTGATGGATATCGACTCTATGACGGAACGATGGGCTGATACCACCACTACTTTTTTTACCAGGTCGGCCTCCATACGCCATTATCGTTTGCCGGAGGAGGGGCGCATTTCTTATGTCAATTCGGTGCAATGCCAGATGCGGGCTGGCCGGATCAGGAACCTAACTGAGCGGATATTTGATAAGATCCGCGAATATCAGCAATATCACAAAGCTACCCGTCCCAAAGATGCCGTAGGTATCGTGAAAGCAGCCATTTACAGTTTCATCGATCGGCATAACTTCAATACCGCCGATGTGCGCAAGCTCTACGTTAACCCGCAACTGTATATAACCAAGTGCCAGCTTTGCGACGGAGTAAAAAAAGCTTTCTGGCAATATCTGCAGAGCAAAACTGTCACCACCGCTACAGAACCGGAGTGGCAAACAGGGTTACTAAATCCTGTGACGGAAGAACAAAAAAAGGCAATGGAAAATCTGGTGAGTACCGCTATAGAAGCATATTACGGGGGCAACGAATTCTTTACCAAACAGGAAGTACAGGAGATGAAAAATACACTACATGCCGAAAGAGAGCGCTCTATGCGGATGACCAATAATAAAAAATGCGCCAATTGCGACGGGGCCTGTAAGTTATAAGTACCAGCAAATGAAAAACAACATCAAAAATAATTTCCGCGTACTGTTATTGCTGTCAGCTATTTTTCCGGCAGTAGTAAAGGCGCAATCTCTGCAAAAAGAAATCAAGGTCGATAAACGAACGTTGGCCGGCGATCCCATTTTTACCGGTGTGGCCCGTGGCACACTCATCCCTTTCAAAGGCGCGAATGGCGAACTACCAATTGATCATACTGTAGATAAAGAGCTGACAGGCCGGAATTATAAAATGGTAAAAGATGGAGAATGGATATATGGTGATGCTACACTGGCACAGCGGGCTGTCTATACATTCAAAAATGGCCGCTTGCATGGAGCCTTCCGGGTATTCAACAACTGGGGTAAAATAATACTTCAGGGCACCTGCGCCGATGGTGCTTACGAGCGCATATACTATACCGGTTATCAGGATGATAATAATAAACCTAAAATAAAAGGAGAACTGGTCTGCCTCGTCAGCGATTTGGAGGCCAGGCAGGGTGGCCCGGAGATCTTTCGGCTGACGGATATAATCCGGATCAACGAAGAAACCTTTGATATGATGGGTAAGCCATATATGGACCGGCCAATTGTGACCGGACAATGGACTACCTGGTGGGAAGATGGCACCGAAGCTACCCGTTTCAATTTTACTACCGGCGAAATCAAACCCGTCAATGCCCGGCGGATAGACCGTTTTCCGTACTATAAAAAAAACGAACGGGTAGTAGACTATTACGGTAGCGGCGATCGCTACCTGCACCTGCCAGGAGAAGTGGTGAGCGGATCGTCGCCGAAAATGTATACGGTAGCGCTGAACGACCTGCAATATGTCTCCTCCTTTCTCCGCACAGGTGCCTGGGAGTATTATCGACTGGAGGGCTCAAAAAAAGTGTTGCTCGAGAAAACTAATTACGACTGGAAAACCAATGAACTACAGGGTAGCAGTACAGTCTATTACGCAAACGGTAATAAGAAAAGCGAACTGCAATTCAATAAAGGTAAACTCGAAGGACCGGCCGTCTATTTTCATGACAACAATACCATCAGTGCTAAAGGCAATTATAGCAACAATAAAAAAACCGGAGCATGGGCATACTATTTTAAAGACGGCACCCTTTCGCAGGAAGAAAACTTTGCACAGGATGGCAATTTGCAGGGAGAATACAAAATCTATTTTACGAACGGGCAATTGAAGGAAAAAGGGACCCGTCAAAATGGTCAGATCCACGGAGTCATCACCTTTTATCATCCCAACGGCAAAGTAGCGGGCGGTAACCATTATTCCAATGGAGTATTTACCAAACCAGCCGATTATTTTGATAGCAACGGAAAAGCGGTTATGACCAATGGCACCGGCACGCAGACCTACTATCATCCCAATGGGAAGATTTCTTTCAAAGCAATCTTCCGGAATTTTTGCCGCGACGGATTATCTGAATGGTTCTACGACAATGGACAACTGCAGCAGTCCGCCATCTACAAATACTCAGACACCAGAAAACCCGATGGATTACGCTGGGAAGTTATCTCCTCCTACACCCGCAATGGAGAAAAACGCAACGCAGGTACTCTCAGAAATGGAAACGGCGTATGGATTGCCTACGACGAAAACGGTAATGCTACCCGCACGACCTATCAGAATGGAGTGAAGGTTGATGCAAATTAAACCCACTGGGCAGGTCATCGCTGCTTCCCGATTTTAAATTCTGATTTTTTAATAAATTGGCGGCAAAAATCTGAAATGACAATTCACCGGACCTGGCTGCTGGTATTCATTTTTACTGCCGCAATTGTTGAAGGAAATGCACAGGTTGCCGCCTGCAACTGTTCCGAAAATTTAGATACGCTCATCGCAAAGACAGAAGTGAACTATGCGGGCTTTCCTGCCAAAGTAAACGCAGGTACAAAAGCGGCTTACCAAAAACTGAAGACCCATTTAAAAGAAAAAGCCGTTGCCAGCAATACACCCACTACCTGCTTTCCCGTATTGCGGGAGTATGTTAAGTTTTTTTACGACAGCCATTTTCAATTGTCGTATTACGACGAACAGGATGCTCATGCAGAATTTATCAGTTTGTCAGAATCAGCAGTAAAAGAAAGACTCAGGAAAAAAGGAGGCACCCCGCTGGATGGTATCTGGATCAACCAGGATAGCAGTTTAAAGCTGGCTGTACTCCTGTATCCCGATAAACAATACAAGGCTGTTGTGCTGGATTCAAAGAATCCGAAAATAAAACAGGGACTCGTATATATGACCATTACACAGGGTAAACGGGGCCTTGCAGTAAAGTATCATAACAGTCTATCGTCAACCGACTACCCCATTAAAATAAAAGGAAACCTCCTGCAGGGCTGGAGCGATGAGTTGTTTGGGAGAATATATCCCATTTCAATGACTGCGGATGAATTGCGGGAACAGCAAACATGGCGCAACGGTAACCATGGCCTTGATTTTTATAAATTATCTCCGAAAACCGCACTCTTAAAGATCCCCAGTTTTACTAACAATGACGACCGGATTGCAGCCCTGATAACCCGCAACGATTCCATCATCCGTAGTACCGAAAACCTGATTGTAGATCTTACCGGCAATGGCGGCGGCAGCACGGGCTGGATCTCATTTCTGGGATACTTTATGACAAATCCGGTCATGCAGGAAAATGGATACGTGCGGGTATCGCCGGAAAATGTAAAATTGAAACTGGCCGATATCGAACCGTACGTAACGAATCCTATACCGCCGGATTATCAGAAGTATTTTCCCGACTCCATCCTTACCAGCTATAAAAATGCCTATGCCGAACTACCTACTACTACGGCGGCATTTTATCCGGCACCGGGAGTTGTATTTCCGCTCGATTCTATAACAGTAAACCCTAAGAAGATAGCGCTGGTAGTGGATAATTTATGCGGAAGCTCTACGGAGTATTTCTTCTTTCTCTCAAAGAAGAGTGCCAAGACGGTGACCTACGGATCCCATACATTTGGAATGATGGACTATGAAGGGGCTTCACCCACCACACTGCCTTTTCCGGGATTCCGGCTGGCTATTCCTATTGTTAAATCAAGCTGGACAGACAGCAACCCGATCGACAAAACGGGTTTTACACCAGATGTGCTTCTTGACAAAATAGCTCCGGCAAAATGGATCGATTATATCCGGCAGCAACTGGAAAAATAATGTCTTTTGCCAGTCTGCCAGGACGGGTCATTTAATGCCAATAGCTTCCTTCACTTTCTCCTTCCGGTTGCGGGCAACAGGAATTTCATGCCCACCTTCCAGCAGCAACCGGTCTCCATCTGCTTTTATCCAGCTTTGGATAAAAATGCTATTTACCAAGTAGGATTGATGACACCTGATAAACCCATGCGGGCTTAAAAGCTCTTCGTATTCGAAAATAGGTTTGGAAGAAATATGTTTCTGACCTGTTTTTAAATAAAAAGTAGTGTAGTTGTTGTCGGACTTGCAAAACAGAATGGTGTCCGGATGGAGAAACAGTGTTTCTTTACTGGAGATAATGGCAATACGTAACTGATTCTTGTTGTTGATGGAAAGGATCAGGTTTTCCAGCCGTTCATTATGCTTTTTTTTCTGCGCAGCAACAATGGCTCTGTCGACTGCATTTACCAGTTCGTTGATATTTACCGGTTTTAGCAAATAATCAATGGCAGAAAATTTTATCGCCTGAATGGCATACTGGTCATAGGCCGTTACGAATATCACTTCAAAGTCGGGCGTGGCAATTTCTTTGAGCAGATCAAAGCCGTTTTTGCCCGGCATCTGGATGTCTAAGAATAGTAAAGCCGGTTTTATTTCCCTTATGAGCAAGAGTCCCTGTTCGGCGTTCGTAGCAGTGGCGGCCACGGATATGCCCGGACAATACTTTTGGAGCAGAATTGTGAGGTTTTCAATATTGCTGATCTCGTCATCTACTATAATAGCTGTTAACATCTATAGCCAGTTTTTGAAAAGCAGTAAAACAGACGTACCGTTACTATTGCTTTCTATTTGTAATTTAATCAGTTCCTCACCATACTCATCATTTAACAGGGCGATCCGCTTTTTCGAAAGGCTAAGCCCGTATCCCTCTTTAAAATGGGTCGTATCAAACCCGCTGCCATTGTCGCTTAGCGTGATCAGCAGGGCATCGCCATTCTTTTCAATAAGGAGCGTAAGCTCTCCCTGTCCATTCATTGCAGATAATCCATGCTTAATAGCGTTTTCTGCAAATGGCTGTAGCAGGAAGGGAGGAATGGTCGTTGAGTACTGGTCAATGTTTTCAGCTATCCGTAGATTATAGGCAAAAGCATGCCTCAATTGCTCAAGCGCTATATAAATGCCCAGGTTTTCTAACTCCTTATGGAGAGAGAGGTGTTGGACTTTGCTTTCTTTCAGCGTTTCGCGCAGGAGCTCACCAAAGGAGGCCAAATATTTATTGGCAGCAGGGAGGTCGCCTTTATTTACCAGACCCTGTATAGAGCTGAGGGCATTAAAAGTAAAATGGGGATTTAAAAGAGAATGAATATTTTTCAGTTCTTCAGCAGATTCATTAGCTTTTTTGCGGAGCTGCTCCAGCGCTTTTTTTTGTTTACGGTATTTTAAAAAGAACAGGAGAAATGCCAGTGCTAAAATCAGCAAAGTAAGCACGCCGATCCTGAAGGCTGCGGTTTTATACCATACCGAAGCGATGGTAAATCTCAGTTCGGTGATATTATTCCGCTGCTGCCTAAACCGGATACGAATCGTATAATTTCCGGGGTCAAGATTTTTTAAAAGAATATAATTATTATCATAGTCGCCCGGTGCCCAGTCTCTTATTATTTTTCCATCGCACCAAACTGCGTATTCAAGTACCTCCTTTTTATAAATTTTAGCATCGATATTCAGCAACAGGGAATTTTCATTGTAGGGCAGGTGCAGGAGCTTGCCTGCGCCTTGCGAAATACTATTATACTGACGGTGCCAGCCAATCTCGGTGGGCCCGCCTCCGAAAAGATCTTTATTGTTTACGAGCTGTGAAAATTCCCGCGGATTATTGGAAGTATATAAAGAGGCGATTGCTGGCTTCCTTTCTTTAAAATACACAACCCAGGACGAGGTCAGTTTGCCCGTCTTGCCCCGCAGGTGAGCAACCAGGTATTCGCCCTGTTTGATACTGTAGCTTCCGGTCATGCCGCTACCGGCTTCCATCTCTCCAATGCCTGTCTGTGTAAACTGATTGATAACAGTCCAGGGGGTGATAGTCGTTTTATTATTCAATAAAACACAATATTCAAACTGGCCGGCATTTTCTTTATGAATACCCGGAGCTAAAAAAAAGACGCCGGCCGTGTCATAGATAAAGTTTAACGGAATCGAATCATTAAGCGCAGTGTCAATGTTGATGTTGTACTGCGGGTTCCAGTGAGCTATGCCAACAATATTTCCGTTTGTGTTGTCGTAAATGCCATTATACGGAATGGCTACACCTAAAGTGGCATTTTTACCGCCGTTAAACGAGGTGGAATAATTTTTCCAGTCAAGCTGGGAGTAGGCTCCGGCATTGATCAGAAGCAGGCAGAAAAGAATAACTATTTTCATTCGGTAAACTAAATTAATCATTAATGCGGTCGTCCTTTACTTTTTATGCAGATGCATCATCGTTTTAGCAGGATATAGGATTGGCTCGCCAGCATAATATCCCGGTCGCTTAAAACCGGGTACCGGCAACCCCACCAGTTAAAGATTAAGGCAAATTCATCGTGCGGAATATTCAGTTTTAGCACAAAAGAGCGATCGCTGTTCCATCTGATGATGTCTTTCGGGGTTATCTCTATAACGCTCCGTTCCTTTGTTGCTTTGCCGTTATTTAGTTTCAGTACAATGCAGCTTATCTTTTCAAAATTTCTTTTCAATGCGGTCGAGAAACTGAGTGTAATCTCCCCGTTGTTTGGTAACTGGTATAAGCTATCGGCTTTAGGCAGCAGCAGTTTAAGTTCTTTATTCTTAGACTGATGTTTGCTTATCCAGTCGAGCAGCCGGAGGTACAAATCTTTCAGGCTCTCCGTTGATTGTTTATGACGGTACAGTGTCTTTAATTGTGCTGCAAAAAGGTTAGAGGCATAAAAACCTCTTTGTGCATTTTGATAGTGCCATTGTGTACTGATACTGTCGGCAATAGCCGGAAAGTACTTTTCAACAAAAATATCATACAGGGCCCAGGTCATATATTCATTGAAGCAGTTCAGTCCTTCGTAGCCCGATTGCCTGTCCCAGTATGCCGGGTTGAATTTTTGGGCAACATCTTTTCTGAAGCGATCCGTGATGGGATTTACATACCCATGATCCATTTCGGTAAAAAGGGTATGGATTTCGATGGCCCGCTGCGCCTGATCATTTATTTGCGATGCATTGTTTTCTATTAAAGCAGTGGACAGGGTCGGAAAATCGGCTGTTGTAACGCTGTCGATAGTCCGGTGACAATTCATTCTGCCTACAAGGGGTGATAAGATTACCTGGTATTTTCCTGTAGTCGTGGCTTTTATCCCGCTTTCGTTTTCCAGAAACATTTGCATTGTGTCCAGCATATAGTAGCCGGAGTAATTGGCAACAATTGAATTATAAAGAGGACGGTGAGCGTCGTAAAACTCCCGGTACTTCGATTGTTGTACAAAATCGTTGATCAGGTCAAGGTTTACATCGAAAGGGTTGTGTCCTTTATTGGCATAAAACTCAGTTGTTCTCACCAGTTGCCCCCTCTCGTCAAATTTGAAAGCAGCAGCGTCTGTGCGGAAGCTCAGATAGTTTTCCCAAAGTGTTCTTGAATAATTGACCTTTTGTAATAAAGGGTGTGCTTTGACCGGCTCAAAAAAACGGATAACCTCATTATAATAATCCGTGTGTTTCTGCACTTCCCATTCATCGGCCCGGCCATATTCTGTCAGTGCGAGGATAATATTGGAAAGCTCATAGGTTTCGGGGATGGAGATTTCAATCTTTTTTTGGGCTGTAAGGGGTGTTGCGGAAATGCAGAATAGCAACAGCGCCACGGCGATTTTCGGCATATGTAATATTTAGCCAAATATCTCTGCAGGAATTTTCTGTAAAAACACCTGAATGGAATCCGGAGTAAACTGTTGTGAATCTGGCTGCCTGGGCAGGAATCTGGTGCAGGCGTCATGCTTTCTGTATCCTTCAGGCTTGCCTCTTACTTACAAGGGTTTTATCGCTGTAAAAGGAGAAGGCGCCGTAGCGGGTTACTTTCCGTTTAGCTGCTTCATTCTTTCGGCCTGGTGAAGAGAATCGAGCCTTGCCGTTTCGGCGGCCTGTTTCACTTTAAGATCGGCATCCTGTGTGTGGCCCATTTTGCGTTGGGCGTAATAAAAAATAAATAAAAGAAATACAAGCGAAAGGCTGCCCACTGTTATTAACCTCGGCCACCTGGTTGCTGTTTTTTTGGCGGGTGCCGGCAGATTTTCGGCGGGCCGTGAAATGCTGGCATGAAAGACATACCCTTCTTTGGGCAGCGTTTTAATAATGGTTTTGCTGTCGTCTGCCAATTGTTTCCGCAGAAAGGAGATGGCCTGATTGAGCCCCTCATTGGCCCCGGGATAGTCGTTCCAGATATCTTTTATTATATAATCCCGCGTCACCACTTCTCCGCACCGGTCCACCAGCAGGCATAGCAATTTCATGAGGCGGGGTTCAAGCCGGCTTACCTGGTTACTTTCTTTGTCCCGCACTTCGTTTTTGCTGCGGTCAACTACAAAACGGTCGTTTAGTTGAAATATGCCTTCTTTCATGTTTCTGATGGGCTTTATGCACTAATCTAAAGCTTTATTCAGCTTTTCTAAAGCTTTCTTCAGCGGAAAGCGGACCGGACCGCTCTATGTTTGTTTCAAATAATAATACGTATGAAAGGTATACTTTTTCTCCTTTTTTGGGTGGTTCTAAGTGTTAAAGCGACAGCGCAGAGTGATGCGGCTGGCCGGCTCGACAGTTTGTTTCAGTCTCTGTACCGGCATGGTCAGATAAATGGAAATGTGCTGGCAGCAGAAAAGGGGCATATTGTATATAGTCAGTCTTTTGGGTATGCCGATTTTCCGGCCAAAAGGCCCAATGCAGCAGATTCCCGTTTTTCAATCGGCTCCGTATCAAAAATCTTTACCTCGATCGCTGTCCTGCAGTTGAAGGAAAAAGGAAGGCTTCGGCTTGATGACCCACTCGTAAAATATCTGCCTGCTTTCCGGTACCCCAACATCACCGTCAGGCACCTGCTGTCGCATACCTCCGGCCTGCCGGATTATGAGCTCTATGGTAAACTGGTAGATGAAACCCCCGATAAAGTATTCTTCAACACAGATATTCTCCCTTCATTAAATCTTTGGGAGAAGCCACTGTACTTTCAGCCGGGTGAAAAATGGCAGTATTCCAATACCAATTTTTCCCTGCTGGCACTGCTGGTAGAAAAAATTTCACGAATGCGCTTTCAGGACTATGTGAAAAAAGAAATTTTCGGGCCGGCAAAAATGCTGAACACTTACTTTCTTACCGATACAATGCAGCTGGCAGACAAAAACAGGGTGAGTAATTACCAGTATCCTGCACTATTTGCATCCGAACCACAGGAGGTGAGCGGTATCCGAAAAGTTCGCTGGAGGCTCTATAACCTTAGTGGATTTGTTGGCCAGGGCAACATCATTACAAGCGCAGGGGATATGTTGAATTTTGACCAGGCTCTTTATGCCGGCAAACTCCTCAAGGCTGCTACACTGGAAGAAGCGTTTACACCAACCAGGTTAAACAATGGTGAAAATGTGAAGGCAGATATTGGCGTCGGTAAGGCATCGTACGGGTTGGGCTGGTTCATTTTTACAGATACTTCGGCTGGAAAAATTGTGTGGCATGGGGGCGGTGTTCCCGGTGCAGTGGCTATTTTTCTAAGAAATATCACACAAAAACAGGTCGTAATTGTGCTGGATAATGCTTTCAGCGAGGGTATGTACCAGAACGGCGTCAACGCGCTGCGGATACTTGATCATCAGCCAGTGGTTTCCCGTAAAAAATCGCTGACACAGGACTATGGTTCAGACCTGGTAAAAAGAGGCGTGGATGCGGCCTTCTGCCGGTTGTTTCAGTTGAGGGCAGACTCAGCACATTATTACATGGATGAAGCGCAAATGAATCTGCTGGCCTATCAATTGCTGTATGAAGCCAGTTTTGAAAATCACCAGTTACTTGCTCTGGAAGTCTTTAAGATAAATACCCTGCTTTTTCCGTCCAGCTATAATGTATACGATAGTTATGGCGAGGCGTTGTTCAAAAATGGGTACAGGCAGGAGGCCATCAGCATGTACAGGAAAGCCCTGGAACTTAATCCTCAGAATGCGGAAAGCGAAGAAGCGTTGAGACGGATTTTGGGAAACTGATAGACTGTGCCATTAAATTTTCATAAAGGCAAGGAACTATCGGGAGAGTGGATGTTTCTTAATTCAATATATTTTAGTAATACCGGGTTAAATGCAGGCCGGGCAGAGTTTTGTATATTTAATCAATAGGCGCCCACAGACCTGATGCATACTTAATACATTTCCTTTTGTAAAAATAGCCATGTATAAAATTTCAAGACTTTTATATCTCCTCAGCATTTCAGCAGGTGTATATGCCTGTTCTCCGGCCGGCAGGAACGTGAAAGGCATAAAGGATTCCGAAAAGTTCCCATCTGTTTCGGTTCAGTCAGAAACCAGGCTGGTCTCAACAGAATTGCCCACACCGCAATTGATGACCCTGTACCGTGATTCGCTGCTGTTAGTAGTAAACAATTTAAACAGCAATCCGTGTCATGTACGTGTTTTTGATATAAAGCAAAAAAAAGCAGTTAACGATCTTTTCCCGGCAAGTTCGAAAAAGGGGGGTACGCTTGCCTTTATGTCTTTCGGTATTACCGATAGCCTTGTATGGGTTTTCGACGTAGCAAAAAACGGATTTATAGCAGCCGGCCTGAATACGGTATTGGAACGTAATGCAGGAGTGGAGTATTATTCGGAGTACCGCATCACACCACAGGTCTTTTATTATGACGCCCTTCTTTTAAACCGGCAGGAAGCATTGCTGAGCGGCAATTATGATACAGATGAAAAACTGGTTTATATCAATTTTGCCAACATCAGCGCCCCAAAAGTACTCTTGCCTTATGCAAAGGATAGCGCGATAGGCTCATCAAGGTTCAATAAGATGTCGTACGAAAGTTTTATGCTACTGAAACCAGATAAGCAAAAGGTCTTGCTGGCAGGCAGGTATAGCGATCAGTTTGAGTTGTTGAGTCTGGCAGATGGAAAGTATAAACGAGGACATGGCCCGACAGGTTTTGCACCTCAGCTGGCGTCTTTCAGAGATAATTCAGGCGAAAGAGGGGCTAGACCCGATGAAGGAACCCGCTACGGTTTTCTGAAGGGGCATGTGACGGACCGGTTTTTCTATTTATTGTTTTCCGGACGATACTTCAGGTCGGCTCACCAGTTTTTTGGCAATAAAATACTGGTGTATGACTGGGAAGGCAACCCCATAAAACAAATAAACCTGAAGAATGATATTATTGATTTTGCCGTTTCGTCTGATGATAAAACGCTTTATATGCTCAATGGACAGACAAAATCAATCAGCTTTTCTGAAATAGAGTAGTCACCAGCTTCAGTACAGCAACCCAAACATCCATAAGGGTATCTTATGCTCGTGGCCTATTTCGATATCGTCTGCAGCCACAAAGAATCGTTTATTGTTTTTTTGCTGACTTTGTTGCTTGTTTTTGCCACCTACTTCAAATATATCGTCAGCTACGGCAAAATCACCTGTTGCTGTGTACGTGACAGTTTTCAGCGCTTCTACCTGATTGATGAAAAAGCTTTCTCTGATGCTGCCCTTTTCTGCTCCTACGCTCGACAAAGCGTATTGAAGATTGGGGTGGTGCAGGAATATTTTTTCGGGCTTTTGCAATGCGCCTATACCCGTGCTGGCATGGTAAAGGCTGTTGATAATCCTCAGGTCGGTGAGGTGATGTAAAAAATGAATTAATGTGTTTCTGGATACTCCGGTACGCTCACTTAGTTTGGAAATATTGGGTTTAAAGGGAGCCGACCCGGCAATGATGTATAAGAGCTGACGGATTTTTTCAATGCTGGCCGGGGTGAGATCATGCAAAGGGGGCAGGTCGGTAGTGAGTGCAAGCGAAATTGTTTCTTCCAGTTTCTGGGGATACAAATCTATATTTTCAAGGAAGTAAGGGTAGTAACCGTGCTTCAGATAGTTGCCGAAATGCTCCAGCGGTTTCAGCGTTTGTACAATGCTTCGTGCTATAGAAACATGATCCCGAAGCAGGGTTTCCCATTCTATTTTTTGGATAGGCGCATTGGTCATCAGCCGCAGGTACTCGCGAAATGAGAGACCGCGTAATTCATACATAATAGCACGACGACTCAGGTCGGCGCGGGCTTTATCGAGATGCAGCATCGATGATCCGGTAAAGACTACTGAAAGCTCGGGCAGGTCATCGTAAATATTTTTCAACTCCTGCGACCAGCCGGTATAACGGTGCACTTCATCAAGCAAAAGATATCGACCGCCTCTCTTTACAAAAGTGTCAGCCAGGTCGGCCAGTTTATTTTCCGTAAACCAGAGATCATCGAGGCTCACATACAATGTTTGATGATCCAGCGGCAGTTCGCGATGCGCATGCTGTAGCAATAAAGTCGTTTTGCCCGCTCCGCGTGCTCCTTTTATTCCTGTCAACCGGCTTGAAAAATCAACCTGATCGAGCAGGTAGCGGCTAAAATCGGTAGGGATCCGATCCAGCTTTTTAAATGATTTTTCAAATAAACGGTCCATTAATTGCTTTTTATATGTATCAAAAATACAAAATAATGATTAATAGATAAATCATTTTATTGTAAAAATGCTTTTTATAAAAAGCAACTTTGTAAATATTTGATAACGATAAAATTGATTTCCGGGCTGACTCTCACAACTTCAATCCCGGCCCAATCAGTTGCATACCGTGCCGCCGGTGAATGGCTTTTGCATCGTCTTCGGTAGGCGGAGTGGTACGTTCGCTCATCTCAATAAAAAATTCTTCCATAGAGCCGGCAGGATGTACCGCATAGAGCAGGCTGCCGCGGTCAGTGAGCTGTATCCAGCTATGAGCAACTTTGCGGGGTAAAAAGATGGTATCACCTGCAGCAAGTTCATGCAATTGCCCACCCACCATAAAACGATAAGAGCCTTCGGTGACCCAGAATATTTCATCCTGCTCTTCATGCAGATGAGTAGATGGACCAATCTTATCGAGTCCTGTATAGGAAAATACGCTGAACGCGCCACCGGTATCGGTTTTGGCGATCACCACATTGTTGGGATGTTTGCCCTTGTAAAAAAGGGGTTTGCCATAACGCGCTTCGCCGGCGCGAACAATAAAGGGCTCATGGGTTTCTTCTCCTGTTTGAGCCATACGGGCAAAGGCCAGTGCGGGGATGAATGAAAAGGCTGTCGCCATAAATTTTTTACGATGCATGGTATAGTTGTTTTATACCCAAACATCCGGCAGCCGATAGGTTGATTAGTGGTAAAAACTGGTCATTTTATATTTCAGCTTCGCCAAAACTTCTTTCGGGTGCCGATTGGTCGAGCAGAAAAAACTGAGTGGGTGTATAACCCGTAAAGGTTTTGTATTCTTTCGAAAGATGCTGATAGTCGTGATAACCGCTTTGTACCGCCACCGACAACCAGTCCAGGCCAGGCCGGCGATTTTTAAGCCGGTAGGTCTTATCGAAACGAATGAGTTGCAGAAACTGCTTGGGCGGTATGCCTATGCGTTCGGCAAATAGACGGTCAAACTGACGATGCGAAAGACAGGCCTCCTGCAGGAAGCCATCGAGACTAAACCGTTCTTCGGTCTGCAGCATTCGTTGGGCACAATTGTCAATGGCCGGGTTGCTGTTTTTTGTCCGTTCATATTTGCTGATCAGTGTATGCAGAAAACGCTCTATGATGCCGATCATTTCCGGATAAGAACCGGCTTCGGATAAGGCTTCGTTGACGAAATGGACACCGCTACCCAGGAGGTCTTCTGCAGCAGTATAGATATTGGTGAGTGTAGCTGCCGGAAGGCCGGTGAGTTTATAAAGGCCTGCAGGCTGAAACACCACCTGCACACTCAGAAAATCATGACCAATACTGCGGTGTTGCAGTTTGGTATGCTGTCCCGAAAGAGTTACTCTTTTACCAGAGATGTTTTGTGCTGCATTGCTATAGCTGACCTGCTCTGTATCTCTCGGATAAAATTGCAGGCAATGCTCCGGCCGCGGAGAATACATCTTTGGCGGGATAGAGAGCCGGTAATCAAATTTAAATTCGATGATGCGGTAGCAGCGTACCCAGGCAGAAAGCGAAGCACTGGGGGGTATATGATTTAATAACATGGGCGCTGCATTGCTGCAGTAAGATACAGCTTTTGAAGAAGCAAAGTTTGCCAGCAGTTGAGCATTTTCATTCCAAGCAGCGTACTGGTTTTATAGTAAAGCGGTCATTTTAGTACCAGTCTCACACAGGAAATGGTCGGGGGAGGCTCAAGAGCCACTCGGCCGGTGGTATAAAGGAAAGTAACGGGTATTGATGCCCGGAATGCGAAGGATTACGCTAAAAAACTTTTCGGTTCAGCATTCGGAAGGGTTGGAGGTTGAATATGGGATACCGGGAAAATAAAAGCCTGTTGGCAGATGAGTCAGGCGAATATTGCGGACATGCCTTAATGGGCAAGTGGCGGGAGTCTCAATACTTCAACAGCGGTGTCTATAAAATCATACCCAATAGATGTTTCGTTGAGATGCCGTGCCGGACGTACCAGTTACTGGTAGTCCTCAGGTGAAGTATTCCATTGAAAAGTGACTAACGGATTACGCGGCTATAGACATTTCTTTTCTTTCCTCTTAGTATTATAAAATACAGGCCTCTGTTCCATCCATAAGTTGCAATTCTCAGTTGTTGTTTGTTTTTTATAAATAGTGGCCCCATTACAAGATGACCATCTGCGCCCAGTATCTCAAGGGTTTGCCATTGGTCGGAGAGCTGCAGACTGTCAATATAGAGCATATCTGTTACTGGATTAGGAAACATCTTTATGCCAGATAAATAGGCGGGGTCGGAAGTAGCGGTAGGTAGGTTAATGCTAAAAACGAGTGTGTTGCTCCGGGCAACATGTTCGCCTGTGCATCCAATATTGCTGTTTAACAGACAGCGTAGTTTGTCTCCATTATGCTGAGGCGCATACGTGAGTGAAGCAGCGGTTGCCCCGGCAATATTTTTCCAGCCAATGGCAGGAATACTGTCTTGCCATTGATATTCGTTGTCGCTGCCGTTATTGGAAATAATACTATTAATAGTGCTGCTGGCGCCGGGGCTCACTGTCGTATTGCCTGTAATGGCAAGGGATGGCTCTGCTGCAGGAGATCCTAAAAAGCAAATACTGTTGTAAAAACCAGTAATGCCTGTTTCATATTTGTTCAATTGTCCTCCGTAGAAATGAGTACCATTAGGAAGTGTTTGCACTACTTTAATTTTTGTATACCGAGGAAGTTCACCAGGCTGTGTCAAGTAGGTTTGTATCTGACCTGTTGAGTCCAGAGTGCGATAAAAATAGCCTTCATTGACAGGGGTAAGACTTGAATCTATGAGGATGCCGGCATAGCTGAAGAGACGGTTGACAGGATCATACCTGTAATCAATAGTTTCGATATGAGTTTTCGGGTTGGCGTCATGGGTGACTTCCCATTCGGACATGCCAGTTGAAATTTGGCGTTTACTGATTTCAATCGCGTTATGTTCATCATTGAGTCCCATCGTATAGATGAAATGAGGGCCCTGATCTGCTGCAAGTATTTTGCCAGCAGATCCGGGTTGATTCCAGATTAACGGCATTTCTTTGCGGAAATCATATTTAGCAATCAGTCTTTGGCCGCTTGAATCGGAGCCTAAAACAAGCAGACTTAGTGAATCGGTTTTTAAAGACGAAAAAATTGTCTTAAAGTTACGAACACGTTTAGTGTAAAAACCAGGGTACTGTATGTTGTTTGGGCTGGTTGAACAAAAATGGCTGCTTGGGTATACGCCTTCGGGTGATCGAAACATCACCATGGTGTCTTTGTCGTAATGATTTAAAATAGTACGACGAATTGGAGGTTCCTGATAGGGGATTGGATCACCTGAGAGTGATACGAAGCGGCTGGCAAGGCCTCCCAGCTCATAACCTACGTAGTACGGCAAATAAGTTAGCAAAATTGGGTTGTATTCATTTCTTCTGTATATAAAATTAGCTTTGCCAAATGAGTCTGAATAGGCCTGTATGGGTATCAGACCTTCCTCTTCAGTGAATGGGAACTGTTGGCGCAAAAGTAATCGGCCTGTTACATCCAGTTTAATAAAAACAATTGAATCGGGTTGACCCATAATGACACGGGTGTTTTTTTCTTCGTCATACAGTGCAAGTGATACCACTATCGCCGTGTCTTTTATAGACTGTATGAGATGAGGAGCAACAAATTTTCCCGGGCTTGAAAAGAATTTACTCCATTTTAGTTGGTTGTATCCTGTTCTCAATTCCACAACAGCCGATCGGCCCACCATTTTAAGAAGGGCCATTTTCGATTCCCCAAATGGAACCATACCTGCCAGCGATGAAGCATAACGTATTGTGTACTCTATAAGACTCAGCGACCGCTGCTGATATAAATCAGTTGTATCAAATATTACAAGTCTGGGACTTGTTTGTGCTGGTTCCACAACTTTCGAA
Organism: Sphingobacteriales bacterium 46-32; assembly: GCA_001898485.1. GTDB lineage: Bacteria > Bacteroidota > Bacteroidia > Chitinophagales > Chitinophagaceae > CAYMZZ01. The sequence continues at coordinate 523,925 of MKTY01000020.1, read as the reverse complement.
AGGTTGCCACTCGCGTACATTCTGCCATTTAGGTAGCCAATAAATACTCCTTGCGATACATTGCTACGGTGTAACTGGTCGCTTGTAATAGTGGTTTCATACAACTTGTCACCATTAATACCGCTTATTTTCATAATTCCCCAGTTGCCTGGGTTGGATGGGCCCGCACTCCTATCATAGGATCCGGTTAGATACAAATTACCGGTACTGTCCATTGCCATGTCTATGGGCCAGTCGAGCTCTTCCTGCGATGAGGGAACAGCCGGGTCGGGTGGTATACCAACGAAATCGTATGAAACATTGTATCTTATATGTCCGGTGTTGCGATTTATGCAACTGACAGCAAAAGATCTGCGCATATCTATGCCACCGACATGCTCCAGTATCCAACTGACATATATCAGCGAGTCTCTGAAGAGAATGGTTTGTGGTATTCCGGTACTTCCGCTTTGTATGCCATCTACAAAGCCAACAGGAATTTCTGAGTACCATTGTGTATTACCATTAAGCGAATCAATACTACGAAAGTAGTTGCTGCCACCAATCAGGTATTCACTTCCATTGGCCCTGATACATCGTACAGTTGTCGGAAAAGAAAACGGGAGTGCTGATTTCCATGAAAGGTCGTTTAGTTCACGATCTCTGTATTTATAAACCGTGTCGCCTAATCCGATGAGGACATTACGATTGCTATCAACCAGAATTCCGAATCGAAACTCATAGGCCCCGGAATTGATCAGAGTTTTACTGTAATCAATTTTGCCGGTTGCTTTATTAACCAGATAATATCTGAGACCTGAAAGGCCGGTTAGCAGAATCAATTGTTCTTCACTGTAGTCAATTAATTTTACGGGAAGAGCCTCTGGCAGAGGAATGTCCCAGATAATACCCCCGCCACTATCCGAGATGCACCATAAACGTTCATTTCTTACAGTCGTATAAAGTCGGGATTTATCTTTTATAAGAAAATAACTTTCGCCTTTGATGGTGTGTATGGGAAACGACGCACTGAGTTGGCCAGTCCAGCTCGGGTCTATAGCCGTCCAGATAACCATTCCCGATGTGTCTAATTTGGTCACCGAAGGGAGTGGCCACTCATCGGAAAAGGATCCTCCCGTAAGGTAAATATGGTTGTCAGCAACAATGCCACCAGAAACCCGTCCCTCACCTGAAACCTTACTCACTGTATCATAAAAAACCGTTTCTGGAAACTGTGCATGTAACTGCTGAACGGAAATCAGCGATGGCAGCCAGAAAATAAAGAATAAACATAGGCGGTTCATTCGGTCAGATTGATGTCTGAAATTACGCGAAAGATTTATTATTGTCAACTCCGACCGGTATTCCCGGCCCTCGTGTGACCACTTTTTTTGGTGACGTCAGTCCGGGTCAGATTTTTCAGAATTGGTTTGAATTCTTCTCTCGTTCGTAAACCCGGCAATAGTTTGCTGCCGGGTGCTGTATTTTGGGGGCATCGATGGTTTCATTGTTTTCGATTAGGTTAGGATATATTTTTCCTGTGCTTTCGGATAATTAGCTGGCATACACAAACAATTTTCAGGTAGAAAATAAAAACGCCGGTTTATTGCACTGTTTCTCCGGACAATAATCAATATGGAATAGCTTTCGGAAAGCGCGATTTTCGTAAAAACGTGTAGTTGAAACTATTTACGGCAATGTGTTTGTAAAGAATTAATCCGGGAGTCTGATGCCACACAAAGAGCCTTGCAATTAATAGAGAAGATGACGAGTCAGCCAGTCTGCTAGCTACACGATAGGAATGGCGGCAACTTACCGGTCAGAAAGCCGGCGATCATGTATCGCTTGGCACCGCTATTACGCAGGCCCGTATCAAACAGCTTTCCCCGGCAGCCAATGGCCGGGGATCCGTGTCGGTCACCGATCTTATACCAGGCACCCGTGTAGATATAATCCTACAGGTATGATGTATAACGGTACCTTACTTCAGATCAGGAGATGCGGACAAAAAAAAATATAGACAGACTTGTCTGTTTTTCGAAAACTCCTCCTATCTTTGCCCTGTCAATCTACACAATGGATACAAGAGAGCGTATAGTGAATGTGGCTTCCCGGCTGTTTTATAAGCAGGGATATAATAGTACCGGTATCAACCAGGTAATAAAGGAGGCGGAGGTGGCCAAAGCAAGCCTGTATCAGTATTTTCCATCAAAAGAAGATTTGTTGGTAGAGTATCTCAGAGTCACTGCTGAGAATACAGAAAAATCCCTGCGGGCCTTTATTGATAAATATTCCACACCCGAAGAAAAGGCACTGGCGGTGTTTGACTTTATCCTCAAATTTTCAAAGCAGGCAGATTTTAATGGGTGCAATTTTTTGAATATAGCGGCAGAGGTTCCGGTTGATGACGCAAGGGTACGCCAGCTTATCCGCCGGCAGAAGGACAGTATTCGTAGTTTGTTTGCCGGGATACTGAAACCGGCCGGTAAGGAAAAACTGGCCGATGAGCTTTACCTGCTGTTCGATGCAGCCCTTGTGACCGGTAAAGTACATGAAGGCAGCTGGCCGGTCAAAACCGCCAAAAAAATGGCCGAGAAGTTGTTATAATTTTTTTACCCATATATAGACAGACCGGTCTGTATATATTAATTAATAAATGATGAAATCACGTATTCTTTATATCTCACTATTGCTTACCACGCTGCAGCATACTGTTTTCGCTGCCGGGCAGTTTACTGACTCATCTATTCTCTCCAACAAAAAAGAAAACGATATGGAACACAAACAGGTATTTTTCAGGAGCATAAAAGTTGACGGGCTTGCTATTTTTTATCGAGAGGCGGGTACTCCCGGCAAACCCGTCATCCTGCTGCTGCATGGCTTTCCCTCTTCTTCGCGTATGTATAATGATCTCATGCGCGATCTGGCAGATAGTTATCACCTCATCGCTCCGGATTATCCCGGCTTTGGTCAGAGCAGCGCACCGGTTACTACTGCCTATACGTATACGTTCGACAATCTCACGACTACGATCAGTCATTTTATCGACCAGCTCGGGTTGAAGAAGTTTAGTTTATACCTGCAGGACTATGGAGGCCCCATTGGCTTTCGCATAGCTACACAAAGACCAGAGGCGGTGCAGGCATTGATTATACAAAATGCCAACGCCTATACCGAAGGCCTGGGAGAGGCGCTGGCTCCGCTTGCTGCTTATATGCAGGATCCCAATGCGGATACAGAAAAGGGAGCACGCGCTCTGCTCACGCCCGAAGCCACCCGCTGGCAATATACCGATGGAGCCGAAAATATAGCGGCAATCAATCCCGACAGTTACATTACCGATCAGTATTACCTCGACCGGCCGGGCAATGATGTCATTCAGCTGGCGCTTTTTCGCAACTATAGCAGCAACCTGGCACTTTATGATACCTGGCAGGCTTATTTCAGCAAGTACCATCCCGCCACACTCGTGATATCTGGCAGGCATGATCCGCTCTTTGTTGCCGCCGGGGCCCTGGCTTTTAAAAAGGATAATCCCGCAGCGGAGATACACCTGCTCAACGGCGGCCACTTTGCACTCGAAGAGCATCACCTGCAGGCGGCTGCGCTGATCAAAACATTTCTGCAACAGAAACAAATACATTAATAAATATTCAATCAACAAACACATTTATGAAAACGTTTAACGTTCCCGCAAGAGCAGAGGTATCTGCAACCAACCAGGCCATTTTTGATAAACTGCAGAAAATGCTGGGCTTTGTGCCCAATCTCTACGCCACCATTGCTTTGTCTGATAGCGGCCTTGAGAAATACCTGGCTTTTCAGAATGCCAAAACACCATTCAGCAATAAAGAGAAAGAAGTGATCAACCTGGTAGTAAGTGAGGTAAATGGTTGTACTTATTGCTTAAGTGCGCATACGGTTATTGGTAAGATGAATGGATTTACCGATGAGCAGATACTGGATATCCGCGGCGGCCGGAGCGAAAATCCCCAACTGAATGCATTGGCTGTACTCACCAAAGACATTACCGAAAATAAAGGCAGGGCCAGTGCTGCCAGCGTCGATGCGTTTTATGCCGCCGGCTATACAGACGGTCACCTCGTAGACCTGGTACTGCAGGTAAGTGATAAAGTGGCCATGAATTATTTGCATAACCTTACGCAGGTACCCGTTGACTTTCCCGTGGCTGAGCCGCTCGAAGCGGCAACGGTATAAGAAAATACTGCTGACAGATTCAATCGGAGAAACGCACAGCACCGGTCCCGCCGCGGCGGGAGCCTGCCGGCCGTGGAGGCAAAAGCTCAATTAACCAGTGTCTGCAAACTTTTATTCAGGTACAACATAAAAGCAGCTGTTTTCTATTATTTCTCCGGAGACGAATGAATCAATAATCTGAAAATTTTTGAATATGAATGAAACAACAACAACACTGCAAATGGATACAGATGGGTTGGAGGAGTATACTCCATTTGTACAGGAAGAGTGCGGCGACACGCTGTGGGATGCCGTGCTGGCAGCAATGACGGATTGATGGCGTGCTGCTGTTCTTTAACCCGGTAATGAACTATTGCCGGGTTTTTGTAGTAAGGGTTGGTACGCTGTTCCTGGATTAATTTTCAGGTATTATTCGCAGAAACGATCAAAACCAACATTTTTTGACTGCTCCCATTTGGGTAAGACTATTCAGAAATTGTTTAAACTCCTCTTCTGCCATGTTTTGGTTAAACAGGTTTAGATTAAAATCGCCCGCCTTGCCGTTAAATAACGGATTTTTTAGTATCAGCGTGTTTTTGTTTATATCATTTAAGACATTATCCAGAAAATAGCGGCTTCTGTTTTTGTTGATGGCTGCAATACTGCTATCTGTTTGATTCATTTCTATCAGGTGAGGACCAATAACTATGCAGGTTGATTCAAAACCAAGGTCGGGGCTATTGTCGAGATAGCGCTTATTAATGCTGTCAATGTCACTTTTGTATTCGATCAGCTGTGCTGGAAGGGAGGGTTTGATACGTCCTTTTTTCACAAGTTCATATAGAATGGCATCGAGTTCTGTAAAGCCCCAGCGCCGGGCATGCCAGCCTATAAGAAAACAGCTTTTCAGGCTTTGTTCGCCATGAATACTTTCCGAATAACCGGTGGTTCGCAACAGTGATGCGATGAAATGAATATTGGCGCTGTCGGTTTTATAAAATCTTTCTTTGCAGGCTGCCTTCATATTGTTCGGGCATTCATGCCGCGCTTGCTGGTCTACATTGCGTACAGAGTCTATAAGTCGCTCGAATGCCGTCACACTGCGTGTGCGGTTATAGCCGGCAATCTGCCTTTGCAAGGCCGGCGAGCATATACGAAGTGCTGCCTGATTATTTTTTAGTTCATACACCAGGTCGGGGTGCTGGCTTGTAAGTGTCCAGAAATACCGGATTCTAAGGCTGTCTTTTGTCAACAGGGAGGTTGTGAAGGCGTTTCGGATGTCGGCATAGAATGGTTCTTTCTTTTTAAATGCGGCTGTATAATAGTCGCAGGCAGTCATGTAATCTTCTTTGCAAAGTGCTTTTTCGGCTGCATATATAAGCCGGTAATATTCTTTTATTCTGTTGCGGGCAGGTAAAAAACTGCATAATAAAAATAGCGATATTGAGATGCTGGTGAGGCGCATAAGGAGGAATTGTTGATAGCCGGGTTCGATTCCTGCAATGTCTCTGAAGATAAGAAAAAACAGCCATCATTCTTTCTCTGGCTTTATTGAATAGCACGATTGTATCGGCAGGTAAATATGTATTGTATGATTAATTGTCTTAAATTTACCATCGGTTAATAAGGCAATTATCACCTGCGTAGCGGTCTTCTAAATGGCTTTTAAAGATATCAACTACCTCTTTGCTCATCCGGTTTACAGATCGCAACGGTTAACACGAACCACACTGTACTATTTTCTGAAATTGGCTTAAATATCCGGTGCAGGTATGTATCATTACCTGCCTGGCGGGCAGGCCATGTTTATATAAAAGGTTAACTTAGCTATATGTTTCAATCTGTTATTACCGGTACAGGGGCTTATATCCCCGGCAACGTTCAGGCAAACGAAGCGTTTGCCCATCAGTCATTTTATTCAGATGGTAAACAGTTGCCCCAGGATGGGGCCGAGATCATTCGCAAGTTTGCTGCCATCACAGGCATAGAAGAGCGGCGATATGCTGCCGATGACCAGACCGCCTCTGGCATTGGTAGTCTTGCTGCTGCTGCTGCCCTGCAGGATGCCGGCGTGAATAAGGAAGAAATTGATCAGCTCATTGTGGCGCACAATTTCGGTAATGTATCGGCACATACCGTGCAGTCGGTGGCGGTGCCCTCACTGGCCAGCCTCATCAAACATGACTTACAGATAGAAAACCCCAACTGTATTGCCTACGATATTTTATTTGGTTGTCCCGGCTGGCTGCAGGGATTGATACAGGCCGATGCATTTTTTAAAGCCGGCATTGCCAAAAAAGCACTGATTGTGGGTACAGAAGCCCTTTCGCGGGTTATAGACCGCTTCGACCGCGACAGTATGATCTTTAGCGACGGCGCCGGCGCCGTGGTGCTGGAGTATAAAGATGTGGAAGCTACCGGACAGGGCGTCATGGGTTGCCTGGCACAAACCCACGCTATCAAAGAAGTAAATTATATCGGCATGGGGCCATCGGCCAATCCCGATGTGGATCAGCATACGCAGTATATCAAAATGCAGGGGCGAAGAGTATATGAGTATGCCCTGCATCATGTGCCCGTAGCCATGAAGGAATGTCTCGATCGTAATGGGGTGGGCATTCAGGAACTCAAAAAGATCTTTATACACCAGGCCAATGCCAAGATGGATGAAGCCATCATCGAACGGTTTTATAAACTCTATGGCTGTCCCGCGCCGGCCAACGTTTTGCCCATGAGTATTCACTGGCTGGGCAATAGCTCCGTGGCTACTATTCCTACGTTGTATGATCTCGTGCGCAAAAACCAGGTGCCCGGCCATGCGTTGCATACCGGCGATGTGGTGTTGTTTGCATCCGTAGGGGCGGGTATGAATATAAATGCAGTGTGTTACAGGTATTAATATACTGCACAGGTTTGGGCGCCGGAAACTGTTTTACTGTCTGTTGAAGTTTCATCAATCATGCACATCGAAGCCATTATTGAAGAGCATGCCCATCATTTTCTGCAGGGGTTAAAAACCGAATATGGCGATGATAAAGAGGCATTGCTCATCATCGGGCAGTATCTGTCAACCGGCAGCGTAAGTGCTGAGCAGGAGCATCTCCTGAAAACGCAGTTGTACGACACTTTAAAACTGGCCGGCATCGGCATTCCGTTTGTACTCATTCCCGGCGCATCTATCTTAATGCCCATATTGATAAAAGTGGCAGCCCGGCATCATATTGAGCTCATGCCTTCGGTATTTACAGAGCAGGATAAAGGGAATATTTCTGGCAAAGCAGAATAGCACAATACATTTTTTCCCAGCCCTTGTACGGCTATGGTTTAATTATGTGGAGTAAAATCTTTGCCCAGCCTGTAGAATAAATTATTGTTTATGATCAGCCCACTATTGTTGCTGGCGGCAGGGTTTGCATCCAGTACCGGGGTGAATGCTACCTGCAGCTTGCGTCCGCTTTGGGTGGTAAGTATGAGTGAGTAATTCACCACTTCATAAGTCCCTTTGCCCAGTGCATAGGGGTCACCGAATGTGAGGTTGCTGAATTCGATGCCTTCATTGATATAAGTACCATCTTTTTTGAAAAAGATAATGGGGCGCTTATTGGGGTCTGTCTGCCGCGAAATAACATCTGTCTTCCCGTTGTAATAGGAAAGCTCCGGCGAATAAGCTCCTTCGAACCGTAAGCCGTCTACCTGTTTTACTTTTTTATAAATAGAACTTTTGAGGTCGGCGTACCGGCTCATGGCGGTAGCGGATATTTTGTACAACTCTATATTTCCGTATCGTTCGTTGCGCAACTGCAGCATCTTGCCTTTGTCTGTTACGGTGCCCCAGCTGCCACTCTCATTGCTGTTGGCCGGAGTAATACCGTTCAACCCTTTTTCGGGCAGATAATACAGGCACTTGCCATCGGGAGAAATTACCACCGTTTTAAAAGCCGTGGAAGACAGCGTACCCGGAGTAAAGCAATGGCACATCCATACTTCATATTTTATGTTGGCAGAGGCGGTTGTTGTAGCTGGTAGAGTCGGTGTAGTAGCCGGCCTGGTGGTTGGGGCTGCTGTAGTAATTTGTTCGGATACATCTACAGAGGCGATGAAGCTTTCGATATCGGCTTTATAGATATCGGCATTCGAAATGATACATACATTCTGCATGATGTTTTTGCCGCTGAAAGTGGTAAGAATGGCCATTGTATTTGCACCATTGTCTGCGTAGACGGTTGTGCCCATCAGCAATTGCCATCCTTTTAAGACTCCCGCGGGCTGCATGTTTGCCGGGCCGGTCACGTTGAACGCCTTTTTGATCATATTATCCCAGAAGAAATCGAAGTTCTGTTGTGGACTACCCTGGCCGGGGAGGGTTTTATAGATTACAAATTTGCAATAAGCGCCGCTTTTATCATCCTGCCTGAAATAGGTAAGCAGGTTATCGGCTTTTGCCAGTTGGTAACCCGGCGGTATGGTATATTGAAGGATGCCAAAATTTCCTTTTTGCCCAAATGCTGCTGCGGATAAAAGACACAGGATAGAAAAAAGCAGTTTGTTCATTGTATACCCGATAATTGAAAGATGATTGTTTGAAGACTACCAGATAAAAGTAGTAACGGGGCATACACCGGTAAATCCTTAAAAAGAATGATTTTTCGGGAAGCAGAGCAGTTGTCTTGCTAAAAGCTGATATTTCTGTGCGGAAGGAGCGGGCCGGGGTGAATCTGCCGGTGGTTGGTCTGCGCCGGGTAAACGAAATTATAGGGCGGGAATAAAATGGCAGCAGCAGTTTCTGCCATTCAAACACTTATTGCGTAACCTGCAAGAGCCAGTTATAAACCGATCGCTCACTTTTCATGTCTTTGGGTAGCTGATGGGCAATGATGCTTTCAATAACACGTGCCTCTCTGGTCGAAAATCGCTCTGCAGCTTCCAGGAAGTAGTTGATAATATATAACACCTGCATTCCATTGTGAGGATCGAATGGTTTGCGTGTTGGCTCTTTCGATAAGGCAACTGCGAAATCCACAGGCTCATGTTCCCACCGGTAGTGCGTAAACTCCATATCTGTTTTTTGAAACTGCATAGTGTCGGGTTTATTTAAAAAAAACACGGCAGCGAATGGTCGCTGCGCGTGGTAGTATTTTCAATAAGTGTTTGTCTGAAGCAACGGGCGGGGTTACCAGGCGCGTGCGCTACGTGGTTCCTTTTCTTTTGCAATGGATACAGACATGGCGCGACCACTGATCTCGCGGTTGTTTAATGCCTGCATGGCAGAGTTGGCCTGATCGGCAGAGGGCATTTCTACAAAGCCAAAGCCGCGGCTACGACCGGTTTCGCGGTCTTTGATGATTTTGGCAGAAGCTACCTCGCCAAATACACTGAATAATTGATTCAAATCTGATTCCTGCAGTTGAAAACCCAGGTTGGATACATACATGTTCATACGTAAAAAATAATTGATTAAAAAATAACAGAAGGACTGCAGCAAGCGAAAAGAGGAGAGAAAATTTTTACTGTACGAAGTGTAAGAATTAAAACTGATCCTAACCGGATGTTGAAGTGCTCTTGTAAGTCTTACCGAAGATAGGCTATTAAACCGGACTAATGCCTGTAATGCCTGTATTTATTTCAGAATAAGTGCCGATTGCTGAAGGTCAGAAGATTAGCTGCTTTTCGTGCAGTAATGCAGGAAATATTCGAATTACCTGTAATAGTTTCTTTTCCTGTTTCGCGCAGTCATTTAGTTCCACCTTTTTGCCTCCACGGCCGGCGGGCCGGGACAATCACAAAATGATAAGGGAAACGGTTTTTGCCATAGGTTCTCCTGAAATGACCTGACATATTACTGTAATTATAGAGAAGGCATTCCCAAGAAAACCGTTTTTTCCCCCTTTAAAACTGATATTATTTCAGCCTAAATTGTGTAAAAAATAAACAGTAATAAGTACTATGCATATAAAACATAAAGATTTAGTCATTGATAAAGACGATCCGTTTAAGAACTGCATGTTAGATCGGAAAAAATATGCTTTGGCGTTAACTGAAATTGTGAAGCAATATTCTGACGGGTTTGTTTTAGCCATCAATAATGAATGGGGAACTGGCAAGACTACATTTGTTAAAATGTGGCAACAACAGTTAAAAGCGTTCGGGTTTCATACCATTTATTTTAATGCATGGGAAAATGATCTTAATAAAGATCCACTTGTTGCAATCATATCTGAGCTAAAAACCTTAATAGATCCAACCTCAACAGATGGATTTCAAAAACTTGTAGAGAAAGGTGCAGCATTGATAAAGAATGTAGCCCCCGCACTATTGAAAGCCGCAACTAAAAAGTATTTGGGTGATGTGACCGGAGAAGTTGTAGAGAATACCGCTAAAACTGCAGTTGAGTTTCTTGAAGAAGAGATAAAACAGTTTTCTGTTAAAAAGAAATCAATTGTTGAATTCAAGACAAGATTAGAGGCTTTTGTATTTGCTTTGAAGGGACCCAAACCATTGATTTTTATAGTTGATGAATTGGACCGATGCCAACCGTTTTATGCAATAGAGGTGCTTGAAAAGATGAAACATTTTTTTTCGGTGCCGGGAATAGTATTTACACTTTCTATAGATAAAAAGCACCTTGCGAGTTCGGTCAAAGGATTTTACGGAAGCGAACAAATAAATACTGATGAATATTTGAGAAGATTTATTGATCTCGAGTATTCGATTCCTCCTCCCGAGAATGAGATATTCTGCCGATATTTATTTGACTATTTTTCTTTCAATGAATTTTTCAAATCCGCGGACCGTAGCGTATATGATGAGTTTCGGAACGATAGTCAGACTTTATTGATGATGATTGAATTGCTTTTTGGTAAATACAAACCTACCTTAAGGCAACAGGAAAAAATTATCGGCCGCACAAGGTTGATAATTAAATTGTTTGATCATCGGCAATATGTTTTTGCGCATCTTCTTTTCTTTTTGATCTTTATTAAAGAGATAAACAATGTCTTATACGAACAGATTAGAAAAAAGAATTTGACTGTTCAGGAACTTAGTAATGCTTTTTTTGACATCATTGATTCTAATTCGTTTTCCCCATTTGGCATAAATCTTTTGTATGTTGAGGCACTTTTGCTACAATTCTATAACAACTGTTTCGACTACGGAAGACGAGAAACTCTTTTGAAATATAATGACGATGGGAAATCGGTAGCAACAATTGAATCAAAGCTAGAAGCGGTTGCTAAATACAGTAGTTTACAGAGTTGCCTTGACAGCATACAAACAAACATGACTTATAGTAATATTGAACTTTCTTATTTGTTGAATAAAATTGATCTATATGAATTTTCGGAGATAGCTTAATCTTCCTGACTGGACCCCAAACCTACTTCAGCCATGAGACCCGATAAATTATATTACTTTGCCATTGCGCGGTATGTGCCGGATCTTTTGCGAAATGAACCCCGCAATATTGGTGTCATTTTCTTTAGCGAATCCGGCGATGAATATAAAGCCCTTTTTTCAAAAAATCTGTCTGCTAAGCTCGGCCATAGCCTTGCTGCCGCGGACCGCGATATGCTGAAAGGGTATGCTCAGTATTTCGAATCGCTACGACCGGTGGGGGCCAGAGAGCTGATGACGACCATAGAGCAGACCCGTGGCAAATTTCAGTTTTCCGAATTTGGTACCGTGGCTACAGCAGATGCAGAAAAGGAAGCCGAATATCTTTATACCAGTTTTGTGGAAGAGATAAAGGAAAAGACGCCTCAGCAACGCTTAAAGACCCGCCTCAAAGATGACCTTCAGGAGCAAAACCTGATCGGCGAAAAGAAACTGGAGGTCAACCGGGTCATTCACTCCGGCAACCTGGAGCACAAGCTTGATTTTAGCTACGAAAATGGCCGCCTGTATGTAATCGAAGCTATCGATCTTAGCAATACAGACCGCAATGCCAATACCACCAAAGCCGCTTTTATGTTCGAAAACCTGGGCTGGGTACGGGGCAGCAAAAATGTAGAAGCTATCTCGGTGATAATCCAACCCACTGCGGCAGATGCAAAAACACAGGAGCTGCTCCAGATACTTCGCGAAACCTCTACCGTATACAACTATTCAAATGGCCAGCGCCAGGCCTTTTTTGATAAGGTGAAAAGTATTGTGCATTGATCATTTAATTGTTGCAAATGATAATAGCGGACTAAACTGCCCAAACAAATAACTGTGCGTATATGAGCACCGGTCAGCAGATTAAACAATACATTCACAGCCTGCCTGAGCCCAAACGGTCAGACCTGGAAGCGTTGCACCATTGCCTGCTTCAGTTGTTGCCCAATGCCCGATTGTGGTTTTTGGATGGGAAAGACGAAAAGGGCAGGATTGTTACTAACCCCAATATTGGGTATGGGCATCAGACAATAAAATATGCCGATGGCAAGACCAAAGACTTTTACCAGGTTGGCATTAGCGCAAATACCACGGGCATATCTGTTTATATAATGGGGCTTGAAGACAAAAGCTATTTGCCCCATACCTATGCAAAAACCATCGGCAGGGCCAGTGTAACAGGCTATTGCATTAAGTTCAAAAAGTTAAAAGACATAAATATCGATATACTTCAAGTGGCAATTCTGGATGGTGTAAAGCAGACTTCTTAACCGGCGGGAAGCACCCGTTTTCCGGAATACGATAGCCAACTCACTACGGTCAACTTATCTCTTCTTATAACAATACCGTGTTTTCACCTTTTTTAATCTGCCATATTATTTAAATTTTTAACAGATGATATTGGGGAATGGGATAAAATCTCTTTGATCATCCATATTGATCTTTTCATGATGGTCGATAATCAATATGAGTGGGTGTGTCTTTATGTCAGCTTTGGGCATGGTGCTCTGAGATGGCGAGAATAGAAAATTTGCAATTTATGGGTTTGTGAGAAAGGGAAATAGGGTGGTATTGTATAGTGGGCAAAAAATTATTTTATACAACGTCTTCACATAAATTAATAGATAACCCGATCTATGATTAAACAGTTTTCAGAAAATTTCAGAAAAGGTTTTTGGACCGCATTGTATGAGTATTTGATTGTTACCCTGCCTGTTGCTATTTATGTTATGCTAGAAGCAATACATAAAAAAAGCTGGATTGTTTTTATTACTACACCTGAATGGTCGATTGCGACAATTTTTTTGGCCTTTATAAGCATCAGTAGATATCGGAGCTCGTTAGAAAAGAGCGGAGGGAGAATATTTGAGCCAATTTTTGGATTGATTTCAATTCTTAGCCTGATTCTGATTGTTGGATCAACGATCAATGCATATTTATCTCTTGAAGAAGAAACAATAAGCGCTATAGTTATTCGGATAGTACTTTTTATAGTCTCTTCAATGAAATTTTTGGTACTAATTACTGGTTCAAAGTTATTGCAACAGTCTAAATAAGGATAATATGCTTACTCCTAACGCAATTGATTTGGGCACCCTGAGTGCAGAAGAAGACAAATACTTTGCTCAGCACTTTATTGAGACGAAATATTTGCGAAGGATCACTTCTTATGATTCTGATATTATTTATGGCGCAAAAGGTGTTGGTAAAACAGCTTTGAGAAGAGCTCTTACAGAATTTAATACTGAAAACTATTTAAATACAATAACAATAGATTTAGGAAATATCAGCTTTGAAGGCGTTCATCATCGACTTAGTGCTTTGACGTCTATGTCATATACTGAAATTACAACCTTAGCACGTACAACTTGGTTGAATATTATTTTAAGTTATGGCCTTTTATCTTTTGTTGATACCCTTGATAAGGGAAGTGACCTTAAACGAAGGATAGTAGAAATATTGAATGAGGATGGCTTTGTGGACAAAGCTAATGTTAGTTCAAGTCCTGACTCTTATTTGCAAATATTAAATACGATTGAAAATATCTTTCACAAAATCGTATCAGCACCCGTTTATAAAGAAAAAACATTGACCAATGTGACCCCGGAGCAGCAACATATAATCAGTCAGTTTCCTGTAAATAAAAATATGACAGGAGTACTAAGCGAATCAATAGCGTGTATTAAAAGAACCAAGAAAAAGGTATTAGTTTGCCTGGATGGTTTTGACTCGATTGTTGATCATTCTAAGGAATCCCGGAGGACAATATTAGCGGGTTTAATTGATGCCATTTTTAAAATCCGTCTAAATCACGAAATCTCTGAAGCATTTTGTTTTAAAGCTTTTTTGCCTCACGAGTTGACAGCAGACGCCAAAGCAACGGCGTGGGATAGCGATAAACATGCAAACAACATTCATTACCTAGGTTGGCATGAAGAGGATTTTAAAATTTTCCTGGAGAAAAGATTAAGCATTTATTCCAAAAAGCGCTCAACAAAATTTAATGATATATGGAATGAATTCATGCCCGAGAAAGTTATGAATAGTGTGCATAATGTTGAGGAAAACACTTTTGAATATATTCTTCGACACACGTTATATCGACCGCGTCAAATATTAAGCCACGTACAAAATATTTTCAAATTATGGAATGAGCAAACCTCGGGTCCAGATAAAGTTCCTCCGAGTTTTATTCCTCAAGTAATTGCAAAAAACAATATACTAATGGCTGACAAAGTAGCCGATCAACTTTCTTTAATATATCCAAACATAGTAAGTTTTCTTAAATCATGGCAAGGGTCGCCAATGATAATAGAGTCTTCGAAGTTCAGAGATAAGATCAGAAGAGTTTTCAAAGATTTAGATTTTAGTGAAGTTGACAAAATTTTTGATGACTTGTTTGACTTTGGGATTTTTGGTGTATACAGTCGGTTACCCAAAGACAATAATACTAAGCGTATTAAATATCGGTTTTCATTTGTCGGAGATGATTTAAGTACTCACATTCATAACTCCATAGAAGATTCAGACTTACTTGCGTTTTCGCCTATGTTTAGAGAGTATTGCGGTTGTCTTGCAACTACGGATGGCATAATATTTCCTGTTGCTCTAAATAATTTCGAGGCGTAAAGGGGCTCTACGGCATCTTATAAACCAGATTACCCAACAGGCAAAGCCGCTGATAAAAGAACACAACACTCCCCAGTTGTATTTTCTTTTTGCCCCGGTAGCTGATCACAGCCTCGAGCAGGTCGAGTAGTTCGGCCTGGGTGTAGGCAGCGGTGAAGGTCTCGGCAAACTGGCGGATGACCGGCATGGGCTGGGCCTGCTCCTGCAGGGTGAGCAGGCTGGGTGTGTTGAGTGCTGCGAGGGCTGGTGATTGATAGTTCAGTTTTTTGAGCCGGGTAGCGTACAGGGCTTCGATGGTTCTTTGAAAGGCCTGTAAGAAGGCCAGCAGGTTTTCGCGGGCAGGTGCTTCGGCGTAGGCGCTATCGTCGTTGCAGAGAGCAAGCTCCTGCCAGAGGGCCAGCTCCTGGCGCAGATCATCGAGGGTGTAGGTGTCTATGATATCTGCCAGTGCCCGTACCGGGCTGGCAGTGGCGAGGGTTAAAAAATGGTCGGGTTTATGAAACCGGCCGGGGCGCGCGTTTTCCATGCTTACACAGTTTAGTGGGTGACGTAATAAGTGATCTGTTTTACCAGTACTGCAGTGTAAGGGAGCTACGGGCTGGCAGGCCTACCCACTAAAAAGAGACGTGGGTAGGTCCTTATCGCACTGAAGGGCTACGACACCCTAACGACGAAATAAGAACGCCCACGCCTGTACCTTCAAGTTAAGAAGGAAAACGCGAGCGATTCACCTTATTTATTCCGCCGTTATTGAAAGGTCGTAGTTTTCAGTGCGTGAATAAAGCGAATACGCTTTTACTATGTTGAAGCTTGGATCAGCTTGAATTGTTGTAATTAGATTTCATAAAAGGGTTAAGTATTTAAAGAAATTCTGTACTAACTTACATAAATCTAAAACTGCCAGCAAATTTATTTACAGATTTTCTGAACTTTTTTATATTGCTTCAGTAATTCTTTTCAGAATCTATTTAATAATCAATGACAAAGCTGGGAGAATATCTGCTCGCTAAATCGGTAAATAAGTCAGAGGTAGCCAGGAAAACGGGTTTGAGCAAGCCGCGATTAAGTGAACTTACCCTGAATCCCTCAGCAAAATTGCGGGCAGATGAGTTGTATCTTATTGCGCTGGCAATTGGGGTGGAGCCTTGTGAAGTAATGAATACTTTGTACGGCGATTTGAAATTGAAAGCCAATTAATTATCCTTTAGATTAGGCCAATTTCTTGAATACCGAAAAACATACCCGCAAGCAAATTATTGATGCCCGGCTTAAAAAAGCCGGCTGGAATGTTGCTGACCGGACCCAGGTAATTGAGGAGTTTGACATTATTGTTGACAAAAACCTGGTACAGGAAGCTCCTGCACCCTATGGAGGGCACCAATACAGCGATTATGTTTTGTTAGGAAAAGATGGCAAACCGCTGGCTGTAGTGGAAGCTAAAAAAACAGCCGTTGATGCTGCCATCGGGCGGGAGCAAGCCAAGCAATATTGCTATAACATACAATCTGAGCAAGGTGGCGATTTACCATTTTGTTTCTATACCAATGGTCATGATATTTATTTCTGGGATCTGGAAAATTATCCACCCAAAAAAATACATGGCTTTCCCACAAGGGAAGATTTAGAACGGTACAGTTATATCCGCAAAGCCCGAAAAAGCCTGGCAAGTGAACTAATAAACACTAAAATTGCTGGTCGAGATTTTCAAATTGCAGCAATCCGTTCCGTGATGGAAGCTGTTGAAAAGCGCAAAAGAAAATTCCTGTTGGTGATGGCCACCGGTACCGGCAAAACCAGAACCTGTATTGCACTGGTGGATGCGTTAATGCGTGGAGGATGGATTGAAAGAACTTTGTTTTTGGTAGACCGAATAGCCCTGAGGGATCAAACCCTCGATGCATTTAAAGAGCATTTGCCCAACGAACCACGCTGGCCAAAGCAAGCGGAGAGAGAAATCAGTACCGACCGCAGGGTGTATGTATCCACCTACCCAACGATGCTGAATATTATCCGGGATGAGAACAATCCACTATCTCCACACTTTTTTGATTTGATTGTCGTGGATGAAAGTCACCGTAGCATTTATAATACCTACCAGGAAATTCTGGACTACTTTAATTGTATTACGTTAGGACTTACTGCCACGCCAACCGATGTAATTGACCACAATACTTTTCAATTGTTTGAATGTGAAGATGGCGTACCCACTTTTGCCTATTCCTACGATGAAGCGGTAAACCATATTCCTCCCTACCTCTGCAACTTCCAGGTAATGAAAATTAAAACAAAGTTCCAGGAGGAAGGCATTAATAAACGGACCATTTCACTCGAAGATCAAAAGCATCTGATACTGGAAGGAAAAGAGGTAGCTGAGATTAATTATGAAGGAACAGACATTGAAAAGAAAGTGATCAACCGGGGTACCAATGCACTCATTGTTCGGGAGTTTATGGAAGAGTGTATCAAAGATGCCAATGGGGTACTGCCCGGTAAAACCATTTTCTTTTGTATGACCAAGGCACATGCCAGAAGGATAGAACAAATCTTTGATGCTTTGTATCCGGAATATAAAGGTGAGCTGGCGAAAGTGCTGGTAAGCGATGACCCACGGGTGTATGGAAAGGGCGGCCTGCTCGATCAGTTTACCAACCGGGACATGCCCCGTATTGCCATTAGCGTGGATATGCTGGATACTGGTGTGGATATAAGAGAACTCACCAACCTGGTATTTGCCAAACCTGTGTATTCTTATACAAAATTCTGGCAAATGATCGGTCGGGGTACCCGTTTGCTGGAGCAGGATAAAATAAAACCCTGGTGCACGGAAAAAGATGAATTTCTGATACTGGACTGCTGGGATAACTTTGAATACTTTAAACTCAATCCCCGTGGCAAAGAAATAAAGGCACAAATACCGTTGCCGGTTCGTTTGTTTGGCGTACGCCTGGATAAAATTGAAAAAGCAATTGAACTTCAGAAAAATGAAACAGCAGCCAAAGAAATGGGCAAGCTGAGAAAGCAGATTACTGAACTACCCCAAAACTCTGTAGTGATACTGGATGCAAAAAATGAACTGCAAAGACTGGAAGATGAAAATTTCTGGACGCATCTTTCCCCAGATAAAATTGAATTTTTAAGAACTGTTGTGAAACCTTTGTTCCGCACAGTATCCACTACCGATTTTAAAGCCATGCGTTTTGAAAAAGATATTGTGGAAGTGTCGCTGGCGCACCTGGCAGGCGAAAACGATAAATTTGAAACCCTGAAAGAAAGTATTGTGGAAGAAATAGGCGAACTACCCTTATCTGTTAATATTGTAGCCAAAGAGGAAGAACTGATACGCCAAAGCCAAACCAATCACTACTGGTCCACCATCAATGAAAATAAGTTTGATGAACTGATTGAAAAACTGGCTCCTTTAATGCATTACCGGGAGTCCTTTGTAGTGCCTTTGGGCCCTGCCAAATTTAATCTTCAGGACTTTGTACACAGCAAGGAATATGTGGAGTTTGGGCCACAGCATGAAAGCCTGAGTATAGCCCGTTACCGGGACCTGGTAGAAGAAAAAATAAACGCACTGGTAGCAGCCAGCCCCTTATTGCAAAAATTAAAAAAGGGCCAGGAAATCAGTAGCGAAGAGGCGGAATTGCTGGCAGAGCAATTACATGACGAACATCCTCATATTACAGTGGACTTGCTTCGTAGGGTGTATAATCATCGAAAAGCTCAACTGGTACAATTTCTGAAACATATACTCGGTATTGAAATACTGAAAACGTTTCCCGAAACTGTATCACAATCCTTCGATGAGTTCATTGCGGAACACAGCTACCTGAACTCCAAACAACTTGAATTCATGAATCTGCTGCGTTCTTTTTTAATTGAAAAAGGCGATGTAGAAAAACGGGATTTAATTACCGCTCCATTTACTCGGATACACCCGGACGGAATACTGGGCGTTTTCTCAGATAAAGAAATAGAAGATATCATAACATTTATACAAAAACTAGCTGCATAATATGCTCACTCCCGCAATAAAATCAAAAGTAAACGACCTCTGGAATAAGTTCTGGAGCGGCGGCATCTCCAACCCCCTGAATGCTATTGAGCAAATTACTTACCTGCTTTTTATGAAGCAGTTGGATGAAAACGATGTTTCACAACGCCGCAAGTCAGATTTTAAAGGCGAAAAATACAAATCCGTTTTTGATGGCGTGTACTATCCGCCGGGCGTTGAAAGAATAAAAGAAAATGCCATTAAGAAAAACGATTTACGATGGAGCAATGTAAACCGTGGTCCATCTGATGACATTTTCCGCAAAATGCAAACGCAGGTCTTTCCTTTTATCCGTGACCTGGGAGAAACCGATTCTTCCTTTGCCAAACACATGGCTAATGCAGTATTTCTGATACCCAAGGCCAGCCTGTTAAAAGAGGCAATGGATACAATTGATGAACTGTACAAGCAAATAAAAACTGAAGACCGGTTTATAGATACACAGGGCGATGTGTACGAATACCTGCTAAGTCAGTTGAGCCAGGCCGGTAAAAACGGGCAGTTCCGCACGCCTACCCATATTATTGAATTGCTGGTGGAACTGGTGGAGCCAAAACTGGGCAACCGGATAGCGGATCCTGCCTGTGGTACTGCGGGTTTCCTGCTGGCTGCCTTAAAATATATTATTACGCAGTTTACAAGTGATACTTACATTTCAAAAGATGACAATGGCTTTATGCGGGGCAGCATGGCCGATAAATTGGTAAGCACTGCCGCCAAAGAGCAATTACAAAAAGACACTTTCTATGGGTTTGATATTGACCCTACCATGATTCGCCTGGGCCTGATGAACCTGATGATGCACGGCATTGAAAACCCGAAAATTGATTATAGCGATACACTGAGTAAGCATTATAATGAAGACGGACACTATCACGTAGTGCTGGCCAATCCGCCTTTTACCGGCAGCCTTGATAAAGGCGAGATAAACCCCACATTTACCTTAGATACACGCAAAACCGAACTACTTTTTATTGAACGTATTTATAAAATGCTGCGCAAGGGCGGTACTGCTGGTGTAATAGTACCCCAGGGCGTATTGTTTGGCAGCGGTAAAGCCTTTGTAGAAGCCCGTAAAATACTGGTAGAGCAATGCGAACTGAAGGCCGTAATTACCATGCCCAGCGGCGTGTTTAAACCCTATGCCGGGGTAGCAACGGCCATACTTATTTTTACAAAGGCGGGTGCCACAGAGAATGTTTGGTTTTACGAAATGAAAAATGATGGCCGCAGCCTGGATGATAAGCGAAATGAGTTATTTAAATCCAATGGCGAACGTGACTATGGCGACCTCCAGAATATCATTAACGAATTTAAAAAGAAGAAAAAGAACACTGACCGCATCCAGCAGCATTTTATTATCCCTAAAACGGAAATTGTTGAAAATGATTACGATTTAAGCCTAAGTAAGTATAAAGAAGAGGTTTATGAGGAAGTGAAATACGATAAACCAAAGGATATATTAACCCGGCTGAGTAATATTGAAAATGAAATAGTAAAAGGTATTGAAGAGTTAAAAGAAATGTTTTGATACCGGCACCGGTTTTCCATAGCAGCATCGTTGCGTCGCAATACTTTCATCGCTTATACTATTATTGAGCTTATAAAAGGAACAAATGAAATTTGAACGATTAGGAAATATTGTTAAGAATCTCGATAATAAACGGATTCCTCTTAATTCAATTGAAAGGGAGGCTAAGAGTATAGATGGGGAGTATCCATATATTGGGGCGAATAATATTGTTGGCTTTATTAACGAGTATATTTTTGATGAGAAAATTTTGTGTGTGGCAGAGGATGGCGGGAGTTGGGGAGCAGGAGAACAATGCGCTGTCATATATGAAGGCAAAACATGGGTGAACAACCATGCCCATGTTTTAGTTGAAAATGGCAAAGCATACCTTGATTATATAAAATACTATCTAAACTATGCAAATCTCAATAGCTTCATAACAGGTACAACTAGAGGTAAACTCACAAGAACTGCTCTTGATAAAATCCCTATCCCGTTACCGAACACTTTTGCAGACCAAATCCGCATTGCAACCCTACTCAGTAAAGCAGAAGCACTGATAAACAAGCGTAAAGAAGGCATAAAACTGCTGGAGGAATATGTAAAGAGTGTGTTTGCAGAAATGTTTGGAGATCCGGTGAAGAATGAAAGGGGTTGGAAGAAAATGAATTTGAGCCAAGTGTGTAATAAAATAACAGATGGTACTCATTTCTCTCCGCCTATAGTAGAAACAGGGAAACCCTATTTAACTGCAAAACATGTTAGAGAAAACAAGATAGACTTTTGGGCGAATCCTTGGTTTATATCAGAAGAAAATCATGCGGAAATTTATAAACGATGTGATCCTAAAAAGGGGGATGTGATTTATATTAAGGATGGAGCAACTACAGGTTTTGCAGCAGTTAATAAGTACGATTTTGAATTTAGTATGCTGTCTAGCCTGGCATTGCTGCGTCCTGAAATAAATATGTGCCTTCCTGTTTATTTATGCTATTGGTTGAATAATAAGAGTGTTAAGGAACAAGTTCTTAAAATGATGGCTGGCGGTGCTATCCAGCGTTTGACTCTTAAAAAAATTAATGAAATAAAAATATTGATTCCACCAATTGAACTGCAAAAAAAATTCACCAAAATAGTTGAGAAGGCAGACATTCTTAACGACCAGCTCAAAATTAGCTTGGAATACTTAGAGGATTTATATAATTCGATAAGTCAAAAGGCATTTAAAGGTGACTTGGATTTAAATCGTATAAAATCCAAGGTTATTGATGAAAAAATCGAAAAGTTACTAAAAGGCAGAAAACAGGCCGGAATAGTTGATAAACAACCCAAAACTGATGAAGAAGACACCAGTTATGGCGACCCATTTGAAGTAGATGAGGTTACTGCCAAAAAACAAGGGGCTTGGTTTTACAATGAATGGTTACGGCTGCATGGTAAAACTATTGAAGAAGAAAATGAATCTGTTTGGTTACAGTCAAAACGCAGTGGGTTAAGACCGACCACGATAAAGTTTAATTCTCTTGAAGGGAATGCAATCATTAATGAGGTTTTTTCAAAGCAAAACACAGGTTTTGGCTTCAGTGAATTCGAAAGTGCTTTAAAAACTGAAAAGATTGCTTATACAGCTAAAGAAATAAAAGAGTTTATTTTTCAAAAGCTGGAGCAAAAAGAACTGGTGCAATACTATGCCACTAAAGAATGGATGGAGGCTATACGGCATCCCAAATTTAATCCTCCGGGTGGCCCTGAGTTTTCCGGCGAGGGAAGTATTTGGTTTCTGGTAAATAAAACAGATAAAGCCAAATGAAATTACTCCGCCTTAAAATAGCAAGCCCATTTCGAGGACTTCCAAAAGAAGGCATCGAACTCCATTTTCGGCAAGACAATTACTTGCCGGAAGATATTAACGAGCCGGTTTGCCTGGTGGGTTTAAATGGAAGCGGCAAATCCAATGTGTTGGAAGTGATTTGTGAAATATTCTATTATCTCGAAATACAAAATGTTGCCAGTAAAAAGGAATTAAACAAAATTAACCAGCGATATCATTCACTAAGTTTTGAAATAGAATATACCATTAGCCGTTTAAAATGGCAGTATGCATTTTCTCAATTAGAGTTAAAGGAACTAGATTTAGGTAAGGAAAACATCATTATTAATTTCAAAAAGCCTGTTGGAGAAAAAATTAATTGCAGAGCTTATTATGCATCTTATAACCAGGAATTTAATATACCCAATGATAAAATAGGTTTTGTTCTACCCAACAGAATAGTAGCTTATAGCAGCGGACAAAATGAACTCATCAGCAATCCATTCATAAAACTCGACTTTCATTATTTTGAAGAATTTCAGAAAAGGCGCAGCAGCATCAATGTTTCCGGAGACCTGGATGTAAACCGGATGTTCTTTATGGATTATGAGAGTAATCAGCTTGTTTTACTTTCTAATTATTTATTCCAGGAAAACAGTTTGCTATACTGGAAAGACCGTATTGCTTTTAATAAAAAGCTGCGCATTGATCACATGCATTCGTTTTCTATCAGAATTCAGTTTCGGGACCATAAAAAAGCTTTTATAGAGCTACCATCTGAGCTATATGTTGGCATTGAAAAATTAAAGAAATGTGCCAGCGTCTGGACGGATAATGAAAACGTACTGGACAAGGAAAGCCCGAAATCTTTGAGGGATCGGGTGATAGAGTTGCATTTTTTTACAGATGTGGCTGTACGAAGCGCATTCAGGAACTTATTTAAAACACCGGCAGAGTTATTCCGGTTGCTTTACTTACTTCGCTTGCTGAATATATACTGCTATACAAATGCGACAAGAAACTCAATAAAGAATGCCCCTAAAGGAACCAATCTTAGTGATTTGATCCCCAGGCCATCAGCGGAAGAAACTGTTTTTAAAATTGATAATATACTTTTTAAGAAGACCAATACTAACGAGCCTGTTGCTTACAAGCAGTTAAGCGATGGAGAACATCAATTATTGCACGTAATGGGTACGCTTATGCTGATGCAGGAGGGCGATGTTCTTTTTATACTGGATGAGCCGGAAACGCATTTTAACCCGGAATGGCGGGCCAAAATGATCAGCCTCATTATGCAGAACAATGAAAATAATAATAACGAACAGGATTATTTTATTACTTCACATTCCCCTTTCATTATATCAGACTGCAAGCCAAACAATGTTTACATTTTTAACCGCCAGGGTAATAAAATGACGGTCGAAACAGCTGCACAAAAACGCTTGAACACTTTTGGGGCTTCTGTAAATGTACTTACGGAAGAGGTATTTAATAAAAATGAGAGTATTGCAGATTATTCATTGGCTATCCTTAATGAAATTAAAGGCAGGAAGTTTAAAAATCTCGCTCAAATACAAGAGGCCAAAGAAGATGCAAGGATACTGGGTGACTCTGTAGAAAAAACCTTATTGTTCAGAAAGCTGCTGATGCTGGAGGATGAGTTTAAGAAGAGAAAGCCTAAACGTGTTAAAAGGAAAGCTGTCTCAAAAAAGAAGGTTGCAAAAAAGCCAGTAAAGAAAAGCGTAGCAAAGAAAAAGACAATAAGCAGGGCAGCCAAAAAGACCACTGCAAAGAATTCTGTAATAGGCCGGACTTCCCGCAAAGCGGTTAAGAAAAAAGCAGTAAGAAGGAAATGATAAAAACTTATAAATACATTGATACTCCACACAGCAAACTGCATGAGTTTGTAATGGCTTTTTTTAACCGGATAGAGTTTGAAACAGGTGCGTTTGATAACTCGTTTTACGAAAAAGAGTTTTACGATGAGCTGGTAGTACATCATCGAAAAATATTAGGTAAACGATTTAAGGACATTTACGCTATAACACAAACTTTGACACAGGCAGCAAGAACGAAGTTTTGTAAGGCGATCAGGGACAGTAATGAGATACAAAATATATGCGGAGGGAAAAGCATTCCATTGAAAACAGCTTCCATACCGGCAACCATGATGCCGTTAGTACAGGATTTGTTCATTTCTTTGTACGACGATGTAATCAAAGGGAAATACTTTATTGCAAAATATGGTAGTTTGAAAGATCACTACCATATGGTACGTAAAGACAAGGCCAACGACTTCGAGTTTTGTCCGGCTTGTGGTCTGGTTGAAATGAAAAACGCTGATGACAAAAAGAAAGATCAACATGATCACTATCTGCCGAAAGATGTATATCCCTATTCCTCCGTCAACTTTAGGAACCTTGTGCCAATTTGCATTGATTGTAATTCAATTGAAGTTAAAAGCAATAAGGATATATTAAAATATTCTGGCGTAGTTTTTTATCCTTTTGATGAAAAACATAAAGGCATTGATATTAGTATATCAATTAAGAAAAATCACCAAAATGATATTTCAAAAATTCAGTGGAATATTCAATACTCTAATAAGGATGCAAAGAATAAAGAGCTAAAAGCTTGGTTGGATATCTACAACATTGAAAATCGGCATCAAACACATGTAAATGGAAATATTAGAAAATGGTATGAGTTTTTCGATAAAACAATTACTGATAAGGATGTGGTTGCTGAAATTCCAGATTACGAAAAAAGAAAAATGGCTTATTTGAATCAATTAAAAAATAGAAAAGAGCTTGAATACCAAGCAATGGCAGTTTTGATTGATTCGTTTGATAAAGCTGCTAGAAGTGAGGCGGTAAGGTATTCGCGGTTTTAGCGGTTTATATGTGTTGTTCAAAACATTAGCTGATCTTGAGAAATCTGTAACAAATTTGTTTAAGTTGTTATTTGTGTATCTGCGTAATTTCACTACACCGCACTTCGAAGTAAGAAACGATGCTGTGGAAACAAAAACTGATAACTGAAAATATAGATAGTATAGATAAAAGAATGAGTTTATGCCCATCCCCGACTATCAAACCATCATGCTGCCGCTGCTGAGGCAGTTGAGTGACGGAAAGAATCATCAACTAAAGGAACTCGTTGCCATTTTGGGGCAGGAGTTCAGGCTTTCAGAAGAAGAAATGAATGAGCTGCTTTCCAGCGGTCAGGCCTTTGTATTTACCAACCGGGTTGGTTGGGCCAGAACTTATATGAAGAAAGCCGGCCTGGTTGAGTATCCGGCACGGGGTGTGGTAGCCATAACTCCCCGCGGCCTCGATATTTTAAAAAGTAAACCAACTCGCATCGACAATAATCTGCTGAAACAGTTTCCGGAATTTTTAGAATTTCAGAATCTTAAGAATGACAGGGTGGAAGAGGCCAGTGCTGTTGGCTCCTCCCTGGAAGAGAAGCAGACCCCGGAGGAGACAATTGATGAAGCTTATTTAAGTATTCGCCAGTCGCTGGCGCAGGAGTTGCTCGATACTGTTTGCAGCATGAGTCCGGCTTTTTTTGAAAGGCTGGTGGTAGAGTTGCTGGTGAGGTTGGGTTATGGTGGCTCTATCAAAGATGCTGGCCGGGCCATGGGTAAAACAGGTGATGAAGGTATTGATGGCATCATTAAGGAAGATAAACTCGGCCTCGACATTATTTACATCCAGGCCAAGCGCTGGCAGGCGGGTAATACAGTAGGGCGGCCTGAACTCCAAAAATTTGTAGGAGCACTTGCCGGACAGGGGGCTAAAAAGGGCATTTTTATTACCACCTCTTCTTTCACGAAGGATGCGCTTGGCTATGCACCCAAAAACGAAACGAAAATTGTGTTGATCGATGGCGTGCAACTGGCCCAGCTCATGATTGATCACAACCTTGGCGTTTCATTACAGCGTACCTATGAGATAAAGCGGCTGGATGGCGACTATTTTGAAGAGGCGTAATGAAACCTACATCCGTATCCGGCTATACAACCTTATTCTTCATGATAAATTCAACTGGATGTCCAAAACAATGCTGTTTCAGGATCTTGATGCTGTGTTCAAACATCTTCAGGATGGTAAAGCCTATCGAGAGTATTGTAAAAAACGGGTAGCTAGAATAATACTCCCTAATTCTGTAATTCGTGTTTTTACTGCTGGTACCAAGCTGGCCATTTTTGATTGTTTACAGAAAATTGATGTCGATGAGTTACCAGCTCTCAAAACAAGAGAATTGTTTGACAGCTGGCATAAGACGCAACTGGGTAAAGTTTCGAAGAGCATATCCGGCTTTGGGAATAATCTGGCGGAAATAGGAGAGGAAGGTATCCGCTATGGCCATGCAGCCAAAATTTTGAACCTATTTCTTGGTCATCTTGTTTTTTTCAGTCCCTATTTTTCTACTACAGCCAGTGAAAAGGTCAGGCATTTTCTGCACGTTCCATTTGATAAGAAAATATTCGTTTCGCTTCGATCTTTTCAAATCAAAGATGTGCCTAATTCGATAAAGAGCGTGGATAGAACAACGTATTATCGTTTACAAGCCCAACTTCGGGAAGCAGCGGGTAAGCGATCTGTTCCTCCTCTTTATTTCGATGACTATGCCTGGACAATCGATGACCGGAAATAGTCTTATGAATTAGACCGTGTTGAAAGAGTCTCTCAGCGCTGTAATTACGATACAATTTGCCTGTAAATTGCTTCCCTATTTTTATCGCAACCCCCATTCCCCTTTAATATGGAAATCTATATTTAAGGATGGGCCAGTAAAGTTAAATATGGGTTGAGGCCTTTAGGGTTCTATTAAACTAGTGCTATAAGTGGCTGAATGACTATATTTTCCCAATAATTCAACTAATTAGTTGAATTATTGGGAAAATTCCTACTTTTGTGCTTTACCTTATCTTATCAAAATAGTGATGGCAGCGGCGGCAGAGGTACAGGCATTTTTGGAGGCTTTCAAAGCTAAACTGGGCGTGTGGGGCGTGGTCTTCCGCGACGACCGGGGCAAAAATGCGCAGGCACTTCTATCGCTCGAAATCACACCCGCTCAGCGGCAGGCTGTGTTGCAGGAGCTGCAGCAGGCCGATTATTGCCAGGGCCCCCTGGAGGAAAAACTATATGGTGGCGCCGATATGTGGGTGTTTGGAAAAATGATAAAAGGACAGGAAGTATACATAAAGATCACGACCGGCTTATTAGGCGCACAGGTCATCTGTATTTCTTTTCATCTGGCAGAACACCCTTTAAGTTATCCTTTAAAAACATAGTGTATGAAAAGTCCATTTACAGGCGGTGCAGCAGTGTTGAAAAAGGAGAGCCGTGTGCTCGAATTCAGAAAAGACTCCTTCGAGGTGTCTTACCATTATTATGTATGCGTAGACTCCGGCGAGCAGTTTACCACTACCGATATCGATACCCTCAACATCACCCAGGTGCACAACAAATACCGCGAAAAATACGGTATACCGTTTACCGATGAGATAAAAAACATCCGCGAAAAATATGGCCTCAGTGCATTCAAGATGAGCGAGGTGCTGGGGCTGGGTGTAAATGTATACCGCAATTATGAAGCAGGTGAGATGCCGAGTGTGGCTACAGGCCGCCTCATCAGGCTGGCGCAGGATGCTACGGAGTTTGCGAAGCTGGTCGAGATGAGCCGCAATGCACTGGAACCGCATGAGTATGCCCGTGTAAAAAAGAAGCTCGATCAAAACAGAGATGGAGGCATGCGGCCGGAGGAGTCGTGGAGCGATTTATTGTTTGGCAGCGGTTTCCCCACTATTCATAATGGCTTCAGGGTACCCAGCCTGGCCAAAGTGAGCGCTATGGTGCATTTTTTTGCGAAGCATAACCGGCCCTTTACCACAGCGCTCAACAAGCTGATGTTTTATGCCGACTTTGGCCATTATAAAAAATATGGCCAGGGCATAAGTGGTGTATATTACAAAGCCATACAGCGGGGGCCGGTGCCGGAAAACTATGGTGCGCTTTACAGTCATGTGGTCAACAATCATGCGGCCTGGGTAGAAGAAGTGGATTTTGGCGACTATGTGGGCGAAAGGTTTGTGGCGGATGATATCGTTAGCCTGCAGCCGGACGAAGAGTTGTTTACGACAACAGAACTCGATATGCTGGCTCGTGTGTCGGACCGGTTTAAGGGATTGTCTACAAAAGAAATTGTAGACATCAGCCACGAAGAGCCGGCCTGGCAGCAAAATATAAATGAGCGCAACCGGATCAGTTTTGATTACGGTTTTGAGCTGAAAAATGTGGAATAGGGGATCGCGAATAAGGAATGGATCTGCCGTATTTCGTCATTCAGCGTAACAACTCTGCGGATGAATAAAAAAGTAAAAATCTTAATCATCATTGTGGCTATACTGGCCGGCCTCTGGACGCTGGGCAATGTAACCCATGCCTTTCAGTTATTTTCTGCTCCAAACTTATCGAACCATCCCGGCATAAAGATGAATGACCGGTTCTTTGCATCCAGCCTGGTGAAGCCAAAGCTGTTTGATTTCATCTGCTACTACGGCACCAACCCTCAAATGGGCCGGCACCTGCGTGTACACCGGCTCTGTGGCCTGGAGGGCGACACACTCGAGATACGCAATGGTGATTTATGGATAAACGGAAAGTATGCGGATGGCTCGCTTTCGTTGACGCACAACTACATTTTCCCTGCAACAGAATGGGAAAAAGTGAAGGCCGTACAGCCGCCGGAAGATTTGCTGGTGTCGACACTATTGGGTGATTCTATGACCTGGTACCTGACAGATAAAGATGTGGTGAAACATGCGATAAAGGCAAGAAGGGAAATTCTACCGCCGGGTGAGCCAGACGAATATATCAGCGATAAATTTTCCAGGCCATGGAATAAAGATCATTTTGGCCCGGTGATCGTACCGCCGGGTAAATATTTTGTACTGGGCGACAACCGGTCTTACTCCGAAGATTCGCGCTATATTGGCTTTATAGACAAAACAGACTATCTCTCTACAGTATTGTGGCGGTAATGACTTCTGGCAATTAATACTCTCTATTTTATTGACAGGCTTTAACAAATCATGCAGAAAAAGTAACAGAAATTGCTATTGTTATTTCCGCTGGGTATGCGGGATGTGGTTCACTTCAAATCCTTTTTTGGTTATGCGCTATATCGCGTTAGTGTTATTGGCCAGTATTGTTTCAATATCTTCCAGAAGTCAGAACTCCATTCTGGAAGCCTGGCTATTAAATGGCGATTCAAGTTTATTACTCAGTGATTCTTTAAAACACCGGTTCAGCTTTCATGAGATTGAGGTAACGGCTTATTCCCTGGTTGTAGATGGAACAACAGTTTTCCGGTATCCGGCCGATAGTAGTGAGGCCACTAGGATAGTGATAAACCGGTTGATGTCCCTACCGGCAAATGGTATATCGAGTATTCGAATGGATTCTGCTATTGAGTATTCTAAAGTACTGCAAATTGACTCGGTATTGTGCGAGCGATTTGCCGTCATTTTTTTTTCGGGCAGTCTTCTTTCAGCGGTTGACTCTTTCTATACGGATATTAAAAATCAACTTAAGAGGGGTATAGCGTGGAACAGGCTTGATTATCACCTGGTTGATGACTTGCCAGAATCTGATAACCAGCTGAAAGGGGATATAGGCTGGGTACAGGTATCCGAGATTGCGAATCCTTTGCGGAATTTGCTCCACTCAAACCAACCAGGAGATATTTTTATTTATCAGTCAGAAGGGATCGAAGGGACCTGGATCATTTATAAAACCTGCTCCGGCCGTTTTTTTCAAAGAAGAAAAATCCGGCTTTTGAATGAGTATGCAAAAAATGAAAGTAAATATTAATTTTAGTTTTAGAACAATCCAACGTTTCGGGAGAGCCAGCAGGTAACAAGACAGCATAATCTAATATTAATATGGGTTTCGATTTTGAATCATCTATGCAGGCGCTATCCGATGTAGAATTGATAAAAGTAATAACTACAGACCGGAATGATTATCAGGAAGGGGCTATCGTCGAAGCCGAAAAAGAATTTGCACGGAGAAATCTTTCGGCAGGGGTGGTCGAAAAGGCCAAAAACGATATTGCGACCCAACAGGGGATAAAAGCAGAAAAAGCCAATGCGGCCCTTGATCTTCACTGGAAAATTCTGGCTATAATTTTCCCCGGCATATTCCAGTTAATGGTATCAGGTTTGCTTAAAGGCGATGGATTTGATAGGCAGGCCCGGCAGTTATCAAAATGGACATTTATTGGGCTGGGACTTTACCTGATCCTGATTGTATTCATTACCGCTACGGGAGGCTGAACTTAACTATTGAGTATCTCTGACACTCCATGTGTTTTAGCCATTTTTTGTTTGTATTCTGAGGGAGTAATGCCGGTGAGTTTTTTAAACTGGGCCGACAGGTGATGTACACTGCTGAAACCGGTTTCAAAGGCGATTTCGCTGAGCGATAGCTGATCATAGGCCAGTAGCTCCTTTACCTTGCTGAGCCGCAGCTGAATAAAATAGCTCTCCACGGTGATACCCTCTGTGCGCGAAAACAGGTCGCTGAGGTAGCCAAAGTCGTAGTTGAGACGTGCTGCAATAAAACCCGAAAGTTTATACGATTGTGCATCATCGCCCAGGGCCAGGTAATCGCTCACAGCCAGTTTTATTCCTTCAATAAGCTGACTCATACGGTTTTCGATGATCTCAAGCCCTACCTGCTGCAGGCTGCTTTTCAGTTTTTGTTGTTGTTCGCTACCAGGTTCCTGTACAAGCGTGATCCTACCCATACTTACTCTGGCATGGGCTATTTGCAGGCTGCTCAGCAAATGCTCAACCATCAGAATACATCGCTGGCAAACCATATTTTTTACATGCAGACTATATGTGGTGGTCATCGGTACTTTTTTGAGTGTAATGATGGATTAGCAGATGCGGATAATCCACGCAATGACAGCGGCGAGTTTCAGGCCCATGATGAGGGCTACAGCCAGTATCAGTTTCCAGTCTATGGAAAGTTCTTTCCCGGCGGCACGATGAGAGCTGCTGCCGGTTGAAAAGCCATTTTTTAAAAAAGACATCGTTGGTTTCATGTTTCTCCTCCTTATTTAGGAGCACAAAATAACGGCGCGCCGATGCCGAAGGCTTGAACAAAACAGCTACCGGCTTGAATAAACTGGCTATTTTTTACAATACTCCCGGCTATTTCTCATTGAAAAAGGCGAAGTGGAAAAGCGATTTCTGGCTGGCATAGGCAGAAGGCAGGCCTCCCAGCATTTGTAAAAAAGTGCGGGAGAAGTGGGCGGGATCAGAAAAACCTGCTTCATAGGCAGCTTCTTTGGCCGACCGGCCTTCTACAAAAGCCTGGGTGGCGGCCATCAGCCGTTGCCATAATACATACTGACGGAGTGGAGTGCCGGTTTGCTCGCGAAACAGGTGCAGAAAGCGGTCTTCGGAAAGATGCACTTCCGCAGCCAGTACACTGGCCTGGATTGGCTGATGAATATTTTGTTCAATAAAATAAAGCGCCTTTCCGATACGGCTGTCGAGCGGAGGTGTAAAAGGAGTTTCTCCCAGCAGGTGATGGAAGATGGCATTGCTGAGGCTAAAAAAACTGTCGCGGTTCAGAAACTCGTTATTGATCTGTTGCAGCGACTCCAGGATGGGGGCCACCTCGGTAGGCTTATAATACCTTACCGGTTCATGGTTCAGTATTTTCTGCTGCAATAGTTTTCCCGTACTGGCATCGGGCAGGAGGCAGGCAGTAAGTTGCCAGCCTGCAAAATCTTTTACTCCATGCGGCTCTCCTGAATTAATAAGAACAGCTGCTGTTTTCTGCCAGCCATCACGCTCTGTCCAGACTGAAAAAGGAGACCCATCGAGTGAGCAGGTAAACTGCATCACGGCATGCTGATGTACATCGGCCACCAGAAATGGAGAAATGACCATCATGCGGCCGGAACTGAAATACATAGATGCTTTGGCGGGATGCATTCATTTGCCTGTTATGCTGTAAATGTATTGTTATTAGCAGTGCAAAACAAGCAGGGAATTGTATACATCAAACCCTGCAAAGTGTACCGGACCCGCTGCCAGTGCGGGCTAGCTTTGCAGTATCAAATTATTCAACAATTTAAAAAAACAAACAATGGAAACTAAACAATGCGCCTGTGGCACAACCGCTCAAAACAATAACATCTGCAACTGCGGCGACAACTGTCCCGGTAGTACCTGCACCTGTGGTTGCGCCTGTGCTGCCTGAGTCAATCGGGGCACACAGTAACTGTGCCCCTTTTTTAATCTCCTAAACAACTTGTTATGTCGCTTTATACATTTGCAACAAAAGATGAACTCCCTTTTTTAAAACCCATTGCCGGACTGCATATTGAAGAGTGTACCGATATCACCCTGCTTGCAAGGGTGGGTGAGGTACCCGAATCTGAAGTGTTGCGACGGCTGGCCAACGATAACCTGGCTTATGTAGCTTTTATACATGGCGCGCCTGCTGCTTTTGGCTGGATGGCAAGAGGCCGGGCGCGGCTGGGTGAACTCAATCATGAATTCATTTTACCGCTGTACAACCGGTACCTCTGGAATTTCCGTACAATGCTGCCATTCCGGGGTCAGGGTATTTACCCCGCATTATTACAGTTTATGATAAATGCGGAATGGGATAAAGCGGAGCGCTTCTGGATCATTCATGCACCAGAAAACCGGTCATCACTTAACGGTATTCGTAAAGCAGGCTTTCAGTATGTAGGCAAATTGTATTCGACACAATCTGGTGCGCTGGGTTTTGAGGCAGACATGCTGCCGGCAGATATCAGCGAAGCTACCGGGGCCATGGGTTTTACCGCCACTACTCAGCCTACCGCCAGTTGCTGGAATTGCAGCAGTCCTTACTTAAATAAGAAAAATTCCTCCTGCTGCTGCAGCGATCGGGGTGAGGTCTGCCAGGTCGTTTAATAATCAAAAAACATTCTTTATGTTTTCACTTATTGCATCCATGCTGAGCTCGTCTGCTGGCACTGCTAGAGAGACAGCCGTATTTAATAATACAAATACTGAATCAGACCCCCGGCATCATTTTCTAACTGATATTAATGCTGTAGAAAGCAACAGTATTATTTATACGGACTGGTTATTTACTACCTGTCTGGCAATTTGCGCACAAGCATCGTTAAATGATAATCAGGCTGACTAATTGCTAATAAAAACGGCAGCCTGTATTACTGCTGGCAGGCCATTATATGACGAATAATATAACTGCACATTTTTGTAGCAAATAAACCTCCGATCGGGTGAAAGGGATTACATGGGTTTATAGAATGGTAATAAAAGGTGAAAACACCCTAAAAAAAAGGGGTTTTTATAGTTGTGGGTAGTGCAGCAACTTACTAATTTACTATCCTGCCCAGCTCTGTGAAAGAAAAAGGATAACGCCTTGTGAAAGCCATAAATCTTACTGTTATGGCTGAATGGATGCGCAATAATCTATTTGTTTGTCCGAAAATGCCAGCACCTTCTCTCAAGAAAGATGTGTGCTGTTATATATCAGCCTGTTACTGGTATGGGCATTCTCCGCCCTGGCAATTGAAGTATACCCAAACCTCCGGATTCCTTTTCTTATTTACCAAACCTTATCATCATGAAAAATTATCTACTGAAGCTGCTCAATGTTGGCCTGTTTTCTACTATACTGCTTTTTGTTTCGCCTCAAACACTATCGGCATCCATCAGTTATACAGCCACCAAGAATTGCCTGAGTACACCCTGTACTGTTACGGGCACAGGGAGTTTTGCGGCTACTTCGCGCCTGGTCAGGTGGCGCGCTACCTATAATGGTTCGGGCGGGCAGGGTAATGATTTTTACCTTTCGTCAGGAGCATCCAATATGGCGGATATTGCCATTAGTACTTCCCTGGTACCCGGGCTTAATTCCGGAACATTTTTGCTGCCGGCTACAGGCAGTTATTTTATTTCCATAAACACAGCTCTTATGGGCCCGGGTTCATATACCATTGAGTATAACCTGGAGCCCGACTGTGTGGTTACACCGCCCACTTTCAATTTTGGCAGTCGCGATGCGGGTAGTAGTGGCGTTAATCATACGTTTACAATAGCGCTCGCTGGCGACAACCTCGATGTGACTATTGGCGCCATCAGTGGCACAGACAATACGCACTTTGTAATTTCTGGTGGTACAGGCACTACGCTGCGGATGGGAGGACCGGCTTCTGTCAACTTTACTGTACGTTTTGAACCGGGTACTACTGCGGGTACATTTTCATCTACCATTACTATTGTTACCAGCAACGCTTCGGGTCTTGAAGTGCCCGATAAGACAATTACTGTTACCGGCACGACCAAACCGTTAGTGCCGGATATAGAATGTGTGTCTTCTGCCGTTTATTCGCTCGACTATGTTGTAAGTACTACCGGCACGTTTAGCAAGTCATTCAAAAATGAGGGGAATGCGCCACTGCAGGTAAGCAGTATTTCGCTGAATGCCAATCCGGGTGGTGTTTTTTCATTGGTGTCGAACCCGGCACCGGTTACCCTGGCACCGGGGGCAAGTATACCGGTATCTATCCGGTTTGTACCGCCGGCATTTGAACAAACCTATACCGGCACTATCGTGATCATCAGTAATTCACCGGGCGAAGAGTCAAAGACCTGCAGCTTTATAGCAAAGGCTCATCATCCTGAGCCCAAAATGGAATTTTATTTTGATCCGCCAGGCTCGAATGTGATCAACTATCGGGATGTGGAAATTGGATTTACTTATACGAAAGCAATCAGGGTGCGAAATTCCGGCGATGCCCCGCTGACACTTACTCTCAACCTGATTGACCCGCTTGATCCGGATCTGTCACAGTGGTCAGAGATCAATGAGCCCAATAATGTAACGATAGCGGCAGGTGCTGAGCAATCCTTTTTGCAGCGGTTTAAGCCACAGGCCATCGGAGCCTATGGTTTTGAAATGCAGGCATTGGGTACAGGTGGAGCAGGCACGTATAATGAAACGGTCAATATTACATTAATAGGGAATGGCATAACTCCCGTACCGATGGACAATGTGCTGGTACTGGATCGGAGTGGAAGTATGGATGAGTCTGCCGGCGCACGTACTAAAATAGATGCCCTGCAAAAAGCAGCCCGGCTTTATTACGACCTGCTACGATCCGATCCGGGCGATGGCTCAGGCGATCAGATAGCATTGATCAAATACAATAGCTCTGCCAGCTCTTATCTAACGCCACTGCAACTAAAAAATTCGGCCAACGAGCCAGGTGTACTCGATCTGTTGTCTGAGGCATCTATTACAAACTCCTCCAGGCTTAAGCCTTCGGGAGGCACCTGTATCAGCTGTGGTATGACACAGGGAGCCGATCAGCTGCTGTCTTCACCTGATAGTCGTAAACAGGTAATGGTGGTCATGACAGATGGCCATGAAACTGCTGGCCCACGAGTTACCAATACATTTCTGAACGATCTCGGAACGGCCAACCCGGATCTGATGATCTATAGCCTTGGCCTGGGCAATGATATTAATGAAGGCCTGCTGCAGCGTATTACCAATGCAGGTAATGGCGGCTATCATCATGTGTCTGAAGATTTGCTGGGTAATAATCACTTTGCGTTGGAGGAATTTTATTTTAAGATTTACTCCAATGCTTCGGGTGCAGATCTTATTGTGGATCCTACATCGGGCGTGAATCTGGCAAGTGGCAACCCCGTAGAAGTAAACCGGGCCAGGATCGTATCGTCTGACCGTTATGCAGTGTTTATGGTGCTCGATGATCCGGCACTGGCGGGCTACTATAAACTGGAGTTTATTGATCCGCACGGTACCATCATTGATCCTGCAAGCAGCGTGGCTGGCATCCCTATACAGATGCTGAAGAGAGCAGGCCATACGGTGTATAAAATCATATTTCCGGATATAAGTCAGGCCAGCAGCTATGTAGGCGACTGGGTATTGCGTTTATCACCTACTGGTAAGTGGAGAGCCGATAGCACACGCAAGGAATTTAAACCTTACCAGGTGGCGGGCGAATGGATAAATCCCTACCGCGGTATTGTGCCCATTGGTTTTGGTGCAGCGGTGAAAAGTGATTACAAGATGACGGTTCAGGTCAGTGCCGATCATTATAAACCAGGTGCACTTGTGCTGCTTACGGCGCAGTTATCTGACAGGGGATGGCCAAGTACAGGCGGGCAAATAGAAATTACCGCTACCCGTCCCGATGGTACCGGCAGTACATTCAAACTCTACGATGATGGTACACATGGCGATATGGAAGCCAGTGACGGTACCTATTCGAGTACTTATAATCAAACAGCTTTGAAAGGCAGCTACCGGTTTTTCTTCAATGGAAAAGGTATAAATGAACGGGGAGAGCTGGTGCCCCGCCAGGCTACTCGTTATGTATCACTCTTTGAAGCAACTGATCCGATTAAGGGAGACGGAAAGAACTGCTTCCCCTGCTGGCTATACTATGCCATGCTGTTGCTGCTGTTGTTGATCCTGCTTGTCATTATCCGGTGCTGCAGGAAACAGGAAAAGCTATTAGTGCGGTAATGGACCAGTGTGGCTGAAACGAGAAATAAAAACGGGATCTGCTATAAAGGCTGGATCCCGTTTTTACGAATATATA
Source organism: Sphingobacteriales bacterium 46-32 (assembly GCA_001898485.1). GTDB lineage: Bacteria > Bacteroidota > Bacteroidia > Chitinophagales > Chitinophagaceae > CAYMZZ01. The sequence goes on along the minus strand of MKTY01000020.1, from coordinate 486,671 downwards.
ACCAGCCGCATAGTTATCCTGTACAATTCATAATCGGTTTGCTGCAAACCAGCTTCATTTATTTACAGTTAATGCCATATAGGTAGTATACCTGCCTGCGCCCCGTCTAGTTTTACTGTGTTAAATAAAACGATTTAAATACAAACAGTAAATCAAGACAAATGAGAAAGTCATTACCATTCAAACCTTACCTTTTAATGGGTGCCTTGTTGCTGGGCATCGGTTTTTCTTCCTGTTCCAAATCATCGGCCAAAGAGCCTTCTGGCGGCGGCACCGATCAGGCCAATGTGGTCACTGGTATTGCCGTAGATGCGCAGGGTCGTCCTTTGGCAGGTGTAAAAGTAAGAGCCGAAAACCCTACGGGCGATAATATTCATATCGATGGCACCACGGGAGCCGATGGCCGTTATAAATTAAAACTGACCTCTATTGGCGGCTGGAAGATCTATGCCTGGAAAGAAGTGACCTATCAGGACCAGGTATATCACCTGCGCCTGGGTATGAAGACCGATCAGGACTATGATGCTTTTGCTACCGAGGGTAAAACGCTGGTAAGAGATTTTGTGTGGAAATTAAGTGGGCGAATTCCTGACCGTAGCGCCAGTTTTGAAAATGGCTGGGGCTATTTTGGTGCCTCCCTGCGCCTGGTCAATTACAACGATGTGGTACCCGAAATGCCTGCAGGTGCAAAACTCACGGTTACACTTACACCAGTAAATGGAGCAAAATACCTGGATGGTTCGGCCGCTACTACGCCTGTAGTGAAAACGTTTACTATCCAGAATGGCAAACCGAACTATTATATGGGCGATGTGCCGGTAACGACTTACCGCATTACCGCGCAGTGTGAAGTAAATGGCGTTACAAAAAAAGTATTTATTGGTGCCAGCAGTGCCTCCAATCTCACAGAGTGGATCGAGTTTTATTTTGACCCTTCCGGCTCTTCAAGCGGCTCTTATGAAAGTGGCCTGCAGTCTCCCAACGATTTTCCTTTTTATCTGGGCCGCCAGTCCTGATAAAAAGTTGCATAGGTGGTTTAGGTAGATGAAAAGCCGTGTCTGCAAAGACACGGCTTTGTTGTTGAGGACAATGGTTAGCCTGGCAATTATTTCTGCCCGGGCTATTTTTTCTCTAGCTGGTGTGTCTGGGTGTCCCGCAGGACTTTAATAGCAGCCTTAATTGCTCATTGCCCGTGCGTTTGGCGTCTTTATCAACGATTTTTCCGTTATTATCGGCCAGCAGGTATCGGAGAACGTCGGTCAGTTTAAAATAAGTGATGTGTGCAGGTGGTAATCCGGTATTGAGGTAAATTTTGTAGATTTAATCAACCTTTACAATTTTGCAATACCATTAAACCAAACTTCTATGCTATTGGGAATTATCGACCTCAATGAATTGATTATTCTTTTTGTATTTATTTTATTTCCTGTTTTCTTCTACTGGCTGGGCCACCGAAGTGGATACCGGAAAGGTCAGTTGGATATTTATAAAGGAGAAGCAGCTAAGAAATCGCAGCACTAATACCACCATTTGGAATAGATTGTTCAGAGGTGATCTTACCGGTCATTGCCATCCTTTTTCGCAATAAATACCTCAATAAGACAGGTCGTTGTTAAGATTGGATAAGCCTGAATCTATCAGGCATGCTTTGTTTATTTGCTTAGATTTTAAAAAAAGACATTTCTCCGGAGAATAGAATTTCATTGTCTTTAAAAGGGTTTCCATTTCCCTGGGTTACGGTATATCTAAGAATAACAAAACATTGTTGTTATGCAGTACAGGAAGTAAAAAGTAGTAAAAGGAAGGCTATTGCTGGTTGTTTCTTCTACTAAATATACGGTTGACTATATGTTCTGCTTGCAACATAGAAGTTTTATCGTGGGGGACAGGTGGGTAATCCTAAAAAGTAGGATATTTGAACAGGTAAAGCTGGTGGCCGCAGAATACCAGTTATTTTAAGGCTCCTTAATTGTTTAAAATCCCATTTCATGCGCTATATTTCTGTAATGCTGGTTTCGCTGCTCGCCATCTTGTCTGGCTGTTCTTCACCTGCCACTAAAAACGAGCAGCCTGCAGCTGCCTATGAGCCCGACGACAAAGCACTGTATGACACTATTGTAAAACTCGACAGCCTGTTTTTTCACGCATATAATACCTGTGATACAGCCTTGGAAACCTATGCCTCATTTTTTTCGGAGGATATCGAGTTTTATCATGATAAAGGCGGCCTCATGACCTCCAAAAATGATATTGTCGAAGCCACGCGGCGCAATGTTTGCGGAAAAGTGAGTCGCGAACTGGTAAAAGGAAGTATTGAAGTATATCCGATCAAAGATTTTGGAGCAGTGGAAATCGGGTTACATAAATTTCACAATAACGAAGAACCGCCCGGCACTCCATCTCAGGCCGGACGATTTACCATTATATGGAAACATATAAACGGTGAATGGAAGATAACAAGGGTCATCAGCCTTCATTAGCAGATAACCCTCGTTTTATACGACAATTGTCAAAAAAACCGTTTCTAAGGTTTTACCATTATTGATACGCCAGATGTAGCACTGTATTTTGCGAGCTGTCTGCAAGGACATTCACTATCCAATATGCTAACTATGAAAAAACATCTGCGCAGTACAGTACTGTTTTTTGCATTCATTACAGGTCTTACCTGCTCTGCCCAGGATGCCCGCTGGGGATATCAGTTATCTTTTGATGGCACCAATGACTATTTTGCTGCCAACACCGTATCGGCTGCTGTAGGGAGCAATAGCTGGACAATCGAATTCTGGTTTCGCTCTTCACGCACGGTGACGTATACCGAATCTATCCTTGCCTTTAATCCATCTGATGGTACCAACCGGATTGAAATAGGTGTAGGTCCAAGCTCAGGCAATAAAATGTATATCTATTCGCCTAATTCAAGCCCCGGTACACTTTATGGCAGTGCAGCTATCAGTACCAATACATGGTATCATGTAGCGCTAACATTTAACTCGGGTACCCGGGCGATTCAATTGTACCTCAATGGTAGCACTACACCTGATGTTGTACGTACGCTGCCTGCGGCTGATGTAGTACAGAGTACCGATAAGTTTTCGCTGGGTCAGGAGTGGGACAATACAACGGCCTCAGGTTTTTTTGCCGGCCAGCTCGATGAGGTGCGGGTATGGAACAGTGTGCGCAGCAATACCCAGCTGGTTGATAACCAGTACCGGCAGGTGCCGACCAACTCATCGGGTCTGCTGGCTTATTATAAAATGACCAACAACACAGGTACAACTGTTACAGACAATACCGGCAATGGCCGGAATGGCACGCTGGTAGGCGGTACAGCCTGGCAGGTATCTGCTGTTACAAAAAATGCCAATGGCACTGTGTCGGCCAATCAGTCAATCAATGAAGACACGCAACCGGCCGATATTACGATCAGCAATTATCCCTACACCGGTATTTTATGGCAGCGATCTACTGATAACAATACCTGGTCGGGCATCGGCGGTGCAACAGCCGGCACGCTTACAGGCGCGCAAATGGGGGTACTGAGCCAGACTACTTATTACCGCGCCCGTCTCGACAACGGCTATGGCACCTATGACTACAGCGATGTTGTAACCGCCACCGTACTTACAGGAACACTACCTGTGCACTGGCTTGGCTTCTCAGCACGCCAGCAGGCACAGGGTATATTGCTCAGCTGGAGTACTGCTACCGAAGAAGGTTCGAAACATTTTGATGTGGAACACAGCACCAATGGCAGCAGCTGGAGCCGCGTAGCCACCATAGCAGCGTCGGGTAATAGCACTACGGTGCAGCAGTATGAAGCGCTGCACGCCAGTCCGGCAAGCGGCAGCAATTACTATCGCATCAGGCAGATAGATGCGGATGGAAAACATAGCTTCAGTAAGGTTGTCTTAATTGCTGTGGCCACTAATCGCAATGCAGTACTGGTATATCCCAACCCCGTAGTGAATGGAATGCTATACGTAAAACTGGAAGAAGCTGCAGGGCTGCGTATTGTTAATATGTCGGGGCTTACGGTAGTGCAGAAAAGCCTGGCCGCCGGATTGCATAACCTATCTGTGGCGCATTTGCCGCGGGGAAGTTATTGGGTAAAAGCAGGAGATATGGCGGTGAAAGTACTTATCCGGTAAAGAGGCAGAATAGGTACAGATGGTTGGCAACACTGGCAGGGAGTACTACCACTCAATTTCCCACTGCCGCTTATCATTTACAAAATAATTGAGCCCATTGCTCATATGGTGCAGCTCTTTTCCGGTTTTGGAAAAAGAGGTCTTCAGCTCATATACGCGTACGCCATTGTTTTCGCGGGTAAGATAATTGATCAGTGCGGCTAAAGTAGGGGGCAGGTCGTGCAGCCACTGTCCATCTTCTTCTTTTACAAATGCCTGGCTCATGATAGATTGATTAAACCATGCAAGTTAAATGAAAATAAAATTTTTCCCGCCGCAGGGGATATATCCGATTCGCAGCAGACGGCTCTGTCATCCTGAAATAGTTAAAAAAGTAAAAAAATCAGCATTTTATAAGCAGCTGTTTTGAAGGGTCCTGTAAAGTGAATAATTTTAATGAGATTACTGCGTTAAACTACTGTTCCCAACCGAACCGCAGCAGGATGACGGATATTTTTCAGACATTCAAGCCTCAGCACCCCCTGGTAGCCCGGTATGTAGATTATTACTACCTGGAGATTAAACCAGCCAATGTTTCCAATCAATTCATCTGCTTCCCTCATTTCAATACCACCCTGTCCTTATACAAATCACATGTGCGTACTGCCGATGCGGAAATGGTCTTTACTCCGGGAGGGCAGCCGCTGCAATTATTTACTCCGCTGCGCGAAAAAGTGTTACTGGTAAAACGACTGGGACCCCTGCACCGGGTGGTGATTGTGTTTCATCCCCTGGGCATACAACAGTTTTATGCCGGTATCGATTTCACAGACTTTATAAAGGACGTTGCTTTTTTTTCGCCGCAGGAACTGGATTTGTTGCTGGGTACAACAGATACCAATGAACTGATCAACTACCTCGACCGGTTTTTATTCGATCGGTTTACCGGATTTAAGATTGACCTGCTCGATCATTGTATCAACTATATTTTCCGGCACGCCGAAGGATTTTCGGTAGGAGACTTTTCGGCACACAGTCAGGTGAGCCGACGCCACCTTAACCGGCTTTTTCAGACACACCTTGGTGTATCGGTAAAGCGGTTTTATGAGATTGTACTTTTCCGGAAAACTATTAAGCAAAAGTTATTTGTAACGCCCCAGGAAAATTTTACCCGGCTGGCCTATGAATTCAACTTTAATGATCAGTCGCATTTCAATAAGATTTACAAGAAATTTACCGCTAATACACCCGCACAGTTTTTTAAACGGGGCACACTGCTCGGACATACCGATACTTTCTGGCATCTGCTGAAATAAAACATGTCCCATTTTTACAAGTTTTTCATTTTCAAACAAATCAATTTTGGGTGGTTATCGCTACCGCATTCAACTTAAAAGCCTTGAAAATGAACAAACTGTTTTTGTCTGTCATTCTTATTTTTCTGATCCATACGGCTCATACACAGGTTCGGTCGTCTGCGGCCACTATTTCGTACGATTACCGGATCGATACACTTTACTCCGATACGCTCAAAGAGACACGTCTTATTAAAGTAGCCTTGCCGGAGGAGTTTTCGCGCGAAAAAACATATCCAGTCTTTATTACCCTTGATGCGAGTTGGATGTTTGAGCCGGTGATGGTTACCGTTAAACAGTTGACAGAAGCTAAAGTAATTCCCTCATCTATAGTAATAGGCGTACAGAGCAACAATCGCTCAAAGGATCTGCGCATGGGTAGCGATGGCGGATTTACAACCGCCAGCCGGGCTTTTTGCCATTACCTGACCAAAGAGTTATTTGCTTACCTCAGCAACAATATCACTATGCCTGCATTTCCCGTATTGATTGGTCATTCTGACGGAGCTGTTTTTTCGCAAAAAGCGATGGTGCAGCCGGGCCAGCCATTCCGGGCTGTTTTATCGCTGAGTCCACAACTGGAAAAAGGCCTGTTGCAGGAAATAAAGACGTTTACGGAGCAAAACTTTCCAGATCAGTTTTATCATTTTATAGCATCCGGTACAAAAGATGCTACGGGAAGACTGAAGGCCGTGATTGTGGAAGACAGCCTGTTTAAAACCGTTCAGAATCCTAACCTGCATCTTAAGTCGGCCATTTATGAAGTAGACCATTTTGCAGTAGCCAACCGCGCCCTGACCGATGGTATTGCATTTGTATTTGAAGACTTTCTGGAAGACAATGACTGGAATGAGGCCCTGCTCGATTCATTACGGAAGGCCGGTACCAATCCGGTGGATGTGGTAAAAGCCTATCGGCAAAAAGTGAAGCGTATTTATAACCTGGATATTATTCCGCGGGAGGAAGGCGTTTTCTCTACGGCCTTTGCTATACTATCCAATAAAAAACAAGTCGAAGATTTTTTTGCTTACAAGGCGGAGTTGCTGGGTAGGGATAAATTCTACAATACCTCCTTTGCCCAGGCACTGGAGCTGGTAAAAGCGTATGAAGATGCCTTGCAATACTGGAACAATAACCTGGAAGACCCGAACGGACAGACAGGCATTTTCTTTTATTTTCAACGGCCGCTCAATCTGCTGATGAATCAACTGAGCCGACCCAAAGAGGCCATTGAATTTGTAAAAAAATGGTCGGCAAAGCGACCGGAATTTGCCCTTTATCTCAATTATACAATTGCCAGGTACCTGGTAGATAAAAAGCTGGAAAAGAAAGAAGCCCGGCGGGCGATTGATTACTGTATTGAAAATTTCAAGCCCAATGGATTCTTTAAGATGGAGGATGCACAGAAGTTGAAAGACGCTATAAAGTAGCTATTTCAGCAGGTACAGAGATGTCGTTAACATGATCCATTAACCTTAATTAACCTTGGTAATTACTCAAATAACTATAGTTTTAGTTGTACATCCGGAAACCATCCACCTCCAACTAAACCTATAACAAATGAGAAAACTACTGACCATTTTTTGTACAGCACTGCTGGCCACAGGAGCCACAGCCCAAATCAACAGAACAGTTGAGTATGATTATACACTTCTGTATGATTATACGCTACAACCATCTAAAAGCGATACCCAACGTATTACCGAAGTAATGATGCTGCAGGTGGGTAAAACGGCCTCCAATTATATTAGTAAGAATCAATACCTCAACGATTCTACTATTACAGAAATGGCGAAAGAAGCCGATGCTACAGGTGTCATGCCCAGAGGGACTACAAGGCCTTACGAAGTGAAAGTGATGTATAAAGTTTTTAAAGACCAGGAAAACCGTCAAATGTATTTCTTTTCCCGGTTTGGCCTGCACCAGGTTTACTATCCCGATTCCCTGCCTGTGCTCGGCTGGACGATGCATGACGAAGAGATGAGCATGCTGGGACATCTCTGCAAAAAAGCAACCACATCTTTTGCCGGTCGCAACTATATTGCCTGGTATGCTACGGATATTCCGCTTAGCGATGGTCCGTATAAATTTAGCGGATTGCCCGGACTGATCCTTTCCATTTATGATACCGAAAAACATCATGTATTTACAGCAACCAGCCTGGTAGCGCAAAAACGCCCGGTAGAACTGAAGAAATGGGAAGGTACATTTATAACAGCTTTTGCCGACAGAAATGAGTTCAGAGAGTTTACTAAAAAAATGAAAGCCGATCCTAAACTGATGTTTCAGCAGCAGTTTATCCGGATTCCGGAAGACAAACTGGAAGAAGTTGGCAAGCGGTTAAAAGAAAACTTCAAAAAGAATGACAACAGTCTGGAAGTGGAGTCTGATCTGCAGGCACAGTGATGCTTATTTCCGGTATGCCGTGGATCTCACGGTATAGTTTGCGGCTGTTGTAACAGTAAAAAGCCGGATCAGGGATTGGTAGATTGCCGTTGCTGCTGCTCTTTCAGTTCCTGGTATTGATACAACGTGTCTTCAACGCCGCCAGCAGGCTCGCGGCTTTTGACAGGCGAAGGGAAAAATGTTTTTCTTCCCGCAATGAGCACGAATACCAGCAGCGTAACTACCAGTGTTATTGCAGCCGGGTGGGTCCAGAAATTCTTTTTCTTTTCCGGAAGGGCTGGTATGGGCTCTTCCTCAGCCGGCAGAATTGTGTCAACGTTGATTTTCTCTTTTTCTTCTGCTTCCGTTATTTTGGTTGCCGGCGTTACCACAGCATTTAGCAGGTACCCTTTCTTGGGGATGGTACGGATACGGTCTTTGGCCATATCGTCCAGCATTTTTCGAAGAAAAGAAATGGCCTGTGTGAGTCCGTCTTCGCCGCCGCCATAGTCGTTCCAGATATCCCGGATGATCTGCTCCCGGCTTACCAACTGCCCGGCATGAGAGGCCAGTAAAAAAAGTAGCTTCATCAGTCTGGGCTCCAGCCGGGTAGTAGCATGGCTGCTGAGGTCGGTGAGCAGATGCGTATCTGCCTGTATACGAAACCGGTTATCAATCACTAATTCCTTCGTTTCCATTGAAACAAATCTAGTTAAATACCTGCGGCAGGCAAGGCTTTCCTGCCAGTTTAAACCTATTCTAAAGGTTTTCTAAACCTTTTCCATGCAGGGCGCCAGGCCTGCATGGGCGACTTTTGGAGAAAATGTTGCCATGAAAAAAATACTACCGTTGCTGCTTCTCTTTTTTACACAGCCTGATCCCGTGGCCGGACAGCCTGACCCCGCCACCTATATCCGGCTCAGCATGCGGTATTATCAGGACGAAGGGGAGCGCTATCTGGGAGTAAGCCCGGAACTGATTAGCTCAGGACGGGATGTGCTTTCGCTGGCTATGCAAAAATACCCCCGGCGCTTCCGGTATGTGTTGATGAATAAAACCAGGTTTCAGGGCATCTATGAAAAATATTATCCCGATACAATCAGGATCAACCGCCTGTTTACCGACAGCCTGCGCATGGATGCCTCCTTTATGCGGGTATATGGTCTGTTAGCTGCACCTTTTACCGGAAAGGAAAATCCGTCTGTCCGCTTTAGTCAGCAGCAACTGATGGCAGTGGCAGCAAGATTTTTCTACTGCCAGTCTGTGCGTTCTGATTCCGGTATTGCGTCTGCTATCTGTGTGGGGCGAAATGGATTGAATGAACTCAGCTCATTTCCGGATCAGTCATTGCTGGAAGCCTTTTGTTTCGAAGCCATTTTCGAAAAATACTATGTCTCTCCGGGTGTAAAGAATTTATTCATCACCCGGTTTTTATCCTTCATTGAAGAAGGCAGGCGCACGTATATAAACCTGTTTGTTAATCAGGATCTTTATCTCAAAGGCGTGCGGGAATATTGCTTCAAAAAAATGGAACAGGACGGTGCTTTGGCCGCTGCCCTGCTGGAGTATTATGAAGCGAATAAAGACAACCTGGCATTTGTGATTGAATCATGAAATCCGGCTATTGAAAAAAGAATTATCATTAGCTGGGTTATTTTTCATAGGCTTATTTTATTTCTGGTATAAGGCCGGTTGTGAAAAAAAATAGGGAGCTAAGTGGATGCTGAATGCACAGGCAGGCCCGCGATACATCGCGGGCCTGCAACTGTTTTACTGGTAGTTTGCAGGGTTCCGTTTCTTATTTTCTCCTGTTTTACCAGGAGTATTTTTCCACGGCTTCACCAGCAACTATTTATTCATCATCTCTTGCTATACAGGGAGCAATAAACTTCAGCTCATCCGGATTAAATTTTCTTTTCTCCAGCAGGACGTTGAAGTTGTATTTATCCATAGCCTCGCCGGAGCGATTGTCGATACAGCTCATGTTGTAACTATAGTCACCAATGACAAAAACGAGCCGGAAATACATTCCCTGTTTTAACGAAAAACTGTAAACATTATCCTTTACTTTTTTAGCCATGATCTTACTCGTCTCCCATTTTTCTTCCGGGCCCTCGAGCACATAATGGATAGTGAGTTTTTGATCGGCAGTGAGGCCTTTTACGACATGTGCCGGTAAAAAAAGACTGGCTTCTACCGGGGTATCGGCTGATTGACAAAATGCAAAAGCAGGGGTAAGGAATAAAATAAACAGGATGAGGCGTTTCATAAATGAAGTGTTGCGGTTAATGGATGATTAATCCTTCCAAGATAATCACTGGTCGCAGATATTGCAACAATGAAACTATTATTTATGAATAGCTGGCCAATAGCGCCGGGATCGTTAAAATCTAACTGCCGTCTGACAGGAATCGTGGCTGCGAATAGCTGAAAAACACGCAATCGTTTGTGGCTATGCTGTAACGGGTAATACACTAATCTTGTGTAGTATTTGCTTTCTGCAGTTCCTGACTTTTAATAAGCGCAATGAAAAAGATTCTACTGGCACTGACCGGCCTTCTCTGTTTTGTAAGTGTGTACAGCCAAACAGGTAAACATGTATTCAGCCTGGGTAAACAGGATTTTCTGCTCGATGGTAAACCTTTTCAAATCATCAGCGGTGAGATGCATCCGGCCCGTATTCCGCGGGAGTACTGGCGGCATCGTATACAAATGGCCAAAGCTATGGGCTGCAATACTATTGCTGCCTATTTTATGTGGAATTATCACGAGACGGCACCGGGGATATTTGATTTTAAAACGGGCAACAAAGATGTAGCAGCATTTATCCGCACCTGCCAGGAAGAAGGTATGTGGGTATTGTTTCGTCCGGGACCCTATGTATGTGCGGAGTGGGACTTTGGTGGATTGCCCACCCGGTTGCTGAAGATCCCCGATATCAAAATACGTTGCCGCGACCCGCGGTATATGAAGGCGGTGGCCGAGTATGTAAAAGCTATTTCGGCGCAGGTAAAAAACCTCCAGTGCAACAATGGCGGCCCAATATTAATGGTGCAGGTAGAAAACGAATATGGCAGCTATGGCAACGATAAGGCTTACCTCGAAGAATTGCGGGACATGTGGGTTAAAAACGGGATTGTTGTACCCTTTTATACGGCAGATGGAGCCACGGCCTATATGCTGGAAGCCGGCAATATAGATGGAGCGGCCATTGGTCTGGATAGCGGTGGCAATGATGGCGATTTTGCACAGGCTGCCAAACGTAATCCCAATGTGCCATCTTTCAGCAGCGAGACCTATCCGGGATGGCTTACACACTGGGGAGAGAAATATGCCAAACCCGATACGGCCAGTCTCAAAAAAGAGATCACCTATTTGCTGGAAAATAAAAAGTCCTTCAACTTTTATGTGATTCATGGTGGCACCAACTTTGGGTTTACAGCCGGTGCCAATGCCTTTACGCCTACACAATATCAGCCCGATATTACCAGCTACGATTATGACGCGCCCATCAATGAGCAGGGACAACCCACGCCCAAGTATTTTATGCTTCGCCGGCTTATCGGTCAGTATGTTTCTTATCCGATACCCGTGGTGCCGCAGCCGGTAAAAACGATTACCATACCCGCTATTTCGTTGCAGCCCTTTACCAGCATCTGGCAAAACCTGCCCAAACCGGTATATTCTCCGCAACCCAAAACCATGGAAGATCTGGATCAGAACCAGGGACTCCTGTTGTATCGTACCAAACTGATTGGGCATACAAGCGGGAAGCTCAAAATCTGGGAGCCGCATGATTATGCACTGGTATTCCTGAATGGAAAATTTATCGACACCGTTTATCGCGATGGGGGTAAATGGGAAGTCAACCTGCCTAAAACAGCTGTAAAAGATCCCGTGCTGGATATTCTTGTCGAAGGCATGGGGCATATCAATTTTGCCCAGTTCATGATTGATCGCAAAGGCATCACCGACCGCGTTACGCTCAATGGCATGACACTCATGAACTGGGAAATATATAAACTGCCCCTCGATGAAAAAATGATCAAAACGCTGCGGCCGGCCTCACAAACGGAAGCAGCTAACAGCAATGGCCGTTTCTTCAAAGGCAATTTTACATTGACAGAGACCGGCGATACCTATTTTGACCTGAGCGGCTACAGCAAGGGTGTTGTATACGTCAACGGGCATAACCTGGGACGCTTCTGGAACCTGGGTCCACAATACCGCTTGTATTGTCCGGCTTCCTGGTTGAAGAAAGGTATCAATGAAATTATCGTCTTTGATCTGCATCAGGAAAATCCGGCACAGATAGCAGGGGTTACCACGCTGGAGTAATGCTAATAGATTTTACGGCTACATTTGCTGTTAATTAAACCTATCTGCTGATGTTCTCCCGTTTTTTATTGTCTGCACTTTTTTTGCTGCCATTTTTTTCGGCGTTTACACAGCCTGACCTGCCTAACCTGATTCCCTATCGCAGAGGTAATCTATGGGGTTATTGTGACAGTGCAAAGCGGGTAGTGATAAAACCGGCATACGATAGCGCTTCAATTTATCAGCGAATTTATAATTCGGTAACAAAGAAGGAGTTTTATCTGGCCCTTGTTGTTAAAAAGGAGAAGATGGGCCTTATTGATATTACTGGTCAAATAGTTTTACCAGCTATTTATGACAACATAAACCTAATCGACCTTAGATATGATGAGAAGTTTGTGCTCACAAAAGGGAGAAAAACTTTTCTTTATTCGTATGTCACCGGCAAGATACATGAGCATCCCCCGGGAAGCCCATTGCCCATTCTGGAGCCGCTTCGTGATGTTGTTATTCTTTGTGATGGTGGCAAAAGCAGCTATTCAATTGCTGACAAGGGTGAAGGCATTTTTGAGATAAGCTGGAGCAATTACGGGGACACCAGTAATTCGAAACATGGCTATCTGATTTCGGCGACTAACATTTCCCGCCTTCGGTGCAGTAGTGGGATGTTTTTTAAAAAGGATGAGAAAGGTTGGGGATTGATCCGCAGATATGATGGAGTTGAATTGCTGCCCTGTGTGTACGATTCAATTTATGAACTACGCCGTGACGATCTCATTGCTGTGTATCAAGAGAAAGCTGGCTGGTATATATTAAAAATTAATTACGATACAAATGATCTGTCAGAAAGGATAAAGTCAAAAGCAGGGCCATTTAGAAATATTGTAGACGGCTTTTTCGCCAATCTTTTCCTCGTAGCCACCGATAGCCAATGGGCGATTATTGAGCCTTATACCGGAAGGATTGGGTGGGCGCACAAACTTCCTTATTATTCTTACAATTATTGCGGATACCGGTATCTTATTGCCGTGTTTAACGAAAAGAGTCGATTGGTTGGCTATATTGGATCTGATGGTTCAACATACTGGGACTGATTTTGGCTAAACCCCGTTACTCGGGGTACATGTGAATGGTGGTCCGGATTAAATGGCTGAGGATTTCGAGAATACAATACCCTTTTTCCTCTATACCTTTTGCCTTCAACCTCCCCCGAACAGGGGATATTATTAATAGCCTGTCTGTCTTTGTTTGTAAAATGAAGCGGATAGGCTTATTTTACGATATGAGATGGATAAGCCTGTTTCTGGTAGCCTTTTGCGCATCCGCAGCCTTGCGGGCTCAGCAAAACCCGATCGACAGCCTGAAAAATGAACTGGCAAAACAGGGGCTGCCCGATACATCGCGTGCATTGACCATGATGCGCCTGGCCATACAATACGAAACGGTTGATACCTCTCTTTCTGCCAGGTACTATAGAGACGCATTGCATTTTTCGACCGGTAAAAAATTTGATTACATCACGGCACTTGTTTTTCAGAACCAATCGTACCTGTTTAGAGCAGGTGGTGATTATGAAAGGGCTGGCCTGTGTTTTGATTCGGCCCTGCTGTTTCTGGCGCATACCGATCATCCCAACCGGGAATTACTGACAGCAAAGGTCTATGGTGCCAACTCTTCGATCGAGCGGTTTAAAGGGAAATATAAAACTGCGGTCGAGTATTCGATGAATGCAGTACGTATCTACAATAAACTGGACAAGCCTGATCTGGAACTGAATCAGCTTATCGATATCGCCTCTATTTATAAAGAAATGTATGAATTTGTAAAAGAGGAAGAATATGCCCGTAAAGCATTGGCAATAGCCCGTAAACTAAATACTGCCACCGCTTATTTCCGGAGTTATTATGCAATTGCACTCGCGCTCACCATGCAAAACCGGTATAAAGAAGCAGAGGCCTGTATCGATTCTTCCGGAAAGTATTACTCCCCGGCAGATAACGAATCGGCGCTGACCAGTTACCACCTCGTCGCCGGCCTCATTTATATGAATCTCGACAAGCTCGATCAGGCCAATGAGCATTTTAGGAAAACAGCTGAACTGGCCGAAAAGAATAAGAATATCTTCGGCAGAATACAGGCCAACCTGCAACTGGCAAGAGTGCTGACCCTTCAAAAAAAATATGACCAGGCAGAACAAATACTCCTGGCAACCGAAAAAGAGATTGCCCAAACAACCGGCAAAGTACATCTCGAGATTTTACTGGACTATCAAAGCCGGTTGTATGAAGCCAGGGGCGATTATAAAAAAGCATTGACGTATTACAAAGAATTTAAAGAAATAACAGATTCGGCATCGAGTGAGCAGAATAAACAGTATGCGAGCCGGCTCGAAGTCGAGTATGAGACGGCCAAAAAGGAAGCACAGATCAATTTGCAACAAGCGGCTATAAAGCAGAAAAATACACTCAATTATATCCTCATCGGAAGCGCAGGGGCTTTGCTGATCATATCCCTGCTTTCTTACCGTAACTACCGTAATAAACAAAAATTGCAGCAACAACGGATCAGCGAGCTGGAAAAGGAAAAGCAATTGCTGGCTACGCAGGCTTTGCTCAAAGGCCAGGAAGATGAGCGCAGCCGCCTGGCCCGCGACCTGCATGATGGGTTAGGCGGACTGCTGAGTGGCGTCAAACTGCAACTGGGGGCTATGAAAGGGAATCTGGTAATGACCGAAGACAATGCGCGGGTCTTTAATAATGCGCTCAATAAACTGGATGAATCGATCAGTGAAATGCGGCGTGTGGCACATAATATGATGCCGGAGGCCCTGCTGAATCTCGGTTTGTCGCAGGCTTTGCAGGACTACTGCGATGGCCTTTCCGAATCGCAGCAGTTTGTGATCAACTGCCAGCTTTATGGACTCGACCGGCGAATGAGTCCGTCATCGGAAGTAGTGATATATCGCATCGTACAGGAATTGCTCAACAATGCCGTGAAACATGCCGGCGCTACTACGATTCTGGCACAGGTAATGCGGCAGGATAGCAGGCTTACCATCACCGTAGAAGACAATGGTAAAGGCTTTGATAAAGAGCAGGTAGACGCGATGAAAACAGCCGGACTCAGAAATATCCAATCACGGGTACACTATCTTCGGGGGCAGATGGATATTCAGTCTGCGCCCGGCAGAGGCACCTCTGTTCATATCGAATGCACAATCGAAAAAGATGTATAAAATAAAAGTTCTGGTAGTCGACGATCACCCCATGGTACTGGAAGGAATGCGCTCAATGCTGTCGCAGATTAGTTTTGTGGAACTCACCGGTGTGGCCTCAGATGCGTTTGAGGCCATAGAGAAAATAAAACAGCATCCGCCACAAATTGTGCTTACCGATATTAATATGCCGGAAGTAAGCGGCATTGAACTCACAGAGAAAATAAAAAAAGAATTTCCTGAAGTGAAGGTGGTGGCCATGAGTACATTCAGAGAGCGTAGCTATATCTCGCAGATGATAAAGAATGGTGCTTCTGGCTACCTTATAAAAAGTGCTTCCCGCGAAGAAATAGAAGAAGCGTTGCTCTCCGTACATGAAGGCAAACTGTATATGAATCTTGATGTCAGTATGGCGGGTATAGATATACAGGATATGGCAAATGTCCCCGTGCTGAGCCGCAGAGAGGCGGAGGTATTGCAGCTGATTTCAGACGGACTCACCAATCCGCAGATAGCCGAAAAACTCTTTATCAGCCTGCATACAGTCGATAGCCATCGGAAAAATCTGCTCACCAAGTTTGGAGTAAATAATACTGCTTCGCTTATTAAAATGGCAGCAAAGAATAATCTTATATAAGCGAATGCAGCATATGCGCCAGCGCTGCTGCCTGGTTATGCTCCTCATCTTTGGCTCCATACAGGAGTGTGACTTTCCTGTGTTTCTTTACCAGGGCAATAAGTGCTGCTAATGCCGGAGAGCCTTTTAGCTCTGCACGATATTTCTTCGTAAAAGCGGACCACTTCTCCGCTTCATGATTGAACCATTTTCTTAATTCGGCAGAAGGCGCTACTTCTTTGAGCCACAGGTTTATTCGTTCATCTTCTTTACGGATACCGCGTGGCCATAGCCGGTCGACCAGTATACTAAAGCCATCACTTTTGCTGTAGGGCTCGTAAACCCGCTTAATGTTGATAGAATACTGACTCATTTTTTTCCGGATGAGGATAAATAATGATGCCAAAGCAGCATGGTGGCAGCCGATTTATGCGGATGCCATTTGCTGGTAATGGCGAGCAGCTTTTCGTGCGAAGTGTCTTTCGGTAATTTCTTGATACGCTTCAGGGCATTGATAGCTGCCAGGTCGCCCATGGGAAAGATGTTGGCTCGCTGTAGTACAAATAGCAGGTAAATGTCAACCGTCCAGTTGCCAATACCCTTGAGTGCAACCAGTTTGTTTCTTACAGCTGCATCGTCGAGCATCGTCAACCCGTGCAGGTTAAGCGTTCCTTCTGCAAGCGCTTTTGCCAGTCCCCGGGTATAGATCGTTTTTTGACGGCTGAAGTAGCAGCTTCTTAGTTCCTCATCTGTCAGCAATAAAAAACTTTCCGGTGTCACTTCCTGCAAACGTTCTTTCAGTTTGTTTAAAGCAGCCAGCGCAGAGGCCAGCGAAACCTGCTGCTCGAGTATAATATGTACCAGCGACTCAAAAGTATTGGGACGGTTCCAGAGCGGCGGATAGCCGTGTTCGCGTATTATTTGCGACAGCTCTTTATCGCGGGCGGCGAGCCCGTCACATAACTGATAAAAATTTTCACTGGTGATTTGCGGGGTCATGACAAGCGCAGGTATGGGTGTAATCGCTCTCCAAAGTTATCACCTTTGAGAGTATTTACCGTTGTATCTTTAGATAGTAACTTAATCTGGGTATCAGTATTTCCATACGGCTGAACGATATCCGATTGATCTAATTATTGAGGTGAATGATCTATCAAACTTATACTGCAGATACAGAACTGGCCTCTTTTGTGAAATGCTACTGGGTGCTGGAAAGCCCGGCAGAGCAAATACCTGTACGGCAACGAATAGTACCTGATGGCTGTATGGAAATGATCTTTCATTACGGCGACCTGTACAAACAGTATCTGTCCGCAGACGAAAGTATCATTCAACCCCGCTGTTTCGTTTTTGGCCAGATTACCGATACACTTGAAATAGAACCCACCGGCAGCTCCGGAATATTTTCTGTTCGTTTTTATCCCGATGGGTTTTTGCCCTTTGCTTCTATGCCTATCAGGGATATGGATAATAAAGCCGTTTCGCTTCAGCAGCTGTATGGTGAGCAGGGACTGGAACTTGAAAATGCCGTGCTGGCGGCCCCTTCTGCCGAATCAAGGATAGTACTGGTAGAAGCATTTCTGCTCCGAAAACTGCAGGAAGCAGAAACAGTAAATAATATTATCAGATCCACGATCGATACGATATTAACGGCCAATGGCCAGCTTTCGGTCAACGAATTGTCGGCCCGGCTTAAAGTAAACCGCCGTCAACTGGAGCGCAATTTTGCAGAAGCCGTTGGACTTAGCCCCAAACAACTTTCCCGGATTATACGGCTGCAGGCAACACTCCGTCTGCTGCTTACTAACCAGTTTACCAGTCTTACCGCCCTGGCTTACGAGGGTAATTATTATGATCAGGCTCATTTTATAAAAGATTTCCGGGAGTTTACCGGTCATACTCCCAGGGAGTTTTATGGCGACCACCTGAAATTTTCTTCTCTTTTCATTGGTACCGATTAGCCCTGTCGCATTTTTACAATTTTGCATGCAGGCCGTACTGTTATTTTGCCCTAAAGCATAGAAATGAATAATCTGATCAACTGGTTTGAAATACCGGCAACTGATTTTAAGCGGGCAGTGATATTTTACCAAACTATTCTCGGCGCAACTATCGAAGAGAAGGAGATGTTTGGTACCTGGATGGGTTTTTTCCCTTCAGACGGCACAAATGTGTCCGGAGCCATCGTACAGGGAGCCGATTACACGCCCTCTTCGGAAGGAGTACTGGCCTACCTCAATGGGGGCAGCGATCTGCAGCAGGTTTTAGAAAAAGTAACAGCTGCGGGGGGCAGGGTGATCGTTCCCAAAACACAGATCAGTCCCGAAATGGGTTATTTTGGTATGTTTATAGATACAGAAGGAAACAAAATGGCTGTTCACTCCATGCATTAATACTATGAAAAAAACAACAACCATCGTTGCCGTTGTGGGTATACTCATGCTCTGCAGCTGGACAGGTTATTTTAATAACGATATTAAAAAAGCTGGCTGGCTCATTGGTACCTGGGAAAATAAAACACAGCGGGGCTCACTTTTTGAAACATGGATACCCCTAAACGAAAATGAGTTTTCCGGCAAAAGTTATATGGTGAAAGATAAGGACACCATGGTATTTGAAACCATTCGCCTGCTGCAGGAAAAAGAACAGCTTTTTTATATACCTGTAGTTAAAAATCAGAATGAGGGCCAGCCGGTTCGTTTTGCCCTAAAATCCATTTCAGAAAATTCACTGGTATTTGAAAACCCGGTTCATGATTTTCCCCAGCTCATTTCCTATACCCGTATAACCTCCGATTCATTGCTGGCCGAAATATCCGGTACCAGGAATGGTCAGCCCAGGTCGCAGCGTTTTCCGATGAAGAAAGTCAAATAACGGCATCGTCCCGGTCAATGTCTTTTGTATATTTATGAGGGGCAGTTAGGTGTAGCTGCTCCTTCATAAAATGTTGCATTGGCTATAAATGGAAAAAACAGGAACTGGCTATTGCTTCCGGTTGGAGGTGCCCTACTGTTTGCAGCATTATATTTTTTGGCCGCCTGTTTTTATCCCGGCGGTTCACAGGCCGATGCAAATGCAAGAGGATTTAGCTGGGTAAACAACTACTGGTGTAATCTGCTCAATGAAAAAGCCATTAACGGGAGATCCAATGCTGCACGACCCATCGCACTTCTTGCCATGATCGTATTGGGCAGTACACTTTCTGCATTCTGGCTCTTGTTTGCTGGCAGCATCCGTACCGGCAAAGTACTGAAGTATGTGATTGGTGTTTCCGGCGTATTATCGATGGCCGGCATGTTCTTTTTATTGACGGCAACCGATCACGATCTGGTTATCAATATATCTTCTACCCTGGGCCTTCTGGCAGTGACCGGTACGCTTATTGGACTATATGCCAGGAAATGGTTTGGACTGTTTACCTGGGGCATGGTGAACCTGCTGTTGGTAGCGGTTAATAACTATGTCTATTATAATAAGGAGTTGCTTTTTTGTTTGCCTGTTATTCAAAAAATAACTTTTGCCGCTTTCCTGGCCTGGGTATGTTTTATCTCCTTTCGTTTGTATCGCAAAGGCAATAACGAATGATTAGGGGGGAGTTTATTAACTGCTGTATATTTATATCCGTAAAAGCAGTGTTTAAAGATGCATGCAATTATTTTTGATATGGATGGGGTTATCATTGACTCCGAAAAATTTTGGCAACAGGCCGAAGAAGAAGTGTTTTCATCGCTGGGAGTCACAGTCACCGAAGAATTTTCTGCACAGACCAAAACCATGACGACCGGAGAGGTCGCCAGGTTTTGGTACGAAAAATATCCCTGGCAGAGCGGCGAACTGCAGCAGGCAGAGCAAATGGTTGTGACAAGAGTAATAGAACTCATCGAGCAGCAGGATTGTGCTATTGAAGGTGTAAAGGCTTTTATTGAACGGCACAGAGCAAAAGGGTTCAAAATTGGATTGGCCACCAACTCGCCACAACGGATAATACCTGTAGTGTTAAATAAGCTGGGGATAAGCCATCTTTTTGATGCTGTTTCGTCGGCAGAATCTGAAGAAAAGGGTAAACCAGACCCCGCGGTATATACAACTACAGCAGAGAAATTGAATGTAATGCCAGCACATTGTTTTGCCATCGAAGACTCCCACTCCGGCATGCTGGCCGCTAAAAGCGCAGGGATGACCGTACTTGCTTTTACAAACGGGAATAGCATGGAAACTCCCCTGGCCAGTTACCATATCACTGATTTTGGATCGCAAACTATTGAAACGTACTAAGCCGGTGACCGGCACAAAAAAGTCAGCCACCTTTTACGGTGACTGACTGCGCTGTTAACGGTACAGGTACCCGTCATACATTATTAGGCGGGTAAGAAGGAACACCACCCATAACATAGGCAACCTGCTGTTGCAAGGGGATTGTACCGCTGGGAGCAGGGGGACCGAAAGTTACAATCACAGCACCAGCCTGCGATTTGGTATCTACGTTTTGCACACTGTAGCTGCCTGAGGCCGAGCCCAGTGTAAATAAACCAAACAGGTCTACTTTGGCAGATGCATTCACCTTGAAATCGCTGACGATGTCGTCTACATCAGATCCGGTAAATGTGAGCTTGATAGTAGGCTGCTGGCTGATCACAAAGGTTTTGAGGCGGGAGAACAGTTTACCCACGCCAAACACATCGTTGATGTTATACTCAGATCCCTGCAGCTTGTACCCGGTTACGTCTTTTCCCGTATTGGCCACCACTTCCTGCAGTATGTCATTGGCATACCAGCCCTGGCTGTTGTCGATCGATACAATAGAAGGAATGGATGGGAAAAGGGTTACGCCCGGATAGCTGATGTTCATCGTAAGTGCAGAGGAGGAAGACACATACTTTGAAACATCGTAAGATGCAGAAGCGTTCAGCGAAAAGCTGATGATCTCGGCAATAGGAATGGAAAAGCCCACGCCACCACTGATCTTCATTTCCGAAGCAGATGAGCGGAAATTGGAGATGGCAATGTCAACACTTACGGAATTGCCTGCCGTATTGAGGCTGCCGATAAGCTGATTGGCCGTCGGCAGTTTATTAGGGGTATAACCCACATAATAGTTAGCCGAATCAACCTGCATGCCACCATTTTTGGCAGTGGGTGCAGTCACATTGGCGATAGCGGCATTGAGGTAAGCCGTAGCCGTGTAATACTTGTTGTGCAAAGCATAGCTCTCAGCGGCTATTGCCTGGTAAGCTGCAATAGCATTGCGCAGGGCATTGAGCGAAGCCGGGATGGCTGATAAACTGCCAAATTCCGAGATCATCTGGTTGAATACATCCTGGATTTTTCCGCCAAAGGGAAGCGGATTCGTGAATGTACCACCGGCATTGGTAAACTCAGTGAGCACAGAAGCTATCTGAGCCTGTGCAGCCTGATCCTGCTGATTCATGGTATTGTTGTCGGCCGATGAAAAAGAGAATGTCACCGAAGGCAATAAGCGGGCATAAAAACCCGAGAAGCCACCGCCATTGAGTTGCAGCTGACCGTTGTCGCCAACACTCAGCAATGTGTCAATGTCCTGAAGTGTTGCTTCATTCCAGTAGGCGTTAGCCCCATAAGTAATGCCGTAATTGAAACCCGCAGGATAATTGACGACCTGAAAATTACCATCCAGCTTTGTACCCAGAAAAGTGCTGACTTTCTGCTGAATGGCATTAATAAATGCCTGTTGTGCAGGCGTGATGTCTGAAGCCATAAAAAAGGTTTAAAGGTTAAAAAATCGATCAGGTTATCAAGGGCGGATTGCGCGAGTTGGTCAGGCCACGTTGTACTGTGGAAATTCTGCACTCACTGCTGCTACCAGTATTGCACGCGTTGGTACAGCTGTAGTGTACTGCGTATTATCCCTGGTCCAGACTACCTGCACTCCCCATGTGGGATGAGCCAGGTTGAGATCATCACAAACGGCCCTGGCGGCCAGCATACCCGGACCTGTATCGGGTTTGTTGCCATAAACACTTACTGTTGGCATAAGAGAAGGTTTAAGTTTTACGCCTACTCTGTTATAGCTTTTCGGCATCCGCTTTTTTTGTTCAGAAGCTTCTTGAAACAGCTCCAAAGTAAAAGCCACGCGCTGGGCAGTGGTCAGGTAGAAGTACCGGAAAATAAAATCAGGTAATAACACCGGTATCTGTCTTATGGCAACAGGTACAGCATGGCTTTTTGAGAAGCCAGGCGCATAGCATAATGATTCCTCCCCTATGTGTTACAGGTGATAAAAATGGATAGAAGCAGTGCCGTATAAAAAATAGTATGGGAAGTTACCGGCAGCGACCTGAGCATGTTTAAGCACATGGCCGAATGGACAGACACTAAGATCAGCTTTGAGATCAGTGCGAAGGGTGATCAGATACAATTGTTGTTTACGCATCACGGGCTGGCACCACAATGTGAATGTTTCAAAGCCTGCTCAGGTGGATGGAACTATTAGGTAGGAGAGATCCTGTTGCACCTGATTACTACTGGTAAAGGACAGCCAGCGAGTAAAGCCGATGGTATGGTTACTGTCCGATAATATCATTATATATAAATGTGCTGCTTTTGCAACGGGGCAATTACGAATAAGAGACGACTAAGATCATCTGTTATTTTATAAGAGCGCCAACACTACGAAGAGTCAGGGAAAAGCTGGAAAAGAATTCTCCTAAAAAAATAGGAATACTCCTAATTGATTAGTAGATTTGACCAAAACCTGCCAAAAATGACCAAACTGGCCAAACGCGAAGAGCAGATCATGCAGGCTTTCTGGACTGCCGGTAAAGCTTTTATCAGAGAAATTATTCCGCATCTGCCTGATCCCAAACCCCATTACAACTCTGTTGCCACCATGGTCAAAATACTCGAAGAAAAGGGATTTCTGACCCACGAAACGGTAGGCAATATGCATTGCTACAGTCCGCTTATAAGTAAAGAAGCCTATCAGGACGAAGCCATGAAAGATATACTGAGTCAGTATTTTGATAACTCCTATTCCAAAATGCTTACCTATTTCACGAAGTCAAACAAAATTTCGGAACAGGAGCTGAAGGATATACTGAGGCTGATCAAAAGAGATGCGAAATGATCGCCTATCTGCTGCAGGCGGCTGCCCTGATTGCTGTGGGATGGTTGTTGTATACAGCACTGCTGCGCCGTGAAACATTTTTTTCGGTCAACAGATTCCTGTTGCTGATGCTGCTGCTTATTTCCTTTGCAGCACCATTACTCATTATACCCAGGCAGTTTTCGGTACAGGCATTTTTTCAGAATGAAATACTTCATTCAACAGCAGAAGACTATCCTGTAGCCGGCAGTACCCCGTTAAGCCATGTAACTGCACAGGGCGATAAAAAACATTTCAGCGTACAACCTGCCGCATCCCGCAACTGGACTCAATGGCTTCTGCCGGCTTACTGGGTTGGAGTGGCAATACTTACTGTCAACTTCCTGATACAACTGGCAGCCATTGTTTACAAGCGCTGGAAATTACCCGCCATCCGCGATGGCCGTGTTATTATTCTTGAAGAAAAAGGCGATCAGTCGCCAGGATCATTCTGGAATCTGATACTTATTAATCCCGGGCGATATGAGTGGGATGTATATGAGCAGATTCTGGCACACGAAAAAATACATGTACAAAAAAAGCACACTATTGATCTGATGCTGGCAGAGCTGCTGGTCGTCATTCAGTGGTTTAATCCTTTTGCCTGGCTGTTGCATCGTTCTATAGAGGCTAATCTCGAATTTCAGACAGATAGTGACCTGCTACAGGAGGGTAAGGTAGAGCCGGCGGTTTATCAGCTCAATTTATTGAAGGTAGCTGCCCCTAATCAGTTGCTTCGTATTCAGTCGGCCTATAATCAATCACTGCTGCAGCAACGCATCCGGATGATGAACCGGCAAAGATCTAACCTGCATAGTTCGTGGAAATACCTGGCACTGATGCCACTGTTATTGCTGACACTATCTGTGGTAAACCATCCGGCAGCCATAGAATGGAACAATGATGATCTGGATAGAAATATCAGCGCATTGCCCATCACACATAACCCGCTGGTAGCGGATCAGCAGATACAGCAACTACCAGATACCGGTAGTACAGTCAGAACCCCGAAGAATATAGTATTGTCTCCGGTATCTGGCGATACCATCGCTCATACGCACGTATCAGTCGCCGATCGCGATAGCGGCAGCCAGCCGCCTGTAGCGGTTTTGGCGCCGGAAGCGGAAAAAGAGCCGGTAGCCGGGGATGAAAAAAATACGATACTGCCGCCAGTTACAACAGAACTGTACACAGGATATTCCCTCAGCGATATCAATAAACTGAAAAAAGCTGGTATCAGCATAGCTGTATTAACCGGCTATGCAAGTGTGGGCTGGAAAAATGTGCCGGCCGATGACCTGATCAGACTTTATAAAGCCAATGTAAGCGCCGCCATCATCCAGGGATACCAGGGCATCGGCCTAAAAGATCTTTCGGTAGATCGCCTGATCTGGCTTAAGGAAAGAAAGTTTTCGGCTGGACGTATACAGGGTTATCATGGAGCAGGTCTGAAGCAGGTATCGCTGGATTCATTGTATTATCTCGAATCGAATAGTGTATCGCCGGCTGATGTGCAGGCTATATTAAAACTGGGCTTTACTAACGTACCTGTACGGCAATTTGCAGAGCTGGAAGATGCAGGTGTAAGCCCCTCTTATATTCAGTCATTTCAGCAATTAGGATTTACTGATATGACACTGGCAGAAGCTATCGGATTAAAGGAGCGTGGTTATAAAGCAAATGATGTAAGTGTATTGATACAGAATGGATTTCAGCTCACCAGTCTGAGTCAGTTGCTTGATACAAAAAAGAAACGAAAGAAATAATCATCTAAACATAACAGTATGAATTTTTTCAAAACAGCACTGCTGACAGGCATTCTATTGTCTGAACTTTCTGCAGTTAATGCTCAATACAACACAGTATTGAAAGGAACAGTGGCAGGCAGGTCCAGCAAAGCCATCTACCTGCTGCCACGTACAAAATCTGTAAGGTCGGAAAACAAGATTGAAATACCCATTGTCAACAACAAATTTCAGTATACGCTGAATGCGACCGAACTGGAAGCCTACGAATTGATATTTAAAGATGAACTGGATGCGGGTGCATGGCGGCATATTGCCTTTTTCCCCGATACGTCCATTGTAGAATTCCGGTTACATGAAATGGCGAAAGCTGATGATAATGAGATAAAGGGAGGTAATGTCAACCGTGAATATTACAGAATGGAAAAAGAAAGGAAAGCCTTATTTACTCCCGCATTTAACCGATTGGTGGCGCAGGAGCAGGCGCTTATTAAAAAAGATCAGTTTTATTCTCCTGCTTATATGGAGTTGAATGCACAACTCCGCAAGTTATCCGCCATAGAAGACCGGCAGCTTATTTACGAAAAAAGACATCAGTTAGAAAAGAAAGGTGAACATTTAACGGCGCAGGGTATGAAAATGCGAAGGTCGTTAGACAGCCTCAATCGTGAAATTGCCAACTGGAAATACCTGCAGATAGATCAGGTACCTAACCTTGCAAAGTATTACATGATTGTGGAGGATATGCAATACCGGGCCAAAGAAGATTCAACAGTACTGCGCCTGATACAGGATAGTTATATAAAATATACAAGAGCTTTTCCTGATCATAAGTATACAAAGCTGGTAACAGATGGTCTGCGCGGACTGCTGCAGATTTATCCCGGTAAACCATTTGTAGACTTTACCGCGCCAGACCTCAATGGAAAACAATACCGCCTGTCGTCACTGATTGAGGGTAAGACAGCACTCATCGATCTGTGGGGATCCTGGTGCGGACCCTGTATTGTAAAGTCGAGACAGGTAGTGCCCTTGTATGAAAAGTATCAGTCAAAGGGATTTACAGTAGTGGGTGTGGCGCGCGAGTTTGATAATACCGATGAGTTACTGAAACGACTGAATAAAGAAAAATTCAGCTGGCTCAACCTGCTTGAACTGGATGATAAAAATGGTATCTGGAATAAATACACGGTTCCCAATGGCGGAGGTCTGACCGTGTTGGTTGACAAAGCCGGAAAAATTGTAGCAGTAGATCCAACGGCAGAAGAAATTGAACAGTACCTAAGCAAGCTGCCGTAATCATTTCGGGGCTTCAGTAAAAGGTAGGGTATTATTTGCTAAAGTCAACTAATCAAACTGGGTGTTGTATAGCTCGTAGTATCGCCCTTTCTGTTGCAGTAATCCGTTATGCGTACCCTGCTCAATGATCTGGCCGTTTTCGAGTACAAGAATCATATCGGCATTACGGATTGTAGACAACCGGTGAGCAATAACAAAGCTGGTCCGCCCCTGCATGAGCTTATCCATGCCATTTTGAATGATCTGCTCGGTGCGCGTATCTACTGAGCTTGTTGCTTCGTCCAGTATGAGTATAGGGGGCTGTGCCACGGTAGCCCGTGCAATGTTTAACAATTGCCGCTGACCCTGGCTCAGATTGCCTCCATCATTTTCGAGTAATGTCTGATAGCCCTGCGGTAATCGTTTGATAAATGAATCAGCGCCGGATATTAAGGCTGCATGCATTACTTCTTCGTCTGTTGCCGTTAGCCGCCCATAACGGATATTTTCCATTACGGTACCGGTAAACAGGTGTGTGTCCTGCAGTACAATGGCAAGCATTTGGCGCAGACAGCTTCGCTTAATGTTTCTGATCTCCGTTCCGTCTATGCGGATGGATCCAGACTGAATATCATAAAAGCGCGGTAGCAGGTTCATAATGGTAGTTTTGCCTGCACCGGTGGAACCGACCAGGGCAATCTTTTGTCCGGCTTCTGCCTGGAAAGAAATATTTCTTAACACCGCTTTGCCGGCCACATAACCGAATGTTACATCCTGGAAAGAGACCTGCCCTTTTATATCCGATAGCTCTATCGCATCGGCACTGTCGCTCTGCTCCGGAGCTTCGTCGAGTATTTCAAATATCCTTTCAGCCCCGGCCAATGCTGCCTGGAGGCTGTTATACTGACTGGAGATTTCATTGACCGGCCGGCCAAACTGCCTCGAGTATTGAAGAAAGGCCGCCAGTCCGCCGATGTCAAGACCTTTTAACAACGATAATAACCCACCAACTGTGGCAGTGAGGGCAAAATTGATGGTATTGAGGTTTTGAATGACGGGCATCATTACACCTGCATACAATTGAGCGCGGGTGCCTTTTTCTCTCAGTTCATCATTCAGTACTTCAAACTCGCGGCTTGCCGTCTCTTCGTGGCCAAAAACCTTTATTACTTTCTGTCCCGAAATCATTTCTTCTGCATAGCCATTTACATTGCCTAACGCTGCCTGCTGCGCTATAAAGAATAGTTTGCTTTTTTTAATGATCCTTCCTGCCACCCAAAGCATAAATGGAACCACCACCAGCGTTACGACGGATAAAAGCGGGCTGATATACAGCATCAGTGTAAAAATACCTGTGAGTGTGATGGCACTCGTAAAGAGTTGCGAAATGCTTGTGTTCAATGCATCGCTCACCGTATCTACATCGTTGGTAAGACGGCTCATCAGCTCCCCATGGCTGCGCGTATCAAAAAAACGTATGGGAAGACTTTGCAGATGACGAAACAGATCTGCGCGGATATTATACACGGTTTTCTGGGCGATTCTGATCATTAACCTGTTTTGCCATACGCTGGCCACTGAACCCAGCACATAGACAGCCAGCAAAAGAACGATCATTTTGATAAGACCATTGATATCGTGTGGTATGATGTAGTTGTTAATAATCGGGCGTAACAGATAAGAGCCTGTAATAGTAGCGCCGGTACTGATTAATAACAGCAGGCCCGCCAGGATCAATGCACTTTGCTGAACTTTGAGGTATCCCCATAACCGGCCAATGACCTGGCGGCTGTCTTTGGGTTTTTCTACGGATACAGCACCGCGTCGGCCGGGAAGTCCTGCGGGGGCCAGTTTAGTATTGCCGGATGTACTCATACGCTGGTAGCTCCGTTTAGTTGTTGTGAATGATATATTTCCCTGTATATGGAACTGTCTTTCATAAGCTGCTCATGTGTGCCGGATGCAACAATTTCGCCATTGTCGAGCAGTACGATTTGCCTGGCAGTTTGTACTGAACTGATGCGTTGTGCAATGATGAAAATAGTCGTATCCGGGAAGTGATTGTCAAGACTTTTGCGTATTGTTTCCTCGGTCACAGAATCTACTGCACTGGTGCTGTCATCGAGGATAAGAATAATTGGCTTTCTTAAAAGAGCCCGGGCAATGCAGAGCCGCTGTTTTTGTCCGCCCGAAAGATTTACGCCACCCTGTCCCAGTACGGTTTCATATCCTTCAGGAAATGACTGAATAAAATCATGCGCAGCGGCATCTTTAGCTGCGGCAATAATTTCCTCATCGGTGGCATCGGGTTTTCCCCATTTCAGATTTTGCCGGATGGTGCCGGAAAATAACTCATTTTGCTGCAGTACCAGGCTTACGGGAGTGCGCAGGTTTCGAAGTGTGTAGTCGCGTACATCCACCCCATCGATCAGTATACTGCCCTGTGTCACGTCATATAATCTTGGTATCAGTTCTACCAATGTGCTTTTGGAAGATCCGGTAGCTCCAATAATGGCTGTTGTTTGGCCCGGTTGGGCAATGAGGTTGATATTTTTCAGCGCGTATTCATTGCCGTCCTGTTGATATTTAAAACATACGTTTCTGAATTCTACCTTTCCATACCGGATGGTCAGATTCTTTTCCAGCGCCAGTGCCGAGTCTGTAATGTCTGCCTGGGTATTTAATACTTCAAGCACCCGCTCGGAGGAGGCCGTGGCACGCGAGAGTGTCATGATCATCATGGCCAGCATCATGAGCGACATCAGTATCTGGGTAATGTAGGTGATAAAGGACATAAGCTGACCTACCTGGAAGGTGCCCTGCACAATTTTGTTACCGCCAAACCATAAGATAGCCACAATAGAAACATTCATCACAAATTGCATGACCGGCAGTATCAAAACCACCATCCCCGAAGCCCTGACAGCCATTTGACGCAGGTCATCGTTGGTGCGGCCAAATTTTTTCTTTTCAAAATCTTCGCGCACAAATGATTTTACCACACGGATATTGATCAGGTTTTCGCGGATCACTTCGTTTACCTTATCCAGTCTTCGCTGCATTTTTTCAAAGAATGGCAACCCTCTGCGCAGAATGATGTAGATGCTGACGGCCAGTACCGGTATCGCAACTGCAATAATGGTAGCCAGTCCCAGATTTATTCGTACGGCAATTATTACCGCAAACAACAGCATCAGCGGGGCGCGTATCAGCAAGCGGAGCGACAGCATAATGACCTGCTGAATAATGTTGACATCGTTGGTGATACGTGTAACCAGCGATGCCGAACTGAATTTGTCGAGGTTGGAAAAAGAAAAGGTCTGTATTTTGTCAAACAGCCCTTTGCGGAGTTCGCTTGCAAAGCCTACCGATACCCGCGATGAATAATAGATATTGCCGACATTGGCTGCAATGGCAATCAGCGACAGTAGAATCATGAGGCCACCCGTACGGAGGATGTAGGACATGTCTTTGTGCATGACGCCTGTATCTACTATTTTGGACATGAGCTCCGGCTGCACAATTTCGCAGGCTACATCCACCAGCACCAGTAAGGGAGCCAGCAGCAGGGCTTTTTTATAGTTTTGGAAAAAAGGGAAATATTTCTTCATACCGGGCTTAGTGATATAAGTTAAGCAATTTTACTGGTGTAACAGATACGCACAGGTATATGGATAAGCCAATGCGGTATGTTTTTGTTTGCTGCACAGAAAGCAAAATACGGGCCTCAAATCTTCAGATCAATGTCAGGTTTAAGTTATCTCATTTTCTTACGGTATTTTCTTATTTTTTATGGTTCACAAATTGCCGCCAGCCGTGGAGGCAAAAAGGTCTGTTAAATGGATATTGCGAAGACCTATTCAGTTACAATATAAAAAACATCACCTGGCGAAATTAAAAAGGCCGACCCTCGCGGGCCGGCCTCCACCTTAAACTAGCACCTATCTCCAGCCACCACCAAGGTCCCTGTAGATATTTACTACCGTGTTTAATTGTTGTTTTTTAGTTTCTATCAGTTCCAGTCTTGCTTCCAGTGCATCGCGCTGTGTCATCAGCACTTCGAGATAGTCGGCACGGGCCGACTTGAAAAGATCGTTTGATATCTCGATTGACCGGGTAAGTGCATCAACCTGTTTTGACTTCAGCGTATAACTCTTTTCGAGATTTCCCATATTGGAAAGCTGTGTTGATACTTCGAGGTATGCGTTCAGAATGCTTCGTTCATAATTATACAGGGCCTGTATCTGCCGGGCATTGGCGCTGCTGAACTCTGCTTTGATGGCATTGCGGTTGATCAGTGGTGCAGCAAGGTCGGCAGCCAGGCTATATAAGAGCGATTCCGGGAATTTTACCAGGTATGACGGTTTGAATGCCTGAAAACCCACTGAGCCGCTGATGCCAAACGAAGGGTAGAATTCTGCACGCGCCACCTTTACATCCAGTTTGGCCGCATTTAATTCCAGTTCTGCCTGTTTGATGTCTGGGCGATTGGCCAGCAGTTGAGATGGTATCCCTTCTTTGACAGCTGCTATCGGCAGTTGCAGAAAATCAGTGCCATTATTTCGTTTAATGGGCTGCGGGTATCTTGCCAGCAGGAAGTTGATCCGGTTTTCCGTTTCTTTTACCTGCTGCATGAGGTCAAACTCCAGGCTTTGTGATTTCAATACCTCGGCCTCAAACTTTTTTACGGCCAGTTCGGTAGCGCGGCTGGCTTCTTTCTGCACTCTCACTACTTCGAGCGCATTTTGCTGAAGGCTTATATTTTGTTTTACAATGGCCAGTTGATTGTCGAGTGCCAGCAGCTCGTAGTACGAATTGGCTACTTCGGCTATCAGGTTGGTCAATACAAAATTTCTGCCTTCCACTGTTGCCAGGTAGCGCTCTACTGCAGCTTTTTTAGAGTTATGCAGTTTGCGCCAGACGTCTACTTCCCAGTTGGCGTAGGCGCCAACCGTGTAATCCATCAGCGGATCGGGCATTTCCCTGCCGGGTTTTATTTCTGTGGTTGCATCGCCGGCTCCCTGGCTGGTGTAACGGCCTACCTTTTCCACACCAGCTCCTGCACGCAGCGCAACGGAAGGCAGGATGGCTCCCTGGCGGAGACGGATATCGTTGCGGGCAATTTCAATTTCCTGCAGCGTAATCTGTAGCTCCTGATTATTGCTGAGAGCAGTGTCGATCAGGCTTTGCAGATCGGGATCCGTAAAAAATGAGCGCCATTGTATACTGGAGGTATTGACGCTGTCTTTATTGTCGTTAAAGGCATCGGGAATCTGTCTGTGCATGGCCGGCTCTACCAGTGCCGGCACGCGGCAACTGATAAAGACCAGGCAAATGAGCAGCAGGCCTGTGCCTGGTATAGATAATTTAGCTTTAAACATTATGATCAATTTCTTCTGTTAATGGATTTTCTTCCTCATTTATCACCAGCCGCCTTTCGGCAATTTTGCCAAAGACGTAATAGAGACCGGGGATGATGATAACGCCAAACACTGTACCCAGCAGCATACCGCCAAGCGCAGAGGTACCGATAGTGCGGTTGCCAATACGTCCGGGGCCGGTAGCAATTACCAGCGGTATCAGACCGGCAATAAAGGCAAAAGATGTCATGAGGATGGGTCTGAAACGCACACGTGCACCTTCAAGGGCTGCCTGCAATACTGTAGCGCCGGCGCGATGCCGCTGTACGGCAAACTCTACAATCAATACAGCATTTTTTCCCAGCAGACCAATCAGCATCACCATAGCGATCTGGGCATAGATGTTATTTTCAAGGCCGGTCAGACTGAGCAGCAGGAAAGCTCCAAATACACCGGTGGGCAGTGAAAGCACAACTGCGAGTGGTAAAACAAAGCTTTCATACTGAGCTGCAAGAATCAGGTATACAAACCCCAGACAGATAAGGAAGATGTATACCGCCTGATTGCCCTGCGATACCTCATCCTTAGAGATACCTGCCCAGTCGATACCAAAGCCACGGGGAAGTGTCTGCTGCGCCACCTCACTGACCACCTTAATAGCTTCTCCGCTACTGTAGCCCGGTGCAGCCGAACCGCTGATTTCAGATGCATTGTACATGTTGTGCCGCGTAATCTCCGACAGACCATATACTTTCTCCATCTTCATAAAGGCAGAGAATGGGACCATTTCCTCTTTGTTGTTTTTTACATACAGTCGCAGGATGTCTTCGGGCAATGCACGGTACTCCGGCGATGCCTGTACAATTACTTTGTACTGCCGTCCGAAGTTGATGAAGCTGATCTCATAGTTAGAGCCAATGAGCGTGGAAAGAGTGTTCATGGCATTTTCAATACTCACTCCTTTCTGTTGCGCAATATCATTATCTATGCGGAGCATGTATTGCGGAAAGCTGGCACTGTAAAAGCTGAATACCGAGGAGAGTTCTTTTCGTTTTTTCAGCTCATTTACAAAGTCATTATTCACTTTTTCCATCAGCTTATAATCACCCGAACCGGCTTTGTCGAGCAGACGCAGTTCAAAACCGCCGGCGGCTCCATAACCGGGCACGGCTGGCGGCAGGAAGAACTCAATGGCTGCACCGGTAATATCTTTCGACTTCTCTTCCAGCTCTTCCATGATTTCTGTCACGCTTTGCTTTCTGTCTTTCCAGTCTTTAAGATTAATAAGACAGGTACCGCTATTGGCACCGGTGCCCTCGGTGAGGATTTCATAACCTGCCAGTGAAGAAACAGATTTTACGCCATCTACCGATTCACATATCTTTTGCAGACGTTCGGCTATTTCATTGGTTCGCTCGAGCGATGAGCCGGGAGGAGTCTGAATGATTGCATAGAACATGCCCTGGTCTTCGTTGGGGATAAAGCCAGCCGGCACTTTGCCACTCAGCAACCAGGTACCTGCACAAAAGGCAATCAGTATCAAAAAGGTGACTAATCTGCGGTTGACCATGAGGCCAAGCAGTTTCATGTATTTGCCAGCCGTATTATCAAACCACCTGTTGAAGCCGCCTATAAAACGATCTACCGGCGACTTTTTCTTTGGTTTACCATGATTGTTTTTCAGGATCATGGCACAAAGTGCCGGAGTGAGCGTAAGTGCCACCACACCAGAGAGGATGATCGATGTGGCCATTGTGATAGAGAACTGTCGGTAAAAAGTACCAACGGGCCCCGACATAAAAGCTACCGGTATAAATACCGCCGCCATTACAAAGGTGATGGCAACGATGGCGCCGGCAATTTCGTGCATGGCTTTTTGGGTGGCCTTGCGCGGGCTGAGGTGGTCAGTTTCCATCTTGGCATGCACTGCTTCTATCACCACAATGGCATTATCTACTACTATCCCGATAGCCAGTACCAGCGCAAACAGCGTGATCAGGTTGAGTGTAATGCCAAAATACTGCATGAACATGAACGTGCCGACGAGTGATACGGGTACAGCCATGGCCGGAATGAGTGTGGATCGCCAGTCGCCCAGAAACAGAAATACTACCAGACCCACCAGTATAAAGGCCTCTACCAGGGTATGAATTACTTTTTCAATTGACGCATCAAGAAACTTCGACACATCATAACTGATCTCGTAATCCATGCCTTTGGGGAAAGTGCTGGCCTTGATCTCTTTCATCTTGGCCTTTACATTTTCAATTACCTGGCTGGCATTACTGCCATACGATTGTTTGAGAACGATCGCTGCGGAAGGTTTGCCATTGAGGTTGGAATAAATGTCGTACATAGAACTTCCAAACTCAATATTGGCCACATCTTTAAGCCGCAGCAATTCTCCATTGGGACTGGATCGTACCACTACGTTTTCGTATTGCTCTTTGGTGGTAAAACGACCACTGTATTTCAGTACATATTCAAATGACTGAGATCGTTTGCCGGAGCTTTCGCCCGTTTTACCCGGCGAAGCTTCGAGACTCTGCGAGCTGAGGGCTTCCATGATTTCATCGGCCGAAATTTTGTAAGCCAGCATGCGATCCGGTTTGAGCCACACGCGCATCGCATACTCCCGGTTGCCCAGGATGTCTGCATACCCCACACCATCCACACGTTTCAGTTCTGAAAGGATATTGATATCGGCGAGGTTGAAAAGAAATTTCTGATCGGTATTGGGATCATCGCTGTAGAGGTTAATATACATAAGCATATTCGACTCTTCGCGCGAGATCTTTACACCTTCACGTACCACTAGCGGCGGCAGCTTGTTTACAACCGAAGCCACGCGGTTTTGTACGTTGAGTGAGGCAACGTTGGGGTCGGTGCCGAGGTTGAAAATAACCTGTATGGTGGCTTCGCCATCGTTGCCCGCATCAGAAGCCATATACTTCATGCCGGGCACACCATTGATAGCACGTTCCAGCGGTATGATCACCGATTTGATCATAAGTTCTCCATTTGCACCCGGGTAGTCGGCTACCACGTTTATTTTGGGTGGAGAAATGGAGGGGAATTGTGTAACAGGCAGTCCCGTGATGGCCAGTACCCCCAGAAATACGATGATCAGGGATATGACGATAGACAGGACAGGCCTTTGTATAAATCTGTTAAACATTAGTTCGCTAATTAGGGATGATCAGTTATTCTGCTTTCAGGCGCAGGTGGGCTATTACTTCTTCCGGTTTCTGGTACTCAATGGCGATCTTGTCATCATCTTTCACCTTTTGTACCCCTTCCAGCAGAATTTTATCATCGGCAGACAGGCCGCTTTCAACTACGTAGATATCGGGTAGCTGGCCGGCGATGGTAAGCAGGCGGGATTTAAGTGTGTTGTTTTTATCAACAACGAATACATAAATCTTGTCCTGTATTTCGTACGTGGCCTTTTGCGGAATAACGAGGGCATTCTTAAGCGGAAGCGTCATTAATATCTTGCCGGTTTCGCCATGTTTGAGTAATCGATCAGGGTTGGGGAAACGTGCGCGGAAGGCGATATTACCTGTTTCGCTGTCAAACTCACTTTCTATTACTTCCACATCGCCTTTGGCAGAGAGTGGCTTATTGTTGGCCAGTAGCAGACTAACCTTACTGCTGCCACGGGTTTTGATGTTTGTCTGATACTCCAGGTATTCCGGTTCAGATACATTGAAATAAGCAAACATCTGGCTGTTGTCGCTCAGGCTGGTGAGCAATTCGCCCTCATCGATGAGGCTACCGAGTTTTTTGGGGAGGCGGTCAATAGTGCCATCAAAGGGCGCCCTTATTTCTGTAAAAGAAAGGTGCAGCCTGGCCAGTGAGACTTCTGCACGGGCTTGCTCCAGTTTGGCTTCGGCCATTGCCTGCTCATTTTTAGAAACTACATTTTTCTCTACCAGGGTGCGGGTGTTTTGCAACTCTATTTCCGCTGCTTTAGCTTCTGCTTCGGCTTTTTGCAGTTCGGCCTCGTAAAACTTGGGCATGATGCGGAAGAGAACCTGTCCGGCTTTTACATACTGACCTTCATCCACATAAATGTTTTGAAGAAAGCCTTTTTCCTGGGCGCGGATCTCAATATTCCGTACGGAACGGATTTGTGACACATACTCTTTGGTAAATGATGTGTCAACAGTTAAAGGGCTGGTGACAGCATAGTGTGCCACTTCCTGTTTTTCTTCTGCTTTTGATTTGCAGCTTGTTTGATAAAATAAGGCCAGCGATAGGCCTGCTAAAAGAACCAGTCTGTTCATGATACTTACAATTGTGGTGAATCGAATGAATGCTTAAGGTGGTGCAGCAGCCAGCACGTTATGCGTAAGGACTGCGGACACAAGGGGGTATCAGTGGCCAGGTATCACCTGAACAGGCAAGCGGGGTGAGGAGATGATGTAGGTGCTAATACATCCGGACGCTGGTGCGTACAGCTTCTTCCGGGCTAAACTGATACCGTGGAGACGGGTATCAGACTCTGAGAATACAGTGTTTGATGCAGATATCGGCATGCAGACCTGTGTTGCCAGACGTACAGGATAGCCGCTGCTGCAGAGCTGGTACAAAGAAGAGGGCCTGCAGCACAGTCAGACTGCGTGCTAAGAGTCTGAATTTGCGTGCAGAAAGATCAATAGTGTCCTCATCTTCGACTCCGTCAGTAAAGAAATACTCTTTTTCTGTATCAATATTCCGGCTGCGTATAGTAGAGAGATTGGCCGGAGCGTGATTAAAATTGGTCCAGTGAAGTTTTTTGGTAAATGAGTGCTGCGTATAGCCAGAAAGCACAGATCGCTCTGTGGCATGGGCTGGCTGCGTACCCGCAAGGGTCAGCAAACACAGGAATACGAAGAAAAATACGGCTCTCATTTCAATGCCAAAAGTAGTAAAAGATTGTGGCCGGAATGAAATGCCGGCTATACCAATATTTGCAAAAGTATAGTTAAACTCCGAAGTTTAAAAGAACGGGTCGCAAAAACGAACAAGTGTAAGTGAAGTGAAAAGTAGGATAAACGGCCCTTTTGGGTGAGGCAGATTAACAAACACACTACAGGTAAAAAACCTGAATAAATGCAACATCCCACCATTTGCAATTGTAGTGGCCCGTGTCTATTTTGTACGCATGAAAAGTCGCATCATTGTCTATACTATCCTCATTGCGGCCGTTGCGGCTATGGGTTATTTTGGCTATACGATCAATGCCCGTAAACTGATGTGGTTATCGGGTGTGGGCATAGTTTTTTTGCTTTTTCATTTGTTTCGCAAAAGGGAAAATCAGTAAGATGCAGGTATTTCAATTCAATCAGCCAGCAGGTAACCGGTACTTCTGCCGCCGGCGCTATCCTTTACCAGCATATTTTTAGCGACCAGGTCCTGGATGTCGCGCAGGGCACTATCCTGTGAGGTCTTTGCGAGTTGTGCCCATTTGGAGCTGGTGAGTTTTCCATCAAAGCCATCGAGCAATTTGTTGAGCAATGCCTGTTGCCGTTCGTTTAGTGGAGTGCCGGCATGTTTTTCCCAGAACCGGGCTTTTTGGAGTACGGCCTGCAGGTGATCCATGCTGGCTTCCAGTGCGCGATCCAGACAGTTTAAAAACCAGGTGATCCAGTCGGTGATATCAAGCGATCCCTTTTGTGTGTTTTCCAGTATATCGTAATAATAGTCTCGCTCTTTCCTTATCTGGGTGCTCATACTGTAAAAACGCTGCCGCGTACCATCGGCACGGGCCAGTTGCATATCCGTAAGGGCGCGTGCCAGGCGGCCATTGCCGTCATCAAAAGGGTGTATGGTCACGAACCAGAGATGAGCTACGGCAGCTTTCAATACCGGATCCATTTTACGGTCTTCATTGAACCAGTTGATAAAACGCTTCATTTCTGTTTCGAGCCTGGCTGATTCGGGCGCTACAAAATGTACTTTTTCGCTGCTCATGGCACCGGATATTACCTGCATCGGATCATCCGGTGGGTTGTTGCGCCAGGCACCCACTGCTATTTTATAGAAACCACTCATGTCAGTAGGGAAAAGGGCCGATTGCCAGCCAATAAGTCTTTCTGCGGAAAGGGGCTGTTCGCTGTGCTGCGTCGCATCCAGCATCATTTGCACTACGGCATCGGTATAACGGTCAGCAGGTGGGAGGCCTGCCAACTCTATACCCAGCCGGCGGGCAACAGAAGATCGTACCGCATCTGCATTTAATATCTCCCCCTCAATTTCACTCGACTTCAGAACATCCAGGGTAAGTGTAGTGAGGCTGGCCTGGATTTGTAGTGGGAAGCCAAGATTTTCCATACGCCCCAGCAGCCGGCCCTGCTTGTAGCGGACGCCGGCAAGCAGCGGAGTTACAGCATCCTGATCCCACATAAACTGTGGCCATTGCGGTAGTTGATGGATATAAACAGGCATATTCTACGCAAAATATGCGATGAATATACGTGATTTTCGCCGCAATTTTAATATTCTACGTATTTTTTGCGGTGAATAGAAATGGTATTCACCGCAAAAACAGGCACTTCAAAATAAAATAATGATAGTCAATTAAATATAAATTTGCTTTTGTAGTGGGTGAGTGCGGCTAAAAACTGTTATTTAAGATCCAATCCTGATGAATCCAGCATTACAGTCTGATCCCCTAATCACACCTGTCTGGCTGGTAACTATATTAAACTGATCACTAATCAAACAATTGCTATGACAACAAGCCTTGGCCGGGTGATCATTCTGGTTGATGATTACGACAACGCCTTTTCATTTTATCAGCAGAATTTTGGTTGCGAAAAATTATTTGATGCTACTCTTCCGGATGGTCAGCGTTATCTGCATGTTCGTTTTAATGCGGATGATAAGACTGGGATATGGTTTCTGAAAGCCGACAAGGGTCAGCAAACATCATTGGTGGGCAGGCAAACAGGCGGACAGCCCACGCTGGTTGTATACACCGATAATTGCGAAGAGTTATATGTACAGGTACAAACCAATGGTGTTACAGTTATGGAGCCATTGGTAACAGCAGAGGGTAGCCGTTTTTTTCATTGTCAAGATTTGTATGGCAACCGGATTACTGTGGTAGAAATAATAACGTAGAGGCGGGGGAATCTGTACTACCATTTTGGTGATCTGGCCAGGTCAGGCTAACATTTTCAAAAGGATCCACTATCATCTTTGTGGGTCTGGTTATAAAACCCTGCTTTTAAAACGGTGATTTTTCAGACAGTATTGATCTGGTTAAGGAGTAAAGAGAGTGCACCTTAATAAGGCGCTCAGTTTTCTTTAAAGGTTATTAACCAGATTTTGGGCTTATATTTAGTGAAATGTAAGTGTATGGGACAGCCGCCTCCCCCTCCACAATCAGATACCTCTTTGCTGAAAAGAGGGTGGCACTTTTTGCGTAAAGTAATTGTATGGTCACTGGCACTTTATGTGATTAACCTGTTATTGCATTGGGTTGGCTGGACCAGTTGGGAATCTTTTTCAAAATCTGCAGATACCGTAGCAGCCAGTGTGCTTGGAAATATGAAGGTCATTTCTCCCTTTACACTTTATCAGGATTTGCGCAGCACACGAATGATAGCAGTTGTTGACAGTGAGCAAACAGGCAGCACTCCAGCTGTTAAGCCAGGCCCGTCCGATAAACAACAATTGCCTGGTTTAAATGAGATTTTTACGCAAAAAAGAGGGTTGACTGTTCGCGAGCTTACTGCTAAAGAGAAGGTCGTGCGATGGTGCAGAGGTTTCTGGTATGCTGATGATGGTAAAGCATTCTGGTTTGGGCGTATTGTATTATTGCTGGTGGTCCTGTGTAGCGGGTTGCTGGCTATTCAGTATTTCCGGTCTTCTGCAGACTCGCTTCTGGCGGTTATTCCTGTTTTTCTTTGGTATACTGTCCAGGTACTTGCAGTATTCGCCGTTTTGTCATTTGTTTTTTATGTTCTTGTATCGTTTATATTAATGATTGGTAGTGGGCTCGTGGCATTATTTACTGGAGTAACTACATTAGGAGGTTTTTTTTATTTTATGGCAGAAGAAGTAAAGTCGGAAGCTGTGGACCAATCCAAAAAGGCCATGCCCATTATTTTCTCTTCGCTTCTTAAAGGAAGAAAGTAAAAAGAGCCGCACATGCGACTCTTTTATGAGAAATGTATGGTAAAGAAGACTTATTTCTTCCCTGCAGGCAGCGTGTAAAAAAATCCTAAACCCAATACCTGATTTTTGAGTTCTCCGCCACCTACGGGTATCTTATTTACTTTAGAGAAACTGAATGAATACCGTATGTCGGCACGCAAACCCTTACAAACCGATTCGGGAAATATATATCCCACACCAACGGGCAAACGGAGATCAGTTGAATTGTAATTTTTTTTGATATTCGCTTTTTGACCACCATATTTTTCTTTAGATGACAGGAGGAAGCCAATCTGTGGTCCGGCTTCTACAAAGACTCCGCAGCCTATCGTATACTGTGCCAGAATAGGCACTTGCAGATAGCCTTTACGGATAGTGCCTTTGGTACCGGTTGAGCTTCGTTCTTCTTTTGTTCCCTCGCCGGAATAGAATAGCTCAGCCTGAATAGCAAAAGGGGCGGATAGCCTGTAGTTGGCAAATGCACCGATGCTAAAACCGATTAGTGATTTGGTTTCAAACTGATCATTACTGAATTTAATTTTAGCAACATTAACACCAGCCCTGGGGCCATAACTAAGCTGAGCATTAGCGGCAGATGCTGTAAACAATAATAGCGCAAATAGATATTTCATCTTCTCAGGTTTTAAATGATGGAATGAAACAAAAATATTTACCTGTATAAAAGCCGCGAATACTGAGTTTGTAGTATTGTGATACCCGTGGGTTGTCTGCTGAAACAACAATACCAAAAATGAAGTAGTTGGGTGATGCCGGAACAATATCTTTTACGGAGTAGAAAAGATGGTTTGCTACAGCAGTTGCATATGGGACAGGATTATCCAGTAGCTTTTCCTGGTACTGTTTAAAAAAAACTACGGGGAGGAGCGGGCATGTTTCAAAAATACGAATACTTTCGTTGATCATAAAACTTCT
The DNA here is from genome assembly GCA_001898485.1 of Sphingobacteriales bacterium 46-32. GTDB lineage: Bacteria > Bacteroidota > Bacteroidia > Chitinophagales > Chitinophagaceae > CAYMZZ01. The sequence goes on along the minus strand of MKTY01000020.1, from coordinate 446,070 downwards.
GCCATGAAAATTTTTACTAACTGTTTTTTGCTCATCATTTCAGTATTTGCAACTATTCTGGTAAGCGGCCAGGTTGATCAATGGAAAAAAATGGCTGCACAGCTGGACAGTGCTGCTTTTGAAAAGGCGGTTGATCCCGCCCGATATGGGTTAGATAAGTCGCCCGACTTTACACTGATCGGGAAATGGAAAAATGATCCCGCTGTTTCTGCCGATAGTTTGTACAGTTTATTGATCAGCTGGAATCGCTATCAGAAGCCGGTCAGGAATGGTATTATTTGCCGCTACTGGATAAAAATTACTCCATCGGTTTCCGTACCTTATTTTGTTTATATCCCCCGGGGCTATGATCCGTCACGGAAAACAGCCGTACTCATCTATTATAAAGGAGGTTGGCTATCGCGTTCGCAATTTTCCCGCAATTATATAAAGGAAATGGTGACAGATAATCCAACCTTTGACTACCTGGATGAATATAATATGATTGAAATATTTCCTGCGTTGCGCCAGGATCTGGCTATCTACGGTAAATATGGATATGAGCATCTTATGGCGATGCTGACAGAAACAAAGAAGCGATTCAATGTTGACGACAACAAAGTTTTTTTAGCTGGCTTTTCGGACGGTGGTAAAACTGTATATAATGCATCCTTTCTCTTACAAACGCCGTTTGCCTGTTTTTATCCCATCAATGGCTCATTTCCTTCGCGCCCCGACTTTCCTAATTTTATTAACCGGCCAATTTATTCCATAGTGGCCGAAAAGGATGAATTGACGGTGCCGCAAAGCATCAAAAGCAAAGCCGAATACGCGAACCGCATGGGCGCCAGCTGGATTTACCGGGAGCTGGCAGATAAAAAGCATTTTTATCACAAATACGCAAGCGAAGTAGTGCCCGTATTGTTCAGGCATATGCAGGTGACCAGCCGGCAAGCCCTGCCTGTTTCATGCACCTACGACAGGGGGTATAACGATTCTGGATTCAGTGGTATCGACTGGTTGCAGATCAGTGTGGATACGAAACGCCCTGCTACAGCCGTGCATTTCACCGATAGTATTCATACCTATTCTATGAGCGGAGAGAGCAGTGATTATTTATATGGTGAAAAAACCGGTCAGGTTCGTGCACATTACCTGGATAATACGTTTACTATAACTGCTTCAAAGGTGGATATGGTTACGTTATATATTTCTCCATTGATGGTTGATCTTCAAAAACCGGTCAGTGTAGTGATAAATGGTAAAAAGGTATTTGAACATAAAGTGACAGCTTCAAAGGAGTTTATGGCCGGCTGGTTTTTAAACAATTTCGACCGTGCGCAGTTATATGTAAATAAGATTGAAGTTGCTGTCAGCGAATAGGACCGCTGCTGATTGAGGTACATTAAGCAGGTTGAAATAAGTAGGGTAGTTGCAGAAACGGCGATATCCTGTAACAATTTTACCTTTGGACTGATGCAGCACAGCCGGCAACAATTGACTTTATTTATCAACGAAGAGCGGGGGCTTTTTGAATCCATACGCGTCCGGTATAATCCAGCCCAACACGCATTGATAGCAGCGCATATCACCTTATGCAGGGAAGACGAATTGTTGTTGCCAAAAGTGGTTGATAATATCCGGAGTTTACGCTTACAACCAATTACTGTAACACTCGGCCCTCCGGCACGTTTTGCGGACGGCAGGGGCTTATGGCTGCCGGGTGTGGGTGAGAATACTGGTTTTCATGAATTACGGACACAACTGCTGAATGGGGTGGTAGCTATCCCCCGTCATCAGCATCCACATATAACCCTTATCCATCCCCGTAACGGGCTCTGCACAACGGCTATTTTTGACGAGTTAAAAGAGTATCGTTTTCCCACCCGGCTGCGCTTTCAGCAGATCAGCCTCATTTGTCAGCAGGGAGAGAATGCCTGGGAATTACAGGAACAGTTTGAGCTGAGTTACTGATTTGCTCCTGTAATCAGTAAAAAGTGCCATAATATCTGCCAATCGGTCCACGCATATTGAACTATTCAATGGTAGCTTTGTGCAATGGCAAAGAAGCAAATACCGGTATATGATATCTGCAGCCTCAACAGGGTGGGCAATCAGGATGATCATTTTCTGGCAGACCGGTTTGCTGATTATTTGCACAGGCATTACGATCATTTGCATTTTCCGCACCGGCATTCTTTTTATCATTTGGTTTTGTTTACAAAAGGGGGTGGGTCACATACCATTGACTTCAACCAGTTTGCGGTAAAACCGTATCAGATTTATTTTATGATACCCGGTCAGGTTCACAGCTGGGATTTTACAGGCGTTACGGATGGTTATATCGTTAATTTTTCTACAGACTTTTTCAAATCGTTTTTGCAGAATCAGCATTACCTCGATCAGTTTGATTTTTTTAATGGTATAAGTGAAGAAGGAGTGCGGCAGTTGCCCCCGGCCCGGCACAAAGAGGCAGTGAATCTTTTCGAGTCTATTCTTGCTGTTTCTTCAGACGAAGGCAGGCATCGTTTTGATCGTATCCGTCTGTTGCTGCTGCAGCTTTTTATTCAGATAGATAATGTACAACGGCCATCTGATAGCCGTCCGGTGGCGCCACAGAAACAGCTGTTATTAAAAAGTTTCCGGCGGTTGATCGATACACATTACCGCACCATGCGGTTGCCGAGGGAGTATGCAGATTTGTTGTATGTAACTCCCAATCACCTGAATGCGCTGGTGCAGGACTTGTTGGGTAAAACAGCCGGCGAGCTGATCCGTGACCGGATATTGCTGGAAGCGAAACGGTTGCTGGTCAATGCGGAAATGACGGTCACCGAAGTCGCTTATGCGCTCAATTTCGAAGACAATTCTTATTTCAATCGGTTTTTTAAAAAGTATACGGGAGTGACACCTGAAGAGTTCAGAAAGCAATCTTTACACTAAACTTCATTTATATGAATCAGCATATACAACCGGCCACACAGGAATTGCCGGAAAAAAAATCCGGAATACCTGCAGCATTGGCATGTAAGTGTCCGCGATGCCGGAGTGGTAATATGTTTGCCGAAAAAAATCCATACCGCCTTAAGACCACCATGAAAATGAATGAACGATGCCCGGTATGTCGTCAGCCATTTGATATAGAAGTCGGCTTTTATTATGGTTCGAGTTATGTAAGTTATGCTTTTTCAATAGCTATCAGTGTGGCATCGCTGATTGCCTGGTGGTTGTTTATCGGACTAAGTACTTCTGATAATCGTTTTTTCTACTGGTTGATTGCAAATGCGCTGTTGCTGGTTGTTTTACAGCCATTCCTGATGAGGCTGGCGCGTTCTGTCTGGCTGTCTTTTTTTGTACGATATGACAGAAACTGGCAGACTAACGAGCCAGCCGTACCTGAGCGGATCAATAAAGATCAGATGAACAATTGGTAATTACGTAAGCACTGCCTCCGGGTAATACTGAAGGATTTGTTGTTTTATATTATACCCGGATAAATGGGCATACTATGCTAACCGGCCTCTTTGCCTCGGGGGGGCAGTAATTACTTATTCGCCGGGTTGTTTATGGGTACTGATGGCAATCCGGTTCCAGCTGTTGATCGTTACAATGGCCATTATCAGTTGTGCAACATAGTTTTCCCCAAATAGACGAATAGCGAGATTATACACATCATCAGGCAGACCTCCATTGCTGATAAGAGTGATATGCTCTGTGAGTGCAAGAATTGTCTTTTCTTCCTCCGAATACAGATCGGTTTCTTTCCAGGCATCCAGCAGAAAGATACGCTGAGGAGTTTCTCCCAGGGCAAGAGCATCTTTCGTGTGCATATCAAGGCAAAAGGCACAGCCATTTATCTGAGAAGCACGGATTTTAATTAATTCCTTATGTGAAGCCGATAGCTGGGTGTTTTTTAAATAGGCCTCGAGGGCATACATTGCTTTGAACGAGAGAGGTTCAATTTGTTGCAGATTGATTCTTTTTTCCATTTGATTTTCTTTTGATGGAACAAAACTAAACCGGCCAAAAGGTAAATAACTTAAACCAGTTTAAGAAAGCTGCTCAGGCAAAGGATCTACTGGCATAAACGGAATTCTTTGGCAAGTTGCTATGAGCCGATTGATATGATCGGCAAAACGCTCCTGATCGAAACGGGAAAATTCGTCATGAATGCTACTGTCACTTAAAGCAGCCTCCAGCCAGCAATGAAGGAGGTGTTTCCATTCAGTGAGGCCTTTATAAACAAAAAAGCCGCGAAGGTCTGCCACACGGGGACAACCCGGGTGCCGGGTATATATAAGGTAGCAGGATTCTATGAGGAGCTCAAGCCGCTCGGCAAAAAAAAGACAATTGCCGGGAGAGCCTTCTTTCCAGCTATAACGTTCGCTACGGGCCGAATCACAAAAATGAGCAAATAAATCCAGCAGCTCTCCGGTGGAGGCATAAGCATGTATTTCGTGTATGGCACTAAGCGGGTGAATAACACCCTCGTTGGCTACTTCTTCCATATTGAGACGATTCAAAAAATGCACCGGCCATGCGGCCACAGATCTTGTTGTCATAATAATAGATTTGCTACCGGCTTAATAAGCCAGCAATGAAGAATTGTAAGAACTCCAACAAATTTTTAAACCAGCAAGGAAAGAAATAAACAGAATGCGGCAACCGATCAGAGAGTAAGGGAGTAACTGACGGGTGACAGGCAAATACGCCCGGTAAAGAGCCACATCCAGGAACACAACAAAGATATTTACTCCTCCCCGGCCTGCCAAATATTTTAGTATTTTTCATCCTTCAACCGTGAAAAAACCCGAATCAGCCTAATTGTAAAAAATAGTTTGTGGGGTGTTTTTAATACTGACTTAAATTGTGTTCCCGAAACAAAAAAAACCAAACAGCTATGACTACTTACCAGGAGATATTTGAGAATAATAAACGTTGGGTGGCTGCTCAATTGCAGAAGGATGCCAATTTTTTTGAAAAGCTGGCCCGCGATCAGCAGCCGGAATATCTTTATATAGGATGCAGTGACAGCCGGGTTACTGCAGAAGAGTTAATGGGTGTTGCACCGGGCGAAGTATTTGTACACCGCAATATTGCCAATGTAGTAAGTAATACCGATCTGAACGTGATGGCTGTTATTAATTATGCAGTACGTCATCTGGGAGTCAAACATATCATTGTATGTGGTCACTACAACTGTGGCGGTGTAAAAGCCGCCATGCAGCCACTGGATCTGGGTATACTTAATCCCTGGTTAAGAAATATCCGGGATGTATACCGGTTACACCAGGCAGAGCTCGATGCAATCGGCAATGAGCACGAGCGTTACAACAGACTGGTGGAGTTAAATGTAAAAGAACAGGCCATCAATATTATCAAGACAGCCGCTGTTCAGAAAACCTATCTTCAGCACGGCTATCCTGTTGTACACGGCTGGGTTTTTGATCTGGCATCAGGGCTACTGAAAGACCTGCAACTGGATTTCGAATCTATCCTGCACGATATACAACGGATATATAATCTTACCGGCGAATAATTCCTTAAATAAAAAACGACGCTGTCATCGGGCAGCGCCGTTTATATATGGAAGTGTAACGGATTATTACAGACGGGTAAAATATGATACCTGACCGGCAGGGTCGGATGCCAGTACGATCCTTTCTTTACCTTTTTGTAATTCGATAAAATAGTTGTCGGCATCTTCAAACTGGCGGTCAAACAGCACCATATCGGTGGCATTATCTTCGTTGTCGTCAAACAACATCACATCGGTAACTGTATAGCCGGCGTATTTTTTGCTGATATAATCGCGCGCTTTCTGCGGTACATCACTAAGCTGTTTTGTTTCAGTAGTACCTACCAGTTTCGCATTCTCGTCATAAAATGCGGTTGTCTGTGTATTATTTCGGACAAATACTACTTCGTCAAAAAACTCACCACGTTTCCATGATTTAACGGGTACATTGGGGAAATCTACTTTGAATTGTTCCTTCGTCTGATAGCTTACATCGGTGCCTTTCAGTTTAGGCAATGTCTTATGCTGTCTGGCTTTGGATGTATTAGCAAGCGCCACATCGTTGTTTTGGGCATATAAGCCAATAACTGCAGATGAGCAGATGGCTGCGAGTAATAAAAGCTTTTTCATTGTAACATATTTTAGGTTATTGTATCTGCGATTGACAAGCTAAAGTTAGACTACCTGTATAGTCAGGCATCGGTCAACTCGTCAGACAGGCAAAATCTATAGGTGAATTATCCGGTATGTACGGTAGCAGCAACGTGTAGGAAGAATAAGGTGAAGCCGCGGGTATTATTTAAAAAAAGCCCCGCCCAAAAGGGCAGGGCGTCATGAACTATCTCACTCCTTACTTACTGTTTGTCGTTTTTGTTTTTTTGACAGCCGATGTCATTTTTTTATGATGAGCTCTCATTGGCTGTTTCATTTCTTTTTTGGCCGGCGCCTTTTTATTGGCAGACGCGGCATTGCTGGTTAAAGCAGCTTGCTTGTGCATAACTGGATGCGGGTGTTTTTTTGTCTGCACAGCAGATGCTGCCGGAGTTGTATTGTTTTGTGCAAAAGAGGCGGTACAAAAACCGGCAATGATGGCGAGCGCTAAAACTGTTTTTTTCATGGTCTGTTTATTTAATGATTAATTGAGGTAGAAAGAATCAGAGTTATCGGGCAGCGGAAGTCGTATACGCACTTCCCTGCAGGCAGCCAGCTGATCATACAGGTAGAGTGTGAGATCCCAACCGCCGGTGCCGCTTACAGCCCCGAGTACCAGTAATCCGGCGCAGGGATAAGGACCCATTCCCTCATTTAGCTGGCCGTCTACTGCCAGTATCACATTTGTTACATCGCTGTTTTGCAGCTCCAGTGTTTCGCTGGGATAAATACTGGCGTTTATCTGTACCCATTCGGGCAGCGATTCAATGCCCTCGCGTGCGGTAGCTAAAGCATGCCGGTAGTTGCCACTGATCCTGATCACCCCTTTTTCAAAATCTATATTGATCCTGAGGGGGCGTCTGTGTCTCCCGTCCGGTCTGCCGGCATGTGGTAAAAAATATTTTAATTGCTTTAACAGCATAATGAATAGTTGTACTTACTGCAATAAACCTACGTTGTATACAGGCTTTTATTGGCGGGCGATCGGTGAACGGGCAAAACCTGTCGGCGGAATACAAAGGATTAACTGCGTTTATGTAATCTTCCCTGCGTTAATTATTATCTGACCTGTAAAAGCTGTTGTTGCAATTCCAGGATATCCGCAAGGCTTTCCCGCTGAGAGATGATTAAGTGGTCAATTTTTTCGTGTAATATTCTTACTTCCAGCTCGCCTTTGAGATTGACCATATAATCATTGCGGGCCCGTAACCGGTCTTTGGCTTCCTGCCGGTTCTGACTCATCATGATCACAGGAGCCTGAATGGCAGCGAGGCAGGAAAGCAGCAGGTTCAGTAAAATATAAGGGTAGGGATCAAAGCCTTTATTATGCAGGGAAAAACTGTTAAGAGCCATCCATCCGCCCAGGAATAAGCCAAACAATCCGATAAACTTCCAGCTGCCGCCAAAACTGGCAATACGATCCGCCCAGCGTTCCCCGCGTGATCCGGGGTTTTTAATTTCACTGGCTTCATCAGAGATCAGGTGATTCTGATTGATATTGTCCAGTACGGTCAATTCCAGCTCAGTCAGTGTGCCTACCTCGCGTGCTAACAGATTTTGGATATATAATTGCCGGTAATAACTTAGTTCAGAAGCGGCCAGTTTGCTTTCTTCGTCAAATGCAGGGTAATCTTTCTGAATTTCCTTCAGTACACCATTGCGTATTGCCTTCCCGGATACGAACTCCTCTACAGGAAATTTCTTTTGGGAAATATCGCTGGTAAAGCTTTGCATGTCTTTTTTTGCAAAACTATCCAGTTGTTAAAGGTATGGTACCCTGCGATCGTCCACAGGGCAAAAACGATCGGTGAATAATCGGGAGAAGTACCCACAGTTAATAAATCTTTGCGTTCTTTATTTCGTTGCGCCCTTAGCGTTCTTTGTATCGCCTTGCGCTCTTTGCGTTCTTTGTATCGCTTTGCGCTCTTTGCGTTCTTTGTATCGCTTTGCGCCCTTAGCGTTCTTTGCCGAAAGAGAATTACTTTTATAAAAAAAAATAGCATGATCACCTGCCTGATTGTTGATGATAATAAAATTGCCCGTACCACGCTGCGCCAGTTGACGAGTCATGTGGCCGACCTCCAGGTCATGGCTGAATGCGAAAGTGCGATTGAAGCCTATAATCAGTTGCAACAAACACCCGTTGATCTGCTATTGCTGGATATAGAAATGCCGGGAATGACCGGGCTGGAGCTGACACGCAACCTGGGCAACAGGCGCCCGCTCATCGTATTCACCACTTCAAAAAAGGAATATGCGCTCGAAGCTTTTGAACTCAACGTGGCAGATTATCTGCTCAAGCCGGTAACCCCTGCCCGCTTTGTACAGGCTATTGAACGTGTGCGTGAGCTGTTGGGTAGCCAGGGCGAAAAGGTAGACATGGGCGAACGTGAATTTATTTTTATTCGCGATTCCAATATTGTACGACGCCTGGCAGTGCAGGATATACTTTTTGCCGAAGCCATGGGTGATTACGTAAAATTGCATACCGCCCAAAAATTCTTCGCCATTCACACCACACTTAAAGCCGTGGAAGAACATCTTCCTGCCAGCCGGTTTCAACGGGTTCATCGTTCGTATCTCGTGGCTATCGACAAAATAGACAGCATTCAGGATGGCGCCCTGGTGCTTCAGGGCAAGCCGGTGCCGGTAGCCGATGCCTACCGCGCTACGCTTAATAAACGGATGAATATTCTTTAGTATCAGCGGAATAAAATATTCAGACCGGTTGCCGGAGCCTTTCCTGCAACCGGTTTTTTTGTGTCCGGCGGTCATTCCCCGGTTGCCAGGGCGGACAGATAAATGCACCCCATCCAACGATAGTATTTGCCCGCTGGCCGATTGAATCTGCGGTAGCCAGCCCGCGGCTGCTAATTTTGAACTGGAAACTTCTCATAGTGAACAAAACGTAATGAGTTTTTCTCATAGCAGTTGGTTTTGGTTTACGGCCTTGGTTTCCACCAGGGCCTTTTTTTAAATAACCCATGAAATTCGTTTATACCATATTGTTTTTTACTGATACCCTGGTGCTGGTTTTGCTCAGTTACCTGCTTTTCAAACTCCTGGATCAGGGCGGCAGCCGTTCTTCCATTTTATTGCTGGCAGCAGCACTGGTGCTGTCAATCCTGCTGCTCATTTATTTTTTTAACAGATACCTCAAGCTGCCTCCGCACAAATCAGGTTCCTGAATTAACCTAAATTAGAGCCATAATCAGGACAATGAAAGGGAAAAGACTTATCTATTTTATCCTGGCAGGCTTTATCGCAGGCACATTGCTGCTGGTCTATATTCAGTTCAATTCTTCTAAAAACATCAATACACTCATCCATGGCAATGAAAAGCTGCTACAGGAGCTTAGTACCGGCAGGCAGTTGCAGGAACTGGGAAAAAATGTGATCGCATTCGAAAGCCGTATCCGGGGAGCAGTAGCTACCAGCGATACAGGACTGTTCAGAGGCATAGAAAGCCAGCTGGCTGAAATTGATGCCGATCTGGAAAAATTGCAGAAAGTAACGGACGATGATAGCTCCGTCAAATACATCGATCAGCTCGATAAACTTGTACGCCGAAAAATTGCTTTTGGCAACGAAGTGCTCGACAGCCTGCTCCTGGCTGGCCAGCCCGTGGCCCTGCGCATGATTGCCGACCCCACCAGTAAGCGCCTTGCAGATTCCATCATCATGGTCACCGGCCTGGTCGACAGTACCCGTAAACGGCACCTGGCCGAAGTCACCCTCTCGATGGACCAGAGCGGACGCGGGGCTCTTCGTTTTAGTATCATCCTCATATCGCTGGTGCTCATAAGTGCAGCAGGACTGTTTTGGTATATCATTCACACATTGCGCCGGCAGGAACTTTTAATCCAGCAGCTGAATCTATCTGAAAAAAAACAACGTGAGGCGGCGCGTATCAAAGAAAATTTCCTGGCCAATATGAGTCATGAAATACGTACGCCGCTCAATGCTATCCTTGGCTTCACCAATCTGCTCCGTCACAAAAAAATGGATGAAGAGTCGAGCCACTATCTGCAAACCATTGAGCAATCTGGCGAGAATCTGCTGGCAATTGTCAACGATATACTCGACCTTTCCAAAATAGAAGCCGGTATGATACGGCTGGAGACGGCTCCCTTCAGCCTGCGCAACCTGCTGCATGCTGTAGAGACCATGTTTGCCACCCGGGTGGCGGAAAAAGAACTGCAGCTGACCTCCGAAACAGATCCGCTTTTGCCTGATATACTGGAAGGGGATCCCATGCGTCTTACTCAAATACTGGTCAACCTGGTAAATAACGCAATCAAATTCACACAGAAAGGATACATTCATATTCATGTTTCCCAGCAGGGCTGGCGTGACAGACAATTGCTATTGGCTATTAGTGTTGCCGATAGCGGTATCGGTATTGAATCAGACCAGCTCGACCGCATTTTTGAACGGTTTCAGCAGGCAGAAGATTCAGTAACCCGCAAATATGGCGGAACAGGACTGGGATTAAGCATTGTAAAAGATCTGGTAACTCTGCTGCAGGGTAGCATTACGGTAGAAAGCCGGCCAGGCCAGGGCACACAGTTTTCGTTGGTAATTCCTTTTGGTGTTGCAAAAGACAATGATGTACAACAAACCGATCAGCTGCAGAATCAGCCAGCAGCCGGCTCGCTGCAGGGTATGGAAATACTGGTGGCAGAAGACAATGAAATCAATCAATCACTCATCAGGCACCTGCTCGATCGTTGGGGGGCCACCTGTTCTTTTGCCTATAATGGTCAGGATTGTATAGAACAGCTGCGGGCCCATCATTTTCATGTGGTATTAATGGATATACAAATGCCGGTAATGGATGGCTATACAGCCAGCCAGGAGATACGCCATGTGCTGAAGTCAGACATACCTATAATTGCGATGACTGCACATGCTATGCCCGGCGAGCGTGAAAAATGTATCAGTTTCGGTATGAACGAATACCTGTCAAAACCCGTTCGGGAAGGTCAGCTTTATCAGTTGCTGACAAAGTTCGGCAAACAGGGCTCTGTGGATGCTCATTTTTCTCCCCGTTCTTTCCCCGTTGCAGCAGAAAACTATGAGACTATCCAGCTTGACTATATGCGTGAAGTGAGCCTTGGTAATACAGACTATGAAAAAGCTGTGACCGGACAATTCCTGGAAATAATGCCGGCGGCTCTTGACGAGTTGGAAGAGGCCCTGGCCCGCCAACAGTATACATTGCTTGGTAAGCTGGCGCATAATATGCGTACCAGTGTCTCTGTAATGGGATTACTCCCTGTGCTAAGCCCCATTCTGGATGAACTGGAACATCAACAACAGGATCCTTCTTCATTTGGCCACCTTATTGCTGAGTTGAAGCGCATATGCGGTCATGCGATGGAAGAAGCCCGGCATTTTTATCAGTCCTTATGACGCAAAGAGCGCAAAGAACACAAAGAGCGCCAAGAGCACAAAGCTGTATTAGCACAGCGCATTTTCAAATCACCCCATGGTTGCGTTCTTTCTGTAATTTGAAAAACTGCTGCCGGAATTGTTTTTGAAAAATTTACTGAAATGTGCGAGGTTATCAAATCCAAGACTATAGGCAATTTCTTTCATACTGGTTTCTGAGTAGATGGCCATACGTTTCGCTTCGCGGATCACCTGCTGTTGGATATGATAACTGGCCGTCTGCCCTGTCAGCTTTTTAACCGTGCGGTTGAGGTGATTGGCAGTTACGCAAAGAATATCTGCATAGTCGCTCACCATTTTCTTTTCCATAAAATGTGTCCTTACTAATTGCACAAACTGACGGATCAGGCTTACTTCACGCGTATCTGTATGAATGGCAGGGGTGCGTTGCTCCTGGCGGCCAAAATGGATCATTAAAATCTGTACCAGGCCCTTTAGTAACTCCGTTTTGCGCTGGAAGGAATGATTGTTTTCACGAATCATCTTGTGTATTAGCATCTGTAACTCGGCCTGCAGGTAACCGCTTGCATCCAGTACCTGCAATTGCGCGAAATTATCTTCATACATGCCTGCGCAATTATTTCCCGTGAGTAAAAAATCGGGTGCAAAACTGATGTAATAGCCATGAGCGGGGCCTGACATACTAAGACGCCTCCAGTGGCCCGGCGCAACACAAAAAAGCTGATGCGGCATTAACGGATAATCCTGCCCGTCTACGTGCAGCGATGTTCCTGATTGCTTCATCCAGAAAATCTCATAACGTGAAATACGCGACACCGGCAGGTCCGGATGTCCCGGCTCGATCGTTTGAATATCAAAATCGGGCTGAAGTGGGCTGTGCTGACGAATAAAAGAGACAGGGCGCACAACAATCGGGCTGATGGCGGTAGAATACTGTACAGTCATAATCCTGGTTTTTGGTAGTGGTAGTAGTGGTTTCCTGAGTATATTAGCCAATACTTGTGCCAGGCTTTAAATATTTAATAATCAATTATTTATATCATTTTCAATAAGTAAAAATTAGCGAAATACCGTAAATTGGTGACATTCCCTGCGGTATTTGATAACTGCTTTAGCCTACCTTTAGTCCATGGCTTACAGCGGCAAAAAAGAAAACAGCATACACGTAAATGGATTGATGTATGGCGACATGGAAGCTGAATTGCTGCTGGAACTGGAAGAACGCGATATGCTGCTTTCTTTCAACAGGGAAATAACGGCTATAAGAGACAGAAAAGAATTACTGCATAAAGTCTATCCGCGTTTACAACAACTATTTCAAGTGGAGGATCTGTGTATAGGTCTTATAGATGATAAGGCGCAGGCACTGGATGTCTCGTTGCGCATATCATCGGGTGCGCGTCGTTTGCAGGCCCGGTATCGCACTTTGCTGGATCAGCCATTATTGTATGCGGATTGTTTTATAAAGAAGCTGCTTGATGCCGGAGATCCGCGAATTGAAAACCTGGCTTCTGTTGATGCGAATGAATCGGCTTCTTCGCTGGTAACTGTTTCACTGAAAGCCGGATTGAAAGAATGTCTGACCGCTCCCCTGCAGAAGGGCAATGACCGGCTGGGATTGCTGATGTTGTGGTCAGAAGGGGCCGATCACTTTACGCCCCGGCATCTGCGATTGATTGCAGCTATGGCGGATCAGCTTTCACTTGCTGTCGGCAACATCATGGCCTATGAACAGATTGAAACTCAGCTGGCAGAAATAAAACGGTATAAAGAACAGCTGGAGGAAGAGCGCAGTTATTTGCAACAGGAGGTCGGAAGGGGCTATACTTATCAGGATATAGTAGGTGTGGGGCCGGCCATGCAACACGTATTTGAACAGCTCACGAAGGTATCTGATGTAAACAGTACGGTGCTGATCCTTGGCGAAACGGGTACAGGTAAGGAACTGGTAGCACGGGCACTGCACCATGTATCACCACGAGCAGATAAACTGATGGTAAAAGTGAATTGTGCAACACTGCCTGCCAACCTGGTCGAGAGCGAATTATTTGGTCATGAAAAAGGAAGTTTTACCGGAGCTACCGAACGGCGTATCGGTAAATTTGAACTGGCTCATAAAGGCACGTTGTTCCTCGATGAGATCGGGGAACTTCAGCCGGAGTTGCAGGTAAAACTATTACGCGCATTGCAGGAGCGGGAAATAGAACGTATTGGCGGAAAAAGTCCGATAAAGATAGATGTACGCGTGATTGCGGCCACCAATCGCAACCTCGAAGAAGAAGTGGCCGCCGGCCGCTTCCGGAATGATCTCTATTATCGCCTGCATGTATTTCCAGTAACCCTGCCACCGCTTCGCGGGCGAATGGAGGATCTGCCGGCACTGGCGACTCATTTCCTGGAAAAATATGCCCGCGTCACCGGTCAGCCCGCCAAATCATTGTCGGCAAAAGCATTCAAAGAACTGATGGCTTACCGCTGGCCCGGAAATGTGCGCGAACTGGAGCATATCATTGAGCGAAGTATACTGATGGCGCCCGGTCAGTTGATCAGGCAGGTATTTCTGCCTTCTGCAAAAGAGATAAAAAAGGCAGGGTTGCCGGCAGAAGAGGAGCTTAAATCGCATGCTGAAAATGAGCGGGATCATATCCTGAAAGTACTGAACCACTGCCGGGGCAGGATTTATGGTTCAGGCGGGGCTGCGGCGATACTGGGCCTGCCTGTATCTACACTCAATTCAAAGATCAAAAAACTGGGGATAGCAAAAAGTAAACTGTTCAATTATAAACCCTGAATAGGAAACGGAAATGCAGCAAATGGCAATCGACAGCAGTATGGGTTATGCTACATTGCTGCCCGGCCCGTCACTTATGCTCATAATACCTGAGCCTGACTGATTATATGAAATTTAATGGATCATTAATTTTATTACTGTTCGTTACCGGAGCGTATGCACAGCAGCCTGCGATAGCTGATTATGAGAAACAAATCAGCTATTACCGCTATTACAAACAGGACTCGGCGGTTTATCTCGCAAATAAGGCATTGAATCAGGCGCGTGCAGGCGGCGATAGTGCCGGTGTGGCTTTCATACTTGTACAACAAGGCATGATTGACGATAACCAGGGTGAATTTGAACAGGCAAGAAAAAAGTATCAACAGGCATTAGATCTTTTCACGGCGTACCAGATACCTGATGGCCGGGCATCTGCCCGTATCAGGCTGGGTGTGGTTGAACTCCGTAATGGCCGGTATGACAAAGCGGGAGAATATTTCTATGCAGCCCTGGAAGATGCAGAGAAATATGGAAATGCATTCCGTAAAATGGAAGCATATTACAGTATTTCCTGGGCATATCTTGACCAGCATAAATACCAGCCTGCGCTGCAATACCTGAAACAGGCCGAACGGCTAATTGATAGTGTGCCTTTCTCCGGTACAACGCTCAATATCTACAATCATATGGGAGTTATTTACCGCGAAACAGGTAAACTCTCCCAGGCACGCAACTACCTCGAGAAAGCATTACCCTTAAGCAATAAACCGGAGTACCAGGGACTCAACATCACCATTGTGAATAATCTGGCAACGGTATATGCCCGAACAGGACATAAGCAACAGGCGGTGCAGCTGCAATTGGATGCGCTGGAGCGGTCGCGCCGCATTGGAAATTACCTGCGCGAGCTGCAATGTCTTTCCGGCCTGGCCAAAACCTATGGTAAAGACGAACCGAAAAAAGCCATCCTTTATCTTGACCAGGCGGTGAAGCTGGCACGTGATAAAGGGAATTACCGGCAGGAAATACGGTTTCTGAAAAATATCACGCCCATTTATCTGGAGCAGGGCGATTACCGTAATGCATATGCGGCCAAGGAGCGTGAACATGAACTGGCCGACAGTTTTTTGTATAAATCGATGTCAGAAAATATGAACGCACTGCAGGCAGAGTATGAACTTACCAAGTCGAGAGCCCGTGTAAATGAGTTGAGCCTGGCCAACAATAAAAGAAAACTGGAATTGGAAAAGTCCACCATCACACGCAATGTAACAATTGCAGGAGCTGCTCTAATGCTGGTAATTATGGGGCTGCTATACAATCAATATCAGTTGAAGCAGAAGAGTAATAAGGCCATCAGCAGAAAAAATGAAGCATTGCAGAAGCTGCTGGAAGAAAAAGAGTGGTTGCTGCGCGAAGTACATCACCGTGTAAAGAACAACCTGCATACGATTATGAGTCTGCTGGAGGCCCAGTCGGCTTACCTCAAAGACGATGCCCTGATGGCTTTACGTATCAGCCAGCATCGTGTATATGCCATGTCGCTTATGCACCAGAAATTATATCAGGTTGCCAATGTAACGGCTATTGATATGGCCGTTTATCTGCCGGAACTGTTAACGTACCTGCGCGATAGTTTTGATCTGAAAGGGCATGTACGGTTTGATTCACAGATAGACCATATCAGCCTTGATATTTCACAAGCTATTCCAATTGCGCTTATTCTCAACGAGGCAATTACCAATTCTATCAAGTATGCTTTTCCGGATGGTGCCTCAGGCGAAATACGTATTCGCATGATCCGTACAGAAGGCGGTAAGATAATGCTTGAAGTAGCGGATAATGGAATTGGCCTGCCTGCCCACTGGGAAAGCCTGCAGCAGGATTCGCTGGGACTCCGGTTGATCCGTGGATTGAGCGATGATATCAATGCCCGCCTGCAGATCAGCAGCGGACCAGGTACCTCTATCAGGCTGGAGTTTGATAAAACAGATTTTACTAAAATAACGAATACGGAAAGTGAGAAAAGCATCTATACCGCCGGGTAAACGAATATTGATTGTAGAAGATCAGTTTATTGAAGCAAACAATCTGCAGATGATACTGGAAAAAGCCGGTTATCATGTATGCGGTATTGCTCGTTCTGTCACAGTTGGTCTTGACCTGGTAAGACGTGAGCAACCTGACCTGGTATTGCTGGATATTTTTTTGCAGGGAAATCTTACCGGCATAGACATGGCACACCGCCTCAATGAGTTGGGCATTGGCTTTGTATACCTTTCGGCCAATTCAAATAAAGACACGCTTGAGGCCGCCAAGATCACGAAGCCCTATGGATTTCTCGTAAAACCTTTTCGCGAAAAAGACATACTGGTTACACTCGATATTGCCTGGTATCTGCATGAGGAGGGGCGAATGGCGCGCGAGCAGGAAACACAACGGCGCCGGACGGCACAAACTCCGGCGAGTGTTCCGGCGCTTGCTGGCATCATTGGCAGCAGTGCCGCACTGAAGAAAGTTTTGCAATCGGTGCTGCTGGTTGCTCCAGCCGAGTTGTCTGTGCTTATTCTGGGCGAAAGTGGTACAGGTAAAGAACGCATCGCACAGGGCATACATGAATTGTCGCCACGAAAAAACAAACCCCTCATCAAGGTAAACTGTGCAGCACTTCCTGCAACATTGATAGAATCGGTATTGTTTGGACACGAAAAAGGCGCATTTACGGGAGCATATGAAAAACATATCGGCAAGTTTGAACAGGCAGATGGCGGTACTATTTTTCTGGACGAAATAGGCGAATTGCCGCTTGAGGTGCAGGTAAAGCTATTGCGGGTGTTGCAGGAAAAAGAGATTGAGCGCATTGGCGGAAGAAATACCATTGGTCTCAATGTGCGGATAATCGCAGCTACCAACCGCAATCTCGAGCAGGAGGTTGCAGAAGGCAGGTTTAGGATGGACCTGTACTACCGGCTCAATGTATTTCCTATTGAGTTGCCCGGACTCAGAAACCGGAAAGAAGATATCCCGCTGCTGGCGGTTCATTTTATTGAAAAATGCGCTGCATCGCTGGGCAGGCGTGTGCATGGTATCGAAGCAGATGCCCTGGAGCAGCTGATGCAGTATGACTGGCCGGGAAATATAAGAGAGCTGGAAAATGTAATAGAAAGAAGTGTGCTGATGGCAAGAGGCACAAGCCTGGAAGAGATGATAATGCCCGCCGTACCGGCTTCGGCTGTTGTTCGCCAGGCTGCCGCATCAAAGCCTCTCAAAACCATCGAAGAGAATGAACGTGACCATATCATCGCTGCACTTCAGCAAACAGGCGGCAAAATATCAGGTCCTGGTGGAGCCGCAGAGATGCTGGGTATAAATGTATCAACCCTTAATTCGCGGATGCGGAAACTGGGGATCAGAAAAGAGGTGATCGCTTTGCGTGATCCCGGGCAGACATCCTGAAGCCGGCGCGGAAATGTATAATTCTATACAGGTTTTGTGTATTGATATAACAGGTGCAGTCAACTAGTTTTGAAAGAGAGCCAGCAGCCGTTGAACAAGTGAACGCTATTACCAAAACCATTAACATGGCAAGTATTACCAGCAAACAGATTGTATTTGTAACCGGCGCTTTTGTGGGTAATAACTGTTGGGATGAGTGGCGCGATTATTTTGAACAAAAGGGCTACCAGACAATTGCACCTCCCTGGCCGCACAAAGATGCCAGCCCGGCCGAATTGCGCAGCCGTCGCCCCAATGATGTAGCTCTTGCAAAACTCACCCTGCGCGAGTTGGTTGATCATTATGCAGCCATCGTTAAATCATTTCCCGAAAAACCCATTGTAATAGGACATTCACTGGGTGGCCTTATAACCCAGATCATTACAAACCGTGATCTGCCGGCCGCCGGCATTGCCATTCATCCGGTACCTACGCTCGGTGTGTTCCCGTATGAATTTTCCTTTCTGAAAGCCGGCTGGCGATCACTGGGATTATTCACATCGCTGCGCAAAACCTATCTTATGTCGTTTAAAACCTGGCAATATGCCTTTGTAAATGGCATGCCACTGGCAGAGCAAAGAGCGACTTATGAAAAATTAATAGTGCCGGAATCAAAAACAGTAGCCAGAGGAGGGCTTACCAGCGCCGCCAGTGTGGATTATAAAAAAGAGCATCCACCCCTGCTGATTACATCAGGCAGCGAGGATACAATTACTCCGGCACACCTGAATATCCGTAATTATAAAAAATACCGGAAAAACAACTCCATACTGGACTATAAAGAATTTGCCGGACGTAATCACTTTGTACTGGGGCAGCCAACCTGGAAAGAGGATGCCGATTATATTCTTGACTGGATAAGCCGTCTCTGAAAAAAAGTTACAGGTACGTATAAAATGATGGGCCGATATTAATCGGCCCATTTTTTTTGTGAGGTATTAGTTAACAGATCGGTTACCAGTAAAGCCAGTCACGTTAAGTGCATTTTCCCTTACAAAACACAACGTTTCCCAGCTTCCGAAACAATCCGACCCGCTCACCACACTAATTCACAAAACACACTAGCAACCAAATCAACAGCTATGACCAAACATTTAACTGATACAATATTACGGTCGCTGCATAGGGGAGACCAAGTGTTTTTCATCAGAGATTTCCTGTTTTTTTCGGAAATTATCTGGTGAAAAAACGGATAGCATGTGTAAAGTCACGGGCATATCTGGTATAATACTTGAAACCTGTCAACAGAAGAGCTGATAAGGATCAGGAACTGTGTGCCACATCCGGTTCATTTTTGTATTACCCGACCTGCTCCCGGTTGCCAGCGGCAGGTGGGTATAAATTCTTTCCATGCATTGGTATAAACTCACAGATGAACAGGTAACGGCAAAGTTGCAGACGGCATCCTCCGGTCTTACGGTAGCTGAAGCAGAAAGCCGCAGGCAACAATGGGGCCCCAATGAACTGGAACAGGGAAAAAAGAAATCTCCCTGGGCGGTGCTGCTGCATCAGTTCAAAGACCTGATGATACTGATTCTGCTGGTAGCAGCCGTCATATCCGGGTTGCTGGGTGATATGGCTGATACAATCGTTATTCTCATCATTGTATTAATCAACGCATTAATCGGTTTTATGCAGGAGTGGCGTGCCGAAAAGTCGATGGCCGCCCTGCGCAAAATGGCCATTACGCATACGCATGTGTGGAGAAATGGGGAATTGCAACAACTGTCTGCTACAGACCTGGTGCCCGGTGACCTGGTAATGCTGGAAGCCGGCAATATGGTGCCTGCGGATATGCGGATAACGGAATCAGCAGGTCTTCGCATAGAAGAAGCCGCACTCACCGGTGAGTCGGTACCGGTTGATAAGATCAGCCAGCAGCTCGAAGACGATGACCTGCCACTGGCAGAGCAGTATAACATGGCTTTTAAAGGCACTTTTGTTACAAATGGTCATGGAAAAGGCTTGGTAGTAGCTATTGGTATGCAGACTCAATTGGGACAAATTGCCCGCATGCTGCAGGAAGAAGAAATGCAGACACCCCTGCAGCAACGCATGGCCGCATTCAGCAAAAAACTTTCGCTTATTGTAATAGCACTTTGCCTGGTTTTTCTCCTTACCGGATGGCTGCGGGGCGAATCGCTGGTAACGATGGTAATGACAAGTATATCGCTGGCTGTGGCGGCCATTCCGGAAGCATTACCTGCTGTTATTACTATATCACTCGCACTGGCCGCCGGACGTATGGTGCGCAAGAATACCCTGATACGTAAACTGCCCGCCGTGGAAACCCTCGGCTCTGTGACCTATATCTGCACCGATAAAACCGGTACGCTTACACGCAATAAAATGGAGGTAGAGAAGATATGCCTGCATAAGCAGACCTATACGGCGCAGGAAGCAGCACAACTGGCAAAGGATGACGATGGCCGCAGACTGTTGCTGGCCATGGCACTGAATAATGATGCCGTAAAGGACAATACCGGCAAATGGCAGGGAGACAGTACAGAAATTGCCCTGATGAAAATAGCTGCACCACTGTCGGAGATTCAGGAATGGCCGCGTGTTGGCGAGTTGCCATTCGATGCAGATCGTAAACTCATGACTACTTTTCACCGCTCAGGCAACGAGGTAGTGTCGTTTACTAAAGGCGCTCCAGATATGTTGCTGGCAAGATGCGCCGGCATCGATAAAGAAGCGGTGAATGCACAGGTCGATGAACTGGCTTCCGAAGGTTTACGGGTTATGGGTTTTGCCTGGCGCTCCTGGAGCAATATGCCCGATAACCCCGACAGTGAAACAGCAGAGCAGGAACTGCAATTGCTGGGACTGGCAGGTATTATTGACCCGCCCAGGGAAGAAGCTATGAAGGCAGTAGCCGATTGCCGCTCTGCAGGCATTGTGCCCGTTATGATCACCGGCGACCATCCGCTCACCGCCCGCAATATTGCCATGCGCATCGGCATACTGACCGATGATGATTTGCTGCTGACCGGGCAGCAAATGAAAGAAATGAAGCCTGGCGAACTGGCTCATCAGATTGAACGTGTGAGAGTGTTTGCACGCGTTTCGCCCGAACAAAAATTGCAGATTGTAAAAGAATTGCAGCAGAAAGGACATTATGTAGCCATGACTGGCGATGGAGTTAATGATGCCCCATCCTTGCGGAGAGCCAATATTGGTATAGCCATGGGTATTACCGGCACCGATGTATCAAAGGAGGCGGCACATATGATACTGCTCGATGATGATTTTTCGACTATTGTGCGGGCTGTAAAAGAAGGACGGCGCATATACGACAATATTCTGCGATTTATTAAATATCTCATGACCACCAATGCAGGAGAGATATGGACACTCTTGCTGGGACCATTAATGGGATTACCGCTGGCTCTGCTGCCGATTCATATTTTATGGATTAACCTGGTGTCAGACGGGTTGCCAGCTGTTGCACTTTCTTTTGAGAAGGCAGAAAAAGATGTAATGAACCGGCCGCCACGCCCTCCGCAGCAAACTGTTTTTGCCAACGGTATGGGCATTCATATATTATGGGTCGGATTGCTGATGGGGGCCATTGCCCTGGCTACACAGGCCTGGTCCATAAACAGGGGATTGCACTGGCAGACAATTGTGTTTAATGTATTGTGCCTGTCGCAGATGGGGCATGTGCTGGCCATACGGTCCGACTCGCAATCGCTTTTCCGGATAGGCTTGTTTTCTAACAGATATCTCATAGGAGCAGTGTTGCTGGCATTTGTGCTGCAGGCAGCACTTACCTATACTCCTTTTTTGCAACACATATTTCATACACAGGCGCTTAGTCTGAATGAGTTTTTACTCGTGGGTATACTTTCTTCGCTTGTATTTGTGGCAGTGGAGATAGAAAAAGCGATCAGACGCAGCAGAAAGGTATAGGGGCGAAGATAGAAGGTAAAAGATATAAAGGAAATGATAAAAAACCTTCTACCATTCCCCTTTTTCCCTTTACCTTCCCCCAAACTATGTCTCTCATGCGAATGAGATTTTTTTTATTTGCCTTCCTTTTCTCCATCGCTGCCCATACCCTGCAGGCGCAGCAAGACTGCCGCCCTGTTTTGTTGCGTTGCGAATACCTGGAAAACCCGCTGGGTCTTGATGCAGCGAATCCCCGTCTTTCGTGGCAATTGCAGGATACCCGCACCGGTGCCGGTCAGCAGTCATTCAGCATTACGGTAGGTACCGATTCGCTGGCGGTAGTAAATGGAAAGGGAAATATGTGGCAATTGCAGCAGGCTGGTATTGATCAACGCATCCGTTATGCCGGTCAGCCACTGCAACCCTTTAGCCGTTATTACTGGAGTGTGCAGATATGGGGCAAAGACAATCAATCGGCTGTTTCTGAAGTAGCCGTTTTTGAAACAGGTATGATGAATATGGGCAACTGGCAGGGTGCCTGGATCAGCGACGATAAGTCTGTGGATGAGAAAGCGGCTCCCTATTTCCGCACTGTTGCTGTACTCAATAAGCCCGTCAGCTCGGCAAGAGTCTATATTTCCGCGGCTGGCTTATATGAACTCTCCATCAATGGCCAGCGGATAGGCGATCATGTACTGGATCCAGCCTATACCCGGTTCGACCGGCGCCTGCTGTATGTGACCTACGATGTGACAGCACAACTCAGGCAGGGCAGCAATGCGCTGGGAGTACTACTGGGCAATGGCTGGTACAATCATCAGTCTACTGCCGTATGGAATTTTCACGTAGCACCCTGGCGGCAACGCCCCGCTTTTTGTATGGACTTGCGGATTACCTATACCGATGGCACTGTTCAGACAATCGGTACAGGCAAAAGCTGGAAAACCAGTACAGGGCCGCTTGTCTTCAACAGCATTTATACAGCGGAGCATTACGATGCACGGCTTGAGCAGGTGGGTTGGAACAAGCCGGGTTTTGATGACAGTAAATGGCGGGGAGTGATTTTCCGCGCCGCACCGGCAAAGCTTATTGCAGCGCAGTCTATGCACCCCATCCGGCATACAGAAAAACTGGAGCCGGTGAGTCTCAAAAAATTCAGCGACACAAATTATGTGTATGATCTGGGTCGTACCATAGCCGGTGTGAGTGAGTTGCGGGTGAAAGCTCCGGCCGGCACCACCATACGTTTGCGGCATAGCGAAAGATTGTATGCCAATGGTCATACAGACATGTCGAATATTGATGTGCATTACCGGCCAACAGATAACACCGATCCTTTTCAGACAGATATTTTTATTACTGCCGGAAAAGACGAAGAGATTTTTTGCCCGCGGTTTAACTATAAAGGATTTCAGTATGTGGAAATAAACAGCAGTCAGCCCATCCAACTTACCAGCACTTCACTCAGCGCCTATTTTATGCATAGCGATGTGCCGGTAGCCGGAAGATTAACCAGCTCCAATACCATCATAAATAAGATATGGAGTGCGACCAACAATTCTTATCTCTCGAACCTCTTTGGTTATCCCACAGATTGCCCGCAACGCGAAAAAAACGGCTGGACCGGCGATGCACATATTGCCAGTGAAACCGGATTATTTAATTATGATGTGATCACCATTTATGAAAAGTGGATGGCCGATCACCGCGATGAGCAGCAGCCAAATGGTGTATTGCCTTCTATCATTCCTACCGGCGGCTGGGGTTATGAGTGGGGCAATGGGCCTGACTGGACGAGTACCCTGGCCATCATTCCCTGGAATGTATACCTGTTTTACGGCGATACCAGCTTGCTGGCTTCCTGTTACGAACCATTGCGTCGTTATGTGGACCAGGTCACGGAGCGAAGTCCGGAGGGTATTTGCAGCTGGGGACTGGGCGACTGGGTGCCCGTCAAATCACAAACACCGGTGCCGCTTACATCAACCATCTATTATTATACCGATGTGCGCATACTGGCTGCAAGTGCCAGATTGCTGGGAAATAATGCAGATGCAGAAAAATATGAACAGCTGGCCCGGAAAATAAAAGACGCATTTAATGCCCGATATTTTAATAAAGCCACCATGCAGTATGGCGATGGCACTCAAACAGCCATGAGTATGGCATTATACTGGGGCCTTGTAGAGGAGGAACATAAAGAACGGGTAGCAAAAAACCTGGCAATAAGAGTGATGACCGACAGTAATCACCTCGATGTAGGCCTGCTGGGCACCAAAGCAATCCTCAATGCACTCAGCGAAAATGGCTATGCAGATCTGGCCTATCAGGTTGCCACGCAACAGACCTACCCTTCCTGGGGGTGGTGGATAGTAAATGGAGCCACTACATTATATGAGAACTGGCCGATAGATGCACAGTCAGACATTTCCCGTAATCATATCATGTTTGGTGAAATTGGCGCCTGGTTTTACAAAGCACTGGGAGGTATACAACCAGATACAGCGCAACCGGGCTTCC
This sequence comes from Sphingobacteriales bacterium 46-32, assembly GCA_001898485.1. Lineage (GTDB taxonomy): Bacteria > Bacteroidota > Bacteroidia > Chitinophagales > Chitinophagaceae > CAYMZZ01. Next base: position 421,825 of record MKTY01000020.1, on the reverse strand, counting down.
GGCATTTTTATCTTCGCCCTCATATGGCAGACGGGTTAAAAAATTTCTCTGCTACGCACAGGTCTCCGTATGGCCTAATCACATCTGCCTGGACCAAAGAGAAAAAGCGTGGAAAGTATACCGTTGTTATTCCGCCGGGCACTTCTGCCACCGTGCAAATTCCTGTAGAACCATCTATGCACATGAAGATGAATGGAGAGACAATATTCAATATTTCAAAAGATAGCCGAATATATTTTCAATCATTGCATCCAACTTTTCCTGTTAATATAAAAAATACCCGTCTTCTTGAATTTCCCCTTGAGGCAGGAACTTATGTATTTTCCTGGGAGATCGGGAGAAAGTAATAACAGGACGATAATGTTAGGAACCTGATCGGACCGCGAAGCGGTCTGACCGATTGAACTAAAGAAGTCGGCTAGGTAATGGTGAGGAGGAATCCGGTATGTGCCTCACCTTTTACACCGGCCCGCCAGCCATGGCGGGCCTACAACTCTAGCGTTCCCCCTTTTCCTTTTACCTTCCACCTTCTATCCTTTCCCTTTTCAGGCATTTCTCCAATAAAGCTTTTGTCCGTCGTATACCAGACGGTTCATCCTGTGTGAATCCTTCAAACTCCACACCTATATAGCCGGTAAATCCTGCGCCGGTAACGATTTCAATAAGGCGTTCATAATCGATTAGCGGTTGCAGGCCGTTTTCATCGAAGTCGTATGATTTGGCGCTTACGGCTTTTGCATAAGGCATCAGTTGTTGTACGCCCAGATAGCGGTCGTAGGCTTCACCACAGGGCTCCTGCGTAGTACCCCAGGCGTGGGTGAGGCAAAAATTTCCAAAGTCGGGTAATGTGCCCACCGTAGGTAACCCCACGCGCTGCATCACAGCTACCAGCCAGTTGGCATCCGATGATTCATTGCCATGATTTTCGACCAGTACATTCAGGCCCAGGGGGCCGGCCAGTTGAGAGAGCCGTAGTAATGAATCAACAGAAGCATCAAACTTTTGCTGACGTGTACCCTCTCCATGCAGGTTTACACGTACATGCCGGCAACCAAGAAAAGCGGCCGCATCGAGCCATTTCCGGTGACCATCAATAGCGCGGAGGCGTGCAGCTGTATCAGCACCCGCCAGCGGACCTTCGTGGTCAATCATCAGCAGGTGGTTAATTACTCCAGCGTTGCTGCTGTTGCGAAGCAACTGTTGCAGGTAACCCTGGCTGCGCAGGCTGTCGGCAGGGGTCAGGCTGCTATGCCCAAATAAGCCACTTACATATTCTACAGCCTCAAAACCATAGACCTCGCGTGCTGTTTGTGGAAAACCGAGGTGGTCGATCTGCCTGTTTTCGATGGCCCGGTGCAGCGACCATTCGGCCAGCGATAGACGTATTGAAGAATGAGCTGTTACAGACTGGTACATATATTATAAAGAATAAGACAGGGTCAGCCCTCACTGACCCTGTGCCCAATTTACTCCCGTTGCGGGGACTATAGAACTGAAAAAGACAAAAACACTTAAAATTTTTTTTGGAAATACGAAAATAGGATTAATATTGTATACCAGTATGTACCAGTATATAAAAGGTGCAACCGGAAAAACCTCAACGTCATTCTGACCAAATCGATTGTTTATGCTAATCAAGAAATCATTTCTCAGGAGTATGTTTTTCTTCCTGGCGCTCCTGCAGGGCTTCCTGTCTTTTTCTCAAGGCCGACAGGTAACCGGTAAGGTTGCCGATGATCAGGGCAAAGGCCTGCCCGGTGCCACTGTAGCCGTTAAAGGCGCTGCCATAAGTGTAGCTGCTGATACAGACGGCCGCTTTTCCATTACAGTGCCCGCCAGTGCCACCGCACTGGTAGTAACTGCTGTGGGTTATGCAGAGCAGGAGGTGCAACTCAATGGCCGCACTACAGTAGATATCACTATGCAAACAGATGCCCGCTCGCTGGGCGATGTAGTGGTGGTTGGTTACGGAACTGTACGAAAGAAAGATGCCACCGGTGCCGTATCCAGCATTTCGGCCAAAGACTTCAGCCAGGGGGTGATTAATAATCCCCTGCAGCAGATACAGGGTAAGGTAGCCGGCCTCACCATCACACAGGCGGGCGGAGATCCCAATGCCAACCTTATTATCCGCCTGCGCGGACAAACCTCATTGAGTGGCGGCCAGACACCACTGGTTGTGCTCGATGGTATCCCCCTCGATGACCCCAACCAGATATCAAGCATACCTCCCGGCGATGTAGCTTCTTATGATGTACTGAAAGATGTGTCTGCTACTGCTATCTACGGTTCACGTGGTGCCAATGGTGTTATTATTATCAATACCAAAAAAGGCCAGGCAGGCCGCTCACGTGTAGAATACAATGGATATGTATCTGCCGATAAACTGGCAAAAGATTTTGACCTGCTTACTGCCAACGAATGGCGGGCAATTGTACCTACAGTGCCGGGCATTACACCAGCTACTATTGCTGCGCTGGATAAAGGCGCCAATACAGACTGGCTGGGGGCCATCACCCGCACCGGCATCACGCATAGCCACAACCTGGCTGTATCAGGCGGCACGGGTTCATTCAACTACCGTGCTTCGGTCAACTACATGGACCAGGAGGGCATTGTGGTCAACAGCGGTAAAGAACAGCTCGGCCTTCGTTTTACTGCACAGCAAAAAGCACTCAATAATAAACTTGATCTGCAGGTATCACTTTTCAACAACCAGAACCTGCGCAAGTATACCGACTATGCCATTTTTGCGTATGTAAATACTACACCCCCTACTTACCCTGTGTATAACCCTGACGGCAGCTACTTCGCTTACTACGATTTTGAACAGCAGAATCCGGTAGCACAGCAGATGATGCAGACCAACCAGGGGCGTGAAAACCTCACCCAGTTAATGGGTAGGGCCGATTATGAACTTATCAACGGACTCAAAGTTGGTGTGCTGGGATCTATATCCCGTTATAATATTCAGACTGAATTTTTCCGCCCCACATTGCCAGGCGTAAACAATGTGAACAGCGGCAACCAGTATGCGGGTAATGTGAATTCCAAAAAAGGCGATTTTCATATCAACTACAACAAAAGTTTCGGTAGACACAATATAGGCGCTACTGGTGTGTATGAATACAATGAATTTACAGATTATAACTTCCGTGCTTCGGGCCAGGACTTTCTGCTCGAAGAGTCGGGTGTTAACAACCTGGGTGCAGGTAATCCCGCACTTAATCAGATTGCTTCTTATAAACAACAGTTCAAGATCATTTCTTTCCTGGGTCGTTTTGCCTATAACTATGACTCACGCTACTATGCTACAGTGAGTTTCCGCCGCGATGGTTCATCTAAGTTTGGTGCCAACAATCGCTGGGGTAATTTCCCTTCAGCATCTGTGGCCTGGCGTATCAAAGGCGAATCATTTATGGATAATGTGGGCTGGTTAAGTGATCTTAAACTCACTGCCGGTTATGGTGTGGTGGGTAACCAGGATGCTATCAATCCTTATAATACACTGCTGACGCTGGGTGGTGCCGGCCGCTACTATGACCCCAGCAGCAGCAACTACCTGTATCCACAGTCGTATGCGCCCAATCAGAATGCCAATCCTGATCTGAAATGGGAAGAACGTCATGGTACAAACGTAGGTCTGAGCTTTGCTATTCTCAACAACCGTTTCAACGGTAGTGTGAATGTATACAATGACAAGACCAGGAACCTGCTCTTCAATTACATTGTACCTGTGCCGCCATTCTTCTATAACTCCATTCTCGCCAATGTGGGCTCACTTACCAACAAAGGTGTGGAAGTGCAACTGGGTGGTGAGATTCTGCAGACACGTGATTTCAGCTGGAACTTCGGTGGTCAGATTACATTCAACAAAACACGAATCACCAGCCTGTCCGGAACTTATGATGGCACACCTATCTCTACCGACCAGGTTCCTGTAGGTCAGGCTACAGGCCGCGGATATGCCAACAACTATATTACCTTCCTGAAAGTTGGTTATGCCCCTTATGTATTCTACCTGCCTGAGTTTGCAGGTCTGGCACCTGCCAATGACCCTGCTACCAACAGCAACCAGTTGTATTATGCTGCTGATGGATCAAAGCTGGCTACAGTAAGTACAGCCCGCAGAAAATATACTGATCCCACTGCCAAATTCAACTATGGCTTTAACAGTTCTATGACCTACAAAAACTGGGGACTGAATTTCTTCCTGCGTGGCGTAGCCGGACAGAAAGTATTTAACAACTATAACAATATCACGAGCAATTTTTCCCGCCTGCCGGGCAACAACGTAACTAAAGATGCGCTTACCAACGGTATCCGCGGTTCGCAAACGGCATCTGATTACTGGCTCGAGGATGCTGGCTTTCTGCGCCTCGACAACATAACGCTGTCATACAATATTCCGAACGTAAAAGGACTCGAAAGCCTGCGGGTATATGCAACAGCCAACAACCTGTTTGTGATCACTTCTTATAAAGGGCAGGATCCTGAGATTGCCACGGGCAACAGTGCACAGTCATATATCGATGCCAACGTTTCAGGTCTTGGTTTTTATCCGCGCAGCCGCACATTCACTTTTGGTGTAAATGTGGCATTTAAATAATAATTGCTTGCTGTATCAACAAAAAGATTAGATATGAAAAAGAAGAATATCGTATATAAAATCACGCTGGCAGCAGGCCTTATGCTGGGTTTATCGGCCTGTACCAAGCTGGATCAGGAAGTTTATTCCGTGATTCCCAACCAGAATTTCTGGCGCACGCCCGAGCAGATTGCTGCTGGTATTGCACCAGCTTATGCTTCGCTGACGCAAATTCCGAGTGGCGAATTTCAAAACCTGCAGGAGCACTCTTCTGATGAAATGCTGGCTCCGGCCCGCGGCAATGACTGGCTGGGTGCCGGTCAGCACATCGAAATGTGGACGCATACCTGGACTGCCGAAACAGAAGCGGTGGTAAATACATGGCCCGACCTTTATTCAGGTATCGGCAAGATCAACTTTATCCTCAGCATCGTCAACAGCCTGAATCCTGCTCCACCCAATCTGAACAATATCAATGCTGAGCTGAAGATACTGCGTGCATTGTATTACTACTGGGCGCTGGATCTGTATGGTAATGTGCCATTGGTAACAGATTTTGCGACCAATCCCAATACGGTTACCAATACACCCCGCGTGCAGGTATTCAACTTTGTAGAAAAAGAAATCAAAGACAATATCGGCCTCGTATCTGCTGATGTGAGTACGGCTACTTATGGACGCGTTACCAAATGGATGGCGTTCTCAGTGCTGGCTAAACTGTATCTGAACGCACAAATCTACACAGGTACAGCACGCTGGGCAGAGGCCCGTGATATGTGCGACTCAGTGATCCTGTCGGGTAAGTACAGCCTGATGTCAAACTTTTACGACAACTTCTCACAAAACAATGAAGGTTCCAAAGAAAATATTTTTGTAGTGCCATTTGATAATGTAAACATTGGCGGTAATAACTACCAGGCCCAGACACTGCACTATCAGAACAATATCAACTTTGGATTGAGCAGCGGTGCGTGGAATGGCTATTGCAGCAACGCTGAGTTTTACAGCAATTACGACACGAATTCTGTTTACACAGTAAGAGGTCAGAATACATACCGCACCTTCCTCGATCAGCGGAGTGGTCAGTACCTGATTGGTCAGCAGTTTGCAGAGCGCTACAGCTATCCCCCCAACTCAAATGTGCTGGTAGCAAGTACCAACGATGCGCTGAAGATTAAGGATGCGCAAACAGGTCGTTTCCTCAGCTTCTATGCCAACATTAAGGAGGTAAATAATCCGACCGATACATTCCGCCTGGCTGGTCTGCGTAATATCAAATACTTTCCCAATCCCGGTATCCTTACCAGCCAAAGCAACGATGTGCCCATCTTCCGCCTGGCAGATATTCTGCTGATGCGTGCTGAAGCATCGGTCCGCATGGGAGCGTTGAGTGCCACTGATCTTGGTTATGTGAATATGATCCGTGAGCGGGCTTATAGTGGTGATGCCAGCCACAACTGGGCACTGGCCGATGTAACCCTTACCAACCTGCTGGCAGAACGTGCCCGCGAGCTGGCCTGGGAAAATCATCGCCGCCAGGATTGTATCCGCTTTGGTACGTTCGGTAATGCACGTGTACCTGCCAAAAATGCTGACCCCGGTCGCTACCTGGAGATCTTCCCGATACCCAGGGCAGAGCATGCAGCCAACCCCAATCTGGTACAAAATCCCGGCTATCCTGCTTTCTAACAGTTAGTTTGGTGATTATAAAAAAGCAGGCGTGTATTTCGCCTGCTTTTTACATTTTTACATTGCATTGTTATATGAAAATATTTTTTGCACTCATTAGCTCGCTTGGAGCAGTTGTCCTTCTCACACGCTGCGGCTCACCCGCTGCCGCGCCGGACGAAAACAGCGGCCTGTTTGAACAACTGGATGCTGCCGTTACCGGCATCAGTTTTGCCAATAATGTAAAAGACAGCAATGAATGTAATATTCTCAACTTCCGCAATTTCTACAATGGCGGCGGGGTGGCTATAGGCGACATAAACAATGATGGATTGCCGGATATTTACTTCAGCTCAAACCAGGGCAGCAATAAACTTTATCTCAATCAGGGCAACTGGAGATTTAAAGATGTGACAGATGAAGCGGGTGTGAAAGGGATTAACCGCTGGCACACGGGCGTTAATATGGTCGACATCAATGCAGATGGCTGGCTCGATATCTATGTCTGCAATAGCGGCGATGTATCGGGACAATTCAGAGAAAATGAATTGTACATCAATCAGCGTAATGGAAAGTTTGTTGAGTCGGCAGGGGCTTATGGCCTGGCCGATAAAGGCATTGGCACTCAGGCCGCCTTTTTTGATTATGATCTGGATGGTGACCTGGATTGTTTTATTCTCAACAATAGCTTTCGGCCGATAGAAAGTTTTGGATATGACCGCAACATACGACATATGCGAAGCGAAAGTGGCGGTCACCGTTTTTACCGAAATGACAATGGTATATTTAAAGATATCAGCGCTGCAGCTAATATTTACGGCAGCGAAATTGGGTTTGGTCTGGGGGTAAGCATCGGCGATGTAAATAACGATGGCTGGCCGGATATGTATGTATCAAATGATTTTTTTGAAAAAGATTATCTGTATATAAATCAAAAAGACGGTTCTTTTAAAGAGGTGATAGCCGATGCCATGGGGCATACCAGCCTGGCCAGCATGGGCAGCGATATAATGGATATCAACAACGATGGCTGGCTCGACATTTTTACTACCGACATGTTGCCCGAAGGCGATTACCGCCTTAAAACCACCACACGCTTTGATGACTACGACGTACAGCAGGCGAAACTGCGCAACGACTTTCACCACCAGGTGCAAAGCAATTGCCTGCAGCTAAACAATGGTAATGGTAGTTTTCGGGAAATAGCGAGCTATGCCGGCGTAGAAGCAACAGACTGGAGTTGGGGCGCACTCAGTTTCGACTTTGATAACGATGGCTGGAAAGATATTTTTGTATCCAATGGCATCAATAAGGATCTGACCGACCAGGATTTTCTGGATTTCTACAGCGCGGCCGATATGCGCAATAAAGCCATCGAAAAAGGGTTTAGTTACCGCAGCTTTCTGGAAAAATTAAAATCAACACCTATAGCCAGTTATGCTTTTGTAAATCAGCATGACCTCACCTTTAAGAATAAAGCAGCAGAAATGGGCCTGGGTGCGCCTTCATTCAGCAACGGAGCTGCCTATGCCGACCTCGATGGAGACGGTGACCTCGATCTGGTAGTGAATAATGTAAACATGCGCTCGTTTATATACCGCAATCAGACTTCAGAAAAAAAGAAGAAACATTTTCTGAAAATAAAATTTGAAGGCGATAGCCTGAATCGTTTTGGTATCGGAAGCCGTGTACAGGTATTTGCAGGCGGACAAATGCAAACGACCGAAAATATTTCCAGCAGGGGATTTCAGAGTGCGGTAGAACCATTTGTTTATTTCGGACTGGATACTGTAAAGCGGGTTGACAGCATCCGCATAATATGGCCTCGGCATCAGTATCAGACATTATACAATCTTGCGGCTGATACTACGGTTACCGTACGTGTAAGTGAGGCAAAAAATAACTGGTCATATCAGCAACCCGCTACAGTGCCTTTGTATCAGGTGCTCGACTCGTCGTGGATAGCTGGTAACAGGCAGCATGAAGAAAATGATTTTATAGACTTTGACCGCGAGCGCCTTATTCCTAAGATGATATCGGCCGATGGTCCGCCATTAGCCACCGGCGATGTGAACGGAGATGGATTGATGGATTTGTTTATGGGAAACGGAGCGGGTTCGTCTGCCCGCATTTTTTTGCAGCAATCTAATGGCAGTCTGAAGCAGCTACCACAATTTGTATGGGATCAGGATAAACAGAGTGAGACAACGGGCGCCGCATTTTTTGATGCAGATGGTGATGGAGATATGGACCTCGTGGCTGTGTCGGGCGGTAACGAACATGCGCCGGGCGCTTTGGAGTTGCTGGCGCGGTTGTATATAAATGATGGCAAAGGAAACTTCAGCCGGGCATTTAAGGGCTGGCCCCTGGTATCGCTCAATGCATCCTGTGTAGTGACGGCCGATGTGGATGGTGATGGTCTGACCGATATTTTTATTGGAGGGCGCAGTATAGCGGGTTCTTATGGCAAAGCACCGGGGTCTGCTTTGCTGCGCAACACAGGTAAGGGCGTATTTGTAAATGTAACAGCTTCTATGGCGCCTGAGCTGCAGGAACTGGGCATGGTTACATCCGCCGCCTGGGCTGTACTGGAAAAGGGAGAAGCACCCCGGCTGGTGATTGCCGGCGATTGGATGCCAGTCACTCTTTTTCATTTTACTAAAGGAAAACTCAGTAAGGAAAAAGAGCTGGAAGAATCTGCCGGCTGGTGGAATTGTATTACGGTAGCCGATGTAGACGGTGATGGCCGACAGGATCTGATAGCCGGCAATACGGGGCTTAATGCCCGCATACGGGCAGATGCAGATCATCCCGCCAGCCTGTATGTAGGCGACTTTGATAAAAACGGTCAGTCTGAATGTCTGCAGGTGTATTATAAAAAAGATGGTAAGCCCTATCCGTTTAACCTGAAGGGTGATTTTGTGGCTCAGATGCCTTCATTCAAAAAGCGGGTTCTTTATTATACCAGCTATGCCGGCAGGCAGATTGAGGAATTGCTGACCCCCGAAGAGCTAAGGCAGGCACAGGTGCTGCGGGTACAGGAAGGCCGGTCCTGTATTTTTTATAATAAAGGAAAGAATAGTTTTGAGAAAATAGCGCTGCCGGTTGATGCGCAGCTCAGCGCTATCTATGCGGTGCTGGTAAAAGATATGAATGGAGATGGGCTGGCCGATTTGCTGCTCGGAGGTAACCTGTTTGGCTTAAAACCAGAACAGGGCCGGCTCGATGCAAGCGAAGGCATATTGCTCTTGCAGGATAAGAAAAGATCGTTTCACGCTGTATCGGCTCAATTATCCGGACTGCGTATGCCGGGTGAGGTTCGTTCCCTGCAGATATTGCCACGGGCAAAAGACACATTGATTGCAGCCGGCAGAAATCATGACGCATTGTTGTTATTCCGAAAAAACTGATATGTACAGACTACTGGCGAAAGGGATTGGTATGATGAGTGTGGCAGCATTGCTTTGTGCATGCGGTCATGACGAAAAACCTTTGTTTGAAATGTTGAAAGCCGATCAGACGGGTATCAGCTTCAGCAATCAGCCGGCAGCAAACGACTCGCTGAACATTCTCGATTACCTCTATTATTATAATGGGGGCGGTGTGGCAGTGGGTGATATTAATAACGATGGGTTGACTGATATTTATTTTACGGCCAACCGCAAAGAGGCGAACCGGCTTTATCTGAATAAGGGAAATTTTGTTTTCGAAGATATAACTGCAAAATCAGGTACAGCCGGCCTGGCCGACTGGCATAGCGGAGCGACTATGGCCGATGTAAATGGTGATGGCTGGCTGGATATTTATGTATGTGCGGTAAGCGGCAAGTTGGGATTGCAGGGGCGTAATCAGCTTTTTATTAATAACCGCAACGGAACATTTACCGATAGTGCTGTAGCTTATGGGTTGGATTTTTCCGGCTTCAGCACACAGGCTGCTTTTTTTGATTATGATCGCGATGGCGACCTCGATTGTTATCTGCTCAACCAGTCGGCGCATTCAGTGGAAATGTATCGCGATACATCGCTGCGGCGGGTACCCGGCGGGGCGGCAGGCGATGTGTTGTTGCGTAATGAGGGTAACAGGTTTACAGATGTAACCCGTGAGGCTGGTATCTACAACAGTATCCTGGGTTATGGACTCGGTCTGGCTATTGCCGATTTTAACAACGATGGCTGGGATGATATTTATATAGGTAACGATTTTCATGAAAATGATTATTACTACCTCAACCAGGGCAACGGCACATTCAAAGAATCGGGCGGGGTGCATTTCGGTCATTACTCCCGTTTTAGTATGGGTAATGATGCGGCAGATGCCGACAATGACGGTCAGCTGGATATTGTTACCGCCGACATGTTGCCGTTTGAGGAAAAGTTTCTGAAAACATACAGTGGCGGCGATGCGCTGGATATTTACAAATACACAGTGGAGCGCAACGGTTTTCAACCACAGTTTTCGCGCAACAGTCTGCAGCATAATATGGGTAATGGAGAATGGTTTGCAGAAACGGGCCTTATGGCCGGTATCGCTGCTACTGACTGGAGCTGGAGTCCGTTGCTGGCCGACGTGGATAATGATGGGTATAAAGACCTTTTTGTATCAACCGGTATCGTAAAACGCCCGGTCGACCTGGATTATATGCGGTTTATCTCTGGTGCCTATGTGCAAAAGAACCTCGAGCAAACCCGAAGCCTCGATGAAGCTGCACTTTCGCGAATGCCCGATGGTATCATGCACAACTTTATTTATCAGAATAAAGCCGATGGCACTTTTGCAGACAGGAGCAGCCAATGGGGAATGACCGATTTAAATTATTCAACAGGTGCTGCGTATGCCGATCTGGATAATGATGGTCAAATGGATCTGGTCGTAAATAACCTGCTGGCACCGGCAGGTATCTACCGTAATAATGGAGTTGGCCGGCGTCATTATCTGCAGGTTAGTTTTGAAGGCAATGCACCTAACACATTTGGCATAGGCACCAAAGTATATCTGTTCAATCAACACAAGCAGCAGTACCAGCAATTAATGCTGACCCGGGGATTTCAATCGTCTGTAGCGCCTTTACTGCATTTTGGATTAGATACAGCCAGTGTTGTTGACAGCCTGCTGGTGATATGGCCCAACCAGCAATGGCAGATGCTGTACAATGTATCAGCAAACCAACGGCTAACCCTGCATCAGAAAAATGCCAGGGCCGGTCTACTACAAAAACCGGCAATGATGGGTAACTGGATGCAGGATCTTTCGCCGGTTATCGGACTCAGCTGGCAGCATAAAGAAGATGTGTTCAACGATTTTAATGTACAGCGCCTTATTCCGCACCAGCTATCTGCAAGGGGGCCCGCACTTGCCGTGGCCGATGTAAATGGCGATGGGAGGGATGATTTTTATGCAGGCGGTGCAGCAGGGCAACCCGGCATACTCGCCTTGCAGGAACCCGATGGCCGTTTTCGCATCAGTCCGCAACCCGCACTGGCAGCTGACAGTGCTGCTGAAGATGTAGATGCATTGTTTTTTGATGCAGACAGAGATGGTGATATGGACCTGTATGTAGTGGCGGGTGGCAACGAGTACAGGAGCAATCACCCTGTTTTACAGGACAGGCTATACCTCAATAACGGAAGGGGTGTTTTTGAAAAGGCCGCAAATGCTCTTCCTGCTTTTGCCGTAAATAAATCGTGTGTTGCGGCGATTGATTTTGATAAAGACGGAGATACAGACCTGTTTGTAGGCGGACTGGCAGACCCCATGGCTTATGGCCAACCGCAAAATAGTTACCTGCTTGTCAATGACGGGCATGGCCGTTTTGTACTTGCTGACAAAAAAGTGGCCGATCTCGAACAGTTGGGTATCGTTACTTCGGCTGTGTGGACTGATCTGGATAGTGATGGTTACCCCGAGTTGATTGTTGCGGGCGAATGGATGCCGGTTACTGTTTTTGCCAATCAGCAGGGCCGGTTGCACAAAACAGATGCAGGATTACCTGCGGGCTGGTGGCAATCGCTGGCCCTGGCTGATCTGGATGGAGATGGTGATATGGACATCCTTGCCGGCAACTACGGGCTTAATTCGAAGTTGCAGGCCAGTGCGGCTGCTCCGTTAAAACTGTATCTGAAGGACCTGGATGAAAACGGCCAGATAGATCCCATTCTTACCTATACGAGACCCGAAGGTGAATTTACTTTTCTCGGAAAAGATGAGCTGGAGAATCAATGGCCGGCCATTAAGAAAAAGTTTCTCCGTTATGCTGATTTTGCCGGTAAAACCGTCAGGGAAGTTTTTGGTGATCAGCTGGATAATGCGCTGGTGCTGCAGGCAACCGACCTGCGGTCGGGCATTATCTGGAATAAGGGCAGGGGCTTGTTGTCGTTTGAAGCATTACCGGTGGCGGCACAGGTATCGCCAGTATTTGCGTGGGCTACCGGGCAGTTTGATCACCAGGGACCCGCAGATATCCTGGCAGCCGGTAATTTTTATGGCGTTATGCCCTATGAGGGACGTTATGATGCCAACCGCGGCTCATTGCTCAGAGGTCTGCAGGCCGGCTCGCAACTGATGTTTATTTCAGGAGGAGGGTATACTCCCATCAGCGGAGAGGTAAGAGCTATCCGGCGTATCCGTACCGTACAGGGCGAGCTGTTGCTGGTGGCACGCAACAATGCCAGCCTGCAGTGGCTGCTGCCTCAATAAATAGGGAATAACAGTGTGACGGGCTGATCGGGGGCCGTATATTTTTCCAGGGGCAATGCCACCCGTTTCAAGCCCTTGTCAATACAATACTGGTTCATGGCTTTGTACAGGGCAGGTAATTGATCAATGGGGCAATTGCCGCTAAGCAGGCGGCCATTGCCCGGCAACCGTAGCCAGGAGATTCCGCTGACGGTTTTGTTTTCTTTTTTAACAGGCAGGCCTACCGCAACCAGCACACTATCGCCGGGCCGGTTATGACGCGATATAAAATGATAATTGCCGGCAGATGCACCTGTTTCTTTTAAATAGTCAGCCAGTTGTGTGTGCAGATATGTGATAGCAGTACTGTCCTGTCCGCTGGCTACCGTCACCGATGCTGTCAGAATAAGCGTATCCTGTACGGGGATAATCTGTAAGGAGAACCCATAATGCCGTGCAGGATCTTCCAACTGCATTTTAAGTAATGAAAGGGATTCGCTGCCGGCCGGTTTGGTCAGTGTTTCTTTTAACCATGTCCATAGCGATACGCGGCGGCTGCGTGTAACCGTCGTTTGAAATCCCTGCCCGGTGGGTTGGGCAAGCCATACGGAGCCGGTTTGTTCTTTTTTATCCGTGAGTTCTACGGCGGCAGCATGAAGAGGCTTTACCAGCAGTTGCCGTCCATTATGCAATTGTATGTAATCGGGGAAAATGGAACTGTCTGCGCCGGGATACCACTTTATAAGATTGGCCGGCTGGGTTAGTTGCGGCCCTACTTCATATACAGATGCATTGATGAGAATACGTTGCTGCCAGCGGAAATGAATAAGAAGCAGTAATGCCGGCAACAGGATCAGTATTGCCAGCACCACTGCGACTTTTTTCTTTTTTTTATCCCATTGCATGCTGCTAAATAGGCTTATTGCAAAATAGAAATGATCTTTTTCAGTTCATCCATATCTGGCAGGTATACGTTGCCGAAGTCAAGTACTTCAGGATTGGAAAAGGTCATGGGATTGGCAGAGGCCTTCCTCAGCGAACCATGAAACTCGCGTGCACCGGTTTCCTGCATCAGCTGTGCAATGTTGCCGGCTGTAATACCTGCACCGGGCATGATGATAATACGGTCACCTGCCTGTTTTACCAGCTGTGCCAGCAGGGCACTGCCCTGAGGCGCTCCGCTGCGCTGACCGGAAGTAAGAATACGTTCGCAGCCGGCAGCAATGATGTCTTCGAGTGCCTGAAGGGGATCGGGTGTGGCATCGAAAGCGCGGTTACAGGTCACTTTCATGGGATAAGCCAGCTCTACAAATTCCTTCAGACGGTCGATATCAATTTCCCCGTTTATTTTTTGTACGCCAATAGAGATGCCGTCGCAGCCCAGCTCTTTACAAACTGCAATATCCTGTTTGATGATAGCCAGTTCGTCTTCGTCATAAAAATAATTACCGCAGCGTGGGCGCAGGATGGGGTACAGTTTGATGCTGATCTTTTCGCGGGTACGTTTGATATGGCCATAGCTGGGTGTAGTACCTCCTTCTACAGGGTTATCACAAAGTTCTACGCGATAAGCACCAGCCTGCTCGGCCATGATGCACGACTGCACATTGAAAGCGCAAAGTTCAAATCTTGCTTTTGGGGTCATGGTATTGATATGAATTAATAAATACTGTTGGAATGAATAACGGTATCCGTATGCTGATTGCGTACAGCGTAGGTAAACCCTTTCTGAAGGCAATATGCACCATATTCTCCTTTTTTGTTCAATGCGAGGAAACCAACCTGAATTTCTTTGGCACGGGCGGGGTTACGTTTGATGATTCGTTCCACGGCTTCACGGCAGGCAGCCTGCGGACTGCGGCCCTGGCGCATGAGTTCCACTATCAGGTGGGCACCTACAATACGGATCACTTCTTCGCCAACACCAGTGGCGGTAGCGCCTCCCACTTCATTGTCTACATAAAGGCCGGCACCGATCACGGGTGAATCGCCCACCCGGCCCTGCATTTTATAGGCGAGACCGCTTGTAGTGCAGGCTCCGCTTATATTGCCCTGTGCATCGAGGGCAAGCATTCCGATCGTATCATGGTTGTCTTTGCTGCCTGGCATGGGGTCTTTGCCGGGCTGGTACAATTGGTTTTCGATATTGGCTACCGGTTTGTATTCAGATGTCTTCAGCCACTCGCGCCAGGCCTTTTCGGCAGCGGGGGTAAGCAGATTTTCTTTTTTAAAACCATTGGCCAGTGCAAATCGCAATGCTCCTTCGCCGGTGAGTATGATATGCGGGGTCTTTTCCATCACCAGCCTGGCTACAGAGATCGGGTGCTTGATATGCTCCAGGCACATCACAGAGCCGCAATTGTATTTTTCATCCATTATGCAGGCGTCGAGTGTAACACGCCCATCGCGGTCAGGCAATCCGCCATAACCCACACTTTGATTGGTTTCATCGGCTTCCGGTATACGCACGCCTGCCTCTACGGCATCGAGTGCACGGCCAGAGCGGCTCAGTATCTCCCAGGCCGCCGCATTGGCTGCTTTGCCAAAGTCCCATGTGGAAACGACTACCGGGTAGCCGGCATTTGATGCATCAGGAAAAGAACCGGCAAACAACTGTTTGCCGGTCATGATTGCTGCTGAACTTACTAGCGATTGCCGTAAGAAGGTTCGTCTGCTTGACATGAAATAAAATTAACCGATCATTTATTTAAGTGAAATGGTATGAGTGATTTTGCTGATACCTTTCAGCACGTCTGTACCACCTGTAGCTGTCCAGTTGTCTTTATGAACAACCACATTGTTGGGCAGATTGCCGGGGTCCAGGAAGCTGAGTTGCATAGTAGCCTTGTCCCCCGTATTGTTTACAGACAGTTGCAGGTTAATCCGGCCAAATGGGGTGCGGATACCATTCAGTCTGGTCACATCACCGGGCTTTGTCCATTGTTTGGGCAGCGCCTCAAACAGGTGCAGGTCATTGCCGCGGTCTATCTGCAGCATATGGATTACCATACGTACAAATTCAGCACTGGCCCAGTTGTGTGGCATGTCTCCTACTTCTTCATTTCCCTTACCATTGGGCTTTTGCTCTTCACGCCAAACCATAGTGGGTGAGGAGTGATTGGCGAAGTCGTAGAGTAATTGGGGAATGCCTTTTGTTTTACCCAGCCACTGCATGGCATGGCCATAAAAAGAGCTGAAATAAGTCCAGAGGCCATCTGTCATCCAGCCGGTGGAAATAACCAGGCCCTGCTCGCGGTGGTCGGTCAGCATGTCCACAGTTTGCTCAGCCCATTTTTTTACCTCAGGGTTTTCGTCAAAGATTTGTCCTGGATATACTGACTGGCAGAAAGCCCACTGGCCGCGCTGCGCTTCATGATTTTGTTCGTTATTGATCATTACGGGCAGGTAGGTGTTTCCTTTTTCATCTTTGCGGATATCTTTCCGTGCTTTTTCTACAAAGAAGCTGAACCAGTTGTTATAGTCTTTTTCCCATTCATCGGCCTGGGCTGTTTTACCGAGCCAGCGTGCAGCCTTGATGGCCCATTTCATACCGCTGAGGCACCATTCGGTATTGCTGTAATCGTTGCCATGCTGAATGCCACCATCTACGTTGCCGTTGGGTAGCAGTCCATAATAAGGTTTGGCGGGGTCTTTCAATGCTTCTGCACGCAGGTAATTGATGCGTCGCAGGCAGCCCTCCACCACACTCCAGTTTTGCTCGAGCCACTTGCGGTCCTGTGTGAGCATGGCATGGCGGATGACCATAAAGGGCACAAGACCATTTTCTTTATGGAAAGTAGTGATCATCTCAAAGCCACCATCGGGCAGTTGAAAATGGGTGAGGTAGTCGATGCAGCTACGTACATCTTTTACATAGTTGAGCATGGTGCCTACTTCGAGCAGGAAGCTCCCATCTGCCAGCCAGAGGCCGCGGTAGATGGTTGGGCCTACGTGAAATGATTTATTGCCTTTGCGGATATCACGTGCCTGGAAGATATTGCGGATGCTGGAGGCCACCATTGCCTGAATGCCTGCATCGGGTACCTGTATGGCGTTGGCAGAGGGGCTATTGACTTTCCACCAGGCAGCAGCTTTCTGTTGCTGCAGACGGCTGGCAGCCACAGTAGGGGTATACTTCAGCGAAGCAGGAAAGAAACGGCTGAGTGTAACAGCAATCTGTTTGCTTTCGCCGGGCTTCAGTTGCACAGCAGGCACCTGGATGCTGTAATGATTTGCGGAGTCCTTTACCAGTTCTCCCAACCCAATGCTGGTAGCGAGGCGGGTATATTCGTCAAATTGAATATAGTTGCTTTCTTTTTTCAGCTCATCCAGCCCTGCATAACGCAGTACAGGCTGAAATGAGGCAGCCGTACTACCGGTGTTTTTGAGTGTAACGACTGAATGATAGCGGCGTTCGGGCATACCTACGTTGGCGCATTTTGCATAAAGGAGTGCCTGGTTGTTGGCGTTACCGGCAACAATGTTTTCGGCACTGGGTACATTGCCTTTGAATAGCCATAGGCCATTAACGATCGCATCACGGTCTTTGGCGCCAGGGCGATTGGTGATTACGATAGTCAGGATGCCGTCTTTGTCGGCGTCTGTTGCTTCAAACGTATACACACCGGGTTTGCGATAGCCAAAGTCCTTTACAGGGTCAATATCTTTTTGTGATGCTCCTTCTACGTGAATACGCATTTCGCGCTGGCCGGGCTCTTCATATTTTCCTTCACAGAAGCCAAGGGCGACGGCATGGCGGGCGCCAGCGGGTACTTTAATGTGAAATTCTACCAGTCCTTCACCAGACAATCCCTTTACACCCATGGCGGCATCCTGGAAAGAGGCATCGCAGGGTACAGAAGGCTTTGACCAGTCGCGCAGTGCACGGCGGCTGTCGAAGCGCACAATGCTGTACATTTTTTCGGCAGCGGGAATTTCAAGGAAGGTCTCTTCCGTGATCTGAACCGTACCGCTGTTTTTTACTGTTTGTAAAAGCGGAAAGTTGGTGGATTGCAATTGTTGGTCTTTCCAGGTGGCAGGAGTCCTGCTATCAAACTGGAGTGAGAAAGAAAAACTACGGGGGCCGCCTTTGTAGCCATAATCGCCAAAGAGCTGACCTTCTTTTCCTACAAGTGTCTTTACAGGATCATCGGGAAGGCATACAGAGGTTTGCCACCAGGGGATGCTGTAACGATGATCTACTACCAGGGGCGTAGTTTGCGCAGCACTATGCATCGCTGCCGGGCCCATCATCAGGGCCAGTGGTAATACTTTCCGGAGAGCAGATTGTACCATGGTAAACTAGTTTAAGTTGATTAGATGAGATACCATTCAGCCAGCAATAAGGTTTGTATTAGAACATCAGGTTAGTTTTATCTGTTAATGAGGTGCAATAAATACTTCTTCCATTTCTTCGAGCGTTTTTCCCTTTGTTTCCTTTACTACTTTCAGACTAAAAACAAAATTGATAAGGCTGCAAAGCGCAAACATCCAGAAGGTGACGGCGGCACCAGTCTTTTCGAGCAGCCAGGGAAAAAACTGACCTACCATCCACACTGCAATCCACAGTGCCAGCGTACATACAGCCACTGCTTTTACCCGTACCTCTGTGGGAAATATTTCGTTAATCACGATCCAGGTTACCGGTCCCAGCGAAAAGGCAAAACACGCTATATAAGTCAGCATCAGAATCAGCAGCAGCGGCCCCTGTGTATTGTTGGTATAGAAAAGCAATCCACACAATACCAGCGATACCACAATGCCGGTAAGGCCGGCGATGAGTAAAATTCTGCGCCCGTATTTATCAGCCCAGCGTATAGCCAGGATGGTAAACAGCATGTTCACCGCACCAATAATAACCTGAAACAACAAGGCATTGCTGCTATCGATGCCGGCGGCTTCAAAAATGCTGGGGCCATAGTAGATGATAGCGTTGATGCCGGAGAACTGCTGAAATACGGCCAGCACTATACCAATCATTAATGGCAGGCGTATGGCAGGCGAAGTAAGGGAGATACGGCGTGCAGAAGCGCGTCCCGCCGCTTTGCTGATCTCGGCCAGTTCTTTTGCGGCCTCATCAGCACTGCGTACCTGCTGCATGATAGCAGTTGCTTTTGCGGTCTGCTGCCGGCTCATGAGCCAGCGCGGACTTTCCGGTACACGTGTAAGCAAGGCAAGAAATACAACAGAGGGAATAGCCATGGCCAGAAACATAGGGCGCCAGGCTTCTGTATGAAAAAACCAGTTGGACCAGTCGCTGTTGAAGCTGTGATGGCTATAGTTGACAAGCAGGGCATTGGAAAAATAGGCGAGCAGTATGCCCAGGGTAATGGCGAGTTGATAATAAGCGATCATGCGACCCCTGTGACTGGCTGGTGCAAACTCTGCAATGTACATGGGTGATACTACCGATGCCATACCTACGCCCACACCACCGATCATGCGTGCAATTACCAGTACGCTGAACGAAGGAGGAAAGGCACAGCCTACCGCTGATATCAAAAACATAATACCGGCCAGTGCAATGGTTTTTTTGCGGCCAATGCGATCGCTCACCAGTCCGGTGATGAGCACACCCAGTATGCAGCCTGCCAGTCCGCTGCTTACGAGCCAGCCTTCCATGACGGTATCCAGTGCAAACTGATTTTTGATCAGTGTAATGGCTCCGGATATAACGGCTGTATCAAAGCCAAACAGGAGGCCGCCTATAGCGACAGTAATGCAAATGAATTGCTGCCGGGCTACGTGTGAAGACATGGCAATCGTTTTTTATGTTTTTAAAGGTTGATCAGGATATAAAAACAAGCGGGAGGGTTAATCCCGCCTGTAATCATCATCGTAACGTTGAATATCGTCCTGCTGCCAGTTGCCAAAGGCTACTTCCAGCACACGCACGGGTTGATTGCCTGTGCAGGTAAGGCGATGCTTTTCGCTGGCCGGAATCCAGATTTCATCACCGGCTTTGTACTCTTTCACTTCTTCGCCTACCTGCACCAGTGCGCCATCATCAATTACAATCCAGAGCTCTGCCCGCCCCGTATGCGACTGCAGGCTTAACCGTTGACCCGGTAATACAGTCATAAGACTTACCGTGCAATCTTCATTATTGGCAAATTGTTTGAAACTGCCCCAGGGTCTGCTTACAAAAGACACATCGGGTTTTTTGCCGGGGATAGGTTTGGTTACATAATCGCTCATGGATAATAATTGATGTTTTAGGGTTTGGTACGTACAAATGCCTTAATGGTGCCGCAGGTTTTACCCTCACTTTCACCATAGGGGCGTATTGTATATTCTTTTACAGATTCGGGTATTACAAACGTTTCGGCATAGTGCACCACAAACGGAGCAAAGGCACCGGTAGGACTTTCTACAATTGCTTCGCGGCCTTCTACCAGGTTCAGCACATTCACACTATCATTGGTGTGGTGGTGAACAGTCTTGGTAAACCAGTGTCTTCTTGTTTCAATGAATTCACGTTTGTGCAGGCCGGTGCGCTCTTCTTTCCAGCCATCACCTTCTGCTACAGGTTCTACAGCATTGACCAGTTCACGGCGGGTAAATTCAGGCGTACATCCCCAGTTAATCACTTTTTTACCATGCTCAATATTGATGGGTCGTGGTTTGCCATCAAGACCCATGCGACCCCAATCGTACAATTTGAATGTAAAGATGTAAGGAGTGGCACTAATCTCGAGTACCATGCTGTTTTTACCGGAGCAGTGAATAGTGCCGGCGGGGATCAGTACATGATCATGTTTTTTGACTGGCCATTTTTCTACATATTTCTCTGCATCAAAAGCCTCACCCGTTTGCTGAGCTTTTTGCAGATCGTCGATCATTGCTTCGCTGTTGATATTATCTTTAAGTCCCAGGTATACAACTGCATCTTCCTCCGTATCGAGCATGTAGTAGCTTTCATCCTGCGTATAGGTCATACCGAATTTTTCACGGATATATTCCGTGGTCGGGTGTACCTGCAGGCTGAGATTACCGCCATCCATAGTGTCGAGAAAATCGAAGCGGATAGGGAATTCGTCACCAAAACGGGCATGTACCGGATCGCCCAGTAATGTGCGGGGATGTGTAAATACCAGGTTGAGTGATGGCGTTTCAACAATTACATCGTTGAAGCGGAACAGCAGGCTGTTTTCTTCGGGCACACAGTCAAAGGCCCAAGCATAGTTGATGGCGCTGCGATCCATATCACAATATTCCTTAATCCACTGGCCGCCCCAGGGACCGGGGTCAAAGAACGGCACAAGCCGGAAGGGCTGTGTCGTAGCCTGTTTCAGCGCCTTGTTGTAAAGAGCACCCGATACTATTTTTGGTTCGCCGGCAATCGTAGTGTCTGCCAGCAGATCCCAATGCTGCATCAACGTTTTCTTATGTTTGTCGCATACGCGCCAGTCTACGAAGAAAGCCTGTTTGTATTGCAGCGATGTTTTAAGATTGTTGTTATTGAATCCAAGGTTGCCCACTTCATTGTTGCGGAAGCGAAGCTGAATCTCCCAGCGGGGCATATCAAAATACACGAGCAGGTCGTAGCAGGCTGGTATGAGTGCAGCACCCGGACCATAAATAAAAATGGTACCCGAGCTGCTGCTATCAATCGCCTCACGCGTCTTTGCAAGCTTTGCCGGGTCTATAAAATCTTTCATCTCCAGGCGGGTGATGAAGCCAAAGATGTCGTCGTCGGTCACATCCGGGTAGATCAGTTGCTGCAGTTCTTCTTCGTTTTTAAAAATGTCACGGGTATAAAAGAAGGTTCCATCCAGATCTGTACTGAGCTGGGCAATGAGCTCTGAGTCGCGTACACCCTGATAAGTTTCGAGCACCACAATTTTTTTCTCTGCAGGCAGTTCATCAATTTTCTGATTGATACGTGCGAGGCAGGCGTTCCAGCCCTTCACCGCTTCACCTTGTGCAGCGGCAATGTCAATAAAGGGCTTCTTGTCGTAGTTGGATATAATTGGAGGTTTCATAATCAGGATGACTTCAGGTATTAAAGCTGATGCTGCAGGCTGTATACGGCGCCCAGTATACCGGCTTCTTCTGTAAGATTGGAAGCTTTGACGGTGACTGTGCCCCAGGGTGTCCATGCATGCCGGGCAACTTTTTCCTGTATATAGGGTAAAATGATATGTGCGCTTTTCATTACACCGCCACCAATGACAACCACATCGGGGTCGTAGGCGTGAATGAGATTGATGACGCCTGTGGCCCATACATCCAAACATTCCTGCTGAATGCGAATGGCCAACGGGTCTTTTTTTTCAGCCGCTTCAAAAAGAGCGCTGAAATCGAGGCAGGGAGATTGTGCAAGCAGACTGTAGTTCAGTGAAGGGTCCTGCAGAATGGTTTCCTGCAGACTCCAGGTAGATGCATGCGCTTCCACACATCCGATATTTCCGCAATTGCACTGGCGGCCTTTATAATGAATACTTATATGGCCGCCCAGGCAGCCTGCCTGAAAATGTTTGCCACGCAATAGCTGTCCGTTGATGATCGCCGATGAGCCCACGCCGGTACCAATAGTCATTGCAACCAGATCATTGGTGCCCTGTGCGGCACCATACTTCCACTCTCCCACAGTGGCCATGCGTGCATCGTTGTCTATAAAAAAGGGTACCTGCCATTGTTCCTGTACCCAGGCAGGCAGATTGGTATCTATAGCGTCGTTGTATTTCTGATTGGTAGAGAGAATGCGTTGCGTAACCGAATTGACCAGGCCGGGAAAGGCAAGTGCAATACCCGATAAGCCGGCGCGGTCAAGCTGCTGCGAATGGATGAGCTGCTCTATAGCCTGCTGCATGAGTGGCAGGCTGGCTTTCAATCCCTGTGCAGCTACCGCAGGTACAACTTCGAGCGCCTGCAGTTTACCATCTGCTACCAGTCCCGCTTTAATGCGGGTGCCGCCCAGATCAATGCCGATATAATAGTTGTTGTTAGCAAGCATAAGGAAAAGGAGAGCACCATAAGGTGCGATTAGGAAAGAGGGTTCTTGATCAGTACCGGCTGACCTTCCTGCTCAACCAGTATTCGCGAAAAGCCTTCTGTGCTGATGGTGGCATAATCATGCCCCGCATCAGAAGGCCATACGGCACTAAAGACCAGTGTGGTGTTGCCGGTATTGGCAGTACGGTGTGCGGTATAGCCATTTATATAGTGAAGGCTGCCCGGGTACATACGTTCAGCCCAGGTATTGCGTTGCTCATCCATCAGGATCAGCATGCCTTCTCCTTCTATGCAGTGATAAATCTCGGCGCGGTCGCGTAGCTGGTGAAAATGCCCTTTGGTCATGAAATATTCATTTCCCACCTTACCCGCTGCTATATAAGTTATGCCAAAGAATAAACCGGCCAGTGTGCCTTCCGCTACAGGAAAATAAGAAGCTACTTCATATACATTCTGCTCTTTGGGCATGGCGGCCCAGGCGGCCTTATCAGCAAAAATATCTCCCAGGTCACCCAATTGCCGGCTGAGGCGGTCGATGGAAGGGCCGGTAAGTGTGGTGCCGGAGAAACGAACCAGCTGATCTGCGATCTCAGACATGAAAAGATGTTTTAAAATGACTGGCGGTCGATAAGGATGAAGGGATTTTCTACCACGTCGCGCTTGCCATTCATGATCATGTCTGCCATGGTTTTGCCCATCGCATTGAAATCAGTTGTAATGGTGGTGATCCCGTTGGCAATAATGCTTTTCAGGTTGGTCTCGTTGTAGGAAATAAGCCCGATATCTTTACCGAGTTGCCATTGTTGTTCTTTTGTTTTCTTCACAATATCTACCAGGTGGCGGTCTTCAATGACTATAAAAGCATCGCCCTTTTCCATTGTACTCAACGGTGCATCCGGAACTACAAATGTGGGTACCATTTTGCGGCGCGAAAACTTATTGAAGCCTGCAATGATATCGCGGGTGCGCACCGATTCAGGAAATACCAGGAAAAGACGTTTGTATTTTCTGACCAGGTCCTGTGAGTCAATAAGTATGGAATAGATATCGTTTTCAAAATCCTGATATACGCCAGGAAATTGTTTGTTGTATTCTTTGTAGCCCACATCGAGGAGGAAAGTGCGCCGGGCATCGAGCTTAGACAGGATAGATGCGGTATCGGGATGCACTTCGGGCATGATCACAAATGTGTTGTAGTAACCAGCCTGCTCACGTATCAACGATTCAAACATCTTCATGCTGTGATGGTGAAAGTAGATATCGAGCGATGTGGTCTTGGGTAAATGATTGATCAGTGAGTTGAACAACGTCTCCTTATAAGGAGTGAATGTGCTGAACAGCAGGAAGATCTTTTTGGTAAGATTGGTTTCCGTGCTGGTCACAAAATAACCTTTGCCAGGAATGGAATCTATAATTCCCGATGAGCGCAATTCGTTGTAAGCCGTAAAAACAGATCCGCGGGCCAGCGAAAATTCTGCGGAAATCTGGTTTACCGACGGGAGCATATCGTCTTTTGTAAGGATGCCCTGGTCAATATTGCGGTGAATGGATTGCACAATCTGCTTGTACACTGGGGTAGTCAGCGAAGCATCAATCTGAATCAGGTCGGTTATTTTTTTTGACTTTGTCATAATCAGGGGAGGCAAGGTTTAATGGTGCGTAAAAATAGGGTTTTTATTTGAAATTATAAACTGGTATATACTGGTATGTTTTTTTTGACCTTGCCGGGCTAAAGTTCGAGATTGGAAAGCCTGCGGGGAAAAAAAATTAATGCAACCTAAAGGTTGCATTAATTTTACAACTGAACCGTTGTATATGAACAGCGATGTTTTCCAGGCAATAGCAGATCCCACCCGCCGGGCCATATTGGGGTACCTTGCTTCGGGGCCGCGTAATGTGAATGCCATCTCGCGCCAGTTTCCCGTGAGCCGGATGGCCGTATACAAGCATATTAAATTACTGACTGCAAGCGGGCTGATAGAAGTGCGGCAACGGGGACGGGAGCGGTTTTGTGAAGTCCGGCTGGAACGGCTGGCGGAGGTAAGCGAATGGATAGATCAATTGCGAGAGCCATGGATAGCCAGACCCAACCAGTCAGACATAGCTCTGCAGGAAGCAAAATCCATCAGATCAAATCGGAAAAACAAGGCTTAATACCTTTTAGTATGAGTAGTAATCAGGCCAGCCGCTTAAGGGCTAAGAATTGATCATTATTACGCTGGCTGTTTGTGCCAGACGAATCGGAGTTGTAGAAAAAGTTTAAGAAGTATAAAGGGTTTAAAGAGTTTAACGAGTATAAAGAATCGGTTTGATTCTACCCTTTATACCCTTTAAACTCTTTAAACCCTTTATATTTTGTATTTATCTCTCCCAAAAATGCGGAGGTTCTATACCCAGCGCACGCAGGTATACATAACCCTGTCCGCGGTGATGAATTTCATTGTCGATGACATACAGGATGGTGCCGGAAGTCCTGTCTTTCCACTGACCAAATGCCACATCTTCTTCCTGGAAACGGTGAGGGGGGATGGTAGGCCAAAGTTCATTGAGTTGCGCTGTTGTTTTATCCCATTCTGCCAGCAGGCTCTTTTTGTCTTTGGGGTGTTCGCCGGGGCCAAAGAGTTTATTAGCATCTTCCCATACACCGGTCGCCACTCCTTTTACTGTTGGTGTGGCCATAATCAGCATTTCAATAGCCATTTCACCAAAGGGGCGCATGCCTCCTAAGGAAAAAGAAAATAACTTATCGTCGGGGAAAGCTTCGATGACACGGCGGGTTAGTGCACGGTGGCCCTGCCAGTGTTTAAGCCATTGATGAGGTGTAATGGTGATGCCTGTTGCAGTACTTGTTTCCATAATATTCTTGTTTTAGAATTCAAAGAAACACCCGGCTGGTGACAGCCTTATGTCAGTATGTACAGAATAAAAATATTCTTTTTTATTTCTTATCAGCGCTCCTTCCATATCCTGCTCATCGAGCGAATAAAAGTCTGCACCTGAAAACGCAGTGATAAATTTACGTGTGTAAAATATTGATAATAATATGATTAAATATTTATCAGATGCGAAGGTGTAAAAAACCCGGAAATGTTCATTATATTTGTGTGTTCACGTACCGTGAACATGTATAGCATATGAACGATAATCAAATTATAAACACAGCTTTAGCGCAACTTACCAATCAAACCGGGTTAAAAGCTGACTGGAAACCTCAGGATGGTGAGGTAGATGGGGAAGTTGATTTTCATTTCCCTAAGGGAAACCTGCAGTTATTTGCAGAAATCAGAAGGGAGCTAAGATTGCATCAGCTCGATAAAATAGTTGAACTGGCTGGCAGGTATCGGCCTTTTATAGTGGTGGCAGAAACGATTTTCCCGGCATTAAAAGAACGGCTCAGAGATAAAAGAATCGGATACATAGATGCTGCAGGGAATATATACATAAATGAGGGAAATCATTTCATCTGGATTGAGGGTCATAAACCACAGGAAAAGAAAAAAATGGCCAATAACCGGGCCTTTACAAAGACAGGCCTGAAAATGGTTTTTTACCTGCTTCTCAACGATGCAGCCATTAATATGCCCTATCGGAAATTGGCCGATGCGACAGGGGTAGCGCTCGGAAATGTGAAAAATATAATAGAAGGTCTTAAAGATGCGGGGTTTATAATTGCTATCAATGATACTACCTTAAAGCTGCAGAATAAAGCAGCTCTGCTGGACAGATGGCTAACGGGTTTCAGGGAGACGCTTCAACCTGCATTGCTCCTTGGCACATACAGGTTTTGGGATAAAAAGAGGTTGGGAGACTGGCAGGCATTACAACTGGATGCAACCGAAACCCAATGGGGAGGAGAGCCTGCCGGCGAGTTGCTTACCAATCACCTGGTGCCAGCCGGCCTTACCGTATATACTCATCAAAATAATGAGCTGGCTGCGAAATGGACTCTTGTTCCGGATGAAAAAGGGAATGTACATGTTTACGAGAAATTCTGGAAAGATGAAGAACTGGACAGAAACCCGTATGCGCCACCCTTACTGGTATATGCTGACCTGATGCTGACCAATGATCCCAGGTGCCAGGAAACGGCCGCAATGATTTACAATAAATATCTGAAAGATGGATTGGAGTAGTATAAGAGAGGGTGAGTTGAAGGAGATATTTGATGCGCTGGAAGAAGCTTTTGCTTTTGCCGAAGTTGACTATTATATCATTGGCGCATTGGCAAAAGATATTTGGTATGCAAAAGGAGATATAGTATCAAGACAAACAAAAGATGTGGACTTTGCAGTGTTGGCAGGAAGTCCGGAAAAATATCAAACGATCAGAAACTATTTAAAGGAAAAGAAAAATTTTACAAACGCAGCCACTAATGCGTTTGTAATGCTGTCTCCGTCAGGTATACAGGTAGATATATTGCCTTTTGGTGAAATTGAAATAGATAACAGTGTGACATTTGCCAGCGAGGGATTGAATAATATTAAGGTGAATGGATTTATGGAGGTGTATAATTCCGGTATCCAGGCAATGGAATTGAAAACAGGACATCAATTTAGGATAGCAACCCTGCCCTCTATTATTCTTCTTAAACTGATTGCTTATGATGACAGGCCGGAAAGAAGAATGAAGGACGCAGTAGACATAGCGGATATAATCCATTACTTTTTTGATATTCAGCCCACATTGATTTACAGCGAAGAACACCTTGATCTTTTCAGGGGAGATATAGAAGATAAGAGTTTACAGGAAATATCAGCTACTGTTATCGGAAGAGAAATCAGGAAGATTATTTCTACCAATACTTCATTAACTGAGAGAGTAAAACAGATATTGCAGGGCCATATTGAGCGGGAAGAAAAAAGCCCGTTTGTAAGAATAATGACCACTCAAACCGGTGCTACGGTCGGGCATACAGTATCGCAATTGAAAAATATTTTATCAGGCATCACTGCTCAATAGTTTCCGTTTCTATGCCGGACACAATCATTTTGCAAATCAACGGGCAGTGAGTGGCACATTCGTTTCCCAACGGGAACCTGCTGGTGCCGACGAAGCCCTTACTATGAGCTGGGGAGCCAGGCTGCGGGTTTCAAACTCGGTAATGGGCCGCTTGCTTTCGATCATTTGCAGCAGCAGGGTGGTGGCAATTTCACCCATTTCAAAAGCAGGCTGCTTGATAATGGAAAGGGCAGGGTCAATCAGCTCGGTGAGATCGGAGTTTGAAAATCCGATAAGTGCTATATCCTGTGGCACAGCAATCTGACGTGTCTTTAAAACGCGCAGGCAGCCGGTAGTAAGCTTGTCGGAAATGGCCACAATGGCATCAGGCCGGGGATCAATGGCCAGCAATTGCGCTACTGCATCGCTGATCTCTGTTTGAATAAGTCCGCCATGCGGGCAATAACGTACATATTCATCGGGCAGCGCCAGGCCACTCTCTGCTAATGCTGCGCGGTAACCTGCCAGCCTGTCGCGGGTAATGGAAAGCGACTCACTACTGGCAATGGCTGCAATGCGCTGATAACCGTTGGTCACCAGGTGCCGCGTGGCATCATAAGCTCCCTGATAGCTGTCTACAATTACCTTATGTGTTTTTATTTCGCTTACAATCCGGTCAAAGAACACGATCGGCATGCCACGCTCAAACAGCTCGCGGAAATTGCTGAAGTCGGTTGTTTCGGACGATACCGATACGATCAGCCCGTCAATAGAGCGCGAAGTGAGATAATTGAGATTTATCTGTTCCCGCTCACTCGATTCACGACTTTGAGAAATGATAACATTATATCCGTTGTGATAAGCGATGGATTCGATACCATCAATGGCCTGGGAGAAAAAACTATTGGCTATTTCTGCCACAATAACACCGATAGACCGCGTGCGGCGTTCTTTAAGACCCAGGGCAATCGGGTTGGGATGGTAATTGATCTTTTCGGCATATTCCAGTACCAGGCGTTTTGTTTCAGGGCTGATTTCATAGCTATCGCGCAGTGCCCGCGATACGGTTGAGGTAGATAATCCGAGTGCCTTTGCTATATCTTTTATGGTTACCGCTTCAAACTTCATGGTGATCAGGGTCTAGAGCCGTTTATAACGGAAAAAAATACCCCTAAAAATAACCAATTTAAGCGGAGTGGCAGGCACTAACTACAGGAGCATATAAAGACGAATGCAGCTACATCGATCTAAAAGCCGCATCCGGGAACGCCAATGAGATCGTTGCCGGGAACGATTGCGTAAATAAAGCGCTGATTATCTTGACTCAATAAATAAAAACTGCCTAGACTTGTCGATACTAACGGTCACAGGTTTTGCTTGTCATGTGTAAAACAATTCCTATTTGTTCTACCCGTACTGCGGCGTTGTCAGAGATCTTCGGCATCCCGCAGGATAATCAGACAGGTACTTCTTCTTTCCGTTGGTGAGATTGCGACAACCCAAACCAGTTTTCTAATCAAAACGATTGCAGTATGAAAAAGTTACTGTTCCTGTGCCTGTTGCTGAATGCCTGCCTGCTAAGGGCATTTGCACAGGATCGCCAGGTATCGGGTGTGATCACCTCCGCCGATACCCGTCAACCTGTGGAAGGAGCCACGGTAGCGGTAAAAGGAACCAAAATTACCGCCCTCAGCAACCAGCAGGGGCGTTTTACCATTTCTATCAACAACGATAAAGCAGTGCTGGTGATCACCCACACCGGCTTTGTACCTGTTGAACTGGAAGTTGGCAACAAATCTTCGGTAGAGGCATCACTTGTAGCCGAAGTAAAATCGCTCGATGATGTAGTCATCATCGGTTATCAGACCGTAAAGCGCCGTGATCTGCTCAGTTCAGTATCTTCTGTTGGCGCCCGCGATTTAAAAGATATTCCTGTCAATTCTGTTTCTGAAGCACTCACCGGCCGCCTGGCAGGTGTGCAGATCACGCAGTCAGAAGGCTCACCCGATGCCAGTGCCGTGATCAGGGTACGTGGTGGCGGTTCGATTACACAAGACAATTCGCCGTTGTATGTGGTAGATGGTATTCAGGTCGAAAATGCCCTGTCTGTACTGGCACCACAGGATATTGAAAGTATCGATGTACTCAAAGATGCATCTGCTACGGCTATCTATGGTGCCCGTGGGGCCAATGGGGTGGTGATCATTACTACCAAGGGTGGCAAAGCCATGAAAACTCGTATCAATTATAATGGATTGGTTGGTGTACGTCAGCTCGCCAATGCGCTGGATGTGATGCATCCTTACGATTTTGTGATGTATCAGTATGAACGTACCCGCGGCAGTTTGTCAGAAAGAGACGGTTTTCAAAACACCTATGGCCGCTGGGAAGATCTGGAGTTGTATAAAAATGTGCCCTTTGTAGACTGGCAGGATGAAATGTTTGGCCGCAATGCACTCATGCAAACGCATAATGTAAGTGTAATGGGTGGCACCGCCTCTACCAAATTCAATCTCAGCGTTACTTCCAATACAGAAGACGGCATTATGCTGGGCTCCGATTTTGATCGCAAACTCATCAATTTCCGTTTCGACCATACAGTCAATAACAAACTGAAAGTAGGTATGACAGTGCGGTACAATAATACGACTGTAAATGGTGCGGGTACAGCCAACGCCGGATCATCGGCTACCAACCGCCTGCGTCATGCTATCAAGTACCGCCCTATTCTTATGGGCGGACAGGATATTATGGACTATGATCCGGATTATGCACTGGAAACAAATGCCAACAGTCTTTCGCTGGTCAATCCTATATTGCTCAACCAGGCAGAATACCGCCGTAATTACAACAGCACGTCCAACTTCAGCGGTTATTTCAATTATGAGATCAATCGTTTCCTGTCTTTCCGATCTACACTGGGTTACGATATCAGCAACGTGCGTCAGAATGCATTTAATGATACCATTACTTCTATAGCCCGGCAAAACTCCAATATGCCCACGGCCTCTATCAACACACAAACCCGCAATACGCTTAATAATTCCAATGTACTCAGCTTTACTATGAACAAGTCGGGTACTGCTTTCAGCGACCGCAACGATCTGGGCGTAGTGCTGGGCCAGGAGTTGTTTGAAACAGTATATAAGACCTATGGTATCGAAACCCGTTATTTTCCAGTAGGCATTACACCCAAAGCAGCGCTGGGAAATATGGGCCTGGGCAGTGCTCCTACCGGTGCCACACAGCCCCCGCCTACTTCGACCGAAGTTACCAGCCGTGTTTTCTCTTTCTTCGGCCGTGTCAATTATGCATTTGATAAAAAATACCTGGCAAGTTTCACCCTGCGTGCAGATGGGTCCAGCAAGTTTGCCGAAGGTAACCGCTGGGGATATTTCCCCTCCGGCACCCTCGCCTGGCGTATTTCTGAAGAGCGGTTCATGGAGAACCTGAAGCCCACTATCAGTGATCTGAAACTGCGTATGAGCTATGGACGTGCAGGTAATAACCGCATCAACGATTTTCTTTATCTCACACAGTTTGTAGCCAATACCTATTACAGTATCAACGACCAGCTGATTACAGCTTTCCGGCCTTCCGAACTGGCCAATGCCAACCTGGTATGGGAAACAACGGTTTCGCGTAACCTGGGTCTTGATATAGGGTTATTCAATGACCGCTTGCAGATCTCAGCTGATGCGTATAAAAATACAACGAGCGATCTGCTGGTAAATGTACCCGTACCCACCAGTTCGGGATACACGCAGCAGATTCAGAACGTGGGAGCTACTTCCAATAAAGGTATTGAACTGCAGATCAATGGTACACCTGTTGCAAACCGCAACTTTACCTGGCGCGCCAATTTCAATATTTCCTTTAATAAAAACAATATCGAAACACTGGGCAAATACCAGGACTTCTTCCTGTTTTCGTCTGGATGGGGTGGTGCCAACCAGCCGGCGGACTATCTCGTAAAACCCGGCCAGCCAGTGGGTACCATCTGGGGACTGTTTACAGATGGTTATTATACAGTGAATGATTTCGATTACAACAATGGTGTGTATACGCTGAAGGCAAATGTGGCCAACAACTCGGGTATCACAGCTACAGCACCTCAGCCAGGTATGCTGAAATTTAAGGATACGAATGGTGATAATGTGATCGATGATAAGGATCGTGGAATCATTGGTAACACACAGCCCAAATTCTTTGGTGGTCTGAATCAGCAGTTTTCTTACCGCAATTTTGATCTCAGTATTTTCTTAAACTTCCAGGTAGGTAATGATGTGTATAATGCCAACAAGCTGGAGTTTACCAGTGGCTACACAGTCAATTCCAATCTGCTGAGCAGTATGAATGACCGCTGGCGCACGGTGGATGAAAATGGTGTAGTGGTAACAGATCCGGCGGCCCTGGCCAAACTGAATGAAAATGCAAAACTCTGGGCGCCTCTTCGCAGTGCCAGTTCTTTCTACGTGCACTCATGGGCTATCGAAGATGGTTCTTTTCTTAGGGTCAATAATATTACGCTCGGCTATTCGCTGCCTTCCAGATTGCTGAAGAAGGCGAAGATTGAAAACTTAAGAGTGTACGCTACGGTCAATAACCTGGCGGTATGGACCCGCTATACGGGTTATGATCCGGAGGTGAATACGCGCCGCAGCACTCCACTTACTCCCGGTGTGGACTACTCTGCATATCCGCGCAGCCGAGCCTTTATCTGTGGACTTAATCTTACCTTCTAAACCCTTCAACAAAGAATAAAATGAAAGCAAAAGCATTTTCAAAATGGGCCGTTACAGTACTCATGACTGCAGGCGCATCCTTGCTGTTGGGGTCCTGTAAAAAATATCTGAATGTAGAGCCGGTATCATCTTTCGGCACAGATTATATTTTCAGCAATACTACCAATGCCGACCTGGCAGTGATGGGGGCTTATTCGGCGTTGGGTGGCGACCAGGGCTATGGTATCCGCATCAGCATGTATTATCCGTATGATAATGATGAAATGATGGGACAAAGCGGTGCAGCCGGCGACAACGAGCGCCGTGATATTGCCCGCTACAACGCAAAGCCCAGTAATACGCAGTTGGCCAATCCCTTCAATCAATTGTATGCGGGCATAGAGCGGGCCAATATCTGTATTTACAATATTCCCCGCATGAGCATGTACAACAGTGGATCGGAATCTGAAAAGAAAAAGTTGCGCCATCTGTATGGCGAAGCGCTTACCCTGCGTGCGCAGTTTTATATGGAGCTGATCCGCAACTGGGGCGATGTGCCAGCCCAGTTTTTACCTTCCAGTCTCGAAACGGATCTTTTCAAATCTAAAACGGACCGCGATACGATTTATGACCGGCTGCTGGCCGACCTGGCCGAAGCTACTACGCTGGTGCCCTGGCGTACAGAAAGTACGGTTACCAATGAGCGCATCACACAGGGCGCTGTACGCGGACTGCGTGCACGTATTGCGCTTTACCGTGGCGGCTATTCACTGCGCAGGAGCAAACAAATGGAGCGTGCAGCCAATTATAAAGATTTTTACCAGATAGCCCGGCAGGAGTGTGAAGCCATTATGACCCGTCAGCAGGATCACAATCTTAATCCCAGCTTCAAAGCTGTATTCAAAGATGCTATCTGTGCGCACCGTCAGGAACCCAATGGAGAAATACTCTGGGAGGTAGGCATGACTGGTGGTGGCAGTGGTTTTGGAGACAGTAAGCTGGGTTATTATAACGGTCCGCGCTACAACAATACCGGCAACTCTGCACTTACTATTTTACCTACTTATTTCTATTCGTTTGATCCGCAGGATACCCGTCGTGATGTGACCTGCGCTCCCTATGACATTACGCAGAGTCTAAACCTTACAGGCCGTACCCTGCAGACCATGGTCGATGGCAAGTTCCGCCGCGACTGGACTTCGCAGCTCACTTCGCAGGCGCAGTATTTTGGCACCAACTGGCCTATGATCCGCTTTTCGGATGTGTTGCTCATGTTTGCAGAGGCCGATAATGAACTCAACAATGGTCCCAGTGCAGCGGCCATTGCGGCTTATGAAAAAGTGCGGGTACGTGCTTTTGGTGGAAATGCTTCGCTCATCGGCACAACACCCACTGACTATGCCGGATTTTTTGCTGCTGTGCGGAATGAGCGTATGCTCGAACTGGGTGGTGAAGGTATCCGCAAGTACGATCTGATTCGCTGGAATATGCTGGGTCAGCGTCTTGCCGAAGCAAAAGCAGCCATGCAGGCTATGGTCAATAAGGAAGCGCCTTACGAAAATCTGCCTGCTAAAATGTATTACCTGGCCAATTCACCCACACTGGTATGGAGTAATTCGTTTTATGAGCCGGCACCGGCTACTGCGCCTACTGGCTATGTAGAGGTAGCGTGGGTGGGAAGTGGCGTTACCACTACGCTCATCAACATCATTGCATCCAATTTCACTGCCAATAAGAGTGAATTGCTGCCTTTGCCGCAGGCAAGTATTGATGCCAACCCCAACCTTAAACAGGACTATGGTTATTGATATGACTCCTAAAAAATATTGCCAGATGAAATCAACAACATATAATAATTTGCTCCGCCTGCTCACTCCCATTGTGGTGCTGCTGTTGCTGGCAGGTTGCAAAAAAACAAAAGATGAAACCCTCAACCTGCCCCGCCAGTTTATGCCGGGCACTATCAAGGTTACTGCAGGTGAAACACAGGCCAAACTGGACTGGGGAGCTTCGCAGTTTGCCAGTGCAGGTATGACCTATACTGTAGAAGTATCGACCGATACTATGTTTCAGACACCGGCGCCTATTTCAAAACAGACAGAAACGCCATCGCTTACCCTCACAGAAACCGAGCTCGAGATTGAAACGAAATATTTTGCCCGTGTAAAAGCCAATGCTGTAGGCAATACCGCCCAATCTTACTGGGTACACAGTAATGGATTCCGCATTACCGGTGAGCAGATATTTTCGGCTGTACTGGATGCGGAGCTGAAAGACAAATCTGTAATTCTGCGCTGGCGTTCCTATGCCGGCCTTACGCGCATCATGCTTACGCCTGCTGCCGGCGGCACAAGCCGTGAAATACCGCTTACTGCCGATGATGTGACCGATGCGATGAAGCTAATCGAAGGGCTTACGGCACAGACGGCGTATGTGGCCACTATTTACCAGAATAATGTACGCAAAGGTGTCATCACCTTTACAACAAAAGAGCCCAGCATTTACTCAATTGTACTTACACCTGCCGATGATCTGGTGGCTGCCGTAGCAGCGGCTGCCGACGGGGATCTGATAGGTCTGCAGCCCGGCACTTATAATTGTGTTGATGGTACAGGCGCATATGCCAACCTGGTGATAGAAGGTAAAACAGTAGGAATTGCTTCCGTATCTGATAATCCCGCCGATACTAAAGTCAATTACCGCGAGGTGACGCTGAAGGGCACAGGTGCAGGCGTACGCCTGCGTGGTATTGGCTTTGATGGTCTGGCTGCCGGTACTGCATCCGCTTACTTCATCAATCTCGTAGGCCTGGGCAGCGATGCAGAGGCGGCAACGTTTAAGAATGTAATAGTAGACAATTGTGTAGTGAGCAATATGGGCAACTGCTTTTTCAGAGGTAATCGTGCAGCAAACAATGCGCATAAAATCGATACCATCCGGATTGCCAACAGCATTATAGCTGACAGCCGCTACCTCAGTCCCTATACTTTCTTTACCATGGAAAAACTGGAATTCAAAAGCCTGGAAATGATCAACTCCACATTCAACAGGTTGGGACGCGCTATAGTAGGATACAGTACAAACATTACCGTGCCTGTAGTACCCCGTATTGTAATTGATCAGTGTACGATCAATAGCTTTGGCCGCGATGGACGTAACAACTTCTTTGTTGACGCAAATGCCAACCAGCTCACACTGACTATCGAAAATTCTATTATTGCCAATACGCCCATGAGCGGACAAACCACCGGCACCAGCCTTATAAGAGGCTCGGCAACGACTGCTACCATGCGCAATTGCAATTACTTTAATCTTACAGATGGTGCGGCTACACCCACCAGCCTCAGTTTTCCGGCACTGGTTACCCAGCAAAACAATACAACCGTCAACCTTGGATGGACAGAGAGCCAGAATACATTCACATTACCGGCAGGGTCTGATTTGCGGACGGCCAGCAGCAGCGGAGGCGCCATAGGTGATCCGCGCTGGGCATTATAATATTTATTAATCCAGGATCAGGTGCGGCGTCGTGCTGCACCTGATCAATGAGGGAATACCCCATGAACTGTACTTACCTGTTTACACACTCTAGTCATAAAGCCGCGCGCAGCGGCCTTTTGGCTTTTCTACTATGCCTGTTGGTCCAGTATGGTCAGGCACAGGTCATTGCTTTTCCCGGTGCAGAAGGTTATGGAAAATATACGACCGGAGGGCGTGGAGGGAAAGTGATGCTGGTATCCAACCTGAACGATGATGGTCCGGGCAGCTTTCGCGAGGCTGCTACAGCCCGCTACCCGCGCATAATAGTGTTCAGTGTGTCGGGAACCATTCACTTAAACTCGGCAGTAGTGATCAGGGGAGATGTGACTATTGCCGGGCAAACCGCACCTGGTGATGGTATTTGCCTGGCAGACTATCCCGTATCGCTTGGTGGCGACAATATCATTGTGCGCTATCTCCGTTTCCGGTTGGGCGATCGTTTTCAGAATAAAGGAAAAGTACATGGCAGCGGACACGACGATGCTTTTGGCGGAAACCGGAAAAAACATATCGTAATCGACCATTGCAGCATGAGCTGGAGCACCGATGAAGCTTTTACGGTATACGATGGAGATAGTACTACTCTGCAATGGAATATTATTTCTGAACCATTGAACTACTCTTATCACTTCGAAAAAGGTGATACCGATTACGAAAATCATGGTTATGGAGGTATATGGGGAGGTCGTCACCTGACAGCCCATCACAATCTTTTTGCCCATTGCATAAGCCGTAATCCGCGTTTTGCCGGTATACGCAGCAGTCCCGAAGAACTGGTTGAGTTTGCCAACAACGTGATCTACAACTGGGGGCACAATAGTGTGTATGGTGGCGAAGGAGGCCGGTATACCATGATTAACAATTATTACAAATACGGGCCATCCACCTCTTCTTCGGTACGGTACCGAATTGTAAACCCCACACGGCAGGATCAGCCCGCTATTTATTACGGGCAATTTTATGTAGAAGGAAATTATGTGGATGGCGCAAAAGATGTTTCCCGCAACAATTACCTGGGCATACATCTGGATAAGAAAGCAACCGATGCGGATAAGCGCGCTGCCACACTGGCGAAACCAGCGGCTGCGCTGTCTGCAAATTGGCAAACAGCAGCAGATGCCTATACCTGTGTACTGCAATGTGCCGGAGCCAGTCTGCCGCGGCGTGATGCAGTGGATACGCGTATTGTGGAAGAAGTTAAAAACCGCACCGGACGAATTATTGACGTGCAGGGAGGCTTTACACATGGCACGTCCTATGAAGTGAGCCAGGCGGCATGGCCGGTGCTGACTACAGCAACCGCACCTGCCGATACGGATGGCGATGGCATGCCGGATGACTGGGAGCTAAGCAAAGGGCTTGACCCAAACAATGCGGCGGATGCAGGCATATATACACTGGATAAATTATATACCAATATAGAAGTTTTCATTAACAGCCTGGTGTCTGATAAGACTTCAGGAAAATAACCGGAGTATGAAAAAAGCACTGCTCTGTATTGTTTATTTGGTGATCTTGTGTTCATTTCAAATGCCTGCAACATCGCGTATACATATTTACCTGGCTGGCGATTCTACCATGTCGGTTAAACAGAAAAAAGCCTGGCCCGAAACCGGATGGGGAATGCCCTTTTCCACTTTCTGGGATTCAACGGTAGTCGTAGATAACCGGGCTATGAATGGCAGAAGCACCAAAACATTTATACTGGAAGGCCGCTGGCAGTCCATAGCCGAAGCATTGGTGCCGGGTGATTACGTATTCATTCAGTTTGGTCATAACGATGAGTCTGTAGAAAAGAAAGAACGCTATACTCCACCGGATTCTTTTCAGCTTAACCTGCGTCGTTTTGTAACAGAAGTGAGGGCTCGTAAGGCCTCTCCTGTTTTATTTACCCCTGTATCGCGACGTAAGTTTGATAAGTCTGGTCTGGCTCTTGAAACGCACAGTGTGTATACACCCCTTGTGAAAGCAGTAGCAGCCGACATGAAAGTGCCATTGATTGATCTCGATGCGCGCAGCAGGGCTTTGTATCAGGAACTGGGTGAGGCGGGATCGCGCCTCCTGTTTTTACAACTCAAACCCGGCGAGCATCCCAATTACCCCCAGGGAAAAGAAGATAACACGCATTTCAACGAACTGGGCGCAAGGCTGATAGCTCAACTGGTGCTGGCAGATATACGTAAAGCATTACCAGAACTGGCTGATCATATCATTAAAACAGATTGATGATGAAAAGGCTGATCCCTGCATATATCCTGCTAATAATGCTGACTTGTACCACAATGCGGGCTCAGCATAGACTGGTGGTGGCGGCAGACGGGTCGGCAGCATTCAGTTCTGTGCAGGCTGCACTCGATGCAATAAGCCCCGGCACTACACAGCCGGTAGAGATATTTGTAAAAAAAGGGGTGTATCGCGAAGTAGTGATTGTAGATGCACGTAAACCTCCGGTAAGATTGATTGGTGAGCAAAAAGATTCAACTATTCTTGTTTTTAATAACCATGCCGGCACGCGTTTGCCGAATGGCGATACACTGAATACCTGGACCTGTGCAAGCTTTTTTGTATATGCCAGCGACTTCAGTGCAGAAAATATCAGTTTTGCCAACGATGCGGGCTTCACTGCGGGCCAGGCGGTAGCACTTCGGATAGAAGGCAACAGGGCTTCTTTCATTAATTGCCGCATGACGGGATTTCAGGACGTTTTATTCCTGAGTGGCAGTGGAGTAAAACATTATTTCCGCGACTGCTATATTGAAGGCACAACCGATTTCATTTTTGGAGCAGCAACTGCGATTTTTCGTAATTGTCATATTCACAGCAAGAAGAATTCGCATGTTACGGCAGCATCTACCAATAGCATCATTCCGTATGGGTTTGTATTTATAGATTGTAAGCTTACGGCAGACAGCAATATCAACAAAGTATCGTTGGGACGGCCCTGGTCGCCCACCGCCAGCGTTACCTATATACGTTGCTGGATGGGGCGGCATATTACGGCAGCCGGCTGGGACAACTGGCGCAATGCTGCCAATGAGGCTACGGCTCGCTATGCAGAATATAAAAGTACTGGTCCCGGTGGGCAGTCTGCAGGGCGTGTGAGCTGGGCAAAGCAATTAACCGAAGCGGATCTCAAAAATTTTACCATCCAAAAGATACTGGGTAGCTGGCAACCTGATCCGTCATTGCCCGGTCTATGATGAAAGCTAAACAACATACCATGAAGCAATTATTTTTAGTGATCATGAGCGCATTATTCTTCTCGGCCAGCCAGGCACAATCAAAACAGGAAACCGCAGTGGCCAACGCAGTGGAACAGTTGCGCCAGGCAATGATCGATCCTACAGAAGCTAAACTCAGTAGGCTTGTAATGCCAGAGCTGAGTTACGGGCACAGTGGCGGTAAACTCGAAGACAAAGCCACATTTATTCAAACGCTTGTTAGCGGTAAGTCAGATTTTGTGACCATTGATCTGCTTGATCAAACGATTGCGGTAGTGGGTAAGACAGCGATTGTGCGTCACCTGTTAAAAGCGACGACCAACGATGGCGGTAACCCCGGTCAGGTGCAATTGCGGATATTATTGGTCTGGCAGAAAACGAAAGCTGGCTGGCAGTTGCTCGCGCGTCAGGCAGTGAAAGTCTCATAAGCTTTTGCAACGCTACCGTTCCCGGTAACGATTGCGTAAATAAACAGATAGAAATGATTGATTATGACCGTGTTTGGGGGTAAACTTGTAAGCACAAACCGGTGAAAAAAAACGATTTCCTGCAATGAAAAAGAATTTTTTTTCTGTGGCGCTGGCACTTGCTGCCGGACTGCTCGTACATGGGCAGGTCGGGATGCGGCCACCAGTCATCAGGCAGCCGGTTTTTAAGAAAGACACCAGCAATATTGTGCGCAGCGGGGCCGTGGGTGATGGCAACACACTCAATACAAAAGCCATTCAGCAGGCTATTGATGCACAGCATCGCAAGGGAGGTGGCGTGGTATTGGTTCCTGCCGGATTGTGGCTCACCGGTCCTGTTGTTTTAAAAAACAACATTAATCTTCACCTTGCACAGGGAGCTACCCTGCTGTTTACAGCCGATTTTGATCAGTATCCATTACTCGAAACAAACTGGGAAGGGTTACAGCAAATGCGTAATCAGTCACCCATTTCAGCAACTGGTGCTACCAATATCGGTATCACCGGAAAAGGTATTATAGACGGTAATGGCGATGCCTGGCGCATGGTTAAAAAAGATAAACTTACCGGCAGTCAGTGGAAGAAACTACAGGAGCGCGGAGGTGTGCTGAGCGAAGATGGTAAGACCTGGTATCCTTCGCAGAAATCACTGGCCGGTTCCAAACTCACTAACCCCGGTGTACTCTCTCCCGAAAAAGACGCAGCTTTTTTCAATAGTATCAAGGATTTTTTGCGGCCCAATATGGTCTTGTTTTCCGAATGTAAAAATGTTTTACTCGAAGGAGTTACTTTTCAGAATTCTCCCGCCTGGTGCATACATCCACTGATGTGTGAAGATCTGACTGTGCGGGGTATTACTGTTAAAAACCCCTGGTACGCGCAAAATGGTGATGGCATTGATGTGGAAAGTTGTAAAAATGTACTGATCGAAAAAAGTGTATTTGACGTGGGCGATGATGCTCTTTGTATGAAAAGTGGTCGTGATGCGGAAGGACGCAAAAGGGGTAGACCTACCGAATCGGTTATCATTCGTGATTGTATTGTATATGCTTCGCACGGTGGCTTTGTGGTAGGCAGCGAAATGAGCGGAGGAGTACGCAACGTATTTGTAAACAACTGCACATTTATAGGTTCAGATATTGGCCTTCGTTTTAAAACTACCCGCGGACGTGGGGGTATAGTGGAAAATATTTTTATCCGTAATATTTATATGAAGGATATACCCGGTGAGGCGATCCTGTTTGACATGTATTATGCAGCAAAGGATCCGATAGCACTGGCTGGTGAAAAAAGGGAATTGCCAAAAGCAGAGTTCAAACCTGTGGATGAAACCACTCCGGTGTTTCGGAACATTCATATCAGCGATGTATACTGCAATGGAGCGGAGAAAGGCATTTTTATCAGAGGCCTTCCAGAGATGCACATCAGCGGTATTGTAATGGAGAATATGGTGATCAGTGCACGAAAAGGTATCGATATACAGGAAGCAAGTGATATCACTTTCCGCAATGTGCGTATCGAGTCGTCGGCAGCGGAGCCGCTGGTTGATATTCTGCAAAGCGACCGTATTCATTTTGATGGATTAAAATACCTTCCCGGTACTCCGTTGCTTTTTCGGGTGAGCGGCGAACGGAGTGCTGCGGTGAACTGGAAAAATATTGACACAAAAGCTGCACAGAAGCTCATCAGTTACGAACTGGGAGCAGTGGCAGCCAGTGATCAGAAAAACTGACAGGATATGAAGTATTTGTTTTGGATAGGATGTACAATGATGGTAATGACGGGCATTGCACGGCAAACATCCCCTGCACCACTCTCGCAGCAGATGGCCCGCACGGCCATGCAGCTATGGCCGGATTCTTTTTTATTGCAAAATGATAAAGTGGCCAAATGGCGGTACGATCAGGGTGTAATATTGAAAGGGGTGGAGGCTATCTGGAAACAAACAGGTGAGGGGAAATGGTTTGACTACATTCAGCGTAGCATGGATTTTTATGTGCAGAACGATGGTAGTATTAAAGGATATAAAGCGGAAGAATACAATATTGATCATGTCAACAATGGCAAACTGTTGCTGTTGCTGTTTCAGGTAACAGGTAAAGATAAATACCGCAAGGCGGCTACCTTGCTGCGCGACCAGTTGCGTACACACCCCCGCACCTCGGCCGGTGGCTTCTGGCACAAAAAGATTTATCCTTCCCAGATGTGGCTCGACGGACTATATATGGGGCAACCGTTTTATGCGGAGTATGCCAGCATTTTTCATGATGATACGGCTTTTGCAGATATCACCCGGCAGTTTTCGTTGATGGAACGTAACGCACGCGATCCCAAAACAGGCTTGCTGTATCATGGCTGGGATGAAAGCCGGGCACAACAGTGGGCAGATAAACAAACAGGCCACTCTCCCAATATCTGGGGGCGCGCACTGGGCTGGTATGGTATGGCACTCGTAGATGCGCTTGATTATTTTCCCGATACTTATGCGGGCCGCGATACGATGAAGGCCATTCTGCAACGTTTTGCAAAAGCGGTGACGAATGTGCAGGATCCTGTTTCAGGGCTCTGGTATGATATACCCGATAAGCCGCGTGAGACGGGCAACTATCACGAAGCATCTGCCTCTGCTATGCTTGTTTATACGGTGGCTAAAGGTGTGCGTAAGGGGTACCTGCCCGCATCGTACCTGGTCAAAGCACGCAAAGGTTATGAAGGAATAAAAAAAGAATTTCTTCAGCACAATGGCGACCAGCTCGATCTGAAAGGTACGGTGAGTGTATCCGGACTTGGCGGCACTCCTTATCGCGATGGAAGTTTTTCTTATTACATGAGCGAGCCGGTGGTAGTGAATGATCCGAAAGGGATAGGCGCATTCATTTTGTGTGCCACAGAAATGGAGTTGCTCGAAGCACCAAAAACAGGTGCAGGTAAAACAGTATTGCTCGATCGTTTTTTCAACAGTGAAAAGAGAAAAGATGCCGGTGGTAAAAACGATTACTGGCATTATACCTGGACAGAATGGTCACACCCGGGTTTTGCGTTTTTCGGTAACAGATTTAACAAGTATGGTGCAAAACTGGCCAATCTTGATGTAGCGCCAACCGCAGAAAACCTGCGTAAAGCCAGTGTGTATATCATTGTAGATCCTGATCATGTAAAAGATAATCCGCAGCCCAACTATATGACGCCGGAGTATGCTACCGTGATCAGCAATTGGGTG
Source organism: Sphingobacteriales bacterium 46-32 (assembly GCA_001898485.1). GTDB lineage: Bacteria > Bacteroidota > Bacteroidia > Chitinophagales > Chitinophagaceae > CAYMZZ01. The sequence continues at coordinate 378,827 of MKTY01000020.1, read as the reverse complement.
AAGGCTGGTGGAGTATTGCTGCTGATGGGTAACGACAGTGCCAACTGCGAGTTGAAACAGTTCAACCTGCTGGCCGGAAAATTCGGCATCAGTTTTACCGATGTGAGCCGCAATATGGTGAAAGACGATGTGTTTTCGATGGGTGAGGTAACTGTGCCCGCACACAATGCTGTATTTAAACAGCGCCGCATGTTTTTGAAAGAGATCAGCGCATTGTCGGTAAAGGCACCGGCCAAAGCTCTGATAGAAGATAAAGACGGTGTAATCATGGCAGTGGCAACTTATGGAAAAGGCAGGGTGCTGGTGGTAGGTGATCCCTGGTTATACAACGAGTATGTGGATGGGCGCAGACTGCCTGCCAGTTTTGATAACCTGGGCGCAGCAGATGACCTGGCTTACTGGCTGCTGAAGCAGGCAAAGAAATGAGAAAACAGGTCCTCATATCGGTACTGACTATTACCATGCTGCCCCTGATGGCACAGCAGCGGATAATAGTTGCGGCAGATGGCTCGGGCGATTTTAAGACGTTGCAGGGTGCGCTCAACAGCTTGCCGGCAAAAGCATCATCGCCACGAACCATTTATATCCGCAAAGGAATATATCGTGAAAAGATTTATATCGAAAAACCACAAGTGATACTGGAGGGCGAGAGCCGCGAAGAAACAATACTGCAGGCATCCATTGCAAGAGATGAGTGGCGTTGCAGTCACCTGGATGACTGGGGTGTGGCCACGATCAATGTAGGCGCCGACGATATAGCGCTGAAAAACCTGACGGTCAGTAATACATATGCAATGGAAAACCCTGATGAGCGGATCGTAAGCTGCCCATTAGATACTGCAGGTGCAAAACGGGTAATTCGTACCGATGGCCATCAAATGGCTTTACGTACCCTAAATGTTACACGGTTGAAGGCAATTAACTGTCACTTTATTTCCAGGGGTGGCGATACAGTGAGTCCATGGGAGGTAAAGAATGGGCAATGGTATTTTAAGGACTGCATTATGGAAGGAGGAGTGGATCTCTATTGTCCCCGTGGATGGGCCTGGGCCGAAAACTGTCATTTCATCGCACATGGAGGCACTGCTGCCATCTGGCATGATGGCTCTGCTGTAGCTGATGCGAAGACAGTATTGAAAAATTGCCGGTTCAGCGGATACGACAACTTCCTGCTGGGCCGCTATCATCGCGATGCACAGTTTTACCTCGTTGGTTGCGTATTTGCCGCCAACATGCGCGACTCGGCTATCTACAGGGTTAGCAACCCCGCAGCATTCAACTGGGGCCACCGGGTTTATTATACCGGGTGCCACCGCGAAGGAGGAAAAGATTTTAGCTGGTACCGCGATAATCTGCCGTCGGGCCTTAAGGCTACTGATATTACTGTAAAATGGGTATTCGGCAAAAGCTGGAATCCCGAAGAAAACTGAAGGAGGTGTGATGCAATTAAACAAACAAAATCTTACACAGATACCTCCGCAACCGGAGCTGGAATTGCCGGTTGCCGGGGTATTTGATCTGCCGGAACGTGTGTTGCAATTCGGCACCGGTGTATTGCTGCGGGGACTACCCGATTATTTTATCAATAAGGCGAATAACAACGGTATTTTCAACGGGCGTATAGTAGTGGTAAAGTCGACTACCCAGGGTGCTGCAGACGCTTTTGCAGAACAGGACAGTTTATTCACTACCTGCATCCGTGGTATTGAGAATGATCATAAAGTAGAAACTTTTGTTGTCAACGCTGCTATAAGCCGTGTGCTGTCTGCCAGTCAGCAATGGCAGGATGTACTGGCCTGCGCGGCATCACCACATATGCAGGTGGTTGTATCCAATACAACAGAAGTAGGCATTGTGCTGGTGCAGGAGCAGGTAGTGGGCCGTGTGCCCGAGTCTTTTCCCGGTAAACTCCTGGCATTCCTGTATGAACGTTTTCGCGCGCTGGGCGGCTCTGCAGATAGTGGTATGGTGATCGTGCCTACAGAACTGCTGGCAGATAATGGTAGCCGCCTGCGAAGCATAGTAATTGAGCTGGCAGTTTTCAATCAGTTGGGCAATGATTTTATACAATGGCTGACCGAAGCCAATCATTTTTGTAATACACTGGTAGATCGAATCGTGCCGGGCAAATTGCCTGCAGCTGAACAGACCCAGCTTGAGCAACGCCTGGGCTATACGGATGAGCTTATGATCACAGCCGAGCCATTTGCCCTTTGGGCGATCGAATCGGGATCTGCCCGTGTAAAGGAGCTATTGTCATTTGCTACTGCCGATAACCGGGTAGTAATAGCCCCTGATATTGAAAAATTTCGTGAACTTAAACTGCGCCTGTTAAACGGCGCCCATACATTTACCTGCGCCCTGGCTCATCTCAACGGCTTTATTTCTGTAAAAGAAGCCATGCATGATGAGGCTATGGCTGGATTTGTACGCAGGTTGGTTATTCTTGAAATAGCTGAGTCAATAGACAGTACGCTGGCCAGTTACAATGAAGCCTGCGCGTTTGCCAACTCGGTACTCGACCGTTTCCGTAATCCTTTTCTCGAACACCGCTGGCTGAGCATAGCGCTGAACTATACCGCCAAAATGCGCATGAGAAATATACCTTTGCTGCTGCGTTATTATCAACAGCACAATAAGGTGCCGGTTTGTATGGCCCTGGGTTTTGCTGCATATATCCGGCTCATGTGTGTGCAGGAGCAGCCGGATGGCAACTTTACAGGCAAGTGGAATGGCCGCAGCTACACCATCCAGGATGAACATGCTGATTTCTTTGCGGAAAAATGGGCATTGATAAGCGGACGTGATCTGGTGCATGCTGTGTTGAGCCATGCAGAATTGTGGGGTACAGATCTGGCAACCTTACCGGGCTTTGAGGCACAGGTTACAGAAGACCTGCTGCAATTGCAGGAAGGTGATCCTGCCGCATTGCTGACTATCGAATATTTAAATAAATCACTTGTATAGATGAAACATATAGTGTTGAAAGTGCATGAGGCTGACAATGTGCTGGTGGCATTACAATCGCTGGCAAAAGGAAGTGTAGTGGAATATGAAGGCCGTAAGTACACGCTGACAGAGGATATACCGGCGAAACATAAGTTTTTCACCACATCAATGAAACAGGGCGACCGGGTGATTATGTACGGCGTAACGGTGGGGCGGATGCAAAATGATGTACCGGAAGGTGGATTGATGACCACGGCCAATACAAAACATGAAGCAGATCCCTTTGTATACCGTCCTTTTCAATATCACTGGCAGGCGCCGGATGTATCAGCATTCAGAGGACGTACATTTAATGGCTACCACCGGTCAGATGGCAGAGTAGGTACAGCCAACTACTGGCTGTTTATTCCGACCGTTTTTTGTGAAAACAGAAATCTTGATGTGATCCGTGAAGCGCTGCACAATGAACTGGGCTATGCGGTTACTGATAAGTATAAACAGAAAACAAAAGAACTGCTGAGATTATATCAGCAGGGAGCAGACGTTGCGGCAGCTACACTCGACATTCGGGAAGCCGTAGTGCCGGCCAACCGCATTTTTAAAAACGTAGACGGTATTAAATTCCTGAATCATCAGGGAGGCTGTGGCGGCACCCGCCAGGATGCTGAAGTACTGGGGAAATTGCTGGCTGCCTATGCCGACCATCCGAATGTGGCTGGCGTGACTATAATGAGCCTGGGCTGTCAGCACCTGCAGACACGCGAACTGCTCGATGCACTCAAAGAGCGGAATCCAAATTTTGATAAGCCGATGCTCATATTTGAGCAGCAACAATCGCAAAGCGAAGAGCAACTCATTACCGAAGCCATCCGTCAGACATTTCTCGGACTGATTGAAATAAACAAAATTGAACGTAAACCAGCTACGCTCGACAAACTGGTAATTGGGGTGAAATGTGGCGGCAGCGATGGTTTCAGCGGCATCTCTGCCAATCCCGCCGTGGGTTATTGCAGCGACCTGGTAGTGGCACTGGGAGGAAAGATATTGCTGGCAGAATTTCCCGAACTCTGCGGTGCAGAACAAGAGCTGATTGACCGTACGCGCAATGAAGCTGCAGCCCGCAAGTTTATTCACCTCATGACCACTTATAATGATGCCGCACACCGGGCCGGTTCAGGTTTTCATATGAATCCCTCACCCGGCAATATCCGCGATGGTCTCATTACAGATGCTATTAAGAGTACGGGTGCTGCCAAAAAAGGAGGCACTTCGCCGGTAGAAGATGTGCTCGACTATACCGAACCAGCCACTCATGCAGGTCTCAACCTCGTATGTACACCCGGCAATGATGTAGAAGCTACTACCGGCAAAGCAGCCAGTGGAGCCACGCTCATTTTATTTACTACCGGCCTGGGAACACCTACGGGCAATCCGGTTTGTCCCACCATCAAGGTTGCTACCAATACGACACTTGCAACCCGCATGGCCGATATCATTGACATTAATACAGGCCCTATCATTGATGGCGAAAAAACCATTGCTGAAATGGGTGCCGAAATACTGGAGTATTGTATAAAGGCTGCCAGCGGTGAAGTGATTCCCAAAGCTGTTCAGCTGAATCAGGATGACTTTATTCCCTGGAAACGTGGTGTATCACTTTGACCCAGACATTTATCAGAACCTAAACGGTTGTTATGAAAAAATTTTTAGACGAAAATTTTCTGCTGCGAACCAAAACTGCCCAGCAGCTCTATCATGAATATGCTAAACAGATGCCTGTGATCGATTATCACAATCACCTGCCTCCCCAGCAGATTGCTGAAGACAAACAGTTTGGCAATCTTACCCAGGCATGGCTGTACGGCGATCATTACAAGTGGAGAGCGATGCGTACCAATGGTATAGACGAAAGCTATTGCACGGGCAACCAGCCTGACCGCGATAAGTTTCAGCGCTGGGCCGAAACGGTTCCTTATACACTGCGCAACCCGCTTTATCACTGGACGCACCTCGAATTGCAGCGTTATTTTGGCATCACAGAAATACTGAACCCGGAAAGTGCAGGTCGTATCTACGATCAGTGTACAGAGATGCTGCAATCACCCTCGCATTCCGTTCGCCAGTTGCTGCGCATGATGAATGTGAAACTGGTTTGTACTACCGATGACCCAGTCGATTCACTCGAATTTCATAAGCAAATACAGGAAGATGGTTTTGAAATACCCGTATTGCCGGCTTTCCGCCCTGATATGGCTATGCAGGTAAGCCAGCCAAAGGTGTTTAATAATTATGTACGTAAACTGGAGGCTGCTACAAATATTGCTATTTCATCCTTCGACGATTTTCTGTATGCGCTTCAGAACCGGCATGACTTTTTTGCATCTATGGGTTGCATGGTATCTGATCATGGTCTCGAAGAAATCTATGCCGATGATTTTACCGGGTCTGAGATTGATGCCATTTTTCATAAGATACATGGCGGTAAAGAGCTCAATGAAGCGGAGCAACGCAAATTTCGTTCAGCCATGCTGATTCATTTTGCAGAATGGGATTGGGAAAAAGGTTGGGTGCAGCAGTTTCACCTGGGTGCTATGCGCAACAACAACTCCCGTATGATGCAGGAGCTGGGTCCAGACACCGGCTGGGACTCAATGGGCGACTTCAAACAGGGACGCAGCCTGGCCCGCTTTCTCGATAAGCTCGATACCAACAACAAACTCGCCCGCACCATTATCTATAACCTCAACCCGTCTGACAACGCCCTTTTTGCCACTATGATCGGCAATTTCAATGACGGTTCTGTGGCAGGTAAAATTCAGTGGGGTTCGGGCTGGTGGTTTCTTGATCAGAAAGACGGTATGATCAAACAGATCAATACGCTCTCAAATATGGGACTGCTGAGCCGGTTTGTGGGTATGCTCACCGATTCGCGCAGCTTTCTTTCGTTCCCCCGCCATGAATATTTCCGCCGGATTTTGTGTGACCTGTTTGGCGAAGAAATCGAGCAGGGCGAATTGCCCAACGATCTGCCATGGGTAGGTAAAGTGATCCAGGATATTTGCTATAACAACAATAAAAATTATTTCAACTGGCAACTCAATAGCCAGACGGCAGGCCTGAACAAGGCTACCGTTTAATTCAAAAAATATGGGAATACTTCAGCAATTCGATCTCACAGGCAAACAGGCACTGGTTACAGGATGCAACAGAGGGATAGGTAAGGCAATGGCGATAGGCCTGGCAGAAGCCGGAGCAGACATCATCGGCGTATCGGCTTCACTCGAAAGCAGTGGCAGCGAAATAGAAAAAGCAGTACAGGTACTCGGCCGTAAATTCACACCCTATCAGGCAGATTTTTCCGATCGCGATAGTCTCTACGCATTTATTGAGAAAGTAAAAAAAGCACATAGTCGTATCGATATCCTGGTCAACAATGCCGGCACCATCAAACGGGCTCCCGCTGCCGAGCATCCCGATGCAGACTGGGATCAGGTGCTTTCTATCAATCTCGACACGCCGTTTATACTGGCACGCGAAATAGGTAAACGAATGCTGGAACAGGGCGGGGGTAAAATCATTTTCACCTGCTCACTGCTCAGCTTCCAGGGCGGTATTAATGTGCCCGGCTATGCTGCCAGCAAAGGGGCAATAGCCAGTCTTGTAAAAGCACTGGCCAACGAGTGGGCTGGCAAAGGAGTGAATGTAAATGGAATTGCTCCAGGTTATATTGCTACCGACAATACCGAAGCTTTGCGGAATGATCCGGTTCGAAGCAAATCGATCCTCGATCGGATACCCGCCGGCCGCTGGGGCGAAGCTGATGACCTGAAAGGCGCTACGGTATTCCTGGCCTCTGCAGCAGCCAGCTATGTGCAGGGAACGATAGTGACGGTAGATGGAGGATGGATGGGGCGATGAGAGAACAATGTGCTGATGTGAAAATATGCTGATGTGCTGATGGATTTGAAAATTTGAAGATTTGAGGATTGGGCGGAGGAGTGTGGTGCGGCGGCTTTGCTATTTATCCCTTTAAACTCCTTAAACTCTTTAAACCCTTTAAACTTTTAAACATTTAAACATTCATGAATATTCGATTTGGTAACAGTCCTTCTGAAGTGAAGGGAATGACAACAGAGCAGTTGCGGGAACATTTTTTAATTCAGGGACTTATTGGTCAGGGTGAAGTGCGGCTTACCTATTCGCATTATGACCGCATGATCATTGGCGGTGTGCAGCCCGGTACGGCAGCTGTTGAACTGCCCAATCATCCTGAGCTGCGTGCCGATTACTTCCTGGAACGCCGCGAGTTGGGTGTAATCAATGTAGGTGGTGCTGGTATTGTGGAGGCTGATGGCGTGAGCTACGAATTAAACAAACTCGATGCTGTATATGTAGGGAAGGGTACGCGCGCAGTAAATTTTGTGAGTAAAGATGCTGCTGCTCCGGCTGTATTTTACCTGCTTTCGGCCCCTGCGCATCAAAGCTATCCGACAAAAGCCTGCAGCAAAGAACAAGCATCGCCCGTATCGCTGGGTGATATTTCTACATCCAATAAACGTACGATCTATAAATATATTCATGCCGATGGCCTGCAGAGCTGCCAGCTGGTGATGGGATTGACCATTCTCGAAGCTGGCAGTGTATGGAATTCTGTGCCGCCGCATACACATACCCGCCGAATGGAGGTGTATTTTTATTTTGATGTACATCCTGACCATCGGGTGTTCCATTTTATGGGAGAGCCGCAGCAGACACGCCATATCACTATGGCCAATCATGATGCTGTGATTTCTCCACCCTGGAGTGTACACTTCGGATGTGGTACAGCCAACTATGGCTTTATCTGGGGTATGGCAGGCGAAAACAAAACATTTACCGATATGGATCCGGCTCCTGTAGCCACGCTTCTATAGATAATAGCAATGAGTAGTACAGAACAACATATTGATAATGGAGTAAGGCCGGGTACAGTTTGCTGCTTTGGTGAACTACTGCTGCGCTACTCGCCCGCGCTGGAAGGCAAATGGATAAAGGATACTTCGATGTCCGTGTACATTGGCGGTGCGGAGCTCAATGCAGCTACTGCGCTGGCCGGCTGGGGATTGCCGGTTAAATATGTAACCGCCTTGCCCGACAACTATCTGGGTCAGGAAATTGTAGCTGAAGTACAGCAAAAGAAAATTGATACCAGCGCAATCATAAAGCGTGGTGAACGTATAGGAGCTTATTATTTACCGCAAGGCGCCGATCTTAAACATGCCGGCGTTATTTATGATAGAGCTTACTCCGCATTTGCCGGATTAAAGCCGGGTATGATCGACTGGAAAGAAGTGTTAAAAGATTGCAACTGGTTTCACTTCAGCGCTATCAGCCCTGCGCTCAATGCAGAAGTAGCGGCCGTTTGTCTCGAAGCAGTGCAGGCCGCGCGCACTATGGGGTTGACTATTTCAGTTGACCTTAATTATCGCGCCAAACTATGGCAATACGGAGTAAGCCCGACAGACGTAATGCCCGGGTTGGTGAGTCATTGCGATGTAGTAATGGGTAATTGCTGGGCAGCCGAAAGTTTATTGGGCGTAACGTCTCCTGTTAAAGAAAGTACAGGGCTCACAGAAGAGCAGCTGGTACATGCGGCCATGAACAGTATGCGGGAAGTAAAACTGAAGTTTCCGCAGGTAAAACAAATGGCCTATACCTTCCGGCTGGCGGATACATACTGGGCGGTTTACCAGGATGAAGGGCGCTTTAAGCGATCAGTCACCTTTCCGATCGGTGAAGTAGTGGATAAAGTGGGAAGCGGTGATTGTTTCATGGGCGGAATTATTTATGGCATGCAGCAGCAACTGTTGCCCCAGCACCTGATCAACTTTGCCGCAGCTGCAGCTGTGGGCAAGTTGCTTGAGGTAGGTGATGCTACACGCCAGACAGTGGCTTCTATTGAAAAACGATTAGCAGAAATGCAAACGGCTTCGGCCTAATAAATGAATATGGAAAGTAATCAGCAATTGATACGGCAGATCAGTGAGCAGGGGCTGTTGCCTTTGTTTTATCATGCGGATTCGGCAGTATGCACAGATGTGGTAAGGGCCTTGTACGGGGCGGGTATTCGTGTTGTTGAATTCACCAACAGGGGCGCACAGGCGCTCGAAAACCTGAAGCAGCTGCATCAGTTGCGGCTGCAGGAGCTGCCAGACCTGATCATAGGAGCCGGCACCATTACCACAGCAGATCAGGCTAACCGTTTTCTGGATGCAGGTGCCGATTTTCTCGTTAGCCCCGTATTTGATAACGATGTATGTGATGTAGCCTACCTGCGTAAAGTATTGTGGATACCCGGCTGTATGACGCCTACGGAGATTCATGTGGCGGAAAGTGCGGGATGTAGATTTGTTAAATTATTTCCAGGGAATGTTCTGGGATTCGGATTTGTAAGCGCGATAAAAGAACTTTTTCCTGGTATGAGTTTTATGCCCACCGGCGGGGTAGAAGTAAGCCGTGATAATCTGAAATCCTGGTTTGATGCTGGTGTTTGCGCCGTAGGACTTGGTAGCAAGCTCATTAGTAAGCAATTGCTGGACGACAAAGGTTTTGATACTATTGAACGTAAAACGAAAGAGGCTCTGGAAATCTTGCGATCACTCCATAAATAAAACGATATGCTTTCAACCAACGGCAATAGCCGAATGACCAGTTATCGCTGGGTCATCTGTTCTCTATTGTTTTTTGCAACAACTATTAACTATCTCGATCGCCAGGTTCTTTCTCTGACCTGGACCGATGAGATAGTGCCGGAGTTTCACTGGACAAACAGTGATTACGGAGATATTACGGCTATTTTTTCCATCGTTTACGCTATTTCGATGTTGTTTGCTGGACGGTTTGTAGATTGGTTAGACACCAAAAGAGGGTTTACCTGGGCCATTGTGATATGGTCGATAGGTGCTTGTCTGCATGCATTTGCCGGTATTGCTACTTCTGGTCTATTGACAGGCAAATGGCTGGTTGGGTTTACTGGTGCAGCTGAAGAGATCAAAACGGTGGGCAATGTAGCGTTGGTCGCTTCTACTAGTGTGACACTTTTTATCATTGCGCGTATTATTCTGGCTATTGGGGAAGCGGGGAATTTTCCAGCTGCCATTAAAGCCACTGCCGAATTCTTTCCTAAAAAGGACCGCGGCTTTGCGACCAGTATTTTTAATGCGGGGGCTACAGTTGGCGCATTGGCAGCGCCACTAACTATTCCATTTATTGCGAAAGAATGGGGATGGGAGATGGCTTTTATAGTAATAGGAGGATTGGGTTTTGTCTGGCTGGGTTTTTGGCTAGTCATGTATCGGAAGCCAGAAGAGCACCCGCGTATCAATGCTGCTGAGCTGGCCTATATTCAACAGGATTACCAGGTAAACGATGCTGTTTCTGGCAAGAAGATCCAGGCAAGAAAAATGCCTTTTCGGCAAGCTTTTAAATACAGGCAGACCTGGGCATTTGCAGTTGGGAAATTTATGACGGACGGTGTATGGTGGTTCTTTCTTTTTTGGACGCCCGCTTACTTAAGCTCTGTATACGGGCTTTCAGCCAAAGAAAGTGCTCCACAAATTTTTGTTTTATACCTGATTACGCTTTTGTCGATTGTTGGAGGCTGGCTACCTACTTTCTTCGTAGATAAAAAAGGCATGAATCCCTATGCCGGACGCATGCGTGCGATGTTGATTTTTGCTTTCTTCCCACTATTAACCTTATTTGCACAACCTCTAGGAAGTATCTCAGTATGGATTCCTGTAATCATCATTGGTATAGCCGGAGCTGCACATCAGGCATGGTCGGCCAATATATTTTCAACGGTGGGTGATATGTTTCCTAAATCTGCTATTGCCACCATCACTGGTATTGGAGGAATGGCTGGAGGAGTGGGCTCTTATATTATCAATAAAAGCTCGGGTGTTTTATTTGATCACGCGAAGAACACCAATATGAAAGTATTCGGCTTCGAAGGAATTGAATCGGGTTATTTTATCATCTTTACTGTATGCTCCATAGCCTACCTGATTGGCTGGGTCATCATGAAATCGCTCGTACCAAAGTATAAGCCGATTACGGACTTATAAGTAGTAAGTTTTGAGTTATAGGTTTTAAATGAGGTAGAAGGTGAAGGGTAAAAGGTAGGTGGTAAAGGTGAAGAATCAGTAAGCCGATCGGAACGCGCAGCGCCTTCGTCGGGCAGGAAATAAAAGACTGATCAGGTATCCTGAACATTAATGAGAGATATTCGGATGTAAAATCGTAATTAAGCGAAGGGGCTGCAATTGCAGCCCCTTCGCTATTTTCTTTTACCCTCCGCCTTCTACCCTTTACCTTCGAGCTCTCTCTCACTCATAGATGCGCTCAATCGCATCTTTATATTTTTCCGTGATTACTTTTCTTTTCATAGAGAGCTTGGGTGTGAGTTCGCCGGTATCGATGCTCCACTCATTGGGCAGCAGTTCAAATTTTTTGATCTGCTCCACGTGATTGAAATATTTGTTGAAACTTTCAACCAGGTCTTTGTAGAAACTGATGACTTGCGGGTTGCGGATCAGTTCTTCATTGCTGCCATCGGGTACCTGATTTTGGCGAGCCCAGTCGCGCAGGTTGGGGAAGGATGGAATAATCAGGGCGCCTACAAATTTGCGTTCGGGCCCCACAATCATTACCTGCTCGATATAGGGTGATTCTTTGAGTTTATTTTCTACCGGCAACGGTGCTACATATTTACCGCCACTGGTTTTGAAGAGTTCTTTTTTGCGGTCGGTTATCTTCAGGAAGCGGCCTTCTACCATGGTGCCGATATCGCCGGTATGAAACCATCCATCGGTGATGGCTTCCTGGGTGAGGTCGGGGCGTTTATAATAACCCAGCATGATATGGGGGCCTTTGCTGAGTATCTCTCCGTCTTCGGCAATCTTTACTTCTACAGTGTCAATAAGCGGACCCACGGTTCCAAACTTCCGGTCGGGTTCCTGGAAACGGTTTACGGCAATAACGGGAGATGTTTCGGTAAGACCATAGCCTTCCATAATTACAATGCGGGCAGCGGTAAAGATACGGATCAGGCGTACCTGGCAGGCTGCGCCACCGGTCACAATGCAGCGTACGCGATTGCCAAGCCCCTCACGCCATTTGCTAAAGATTAGCTTATTGGCAATGCCCAGTTGCAGGTTGTACCAGAAGCCCTGGTTGCGGTTGATCTCATACCGCTCGGCCAGGCCATGCGCCCAGAAAAAAAGTTTTTTCTTGATGCCGGTAAGCTCGGCGCCTTTCTGCATGATGCGGTCATATACTTTTTCGAGCAGTCGCGGCACGGTGGTAAACATTTCCGGCTGCACCTCTTTGAGATTGTCGCCAATTGTATCCAGGCTTTCGGCATAATAAATGGAAGTGCCTTTGAAGAGGTAAAGGTAACTTACCATTTTTTCGAAAATATGATTGAGGGGCAGAAAGCTTAATGCGGTCTGGTTGTCGCCCGGAGGAAAGCAGGGCAGGCAGGCCACCACATTCGACAGTATATTGCTATGGGTGAGCATTACTCCCTTGGGTGTGCCGGTGGTGCCGGAGGTATACAATATGGTAGCTACATCTTCGTAGCGTACTTTATCGGATAGATTTTTTATTTCTGCCAGGTGAGCGGCAGTGCTGAGGGCCTGTACTTCTTTCCAGTGCCGGGCATTGGCCACATGTTCGAAGGTGAAGATGTGCTGCAGGCTGGGTACTTTATCGCGCAGGCTTAATACTTTGTGATAAAGCTCTTCGTCGTTGACAAAAACAACTTTTACCTGTGCATCGTGCAGGATAAACTCCAGTTCGTTGACATTGATCGTTGGGTATACCGGGGTGAGGATGGCGCCAATCTGCTGTACTGCCAGGTCTACCATCAGCCATTCGGGCCTGTTTTTGCAGAGGATGGCTACTTTATCGCGGCCTTCCACGGTCATATCGTGGGGTCCGATGCCCAGTGCCAGCAGGCCGGCACTCAGTTCGTTTACAATGGCAGCAACCTGTTTTGTGCTGTATTTTTTCCATTGACCGCCTTCTTTGCCGGCGAGCATTACATCGAGGGGTTGCCTTTCGAGGTGCCAGTTGATGCAATCAAATAATCTGCGGGGTTCAGTCATCATACAATCGTTATTAGTAAATAAGAGGCAGCTGAAACGGAAAATCGATAATGGCTAATGGTCGGACAAATTAGGTAAAAATGGATATATAAAAAAGCCCTGCTGAGTAGGTCGGCAGGGCTTTGGCAGGTATAGAAAAATCAGTTGACTTTATAATACTGGCCGGGTGGCATCCTGAATACCCGGTTGCGTTGAAATTTATCAAGCGCTTCAAATTGTTCTGCATGCGTTTTTGTCCAGTTGTCGTAGGCGGCCAGGTCGTTGGAAGGGCCAAACAGCCACTGGTTATATGCTTCAAACATTCCATTCTGCAGCAGCTGACGCTGGTAGTCAAACAGGCGGAAAGGGTATTTAGCCGCATATTTGGCGTCCCAGTCAAGGATAAAACGGGTGCGGATCTGGGTGAGTGTTTCAATGGTAAGGCCTTTGTTGGCAACTCCGCTTTGCCGGCTCATGGTTTCAAGGAAGGCTTTGGCAAATTCACTTTTATTTTTTTCCTCACCTTTCATCAGGTCTGCTTCTGCAAACAGTTTCTCTTTATAGGCCTGTAGCAGCAAACCCTTCATGGCGGATCCGCGTTCCGAAAGGCTTTCCATATTCACATAAATCTCTCCGTAAATCACACTCCAAACCTTGTCTTTGGTAAAGAAATAATAAAGAGCAGCGTTGTAGTAGTTGCCGCCGTAGGCGGGATCTGCCTGTATGCCTTTTTCCCACTGATCGATAGCCGAGAAGTTTTTACCGGCCCACAGCAGCTCGCCATACTCGCTGTAGAGCGGTCCACTTTTAGGAAATTTTTTCAGCGCTTTCTTATACATCTTCTCACAATCCTTTACTTCTTCGAGTGCTTTGTAAACGTTGCCGGCAATCTGAAAAGTAACCTCATCGGCATCATCGCGGTCTACCAATACCTTTACGCCTTCCAGTGCGCGTACATAATCGCGTTTGAGATAGTAGCTCATCACGAGGTCTTTTTGCATCTCCAGGTTGTTTTTATCCTGGTTCAGTGCCCGTTTGAGTACAACTACGGCATTGTCAAAATCGCCTGACCGCATGAATGATTTGGCTGTTTCGTGCAGGGTTTTTGGGTCATCTCCCTGCGCCAGGCTGGCCAGCGCAGTAAGTCCTGCAATGAAAAGAAGTGCATATTTTTTCATGGTCGCAAATTAATGAGATCAACTCAGCCCGGCTTCCGGGCCGTTTTTTTATAACATTTATTTGAGCCTTTGCCCGATCAGATCAGATGGGTCAGCAACCCATCGCGCAGTTTGGGCTCAAACCAGGTGCTTTTAGGCGGCATCACCTGTCCGCTATCTGCAATGTCAAACAATTGCTGAATAGTTACAGGATACAGGCTGAATGCCACTCTCATTTCGCCACTGTTTACTCTTTTCTCCAGCTCACCGAGACCGCGTATACCACCTACAAAGTCGATCCGTTTATCGGTACGCTGATCTTTTATGCCGAGCAGTTTATCCAGCACATTGTTTGAAAGAATGGTCACGTCCAGTACACCGATAGGGTCTTCTGTATACGTGTCTTTGCGGGCGGTGAGGATATACCACTGTTTATCCAGATACATGCCAAACTCGTGCAGTTGACCGGGTTTTACCGGTTCGGGGCTTTGTGTGATCATAAAATCATCCTGCAGGGCGCTGATGAAGTCATCGCTGTCTTTGCCATCGAGATCTTTTACCACGCGGTTGTAGTCCATAATAGCCAGCTCACTGGCCGGGAAAATAGTGGTCAGGAAATAACGGGCATCGGCACTATCGGGGAGGGCCTTGCTTACTTTGGCAGCAGAAGCAGCACGATGGTGCCCATCGGCAATATAAGTGGCTGGCACCTGCTGTGCAAAAAGGGTTGTAATGCGGTTTACGGCAGTTTCATCAGCTACCGCCCACACCGTATGCTGTATGCCATCGGCGGCAGTAAAATCATAAAGAGGAGCATGGGTTGATTTCCAGTTGTTGACCAGCTCATCCAGTTCGCTCACATTGTTATAAGCCAGAAATACATTACCTGTTTGTGCGCGGATGGTTTGCATATGGTCAATCCGGTCTTTTTCTTTTTCGGGCCGGGTAAACTCATGCTTTTTGATCACATCATTAAAGTAGTCGTCAACAGATGATACGCATACAAGGCCGGTCTGGCTGCGGCCATTCATGATGAGGCGATAGATATAGTAACAGGGCACTTCTTCCTGTATGAGGGTGCCGTTGTTGCGAAAGTCATTGAGATTTGTTTTGGCCTGATCGTATACGGCCTGGCTGTGGATATCGGTATCGGCGGGCAGATCGATTTCTGCTTTGGTGATATGCAGAAAAGAAAGTGGATTACCGGCAGCTTCGGTGCGGGCTTCTTCACTGTTAAGTACATCATAGGGGCGCGAAGCTACCTGTGCAGCTACATTTTGCTGGGGTCTAAGGGCTCTGAAAGGTTTAATATTTGCCATCAGTTGGTTATTGACTCTTTTATCCTTTTTTGTAAAAAAACGGGTTATCCTTTTTGCTGTGCAAAATCCTTCATGAGATCGGTGAGTGTAATGACGCTTTCGATCGGCAATGCGTTGTACATCGAAATACGAAATCCGCCCACACTGCGGTGTCCTTTTACGCCATACAGGCCTTCCTGCTTGCAGCGTTCGCCAAATTCTTTCTCGAGTTCGGGGTTGTCGATCACAAATACGCCATTCATACGGCTGCGGTCTTCTTTTGCTACCGTACCACGAAACAGTGGCAGCTGATCGAGTGTATTATAGAACAGGTCGGCTTTTGCCTGATTTTTTTGTTCAATCACCTTTACTCCGCCCTGGCGGTGCAGCCACCGCAGTGTAAGCATACAGATATAAATGGCAAATACGGGGGGAGTGTTGAGCATGGATCCGTTGGCAATATGATTGCGATAGTCCATCATAGTGGGAATGGCGCGGGTGGTTTTGCCCAGGATGTCTTTGTTCACCACCACCAGGTTTACGCCGGCGGCCCCCACATTTTTTTGTGCACCTGCATAAATCAGGTCGAAACGGTTGAAATCAATGCTGCGGCTCAGGATATCGCTGCTCATATCGGCCACCAGGGGTACTTTGTACTGATAAAACGCATCCAGATCCTGCCATTGCGTACCATAGATCGTGTTGTTGGTAGTAATATGGAGATAACGTGCGGTAGCAGGTACGTGAAAGCCTTTGGGCAGGTACGTATAGTTTTTATCTTTTGAACTGCATACTACTTCGACGTGGCCAAACAGTTTGGCTTCCTTAATAGCTTTTGTACCCCATACATCTGTATCGGTATAGGCGGCCATTTCATTTTCATTGAGCAGGTTCATGGGTACCTGCATAAACTGTGTGGAGGCGCCACCGTGGAGAAACAGCACTTCATGCTGCTCATCGAGTTGCATCAGTTCCTTTACCAGCGATACTGCTTCGTTCAGAACTCCTTCAAACAGAGGCGTACGATGGCCGATCTCCAGGATCGAGAGGCCGGTGCCGTTAAAGTCAAGAATAGCCTGGCTGGCTTCTTCAAATACTTCGCGGGGCAGGATAGAAGGGCCTGCATTGAAGTTATGCATCCACTTTTTTTCAGTTGTAGTCACGCTTGACCGGGTTTTAATTGAGGGGGCAAAGATAAGCTTCAATCATTGGTTTGCAGTATATAAACAAGGAAAGAAGGGCTGGTGGCGCAGCTTTCCAATAACAATTATTCGTGCGTGCGTCCTTTGATGGAAGCTGCTTTCCAGGCCTGTTGCAGGGATTCAAAACCGGCTTCATCGGCCGGATCCCATTTTACCGGAGCCAATTGCCGCAGATCCGGCTGGCCGGCATTGACCCAGGCGGTATACCAGAAACTGGCTACACCAAAAATGGATTGCTGCATCCGCCGCTCCACCATGCCCCCCATAAGACGATTGTATGCAAGTGTATAAGCAGTGGAATACTGGCGTACCAGGCGGCCATTTCTTTCTTCAAAAGCATAACGCCGATCGGGAGGAAAGCGTTGAGAAAGTTCCTTTTCCAGTTTTAATACAGAATCGGCAGCCAGGGCGCTTTCCAGTATACGGTCCCAGGTAAAGCCAAGTGGATTTTGCAGGTAAGCGGCGCGTTGCAGCAAAAAATCCCAGTGCTGATCGGCCAGCAGTTCGGGAATACGGCTTTCCCAGAAGCCATGAATACCCCGCTGGTTGGTGTACTGGCCATTGTGATTGCTGCTGGTGTGCAGCGGTACATGGGCATCGGCAATATAATGTCCCAGTTCGGCCGAGAGTTTAAGGATTCGTTTGGCATCATGGGCGCGAAATGCCTCCGTCAACCGGTGCAGCATGGTCTGGATCCACCAGGGGACAATTCCATGTGTTTGCAGACTATCTGCGGTGAACCGCTCACGTGCTGCCTGCCAGCTTCGGGGCAGTGAGTCGAACGGGTAGCGGCCATACCGATCCATATCGATATAATGCCGCGGGCCTTCTTCTGCTACTGCATAGCGGCGTTTGTCGGGGTCTACGGCATGCTCTTCCAGAAAAGCAATATGGGGTTTATAAAATACCAGCATTTCCGGAGGCAATAGAAATACCGCCAGGAAATTGATGCGCTTATGTCCAAAGAAACCCCAGGCGTGGGCAGGGGAAAGGCAGAGGGTAAAAGATAAAAGGAATGCAAGACGAAGAAATGTACGCATGAGTTTACGGTTTAGTCGTGAATAAAATGGACCAAACCGTAAGGGAGCTTAATCCTTGTCGCTACTAAGTTCCGGTTTTTTTCGTTCTTCTTCAAGATCTACCACACCGCCGGTTACGGCATATTTCATGGCCTCGCCCGAAGTGATTGCATCGATCTTGCGCACTTTTTCGCGGGGCAATATGTATAACTGACCGGCAAAATTGTAGGCCTGTGGTACATAAACGGCCACTTTATCGGATCCCATTTCAAATTTGCCCATTTCTTCGTCGGTCAGGAAACCTACTATCCATACATCGGTAGAAAATACGTTGGCGAGTACGGCTTTATTGAATTTTTTCTTGTCGCCGGCAAACGCTTCAAAGAAATCTTTTGTCGATGAGTAGATGAATTTGATGACCGGGGTCCGCTCCAGCCAGTGATCAAAAATATTGATAACACTGCCCATCAGGAAGTTGCTGCTTACCCAGCCAACCAGTACAATCAGTGCGATCATGATCACGAAGCCCAGGCCGGGAATCTTTTTAGGATTACCCCGATCGTCAACATCAAGCAGGGAAGGGAAGAGATTGTGGATAAGATTGGGCAGCAGGCCATCCACAAAATTGAAGGCAGCTACCACGGCCCAGACGGTGATGGCAATAGGAGCCAGGATGATCAGTCCCTGCACAAAATAGCGAAGCAGCTTTCTGAGCTGCAACCGGTTAGACGTCTTTATGGGTTTTTGCAAAGGGGGCATTTGCTGGCAAAGTTAGGGAAATAGATCAGGCGTTCTGACCAACGGGCGTTCGCAAAAGTGATTGGGATAAACGGATAAAAAAAAGGATGGAAACTTTCGTAACGAAAAAAGTTTCCATAGTTTTGCTGCCGATTTTGTGATTATGGATCATCAGGAAAGAATTATAGAAAAGGCGCACGAACTCTTTTTGCGGTATGGCATCCGCAGTATCAGCATGGACGAGATAGCCCACCATCTCGGCATGAGCAAAAAGACCATTTACCAATTTTTCACTGACAAAGACGCACTTGTAGAGGCCGTGGTAGATATGGAGCTGAACAGCAATGAGAATGAATGCCTCATCTGCACCCAGCGTAGCGAAAACCCGGTGCATGAAATATACCTGGGCATGGAGATGATGGATGACATGCTGCGGCTGACCAATCCGGCACTGATCTATGATATGCAGAAATATCACCCCTCGTCGTACAGGAAACTGGAAAACCACCAGCAGGGTTTCCTGTTTGGTCTGATCAGGGAAAATCTGCTGCGCGGAGTGGAACAGGGATTGTACCGGCCGGAGATCAATGTGAATATACTGGCCAAATACCGGTTATTGAGTGTGTTCATGGTATTTAATCCGGAAGCTTTTCCGGCAGGCAAATCGGACCTGGGTGCGATCGTATGCGAGCTTACGCTCAATTTTTTATATGGAATCTGTACTCCAAAAGGACAGAAGCTGATACAGAAATATAATCAAGCAAGAAATAAAAACCATAACCATGACGAAAGGAAGTAAGCGGGGAAGATGGATACTGATACTGGCCCTGTTGCCGGTAATCAGCATGGCGCAGACACGACACGAAATGAGTCTGCAACAGGCGATCGATTATGCCCGCAAAAATAATGTGCAGGTAAAAAATGCGTTGCTGGATGTACAGATACAGCAGCAAACCAACCGCGAGGTGACGGGTAGCGCCTATCCGCAGATCAGTGCCAGCGGCTCCATGACCTATAATGCCAAGCTGCCCGTAAGCCTGGTGCCGGCCGAATTTTTTGGTGGCACCCCCGGCACATTCGAAGAGCTGGCATTTGGTGTGAAATGGAATGCCACAGGTGGCGTTACATTGAATCAGCTGTTGTTTGACGGACAGGTATTCACGGGTCTGCAGGCGCGCAAAACCCTTATTGATTTTCAACAAAAGAATGTAGAGATCACCGAGGAGACTATCCGCGCCAACATCCACAAAGTGTATTATCAGCTGGTAGTAAGCAAAACGCAGCTCGACCTGATCGATGCCAACCTCGAACGGCTCGAAAAAC
The DNA here is from genome assembly GCA_001898485.1 of Sphingobacteriales bacterium 46-32. GTDB lineage: Bacteria > Bacteroidota > Bacteroidia > Chitinophagales > Chitinophagaceae > CAYMZZ01. The sequence continues at coordinate 359,014 of MKTY01000020.1, read as the reverse complement.
TGAAAAAAGATACCCGTATCATGTACGACAATGGGTTTGCCGAAAAACTGGATCTCGACAAGCTTGATGTACAACTGGTAAACCTGAATACAGAAAAGACAAATGCACTGAACCAGATCAGCAACGGCTACCTGGGTCTCAAAGTGCTGATGGGTATGCCTGTACGGGACGAGCTGGTACTGACAGATACGCTTTCGAATGATATGATACGCGATGGTGTACTGGACGCATCTCAGTTTGATTACAATCAGCGCCGTGATTTTCAATATATCAATATGGGTGTAAAACTGCGGCAGTTCGATGTGCAGCGTTACAAAATGAGCAAGATACCCACCCTGTCGCTCAGCGCTTACTATAACAAAAACGCGCAGCGAAATGAATTTGACTTTTTCAAATCGGGCGGCAGCTGGTTCGACATCTCTGCGATTACGCTGAATCTTAACATCCCGATCTTTACTGGTTTTGCTACGAATGCCCGCATTTCAAAAGCACGCCTGTCGATGCAGCAAAGCATCAATCAGCGCGAAGCATTGAAACTGCAGATAGATAATGAGGTACAGACAGCCCGAAACAATTATACAACGGCTGTATCTAACCTGGATTATCAGAAAAAGAATATGGAACTGGCCGAGCTGGTGTATGAGCAAACCAAAAAGAAGTTTGAAGTAGGTACGGGTTCGCAAACAGAGATCAATACGGCTCAGACCGATCTCAAGCTGGCTCAGACCAACTATATCAACGCACTTTATAACGCAATAATAGCCAAAGTGGATTTCCTGAAGGCCACCGGCAAACTTTAATAAGCTAAACCCAACCCAAACACTGAAAAATAACCGATATGCAAAAATTACTGAACATAATTGCTGTTGCTACGGTGGTGCTGCTACTGGTATCCTGCGGTGCTGCAGACGGCAACAAAGAGCTGACTAAAAAGAAGACGGAGCTGGAAAAGCTCAAAAAAGAGCAGGATGAACTGGCAACTAAAATTTCCACACTCGAAAAGGAAATCGCCAAGCTGGATACTTCAGTCGTGATCACAAAACCCAAACTCGTTGCGGTTGAACCGATCGGCAATGACTCATTCAGTCATTATATTGACCTGCAGGGTAAAGTCGATGCGCAGAATGTGGCTATGGTTTCGCCTCGTGGCGCAGGTGGAGTGGTACGCAGCATACATGTAAAACAGGGACAGCGCGTAAGCAAAGGCCAGCTCGTGCTGCGCCTTGATAATGCCATTGCCCAGCAACAGGTAGATGCTGCACTGGCTCAGATACCCGGCATAGAAGCACAGGTAAAACTGGCTCAGAGCGTATATGAGCGTCAGCAAAATCTCTGGAAGAATAATATCGGCACTGAAGTACAGGTATTGCAGGCTAAAACCAATGCAGAGAATGCTGCGGCACAGCTCAAAGCAGCCCAGGCCAACCTCCGCATGGCGCAGGAAAGTGCGGGCCTCGCCAATGTATATGCTGAAATCGATGGTACTATTGATGTGGTAAACGTGCGGATTGGTGAGTTCTTTTCTCCGCAATCGGCAGCTATGCCCTCCTCAGGTATCCGTATCGTAAATACGGGCAACCTGAAAGTACAGGTGCAGGTGCCAGAAAATTATCTCGGACGAATAAAACAGGGTACAAATATCCGTGTAACACTGCCTGAGCTGAACAATAAAGTGATCACAACAAAAGTAAGTGTAGTGAGTCCGCTGATTGATGCTGTAAGCCGCACATTCACTATTGAAGCTCCGATACCACAGGATAAAGACTTCCGCCCCAACCAGCTGGCCAAAGTACAGCTGCTGGACTATACCAACAATGCAGCCATTACTATTCCGGTAAATGTGTTGCAGAATGACGAGGCCGGCAAATATGTGATGGTGGCTTCGCAGGAGAATGGCAAGATGCTGGCACGTAAGAAACCCGTGACCATTGGTGAACTATATGGAGAGCGCCTGGAAGTAAAATCAGGACTCAGCGGTGGCGAAAAGCTGATTGTAGGAGGTTTTCAGGGTCTGTACGACGGACAGCTGATCACCACCTCGGCGCAATAAGCGAAGTAATGTACCAGACGAAACCAACAATATTTGAAAGCAAAGCAGCAGGCCAGTCGCCGGATAATCGCCGACTCAAAGCTGCAACAGATAAACTAACAGTATGTCTGCATTAGAAAACTATAGCGGGAAGTTTAAGGAGTTTAAACCTACTTCCTGGGCTATCAGGAACAAAACCTCGATGTATCTCTTCATGCTCATCGTGACGCTGTGGGGAGTATACCAGTTTGTGGCATTGCCCAAGGAGCAGTATCCTGATATCGTAATTCCGACGGTTTATGTACAAACCGTCTATGTGGGAAACTCTCCCAAAGACATCGAAAACCTGGTGACCCAACCTATCGAAAAGCAGATAAAGGGTATTACCGGTGTGAAGGTCAATAAGGTTACCAGTACCAGTGTAAACGACTTTTCGGCGATTACTGTAGAATTTGGTACTGATGTAAAAGTGGATATAGCGGTTCAGAAAGTCAAGGATGCCATTGACAAAGCCAAACAGGATCTGCCAACCGATCTTACCCAGGAGCCAACGGCACTGGAGGTAAGCTTTTCGGAAATGCCGATCATGTATGTGAACCTGAGCGGCGATTTTGATCCGGTGCAATTGAAAAGATATGCCGATGATTTGAAGGATCAGCTCGAAAGCATGTCGCAGATCAACCGCGTAGACCTGGTAGGTGCTCCGGAGCGCGAGTTTCAGATCAACGTAGACAATTACCGGATGCAGGCATCCGGTATCACCTTCAATGATATCTCCAACGCTGTAGCCAACGAAAATATGGACATCAGCGGTGGGCAGCTGCAGGTAGGTAATATGCAGCGTACCATGCAGCTTAAAGGCCAGTTTAAAACAGCCAGCGACATTGAGCAGATCGTCGTGCGCAACTCAAGAGGAAACCCGATTTACCTGCGCGATGTGGCTGTGATCAAAGACACTATTAAGGAGCGAGACAGCTATGCACGCCTCGATGGCAAGAATGTAATCACTCTCAACATCATCAAACGCGCGGGTGAAAACCTGATCGAAACCAGTGATAAGGTAAAAGAGATAACCGCTCAGCTGAAGGAGTCACAGTTTCCTCCCAACCTCGACGTACGTATTACGGGCGACAGCAGTAACTCTACCCGTACCTCTTTCAACGACCTGGTAAACTCTATCGTGATTGGCTTTATCCTGGTATTGCTGATCCTGATGTTCTTTATGGGGGTAACCAATGCCTTCTTTGTGGCATTGAGTGTACCGCTGAGTATGTTTGTGGCATTTATGTTCCTGCCACTGGGCAATATGGTGGTGGGTACAGCCATCACGCTCAACTTTATCGTACTCTTTGCCCTGCTTTTCGGGCTGGGTATTATCGTGGATGACGCCATTGTGGTTATTGAAAACACCCACCGCATCTTCATGGAAGCGAAAGGCAAAGTGTCTTCCACAAAAGCGGCGATGATGGCAGCAGGCGAAGTGTTTATCCCCGTACTGGCGGGTACGCTTACCACCCTGGCGCCATTCTTTCCGCTGCTGCTCTGGCCGGGCATCATCGGTAAGTTTATGATTTATCTGCCCTTGATGCTCATATTCACCCTGGCGGCATCGCTGATCGTGGCCTTTCTGATGAACCCTGTATTTGCGGTTGACTTTATGAATCATGAGGAAAAGGATCACAGTGCCAGCAAATGGGGCTTGTTTAAGAAATGGGGATTCTGGATACCGGTGGCATTGGGCATATTGCTGGATGTACTGGGTGCGCCTTTCCTGGGCAACCTGATCATCTTTATCATGATCTGTATTGTGCTGAATCATTTCTTTATTGATAAATGGATTCACTCATTCCAGAACAGGGTACTGCCATGGATCATGAGCCATTACGAAAACCTGCTGCGCTGGGTATTGAAAGGATGGCGCCCCGTTTGGATGCTGCTCGGAGCAATTGGTCTTTTGTTTTTATCCGTTTTTGCATTTGTATTGAGAGCACCTGCTACAGTGACTTTCCCCAGTGCAGACCCCAATCAAATCTATGTATACCTCAAACTGCCTACGGGTACACGTGTGGAATATACGGATAGTGTGACCCGTGTGCTCGAAGACCGGGTATATAAAGTACTGGGAATGGATCCGGCAAAGAATGTTGCCAACCCCATTGTGGAAAGTGTGATCACCAATGTGGCTGTAGGTGCGGCAGATCCCAATAGTGGTGATCGCAGTACCCGCAGCGAGCTGGGTCGTATACAGGTATCATTTGTAGAATTTGAAAAAAGGCATGGCAAATCATCGGCGCCATACCTCGATAGTATACGTGCAGCGATGAGAGGAATACCTGGTGCAGAGATTTCGGTTGATAAAGAAGCTAATGGTCCGCCCACCGAACCACCTGTAAACATCGAAGTAGCCAGCGAAGATTTTGATAACCTTATTCAGTCTGCAGTAGCACTCAAAAACTATCTCGATAGCATTCAGACACCTGGTGTGGAAGAGCTCAAGATGAATACCGACCTGCAAAGTCCCGAGGTATCACTGCGTGTAAATCGTGAGCGTGCTATGGCTGAAGGGGTCTCATCAGCACAAATCGGCATGCAGATCAGAACAGCCCTGTTTGGCTTTGAAGCCAGCAAGATCAAGGATGGCGAAGATGAATACAAGATACAGGTGCGCAACAATGAGCTACAGCGTCATAGCCTGGTAGACCTGCTCAACATGAAAGTGTCTTTCATGGATATGAGCTCAGGGCAATTTAAAAGTGTACCGATCTCATCGCTGGTAACCTACGACCTGACCAGTACACTTGGCAGTGTAAACCGCAAGAACAATAAGCGGGTAATCACCCTGCGCTCGAATGTGTTGTTGTCACAGGGCTTTACACCGCAGGGTGTGAATGCCGAGCTGGCCAAGCATATTACCAATTTCAGCCGCACGCTTCCCCCGGGTGTCACAATCAAACAAACCGGTGAGGAAGAGCAAATGCAGGAAACATCTGCGTTTCTGGGCAAAGCCCTGCTGGGGGCCCTGCTGATCATCCTGCTCATTCTGGTATTGCAGTTCAACTCGGTTAGCAAGTCGGTGATCATCCTTACGGAAATTATATTTAGTGTGATAGGCGTAATGCTGGGTTATGCCATTACCGGCATGACGGTGAGTGTGGTAATGACCGGTGTGGGTATCCTGGGCCTGGCGGGTATCGTAATTAAAAATGGTATCCTGGTAATTGAGTTTGCCGACGAGTTGCGGGCGCGCGGATTAAAAACACATGAAGCGGTGGTGCAGGCGGGTAAAACCCGTATTATACCGGTACTGCTGACTGCACTGGCTGCCATCCTGGCGCTGATACCGCTGGCAGTTGGTTTCAATATCAACTTTGTAACCCTGTTTGCAGAACTGAATCCACGCATTTTCTTCGGAGGTGACAATGCCGCCTTCTGGAAACCGCTGTCGTGGACGATCATCTTTGGTCTGGCATTCGCCTTCTTTATGACCCTGATCATGGTGCCCAGTATGTACCTGATTGCGGAAAGGCTGCGCCGGCCCATGCGGAATATGTTTGGTGGTAAATGGATATCTTTTGTAGGAATTCCACCCCTCACACTTCTCTTCATCCCGCTTATGATCATTACAGCAATCGTTCATCGCCGCAAGGTTCGCCGCCGTGCGGCCCGTTTAAAAGACGCCCGGGTGAATGAAAGCTTTGTGGGCAGCTGGTTTTAATATATTGTAAATCAATAAAGTATAATAGGCGGGCCGTAATTGGTCCGCCTATTTTTTTAGATTTTTTAATTTTTTTTTAATCTCAAGCAGCATATAAAAGCAGGTGCTTGTCTCTTTAGTGTGCCTTTCTGCTTGAGGCATTTGATTGACTGCTATTAAACTTGTCGTATTAAAAGTTGGTTTTGTATCCGCCTATCTAACTGCTTAGCGGACGAAGCGGCCCTGAAATGGGGCCGCTTTTCTTTTTGCAAATTCACAGTATAAAAGTATAAAGGGTATGTATGAAAGTATAAAGGGTATAAGGAGTTTAAAGTGTTTAAAGGGAGTCCTTAATTGCTGATCAGCGTTCGGAACCCTGAACCGAGCGTGGCAACAGACGATGATAGTAGTACTGCAGCCGGGCAAAAAAAGTAGAAAGGTTTAAAAGTATAAAGTTCGCAAAGACGCAAAGCGAACAAAGAACGCAAAGACGTCATTAGCACATCACCACATCACCACATCAGCACATCAGCACATTAGCACATTGATCTAATCGTATTTCCTTCCTTTACTAAGAAAAAAGTCTCTGTAAGAAAGGCTGATTGTAAGCTGACCATAGTTTTCGCGGATCAGGTTTTGCTGGGTAGTGCCGCGCTGACCGGCTTCGATGGCCAGGGTATAAATAAGGTTGCGGCCCAATACGCCGCCCATGCCGGCAGTGATGCCGAATTCGTTGACGGACTTATTACTGATTTGTAATGGCGATTTAGCCAGAAATCCTCCTACCTGGAAGTATCTTTTTTCGAGCAGCATATTTCCTACGACGGCCTGGCGGGCAAATTCTATACCCCCCGACAATTTATGACTGCTTACCATCTGCCACCCCTGCTTACGGATTGCCACGCTGCTCCAGTCTTCGTATGTATAGTCGAGGGCATAGGTAGTGCGGTTGTTGTGTTTTAAGGCAAGTCCGGTACCCCATGAGCGGGGCAGATCGAATCGGCCATTACCTACAAAGTTGTCTGAGATCAGGCTGGTGCTGCCTTCAACAACTGTGAGAGCCCGCTCGGCCACCATTTTCACCCGGGGACTGAAGCGTGCGCCCAGGGCCAGGTTCCATTTCTTTCCGAGATCATGTGTGTAAATACCGCCGGCCTGAAAACGGGCCGAGCCATAGTAGTCCTGCACTTTGGTCAGGATCGGTTGCGAAAGTCCGGCATCAGTAATGGTTTCGTTGCGATTGATACCCCCGGCAATGATCGAGGAGCGTAAGCCCAGCGAAAGATGCTTGCCCAGCGCTACCGAATTGATCCAGTAATACTCATTGAGGCCTCCGTCGCCTGTTTGAGTGGTTGTATACCTGGTAGTTGAACCTTCAACTGCTTTGCTATCGCTATAGGCATAATTGACATTGCTGAACTGACCAAAGCCAAAACTGCTGGCCCAAAAGCCATTGATCTTTACAGCCACGGAAAGGCGTTTGATCCAGAAATCTTTGTTGTTGCTATTGCTGGCATCAATACCGGAGCCGCGGTAACGGATGGTTTTGCCGGTGGCGGCGGCATCGATCAGGTAAAAGCTACGGGTAAGGCCGGTAAGTGCAGCGGGGTTATTGTCAATGAGGTAAAAAGAAGATAAACGGGCGAGGCCGGCACCACCCATGCCACTCGTACGATTATATACATGATGATCGATATCGCCGAGGCCATAGATAGAATAAGGCGTATTCATATTCTGTGCCTGCGTACTGTGAAGAGTGCCGATAAGTCCTGTTGCTGTTAGTAGTATACGGAATGTATAGCTGGTCATAGATTAGTCTTTTTTGTTGTTGATGATGAGCATGGAAAGAACCAGCTGCGAAGACTGGTTGCCACGCCATCTGTCATTGAGCACCAGGCGACTGAGATTAGAGGTGCTGTCTTCGTGGTTCAGAAAAAAACCGCTTTGCTCTGTACCGGCTGTAGTGAGTAACGAGTTTATATAAGGAGTGATATTAAAACGGTAATAGGTGTTTTCGCCATAGATGGCATCAATTACAGGATCTACCTGCAGCAGGTAAGAGCCCGATGAATCGTATACCTGCTGCCCTTCTACATTCGTAATATCTGTAGTGGTAAGGTATAGTTTTGAAGGCAGCCTGTACATGTCATTTGTATACGAGAGCGGCTCCGGGCGAAGTATCAACTCTGCCTTTAATAGTTTCGCCAGGCTGTTGTTGTACAGCAATGAGCGTAGTGTGGGAAATGTAAGTTTTATACGCATCCGCATACCTGCCTGCATAAATGCGAGGTGATCTGTCTGAGCGCTCGGTATTTCGGTTACATATCCGCCGGTTGAGTTGAGTCCTGTGCCGCTGCGATCGGGTGTGAGCTGGTTAAATGCCAGGTCGTTGGCCAGCGAGGTGAAGTCTACATAATGATCTTCGGGATAAGGAAATGTATGATGATAGTGTAACCGGATAATAATATCACCAGCTGAACCCCTAAAGCCAAATACGGCACCCAGATCCGCATCGTCCACATCTATACGGAGGCCCTGCATATAATTGAGAAAGTTGGCCTCATCGCTCAGCTCTGTGGCCTGCTGTTGTAGTTTGGCCAGTAGTTCCCGGCCTTTGGCATCGTCGAGGCGGATATAAAATGAATCGGTGACAGAAGGCCGGATGCGGATCTGTTTTTGTCCCAGTATGGCAGGCTTTACAGCTATCTGGCTGGTATTATACAGGAATGAGCTGTAGGTATGTAAAATGGGCTGAGCCAGTTCCTGCACACGAAAGTTGAGGGCTTGTGTAGTGTCTCCATAATAATATTTATTGAGGCGCACCAGCAGGGTAAGTGAATCAAACACTGCTGAAGTGGGTATCTCCGGTTTTTCGGAAGGAATAGTGAATTGTGAGTATACTTTACCGCTGACCGTGCCCAGGTAAGGATCTCTGTAGCGGCCAATGAGATAGGAAGTGATATTATTGGTTTCGAAGGAATCTCTGAATACCGTGGCCATCTCGATGCCGACGGAGTCGACAGAAATCAGTTTGGTATAACCTTCATCTGGCGCGGAGCCAAATAATACTTCATTGCGTGTGCAGCTTTGTACAATTAAAAGGCTGGTAATAATAGCGGGGAATAAAGAAAGCCTGATCAGCTTCGGGTTCATGCGCAAATGCTTTTAGGATCAAATGCTGCAATTTATTGGGGTGTGTAGCTCCTGAATTGTTATAGTATATCAATGATGCAGATTAATCGGTGAACAGGATGTCTGCGCCGACTATGGGCTGTTTGCCCTGTGTAATGGCTCTTTTGCCGCCAATTCCTCTATCGTATATGCCCCTCCCGGCTTCGTCTATATGTTGGGCCGGTTCATCTATTTTAAGATAATGTTCCCGGTCTGCGCCGATACTTTTATCGAAAATCTTCTGTACACGGGCCATTGGCCTTTATAAAAACTACTAAACTAATACTAGATGAAAAGGACGTATGCTTATTGGGTAGGGGCTTCACTGATTATAACTTCTCTGGTGGCAGCACCCAGCTGTACCAAGTCTACCGATGATGATAGCGAGCTGGTAGGCAACTGGAAGCGAAGCGATGATTTTGAAGGCAATGCAAGAAGCGAAGCTGTGAGTTTTGTGATCGGGGATAATGCGTATGTGGGCACAGGGTCTACTAATACAGAGCGCTTTAAAGATCTGTGGGAGTATAATGTGACTCGCCGTTACTGGGTGCAAAAGGCTGATCTGCCGGGAGCCGCCCGCAGCTCTGCTGTAGCATTTGCCATTGGCAGCAAAGGATATGTGGGTACGGGTTATGATGGTGTGCAAAGGCTGTCGGATTTCTGGGAGTATGACCCATCTGGTGATACCTGGACCCAGAAAGCCGGCTTTGGCGGCAGTGCACGTACCGATGCTTCTGCATTTACCATAGATGGCAATGGTTATGTGGCCTGCGGATACGATGGTAATTGGCTGAAAGATCTGTGGGAGTATACGCCCGGAGCTGGTAGTGCAGACCCCGGCACCTGGACCAAAAAAGCGAGTGTGGGTGGTAGTAAACGTTCAGCGGCCATGTCCTTCACATTTGGCGGTAAGGCCTATATATGTGCCGGCGTTAACAATGGAGAAGTGCAGCAGGATCTCTGGCAATACGATCCGGTAGCGGATACCTGGGCCGAGAAAACAAAGATTTATAACTACTCAGATGATAGCTATGACGACGACTGGGGTACCATTGCCCGTCACAACGCAGTTGTTTTCACTATTGGTAATTATGTATACCTGGCTACAGGCGAAAATGGTTCCATCAACTCAACCACGTGGCGTTATGATCCGGTCAATGATAGCTGGGTAGAAAAAACCGGGTTTGAGCAAACCGGTCGTACTGGTGCAGTGGCCTTTACGATCAGCAATCGTGGCTTTGTGCTTACCGGTCGCAGCGGCACACTTATGATGGATAATATGTATGAATTTTTACCTGATGAAGAGCAAGTGGATAATGACTAATAGTAAAAACAGGTGGTCATTCTGGATACTCATGACGGCCTTGCTGATCTCGGCGGGGATATGGGGACTGGCCTGGCGGGTCAATCGGCCTGCCAGACCGGCTCTTTCTGCGCGTGTGTTTCGGACTGAAACAGGCTGGGGATATGATATACTGGTAAATGACAGCCTGTTCATTCACCAGGAGTCGATGCCGGTAACAGGTGGAGGACAGGGATTTGCGCATAAAGAGTGGGCTGAAAAGGCTTCCCGTCTAATAATTAACAAAATGGAAAATGGAGGGCACCCCAGGCTCACTAGTTTTGACATGGCTCAGATTTGTGAAAAAGACACGCTCATATATGACAAACAGGGAACGCCTGAATAGTTTTTTGCTTTCCCTTTTCGGGATGAAGAAGACCATTAACAGGGGGCATCTGCTGTTGATTATCCTGATTCATGTGGCGGGCTGGTGTCTCCTCTTCTTTCTGCCGGTATTGCTTTACCCGGTACGCATCAATGACAACTGGTTCTATACGCGCGAGATCGTTGATAAATCAATCCTGATCATTCTCTTTTATACAAACTATTATTTACTCATACCCCGGCTTTTTGAACGGAAAAAATACCTGGCCTATGCTGGCAGTGTTTTGCTGGCATTTATAGCATACCTGGGTTCGCATATGGCGCTGCGTTTTAATTTTATGGGAGACGTCGGAGGGCCATTGGTACGTATTTTTAATCCGGCACCCGGCACGGCCGATACGCTGGTGTCTCCGGTGGTATATCGTGAGTTTATCGAAAGTGGAGTGCGGAAAGTGAGGTTTGACACTAATATGCCCTTTCGGCGAAAGTTTGCCGAAAAAGGAGTAGCTGTAATGGGTCAGTCAGCCATGCCCATAGGAGTAATGCCGGATGAAGTGATGTTGTTTGGCATTCCGAAACCCATGGTGATGCTTTCGTTTAACCGGACCCTTAGTTCCTTTGTGTTAATGCTGCTGATGGGCGGTTTTATCAGACTGGCGTACTCATTTATTCGTAATCAGAATGAAAAAAAAGCACTCGAAAATGCCAATCTTAATGCAGAGGTCAATTTTCTGAAATCGCAAATCAATCCTCATTTTCTTTTCAATACACTCAACAGCATCTATGCCCAGGCGCATTCGCGTTCAGAGAATACAGAGTTTTCTATTCTGAAGTTGTCGGAGCTGCTTCGTTATGTGTTGTATGATTCCGGCGCAGAGAAAGTAGAATTGACGCGCGACATACAGTATATCAACAACTATATAGACCTGCAAAGGCTGCGATTAAGCAATCGTATTCAACTGGATTATGCAGTAGAAGGAAATATGGATGGGCTCAGTATAGCGCCTATGCTGCTGATCAGTTTTATTGAGAATGCTTTTAAACATGGTATCAGCTATACCCAGCCGGGGTCTATCCTGATCCATATCAAAACAGCCGGGCAGGAATTGCAGTTACTGGTTCATAATCCGCTGGTAGAAAAGGATGGGTTTGCCCCCGGAGGGCTGGGATTAAAAAATGTAACACGCCGTCTGGCATTATTATACCCAGACCGGCACCAACTGGATATTATCCGTACAACAGACACACATATTGTAAACTTAAAACTGGATCTGTCAAATGCTTAACTGCTTAATTATCGACGATGAACCCCTGGCACTGCAGCTACTGGAAGATTTTGTAAGCAAAACACCCTACCTCAGGCTGGCTGGTAAGTTTGAAGAGCCGCTGCAGGCATTGCAGGTGCTGAAAGAACAGCCGATTGATCTATTGTTTCTGGATATACGGATGCCCGATATTTCCGGCATTGATTTTTACCGGTCGCTGCCCTATAAACCTGAGGTGATTTTTACAACAGCTTATAGCGAGTTTGCGATCAATGGTTTTGAGTTGAAGGCGATGGATTACCTGCTCAAACCTATTTCGTACGAAAAATTCCTGACGGCCTGCAACCGGGTCAATGATTTTCTGGCGGCGAGACAACTAAAAGAAAAGAAGGAAAAGGATTATTTCTTTATCAATGTATCGCACAAGATGCATAAGATATTTTTTGATGACATCCTTTATCTGGAGGGGTATAAGGATTATACAAAAGTGCATCTCTCGGGCAGCCCCAATCCGCTGCTGATATTGCATAACCTGAAGTATTTTGAAGACCTGCTCGAAGACAAGGAGTTTATCCGCATTCACCGTTCCTATATCGTGTCATTAAGAAAACTCAATACCATCTCCCGTAAGGCGGTGAGTATTGGTAATCTGCAACTGCCGGTGAGCGATAATTACCGGGATGGATTTTTTGCTCTTATTGGTGAGCATGCGAAGTAGGAGTGGTTTAAAGAGTATAAAAGTTTAAAGGGTATAAAGGGGAATAGCTCTTTAAACCCCTTATACCCTTTAAACACTTTATACTTCTGACTTTACAGATGCTTTCTGATTTCCTCTACCAGCTCTGTCTTCGTAATCGGTACTCCCATAATCTTATTATAGCCTTTAGCGTCTATCAGGAATACATCGCGGATGATCTTGATGAGCTGGCCATTATTTATTTCGGGGATAAGAACTGTGTCGAAGTTTGAGAGGATCGCACCCAGGTTGGAAGGGAAAGGACGCAGGTAGCGCAGGTGCGCGTGGCTTACTGAATGACCAGCTGCCTGCAATTCGCCCACTGCCGATTTAATAGCCCCGTAGGTAGAACCCCAGCCCAACACCAGCACCCTGCCTTTATCTGCGCCACTGTCAATTTTTTGTTCAGGCACATATTCGGCTATTTTATCAACCTTCTGCTGACGGATTTTCACCATCAGTTGGTGATTATCGGGGTCGTAGCTGATGTTGCCGGTGATGTTTTGTTTTTCGAGTCCGCCGATACGATGCTCCAGTCCGGGAGTGCCGGGTACAGCCCATGGGCGCACCAGTTTTTCGTCGCGCAGATAGGGCTGTAGTTTTTCTTCGCCGTGTCCCAGTTCTGTTTTGAATTTGACATGAATAGGGGGCAGGTCGGCCGTTTGGGGGAAACGCCAGGGTTCGGCACCGTTGGCAATATATCCATCGCTCAGGAAGATAACAGGGGTCATGTGCTGGACGGAAATACGCACGGCTTCATACACCGCATCGAAGCAATCGGCAGGGGTAGAGGCAGAAATGACGGGCATAGGGCATTCGCCATTACGTCCGTAGTATGCCTGCAGCAGGTCAGACTGTTCGGTTTTTGTGGGCAGACCGGTAGATGGCCCCCCACGCTGCACGTCTACAATCACCAATGGTATTTCGAGCATTACAGCCAGTCCCATGGCTTCTGCTTTGAGGGCCATGCCGGGACCGGAAGTAGTTGTTACACCCAGCGAACCGCCATAGGCGGCACCGATAGCCGAAGTAATAGCAGCTATTTCATCTTCTGCCTGGAAGGTGCGGATGCCAAAATTTTTATGACGGCTTAGTTCATGTAAAATATCAGAAGCAGGTGTAATAGGGTAGGTGCCCAGAAACAGGGGCAACCCACTGGTTTGTGCGGCGGCAATGAGCCCGTAAGCCAATGCCTGGTTACCCATTACCGACCGGTAGTTGCCGGGCTGCATCCGCGCTTTTTCTACTTTATAGGTAGTGGTAAAGGCTTCAGTGGTTTCTCCATAGTTATAGCCGGCCTGCAGCACTTTAAGGTTGCTGTCAAAAATATCGGGCTTTTTGCCAAACTTATCTTTCAGAAAACCGATGGTGCTTTCCATATCACGGCCATAAAGCCAGTAAAGAAAACCGAGAACAAACATGTTTTTGGCCCGGTCCTTTTCTTTCATGCCCATGGTGAATTCCTTAAGGGCCTCGCGGGTCATCTTGGTTACATCCATGCGGAGCACGTCGTAGCCTTCGAGACTGCCGTTTTCGAGCGGGTTTTCGCCTTCGGGGTAGTTGGCCAGGCGCAGATTCTTGGCGTCGAAACCATCGGTGTTTACAATGATTTTGCCACCCTTTTTAAGAGCACCCAGGTTGGTCTTTAAGGCTGCAGCATTCATGGCTACCAGCACATCGCAGGCATCGCCGGGCGTATATACGCGCTCGCTCGAGAAATGGAGTTGAAAACCGCTCACACCGGGGAGTGTGCCCTGTGGGGCACGTATCTCGGCCGGGAAGTCGGGGAAAGTTGACAGATCAATACCCAAAAGGGCTGTATTATTGGTAAACTGCGTGCCTGTTAATTGCATACCATCGCCACTGTCACCGGCAAATTTGATGACTACATCATGAAGTGTTTCCTGCTTACGAACCATGCTAAAAAATTGTTCCGCAAAATTAGGATAGTTTCGCCTACTACAGGGATTGGATTTGCTGCTGCTTTTATAAAATCTTTAACCAGCCAGATTTGCAAAACAGTATATGCGTGATGTAGTTTCATAGCGGTATTTTAACCACCGCCTACCATGCTTTCCCCCAGATTATCGGGGCCCCTGGCCCTCCTGCTGCCAGCAATGCTGCTGGTACTTGCCGCCTGCAACCAGCCGGCAGCCCCCAGTCCTGAAGTTAAAAAACACCAACTGGCCGAAGCACGGCAGTATACTGCTGCTCCGCCACCTGCAAAACCCAAACCGGTTTCGAAGAAAAAGAAGATCTATCTCACATTCGACGATGGCCCCAACCATGGTACCCGCAATGTGCTGGATATTGTGCAACAGGAAGATGTGCCCGTCAGTTTCTTTATTGTAGGCGAACATGTGTTTGCCAGTAAGGCCCAGGCCCAGCTTTGGGATAGCCTGCGTACTGCCCGAAATATCGAAATCTGTAATCATAGCTATACCCATGCGCATAATCGTTATGATAAATTCTACACCAATCCCGGTACGGTGGTCGATGATATGAAGCGTACCCAGGAGAAGTTATTACCGCAAACATCGATTGTGCGGGCGCCGGGCCGCAATAGCTGGCGTATCGACAGCATCCAGTTTACCGATATCCGTAAAAGCGCGCTGGCAATGGATTCGCTGCAGAAAGCGGGTTTCATTGTGTTGGGATGGGATCTGGAGTGGCATTATAATCCTGTTACCTACCAGGTCAAAAGCACAGCCGATGAGTTGCTGAAGCAGGTCGATAGCCTCTTTAGCAAAGGCAAAACCCGCATTCCGGACAATCTGGTATTGCTGGCGCATGACCAGGTATACCGCCGGGCCGAAGATTCGGCTCAGTTGCGCACATTTATCCAGAAACTGAAAGCCAGAGATGATTATGAGTTATCGCTGGTATCTGCCTATCCGGCCATAGCAGCGCGTAAATCCCTTTCTGTCAGCGATAAACCCATACAGGCTGTTTCTACTACCACAGATACGAACCAGGGACGCCGGTATGATACGCTGCCGGCAGATGTACTGCCCGACAGTATTAACCGTGATACGCAGAAAACAAAAGAAAAAACAGGGTGGTAGCTCTGTTTTTTAAGAAAGTTATAAGTTCTAAGTAATAAGTTTTAAGTGATAAGTTTTAGGTAAAAGGAAAAGTTCCGGTCTTTTGCAACTACTTAAAACTTATTACTTAGAACTTAATACTGTATATCTGTGATTAAAAATTATTCGCGGCCATCAAAAATATTGCCCAGGCCACCCAGGATACTTCCCTCTTCTTTTCTATTGTAAGTGCCATAGGCCATGATGCGGCCTGCCAGGCGGCTGATGGGGAGCGATTGAAGCCATACATGGCCGGGACCCTGCAGGCGGGCAAAGAAGAGTCCCTCACCGCCAAACATCCAGTTTTTTACACCACGTACAAACTCAATGTCAAAGTCAACGGTTGGCGTATAGGCTACAATACAGCCGGTATCAACTTTCAGTACCTCACCCGGCTGTAACTGTTTTTCGATAACGTAGCCACCGGCGTGCATGAAGGCAAGGCCATCGCCTTCCAGCTTTTCCATGATGAAACCTTCGCCGCCAAAGATGCCGGTGCCCAGGCGTCGCTGAAAATGGATTCCCACGCTTACGCCTTTGGCTGCACAGAGAAAAGCGTCCTTCTGGGCAATGATAGTGCCGCCCAGTTGCTGCAGGTCAATAGGTATGATCTTGCCGGTATAAGGAGCGGCAAAACTTACCTTTTTCTTGCCCTGTGCCACGTTGGTAAAAGTGGTCATAAAAAGGCTTTCACCTGTGAGCACCCGCTTGCCGGCGCTCATCAGTTTGCCCAGGAGGCCGGTAGGCTGCTGTGAGGAGCCGTCGCCAAAAATGGTTTGCATCTGAATGCCGTCATCCATCATCATCATGGCGCCGCTTTCGGCGATAGCCGTTTCGGAAGGATCCAGTTCGATTTCTACAAACTGCAATTCTTCCCCGTAAATCTTATAGTCAATATCATGGTTTACACGCAATGCCATAGCATAAAATTTTACCCAAAGTTATAAGACCGCTGGTTATCTGCCCTTTCATTCACCGGTTTTAAGAGGGCTGTTTACCGATTTGCCGTCACTGCTCCACAACCGGTAAAATAACCGGAGAAAACCGTCTTTTAATTGATAAATGGTGTCGTAAAAAGCTGTCTTTTCCTTACTTTGCTGACCTCTCCAAAAACAATCCTTTATGAGAAAAAAAGTCTTTTTGCTAGGCGCCCTGGCCTTGCTTGCCGGCTCAACTGCCTTCTCGCAGGCAAAGCTGGTTGAGAAAGTGACCCGCCAGGGAGATGAACTGGTGATTCCTTACGAAAAATATGTTTTCCCCAATGGCCTCACCGTCATTATCCATGAGGATCATAGTGATCCGGTGGTGCATGTAGATGTTACCTATCACGTAGGCTCGGCCCGCGAAGAGATCGGCAAGTCCGGTTTCGCCCACTTCTTTGAGCACATGATGTTTCAGGGTAGCGACAACGTAGGTGATGAGCAGCATTTCAAAATAGTAACAGAAGCCGGCGGTACACTCAACGGTACTACCAACCTCGACCGCACCAACTATTTTGAAACTGTACCCAGCAATCAGCTGGAAAAAATGCTCTGGCTCGAAGCCGACCGTATGGGCTTTCTGCTCGATGCCGTAACACAACAGAAATTCGAGATTCAGCGCGAAACGGTAAAGAACGAACGGGGTCAGCGTGTAGATAATGTGCCTTATGGCCTTGCCGGCGAGCTGTTGTCTAAAACAATGTATCCTTACGGCCACCCTTATAGCTGGCTGACCATTGGATACATCGAAGACCTGAACCGTGTAGGTGTAAACGACCTGAAAAACTTTTTCCTTCGCTGGTATGGTCCCAACAATGCGACCCTTACCATCGGTGGAGATGTAAACCCCCAGGAAGTGCTGAAAATGGTTGGCAAGTATTTTGGCCCAATCCCTGCCGGGCCCAAAGTAGAAAATATGGCCCCCATGGTGCCAGAGATCAATAAGCACCGCTTTGTGTCTTATACCGACAACTATGCGCGTCTGCCCCTGATGATCCGTTCATATGCTACCGTACCCAACTATCATAAGGACATGGCTGCACTGGCCTGCCTCGCTCAGGTGCTTGGCCAGGGCAATAACTCTGTTCTGTATCAGCAGCTGACAAAAAAACAACTGGCACTTCAGGCCAGCTGTTTCAGCGGTTTGAATGAGTTGGCTGGCTCCTTCACCTTCCAGGTCATTCCCTATCCCGGCAAATCGCTCGCCAGCATGTATCACCTGCTCGAAAATGCACTCGACAGCTTTGAAGCGCGTGGTGTAACGGATGATGATATCGCTAAATTCAAAGGTGGATATGAATCACAACTGATCAATGGCCTGCAAAGCGTATCCGGCAAGGTATCGCAACTGGCAGCATTCCAGACATTCACCGGCAACCCCAACATGATTGGCCAGCTGCTCAAACAATATCAGTCTGTGACCAAAGAGGATGTGATGCGGGTTTATAACCAGTATATCAAATTCAAACACCCTGTTACAGTAAGTGTGCTGCCCAAAAATCAGGACAGCAAAATGCTGGTTGGCAACGACAATTTTACGGTTGATCAGAGCAATTATCAGCCCCCTCATTATGGCTATGAAGGATTGAAATATACCAAGGCAAAAGACAACTTTGACCGTAGCAAAATGCCGCCCAATGGCCCCAATCCCACGGTGAAAGTGCCTGCCTTCTGGAAAAAAGACTGGGCCAATGGTGTAAAGATTATTGGTGCAGAAAATGCCGAAGTGCCTACTGTTACACTTTCTATCAAAATACCCGGCGGACATCTGCTTAATACCAACGATCTGTCAAAAGCTGGCCTGGCATCATTCTTTACAACTATGATGAATGATGATACCAAAAACTATACAGCTGAGCAGATGAGCCGTGAGTTGCAGAAGCTGGGCAGCTCAGTAAGCGTATTCAGCGGTATGGAAGACATCACTTTTCAGGTACAAAGCCAGAAGAAAAACCTGGATGCAACACTGCGCCTGCTCGAAGAAAGAATGTTCCGTCCCAAGTTTACACAGGATGCCTTTAACCGCTTTATGAAGCAGACCATGGAGAGCTTCAAAGTGGCTAAAACGCAGCCGGCTGCTGTTGCCAGCGATGTTTTTGCCAAGCTTAATTATGGCAAAAATCATATTTTGGGTGTGTCAGAAGATGGAAACGAAGAAACCGTTAAGTCATTTACACTGGCCGATATTCAGTCGTACTACGACAATTACATGACTTCTCAGGGTACTGAGGTGGTAGTGGTAGGTGATATTTCTGAAAATGAAATTCTGCCTAAACTGTCTTTCCTCAACAACCTCCCCAATAAAAAGGTGACCATCCCTGCTGTACCTGCCGCACCGGTTGTTGAAAAAACAAAGATTTACCTGGTGGATGTTCCCAAGTCTGCTCAGACTGAGTTCCGCGTAGGTTATGTAACCGGTCTTAAGTATGATGCCACTGGCGAATACTATCGTACTGGTCTGATGAACTATGCCCTGGGCGGTGCATTCAACAGCCGTCTTAACCTCAATCTTCGCGAAGACAAAGGCTGGACATATGGAGCACGCAGTGGATTTACAGGCGGTAAACAAACCGGCGATTTTGAATTCAGTGCCGGTATACGCGCCAATGCTACAGACAGCGCTTTGATTGAAGTGATGAAGGAGCTGAAAAATTATAGTGAGGGTGGTATTACAGAAGAAGAACTGAGCTTCCTGAAAAGCGCCATTGGTCAGCGTGATGCGCTGCGTTATGAAACAGGTTTCCAGAAAGCCGGTTTTATTGGCAATATCCTCGATTATGACCTGCCAGGCGATTATGTAGATCAGCAAAACAAAATCGTAGCAGGCATCAGCAAAGCAGAGATTGATGCACTGGCCAAAAAATGGGTCAATGCCAATAAAATGAATATCCTGCTGGTAGGTGACAAAGAAAAGATCCTGCCCGGTCTGCAAAAACTCGGATACGAGATCATTTTCCTCGATGCAGACGGAAATCCGGTTGAGAAGAAAGCGTTTTAAGAAAGGAAAGATTGTTCTTATAAAGACAAATGCGCCTTAAGGCGCATTTGTCTTTATAAGAACAGGTAAAAGGTAGAGGGTAGAAGGTAATGAGTATGCCTTTTGCCCTCTACCTTTTACCTTCCACCTTCTTAAAATAGAAGCATACCTCCCGCAGCCCACACTGCTCACACTGGGGATTACGTGCCAGGCAGGTATAGCGGCCATGCAGAATAAGCCAGTGGTGCGCTTTATGTACCAGCTCGCGTGGAATATGTTTAAGTAATTCTTTTTCTACCGCCAGTGGGGTAGAGGCACTCTGAGGCACCAGCCCCAGCCGTTTGCTTACCCGAAATACATGTGTATCTACGGCCATATTGGGCTGGCCATCTATGACCGAAGTTATTACGTTGGCAGTTTTACGGCCCACGCCCGGCAGTTGTACCAGTTCATCTACGGTCATGGGTATTTGCCCTTCAAAATCGCTGGTCACTTTTTGCGCCATCCCTATCAGATGTTTTGTTTTATTGTTGGGGTAAGAGATGCTGCGCACCAGGGGAAAGAGTTCATCAAAGCTGGCATGGCTCAATGCATATACATCGGGGTATTGTTCAAAGATGGCAGGTGTGGTCAGGTTTACACGTTTATCGGTACACTGGGCAGAAAGGATCACGGCCACCAGTAGCTGATAAGGAGAGTCATAGATTAGCTCTGTTTCTGCATTGGGGCTGTGTTGCTGGAAATAATCGATTACAAAGTGATAACGTTGCTGCCGGGTCATAAAAAAGAAATATAAGCTGTCGCGAAATTAAGCGGCTTAAAATAAAATATCCCGTAGTACCGGAGTACTACGGGATAAAAAGTTGTAATCAGGCCTGTGTTAGTTAAACGGTCTCAACTGAGTTTTCGCGGGCGTAGTTCAGTACATTCAGGATAACTTCGGTACGGGGCGATTGAGTGATTGCATCCAACCGGTGATGAGAAGCTTTGAGCACTTCGAACTTTTCCCGCAATGTCCAGTCTCTCAGCAACGCCTTTTCGATAGCAGCCGCTTGCGCAGGCGAGGATTCCTTATACAAATACTGTATAAGCTCCTCCGGAGTAAAATTTGTCATGGGCAAACCATTAATGTCCTAAAAATCAGTGTCCAATTAAGTAAAGTCCGGTATAAAAACGGGTATAAAGCGGCGTTATTGTGCCAATCGCCTCAATTATTCTCGTTTACGGGGTTTTCCGGTATCAGAAACAGGTCTTCATTGTCCCTTTTCATCAGGTGTTTTTCCCGGGCATATTGCTCCAGGGCTGCGGGATTGGACTTTAGTTGCTCAAGGATGGTGCGTTCTTCTTCTATCTCTTTGGTATAGAATGCTTTGCTTTCTTCCAGCTCACGGAGCTGGCGATTACGGGCTGACTTGGTAAACACATCATTTTTATCAAAAAAAAGCATGATAACAGCAAAAGCTGCTATGGCTATGAAGTACTTGTTTTTGACCCACGAGGGGATGTGTTGCAGGAGTTTCAAGACGGATAGTTTTAAAGAAGGGTGGTTTACCGCTCGGGTAAACCACCCGGTATCTTACAGACCAAATTTAATCTTTCCTTTCGGATAAATAGCGCTCAGCCCCAGTTGTTCTTCGATCCGGATAAGCTGATTGTATTTGGCGATCCGGTCGGTACGGCTGGCAGAGCCGGTTTTTATCTGACCGCAGTTAAGTGCTACAGCCAGGTCGGCAATGGTAGTATCTTCTGTTTCACCACTGCGGTGGCTCATGATCGTATTGTAGCCATTGTGCTGTGCCAGGGTAACGGCATTGATGGTTTCGGTAACAGTGCCTATCTGGTTTACTTTTACCAGCAGACCATTGGCAATTTTTTTATCGATACCCTGCTGCAGGCGGGTTACGTTGGTTACAAACAGGTCATCGCCCACCAGCTGACATTTATCACCTACGGCTTCGGTCAGGTTTTTCCAGCCATCCCAGTCATCTTCGGCCATACCGTCTTCGATAGATACGATGGGATATTGTTTTACCCAGCTTGCCCAGTATTTTACCAGCTGATCGCTGCTCATTTCCTTACCGGAGCTTTTATGGAATACATATTTTTTCTTCTTGCTGTCCCACAGTTCACTGTTGGCTGCATCCATAGCGATCACGATTTGTGAACCGGTTTTGTAACCTGCAGCCTGAATAGCGTTCAGTACTGTTTCAATAGCTTCTTCATTGCTCTGGATATTAGGAGCAAAGCCGCCTTCATCACCTACATTGGTGCTGTATCCTTTTTTCTTCAGTACACTTTTGAGTGCGTGGAATATTTCAACACCCCAGCGCAGACCTTCGCTAAAGGTTGGAGCGCCTACAGGCATGATCATGAATTCCTGAAAATCGATTTTATTATCGGCATGCGCACCACCATTCAGGATATTCATCATGGGAATGGGGATTGTGCGGGCATTGGTACCACCGATATAGCGATACAGTGGCAGCGATGCCTCTTCGGCAGCAGCCTTGGCAGCGGCCATACTCACTGCAAGCAGGGCATTGGCACCCAGTTTACCTTTATTGGGCGTACCATCGAGCTCTATCATAAGCTGATCAATGCCTGACTGGTCAGCCACATCAAAACCAAGCAGCTCAGGAGCAATGAGGTCATTTACATTCTTCACAGCTTTCAGCACACCTTTGCCCAGATATTTTTTCTTATCACCATCGCGCAGTTCCACCGCTTCGTGTATACCGGTGCTGGCTCCGCTGGGTACAGCAGCGCGACCCAGAGCGCCTTCGTCGGTCAATACATCCACTTCTACGGTAGGGTTACCGCGACTGTCCAATATCTGTCTGGCAAAAATCTCGGAAATGTAACTCATGATTTATTGGTTGATTTTATTTTATAGAGCAAATATAACAATAGTGTGCTGGATACAACCCTGCCAGTCTATATGTTAATACAGGTTTTGGTTAACTAACAATTGTGTGTGATGCGCTATGATTACCGGTCAGCGGTATTGCCGGTTAGTTGTCTGAACACATCTTCCAGCTTATTGCTTTCGCTCTGCAGTGATATGATATTAAAGCCTTTTTCTACAGCCAGTGCGAATAATTGCTTGCGGATAGCTTCCGATTCAGTGGTTTCTATTCTAAACTGGCTGCCTGAAGGAATAAGCACGGGCTCTATATTTTCAACGGGCCGTAGCTGGGCAAGGGTATCAGTATCTACGGTCTCTTTAAACTGAACGATCACCACTTCAATTCCTGCCTGGCTGTTCTTTAAGCCCTGTAAAGTATCGTCTGCTACCAGTTGCCCTTTGTTGATAATGATGACGCGGTCGCAGATGGCTTCTACTTCCTGTAGTATATGTGATGAAAAAAGGATAGTTTTTTCCTGGCCCTGGCGGCGTATCACTTCGCGTATTTCGATGATCTGGTTGGGGTCAAGACCCGAGGTCGGCTCATCGAGGATGAGTACTTCGGGGTCATGGATCAGGGCGGCTGCCAGTCCCACGCGTTGCTTATAACCTTTGGAGAGCTGACCAATTTTTTTGTTGGCTTCAGGTGTTAGTCCCACCGTTTCAATTGCTTTTTCCACAGCCTGTTTGCGTTGGGCCAGCCCATGTACTTCGGCAATAAAACCCAGGTATTCCCGAACATACATGTCGTAATAAAGTGCATTGAGCTCTGGCAGGTAGCCAATCTTTTTCTTGGCATCGAGTGGGCGATTATTGACATCAATACCGCATACCCAGGCTTCGCCACTGGTGGCATTCAGATAACCTGTCAGGATTTTCATGGTTGTTGATTTGCCGGCACCATTAGGCCCCAGAAAACCTACAATCTCGCCCTTATTTACGCGGAATGAAATGTTATTGACAGCTTTCTGCCCGTCATATTGCTTCAGCAGGCTCTTGACTTCGATTGACATACTACAAACCTACATCATTCATCTTTTAAAATAAAAAACCGCCCCGCATTGCTGTGGGACGGTTTCATGGCTTTTATGCAAATGTGTCAGAGGTCGTCGAGCGTATAGATATCGTCTACATCGGAGCCGGCAGGCAGCTCAAATACAGGATTGATAAGCCCGTCTTTGAGTCCATATACCCAGCCATGCAGATGTGGCCGCTGTTCATTTCTCCAGGCGCGCTGAATACTTGATTTGCGGGCCAGATTTTTTACCTGTTCGATTACATTCAATTCTACGAGACGGTTTACGCGCTGTTCTTCATCTGTAATAGCATCGAGCTCGGCTTTATGGATGCGGATCACGTCTTTGATATTGCGCAGCCACATATTGAGCACCGGCTTATAGTCCTTGCGTGTCATAGCAGCCTGCACGCCCCCACAGCCATAATGCCCGCATACAATTACATGGTTTACCTTCAGGTGATTCACTGCATAGTCCAGCACGCTCAGGAAATTTACATCCGTATTTACCACCAGGTTGGCCACATTGCGGTGCACAAATATCTCGCCTGGCTGGGTACCCGTAATCTCATTGGCAGGCACACGGCTATCGCTGCAGCCTATCCATAGAAAATCGGGCGTTTGGATTTTGGACAGGCGTTTGAAAAAATCGGGATCATCCGCGATTTTTTCAGCGGCCCAGGCTTTGTTTTCCAGTAAGAGTCTTTCGTATGAGTGCATATAAGAAAATGGCTTTATTGTTTCTGCAATTCTACTTCTTTTATCTGTTTGTCGTGTGTGCGGGTATAATGACCATCCGTGCTGTATGACTCGATGAGTTTTTTAGAGAAGCCCTGATCTTTGTTGCCACTCAGTTTCAGTTCTACGCGAATCTGTTTGAGCGGCGCATGTATCATGAAATCTTCGATGGTCTCTACAATGTCTTTGTCAATAAAGTCTGCGCGCGATGCATCAATCAGTACATAAGATCCTTCCGGCACTTTTTCCAGTTTATGTTTGATGATAGGTTTATTAAGAAATGACACGTCTTTGCGCAAGCGGAACAGAAACTTGTTATTATCATTTACCACAAATACCGCAGAGCGGAAATTGCTTCTGATCACAAAGAATAATCCCACGCCAATACCAATGATTACCCCCTTAAGGAGGTCGGTTGCCAGGATGGCGGCAATGGTCACCACAAAGGGAATAAACTGATCCATTCCTTTTTTATAAAATGCCACGAACAGGGCAGGTTTGGCCAGTTTATAACCGGTAAAGATCAGTACAGCGGCCAGGGCTGCTTTGGGTATGAGGTTGAGCAGGCCTGGAATCAGGGCCACACACAGCAGCAGCAATGTACCATGATATATAGTCGACATCTTGGTACGGGCACCGGAGTTTACGTTGGCCGATGAGCGTACGATCACACTTGTCACCGGCAGACCACCCAGCAGACCTGATACCAGGTTGCCCAATCCCTGTGCTTTCAGCTCACGGTTGGTGGGTGTTACACGCTGATAAGGGTCGAGGTCGTCAATAGCCTCAATACTCAGCAGGCTTTCGAGACTGGCTACAAGAGCAATGGTAATACCCGTGATCCAAACCTGGGGCGTTAGTATCTGGCTCCAGTCGGGGCGGGCAAAGAAAGAGAAAAACTCGCCGGCAGATTGTGCCTGGGGAATGATTACCAGATGCTCGCCTTTTAAGGCATTGCTGCCCGAATTCACAAAGAAAAAATTGATGCCCACGCCAATCAGTACTACCAGCAGCGGAGCGGGTACCAGGCGTATGAAACCTTTGCGGCCAGCTACCAGTTTTTCCCAAATAAAATGAAAGGCCAGGCATACACCACCAATCAGCAGCGCAACGGGTGTGATATGGGCAAAAGCATTGACTAAATTGGAAAATATATTTCCCTTTTCCTGTACCACGCCTTCATCTGTTTCAAAATGTGAATCATCACCCAGCAGATGCGGAAACTGGTTCAGAATCAGGATCAGGCCAATTGCGGCCAGCATGCCCTTGATCACGGCATTGGGTACATAATCGCCTACGATACCTGCCTTCAGAAAGCCGAACAGGATCTGTAATACACCGGCTATGACCACAGCTACCAGAAAGGCTTCGAAAGATGGCAGGGTAAGCAGGGCTGCAGCAACGATAGCAGTAAGGCCGGCAGCCGGACCACTTACACTCAGATGTGAACGGCTGGCAATACCAACCACAATACCACCTACCACCCCGGCAATGATACCACTAAACAAGGGGGCATTAGAGGCCAGAGCTACACCCAAACACAGGGGCAGCGCCACCAGAAATACCACAATGGATGCAGGTAAATCGCTGGAAAGGCTTTTGAGATAATCTTTTGCACCTGGACGTGCTGACATAGAATAACTATTTTAATGTGAGAGAATATGATATTTATATAAAAGGGATTTGGATATTGCAATGGCTTATACCGCCATTTCTTTCAGCTGAGTTGCTTTTTCAAACATTTTGCTGATAAAATTCACCCGGCCGTTTTCGATATTATATATACCGCCAACAATGCCGATCTTACCTTCTTCAAACAGACCACGGAGTATGGCACTGCGTTCCAGTATCTCTTCCATACTATGCAACACATTGGCCTGGGCCACTACTTCGGCATATTCGTGTGTAGGCAGATGCTCGCGGGCAGCTGTTGTTTTTTCAATGGCCGGTTCAATCTTGTTCAGCAGCGATGTGAGTTTGCCGAGCTTTACATGCTCGCAGGCACCTTTTACAGCACCGCAGCGTGTGTGACCCAGTACCACAATCAGCTTGGAACCGGCAGCTGCACAGGCATATTCCATGCTGCCAATAATGTCGTCGTTGACCACATTGCCGGCAATGCGAATGCTGAAAATATCGCCAATGCCCTGGTCAAAAATGAGCTCAACAGATGTACGGCTATCCATGCAGCTGAGGGCTACTGCAAAAGGATACTGTCCTGTAGCTGTCTCATCCATCTGGCGCAGCAGGTCGCGGTTTACTTTCAGATTACCCGTAAAGCGCTTATTGCCCTCCACTAAAACATCGAAGGCTTGCTCGGGGGTCAGGTTTTCCTGAAACTCTTTGGTATGTGTTCTCATTGTCTATATAATATTATAGGGTTAATAATTACAGGTTGGTCACCAGCTATGCAGCTGGCGCGGCCATCACCATTGCCTTAGCGACACGGATAGACCCACGTATACACTCAAAAAAAGGTTGTACTAAAAATTCAGATCAAAAAAGAGATAACAAATCCGTAGCCAGGCTTATTCAGGCCGGATAAACACCATCAGGCGATGGTATTGGGGGGAGGGCATAACATTTCGCCATGAAAAGCCACATATTCCTTTACTGCCTGGCAGCGGGAATGCTGGCTGGCCAGCTCGGCCGCGTGAAAATGCTCATCGGTATGATGCAGGTATTCTTCCGAAAATGTAGTGGAAGGCGAAGAAGCTTTTTCTTCTGTATTGTTGCCAAATGGATTGCAGGACTGCTCATCATTATCAGACAGGTCACTCCAGTGTACCTGCCGCTCCTGTGCAAGCAGATGGCTGGCAGCTACCACGAAGGGGGCGCTCACCGTCATCCACAGCAGCGTCATAATCATGAACAGGCTGCTGAAGATCTGCCGTAGCTTATATGATGAATTCCTTTTTTTCACGTGTGGCAAAAATACACTATAACAGCCAATACTGAAACTTGTTCATGTAAAGTTTACAGAAATCAGACAGGCGCTAAGGTATTCATTATTAATAAATTGCCTAACGCCTGTTTGTTAAAATTTGAGGGGTGAACCGGCTTTTTGACTGATAGTGGTTCGCGTACGCGGCTCATCAAAGGTTTCTTAAACGATAAAAGGAAAATAAAACGGGGCTTAATTTAGCCCCTTAAGATTTTCAAAAGTTTCGTCATATCCGGTCACTTTCCCAATTTTTACAATTTCATCGGTCAGATTTTCCAGCTTCATTCCCACATCTTCAAAGCCGTCATGTGTATCGCCTTTTAAGTCATCTACTTTCTTGTTCAGCCTGTCCAAATCTCTGTGGATAGACGCTATTTCTTTCACAATTTGTTCAAAATTGGTATCTGTCTTTTTAAAACCGGCAGTAATGGCCTGACCCACTGCTTTGATTTCAGCATCAATAGCCAAAACTGACTTTTCAAGTACTTCAATTCTCTCGCCCATAGGTATAAGGTTTTATTTACGAAAAGGTTACGGCATAAAGTTAGAAATAGATATTTAGTAAATAGTAGTAATCCGGGGTATGGGCAGGTTTCTCTGATAAGCAGCCCTTATCAGAGAGTTTGTTTTTTGGAATCATCAGCATATTCACCCCGCAGACAATAATAACCAAACACCCCCAGGCCTCCTACAATGATGGGTGTGAGGATAAACGCATAAATAATGGCCGGTATCCTGTCTTCGGGCTTATCACTTTCAAACTTGGGAATGGCCTGCGAAATGATCAGGTAATAACCGGCAGCAGCAGCCAGCGCCAGCCATACAAAACCGAGGTATTTTTTTATTGAGTTCATATACAAATGCGTTTAAAAAAATGAATAATGTTTTAATCGTCGATGCGTCTGTCTTTTCCATTGATGTACAGTGCGCCTATTACAAAGCACACAGCGGCTAATAGTATTGGATACCACAATCCTTCGAGATAAGGTTTGTCATACGGCAATTCTTTGCCCAGTTTTGCGGCCGCTTCGTTGGCCTGCGTAGCCTTGGTAGTAAGAAACAACGCGATGGCAGGCAACAGGCCTCCGAAAATACCATTGCCGATATGATAAGGGAGTGACATGGACGTATAGCGGATGCGGGTGGGGAACATTTCCACGAGAAAAGCTGCAATAGGCCCATATACCATCGTTACAAAAATGACCTGGATAAAAACAAGTAAGGCCAGTTTGCGAAACGATCCTTCATCAAGTGTGACCACACGGCTGCGGACAATATCTTTTTTACTATCTGCCATGCTCGGGTTGGCATGTATTTTTTCTTTCACCGTTTCTTCCATCACAGTGCCATCGTTATACTGATAAGTAGTAACCGTACTGCGTATGCTGTCGCCGGCATGATGCAGGTCGGCGGCCATTTGCATACTGCTGCTCCTGTCTGTTTCCTGCTTCTGAGTTACACTGCCCGCATTATACATGGCCGAGTAGATAGGCCGGTAGCATACAACTGCTATCAGCATACCCAGCAGCATGATCCATTTGCGGCCAATGCGGTCCGAAAGCCAGCCAAAGAATACAAAGAAGGGTGTAGCAAACAGCAACGCCCACATAATAAGCCGACTGGCTTGCGACACGTCTACCCACAATGTATTTTGTACAAAACTCAATGCATAAAATTGCCCGGTATACCAGATCACACCCTGGCCCATGGTAGCACCAAAAAGTGCGAGCAGTACAAACTTGAAATTGAAACGATGGCCGAAACTTTCTTTCAGTGGATTGGCAGATACTTTCCCTTCCGCCTTGGCACGTGCAAATAAGGGTGATTCATGCATGCGCATGCGAATCACGATCGAAATACCTACCATTATAATGGATACCCAGAAGGGAATACGCCAGCCCCAGTCGGCAAAGGCATTTTCATTCATCATTCCTTTAACTGAAATAATCACCAGCAGCGAAAGGAAGAGTCCGACTGTAGCCGTAGTTTGTATCCATGAGGTCCAGAAGCCACGCTGGTGCGCCGGTGAATGTTCTGCCACATAGGTGGCAGCGCCACCATATTCACCGCCCAGGGCGAGACCCTGCAGCAGGCGTAAAACGAGTACCAGCACCGGGGCCAGATAGCCGATTGTTTCAAATGCAGGAACACAGCCAATAAGAAAAGTAGACAGACCCATCAGTACCAGCGTCAGCAAAAAGGTGTACTTGCGGCCTACCAGGTCGCCAAGACGGCCAAATACCAGGGCGCCAAAAGGCCTTACTACAAAGCCGGCGGCAAAAGTGGCCAGTGTGGAAAGTAGCGCAAGTGTGGGATTGCCCTCGGGAAAAAATTTGGTGGCAATAACGGGTGCCAGGCTGCCGAAAATGTAAAAGTCGTACCACTCTATTAGTGTACCTACCGACGAAGCGGCAATGATACCGGCCAGTCCTTTCTTATTACTTACTGAATTCATAAATGGGTTGGTTGTTCCAGACAGGGATTATTAATTATGAATAATGGTTTGGAAAAAAAATTACGCCGGCAGTAGCCATGCGGGCAAACAGAAATATATCCTGATTAAATGCTGCATAAGATTGAGAGAGACGCCTGTCCTTTTTTATTAATGATAAAATAGATAAGATGGCTGATATCCGCAGCAGTTATCCGATGGTGCCGATGGCGCATAAGGGTTTTGTGCAGGCATAGAAACCGGACAGAGGCAACAGGCAATCGGTAATGTGGCTGGCATAGATAAAATCAGAGCAGCTTTGGTTAGCATAAATATACTCATTTACGGATATAATTTTTCCCGAGCGTTAGCATTCAGTACATTTAGGACCCAAAAAAATATTGTATGTCATATCCTTACCAGATACGCAGTCTGGATCAATACAAACAAGCGTACGCATCAAGTATAGAAGAACCCGAAAAATTCTGGGGCGATGTGGCGGAGCATTTTCACTGGCACCGCAAGTGGGATAAAGTACTTGACTGGAATTTTAAGGAACCGAAAATTGAATGGTTTAAAGGTGCAAAACTCAATATCACCGAAAACTGCATAGACAGGCATCTGCCTGCGCTTGGCGATAAACCCGCTATCATATGGGAGCCCAACAATCCCGAAGAGCGTGTGCGGGTGGTAACGTATAATCGGTTGCACAAGCGTGTATGCCAGGTGGCCCAGATGCTTATAAACAATGGAGTGAAGAAAGGCGACCGCGTGTGTATTTATATGGGCATGGTGCCCGAACTGGTTTATGCGGTACTCGGCTGCGCCCGTATTGGTGCCATTCACAGTGTGATCTTTGGTGGTTTTAGTGCGCAAAGTATTGCCGATCGCCTGCAGGATGCTCAGGCCGAATTTATCATTACGTGCGATGGCGCCTACAGAGGAGCAAAAGATATTCCGCTGAAAAATGTAATCGATGACGCACTCATCGGCAACCGCACCGTAAAACGTGTGATTGTATATACCCGTACCCGCACTCCCGTGTCAATGATCAAGGGCCGCGATGTGTGGTGGGAAGATGAAATGGAACATGCCGAAACACAGATCGAAAAGGATGGTGTGGTCTCTTTCCCTGCCGAGCAGGTAGATGCAGAAGATCCGCTGTTTATTTTGTATACATCGGGCAGTACGGGCAAACCTAAAGGTGTGGTGCATACCTGCGGAGGATATATGGTATGGACCAACTATACATTTGTAAACGTATTTCAGTATCGCCCCGGCGATATTCACTTCTGTACAGCCGATATTGGCTGGATCACCGGGCATAGTTATATAGTATACGGTCCGCTGAGTGCAGGTGGTACTTCGCTGATGTTTGAAGGGGTGCCTACCTGGCCCGATGCAGGCCGGTTCTGGGATATTGTCGATAAGCATAAGGTGAATATTCTTTATACTGCACCTACCGCCATCCGCAGTCTGATGGGTTTTGGCCTGGAACCGCTTGCGGGCAAGGACCTGTCGTCGCTGAAGGTGCTGGGAACTGTGGGAGAGCCGATCAACGAAGAAGCCTGGCACTGGTACGATGAGCATATTGGTAAAAAGAAATGTCCCATTGTGGATACCTGGTGGCAAACAGAAACAGGCGGAGTACTGATCTCCAATATGGCTGGTATTACCCCCGGTGTGCCTTCCTGGGCTACTCTGCCCATGCCCGGTGTGCAGCCTGTACTGGTTGATGAGAATGGTAAGGAGATCACGGAGGCCGATGAGCAGGGTATTTATAAAGGAAATCTCTGTATCAAAGGTCCCTGGCCAGGCATATTACGCACTACCTATGGCGATCATGAACGTTGTCGTCAAAACTATTTTGCCACTTACGAGAATCTTTATTTCACGGGCGATGGCGCGTTGCGCGATGCAGCGGGCAATTATCGCATTACCGGCCGCGTAGACGATGTGTTGAATGTAAGCGGTCACCGCATTGGCACCGCAGAGGTGGAAAATGCTATTAATATGCATGCGGGCGTAGTGGAAAGTGCCGTGGTGGGTTACCCCCATGATGTAAAAGGGCAGGGCATTTATGCCTATGTTATATATGGTAATCTGCACGGAGATGCAAATCTTACCCGTCAGGATATTCTGCAAACCGTGAGCCGTATTATCGGACCTATTGCCAAACCCGATAAGATTCAGTTTGTATCAGGTCTGCCAAAAACCCGTAGTGGAAAGATCATGCGTCGTATACTCCGCAAAATAGCCGAAGGCGAAACACAAAATCTGGGAGATACGTCTACGCTGCTTGATCCGGGAGTGGTTGATCAGATTAAGGAAGGAAAGCTATAGAGAGAGGTGGAAGATAAAAGGTAGAGGGTAAAAGGTAGAGGGTAAAAGGAAATCATATTGCCCTTTGCCTTCTGCCTTCCACCTTTTACCTTATCAAAGTAACAAAGCAGCCCGGATAAGCTGCTTTGCAAGGTTTTTCCAAAATATAGTTGCAATGTGTTTTTCGTGCAAAAACTATACCCCTTTCTGATTTTGGGGAAAACCAATCTGGTTATTTTCTGATCACAACCTTTGTACCAACAGGTGTAAAATTGTAAATCTCCTGCACATCTGCGTTCTTCATGGAGATGCAACCCAGGGTCCAGTTTTTATATTTATCGACCACAAAATCTTCGTTGGGCCAGGTGCCGTGAATACCAATAGAGCCGCCGATACCTGCAGAGGAAGGAATTTCGCCCCGCTCTTTCCGTTTTTTGAATTTATCCCAGCTTTCTGCAGTTGGATAATCAATAGCCAGAAAACGATTCCATTTTTCATGCACCCGTTTCGAGACTATCCGGAAGCTGCCTTCGGGCGTATTCTTATCGCCTTCCATTTTTTTATCTTCCAGGCTGTTATTGCCAAACACCACCGGGTAAGTGGCATACCAACCTTTGGCATCGTATACGCTCAGTTCATAGTCAGACTTGTCGATAATGATCGACACATTGCCTTCTGGTCCCGCTGTGTTACTGCGTTTCATCGGCACAGGCGCTGCGCTGCGATTATGTGATGAAGGCAGCACAGCAATAAGCAGTCCGCTGCTCACTAAAAAAGATCCGAGTATTAAAGTATTTTTCATGGATGTACCTTACCGTCACAAAAGAAACGGCTGACAGGTTTGGATTATTTTTTTCGGCGATTGCTTTAACGATAGTTTTACAAGTCGTCTTTGCTGCAAAAATGATGCAAAAAAATCCCCGCAACAGGTTCGTTGCAGGGATTGATATTTGAAAAAAAATAGATGTAGTAGTTTTTAGCCGTAGTAAAACCGGCCCGACCGTATTTTCTGTTACCAGTTGCTGAAACGGAATCCTACAGTATAAGGAGTATGGTCAAGGCCTTTTTCGTACATGCTTTTGAACGCATAGCTGCCATACAGTTTCACCAGGCCCAGCGATAGTTCACCTACATATGACAGTTTCCATTTACGCAGATCAAAGTCGCTTTTTACTTTTTCCACATCGCCATCGATTTTTGTTTTCTGACGGGCGCTGTACAGGTAGCCCACACTTATACCGGCACTAAGGCCATAGTTGCGTGAGCGATCGGGGGTGAAGTTGAAATTGATCATTACAGGCATGGTCAGGTAGTCGGCAGCCAGTTTGTTTTTGCCCGTACCCGGATTGTCGAGATCAATCAGCGTGGGGTTTTTGCTGTAGCGGATATGTTTGTTTTCGAAATGATAGTTGTTGAGTTCGAGTCCCAGACCGTATTTCAGGTTGACCACATGTTTGATCATATTAATGCGTTGCATGAAGAACCAGATATTGACGCTTCTTGATTTGCCGCCGCGCAGTTTAAACCAGTCCTCATTGCTGCCGGGCGCAATGGCCTGGGCTTCTGCACTGGCATAATTGGTCTGGTCGCTATAGTTGGCAAACCCCAGGTCGAGTATCCACCAGTTGGTACTGATATTCGATGGCTTGTCGCGATAGCGTTTGGTGAAACGGAATACACGGTTGCCTCTGCGTGTAGTGTCTCCGCCACCGCCACCGGGCTCACGGATGATGACCATGCCGCCAATTTTGATAGTATCAGGTTTTTGTTTGCTGCTGCTGTCTTGCTGAGCAAAGCCGGTGATCATTGTGCATAGAGCTATGCACAGGGTAAAAATCCTTTTCATAAAAATCTTTTGATTCTGTTTGTAAAATTACAGGCGGATGGCCACCCCACCAATCAATAACCGGTCATCGCTGTCCGTTGCCTTGATATTAGTGGTTCGTTCAAAGGTCCGTGTTACTTTCCGGAAAAATCCACGGAGCTTGTTCTTTTTGGCGGGCTCTGCATCTTCTTCATTAGCTGCATTGCCGTCCGCTATTCTATTGTCTAACGGCTGAATATTGGCCGGAGTTACAGCCGCAACGGGTTTTATTTCTTTCGAAAATGTTAATGGTGCGCTTTCAGGAGCAACCGGACGAATAAAAACATCTTCTGCAGTTTCGTTTGTATTAATGGCTGCTGTCACAGCATCTTCGCTTGTATTGTTCAGGTCTTCGCTGGGTTTTATTTTGCCTGCATTATTTGTATTGCGATGTATATCGTTGGTTGAAGACGGCTGATAAAAGGCAGTGGAAGCGTCTGTGCTTTTAGCAGGATCGGCAATAGTTGTATTGATGGGATTTTCTGGCTGGGCAGTATTTTCTGTGCCGGCACTGCTTTGCCCGGAGCTACTGTTTTCTGTGCTGCCGGCTGGTCTGGTAGTTTTTGACTGCTCAACGGGAGGATTGGTGACTGCCATGCTGCCACCGTTCTGCTGATCGGCTTCGTCTCGGATCAGCATCCAGGTGCCTGTGCCGATTGCGAATATCAGCGATGCTGCAATAGCAATACGGCGCCAAAAGATGGCACGTACCCTCGTTTCTGTACGATACAGGCTTTGTTTGTCGGGGAATACGATGCTGGTATCGGGCTGCAGGCGTGTGTGCTGCAGTACCTGTAGTTCGGCTGCATAACCAGGTTTGTCAGTTATCCAGGCTTCTACATCCAGCCGTTGCTGAGGGGTAAGTTCATTATCTATATAAAGGAAAAACCATTCTTCGTAATTGCCGGCATTGATTTCAGTAGTAGCTCCACTGCGGAGCAGGTTTTCTTTTCCGGCAAAGGAAATGTCCATATCGGGCTGCAGGCGGGTCTGAAGCAAGAGGTCGAGTTCGGCCTGCAGGTCGGGGTGCTGGGCGGCAAAAGCCTCCACCTCACGGCTGGTGGCCGCATCCAGTTCCCTGTCGAGATAAAGGATGAAATATTCTTCGTAATTATGACGTGTGATCATCTTTACTTGTTTTACTGGCAGCTAGCCATCGTTTTCTTAAATCACATTTTCAATTTTCACCAGGTATTCTTTCAGTTGTACGCGGGCACGGTGCAGGTATACCTTTACCTGGCTTTCGCTCAGCCCCGTTATCTGGCCTATTTCATCGTAGCTATAGCCTTCATAATCCTTTAGCAATACCAGCGATCGCTGGGTTTCACTCAGCCGGTCAAGCGCTTTTTCCAGCACCTTGCGCAGGTTCGAGACCGGGCGGTCCTGCACCCGGCTGTCCTCGCTGAATTCTTCCCGCAAGCTTATCCGCTTTACTTTGCGGATATGATCAATCATCTGATGGTAAGCTACGGTGAATAAATAAGACTTGGACCGGCTGGCATCTACCTCAGCCCGGTTGCGCCACAGCTTTTCAAAAGCGGTCTGCACCACATCGCGCGCATCCTCTTCATGTTTTAAGTTCTTGAGAATGAACCTATACACATTGTCAGACCAGGTGCTGACGCATTCATTGTATTCCCTTTCAGTCATAAACAGCCGGAGTAGTGGGCAGGCAATAAAGTTAATCAACCCGCCCGGGATTTATGATTAATACGAGATAGTGTACAAAAAAGTTACAGTCAGGACGAAAAAAGCCTGAAAATCAGAAAGCGGAGAAAAACTGGTTGGGGAGGTTTTCCCAGATCATTTTCCCGCCTTTTTCTTCCTTTTTGCAGGATTCTTCCAGCGATTCCTGGTCAGATCCTGCGCCTGTAGCTGCCGGCTGGGAGGCCCACAGTACCAGCGTCGTGCCGGTCAGCAGTAAGGCAAAAAGGAGGACTTGTATATTCAATTTCAGTCTCATGTGTTGGCGGGTTACTATCATTTGACGACAGCTCTCCAAAAAATGTTACAGCAAAAATAGAATCTCTCCGGGCAGTCGGGAAGGGCAAGTTGACAGACAGCCGATTTTTGCCAATGAACTGCGGAAAAATGGGGGTGAAAGAAGAAAGTATAAATGGTTTAAACGTTTAAAGGGTTTAAAGAGTTTAAGGAGTTTAAAGGGATAAATAGCAAAGCCGCAGCAGCACATTCCTCCATCCCATCTTCAAATTCTCAAATCTTCAAATTTTCAAATCCATCAGCACATCAGCACATTAGCACATCAACACATTCCTCCATCCCATCTTCAAATCCTCAAATCTTCAAATTTTCAAATCCATCGGCACATCAGCACATTATATTTGCATTCCAAATCAATCATATGAATCAACAATTTGCCCGGCGCATTGCCGGCGAAATAGAAGAGATAAAAGCGGCAGGTCTGTACAAAACCGAACGTATAATAACCAGTCCGCAGGGTGCTGAGATTACCGTAAACGGCAAAACGGTCCTGAATTTTTGTGCCAACAACTACCTGGGCCTTTCCAGTCATCCCCGGGTAATAGAAGCGGCTCATAAAGCAATTGATGAGCGTGGCTATGGTATGAGCAGTGTGCGTTTTATTTGTGGTACGCAGGATATACATAAGGAACTCGAAGAGAAGATATCTGCATTTCTGGGCACAGAAGATACGATCCTGTATGCAGCGGCTTTTGATGCCAATGGTGGCGTATTTGAACCTCTCTTCAATGAGCAGGATGCGATCATTTCCGATGCACTCAATCATGCTTCAATCATTGATGGCGTGCGCCTTTGCAAAGCTCAGCGGTTTCGTTACGAGCACAATAACATGGCCGATCTGGAAGCGAAATTGCAGGAAGCTGCCACCTGCCGCAGCCGTATCATTGTTACCGACGGCTCATTCAGTATGGATGGTACCATCGCCCAACTGGACAAGATTGTGGAACTGGCCGGAAAATATGATGCGGTAATCATGGTCGATGAATGCCACTCTTCGGGATTCCTGGGTAAAACCGGACGCGGTACACACGAATACCGCGGTGTAATGGGTAAGATCGATATCATTACCGGCACACTGGGCAAAGCACTGGGTGGTGCTTCGGGTGGATTTACTTCCGGTAAAAAAGAAGTGATTGATATGCTGCGACAGAAATCAAGGCCATATCTGTTCAGCAATACACTGGCACCTTCTATTGTAGGCGCATCTATTGCCGTACTCGACATGCTTACCGAAACCACGGAGCTACGCGACCGGCTCGAGTACAATACCCGTTACTTCCGCGATAAAATGACCCAGGCAGGTTTTGATATCAAGCCGGGAGAACATCCTATTGTGCCCATCATGCTGTATGATGCTGTGCTGGCGCAAAAATTTGCGGCACAACTGCTCGATGAGGGCATTTATGTAATTGGATTCTTCTTCCCTGTGGTAGCAAAGGGACAGGCCCGCATCAGGGTGCAACTGTCGGCGGCTCACGAACAGCAACACCTGGACCGGGCTATTGCAGCATTTACCAAAGTAGGTAAGGAACTGGGTGTGCTGAAGGGATAACAGAAATGTGAAGAGCTAATAAATTCAGGAGGCGGGCAATATGTCCGCCTTTTTTATTACAGTGTTTGACTATAAGGGTATTATAAATATTTTTTTACTAAAATCGGATTTTTACGATCTGCTGTTACATTAAAGAATATTAATCTCATTCAAAAAACAACGGCACAATATTCGCAGTAACAATAATAAAATAGTACATTCGTTTCTCCTACGATGATTTAATTCTACCGAATACTCCTCTGGAATTCCTCCAATTTTATTGTTCAAAAGTTTAAATCGTTTTCATGAAAAGAACGTGGCTGTTCCTTATGGCTGTTGTGGTAGTGGTCTTTACCCTGTCGTCTTGCGCGGCAACCAAACGCGATTGCCAGGGAGTAAAACATTACAAACAAAAAGGTGGTTTCTATTTGTAATACCACCCGGAAGAAAATAATCATCCCGCCCATTGCCGGCGGGATTTTTTGTGCAGCAACGGATAATGCGGATAATGGAAACAAATCGGTTACTTGCAGTTATGTATCATTCCGCCCCTTTAAGAGCCGTACTGTTATGTGTGCTGCTACTGGTTGTCGGTGCTACGGTAAAAGCACAGACAAGTACTTTTCCCGGCAGCTGGCTGGGAAGCTGGAAAGGAACACTTTCCTGGTACCGGCCGGGCACCGATGCTCCGCAACTGGTGCCCATGCAATTGCACATAACAGCCGCAGATACGGGTTACAACTGGCAACTCACCTATGGAGCACAGGCGGCTGACTACCGGCCTTACCGTCTCCTGCCACGTGACAGCGCCCGTGGCCATTGGGTTATTGATGAAAGAAATGGTATTGTACTGGATCAGTTCTGGACAGGCGACCGGCTTTCGGGTGCATTTACTGTACAATCCTCCACACTTGTAAATAGCTATTACCTGCAGGGCGACAGCCTGATGGTAGAATTTTACTCCATGGGTGCAACACCTGTAAGCACCAGCGGAGAAGGTACAGCGTCTTCACCGCGTGTAGACAGCTATCGGTTGCAGGGATATCAAAAAGCCGTATTGCGAAGAGAACCCTGATGGTTACCTTTGCGCAAATATATTTGCACGTATGCGTTTGATTTTTTCCTGCTGCACGGTTCTGCTGATCTGGCTGGCCGGCTGCTCGCCCAATAATGTGAAAGTAGACGATAGTCTGGGTAAATATTTTACAGAAAATAAGGTGACCGGTTGCTTTGGGCTTATGAATAATGGTACGGGCAAATTCACCATTTATAACCTTGCCCGCTATCGCGACAGCAGCTATCTGCCCGCTTCCACCTTTAAGATCGTCAACTCCCTTATTGGTCTTCAGACGGGCGTTATCAGCAGCGACAGCATGGTTATTCCCTGGGATGGAATTACCAGGCCGGTTGCAGCGTGGAACAGGGATCTCAATATGTACGATGCCTTCCGCGTATCGGCAGTTCCCTATTACCAGGAGGTGGCAAGACGGATCGGTAAGGATAGCATGGAGCACTGGCTCAACAGAATTCATTATGGTGCACGTACGGATACGGATGTAGTGCACATTGAAACAGCTGTAGATACGTTCTGGCTTGATAATTCGCTCCGGGTTACGCCCGATCAGCAGCTGGGATTGGTGAAAATGCTGTATTTCGATCAGCTCGGCTTCTTTAAAATATACCAGGAAACAGTGAAACGAGCGATGTTGTTTGAAGACACTCCTGATTATCGGCTGGGTTACAAGACCGGCTGGAGCGGCTGGGATCCGGTACGCCAGCGGCATATCGGCTGGATAATAGGGTGGATTGAGGAAAATAAACACCCCTATTTTTTCGTACTTAACATAGAATCGCATCAGCAGGACTTCGATATGCCGGCTGTGCGTATTAAAATGCTGAAAGAAATTCTGGGCGATATGGGCTTTATGAAAGGAAAGATGTAGGCGATTTGGTAGGATTATTGCAGTAGCCAGAAGCCGCCATTGCGGCCCATATTCATTAAGAATCATTGACTTTACATTTTCAATACCGAGAACTGGTTTGGCTTTTTGCCGGACTGTTGCTGGCTGGTGGCCTCTTCTTTATGGCCATGCGCTGGCGCAGACGGGTTATCCGCCGTATGGGTGACCCGGTGCTGGTCAAAAAATTGTTTTCCCATTATGCACCTTATAATGCCGGTATTCGTTTCGGCCTGCTGAGCCTTGCTTTTGCAGCAGGCGTTGTGGCCGTAATGCACCTGCGCAAACCTGGCGACTCCAGTGCTGTAAGCCGAAAGGGTATTGATGTAGTCATAGCGCTCGACGTAAGTAAGAGCATGCTGGCTACAGATATAGCTCCCAGTCGTCTTGACCGTGCCCGTCAGCTAATCAATAAACTGATGGACGCCATGCCCAATGATCGCATTGGCCTGGTTCTTTTTGCGGGTCAGGCTTATCTGCAAATGCCGCTTACCACAGATCATGGAGCCGCTGCACTTTTTGTATCGGCCGCCTCGCCTGATGCAGTCCCTTCACAGGGCACCGTAATCAGCGAAGCCCTGAAACGCAGTGCCGGTGCATTTAATGCCGCCGAACGCCGCTTCAAGGCCGTGGTATTGATTTCTGACGGTGAGGACCAGGACGAAGATGCTGTGGCTACAGCCCGCGATCTGGCCGAACAGGGTATGATGATCAATACCGTGGGTGTGGGTTCCTCGCA
The DNA here is from genome assembly GCA_001898485.1 of Sphingobacteriales bacterium 46-32. Lineage (GTDB taxonomy): Bacteria > Bacteroidota > Bacteroidia > Chitinophagales > Chitinophagaceae > CAYMZZ01. Next base: position 318,965 of record MKTY01000020.1, on the reverse strand, counting down.
GGGCAGTTATATTCCCGACCCATCAACAGGTGGTAATAAGAAAGATGAAATGGGCAACGATGTACTATCAAAGCTCAACGAAACAACACTCAAAGAAATAGCCAGTGTCACCAATGGCACTTACGTACATCTTGAAAACAGCGATGAGGCCATCCGTCAACTGACAGGGCAGTTAGGGCAGATAGAAAAGAAAGCATATGGCGATGTGTCGCTTGTTAACTTTAAAAGCTTCTACTGGATCTTTGCCGGACTGATGCTTTTATTGTTGCTGGCAGAATTGTTTGTTCCGGAAATCAAAAAGAAAAAGGCATGATTCGCCGCCACGGTATCATATTGCTTATATGCCTGATGTCTGGTCTTTATGCCGCGGCACAGGATCCTGATCAGTTGCTGCGCGAAGGCAATGCCCAGTACAGCCGGCAGGAGTACAGGGAGGCAGAGGCTACCTACACACGTGCCATCGAATTGCAGCCAGCCAATATGAAGGCTCGTTTCAACCGGGCCAATACCCTGGTACGCCTGTCGCGGATGGATGAAGCCGTAAAAGAGTTTGATGAAGTGGCTTTTCGCAGCACAGATAATGCCATTAAGGCGCAGGCTTATTACAATAAAGGCGTAGTGTATTCGGGGCAAAACAAACTCGACGAAAGTATAACAGCGTACAAAAAAGCCCTTATGATGAATCCCGCAGACAGCCAGGCCAGGGAAAACCTGCAGAAGGCGCTGCTGGAACAAAAGAAAAGGCAACCCCAGAAAAAACAGGAAAATAAACCCCAGCCGCAGCAAAAGAAGCAGCAGCCTCAGCCCCGGATGAACGAAAAGGAGGCCCGGCAGCGACTGCGCCTGCTTGAGCAGAAAGAAAAGAACGTACAGGAACGACTTCAGAAAGAACGATCTAAAAACAGTAGTGGCAGTGGCCGCGACTGGTAAATCTGCTTTCAACCTCCTTCAGCAATGTTTGTTATTTTTGCAGACGCATACCGGGTTCCGGATAGGCTATAATTTCTGCTTACATGCAATTGTATACTGAATCCATTCAACATTATCAGCGTCTGGCCACACGTGAGGTGCGTGTAGGTGATCTGTTATTAGGCAATTACCACCCCATCCGTATCCAGACCATGACTACCACCGACACCATGGATACGCTGGCCACCGTTGAGCAAAGCATACGTTGCATCGAAGCCGGCGCTGAACTGGTGCGTATTACCGCCCCATCGCGCAGGGAAGCTGAAAACCTGTTGCTCATCCGCGATGAGTTGCGCAAAAGAGGATACCACACACCGCTGGTAGCCGATATTCATTTTACACCCAATGCTGCAGAAATTGCCGCACGTATTGTAGAAAAAGTAAGAGTGAATCCGGGTAACTATGTTGATAAAAAGAAATTTGAACTCATTGAATACTCCGATGCCGATTATGCAGAAGAAATAGATCGGATCCGTGAACGATTTACGCCACTGGTGCGCATCTGCCGCGAATATGGCACCGCTATGCGTATTGGTACCAACCATGGCTCACTCAGCGACCGTATTATGAGCCGCTACGGCGATACGCCTGTAGGCATGGTAGAGAGTGCCATGGAGTTTTTACGCATAGCACGGAGTGAGTCCTATCACAACATTGTGCTTAGTATGAAGAGCAGTAACCCCCAGGTTATGGTACAGGCCTACCGGTTGCTGATTCAAACCATGCATACAGAATTTGGCGAATGCTACCCGCTGCACCTGGGTGTGACCGAAGCCGGTGATGGAGAGGACGGACGTATAAAAAGCGCGATCGGTATCGGCAGCCTGCTCGAAGATGGTATTGGCGACACCATCCGTGTATCGCTCACCGAAGACCCCGAGTTTGAAATACCTGTATGCCGCGACCTCGTTAAAAGATATCCGCTTCAGCGTCAGCGGCCCGCTGCTGAACCATTGCGGGAGAAAATAAAACTGCCTTACGATCCCTTTGCCTACCGCCGCCGGCAAAGTTTTGAAGTGGGCAACATAGGAGGCAAACAGGTGCCTGTAGTGGTGGCTGACCTGAGCAAACTGGATGCAATTACTCCCGCCAGCCTCAAAAGTATTGGGTATACCTACCACGAAGACACCGATAAATGGTCGATTGCCGATGGTGCAGCTGATTATTTTTTCACCGGACATCAGGTGCCCGCCTTTGCTCTGCCCGGCACCTTACGTGTACTCGTGTATCCTGCCGCCTGGCAGGAGCTGCAGCTGCGCACAGATATAGATCCGGCATCTTTTTATCCCATCTATGAAGATAGTGGTTTCGTGCAGGCAGAGAACAGGCATCCGACACTCAACTTTGTGATGCTGGATGCGGATGCCGAAAGCCAGCCCTGGCTTATGCAACTGGCTAATGATCCTTCTGTAGTACTCTGTTTCAGTAGTCGTGCCCAAAATGCCATGCAGACAGTACGTTCACTTTTTATTTATATCGAAGAGCAGGGGATACACAACCCGGTTATCCTCATTACCGACAGCGCCGGCCACTCGCCTGATGAGCACCTGATTCACTTCGCAACAGAAACAGGAGCCCTGCTGCTCGATGGCATGGGCGATGGTATTTGCCTGGGATACTCTTCCGGCGCAACTATGAGCAATCTGCAAACCACCGGACGTACTTATCTTCCGGTAAATGACATCTATCAGTTTACCAACAATACCGCCTTTTCCATTTTACAGGCTACCCGCACACGCATTTCCAAAACCGAGTATATCAGCTGTCCCAGTTGCGGCCGTACGCTGTTTGATCTGCAGGAAACAACGGCCCGCATTCGGGCAGTTACCCATCACCTGAAAGGTGTTAAAATCGCTATCATGGGCTGTATCGTAAATGGACCCGGCGAAATGGCTGATGCTGATTTTGGTTATGTTGGCAGCGGTCCCGGCAAAATCACGCTATACAAAGGAAAAGAAGTAGTGAAAAGGAATGTAAACAGCGAAGTTGCCGTAGAAGAGCTAATAACACTTCTGAAAGAGAATGATGCGTGGGTGGAGAAGTGACTGGAAGAAAATGTGCTAATGTGATAAATGGGCTGATGGATTTGAAGATTTGGCGATTTGAAAATTTGAAGATAATAAGGGGAGCCCTACTTACCACTTATTACTTAAAACTTATAACCCAACACCTTCGACCTTCTACCTTTTGTCCTCCACCTTTCCCCTTTAGATCTTCCTGACTATCTTTGGCCAACCATACCAGCTTTATTATGCGGAAAAATCTTATCTACTGCGTGCTGATAACGCTATTGCTTATCGGCTGTATCGAAACTGAAACAACTACCACTATCGAAAAAGACGGCTCCGGTCAGCTGGAGGCAGTGGTGGATATGGGGCAAATGATTCAGATGCTGAAATCCATGAAACAAAGCGAGTCGGCAGAGGAGGAAGTAAAAGTTGACTCTACTATCCGGTTCAGCAGTTTTACAGATACAAGTACCAGCCTTACAACACGGCAAAAAGAATTGCTGCGCAATATTACCCTGGGTCTCAAAATCAATTCAGACGATAATATATTCCGGTTTAAAATACTTGCTCCTTTCAAAAATACCGAAGAGCTGCAGGAAATCAATCAGATCATGTCGAGTAAGGAATTTGATCAGGTATTTGATAAAGCAATGTCAAATACAGAACTGGGTAAATCGGAAGGGGATCAACCAGAGTCAAAACGGGAGAATGATAATATTTTCGGATCAATCTTTCCCGATTATTTCACCTGCAACTATAGTAAAGGTCTTATAAGTTGTGTATTGAACAAGGAGAAGTATGATGCTGCTATGGCCGAGATGAAAAAAACGCTCGATCTGGAAGATGAAATGGCGCAGAGTATGTTTGGGTCATCCAGCTTTGTAAATCGGATCAAATTACCGAATAAGGCAAAAGAAATAAAAGGATCCAGCCTTACGGCATCGTCAGATGGCCTCGTGCTGGAGCAAAAAGGAAGTCTGCTTGATATCTACCAACATCCCGAAAAATATGTCTACACCGTCCGGTACTAAACAGGAAAGGCAGGGTGAATGGCTGCCGTTATTATTTCTTTTTTTACTGGCCCTCGATATCCTGCTGGGTTGGCTGAGGCTCGATGAATGGCGTTATGTAAGCAAGCCGCTGCTGATGCCTGTGCTCCTGATCTGGTTTCTGTTGCAGGCCGGCGTTATGCGTCCACGGCTGAAGGGTCTGGTAGCAGCCGCCCTGATTTTTTCGTGGCTGGGCGATATATTCCTGATGCTGGAAGCTAAAAACAGCCTGTTCTTTATGCTGGGGCTGGGGGCTTTTTTGCTGGCACATGTGTGTTATATCTTTTTCTTTTATCGTCTTATGCATTACCTGGGTACACAGATTAAAAGCTGGATAGCCATATTGTTGCTGGCATATTATGGTTTTTTGCTGTATCTGCTGACCCCACATCTCGACGGATTGCTATGGCCGGTACGGATATATGGACTGGTGATCAGTGTCATGTTGTTGCTGGCAGCACATTTTGCGTTTGCCGGTATTGGCAGGGCTGGCCGCGAAATGGCAATAGGCGCACTGCTTTTTGTAGTATCAGATTCTGTGCTGGCGATTAATAAATTTTACTATTCGTTTAATGCGGCCGGAGCAATTGTTATGCTTACGTATGGGTTGGCACAGTTATTCATTATCGGCGGTATACTTCTTTATCTTCGGCAGGCTGCGCCGCGTGGAGAAGAATGAGTCTGTATCTTCGTTTTCAAATTATTTCAACTGTGAACAGGGTAGACAGATTGCATGCCATATTGGTGCATCTTCAAAGCAAGAAGAGAGTGACAGCCCAGGAACTGGCAGATCGCTTTGGGCTAAGCCTGCGCACAGTGTATCGCGATATCAAAGCACTGGATGAAAGTGGTGTACCGGTAATTGGCGAAGCAGGTATAGGCTATTCTGTAATGGAAGGCTATCGTCTGCCGCCGGTCATGTTTACGCAGGACGAGGCAGCTGCGCTGATATTGATCAGCAAATTTGCCGAGAAGTTTGCCGATCAGCAGGATAAACGAAATTTTGAATCCGCTCTTTTTAAAATAAAAGCAGTTTTACGCTCTGCGGACAAAGAATTTGTAGAAGAACTCGACAGCCGGGTAGCTGTACAAACCGGTCCCATTCCCATTGACGATAGTATGGAGCTTCATCTTTCTGCCATGCGAAAGGCAATCGTTGAAAAAAGGGTTATTACAATTCAGTACTATTCCGCTTACAAAGAAGAAACCACCGAGCGGCAGGCGGAGCCTATTGGACTTTTGCATTACAGCCAGGCCTGGCATTTTATAGGCTGGTGCAGACTGCGGCAGGATTACCGCGATTTCAGGATGGATCGTATCAGACGATTGCAGATCATGGATACGCGTTTTGATGAGTCGACACACCCCTCTCTGCAGGAATATATGAGCCAGTTGACCCGCGAACGGGATCTTACGGAAGTCATTGTCAGTTTTGATAAAGAGATGGCCCGTTATATGTTTTCTCAGAAATATTACTACGGGTATGTGTCTGAGGAAGAACGGGATGGACGTATTTTCATGCGTTTTCTTTCAGCGCATACCGATTCTCTGGCCCGATGGCTGCTCATGTATACAAATGCTGCCCGCATTGAGCATCCCGCATCGCTGCGGCAACATGTGCAGGGCCTGCTGCTGGAGCTCAACAATCATTATAAATAATTTTTACGGCGGAATAGATGCTGACATAAGGCTGTCACCAGCGACCGTTTGCTTTGCATTGTATCAACAACAAAGCAACATGAAAAAAACAATGCCTTCTCTCACAGCCCTTGTTTTCAGCACCCAGACTTCTCTCGCTGAAATCGGCAGATATGTGGTCACGGTAGCCCATGATCTTTACCAGGAAGCTGCCCGCCAGGGCTTAATGCCAGTGGCTCCCCTGCAGTGGATCTATACCGGTGCAGATGGCAAACCCGATACCGTTTTTACGCTGGAAATAGCCCTGCCGGTAATGGGGAAGCTTTCAAAGCCTTCTGTATTCGATTTCCGGAAACTGCCATCGTTTACCGCTTTTGTGGCAACTCATTCAGGCCCCTGGGAGCATTTATATGAAACCTACGATCGCCTTATCGATGAAGTAAAAGCTGCAGGACAGCAGATGAGTGGTGTGTGCAGAGAACAGTATTTGCTGATTGATACGGAGTTGCCGGCGCAGAATATCACCGAGGTGCAGGTCGGTATAGTACAGTAATTGTTTTTCCTTTTTATCTCTTACGTATGAATCGTTATTGTATGTGGTCGTTGCTGGTAGTTGTATTGCTGGCAGGTACCTCCAAAGAAACCTTTATTAAAAAAGCAGCTACTATGAAAATGAATGCTGGAATTATTACGCCTCATTTGCAGGCAAGCCGGGATTTTTACAGCCGGGTACTTGAATTTGGAGTTGTATTTGAGTCGGAGTGGTATATATTGATGCACAGTCCGGGTGGTCAATCGCAGCTGGCTTTTCTGCAGCCGGAGCACCCATCGCAGGATACGTTGTTCAGACCCGCCTATGCAGGTGAGGGTGTCTTTCTGGCCATTGAAGTGCCTGATGTGGATGCCGTGTATGAGCGGATCAAAAAAATGGGTGTGCCGGTGCGCATACCCATCAGGGATGAAGCCTGGGGCGACCGGCATTTTGCCATCGTGGATCCTAATGGCGTGGGAATTGATATAGTGACCTATACTGATCCGGCAAATTAACGGGCAAGCTGATTGCCTTCCCGGATCCTTCCATTAAATTTGATGCCTCAATGAATGCTATGCAGACAGATTTTTTAGTGGTAGGCTCCGGAATAGCCGGATTGACATATGCGCTGAAAGTGGCTAACCGATTTCCCGACAAGCAGGTATTGGTGATGACCAAGGCTGCAGCAGATGAAACCAATACAAAATATGCGCAGGGTGGGGTGGCGGTAGTAAATGACCTCGAGAAAGACAGTTTCGAAAAACATATTGAGGATACGCTTATAGCCGGCGATGGCCTTTGCAATAAACAGGTGGTGGAGATAGTGGTAAAAGAAGGCCCTGACAGGGTGCGGGAGCTTATTGAATGGGGTGCCCGGTTTGATAAAGAAAAAGACGGTGATTATAAACTGGGCAAAGAAGGCGGGCATTCCGAATTCAGAATCATTCATCACAAAGACGTGACTGGTTGGGAAATGGAGCGCGCCCTGCTGGAAGCAGTCTACAGCCAGCCGAATATTAAAATCATCAAACACTTTTTTGTCATTGATATCATCACTCAGCACCATCTGGGCTACCTGATCACCAAGGCATCGCCAGACATTACCTGCTATGGGGTATATGCCCTAAACCTCGAAACGAATCAGATTGAAAAGATACTTGCCCGCACTACCCTGCTGGCTACAGGAGGAAATGGTCAGGTATACCGTACCACTACCAATCCATCTATTGCTACCGGCGACGGTGTGGCCATGGTATACCGCGCCAAGGGACGGATTGAGAATATGGAATTTATCCAGTTTCATCCAACCGCCCTGTATGAACCGGGGCTGCGCGGACAGGCTTTTCTGATTACTGAAGCAGTACGCGGCGATGGAGGTATTCTGCGCAATAAAGAAGGCGAAGCCTTTATGGAGCGATATGACGAAAGAAAGGATCTGGCCCCGCGTGATATTGTGGCCCGCGCCATAGATAGTGAAATGAAACGTACCGGTACAGAACATGTATGGCTTGATTGCCGGCATTTTGACCGGGAAAAATTTGTAGAGCATTTCCCGAATATTTATCAGAAATGCCTGAGTATTGGTATCGACATCAGTCAGCAGATGATTCCTGTGGCTCCCGCAGCACATTATAGCTGCGGAGGTATCAAGACAGACGAGTGGGGGCGCACTTCCATTCGCCACCTGCATGCCTGCGGAGAATGCGCCAGTACCGGCCTGCATGGAGCCAATCGCCTGGCCAGCAACTCATTACTGGAAGCTATGGTGTTTGCACATCGTTGTTTTCTCGATGTCTCAGAAAACCTGGTACACGGCGAGTGGGAAATCAGTGTACCCGACTGGAATGCCAAAGGCACATCCAACCCGCGCGAAATGATCCTGATCACACAAAGTCTTAAGGAGCTGCAACAGGTCATGAGCGATTATGTAGGTATTGTACGCAACACCATTCGCCTGCAACGGGCCATGAAACGGCTGGATCTTCTTTTTGAGGAAACCGAACAACTCTATCAGCAGGCCACCCTCTCACCACAGCTGCTGGAGCTGCGAAACCAGATTACCGTAGGATACCTGATTGTCAAAGGCGCTTCCTTCCGCAAAGAAAGCCGTGGATTGCATTTTACTACCGATTATCCCACAAAAGCAGAATTGGTTCAAAACATCGTGCTCTGAGTTTATCTTTGCACAATTATGTATTATGTAGTGTATGGACTGCTTTATCTCGTATCCCTGCTTCCGCTGCGGGTACTTTACCTGTTATCTGATTTTGCCTGGTTTATAATATACCGGGTAAAAGGATACCGTAAAGCGGTAGTCATGCATAATCTGTCTATTGCATTTCCTGAAAAGACAGAGGCCGAACGCGAAAAAATTGCCCGCCAGTTTTACCGCCAGTTTACCGATACATTTATTGAATCGATCAAACTCATTTCCATGAGCGAAAAGCAGGCAGCGCGACGTAGCCAGATCGATATAGATTATATTAACCAGCTGATCGAAAAAGGGCATAACATTCATATCATGGTAGGTCATCAGTTTAACTGGGAGTTTGCCAATATAGTCTACGCCCGCCGGATGAAAATTCCATTTGTGGGTGTATATGCACCCATAGGTAACAAGATATTTGACCGTATTTTTTATAAAACGCGCAGCCGTTACGGCACTATTCTTATATCAACCCGCCAGTTTACAGGACGTATGCACCATGTATTTGCTTCGCAGTATGTACTGGGGCTGGCGGCTGACCAGAATCCTTCCAACGCTTCGCGCGGCTATTGGCTGCGCTACTTTGGCCAGCCGGCTCCCTTTGTGACCGGTCCTGCAAAAGGTGCTGTTAAAAACAACACCGCCGTGGTCTTTGTAGGATTTGAGCGGATAAAAAGGGGATATTATGCCTACCGAACCATACCCATCACCGAAGAAGCCAGTGTCTATACTCCGGAACAGCTGACGGTACTGTACAAACAGGCGCTGGAAAAGTTTATCCGCCAGAATCCTTCCAATTATCTCTGGACCCACCGGCGCTGGCGCCATGAGTGGCAACCCGAATACGGGCCTGTAATTGAGGACGATATTGTAAGCCAGCACATTAAATAGGGCTTTCACCCTGCTTTACACTTTTTGCTTTCCAGTGTTTTTCACGTCTGTTTGACGCGATCAATGAGCTATTATTGCTATATGAAAGTAATCCGTTCACAGAGAGAACTTCTGTTGCAAAACCGCATGTTATCTTCCAGGCAGGCCATCCTGGATCATTGCATCGAAGAAGTGATAAAAGAAGTATATGAGAATACGGCACAACTGCTTAGTCTGGCCCGTATTCAATTGCTGCAGCCGGGCGCTCCGCAGGATCAGAAGTCGGGAGAGCTAATCGGGCAGGCTATACGTGACCTTCGACGGCATTGCCAGCAATTGCAATGGCCTCTGGCCGTGCAGGAAGCGCAGGGCTTTCGCGATTTACTGCAACAGGAGCTGCACCGGTACTTCCCCGCTGCCTGCTTTCAGGAGCATCCTGCACAGTCTACTCACCGCAAAGGAAGCAAAGAGCTTCGTTTATTTTTATTCAGTATATTATTAAAGATTTTCAGACAGCTGCACCGGACCCGGAAAAATGCCATTGATTCGTTGCTGATGGAGGAGGATAATGCCGGTATACATGTACAGGTGTTGTATAAGGGTAAACCGTTGCACTGGGAACATCTTTCTGCATCATCCCCGCTTCCAGGCCTCATAAAACAAGCTGGCGGCCTTTGGCAGCAGGAACCGATCGGCCCGGAAAATAATCAGCTATTAATCCATCTTAATTACAACAGGTTTGTATGAAAAATATTACAGTAGCACTGGTAGATGATCATGTATTACTTCGTAACGGGCTGGCCGGACTGGTATCCAACCTGGGGTATGAAGTATTGTTTGAATGCAGCAATGGGCTGGAGCTAAAACAAAAACTGAAAGTATCGCCTGAGCCCCAGATTATTTTAATGGATATCAATATGCCCGAAATGGATGGTTATGCAGCCACATTATGGGTAAGGGATAATTATCCCAAAATATCTGTGCTTGCATTAAGTATGTACGACGATGAACAGGCGATTATCCGCATGTTGCACAATGGCGCAAAAGGTTACGTCATGAAAGACGCTGACCCCCGCGATCTGAAAGCCGCTATCGATGATGTGTTGCGGAAAGGCGTACATTACTCAGAAGTTGTAACCGGACGTTTGCTGCATTCTATTTACCAGGTAGAAGAACCTGCAACTGCTCCTCCTATACATGCACCACAGCTCAACGAACGGGAGATAGAATTTCTGAAACTGGCCAGTACTGAGCTGACGTATAAAGAAATTGCAGAAAAAATGCACCTTAGCCCACGCACCATTGACGGATACAGAGATATTTTATTTGAAAAATTAAATACCAAAAACCGCGTAGGGCTTGTGTTGTACGCCATACGTAGCGGATTGGTACAGGTTCGTTAAGCTTTACGCAGCGTAATAGAGGAGCCTTCTCCGTTTGCCGACTGCATGATCAATTGATAACGTAATTGCCGGGCGCGCCGTTGCATGTTCGCAAGTCCGTTTCCAGATTGGGTTGTGCTGTGCTCAAATCCTTTTCCATTGTCGCTACAACTGATTTCTGGATTTTTATGTCCGGTTATCCGGACGCTCACTTTTATTTCCGAAGCATCTGCATACTTGAGTGAATTATTAATAGCCTCTTTCAGGATCATATACAGGTTGCGTTTTTCTTCACTATTGAGCCGGTGCGATCTTGCTTCATTGTCGAGGTCTTCTATATAGCGGATTCCCGAAGCCTCACAAAGGGGTGCTGCAAACTGACGGATACGTCCGGTGAGATCTTCAAGAGTATCCTTGCGGTCGTCCAGTACCCATATCATATCCCGCAAACCGGTAATAGCTTCCTGGATACTCTCTTTTATCTTACCTGCGTGTTTATTGCTGTCTTTCTCCATTAAAGCGAGGTTGGCATATACCTTCACACTATTCAATGTACTACCCAGGTCATCGTGCAGGTCGCCTGCCAGTTTGGTCCTGATAGCCTGAGTCTGCTTCAGCTGATTGATACGAACCCGGTAGATGATGTAAATGCAACCGAGGGCCATTGACAATAATATAAGCTTAAACCACCAGGTCTGATGCCATTTGGGAAGTATGGATACGGATAGCGCGTTTGCTTCCTGCCAGTTGCCCTGGTCATCAGTCGATCGTACGTGCACTGTATAATTACCGGGCGCAATGCCGATCAGGTTCAGAAAATTCTGGTTACCCAGATCGATCCAGTCATCATTGATTCCGTTAATCTTATAGGCATACCTGATACGGCTATTGCCGGGATAAAGAATATTTTGAAAGTAAAGCGTGGTTTGCGCCACATTATTTTCGATAGATATTGCAGATTTGTCAATTAGCGAATAGGTCTGCAGGCTATTGCGGTTATCGGCCGTTGTATATTTTGTAAAAACAAAATGTCCGCGGTTAGGAGCAAAATCAAGAAGAGTGGGATCAATAAGCGTAAGCCCCCCCTTTCCGCCAAAGTAGAGCAGGTTATTGGACAAAAGCCCACTGAACTCCTCGAAAAGATTACCATGCAGGCCATCATCTGCTGTAAGGTTTTCTATCGTCAGATCAGGAAAATGAATGAGATTTATACCGTGATTGCTGCTCACAAAGATGGTATTGCTGTCGGTGACAAAGAGTTTATAGGTGCCATTGTCGGTAAGGCCTTTCTTTTCATTGATAGTTTGAATAACCCGGAATTGCTGATCTGTTTCAATCACCCCGCTTCCGTAACTGGTAATATAAAACCGGTTATGGAGGGCAACCATATCAAAGAAAAGTGCATAATAGTCTGTCCGGCCGGGCTGTTGAATACGGAAGCTGTTTAGCGTCCCTTTAACTGGGTCATATCGGTAGATAAAGTTATCGGTCAGAATATAAATCTGCCCTTCATATTGAAACAGGCTGTTGGTTTGTGAAAGCGGTGGATTGGCCTGGGTTGCCAAATGTCTGGCCTGTCTTTTTTTATAGTTCCATATCACTACTCCCTTATAATTTTCTGTACTCAGCATCAGGCAGGAATCTCCGATGGCTTCTACGTCATTAAATGAAAACTCTTCAAAGGGTAATAGTTCCGGAAAACGCTGGCCGCATGGAATCAGTCGATGGCCATTGAGTATGTAAGTATTGTTTCGGTCAGATACGAATAATTGGTTATCCGGCCCTTCAAAAGACAGAAAGAAAGTTTCGTCTTCAAAAAGAGGCGTCACCTGCAGTTGCCTGTCTGCAACACTTAAGCCATTACTTGCAGATATAATCAGACTGCCATCTTTTTTGCGCAGTATATGATAGGTTTGACCTATTCTGTATTTGCCATCATTACTTCCCGTGAGTTTGATGAAGGGGTCTGGTTTTTGTTTGAGGAGAGCGAGACCATTCTGACTTCCAAGCCACAAATTGCCCGTCTTTTCCGCAAATAAGGCATAGGTTGAGTTGAACCAGTGATTGTTTTCGGGAGAATACATCGAAGTGATTTTTTCGAAAGCTCCTCCTGACTGGCTGAAATATAAACCCCTGCTGCTGGCAACAGCAATTAAGTTTGGAGCGAGGGGGGTAATGGCGTGAATAATGGTGTCTGAAAATCTTTTTTCCGCAGTTACTTCTTTTGCGCCTGCACGGTAGATAACCAATCCGCGGCTGGTTCCCACATAAAAGACCGAATCAACCGAAACGAAGTCAAAAATCTCGTCACCCGGGTCAAAAAGATTTTTTTTATCAGATGCAGGCAGCGAACCTGAAGACCACTGGCCGGAAGCTGCCCGGTAGAGCGTATCAATGGTACCATTAGCGGTTAGCCCGCAGATTTTGGCAGGTGAGGGGCTGTTGATACTCAGATAGGGTCTGTTAATAGTATGGAGAACGGTTACCTGCCTGGTCTGGTAAGGATTGATGTCAATAATATACAATCCGCGATCGGTTAGTAAGGCAAAATCGTTTCCAGCCCTGGTGAGTCTTTTAATGTCTTTCGCTTCTATGCTGGCAGGTAAATGTACTTCCTTAAAATGAAGACTATCTGCCTCCCGCATCAGCACGGCAAGGCCTTTGTCTGGCGACATAACTACCAGGCGGTTAGAGGCAGGCTGGTAGCAGATAGCGCCTATTGCTGTCCATTCCGCGTTTTCGCCGTTAGTTTGTTTTACCGGTATTTTTTCAAAAGAACGGCTATCGAAGCGGAAGATGCCGTTTTGGGTTGCCAGCCAGATGAAATGCTGATTGTCCATTTCAATGGCGTATACATTCGCGATGGCATCATCTTCAAATTTCTTTATTTGTACCTTTGAAAAGGTTTGGGCCATGCTTGAAAAATGGCAACTGATTAGCAGCAAAAAAAGCAATAGAGCATGAATCTTGCTTTCATCTTTCTTTTTGATACAACAGGCCATATTTCTACTATTCAACGCCTGGAGGCAGAGATGCATGCATCCCGGGCTGGTGATCGGTTTAGGTTATTTTACTTAAAAATGAATAGTGAAAGTCCATTCGAATATAAAGATTTTCTATATGAGTTGAAGGTTACAAACGATGGACGATCCTTTTACAATGTCGGTGAAAGAGTTTACAATTTCAAGTTTGAAGATGATCTGGAAGCCAGTTTCAGGAGAATAGCATCTTTATGTGCACCCGGTACAAGATTTTTTTTCTGTACTTCCGGTCATGGGAGTGCTTATGGATTAGGCGCTATTCAGTACACGCCGGTTGAAATGACCGGTACAGGCAATCTGCCATCCGGCAATCAGCATTCGCCCTATTCTTCTCTTATCTGGAATAAAAGTCTGGTCAGGGCCCTTACTCATCTGCGCCCGGCATTTCTTTATTTTAATAACTGCCATGTAAATTATTTTGACTCACTTTATTTCTATGGCGGTATTTCGCGATACATCATTGCCACGGAAAACTATGTAAATACCAGCATGCTGCAGTTAGATGTCCTGATCAACAAACTGGCTATGTGTGATGGGAAGTCAGATGACCATACCATGGCGGCTATTGCATTTGAGGCAGCGAGGTCCGGCTTTTTGTATGGCAGTAAAGCACCTGGAATGACCGGTGCATCTCTTTTTCTGATAGACTTACAGCAAATGCCCCGCTTGCTGAACATCTTTAATACGTTGAGCGGGTTATTGATCCGGCAGTTTTATAATCAGGCCAACTGGTATTTTTCATTGCTGCAGGAGATGCGGATGCATTATGTCACTTCGTTTGATTTGATAGACATGAGTTTTGTTTTGCAAAAAATAGGCGAAAGCCTGCCTGCATTTCCCGCAGTAAAAGAACATATTGAGGCAATGCTCCGGCTTATTGAGCATATGATACTCGATAAAATAACAATTGAGGGAGACCCTTACAGCAATTGCCAGGGCATATCCATTTATCTTCCGAAAGGCAAAAAATCTTATTATACACGAATATTCACCGATTACACCAGGCGCTACAAAGCCAGTGAACTGCCTTTTGACTGGTATAAGCTGATAGATATTGCTGGCAAAAAAATGGGGTATACACACTGATCCGGAAGCAACCTTATTATCCGTTGCGCGGGGGAACCTTTCCGTTGATATCCCAATCGGGATCCGGCGGATCCATAGCGAGGAGAGATCCGGAAGCCGGTTCTATTTTCAAGGTATGAGTGGCAGGGTTTGTACTGTCGTCGCGAACAATATAAATAACAGGATCGGCATTTACATTGATTGGCCTGATGGGATCGCCTACCAGTGATATGGCAAAAAGACTTACCGTGTCATTGTCGTAAGGGTTTCCCTGGTTAATGATTGCGGTAATTTCACTGGCGGGCACATTGCTGTCTTGCAAAAGGGTTGTAAGCTGTGTTACAGTGTACATTACTACTTCTTCCATAGCGGCTGTAAGTTTGGTGACTTAAAGCCAAAACTATTATGTGCAAATCGCGGCACAACCGTGTTTTAACGGTATTTAGATAAATGAAGAAGCGACTCCCCGGAGTCGCTTCTTCATTTAATTCAGCATGCTTGTTTCTTTTACGATCTCAACTTTTTCCTGTGCTTTAATCTGCGCCCATCCGCCTTCTACATTGCGGAGGTTATGGATGCCCTGTCGTTTAAGTAGCGATGCAGCAATAACGCTGCGGTATCCGCCAGCACAATGAACATAAATATTATGATGATCTTCAAAGTTTGAAAGTTTAGCCGGGTCTGTCATCTCACTCAGGGGCAGATTAACTGCATCTTTGAGATGGCCTTCAGCAAACTCCGCCGGTTTGCGTACATCTACCACAACCAGGTTGTCGTCAAAACGCTGGTCCATCAGCAACTCATCGGCTTCTACATCTATGATAAGGTCAATTGTCTCGCCTGCTTTTTGCCAGGCTTCAAATCCTCCGTCGAGGTAACCCTGCACCTGATCAAGCCCAACACGTGCCAGCCTGATAATACTTTCCTTTTCCTGCCCGGCGTCTGCTACCAGCAGGATTGGCACATTAAAAGGAAGGAGACTACCCGCCCATTCGGCAAAGCGTCCGTTAAGGCCAATACTGATAGAGTCGGGAATAAAGCCCCGCGTGAAAGTATCTGAGTGGCGTGTATCAAGAATAATGGTATTGTCTTGCGAAGCCAGTTCTTTAAAACGATCAATGCTCAGCGCGCGAAGTGCTTTTTCGAGCACTGCATCGAGACTGTCATATCCCTCACGATTAATGCGGGCATTGATAGGGAAATAAGCGGGTGGGGGAGGAATACCATCAGTAACTGCCGCGATAAAAGCCTGTTTGTCTGCTGCCTGCAGGGCGTAGTTACTCCGTTTTTCTTCGCCTATGGTGCTATGCGTATCGGGTCCCAGGTTTTTGCCGCAGGAGCTGCCGGGGCCATGAGCCGGATATACCAGCACATCATCGGCCAGGGGCATTAATTTAGTTTGAAGGCTGTCATACAGCATGCCGGCCAGATCAGCTGTGGTGATCTCTGCGTCTTTCTGCGCCAGATCAGGCCTGCCTACATCCCCTACAAACAGTGTATCGCCTGTAAACAGGCAATAATCCTTGCCGTTTTCATCCTTGAGCAGGTAACAGGATGATTCCAGTGTATGACCAGGTGTATGCAATACCACCAGTTTCAGACGACCGATAGAGAATTCAGCTCCATCGCTGGCTATCTGCGCCGGAAAAGAGGTGACAGTACCCGGGCCATAAACGATGGGTGCCTGTGTGGCTTTAGCGAGGTCAAGATGTCCGCTCACAAAATCGGCGTGAAAATGCGTTTCAAAAATGTATTTGATACGGGCTTTACGCTCTGCAGCGAGTTGAAGATACACTTCAATATCGCGCAAGGGATCTATGATGGCGGCTTCGCCGTCGCTTTCGATGTAGTAAGCTGCTTCACTCAGGCAGCCGGTATATAATTGCTGGATGTACATACAAATGATTAAATATCAAAATTACTTCATATTACAATAAAAAAGGAAGCCAGTGGCTTCCTTTTAAATCAGTGATCAGATTGCCTTAATTCAACAAGGATTCTACGAAATTGTTGAGTTCTTCGATCCGGCCCGTATTTACTGTATAGTAAATGAATTTGCCATCCCTTTCTGTATTCACGAAGCCTGCTTTGCGCAGGATTGATAAATGCTGAGAGGCTACTGACTGCTCCAACCGGAGTTTTACATAAATTTCAGTAACGGTGATCCTGCCATTTTCATCAATGAGTTTGAGGATCTGTTGTCTGAGTTTGTGATTGATTGCCCGCAGTACTAATGACGCCTTCTTTACATTTAGCAGGTCCACTTTCAGGGAGTTGCTATTATCCGGAGCCGCATTGAGCGTTAACGTGTAGTTGTTCATAGTAATGACCGGTTAAATATAAATTGCAAAAATAACTATGTATGATTGCTTTTTAAAAAGAAAAATGTTAATACCTGACTCAGTACAAACCATTAATTAACGGCCCGTATGAAAAAACTCTTTCAGGTAAAAAGGTTCGGTATAGGCCAGGTTAGCCCACTCCTTCCGGATAAAAGCAGACTCTGCTAATCCGCTCATATTGATAGCGCTAGCTTTGATGTTGCTGAATAGAACATTTTCAGCAGTTAAAATATGACTGGCTTTATCGGCGCCACTGCCACTCACTACTATCCTTCCCTGAGCTGTCCATTTTGACAGGCTGTTTTCTTCCAGAATTACTGCTTCAGGTTCCTGTAATAGCCTGTACTCCTGATCATAAACGGCCATATACACTTCCATTCTTCGCGCGTCGATCATCGGGCAAATGAAATCAACTGATTCATCCTTATGAACTTCCGCCATTATACGAAGTGTTGGTAACGTAATCAGCGGAATATTGAGCGCGTAACAGTAACCCTTTGCTGCCGACAGTCCTACGCGTAAACCCGTATATGATCCCGGACCATTACTCACAGCCACCGCCTCAATGTCATGAAATTGTAAATTTTCTTGCCACAGAAGATTTTCAATAGCACCATGCATCCAGGCAGCATGATCCTGCTGCTGGGGGTTTTCTGCCACAGCCACCGCTATAGCATCTTTTGCCACACATATTGAGGCGGTATTGCCTGCCGTATCTATATTAAGAATAATTGCCATTATTGTGCCAAAGCTCTTTGCTGCAATAATGCAGCGGGTTGATAACGAGAGTGCTCAGTAGCCAGCTTTTCCAAAAGAGTATAAACAGTGCGAATACCCAATAGTTTACACCATTCAAAAGGGCCCCAGGGGTAATTGGTTCCAAGTTTCATGGCGGTATCTATTTCGGTTTCGGTGCTTATTTTTTCATTCAGTGTAAAAAATGCCTCATTAATAATCATACACACCACACGGGCGGTAATCATTCCCCGTATATCCGGTACCCACTCAGTCTCACGTCCCAACAGTTGCATGATTTCACCCGTCCGCTGCCGGCTATGGAGACTTCCTCCAGTCATTTCCATCACAGAGCGACGAAGAAATCCGGGCCAGCCATTAAAACGGATAACATGATCGGGCCATCCGGCACATGTTTCAGTTACCTCGTTTAACAGTATCAGGCTTGCACCTGTTTTAAGGATTGCCTGCAGACGATCGGGCTCTTTACTGTCAAATAGTAAATCTATTACTGCAAAATCTGTTTGTTCCTCATCAATCTGGTCTGGGTTGGTAATCCGGTTTATACTGATTTCAGGAGAAACGGTTGTAGCCATCATCTCCTGGTACAACGTTTCATCTGTAATCACCCATACGTTCATATCCGTTTTTTTGCAAAGAAAGCGCATAAAGCTATATTCGCTTCATCAAATTTATAAGCATGTCAGGCAAGATTATTATCAAAACAGCAGACGCGCCTCCGCCTATTGGCCCCTACAATCAGGCGATACTGGCTGGAGAAACACTTTATATTTCCGGGCAAATATGTATTAACCCACAGACTGGCGAGTTGGAGAATAACGATGTGCAGCAGGAAACAAAGCGATGCATGACCAACCTTGAGGCCATTTTAAAGGCAGCCGGGATGACTTTTTCTAATGTAGTAAAGACAACCATTTTTATTACAGATATGAAGCGGTTTGCGGAGATCAATGAAGTGTATGGATCTTTTTTTTCGGGCGATTTCCCGGCACGCGAAACCGTGCAGGTATCGGCACTGCCCAAGTTTGTGAATGTGGAGATAAGCATGATTGCCGTAAAATAAATTAACGGTTAATAATAGAAACAGAAAAGGTCCGCATAGCGGACCTTTTCTGTTTCTATTTCAGGAATAATTAATGCGCTACAACCATTTTAATTATTTCACTTTTCCCATCGATGGTCACTGAAACCAGGTAGAGCCCATTGCTTAGTCTGGATGCATCTATGGTCTGAATCAGCTGACCCGCCGGCATGTTTTGTCTGTTCAGTATCTGACGTACCAGTTTTCCGGCATCATCGTAGATAACAATGCTCAGCGATGTAGCAGACGAGGTGATGATTTCCAGACGGGCCTCACTGCTTACCGGATTGGGGAAGAGACGAACATAACGTCCATTTACCAGGCTGCTGGTTTGAATACTCTGATTGGCAGAAGGTACATACACCGTAGAGGTGGTACAGATGGGGATCAGGTTGTATTCGTAGCTGGCTCCCGGCTGCAAGCCTGTAAGTTCATATTGCTCTCCTGTTACAAAAAGGCGCGTCCATACAGTAGTGCCCGCAATACGATATTGTAAAGTATCTGTGGTTACACCGGCCGGATTGGTCCACTTCAGCAATACACGCGAAGGGCTATAGGCGGTTGCGCTGAAATTGGTGACATCACCGCAGCCAATCACGGTAATGACAGCGGTAGCTGTATTACGGCATCCATTGCTGGCAGTGCCTTCTACAGTATAGGTAGTAGTCGACAATGGGCGATAGGTGCCGGTAGTTGCTGTACTGCTAACCATATCAGGCAGCGAAGACCAGTTGTACTGGCTGGCGCCTGTGGCTGTAAGTGTCTGTGTCTGGAATTTTTCAATGGTTGAAGAAGCGGGCGTAACTGCTACGGCAGGCCGTGGTAAGACCGTTACGGTTTTAAATTCAGAAGAAGCATTACAACTTCCCAGGGTTACCTGTACATTATACGTACCCGATGTAGTAGCAGAATAAGTACTTTGGGTGGCATTCAGAATAGGGTCTCCATCCTGGTACCATTGGTAAGAATAACCAGTACCTGTACTGGCATCAAACTTAACACTGCTGCCGCTACAGAAATTCAGGCTGCCTGTGGTAGTAAGCGTAGCTGAAGGGGAAGGGTTGACCGTAATATTAACAGCCGAAGAAGTAGACTGACAGGTAGCGCCTGCGGCCACTCTTACAGTATAAGCGCCAGATGATATGGCCGTATAGGTAGCACTGGTTGCGCCAGAAATAACATCATTGTTTTTATACCATTGGTAAGTATACCCGCTGCCGGCGGTTGCATCGAGGATAAGGCTGCTGCCGCTGCAGAATGTAGTGCTGCCGGCTGGTGTAATCGTGGCAGTGGGGGGAGTTACCTGCACCACCTGTACGTTTTGTGTTCCATTGCAGGATCCGGAGACTGCGCGTACAGAATAATTGCCCGCGGCAGTAGCGTTATAAGAACTGCTGGTGGCGCCTCCAATAGGATTGCTGCCCAGATACCACTGGTAGGTGTAGCCTGGATTACTGGTAGCATTAAGTGTAATATTTCCTCCCGCACAAATTGCAGCTATGGGAGAAGGATTTACAGCGAATGTGAGCGTGGTGCCCGAATTGCCGATTACCACATCTTTGGTAATCTTACAACCTGCCGCATCGGAAACAACAACGTGGTAGGTACCGGGAGCAGCGTTTGAAAGTGTTGCGGAGGTCTGCCCGTTGCTCCAAAGATAGCTGAGCGCTCCGGTTGAGTTTTGGGTAGTAACAGTAGCATAACCATTGCTTTGGTTGCACGAGGCATCCACTTTACTGATATCAACCGTCATACGGCAGGAGCCAAAACAGGACGCACTGCCAATAACTTGTCGGATACGATTCCCCGGCTGCGTACCAAAGCCATTGTTGAAATTAATACCGTAACCGGTAAGGTGGCAGTAACTCATAATAGTACCACCATTTGAAGGGGCTGGCCCCGGGGGACACGCGGCCGTACCAGCAGGGTAGGGTTCTGTAGGATAGCAATTGTCAAGTGCGCCACCTACCCAGCCACACCATTGGGTATGGTTGGAGCCAAAATTGTGGCCTAACTCATGGGTTACAACCTCAACCGTCCACGAGTAAGTGGGAAAATTAGAATACGTATTGTAAATAGCACTTACCGCAGTACGATAACGTTTCTCGGTATTACAGGGGCTGCCAAGAACATAGGCTATACCTCCGCCAAGGCTGCGTGTAGAGAGGAAATGGGCATAATCGCCTACATAGTTTGTATTGGCCATACGATCTCTAAAAGCAGGCAATACAGTCCCGGTGGTATTCAGGCCTGCAGCAGCTTCCGGATCCTGCGAAGTCCACACAGTAACCTGTGATACCTGTACTTTAATATCTTCACTGGCATATAGCAGCGCTACATTATTAAAAAAACCGAGTACATAGTTGATTACATCAACAGTATTACTTCCCTTGTCCTGGTAGAATTTATAATCACACTCAAAATATATTTCAACAGGCTCACCTACAAGCTGGCCGCGTGGCTGTGGTGTATTGGCTGCTGAAGAGTGTACATCCGCATAAATATCAGCATCTGGTGTAGCACATACCAACGGATTTTTTACTTTCAGATCAGTTTCGCGGTACAGCGTGTATTCTGAAGTGGCTTTACCATTCGCCTCGATAGGCCCTAATACAATATTGCTTTGCTGATCGGCTATCACACCCATTACACGATCGTTGATAACGCTGATGGTGGCAAAGCCGGTACCGTCTTCCAGTGTGCCCTGATAAAAAACGCCCGTATTGTCAAATTGAACTGCGCGTTTTCCTGAGGCATCTGCCTCCATAACACTGAAATTATCAGTCGTAAGTTTTACCTGTTTCAGTTTCAACTTCAGCTCCCGGTTTTCAAACGGAAGTTTCAGCTCAAACGATTCAGGGCGATTACGTTGCAGACTGGAGAAGCGTTCTGCTTTCAGTTCAAGCGCTTCATATTTTGAAGCTACTGTTGAAAAGTTGCGGGATAAGGCAGTGCGCTTTTCAAAGAGGTCAGTGATCTGTTGTGCATGCAGGGCCATATTGCTCAGCAGCAGCACAGTCAGTAGTAAGGTTGCTTTTCTCATAAGTAAGTAAAAATAAGCACTAAATCTATAAAATTGTAATAAGCGATGGCTATAAAGCAGGCTTTCATTATCAGTAGATTGTGTCTTAATTTGTTATATTTACGGTATTCTTATGTTCCGAGATTGGATAAGGTCTTTTCTGCTGCGGCCGGTAAACTGGGCCACCCGTAAACTGGCATCCAAACCCCGTCGTATCCGCATTTTCAAAGCGCTGGATGCATTATATGAACAAATACAAACAAACCCCGGAAAGCGTGGGCTCGTCATTCCTTTTGCAGAAACGGAAGGCAGGTTTATTATTTTTTCTGACCAGCATAAAGGAGCACGCGATGGAGCTGATGATTTTGCTATTGCTGAACCTGTATATCTCGAAGCGCTCAAATACTACAATCGGCAGGACTACCAGTTGATATGCCTGGGTGATAGTGAGGAGTTATGGGAAAACGGCCTGAGCCGTGTTAAAAAAATGAATACCCAAAATTTTGAACTCGAAAGAGCCTTCCTCGCGCGCAAAGCCTTTGTGAAAATATTTGGTAATCACGATCTGTACTGGGATAATGATCCTTTTGCCTGGTGGCAGCTGAAAGATATCTATAAGCAACCGCTGAAAGTATATGAGGGTGTTATACTCACCACTCTTATTGAAGGCCGCTCGCTGAAGATCTTTTGTACACACGGACACCAGGGCGATGCACAAAGTGATGGCAACTGGTTTAGCAAATGGTTTGTAGCACAGGTCTGGGCGCCTCTTCAGGGATATCTGCGTATCAATCCCAATACACCGGCCTACGATAGCGAAAAGAAAACACTGCACAACGAGATCATGTATGAATGGTCAGCTACCAGGTCAGATACCCTGCTTATTACCGGCCACACCCATCAACCTGTATTTGCTTCGCTTACTCACCTCGAACGATTGTATAAACAGTTGCAGAAAGCAATAGCTGCTGGCGATAATGATCAGAAATCAAAACTGGAGACCGAGATCCGGCTCAGAGAATCGGAATTTACCACTGTATCGGTAGATTATTTACAAATGAAACCCTCTTACTTCAATACGGGCTGCTGTTGTTTCGCCGACGGCGATATTACCGGTATAGAAATCGAAAACGGCTATATAAGACTTGTCAAATGGAGCAGCCGGCAGGAAGGATTGCGTATGGTGCTTGAAGAGAGAAGTCTGAAAAGTTTAAAGGTATAAAAGTTTAAAAGTATGAACGAACCTACATACCCTTTATACTCTTATACCTTTAAACTTTTAATTTAGAAGGCTCTTTTCCACCGGTTATTCTCCCGGTTCCAGTCTGGCAATTTCTTGTCAGGATCAATGATGATCTCTTTGATCTCGCTGGTGACTTGCAGGTGAATGGTCCAGGTAGCACCCCGTTGCCAAACTTCTACGGGTAGTAACAGCCGATGTTCCTTTCCATTACTTTCTTTAATGAGCAGATCAACCGGCATGGGCATTTTTTCCTTGTTTTCGATAGTTATCTCTGCACCATTGCCCGGGTTATTTTTAACATACTTCACCTCTTTTACGGCCTGGTCGAGTTTCCAGGAGTTGAATATCCAGCCACGCCAGAACCAGGCCAGGTCTTCTCCACCCACATTTTCCATGGTATGAAAAAAGTCCCATGGGGTAGGGTGCTTGAATGCCCAGCGACGGATATATTCTTTAAAAGCTGCATCAAATCGTTCAGGGCCCAGCACCACGTCACGAAGGGCATGCAACATCTGGGCAGGCTTCATGTAGGCAGCAATGCCCAGGTTTTGCTGTTGTATTACATCGGGTGAGGTAAACATGGCATCCATTTCATCGCCAAAAGTGGCCTGGATCATAAACGGCAATGAAGGATTGCTGAAAAGATTGGCATTGTTATAAACGCCATTGCGAAAGGCTTCCGTAGAAAGATCGTTGATAAATGTATTAAAGCCTTCATCCATCCAGGCATATTTACGTTCGTTGCTGCCTACGATCATCGGAAACCAGGTGTGTCCAAATTCATGATCGGTTACATTCCACAGGCTGCTGCCGGTAGAAGAATAGCTGCAAAATACAATTCCGGGGTATTCCATACCTCCTACGGAGCCAGCCACATTAACAGCAGTTGTGTAGGGATATTCATACCATTTCCCCGAATAGTATTCAATGGAGGCTTTTACCATTTCGGTAGATTTTCGCCAGTCCTCTTCCTTTTTCTCCCGTGCACTTTCTGCGGGGTAAGCGCTTAAGGCAAGTGCCCTTTTCCCGCTGGGAAGATTAATGCGGGCGCCATCGAGTATAAAAGCGCCGGAAGCGGCCCAGGCCACATCACGTGCATTCTCGATACTGAATTTCCAGGTAATCGTTCCCATACGGCTATTGCGTACTTGTGCTGTTACATCTTTCAGGCTGCGAATGAGTATAGTTTTATCACTTTCCTTTGCCTGGTTATAACGGACCAATTCTTCCGCGTTAAAGCACTCGGATGGGTTAAGCAGGGTGCCTGATCCCACCACCAGCAGATTGGCAGGTGCGGTTATGGCATACTCGATATGGCCGTATTCGAGGAAAAACTCACCGGCACCCAGGTAAGGGTCAACATTCCACCCCTGTATATCATCATACACACAAAGGCGCGGAAACCACTGAGCTATCTGGTAAATCCAGCCATGCTGAGAATTAAGGAGTCCCATACGGTCGGTGCCATATTCAGGTATGGTGAATGCAAAAGGAATGCTCAATTTTATTTTTCCGCCTTTGGCTTGTAATGGTTCCTGCAGCCATACCTGCATTCGTGTGTCATTGATCAGGTAGCGGGCCGCATATTTTCCTCCTGCACTTTCCGCTTCTACAGCTGTAATGATATACCCGCTTGTATAGCCATCATTAGCCCAACGTCCCCCGGCTTCTGTAGTTGTTGCCGAGCCACGCGAATCTTTTTTATAGATATTCTGATCAAGCTGCAACCACAGAAAACGGAGGTTGTCGGGGCTGTTGTTTACATATTCAATATCAACTGAACCGGTAATACGCTTCTGGCCGGTATCAAGTGTACAGTTGATACGGTAGCTGGCCTGGTTTTGCCAGTAGCCTGGCCCGGGTTCGCCGCCCGCACTGCGCATTTCGTTGCCGGGATAAGGATAAAAATGAGGATTGAAGGCTTCTTTGGCATCAAATGCACTCTGGCCGGAGGCCAGCAGGGTAATGATGCTGGCCGTAATGGCTGCAGCAATACATTTCATCATGAGGCGGAACTAGTTTAATGCTAACGAAGTTAAGCGAAAACCGTCCGTATTACACGACCTGATCTTTTACGATAAATGGGAAGATCGCCTGTCAGCGAAACATGGATTCTGCAATGGGTATGCTTTCGGGTTTGCCTACATCTACCCAGTTGTCATTCTGATGCAAAAAACCCATTATTGGTTGAGAAGGCGCAAGAGCCAGGTAGGCATCTACCAGCGAAAATTTTCCCTCCAATTTTAGATGCTCAAATACCCGATAGCTGAACAGGCTGATACCGCTGAACGCATAAGGCCGGGTTTCGGGCGATGCAATAGCAATACGCTCGGCTCCGGTCTGAAGGTTTTTCCATCCGGTAAGGCGCATGCTGGTATCAAACAAAAAACAACGGCTGCTGCTGCGATTACTTACCGCAAGTGATACAAGCGGATTGTGCTGGTGGTGAAAGGCTATAAAATCATTGAGGTCAAGTGTAGTGAGAATATCGACATTGATGGTCAGAAAATCTTCGCCGGGAGTGAAAAGAGGCGCTGCTTTGAGCAGGCCGCCGCCGGTTTCCAGTACCTCCCTGCGCTCATCACTGAGCTGTATGCGGCTACCCCATCCGTTATGTTGTTGTACAGCTTCTTCAATCTGATCGGCAAAATGATGCACATTTACAATTACATCGTAAATGCCATAACGCTGCAGGTATTCTACATTCCGCTGCAGCAGGCTCCTGCCATTGATCGGGGCCAGCGCCTTGGGGTGATGTTCGGTCCAGGGTTTAAAACGTGTGCCCAGTCCGGCACTGAAGATCATTGCTTTCATGATACTTTACCGGGTAAAGGGTTTTGCCAGTTGCAGGCATCCTGCACCAGGTGACGAAGCTCTATTTTTACCTTAAACTTATTACGCAAATGGCGGGCCAGCGCATCAGCTGCATATACACTCCGGTGTTGTCCGCCTGTACAGCCAAAACTTACCATCAGGCTGGCAAATCCGCGTTTAATATAGTCCTCTACGGTAATATCTACAATGTCAAAGACACTATTTAGAAAATCGGGCATGCGTGTTTGCTGTTCAAGAAAATCTTTTACTTCTTTGTCGCGCCCCGTTTTCGTCTTCATACTCTCAACACGTCCGGGATTAAGGATACCCCGGCAGTCGAAAACAAAACCGCCTCCATTATCGGAGCTGTCCTCGGGCATTGATTTTTTAAAAGAGAAACTGGCCACATGCACTACCAGTGGCGTATCGTCAGTAGCCTGCACAGGCGTGAAATGGTCGATGATCTCATCGGCCACGCAAATGTTGAGTACCTTTCTGAATTCGGGCACAGCTATACCCAGGCTTTGATTGCCAAAGAAAGACCGGAGATTACGCAACGCCAGTGGGATGCTGGTCAGAAACTGAGCTTTCCGCTCAAACAATCCCCTGAATCCGTAAGCGCCCAGCACCTGCAGCAATCGTATGAGCACATAACCGTTATACTGGCTGCGAAAAATACCGCGGTCAAGGGTGGAAGGAATAAGTTTTTCAAACGCATTCATATAATCTTCCAGCAGATTTTGTTTCCAGTCTTCCGGAAGATTAGCCCGCGCCTGCCAGAGCATACTCGCCACATCATATTGGGGCGCACCTTTCATGCCTCCCTGATAGTCGATAAAATGTACCTGGTTGTCTGGCGTGACCATGATGTTGCGGCTTTGAAAGTCGCGAAACATGAAATATTTATATTCGGTATGTGTGAGGTAGTTGCTTAGCGCCTCAAAATCGTCAATCAGCTTTTGCTTATCATACGGTTTGCGTAATGCATCCAGAAAATAGTACTTAAAATACAGCAGGTCTGCCATGATGGCCTGTTTCCCAAACTCGCGGTTTGTCAGACATTTACTGTAGTCGAGACCTTTATCGCCTTTTACCTGCAATTGAGCCAGGGCTTCGAGACTTTGCCGGAAAAGCGCATATACCTCCGGTACAAGGCCTTTTGTTTCCAGATGATTCAGCAGGGAGATATCTCCGAAGTCTTCCTGCAGGTAGTACATGCCATCTTCACTTATTGTCAGTAGTTGCGGTACCGGCAGTTGCTTCGATTTAAAATCGCGGGAGAAATAAGTAAATGTTTCATTTTCTCTTGTATTGGCTCCATAGGTACCAATGACTGATTCGTTGCCATCCGACAGGCGAAAATAACGTCGTTCGCTACCCGATTGCTGCAACACATCCAGGCTGGCCGGGTCACTGCCTTTCCATTGCCGGTAAAGAGATTTAATATTGTCAATGATTTCCTGCATCTGTCAAAAGTAAAAATAAAATGAGCGATGGGTTAACAATGGGCCAGCCATTCGGTTAGTACAGTCAGTTCTTTTTGTTCTACTATACCTGCTTTATGCAGGGCTTCATACGCCTCGCGCAGGTTATCGCTTACGCTCGAAGCAGACAGGGAATCGGCTACCAGCTTCAGGGCCTTTTCGCCATGCAGATACATGGGTACTTCACTTTCATAATCTTTGAAATAATCGTGCTCATTACGTTTTTGTACCACCGTGGCTTTGGTAAATCCTAACCGGTAACCATGTTTCCAGAGTATGGGCTGGGCTACAATGCCGCGAAGTATATCCGTAAAGCGGAATGTTACAAATGAAGGGAGAAAAAGTAAGGGAAACAATTCGCGGCGAATAGCGGTGTTCTGGGAATTGAAGGGGCATACTGTGCCACTGGCAAGAACCACCGGTTCCTTCTCATCGAATATGCAGGGGGTATTGTCGGTAAGACGATAAATAGCATCCACATCGGGATCCTCATCGGCAAGGCCCTGCCAGATGCCTACTTTTTGCGGGCCCGGGGAAGCCCATTGCAGTTTTTCGCGGCTATCGCGGATATTACGCAACGGAAGCCCTCTGGGCCAGATAAACTGACTGGTGTAATGCTGATAAATATTTACCCAGCCCAGGTTAGGCTGAGACACGGTGAAATCACCTTCAAAGGAAGGGAATTCCCAACCTGCATAAGGGATGTTATCATCATCTGTATCGATGATTACTTCGGCACCCTGCTGCATGGCATATACATAGCCCAGCATTTTTCTGCCATAATGGTTAAAGGGAATACGCTGTGCAAAAGCAGGAGCCAGCTCCAGTTGTTGTTCCACACTCAGATAAATGCAGCCATCCTGCTGCCAGTGAGCGGGTGTTTTCTTATCGCCTACTACTATCAGCTGGTAACCTTTCTGGCGGGCAAAGGACCTGACGGCTTCGGTAGGTTCAAAGATGCTGGTGATGACGATATATTTCTTTACAGATCGTTTTTCCATTTCGATAATTTGACAGGATGATAATAAAGTTGATTTGCAGGAAAACCTTCCATAAGCGCTTTGAGTGAGCTGTTGAATTGTTTTTCAACGGCCTGAATATCTTCCGGGGTCCACAATGCCCTGCCCTGCAGGCGCAGATGGTCTTCGAGCATAATCTTACGGGCGCTCAGGAGCAGTGCGGTGGGTATTGCTATTTCCACAAATAAACCGGCAGCTGCCATTATGCCGCAGTAACGGCAAAAATCGGCTACTGTATCGCGGGTAATGATCAGTATATCGGAGTAAGAACCGGCAATGGGATAGGGGAGTTCAATATGTGAACCCTTCCTGTATTTTTTCCATTTGTAACGGAAATGGTACTGTTTAAACAGCCAGTATTCCAAAGCCTTTTTCCCGGGAGGTGTTTTGGTGCCAAAAATATTGGCCATGCTCAGTGGTACTGTGTCAATGCCATGCTGTTTGAAGCGGGCAACGGCTTCTTCGCGCGAAGGAAGTTCACGTGCAATTTCGGCCCCCTTCCGGTTGTGAAAAAAATCAATTCCCTTAAATGTATGCCACCAGGTTACGCCGGAGGTACTTTGAAATTTGTTTAACTGGGGCAAGAAATCGGCCCCGGCAGCAAGCCCCGTCTGCTCCAGCACATTGTGCTCATTGATTGAGGGATGCAGCAGACAGTCATCGCCGATAAAAATATAATGGGTAAAAGAGGGGTCAAAAAAACGCGAAAATCCCTGGGCAAAATAAGACTGAAAGTAATTGGAACTTTCATATACAGGGATCACATGCGGATTGGTGCCGTTGTAAAAAGGCACCAGGAAACGGATATGCCGGAAACGACCAGCATATATTTTTTCCAGAACCGGTATATTTTTATCATACCGGTGATTAAAAACGATAACCAGACAGGTGTTAACCATAAAAGTGGCCAAAAGTAGAAAGAAACCAGCTAATGCGCATGCAGTAAATTATTGTTTGACCTTTGCTGTTTGATCAGCACATATTTGCGCTGTTTTTCTCCACTTTACCGGAAAATACTCCTCTGACCGGGCATTATACCAGCTGTGGCCCGCTTACAGCAATTAAACGTTTTTTCCGCTATCCTGAACAAGGGCTTATTCAATCCGGCAGCCAGTCTGTTTATAATCAGCGGCTGTTTTTTCGGAAATGTATGGCTAACACCTGTTTGTAGAAGTCCGATTTTGTTATTTTTGCCTTTGCGAATAAAAATTCATGACATACATACCTTCTCATAAGATACGCCTGGTAACGGCCGCTTCATTATTTGACGGACACGATGCCGCTATTAATATCATGCGCCGGATTTTACAAAGTAAAGGCGCCGAAATCATTCACCTGGGCCACAACCGTTCTGTAAAGGAAATAGTGGAAGCGGCCATAGAAGAGGACGTACATGGTATTGCCATTACCAGTTACCAGGGCGGACACGTGGAGTTTTTCAAGTATATGAAAGACCTGCTGGAGGAAAACGGATGCGGCCATATCCGCATTTTTGGGGGTGGTGGTGGCACCATTCTGCCCGAAGAGGCAGAAGAGTTGCATGCCTATGGCATTACCCGTATTTATTCTCCCGACGATGGCCGCAAAATGGGCCTCGAAGGAATGATCGAAGATGTGATTCGTCAGTGTGATATATCCCTCAACGGTACCGGCGTATACACAAAACCGCTGCAGCTGGGAGAAGCGCATGATATCCGCCAGGTGGCCCGCCGCATCACCAATGCAGAAAATGGTTTGGAGCAATCCCATAAAAAACCGGCAACACGCATACCTGTACTGGGTATCACCGGTACCGGAGGAGCCGGTAAATCATCGGTTACCGATGAGATAGTGCGCCGTTACCTGAACAGTTTTGCAGATAAAACCATAGCGGTGATATCCGTTGATCCTTCCAAGAAAAAGACGGGTGGTGCGCTGCTGGGTGATCGTATTCGCATGAATGCCATTTCGCATCCCCGGGCTTATATGCGCAGCCTGGCCACGCGTGACGATAACAGGGCACTCAGTGCACATGTGGAAGAAGCCATTGAAATATGCCGGGAGGCCGGGTACGACCTGGTTATCCTCGAATCGGCTGGTGTGGGGCAGAGCGATGCGTCTATCCTGGATTATTGCGATGTGAGCATGTATGTCATGACACCTGAGTATGGTGCGGCATCGCAACTGGAAAAGATCAATATGCTCGATTATGCCGACCTGGTTTGTATCAATAAATTTGATAAAGCCGGGGCACTCGACGCGCTGGCTGACGTACGCAAGCAATATAAACGTAACCATGGCCTCTGGACGGCGACCGATGCCGAGCTGCCCATTATTGGTACGATGGCCAGCCGCTTCAATGACGAAGGCGTAAATCGCTTGTTTACCCGGTTGCTGGCCAAAATAGAGGCAAAAACCGGTGTGCATTTTGGTGAATTCAGTTTTCCCGAAACAGCTTCTGTGTCGCAAGCCGTAATCCCTGCCAGCCGGGCAAGATACCTGAGTGAGATCAGCGAAGCCAACCGCGGGTACGACCAGCTGGTAAAAGAGCAGGCTGCTATTGCCAGCCGGCTGTACCAGTTGCAGGGGGCGCTGAACGCCATGCAGGAATCAGCGGCTCCGCCAGAATTGACCCAGGCCCTCCAAAAACAGATAGATGCCCTGCGCGATCAGCTCACTCCTGTCAGCCGCAAACTGGTTCAGAACTGGCCGGATAAATGGAACGAGTATCAAAAAGATTATTACGAGTATACCGTGCGGGATAAGGTTATAAGCCAACCCATGTTTACAACCAGTCTGAGCGGTACACGTATTCCTAAAGTATTATTACCGCGCTACAAAGACTGGGGAGACCTGCTGCAATGGCAGGCGCAGGAGAATGTGCCCGGGCATTTTCCCTTTACCGCTGGTGTATTTCCGCTCAAACGGGAAGGAGAGGATCCTACCCGCATGTTTGCGGGCGAAGGCGGGCCCGAACGGACCAACAAACGATTTCATTATGTAAGTGCAGGACAGCCGGCCAAGCGGCTTTCTACTGCTTTTGACAGCGTTACCCTCTATGGCGAAGATCCCGACTATCGCCCGGATATCTATGGTAAGATCGGTAACAGTGGCGTGAGCATTGCCACGGTTGACGATGCCAAAAAACTTTACAGTGGTTTTGATCTCTGCGATCCGCGTACTTCTGTATCTATGACCATTAATGGTCCTGCTCCCATGCTGCTGGCATTTTTTATGAATGCAGCAATTGATCAGCAATGTGAAAAGAAGATAACGGAACTGGGCTTATGGGAACAGGTAGAAGAACTGAAACGAAATAAATTCGGTGATACGCCCCCCCGTTACTTTAATCCGGCTTTTCCGGACCAGTTGCCCGAGGGCAACGATGGGCTGGGTCTTCGCCTGCTGGGGTTAAGCGGAGAAGAAGTACTGCCTGCAGATGTATATGAACAATGCCGGCAAACTGCTCTGCAGCAGGTGCGGGGTACCGTACAGGCAGATATTCTGAAAGAAGACCAGGCGCAGAATACCTGTATTTTCTCTACAGAATTTGCCCTCAAGCTGATGGGTGATGTGCAGGAGTATTTTATTGAACAAAAGGTGCGTAATTTCTATAGCGTCAGCATCAGCGGTTATCACATTGCCGAAGCAGGTGCCAATCCCATTACACAGCTCGCATTTACGCTGGCCAATGGGTTTACCTATGTGGAGTATTATCTCAGTCGCGGAATGAATATTGATGATTTTGCGCCTAATCTTTCCTTCTTTTTCAGCAATGGTATGGATCCGGAGTACAGCGTGATTGGCCGGGTGGCCAGGCGCATCTGGGCTAAAGCCATGAAATATAAATACAAGGCCAACAAGCGGAGCCAGATGCTGAAGTATCATATTCAGACCTCGGGTCGCAGCCTGCATGCGCAGGAGATCGACTTCAACGACATCCGCACCACGCTGCAGGCATTATATGCCATTTACGACAACTGCAATTCGCTGCACACAAATGCATACGACGAGGCAATCACTACTCCTACCGAAGAGAGTGTACGCCGGGCCATGGCTATTCAGCTTATTATAAACCGGGAGATGGGAACAGCCCGTACCGAAAACTTCATCCAGGGCAGTTTCGCCATCGAAGAGCTGACCAGCCTGGTGGAAGAAGCTGTACTGGCAGAGTTTGATCGCATTACCGAGCGTGGAGGAGTACTGGGCGCTATGGAGCGGATGTATCAGCGCAATAAGATACAGGAAGAAAGCCTGCATTATGAACATCTTAAACATACCGGCGAGTTGCCGCTGGTAGGCGTAAATACATTCCTCAACAGTAAGGGAAGTCCTACCATAGTACCACGGGAGGTCATACGCAGTACTGCCGAAGAAAAAGAATTGCAGATAAACAATCTGCAGGCCTTCAGAAAACGGCATGCACAACAGGCAGAAATCAGTCTCCGCCATCTCCGGCAGGTAGCTGTTGAAAACGGCAATTTGTTTGCGGCACTTATGGATGCAGTCCGTTATTGTACCCTGGGGCAGATCACGCATGCGCTGTATGAAGTAGGCGGGCAGTACAGGAGGAATATGTAAGCGAAGGTTTAAGGAGCAAAGGACAAGGGTAAAAGGTAAAGGAATGTTAAGAAATCATTTACCTTTTATCTTTTGCCTTATTCCTTCATTCTTTGTTTACTTTCCATTCTTAACTTAATTTACAGGGTCATTTCTTTCCTGTCCGTAAATCTGATTACTGATGATCCGTCTGAGCTGTACGTTACTACTTCTATTCCTGACCTTTGCCGGGCTGCAGGCGCAAAATTTTGAATCCACACTGGAACGCTACGGAACAGAATTCTCACAGGAGCGGGCCTATCTGCATTACGACAAGGCTGCTTATTCGCCTGGTGAGACTATTTGGTTTAAGGTATACCTTATGGAAGGCCCGTTTCCGGCCGATGCGAGCAAGAATTTCTATATCGACTGGACCGATGAGACAGGAAAGCTTATTGGGCGTACATCAAGCCCGCTTTACGAAGGAACTACAAACGGTCAGTTTGATCTGCCGGCCGGTTATACCGGAAAATACATTCATGCCCGCGGCTATACCCGGTGGATGCTCAATTTTGATTCAGCCTTTTTATACAATAAAGATATACGTGTGCTACAGGCATCCGGTGTTGCCAAAAACAAGCCGCAGCCAGCCACTTATCTCGAATTTTTTCCTGAAGGCGGTGATATGATACAGGGGTTGGTGAATAAGGTAGCGTTTAAAGCCCATGACGAATACGGTATTCCTGTAAATGTAAAAGGAGTAGTGACCAACGCTGCAGGTAAGGTGATAGACAGCCTGCGTGTGCAGCACGATGGTATGGGTGTGGTATTTATTACTCCCAATGCCGGTGATGCATTTACAGCTGTATGGAAAGATGCACGTGGCACAGAAAAGAAAACACCCCTGCCGGCAGTAAAAGCTACGGGTATAACGCTGCAGGTATCTCCCATCAAAGACAAAAGATATTTCTCAGTGTCGGTAGAGCGGGGCGGATCATTTGATCCCGGACAGATTTATCTCGTTGGCACTATGGGACAGGTAATGGTATTTAAACTGGCAAAAGACAGTAAGGCCGGCGAGATAAAGGGGGTGATTCCAACACAGGATTTGCCTTCCGGTATTTTGACTATTACAGCTTTTGACGACAAATGGCAACCGCTGGCCGAGCGTATCACTTATATCAATAACCAGGAGTATGTGTTTACGCCCGGATTAGAAGTAAAACACTGGGGCATGAACAAAAGAGCCCGCAATGATATTGAAGTAACCATTCCGGATAATCTTACAGCCAATCTTTCGGTATCGATCACAGATGCCGGCATAGAAACAGACAGCAGCGATAATATCATTACCCGCTTGCTGCTTACCGGGGATCTGAAAGGGCAGGTATATAAGCCGGGCTATTATTTCAGCAGCACCAGCGATACCGTGGCCCGCCATTTGGATCTGGTAATGCTAACCCATGGCTGGCGTCGCTTTAAATGGGAAGACGTAGCCAGCGGTAAATTGCCCACTATCAGTTACCCCCGCGACACAACTTACCTGACAGTGTCAGGCCGGGTATATGGAGCTACAGCTGCTGAATTGAAAGAGGCGCAATCCATCATCTTAATGAGCAAACCCAAAAATGCAGAAGGAAATGTGATGGTGGTACCCCTGCAGCCTGATGGACAGTTTGTGGAACCCTCCCTTATTCTCTTCGATTCCACCACGATCTATTACCAGTTTTCGAAAGGCAAAAAGATGAACAGTGCGAGCGTGCGATTCCTGGAAAACAAGCTACCGGCCCTCACTTCAAACCTTAGTGCCAGCGGGCGCTTCGCCAATCCCTCGCCAGATACTACCGGTTTTTACCGGCATATGCAACTGGCAAAACAGGAGCAGGATTTGCTAAAACTCTACGAAGGTAAACTGCTGGAAAATGTGGTAGTAAAATCAAGAACAAAGACGCCCGAGCAACTGATGGATGAAAAATATGCTTCCGGACTTTTTTCGGGTGGCGATGGATATTCGTTTGACCTGTTGAGCGATCCGCTGGCATCTGCCAATCTCAATATTTTTACTTATCTGCAGGGCAGAGTAGCAGGTTTGCAAATAACCAATGCGGCAGGAGGTAACCCGTCTATGCAGTGGCGAGGTGGCACGCCCCAACTTTTCCTTAATGAAATTCCCACCGACGCCACCATGATATCTTCCATATCCGCAAGCGATGTGGCCTATATAAAAGTATTACGCCCGCCATTTATGGGGTCTGTCAACGGTGCCAATGGCGCTATTGCTATTTATACACGTAAGGGCAATGATGTAAAATCTGAACCAGGTAAAGGGTTGCCCAGTAATGTGGTTACCGGTTATACGGCTATCCGTCAGTTTTATTCACCCAACTATAGCTCGTTCAAGCAGGATCAGGATAAGAAAGATATGCGCACCACTCTTTACTGGAATCCGCAATTGATGGCCAGTCCCGGTAAAGGAACGATCAACTTTAGTTTTTATAATAATGATTTTTCCCAGGCTTTCCGGGTAGTAATCGAAGGGATGACGCGCGATGGAAAACTCACCCGTATAGAACAGATACTGGAATAGGGGTGAATGGTCCGGAAAATTAAAGCCAATTGCATACCTTTCTGACTATGCTCAACCATTACTTACGCCACGGCATGCTTCTGGCATGTCTTATAGGCGTATATACTACGTTAACTGCTCAATCAGCAGCTCCTGTTTCGTTTACTGTTTCGTTAGAGCAGCCAGCCTCTCAGCAAATCAGGGTTTCTATGCAGGTGCCTCGGAGCACATCTGCCTTTTTGCTGCTGCACATGCCCGTATGGTCGCCCGGCTATTATCAGCGACTGGATTATGCCAGGCAGGTCAGCAATTTTGCCGCCACCGATGCCACAGGCCGTCCGCTCAAATGGGAAAAAACAGACAGCAATAGCTGGAAGATCAGTTGGCCGCGCGCAGGAGCTGTAAAAGTAACCTATGATGTAAAGGCCGCAAGGGCTTTCGTAGCCAATTCCTATCTGGATTCCTCCCGTGGCTATATAGTTCCTGCATCTGTATGTATGTATCCCGAAGGAGGTATACAAAAGCCCGTAAAGATTACCGTAAAGCCTTATAAGGCCTGGAAACAGGTCGTCACCGGCCTGGATAAAGTGCCGGGTCAGGCACATAGTTTCACCGCCCCCGATTATGATGTGCTTTATGACAGCCCCCTGCTGGCAGGCAATCTCGACTCACTGCCACCATTTTCAGTAAAAGGGGTTCCTCACTATTTTGTTGGTTATAAAATGGGAGAGTTTGATGGACAGTCACTGATGGACGACTTGAAAAAAATCACCACGGCAGCTGCAGATCTTATCGGCGATATTCCTTTTAACCATTATACCATTATAGGTATAGGTCCTGGCCAGGGTGGCATAGAGCATCTTAATTCCACTACCATTAGTTTTAGCGGCAACGGTTTGCACGAACGGGGCGCCCGGATACGCATACTCAATTTCATTGCACACGAGTATTTTCATCATTATAATGCTAAACGTATACGTCCTTTTGAACTGGGACCATTTGATTACCTGAATGGCAACCGTACCAACCTGCTCTGGATTGCAGAGGGGCTTACGGTGTATTATGAATACCTGATCCTCCGCAGGGCCGGCATTACTACCGAAGAGGAAATGATCAGTAACCTTCGCAACAATATTCTCGCATTTGAAGGCAAACCCGGACGTTTGTTTCAGTCACTGGTACAGGCCAGCTACGATACCTGGTCTGATGGACCATTTGGCCGTACTGCCGACGAGGTGAATAAGACTATTTCTTATTATGACAAAGGCCCCGTAGTAGGCATGTTGCTTGATTTTACTATTCGTCATCACAGTCAGAATAAAAAGTCGCTCGATGATGTGATGCGTACTTTGTATTATAAATATTACAAAGAAAAAGGCCGCGGATATACTGACGCTGAATTTCAGATAGCCTGTGAGGCGGCGGCTGGTGTATCGCTGGCCTCATTCTTTGAGTATACGCATACCACCAAAGAGCTCGATTATCCTGCGATACTGTCTTATGCCGGCCTGAGCATTGATACGGTAGCACGCGCTCAACCCGGAGCCTGGCTGGGCTTCACCACCCAAATACGCAACGACAGTCTTTATGCAGGTCAGGTTGACTGGCAGTCGCCGGCCTGGGAAGCAGGTATTAGAGGACGCCACGTCATAACAGAAATCAATGGACAAAAAGCGACACGTGCCGTATTGGAGGATTGGCTGAAAAACAGCGAGCCTGGAGCAGAAATAAAGTTGAAAATCATACAGGGCGGTATATTAAAAGAACTGAGCATCCGCTCTGCAGTACAGCGTAAAGCTTCTTTTGAAATTAAAAAGATCGCAAATCCTGATGCATTACAGCAGGCAATCCTGACCGATTGGTCACGGGGATCTGCTGCAGGAAAATAATGTATATGAAATACCCGATTCAGTATTTTTCAAAGTGGCCGCTGCTTATGCCGTTACTGGCATTTGTAATTTTTACAGCATGTAAACAAAGTCAGTATGCTACCACCAACGGGGATTATAAAAAGCAGGCAAAGCAGATGGCCCGCCTGCTGCGCAAGTATCCCCTGCGCGACTCGGTAGGCCTGCCATATGCAGAAGACTGGGTAGGAACCACCAACTTCAGTATACGTCGCCCCAATATTGTAGTAATCCATCACACGGCACAGAACAGCTGCGATCAAACCCTGCGTACATTTACACTTCCGCGAACGCAGGTGAGTGCACATTATGTGATCTGTCGCGATGGTACTGTTTTTCACATGCTCAATGACCTGTTGCGAGCTCATCATGCCGGTGTCAGCAAATGGGGAAATGCAACTGATATCAATAGCAGCAGTATTGGGATCGAACTCGACAACAACGGCTCCGAAGGCTTTTCTGAAGCGCAGATAAGCAGTCTCCTGCAATTGCTGGGCAGATTGAAAAGAGCTTACAGTATTCCGGCAGCTAACTTTGTAGGACATGCCGATGTGGCGCCGGGTAGAAAAGTTGATCCCAATCGCTCTTTCCCCTGGCAACGCCTGGCTACAGAAGGCTATGGTCTTTGGTACGATACTACTGCTGTGCAGGTGCCCGTAGGGTTCGATCCCCTGCAGGCACTGCGTATCATCGGTTATAATGTAAAGCAACCATCCGCTGCCATACAATCATTCAAACTTCATTTTTTTCCTGCCGATTCTTCTGTGCAACTGGGAGAAGCAGAGAAAAAGATACTGGTAAGCCTTCAGCAGCGTTATCAGTAAGCTGTTAACGGTACTTTTCGTATCTTATACTTTCTAACGATTGGCCCCGCTGGTTATACTTACTGGCAGGGCCTCCTGTGTTTCTGGGGAATGTGTATCGGCACATAAACATTATTTTTGCTATTTGATCATTTTGGAAGGCGCGTGTATATTTTATTATGACTGCAGAACATCAACGACTGGCTGTTAATGCCACTAAAGAAATACCACTGGCTCAATGGGGGCCCTATCTGAGTGAGCGGCAATGGGGAACTGTACGTGAAGATTACAGTACAAATGGAGATGCCTGGCATTATTTCCCCTTTGAACATGCTCATTGCAGGTCGTACCTGTGGGGCGAAGACGGTCTGGCGGGTATATCCGATTATTTTGGAAATCTCTGTTTTTGTATCGCTTTATGGAATGGACAGGATCCGATTCTGAAAGAACGGCTTTTTGGCCTGGGTAACCCGCAGGGTAATCATGGCGAGGATGTGAAGGAATTATATTATTACCTCGATAATCTGCCTACACATTATTACATGGAATACCTGTATAAGTATCCGCAGCAGGCATTCCCATACGATGAGCTGAGGGTGAAAAATGCCGGTCTGAGCAAAGAAGATCCGGAATATGAGATACTGGATACAGGTGTTTTTAACAACAACCAGTATTTTGATGTACTGGTTACCTATGCCAAGCAGGGATCGCAGGATATTTTTATTAAAATAGACATTACCAACCGGTATAATAAGCCGGCAGAACTTACTTTGTTGCCCACACTCTGGTTTTATAATCGCTGGGACCAGGGCAGCTTTAAGGAGAAGCCATCTATTTCCTATGTCAACAAAACAACGGTAAAGGCGATACATGAACGACTCGGAGAATATTACTTTTATTTTCAACCTGCCGATAAAATCTTCTTTACGGAGAATGAGACCAATACAGAAATAGTTACGGGCACGCCCAATACCAGCATCTTTACCAAAGATGCTTTTCATGGTGCAGTGATACAGGGTAAAAATGTGGCAGAGCTGACCAAACGAAAGACAGGCACCAAGTTTTCACCATCCTATAAGATGAAGCTGGCTGGCGGAGCTACGCGCACATTTTATTGCCGCCTCAACAATAAATGGGTTGATAACCCTTTTGCCAATGGGTTTAAGGATGTGTTTGCAGTGCGCAAACAGGAGGCGGATGATTTTTATGCAGCTATTCTTCCGAAGGGAATGAGCCGCGATATGGCCCAGATTCAGCGGCAGGCGCTGGCAGGTGTATTGTGGAGCAAACAATACTACCATTTTGATGTAGAGGAATGGCTGAGTAACAGCGATGGTATTACGCCCATTAGCGCTTCGAAGCAGCATGGGCGAAACAGTGACTGGAAACATCTCAAAAATCAGGACATCATTATGAAGCCTGATAAATGGGAGTATCCCTGGTATGCGGCCTGGGACCTGGCTTTTCAGTGTATATCAATGGCTGTGGTGGATCCCACGTTTGCCAAACACCAGTTATTGCTCGTGATGCGCGAATGGTATATGAAGCCCGATGGGCAACTACCCTCCTATGAATGGAATTTCAGTGACGTCAATCCTCCCGTACAGGCCTGGGCTGCCATGCAGGTTTATAATATTGAAAAGAGACAGAAAGGTGCTGGGGATGTAGCTTTTCTGAAAAAGGTTTTCCATAAACTGCTGATCAATTTTACCTGGTGGATCAACCGCAAAGATGTGAATGGCAACAACATTTTCGAAGGCGGGTTTCTTGGCCTGGATAATATTGGGGTATTTAACCGCAGCTTTCATTTTCCCGGCGAAATACAACTGGAGCAGGCAGATGGTACCAGCTGGATGGGGACGTATGCGCTGGATATGATGGAAATGGCGCTGGAGATTGCCATGCACGATCAGTCTTTTGAAGACACCGCAACAAAGTTTTTTGAACACTTTGTATTGATAGCTGAATCGCTCAATGAACATGGTCTTTGGAATGAAGAGGATAATTTCTTCTATGATGTGCTTTGTATTACCGGAGCTGACCCTGTACCGCTTCGTATTCAGTCTGTAGTAGGTATAACGCCTCTATATGCTGTTTCCAGCATCAGTCAGAAAGTCCTGGATCGCCTCACCGATTTCCATAAGCGTATTACCTGGTTTGAGAATTACCGGAAAAAGAACAACAAGTTCTGGCCAAATGAAGAGCGTAGTGATGATGGGGAATTGCTGTTGTCGCTGGTGCCCAGAGAAAAGCTGGTTAAAATGCTGCAGCGTTTACTGGATGAAGAAGGCTTCCTTTCTACCGGAGGCATACGGGCATTGTCTAAATATCACGATCAGCACCCTTACTCCGTTGTAGTACAGGGCAATATGTACAGTATACGATATGACCCCGGTGATTCTACTTCAGATATGTTTGGGGGCAACAGCAACTGGCGTGGCCCCGTTTGGATGCCTATTAATTTTCTGATTATCCAATCGTTACGAAAATATGGCGAGTTCTATGGTGATAGTCTGAAGGTAGAATACCCTTCGGGATCCGGTGTTATGATGAACCTTACCCAGGTGTCTCAGGGCCTTACCAGAAGGATTATCAGCCTTTTTGAACAGGATATAGAGGGAAAAAGAAAATTGTATGGAGATTACAGTTGGTTTTATCAACAACCGGGCAATGAGCAGCTGGTTTCATTTTATGAATACTTTCATGGCAATTCAGGCCGTGGGTTGGGTGCAAGCCACCAGACAGGCTGGACGGCACTTGTGGCTGAACTAATCAGTGAATATGGCGAAGGCGTAGGTGATTCTTCTGCAAAGTTGACGACTGGCACAGATTAATTGCTGAGCGGTCAGGAAATATAGACAGAAGCGATTGTTATAAAACAGAAAGCCCGTATTTTCGGACACCTGCCAGGCTCTGGACGGAATGGCTAACGATCGTTTCCTGAAACCGTTGTTGTTTAAACCATTGCAACGGTCTGGAGTTTTTCGTTGTCACCATCGGGTTCGTATTAATAAAATGCTTTACATGAGAAAATTGCAGGGGTTATGCGTCATGCTGGCCCTATCCTTTACTGCTGCTGCACAGTCTGTTGCTATAAACAATGGGCCTGCCAATCCAGCCGAAGACAGTGTTATTTCCC
Organism: Sphingobacteriales bacterium 46-32; assembly: GCA_001898485.1. Lineage (GTDB taxonomy): Bacteria > Bacteroidota > Bacteroidia > Chitinophagales > Chitinophagaceae > CAYMZZ01. Next base: position 277,510 of record MKTY01000020.1, on the reverse strand, counting down.
GTTACCTCTCAAACCGGGGAGAACTTTTACCTATTTATAATGGACGTCAGTTTTCCAGTGGCTATGCGGCCATCAAGGGCAGCGCATTCTATGGTGTAAAAGACTGGACTTTAGGGTCTGTTTGTTATGAAGGTGTTTGGTATCATCAAATCCCGCAGTTGTATGACATATACAGGGATGAACTTTTGATTCGTCATCCAAGCGGAATTCCTCTGGTATTATATGGAGACCGCGTTCAGGCATTTCAATTCAATGACCTGAAATTTGTCCGCTTATCTGCTGGGCAGACTGGTATGCCCCGTACGGGATATTATGAAGTACTGGAAGAGGGACCACTCACCATATATGCCTATCGTTTCTGTTTGCTGGAAGAACGGATAGTTGACCAGCATGTAGAAAAAGAGTTTATGAATAAATCGCGTTACTATGCAGTCTGGAAAGGAGAGGTAATCTCAGTGAACAGTCAAAAACAACTTTCAGGAATTACCCGCGATAAACGCCAGGAAATACAGCAGGCACTTAAATCTGCCGGAGTCAGGTTTAAAAAGAACCCATCCGAAGCGCTTAAAATCATTGCCCACACTTTCAACCAATCTAATCACTAGCATGCGAATCTTATCTTCCTTCCTACTGTTTGTATTAATGCTGGGCACCCAGGCTCAGGCCCGTCAGAAAACGGAGATTCGCATCACTGGAGTGTTTGAAAAGATGCAATTGCCCGAATTTTTTGAAAAACTGGAAGCCCAGGCGCCGGTTCACTTTTTTTATGACAGTAAAAAACTCGACTCACTCGAGGTAAATCTGCGGGCAGACAATGAATTGCTTTCTTCAGTACTGGAAAAAGCCTTTAAAGGAACGCTTCTTCAGTTTGCTGTTGATGCCGACAACAACATATTTGTAACCAGGGGGGCGCGAATAGCTACTACATTACCAGCCGGCTTTTTCCCCACTCCGGGTCGTCCAGTGCCTGTACCTACGGCCGATTCGCTGGTTGATTATGATCTGGCACAGAAAAAAAGCCGGGTTGTAACCTCTGAGAATAAGCTATATGAAATCGGAATAAAAACGAATACAGTACGTGGCAATGCAATTGTAACCGGTACGGTCCGTAATGCCAAAACAGGAGAGCCTGTTGTAAATGCATCTGTCTTCATTGATTCACGCTACTATACAGTTACTGACAGTTACGGCAACTACTCGCTCACGGTGCCTGCAGGCAAGTATACGCTCAATATCCTGGGACTCGGCATGCGCGATACCAAACTGCAACTGGCTGTTTATTCCGATGGAAAGCTCGATGTAGAACTGGCTGAGCAGGTTACCACTCTTAAAGAGGTGGTAGTGTCATCGCGTAAAACACTTAACGTCACCAATGTGAATATGGGTGTGGCGCGTCTGGATATCCAAACCATCCGTAAAGTACCTTCCGTATTTGGGGAGGCCGATATCCTGCGCGTGATTACCAGCCTGCCTGGGGTGAAAACAGTGGGTGAAGCCAGTACCGGCTTTAACGTACGTGGCGGCTCGGCCGATCAGAACCTGATCCTTTACAATGAATCTACTATTTATAACCCTTCCCACTTCTTCGGTATTTTCTCCGCATTTAATCCAGAAGTAGTCAATGAGATTGAACTGTATAAAAGCAGCATACCTGCCAAATTTGGCGGTCGTCTGGCTTCTGTACTGGATATCAATAGCCGCGAAGGAAACAAGAAAAAGATAACCGGATCGGCGGGCGTGGGACCTGTTACCAGCCGTATACACCTTGAAGGCCCAATTGATAAGGATAAAACATCTTTCATCCTCGGTGCCCGTACTACCTATGCCAACTGGCTGCTGAAAATCCTTCCGGATGAATACAAGAACAGTAAGGCTGCATTTCAGGACGTAAACCTGGGTATAAGCCACCGCATCGACAGTACCAATAATCTTTATTTTTCAGGCTATTTCAGCAATGACCGTTTTGCGCTCAACAGTGATACAGTTTATGGGTATTCAAACCGAAACTTTTCGCTGAAATGGAAACGTAATTTCAGCAGGCGCCTTACAGGTGAGTTTATCGGGGGCTACGATAACTACCAGTATAAAGTAACCAGTGATGCCAATGAAGCCAATGCGTTTATATTGAAATTCGCCATCCAGCAGCTGTATCTGCGTACCAATTTTGTGTATTATCTCAACCAGCAGCATGGCTTCGATTTTGGTCTCAGTACACTCAGGTACAAACTGGATCCGGGAATCTATGAGCCTAATGGCAAAGGATCGCTGGTACAAAAGGAGAAAGTAGAAACGGAGCAGGCGCAGGAATCAGCCGCTTATATCACACACCGGTTTAATCCCAACAACAAATTGTCGATTAATACAGGTCTGCGGTTCTCCTTCTATCAGTACCTGGGTCCGCAGTCTGTGGATTATTATGCACCCGGCCTGCCGGTAACGGAAGGTAACCGTACAGAAACTCGCACTTATGGAAAAGGTAAAACGATCAATAGTTATTCCGGGCCCGAATTCAGGTTCTCGATACGCTACTCGCTTACGCCTTCTTTCTCAATAAAAGCTGGTTACAACTCACAACGCCAGTATATCCATATGTTGTCTAATACAACCGCTATTGCGCCGACTGACATCTGGAAACTAAGCGATCCCAATATCAAGCCGCAACGTGGTGATCAGGTTTCATTGGGATTCTATAAGAACCTTAAACAAAATACTATCGAAACGTCCGTTGAGCTGTACTATAAACGGATACAGGATTATCTTGATTATAAACCAGGCGCCACCCTGCTGCTTAATCAAAACATAGAAACCGATGTAATCAACACACGTGGTAAGGCTTATGGCGTGGAAGTTTTGGTTAAAAAGCCCGGTGGTAAACTGAACGGATGGATCAGCTATACCTATTCCCGTGTATTGTTGCGTTCAGACGATCCGGATCTGGGTATCCTCGTCAACAACGGAAAGTTCTATCCTGCCAACTACGACAAGCCCCATGATGTAACGCTTACCGGAAACTTCAGAGTAAGTCACCGCTTTAGCGTATCATTAAATGGTTCGTACAGCACCGGCCGTCCGATAACATTACCCATTGGCCGCTATTATTATGCAGGATCGCAGCGTGTGCTTTATTCTGACAGGAATGCATATCGGATACCAGATTATTTCCGGATGGATTTTTCTATGAACATAGATGGCAACCACAAAGTGCATCAGCGTACACACGGTTCATGGACAATCGGATTGTATAACCTCCTGGGGCGCAAGAATCCGTATTCGGTTTATTTCGTGTCTGAGAACGGTTTGGTGAATGGATATAAGCTTTCAATTTTTGGGAGTGTAATACCATTTATAAACTATAATATCAGGTTTTAAAATGTATAAGTCTTTTCTTCTGTTTGCTTCACTCGTTTTGCTGCTAGGTACAGGTTGCCGGGAGCAATATCTGCCTGATATTGTTGCCGAAGCACCCAATTTCCTGGTGATAGAGGGAGTACTTAATGCCGGGCAGGGCGGTACGGCTGTACGTATTACCCGTACAACAAAGGTAGACCGGGCAAACGCCATCGTTGGTGAAGCAAATGCGCTGGTGACAGTGGAGGGAAAGGATAATTCAACAGTATCGCTTTCTTACCAGGGTAATGGTGTCTATGTACATCCCGATCTGAACATGGTAATCGACAACGAATACCGGCTGAGGGTACGTACAAGTGACGGAAAGGAATATTTATCTGAATATGAAATAGCAAAAGTCACACCGGCAATTGATAGTATCAGCTGGCAACGCACTGTTGATCGCGGAATAAACTTTTATGTAAATAGTCACGATGATGCCGGTAAAACGAGGTACTACCGGTGGGAGTATGATGAGACCTGGGAAATACGATCAACTTTTTTCTCGAAATATGTATACGAAAACGCGTCTGTACGCACGCGTGTATTACCAGCAGAAGATGTATCGGTATGCTGGAAAAATACAAGCTCCACACGCATAATGCTGAGCTCAACTGCTAGGCTGGAGTCTGATCAGGTATCAATGTATCCGCTTACCGGGTTTCCGATGGGAGATGATCGGTTGAGTTTTAGATACAGTATACTGGTGCGTCAGTATGCGCTTACCAAAGAAGCCTATGAGTTTTATGATTTGCTGCGCAAGAATACGGAAAGTATCGGAACTATTTTTGATGCCCAGCCTTCTGAGGTCAGGGGGAATATTACCTGCATCAACGACCCGGAAGAGCCCGTTCTGGGCTTTGTGACTGCTTCTTCGGTTCAGGAGAAGCGGATTTTCGTTTCTTCCGGTGACGTGCCGGACTGGCGTTATTTTCAGGACTGTGAAAGTAAGCTGGTTACCCTTGACAGTGTTTCGTATTATTTCGGAATAGGTGGGTATAAGCCGTTTGATGCGAATATTAATCCACTTACCAATCGGGTGGAAAGTTATATGGGCTCGTATGATTATTGTGTGGATTGCAGGGATCGTAAAGGCACAACAACCCGGCCTTCCTTTTGGTAAGGTCGCTTTATTAGTTCAGTTTATTCAGACGTTTAAATATGTATAAATTTTTTCTCCTTAGCATTTCATTTGCGCTGCTGCTGGCCACAGGCTGCCGGGATCCGTATCGTCCTGAAGTTGTAACAAAAGCTCCTAATTACCTGGTAATCGAAGGAGTACTGAATGCCGGTCAGGGGGCGACCAATGTGCGCCTTACCCGTACCACACAAATAGACAGAACAAGTTCAATCATTGGTGAAGCCAGTGCAATGGTTACCGTTGAGGGTAAAGACAATTCCGCTGTCCCATTAGCCTATCAGGGAAATGGTTTATATATACACCCTAACCTTAACCTGGTAATTGGTAATGAATACCGGCTGAGAGTAAAAACCACAGATGGAAAGGAATATCTTTCGGCCTACGTAGTGGCAAAGACAACGCCCCCTATTGACAGTGTGACCTGGAGCCGGTCGGCAACCGGAGGGGTAGATATCAAGGTTAATAGCCATGATGATGCCAATAAAACAAAATATTACCGTTGGGAATATGATGAAACCTGGGAAATTCGCACCTATTTTTTTTCAAAATACATTTACGAAAACAGACGTGTGCGTGAAAGGGTAATGCCGGCCGAAGATGTGTCGACCTGCTGGCGTAACCGTAGCTCCACCAATATCCTGGTGGGTACAACAACCCGCCTGGAGTCTGATGTAATTTCAAAAATGCCAGTCACCAGTTTCTCTAATGGGGATGACCGGATCGGTGTTCGATACAGCATACTTGTACGCCAGTATGCCCTTGATAAAGATGCCTACGAGTTTTATGATCTGCTGCGTAAGAACACAGAAAGCATCGGAACTATTTTTGATGCGCAGCCTTCTGAGGTAAAAGGAAATATAACCTGCCTCACCGACCCATCTGTACCGGTTATCGGTTATGTCACCGCATCTTCTATAGAAGAGAAGCGAATCTTCATCAGTGCCAGCCAGGTGCCGGACTGGCGTTTTCCACAGATTTGTGAAGTACAGACAGTCACTCCCGACAGCGTTGTTTATTATTTCGAAATACTCGGCTATTCACCTTTCGAAGCTGATATACCACCGGGTACCATTGTACCCAAGGCTTACTTTGGCTCATACGGGGTTTGTGTGGATTGTACTAAACGTAATGGAACCCGAACACGCCCGTCTTTCTGGTAAAAAATAATTAACCACCTTATTACAATTACACATCCAAAACCAAGTATACATGTTCAAGTGTGCTGCAATGAATAAGAAAAAGCTGATTGGGGGATTGATGCTGATAACGCTTACGGGAGCTTTAAAAGATATACAGGCTCAAACCACTGCCGAAGCCCGAATCAATGCCCAGGCTGCAACGGCGGCAGGTACAGACTACCAGGAGCGGGTATATGTACGCACTGATAAACCACAGTACCTGGCAGGTGAGATTATCTGGTTTCAGGTATATGGAATGGAAGCATTGTCGTACAAGCCATCCGGCCTCAGTAAAGTAGCATATGTAGAACTATTGGATCGCAATAGCAAACCGGTATTGCAGGCTAAGGTGTCATTGTCAAAAAGAGGGGGAGAAGGTTCGTTTTATCTCCCTACCAACCTTCGTACAGATCATTATCTGTTACGCGCTTATACCAGCCTGATGCGTAATGAGAAAACACCTCATTTTTATGAAACTCCGATCGGTGTTACCAATACGGTTAGTATAACTCCCACTGCTGATAGAATCGATAGCCTTTCTGCTGCTATTGATTTTTACCCCGAAGGTGGTCAATTGCTGCAGGGTTACCAGTCAACCATTGCATTTAAAGTGACAGGCAAAGACGGACGTGGTGCAAATGCAACGGGTGTATTACTGAACGCAAAAGGCGATACGCTAACCCAATTTCAGACCCATCGTTTTGGAATTGGCCGTTTTAGCTTCACGCCGCAGGCCAATGAGACCTATCGGGTGCGCGTACAACTGGAAAATGGACGGATGCTTACTCAAAACATTCCGGCAGCCGTAGCAACCGGTTATCTGCTGAATGTAACTACCACTGGCGGATCAGGGCTGCAGGTACGTGCAGCTACAACCGGACCAGGTGAATTGCTGACGGTAGTGGCGCATACCCGCACAGGAGTTCGTCAGGCTGTACAGTTACAGACGGGAAACAATGCAGAGGCGACTGCAAAGTTGGAAAGATCGCGCCTGGCTCCCGGTATTAACTTCATTACATTATTTAATAGCCAGCAACAGCCCGTTGCCGAGCGACTCGTCTTCGTACGCCCCGACACTAAACTGAATGCTGATCTTTCGCTCAGTAAAAACCAGTTTACAAAAAGAGATAAAGTAATTCTGGGCGTAACCGCAACTGGTCAGCAGGCTACAGACAGTATAAATTATTCAATCGCAGTATATCAGGTGCCGGTAAATACCGGGCTAGATGTGGCCAGTATTCAGACCTATCGCTGGCTGCAGGACGATCTGTTGGGAGCTATAGAATCTCCGGGATATTATTTTTCTGGCGATGCGGGAGTAGAAGAGGCCACCGATAATCTGCTGCTGACACAAGGCTGGCGTCGTTTTGCCTGGACACCGGGCGGCAATACACCCTGGAAACACATGCCTGAAGTAGGAGGTCATCTGATAGGAGGCCGGGTGATGAATAAGACTACCGGCCAGCCGGTCGGAAGCATACTTTGTTATTTGTCTGCTCCGGCAGTACCATATAGTTTTCAGGCGGCCAGAAGTAACAGCGAAGGATATGTGTTTTTTGAAGTAAATAATTATTATGGCCCTGGTGAGGTCGTCATGAAAGTGGTAAGTGACTCCATGAGCAAGTACCGGATTGATGTAATCAACCCCTTTGCCGAAGACAGATCTATTCAGCAGTTGCCCTTGGTGGTTCTGGATAAAAAACAGGAAGAAGCGTTGGTGCGACGAAGCGTTGCCATGCAGGCGCAAAACCTGTTCCTGGCAGATAGCCTGCGTCATTTTCTTTCACCCGCCCTGCGCGATACGCTGCCTTTTTATGGCAAGGCTGAATATGTTTACAAAATGGATGATTATAAACGATTCAGCACGGTGGAAGAGACTTTCAGAGAATATGTGTTTCCGACTACCATATCGATGCGTAATGGAAAACCGAATATAGTGGTGCATGACGGTTTGTATGGGCAGGCATATGACGAGAATGTGCTGGTGTTGCTGGATGGCATACCTCTGGCAGATCATAATAAGATATTCGGTTACGACCCGATTAAACTGAAAAGACTGGATGTGGTCACCCGTCGTTATGTGCTGGGGGCTGCAGCCTTTTCCGGTATCGTAAGCTTTGAAACCTATAAAGGCAAGTTTGATGCATTTGATCTGGATCCTTCTGTAATTATGGTAGATTATGAAGGATTGCAATTGCGACGCGAGTTTTATGCCCCTGACTATGCCAAAGCCGGTACTACCGGCAATCGCCTGCCAGATATGCGAACTACCCTTCAGTGGATACCCAGCCAGGTAATACCGGCAAGCGGAAAATCGGAAATACAGTTCTATACATCTGACCAGAAGGGACGATTTGTAGCTGTGCTGGAAGGGCTTTCCGACAGCGGCCAGACTATAATGGCAGCCCGTGAATTTGTAGTAGAATAAATAAATACAGAAAACAAGACAGGAAAGCCGGGAAGTTATTCGCTTTCCGGCTTTCCTGTTATACAATGCCGGTAGGTGCCAGGCGTAATGCCTTCCTGCTTTTTGAAAAGCCGCACAAAATAGTTGACATCGGCAAAGCCACATTGCAGGCTTACTGCCGTAATGCTTTGCTTCGGATCTTCCAGCAACTGTTTAGCCAGTTTTATACGCTCGCGGTTAATATACTCCAGTGGTGTAATTCCAAACTGCTCCTTAAACCATTTAAAAAACATATTACGGCTCAGGTAAGCTTTCCGGCTTAATTTATCAACGGCGATCTTTTCTGTAAGGTGTTCGTGTATGTAATGCAATACATAGTGCAGCCGGCTGTGATTGGCGCTATCCTGTTTTTCAATCTCTATTTGCTGTAAATGCTGGCTTTGTACCAGGCGTATGAGCAACTCCTTGATGTTGAGGTCTGCAAAAATATTTTTTGCGCGGTCTCCGCTGCTGCATACCCGAATCAGCTTATTGATAAGGCCCGTAACCTCCGTGTCATTATCGAAGTGATATTTATTGAACTGTAGTTTCCAGTCATGCTGATCCTGTGGGTCGCTGTTATAATAATTGTTGAGATACTGCAAAGTTTGAGTGACATACTGCGCATCTACTGCAAGAGCTATACATTGGGTTGGGTTGCCTTTTTGGGCTTCGGGAAAATCAATCACCATCGTTTCATTGGCCGGTACGATTACCGACTCGCCGGGGAGATACTCGAATGAAGGCTTATCAAAGAGATGCATCACCTTTTTGCCCCGCACCATACTGGTGATTACAAAATCATGAAATGTGAGTGGAACACGGTAGGCCTCCTGGTAACTTTCAAAGACATTCAATTCGCAGTTTTCCAGATTAAAAATGCGCCGGTTTTCAACCAGGGTCTGGAGATGCCTGGGTTGTGTGAGGTCGATTTTATTTATAATATGCTTTACTGGCACAGCACCGTTTTTCACTGTTCAAGGTACTACATCCCAACCGTCCCCACTTAATCGGGGGTACGATTATGCTAAAAGAAAGTACAAAATTATCATAGAAAGAAGGAAGAAAATTGAAAATTGACCTATTCTTTAACGATTAAAATGCTTGCAATGAGTACAACTACAACAGCTGCTCCTAAAGGAAATGTGGCAGCGCGTCCCCAATTCAAATCGCGGTATGATCATTATATTGGTGGTGAATGGGTAGCTCCGTCGGGTGGGCAATATTTTGATAATGTGTCACCTATAGATGGTAAAGTCTTTACCCAGGCCGCACGCGGTAATGCGCAGGATATCGAAAAAGCTATCGAAGCCGCTCACCGGGCTTTTAAAACCTGGAGTAAAACTGCCGCGGCACAGCGTAGTAATGTCCTGCTCAGGATAGCGCAGATCATTGAAGACAACCTTGACTACCTGGCTACAGTCGAAACCATTGATAACGGGAAAGCCATCCGCGAAACCCGAGCGGCCGATCTGCCCCTGGTGGTGGATCACTTCCGGTACTTTGCCGGTGTTATCCGTAGCGAAGAAGGGACCATCAGCGAACATGATGAGACTACCGTAAGCATTAACCTGCATGAGCCTATTGGTGTGGTAGGCCAGATTATACCCTGGAATTTTCCGCTGCTGATGGCTGCCTGGAAAATAGCCCCTGCCATGGCCGCAGGCTGTACCGTTATAGTAAAACCAGCCGAACAAACACCTACATCTATCATGTGCCTGATGGAGTTGATAGGAGAAGTGATTCCTGCTGGCGTACTGAATATTGTGACCGGATTTGGACCCGAAGCCGGTAAGCCACTGGCAACTTCACCCCGTGTAAATAAAGTCGCATTTACAGGTGAAACAACCACCGGCCGCCTGATTATGCAGTACGCTTCCGAAAACCTGATACCCGTAACGATGGAACTGGGAGGCAAAAGCCCAAACATCTTCTTTGAATCGGTAGCCGATGCCGATGATGCATTTTTTGATAAGGCTGTAGAAGGCGCTGTGATGTTTGCACTCAATCAGGGTGAAGTATGTACCTGTCCTTCTCGTATTCTGGTGCATGAAAATATCTACGACCGGTTTATGGACCGGGTAATTCAACGTACCAAGGCTATAAAAATGGGTAATCCCCTTGATTCTACTGTGATGATGGGAGCACAGGCCAGCGAAGATCAGTATAAGAAGATTCTCAGCTACCTTGATATCGGCAGGCAGGAAGGCGCCCAGATACTTTGCGGCGGAGAGGCATTTCATCAGAATAGTGGTCTTGAACATGGCTACTATATTAAGCCCACTATTTTTAGAGGCCATAACAAAATGCGCATTTTCCAGGAAGAGATTTTTGGTCCGGTAACTTCTGTTGCCACATTCAAAACTGTGGAAGAAGCTATTGATATAGCCAACGATACCCTCTATGGCCTGGGTGCAGGTGTGTGGACGCGCGATGCGCATGAGTTGTACCAGGTACCGAGAGCTATTCAGGCCGGTCGGGTATGGGTAAACTGTTACCACCACTATCCTGCTCATGCTCCTTTTGGCGGATACAAAAAATCAGGATTTGGACGGGAAACACATAAGATGATGCTGCAGCATTACCGGCAAACCAAAAACATGCTGATATCCTACAGCAAAGACAAACTGGGCTTTTTTTAGGCAAGCAATGTTTATAGGCAAAGAAAACGGTGGCCCGTAAGCCACTGTTTTTTATTTCATCCCTAAATGTTTTAATCATGGCTATACCGAGAGTGCTGGCCAATGATGCCGCTGCTAACCTGATTGCGGTGCTTAAAGAAATGCATGGCCCGCTAATGTTTCACCAAAGTGGTGGCTGCTGCGATGGTAGTCAGCCGATGTGTTTTTCGGACGGAGAATTTAAACTGGGCAGCAGCGATGTGCGCCTGGGATATGTAGAAGGCTGCCCGTTTTATATGAGTGCCGATCAGTTTGCCTACTGGCAACATACGCAATTGATCCTTGATGTAACACCGGGGCGAGGCAGCAGTTTTTCGCTCGAAATACCATTGGGTGTTCGCTTTATCATACAATCGCGGGTGTTTACAGAAAATGAACGGGCGCTTCTGGAACCTGTGCAAAGGATTACAGATCGTGAAGGCGTGTCCTGACTTTTCCTATATTAGACAAAATATTGTCTGTATGAAAAAATCAGGTTTGTTTGTTTCGTTGCTGCTATTACTCGCGGCCTGTAATCAACAGGACTCACCAGCTGCAGAAACACCTGCAGATACAACTTCGAGGCCGGGCAAACTCAGTACAACGCCCGCAAAAGATTGTTATGCCTGGATAAAGGGTAAGGATAGTATTTATTTCAGCCTGGAGCTGGGGACCGGAATCCGGAATGGCCGGCTGGTATATGCCTGGGCGGAAAAAGACCGGAATGAAGGAGTATGGAAAGGCACGATGGATGAAAATGTGCTGGCAGGGTGGTACACTTTCAATTCTGAAGGACGTCAGTCGGTACGCCAGGTCGCCTGGAAAGTTGTAGACAATAGTTTGTGGCCGGCTTCAGGACCGGTGAAACAACAGCAGGATACATTTTATTTTTCAGATCCTGTACATCTGCAATTTGACAGTGCACAGGCCTGGCAACAGGTGCCCTGCGACAGATAGTTGTTGTTAAGAACAATCAGCATCGGACTTAACTGACTTTATATAATTCATCCCAGCGGGTGGTATAACGTGGACTGCGTAACTCCTGGCGCATTTTCCAGTTGCGCGTAGTGCCACTGCTTGCAAACTTGAGAATATCATCACGCTGGCTGAAATTGATATTATCGATCATATCCATTAATAACCGGTTATTGTTGTGCGCGGGGTCTGCAAACAGGTTGCCCTGTATGGACTGGTCAGGTACAATACCACTGAGCATAACACCGGCTTTTTTGTACAATTTCCCTTTTTCGAAGAGTGACTCGGCAAGCGCTACTGCGGGTTTGATCAGCTCATGGGTGGCAGAAGTGGCGACCGGCAACCTGGTTTGGTTACTGTGTGTGGCACCTCTGAAACTGACCGAATGATCCTGTTCCTTGCTGACGATAAACACATGGATGATACTGGCTGCGCCATACTGACGTCTAAGCTTCTCTGCGGCACGCGAGGTATAGGTGGCCACGGCTTCGCGGATGGCATTGAGTTCGCCGACCGGGCTGCCAAACATGCGGGTAGTGGCAATCATTTTTTTAGCGATCAGCTCGTCTTCCATATCATAGCCGGTCTGCCCTTTTAACTCGCGCAGCAGACGTACGCCCACAACACCTCCGAGATGCACACGGCCAAACTCTTCGCGTAGCTGACTCAGTTGCCAGGCATCATAAATACCCCATTGATTACGCAGCTTGTCTGCATACTGGTAGCCTACTCCCCAGACCTCCTGAACGGGGGTACGGCGCAGGGCACCTGCCATCGATTCGGGACTATCCAGTACCATCACACAGCCGGTTGCTTTTTTATCTTTTTTTGCCAGCCGGTTAGCCACTTTGGCCAGTACCTTGGTAGGGGCAATGCCTACTGATACCTGAATGCCCGTCCACTGCCACACTGTATTACATATGCGCACGCCCAGCTTATGCCATTCTTCTTCAGCATATCCTTCCAGGTCGATAAATGCTTCATCTACCGAATAAACCTCTACCCGGTTTGCGCCAACCAGCATACGCAGTGTTTCCATTACCCGCCAGCTCAGATCGCCATACAGATTATAGTTGGATGAGAATACGGTGATATTGTGTTGCTGTATAAGTGGTTTGGCTTTGAAATAAGGGCCGGCCATTTCAATACCCAGTTTTTTGGCCTCATCGCTGCGCGATACAATGCAACCGTCATTATTACTGAGCACAACCACGGGTTTATGCTGCAGGGCGGGCCTGAATAATCGTTCGCAGCTGCAGTAAAAGTTGTTACAATCCACAATGGCTTTCATACACAAAATGATTTATATAAATATTAGCCTCTGCTGAGGTCGTGGATTACAAATGTGACCACACCCCATACAGTAAAATCACTGAATTCTGCCAGGTTGATTGGTTTGTACCGGTTGTTTTCGGGAATCAGAAATGCGGAAGAAAAGTTTTTATGAAAACGGCGAACGAGCAGTTCTCCGTTCAGTACAGCAACGATGATCCTTCCTTCGGCAAGACGAATAGAGCGGTCTACCACAAGTATGTCATTATCAAAAATGCCGGCTTCACGCATGGCATCACCTTTCATGCGGAAAAAATAAGTAGCCGGTTTATTCCTGACCAGTTCTTCGTTGAGGTCAATCCCTCTTTCCATATAGTCGTCTGCGGCAGCGCCAAAACCGGTTGCATTGGCCGTTTTAATCTCCTGCTGGGAAAACTGTTTACTGCCCGTATAGGCAGACCCAAAAAAATAATCTTCATTCATATACAATCATTTAAATGTTTGACATAAAAGGCTGCTGAAAAATTTACTTAAAGGTGGGAAATATTTTTTTGAAAAACTAAAAAAGTTAGTAAATTTATGCTAATGAAAGTAGTTTATAATGGACGTTAAAAAACCATGGTTATGGAAGTAACAGGGTTAACAATTCCGGGTTATCGGGTCTTTGAATATCAGTTGGTGATTCCGCTTCCTGATGTGTTGCGGGATAAAGTGCGCCAGTTGCGTCAGGAGTACAATACAGCCTATCAGATAGAAGGCAAGGGGCTTGGCCGGTCGAATTTACTGCTGGTCAATTTTGTACAGTATGAAATGATGGAAGAGCGGATCAGTAACCGGTTGCGTCAGTTGGCTATGGGGGTGACTCCTTTTAAAGTGGAGTTGAAAGATTTCGGAAGTTTTCCCAGCCACAGCGTATATGTACAGGTAGCCAGCCGGTTGCCTGTACAGAAGCTGGTAAAGGAAATAAGACAGGAAACGCAGCGGATTATGAAGCTGAATGATGAGAATAAACCGCATTTTATCCTGGAGCCTCATATCACACTGGCAGCCCGGCTCAAACCCTGGCAATATGAAAAGAGCTGGCCCGAATACAGCCAGAAGGCATTCAGCGGGCGCTTTATTGCCGACCGCATGTTATTGCTGAAGCGACAGGCAGGAGAGTGGCCGTTTCGTGTCGCCGGAGCCTACTCTTTTGAAAACATGCCGGTTGCCACCCGGCAGGGGCAGTTTTTATTCACCTGAGTCCTGTACAATGTTTTATGAACATCAGAAAATTGAACTGATATAACGGTATTCAGCGCCGTACCCTATGTTATACAATATTCACGATCGATTACCCTTAGCTATTAACCCTTACCTATGTCAAAATTGAAACAGGACCATTACAAAGTAAAGCCGGCCAGCCAGGAAGAAGTCACCCAATACCTGCAGGGGCGGGGAGCGCAGATCAATACTCCCAACCGGTTTTTAAAAGATCAGCGAACGCGGGAGCATGTAGAAGGTATTGATGACTGGTCAGAAGAAAATATATCTACCCAGTATCTGGAACAGGAGGCAAAAAGTATTGTCAACAAAGTGGACAGCCCTGATGTAGGTATGGGATACAGCATGAACCCATATGCCGGCTGTGAACACGGCTGTATTTATTGTTATGCACGAAACGTACATGAATACTGGGGGTACAGCGCAGGTTTGGATTTTGAACGAAAGATCATTGTCAAAAAAAATGCTCCGGCCCTGCTGCGTAAGTTCCTGATGAATCCTAAATGGCAGCCAATACCTATTATGCTGAGTGGCAATACAGACTGCTATCAGCCTGCAGAACAGCAATACCGGCTTACGCGGCGATTGCTGGAGGTCTGCAACGAATTTAATCAGCCTGTAGGCATACTTACGAAGAACAGCTGGATACTGAAAGATAAGGACATACTGCAGCAGATGGCTGCTAAAAACATTGTGTCGGCTATGGTTTCCATTACGTCCTTTAATGAAGACCTTCGCCGGGTTATGGAACCACGTACTACCACTGCTCAGCAAAAATTGCGGGTTATCCGCGAGCTAAGCGAAGCCGGTATCAGAATGGGAATTATGATGGGGCCAATGATACCAGGGCTGAATGAGCATGAAATGCAGCGGATCATGAAGGAAGCGCGCGATAACGGAGCTACATTCACAGCTTATACATTTATCAGACTCAATGGAGCAATCAAACTTCTTTTTCATGACTGGTTATATAAAAATTTTCCTGAACGGGCAGATAAAGTCTGGCACCTGGTAGAGCAATCGCATAATGGTAAGGTAAACGACAGCCGCTGGGGAGTACGAATGCGTGGTGAAGGAAGTATTGCGGAATTGGTAGCACAGCAGTATAAAAAATATGGCAGGCTGTATGGGATGAATGCAGAGGAATGGAGCCTGGATACTTCTCAGTTCAGAAGACCGGGTGAGCAGGGCAGACTTTTTTGAGCTGCTTGTGGCAGTACATAGGTTTATGTATCTGGATATTTGAAAATTTGAACCTGGGGTAGTTGGCAGTAGCCAGCTGGTTCGCCTTCTCAAATATCCAGATGCACAAATCTGTGCTTAATAATATGTCATTAATCTGATCTGGCCGCCGTTTTTTTCCCATCTTTTTCCTGTTTTTTTCTCATGGTACTTGCCCTCCGGCTATTTACTTTCATGTCCTAAACTTTTTCCTATGCAAGATAATTCTGAACAAATTCCGCCAGAAGAGCAGGAGCCGGTTCCGGAAGAATCCGGACATACTCCATCCAGTAAATCATTTCAACTCCTGTTTATTGATGATGAATACGGAGAGGGGTTTTCTCCGGATAGCTGTGAAGGTTTTATTAACCGGGTGATGGAGTTTGAACGGCAGTATGCGCTTAAGAAATTTATTAAAGTAGATAAGCGTCTTGGCTATCCCCGTCATTTTAAACCGATCAATGAAATTCCTGAAAATGAAATGGAACTGGCCTGGAATAATCTGCACGATTATATGCGGCAACATGGTATAAGCCTTACCGCCAGCAGCCCCCGCGTATCTCACCGTGATTTATACCGGTTTGCACTGGGCGAAATGCTTGAGCTTGATGTAAGCGACATAGATATACCCAACCTTATTCACTGTTTTGTGTACGATGAGTTTTTTCCTGATCCTGTTTACGAAGCAACTCAAACCGCCTGCCATTTTGGGGTAAAAGCTCTTTTGGATAATCAACCCATGCATATTCCTTTTCATTTCTGGGAAGATAATCTCCGCCTTAACCAACACACCGGCCTTACACGTGATGAACTGAAAGATGTCGTCAACAGATTCAAACGGTATTATACAGACCTGATGCCCAATGAAGTTGTATGTACCGATTGTCAGATCATGTATCCGTTCTGTTATACCGAAGGCTTTTATTCCATATTGACCAGCCTGAACGGCAAAAGCTGGTTTACCAAAGCAAACTGGCGGGTATTACTTGAGTTTGATACTATCAACGGATACTGGAATATCCGTGAAGTAGAAATTGATGAGCTCGAATTTTGAATTCACTTTTTTTTCTCAAACAGAAGAAGCTCTGCAGATCCGCCAAACAAGCGCAACTGATTTTTACTGATCACTATTTTGTCAGCCCGCAGCAATGCCTCCATAAGAGCAGACTCGGTGGGCTGGCTTTCCTGGCAATACATTCGTGTAGATGCAAGCGGTAAAAAGTGGATACTATCACCGTTCTGCATGTAGCTTCCACTAAAACGGTTACACCCTGCAAAACCACTGACCCTGTTTTTGTCGCTGTCAAAATGAATAAAAGGAATTCTGTCAGGCAGATGACTCCATGATGTGTCGCCCGAAATAGCTACCAGTATCCATTCATCGCTGCTTAAAGAAAACTGGTTCTGCCTTTTTGCTGCATGACTTTCGAATTGCGAAAACTCCAGACTACAGATTGTGATCAGAGAAACTAAAATCCATTTCATGGTAAAGACGTTTAAAAGACAGATGCGGCGTCAGATCTGTTTACACAGCTGCTACATCCTGCTTTGTGATGATCTTAACAACACGGGTGTAAGGCGGTGAAAATTTTTTTTCACAAAAATTTGGCAGCTTCAAAAAAAAGGTTTCATCTTTGCATCGCAAATAAAAACAACATGTATCAGGTAATAGCACATATTAAACAGTCACGCATGTTTCCTCTGGGAGGGAATCAATGCTGGTGCGGTGGTATTGCCACGAATCCGTAAGAACGATTCAGATGCAACGAAATATAAACCCCGCAAGCAGTTGCGGGGTTTTTTTATTTTAAATGGGTTACTTTTTTCAGTGTAAAGGAATAAACCAACCTGTCAGTAGTATGAAACAGAACAAAATATGATCATAAACAGATCGGAAACATATAAACTATTCGCCGAACTATGTTGCAGTCAGACATGGAGCCGGCCAGCTTGTGAAAGACAACAATCTTTTTCGGCTGCAGGCCATGGTATGTCTAAACATAATACAGTGTTTGAAAATATATTTTATAACCGGAGATATTATTGACGTTATCTGTTAACGTCATTTGAGCCCGGTTGTATAATGCAACCGGGCTTTTTTTTGCCCATTGTATCAAACCGAAGGAGGTAACTATGATATGGATAATGGGACTGCTGGGTATTTGTTTACTGTCTCTCATTTTTGAGTGGCGGCCAATCAAAAACGAAAAAACAACAACGGGAAATGAACGGGTGATACACCCTGCTGAATTTCCTATGCGATGATATTATGTGCAGAAGGAGGGAAATAAGCGTGCTCCGTGAGATGCAGCGGAGCCGCTTTCCTTAAATCAAAGATTTCCATTAAGCCTTAACTATGAAATGTGGCAGGGCAAACCGGCCACTCTTTTAAAAAATTAAAAAACGAAAGCCATGGAAAAGATACAAATCTGGAGGAGACTCAATGGCGAGCGGATAACCGGAACGATTGAAGATGAACTCATCGGAAGACTGGAGCAGGAATGCAGCGATGGCCATTTACTGAAAGCCTGCATTGGTACAGATAGCCAGGTGAAAGGACGCACGATCCATTTTGCCACAGTGATTGTACTGATCCGGAAAGGCAAAGGAGGTTTTATGTATGTACTGCACGACACAACCCGCCAGAAGATGACTGTTAAGGAACGCATGCTTTTTGAAGTGGCCAAAAGTATTGAAGTGGCATACAGGGTGTGCAATATATTCTCCAGGTTTTCTGTGGATATGGAAGTGCATGCCGACATCAATACCAATCCTGCTTTTAAAAGTAATGAAGCCTTACGCGAAGCAATGGGCTACATACGGGGTATGGGATTCAGTTTTCGCGCCAAACCGCACGCATTTGCCAGTTCTGCGTGCGCCAATAAAATGGTACAATGAAACGGGCGTAATTATAAACGACAAATCAAATGGATACTATAAGCCAGCAAAAGACACTGGCATTAAACAGGCTGATCGGTGATGACTACCTGGATGCACGGCAACTGTATCTCTATCAATTTGGAAGGCTTCCTAATATACAGGAGCTCTTTCGCATTGATAGCGAAAAGGCAAGCGAAACCATCCGAAAGCAACTGGCCGATGAAATAGCGGATGTCTACCAGATGCAATGGCGCACGGCCGGCAATAAAACAACCTATCTGGATAAATCGATTATGATCCTCCACCGGCGGGTGATGCTGAGTTTTGATGGCAGCTGTTGCGAGATTCTGCATGACGGGCAACAACCAAAACGGGTGGAAGAGTTGGTGAAACTGTTGTTCCGGCACCGCCAAAGACAAAAGAGACAACCCCTCGAAATTAACCTGGTTGTGCAAACGCGCAGTGGGGTGGAATTGCGATCGATGGATATACGACGTACGCGGCTTGATCTGGATCTCTATTATGAGGACGATTTTAAAGCTGTTGACGAAACCATTTGCAACCGCCTCAACCGGAAAAATGATAAGGGCATTGTACTGCTGCATGGATTGCCGGGTACAGGTAAAACAACCTATCTGCGATACCTGGTGGGAAGATTAAAGAAGAGAGTGCTTTTTCTTTCACCATCTGTAGCAGAGCACCTGGTCGATCCATCCTTCGTACAATTGCTCATCAGTCACCCCAATACGGTACTGATCATTGAGGATGCAGAAAATATTCTGACAGACCGCCGGTATGGATCAGGTTCTGCTGTGTCAAACCTGCTGAATATATCAGATGGACTGCTGGCCGATTTCCTGAATGTGCAGTTGATCTGTACGTTCAATAATGCGCTCACCCTGGTAGACCAGGCGCTTACCAGACAGGGGAGACTGATAGCGCGTTATGAATTTGGACGCCTGAGTGTGACCAAGGCACAGCGGCTGGCTAAACACCTGGGCCTGGATACAAAGATTGAAGCTCCTGCAACTATTGCAGAAATAGCTCATCCCAACGAAAGAACAGGAAAGGAGCAGGAAAAACAGGTAATAGGATTCCGGCGGGCGCAGGAAATTATGAATTGATGTGAAACCGGTAACAGCCGGTAATCAATAAAAGCTTCCGTATCGGAAGGCAGTGAAGCAGTTAAGAGGCAATCCGGAGGTGTGCTTCAAAGAAGCACCCTGGTGCAGCGGTAATAACCAGCTGTATGCCATTGTCGCACTGACCGATCTGCAGCTGTGTGTCAGGGGTTCGAATCCCCTTCGTAGATCCGCCATACGATAGCTCAGTTGGTAGAGCAACAGTGTGATGCAGGTTCGAATCCTGCCCTCCTTAGAGGAGGACGCTCAATGGACGAGCACTACAATCAGGATGTAGCGAACGCAGGGAGACCATCACTTCCTTATCAAAGATGAAAATCAAAACGGTGACCGGCGGATTGGTAATGCACTCAATTACTGATACACCCGGCAAAAGCCTGCAGAAAACTGACTGACAGGTGTGGATATGGGACAATAATTTTCCTTAAGGGAATTGTTATTGATTTCAACAACACTTATTACAGGTTTTCTCCGCCGATGAAGAGTGGCCGGTCATCTGTTTTGTTTGTTTGACAACCTTTAAAAAGTAAAAGAAATGCAAAGAGTAACTGTAAATGCCTGGCAAATCGGCCTGGTATTTAAAAACGAAGAATATGTACGTATGATCACTACAGGTACCTATTGGTTCTGGAAAGGAGAACAGGTCTATAAATATGACATCACACAACCTTTTGCTGCACCAACAGACCTCCGGCTGTTGCTGGAAAATGAAGAACTGAAAAGTGTACTGGATGTAGTGGAAGTGGGGGACGGTCAACTTGTACTCCGTTTCGAAAACGGGCTGCTGAAACAAGTGCTGACTACTGGCATATACGCCTTCTGGAAAAGTATTCTTAAAAATCGGTTCGTGCGGGTGAATATTGGTGAAACAGATATTCCCGAAGAAGTGGACAGGAATCTGTTTCAGCATCCGCTGCTGGTGCCCTATCTGCGCAGTCTTTCCGTAGAGCCTTATGAAAAGGCGGCGCTCTTTATGGATGGACGCGTGGTGAAAATTCTGACTGGCGGTACATATTACTGGTGGAAAAACAGCAGCAGTATTGCGCTGGTACGTATCGACACCCGGGTACAGCAACTCGAGATCAACGGACAGGAAATTCTTACCAGAGACAAAGCCGCCCTGCGGCTGAATGCCTGGGTACAGTATGCGGTGGAAAATATTGAGCGGGCTGTGCTTGCCAATAAGGCCTACGATCAGCAACTATATGTTGCGCTGCAACTGGCCCTGCGGGAATATGTAGGCGGATTTACGCTCGATGAACTGTTGGAGAAAAAAGAAGAACTGGCTGCTGCTGTAAAGGAACGTGTGGAAACAATTGCAGCTGGATTGGGTGTGAGCCTGATGAGCTTTGGTGTACGTGATATAATCCTGCCTGGAGAAGTTCGGGCTATTATGAATCAGGTACTCGTAGCTGAAAAGAAAGCACAGGCCAATAGCATCCTGCGGCGCGAAGAAACTGCACAGACCAGGAGTTTGCTCAATACCGCCAGGCTGATGGAGGATAATGCCATTCTCTGGAAAATGAAGGAAATGGAATATGTGGAAAGGATTGCTGAAAAAATCAGCAGTATCAGTATCCAGGGTAATGGTGCATTGCTCGATCAGCTGAAAGGGATATTCAGTAAGGGATAAGGTAAATGGCAAAAGGAGAAAGGTAATATTGAAAACAGAAGGGGCTATCTTCTTATTCTTTTAACCTTCCACCCTTTGCCTTTTACCTTACTAAAAACTTAAAAAATGGGACGATTAAAATTAATAGCAAAAGAACTGCGCGGCATTGGTTTTCCGGAAGGACCGGCAATCAGTGTGGCCATGCAGGTAATGGAAAAGAATTGCAGATTCGAAAAAAAGGAGGTGGTTATGAATTTATTGAAGAGCGTATTGGCAGCTCCGGTTGAATACAGCCAGGATGCGATACTCGCTGTGATTGCGGAAAAACTCATGCCACCTGCGGAGAAAGAACCAATTGCTGCTTCGCTTAATAAAAGCGGTATTCAGTTTAATGTATTCGGGAGCGAACATATTGAAGAAACGGCCATGCACCAGATGTATACAGCTGCCAAATTACCTGTATCAGTAGCAGGAGCGCTGATGCCGGATGCACATGCAGGCTATGGTTTGCCGATTGGTGGCGTGCTGGCTACACATCACTCTGTGATACCTTATGGTGTGGGGGTTGATATTGGTTGCCGCATGTGCCTGAGTATTTTTGACATTGCGCCAAAAGAACTCACGCAACGGGAGCATCAGTTTGCCCGTATACTCGATGAGGCTACACTGTTTGGCAGCGGCGCACAATTTAAGCAGGCAAGTAATCACGCCGTTATGGACGATCCCCTGTTTCAGCAATTGCCGCTGTTGAAAAATATGCACGGCCGTACGTGGAAACAACTGGGTACTTCCGGATCCGGCAACCACTTTGTGGAGTTTGGCGCAGTGAACATCGAAGAAAAGGATGCGGTGCTGGGAGTAGAAGCTGGTCAATACCTGGGTCTGTTATCGCACTCGGGTTCACGGGCACTCGGAGCAAAGATTGCCAATCATTATACCAGTATTGCTATCAGTAAACGCCGGCTTCCCGCCGATGCCAAAAACCTCGCCTGGCTTATGCTTGATGAGGAAGAAGGTATGGAGTACTGGCTGGCCATGAACCTCGCCGGCGACTATGCCAAAGCCTGTCATGATGTAATTCACGCCAGGATCGCACGGGAACTGGGACGTAAACCGATAAAGGTGGTAGAGAATCATCACAATTTTGCCTGGAAAGAACAATGGGAAGGGCAGGAAGTGATTGTGCATCGCAAAGGTGCTACTCCGGCCGGCAGGGATGTACTGGGAATTATACCGGGTTCCATGACGGCCGATGGCTTTATCGTGAAAGGAAAAGGTGAACCGGCCGCCGTTAATTCAGCGGCACACGGAGCAGGACGGCGAATGAGCCGCGGTGCAGCAATGCAATCGATCTCTCATGCGGCCTTGAAGGAAGAGTTGAAACGCACCGGTGTAAAATTGCTGGGAGGTGGTCTTGATGAAGCGCCGTTTGCTTACAAGGATATTTATGAAGTCATGAATTCCCAGAAGCAACTGGTTACCACCATTGGACGGTTTACGCCGAGAATAGTGAAGATGGACGGATAGGATTGATGTGCTGATGTGTTAATGTGCTGATGAGATTTGATGATTGGGCAATCACTGTTGTCCGGAGAAATCCTGAAAAATGCAGTAGCGACTCTATTCAGATTTCAGCATGATTTATTCCTGTTGAAATCCTTTATCTGCGGTATTCTGCGTTTTCTGCGGGCAAGATTTCCCGCAGATGGCGCAGATTTACGCAGATAAATCCTTGCCGACTTTTAAAGCTGAATGGTGGCTGAGTTGTTCTTTATACATAATGACAAGAAGGTAAAAGAATGCCGGCATACACCGGCATTCTTATTCATTGTATTCATTTTTGTTAATTGATTATTCTAAAGGAACCCCTTCATTAACTCATCAGCATTAGCACATCAGCATATTGCTCTTACACTTTAATATATATCTTCTTCCGATCCATCCAGTAGCAGATCATCCACATAAAGGTGATGACGCACAGAGCGTATAATAATGACGGGAGACGCGGATCACCGGGAATAAACCTGAATACACGTGTATAAAGCCAGTTCCAGGGATTGACACCATCGCCCAGCCGGATCAGTGAAAGGCCTTTGGGTAAAAAAGCACTTAACGCAAAAACAAAAAGGGCATTTTTGCCAAAAACATCGAAGAAGCGGGCAACTGCGCCTTTGTAACCGCGAAATTCGATCATATAGATCATTGTGGCGATTGTAATAGTGGCCAGGCCGGATGTATATACCGTAAAGGAACTGGTCCATATCTTTTTATTGATCGGAAATACCATATCCCACATAAAGCCGGTAATGAGAAGGGCTACTCCGGCAACAAACAGGCCGGTAACCATTTCAAAATTTTTTCCTTTTTTCTGGATATAATCACCCACCATAAACCCAAATAGTACCTGCACGATGGCAGCAGCAGTGCTGGCCAGTCCTTCGGGATCAAAAGGCACTCCTTCGCCTTTGTATAAATGTGCGGTACCCAGTATTTTTTTATCGATATCTTCTGTGCCAAACCAGCCCGCCAGGCTATACGGATCTGCCGGATTGCCCGTATAGCAGATAGCCCAGTAGGCTAAAAGGGTTACCAAGCCCACATAAAATGCTTTGCGTGGTTTCAGATAATATAAAAGAATGGCTGCAAAGAAATAGCAGAGAGCAATGCGTTGAAGTACGCCCAGTATGCGTACGCCCCGTGTGCCTTCTTCGTTTACCCAGGGAATGAACCGGAGATTATCTTCCTGCCAGCGTACAAAAGGCCACCAATTAAGGAAGAGCCCGATAAGAAAGATGAGGGCAGTACGTTTGATCACTTTTTTCCAGAAGATGGCAGCTCCGCCAGCTTCCAGGCGCGGCATCACAAATGACAGGGCATTTCCCACGGCAAATAAAAAGAAAGGGAATACCAGGTCAGTAGGGGTAAGACCATGCCAGGGGGCATGTTTCAACGGCGGATAGATATGCGACCAGGAGCCGGGGTTATTTACCAGGATCATAAGGCAAACAGTAGCTCCGCGAAAAACATCGAGCGAATAGAAGCGCTGATTCACTGCAGTTGGTTTTTTATAAATGTAGGAAAAAGCGGTCATTGCATTCTTTGGGAGATAGCAGATATATGAAGTCTTATTTTAAACTAACAATCGTTAGTCAATAACAAATCATTCAAAATCTGTTCATTTTATTCCTTTGCCAGTCACATTTAGGCGATTATATTTGCACCTGTGCGACAATAGACGAGGGTATTTTTCGTTGATAGATCGCTTTAATTAACCGGTCCTGTAAAAAACAATTTATGTGACCGAGATGGCGAAGCCATCTAAATAAATAAGTTGTGTCGCGTAAATGGTTAGCAGTATATAGCCGCCCCCGATGGGAAAAAAAAGTCAATCAGCTGTTGACAGACAAGGGATTAGAAAGCTATTGCCCACTTAATAAGGTGCGGCGTAAATGGAGTGATCGGGTAAAGCTGGTAGAAGAGCCGCTTTTCAAATCATACGTATTTGTAAGGGTAGACGATGAAGACCGCGCTGTGGTTCGAATGACCCCCGGTGTGGTCAATTTCGTTTACTGGAATGGTAAACCAGCTGTGATTCGTGAAAAAGAGATTCAGGCTATCAAGCGGTTTTTGAATGAGCATGAGAATGTGGAAGTAGAACCAATCAGTATTGAAAAATATGAACGGGTGAAGATAACCAGTGGTCCGCTGATGGATCAGGAGGGTGAGGTGGTGGACGTACGGCATAAAACAGTCAAGGTCGCCATCGACAGCCTCGGTTATGTATTGGTAGCCCATATTGAAAGAAGTAAACTAACTTCGGCCCGGCCAGAAATAAATGGCAAAAAGAAGGACCGTAATCCTTAAAGAAGTATTCATGAAACTATTCCGGTTTTTATTATTCCTTTCCTTCCCTTTTTATTTTATTTCCTGTGGTACGCAAAAGCGTATTCCTAATTATCTGCAACAGGTGTCTGATACGACCCGTACAGCGGCAGTGCTGTATCCGGAGTTGAGAATACAGAAAAATGACATTTTAGGCATTCAGGTTTATAGTGCCAGTACAAAAAGAGAGATTTCGGATATGCCGTACAATCTGCCTGGGAGTGCGGCAGGAGGTCCAGATGGAGCATCTGCTTCTAACGGTTTTTTGGTCGATGCCCGTGGTGATATTGATTATCCGATGATTGGAAAAGTACATGCGGAAGGGTTAACCCGTCAGGAGTTGGGGGATTCAATTCTTCGGAAAATAAATGAAAAAGATTCTGTACTTGCCAACCCTTCAATCATTATAAGATTTCAGAATCTCCGGATTACGGTGCTTGGTGAAGTTGGACGTCAGGGGGTGATACAGATACCGGGGGAGAAAGTAAATATTCTTGAAGCGATTGGTCTCGCTGGCGGAGTAACCGATTTTGGGTTAAAACAAGCGGTGAAAGTAGTCAGGGAATCAAATGGGAAGCGGGAAGTCGGTATTGTGGATTTGTCGTCAGGGGATTTATTCACATCTCCCTATTATAATTTACAACAAAACGATATGATTCTGGTAGACCCCAGTATACGTAAGGCGAAAAAAACAGAACAGGAAGCTTTCTTTCGTCAGGCAGGTTTTGTGTTGAGTGTTATAACAGCTATGGCTGTAGTGGTGAGATTGTTTCAATAATTGTTTTCTAATTAGGAGTAATGGAAGATCAGTTTAAGATAGCGAAACAAGAACAGAGGTCAGAAGGGTCGTCTCTGACTATCAAGGAATTGTTTTATCGGTATATCCGATTCCTGCCTTATTTTATTTTATCGGTGGCCTTGGCTCTTTTGGCCGCATTTGTTTATTTAAGGTATACTAACCGTGTATATTCAGCGTCGGGAAGTTTGCAGATCAAGAGTCAGCAAACCAGCCAGAAGTCAGATAAGGTGGAAGACCTGCTTGCCGGTAATAATCGTGCACAGAACATTCAGAGTGAGATGGAGATCATCAAATCCAGACCTGTGATGGCACGCGTGGTTAATCGTTTGGGGCTTCAATACAATATTACTGTTATTGGCCGTATTCTCGACAGAAATGCTTATGGCCAGCATCCTTTCAGGCTACTCACTCATAACATTGCCGACTCAACCCATTCGTTTACTATCGATTTGAAATACCTTGGCCAGGGGAAATTTAAAATTAATGGGCTGGATGAGCCAGTGGTTTTTGGTAAACGTTTTAAATTGCCTGAAGGCGAGTTTACTCTGATTGAAAACCTTGCTTTGGCTGTGGGTGCTGAATTTAAAATAAAGTGGCGACCTACTGAGTCGGTTGCCAGGAGCTTTGCAGGCAATGTTCGTGTACAACCAAAATCGAGTGGTACAGGCATTCTTCTGATAAGCCTTGAAGCGGATAATGCAAAACTGGCAGCCGATATTGTGAACTCTCTGATGGTGCAATACGATTCTTTAACAATAGAACAGAAAAATTACTCTACCGACCAGAAACTCCGTTTCATTGACGACCGTTTAACCAGCCTCAAAGGGGAGCTGGATAGTCTGCAGGATATTGCATTGACTTATAAAGGACGTAATGATATTGTAGACGTGACTGTACAGTCAGGTAGTTCCCTCGCCCGTATTGATATGGCAGATCAAAACGTTCAGACGCAGGAGATAAAGATCGGACTGGTGGATTATATTACTTCGTACCTGAAGGATAAACGCAACCAGTTCAGCCAGTCTGTTGTGCCATCATCGCTTGGTCTGGAAGATGCTGTACTGAATGATTTGATTGCTGGTTATAATAAGGCTCAACTGGAGCGGAAGGTCATGCTGGAAGCCAATATACCAGTAGCCAATCCGGCAGTGCGGGAACTGGAGACTACCATAGAACAGCAAAGACAGGATCTGATAGAAAATCTCCGTAATATAAAACTGTCTTATCTGGATGCCTTGAGTAAAATAAAAGGAGATATTGCCAGGCAGAAGGGGATGTTGAAAGACCTGCCTTTCAAAGCGAAAGAATTAATTGACCTGGAGCGTCAGATCAGTACCAAACTGGCACTATATACCCTATTGGAAGGTAAACGTGAAGAGGCAGGTATTGAGCGAGCAGCCACTACTTCTAATACGTCAATTGTTGATCAGGCCGGTGTTAATCTTGTACCAGTAAAGCCCAATAAGCGGATGATTCAATTGATTGCGGCTTTGATTGGGTTAGCTATTCCCGCACTTATTTTATTTATTGTCGAAATACTCAACGATAAGATCACTACCCGTAACGACATTGAACGGATTACAAATGCGCCTATCATTGGGGAAGTCGGACATTCCTATTCTCTTAACACCCTGGTCGTTACCAAGACCAGCCGCACGATGGTTGCAGAACAGTTCAGAGCTATTCGGTCAAATCTTGATTTTTTTATCACAAAGAGAAAACCGATCGTTATACTGGTCACTTCTTCCTTCAGCGGGGAGGGTAAATCATTTGTAAGCACCAATATGGGAGCGGTGATGGGCCTGGCGGGTAAAAAAACAATTATCCTGGAATTTGACATCCGCAAACCCAGGGTACTTGCTGGCCTGAAAATGGGAAAGCAAAAAGGGATTACAAGTTTTCTGGCTGGTGGGAGTGAACTGGAAGGACTTATTCTTCCTGTACCCGAGACAGATAGTCTCTTTGTACTTCCGTGTGGACCTATTCCTCCCAATCCTTCAGAATTGCTCCTGAACCCTAAAGTGGATGTATTGTTTGAAGCCCTTAAAGAGAAATTTGACGTAATCATAATTGATACGGCTCCCATTGGGATGGTCAGCGATGCTATGGCTCTGGGGCGTTATGCAGACTGCACTCTTTATCTTGCGCGTCAGGGATATACCTACAAAAAACAGATAGGGTTGATTGATGAAGTATATAGAGAAAATAAACTGCCCGGTGTTTCCGTTGTAATCAACGATGTAAAACTCAAGCCGGGTTATGGATATTATGGGTACGGTCGTTATGGTTATGGCTATACCTATGGAGAAAAGGAATCTTATTATGAAGCCGAGACTGCTCCGAAATCGGGTCTGGCAGATCGGTTTCTTAAGAAACTTAATCCATTAAACTGGTTTGGAAAGAAAGGGTGATCGGGGTGAGTTATAGCGGTAACGAAAATAGTTTATAACACAATGAAAATACTGGTGACCGGCGGTGCCGGATTTATTGGATCAAATCTTGTTGGCGCCTTGCTGGCAAGGACAGATATTACCCTGGTGCGCGTGTTGGATAATCTGGCTACTGGCTCTCTGGATAATCTTAAAGAGTATGAAAGCGATCAGCGTTTTGAGTTTATCCTGGGAGATATAAGGGACTTTAAGGCCTGCCTGAATGCCTGTGAGGGAATAGATGCTATCTCACACCAGGCCGCGCTTGGATCGGTACCTCGCTCAATTAATGATCCGTTAACCAGCAATGAGGTTAATATTACCGGCACACTTCATCTGTTTACTGCCGCAAAAGATCTGGGAATTAAAAGGGTGGTGTATGCAGCCAGCTCATCAACATATGGGGACCATCCTGGTCTGCCAAAAGTGGAAGATGCTATAGGTAACCCGTTATCGCCTTATGCGGTTACAAAATTTGTAAACGAATTATATGCGCAGGTGTATGCCCGTCTGTATGATCTCGAGCCTATTGGCCTGCGGTATTTTAATATTTTTGGCCCCCGCCAGAATCCTCAGGGACCGTATGCAGCTGTAATCCCTCTCTTTGTGCAAGGGCTAATGACAGGTCAAGCGCCAAATATCAATGGTGATGGAAGCCACAGCCGTGATTTTACTTATGTTGACAATGCAGTCAGTGCCAACATTCTTGCACTGCTGACAACCAACCCAGCGGCAGTAAATCAGGTATACAATATTGCATGTGGTCATCAAACATCTCTGATCGAACTTTTTGAAAAGTTGAAAACAGAAGCCGGTACGGATTTAGAGCCTGTATTTGGCCCCGAACGCAAAGGCGATGTCAAACACAGTCTGGCGTCTATAGAAAAAGCCCGTACTCTCTTAGGCTATCAGCCGTTGGTAGACATTGCGGAGGGATTACGAAAGACCTATGCATGGTACAGACAACATGCAGATATTTTTAAAACCGTTTAATTTATTATAACCTTTTCCCGATGAAACAAACAATTATAATAACAGGTGGAGCCGGTTTTATTGGTTCGCATGTAGTACGCCTGTTTGTTATAAAGTACCCAGATTACAGTATTGTAAATCTGGATGATCTTACTTATGCAGGTAACCTGGAAAATTTGCGCGATATTGAATCGTCTCCAAACTATGTGTTTGAAAAAGTAAATATTCTCGATCAGGCAGGGTTAAAAAGGGTATTTGCGCAGTACAATCCAACAGGCGTTATTCATTTGGCTGCAGAATCTCATGTAGACCGCTCTATTCATTCTCCACTTGATTTTGTGTATACAAATGTAATAGGCACAGTAAATCTTTTGAATGCAGCGAAAGAAGCATGGCAGGGACAATATAGGGGCAAACGCTTTTACCATGTGTCGACCGATGAGGTATATGGGGCATTGGGAGAAACCGGATTTTTTACAGAAGAAACACGGTATGATCCACACTCGCCCTACAGTGCCTCTAAAGCTTCGTCCGATCATTTTGTGAGAGCCTACGGAGACACCTACGGGTTGCCGCAGGTAATCAGCAACTGCTCTAATAATTATGGCCCCAATCATTTTCCCGAAAAATTGATCCCTCTTTTCATTAATAATATTATCCAGAAGAAACCGTTGCCGGTGTATGGTGATGGCTTGTATACGCGGGACTGGCTTTTTGTAAAAGATCATGCTACCGCCATTGATCTAGTTTATCACAAAGGGGAAAATCACAGTACGTATAATATCGGCGGATTCAATGAGTGGAAAAATATTGATTTGGTTAAATTGCTGTGTTCGTTGATGGATAAAAAACTTAACAATGCACCCGGCACCAGTGATCAACTGATAACCTACATAAAAGACCGGCCCGGTCATGATCGCCGTTATGCGATAGATGCGTCGAAGATCAATAAAGAACTCGGATGGAAACCGTCTGTTTCTTTTGAAGAAGGGTTACAGTTGACTATTGACTGGTATTTTGATAATCAGGAATGGCTGAAGCATGTAACCAGTGGTGAATACCTGAAGTACTACGAAACACAGTATCAGTCCTAGAAAGAACGAAAGTACTGGCAGTATTTTGTGTGTATTTATCTTTTTCTAATTGACATGTATTGACTCGTTATACATTTTAACCTTTACCACTCACATCTAACCTTTATGAAAGGAATCATCCTTGCCGGCGGATCCGGTACACGTCTTTATCCTATTACCAAAGCGATTTCAAAGCAATTGATGCCTATTTATGATAAGCCAATGATTTACTATCCGCTGTCAACGCTAATGATGGCGGGAATCCGCGAAATACTGGTAATAACCACTCCGGAGGATAATCCATCGTTTGTACGGCTGTTGGGTGACGGCAGTCAGCTGGGGTGTAGGTTTGAATATGCCATACAGGAGGTGCCCAATGGGCTTGCACAGGCGTTTATTATTGGGGAATCATTTATTGGCGAAGATAAAGTGGCATTAGTATTGGGTGATAATATCTTTTATGGAGTTGGGTTGGGCAGTCAGCTCAAAAAACTGGCAGATGTGAGTGGTGGATATGTTTTTGCCTATCGAGTATCAGATCCCGAACGGTACGGAGTGGTGGAATTTGATGAACAGATGAACGCTGTAAGTATTGAGGAAAAGCCATCTGCCCCGAAGTCCGATTATGCTGTACCAGGCCTTTATTTTTACGACAATGATGTGGTCGCTATTGCAAAAGCAGTAAAGCCATCAAGTCGTGGTGAATATGAGATCACTGATATTAATAGGGAATACCTCAGAAGAGGTTCTTTAAAAGTTTCTGTACTTGACAGAGGAACTGCGTGGCTCGATACCGGTACATTTGATTCGCTGAGCGATGCAAGCGAATTTGTACGAGTTATCGAAAAAAGACAGGGTACGAAAATCGGATGTATAGAAGAAGTGGCCTACCGAAATGGGTTTATAGACAAGGCGCAACTTTTGAAGATTGCAGGAATTCTTGAGAAAAGCGGCTATGGGAAATATCTGCAAAAAGTGCTTTCTTTATAACGATAAACAATATGCCAGAAGGGAGAATAGAGAATAGTAAATGGGGAATTGTTGTCCAGGCCCGCCATGGCTCATCGCGGCTGCCTCAGAAAATGATAAAACCATTTGCCGGATACTTTTCCCTGCTCGACCTTATACTGCAAAAACTACTAGATGTTTTCTCCGCTGATAAGATCATACTGGCGACATCTAACAATGAATCGGACGATGCCCTTGCTGCGATTGGCGATAAACAAGGGGTATATGTATTTAGGGGAAGTGAAAAAGATGTGCTGGATCGGTTTATTCAGGCGTCAACCGCTCATTCACTTACGCATGCCGTAAGGGTATGTGCGGATAATCCCTTTCTGGACGTTAAGTTCATCAGTCGTTTGATTGAAACAGGGGCGGCGCATCCTCACAGCGATTATGTCAGTGCATTTTTTAGCAACGGGCTGCCAACTATCAGGTCTCACAGTGGTTTTTTTGCAGAATGGGTGTCTTTTGAAGCATTGAAAAAAGTAGCTGTATCTACATCGGATGTTTTATTTCATGAGCATGTGACCAATTTTATTTACAATAACCCGGATATCTTTCAGATTTTCAGGATTCCCTTATTGCCCGAAAGGGAATCATTTTATTCGGGTGTAAGACTTACAATTGATACCTCTTCCGACTTTGACATTGCAGAATCGTTGTTCAGAAAACTTTCGGGGGGCAGAGTCAACATTGATCCGGAAGACATTTACCATTATCTGGAGAATAATCCTTACATTAAAAACGAAATGCGAATAAATATTCAAAGCAATGAGAAATAATAACCATACCTATATCATCGGAGAAATCGGACAAAATCACAATGGTTCGGTAGATCTGGCCAAACTGCTGGTAGAAGTAGCCGCCAGACCTGCAGAGGAAGCGCTGTTTGGACTTAAACTGCAGCCTATGGATGCGGTAAAATTGACCAAACGCGATCTTAAAGAAGAATTGTCGGCTTCACAAATGAGCCGGTCGTACGATTCTCCGCATTCTTTTGGTAAAACCTATGGTGAACATCGGGCTGCTTTGGAATTAAATGATGAACAGCATTTTGAAGTATACAAGCATGCCAAATCTCTGGGACTTGATTTCGTTGAAACACTTTGTGCAAAAGGGTGCCTGTCTATGCTTAAATTGTTTCAGCCTGACAGGTTGAAGGTGGCGAGTCGTGACCTCACCAACCTTCCACTACTACAAGCGCTGGCTGAGACAAAAATCCCTATCATCATTTCAACAGGTATGGCTGGTAAAAATGAGCTGGATGCAGCAATAGAAACGATAACACATTATCACGACAATATCTCTATTCTTCATTGTGTGTCTCAGTATCCTACAGAGCCGGAAAATGCCAACCTGAGGACTATCACCTACCTGTTAAAGAATTATCCGCAATATACTATTGGCTATTCTGATCATACAATCGGCATTTCAGCGCCAGTAGCTGCTGTAGCTATGGGTGCCCGGGTCATTGAAAAGCATATCACTCTTGATCGAAAAATGAAAGGGACAGATCAGGCGGGCTCACTTGGCATTGATGGTATCAATAGGTTGGTTCGAGACATCAGAGTCATGGAATTGTCGATGGGAGTTGAGGATATTTTTATTGAAGAGGCAACGGCCGGCGCAAAAGTAAAACTTGAAAGATCACTGGCCACTAATAAAAGCATAAAAGCCGGTACAGTGATCACAGAAGCAGATCTTCATATGTTATCGCCAGGAGATGGTTTTAAGTGGGAGCAGCGGGATAAGGTGGTCGGTAAAGCTGTGGTAAGTGATATTGAAGCAGACGAAATTATATATCCTCAACACTTAAACGCCTAAATATGTCTATTACAATAAAAACCCTGGCATCAACTAGTGAAAAGGAAAACAGACAGGCTTTTTTTGAATTGTATAAAAAGTCGCCGGTAACGGACAGCGAATTGTTGGCCAATGTGGGATTATATCAAAAAAGGCAGGACTTTTCAAAGCAGCTTTTTTTTCATGAAATATATCAGCAGATACTGAGTGTGCATGGCGTGATAATGGAGTTTGGTACAAGGTGGGGACAAAACCTTGTAACGTTGCATAATTTGCGTTCAATCCTCGAGCCCTTCAATTATTCCAGAAGAATAGTCGGGTTTGATACGTTTGCCGGATTCGAAAGTATTAATACCAAGGATGGAGCACATGAAATTATTAAGGAAGGAGCTTTTTCGGTAACAACTGGGTATGAAACCTATCTGGAAAAACTACTGGCCTATCATGAAACAGAGGCGCCTCTTCCTCATATAAAAAAGAATTTTCTTGTAAAAGGTAATGCAATAGATAAACTGCAGGAATATCTTCGGCAACATCCTGAGACGATAATTGCATTCGCCTATTTCGATTTTGACATTTATGAGCCCACGTTTAGATGCCTCGAACTGATTCGCCCCTATCTTACTAAAGGTACGGTCATAGGTTTTGATGAATTAAATGACCCGCAGTTTCCGGGAGAAACTATTGCTGTACGTGAGGCTCTTGGCCTTTGTAATATATCTATTAAACGGAATCGCTATTCCGGAATACAGTCTTATTGTATTATAGAATGATAACAAAACTCCCCAAGCTTGTAATTACTGATATTGATGGCGTCTGGACTGACGGAGGCATGTATTATGACCAGACAGGTAACGAGTGGAAAAAGTTCAATACTTCTGATAGTGCCGGGGTTTTATTTTGCCACGCTTTTTCCATACCGGTTGCCATCATTACAGGTGAGGATACTGAAATAGTTGACCGAAGAGCTAAAAAGTTAAAGATTGAATATCTTTTTCAGGGAGTGACAGATAAACTGAAAGTGGCTCAGCGCCTTTGTAAAGACATGGGCATTACGCTCGGAGAGGTAGCTTATATTGGCGATGATCTGGGGGATATGGAATTGCTGCAGGCTGTATGCTGGTCTGCTGCTCCGGCCAATGCTCCTGAATACGTCAAATCGCTGGTAGAATATGTTACCGCAAAAAAAGGCGGAGAAGGAGCCTTCAGGGAATTTGTTGAATGGCTGCTTGACGGACATGACCCTGTGTCCAGGATTTTTGGGAAAGCGATCACTACTTAATAAGTATTCATCAAATATCACAAGATGAAATCAGAAAGAATATTCTATCCCATAGAAATAACCAGGCGGGAGTTGGAAGGAGTTTTTCTAGTGGCAGCAAAGCTGGCTTCTATAGGGCATAAGGTGTTCCTTGGCCCTAAATATGAGCTGGATTATTGCCTGAAAAGATATAAACCCAATATTTATATTGGCACACGTGCAGATGAAACTAACTATGGCCTCCTTAAAACGCTTCGGAAAAGTGGCTGTAAAGTTGTAATAGTGGATACGGAAGGAGGCATCATGCTTGAAGATCAGTACAAGACCAGGCATTATGCACCAGGTTTGACGCAGGCTGATCTTTTCTTTGCCTGGGGGGAAAAAGGAGCATCTATTATCAGGGATATGGACGTAATATCTCCGGAACAGATAAAAGTGAGCGGAGCACCCTGGTTTGATATTAATGAGGTAAAGCCACTTTATCAGGACCTTGTCAGGAAGTTGAAAGAAGAATTCCCCCGCTCATATATATTGTTCAATTCCCGGCTCTCTTTACCCAATCACAAATCAAAAATCATCAGTGATAATTATCGCGCCCAGGCCCCTGAAGAGTTTGACTACTATGCAAAACAGTATTATAATCTCAACGATACCATCAAAAGGCTGGCAGCTGATTTCCCTGATGAAACATTTGTGATCAGAGCTCACCCTTCAGAAGATCCCAGCCATTATTATGATTTTTTTAAAGGGCTATCAAATGTTGTTATTAACGACTCATATAGTGCAAGGGCATGGGCGCTTGCCAGTAAGGTTGTACTACACAATAGCTGCACTACAGGCCTGGAGGCCGCGATGATGGGTGTACCGGTTATTGCTTACCAGGAAGTAAAAGATGATCAGTATGACAAACTTTTACCCAATATTGCAAGTATGAACGCGTTTACCTACGAGCAACTGGTACAAAAAGTGTCATATTATATCCAACACCCGGCAGAGCCTTATACATTAAATAGAGATCAGATCGCGGCTATAAAAGAGTTTTTCTTCAATGTAGATACCAGCGGATCAGACATTATTGTAAAACATGTATCGGAGCTGAATAGCGGTGAATTCATGTATAAGATGGACCCGGAATACAAAAAAACAAAATTCAAAATGGATATAATTTATAAATATCCGTTTCTTATTAATTTCCTGCCATCGGAATTGAAAAAGAATGTACGGGTTGGTAAAAAATATTTTATGGGAAAATTTCAATCGTTGGAACTGGATCAGTTACTGGCGCTCCGGCAAAGGTTGAAAGAAGCTAATCCCAATATTGGAAAATTCACTATACAAAAATGCCCTGATCTTAAGCAGGCGTATAAATTTGAAGCTGAATAAAGCTGACATTCTTGGAACCCTCAGCCAATATTAGCACTAAGCGATCCCTCAAGTGGAATACCATCAACTACGGTGTCAATCTTGGATTAAAATTTCTGATAACAGTTGTATTGCAACGGCTTTTAAACCCTTCAGATTTTGGACTAATAGCAAGCATTCTCGTATTTACCGGGGTAGCACAGGTAATTGTGGACAACGGATTTCAAAGCGCTATTGTACAATCTCATAAACTTTCGGAGGAAGCGTTATCGACTGTTTTCTTTATTAACGTAGGAATTGGGACTCTTTGCTCAATAGCACTTTTTGCACTGGCTCCTATTATTGGGGATTTTATAAGCGGCCGGGAAATTGTCCCGGTAACTCGCGTCCTTTCCATGGTCTACATTGTTCAATCGGTATCACTGGTGCAGCGAGCCTTATTGATGCGTGACCATGCATTTAAGACACTTGCCATGATAGAGATCGGGGCTAGTGTGCTGGCGGGAGTCACTGCAATTTTTTATGCTCTACAGGGGGGAGGAGTGTGGAGCCTGGTGATAATGATGCTGGGGCAGGCTGCATTGACGAGCTTTTTTTTATGGATTCAACCTGGCGCATTTAAACCTTCATGGGTGTTTGAGCCATCGGCTGTAAAGGATCTGTGGAAATTTGGGTCCAACGTATTTATGAACGGCCTGTTCATTTACCTGAATAGCCGCATAGACCTGTTATTAACAGGAAGGTCCATGGGGCTGGGTATGCAGGGGTATTATTCCCGTGGTAAGGATTATGGCTTATTGCCATCCGGGGTGATGGTGGGAATTGTGAGCAGGTCATATTTCCCTATTTTTTCAAGACTTCATTCTAATGAGCCGGAACTCAGGCAAAGTTATCTGGGGGCTCTGGAGACAATGGCGCTTGTTGCTGCAGTGGCTTTTCCTCCAATGTATCTTCTGGTAGGATATGTTATTCAATGGGCGCTGGGGGATAAATGGAATGGAATGATTGAAGTAACTCAATGGTTTATCGTGCTCAGCTCTCTGTATATATTTAACTCCATCAACGCAAATTTTCTTGCCGGCATTGGCAAGCCACGTAATAATCTTATTATTCAGGCTTCAACAGGCATTGTACGTATTACAACTATTTTTTTCTACTTCCGTTTCGCCAATGAGCTTAGCATGACCGTTACTGTGTTTATTCTTATCTTTTTTTCATTTATTGAGAATCACCTTTCTTTTTATTCCGTAGATCGCGAAAAGGCAATAGGCGTGAAGAACATATTCCGGCATTCCTATCTTATCCTGATGCCGGCGTGGTTACTTGCGTTTAGCATTGAGTTTCTGCTGCGCCCCCTGCTGGAATGTATATTTCCGCAGCTGGTTGTCGTCCTTATCATTACAACTGTTTTTCTGGGTTTGTTATATTGCTTTTTCAGGTTCATGCGGATCAAAACCCCTATTCTCCCCTTGGGTATCTGGCTCTTCAGAAAAAAGGGCTAATGTTTTTTTCTGAGTAAAATTTACAGTGCTTCAAATACTGCAGGGTATAATAAAAAGGATGGCGGCTTTTTGAATAATAAGTACCTGTCAGGCCCGGACCAGTTTTACTGAGGTTATTGGGAGAGATTTAATAAAATTGTAGCGATGGGTCATTGTTTTTGTAAAATCAAAGTAGGATTAAAATGCCGGGTTGTGGAATAATCAGGAGTTTTCTGGTATTTACAGGGTTGCTGCTGGCTGGGCTGCTAAATACAGAAGATGTTGAAGCACAAAGTGTTGTCAGGATATTTCTGGATTCCAGGTTGCCGCAAACAGCCAAAAAGGCTGTAAAGGAAATGGGAGATATCCTTGGAGCATCTCCAGGTGTAAGCATACAGTTCGATTCACTGAACAAATACAGAGGCATAGGAATCTACTTTACTGTTGCAGCGTATGATTATTACCGGAAAGCTCCTGTAGCATTAAAAAAAATGGGAGCGGAAGGTGTGTATGTCTCATCCGGAAAAGAAGGCGTGTACGCTGTGGCTAATTCTGTTGAAGGGTTTTCAAATATTGTATTTACCTATCTCGATAAAATCGGTTTTAGATTCTATTTTCCTGATCCGGCATGGCATATTATACCCAAAAAACTGCAGTTGTTTCAAACCTTTCAGACAACGGAAAAGCCGGCCTTCCAGTATAGAAATATTTTTATGGGTTGGGGATACGGATCAGATATTTTGAAGGAGCGGTATCTATTCTGGGAACGCGCAAACAGAATGGGGGGGAGCTTGCAGATGAAAGCGGGCCATAGCTATCAAAAAATTCTTACAGACAACTTGGCCGAATTTCAGAAACACCCCGATTATCTTTCCAAACCGCTAGTGAATGGAAAATTGCAAAGTAAAACGG
This sequence comes from Sphingobacteriales bacterium 46-32, assembly GCA_001898485.1. Lineage (GTDB taxonomy): Bacteria > Bacteroidota > Bacteroidia > Chitinophagales > Chitinophagaceae > CAYMZZ01. Next base: position 239,354 of record MKTY01000020.1, on the reverse strand, counting down.
CTTTTAATTTTTCTTCCGGTGGATTAGCAGAGTTGGCTTACAGATGGCTCGCAGAGCAGTTTGATCAGGCAAATAAGAAAGACCAGTATCTTCCGATGCTTTCACTGGAAGCATTTGACGGTCCAAATTTCTGTGATCTGCCAGAATGCTTGAAGATAGGCGATAACGCAAGTGACCAGATATTTTATTTCACCAACAAAGTTGCTGAAAAGCTAAAACGGACACATCCTGACAAGCTGATTGGAGTACTGGCATATAATGATCATATCGACGTACCCTGTTATCCAATGATGGATAACATATTTGTAACACTGACAAGTGGGTTTAACCCCTCACCTTATTCGATCGATCAATTAATTGATCGTTGGAAGAAAAAGGTAAAAAGGATAGGTATGTATGACTACATGAGTGTTTTTGAATGGACCAATGAAATGCCAGGCAAGGGGTTTGCCGGCAATTTTGAAATGGTTGCCTTCAAAATGAAGGAGTACTCGAAAAAAGGCATTATTTCTTATCAGGCAGAATCAACCTATGGCTGGATCCCGAAAGGATTGTCGCATTACCTTGCTTCACGCCTTGCTTGGAATCCCGGGCTGGCAATCGGGCCAATTCTGGACAAGTTTTATAGCGACTGCTTTCCTAATACACATAAGTGGATACGGCCTGTTTTTGAAAGCTGGATCAAAATACCCATTTTCACAGAAAATGATATTTACAATTGGTTGTATCAGGTTAAAAAGGCGTTCAACTCAACTACCGATCCTGCTGAACTGGAACGGATTCATCAACTGGCTCTTTACCTGAAATATGTTACATTGTTCAAAGCCTATGATGATGTAAAAACAGATACGGTAAAAGCAAAAGAAGCGGCAACTGATCTTTTTGCTTACATGAATCAGGTGATGGAGAAGGGGGTGGTGGCTTCTTATGCAGGCATCAATACAATGGCTCCCAAACTCGGCGCAAACTTCGCTTATAATAGTAAAGCTGCAATCTGGAAATCGCGGCAAGTCGTTGTGCCAGGCAGCAAAAAGGAATGGGATGCCTATTTGGATGGGCAGATGTCCATCCTGCAAAGAATGCAGCCTGTGAAAGAATATAAGAATGCTCCATTTCTGGACAAACAGGAAATGGCCAGCCTCTCAAGGCAGTTCAAAGCACCCAATAAATCGCAGGCTGTCAGTTTTAATGCAACTTTGCTGTCAATAGTGGATACGCGCAATTCAGACTCCCTGGATCTTCAGATCAGCGGCGGTAGGATCAAACTATCAGGGATAGTATCAGTCCGGGTATATAAATGGAGTGATGACTTGGTACCGAGAGGTAAGCCATTGCTTACAGCAAGATTCCAGGCGAGTAAAGAATTTCGAAAAGTAAGCCTGTCTTCATTGCCAAGAAACAAATATCTTATACTTTCTTCTGACAGCAGTACAACAGGAGCATATTTATACTTCCCTAAAAAAATGCGTTATTCAATTGTCGCCTCATCTGATTTTCCAATCAGGGGATCATTTTACAACAATTACTATATCTACATACCAAAAGGAACAAAGGTGTTCTATATAACCAAGACCCAGTACCTGCAAGTACTGGATCCGGCAGGCACACGAACGAGTTATTCAACCCAGGAAAGTCGGCTAGTAGAAATAAAAGTCAAGGAAGGTAGTTATGGATGGTGGCGAATACTGAGTCAGTTAAACGATATTTATTTCACTGGTGTCCCTCCCTTATTGAGTCGGGACCCAGAGTCATTCTTTTTTCCCGAATAAAGTATTGAAATGAGGTTAATGGTGGTTCATATTCTCTATAGTGGTCTTGGTGGGCAGGGAAGTGATTTCTTTTCAGTAGTGAAAGCAGATAAGCAAAAAACCGTTGCCACATATGCTATTTTCTGTGGAGTTGAAGAAGTCAACCCCGATTATATTGAAATGTGCGGCAGATATGGGGTGGCTTATTCGGCCTTCAGGAAAGAGCCAGGCCCTGACCTTAGTCCGTATTTCCGAATATATTCTGTTCTTCAAAAGATCAAACCTGCAGTAATTGTACTACACGGATCTTCGTTTGTATTTCCGGCATGGCTATACCGGTTAACAAACAGGCAAGTGCGAATAATCGTAAGAGAAACACAAGCTCACCATCTTAAGACAAAAAGAGACTGGCAGTGGCTGAAGTGGTCGATCCGGATAGCCAATAAACTGATTTTTCTGACAAAAGAATCATTGGATGGAGTAGTGAAGAAATTTCCACAATTGCAGGTACAATCAAAATCAATTGTTATCGCCAGTGGTATTGATACGGAACGTTTTTCTCCGGCGATTAAAAAGGAGAACGGCGGGACAATCATACTGGGAATGCAAAGCCGGTTACAGAAAATTAAGGACCATCCGACTTTATTGAAGTCCTTTCGGCTTCTCAGAGACAAATACAAAACGCGTAAGCTACGTTTGCAGATAGCTGGCGATGGAAATACAATGCCTGCACTCAGGCAGCTAGCCTATGAACTGGATATTGTCGGAGATGTGGATTTTTTAGGAATGCTGGCCGAAACAGAGCTTATTCATTTTATGAACAACTTGGATATTTATATTCATGCTACTTATGGCGAAACGCTGAGCAACTCTATTATGCAGGCAATGAGCTGTGGATTGCCCATTGTGGCCAGCGATGTGTGGGGAGTGAACAATATGCTTGATGAAGGGAAAACAGCTATGCTGGTGACAGTTGAGGATGTAGATGGTATGACCGCTGCGATTAGCAGGCTGATTGAGGATCAGGAACTGAGCGACCAGCTGGGAAAGAATGCAAGGTATATGGCTATTTCAAAGTATTCTCTTGGGAGACTCTTTGAGCAATACATACAGGTATACGAAGGCACGTAAATAAATGACTGAAAAGAATCGGATACATTCTGGCAGATGACCGGCTTAATAGAAGAGAATATATTTTGAATCAGGTAAGAATTCTACATATAATAAACATCGGAGGATTTGGGGGGGCAGAAAAACTGCTTACACAGTTGCTTCCTGCTCTGGCAGATTTTGTAGAGACAGAATGCCTGTTGTGCTTCCGGCAGGAGAATAGTACCGTTGCTGAGCAAATTGGAAAAGATCTGACCGAAAGGGATATAAGAGTACATCTAATACCGTATAAAAAGGCATTTGGAATTAAGCATTTGAGGAATGTGCAGAGGTTTGTTAAAAGTGGCAACTATAGTATCGTGCATTCTCATTTACAGTATGCCAATTTATGGATGGCAATCTTAAGGAAAACCCGACAGCTTAAGATCACTGTTCTTACGACGTTACACGGATACCGTGATTCTTATCAGAATACATATGGCCTGCTTGTAAATAAGCATATTTTCAGAACATCCTATTACTGGATTACCCGTTTTATATTGAGAAACCTGGATGGTTACATTTTTATCAGCAATTGTCTCGGATCATTTTTTATAAAGGCACGTCTAGTGAAAAAGGGTGTCGGAAGAGTAATTCATCACGGCTACAGTGTCAGTAATACAACTAATGATGAGTTGACAAAAACTACAAAGGTTATAACTGCTCCGCGCATAGTTCTTCCGGGACGCATTATTAAACTCAAGGGGCATATTTATGCACTGGGCGTACTGGATATCGTCAGACAAAAATATCCGGAAGCAACACTTCATTTTTTTGGTGACGGACCGTTTAAGCAGCAGGTATTGCAGGAGGTGAGCAGTTTGCAGCTAACCAGTTCCGTTTTCTTTCATGGTTATGTACATGAGCTGCTTGATGAACTCAGAGAGTACGATATAGCCGTGGTTCCTTCATTTTATGAATCATTTGGCATGGTGTTTTTGGACTGCTTTGCGGCCCGTGTTCCTGTAGTGGCTTTCGATCTGCCTGCAGGCAATGAGATTATTGAGGATGGTTGTACGGGCCTGCTGGCGAAGCCCTTTGATACAGAAGATCTTGCACAAAAAGTAATGCAACTATGTGAAGATGCACAATTGCAGGATAAGTTGATAAAAAATGGATGGGAAGCATTACATGATCATTTTTCGATGAACAGGATGGCGGCCGATTATGCTGAATATTACCAAAATATGTCTCAACCCATGATCGTGGTATGAATGAATTAAATGATCCCAGACTTTTTAAGGAGTCAGATTTTTTTTGGGTACCGCTCAGTCTCATTGTGGTATACCTTTTTTCTTACTTTAAGTATAGAAAATATAAGCATGACCTCAACACGGCGCCTTATTTTTTTCCTGCCCTCAATCTAAGGCTGATCTCGGCTGTAATATATGGTCTCATTATTGAGTATTATTATGGGTACGGAGATACAATAATGTATTATAATGCTGTACAGGATATGCACAGAGCTGTCAGCGATGATGTGTTTTTTTTTAAAGATATTATTGGCATGGAACGGTTGCAGTCCTTTGATCGCATATATCCATACTTCCAGTTTGATGGTGCAGGGTTCACAGACCTGTACATGACTAACGTACATAATTTTTCTGTACCCAAATTTGCTCTTCCTTTTTCTTTGTTATTTGGAAAGAGCTATCTGGGAATTTCCTTTTGCTTTAGTCTGTTTGCTTTCGGAGGTTGCTGGCGATTGTTTAAAACTTTCTCAGCGCTATATCCTGAACTGATAAGGAAGATTGCTGTGGCAACATTATTCTTGCCATCTCTTCTTTTCTGGGGGAGCTCATTTCTGAAGGATTCGATCTGTCTGGGCGCGCTTGGTTTCCTTGTGGCCGCAGCCATTGATTTATTTTATTTCAGAAAAAAAGTTTTTAATACTTTTCTATGGTTGATAGTGTCGTCAGTGATCCTGTACTATGTTAAGCCGTATATCGTATTGAGTTTCTTACTCGCATTTGTTGTTGCCGTCTTCCTGATGTTTAACAACCGAATAAAGAATAAAACGGTGAGATCTGCCTCCCGCTTTTTCTTTTTGGTAATAGCCATCGGCGGGGTATTCTTTCTTTTAAAATCATTAGCCGCTTTTGAGATATCATCGCAGTATACCACAGAAAACATCATTAAGACGATGCAGGGTGTACAAGCCGGTTTCGAGACTACAGAAGGTGAGGGGTCGTTTTTTAAAGTCGGGAATGTGGAGAATAGTTTCGGCAGTTTATTGTATCTGTTTCCTGCTGGTGTTGGAACATCTCTTTTCAGGCCTTTCCCATGGGAGGTAAGGAACCCGCTTATGGTTTTGAGCGCTCTTGAATCGTTTGGGCTTCTTATATTGACAATTATGCTTCTCAGGCGGGCGGGCTTCTCAAAAACGATAAAAACGATAGTGGCTGACCCTATACTTGTTTTTTGCCTGATATTCGCCATTTTATTTGCAGGTTTTGTAGGAGTAACGACTTTTAACTTTGGATCGTTATCCCGGTACCGGATTCCCTGTTTGCCATTTTATTTGATGCTGATTTTTATTGTCGGTCATAAGACAAGAGTGTTTTCTTCCAGATACGTTTTTAAAAAAAGCCTTTTCTGATAAATTATGTGTGGCATAGCCGGTTCAATTAATTACAAACTCGATATCCCCCGCCTCACCCGCGACCTCTGGCATCGTGGGCCCGATGCACAGGCTACTTTTGCGGAGGATAATGTGCAATTGCATCACCATCGTCTTGCCATCCTTGATATCGGCGGTGGCGCACAGCCCATGCACTATGAGCATCTCACCATTATTTTCAATGGAGAGATTTATAATCACCTCGATGTGCGGGCAAAATATGGACTTGTTTGTAAAACCAATTCGGATACCGAAACTATATTACATGCCTATGCCAGTCAGGGCGCAGAATGCCTGAAGAGCTTTGACGGCATGTTTGCCCTCGCTATCTACGACAGAAAAAATCAAACACTTTTTCTGGCCCGCGACAGGGCAGGTAAAAAGCCATTGTATTATTACCTGAAAAATGGGGTATTTCTCTTTGCCAGCGAACTCAATGCACTGAAAGGGCAAATGACATTAAGCCCTGACGAAGAAGCCTTGCATCAGTATGTACGACTCGGTTATTTTTATGGTAATAAAACGGCGTATCAGGAAATACGTGAACTGCCGGCTGGCTCTTATGCCAGTGTCTCATTGCAGCAGCCTGCGGTGCAATCTGTGCGATGGTGGAATATCCACGATTATTACCAGCAGAAAAATACCCTGAATTTTGAAGACGCCCTGAAGCAGACAGATGATTATCTGCATGCCGCAGTAAGACGTCGAGTAGAATCATCTGACCTGGAAGTGGGTTCGTTTCTCAGTGGCGGTATAGACAGCGGTTTGGTCACAGCTATTGCCACAGAATATAACCGCTCACTAAAAACTTTTACCGTTTCATTTGATGGAGAATATGATGAAGCCCCATTGGCTAAACTCGTTGCCGATAAATATGGTACGAGCCATCATGAGATACGGATCAGTTTTGACAATCTCGTCAACGAAGTAGAAACCATACTGGGAAACTATGGCGAGCCATTTTTTGACAGCTCAGCTATACCCAGCTACTATGTAAGCCGTGAGGCGCGCAAACATCTTACCGTTATTCTCAATGGCGATGGAGGCGATGAGCTCTTTGGGGGCTACCGCCGTTATGTACCCTTTGCTAAATATGATTTTTTCAATCCGGGTTTCCTGGTGAGATCAGCTGCCGCAGCAGCACATGCCCTGCTGCCCGTACCGCATAATAAAAAGAGTAAATACAATTACATCTATCGCCTGGCAGACCTGGCTCGTAAGAATGGACTGGATACCTATCTCTCTGCAACGATCGATAGCTTCGAAGGGATGGAAAAATATCTGGCAGCACCTCCGCATAACCTGGATGCTATTCGTGCCGATTTTGAGCGAATGAACAAATCGTCGCTTACCGGTTTGCAAAAGCTGATGAACCTCGATTTCGACAATATCCTGGCCGGCAATCTGCTGGTGAAAATGGATATTGCCACCATGGCCCATTCGCTCGAAGGAAGAAGTCCGCTGCTGAGTAAAGAATTGCTGGAGTTTGTACCCGGCCTTCCTGATTCCTATAAAATAAAAGGTAAACAGACAAAGTATCTGTTAAGAACACTGGCAGAAAAGTATCTGCCGGCTGAACTGATCCATCAACCCAAGCGTGGTTTTGAAATTCCCCTGAAGAAATGGATTGACACACAACTGAAAGATATTATTGCTGATCATATACTTCCGGACAATGCTTATTGCCGTCAGTTTGTACAACCAGATTTTATAGAAAAACTCTGGAACAGACAATTGAATACAAGCGATGAAAAACGCGCTAAAATGATCTGGTCCCTGTTTGCGCTGGAGGTGTGGAAGAGAAAAGTTTAAAGTGTTTAAAAAGTTTAAAGGGTATAAAGAGTATTCCTTAAACCCTTTAAACTCCTTATACACATTAAACCTTGATAAAAAAAGTTTGCTTCTCTGATGAAACTGATACGAGTAACGACAGTTCCCATGGCCCTGAAGGTTTTGCTGCGTGGGCAGATGAAATATATGGCCAGCCATGGTTTTGATGTAGTGATGGTGAGCGCAGATGGCATAGAACTGGAAGATGTAAAGATGTATGAAGGCGTACGGCATGAGTGTATTCATATGACAAGGCAGATTACGCCCCTGGCCGATATTCGTTCTTTATGGAAATTGTACCGGTTTTTTAAGAAAGAAAAGCCAGATATCGTTCATTCACATACTCCCAAGGCCGGACTTCTGGCTATGATGGCAGGCAGAATGGCCGGCGTACCGGTTCGTATTCACACTATTGCCGGTCTTCGGTTTATGACTTCTGCAGGGCTTACAAGGCGCATACTGGTGGCAATGGAAAAGATTACAGGGCGCATGGCTACTCATGTATGGCCAAATAGCAACTCGCTACGCAGCTATGTAGTGGAACAAAAGCTTGTTTCGCCACGCAAGCTGGATATGGTAGGTAAAGGATCAAGTAATGGAATCGACCTGGAGCGTTTCTCACGCAGTGCATTGAGACCGGAGCGCATCGGGGAAGTAAAAAAAATAATGCAATACGATCCTGCCTGTATCTATATAACCGCGGTTGGGCGTATTGTAAAAGATAAAGGGATTGCCGAACTCACACAGGCATTTATCCGGATATACGAACAGGATAAAAACGTCCGGCTCGTACTCGTAGGCAGTTTTGAAGAACATCTCGATCCGCTTGATGGAGATACCATGCAGTTTATCAAAACACACCCGGCTGTTATACTTGCAGGATGGCACGATGATGTGGAATATTTCATGGCCCAGGCCGACCTGTTTATTCATCCTTCTTACCGCGAGGGCTTTCCGAATGTAGTATTGCAGGCTGGTGCTATGGAATGTGGGGTACTGGTATCGCGAATCCCGGGGAATGTAGATATAGTGGATGATCAGGAAAATGGTTTCGTCTTTGCCGTGCAGGATGCAGAAGATTTGTATCAGAAACTGAATCAGGCACTTCGGGAGCCTCAACGAATGAAAGCGCTGGGGCAGCAGCTCCGTAAAAAAATAGAAGCTAATTTTGACCGCAGGTATGTGCAGGACCAGTTAAGGCAGAAATATGAAGCATTGCTGGCTGCATCCGGAAAATCGAATACGTGAAAGAATGGATGAACTAAAAAAACTTCGCATTTTATTTATAGGTAAACAGGATGATTACTGTTCCAAAATGGCGGCCGACTTTATCGGCAGACATTTTACCGGAGCAAAAATTGTTTTTTCAAAACGTACACAACCCATTCCTTCCAGTGTACTGGAATGGGAGGGTGACCTGTTGATCTCTTACCTCGCTCAATGGATCATTCCTGGCGAGTTGCTGAGTAAAGCCCGGTATGCAGCAATAAACTTCCATACGGGGCCGCCCGCTTATCCCGGTATAGGCTGTACCAATTTTGCTATTTATAATGGCGAAAGGGAATTTGGCATTACCTGCCATCATATGCTGGCACGGGTCGATTCGGGATCTATTATAGCCGTACGAAAATTTCCTGTATTGCCGGCAGATACCGTGTTTACTATCACTCAGCGCTGTTATTCAGAAATATGGCACCTGTTTTATGAACTTATGACCGGGCTGCTGCAAGGGCGCGATTTGCCACAGAGTTCCGAAAAATGGCTGCGCAAGCCATATACACGTAAGGAGCTGAATGCGCTTTGTGAGCTGCATCCCGACATGCCAGAGGCTGAAATTCAGCGACGTATAAAAGCCACAACCTATGGCGAAAAGGTATGGGCTTACATGATCAGAGGTGAAGAACGCGTTCCGTATTTTCCGCAGGCTAAATCAGAGTAAATCTACTCTTTCTGGATTCAGGGATTTTTAGAACTTTATAGTCGAAATCCAAATCTACATGAAATCCAAGCTCAAAAAGCCTGTAGCCGTTGTTGGCTATTCCGGTCATTCCTACGTCATCATTGACATACTCCTGAATGCCGGCAGAATTGTGACCGCATATTGCGACTCTTCTGAAAAAGAAAAAAATCCCTATCATCTCAATTACCTGGGCACAGAAATGGCTGTGCTGGATTCGCTTCGTTCCTATGATTATTTCATTGGAGTGGGACATAACGGTATCCGCCGCAAAGTGCAGGAAGCCCTGGTGAATATATTAGGTCAGCCTATCAATGCCATACATCCCACAGCTGTTGTATCTGCATCGGTAGAAATGAAATATGGGGTAATGATTTCTGCCAATGCCACCCTTAATCCGCTGGTTACACTCGGTCATGGTGTGATCTGTAATACATCCTGCAGCATCGATCATGAATGCGCAATTGATGACTTTGCACATGTGGGCCCTGGTGCTGTACTCTGTGGAAACGTAAGGATTGGTGCGGGCACTTTCGTAGGCGCAAATGCAGTAGTAAAGCAGGGTGTGAGCATAGGTAGTAATGTAACCATCGGAGCAGGTACTGTAGTGATCCGCGATATTCCTGACAATACAATTGTAGTAGGTAATCCTCAGCGTGTACTGGTAAAACCAGAAGTTCAGAAACTGGCAGCTGCCTGATTGGAGCCTCTTCCTTATATTTGTATCCGTTAATAGCTTTAAGTGATTAAGTAGCATGTGACGTGTTCACATGCTACTCCTTTATTTGTATGACACCAACGCGCGATGAGCAATATGCAACATTGATTGCACCGCTTTATTTCTATTTTAAACTTTCAGACCGGGCCTATAAAAAGTACATGGCCAATAAGATTTTGCTGCATGCGCTTAATATCTACGAAGCCAACACGCGAATAAAGGAACTGCTGATCAATCACCCTACTCATATCCCGCATGAACTGCTGGATGACGCTATCGAACTCATCAATCATTACAGCATCTGGATGAATCAGTTTGAGGAATTCAGGGGCAGACAGTCATTTGAGCTTAAAGACTATTTTATATTTTATCATATAGATGATCAGTCTGCCTTTCCCCGGCAGTCTGAACAGCATTTTATTGACTATTACAACAAACAAAATAAAATACCGGAAAATGGTTAAAAGAGTTTTGGTAACCGGCGGAGCCGGCTATATCGGATCAGTACTGGTGCGAATCCTGCTGCGTCAGGGATTTGAAGTAGTGGTAATGGATTCGCTCAAATTCGGCGGCGAAGCCCTTTATGATGTGGCACAGGATCCTAATTTTGAATTTTTTAAAGGAGATATCCGTAACGAAGCAGATGTAGACGCCGTACTGAAAAAAAATATTGATGGCATTGCGCACCTTGCCGCCATCGTAGGTGACCCCGCCTGCTCCAAATTCTCCGACGAAGCACGCGAAGTAAACTGGGATGGCTCTGTCTCCTTGTTTGAAAAAGCCGAAAAGGCGGGTGTTAAGCGTTTTGTGTTTGCTTCTACCTGCAGCAATTATGGAAAAATGGCTGACCCCGATGCCTTTGTTGATGAAACATCCGAATTACGCCCCGTATCGCTCTATGCCGAGTTGAAAGTGAAATTTGAAAACTACCTGCTGCAGGAGCGTAAGGATGCAGCTATCTGCGCTACCGCTCTGCGCTTTTCTACCGTATATGGGTTTTCTCCCCGCATTCGTTTTGACCTTACGGTAAATGAATTTACCCGCAATGTATGCCTCACGGGTGAGCAGGAAATATGGGGCCCTCAGTTCAATCGACCCTATTGCCACGTAGATGACCTGGCCCGTGCTGTCGTACTGGCTCTGCAGGCACCTGAGGCAAAAGTGAAATCAAATGTGTTTAATGTGGGCGATACTTCTGAAAACTACAGCAAGCGTATGCTCATGGAAGAAATCCAGAAGCAACTGCCCAATGCCAAAGCTATTTATGTAGATCGTACAGAGGATCCCCGCGACTACCGGGTCAATTGCGATAAGATTAACCGCGAGCTGGGTTTTTCCATTACCAAACGTGTACCCGATGGTATCCGCGAAATCATCAAACTGATGGATAGCAAAATCATTGAAGATCCGCGGTCTAAAAAATTCAGCAATATTTAAGCTCATTTTCCTAACCCTGTCAACCATTAATTTTATCCCTTATGCTTCTGCTGTCTGGACCCAATATAGCCGGTAATGAATGGAAATATGTGAAAGATTGCCTTGATACCGGTTGGGTATCTTCTGTAGGCGCATATGTAACGCAGTTTGAAAATATGGTGGCTGATTTTGCCGGCTGCCGCTATGGAGTAGCTACCAGCAATGGTACTTCTGCATTACATATTGCTTTGATGCTCGCCGGTGTACAGGCCAACGATCTCGTGATCACGCCGAATGTTACGTTCATTGCTACTGTCAACTCTATAAAATACACCGGTGCCGATCCTGTTCTCATAGATGTGGACCCAAAAAGCTGGCAGATGGATCTGGCTGTGCTGGAAAACTGGTTACAGCAGCAAACCCAAACCAATGACAAAGGGGAGCTGATCCATACAGATTCGGGCCGTGTGGTGCGTGCTATTATGCCGGTACACGTACTGGGCAACATGTGCAACATGGACCAATTGCTTTCTATTGCAGACAAATATAAGCTGCCGGTGGTGGAAGATTCTACCGAAGCACTCGGGTCATACTATAAAGGAAAACACAGTGGTGGCTTTGGCAAAATGGGCTGCTTCAGCTTTAATGGTAATAAGATTATAACTACCGGCGGTGGTGGCGTGATCGTGACCGATGATGAAGCACTGGCTAAAAAAGCCAAACATCTGACCACCCAGGCAAAAAGCGATGCCTTTGAATATATTCATGATGAGGTTGGCTACAACTATCGTCTCGTAAATGTGCTGGCAGCCATGGGGGTTGCACAAATGGAATTGCTGCCCTCCTTTATCAAACGGAAAAAAGAAATCGATCAGTTCTATCGTCAGCAGTTGACTGGCGTGGGTGATATCCGGTTTCAGGATGTAGCTGATACAGTGGATGCAAACTGCTGGTTGTTTACATTCAGTACCGGTAAGCAGAAAGAGGTACTGCGGGTACTGAACGAAAACCAGATGCAGTCGCGGCCGTTTTGGGTACCCATGAACCAGCTGCGCATGTTTGCGGGAGATATTTATGTAAGCAACAATGATCAGTCAAACCAGGTGTATCAGCAATGCCTGAGCATCCCCTGCTCAACCTATATTAAGGATGAAGAGCTGCAGGCGGTTGCTGATAAGATCAAATCTGTTTTCTGATAAGACAGTACACTTTTATTCTGATCTATGTATCCTGTAATCAAGCGTTTTTTTGATATTCTGTTTTCTCTCATTGCCCTGGTTATCCTTTCACCGGTACTGATTCCGATCATTATCCTGCTGAAATTAACCGGCGAACACGAGGTGTTTTATCTGCAGAAACGGATCGGTTATAAGAACCGTGAGTTTTATATCTGGAAGTTTGCCACCATGCTCAAAAACAGTCCCAATATGGGCAGTGGTGATGTAACAACCCGCAATGATCCGCGGGTGACAGCTGTTGGTCGTTTTTTGCGGATCAGCAAGATCAATGAGCTGCCGCAGCTGATCAATATTCTGAAAGGTGATATGTCTTTTGTGGGTCCGCGGCCACTGGTACGGGCAGGTTTTGAACGGTATAGTCCCGAATTGCAGGAGCGGGTATACCAGGTAAAGCCCGGTCTTACCGGGATCGGTTCAATTGTTTTCAGAGATGAAGAGCTGATCATTACACATAGTTCATTGCCGCCCCATGAGTGCTACCGGCAGGTAATACTGCCCTATAAGGGCGCAGTGGAGATGTGGTATCAGCAGCATTATTCGTTTTATACCGATTTTATGGTGCTGTTTCTTACCGCATGGTATATTGTTTTTTCAAAGAGCAACCTGGTGCATAAAGTGTTTCCCTCGTTGCCGGCCCGTAATTTTTAATATACAGGCAGGGAATAATTAAGTAATTTCATTTCGCTGAACTCTACGCTGCTATGTTTGGATTGTTTGGAAAATCAAAGGCCCGGACTGCCAGCTTCGATTTTTCGCTGCTGGAAACCGATATGCACTCGCATATTCTGCCAGGTATTGATGATGGTGCCGCAGAACTGACGGCTTCTGTTGAACTTATCCGGGGGCTGAGTGAATTAGGTTATACCAGGCTGGTGGCTACCCCCCATGTAATGTGGGATATGTACCGCAATACACCCGAAATCATCCAGGCGCGCCTGGCACAGGTGCAGGCTGCTGTAAAGGAGGCCGGCATAAAGGTAGAACTGAGTGCGGCTGCCGAATACTTTCTCGATGAACATGTAGAAGAGCTGCTCAAAAACAAAGAGCCGCTGCTGACGATAGGTGGCAATAAAGTCCTGGCCGAATTTTCGATGGCTTTTCCATCGCTCAACATCAAAGAACTTTTGTTTGAAATGGTATTGCAGGGCTATCAGCCGGTAATAGCACACCCCGAGCGGTATGCTTATCTGCAACGCAACAAAGAATTTTACGACGAACTGCGGGATGCCGGTTGTTTGTTTCAGTTAAATATTCTTTCCATCAAAGGATACTATGGCCGTACCGTGGCCGAGCTGGCCCAGTACCTGCTGAAGCAGGGCTATTACGACCTCGTGGGCACCGATCTGCACCATGCACGGCATCTGGCAGAACTCAAATCGGTACCTGCACATCCGTTATTGATGGAATTGATAGAGCAGGGAAGGATACTGAATAAAGAATTGTAAAAGATAGAAGGTGAAAGGTAAAAGGTTGGCCAGCAAGCTGTAAATAATAGTTACAGCTTTATCTTCTGCCTTTAGCCCTTTGCCCTAAACCTTTGCTCTGATATTTTGTATTTAATAGTACTATGAGCGCTTTCACCATTAAAGACCTGGAGAATCTTTCCGGCATAAAGGCCCACACGATACGGATGTGGGAGCAGCGCTACAATTTCCTCAAGCCCCAGCGGAGCTGTACCAATATCCGCTATTATACCAATGAACAGCTAAAGACCATCCTGAATATTGCCTTACTTAATAAGTACGGTTATAAAATATCGCATATTGACAGGATGCATCCTGACGAAATATGCAGCCGTATACTGGAACTGCGTGAAGCCGAAGCCGCTCAGGAGCGGATCGTGAATGAGTTGTTGCAGGACATGGTGGATCTCTGTACCGATACCTTCGAATCAACGCTCAACAAATACATTGCTGCCAACGGAATGGAGCGAACCGTAAAAGAGATCATTTTCCCCTTTCTCGAAAAAATCGGCATTCTCTGGCAAACCGGGCATATCCTGCCTGCACAGGAACACTTTGTAACTAACCTCATACGGCAGAAACTGATTGTGGCTATTGATGGACTTCCATACCAGCCAGACGGCAAGAAATGCATGCTCTATCTGCCCCCCGGAGAACACCACGAACTTGGCCTTCTTTTTCTTACTTATATCGTAAAAAGCAGAGGTGGACGAATTATCTACCTGGGAGCTAATGTGCCAATGGATGATGTGGCCAGTGTCTCCAAAAGCCTGAAGCCCGATATGGCGTTTATACATCTCACAAGTACTTCTCCCCAGTTCAATTTTGCCAGGCTTTTACGTCAGATTGAGCAAAATATGCCCGACCTTCTCACCTGCATTTCCGGCAGTATTGTAAACGATTGCCGGCATACTCCCCCCGCAAATGTGCTGTTTAAATACAGCCTTCCCGAAATGACAAGTTTCGTCGAATCATTTTATAATCAATAGATTAAGATTCGATTTCGCCCATTCACATTTCCCTAACAAAAAATGTTTGGCTACGGTATTTGTTTTGTTTAACTTTAGGTCCTATAAAATTAAACAAAAAGATGCCCACTACAGATTTTAATGAGGTTTTGCTTGAGAATGCTGACTTTCTCAAGCCCTTTGCCATTAATCTGACAAGGGATAGTGAAGCAGCCAACGACCTGTATCAGGAAACATTGTATAAAGCTCTTGCCAATAAAGAGAAATACAATGTAGGTACCAATATTAAAGCATGGTTGTTTACAATCATGCGCAACATATTTATTAATGACTACCGCCGCAAGGCCAAGCAGCGCACTATTTTTGACAGCACACCCAATGATTACCTGATTAACCTCAAGCAGGCATCAGTTAATAATGGGGCGGAGACTGATTTGCGTATGAAGGAAATCTATGCGGCGATACATCAGTTGCCTGAAATTTTCAAAATTCCGTTTCAGCTTTATTTCGATGGCTACAAATATCAGGAGATAGCTGATCTGCTGGATGAACCTTTGGGTACGGTAAAGAGCCGTATACATTTTGCGCGTAAACTTTTAAAGGAAAGAATCAGTCGTCATTGATTGATTTACAGGTATGGCAGCGAGCAGAAAAGTGATTGTAACAGGCAGTGGCTTTGCAGGACTTTCTGCTGCATCCTTTATGGCCCGTGAGGGTTGGGAGGTGATCGTATTTGAAAAAAATAATACACCCGGTGGGCGTGCCGCTCAGTGGATAAAGGATGGTTTTGTCTTCGATAAAGGCCCCAGCTTTTACTGGATGCCTGACGTATTTGAAAGATACTTCGCACAGTTTAACCGTCAGGTAGGTGATTATTACAAATTGTACAGGCTTGATCCTTCTTACCGGGTATACTGGAACGATACTCATACGGATATACCTGCGCAACTCGACCAGATAAAAGAGCTGTTTGAAAGTTGGGAACCGGGAAGCGCAGCAAGCCTCGATCGCTATCTGAAAGGTGCAGCATACAAATATGATGTTGGAATCAACAGGCTGGTATATAAACCCGGCAGATCACTGACGGAGTTTATGGACTGGCCCACCATCAGCGGCGCATTCCGGCTTGATGTGTTCACTTCCATACGCAGGCATATTGCCCGCTATTTCAAACATCCCCGTATCAGGCAACTCATGGAGTTTCCGGTATTGTTTCTCGGTGCGTTGCCGCAGGATACACCGGCTCTTTACAGTCTGATGAACTACGCAGATATTAAAGGGGGAACCTGGCATCCGGAAGGGGGAATGTATAGTGTTGTCAATGCTATGGTACAACTGGCCGAAGAGCTGGGAGTAAAATTCAGGTATGCAGAAGAAGTGAAAGAGATAAATGTGGTCAATGGCCGTGCTACCGGTGTTACTACGGATAAAGGAAGTTACCAGGCCGATGCGGTAATAAGCGGGGCAGATTATCATTTTACTGAAACCAATCTGCTGCAGTCGCAGTATCGTAGTTATTCAGAAAAATACTGGGATTCGCGGGTCATGGCACCTTCCTGTCTGTTATATTATGTAGGAGTAAATAAACGGCTTAACCGTTTACGTCATCATAATTTATTCTTTGATGTACCTTTTGAGCCACATGGCCATGCGATTTATAAAGATCCGAAATGGCCTTCCAGTCCGTTGTTTTATGTGAGTGTGCCGTCGCTGACTGACCGTACAATGGCACCCGATGGCGGAGAAACACTTGTATTTCTGGTGCCTGTGGCTTCGGGTCTGCAGGGTGACACAACGGAGCTGCGCAAAGAGTATTTTGATCATATAGCTACAAGGCTTGAGGAGCAGAGTGGTGAAACGTTCAGAGATGCGATTGCCTGCTGGCAATCCTATTCAGTAAGTGATTTTGTGAAAGATTATCATTCCTTCAAAGGGAATGCTTATGGGTTGGCCAATACGTTGCGGCAGACGGCGATACTGCGTCCGTCCTGTCAGAGCAAAAAAGTCAAAAATCTGTTTTATACAGGCCAGCTTACCGTACCCGGTCCAGGTGTGCCCCCCAGCCTTATCAGCGGCGAGGTGGTGGCAAAAGAACTGGTCAAACTAATTCACTAATAACTTATTTATCGGATTCAACAAATCTGTCTGCATGATACAACTGTTTCATACTGCCAGCGAAGAATGTAGCAGCATCGTAACCAGGCGATACAGTACTTCTTTTGCTTCCGCCATACGCATGCTGCATAAAGATTTGCGTACGCCAATTTGCAATATCTATGGTTTTGTACGCTTTGCCGACGAGATCGTGGATAGCTTTCATGATTTTGATAAGGAAAGATTGCTCGGGGAATTTAAAGAAGAAACGTTTGAAGCCATTGAAAGAGGTATTAGTCTCAATCCCATTTTGCATGCCTTTCAGCGTACGGTTAATGAGTACCGGATTGATCATGATCTGATCCTGGCATTTTTTAAGAGCATGGAAATGGATCTGACACGCAAAACCTACGATCAGGAAGGTTATGAAGAATATATTTATGGCTCGGCTGAGGTGGTGGGTCTGATGTGTCTCACTGTTTTCTGCGAAGGAAACAGGGAGCGCTATCTGGAATTAAAACCAGCCGCGCGTGCACTCGGCGCCGCTTTCCAGAAAGTTAATTTTCTACGCGACATTCGGGCCGATCATGCAGGCCTCGCACGGGTATATTTCCCCAAGTGCGATTTCAATAATTTTACCTGCGAAGATAAAAGGCAGATAGAGGCAGATATCCAGGCAGATTTTAAAGCAGCTTATGAGGGAATTTTAAGGCTGCCTATAAAAGCCCGTTTTGGCGTATACGTAGCTTACAAATACTATTTGTCTCTCTTCAGGAAAATAAAAGGACTGCAGCCGTCCTCTATACTTAATCAACGGGTTCGTATTCCTAATCATTATAAATGGATGATTGTTTTACGCGCAGCTGTAAAGAATCAGCTACGCCTGATCAATGCGGCTCCACCTACCGCGGTAGTGGGTTAAATAACAGGAATCGTTGAAAATGGTGTGCCGGCTTTTAATAAATTTGCATTAACAACGGAAATTAACAGATCATGGAAGAGCAGGTAGTGCTGGTAAATGAACAGGATGAGGCGATTGGCCTGGCTGGAAAGATGGAGGCTCATACTAAGGGGCTTCTTCACCGGGCTTTTAGTGTTTTCATCTTCAATCCTGAAGGTCAACTGCTTCTCCAGCGCAGGGCGCTTGAAAAATATCATAGCGCAGGACTTTGGACCAATACCTGCTGCAGCCATCCCCGCGAAGGAGAACTGGTTGCAGAGGCAGCTACCCGTCGACTGCAGGAAGAAATGGGTTTTTCTGTACCACTTACGGAGATATTTGATTTTATATATAAGGCAGATTGTGGAAATGGATTAGTGGAGAATGAATTTGATCATGTACTTACCGGAGAGTATACCGGCATTGTGCCATTTAATCCCGACGAAGTAATGGATAGCCGTTTTATGAATATGGCTGCCATTCAGCAGTGGATGGAAACAGAACCCGATGCTTTTACTGTTTGGTTTAAAATTGCCTACCCGCGTATCCGGCTATGGTGGTCTTCGAGATACGCACAAATAGCAGCCTGATGACAGTTTTATTCTACATATTAGTATTACTGGCTACTTTTATAGCCATGGAAGGAGTGACCTGGCTCACTCACCGGTATGTGATGCATGGGTTTCTCTGGTATCTTCATAAAGATCATCATCAGACAGAACCTGGGTTCTTTGAGAAAAACGATGCCTTCTTTATCATATTTGCAGTTCCGAGTTTTTTACTCATTCTTTTTGGCACACTTGACCATGTGTGGTGGATGCAGTCAATCGGCTTCGGCATCATGGCATATGGTGCGGCCTATTTCCTGGTTCATGATGTGATCATTCATCAGCGCTTCAAATGGTTTACCCGCAGCAATAACACCTATGTAAGGGCTATTCGCTGGGCACATAAAATGCATCATAAACATCTGGGTAAACATGATGGAGAAAGTTTTGGAATGCTGCTGGTGGCCCGTAAATACTGGAATAAAATACGCCGCGACAAACAGCTGATGGCGGGCAACAAAAAAGTAGAATATGCACCGGAAACCTCTGCCGACTGACAAGCCATTTGTTTGCCGCTGAATACACATGAATAATCAGCCAACTTCCTATCAACTTATTATTGCCGGTGCAGGAGCATCGGGGCTCAGCCTGCTGATGAGGCTCATCAGTAACGGCTACCTGCAAAATAACCGGGTACTGCTGATTGACAAAGACGCGAAGGTGCAGAATGACCGTACCTGGTGCTTCTGGGAAACCAATGCCGGTTTTTTTGAAGATATTGTATACAGACGCTGGTCAAATCTTGATTTTTTCAGCAGCGATTTTTCCGGACCGCTTACGATTGCTCCCTACCAGTATAAACTCATCCGCGGCATAGATTTTTATTCCTATTGTTTTAATGCTATAAAGACACATCCCAATATCACCTGGTTGAAGGCCTCGGTGCAATCAATGACTGCAACAGCGCAGGGGGTAAGAATAAAGACAGAAGGGGAAGAAGAAAAGTGGTTTGCCGGTGCACAGGCATTCAGTTCAATACCTATGCCCGTCACGAATCAACCCAATGCTATTCATTTGCTGCAGCATTTTAAAGGATGGGTTATTCAAACCGAACAACCCGCCTTTGATCCTGCCCGCGCTACCTTAATGGATTTTCGGATCAGTCAGCAGCATGGTACCGCCTTTGTGTATGTGCTGCCTTTTTCTCAGCGTGAGGCGCTCGTGGAGTATACCCTTTTTACACCTTCACTCCTGCAGCCACAGCAATACGATGAGGGTTTAAAAGAGTATATCCAACAATATCTGAAACTTACCGGCTATACAGTGAAGGAACAGGAGTTTGGCGTCATACCCATGACCAATACACGTTTTCCCCGCCGTGCAGATGGGGTATTTCAACTGGGTACAGCAGGTGGTCAAACCAAGGCGTCAAGCGGCTATACATTTCAGTTTATTCAAAAGCAGTCAGACCGGCTGGCGGCGGCACTACTGCGGGGTGAATCTATAGAAGAGGCCGGAAAAACTGCTGCGCGGTTTCGTTTTTATGATGAAGTACTGCTGGAAGTATTATACCGGCAACTGTACCCGGGTCACCGGGTATTTGCGCGCCTGTTTCGGGCCAATGCGGCAGCAAAGGTCTTCCGGTTTCTGGACAATGAGAGCAGGCTGCCGGCCGAACTCCGGCTCATCAGCAGTTTGCCCACCTGGCCCTTTCTGAAAGCAGCCCTGCAGAAGAAATCTCCTTACTGATCGGGATCGAGCTGCATAAATTCCCGCTTCACAGCTTTTAACATACTAAACAGCTGCGCTACCTGTATGAGCAGCATTACCACCAGTGCCAGCAATACATACCAGGGAAGTTTTACTTTATCTATGCCGGTAATATTCTGAAATTTTTCCAGTTGCCAGCCAGCGAGTGCTGCACCAAAGGCCATGCCCACCAGCAGAAAGGAAAGGAGAGAATAGACCACTTTCATAAACATGATACGCATGGTGGAATAGCCCACTTTAAAGTTTTCAAAAATAGCGGCAGGGATAATCAGCACCAACGTGATCCAACTCCAGTTTTTACCAAACCAGCTGTCGCTGAGTGTCAGGTTAAGAATTAGGATCAGCAGAATAGAAAGCAGTCCCCAGGGAAAAATAAGAAAAGAAGAAGGTTTAGTGGAACCAGGCATAGCGGGTTGAGTTTTTATAAGAGGAAGTTACTCATATTTCGGGAGATGCGGGAAGAGACAGATGGGAAGAAATTTTTTACGAAAGCAGGAGAGATACTTTGCTGAAATATCTGCGGACTGTGTTGGGGTAGCTGTACCGGACAAGGGATGCAAAACCTGGCCACTCGGCCAGGTTTTGCTGTTTTTCACTATTGCCGGGATGATATTCAGGAGGATTACAGCGGGAGTGCATCAATCGCTGGTGCGGAGGGGTATATCAACCATCAGTGTAAAGCCCTGTCCGGGAGCAGTATGGATGCTGATATTACCATTGTAAATACTGGCACGGCCTTTCATATTGCGCAGGCCGATACCCCCGCTGTTGCTGCTGCTGTCCATGCCGCGGCCATCGTCTGTAATGCGCAGATGCAGCAGGTTATTGTGTGTAATGACCTCAATGGTGACCAGACGCGCCTCAGCGTATTTTACAATGTTAGTGCATTGCTCCTGTGCTATACGGTAAATAGTGAGTTTGAGCTCATCGCTCAGCAACGATTCATTCAGCTCTTTGTTAATGACGTCTACCTCCACCCCCGAATGGCCGAGCATGGTTTGAGTGAGCTGTACAATGAGCTCAGACAGGCTCTGCTCTCCAAAATCGGGCGTTGACAGTTCATGCGCTATTTTCCGGTTTTCCTCTATGGCGTTCTGGATATGACCGATGCAGGTGCCAATCATATCGAGGTGCTTTTCGGGATTGTTTTTTATCATGGAGAGCAGCAGCTTTGCACCTACCAGTATCTGGTTAACGTTGTCGTGCAGTTCTTCGCCGATTGTATTACGTTCTTTTTCCTGAGCTTCCAGGGCAATAGCGGTAAGGCGTTGCTGTTCGCGGCGCTGGCGGTCTATTAATTCTTCTTCCAGTTTTTTTCTTTCTGTAATATCTGTAATGGCGCCAATAGCTCTGAGCGCTCTGCCGTTATTGTCACGAATAAAAATCGCGTTGTTGATGATATTTAGCAGCTGTGCGTCTTTATTATAAATACGGTATTCGTCCTGCCAGTGCATACGTTGCGGATCATTGCGGGCCGCTCTGAATCCATCACGCACACGCTCGCGGTCTGCAGGAAAAACAAAGTTGCTGCTCTGCGCTATTTGCCAGTCAAGGTCCAGGCTGGGGCCATACAGTTTTTCCATTCCTTCATGCACCAGGGTTTCGCGGTTGTCGAAATCGAGCTCCCAGATGATATCTGACGCAGCCTGGGTGGCGTATTTGAACCGTTCATTACTTTCCTGCAGTTCTTCTTCCGCTTTCTTGCGGGCAGTGATGTCTATACGGATAGATAGATATTGATAAGGTTTGCCTTTTTCATTAAGGAAAGGAATGATGGTAGTGTCTACCCAGTAGTAGGTACCATCCTTGGCACGGTTGCGAAATTCGCCCCGCCAGATTTTACCATGGGCGATGGTGACCCACAACTCGCGGATATATTCTGAAGGGTGATAAGCTGAGTTAATGATACGGTGATCCTGGCCAAGCAGTTCTTCTTTATCGTATTTGGAAATTGTGCAGAAGTTGTCGTTGGCATAGAGGATAACTCCTTTTTGATCGGTGATAGCTACGATGGCAGAATGATCAAGGGCATACCGGTAATCGGCGATTTCTTTTTCAGCACGCCGTTGTTTAAGGGCCGCTTCAATGGCCGAAGGAAGGCGGATGAGGCGGTCTTTCAGAATGTAGTCATCGGCTCCCTGTTTGATAATACTGGCGGCATATTCTTCCGACACCGTGCCTGTAATAAGTATAAAAGGCAGGTGAGGAAACCTGGCTCTTACCAGCTGTAATGCTTCAGTTGCATTGTACTGGGGCAGGGTATTATCAGACAGGATGAGGTCCGGCACTTCATCGTCAAGCGCCTGCAGAAACTCTTCGCGGTTGCTGACATGCCTGAACTGGCATAAGATCGGACTTTTTTTAACGGCCCGCTGTATCAGTTCTGCATCCGCAATATTGTCTTCGAGCAATAGTATTCGTAATGGCAGATTCATTACCTAAGCAGGTGGTTGGTTGAGCAATAGCCAGTAAAATCCAAGATTTTTGATAGCCTGGGCAAAGCTTTCAAAATTTACCGGCTTTACAATATAACTATTGGCACCCAGGTCGTAACAACGCTGAATGTCGGGATTCTCTTTCGAACTTGTGAGAATCACAACGGGTAAGGAGCGTGTACGCGGATCATCTTTTATCTGCTGCAATACCTCTATGCCATTTACTTTGGGCATCTGGATATCGAGCAATACCATTTTAGGAGTGTATTGTACTTCGCGGGTGCTGGCATACCTGCCTTTTGCAAAAATAAATTCCAGAGCTTCTTCGCCGTTTTTTACATGCACCAGGTGATTGGCCATATTGTGTTTGCGCAGCTCCCGTATGGTAAGCTCGGCATCGGCAATATTGTCTTCAACCAGCAGTACTTCTACTGAGTTGGGGTTCATAGCTGTGTATTTGGTTTTCGTTTATTGATCGGGCAGTGAAAAGTAAAATGTTGCGCCTTCATTGACCCTTCCTTCCGCCCACACACGTCCGCCATGGCGGCTGATCACTTTTTCTACAAGGGCCAGTCCCACTCCCGTGCCTTCAAATTCTTCGGGACTGTGCAGGCGTTGAAATACTTTAAACAGTTTGCTGCTATACTGTGCATCAAATCCCACACCATTATCTTTTATCCGGAATATAGTAAAGTTGTTTTCGCGGTAAGAATCAACAGAAATGATTGCCTGAGGCCTTGTACTGCTGTATTTGATAGCATTTGAAAGCAGATTGATCCAAACCTGCCGCAGGGTATTTCTATCGGCAAATATGGGCGGCAAAGGACTGACGTTCCAGTTAATACGGCCAGGAGTTTCTAACCGATTGAGGATCGATAGTTCAGCGATAATCTCTTCCACCATTTTGTCGGTCATCAGCTGGGTTTTCATCAGCTCCTGTTTGCCCATTCGCGAAAAAGCCAGCAGGTCGTCGATGAGGTGCCCCATTTTTTCGGTATTATTTTTAATGATACCGGTAATGCGGCGTGCTTCATCATCGAGTTTACTGGCATAATCTTCTTCGAGTATGGTGGTGAAACCAATAATACCCCTGAGTGGAGCCCGCAGATCATGGGAAACGGAATAGGTGAAAGCTTCCAGTTCGGCATTGCTTTTTTTGAGCTCTGTTTCCAGCGCTTTGCGAACGGTAATATCCCTTACAGATGCGGATACCATCATGCCTTCCTGAGTACGGATGGGCGAAAGGCTGATCTCAACAGGAAAGGATTGGCCATTTTTTTTGACAGCATTGAGTTCAAGCCCTTCACCCATGGATCTTACACGTGCGGCTTTCATATAATTACCCCGATGCGTTTCATGCGCAGATTTGAGACTGACCGGCATTAGTATCTCAACTGGTTTATCCAGAAGTTCATTACGGTTATAGCCAAAAAGATTTTCGGTCTGATGGTTGACCATTTTGATAAGTCCAGACTCATTTACGATAACGGTGGCATCGGGGGCGGCATCCAGCAGGGCGCGGAATTTTTCTTCGTTGAGTTGTTGCCGGCGTATGCCGGTACGTATACGGTGAATAACCAGTATGCTTAATAATACTCCTGCGGCCAGTATCGAGTAAAGGATTATGTTAAGTGTGGATACAGTGCGTTCGTTGGCAGACCAGCGAACCTGCAGCAGATTCTGCTCTGTGGCTTTCATGCTGGCAGTCAGGTTACGTACACTGTCTGTTTTTACCCGTCCCATAAGGGTCATGATAGCGGCATGGCTGCTATCATTTTCATTTTTTGGAGCCAGGGTTGTGCTCTGGCGCGAAAAAGCGATGCGGTCCCAGGCAAGCATTTTCAGGGAATCGCAACGACGGGATTGAAGGGGATTATCGCGAGTAAGATGTTTTAGCCGTTCGATCTGCTTTTCAATAAGTTCTTCAGAGAGCCGGAGGTCTTCGAGATAGAAATCCCTCCCGGTGATGAGATAACCCCGCGAAGCCGATACATTAGCCATAATACCGATTTCAAAATCATGGATATGCTTCAATACCTCTTCAGTGTGCAATACAGAGTTGGCGGTATCTTTTGCCCGTTGTGACTGACGAAAGGATATAACGAAAACGCTTCCAATGGTTATAATAACCAGGGCAAGAGTAAATGTCAGAACCTGGGAGATGGATGCAGTTCGGGCCATAACGAGAAATATAGTTGAAGCACGGGTATTACCATGCCCGCTCACTTAATGATTTCAGGTTGAAAGGCCTTTCCGGAGGCTTTGCTTTAGCCGGCAATGAGCAGTAAGCCCGGCCGGGAGTAGCATTAACTACAACAAGATAAATCTTTTTTGTTGATTGTAAAGCCGTGTTATCACCGTAGGCCTTTAACAAATGTTGATGCAAAAACCAACAAATTGAGCAGGATCAAGATACTGAATAAATAATTATCAAAGAAAGATTGGAAATTCATTAGTAATATCACATATTGGTTCACACATACATTTATTTATGGCTGAAGAAGACGTAATTCTGAAGAAAATCGGGAAACGCATCCGCGCAAAGCGCCTGGAGCGTAACCTATCCCAGCAGGATCTGGCCGACAAGTGCGGTATTGAAAAGGCAAACCTTTCCCGTATTGAATCGGGGCAGGTAAACCTCAAAGTACTCACTTTGCGAAGAATTGCCCAGGCACTGCGCACACCTGTTCGCGACATTTGGGTGTAAGAACAGGTGAACAAGCTAAAGCCTGGTTGCCGGATCCCTCATCGGTAACCAGGCTTTTACCTTTCTCCCCATTTGTGGGAAAAGCCCTCTTTTTTGCCGATTCGAAATGTACTAAATTGTCACCGGCTCAAATCCTCGGATTATGCAGGATTCTGCCGGTTATTTCAGACCGGTCATGTAACACTCCCTGTATGCCTTAAGGCTGGCACTGCTTGAAAACTCAACAATGCGACGATTAGTACACTCTGCGCTGCTTTTGCTGGGCGCCACTTTATATTTTTTACCTCAGTCCGTACTGGCCCGGGAGGCCGATGGGGATTCTATTCTATCCAATTTTGTATATCGGGGTTGGAATAATCAAACTGGCTTACCGCAAAATACGGTATACGACCTTACGCTCGATAATGAAGGCTTCTTATGGGGAGCAACCGAAGAAGGCCTCTTCCGCTTCGATGGTGGTGATTTTACCATTTTCAATGAAGGCACTACACCCGGTATTGAGTCTAATACTTTTTATGCGCTGGCAAGCCGGGGCAACAATGTATGGGCCTGTAATAGGAACGCACTCGTGAGAATCGGGAAAAAAGTAGAGCAACTCATCGATCTCAGCCAGTATACACAAGGAGGATGGATCAAGTGTATGGAAATCGATAAGGCTGGAAGAATATGGATCGGTTCCAGCAATGGCAATTTGTTTTATTATTATAACGGCCAGGTAAGACAGGCATCCATGTGGAACCAGAGTCAGGCTGGCTCGGTAGACGTTTTGCGCTGGTCGCCGCAGGGTCTGCTTGTAGGAACTACCCGTGGCCTGTTTCTGATACAGCCTGAAACAGGCGCGGCTCCCCTGGCGATTTCTTATTTCGCCAAAACAACCATTACATCGCTGGTTGTGGGACAGGACCGGGAGGTATGGGTAGGTACGGGTGGCAGCGGATTGGTACGCCTGAGCAAAGACACACTGGTGCTGACCGAACAACAGGGGCTTCGCGAAAATTATATCAACAGTCTGTATTATGCCCCGGATGGCCGGTTGTGGATTGGTTATCGGAGTGCAGGATTTCAGATTTATGAAAAGAATCTGTTACATACGCCCGAACAGGGACGATACGCGCATGATGGTATTCGGGTAATTCTTTCCGCAGGCAGTGAAGTGACCTGGATAGGCACCAATTCATCGGGACTTATTCAGATTAAACCAGCTCTGATCCGCATACCACCGGCCAGTAGTATGCTTAACGGGCGTATTACACTGGCAATTTATCAGCATCCGAATGGTGATATCTGGGTAGGCACAGCCGGAAGAGGCGTTACCCGTCTGCAGCCCAATGGCAAAGTTGATACCTATCAGCAGAATAATGGGCTGTCCAATAACCTGGTACTTTCCGTTTACGGACGGGGCGATTATATCTATGTAGGTACGTCAAACGGACTGGATCGTTTTAATCTTTCCCGCGGCGTATTTGACCGGCATTATACCACTCACCATGGCTTGCGCAACAATGGTGTGTTGAGCATTTTTACCGATTCGGAAAATATTGTCTGGATTACTACCCGCCAGGGTGGTTTACACCGGATGGATATGAATGACCGGATTGAGCAGCTAACCCTGCCTGCCGATGTTGCCAATGCCACATTATTGTGTGCATTTGAAGACGCGCAGGGCAATCGCTGGTTTGGTAGCCGCGGTGCCGGTATGTTCCGGATCGACCGGCAGGGAAGCATCAGTACCTACAATCACGGCCATGGATTTCCGGCAGATATTGTATACTCTTTTTTTCAGGACAGTGATGGTGATATCTGGATGGCAACAGAAAAGGGACTTGTGGTAATGCAGCGAGGCCGCTTTCGTGTATTTGGACAGGAATCGGGTCTGCGGTTTAATGAAACATATCGTATACTGCAGGACCCTGATGGATACATTTGGTTAAGTGGTAACCAGGGGTTGCAGCGTATTGCACTGCATGATCTGCTGCTCGCCAAACATACAATAGGAGAATCGGCCCATATGTCCGTCAGACTGTTTAATGAATTTGATGGAATGCCCAATGCAGAAGCCAATGGCGGCTTTTTTCCTGCAGGCTGGGGCATGCTGGACGGCACATTATGGTTCCCTACATCAGGTGGAGTGGCCATTGCCGACTCAAGGCTGGTGCGGGAACAAACCAATAAGCTGAATATCCAGATCCAGTCACTCCGGTTTGGCGATGAAGAATTCTTTGGTGATAAATCAATCAGTCTGCCGCCAGGGGTGTATAATTTTGAAATACGGTATACAAGCATAGATTTTGCCAAAGCCTCTGATATCAAATATCATTACCGGCTCAAAGGCCTGAGCGATACATGGACGGCCGCCGGCAACCGTCATATCGCTTACTTCTCTGCCCTGCAGCCGGGCAAATATATATTTGAGGTCAGGGCCGAACGGTATGGAGAATGGTCTCCCACAGTAGTGATGGAGTTTACTGTACAACCACATTTCTATCAGACCATCTGGTTCAAAATATTAACAGGCCTGCTGTTGCTGGGGCTGGCTGCCGGGGTGGTATTCTATCTGCGCCAGACAGCACGCCGTAAGATCCGCGAGCAGCAATTGATTAATAAAGCACAGATCGATGGCCAGGAAAAAGAACGGCAACTGATCAGTATCGAACTGCACGATGGAGTGAATCAGCAACTGTCTACCGCAAAAATTTATCTTGACTACGCACGTACACATGAACCGGATCGTGCAGAACTGATTGCCAAAAGCGCCGAAGTGGTACACAAGGCTATCAATGATATAAGAGACCTGTGCCATTCACTTACCCCTCCCGGCTTAAAAGATATGGGTTTTAAAGAAGCCTTGCAGGATATGCTTCATTCCTACGAAAAAGTCGGAAAGTTTATACCGCATCTGCGCTTCGAACTGCCAGATGATGTGATGGGAAAAGACCTGCAGTTTACACTCTACCGTATTACGCAGGAGCAGCTGAATAATATCGGACGTCATGCAGGAGCTACAAATGTCTGGCTTGAATTTAAAGCAGCAGGTCCCCTGGTGCAGGTGACCATTACAGACGATGGTAAAGGATTTGACCTGACCGATTACAAAGGCGGACTGGGATTCTCCAATATGCGCAACCGGCTGTCGCTGTACCAGGGGAAGATGGATATACGCAGTACACCTGGTAATGGCTGCACGCTGCAGTTGCAGGTACCGCTCAAAGCAAAGCTATAACCAGGCTGATTGCATCGAATACGCTCACGGAGGTTTAAACATTTCTTTGGCTGCTGATTAATAAAACAGTCTTCTGCAGGTGTGGATCAAAAACGGGCTTTCCGTGCTATTCAGACAATAGGCGGTACAGAAAGGTTGCAGGCAAGGCCAATCTTTTTCAGGAAGCAGCAGGAATTGTTTATTTGTTGATTGCAATCAATCTGGCAGGTACTGCAGTTTTTTCAAACGTGCTATGATAGCTCCTTTGGTACGTTCAAAATACTCAGCCATTTCGCCAACAGAAGCACCGCGGTCGCAAAAATCCTTTAACTCTTCGTCCAGTTCGGCGGTCCAGGGCTGATAAGCAGATTTATCGGTTTTCTGGCGTTCGGCAAGCGTTTTTCCCTTTGGTTGAGATGCATTTCCGGTACTGCGCCAGCCGGCAACGCCCTGGCGGCCTCCACGAAGGGCGCTTTTGGTACGATCCGGCTCGGCTATGTTCTTTTCAACAACAATATGCGGTGATGCTGCCACACTCTCCGGCAATAGAGATTCTGGAATATGCAGACGGTACCGTACCCGTGTTACAGCTACATACAGCAGGTTGATCTCTTCATTCAATTTGCCCAGATCGGCTGACTGATTGTTTTTGGCATTTTCGGCCAGCAAACGATCCAGTTTGCGGCTGGTTATGAAATCATCCACAAGGTACACTACATCATATTCCATGCCCTTGGCGCGGTGTACGGTTGAAAAAATCATTTCGGCCTTATCCCGGTCCGCATCACCGGTATGCAAATCTTTTAGTTGCTGAATGATGCTGTGTACTTCGCTGCCGTATTCTTTCACCAGTTCCACCATCATGGCCAGTTGCTGGTCCTCCGTTTTTTCGATATATTCTTCGAGATCTTCGATGGTTTGCATGGAGCCAACCAGTTTGTCGCGGATTCTGTCGTGCCTGCCATTGAAGAGATTGAGTACATCGTACAACGAGGCGCCATCTTCGGCATAGGTATAACTGTTGATATTGCCTTCGAAATAGATGTGCTTAACCTTCCGGTTATCGGTTATATAGGCAATAGCCCGTAAAAGTAATCCGAGATTGGTACGGGCAATAGTGGCTTTTGTTTTCTCCGACCTTAGAAGTCCTTTTCCGGTTATGGCTACAGGCGAATATGCGCCAAGCCTGGTTTTCCAGTCAAGCACTGCCATGGCCAGGTTGGCGATGTCCTGCCTGAAGCGAAAGCTGGCAGATAGTTGAAGAGTGGGAAAGGACGCCAGGGCCAGCGAGTTTACGGCATGCCTCCATCCGTATATCTGCTGATGTGTATCTCCAACGATTACTTTGCAGGCTGGCTGACTCATAAAAATGCTCAGCATGGCAGCAGAGGCATCCTGTCCTTCATCAAACAGGATGTAGTCAAAGGGTAATTGCGGGCGGCTCAGCTGAAATTTTTTTAAATAAAAATCGTGTGTGATTTCAATGGCGGCCTTATCCATACGGGCCAGGAATTGTCTTGTGCCCTGTTCTATATAAGGATAAAATTGTTTTACAAAATTGCGGGCTTTGCTATCTGTAATGGTTGACAGATAGTCCAGCTCCTGCACACGCGCAGCATCGCTATTACAGAAGTAGGTAACGAAGCGGTTGATATGCGTTGCAATAATGTACTCAGCATGTTTTTCGCCGGTGGCAGTAAGCCCCAGCAAATCGGCTATTTCATGGGTTTTGTACGATTGAGCGCGCACCTTATAAGGACTGCCCCGCATGATATAACGGAATGCCAGCGAATGGGCGGTTTCTACCTGCACACCGTTAAGCCCCCGCTCGGCAAACCTGCGGCTGGCCTCCTGACGTACTGATTTATTAAAGGCGAGATATAAGATCCGCGAACCGGGCGGTCGGCTTGCCGCATATTCAATAATAGTAGTTGTTTTTCCCGAACCGGCTACGGCATTGATCCGGATATTGCCTGCCGATGCCAGGATCTGCTTTTGCTCTTTTGTAAACGACGGCTCTGCCGTTACCTCCTTCTCCTGATTATTTAATGACTGACCACTCATACCTGACTTATTTCTGCAACAGCTGCAAATGTCGGCATAGCACAGCAACTCAGGAAGTGTTTTTTACCGGAAAAGAAAGTTGTTTTACACATGATATTTTTGTTTTTTCACCAGGAAACAGGATAAGATCAGCATACTATCTGCCAATTAAGTAGAAAATTGTTTCTCTGAATCCTGCTATCTTGTGCATTGCGAAAGATTATTTTTTACCAAAATCGATTTTGTATGCCAGGCAGTTTTTTGAAAAGAAAAGGACCTATAACCGGACTTTGTCAACTGTTGCCGGTGATTTGCCTGGTTCTGCTTATCGGGGGGACCGTAAATGCGCAGCAGATAAGTACGCAGTCGCAGTTTATTTATGACACGGCTCCTTTTAAAAGTTGCCATGCCTCCACGCTGGCACAAACAAAAGACGGATTGGTTGCAGCATGGTTTGGCGGCACCGAAGAAAAAAATCCGGATGTGGAAATTTGGTTCAGTCGCGAAGTAAATGGGCAATGGCTCCCGCCTGTATCGGTGGCAAATGGTATTCAGCAAAATGGTACCCGTTATCCGTGCTGGAACCCCGTATTATATCAATATCCGGATGGTCCGCTTTTACTTTTTTATAAAGTAGGGGCTGATCCGGTAGAGTGGTGGGGGGAATTGAAGCGTTCCTATGATCAGGGACGTACCTGGTCGGCTGCAGAAAAATTGCCCGATGGTATACTGGGACCCGTTAAAAACAAACCTGTTTTATTAAAAGATGGCCGGCTTATCTGTCCTTCCAGTACGGAAAATAAAACCGACGGACGCTGGCAGATACATCTCGAAGTCACCAAAGATCAGGGGCGTACCTGGACTAAAACAGCACCGCTCAACGATGGCCTCCGGTTTCATATCATTCAACCCAGCCTGCTTTTGTATGGCGGCGATTCGCTGCAACTCGTCTGCCGCAGTATGGAAAACCGGGTAGTGTCCGTTTGGTCAACGGATGGAGGCAAACACTGGCAGGCGCCAGATACCTTATCTGTTCCCAATCCCAACTCGGGCACCGATGCGGTGACGATGAGTAATGGTACACAGGTACTGGTATATAATCCCACAGAACGGTACCCGGGCAAATGGGGCGGACCAAGATATCCGCTTGCACTGGCTATATCAACAGATGGCCGCAACTGGCGTCCTGTACTCACACTAGAAACCGAACCTGGCGAATACTCGTATCCGGCTATTATTGAAACCGCACCAGGGCAACTGGTGATTTCCTATACCTGGAAGCGGGAGAAAATTAAGGTGTGGAAGATATTGGTAAGGTAAAGGGAAAGAGGTAGAAGGTTAAAGACTGACAAACATCATATTCCTTTAACCTTCTACCCTTTGCCTTATCTTTTCTCTATCTTACTACTATACCCATTCGCAAACCGCAATACATAATATCCCGGCAGCAATGAGCTGATGTTTTTCTTTTCTGTTCCTCTGGTTACTTTAAACTGCATCATTACCTGCCCCTGCAGATTATAGATGGTGCAAATGCTGTTGTGCAGTGCTGCGTCCTGGATATCTATATACAGATATTCACTGGCAGGCGAAGGATATAATCGTACTGTAGCCTCCGCAGCATTCCTGAAATTGACAGACCGGATAGGAGAATAAGTCTGGCTGCCATCTTTGTCAGTAAGACGGATACGATAATAATTGAGGCCTTCAGCAACCTGATTGTCGGTATAGTTGTATTCTTTCTTCTCTACAGACTGACCGGCGGCTGTGTGACGGCTCAGGTCGGTATATTGAATACCGTCTGTACTGCGTTGCACCGTAAAGTAATCGCTATTGATTTCTGTCTGGGTAGTCCAGTGCAGGTTTGCAGTTGTACCAGCTGCAGTGGCAGTGAATACTCCCCATTGTGCCGGCAGCGTAGTGCTGGGCACCGCACTGATGGAGGCATATGAGTTGGCACCCTGATTGGCCAGCGTTGTCTTATTGGCGCGTACACGGTAATAATAAGTAGTGCCCGTAGTAAGGCCGCTAACCACATAATTGGTAACATTTCCCACATTGAGTGAATTGTAGCCCGCAACAAAACTGCTGAAATTGGGAGAGGTCGATACATCCAGCTGGTAATTATCCAGAGTGCCAACAGCAGGGGCTGTCCAGTTTGCGGTGAAGCCGGAAGAATTTATCTGGCTGGCGGTTACCGGCATAGGTGCAACCAGTGCATAACTCTCCACAAAATTGGATGTAGTGCCAGAGAGTGTAAAATTCATCAGGTTGGCGGTAAGGTTATTATTGCTGTAGTCTTTTACACGTGTTACAGCTGTATTGTTGCCCGCGGCAATACCCTGATCCATGCGCAGGTAAGCGAGGAGCCCGGTTGTGTTGCGGGGCAGTGTATCATAGGCATAGGTACGCACTTCCGTTTCGCTGCGTAAGCGGTCCCATACCCGTACTTCATCAATCACGCCGGAGAAGTACCGGTTATCATCATTCCAGTTGCCAACCATCAGTTTGGTACCGGCACCGGGGTCAGATACACCTACGGAGCCCACATTGCCGGCATCAATACGTGTACCTACCGATACACCATCTACATAAAGCCGCATGGTAGTACGGTCTGACCCATTCCAGGTGGCAGCGAGGTGGTACCATCGGCCGGTTTGCAGGTTGCTGAGCGGATAGTCAATGTGGCTTACGTTGGTACTGGTATTCATGCAAAAGAAGGCCAGGTTATTGTTGTATATAAGCAGTTCGATACCGTTGCTGTTGCGCGATTTATTAACGATTTCCTGTGTGCCGGTGAGGCTGTTGAACCTCACCCAGCATTCCAGTGTTTTGATGCTCTGCGCGGTGACGGAAGAGCCCAAATCGATATAATCGTTTACGCCGTCAAAATGCAATGCTGTTGCAGGAGGTGCCGGTATGGTGGCCGTTACGGTAATAGCAGCAGAGGTGTCATTACAGCCATTGGTTACAACCAGGCTGTAATCGCCGCTGGTGGTTGCCACATAACTGCTACTCGTGGCGCCACTGATAGCTGCGCCATTACGCAACCATTGAAAGGATGTACCTGTATTACTGCTGCTCAGGGTTACCGAACGGCCGTCAAGAAATGTGGTGGCACCGCTTGCTGTAATGCTTACTGCCGAATAAGTAACGCCATATTTCTGATTGAGATACCGGTTTACCTGTGTTATCTCGCAAAGAGTGAGTTTGCGGTTGTAAACGATCATTTCGGCCATGTCGCCATTAAAAAAGTTGTCATCACCATCAAGACCAATGCGTATGGCATTTAATGCATCGGAACCCATTGTGGTCTGATCCGTGAATTTAGTTACCAGCTGTCCATTGAAGTATATAGCTGAACCGTCAGTACCGCCAGCCTTGCTGTATACCGCAGTAAGGCATTTCAGCTGGCCCAATTGCCCGGCTCCGCTTACATTAATTGTAAACGGACTCACATTGCCGAAAGATACAGACCCCATGTCAAAGTCAGTAGAACGGCTGCTGAAAAAGAAGCGGTCCCAGCCTCCGTTATCACATCCCCATACTGCCTGATCTCCCGAGCGGGTTCCCTGTTTGTATACAGTGAAGATCGTAATCTCAGGACTCGTCATAGCCCTTATGTCGAGGGGAGCCGAATAAGCTGAACCTATAACACCCGAAGTACGGGTAAAGCGGATAATGGCTTTGCCATTGATCTGGTTACTATAATAGGAGGGCGATGTATAACCCGATCCGGCATTTAAAAGAGACGTGTGGCGATTATTTCCCGACTTATCTTTCCAACTGCTGACTACCGCACCATTCGTAGGCGAAGTGCCATTTCCATTGGGGTCGGACGCATCCAGCCATAATTGAAGGTTAGTAATATCAGTGGGAATGGTCTGTGCCTGTACGTGGATGGCAGCGGCCCACAGACATAAAGCCGCGAGCCCAAAACGGACTAACTGGTTCATAGATACTGGTGGTTTGTTTACTTAAATGTCAAAGGGAAATAAGATCATGCAATGTAAATTGGCAAGGCAGGCAGGGAAGACACTGCGCCAGGATTCGTGAGTATGCTGATACATGCTAGTGGTTTTTCTGTAAAGGATATTTGAATTGCAAGATA
Organism: Sphingobacteriales bacterium 46-32; assembly: GCA_001898485.1. Taxonomy (GTDB): domain Bacteria; phylum Bacteroidota; class Bacteroidia; order Chitinophagales; family Chitinophagaceae; genus CAYMZZ01. The sequence continues at coordinate 204,400 of MKTY01000020.1, read as the reverse complement.
GAACGGAGTGCTGTGGGTTTTATTTGATAAAAATCAAAAAAATGCTGCAACTCGTTTTAAATCAATCAAATAGGTGTAAACCATTAGAGATTGTTTGTTTTTATTCTGTAAAAATTATCGCTGTAAAAGCAGGGTTGTAACATTTCTGTTGCAGACAGGCAGTACATATTAGATGGTGTTGCAATCAACAATACCTTCATTTACACGAAAAGAAAGTCTGCGGAACTCCTCAATGCGCTTAAGAAGGTGGCGTTACCTGTTTTCTAAAAACTGGTTATTTTTGGCCCTAACCACCATCAATATATACATGTACCTGCTTTCTGAGTATTATTATGTGATACTGATCATCCAGCTTGTCTGTGTGTGGCATTGTATGCGTAAGGGAAATGATACCAAATGGGTATGGATCATCATTTTTCTTCCGCTGATTGGCTGCCTGGTTTACTTTTATTCAGAGATACTGACCCGTCGCACTGTGAATGAACTTCGCTCGGGTGTGGCATCGGCTGTGGTGCCGGGACTTTCTGTTCGGAAACTTGAGGAGCAACTGCGCTTTTCAGATACATTTCAAAACAGGATTGCGCTGGCAGATGCACTGCTGCAGCGGGGCGATACCCAACGGGCTATTGAGCTCTATGAAAGCAGCTATAACGGCGTGTTTCAGGAAAACGAACACCTGCTTCAGCAGATGGTAATGGCTTATGCAGCAGTAGGACGATATGAAGAGTTGATTCCGCTGGCGCGTAAAATGTATAGGTCGCCTCAGTTTGCACGCTCTCCGGCACATATTAAATATACACTCGCACTTGAGAAAACCGGTCGCACAGAGGAGGCCGAAAAAGAATTTCGTCTTATGAATGGACGTTTTGCCAACTATGAACCTCGTAGTGAATATGGTTCATTCCTAATACGCCAGGGCCGTACTGCAGAAGCGCAGAAAATATTTACTGAAATACTGAGTGAAGTGACTCATTTGTCGGGCCGGGAAAAAAGCCGTAACCGCACCTGGATCAATAAGGCGAAAGATGAACTGGCGAAAATCAGGAAATAATGTGCTGAGGTGAGTAATGTGCTGATGGATTTGATGATTTGAAAAGTTGAAGATGGCAGAACAATGTGCTGATATGCTAATGTGCTGATGAATCCCCCTAACCTTTCGCCTTCTGCCCCATACCTAACTTAAAGCGTACCACGTAAAACTTAAAACTTCCCAAAATACCCTGCCTAAGGTATACTACCGGAGCTTACCGCCCTTTAATTTGGCAGCAAAAATATATGTTCAGACTGCTGTGCACAGTGTTGTTGCTTGTACTTGCGATGCATCTTGCGGCGCAACAGCCGGCCCTGTTTCCTTCCCGGCTCCAGGGTAAATATGGATATGTGGATGCCAGCAATACGGAAAGGCTGAAATATATGTTTGAATGGGCTACCCCTTTCAGCGAAGGATATGCCTTTGTCATAAACGGAATATGGGGAGGTTATGTACGCGAAAATGGCACCTGGGCATTTTATGACTCTACCCTTAAGTCGGGGCAGCCAATGAAACAGGGACTGGCAGAAGGCCGTAAGGAAACAGGTGCAGGAGTGACAGACAGCACAGGAAAAATAATCGTTCCTTTTGAATACGCATCGGTACACCGCTTCGACAACATTCGCGTCTTTCTGGCCTTTAAGTATATAGAGAAGGGCAGCAGCAGAACAACTATCGCACATTTATATAATTATACCGGAATGAAAGTAGCCGCTGATTTTGAGGATGCCCTCTGGCAACCAGGTGGCTGCGTGATAGGGATGAAGCAAAATGATCGTTACTGGTTATATGGACGTGACGCCAAAGGTCTGCTCGGTTACCAGGTCGACGATCTGTTTGCAGGTGTCTATGGCACACGTGTTAAACTCAATAATCTGTACGGTGCTGTTAACCGGTATGGCCAGTTAGTCCTTCCAATCCGCTACAAAGAACTATGGGTGTCTGAATGGCAACCCTATGCCAACTACCGCACTACGACCGACTCAACGGCATATTTTGATATGGATAATGGACGTGTCGCCTTTACTTTCCGGGGCATATTGCCGAACCCTGTTAGCGATGGTGTGGCAATCATCAGCTATATCAATAATGTACATAATGTGCTGGATGTGTCAGGTCAGCGTATAGCACAACTGGTGAGTTATGAAGATACCAGCCGCGCTGCTCAGAACGCCTATGTACGCACTTTTTTCCAGATGCATTATTCAGATGGCATAGTGACGCTCCGCCACCGCGACAAAAAATGGTACGCCTACAATAAGCAGGGAAAACTTGCTTTTCCGAAAGGATATGATTTTCAGTTTGAGTTTAAACAGGGGGTAGCTATTGTACATTCAGACGGCTATAGCTACCTGTATGGACTGATTGATAAGACCGGGCGCCAAATCCTGCCGCTCGAGTACAAGAGCATCCGTTTTACAGGCGAACCTGGCATACTCGAAATAGTGAAGGATGATAAAAACGGATTAATAAAAACGGATGGTACGGTACTGTTTCCATTACAACCGGTACAATTTAGTTCCTATGGAAATGGCTTTTTCCTGGTCACCGGCAACTACTCACTTAATTATAAGGAGTATGGGTATTTTAATGCGCGCACCGGCTTTGTTTATTTCAATACACAGGAGTAATAATTCTATAGCGCAGATACATCCAGCACACGAAAGAAATCCCGGTCGAAAATCCTGAAATAGATCCAGGAAGGATACCAGTTGTAGTACGGCCATATCTTTTTTATGGAGTTTTGCTCCGTGGTATAAGTTTGCATGCATGTTTTCTTCTGCTGCGCAAAGGCCGTAATATTTATTTCAACAGTAGGTAATGGCATGCCGCTGCACTGGTATACTTTTTTAGCTTCATTGTATACGGGCATTTTACCCAGCACCCTCTCCGCAAGCGATGGAGGGAATACGGCCTGGTATATTTTTTTTACGGTGAAACCAGGATCGTTTTTATGTTGCCTGCAATAATTTAGTACCAGTTGGCTCATAACCACATGATCAGGGTTGCCGTACCCACCTATTTTATCATCGAGTGTAAATAACACGGAGGGTTTATGCTCATCTATATATTTGCCGATGATTTCTGTAAGTGAATCGGTTTTATAGTTGACTGCAAACATGCTGTAAGGCATGGGCATATAAGCCGCTTCTGTATTCATATCGTTCCGGAAGTTGAAATCGACCGGATCTGTTCCTGCCAGTCCCTGTATGCGTGCGACCTTTTGAAGAGCTATTTTGCGCTGCGGGTTTTTGATACTGTCTTTGCGGGCATATAATCCGCCTTGCTGAAAGAAGCACATTTCACGGATCGACCATCCTTTTTCACAAAGCATAGACATGGTGCCGGCACTGCCCACGGCATCGTCATCGTGTGCCATGATGATAAGCGCCCGTTTATTATTTTCCTGTAAAAAATAGGTGTCTTTGGGGTAATTTTCATCCGGGGCCAGGCTGTTGAGGTAGAGGAGATGTGCCCCCATAGCCATCAGCAACAAGAGGAGGAGAAGCAGGAGCTTTTTAGCAATTTTTTTCATCAGTTATTTTTTAGAAAGGCTTTCAACTGCTGTAAATTTAACAGCAGAGCCCGGTAGTCATGTAGTATTTATCGGACATTTTATGATGACTCTCTGCGTTTATTAAGAAGTATATGTCGCCTCAGCATGATCTTGGTTACCCGTGCAGTATACTGCAGCCCTATATCCGCTGTTATCTCGATGTGCGTATGGGTACTGCAGGTGAATGGGTTAACCGCCTGTTGCCAGCCAAACTGGAGCAATGCCTGTTTGTAACAACGGGACATGCCCCCATTGTGACTCATGTGCATGATACCCGGCACAGGCAGGATATGCTTTCTCCTTCTTATTTGTGCAATGTAAGAGGCGCAGTAAGCAGCTCACTGCTTCAGCTGGGCATGCAGGGTGTATTGTCGATGTTTGTGATCATTTTTAAGCCTTCGGGCTTTTATCGTTTGTTTGGTATACCCCCGCTTCATTTTTCCGATGCATTTATACCCGCGGCGGTTTCGCTCGGCTGCCATTGGGAAACGATGGGGCAGCAGATTGCAACAGCCAGGTGTATGTCTGAACGGCAGCTAATTGCTGAAAATTTTTTGCTGAGACAATGGCAAAAAAATACAGGATACGAAAAGAATGCAATCGAAGAAATGCTTGCTGCGATAGATGCCGGAACATTTACTGCTGTGGCGCAGATGGCAAAACAATGTTATCTGAGTGAGCGGCAGTTTCGTCGCGTATTTACTGAACGTACAGGTCTTCCACCACAGGCATATCTGCGAATTGCACGTAGCAGGCGGGCGCTGCGTCAGAAACAATTACAGCCGGAGCGTAGCTGGCGGTCCATCGCTTTTGAATTGGGTTATACAGACCAGTCGCATTTTAACCGCGAAATGAAAGTGCTGGCGGGTATCGATCAGGCCATAGAACCGGCCGGCAAGCAGTTTTTGTATGTAGAAGGAACCACTTTGAGGCTGCTGTAAAAGGTATAAAGGTATAAAAGTATAAAGGATCTTGTTATCACCTATAACCTATCACCTATAACTTACAACTCATAATCATTAGCGTACATTGCCTGTACCAAAAGCGTACACTCAACAGCCATTTAATTTAATTAATAGTTTGATTAGCAAGAGCCTGAGCAATTGGCATTGCTTTAGACAGCAATCAGCTGTCATTCACCGGTTTCAGTAAATAATAGGTATGATTAAGAGTTATATCCGCATTGCCTGGCGCAATCTTTTTCGCGACAAGTCTTCTTCTTTTATAAATATCAGCGGACTGGCAGTAGGTATGGCAGTAGCCATGCTGATCGGACTGTGGATTTATGACGAATTATCTTTTGACAGGTATCATGCTGATCATGGCCGTATAGGCCGAGTCATGCAACAGCAGACTTTTAATGGCGTTGTTCACACCGAGGAATCACTTCCCTTTCCTCTTGGTGCTGCCTTACAGGCGCAGTATGGAAGTGATTTTGATGAAATAGTGATGGCCTCCTGGGAAGACGATCATATTTTGTCGGTAGGCGATAAGCATATTGGCCGCCGGGGAATGTATATGGATAAAGGCGCCCCTGAACTGCTGTCACTGAAAATGATAGAGGGCGATTACAAGGCATTGGGAGAGCCCGGAAATATTATGCTGGCAGCCTCTACAGCAAAAGCCATATTTGGGAAAACCGATGTGATGGGGCAATTGATGAAGATCGATAATGCACAAACCGTAAAGGTAGCTGCGATCTATGAAGACCTGCCTTACAACACTACTTTTCGCAATGTAAAATTTATAGCACCCTGGGACCTTTACGCAGTCACGGAGCAATGGGTAACACAGGCCCGGGATAGGGCAGAGTGGAACAACAATTCCTTTCAGGCATTTGTAAAACTGAAACCGCAGGTCAGTTTTGAAGGAGTGAATAAGAAGATCAGGTCGGTTAAAAAGGAGCATTTATCGGAAGCTGAAAAATTGTATAACCCGGCAATATTTGTGCACCCCATGAATGAATGGCATTTGCGTTCATATTGGGAAAATGGTGTGCAGAAGGGGGGACAGATAGAGTATGTATGGCTCTTTGGACTGGTAGGTGTATTTGTGCTGGTGCTGGCCTGTATCAATTTTATGAACCTCAGTACGGCCCGGTCCGAAAAACGTTCACGTGAGGTGGGGGTAAGGAAAGCAATCGGATCTATGCGCCGCCAGTTGATCTTTCAGTTCTATGCAGAGTCTCTGCTGATCGTGCTATCGGCCTTTTTGTTAAGTCTTTGCCTGGTGCAGATGGTTCTTCCGGTTTTTAATGCAATTGCCGATAAGCATATGCTGATACCCTGGGCACAACCGCTGTTTTGGCTGATGGCACTCGGTTTTGCATTGCTGACCGCTCTGCTGGCAGGCAGCTATCCTGCGCTCTATCTTTCTTCTTTTCAACCAGTAAAAGTACTGAAGGGTACATTTAAAATGGGCCGGCGCGCTGTGTTATCGCGCCAGGTGCTGGTAGGAGCACAGTTTGCCATTTCGCTTACATTGATTATTGGTACAATAATCATATACCGCCAGGTGGAGCATTCGCGTAACCGGCCGGTGGGCTACGACCGCAGTGGTATGGTGATGATTACAATGAAATCATCTGATTTTTACGGCAAGTATGACCTGCTGCGTACCGGGTTGAAACAGGCTGGTTTGATTTCGGAGATGGCGGAGTCATCGAGTCCGCTTACCAGTGTGTGGTCAACCAATACAGAGTTTGACTGGCCTGGTAAGGCGCCGGATTTAACTGGTAATTTCAATACCATTTTCGTAACACACGAGTTTGGTAAAACGGTACAATGGCAGATGAAAACGGGTCGCGACTTTTCACGCGAGTACCCTTCCGACGCCAATGCAATTATACTCAATGAAACCGCGGTAAAATTTATGGGACTTAAAGACCCCATAGGCAGTATGGTACGCTGGCAGGTAAATGGCAGGCTGCGCGAATATCATGTGGTGGGAGTCGTAAAGGATCTGTTGATGGAGTCGCCATTCGATCCGGTGAAGCAGACCATGTATTTTATGCAGCCAGACAATGTCAATGTAATGCTGCTCCGGTTGCATAAAGGGCAATCGGTCAATAATGCGCTGGCGGGTATCGAAAAGGTTTTTAAAAAGATCATCCCCTCGGCCCCCTTCGAATATGAGTTTGTAGATCGGACTTATGCCGCCAAATTTGCATTGGAAGCCCGGGTGGGCAAACTGGCCGCCGCTTTTGCGCTACTCGCGATTTTCATCAGCTGTATGGGATTGTTTGGGCTCACAGCCTATGTGGTCGAGCAGCGTACACGTGAGATCGGTATCCGCAAAGTGCTGGGGGCTTCTGTAACCCAGGTATGGGGTATGCTCTCGGGCGATTTTATAAAACTGGTGGCCCTATCCTGTCTCATTACTATACCGGTGGCCTGGTATGCTATGCATCAATGGCTGCAGCAATATAATTACCGCACTTCCATTTCCTGGACCATCTTCCTTTTTACTGCGGGTGGAGTGTTGTTGCTGACGCTCGCAACGGTAAGTATACAGGCTGTAAAGGCCGCACTTACCAGCCCTGCGAGAAGTCTGAAATCCGAATAGTATAAAGCTTTTGCCAGGCCTCGCCATATTAGGCATCAGTACGGATAGGAAATATAAAAGGAGCTGCTTTGCTGCTGTCCGGTGAAATGATGAAACGGCCGCAGGCCCCCCGCTTTAAATATCCGTATGAACTGAAGCTTATGCAGGAGGCCATGGCGAGCCGCTTCGCCATTTTGATAAAGTATTTTCGTTTCTGTAACAACATTTTCCATTTCGGGCCGGGCAGTACGGAACTAAAACTGTTTCATGCAGGAAAGGATATCCGGATTTCTGTGCCATCATCATCAGCCGGTTGAAAACGGATGCTGCCATTCATGTATATAATATAATGATTCACATATAACCAGAGATCCTTTTGCACGCCACTCGCATAAGTGATGTCAAAATTGCTTCTGACATCGGTGAGTGTTAAATTGACCGACTGGCGAACAGGGTCTATGCCTGTGCTTATTTTTTTGATACTGACAGGTCTGTTTGTTGTACTGAGCAGTGCCTCAGTTATACGGTAGATAGCGATTGAAACAGCGTTAGTGATAAGCTCAGCTGCGATACCGGCGGGCTGGTAACTGATGGTTTGTAAGCCCGGCTCACTGTATTGCCGGCAAAGCTCTTCCATAGCTCCATCCAGCCCAAGTTGTTCAAGCGGTTCGGGTGCCAGGGTATAGCTCAGTTTTTGTAATTCCAGTACTGCATGACCCAGCTGGTGCAGGCTCTGGCCAAAGCGATGAGCCATGTCGGCATTCATAATCAGATTATCTTTCATAATTCAGCAGTGGGGATTAATCATCCGTCAGAAATTATTTTCTCCGTTATCCGGATACAGATTGGTGGCAGGCAAACAGGACATGGGTTGTACTATTCCCCTTTACAAATAAACAGCTGAAAACGCAGGTATTCTCTCCCTCTTTTGTGGGATTTTAGCGGTTTTTGCTAGTTGTTTAAATCACCTTTTTGAGGGACGCGTATGATGGACGGTTGCAGATGCGGATAGGCGATCCGGCCTTTCTTTCTCAATATATCGGGTTATGATTTGAGCGCCCTGATATAGGTGATAAAGGCAGGTGCGTCTACATGACGAAAAAGCTGCTGATCAGGCAGGGCGTGACCCGAAAATCCGCCATAATAAGGTATAGGCGTTTGAGCATCCGCCCCAACCTGTGTAGCATTCAGCTGCAAGGGTTTAAAATAACTCCTGCTTACATGAATGCTGAAGTCGGACCAGCCAAACTGGAAAGTAGAGCTGCATTTTTTGCAGCTGTAAATGGCCCCTTCTCCCTGTTCATTTCCCTTAATATAAAAGGTAAGTGCATGTGCGATGATCATTTCAGTTTCATACATGGAAAATGATTTTCCCCAATCCACACAATCGATACGGGTATACTGAATAAAGCGGGGAAATGCGCAGGGACAGGCTACCTCCTGGTACCATGCAATGGTCTGCCTGATCATCTCCGAAAACTCTTCTTTACTTACGGGATGTACGGGAGGGTTTTCCTGTTTATTTTTTCCCAGTAACCGATCGAGCAGGCCCATCTTTTTTTAGAAAGATAAGTATAAAAGGTGAAGGGTGGAAGGTAAAGGGTAGAAAATGACACACCTTCATTGCTCTGGTAGCATGATGCTAAAAAAAAGAAATCCCTTAAGCATCTATCTTCCAATCTTCACCTTTCTCATGCAACATTTTACTACATCCTGCGACTTTGTTAATAACCATATAATACACCGTCTGTCGTCAGGCAGACATGGTAATCATACAGCTATTATTTCTGGATGTTAAAACAGGTTTATTCAGGTTTCCGGGTCAGTTGCCATTACTGACCGGAGTGATACATTATTACATATGAGAAAGATTTTCTTTGTTACGGCCACACTTTTTTCAGTGATTGTACAGGCTCGCCAGCCTGCTTCCTATACTATTAATGGATACGTTGGAGATTCCAGTACCCAACAGCCGTTGGGAATGGTCAGCCTCGAAATAAGAAGTGATATAAATCGTAAACAGGTAGCCGCTAGCCTGAGTGCCACCGATGGCCGCTTTCAATTGCTGCAGGTGCCAACGGGCAGTCATCTGCTGGCGATCACATTGATAGGGTATTCAGGTAAGACTGTTTTTTTGCCAGACAGTCTATTTAAACAGAACAGTACAATTGATATTGGTCGAATCTGGCTGCAACCTGCAACAGGTAATCTTGGTGAAGTCATTGTAAAGAGTAGTCGTCCGCTGATAAAACAGGAAATAGATCGCCTTAGCTACGATGTGCAGGCAGATCCCGACAACAAGGCGCAGACGGTAATGGAGTTGTTGCGGAAGGTGCCCCTGCTGTCGGTTGACGGCGACGACAATATTCAGCTGCAGGGAAGCGGTAGTTACCGCATCTTCATTAATGGTAAACCATCTGCATTGCTGACCAACAGTCCAAAAGATGCCTTGCGGGCCATGCCGGCATCGGTTGTGCAAAAGATAGAAGTGATCACTACACCACCGGCCAGGTATGATAGCGAAGGCCTCGCTGGTATTATAAATATTGTTTTAAATAAAAGAACAGATAATGGCTACAATGCAACTATTACCGCTCGCAACAGCATTCCATTCGGTCCCAGTGCTACAGGTACTGGCACTTTCCGGCAAAACAAATGGGGTGCGAGTGCGTCGGTCAGTCGTAGCTACCGGGTCAAAACCGATGTGTATTCCGGCAATTACCGCCAAACCTATGACCCGGCTTCGGTATTTGAGCAGCAAAACTTCAGTAAGCAGTGGGGACGTTCATTCTTTAGCAATGCTGAACTCAGTTTCGAAGCAGACAGTTTAAACCTGTTTACCGTTTCCGGTTATATAGGATCAGGTATTTCGCGGAGAATCGCAACCCTTAATTCTGTTTTTGGTAAGGATGATCCGGGTGCGGAACAGCAGTTGTATACAATTACCAATAATCAACGAACACCCTGGCAGTCAGGAGACATCGGGTTCAATTATCAGCGCGGCTTCCGGAAAAAAACACAGCAGTTGCTCACGTTTTCATACCGGTACAATGTTTTTGTAAATAATTACACAGTATCGAGCCGTATTACAGATAAAACAAATTACAACGGCCCTGACAACGATCAGTATAACCGCTCGGCCGCAAAAGAAAATACCCTTCAGCTGGACTATATGCATCCATTTGGTGCAGCCAGTATGGAAACAGGTATAAAAGTTATTCTGCGTAGTAATACAAGCCGGGCATCAGTATATAATCAGGAGCCGCAGGGGCCAGTGGAAGACCCGGGCCGTACCAACGATTTCAGCTATCAGCAAAACGTGCTGGCTTTTTATAACTCCTGGAACTGGAAAATAAATGCGGTAACGGTGAGGTTGGGGGTTCGGCTGGAGCATACCCTGATTGATGCCGATTTTAAAACAACAGGTACAGGTATAAACAGGCAGTATACTAATTTCACCCCCGTATTATCCCTGATGCGTTCACTGTCCGGCAATCAAACACTTACAGCCGGTTTTAGCAGTCGTATAGAACGGCCGGGTATCTGGCTTCTCAATCCTTTTGTAGATAAATCCAATCCGCAACTGATCTCCTCCGGCAATCCCGGTCTGAAAGCAGTACAAAGCTATCAGGGCGAATTGGGTTATACCAAAACAGGAAAAGGCACATTGAATCTCCGGGCGAGTTACCTGTACTCAGGCGGCACAATTATGAATGTGGTACGCATCCTGTCAGATACGCTTACCGAAACTACCTACGATAATATTGGTGTCAACTCTGTTCTTCGTCTAAACATTACCGGCAACTATCCGATGGGTAAGTTTTCTGTCAGTTTCAATACAGGGGCGTTTTATGTATGGGTGAAGGGGCCCTATAATGGCCGGTTTTTCAGCAATGAGGGCATACGTACCAACAGCTTTGCCAGTTTTACATACCGCCCAGGCAGTGAATGGACGTTCGGAGCCAATATAGGATTCAACAGGCGGTACATCACACTGCAGGGCAGTTCGGATGATTATTATTACTACTCCGTAACCGCTGGTAAGATGTGGTTTGATAAACGTTTGTCCCTAAACCTTGTTCTCAATAATTTTGGCCTGAAACATTATTCATTCAAACAGTATTCGTCTACGCCCGATTTTTATCAATCAAATACAGAACATATCATTTACCGCAACTTCAATTTCAGCCTGAGTTATAAGTTTGGCCGGTTGGCTGCTGGCATTAAAAAGAACAAACGGGGCATTTCTAATGACGACGTTAATAACGGCGGTAAATAAATAATCTGCGTACCGGCTTCAGGAGCCGGTACGATTCAGATAAAGTCTCCGGTTTATCAAGCATAAAGCACAGATGGTGTAAATGTTTTCTGCTTCCTGCTATGACCCCGCATTTTTGGATAAATAGCGAATATGAAGAGAAATACATTCATCCGAATGATGCCTGGCCTGCTTGCCATGCCTCTGTTGCTTCCTGCAGCATGCTGTAGCCGGGGTTCTGTCAGTATGCAATCCGATTCGTTGTTGACAGACCCGGCCAGCGATGAGGTGGTGGGTGACTATTGTGATGGCTGCGAAGCGATGTATGAAGGCATGCCCCCGCTACAAAGTATTACCTCTTCAGCGAATATATCAGGTGAGAACGAGCCGGGTGACCGGTTATTGATAACGGGCAGTATATATAAGCCCGATGCTGTTACGGCCGCCCGCGATATTCTTCTCTACATCTGGCATACAGATGCCCGCGGCTACTATTCACCGGCACCCGGTCAGCGGCATGGTCGCAGGCATGGCCACCTGCGTGGCTGGCTGAAGACAGATGCCGATGGTCATTTTCAGATTAATACCATACGTCCTGCTCCCTATCCCGGGGAAAATATACCTGCTCATCTGCACATCCTGGTAAAGGAACCGGGTAAGACGCTTTATTATATTGATGAAGTATGGTTTGATGATGATCCGCTGGTCACTTCCGCATTACGGGAAAAAGCAGAGAAAAGAGGTGGGGATATGATCATTCATTTAAATAAAGATAATGAGGCCGTGTGGCGGGGTACGCTGGCTATCAATTTAGGATTTCATATTCCCAATTATAAATAACAGGTATGGAACAACGGAGAATGGATATTGCTCTGCTGATATTACGTATAGTACTGGGCACCACGATGGCATTTATGCACGGCTGGCTTAAAATGATGGGTGGAGCAGAAGGATGGGAAAGCCTGGGGAAAGTAATGCGACATTTTGGAATTAATTTTTTCCCCGTATTCTGGGGATTTATGGCCATGCTGATCGAGGTAGGCGGTGGCATTTGCCTGATCTTGGGAGTGGCTGTAAGACCGGCTGCCATAGGGATGTTGCTGGTTATGCTGGTGGCCCTCGTTGCCAACCTGGCAGAAGGATATGGCTGGGAGGGTTCTGTAGAAATACTGGAAGTAAGTGCTGTACTGGTTTGCCTGCTGCTATTGGGCGCGGGCAGCATAAGGGTAGGAGGTAAAGGGATAAAGGTAGAAGGCAATTAACCTTCTACCTTTATCCTTTAACCTTTTATAGACGCCATATCAATTACAAAGCGATAACGTACATCGCCCTTGAGCATACGTTCATAAGCTTCATTGATCTGTTGAATATTGATCAGCTCGATGTCGGCCGTTATATTGTGCGTGGCACAGAAGTCAAGCATTTCCTGGGTTTCGGCAATACCGCCAATGGCAGAACCGGTAAAGTTGCGGCGCGGCATTACCACATTGAATGGCATGATGGAGAGCGGGTACTCTGGCAGACCTACCAATGCCAGCGTGCCATCCAGTTTTAATAAGCCGAGGTAGGCATTGATATCATGAACGGCCGATACGGCATCCAGTACGAAATCAAGTTTCCTGGAATAGCGGCGCATTTGTTCCGGATCGGTAGAGATTACCACCTCATCTGCTCCCAGGCGTTTGGCATCCTCTTTTTTGGAAGCTGAGGTTGTGAAAACGATCACCTCTGCTCCCATGGCTTTGGCCAGTTTGATACCCATATGACCAAGGCCACCGATGCCTACAATACCTACTTTTTTACCGGGGCCTGCTTTCCAGTGTTTCAAAGGCGAATAAGTAGTGATGCCCGCACAGAGAAGGGGAGCAGTGGCAGCCAGGTCAAGGTTGGCCGGCACGCGCAGTACATAATTTTCGTCGGCAACAATGCTATCTGAATAACCGCCATACGTTTGTTTGCCGGTTTGTTTTTCGGGACTGTTGTAAGTAAAAACCGGCCCCTTATCGCAATACTGCTCCAGTCCTTCTTTACAGTGGTCGCATTCCCTGCAGGAATCTACCATGCAGCCAATGGCGGCCAGGTCGCCGACTTTGAATTTGCTCACATGGTTACCTGCTGCAGCAATACGGCCCACAATCTCGTGCCCGGGTACGCAGGGATACACGGTATTGTGCCATTCATTACGTGCCTGGTGCAGATCGGAGTGGCATACGCCACAAAAAAGGATTTCAATTTCCACATCGTGAGGCGAAAGTTCTCTCCGTTCTATGCTGAGCGCTTCCAGAGGTTTTTCGGCAGCATGCGTGCCAAATGCTTTTGCGTTTTTAGTTGCTGTCATAATTGTTGGTTGATGTAAACAGATGTTTTTGGCTTTGTATCGCCCTTGTGGATTGCCAGGATATGACGATCAGCCTGCTGGTTTGCTGGCAGTGTACACAGGTATGGCAAAGGTATGGTTGTCTGCATTATTTCCTGATATGGGTATATAGTATGGCAGATAAGAAAAAGGAGTTGTTTTGGAAATGAAAAATTGGCAAATGAACATGCATCACAGATCGTCAATCGCCATACCAGCACAATCCTTTACTGCAGAGCGGTTGGGATGAGGTGTTGTACGCTCGTTCTTATAGTTGGTTCGATTATAACTGCCCGGTCTTGTAAACCAGGTTTATTCTAATAAAGTAAGTCAGCGACTGTGGAAAACCAGACCGGAGGTCTGGCTATTGGACCACTTGCCTTTATCGGAATTTGGCCGGGAAGGAAAAGTACAGACAGGTGGTTTAGCTGATTCGACGCCTCATCGATTCCGGCTTTCCGCTCATCCATATTTGGAAAACCGGACATAGACAGGCAATATCTTTGGAGATATTGTAAAAGTCATAGTCATGAGAAAAATTTACTTAACGGCTTTGCTCGCAGTCATGGCACTGTTGGCCCACGCGCAGGTGCTCAAACCTTCGGTCGATAAACGGATAGAAATACTCAGCCTGGTTTCCCGGCTGGCCGGTTATGAAGAATATAATTCAGACGATGCTGAAAAATATGTAGCGGCTATCCATTCTCATTTTGACCCGTACAAAACAGATACGCTCATTCGCTATGCGGTCACGGTGCGGGAGCAACTGGGCATTGGCTTCGATGCGGTCATGTCTTTTGCGGTGAACCTGCAGCAGAAGGGACATAAGTTTTCCCTTCAACCCAACTGGCAGAAAGATATAGATAAAAGATGGACACCCGGGGCGGTGCATGAATATGTACGGCTACTGAATAAGTTTTACAAGACTGCCAAAGCTGAGGCTTTTTTCAGCCAGCAGAAGCCCTATTATGAGAAAGTAATCAATGCATTCGGGCAGGTACTGGCACGGTTCAATCAATCCTGGTACCAGGAGTATTATGGCATAGCACCCAAAGATCAGTTTACCATTGTAGTAGGCTGTGGAAATGGGGGTGGAAACTATGGCCCTTCGGTGGAGTTGAAGAACAAAACACACCAGGTATATGCCATTATGGGCAGCTGGAGTTTCGATAAAGAAGGCGAGCCGGTATTTAAAGAACAGAGCTATCTGCCCACCGTTATCCATGAATTTAACCACTCCTTCATAAACCCATTGCTGACTAAGTATGAAAACAATTCCGAACTGCAGAAAAGCATGCAGACACTGCTGGATACGATGCGTGCTGAAATGGAAGGTCAGGCATACCGTAACTGGCATACGGTATTGAATGAATCGCTGGTGAGGGCTTCAGTGGTACGCTATCTGATGAAGAATAACCCCGCAGATAAATCCATTGCCGAAGAAGAGATTATTATTCAACAGAATCGCGGCTTTTTATGGATGAGAGATCTTGTAGCCTTGCTGGGCGAATACGAAAATAACCGGAACAGGTACACCACCGTCGATGTTTTTTACCCAACCATTATTGAATTTTTCCATACAGCATCGCAAAAAATATCACAAACAAAAAAACTTTACGAATCAAATCTGCCGCAGATAGCTGCTATGGAGCCATTTGTTAATGGCGCACAACAGGTAGATCCCTCCACAAAGGAGCTGATTGTTCGCTTTGACCGCGTTATGCGTGGTAAGGGGTACTCCATTAATTACGGATCGCTGGGCAGGCAGGCTTTTCCGTTAAAATCGGTGATTGGTTATACGGAAGATAATAAAGCCATCCGTCTTGAGCTTGATCTGAAACCCAATACCGAATATGAAATGGTGCTTACCGGCCTTTCCTTCCGCAGCAGCGATGGTTATCCGATTCGTAATTATGTAGTTAAATTTAAGACCGGCAACTAGCAAGAGATACCTGCGGTAAAAGATCGGAAAAAATCGATCAGCTGCATAAGGAAACAATGAACGGCTAATGAATGTGGTATTAATTCGTTAAAGTGAGACCCGGTTTGGGATGAAGGATTATTTTAGCTGTATTATAATAAATGCAATGGTATGAAAAAAGGCTCTTTGTTGGTTTTGTTCTTCTTCTATCTGGTTTCATTCTTACAGGCACAGCACAGGCAACCGGTGCCGGAGCAATTGAAGCAGGTGATTCCGCAACTGATGGAGCGCGATCGTATCCCTGGAATGAGTATTGCCTGGATCAGCAAGGGAGCAATTGCCTGGACGGGAAATTATGGAACAGCACATGCAGGCCAAAATAACGCTGTCACCGATTCCACACTTTTTGAAGCGGCTTCGCTCAGTAAGGCTGTTACCGCCTATGCGGCATTAAAACTCGTGGAAATAGGCTCGCTCGATCTCGATAAGCCATTAAATTCATATCTGGGAAACAATTATGATGCGGGAAGTGATCAGCGTATTAACCAGATTACCGCGCGTATGGTATTATCCCATTCGGCTGGTTTCCCCAACTGGCGTAACAATTCGGATACGATACTGCCCATACTTTTTACTCCCGGCGAGCGGTTTAGCTATTCGGGAGAAGGCTTTGTGTACCTGGCCCGGGTAATGGAAAAAGTGACAGGTATGTCTTATGCGGAAATTATTGCTAAAACAGTATTTGCGCCGCTGGGAATGAAGCATAGCAGTATGATATTTCTGCCTGCACTTAAAGATAAATATGCATGGAGGCATGACTGGATCGGTAATGCTACCGGACTGGCAGATTATGCCGATGCTAATGCAGCCGCCAGCCTTCGCACTACTGCGCGCGATTATGCTGTTTTTCTTTCTGCACTGCTAACCGGAAAGGGGTTAAAAACAGAGATGCATCAGGATATGCTTCGTGAGCAGATAAGAGTAGATAAAAGTCAGCCTACCCTGGCCTGGGGCCTGGGAGTTGGACTCGAAGTAAATAAGAAGAAGAAATATGGCTGGCACTGGGGAGATCAGGGCGATGCCAAGGCTTTTTTTATGGCGGATACCAAAACCGGTAATGCCCTGGTGTATTTTACCAATAGTGCCAATGGATTGTCGGTTGCTCCTGATCTCGTGGCAATCGCTTTTGGTAAAGGCGAACATGATATTTTAAAGTTTGTTGCCTATGGCAAGTTTGACCCTGTAGCCGTTCGTTTATATGAGAATATTCAGCGGAGCGGGGTGGCAACAGCCCTGGAGACCTATAACCGGGAGAGGGTAGGGCCGATAAGCGAAGAGATGCTTAACAACATGGGTTATAATTTGCTGCGTGAAAAGAAAAAGGACGAAGCTATTCTGTTATTTCTTCAGAATACAAAAGATTATCCCAACTCGGCCAACGTATGGGATAGCCTGGCCGAAGGCTATATGGAAAATGGTAACAGGGAACTGGCCATACGTTATTATGAAAAGTCACTCGAACTGAATCCGCAAAACAGCAATGCAAAAGAACAGTTGAAAAAACTCCGGTTGTAAAGGATCAATGACTGGAAGGAGCAGAAATTAATTTTTTGGCAAACTCCAGTTCTGCATCATAACCTTTTATAAATTCGGTAAAAGCAGGTTGTATTGCATATTCTGGAATAAGGCCCCGGCCAAACCTGTCTTTCTTTGTATCCAGAAAAAAACGGATAATGGGGATATCTATCTTCAACCCGGTTGCCGGCAGGGTAAGTTCCAGTATGGTACCGCTGGTATTGCCGGAGTAGCCGCCGCCACCTTCTTCCCCGATAAATACAGCACTGGTGTGTTCTCTCATAAGCGTGGCGAATTCGGCTCCGCCTGAATAGGTCCAGCCGCCGATCAACACATATACCGTTCCTTTAAACGCATCCCGGCGGGGAGCCGCAGGCGCATACAGTCCGGATTTACGGTAGAGCTTCCCATCAGTAGCCCACTCATTTTCTTCTGTCAGCTCCAGCCTCAGCTCACGCTGATCAGCTTCAGCAGCATAATCGGTATAAGGTAAAAATGAGAAATTCGTATCAGCTGCCTGTACGTACCTGTACTTTGTATATGGCTGATCAGTGAGGTGGGAAAAGAGGAAGTCTTCATTGCCTTCGGAGCCGCCTCCATTGTCGCGCATGTCGATGATAAGATGGCTCACATTGTTTGCAGCTATCATCCGAAACGATGAATCGACAAACTGCCTGAAATCCATTTGGTATTTACGGTACTGACTATTGGCAAAGGTCCGGAATGAAAGTAAGGCAGTATTATGAGGCATAAGCTGCAACTGGGCTGGCCGGTCAGTTTCCTGCCGGATAGTATTGGTTTTGAGTACGGCGGAATGTAAAGTTGCCAGTGCACTTGCAGAAATGGCGTGTAGTTTATGTGTTTCCTTTTTTTGAGTAACCGGGTTCAGTACGATAATTGTGTTTTCTTTCTGCTGATCAATTACTTTGGCATACTCGTGTGCCAATCCCCGGAAATCGAGATAGCGGTATTTTGAGGTGAGTATATATCCGTCTGCGCCAAAGCTGGCAAATAGCCGCTCTTTAATAGCTTTGATGTCAAGATCATTTACAGCCAGTAATTCAAATCCTTTCAACGGTGTTCCATCGGCAGAGTCATTGAGGATATATGTCTTTTCTTGCAGGTTAATAACCACCAGGGGCAAAAACAGTCCATCACTGACCATATATTTTTTAACTTCTTCCGACAGGTGTATGTCGCAATGATCCTCGCGCGTAGCTGCTACCAGCGGGGCAACGATGTTGTAAAAAGCAAGGCCATTGAGCCCATCGCGCAGCAATTGACGGCGTGCGTTGATCAGGCTGTCAAACTGTGCCTGACTGGTATAGGCATATAAGCCGGTATGCCCCTCTTTAAGACTGCTGACGAGCAGGTTAAAATCTTTTTCGAGTTGCTGGCTGGAATAACCTGGAAGCCGGGTATGTTCAAATGCCTGGAATGCGACGGGACGTTGCTGCTGCGGGGACTCACAACCTGATAAAAAACCGGTCAGGGTAAATAATGACAGGATAATCGTGAAGGATTGTTTGTTCATAGCCGGGTAAAATTAATGATAAAACGGTGCCGCGGTAAGAAGTCAGTCACGGGCAAAGCTTTTTTTTACACACTTAAATTATAAATCCGGAAGGTTCAGTTGGCTTTTTTTCTGTGCCAGACTGGTCTGTGGCAATTTGCGCAGCAAAAGACCTTAGTATGAAAAAAATTTTATTGTTTTCCGTTATTGCTTCCGCTACCCTGTGGGGATGTAAAAAAGACAGGAATGCTGTAAGCCCGCAGGAGACGGGTAAGAAGTTGGTAAAATATGAGTATGCCTACTCAAACCAGGAACCTGTAATTACAGAAATGACGTATAATGCAAATGGCCGGATAGCCAGCATAAAAAGTGAAACCGGGACAGAGAGTTTTGATTTTCTGTCTTCGTCAAAACTGATTATCACGCTCCGTTTGCCCTCCGACAATTCGGTTGCACGTGTAATGGAGTGCACGAGAAATGCACAAGGGTATATAACGCACATCGATATGCGCGATGCTGCAGGCACGCTGCTCACGGCAATCGATTACGGCTATGATCAGAACGGGTATATGGTAAAATATAAATCATCCGGTTTTGGAAATGTCAACACCGTTGATCTGCAGGTAAAGGATGGTAATTTACTTTCCGCAAAGGAGTACAACGGAAGCGAGCTGGTGTATACATATGAGTTTACTCACTCGGCGATCAGTAATACCCTGCCCGGCAGTTATTTTGCACTTTACCGGGTTGATGGATTATTTGGTAAGTCATATAAGAATATGACAAGCGAGGTGAAACAGTATAAGGCAGATGGAATTTTGTATGCACATATTCAAAACTTGTTTCAGGTCGATGCAGAAGGATATATTACTAAAGAGATCCGTAAATTTCCCCTGATGGGAAAGACAGCTGTATTGAGCTACAAAATGGAGTAAATAAAGTCGGTTTTTGATTAAATGGGTACAGCGTGGCTGTATTAATATCCATGAAAAGCGGCCTGCCGTGCGGCAGGCCGCTTTGTATTTGAGACTCCTCTGAATGACCGGATCGGTATTATAGCCGCCTCAACCCTTTATATCTACATTTCAATAAAGAAGTTTTGACGGGCAGGCCTTTCGGCTTCAATTTTGAAAAAGAACGATGGTTATGACACAACAGGAAATTACAATTATCCGAAGAACCTGGAAGATTTTCCGAAGTATCAATCCCGACATAGTTGGGGATGCATTTTACAGCAAGCTGTTTGCAGATGCACCGGCTGTACGGAAAATGTTTCCTGCAGAAATGAATGCACAGTATAAAAAGCTGGTGGATATGCTGAGTGGTATAGTGGCAAATCTGGATGACATATCGGTTTTATCGGGAGATATAGCAGCAATGGCCCGCCGGCATGTGGAGTACGGCGTAAGGCCCGGGCACTATAAAGTGGTAGGCAATGCATTATTGTGGACATTACAGCAGGGTTTGGGAACCGACTGGAACCCGGCAGTGGAATCTGCCTGGCGAAAATGCTATCAGCAGCTGGCCGAAGCAATGATTGCGGCAGGAGAAAGGGTGGAAGGGGGAAGGTAGAGGGTATAAGGCAAAAGGAGGTAATATTTTTCTTACTCAATCATTTCACTCCATCTTAATGGCGCAGGCAACGTTTGACGGCTAAATTCAATATGAATGACCCGCCGCTGCTGATTGTTGGTGCTGCGGGAAGAAGAATGTAATAATAAAGGCTTCATCAACATCATGCCTCCTGCAGGCACTTCGCATATAACTTCGTTTTCAGAAGACCAATTCTTATCCCCGGTTCTGTATATCCCCTTTCTATGCGAGCCAGGTACTACTTTTAATGCACCGTTTTGTACCGTTGTATTATCCAGGTGCAGGCGTACTGTAAAATTATCTTCGAGAATTGACAACGGTGGTTGTACTGCAAATTGGCCAGGTTTTACCGTCCATGGCCCAAAGCCGTCAATATCGGCTTTTTCTTTAACGGAAATAGTCAGGTCCTGGTGCCACGCCACAAACCAATTGGATGCGGCAGGCTTATTAAAGTAAATGGATTTTACGATGAAATAATCCTTGCCAAAAGAATTTTCAATAAACTGGAACAAGCCGGTCTGTTTTAGCAGATCCAGGATGCCAGGAATTTCCAGTAAAATTTTTCTGATTGCAAAAAGGCCGGCAGAACGACGAAAGCTGGCGTTTACAGACTTTACAGACGCACTGTTTTCTATGATAAAAGTCAGTTCATCTATTTGCTCTGCTGACAAGATATCTTCTTTGATGAAAAATCCCTGTCGTTGGAAAATTTCTCGCATCAGCCGGTTTTATATTTCAAATATACGCATTGGCTATTTGTGCAGTTATTTAGGACCCCGGTGCAGGTAGTTAATTCTCTATAAGAGAATTACGTGATATGATTTTTTATTTAACAACAGGAACCGGGATCAAGTAAGGACAGTTGAGTGATATTTCTTTTTCTTCTTGTTCTGTTAGGCCTTCAATTTCAAGACCTATTTCTTCAATATTTTTTAACCCTCTCGGGCCTCTTACAAACTCAAATGACATGATGGCACCTGTTTTAGCTATGCCTATTTGATCGAAGGCTATTTTCATACCTGCTTTTATTGCGCCGGACACATGTTTTCCAATGATATAAAATCCTCTCCCGGTAAGTTTCATGGTATGATTGATCTTGAAAGATGCTGAGTTGCCATGCCAGGAATGGAAACAATGCGGACATTGTCTGGCAAAGGGGGGTCTTGCAAGCTGTTGGCAGTTAGGACATTTGTTGACAATCACATCATAGGCATATTCTTGCAGTATTTTTTCTGCCATGTTTTTTTCAAATAATTCGAGATCGTACCTTTTTTGTCTATTGCTATTCATGTCATCGGATGGACTGTCTCTTAATCTTTTATATTCTTGTTTATTTTCAACCAGTACTAGCTGGATATAATTATCAAGTAAATATCGGATCAGTGTCTTATCGGGAGGGGTAAACATTGATGGTTACGGTCTTTTTTGTATGTCGGTGATTTACAATATACAGAATGTTTTATTTTGTATCTTTTCTCCTAATGAAATAAAATTTACGTCATGCAGGAAATTGCGGCTATCAACATCGCAGAAAAATTCTCCCTTTTCGACAAATTATGGACACCGCATATAATTGGTGAACTCAATGGCCAGTATGTGAAACTATGCAAACTCAAAGACGAGTTTGTATGGCACAGTCATGAAAATGAAGATGAGCTGTTCATGGTATTCAAAGGCACGCTCATTATGGATTTCAGCGATGGCCGTACCGTGCATGTGAGCGAAGGGGAGATACTGATAGTGCCTAAGGGGGTGGAACATCGCCCCAGAACCAATGGCGAAGTAGTCTTCAATCTCCTGTTTGAACCCAAAGGAACACAGCATACCGGTGAGGTCGAAACCGAACTCACCGTTAAAACCCAGGACTGGATATAAAACAATTGCCATGGAGAAAATCAGCATATGGCAAATACCCGAGTCTGATACTATTATTACTACCCGTGTGGTAAATGCGCCACAGGATATCGTTTTTAAAGCCTGGACCCATCCTGTACATTTGCAAAACTGGTGGGGGCCGTCAGGATTTACAACGATTATTGATAAATACGATCTGCGTCCAGGCGGTAAGTGGATGTTTGTGATCCAGGCACCTGATAAGACGAATTATCCCAATGAGTGCACTTTTGTGCAGATCGATCCACCGGCTCAGGTAGTGTGGAATCATGAAGGTGCGCCGCATGAGTTTCAGGTCGAAGCCTTGTTTGAATCACTCGCAGCTGATAAAACGAGGGTAGTTTTTAAAATGAAATTCACCTACTCTGAAGAGTGCAGAAAGCTACGTGGTATCATCACCGAAAAGAATGAAGAAAATATGGATAAGCTGGAGGGGGAATTGGCGCGAATGATGCGCTGAGACCATCTTTGACGAGACACATTACAAGCGTACCGGCTTTAGCCGGTACGCTTTTTTGTGGGTCAACCTTCTCAAAAAAAAAATGATTTGTTTATTTACGATATAGTCGTAGTTTTACGAAAGTATCGTAACATAAATTAATGATTATGAAATCAATATTATTTGTTTTATTGCTATCAATTTTATCTTTTAATCAGGCTTTTGCGCAGGAAGCAGAACAGGTGGTACTGAATGTAATATATAAAACCGTACATGTAAATGACACGAACCATCGTGACCGGCCATTGGTCGAAGACATGCTTTTAATGCTGGGGCAGACCAGCAGTAAGTATATACGAGCTGCCAATAAACCGCGGCCCGAGCCTGTTAATACCGGTGGAGGTCCTACAGTAGTCGCTGTAGGCCGTCCAATGGCAGTAGTGAATGGTCCCGGTATCACTGAAATTGAACTGTACCAGTACCCCGGCGCCAAAAAACTTGACGTCACCGCCTCACTGGGTATGCAGCGCTATCTCATGGAAGGAAAGCTGCCTCAGATAGACTGGAAGGTAAAAGATGAAACACGACAGATTGATGCCTATACCTGTCAGAAAGCCACAGGTTACTATGCTGGCCGCAATTACACGGCCTGGTTTACCAGCGAACTTCCGTTTCAATGCGGACCGTGGAAGTTTTCCGGCTTACCGGGTCTTATACTCGAAGTGGAAGATGATAAAAAGGAAGTACAGTTCCTGGTGAAAGAGATTTATAAAGACAGTCTCGGAACAGATCTGGGATATGGCCGCAAAAAACCGATTAAAGTAAGCGAAGCTGCATTCGCCAAAGCTAAAGACGCATTTTATGAGAATCCGGTAGCCAGTATGCAGGCGCAGTTACCCCCCGGCTCACCTACTGTTAAACTAGCCTATCGCGATGGATCGGGTACATCCGGTACAGGAGAAGAAGCGGCTCAGTTGATTGAGAAAAATAAAAAAGAAGCTAAACTCCGCAACAATAATCCAATTGAACTGAAAAAGCGATGAAAGGCTTTTGGCTAATTGCTGCTCTTTTAGCGCTGCATACAAATGTATCCGGGCAAAAACAGGTGGCCGGCCGGCTGGCCGATCACACTGGTCAGCCACTGGCGCATATTACCGTACTGCTCAAAAACAACGGTGGTAAAGTGGTTGCGTTTGCCTATAGCGATCAGCAGGGACAATATCGTTTCAGCCTTCCCGACAGCCAGCAGCTGAGTCAGCTTTACCTGGAGATAAGCAACCTCAGCTACGAAGCGGTGAAACAGGTGTTGCAGCCAGGCCGGGAGAATTATGATTTTTCGCTGGTACGTAAAGTTGTATCACTCCCCGAAGTAAAGACCCGGAATAAACCGCTCATCAACTCAAGAGGCGATACGCTGAGTTACAATGTCAGCTCTTTTTCGCGTGAAGAAGATAGGAGCATTGGTGATGTAATCAAAAGGTTGCCCGGGCTTACGGTAGGTGAAAATGGTATGATCTATTATAATGGCCGGCCCATCTTTAACCTGTATATAGACGGTGATAATCTGATGGATGGCCGGTATCAGCTGGCTACAAAAGCTGTTAACAAAGACATGATCAAATCGATAGAGGTGATACAAAACCATCAGCCGGTAAAAGTACTGCAGGATAAAGTGGCTACAGATAATGTTGCCCTCAACCTGGTACTGAAAGATGAGAACAGTATAAAACTCTCCGGCCAGGTCATGGCAGGTGCCGGCCTGCCCGGCTTATTTGATACGGGAACGGATCTGATACTGCTCAATAAAAAAATCAAAATGATCAATTCGCTCAAAGCGAATAATACCGGCATCGATTACACAGGAGATATTGCGCAGTTTGGCGCATCATCTTTTCTTGACGAAACGGGCAATACACGCCCCAAAACATTGCTGTCTGCCGGTACAGCAGGTAGCCCCGATATTCCCCGCAAAAATTTTTATTTCAACCGATCTGGTCTTATTAGTATCAACAATCTCTTTAACACTAAGCGGAAACTTCAATGGCGCCTCAATATGCAACTGCTGGTTGACCGTAACCGGTTTAATTATGCCAGTATGGTCGATAACTACCTGGGTGCCGATACCATCCGGTACTACGAAAATCAATCCTCGGTGCGCAAACCCTATCAGTTCAATACAGCGCTCAACCTGATGATAAATAAACAAAAGTATTACCTGAATAATACCCTGCGCTTAAATTTTGCTGGCGAGCGCAATGCCAGTAATATGGATTTGAATGGCCATGCTTTTTATCAGTATCTGCGTAGCCGGACGTTTGATATTTCCAATCATTTTAACTGGACTCCGGCGGTGAAAAAAGGTATTATCAGTATTAACTGGTATGTCAACAGCTACAATAATCCCCAGCGTCTGCGTATTGATACCGGATTGAATGCCGACCTGCTTAATGAAGGACTGCCATTTGAGGCTATTCTGCAAAAAGCGGCTACGCCTACCTTATTCAGTCACGTATATGTATCCTATATGCCCCGTAAGGCGCTGGTGAGCCAGACGTATGAAGTTGGATATGTTCAGGAAGAGCAGGATCTGAATTCCACACTATCGCTACTGCAGTCCGATGCTACAGAGACAGTCTATAAAGGAGATGCGGGAAATGCATTAAGATGGAGCCGGTCGCGTTTTTATCTTAATCCGGTTTACCGGTTCGGTAATAACCGCTGGCAACTTCGTCTGTCATTGCCGCTTATTCAGCAGGGCATTCATTATCGCCAAAAAGAATACCTGCTTAATGAGAAGCAGCGCCAGTTTTTGTTTAACCCGACTGGGGCGGTAAAACTTATGACAGGGGCAGAAAATTATGTGGAGTTAAGCTATAGCTACACCAACAACGTGGGTAATATATCTGGTATTTACCGCGGTGCGATCCTGACCAACTATCGCAGTCTTTTTGCCAACGATGCAGCTCTCCAGGAAAGATACAGTACCGGCCCCCGCTTGTTTTATAATTTCCAGCGCTCCATCAGCATGCTCTTCATCAATGCTGTGGTTAGTTACAATAAGATAAGAGCTAATTCTATCCTGTCGAGCATACTGACAGATAATGTTCAGAAGACGGTTCTTTTGCCTTATTCCAACGATCAAAGTGCTTTTCAGACATCAGCCGGTATTAGTAAGTATATTTTTGCGCTGAAAACGACAGCATCCCTAAAAGCTGGTTTCAATAAGGGCCGCTACGAGCAATATATCAACAATGAATTGCTTCCGTTTTATAATACCAGCCGTGAGGTGGCGGCTGGAGTGGAGACAAAGTTGTTTAAAAAGTTATCGGTGAGCTATAATGGCGCCGTACTCTGGAGCAGCAGCAAACTGCGACTCAGCCGCGGACAGGCGACCGGTGCCAATAAGATGCTGCGATTGCAGCAAAATCTCGCAACCGGATATTCCGTTTTTGCAGGGTTTCTGGTGAATGCGAAAGCTACGCATATTTACAGCCGTCAACCTGGTGTGTCAACAGTCAACTATGTATTCCTTGATCTTAATGCCCGCTACCGGCTGGCCAAATGGCGAACTGATCTGGAACTGGATGTTTGTAATATAGCCAATCAGAAAACGTATAAATTGTATTCTCTTTCGTCTGCTGTTTTTTCGGCGAACCGGTATGATATAAGGCAAAGACTTTTTATACTGCGAGCTACTTTTAATCTCTAGTACATATGAAAACGAAATTATTATTTTGTTTAATCGCAGGCTGTTATTGTCTGCCGGGGCAGGCGCAAAGCGGGGCAGAGGTGGTCAGCTTTTCGAAATTTCCGGAAGAAACCCGCCTGGTTTTAAAAACCGTCTTCCGCATGAAAGAACCCGTAGCCCGCAGAATGTTTCTGGTAGACTCTTTGTTGTATATCTGGGACGAAGGGAATTCGGGTGATTATGTTTTTTATCGCTACTCGTCTGCCGGTCAGAAATTATCTGGCGGACTGATAGAAGCCGGTCAGGGTTACGGACAGATAGCAGGGGCAATGTCGGCCGGGGTTATTCAGAAAAATAAAATATGGGTACATGATGTGGTACTTGATAAGCTGGTTACCGCGGAACTCCTGAAGAATAAAGCTGGAAAGGACTCTGCTGTATTAAAAGAATATCGGTTGCCTCGCTTTTTTTATTCCGTACAATTAGCAACTGGCAACCGTTTACTGGGAGCCGGCGCACAGCTTACACCATCCAAGGTAGAAGAGCTTGATCTGGTTTCGGGAAAAGATATGGAACTGTATGGTGCGTTTGATAAAGAACCGGCCGGAGTACCTTTTGGTTCGTGGAAGCATGCCCAGGAAGGTTTTCTTTTTCTGAAACCTGCAGGCGAAAAAATGGTGCTGGCCTCACGTTTCAGCGACCGGATAGAAATTTTTGACCTCGCAACCCAAACCAGTAAACTCATAAAGGGGCCGGAAAACTTTGATTTTGCCTTTGAGCCTTTTCAGACAGCAGGTGTCGACGTGTCGGTACGTACCGATAAAACCCGCTTCGCTTTTTCGAATGGCGCCGTTACAGACGGGTTTATTTACCTGTTATATTCCGGCAAACAGCATGAAACCGACAGACCTAATGATAATGAAACGATCTATGTATACAGCTGGGATGGCAAACCGGTTAAAAAGCTGAATCTTGACAGGCCGGTTATGTGTTTTACAGTATCTGATGATGATACTGTTTTATATGCGTACGACAGAAAAGCCGGGGTTGTAATGAGTGTCACCATTCATTAACTGATGCCTCCATATATTAATTCCGCTGAGGGGTTTTATAACCCATAACCACTCTCACCGGATTTGACTGTTCCGTACTGATGTTTCCTGAAGAGGAAACAGAGTCCTTTGTAATGCGAGGTGCATCGGAAAGGGTACTGCGGTTTTTGGGAGAGGGATAGCCTACAACAGTTATAACCTTTTCATCATCTGCTGTGGCGGAAGGCGTTGTGCTGCTGCTTTCAGGTATCATTACACCCTGTACTTTTTTTACAGGCACAGAAGACGCGACAGTTGTTTTATCGGAAACGGTTTTGTCTGAGTGGTTTGGAGTTCGTTGATTACTGCCATGAGCGCGCTGGCGTTTTGGTGTGGCCAGTGCTGATTTGGGTGTGGTTGGTGAAGAAGACAACTGCTGACCGGCTGTATGGGGAATATTGTCCGGAGTCAGCCGGGTTGCCGGCTGCCTTACGCTTTCTTCTTTACTGATTTCTTTTTTGGTTACCGTAAATGCCAGCGAGATAAATAAAAGTACAGGCAGCAGGAATATATATCGGCCCAGTGTAAGCCGTGATGAACGTTTTACATTCATCATGCGTATCCTTTTCTTCAGATCAGAGAGATTAAAACTGTTGGCAATAGCCAGGGCCTGTTGCATACTACCCACATCGAGCAGGCTGTACTGGTACATTTTTTTGTCAATACCTTTGCGCAGCACTTTTTCATCCGTAATAAATTCAAGATTTTCTTTTACGGCTTTTCGCATGAGCCATACACCGGGATTGAACCAGTAAAAGACCACACTCAGTTCGGCCAGGATAATGTCGAGCGTATGCCATTCTTTTACGTGTACACTTTCGTGTGTAAGAATGTGATTCAGCTCTTCGTCTCCATGCAGAGCAGGATTGATGTAAATGCTTTTACCAAATGAAAACGGGCTGAGCTTTTCGTTTACAACACGCACCGTATGATTGCCAAGCATAGTTTTCTGTGAGCGGGTATGGAGACTGTATAAAGCCATGAACTGACGCAACAGACGGAAACCCATTACTACAACCCCCAGCCAGAATAACAGGATGATCCAGTTCCAGTACTGGTTGCTGTTTGCCAGCGTCACCATCTGCTGATTCATTTCCGGCACCAGTGTAAGGGCATTGTTTGCATGGCGGTAAAAGAAATCTGTAAGGTCAATGAAGGGGTAAATGGTGGAGAACAAAATACCAAAAACAAGGAAGGCCCGGTTGATTGAATAAAATGTAAGGCGGCGTAATACAAGGTAATAAGCAGCCGCAAATAAGAGGAGTGCTATATTGATTTTGAGTAATACAATAAACAGGGCAGGCATAGCTTAATTTTCGGGGTTTTCAATCAGCTTAATTACCTCTTTCAGTTCTTCCACACTCACTTTTTTTTCTTTGGCAAAGAAGGCCACCACATCTTTATAAGAGCTTTGGAAAAAATCATTGACCACGCCGGTCATAAACCTTTTCTTATACTCCGCTTCTTTCACTTTGGCACTATAGCGTATGGCCGGCCCCATCTTTTCACTTTTCAGATATCCTTTCTTTTCGAGGTTTTTGATAGTGGATGCAAAAGTGGTATAGACCGGTTTGGGCCGGGGAATGTGGTCGAGGAAGTCTTTAATAAAGCCGGGGCCGTTTTGCCACACAGCCAGCATGGCTTTTTCTTCATGTTCGGTTAATTTCTCCATTGTTACGAAGTGTTCGTAAAGTTATGAAAATTTCGTAATAGTAGAAAAGTTTATGTATCTATAAAAAAGATTAATTGTTGACTAAGCCGTTGATAGTGGTTCAGATTCAGTAGGGTTTCCCATTGGCAGCCTTATATCTCTGGTTTGCTGCGTTCTGCTGGCAAAATTTTCCGCAGATGGCGCAGGTAAGTTTCCAGGGGCTTTCGAATTGGGTTACTATCTAATTGTTACACACGGCAGCATGTCTGCAAAAACACTTATTTTCGTCCCCTAACGAAAGTAGCGAGTGGATTCTGAAGGCTCTAAATATGAAGAATATAAGCTGAGATCATTGCTGGCTGAGGATAGTCACTATGCATTTCAATTGCTATACGACCGGCACCGCAACCGGGTGTACCAGACGGCAGTGCGTTATCTGAAATCGCCGCACCTGGGACAGGAGGTGGTTCAGGATGTATTCATGAAGCTCTGGTTTGAGCGGCATGACCTGCAGCGTTTCTCATCGCTTGAAGCCTGGATTTATACTGTAGCCCGCAATAATATTATGAACCGCCTCAAAAGGCTGGCGGTAGAGTGGAAAGCCCTTCATCATCTGGGCAATCAATCAGTTTCTTCCGATCAACATACCCTGCAGCAGCTCGACGACCGCGAATACGGCCGGGTATTGAAAGAGGTGGTAGCGGAATTGCCTCAGCAGCAGCGACAGGTATTTGAACTCGCACGGCACGAAAAACTGAGCTATGCAGAAATCGGAGAGCGGCTTCGCATCTCTCCACTTACCGTTAAAACACATATGGCACGCGCCCTGCAACAGATCCGCGTGCAACTGGCTGGCCGGGGTATCGAAATCCCGCTGGTTATTCTTTTCCTGAAAAATTTTTTCTGAGCCTGTACTCCGTGCAGATGGGCTGGTTGTTTTAACGTAAAACAGCCGAACCGCACGTTCTATGAGCTCAAACGATCGTTTTGCCTATTTACTTGATTTATATGTAGCTGGTAATGCCAGCTTGCAGGAAAGAGAAGAACTCTTTGACCTGCTGGCTTCCGGCCGGTATGATACCGGACTGGGAGATCATATTTCGCAAAGCCTGGCCGACAGTCAGGTTGCCGGTGCCGAACTTCCCCCTCATATTTCGCAGGAGATTGTACGCAATATCCTGGATGCCGAAAAAAATACAGCGGCTATTATACCTGTATCACGCAACCGTTTTGGCTGGCGAAAAATGGCAGCCGCCATACTACTGGCTGCTGCTCTGGCCACAGGCTACCTGTTATGGCGCCCCCAATCTGCCGGCAGCGAGTTTAGCGCACAGATAAAAGGAAAGACGCATCAACAAAAGAATGAGAGCGATAGTCTGCAGCAAATAGTGCTGGAAGATGGCAGCCAGGTGACGCTGCATCCCGGCACTACGCTTTATTTTCCTGCTCATTTTTCCGATACAGCACGTGAAGTCTATATGGACGGTAGCGCATTTTTCGATATTGCTCCCAATGCACATAAACCATTTCTTGTATACGGCCGGCATATCATTACCCGGGTGCTGGGCACCAGTTTTCTTATCAGCACCGATCCGCAAACAGGCAACGAAGAAGTGTCGGTACGTACAGGCCGTGTGCAGGTATCGGAAAATACACGGGTGGTTAAAGAGGCTACTGCATTATTGTCGCCCGTAATTATTACCCCCAATCAAAAGGCCGTATATGAACCCGGCAAACGCGCTTTGTTGACCACGCTCGTCTCTCAGCCTCAACTGGTTCGCAAAGAAGTAGCAGAAGAGAAAAAGCAGCCGTTGCCGGCATTTCAATACGATCAGAAGAACCTCGACTATATTTTCGCTGATCTCGCCAAAGCTTACGGTATAGAGATTATCACAGATAATCCCGCATTGGAAAAATGCCTGTTTACGGGCGACATTTCCGGCAATGATCTGTATACCCAGCTAAAGATCATTTGCCTCGCCACCCATTCTTCATACGAACTCAATGGCACCCGTATACTTATAAAGGGGCAGGGCTGTGAATAATGAATAATTGCTTAACCAAAACAATTGCCGCATGAAAAAAAGATTTCCAACATAGTATAAAAGAGGAGCCGGCTGTGGTGACGCACAGGCCGGCTCCGGGAAGCTGAATCAGCTCCGTTTTCGTTTTAAATCTATTCTCAAAACAAAAACTGTTTAAATATATGAAAAATAAGCAACGACTTGTTGCTTCAATATGCTTTGCCATGAGAATAACGATTGCTCAAATAGCACTGATATTGATCTCGATAAGTTCCCTCTACGCAAATGAAGTTAACAGCCAGGAGGTTCTTTCCCGGAAGTTTACGCTGCACATGGAAAATAAACCGCTTAGTACGGTCATTGCAGAAATACAGAAACAAACCGGAGTGGCTTTTACATATAGCGTAAACGCCATTAATGCAAGCCGCCAGTTTAGCATTAATGCCAGCAATCAGCCCATTGGTACTTTTCTGCGCGACAATCTTACCCCTTTGCAAATAAGCTACCAGGTAGTGGAAGATAAAATTGTACTGTTTAGGCAGGCGCCTGTACGTACGGTTAGTGAGACAGACAACGAGCCTGTCCACCTCGAAAAAACAGTAAAAGGTAGAGTAGTCGATGACGCCGGTGAGCCTGTAGGCGGCGTCACTGTTACGGTAAAAGGCACCCGCCAGTCGGTAGTAACTGCAGCCGATGGCTCTTTTTCCATTGTTGTACCAGACGACAATGCCATACTCGTATTCAGCAGCATTGCACACGATGCTGTGGAGGTTACTGCCGCAAGCGCGGGCAGTAGCCCGGTTGTACTCAAAAAAAGAGTAGAAGACCTGCAGAATGTTGTGGTAACGGCTCTTGGTGTACGACGCCAGGAAAAAGCATTGGGGTATGCCACTCAATCTGTAAAAGGTAATACCCTTCAAACGGTAAAAGGTGTGGATGTAGCCACCTCGCTGACCGGTAAAGTAGCCGGTATGATCGTCAAAAACAGTTCTGAGTTCAGTGCTGAACCAGAGCTGACACTGCGCGGAGAAACGCCATTGATCGTTATTGATGGAGTGCCCTACGGCAATATGACTCTTCGCGATGTACCGCCAGATGATATTGAAACCATCAATTTTCTGAAAGGTGCTACGGCTTCTGCGCTGTATGGTGAGCGTGGAGGCAGCGGTGCCGTGATGATCACCACCCGGCGCGGTGCTGCGGCTAAAGGACTGGCTATTTCTTTTAACAGCAGCAGCATGTTTGAAGCCGGTTACCTGGCCATACCGGAAATGCAATCGCAATATGGCCGCGTGGTAAATACAGCCACCAATACCTATGTGCGCTCCGGTGATGGCTCCTGGGGAGCGCCACTCGAAGGGCAGGAAGTAATACAGTGGGATCCTTTTTCCAGAAGCATGAAGCCCATGCCGTTTGTTGCCCGTGGAAAAGACAACTTTAGAAACTTTTTGCAACAGGGCTATATCCTCAACAACAACCTGAGCATTGCGCAGACGGGTGAGATGGGCGGATTCCGTGCTTCTGCCACCTGGGTACAGAACAAAGGCACTTATCCCAACTCGCTGTTTGATAAGATGACCTACAGTGTAGGTGGTGATATAAAACTAAAAAAATTCTCACTCAGCACTTCGCTCTCTTACAACAAACATGAATCGCCCAACGTAGGCTTTAATGGATATACCGGTTACGATCCGATGTACAGCATGCTCATCTGGGGATCGCCCGATTGGGATGTGCGGGATTATAAAGACTACTGGATGATACCCAATGAGGTGCAAAACAGCAGTTACACAGCCGGCAATAATAATCCTTACTTTGATCGCTACGAACGTACACGCTCTTATAATAAGGATATCTTCAATGGCCAGCTGACACTGAATTATGAATTTATCAAAGGACTTAAGGCTACGGTGCGTACCGGTTATGATACCTATAGTAATAAACAGGAGGTAAATATTTCCAAAGGTTCATTCCAGGGTGGTGGTAGCTCTAAAGTCATGAATGCCGGTACTGAGATATGGGGTGAGTCGCAAAGAGGCTCTTACAATATCGGTATCAGCCGTGGATTCAGCTCCAATACAGAAGCGCTGCTGCTCGGCGAAACCCAGTATAAAAACTGGCGTATCGATGGCTTTGTAGGTGGTTCGGTATTTTACCGCCAGGACGAAGGACTGGAAGCACGTACGCAGGGTGGTCTGTCTATCCCCGGATATTACTCACTTAAAGCATCGTTGAATCCCGTAGCTGTGCAGTCGGTTATTTTCCGTAAACAGACCAATAGCGTATTTGGCCGTATTGGTTTTGGCTGGCGCAACCTGGCATTTCTGGAAGGTACTTTCCGCAATGACTGGGCTTCCACACTTTCGCGCTCAACCCGTTCTTACTTTTATCCATCTGTGGCCGGCAGCCTGATCGCTTCAGACCTGCTGCCCCGGTACGACTGGTTGTCGATCTGGAAACTCCGTGGCTCCTGGACTATGTACAGAACTCCGGCCTCTATTTATGCCATCAATAATGTGTATTCCATTGCTACCAACCAATGGGCCGGATTGGGTACGGCTACCTATCCTACCACCATCCGCCCCGATGACGTGTTTCCGGAGTCTGCCAATACCACGGAGATCGGTACTCAGTTTGGTTTCCTCGGCAACCGCCTGATGCTCGATGTGACCGGTTACTGGAAGCGTATGTATGACTTCCTTGTTACCTCTACTATCAGCCCGTCATCCGGCTATACCGGTGTGTTTACGAATAGCGATGAAGAACGTACACGTCGCGGTCTGGAAATCACCCTCAATGCCACACCGGTGAAGAATAAAGACTTCCGCTGGGATGTAGGCTTCAACTGGTCAACCTATGCCACTTATTATACCCAGATGGATTCCGTTTACTCCGTAAAAGGAAGAGACTGGGTGCAGAAAGGCAAACGTGCTGATTTTTATACCATCAATGAATATCAGACAGACAACAGTGGTAATATCGTTTTCAACAATGGTGTACCTACTTATAAGCCTATTCTTTCACTGGCTGGTTATTCTGATCCTGACTGGACATGGGGTTTTAATACTTCATTCAAGTATAAAAATCTTGCACTGAATATTTCGCTCGATGGCCGTGTGGGTGGCCTGGCACAATCAGTAACGGAAATGTATATGTGGCGGTCGGGTAATCACCCCAAATCGCTCACACCCGAGCGTTACCTGGATGCGACCAATGCCGGTACAAAAAATTACCTCGGCGAAGGGGTGAAAGTAGTATCTGGTTCCATCGTATACGACGCCAATTACAAAGTGGTGAGCGATACCCGTGTATTTGCTCCCAATGATGTATACACTACCTACAAATCATATATCGAAGCGCAGCATAAGGGAACCGCATGGGGAGGCTCTCCTTCGCCGGTTGACCTGTATTCTACCACATTTATGAAACTGCGTGAAGTGTCTGTTTCTTACGCACTGCCACAAGCCTGGTCAAAACGGGTATCTGCAAAGAATATCTCGGTATCTGCTGTAGGCCAGAACCTGATATACTGGGCCAAACAGTTTAAGTATTCAGATATTGACGGCGGTACCGAAAACTTTATTGATCCGTCGCTCCGCTACATTGGTGTTAACATCCGGGTAGATTTCTAATGAACCCAAAACTTAAGACAATGAAACGTACTAAAATACTGACAGCCATACTGGCCTTTAGTTTACTGGTGGGCCCGGGCTGCAACAAGTTTGATGAGCTTAATGATAATCCCGATGCTACCAGCCAGGTAAATGCCAGTATGCTGGCTACTGGTATCATCCTGAAAAACCTGCGATTCAATGGGCGCGATGCCATGGCATACCTGTCAGATAATGGCATGGCCAAGTATGTGGCCTATGCCAACCAGGGAATAATGCCTTCGCAATATGGTTATATGGGCACTACAGATTTTGGTAATATGACCATTTTGCCCAATATTGAAAACATGCTGAAGTATGCTACCGGCAGCGTGATGGAAAATTCCTATAAGGGACTGGCCAAATTCAGCCGTGCGTATATGTTTTATCAGGCAACCATGAAAGTGGGCGATATTCCTTATTCACAAACAGGCAAAGGACAGGAAGGGCTTATCACTGCAAAGTATGATACACAGGAGGAAGTATTTAAAGGAATACTGGCCGACCTCAAAGAAGCCGATGAAGCATTTGCCAGCGGCATTAAGTTTGATGGCGACCCTACTCCCTATGCAGGTGATCCGCAGAAATGGCGTCGTGCCACAAACGCCTTCCGCCTGCGCGTATTACTTTCTTTAAGTAAGAAAACAGGAAGCTCCATCAATGTGGCACAGCAGTTTGCCGACATCGTAAATGCCGGCAATCTTATGGAGGCAAATACCGGCTACCTGGGACTGGCCTATTCCAGTATAAATATGCATCCCATGTCGGGAACAAATGACTTGTTTACCAGTCGCACTATTGTGAGCTCGCTGCTGGTAGATCAGTTGAAACTCTACAATGACCGCCGGCTTTTTTATTATGCCGATCCGTCTAAAGCACAACTGGCCGGAGGTAAAACAGAAAACGATCCGGCTGCTTATGTGGGCGCCAATGTTTCTGATAACTATGATGACATCACCACTGCGCATATTGCCAATACCTATTCGCTGATTAATTCCCGTTACCTTAAAGAGGTGGCCAGCGAACCCCGTATGATGGTGACCTATGCCGAGCAGCAACTGATACTGGCCGAAGCACGTGTGCTGGGCTGGATATCGACCGGTACTGCAGAAGGCTATTATCAGTCAGGCGTAAAAGCAGCCCTTGGGCATTTGATGGCGACAGCAGCCTCTTACGCGCATGGTATGGCCATCAATCAATCCTATATTGATAATTATTTCACCGGCGAAGCTGCTTTCAAGGCTACGGCAGCTGATCAGCTTAAGCAGATATGGATACAGCGCTATTTTCTGAATTTCATGCAGGATCCTATTCAGACGTATTACGATTACAGGCGTACAGGTTATCCCGAATTTCCCATCAATCCTGCTACATCACTCAATGAGAATAAGAAAGATGCCATTCCCGTTCGCTGGCTGTATCCCGGTACAGAGTCGACCTACAACCGCAATAATCTCATGGAGGCCCTCAACCGTCAGTATGGCGGAGTAGATGAAGTGAATAAAGTAATGTGGTTACTTCAATAACCCCCTATGCAGACCGGGAACCAATTGTACAGGTTCCC
Organism: Sphingobacteriales bacterium 46-32; assembly: GCA_001898485.1. GTDB lineage: Bacteria > Bacteroidota > Bacteroidia > Chitinophagales > Chitinophagaceae > CAYMZZ01. The sequence goes on along the minus strand of MKTY01000020.1, from coordinate 168,054 downwards.
GGTTTCTTCTGTAGATTGCAGTAAGGATGGTGATAAATAATAAAGTCATGAAAAAACTGGTTTTTTCTTTTGCCCTGCTGTTGACAGCAACAGCCCTGTTTGCTCAAAAGGAAGGATGGACACTGCACTGGTCTGATGAGTTTAATAAGAACGGGCTGCCCGATAGTAGCATCTGGAGCTTTGATACGGCTGGCAATGCCTATGGCTGGGGTAACAATGAGCTGCAATACTATACCAATAAGAAACCAGCCAATGCCTGGGTAAAAGATGGTATACTAAAGATCACTGCGCGAAAAGAAAAAGCAGGAGATAAGAATTATACTTCGGCCCGGCTGATTACCAAAGGAAAAGCCAGTTTCGTATATGGTCGTATGGAAATACGCGCCAAACTTCCTCCTGGCAGAGGCACCTGGCCGGCCATCTGGATGCTGGGTGAAAATATTGGCGAAGCGGGCTGGCCTGCCTGCGGCGAAATTGATATCATGGAACATGTGGGCTATGAAAAAGACAGCATCTATGGCACTATCCACTCACAGACATACAATCACGTGAAGGGAACACAGAAGACGAAGGCCATTTTTATCAAAAATCCATACACCGCGTATCATGTATATTCTATAGAATGGACACCAGACAGGATGGATTTCTACGTAGATGATCAGTTATACAACAGCGTGCAGAATGAACACCTCACCGAGAAAGAATGGCCATTCGATAAGCCCTTTTTCTTTATCCTGAACCTGGCTGTAGGCGGAAACTGGGGTGGTAAAATGGGCGTGGATGAAAAAGTATTTCCGGCAACAATGGAAGTAGATTATGTACGGGTATATAAAAAGAATCCCTGATAACAGACGATAAGTAGTAATAAAAACTCCGCTCAGATCAAGAGCGGAGTTTTTATTTATAGAAAGCAGTAGCGCGATGGGGTGTTGTCGCGGAACTTAGTTCTTTAAAAATCAGGATTTTGGTTACTCCGGGTTGTTAGCGGCTACTAAAGATTATGTATTGCCCGATCAGTCTCATAACAGGACTTTTAACGTTCAAAATCGTTCTATATGAGATATACCTTAATCGCTTTACTCACGCTTATTTTCATCACCAGTTGCAGCAAGTCGGATGATAAAGAACCGGCAGGCTCCGAGGTGACAGCGCCGCCAGCATCGCTGGGGCTTAATAGTTTTTACAAAAAATATGTCGATGCCAGTGGCATACCCATTGTAAGTTCCGGGCAGGTGGCAGACGAGGCTCTGCTTAAGGCCCGGATTATCATCAATGACATGGTAAGCAATATAGCTGCCGAAAAACAGAAGATGATTCAGAACAAACTACGGGTAGGTATTATTGGTATCAATGAGCGGCCTACCCAGATGCCGGAATACAGTGATCTGTACACCGCTTTTCCGGGTACTGACTGGGATACACGGGCACGTGCCTATGGCGCCACCATTCAGCGTCCGCTCACGGCTGCACCGGAAGAGAGCATGCTTTGCAAGCAGTCGATCGACTGGTATAAGGGCGAAGAAATACTTACTCACGAATTTGCACATGCCATACATGAACTGGGTATCCGCTTTACCAATGCCAATTTTGACAGCCAGCTGCAGGCGGCTTACAATCATGCGGTGTCAACGGGGTTGTGGGCCAATACGTATGCCCGTACGGATGTGAGGGAATACTGGGCCGAAGGCGTACAATGCTGGTTCAACTGCAATGCAGAAGCCATCCCAACCAATGGCGTGCACAACAACATCAATACCCGTGCAGAATTGCAGACATATGACTCTCAGTTATACGCCCTTATCAGCCAGTATTTTTCATCGGAGAATAAAAAACATGGTTGCTACTGACGCTGGTCTGGTGCATATATGAAGAAAGCCCTGCCGCGCGGCAGGGCTTATCTTATATTCAACTGACGATGAGAGAGGCGGCTGTATTGGGATTATTCGGTACGCAGATTCCTGATTGGGTTGCTGAGGGCAGCTTTCATTGTCTGGAAACTTACGGTAATGAGTGTGACCAGCAGGGCGCCCATACCTGCAGCGGCAAATATCCACCACGACATATCGGCCCGGTACGAATAATGTGTGAGCCATTCATTCATGAAATAATAAGCCAGGGGTATGGCGGCCAGGAAAGAAATGATAATCATAAATATGAATTCTTTGGACAGAAGCTGCCAAAGGCTTACGAGGCTTGCGCCCAGTATTTTCCTGACACCTATTTCTTTGGTGCGTTGCTCTGCCACAAAAGATGCCAGCCCAAACAGGCCGAGGCAGGAAATGAAGATGGCCAGTGCGGCAAAAAGCGTCACCAGGTTACCAATTCGCATTTCAGCAGCAAATTTTTGTGCATACTCATCATCTACAAAGCTGTAGCCAAATGGTACTTCGGGATTGTATTTTTTAAAAACAGTTTGCATTTTACCGAGTGCTCCCGCCATACTTTCGGTTGGTTTCACCCGTACATTAAACAGTCCTTTAAATCCGTTTGATAAAAATATAGAAGGCTCCGGCGGATCATAGGGGGATTGGGTGATCATGTCATTGACTACGCCAATGATGCTGTACTTTTCGCCGTCAAAAGTTACCTGCTTCCCAATAGGATCTTTAAAGCCTATGACTTTTGCCGCTGCTTCATTAATGATCATACCCGATGAGTCGAGTCCAAAATCGCGTGAAAAGTCGCGCCCCTTCCGCACGCTCCAGCCAACAGTCTTTCCAAACTCGGGAGATATATTCACGTTTCTGAAAAAGGCAACCAGCCCGGGAGCTTTCCCCTCCCAGTCTATACTGTTATTGTTGTTGAAGCGGGTTACAGACTGTGAGGAGAGAGCAACATTTTCTGCAACACCAGTCTGCAGCAGTTCAGTACGAATAGCTTCCAGGTGTTTCTGGATTTCTGGCGCCCAGGCAGGGATGGTCACCAGTCCCGCGCGACTATAGCCTACCGGCCGGTCTTTGGCATATTGGATTTGACGGAAGACCATAATAGTGCCGATAATAAGCGTAATGGAAATGGTGAACTGAAAGACAACCAGTATGCGGCGATGCGCAAAGGCAAAACGTCCGGCTTTGATAGTGCCTTTTAATACCTTAATGGGTTTGAAAGCTGAGAGATAAAACGCGGGGTAGCTACCCGAAATAAGGCCCGTGGCCAGGGTAAATGTGAGCACAACGATCCAGAACAATGGATTGCCCCAGGGAAGTGATAGCTGCTTATTTGCCAGCGTATTAAAATAAGGAAGTGCCAGTTGACAAAACACCAGTGCCAGAAACAGCGACAGGAAAGCCACCACAGTAGACTCTGTGAGGAACTGAAAAATCAACTGGCGCCGCATCGACCCGATGGTTTTACGTATACCCACTTCGCGGGCGCGCTTTTCGCTACGGGCAGTGGAGAGATTCATAAAGTTGATACAGGCAAGCAGCAATACAAATACACCTACTATACCAAACAGCCATACGAACTGAATATTGCCCCCTATTACTTTGCCGTTTTTGAAATTATTATAGAGATGCACATCGCTCATGGATTGCAGCATCATCTCTTCTTTCCATTCCTTTATATATGGCGTGGGTACATTTTTTACGAGTTCATTAACCTCGGCCAAGCCGGCTTTGTCGGAAAGGCGCACAAACAACTGTCCGCAATGATTGTCCCAATCGTTGGCTGTATTCAGCCGGTTGGCTTTGTTTTGCCAGGGCAGCAGAATTGCCGTATTATAAAAACTGGTATTATAAGGAAGATCTTCATATACGCCCCCTATTTTCATGTCGGCATCGTTGTCGAGACGTACGGTTTTTCCCGTAGCATCTGCATCACCAAAAAGACTTTTGGCAAATGATTGATTGATCAGGACAGAAGAGGGATCAGTGAGAACATTACCGCTGCCTGAAATAATTTTGAGATCAAACATGCTTACAAAATCAGGCTGCACCCACAATCCCTGGCGTTGAAGTTTTTTATCGGCGATAGACAGTAGGTGGGCATCGGGCCAGCTGGCAAGCGATACATGGGTAAATATGTCTTTATAACGGTCGCGTAATGCATCTCCCATAGGCATGGAAACCGTACGCCCGGTATAGACTTCACCGTTTTCGGTCTGGTTAATCATTACCTGCGCGGTCTTCTTATACTGTTTGTGATAGGAGTTGAAGGTTACTTCATCCCATACCCAAAGTCCTATCAAAAACGCAATGGTGATGCCGCTGGCCAGCCCCATTATATTGATGAATGAATAGACCTTGCTTTTGGTCAGGCTCCGCCAGGCGATTTTGATATAATTCTTCAGCATAAGATGGTTTTTGGTTGGTAAAGACAGCTGCTGAGTCTTCTTACCTAAAATATGCCATTGATCAAATAAGTTGAGACTCAGTTTTTTAATAAAGAGTGGTAAAATGGCTTTGTCCGGTTATGATACAACAGATGAACTTTTTTGATACAGAGGTACTATAAGTATGCAGGCAGTCCAAATTGGGTGATTTTCACCGTACAGATTCCTGATTATAATGATAGATTGCTTATCCGTTCACCACCGGATTTAGTCGATTATGTAATTGCCTGAAAGCGATTCTTCTGAGCGTAAGAGGGCATTTTAAAAGAAAAATTTGAAAATCCGGTATTGTGTATTTATTTTTGATCTTAATTTATAAGTTAAGTTGAAGGTTTCATTTCAATATTGGGATGGGCTTTCAACACAGAAAGTGCGTGTATATTCAGTTATTCTGGGTGATAGCAAGGAGTCTGAGTTTGACAAATTCGAGAATAAGGAATTTCCAGGCAGGGATGGGGAGTTGGCATATTTGTATGATTTGATAGAATTAATCACCGAAAGAGGTTGTAGAAAGCATTATTTCAGGTTTGAACAAAATGCAAATGCCGTAGCGGTGTTATACGATGATATAGATGATATACGGGAGCAGGATGGGAATTCTGCTGATCAGGGTATTCGGCTTTACTGCTACATAAGAGAAGATGATCTCCTGGTTTTATTTAATGGAGACGTCAAAACCGTTCAGAATCCACGTGACTGTCCTAATGTAGGTAATCATTTTAAGCGGGCTTTGAAGATTGCTTCCAAAATAGATCAGGCAATCGCTGACGGAGAAATTAATCTGGACGATCCTTTTCCTTTTACCGATATAGAACTTGAGATATGAATGAAAAAAAAACATTTAAACGTAAGTTGACCAATACTGTCCCTGGTCAGCGTGAGCACATCAGGCGCTCTATGATGACGCTCGACAGGCTGCGTTATTTACTGGACAAACATTTTGAAGGAAAACAATTGCTGCTTGCCAGACATCTTGGAAAGAGTGAGGCAGAGGTTTCAAAATGGTTTAATGGCGTACAGAACTTTACATCAAAAACCATTGGTAAACTGGAAGCAGCTTTTGGGGAGTCGATCTGGCCTGTAGCGACCCATCATGATGGGCCAAATGCTCAGGAATAATCACTAAGTTTTTCAGTGTGGCCTTCTTCCCTACATTTATCTTATCGGCTTCTTATTTTTCAGGAAGTAGTATATTAGAGTTGTCAATAAATCTATATGAAGTTAAAAACAGGTCTGTTTCTTTTTGTATCAGCGCTGATATTAACCAGTACTGTTATTGCCCAGGATGTCCAGACGATCGTTAAAAATCATAACGAAGCTATGGGTGGGTTAAAAAAATGGGAAAACATAAAAACATTTGTACTGGAAGGCACTATGAGTGTAATGGGCCTGGATATGCCTCTTAAAATGAGTTATATCCGCGATAAAGGAATGCGCCAGGATTTTTCTGTAATGGGAAGTGAGTGTTATGTTATTCTGACGGCCAATGCCGGCTGGAAATTCATACCTCCACAAGGAGACACAGCGCCCGTAGCAATGTCGTCAGATGAAATGAAGGGCACGGGCAATGACCTGAGTTTTGAAAATAAGCTGATGACGTCTTTCCGCCGGAATGCCAAATTTGAATTGCAGGGCAGGGAAAATGTAAACGGCGTATCCTGTCATAAGTTGAAAGTGACGAATCCGGATAATAAAGTATATACCTGCTATGTGGATCCCACTACATGGTATCTGCTGAAAACGAGTGAAACAGCTAACGTGCAGGGGCAGGATATGGAAGTAGAAACAGTTTACAGCAAACATACCCGCCAGCCTTCTGGTATAGTGGTAGCCCTGGAAGCCGATTCGGGTGAAGGTGGCAAGTTGACCTATACCAAAGTAAGCGTAAATACAATTGAAGGAGATGCCATACTGAAGCCATGATCAAAAGCGACCGGCAGATCAGGCAATACCTTAATTGGTATTGACAATCAGGAAGTCCCTGGCATAATCAATAATTAAAAACCGGCTTGCCGGTTTTTTTATTTTTTTTAGCAAAATTAAATTCTAGTTTTGTCCTGAAATGAAAAAGGTCCTCGCCTTTATACTCCTCTTTGTTTACCTGGGCACTTCTACAGGTGCTACGGTGCGTCTGCACTATTGTATGGGTGAACTGGCAGGCTGGGGACTGAAAGATGTGCCTTCCGAAACCTGTGGCAGTTGTGGCATGGAGAAAAAAGATGCCAAAGACAACGGTTGCTGTAAGGATGAGCACAAGTTTGTAAAGGGTAAAGAAGATCAGAAAACTGCTGAAGCCGCTTTTCAGCTCATGCAGGTGGCCGCCACAGCAGTTCCCGCTTCTTTCTTTGAGCTGACGGAAGCCAATCTCCCTTCTATTGCAGAGGAAAACCCTGTTAGCAACGCCCCTCCGCGAAGTAGTACCGTTGCTGTTTATATCCTTCACCGTACATTCCTTATTTAAAGACCGCTTTTCTGTGTTGGCCGGACAATGATATTGTCGGGCTAAAGGCATTTCTGTATGCCTGACTATTCTATTTCAACAAATAAAACAATCAATATGAAATCAGTTAAACTGCTCATGCTGGCGGCTTTCGCCATGCTCTCTGTATCTGTTATTGCCCAGGAAAAAACGGATTCTTTTAAAGTGTATGGCAATTGCGGAATGTGTAAAAAACGTATTGAAAAGACCGCTAAGGGCGATGGCGTAAGTGCTGCCAGTTGGGATACTGAGACAAAAATGCTCACTATTACCTATGATGCGGCCAAAGTCAGCAACGATAGCATTCAGAAAAAAATAGCTGCTGTAGGACATGATACTGAAAAATTTGAAGCAGATGATAAAGTGTACGAGAAACTGCCCGGATGCTGCCTGTATGAAAGAAAGAAAAAAGAAACGGGTAAAAAGACTGATACGCCTAAAAATTGATCAACCTAAAAAAATCAACCAATGAAAAAGAAATTTTTTGTTCTTGCGGCATTTGCAGCCCTCGTCTTTACAGCCTGCAACAGCAATACAGACAAAGCAGGGCATGAAGGTCATGATAGGGGTGAAAAAAAACAGGATACAACTGCTCATGACCCGCTTACCGAAGAGACCGGAATTAAAAAAGTACAGGCAACTTTTACCAATGTAGACGGGAAAGCGGCTGCAGGGGTAAAAGAAATAGTGGATCACTACCTGCATATTAAAAATGCCCTGGCCAGTGATAATGCAGCAGAAGCGGCCAGAGGTGGCGAAGCTATGTTGCCGGCAATTAATAAAATGGATAAGTCATTGCTGACTGCAGAACAGAAAAAAGTGTTTGATGCCGCACAGGATGATCTCAAAGAACATGCAGAACGCATTGGTAAAAATGGCGGCAATATCAAACAGCAGCGTGAATATTTTGCCGCTATGAGCGGGGAGCTGTATTCGCTGGTAAAGGCATTCGGGGCCGGTCGCCCGCTGTATCACGATCATTGTCCGATGTACAACGACAACAAGGGCGGAATGTGGATGAGTGAAATCAAAGATGTAAAGAACCCCTACTTCGGAGCAGACATGCTGACCTGCGGTAAAGTGGAAGAAGTGATAGAGTAAAAAAGATGATCCGGGAACCGGACGATGAAGTGTGCAACCCCACAGAGTGGGGCCGGCAGCAACGGACGTCGGATAGAATTACTGAGGCCGGGCTCATAAAAAAATAAATCATGGTTCAGAAATTAATTGAACTGTCCTTGCGCAACAGGTATATCGTGCTGGTTTTAGCAGCCGGCCTGTTTGCGTTTGGGATATATGCGGTGAAGAAGAACCCTATTGATGCCATTCCTGACCTGAGCGAAAATCAGGTAATTGTATTTACAGAATGGATGGGACGCAGTCCGCAGGTAATAGAAGATCAGGTGACCTACCCGCTGGTAAGCAATCTGCAGGGCATTCCGAAAGTAAAAAATATCCGCGGCTCATCGATGTTCGGGATGAGTTTTGTGTATGTGATTTTTGAAGACAATACAGATATCTACTGGGCACGTACACGGGTAATGGAACGCCTGAATTTTGCACAACGACTCCTGCCCCAGGGCGTAACACCTACTCTTGGCCCGGATGGTACAGGCGTGGGACATATATTCTGGTATCACCTCGATGCACCAAAGATGGACCTGGGTGAGCAACGGGCGCTGCAGGACTGGTATATCAAGTTTGCATTACAAACTGTACCAGGTGTAGCGGAAGTGGCGTCGTTTGGTGGATTCGAAAAACAATATCAGCTGGTAGTCGATCCTGTAAAACTTCAGTTTTACAATGTCTCCCTGATGGATGTGATGACTAAAGTGCAGGCAAATAACAATGATGTAGGTGGCCGCAAGTTTGAAATGGCCGATATGGCTTATATCATTCGTGGTTTGGGTTATATCAAAAGCAAAGAAGATGTAGAGAATATAGCGCTGAGCAACTACAATGGTATACCGGTGCGCGTAAAAGATATCGGCAGCGTACAGATGGGCGGAGACCTGCGGCTGGGCATTTTTGATGTAGATGGTAAGGGAGAAGTAGTAGGGGGGATAGTGGTGATGCGGTATGGGGAAAATGCCAGCAATGTAATTGCAGCGCTTAAGGAAAAGATGAAAGAAGTACAGAAAGGCCTGCCAGAGGGCGTAACTTTTCAGACATCCTATGACAGGAGTACATTGATTGGGGCCGCTATTGATAATATTAAAGGAAAGCTCATCGAAGAAATGATTGCAGTGTCGCTTATTGTAATCATATTTCTCTTTCACTGGCGCAGTGCATTAAGCATCATTATACAAATACCGCTCACTATTGCTATCAGCTTCATCTTACTGAATGCATTCGGGTTGTCTTCAAACATCATGTCGCTCACTGGCATTGCTCTGGCTATAGGGGTAATTGTAGATAATGGAATCATTATGGCCGAAAACTCTTACCGCAATCTGGCCGAGTGGCAGGAACAGCATAAACCGGGTAAATCGTAACGTATGAAATGGATTAAGCAACTATTCAGAAAAACAAAAAATACACTGGCTCCTGACTATTACCGGATACCGGAACCGGAGCGGATGCGTATTATAGAGCGCTCCTGCAAGCAGGTATCGCGTGGCGTGTTTTTTTCAACGATCATTATTATCACATCTTTTTTGCCTGTCTTTTTACTCACAGGGCAGGAAGGTAAATTGTTTCACCCGCTGGCATATACGAAGACTTTTATAATGGTAGTAGATGCGTTGCTGGTATTGACACTGGCTCCTGTATTGATTTCCTTTTTTATGAAGGGACGCTTTCGGGGCGAACGGTCAAACCCGATCAACCGCGGACTGGAACGGATATACGAACCAGTTATCCGTTTTTGCATCAAATGGAAAAAAACGGTGATTGCAGTTAATCTACTGGCACTGCTGATCAGCATTCCTCTCATTATGCGGCTGGGCAGAGAGTTTATGCCGCCACTGGATGAAGGCTCTCTGCTCTTTATGCCGGTGACATTGCCCGATGTGTCAAATGCAGAAGCCAAGCGCCTGCTGCAGGTACAGGATAAGATTATTCGTACAGTGCCCGAGGTAGAACATGTGCTGGGTAAAGCGGGTCGTGCCAATACTGCTACCGACAACTCGCCCATCAGCATGATTGAAACAATCATCTTGCTGAAACCAAAGTCAGAATGGCGTAAAGGAATGACCAAAGAAGGGATCATCGGCGAACTCAATTCAAAAATGCAGATACCCGGCGTTACCAATGGGTGGACCCAGCCCATTATCAACCGGATCAATATGCTTTCAACAGGAATTCGTACAGATGTAGGGGTGAAAGTATATGGACAAAACCTGGATAGTATCTATGTATTTGCCCAAACGATCAAGAAACAACTGGAAGGCATCGATGGCGTAAATGACCTGTATGTAGAACCGATTACCGGAGGTAAATACATTGATATAGTTATCAAACGAGAAGAGATTGGTCGCTATGGATTGAGTGTGGATGATGTGAATACCGTTGTGGAGAGTGCGCTGGGCGGAATGAAACTGACGACTACTATCGAGGGACGGCAACGATTTTCGGTAAATGCGCGTTACGGTCAGGATTTTAGGAACAACCTGGAAGCCTTGAAACGGCTACAGGTGCAAACGATGAGCTTTGGCCCCATTCCGCTCGGGGCTGTGGCCGAGGTAAAACTGAGTGAAGGACCGCCCATGATCAATTCGGAAAATGCCATGTTGCGCGGTACGGTTTTATTTAATGTACGTGATCGCGACCTGGGCAGTACAGTTAAAGAAGCCCGGGAAAAACTTGACCAGATGATCGGTAAACTTCCCAAAGGTTATTTTCTGGAATGGAGCGGACAGTACGAAAACCTGATCAGGGGCGAAAAGACCCTGATGACGATACTGCCGATTGTATTAGTGATCATATTCTTTTCCATGTATTTGGCTTTTCATTCAATACGCGAAGCTTTTTTTAGTCTCATCAGCATTCCTTTTGCACTCATTGGCGGCGCGTATATGATATATATATGGGATGTAAACCTATCTGTAGCAGTGGCTGTGGGTTTTATCGCCTTGTTTGGCCTGGCTGTGGAGACGGGCATTGTAATGGTGATTTATTTAAATGATGCCATGCAGCAACTGGTGGCTAAAAAAGGAAATTCAGGTGAATTGATCACCAGAGCAGATCTGCGGGAATATGTTATTGCCGGTGCCGCTAAAAGGCTGCGCCCGAAGCTGATGACTGTAGCGGTGTCGTTATTTGGCCTGGTGCCTATACTCTGGAGCAGCGGCGTGGGTAGCGATGTAATGAAGCCGATCGTGCTGCCCATGATAGGTGGGGTATTTACCTCGGCTATTCATATTCTTCTGGTGACGCCGATCATTTTCCTGATGACCAAAGAATATGAACTGCGAAAACTCGGAAAAATAGAAGTACTGGAAGCACATCATTAAATATACAAAGGATGAAAAATGTATTAGTTCTCTCTCTACTGATGGCCCTACTGGTAAGATATGCGTCTGCGCAGGTACTCAGGCTGGAAGCCATCGTAGACAGTGTGAAATCATCACATCCCGCGCTTCGGATGTATGACAGTGAAATAAGGTCGATGGACGAAGCGGCCAAAGGAGCACGAAGCTGGATGCCCCCACAGATCGGTATCGGTCAGTTTATGACACCTTACAACGTACGTCTCTGGCGTAAAGAAGGAGATATGACGGGGATGGGCTCTGTTATGATCTCGGGCGAACAGATGTTTCCTTCAAAAAGAAAACTGGACGCCGATGAGCAATATATGAAAGCTATGTCGTCTGTAGAAAAGGAAAAGAAGGGGGCAACGCTCAATGAACTGGTAAATGATGCCAGGCAACTGTACAACGAATGGGTGGTACTTAAGAAAAAACTTACTGTACTATCCGAAAATGAGAAGATGCTGGACTTTATGATTAAGAATGCAGAAATAAGATATAAGAACGGCCTGGAGAAGATCAATGCCTATTATAAAGCAAAAGCGGCGCTTGGTGATGTGAAAAGTATGCAACTGATGTATGCAAACGATATCCGCGAAAAAAGGATAAGGCTCAATGCGCTCATGGGCAGGAATGCCCTGATCTATTTTGATATCGATACTTCGTATAAGCTAAATGATTATAACAGTCTTGTATTTGACAGCACCCTTTTTTATACCATCAGGAGCGACCTGAAAGCGCTGGATCGCGAAATGAATGTATCCGTATTAAGACAGGCTACAGAAAAAGCCGGTTTGCAGCCTCAGTTTGGCGTGCGCTATGAGAATATGTTTGGCTTTGGCGGTCAGCCCATGCAATACACCATTATGGCTATGATAAAAATACCAATGGCTAAGTGGTCGTCAAAAATGAATAAAGCAAACATAGAAAGCCTGAAATGGAAAGCCAATGCATTGCAGGCGCAAAAAGAAATGATGCTGAATGAATATAGCGGCATGGCTTATGGAATGCGCAATGAACTGGAATTGAAGAAAGAGCAGTTGAAACTCTATGAACAGGAAATCATGCCGGCTTTGAAGAATAACTACCGCACTATGCAGCTGGCATATGAACAGAACACGGAGGAGTTATATATGCTTTACGATGCCTGGGAAGTGCTTAACATGAAGCAACTGGAATATTTTGAAATACTGAAGCAGGCATTGAGCATGCAGGTCGGTATCGAACGCTTAATTGAGCAAAAATGAAAATAAGTTATTTGCTGTGGCTCCTGCTGGTATTGGTCTTTTTGGCAGCGTGTAAGGATAAAAAAGGTGCACATGCTGAACACGTTCAGTCAGTGCAAAAAGAAATGTATACCTGCCCTATGCCGGAAGATTCGGTTTACAGTGAGAAACCCGGTCAGTGCCCTAAATGCGGAATGGACCTGGTGAAAATGGAACATACGGAAGATGAAGCTGCGGATGTCGTCTACACCTGTCCCATGCATCCGGAAATTATACGTAATAAGCCAGGTGCCTGTCCCATCTGCGGAATGGCTCTGGTGAAAAAGGAGACGGGCAATCAAAAACTGGGCGATGCAGAACTGGCCTATTTACTGAAACCGGCCAACGAATTTGTGCTGTCATCTATTCCCGTAACAAGCATCGAAAAGCGAGGCGAGCAGATAGAGATAGAAGCATTGGGAAATATTACCTATGATACCCGGCAGGCCGGAAGTATTTCGGCCAGGGTATCGGGGCGTATTGAAAAATTATATGTGCGCTATCGTTATCAACGGGTCACTAAAGGACAGCATATACTGGATATTTACAGTCCTGAGTTGCTGACGGCTCAGCAAAACCTGTTGTTTCTGTTAAAAAATGATGCGGCCAATATCACTTTTATTGAGGCGGCGAAAGAAAAACTGTTGTTGCTGGGTATGAGCGCCATCCAATTGCAGCAGGTCATAAAAACAGGCAAACCTTCAATGACTATAGCCGTATATAGTGAGTACAGCGGACATATTCATGAAGCAGCCGCAACGGCCAACATGAGTATACCTGCCGGGCTTATGAAAGACATATCGCTCATTACGGAAGAGCTTTCATTGAAGGAAGGGATGTATATCCAGAAAGGGCAATCCATATTTACGGTGTTTAATCCCGGTCGTGCCTGGGCGGTGCTGAATATTTACGGCGACAATCAATCGCTGATCAAAACAGGCAATACCGTCAGGGTGATTCCCGAAACGTCTCCCGGTAATGATTTCAGAGCACGTATTGATTTCATTGAACCCTTTTATCGGAAGGAAAGTAAAACCCTCACCGTACGTGTCTACTTCGATAATACAACTTTGCGGATACCGATTGGCAGCCAGGTACGTGCCACGGTTTTTGGAAACTCGAAAGAAGCGTACTGGCTGCCAAAAGAAGCTGTTTTGTCGCTGGGCATGGATAAAGTGGCTTTCAGGAAATCAGGTAATGGATTTGAGGCCGTAAGGATTAATGCAGGCATTACCCATCAAAAACACATCCAGATACTGAGTGGCTTATCTGAAGCCGATTCAGTGGCAATAAATGCCCAGTACCTGATGGATAGTGAAAGTTTTATCAAAATAAAAGCTGAGAAATGAATAAAAGTAGCAATGCAATAGCGCAATATCACGATGTCTGTCGTACTGCACTTAGCCAGCCGGGGTTACTGCTGGTTGCGCTAGCAGCGATTACGCTTTTTTTGTGGTCCTGTAAAAGCAAGGAACAACTGCCGGCCGATCCGGATGTGTATTACACCTGCTCAATGGATCCGCAAGTAATTTCACATAAACCCGGAAGCTGCCCTATTTGTAAAATGGACCTCACGCCGGTAAAGAAAAATAATGGAGAAAATAACGATGAGCTGCAGCTAAGTGAGCAACAGGTACAACTGGGCAATATTCAGACTGATACCATCAGAAATGGATCAATTGGCGACCAGCTGGTGCTGACAGCTACCCTGAATTTTGACCAGATGAAGACTACTTCGGTGAGTTCACGAGTAATGGGGCGTGTAGAAAAACTATACTATAAGGCGCTCGGCGATTATGTAAAAAAAGGGGTACCGTTATATGATTTGTACAGTGAAGAGCTTAATAATGCCCGACAGGAATACCTGCTGGCAATTGACAAAAGGAAAGCATTTTCTGGCGAGGTAGTGATAGATTTTGATCAGCTCATACAAAGTGCCCGCAATAAGCTGCTTTTATGGGGGATGACGCAATCGCAGATAGATGAGCTGGCCAAAACCGGGAAAGCTACACCGGTAACAACATTTTACAGCACAGCTGCCGGCTATCTTACTCAACTTGATATTCGCGAAGGGGACTATGTAATGGAAGGTGGCACTATTATAAAGCTGGCGGATTTGTCTACACTCTGGGCCGAGGCACAAGTATATACTTCGCAGCTGGCACAGGTGAGCGCAGGCAGTGTGGCAACTGTTCAGCTTCCTGATTTTGAAGGGAAGGAAATTAAGGGGAGAATTGAGTTCATGAACCCTGAAATAAATCCCGATACCAGGGTTAACCTTGTACGGGTTACTATTCCGAATACCAACGCACAACTCAGGCCTGGCATGCCGGCTTATGTATTGCTTAAAAGTCCTGTAAGAAATTCGCTCACGCTTCCCATTGATGCTGTGATACGCGATGCGAAAGGCGCAACAGTATGGACTAAGGTGGGTAAGAACACGTTTAAAAGTGTAATGGTCGAAACCGGACTGGAAAGGGATGATCGGATAGAGATCAGGTCGGGATTACAACCGGGTGATGTGGTGGTGCTAACGGGTGCCTATCTGCTGCATAGCGAATATGTGTTTAAGAAAGGATCGGATCCAATGGCGGGACATAACCATTAAAAGCAATTGTATGTGATTGCCCAAGAGAATTGTCGGACTACTGCTGGTATTACTTTTACGGTACAGCTTATCCGGCCAAAAATGAATACTGGCACGGTATCGGGAAAGGCAGTAATAGCTCACCGGATGGGAAAAAGCAGGTAATGCAATGGGTGGATACAATAGTTGAGTCACATTGACACAAAAAATAGCGATATAATTTTAGTAAAACCAACAATATGAGACATTATTATTTGCTTGTTCTTATCCTGTGCCTTCATTTGCCGAATGGTGAGTCTGCTTATGCCCAGACAGCGGGTGAAGTGTGTTATAATCCTAACCTGGTAAAGGATACTACCAAAAAGAGTATTAAGTCGATGGCTGTGGGATTAATAGGGGGTGATAGCATAAAAATAAACTACCACTCACCCGGTGTACGCAAGCGGGTGATCTGGGGAGGACTGGTGCCTTATGATGAAGTTTGGGTAACAGGCGCACACGATGCTACTACCATTGAAATTGATAAGCCTTTTTCTGTTGACGGAAAAGACGTATCCCCCGGCAAGTATGCCCTGTTTACCATTCCTGGTCAAAAGGAATGGATTGTTATTGTTAATAAACACTGGAAACAACACCTGGCTTCGGAGTATGATGAAAAAGAGGATGTGCTCAGGATTAAGGTGAAGCCGGTTGCGCACCCTCATACAGAAAGGCTTCAATATTTTATAGAGCCGGCCAAAGGAAATGCTGGTAAAATTTCAATGGCCTGGGAGAAGGTCAGGATTGAATTTCCCGTAACTATAAAAAATTAAACGATGAACCAGCTGCAACAATATACCTGCCCCATGCACCCGGAAGTGATTAAAAATACGCCCGGTAAATGCCCTAAATGCGGTATGGACCTGGTTCCGGTAAAACATGAAACCGCCAGGCCGGCAACGGAGCATACGCATATGCATGCCGGACATGGGAGCGATAACCCGCCTATGGGCCACGCAGGCCATAATCATCATGCCATGATGATTGCTGACTTCAGAAAACGATTTTATATAGTACTGATCTTAACGGTACCGGTTATGTTGTTGTCTGAGATGATCCAGCACTGGCTGGGAATTCATATCGGTTTTGCCGGTGACGGGTACGTGTTGTTGTTGCTTTCATCTATCGTATTTTTTTATGGAGGCTGGCCTTTTTTGAAAGGGTGGTTGAGTGAAATGAAAAGCCGTAATCCCGGCATGATGACCCTCATTGGCTTTGCCATCACAGTAGCATATGTCTATAGTGTGGCGACAGTGTTTGGACTAAAAGGGATGGATTTTTTCTGGGAGTTGGCCACACTGATCCTGATTATGCTGCTGGGCCACTGGATAGAAATGAAATCGGTGGCCGGGGCCTCGCGTGAGCTGGAGTTGCTGGTGCAACTTATGCCTGATGATGCACACCTGGTGCATGGAGATCACATAATGGATGTGAAAACAGATAGTCTTAAAGAAGGTGATATTATACTGATCAGGCCTGGTGAGAAAATAGCGGCTGATGGTTTAGTGGTAGATGGAGATAGCTACTTGAATGAAAGCCTGCTGACGGGTGAGTCGAAACCTGTAGAAAAAAGAAAGGGAGATAAAGTGATAGCCGGTTCCATCAATGGTAATGGCGCTTTGCGGATTTCTGTGCAGCATGCTACAAAAGATTCTTATCTGTCGCAGGTCATCAGGTTGGTACAGGATGCCCAGCAGTCGAGATCCAAAACACAGTTGCTGGCAGATAATGCTGCACGCTGGCTAACGCTGATTGCAATCGTTGCAGGGGTAGTTACTTTTCTGATCTGGTATCTGTCGGGCCATGGCCTGGCATTTGCCATAGAAAGAATGGTGACTGTCATCGTGATTTGTTGTCCGCATGCCTTAGGTCTGGCAGTTCCCCTCGTGGTGGCAAAGTCAACCGCTCTTTCGGCTCAAAACGGGTTGCTTATAAAAAACAGGACGGCATTTGAAAATTCCAGAAAAATTTCGACCCTGGTATTTGATAAAACGGGCACACTTACTGTTGGGAAATTTGAAGTATCGGAGTTAAAAACTTTTTCTGCAGATATTACAGACGATAATCTGTTGCGTTTTGCTGCCGCCCTGGAGCAAAATTCTGAGCACCCCATTGCAACAGGTATTATACAAAAAGCAAAAGAGCGATCGCTGGTGATACCATCTGTACAGGATTTTGCGGCTATCACCGGCAAAGGAGTGGAAGCCACCGTAGAGGGGAAGGCCATAAAGGTTGTAAGCCCTGGTTACCTGAAAGAGCATAGTATGCTGTTTCCCGAAGGGTTAAATCAGGACGCTGCAGCAACAGTTGTGTTTGTAGTCATTGATAAACAGGTTGCAGGTTATATTTCCCTGGCAGATACGATAAGACCTGAGTCGGCCGAAGCGATCCGGTCACTGCACAAAGAAGGCATTAAATCTGTATTACTTACGGGCGACAATAAGCAGGTAGCGGAGAGCGTAAGCAAAAAATTGGGAATCGATCATTATTATGCAGAAGTACTGCCACATCAGAAACTGGAGAAGATAAAAGAATTGCAGGCTAATGGAGAGTTTGTAGCAATGACGGGCGATGGGGTAAATGATGCGCCCGCACTTGCACAGGCAGATATCGGTATTGCAATAGGATCGGGATCAGATATAGCGGCAGAAACGGCAGCGATAGTACTTGTAAACAGTAATCCCAATGATGTGGTCAGCCTGATTCTTTTTGGTAAAGCCACCTATCGTAAAATGGTACAGAATCTGGTATGGGCCACCGGTTATAACATAATAGCCCTGCCATTGGCAGCAGGAGTATTGTATAAATCGGGTATATTACTCAGCCCCGCTGTGGGTGCTGTCTTAATGAGCCTGAGCACGGTTATAGTGGCGATAAATGCGGGATTGCTGAAGATCAGAAAGTAGCAAACAAATACAACATGCAATATTTTGAAGGATAAGGATATCATGCTGGTGTTTTGCCCCCTGCCGGGTCTGGATTCTTTTGTGTTGCTTCCGCTCTGCGGATAAAGGTTCTTTCGAAGTCTTTTTGCCGGGTTGCCATCCTTACGCAGGAAAGTTAATGCACTTGTTTCTACTGGCTTCCGTCGGGGTAGCAAAGCGTAGGTACGCTGATTTCTTTTCATGAAAAGTGTTTCATTTTTCCCCTGGCCTGCTTTGTGCCCTTGCGATCTGAATGAGTGGTGTTTCTGTCAAAAAAAATATTTTCTGGCACATTCTTTTCAGCCATTTTTGATGAAACAGTTTCTTATTAAAACCTGATACAATGGCTGCCGTACGTAAGTCTTCCGGCGTTTCCGGGCGAAAAGTAACAGGTGCCGGGAAAAAGAACGGGTCGCGTAAGGTTACCGAACATAGTCATGCGCTGGATATGGAAAAGGACATGTTCGCCGTCCGAAGTCCGGAAAAGATTGCTGCTTCGCTGAAGCGCTCCGCCATGCGCAGAAATAGAAGAAAAGGAACACCCTGCCCATCGGTAATGTCAATGCTTAATTTTTATATTAACCAGGGAAAGAAAAAACTCTCTGCCTCACGCAAAGAAATACCTGAACGCGTAAAGCCGGTATTGAAGAAGCGATTTCACCGGGAGGAAAAATAATCTCCATCTGAGTAAGGAATGTGGATCGTTTTGCCGGTTACTTCCCCGCAGATAGCTATGATTTTCAGGTTCCTTTATTTTGAGTAAAGCAGTAGATAAGTTAGTATAGAAACAGTATTGTATAATAGTTGTTCAATGAGTCGGTAATAATAGTTCGGAAATTTTTATGTATCCTTTTGTGCGCATGTGCACAGGTAAGGTATAATGTTTGTGGTTTATTATGTATTCTCTTTTTTGGGGTGTTTCTTCGGAATCTGAGAATATACCCAATGAACCTGATCCGGGCAATGCCGGCGAAGGGAAAAAAGAGAATGATGGGAGCCCTGCGAAAGCAGGGTTTCCTCATTTATGATCTTTTCCTCGGTTTCGGCACAGTTTTTTGCCTTACATGATCAATCAGTGGGTTTATGAAATGGGATTGGGAAAAATTCTGGGATAGGATACAGAGCCTGGTAGTAACGTATACACCTAAGATACTCATCGCCGGCATTGTACTAATCGTGGGCTTCTGGTTGATACGGATATTAAACAGATGGGTAAAAGGAGTATTAAAAGGGAAAAGGGTCAATGCCACCTTACGGTATTTTCTTCAAAACCTGATTGCAATCAGTTTGCAGGTATTGTTGATTGTAATGGCCCTGCAGATTGCAGGTATTCAGGTTACATTCCTGTCGGCTATTATAGCTGGTATCACAGTAGCGGCTGGCCTTGCCTTGTCAGGCACCCTGCAGAATTTTGTAAGCGGCATCCTGATCCTTTTTTTAAAACCTTACCGTGTGGGAGATAATATCAATACACAAGGGCAGGAGGGCACAGTGACGGCGATTCAGTTGTTCTATACGACTGTGCTTACATTCGACAACAAAACAATTATTGTTCCGAATGGGCAGTTGTCTAACAATGTGGTAATAAACCTGAGCCGCGAAGGTAAAAGACGCCTGGATATTGAAATAAAACTCTCATACGGAGTCGATATAGCGCAGGCAAAGAGTGCGCTCAGCGAATCTATCCATTCAGCAAAAGAAATTCTGCCTGAGCCAACGGCCCGCATCGGTATATCTGCACTCGAACCAGACCGTTATGTGATGATGGTAAATGTATGGGTAGATGCCCATGGCTTTTATGATACGCGACTGATATTGCTGGAAAAAATAATTACCGGTTTGAAGAATGCCGGCATTAAACTACCGGGTATGTGACAGGAATCTGGTATAATCCTTGAAAACAGATAAACGGATTAAACTTGAAGTATATGAAATTACGTTTACTATCTCTTGTTCTGCTGATTCTTATGTTATCATTTGCCAGTTGCGGGGTTGTAGAACCTATTTTTAAAGCGGGCATGTGGTGGGCTTTTTTTCTGGTGATTCTGGGTGTGGCTCTGGTGCTTTTTATCGCCTCTAAAATGAGAAAGTAATGAACAGTCAGCTTCTCTTTGCCGGCATATCGGGTAGTTTGCGAAAGAGCTCCTTTAATTCAATGCTTTTGCAGAATGTAGAAGAACTTCTGCCAGCAGGAGTAAAGCTTCGTATTCTGTCAATTGCCGATATTCCTTTATATAATGCGGATCTTGATAAGCCCGATGCTTCCATGAGACCTGGTACTGTACAGTATTTTCGCGATCAACTGGCAGAAGCTGACGCGATTGTGATTGTATCTCCGGAGTATAATTATTCGATTCCCGGGGTACTTAAGAATGCGATTGACTGGGCATCAAGGGGAGAAGATTCCCCATTGTTAAAAAAGCCAATCGCACTAATGGGAGCGACTCAGGGATTATGGGGGACTACACGCATGCAACAGGAGTTTCATCCCCTGTTTCAATACCTCGATATGAGACCCGTTTACAAACCAGAAATATTTGTAGCACAGGCAAAAGAAAAATTTGATGAAAAAGGGAGGCTGAAAGATGAGAAGACGAAAGCACTCATCCAACAAAAGCTGCAGGCCTTGAAGGAACTGGCGCAACAGATAAAATGACTAACTTTAGTAATCGTGCTAAAGCGAACAGATATGAGCAATAATAAAAAAAAGACAAAACCGGGACTGGATGATTCTGCCGATGACAGAAAACACCTCAAACCGGACGAGTCCACACTCGACCTTCCTGAAGTAAGGGATATTCCCGGACAGGAGCATGTACATGTGCCATCTCTGGGCGAGCTGGCCGATACTACTTTGTCATCTGATGATGAAGAGGGTAAAAGGGTATTTGACAGCGATGATATTGAATCTGAAGAAAGCAATGTGTCACCCGCCGAGAAGAAGGCTTTGCGTGATGCGGCAGAGAAAACTCCGGGTGTAATGGATGATCAAAATCTGCAGGACGCACGTCTTGACGATCGCGATGCAGATGGCGAATTGCTGAATGAAAGAACCGGGCTCAGTGGGCGTGATCTTGATGTGCCGGGTAGCGAAGAAGATGATGCTGATGAGGATATTGGGGAGGAGGATGAAGAGAATAATTCCTACAGCCTTGACAATGAAGATGAAGACAATAGCGTCTCCAGGCAATAATGAAAGTATAATCTTATCCTTTCAGCGGCTGTCATACGCTGTGCTCTGCATTTCTGGCCAGGGCATACCGCTGCTATTTTAAAATTTCCTGATTTTATAACAAAGCTCTCACGCTTTCAGGAACATATTTTTTCTTGAAGGCCGGTGAGGGGGTGACAGCTATTTTGATAACATTGCCTTAATCCTGACTTGCGAAACAAAGAACTAACTTGGCCAATCAGTTAGTTAAAATGAAAATCGTACGAACAGATAGCGAGTTACAGACCCCCGTCATTGATAGTACACTTCGGCAGGAAGGGCATGAGTTGATTTTGCTATCTGAATCGGTATCGGAACAGCAGTTGTGCGAGGCCGTGAAAGAGTGCGATATCCTACTCATGTGTTATACGCCGGTTACTAAAGAAGTCATAGAGGCTGCTCCAAAGCTAAAGGCCATTATTAAGTATGGCGTGGGTATTGATGCGATTGATATTCCCGTGGCACGCGCACGGGGCATTGTTGTTGTAAACGTACCGGAGTATGCAGAACAAACGGTAGCAGAGGGGGCTTTTGCCATGCTGATCGCATTGGCCAAAAAGATACCCATGCTTCACAGTCAAATGCAAACAAAGGGTTGGGCCTGGCCTGAGCAGCAATGGCTGGGTCTCGATTTGTCGCGTAAAACTATTGGAATAGTGGGATGCGGGAAAATAGGGGCGAGCATGGCGAGGATCACTGCAAAAGGTTTCGGTATGCGTGTTCTTGGTTACGACCCGGGTAAAACCTCTACAGAACTGGCAGATTGCGGTATTCAGAAAATAGATGACTTGAATAGTATGCTGGCCCAATGTGATTTTATTTCCCTTCATGCTGTTTTGAATGATGATACAAGATACCTGATAGGGCCGGGACAGTTTTCGGTTATGAAGCCCACAGCCATATTTATAAACTCCGCCAGGGGCGCCCTGGTAGATGAGCTGGCACTTTTAGCCGCATTGGAAAATAAACAGATAGCCGGGGCCGGACTGGATGTATATAGTATAGAACCATTAAACCGGACTGATCATCCATTAAGACAACTCTTCCGGATGGATAATGTTCTGCTCTTCCCTCATCTCACCTTTTATACCAGAGAGGCAATGGCGCGGCTTGAAGAGGATGTACTGGAGAGATGTGCAGAAATAATAACAGGAAAGCCGGTTATCATCCGGTCAAAAGATCCGCGCCTTCAGGACCAGGCCGGTCTGGTGAGGTACCTTTAAAACGCTGACAAAAGTCAGTGCTTCCCAATCTCTTTTATCTAAGCAAAATTAGCTTCTCAGCAGTTTCCTTTTATAACCTGTTGTTGTAGGACTCCCTGTTTTGGGGGATGTTAAAAGCCGGCATAATGACCGGTTTGGGCGATTGACTCGCAGCAACGGAATTTTCATTTTTGATTGGTTAATCGAATTGCAGGAATAGTCTTTCGACAGAAATGTTCAGATTGATTGCTTGCATTTGACAAAATAAAATAATCGAGGATGAAAAAAATCTGGCTTCTATTGATGATTTTACCCTTTTTTCCCAGCTGCACACAATCGCAGGAAAAGTATGATATCGTGCAGTATACTGCCCCGAAAGGCTGGAAAATGGAAGATCAGAATTCCGCAAGAATATATTCCCGTATAGATGGTGGAAGCTGGGCGCAGATGGCTATTTACAAAAGCACTGCCAGTAAAGGCAATATCGAATCAGATCTGCAAAGTGAATGGGAGACTATTGTACTTGCCCAGCATTCCGTACAGGATGAGGAGAAAACCGAACCCATGCAGATGGATGGCTGGACCATCGCCAGCCGTAGCGGCACCTGGCAGTATAACGGTGCTACAGTAGCTACTATACTTACAACCTATAGCAACAGCAAGCGTTGTGTAAGTGTTTTATGTAATGTCACCGCTCAGCCTTATTTTTCCAATTACCAGGATTTGCTTGGTACGATACTATTGAATATAGAGAATGCCGGTACTCAAAACCCTGTTAACCGCGACCCCGCAGCAAATACAACGACTACAGTTGTGAACGACCGGTTTAAATACAATACCACCAATTTTGCTGATGGTTGGGTAAGTACTATTCAGCCTGACTGGGTGGAAGTTAAGAAAGGTTCAGTGAAAGTGTTGCTGCATTATCCGAAAGAAGGTACTATATTCCCTGCAGATCCTGCACCGCTTACCAATGCAGCCTGGAATATACTCGTAGCGCCACGTTATTCCAGTCTTAAGAATTACAGAACCGCTTATATCTCCAGTTATATCCGGCAGCATTTTGGAATGGGCTACCTCACAGACAACAGTACGCAGCAATCCGTTTTTGTTCTTTTGTTTCGGAGTGACGGCGGATGGATTGAGTGTATTACACCCGATAAAAATGCTTTTATAGAGGAGTTTAAGTTTGATCCGGAAACAATTGATCATAATTCCGAAATAGCTGTTTCCAATCTCGTAGCCGGGATGGCCGGATACAACAGGTTTGCAATTGCTGCGGAAGACTTAAATAACACAGGACAATGGAGTGATCATTTTTCCAGCAATACCTTTTATTCCAATTATTATACAGGTGCTTACGAAGGCATGAGTACATATTCTTCTTCACAGAGTTTTGAGTTTGGTCAGAATCAGTCCTATAAATGGGAGCTGGTAGCAGCCAATTCTGGGGGTGGACGTACCAGTTTTGCAAAGGCAACTGGAAAAGGAAGTTTTAAACTGATCAATGAATGGAAAATCCGGTTTTCAGAAATGGAAGGGAAACCCAAAACGTATGATGCTTATTTTTCTGCAATACCCGGTGGCAGGGTCTTATGGCTCAACGATGCAGAATATGCCGGTAGTGGGATTTTTACCGGATTTACCCCATCAAATAAACGCTGATGAAAAATTTTATCAGGAAAATAATTGCATTCAGTGTTGGGATGGTTCTATTATTGGTTACTGTTTCTGCCCAGCCCACCAATGCGCGGGGCTGGTATGAACGGTCAGATATTGAGGAGGTGGAAATTGGCTGGATTAAAACGCTTCAATTTAAGGAACCAGCTAAACCCTTTACTCAAAATGGCTGGAGTTATACTGCCAGACAGACAGCTATAACACAGAAAATAGCGACCTGGATACAACAGACCATCAACCCACGCGGAATGTTGGGAGAAATGAAGCTGTCTGTACTGGCTCCGGAACCTTCCGAATCCATTACCAGCAAGTATTACACCTTCAATGAAGCAGAAAAAAATAACCGTAAAGCTTTTCCTAATACCTACGGAGCGTATGCAAAATTTTATATGCTTCTTCAAAAGACCAGCACAAAAAAATTCTGGCCCATAAATGGCCTGGCCGATTATTTTACCTGGGAAATAATGGCTAATAATGTACAAATGATTACCAAACAAATGGTCTTGCTGTCATCGCCAGACGAGTATTATTGCACCATGCCCAGGTATACCATAGGAATGAAAGGCGAATATGATAAGGACTGGATGATTCAGTATGCCAATTACCGCGATTTTACCAGTAGCCCGGCACTTCAGAAATATGACCACTATCTGATACCCTCCGGTGCTATTGATCATACCAGGCAGTATTACTATACCGTTATTCTGACCAGGGACAATCAGCCGCTTCCTTTCGAACAGGTCACAGTGGCCCAGTTTATCAGCCAACTGGAGAAACAATTGCCCCTGATGCATACAATAGCCATAAACAATGATACGAAACTGAATAATTTATTGGCTGATGCCCAAAGAGGGATACAGATACTGAAACGAAAATTCAAAGATCAGCAAAGCGAGTTTGTGTATATACTGGGGGCCGCATTTCAGCCTGATATTCTCAGCCTGGCCCAGATTGAGGAGGGGAAAAGTATCCATTGGCTCAGAACGCAGGCCGTGACACAGGAAAACCGCGACTATACGTCTACCAGTTTCCCGCTGCTGCGATTGAAAAAGGGGGTGAAGGAAAATCTGGCTGCCAGCGGCCCACAATGGATTGTATGCCGGCTCACAAAAGGGGGTAGTGCGGGCAATGCAGGGGAAATCCATCTGATGGAAACATTTGTTAATCGCTTCAATTACGACTATGTGTATGATTTTTTCTTTGGTAAAGAAAAAGTCATACAGCCTTATAAGCCGCTGCCATTTGTAAATGCACAGGAGTTAAAAAATAAACAGACTACAATAGCGCTGTCGGAAGAAGCGCAAAGGATTAAGGCGGATAAATCCGTACTTTATTTTGAAGACTTTTCTGCAACACCTAACGGTGCTACACCCGCAAACTGGTATACACAGAAAAGTGAGGTTAGCGGAAATAAGCCCGAAGTAACAGAGGTAGAAGGCGACAACGGCAAATGGTTGAAATTTAAACGCACAGCCTATCCTACCGGTCTGTCGCTCCCACAAAATGATCATTTTACCATCAGCTTTGATATACTGACAAAGAAAGGTGATGTGCCATGGGGCACACCGGGCATCGCTCTGGATCTTTATACCAGCGAACCGTCAGGCAATAAAGGCAGCTCTTACCGCTTCGGAATTGATGTGTCTCCCGGCGATATGAACAGGAGTGATGCTGCCGGATGGGTTATGATAGGAGGTCAGATGCCCGAAGGTTACCGTGATTGTAAAATAGAAAGCTATTACTCCCTGCCAGAGTTTACAGGAAGCAAAAGTGTAAATAAAGTAAATATGGCCATCCGGCGCCAGGGAGAAACCATGACGGTTTTATGTAATGGCAGGAAGGTATTTGAATGCGCAAGGGCTGTGCCCGCCAGTCTCCATTTCAAGACAATTCGCTTCCAGGTAAATGAAAAGAATGTGTATCATATCAGTAATGTGATGGTGAAAGAGACAAAATAAAGTTTCTCAATCCGATATGAAGGCAGATTCGATGTACTAACCCGATTTTTACATGCATGACCGAAGTCATACGGTAGTAAATGGGCAGACAAATCTTAACTCATTAAAAGTAAAAAGGCTGGTGTCTGTAGCTTTCAAAAAGCGGTTTAAATTGTTTTGTTGTTAAGCGGTTTTTATTCCGAATTATAGTTCGGTGGGGTAGAAAGCTGCTTTTTTATTAATTCTTATAGTGAGTCGTCCTGAGTTATCCTTAGCTGGCGACATCCCTGGGTTCTCTCCTTCGGTATAAACGCTCTATAGCTACCGTTAAAAAAAACATTTTTTTATGGTGAAAAAACCTGCTTTCAGTCGCCTGAATGATAGTTCTTTGCATAAAGTTCCGGGCCCTTACAACGGGAATCATATCTGTAGCCAGGTGTAAAACAAAAAAAATAGTGTTTATGGAGAACCAGGAGTTGCAGACGCTGGTAGCGGAGCAGAAGATATTGAACAGAATTTATGTGGTGCGGGGGCAAAAAGTTATGCTGGATGAAGATCTGGCGGCTATGTATGGTGTGGAGACAAGGCGTCTTAACGAGCAGGTAAAGCGCAATATGAAAAGATTTCCCCACGATTTTATGTTTACCCTTACACCAAAAGAGTACGAAAACTTGAAGTCGCAAAATGCGACTTCAAGTTGGGGCGGCAGAAGAAAGCTGCCAAATGCTTTTACAGAGCAGGGAGTTGCTATGCTATCGGGGGTTTTAAGCAGCGACATTGCTATTGCCGTAAACATCCAGATTATGAGGGTCTTTACAAAGCTCCGTGAATATGGGCTTACACATAAAGAAATCCTTCTTCAATTAGCAAAACTGGAGAAAGAAGTAAATGGCAATAGCAAAGACATTGCGAATATCTTTATCGTGCTGAAGGAACTGATCGAAAAACAGGCCAAACCGCCGGTTCGCAATAAAATCGGCTTCAGGCGAAACGATGAGAAGGATTAATTGCTTTTACATAGCGGTATAGGTCTCCTGCTTTGGCGCAAAGGCTATCTGTTTCCCCTTGTTTTCTTAAGGATTGTTTCCAGCAAGCACCATTTAGAGACAGAAGACTGTAAGAGATTGAGTCCTACGAATGCCGTTAACCAAAGCCAGTTTTGATTAACGTATACAGCCAGTGCCAGGCTGGTCAGTACCAGTGTACCCGCTACAGCGCGAATGATGTGTTCGTTTGTCATAATGAATATATTATATCAGGTTGTTTGTTCTACGGGAAGGATCACCGCTCTTACAGGAAAAGCGGGTTGCTCCTGTTGGTTATATTGTGTCAGATCCTGGAGGGTTTGCCGGGCAATAGAATCGGAAGTAAAGCTGAATAGCATAATGGAGCTAAACAGGTCTTCGTGACGCGGGCTGCCAAACCAATTGTACATTTCATTTGACTCTTTCTCATTGTCCACACCGCGTATTTTAGAAATACTGTATTTCTTTATGCCGTTCCGGTCAAAGATGCCAGCTACTGCTTCCTGGCATTCCTGAATGGCGGTTACAATTAATAGTTTCATACAATAAGCATTTAGGCTTTATATTTTTTTCGGAGCATTTTAAAGTAAAGTAATGGTACCACCACCAGCGTAAGGAAGGTGGAGGTGACTGTGCCGCCCATCAGCGAGATGGCCAGACCCTGAAAGACCGGATCGGTGAGGATGATAACGGCACCCAGAACCACCGCACCGGCTGTGAGCAGGATAGGCATCGTACGTACCGCACCTGCTTCGATAATGGCATTCTTCAGCGAAGCGCCTTCTTTCAACCGGATATCAATAAAGTCAATCAGCAGGATGGAATTACGCACCATCACACCCGCGAGCGCAATAAATCCAATCATAGAGGTAGCGGTAAAATAAGCCCCCATGGCCCAGTGGCCCAGGATGATACCGATCAGCGACAATGGAATGGCCGACAGCATCACCAGCGGCACCTTGAAATTCTGGAACCAGCCTACAATCAGGATATAAATAATGATGAGGACTGCGCCAAAGGCAGCGCCGAGGTCGCGGAATACTTCAAAGGTGATTTGCCATTCGCCATCCCATTTCACCGTATAATCATCTTCTGTTTCCGGCGCATGGGTATATTCCTCATTGAGCTGATAGCCTGCAGGTAGCTGAATGCTTTTTAGTTTATCAGAAACAGCTGTGATGGCATAGATAGGACTTTCCAATTTGCCGGCCATATCTGCGGTGAGGTAGATGACTCTTTTCTGATCTTTACGGTTGATGCTTTGGGCTACGGTGTTGCGCTGCCATTGTCCCAACTGGCCCAGCAATACCTGGTTGCCCATTTGTCCTTTTACGGGCAGGTTATTGATAGCCTGCAAGCTGGTGAGACTGGTATCGGGGACTTTGAGCCGGATATTTTCTGGTTCAAAAGCTTCGGGTTTGTGCAGTATACCGGCATTTATCCCGGACAGCATACCATGAGCAGCCATTGCCACCTGGGCAGGAGCAATGCCATTGCGCATGGCTTTTTCACGGTCTACAACAAACTGATACTCCGGCTGCGGTGCTTCAATACTCCAGTCAAGATCTACCACATCGGGAGTTTGAGCCAGCAGGTTCTTTACCTGCAGGGCTACTTTTTGTTGCTCTGCTTCATTGGGGCCATAGATTTCTGCTACGAGTGTAGATCGCACAGGAGGACCAGGCGATACTTCTACCAGCGAAACAATTGCACCGAATCTGGCGGCTATATCCTGTATAGGGCCGCGCATATTGCGGGTGATAGCATGGCTCTGGATAGAGCGATCTTTTTTGTCAACCAGATTTACCTGTATATCGGCTGTATGACTGCTCTGGCGCATATCGTAATGACGTACCAGTCCGCTGAAGGTAATAGGAGAGGAAGTGCCGGCATAGGTCTGGAAGTTGCGCACCATTGGTTGTGTAGACAGATAAGCTGCTATCTCCATCGTCACGGCCTGTGTGCGTTCCAGAGTGGCGCCTTCGGGCATGTCGATTACTACCTGAAATTCATTTTTATTGTCGAATGGCAGCATTTTCACGCCCACCGATTTTGTATAAAACAATACGAAGCTGGCCAGCAGTATCACTGTGGTGGTGATCATAAAACCCCAGCGGCGGGCGCGGTTGTTGAGCATAGGCTCAATAATCCTGCGGTAGAGTTTATAGATCATTGTTTCTTCCAGTACAGTACCCTTTTTATGTTTAGCTCCGGCTTTTTCCTTTTCACGCAGGAAAATATAGCCCAGGTAGGGAGTAAGTGTAAGTGCCACTATCAGCGACAAAAGCATGGCAACAGCTGCGCCAATGGGCATTGGGCTCATATAGGGGCCCATCATACCGCTTACAAATGCCATAGGAAATACGGCTGCCATCACCGTGAATGTGGCCAGTATGGTGGGATTACCTACTTCATTAATGGAAAATATAGCTGCCTGTAAAAAAGGTAGTTTTTTCAGTTTAAAATGCCGGTGCATATTTTCCGCAATAATGATTGAGTCATCTACCACGATACCTACTATAAATACAAGCGCAAACAGCGTGATGCGATTAAGTGTATAATCGAGGAAATAATAAGCCACCAGGGTAAGTGCAAAAGTGACCGGTACGGAAAGGAATACCACCATGCCACCGCGCCAGCCCATGGCCAGCATTACAAATGCGGTAACAGCTACGATGGCAATCGCTAAGTGCAA
The DNA here is from genome assembly GCA_001898485.1 of Sphingobacteriales bacterium 46-32. GTDB lineage: Bacteria > Bacteroidota > Bacteroidia > Chitinophagales > Chitinophagaceae > CAYMZZ01. The sequence continues at coordinate 138,208 of MKTY01000020.1, read as the reverse complement.
CAACAGTTCGGAAACCTTTTCAGAGGCGGACTCGCCGCTGTTGCGTGTGATGGTCGTTTGAACTTCGTCCGGAATTAAGGTTTTGTGCAATCCATCCAGTCTTTTTTCGATCAGTTTGGTGAGTGCCATGGCATCGGCACCCGATTTTTTGCAAACAGAAAGAGTGACAGCCGGATAGGCAGAAGGAAATTTTTGCTGCTCAGCTACTGATGCTTTGCCATAGCCAAAACTCACATATTGACGTGGCGTTTCGTACGCTTCTTTTACACGTGCAACCTGTTTTAGAAAAACCGGTTGCTGTCCATTGGTGCCTACTACAAGGTTTTCCAGATCATCGGCGGACTGCAAAAAGCTGCCAGTCTTTACAACGAAAGAAGTGTCCTGCATCAGCAATTCGCCGGCCGGCATTTGTACATTCTGGGCCTGAATCTGCTGTTGCAGCGAACTCAGGTCAACCTGTAGTGCGCGCATCCTTTCCTTATCCAGTATCACCTGCAGTTCAAGACTTTGGCCGCCCGTTACATTCACGGTAGAAACGTCCTGAATTTTTTTCAGCTCAGCTCCTGTCTGCTGCGCGATTTTGCGCAGTTCCGCACCAGAGTACTGCTGGCTCCATAGGGTGAGCGCAAAAATGGGTACATCATCAATGCCACGTGACTTGATGAGCGGTGTGGTAGCTCCCTGTGGCATCTGATCGAGATGCTTCATGAGTTCTGTATACAGTTTTACCTGCGAGCGTTCGATGTCTTCGCCTACTTTAAACTGTACGATCAGCATGGCCTGTCCGTTCATAGAAGTAGAGTATACATGCTCCACGCCCCTGATATTGGAAATGATCTTTTCCATGGGGGCAGATACACGATTCTCCACCTCTTTGGGAGAAGCACCGGGGTACCCGATGAAGATATCTATCATCGGTACCTTAATCTGCGGCTCTTCTTCACGCGGGATCATGAATATACTATACGCGCCCAGCAAGAGCCCCGCTATCATCAGCAGAATTGTAAGCCGGGAGCGGATAAATGCGTTGGCAATTTTTCCTGAAAATCCATTTTCCATAAACTATTTCTTAAATGCCTTTTCTGATTGATTAAAACAAACAGGACAGCGTGATTAATATTTTACAGTTGCACCGTTATATAACCGGCTATCTGAATCGCTGATATATGTTTCTCCATTGCTCAGGCCAGCCAGCACTTCTACCTGTCCATTATTTACTGCACCTGTACGGAGCCAGCGCAGCAGGGCTTTATTGCCGGCTGCAATCGTGTACACGCCAGTCAGATCACCCTGTTTTACCAGGCTTTGTACCGGTATGCGAACAGGGCCTGCTGTAGTTATATTCTTTCCATTCACTGGTATCTGCACATGTACATACATGCCTGACAGAAGGCCTTCGTGACTGCGGAGGTCGATTTTTGCCAGATACTGGCCGCCGGTTCCTACCGACGACTGACTTATCTCCGCGATTTTTCCCTGTACCGTGATGTTGTTTTTCGAAGCATCATTGGGCGTAGCCAGTACAGTTACTTCCAGGCCCTTATGAACAAGCGCCACCTGCTCGTCGGTGAGCAGGATATTTGCCTGCAGCGTGCCGGAGCTTTCCAGCATTAACACCGGCATGCCCGGGCTTGCCATACTGCCTGCTTCCATCATTTTTTGGGTGATAGTGCCGCTAAAAGGAGCGGTGACATTGGCATATGCCAGGTTTGCATTTACTTCATTACGCATTTGATGAGCTGCCTGCACCTGTGCCTGTGCAGCACGGTATTGCAGTGTTACGTTTTCCAGTTCTTTATCGGTGGCGCTGTTTTGCTGACGGAGTATGACAAAGCGATCATAGTCTTTTTTGGCATTGGCCAGAGCTGCCTCAGCTTGCGCTATCGAAGCAGCTACCTGTCCGTCTTTGGCCTGTATGTCTGTTGATTTTACTGCAAACAGTAATTGACCTGCTTTCACATTATCGCCAATCTTTACAGGCATTTGCGTGATATAACCCATTATGCGGGTACTGATGGCGGCCGACTGGTTGGCAACCAATTGTCCGCTCACCTGCAGCAGGTTGTTGTCAGCGATAATGCCGGCTTTGGCAATGCTGACGGTAATAGCCGCTGTACTGCCTGTTTCTTTTTCTTTTTTAGAACCGCCGCAGGAGGCGAGTATGGCCGCCAGTGGCAGGGTATATGCGAAATGTCTGAGCTTCATGTCTGTACTATTTTTGTAGGTGAAAGAGTTTATTCAGCTGTTAAGAAATGGATATAGGCAAGTGTACTGTTGTGCATCATCACTGCCTGTTTATAATAAAGCTTTTGCTGAGCCAGCTGCGTTTGCGCCATTAGTATATCAGTAGTACCCGCCAATCCCTGGTTATAGCGGTTTTGAAGAATAGAGAGTGCTTCGGCCGCCTGCTCACTGGCCAGCTGATACTGGCTGAGTTGAAAGTCGGCATCCTTTAACTGCAGATAAGCTTTTGCAAGTGCTTTATCGTCCTGTTCTTTTTGTTGCGTAAGCTGCAGTCTGATTTTTTCCTGTTCCAGTGTCTGGGTGGTGACTTTATTACGTACCTCATTTCCCTGGAAAATATTCCATGACAGGCGCAGGCCGGCGAGGTATGAGCCGTTGCCGAATCCAAGTGCATTTTTGTCATTCAGCTGGTAGGAAGCAAATCCATTGATCTTAGGAATGATGCTTCGGCGTGTACTCTTTATCATGTCGTCGTAAGCAGCAATAGCCGTACGAAAGGCTTTGAAATCGGCACGGTTGTCGGACAATGCCTTTTTCCCCTGTGTGGCATAGTTCAGCTGCAGTATATCTGGTTGGTAACGTGTGCCGGCAGGTTGCCGCATCAGCAGGCTGAGGTTATCGGAATGCTCCTGTATGGCCGATTCGGCTGCTGCTTTTTGAGTCTGAGCAGACTTTAGCTGCACTTCTACATTAAGCAGATCCGATTTTTGTACATAGCCCTGATCGTAGCGGTCTTTTGTCCATTTGTAAATGGCCTGAAGGGTTGTGATGGCCTCATCGCTCACGGTCGCCATTTCGTACGAAAGCTGCAATTGCAAGTATTCCATTTCTGTCATCAGCTGCACATAGTCTCTTGTGCGTTGCTGCTGATATTGGGATGCTTCTATCTGTTTGCGGGCAGCATCGCGCATGGCCAGTAAATCTGCATTATAAATAGGTTGCATAAGGGTAGCCATGGTGGAAAAGTTGCCCGTGGCTTTGGGATTGTTGAGCAGGCTGGGCATGAAATCATTTTGTGTGATCCCGCTCTGCTGCAGTTTGAACCCGAAAGCATTCAAAGGATTGTCAGTTACGAGGGCATTGTATTCCAGGCCCACACGAGGCAGGAAAATGGCATCGGTTTGTTTATAGCGGGCTTTGGCTGTTTGCAGTTCATTGGCCGATAACTGCAATTGACGACTGCTATCCGTAGCCCGCTTAATCGCATCTTCCAGTTTGAGAGGTGTTTGAGCCAGACCGAAGAAGGAGTAGAGGGCACTGGCACATAACAAGCTTAGTTTTTTCATCCTGTCTTTATTTGCAGGAGCAAAACTATTTGTGCTGTTAATGAATTTTGGTGACAGTAGTTACGAAACTAAGCCCTGTTTGTGTGACAATGATCACGTTGCAGCCATTCGCGCATTACAATAATGCGTCTGTGCGGGCATTTAGCTTCAGATGGTGCAGGGTATCTATTTTTTGGAAAGGGTACCCTTGTTTTTTAATGCACTAAATATTAGGTGTTCCAGAAATCGGTTTACACCGGAGTAATCCTTGTCTTTTCCGAAATCGGTAAGGGAGGGCAGGTTGTTGCGGAAAAAATACTGATAATGCACCATTTCGAGGAGGGTGCTGGATAAGGAGCGCGGATAAGGATAATCGGGATTATATTCTATAAAAATACCCGCGATGCGTGCACAAAGATCTTTGTAGGGCTTGAACAGATGGTTTTTGTTGTCTTCCGTAACGTGTTTGGTCAGATAAGGCTTGCTGCCTTCCATGATGGCAATCTGAAATAACCGGCTTCTGTCGATATGCTGAAAAGTGAACAGGTCGGGCAGTTGGAAGGTCAGCAATTTCAGGATTAAGCGTATACGTGCTTCGGGTGATGGTACATTGTTGGTATGGTAAACCAACTGGTATTCCATCCAGGTCCACAACCAGGCAAGGAGATAGGTAAGCAGGCGGTGCTTATTTTCAAAATACCGATAGATACTTGCCTCAGTAGTACCTATTTCCTGTGCCAGTTTTTTGAATGTAAAGTCTTCAAAACCAATCTTGTGTATCATGTTGATACTATGTTGGATAATACTTCTTCCGAGAACCGACTGCTCCGGGTCACGCAGGAAGAGCTTGGGATTCATTTTGATTTGAAGCTGAAGTTCCATATCTGATAATCGAAGCGAAATTACAACTTTCAACAAAAGTTTAATAACTATTTAATGTGATAGTAATACTATCATATGTGAAAGCTTGTTTATATTTGTATAACCAGGCAGGATTTTCTGGTTACCTGGTGTAATAATTCAGAATAGGTGATATGGTAAATCAGGATAGTTCATTTGTAAAAGCACTGGCCCGGTTAAACCGGCTGTTGCTGCTGGATAAGAAAGATATTGGCAATGCCTATGTATTTGCCTTGCTGGCAGGTTTGGTGCAGTTGTCTCTGCCGCTGGGCATACAATCTATCATAAATTTTGTACTGGCCGGGCGCTTGTCTACTTCTATTGTGGTACTGATAGGCCTGGTCGTATTTGGTGTTTTTCTCAATGGATTACTGCAGGTTCGCCAGCTTCAGGTAATTGAGAAAGTCAAGCAAAAACTGTTTGTCCGCTATTCGCTGGAGTACAGTGACCGTATTCCGCGGCTGGATATAGAGCGGCTCGATAATTATTATCTTCCTGAAATGGTGAATCGCTATTTTGATAGTGTATCACTTCAGAAAGGAATTGATAAATTGCTGATTGATTTGCCGGCGGCAACCATACAGGTAGTGCTGGGGCTGATTTTACTTTCATTTTATCATCCCATTTTTATTGCCTTTGGTCTGGTATTGATTGTAATCGTACTATCGATTATACGTTTCTCATCGCCCCGCGGGCTTCAAACGGCGCTTAAGGCCAGCTCGTATAAATATGGAGTTGCTGCCTGGCTGCAGGAGATAGCCAGATCTGTCAAAACCTTCAAGTATACAAAAGGAACCTCGCTTCATATGCGAAAAACGGACGGGCTCGTGAGCCAGTACCTTGATTCCCAAACGAGTCATTTTAAAATTCTCCTTATCCAGTTTTGGAGTCTCATCTCTTTTAAAATACTCATTATAGCAGCCATGCTTATTATAGGCTCCTATTTGTTGGTGAATCAACAGATCAATGTGGGACAGTTTATAGCTGCTGATATTGTAATTATTGCCATAATAGCTTCCATTGAAAAGATCATTACCAATCTTGATACTATTTATGATTCGCTGGTGTCGGTCGAAAAACTAAGTGCTGTTACCGAAGCCGAAGTGGAAACAAGTGGTAATCTGCCGCTACCGGCAAAACACGATGGAGTGGCCGTAGTGTTTGAAAAAGTGACTTTCGGATATGGTTCATATTCACCCGTTCTTAATAATATCAGTTTTGTGGCGGAACCTGGTCAAATGGTACTTGTAAGCGGTCAGTCCGGGGCTGGTAAATCAACCCTGCTGCGCTTACTCACCGGTGCATTCAGAAATTATTCCGGCAGCATTTTACTTGATTCCATACCACTTGCCAATTATCAGACCGAAAGCCTGCGCCGTAGTACGGGTATATTGCTGGGGTCGCAGGATATTTTTGAAGACACGTTGTGGAACAATCTGACTATGGGCAATGAGGCAATACAGCAGTCGGAGGTAGAGCACTTATGTGAGTTGTCGGGGCTTATTGAATTTGTGCGCAACAGCAAAAATGGTTTTGATACGCTATTGATGCCTGTAGGCTTCAAACTACCCGCAAAAGTGCGGAAAAATATATTACTTATCCGGGCTTTACTGGGTGAGCACCGCCTGCTATTGCTCGAAGAACCCTTTGAGCATCTTTCAGAACCCTACCGCAGAAACATGATTAATTATATCCGTATGCGTAAGGGGGCTACTGTTTTTATCACATCTGCTCAAGGGGATCTGGCCGAAGATTGTGACAGAAATATTTTGCTGAACAACGAGGGATACCTGGTATCGATAAAATAAACGGTGGAGATATGAATAAGTATTTGAGTAAAGAAACGGAGCAAATCGCCAACGAGAGCAGGCTGAATTGTTTTAAACATATTTATCAGATCACCAGAACCAATCGTATCAAAGCGTGGTTATGGGGATTCCTGCTCATTTTAATCATAGTACTTTTTCTGCCCTGGACGCAGAATGTGCGGGCCCGTGGTACCGTCACAACACTGCGGCAGGAGCAGCGCCCTCAGCAGCTGAATGCTATTATCGGCGGCAGCATAAAGAAATGGTATGTAAAAGAAGGAGATTTTGTGAAAGCTGGCGATACCATACTCCAGCTAACAGAGGTTAAGGTTGACTATCTTGATCCTGAACTGCTGCGGCGTACGCGGGAGCAGATAGCGGCCAAACGTCAATCAGCAGAAGGCTACCGCAGCAAGGCAGGTACCGGCGTTTTACAAACAAAAGCACTGGAGCAGGCACGGGAGTTAAAGCTTCAGTCGCTCGATAATAAAATCGGACAACAGCAACTGAAGATTCGCACGGAAGAAATGGACTTGCAGGCTGCCGGCAATGAATTAACCGCCTATAAAAGACAGATAGAGGCGGCAAAAATAATGCTGGATAGCGGAGCGATCTCGATGACCGAATTTGAACGCAAACGCATCAATTATCAGAATAGCCTGGCTAAGGTCAACAGCGCTGAAAATAAGCTACAACAGAGTAAGCAGGAGCTGGTGAATCTGCGACTGGAGCAGCAGGCCACTATGCAGGACTACGCCGATAAAATTGCTAAAGCACAGGGCGAGCAGTACTCATCCATGTCCAGTGCAGCCAGTACCGAGGCCGAGTTGTTTAAACTCGAAAATCAACTGGCCAATTATGATGCACGCAACCAGCTTTATTTTGTGCTGGCGCCACAAAGTGGTCAGATTGCCAAAGCCCGCAAGGCGGGTATCGGAGAAGTGATAAAAGAGGGAGAGATGCTGGTTGAAATAGTACCTGACCAGGCTCAGTATGCGGTAGAATTATTTGTAAAGCCGATGGATTTGCCATTGGTGAGTGTGGGGCAAACTGTACGATTTGTATTCGATGGATTTCCGGCAATTGTTTTCAGTGGCTGGCCCGGTGGTAGCTATGGCACATTTGGTGGCAGGGTACTGGCCGTGGAAAGATCTGTCAGCTACAACGGCAATTTTCGTGTGCTGATAGTCGAAGATTCAACCGATCGTAAGTGGCCGCAACAGTTAAGGGTAGGCGGTGGAGCCGATGGTATTATGCTGCTTAAAGATGTACCTATCTACTACGAATTGTGGCGGAATATTAACGGATTTCCTCCCGAATACTACCAGGCAGATCAGTCAGGCAAAGAGACAAACGCCGGAAAAGAGAAACCATGACAAAAAAAACAGCTATATATTTTTTACTGCTGCTGGGTTTGTGTACTCCCGGTAAGCCGTATGCTCAGGACCGCATGCTGCTTACAGAGCAGTCTTTTATTGAACAAGTGAAATCGTTTCATCCACTTGCAATTGAGGCGGGGCTGACCCCACAAAAGGCGGCGGCTGATTTGCTGGCTGCCCGGGGCAATTTTGATCCGCAGCTTGACTACAGTAATATGAATAAAACGCTTGATGGCACCGCTTATTACCGGTATCGTCAGGCTGAATTGAAGTTGCCTACTGCTGCTGGTGTAACGGTTAAAGCAGGTTTTGAAAACAGTAGTGGCCAATATATCAATCCCGAACTCACGCAAGGTGTGGCCAGCTATCTGGGTGTGGAAGTGCCTTTGTTAAACGGATTACTGCTGGATAAGAAGCGCGCCGCACTTCAGCAAGCCTGCATATTCAGGGAGCAAAGCGAGGCTGACCGGCAAGCTATGCTCAATGATCTTTTTCTGAAAGCCTATGCGGCTTATTGGGACTGGGCGGGGGCTTACGAAGTCTATCGGATTTACAATTATTTCCTGGATGTATCTTCTCAGCGGATGCGTTTGGTAAATATCTCATTCCGCAACGGTGAGCGATCTATGGGCGATACAGTGGAGGCATTTGCACAGTGGCAGAGTTTTCATTTGCTGCAACTCGAAGCCCTGCAGCAGTACAATATCAAATCGCTCGAGTTGTCGAATTATTTGTGGACGAAAGAAGGCTCGCCTTACCTGCTTCCTCCAGGCTGGCTGCCTGATACGTTAGCCCTCCTGCAATCGGTATTTGTGCCCGACTCTGCATTGGCTGCACAGCGCCTCGAAGACCACCCCTTGCTGCAATCAGCCCGTTACAAACTTGACAGACTCGGCGTGGAGAAGAGGTATAAATTCCAGCAACTGCTGCCCACCGTACTGCTGAAAGCTAATTTGCTCAGCAAAGAATACTTTACGTATAAGGGGCTCGACGCTGCTTATTTCAACAATAACTATAAATGGGGTATTCAAGTCAATTTTCCCCTGCTGCTGCGGCAGGCGCGCGGCGAATACAGGGCAACACGAATAAAAATCCAGGAAGCCGATCTGGCGCTTCAGCAAAAACGCTGGGAGTTATCTAATAAAATCCGCCAGTATACAACTGAGTTGGGGCTGCTGCAGGAGCAACTGTTCAATACAAGTTCCATGCAGCAATCTTACCGGTCACTGCTGCGTCTCGAGGATCTGAAATTTGGTCAGGGAGAAAGCTCGTTATTTCTTGTCAACAGCCGCGAAAACAAGTTGCTGGAGGCCCAGAAGAAATTGATTGATCTGCGCATTAAATATCTCAAAACCGTGGCTTACTGGAAATGGTCGGCCGGGTGGATGGAATAAGAATTGCCACCCCCGGAAGGCCGATCCTGCATCGAAGAGACCTCATTGCCTCACCTTAGTGATGCCTGCGCCTACGCTTAGAGAAAGGATATATTTTGTAAAAAATAACGAAAAGAAAGATATTATATCTTTCAAAATCTTATTTTTGACAAAAAGATCATGAAAGCAGCACATCAGGCTTTGTTTGACCGGTTGTGGGAGCAATACGCAGGACTTGCGCCATCGGCCCACCGGATTCATGCCCTGTTCGGAGCCCGGGGCGAAAAAGTGGATAACGATCATATCGCTTTTCGCACGTTCAATGATCCGCGCATTGGTATCCCGGTACTGGCAACTGCCTTCCTTGAAATGGGGTATGTGGAAAAGGGCTCGTACCTGTTTCCTGAAAAAAAATTGCTGGCACGGCATTATGAACATCCTGAAGCCGGTTATCCCCGCATTTTTATCAGTGAGTTAAAAGTGGAAGAGCTGAGTAATAAATCAGCCGGACTTGTTCGTTCATTTCTGAATGAGATAAACGAAGATGCGATTGTAGCCAATAAGCTGCCCTATGCCGGACGTTTGTGGGGTACTCCTTCCTATACTGTTTACCGAAGCCTTCAGGAAGAATCGGAATATGCTGCCTGGGTGTATGCCTACGGTTTCTGTGCCAATCACTTTACGGTATACACGAATACGCTGCAACATTTTCCTTCGCTGGAGTCAGTCAACGGTTTTCTGGTGCAACATGGGTTTTTGATGAATCAATCAGGCGGCACAATTAAAGGTACACCCGCTCAGCTGCTGGAGCAATCCAGTATTCTGGCCGATCGCATTCTCGTACAATTTACAGAAGGCCAGTATACAGTGCCTGGCTGTTATTATGAATTTGCACGCCGCTATCCGGATGCGAATGGCAATATCTACCAGGGATTCATTGCCGCTTCTGCTGATAAAATTTTTGAAAGTACCGATGCTGCCCTTGCAGCACGCTAATCATGCTGAAATAAAAATATGAGTCAACGTAAGCATTTCACTATATTGATTGCCGGCGCGGGCGGTATTGGCCGCGCAGTAGGCCTGTTGTTGTCGGAGTGGGGCGATTTTGAGTCCACGATATATATTGGCGACCGCGAAACGGATGCTGCCCGTGAAGCAGCGCGCTGGTTAAATGATGCACATGGTAATGCAACGGTGCATCCCTTCGCTCTTGATGCGGCTTCCCCTTCACCCGAGTTTTTATCTATTTGTGAAGAGGCAGACATTCTGCTCGATTGTCTGCCTGGGAGTCTTGCACCAGCACTCGGCAGACTGGCCCGTCATTATGAGATGCACTATGTGAATCTGACGGAATACGTGGCAGAAACCGAGGAGTTGCAACGGCTGGGCGCAGGCGCATCAACGGGATTTATACTGCAGACGGGTTTGGCACCCGGATTCGTCAACGTGCTGGCCTGTCGCCTGATCAATGAGTTTGAGCGCAACTATCGTTTCGATAAACTCGAATATGTAGGTATGAAAGTGGGGGCATTGTCAGACTATGCCAGCTGGCCCAGTTACTATGGTGTAACCTGGAGCCCCGTGGGCGTAGCTACTGAATACCTTAAACCGGCTGTTGTGGTTCGAGATTTCAGAAAAATCACGGTGCCCTCTTTATCTGAGTCGCGTTCTATTTTAATAGATGGCCAGTTATATGAAGAAAGTTTTACTTCGGGAGGTGCAGCTGATCTGCCCGATGCACTTGCCGGACGTGTGCGCCACCTGGATTACAAGACACTTCGTCATCCCGGACATTACGATTGGGTCAACGATCGCTTACAGGAATATACAGGAGAAAATAAAATTGCCTGGTTGCAACAGCAACTGATGCAGCATGTACCGGTAATGGAGCAGGATCGCGTTGTGGTTTACGTTACCGTACGGGGATTCGATAAGAGCGGTGTCTTACGCTCGCTCGACAAATCGTATAACATTCCGCCGGTAAAGGTAGGCCGTTATACCCTGCGCGCCATTCAGGCTACCACAGCGGCCCCCATGGCAGAGTGTGCATCTATGTTATTAACCGGCAATCGCAAAGGGGTGATTCTGCAAAGTCATCTCGATGCAGAAGAGTTTCTGAACGGCCGTTTTGTAAAAGCAGTATATGAACAACAGACGGTGACAGTACCATCACAGGATCGGCCGGTATCTGCCAGTGCCCGTATTTTTTAACAAATTTTCATTCGCCTTTATTTATGCAGACAACAGTACTGGATCAGCTTCCTGGATTGCAACAGGATAATCCGGGTGTGGGCACCGGCATGCAATGGCATCGGCCCACACAGTTTATAGAAAGTTTTTCGCCTATTGATGGCCGCCTGCTGGGGCGTGTGGCAGTAGCCAGCCAGGATGATTATACATGGGTGATGAACGAGGCCACTCATGCTTTTCGGACATGGCGACAGGTACCTGCTCCGCAACGTGGTGAAATAGTACGGCAAATAGGGAATGCATTTCGCCGGCACAAAGAATCGCTGGGAGCGTTGATCAGTTGGGAAATGGGAAAAAGTCTGCAGGAGGGCAAAGGCGAAGTGCAGGAGGTGATTGATATCTGCGATTTTGCTGTGGGACTTTCGCGCCAGTTGTATGGCCTGGTAATGCCATCAGAAAGACCGATGCATCAATTGCGCGAACAGTATCATCCGTTGGGGGTGGTTGGTATTATCACAGCCTTTAACTTTCCGGCTGCCGTATGGGCATGGAATAGTGCCCTGGCCTGGGTTTGTGGCAATGTATGTGTATGGAAGCCTTCTTCCAAAACCCCACTGACTGCAGTAGCCTGCCAGCAGATTGTAGCTGGTGTTTTACATAACAACAACATTTCCGAAGGAGTAAGCTGTCTGCTCGTCAGCAATCGTATCATAGCCAACCAGCTGGTAGAAGATACACGAGTGCCGTTAATCTCTGCAACAGGCTCTGTGCCGATGGGTCGTCAAATTGCAGTGACGGTGGCAAACAGACTGGGACGCTCCCTGCTGGAACTGGGAGGTAACAATGCTGTTATTCTTTCGCAGCATGCAGACCTCAACCAGGCTATAACTGCTATAGTATTTGGTGCTATAGGCACAGCCGGGCAACGATGTACATCAACCCGTCGGTTAATTGTACATGAATCCATAGAGACAGAAGTTAAAAGTCGTCTGCAGAAAGCCTATGCACAGCTGCGGATTGGTGACCCGCTACATGAATACAACCACCTCGGTCCACTGATTGATCAGGCTGCAGTAAAGGACTATGAAAAAGCACTACGCAAAGCAGCAGAACAGGGTGCGGAAGTATGGGTTGAAGGTGGCGTATTGTCGGGAGCTGGCTATGAAAGCGGTTGTTATGTAAAACCCTGCGTATTGCGTGTGGCAGAGCAGGTGCCCGTGGTGCATGAAGAAACCTTTGCGCCGGTTTTGTACGTATTAACTTATCGCGATCTGAACGAAGCCATTGCATTGCAGAATGCAGTGCCCCAGGGCTTGTCTTCTTCCATTATGTCGCTCCATTTGCGCGAAGTCGAAACATTTTTGTCGGCTGCGGGTTCCGATTGCGGAATAGCTAATGTTAACACCGGCACATCGGGAGCCGAAATCGGAGGTGCTTTTGGTGGTGAAAAAGAGACAGGAGGAGGGCGTGAGTCCGGGTCCGATGCATGGAAGGTCTATATGCGCCGGCAAACCAATGCTGTCAATTTTGGTTCAGACCTGCCGCTGGCCCAGGGTATTGTCTTTTCTGTAACTGATTAGAATAAAAAATGTCGTTTTCTTAGTCGTTCTTCTTAGGCAGCAATAACCCTGTTAGCGTTCAGGCGCGCAGGGTTATTTTATTTCAGCATACCCAACGCGAGCCAGGTCATTAAGGCTGGTGAAAAGTGCAGCACCTCTTCATCCAGATCGAATTGCGGTGTATGCAGGCCTGCAGTAATTCCTTTGCTTTCATTTCTTACTCCCAGTAAATAAAAACACCCGGGCACCTGTTGTATGTAAGAGGCAAAGTCTTCTGCAGCCATCCAAATGGGAGCTTCTTCTACCTGTTTTTCTCCCAGAAACTCGCCTGCCAGTACTTTAATTCTGTTGGCTACCGCAATATCATTCTTCAATACGGGATAGCCCAACCGGATAATTGTTTCACAAGTGGCACCGCTGGCTGCAGCAATAGCTGTAGCCGTTTGTTTGATCCATTCATGCGCCCGGCTGCGCCATTCTTCATCAAAGCAGCGAAGTGTGCCTTCCAGCGTTACTTCATGTGGTATGATGTTGATAGCGCCATCGGCTACGATACGGCCAATGGATAAAACAGTGGGTGAGGCGGGATTGGCTTTGCGGCTCACTACCTGTTGCAATGCAATAATAAGCTGAGCAGCTGTATAAACGGGGTCAATAAGGGTATGGGGTTGTGCCGCGTGTCCTCCTTTTCCCCGAATAATAAAGCGAAGCTCGTCCATTGATGCCATATGGGCGCCGCCACGCAGGGCAATATGGCCAGCCTGTAGTTGCGGTTGTACATGCAGTGCCAGTATGCAATCAGGTTTTGGGTCTTCCAGTACTCCTTCATTGATAAGCAGACTGGCGCCTCCGGGTAATACTTCTTCTCCGGGCTGAAAAATGAGTTTAATGGTTCCGCCAAATTGCGACCGGCAATGCTGCAGCATACGCGCTGTAGTCAGCAGGGAGGCTGTATGCGCATCATGCCCGCAGGCGTGCATAACTCCGGGTTGTTGTGAGATATAAGGCTGGCAGCTGTCTTGCTGAATGGGCAGGGCATCGATATCGGCTCGCACCGCAACACAGCTTTTTCCTGACCCTTCACCGTGTATATGTGCCACCACCCCTGTGCCGGCCATAGTTTTCCAGGATATACCCCATTTGGTAAGGCAGGTCTGTATAAATGCTGCTGTTTTCGTTTCCCGGAAGGATAATTCGGGCGAGGCATGCAACTGCCTGCGCTGCCGGATAGTATCGCTGCTCCATTGCTGCGATAGATTGTGTAAATATTCTTTAGTAACAATGAATGAATCCATATCCGGTAATTGAGGAGTTAATTACACTACGCATTAGTGTCTGCTCCGATAAAAGTATGGACAAAATCATCATCGATCCATTCAGGATATGCTTTTCTTACTCTGTTTAATTCATCCAGTTGACCGGGCGAAAGTGTTTCTGCAGGATTCAGGCATCTGATGGAGGGTAATAGTCCCTGCTGGTGTAATACCTGGTGAATGCCGGCAATGCAGCCATGAAACTGATGGGCGACATCAAACAGGGCCGCATTCATGTCGGTAACAGTAATGCCTGTCTGCAGCAGCCCGGTGTAGGCTGCATTTTTTTTGCTACGGGTTTGCTGAATTTTTTCCAGCAGCCTAACGGCGCTGTTGGTCCATACGGCCCAGTGCCCTAAAAGACCGCCGCAGAAATATTTTTCAATAGTTTGACCATTTACATCAAAGCGGTAAGGAGTGAGCAGGTCTGCTACGATATTGTCGTCATTACCTGTATAGAGTGCTATTTCGTTTCGGCGATCCGATTCAATTACTGCCCGCACCACATCGATTGTCTGGTAACGGTTAAAGGCGGCAATTTTAATGGCGTATACACCCGGAATATCAGCCATCTTTCGCCAGAAATCATATGAAAGAAGGCGACCTCCAACTGCGGGTTGCAGGTAAAATCCAAATACAGGAATGATAGCTGCTACGGCTTCTGCATGTGTCAACAGTTGGGCTTCTGTGTAATTATTGAGTCCTCCCAGGCTCAACAGGCCCAGGTGATAACCTGTTTGTAAAGCCAGGGTAGCTTCTTCAATCGCCTGGTTGGTAGGCCCGCAGATTCCTGCCACTTTTATAAAATACGGGTTGCCTGCCCTGTCGGCTTCTTCTGCCGCCAGTTGCAATACCCGGGCATACAGATTGTGCTGAGGTTGACGTATTTCAAACTGTGTGGTATGTACGCCCACGGCTATACCACCGGCACCTGCAGCCATATAATACCGCGTAAGACGACGTTGTGAGGCTTCATGCATTTTCCCATCTGCATTGAGTGCAAGCGGATGTGCGGGTATGACTACTCCTTTGAGGAGTTGCTTATGAATAGCGGGTGATAATCGTGCAAATGATGACATGGTATTAATATTTTCCTGAACGTTCCTGAAAATGGGTGGGTTTATTTTTGAGGCGTCCGCCTTCCATCAGCCATCTGGCCTGCAGTTCCATCATGCGATGAAGTGGCATAAGCGGATAGCCGAAGAGCTGAAAGCTATGCGCTGCATTGCTGAGCAGGGCAGTATCCTGTTCAACACCCGTGAACCGTGCTGTTTTGTTCATGATTCCGGCAAAAAAATCAGCAGCTTTTCGTACGGCAATTACTTCAGGGCCTGTAATGTTGAGCGTTTTGGCCGGGTAATCGCAATGCAGCAGGCAACGTAAAGCCATTTCATTGGCATCTCCCTGCCAGATGGCATTGATATGCCCCATACTCAGGTCGATTTCCCTTTCTTCCCATACCATACGTGCAATTTCGAGCAGTACACCATAGCTTACATCGTTGGCGTAGTTGAGGCGGTAGATCAGTAAAGGTGTTTGGTACAACTCAGACATGTACTGGAAAATGCGCTCACGCCCCAGGCATGACTGGGCATATTCGCCTACGGGTTCGGGTATATCATTTTCTGTAGCGCCGCCTGACAATACAGGAACCAGCGGATAAACATTTCCTGTTGAAAACGCTACGATGCGGGAGTCGCGGAATTTTTCTGCTACCAGTCCGGGAAGAAAACTGTTCATAGCCCAGGTAAAATGTTCGCGTCCGGTAGTGCCAAATTTTGTACCTGCCAGGTAAAGCAGGTTGGGTGTGTTGGGCAATGCATTTAATTGTTCGCGGTCTAGCAGATCGGCCTGCATTACGGTTACACCTGCGGCTTCCAGGCGATTGATCACATCGCGGTCAGTGAAGCGAGACACAGCCAGTATGCGGCGTTGTTTTCCTGCAAGCCGGCTTGCCCGCTGGGCCAGTACGGCCAGGTCGGGTCCCATTTTGCCGCCGGCACCCAGTATCATGATATCGCCATCAAGCTCCTGCATATCCTGCAGCAATGCATTGCTGGGTTCCAGTAATTGCTGATATTGTTTTTCTGTTTCTGTCATGATTGAAAGTAATTATGTGAAGAGTTGAAATGCGTTGATGACGGCCAGTGTAGCCAGTAGCAACAGGCCGGCAATACCCATAATCTGCTGAAACCGGTTATTGCGAAGCGATCCCATAATATGCCGGTCATTGGCAAGCAGGAAGAGGGCCGTTCCTATGATAGGTACGATAAAGATGGTTACACTTTGCGCCAGCACGATGGCCTGCAGTGGAATTTTTCCGAAGCTGATTGCGATGACTGCGCCAACGATCATTACCACTGCAATAAGAATACGTGTACGCGAATCGTCGAGCCGGCTGCTGCGGTTCCATGCATCATTCATCAGCGAACCTCCTACCGTGGCGTTCCCTATCAGCGATGAGAAAGAAGCGCCGAAGAGACCCAGTAAGAACAACCAGTAGGCGCTTTTTCCGAAGAGGGGCTCCAGTGCACGTGCCATGTCCATGGCTGTGAGCACGGGCTGCCCCAGTCGATTCAAAACTGCTGCCGCGGCAATCATCACAATCAGTACAAGTAATCCGAGTAGTATGATGCCGGGCCTGCTTTCGCGTACAGACCTCATGGCATCGCTCTGCTGGTTGTGCCGCCGCTCCTGCACCAGGTAGGCCTGGTAGAAAGCGGCCACAATAGAAAAGCAACTGGCCATAAAGGCAATAATCAGCCCCAGCGATCCGGCCGGAGTTGTTGGCAACAATCCTTTTGCAATTCCTGCAGGCGAAGGATGGCTGATAAAAAGGGTAACCAGAAATGAAATCAGCATTAGTATTACAAGTCCGATCATCCATTTTTCGAGAATACGGTAAAACCCTCTGAAGAAAAGCATACTAATGGCAACGGCAGTAAACAGCGCAATCCAGATCCAGGAAGCTGTATGGGTGAGGCCGCCAATGGCAATTCCCACACCAATGGCATTGCCTGCCTGAAAAGAAGTAGTAACGAGGAAGATACCACTGCCTACAATAAGGGGAAGAGTGGCTCCCCATTTGTTGCGCATCAGCTGCAGCGGCGATTCATCGCGTGCATAGGCAATACGTGTAGCCATTTCCGTAAAAAGCAGCATGAATGCTATGGCAATTACTACCAGCCAGATCAGCTGATAGCCGTAGCTGGCCCCCATCTTGGAAGTGATGGTGATCTTACTGGGGCCAAATACAATGGCAGCGGTGATGATGCCGGGACCCAACAGGCGCAACCAGTTGCCCCTGTTATTTTGACTGGAAGATGTAGACATGATAATAAGTGGGAATTATGGTGATGATGGTTAGAGGTCATATTCTTTTTTCCAGTACTGGATCTGCCCGGTTTCTGCAGCAATATTTCCCATATGGATGGCAATAGAACTGCTTCGGCCATTGTCGATACCGGATGCCGGTTTTTTATTTTGCACAATGCAGTCCCGAAACTCGCTGAGTGCATAGGTGGTTGGTTCCAGTAACGTTTCGCCTGCTTGCAGAAATTCGATCTTTTGTGCTTTACCCTGTGTGGCGGTACTGATTGTGGCGCCCGTGACACCATCTACTATACCGCGTTCATTAGTGAGTGATTCAGCATAGATAAAAGCTTCTTCGCGCTGGATTTCTACAGTAGCCCGGTCGCCATATATTTTTATATTATATCCATTATAGGCATTGCTCAAAACAGAACTGACACTTGATTTTATACCACCCGGATAATCGTATATCGTACGGATATGGTCATAGGTGCTGCGGCCGTCTTTCCAGTAATTGATACCTCCCATGCCCACTACCGATTCCGGGCGGGCATCGAGCAGGAACTGTACCATGTCTATCTGGTGTGCACATAGTTCAGACAACGGTCCTCCGCAATATTCTTTATACATACGCCAGTTGATAATCTTTTCCTGATCGGGATGTGTAACGGGGTTGCGCCAGTCAGAGTTGCGGTTATACTGGCTTTCGATGTGGGTGATTTTTCCCAGCCAGTTTTGCCGGATGATTTCTTTTACCCTTTTGTAAAGGCCATAATACCGGTACTGAAAGCCCAGTTGAAAAATCAATGGGCTATTACGCACCAGCCTGGTTAATTCCAGTGCCTCAGGAATACTATAGGTCATCGATTTTTCGAGATAGATATGCTTTCCGGCCAGCAGTGCCTCTTTTGCCATCGGGAAATGAAGGAAAAGGGGAGTGGCAATTAATACCGCATCCACTTCTTTACTGTCGAGCAGCTTCCGGTAATCTGTATAGGCTTTTGCTCCCGGGGCGCCGGTACGGATACCCGCTTCGAGACGCTCAGGGAGGATATCGCAGCAGGCAATTACTTTCAGGCCGGGAATCTTTTTCATTAATACTGCCAGTCCGGTTCCGCGACTACCCATTCCAATAATACCCATCCGGATCTCATCGCTCGGGTTGTTGGTATGTTTTATTATATAGGGGTACACCCAGGCGCCGGCCGCAAGCTGAGCGGTTTGCCGGAGAAAATTTCTTCTGGTTTTGTAATTCATATTAATAGGTCTGTATTGTAGAGAATCGCTATTAAAGGAATAATGGACTTTTTATTCCTTATTATTGTAAAGATAATTATTATAAATACCTTTCGATAGATTTTGTTTAATCTTATTTTTTGATGTTTTATCCCTATTAATCAAGGTGTTCTTAAGTGTAAATACGGATAAAAACCAGCTTGAAGCTTCTGACCTGATCTGAATCATACCAGGTGTATCAGGAAACGAAAGCCTTAATCCGGTTGATCATTTTGGGTGTTTTTAACAGGCCGGAAATCCCCGATAATCGCTGAATACAATTTAGAAAAATAATCATATTGTTATGATATACAGATAATTAATAGAATTTTAAAATAAATTGGATATTACCGGATTTCCCTGTGCGATCCAGACCGGAAACCCAGGATAAAACAAATCAATAAATTTTTTTATAAAAAAATAATAAGGAAATGAAAATTTTATTGTTTTTATATTCTTTTTATTTACTTTTAGTCCACGCTTGTTAAAAAAAGTAATCTAAAATGAAAAAACGACTGCTTACTAAATTCTTCTCGCTGGGTCTGGGGCTGCTTGCTTTCTGCCTCGGACTGGAGGCGCAATCTGTCGTATCCGGAACAGTTGTGTCGGCCAGCGATGCCTCGCCCATAGCTGGTGTAACGGTTACATTGCAGGGAGCCGATAAGGCCACAGTAACCGATGAGGCGGGAAAATTTTCATTGCAGGTGCCCAATCTAAGTGGCACACTCAATTTTTCTCACTCCGCAATGAAACCTCAAACAGAGAATATTAATGGACGAACCAGCATTCGCGTAGTGATGACCGCGGATGATAAGGAACTGACCGAAGTAGTGGTGACTGCTTTCGGCATAGAACGTAAACGCAAAGCATTGGGATATTCTGCTCAGGTGGTAAATGGCAGTGAACTTACCCAGGCCCGCGAAACCAATGTGGCCAACGCGCTGAAAGGTAAAGTGGCGGGTGTGTTTGTGAGTGCTTCCGCTACAGGCCCTGGCGGATCCAGTTATGTAAATATTCGCGGAGCGAGTTCATTTCAGGGCGACAATCAGCCACTATATGTAGTAGATGGTGTGCCTATCGATAACCAAACAGTTGGCGCACCCGACCTGGGTAACTCACGCGGTACCAGTCGCGACTATGGCGATGGAATCGGCAACATCCTGCCTGATGATATAGATAATATTACAATACTGAAGGGACCGAACGGTGCAGCATTGTATGGCGCCCGCGGTGCCAATGGCGTTGTGCTGATCACGACCAAAAAAGGCCGCGCCGGACAACGGGCTACCATCGATGTGAATTCAAATGCTACCTGGGAAAGACCCAATGTACTGCCCCAGCGCCAGAACTCATATGGTCCAGGTTATAATGAATCTATCGACTCATGGGATTTGGTAACGGTAAATGGTCAGCAGGTACGCCGCCTGCCCGACTGGATTCCGGATATGTGGGGCGCTAAATTTGATGGACAACCCATTTCACTGCTCATGTGGCCCAGCCTGGGCGTTATTCCCTACACTGGCCAGGGTAGTGATGAAGTACGCAAGTTTTATCAGACGGGCAGCACTTTTACGAATACAGTCGGAATCAGCGGTGGCTCAGATAAAGTAAATTATCGTGTATCAGCATCTGATCTGCGTAATAGCAGCATTTTCCCTACTTCCACACTCAACCGGCAAACAGTAAATGCCCGGCTTGGATTCCAGGCAAATAATAAACTGTATGTAGAAACCCGCATCAACTACATCCGTCAGGGTGGTAAAAATCGCCCCGGCTATGGTACCGATATCAATACCATTGCCATGTCGCTGAATCGTTTTCCGGCTTTCCTGACAATGGATATGCTGAAAGATTATAAAACACCTTCTGGCCAGGCCAACAACTGGACAGACGGCCGCCCCTTTAATCCATACTGGGTGCTGAATGAGTTTCTGAGCTCAGATAGTCGTGACCGGGTGAATGGTTATTTGCTGGCCCGGTATAAAATTGCCCCCTGGCTTACCTTTCAGGCCAGAGCGGGTACTGACTTTTACTTTGATGTACGCGATTCACGAATTGGCGTGAATACACCAACAGGTTCGTTCAACCTGCGTCGCGGACAGGTTGATAATGCACGTATCCGGGTGAAGGAAGAAAACGCCGACATATTGCTGACAGCAACAAAAAATCTGAGCAGCAACCTGAGCAGTACCTTCTCGGTAGGTGCCAATTATCTTAACCGCAATCAGCAACAGATGACACTGCAGGGGAATAACCTGAATGTAGATGGTTTGTACAACATCATCAACGCAGGTGTGGTGGTAGCCAATGACCGTCTTACACGTAAACGTATGAACTCTGTTTACTTTACCGGCCAACTGGGCTGGAAGAACTACTTTTTCCTTGATTTCTCCGGACGCAATGACTGGTCATCGACCCTTGGTATAAATAATTACTCCTTCTTTTACCCGAGTGTCAGCGGAAGCTTTGTATTTACGGATGCATTCAAACTGGAAAATACACCGCTTTCGTTTGGTAAAGTACGCCTGTCATATGCCCAGGCAGGTAAAGATGCAAGCCCCTATCAAACAGAGATCGGTTACAACCTTTCTACTACTTCCTACAACGGTCAGCGGTTTGCTTCCATTCTGGGAACTATTCCCCTGGTGGATCTGAAAAACGAACTTACAACATCAGTAGAAGCAGGTGCTGAACTTCGCTTTCTCAAAAACCGGTTGGGTATTGACTTTACCTACTATAGCTCGGGTACCAAAAATCAGATACTGCGTGTAGATATTCCTGCCGGAACCGGCTTCTCTTCCAAACTGATCAATGCCGGCGAAATTACCAACAAGGGTATTGAGCTGATGGTAAACGCCACTCCGGTGCAAAGCAAAAATTTTACCTGGGATGCCACTATCAACTTCTCCCGCAACCGTTCAAAAGTTGTTGAGCTTTCTCCCGGCATAAATTCACTGAGCCTATATAGCACATCAGAAATGAGCATTGAAGCACGTCCGGGTCAGCCTTATGGAAACATTGTGGGCTATGCGTATAAACGTACGCCTGATGGCGACAAATGGCTCACATCTGACGGACGTTATCAGCGCGAAACAACCACATCTGTACTCGGCAATATTCAGCCTAAGTTTCTGGGTGGTATCAACAACGCATTTAATTATAAAAACTTCAGCCTTTCTTTCCTGATCGATGCACGGGTAGGCGGTAAGATTTTCTCTTACTCAAAATTGCAGCAATGGTCTAACGGAACAGGTAAGGGTACCGAGAATGGTGAGAACCTGATATCGGACGGTATGATCCAGGGAACAGATGGTAAATTCAGCCCCAGTACTCTTGTACTCGGTCGTCAGGCTTATTACACTGCGATGAGTTATGGTAATATCGGTGAAGAATTTGTGCTCGATGCCTCTTATGTAGCGCTTCGCGAAATAGTGTTGGGGTACAATATCGGCAAACACCTGAAGAATCTGAAATTCCTGAAGAGTGCGAAACTGTCAGCCGTTTGCCGCAACGTGGCCTATCTCTATCAGAATAAAGAAATCAAGCAGATGGGCGCCAATCCTGAAGGCGGCTTTGGTCCCTTTACAGTGGCACAGGGTTTCGAATCGACTGGCGTGCCCAATACCCGCAGCGTTGGGGTGAATCTTTCCTTTTCATTTTAACTGATCAGTAAAAACTAATTTATGCGAATCAAACATCTCATTCATACACTGGTGTTAGGCGGTCTGCTCATGGCCGGGGGGTGTACCAAAGATTTTAAGGAAATCAATACCAATCCCACGCTTATAACTGGCGATGTAATTCAGCCGGGTCTGCTCTTTAGCCAGGCTATCAAAGGAGTGGTATTTGAAATACCGGCTCAGGGATTGATTGCCGATTATTCCGGTTACTATAAAAATCCATCGGCGGGTAACATATTTCTGGAGCGCGACTGGGGTAATCCCTATAACACTTTCTTCCGCAGCTATCTGATCAATATGGCCGAAGTGATCCGGTTGACGGCATCCGATCCGCTGAAGGCAAATCAGAATGCCATAGCACGTATTTCAAAAGCCATGATATATCAGATGCTGACAGATTGTTACGGCGATCTGCCTTATACGGAAGCATTGAATAATGTGGCCCAGACTATTCTTCAACCCAAATATGATACGCAGGAAGCGATCTATACCGATCTGTTGAAAGAGCTGAAAGAAGCAGCTGCTCAGTTAGATAATTCCAGCTCGCAGATAAGCTTTGGCAATGCCGATCTTTTACTGAAAGGAAATGCGGACGCCTGGAGAAGGTTTGCAAACTCATTGCGCCTGCGTATGGCCATGCGTATACGTTATGCAAACCCTACACTGGCCGCGCAGCATATTTCAGAAGTAATCAGCCAGCCATTGATTACAACCAACTCTCAGAATATAACGCTGGCTACGCTCAATGACGGCAACTCTGCCAATAACAATCCTTTCTTCACACGCAACTCTACTCAGCCCAATAATATGCTGGTGTCTTTTACGCTTACAGATAATCTGAAGAAGCTGAATGATCCCCGTATGTCTATCCTGGCTCGCCAGGCCAATTCGCCTATTGCAGGCTATCGGGGTGTACCACTTCAGTTGGGGCCCACTCAGCAGGAGCGATATGCTACTGATTCGGTTTCGCGCATGGCAGTATCTTTTTTACAGCCTGTATATACCATCGTTGTGATGAATGCGGCAGAAGTTTATTTCCTGCGCGCCGAAGCTGCGCTGGCAAATCTCAGTAATGAGGATGAGCAAACAATGTTTACAGAAGGCATTAAAGCAGCCATGTCGCAATATGGTGTTGCCGGCAGCGATATTAATAACTATGTGGCCTCTGCATCAGGAATACTCGTCGGTACTGAAGAAGAAAAACTGGAACAGATCATTGTGCAGAAATGGCTGGGCATCTATTATAATACGTATGAGGCCTGGGCAGAATTTCGCCGTACCGGTTACCCCCGCATATGGACCGGCGAAACACTGGGTGATACCGAAGGCAATATTCCCCGCCGCCTCACTTATCCGGTTGCCGAACTGCTGCGCAATGAGACAAATGTAAAAGAGGCTATCAGCAGGCTGAGCAAGGGCAACACATTGATGAGTAAAGTATGGTGGGATAAAAAAGCGGGGCTGCCCATGCTGCATCCACGCCAGGGTATGTATCCGCCAGAGTTTTAATAAACAGTTCAGGTAATACTCAATTCTTTCATACTAGCAATCTCTGCTGAGCGGTGGGTGTCTACCAACTGCTCAGCTTTTTTTTATGCCGGTAGTAAAATCTCTTTATGTACTTTTTTGAAAAAAATCTGTATAGGAGTTTCATCTTATTGATAGTGTTGTTGGTGACACCCTGTTCAATGTTTGGCCAGGCTGTGCAGCCAGCAGGACCGGATCAGGTATATAGTTCGTCCAGGCACTTTTCCTCTAACTATGCCCTTTCCCCACAACGATTTTCTTTTGAAAACAGGGGAGCGGCGAACTGGCAGCAATGGCAAGCCGATGCCAGGGCTGCATTAACAGCCTTGCTTGGGCTTGATCAGCTGAAACGGCAACTGGCAGATTTTCGACCCACAGGAAAATTGTTGCGTGAAGAAAAGGCAGATGGCTTTGTCCGCCAGTTCTGGATAGTAAACACGGAGCCTACTGTTCCATTGCCGCTTATTGTTTTACTGCCTTCCGGCAAAAAAGGGCCGAAGCCGCTCGTATTAACACCGCATGGACATGGGCGAAGCACGCAGGCCTATGCAGGTGTGTATGCCGATAGTGCCGAGCAGGCTTCAATCCGGGCCGGCGAGCGTGATGTGGCCGTGCAGGCCGTTAAGGAAGGTTACATAGCCATTGCTCCCACCACACGGGCTTTTGGTGATACGCGCGACGATGATGATAAACGGGAGGATAAACCTTTTTCCTGCAGAATACAACTCATGCATGACCTGTTGCTGGGGCGAACACCTATCGGTGATCGGGTGTGGGATATGCAACGCATCTTGGATTGGGCGATCGTAAACTTTGAAGTAGATACTTCGCGCGTGGCGATCACCGGCAATAGCGCCGGTGGTACTGTTACGCTTTTTGCAGCGGCTATCGATACGCGTTTTACAATAGCCGCACCTGCATCTTATTTTTCTACATTCGAAGGGAGTATTGGCAGTATCGTTCATTGCGATTGCAATTATATTCCGGGTATAATGAACTGGGGTCGCATGAGTGATGTGGCCGGATTGGTAGCTCCCCGCCCCATCAGCGTAATACATGGCAGGAAAGATGACATTTATCCGATTACAGAAACGCGGAAAGCTTTTGAGGAGCTAAGAAAAATTTATGAGTCTGCCGGTGCTGGTTCGCATCTGCAGTTGTTTGAAGGGGCAGAGGGCCATCGTTACTATCAGGCCGGAGCGTGGCCTTTTATAAGACACTATTTTTTATCTACAGGTAAATAATATGACAGTAAGAATTTTATTGGCACTTTTCATTGCCTTCGTTGGTATAACTCATCTCTGCGCGCAGCGTAACCTTGTGAGTAACGCACTGCAGAAAAATCAACCGGCCCAATGGCTAAACCCACAGTTGCTGCGTGCGTCTTTTCCCGATCGCTCGCAGCGAAGTGCGTGGGAACAGGCCGACCCGGCAGCCGCAGCTTTCTTGTTGGCAAACGGTGAGAAATATCTGAATCATACATGGCCTACGCTTTCAGCCACCTTATTTCTGGATTTTGCAGAAACCGGTGTACGCGGCCGCTATCAGGATGCATTTTTTGCCCGCCGCGAAGCCCTGAGCAGCCTGGTGATGGCAGAGTGTATTGAAGGCAGGGGCCGCTTTGTACGTGATATCGCCAACGGCATCTGGGCCATTTGCGAAGATTCGTACTGGGGCCTGCCAGCACATTTGTATTTGCAGAAAAAGGGATTTGGTTTACCGGATATGCAGGAACCAACAGTCGATTTTTCAGTTGCCGAAACAGCATCCTTACTCGCGTGGACAAGTTATCTGCTGAAGCCGGCGCTTGACTCCGTATCGCCATTGTTATGCGCCCGTATCAATCAGGAGGTAGAGCGTCGTGTGCTGGCGCCAAACAGGGAGCGCGATGATTTTTGGTGGATGGGCTTTGGGGAGCGTATTCCCAATAACTGGAACCCCTGGGTGGTATGTAACTGGGTAGTGGCTTCTGCATTGCTTGACACAAATGAAACCAGGCGTAATAATGATATAACAAGAATGGCAAGAGTGCTGGATAATTTCTTAAATAACTATCCCGAAGATGGAGGTTGTGACGAAGGGCCCGGCTACTGGGATCGTGCCGGCGGTGCACTCTTTGATTGCCTGGAGTTTTTGTATATAGCAAGCAATGGAGGCATTGACCTGTTTCAGCAACCATTGATCCGGCGGATAGGAAACTATTTGCATTCGGTCTGGATTGCAGACGACTACTTCGTCAATTTTGCAGACGCTTCTGCGAAGATTCGTTATAACCCCATGCTGGTGTACCGGTATGGCCAGCGAACCGGCAATGCAACACTGAGGGCTTTCGGTGCGCGAATGGCCCGTAGGCAGGGCCTGGATAAAGGGCGGCTTCGCGGTACTCTTTATCGACAAATGGAAGCACTATGGCATGTGCAGGATATTCTGAAAGAAGATACTGTATGCTATCCGGTACAGCAATTCAACCTGCCCGACCTGCAGGTGGCCGGTTACCGCAAAGGAGATTTTTATTTCGCGGCTAAAGGCGGTCATAATAATGAAAGCCATAACCACAACGATGCAGGAAGTTTTATTCTTTATTACCGGAATAAACCATTATTGATTGATGTAGGCGTGGAAACTTATTCAGCCCGTACGTTTAGCGAGGAACGGTACCAGATATGGACCATGCAATCGGCTTATCATAATCTGCCCAATATTAATGGCGTTCAGCAAAAAGAAGGAAAGGAATTTCACGCATCGTCATTCAATGTGAATGAGTCTGATGGCAAAGGTGTATCAGTGACCATTGATATTACCGGCGCGTATCCTGCCAGTGCTCAGTTGAGTTCCTGGATCCGTAAGTACTGGCTGGCTGAATCCGGAAAAAAGTTTATAATCACCGATCGGTTTCAGCTTACACGGCACAAAGACAGTACCTGGTTGAGTTTTATGTGTGCCGTAAAACCCATTATCGGGAGTGGCTATATTTCATTTAATATGGACGGAAAAGTGGTACGGATGCAGTTTCCCGCTTTGCAGGCCACGGCTGTGAGCGAAGAGATTACACTGGCCGATGAAAAACTCAGTAGCGTGTGGGGAAATAGATTGTACAGGATCAGATTACTGTTGAAAGGTGCAAAAACAAATGAGCAGATACGCGTCAGTCTTGAAGGGGAGTGATGATGTGCAAGTGCTACTATGTATTTATCGTTTACTGAGGATCGGTGTAAGCACCTGTATCAACTCTCTGGCCATTATCTCATGTTCTTCGGGGGTTGGGTGTTCATTGCCTGCAACAGGCCGGAAAAAATGGGTGCCAATATTCTGATCATTCAATGAGGCTACAGCGGTTCGAATATATGCAGGGAAAGGTGATTCCGGGCGAACTGCACTCATACTACCCAGGCAGCAAAGTATATAAGCATCGGGGTAATGTGCGCGGATCTGCGCTATAAAACCGGCATACCGGCCAACGATCGTATCTGCTGCTGGCGATGCGGAGCCAAACCGGCGAATAAACTGGCTGTTGTTTTTTTGTTGCAGCAACGCATAATCGTTTTGCATCAGGTTGACAATTACCACATCGGGTTGATAGGACGAAAAATTCCAACGGCTACTGCTGTCGGCAGGATTGCACCGGTCATATATTTCAGGCATGATGAGTGAACCCCAGCTCACCATGAGGCCAATGCCGCTGCTGGCAATGAAACGGGCCGAAGCATTGAAATGCCGGGCAGTGAGGGCGCCATAGCTCAGATAATTGTTAGTGCTGCTACCGGCGTAAAGAGGATGACTGCGTGTGAGCATGCCGGCGCCCACAGTGATGGAGTTGCCATAAAATTCCAGCTGGTAACGGGGTTTACGGGTTTCTGCAACAGGCTTTCCATATGGGAATTTAAAACCATAAAATACAGATTCGCCATCAAACCAATCGGTCATTTTATAAATGGCCACCTGGTGCCTGCCTGCCGGAAGCGCCGATGCGAGCAGGTATTCTTTTTCTCCCTTATCGGCACGAAAGCTATGGTGGAACGTATCATCGATAATAACTGCGAAATGATTGCGGCCTGCATCATCGTAGAGACGCATCCGCACCTCCGATCCTTCGAAACGGGCCTGAATGCTGGTGCCGGGCCAGAAGATACGGATACTGCCGGAGTCGGTTGTAATGATCCTGCCTTCTGTGTATAGTGTAGATGATGATTGCCGCAGCGATTGCGGGGCATAGCAGCCGCTGATTGGCAACAAACCTGTTGCGCCAATCAGCCAGGCAATAAAACAACGTACCGGTTTCATTTTTTTGTTTCTCCTACCGTAATGGCAAATTGACCCCAGGTTACTTTTCGTTTGATGGTTTTCCATTCTTTTACCTCATAACAGGCCAGGAAGCGGATGACATGGCCAGGCGGGCAATCCGGTGATATGCGGACCAGCGATGATAATGCATATCCATCGCCCCACTTGTCTGGCTGTAATTCATCGTACAGGCGTTCGCTGATAATATAAGGATCATCGTAATACAACCGGGTGCGATGACTTTCCTGGTAGATCATGATCAGTTCGCCCGGCTCGGCAATATTATTACCGTTGCCGCTGCCAAATATTTCGCTGTCGCCATCATCAATACCCACTTCAGCAAATTCCGGCACATTGTAAAAAGGAAGAATATCTGCTTCGTCATGCCAGCTGTTGCCTTTTGCATCGCGAAATTCCAGCTGGAAGTTGATGTAGGGGCTGACACCATCTGCAGGTGGGGGCTTTAGTATATGTATTTTGAAGCTGTCTGTCATCCAGTTATTTTCTCCCGCACGAAGTCGTTTGATCTGTATAACCGGGTTGTCGATAACAACATCTTTTGCTAACGTGGTTATTTTTACTGTCAGCTGATCCAGTGGCTGGCCACCTCTGTTCCAGAGGCGCAGATTGAGTGAACCACCGGTTGGTGACAAAAAGCGGCTTCCATTCCGTGACCTCAATTGGGTGATGGCAGGTGATGCGGCAGATTTCTTTTCGCTAATACCGATGACGTGTGGCTGATGGTCGGTTTCAATTTTGAGACGCCCCTGTGCATCGGCCTGTGCTGTCCATTTGCTGCTTTGACCGGTAAGAGGCGAAAAATCTGTAATAGTATAAGGCTGGTTTGGTTTGTATTGCGCTGCTGTGCGTACAGTAATATCTACACCCGGTATGCTGATGCCGTCTGGTAACCATTTTCGCGTTTGGATTTTGAACCCGGCTTTGTTGACTCCTATTAATTCGATATAGCCCGGTTCTTTGAGTGTTGATTCAATTTCATAATCCCAAACCGTAAAGGAGGGGTACATATCCGCGTGATACCAGTCGGTGGGTGGTGGGGGTATGCGGCTCAAATTGGCGGCAGCATAATTCAGTCCTTCCCAAAATTGTTCGGATGTAAGATTGTGTGTGCTTGTGTAGGTTTGATAGTTATACAGCAGTCCGTCTGTAAGCAGGCTTGCCTGGTGTACTTCGGCGTTGAGGTGATGCAATTCTTCGCCAATGATACCATCCTGAAAGCGAACGACCAGGCCTTTCAGGTTTTTCATTAAATGCCGGTGCTGTATAAGTGTGTGATTGCCGGGCTGCCCTACAAAAAATTCTGGTGATCCTTTAGAGTTAATCACCAGTCCTACCTTTTGCGGATACTTTCCCGCCAGGTAGTAGGCCATGAAGCCGCCCATCGAGTGACCAAAGACTGCGCGGTGATTGCGGTCGGCGATGGTGCGGTAAGCACTGTCTATATGGTTCATGAATTCGATAAAGTATTCATGAAACTGGTAGGGATAATTGACATTGGAGTGGTACCCGTTATTATAAGGTCTTTCATCACTATCTGCAGATCGTCCGTTCCAGCATACAAGTATGAGCTGATGCCTGTCTATCAGCGTCTGTACCCCCTCATAGGGCAAGCGGTGATCGCCTTTATTGCCATGAAAGTAATAGACAACCGGGTAACGCTTTGATAGATTGCCTTCATAACCGGCGGGTAAATACACCCGGTATGGTTTTTCACGCTGAAATACCCTGCTGTAATGAGCGCGGTCTGTTTGCGCTAAAAGTGGCCCGCCGAGAAGTGTCCCAATGACTAAAGCAATTAAGCAGAATTGCGTTTTTTTGAAAATTAAATGTTTCAAAACGTTATTTATTTTTCAATTATTCGTATAAATGTAAGCTAATGAAAGAAAAAATAGTGCTTTTTATTTGTTATTTTATTATTTTTGGTTCTATCATTTGCTTTCATATTTAAAAATACAGGCTTTCCATGATGAAAAAACCGTTATTCTTTTTTTCTTTCCTTTTCTTTTTGGGGATTGCGAAGGCTGCCGGTAAAAATGGTCAGCCAGGTCATCCAGCAGCCGAAGGAAGGGTTTTTGTGGTTAATATTCCGCTCAATGATCTTTCGGCATTTGAAAAGCTGGTTCGTCAGGCTGCAGTCTTAAAACCTTATGGCAAAGTGCAGGTATCGGTAAGTACGCTTGCCGATAAGAGCTGGCACGAAATTCCGTCACAGGGCAGCTCCTGGCATGAGTATGCAAGTGCTAATCCCACTCCTTTTAAATTTTTTCCGCATAAAGATCTTGCCCCATTTGTACCTGCAGATTTTGTAAAAAAGAACCGCCAGTTGCTGATGGATAAAATCCGCATCCTGCGTAAGTATGATATGGAAGCGGCTTTTCTGGGATATGAACCTAACTTTCTGCCGCTGGCTTTTTTCGACGCTCACCCCGAAATGATGGGCCCACGGGTAGATCATCCGCGCCGTAGTACGGAGAAGGCATTTGCTCCCTGTATCAGCGTGGCAGCCACGAGAGAAATGTATGCCTCGATGCTCGCTGAAATGCTGAAGCAGGCTCCTGAGATCACTTCTTTTTCATTTAAAACCAATGATGCAGGGGCTGGTATTTGCTGGTCCGAATGGCTTTATTCGGGCGCTAATGGCCCTACCCATTGCAAGGGACTGTCTACAGGTGACCGTGTTAAACTATTGCTCGAAACTTTTCAGGAAGGCGCAAAACGGGCGGGTCGGCCGCTCGCTGTTTATCTCGATGAGGGCAATTCCAATTTTTCGGAAGAAGAGCGCCGCGATATAGAAGTGAAACTTCCTGCCAACTGTTATTTCAAAAGCCGTCCAGACCGGCAACTGATACAAATGGGAGGTACCCTTGGCAGCCTCTATCCGGTAATGGGTATTATTAATCCGGTGTCGCTGATCGAGAAAGCCAATCAGGTTAATGAGGCCCCACAGAGTACAGTATTCATTGGGTTCAGAGCCGCTTATGACCGCGGTACTGAGCCGCTTTATATGACTGAGTTTATTCTTCAGACGCTGGCAGCACAGTTGAAACAAAAACCTTTTAAAGGAGCGGTAGAATCCAGGCTGCGCCTGGCAGAATCCTGCCGCCAGTGGGCCGGCGAGGGAGAAGCGCTGTTG
This sequence comes from Sphingobacteriales bacterium 46-32, assembly GCA_001898485.1. Taxonomy (GTDB): domain Bacteria; phylum Bacteroidota; class Bacteroidia; order Chitinophagales; family Chitinophagaceae; genus CAYMZZ01. The sequence continues at coordinate 106,948 of MKTY01000020.1, read as the reverse complement.
CTGCAGGAAACACTGGAGCGCCTCAATGAAGCGATGGATTACAAGGCTGCCACCTTCCCCAGGGTGCATTCCCTTTACTGGGGAGTGACTATGCGACTGATCAACCGGCCGCTGGTGCTGGCGCCCCAGTTGCTGAAGCCTGATGAGGAAAATTATTTCCTGCCCATGGTCTTTAATACCTCTCTTACGGAGGCACGTATGGATTATATGGATCTGCACGGAGGTAAAGCCTCGGTACAAACTGCTGTGGTAGAAAATTATCTGGGCCGCATCCGCAAAGTATCTTCTTCCCTGCTGCAGTTAAAAGCAAAGGGGCCAGAGGCTGATCTGTTTCGCAAAATGGCAACAGGCCTGTTAATACATGGCAGCATCATGCGTAGCTGCGCCAATTTTTCGGCTGCACAGGCCATTCGCGATAAAGACCGTGAACTGGTTTACGCAGCACCTGCAGGTAAAGCAGCCGGCAAGGAATTTGACTGGTCGGGTCACCCGGATTATATCCCTTTCAATAACATCATGCGCGATGAACTGGATAATACGACCGAACTGATAAACCTGCTTGAAAAAGGGGGGGCAGAACAGGTAATTGTGACCAAAGATCCGCGCTATGAAGATCATTTTATTCTCGGACCGGAACTACTAAAGCAACTCTACCTGAAACGTACGATCATGCTTCGTCACTGGCAGGATGTACAACTGTATTTTCATTCACCCCTTAAATAAAATCAACAACGCTATATGAAATGGTTATCCCGCGCTCTGCTGGCACTGGGTGTGCTGTTACTGGGCATTAATATTTATGGCCTCTTTCGCAGTCTTCGTAATCCGGAGCTATATTCCCTTGAGCATGAAATCAAGAACCGGCTCAATGATGTGGTGATCCGTTATCCGGATATTAAAAAGGAGTTGCAGAAAAAAACCGGCGAGTCAGATCATGATTTTGCAATACGGGTAAATGCTCTGGTGCATAATGGTTTTGCACATTACTGGAAGACAAAAGGAATAGAACGCTTTCACATGCGTGTGCCGGTATGGGAGAATTATATGCTCTGGGCGGCTTCGTATATCAGGCCCGCACGTTATGAACGATATGAGTTTGCCAATTATAAGAAAAATCTTGAACGCGGTGTGGGGCTTTGTTCTTCGCACTCTATAGTGGTAAAAGGGATACTGAAAGAATATGGAATAAAGGCAGAGTTGCTGGATGTGGGCGGTCGCCATGTAGTGGTGCGGGCAGAAATTCCCAACGATTCGGTGTTGTTGCTCGATCCGGACTTTGGTATAGTGGTGCCACACGATACAGCAGCACTTACGGCTAATCCTGAACTGGCCCGCGAACCCTACAGCCGCATGGCCGATTTATATTATAAGGAAGCTGTAGATCCCTATACGACCGATCTTATGGTTGATATATTCGGCAAACACAAACATGTATATAATGTGAGCAACTGGTTTGAAGGCTTTTCTTACTGGGCTATCTGGATACTGCCCGCGTTACTGATATTACCTGCTTTCATTCAGTGGTACCGTAAACGTAAGGTGAATGCGTAAGCCTGCATCCATATTATTACTGCTGCTCGGAATCTGTCCGGCACTCACCGGTCAGTACCGGCCTACTCCGCATCGTGTTCCGCAGGCTGGTGAGATTCCGGTATATAAAGCCGGCGGTTATGGCCAGGCGGGTGCGCGTTATATTCTGATGAACGATATCGTAGCAGACCGGTCAGCCCTGTTTCTGGGAGGAAATGTAGAACTTGATCTCAATGGCTATACAATCTATTATGCCAAAGGTAAATACCGGCATATGCCCAACTCCGGCTTTGAAGATGGCAGCAATGGCTGGGATCTTCGGGCAGCACCGGGGGCCCAGGTGCGCAATACCGCAGATGTGCATGTGTTTCTGGGCAAAAAATTACTGAGTTTACAGACTGGTGATATAGTGCGCTCTCCCTGGGTACAATTGCCGGTGCAGGATCGGTCTTATTTTGCGATGGTAGGAATTACAGGACGCCATTATCATGATTCGATAATGGCAGGCAACCTGGCCAATGAAATGCGCATCAGCGTGTATGTGGAGGATGAAAAAGGAAATGATGTTGTTTGCAATGTCAATTATGGCGATAGCCTCTGGCAGGCCTGTCCGGTTGAAAACCGTTCGCCGCGGCTGGGAGGAGGTTTTGTGTACGCGCACCTTCGCGGCCTGCCGGCGGGGCGTTACCGTGTCAGGATAAAAGCCGATACAGACTGCCTCATAGATGAAGTAGATATCCGTCCTGCTATGGATGTGGGTATCGGCATTGTTGATAAGACGCAGCCGCTGGCACATTATGATCATCAGACGAAGGAGCGTTACGCGATCAATATCCCCGCTTTTTTTGATTATACGGCCGATTATGAAAAACGGTTACCTGTAACCGGTATACCGCGTGCCGGTGGCGAAGGTGTGGTGCGGATTAAGAACGGGCGGATTGAAGCGGGCTTTGAAGGCATACACTCATGGGCTATTCAGTCTACCGCAAAGGGAGTGAAACTGGAGTTGGATAATGTGGAAATAAAGGCGGGAGGGATCAGTGCCGGCGCCGCAGAACTGCAATGGGCCGATATCAGGAATTGCCGCTTTGAAGTAAAAATGCCCTTCCTGGTGCAGCGGCATGTATCCATCTGCGCAGTGGCTGTGCGTGGTCCTCAACCATCTGAAGTGACTCGCAATGATTTTATAGGCGGACAGGGTTGTCTTACTATCCGTGGCAAACGATCGCTGGTACATGACAACCTGTTCGTAAACGAACAGACCGTGACCAATCACTACAGTATTATGGGTACGGGCGACAGCTCCAGGATTTTCAATAACCGGTTTGAACCGAGGCAGGGCTCTGGTATTTATGTGTCGAGGTACACCGAAGTATTTGACAATTATTTTTCCATGCAAACCTCGCCTCCTACCTGCGAATATGGCCGCGAAGAGTACAGTGTGGCCGCCATTCGCCTGGGCGATTATAACGCCGCACCCGGTTCGCCCAAAGCTTCGCTGGGGAGCCGCATCTATCGCAACCGGATAGATCTGCTGGCAAAAGACTTTCCTGAGCCTAAGGAATATATTCCCATGCTTTATGGTATTTACTACAGTGCGAGTGGCGGAGAAAATGAGGTGTTTGACAACGAAATTCATGTGCGGAAAGAAAATCCTGGTTCAAAAACAGAAACAGCTGCATTATATGTATGCGGCGGGCCGCGTTATTTTGGAGGATTATTTTATCGTAACCGCTTTTTCTCCAACGTGCCGGCAGTTTGGATAGCCAGCCGTTATGGTGGCGCTGCCCATTCACAATTAATCAATAATTTGTTTGTGATGAGAAATACGACCGGTGCAGTATCGCCGGTACGCATGGGCTGGGAAGGATGTACTACCTGCTATGCCAATGATGTTTCCTTTCGTTCAAACCAGACAGAAGGGGCTTTATTTAATATCGAAAAAACGAAACAGGATCATTCCTATCAGGTATATTGGAGCTTTAGCATACAGCTGAGCGATAAAAGCGGTACTCCGGTGGCCAGAGAGATAGTGCAACTGCTTGATGACTCGGGTCGCATACTGGAAGAAAAGCGTACAGACTCCGCAGGCTGGGTGCAATGGGAATTGCTGAGTGAAGAACAGAAAAAGGGTGAATCATTGCGAAGATTAAGTTATCAGGTTAAAGCAGGTGGTCATGTACGCAGGCTGGATCTGATCAGAAATGAAATAATAAAAATAATGATGGCAGAATGAAAACACTGACCGCTAAAGACAGGATCGGAAATGCCCGTAATTTCTGGTTATTGCAGTTGATGCTGTTGCCGGCATTGATAATTTCATTGACGACTACAGCACAGCAGGAGCCGGTTGTGCATCGGGCACTTGCGCCAGGCGAAATTCCAGTGTCTAAACCCGGATACTACGGTGAGCCCGGACGAACCTATGTGCTTACAAATGATATTATTTCCGAAAAGAGTGCCATTTTTCTGGGCAAAGATGTAACCCTTGATCTGAACGGATACCGCATTGTATATGCAGCAGCGTCATACGATACACTGGATAATGGCGGCTTTGAAAAAGGTACACAAGGTTGGGACCTGAGTCGTGCACCGGGTGCCCGTATTATGAATACTGCCGATATACATGAGTTTGTAGGCGATAAATTGCTAAGTCTCGTAGAAGGCGATGAAGTACGGTCTGAGTGGATTGAGTTGCCCGTTGCCCAACGGTCTTATATAGCAATGGCAGGCATTACGGGCCGCCATTTTCATGATCCCAAAATGAAAGGCGATCTGAAAAATGAAATGAAACTGAGTGTGTTTGTAGAAGATGAGCAGGGGAGAACGGTAAGCTGTAAGACCCGGTACATTGACAGCATACAGGAAAGCGCCATTGTGGAAAAACGCTCACCCCGGTTGGGCGGAGGCTTCATCTATGCCCACCTGCAGGGATTACCCGCAGGCAAATACCGGATACGCGTGAGAGCTGATACCGACTGCCTCATCGATGAGTTGAATATTTTACCTGCAATGGATGTGGGTGTGGGAATTATCGGACGTACCTGGGCCCGGGGCCATTTCGATCATCTGTATAACTCGGAGCTGACTGCTTTTTTTGATTATACAGCCGATGCATCGTCCGGCGCTCCGGTCGATTTTATCAAGCCGGTCAAAGGCGCCGGTACTGTTACGATCCGTAATGGTTTTATTGTGCAGGCGGGCAAGGGCGCTATATCCTGGGGCCTGCAGTCCTCTGCCAACGATGTACATATCGTTCTGGATCGTGTACAGTTTCGCTCGCAGGGATATAACAGCACTTCGGTAGATGTGCCCCAGGCCACTATTACAAATTGCCGGTTTGAGGTATACAACCCATTCCTGATTAACCGGCACGGAAGTAATTTCTACGCAGTCGACCTGCGGGGAAAAGGCGCATCGGAAGTAGCTTATTCTACTTTTATCGGTGGACAGGGATGTCTCGTATTCAAAGCAAAACACTCGTCTGTACACCATAACTTTTTTGCCAATAACCAGGCTGTTACCAACCATTACAGCATCATGGCTATGGGTGATAGTTCGCGCATTTTCGATAACAGAATTATACCTATACGCGGTTCGGGTATTGAAATATATACGCATAAGTATATCGAGATTTTTAATAACGAGATCAGTGTACAGTCATCGCCCCCTACCTGCGAGTATGGTCGTGAAGAATATAGCGCCAATGCCATCCGTATTGCCGACTATCGAGCCAAGCCAGGTGCGGCCAATGGCGCATTTGGTAACAGGGTATACAACAACCGCATTACCGTGAAGGCAATCAATTTTCCGCAACCGGAATCCTATGTGCCATTGTCCTGGGCGTTTTTCTACAGCGCCAGTGGTGGCGACAATGAGATTTTTGGGAATGATATTGAAATCATTCATACGGCGCCGGCCAGTAAGGCGCTTGCCACAGCATTTTTTATAACCGGTGGTACCGAAGGTTTTGGCGGAAACTTTTACAATAACAGGATTCGCACCAATGTGCCGGCATTCTGGATAGCCGGAAAGTATGGTGGAACGATTCGTACACGAATCGCCAACAATACCATTATCCGTACAGAAGGTGCATTGCCATCTTTTCGCCCGTTTCGCATGGGATTTGATTATTGCCGTGATTGTATAGCCCGCGATGTAGTGCTGGAGTCCAATACAATCATCAACGACACTATGTCGATACAGGTAGAAGGCGCTGGTCATTCTTACCAGGAGCGCTGGAAACTGCAACTCAGGCTGCAGGATACCAAAGGACAGCCGCTCAAAAGCCGGACCGTGAAGTTGAGCAATGCACGTGGTGAGGAGGTGGCTACAGGTATCACCAGCGAAACCGGTGACTGGAGTGCAACAGTAGTCGCCAGATTAGTAGGCCCGGAAAGAGATTCGGATATGAACCCGTTTACAGCAGAAGTAGATGGTGAAAAAACGAAGATTGTAATCCGCAACGATACACAACAGACAATCACGCCGGGTAAAAGGAAGAGAAAATGATAAAAGGAATAACTGTTGGTATAAAGAGAATCCTGTTGCTGCTGGTCATAGTATCCTGCAGCAATAATGTCGGGCAAAAGCTGACGATACGGGAAACCCCAGATGGCGTGGAAGTCCTTGAAGATGGTATGCCCATACTTTTCTTCAATAAGCAGCCTGCTGCCATTGGCGGTAAATATGAGCGGGCGGGTTTTGTGCATCCATTATATGATATGGAAGGAAAGATCCTGACAGAGAATGGACCGGCAGATCATCCGCATCACCGTGGCATTTTCTGGGCCTGGCACCAGGTATTGCTGAAGGGTAAGCAGGTGGGTGATGGATGGGTATCTGATCATATCCGTTTTATTCCACAGCAACTGAAGACCCGGCAGAGCGGTAACGATGTGCTGCTCGACTGGAGCATGACCTGGCAGGCAGATAGTGTGGAAGGGAAACCGATAGCATTGATTGCAGAGCAAACAATAATCCGCGTGCAACCGGCGAAAGATTCGTTGCGGCTGATTGATTTTGATATTTATCTGCGGCCTCTGCAGGATAGTGTCGCTATCGGCGGTTCGGATGATATAAAAGGGTATGGTGGTTTTTCGATGCGCTGGAAATTACCCGCTGACCTCCGGTTCGAAACCCGTGACTCTGCAGTGCAGCCACAGGAGCCTGCAGTAATGGGTGGTCCCTGGATGCAGTTTCGCGGACATTTTAACGGTGAAAAAGAAACGGCAGTATCCCTGTTATGTGCAGCACCTTACCCCGGACCTATGCAAAGCTGGATACTTCGCGGGCCCGGTGCCGTGAGTATGCAGAATGCATTGTATCCCGGCAGTGCGCCTGTATTGTTGCCCAAAAAGGGGCTGCATCTACGTTACCGGCTGGTGGTACAACGCCAACCGCTGGGGGCTTCGGCTCTGGAAGCTTTATGGCAACAATACCAACAGGAAAAAACCAGTCATTAAGCCAAATAATTTTCCTCCGTAACCAACCAATATTAAAAGCTATCGCATGTACCGATTTCTTATCAGCTGTGTTTTTCTGTCATTTTTCTTTTCAACACCCCAGGCGCAGACACTGGATGTGAAAAAACAACTGGATATGGCTTTGCAGCAATATGAGCTGATGTTAAAAGAACACCCCAATACAGATAAGATTCCGCATTCGATGTATGCGGATGGATCATTGCGCGATATGCCGTCTGACTGGTGGTGCAGCGGTTTTTTCGGAGCTTCCCTCTGGTATTTGTATGAGTATAGTGGCGATACCCGTTTGAAAGAAGCCGCCCACCGCTGGACGATGGCCGTTGAAAAGGAGCAGTATACTACCAATACCCACGACCTGGGCTTTATGATTTATTATCCTTTTGGACATGCTTACCGGCAAACGGGTAAGGAAGAGTATAAAAAGATTTTGTTACAGGGAGCGCAGTCGCTGGGTACGCGTTTCAATAAGAAAGTGGGATTGATGAAATCCTGGGATGATTATCCGGCCTGTGATTTTCCCGTCATCATCGATAATATGATGAACCTTGAATACATGATTTGGGCAGCGCGGGAAACCGGCAATAGCTACTTCGAGGAAATGGCTGTTTCGCATGCAGATAAAACCCTGGCCAATCATTTTCGTAAAGACAAAAGCAGCTACCACGTAGTATGTTACGACAGCCTGGGTAATGTAGTGTTAAAAAAGACACACCAGGGCTACAGTGATGGCAGTGCCTGGGCTCGCGGACAGGCCTGGGGCCTCTATGGCTACAGCAGTATGTATCGCCTCACAAAAAAGAAACGATATCTGAAACAGGCGCAGGGTATTGCCGATTTTTATTTAGCTCACCCCCGGTTGCCGGCAGATAAAATACCTTACTGGGACTTCGATGCACCCGGTATTCCTAATGAAGAACGTGATGTGTCTGCAGCGGCTATCGTCAGCAGTGCGTTGCTGGAATTGAGTGAAATGGTGGGTAAGAAAAAGGCCACTCAGTACCGCGCCGCCGCCGTACAAATGCTTCAGTCACTTTCTACGGATGCGTATCGCAATAGACCGGGTGAGATGCATAATTTTTTACTCAGGCATTCGGTAGGGCATAAACCCGGCGGCATTGAAGTAGATGTGCCGCTGATCTATGCCGATTATTATTATATCGAAGCACTGCTTAGATACAGCCGCTGGCAGGCTTCATCAAAAAAGTGATCCGCAGATCCCGGTCATGTCTTAAACAATAAATAAAACAACTCGGTTATGATGAAAAGAAACCTGGTGCTGGGAGCCCTGATGCTCCTGGCAATAACAGCTTTTGCCCAAAAATTTGAAAATCTGGCGCAAACTCCTCCCATGGGATGGAACAGCTGGAATACATTCGGAACACGGATCAGCGAGGAACTGGTGAAAAAAACAGCCGATCAGATGGTTGCATCGGGCATGCGCGATGCCGGCTATGTGTACCTGGTACTGGATGATGGCTGGATGATGCGTAAACGGGATAGTATTACCGGTGACCTGGTAGCCGATCCCGTTAAGTTTCCTTCGGGCATGAAAGCGGTTGCGGATTACGTACACAGCAAAGGATTGAAGTTTGGTCTGTACAACTGTGGTGGTACCATGACCTGTGCCAAATATCCCGGTTCGCACGGATATGAGGCGCAGGATGCACGCCTCTATGCATCGTGGGGAATCGATTATCTGAAATATGACTGGTGTTACAGCGAAGGCTTTGATGCAAAAGAATCCTATACCAAAATGAGCCAGGCATTGAAAGATGCCCGACATCCCATCATCTTCAGCCTGTGTGAGTGGGGTACTACGAAACCATGGACCTGGGCCAAAGGCGTGGGTCACTTATGGCGCACCAGCGGCGATATCGGTAATGTCTTTGATGGCATCAAACAGTATGACACCTGGCATAGCCTGGGTGTGATGCGTATTGTAGACCTGAACGCAGATTTGTATCCGTATGCGGGTCCCGGGTTCTGGAATGATCCTGATATGATGGAAGTAGGTAATGGGCAAACCGAAACAGAAGACCGTACCCATTTTTCCATCTGGTGTATGATGGCAGCACCATTGATTGCAGGTAATGACCTTACGAAGATGAGCGACACCACTATTCGCATACTTACTAATAAAGATGCTATTGCCATCAATCAGGACAAACTGGGACGCCAGGGCTTTCGGTATTCCAATAAAGACAGCCTCCAGGTTTGGTTTAAGCCACTTGCCGGCGGCGACTGGGCTGTATGTTTTGTAAACAGGAGCAACCGCACCCGGACGGTTCGTTTTGACTGGAAAAAGGAAAATGTAATTTATTCAGTAAATCAGCAGGATCTGAATGCCGGTAAGCAGCGGTATAAATTATTTGATGTATGGGAAAAGAAAGATCGGGGCACAACGGCTCAGCCATTTGTTCATAAACTGGCACCACACGAATCAGTGATGATGCGGATGAAGAAATGATTTGAAGATTTGATGAGTTGAAAATTTGAAGCGATGTGCTAATGGGGTGAATGTGCCGGAGCGTTAATACTTTAATAAACCGATAAATATTTATCTGTGGTATTCTGCGCGATTTCCGGTCAAAATTTCAGGGGTTAGCATTTTGTACCCTATCCGATCGCCGGCCAGGCTACTACGAATGAGAAAAAGAAGAACAAGAAATGGAAATACATCATGCATCCATCCTTTAACTCTTTTTCAATCGTTACCCATCTTCAAATTTTCAACTCATCAAATCATCAAATCAGCTCATCTTCCTTTCACTACTTCCAGTTTCTCTCTTACAAGTTCCTTTACTGCAGTGATAGCGGGTGGAAATGATTTGCGGAGGTCGATCTCTTCGGTGCTCTGCAGGCAGTTTTGTAAAGTGCGGGTGAAGATGTTTTTGATTTCGGTGGCCAGGTTGATCTTGCTTATGCCGTTTTCGATGGCTTTACGCAGTATGGGGTGTGGGATGCCTGAGCCGCCATGGAGTACCAGATTGGCGGGCGTGATCTCATGAATTGCTTTCAGCAGATCAAGGTCAAGTTGGGGTTCTTCTTTGTAGAAGCCATGTGCACTGCCAATTGCAACAGCCAGGGAGTGTACGCCCGTTTCTTCCACGAAACGACGGGCTTCTTCTGGTTGTGTAAATCCTTTTTTGGCAGTTGACTGCCCCAGTTTGGCAACATAACCCAGTTCGGCTTCTACCTGGGCATTATAGCTTGCTGCCAGTTGTACTACTCTCCGGGTAAGGTGGATGTTTTCGTTAAGAGGCTGTTCGCTCGCATCAATCATAACGGAATCAAATCCTGCATCGAGGCATTGCCGGGCAAGTTCGTAGCTGTCGCCATGGTCGAGGTGTATCCAGGCTTCTACCTGGTGGTCGGCTGCAGCTGCGCGGGCCATTTTAACGGCTGGCTGAAGGCCCATGTATTCGATGGAACTGCGGGTGAGTTGGAGAATGACTGGTGAATTGCTTTCGGCAGCTGCGAGCAGTATTCCTTTTAATGTCTCGTAGTTGTAGAAATTGGTGGCCAGGAGGGCGCTGCCGTTTTTATTGATGTTGTATAGAACATCACGGAGGGGACGCGCTGGCGTGTCGGAATTGATTGCGTACATATTGCACTGTATTTGTTAATCCGGTAAATGCGGTGGTACCTCCCGGAGCGGTGGTACTCCAGGCGCCGGTCATATTGGCCAGGTTCTGGCATTCCTCCAGGCTGCCATTGCGCAGGTACTGGTGGATAAAACCCGCATCAAAACTGTCGCCGGCGCCGATGGCATCTACCAGGCCGGGACTTTTATAACCAGGGTGATGAATTGTTTGACTGCCATGAATAGTGATCGATCCTTCGCTGCCCCGTTTCACTGCCATTACAGCCACATGTGAACGGATATGTTCTATGGCTACTGAAACATCGGGTATTTTAGTAACCCGTGTCAGTTCCAGTTCATTTGGAAAAAAAAGATCCACGTGCTGTAATACGTTTGCATAGGGAAAATCCCAGCGGTCAGCCGGATCCGATTGCATGTCAAATGAGGTGGTTAATCCCAGCTTTTGAGCAGTAGCAAACAGCAGATTGACATCATCGCGCAAACGGGGCTGAAAGAAATAAGCAGAGAAATGCAGGTGTCGGGCTTCTTTCAGCACGTTGAGCGGCAGCTCGGCAAATTGCAGGTGGTCCATAGCACCGGGATAGGTGACCATTGCCCGGTCATCGCGGTGTTGCAAACCAATACTGGCTCCTGTGGGTATAAGCGGATCTCGGATAATGTACTGGGTATCTACCCCCGCATTTTCCAAATGCTCCAGCACGAGCTGGCCGAATGCGTCCTGACCGATTTTTCCCAGGAAAACGACACGGTTGCCCAGGCGGCTGAGATTAGCTGCGAGGATTCCGGCCGAGCTGCCAAGTGTAAGATCCATGCGCCGGGCAAAGATTTCGCGGCCGGCTTCGGGCAGCTGCGGTAGCTGGCTTAAGATCAGGTCCACATTGAGTTCGCCAACAACTACAACATCATATTTTTTTTCGTTTGCAGGCATGCTTGCTGTTTTGCGCTAAAGCTAACGCATTGTCGTGTTTGGATTTTGCCAATATTGTGCGGCGTATGGAAGAAAAGGCAGGTTTAATAGTTAATGACTTCAGTTCATTCAGATCAATGCGGTTGCGGATAAATATTTACGCCCTGTACCACGCGCGAGATAGCGCCATTGGCTGAAGGCTGATCCGGCTCAAGCGTAAGTTCAAGTGATTTAAAAAAGCCCAATAATTGTGCGGGTATTACACTGCAAACAGCTAAAAGGTCTTCATCGAGTGTCTGTGTATCGTTTTCGGAAAGGTGTATAGACAGTTCTGTATAGCCGGACTTTGTACGGGCATTTTCACAGATTTCGATTTGGTAAAGTCCCGGCTCGCCACTCATTACATCTCTAACCAGGTCCAGTTCATACTGACGTACATACTGGTTGTTGGAAAGCAGGTAAATCACAACGGTTTCGGGCGATATCACTACTTTGGGGCCATGGCGGAAACCCAGGAAGGAGTCGAATTTGCAGATGATTTTGCCATTGGTGAGTTCCTGTACTTTCAGATGCGACTCCATGGCTGTACCAAAAAGAGGACCTGACCCAAGGAATACTACCCGGTCAAACTGCATTCCCGCAACTTTTCCGATTTCGGCTGCATACTGATGGATGAGCCGCTCGCCATACTGACTCAACAATTGTATCTGCGATTCTATACTGCTGAGTTGGTCAAGACGGGCAATGAGCAGGCCTGCCAGCAGCATGGTGGTAAAACTGCTGGTCATGGCAAGCGCCTGGTCATTGGCCTGCTCTGGTAACAGAAACAGGTAATTGGGAGCCTGACCCGTGGTGACAGCGAGTTTGCCGCTGGGACTACAGGTAATAATAAGATGGAAGACCTCGCGGCTATAACGATTGGCCATTTCTACTGCGGCCACACTTTCAGGGCTATTACCCGAGCGGGCAAAGGATATGAGCAATACACGTCGCTCCTTACTAAAGTAATGATGCGGGTGTGTGATCAGTTGGGTGCTGGCGTAAGCCGAAGTCTTACGACCGGTATATTGCTGAAAAGGTCCTGCCAGGATTTCGCCAATGAAAGCGGAGCTGCCGGCGCCGGTTAGAATAATTTCCAGGTCTTCGTACTGAAAGCTGTTGTTAAGAAATTCGCGTAGGGCGGATGCCTGTTTGCGAATGCGGACATATGTTTCGAGCCAGAGCTGTGGCTGTTGTTCAATTTCGCGGGCGGTATGAATGGCGCCTTTTTCTTCCCATACGGCTGCTCGTTCTCCCAAAATAATACCTGCAGCTGTTCCTACGGCCTCTCCTGTCGTCATACTATTTTGTTTATCTTATTAAATATCTTTCGTTTCGTTATTTTGTAAAGATAATAATTGTAAATCCTTTTCCAAAATTTTGTTTATTCTTATTTTTTCATGTATTTGCTTATATTTGTCTTGAATTTTGGATGGATCTTGTTTCATTTCATTATAAAGTGCTACCATTGTTCTCATAATCCGGGTATTCCGATATGGCTAAACCGGTATTTAGAACATTAAACCTTGAACCATCAGGAAATGAAAAATCCAGACAAAGTTTCGACCGTCAGTCGCAGAGCCCTTATCCTTGAAAAGTTGGACAAAAACGGGCAGGTAGACGTACCCTCGCTTTCGCAGGAGTTGAAAGTGAGTGAGGTGACTATCCGTAATGACCTCATCAGGCTGGAGCAGAAAAACATGCTGATTCGCGCCAGGGGTGGTGCTATTAAAGTAGACAGGGTAGGAATTGACTTCAACCTGTCAGACAAAAACAAGCAGCACCTGGAGGAAAAGAAAAAGATTGGGAAGGCAGCGGCAGCCCTGGTGGAAGATGGTGATACGATCATACTCGACTCAGGAACCACCACCATGGAGATTGCGCGCAACCTGATCAATGTCAATAACCTGACCGTCATCACCAACGCGCTGAACATTGCCAACCAGATGGCCGATCACCAGAAAGCCAATGTGATCATTCCCGGCGGATTTCTGCGCAAGAATTCGCTCTCGCTGGTCGGCGGCGCTGCCGAAGAGAATTTTAAAAATTACTTCTGCGATAAACTGTTTCTGGCGGTTGACGGATTTAATACAACGCATGGCATGTCGACCCCCAATGTGGAGGAGGCGCATCTGAACCGGGTAATGATTGAGATTGCCAAACAGGTGGTGGTAGTGGCCGACAGCAGCAAGTTTCATAAGCGAAGCTTTGCCTTTATTGCTCCCGTGACGGAGGTAGATGTAGTGGTGACAGATGCCGGTATACCGGTAGAAGACCGGAAGAAACTGGAAAATGCGGGCGTAAAGGTGATCATCGTGTAGCGCATTGCTAAATCGCAACCAACTTGAATAAAAGGCCCTGGCAACTTTTTGCACTGATCACCACCCTTAGCTGGGGTATTTGGGGAGCATTTATAGAACTTCCGGAGAAAAATGGATTTCCTGCCACACTTGGCTATGTGGTGTGGGCGCTTACCATGATTCCCTGTGCACTCGTGGCGCTGGCCCTGGTCAACTGGCAACTGGATCGCGACCCGCGATCCATCTTCCTCGGCAGCGTGATCGGCTTCACTGGTGCGGGAGGACAGCTCATTCTTTTTCAGGCGTTACGCGAAGGCCCGGCCTACATCGTGTTTCCCGTTATTTCGCTATACCCGGTAGTAACGATATTTCTTTCCATGCTGCTGCTGCGCGAACGAGCCAGCCGGCGTGGAGCCTGGGGTATAGCTATTGCTCTGGTAGCTATGGTGCTGCTGTCGTATACAACACCTACCGGCGCACAATCCAGGGGGTACTGGTGGTTGTTGCTGGCGATAATAGTTTTTTTCTGCTGGGGGGTGCAGGCCTATTTTATGAAAAGTGCCAACAACAGCATGCAGGCAGAGAGTATCTTCTTTTATATGACTATAACAGGACTGCTGCTGATACCGGTGGCCTGGTTTATGACCGATTTCTCTCAACCTGTCAACCGCGGACTGAATGGTCCCTGGCTGGCTGCCGGTATCCAGCTTCTCAATGCCATCGGCGCCCTCACACTGGTATATGCATTACGGTATGGTAAGGCCATCATCGTTGTACCGGTTACCGCACTCGCACCCGTCATTACCATTATAATTTCACTCATTCTCTATAGCGTGGTGCCGCATCCCATAACTATGGTAGGTTTATTGCTGGCTGCAATAGCCATCTATCTGATGGCCGAATAAAGAGCACCCTTTCTCATAACTCCACTTTTTACCAGTTTTTTTCGGATTCTAATAGATTAAAATTCATTACATTAGAGTCATGTTAACTACGCGCCATCCATTTTTTTTAAAAAATATTTGTCTGAAATTTAAAAACGCCTTTAACTTTGCTAACGGTGTTAGGTAAAATATATGAGATATGGGAATCGCCGAAAGACGTCTGAGACAAAAGGATGAGGTGAGATCCAGTATACTGGATACCGCCTGGAAAATCGTCCGTGAAGAAGGATGGCAATCTCTTTCTATCCGTAAAATAGCCGATGCGATTGAATACAGTGTGCCGGTCATCTATGATCACTTTGCCAATAAAGAAGCTATCCTGCTGGAGTTCGGAAAACAGGGTTTTGACCTGCTGGCAAGAAAAATGTGCGACGCCAAGCGTAGTACAGATGACCCCGGCAAACAGATCACAGCAATGGCAGATGCTTACTGGAATTTTGCCTTTCGGAATAAAGAATATTACCAGTTGATGTTTGGTCTGGGCATAGCCTGTTGTGAAATGAATAAATGCCTGCCCGAATCCATCACTTTTCGTGAACTGGTAATGGAGCCTATCACCCGATTGCTGGAAGAAAACAAGAATAATAAACCGATCAATAGTTGTCTCAAGTACCACACGTTCTGGTCTGTGATACATGGATTAATATCAATAAAAATGACTGCAAATACTCCCGAAGTGGCCGATGAACTCAATAAACTGGTACTCGATGATGCCATGGAAGGATTTATTAAAAATCTAAAGGGCTAAGGCTCTTTTTTTTGCCCTGATTAGTTAACGCTGTTAGGAAATGTAGTACTGTTATAGCCGATTGCCGCCCAACTGCAGCCGCCCACCCACGGGTGCAGCCCACAAATTTTTATTCAATCATTCGTAACTGGAGAGTGTCCTCACTGTCCTTAATAACTGTGTTATGCAACAACCCGTCAACAACCAAACCCGCAAGTCTGTATTAGTACAGGCATGGTATTTATTTCTGTTTATCTGGATTCTTATAGTAATTGCTGCGCTGAATGGTTGCAATTCGTCTGCCGGTGCACCCAGCATGCAGGCTCCTGCACCTCCGGCTCTGCCTGTTGTAACACTTCAGGTGTCGCCGGCAACAACCTACCGCGAGTTCAATGCCTCCCTGGAGGGAAGCCAGGACATTGAGATTCGTCCACAGGTAGATGGCTACCTCGATCAGATACTGGTAGATGAGGGTGCTTATGTGAAAAAAGGCCAGCCCCTTTTTAAGATCAATGCACGCCCTTACCAGGAGCAATTGAATACGGCACGCGCCACACTGGCTACAGCAAAGGCCAACCTGGCCAATGCAGAGATCAATGTATCGAAGCTCACTCCGCTGGTACAAAACAATGTGGTATCTGATATTCAACTAAAATCGGCCAAAGCAGCTTATGATGCAGCTGCTGCGCAGGTAGCACAGGCAGAAGCACTGGTACAAACCGCATCTATTAACCTGGGCTATACTACAGTCTACGCGCCCGTAGAAGGTTACGTGGGACGCATTCCTTTCCGTACCGGCAGCCTGGTTGGTCTCAGCAATCCAACAGCCCTCACCGTAGTATCTTCTGTGCGCGAGGTGTATGCTTATTTTTCTTTTAGTGAAAAAGATTTTCTCGCCTTCACCCAGCAGTTTGCCGGCAAAACCGTTGAGGAAAAACTAAAACAGTTTCCGGCGGTAGAGCTGGTAATGGCCGATGAAAGTGTATATCCGGTCAAAGGAAAAGTAGAAACAGTAACAGGCCAGTTTAATAACAACAGTGGTACCATTAGTTTCCGTGCCGCATTCGACAACAAAGAGGGTCTGTTGCGCTCCGGCAACACAGGTCGTATCCGTGTACCTCATGCCATGGAAAATGCCCTGATGATTCCGCAGGAAAGCACCTACGAACTGCAGGATAAAGTATTCGTCTTTGCAGTGGCTGATAGTAATAAAGTGGTGAGTGTGCCGCTGCAGATATCAGGTAAGACAACAAGTTATTATCTGGTGCAAAATGGGCTGCAGGCCAATCAGCGGATTGTATATGCGGGATTTGACCGCCTGAGAGATGGGGCATTTATTGAACCGCAACCTGTATCGCTCGACAGCATTATCAGATCAAGGCCCTTATAAACAAATCTTTTTTCGCTTTATAGCAGTGGTAGCTCTGTTTTATGCAGGTCTACTTACCAACTCATTCTCTTTACCAGTTAATTACCAAGATGTTTAAACGATTTATAGAACGGCCCGTTCTTTCGACAGTTGTGTCGATACTGCTGGCGCTGTTAGGAATTTTGTCACTGTACACCCTGCCGGTAACATTGTTTCCGGACATTGCACCGCCTACGGTGCAGGTGACGGCAACCTACCCGGGTGCAAATGCCGAAGTAGTAGCCCGTGCTGTAGCCACTCCGCTGGAGGAAGCTATCAATGGTGTGGAAGATATGACCTATATGACTTCTACGGCCAGCAACGATGGCACACTTGCTATCAATGTATACTTCAAACTGGGCACCAATCCCGACCTGGCTGCCGTGAATGTGCAGAACCGTGTATCGAAAGCCACCAGCCAGGTACCCCAGGAAGTGGTGCAGGCAGGTATATCCACGCAAAAGCAACAGAACAGCATGATCATGGTGCCGCTGATCTACAGCAAAGACAGTGCGTATGATGAGACCTTTTTACAGAACTATGCCAAGATCAATATCATTCCGGAGATACAACGTGTATCTGGAGTGGGGCAGGCCCAGGTCTTTGGCGCCAAGGATTACTCCATGCGTGTGTGGCTGAAACCCGATCGCCTCACAGCCTATAATCTTTCGGTGCAGGATGTGCTCAAATCGATCCAGGAGCAGAATATAGAAGCAGCTCCCGGACGTTTCGGACAAAGCAGTGCCGCTTCATTTGAATATATCCTGAAATACAAAGGTAAACTGTCGAAAAACGAAGATTATGAAAATATCATTTTGCAAACGGCGCCCGATGGTGGGGTAATACGCCTGCGCGATGTAGCCCGTGTGGAGTTTGGTTCATTTTCCTATAGTGCCAATACAAGGATTCTCGGTTATCCCGGCATTGGTATTGCTATTTTCCAAACAGCAGGATCCAATGCTAACGATATCCTGACTTCGGTTGATGAGGTGCTGAAGAAAGCTGCTACTTCGTTCCCGGCCGGCGTTGAGTATTTCAATATGTATAATGCCAAAGAATTTTTAGACTCCTCTATCAGCCAGGTATTGCATACGCTGGTGGAAGCATTTATACTCGTGTTTATTGTAGTATTTATTTTCCTGCAGGACTTTCGCTCTACACTTATACCGGCTATTGCAGTGCCGGTGGCGATACTGGGTACATTTTTCTTCATGCAGTTGTTTGGTTTTACCATCAACCTGCTTACCCTTTTTGCACTTGTGCTGGCAATCGGTATTGTAGTAGATGATGCTATAGTGGTGGTGGAAGCCGTGCATTCGAAAATGGAACGCACCAGGTTAAACGCGCGGCAGGCTACTATACAATCGATGAATGAAATATCGGGAGCCATCATATCCATTACTCTTGTGATGACGGCTGTATTTGTGCCTGTAGGCTTCATGCAGGGGCCCGCCGGAGTGTTTTACAAACAATTTGCCTTTACGCTCGGTATTGCGATCCTGATCTCGGCTTTGAATGCGCTGACGCTGAGTCCCGCTCTCTCTGCCTTATTCCTTCGTAATACACATGACGAAGAGCATACTGCCGAAGGACAGAAAAAGAAACAGGGCTTTGGAAAACGTTTCTTTAAAGCATTTAATGCCGGCTTTAATGCCACGACCAATAAATACCGGCAAAGTCTGCAGTTTCTTTTCCGTCGCAAGTGGGTAGCCATAGGAGGGCTGGTAGCAGTATCCGTTGCAACCATCTTCCTGATGCGTAAAACGCCAACGGGATTTATTCCTACCGAAGATCAGGGCTTTATTATTTATTCATTAAACCTGCCTCCGGGTGCTTCGCTTGATCGAACTGAAAAAGTGATGGCAAGATTTGATAGCATTCTTACAACTGTGGAGGCCGTGGAACGTCGTGGCGCGGTGGCAGGTCTCAATATTGTAGCCAATGCCAACAGCTCGGCTTACGGTGTGGGCTTTATCCGGATGAAGCCCCAGGAAAAACGGGGTGCAGTGAAAAGTATTGATGGAGTGATGGCGCAGATCAATGAAAAATTTGCAGCCGTTAAAGATGCCAGCGTATTCCTCTTTGTATTTCCCACCGTACAGGGATTTGGTAATACCAGCGGCTTTGAATTTATCATGCAGGACCGCACCGGAGGTCCGCTCGATAAGATGGCAAATACGGCTTATGGCTTTATTGGTGAGCTGATGAAGCGACCCGAAATAGCCTATGCCTTTACCACCTTCAATACTGGTAACCCGCAGTATATGCTTGATGTAAACGAAGAAAAGGCCAAACAGCTGGGCATATCTGTGAATGAGCTGATGCAGACCCTGCAGGTATATTATGGCAGCAGCTTTGCTTCTGACTTCAACCGCTTTGGTAAGTTTTACCGGGTGATCGTGCAGGCCGATGTGCCTTACCGGTCAGAGGAGTCATCGCTCAATGCGGTGTATGTGAAAAATGATAAGGGTGAAATGGTGCCCGCCAGTTCTGTAGTTTCACTGAAGCGGGTGTATGGACCTGAGATCGTAAACCGCAACAATCTGTTCAATGCCGTTACTATTAATGGGATGCCTAAGCCGGGTTATAGTTCCGGCGATGCCATCAAAGCCATTCAGGAAGTAGCGGCCAGTTACCTGCCCCGCGGATACTCTTACGAATGGTCAGGTATGACACGTGAAGAAACGGGATCGAGTACCGAAACGAGTGTGATCTTTTTGCTGAGCCTGGTATTTGTATACTTTCTGCTGGCAGCGCAGTATGAAAGTTATATCCTGCCGCTGGCGGTGATACTTTCTGTACCCACAGGCATATTCGGTGTATTTGCATTCATCAACCTCACCGGTATTGATAATAATATCTATGTACAGGTAGGCCTGATCATGCTGGTAGGGCTACTGGCTAAAAATGCTATCCTCATCATTGAATATGCGGTGCAAAGAAGAAGGGCCGGCAAATCGCTGACAGCATCGGCAATAGAAGCGGCCAAGTTAAGGCTCAGACCAATCCTGATGACCTCCTTCGCGTTCATTGTGGGCCTGTTGCCGCTCACGTGGGCGAGCGGTGGTTCCGCACTTGGTAACCGCTCTATTGGTACAGGTGCATTGGGAGGCATGCTCACTGGTGTTGTCTTTGGTCTCTTCGTTATACCTGTTTTGTTTATCATCTTCCAGGCATTACACGAACGGGTGAGCCGTAAAAGGCCTGTTACAGAAGTTAGTCCGGCACTGGCATAAGATTGGTTATTCTAAAAACTAAATGAGATGAAGCTATTAATTGCATTCAAAAATCAGGTACTGCTGCTGGTACGCAAATGGTCACAGCGCAGGGATAATAATGGGATACAAAAGGGGATAGCCCTCGCAGATTAAGCTAAGAAAATAAAGGAAGAAACAGTCGTGTGGCGATGATGATGTTTTTTTAAGCAATGTTACATGGCCGGTTTCTTCCATCCAACACAAATAATATTTACTAGGATGAAAACATGGATTAAACATTCCTTCGTGGCCGTAGCGGTGATCGTATTGCTGTCTGCCTGCCGGGTAGGGAAAGAATACCAGCGGCCGGAGTTGCTGTTGCCTGCACAATTTGATACAGCCACGAGCGCCAGTTATGGCGATACCAGCAGCGTGGCAGATATGCCCTGGTCTGCATTTTTTGCCGACACTACATTGAAAGCGCTGATCACAAAAGGTATTCAATATAACAACGATCTGCTGGTGGCTGTAAAGCGGCTGGAAGCAGCCCAGCGTCAGGCCCGGCAGGCAAAGCTGTTGCAATTGCCGGATGTGAACCTGCAGGTTACCGGACAATACAACCGGCCATCAGACAACAGCCTCAACGGATTGAGTGCGCAGGGTTTTTTACAGAAAAGTTATATCGAAAATTATAATGCTACAGTGGCCCTTTCGTGGGAGGCAGATATCTGGGGCAAGATCAGAGGCAGAAAGGAAATTGCACTCACACAATACCTGCAAACAGCTGAAGCCTTAAAGGCGGTACAGACACAACTTGTATCACAGATCGCCCAGGGATTTTATAATCTGCTGATGCTGGACCGGCAATTGCAGATTGCGCAGCAAAACCTGGCATTAAACGACAGCTTTGTACTGGCTACCCGCTTGCTCAAAGATGCAGGCACAGTAAGTTCACTGGCAGTACAGCAGGCAGAATCACAAAAACAGGCTACGGCTATTTTGATACCACAATTGGAGCAGGATATTGCCTTGCAGGAAAATGCCCTGCAGTTGCTGACTGGTCAGTTGCCGGGCAAACTGGCACGCCAGACATCATTGACCGAGTTGACGGTAAATGATAACCTGAGCACCGGGTTGCCGGTAGCGATGGTAAGCCGGCGGCCGGATGTACGGTCAGAAGAGCTGGCACTGGTTATTGCGAATGCCCGTGTGGGTGTGGCACAGGCCGATATGTATCCGGCGCTTACTATTACAGCCGGCGGAGGCCTGGAATCATTTAAGTCGAGCAACTGGTTTAATATTCCCGGTTCATTGTTTGGCCTGGCTGCTGGTTCGATCCTGCAACCTGTATTTCGCAAGGGGGCATTGAAGACACAGTTTGAGGTGGCTAAGATTGAGCGGGAGCAGGCTGTGATCCGTTTCCGGCAAAGTGTATTGCAGGCAACTACAGAAGTGGCCAATGCAATGGTTCAAACAGACAAACTGAAACAGCAGCAGTTTATTGCTGTTTCGCAGACAGATACGCTGAAAAAAGCGGTGGTGAATGCGCAATGGCTTTTCAAAAGCGACATGGCCAGCTACCTGGAAGTACTTACAGCGCAGGGCAATGCACTGCAGGCCGAGCTTAATCTCGCCATGATACAGCGAAGCCGCCTCAATGCCCAGGTAGAGCTCTACCGGGCACTGGGTGGTGGATGGAAATAAAAAGAGGGAGTATTTTTTAGCAGAGATGGCCGTCCTGGAAACAGGACGGCTTTTTGTGCTCGATTATTTCCTTATAAACAGACCACTCTTAAGCATCCCAGGCTTGATATAGCTTGCCATTACATAGGCACGAAAACAACTAAATGGTGTTGTGAATGTAATGGTTGCGTTTTCTGAATGATGACGAGTATTGAACAATGGGTAAGAATAATACACTGATAATCATTAGCGAGCCTTTAATGTGGTTATTATTTAAAATAATTTTTCTATACATCGACCAAAATTTTTTTGAAAAACGTATCTTCGTATTAACAGATCTCACCACGCTACCCATTAGAACAGCGTCCCACGGTGAGACTTTTTTTTGTCCATGCCTCAAGAATCATTTAATAAAAAGCCAACATCGATTGCCGATCAGACTAGTCTTCTTCAGTCCCGCGGATTAGAAATAACAGATTTGGCAGCAGCCGAACATTATTTGCTTCATATCGGATATTACAGGCTTGCTGGCTATTGGCAAATTCTTCAATCAGACATTCGAAATCATATTTTTAGGAAGGGATCTACGTTTGAAGAAGTGGTTTGCTTATATAAGTTTGATCGGGAATTGCGTTTATTAGTCTACGATGCAATTGAGCGAATTGAGATTTCATTGCGCTCAGTAATCATCTGTGAGATCAGTATGGCATGTGGAAGATATTGGTTTAATGATGAACAATGTACAAATGATTACAAATTATTTGAGGAAAATATTAAAAGTATTGATGATGAGCTTGGTAGAAGTAAAGAGGAATTCGTAAAACATCATGATCGTAAATATGGGACGGATGATTATCCGCCGGCATGGAAAACTTTACAGATACTATCCTTCGGAACGCTGTCGAAGTTATACAAAAACATCAAGGCAACATTACCACAGAAAAATTTGATTGCCCGTATATATGGACTTCCTAACTATGTTTATTTAGAAAGTTGGATGTTAAGTCTTTCCGTATTGAGAAATTTTTGTGCTCATCATAGTCGTATTCTCAATCGGAAATTTGATTTTATACCTAAAAAGATGATTTCCTCCTCTCGCTTATGGATCAGGGTTTTGCCAGCTGTTCACCAGGATAGTTTACTTCTTTACAATCAACTTTGCTCGGTAAAATTTTTACTGAATAGTTGCAGTCCCGGAAACCATTTTTCCAATGATCTTTTAACTCTGATTGCTAAATATCCCACAGCCAATATTTCTGGGTGTGGATTTCCCGAAAACTGGGAAAACGAAGATTTATGGATGAGTTGAATAAAATTATTCAGACCGCATTAGAATTAGCCTCTTTTTCTTCCATACAATAGCAACCGCTTAAAAGCATATATAGCCGGGAAGCGACTGAATTCATTTTGTATGCGTCGTTTAAACTCTGCCGTAAATAATTCCTGCTGGCTGTTTGTCATTCTTTCAAGGTAAGGAATAAGCGAAGAGCCGGAAATAAAATCAAACAGGTCTTCTGCACTGTTTGCTATAATGGGGTAAACCTTTTGTAGGATATGGAGATTACTTAATCCGTTCTCAAACATTATTTGTGCATATTCATCCATGCCAAGCAGCGGCGATTCTCTTTTCCATCCTTTCAAAAAACCTGCATAAGGTTCTTCCTGTACAAGGCCGAGCAATAGCCTGTTCAGCACATTCTCTTTTTGCACCGGCATTTGGATGGCGAGCTGACCGGTAGGGCTTAGCAACGAGATAAGCCGGGGGAACAAAATTAAATGATCGTTGGACCACTGCAGGGCTGCATTACTGAAAATAAGATCCCAGCTCTTCTCTTTGCTGGCAGTAACAAAGGCCTCAACGGTTGATTGTTTAAAATGGAGATGCTCACTCTTCAGTTCCCTGCTTTTTACCAGCATTTCCGTAGAAGGATCAATGCCAAGAAAAGATGCGGTGTCGAATTTTTCGGAAAGAATCTTTGTTTGCTCGCCGGTACCGCAACCTATATCTACCGCATTTTTCAATCCGTCTGGGGAAATCAACGCCGACAGATCGAAAAAAGGCTGGTAGCGGATGTTTTTAAATTGATTGTATTTTTCCGGGTCCCAGAGCATGGTCTTTTTTGGATTTAGTGATCCAACCTGGCCAGCAGGTCGGTCGGAGCATAGCCAAAATGTTTTTTAAAAGCGAAGGAGAAATGCGAGAGGTTTTCAAATCCTGTTTCATAACAAACATCAACAGGTTTCTTTCTTTTTTCTACAAACTGGTAATGGGCCAGTTCGAGTCGTTTTTGCGTGAGCCAGCGCTGAGGGGTAGTGTTGAAAATTTTTTTGAAATCGCGTTTGAAAGTAGTGAGACTCCGGCCGGTAAGATATCCGAATTTTTCCATAGGCAGGTTAAACATAAAATTCTTTTCCATGTAATCTGCCAGGTTTATTTTGCCGGGTTCTTCAAAATTAGCCAGTACATTATCAATATCCCTGTCGAGTGAGCGGAGAATGCTGATGGCTTCGGTGATTTTCAGCGAAGCAATTTCTGATGGCACATCTTTCATGTCAAAGTAAGGGATCAGCGAAGCCAGGCAGCTTTCCAGCAGTGGATGATTGTTGAAGTTGTAGATCTTTTGCGATTTCGGCGGTTTTGCGGTTACTTTCCGGTTGCTGTAAAAATCCCGGAGCCGTTCTACCGATAAATGCATTACCACGGTTTTGTGGGGTTGTCCATCTTTGGGGTAATTGATGATGGTGGCGAGCTGATTGCGCGGGATTAAAAAGATGTCTCCTTTTCTAAAAAAATAAGTAGCATCGGCCTGTATAATCTTGGTTTCACCCGAAATGAACCATACCAGCATGTGGTGATCAAACATAATGTCTGACTTGAAAAAATTATCATCATAGCTGGAGAGCTTAATATCTTCTGTGATATAGCGGGCTTTATATTCCATGCTTCCGTTTTTAAGATTTCTGAAAAGGGAATATATGAATGCAAAAATAGACAGTATCATATAATTCGCTTTGTTTTAAGGGCCATTTTTAAAAGGAAGGGGATAAAGTCTATTTATTCCCCTTCCTGTATATAGCTGCTAATAATAGTTAAATCGATTGGCCGCCGTCTACCAGGAAATTGGATCCGGTAATAAAGGCTGCTTCTTCGCTCGCCAGGAAACTGATCATGCCGGCTACTTCCGCTGCTTTGCCCATCCGCGAAAGAGGGATGCTGTTGACGAGTTGAGCTTCCAGCTTGTCGTCGAGCCCGATTTTATGCATGATCTCGGTAGCGATTGGACCCGGGCTCACTGCATTTACTCTTATTTGCCGGGGGGCCAGCTCCAGTGCTGCTATTTTAGTTACTGCATTGAGTGCGGCCTTGCTGGCGGCATATACCGAAGCACTTTGCGGGGAAATAGTAGCGGATGTGGATGAGAGCATGATCACCGAGGCGCCATTGCGGAGGATGGGAATGAATTTGCCAAGGGTAAAATAAGCACCTTTGAAATTTACGTTCATTACTTCATCAAAAGTGTTTTCATCCATTTGCTCAATGGTACCGAACCGGGTGATGCCGGCATTGACAAGCAGTATATCGATATGACCATACTGCTGCGCAACTGTGTTCACGAGGTTTTTAATATCAGCAAGATTTGACTGGTCGGCTACCACGCCGGTTACATCCAGTTCCAGTGCTGCTTTTTCCACAGCTTCTTTTCTCCGGCCGGTGATGATGACGGTAGCGCCGCTTTCACGTAGTTGCTTAGCTGCGGCATAGCCTATGCCGCTGTTGCCGCCGGTAATAACGGCTATTTTATCAGTAAGAGGTTTCATTGTTTATATTTTCTGAGGATTGTTTTGATTAGGCGAGTGTAAAGGAGAGTCCTGTTGCCTTTTCACTCCATTGCCAAAGTTTCCTTGCAGCGTCTTTATCGAGTGAATACGCTTTTACGCCGGGCGACATACCCTCCTCCGCAGCCAGTGGAGCGATATCACCGTCTTCACAATAAACACCTCCAATCTCATCGAGTAAGGGACTTGTAGCGCACCAGACCGTAGTTGCTGCACCCTGAGGAATGGTTTTCAGCGATGCCGCTACTTCGGGCAGCAGATTGCCTTCCGCATCTACGAAGCCCATTTGCTGAAACAGCTCAAGCGGAGCTTCTCTGCCCAACTCTGTACCGCCAATAGAACCAGGATGTAGGGAGTAAGCTCTTACGCCGAACTGTTGCGCGCGGTTATCGAGTTCGAGTGAAAAGAGGTTGACGGCTGTTTTTGATTGTCCATATCCCTGCAGTGTTTCATAATCACGATGCAGAAAATTGGGGTCTTCGAAATGAAAGGGGGCAAACTGATGGCCATGTGAGGAAACATTCACTACCCTCGCGCCATGAGCTTTTCTGAGCGCGGGCCATAACCGGGCAGTCAGCTGAAACTGGGCGAGGTAGTTCACGGCCAGTTGTGATTCAAAGCCACGGCTATCTCTGCGCAGCGGTACCCACATAATACCTGCATTGTTGATGAGCAAATGCAATGGCCGGCCCGATGCCAGAAAACGGGTGGCAAAAGCATCTATGGATGCGGGGGTGATGAGGTCGAGGGATTCTACTTCCACGCCCGGTATACCCTGCAGGTTGGTGAGTGCTTTCTCAATATCCCGGGCAGGCACGATCACAGTGGCGCCGGCAGCTGCCAGTACTTTGGTCGTTTCGAGTCCTATACCGGTATTGCCTCCGGTAACGATGGCAATTTTACCGTTGAGGTCAATGTCTTTGATGACATCGGAAGCGGTTGATTTTGCGTTGAAGCCTGAGCTGATTGGTTGTTGTAAGGCTCCCTGGTAATTGTTTGGTTTCATCTTTTGTTGTTTTGTTGAAACAAAAGTAGCGTGCGATGAAACCGTCGGCTTTGTTTAAAAGGCCGAAGATGCTTTGTTTAAAGGGTCGCTTTTAATTGCTATATCCGACATTTACTAGTGTCTGTACTGATCTTTCCAGCTTATTATTTTATAGAATCTTTTAGCGGGTATAGCAGTGTGTCAGAAGTATTTAAAGAATCGGTTTGCCCTTTAATCATGTTTTCGAAACCAGGCCGTTCAGCAACGATGGTGAGATAAAGAAAAGCTATAATGACAATAAACAATGAAGATAAGCCAATCAGGATTTTTGTGAATATTTTTGAATTTTCATTGCGCATAATAATAGCGTTTATGGATTCCATTGAAATTGTGAAACCCCATAAGCATAGAGAGTAGAAAACAGCATCTTAAAATGAAGTTTTCTTTCTGCATTTGGCAATTAAAATAAAGGTTATACTTTATCTGCCCCGAACACAGTCAGGCCTGGCACATACTATAAAATGTATGCTGATCGGGAGTATTGGTGGAGTTTTCTGCCGGAGACCTGGTAAGACCAGGCAAGCTTTTGCGAAGGAATCTGTAAATGTGGGTGGTACAGGGTCTGCCCTCTTGCCGACCATTTATTAGTATGTGCATTTATGCCAGATGTGTAATGTGTCAGGTCCAACTTTACTGGATACCGGATACAACACATTTCATTTGGCGAAACCTATCCAACAGATGCTGTAAGGTACTATTAATAATTCAGCCACTACGTAAATGTGGACAACTAAGTGTACACGCATGGTATTGGTGCAGGTTGTAATGTACGCCAGCGGGCACCATACGTACCAATTCCGTACACTTACAGGAGAAATGCTTGTGGTTAAGCTTCTGGGAACCAGGTGCCTGACTGACCGGCATCCGGCTTGATAGGAAATCGGAAACTATTACGATGAAACTGCAGGCATTCGTAACGATAGCTACATTGTTGTGCATACCCGGGGCTGAGCAGGTACTGCTGGCTCAATCAAAGCAGCCGGTAAATCAGCAAGCGCTGATCGACAGTTTTAATACAGCGCTGTTCCGTACTTATATCTTTCCTGATAAGTCGGAAAGTATTATACGCCATCTAAACGGTCGCTTAAAGCAGCAGGCATATAAAAAGGTCAGCGATCCATCTCTGCTCGTTTTGTCTGTACAGAACGATATAAACGCTGTTCATTTTGACAGACATCTGCGCATATATTATGAACCGTCTTTTGAGGCGGAGTTGAGAAAGCCACGTACACCTCCTGTGGCGGATGAAGCGGGTATAGCCCGGGAGAAAAGCAATAATTTCTCTTTTACTGACGTGCAGGTGCTCAATGGAAATATCGGCTACCTGGCATTTAACGGATTCAGCAGCCAGTTGGAGCTGGCCAAACCCACGATTACCGCAGCTTTTCGGTTTCTTGCCAATACCGAAGCGCTCATCATTGACCTGCGCAAAAACGGTGGCGGTAGTCCCTGGATGGTAAAGCAGATTGCCAGTTATCTGGTCAAAGACAGCCTGCGCCTCAATGATATTTATGAAAGGCGGCTGAATAAAACAGTGCAGTTCTGGGCCGACCCGGCTCAGGCAGACAGTGCCAACCTGCTTATGCCTGTATATATCCTTACAAGCCGGCAGACTTTTTCAGCAGCAGAAGACTTTACTTATGCCTTGCAGGCTGCCAAACGGGCTATTGTTGTTGGCGATACCACCGGTGGTGGTGCACACCCAACTGGCCCTGTACCTCTGGGGCAGGGTTTTGTGGCCGATATACCAATGGCGCGGTCTGTGAATTATATCACTGGCGCAGACTGGGAAGGCACTGGTGTATTGCCCGATCATCCCTGCGCGGCCGACAAAGCACTGCTTCAGGCACAAACAATCATTCTTACCAAAAAAATGACAACAGCCGGTACTGATGATGAAAAGCAACGCGCTATCTGGTTATTGCATGCGCTGCAGGTACATGACTATGATGGGAGTATTGACCTGGCCACGCTCAAAACCTATACAGGCGATTATGACCGGTTTACAATCTTCATTAAAGACGACAAATTATACATAGACGATCTCAACGGTAAAGGGCGGCAGTTTCTGTTACGTCCTGTCACACCCACGCTTTACCTGGGGAGCGACTGGTTTCAGGTGGAGTTTGTTGCAAGGCCAGGGCAGACAGTACAGTTAAAGATGCTGGGTAAACCGGGTTGGGTGAATGTCTATGAGAAAAAATGAGCCAGCGCTTTTTTAGTGAAGTTGTTATTATACGGTTGGTTGTTGATTCCAAAGATTCAGGAAAGGGGGGGATGCAGCATGCAGCCGGTTTTGCCGGGTAGTTAGATTTCTTATATTTGATGGCGTTAAAACCACCACATGAGAAAATTCATCACCACCCTGTTTCTGACCGCTTTGTCTTTCGCGTCATTTTCCCAAAAAAATATGCTGCCCGGTTATATTGTTCTGCCTTCAAAAGATACTGTCTGGGGTACTATAGACTATCGCAACTGGGAAAAGAACCCAGCGCAAATCGCGTTTTTGCAACCAGGTTCCACTGAGCGCTCATATACTGTAAATGATATTGCCGCTTTTGGAGTGACCGGCAGAGATTATTACAGGAAAGCCACCGTGTCGGTAGATGATAACACTGTCAATGCCTGGGAAGTTTCAGTTTATAATAAAGAGTTAATACATGAGCAAACCGTATTTCTGCGGATATTAAATGAAGGCAAAGAGCTTACTCTCTATGAATTTGTAAATTTTAAACCGCATTATTATATAGCAAAAGCGGGCGGGCAGGTTGAAGAGCTAATCTATAAGCTTTCGAAAACCAGCGAGCTCAGTAGTAATGTTATCACATATGAAGACTTTAAGGTACAGTTAAAAAGTTTGCTATCGGCCAACGGCACTTTAAGTTATGAACAGTCTCTGAAAATTGACAAGTTAAATTACAAAGAGAAGGACTTGGTGAAGTTTGCTTCGCAGGTAAATGGAGGTACCTCTTCCGGTAAGGTAAATTTTGCTAACAATAAAAAGATAAAACCAAGGTTGTTTGCCGGCGGAGGCGTTTTGCTCCCCAATTTCGGTTTTAATTCGGCCGATGCGAGGCTTCACTCAATCAAATTCAAAGGCAAGTTTTCCTATATTGTAACAGGAGGGGCAGATTTTTTTGCAGCAAGAAATCTGCAGCATCTTTTTTTACGCCTTGAATTATCACTTAGCAGCTTACAAACTGAAGGCTCGGGAACATCGAATGATTACGCTACTTCTACCACAATGAAGAATGAGTTTTCGCTCAAACAATTCAATATAACACCCGCAGTCTATGTAATGGATTATTTTTTGCGATCTCAGAAAGTTAAAGTATTTGGGGGTATTGGTGTTGGTTACAATTTCAGCAGCTATCCCACGCATGAATTTACTTCTACGAATAACCAGACCGGTGTGGTGACAAAGCCCGATAATTATCCCGGATTCGAAAAAGGCTGGCTGGGGCTTTATGGAAGGCTGGGGGCTACGGCCTTGTCAAAGGTTGATTTTGCAGTAACAGCCCGGTTTAGTGGCTCATCTGTGAATCGTATTTATACAAAGCAGAAAGGCGTGCCGTTTTCGTTTCAGGTACTGTACCTGTTTAATTAACCTGATGGCGGCTCACTTTTTACCTTCCATACCTGTTTTGGTTCCGGGTGGGGTATCAATCAGTGCTTCTTCTGATTGATTACGTTTGCCGTAACTGAATTCATGTAAAACATTTTCCTGGTTGCTCTGGCTGCCATCGCGGGCGGTTGGTTTTCCGTGTCTGAGGTACAGGTAGGGTCTTTCCATACCAGACAAATATCTTACCTCAAAGGCGTACGTGATTTTTTCCAGTAAGGGAGTAAAGGTTTTTATTCGACTGCCCCACTCACTGGTTCGGCCGCTGGCAGCTTTGCTCCACCATTCACCTTTGCCTTTGGCTGGTATAAGAGTTAGTTGATTATCTTTTAGTTCATATTTGCCGGTTTCATATACAAAGCGGATATCTTTTACAAAAGCCGACCAGTCTTTGGCCCTGTAGAGATAGGTGCCGTCGCCATAAAAGAGGTATTCTTTACGAAAATAGCCACCAGTCGTCATTGGTGTGCCATTCATGAAGCCGGATGTTTCCGTATTGTAGGTGCCCCACAAACCAACAATGCCGGTGGTATGAGTTGCTGCTGTATTCGCTGCAGCCGGCAGACTGGCTTCTGATTTTAATGGCCGGATCAGTTCTATCGACTCTATCAATTGCAAAAATTCTTTCAGATACAATTCCGTCGTTGCATTGCACAGCAGGCTCACACAGGTTTTGCCGTCGCTGAAAGTGGTAAGAATGGTGGCTACATCGGCGCCATTATACTTCCAGGTTCCGCTCCGGCTAACAACGGTCCAGCCGTTGAGCTCGCGTGGCGCTGTCTTTTCATCGTTTTCAATGGCGCGTAAGGCCAGCACCAATGCCTGCCATTCATGTTGGCTATCGCTTTCAATATCTCCTTTGCTTGCCGTGCTTTTGTAGATTGCCAGCTGCCCCCATTGACTGTCATTCACCTTTGAGTAAGCCATATATCCAGTGCCGGTTTGGGGTGTCCACCCCGTGGGCGGGATATAAGATACGATATCGAATGTTTCCTTTTGAGCCATACTATTCAGGCAAGCGGTCATGGCCAGCATAGTGATAAATATTTTCATAACTCCGGTTTTTGACCGGGTGAAAATAAGGTGCCTGACTTTTGCAGCAGCTCCCTTAAAGAAGGGATATTTTAGCTCCTGTTCAGGGGGAGCAGTTAAAAAGAAGGGCTGTTCAAAAGAGGAACAGCCCTTTCCGTCTCCAATAATCCTGAATTCAATTTATTGCACTACGATCTTTTCAGTTACAGGTGTGTCTTTGTTCAATCGTAATATATAGCTGCCTGATGGCAGTCCGCTGATGATAATAGTTTGTCCGTTTGTTACACCATATCTTTTTACCATTCTGCCCTGCATATCTATTACCTGTAACTGCTCTGTTTTATCGATGCCTGTTACTTTCACATTCAGTTTATCCGCTACGGGCACAGGCCAGGCTTTTAAGAACACCGATTTTTCCGGCATTCCATCGGCAATCCTTATGGGTGAATAGGTGAATTTCTGATCGATGTCGACCTGCCGGAGGCGATAGTAGGTTTTGCCGGCGTATTCGTTTATGTCAGTGTAAGCATAGGATACAGGGCTTGATGAATTACCGCCGCTGGCTTTGGAGGTAATGAAAGTAAGGGGAGTAAAGTCTGCTTCATCCGCTTTTTTCCGTTCCACATAAAAGCCGCTGTTATTCATTTCCTGCAGTGTACTCCAGTCAAGCTTTACCTGGGTGGCATTGTTACGTTTGGCGGTAAACTGAAGGCCGGTTACAGGCAGGGGACTTTGCGCGGCAGACAAAGGCTGCAGCAGTCCCTGCGTGATAATATTGTCATTCGTAATAGTGCTGCTAAACGCTTCGCCCAGGTTAAACTCAAAATGGATGTTGTTTGCAACGCCGCTGCTTCCTGCGCTGTTTACTACAGATGGCAGTATCATCTGTGCCCTGGACGTAGCCAGTACGAACAGCAGTATAAGGAGGGTTAAATTTTTTTTCATAATAAAAGTTTGGCAGTGTTTATTTAATTCGGTAACCGCTAAAGTATGCCCTGGTAAGCGTGGGGTTAGTGCCATTGTCGGCCCGCGAAAGCTCGCTTAACCATACCTGGTCACCCGGGTTTAAATACACACTATGATCGATTTCAATGTCTGTGGAAATTACGTTACGGCCTCCCAAAGTGTATGCTACATCCGTTTCTACGTTGTTCTTTTTAACAACAAGGTAGAGGTCTGCATAATTCAGAACAGTGCCTCCCGACGTTGATATTTGTACTTTACCATGAAAGCGATACATGCCCGCCACCGAAGCTGTAAATGTGCTTGCGGGTGTTTGATTATATAATGTATAATTGTTGCTTCCGTCAAAATCTTCTGTTGCGGTATGGATTTTATATCGCGCCGCATTCGGCAAATTTTGCAGGCCTCCCTGTGCGGGGTTGTTGGCTATAAATCCAATCGTGGCTACCGAAGATGCCGAAGGTTGCCAGGTAGCATTGCCCGAGGCATCGCTGGTAAGTACTTTACCGGCACCGGGATTGGTATTGCCGCCATAGATCCGTAAGTTGCCATTTACGCCCAATGCCAGGCCGCCTGAAGTATTTATGGCAGATACCCCTGTGCCTGTCACCCCATTACTGATGCCCATAATACCAGTCTTGTTGGGTGAGTAAGCATATAGTGCAGTGCCATCATTCGATTGCAGATAAGCGGCAACACCCGAAGTAGCCGTTCCGTAAAAAGCCCTGCCAGATGTGGTAATGGCTCTTACTGCCGAACTGCTTGGTGTATTGTCTGTATTGGATATGCTTAAGAGATCGGTAACAGATGCTCCGGTTTTGCTGAAAGGGAAAATCAGGTCTTTTGATTCTTTGCTGTGCAGGGCATACGGCACGCTCAGTATCTGGGTTGTACCAAGATTTACATAAGGCTGTGCGTTTATGCTTATCTCGGTTTTCAGATATTTAATTCCCAGGCTCCAGTTAATGCCAGCAAAACTTCCGGAATTAACTGTGGCGCCGGCGCTGCCGATCTGGATATTAAACAATCCGAATGCATTGGTGCTTACAGTACGGGTTTCACTGTATTCGATAGAGCCACCGGGTGAGCCGGTAATAACAGAGGCTCTTATACTTAACTGCTGGTTGACATAAGGTACGCCCGAGGCATTGCGGGCCACGCCCTGGTAATTGAAAGATTGGGGAGCCTGTGCTATCAACCCTGAAAGCATTAGGAAATAACTGATAATGAGTACAGCCTGTTTCATAAAAATTATGTGATGGATAAGGTGTTAATTAATCGGATAGAAATAATATGTGAAAATGATCGGTTCAAACAAGGACTTATCTGATCTGGTATCCGGCAAATTCGCAGGTTTCGAGAATGGGATTGGAGCCGTCTTTTGTGCTGGTCAGTGTTTTTAACCAAACCTGGTCACCGGCTTTTAGTACCAGCACTTTGTCGATCGTTGCGGTCACTGAATAGTATTCCGGTTCCCAGTGGCCAGTGGCTTCTTTTACCGTTTCCACGCCATTGCTCTTAACGGTAAGGCGCAGGTAGCTGTAAGTGATATTCGTATTTGTGTTATTTGTTTTGATAGTCACCTTTGTTGTAAACCGGTATAAGCCGGCTACCGGGGCGGTGAATGTGCTGGACGGAGTCGCGTTGTACAGCGAGAAATTATTACTTCCGTCAAACTCTTCTGTAGCTGGATGAATTTTGTACTCCACATTATTAGGGAGGTTTTGTAAGCCGCCCTGTGCGGCACCGCTGACCAGGAACCCAACCGGGGCTGATGTAACAGGTGCAGGAGTTTTCCAGGTGGCATTCCCTTCTGCATCGCTGGTAAGCACTTTGCCAGCACCGGGGCTGGTATTGCCTGATTTGATTTGCAGGTTGCCTTCTACGATCAATGCTTTGCCTTCGGTACTGGTTTGCGTGAATCTTCCAGCTGTGCCGGTGGAACCGGTTGCAGTTGCATACAATCCATATCCCGAACCAGTCAATGCAAAAACTCCATAGCCATTTGCCGATGCCTGTCCGTTTACTCCCACTCCCGCTCCGCTGGCGGTACCCAATACACCATTGCCCGTGGATGTTTCGCCTTTTACACCCGCGCCATTGATGGCCTGTCCAAATACACCGGCTCCCGAATAATTGGCGGCGGATGTATAACCGTGCACACCATAACCACCCAGAGCCGGATTGGTACCCGTTACACCACCCACCAGTGTTGAAAAGGCAGCGCCCGCCACTCCCGATTTGGTTTCAGAAGATCCTGCTATGGCCACACCGTTTATACTCTCACCGCTGATGGCATTGTTTGCGGAGGCCGAAGTATTTTTAATTTTAAATACCGGACTTGAGTTGGCATTAATGCTCGTGTCGAGCGGAAAAACCAGCTGTTTTGCCTGCTGACTGCTGATGGCAAAAGGTACACTCACCAGTTGTGTTGTACCCAGGTTGTTGAAGGGTTGACCATTTACGCTGATCTCCGTTTGCAGAAATTTATTGGCTTCGCTCCAGTTGATGCCTGCCAGGTTTCCCTGTATGCCCGATGCACCGGCGCTGCCTATTTGTATATTGAACAGGCCAAACTGGTTGGTAGACACATTACGTGTTTCGCGG
Organism: Sphingobacteriales bacterium 46-32; assembly: GCA_001898485.1. GTDB lineage: Bacteria > Bacteroidota > Bacteroidia > Chitinophagales > Chitinophagaceae > CAYMZZ01. The sequence goes on along the minus strand of MKTY01000020.1, from coordinate 72,017 downwards.
TATTCAACCGCACCATCCGGTGTTTCTGTATGTATCGTAAGGCGCACGGTTATTTGCTGGCTGGCATAGGCCGAGCCACTGGTATTACGTGCTACCCCCTGGTAGTTGATAGCCATCGGTGCCTGTGCCCTCACAGCTGCGGCCGACAGAAATATAAACAATAGAGCGAAGAACTGTTTCATAATAAAATTTTCAATGATTGATTTTTGATTGAGGCACAAAAATGAAAACCCCGTAAGGCTGTAGAAAATTTCTTCGCTCATGACGTAGCAGATGGCTAATGAAAAGGAACATATCGGCGATGAAGTGTAGGGGTACTGTTGTTTGGGAAACTAGTTGCTCTTATGCTGTACTTAATAAATGTTGGCGAACCATTGGGCTCCACGGCCGGCGGGCCGATGTGGTTCGCAACGCAGCTTATGAACCACAAGGAGAAGATAATAAAGGGATAAATGGAGATAAAATGACCAGGCTAAAAGACTCATTTTCCCCGGATGGCAGTTTCGCCTGCTTACACTTCATTTTCATTTTCCCACACTTCAGGTGAAATACCCCTCATTCAGACGCTATTATTTCAGCATCAGTAAAAGAATAATACATTTGATTATGTTAAAGCCACTCACCGTCATAGCGCTCTTATTGTTGCTTTGTTGCGGCGCTATGGCGAGGCAGAATCAATATTTCTTCCGAAAGCTGGGAGTAGCTGATGGGTTGAACGATGGTAATATCCTGGTCATTGCGCAGGACGCAAAGGGTTTCATGTGGTTTGCGACACGCTCCGGCCTCAACAGGTATGATGGTTATTCTGTAAAGACATACAGCTATATTGCCGGCGACAGCACATCGCTACCCACTGCCCTTATCCGCAGTATGGCAGCCGACAGTGCCGGCAACTTTTGGATAGGAACAGAAAATGGCCTGTTGCAATATCATGCCGGTACCGATCGCTTCCTGCCTGTAAAAGCCCTGGAGAATATATGGATAGGGCAGATCATAGCTGTTGATAAACATACACTCTACCTGGGCAGCAGCAAAGGACTGATAGCATACGATACAGATACCCGGCGGGCATTGTATTATTCACAGGGAAAAGAAGCGCTGTTGCATTCAAGAATATATGATGTGACATGTCGCAATAAGCAACTCTACCTGGCTACGGCTAATGGCTTACTTCAGTTCGATCCTGCCATGCAGACAACGCGGAAGATAGAAATTCCTGCTATTGCTGATGAGGTAGTAATTGCGGTGGCGGTAGATGATAAGGACAATTGCTGGCTCGCAACAAAAGGCGCTACCGCTTTATTGAAATATAATCTGCAACGGCATACCACCGACTATTACGGGCGTTACTTCGAATCGGGGCCTCATACCCTTGCCAATTTCACTTCTTTAATGGCAGACAGGCAGGGGCGCGTGTGGGTGACCACTCAACTTAATGGACTGCTTTATTACAATGAAGCCGGCAACCGTTTCGATGCTTTTCTGCATAATCCCCTGCAGGTATGGACGCCATCGACCAACCTGCACACCGCTCTGTACAATAGCAGCGATGGTACGGTTTGGGTAGGAGGCAACAACGGTGTAAATTATTTTAAACCCGATAAAAATCTCTTTCGCATAATTCCCGTTTTTGATAAAGAACCGGATATCCGAAACCGCCGGGTGGCCCGCGTGGCAGTGGAAGATAAAAAAGGGATATTGTGGTTTGGCACCATCGACGGACTGGTAAAATACAATCCCGCAACACAGGAGTACCGCGAATGGAATAACCGGGAAAATAAGGTTCCGGTGCTTCATTACAACTCTGTACGGGGATTGCTTTGCGATGAAGATAATAATATCTGGATCGCGACCGGTAGGGGTATCAACCTGTTCAGACAGCAGGAGAACAGAATGATCTTCTTTACCGGGAAGGATTCTATACCGGCTGTATTTTATTTTTCTGCCGACAAAGACAGGGCAGGCCATTACTGGTTTGGCAGCCGCGATCGCGATGGCTTTTACTATTATGATTCCCGGAGAAAAAGTTTTCATAGCATCCGGCAGTTTCCCGGTTTGAGTGAATATGCCGGCTTTGGAGGGCGTAAGCTGCTCCATGATAGCAAAGGCCGCTACTGGCTGGGCTTTAACGGTGAAGGGCTGGCCATGTACGACCCCGGCAGTGGCAAACACTACCGCTGGAAGGCAGGCAATGATGTCGCAAACGATATTTCCGGAAATATTGTGGTGGATATTAAAGAAGATAAAAACGGAGTGGTATGGATAAGTACGTTTACCGGCTTAAGTGCTATTGAACCTTCGTTGCTCCGTATTCGGAACTACAACACCAATAATGGTCTTATCAATAACAATGTAAGTGCTTTGGCCATTGATGCAGATAATCGCCTGTGGATGGGTACCGGCAGCGGGCTTATGATGCTCGACAGTACCCGTAAATATTTTACCTCTTTTGGCCTGAAAGATGGGTTGCCTTCGATCGAGTTTCCCGAGCATGCCTCCTCTGTTTTAAGTAATGGGGACCTGTTGTTTCCCACACAGAATGGGTTTATCCGTTTTACGCCCGGCAGCTATAAAAGGGAGAATCATTTTCTGCAGCCTTATTTTACGACATTACATGTTTCTGGCAGGAAACCGCAGCTTGTTTTAGACAATACCATTCATCTGCGGCACAACGAAGGTTTTTTCAGTATCGGCTTTGGCGCTATAAATTTTGACAATGCAGCTGGCAACTGGTATGCCTACAAACTGGAAGGCGTTGATAAAGAGTGGAAATACACTCAGAACCGCTTTGCTGACTATACCCGTATACCAGGTGGCGATTACGTGTTTAAAGTGCGGGCAGCTGTGGGCAGGGAGCAGTGGACAGGTCCTGAGCTGCAGTTGCGCATCCGGATCGACAGTATCTTTTATAATACGCTGTGGTTTCGTGTGCTGATAGGATTGTTGCTGTTGAGTGCGGCTTATTTTATTTATCGCTACCGCATTGGTCAGAAAGAAAAACTAATGCAGCTGCAAAGCAAGGCACAGCTGCTCGAAAAAGAAAAGGCGCTGGTGATGTATGAAAGTCTGAAACAGCAATTGAATCCACATTTTTTGTTCAATTCGCTCAGTTCATTGTCTGGACTTATCGAGGCCGACCAGAAAATGGCTGGCAATTTCCTCGGGCAGATGTCGAAGATTTACCGGTATATCTTAAAAAGCCGCGACAGTGAGTTGGTATCACTTAAGGAAGAAGTCGATTTTGTGCAGACCTATATCAGCCTGCAAAAAACGCGGTTTGGTGATGGACTGCAGGTGCAGATACGTATCGCCGATGCCGATAAGCAGCGGAAGATAGTACCCGTGACGCTGCAGAACCTGCTCGAAAATGCGATCAAACACAATGTAGTGGATACCGACTCGCCGCTGATTGTGGAGATGACTACGGCCGATGGTTATCTCGAAGTGAGGAATAATCTGCAGCGAAAGAAGATGCTGGAAACCTCGAACAAGCAGGGGCTGGCCAGTCTGCGCTCGTTGTACAAATATCTCAGTAAAAAACCCGTTGAAATCAATGAAACAAAAACAAGTTTTGTTGTTCGTATTCCCTTAATTGAAGCTTAAAACGAATTGTATGAAGGCAGTCATAATAGAAGACGAATATTTTAATGCACAGGTGCTGCAGAATAAAATAAAGAGTATTGACCCCTCTGTGGAAATAGAAGCCGTGATTCCCAGTCTGAAAGTGGCCCGCAAATGGTTTTTGAACAATGCTGAACCAGACCTGCTTTTTATGGACATACAGCTGAGTGATGGGGTGAGCTTCGAATTGTTTGAGCAGTTTCAGCTGAGCTGTCCGATTATTTTCACCACCGCTTATGATGAGTATGCCATCCGTGCCTTTAAGGTAAATGGCGTGGATTATTTATTAAAACCCGTTGATGCCACCGAGTTACAGCATGCCATTGATAAATGCAGGAATATCATTCAGCAAAAAAAGCAGGGCAATCCCGATTTTTCCGCCCTCATGAAGGCGCTGAACATCAGCGGCAGCCCGGCCAGCCAGTATAAAGAACGCTTTATGGCCAATGTACGGAACCAGTGGATGCCCATTGCCGTAGCCGACATTGCCTGCTTTGCCCGTGAAACACTTAATTACCTGTACCTCTTTAGCGGCGAAAGGTACCTGCTAGATTTTGCTACTCTCGAAGAGGTGGAAAGCCTCCTTGATCCGCAGAAATTTTACCGCGCCAACCGGAAGTATATAATTCATATTGATGCCGTGCTTACGGTAAAGGCTGTTGAGAATTCGAAGCTTATCGTAAAGCTCAAAGAGCCTAACCAGAAGCTGGAGATCGATATAAGCCGCGAGAAAGCACCGGCATTTAAGAAGTGGCTCGACAGGTAATTTCGATATGCTCTTCCGGCTTCGGCAAAGGAGTACTTTCCGTATCTTGGTAAAATGAAAGACAGGCTTTTTGCCGCGCTTAATGCCATTACTCCGTTGAGTAAAGAAACCATGGCCGATGTTGACGCCTGCCTTGCAGCAGCACATTACCCCGCGCATACGATCCTGGTCAGGGAAGGACAGGTTTCTGACAGGATGTTTTTCATTCTCAAAGGTGCACTCAGGGCATATTATATTCACCAGGATAAGGAGTATACGGACTGGTTTATGTTTGAGCATATGTTTGCCTGCTCACTTTCTGCGTTCTTTGGTGCGGTACCGAGTCCGCAGTGTATAGAAACCCTCGAGGCCACCGATGTGCTGATATTTACGCGCCAGCATCTGGATGATCTCTGCAGAAAGCATCATGATATGAGTGTGCTCAATGGTCGCATACTATCGCACAGCCTTGTGACTCTGCAGACAGGGTTTATTGACCAGCGTTTCAAAACAGCACCTGAGCGGTATGCGCTGCTGCTGGAGCATTACCCGGAAGTTGTCAGACGGGTACCGTTGAAATATATCGCCTCCTATCTTGGTGTAAGCCAGGAAACGCTGAGCCGGATAAGGGCAAAGATGTAAGCGTATGTTTCTATTATTTGACCTAAGATCAAATTGACCTCCGGTCGCCCATACTAGATTTGCCGCATGATACTACTGATATACGCCATTGCTATGCTTGTCTTGTGGGTGGGAGTGACGCTTCTTCTCCTTGTTAATACCCGGAAGATTCGTTTTATGAAAGATCTTTCATCACAGTTGGCTGAGGCGCCGGCTATTGCTGTTATTATCGCTGTAAAAGATGAGGAGGCTGAGATAGAGGAGGCGCTGCAAAGCGTGTGCGGGTTGCAGTATCCCAATTTCCGGATCATTGTGGTCAATGACCGGTCAACCGATGGTACCGCAGCTATCCTGCAGCGGATGGCGGCAAATGATCCCCGGATTACCGTGATCACCATCGATGAATTGCCGGGCGGTTGGCTTGGGAAAAATCATGCCTTATACAAAGGCTATTGTGCCAGCACCGAGGAATGGCTGTTGTTTACCGATGCTGATGTAAAATTTGCACCCCATGCCCTGCAGAAGGCCATAAACTATGTGCAGCAAAAGAATCTTGACCATCTTACCGCACTGGCAGAGATTACTTCGCCCTCCCCACTCTTCGTAGCTGTGATGAACGTGTTTGCCCTCATGCTCGATATAAAACTAAAACCCTGGACGATTGCTGACCCCCAATCATCCGCATCAATGGGCGTGGGTGCCTTCAACCTCGTAAAACGTGCGGCCTATGAAAAAGCCGGCACGCATGTCATGATCTCCCTGCGTCCCGATGATGACCTCAAACTGGGTGAACGCATCAAACGTGCCGGTGGCCGGCAGGATGTGCTGTATGGTGAAAAAGAGATCAGCCTGGCCTGGTACAACAACCTCTCCGCCTTTGTGAACGGACTCATGAAAAACATGTATTCCGTATACAACTACCGGCCCCTGCTGGCCTTAGGTACAGCGCTGGTTACATTCCTGATCCTGGCCCTGCCGGTGCCATTATTATTAATGGCCGGTGCTCCTTACTGCTGCTTCGCCCTGGCCATCGTTGCCTGCCAGCTGGCTCTGATGATTGGTAAAAAGGGCATCCATGCCAAATGGTGGCATGCGCTCATGATACCCTTTGCCGGACTGGTGATGGTCTATATCATTATCAAATCGACGATTCTTACCGAGCGGCAGGGAGGCATTTACTGGCGGAATAGTTTTTATTCGTTGCGGGAGTTGCGGAAGCAGGGGTGAGGGGCTTTCATAATACTATCTCGGGAATTTGCGGATGTAATAACATCTCCTATAGTTGAGTGGAGCTGCGCATAACAGGGAAAACAATAACAATACAGAAGCCTAATATTGTAAGGAAATGGAATTATAAATGTCGTTGTGCGGAGATACAATCTCCGTACAACGACTGCTCGTACAAACTACGGCGAATGGGGGCAAAAAAGGCTTTCGTCACGGGTAGGCTTTCGCCGTGGCCGCCTTTCTCACCTTTCAATAATTTTCTGCAATAGTGGCGCCAGTTGGCTGCTTCGCGAATGGCTTCGCCCAGGGCGCGCGGAAATGGGTCCATGGATGACATAGCAGGAAGGGATAGGAAGAAGGCGATGAGACATGCCATTCCGGTGGGGGAATGGATAAGGTTCATGGTGGCAGAGGTTTAATGGTCTGTTCTAAGCCAGGAAAAAATCGAAAACCGCCGCCGCATTTTTCAGAAAAGTGGCAAGTTGCTTTACCTGATTATCTGACGAAGATTGATTTGATGACCTAAGCCCTGGCGGCATTTATATTTCATCAGAGCCGGGTCCATACTGGCAAAATGTATGGCTGTCATTGCCTCCCTCCACTAAATCCGGAAAATCGCTTCGATTTTCTTTCCCACGAAATGTCGCCAGAAGCATGGGCCGCGTGAACGAACTGGTTCGAAAAGGTCAATTTGTTCCCTTAATTGACCAAACATATCCGTTGGGAAAAGTGGCAGGACGCTTATGCTTATGTATTAGGTGGTAACAAAGTCGGAAATGTAGTTCTTAGGAGCATGACACCATTGTGATAATAGCCGGTACGCATGTAGTAGCCCCGGAAGATGTGCTATATGGTCAGATAAATATTCTGAATCCGGGCTGCTTTTCGTCTGCCGACTAAAACATGCAGAATTAGAGGAAAAGCAGGCGAATACGTGATTTTTAGTAAAAAAGGCAAATTCGCCTTTTTAGTCGAATATTTTAAAAATTCGCCTTTTTAGTCGAATATTCGAAAAATTCGCCTTTTTAGTCTAATTTTAATTATGCCCATTAGCGCAGTCATCACCGCGGATATTGTTAATTCGACCACTCTTCCTCCGAGTGCAGCTAAGAAAATGATTGACAGGCTGACCCGTGTCATAACGCCTTTCAAGTATGAATTTTTTAGAGGAGACAGCTTTCAGGTATATCTGAAAGATCCCAGGAAAGCGTTGAAAGTCGCTTTGCTGCTGCGCGGGGAAGCCCGTAAATTTTCGTCGCTTCATGATATAAGAGCTTGTATTGGCATCGGCGAAACCAATCCGCGTTTAAAAAAATTAAGCACTTCGACCGACGAGGCTTTCGTTCTTTCAGGCCGTAATTTTGACAGGTTGACCGAAACAAACAGGAGGCTGGCTATTGTGTCTGCTGACGAAAAAGTGAATCAGGGATTTAACGCAATTTCTGCTTTTATCGATTATATATTTAGAGACATTACCGAGAAACAAGCAGAGGTGCTCGTTCATTTGCTCAATGGCGACACACAACAGGAGGTTGCTAAGAAATTAAAAAAGTCTCCGTCAACAATAAACAAGCATACGCAGTCAACCGGATGGAATGAATTAATACAACTTTTGAATTACTATGAAAATATAGTTTCAACAATCATTGACTAATGGAAACGATCTGGCTTACAAAACTGATTCTGGCGCACTTGCTAACGGACTTTCTATTACAGCCCGACAGATGGATCTCCGAACGTAAAAGCAAACACTTCCGGTCTGTTGCGCTGTACCTCCATACGACCATTACTGCGTTCGCTGCCTGGCTTTTCATTGGCTGGGAATACTGGCTCGTGGCCATTATTATTCTGATTACACATACACTCATTGACATTTGGAAATCCTATCGTCCGGACACAACCATATTTTTTCTTGTCGACCAATTGCTTCATTTGCTGGTCATCCTCGGATGCTGGTGGTTCACCTTCTACGACTGGAGCAGGCTACAAACTAACTGGCAGGAGTTCACAGAAGACGGTTCGCTGCTAATCAAGATTACGGCTTTCGTCTTTGTTAGCTATCCATGCGGCATTTTGGTAGGACAGCTCACGAATCGCTGGAGCCGGGCAGTAGACAAAACCGGTGCGCTCGATAAAGCCGGGCAGTGGATCGGAATTATTGAAAGGGTTATTATCCTGGTGCTGGTGTTGGAACACCAATTTGAAGCCATCGGACTCATCATTGCTGCAAAGGGCATTATCCGTTTCAACGAATCCAATAGAACGGAACAAAAGACCGAGTATTTGCTGATCGGCACCATGATCAGCTTCAGCCTCGCAATTATTGCCGGATTAATTGTGCTGAGGCTCTCCTGAAGGCGCAATGGATCCCGACACTTAGCCCCCTCCGAAGCGTAGACAACCGGAACATTTCAAAAGTGACCCGCAAGAAGGAATTGTTTTGTAATGCCATTTCATTTGATCAGGATTTGAACTGAGGCCTGTCTGGGGTGACCGCAAGCGGCCGATGAAAACAAGGAGCTGTTCCTTTCATACATCGGGCATAGCGGTGCACTGATCCGATATGTTTTTTGTAAACAGGTTTTAAGCCTCCCCAAAGCCCGGAATCGTTAAGTGTAATCATGTACTAAAAAATGTACAAATCAATCTCCATTCTGTACAGCCTCTTTTGTCACACCCACCTAGTTTTACTTCATCAAAACCGGTAACGATACGTTGCCGCGATTGAGCCAATCCATATCATGAAAAAAATAAATCCAATGTTTATACCAAGTTTACATCAATAAAATACGGGAGTGCTCTGAAAGTTCTCTTATTGTTTTAGCTCCACCCACTCTTATTTTCCTTCAATTGACTTAGCTGATGCGGTGTGTACGCGCATTCGCCTCCGCCTTGCCCGATCTATGCACGGGAATGCAGGCTGTTGCTTTATGAGTGACCCATCTCTTTGGCCGGTATCATAAATAATAATCGTTATTAAAAATCTTTACTTATGAAAAAATGTCTACTCTATTTGTTTACGCTTTTGTTTATTGCCAGGCTGCAGGCTGCCGATTATTATTGGGTAGGCGGTGGCGGCAGCTGGAGCGATCTCAATCACTGGAGGTTGGGCAGTAGCCTTGGACCAATTCCCAGCATTATCCCTTCGCCGGGTGATAATGTTTTTTTTGATGCCAACAGCGGCTTTGGTACAACCATTGCTACGCGCACCATTACCGTAGATGCAAACGGATTTTGCAACAACATGACGTGGAGCAATACTGTTCCGAACAGCCCTCGCTTCATTACAGCCAATTCTGCATTTACTATCGAGGTTTGGGGTGATCTTTCATTAAGTCCAACTACTACCTACTCGGTGATATTTGCGTTCAAAGGAGCCACGGCGAATACGATCACCAGTAATGGCAATGTGTTGGGCGAATTTGGTATGGTGATCGACAAAGCGGGAGGGAGCCTTACAGTGGTGGATAGCCTTGTGCAAACCACATTGACCAATTCGCTGGGTACCAATTCTACCACTGTTACCAGAGGTGTCTTCAATATGGCCGGAAAAAGACTTTCCGGTCATATGTTTTACAGTCAGAATGATAATGTACGGACACTCGAAATGACCAATGCGAACCTGACCTACAATTTTCAGTTCCGGGTAACCGGTCTTAACAAGACTATCAATGCTTCAGGATCTACCGTCACCGCATTAAGTTATTTATTTACCGACGGCGGTACGTATAATAGAGTAATCGGTGGTGGCGGTGGTCTCAATAATCAAATCGGTATCAACAATACCATCCTGTCATCACTTTATTTTACGTTGGCTAATGTAAACTCACAGGCCAGGTTGGGAAATGGGAATACAGTTACTGATTCGCTGGTTTTTGCCGGCGCGGGGGGCTTTGCCGGCAATAACACAGTAAACAAAGTTTTTTTTAGTATGCCTGCTTTTATCAGCGGAACGAATAACACAGTAAATAAGATCACCTGCCAGGGTAGTTTCCAGGTAAACGGCAATTATACCAATACCGTAGACAGCATGTTGCTGGCTGCAAATCATCTCAGTTCATTCAGGGGCACTTTTAATATCAATAAATATCTGTACGTAGATGGGGCACCCTGCGAAGCTTTTACTGACATTAATGGCGACTCGACAACCGGTTCCTTGAATTTTGCCCCGGGCGCAGTGGTGGATCTCAGCAATGTAATTCTTACCGGTGTAAAGGCGTATGGCCCTGTGACCCCCATCACCGTCGATGGAATTGATGGCGATAACAATGTTGGTTTTACTATTATTCCCCCGGCTACTACCGCTGGCGTTACGCTTTATTGGGTAGGCGGCAGTGGCGATTGGAATGATCGTACTCATTGGAGCACAAGCAGCGGCGGTGCCGGCGGTGCCTGCGTACCGTTTATGAATGATGATGTTATTTTCGATGTCAACAGCGGTCTTGCATCCGGTACAGTGACTACCAGCAGCAGTTCGTTTTGCAGGAATATGAACTGGATGGCCGGAGTGGGTAATGTTATATTCAACGAATCTTCTTCTTCCATGTTTAGCGCGTATGGGTCTGTAGTGTTGCAGCCTACTGTAACGATGAACGCCACTATTGAATTGAGTGGGTCTGCCAACACAACGGTGACCATCAATGGCAGCACAGCCGGCACACTTCAGCTGGGCGGACGTAAAACCGGCAGTGGCGTTGCCACGATAGTAGATGACTGGAACAGTCCAACTAATGGAAGTATAACACTGACCAGTGGTGGACTCAGCCTGGCAGGACGTACGATTTCAATTTTGAGTTTTGTGAGTGTGGGCCAGGTCACACGTACACTGGATATCAGTAATGCAATTATCAGCACCACCACTCGCTGGCAATATACAGGTTTGAATAAATTCCTGGTGGCTACCGGCTCGTATATCCTTTCAAACCAGAACTTTATTACCAACTGGCAGTCGGGAGCGCCTGTTCATACTTATCCAAAGGTCGACCTGACATACGCAGGAGCTGTCAATGTTTTTGATATTAATGGTACCGGTTTCGGGGAACTGACTTTTACCTCCACATCGCCAACCAGTGTAGCGCGTATTGATGCCCTCAACACGATCCGTAAACTGGAATTCAAAGGAGCGGGTTATTTTGTTGGAGCAGGAAATATCATCGATACCCTTATACTGGCAGGCTCACGCAACTATTCTTTTTCAGGAAGCAGCACCATCAATAAATACCTGAAAGCACAATCAGCGGCCTGTACAGGGTTGATCGAGATGAGAGGTAACCTTACCGGAACTTTAGCGTTTGGCAATTCTGCCGTTGTATTGATCGATAACGTTTATATGCAAAACATGAACGCGACCGGTTCGATTACTCCCATTGCATTCAATGGCGCAGATGCCGGCGGAAATTCGGGATGGGCCATTTCTTCCGCTGCTGGTAGCGACCGCTATTGGATTGGTGGCTCAGGCGACTGGAACGACCCCAATCATTGGAGCACTACCAGCGGAGGAGCGCCCGGCGCCTGTATCCCTACGGTGAATGATAATGTGTTTTTTGACGCAGCAAGTGGATTTACCACGGTTAGTAAAACTGTTTCGATAGCAAGTGGGAATGCTTATTGCCACAATATAGACTGGACAGGTGCTCCCAATTCTCCTATTTGGAGCAAAACCGGTACCTGGAACATGGAGATCTGGGGCGACAGTATCATTCTTAACCCTACGGCTACATTTAATACCCTGGTAACAGCTAAAGGTCCTGCCCCCGTGTTTTTGAAAGGGAATGTATTGGGCAACTTCGATTTTAATATCGACAAACCGGGGAGCAGTCTTACTATATTGAACGATTACAGCAATGGTCAAACTACTATTGGTTTAATCAGGGGGGCGTTGAATGCTTCAGGACGGAGGCTTACTATTCTTCAGGTCGACAATTCGGGTGGAACCGCTAATGTATTTTCCATCGATATCAGCAATTCTACGATTATTGCGCCCTTTGGCTGGCGCTTCCAGGGCCCTGCGGCCAATCATACGTTGAATGCTGCTAATTCCAGCATTACAACCGGCGACTTTAAAGCTGAGGGAATGCAGTACGATACCGTATTGGTAACCGGCACTATCAATACAGATGTGGCCATGAATTTTTCTACCATCAACAGGCTCGTATTTACAAACCCTGCCACCACTTCAACAGTAGGAATTAATGGAAATAGCAATACACTTACTTATGTGGAATACAAAGGCAGCGGAGGTATATATGGTACAAACAACGTAATGGATACCCTGGTGTTCTTCCCAGGCAACAGTTATGTTTTTAATGGTGGTTCCAACAATACCATCAGGAATGAATGGTTTGGCAGCGGCACCCCTTGCAGGCTTACAGAAATACGAAGCACTAACAGCACCAACGCAACGATTACCAAAACCAACGGCACCGCCGAATTCGATTATGTACGCGTGCAACGGATTACTGGCGCCGGTACAGTCCCTTTTACTGCCAGGGAGCATAGCACCGATCTCGGCAACAACATCAACTGGAATATATTGCCTTATAATGGTGCTGCACCAATTTATGGTCTCGGAAGTGATACTGTCGTAAATACAAGCGACTTTCCGATCGTATTACGTACCGATGGATTCTTTGGGTCACCTTCTTCTTCATATACCTGGAACGATGGCAGCACAGCGGATAGTCTTGTTGTGAATAGCGTTGGCAGTTATCATATATCAGTGGGTTTCCCCGATGGTTGCGTAGTACGCGATACGATAACTGTAACCCTTCATTCCACACTTCCTGTTACATTAACCAGTTTTGCTGCAGTAATCCGGAATTGCGAAGCGAAGATTGACTGGGAAACGGACAATGCTGTTAATTTCAGTCATTTTGTAATTGAGCGTAGCAATGATGGACGCAATTTCGCCGCGATTGCACAGATTCCATACAGGCAATCGAACTATACTTATTCCGATCCTGTTAACGACAACAAAAAAATATTCTACCGATTGAAAATGGTCGATATCGATGGAGCCTCTTCTTATAGCACAGTGGTAGCAGTGCGCGCGTCGTGCCAGTTAAATAACCTGAAAGTTTACCCAACAGTAACCGATAATACGGTCCAGGTGATTCTTCCACAGGGATATGAAGGCGCGAGACTTGAACTGTACAATGTTTCAGGCCAGCTAATGCGCCCTGGCGTCACCGGATCGGGTACTGTACGTAACATTGAGCTTGGGTCATTGCCCAGGGCTGTTTACATGCTCCGGGTGATCAATGGCAATAACGTAACTAGCTTTAAGATTGTAAAGCGTTAAGGCACGGATAGATGGATAGAAATGCTGTCCTGCCAACTGGCGGGACAGCTTTCAAAAATTATTGCCTATACCTTCTTTTTATGACGCATGTTCTAGTGGCAGATGGCCTCGCAATTGTACGCTATGGTACTACACATATATTACAGGAACAGTTTCCCGGAACGCAGGTTACTACAGCAGGAGACGTAGATGAAATGGTAGTATGTCTTGACCAGTCGAAATTCGATCTGCTCATTCTTGATATTGATCTTACCGGGGCCGACAGCCGGGAAATACTGGATATGATCAGACAGAAGCAACCAGGCATCCGGATACTCATGTTTTCCGGTCGTATCGTTACGACACATGCGCTGCATTATCTGGCCGCAGGCGCACAGGGTCTGTTGCTCAAATCAGAATCTGAAAGAAGACTGAAAGAAGCCATCAATACCATATTTAAGGGAAATATTTATATATCGGAAGGTTTCAGAGATGTCCGGTAGGCATTTTTAATCCCTTATCCGTTGCGCTATTAATATCATTTCAAACTATATTTGTGTGCTACCGTCCTCCCATGATTTTTTTATCCATAACCGGAACAGCCGGTAAACTATGAGAATTATTGCTATCCGTATCATAAGGGACATCACTGTGCATGGTCTGCGGATCTTCTTTTGTTTTATCTTATTATTATTTCCACTCAGTTTTTTATTCAGCCAAACATCCTACAACATCCGGCATTATACCAATGAAAATGGTTTGCCCGCCATCGGTGTTACAGGCATTCAACTGGATAAAACCAATGGCTTTCTCTGGATCGGTACGCAAGGTGGCCTCGTGAGATTCGATGGAAGAAACTTTACCAATTTCGGATTGGTGAAAGGAGGGGCAGTGGCTTCGCGTATTACGCTGATGACGCAAAACAGGCAGGGTATTATATATTGTGAAGACGCTAACTTTTCCGTATTCCGCATCCGGAATAACAAACCGGAGTTTGTAACCACTGATACTTTTTTTATTGCGCCTGCAGGTATACGGGATATAGCGTCTGGAAATATTGCTGCCACCCGTATCGTCGACCGGGTCCGCCATCAGGCGGATTCGCTATTGCCTGAATGGATCGCTTTTCATGATAAAGTGGATGATTTCAACAGCTTTTCATTTATTTATGCGGAGGACGCTTATCATTATGATGAGCAACTTGATACATTATTAAGGTTTCCCGGATTCAAACGGCTTTTCAAAGTTGACGATCATGTATATTTTGAGAAAACCGGTTATGAGATATGGGAATATGACCGGGCATCAAGAAAATTAGTACCAGTGTCCATATCGGGAATGCCGGCTTTAGTAGCCGGTGAAAAAGAAGTTCCAGGTATTATGTGGAAACCGGGAATGAAAGAGCCCTTACTGGTTAACGGAACTGATATATGGAAGGTCAGGCGCGAAGGTAAAGGCCTTGTTACGGAGCCGTTTTGCATGGAGTGTTATCCGCGCGGTTCTTATATAACCTGTATGCAGGTGTGGGAAGAAGAAGGGCTTATATTTATGTCGAGCGAAGTGAACGGTTTATACGTGGCGCGAAACCCGTTTATAAAGACTGTTCTCGGCAACCCCGGTAGTAATGCGGCAAAAGTGGAATATGCACAGGCGGAATTAGTTCCAGGGGTTGTTGTTACTGCCTGTGGAACGGCCTTTTCCAGCAAAGGCGAATTGCTACCTGCGCCGTTGGATTTTCCGCGCAATAATATCTTTCTGGCTAAAACCGGCGACTACTGGTATTCGTTGAATGATACCCTCTTACATGTTTATCCCGGTCAGCAACGAAAAACAGTGACGGCGCTGCGCGACAATTCGATCAGGGCGGTGTATGCGGAAACCAATAACAGGCTATTTGCGATCTCTAATTATAGTATTGGTGAAATAACCGATGACGGATTCAGGCTACTGTATCAATTGCCCCGAGGGGCTCTTAAGAACGACCTGGACCCAACGGACGCTATCGAATGGACGCCCGGCATAATAGCGATTGCAAGTGAAAAACTGGTATTATTCAATACGGAGAATGCTACACTCGATACTGTCCATATTCCGGGGCTGACTACGAAAGTAAGGTCGTTCCTTAAGTACAAAGACTATTTTTTTATAGGAACCTATGGACAGGGCTTTTACATGTATAAGAACGGAGTGATCAAAAAAATGCCGCTGGATAAGCAGCAACATCTTTCCTTTACCCATTGCTTCATACCGGATGAAAAAGGATATTGCTGGATCAGTACCAATCATGGCTTATTTAAAACAAGTTTCACTGCGTTGGTAGCTGCCTACGAACACGATTTACCGGAAATCTATTATCATTATTTCGGAAAGGAAGACGGGATATTCAACACAGAGCTGAACGGTGGATGCCAGCCCTGCGGATTAAAGATGAGCAGTGGCCTGTTTTCATTTCCCTCCATGAATGGTGTGGTGGTGTTTGACCCGCTTGCGCCGCATTCACGGCCGCCATCCAACCGAATATTTGTAGATGAAGTGATCGCCGATACTATGCGGTATCAACCGGATAGCGGTGCAATAAAGAATTTATCACCATTTATTAAGGATTTGCGATTTACACTTTCATTGCCTCATTACACCAATACGGAAAACATTTACTTCTCTTATAAACTTGAACCTTACCATGACGCCTGGAATTCGCAGGATATCGTCAGGAATAATGTATTGCAATTCGGGCAACTGCCTCCGGGTAGTTACAAGTTATATCTCCGTGTGCGGAATGGCTTTGAGGCGGATCAGTTTCAGACAACGATGATCGAATTCAATGTACTGAAGCCCTGGTACCGTTCGGCCTGGTTTTATACGCTGTGCATTGCAGCACTCATTTTAATGATATGGGGCCTGGTGCGATGGAGAACAGCAAGCATTGCAGCCAGAAAAAAAGAATTACAGCTAAAGGTAGATGAACAAACAAAGAGTATTGCCGATCAAAGCAGGCAATTGGAAAACCAGTTGCTGCAACAGGAGGAAGACAATAAGATCAAGTCGAGATTGATTGCTATTATCAGCCACGACATAATTACACCACTTACGTTTATGTCGCTTGTTGGGAAAAAGATCAGGAATGCCTTTGCGGATAACGATCCCAATTACAAACTGGCAGACACGCTGGTAACGGTATTGCAGGAGCTTGAATCGTTGACGGTAAATATGCTCAACTGGATCCGCTTTCACCATGAAAAGGGTCAGATGCAGCCGGAGCGATTTGAATTACGCCCACTCGTTGCCGGTTCCGTTGAGATTATAACAACCCTGGCAGCCGGAAAGGGAGTCGAGCTTCACAACGATATTCCGGACAATACTGACATGGTGCAGTACAAAGAAGCAATCGCGGTTATTGTATATAATCTTGCCATGAATGCGATGAAGCATACGGATAGCGGGAGCATCCGGATCGCTGGTCAGGCAAAAGATAGCGGCTATCTGCTTACCGTTAGTGACACCGGCAAAGGAATGACTCCTCAACTGGTTAAGTTGTTGAATACACAGGACTCTCTTATTTCCGAATATTCAATTGGTGAATCCAAAAAATTTCAGTTTGGTTTCCGCATTATAAAAGACCTGCTGAGGATTATTCAGGGAACTATGAAAGTAGAAAGCGAACCGGGGCGCGGAACCCAGGTATCTATTTGGTTTCCCCTGTCTGGAACCAGTGATCGGCAAAAAACCTGAATGATAGTTTTAGCTTTTTAGCGGCGCCATCGCACATACAGGATCGTTCTCCAAATTCCCGGTTTATTATATATCTTGTAGCCGTCTTCGGCCGTAAGTAGCCTGTTTCGGCCGTTGGTAATCCTTGCATCCTAAAGAATATACTATTTATGGAATGTATTTTAATTGCCGACGATCACGAGATCGTGCGCAGCGGGATCCGCCTCATGATAGAGGGCTTCTCCAAAAAATATGATTGCATTGAAGCTTCCAGCTCTACAGAAGTAATGCAATTGTTATCTACCCGCCAGGTAAATTCGTTGATTCTCGACATGTTCCTCGCCGATGGCAGTACACTTTCAACCGTCGACTATATTATACAGCTATACCCTTATACCAATATCCTGGTTTATACTACCAATTCGGAAAGTATTTATGGAAAACGGCTGATTCAAAAAGGAGCGAAGGGCTTTGTATGCAAACGAACTTCGCTTGGTGAATTGGAAAAAGCGATCCAGACTGTATTGCAAGGTGAAATTTACTTAAGCCAGGATTTAAAAGCATCCTTATTACAACCAGCCAAATCATCCGCATTACAAAATCCGATTGACGCACTTTCAGACAGGGAACTGGAAGTGGTTGAATACATCGTGATGGGAATGGGCAACAAAGAAGTAGCGGAAAAAATGTCGCTCGATGTTACCACTGTCAGCACCTATCGCCGGCGGGCATCAGAAAAATTGGGGGTTCAGAATCTGATTGATCTAAAGGAAAAGTTTTTATTATATAAGATGTGAAATTCTTAATCCTTCCCCGGGATTAAAAAAGTATTTGAACGCAGAAAGCCTTACCAGTCAATGACTTTGTAAGGCTTTTCAGCTTGTTGGTTATATTTAAAATGCTTTTTATGTAGCCCTAAGGGTTGAAAAATCGAACCATTTTTTTGCAGGATTTGAGGGAATTAGCGACATTCCGCGACAACACTTAACCCAAACGGGACAATCTAGGTTCGAGGAATTCCTGTTGGCCTGTTTATTCTCGGAGACGGAGTCTAAAACTCCGCATTGAAATATCCATACTTTAATGCCACAATAATCCAGCACGAGGTAGCTAGACTACCATTAGTTTGTTCTTACTATACCCAAAGTTTTAAAAATTATCTCATGAGTGATATTCGAAGGGGTGGGAGCATAGTGTGAGAACTCCATATTTGACAATGCACGGCCGGATGAAAGCGAGCGCAACTGGGTCACATAACCAAACATTTCGCTCAGCGGTACTTTGGCTTTGATCACCTGGGCGTCACCACGTGTATCAATACCTTCCAGCATACCACGACGACGGTTAAGGTCGCCTGTCACATCACCCAAGTATTGTGCAGGCATGATCACTTCTACTTTCATGATCGGTTCAAGCAGTACCGGTTTTGCTTTACGTGCTGCTTCACGGAAACCCTGCTTTGCACAAAGCTCAAATGTCATAAAGTCAGAGCCAATCTGGTGGAAGCTACCGTCGAATACACGTATTTTCATGTTATCAACCGGATAGTTGGCCAACACACCTGTTGTCATAGCCCTCTCAAAACCTTTCTGAATAGCAAATACAAATTCGCGGGGGATTGCACCACCCACGATATCGTTCACAAACTGGAAGTTCTTATCAGGGTTTTCTTTTTGCCATTCCTCGTCAACCGGTCCGAGGTCGAACACGATGTCGGCGAATTTACCATGACCACTGGTTTGCTTTTTCAGCGTTTCACGGTGTTTAACGGTTGTGTTGAAGGCTTCTCTATATACAACCTGGGGAGCACCCTGGTTTACTTCTACTTTAAATTCGCGGCGCATACGGTCGATGATGATCTCGAGGTGCAGCTCACCCATACCACGGAGGATGGTCTGACCGGTATCTTCATCTGTATTTATACGCAGTGTAGGGTCTTCTTCTACCAGTTTAGCGATAGCCATACCCATTTTGTCAACGTCGGACTGGGTTTTGGCTCCAACCTCGATAGCGATTACGGGCTCGGGGATGAACATGTTTTCCAGTACGATCGGATGGTTCTCGTCGCAAAGGGTATCACCGGTTTTGATTTCCTTGAAACCAACAGCCGCTCCGATGTCACCAGCTTCGATGAAGTCGATCGGGTTCTGTTTGTTTGCAAACATTTTCATGATACGGCTGATACGCTCTTTTTTGCCACTGCGTACGTTCAGTACATAAGAACCTGCATCCAGGTGACCGGAATAAGCGCGGAAGAAGGCCAGACGACCTACAAACGGATCGGTCATGATCTTAAAGGCCAATGCAGAGAATGGCTCTTTCGGATCAGCCTTGCGAGTGATCTCTTCACCAGTATCAGGATTCGTACCAATGGTATCTGGGATATCAACTGGTGAAGGCAGGTAACGGCATACTGCATCTAACAGTGGTTGTATACCTTTGTTCTTGAAAGAAGAACCGCATATAATCGGAACGATGCTCAGATCAATCGTTGCTTTTCGGATCGCTTCATGCACTTCTTCTTCCGTGATGCTGTTGGGATCATCGAAGAATTTATCCATCAGCTTATTGTCGTATTCAACAATAGATTCAATAAGATTTGCTCTCCATTCTTTTGCTTCTTCCAACATATCGGCAGGAATGTCGATCTCATCGAAGGTCATGCCTTCTGTTTCCATATGCCAGATAACTCCTTTCATACGGATCAGGTCAACCACACCTTTGAAGTCATCTTCTGCACCGATCGGCAATTGAAGAGAAACGGCTTTGGAGCCGAGCATGTCCTTTACTTGTTTAACAACGTTAAGGAAGTCGGCACCTGCACGGTCCATTTTATTTACGAAACCGATACGCGGAATGCCGTAGCGGTTAGCCTGGCGCCATACAGTTTCTGATTGTGGTTCAACACCATCAACGGCGGAAAACAACACGATCAGGCCGTCGAGTACGCGCATGGAACGCTCTACCTCTACGGTAAAGTCCACGTGACCCGGAGTATCGATAATGTTGAAAGAATATTTCTTTGTGTCACCAGTCGCTTTACCCAACAAGGTTGGGAAATTCCACTGGCAGCTTACCGCTGCAGAAGTAATGGAGATGCCTCTTTCTTTTTCCTGCTCCATCCAGTCGGTGGTAGCGGCGCCATCATGCACCTCACCAATCTGGCGGATCATACCCGTATAGCGGAGGATACGCTCCGTTGTCGTGGTCTTACCCGCATCAATGTGAGCGGCAATACCAAAGTTTCTCTGTAGTGTTAAATCAAATTTTACAGCTTGATTTTCTTGAATAGAAAATCTTTTCTCAAATTCTGGATAAGTATTAATATCGACATATAAATCATCTTCTGTTTCCGAAAAATCATCGTCATTGCTTAGCGCTCTCCTGTATTCTGCCGCTAATCTGCTATCCAAAGATTCCAATATGGCCTCCACATCTTGCTGATTTTTAGCATTTGCAATTTTATTTAGAATATCCATTACATCTGAATCTATTTTAATTTTATCCATCAGTATACTTCGTAGTTTATATTGATATTCATGTTATTCATCAGAAGATGTTTGTGAAAAAGAACAATAAAATATCCCACATTTTTAAATTTGGGATACCTTTTTCTTTCAGAATCAAAAAACTCAATTTTCCCAGGCCTGAGTTGAATAAGTCCTTGCATTGGCGCCTGATTCCATTCAAATTCTACCTTTAAATCCAAAACCTCATCTAAGAGGTCAGATGCCACACTATCAATATTTGGCAAGGCATAATGCCATTCAACTTCACCACTTACTGATTTAACAGATAACTGCTTCTCATTTTTTTTTAGTCTTCCAATTGTTTTTCGTTCTTCTATTTCACTAGATGAAAAACCTTCTCCAACATTAACAGATACGGGGCTGTAAGTAAAATTTGCATCAACATTATCTTTTTCTTCAGATTGTTTAGACTTAGATGTTTCGATGCTATAATCTACTTCATAATAGGCTTGCTTAGTGAAATCAAGGCATCTTCCTTTCTCTGCTGTTACCAGAATAGAGGCGTTTCTAATGGCAATAAAATACTTGTCACTTCTAAAGTTCGCCCAAACTTCCTTCGGCCGAAATATGACTTTTAAATCAAATTCAACTGACAATGGACGAAGTTTTGTTGAAGGTTCAACCATAACTGGGTACTTGGATTTATCAGAGCCAAGTTTAGAATAGATCATCCCTTCCGGATCGTATTGTATAGAAGCCATGCAATTAATTAAAGTAAAATCAATTAGTGTCTTAGAAAAAGTCTCTCAATGGCATGTACCATAGTTCGATAAACTGCAAGTAGGGTAAGAATTAATAAGCGAAAGGCCAAATGTGTGACTACAAGTAAGGTAATTATTTCCAAATAAAAAAGGGGATTTTCACGGTTTGTAGCCCGCTGGTTGGCATAAATCTCCTTCGAATACTAAATATATTAGCGTTATTGAATGTATTGCTATATTTACCTGCCTGGACACGGTCTAACTGATTAATCTTTAAAGCTCTTTCACATAAATTGTTACAATTAGCGTAAGACGTGGTGGATTGTAATAGTAGATAAATAGGGTAGTTCTCGATTTTTAATATAGAGTACTTTAAAGATTCTATGATGACGTCTAAATCTTCGATTGAAAACTGTATCATGAGTAATCATTTTCTTTAAGCGTCTAATTTCTTGAAGAAAATGTTCTTCTGAGGTTTAGTCACTTTAGACACGCCTGAACCACTAATAGAAACTTCATAAATACTGAAATCAGCTCGGTGGTCAAAATAAGAGCTATGTGTTGTAAAGAATATCTGATCAATCTTTTTCGCTTCTATTAAAACCCAAAGTATTTTAAATAACTCACTCTGATACCGTGGAGAAAGATCATATCTACCGCACAGCGCAACTATTGGAGCAACTACCTGGAGCGATAAAGCTGGAGCGGATGGAAGGAAAATAAAGTAGAAGAATAAAAATTCATACTAGTTATCCAGGATGTCAACAAGTTGGGAAGCTGAAATAATAAGAAGATTGTCTGTTTTGAATGTCGGCTTCTCTACATCTTTTAGAAATTGAAAATAGCGGTATAAATTTAAAAAAGCCTTATGCTTATCTTTAGTGAATCCAACTGCGATTCCGATTTTGCCAAGCACTGCTGCGTTTACAGCTCCGCCCATCAAATGTTTTCGGCTGATTTTATTTTCAACTTCTATGGCAAGGAAGCATCTGCCGTTTAAATTCGTCCATTGAATTTCTTGCATTTTCTTTTCCATTAAAAATTGTTTTTGCTCATTACTGGTATCTTCAGTTATAATGTTGAGATTAATCAGGTGCTGTTCCACCAAACGGTGGAATAGTGACAAATGCCGATTGAACATGTCAGAATGTTCTAGAGTATAACGTACTCCTTCGTCGACGGCAAAAGGGCCTATCGCTACATCCACCCTTGGCGAATAAAGACCTTTTTTCATTTTTGTTCGCCATTCTGTTTTTACATCTTCATTTGAAAAGTGGTTTTTTAGGAGCTCTTTGAGTTCCTGTTGATATTCTTTTACTGCCATACAATTATTCTCCCTTTATAGTTTTGTTTAGATTGGTAGCAAAATGTTCGAATGCACTTCCTCTGTCCTGTCTGAGTTTTGTTAAAACGGCCGATATTTTTTCATAATATTTTTTTCGGATGCAATCTTTCCGTAGTTCAGCAATGTGGTTTTTCATACCGGGGTCAGTTGTCTGGAATGCTTCAATAAGTCCTGCGATCGTTTGCTTCGTTTTTTGAAGCCGTTGTATATGTTGATCAAATTCATTCGCGCCGATTTGCATGGGTAGTTTTAGCGTTCCGTCGTATTTGCTGTAGAAACCATCTTGCCGGAATAGGTCAAGTTTTGAAAACCATTGATATTCCTGCTTTAGATAAATTGCCTTTCGAAATAGATAGAATTTTAGCTTTTTTTCGATATAATCTTCCGTAGAAATAATTTCATTCCGTAGTTGCAATAGTTTTTCTGGATTGTCACGCACTTGTTGAAGGAACTTAAGCACTTCGCCCCCGAAGAGATTCATCACAAACATAAGATAGGCAAGTGCATGACGGATCTCATGGTTGCGGAAGAAAGTGTCAACTCCTTTGGTCTGTCGAAATGAGAACCCTTCGCCGTCTAAAAAAAGGATCAATGCTTTTATTTGTTCTTCGATGCTGTTAATGAGAAAAGGAATGGCGTGTCCAAAGCGTTTGTTGTCGGCTAATATTTTGCCCGACTCCCAAAGTTCCTCCGAATCATTTAGTATTGACTGAAAGACCTGGCGGCATTCGCTTTGGGATAATGTCGTAAATGTCTTACTCATTTGAAAAGGATGATTGTGGAGGAATTATTTTGGACTGTCCAGTTTGCACATATGAAATCTAAATTCCCCTGTTCCATGGTCATTTCATAAATGATAGTCGTCGGTTCCGTTTGCTGTGAATCCTGGTAGACGGATACTCGTTCCAGGGTTGCAGGTCCTGTAATAAGCGTTGTTTTTATGAGTGCCCTGAATCCGGATACTTCTGTTTGTTGATTATCGCAGTAAAATAACATGGGTGATGGAAAATGCAGAACGATTTCGTTAGTGCCAACTAACAATTGGGACTTGCCTGGATCGAGTACACTTTGGAACATAGCGCGGGACAGTTCTGGTTGTCGTTGATGCAAACACAGGCGAAGAAGTTCGTCAATGGTAAGTGCCGCATTTAATCCTTCAAACCAAAGTTCGCTTTTTGTTTGAAATAGATCATTAACGGGTGAGACATAGTTAAATCCCGCATGTATCTCCAGTACCTCTTGTTTGATTTCGAAAGGGAATAAGGGATAAGACTGAAGGTATTCCATGATGGCGGTTGCCTCAGACAACTGAAAGGTTTTAATACCGTAATGGACAGCTGCTTTCAATGCGCCTGTTTGAAATCCATTGGCGGCAACGATAATTCCTTCATCCGCACCTATTGACTTCAATTTGGACGCAAAGGCGTCTACCACTTCAATAGAAACCTTCGAGGCAATATTTTTACATTCAACGGCAATGGTTTTTGAAAACACGCCTGTATCGTATTTGATGAGCACGTCAATTTGCCGCTCTACTCCATAGCAGGCCGGTTGCTTTGCGTCATGTGTCACCGTTACTCCGGGCATATTCCGGAGAGCCTGTTCTATTTCGGCAACGAACTGTTCGAATTTCTTCCAATCAGGATAAGGTGATTTAGACATAACTTTTACTCGTTCTACTTTATATATCCCAGTACGACGGGAAACGGGATTTTTGAAATTAGTAATATTGTCGATTTTCTTTGTAACCAGGATGATATTATTTTTTAATCTGCTGGGAATGAATTATTATGGTATTGATGGCTGCAACAAAAGCCATACATACTGATGGAAAATTCAAAAGAAACAGTGGCAACTTTGTTTGCCAGTCTACATCCCCTGCGAACCCAGGATGGTTGTTATTACAGCTTTAAACGTATATGTGAGAGCATAGAAAATTTGCTGCGGGAACAACATGATCAGGAGACTGATCCTGGAACGAAAACCCATTACTTACATGCTTTTTCGGCATTGACGCACACAATTGGTAAGGAGGTTTGGTTTATTAAAGCTGCCCAAGATAAAATGCGTAAAAAAGGGGCGGCCAGGATTAGGGCAACGGAGTATGAACAAGCAGTTGAGAAGGCTTACTGGCAGGTTAAGATGGATATAGCTTCTTTTTTATAGTGTTTGATTACTTATTCATTTTTCTCCACGAAGTTCGGCTCATGTCTGCAACAGGCTTATAAGGAGTTCGGCATAAACACCGGACTTTGCCACGATGCCTACATTTATTCCGCGTCCTCCTTACGCCAGTTCAGTCCTGAACCGGGGAGGATTCCATAATTAATTTATGGATCATGAAAAGAAAAGTTATAGGGTACTTAAAATTTTTCCTATCCGAATATTATCACCGTTTGCTGTTGTATTATTTGCAGCTAAATCATTCTGAATTTTTAATAGGTTTGAAAATTCCTCAAATTATTATATATTCACATTCGTTGATTTGTATCGAGTTGTAACAACAACAACCTTAACTTATGGATATTCGCTCGGCAGACGCAACCCTGAAAGGGTACTTCTACCAGTTTAACAAAACTATTGAAGAAATATTGTCATTGAAAAAGGACAATGACACCATTACAGTAGAAGGAATCGAAGATGTAGATATCGATTCTATTAACGGGAGGGAGTCAGTTCAATGTAAATATTACTCGTCCCAAGCCCTTACCAATTCTAGTATAAAGGATCCAATTATTCTAATGTTGGATCACCACCGAAATCCTTCATCGTCTACAGTTTCTCAATACACGCTTTATGGCTACTTTAAAAATGAAGCCGCCGGGAGTATTAAACAATTCGATATTGAGGAACTGAAAACTATCCTTACCTATAAGGAAAAGAAGGTGAAAAAGGAATATCACGTTGATAATAACATAGATGATGCTACACTCTCTGCATTTCTTACAAAATTTAGGCTGATAACTGGTAAAGATTTCGAAGACCACCGAGGAGACTGCATCAATTTGCTAAAAACGCATTTCAAATCGACTTCGTTCGAAGCAGAAAACTATCACTACAATAACGCAGTCCGCACAGTATTCGACCTAGCTATAAAGAGAAAGCTCGCCGACCGGATTGTTTCAAAGAAAGATTTTCTTAAGCAAGTCGACTGCGGGAGGATACTTTTTTATTCTTGGTATAAGAGATATCAATCTGATCAAAAATATCTCGATTTGCTACGGAAGGGCCTTAAAGAAACCAACTTATTCAGTCCGGGAAAAGAGAAGCTACTGTTCTTGGGAAAATGTATTGATTTCAATACTACCGCAATGCCGCTGCCGACATTTGTCGAAGAAATGGTAACTAAATATTTTAGATTGGGATCGGTAAAATACACTGCTCGTCCTTTGACAATGGTAGTTGATTTGGATGTAGCCGAAATGCAGAATTTAAAAAAGAACCTGATTACTAGGCATGTTCATTATAACGACGGATATGAAAGCATACAATTTTCCAGCGACAGCTTTTGTAGTGACCCAGTGATTAACCGTCAAAATACCGGCGCGGGAAAAATTACAAAATCTTCATTCGTGATCCGAATTATTTCGAAGAGTACCTTTGACTCACATCACAAAGCATTTACTAAATCCTTCTCGGTGCTCGCTATTTCAGAAGATAATTTTGATTACCCACATTTTAATCGAAATCAGCTGGTGGAAGCAAAATACCTAACCAAATTAAATGATATTCACAGCATCCTGTAAACTTTAGCTTATGAGTCAAAAGTTGGACATCTTTCGTATCGTCAATGTTTCCCCGAACCTGATTCAAATCGAAGTTCTCGATTTTGAAAAATTCAAGGATCAGACGAAAGATTTTACCATAGGGAGTTATTTAAAGATATCGGATGATTCTAAAGCCTGTATTATTGCTATTGTGCAAAGTTTTAAAATCAAGGAGCTTAATTCCAAAGACGGTGAGGCTGAAACTTTGATGCCCACTTTTGTTTTGGACGCTCAACCGATAGGCTTTGTTGACGAAAGCGGCAAATTTAAAAGGGGCGGGCAGCGACTTGCGATTCCGCCAAGTGACGTAGAAATCGCCGATGAATCAATTATTCAAAGTATATATGGGCAAATTGCGCCAGAGAAGGAATTCGTGTTTGCTACCCTAGCACAGCACCATTCTATCAAAGTGCCTGTGGATGGCGACAAGTTCTTTAGTAAGCATATAGCAGTACTTGGCTCAACCGGATCAGGAAAATCGGGTTCAGTTGCGAGGATCCTGCAAGAGGCGATGAAACCTAACGATGAGCAGGTTAAGGCTACTAAATTGAACAACACTCACATCATTCTGTTTGATTTGCACGGTGAATACAAAAAAGCTTTTCCTGCCTGCAAATATATTTCCATTCAGAACCTTGTATTGCCGTACTGGCTGATGAATTCCGAAGAACTGGAGGAGCTTTTTATTGAAAGCAATGAATCCAATTCTCATAATCAGGTATCCCAGTTCAAAAAAGCCGTCATCCTGAACAAGAAAAAGTACAATCCCACTATCAAAGGTGCAAATTACGATACGCCGGTATATTTTAGCCTGGAGGAAGTTTGCCGGTATATTTCAAATCATAACCTTTCAACGAAGGATGCAAAGACCGGCGAGCTGAAAATAAAGTCAAAGATTGCTGATGTCGCAGACGAATATCAACTATTTGAAAAAATTGAATTCGAGGAGAAGGCAACTGGCAAGATTAATGCTGGTCCTTACGCTGGTGAATTTGACAGGTTTGTACTAAGATTGGAAACAAAGTTAAATGATGACCGGTTAAACTTTCTTCTTAAACCTAGAAAACAAGATGGAAGTGAATATCAGACAGCCGACTTGGCATCTATTGTGAAACAGTTTACCGGGTATGCAGATGAAAAAAAGGCTAATATTACCGTTATTGACCTCAGTGGTATCCCGTTCGAAGTTTTGAGTATCGTTGTATCGCTTATTAGTAGATTAATTTTTGATTTTTGCTTTTATTATAAGACAATCAAAGCCGACGCACGCGAGGTCCCTTTTTTAATGGTTTTAGAAGAAGCGCACAATTATATCCCCCAAAACCAGTCCTCCCGCTATAGCTCAGTAAAGAAATCGATCGAACGTATTGCCAAGGAAGGTAGAAAGTATGGATTGTCCCTGATGATCGTCAGCCAACGACCATCTGAAATATCTGAAACAATATTCTCTCAGTGTAACAATTTTGTAGCGATGCGTTTGACCAATCCAACGGACCAGGGATATGTGAAACGATTGTTACCTGATAGCGTGCTGGCTATCACTGATACTCTTCCCATTCTAGAAAAGCAAGAGGCTCTGCTAATCGGTGATAGTGTTGCGATGCCAAGTATTATCAGAATAATGGACCTGGAAGAACACAAGCCCGATTCCAATGATATCGCATTCAGGAGCGAATGGAAGAAAGATTGGATGGATGTTGCGTTTGATAGTCTTATCAAAAAAATCAGTAAAGAATAAAGCGATGTGCTAAGTCTTTTTTCTATACAATTTGAAAGAGACGCATCTCTTTTATTACCTGACTGCTTCCAGCTTCCGAAGTTTTAAACGTTAGCGTATTGCTTTTCTTGTCGTCGAATATCATCTGTGAGTAGTATATCAATTAGGATTTATTATTTAAACGGAGAAAGCGGGCTTTATTTTTAGGACAAATTGGTTATTTTAGTTAGAATAACAGATTGGAGCTTTGAAACAGCTGTTTGATATAAGGGTCTAGTTCCGCCCGTACATCGTCGTATGCTGTTTGTTGGAGTAAATGGTACTTTTCCTTTAGCTCAATAACCGGACAATTAAAATCAACATCATACAGTTCCTCGAGTCCCAGAATTAATTGGGTGTCTTTCGGCTGATTATTATTAATGAAGGACAATACCTTGTCGATATTCTGATAGTCCAACGCCTGTTGATTCGGGGAATCAATCACTAACGGACAGTAAACGGCGGAGGAGTATTTAAGTATCGTTTCGAAGATGGCAAAATAGTAGGCGGTTAACGCTCTCGGCAACGAGCTGCCGGTATCGCTTATCTTGCTGTATATATTCTTATAATCTTTTTCAGCTACGGACTCTACCTGGAGCGTATGCAAATTCCTGGCAATTTCTTTTCTATAAAAACTGAGAATTGTTTGGGTCCTTTTTTTATCCTCTAGGCTCTTGATCTTCGTTTCCAGTTCTCCCTGCTTTAACGTGTTTTCAGTTATTTCTTTAGTAAGCTCGCTAATCTTTTGATCGAAAATGCGTTTGACCTCGGTTCGGCCAGCGTTTTCTATGAGATCTCGCAAGATAACATCCCCCTTTTTTTTCTGGAGGATCAACTCAATCTTTTCAATTTCCGCCATCGTTTTTGTAAGAGAACCATTTTCCTTTTCAACTTTCGTTTCAATCTCTTTCAATTCGTTGAACAAATCTTCGAGTAGTTCTGCACAGCGATCAGAATCCTGCGCAATCTCGAAACGCTCTGCAAACGAGTTCTCATATTCCGCCCCACACGTTGGACATTCTACCAAGTGATCTAATTTAGTTGATGCAAACGAATAATCCGATTTCGCTTCTTTCTGGGCTAATTGAGTGATCTCGATCTGGCTTTCAACAACGATCTTGTTGTTATTTAAATCAATCAGTTTTTCTTTTAATTGTTCTTCCCGGTTTTTGAGTACCTGGCATTCTACCAATAACTGCCGGATTTCTTCTTTGAATTCTTCCACATCCAGGTTAAAGTCTCCAGATGTAAACTTGTCTTTTATGTTGGCGAGTATGCTGTCTGTTATTTTCTTTTCTTCCCGGAGTTTCTCTAACTTATCCTTAAACTGGGCGAGTTCCCCTTTGGCGTCATAGTACTCATTCCCCCGAATACCCGTATGGTATTGTATGACTGGTAAACGCGGAGCTTTGAATTGCTGCATCCCGGAAAAAGCGTTCCAGTTCGCTGCCCAACTTGAATCTTGATCAACATAAAATGGAAGAAACATGAAAGCTGGAGGCGGGATGATATTCTTGCCTTGTTTATCGGGTAGTTTTAATTTGAAATTTGCCAGGTCAGCCAGAAAGGGAGCAAGCCCATTGGTTACACTGTCGAATGTTTTGATCAAGTCTTCGCTACCATCAAAAATAGCATAGCTTTTCCCATGCTTTAAAATGGCATATTCATCACCGTCCACTGAGAACCGTACAAGAGAAATAGGATTTAGTTGTTTCCACTTGCTGTTGATCTTAGCAGGTGCTGCACCAAACGTCATGAAAAGACTTTTTAGCAGCGATGATTTGCCCGTATCATTCTTTCCGAATATCAGTGTTCTTACCGGATCGAAGGTCACCTTTTTTGCCTTTCTTTCCATCATTGAGCAAATCAGCAGTTCGTTGAAGATGAATCTTTTCATGAAACTTTGTTCTGAGGTTCCTGATTAGTTTTTTGAATTTTCCTTTACTCATATAGATGGGCCAGAATAATGGTTTGAACGTAAGGGTGCGTAAGTTTGGTCAAATAATCTTTACCACTAATCTGTGCAACAACCATGGCGAGCAGGTCCATTACCTTTTGACCGGAGAACTGCCCCGTTGACTTCAAATTATCAATTGATTGCCTTGTCTCCTTAATCGCTTGTTGTAATGTCCGATTCGTTGGATCCATTCTGTCTATTTCAAGTTTGTTCCATAAATCTTTGAATTGAAAAATGTCGGAGGCTCCGACACCCTCCGCTTTAAGATCGCTATGAACTGTCTGCCAAATCTGCTCGTAATCTTTCCTTGCACCGATCAATAAGAGTACTTCTTCCAGCGTTGATCTGCCAATTCCTTTTCTTTCTTTAAGCTGGGCGAAGTCCGAGATAACGGAACTGTCATTTGACTTTCTCTTCACTTCATCCAGGATATTCTTATATACCGATTCAACATTGTACTTTTTTCCTTGGGTTCGCTTATTAAGAAATTCGCTGAGTTTTCCTTTCGTGTGGGTGCTGCTATCATTCACACTCAGCGCATGGGAAGCGAAGAAAGTAATATTGAAAAAGTTGGCGAGGAGTTTGCCCGGAGCAAGTTCTTTTTCCAACGCAGTTTGAACGATTCTACAGGTGTCATTCCCCAATTTACCAAGGTTCACTTGCTCATATTGTTTCGGTGTTTTAAGTCCTTTTAATTTTACTGAAAGTTTTGTGTTAGATAAAAATGTCAGGGACTCTGTTGCCGTTGGAAAATTTTGAAGGTGATCATGCATCTTTCCCAGTATAGATGGAAGGACAGCATCTGCTTTGCCTTTCTTGGGCTTTACAAGCGCATTTAACTGCCAGTAACCCGTTTCCTTCGCCTTTATTTGAAAGAAGTTGTATTTAGTGGGTGATACTTCGGAGTCGAGTACGACAAGGTCATCATGGTAGTCAAATACAAAAAGGTAGTCATTTCCTTTTTCATGATATTCCAGAAGCATGCAGATGGAAATATCTTTCTGATAATCGAATCTGGATGAAGCAGTTGATCCAGCCCGTTCTCTTGGTTGTTTGGCGATAAAATCCACGGTCGATGCAGTTGGCTAAGGTTTGTATTTGACAATATACAACAATATTGAAATTCTTTTTAATATTTTGAAAACTATAAGATAATGGTATGACCCAGTTTGGAATTTTAGGCTACTCAAAATCGGTCTATTACCGGTCGGTTGCGTTATTAAATCCAATTCTCTCCGGTCTTCCCACTTTCTTTCGGCTGCTTTTCATCTAACAAATTTTCCAAGGCATCATAAATTTGGTTGAGTTGGACATCATTTCCCCTAAACGATCTTTGATTTGTTTTAGCTGATCCTTTAAGTTATTTTCCTGTAAAAAGGATTTCCCTGATTTCCACAAAGGCTCGCATGATAGCGGTGTTCATTTGGATGGCTCGGTCGCCATTGAGAATATCACTAAGCATTGCTATACCTTGTTCTGTAAAAGCGTCATAGTGGCCTATTCGTAATCAGTAAGTTGAAACATAAAATATTCCGGAAAAATCGCTTTGAATTCCGTTTAGCAGCTTGGTTTAGCACTCTGCTACCCACCTCGTAAAGTTCTGCCAGATCGTAGTCGAGCATAACCCGTTCCCCTCTGATTGTTTAAATCCTGTTTTGAATACTCCGAATTACCTGTATTTCAATTTTCTTTTGACGCAACTGATGTTAATAACGGAATGATCGGTGAAGATTTAATCTGTTATTTGCCCGAATCTGAAAGATAAATATTGCACTCCTTCATAGTTAAGAATGAAAAGATTCTTAAATCTGTTTCTGCTAAAAGAGCAAAGCTCCACTATTTTGATTTTCTTTTTTTTGGGGGGAATGATTCAGGAGTACATCCCCGATTTTGATTTCTAAACAAGCGTATATCTTCTGTATTTAATTGGAATTTAGTTCTAGCCGCAATATTGGTTGCTGTCAGGAAAGCACCAATGAGGGATTGGCAATTTGAAACTATCTTTTAATTCAATTTCTTGCTTATGAGTCAGTTCATTCGGACCATACATTAAATCAATTTTAGCTTCCATAACAAACCAGTCTCCAAAAATGCTGTCGCAATTATAGCATCCGAAAGATGTGTAAGAACTTTCAACTGTTTTACTGTATCGCTTTTTAATTTCTCCGAGTTTCAAGTTGAGGTCTTTTCTACTTTCAATAAATTGTTGGGCAAGTTCTATTATTTCGGGCCTGTACTCAATGCTGTTTGATTCCCAAAGTGCTTCTTCTGGTTTTATCTTCGCATTGCATGCTGAATGGAAAGGGCCATCAACATAAAACAAGTGATTCAATGCATGGCATTTCCAGCACTCCATTTCATAAAACACAAGATTGACTATTTGTTTTTTTTTAGTGATTGCGAATGGTTTGAATTGAATACTATTTGAAATAAAATATTTAAGGAAAGTATGCAGATCAACCTTTCTGCGATCGCCAAGATTTACCTGGAGATTTGAACCTGTTGTATCCTCCACATAGAATAGCGGTAAATCCGGTCTCTCTTCATTTAGTTTTGAGACAGGATTTTCGAAAAACCAGCAACCGATAATTCCATCTCTGATGTATTTTGATTGTCTTTCAAGAGTTCTCTTCAGCGTTTGAGGACTTAATTGAATCTCAAATGCAATTGGTTTGTCATTATTTGGAACAAAAACATCTGCTCTCCAGCCCTTCCCGCAATGCTCTTGGACTGCTTCAATGCCAAGATCCCGACAGGCAGAAACGATTTCCAATTGTATTCTATCGTGATTGCTAATATTTCTAAAGTCTTCCATTGCAGAATGCTATTGCGGTTAACATATAAATTTATGATTTTATTCAGGTAGGAAAGCAGTTTCAGTTTGCTGCTTTAAACATTGCCGAAAAAGGTTTAGGAAATTTTCATACAACACGGTAAGAAAAAAGTGCCATTCAAAAGTATCTTCCACTCATTAGGCTATTTTTTTTGTTATCAGGTCTTGGAGATGTAGCCGCTTTAGGAATCGAACTTTTTGAATATAAATATTGACATCAAGATCGTTGTATTGCTAAAATCAAAAGCCGAAAACAAAACCGTAAACAAATTGCTCAAAATTCACCCATAAAACAAAAAAGCCCTCCGAAGAGAGCTTTAAATCAATCACTTAATTTTTCGAAATTAGCTAGTAGCCCCAAGGTACGAAGACTCGAACCAAGTTCTGCAAGATTTAAGGGAATTGGGTACATTACCGGACAATTCCTGACATTAATGGGTCATAAAAAGTTCGAGGTTTTTAGCTATTTAATTTTATACCTCCACCCTGCATAAAACAT
Source organism: Sphingobacteriales bacterium 46-32 (assembly GCA_001898485.1). Classification (GTDB taxonomy): domain Bacteria; phylum Bacteroidota; class Bacteroidia; order Chitinophagales; family Chitinophagaceae; genus CAYMZZ01. Next base: position 38,428 of record MKTY01000020.1, on the reverse strand, counting down.
CCTTCCTGTAACCGGCCCCCAAACCAATGAAGCATCAAAATAGGGACTGAATGGCTGATCGGTGGCTATGATCACATTTTTCTGATAATAGTTCGTGAGATTCTCTCCACCAATATAAAAATCCATCGGGTGTTTCTTCCCAACAGTCTTACTGATCTGGGCATTCATTAAAATAAATGAAGGCGAATAATCTTCCCGCCTGTATTGTGCTGGATTAGTTTCTGTATTCGGTATTCTTTTCTTCCCATTGAAGTTAATAGTATAATCGAACTTCCATCCGTTTGTGGCGTAGGCCAGGTTTCCGAAAGCCCGATTATTGGCGATTAAAGGACGTTGAAGCAGTTTGCCGTTATAGGTTGTTTTCACGTCGAAATAACGATAAGCAAGCCTGACGTCCAATTTTTGCACAGGTTCAAAATTCAATTCCCCCTGAAAGCTATTAGAGTAAGATTTTCCCTGTAAATTGTAAAATCTCACTTCCCTGGGATTTTCCAGGTCAACGACTACCTGATTATTGAAATCGTTTCTGAAAAAATCAACACTAAGAAGAGCATTCCTTTCGAATAGTTTAAATTTCTGATCAACACTTATGCCCTTATTCCAGGCAACTTCTGCATTTAATCCATAGGCCTTTCCTGTTTCGTTGGTAATTATACTCACTTGCCTGGAACTTACAAATACACTTGTATTCTCTGCAAAAATATTGGCGGTGCGTTGCCCACGACCGGCACTAAATCGAATGGTAGTTCCTTTCACTGGCTCATACCGAAAATGAACCCTGGGTGTAGCAAAGAAACCAAACAGGCTATTATGATCACCCCGGATACCTGCGACCACGCTTACTTTTTCAGAAGGAGTGTAAGTGTATTCAAAGAATGCGCCCGGAACAATTTCTTTACGCTTATAAGTTGTGGTTTTAAAGTCTTCATCATACTTATCGTATAAAAAACTTAATCCTGTTCTAAACTTATGTGCTGTATTGCCAATAATAGACTGGTAAATCAGGTTGCTATAAAAATTCTGTTGCTTCGCATCGTATCTTGTCAGGCCGAAGTACGAGTTTTGCTTATGGTCAATGGCAGATAACTGCAGGCCGATGCTTTTATACTTTTTTTCCGGAAACACATAACCAATTTTTGCAAAAGCCTCATATCTTTTTGTGTTAATGCCCAAACCGTAATGATTGATGGTATATTTATCATCAGCAGGATCATAAGCTGATTCACCCCCGGTTCTTTTATCATTTAATACTTTAACTCCGAATTGGGTTAAGAATCCTTTGCCATCATCATACTTCCATCTGTTTACCATACTGAATTGATTACCTGTCGGCAGATCCCGGAAACCATCTTTATTCACATCCAATCGCTTGTTGGTCAAGAAATCATCATGCAACAGTAAACCTACGGCCCACTTCTTTCTGATTTTTTTGGCGATGTTAAGATTCACATCTGTTTTTCCAAAATCATTGACGTAAACATTTGCGTAGAGTTGCTCACTGTTTTCCGGCTTTTTCAGCTCTACATTTATTTGTCCTGCTATGCTCTCATACCCATTGGCAACAGAGCCAATGCCTTTAGTGAGTTGTATGGATTCCACCCAGGGGCCTGCCACAGAGTTTAACCCGAGTGGTGTAGCAATTCCTCTCGGACCGGGAAGGTTCTCTACGGTCAATTGCGTATAGTTACCGCTCAATCCCAATAGCTGGATTTGTTTTGACCCTGTCACCGCATCATTGTAAGATACGTCTACGGATGGATTGGTTTCAAAACTCTCGCTAAGGTTGCAACAGGCGGCTTTGTATAGTTCCTTATCTGTCATTATTTGGGTGCGAATAAGACTTACCGCAGAAAGATAAGTGGAACGTTGTTTCGAAGTAACCACCACCTCACCCAATTGCTTATTGGTAGCAAGAATTATTTTTAATTCTTTCATGTCAGTAACGGTGAGTGTATCCGAATTATATCCTGTATAGCTGATAACGAGACGGCTGGCTGTACCATCGTGTTTAATTGTAAAAACTCCGGTGCTATCTGTAACAGTGCCTGTATTAGTTCCCAGCCAAGCTACACTTGCTCCTACCAACGGCGTAAAGAGACCTTTCTTATTGCTTTCTAAAACCACACCTTTGACAGAGTGAGTGACCATTTTAGTTTCTGGGATAGCAATAGCAGAGGAATCAACTCTTATGGAATCCGGCTGTACGGGTATTGTTGTATCTGACCTAACTTTTTCCATCATTGTTTCCATTTCCCGGTAACGGCAGCATTGCGGTAATTCGTTATACACTATATCTTTTGCCTTCTTTGTTTCCAGATCATGCCCAACAGCTACAATCCTGTTCTGAATTTTATCCAATGACATTTGCGCAGGATTATAAACAAGTGAAAGCTCTTTTGTATTCACATCCCAACTGGCTGACTTAACCCCTTTACCTTTTACTGCTTCTTCAATACGATGCTTGCATTGATCGCAAGCTCCAAACACTTTGAATGTTATGCTGGTATCTGGCGATGTAGGCTTGTTGATCTGCGAATAAGCTGAAAATCCGGAAAAGAAAAGGCATAGCAATACTATATATTTATACGATTTCATAGTGAAATGTTTAAGAGTAATAGCATCAGGAAGTTCTTTTTTCCTGATGCTATTAAATTATGATTGCTAATTATTGTTTCCTTTGATAATGGCAGCAACCAGGTAGTTTTTGATAAGTAGCGTTATCTGCGGAATACTTTTCAGTATCATGACCAACAGCAGCTACTTTCTTTTGCACACCGTCAACTGCATCTTTCTTAAACAGATCGTATTTTATGGTAAGTTGTTTTGTGTCTTCATTCCAGCTTGCAGACTGCACTCCCTCTACTGATGATGCGGCCTTTTCGATCCTTTTTTTACACATGCCACATTCGCCATATACTTTTACTGTTTCAGTCTTTGTCCGATTATTTATGGCTTCTTTACCCGATTGAGCGTTGGCTGATTGAAATGCTAAGAATGCAAATATGCTTGCAAACAATATTTTTATCGTTTTCATTGTAATAAGTTTTGTATTTAATAATTATAAGTCCTTACTGCTATACTATGTAGCAATATAACAGGCAGAATGCCTGCAGAATAAAGAGCAAGAAAATGAAATCAAATCCGGTAAACGCAATTAAAGATGTAAATCGGTACATTATTGTGTGGCGGGCCATGAATTGCGTTGGCAATACTTACCGATTCAGTAGCCAATGCTGCTGTTTCGATTGTTGGGGTAAGCAAGTGCAGATCCGTAAAAAACTTTGCTGGGTTGATTGTACTCTCTGAGGCAAAGTGAGAATCTTTTACTTTAAATGTTTGATATTTAGTTTTACAACAGCCATCACTTTCGTCACCATTCCCACATTTCTTGCTGTCTGGTTCAATAAAGCTGATATCGGTTGACTTCAATTTACCACAGCAATAAAACTGCTTCATGCCAATTCCAAAGGAGGAGAGGGCATAAATGGAAAGAAGCAATATGACGGCAATTTTTTTGATCATGTGTCAAACAAAAATCAGTAATAAAACCAGCCTTTTCTGTCAACTATGTTACAAAGCTACTAAAGGTTTGTAAGCAGACCCTTACATAATTTTGAAAAAGAGTTATAAAATTTCAATATCTCCTTGAAAGTCAATTGCTTTTTCATTACCATACCCCGAACCGATCATTCCGAAAATAAAGCATCTCTCCTATGTTTTACAGTTTACAGGCCAAGACTTGTATTCTTCACTGGCTACTATATTACGCAGCATGCGAATAAGATTCAAAAATCTCCATCTCTCCACCTTGGTTAAACCTTCCCATCTGTATTGCTTTTCCTTTTTCCGGTATTTCGATCACCACATCCACGTCATGCTGGAAAGTATTAGCACCTCTAAACTTGCCTTCTTTTGTGGATTGAAAAATGAAGATGAAGGATTTGGTTGGATTCAAGTGTTTCAACCGGTTCAGATCTTCCGGCGCTAACCCTAACTTATTTACACTGTCCAAAAAAATAAAATCATATTGAGCAAGACTATCCGGAAGAATAGATGCTACAAACAAGTTAGGGTGTGCCACATCTTTGTCATTCAACTTCTGTTGCAATGTATAATCAAGTCCCTCTTCCTTTGCCACATACAATACTTTGCCATGATGACGTGCCAGGTAACCGGCAAAATCAATGCACAAATAAGACTTACCCATCTTCGGCTTTCCAAAAACCATTGCTGTAAAGTTGCTAGACGGATCGCCAATCAGTTTATACCATTTTCCTTTTAGTCCTATTGTTGCAAACTCCATATTGGCAAAGTCCATACTATTCATGATAGAGGGTTTCCCATCAAAACCATTCAGATGCTGACAGGCACAGCCTAAAATTCCCTCCAACCCATTCAAGGCAGCTTTTTCAATCTCTAAAGTTTTTTGAACTTTATCAGTTGTAAATACTTTCAGATTCTTTTTGAGTTCCTGTATTTCGGTAATGTAGGGATCGTTATCAGCTACCTTTCCCTTATCCATAGCCCTGTTGATTTGCTGAAGCAATTGTTTTGCTTTTTCTTTCATGCCGGTCTTACCATTCATGCCAATATATCTCTTAATAAAATTGATAGAAGGCATTACTTTTTCTTCACCGGTTAATTTTTTGAACTCGTCATAGGTTCCAGGCTTTAGTTGAATCGTAATCTTAGCCTTCATGTTGTTATAAGTCTCCACCAACTTGTCCTGAATGGATTTTATTTGTTCCGCATAAGGTGAAGTTTTCCGGATTCTTTTTTCCAGAATTGCCTTTTGGAGCGAATTAATAAACCGCAATAGTTCCTCTTTGGTTTTGGATTTGCCATTGAGATTTACAAACCGTTTGATAAAACGTAGTTCTTCCGGTATTCGTTCTACTAATGTAGGCTGAACTTCATTTTCTTTTGATGCGGATTGCCTGGCTTTCTTTTTAGATGAACCATCTGGATTAACGATGCTTTGCTTTATTAATGCCTCTTGTATGATTTCTCTGCTGGACTGTTGCTGACGGATTTTCTTACGTTGCTTGTTATCTGCCTTCTTATTGTTGCTAACAAATTCGTTGAGTTTGGCAAGATAAATGTCAATTGTTTTTTTAATTGTATCGCTTGACTGATAAGAAGTCCAATTATTTCCTCTGTCAGTAGCTTTTTCTAAAAACTCATGCCCTTTCCTGAATGCTTCGGGCAGTTCAGAAAAATCAATCTTTTCTATTTCCTTAAAATAATTGTTAGTAGCTATCATAGGATTAAAAGTTTAAGCAGCTAATAATTCAAGTTCCAGGGCAAGAGCCTCAGCTTCCAGTTCAAGTATGCGCACATTATCGGATTGACCTTCCTCTTTTTCCTCATCAGGTGGTTCAATCTTCCTCCGGTTACTGTACCTTGTAGTCGCCTTTTCTATATCCTTCATTTGTGATGAATGTATAGTGACAGATGCGCTATGATTTATTTGTAATAGTTCTACCAGCTTATCAATACTCTTTTCTGGTAACATAGCTACCATCTTATCAGAAGTCTTTTCAAAATTGTTATTCTCAACCAGCTCCAGTATTTGCTTATCAAGGTAAATGCCACCTCCTTTTATTCTTGAAGCTGCGACTATGATTCTATAATGTTCTCCCGACCGGAAAAAGGAAATGCCATTATTGGTAACTATATGGCCATTTTGCGTAATGGATTTAATTAGCGGGAGTGCTTTCAGAATGGGAACTACAACTTTATCTTGCACCTGTTCACCGGGATTCCAGTTCTCTGGTAACAAGATTCCTTTTTTGACCTCTTTATTGATCGTAGTATAGCTAACCAGTTTGCCTTTAAAATCGCTAAAGGCTTGCAGGAGATTGCCGGTGATAATATGCCGGGTCTTGCGATCAACATTATTTTGTTTGGTGTATTGCTCCCACTGCGATAACAGGCCCCCCATATCCGGCTGCTCTATGTCCATGCTGCTACCAATGATCGCCATGATCTCTTCATTGTACGAGGCAGGCATAGCGAGGTATTTACTGCTATTCGCAATGGCAAACCGGAGCTTCATAGCTGAAGGCGCATAAGGATTCTTTTTCTTTTTATCAATAACTATTCCCAGGAATACTGCCGGAACAAGCTCGTTCCCTCCTTCATAGGTTTCGACCGGGTAGCTTAACAGGCGACCAGGATAAAAGAAATTCATAGACTTTACAAGATAATCACGTCTATTATTGAAGGTCTTTTCCAGGTTTTGAAGTTGCGCCTCCCTTGCTTCGTCCAGCTCTTTTTCCCTTTCAGCGATCAACTGTTGCCACGCAGACTGCCCTTCTGTTTCCAGAATCTTTTGTATCCTCTTTTCAGCAGGAATGCTCATTTTTAAAAGATCATACTTGCCATGTACTTCGCTTACTTCCTTCGCCAGCCGTTCCTCTATGCCGACTTTATAATCTTTTAAAGTCTCCTCCTGAACTTCTTTTGGGTCTTTCCCTTTGAGTGCCTCCTGCAAGAGATTAGCAAGCTCATTCCTGCTGAAAGGTTTTTTCAGAACATTCGCTTTTACGGTTTCAAGGATACTATCATCACCAAATGCACTATCACTTCCTTTGCCCATTTTTATCACCCGGCTTGCAGTAGTTTCCGCTTCCAGGTTCATCGCTTCTACTTCCAGATCATACTCACCAATCTGCTTTAGGTATTCAACAAAGTCATTATAACGCTCTGATATTTCATTATAAAATTCCTGCTGCATCTTCGTTGACAATACCGCAACTCTACCAGATACCCGGTGCGCTGCATCTTCCAGAGCAAAAGCATCACTGCTGCCACCATCGGATTTTGAATCCTTGAGATGCAGCGGATCGTCCAGCAGATCATTTACATCTTTATTTTCCATTAGATAGTCACGCACGATTTTATCGCCGTATTTGTTTAAAAAATCCGGTACGTCTAAAATTTTGGTGGATTGCTTTTGATTGGAAGTGGTATTGGCGTCCAAAGACTTTAATTTCTTTTGGAGCATCATCATTAATCGCTTTTCCGCAGGTATCGCAGATGTCACATAATCATAAATAGGCCTTTGGATTTGCCCGGTACGATTAATTCGCCCTCGCTTTTGTACTTCGGTAGAAATATCGAGTTCCGCCTGCAGGACGATCATTACTCTTTGCTGTACCTGGTTAGCAGGAACTTTGGCAGTAGGGATAGCGTGGGCTGATGCGCCGGTGCTGCCTGATTGATTTATCATCAACACGTCCACTTCGTTATTATTGAACTGCCGGAAAGCATCATTGGTATTAATACGCTTACGTGACAGCACAATTCCTTTACCGGTTTTTAGATTTACCTGCACTTCATATTTGCGCCCTGTCACTTCGGCTACACTATAGCCTGCTTCTTTAATTTTTTTGATAATAACATCTATGGGTGAAATGCTGATACCCGTCGTAACTGTCTTAATCCTCTCCATGATACGTTGGTATTCTCTTTGACCTTCGACTGACAGATCGTTTATAGCGAAATGCTCATGCACCGGGTTTCCGTCAATATCCTTCACCGTGTAGCGCATAACTCCGTTTAAACCCCTTCGTAACACTTCGGCAAAATCTGTATTAATCGTATCACCATCTGCAACCGGCATTCCCTGATCATTGTCCATGCTCTCAATAAAGCTGCCCATTGTGGAAGCAAAAGCGATCACGGGTTTCTTCCCTTCCTTTAACCGGGCAATAGTTCTTTCTGCCACCGCTTCGGCTTTAAGAGAAAATAGCATTTGATTAATAACCTGGAAGACTTTGGAGAAATAAGGCAGGTTATCCACTCCTGCCTGTGAAGTGCCTTCTCTTATTTCCACTTCCTTTCCCTCGGCTACTGCGATTTTGTCCAAATCCTCTACCATATTATTGACATAGGTTCCCTGAAAAGCGATAATGTCCCGCAGGATTTTCGTGATATTATCGGAGATTGCTTGATGTTCCTCTGCTTTATCATCAAGGGAAATATAGTTTACCTCTACACCTTCAAAACTTCTTTCCCGCCGCATCATTTGCCCCTCCGCTACAAGTTGAGATGATAAAACCTCTTGCATGGCAACACCGCCTTTGGTGATGGCATCCACCAAGTCATCCCTTGTCATGTTGCAATCAGATATAGAGGTTTTCATAGCATAAATAGGCATATTATCCGGTCGCTTGGCAAAAGTGGCAGATAGAAACACAACTCCTTTGGTATCCCGGATTACCCCTTGCATAAATTCGCCCGTATTAGATGAGCCACTGGAGTTATGCGCTTCATCAAGTATGAAAATATTGTCGGGTGCGATGGCACGAAGAAAGTTTGGCTTTTCCGGTTTCTTTTCGGCAGAATTGAATTGCGTATAAGTGCCTAACACAAAATCATACCCGGCAGGCAACTGGCGGGAGGCAATAATATCTTGCTGCTCGCCGGGCGGCGGCGCCTGGTAAATCACTTCGCCGTCTTCATCTTTAATATCCGTCTTGCTTTCCCGGCTGTTGACAATAAAAGGCTTTAAGTGACCTGAACCTATCGCAGACAGGTCACGGTATATATCAGAGAAAAGATTTGCCTTTTCGGTCAGGAACACCGGCTTTAATCCCTGCATTACTGCATAACGAATCATGGATGCTGCGATGCGACCCTTACCAATGCCAGTCTGATCGCCGATAATCATTCCCTGGCTTCTTGCTTCAATGTTATAGATCGCCATTGCTACCGCATCAATCTGTTCAGCGGAAAGCACTTTACAAAGAGCGTCTTTGTTTGGATATTTCAAACGGTGACGTACAAAATTATCCATGTTGCCACCGACTTCTTTTTTTACCAGTTTGACGGCTTCCAAAGTTTCAAAAGCCATGCTGTCCGGCACTTGAGTATTTAGAACAGTACAGGCTTCGGATGCTGGTTCATAAGGTGCACCGAGGTCGGATTCATTTTCCAACCCCTTAAACGAATTGGCATCTTCTTCAACCAATACCTGGTAACCGGTTTCCTGTAACTGCTTTTTGATGGCAGCCAGCTTTTCTGGCGTGATCGAAATACCGTGTACTTTTTTTCCGTTAATGATGGCAAACTTTACCAGTGGCAGCGAAAATATATATACCAATCGCTCAGCATCGAGGTCGAAGGTTTCATATTCGCCGGTAGATTCATTCTTTAACAGGAAAAGCTGGTTATGCCTGGCAGGCTTTTGCTTTTTGAAATAAGTATAGTGCCAATATATCGTTTTATTTATGTTACCCGGAACCGCTGGCAAGCCATCAAGGGATTTTAATAATTCAAGCTCCAGCGCCAATGCTTCGGCTTCTAACTCTAATATTTTCATAGTGTCGGTTTCATTAAAGTTTGTTTCCATTGCATCCATAACCCGCTCAAACAGGTCATCAAACGTTTTTACTTCCCCATCTGTGTCGGGATTATATACCGGGGCATTGCCAATAGGTACTGGCTTTCGCCCATTAATTAAAATCAGGCGAACATCAAAAGCGGTCCCCTGTCTTGAATAGAGTTTGTGGCCATCAATATTGATAACGGCAGCAACGTTGTACCGGCTATACAAGTAATTAAAGAAGATGCGTTGCTTACCCGCTTGTATTCTTCCTTTATCGTCCCATCTTGTATGGCCACCGATAATAATGGCCGCTTTGCCCGAATCTTTCATGCAATCCAATGCTCGCAGTGCCATTACATGCTCTAATGACCTCATCCGGAAAGTATCATAAAGAATCTCCTTTTCGCTTATCCCAAATGGAGGATTGGTCAGCACTGCATCAAAGACTTTTGAAAACTCATTGAAGGGCCGGGTTGCGTCTTCTTTTAAAATTTTTGAAAACTGCTGCGTTTGCAAATTCCTGTTTCGTGTGGGATCAATCTCGTTGACGATAAAATTGAACGGGTTACCTGCAATAGTAAGAAGGCCGTTACCGGCAGAGGGTTCAAAATAAAGACTTCTGACAAACGGTTTATGAATACCGCAAAAAACACCTGCCAAATATCCGATAGGCGCAGGTGTTGAATATTGCTGCAATAAGATACTTTGCGAAGTGCGGTGCGAAAGATTAACCTGTGAATAATATAACTCTACAATCTTATCAAATCTGTCCTTGATAGTTCCTTGACTATGGGCCAACTCCCTTGCCCTGTTAACAATAGCGAGTTCGGTAAGTTCTTTGACCTCGGTTTTATCGGTGATACCATAAGCAGCAGCCAATTTCTCAATAGAAATTTTATTATGCTTTTTTCCGGCTACGAGTTCTGACAGCACTTCTTCCACAAATGCCTTACCCGAAAAATCGGAACTATTGGTATGGACTGTTCTACTTTTCATTATTCAACCGGGCCGGGATCAGGATAACCCTGCAAAAAGTTTGTAATCCACCCATTTAGTATTTGAGCCAAATTATCCGCACCAGTGTTTACGGGAACTACCACCTGCGCAGCATGGATGAACACACTACCAAAGCAACAACCTGTATCAATCTTTATCATATCGTCCCGTACAAACCGAACGGCTTTTATATGGTGCTTCATGAGAAAGAAAAATCCGTCTCCACTGGCAAAGCGTAAACTGGCTCCGGTATCGGTGATCTGGTAACTCATGTTTTGCTGTTTATACTTTCTGTAAAGAGTTCTATATTTCTTCTGTAACCATTTCACATTAATCACTCGGACCCGGTTCCGGGTAACCCTGCAAAAATTGGGTTGTCCAGCCGTTGAGTATATCTGCCAGATTATTTGCTCCTGTATTGTCTGGTATTGTTACCTGACTTGCATGAATGAACAAGCTGTCAAAGCAACAGCCCGTATCAACCTTTATCATATCATCTCTCACATACCGGATGGCTTTTATGTGATGCTTCATTACAAAGAAAAAGCCATCCCCACTGGTAAAGCGCAGGCTGGCTCCCGTATCGTTGATCTGGTAGCTCATGATTCTTGCTTGTTTAAACTTTCTGCAATGCTTTCGCCAATGATAGAACCGATAAAGCCTCCGAACATAACATAGGGTACTGCATCCTTACCCGCAGATCTTGCATACCAATATGTCAAAAGAGACACAAACAATGTGCTTGCTGATACAATTGTTTTTTCCTTCATACTGCTTATTGAGTTAGATAATGTGTTGCAAGTCCCGATAGGATGGCTGTACCAAGTGCAAGCAATCTGCCTTTTCGCTTTTGACGCTTTACCTGCTTTCGGAGAGACTTATTTTCAGAAAAAAGTATCTCCTGCTGTTTTATTGATTGATCGAAGACAGTTGACAGCTCATTATACTGTGAAGTCTTAATGGCTATGATAGAATCCTTTCCCGCTATAATGTTATCCTGTAAGGCGATTTGCAATTCATAAAGGCTATCTTTAAGCTCATTGTCCTGGATATATCCACTTACTTCCTGCACGAGTGAATCGCAAGGTGATAAGCTGCTATCCATCACAACCGAAGCAGGATCAATTTTTTTAAGCAGCTCTTTGGCTGGATAGCCTTGCGGTGCAATCATCTTTTTGATGGTAGCTGCTTTTGTCTTTGTTTTTGCTTTGATAGCATTAAGCTGCACTTTTGTTGCAGAAAGCTCCGTTTGCAATTGCTGGTTTTTATTCGTCAGTTCCGTGATCTTAATTTGATAACAGGCTTCGATACTGTCTGCTTTCTGCTGCAATACTTCAGGCTTCACCAGGTTCTCATTAAGAGCATCATCATTGCAACCGCCGAATAAGAGAAATGTGATGCAGCAGCCTAAGACAAAACAAATAACTCCAATAGCAAGTGATGATTTAAGATTAAAAGAAATCATAGAATAAGGTTTAAAAGGGTTAGATTTTTGTTTTTCGCTCGATAGAGTAACCAAAGCAGCCTGCACCTACCAGGCTCACGAAAGAATAAAACATAAACTCAGGCACATTGAGGCTAAAGAATTGCTGCGCTATCCAGCTAATGATAATGACAACGATAAATAGCGCAATCACCAGTTCCCTCAAGCTGAAGTTGCCGTCCTTGTCTTTGAATAGCTGTTGGAAAAAACATTTCATTAGGTTAAGAATTTATAAGTGATAAACGTAAGACCCGTTCCAATTCCAATACTCGTAAGGCCAATTGCTAATATCTTTTTTTGTTGTCTTGCAATTGCTCTTTTGTCAATAAGCGTATAAGTAAAGCTGTTGCCATAGAGTGTTCGATGTTTTTCACAGAGCTGCATGAACAAGTTAAAGTCATTGATATTAGCAAAGACCTGGCAACCGGCGGAATAATTATCTACTGTCTTCGTTGTACCATTTACCGAAGCCCGGTGAATATTCAGGCCAAACATTCCGGCATCTAATCTGCCATTGTTAAAATCAAGTACGGCATTACGATCATAGTCTCTCATCACAGTTATGGGGCTTCGTTGTACCAGGGCATAGTACTTACCCCGGTGCAGCCCGATCTGGTATGCCTGCTTGTATTGCCCCTGTACCAGTATAGCGGTTCCCTGTGGGTGCATCGGGCTTTTTAGCCAGTAGGTCCCCGGATCAGTGGTCGCCGGAAATATGTAATGTATCCATTGATTGGCATTGTTTTTAAAGAATACATGGATTTCATCATCAAAACGGTTTGATGCCGTACTGTTTGCCCTTATGCCCACGATATTTAATTCGTATGGCCGGGAATATGTCTCGTAGAGTTTTGAGCGAATGACCGAAACAATAGCGGCTAACATTTTCAGGCAGCATTGGATAATGCAGGTGTATAACTATCCAACCACTCTCTCACATCAAAAGAGGGGCAGCCTTTAATCCATTCAAAATATTCGATGATGCCATTGCCATTCTTGTCAGGACTAAAATCCCGATGTCCGAGAATAGTAGCCTCCGGATATTTTTTAGAAAGCTCTACGAGCTTATCAAACAAGGCTTGCTTTTGCTCATCCGTTCTGTTATCTAAGGGTTTGCCATGTGCGTCTGCGCCACCGATATAAGATACATGAATGGAATAGCGGTTATGACCGCCAACGCCGTTGGAAATATTTTCTTCCGGATTAATACATACTATTTCACCGTTGCGCTTGATGATATAATGATAGCCGGGATTTTTCCATTTCAATACTTCTTTCCAATATCGCTTGATGCTCTCAATAGTGGCTGTTGTAGGCGTAGCGGTGCAATGCACCACGATGTATTTGATTGCTCTCATAGGTAAGATTAAAAAAATGAAATGGATGATGATTAGGCCGAGAGTAAAAGATCAGGCTCATAATTTCTGAGCCACTCCTTTACGGAAAAGCCAGGGCAATTGGCCGTTGCATCCAGTTCATTATGTCCGCAGATAGCCGCACCGGGATATTTTACCGATAACGCCACCAGCTTATTAAACAGTGCTTCTTCCTGCACCGGTGTCCTGGTATCGCCGAGTGCGCCGGATTTGTTACGACCACCAGTGTAAGCAATGTGGATGGCTTCGTTATCAACGTCCGGAAGATGTTTGACAACAGAGCTTTCGGGGTGTATCTTTTTGATCTCGCCGTTTCTTTCCACCACATAGTGAAAGAAACCGTAATGCTGGCTGATCTTTGGGTCAAAGGTAGCGGTGCTGTGTACCACTATTTGCTTTATGTATCTTTTCATAAGTCGGGTATTTATTTAATTGAGGTATTGAACAGACCTGGTATTTACCAAAAAGTATTTGCCGTTGTTTTCAAAGAGTGTGTAATCCAACCGCCTTGTTACTTCATTGCCCAGCACCATTCTTGCCGGAACTTTTACTCCATCGGTGGCGTTGATCCACACGGTTGTCGATTCTATAGTTACAACCGGCCTGCCGTCAAAACCTGAAAGACTCCATTTACTGCCATCGAATTGCAGACCCATTCGCAAGAATTCAAATTTGATCGCTTCCTTTTGTGACGAGGTTGTGAAGGTGTTCAATAATCCATTTACAATTGTTTGCCGGACAGACCCCAGGCGGTATTGCTTAAAGACCTCATTGGCTGCGGAATAATCTTCTGTTGTTTGCATTTGTTTCAGTAAGGACATTGCCTTGCTGTAATTCTTTGTTGATGCAGCGTGATATAAGTCTTTACCGATTGCCGAACTATCTGGCCTTGTTGCTTGCGTCAGCACATTAAAAGTGCTTTCATTGATGGTAGCGGGAAGGCCAGCTTTCTTCAAGGCATTGGCTGTTTCTGTTCCAAAGTCACCATCAGCGCCATATTTTGGAAGAATGGATTTACCATATTTGGCAATAAGGGCTTCCTGCAATAGCCTTACATTATCTCCCTTGCTTCCTTTTTTGAGCGGGAAGGAACTTTTATCAATGGCTGGCTGTGCCGCTGAATAAGAGGTACTGGATTTTGGAGCTACAGTTGTTTTAGGCAAAGTATAGCTGGAATTATAATTGTTATCATTGTTTGTAATAACACTGGTCGTCTTCAACACTTCATCCAGTTCAGCGGCTTTTCTGGCATCTTTTCTTTTCTTCAGATACTGCCATCCGAAATAACCGAGTATGCCTACAGCACCCACAGCAATAGAAGCAATAATAATTTTCTTCTTTTGCTGCTTTTTGCTGCCTGAAGGCTTTCGGCGTGCTTTAATTTTTGTCTTTGCTTTCATCTGAATATCATTTATTTTATTTTGGCCAGATGGAACTTGCGTTTCATAATATCGGATTATGCTTTCGGTTTGTTTTCGATAATAGAAATCATTTGTCCCCATTCCCAATATTCCAACTCGCCTTTTAGATCACTCAACAGATCATCACCATACAATTGATTATATGCCTTAGCAGTTTCAAAAAAAGCTGCCTGTGTTGGCATTTCCATAAAAACTGCTTTAATCGCATCTTCATCTGTACCATAGGGAAGAAAGCCCCACGTACTTACTTCAAAAGCCGACCTCAGTCTTTTCGCCCATGACTGGTATTGATGAGGCGATAGCTGCACTTGTACAGGCATTGTTCCCTTTTCCGGCTTTGTAGCAATAATGGCGAGCATTTCATTGTATTCGCTTGTCGTTAGGTCGCTTTGCATATCTGCCATCAGGCTTCTGGCATATAGCTTTTGATAAGAGTTGATCACTTTCCTGAACTCGTCTTTGCTTGGTATTGCCCGGATCGCCCTGCGCAATGCTTCTTCATCTGTTCCCCATCCCCACCACATATCATTTTCAAAAGCCATCTTTATTTGCTTCGCATAGGTAGCTGCATTCCCTTCCTCATAAGTTTTCTTTTCTTCACTTGTTGCTCTTGCTTTTCGTATAATGGCCCTGCCGATAAAGAAACTTCCACCAATCACCATCAGACCGAGGATGCCATATTTGATCTTTTCTTCGAGGGTAAACTGGTCTTGCTCATAAGTGGAAGTTTCTGTGTTCATAGGCTACGGTTTAATTGCTAATGCTTATACACCTAAGTATTTTTTTGCAAGCGCCGTCTTAACAGGATCATGCTTGATAACATGCGCCAGCTTGGTCAACTCCTTTTCAGAAAGCCTGGAGGCCAGTACAGTTAAGGCTTTCATTTTAGCTTCCGCTTCACTTTCCGATTTTGCTTCGATAGAGATTTCATACTGGTATTTATTCATAGGGTTATGTAGTTTGAATATTTAATAATTCAGCAACGGTTTGCAAGTGTGCCGGTTCTTCAGAAAACCGACCAATTATTTTCATGACCATTTCCAATTGCGGTCTTTCAAAAACGGCATCCAGTTGTTGCAATACAGGAATGTATTCAAGATGCTCTGGCTTCAAATCGGATGTGCCATCGGTTTTCTTCTGAAAGCTGGCATTGGTTTCTTCTATGGTTGTTGCTTCATTAGCATTGCCGGGCGTTACCAATCCGGCCAGACCTATTTTTTCTAATGCTCCCGCATTCTTTACTGCCAGCTTTTCCAACACCGCTCCACCAAGCTCTACCAGGTCGAGCTTTCCTAATTTATATTTATTGCTTTTCGCTGCTTCCAGTTGTCTTTCTAATCCTTCGGCATATTCTTCCGATTCTTCGAGCTGCTGCTTTGTCTCTGCAAGTTCTTCCTTCAACCGGTTTAGCTCATATTCCTTATCACGGGCATTTAGCTTTTCCTGAATGATACCATCCAAATCACCGAGGCCATTCAGTGTTTTTTCCGGCTTATTCTGTTGCACGTAAAAGCAGTATTGATCGTTGCGAGGCGTAGCAGCGGAATTGTAAATCAATATGCGGATCTTCTCAGTGTCCTCATTCATGTAATACTCATAAGTATCAAACTCCTTTGGGTCTTCTGTTTTTGTTACAACTTTTAGATTGTCCACGAAAATCTCAAAAGGCCGTGGCTGTCCCTTCCCCGCCATCTCTTGCAGGAAATGCTTGAGCTTATCAATCTTCAGTTGGTCATATTTATCGTTTGTTACGGGCATGGCTTTTTACAGAATTTAGGTATCACCTGGATAAACCGGGCATGAGTGACGAATATGGATTGATTGGTCAGCGTGATTTCGCCTTTATGTTCATATTGCAATTCATTAATCTGATTTTCGCTCATATCAAATAAAGCAGTTGCACTTTCAATCCTCATCTCACAATAAGGTTCGAGCAATACAAAGAACTGATCATGACTATTTATCTTTCTTGATTCCTGTGGTTGCAACACAAAATGCCGCACCCGGATAGTATAATCGTTTCCATAGCCCAGCTCGCAAGCACGTTTTGAGATATACTCCAAAGCCAGTTCTTCAGTCATGTGTTACATTTTTCAATCCATAAATACAAGTGGAGATTATATTGCAGACTTTCATATTCATCCACTCCAAAGCTGTCCTGGAAAAATCCTTCAATAAACCGGGTGTTGTTATCAACTGAAAAACTAATTTCTTCTCTTTTACGGCTATGCGTCCATTCAAAAGGCTGTAACGAAATCGAGCTGATTCCCTCGTTTAATACCTGGTTACGATTGTCCAAAAGCGTATTCTCAAAAAAGACACTTTCGGAGCCAGGACTTTGTAGGCTAAGCCTGCCAATGCTCTTATTAGGTTGAACTATCATAAATGGATCAGGTCCAGTTTCTCCAACTTCCCTCATGCCTATATCATAGGGGACACCTTCTTTTCCAAGCACACCGTATTCCAAACCAATGATCCTTCGTGCATCGCCCGGTAGTTGAACGTGGAAATGAACTCTATCTCCAATACTGGCAATCTTGATCACCTGCAATATGACTTCTTCTTTCATCATGCCGCTTCATTGATTTCACAGTCGAGATAAAGAGTAACACGGTACGCAACAAAATCAATCACCGTCGTATTCGTGTCCTTATATTCTACCTTCACCTTTCCATTGCCTGGCTCGATGCCTCCGAGATTATAATACCGATCATTGGGAGATACATTCAACCCGGTCATTAGTAGCTTGGTTTCATAGCTTTCCGGGAATATCTCTTGCCGGTTAATCTCTACCTTACCAGAACCACGATAATATAATAGATCGTCTCGGTCACCCGTAAATAGCAAACCATGCACCTTAACAATAGTTTTGTCCAGTTCAAAGGTCTTGGAGTGAATCCCATTTTGTTCCGTAACATCTATGTCAAATCTTTTTTTAATTCTTTTTGATGCCATCTGCTTTTAGTTAAGCTGTTAATAGTTGTCCTCCTGCTTTTATATAGAGTAACAAAAGACTTTGCAAGCTCTTTTCGCTTTGGCCATAGCCTGCACCCGGAAATGAAGCCCATACTTTTCTGCACTTATAAATCGCCTGCACTATATTGCCTGCCAATACATCTGTTAATGCCTCTTTTTTTCTTATCAGTTCTATTGCTGCCTTATCCTGTGATACCGGGCTAAAATCCGGCAACCGCAACTCCCTTTGTACTATTGCCCATGTGCTATACAAAAACTGGTAAGCCCCTGCTGCGGTACTTGTAACACCCCATTTGGTAATGGCTATATTAGGATGCCTTGAATAATCATTGAACAAGCTGCCACCGTATAACATCCGGTAAGCATTCATTCCAATCGTTCCCTCTGCATACTGTATCATTAGCAGAAATGCTTTTAGATTTTTTAATGCTCTGCCTCTTTTTTGCGAGCCTTTTACACCCGCCAGTACCAGTGTTGGAACAAGGAGGGCTGCTGCAAGAGCAGCCCACTTGTATTTAATCAAAAACATTAACTCGGGTGACTATGGAGTTGTGATTGTACCATGCAATCCGGCGAAGATGTAAGTATTGGCAGCCACTCCATCCATTGAGCCGAGTTCAACGGTCATTTCAATCAATATGTCATCTTCGATCAGCCGGGGATTGGCGAGCTTGTAGTAACCAATCGGGACCTGGTGGTAGGCTGCCGTTTTAAATACAGCGTTCGATGTCTCAGGTACGATCTGTTTTTTGTTTGACTTGAGGTTGAACTCACCATTAGCGATGGCATTGAAAGTTTCCAGTCCTTTAAATTCGGTAGCAATGATCTTGTCTTTTGTACCATCAGCAGACACTCCTGCTAGCAGATAGATACCACTTACCAGGAATGCCTGATTTTTGGGCAACTTGGCATTTGATATATTACGCAGACCAATCTCTTTGTCGTCCTGCGTTTCAAACAGCTTGATAGTTTTTGAGGTAACCGGTTTGATCGAGTAAATGGTCGAATCCGCCAGGCGAAGGGATGAATTTGCCAACCCTTCTTTGATATGAGCAGGCAGCTCGCCAAAAAACTTTTCCATTTCCGCTCTTGATCCCCTGCTGGGAGACCCGGTATTGGAAAGTTTGTTTACAGTGCGCTGCCTTTTGATCGGGTTCATTCGCTTTAAGGCGCCGAGCAGCTCGCCATCGTCAACACCTTCGATGCCGATCAATGCACCTGCATTATTGTATTCTTCGATTCCATCGAGTAAGCCTAACATAGTTTTCGGGTTTTATGGATTAATGAATTTGTTTTAGTTTTTTATGAATCAGTACAACCGGTCTTCCAGCGCACCTACTTCATAATCGTCTCCCAAAAGTTCTTCCTCACCTCTTAATTGCCCCTGGAACTGTCGGGCACTTTCGGCTACCTGTTGTTCAATATCATCCAGTGCAGCCAGGTGACCGTTCATCGGATCATTGTAAGTGAAGTATTGTAGCTCTCCAATACCGCTTGTAGTGGCGGCCGCTTTTTTCTTTAATATTTTATCGAGGAAAAACTTTTCGGTCATGCTTTCTTTATAGGCTTGCAGTCTTTCCTTTACTCCGGCCAGTCCTTCAAGGCCACTTACTGTTCCTGCTTTCTGAAAGCCATTAGCTGCCATGATGCCGATGCCGAGAATCTGCACGATCTTATTGCCGGTAAAGTGTCCGACACCGGTTGTAGCGATACCGACCAGCAAGGAAGGTTTTCCAACAGCCGCACCAATGAGGCCGCCACCAAGTACGCCAATTAAAATATCTTTTCCGGTTTCCAGCACTGTATTTTTAGTATTGCCTTTTGTTGGCAATCCTTCATTCAGACCAGAAAGAAAGTGTTTCTTATTAGCTTTCTTCTGGTATCGGTTTTTCTTTTTTGACATAGTATTAATAAGGTTTAATAGTTAATGGATTCGGGTTAGAGGAGAGCTATTGCTTTTCGATGCTGATGTTTGTTGTGATGTTTTTTCTTTTTCCCTCGTTTATGCGGCGTACCGGATAATCCTTGCGATTTTGGTGACGCCTTGTTCTCATGTTTTGAGCCTTTCGATAGGTTGTAAGCAATTGCAATCACCGTCAATCCGCCCACGCCAATGGCTACCGGCTTTATCCATTTTTTATTTTTATCCCAAAAACTTTGTTTTTCACCACCGGTATTGTCGCTGCTATTACTGCTTGTATTTGCAGTGTTAGTATTAGTAACTGGTGAAACTGATTTTTCCTCAATAAACTCATCTTCAGTAATCAATTCTCTGTTTGCTGATGCAGTGGAGACGTTATTGGGAGTTCTTACCAAAGCATCATTTGACATTGATGGTGATTCAGTAGTAGGTAATGAAGGACTAAAATTTTCAGCCGAAATATTTGTAGGTACAATGGGATTAGTTGCTGCAGAAGGAATAGCTGCGCTGTTTGCTGGCACTGACACATTATTTTCAGGAGCATCGGTTTGGCTTTCATCAAAATCTTCTGATCCCTGCTGCTTGCCTTTAAAAATGTTTCCAATCTGTTTTAAGGAAGCGACAATTCCTGCTATTACTCCCATTGCTGCACCCACACTTGCAAGCGTCACCGGTTCTCCAAGTTCACCAAAACCCTTGAAGCCATCCATGCCTTCCACATTTTCGGAATAGTAGATCTCTGGGCCAAGCAATTGTTGGAGAGGTGTGTTTTCATTCATGTACCCGCTCCAGCTTTCCATAGGTAGCATTCCCAATCCGCTTACGGCTTTATCCTTATTTCCTTTGCCTTTTAGTATGGCCTTCCGAAGGTTGTCGGGCTTGCCTCCCGCACCATAAAAGATGTTTTCCAATTTCTGCCGGGTAGCGAGCAGCTTTTGATATTTGGCTGCTTCAATGCCTTTAGCCGCCGCTTGCTCGGCAGTGAGATAGCTCCACCTTAACCTGGCGGCGACGTTTTTTATATTCAGTTTCATAGCGGCAAGCACACCATTTCGGAGTAACACCGTTGCCGGGTTTATCTTGTTCACCACGTTCAGCACTTTTTTGAAAAAGCCTTTCTTTTTCTTAGGCGCAGGTGCGCCGGGCATACTCGCCGCTTGTGCTTTGGCCGCAGCTTTGGCGGCTTTCTTTGCTTTGCGCTTGGCCTTTCCCGCAAGCGTATTATCGTGCATATTGCGCTCGATGATCCGGCCTAACTCCGCCAGGCCGTCGCCATCAAAGCCATTGAGATATTGTAAATCCATAGGGTAATCTTTTTTTTCTCTAAAGGGTACTTCGTAATTAAACTGGTCAGTTACACAATCAATCGTAATATGCCTCGAATCATTTGGCACTATGGGGTAGATATGCTGAAAGTATTCCCGGTGATATTTGGTGATCCGCAGGATATGAGGAATACCCAGGTTAGTCAGGATGCTGGAGATAAACACCGAGTAACAATCACAATCTACCCCCTGTTTTCTGTCGTGCCATGCTCTTGCCGGGCTGCGTATTTGCTCAAACCCTTCTTCATCTTTTTTATAGTTGATATGACCATATATAAAATGCCAGATATTTTTGCATGTTTCATAATTTGTTCGTCCTTTTAGTCTTTGCGCTATCAGCTTTGTCTGGTCAATCGTTTCCTGAACTACCTTCGGAATAAAATCAAGGGTGTGATCTAAATTCGCATTACGCCTGATTGTTTTATTATCGTTTTGAGACGATGGAAACAAATGATCATATTCATTGCCCGGCCTGATATGTCGCTTCTTTCTTGCTTCCATTATTTTTTGAGTATCACTTCATGATTTTCTTCAAAAGGAACTGTTACCATTCCGAGATCAATTGTTGTCTTCATCGTCGCCGTAATCATTACCTGCTCCTTGTTCTGTATCGCTTTAAGAATCGAAGTGGACACAGAAAAAATGCTTAGTATCGGAATGCTTACCAACAGTTTTTCAATTTTTGCCTGTCCATAAGCGGGTATCTTAATATCCTGGTTCACCACCTGTGAACTACCTACAGTTGTTCCTTTGTAGGTGAGTTTAACAAAGGGAAACTTTATCGAGAAGCTCCCCTTTGTAGGGTTTTTCAATAACAAATCAAGCCGTATGATGATGCCGTCCCAATTCACTGCATGAATGTTTGCTTCAGGGACTACCTCTAATTCTGCCGATGTCTTTCTCATCTTTACATAATAGCTGTAGCCAGCTATCAGTCCGCCGCCGATGAGTGTAATGGTCAGAATGTTTTTAGTCATGACTGGTCTTGTTTCTTTTTCTGCGATCTATTTGATCTGCTACCAATTTGTAGGCGAGCCAGATACCGCCGCCGATGGCAGCTTTCAGACCGTATTCCAGAAGCCCGGTAAAGTCAAGATTTGCCAGCAGTATAAAACCAGTCAGGAAAATGCTTTGGGAAGTGTTATCTGTACTTTTCATAGTTACTGTTTGTGATGATTCTAAAATCAGGCAGCTTTATTTAGTTGCCCTTCTGTGATAGTCATCTCTATCTTCCTGGGCAGTCCGAATTGAGCGATCATAAACTCAACCTGGTTGATGGAAAAATATTTGCCGTCCCGTTTGCCAAGCTCGCCGGGAAAATTATTCATCCACCGGCGCATGGTTTTCCGGTTAACATCGAAGATGGCCGCAAGGTCAATGATCCGGTAAGGCTTAATGATAAGTTTTCCTTTTTCATCGAAATACTTTTTAGGTTCATGTTTTGCCATAGGTTCGGAAAAATTTTATTGCTTATCGCTTGTGAGTACAAACATACTATCGGTCAAATGACCCACTGTCCCACTTTGGGTTCGTTTGGGTCACATTTGGTATCATTTGGACATTGAATACCCACAAAAGGAAAAATGTGTTTTCCGTGAAACCATGTGAATTATAGACGGATAAGAATCAGGCTGCATTATCCAGGCAATCTGGTAGGCCAAATAAATCAAAGATGATTTGAATTTGTCTGACGTTGTAGTAACGACCTTCTCTTTTGCCGATTTTCGGAAGATGTGGCTTTAGCCATCTGGTCATCGTCTTTTTGCTTACATTATACATGACCGTTAATTCCTTTTTGCTGTAAGGCTTAATTGAATTGGTTCGATCTGGAAGTTTAGAAGCACTCATAGGGTATAGTTTGGTTTAAGAGTTTTATATAGGTGGATTACAAAGCTGTTTCAATAGAACCGCTTCTACTAATCATAAAATATAATGTCGTGATTATGGAGAACATCCAAAGAAATCAGCAGTAACAGGAAATAATGGGGGTAGTATTTGTAAATGTTCTGCTGCTGACACATATTCATGCTACTTCTTAACCGGGTAAATCTTGCAAGATTCTTGGAAAATTCTAAATTTTTTATGCAAAAGGGCGTATAGCCGATGTGAAATTGGTTGGAGAACGGGCAACCTATTACCGGAAGAGTGATTTACAGCAGTAAATCCTATGTAATTATATGTTGGCTAAACTTTAGAGACGTGAAATGATTTTGATTTATGGGATATAGAGTATAAGAATCGCACCAAAAAATCCAGTAACAGCAAATTTTATGTGAACTGCCTGATAGCCGATGTGTAAAGATTCATCAGTATATTCTCTTACGATCAGCCGTTTTTAATTTTGAATTGAATTGCCATTTATTCAGTGGCCATAAAGTTTAGGGATTGGTTACAGGTAGCATCACAAATACCCACAAAGTTTAAGGATTGGTTAGATAGCGGGTAAAAAACTTTATCGCATCAGTGTCGAAACCTTAATTCTATGCTGTCACCCTTGAAAATTCACTTCCCTCCGGAACTATGTAAGAATTTACAGATCACTCATACCTGTCCTGCTGAATTTAAATACAGCATTTCCTTTGCTGAATGTAACCGCACAAGATGTGACCTGGGCGATTTTATAATACAATCTATTAGCGGAGATGATTATTGGATAGAGCTTTGGACATTTTTGGTCAAAAAGGAAGGGTATTTAGATATAGCTGTAAATGAACCATCAATTTGCATAGCATTATTTTTGAAAGGCAACCTGGTCGGCCATCTTTCAGGGCATGGCAAGGTCAATACGCTGGCAAATACTTACAATATTTTTTATTTACCAACCGGAACTCATAAAGTGAGCCTGCGCATTGAAGATTACACATTGCTCTATATTGTTTTGCCTAAGAATTTCCTGAAGGGGATGGCTGACGAGCATTCACAAATGCAGGAAATAGTTACTCGCTTATCCAAAAGAGTTGAAAGCGGCACATTGCTTACGAGTTTTCCTTTGCCTCATAGTGTTTGGAGGATATTAAAAAGAATGGAGCGACTGCATAAGAAAGGAGCTGCATTGGATTTTGCTTTGCGGCAATACATTCTTGAAATATTGGCATTATATAACGAGCAATATAAACTTGGAAGCCCGGCATCCAGAATATATTTATCCGCCAGGGAAAAATCTTTTGCAGTGAGAGAATATATTTTGTCCAATCTCGGAGACGCAAAACTCGGCGGTTTAAATCAACTCGCATCCGATTTCCATATTTCTCCAAAGACACTTACAAAACAGTTCAAAAGTCTTACAGGCAAAACTGTTCCGCAGTTTATTAACGATGAAAGATTAGAATGGGCGAGGCGATTATTAAATGATAAAAAGCTGCCAGTATTTGAAGTTACCCAAGTGATAGGGTTTTCCGATACAGCAAATTTTATAAGAAGATTTAAAAAGAAATATGGTATTTCCCCTGGTGGTCAGCATAGCAAAAAGAAAAAATGAAAAGACCACTTCTCTTTTACTATTGTTATAAGTGGATTGTCTTAATCTTTTACTTCCGATAATCACCATTCCCTAAATTGACAACTAAAAATGCCCTAAAATGACAATTTCCATCCTGATAATGTTGCTGATCTTTAATCAGCGAACAGACCAAAAGTTTTTTGACGATGAAAAGAACAGCCGTTATAGATATTATCAGTGCAATCCTCTTGCTCCTTCTGCTTTACACAGCAATCAGCAAGTTTATTGAGTATCGGAGTTTTAAAGAAGTATTGTCTGTCTCTCCTTTATTAAAACCATTCGCAGGTTTCATAGCATGGGCTTTACCTTTTTTGGAACTCGTGATTGTAATATTGCTTTTTATTCCTGCCTTACGCATCAAAGGACTGTATGCCTCATTGCTGTTATTAATAATCCTTACTGCGTACCTCATCTACATGATTCTGTTCACACCAAATCTACCTTGTAGCTGCGGAGGCGTATTGAAAGACCTTACCTGGCCACAGCACGTTTTATTTAATTTATTTTTTGTTATACTATCTGGCACAGGAATCATATTGGCAAGACGGCGTTTCATAATGAGGATTAGAGGAGAAGCCCCTACATAGTTCCCGAAAGGGAACATAATTATCACCAAACAATCCGATCCATTTGACAGCGTTAAGTGGTATCAAACGAAGAATCAATAACTATATAACCAAAACATTTTTTATGAAAAGATATTTTTTTGGCATTATTGCCGTAGCAATTGCCTTTACAGCAGTTGCCTTTACCAAAGCCCCTTCTCAAAACAGTAAACAGTCCGGTAATTTCACCGACTACTATTATAAATTTACCGGTGCTGCCGGAGAAGAAAATGATATGAACAAATGGCAGCAACTGTCAACATTAAATGATTACAATGCTTTCAGTTGTCCGTCTGGTAGTGTAAAAGGATGTAAAATCATCAACACTACAAATTCCTCCGGCCATCCGACTTCTGTTCCTTTGGACGGTAGTGGGCTTCCTACCGTAAGTGGTGCAAATGCCAGTGTCGCAAATAGAAATTAAGTACAAACCACGAAAAGAGGCTGCCGGGTTTCGGCAGCCTCTTTTAATATCCTTGCACTATGGCAATAATCAATAGGGATTCTGTTGCATACCTGTCATATTAATAATATCAGCAGGTAGTGAAAGCGCATATTTATTGTCATTGGGCTGTAGCAGATACGTTTCTCCGCTTATTATTCTTTTAAGAACTATATTGGCTCCCTCTTTATTTAGCCTTTTAATGTCCATCCAGCGAAGGTTTCTAAAAAGCAGTTGCTTTCTTCGTTCTATTAAAATAATACCTAACGCTTCATTGGCAGTTGAGGCGGCCACAGGAACAAAAGTACCTGTCCTCCATCTTTTCACAAGGAGAGTATTCAGATCAGAGAGGGCTGCATCTTTATCACCCAACCTTGCATAACTTTCTGCCCTCATCAGGTACACTTCATCGGTTGCAATGCCCGTAAAGAGTTGGTAAGGGCTATAACTGCCTTTAAAAGTATAGCCAGGAAATGATTGATAGAAGAACGCTTCCTTTCTTAAATCATCGCTGGCATAGCTGCTATACAACAAGGAATCTACTCGTGCATAATAGGGATCAATGCTTGCGTAATTGGGCTGGTTGATTATATTGTAAAATTGCACCTCAGCGTTGAAGCGTTCAAAAGGCACAAAGGCTGTGACGTCAACGGCATTATAGTTTATTAATTCACTTTTGATCAATAAAGACAGGTTAGCATATTTTGCGCAGCTATCGTATTTACGCATAGATAAATAAGTCCTTGCCAGTAACGCATAGGCTGAGTTCTTAGAAGGACGTAAAACATGCACAGGTAAATCAGGCAATAAAGGGACGGCAGACTTCAGATCTTCAATTATCCTGTTGTAGGTATCTTTTACACTCGCTCGAACGGATGGCAAGGTTATGTCAGAAGTGAGCCTTAAAACTAAGCCATAGTCTTGTGCCGAGGTATTATCGTCATAAGCCTTACAAAATATAGACGCTCCCTGAAGGAATGCAAATGACCTATGGAACAATGCCGATCCTTTTATATTATTCCATTCATTTTTATTCAATGCCGTTATTGCTATTTCTTGAACATTGTCCAAAACTATATTGGCAATGTTTACCACGTTGTATATGTAACCCCAGTCATTAGGGTAGTTTGTATAATCCGTGTTCCGCCACAAGTAAGCATTGCGATTATTAACTGAGAGATCGTTATATAAGTCATCCGGAACATAATAATCGTCCGCCGAAGCCTCATCAAAAGATACTCCATTTGTCCCATTTAATAAATATCCATCATCCAACAGTGCCTGTAAATCGCTAAGTGAGTTTGGAACTTGTAACGCTTTATCCGGCTTCTTATCCAAATACTTTTTACACGAGGGCATAAGGAAGACAAGAACCAACATGACAAAAACCAATATTTTATAAGTATGTTTCATTTTATACAATTTTATTTTTTAGAAAGTAGTTCTGATGCCAACTGCATACGTTTTGGAAGAAGGAATGGAAGATGGAAAATCAGGGTCAATCCCTTCCTTATTTGCTTTCCATAGAAGACCCAGATTGCTGGCATTAAAATATAGCTGTAGGGATGTGAAGAAATTTCCTGCTTTTTTGTCGCTTGCAAAATCGTAAGCAAGATTTATAAACTGGAGGCGCACATGATCTCCTTTAGAAACGGTGGCTTCCGAAAGCAGATAAAACTGATTTCTTCTTGAATTGGCAGGATATGACATCGAAGGAATATTAGTAAACTGTTCATCTCCCGGCTGCTTCCATCTTTTCGAAAAATCCGGATGACCAATACCATTAGAAAAGAGATTGCCGTAGTCAATAGATGATCTCCGAAAGTAATAGCCGAGCTTATAGGATATGGATGCCGTTATTGAAAACCCTTTCCAGTTAACCGTATTAATAATGGAGCCAAAATATTTCGGAGTTGCGGGTCCGCTGTAAACCAGACTATCAGGGCTTGTTATCGAATTGAAGATGGCGAGGTAATTGGTGCTTAGGTCTTTATTTAAGTAGCCCCTGGGATTTCCTGTGGCAGGGTCTAATCCTCCCCACCTGTAGCTGAGAATGGAGTAAAGGGGCTTTCCAACTATAGGTGAAATATCTCGGCCATAGCCGGGCCTGAATTTCTGACCTTCCGCTGCATAATAGGCTGTCGTCTTACTCAGATTATAACTGAACAGCAGCGTCGTGAACCATTTAATAGCCCGATCAATATTTTTAGATTGCAGCGAAATTTCCACTCCATTTGATTTCATATTGGCAATATTCTGAGTAAGGATATTGCTCATTGTTCCAGCCGTATAGTCTATGGGAGAAGGCCCAAATAAATCTGTTCCGTTTTTCCGGTAATATTCGATACTCCCCGAAACAATTTGCTTTTTTAAGGAAAAATCAATTCCAAAATTCAGGGTATTAACTTTTTCCCATCTTAGATCGGGGTTGGAGAACTGACTTACCCGTGCATAAGGAAAATTTGTATAAGAAAACGTACCCATGTACGTTATTACAGTTACGGCTGATTTGGACTGATCTACATTTCCGCTTGCACCGTAAGTCGCTCTTAATCTTAAATAGGGAAAAAGAGAAGATTTGTAAAAGCCTTCTTTGACAATATCCCATGCTATTCCGGCAGACCAGAAAGGTTTCCATTTATCATTAGTGTTTACACCAAAAAGATTGGACGCATCCCTTCTCAAACTTCCTGACAACGTATATTTATTTTTATAGGTATAGGCAGCGTTGGCAAATAATGAAACAAACCGGTTATACCTCTCCGATAAGTCAATACCATCAGGAATAAAACCATAAGACCCGTTAATATATGTTGGATGCTCATGCAAAAAATCTACGGTCGCTGTGGTAAGCAGGTCATCACTATATCCATAAATAGTATTAGCATCTGTT
This sequence comes from Sphingobacteriales bacterium 46-32, assembly GCA_001898485.1. Taxonomy (GTDB): domain Bacteria; phylum Bacteroidota; class Bacteroidia; order Chitinophagales; family Chitinophagaceae; genus CAYMZZ01. The sequence goes on along the minus strand of MKTY01000020.1, from coordinate 10,157 downwards.
TCACTACGGGTTTCCCGGAGTTCTGTCCCTGCGATAGCGTTAATGCTATGTTCATTTAATACTTTGGTAAAATTTAGCTGCCCCCGCACATTATGCGCCTTTAGTAAGCTGCCGGAGCGGTTCAAAATGCTCCCATAGGGTACGGCGTATGAAACAAGACCTGTGCTTTGATCTATCTGACTGAAAAGGTTAATCATGTTCCTTGTACTATAACTCTCAATATCGGCTAAGTTGCGTGAGGACAGTTGATCTCTTTCGTATTGATATTTTATATCCACACTGAGTTCTTTTATAAGCTGATACTGCAATCCAAACCTCGCAACAAAAGATTGCCCATTGCTTTTAGTAGTATTGTGTTTGTAATCTTCCAATGGGTAATACTTCCAATTAAGAAGCTTTCCGCTTCCTGCCGTGTCCGTGTAACCATCCCTGTAGTTGGATGCCACTGGCAGCTGATTGCCATTTTTATCAGCTAAGCTGATATATGGTACAAAGCGGTTCCCTATTTTTATTCCACTCTCGTTATATCCAGTTTTTCCGCTTTTAGAAATTGTGCTGGTATAAATAACGCTCAAAGACAATTGCAGGTTTTGCAGTGGCTTGTAGGTGTTTTCAAGACGCAAAGTAGCCCTGTCAGATTTTTCATTTAGATGCCCAATACCTTTGTCATAACCGCCGGAAATGAAATAGGTCATATTGCCACTCCCTCCCCGAACATTAAGTGAATAAATCTGGGTAACTGCCGCCTGATACACATACTTCAGATAATCGGCACGGGCATCAATACTTTTAATTGCATTGATGGCAGATGCAGAATCAGCAGCAGATATTTGCCCGCCTGCACGTTTAATAAAAATTTCCAGGGCGGGTGATAAAGCAGTTTGTGAAGGATCATTGATTAATGAACCGAATGCCCCTTTATTGTATAAAAATTGCTCGACATCTATATAATCGGTTGAGCTAATCTGAGGCAGTGAATACAAATCAGGCTTTGCGACAACTATCACGTTTGTATTTAATTCAATTTTTAACGGCTGATTAAACCTTCCCTTTTTTGTAGTTATCACTATCACGCCATTGCCTGCCCTTGTTCCCCATATCGAAGCTGCCGCAGCATCTTTAAGGAGGCTGATGGATTCAATATCGTTGGGATTGATATTATTAATATCACCTTCATACGGAAAATTGTCAACGATAATTAAAGGGTCCTGCAAGCCGTTGATGGTGCTTAATCCCCTGATAGAGAAACCATATTTTTTATTGCCGGATTTTATCTTCGTATTGTCAAACAAAACTCCGCTGGCAATTCCATTCAACCGATCAAGTATGTTACTGCCTGTCTGAAAGTTTAGTGTCTTGTTGTCAATAAGATCGAATGACCCGGTAGCCCTTTCTCTCGGTATTTGCTGGAGACCTGTACTAACTGTTACTTCGCCTAACACATTTTCTTTTTTGCTAAGTTCAATGACAAGGAAAGAAAGATTATTGTCTACAGGAATACGATTTGGCTGGTAACCTGTATGTGTGAGTGTGAGTGTATCATTACCGGCTTGTACAGAGATTTTAAACGTGCCGTCGCTATTACTGACCGTCTCAAATCTCTTGCTGCTTATGGTCACACCGGCTATTTCTTGCTTTGTGTCGGCATCTATTGTTTTGCCGGTAACAACTGTTTCGTTTTGAGCTTGCAGGTTTAACTGATACGCAATCAGCAGTATCATTAGTAAGAAGTATTTTGTTTTTCTCATTGCAGTTAAGTTTTATAAGTAAATAAATGGTGAAAGAGATTTGGGGAGTGTTTTAATTGTCCTTGATAAGAATCACTTCCAGTTCTCTATTCTCTTCTTTCAGTTCAAAGCCAATTTTTTTAAAAGCAGCTTGCAATCCGGCTATATCAGTCAAAGAGAAAGGAAGATCAATGGAGATATTTTTAGAAAAATTGGTTTCATCTATGATCGGGATTGCGCTATAATCATTTAACAGGTTTGCCACAAAAGAAGGAGGATAATTGTAAATGTGTTTGCGCAAACTGGCTTCTTCAATATCTAAATCAGGGAGCCTGTCGGCAGCAGTATTCTTTGCAGGGAGGGCTGCTTTCAGCACAAGGCAACGCATTTTTCTTTTTTCCTTTTTTACCGATATATTGAAATACCTTTTGAGATCGTCTTTCAAAAAGCCGAACATGGCCTCAACGGTTGTATCGTATAAAATCAATTCGTAGCAGTAAACCTTATTGAACTTCGCTTTATTGCTGACAAAAACCCGATTGTTTTCATAGGGAATTTCTTTGTTGTAAGCCGTTCTTGTAAGTGACAACAGCGATTGATTGATACTGTAGAAGCCGGTTACTTTATCTGCGCTTCGCCGTATGCCGGTTGCGCCGCTCACTCCATCAATGGCTGAACTTACCAAAGACCGGCAGAGTATTTCACTGCCGTCGCCGCCGTTGCCGTTTATAAATAAAGGCTTCGCAGGGTCAAAGTCAGGGAGGTCTTTCTTGAGTTTCAGTTTCACCTTTCTGCCGTTTATCAATGCCTGTATGTTATCGGCATTTACCTCGGCAGCATCCGTAATACCGGCTATCTTTCCGTTCTTGTCAATCCATACTTCGTGCGGAATGATTGTGCAGGGAAAATATTCATCCAGCTTTTCACAGTCATACACCACAGGAATATTCAGTTCGCTATCGGTTCTGCTTCTTATACGATCAAGAATTTTTGTAATCTTCGTTTCATCGTCCTTTGATATTCGGCTTTTTGTATTCACGAGAATAATTTGCAACTCGTCTTTGAATTTTCGTTGTAATGAATCCAGGTGAGGAAACAGACTAAGGCAGGAACCGCACCAGCTACTCCAGAAATCAAGAAGGATTAATTTTCCTTTAAAGTCAGATAATCTCGCTGTAGATGATTTATAGTTCGTGACGTTTTTGAAAGTTATATCTGGTACATAATCCCCGACAGCGAGAGGCATAATGCTCTCCGGTGGGGACTGCGCAAAAGCATATAGTACGGGCCATAAAATACCCTTTATGAAAAAAAGGCTTTTTTTCATTGCAGTTTAGTTTAGATGGAAAAAGAAATAGTTTAAAAATATCAGAGCCTTAACTAACCCTTACACTGGATTCTTTGGCTTGCAAGCATAAAGGATTTTGTAAGAGTGCAGGAATGGAAAAAGCGGCGCATACGGCAAGCATACACCGCTGTGTGACACATGAGAAAGAGATTTTATGATAGTAACTTTCTTCATTCTTGCAGCACTAACTCCATTTAACTGCAAGTCTTGAGCGGCAAGGCTGAGTAAAAAAATAGGGGTTAAGCCTACCCGCCCTTTGCATCCCTGGCTCTGACAAAGCCACCTTCCTTGCGGAAGGCCGAAACACAAATGCGTAAGTAGGCTCAACCCCTTTAATATGGGGCTGAGCGCATTAACTTACTCTTGCGTTTCGTGAATTGTCAGATTCGGGATGCAAGACTTGTTAAGCGCTTACTACTTTTATCAAGATGAAGCGCAAAATAAAATCATTAGTCCAGTTTATAACTTTGGGTCAATGATTTCGATACTGTTACTCCAAATTTATAATAATTTACTCTGAAATAAACTATTTTATTATCAATATAACGTAAATTAATTAGAAATTATCAAAAGTTATTCAAGTTCTGTTTAACCGTTTTACTTTTTGGCATTAAATATTGACGAAATGCCCAAAAAGAAGCGGGAAATATCAGAAAAAGATAAAAAACAAGAAGAAGCAAGAAAACGACAGCATAAACTCAATTCGATAAAAACTGATTTTGAAGCAGGAAAAATTAAGAGCTTTGAACAAATTTTTGCGGTAATGGTCGAATCCCGCTTAGCCGCAGAGTTGAAGATGGGATTTGTAACATTCAGAAACAAGGTTAACAATCCTGGAGATTTTACAAATAATGAACTTGTACGATTCGCAGAACTGTTGGACGTAGATATTAATATCATTCTAAAGTTCATCTTCAGCCTGATGAAGTATAAGACCAAAAATACCAGTAGGATTGAAAACGTTTAATCGAATATTTTAATGCCGTGAAAGGTCAATCGGCAAAGCACTCTTTCCCTTCATAGACATCTCTTATGCAATTAACGATTTCACTCAGTATATTATTCATGCTCCGATAAAAGTAGCCTCTAATTTTTAATTGTTTCATTTCTTCTACCACATCCGGTTCATAAATGTTTGTGGCAATAATTATTTTAGCTGCAGGATCATAAGCAATAAGTTGTTGTATTAACTTTGTACCGGGAATTGCGTAAATTTTGTTTGTCCAATTGGCATCTGCGATAACTATATGGGGTTTTATCTTTTTATAGCAAGTAACGCCTTCGGAACTATCATTGCACATTGAGACCATTTCAATACCGGAAGATAATAAGGTAGATTTTATACCATTTAAAAAGATATTGCTTTTGCATATTGCAAGAACTCTTATCATAGGAAGCCAGGTTTGGGTGCAAATATAAAACAGTCTCCCCGTAAAGAGAGACTGCGCCTAATCAAAAACCATTAACCATTAAACCTTATCCTATGAAAATTCAAGAGGAAGATACAAGTTTAAGGTTAAGACTCAAAAATCTTTCTTTTACGAGGCGGTCGTTAGTATATAGCTGAAAGCCAGTAACCATCAATACGAAACAAAAGCTGGGAAAGAGAAAAGCAGGATGGTCGTAATGAGGACGCTGCCAAACTTTACGAATGTAAAATCTTAATTCAACTTGGCCTTTTGCATAGAGCTTGTAAAAAATGCCAGGTCAGTAGCCTGCCTTTTAAAAGTATCAGGCGTCATACATAAGCAAAATATTCTGGAGTTTCCTTTGTAACAACTGATTGCTGTCTTGCACGGGGTGAAATGAAAAATATTGTATTGATTTGCTTCAATAGTCTGTAAACCTGCTCTGGGTACATCAATAGTAATTCTTCCCTGCATCGTCATAAGCACAAACACTACAGGTTCTTTTGCTTCAAGAAATAGCTGTAACTCCTGTGTAAGCAAAAAATCATGAACATGGATTAAATATTCACCGCCTTTCGGTAATTCCTGCCGGAATATGCAACCAAAAGTTCCCTCGATTACGAAAAAATCTTTAGCAGCAGGCTCAGCATATTTTTTCAAATGGCCAAGAAGCTCCCGGCTGTACATCGCAGTGGGAAATTTTTTCCGGTCAATATCAAATCTTACATCAGGGTTCATTATTAGCAAGCAATATAAGAAAACTAAAAATATAATACAGCGGCTATACTCCATTTTACATAAGCTAATCGAGAGTTCACGTAACGGGTTTTTACACGGGCTTTACTAACGTGATGTTTGGGTAGTAAATAACAGTGCTGCGTGAAAGCGGCCATTAACCAACTTAAAACCTAACATCATGGTGACAACTGAAAATGTGTTTTCAAAGCCTTTAAGCATCGAGGAACTTGAAGCAAGATTTAAAAATGTATGGGCAAGTGTAGTTTCATTTTTTACTGATAGCTGCTGTATAGATACGCAGCCGCCGCTGCCACCAGGTACAGGAAGATAAGTCTTCTTCGCTTTGCACCATTTCAGGAATCTGTAAACCGGATTCCTTTTTTATTAGTGGCTTTCACCGCCCCGGAATCTTTCTGAATTAAAAAACGGGCTACAATAAGCCTTTTCAAAAAAAGTACAATATGAACCGCTCCGAATATATAGAATCCAGAAACTCTCTTATAAATGATTTTGAAACGAAGTTTAGTTTTGATGATAATCAACCTCTGAATGGCCAGTTTAACATGGTAAGTGCATCACTTTCCAACTTTATTCCAGAAATTCATTGTTCCTCGCATAAGGATATTTACAAAAAGATTCTGCTGCATAAAAAACTAAGCATTCTTGAACAAAGTTCCTATCAAATTCTTGACTTCATTGAAGTAGAAAATTTCGATGATGAAATTATTGGCCTACTAAAAACTAAGCCGACCATTATCTGCACCTTTCACACCGGTTCTTATCGGGTGATAAATCTTTTGCTTGCTAAATACAAAATTCCATTCACCTTAGTAATAGGAAAAGACATTACGGAAAAGGAGGGAGAATTGTTTTCCTCATTGTTTAACGATCTTCCAGGTAATGTAGATGGAAATAATCTTAAAATAATTAATGCAGAAAATGCCAAAGCAGGTGTACAAATGCTACGGGAACTAAAGCAGGGGAAAACACTTGTGTTATATATTGATGGAAATAGCGGCGCCGGGACCACCACTACAGAAAACGAAAATAATTGCAGTGTTAACTTCCTTCATCAGCAAATATTCGCCAGAAAAGGAATTTCATTTCTTGCCCATGTCTCCAATGTGCCAATTCTAACAGTCGCTTCTTACCGCAAATCCTGGGATGAGATCCGGCTTCGGTTCTTTGATCCTATTTACCCCGATAAAAGTAAAGATAGGGAGAAATTTGCCATTGAGACCACCCAGCGAATTTATGACCTTATTGCTCCAATCATAAGATCATATCCAGAGCAATGGGAAGGCTGGCTATATATTCATAAAGTTGCTAATATTGTAAACTCCAAAATTCAGTCATTCAATTCTAATCATTCTTTAATCCCCACTGAAAAAATTAGCTTCAATTCGCAGCTATTTGGTATTTTTAAATTGCATAATATTCCTTTTTTATTGAAGAAAAACACTTATTCATTTTACGAAGTTGATGGCAAGCTGTATGATCTGTTGACCGGATGTATTGAGCATCCTGTAAGAAGGGAATGTTTTGAAAATAACGTGTTCCATCAGCTTTACGAACAGGGTGTTTTAGTGTACCTGTAAACTGCGGCTTTCGCTGTTCCAATCTGACCAAAACCTGCAAAAACATGGCATCACTTCTTCCAGGGGAGAACAAAACGCCCTTTCAAATTTTAGTACATGCCTCTGCATGGGTTGTGTACGGCAGCTTTATATACATAGCTAATTATCTGGCTAACCCCAATATCAAAATAATTAACACCATTCTTTTCCTTCTTCCATTTTGTCTTACATTTTATGTAAGCATCTATTGCCTTAATCTTTACAGAAGAATTGGTGTTTTATGGAGCATAGCTTCTTTCTTTATTGTATTTTTTGTAATGGGGCTTATCGGCTATTGCTACATCTATCTTCTATTACCTCTTGCCGGCATTAAATTATACACCTCAGATAATTTTAGAGATTTTTTGAAAGGGGCAGTTCTGGGATATGTTCAATACTTCTCTTATGCAATGCTATACTTCTACGTTGTGCAATCTTTTAAAAAGGAAAGAGAACTCAGGAGACTTCAGGAAGAAAAGCTACGAAACGAATTAGAAAATTCAATATTAAAGCAACAGGAACTGGAATTACAAAAAGACAAACTTCTTTTAGAATATGCTTTTTTACGTTCACAGGTTAATCCCCATTTCCTGCACAATACACTAAACGTACTATTTTCGCAGGCTATGGAATATTCTCAGGAGTTAGCTGATAATATTTCAAAGCTTTCCCGGATCATGCGTTACTCAATGGAGAGTGTGGAATATGAAAGCGATAAGGTATTTGTGCAAAAGGAATTGGACAACTTGCAACTATTAATTGAAATAAATAATATCCGTTTCGGACATTCTAAGGTGATTGATTTTGCAGTAGAAGGTGTCATAAAAGACCAAATGATTCCGCCTCTGTCCATGATCACAGTTGTAGAGAATGCTTTCAAATATGGCGACCTAAAAGACCCGGAACATCCTTTAAAGATCAGGGTGTCGCTTCATCCTGGACAAGTTTATTTTTACTGCCGGAATAAAAAGAAGAAAAACAATTTTGAATTGTCTTCCCACAATATAGGCATCACTAACCTATCCAAAAGACTGGACGTTGCTTTCAAAGGGAAATATGAAATGAAGGCTGACGATGGAGAAGAGTTTTATACGTTTGAACTTACTGTAAACACTTAACCTATGATAAGGTGCGTAATAATTGATGATGAGCAGCCAGCGATTAATGTGCTTAAAAAGTATATTGATCGGTTGCCTAACCTGGAATTGATTGCCGCAGAAACTAATCCGCTATTGGGAATTGAAATTGTGAAGAAAGAAAAGCCCGATGTCGTTTTTCTGGACATTCAGATGGATGAAATGAACGGAATTGAAGTAATGAAAATTTTAGGAGATAGTACGAATGTGGTCTTTTGCACAGCATATTCTGAATTTGCAGTTACCAGTTATGAGCTTGATGCCATTGACTATTTAATGAAGCCAATTGAATTTAATCGGTTTGTTAAAGCGGTGCAACGTGTTACCGATGCGGTGGCGCATCAGCCCTGCTCAAATCCAGAAGCCATTCCAAATGATTATATATTCGTAAAGGCTGGGCAGAGAGGAAAGATGTTAAAAATTGATTTGGATGACATAGATTTTGTGGAAGGAATGAACAACTATGTCGCCTTTCACCGGGGACAACAAAAAACACTTGCTTACCTAACGATGAAGGAGTTGGAGGAGCGATTGCCAAACAGCCAGTTTATGAGGGTCCATAAATCGTATATCGTGGCATTGAAGCAAATTTCTTCTATGGAAAATAACGAACTCATACTTAAAAAGCTTCCGAAACGGATACCGATTGGTGCAAACTACAAGGATGCTTTCATGGAAAGAATGAAAAATAAGTTGATGAGCTAACTATGGTTAACGAAAAAAGAAGCTAAGAGGAATGGTATGCTAATTGAAAACTTTAGTAAAATAAGCAACCTCCGGCCTGGCGCAAAAAGTGTTTGTTTCGAAGTATCTGGTTAATTTACCAACTGAGAAACCGTTGAAACATCGACGTCGGAGTTTTCGTTGTGACTTAAATATAAGGCGACTCCTGCGGAAAAAATGATTAAGAAACATAATTTTAACGGTGAAATAATGCCCTTTCGAATTTACCTTGCAAAAAAATAATCATGCTTCCAGGTGATCTTACCGGTGATCTGATTAAACGTCTCAACTTTATCAAGGGACAAATTGAAGCAATTACCCGAATGCTGGACGAAGGTAAAGACCCTGATCAAATCTCCATTCAGTTCAAAGCCGCGGATCAGGCATTGCAAAAGGCACATTTTCTTCTTTTGGATGAGGTTTTCCGTAAAAGCCTGGCCTTGAAGCTGGTTAAGGTAATGAATGCCTGCCCGGGAAACTGCCCCGATGCTGAAAAAATCGAACTTTTAAAGCAACAATTTCCGCTAATAGAAGATAACGCACTCACCCAAAAAATGAAGGAAATCAATGAAATAGGCGACCGGTTGGCAAAGTACAACGAAGAAAATCCGGAAAATTCTCAGAAATAATTTGGCGGACACCCATTGACCCCTCCCATCTTTGGTTTATAAAAAATAAATCATGGAAAATAAAAGGGTTATTGAGGTGTTTACAGCCGGTTGCAGCGTATGCCAGCCTGCGGTTGAAATGGTTAAAAAACTGGCTTGTTCATCCTGCGAGGTCATTGTTTATGATCTGTCCAAACTTTGCGATACAAAGGAATGTATCGAAAAAGCAAAACAATACGGTATTAAATCCCTTCCAGCCGTTGCTGTAAATGGCATTTTGCTCAAATGCTGTCAAAACAAGGGGATTTCTGAAATAGAGTTGGTCAATGCCGGAATCGGCAAAACCATTGCAGCTTAATTATTCTAAGAACATTTTTATTCTTTATACAACTATGGCCACTAAAACTGTTCAGCTAAAAGTGTCAGGTCTGATGTGCTCGTTCTGTACGATGAGCGTAGAGACAGCTTTAAAAAGACACCCGGCTATAAAAAACGTAATGGTAAACCTTGTTCATGGAATTGTATTGGTGGAAGCTGATACAGATAGAATGAACCAGGAACAGATTGCTAATGCGGTTGAAAAATTAGGTTATAATGTTTCTGCCAATGAGGTTCAACAGTATAAAACCGATGATGCTATTTTCAACCTTATTAAAACGCGTGGCATTATCGGGATGATCATTTCCATTATTGATCTTTTGATCGATCCCGTGAATGTTTTCGGCATCCCTGAGCAATATCGCGCCTGGTTTAGTCTGGCTGTTGCCACTTTTGTACTTCTATGGGTGGGTTATCCTGTTCTTCGCAAAACTATTATGGCAATCAGCCAAAGAGTTATCAATGCAAATGTCC
>MKTY01000019.1 GCA_001898485.1 Sphingobacteriales bacterium 46-32 | reverse complement strand
TAAAGAGAAAATGATTGCGTATACTGAAATAGTCATGGCTTGATCTTACAGGTCAATCAGGATTTCCTTTCAGATCAAATACTAACTATTACATATTACTCCCCACACCCCTTCTACCTTCCCCCCTATACCTTCTACCCTCTATCTCACAGGTTCTCCATACTTTAATGCCGTAAAAGAATACCCTTCTCCTTCTTTTCGGATTACATAAAGATTATTATACTCAGTTTCGGGCAGATCGCCGGGTACTACGGTGCGGCCAGTCAGTTTATTGGCTAGATCATCGATCGTATTGGAGTGCCCCGCAATCAATACCACAGCTTTTGCATCCAGCTGATGCAGACGTTCTATAAGTGCATTGGTCGAATCTGGTCGCGGAGAATACAGTTGTATGGTAATACCCGCTGCTGCTGCACTGGGCTGTACCGTAGCGCGGGTACGTTCATAATTGGTGCTGTATACCTGTGTGAGGCCTTTGCCCTGCATCCAGGCTTTCAGATCCTGTGCCCGCTGTTTACCGGTTTTTGACAATGGTGGGTCGGCCTGCATGGAGCGGGCATTGCTGTCTGCCAGTTCTTTTTCTGCATGACGTACAACATAAAAGGTCTGTGCCTGTACCTGTGTGGCGGCCAGTAAAAGGATCAGCAAAAAATATCTCATACAGCTTTTTTTTAACAGCTTAAAGTTAAACCACGCTTTTGGTTTCCCGGTCTTTTTATTAAATTAGAAAACAAACTGTGCGGGGGGATGTCCCTTCGCCGGTATACGAACAGTTTTTAACCCCTTAAAATCTGCCTCATGAAACAGTTATCCGAAACCTGGTTTGCCGAAGGCTATATAGACTTTGAGCTCAAGAAGTATACCCTGCTTGCTTACCTGCAGGAAGTAGGGCGCTATTTCAACGAAAACAAACTATATCCTCAGCTGGCCGATATTGTTTTTCACTACCACAACCTGGTAGCTTTCCGCGAAAACAAGCGCTTTTTGCAGGAGCAGTTTCCCAAAAAACTCACCGGCATACAACTGGAAAAACTGCAATTGCTGTATGAGCAGATGATTGAAGATTCGGAACTCATGCAGGAGCTGGAAGATATTATTCATTTTGCTACCAACCGTCTGAAAGGAACACTCGAAGCCGGTGCCAGCATTTATGAATTTGTAGAAGAAAAAATCCAGATCATGCCTGTGGGTCTCATTCCGCTTGATACCAAGGAAGGCTATTTCTTTTTATCGAGTGGCAATGATCATACGGCACATGTCTATCATTACCGGCTTTCCTTTTTTGAAAAACGTGATGAGCGCTACCGCAGTATTAAAACCGTCTATCTCGATAAATGGCATTATGGCTTATCCAATACATACGAGCATATTAAATCTGAACTGATTCGCAACCGGACAGAGCTGCCCAATCCTGCTGTATATGCAGTGGAAACACCGCTTAATTTTCCAATCGATGAAACATTATTACCGATTGCCAAACGCAGCCTGGTAAAGTTTATTTCCGATCAGGCAGCATAGATCAGCATTGCTCAAAGTATAAAATCATCTGTTGTTGCAAAAACACGGCGCCGGTGCAGCAACACGGCCCGCCGGCCGTAGAGGCAAAACGTCCATTACCAGCATGATCAGTTTGACAGATTCTTTTCGCATTTGAAATAAATGCAGCAGGCCCGTCGTATCCGACGGGCCTGCTGACAGAATTATTTGTAATGAAGTTAATCTACAATATCCAATCCCCAATCCTTCCCTTTCTTCACGGCAGGTATGCCATCCACAATCCACTTTCCGGGTTTATCACCTTTTAGCAACCAATCGAAGAACTGCTGCTGACGCACCTGGATATCTCTTCTGTTTTTTCGCTGTACCAGGTTATGCGCTTCGCCGTTGTAGTTAAGCATCCATACCTGCTTACCAAGACGGCGCATACCGGTAAACAGTTCAATACCCTGGTACCAGGGCACGGCCCCATCTGCATCATTGGCCATGATGACGAGCGGTGTTTTTACTTTGGGCAAATGAAACAGCGGACTGTTTTCGATATACAGTTCCGGCTTTTCCCAGAGTGTGGCACCTATGCGGCTTTGTGTTTTTTCGTATTGGAACTGACGGTTTACACCGCTCTCCCAGCGAATGCCGCCGTAGGCGCTGGTCATATTGGCAACAGGAGCACCGGCCCATGCAGCCTTATAAATATCTGTCATGGTAATGAGTTGCGCCACCTGTATGCCGCCCCAGCTCTGCCCCTGCAGGCCTATATTTTTCCCATCAACCCATTTTTCTTTCATGAGCCCACGTGTGCCACTCACAATATATTCATAAGCGCTTTTGGCCGGGTGGCCAATGGTATAGCGGATATCAGGCGCAAACACGAGGTATCCCCGGCTTACAAAAAAACTGATGTTAAGACGCGAAGGAGTGGGCGAAGGTGCCTGGTAAGTATACAAACCATCTGAGAGACGTTCATAGAAATAAACGATCATTGGATATTTCTTTTTGGGATCAAAATTTTCGGGTTTATATAAAATACCTTCTGCATTTTTTCCGGAAAATGTCTTCCATTTGTACAGAGACGCCGTGCCCCAATTGTATTCTTTTTGCTGGGGATTGATACGGCTTAGCTGCCACTCTTCGCGGTTTTGCGCATACTCCTGGTGTGGTACATCTGTACGTGCGGGTTTGCTCAGGTATATGTCGGGATTGTCTGTAAAGTTTTCGCGGGTATAGAGCAGTGCTGCACTTTCTTTTGCTTTGGTAAGTAAACCATAACTGTATTTACCTCCTGCAAATTCACGCAGTACCAGCAACTGACTTAACTGGCCAGTAAGCAGACCGGCTTCTTTGTTCGCTTCGTTAAACCTGCGCATAAAGATCTCCTGCCCATTGGTAAGGAATCGCTCATCCGGATTTACCCGCATATAACGATACGTAGTACGTGTGCTGCGTCCGTTGCCGGTGATGTTTACCGGTGCTGTGTGCCGGGTAGGATCTACTTTCCAGATATCGTACCGGTCGTAGATATATACGGCTGCATCTGCTTCTGCCCAGCCCATCACACCATAGGGGCCGGGGTCAGAAGGTGTATCTGTTTCTTCGTTGTACAATGCCGTGGCTATGCCACTGGTTATATTGCGGGTGGTGTCGCCATCCCACACAAAATATTCGCGGCTTTTGAAGTCGTACCACATTACATACCTGCCGGTGGGAGATATCCAGCTGGGTATAAATTGGCCATCCAGGTTCTTTTTGATCAGCCGGCGGGTTCCGTCGTTCAGATCGATGGTATAAATGTCTTTAAGCGTATTACCCCGCCACTGGCTTTCGATGCGGCGGCCATAGTCAGTTACTCCCACTACGCGGTCACCATTACCTTCATTGGTAAGATACACAGAGGGCAGATCGATGGAGGCCAACTGATGAATAGTGTTGTTATTGAAATTATAAACAGCCAGAAAATTTTCTTCGAGGTCGCGCTGCAAACGGTAGAGTTGCTGGGTTTGCAGATAATCATCTTTATAATGCCATACGTCCAGCTTCACGAGGTCCATTTCCACCAGCGAAGTGTCTTTGGGTGGCTGAATGGGGGCTGTACCAAAAAAGAGCCGCTGACCATTTTTACTGAAATTGAGTAATCCATATTCGCTAATGGTCATACCCAACTTCATGCCTGGAGAATTTTTATCGATCAGCAAACTGGCGCTATCCATACCCGCACGATAATACCAGATACGGTAAAATTTCTGGAGTTCCTTTGGTTTGGCATCGCGCTCTGCCAGGAAAGCCAGTTGTTCGCCATCGTCTGAAAAGCTGAACCCTTTAAAATCATTTCCACCCCGACTGAGTGTATCTGCATATCCTTTGCGCAAATCGAATAAAAGCACCAGGTGGTGGCTGGTCGAATCTCTGCTGTCGCGCGCCTGCTCGAGCAGCAGTTTGCTGCCATTCTTATCAAATGCATAATCAAGGATACGCTGAAATGTATATTGCTGAGTGCCGGGTAGCTTTCGCAGCAACAGGTCTGAACCGGCATCGCCACCGGAGGCACCAGTTTCATCACCTTCTGCATCGAGGTAGGATTCCATATCATCGCCCTCTGCCTCATCTTTTTTCTTTTTCGATGATTTGACTGATTGCGCTGCAATCACCTGTCGCAGTGAATCAACCAGCCGGGTCAGGCTATCGGCTGCTTTTTTATTATCAGTTGTGGTACGGGGCCGTGCGGGCTCCGTTTTCTTTTCTGTGAGGTAAGCCAGCCAGCCATAACTTTCGGCGGGCAGTTTATACCCCTTTACCCGGGATACTGTCCACAAACTGTCTTTGGCGAGCTCCAGTACTGCCAGGCTGTCTTTGGGCATATCTTCCGGCTTCTTTTTACGGATACGGGCTTCGCGTGTGTCTTTATAAAAAGGGCGGATACGACAAACGAGGTAACGGTTGTCGCCGGTAAAGGATGCATTATACCCGCGGGCTATGACACGGCGATAAGTTGTATCGGCCGACTGAATGATTAATTCATTGTCGCCTTCCTGTGTGTTTACAGCATAGGCAATCCATTTGCCATCATCGCTGATCATTCGTTCACCTATAGATTGCCACTGATCATATACCGTATGATCCAGCGGTTTTTTCTGAGCAGAAACAAAGCAGGTCAGTAATAGAGATACAACCAGTAAAGAACAATTTCTCATGATCAGGTATTATGCGTTAAAGATAAGCTGATGGGTTAAGAAACGGGCGGATGAGCGAGTGCCTTTTGCTGTGTCCGGCGCAGCAGCCAGGCATGTACCAGCAATACAATCATGATCATCGCAAATCCTATATAGAAATAAGGGCCGAGGTATTTATTTTCCTGATACAGCGCGAATGCCAGAAGAATACCGTAGACAGGCTCCAGGTTATAAGTAAGATTGACCGTAAAGGCTGATAGTTTTTTGAGGGCTTGTGAAGAAAGCTGGAAGGCGATCACCGAACAGAACCAGGCCAGTACCAGCAGCCAGCCCCAATCGCTGAGGGAAGGTTGTTGCCATGTACCGGGAAAGAGATAAAAATAAAGCGGCAGCAACGCAGACAGGGCTGCAAACCCACCCGACAATTGCCAGGCCAGCATGGTCTCTACATTGATACGTTGCACAAAACGGCGGTTGAAGATAGGAAACAGCGCTCCCAGCGCAGCTGATATCAACCCGATAATAATACCTGTTTTAAACTGACCGTCGAAATGAAAGATGAGATAGATCGCTGCAATGGTAATAAGTCCCAGTAAAAGTTCTATTCTGTTGAACCGGTGCCGGAAAATAATCGGCTCGAAAATGGCTGTAAAGAATCCGACCGCCGAAAAACATACCAGGGCTACGGATACATTGGCATATTTGATGGCTGCATAAAACGTGACCCAGTGCAGGGCTGCAATGACTCCCACGCCGGCGATCTGTACGATATCATTCACCGGAATACGTTTTATTTTCCTGGTCAGCAGAAATAATACCCACATGGTACCCGCAGTGAGCAAAAGCCGGTACCAGACGATCATGGCCTCATTGAGTTCGATTAAACGCCCCAGCACACCGGTGAAACCGGCCAGGAATACCGCAATATGCAATTGAAAAAAAGCCTTTCTCATGATTGGAAGAGTGGCTAAGATATTTAAAAAACGTCAGGCCAGACGCGATAAAAACCAGGCAGCCAGGGAGCAGCAGACAAAAATAAGTGTGCTGATGAGTATACGCCATAAGAGGCGGCGTAGCTGATACTGATAGGTGCTTCCCGCTTTTTTGCGGGTACGGTCAGACGAACCCTGTCTTTTGTAGAGTTGCAACAACTGAAAACTGTAAAAGATAAGGGCGATAAGCCAGGCGACTATCAACACCCACATGATAGAACCAAGAGCCATAAGATTATTCAAACCGTTGTTTGACTATATCGTTTTATTTGCTTTCGGCAACCATTTCGTTGGTTCGCATACTGGTGGGCAGCGCATTCATGTTTTTGACCCGATGGCGGTAATTGGTAAAAAGACTGTGCCAGCGCAATTTGAGTACACCCAGGATTCCCTCTTTTACGATTCCTTTATTCATTTTTGATACCCCAAACGTGCGGTCCTGAAAAATGATGGGCACTTCTTTAATCTGAAAGCCGAGTTTCCAGGTGGCAAATTTCATTTCTATCTGGAAGGCATATCCGGTAAAACGAATCTCATCGAGATTGATCGTCTCCAGTACTTTTTTGCGGTAGCAGACAAAACCAGCGGTGGGATCCTTTACAGGCATCCAGGTAATGAGGCGGGTGTAAATGGAAGCTCCTTTTGAAAGAGCAATACGGTTGGATGGCCAGTTGACCACACCACCGCCTTTTACATAACGGGAACCGATAGCCAGATCTGCTCCTTCATATTTGCAGGCCTGATACAGGCGTATAAGGTCTGCGGGATTATGGGAAAAATCCGCATCCATTTCAAAGACAAACTCATAATCATTGGCAATGGCCCAGCGAAATCCAAGTATATAGGCAGTACCCAGACCCAGTTTACCCCGACGTTCTTCCAGGAAGAGCTGACCGGGAAACTTTTGCTGAAGCTCACGTACAATACCTGCCGTACCGTCTGGTGAACCATCATCGATCACCAGCACGTGAAAACCTTCTCTCAGGTTGAATATAGCATGCAGGATGTTGCTGATATTCTCCTTTTCGTTATAGGTTGGTATGACAACAAGCTTCTCCAATGAAAAAATATTGATTACGGCAAGTATCGAATTTACGATTTTTCGAAAAAGCTGCCGTGTTAAAATTGTTCACAGGCGATTCACAGAAAAAATCAGGCTTTCCGCAGCATGGTCCGGGTATAGATCTCGGTCAGTTTCTGCTTGGTATGCTGAGGAAAGTCTCCCTTCATCATCCAGTCATAATATTGCGGCTCAGCACGTAATACATCCGCAACCGGCCGGCCTTTGAACTTGCCGAAGTTGAATACCTCCACCCCGTTTTCGAGTGTGAAGCGGCGGGCAAAATCCACAATCGGTTCTTCGCCGATAGCTTTGATGATGCTATCAACTGTTTGGCCAAGTGCCGGATAACGTTCTGTCTGGGCTTCCAGAACTTCGTAGGTAGCCAGTGCATCTACTTCAGCACTGTGTGCTCCCTCCAGGTTTTTCTGACAGTAAAATTTATAGGCAGCACTGAGTGTGCGCTGCTCCATCTGATGAAATATCTTTTGTACATCTACCAGCTTGCGTCCCTTCATATCAAATTCTACCTGCACACGCAGAAACTCTTCTACCAGCAGTGGAATATCAAAACGGTTGCTGTTGTACCCGGCCAGATCACAGCCATCGAGCGTTTGCTTAAGCTCGCCGGCTACCTGCCGGAATGTAGGCGCATCTTTTACCATTTCATCTGTGATACCATGAATGTCGCTCGATGAGCGGGGAATTGGCATCTCAGGATTTATGAGACGGCGTTTTGTTGTACGGGTGCCATCAGGAAGTATCTTAATGATAGCAATTTCAACGATACGGTCGGTGCCCAGATTTACACCAGTAGTTTCCAGGTCAATAAAGGCAAGCGGTTTGGTCAGCTTCAACATCAGATCAGTAATTTCTCTTAAAAAATCGGCGGTAAAGGTAATTGATTGTGATTTTTGACAAAATCAAATTTGATGAGCCTGTGAAATACAAAGGATTATCCCCATTCAGCGGGTGATCGTTACTGGTTTTAACAGTAGTTTTTTATACTAAACGCAGAAAATGAACGTTCTTGCAGGGTAAAATTACCCTTCAATGAAACGTTTCGCTATTGCATCAGTTTTGCTGGCAGTTTTGATAGTTGGACTGAGTTCCTGTGCTTCTTCCCGTAAAACAGGCTGCCCCATGGCCCAGAGTGGTTCACGCTTCAGAGCCTGATAATCAGCCTAAAGCCCCTTGGCATTAATAAAGTTGACCAGCGCAGCTGTATTTTTCAGTTTAAGCTTCTTGAGCACATTGTAACGGTGTACTTCCACTGTTTTCAGTGAAATATCCAGTTGCTGTGCTATTTCCTTGGAGGATAGTCCTTCTTTGATCAGCTTGATAATATCAATTTCGCGCCGCGACAGGTTGTTGAGATCGGCAACTTCCGAATCTTCATCGAGTTCCTGCTGGGCTAAAATATTTTTTACTTCTTCGCAGATATATTTTTTACCTGCACGTACTTCCACAATAGCTGAGATCATCTCCTCTTTCGAAGAGTTTTTGGTCACATAACCCATCGCCCCCAACTGCAACATCCGCTTGGCATAAGCCGGCATGGTATGCATGGATACCGCAATTATTCTTGACTCAGGTGAAAGACGATGAATCTGCTTGGTAGCATCAAAGCCATTGACAGGCGACATATTAACGTCCATTAGTACGATATTCGGACGTTTATCACGTGCAATTTCGATGGCTTCCTGGCCCGAAGAGGTCTCCCCGATTACAGAGAAACGGGGGTCACTGTTGAGAATGAAAGACCAGGAGTCGCGGATAAGTTTGTGGTCATCAACCAGCAGGATAGTAATTTTTTCCATTTGGATATGTGGCTTATACTGTTTGCCGATAAGGTTTCTCAGCAAATAATTTACGCAAAAAAACTTAATATTCTTCTAATAAAAAAGAATACTTTTTTCCAAATGGTTGAAAAATAAGTAGATGCACTTATCTTTTGTTACTTTTTTCGTGAATTTGTAATCCCGTAATACAGTATGGCTTAGAAAAAATTCACTTATATGATCCCTTCTGCCTTCAAAAACACAGGCAGCCACATCGCTTCGACCTTTACTTTAGCTTTTTACCTTACTCCTTTCGCTCAGCGCTGAAAACGAAAACTCACTCCTCCCATCAGCCACCTGCCCGGCATGACCGCGCCCAGCAGATCACTGTATGACTGATCGAATACATTATCTGCCTGCACAAACAGCTGGAGGCCTGTTTTGGGTAATGCCCATCCGGCACGGGCATTCATCACGAAGTATTCTTTGGATAATGTAGCATTGATAGCCGAAGCATTCTGGCGTGAGCGTGTTTTATATACGGCATTTATGCTTAACTGCAGATGCCGGCCCTGCCAGGCGGCATAGAGATTGGTAAGCCAGCGCGCATGCGATGAAAGATAAAATGATGGGGTGGCATCGGCACCTTTACTGTTGAGCCATACCAAACCAACAGCCGCCTGCAGCTGATCAGCCGCTGTCAACTGTTTTGATACCTGTATATCCAGTTCAGCACCTGTTGTGTTTACACGCGCAATATTGCGTGCCAGTGCATAGGTACCGCCAGCCACGAGGTTCTCTTTGCGTGGCATATCGGCATAAGGAGTCGCCACATAATCGATCAGCCGTTTGTGATAACGCTGAAAAAAGGTACCTGACATCCGCAACCATTTTACGGGGTAATAATCTGCTCCGGCTTCATAGCTCAATGACCGCTCTGCCAGCAGATCAGGATCGCCCATACGCCCTCCGCTGGCTACAACTGGTTTATTGTAATTATTAAACCGTTCGGTAAAGTCCGCATCCCGGATGGTTTTGCCCGCACTGGCTCTCCATTGCCATTTGTTTTGCCTGTAAGAAAGGTTAAGCTGCGGTATCCACTCCGTACCGGAGCGCTCGTTATATTCAAACCGCAGGGCGGGATCAATAGAAAAATGTTGTGCAATGCTGTGATGTACCAATATAAATGCGCCTCCCTGTGCCACCTGGTGATTGCCCCGGTCATTAGACTTTATCTGTTTGCTTATAAACTGCATACCGGTTATGAGTGTGGTGGCCGGGCTCCATTGCCATTCGTCCATTAGCAGCGCCTGCAGCATGCGGCTCTTATTGGCATTGGCTATAGCTATTTTATTATAGGCATAATCATCCTGCACATCCTTATAGGCAGCTGTCAGCGATACTTTATGCTGTGCATTTTTGTATTGCAACGCTGCCTGTGTCCAGATAGTTTTTACCTGCTCCGTAGCTGTATCGCTGAGAAAAGTGGTATAAAAATTCTGCGCGGCAAAGTCGCGGTTATCATACGCTCCACGTATGGATAACTGCCAGTGTTCATCAAAAAAATGTGTAAGCGAGGCCGACACTGTATTGTTATGAACAAATCCCTTTGTACCACGCTGCTGCTGTCCGCTGGTATTATTGCTGAGCCAGCCGCCACCAATGGCTGTATTGCCTTTCTGATAGTAACCGCCTGCCTGTGCATTAAGCAGATTGTACTGGCCGGCTGTAACACCTGCATTGATCTGCGTTTGTTGTTGCTGACGGCGGGCTGCAAAACTGCGGGTAATGATATGCACAACGCCGCCTACTGCTTCTGATCCATAAATGGCAGAAGACGCCCCTTTCAATACTTCTACGCGCTCTATCTCTGCGGGTGAAATAGGAATATAACTGCTGAAGTGGCCGGTATTGGGATCATTGAGCCGCACTCCATCGAGCAATACCAGCACCTGCTGAAAAGTGCCTCCACGCAATACGATATCGCTCTGCGCTCCCATAGGTCCACGCATCTGCACCTCAAGTCCGGGAATGAAACGCAGCAATTCATCAACAGAATGTACAGGCAGGCGATTAAAAGACTCACCGCTGATGGTCACCATATTACGCCCTGTTTCTGATACTTTGCGTGGTTGAATGGAAGCTGTTACGGTTACCGCATCCAGTTCCTGTGTATCCGTATTTTGAGCCTGCACCGCTCCTGCAAGGAGTATGCTTCCGGCTAACAGTAGTTTTTTCATGCCGCAAATATGCAGGAAGAGAGTGAAATGTGTACAGAAAAAAGGACAAACCGGTTATTTATGCCGGCTCTTTAACACGCCGATGACATCACTGAGTGAAAATCCTTTGCCCCGTAACAATACGAGGTAATGAAACAGCAGATCAGCGGCTTCGCCTAAAAATTTTTCACGGTCATTATCCTTGGCTTCAATCACCACTTCCACCGCTTCTTCGCCCACTTTCTGCGCCATGGTATTAATCCCTTTATTGAAAAGAGAAGACGTATAGGAGCCTTCGCGCCGGTCTTCGTAACGCTGGTCGATAGTCTGAATGAGCTTCTGCAGAAAATCGGTTTCATTCGCTTCATTGAAACAGGTATCGGCACCGGTATGGCAGACTGGCCCCACAGGCACCGCTTTCACCAGCAGCGTATCTGCATCGCAATCGGCCGCGATACTTTGCAGCCGCAGGTGATGGCCACTCTCCTCCCCCTTGGTCCAGAGCCGCTGCTTGCTGCGGCTGTAAAATGTAACAAGGCCCGACTGCTGTGTATGCATCAATGCTTCTTCATTCATAAAACCCAGCATCAGCACTTTGCCAGTCTGGGCATCCTGTACTATGGCTGGTATCAGCCCATCGGCATATTTGGAATAATTGAGTTGCATGTGTAATTATTTTCTGACAGGAATATGTTTGGCATCCAGGAACGCTTTGAGTTCAGGGATGGCTACTTCTTTAAAATGAAAAATACTTGCAGCGAGCGCAGCATCTGCACCGGCTTCTTCAAATACATCCGCGAAATGCTGAAGTGTACCGCCACCGCCACTGGCTATAACGGGCACAGGCAGGGTACGTGACAGCAGACCAGTGATTGATAAGGCAAAACCAGCCTTGGTTCCATCATGATTCATAGAGGTCAGCAGGATTTCACCAGCGCCACGCGATACGGCTTCGTGCGCCCAGTCAGCGCAGCGGGTGCGGGTGGCCGTACGACCACCATTGAGATACACATACCAGTCTCCATCCTCTTCCAGCCGCGTATCAATAGCCAGCACCACACACTGACTGCCAAATTCTGCCGCCAGTTCTCCGATCAGTTCAGGCCGCCGGAATGCAGCTGTGTTAACCGATATCTTATCGGCACCATGCTGCAGCAGTACATTCACATCTTCTACCGAGCTGATGCCTCCGCCTACTGTAAAAGGTATATTGACCTGGTGGGCTACCCTGGTAACGAGACTTGCCAGTGTTTTACGTTTTTCATTGGTGGCTGTTATATCCAGGAATACCAGCTCATCGGCTCCTTCTGCTGCATAACGTGCGCCCAGCTCTACCGGGTCACCGGCATCGCGCAGGTCTACAAAATTGGTTCCCTTTACCGTGCGCCCGTCCTTAATATCCAGACAGGGAATAATTCTTTTAGTTAGCATTATCAGACAAATTTTTTCAGGTCAGCCAGGCTCACCCTGTTTTCATAAATCGCTTTTCCCACAATGGCGCCACTGCAACCGATCTCTTCAAGTGCCTGCAGATCATCAACAGATGAAACGCCGCCGCTTGCAATAAAATGCAGTTTGGGAAAGCGTGCCCTTATCTGCCGGTATAATTCCAGCGAAGGGCCCTCCAGTTTTCCATCTTTGCTCACATCTGTACAAAACACCTGCTGCACACCTTTCTCCATATATTTTTTGATAAAATCAAATACAGACAGCTGAGTTGTTTCGGTCCATCCATGTATCACAATCTGCTGATCCTTTACATCTGCACCCAGCATAAACCGGTGAGCCCCGAATATGAGCAGCCACTTCACAAATTCATATTCATTCTTTACTGCTATACTGCCCACCGTGGCGAGTGCTGCACCGGAGTCAAATACGATCTGCACATCTTTCTCTGTAGCAATGCCGCCGCCAAAATCAATTTGCAGCGAAGTACGTGCCGCGAGTACTTCGAGTACCTTCCAGTTTTTGACCGCTTTCAGCCGCGCCCCATCCAGGTCTACCAGGTGCAGCCGGCGCAACCCGGCATCTTCAAACTGCCTGGCTACTTCTAGCGGATGTTTACTGTATACCTTTTTTTGTGCGTAATCACCCTGTGTGAGGCGTACACATTTCCCGTCAATAATATCAATAGCCGGAATAATCTCCATCTTACTTCAGTAGTTTTCCATTTTTATAAAATCAATACCATTCTTCTGCCAGGGCTCTCCCGTCATTGAAAAACCAAAGCGTGCATAAAATGCGGTGGCCGGTACACGTGCATTGCACCAGAGTACTGCTGCATGCTGCTCCATTACCAGCTGCACGATATGTTGCAGCAAAAGAGAACCATAACCTTTTCCCTGCTGGTCTGCCTCTGTGGCAAACTTGCGAAACTGAAACCGGTCACCATCCCTGAACAGCGATACAATACTCACCGGCTTTTCATTTATCCATATGCCCAGATGCTGACCGTCTTCGTCCTCCGGCAACTGTACAGCCGCCAGCGAAGCATCGGGATACATGACGCGTTGTCGTATTTGCCATACCAGGTCAAGCGGCACCTTATCAATTACATACTCATTCACCGGATAAAATTTTTCAGCAGCTGCTCACCCGCTGCAGCACTTTTTTCTGCATGAAACTGTACTCCGGAAAAATTGCCATGACTCAGTGCGCTGCTAAACCGGATATCATACGTTGTTTCTGCTATAGTGTCAGCGCAAAGCGCTGCATAATAGCTGTGCACAAAGTAGAAATAACTGTTTTCCGCAACACCTTCAAATAATGGTCCCCGGAGTGCCTCCACATTGTTCCAGCCTATTTGCGGCACTTTAAGCGTGGTATTAAAGCGCTTTACTGTTGTATCAAAAACCCCCAGGCAGGCAGTATCTCCCTCCTCACTATGCCGGCAAAGCAACTGCATACCCAGGCAAATACCGAGTACCGGTTGTTTCAGTTCTCTTATCAGCAGGTCGAGCTTGCGTTCTTTCAGGTATTGCATGGCCGAAGCGGCCTCGCCCACCCCGGGAAAAATAACACGGTCTGCCGAACGGATCAGTTCTGCATCATCCGTAACCTGTGCAGTGGCTCCTATACGCTCCAGCGCATACAGCACCGACTGAATATTGCCTGCATTGTATTTAATAATCGCTATATCCATATTTAAAAACACATTGTCATTTACAACACCCCCTTTGTGCTGGGCAGATAATTGCTGAACGGATCTTTACGCACCGCCATACGGATGGCTTTGGCAAAAGCTTTGAAAATAGCTTCAATTTTATGGTGCTCATTTTCTCCGCTGCATTCTATATACAGATTGCACCGGGCCGCATCGCTGAACGATTTGAAGAAATGGAAAAACATTTCGGTAGGCATATCGCCGATCTTCTCGCGGCTGAAGCTGGCCTGCCATACGAGCCATGGGCGGCCGCCAAAGTCGATCAGCACTTTTGCAGCAGCTTCGTCCATAGGCAATGCAAAACCGTATCGTTCCATGCCGGTTTTATCGGCCAGTGCCCGGGCAAATGCCTCACCAAGCGCAATGCCGGTATCTTCGATCGTATGATGTTCGTCGATATGAAGATCGCCCTGCGCCCGCAGTTGCAGATCCAGCTTGCCATGACGCGCCAGCTGATCGAGCATGTGATCAAAAAAACCAATTCCGGTATGAATGTCTGAACGCCCCTGGCCATCTACATTCAATGTAATATCGATTTTGGTTTCATTGGTATAACGCGCGTGAACGACTTCGCGAACTTCCTGCTGCAGAAAAGCCGCTATCTCCTGCCAGTCATCTGTAGCCAGTGCTATTACATCAGCATATTCCTTTTCCTGCTCAGACGTAAGTGGCAGATAAGGCGATTTGATAAGAATCCCCTTCACGCCCAGGTTACGCGCCAGCTGCATGTCTGTCCACCGGTCACCAACCATATATGAACCGGCCAGATCATATTCGGGGTTATTCATGAGGTGAGTGAGCAGACCGGTACCGGGTTTACGTGTCGGCTTATTTTCGTGTTCATATGTTTTATCGATATGCACTTCGTCAAACACAAATCCCTCTCCGCTCAATGTATCGGTCATCAGCTCCTGATAAGGCCAGAAGGTAGATTCCGGAAACTGATCGGTACCCAGGCCATCCTGGTTGCTGATAAGCACCTTATAAAAACCAAGTGATTTGCCAATGCGGCCCAGTGCGCTGATCACCCCGGGCATAAAGCTGATCTTATGCAGGGCATCGAGCTGATAATCGGGCGGATATTCTTTTAAGATCACACCATCACGATCAAGAAATAAAATACGTTTTGCCATTGAACCAGTTTTATAGTTTAATATACATCCATTCACGAGCGGATCTTGTTCCAGTATTCGATCAATGCATCTACGAGTTCGGTATTCTCTTCCTCCGTACCAATAGTAATACGCAGACAGCCTTCACATAAGATCACGCGGCTGCGATCTCTTACCACAATACCTTTGTCGAGCAGAAATGTGTACACGCCGGCAGCATCTTTTACTTTTACGAGTAAAAAATTAGCATCGCTGGGATATACTTTCAGCACAAAAGGACTTTGAGCGAGTACGGTGGAAAGTGCTTCCCGCATTTCCACAATCTCACGAATCATATCATTTACCTGTCCTACTTCTTCCAGCGCTTTCAGGGCCAGTTCCTGGGTAGCCTGATTGATATTATAAGGAGGCTTGATCTTGTTGAGCAATGCAATGATGGCTTCCGACGCAAATGCCATACCCAGACGTAAACCAGCCAATCCCCAGGCTTTGCTGAATGTCTGCATAACAACCAGGTTGGGATATTCGCTGAGTTGCGTAAGCAGTGAACGCTGCCGCGCAAAATTGATATAGGCCTCATCGACCACCACCAGGCCGTTGAAGTTGTTGAGCAGAATTTCAATATCATTAAAGGCAATGGAATTGCCGGTAGGGTTATTGGGCGAACATATCCATATAATCCTGGTCTGCTCATCCAACTGGTCGAGCATGGCCGGCAGGTTGAGTTGAAAATCCGGCAGCAGCGGTACGCTGATCAGCTCTACATCATTGATGCCCGCGCTTACTTCATACATACCATAGGTAGGCGGGCAGATCATGGCCTTGCTGCTTCCCGGCTCACAAAAACAACGATACAACAGATCAATACATTCATCGCTGCCATTGCCAAGAAATATCTGAGCAGGCGACACCTGTTTGATAGCGCTGATCTTTTCTTTTATCGCTTTCTGATAAGGATCGGGGTAACGGTTATACCACTTTACCAGCGGGGAACCGAGGCTGTTTTCATTCGCATCCAGAAAAACGCGTGCTTCTCCGCTGAATTCATCACGCGCCGAAGAGTATGGTTTGACTCTTTTTATATTTTCCCTTACCAGTGCATCGAGATTAAATGACATACGACTGTTGATTATTATTGTAAACGGATGGTTACTGCCCGGGCGTGAGCCTGTAGCCCTTCTGCCCCGGCCATGCAGGTGACTGCCGGCGCTATGGCTTTTAATCCGTCAGGAGTTAGTTTTTGATACGTAATTTTTTTTACAAAGCTATCTATACTTACGCCACTATAGGCACGTGCATAGCCATTCGTAGGCAGCGTATGATTGGTACCGCTGGCATAATCGCCCACACTTTCGGGCGAATAGGCTCCCAGGAATACAGAGCCGGCATTGATTACGCCTTCTGCCAGCAGCTCATCGTGCATACAATGCAGAATCAGGTGTTCGGCTGCATATTCATTGACCATTTCCATGGCCGTTACCATATCTTCTGTCACCACGGCCTTGCTATTGCTGAGCGCCTGTACGGCCAGCTCACGGCGGGGTAGTTTTTCTACCTGATTCTTTATCTCCTGCTGCACAGCTTCCGCAAGTACAGCCGATGTAGTCACCAGCAATACCTGGCTATCGGCCCCATGCTCAGCCTGCGAGAGCAGATCGGCTGCAATAAATTCGGGATTGGCGGTCTCATCGGCCAGCACACATACCTCACTGGGTCCTGCCGGCATATCAATAGCCAGTCCGTCCTGCTGCACCAGCTGCTTGGCGCAGGTTACATACTGATTGCCGGGACCAAATATTTTGTATACGGCAGGCACCGTTTCGGTGCCATATGCCATGGCTGCGATAGCCTGTGCACCGCCAATCTTAAAGATGCGGGTGATACCGGCTTCCTGTGCTGCGAATAACACTGCCGGATGTACGGTACCATCCTTTTGCGGGGGCGTACAGAGTATGATTTCCCTGCAACCGGCCAGCGATGCGGGTATACCCAGCATCAGTACGGTGGAAAATAAAGGAGCTGTGCCGCCCGGTACATACAGTCCTGCTTTTTCTATCGCTACCGAACGTCGCCAGCATTTGACTCCTGGCATGGTTTCGAGCTCGAGTGGTGCCGTCAACTGGGCCTGGTGAAAACGGGTAATATTTTCCTTTGCCTGCCTGATAGCACTGGCCAGTTCTTCAGATACCTGACCGATGCCGGCCTTCATTTCCTTATCCGTAACAGCCAGTTGCCGCAGGCTCACACCATCAAACTGGCGGGTGAAACCGCGCAAAGCTTTATCACCCTGTTTTTTTACTTTATCGAGTACTTTCCTTACCTGCTTTGTAAGCAATGAGGGATCTGTGACCGGTCTTTGCAACAGCTGCCCCCAGGTATCTCTCGCAGGTTGAAGAATTATATTCATGTATGCCTGATTAAAACAAAACTTAAATAAAAGTGATCAAACAATCATTTTTTCGATCGGTACTACCAGTATACCCTGTGCACCGGCCGCTTTCAGTTGCTCAATGATATCCCAGAAATCATTTTCATCGAGTACACTGTGTACACTGCTCCAGCCGCCGGTAGCGAGCGGCAGTACGGTCGGGCTTTTCATGCCTGGCAAAAGAGCGATGATCTCCTGCAGTTTTTCATTGGGCGCATTGAGCAGGATATATTTATTATTGCCGGCTTTCTTAACGGCCCGTATACGAAAGAGCAGGCGATCGAGCAGGGCCTGTTTGGGAGCTTCCAGTTGCTGATGGCGTATGAGTACGGCCTGCGACTGCAATATGGTTTCAACTTCACGCAGCCCATTGGTCAATAATGTGGAGCCACTGCTTACCAGGTCGCAGATCGCCTCTGCAAGCCCAATGCCCGGTGCTATTTCCACGCTACCGCTGATCTCATGTATCTCGGCTTTAATACCATGCTGATCCAGGAAAGTTTGCAGTATACCGGGATAGCTGGTGGCAATACGCTTACCATTGAGCCATTCGCGTGTATATGCCTGGTTGCGGTCAACGGCCAGCGAAAGCCGGCATTTTCCAAAGCCCAGCGCTTCCATCACATCTACGGCTTTCTTTTTTTCAAACACCACGTTTTCGCCCACAATACCCACATCGGCTACGGCATCCTCCACATATTGAGGAATATCATCGTCCCGCAAAAAGTAAACTTCGAGTGGAAAATTGGCAGCGGCCGACTTCAGTTTATTGCCGCCGTTAGAAATGTCGATACCACACTCTTTCAGCAGCCGCATGGAATCTTCGTGCAGTCTGCCTGATTTCTGGATCGCGATCTTAAGTTTCATCAGTTTCTCCTTTAGTGATTTACCCCTAAGCGGGTATAAAAAAATAGGGCTTACCATCGTGGTAAGCCCTATTCAGGTTAATTATGTTTAAACATTACATAATACCATCACTGCCTACCCCTGACAGAGCAAGATGATGATGGTGAATATGAATGTATAACTGCATTGTTAACTGTTTGAGATGCAAAAATATAAAGGTTTTTGGATCGGCAAAATTTTTCTTCAGCTTAAAAATGGGGATAAAATACCCCCTACGTGGTATTGCATAGTTGAAAAAACCGCCTTATCATTGTATCGGTTTTTCATAGGATATTGGATTTTAAAAACGGGGCTGGATGTCTATCCTGGCCCTTTTTCTTTTTTAAAAGGTTCCGCTTTCAAAATACTTTATTCGTATAAAGGGTATAAAGAGTTAAAAAAGTTTAAAGGGGCTAAGGAGTATCTCGAACACCCTTTAAACCCTTTATACTTTTTAAACTCCTTATACTCCTCCGATTAATATACCGACTCCGGACTCAGCACCCTGCTACGTAGCGCCTCTCTCAGCAGATCCTGCATAGTAATAACGCCTTTAAAATCTCCTTCATCAAATACCAGCAGGTAACGGCATTTATGCAGCATAAGTTTTTCAACACAATGCGGCACTGTATCATCGGGACTCACGGTGGGAAGATCGACTGTCATCACCTCGCGCACTGTTGTATTGCGGCTGGATCGTCCCCGCAGGATCACATTGCGGGTATAATCTTTTTCACAGAAAATACCTTTGTAGGCATCACTTTCTTTTACCACTACATAGCTCCGGTTGAGCGAATTGAGCATGGTAAGTGCATCAATTACTGTAGTATCGGGGCTAATGCTGTCGTAAATGGCTGGTTTTGCACCGAGGATCTCCTGAACAGTTCGCATAGTTATTGCTTTAATATCCTAAAATTCGGCATTAAGCAGTCCCTGTATCCTGACCTGGCTCAACAAACAGGCTAACTCCTGTCATATCCGGAATTTTTCATTTTCATTAATGTAGCAGTATGAAACCGTCTGTCATTACCATCACACTCAATCCTGCTATTGACAAGAGCAGTACGATAGCAGCCCTGTTGCCGGAAAAAAAATTGCGGTGCAGTCAACCTGTATTTCAGCCCGGAGGGGGCGGCGTAAATGTAGCCCGCGCCATTCATCAGTTGGGTGGTGATGCCCTGGCAGTATACTTTGCTGGTGGTTACAGTGGGATTTTTTTTAAAGAACTCCTGGAAAAAGAAAAAATTTCACAGCTGGTGATTTCTATCAGCGGACATACGAGGGAAAACTTTATTGTCACCGACCTGGCCCAAAACAAACAATACCGTTTTGGCATGCCTGGTCCGCATATTACCGAAAAGGAATGGAAAGACCTGCTGCAGCAGCTTCAGCAACTGGATGCGCCGGATTACATGGTGATCAGTGGCAGCATGCCCGATGGCGCGCCGGAAGACATATTGGTTCGCATTGCCCGTATTGCCCGGCAAAAGAAAGCGCGGCTGGTAGTTGATAGTGGCGGACCGGCTTTAAAACAGCTGAGGGGCGAAGGCGCATTCCTCCTCAAGCCTAACCTGGGCGAGCTGAGCCAGCTGGCCGGACTGCAATGGATTGCAAACAATGAGGTGGAGACAATAGCCCGCCAGTTGCTGACCGATGGACTCTGCGAAGTATTATTGATCTCGATGGGAGCAGCCGGAGCCATGCTGGTAACATTGACCGAAACAATACAGATCACCCCGCCAGAGGTAGAGCGGATAAGTACGGTAGGCGCGGGCGATAGCCTGGTTGCCGGTGTGGTATGGGGACTAACGCAAAAATACACGCTGCAGGAAGCGGCACGCTTTGGAGTGGCCTGCGGCACTGCTGCCACCCTGCGCCCCGGCACACTACTCTGTACACTAAAAGATGCGGAACGCCTGTATAAAGAAACAAAAGTGATGGCGGTCACCTAAGATGCTATGATTTCCTTTACTTCATACCAATAAGCATCAAGAGCAATGATACGGGGCTTGAGCCAGCTGATGATTGCCGGCCAGTGCTCTTTATTAAAAAGATGAATATCGTTTCTGCTGATGCCGATGCGGGATATAACGCGCCCCTCACTCTCGGTCACACTGGATTGCCAATGCCATTGCTCCTGTACATGTTCATACAAGATATCTGCAGTAGCACGTAACCGGTTATAATAAAGCAGTCGCTGCTCTTCATCGCTTTGATGCAGTTCTATACCGATATGTACTCCTTCACGTCCCGCATCCATCCGGAAATACAAGTGACGGATGCCTGTCTTATAATTGATCCAGTTTACCTCCTCTCCTCCTGCTCCGGGCACCGGCCGCATATACTGACCGAATGTTGTCCAGAACTGACTGCGTAGTTGAGATATTTCGTGACGGGAATACAAGAATAATGAATTAATATGCTAATGTGCTGATGTGCTAATGGTTGTTCGAAGTGTTTCGGTTAATCTAAGCCGACCTCTTTATGGCGGTTCAATTATTTAATGATTCTTCGAGCTCACATTCTGTACGGCATCAGCACATCAGCACATTGAACAATCTATTTCTCCGCCAGCCCGTCTTCTTTCCATTTTTTGAAAACAGCGATTGTGCTGTCGCTCAGTTTCTGTCCGCGCATGGGCATAAATCCACGGGTGCCGGGTGTGAGCTGAATACGACGGAGGATTTCATCAATATCTGATTTTACATTCGCAAAATTGTCATAAGGTTTTTTATTGCCTCCTTTAGCCGGGATATGACAGGGGCTGCAATTGGCCATGATTACGGTCTGTACATTTGACTCATAAGTTGATAATGCAGGCGCTTTAGTTCCTTTTGCCTTGCCGGATGTACCACATTGAGATAAAAGAATACCGGCTGCTGCCAGTGGAAGAAGAATGAGAAAACGTTTCATTTGTCATTGGTTTGTCAGCCAAGCTATTAAAAAAAACAGAATTCCAAACAGAAAATCG
This sequence comes from Sphingobacteriales bacterium 46-32, assembly GCA_001898485.1. Lineage (GTDB taxonomy): Bacteria > Bacteroidota > Bacteroidia > Chitinophagales > Chitinophagaceae > CAYMZZ01. The sequence continues at coordinate 816,754 of MKTY01000019.1, read as the reverse complement.
ATGAGTCGGGTATAAATATCAGTTACCGCCGAATTGCACTACTTCAAAATCGGCTCCTTTTACCTGGCCCAGGCGGCGCAGATCGTCATTGTTCCAGCGGGTATCAGGAGCTCCGGAGATATAAAGATTACTGCCGATATCGGCCAGAATGAGTCCATATTTTTTCATTGCCCGCAATATGATCTGGTTGACGGCAGAAAACTCACTGATATCAAAATCTGCCCGTAACCGTATGCGTGCGCCAAACGGTAATCCGTTCTGGCCGCCACTACTGCTTACATGATGACGGGCCGGAGCCACATGTGCAGCTCTCACCTGCGATGAACTGAGGGTAAAACGAATAGGATGATCGATCTCTCCTTTCAAAATTTCTTCATATCGAACAAGGCCCGGAAAAATGGGCAGTCCGGCAGCATCGGCCGAGGTCCAGCCATCGGGCCGCAGGCCGGACGACTGCAGATCGAATACAGCGCCTGAAGACGCTTCCCAGCGGCCATTGCTCACAGAGGCATTGTAGAGTTCGTATATTTTTTTTCCTTCCACATCTACCGCTATTACATGGCTATCACCTATACCATTTCCTTCTACAGGGGCATTCAGTGGTATTGGAAATGGTCCGGCATCACTTTCATCGCCGTAGTTACCATCGTAACCATTGGCCCGATAAAGCACATTTATTTTAGGCTGATTGCTGCATACTACCACATACGGGATACCAATGGGTGCATTGTTCCAGAGTCCGCTGCCAAAATCGGCCTTGAGTCCATTAGAAGCAAAACCCGCCAGAAGCTGGGCGCTGGCGGGTTCAGTTGCTGATGTAGAAACATCCTGTCTCCAGGGGCTGCCGGCCGGAAATATGTTGAGCAATTCGGCCTGCGCCAGAGTGGTCGTACAATTTGTACCGGGTGGACCATTGGTGGTATCGGTAGTATTATCTGCTTTACTACAGCTTTGCAGCAGCAGCATATAAAGCATAAATGCAAAGATGAAGAGCAGAAAACGGAACAGTCTCAGAAGCCGGCTGGTCTTTATCATAAGCTGGGATTTGTGGCAAATTACAAACCAGGCAGCCTTTGCACAATAGTAGAATACCATGGCAAAATCCGTTATTTATTCCGTGTTTCCTGATGGCGGAATTCTACTAAATTTGACAGCACTTTGTATATGAGAATATTAGCACTTATTATCGGCTGCTGGTTCCTTAGTTCCTGTGGATCAGGCGATGCCCGTCAAACGGCTGTTCTGGCAGAATCGACTGCTCCCGCGGCGCCGGAAGCAGATAATGAGCCGCCCGTTCCACCGGCACCTGTAAAACAACCCGGTCTGAAGGAGGCCTGCCTTTTTTCCCAGATGGCTTATTGCACCGATCCGCAGGCACAGCTCGATCAGTTCCTTCCCGGCTGGAAACTGGTGTGGCATCCTGCCCGCACGACGAGCAATCATAGTTTTATTGCAAGCGATGGCCGCCAGTATGTGGTAGCCATCAGGGGATCGCTGATGGAGATAAGCTGGAATGCTATCGACAACTGGATTTACCAGGATCTGAATGTGGTAGAACAGGACGACTGGACTTATAGTGATGTGCAGGGAGCACGCATTGCGCAGGGCACTGCACGCGGATTGGCCAATGTACTTCAGTCGACTGATACAGCCACCGGTCAAAAGCTTCTTGAATTTTTATTACAGAACAGAAAAAATAATGAGCCGGTGCTTTTTACCGGTCATAGCCTGGGTGGCAACCTGGCTGCAGTAATTGCCAGCCGTTTTTATACAGAAACCAAAGAGGCCGGGCAGGCAGTTGATGTACTAAATGTCATCAGTTTTGCTTCACCCGCAGCGGGTAATAGTGCATTTGCCCGTGACTTCGACAACAAATTTCCCCATGCTTTACGCGTGGAGGCTCAGGGCGATATTGTTGCCAAATTTCCCTGTGCATCGCGCGTGGCTGAGTTGGGTAAGTTATATGGCAAACAGCCTTCTGCCAGTCAGATAAAAGTTGGTTATAAAAACATGACCGTATCGCTCAGTACTGTTTTCGAAACCATGAGCAGTGCCTTATCATTACTGGAATTAAAAAACGGTATGTCATCCTTTACCCAGACCTGCGGAAAAGGTATGCTGATAGAAATGAAGCCTTCGGGCAAAAATATGCTCAACGATGTGCAATCATGGTTTGCAGAAGCCGGTTATCAGCACGGAGTGGCTCAATATGCTACCGCACTGCATGTGCCGGTAGTGGAGTGCAAATAGAGAGAATGTGCTGATGTGCTAGTGTGCTGATGTGCTAATTTTTGTTCGAAGTATCTCGGTTAATCTAAGCCGGCCTCTTCATGGCGGTTCAATTATTTAATGATTCTTCGGGCTCACATTCTGTACGGCATCAGCACATCAGCACACTAGCACATCAGCACATTTCCCTTCCCCTTACCTTTGCTGCCTGATGATTTCGGCCACCATCCAGACATACCGTAATGCCTACGCCGGTCTTTCCCGCTCTACCTGGCTGCTATCCCTGATTATGCTGATCAACCGGAGTGGCACTATGGTTGTACCTTTTATGACCATTTATCTTACCAGTCCGGCCATGGGTTATAGTATTGGTCAGGCGGGTATTGTATTCGGATTGTTTGGTGCCGGTGCATTTTTGGGGGCCTGGTGTGGTGGCAAACTCACTGATAAGATCGGGTTCTATCCGGTTCAGCTTATTACACTTGCCGGTGGCGGCATTTTATTTATGGCACTGGGACAAATGAAAAGTTATTCGCTCATTTGCCTGTTTACCTTCCTTGTTAGTTTTGTCAATGAAGCATTCCGGCCGGCCAATTCTACGGCTATTGCTTATTACAGCCGGCCCGAGAACCGCACCCGCTCCTATGCGCTCAACCGCCTGGCTATTAACCTGGGCTGGGCCGTAGGTAGTGCACTGGGTGGAGTGCTGGCACATATCAGTTACGAACTGTTATTCTGGGTTGATGGCATTACCAATATCGGAGCAGCCATTTTGATGCTGCTGCTTATTAAACCGGTAAAACCCGTAGTGAAGGAAACGCAGGAAGAAACAGGTAATGCAGTGCCGGCACACCGCGACAAAGTATTTATGCGGTTTATCTTTGTCACCTTCCTGTTTGCCAGTTGTTTTTTTCAGTTGTTCAGCAACCTCTCTGCCTACTTCCGAAACGAGTTGAAACTGAGTGAGCCGTTTATTGGCGCGCTGATGGCACTCAATGGTATACTCATTGCTTTAATTGAAATGGCACTTGTATACCGGCTCGAAGGCCGGCGGCGCAACCTCAGCTATATTACCGTGGGAGTGGCCCTGTGCGGACTGGCTTTTTTTACACTTAATATTCCTGCTCCTGCTTTAATCATTGCTCCAATGATGATCATTACGGTCACATTTGGAGAAATGCTATCAATGCCCTTCATGAATAGTTATTGGATAGGACGTGCCCATCATAGCAACCGCGGACAGTATGCTGCTCTTTATACAATGGCCTGGTCGGCAGCCCAAACCCTGGGCCCCATGCTGGGAGCACAACTGGCCAATACGGCTGGCTTCATGCCACTCTGGTGGGTGCTTGGCGCTATCTGTTTACTTGCTGCTTTTTGTTTCCGCCAGTTGCAGAAATAGTAATACCTGCTGCAGGGTATTGTCGCAAATCCGGAGACTGTTATGTTTGTTATACGAAGCAAATATCTACACCATGCGCTCCTTTCTGCTGCTGACTTTTCTTTCTGTTATTTCCGTTACAAATGGCCAGACAGTTGTGCTCACCGACCCAACCGGTGACGACAAAGGTCCCGGCACCTATGAGTATCCGCTCGACCTGGCATATAAAACCGGCAGTTTTGATTTGAAGAAAGTCACGATACGTAATAATGGCAGCGTATTGCAGACTTACCGGCTCGAACTGGGTATTGATGTAAATGCACAATTAGAAGATGTATGGAGAATGGGAGGAGGCTTTTCGCTTCAGATGATTTTTATTTTTATTGATACCGATCTTGTACCGGGTAGCGGCTTTACCACCGCGCCTCCCGGACTCAATATCAGTTTTGATCCGCAAAATGCCTGGGATAAATGTATCATCATCAGTCCGCAGTCGGCTCAGCGGGTGCAGAAAGAAATTGAAGCCAAGCTGTCACCCGAGATGGCAAAGGCGATGATCATAGCAAAAAGTCCCCGCGGAGGCGGACAGCATATAAGAGCTACTGCAGACTGGCCCGAGGCGCCCAAACCTGATCAGTACGCCTATCAGGTTATAATGCAGGTCAATGATGGATTTCCGCTCGGCAACGACCTGCTCACACGGCGTGTATGGTCTGCACCGGGTATCCACCGGTTTGGAGGCGGTACCGATGATGACTGCGATCCTAATGTACTCGATATACTGGCCGGTAAGGCCAAAGGAGAAGAGAGCGAAAAGAACGAACAATATAAAATGCTGCAATATGCCTGTGCCGAAGATGGCAGCACCACCCGTATGCCTGTACTTCGTATGGTAAAACCATAACCAGCGTTCAGTAGAAAAATATTCCTTTATTCAATCGTTTGTGTAAGCCTGGGTATTCTTATGACCTGGCCCGAAACGGAATATGAAGGATTTATGAACTTTTCTGCCCGGTTCAATCCCCTATTTTTGTAAAAATTGTTTAGCATGGTTCGTTTACGTTTCTATCTGCTGGCGCTTTGTTGCCTGCCAGCCATTATGGCCGCTGCTCAAACCAATGTAGCCCGACCCAAACTGGTGGTTGGTGTTATGATTGATCAGATGCGCTGGGATTATCTCTATCGTTTCGCTGACCGTTATGGCAGCGGAGGTTTTAAGCGTATACTGGGTGAAGGGTTTTCCTGCGAAAACACCTTTATACCTTATGCGCAAACAGTAACAGCTGCTGGTCATACCTGCGTTTATACCGGCAGTGTTCCGGCCATACATGGTATTATGGGCAACGACTGGTATGATAAAGCGCTGGGTAAATCTGTATACTGCACCAGCGATGAGACCGTAAAAACAATCGGCGGTTCAGAAAAAGCAGAACCACAGTCGCCCAGAAATCTCTGGACCACCACCATCTGCGATGAGTTGAAACTGGCAACAAATTTCCGATCAAAAGTAATCGGCATAGCCATCAAGGACCGTGGCGGTATTTTGCCGGCCGGTCATAGCGCCGATGCTGCTTACTGGTACGATAGTAAAAGCGGCAACTGGGTAACCAGCACTTATTATATGCAACAATTGCCTGCCTGGGTCAATCGCTTCAATGACCGTAAGATCGTGGATTCATTACTGCGCCTCAACTGGAATACATTATACCCCTTAAATACATACGTGCAAAGCACAGCCGATGACAAGCCTTATGAAGGTAAATACGGACATGAGGCCAAACCTGTATTCCCGCATGAACTGGCATCGCAGGCAGGTAAAAATTATGGGCTTATCTCTGCCACACCGTATGGAAATACGATGACCCTCGCCTTTGCACGCCAGGCTATGGAGCAGGAAAAAATGGGCACAGATGCTATCACCGATTTCCTGGCTGTCAGCCTTTCCTCTACCGACTATGTAGGTCATCAGTTTGGCCCCAACTCCATCGAGGTAGAAGATACTTACCTGCGTCTTGACAGGGAACTCGCTGCTTTCCTCAGCTATCTCGATGCCAAAGTGGGCAAGGGACAATACCTGTTTTTCCTCACTGCCGATCATGCGGTAGCACATAATCCCCGGTTTATGGAAGAGAACAAATTGCCGGTAAAACCATTAAAAAGTATCATGAGTGAACTGAAAGCTGCAGTGAAAGAGAAATTCAATATTGCGAATGTCATTGCCGACGCCGACAACTACCAGATTTACCTGAATGATAAAGCCATTGACAGTGCCGGTGTGAGTCGCGAAGACGTAAAGGCCTTCATGATCAAACGACTCAACCTGGTACCGGAGATGCTGATAGCCTTCGATAACGAGGAGATCAGCGAAGTAAACCTGCCTACCGAGGTAAAAGAGAAATTCCTGAAAGGTTACAATACAAAACGGGGAGGCGATATCCAGATGGTACTGAAGGCCGGCTATTTCTTTGGTTCCGGCGATTTTACCGGCTCCACACACGGCGCCTGGTATCCATACGACTCGCATATTCCGCTGCTGTGGATGGGTTGGGGTATTAAAAGTGGCAAAAGCAATACTACCCGTTATATGACAGATATTGCGCCCACTGTTGCGGCTCTGCTGCGTATACAGATGCCCAGCGGTTGCATTGGTCAGCCCATTCCCGAAGTAATGAAATAACCCCACTTAATCTATCTAAATAAATCGCTTACCATGGATCTGAAAGCTTTGTTTGAACAGGCAGTTGCCAATAGTAAACTGCTCACCGAAAAACCATCGAATGAAATTCTGCTGAAGCTCTATTCACTTTATAAGCAGGCTACTGAGGGAGATGTCAATACTGATCCCCCTTCCAATCCTTTTGATTTTGTGAATAAAGCCAAACACGAAGCCTGGAGCGCACTTAAAGGTACCAGCAGTGAATCGGCTATGCAGGAGTATGTAGACCTGGTCAATAAATTGAAAAATTGATTCGTCCCGACCGATTCAATATAAAAAAGCCCGGATAGTGAATCCGGGCTTTTTATTTCTTTTTATACAGACTGTTAATTCTGATTTTGCTGCAGGTTGCGGAAGTCTACACTTACCAGTTTGCTTACACCGGGTTCCTGCATGGTCACCCCATAGATCACATCCACTGTACTCATGGTCATCTTGTTGTGCGTAACAATGATGAACTGTGAGTTGTCGCTGAACTGACGGATCATATTGGTAAACTTACCAACGTTGGCATCATCGAGCGGGGCATCCACCTCATCGAGGATACAGAATGGAGCGGGCTTGATCAGGTAAATCGCAAACAGCAATGCAGTGGCTGTAAGCGTACGCTCACCACCGCTCAGCTGTGTAAGCGAAGTAGGACGTTTGCCCTTGGGGCGGGCTATTACATCAATACCGGTTTCGGCCAGGTTTTCCGGATTCTCCAGTACGAGATCGCAATGGTCATCTTCTGTAAAGAGCGTTTTAAATACGCGAATAAAATGCTCTTTCACATTATTGAAGGTCTCCAGGAATTTCTGGTTGGCAGTCGCTTCTACCTCTTCAATTGTTTTCAGCAGGCTGTCTTTGGCATTTACCAGGTCATTCTTCTGCTCTACTATAAACTCGTAGCGCTTCTTCATTTCAGTAAATGCTTCGATGGCTGTCGGGTTTACATCGCCCAGGTTTTCGAGGCGTTTTTTCATCCGGTCAGCTTTTTCCTGCAATTCTTCGAGGCTGGTTTCAGTAGTGCGGTTCTGATCGAGGATGTCTTCCAGTTTGATGCGGAACTCCACGTCAAGGCGTTCTTTGGTACCGGCAAGCTGCAGTTTCAGTTCATTGAGCTTGTCTTTGATAGCCACCAGCAGGTGCTCTACCTGTTCTTTCTCCTTGATCTTATGACGCAGTTCACTTTCCTTTTCCCCAAGCTGGTTACGTATATTATAATAAGCCTGATCCGCTTCATTCAATATCTGCTGGTCTGCCTCACGGCGGCGAACCATATCGATCAGTTCCTCTTCTATCTGTTTGAGCGAAGATGCAGATTGCTCAATGCTGTCTTTTGTATCAGACAGGCTGGTCGTATTGGTTTCAATCTGTTGTTGCAGATCCTGCAGTTGGTTGCTCTTAAAGTCAAGCTCCTGTTTCAGGGCATTGATCTTGCTTTGTTGACGGGTTACCTGCAGATTAAACTCATTATACTGCTGGGTCGATTCATTGTAGCTGCTTTCGGCTGTTCTGAAATCTTCTTCTGCACCAGCCAGTCTGGCCGTGAAGGCCTGCAGTTGTTCATTGTATTCAGCCAGCTGATTACGTACTCCCTCTACCGATTGCTGGGTTTGCAGCATCTGGTGATTCAGTTCTTCCAGGCGGTTCAAACTGCTGGTCTGCATGGAATGCAGGTTTTCGAGTTTGTTGTGCAGGGCAAAAACCTGGTTGGTCAGTTGCTGTATTTCGCGTTCGGTTTCTTTGAGGGCATTTTCGCGCAGGTCTTCGTTGAATGCGATTACCTCGTTGTGACGGGCCTGAATTTCTGACCGCAGTTTTTCAACCACCTCTTCCTGTGCCAGGATATCGTCCTGCAGCTTTTCGAGATTCTTAACGCGGCCAATCTTTTTTCCTTCAATCAGTCCCACACTGCCACCGGTAAGGGAGTATTTCCCTTTTACATACTTACCGGTTTTCTCAATCACTACAAAGCCGTTGCTGTTTTGAAGGGCAGCCTCGTTTTCTGCCACAAATACATTACCCAACAGGTGCTGAGCCAGCTTACGGTATTTTTCATCTACTTCTATTACGCTCAATGCGCTGATGCCTCCGCTGAGGGCATGATCGGCCATAACGGGGGTCGACTCGTTCAGTTTATCGAGCAGGAAGAAGTTGGCCTTGCCTTTTTTGTTGGCATCAAGCAGGTGTACGGCCTGCAGACCCTCCTGCAGGTTGTTGACTACATAATAGCTCAGGTAAGGTTCCAGCACATTCTCCAACGCTGTGCGGTATTCTTCTTTTACATAAAGAATATCAGACAGGATGGGTGCGGTGTGGTTCCACTGGCTGTTGTTGTGCAGGAATTTCACACTGTCAGGATACCCTTCCATGCTATCGATCATACTTTTCAGCAGATCGTGTTCATTTTTGCGGGCATCCAGTTTGCGGGTTTCTTCGGCCAGTTCGTTGCGGAGTGCTTCCACCACCGACTGGGTCTGAAGAATCTGCTCTTTGGTATTTTCCTGGTGTATCTGTAATTGCTCGAGGTCTACTTTTTTGATGCCGAGTTCTTTTTCTTTCAGCAGGCGCTCTTCATCGAGCTGATGCCGCTGCGAGTCACGGACTTTGCGCTCTTCTTCGATCTGGCCAATAGCACGCTGCAGGTTCTGAACCGAAGTATCGGCTACGGCCACCTTCTTTTCTGCATCAAACTGATTGCGCTGTACCTGCTGGTACTCGCCGCGGAGGGTATCGAGGGTACGGCGTTTTTCATCCAGTACCTCCCGTTTGCGTGCAGTATCGTTGCTGAATTGCTGCAGCTGCTCTGTGAGTCCTTCGAGTGAGCTGCTTTCTTCGCGCAGTTGCAGTTCGGTAAAACCAATACTTTCGTCGATACCCTTGAGCTGGCCCCCGGCTTTTTGGAGAAACTCAGCCAGGCTGCCTTCCCGCTCTTTCAGGTATTCGAGTCGCTGAGCTGCCAGGTTCTTTTCGTTCTCTTTGGTCCGCACCTGCTGTTGCAGTTCATTGAAGGAATACTGCAGACTTTGCAGTTGACGCTCCTTTTCAATAAAACCAACCTTCTCCTGCTCCAGTACCGCCTCTTCGTTGGCTATCTCTGCTTCCATGCGGATCTTTTTGTCGGTCTCCGCATCGTGCTGTTCGTTCAGTTCCTTATAGGTCAGGTTGAATCCTTCGAGCGCTGCCTTGGCCAGTTCAATGCTGATCTCGCGGTAGTCTTTTTTTATCTCGTGGTACTTCTCGGCTTTCTTGGCTTGCGATTCCAGGGCTTTCAACTGGTTGTTGATTTCAAACAGCAAATCCTCGATACGGGCGAGGTCCTGTTCGGTAGCATCCAGTTTGGCCTTGGCTTCTTTTTTACGGGTCTTATAAATCGAAATCCCGGCCGCCTGCTCCAGCATCCGGCGGCGGCTATTGTCTTTATCCTTGATCAGATCATCTACCATGCCCAGCTCGATGATGGCATAGCTGTCTGTACTCACCCCGGTATCCATAAACAGGTTCTGGATATCTTTCAGGCGGCACTGCACATCGTTGAGCCGATACTCTGATTCGCCGCTGCGGTAAAATTTGCGGGTGATGGTAACCGTACTGAATTCGGTTGGCAGCAGGTTTTTGGTGTTTTCAAAAGTGAGGCTTACCTCAGCGAGGCCCGAAGCGGACCGGGTTTTAGAACCGTTAAACACCAGGCTGTCCAGGTTTTCGCTGCGCAGGTGACTGATCTTCTGCTCACCAATTACCCAGCGAATGCTGTCCACGATGTTTGACTTACCGCAGCCGTTCGGTCCCACGATGCCGGTGATATTGTCGTCAAAGTTCACCACCGTTTTATCGGCAAAACTTTTGAACCCTTTGATTTCTAAGCTCTTTAATCTCACAAGATTTCCTGTTTTTTAAAAGTCAGACGGCGAATTTAGTGGAAATGAAGATAATTGCAGAAACGGACACAAATCATTTATTCACAGGCCCCGGGAAAAAATGTGAGAAGAAAAATAATAAATAGCCTGATATAATTTTTTATTTCAAATAAACTACATACAAATATGATAATCAGATATTTATTAAAAAATATTAATAAACAATAAAAATCAGGTTTATCCCGGCTTTTTTCATGCGCTTTTACGCCAAAAACTGAACTTTTCAACAAAGAACAGACCTGAAGAGAATACAGAATGAATTCGGTGAATAAGCAGCTATTTAATTAAATTAATAAGCTGATTATTAATATACAGTAAGAAATATATCATATTCAACTTAAGACATTAATCAGGTTTGCGGAAGGCTTTAAGCGAATCATTGACATAAACCAGCATCTGAGCGCGTGTAGTACGCCGGCAGAAGTCATAAGAGGGCCGGTAACGGTATAAAAAAAGCGACAGGGAATCGCCCTTCAACCCGGTCATCCTTTCTACCCAGACAGGGGGGAAAGAGTAATCAATAAACTTCTCTTCCTCCTCTTTTTCCAGCCGCTTCTTCAGCCTTCTTTTTTGTTTGGCCTTACCCGAAAAAAAGCTGGCCGGACTAAGCACTACCCCAAATCCGGAGGAGGGTGTATTGTAACCGGTAAGCCCTGCCTGCCGCCGGTAGATATCAGAATAGTAATTGCGCCGGGCCAGTGAGTCGGCCCCATAGCTATTCCTGACGGTGACATTTTTTAGCAGCACATCCTCATGCTGCAGGTTCACATCATACCGGGTAAGCAGGTGTTCAAAACTAACCCGCAGCGTATCGGGTACAAATCCGGTTCGGGTAAAAATGATACTATCCCCTTCCCTGGCCTCCACCGAAAAAACACCATCAACCCCTGCTTTGGTCCGAAACCCGGTTGACTTATTATAGACGCTGACATCGCCCAGGCTGATCTCAGAAAATCCATCAAATACACGTCCGGTAAGTACGGACTGCGCCCAGGCAGATGCGTTTATGAAAAAAAACAGGCTCAAAAACAGTGTGCGGGATAACATAATAGATTAAAAGTATATCATCGCCTGCCCTATCGGGACTGCTACCCCGCCAATAAAATGTTAATTGCCGGCCCATCAGACCAATTTAAAATCCGGCTTTTCTGTCTCCCGGCAACCTCAAAAAGGCATTCGTAGATTTACCAGGCCAGTCTGTAGTTAAAGGAGAAGCATTCGTCGGGTAGTAGATATACGATGCCACCTCTTCAAATATTATTAGAGACAGAGGCTCCTTCGCTTGACAGAACAGGTATGAAGTGTTATTTTTGTACCTCTTCCAATCCCTCATAAAGAATCACAGAAGCTTATTGTTTCATAGCTCCTCTATCCCAGGGAATCCTTTGCCCTATTAATTATTTTTTTGAAACACAAAAACTTTTGTGCATGAAGCGTATCAACACTCAAATGAAGAATGAAAATGTAATTGCCACTTTTGTGATTGGTGGTGTTTTCCTGATTACCGGTCTGCTTACCTGGCTGGTTGCTTACTATAGCTAAGCAACTGATTTCAACATTTTATTAAACCGGCCCTGGCCGGTTTTTTTATGCCTGTCGCTTTGATATTTCCCACAACAACATCTATCTGCAGGCAATGCCGGTTATCTCAGAAGAAGATATGTTCGATACGGCCATCTGTATAGCCAATCAGCGCTTCGTCGGCCATTTCAATAAATAAGCCTGTTTCCACAATCCCGGTTATGGAACGCAGCTGGTTTTCCAGCTGGTAAGGATTGCTCAACGGCCGCTGCACTTTGCAATCAAGAATATAATGCCCCTGATCGGTTATAAAAGTACGCTCACCTGCCTGGCGCAGGACAACCTGTGCAAAAAGGCCCGACCAGAGCAATTGATCCTGTACCTGGCGGTGACCAAAAGGAATAACCTCAATTGGCAAAGGAAACTGTCCCAGTGCTGGTACAAGCTTTTTTTCATCCGCGATAATGAGTAGGTAATCGGATGCTGCTGCCACAATTTTCTCCCGTAGTAAAGCACCTCCCCCGCCTTTGATCAGGTGGCCGGATGGGTCAATCTCATCTGCCCCATCAATGGTAAGCGGCAACTTTTCGATCGTATTAATATCCGTTAAGGGTATATTATACTCAGCAGCCAGTTCGGCAGTTTGCCGTGAGGTGGGCACCACAGTAAAAGAAAGTCCCTGGGAATGGCGGGTTGCCAACTCTTCTATCAGCCAGCGAACAGTGCTGCCTGTACCAAGGCCCAGGGTCATACCCGGCTCAACCCGTGCAGCCGCTGCCCGGCCTGCACTTTCTTTTGGATCCATGAGCTGAAACTTATTTTGGTAGGGAAATCTGCCTACTTAAAGATACGTGAAAACGGTTGCCAGAGCATCAGCAAAATTGTGTAAAATGATCCCTTATGTAATTTGTACTGTTTTGAAAAGATTGCCAATTTAGTTGCTACATTTACAAAAAAACTGAAATGAAAATATTTGTTGCCGGCCTGCCGTATGATCTGGATGATGCAGAACTGACTGAGATTTTTGAGAAATTCGGCACTATCATATCCGCTAAAGTGGCCATTGACCGGGAAACCGGAAAGAGTAAAGGTTTTGGTTTTGTGGAAATGGAAAATGAAGCAGAAGCAAAAGATGCTATTGAAAACCTCAACGATATTTCACTGGGTAAAAAACCCCTGGTTGTAAAAGCAGCTGATGATCGCCCCGGTGGCAATACCGGTGGTGGCGGTGGCGGTTATCGTGGTGGTGGTAACAGTGGTGGTGGTGGATACCGTGGCGGCGGTGGTGGTGGCGGCTATCGCGGTGGCGGCGGCGGCGGTTATCGTGGTGGTGGTAACAGTGGCGGTGGTTATCGCCCTGATCAGCGCGACCGGTACAATAAGTAATAACTCTTTTTAGCATCCGGCCAGTAGCCTCCGCTACTGGCTTTTGTATATCCAACCAGATTATTCACCCCTTTCATCTTTCTGATCATGTCCAAAATCAAAGTTGGTGTAGTGGGTACCGGCTTTATCGGTCCTGCTCACATTGAAGCACTGCGACGCCTGCCCAATGTGGAAGTAACGGCACTCTGTGAAGCTACTGCCGAACTGGCACGCCAAAAGGCAGCCCAACTGGGTATTGAACGCGCCTGCACATTTGACGAGTTGCTCGCTATGCCCGATATTACAGCTGTACATATCTGTACACCAAATTTTTTACACTATCCCCAATCAAAGGCAGCGCTGCTGGCAGGTAAACATGTGGTATGTGAAAAGCCATTGGCCAAAGATCTTAAAGAAGCAGAAGAACTGGTGGAACTGGCCAGGCAAACCGGACTGGTAAATGCCGTACACTTCAACCTGCGCTATTACCCCCTGGTCAGACAAATGAAGACCATGCGCGAAAAAGGCGATCTGGGAGAAATTTATTCCATACTTGGCTCTTACCTGCAGGACTGGCTGTTTTATGCTACGGATTATAACTGGCGCCTTGAGCCCGACAAATCGGGCGACTCACGCGCTATCGCCGATATCGGTTCTCACCTGATGGATATCATTGAATACATTACCGGTCTCCGCACTACAGAGGTTATGGCCGATTTCAATACGATCCATAAAACAAGGAAGAAACCACTCAAAGCCGTGGAAACCTATTCCGGTAAAATGCTGCAGCCCGAAGATTATGCAGATGTACCCATTACTACAGAAGATCATGCCAACGTATTGCTTCGCTTCGATAATGGCAACCGGGGCAGCATCACTGTATCGCAGGTATCTGCCGGCCGCAAGAACCAACTCCGGCTGGAAATCTCCGGCTCTAAAAAAACCTTTGCCTGGAATTCAGAAGCTCCCAACGAACTCTGGATCGGCAACCGCGATGGATATAATGAATCACTCTTGCGCGATCCCGCATTGGCCTATCCGGAAGCACGGGAGATTATGAGTTTTCCGGGAGGACATAATGAAGGTTTCCCCGATACTTCCAAGCAACTCTTCAAAGAAGTATATCAGGCTGTGGCGGCTGGCCGTCAGCCAGACAATCCCAGCTATCCCACTTTTGCCGATGGGTACCGGGAACTGCTTATTTGCGAGCGTATACTGGAAAGTACCCGCAAACAGGCCTGGGTTAAGATCTAATAGAAAAATAATCACGCCGATAATAAAAGCGCTTCCCTTTACAGGCGAAGCGCTTTTATCATTTGAAGAACCATATTACAGTTCTCGAGATAATCAGAAAGATTGACCCGCTCAAATGTATCTGTAGGCTTATGATAATCCGGATGATCTTCCACTCCGACATACAGGAAAGGGATCTGCTTTGCATAGAAAGCAGCATGATCGCTCTGCAGCGTCCAGTCATCGCCCGGTGAACCGCTATCGTGCCCCATTAAAACCTTTACATTGGTATATGGCTGCACATCATTTACCACATAGGCATAATCGGGAAAGTGTTTTACACCAGACACGAATATTTCCCCTTTATCGCTACGCGCAATCATATCCATATTGATATTAAATGCCAGTGCCTGATTACCCAGTTTTGCCTGCAGCCAGTCTACCGCAGCATAGGCTCCCCGGAGCCCTGTTTCTTCCCTGTCGAGTACAGCAAATACAATAGAGTATGGCCGGGGGTGTGCTTTAAAATAGTCTGCCAGCGCCAGCAGACAGGCCACTCCACTGGCATTATCGTCTGCCCCATAATAAATAGTACTTCCGTCTTTGCCCAGATGATCATAATGAGCAGTAAGTACGAGATACTTACCGGCATTACTGGTTCCTTTTACCCAACCAATCACATTCAACCCTTCTGTACTGCCATTGATGTTGCTACTGCTGAACGGCTGAATCAAAGAACCGCCCAGGCTATCTACCGCAGTTGCCCTCAGCCGTTCCAGTATGCGTGTCCTGGCCAGTGCATGACCCGCTGTACCCGGCTCACGCCCTTCGCAGGCTGCCGATGAAAGAAACTGCAGGTCACTGATCAGTTGCAGACTGTCTATTAAACGTACCGGTGTGGCATAAGGCTTGCCGGCCAGTGCAGCCCGCTGCACTTCCAGTGTGGGATAAGGATCGGTAGTGACAGGTTTTTCGTTTTTCTCCTTGTTGTTGCAGGCGATAGACAGGATAATAAATGGCAGATAAACAAACAGGCGCATCATGATCGGTTTTGTTATGGCAGGTATTGACTACTAAAATACGTCGTTTCATGGTCATATGGCTGCGTTTATTTGCAACAGGTTCCGTATAGCCGCCCGGATACAACCCTGTATAAATAAAAACCGGGATCACAAAAGTGATCCCGGTAATATGCATACTGTTAAATAATCAATACGCTGATTATTTTTTTATCATCACTTTCATTACTTCCTGGTTTACCTGCAATACATAGGTTCCGGTTGATAAGTGCTGAACATTAATCTGATGTTTTCCTTTATTCAGTTGTTTGACATAAAGCGTGCGGCCATCCATGCTTTTCAGCGATACGCGGGCATTTTCACCAATGCTCAATTCCAGCAAACCGTTTTCAACGGGATTGCCCAGTATCACCGGTTTTGCTCCGCTTCCCGAAACACTCAGCATTTTGACAATGCTGTAGCTGGATCTTCCATCCAGGTCGCGCTGTAACAGACGATAGTAGTTGGCCCCTGCTACCGGCGTATTATGCACAAAGCGGTATGAGCGAACGGTGGCGCTATTGCCGGCGGCAGCAACAGTGCCCGCATCGGTCCAGTCCATACCATTGGTACTATGCTGTATTACAAAATCCTTTGTGTTTTGCTCGCTGGCTGTTTTCCATTCCAGGGCCACTACGCCAGCCTGCAGTTTGGCCGTAAAGTCGAGCCAGGTCACAGGAAGGGTTGATTCGGTTGAGCCAATTGCAAAATCGGAGAAGCTGCTAAGGCCGGTAATGACCAGTTTCCCCAGCAAGCCATCCGTTTTACGATTAACCACCTTGCTGGTAATCTCTTCCCAGGCAACACTGGAGTTACTGCGTTTGAGCACACGAGCTGCATCCCATTCCGCCTCTGTCATATTCAATTCGGAGAAATCGAGCACAATCACATAATTGCCGGGATTAGCTGCAGATGATGTGACGGTATAATACAATTTCTTAACCGACTGCAACCCCGATGGCAGACCGCGGGTAAAATTGGCGGGACGTACATCCTTGAATTTTTCTGCAGTAATGGTAGTGCCACCGCTTACCACCCCATTCACAAAGGTTACGTTTACGCCTTCATCGGCCAGACCTGCTGAAGAGCTTTTGGTCGAAGTGGCCATGGCAAAATTATCAGCAACACGGTTATTGATCACTGCTTTTACCGGGTTTGTGGTCAGGTAATTGGTGGCTGCACCACCACCCTTGTATGGATAAATGGCATAGTGATAATCGGTTGCGGGCGATGCCAGCATATCTGTTACGCGGGTAAGACTACCCACATACACAATTTCATTGCCGCCATTGGGCCCTGCAGTGTAGCTTGTTCCATCTACAGGCACAAAAGTAGGCTCCGTACCTGTCTTACGTACTACCAGGTAGCCGTCTGCAGAAGCTGATGCAGTAAAATTCAGCACATTGTTGTAGGGATGCGCCGATCCTGTGTTGGTAAAATATAAGCCGGTAGGATGAGCAGTGGGCTCGGCTTCGAGCGCACTGTACACCGTCACTGTTTCTGAAAAATCATCCGGCACTTTATTGGCTTCAGTTCCCAGGGCAAATGTTTGTGTTTTAGATACTGTAAGGGTTCCTGTAGTGGGAGAAGACACTGTATTACCCACAGCAGTGATCGTAAGCAAATGCTCTTCTCCGTTGCGCATGGTACCAATATTCCACGTATAGGTAGAACCAGTATTGCTGACAGTACCATAGGTAGCAGAAGTGCCGGTAACCGTTACATTGGAAGGCACCAGGTTTGTCAATACCAGATTGGTTACATTCACATCGCTGAGATAACGAACAGACACCTGGAATTTAACCGTTTCGCCAGCCAGAATACCGTTTTTATCGGCGGTGGTATTGACAATAATCTCGGGATTGCAATCATAGATATATTGATTGGCTGATGTATAAGAGCAACTGCCATTCGAAACCGTTACTGTAAACTTGCCTGCTTTGTCAGGGGCATAAGAATTGGTTTTAATGCCGGGCACCAGTTCGCCATCTCTGTACCAGGTATAAGCAGTAAAGCCGGGCGTGGCAGACAATATAGTACTCGGCAGACAACCGTCGCCAATACGCTGTACTTCGATAGTAGGAATGGTTTCAAATCCGGAAAAATAACCGGAGGCGCCAATTACACCGGAGAAACCAAAATATCCTACAGCTATTGGTCCATTTGCTGATACAGATACATTGCCTGTGAGACCCGCCAGATAATATGTCTTCCAGTCAGACGTACCTGCAACAGTTTTTTTAGCCGCGGTAAGCGTACTCGTAGCAACGGCAGAACCATTACTTGTTACAGTAATATTAGCATCGTCAATAAGTGCAGAAGCAATAATAGTAATTCCACCGCTGATAGCCTGTCCGGCAATATTATCTACCGTAGGAATATAATCCATTTTATTAGCCAGCAGACAGTTTACCGGAGCAATGAAATTGATATCGGCAGTAGCTTCATTACTTGCTCCGCCGATTGATTGTATCGCATAGGCTTCCTTCGATGTCCGAACATACAGGTTACCTCCTGCTACGTTGCCCGATGGAGATGACTGGGAATAATTGGTAGACGGTATTTCAAAATAATCGCCATTATTGAGCGTAGCTATAGGCGTATTGCTTCCATTTACATAAATCTTCGTATCATTTTGCGTGGCGATGATCACCGGCACTTCCAGCGAGTCGGTACCATTTGCCCGCACAAAGATATATTCTTTGCCCAGCGTATTTTCCGGAATGATCTGGTCGATACCACAGTCCTGGCTATTGACCGTACGCGGCTGAAAATGCATCTGCCCAAAGTTTACGGCTATTGCTTTGTTGGATGTAATGCTGGCACCAATCCATCCGTTGCGGTTGTAGTTGGAAGTAGTGCTTACGGGAGCTTCCAGTACATAGGTCTGGCCTTTATTCAAACTAATGGTGATGACATCATCTGTAATACCAACCTCTGTTGTACCCAGCCGGAATGTACAGTTGGGGTCATAACCAAAAATAGTAACGGTAGTATTGTCTTCTGTAGCCATAATACCCAGCGAGTTCGACAACATGGCTGCATTCGTTCCCCTGTTCGGAGCTCCCACCCATTTAAAGGCTGTTCCCAGTGCTGCACGGCCTTTGGAGGTCAGTGAGGAGGCCTGGCTGGCTGATCTGCCCCGCCAGTTTACGTAAAACTTGTGACCATCTGCCGCTTCAAAACGCAAACCGGCATTGCTTTGTACAGAGCCCGTTTTGGCTTCGGTAAGCAGTGTAAGATCGTTGTCTCCATTACCAGGATTATAGGTTGCGCCACTCGATTTGGAAATCGTAAAGGTAGTAAGCGGAGTGGTACTGGTACCGCGATAGGCAGTAACAGTAAATGCCGTGGTCTCTGGTGTAGACAGGTAAATCAACTGATCTACAAAGGCAGTACTGCGTTGTTTCAATGGTGGCAGATAATGCAGATCGCTTAACTGCGCATAGATAGACTTGGTGCTACAGCTGATCAGTACCAGCAATAGCATGGTTCGGATGATGGGTTTCATTGGATTGACTTTATCAGTATGTATGGTGGAATGAAAAATGCTGCGAATGTGGGTGGACTTTTACAGTCAGGTTATTCGCGCACGCAAGGGGTGCATAGTGCGGGGCATGGTGGATATTGGTTTTAATTAAAAGTTGTCTTTCAGGACATAAACATAAATACGAAAAATCAGATGTTAAGTGTTTGCATATAAAAAAATCAGAAATTAGTATTATTTACCTACACTAATCTGCACAAACACCTGTACTTAATAATCGTTAACACTTATTTTTTAATTATTTCTTTTAAACTTTTTCTACGCTCAGCAGGAAACCCAATACCGGCACTGCGTGAAATCACCTATCGCCAGCGCGACATTCTATAAACAACAAACCCCTTCCTGTTGGGAAGGGGTTTGCAAAAAATAGGTATGAAAAATTATTTTACCAGCTTGAATTCCACACGGCGGTTGGCGGCGCGGCCTTTTACTGTTTTATTATCCTCAATCGGCTGGTCCTGTCCAAAACCGGCAGCAGACAGACGTTCAGCACTGATACCTTTTTTCACGAGGTACGCTTTCACAGCCTCTGCACGTTTGGCAGACAGGGTTTGGTTTAATGCAGGTTTACCCGTGTTATCAGTATGACCTTCGATGCTGATATTGAAATTAGCATGCTCATTGAGGATAGTCACCAGTTTGTCGAGTTCTTTAGTAGCCGAAGGCAGCAGTTTGGCGCTACCGGTGGCAAACTGAACACTCTTCGCATTGAAGTTGTACTCTTCCAGTTTGGGACATCCGTGATTCTCAGGCAGACCTTTTTCGTTGGGGCACCAATCTTCCTGGTCTATGATACCATCGCCATCTGTATCAACGAAAGGACAGCCATTATTGCTGGCGGGACCGGCTTCAGTGGGGCATTTATCTTCCTCATCATTGATACCATCTTTATCCGTATCGGGAATAGGACAACCCTGGTAGCGGGCCAGGCCGGCTACTGTGGGGCATTTATCTTCTTCATCATTGATACCATCCTTATCTGTATCTGGGATGGGGCAACCCTGGTATTTGGCCAGACCTGGTACAGTCGGACATTTATCGAGGCTATCAACAATTCCATCCTTATCGGTATCAACAGGAGGAGTCGGAGCCGGAGGCAGGGGTTTCAGCGGAGCGGGCTCTTTTTTCTTACCAATACGTCCGGCAATACCAAATTGATTGAAGAAATGGTAGTTGGTGGTTTCCGTTGTTACGGGAATCCGGTACTGTGAGGTCACAAACAGGTGTGCATCATCAAAGAAATTTACTTTCAGACCAACACCAGTAGGTATAAAAGCACCAAAATATTTACCGGCATACATACTTGCACCGATACCTGCAATGAGGTATGGTTGTACCCAGTATTTTTCAGAAACCATTTTCAGATTCAGAGAGGCATCTGTTTCTACCAGCAGACGATCAGCAAAAAAAGTCTTGCCTGTCATGGGGTAACGCAGAAAGGAGAATGCGGCTGTACCGGCAAAATCCACTTTTTTATATAAGCCTTTGAAATAGCTCACAGCAATACCGGGGCTCATTTGTTTGGGCTTGGTCCATTGCTTGTTCGCTAAAACAGAAGAGAGTGAGGTAGTCCGTATCAGATTAGCTGTCCGAAAATCGTTCAGAACATAGCTAAGGCCAATGGCTGCCGGCCTTACTTCATCGTCCTGCCCGAAGCTTGCAGGCACAAACAGATACAAGGCCAAAAGAACGGCTAGGATCTTCTTCATAAAGAGATAGTTTGGTTTGATAAACGTGACAAAAATAACAGGTCTGTCCTATATCCTAAAATAAATTATTCCACTCATATTCACCAATTTGAGTGGAGATTTTTGTGTTATCCCCTTGTTTTTTTGTCAGCACGGACGCCTATTTTCCGGCAAAATACTGACGCCGCGCCAGCCGGTCTTCTCCATAGATGTCATCATAGAAAAGAAGCCGGTTGTTTCGCCACTCGCAGGTAAAGTAACGGATAAATACAGGCAGCCTGTTTTTAACCGTAATATGATGTTTCTCCTTGCGTTTCAACCAACTATTGAGAGAATCTTCCACTGCCGACGGTTTGCCATCCTCCCTGGATTTATAATCATAGCGTATAATGCTGTAAGCCAGCTTTTCCCAGGACTGCACCCGCACACAACCGTGACTCAGTGAGCGCATGGCCTGGGCAAACAGATAGCGTTGGTTGGTATCATGCAGGTATACGGCATATTTGTTGGGAAAATTGAATTTAAGTATCCCGAGGGCATTGGCATCGCCACTGCCCTGAACCACTTTGTAAGGAATCCCTTTGCTGTACTTGCTCCACTCTACAGTAAAGGGATCCACTTCATCGCCTTTACCATTGATCAGACTAAACCCTTTTTTAGCCAGGTAACCGGGATCGCGTTTTACAGCCGGCAATATTTCTTTGGCAATTATACTGGTAGGAACCGTCCACTGCGGATAGGTGATGAGTTCAGATATGGCGCTCGTGAGCAAAGGCGTGCGGGTTGCCGGTTTGCCACAGATAATTTTCGATTCCACATTGATCGAATCTCCCTGGTGCAGCAACATGTAATAACCGGGAATATTTACCCATACATAACGCCCGGGCATACTGTCGGGGAGGTGCTTGTACCGGTCAAGGGTTATGGCAATATTTACGAACCGGTCTTTATCGTTTGTATTTAATATCCGCACGGTACCCTCTCCCACCCTGCCATCAACAGCAATATTATGCTCCTCCTGAAACTTTTTGACAGCCTTTACCAGGGTAGCAGAATCAGCGGTTATGCTATCCTGATCGAGGTAGCCCCCCTCATAGAGACGGGTCTGCAATGCCTGTTTAAATCCGGGGTCTTTGGGCGATGGTACCCGGGTGTAAACCCTGTCGCTGGCATTCTCGAGAAATGCCGGTATTGCCGCCTTCAATCTGCGGTATCCTTCATGCCTGGGCTCCAAACCGTAAAACGCCAGCGCCAGCGATTGCTTGCCACGAGCAGCAGAAAGGCGCTGCAGGTAAAAGTCTGCCGGCAGTACCGAGTCTTTCCGGGCAGAAATACTGTCAAGTGGCAACCGGCCCAGCTTCAGGTCCTTAATTATATGTACAAAAGCATCTGTAAGCATGATATCGGCCCTGGCCCAGAGTACGGCATCTGTGCGGTCACCTTTGCGGGCAGAATCTGCCAGAATCCGCTGGCGAATAGAAGATAGCCTGGGAAAATGATAGTCTTCAGGAAACAGACCATACCATTTGGCCGTTTGTAAAAAACCAAAAAGAGAATCTGCCAGGGGCTGCCATTCTTCCCGGCTGCCCCAGATGGGTTTATACTCCCGCTCCTGATAGGCCTTGCTCAGCAGGGCATTGTCAAACAGCAGCGCCGAATCGTCGGGCAATTGTTTATGTGTGCCGGCATAGTCCAGCAATTGCCGGATATTCTCGGTTGTTTTCGGATCCAGCTCATCCGGTGATTGCACCAGATCGCGCGTGGCAGGTTTATCGCCATTACCACAGGCTGCCATCAGGCATAATAAGCCAATACCACTGGCATTTTTGATCAATAGTCCGACTCTTCGCATATAGTGAATTACATAGAATAAATAGCTCCTGCACTCATTAGGTACAGCAAAATAACAAATACCGGGCTGAAATAGTGCAGCCAGTTACAGGAAGAGGAAAAAAGCCCAACTGTTGCATGCAGGCTTGCTTTTTTTGTTAAAGAGCTACGGCTTCCACGACGGCATCGAGATTAATAGGTCCATAAATATGAGGAAATGTATCCTGCAGAGAGGCAGACCACTCATATACTAAGGATGAGCTGAGTTTGTCTGTGTCAATAATGAGTTTGACCAGGTCATGCTGATCCGCATAAAAACGGTCCAGAATAGCCCCTACCTGGCGTTCTTCGCAATTATGGATAAACCCTTCGGACTGCAGCGATGGTGCTTCATATTGTCCGGCTTTCAGCGCTTCGGCCCATGTGGTAGCAGTAGTAATATGATAGATAAGTGCCATAGACACGATTGATTAATGAGCAGATGAATATACACGGGGCAATTTGCCTTCGAGCATCAGCAGATCGGCCAGTACAAGGGCCGTACAGGCTTCGAGAATCACGGGAGCCCGTAATGCTACACAGAGATCGTGACGTCCACGTACGGCAAACTGCTCCATCTGGCCGGAATCCCAGTTGAGGCTGAACTGTTCTTTTGGCGTAGATGCGGTGGGTTTGATGGCAATCCTGAACACGAGCTCATTGCCATTGCTGATGCCGCCTACAATACCGCCGGCATGGTTGGTACTGGTTTTGCCCTCCATGTTTTCTATTGCATCGTTGTGCGCTGAGCCAAACATGCGTGCGGCTGCAAAACCGGATCCGAATTCTATCCCTTTCACTGCCGGAATGGCAAAGGCCATATGTGCAATCAATGATTCTACGGAGTCAAAAAAAGGTTCACCTAAACCGGCAGGCAGTCCCTTAACCCTGCATTCTACAATGCCGCCAATCGAATCTTTAGCCTCAATGGCTTTTTGTAATCCCTTTTCTACATCCGTCTCCCCGCCAGCTTCTGTCACAAGGGCGTCTATAGTAATCCCCTGCATTAGTTTTTTGGCAATTCCGCCTGCAGCTACCAGTCCTGTAGTGAGCCGCGCACTGAAATGGCCTCCCCCGCGGTAATCTTCATTACCGCCATATTTTTGATGAGCCACCATATCTGCATGGCCCGGGCGTGGAAAGCTTCGTTGTTTTTCGTAATCGGCACTGCGGGTATTGTTATTTTCGAAATAAATCATGATCGGCGCCCCGGTAGTACGGTCATTGAATATACCACTTCTGAAAAAAGGGAAATCAGCCTCCTGGCGTGGAGTGGTTCCTTTTTGTTTTCCTCCCTTGCGGCGTTCCAGATCAGGCAACAGATCCGCTGCTGTCAATGGCAGGCCTGCTGCACAACCATCGATTACCACACCCACACAATCTCCATGCGATTCTCCGAAAATATGTACCCTGAACAGACGGCCAAATGAATTCATATAAGCAGGTTTGTACTAACTGAAGGTAATCTTATTATTAAACATTAAACTCGTGATCAATGCAGATGCTGCCATAGCGATTGAATATCTATCTGTGCACCGAGTGATTTCAGATCGCTATAAAAATCGGGGTAGGATTTATTGACAGCCTGCGCCTCAGCAATCTCGGTAGCGCCCGTAGCACGCAAGGCCGCTACAGCACAGGCCATGGCTATGCGATGGTCGTGACGGGAATGTGTGGCAGCCCCCTTCAAACGCACAGGCGGATTGATGAGCATCTCATCACCACTCAACTCTATACCGACACCCATTTTACCAAACTCTTCCTGAAGTGTGAGCGCCCGGTTGCTTTCTTTATGTGTAAGCCGTCCGGTTCCTTTTATACGGGATTGCCCATTGCAATAAGCGGCCAGCGCTACCAGGGGCGGAAACAGGTCAGGACAGTCTGTGGCATCCAGTTCGAAGCCATGGAGATGACCGGGGTGCAATTTAATTTCTTTGGCATCAATGGCTATTCCGGCATGGGCACGCTGCAAAGCCGTAAGTATGGCTTTGTCTGCCTGCGTAGATCCGGGATCGAGGCCGCGCACTGTAATGGGTCCGGCAATTGCACCAGCCACCAGCAGAAACGCGCCACCACTCCAGTCGCCCTCCACTGTATAGTTTACCAACGATGGCTGCGGCAATACACCGGCTGAAGTAAATGTAAACTCCCGGTGATCGGTATGTACCGGCACGGGCAGACCAAATTGCTGCATCACATCAAGCGTGAGATCAATATAGGGTTTGCTCTTGAGGTCATTGACAGTAATGGTAATGGGTTCACTGATTTGCTGGTCACGGATAGCAGTGCTGAAAGCCATCAGCAAACCGGTAAGAAATTGCGAACTCAGCGATCCGTCTACAGTAATATTCTGAGCTTGTAACGGCCCCTGTATATCCATTGGCAAACGTCCGGCATTACTGCTGATGCGTACACCCAGTTGTGGTAATACCTGATCAAAAAAATCCATTGGCCTTTGTACCAGGCTACCCGATCCGTTGATGCGCACCGGCAGCGTACTCAGAGCAGCGATAGGAGTAAACATCCGTATGCTCAATCCGCTTTCGCCGCAATTCACTTCCAGCGACACGGGATTTACGCCATCACTCGTTACTTCGAGTGCGTCTGTAGAATGTTCCACACAGGCTCCAAGCTTCTGAATAATGTCAATAGCCGCTTTATCATCGTTGCTATGACCGGGGCTATGAATCACGGTACGTCCTTTCCGCA
This sequence comes from Sphingobacteriales bacterium 46-32, assembly GCA_001898485.1. Lineage (GTDB taxonomy): Bacteria > Bacteroidota > Bacteroidia > Chitinophagales > Chitinophagaceae > CAYMZZ01. Next base: position 791,536 of record MKTY01000019.1, on the reverse strand, counting down.
AAAGTGCTGCTGCACAGGCTCTTTGCATCGAACTCTTCGAAGCCGGCGCCTGCAATACACCACTCAATTCAGAAGGACTGATTATTACTTTCATATTTCGCCGTGCCCTTAACGGGCGGTGTTTAAAGTTTTTCGATAATCTGCTCCAGTTGCTGCAGCCCAATGGGCTGTACCACTCCCTTCCCGATTCTGTCGAGCAGTACATAATTCATTTCTTTCCGTTCTCTTTTCTTATCCATCTTCAGGACCGCAAAAGCCTGCGCTTTATCAAATGCAGCATAAGTGGGCAGTCCGTATTTTTCAATCACCCGCACTACACGTTCGGTATTACGGAACCGCCGCAGTTGTTCTGAAATATGACAGGCATAAGTCATACCGATTGCCACGGCCTGGCCATGCATGAGCTCATACTGGTTTTCCAGTGCATGCCCAAGTGTATGACCGAAATTGAGCAAACGGCGTTCCCCTTTTTCAAACTCATCGTTTTTCACTACCCGCGCTTTCAAGACGGCATTGCGCTGCACCAGCTCACAGATCTGTTTCTGACTGGTTTGAAACGACCGGAAGGATTTTTCCTCAAGGTGGGCAAACATCGCCGCATCGCGGATACAGGCATGCTTGATGATCTCAGCAAAGCCGTTCTCCCACTCCTGTTGCGGAAGTGTTTTCAGAAACACCATGTCGTGCAGAATAAAGGCAGGCTGACGGATGACGCCTACCATATTTTTATACACACCCACATCAATACCGTTTTTACCGCCGATAGAAGCATCTACCAGGGCCAGCAGTGTGGTAGGCAAAAAACCAAACCGGATACCCCGCATGTACACAGAAGCCACATAACCGGTGATATCTGTAATGACGCCACCGCCTATACCTACGAGGGTAGTCTTACGATCTGCTTCCATCTCAATCAGCTGCTCAATAAGACTGTCTACCGTGGCCTGCACTTTAAATTCCTCACCCGGCTTCAGCACAATGGTATTCCACCCTTTGAAACGTTTGGTATGCGCCGCATACACATGCTCATCGGTGATGAGGATGGTGCTGGCAGGGTCAGTAAGCTCACGCAGCTGACTGATGCCTGCTGCAAAATAAAAAGTGGTATCAGCAGCAGAAAACCGATAGTTCTTTTTTTCCATATCCGGGTTTAAGAATCCAGTACTTTCTTTTGGTGGTTGATGCTTTCCATGTGCACGGCATCAAAGTAGCGTGTAATAAACTCTTTGCTCAAGCCCAGTTTATCAGCTTTTACAAAAGCCTTTTCAATAATTTCATTCCACCGGTTGGTTTGCAGGATGGTGATATTATTTGCCTTCTTGTATTGACCAATCTGTTCGGCGATCTTCATACGCTGTCCCAGGATTTGCATCAACTCATCGTCGAGGTGATTGATTTGCTGACGCAATTTTTCCAGTGCGGCATGATACTCGGCAGAGTTTACATCTTCTTTACGCCAGATGATGGTATCCAGCATTTCGGCCAGGCGCTCTGGTGTCACCTGTTGTTTGGCATCACTCCACGCATTGTCGGGATCAATATGGCTTTCTATCATCAGTCCATCATAATCGAGATCTACTGCACGTTGCATTACCTCCAGCAGAATATCGCGGCGTCCGCAGATATGGCTGGGGTCGTTGATGATAGGCATATCGGGATGTTTAAGTTTCATCTCGATTGCCAGGTGCCACATGGGGGCATTACGGTATTCGGTATTACCGTACGAAGAGAATCCGCGATGTATCAGACCAATTTGTTTAATACCTGCTCTTGCCACACGCTCTACAGCACCAGACCACAATTCGAGGTCAGGATTAATCGGGTTTTTGATCATTACCGGCACATCTACTCCACGGAGTGCATCGGCCACTTCCTGCACACTGAAGGGGTTTACGGTAGTGCGTGCACCAATCCACAATACATCTACATCAAACGTGAGCGCATCCTGTACCTGTTTGCCGGTAGCAACTTCTACAGTTGTGGGTAAGCCGGTAAGTTTTTTTGCCTGCTGCAGCCAGGGCAACCCTTTGGCTCCAATACCTTCAAACATCCCTGGTTTGGTACGGGGTTTCCAGATGCCTGCACGCAACATATTTATTTTGCCGGTAGCGGCCAGCCGCTGCGCAGTCGCCAGCACCTGTTCTTCTGTTTCTGCACTGCAAGGTCCGCTGATGATCAGCGGCCTTTTATTCCATGCGGCCTGCACGGTGTCTTTTTGAGTTTGTTCTGCTGTTTGCATATATACGCTTGGTTTGTAAAGTTATTAATTCTATTGCCAGCAGCTCTGTATGAGCAGAACTGCCTTTGTTAATTTATTTATTTCAATATGCGCCTGATTTTATTGGCGTCTTCCATCAGTTGCTGCAAATGCAGCTCATTGCCCTGCTCAATACTGTCTCTGAAGCGGATAAGCTGGGCAATATGCTCGTTGAGTACATCCAGCACATTATCGCGGTTTTGAAGAAAAATGGGCACCCACATGGCAGGATTACTCTTTGCCAGGCGCACTGTACTTTCAAAACCTGCACTGGCCAGTTCAAAAATGGCCTGATCCTCCTTCTCTTTTTCCAGCACTGTATTGGCCAGCGCAAAAGAAGTGATATGTGAAATATGGCTTACATAAGCCGCATGCAGATCATGTGCATGAGCTTCCATTTCCAGCAGGTGCATACCTATCTTTTTGTACATGGCCTTTACCCATTGTACTGCATCCTCATCGCTATCCTGCGTATTACAAAGTATGACAGCCTTATTTTCATAGGCGCCACGCACCGCTGCCTGTGGTCCGCTGTTTTCGGTACCCCACATGGGATGCGTGGCTACATATCTCCCCCTTTTGGGATGTTGTTTGATACGGTCAATTAATGTTGCTTTGGTAGATCCCAGATCCAGCACTATCTGCTGGTCTGCCAGGTCGAGCACTTCGGGCAGCACCTGCGTCATACGATCGACCGGTATGGCCAGCACGACCACATCCGCTTCTTTAATGGCCTCCTGCAGCGGCAGTATCTCATCTACCAGTTCACGCTCCAGTGCGGTACGCGCATGTTCCGGGCTGGCATCGACCCCAATCAGCCGCGATGAGAGTTTTTTCTCATGCAACTGTATGGCCAGCGACCCACCAATGAGTCCCACTCCCACTATCGCTATTGTTTTTCTTTCCATAGTTGTTTCAGTTATTAAATGGCTGCAATGCGGCTGAACGCCTTTTCTATAGTCTCTACCGGGCTGCATAAACTGATACGGATATATTTTTCTCCTGCCTCACCAAATATGCCGCCGGGAGTAATGAATACACGTGCCTTCTGCAATACCTGATCGCTCAAAGCATATCCGTCTTTTACAGATGGAGGAATAGCTGCCCATACAAACATGCCCGTCTGACTGGGGGAATAGCGGCAGTTTAATGCCTGGAGTAATTCAAATACTTTTACCCGCCGCTCACGGTACACTGCATTGAGCGACTCATGCCACTCGCGACCCAGGCTCAGCGCTTTTGCAGCCGCCAGTTGTACGGGTAAAAACATCCCGCTATCCATATTGCTCTTAAACCGCAACACTTCTGCTATCCGCTCGCCTGCGCCACACAGCATCCCCACACGCCAGCCAGCCATATTGTGCGACTTGCTCAGCGAATTAAGCTCCAGCACATATCCTCCGGCTCCTTTTACCGCAAGCAGGCTCATGGGCTGATCGTTGAGAATAAAACTGTATGGGTTATCATGTACTACCAGTATATGATGCCGGCGTGCAAACGCAACGATCTTTTCAAACAACTGTTCCGATGCAGCCTGCCCCGTAGGCATATGCGGATAATTTACCAGCATCAGCTTTACCTTATGCAATCCTTTTTTCTCCAGCCGCTCAAAATCGGGTTCATAATGATTCTTCTCCTTTAACTTATAGGTTACCGGTTTACCACCGGCCAGTTTTACGGCTGCACTATACGTAGGATAGCCCGGATCAGGCACCAGCACCTCATCGCCTTTATTGAGATAGGTCATACAGATATGCATGATCCCTTCTTTACTGCCGAGCAATGGCAGAATATCTGTATCCGGGTTAAGCGATACGTTGTACCAGTTGCGGTACCAGTCGCTCATTGCCTGGCGCAATTGCAGCACTCCTTTGTAAGACTGATAAGCATGTGCATTGGGCAGGGAAGCACTTTCCTGTAAGGTGCGGATCACATCAGGATGAGCAGGCAGATCCGGACTGCCAATACCCAGGTTGATAACGGACTCGCCGGTTCGGTTGAGCTCTTCGATCTCGCGCAGTTTTTTGGAAAAATAATATTCCCCGATTCCATCCAGTCTTTTACTTACATGCATAACCTATAGCTTAATACTTAAAACTTAATACTTATTACTTCCATTGCCCTCGCTTATATACACCATATATTTTCAAATCTTCTGTAAGCGGTGTAATGCTTTTGATTACTTCATAAAACTGTTCAGCCGATTCAAATTCCATATCGGCATGAAAGCTGTATTTAAAATCAGAGCCCGGTATAGGAAAGCTTTGCAGTTTACTGAGATTGATGCCTCCCTCCGCAATACGCGTTAGCACACGCGCCAGGCTTCCTTTGGAATGATCGGTATGAAAATAAAGAGAAGCTTTATCTGCACCGCTCACTTCTTCAGACTGATCTTCGCGGCGAAGTATCAGAAACCGTGTGTAATTATTTTTCAGTGTATGAATATTGGGAGCGAGTACATCGAGATCAAACAGTTCGGCAGCCAGTTTGCTGGCAATAGCGGCAATGTATTTGCTTTTGTGCTGATGTACGTGGCGTGCACTCAGTGCTGTATCTTCTGTCTCCACCAGCTTCCAGTTGTATTTATCGAGAAAACCGTAACACTGCTGCAGGGCCATGGTATGTGAATGTACTTCGCGGATATCTTCCAGTTTCACACCAGGGTTTACCAGCAGATGCTGCCTGATCTGCAGATAGAGTTCACCCACAATGCGAAGATTACTTTTTTGCAGCAGGTTATAATTGGCGAGGATACTACCGGCTATAGAGTTTTCAATAGCCATCACACCTCCATCACTTTCCCGTTTGTTACCGGCAATACGTACCACATCGCGAAAGGTACCACAGGTGATCACAGGCACCTGTTTTCCGAAGAAAAGCTGTGCGGCCATCTGGTGAAAACTGCCCTCATACCCCTGAATAGCCACACCCCGTTCAGGTATCTGTTGTCCGCTTGTTGATTGTACCATACACAATTGTTCGTTTTGCTGCTACAGGTATTAAAACAAGAATCCCGGCCACTTTGGCCGGGATTCTTTATTCTGATTTAGTTTCTTTATTTACTAAGATTCAAACAAAGCATTCCCGGCCTCTTTCCAAAAAAGAAGTAATAAAAAAAGTAACCAAAAAATGCTTTTGTCATTGTCATGATGAAACAAATATAATCAGCTATTATCTATCAGCAAAAAAAATATCATCCTTCTTTTCTTCTTCCACCGCTTACGGCATCATTCATCCTGATTTTGCGGCCTTTGAAATTTTTACCATCAATGGCGCGGATCATTTTTTTGGCAGCACCGGCTTCTACTTCTACCCAGCTGTTCATTTCGCGCATATCAATACGACCCAGCACATCTTTGCGCAGATCACTCATATCGAGAATGAATTGCAGGAAGCTGGCTTTGTAAAAACCGTCTTTGGTGCCGAGGTTTACAAACAAGCGTTGGTAATTTCCACTACCGCCAAAGTTGCGCCCCTTTGTGTCACGCGCAGCACCGCGCTCGCCGGCAGCAGCTCCTCTTGTACTCCGCTCAGCTTTGCGGTCATCGCGCAGGTTGAGATCAGCCGCATTTTCATAGTATTTAAGAAAACGATCGAACTCGAGTGCAGCCACACGCTGCAGGATCTCTTCTTTATCTACTTCGGCAAACTTTTCGCGCAATACCGGAAGATAGGCTTCGTACTCGCCATTGCTAATATCTGCATTGAGCATTTTTTCGATGAAATAGAAAAACTGCTTACGGCATACATCCTTGCCACTGGGAATATCCATTTTATGAAACCGGGTATTGACCAGTTTCTCCACCTGCCTGATACGGTAAATCTCTTTGGGTGTAACGATGCTGAGCGAAATACCGCTTCTGCCGGCACGGCCGGTACGACCGCTGCGGTGTGTATAAACTTCGGTATCATCGGGCAATTCGTAGTTGATGACGTGGGTAATACCCGTTACATCAATACCACGGGCAGCCACATCGGTAGCTATCAGCAGTTGCAGGCTTTTTTCGCGGAAACGCGACATTACCTTGTCACGCTGTGCCTGTGTAAGATCGCCATGCAGCGCTTCGATATCATATCCCTCCCTTATCAGTTGTTCCGTAATGTCCTGGGCATCGGCTTTGGTACGGGTAAAAATGATACCGTACAATCCGGGATTAAAATCGATGATCCGCTTGAGTGTTTCATAGCGGTTTACATGCTGGGTCATGTAATACTGGTGATCGATATTGGCATTGCCGGCATTAACCTTGCCAATTGTAATCTCAAATGGCTTATCCATGTAGCGTTTGCTCACCTGTTTGATCTCCGAAGGCATGGTGGCACTGAACAGCCAGGTACTTTGACGGTTGGGTGTGTTTTTAAGGATGAATTCAATATCATCTTTAAAACCCATGTTAAGCATTTCATCTGCTTCATCGAGCACTACATAGTGTATCTGCTCCAGGTTTACGGCCTTGCGTTCTATAAGGTCGATCAGGCGGCCGGGAGTAGCTACCACGATATGTGAACCTCTTTTGAGTTCCCTGATCTGCTCGCTGATAGAGGTACCACCATATACGGCAGTAATGGTTACCGGTTGTTTGCGGCTTTTAAAAGCGTTGAGATCGCTGGCGATCTGCAGACAAAGTTCCCGTGTGGGACAAATAATCAGTGCCTGCGGATATTTATCTTCCTTGCGGATAAGTTGCAGGAGGGGCAGGCCAAAAGCAGCGGTTTTGCCGGTACCGGTCTGCGCCAGGCCGACAAAATCCTTGGTTCCCTGCAGCAGCACGGGTATTGCTTTTTCCTGAATGGGTGTGGGCTGGGTAAATCCCAGAGCGGCAATCGACTGAAGGATGCCTTCCTCGATTCCTAACGATTCAAATGTGATCACGTAATATATAATTATAATGAAAGTGCGAAGGATATGGCAGCAATGGGCACAAAGGTAACATATTATACAGGGCTGCCCTGCAACCAGACGTCAGAAAAGGTAGAAAACTTGCATAAACTGCATAAAATCAAACAAAAAGCCATCCCAGAAATCCGGAATGGCCTTTTATAATACTATTAAGAAATAGCTTATTTCTTAGCTGAAGTGTCAGCAGCAGGAGTAGTAACCGCACCAGTGTCTTTCTTGGTAGTGTCAGGAGCAGGTGTGGGAGCTACTTCAGGAGCAGTAACAGCAGGAGTATCTGTAGTTTCAGTTTTCTCTGCTTCGTTGTTACAAGCTACAAAACCCAGGCTGGCTACAGCCAGAACGATGAAAAGCTTTTTCATTTTGTTTGTGATTTTTAATTTTTTTTTGAAATATTTCACTGTTTATACCGCAAGGAGGGAAAAGGTAACCCAGATTTTTTAAACTTTTTTTTTGAGTCGCCGTAGGGTTACTATTTTTAAAAAAAAGTATTAAATAACGGATAGTGAAACCTGAGCACAACGAAAAGATTCTACTGGAAGGACTGGCACGTAACGACAGGAAGGCCGTTGAAACGATCTATAAGGATAATTATAACATTGTTCAGGCCCTGATAATCAACAACAATGGCAGTGCAGACGATGCCCGTGATGTATTTCAGGAAGCCATGATCGTTCTCTATGAAAAAGCCCGATCGGGCAATTTTGAGCTTAACTGCCTGATCAGCACATATTTATACTCCGTATCCCGCCGTATCTGGCTGAAAAAGCTGCAACATGCCAGCCGGTATACAGGCGAATTGAATACCACCGAGTCGCTGGTTCCCGTAGAAGATGACATGGAAGAGCATACACGCAGGGATCAGGAATTCGGAATGATGGAAAAAGCCATTTTGCGGCTGGGTGAGCCCTGCAAAAGCCTTTTGGAAGCCTTTTATCTTCAAAAAAGGAATATGCAGACTATCGCAGACGAATTCGGATATACCAATGCCGAAAATGCCAAGACCCAGAAGTATAAATGCCTGATGCGGTTAAAGAAAATATTCTTTTCTCAATATAAAAACGGACTTCGTGATGAATGAGCAACATGATATTCAAATGCTGGATGCAGTAGAGCGGTATATCCGCGGTGAAATGAATCCCGATGAGCGCCTGCATTTCGAAAACCTGCGCAAAAGCAATAGCGATGTAGACCAGCTGGTAGTCGAACATACCCTGTTTCTGCAGCAGATGAACCGATTTGGTGAATGGCAGCAGTTTAAGACCAACCTGCACGATATTCACAGCAACCTGACCGATAAGGGTGAACTACAGACCAATAAATCTGGTAAACTGGTTTATTTATGGAACCGCTACAAGCGTGTAGCTGCCATTGCCGCTTCTATTGCCGGTATTACCGCACTTACCTTCAGCTCGCTGGTTTGGACCATCAGCCCAAAGGCCTCCAGTGCCGATACCGAAAAACTGAGCCGGCGCATCAGCCAGCAAAACCATGAGTTTTCGAAGATCCAGAAAGATCTTAAAGATGTAAAGGCCTCTGTGGCAGAAGTTGCAAAAGGCTTTATCAACAATACGCCCAACAACAACGCCGCCAGCTTCACTCCTGCTACCGGCGGTACAGGTTTTCTTATTGATGGCAAGGGGCTCATGATCACCAACGCCCACATTGTACAAAACTCACACAATATCCGCGTCATCAACAGCAAAGGCCAGCAGTTCAATGCCTTTGTAGTGAAACTGGATGTAAACCGTGATGTGGCCATTATCAAAATCGATGACCGTCGTTTCAAACCATTGTCTTCACTTCCCTACGGCATCCGCAAAACACCTTCTAAAATTGCTGAGCCCATCTTTACACTGGGTTACCCGCGCGATGAAGTGGTATACGGAGAAGGTTACCTGAGCGCCCGCACCGGTTACCAGGGCGATACGCTCAGTATCCAGATATCTATCCCTGCCAACCCCGGCAACAGTGGTGGTCCTATTTTCAATCATAAAGGCGAAGTAATCGGCATACTCACCTCCCGCGAAACAAAAGCACAGGGGGCCGTATTTGCCGTACAATCAAAATATATCTATCAGGCCATCGAAGAAGTACAGAAAAATCAGCTCTACCGCGGTGTAAAACTTCCCGGCCGCTCGCAGTTAAGCGGACTGGATAAGGTACAGCAGGTAGAGCGTATCCAGGACTGTATTTTTATGGTTAATGGCGACTGACCCCGATAACTAATTATCCCTGGTAAACAAAGCAAGAGGCTGTCTGCTATCAGACAGCCTCTTGTAATTTCTATCGGTATAAACGTTGTAGCCCGGCCATAAAAACCGGGCTACAAACTCTTTATAAGACCTTTTAAATTCGCTTATTACTTCCAGAGATACTCAGGATATTCGCCTTTACCGATCAGTTCTTTCAGGCTTTGCTCCACAAAAGGCGCATCTTCCTTGTAGGTAACGCCAAACCAGGAAGAGGTAGTGGGAATAATCTCCACCTTTCCGCCTTCTTTGATAAAACGGTCTGCTACTATAGGGATAAAAAATTCCGATTTCAGTTCCTGGCCATGCGCCTGCAGAAACTCGCGAAACAATTGCTGCGTGTAGGAGAAATAGGAAGGATGGAAACACCAGAAATTCATAGACACGCGTGTTTCCAGCGGCAACTCCCTCGGCTCCAGGTTATCATCAACCAGTATCTTTCCGTCTTTCATGGCAATATTGATACGCTCTGTGATAGTAGCCAGATTACCCAGGTCGTCAAGACCACATACACCACGGTTTACGGTGCCATGCTCAGACAGGGTACGCAGCAGGTCATAACCTACGATTGCGTAGTTTTTTTCTGTGCAATCATTTACCAGAAAATCGGCTGCATTCTTAAATGCATCTGCACCATAGAAATCATCGGCATTGATTACAGCAAAAGGTTCATTTACCACACCAATTGCGCTTAATACTGCATGCGCGGTACCCCAGGGCTTCTTGCGATCTTCAGGAATAGCATAACCTTCCGTAAAACCGGTCATATCCTGAAATGCATATTCAATGGCGATTTTTCCTTTCAGTTTGGGCTCAAAAATTTCTTTGAAATCATCAGCAAATTCTCTGCGTATGATAAACACTACCTTTCCAAAACCGGAACGGATAGCATCAAAAATCGAATAATCCATAATCGTTTCTCCACCGGGACCAAAACCCTGGATCTGTTTCATACTTCCATAGCGGGAGGCCATACCGGCGGCAAGGATTACTAATGTAGGCTGCATAAGGCTTTAATTTGCGGCACAAATTAAACTAAATTCGTTAAGGCTCATAGCTATTTATCATGGAATCTATTAATACCGGACTGGCAGTACTGCAGGATATATCTGATTTTTATGGTGGACATCGCCAGGTAGAGGTATTGAGGCTTGATCGCATTCACCCCATCATCAGCGGCAATAAATGGTTTAAGCTGCGTTATTACATAGCAGATACCCTTCAGAAAAAAAAGACGGAGATCGTCACCTTCGGAGGTGCATGGAGCAATCATATTGTAGCCACCGCCGCTGCTGCTGCCGAAGCAGGCCTGAAGTCAACCGGCATCATCCGCGGTGAAGAACCCCGGCAATACTCCCCCACCCTGCAAAAAGCAGCTGAGCTGGGTATGCAATTGCTTTTTCAATCCCGCGCCGATTACAGAAATAAATCAGTTCCCTCCCATTTGCAAAACGACCATACCTGCATTATTCCCGAAGGAGGATATGGTAAGTTAGGAGCTGCAGGTGCAGGCACCATCTGGGAGCTGATCAATAAACCGTTTGATGCCGTATGCTGTGCCTGCGGTACCGGCACCATGCTGGCCGGTCTGGCTCTTGCTGCACCTGCCGGTACCCGCATCACCGGAGTGAGTGTGCTTAAAAACAATCATTCATTACAGGAAGAAATAACAACGCTCACCGGCACACAGACCAATTGGGAACTGCTGCATGGTTTTCATAATGGCGGTTATGCAAGGTATACGCCGGAGCAAATCCGCTTTATGAACGAATTATATAAAGCTACAGGCATCCCCAGTGATATTGTCTATACCGGAAAATTATTTATGGCAACGGCACAACTGATCCGCGATAATTATTTTCCCCGGGACAAACGTTTATTATTAATCCATAGCGGCGGACTACAGGGTAATACATCACTGCCCGGACATACATTGCTGTATAGCTAGGCTACCGGCAGGTTATATCACACGAATACAGCCGGGCGAACATTATCACCTGTACTTATTTTTGTGAAATGTTTTACAACAATCATCCGTCTGCTGGCATAGACTCTGAATCTTAAGCATGGAACTGTATATTTGTAGCTGTACTGCTACCCTTGCGGATGCTGTTTTATCTGTCCTGAATATGAAAAAACGTTTTGCGTTACTGTTTATTCTTTCCCTGGTTGTGTACCTGGCGCCAGCTCAGGATACCCTGCCCCGCTTTACGGTAAAGAACCTGGGAAGTAACCGGATTGTGATCAGCTGGATCAATCGTTTCCAGGATGTAAAACAGATCAATATCCAGCGTTCATTCGACAGCCTTAAAAATTATAAGACCATTTTGAGTGTGGCCGATCCCAGCAGTCCGGAAAATGGATTCGTGGATACCAAAGCGAATAATGACCGCATGTTTTACCGAATTTATATCCAGCTCGACAAAGGAGTGTTTCTGTTTAGCGACCCCAAACGTCCGGTTTGGGACACCAGCAATTATACTGCTACCAGACCTCAGAAAGCAGAGAATGTGCGGACCATCACGACTCCATTATTTGGTCAGGACAGTGTGAGCAATGTGCCGGTACTCGCGACCGATAACCGTCCCAAAGCCGATCGCTGGAAGCCTTCGCCCTTCGTATTTACCAGCAAGGAAGGTTACATACGTGTCACATTACCGGATGACGAAAGCAAACACTATTCACTTAAAGTGCTTACACTCGATAACGACCTGTTGTTTGAATTGAAAGATATCAAACAAAGAAGCTTCCGAATCGATAAAAGTAATTTCTACAGCTCCGGCTGGTTCAATTTCGAACTGTACGAAAACGGTGAGTTGAAAGAAAAGAATAAGTTCTTTTTACCAAAAGAATTTTAATGCGTCAGACTGCGGTCAGCCTCTACCAGCTCGGCCTCAAATATCTCTTCAAAATAATGCCGCACTTTTTGTTTTACTTCTTCTGCATCTACAGCATGCCCCAACTCTTTTTCCAGTGATGTCACCTGCTTACCCACAATACCACAGGGTATAATAAAGCTGAAGTAGTCCATATCGGTATTTACATTGAGGGCAAATCCATGCATGGTTACCCAACGGCTGCTTCGTACACCAATTGCACATATCTTCCGCGCTTTACCCAGCTTATCGGGATCCAGCCATACGCCCGTTTCTCCGGCAGACCGTTCGCCTTTCAGACCATAATCTGCCAGGGTGCGGATCACTACTTCTTCCACATTGCGCAGGTAACGGCCTATATCGGTATAAAAGTGTTCGAGGTCCAGAATGGGATAACCCACCAGCTGCCCGGGGCCATGGTAGGTAATATCGCCTCCTCTGTTTGTCTGAAAATATTCAATACCCCGGGCAGCCAGATTTTCTTCGCTCAGCAGTACATGGGCAGGATCTCCGCTCTTGCCCAATGTATAGACCGGGGGGTGTTCTACAAACAATAGATGATGGGTAGTCTGCAGACCATCTGTTGGCTCTCCTTCCTCGGCAGCCTTTCTGAGGCGGCCTTTAATGGCCACATTTTCGCTCAATAATTTTTCCTGGTAATCCCAGGCGTCTTTATAGGCTATTTGCCCAAGATCCTGAAAATAGATACGCTGCTTACTCATGATTGAAACAACAAATTTACCAACAAAAAAGGTTGGGCCTATAAATGAAAAAGAGCCGCATTACTGCGACTCTAAAAAGATTGACCAGAGATGCATCCTGCCTTTTCAGGCTACCCAGAGGCATGTCCTATCTAGGAGTCAAAATTAGCGCAAATCCTGGCCATTCCAAAATATTTTTGGCTCATAAATCACAAATTTCATTTAGTTTATTCCTGGCAAAATGAAGTAATGTGGAATTGCCTCCCCCGAGTAATTCAATCACATACTGACCGTCACTTGGCTGATAATCATTTTTTTGTATTGCCGTGACTATCGTTATTTCGATTTCATTCAGGTTAGTCAGGTGCGCTTCAATTGTAACGTTTGTTTTATTTCCGTCATACTCCTTTTGGCATACAACCCGTAAAGCCCTTTGCCCTTTAGCATGTCTATAATTCAAAAATGTAAAATTTTTTACAATTCCGCTATAAACAATAAGATGCCTGATTGCTTCTTCTACAATCTCACGCACTTTTTCTGGTTCAATCCCGTCTCTTTTGCCGTACTCATCTCCTAAATGGCTTCGTATATGGTAATGTTTGTCAATCCAAATATCAATATTTGTATTTTCAACTCTTTGAGAAAAACGTTTCGCATTGGGAGAACATTTATTCTCAATAAACTCTGCCTCATCCACTATTGCCGGAGTAGCTTCTCTTGCTCTTTCACTTAAGAGATGACGGCGTCTCTCTCGTCTATTCGTCTCCATTTTTGGCCATTTATTGAACAAACCATAAAGTTAATAATATCTCCTAATGTCTTTGAACAGTGAAATAAGAATCGCATTTCCGCTATTTTTATAACTTTGCAAGTCCTCATAAAATAAACTTTAGCTATTGGGCAAAGCAAATTTTGCCCGTAATTCTCTACAACATGCCGGAAGAAACAATGGACCTGACGGGCCCTGAACAGGAAACCCCTGATAATAACGAAGAACTGTACGAACGGTTCAGCTTCCGGACCGATAAAGGCCAGGAACCACTGCGGATTGATAAATACCTGATGAACAGGATTGAAGGCGCTACCCGCAACAAATTACAGCAGGCTATCAATAATGGTATGGTACTGGTAAACGGTAAAGAAGTACGGCCAAATTATAAGGTAAAGGGGCTCGAAGACATTCTTGTGTATTCGGATATGAGTCCCGATGAAACGGAAATTGTACCGGAAGATATTCCGCTAAACATAGTCTTTGAAGACGAAGATCTGATGGTGATCAATAAACCTGCAGGCATGGTGGTACATCCCGGCAGTGGTAATTATACCGGCACACTGCTTAATGGCGTAGCCTGGTATTTGCAAAAACAGCAACCGGGATTAAGCGAGCAAACTCTTCCCCGATTTGGCCTCGTACACCGGATCGATAAAAATACCAGTGGATTACTGGTGCTGGCCAAACGCGATCACGCTATGCGTCAACTGGCACGCCAGTTCTTTGATCATACGGTAAAACGCCAGTACATAGCACTGGTATGGGGCGATCTCAAAGAAGACAGCGGCACTATCCGTGCACATGTAGGCAGACATCTTCGGTTCCGTAAATTATTTGAGGCCTATCCCGAAGGTGATCATGGCAAAGATGCCATCACTCACTACCAGGTACTGGAGCGCTTTGGTTATGTAACCCTGGTGCAGTGTGTACTGGAAACCGGTCGCACCCACCAGATCAGGGTCCATATGAAATACCTGGGTCATCCGCTGTTTAGTGATGATTTTTACGGCGGCGACAAAATTGTGAAAGGCACTGTATTTGCCAAATACAAACAGTTTGTAGATAACTGCTTTGCCATCTGTCCGCGGCAGGCACTGCATGCCCGCACACTCGGATTCGTACATCCCGGCACAGGTAAGGAAATCTTTTTTGAGTCACCCCTGCCCGATGATATGACACAGGTTATTGACAAATGGCGGAAATATGTGAGTACTACAGGGTATAAGGCTAACGGGTAAAGTCAAACAGTGTGGCGGCAAAACCACCCCGCTCTCTCTTCTTGAACATTACATCCCAGTTGCCTGTGTAGCGAAGTGTTTTAGGCACAAGCAGCTCGCCAAAATGTGTGAGTTCCACCTCTATATCCACATCAAAATCATAGACGCCTGCGTCGTAGCTAAGACTGTAATTACGTTTCATCACTTCCATGGTTTTGGCATCAAACCAGGTAATCATTTTATCAATTACAATTTTATCCCGCTGACCCGAGGAAAGATCAGGACGTGCTGTTATTGAAAAGATATAACACGACCGCCCTTCATACATTTCCTGATCAATAAAAAAATCATAATACTCTGCCTGATTGGGATCAAATAGATCCAGCTTGCGATCACTCATGAGCGGAATGCCTGGCACCCGCTTACCGGGATTAAACATCAGGAGTTTCAGCTGCTCCTTATGTTTCTCCACTCCTTTTTTGCCACGGGTACTGAACTGATTGCCGCCTACAATATTTGTTTCGTTACACACTTTCCCTTTGGTGAAAAAGAGAGAGGCATACAACTCCGCTGTATAATAATTGTATTGATGATGACGATCGTAAAAATCGCCCTGCACTGTTTCTTCTATCACCGACATGCTACGGCATTCATTTTCCCTTACCTGGCGGGTCTTACTTTGCAGGCCGGCTACCTGCTTCCCTTTTTTGTCACGAATCCAGATATTGTTTAGGGAAGTAAAACCCAATATGCGCAGGTTTTTGAAGGCCTTGTAGAAAGTACTGTCATTCTTTACCCGCTCAATAAATTTGGCTACGTTGATGTCTGTGCGGATCACTACTTCGGAAAGAGAGATCATTCGTGCCAGCCGCCGGGCTTCCAGCGTATCGGCTGGCACCTGTGCGTTGACCGCAATTGATACAAGTAACAGAAACGATAAGACGATCCTTAGTTTCATACGGAAGTTACTTCTCCGGGAAAAGCATCTTATAATCTACCTGTATTTTCCCTTTTGAAATATCATTTAATTTGCTCTTCATCAGTTTACGCTTAAGCGGACTGATGTGATCGATGAACAATTTTCCGTCAATGTGATCATACTCATGCAGGATGACACGTGCGGTGAGGCCGCTGAAAGTCCTCGTGTGTTCTTCGAAATTTTCATCGCAGTAGGTAAGTGTCACCTCTTCGCTCCGCACAATGTCTTCACGTATTTTAGGAATACTGAGGCAGCCTTCGTTATAGGCCCATTCTTCGCCGTCCAGCTCTTCGATATGGGCGTTAATGAACACCGCCTTCAGCCCCGGACTATCCGGATATTCGAGCTTCTCTTCTTCATCCATATTGGCAAACATCTGCTCTGTATCAATTACAAAAAGACGGATGCTGCGATTGATCTGCGGTGCGGCAAGCCCTACGCCATTGCTGGCATACATGGTTTCCCACATATCTTCGATCAGTTTGGCCAGTCCGGTATAACCGGCATCAATATCTTCGGCTTCTTTGCGAAGCACGGGATGTCCATATGCTACAATAGGGAGAATCATTCCAAAAATCGGGTTGTTCCTGTAATAAATTGCGCTGCAAAGGTAACGCTTATCGGCGAAATGCCCCGAAAGCCCTATCTGAACTGCATATACTCCTGAAGCATAATGGTTGCAGCAATCTCATCGACCAGGGCCTTATTGCGGCGCTGTTGTTTTTTAAGTCCCATATCCAGCATAGCGCGTTTGGCCAGTACAGAGGTAAACCGCTCATCTACCCGCTGCACAGGTATCTGCGGAAAGTTTTTTTGCAGGGCTCCGATAAACCGGTTCACCAGCGGAGTAGCATGCGTATCACTGTCATCGAGGTTGCGCGGATCACCAATAATAATCAGTTCCACTGCTTCCTGGGCGAGATACTTTTTCAGAAAAGGAATAAGCTGTTGAGTATCCACGGTAGTAAGTCCGGTGGCAATAATTTGTAATGGATCCGTTACTGCCAGACCAGTCCTCTTCAATCCATAATCAATTGCCATGATACGTGCCATACTATTAAATTGAAGTTAGCAGTGCAGACACTGCTTAACGGGATAAAAGATCACTGATTACAAAAAAGGCAAATACTACCGATGCAATTCCATTGGCTGTCATAAAAGCCAGGTTCACACGACGCAGATCACCAGGTTTTACAATGCTGTGCTGATATACCAGCATACCGGTAAAGACCGCCACACCGGCCCAGTACAGCCAGCCAAAATGACCATACCAGCCAGCCAGTACCACAGAGGCTGCACTGAGCAAATGCAGCATTTCAGAAAAACGAAGGGCGCGGGCCTTTCCCAGCCAGGCCGGAATCGAATACAATTGCTGCGACCGGTCAAATTCTTCATCCTGCAAGGCATAGATAATATCAAACCCGCTCACCCAGAATATTACAGCCAGCGAAAACAGTACAGGAAGTAAACTGAACGCTGCCGTCACAGCCAGGTAAGCACCTATTGGCGCCAGCGACAACCCCAGCCCCAGCACCAGGTGACATAATGGGGTGAATCTTTTGGTATAACTGTATCCCAATACTACCAGCAGGGCTACCGGCGACAGGTAAAAACAAAGCGGGTTAATAAAATAGGCCGCTACAATAAACAACACGCTATTTGCAATGGTAAACAACAACACGCTATTTGCCTTCAGAATGCCTGCAGGTATTTCCCGGATGGCAGTACGCGGATTGCGGGCGTCAAACCGGCGGTCGAGATAGCGGTTGAATGCCATGGCAGCGCTGCGTGCAAATACCATGCACAGGATCACCAGCACAAACGTGAGTCCATAACGCATATACCAGGGATTGGAATGGGTTTCTTTCTCCACAGACACTACACCCAGAAAAAAACCGATCATGGCAAAGGGCATAGCAAAAATGGTATGCGAAAATTTAATCAGGCTCAGATAATTCTTTACTCCGCTCATTTCATTTTATTTATTCATCAGCCGGCCTGGTTACTGTTTTTTTCCAGTAAACCCTGCCTTACCAACTCCCATAACACTACCCCGGCTGCAGTAGCAATATTGAGTGAATGTTTCATGCCCAGTTGTGGAATTTCAATACAACCGGCACAGCGGTTGATGGTCGACTGCTCCACCCCCGTCACTTCATTACCAAATACAACAGCTATTTTCTCTTCAGATCCGATGGTCAGTTCGTGAAGCGGTATACTTCCTTCGGCCTGCTCTACGGCATATACAGTATATCCTTCTGCTTCCAGCGCCTCCAGTGCCTGTGTAGTGGTGTGAAAATGTTTCCAGGTCACACTTTCTTCTGCTCCAAGGGCAGTTTTGCGGATCTCTTTATGTGGGGGGCGGGCAGAATAACCAACAATGTAAATAGCCTCCAGCAAAAAAGCATCGGCCGTACGAAACACACTGCCTACATTATAGGCACTGCGGATATTTTCCAGTACGGCCACTATTGGTATTTTGGGAGAATGCCTGAACTCTTCTACCGACATTCGCCCCAGCTCCTCCATGCTCAGTTTTCGCATAGCGGCAAAGGTAATTCAAAGACGATTGATTTGACCAGGCTTTACAGGCTAAGTCCCCAGCGGATGAGTGCATCTATTTCAGCGGGTGCCCCATTTACCAGTTGAGATGATCGTTTGTGGCCCAGGCGTACCAGTACCACCCGGCGTGCCGGTATGACGATAATGTATTGCCCCAGTATGCCGCGGGCATAAAAAACACCTTTGTAGGCAGGCATAAGCCACCACTGGTATCCATAATAATTGCAGGGTTGCCCTGTTTCATCGGGGATCATACAGGGGGTGATTGACTGCGAATAATAAGCCGAGTCGATAATGGGCACTCCTTTCCACCGGCCACTATCCAGCATCAGTTGCCCGATACGGGCAAAATCGCGGGCATTACTGTTAAAGCAGCAATAGGCTTTGGGGTCACCTCCCTTTTTATCGGTACTCCAAAGTGCAGGATGCATGGCCCCCAATGGCTGCCAGAGTTTGGTTGCCGCATACTGGCTGAGCGATTGTCCGGTAGCTTTTTCCAGCAACAAACCCAGCAATTGGGTATCGCCTGACTTATAGGCATGCAGGCTTCCAGGCTCCCGAACGATTTTTACCCCGGTAGCGGTTTTATACAGATTGCTGCCGTAATAGGCTTCTGTAGTCACCGATAAGGGATTGGCATAACTTTCGTCCCAATCGCTGCCACTGCTCATAGTAAGCAGATCGCGTATGCGCAGGCGTGCAGCAGTACCTTCTTTGAATTCCGGTAAGAAATCACCTACAGGCTGATCTACCGAATGGATCTTTCCTTCCCTGATTGCAACTCCTATGAGCAGACTGGTGATACTCTTGGCCATCGAAAAGGAATTGGACCAGGATGAATCTGAGTACCCATCCCAGTAATTTTCGGCAACCACCTGCCCGTCTTTAACAGCCAGCAATGCGACTGTTTTCAGATCATCCAGCAGGGTCTTCATATCCCCCGGAATCGCTGAGTTATTATACCCCAAAGCCTGTGGCCAGTCGGTACCCGGCGTAGCCGCTACCGTATCATTTGTAAAAATTTTATAATCATCGATATCTGCAAAATTGTAATACACAGCTTTAAACAGATAGGTCTTGCCACTGATGAACGCAAAGGCGCTAAAGGCCAGGATCAGGATAAAGAGTGACAGGAAAACAATTTTGAAAAACTTACGCATAGGCAGAGACTTGAGGTGAAGAAGCTGCTTATGAAGGTAGGCAATAAAGATGGAAGGAGGAAGGTAAAAGGCGAAAGGAAGAGACCCTTTCATTTCTTTCGCCTTTTACCCTTAACCCTTCACCTTTTAGAAAAGGAAAAGCCTCTCCCTGCCGCCTACTTTTTTCTTTACACCAGCCGCCCTTACATTATAGGTAAACGTGGCCATAAAGTATTGAGCAAGCGTATTGGTTTGACTGGTAGTGATCATATTGCGGTTAGCATAGGCATTTAAATTCTGATTTTGATTCAGGATATCGAATACACTCAGGCGCAATACCCCCACTTCGTCTTTCAGCATGGTAAAATTAACTGCAGCATTCCAGCGAACAATCTCTTTGGGAGCACCTGCCGGCACATTGCTATTAAAATTATACGCCACCTGTGTTTCCCATATCACATGTTTGGGCCAGCGGAGTATCCATTCATTATCCCAGTAACGTGATTGTACATTGAGGCGGTTGAACCGGGTGCTGGAGTAGCGGGTAAAATTGTAATTGAAAGAAACACTCGAATTCCATTCAAACTTATCGTTCCAGTTAAGGCCGATACCGGCCCACTGTCCCAAATTCCAGGTGGTTTGCCAGCTTTGCTCCCCGTTATACAGCAGGCGGTTTTTGTTATAGTTATAATTAGCGCCCGTATTCCAGGAAAATATGAACCGCTGGTTGTTCTTATATTGTTTGTACAGGTTGTAATTGATATAAAAGTTTTTGCTGCCACTGGCATTCACCGGCAAGGTTGTCTGTACTCCTTTTTCATCGATGGTGATACTTTGCACCACATCATTCTTTGCAAATCCCCCGTTACCATATACGCTCACGTTCAGCGATCGTTTGGGATCATTGAAGTAATAATTTACTGAAAAGTTATCCCGCTGCGTGGGATGCAATGATGTATTTCCCTTTGTTATAAAGAAAGGATTGGTGTTATCACTCACAGGCAGGAGGTATATATAAGACGGTAGTGATACATCACGATTATAAGTCAGGTTTAATGTCTTATACATGAAGCCAAGCGAGGGAAGAATATCCGAACTGCTTTGTCTTACGGGTGCCGGTAGTGAGGCCAGGTCATTATCCATGTATTGAAACAAGGCGCGTATGCCGGAAGAAATCGTAATATCTTTTAGTTTGAACTCCAGTGTTGGCATCAGCAATATACGGTTGCTGTGACGGTTAAAACGGCTGCTGCGGGCTGCATCCGGCACATCAGGGTCCTGACCCAGCGGATCTTTCGTAAAGGTGCTCACCTTATTGGTGATATGACCATACTCATACCTGCCCCCCATTCGCAAGGTGGTCTTTTTACTTAATGGTTCACTCAGATTAAAACCCACACTGGCATCTGTTCTGGGAATACGCTCATTGCGAAGCTGAGCGGCCAGGCTGTCGTAGGCGGTGGGATAAAAAAATTCAAGACCGGTATTTGTATTCAGATCATTGTACCGGTTATTGATATCCAGGTTGTGACTGATATTAAAACGACGTCCTTTTTTTGTGCGCGAAAGACGCGTGATATAAACCGCATGGCGGTAGTAATGATTGTCTGCATCGTTGCGCTGCAGTACATCGCCGCTGCTGAGATCACCCAGCAAACTGTTGGTGCTGCTGATCAAACTGCTCCGGCTGTCTTTGGTAAGCCCAAGTGTGTAGTTGGCATTTATCAAAATATTAGTCACCGAATCTGGCAGCAACCTGGCCCCGGCTCCTATATTATGCGCATAGGAAACTGTTCTGCCATTCAGCAGAGTTTTATTACGCACTACAGTGTCGCCGTTAAACTGTTGTGTTTCAGTTTCGGTAATACGATCCGTATGCACATTGCCATGGAAGTACTGAAGGAAAAATGATTTTTTTGTACTGGGGGCGTGATTCATATTAAATCCGGCCCCCTTACTGGTTGAGATACCTCCCAGGCCCTGGTTGCCGCCAAAATTCACCCCGTTTATGGAAACACTGGATCCACCGGAAGCACTGTTCCAGATACTGATGCTACTGCTATTGCTGTTGCTGCGATTACGCTGCATGCCCCCCGCCTGCATGAGCTCAGCATAACTGAAACCCGCTTTGTTAAGATTATTCATATAACCCAGCACACTCAGTTGTAAGGTATCGCGGTAAATATTAGCTATACCCCCCGCTTCATACAACTTGTCTGTACCGCCACCACCATAGAGTTTACCGAACCATCCTTTTTTCACCCCTTTCTTCAATGTAATGTTAACTACCTTACCTACATTATTGATATTATCATCGCCATTGCGCATCAGTTCTTCTTTATCATCTGTCACCTGCACCTTATCAATCACATTCGCCGGCAGGTTTCGCGTGGCCATTTTAGGGTCATCTCCAAAAAACACCTTGCCATCTACCAGAATCCGGTTTACCGGTTTGCCGTTTACCGCAATATTGCCCTCCTTATCTACCTGCACACCAGGCAGTTTTTTCAACAGGTCTTCCACCAGGGCGTTGGGCAATGTTTTAAATGCCGATGCATTGAATTCGATCGTATCCTTTTTTACCACCACCGGCGGACGCTCGGCTATAACCAGTACCTCATCGAGCGACTTTGCATCTGGTGTCATCTGTATCTCACCCATATCAAACGTGCCCTGGCCTGCATTTATAATAAACTCCTTGCGGAAAATAGCATAACCGGAAAATGAAATGACCGCCCGGCAATTGAGATCAGCCGGTATGCCCGGTATTTTGAAATTGCCTTCAGGATCGCTGAGGCGATAGGTAATAATAGCGGTATCTGCTGCTTTAAAAACGGTAACAGTGGCTAGAGCCAGTGGCTGTTTACTGGCAGAATCCAGAATTCTTCCTTTAAGCGTACCCTGTGCATGAAGCATGGCCACCTGGCAAGCTATAAAAAATGCCAGCAAAAAAATCTTTCTCATTTATCAGTTGTGGTTTAGATGCGCTAAAATACGACAATATTCGTACGAAGAACTTCGAACAACCTCTTTAACATATTCTTTGCATTTACAAATCGCTGTTTTGCTGTGCATTAAGCAGCCCTATGCGTCTATCCTTCTACTTATATTTTATATAAGAAAAGGGTGACAGATTTTGTCACCCTTTTTTATCCCTTTGCCTTAATCCCCCTTACCCTTTACCTGCTTTCTACCTTAAATTCACAATCTTCTTATCCTTAGGATATTTCACATTGTACGAGAACCGGATTTTTTTGCTTTCACCGGGTTTCAGCTCCAGCTTCCAGGTAAGTACGCCCAGTTCCTCATTGATCATAGCGCCACCGGCATCTTCCAGTTTCACTTCCACTTCTTTGATATTGCTCAACGGATACTGATCTTTCAGCAAAAGATTTACATCGGTAGATTTGTTATTCTTTACAACGATCTCGTAGGTAAATGTCTGCCGGTTGCTGCCGCCGGATGATTTAAGACTGCTCAGGTCTTTGAGCAATGATCTTTTTACAGCTACACGGGTATCGCGCCCCAGCGACAGATGAAGCGTATCGGAAGTGATATTAGGATCTATACTGGTTTTGCCGATATAAGTATCGTCCATAATGATGTTGGCCTCACCGGGCAGCAGGTCCAGGTTTTGCCAGTCGGCAATTTCTGCAAGCAGGTAGGCATCCTTATCTACTTTGGGAACCGCGTAATTTTTAAAGAAACAGTTTATATTCTCTTCCTTAATCGCCACACTATGCAACTGGCCATCGCTGGTGATGGAATAAGGCAAATCGATATCATAATTGGTATTGAGCTGCCCTTCCGAAAGTGTGGTAAAGTCCTGGATCGTACTGGAGAAACGCGATGTATCACTCCGTTGTCTGATCTCGAGATCAGCACCATTACCGGTTACCACGACTTCTGCCAGCTCTTTTTCCCTTGCAAAACTCTGCAACTGGTTACGCCGGCTGTTCATATAAGCCGCCCGGTCCTGCATGGCTTTGTACATTTCAGGAACGTACAATTGAAGGTTCCAGGGGGTAAGTACAGGAGCTACCACCCCAAACCTGGGTGTACCGGTGCTTAGCGAAAGACGGGTTTGTGTCCAGTCAAGACCGGTAGTTTGTGTAAGAGCCGCTTTATAAATCATTTTTACCTTATTATTTTTTGAATTCACCCGCACATCATATACCGGCGTCCAGCCTGCATTAGGCGTATAGTAACTGAGGGTGACCGGAATTTGTCCCGCACGACGACTTAACACCTGTAGTATCAGCCGGCCTGTTGTTTTTGAACGAACCAGCCCGGTCTGTTTCATCTGATCAATTTTTGTACGCAACGCTGTGATCTGCTCCTGGAGACTGGTTACCTGTTCTTTCATGCCGAATATTTTATTGCGGGCCGTTTCAATACGTGTATTGTAATACTCCACCAGTTTCAGTACCTCTGCACTGGTAACATTTTTACCCCCCTGTCCACCCAGCGTAGCTTCTATGAGCAGGCCGGTTTTATTCATTGTTTCCTGTTCAATCTGGATCTTATTCTCGATCCGCAGCACTTCGCGGCTCAATACCCGCAGACTGTCTTCTGCCTGTAATTGTTCACGACTTTTTACAGGTGCGGCCGATGGTGGCGTATACAACAGAAACTGCTGAGACAGGATAGATACATCTTCGGGGCAGCTTACCTGGAGACTGCCCACATCAAGGCTGGTACTTAGCTGATCGATGATAATGTATCGGGTAGTAGCCGATACGGTTGCTTTTGCTTCGTGAGATAATTCTGCACCATAGCCAAAATAGACCGTGGCTTTATTCATGGTGGCCTGGGTACGTGCCGTATCCTGCGCCTGCAGGTTGAGCCCCATAAGAGTACTGATTAAAAACAGATATACACGCATAGTAAGTTTTTATCTACAGATGCCGTTTACAACCGTCTTACACAAAACACTTCCTTATTTTTGTCGCCATGGTCTGCCGGGCAGGCCTGAAATGAAGAAAAAATGGCCAAACCGAACCAGTCAGAGACTCCCATGATGCAGCAGCACCGGGCAATCAAGCAGAAATACCCCGATGCGATCCTTCTTTTTCGTGTAGGTGATTTTTATGAAACTTTTGGCCAGGATGCCATCATTGCCTCACAGGTGCTGGGTATTACCCTCACCAAGCGCAATAATGGCGCCGCCGCCGCTTCAGAGCTGGCTGGCTTTCCCCATCATTCTATAGATACCTACCTCCATAAACTGGTGAAAGCCGGATACCGGGTAGCCGTTTGCGACCAGTTGGAAGATCCCAAACAGGCCAAGGGCGTAGTAAAAAGAGGCGTGACAGAGATGGTGACTCCCGGCACAGCAGTAAACGATAAGCTACTGGAGCATAACAGTAACAATTTCCTGGCAGGCCTGCACATAACTGCCGATGACCGGTATGGCCTTGCTTTCCTGGATATTTCAACAGGTGAATTCTTTCTGGCCCAGGGCGACCGCGAATACGCAGACAAACTGCTGCAAAGTTTCCGGCCGGCCGAAGTGATATTTCAGCGGCAGCATCAAAAAAAATTCAAGGAGCAATTTGGGGGACGTATCTACACTTATACCCTGGATGAATGGCTCTTCGATCTTCCTTATGCTACAGAAACACTGCTGAAACATTTTCAGACCCACTCCTTAAAAGGATTTGGCGTCGATGATCTGGATCTGGGGCTTGTTGCCGCCGGCGCTGTAATCCATTATCTGAAAGACACAGAGCATCCCCATCTGCAGCATATTACTGCCCTGCAACGAATAGACCGCGATGATTTTTTATGGATGGACCGGTTCACCATCCGCAACCTGGAGCTGGTATATGGCCATGCCGAAGGCAATCATACTTTGCTGAGCGTACTCGACAATACTGTATCGCCCATGGGCGCAAGATTGCTTAAGCGCTGGATCGTTTTTCCGCTGAAAGATATGCGGCAGATAAATGAGCGGCTGGAACTGGTAGAATATTTCATCCGCGAAACAGACCTGCGGCAGCAGATCAGCCATGCCGTAAAACAATGCGGCGATATTGAACGCCTGGTATCGAAAATACCGCTCCGAAAAATCAACCCGCGTGAAGTTGCACAACTCGGACGCGGATTGCAGCAGATAGCCTTATTGAAACAATACTGTGAAAATGCCGCCAACCCTTATTTGCAACAACTTGGCGGCAAACTTCATCCCTGCCCGCAGATCGCCGAACGGATTGCCCGCGAACTCATGGAGAATCCTCCTGCTGTTACGGCCAAAGGAGGCGTTATCAATAACGGAATCAGCGCCGAACTCGACAGCCTGCGCGAAATAGCCCACAGCGGTAAGGAATACCTGACACGCCTGCAGGCCCGTGAAGCCGAAAATACCGGCATCAGCTCACTCAAGATAGGCTTCAACAACGTATTTGGTTACTACCTCGAAGTCACGAACTCACATAAAAACAAAGTACCCGAAACCTGGATGCGTAAGCAAACCCTGGCTAACGCTGAAAGGTATATTACTCCGGAGCTGAAAGACTATGAAGAAAAAATAGTAGGCGCTGAAGAAAAGATCCTTGCAATTGAGCAACAACTGTACGAAGACCTGGTAAGCGGACTAATGGAATACCTTGCTGCGCTTCAAAACAACGGTCATGTAGCCGCCGTACTGGATTGCCTCACCTGCTTTGCCGGCAACGCCATTCAATACCGCTACAAAAAACCGGAATTGCACGAAGGCGATGAATGGGTAGTAAAAGAAGGCCGCCACCCGGTCATTGAGCGTCATTTGCCGGCAGGCGAAACCTATATCAACAATGACCTGGTATTAAATAAAACCGATCAGCAGATCATCATTCTGACTGGTCCGAATATGAGTGGTAAAAGTGCACTGCTGCGACAAACGGCACTCATTACCCTGATGGCTCATATCGGTAGCTTTGTACCGGCCACTGAAGCACGCATATCCCTTACCGATAAAATTTTTACCCGCGTTGGCGCTTCCGACAACCTGAGCGGCGGTGAATCAACCTTTATGGTGGAAATGAATGAAACAGCATCCATCATCAACAATATTACCAACCGTAGCCTGGTGCTGCTGGATGAGATCGGTCGCGGCACTTCTACCTACGATGGCATTTCCATAGCCTGGAGTATTGCCGAACATTTACATAATGCACCGGAACAACCCAAAACCCTTTTTGCCACCCACTATCACGAGCTCAACGAACTGGAACAACGGCTAACGCGTGTGAGGAACTATCATATTACCAACAAAGAGGTAGGCAATAAGATTATCTTCCTGCGCAAGCTGGCACCCGGCGGCAGCACGCACAGCTTTGGTATTCATGTAGCCCGGATGGCCGGTATGCCTCCTTCCCTTATCAAACGGGCCAACGAAATACTGGCCCAGCTGGAAAGTATGCATGCATCGGCTGAAGGTGAACAAAAACAGGAAAGCACGACCGAAAAAGTAAAACAGCTGGCCGGCCCACAGTTCCAAATGTCAATTTTTGATGCCCACTCCGAGACCTTTTCCGATATCCGTGAAACGCTTGCCGATCTCGATATTAACCGGCTTACACCAGTGGAAGCCCTGCTTAAATTGCAGGAAATCAAGAATAAAATTCGCTAATATGATCAGGAATAACAGGAAAACAAGTGTATTTACCTGGTAAAACCACTTATTTTCCTGCATAGTGGTTTGACATTTCTCAAGTATTCGGACACTAAGTAATAACTCTTAGCTGAATGCCGTTATCTTGGCGTTTAAGTGTAAATACTTAATCCAGTACTATGAAGAAACTTCTACTCCTGTCATTTATTGGCATTATCATTCATTCCACTACCAGGTCACAGTGTAGCCCCCAGGGTAACCAGGTCAGCTACGGCACAGGTGATGTATGGATCGGTTATGTATACGACAATATCAATTTTACGGGATATGCCGGTTATGTTACAGAAGGTACAGCAGGTAATCCGGCATTTGACCAGTCATTTGGCGGCAGCAATGCCAACTATACCACCAATGGCTGCTCCATTTATACCTCTACCTATAGTGTTCGTTATAAACTAACCAAAACATTTGCCGCCGGTGGGTATGAGTTCACCGTTGGT
Source organism: Sphingobacteriales bacterium 46-32 (assembly GCA_001898485.1). Taxonomy (GTDB): domain Bacteria; phylum Bacteroidota; class Bacteroidia; order Chitinophagales; family Chitinophagaceae; genus CAYMZZ01. Next base: position 763,790 of record MKTY01000019.1, on the reverse strand, counting down.
GGCGATGATGGCTATCGCCTGAGCGTTGATGGCGGAGCCACCTGGATCATTGACCGGTGGGTCGATCAGGGATATACTGTCAGCACAGCCGCAGTCTATCTCGATGGTACTTACGATCTGGTTCTTGAGTTTTATGAAAATGAAGGCGATAACCGTATTTCCTTTTCGATGGGCACTACCTGCATGGGTTCAGAAAACACAGCAGAATACGGCACTAATGATCTCTGGCGCGGTTATGTGTACGATGGTACCAACTTCAATATTTATAAGGGCGTGATACTGCGTGGAAGTGCCGGATATGCCAGCTTTGATGAAAATTTTGGCGGCAGCAATACAATTTTACCGACAAGCAACTGCAGTGTGCAGACTGAAACATTCAGTGTTCGGTTCAGATTACGTAAAAACTTTCCATCCGGCAATTACAATTTCGTAGTAGGTGGCGATGATGGATACCGGCTGAGTGTGGATGGCGGTGCCACCTGGATCATCAACCGGTGGAATGATCAATCGTTTACCAGTTCTGCATATTCCGTAAACCTTAATGGGCTAACCGATATGGTGCTGGAGTATTATGAAAATGGCGGTGATAACCGTATCAGTTTTCAGATGCAGTCGAATATCATTCTTAAAATCGATTTGCTTTCGTTTGTAGCCAATCGTGAACAGCAGCAAAATGTATTGAAATGGGAGTTTAGCGGAGAAAGTGATCCGGCAAAAATTGAGGTGGAGCGCAGTAACGATGGCACACAGTTTTCTGCTATAGGCGTTATGGATGGTGCAGATGGAACAAAACTCAGTAACCGGCTTATGTACCGTTTTACAGATCCCGATGCCGCAGACCGCCGGTTCTTCTATCGCCTGCGTATGACGGATACCCGTGGTGCTGTTACTTATTCTCCCATAGTGCGTGTTGATGGTGTCTTTCATACGATCCGTTTGTTCCCCACCAGCGTTTCTTCAGGAGCCATCTATATACAAAGCCCCCAACGACTGCAGCATCCGGTCGTATCCATTACAGGAGCCGATGGACGTATCTGGTACCGGCAGGAGCTGGCTACTCTTGAAAAAGGACAGGTTACTGCCATTTTCAGTCAGACGGAACGCCTGGCCCCGGGTATGTATTTTGTCCGGATAACCACGGCAGATTTACCCGCATTTCAGGCCCGTTTTATGAAGCAATAAGGGCCGAAACCGGCCACCCGAACGGCTTTTGAACAATTTATAAACGCCGGGGCAAAAGAAAAGAGGCGGGATGGGGTAAAAACAATTTATTCTTATATTTACTGCAAATCATGCAACCATGAAATTGTTTAAACTAACTGCCCTGGCCTCACTCTGCTTTGCCCTGACCAGCACCATTATCTCCTGTGAAAAAGATAGCGAGAAAGATAAAGTCAATGCCTATTCCAAATCAGACATTCCGGTTACAGGTGCTCAGGTAGCCCCTGTTGCCAGCCCTTCTGCCGGATTAGGCAGTCTGTCTGTAAGTTATGATAAACGTGTGGGTATTATTAATTACAGCTTAACATGGTCTGGTTTGTCTGACAGCGTAATAGCCATTCGTGTCTGCGGACCTGCTCCGGTCGGATATCCCATTCTGAATCCCTCGTTTACCGGTGCAAATCCTACTGGAATAACAACCACTCCCTACATAGTACTTCAGGAGCTAAACGGTGTGACTACCCAGGCACCCACCAAAGCCTTTCGACCTTCTACAGGTTCTTATACAGGAACGTTGCTGGTAGACGGAGTAAAAGTAAGACAACAGGATCTGCTCAACGGTCTTTATTTCATAACTGTTCATACGAAAACTACTCTGCCTGTTTCCGGCTCAGGAGCATTCCTGTATCGTTGGTTTGGAGAAATAAGAGGACAAATCCGGTTTGATTAATAACACCTGTTAAACATAGCTTTAAAGCCGCCTTCGGGTGGCTTTTTTATTTTGTATCAAACCAAACGGGAGCCACGTTGTCCCATTCACCATTATAGTTGATAAACAGTTCTTCACCAGCTTCCACAGGCTTTACTGTTCGTATCCTGATCAGACGGTTGGTAAAATCCATTTCATAATCACAATTGGCCGGACTTTTATGATTATACAATGGAACATATCCAAGTGACATACAGCAGGCTTCGCCTTCTTTTTCTACCAGCCATTCAAAAATATAATCATGCAGCAGTGTCTGATCAAGCAACTGACGGTCTGACGCCGACATGACTATGACTGGCGCTATTTCAATTATTGTATTGGCTGGCAAATCAATGGCAGTAAATACACCCCGGTCACGTTCCGGTGATGGACCCACAAATAAATCCGGCAGAATCATATCCCGAAAATAAAGATTTCAGCAAAAATGCAGGATCAGGCCGCTATTGATTTAACACTGGCTTCATCCTTGTTAGGCTGTAGTTCGTAAATTTGACGCATGCCCGAGGAATTAGAAGAACAGCTATCGATCCGCGAACAATTTGAAGCAATCATCCTGACGGAGGATAAGCTGCTTATACGCGATTTCCTGAATGATCAGAACATCAGTGATGTGGCGGATCTTGTGTATGAATATCCCGATTATGAAAGTCAGATCGTAGCCAATATGTCGGTACACCGGGCTGCCAGCGTATTCAAGATTCTCGAATTCCCCACACAGAAAAGAATTATCCAGACCCTACCTCCCAATACGATTGCCTCATTGCTTAACGAATTGCCGGCCGATGACCGTACCGACTTTCTGGAAGAGCTTCCGAGCAATGCAGTACGCGAACTCATCAAATTGCTCGACCCGGAGGAACGTAAGATCACCCTTAGCCTGCTGGGTTATCCCGAAAACAGTATTGGCCGGTTGATGACTCCCGATTATGTATATGTATATCCGGACAATACCATTGAGGAGGTTTTTGCCACGATCCGCAAATATGGCAAAGACAGTGAGACCATCAACGTCATCTATGTAATCAATGAAAAAGGGGAGCTGCTCGATGATATCCGCATCCGCGATTTTATTCTGAACCCGCCTGACCGGAAAGTAGAAGAATTGATGGATGAGCGTGTGGTAGCCCTGCATGCCTATGATGACCAGGAAATGGCCAGCGAAGTCTTTAAAATGAATAACCGTGTAGCATTGCCTGTTGTCAGCAACAGCAATAAGTTACTGGGTATTGTAACTATTGATGACGTACTTTGGGTAGCCGCCGAAGAGTTCGGAGAAGATATGCAAAAAATGGGGGGTACTGCCGCACTGGAAGAACCCTATATTGAAATGCCTATTTTCCGGCTTTATAAAAAAAGAATTATCTGGCTTATCATCCTGTTCTTCGGCGAGCTGATCACCATCTCCGCCATGCAGCAGTTTGAGGACGAAATCGCCAAAGTGGTAATTCTTGCTACGTTTATACCGCTGATCATTTCCAGCGGCGGCAACAGCGGATCGCAGGCCTCCACACTCATCATTCAGGCAATGGCACTGGGCGAAGTCACCATTCGGGACTGGTGGCGGATCATGCGCCGTGAAATATTTTCCGGCCTGTTACTGGGCACCACCCTTTGTAGCATTGGCATATCGGTAATTTTTATCTGGCATCTTGTTTCTCCGGATACGTTTGGTGAGCATTACCTGCGAATTGCGCTTACCGTAGGCTGCTCACTTATCGGCATTGTCATGTGGGGGTCGCTCATGGGCTCTATGCTGCCATTATTACTGAAAAGACTTGGAGCAGACCCTGCGGCCTCCAGTACACCATTTGTAGCAACCCTGGTAGATGTAACCGGCTTGCTGATCTATTTCTCCGTTGCGTATTTGTTCCTGAGCGGCACCCTGCTCTGACTGCGTTTTTTTGCAGGCACACAATCGTTTGCATTCCAGCGAGAAATGGTATCTTTGCCCTTTAAAATCTAAACCTTATGTGTGGAATTGTAGGATATACAGGACACAGAGAAGCTTACCCCGTTATCATTAAAGGGTTAAAAAGGCTGGAATACCGTGGCTACGACAGCACAGGCGTTGCACTGCATAATGGTGACCTGAAAGTTTATAAGAAAAAGGGTAAGGTAGCTGAGTTGGAAGAGGCCGTGGTAGGAAAGAATCTCCACGCCAATGCCGGCATCGGCCATACCCGCTGGGCCACACACGGCGAGCCAAACGACCGCAATGCCCACCCCCACCAGTCTGCCAGCGGCAAACTGGCCATGATCCACAACGGTATCATTGAAAATTATGCCCAGTTAAAAAACGAACTGATCCGTAAAGGATATACCTTCAAAAGCGATACCGATACAGAAGTATTGCTCAACTTCATCGAAGAAATCCGCAATAATAATAACTGCTCGCTGGAAGAAGCCGTACGGGTAGCGCTGAAACGTGTGGTAGGCGCCTATGTGATCCTGCTCCTGGATGCGGATGATCCTGAAACCATCATTGCTGCACGCAAAGGAAGCCCGCTTGTAATCGGTGTAGGAAAAGGAGAACATTTCCTCGGCTCCGATGCTTCACCCATGCTCGAATACACCAAAGAGGTTGTATACGTAAATGATTACGAACTGGCTATCATACGTCCCGATGAACTGATTCTGAAAAACCTGGGCAACGAAAAGCTTACGCCCTACGTACAGAAACTCGATATAGACCTTGCTGCTATTGAGAAGGGCGGATATGATCACTTCATGCTCAAGGAGATTTTTGAACAACCACAAACAATCTATGACTGTCTGCGTGGCCGCCTCGATGCTGAAGCCGGTACTATTACCATGAGTGGTATTCAGCAGTATGCCGATCAGATTATCAAAGCCAACCGCATTATTATGATTGCGTGCGGTACGAGCTGGCATGCCGGCCTGGTAGCTGAATATATCTTCGAAGAACTCTGCCGTATCAATGTGGAAGTAGAATATGCCTCCGAATTCAGATACCGCAATCCCGTGATCAATGAAGGCGATGTAATTATCGCTATATCGCAAAGCGGAGAAACCGCTGACACACTTGTAGCTATTGAAACCGCAAAAAGTAAAGGTGCTATCATACTGGGTGTTGTCAATGTAGTAGGTTCATCTATTGCGCGCGCTTCACATGGCGGAGCTTATACACATGCCGGTCCCGAGATTGGTGTAGCCAGTACCAAGGCCTTTACCGCTCAATTGGCAGTGCTTACCATGATCGCTCTTAAAATTGCCCATACAAAAGGCACCATCTCAGCTGACCGTTACCGTAATCTGCTGCACGAGTTAAATGAAGTGCCGGAGAAAGTAGCCTGGATACTTAAGCAGGCCGATCACATCCGTGCTATTGCCGAAAAATATAAAGATGCCCGCGATTTCCTCTACCTGGGCCGTGGCTACAATTTCCCCGTAGCACTGGAAGGGGCATTAAAACTCAAGGAGATCTCCTACATTCATGCAGAAGGTTACCCCGCTGCAGAGATGAAACATGGCCCTATTGCCCTTGTAGATGAAACACTCCCTGTAGTATTTGTAGCCACCCGCGATGCTTATCACGAAAAAGTAGTCAGCAATATGCAGGAGATCAAAGCCCGTAAGGGCATGGTCGTATCGGTGATCACCGATGGAGATTCAACATCTGCAGAGTTATCAAACGATGTAATGATTGTACCGGAAGCAGATGAAATTGTTGGTCCGATGCTGAGTGTGGTTCCTCTGCAACTGCTGGCCTACTACATAGGTGTGTCAAAAGGACTGGATGTTGATAAACCACGTAACCTGGCCAAATCTGTAACAGTGGAATAGCCATTACATATCAGCACATTATCATAACAAGTTTGCGCGCATGAACAAAATCCTGAAAGTGCCGGTTAATCAACTGGGTTATCAGTTTATAGATCCTGCTTATTTACCCAAAGGCAAAAACGAGTATTACCTGCGCAACGAGCAGAATACCGGCGCCGGTCCTTTTCGGGCCTTAACCACGGGAGAAATAAAACAACTGGAATTAAACGGCAACATTGCAGATGACTGGACACATGTGCTTGTACATGACAACTTTGATCCAACGCTGATACAACAATGTAAATTTTACGGACTCGTACGTATTGGCGAACAGCAACCTTATTATCTGCAGTTTCACGACGTACGCCTCCCTGTAGGTTTGTATAACAGTACCATCATCAGTTGCGACCTGGGCAATAATGTTGTTGTCAACAATGTAAATTATCTCAGCCACTATATTATCGGCAACGAAGTAATACTGGTCAACATCAACGAGATGGAAGTGACCGACCATGCGAAATTCGGAAACGGCATTATCAAAGAAGGCGAGAAAGAAGCTGTACGTATCTGGATGGAGCTTTGTAATGAAAATGCCGGACGAAGCGTGCTGCTCTTCGATGGTATGCAAACCGGCGACGCCTGGCTATGGACGCGTTTCCGTTCAGATGAAAAGCTGATGCAGAAGCTCAAAGAGTTTACAGAAAAAAGATTCAGCAATAAACGGGGCTACTATGGCATGGTAGGCGATCGTTGTGTTATTAAAAATACCCGTATCATCAAGGATTGCCTCATTGGTACAGATGCCTACATAAAAGGCGCCAACAAATTAAAAAATCTGACCATCAACTCATCCGGAGAATCGCCCACGCAGATCGGCGAAGGCTGCGAGCTGGTCAATGGTATTATTGGCTATGGCTGCAAGGCTTTTTATGGTGTAAAAGCTGTTCGATTCATCCTGGCTTCACATTCGCAGCTTAAATATGGTGCCCGGCTTATAAACTCATTCCTGGGCGACAATTCCACTATTTCCTGTTGCGAAGTATTGAATTCGCTCATTTTCCCTGCTCATGAGCAGCACCACAATAATTCTTTTCTCTGCGCCAGCCTGCTTTCCGGTCAAAGCAACATGGCTGCCGGAGCTACTATCGGCTCTAATCATAATTCACGGGGAGCAGATGGAGAACTGATTGCTGGCCGTGGCTTCTGGCCCGGACTCTGTGTAAGCCTCAAACACAACTCCCGCTTTGCTTCCTTTACTATAATTGCCAAAGGAGATTTTCCGGCAGAACTAAATATACCTATCCCCTTCTCGCTGGTGAGCAACGATGTAAGCCGCGACCAACTGGTCATCATGCCCGGCTACTGGTTTATGTACAACATGTATGCACTGGCGCGCAATGAAGGTAAATATGCCAGCCGGGACAAACGATCATTAAAAAATCAATACCTCGAATACGATTACCTCGCCCCCGATAGCGTAAACGAACTCTTTGACGCCCTCCAATACCTGCAGTTATGTGTAGGCAAAAGCCTGAAGAAGAATAGCCGGGTTACAGATGAGGCCGCCACCAAAGCCGGCCGGAAGTTGCTCGATCAGCAAAAATCGCTGGGCAAAAAAGAAATATTGGCCAGTGGCATCGAAAACAGCAAACGAAAAGTAAAACTGGTAAAAGTAACCGAATCATACACTATTTTCAAAGAACTGATCGTCTACTACGGCATCACACAACTGCTTTACCTGATGGAAAAACAGGAGGCCGATTCGCTTAAATCCTTTTTCAAAAAAAATAAGATCCCCGCCCGCACAGCCTGGGTTAATATAGGGGGACAACTGATGCCTCAGCCTGCTCTGCAGGAATTGATCCACCAGATACATGCTGGCGAAATCAACAGCTGGGATGCTGTACATGAATACTATCATATACACAGTGCTCAATATGCAGATCAGAAAGCCCTGCATGCAGTAGCCTCTTTGCTGGAACTGAAAGAGCTGAAGCCTGCTGATCTTACGCTCACCGTCTTCAAAAAGCTGCTCAGTCAGACTCTTCAGACCCGCGAATGGATGGTAGCTCAAATTCAGGAGTCCCGCGCCAAAGATTACAGCAACCCTTTCCGGCAAATGGTGTATGACTCCATAGAAGAAATGGAAAAAGTAGTAGGGAGTTTCAAAGACAATTCCTTTATTAATCAGCAGATAAAGGAACTGGAAAGCTTCAGAGAGAAAATCAGGGAGTGGACAAAACGTGTGAAGGCCTGAAATGAAGACTGAGTAGCGGTTAGTATACAGACCAGCGATACGCAGCTGATTTACAACATCAATATATCTGCAAACTAACTGCAGTTCCTGCAAAGAGTCTTTGGTAAACCATTTTTCCGGAAACGAAACCAATTACGCATACTGCTTCTTAAACTCATCCCCAGCCGGTTGAAATTCCGGGAAATAATACAAAATCTCTGTCTCCGACAGAAAAATTCTGCACTCTATGGGAGCCTTATGATTTACAGTAACCGTCTGAGAAAAGGCCTCAATTTCTCTTTCCAATAACAGGGTTTTAAGACGATGTATAACCCACTCACTCGTTTCCGGCACATCTAATCCACCGATTTTAATCAGATCGCCTATTAGCGGTGTACCATCAGCTCTGGGAAAACTTCCATTGAAGGGACACTTTAATCGTCGTGGCATTCACCACCTCTATAACTTTAAAATCGCCCATAATCGATAGTTTCAAGTTTTATTAAAAAATCACTCTTTTCTTCTTGTTTAATTCTATTACAATGCAGAATATCTGCCATAATACAAATAGAGAAAGTGCAAAATTCAACATACTTAACATTCATGTAGTAACCTATACAGTTGATATTGGTGAGGCCAAAAAACAGATTTCTGAAAATAATAAAAGACAACAAGAGCAATTGCAGACAACGCTGGCAAACATGTTGTTTGCAGGAACCGTCAATGCAGGTGTTTCCACACTTCTATCTTTCTACCGTCTTTTACTCCTTCAATAAAATACATTCCACGCGGCCAGGCCGACAGATCAATATCTGCAAAGGCATGAATTGTACGCGTGGGCCATACCTGCCTGAATACAATCTGCCCATTGCTATTAATTATATTAAGATGAAAGTGATGAAGAAACCAAGGACATTCAATCCTCAACCGGTCTTTTGATAAAGTCAGTAAACGAAAATTGTTTCTTTGGTTGCTTTCTGGTTGCCAGTAATACTCGGCAGATGTGGCAAGTATAGTATCCGGACCCAGTATCCTTATTCTATACCGAACAGCCTGATCTGTTTCCCTGTCCTGATAAGTGTACTCCGAAATATTCTGCAGGGCGGGTTTCCGGACAACGGGCACAAAAAATCCACCAGCCGTAGCTTTTTCGATCAAAAACTCCATTGCTTCATCCGCCTGATCTGCAATCGTCCATTTTAACTGCGGAAATCCGTCAGCAGACGACTGGATGAAGAAATCGGTGAACCGGACTGGTAAAGGATTTTCGCTGACAGTCTCGGTGGTTGCAAGAGTAAAATAGCCATACGCTTCTACGGCTTCATCTGAGCTGATGGTACCGGTTACAAAAGGAGGTTGCGCAGGTCCGGATACAATTTCACTAATTCCTTCGCTAACCCACCGATCGCCGGCATAACGCGCTACGAGCAATGATTCGAGGCTACGTACAAAGCTCAGCGGAGTAACAGCCAGACTTACCTGCCGGGGCAATGCTGCCGGATTAGATTTAAGCTGCCAGTACTCTACATAACTAATATGATCAATCGGCATAACCACCTGATTGATGACTCCCGAAACCTGCTGCGGATTCGCCCTTTTGTATTCTACAACAAAAGAATCAGTAACAGCGCCATTACCGCCAATACCCAGCGGCGTATATATGCCCCCTGTTCCCACGGGAAAAATGAATGCCTCAGCTCCTATTTTACAAACCGGCCCTTCCGCAAAAGAATGTGCACCTGCATTGAGTACCTGGCATCCTGGCTGCAACACGAGTAAAGCGTCTGATGCCGAGAATAATTTACCCTGTATAAATTCAACCGCATATTCAAGCCGGAATATGGTACGCAGTCTTATTCCGGTAGCATTATTGACTGATAATATAACCTGGCCACCGATTTGCCCATCCTGATAAATGGCCTGCTCCGCATTACCGGTTAACTGAAAGCGGCTTGCAGGACCTGTGCCGGTACGGGTGATTAATCCATTATTATACAAATCGCCCTGTAGACGGATGAGCGATGCGTTTGCACCATTTGCTACAATAAAAATGCCTCCGGCTTCTATGTTACAGGAACGGACAATGTTAATTGTGCTGACATTGGCGCCATAGGAAAACGCAGCCCGGTTCCTGATCTGTAATTGACCTCTTATATTTACGACTCCTGTGCCGGACCCGGTATAGGTTTTGTTTTGTCCGGCTGCTGCTGCCGAAAAAATTAATGTGCCATAAGTTCTGTTACTGATAGAAACAGTATAGGCTGTAGCAGATGGTACATCAAATTCGAATATGCCGGCTTCTGTACCCGGTGCAGTTGAAAGACGGGAAACCAGGTTAGTGGTATGCCCCCGCTCCGTACGGTGAATATAATGTCCTCCGTCATTGATCCGGAAAAACCCGGTCGCGGAGACACTTACAGGGGTACCTGACGAAGCACCTGACGCATTTATCATAATGCCGCCTTTACCAATCACAATCGCATCTCCCCCGGCGGTAGCCACAAAGGCAGTGGAAGACGTATTAACAGCTGGATTTATCCAGGTAATGATATTGCCGGGTGCCGGTTGTATAATCAGTGAACGGACAACAACCGATACGGCACCGGCAGGTAACATTACTGCATAATCGTCTTGTACAAAGGTATTATCCAGCAATACCTCATCTTCCGGACCAGGTACCTGATCGCCTTCCCAATTGATAGCCGTGGCCCATTGCTGATCCTGACCTTCTCCGTCCCAGCGGAGCTGAGCGACCACGACTTGCATCAGCAAACAATTCATTAACAGGCAACAATATTTTATCATAACACACATTTTCCATCCACAACCAATATCAGCTGCACTGTAAAACTAAGCCCGGTGCATGCACCGGGCCATGTGAAAAAAACATTAAATAACGGGAATTTTCTCTTGGTCAGTTATCTGCAAACCCGTAATTGTTTAATACTCTATTATTTTTTACGGAAGAAAATACGGATAGGAACACCGGTGAGATCAAACTGCTGGCGCAGCTGATTTTCCAGGTAATTCTTATACGGCGCTTTGATATCATCCGGAAAATTACAGAAGAATGCAAAAGATGGTACAGCGGTAGGCAGCTGTGTTACAAATTTGATCTTCACCGCATGTCCGCGTACTACTGGTGCATGATAAGCCTCTACAGCTTTCAGCATGGTATCATTGAGTGCAGATGTAGGAATTTTGCGGCGTCTGTTTTCATATACTTCGAGTGCTATCTCGATAGCCTTGAAGATCCGGGTTTTTTCTTTCGCAGATATAAACAGGATGGGTACATCGGTAAAAGGAGCCAGTCGTTTCTTCAATTCTGTTTCATATTCTTTGGCAGTATTGGTTTCCTTTTTCACCAGATCCCATTTATTGACCAGCACCACCAGGCCTTTTCCTTTACGGGCTGCCAGGCTGAAGATATTCAGATCCTGAGCGGTAATTCCTTTTTCGGCATCCAGCACGAGCATACATACATCGGCTTCATCCACGGCTTTGATAGCCCTTATCACCGAATAAAACTCCAGGTCTTCATGTACCTTGGTTTTGCGACGTATACCGGCTGTATCAATGAGGATAAATTCTTTTTTAAAGAGATTATAATGCGTATGAATCGTGTCGCGGGTTGTACCGGCAATATCACTCACAATGGTACGCTCCTGTCCTACCAGGGCATTCAGCAACGATGATTTCCCTACATTAGGCTGACCTATGATGGCGATGCGCGGCAATGAGTCGCCTTGTTCCATCTCCTGCTCTTCCTGCTCTGCAGGTATCAGTTCTGTTACGGCATCGAGCAGGTCGCCCGATCCGCTGCCACTCGCAGCGGCAATAAAAAATACCTGATCAAAACCCAGGCTGTAAAACTCTGCGGCTTCGAGCAGGCGGTCATTATTATCTACTTTGTTTACGGTAAGGAATACCGGCTTGGTGCTGCGGCGCAATACATGAGCCATGGCATCGTCCAGATCAGTAAGGCCGGTTTGTGCATCTACCATAAACAGAATTACATCTGCTTCATCGAGCGCAATCAATACTTGCTTGGCGATTTCCTTTTCAAATACGTCTTCGCTGCCGGCTACGAAGCCACCAGTATCGATTACATTGAAGCTTTTACCATTCCAGTCGGCCACCCCATACTGACGGTCGCGTGTCACACCACTCACATCATCCACAATAGCTTTGCGCTGCTCCAGCAGTCGGTTAAAGAAGGTGCTTTTTCCCACATTGGGTCTTCCCACAATGGCAACAGTAAATGACATTTTTCCTGTTTTTAGATCTTGATAATATTTATTAATGGCTACCTGATCAATAGCCGTATTCCCTCAGCTGAAATTCGTTTTCACGCCATTTGGGCTTCACTTTCACAAAAAGCTCCAGAAATACCTTTTGCTGCAAAAAAGTTTCAATATCCTTTCGGGCAGCCATTCCCAGTTTTTTGATCATACTTCCTTTTTCGCCAATAATGATCACTTTCTGTGTTTCGCGCTGCACAATGATATCGGCAACTATTTTCACAAGCGTTTGCTTTTCGCTAAACTCCCTTATCAGCACCGCAGTGTGATAAGGTATTTCGTCACCAAACAATTCATACACTTTTTCCCTGATAAGCTCACTCACAAAAAACTTAGTGGGCAGATCGCTGATATCATCTGTAGGATAAAAGGGCTCTCCTTCGGGCAGATACGCCAAAATGGGTTGCAGAAAATCTGTAGCATTTACGCCTTTTACAGCTGATATACGCAATACCTGTTTGCAATAAGGTTGGGCACTGAAAAAAGTTGCCGCGGCTTCTGCCTGCGCAGCATTCACTTTATCGATCTTATTCAACACTACCAGTGCCGGTACCTTAAGCCGCAGCGATAAAAATATCTGATGCGCCGCTTCCAGGTCATCAGATACATCTGCCAGCAACAAGGCCAGGTCAGCATCTTCCAGCGCCCCTTTTACAGCCTGCATCATTTTTTCGTGCAGTTTATACCGCGGATCAATAATACCGGGTGTATCAGACAGTATTACCTGATAACCGGGATCGCTCAGTATGGCCTTAATACGGTGCCGGGTAGTCTGTACCTTAGGCGATACTATAGCCAGCTTCTCTCCCATAAGTGCATTGAGAAGAGTGCTTTTGCCCGCATTGGGCCGCCCGAATATGTTCACAAATCCAACTTTCATAAAACCGGCCTGTTCCTTTTTATCCAGACAAGCCAAACCACCCCGGGCAAGAGAGAGAAAGAAGGTAGTCAGTCCTTTTCAGCCAGAAATGATCAGCTGTCCGGAAAATTAAAAATCCGCCTCGCGGCGGACTTTTGTTGCGAGGGGGAGGATCGAACTCCCGACCTTCGGGTTATGAGCCCGACGAGCTACCGCTGCTCTACCTCGCGATATGGGCTGCAAAGGTAGGCTTATTACACTTACCAACCAAACAAAAAAAGAGAATTGCCCATAAAAAATAAAAATCCCCCCTGGTCTGTCTGAGACATACCAGGGATGTATATTATTTTTAATCCTGCTAAACTTAAAACACCCAGCTTATGAAAAAACTAATGTGTCTGCTGTCAATTGCCATCCTGACCGGTGCAGGCTGCAGCAAAAAAGACAAAACAGAAACCTGCCCAGTCACTAAAGAATCAGTAGCCGGCAGTTACAGACTTGTCGCTTTTAAAATGAATGGGGTGGATGCCCTTGACCTTACCTTTCAGACCTGCACCAAAGATGATATCGTAACTCTAAAAGCAGATGGAACGTACGATTATACCGATGCAGGCGTTTCCTGCGATCCATCTTCCAACTCCACGGGAAGCTGGACATTGTCAGGCAATACCTTTACGATAGACTATTTCCCTTTTCCACTCACAATCCAGAGCTTCGATTGCAGCAACCTGAGCGGAACGGCAGTTTATAGCGGTGTAAACATCGAAGCCACTTTCCGGAAGCAATAAAAAATCCCCCTGGTCTGTCTGAGACAGACCAGGGGGAAAAATGAGACAGACCAGAGGGGGAAAATGAGACAGACCAGGGGGATTAATTCGACGTTGGTCTGTCTGAGACAGACCAGGGGGGAAATATAAATTATGAATTACGCCTTTTTACGCTGCTTGACCCGCTTGTTTTAATATCGCGGATGTGACCTTCGCCTTTATAATCCACATCGCTGGCGCCACTGGCCTGTACTGACAGTTCTTTATTGACATGAATACGGATATCGCTGGCACCAGATGCGCGGGCATCGCAGTAATCGGCCGCCAGGTCAAAACCTTTGAAATTGCTGGCACCACTCGCTTCAATGTCCAGTTGGCCAACTGTGCCGGTTACCTGCATATCTGACGCACCGCTGATATCCACAGAAAGTTTTTGCATGGTCAGCTGACCTTTCAGATCGCTGGCACCCGACAATTCAACGCGTGCTCCTTCCGTTTTCCAGCCGCCTACAATATTTACATCGCAGGCTCCGCTTACTTTCAGCTTGTCCAGTTGCCTGAACGAGATATAGGCTTTGAGTTTACGGTTACCACTGGTCCAGCGGCCATTTTTGGGACGATAGCTGATCTCCAGGACACCATTTTTAACCTCCACAAAAATCTCTTCAAGGTATTTGGCACTGGCAGCACTCACCGCTACAGACTCTTCATTGCCCTGGCTCAGATAAACATCAAACGCATTGGATATCCTTATTACCGTAAAATCCTTTGCCGGCCTCACTTCAGCATTCTCATCTTTTACAGTGAATTGGGAAAAGCCTGGAACAGCTATGGCAAACAGCGCTATTATCAACAAAATTCTTTTCATAAACGAATGGTTTAGAGTTATACGCAGCTGTATCTGGAAAAGTTACAGCTATTTCAGCTTTTTTGTCCTTACTTTTGCTATCAGTTCTTGCTAAGTGAAAGCTTTGTAAGTTTTCAGTGTTTCCCGGGGTGTTTCCTGACTGGTGCTGGCCAGGCCTTTCAGGAATCTGAGATTATACCCGTAAAACCTGATCAGGGTAATGCCTGCGCAGGGAAGGAGGTCATGCTATGCCCTTTCTCCAACAGCATTTCCCTCTCATTTTTTAACCGTTTAAAACAAAAAAAAATGAAGAGGATTGCAATGATTGGCTCTATTATTTTATCAGCCAGTTCCTCATTTGCTCAAAATCAAGCATCAACAGACAGCTTTTATTCGCTTTCGCCGGTAGAAGTACGTGCCATCAGAGCAGCCACACAGGCCCCGTTTGCGAAGACTAATCTATCTAAAAAAGACATCAGCCGGCTCAACCAGGGTCAGGATCTGCCATTTATTCTTAACCAGACTCCTTCGGTAGTAGCCAATTCAGATGCCGGTACCGGTGTGGGTTATACCGGTTTACGTATTCGCGGCACAGATGCCACGCGTATCAATATCACGCTCAATGGCATTCCTTTCAATGATGCCGAAAGCCAGGGCAGCTTTTTTGTGAACCTGCCCGACTTCACCTCTTCTGTACAATCTATCCAGGTACAACGGGGTGTGGGTACCTCTTCGAACGGTACTGGCGCATTCGGCGCCACGGTGAGTCTCTCTACAAATGAGGTAAACAAGGAGTCATATGCTGAAATTACCAATGGCTATGGCTCTTTCAATACCTGGCGGCATACGGTAAAAGCAGGCACCGGCCTTCTCAACGACCACTTCACACTGGATGCCCGTCTCAGCCAGATCAGCAGCGATGGATATATTGACCGCGCCAGCAGCAAACTGCAGGCCTTCTATCTGTCAGGTGCCTGGCTGGGTGACAACTCCGCGCTTCGTCTCAACATTTTCTCGGGAAAAGAAAAAACCTACCAGGCATGGAATGGTGTGCCCGAATCGGATTTGAAATCAAACCGCACTTACAACTCAAGCGGTACCGACCGTCCCGGTGCTCCTTACGACAACGAAACAGACAACTACCGCCAAACCCATTATCAGCTTTTCTTTGACCAAAAAGCAGGTAATCGCTGGCACTTCAACACCGGCCTTTTTCTTACCCGTGGCCTGGGTTACTATGAAAACTACAAAGGAGAAGAAGCCTTTGCTGATTACGGCCTGCCCGATCTGACTATCAACGGTCTGCTGGTAAAGGAAACAGACCTTGTACGGCAGAAATGGCTCGACAATTACTTCTATGGCCAAATCCTGTCTGCTCAATATGTTTACGGGAAACATCAGGTTACACTGGGCGGCGGATGGACTGTTTATGATGGCAACCACCACGGAGATGTAATATGGGCTAAATATGGATTCGACAATGGCTTTCGCTACTACGACGTGGATGCCCTCAAATCGGATATCAATGTATATGGTAAATGGCAATACCAGCTCAGCAATCATCTATATGGATTCGCCGATCTGCAATATCGCCGGGTGCAGCATAAAATGGATGGCTTTGCCGACAACCCCTCGCTCCATATAGACCGACGCTTCAATTTTCTAAATCCCAAAGCCGGTCTCACCTACCAGCAAAATGGCTGGCAGGCGTTCCTGAGCTATGCACTGGCCAATAAGGAACCCAACCGCGACGACTTTGAGGCATCGCTCAGCAACCAACCACGTCAGGAAACACTTCATGATTTTGAAGCTGGTATAGAGAAAAAAGGAAACCGGTACCAGGCATCTGCCACTCTTTATTACATGCGCTACAAAGACCAGCTGGTGCTTACCGGTATGATCAATGATGTAGGCGCCTATACCCGTATCAATGTGCCCAAAAGTTACAGAGCGGGCATCGAATTGCAGGGCGGTTATCAGTTCAGCAAAAAATTACAGGCCACTGGTAATATCACTTTCAGCCGTAATAAGATTAAAAACTTCACCGAGTTTCTTGATATGTACGACATCAATGGCGACTGGATAGGGCAACAAACCGTTGCTCACGAAAATACTAATATTGCCTTTGCCCCTCCCGTAGTGGCCAACTTAGGTCTGCATCTGCAGCCCACAGCACAGTTAAATATTAGTCTGCTGGGTAAATATGTAGGTGAGCAATATCTCGACAATACCCAGTCTGCACATCGCCGGCTTGATGCATTTTATACGCAGGACCTGCGGGTGGTACTGGAAATGAAGAATAAATTGTTTAAGGAATGGAATATCACGGGGCAGCTCAACAATATCTTCAATACCCGGTACGAGCCCAATGGTTATACCTATAGTTATGTTTATGACGGTGTGATTGCGGCAGACAATTATTATTTCCCAATGGCAGGAACCAATTTCATGATCAGCCTCACGGTGAAGCTTTGACAGAATAGGTCATCAAATAAAAAAAGCGACCCTGTTGAGGTCGCTTTTTTTATGATCATTTCAGCAGATTACCGGGCTATTTTTTCCTTCCAGGCCAGCATTCCGCCGGTAACATTAATGGTATTTTTAAAACCCAGCGTATCCAGAATGAGGCAGGCCTGACCGCTGCGGTTGCCGCTGCGGCAATACACAAAAAGCTCCTGGTCTTTAAAAGGCTCCAGCTCATCAATATCCATCGTTTGTACACGTCCCAGCGGTACCAGGAGTCCGCCGATGTTGAATTCGGCATGCTCATGCGGCTCGCGCACATCTACAATATTTAATTTTTCGCCCGCATCCAGACGCTTTTTCAGTTCCTCTACAGTTATAGTTTGCATATAGATTTTTTTAGTGTTATTAATCTTCCGGTTGAATGGCTGGCAATGTATCCACTACAGGTCTTTCTGTTTGCAGCCAGATATCGATCAGCTGTCCTGAGCGGATGTAACGATACCGCTGGTCTGGTCCCATCCGTTCCGGGCTTTGCCTGTAAATATACGCATTGCAGGTATCTGTTACCGCCGATTCTGTCAGCACCACACCAAAGGCAACTCCCTGCTGCTCGAGCATACTGCGGGCCTGGCAATAGGTCATACCGATCAGGGAAGGCACAATAAACTGCCGGTCTCCTACTCCATCGCCCAGCACCAGGTCTACCACACTGCCCATCCGGATCTGTGTGCCCGGTTTAATGATATTGCCATTGTAGCGTTGTTCCAGTACAGCATTTTTGGCAAAATCGGGTTTAAAGGTGGTATCACCCACACGAAGGTTATAGGTTTTGAGTGTCATTTCCGCACTGCGAAAGCTGGAACCAATAATATTGGGCATTTCGATCAGGGGGGGCACGGCCCGGTTTATAGTAAGGTATACGGTTCGGTTTACCTTCACGGTCTCATCAGCTTCGGGCACCTGACGTAAAACCTGGAGGGGGCGTGCGGTATCTGCGTAGATCGAATCCAGTATTTCCACATCAAAGCCCTCTTTTTTCAGGATGGCCAGCGATTCATCATAACTCTTACCCAGCACCTGTGGTACTGTTTTGGACTGTCCATGATGTGTAAGCCAGTCAAGGGAAAGAATAAACAGGAAAAAGATAATCAGTGCCAGGACCACGCCCCCCAGAATATTGACCCACAGAGGGCGATTGGTGATGAATTTAAACATGCAGTATTGTTTAGTGAACTACGTTTTTAGGTTTTAAAACTATCTAAGTAATACTAAGCTCACTGGCAGTTAACGCGTCTCAAATGCTTCTTCCGCTAATTTAGTATAAAATTCACGCAGGCTCCACCCCATGGCCTGTACCTGCTGTGGTACGATGCTGGCCGCACTCTGCCCGGGAATAGTGTTGATCTCAAGCATAAACGGCTGACCGGCTTCTTCATTGTATATAAAGTCAATACGCACCACACCCCGGCAATTGAATACCGCATAGATCAGGCGGGCAGCTTCCCTGATGCGGTCGGCTACTGCTTCATCTACCTGAGCCGGTGTGGTCTCCGTTGACTTGCCCTGGTACTTTGCTTCGAAATCGAAAAATTCCTTATCGGCATCGGCCTTTACCTCGGTAAGCGGCAATACGATGATATTACCTTTTGTTTTAAATACGCCTACCGTAAACTCGCGGCCGCTGATCATTTCCTCGATAAGTATCTGTTTATCTTCCTTAAATGCCTTATCAATGGCGGCCTGCAACAGTTCAGGATTATCGACCTTACTCATGCCAATACTGGAACCACCACTATTGGGCTTTACAAATACCGGCAACCTGAGCTGATCGAGCACCTGCATGGCCGTGAGCGGGGAATGGCTGAAAAGATGCAGCGAACGTGCTACACTGATGCCTGCCATACGGGCTACCGCTACTGTATAGCGTTTATTCATGGTGATGGCAGAGGTTGCGGCATCACAACTCGTATAAGGTATACCCAGTACATCAAAATATCCCTGCAGCTTGCCATCTTCACCAGGCGTGCCATGCATTCCAATAAATACGGCATCGAACCGAATCCTGTCCCCTCCTGTCGTAATGGTAAAATCGTTTTTATCTACTTCCACTTTCTCCCCATCCGGCAGCGTATGAAACCAGCCTTCGGTATTTATATCTATAAGATAGACATTATACAGGTTGCGGTCGAGATTATTATTAATGGTGGCAGCAGATTTATAAGATATGACCGCTTCGCCAGAGTAGCCACCGGTCACCAGTGCAATATTCTTTTTCATGAAAATGGATACTAGTTTTTTGCGCCACAAATATTCAGGAAAAAATGCGGCTCCGGAAATTTAGTCTCTTAAAAATCATTTATTTCTCCAATTAAGCCGCTCTACTGTAAAATAAGAAAGGTGAAGGCCGTTTCTCCTTCACCTTTTTACGACGGGAAATATCACCCGCCAAAAATGGAGCAGCGTCCGCTGCTATATCAAGATAGATTCAAGTTAAGCGAAAATCCTGTTTCGACCACAGAAATGTAGCAGAACTTATACACACCCTCAGAGGTGCAGCTTATCTTTTTTAGCCATCAGCTCTTCAACGGTTTCCTGGTACATTTCGTCGGGCACACAGCAATCTACCGGGCATACCGCAGCACACTGGGGTTCTTCATGAAAACCCTGGCACTCCGTACACTTATTGGGCGTAATATAGTAAGTATCAACACTCACGGGAGCGTTTTTCTGATCCGCATCTACCGTTGTACCATCCAGCAGGGTAAATGCACCCTTTACGGATGTGCCATCCGCAATGGCCCATTCCACACCGCCTTCATAAATCGCATTATTAGGACACTCCGGCTCGCATGCGCCGCAGTTAATACATTCATCAGTTATCTTAATTGCCATAATTCGCCTGTTTAAACGGGTATAAATTTAATTTTGCACCCTGATCTTCAATACCCACCAGATCAGATAACAAAAATAAAGCGCATTCATGAATTTACAATACCGTATTGACTTATTGACCCGCCTGGGCGATTATATTTTATCGGATAATGAAGAGTGGTTGCAGGTACAGGATCGTGCCAGCCGTGAAAATGGCTGGTTCATCCCCTCCTTTCTGCAACAATCCATCCGGGCAATCGGCCACCAATACCTGCAAAAAGATGCTTTAGTGCAATGGGTGGCTGCATATCCCGCAGCCGCCGTTGACCACGCCCCTAAAACTATCGGCCTCATCATGGCAGGCAATATCCCCCTGGTAGGCATGCATGATCTGATCTGTATCTGGATAGCCGGACATAGGGCTCGCATCAAACTATCATCCAAAGATGCAGTGCTCACCACACACCTCATCAACAAACTGATTGAGTGGGAACCTGCCGCTGCCGGTTACCTTGAAATAGCAGATATGCTCAAAGGCTGCGATGCCTATATTGCCACCGGAAGCAATAATTCCGCCGGCTATTTTACTTTTTACTTCGGAAAATATCCGCATATCATCCGGCGCAACCGCAGCTCTGCTGCCGTACTGGACGGCAGCGAAACAACCGAAGAACTGGAGCTGCTGGCAGATGATGTATATCTCTACTTTGGCCTGGGATGCCGTAACGTAACTAAACTGTATGTGCCTGCCGGTTACGATTTTGTACCATTGCTGCAGGCTTTCCGCAAGTACAACTGGCTGGCCGAACACCACAAATTCAAAAATAACTACGATTACAACCTGGCCATTCTTATGCTCAACAAGCAGCTGTACATGAGCAATGAATCCCTGCTGCTGGTAGAAAACAACAGCCTGTTCTCCCCTATCAGCCAGCTGCATTACGAAACCTATTCCGACAAAGACACTCTGGTAGCCGGCCTGCAGACGCATGCCGATATTCAGTGCCTGGTGGGTCATGGATTTACCGGCTTTGGCAAAAGTCAGCAGCCGGGCCTGGCCGACTATGCGGATGGCGTAGATACAATGGCCTTTCTGACAACTCTTTAAGGTATTTATTTTTTAACAGATTCTGGTTAAATTTGTCCTGAAGTACGAAGCCCTTAGTAAATGATTTGTTAAACTGAATGAGTGGAAAAAGAACTTCTTATGTCAGTTTGTTACTTTGTAGACAGCAGGCATGAGATTTGAAAATGTCTGTACAACTATTCAAGCAATAAAAATTCATAAAGAGTATGAAATGGAAACAACTTCTGCTGGTTATTGCAGTTAGCGCAACTTCAGCTGTTGGTAGTGTTTGGATCTATGGCAAAGTAAATGGCGGAAATGCCGCAAAATTGTCTTTTTCACAAACGCAGGAAGGCAAGTTGCCTGTAAATTATGCAGGTTATCTTGACAATGCGGCAGACGCAGTAGATCCTGTTGACTTCACGAAAGCGGCCAACGCATCTGTACCTGCCGTGGTACACATCAAAACAAAGATTCCTGCCAAACGCATTGTAAACGATCTGCCCCGTAGCCAGGGTGGCAACAGCATGGAAGATATGTTCAACGACTTCTTCGGCTTTGGTCAGCCCATGGTACAGCCCGAGCAGCGTGCCTCCGGCAGTGGTGTGCTGATAAGCCAGGACGGATATATCGTTACCAATAACCACGTCATCTCCGATGGACGTGAAGGTGTGGCCGATGAAATCACCGTAACGCTCAATAACAAAAAAACCTATAAGGCAAAAGTGATTGGCCGTGACCCCAGCAGTGATCTGGCCGTAGTAAAAATTGACGGTACCGGTCTGCCCTATATGATTTATGGCAACTCCGATAACGTGAAACTGGGTCAATGGGTGCTGGCTGTAGGCTATCCCCTGTCGCTCGAAACAACCGTTACAGCGGGTATTGTAAGTGCCAAAGGCCGCTCAATCGGTATCAACAGCCGGCAGAGCGATAGCCCTGTAGAAGCCTTCATTCAAACCGATGCAGCCATCAACCAGGGTAATAGCGGCGGTGCACTTATCACAACCGATGGTCAGCTGGTAGGCATCAACTCAGCAATCCTTGCTCCCAATGGCACCTATGCCGGTTATGGCTTTGCTATCCCGGTAAATATTGTGAAAAAGATCGTAAATGATCTGATCGAATATGGCGATGTAAAACGTGGTTACCTGGGCATCTCTTACAATCCCAATGCAAGCGAAAATGACCGCCTCGTAAGACAGGCTGGTGTGAAAGATGGTCAGAGTGGTGTATATGTACAAACCGTGCCCACCGATGGTGCTGCAGCGGCTGCCGGATTGAAAAAAGGCGATGTGATCCTGAAAGTAAATGGTCAGCCTGTATCAAGCGGTATTGAAATGAGCGGACATATTGCAGGTTTCCGTCCCGGAGAAAAAGTACCGGTAACTTACCTGCGCAATGGTAAGGAAGCCACTGCTTTCATTACCCTCAAAGGTGAAAAAAGCAAAATAGATTACAGCTATAATGAAGCCATCGGCGACCGCCTGGG
Organism: Sphingobacteriales bacterium 46-32; assembly: GCA_001898485.1. Classification (GTDB taxonomy): domain Bacteria; phylum Bacteroidota; class Bacteroidia; order Chitinophagales; family Chitinophagaceae; genus CAYMZZ01. The sequence continues at coordinate 741,172 of MKTY01000019.1, read as the reverse complement.
CCTCGAACTGGAAGATCTCGACAGCAAAAAAGCCACCCAGTATTCAATCAGCGGCGGTGTAGTAGTAAAAAAGATTCGTGAAGGTGGCCCTTTCAGTGGCTCACGTATGGAAACCGGCTTCATTATCACTACCGTAAACGGACGTGATATTAAGAACTCTGAAGACTTTGCCAAGGCACTTAGCTATGGCAATGGAAAAGTAAAACTCGAAGGTATGTATCCCGGCTGGAGCGGTACCTACACTTACCAGGTGAATATCGATTCCGATTCGGAATATTAAGCCCCATAACTTTTTGATAAAAAAAATGTCCGCTCAGGCGGACATTTTTTTTATCAGTAACCATCTATTTATTTTTTGAATACCTGCCAGCCCCAGGCTGCCAGCATTACCTTGCTGCCATTCTGAAGTGATGCGGACTGACCCGAAAACACATCCGTATAATTTCCTTTCACCTGATCATCTGCCAGAGTCATATCAACCGGCCGGGCAGACAGATTAAGCAACACCAGCACTTCCTGGTCACCATTTCGGCGCAGATAAGCCATTACCTGGTCCGGTGCAGATGTATGCAGGCGATAGGTAGTTACAGCAGCATCTCCTCCACGCAACGCCGGATGCGTTGAATGCAATTGCAGCAACGTTTTATAAAAACCCGCCCGCTCATATTTCCCATTCCAGTCAATCGGATCTTTCTCAAAAAACTGCAGCCTTTTGTGATTGGGAAGCTCCTGCCCGCTGTACAACAGCGGCACACCATTCCATGTAGCCGAGAAAACGGCCAGCGCTGTGGCCATATCGCCATATTTCTCATACTCGGTACCGTTCCAGCTGTTTTCGTCATGATTGCTGGTAAACCAGGCCCGCATGGAGTTATCGCCCAGGTGGCTATAACGGTTCAGCAAGCTGTCAAGCTCTGCCAGTGGCAGGTGTTGCTGATAAAAATCTTTTGTCTTATGCATCCAGCTCCAGCTGTAACTGGCATCAAACACCTTTCCATAATCGGCATTTTCGAGTTCATCAAATTCGCCGAGCCAGAACAGGTGTTTTACAGAATCTACTTTAGGTCTCGCCTCCTGCCAGAAGTCCACTTCTACCCAGGCAGCCAGGTCGCAACGGAACCCATCAATATCGCATTCCTGTACCCAGTATTTCATGGCATCCACCATAGCCTGTCGCAGCGCAGGGTTCTTATAATCCAGCTCAATAATATCGTCCATACCACTGGCTATTTTGAAATCATTGGTGGCACTGTCCTTCAGATAATAATCCGGATGAGACTTTGTCCACACATGATCCCAGCCGGTATGATTGGCCACCCAGTCAATAATTACTTTGAAACCCAGTTCATGTGCTTTTTTTACCAGGTTCTTAAAATCATCGAGCGAACCAAATTCGGGGTTGATAGATGTATAGTCGGAGCAGGCATAGGGACTGCCCATACTTCCTTTCTTATTTTTCTGCGCAATAGGCGTTATCGGCATAAACCAGAGTGTTTCCACACCCATTTCCCGCAGGCGGGGCATCTCTTTCGCAAAGGCATTGAATGTGCCTTCCGGCGTATACTGACGCACATTTACTTCATAGATGTTGGTATGGTGCGCCCAGGCCACCGTCTTTCCATTGGTTTGAGTCATTCCTTCATTTTTATTTGTGGGAGAGCCGGCATTATTGCATGCAGCCAGTCCGCCTGTAACTGCCATCAGTAAAAACCATTTTTTCATAAGCAAGCTTTGGAGTGAAACTAAGGAAAAATGTGCTAATGTGCTGATGTGTTAATGTGCTGATGCCAATCCCCCTTTTTTACCTGCAGACTATTAAGCACCTGAACTGTATTATTCCGAAGATATTGAAAGTCAGTAATAGTTTTCCGCTCTCTTCATTTGCACATCAGCACATCAGCACATTAGCACATTGATCTCTTATCTTTGCACCATGAAATCTTTCGAAGTCCCCATTATTTATCGCAGCCCGCTGATCTCGGCCGTTAAGAAAAAACGCAAGGAGCAGGATAAGATGAAGAAAGACTTCACGCCTACCCTCCTCGATTTTGGCCCGGTACGCATTTACCTGGCCCGCCATTTCGGCTTTTGTTATGGGGTCGAAAATGCTATTGAGATCGCTTTTCGCACAGTCACAGAAAATCCGGGTAAACGTATTTTCCTCCTGAGCGAAATGATCCACAACCCACAGGTCAATGCCGATCTGGAAGCGCATGGAGTACGCTTTCTGCAGGACACGCATGGCCGCCAGCTGATCGCTTTTGAAGAACTGGCCGCCAACGATATTGTATTGATTCCCGCCTTCGGCACCACGCTCGAAATTGAAGAGAAACTGCGGCGTATCGGCATACAGGTAGAGAAGTATAATACGACCTGCCCCTTTGTAGAAAAAGTATGGAACCGCAGCGAAGCCATTGCAGGAAAAAACTACACCATTGTCATTCACGGTAAACCACAGCATGAAGAGACCAGGGCCACCTTTTCTCATGCCGCCGCCAAAGGACCTGCCGTAGTGGTAAAGGATATGAAGCAAACACTGGAACTGGCGAGGTATATCACCGGCGAGTACGAACCTGCCGGTTTCTATGAGCAGTTTAAAGGACAGTATTCTGATGGTTTCGACGTGGAGCGCGATCTGCAGCGGATTGGCGTAGTCAATCAAACCACTATGCTGGCCTCCGACACACAGGCCATTGCCGATTATCTGCGCGATACCATGATCAGCCGCTATGGACTGGCTGCAGCAGATGTAGTGAGCCGTTTTGCTGATACACGCGATACGCTCTGTTATGCCACCAACGATAATCAGTCAGCCGTGACTGGCATGCTGCAGACTCCGGCACAGCTGGCAGTTGTAGTAGGCGGGTACAACTCATCCAACACCTCTCACCTGGTAGAACTCTGCGAAGAGAAACTCCCCACCTATTTTATCAATAGCGAAGAAAAAATCAACTCAGCTACCAGTATTACACACTATGATTTTCATCGCAAGGTAGAATTACAGACGGAAAATTTTCTTCCGCCAACCGCCCCCGTTAATATACTGATCACAAGCGGCGCATCCTGTCCCGATGCACTCGTTGAAGGTGTTATCAGAAAGCTGGTGTCGTTTTACAATACGAAAGTGACGGTAGAAGATGTAATAGAACAGTTCGCATAAGAAGTATAAAGGTTTAAAAGTATAAAGGTGTGAGATACATAAGCCGCTTATCACTTTTATACTTTTAAACCTTTATACCTTTCTCTATTTGTAAAGCAGATCATAATACTCATGCGCCATGCGGTTACTTTCAAACTGAAAGCGTACATCCTGCATGCTGTTCTTCATGATCTGCCGCCAGGTAGAATAATTTTCGTAATAGAGTGGCAGAATTTCTTTCTGCAGTATTTCATAAATCTTATCCAGGTCGTACTGATCCTGATCATATACATTCATGTTGGCATAGTCTGCCTTGGGCACCACAAATCCATTGTGGCCATGATTGATAAACTCGGGGATCCAGCCATCGTCCGTAGAGAAGTTGATTGCGCCATTCATGGCAGCCGTCATGCCACTGGTACCCGATGCCTCCCGCGGTACACGCGGGTTATTGAGCCAGCAATCAGCCGCCTGTTTCAACCGTTTAGACAGGCCCAGTTCATATCCGATCAAAACAGCCATATTCTTATAACGTTTGCTCAGGTGCACCAGCTGATTGAATTCGCTGATAGCCGGGTGGTCGACCGGGTAAGGTTTACCCGCCCATATCACCTGCACAGGATATTTGCTGTCTGCCAGCAAGGCCGCAAATCTCTTTTCATCGGTAGTGATCAGACCGGCACGCTTATAACCGGCAAAACGACGGGCCCATACAATGGTAAATACATCCTGATCAAACAGCTTACCGGTTTGATCAGCCACTATTTCGAACGCTCTTTTCTTCAGATATTTTTTGCGGTCATCAATGCCATAATCATCGCCCGCTTCGCGGAAACGATACAATTGCTTATCGGCCCAGTAACGGTAATTCTGCGAGTTGGTAATAGAAATGATAGGGCATATGCCGGAATATTTACTCCACATTTCGCGCGATACCACACCATGCAGTTGTGATACAGCATTGGCCAGGCGTGCAAAACGCAGCGCAACCAGTGAATGATTGAAAGCATCGTCGGTAATGCCGGTCAGCTTACGTACTTCGTCTACACTCAGTCCGCAGAAATAACTCATTTTGTGACAGAGATAAATATCGTGTTTCTCATTGCCGGCCTCCTCAGGTGTATGCGTGGTAAACACCAGACGCTTACGCACTTCTTCGATCTGCCTGTTGTATTTGCTGTAGAGGTAAAATGCAGCAGACAGTCCATGAGCTTCATTCAAATGATACAACTCCGGATTAAAACCGATTACATCCAGCAATTTGGCGCCACCTACCCCCAGCAGTATAAACTGAGCCACTTTGGTAGCCACATTCGCATCATACAGGCGATGGGTGATCGTTTGAGATACATAATCGTTTTCCGGCACATCGGTGCTGAGAAGGAATAAGGGGGCTGTTTTAAATGTTTCGGGATTCAGATACAATACTTTCACCCATACCGGATGCTCATGCACATTGATCTGGAATTTAATACCGGTTTCTTCCAGGAAACTATATTGTTTTTCATTCCAGGTCACATCCAGGGTCTGATCCTGGTTGCGCTCCTGATCATAATAACCATATTTCCACAGTATGCCGATACCCACCATATTCTGCCGCAATTCATAAGCACTGCGCATATGCGAGCCTGCCAGAAAACCCAGACCGCCACTATATATTTTCAGGGGCTGATGTACAGCAAACTCCATAGAAAAGTAGGCAACACGTTTGGAATAAGTTGATTCGATGGGGTAAGGAACTGAAAAATTTGTAAAACTCATAATTGTGTCTTTTTTACACGAAGGCGCAAGATAAAATTAAATTTAGAAATAGGCCCGGAACTATTTTATTTGCGGGCAGGTTTGCTGCGCTGATCACGCAGGCGTGAATAGGTGCCATCGAAAGAACAGCGCAATCCCCGGCGCGATCCGCAGGGCTCCAGTTCTTTTACGGTTACCGAAGAATTGGTAAAAGTAAACTGTAAAGCGCATTGTTCGCCCGGCTCCCGGTATTCGGCGCGGTTGGGACCTTTCATTTGTGCTTCCCCCTTCAACTCGCCCACACACTCTCCATTATTTTTTTCGAAGTGTATGAAAAAGCGGAGCTGATCGGCACGGCGGCCATCGCGGAAGGAGAATAAAGTTGTTTTTCCTGAGCCGTAATTGGCTGTATATTTTTGTTTACGTGATAAAGTGTCAATAGGATTGATGAGCTCTGCAGGTTTTTCATCGAGCGCATCGGTCATGATCAGCATATACTCACCAGCAGCTGCATTCAGCACATACACATCCTTGCCCTCATTAACGCTGCCATCTGCATTGCGGCGGGTCACATTTTTGCTGATAGTATACTTATTATCAAATACGGAGACCTGTCTCGTAGCAGCCGCCTGGTCGGGTATCAGAAAGGGCATGGCCGCAATAAACTTATTCTTTTTATCGAAAGCAAAAAGATATACCGCACGTTTTTCGCCGGCTACCGTCTTGGCGAAAAGATAGGTTTCATCTCCTTTTGCCCGGCCCATGGCATATATTTTAGGGCGCGCTGCTTTCCCCATCAGACGGTTAAGTACCGAATCGGGTACAAACTGGGTAAATACCTTGCGGCTGATGAGCAGGGAATCCTTATCCTTACGCAGCAGGCTGGTATCTTCCAGTTGAAATGACAGGGATAATTTGGGAAAAAAATCAATGAAATCGCTGACTGTCACCGGTGCTTCGCCCGACAGATCAGGCTTTTTGTCCTTACAGGCCAGTACCCCTGTAAGCAGCAGGCAAAGCGGTATAATTTTCAGCAATAAACGCATACGAATCCTCTTGGGTGGGCAAATTAAGCGTTTCCAGCCATTGCGTCAACCCCGGCGTTTTGAAAATAAAGATATTTTTTTTAGGTTTGTCTAAATTTAATTTTAGTCGTGCTGAACTACTCAACCAGCGAAGAGAATCATATAAAAGCGATCTATCACCTGCAGAAGGATGGATCTGTGACTACAAATGAACTGGCCGCCGAACTCAAAACACGGCCTGCTTCTATCACGGATATGATGAAAAAGCTGCGTACCAAAAAGCTGGTACACTATGAAGCCTATAAAGGTTTTCGCCTTACAGCCGAAGGACGTAAACTGGCACTCATCATCATCCGGCGACACCGGTTATGGGAGTTTTTCCTGGCCGAAAAACTGAAGTTTAGCTGGGAGGAAGTACATGAAGTAGCCGAAGATCTGGAGCATGTGAGCAGCAAAAAACTCATCGACAAACTAGATGAATACCTGGGTTTTCCCCGCTTCGATCCGCATGGTGATCCCATCCCCGATGCACAGGGGCGTATTGAGACCAGCAAGCAGGTTTGCCTTACAGAGCTGCCCCCCGGCAAACAGGGCATTGTCTGTTACGTAAGCGATCAGTCATCCGGTATGCTTGAACTGCTGGGACATAAAAAAATCGGTATGGGTACCCGGGTCGAAATCCGGAAGCGCTTCAGCTACGATCAATCGATGGAAATAAAAGTGAAACAGCAGATCACCACCATCAGTGGCGATCTGGCACGGAACATTTTTGTGAAATACGATGAATAAACATTTTTCGGACAAATCCCTCAGTGAGGTCCACGAAACAATTGATACCACTGCCACACACCGGCCGGTGTGGCGGCGCATACTCACTTTCTTCGGGCCTGCCTATCTCGTAAGTGTAGGATATATGGACCCGGGCAACTGGGCGACCGACCTGGCTGGCGGCAGTCAGTTTGGCTATACACTGATCTGGGTATTGCTGATGAGCAACCTCATGGCATTGTTGCTCCAGAGCCTGTCTGCGCGCCTCGGCATTGTACGCCGCCGTGATCTGGCACAGGCCAATCGCGAAACCTATCCCCGCTCCGCCAACTTTGTACTGTATATACTCGCCGAAATAGCTATCGCTGCAACAGACCTGGCAGAAGTACTGGGCATGGCTATCGGCATACAATTACTCACAGGTTTACCGCTAATATGGGGTGTGCTAATCACTGTGCTTGATACCTTCCTGCTACTCATTCTTCAGCGACTGGGCATGCGCAAAATGGAAGCATTTATCATTGGCCTGGTCTTTATCATTGGCGCCTCCTTTCTCATCGAAATCATTCTGGCCAAACCCCAGCTCTCCGAAATTGCCAGCGGGTTTGTACCCCATATTCCCAACGATACTGCTTTATACATCGCTATTGGTATCATAGGTGCCACGGTTATGCCACATAATCTTTACCTGCATAGCGCACTGGTACAAACACGCAAAATCAGCCGTGATACTGCAGGTATCAAACGGGCACTGAAACTCAATTTTATTGACAGTGCTGTAGCGCTCAACCTGGCCTTCTTCGTAAACGCCGCCATACTCGTACTGGCTGCCACTGTTTTTTATAAAACAGGAAGAACCGATGTGGCTGAAATCAAAGATGCTCATCACCTGCTCGACCAGTTGCTGGGAACCAAACTGGCTCCTGCCCTCTTTGCCATTGCACTCATCGCGGCGGGACAAAGCTCTACCGTCACAGGCACACTGGCCGGCCAGATAGTTATGGAAGGTTACCTGCACCTGCGCATCAATCCCTGGATGCGAAGATTGCTCACGAGATTGGTAGCCATTATTCCTGCAGTAATTGTAATCCTTATCAACGGGGAAGAAAATATTGACCAGTTACTAATTCTGAGCCAGGTAATACTAAGCCTGCAACTGGGCTTTGCCATTATTCCGCTGATTCATTTTGTAAGTGATAAAAACACAATGGGCAGTTTTGTAATCAAGCCCATTGTGCAGATTGCCGCCTGGCTTATCACCGCGGTGCTGGTCTATCTCAACCTGAGTATGGTTATAGGTCAGGCAGCTGATTATTTTGCCAGCTCTGATAATTTATTCTGGAAAATTGTGATCTCACTGTCGGGCCTGGCATTTATAACTTTACTGATCATTACTATCGTATACCCATTGCTGAAAAAAAGGAAAATAGCCCATGCCACACCACTGCATGGACCTATTAATCCTTTGCAGAGCCTTGAAATTCCCCGGTATGCAGCTATTGCCGTGGCCCTTGATTTCAGTGAAAATGACAGTAAGCTGCTGGCTCATGCACTTGGGCAGGGCCATGCCGGTACCAGCTATCTCTTATTGCATGTAGTAGAAAGTGTTCCTGCACGTATATATGCTCACGACAGTGATGATATAGAAACACAAAAAGACAGGGAAAGGCTGCTCTATTATGCCCGAGAGCTGAAAGAAAAGGGGTTCAATGCAGAAGCACGCATTGGCTTCGGCAACCGGTCAAAAGAAATTGTACGGCTTGTACTGGAAAACAGGTGTGATATGCTGGTGATCGGCGCACATGGCCACACGGGACTCAAGGATCTGTTTTATGGCGAAACGGTCAACACGGTACGTCATGAATTAACGATACCGGTACTCGTAGTACACGTGTAGCCTGTTATCCGGCTGCGCCATTACCATTCTTACGCGGTGATGCTGTGCGCAACAAATGTTTAAACCGGCTGAATGTTTCAGGTTTAATGTTGAGATAAGAAGCAAGGTATTTCTGTGGTACACGCTGCAGCAATTCGGGGTTCTTCATCACAAAATTGAGAAAACGCTCCCGAGGTGTCATCTTGATCATCTGCATCTGCCAGTTATCCTTGATCACCATGGTATGTGTGACCACCAGGCGACCCAGGTGTTCCATTTTCTTTGACTTGCTGTACAGTTCCTCCAGATCTTCGTGTCTGATGGAAATTACCATAGAAGGTTCAATGGTTTCCACGTAATACTCCGAAGGCTTACGGCTGTGAAATGATTCCTGACTTAAAATGATATGCCCTTCTGTAGAGATCTGCGTGTTGATCTCAAGCGTACCTTTTTTGTAATACTTACGTATGAGTCCCTTGCTGATGAAGTTGAAATAATCTTCTATTTCACCTTCTTTGATAAGAAACTCTCTTTTACCAAATCTCCTGATGCGGATGATGGGCAAAAGTCCCTTCACAAATTCTTCATCGGTGATGTTAACGAACTTGCGGATGTAATTGAGGAATGGACGCGTGGCTTCCATATTCAAAATTTCTATCATAAGTTAGTGAAAAAATTGAGCTAAATCAAGGTCCGGGCCATATTTATTTTTGAACCCTTTTCCGGGACTTTGGCCGAAGCCGTCAAAAAGCGGGGATAAATTGTAGATTTGCCAGCCCGGATGCTAAGGCAGTATCCTGACTATTAATCTAAAACATGAAACTATGGCCCAAAAGATCAAAGTTGCCAATCCTGTGGTAGAACTTGATGGCGATGAAATGACCCGAATTATCTGGAAATTTATCAAAGACAAACTGATCCTGCCCTATCTGGAGCTGGATATCAAATATTATGACCTCGGAATTGAGTACCGCGATCAGACCAATGACCAGGTTACGATCGATGCAGCCAATGCCATTCGCGAGCATGGTGTAGGTATCAAATGTGCCACGATTACCCCCGATGAAGCCCGTGTAAAGGAGTTCAGCCTCAAGCAGATGTGGAAAAGTCCCAACGGCACTATCCGCAATATCCTGGATGGTACAGTATTTCGTGAACCAATCGTAATCAGCAATATCCCCCGCCTGGTTACCAACTGGACCGCCCCCATCATTGTGGGCCGCCACGCATTTGGCGACCAGTACCGCGCTACAGATACGGTAATTAAAGGAAAAGGCAAACTCACCATGACCTTTACGCCTGAGGATGGCGGTTCGCCCCAAACCTTCGAAGTGTTCAACTTCAAAGGTGATGGTGTTGCTATGACCATGTATAATACCGATGAGAGCATCCGCGGTTTTGCCCGCAGCTGTTTCAATATGGCGCTCAGCAAAAAATGGCCTCTCTATCTGTCTACAAAGAATACTATCCTCAAAAAATATGATGGTCGCTTCAAAGACATCTTCGAAGAAATCTATGTGAATGAGTTCAAGGCTCAGTTTGATGCTGCCGGCATTGTATACGAGCACCGCCTGATTGATGACATGGTGGCCAGCGCGCTTAAATGGAACGGCAATTTTGTATGGGCCTGTAAGAATTATGATGGCGATGTACAGAGCGATACAGTAGCCCAGGGCTTCGGCTCACTCGGCCTCATGACCTCTGTACTGATCACACCCGATGGCAAAACCATGGAGGCTGAAGCTGCGCACGGTACGGTAACCCGCCACTATCGCGATCACCAGGCAGGCAAACCAACCAGCACCAACCCCATTGCCTCCATTTTTGCATGGACACGCGGTCTTGCATTCCGTGGAAAGCTTGACAGCAATCAGCCCCTGATCGACTTCTGCCAGGCACTGGAAGCAGTTTGTATCGAAACCGTGGAATCAGGCAAGATGACCAAGGATCTGGCGGTTTGTATCCATGGCAATAAAGTAAAACACGGAGAGCACTTCCTGTATACAGAAGAGTTTCTCGATGCTATTGATAGCAACCTGAAAAAGAAAATGGGCATCTGATCATAAGCCCCCACCGCTTTATTTAACCGCCCGGCTGTATTGCAGTCCGGGCGGTTTTGTTTTCTTTTTACCACAAATTGGGTATTCGCGCCGGTATGGGATTGCCTATCTTTCCAAAAAAACAGGCCAATGGATCTGCTGGCAATTGCGATAGCTCCGGGCATCGCTATCATTCTTTTCATTCTGCATCGCGATGCCTATAACCGCGAACCCAAACTGAACCTGCTTGTGAGCTTTGTGCTGGGCGGATTATCCATCCTGCCGGCTATTTTCATAGAGCAGTTATTTTACAACCAGGCAGACAATTCCATTGCCGGTATTGCAGTAAAGGCTTTTTTAGTGGTGGCCCTTACAGAAGAAGTGGTGAAGTATGTTGCCCTGCGTTACTATTCATTCCGCCAACCCAGTTTTGATGAACCCCTTGATGGTATTGTGTATGGTGTAGTCGTAAGTATGGGGTTTGCAACTGTCGAAAACATCCTGTATGTACAGAAATTTGGTATGACCGTTGGCATTCAGCGTATGTTTCTCGCCGTGCCGGCACACGCCACTTTTGGTGTACTGATGGGCTACTTTGCAGGTAAAGCCCGGTTCAGTAAAGACAGGCAGCGCTTATTACTTACGGGAGTCTTCTGGGCTACTGTATTTCATGGCGCCTATGATTTCTTTCTCTTCCTGCAGCAATCGCCCGAAGTGAATGCCAATGTATCAGCCGGCCTGCTCACGTTGGGTGCCATTGCTTCACTGCTGGTATCACTCCGGCTCAGCCTTCGGCATCTGAAGCAACACCGGCGTTTATCGCAAAAAACAAACCGGCCAACCGATTTTATGCTGGTACGTCGCGCCGGCCCCAATGAAATTCCCGTGATCCAGTCGCTGGCCTATGAAGTATGGCCGGCCACCTATCAGTCTGTGTTATCGAAAGAGCAGATCGATTACATGATGGATATGATGTATAGCACGGCCTCGCTAGAGAAACAGCTTCAGGCTGGTCATGAATTCGTGATTATCTATGACGACAATGTGCCGGTAGGCTTCGCCTCTTTCAGCCGCCTGCAACCCGACACTTTCAAACTGCATAAACTGTACGTTTTACCCAGCCAGCAAGGCAGAGGCACGGGGCGTTTTGCCATAGACCGACTGGCCGGAGCCATGCACCGCGACGGCGCTTCTAAAATGAGGCTTAATGTAAACCGTAATAATCAGGCACGAACCTTTTACGAGAAGCTGGGTTTTGTCGTAATTGGCGAAGAAGATATTGATATCGGGAAAGGTTATCTTATGAATGATTTCATCATGGAAAAAAATATCGGTTAATGTTTACCGCAATCCATGAGCAGACGCGGATCAACCGGCGTTTCAAAATCAAATAAAAGCAATTCCAGTTTGCTGCCCTGACTTAATATACCAATGGGATCTCCGCGACGAAACTTTTGTTTGGCCCTGACCGTGGCCTTTTGTAATCCGGACAACCAGAACCAGTAATCCCTGTATGTAAAGACGATCTCGTAAGTACCATCTGCTTCACGCTGTACAGTAGTAACCTCTCCATCGATACAGGCTTTTACAACGGTATCGGAGGTACTGCTCAACACCAGCTTTAATTCGTCTGTATTAAAAAGCTGATTGCGTGATTCCCCAGCATGCAGTACGGCATTCGTCAAAAAACAACTCAGCCGTAGCGTATCCCCTTCGCCCCGCTGTGCATTTACAGATATGCAGGAAAAGGCTAAAAGGCATAGCCAGCTCATTTTTTTCATCATATTATTCCTTACTGAATGAAAGTTTGCGGGCCATTTCAGCACTTATGCCTTCGGCCGAAGTACCATAACCGGTTACCAGTATGCCTTTATGTCCCTGGTTGCCTTCTATAGCATATACCACGGCCTCATCGGCCGGGTCTGTATTGCCTTCAAAGCGGTAAGTTTCCACAATTTCAAAATCTTCTGCATTGTACTGGGCATCCTGGCAGACCAGGCAGTTTTCAGACAAATTAAAGTCAACGCTGTAACCCCTGGCTTTCAGTCCGTTAACAGCTGCCGTCATGGTATCGTATACATGCATAACAGGAAAAATTGGGTGTTGTCCAAAGATACGGAATGCGGCCTGAGTGGGGAAAAAACATGTACACTGGTGACAGGAGCAATATCGTATTGGTATTGGTCAATAATGTACCTTTGCCGCCGAAAATAAACATCATACAAATGTCTACATCAACTAAATCCATTGACTTCTCCCTCCCCTATAAGGTTGCCGATATTTCGCTGGCAGAATGGGGCCGTAAGGAAATTCGCCTGGCCGAAGCAGAAATGCCCGGTCTGATGGCTATCAGAGCTGAATATGGCCCTTCACAACCGCTTAAAGGTGCACGTGTGGCCGGCTGTCTTCACATGACTATTCAAACTGCTGTGCTGATCGAAACACTTGTGGCACTGGGTGCTGAAGTAAAATGGAGTTCCTGCAATATATTCTCTACACAGGACCATGCTGCCGCTGCTATTGCCGCTGCAGGTATCGGAGTATTTGCCTGGAAAGGTCAAACTGTGGAAGAAGCAGATTGGTGCATTGAACAAACCCTGTTCTTTGGTGGCCAGGACCGCCCGCTCAACATGATTCTCGATGATGGTGGCGATCTTACAAATATGGTGCTGGACAAGTATCCCGAACTGGTACAGCATGTAAAAGGTATTTCCGAAGAAACCACTACAGGTGTACACCGTCTGTATGAGCGTGTGGCCAAAGGCACACTGCCTGTTCCGGCTATCAACGTAAATGACTCTGTTACCAAATCAAAATTTGACAACAAATACGGCTGTAAGGAATCACTGGTAGATGCTATCCGCCGCGCTACCGATGTAATGCTGGCCGGTAAAGTAGCTGTAGTAGGTGGTTATGGTGATGTGGGTAAAGGTTCTGCCGCTTCTCTGGCAGGAGCCGGTTGCCGCGTAATCGTAACCGAGATCGATCCTATCTGTGCCCTGCAGGCTGCCATGGATGGTTTTGAGGTTAAAAAAATGATCAATGCCGTGAAAGAAGCCGATATCGTTGTAACCGCTTCCGGTTGCCGCGACCTGATCACTGGTGAGCACTTTAAACTCATGAAGGATAAAGCCATTGTTTGTAATATCGGACACTTCGATATCGAAATCGATATTGCCTGGCTCAATCAGAACTATGGCCATACCAAAGACACTATCAAACCCCAGGTTGATATTTACAATGTAGAAGGTAAAGATATCATCATCCTGGCCGAAGGTCGTCTTGTAAACCTGGGCTGCGCTACAGGCCACCCCTCTTTTGTAATGAGTAACTCTTTCTCTAATCAGACACTGGCTCAGATTGAACTCTGGACCAACCACGGCAAATACGAAAACAACGTATACGTGCTGCCTAAACACCTCGATGAGAAAGTAGCCCGCCTGCACCTGGGCAAGATCGGTGTGGAACTGGACGAACTCACTTCTGCACAGGCCGAATACCTGGGCATTACCAAAGAAGGTCCCTTCAAACCCGAGCACTACCGTTATTAATAGAAAAGCGCTTATAGTAAAAGCTTCCCCGATACGGGGAAGCTTTTTTATTTTTTAGCGTATTCTGTTATTTTTACGCAAACCAAACCATTCTTCCTTCTTATGAACAGATTACTGCTACTGCTGCTGCTTTCAGGAATTACGCTTCAGGCCCTGTCTCAATCTGCTTTGCTGGATAAAGAACGGGTAAAATGGATGCCTTTTCAATGGGAAGGTGATGATGCCCTCCCCAAAAGCTCCATGATGATAAAAACGAAGATTGATACACTCGACTATAACTTCAAATGGCAGTTCGATACGGGCTCACCCTACACCTTTCTCTATGGCATTACCTGGCAAAAATTTACTAACCATTATACCTGGCTGAACAGCCGGTTCAGCGTCGTAGATAGCTTTTCGCAGGCCCCCTATAAAAAAATAAAATCCCCTTCTATTGCTGCAGGCGACAGCAAACTACCGGGTCGTACTATCCTGATAAACCCCGATTATGGTGACGATTTTCCGCAGGAATACGTAAGCCAGTATAAGGGTGCTAATTTTCTGATTGGTACAATCGGGATCGACAAATTCAGAGACCGTGTGCTTATCATCGACTTTAAAAACAACCGGATCGGCACAGCCGCTTTGCTTTCCGATACCTTCTATCAAAAGAATACGGCTGTTGATTTTATGGTTTACCAAAACCGGATTATTCTGCCTGTAAAAATTGGCAAAAAAAGCTACCGGTTCTTTTATGACAGCGGCGCCAGCCTGTTCCCCTTAAAAACAACCGCTGCACTGGCAACTCAATTACCACCGGTAACGGTAACCGACACGTTACACAATATCACTACCTGGGGAAAGTCGTACGATGTACCCGGAGGCAGGGTTTCTTCGTCAATTGAAGTAGCGGGAGTAAACCTGCGGCAGGCGCTTATCTATATCCATCCTGACCCCGAAGGTTATCATACGGACATCTTCCGCGAAGCAGGTGTACAGGGACTGATCGGCAACCAGCCCTTTGATCAGAAAACGATTGTTATTGATTTTACCCGAAACAAATTCACCGTATTACAGTAGCAGCAATGTTTTAACGCGTTACCGGGTAGCGTCTTTTACCTTAAATTTGACCATGCTGTATGGTGCGGATAAAAACAAGGTTAAGGCAGGTTGGTTTTTTCGTGTTGCGATTTCCATTTTGCTACTGCCTCTGTCTTTGTGCTGCACCATCCCGGCTGCGGCCCAGGATAGTGCAGCTATTGACCGGCATACCCCCGACGATATTGTGCCCGAGCGTGCCCTTGCACTCGCCTTTCTGGACAGTGTCGGCTCCTTGCCTGCCAGTCCGCACTGGCCCAATATTGATCCGGCACTCTATTATGACAACCTGCGCAGTTTTGTGTTATATCCGCTGCGGTTTTACGAAGGCAAGGGTACCAATTTCTGTGCCTACTCAGCCATCACCTATATTCCACTTAATTATGACCCAGAAGGTTTTGCACGCTTTATGGTAAAGCTCTATCTCGAAGGAGAAGCACGCATGGGCTCTGTAGAGTTTAAACCCAGCAAAGCTGTAAGGCGGGAAGCCGGGCTTATAAAATATAAAGGGGCGCTCGACATCAACCATGCCGGCCAGATCTGGTTTCTATCGCTGGCCGATACCTTTAAAGGTTATCTCAATTTTTTTAACAGGCGTTTCAATAAAGGCGATGAAAATACCCTATGGGCTTCGACCAATTTTGCCAAATTCAATCGAATGATCCGGCGACTGTTTGGATATAAGGTAAAAGCCCGTGGATCTGATATTATCCGCCCGTGGATTAAAGACACCTATAGTTACCTGCAGGAAAGAATTGGCCGTGCACCGATCTTCCTTTACCTCAACAACCGGTTATTGTACAACAAAAAACATGAAGTTACCCGCATGGGTATTCCCACACACTATGTGCTGCTCCTTGATATTTACAAAACACCCGATGATAAAATAAATATCGTGTACTGGGATTATGGCAAGAAAACCCTGCAACAGGTAACACCACGCCTGCTCGAAAAAATCATTTTTGGGATTACTCAATTTTATCCGGAACCATGATCAGAAAATTATCAGCACATACAGCCCTGTTTCTGATCACCTGCCTGGCAGTTGCCTGCTCTTCGTCACGGCATTTCACCCATACTTATTATGAAGGACATCAGCAGCATATCAACAGTATGCTCAGCACTTATGAACAACTCTATAAAGTGCATCCTTTTTCGCTTGAAATAAAAGATAAAGGGCTGACCCGGCTGGGCCTCGAGTTGCATACAGACAGTATCAGGTATATATATTCGTTCAGACTGGATGAACCCTATCTGATAGATACACTGGAAAAATACCGGCTTGATATAAAACAGTTTAGCCAGTTGGTACGCTCCATGCAGGAAGCCGGTTGTACCTGGATCAGCAAACTTGATTATTATGTAAACCGAGAGCCCAAATATCTTGTCTTTATGTCTGTACGTCATAAAGCGCTGACGGGCTTTTTACGTTCAGAAAAATATTTCACGCTGGCTGTATTTGACCGCCCTCAGTTATACGATAAAAAAGGACGTTTGCTGGATCGGGACGATCATAAAAGTTTCCGGCGCATCAATGATGAAATCTACAGGCGCATTAATGATCGCGTCTTCTTTGCACTGATGGATAAATACCGCTGACCATACGTGTTTTATAAGCTGCAATTCTTTTTCTTGTTTTTAGCAATGTCTTAGTTATGTATATATTTTTTAACCAGCCCATAGCTTACTGAAGATCAGCCATCCACAAACAGACACTGCCATTACAGGAAATTCTGACAATTCCTACTGACTAATTTTCATAAACTTTTTTTCACGGTTAGTTCTATGACAACCACGGTTGTAAGCTGCCGATCGTATTTTCCCTAGCAGTTCTTAGTTGTTGCGGTATTACCTGCCGCAGTATTTTTGTTCCATCATTCGCACCTGTACCGGACAAGATGAAAAGCCTCTGTACCGTACCCCTTCCGGAAAACATACAGGTTTATTTCCCTCCAGTATACCTATTGAGAATATATTTACTCCCTATGTTTAACCAGTAATCCAAGTCTTACGGGTCGGCATTGTTTTATCAAAACAAAAACGATGTTGAAAGCTAAACTGGTTCTTTATCTGGTATTACCGGCTTTGTTATTCTCCTTTTACTCAAAGGCTGCCATACAATTGCCATCAGATAGTGTACATGTTGTTTCAAAAGACAACAATACCTTTATCATCCTGGATAGCAACTCTTTTTTCCGCACTGGTACCAGCTTATTGCCTGAAGATATGTCGCTACCCGCATATCCTGCCAATAAACTCCGGGAAACATATGTAGAAGATTACCTGCTGCGTAATAGCTATGAACTGCAAAAGATCCGGCAAAGGAGTGCGCAGTACTTTACCATAATGGATTCTGTATTTACGCGCCTGGAATTGCCGGTGGAATTAAAGTATCTGGCTGTTGTAGAGTCGGGCTTAAAAAATAAAGTTGTATCCAGTGTGGGCGCCCGGGGCATCTGGCAACTGATGCCGGTTACGGCCAGAACATTTAAACTTAAAGTGACAGCAGCCTGTGATGAACGTACACATCTGTATAAAAGTACACTTGCTGCAGCCACTTACCTCAAAGGTCTGCATGCTAAATTTGGCGACTGGCTGCTGACAATCGCCGCTTACAACAGCGGCCCGGGTCCTGTACTGAAGGCCATACGCCTTTCGGGCAGCCGCAACTTCTGGAAGCTGCAGCATTTACTGCCTGCAGAAACCCGCGCACATGTAAAAAAATTTATAAGCACTCATTATTTCTTTGAAGGCGAAGGAGGTATTACCACGCTCACCAGGGCAGAAACGCTGCTTTATCTCAATCAGGTGCAAATCACAATTGTGCGTTACAATAAAAAAACAGAAGACCTCGCCCTCGCAGATGCCAAAGAAAACAAACCAGACGCCGGTGGCATACTGGTTAAAGGAAGCGGTGAGTTGTTACTTAACAATGAGCAACAGGGATTGAAACCAATTGGAGATAAACAGCCGCCACTTATTCCTGTCGTCCGTTGATATGCATGATGAGTTTAATGCCGCTGAAGAAATAACTGTCTTTTACCCCCGGATTACCCCGCATTTCGCCTGGGCCCGGTATAGCACCTGATCCGGGGATAGGTTTGGCGCGATTGGCCATCTCGGCAGCTTTGGGTCCAACCCGGTTAGTGAGAACAGTGCCACTTACATATGTTTTGCTCACATCATCGAGGTAATCGGTAAGGAGTACACGGTAACCTACTTCAAAAGCCAGGTCATACTTTTTATTGAAACGCCATTTCCAACCGCCGCCAACAGGTATATTAAACTGGGTGAGTGAATATTTTTTTCGGTCGGGATACTCAGGTAGCCCCTGCCCTTCTGTACGTAAAGGATGCAATTTCACTTTATTCCCTTCATTATCGAAAGCATATGGATCGTATTTAAATACACCCACTCCGCCAAACAGGTAGGGGTAGGCATAAAATAAATCTGGTTCCACGAGGTTGAGTTCCGCGCAAAGGCTGGCCTCCCATACATTTGTGCGGAAACTAAGGTTGCGGCTTTTGTAACTGACATCCTTGTTGAACTTATCGTCACCTGCCAGTTGAGCCCAGGCAATTCCTCCCCGTATTACCAGGTAATAAAATTCGTATTTCATATTGAGCGCAACTGCAGGGCGCAAAGATCTCGGTGAAAATGCTCTTTGCGAAAGGTCGCCATTATAACTGGCAAAACCTGTCATTACTTCGGCCTGCCATTCCTGTGCCTGACATATATGGGTCAGCAGGATCAACGCTAGTACACATCGCTTCATAGCAAAAACAGGGGGCTTTTACTTCATGAGGATGCGGATGGAAATAAAGGCTACAAAGGATATAGTGATTGGATAGATCGGAAACCAACAAAATAGCGCTTTTTTTCGAAACCCGGAGAAACAACGGCTGTAATGCGCTGTTGCACCCGTCCATCGCCTGGCCGGAGAGTCATTCTATTGGTCTGGCTTATTGATATTGAATAACCAGGGGCTGGTCGGGAAAACTGAAGCTGACAGTAGCCGTAAGCTGCTGTGCTCCTTTTAACGATAAAAATCCGCCCATTACCCGCGCCAGCGGCTCAAGTTGCGAAATGCTGGAAGAAAGAGCATATCCATTATAGTTATTCTGATCTTCTATCAAAATAGTGATGACATTTGCAAATTTCTCCGCACTTATATGAATACGTCCAAAGCGGGCATTTCTCAATACCGCTGAAACAACTTCACGTAAAAAAGGGGCAATTGTGTTTTCCTGTGCTGCCGTAAAAAAATCAGCGTCAATCTCATTGACCAGTACCGATTTGCTACGCAGGGCCGTTGGCATCAACTCGCTGCACAGGTTATTCACCATGGTAAACAGGGAGGTTCCGGAGGTAGACAGGCCGGCAGGGGCTGTCTGCAAATAAGCACGCATGGGTACAGAGTTTAGTTTCTAAGGGTTGGATCGGGTTTGATTTTTCATAGTCAGGATCAAAAAAAGCCACTTCCTGAAAAATACTGGATAGTACGAAGTTAAGCATATTCAGGCTTACCTGCCAATAGGAGTAATTGCTATTCCGTTGTACATCACTATACTACATACAAAGGCGATTGTACCTAGCTCCGGTAAGGGTTAACCTGTGAATGGATTCCTCCCCTGGTGGACTTTACCTGCTCTTCCGTCTAAACTTACTAAATAGTAAGTTTAGCTTATATTTGTTTTGTGGCGCCCCGTAATGCCGATACCAAAGAGGATATTCTGCGGCTGGGAACAGAACTGATTCAGCTATATGGATATAATGCTTTCAGCTATGCAGATATTGCCAAAAATCTGCATATCCGAAATGCAGCGGTTCACTATCATTATCCGGGCAAAGAAGACCTGCTCGCCGGCATCATAGACAATTACATGGAGAAATACCGACAGTTGGAAGCGAGCCTTAACCAACCCGGCATTACTGCTCAGCAAAAACTGGAAGCCTATATGGCCCGCTATACGGAAATTGTGGAGCAAAACAAGATCTGTATTATAGGCTCAGTTTGCTCCGATTACAACACATTGCCTGCCTCTGTAAAAGAACGTATTCACGATCTGGTAACGATGGTACTGGACATGGTGGAAAAAGTGCTGCTGGAAGGGAAACGTCTTAAACAATTTCATTTTAGCGGCAATGCGCGTACGCAGACCCTGTTGATCATGACCAACCTGGCTGCGGGTGCACAGCTGTCACGCATTACCGGCAAAGGTGATTACCTGGCCATTTGTAAGGGTATCCTGCAGCAAGTGAAGGCCTGACTTTTTTTTATTTATTAAACTTACTTATTAGTAAGTAAACCATTATATCAACCCAAAAACTCCTCGTATGAAACAACGTATTGGCTTCTTCCTGTCTATTGCATTGATTACAGCTTATGTAGCAGGTGCACAGGCTCCATCGGGTTATACAGCCGGTTATATCATTGGTCCCGACCAGGTAAAAATTGAAGGCTTCGTCAAAGAAAAATTTAAAAGTAAAGCGGGTATTGAATTTCAGACAGTCGCTGGTAAAAAGTCAACTTACGCGGCCAGTGACCTGCAGGAAGTGGGTATCGCTGCCGACCGTTACATTACTTACAAAGACGATTTTTTCAAACAGCTTCTGTCAGGCACACGAATAACGGTGTTTCAAAAAGTGTCAGATGCATCCGGAAAAGTAATCTATAACGGCTCCCAGGCCGTAGGTGTAAGTGCGGGCACTGATGGTGCACTGGCCGATTACTTCTTTCGTAAATCGGGCGGAGCAGGACTTACCTGGGTTAGTAAAAAGAACCTGTCACAAACCCTGGCCGTTTTCTTTGCCGATTGCAATGCACTTGCTGAGCAGGTTAAAAAAGACACGCCGGCTTATGGAACCGTACCTGAACTGGCGGCGCAGTACAATCAATGTCCCTGAAAAAAATACACAGCTATTTATACAACCTATTTTCCTATGCTGAACCGGGGCGTTTGTTGTTGACAGCCTGAATTGAAAAGGGTTGCCTTTCTGGCAACCCTTTTTCCTTTTCGAAGACAACAATATTTTCTTTATTTCCCTACCACTTCATAATATACTTTATTGCCTTCGATCACTTCCTTATAATACAGACCCGAAGGACTGGCATAAAGTTTTTCTCCTCTGATAACAACAGCCTTTGCTCCTGCGGGCAGCGTTTCAAAGCGGTCACCCATCTGAGGGCCGGCTGGCGCCTGCACACTATCTTCCACCGGTTCATTGATAACATCTTCCTCATCACCAACAGTATTAAGCACTCCATCCGTACCCACTACAACATACTCCAGCTCATTATCCGGTGTGATCTCTTCTCGGTAATAAGTACCCCGGTATTCATAATATTTTTCACCATCAATCACTGCAACGCGGGCACCCGGAGGCAGGGCATCTACAGTAGCACCCAGGGGCGGAGCCACCACCTCATACTGCTGATCGGGCAGGCCTCGGTAATAAGTACCATTATAGTAATAGTACGGAGAAGGACCAACCATTACCCGGCGATACCCCGGAGGCAGGGTGCCAATGCGGATACCGATCGGCGGCATGACTATACTGAAACCGGCACCAAAAGGCCGGTAAAAATGCCCATACTGATAACGATACGGAATACCGCCAAACTGAACGGATACAAAAGGACGGTTAATGGCATACGGCCTGGGAGAATAATAATGGTAAGAATGTACTCTGGGAGCTCCGCGATAGATCCGGCCACGCTGAGCCAGCAAGTCAGCAGCAGGGAGCAGCAGTGCGGCGAGGAGCAGCCAGACCACCACTGAGAAACGTTTATTTTTCATACACCTTGATTTAGTTATCTAAAGTAGAACGGCGGGTTGCTTAAAAAAAGTTAATTCAACTGCCCGCTACAGATTTAAGAAGATGTAAAAAGAGTGGAAACAGTTGCAAAAAAATAAGCGGCTTTTAGCTAAATATTAGGTTAAAAGCGATACTTCCATCTGCCGGCAAACAGGATTTTTTTCCAACTTTATTGTAACCAAAAACCAGTACTATGATCCGTCTTTACCTGTCTGTTTTTTTATTGATCCTGCTCAGCAGCTGCAGTAAGGATTTTCTGAAACGGTACGATGACCGCATTGAAGGAGGCGAATGGACTATTGTGGATATAGACCGCCCCAATGGTGGTTCATTTGACCGGCTTCCATTTCGCGAAGGCGACCGTTTTACTTTTTATGATGATGGCACTATACGGTACGTACCGGCTGCCGGAGGTATTTATGAAGGCACCTGGGACATTATTAAGAAATGGAATATACGCACGGAAGACCGGGTAAACACTCTCACCGTTTCTGCAGCCGACTTCATGACTCAGGATGTACGTGCAGGCTACTTCGATGAAATACGGTTTACAGGCACCAATCGTTTTGTAGCCTACATGTACGATGGCTGGCGTGTATTTAAATTCCGTTTCAGGAGATAAACACCGCTCACTTTTACGATCAGATACGTACCGCAGTACCTGATGCAATCACCATCAGCATACTGCCATTGCCACCAATGGTTTCAAAGTCGAGGTCCACTCCCACAACGGCGTTGGCTCCGAGGGCCTGTGCCTTTTCGGTGAGTTCACGCAGCGCATCTTCCTTTGCCTGCTCCAGTACTTTTTCGTAGGTCTTGCTCCGACCACCAAACACATCGCGCAACCCTGCCATAAAATCCTTGATAAGATTAGCACCAATGATGCTTTGCGCATTTACTATACCGAGGTATTGCTGCACGGGGCGTCCCTCGATCAGCGAAGTTGTAGTTACAATCATGGATAACGTTGTTTTAATTCATTAAATATACGTTCCAGTTGCGGATGCTCAGTTGCCGTTGGTGGAAAGGGAAGCCGACTGATCAGTTCTTTCCGTTTATCCAGTTGCGGATGGCTGGATATAATTTCCGGTACGCCCTGCCCCCGGTCCTCCTGTTTCAGTACATCAAACAATCCTGTAAATCCCTGGCGCGAAATCCCTCTTTGCAGCAATAAACGGGCACCGGCAGTATCAGCCTCCGTTTCGAGGTTACGTGAATAACTGAGCGAATGTAATTCGCCGGCCTGGCTGGCCAGCGCAGCAGTTACCGCCCCGGTCTGACCAAATATCATCGCTATGGCAATACGGCCACCCTGTTTACGCATAAGGGCCCGGGTGGTATGCCTGCCGGCCACATGCATATATTCATGACTTATCAGCGCTGCCAGTTCCTCATAGTTGTTCAATCTTTTTAATAACCCCGTCCATATCACAATAGGTCCGCCCGGCAGGGCAAAAGCGTTGATTTCATTTCCCTCCATCACATGCAACCTTACGGGATAATGGGAAGCCACCGTCAATTCATCAAAAAATTCGTTTACCAGTCTGCTGGCATTGCTGTCTTCACCGGCATCTGACAGCAGGGCATTATACATCGCTTCGCCAAACTGAATCTCGGCTGATACCGGTATACGCTTTGCAGCCCGATCGGCCAGCCAGGGCATAACAACCCAGTACAAAAAAGCGAAAAAACCAATTATCATTATGGCAATCCGGAATTGCCAGCGAAAAGCGATGAAGCCCCGTTGACGGTACCAGGGCCGGGCCCTCTCCTCTTCTTCCTGCTGTAAAAAAGCAGCGGCTTCGGTGCCCTCTATTTCCACATAAGAAAATTCACCTGATCGGGAAATCACCGTTCGCTGCCTGTCGGGCGATAACCGAAATACGGTGTCCCGTAATGGCCAAAACACCTGACCTGTCTCCTCTGCATTCCGGAATCCGATCGAAATCCCCTTTTCAGAAGCAAGTACGGTAGCCTCCAGTCCGGTTGCGCCCTGTGAAGGATAGTATGTAGCAAACCATGTTTTCATTCTAATGTGCTGATGTGCTGATGTGCTAATGTGCTAATGTGCTGATGTGCTAATGTGCTAATGTGCTAATATAGTGGACAGTGGTCGGAAGAAAAATACTTTCCACTCTTGGTATTTTTAAACACTTGAACAACACTCCAGAACTACATCATTAGCAAATCAGCACATTTTCAAATTATCAAATCTTCAAATCATTTTTCCATTTGCCTCATTTCCTGGAAATTTGCCGCAAAATAATCCTGGTATGCCTGCAGTTTTTTCTTCCCTGGCCTCAGTGATCCGCCGAATGGCCCTCTTACTGATAGCCTTTTCATTAAGCGTTACCGCCTTCTGTTGGGGTCTTACCGGACACCGGGTAATTGGTGAAATAGCTGAGAACCATTTATCCAGAAAAGCAAAAAAAGAGCTGAAAAAACTGATTGGCCGCCAAACGCTCGCCTGGTGGTCTAACTGGCCTGATTTTATCAAATCAGACACTACCTGGAATCATGCTTCGCCCTGGCATTATGTAAATGTGCAGCCCCATCTTTCCAAAGAAGAATTTGTGGATGCATTAAAAAAACTGCCGGGCAAAAATCTGTATACACAGATCCAGGAAACGATGAGCCAGCTTAAAGACCGGCAATTGCCGGCGGAACAACGGCAAATAGCACTCCGGTTCCTGGTACACCTGGTAGGAGATCTGCATCAGCCGCTGCATGTAGGCCATGCCGATGATCAGGGTGGAAATAAAATTGTGGTATACTGGTTTGATCGTAAGACCAACCTTCACTCTGTGTGGGATACCTGGCTGATCGATGAGCAGAAATACAGCTATTCCGAATACGCCCGTCTGCTCGATATCACACCCAAAGAACAGGTTGAGGCCTGGCAATCTTCCTCACTCGAGGATTGGTTTTATGAATCTTACCAGCTGGCCGAAAAAATATATGCTTCCGTAAAGCCCGAAGACAAACTTAGTTATCGTTACAATTACCTGTTTCAGTCATTTATGGATGAACAACTGGTAAAGGGTGGTGTACGCCTGGCTACCCTGCTCAATAAGAGCCTCGAATAACCGGCATTTATTTTACCAGGGTCTTGGCCTCATTGATTACACAGGTGGCCAATTGCTGTAATTGCGCCTGCTCTTCGGGTGATAGCGTAATCACTTTTTCCTTTTTATCGGATGTGGTGAAACTCAGTTGTGTAACCTTATGAGTCGAAAAACGCTGCAAGAGGGACGGTGTGCTGGCGCCGTTTCTGAACTTGATATGAAAATAACCATCGCAATTCATGCTGCCGGTATTGCGATAAGTCATTTTGGCTTTTATTCCTTCAAAAAACACCTGAACCATAGCCCCATCCACAAAACATTTTTCGTTGATAACAAAAAACAAATCTACTTCACGCGCATCGGCATCAATGCTGACTGATCCGCCGGGAATACCCATAAATCCGGAAGACAATTTAGTCTCCTTGGTATAAGGATCCGTATCACGATGCAGCTTACAATCCTGAGTCATTCCACAAAATGGAAGCAGCAATGCTGCCACTATTATCAATCGCATATGCTCTGATTTGAAGCATAAAGATAAGTAATAAAAAATGTGCTGATATGTTAATGTGCTCGTGTGCCAATAAGCAGCCGGTGATGAATAACTGGTGATCAGTTGTTAGTTGACCGTTATCAGTTGACAGATAACAGCACTTCCTACCCTTTAAACCCTTTATACTCTTTATACCCGTTATACTTTTAAACCTTTATACTTTTAAACATTCTACTGCTGCTCTTTTCCGTCCATACATACTAATTGCCTTTAATAAAAGATTCCTGCTAAATGATCCACTATTAACAGGCATCTGTATCCTTTTTCCGTGCCGGCACGTTTTATTTGCAGTCACTACCAACCAACATGAGGAAAATGCTATGGCTGCTGCTATTGCTGGCATCAGTCTTTGAAACGAAAGCCCAGGTAACCACACCTGCCGTTAGAACTAATTTACCCATAACACTCGATGGGAAACTGGACGAAGCTGCCTGGAAAGAGGCACCAGTGATTTCGGGATTCACCGAAATGCGTCCTCACTTTGGCCGCACCGAACAATTTGCCAACCGCACAGAAGTTTACCTGCTCTATGACGATGACGCCGTTTACTTTGCCGGCTTCAACCATGAAAGCACCCGTGATAGCATTGCCACCCAACTGGTAGGACGCGATGAAGTGGGTGTAAATGATTTTACCGGTATTATTTTTGACACTTACCGCGACAAGATTAATGGATTAGGTTTCTTCGTATCTCCCCTCAACGAGCAGTTCGACATCAAATATGCCATTGGAGGCGATGGAGACGGAGAAGATATCACCTGGAACACGGTATATCACACAGCTACCCAGATCACAGACACTGGCTGGAGTTTTGAAATGCGCATACCCTATGCCGCACTACGATTCAGTAAGGACAAGATCCAGGACTGGAATATGCATATCATGCGGCGGCGGGTAAGATCGGGTCAGCAGTTTTCGTGGAGCCCGGTAGACCCTACCCGGTTTGGCCTGATGAATCAGGCCGGCACCTGGAAAGGAATAAAAGATATTAAGCCCCCGCTCCGTCTTTCATTTTCACCTTATTTTTCCGCATACCTGAACAAAGATGCTAAAGACGACAACAAATGGAAATCGTCTTTCAATGGCGGTATGGATGTAAAATATGGTATTACGGATGGTTTTACCATGGATATGACCCTGATCCCCGATTTCGGACAGGTACAGAGCGACAACCAGGTTTTAAACCTCACGCCCTTCGAAGTAAAATTCAATGAAAACCGAACCTTCTTCAACGAAGGCACCGAACTGTTCAATAAGGGCAATTTGTTTTACAGCCGGCGCATTGGTGGTGTGCCCCTGCATTACAGCAACGATTATAATCTCAACCCGGGTGACAGGCTGATTGAAAACCCGGCACAAACCAAACTTATCAATGCGACCAAACTAAGTGGCCGCACACGTAAAAAACTGGGTATCGGATTCTTCAACGCACTCGCAAAGGCCCAGTACGCCACCGTTGAAACAGCTGATAAGGAACGCTACAAAGTACAAACCAGCCCGCTTACCAATTATAATATCCTGGTAGTGGAGCAGGGATTAAAAAATAACTCAAGAGTTACCCTCATCAATACGAATGTATGGCGGAGCGGTAAGGATTATGATGCCAATGTAACCTCTGTCGATTTTGATCTATATGACAACAATGTAGACTGGAACACATGGGGACAGTTTGCACAAAGCCGCCTTCGTGGCCTTCCGGGACAAAACCCCAGCAGTACCGGCAATATGTATTACATGGCCGTTGGACGTTTTAAAGGGCGGTTTAATTTTTACGTAATGCGCCGTTATGTAGATGACAAATATGATCAGGGTGATCTGGGTTATTTTACCAATAACAACTATGTCACCCATTCTTCTTACCTGGCATATAAATGGGTAAAGCCGCATGGCATTTACAACAACATTTATCTGAATTTTAATGCCCAGTATTCGCAGCTTTACAAACCACGCCGTTACCAGGATGCCCGTATTAATTTCAATGGCAATTCGCAGCTAAAAAATCTGTGGGTAGTAGGGCTCAATGGCGACTGGAGACCCGGTAGCAATGACTTCTATGAAGCCCGTATTGCCGGCCGGGTGGTTAAACAGCCTGGTTCCTGGATGAAAGGTTTTTTTGTAAACAGCAATGTGGCAAAAAAGTATCGCGTTGAATTTGAGTTTTACCACCGCTACTCCGGCCGCTACAACAGCTCGGGTGTACAGTTGTTTGCAGGCAATTCTTACCGCTTTAATAATAAGCTTACGGTGAGCCTTACTCATTCGCTTGAATTTGTGAACCGTAATTTCGGTTTTGCGGCTATCAATCAAACCGGCGATAGTGTATTCATGAGCCTGCGCCGTATTCGCACAGCAGAAAATATATTGTCGGCCAAGTATAATTTCAGTAATAAAACATGGCTCACTTTCCGCATGCGGCATTACTGGAGTAAGGTGCGGTATTCCCATTTTATGCATCTCCTGGCCGATGGACGGGTAGAGGATGTGGCTTCTATCAGCCGCAATCCCGACATAAACGTCAATCTCTTCAATATCGATATGAATTTTACCTGGCAGATTGCCGCTGGTAGTTTTGTCAACCTCACCTGGAAATCAGCATCCGAAATGTATAACCAGCTGGTAACGGAGCGTTATCACCGCAACCTGGGACGTGCTGTGGAGGAACCGGCTTTTAACAGCCTGTCGGTGAAAGTGATCTATTTTCTTGATTATCTGCAGCTGAAGAAATCCCGTAAACCCGCCACGGCGGCCCATTAATTTGTTTCCGGCCATACCTTTCAGGGGCAACCTCTGCCTGACTGGTTCCGATTCGGGACTGAAGAAAGCCTTATCCCAACACCGGGATAAAATCTTATATTCAGGAACCATTCCTACGGGGGTACATGAGGAAATTTTTATTGATAGCCATCTGCTGTGTCAGTGTTGAACTGGCATGGGCCGACCATATTACCGGTGGCGAGATGTTTTATACTTATGTGGGCACTTCGAATGGAATGAATACCTATGCCGTGACGCTGAAGCTCTTTATGCGCTGCAATTCGGGTCGTCAGTTTCCCAATCCCGCTATCATTTCTGTCTTTGACCGCAGCAATGGAAGCCGTTTTATGGATGTAAGCCAGGAGATCAGCTATCAGGAAACGATCCAGATTCTGCAAAATGATCCCTGTATTACCAATCCTCCCACCGTTTGTTATGAGGTGGCCTATTATCAGTTTGGAGTAAGTCTTCCTGTATCACAGACGGGGTATACGCTGGCCAGCCAGGTCAATTACCGCATCAGAGGGATTGCCAATATATATTCGGAGCAGGTTGGAGCAACATACACCTGCGAAATTCCCGGTACACAACATGGCCCGGGTACACCGCAAAACAACAGCGCCCATTTTACCGGATCAGATCTGGTAGTCGTTTGCGCAGGTAATAACTTCAGCTACAGTTTTGCCGCCAGCGACCGTGACAACGATCAGATCCGTTATTCTTTCTGCACAGGGTATAATAGTTCTTCGCAGGGTGTAAATGGGGTACCTGCAGGACCTCCTCCCTATTCACCATTACCCTATAACAGTCCCGAATTCAGTGCTGATGCTCCGCTGGGAGCACGGGTTTCCATAGATCCCAATACCGGGCTCATAACAGGTGTGGCGCCTGCTGCGGGTATTTATGTAGTGACGGTATGTGCCGAAGAAATCCGAAACAATGTGGTCATAGCAACCCAGCGAAAAGACCTGCAGATTAATATTACTGATTGCAGTATTGCTGCAGCTCAGCTGGAGTCCGACTATATGCTTTGCCGCAATAGCCGCAGCATGACATTTCAGAATCTGTCAAACAGTCCGTTGATCGTGTCACAAAACTGGTCAATTCTTGATCCGGGTGGCAATGTCGTGTCTTTGGGTACCGGATTCTCTTTTTCCTATACATTTCCTGTTGACGGCATCTATACACTCAAGCTGGTTGTAAACCGCGGGCAGCCCTGCACAGACAGCAGCACAGCACCTGTATATGTGTTTCCAGGAATGAATACGGCCTTTTCCGTTTCGGGTATTTGCTTTGGCCGCCCTACCCTCTTTACAGACCGGTCTGTGCTTACTGCAGGCTCCCTGCTTTCCTGGAACTGGGATTTTGGTGAGGCGGCAGCTACCAATGACCGCAGCACCTCCCGCAACGCAACATATACTTATCCCACGCCGGGCAATAAACGGATATTGCTGACTGTACAGGCTTCGAACGGATGCAGGGATACGGTATCACAAACGATCAGCATTATTGAAAAGCCTCCTCTGAGCCTTGCTTTCCGCGACACCCTTATCTGCCGCAACGATGTACTCACCCTTCAGGCTGCTGGCACCGGTAGTTTCAACTGGAGTCCGCTTGTTTCCATTCAACAGGCCGGTACAGCTACTCCACAGGTAAGCCCAGCATCTACCACCCGTTATTTCGTGGACCTTAGTATTGATGGGTGCACCAACCGCGACTCGGTGCTGGTACGCGTTGTGGATTTTGTAACGCTCAATGCCATGAACGATACAACTATTTGCAGGGGCGACAGTATCCGGCTGGGGGTCAGTTCGGATGGGTTGCGGTATCTGTGGACTCCTGCTACACAACTCAGCGACCCCACACTGGCCAATCCGCTGGTTTATCCTCTTACCGCCACTACTTATCAGGTAAGGGCTACTATTGGCGGATGCAGTGAAACAGATGAAGTGCGTATAACGCCCGTTCCCTATCCACTGGTAGCTGCCGGTAGCGATACGACTATTTGTTATAATACAACAGCCTTTTTGCAGGGAACCACCAATGGCACATCCTGGCAATGGTCACCCGCATCGTCGCTGAATGATGCGGCTATACTGTCGCCTTCCGCCTATCCGCCGCGTACACTTAGTTATATCCTTACCGCTTACGATCCCGCCAGTGGCTGTCCCAAACCCAGCCGAGATACGGTACTGGTAACTGTTTTACCACGTATAGTACCATTTGCCGGCAACGACACCGCAGTAGTTGTCAACCAACCCTTACAACTACAGGCCAGCGGGGGAGTAAGGTATCAATGGGTTCCTGGCAGTTATCTTTCTTCATCTGGTATTTCCAATCCGGTGGCGGTATTTAATGAGCCGGCCACACAGATACGTTATAAAGTACTTGTGTATAACAGCATTGGCTGTGTGGACTCCTCGTCCCTGTCTGTTAAGGTATACGCCAATCAGCCCACTGTATACGTACCCACTGCTTTTACCCCAAACCATGACGGGTTGAATGATCAGTTGCGTCCCATTGCAGTAGGATTTAAACATATTGAGTATTTCCAGATTTATAACCGCTGGGGCCAGCGGGTATTTGAGACTCGTATAAACGGCGCCGGGTGGGATGGTACTGTCAACGGTCAGCCACAGGCCAGCAACACTTATGTATGGATGGTTAAGGCGGTTGATTTTAATGGGAAAGCGTATTTCCGTAAGGGGCTGGTCACGCTTATCCGATAGGCAAAAAGTATAAGGAAGAAGGTATAAAACGGTCTGGTTCAATTTGTTTATTTTTGGGGCTCACCCAAATATGCACCTATGGCCAAATCTTCAAAGAAGTCAACAGTTTCTGCTTCCGGTAAAAAGACACTTTTAACAGATGCATCCTTTCAATTTCTACGCAATTATATAAATAATGCCTCTCCTGTTGGGTTTGAAACCTGGGGACAAAAGCTGTGGCTCGACTATCTGAAGCCTTATGTAGACACCCATTTTGTGGATCCTTATGGCACAGCCGTGGGTGTAGTAAATCCTGAAAATCCTTTTAAAATAGTAATAGAAGCCCATGCAGATGAGATCAGCTGGTTCGTAAATTATATCACTGCCGAAGGCCTGATTTACCTGAAACGTAATGGCGGAGTAGATCATCAGACAGCTCCAGCATCGCGCGTGTTTATTCACGGAAAAAAAGGGCCTGTTAAAGCAGTGTTTGGCTGGCCCGCAATTCATACCCGCATTGGCACGCCCGATCAGAAAGAGGCTCAGCCCCGTACAGATAACCTGTGGCTCGATGCAGGAGCCCGTAACCGGAAAGAAGTAGAAGAACTCGGTATCCATATTGGTGCTGTTGTTACCTATCAGGATGGTTTTGATGAACTCGCCAATGGCAACTATGTTGGCCGCGCATTCGACAACCGTATTGGCGGTTTTATGATTGCAGAGGTTGCGCGCCTTATTCACCAGAATAAAAAGAAACTGCCTTACGGTCTATATGTTGTAAATGCCGTACAGGAGGAAATTGGCCTGCGTGGTGCCGAGATGATTGCACGTCGCATCAAACCCAATATCGCTATCGTTACAGATGTTACACACGACACCACCACACCTCTTATCAACAAGAATATTGAAGGTGATGTAATGACTGGCAAAGGTCCTTCACTATCGTATGCTCCTGCGGTGCACAATAAACTGCTGGGCCTGGTTGAAAAAGTAGCCGATGATCATAAGATCCCCGTACAGTGGCGTGCACTCAGCCGCAGTACCGGTACCGACACCGACTCATTTGCCTATTCCAACGACGGATGCCCTTCTGTGCTGATCTCAATTCCGCTTCGTTATATGCATACTACTGTAGAAATGCTTCACAGGGATGATATCGAAAATACCATCAGACTGATGTACGAAACCCTGCTGACGCTTAGTCCTAAAACAAATCTCAATTATCTCTGATGACAGATTCACTTTTATACCTGGATCCCGGTAGCGGAAGTTATCTGGTGCAGGTGATTGTGGCAGCAGCCATGGGTGTACTATTTTTTTTCAAAAATATAAAACTCTATATCCTTAGTCTTTTTCGCCGCTCACCCAAAAAGCAGGAGGATAAAACCAGTGAATAATGCAGGAAGCCAATCACTTTATCCCGTATGCCTCATCATTTCGCGACCCCGCCGGATTCGTATTTGAAAAAGAGGGAGTACTATACCGGCAGGTAAACCGCATATATCAGGAAAACTATGAACACCTGATGCAGAGTGGCTGTTACCAGCAACTGGTGCAAAAAGGATTATTGCTTCCCCATAGTACCGTCACCGAAAATCTGACAGGAGACACAGACTGGTATACCACCATTCTGCCAGAGCGGGTACCTGTGATCAGTTATCCTTATGAGTGGTGCTTTGACATGCTGCGCGATGCAGCATTGACCACACTGCGTATTGCTGCAGAAGCCTTGCAATACGATATGATACTGAAAGATGCCACGCCATTCAATATGCAATGGCACAAAGGGAAAATGGTATTGATCGATACGCTTTCTCTTGCCAAATATGACAATCAACCCTGGATTGCCTACCGGCAATTCTGTGAAATGTTTCTGGCGCCGTTGCTACTGATGCACTATTCACGTCAGCAGCTTACTGGCCTGTTGCTGGCCTGGCCCGCAGGCATTCCCGTCGAAACAGTAAGTGCTCTTTTGCCCCGCCGGAGCCGGTTTTCGCTGCATACCTACCTGCATATTCATCTGCAGGCCCGTTATAGCAAACGCCGTAAAGGCAATGCAGAAAATACAGCCTCCTTTACAAAACAAAAGTTGAGGAACCTGCTGGGCAGCCTGGAATTGCTGATCAACCGCCTGCGCACGCCGCAGCAATCCAGTACCTGGTCTGCTTATTACGAAGAAGCCACTCAACGCGGCAACTACCTGGAACATAAAAAACAACTTATAAGCAGCTGGATCAATGAGTTGCCCGCTATAAAAACCGCAACAGACCTGGGAGCCAACGATGGCCTATTTGCCCGCCTGCTCACACAAAAATCAATTGAAGTCCTGGCCGCTGATATTGATCCCTATTGTATCAATCGCCTGTACCTGCAACGACGCCAGGAGCGGGCATCGGGTATCCTTCCGCTTGTACAGGACCTTGCTTTTCCTACTCCTGCTATTGGCCAAAATAATGAAGAACGAAGCAGTTTTACTTCACGTGCTGGTGCCGACCTCGTAATGGGTCTTGCATTGATTCATCATCTGGCCATCGGGAAACAATTGCGTTTTGACCAGATTGCAGATTTCATGGCAAAGCTTTCTTCTTATCTTATTCTTGAATTTGTACCGGTAGAAGATGAAAAAACACAGCAGATACTGCAACAACAGACCCGGCATTTTCCAGAATATAACCCTGCCAGTTTCGAAGCCGCTTTTTCCGTTCATTTTGATATCCTGAAAAAAGAAATAATTCAGGATTCATCGAGGACCCTGTACCTGTTCCGAAAAAAAACAGCTGCTTCATGATCCGCAATACCCTTCAAAAAGCACCTGTATACCTGCTGCTGGCACCTTTATTCTTTGTGTGGCATATTTACAATGCCTACTTCGGATATGTTTATCTCAAATACCCGTTAATTTATTTCGGCATATTTTTATCGGCAGCAATCGGGTTATTTGCCCTCGGCTGGATATTGATCAGACAGGTGCGTGCTGCAGGCCTCTGGGCGGCAATTATACTGCTGCCTTACTTATTCTGGGCACCCTTTCATGATTTCATGAAATCATTGCCCTTACCTCCCCGACTATCCTCCTATACAGTACTTCTTCCTGTTTACTTTATTGCAATTGTCAGCAGTTTTCTCTTTTTGCGAATAAAGAAACCTGATTTATCCAGATTTACTTTCTTTCTCAATCTGCTTTTCATTGTTTTCGTCGGTCTTGAAATTATTTCCACTGGCTACAAAATAGGTTCTGGCGAACTGAGCCGGCTCGATATCGGAAAAAACAAAAGTACTACTACCCTTATTTCCCAAATCAAAAAAACTGCTGTAGCTCCGGATATCTTTTTTGTCGTCTTTGATGAATATGCCAGCAGTAAGGCGCTGTCCACCTATCTTCACTTCGACAACAGCACACTTGACTCAACGCTTGAACATAACCATTTTCTCATAGCAGAAGACGCCCGTAGCAACTACAATTCCACCCCTCATTCGCTGGCTTCAACCCTCAATCTGGATTATCTGCAAGCAGACCTTGAAGGAGCACCTTCAGACCCCAGGCATATGATACAGGCACAGTATGCTTATAAAAAAAGTGTTTTACCAAAAACATTGAATCAACTGGGCTACCAGGTTAAGAACCTGGGATTGATGGACATTGATGATTACCCCTCCTCTTCTCCCTCTTTTTTTAACAAGGACATGGACTTTATTTTCACGAGAGAAACAATGGGTGGCAGAATCTACTGGGAGATCTGGTGGAATTTTACCAGTCGGTGGAGCTGGCTTAAGACAAGTCCTGCAAAAAAAGAGAAATGGCGGCAAGTAGCCATTCAAAGAAATAAAACAAATTTGAACCACTTGCTTTCTGAATTAAAAACGCAGACTGGCATGCCAAAATTTGTGATGGCGCATATCATGCTTCCTCATCGCCCCTTTTATCTGGATCGTAGTGGACAACTGCGCAACACCGATAATGACTACCATTTATCGAATGACAGCCTTTATTTGGATCAGTTGTACTACACAAATACCTGGATTAAAAAAATCGCAGAAACAGCCAACCAATCTTTTCAGCGACCCCGTGTTATTATTGTAGCAGGTGATCATGGCAAAAGAGATAATGAGCTGCCGATTGCTGCACGTATAAGAGACAAACAATTCATGAATCTCTCCGCTTATTACTTTAGTGATGGGCGTGATAGTCTCTTATATCCATCCATCACTCCCGTCAATACTTTCCGGGTAGTCCTGAATAATTACTTTAATGCCGGCCTCCCCCTGTTAAAGGATTCATGTATTATGATTAAATAATGTTCCCGAAACAGGGCTTATTACTTCCGGCCGAGCCCGGCAAGTTGATCGAGTGCCAGGTTAATACCAAACTGGTTATACGCTTTATTGTTCAGGTATTGCGAGCGGGCGTACTGTACCTGTAGTTTGCGGAGCAGCAATACAGCCCCCAGCGAAAAGCCCGTGAGTCCATTACCTCCTTCCCCAATCCTGAGTTCTCTTCTGCGCAAATAATTATATCCCGCAGTCAATTCCACCTTATCGCCCAGATACACGGTTGTAGCCAGTACGAAATGACGCAATAGCTGATCTGCACTGAACCGGGAACCTGCAGCCTGTTCCCGATAACCGATATCAAACTGATGCAGATGATGTGCTGTTAACGAAAAAGAAAAAGGAGCTTCGCGCAGTCGTTTACTGATACCTATTTGCAGATCAAAAGGGATATCTTCCGGCTGTCCGGATACATATTGTTTCAACTGCGTACCCATGTTTTTTGCCAGCAGGGATGCAGAAAGTCCCACAGCCGTATCGCGATACTGTACCCCCACATCCACGGCTATACCATTGGATTGGTAGCTGCCATAAGAAGATTGAATAAATTTTAACGTAACGCCATAATGCCATTTTTCGAGGTACTGACGCGAAGCCATTATCTGCATCACCCAGTCGCGCGGCATAAATCGCCCCATCACATTACCCGAAGCATCGGTTTGTGGTATCGATCCATAATCGATATAATGAAGCCCCCATCCGAAACTGGTAGCCAGTTTTGGCGCATAAATACCAAGACCTGCATGGTAAGATTTTACATCGGCTGCTATTGCGGTCACTACGGTATTCAACTGCCAGTGCATGGAAGGCCGTAGCAATGCGGGATTGTTGAATGCCAGCCCGATGTCGTTGGCCGGATCAGAAACATTGATACCTCCCAATGCACTAAGCCGCGGCGTGGCGGGCATGTTGAGAAAAGTGAAGGCCGCCTGTCCACCAAGGGTCTGTGCCTGCAGGGCCGGCAGACATCCGCAAAAGAGTATGATAAAAAGAAATCGCAAGACCTTACGAAGATAAGGCAGACACCCGGTCTTAGTAGTAGGTGTCTGCCCGGTAATGTTGTTTTATACCAGGGCTATTTCCAGCACCTGATTCATTGTTTTTACATAATGAAAACGGAGGCCTTTTATAAACTCTGACTCGATCTCCTGTACATCTTTTTCATTTTGCCAGCAGAGAATGATTTCTTTCAACCCGGCACGTTTAGCCGCCAGCACTTTTTCTTTAATACCACCTACGGGCAATACCTGTCCGCGAAGGGTGATCTCACCCGTCATAGCCAGGAAAGATTTTACTTTCCGGCCCGTGAGTGCAGAAGCTATTGCCGTCATCATAGTAATACCGGCACTGGGGCCATCTTTGGGTACAGCTCCCTCGGGTACGTGAATGTGAATACTTTTCTTTTCAAAAAGGTCCGGGTCAATATCGTATTTGGCTGCATTGGCCTGCAAATAAGTCAATGCAGTACTGGCACTTTCTTTCATTACATTACCCAGGTTACCGGTCAGCTTCAAATCGCCTTTGCCTGCACTCAGGCTGGTTTCAATAAACAGAATATCGCCGCCTACGTACGTCCAGGCCAGCCCCACGGCCACGCCAGGCATATTGGCCGTGCGGTAAAGTTCATTACTATACCGCGGTTTGCCCAGTATCTTCTCCACATCGGCACTGGTGATAGATGAACGCAGTTTACCTTTCATAGCCAGTTCCTTGGCCTGGTAACGCATTACAGATGCCAGCTGACGGTCAAGTTCACGCACTCCGCTTTCGCGGGTATAGTCCTGAATCATTTTTTCGAGCACCTTATCACTGATCTTGAACTGACTGCTTTTTAGTCCATGCAATTCCTTCTGCCGCGGCAGCAGATGCCGTTTGGCGATTTCTATCTTCTCCTCCACCGCATATCCGCTCAGATCGATGATCTCCAGCCTGTCGCGCAGAGCCGGCTGAATGTTTTGCAGGTTATTGGCTGTGGCAATAAACAATACCTTACTGAGGTCATATTCTGTTTCGAGATAGTTGTCGTAAAAGCTATTATTCTGTTCCGGATCCAGCACTTCCAGCAGCGCACTGCTGGGGTCGCCTCTGAAGTCATTCCCGATCTTATCAATCTCATCGAGAATCATAACCGGGTTGGATGTTTTTATTTTCCGTAATGATTGAAGAATACGTCCCGGCATGGCGCCAATATAAGTCTTGCGGTGACCGCGTATTTCGCTCTCATCGTGCATACCACCCAGGCTCAGCCGCACATACTTTCTGCCAATAGCATTTGCTATGCTTCGTCCCAGCGATGTTTTACCGATGCCCGGAGGGCCTACAAAACAAAGAATAGGGCTTTTCATGTCGCCCTTCAGTTTCAGCACAGCCAGGTATTCCAGTATTCGCTCTTTAATCTTATGCATACCGAAATGATCATTGTCCAGCACCTTTCGTGCTTTTTTCAGATCATACTGATCTTCTGATACTTCATCCCAGGGCAGTTCGAGCATCAGGTCAAGGTGATTGTATACCACCGAATAATCGGGCGTACTGGGGTGCATGCGTTCCAGTTTCTCAATACCTTTTTTAAAAAGCTCACGTGCAGCAAGCGGCCATTTCTTCTGCTCAGCTTTTTTCTGCATTTCTTTTACTTCCTGCACATTGCTGTCACCCCCCAGTTCTTCCTTAATGCTCTTCAGCTGTTGCTGCAGAAAATACTCCCGCTGCTGTTTATCCAGTTCGGTGCGGGTTTTGGTCGTTACTTTATTTTTCAGTTCAGCAAACTGCAGCTCCTTTTGAAGCAACTGCATAAGCATATCTGCTCTTTCACGAATGCCGTTTATCTCGAGCAGTTGCTGCTTTTCGCGGATAGAAGTATTGAGATTGCTGCTTACAAAATGGATCAGGAAAGCAGGGTTTTCAATATTGCGCAGAATGATGGATGCTTCGCTCGGAATATTGGGAGACAGCTGGATGATTTCAGTGGCCAGATCCTTAATGTTGGAGACATAGGCATCGAAATCGGCTGCTGCCGGTGAAGGCTCTTCTTCCAGCTTTTGTATCCGCGCCCTGAAATAGGGATCTTCCATCGTGATAGCCTCGATTCGGATACGGCTCTTACCCTGAATGATGATCGTAGTGCCGCCATCCGGCATACGGATCTGTTTTACGATACGTGCTACAGTACCGATCGATTCGAGATCGGTTATAGCAGGATCTTCGACCGTACTGTCCTTCTGAGCCACTACGGCTATCAGTTTATCGGCTTTATAGGCTTCCTGTACAGCTTTAATACTCTTGTCGCGTCCTACAGTGATAGGCAGTACCACGCCGGGGAAAAGCACGGTATTGCGAAGTGGCAGGAGTGCTATTTCATCGGGAATTTCAATTCCATTGGTGTCATCCTGTTCCGATTCGTTGAGCGGGATAATGGGTAAAAAATCCATCTCATCTTCCGGGCGGAAAATTAACTTGTCAAAACTCATATTCTTTGGCTTCTAGGGTCATATTGTCACCCCGCCAGAGGCGGGCTACAAAAATAATAGGAATGTACCCGTTTCAATGATCGTGCCGCGTGCCGGTAACTGCCAAACCAGGCAAATATGTTGATAATGAAGCGACAAAAAAGCTAAATTAAGCCTGGCTGCCTGCCAGTTTGCGTCCCTTTTCACAATAAAAAAGCCCGCACCTGAACAGGTGACGGGCCTTTCATGGCTGTTTTCGAAGATCAGAGAGCAAGACCAAGCGACAGCTGGAATCCTTCATTTTTCCAACGATCGCGGTTATCGATGTCATTAATATTGTTAAGCCCTACCACATACCTTCCCGTAATGCGCAAAGCACTCAATTTGAGTTGCACACCACCCAGCATGGCAAAATCGCCATTTGAAAAAGCTTTACCTCCGTTTTGCAACAGGTTTTTGTTTTGATCCATCAGTACGCTAAACTGGGGACCAGCCTGCAGAGTCAGAAAATTGCCAATAAGTTTGTAGTTAAGTAAAATGGGAATGGAGAGATAGTTGAGCCTTACTTTGCTCTGGTCTGAATTGAATACGCTTTCATAGACATGATTGAAGTTGCTGTCTACTGTAGTGTTGTACTGGTTAAACAGCACTTCGGGTTGTATCGCAAATTTGCGACCCAGTCCGATTTCAGCAAATCCACCCAAATGGTACCCATAGCTAAACTTGTCTTTAAAAGAAGCGCCATCCACTTTCGAAATGTTGGCTCCGCCTTTGATCCCGATATGAAACTGGGCCATGGCTGCCGAAGAAAGGAATAGCATTGCTGCGAGCGGAAGGAAGAGTTTTGCTTTCATAAATAATTAAAGTTTTAGAGCAGATGAAATCCAAGATTAATGCCAGCAGATTTGCATCGCTGTTAATTTGCATTAACGGCTGAACGCTTTAAGATTATTAAAACATTTTTCAGACGTTGTTATTGCCGTCCGTTTGTGAAGGTTTTCTAAAATCAGAAATTGAACCCGGCATTTATGGAGAAAATAGAGGACCAGTTGTTTTCTTTGGCGGGAAAATAATAATCAACGAGGCACTGGGGCTGGATATAGAATTTGCCTATACCGTATTCCGCACGCAGGCAAAATCCCAGCGAAAGCGGCTTAAATTCCTTGCGGCTATCGAGATTGAATTCCCTTGCAGTGGCCAGCAGGTTGCTACGGGTTAGTTTGGTGAGCGAGTAATCATTCACTTTTTGATTGAATCCGTACTGCTGGGTGCCACTGGTAAATAATAATTGCGGCGTCAGCCTTATATTATCCTTTTTGCCCAATACCTGCAACCAGTAAAAATCGTGCACCACTGTAGCCGTTATACTTATATCACTCACTGATTGATCGTAGCGTGATTGCAGGTAGTCGAGCAGGCGTCTGCGCAGGCGCAATGATTCAATAAAAGCCAGTCGCATTTTCAACTCTTCCCGGTTGCCCCAGGCATAATTGACAATGACAGAAGGTTTGAGCCAGCTTTTTCGGTAAGTGAAATAAGCACTCAGCTCATTTTGCAAAGGCGATACGTAAAACCGCAATGAGTCTTTAGAGAAATAACGGGTATAAGAGATGCCTGTTGCCAGCGCCCGGTTGCTCAGATAATCATAAGAAGGAGTAACAGCATATTGAAAAAGGTTGAGCTTTCCTTCTTCTTCTATTAGAAATCCTGATGCAGACAATCCCAGACCTGACCGGTGATAATAGGCCAGCATGGGTGCCCAGGTCAGTTTCGATTCGGTACGAATACGGGTTTGCGTAAGCAGGCTGCCTTTATAATTATAATAGCCCGGTGAAGCAGATAACCCAATGACAGTATAACTCCGGGGACGTAATAAGGAATCAAGAAAGAGTTCGAGGTCATTCAACAAGTCATCGAGGTCATCCAGATCATCCATATCCACACCAGCCGTAACGGTAGTATCGGGCATATTTTTTTGAGCCAGACAGGTACTGGTTATACCCAATGTAAGCAGGAGTACCAGGATGTGTTTTATCATCGGGTATGTTTAGATCGGTGGTTATGGTGCAGGTCTGCGGACAGTCTGACCACAATATTCACCAAAGGTTTAATGCCACTGTTAATTTATCAGGCAAGATGCAGGACAGTAATTTCCGGCAATATACCTACCCGTCCGGGATAACCGAGAAAACCATAGCCGCGGTTTACATACAGCTTCTGACTGCCTGTCTCATACAATCCGGCCCATTGATGATACATATATTGAACGGGACTCCATTTGAACCCGGGCAACTCCACACCAAACTGCATTCCATGCGTGTGGCCAGACAGCATAAGGTCAATATCAGGATATTTCTCTTTTACCTCTCCATCCCAGTGTGAAGGGTCATGGCTCAGTAATATCTTAAAGGGATAGGCTTCGGTGCCGGCATGGGCATCCTGCATTTTACCATATTTGGGAAAACGGCCTTTGGCACTCCAGTTTTCGATACCCAGGATCGCGATTTTTTCTCCGTCTCTTTCCAGCACCACATGTTCATTCATGAGCAGTTTCCAGCCCATAGAGGCATGCACCTGCTTCAACCGGTCAAGGTTGGCAATTTTAGCTTCAGGAGTATCCCACTGTACATAATCGCCATAATCATGATTACCCAGGGTCGAGTATACTCCCATGGGTGCGCTGAGTTGGGCAAATATTTCCTGGTATTCGTCCATTTCATCGGCTGTATTGTTTACCAGGTCGCCGGTAAAGAAGATCAGGTCAGGTTTTTCGCGCATGATCTTTTCCACACCTTTTTTTACAGCTTGTTTATCGGTAAAACTGCCGGAGTGAATATCAGAAATATGTACAATCCGTAATCCACGAAAAGCCTCAGGAAGATTGTTGAAAGTGACCGGAATCGTTTTGACCTGGTATTTGTAGCGATTACCAAAACCATAAATCAGTGAGCCGAAAAGACCGCCTCCAAAAAGCATACCTGTCCAGGTCAGAAAAGCCGATCGGGTTATGCCGGGCTGCTGCACCACATCGCCTTCACCTCCCCTGGCACCCCAAAGCCCTGCCATCCATTGCACGCCGCGGCGCACATCATCAATAAAGAAAAACAGCGCTGCAATGAATTTGGCAAAGAAAAGTCCCGCAATCAGGGCAAAAATGGTGCTTTTCAGCATCCGCGATTGCTGGTCAAAATGCAGGTAAGGCAGAAAAATCAGCAGCAAAAGAGCTACTACCGATATGGTCCAGTAACCTATAAAAATGATAGTACGGGTACGGGTGGCAGCCGGCCAGGCCAGCGTTTTTACGGCCTGGAATACGTAGATATCCAGTAAAACCATAAAACCTATGAGGATCCACCAAAACGGAGAATTACGCATAAATGAAGGATTCAAAATTAAACAGCCACCTTGATAAATAGTTTTTGCCGAAAACTTATTTTTGCCGGATAGGGCGGACCGGATGGGCAAAACTAAATTTTGAACTCCAGTCTTCTGGTAGCATCTTTACCTATTAACTTAAATTTTTCAGGAGATACCGGCATGGCTAGAATTATAGGCGTGGCAAACCAAAAAGGTGGCGTGGGCAAAACCACCACCGCCATTAACCTGGCGGCAAGTTTTG
The DNA here is from genome assembly GCA_001898485.1 of Sphingobacteriales bacterium 46-32. GTDB lineage: Bacteria > Bacteroidota > Bacteroidia > Chitinophagales > Chitinophagaceae > CAYMZZ01. The sequence continues at coordinate 698,664 of MKTY01000019.1, read as the reverse complement.
CTGTACTCGAATACAGGACCCTGCTGGTGGATGGCGACCCGCAAGCAAATAGCACTACAGGCGTAGGCTTTGATCTTCATAACGTTACGCAAAGTCTTTACGACTGCATGGTCAATGAGGCCAAGGCCAAAGATGTGATACTTAAATCAGAAATCCCCTACCTCGACCTGCTCCCATCCCATATCGACCTGGTAGGTGCTGAAATTGAGATGATCAATTATCCCAACCGCGAAATGGTCCTCAAAAACATGCTGGAACCGGTCAGAGACGATTATGACTTTATTATTATTGACTGTTCCCCGTCCCTGGGCCTCATCACTGTAAATGCCCTGACCGCCTCCGACTCGGTAGTAGTACCTGTGCAATGTGAGTTTTTTGCCCTGGAAGGCCTGGGCAAATTGCTGAACACCATTAAGATCGTTCAAAGCCGTCTCAACCCAGAACTGGTTATTGAAGGCATCCTGATGACCATGTATGATGGTCGTCTGCGCCTGTGCAACCAGGTGGTGAGTGAAGTAAGACGCCATTTCGAAGATCTGGTATTCAGTACCATTGTACATCGTAATGCACGCCTTTCTGAAGCTCCCAGCGTGGGTAAACCCGTTATACTTTACGACGCAGCCAGCAAAGGTTCCATGAACTACCTTAACCTGGCCAAAGAGATCCTGCAGAAAAATAACATGACGAAGATCAAACAGGAAGAAAGGATCCTTGAATTATAAGGGGAATATCCCCGATGATGCGGGCCACCGGCCCCACGCAAATAGCTTACCATGACCAACCCCAAACAAAATAAAGACGCATTAGGAAAAGGTATCCGCTCCCTGTTGCAAAGTATCGACAGCGATCTGAAAACAGGAACCGGCAACCTCAAACCAACTGTAGTAGAGAATGCTACCGGCATTAATCGTATACCTGTTGCCGATATCGATACCAATCCCAAGCAACCGCGTCGCGATTTTGATGAACAGGCATTAAAAGAACTGGCCGAATCGATCAAACTGCATGATATCATTCAGCCTATCACGGTTTCAAAACTTCCATCCGGTAAATATCGCCTCATCTCCGGTGAACGCCGGCTACGGGCTTCCAAACTGGCCGGCCTGAAAGACATCCCGGCCTATATCCGCCAGGCCAATGACATGGAACTGCTGGAACTGGCCCTGCTGGAAAACCTTCAACGCGAAAATCTCAATGCCATGGAAGTGGCGCTGAGCTATAAGCGGATGATGGAAGAACTGGATTATACTCAGGAGCAGGTTGCAGAACGCATGGGTAAAGACCGCAGTACCGTTGCCAATTTTATACGCCTGCTCAAACTGCCACCCGATATTCAACTGGCCGTACGTAATGGCTCGCTCAGCATGGGGCATGCCCGCGCGCTCATCAATGTAGACACTATCGATAAGCAACTTTTTATATTCAAAGAGATCACCAGCAAAGATCTCTCCGTGCGCCAGACAGAAGCACTTGTGCGCAACCTCTATAAACAGGGTACAGCTGTTAAAAAAACGGCAAAAAGCAGCCTGGCTCCTACCTACCAGAAAATAGAAGATAACTTAGCATCGCATTTAAGCACCCGCGTGAAATTGAAACACAGCAAGGGTGGCAATGGTCAGATACTGATTGATTATTATTCAAACGAAGAGTTGACCAAATTGCTGCAGATAATGGGTGTGCAGGTTGGCTGATATGACCGCATGACTGATACATGAACAAGCTAAAAAGTTTTCGACAATTATTTTTCCTGCTGGTAGTGTTGTTGCTGGCCAGAACCGGCATTTCCCAGACAGACAGCATTTCAAAAAATACTGTTGTTGCCAGCGGCACTTCTGCCTCAGATAGCGTGAAAAAAAAGAAGGTGCATGAGTATAATCCTGGCAAGGCAGCACTTCGTTCCGCCATCATTCCAGGCTGGGGTCAGGTGTACAATCGCAAATACTGGAAGGTACCGATTGTATATGGTGCACTGGGAACAACTGCCGGCATTTTCTTTTATAATCTGAAAAACTATCGCGACACCCGTTTTGCCTATCGCGTAAAATATAATATGCGCGTCAACTTTACTGACTCTGCATTGTACAGCCAGATCAAAGATGTACTTAAACCGTTGAGCGAATCTTCTCTCCGCTCCTATCGCGATCAGTTCAGAAGGGATATTGATTACTCGGCCGTTTTTTTTCTTATCATGTGGGGATTAAACGTGGTAGATGCTGCTGTTGATGCACATCTCAAGTCGTTTGATGTGAGCCCTGACCTGAGTCTTCGCATCAAGCCTGGCCGGAGCGAAATAGCCGGCACCACCGGCCTTAGCCTCGTACTTCAGATTGGTAAGAAGCCATCGTCGCAGGTACGCATGCTGCCTTCGCAGTTCTGAGCCATGCCCATTTTATCTTATCTTGCCTTTTCAATTCTACTAAACTCAAGCTATGAATATTGCCCTGATCGGTTATGGTAAAATGGGAAAAGCCATTGAAGAAATTGCCCTGCAACGCGGACACCATATCTCAGCACGAATCAATGAAGACAATCTGGGCGATTTTAACGCCGGCCACCTGGCTGGTACCGATGTAGCTATCGAGTTTACCAGTCCGCACAGCGCCTTCAGCAACATAACATCTCTGCTGCAATGGGGCATACCTGTAGTATGCGGTTCTACCGGCTGGACAGAGCAGTTGCCAACCGTAGAAGACCTTTGCAGGAAACACCAGGGTGCATTTCTGTATGCCAGCAATTTCAGTGTGGGAGTCAATCTTTTTTTTGAACTCAATAAAAAGCTGGCCGCTCTTATGGCCTCACATCCGGAATATGATGTGGTAATGGAAGAGATTCATCATACACAAAAGAAAGATGCACCCAGCGGCACCGCCATTACTCTGGCAGAGCAGGTACTGCAGCAGGTAACCCGTAAGAAAAACTGGGTAAATGAGCCTGCTACCGATGCCAGTCAGCTGGCGATTATCAGCAAGCGTGAAGATCCTGCACCTGGTACACACAGCATCCGTTATACATCTTCTATTGATGATATTGAGATTATTCATACCGCACACAGCCGCAAAGGTTTTGCCAGCGGAGCCGTAGTAGCCGCTGAGTTTCTAAAGGGCAAAACCGGTATCTTTAGTATGAAAGAAGTACTGGGTCTGTAATACCTGTCCGAAAACATACCACATGCGAACACCAATGAACCGCTGGGCGCTCGGGCTCCTACTGGTGGCTCCCTTTTGGGCAGCTGCCCAAACCACCAATATTGACAGTCTGCTGAAACAGGCAGCTTCCCAACCCGCCGATACGCAACAGGTGCGTACATTGCTGCGCATTGCAGAATATTACCGGTGGACAAAACCCGATTCCGGTATTTACTACGCACAGGTAGCCCTTCAGAAGAATGAAACACTCAAAGGGTCTCCCCGCTACAATGCGTTTGCCTGGAACTCTATTGGCTATGCATCGTATATGCAGGGCAAATACCCTGAAGCCATGCAGGCCTTTCAGAAATATTATGAATACTCCCGGCAGGCAGGCGATAAAATCAATATGGCTTTTGCCCGCAACAACGAAGCCAATATCCATATAGAACTGGGCGAATACCCGCAGGCACTCGACAAACATAAAAGCGCATTGGAGATACGCCAGCAGGCGCATGATTCTTCAGGCATCGCCATGAGCTACAACAATATTGGTTTTATCTACAAGGATATTGGCGATTACGACAAGGCGCTTGATAATTTCTTTTATGCACTTCGTCAGTTTGAAAAACTCAATGACCAGCTGGCGATAGCCAAAACACATAACTACATCTCTATCGTTTATCGTCGCAAAAAGGAATATGATAAAGCGATACAACACCTTCAGTCGGGCATCCGCATACAGGAAGCCAATAAAGACTGGAATGAACTGGGTATTAGTTATCAAACGCTTGGTTCCGTTTTTTCTGAAAAAAAACAATTCAACGAAGCACGCGCTGCTATCAATAAATCACTCGAGATTTACGAACGCACCAACGATGTACGGCAGATAGCCATGGTAGCCTCTGACCTTGGCAGGATATTCCTGGATCAGGCCGAAAATGATTCTGCAAGGGTATACTTCAATCGCTCTGTGACCCTCAATCGGCAAATGGGTAACCTGCGCAATCTGGCATCTCCCCTGTTGGGACTGGCTCAAGCTCAGACACGCCTGGGCCGGTATGCCGAAGCCGGCGCTGCACTCGACAGTGCAAGGGTCATCGTTGATGAAACCAATCGCAAAGATGACCGTAAATACCTCTACGAAACAAGTGCAGAATATTATGCCGCTACGGGTAACCTGCGGGAGGCTTTACGTTATCAGCAGTTGTATTCCTCCATCAAAGACACCCTTCTCAACGAAGCCAACCTGAAGGCAATGGCCGATATGGAGGTTAAATATGAAACCGAGAAGAAAGAGCAGGAAATACTCCTGCAGCAGGCCGAGATAAGTAAAAAGAATGTAGTCATATGGGCCGTATCGGGTGTATTTATACTGGTTTTGATGCTGGGCATATCCATGTATCGCCGCTACCGGCTGAAGCAGCAGGCCCGGCTGCGCGACGAGATCATCCGTCAACAGGAACTGGCTACCCGTGCGGTGATCAAAGCCGAAGAAGATGAACGGCAACGCATAGCCCGCGATCTGCACGATGGCGTGGGACAAATGATGAGTGCGGCCAAAATGAATCTTTCGGCCTTTGAAGCCAATCTTCAGCTGCCACAGGAACAACTGCAATCATTTGAAAAAATTATTGGCCTGGTCGACGAAAGCTGCAAGGAAATAAGAGCCGTATCGCACAACATGATGCCCAATGCGCTCCTCAAAAACAGCCTGGCGAGTGCCGTCCGCGATTTTATTGACAAAATCGATAAGCGCGCCCTGCAGGTGCATATCTACACAGAAGGGCTTGATGAGCGTCTTGACAGCAATGTTGAAACCGTTTTATACCGCGTAGTGCAGGAATGTGTCAACAATGTGATCAAACACAGCGGTGCCACCACACTAGATATCTCCATCACCAGAGACAAAGACGGTATCAGCGCCACTATTGAAGACAATGGAAAAGGATTTGCTGTTACCGACCAGTCTAAATTTGAAGGTATCGGCCTGAAAAACATCCTTACCCGTATTCAATACCTGAAAGGAACAGTTGATTTTGACACAAGCCCCGGACGTGGTACGCTGGTGGCTATTCATGTGCCTCTTTAATGGCAGTGGTCAATTTTTGTAGCCCCCTTGCATAATTTATAGTATTTTGGAGGCACCGCATGGAAAACGGGAAAATAACACTGGCATTTGTAGACGATCATCAGATTGTGATTGACGGCTTGCAGGCCCTGCTGGCCGGCAATGAGCAGTTTCATTTTGCTTTTGCCACCACCAACCCCCGAGAGGTGTTGCAAAAACTGGCCACTATTCCCATCGACATCCTCCTTACAGATGTTATGATGCCCGAAATGCCCGGCAATGAACTGGCCCGGGAGGTTAAAGAAAAATTCCCAGGGGTAAAGATTCTTGCCCTGTCTATGAATGGCGAAGGCGACCTGGTCAACGACATGATCACCCATGCCGACATCTCCGGGTATGTGCTGAAAAATATCGGGCAAAAAGAGCTGGTCACGGCACTCACCCGTATTGCTTCCGGGGGCATCTACTTCAGCGAAGAAGTAATTGCTGCACTGCATAAAACCGATACGCGCAAGAAACAAAACCAAGAAGCCCACCTCACCGAACGCGAGATAGAGATCATCCGCCTGATTGAAAAAGAATATAACAACAAACAAATCGCTGAAGCTCTTTTCATCAGCGAACGCACAGTAGAAACTCACCGCAAAAACATCTTCCGCAAATCAGGCACCAATAGCGTAATCGGACTGGTAAAGTATGCATATGAGCATAAATTGATTTAATAGTGGACAGTTGATAGTGCACAGTTGACAGTATAAAAAGTTTAAAGATGTGCTTCCATCTTTCCCCCTCTGCCTTAAACCCTTTATACTTTTATACCGCTATACTTTTATACATCATCCCTTACATTTTCCGGGCATTCAAAAAAAGCGCTGACCGCTGACCACTATCCGCCGATCACGAAATCCGGTAAATTCCTAGCTTGCTTTTATAAAACTACCATTATGCGTTACCTCTTCTATGTACTTTGCTGCATGGTGTTTCCATTTGCCCTGCAAGCACAGATTCCCCTCACCGTAGCCCCCAGTGGCGGCAATAGAAAAGCTTCTGTTTCTGAACGAATCGGCCTGACTGATGTAACGATCCATTACGACCGGCCAGGCGTCAAAGGGCGGGAAGGGAAAATATGGGGTGTGCTCGTGCATACCGGATTTGCCGATCAGGGTTTTGGCAGCAGTAAAGCCGCACCCTGGCGCGCCGGTGCCAATGAAAATACCACGATTGAGTTTACCCGTCCGGTTAAAATTGAAGGCCAACCCATATCTGCCGGCAAATATGGATTCTTTATTGCTTACGGCCCAGATGAGTGTATACTGATTTTTTCCCGCAATGCCGACTCCTGGGGCAGCTACTACTACAACCCGGCAGAAGATGCCCTGCGCGTAACGGTAAAACCCGTTGCCCTTACAGAATCGGTAGAATGGCTCAAATACGAATTCAACGCCTTTGCAGAAAACAAGGCACAAGTAGCATTAAAATGGGAAAAATTAAGCATCCCGTTTACAATCGAAACAGATTATGTAAATGACCAGTTGGAAAGTTTCCGTAAAGAGCTGCGCCAGGAAAAAGGGTTTACCTGGGAAAGCTGGAACATGGCGGCCAACTGGTGTCTGCAACGAAATGTAAACCTCGGGCAGGCGCTTGCCTGGGCCGATAGCGCCAACAGTCCCACCTTTGGCGGTGATCGCATTTTTGCCACCTACTCAGTTAAAGCCGCAATATTGCAAAAAATGGGGAAACAGGAAGAAGCCGCTCAGCTCATGCAAAAAGGATTGCCACTCGCCAGCATGCAGGAAGTGCATAATTATGGCCGGCAATTATTGCAGCAAAAGCAACACGCCGCTGCACTGGAAGTATTCAAACAGAACCTGAAGGCCCATCCCGGACAGTTTACAACTCTCGTAGGTATGTGCCGCGGTCTCTCTGCAAATGGCGACCTCAAACAGGCCCTTAAGTTTGCACGCCAGGCACTGCCTCTTGCTCCCGACGCCGTCAATAAAACAGCTGTGCAAGGAATGATTGAAAAGCTGGAGCGGAAAGAAGCGGTGAATTGAGTTAACAGTTGACAGATGACAGCAACAACACTTTAAACTTGTTATACTTTTTATACCCTTTATACCGTCAACTGTTAACTGTCAACTACTCTCAATCTGCTTTATTATTCATAATCATATACCGCGCGGTTTCAAAAAACGCTTGCGTAAATGCCGATAGTTCACGCTGAATAGAGTCACGCTGATTGCTGGAATGCACTGGCTCGGTAAAACGTACGGAAACCATTTGTTCGTCCGGGAAGTTGAGATTGGTGGTAAAATAATAATCATCGGTCACCATCCCGATCTTACCGGCCGTATTGGTGATAAAAGCAAAATTGCCGCGTTTCTGCGGATCCAGCAGATCACGACCCAGCGTGGTATTCACATATGGCTGCTGCACCATGCCGGCAATCGTTGGCAGCACATCTATCTGCGATACCACTTCTCTGCGACGTTGCGGCTGAAGTATAAATGGCGCATAAAAGAGCAGCGGTACGTGTTCATCTGTAAGCCGCTGATGCGTCCAGGCAGGCGGATAGATTGCTTCCGCATTGCCCGCCACACCGTGATCGCCTACAAATACAAAGATGGTATTGTGAAAATAATCCTCGGTGCTGGCTGCATCAATAAAGCGGCGGATACAATAATCCGAATAACGGAAGGTATTGTACTCGTCAAGCGATTCGAAGCCATATTTGCGAAGCAGGTCATCCGGAACAATACGCTTTTCGAAAGCTGTATCTGCCGGTGGAATCATATAAGGCCGGTGATTATTGGATGTTTGAATGATGGCAAAAAACGGCTTCTGCTCTGCAGCAAATGTTTTGTTGGCTTCCAGAAACAGATCTTTATCGCTGATACCCCATACATTGATCTTTGGTGAAGTAAAACTCCCTTCGGTATGCATCTGCAACCCATCAATATTGGCGAGCAGCCCCTTAAAGTTGTTGAACTCCGGATCACCGCCCAGGAAATAATGCTTGCTGTATCCTTCAAAGTTATCGATAATGGTATGTTGCCGGCTGGCGAGCGGATTACGGGTAGAAAACTTAAATAACTGCGCATCCGGAATGCCGGTCACAAGCGCAAACAAGCCACGGGCTGTAGAGAAATGCGGCGAAAAACATCGTTCAAAAAATATACCCTGGCTGGAAAGCGAATCGAAGAACGGCGTAGTGTTAAGCGGATTGCCACTCATAGAGCTCTTAAACATGCTGAATGACTCACACATCACCAACACGATATTGGGACGGCTTTCCACAGCACGGCTGCCCGGCGCCATTACACGGCGGTAAGAAAACTTATCGGGATTGGGCAGCTGCATCCATTTGGCCATTAGCGGAAATGCTGCCCGCGCTTTTTGCTCATTATACTCCGGCCGGCGTAGTTTCAAGGTTGTAAAAAAATTCTGAAGCGGGTTCAGCGCCAGGTATGATTTGAAGTTGTCCTGGAAAACAAAACAATGTTTCCAGGCAAGCGGAGTCTGTCCTACCCGGCCATACACAAACAGCAGGAGCACAACAGCTGCTACCACGAAGAATTTACGGCGATAGGGAATTTTAAGGCCATCGGTCTGGTGAATCACCCGCCAGTGGCTTTTGTGATACATCCAGCGAAACAGCAATACGGTGACCAGCAGGCCCAGCATCATCCAGAACAAGGGATAGGTCTGCCACATCATACGCAGGGATATACCCGGGTCCTCCACAAAATTCATAGCTCCTGCATCAAGCCTGGTCTGATTGTAGGAAAAGCTGCCAAAATCGGCGGCAAAGAAGAAAAAGACAATGAATGTGGCTGCAGCCAGATACCAGGTCCACCATTTCTTATTGCGGGCCGAATAAAAAGGCGAAAGACGTGGCCACATGCTGAGTACGACAATTGGCAATAATAGAATGGAAATCCAGCGCAGGTCAAACTGCAGCCCCATCAGAAAGGAAGGAACCACATCGGTAAAATGGATATCCTGTGGCCGGAAAGCCCAATAAGTTGTCAGCCGGAAGATGGTAAAAATGAGAAGGAACAGCCCGAAAAGGTTGATCACCCACAAGAGTGTTTTCGGTATTTTATACCTTCTGAGCATAGTTAAAAAAACCACGGGTTGACTGGTGGATTGCAAAAAAAATCATTTTAATCCGTTTACACAAGTAATGACAGGATTAGTGGTAATAGGTAGTGATTCAATTCGGGTTGCAGCACAATTTAACCCCTGTTGAAATCTTTTATCTGCGGTATTCTGCGTTTTCTGCGGGCAACATTTCCCGTATATAGCGCAGGTTTGCGCAGCTAAATCCCTGCCGGCCTTTCAAACAAAGTCACAACCAGGCAATGCGATGATTCTCTGCATTTCCGGCAATTCGGTAAATTTGCACCATGGATTCACTCTTACAGGCGGGCGTGCTTCATACCGCCGAACAATGGGATCAGTGGCTGTTTGTGCTGGTCAACAGCCGGCTTGCCAACCCCGTGTTTGATCTTGTAATGCCTTTTATGCGTAATGCGCTCAACTGGGCACCTTTATACCTGTTTTTGATCAGTTTTGCTTTACTCAATTTTAAAGAAAAGGGCGCCTGGTGGGTTTTATTTATGCTCGCCACCGTGGCCCTCACCGATATGACAGGCACCTACCTGTTTAAACACAATTTTGAACGGATGCGTCCCTGCACAGATCCCGATTTTTTGATGAAAGTGCGGCTGCTGGTCAACTATTGCTCGTCGGGGCACAGTTTTACCTCCAATCATGCTGCCAACCACACCGGTATGGCTGCCTTTTTCTTTATTACGACCCGTAAATGGCTGGGGCGCTGGGCACTGACTGGTTTTGTATGGGCCGGACTCATTGGATTTGCACAGATCTATGTGGGCGTACACTACCCGTTTGATGTGATTGCCGGTACCCTGATCGGCCTCATTTTAGGCACATTGACCGGTCGTCTGTACAACAAGCGCTACGGATTCATTATCTTCGATAAACAACCAACGTTGTCTTCTTAAATGGAAATACTCATACTGGCAGGACTGATCCTGCTGAATGGCCTCTTCTCCATGGCTGAAATTGCACTGGTGTCGGCCAGAAAGTCGAGACTGGAAGCACAGGCAAACAGGGGAGATAAAGAGGCAAAAGAGGCACTGAAACTCGCCAATAAACCGGAAAACTTTCTTTCTACTGTACAAATGGGCATCACGGTGGTAGGTATCCTTACCGGTATCTACTCCGGTGAAAAGATCACCGATGATTTTGCCCTTTACCTTGATCGCTGGCCCAAACTGCAACCCTACTCACATGGCCTGGCAACAGCCATTGTAGTTATCATCATCACCTATTTCACCATCATTTTTGGTGAGCTGGTTCCCAAACGTCTGGGCCTTTCCAACCCCGAAGCTATTGCCAAAACGGTGGCTCGTCCCATGCACTGGCTCAGCCGCATCACCTACCCTTTTATCTGGCTGCTCAGCAAGTCGAGCAATGCTATTGTCTCTATTTTCAAACTCAAGTCAAACGACAACCAGGTAACAGAAGAAGAGATCAAGGCTATCATCAGTGAAGGTACCGAGCAGGGCACGATCGAAGAAACGGAGCAGGAGATCATTGAACGCGTATTTCACCTCAGCGACCGGAACATTACCTCACTCATGACGCACCGAAGCGATATCGTATGGTTCAATACAGAAGATACAGAAGAAGCGATCAAGGAAAAAATCATGCGAGAACCCCATTCCATGTATCCCATCTGTGAGCGGGATATTGATAATATCAAAGGAGTGGTATCAATAAAAGATCTTTATACCAATCCCGATAATATTCCCTTCAAGAACCTGATGAAGCCGGCCCTGTTTGTTCCCGAAAACAACACCGCCTTCCAGGTCATGGAAAAGTTCAAGGAATCGCAGCTGCACTCCTGCTTCATTGTAGATGAATACGGTACTATCCTGGGCATGATCACGCTCAACGATATCCTGGAGGCCATCATCGGAGATATGCCGCAGCCCGATATTCCCGAATACGAGATTAAAGAACGCGAAGACGGCTCCTACCTGGTAGATGCTCAGATACCTTTTTACGACTTCCTTACCCGCTTCGAAAAACAGGAATGGATGCACGAAGGCGAGCAGGAGTTTGACACCCTGGCCGGTTTTATCCTGCACAAGCTGGAGCGGATCCCTCATACAGGCGACAAACTGGAATGGAAAGGCTTCACCATCGAAATCGTAGACATGGATGGTCACCGTATCGATAAAATACTGGTGAAGATCAGTGAAAAGATTCGTGAAGAGATGGAGGAGTAAAATGATCAGGGAAAACTGATCTCTGTTACCCTGGCGGGATAATTCAGCTTACTGCTTTTCCGCTTACCATTTACTTTAATGTGGAAGATATTGGTCTGGTCATCAAACAGATCATACATCAGCGTACTGGTCACTTCGACCTTTTTCACTTCTTTTATCCCATCGGCCTGAAAATAACTGTAGGTGGCTTCATGATCGGGCTCAAAGCCTATGCAGGTGATAGTGATGGGCTTGCCATCTACTTTAAAAGAAAGGTGCTTGCGAACATAATCGTTGATCACCGCCTGAACAGCAGCCCGGTCAGGCGGATTGATCAGATCTATATCCCGGTCATATACTTTTTCGAGAATCCGCTCAAAATCGTCTGAAAACAGCTTGCAGCTGATCTCGAGAGTCTGGTCAGCCGCATTATGCTCTGTTTCCGTAACGCCCAGGTGCAGGGGGTGCAGAATAGCTGGCGTAGCCGCGGGTTGGGGGCCAATCCGGGGTCCGACAACTGTCGTACTTACAATTCCGCCGCACAACAGCGATATCATCAGCCATTTATTGAACCATGCTACCATTGACCAAATTTTTTTTTCGCTTACAAAAGTCTGGCTTATTTTGATCCCCGCAACACAGTGACGCAGATTTTACAGGAATGGTTGCCCCCCTGTTTTGCGAGCAAACTACCATGGGAGACTTCGGATTTTACTTTGGCCTGGGCTGGGAACATATTATCAGCCCCGATGCACTGGACCATCAGCTGTTTATTGCCGCACTGTGCGCCATCTATGTGCTGCGCGACTGGAAACAGGTGCTTATTCTGGTAACAGCTTTTACCATTGGTCATTCTATTACCCTGGCTTTAAGTGTCCTCGATGTGGTACGCTTTCCCGGCAAATGGGTAGAATTCCTAATCCCTGTCACCATCGTACTTACCGCTTTTTTTAATGTATTTCAGAAGAAATTTACGCCACGTTCCGTACGCATCAACTATTTTCTGGCTTTGTTTTTTGGCCTGATCCATGGAATGGGCTTTGCCAATTCAATCCGCTTTATGCTGGCACAGGATCAGCAACTGGGCTGGAGTCTCTTTGGCTTCAATGTGGGACTGGAAGCCGGACAGATAGTAGTAGTCCTGATCCTGCTTCTGCTGACGCAGTTTATAACCGGCCTGCTGCGGGCAAACCGAAGGGAATGGGTATTATTCCTTTCGGGTGGTGTATTTCTCATGTCTTTAAAAATGGCACTTGAACGTATTCCCTGACACTCCTGATATAAAAACAATCATCATGAAAAAGGTAGTTCCTTTTTTTATTACGCTCACTGGTCTGTTCTTTAGCAGCCATGCGCAAAACATTCAAAACAACCCTGGCAGCAACCATGGTAACAAATTTGAGCAACTGGGCACAACCCTGCCCACGCCCAATGAATACCGTACCGCCAGCGGTGCACCCGGTCCCAAGTACTGGCAGCAGCGTATCGATTACGACATCAAGTGTGAACTTGACGAGCCCAACAACAAACTGACCGGCTCCGAAACCATCACTTATTTCAACAATTCGCCCGATGTACTCACCTACCTCTGGCTGCAACTCGACGAAAACCAGCACAGCACGGTAAACAATGCCAACTACCAGTCGAGCAATCCAATGCCCCGCCAGGCATCGGATAAAATGCTGGATGTACTGGAAGAAAAAAAATCAGACAATGGCTATGGCTTCCAGATATCAAAACTGGTAGATATCACCGGCAAGCCATTAAAAAGCCTGCTCAACAAAACCATGATGCGGGTTGAACTGCCTGCACCACTCAAACCCGGTCAGAAGTTTGTCTTCAAAATCGACTGGAGCTATAAACTGGCCAATCGCGGCGACTTTCAGCGTTTTGGTGGAGCACGCGGCGGTTATGAAAGTTTCGATGACGGCAACAACGCTTATACCATCACACAATGGTATCCCCGCCTGTGTAAATACAGCGATGATCAGGGCTGGCAAAACCACCAGTTCACCGGTCGCGGTGAATTTGCCCTCAGCTTCGGCAACTTCAAAGTACAGATGACTGTACCAGCCGACCACGTAGTTGGTTCTACCGGCGAGTGTCTCAACTATGCACAAAACCTCAATGCCACACAAGCTGCCCGCTGGCAAAAAGCACAGACCAGTAAAGAACCTATCGAGATCGTAACACTCGATGAGGCCGAAAAAGCTGCCGCTAAAAAAAGCACAGCCAAAAAAACCTGGATCTATAAGGCCGATAATGTACGCGACTTTGCCTGGACCAGCAGCCGCCGCTTTGTATGGGATGCCATGCCGGTTACTGTAGAAGGCAAAAAAGTAATGGCGATGAGTTTTTACGGTAAAGAAGCATATCCTATCTATCGCCGCTACTCTACCAAAGCTGTGGCACATACAATCAAAACCTATTCTAAATTTTCTATCCCTTACCCCTATCCCGTTGCCCAGTCTGTAGAAGGCAACCAGGGTATGGAATATCCCATGATCTGCTTCAACCCCGGTCGCGCCCAGAAAGATGGCAGCTATACAGAAAATTCACGCAACGCTGCGATCTATGTGATCATTCACGAAGTAGGCCACAACTTCTTCCCCATGATCGTCAACAGCGATGAGCGCCAGTGGAGCTGGATGGATGAAGGCCTCAACTCTTACCTCCAGTACCTGACCCAGGAATTATGGGATAATACATTCCCTTCCAGCGAAGGCGCCCCCTGGACTATCACCAACTACATGAAGCTTCCCAAAGATCAGTTGGAGCCCATCATGACCAATTCAGAAAACATCAACAACTTTGGCGCAAACGCATACGACAAACCCGCTACCGCACTCAACATACTGCGTGAGACTATTGTGGGCCGCGAGCTGTTTGACTATGCCTTTAAAGAATATGCACGCCGCTGGGCATTCAAATCACCAACACCGGCCGACTTCTTCCGCACTATCGAAGATGCTACCGGTGAAGACCTTGACTGGTTCTGGAGAGGCTGGTTCTTTGGCACCGATGCGGTTGATATTTCGCTCGACACAGTAAAATATGCAAAACCTGATGTAACGGCTATCCCTCCCATGCGCAATGACACTGTTGTTATGCGCGGATTACCCAAACCGCTGGTAAACGACTTTGAAGACCTGTCGAAGATTCGCAACAAGACTGATAAGAATATTGTGTTTGAAACAGACCGCGATACTTCATTGCGTGATTTTTACTGGCGCTATGACCGCGGCATCGAAAAACACGATACCGCTAAATATGCCGTAGAATTCAAAGCCCAGGTAGAAAGCCTCGATGAAGCAGGCAAACAGAAATACGGCAACAAACACTTCTACGAGCTAACCTTCAGCAATAAAGGTGGTCTGGTAATGCCTATCATCATCGAATGGACATACAAAGACGGCAGCAAAGAAGTGGAGCGCATTCCTGTACAGGTATGGCGTGCGAATGAAGGCAAAGTCATCAAGACCTTCATGAAAGATAAAGAAGTAGCATCCATAAAGCTCGATCCCATGCGCGAAACCGCCGATGTGGATGAATCAAACAATAGCTGGAATACCATTGCTGCTCCCAGCAAGTTCCAGTTGTTTAAACAAAAACAAAATGTACAGCAGCCTCAAGGCATCAACCCGATGCAGAAAGCAGCTGAGAAGAAAGGATTCTGATAAAAGGTTAGAGGTGTAAGAAAAAAGGCAGGAGGTCCGCAATATTTGCGGACCTCCTTTTTTATATGCATGATAAAGATTATACCGTTGTTTTGCAGGGACGCATTGCAATGCATTCTGTAGCGACGCATTACAATGCATTCTGTAGCGACGCATTACAATGCATTCTGTAGCGACGCATTGCAATGCGTCGCTACAGAAACAGCAGTGAAAATTTTACGAAAAAGATTAAAATGAAATCCTGCGTTATCTCCGACTCTTTGATTTAACAGCCGTTTTCTTCTTTGTTGCAGTCTTTCTTTTCGCTGACTTGGAAACGGATTTGGCCGGCTTCACCTCTGTTGCGGCCGCATCCATCTTTACGCGATAGCTCACAATCTTTTTTACCAGTGCGACCGGAAAGGGTTTGCTATAAGGAAATTGAATAGCGCCTTTTGAACGCTGGTATCCCTCCAGGTCTTTGCCAAAAATATCTTCCGGCAATGGAGTGGGATAAAAACCCAGGTGCTCTTTATTAGCAGCATAATACACCAGGTTTTTGTTTCCCTTAAACGCCGGCATATTATAGCTGATCACTTCGGTGGCTTTAGGAGCGGCCTGGCGGATGGCAGCCCGCATCTGATCGAGTATTTTCCTTACATCTCCTTCGAAAGAAGAATGGTAATCATCAATACTTGCAAACTTGCGGGGGCCATAAGGCGAAGGACGTTTGGTTGAAGTTGCCATTATAATTGCTTTGATAACGAATGTAAATAATAAGGCGGAAGGGAAAAGGCAGAAGGTATAGGGCCTTTTCTATTTGTTTATTCAAAAAATCCGGATGCTGGCTTGCCAGTATTTTTCATTTTTTTCCTGCCAGGCCGGGCATTCCCCGTTAAACCCGTTAAACCCTTTATACTCTTTATACTCTTTATACTCCTTATACCCTTTAAACCTTTATACTTTGTCTTAAAACGATGGCGGCGGAGCATTCAGGTCCGAATCCAGAAAGTCAGTTACCATGGGTATCAGCCAGTCGGTGTGCATCATCATGCCGATATGAGTGGTGCCTGGCAGAATCGCCAGTCTCGATTTGGGCAGGCCGTGCATATCGCCCATCTTTCCGCCGCCTTTGGCACGAAACAGTTCCAGCGCATGTTCATACCGTACGCCATCCGCATCACCGACCGCCATAAATATGGGCACCTGAATTTTCTTTACTTCATTGGACCAGTCATAGGGTTTAAGATCAATACTCAGCACTTTTTTAATGTAGTCATCAAACCGGGCGGGATCATTGCCCAGACTGTCATACTGTTTCTGAATCGGAGTTCCTTTAAACATATCGCCCGTAAAAGTTGCAAAGCTGGCTTCCACATCGGGCCACCAGCCATCGTGTGCGTATGTTCCGGACAATACCACAAGCCGGCGTACCTGCTCCGGGTGGCGCACTGCCATCTGAAAAGCAACGCCCCCACCCATGCTGTAGCCCAGTATGTCGGCGCTATCAATTTTTAGTTGTTTAAGAAGGCCCGATACATCATCGGCCATGCCTTCGTAGCTGAATGCACGGGCAATATCTTTGGTACGGCCATGCCCCTGCATTTCTGCTACCACCACCTTGCGGTCTTTTGCCAGCACCGGTATCACATGCGCCCAGTTCATCGGAATATTCATAAAGGAGCCGTGTATGAGGACAATGGGTTTACCGGTACCATAGACTTCGTAGTACATTTTAAGACCATTTACATCTGCATAGCCGCTCTCAGCCGGCTTTACCGGCTGGGCCGCAGCCGTGTCTTTTGTAGTTGCGGAATCTTTTCCTCCTTCCTTCGTACTCTGCTGGCAGGATGCCATCAGCAATACAATAAAAAGGGAAAGACCGGTTAGAAAATGTCTGTTCATATGAAGGATCGTTTTGTTGTACAACAAATCTCAGGAACAAAAACAGACTTCAGGTTGTGCAAATACGACAAACTGTAGGGTTGAAAGCGACATTTATCGCCTCGTAGATAATCCGATAAAGGAAATAATTATTAGCATGCTAAATACTTCTGCGCGTCGGTATTCTTCCAAACAATCCATGTCAGAATCAAAACCCGCTTACTAAGCTAATATTTTTTTATGAGCCCAGCTGCATTACTACTGGCATCGCCTGTTGCCACGCTCGCTTCAGCGTTCCGAACCCTGATCGGCATATCAGGTAAACTCTGGCCTGGGCTACAGAGAATCTGATGGTTGAAAAAGAAAGCCGCCTGCTATCACAGGCGGCCGGAAGTACCTTATAGATTCTATTTTCTTCGATTCCTTATTTCGGGGACTTTTGTTTTCCTTTCTCGGGAGTATCGCGGATGCGGCCGGCCTCTTTCAGCTTTTGATAAAGCACCCATTCAATTTGCCCGTTCACACTGCGAAACTCATCGGCTGCCCATTTTTCCAGCGCCTTATAAGTATCTGCATCAATCCTGATCACAAATGATTTCTTGTCGCCCATACCCAGGTCTCATTTAATTTTACTGATAAAGGGTGCCGGTATTCAGCACAGGTGAAGCGGCTTTTTCTCCGCAAAGCACTACCATCAGATTGCTCACCATGGCCGCTTTCTTTTCATCGTCGAGTACCACCACCTGTTTGGCGGCCAGCATCTCGAGTGCCATTTCTACCATGCCTACTGCTCCTTCCACTATCTTGGTACGTGCAGCTACGATAGCAGTAGCCTGCTGACGTTGCAGCATGGCTCCGGCAATCTCCGCTGCATAGGCCAGGTGGCTGATACGCGCTTCAATAATCACCAGACCGGCAGGAGCCAGTCGCTCATTCAGTTCTTCTTCCAGTATCTGGTTTACTTTCAGCGCCCCATCGCGAAGGGTTATATCAGCTGTTTCATCTTCGAGGTTATCATAAGGGAAACTATTGGCCAGATGGCGAATGGCAGCTTCGCTCTGCACCTTAACATACTGATCGTAATTCGCCACTTCAAAAGCGGCTTTATAGGTATCACGTACCTGCCATACGATTACCGCACCGATCTCGATCGGGTTACCCATTTTATCATTCACTTTCAGTTTGGAACTTTCCAGGTTCTGCGCACGCAATGAGATATTGATACGTTTATAAAAGGGATTGATAAACTTCAATCCCTTTTCTTTTACCGTACCTACATACTTACCAAAGAATACACACACACGCGAGTGATTGGGGTTTATAATGGTAAGCCCTTTAAATAAAAAAATCGATGTTATAGCCAGCAACAATCCCACTATAAATAGTGCGGGCGATCCCTGCTGGTCCGGATTAAATACAGCCATCAGGGCTATGCCTCCGATCAAAAGAACGAATGCCAGCAACAGGGCAAAAAATCCCGATACGGGTTTAATGATCTTTTCCATATGCGTTGAGTTTGATATCATTTTGATATCAAAAATACATCAGAGAAAGCAAATTCCCAAATTAAACGCAAAACCTGCACCCGTGACTGTGACAGGCCGGCAATACACGCGGAACTACCAATTGAAAGCTGACAACCCAATAAAAACAACACCCTGCCCATGCAACCCACTCCCGCATTTAACTATCTTTAAGGCATGCAAAAACTGATCGCTTCCCTTTTTCTATTACTGATCGTCAACTGTGCATCTGCAGGCTGGGTCGATACAGTCGTTATACGCAGCCAGGCTATGAAAAAAGATATCCGTTGTGTGGTTATACAACCCGCTACCGTACCGCCTGCCACAGGCTGGCCGGTGGTATACCTGCTGCACGGCTACAGCGGCAACTACAGTAACTGGATTCAGAAAGTACCCGCCCTGTCGACCTATGCAGATAAATATGGATTAATGATCGTATGCCCCGATGGCGATTACAGCAGCTGGTATTTTGACAGCCCGGTCGATAGCAGCATGCGTTATGAAACATATATAGCTTCGGAAGTGCCTGCCTATATCGAGTCGCACTATTCTGTGGTACCCGATAAAAAAGGACGTGCCATTACCGGCCTTAGCATGGGTGGTCATGGCGGTTTATTCCTGGGCATCCGTCATGCAGATTTCTTTGGCGCCTGCGGCAGCATGAGCGGCGGTGTAGACCTCAACAGTTCGCGTACACGCTTTGACGTATCCAAACGAATTGGCGACACAGTGCGTTATGCTGCAAACTGGGATAACTATTCAGTATTACATGTAGTTGAAAAAATGGAGAAAGGCACTCCGCGTATGATTATCGACTGCGGTACCGAAGATTTCTTTTATGACATCAATCATCACCTGCACGAGAAAATGGTAAAATTAAAAATACCACACGACTATATTGAGCGTCCCGGTAAACACGACTGGAATTACTGGGCCAACGCAGTGCAGTATCAGCTGTTGTTCTTCAGCAACTACTTCAGAGGAGGTTAAAGGTGAAAGGTAGAAGGTAAAAGGCTTAGCCCAATGAAAAGTCCTTTTACCTTTTGCCTTCTACCTTTAACCCTTTACTCTGTACGCTAATTTCCTCCTGTCCGTCCGTCCCGCACATTCACCTTCTTTTTGCCGGAGTTTTTCTTTTCATAATCCAGGATGGCCTGAGGCTTCTTTGATTCATTTTTATCCTTCTTGTTGCCGCCGACATCAATTGGTTTAAGATCATCCTCTACTTCAGCAGCGAGCGCATCGGGATCCTTACCGGTTTTGAGTGAATCCATAAACCACTGCTCCGTTTTATATACAGTACCCCAGTCTGCATCATAATATTTCCACTCGCCATGGCGCATGGTTTTACCATCTACTTTCACCACTACCCGGTTTTTAATTCGTGAGGGATCGGTTGGGTCCACTACATCTACTGTATCAAAGGCCTTACCGGGTTCAAAAGCACGCCAGCTTTCCTCACGGATCAGGCTACCGGTATGGTTATAATATTTGGAACGTCCGTCGAGATAGCCCCAGCGATAGCTTTCTTCAGCAATCTTATCGCCCATGAGCGAAAAACGCACCCACTTGCCCACTTTCAGGTCATCTTCATAATACCCCTGTTCATCATATCCCTGCTCTCCACGCAGCGCATCTACATGCACTACCCAGGGGCCCTGGCGCTTTCCGCTCATATCCACCCGGTTGAGCGTATCACCCCTTACACTAATCATGAAATCCTTCCATTGCGCAGAAGCCACATAACCGGATATTAAACCCACAACAATCAATAAAATACGCATGATAAAAATATTATTTTTCGCCAGTGACCCAAATTCTGCACCGGCTTACTCTATAAACGTAAATATGCCCTCCCTGGTATTACAGTTACAGGAGAAATACAGGTTGTATCAGCACAAAAATTATTCCTAAACAATTTGATTCTGGCGCTCCAGCAGATAGTCCACTGCCAGCTCATATCCTTTCAGGCCCAGACCTATCAGACTGCCTGCAGCTTTGGCGCTTACATGAGAAAGATGTCTGAATTCTTCCCGGGCATGTACATTGGAGATATGTACTTCTACTACCGGTGCTTTGATAGCTGCGATGGCATCGCCTATTGCTACAGACGTATGAGTATAACCGCCGGGATTCATGATGATACCATCGGTATCAAATCCTCTCCGTTGCAGTTCATCAATCAGCTCACCTTCAATATTACTCTGGAAATAAGAAAACTGTATCTGAGGGTATTTCGCCTTCAACTTTTGCAAATAATCCTCAAACGATTCATTGCCATAAATACCTGGCTCCCGCTTACCCAGGAGGTTCAGATTAGGCCCATTGATGATCGCAATTTTCATGAAAACGAATATAGCTACTTTAGTGGACAGTTGACAGTAAACAGTGGACAGTAAACAGTGGACAGCCCTTTAAACTCTTTAAACTCCTTATACCCTTTAAACCTTTATACTTTTAACAGACTGTACATCCGCAACGAAACCCTCATCCCTTTCTTGATTTCCGCATCGCGCAAAACACCTTCAAACACAAAACCAAGTTTCTCTGCCAGGCGGCTGCTGGCAATATTCCCTTCCTCCACCACCGCTTCGAGCCGGTGTAGCTTCCAGTGAGCAAACAAATGAGCTATCACTACCGGCAACACTTCCCGCATCACTCCTTTTCCCCAATATGCCGGCAGCAGCCAGTAGCCCAGTTCGGCGCGCTCATGTTGTGGCAGGTAACCATTCATGCCACAAACACCCATCACTTCATCTTTTTCTTTTGATACAATTTTCCAGAAACAGCCTGTTTGCTCCTTCCATACACGCTCATAAAAATCCATTTGTCCGGCAGTTGCCTCCAGGGTTTCATACCAGACGCCATAATAGCGGATCACCTCCGGATGGCTGAGCCCTTCATAAACAAAGGGCTGATCAGCCCTTTGAATTTCTTTTAACCAGTAATTGTTTGTCTGCAATTCCGGAAACATAGTACCATATATTTTTACCGGCTCCCTTAAATCATGTGGGAACAGTCAGTAAGCTTAATTATTATGCTGCCTGATCAGTTCAATAAACTGATCAAACAGGTAACGGCTGTCATGAGGTCCGGGGGTGCTTTCGGGGTGATACTGCACCGAGAATGCAGGTTTACCCTTTACCCTGATTCCTTCAATAGACTGATCGTTAAGGTTTACATGGGTTACTTCAATATGATCTGCCTTTTTAACCGCTTCAGGATCCACTCCAAAACCATGATTCTGCGTGGTGATCTCTGAACGACCGGTCACCAGGTTTTTAACCGGATGATTAAGGCCGCGGTGGCCATGGTGCATTTTAAAAGTAGGGATATCGTTGGCCAGCGCCAGCAACTGGTGCCCAAGGCAAATGCCGAATACAGGCTTTTCTTCTTTCAGAATTTCTTTTACCGTTGTAATCGCATAATCCATAGCAGAGGGATCGCCCGGGCCGTTGGAAATAAAATAGCCATGCGGCCTGAATGCATTCACCGTTTCAAGCGCCGTTTTAGCCGGAAATACTTTTACAAAAGCTCCGCGGTCTGTCATACAGTGCAGAATATGCTGTTTCACGCCATAGTCCATTACAGCAATCCGCACATCTGAATCAGGATTACCCATTTCATATGCTTCGGTCGTGCTTACATGCGAAGCCAGTTCCAGACCATCCATGTCAGGTACCTGGGCCAGCCTGGCTTTCAGCGCTTCCACATCGGTAGTCTCCGAAGAAATGATACAGTTCATAGCACCTTTGGTGCGGATATGTGCTACCAGTGCTCGGGTATCCACGCCTTCAATAGAAACTATATTATTGGCTTTCAGATATTCCTCGAGCGACCCATTGGCCAGTTTGCGGGAATAACCGTCTTCCAGGTTACGACCAATAAGACCACGGATTTTAACGTTGTCAGACTCCACCTCATCTTCTTTAACTCCATAGTTACCCACATGTACCGTATTCATGATCAGTATCTGACCATAGTAACTGGGGTCGGTAAAGACTTCCTGGTATCCGGTCATACCTGTATTAAAACAAATTTCACCAGTAGCGGTACCAATTGCACCAAATGCTTTACCATGAGCCACGGTACCATCTGCCAGTACGAGTACAGCGGGTAATTGTTTATCTGTCATTCAGTTATGAGGTTTTTTGCACCAGGTTTGCCGCCTGGCTCGGTTGAACAAATTGCGCAAAAGTAAGACGGAAAAAGTTTATGTCCAGCCAAAATATTTCACAAACAGGCAAAGATTATCCACAGTCAGGGAAAAAGGTATAAAAGTTTAAAGAGTATAAAGGGTATAAAGAGTTTAAAGGGCTGTCCACTGTTTACTGTCAACTGTTCACTGTCAACTATTCTCTCCATCAGCACATTCTTACTTGTTTTTCCTCCGCGCATATTTCTCCCGGATCACATCCTGCACATTCACCTTATTGATCTTGCTTTCGAGCCAGGAGATTACATCGAGATAAGCAAAGGCACGGGATTCGAGCGGGTTGCCTTCATACTTTTTGAGTTTAACCAGCAGCTTTTCAAATTCCGGAGTCAGGGCATGCGCGCCCACATGAAACGAACGGCGAAGAAATGCAAACATCTCATCCTCTACCTTACTCAGGTTTTCCATCCTGGCCATATAGCGGTACACTGATTTGATCAGGTATTCCAGCAAATCAAAGTTGCCGAGTTCATAATGCGCTATGAGATGCAGCAGCCGGGCATAACACTGCAAATCTGTACGCAGGTCGGCTTTCTGGTTGATGATGCGGTTGAGGTAATCTATCGCTTTTTCATTATTACCACTGCCAAAATAGAGACAGGCTATCTTATAATAAAAGACCAGTACCCGGTGTGTATCGAGGTAAATGCCGTATTCCTTCAGCATGTCTTCGAGAAAAGGTACCATTTTCAGTCCCTTTTCAAAAGTGCCCTGCAAAAAATAAAGGTTAATGCGGGCTGTATACAGGTACTGATAGGTTAGAATACGGTTATTATCATTTTGCGCCACCAGTTTGTGACGGGCAAACTGTTCAAACTTTTTGATATCGGCTGCCAGCTTATCTGAATTGAGCAGGTCAAAGTGGGCACTCATCAGGTTGTGCATGGCTTTGATATAGCTGGCTGTCTCTACTGCAAGCATATCGGGATTGGTATCAAAAAGGTCTACCCATTTCTGGCAGTACCGGTAATACTGGAGAAAATCAAGCCGGATAAATGCGTACCAGCAATAGCTCTGATAGAGATACAGCCGCTCATAAAAACCAGTGAGACGGCCGGTCTCAGGTGGCAGGTTAATCTGAAAAAACACCTGTATGCTGCGCATATCCTTTTCGTTGCGCGCATGACCATGCTGGATATACCAGCTGTATAACTGAAGTGAAAGATTAGACAGTCGGTTAACTACCGTTAGTGCGCTATTGACATTATCTGCTTCCTGACACAGTTCATCGGCCCGGTGCTGCATACTGCGGGTAATATACAAGGCCTCAATTTTCTTTTCAAAAAAAAGAGCCTGCTGCAGGTAACTGATCTGGTTATTGGCCCGGGCCAGATCTTTAAACTGTTTGAGTGCCTTAAGGGTTTGCAGATAGAGCCCTTTATTATAAAGAATACGCGCATGGTCCATCAACTCATGCAACTGAATATCAATATTATTTTCATCCTTGATAATACGGAGGCTGGCCAGTATCTGTTTGTACAGGTGAGCCTTCATATTCGAGAGTTGTTGTTTGCGGATAGCCTTGTTCTTTTTGAGCAGGGTTGCCTCATCATAGTCAGCCATTTTATCGAGTGCATCAAAAAGCTGGATGATCTTCAGGTCATCAGACGCTGAATTGCGCTTCACAAAGAGCTTGAAATTGCGCTTTTCGCTCTTTTCCAGCGACTTTACCAGTTGAAACAAAGCATCTGTAGAACGGTTGGGCATCGTAATTCCTGTATTTTGAAATCCTTGTCTGTAAAGGGTTTCAGACGTTTTTTGCCATTTTTAACCGTGTAAAACCCCGGCAATTTTGGTTTTACCCGCCCCTCCACAGGGGTTAATTTAGTTCTGCAGGTTGTTTATGGTTCCATTAAATAGCAAGCAAGCAAAAATAAGCAGCCTGCATTTTTATCAACTCCAATATATTGATAAATTATGGCCGACGGAAAAATCTACATCTTCGACACCACGCTCCGCGACGGCGAGCAGGTGCCTGGTTGCAAATTGAATACCAAAGAAAAAATAGAACTGGCCCTGGCGCTCGAAGAGCTGGGTGTTGATATTATCGAAGCGGGTTTCCCCATTTCATCGCCGGGCGACTTTGAGTCCGTTTCTGAAATATCGCGTGTTATCAAAAATGCGACCGTTTGCGGTCTTAGCCGTGCTGTTCAGAAAGATATTGAAACAGCTGCGGCTGCGCTTAAGCCAGCCCGCCGCCCACGTATCCATACAGGTATCGGCACGTCTGACTACCATATCAAGTCGAAATTCAACTCCACCCGCGAAGAGATTCTCCAGCGCGCTATTCAGTGTGTAAAGTGGGCTAAAAACTTTGTGGACGATGTGGAATTTTATGCCGAAGATGCCGGCCGCACTGATAACGAATACCTGGCCCGCGTGGTTGAAGCGGTTATCAAAGCCGGCGCTACTGTTGTTAACATCCCAGATACTACCGGTTACTGCCTTCCGCATCAGTATGGCGAAAAAATCGCTTACCTGATCAATAATGTGCCCAATGTAGACAAAGCCATTCTTAGCTGTCATTGTCACAATGACCTGGGTCTGGCTACCGCCAATTCCATCGCCGGTGTGATCAACGGCGCTCGTCAGATCGAATGTACCATCAATGGTCTGGGCGAACGCGCAGGCAACACTTCGCTCGAAGAAGTGGTAATGATTCTGAAACAACATCAGCAAACGCTCGGCTACCATACCAGTATCAATACAAAACAGCTCAATCCATTGAGCCGCCTCGTAGCCGATACCATGCGTATGCCCGTACAGGCCAATAAAGCCATCGTGGGCAGCAACGCCTTCTCCCACTCTTCCGGCATCCACCAGGATGGTTTCCTGAAAGATGCTCTTACCTATGAAATCATTGCTCCGGAAGAAGTAGGTGCCGATGGTTCAAAAATCGTACTTACCGCCCGCAGCGGCCGCTCTGCACTGGCACACCGCCTGCATCTGCTCGGATACCAGTTCAACCGCAACGATGTGGATGTACTGTACGTAGAGTTTCTGAAAGTAGCCGACAGCAAAAAAGAGGTGGAAGATGCCGACCTCCATGAACTGGCTGTTCAATACCAGGCTGTAGCAGTCACTGCATGAGCCAACGATTGAACAAAACAAAAGTTTTTACAGGCTGCCTTACCCGCAGCCGATGACAAAAAGATTATGGCAGGAAAAACATTATTTGAAAAGATCTGGGAACGCCACGTTGTAAAAACAATCGATGGCGGCCCCTCCGTATTGTATATCGATAAACATTTCATTCACGAAGTCACGAGCCCGCAGGCATTTAATGGCCTCAACAAAAGAGGCATTAAAGTATTTCGCCCGCAACAGGTAGTAGCTACTGCCGATCACAATGTACCTACATTAGATCAGCACCTTCCCATTAAAGAAGAACTTTCCCGTCGCCAGGTAGAAGCACTGAAAAAAAATTGTGCAGAACATGGCATAGAGCTATACGGACTCGGACATCCATACCAGGGTATTGTACACGTGATAGGCCCTGAACTTGGTTTTACCCAGCCT
Organism: Sphingobacteriales bacterium 46-32; assembly: GCA_001898485.1. Taxonomy (GTDB): domain Bacteria; phylum Bacteroidota; class Bacteroidia; order Chitinophagales; family Chitinophagaceae; genus CAYMZZ01. Next base: position 672,368 of record MKTY01000019.1, on the reverse strand, counting down.
GGCATGACCATCGTATGCGGCGACAGCCACACGTCAACACATGGCGCATTTGGAAGTATTGCCTTTGGCATAGGCACCAGCGAGGTAGAAATGGTATTGGCCACGCAGTGCCTGCTGCAAAGCCGCCCCAAACTGATGCGCATTAATATAGAAGGAACACTCAACGAAGGCGTTGTCAGTAAAGACATCGTGCTCTATATTTTATCACTTATTACAGCCAGCGGCGCTACAGGTTATGCTGTAGAGTTTGCCGGAAGTGCCATTCGTGCGCTCAGCATGGAAGCCCGTATGACCATTTGTAATATGAGTATTGAAATGGGTGCCCGCTGCGGTATGATTGCTCCGGATACTACTACCATTGATTACATCAAAGGACGCCCCTTTGCGCCCAAAGGAGAAGACTGGAATGAAAGCCTGCGCTACTGGAAGTCGTTATTCTCCGATGCCGATGCTGTATTCGATAAGGAGATCAATATCCGCGCAGAAGACATTGAGCCCATGATCACCTACGGTACCAATCCCGGTATGGGCATTGGTGTAAGCGGTCATGTGCCTGCACTCAATGAAGTGGAAGACCGCGAAAAAGTGTCGTTCGAAAAATCGCTCGCTTATATGGGTCTGCAACCTGGCGCTCCTATCAAAGGCCGTAAAGTTGATTATGTATTTATCGGCAGCTGTACCAACTCACGCATAGAAGATTTGCGCATGGTGGCCAGTTTCGTAAAAGGAAAACAAAAAGCCGACAATGTGGAAGTATGGGTTGTTCCTGGCAGTAAGCAGGTAGAAAAACAGGCCATCGAAGAAGGTATCGACAAAGTATTTGCCGAAGCAGGTTTTATGCTCCGCCAGCCCGGCTGCTCGGCCTGCCTGGGTATGAATGAAGATAAAATACCCGCCGGCAAATATTGCATCTCTACCTCCAACAGAAACTTCGAAGGACGTCAGGGCCCCAATGCCCGCACATTCCTCGCCAGCCCACTCACAGCGGCCGTGGCCGCCATCACTGGTGAAGTAGGCGATATCCGCGATTATTACAAAAGCAACTAATCAGACACCATGAGCAAACAGATCAATATAGTAGCCTCATCAGCTGTACCGCTTAATATAGAAAATGTAGACACAGACCAGATCATTCCGGCCCGCTTTCTGAAAGCTACCAGCCGCGATGGATTTGGTAAAAACCTGTTTCGCGACTGGCGCTATGAGAATGACGATGAAAGCAAACCCAAAGCTGATTTTGTACTTAACAATCCCCGTTACAGCGGTAAAGTGCTGGTAGCTGCCAAAAATTTCGGTTGCGGATCCAGCCGTGAGCACGCAGCCTGGGCAATCAAAGACGCCGGTTTTGATGTAGTTGTATCCAGCTTCTTTGCCGATATTTTTAAAAACAATGCACTCAACAATTTCCTGCTGCCTGTAACGGTAAGTGAAGAATATCTGCAGCAATTGTTTACCGCCATCGAAGCAAATCCAGGTACAGAGATAGTAGTTGACCTGCCTGCCCAGACAATCGGTATTGCCGGAAGCGGCAACACGCAACCGTTTGAAATAAACAGTTACAAAAAAACATGCCTGGTAAACGGGTATGATGATATTGATTTTCTACTCAGCATCAAACCAGAGATAGAAGAATTTGAATCACAAACAGAAAAAGCCTGATACGCAACCGTACCGCCTAAACAAAGCCTGACGATGAAAAAGAAAATAGCCGTAATAGAAGGAGATGGAATTGGTCCCGAAGTGACCCGCCAGTCTATCCGTGTGCTGAATGCCATTGCAGAATCATTCAACCATCAGTTTGAATATGAGTACGCCCTGATGGGCGCCGATGCCATTGATAAAACAGGCGACCCACTTCCGGACAAAACAGTGGAGATATGCCTGTCAAGCGATGCTATTTTATTCGGGGCTATTGGCCATCCAAAATATGATAACGATCCTACTGCCAAGGTAAGACCGGAACAGGGCCTGCTGAAACTCCGCAAATCGCTTCAGCTTTTCGCCAATATTCGTCCGGTTACTACCTACCCTGCACTTCAGCATCTGTCACCACTAAAAGCAAAAAATCTCGAAGGCGTTGATTTTATTATCTATCGTGAGCTGACCGGAGGTATTTATTTTGGTAAAAAAGAATTGAGCGCAGATGGTACCCAGGCATCCGATGACTGTGTATACAGTGCCGATGAAATTACGCGCATTGCACAACTGGCATTTCAGGCAGCCCGCAAACGCCGCAAAAAACTCACGCTTGTTGACAAAGCCAATGTGCTGGAAACTTCCCGTCTGTGGAGAAAGGTTGTAAAAGAAATTGCAACCGATTACCCGGATGTGGAACTCGATTTCCTCTTTGTAGATAATGCTGCCATGCAGATTATTCTCAACCCACGTCAGTTTGATGTAGTACTTACAGAAAATATGTTTGGCGATATCATCAGCGATGAAGCCAGCGTGATCAGCGGTTCGCTGGGGTTACTTCCCTCTGCTTCCGTTGGCACCGGAGCTGCGTTGTTTGAACCCATTCATGGCTCATACCCCCAGGCCGCCGGAAAAGATATTGCCAATCCGCTTGGGTCTATCCTCTCTGCTGCCATGCTGCTGGACCATTTTGAACTCACAGAAGAAGCCAATCTGGTACGCGAAGCAGTTAACTGGACTTTGCAGAACGGCTTTGTTACAAAAGATATTGATCCGGTTAACTTCTATTTTACTAACACCATTGGTGAACTGATCAGCGATTACGTAAGCGGTAAAATTCCCGGCTCTGTTAAACAGGAGAATATTGAACTGCGTAAGTCAACGATCATTTGATTTTACATATAAGTACGATCATCCGTTTTTGTAGCTGATTACGGATTTTTTTCAAAAAAAAGCTATGCTAAGTTCTTTTAATAATGTGGCGGGTGTATATTTACAGAACAGACACGCTTCATGCATTCAGGAAAGAAACATACAATCACTGGCTTAATAACTGCGATTATTATTGTGGTGGTGATTATTATTCCTGCAACGCACGGAGGCGGTACATGTATGTAAACAACTGATTCAAAATACAGCAACCCGCCTCCCAAAAGGCGGGTTTTTTGTTTTTATACCCGCTGCTTATGTACAGGTGCTTGCTGTTGACAAACAGAAATGTATTCAACATGCCTTATTATTCAGAAAATACTAAACTCTGGCTCGACGGCCAACTGGTAAATGCCAGCGATGCCCGCATTGACCTTTACAGCCAGTCGCTTCATTACGGCTATTCCGTATTTGAAGGCATTCGCTCCTATAAAACCACGGACGGTGCTACACGTATATTTAAAGCAGTGGCACATTATGAGCGACTGCTCGCGTCGGCCGCCGCGCTCAACATGCCCTGCAACTGGACAGTCAACGAAATGATTGACGCTACTTATGCAGTACTGGAAGCCAACGATCTCGCAGATGCCTATATCCGTCCTATAGTGTATGCGCCGGCTAACATGTCTTTTGTGCGCAATGAAGTCTCTCATCTTGCTATACAGGCCTGGGAAATGCAACCATTCCTGGGTGAGCGGCTGCTGCGCGTAGGTACGTCTTCGTATCAGCGTCCCAACCCCAAAGGTTTTCATATTCATGCCAAGGCTGGCGGACATTATGTAAACTCAATACTGGCCAGCCAGGATGCCAAAGTCCGCGGATACGATGAAGCGCTTCTGCTTGATATGGATGGCTGCATCGCGGAAGCTCCCGGAGCCAATATCTTCTTTGAAAAAGATGGCAAACTCTTCACTCCCGCTCCCGGAAATATCCTCGCGGGTATTACACGCGCCACAGTAATCGAATTATGCGAACAGGCAGGTATTCCGGTGGAAGAGAAAAAATGCTCACCCGAAGAATTAAAAGCAGCGGATGCAGCTTTCTTCTGTGGTACTGCTGCAGAAGTAATAGGCATTGCATCTGTTGACGATATACAATTTACCAAACCATGGACTGAGACCTTATCCCGTCAGATACAGGATGCGTACCAGGCCACCATCAGAGAAACTTCTTACAAAAACACTTTGCAAACCGTATGAACGAACTGAACAAATACAGTAAGACTATCACGCAGGATCCAACACAGCCCGCCGCACAGGCCATGCTTTATGGCATCGGTCTCACCGACGAAGATTTGAAAAAAGCCCAGGTAGGCGTAGTAAGTATGGGTTACGATGGCAATACCTGCAATATGCATCTCAATGATCTGGCCAGAGTCGTTAAACAATCCGTATGGGACAATGACCTGGTTGGTCTCATCTTCAACACCATTGGCGTGAGCGATGGCATCAGCAACGGAACAGAAGGGATGCGTTACTCACTGGTGAGCCGCGATGTAATTGCCGATTCAATTGAAGCCGTTTGCGGCGCACAGTATTACGATGGTGTAATTACCATACCTGGTTGCGATAAAAATATGCCCGGAAGTATCATTGCCATGGGCCGGCTCAATCGCCCCTCACTCATGGTATATGGGGGCACGATTGCACCCGGCCATTACAAAGGACAGGACCTGAATATCGTAAGCGCTTTCGAAGCACTGGGGCAAAAACTAGCCGGTCAGCTGGATGAAGCCGATTTCAAAGGCATTGTAATGAATAGTTGCCCTGGCGCCGGTGCCTGTGGTGGTATGTATACCGCCAATACCATGGCAGCAGCTATCGAAGCACTGGGTATGAGTCTCCCCTTCTCTTCCTCCAATCCCGCACTGAGCGAAGAAAAACAAAAAGAATGTGCAGCTGCCGGAAAAGCCGTTCGCCTGCTGCTCGAAAAAGATATCAAACCATCCGATATCATGACACGCCAGGCATTTGAAAATGCCATTACCGTGATCATGGTACTGGGAGGTAGCACCAATGCAGTGCTGCACCTTATTGCAATGGCCAAAAGTGTGAATGTGCCACTGACGCAAGACGACTTTCAGCAGATCAGTGACCGCACTCCTGTACTGGCCGATTTCAAACCATCGGGCAAATACCTGATGCAGGACCTGCATCAGCATGGTGGTGTGCCCGCTGTCATGAAATACCTGCTCAGTAAAGGTCTGCTGCATGGTGATTGCCTGACGGTAACTGGCAAAACCGTTGCCGAAAACCTGGCATCTGTACCCGATCTCGATTTTGAGACACAAAAGATCATTTATCCGCTGGAGCAACCTCTCAAAAAAACAGGTCACCTGCAGATACTCTATGGCAACCTTGCCGAAAAAGGTTCCGTAGCCAAGATCAGCGGTAAGGAAGGCGAGCTTTTTGCAGGACCTGCCCGTGTATTTGACGGCGAGTTTGAACTCATCAATGGCATCAACTCGGGCAAGATCAAATCCGGCGATGTGGTGGTGATCCGTCATGTAGGCCCCAAAGGTGCGCCGGGCATGCCGGAAATGCTGAAGCCGACTTCGGCCATTATCGGTGCCGGATTGGGTAAATCGGTAGCACTTATCACCGATGGTCGTTTCAGCGGCGGTACACACGGTTTTGTAGTAGGCCACATTACGCCCGAAGCATTTGACGGAGGCCTGCTCGCTCTCGTACAGGACGATGACCCCATTGAGATCGATGCTGTCAACAACAAGCTGGAATTAAAGGTGAGTGAAGAAGAAATCAGCCGCCGCCGTGCCGCCTGGCAGCAACCCGAACTGAAAGTAAAAAAAGGAATTCTCTTTAAATACGCCAAACAGGTAAAAGACGCTTCACAAGGTTGCGTAACCGATGAAGCATAGTTTAAATAAACAGATATGCAAACGCTGGAATTAAAAAAAGAAACAACCACCGCCACACCGGCTACCACTACACAGATTTCGGGCAGCGAAGCTGTACTGAAAGCCCTGTTAGCGGAAAAGGTGGATACCATATTCGGGTATCCTGGCGGAGCCATCATGCCCATCTATGATGCACTGTATGATTACAACGACCGGTTGAATCATATACTGGTGCGTCATGAGCAGGGAGCTATTCATGCAGCACAGGGTTTTGCCCGCGTGTCGGGCCGGGTGGGTGTGGTCTTTGCCACCAGTGGTCCCGGCGCTACAAACCTCGTAACCGGCCTGGCCGATGCCATGATCGATTCCACCCCCGTTGTCTGCGTCACCGGACAGGTGTTTGCTCATCTGCTGGGTACAGATGCATTCCAGGAAACAGATGTTATCAACATTACCACACCCGTTACCAAATGGAACTATCAGGTAACAGACGCCAACGAAATTCCTGCAGTGCTGGCCAAGGCATTTTATATTGCCCGTAGCGGCAGACCGGGTCCGGTAGTAATCGATATTACAAAAAATGCCCAGCTCCAATTGTTTGATTATGCCGGTTATGAAAAATGTGAGCATATACGCAGCTACCGTCCCAAACCTATAGTACGCAAAGAATATGTGGAAGAAGCTGCCCGTCTTATCAATAACGCTGAACGCCCCTTTGTGATCTTTGGTCAGGGCGTGATACTCGGCAAGGCTGAAAAAGAATTTAAAAAATTTATTGAAAAATCTGGCATTCCTGCTGCATGGACCATCATGGGCATGAGTGCCCTGCCCACCGACCATCCGCTGGGTGTGGGTATGCTGGGTATGCATGGCAACTATGGCCCCAATCTGCTCACCAACGAATGCGATGTGCTGATTGCAATAGGCATGCGCTTCGATGACCGGGTAACCGGCCGGCTGGATAAATATGCCAAACAGGCCAAAGTAATACATCTCGACATTGACCCTGCTGAAATAGATAAGAATGTAAAATCTACCGTGCCGGTATGGGGCGACTGTAAAGAAACACTTCCCCTGCTGACCGAACTGATTGAACAAAAAGTATACCCCCAATGGCTGCAGCGTTTTCGTGATTGCCAGCAACGGGAAGAAGATAAAGTCATCAAAGAGGAACTGAACCCAACCAGCGACGTAATGACTATGGGAGAGGTGATTCGCGAACTGAATGAACTGACCAATGGCGATGCCATTATCGTAACAGATGTAGGTCAGCACCAGATGGTAGCCTGCCGGTATGCACAAATGAACGGTACCCGCAGCAACGTCACCAGTGGTGGACTGGGCACAATGGGATTTGCATTACCTGCTGCAATCGGTGCCGCCTATGGCGATCCGTCCAGGCATACAGTAGCCATCATCGGCGACGGTGGTTTTCAGATGACGCTGCAGGAACTGGGTACGATCATGCAGTTTAAACCCAAAGTAAAAATCATGATTCTCAACAATCAGTTTCTGGGCATGGTTCGTCAGTGGCAGCAACTCTTCCATCAGAACCGCTATTCGTTTGTTAATATCACCAGTCCTGACTTTGTACAGGTGGCAAAAGGTTTCGGAATTGCCGGTAAGAGTATCAACCAGCGTGCTGACCTTAAACAGGCATTGAAAGAAATGCTCGAACACGATGAGAGTTTTCTGCTGGAAGTAATGGTAGGAAAAGAAAACAATGTATTTCCTATGGTGCCCCAGGGGCGTGGTGTAGCCGAAATCGTATTGTGCAGAGAGGAAGTATAAAATGAACTTTTCATTATCAATTCAACAGCGTTTATCATGAAACAGGAATATACCATAACCGTTTATACCGAAAATCAGATCGGTTTGCTCAACCGCATCGCGATCATTTTTTCGCGCCGTAAGATCAATATTGAAAGCCTCAACACCTCCCCGTCCGAAGTGGAAAGTGTACATCGCTTTACTATTGTAATTAATGAAACCGAGGATGTGGTTCGTAAACTCTGCCGGCAGATTGAAAAACAGGTGGAGGTACTGAAAGCCTATTATAATACTCAGGAAGAAATTGTATGGCAGGAACTGGCCCTCTATAAAGTGCCAACAGATATCATTGCAGCAGAAGTGAAAGTAGAACGTTTGCTGCGTGAGCATGGCGCCAAGGCTGTAGTAATCCGCAAAGACTACACCGTATTTGAAGTAGCCGGCCATCGTGAAGAAACAGACAATCTCATCAAGGTTCTGGAGCCGTATGGACTTATCGAGTTTGTACGCAGCGGCCGTGTGGCAATCATCAAAAGCAGCGATGGCTTCCACGAAAAACTGAAGGAATTCGAATACCGCGAACCAGGTGAAGATGCTATCGAAAATGAATTTCTGAACGAAAATGAAAAGGTATTTTCCATGTAACCCATAAGAATCGCCAGGCAAGCGGCGGTTCACCAACAACAAACAGACTTATACAACTTTAAAACTTAGCAAAATGGCAAAATTAAATTTCGGCGGTGTTGAGGAGAATGTAATCACACGCGAAGAATTTCCTCTCAGCAAAGCACAGCAGGTATTGAAAAATGAAACGGTTGCCGTAATTGGTTATGGCGTACAGGGACCCGGCCAGGCATTGAATCAAAAAGACAATGGTATCAATGTAATCGTGGGTCAGCGCAAAAATTCAAAAACCTGGGATAAAGCGATCCGCGACGGTTTTGTACCCGGCGAAACGCTTTTCGAAATTGAAGAAGCTCTTGAAAAGGGCACCATCATTTGCTATCTGCTGAGCGATGCTGCGCAGATTGCGCTCTGGCCTACTGTAAAAAAGCATCTGACTCCCGGCAAAGCCCTCTATTTCTCTCATGGCTTTGGCATCACGTTTAATGAGCAAACCGGTATCGTGCCTCCCAAAGATGTAGACGTATTTCTGGTTGCACCCAAAGGAAGTGGTACTTCACTGCGCCGCATGTTCCTGCAGGGCCGTGGTCTCAACAGCTCTTATGCCATATTCCAGGACGCTACCGGCCGGGCAGCCGAGCGCGTAATTGCCCTGGGTATCGCAGTAGGTAGTGGTTACCTCTTCGAAACCGATTTCAAAAAAGAAGTATACAGCGATCTTACCGGCGAGCGTGGTACACTCATGGGAGCTATCCAGGGAATCTTCGCTGCACAGTACCAGGTGCTGCGCGATAAAGGTCACACTCCCAGCGAAGCATTCAACGAAACAGTAGAAGAGCTCACACAATCACTCATGCCATTGGTTGCTGAAAACGGTATGGACTGGATGTATGCCAACTGTTCTACCACAGCTCAGCGTGGTGCGCTTGACTGGTGGAAAAAATTCCGCGATGCAACTGCCCCTGTATTTAAAGAGCTGTATGAAAGCGTGGCTTCCGGTAAAGAGTCACAACGATCTATCGACAGCAACTCACAGCCCGACTACCGCGAAAAACTGGAAGCCGAACTGAAAGAACTGCGCGAAAGTGAAATGTGGCAGGCTGGTAAAACAGTACGTAGTCTGCGTCCCGAAAACCAGGCTGCTCCCGTGCCCAGCATCGAAGAGTCCAGCACCAAGAATGTTTTTCGTGAACAGGCACTCAAAACAGAATCAGTAGGATAATTATTCTTTAATACGTAGTATATCATGGAACCTGTTGCAGTAAGTGACGTATTGGCCCCCGCCTCCGCTTCTTCCACTACCGGAAGAAGCTGGAGCGGACGGCTTCATTATGCAGAAGCCGCGGCACGTCTGCAACCTGTTGTTATCCGCACTCCCCTGCAGTGGAATGCTAATCTTTCCCGCAAATACCAGTGCAATGTGTATTTGAAAAGAGAAGACCTGCAGGCTGTACGCTCTTACAAATTGCGCGGCGCTTTTAACATGATGAGCGCATTACCCCACGATCAGTTGCAAAAAGGTGTTGTATGCGCCAGTGCGGGTAATCATGCACAGGGCTTTGCTTTCAGCTGCCGCAAACTGGGTGTTAAAGGCGTTGTGTTCATGCCCGTCATTACACCCAATCAGAAAATTCATCAGACACGCATGTTTGGTGAAGACTTTATTGAAGTGCGCCTGACAGGCGATACATTTGATGACTGTGCACAGGCCGCACGCGAATTCACTGCGGCTAATGGCATGACCTTTATTCCACCCTTCGATGATTATCGTATCATTGAGGGTCAGGCTACCGTTGGCATCGAAATACTCGAAGATCAGCCACAGGTAGATTTTATTTTTATTCCTATCGGCGGTGGAGGCCTTTGCTCCGGCGTTGGCAGCTACTTTCGCCAGTATTCTCCCCATACAAAGATCATTGGTCTTGAACCCGAAGGTGCTCCTTCCATGCAGGCAGCCCTGCGGGAAGGCCACCCCGTTACTCTTCCTTCTATCGACCGCTTCGTAGATGGTGCAGCCGTAAAACGCATCGGCGATATTACCTTCAGCATCTGCCGCGAAGTGCTCGACGATATGCGCCTGGTACCCGAAGGAAAAATCTGCACCACCATACTGCGTCTGTATAACGAAGACGCCATTGTGGTAGAACCAGCCGGCGCCATGTCAATAGCCGCGCTCGACGACTATGCCACACAAATCAAAGGAAAAAATGTAGTCTGTATCGTGAGCGGCAGCAACAATGATATAGATCGTATGCAGGAAATCAAGGAACGCAGCCTGCAGTATGAAGGCCTCAAACACTACTTCCTCATCAGCTTCGCCCAACGCCCGGGTGCACTCAAAGAATTTGTGAACCACGTACTGGGCCCCAACGACGATATTACCCGCTTCGAATACATGCAGAAAACCAATAAGGAAAATGGTCCCGCATTGGTAGGTATAGAACTTCAGTCAAAACAAGACTATGAAGAACTCATTCATAAACTGCAGCTACACCAGATACAGTACACAGAACTCAATAAAAACGACACCCTGTTCGGTTATCTTGTATAATACGGCACTAACGATTGTATGAATATCGTTTTCTGTGGAAAAAACCTGTGTAAAACGTCCATTCCTCTGAAGAAAATTTAGTAATTTAGGTCGTTTGCTTGCTATATGTTCAGCCAAGGCTGAATTTTATTATAATTTATCTAAAACAACATCATTGCCCATGGCAAGCAATACTGGTTTGTACCATCCCTCATTCGAACATGATGCCTGCGGTATCGGATTTGTAGCCAACATCAAAGGAGGCAAATCGCATCAGAATATTTCAGACGCGCTGACCGTACTGGAAAATATGGAACACCGCGGGGCCTGCGGTTGTGAAGAAAATACGGGCGACGGTGCCGGTATCATGATCCAGATTCCACACGAATTTTTCTTTGACGAGTGTATTAAGCTGGGCGTACATCTGCCCGCCTATGGCAAGTACGGAGTAGGCATGATCTTTTTCCCGAAAGAGATACGCCTGCGCGAAGAATGCCGCGACATATTTAACCGCGCTGCCGAAAAAATGGGCCTCGAAATCCTGGCCTATCGCAAAGTTCCCGTTAACACACACGACATCGGTCCTACTGCCCTGAGCGTAGAGCCCGAAATGGAACAGGTATTCATTGCCTGCCCCGACCATATTTCCAATCCCGATGATTTTGAACGCAAACTGTTTGTGCTGCGCAACTATGCCAGCAACACCATTCGCAATACAGTACGCCAGGACGAAATAGGATTTTACCTGGCATCGTTGTCGTATAAAACAATCGTATATAAAGGGCAGCTTACCAGCAAACAAGTACGCCGTTACTTCCCCGATCTCAGCAATAAACGGATGGTAAGCGCCTTCGGCCTCGTACACTCCCGTTTTGCCACCAATACCTTTCCCTCCTGGAAACTGGCACAGCCATTTCGCTTCATTGCGCACAATGGTGAGATCAATACCCTGCAGGGAAACCTCAACTGGCTCAAGACAAGCGAAAAGAATTTCACTTCCCCTTATTTCAGCAAAGAAGAGATGGAAATGCTGCTGCCTGTTGTCAGCAACGGACAGTCAGACAGCGCCTGCCTCGACAATATGATTGAGCTGCTGGCTATGACAGGCCGCAGTCTGCCACACGTAATGATGATGCTGATTCCCGAAGCATGGGATGGCAATGAGCAGATGGACCCCGTAAAAAAAGCGTTCTATGAATTTCACTCCGCCTTTATGGAACCCTGGGATGGCCCTGCCTCCATATCATTTACCGATGGCAAAATCATTGGCGCTACCCTTGACCGCAACGGTCTTCGCCCTTCACGCTATTGCGTAACAAAAGACGACCGTGTGATCATGGCTTCCGAAACAGGTGCCCTGCCGGTAGACCAGTCACTCATCGTGGAGAAAGGACGCCTGCAACCAGGCAAAATGTTTGTTGTGGATATGGAACAGGGACGCATCATCAGCGATGAAGAACTGAAACAACGTATCTGCTCTCAAAAGCCCTATGCAGAATGGCTCAATAAATACAAGATCCGTCTCGAAGAATTACCCGAACCACGTATCACATTCACTCACCTTGGTCATGACCAGGTATTCAAATATCAGAAAGCCTTTGGCTACTCTACCGAAGACCTCGATCAGATCATAGCTCCCATGGCTGTAGACGGCAAAGAACCAATCGGCTCCATGGGTTGCGATACACCGCTTGCGATATTGAGCGATCAGCCGCAGCACCTAAGCTATTATTTCAAACAACTCTTTGCACAGGTAACCAATCCGCCTATCGATCCCATTCGTGAAAGACTGGTTATGTCACTGGCCAGTTTTGCAGGCAACAACGGCAACCTGCTGGTAGAAGATCCGCTTACCTGTCATAGTGTGGCATTGAAACAACCAGTGCTTACCAATTACGAGCTGGAAAAGATTCGCAGTATCGATACAGGATTATTCCAGGCAAAAACGCTGCAATGTTATTTCCGTGCCAATGGCAAACCCGGTGCATTGAAATCAGCGCTCGATCGTATTTGCCGCTATGCCGTAGATGCTGTAGAAGATGGATTTAAAGTACTGATCCTGCAAGACCGTGCCATTGATTCCGATCACGCACCTATTCCCAGTCTGCTGGCCGTGTCCGCTATTCATCACCATCTTATCCGTAAAGGTATGCGCGGTCAGGTGGGTGTGATCGTTGAAGCAGGTGATGCATGGGAAGTACATCATTTCGCCTGCCTTATTGCCTTTGGTGCTACTGCCATCAACCCTTACCTGGCGCTGTCGAGCATTCGCGATATGAAAGAAACCGGCAAACTGCAAACGCCGCTTACAGAAGATGAACTCAAGAAAAATTATATAAAGGCTGTTAATGAAGGTCTGCTGAAAGTATTCTCCAAAATGGGTATCTCGACCCTGCAATCTTACCAGGGTGCACAAATCTTTGAAATCCTCGGCATCAATCATGAAGTAGTTGACAAATATTTCACTGGTGCTACCTCCCGCATAGAAGGAATGGGTCTCGATGAAATTGCCAAAGAAGCCCTGGCTAAACATTATTTTGCTTTCAGTAAAAAAGATGTGCCGGTTGACAGACTGCCCGTTGGTGGTGTATATCAGTGGAAACGTAAAGGAGAATTTCACCTGTTCAATCCACAGACTATTCACCTGCTGCAGCATGCCACTCGCACCAACGACTATAGCACATTTAAAAAATACAGTCGCCTGGTAAATGAGCAGGGCGAAAAAGCCTGCACACTCCGCAGCCTGTTTCGTTTCCGCAAGCTTCGCCCTTCTATCAGCATTGATGAAGTGGAACCCGCAGAAAATATTTACAGGCGTTTTGCCACAGGAGCCATGAGCTTTGGCTCTATCTCCTGGGAAGCACATACCACGCTGGCAATAGCCATGAACCGTCTTGGCGCCAAAAGTAATACCGGCGAAGGTGGAGAAGATGAGCGCCGCTACGACCCCATGCCGAATGGCGATAGTATGCGCAGCTCCATCAAACAGGTTGCCAGTGCCCGCTTTGGTGTAACCAGCCTTTATCTGACAGAGGCCGATGAACTGCAAATCAAAATGGCACAGGGAGCCAAACCCGGTGAAGGTGGTCAGTTGCCGGGTCATAAGGTAGATGACTGGATCGGCAAAACAAGACACTCTACGCCCGGCGTGGGATTAATCTCTCCCCCTCCGCACCATGACATTTATTCTATCGAAGACCTTGCCCAGTTAATCTTCGACCTGAAAAATGCCAATCGCAAAGCCCGTATCAGTGTGAAGCTGGTAAGTAAAGCCGGAGTAGGTACAATTGCAGCCGGTGTTACTAAAGCCAAAGCCGATGTAGTACTGATTGCCGGTTATGATGGTGGTACAGGCGCTTCTCCCATTTCCTCTATCCGTCATGCAGGATTGCCCTGGGAACTCGGTTTGGCTGAAACCCACCAGACACTTGTAAAAAATAAACTGCGCAGCCGTGTGGTAGTGCAGGCCGATGGACAAATGAAAACCGGCCGCGATATTGCCATCGCCGCATTACTCGGAGCAGAAGAATGGGGTATCGCAACTGCAGCACTCGTAGTAGAGGGTTGTATCCTGATGCGCAAATGCCATCTCAATACCTGCCCTGTTGGCGTGGCTACACAGGACCCTGACCTGCGTAAACGGTTTACAGGCGCTGCTGATCATGTTGTAAACTTCTTCCGTTTTATGGTACAGGAACTGCGCGAAGTAATGGCAGAACTGGGCTATCGTACCGTCAATGAAATGATTGGGCAGGTAGAAAATCTTGAAGTACGTGATGATATCAGTCACTGGAAATACAGCAAACTCGATCTGTCTCCTATTTTGTATAAAGAACCTGCATCGCTCTACACCGGGCTTTACTGCGCCGAAGAGCAGGATCATGGCATGACTGATATTCTTGACTGGAAACTCCTGGAAGCGGCCAAACCTGCACTGGAGCATAAGGAAAAAATAAAAGCAAGCTTTCCCATCATCAATACAGACCGCACTGCAGGCACTGTATTATCAAACGAAATAACGAAGATCTATAAGGGAGCCGGATTGCCCGACGATACAATCCATTTCAAATTTACCGGCACAGCTGGTCAAAGTTTTGGCGCCTTTAATACAAAAGGTGTAACACTGGAACTTGAAGGCGATGCCAATGATTACTTCGGAAAAGGACTGAGTGGTGCAAGGCTGATTATCTATCCTTCCAAACGCGCCTCTTTTGTGCCGGAAGAAAACAGCATTATTGGTAATGTGGCTTTCTATGGTGCTACCAGCGGCGAAGCCTTCATCCGGGGCAAAGCCGGCGAACGTTTTGGCGTACGCAATTCAGGTGCACATGTAGTGGTGGAAGGCGTAGGCGATCATGGCTGCGAATACATGACGGGTGGCATGGTAGTGATACTCGGTGATACCGGCCGAAACTTCGCTGCCGGTATGAGCGGTGGTATTGCCTATGTATATGATGTAAACGGAAAATTCAAAAACAACTGTAATACGGAAATGGTAGATCTCGATGCGTGTGAACTGGATGATAAAAACGAACTGTTTACCATGATTCAGCGACACGTTGAGTATACCGGCAGTACCGTAGGGCGGTTTATACTGGAAGATCTTGACAACCAGTTGCAGCATTTTGTAAAAGTGTTTCCACGCGATTACAAAAAAGTATTGCAGGAGCGCAAGATCAGCGCCAAGGTGCTCTGACACCACACAGGAACTAATCAACTCAACATTTGAATCAAGTATCAGATTATGGGCAAACCAACAGGTTTCAAAGAATTTAGCAGAGAGTTACCGGGCAAAAAACCGGTAAGCGAGCGCCTGAGTCACTATCGTGAATTTGTGGAATCATTTGCAGAAGATAAACTCAATCAGCAATCGGCCCGGTGCATGAATTGCGGTGTACCTTTTTGCCATAGCGGCTGCCCCCTGGGCAATGTAATACCAGAGTTTAACGATGCCGTATATCGGAAAGACTGGCAGGAAGCGTATGATGTACTCGTCTCGACCAATAATTTTCCCGAGTTTACCGGGCGCATTTGTCCGGCCCCCTGCGAATCTGCCTGTGTGCTGGGTATCAATCAGCCACCGGTAGCTATTGAAGAAATCGAAAAACATATTATTGAAATTGCTTTCGACAAAGGATTTGTAAAGCCCCGCAAGCCCAATGTGCGCTCCGGAAAAAAGATAGCCGTTATAGGCTCCGGCCCTGCCGGACTGGCTGCAGCAGCACAACTCAACTATGCCGGCCATCTGGTCACGGTTTTTGAGCGCGATGAACGGCCCGGCGGCCTGCTGCGTTATGGCATTCCCGACTTCAAACTCGAAAAGTGGATCATAGACCGCCGCATTGCTGTAATGGAAGAAGAAGGCGTCACCTTCCAATGCCATGCCAATGTAGGGGTGAATGTGAGCATCAATGATCTGTTGCGCGAATACAATGCCATCGTACTGGCTATTGGCTCTACTGTACCGCGCGATCTGCCAGTGCCTGGCCGCGAAGCAAACGGTGTTCATTTTGCCATGCAATTTCTGAAGCAACAAAATAAACGCGTGGCGGGTCAGGATCCGCATCTGCATGCCGACCTGGAAAGTAATATCCTGGCTCAGCCGCTGCTTGCCACAGGCAAGCATGTAGTGGTAATTGGCGGAGGCGATACAGGCTCTGACTGTGTGGGCACCTCCAATCGCCATGGTGCAGCATCCGTCACCCAGTTTGAACTGCTCCCCCAACCTCCTACCGAACGTACCAGCCATATGCCCTGGCCCAGTTATCCCATGTTGTTAAAAACAACAACCTCTCATGAAGAAGGCTGCGAACGCAAATGGGCGATTGCCACTAAAGAATTCATTAAGGATGATAATGGCAATCTCAAAGCCCTCCGCATCGTAGACCTGGAGTGGAAGAGCAGTGAAGATGGACGCCCGGCAGGATTTACCGAAAAAGCCGGATCCGAGCAGGTCATTCCCTGTGAACTGGCTTTACTGGCGATGGGTTTTGTACATCCCCAACATACCGGGCTGGTTGAGCAGCTGGAAGTAGAGAAAGATGAAAGAGGAAATGTAAAAGCTACCGACAAGGCCTATCAAACCAATCTTCCCAAAGTATTTGTAGCCGGTGATGCCCGCCGCGGACAGTCACTGGTTGTATGGGCGATCAGCGAAGGCCGGGAATGTGCGCGCAAAGTAGATGAGTTTCTGAGCAATGGCAGCAGTACACTCGAAACCCGTGATGCCGGTTTATTACAATCTTTTGCGATGGCCTAAAGAACACAAATATTCTTTAATAACTCTAAGCCTCCCTCGTGGAGGCTTTTTTCATGCTGTCGACTTACTTCATCAATTAATTAAACATATATTATTTTAATAATTTTAGTTAATTGATTAATAAAACACATTTTTTCAACAATTTCTTTAAAAAATATTAATACTAACAAATGTTATAATAAATAATATATACTTTCAGTTTGACGATTGCAGCATTAATTATTTATTTAATATTTAAAACCCCACGTTCTGTTTATGAGCAAAACAACTGTAAAACAGGTACTGCCTTTCCTGGTATTGCTGGGTGTGGCAATTGCTGCAGTTTTTATCAGCCCTGCGGCTTCTTTTGATCCTTCCACCGTATTAGGAGACGATGGCAAAACACCGAAATACACTTACAATAGCGGCGATATTGCCTGGATGCTGGTTTCCTGCGCCTTTGTATTCCTGATGACTCCAGCCCTGGCCTTCTTCTACGGAGGCATGGTAGGCCGTAAAAATGTGCTGTCTACAATGATCAAAAGCACCGTATCTGCCGGTATCATTTCTGTTTTATGGGTTGTAGTTCAATTCAGCCTTTGCTTCGGTGACTCAATAGGCGGGTTTATCGGAAATCCCAAAACATTCTTATTCTTCAAAGGTGTAATGGAGGGCGAACCCTGGAGTTTGGCCAGCACTATTCCGCTGCCTCTGTTTGCCTTCTTCCAGCTCATGTTTGCAATCATCACGCCCGGCCTGGTAGTGGGCGCTGTAGCTGAACGTATTCGTTTCAGCAGTTATACGCTTTTCATTGTATTGTTCGGTGTACTGGTATATGCGCCGCTGGCCCATATGGCCTGGCATCCTGATGGACTGATGTTCAAATGGGGTGTACTCGATTTTGCCGGTGGCACCGTTGTTCATATCTCTGCCGGTATGGCCGCTCTTGCCGGCGCCCTGGTACTGAAACCCCGCCAGTCTACAACCAGCGCCTCCCCTGCCAACATTCCTTACGTACTCATCGGTACCGGCCTTCTCTGGTTTGGCTGGTTTGGTTTTAATGCCGGCAGTGCCGTTGGTTCAGGCTCACTGGCCGTATATGCCTTTGCCACTACCAATACAGCTGCTGCTGCCGCCGGCCTGTCATGGATGTTCTGGGATGTGATCCGTGGCAAAAAGCCTTCTGTACTTGGTTTCTGTATTGGTGCAGTAGTAGGCCTGGTAGCCATTACTCCTGCCGCCGGTTTTGTAGGTGTGCCCCAGGCGCTCTTCATCGGTTTTGTTGCCGCCCTCGTTTCTAATATCGTTGCCGAGTTTCTCAAACATAAAACCAAACTCGATGATCCCCTCGACGTATTTGCCTGTCACGGCCTCGGCGGTATCACCGGCATGCTTCTTACCGGCCTTGTTGGCAGCAAAACAGTAAATGCTGCCGTAGCTGATGGCCAGTTTCTCATCCAGGTAAAAGGCATGCTGCTGGCTGTTGGTTACAGCTTTGTAGTATCATATATCATCTTCAAGGTTATTAACCTCATTCTGCCCATGCGTGTAACGCAGGAAGAAGAAGCAGAAGGTCTTGACGCATCTCAGCACAATGAAAAATATGTGCAGGGAACATTACTGGTGCATAATAACGGCACTGTCGAAGAACAAACGATTGCCTGATCCTCACGCATCATACTGACTGCTTAAATACCATTAATTAGAAAAGGTACAGCTGAGTTGGTAATGACTTCTCGCAAAAGTTATTACCGGCTGTACCCTTTCCTTAACATCTAAAATGCTACTACAATGTTACGAAAATTATTCTTGGCAGGTACTGCCAATCTCCTCCTCGTGTCCCTGAATGCCCAGGAGGATTCTACCAAATCACTTACTATCTCGGGAAATGTAGATGCTTATTACCGGTACAACTTTGCCGGCAGCAAAAACTACACAAATAATTACACCAGTTTCACCAATACCAACAATTCATTTGAACTGGGTATGGCCAGTATGCGTGCCGATTTCACCGCTCTATCGGGCAAAGTAGGTGGTACGGTTGATCTGGGCTTTGGCCGCCGCGCCGAAGAGTTCAGTTACAACGATGGTGAATCGGGCGCCGGCAAAAACGGCTTTATATCCCTGTCAAACATAAAGCAGGCATTTGTGACCTATGCGCCTTCCGATAAGGTAAAATTCACTATGGGTAAATTTGGTACACACGTAGGGTACGAGCTCCTCGATGCTCCGCTTAACCGTAACTATAGCATGAGCTATATGTTTACAAACGGACCATTCTTCCATACCGGATTAAAAGCAGACATCACTGCAGGCCCTGTAGGCATCATGCTGGGTGTAGCCAACTATACAGATGAAAGCACCTCTACTAATGCTGTAAAAACAGCTCTCGCCCAGGTGAGTGGCGGTTTTGCAGAAGGTAAACTCAAATTCTATCTTAACTATGTTGGATTTGGAGGTTCTAAAGGCGGTATTAACCCCTCTGGATTAAAGTCACTCAATCAGGTTGATCTGGTATTACTGGGTACTATATCCGATAAATTCAATATTGGCTATAATGGCACCGTACAATCGCGTAAACCGATATCCGGTTCATCTGATCCAAGCGGCAGCTGGTGGGGCAGTGCATTGTATTTCAACTATGATCCCAGCAGCGCTATTGGACTTACCTGGCGCTCCGAATATATCGGAGATAAAAAAGGTGTTTTGTTCGGAACAGACAATATCTGGGCCAATACTGTTTCACTGAATTATAAAGTAGGACCTCTCACGCTGATACCCGAATTGCGCTTCGAAACAGCAGGATCTGAAATTTATGCTGATAAGGATATTAATCCCACTAAATCGACTTTTACAGCACTGCTGGCCGCCGTCTTGAAATTTTAATAAAGGCGAAAGGTAAAAAGGAAAAAGGTAGAAGAGATTGAATTTCTCCTACCTTTTTCCTTTTACTTTTTATCTTTTACCTTTCTACGCAGAGTTGCGCCCGGCATTGATAATCCCAAACGAACAGCGCATCACCAATTTTTCATACACTTCCTTCATGGGCGACTGCACAAGCTGCTCTTCAAACTCACGAATGCGGGTCAGCGCATACTGCTGAATAGTAAGCAGGGGCAATACAATACGTTCCCGCATCTGAATCGACAATTGATCTACCGGATAATCGGCCATCAGCTCACTGTGCCCCGATAATTTCACTAAGTATTGCCGTGTCAGTTCATACTCGTTGAATATTTTTTGCCATATCTCACCATACTGCTTGTGCTTACTGAGATAGGCCGTAAGCGGAAAAAATGATTTTGACATCGCCATTTCGCAGTTATCAAGCAGGGTTTTGAAAAACAACGAACTCTTATATAAACGCTGAACGGCCGCAAACTTACCCTGGCTCTCCATCCGCTGCAACGCAGAACCCACTCCATAAAAGCCTGTTACGTTTTGTTTAAGCTGACTCCAGGACCCGGCAAACGGAATAGCACGCAAATCTTTGAGCGATAATCCTGATCCACCTCCCCGCTTGGCAGGACGGCTGCCGATATTGGTTTCGCTGTAAAAGCGAAGAGGGCTTGCATGCAGCAGGTAATCTGCGAGATAGGGATGATCACGCAATTCTTTGTATGCTTCATAACCTGCCTCACTTAATTCCTGTATCAACCCTTCTTCTTCCCTGCTGAGCGTATAGGATCTTGTCTGAAACAGGTCATTTGAAATACCGGCATTCAGTAATTGCTCCATATTGTACTGCGCAGAATCAGTTGTGCCAAAATTGGAACTCACCGTTTGCCCCTGTATGGTAAGCTGAATCTCTTTATTGGAAATATTCTTTCCCATTGAAGCATAAAACTTATGGGTCTTACCGCCACCACGTGAAGGAGGACCTCCACGTCCGTCAAAAAATATAACATCAATGCCATATTCACGCGATACGCTGGTAAGCATTTCTTTGGCTTTATAAATGCTCCAGTTCGCCATCAGATAACCTCCGTCTTTCGTTCCATCTGAGAAGCCCAGCATGATCGTCTGCCGGTCGGAACGACGTTGCAGGTGCGCCCGGTATACGGGATTGCCATACAACTTCCGCATTACATCTGCTGCTTCCTGCAGATCGTCAATCGTTTCAAACAACGGTACGATATCAATATTCATATCTTCCGGATACCAGCCACCCAGCAGGAAAAGGCCATATACTTCCATAGCATTAAGAGCACTCTTACACTGGCTGATTATATAGCGGTGACAGCCTTCGGGTCCGTTGTACTGCTGTATGGATTGAATGGCCTGCACACAACGAAAAGTATCTTCCTGTATCGCATCTTTCAATACAGCAGGATTGATACTTCTGTTAAGTTGAGACAGCAACTCTATCTTCTCCTCTTCCGTTTTGCTGGCATAATCATCCGGCAAGACATCCGTTTGAGCTGCCAGTTCATCAAACAGTTTACCATGCACAGCACTATCCTGTCTTATATCGAGTGAAGCAAAATGCAACCCGAATACTTCAATTTTATTGATAAGATTCGTTACCAGGTGCAGAAACAATCCGTTGTGCTGATAAATGATAATCTGGCGGATCTGCTCCAGGGTATCCAGAATTTCTTCGCGAGTAAGACGGGTTTTATACCCAGGTATAAACAGGTTGCTGTAGAGTTTGTTCTCCAGTTCGCTCAACATCGTATCTACACCATGGAAAGTAAGGCGGCGTTTGAGACGGCGTACATCCAGATAATAACATTTGATGATACTGCTGCGTAATGCATCAGCCACCTGCAGCGAGATATCGGCCGTAACAAAGGGATTACCATCACGGTCACCGCCTGGCCAGAAACCCATCCGTACAACAGGATTGGCCGCACTAACTGCTTCCGGGAAACGTGCTTTTATATTGGACAGTATTCCTCCTGCTGCCGGATAGAACACATTCTCAAGATACCAGATGAGACTTACGGCCTCATCGTAGGGTGTTGGTTTTTGTTTTTTGAAGAATGGTGTTTTACCAAGCTGCTGCAGATACGTATTTACGACAGATGTGTTGTTGTCGCGCAATGCACGGGCCAGGTCATTGATAATCCCCAGTACAGAACCAGGATAGAACTGGGTAGGGTGAGCTGTCAGCACAAGACGTATAGAAAAGTCTTTCAGTTTTTCGGCCAGTTGCTCCTGTTTGTTTTCCTGAATGATTTCAGACTCCAGGTGTTTGAGTGTCCCCACACCGTTGAGATCATTTACTTCACGAAAGGCGGCATCTTCCAGCGCATCAAAAAGCACAACCTGGCGCTCTACGTACTGAACAAAACGAAACAGCAGATCTGTTTTCTCCTGCTCATTTCCATAAGAAGTATGCTTGGTAAAAAACTCATCGATAATCCGGATCGGACTCAGGTTTTTCTTGTACCCTTCTTCACAGTTATTGGAAAGCAGCGATAAAAGGATGCCTGTTTTTTCGATCCGGTGAAACGGTAACGATGTAAAAAGGCTGTTATATAACTGAAATCGGATGCCTACCTCATTGCGGAATTGCTGCAAGGCTCTGTTGGCGGTTTGGTCCATGGTTAATGGTATTAAAGTCAGTGATCTGAAATGGGCAGCAAATCGTCTCTGAAAATTAATTCATTTAAGAATGTAAAAAAAGAATGATCTGCTGTTATAATGAAAAAGGCCTTCCGTGTGAACGGAAGGCCTTTGATTACTTTGGAAAACAACTTTATTCGGCTGTGGCTTCGGGGGTTGCTTCCTCGTTTTTAGCTTCTTCCGCTTTGGGGGCGGCATCGGCCTTCTTGGAAGTGCTGCGGCTACGACGAGTCTTCTTCGCAGCTTCTTTCACTTCACCCTTACCCTTACCATAAATTTCGTTGAAATCAACCAGCTCGATCAATGCAGTTTCTGCATTATCGCCAGGACGGGCACCCAGTTTAATAACACGGGTATAACCACCGGGACGGCCGGCTACTTTTTCCGCAACAGTGCTGAACAGTTCAGTTACAGCAGCTTTATCCTGCAGGTAGCTGAATACAACACGACGCTGATGCGTGGTGTTTGTTTTGCCTTTGGTTACCAGTGGCTCAATGTAAACACGCAGGGCCTTTGCTTTGGCCAGTGTAGTTACAATACGCTTGTGTTCGATCAGCTGGCAGGCCAGGTTGCTCAACAGCGCATCTCTGTGAGATTTGGTGCGGCCAAGATTTTTTACTTTGTCTCCGTGACGCATGACATTTGAATTTGAGACCGGTACGGTTGTTACCCCAGTAACCGGTTTGTTATTAAATTTCGGTTGTACCGTGTCAGGAATTACAACCTACTGTATCTGATAAATCAAAAGACCTACAGTTCGTCTTTATCAACACCCATTTTGGCGAGATCCATACCAAAAGAAAGGCCTCTTTCAGTCAGTACCTGCTCGATTTCGGCCAGTGATTTCTGACCAAAGTTGCGGAACTTCATCAGGTCTTCCTGCTCGTACTGAACCAGCTCACTGAGTGAATTGATTTTTGCAGCTTTCAGACAGTTGAAGGCGCGTACTGACAGATCCAGATCTTCGAGGGGTGTTTTCAGCACCTTGCGGAGCTGCAGTGTCTGCTCGTCAACCAGGTCTTCTTTTTTCTCTTCTTTGTTATCGAAAGTGATGTTCTCGTCTGTGATGATCATCAGGTGCTGGATCAGGATGCGTGAAGCCTGCTTCACTGCTTCTTCCGGATGAATGGTGCCATCGGTAGAAACTTCCATGATCAGTTTTTCGAAGTCTGTACGTTGTTCCACACGCGTGTTCTCAATCGTGTACTTAACGTTTTTGATGGGCGTAAAGATAGAGTCGATGGGAATGTAGCCCATAGGCGCATCTTTCGGCTTGTTTTCCTCAGCAGGTACATAACCGCGGCCTTTACCGATTGTCAGCTCGATATCCATTTTAGCAGAAGAATCGAGTGTGCAGATCAGCAGGTCGGGATTCATGATCTGGAAGGAGTGAGTTCCTTCGCCGATCATACCGGCTGTGAATTCAGTTTTATTTTTCAGTGACAGCAGAATTTTCTCGTTTGCCACTTCATGATCAACGATTTTTTTGAAACGAACCTGTTTCAGGTTCAGGAAAATTTCCACCACATCTTCGCTCACACCTTTCATGGTAGCGAATTCATGATCCACCCCGTCGATCTTAACGCCTACAATAGCATAACCCTCGAGTGAGTTCAGCAGTACACGACGCAGCGCATTGCCGATAGTTACACCATAGCCAGGCTCCAGCGGACGAAACTCAAACTGAGCTTCAAAATCCGTAGCCTTTTGCAGGATGATCTTGTCAGGTTTTTGGAAATTCAGGATAGCCATATTTCAGATTTAATTTTATAAATGATTGGGACAGACTGCCGCTTTGTATTAACAAAAGACAGGACAGCCGGTTTACGCCTCACGATTACTTAGAGTACAATTCCACAATCAGCTGCTCCTTGATGTTCTCAGGAACGCTTTCCCTTTCAGGGTAAGTGATGAATGTACCTTTGAATTCGGTTTCATTCCAGTCCAGCCAGCTGAACTTGGGATTTTTGGCGCGTACCACACTGGTGATAGAAGAACGCTCTTTGCTATTGTCTTTGATCGTAACCACATCACCGGGTTTCAACTGGAAAGAAGGGATATTTACCACTTCTCCGTTTACTTCGATGTGTTTGTGGCTAACCAACTGACGGGCAGCGGGGCGTGAAGGAGCAATACCCATACGGAATACTGTATTATCCAGGCGCGCTTCCAGAAGTTTGATCAGGTTTTCACCTGTTACACCTTTGCGACGGGCAGCTTCCTCAAAAGTTTTGCGGAATTGCTTTTCCAGGATACCGTAGGTATACTTGGCTTTTTGTTTTTCACGCAGCTGCAGGGCGTATTCACCCAGCGTTTTGCGTTTGCGTTTTTCACCGTGTTGACCGGGAGGGTTGCTGTTTTTACCCAACCATTTACCATTACCTAAAATAGGTTCTCCAAAAATGCGGGAGATTTTGGTCTTTGGACCATTGTAACGTGCCATAATTTTACGTTCATTTAGACTTTTTTAGAAACCGGTGCTTCGATCGGTAAAAAGTCTTTAAAAAATTAATCGAGCACCCTTTTAAAAAATGAAAGCCAATCTGGCGTTATGTTATAAGCAGTAAGTTCTAAGTAATAAGTTTTAAGTGAGCGTTTAAACTTTTCACTTAAAACTTATTACCTAAAACTTTCTCATTATACGCGTCTTTTCTTGGGAGGACGGCATCCGTTGTGGGGCAGCGGAGTAACGTCTTTGATCATCACGATCTCAATACCTGATTGTGACAGAGAGCGGATTGCTCCTTCACGACCGGCACCTGGCCCCTTTACATATACATCTACGCGTTTCAGACCTGCATCCAGCGCAGTTTTAGCTGCATCGGAAGCTGCCATCTGAGCAGCATAAGGAGTATTTTTCTTGGAACCTTTGAAGCCCATTTTACCGGCGCTGCTCCAGGAGATCACCTGACCTGTTTTGTTGGTCAGACTGATGATGATGTTGTTGAAAGTGGCAGAGATATGGGCATCGCCATATGCATCTACCTTTACGATTCTTTTCTTGGCGGCAGCTTTAGCGCTGTTACCCTGATTTTGTCCTTTTGCCATGATTCGAAACTGAGGTAATCTTGATTTAAAATAAACCTGTCAACTTAAGCTGTCAGGCCTGAACCAACCCTCCACCTGCACCTGGTATCCGCAATTGATTCAGTAAAATGGTGCATTATAATAATACGGCAAACTCCCGGAGTATTACCGGGAGCTTGCAGATGATTATTTCTTAGCTGCTTTTTTCTTACCGGCAACCGTTTTACGTTTTCCTTTACGTGTACGGCTGTTGGTTTTAGTACGCTGGCCGCGCACCGGCAGACCCTTACGATGGCGAAGACCACGGTAGCAGGCGATATCAAGCAGACGCTTGATGCTCATCTGTACTTCAGAACGCAGCTGACCTTCGACCTTGAACTCTTCCGTAATGGTATTACGGATAGCATTCAGGTCATCATCATTCCACTCATGTACCTTCTTATTGCGATCGATATTATTCTTGTCCAGAATATATCTTGCAGTAGAAGGTCCGATTCCAAAAATATAGGTCAGACCAATTTCACCTCTTTTGTTCTTGGGTAAGTCAACACCGGCAATACGAGCCATATTATAAAATATTAAAGTTTGTCTTTACTTAATTACAATCAGTCAGCCATCACTGATGGCCGGCCAAAATTATCCCTGACGCTGCTTGAAGCGGGGATTCTTTTTGTTGATCACATACAGCTTGCCTTTACGACGTACGATCTTGCAATCTGCACTTCTTTTTTTAATGGATGCTCTAACTTTCATAATCTTTCGCTTTGAGCGCCGGACTTCGCAATAACCAGGGCTACTGCAGCCGTCCTTTACTTTTTTTATTTATACCTGAAATTGATTCTTCCACGTGTCAGGTCGTATGGCGACAACTCCACTCCTACCTTATCCCCGGGCAAAATCCGGATATAGTGCATGCGCATTTTTCCGGAAATTGTAGCCACTATTTCATGCCCGTTTTCCAGTTTTACGCGGAACATGGCGTTTGAAAGGGCTTCTAAAATGATCCCATCCTGTTTAATCAGTGGTTGTTTCGACATACAAAATTTAGGGGTGCAAAGATAGGAGGATAAGGGCGAAAAAAGAAAAAACCCCGCTTTTTTTTCGGGGTAATCATCTTTTTTCACTAAAATCCTCAAAATGAACGCTCAAAATGCCCGTTTATGGGCGTTCCAGGGGTACCTTGGTCATGTCAAGGTGCAGGTTTTGCAACTGGTGTACCTGCAGCGGGGAATGAAAATGCCGGCGGTCTTCCCGCCACCACATTTCAATTTCCGAGAAATCGCCCTTGCGGGGTGTCACCAGCCGGAAAGAGTCTTTTTTGTATTTGACCCCGCCATTGAGGTCCTCACGGGAAAAACCAAGTTTTACCAACTGGCTTTCGTCCAGCGGGATGGGCTTCATATCAGCAGGATCATACCAAAACTCCTGAACGCCGTTGTCAACCAGTGCCTGATGGTTTTCATGACTGACTTTGACAACAGTGCCTTCCCTTTCGATACCGCCATCATTTACCAGAACGAGATCGCCCTGTTTGAGGTCGCCGAGTTTGAGCATAGCAAATCGTTTTAATATACCGAATATAAGGTTTTTCGACTTGCGTCCCAAGTCCGGCGTTCAAGACCTGCCACTCCTGTATGGACATAAAAAAGCCGCATTGCTGCGGCTGAACTTTTTTATAAGGCCTTTCAGGTAAAACGCCGGCTTTTCAGCATTTCGGCTTTCTCCCCTGCCTTACGAAGGTAAAGTTACAAAAAAATTAATCCGCCAAATCAAATTTTACAAATTTCATTTAGCCTGCCGTTCTCAAATTTACTCAAAACCATCTCTCCTTCTTCTAAATCAACCATATACTGACCGTTAGCTAATTTAAAATCATCGACTACCATTGCAGTAATGACAGTTGCTTCCAGACATCCGGCATTTTTAAAACAGCATTGCAACACAACATTCAATTTAGATCCATTAAACTCTTTTCTGATAACTGCCCGGATAGTTTCCCGAAAAGGAGGCCCATTAACAAAACTAAAACCCTTTATGCGGGAGGAGAAAATAAACAATGGCTTTATGGCCTCCCGAATCAACTGCCGGATATAGTCAGGATCAATTCCATCCCTGACACCATTTTCATCTCCATGCTGATGCCGGTCGAGATAATGCTTATCAAACCATATTTCAATAGAAATAGTCTCATCAAAAACGGAATCATGCCTGGCTTTAAAGGAAGACGAATTGCCATAATAAGCCAGCCGGTCTTCTATGGGAGGAAGCCGTTCCCGCACAATTCTGAATCGTTTCCTTCTTCTCTTTTCCATATAAAACCAGTTATAAACATTATCACTCATTTCGGGAAAGATGGTCGCCAAAAAGCTGGAAACCCCATAATCCTTTAATGAATTGAACAGGCTTCCAAATTACGATTCAGTTTTTGGGTATCAGCTGTGTTTTCCTCAGTTTATAATGGGAAAAAAAGCAAAAAAAAGGAGTGAAAATCACGAACGTTTACGGTAACTCAACACGGCCCAGGTGTTAAAAAACAGGGCAAAAGCCAGGATGCTTATCAAATGTCCTTTTATTTCGCCGGTACCGCTCCCTTTCAACACCACCATACGCATTACTTCAATAAAATAACTTACCGGATTCAGTTTTACGAGGTACCGGGCCCATTGCGGCATACTATCAACAGAAGTATACAAACCTCCGAGCAGTATGAAGACCATAATCAGAAAAAATGAAATCAGCATTGCCTGCTGCTGTGTTTGTGTATAAGAGGATATAAGCAACCCTATTCCCAATACAGCCAGCAGATATACCGCGGCAAAAAGATAAATAGTAAACAAACTGCCGGCCGGTATAATCCCATATACGATTCTGGCTATCAGCAATCCGATACTGAGAATAGCAAGCCCCAACACCCAGAAAGGAATCAGCTTGCCAAGAATAAACTGATACTTACGGATCGGCGTCACATTAATCTGTTCAATGGTACCGATTTCCTTTTCGCGTACAATATTAAGAGCCGCCAGAAAAGACCCTATCATTGTAATGAGTATGACCAGTATGCCCGGCACCATAAAATACCGGTAATTCATCAATGGATTATACCAGTTGGACGAGGTGACCTGCACAACCGGCTCAGGATTAAAACGAGGCAGTTGCAACCATTCCGCACGCACCTGTTGGTTAAAATCCTGTACTATACTGCGCAGGTATGCACTCCCAAGCGAGGCTTTCACGCCATTGATGGCGTTGACAGCCATAAACACAGGCGCCTCTTCTTCTTTCACGAGATCTTTTTCGAACGAAGACGGCAGTTCCAGTACCAGGTCAGCAGCATCACTCTCCACCGCCTTCATTGCCTCCTGATACGAAGCTGCATACCTGGTCAGCAAAAAATAACCGGATGCGCTTATCTTCCGGATCAATTGTTGTGAATAGACCGAATGATCATGATCCACCACCGCCAGCCTGATATTTTTCACTTCATAATCTGCCGCCATCGGCAACAATACCAGTTGCATCACGGGCATTACAAAAATAATACGCAATATGGCTGGATCACGGAATATCTGCCGGAACTCCTTTTGCAATAAAAAACGTAATGTGCGCATAAAATATATTTAAACGACCGGTTATCAGGCAAGCCGTATCTTGAATTTTTTAACCGCCAGCGTTGTCAAAAGCAACATCATACCCAGCAGTATCAGGGTTTCTTTCCATATAGTTTCCAGTCCGGTTCCTTTTATCATCACATTACGTACAATCTGATAAAACCAGCGTGCAGGTACGGCATGCGAAATAACCTGTAGCGGCAATGGCATGTTTTCGATTGGAAACATAAAGCCGCTGAGCATCACAGTTGGCAGAAACATTCCTGTCAACGAAATAAACATAGCTGTCTGCTGCGAACTGGTGCTGGCAGAGATCAGCAACCCAAATGCAAGACAGGTGAGTGTAAAAAGCAGACTTTCTCCTACCAGCAGCAGCAGGCTTCCGTTGATGGGAACATCCAGTACAAAAACGCTGAGAAGCAATATGCTGCTGATGTTAATAGCAGACAGCAACAGGTAAGGCACTGCCTTGGCTACTATAATAAGCATGGGTTTCAGCGGCGAAACCAGCATGATTTCCATAGTACCCATTTCTTTTTCCCTTACAATGGTTATAGCGGTCATGAGTGTACATACCAGCATCAGCACCATGGCCATCACGCCGGGCACAAAACTATATGCCCCTTTAAGCTGGGGGTTATACAACATCCGCACCTCGGCATTGATCCGGTATGGCAATTGCTGTCCCTTCAATAATCCATCCTGAAAATCGCGTACGATACTTCCGGCATAATTAGTAAGCGTATTGGCCACATTAGGATCAGACGCATCTGCCAGTAATTGCACCTGTGCCTGATGCAGGTGCTCCAGGTCGCGGCCAAAGCCTGCAGGCAATACAACCGCCATCCGGACCTTACCGGTTCTGAAAGCTGTTTCCACTTCATCATAACTTTGAAGGTATTCGACAATATCAAAATACCGGCTGGCATTCAACTGATCGATAAGCGTATGTGCTGTCTCATCCTTTGCCATATCGAGTATGGCTATTTTTGAATTTTTAACCTCATTGGTCAATGCAAAACCAAATAGTATAATCTGCACCACAGGCATACCCAATAGTATAAACAGGGTTCGCCGGTCGCGGAAGATGTGATAAAATTCCTTTCTGACAAATGCAAGAAACTGCTTCATGGCAATAATGCTTTTAATGAAAGCTTTTTAATCGGCCGTACGCACGGCTTTGCGCGCAAGACGCAGAAATACCTCATCCATTGACGCCGCATCAAATTGTTTTTTCAGCTCAGCAGGAGTTCCTAATGCATCCATGCGTCCATCAACCATAATAGAAACCCTGCTGCAATACTCTGCTTCGTCCATATAATGTGTGGTTACAAATACCGTTATACCCGAAGCGGCTGCTTCATAAATGAGATTCCAGAATTCACGCCTCGTCACCGGATCTACTCCCCCTGTGGGTTCATCCAGAAATACAATCTGAGGCTCATGAAATATTGCTACGGAAAAAGCCAGTTTCTGTTTCCACCCCAGTGGTAATGACTTTACCAGTTTGCCGGCTTCTGCCTCCATATGCAATTGCTGAAGCAGGCTGGCTGTTTTGTCCCTGATAAATGCATCAGACATACCATAAATACCTGCATAAAAACGGATATTTTCACGTACGGTCAGATCCTCATATAGTGAAAAACGCTGACTCATATAGCCGATATGCCGCTTGATCAGTTCCGTTTGCCGGTATACATCAAAGCCCGCGACTTTGGCTTCGCCGCTGCTGGGAACGGAAAGGCCAGACAGCATACGCATAGCTGTAGTTTTACCAGCACCATTGGCGCCCAGAAATCCAAAAATCTCACCCTTATATACATCAAACGTAATCGCATCAACCGCAGTGAAATTTCCGAAGCGTTTACTGAGCTGTTTTACTTCAATTACTTTTTCCATCTCCATGCATTAATTTTTCATTAGATCCATAAAGCAATCTTCAATACCGGGTACAGCCGTTATCACCTCTGCTTCCATACCTGCGGCTTTAAGCCTTGCCCTCAAATCTTTCTCACTCCCCTGTTTTAATACCACATGATGATATTCTCCAAACGGATAAGCCTCCTCTACCTCCTCAAAGCTTTTCAACAATTTCAAGAGCGGCAGCATATTTTCGTTACGCACCGCCAGCAATAGCTTACCAAATGAAGCAGTAATTCCGGCTGGTGTATCTATTCCCAGCATCCTTCCATTTTGCAACAGCGCCACCCGCTCACATAAGCCGGCTTCATCCATATAGGGTGTAGAGACCAGGATCGTAATACCCTGCGCTTTAAGACGCCGGAGCATTTCCCAAAACTCCCTGCGCGATACCGCATCTACTCCGGTTGTTGGTTCATCAAGAAATAATACGGAAGGCCGGTGTATAAGCGCACAGCTCAATGCAAGTTTCTGCTTCATGCCACCCGACAGCTGTCCGGCACGCCGGTTACGGAATGGTTCTATCTGCAGATAAATATCCTTTATGAGATCGTAGTTCTCGCTGATAGACGTATTGAAAATGGTGGCAAAAAAAGCGAGGTTCTCGGCAACTGTAAGATCCGGATAAAGCGAAAATCGTCCCGGCATATACCCAACCGAGTTCCGGATAGCCTGGTAGTCTTTTACTACATCGAATCCTCCTACTTCAGCACGGCCGCCAGTAGGCAACAGTAAAGTAGTGAGTATCCGGAAAAGAGATGTTTTACCAGCTCCATCCGGGCCAATGATTCCAAAAAGCTCACCTGGCTTTACTTCAAAATTAATCCCCTGCAGTGCCTGTACAGCCGCATTCGGTTTGCCATAAGTCATTACGATATCCGCTACACTTACATGCCCGTTGTTAAGCTGTCGCCTGTTTCCGCTTTGCATAATAATTGTTTTAAAAAACATCAGAATTTAACTTCCCCATACATGCCCAGCTTCAGCAAACCATCGTTCTTTACTTTTATTTTGATAGCATATACGAGGCTTGCTCTTTCTTCTTTTGTCTGAATAGTCTTGGGTGTAAACTCAGCCTTATCGGCAATCCAGGTGATAGTGCCTTTGAGCTGCCTGTATTTTTTAGCCCCTTCATCTACCAGTACCGTCACCTCCTGTCCAAGTTTTATTTGCGACAGTTGCGATCCGGTGATGTATGCGCGCAGATTCAATACTGACAGGTCCGCAATTTTATACAGTGCCTTACCCATTGTAGTTATTTCTCCCGGCTCTGCGTAACGGGTAGTAACGGTTCCTGTAACAGGATTGAGGATAGCAGCACGTTTCAGCTGGTCTTCCAGCTGGGCTACCCTTTTTTCGAGTGGCTTGCTTTCGCTTAAAATACTCCTGTTTTGAGTAGCGGCATTATTACGCTGCACCTGAACCTGCTGCCGCGTTACGAGCATCTCTTTTTTCTGCATATCGATCTGCGCATTGATATCATCCAGTTGTTTACCGGTGGCCGCATCTTTACGCAACAGGTTTTCAATCCTGCTCTTTTCATGCTGCAAATTGTCTAACCGCGATTGCTGCACCGCCAGCTGATCTTCCAGCAATCGTATCTGCGGGTTTACATCAATGGTTTTTTCGCTCAGTGCGCGGATGTTGGCTTCCACCTGTTCTTTCTGCAGTTGCAGATTATCGGCATCAATCCAGCCCACAGTGCTGTCCTTTTGCAACAGATCGCCCTCCGCTGCCTGCAGACTCAGAATGCGACCCGATAGTTCTGCTGATACAACCACTTCGTCGGCTTCAAAGGTGCCCGTGGCATCAAAAGAGTTGTTTTTATCCGAACAGCCAGCCAGCAACACACCGCTGACGAGTACTAATAATGCAATTGATTTCATATGCTGGTTTTATAATTGTCCTGAAATAGTTTGGTAATTGATACGGGCCTGTAATAGTTGCAAACGATGCATGATGGCCGACTGACGGGCCTGATCCTCTGCGTTTACTTCTTTTAAATAATCATTGGCGGTAATTACATTGTTGTCCAGTTGCGCCCTTGCCGACTCTGTTACAGACTGTCGCAATTCAATAATGGACGCGTCTGATTGAAGCAATTGTTCCAGCCTCTTTATTTCAGCCTGCTGCTGCGTAAGCTGTGTCTGTGTATTGAGCATAAAAATATCCTGCTGCACCGCAATACGCTGCTTACTGATATCTGCCTGTTGTTTTTCTTTTCTCACCGTATACAGGCTGCCCAGCGACCAGTTGAACCGGATACCGCCGATATAATAAAAATCAAATTCATTGAGCAGCATATTAAGTCCGGGGCGCCCATATCCTCCCTGTGCAAACAGACTCAGTTTGGGAAGCGTACGGGTATGAATCATTTTTTTCTGCTGATCGGCCAGTATCTGCTGACTGTTAAACAGCCTCAACTCCGGTCGATTGATGGAAGTTGTTGTGATGGCGGATGCTACTGGCTCTGTAAGCCTGGTTTCAGCGTTCAGTTCACGGCCTGTCAGGAGCGACAAAACCTGCAGCCATCCTTCGCGGGACGCTTTCATATCTATAGCCCGCTGATCGGCCTTTAACCATTCCGCCTTTAGCATGGCCACACTTGACCTGAAGGCCACACCTTCTTCGAGCTGCGCCTGTACACGATTGATGCCTGATTGTATATCGGCCTTCACCAGGTCTACCTGCCTCAATTGCTGATCGAGGTAAAGTATGCCCAGGTAAACCTGATTTATACGATCATGCAACTGATGCAGTTCTACTTCCACTTTTTCTTCCTCTACCCTGGCCGACTGTGCCTGCACCAGTTTCTGTTGTTTGATCTGGCCTCCATCATAAAGCAACTGGTTTACATCTGCCAGTACTTTGTATTGATCTTTAGCCGGTGACTCAATCTGGAAGCCCGGCAATGAGACTGGTACCCGTGTCACATCAGACTGGTAAGTGGCCTGACCACTTAATGTAAACTGGGGCAAAAAGCCTTTCTGCAAATTGCTGAGGGTTAGCTGAGCTGTTTTTTGAATCAGCAGTTTGTCGCGCAGCACAGGATAGTGTGACCGCGCAAGTTGCCATGCACTGTCGAGTGTCAGCTCCTGCGACTGAGCCTTTGTCTGCCACGACAACACCGCTATCAGCATAACTGAAATCCGTATCATGAATGTTGTTTTTAATATGTTAACCAAATGGTTAATTCAGGGTCAAAAAAATCAGGGCCGCAGGGCGCTGATAATAAAAGCCGGTATTTCCTTTTTCCTTTGTTCAATAAAGTCATTAAACTGGTCGGCAGAAATACCGAGGTTAGCCTCCAGCATGGGTTTAGCCATAAAGGGAAAAATTGTCATCGATACCAGGTTGATCAAAAGATTAACAGGATGGATGGGCCGAATGGTCCCTCGCTGCACTTCTTCGGCGATCTGATTCAGCAAATGAGTCGGGTTGGGTTTATGTTCGCCTTTCCAGAATTTCTGAAGAAAATGCTCCGGGTTTTGATTGATTTCATTCAGGACAAACAATGGCAGATATGGATTACTCTTCACGATATCTATATACTCATGACAAAAACGTTCGATCTTTTCAAACAGCGGTAATTCTGCGGTAAATAACTGGTTGATGCGGGGAAAGAGTTTGGATGCGGCCTCCGTAAAAATCATTTCGAAAAGTTTTTCCTTATTCCGGAAATAATAATGCAGCAGCGCCTTGTTGATGCCCGCTTCATCTGCAATATCCTGCATACGTGCCCCGGCCATTCCTTTGCGCACAAATACTTTTTTAGCCGCTTCCAGTATGCGTTGTTCTGTATTGGTATCTTTTTGCGATTTATCCATATGGTTTAACCAAATAGTTAACAAAGCTAAAAACAAAATCTTCTTCTTCCAATTTTTTTTTTAGCCAACTTCGGAAAAAGAAGATTATGTATTGATTACAAACTACTTACTACTTACTACTTACTACCTAAAACTTACTACTTAAAACTTATTACTTACTCTGCCCAGCTCATGACATACCCGTCATTCTCAATGCCCAGGGCTTCCTGGGTGAGCATCAGTGGGTGAAAAGTGTCTACCATCACTGCCAGTTCGTGTGTTTCTTTGGCCCCGATACTTTTTTCGACTGCACCGGGATGTGGCCCGTGTGGAATACCGGCCGGGTGCAGGGTGATCATACCGCGGGTTACATTTTTCCGGCTCATGAAATCGCCATCCACATAGTATAAAACTTCATCGCTATCAATATTGCTGTGATTATAGGGCGCGGGAATGGCCTGCGGATGATAATCAAACAAACGGGGACAGAATGAACAGACAACAAAGTTGTGCGCTTCAAATGTCTGATGTACGGGCGGCGGCTGATGAACCCGTCCGGTAATTGGCTCAAAATCGTGTATAGAAAATGCAAAAGGATAACAGCATCCGTCCCAGCCCACCACATCGAAGGGGTGCGTACCATAATGAAGGCCATAGAGCACTCCTTTCTTTTTGGCCCGGATGAGGAAGTCACCTTTCTCATCAAAGGTGGGCAGATTCTGCGGCCCCCTGATATCCCGTTCACAATAGGGAGAATGTTCCAGCAGCTGCCCATATTTGCTTACATAACGTTTGGGATAACGGATGGGACTAAAAGACTCCACAATGAAAAGACGGTTGTTGCTGTCTGCAAATTCCATCTGATAAATAGTACCCCGCGGAATCACGAGATAATCACCATAAGAAAAAGGAAGTTCCCCGTACATGGTACGCAAAACACCTTTGCCTTCGTGTACAAAAATCATTTCATCGGCATCGGTATTTTTATAAAAATAACTTGTCATACTGGCCTGTGGGGCAGCCAGCACAATATGACAATCATTATTGACCAGGATTGCCTTGCGGCTTTGCAGATAATCTTTCTCAGGCCGGATATTAAATCCTTCGAAGCTCCGGTGCTTGAGCATTTTTTCCTCTGCTACTACGGGCGCCACATTCTGTTGCGGCTCTGTATGGATGATCTGCGTGGGCGGATGTACATGGTACAACAGTGAATAATCGTTACTGAACCCTTCTGTCGAAAATAATTGTTCCGAATACAAACCTCCATCAGGTCGGCGGAACTGGGTATGACGTTTATGCGGAATATTTCCGAGTTTATAATAATGCGGCATATGTATTGATTTAAATGCTTACAGAAAATGAAAGAAAAAAAATGATCAGAGAACTGATCACTGTGTAAGCTCCAGCGCAGCCAGCAGGAAACAGTATTTCCATCTGCGCTTATCGATCCAGTATATAAAATTTCGATGGTAAGGCATAGTCAACCGATACCTAAAATTAGGAAATCCGGACTGAAAGCCGAATTTTGTCCCATGACTCAGCTATTCACTGCCGGTTTACTGATTATCCGCAACAGGCAGTTACTACTGGCCTATAGCAGCCGCAAACAGTGTTATTATCTGCCGGGCGGCAAACTCGATGCCGGCGAATCGGCAGCAGAAGCTTTATGCCGGGAAGCAGCGGAAGAACTGAATATACATCTGCATCCGGATGAACTCCATTTTTATACCCATATAACTGCACCGGCTTATGGCGAAGCAACGGGTACAATAATGGAACAGGACTGTTTCAGGATATTGAAACCTGTGCAGCCGCTGGCTACTGCCGAAATTGAAAAAATCGACTGGTTTACCAGCTCTTCTTACGCCAGGGAGGTACAACAGGCTCCCGGAGCAGTGATGATACTGGCAAAACTAAAAGCAGATAACCTGATTGACTGATCTGTTTACCACAATATTTACTTTTATATACACCATGCCTACCCGCATACTTTTATTGGCTGATACACATCACTACCTTGATCCTTCTATCAGCAATTACGCCAGCACCTGCGATGAGATATGGCATGCCGGAGATTTTGGCACGATCGATCTGCCTCGTTCGCTTCAGGAAAATAATAAACCACTTCGTGGTGTGTATGGTAATATTGACGGACGTGATATCAGGGATGAATTTCCGGAGCAACTGGTATTTACCTGCGAAAATGTAAAAGTGCTGATGCGGCATATTGGCGGCTATCCACCCAGATACAATCCCGAAACCCGCAAGCAACTGGCACTCCATCGGCCTCAGCTCTTTATCAGCGGGCATTCACACATATTGAAAGTCATGTACGATCCCGCTCTGCAATGCCTGCACATGAATCCCGGAGCCGCAGGAAAACAGGGATGGCATAAAATACGCACCTTGCTGCGTTTTGTGATCGATGGAAAAGAAATTAAAAACTGCGAAGTGATCGAATTAGGTAAAAGGTGAAAGGGATAAAGAGTATAAAAAGTATAAAGAGTTTAAAGAGCTCTCTTAAGTTCTAAGTGTTAAGTTTTAAGTTTTAGGTAGCAGAAAACGCTTTATACCTTTTAAACTCTTTATACTCTTTAAACTTTATCTACTGACCACTGTGCACTATCAACTGTCAACTATTTCTTATCTTAGAGCAAACCACTTTCCCCATGAATCGTCGTCAACTGATCCGCCAAAGTGCTTTGGCTGCTGCTGCATTTGCATTCAGCCGTGATTTATTTGCCCGCGAAGCGGGTATTCCCTTCAGCGGAAGGGACATGGCCGGTATCGTCAGGCTGGGCTCCAACGAAAATCCACACGGGCCATCGCAGCTGGCGCGTAAAGCCATGATCGATGCTGTAGCCGGCAGTAACCGCTATCCCTGGGATGTGACCGGCCAGTTAAGAGAACGAATCGGTAAACAATTCGGACTGGGTAAAGACAATGTGATCATTGGGGCGGGATCATCGGAGTTGCTGGGTGTGGCATCAACCTGGGCGGCACTTAAAAAGGGAAATGCAGTAGCGCCTGATCCTACATTCCGGTTATGGATACCGGCTGCCAGACGCCTGGGCGTAGACATCCGGCTGGTACCACTCATGGGTGGAAAGATAACCGATCTGCAACGCATGAAAGACACGGTAGACAGTGCTACCCGTATGATTTATATCTGCAATCCCGCCAATCCCACCGGCACCATTGTACCAGCTGCAGAACTGGAAGCTTTCATTCGTCAGACCCCTCCGTCTATCATGATCCTGCTGGACGAAGCCTATACAGAATTTTGCGATGAGCCTTCTATGGCAAAACTCGTGAACGACTTTCCTAACCTCGTAGTCGCCAAAACTTTTTCGAAGATCTATGGAATGGCAGGCGCCCGTGTTGGTTTTGCACTGGCTCATCCGAAAACAATCAAAGAGTTAAATGATCTGCAGCCATGGGCAAACGCTGGCGCCAGTGCTGTGTCACTGGCCGGAGCGCTGGCTTCGCTGGATGATCAGGCCTTTGTGGCACATTGCAAACAGGAAAATGCCAAAGCCCGGCAGGTCTTTTATAATGCCCTGAAAAAAGCAGGTATGCCTTATATCCCTTCACATACCAGCTTCGTTTACTTTGATTCTACGCAATATGGTAAAAATGTTCAGGCTTTGCTGGAATCAAAAAACATTATGGGTGCCCGCACTTTTGAAGAAGGAACCAAATGGCTGCGGCTCAGCATCGGCACCGTTGCAGAAATGGAACAGGTAGCAGCAGCGCTCGTATGAAGAAAAGGTATAGGGTGAAAGGTAGAAGGTATAAGGAAAAGGGATGAAGGCTTATAAAAATATAGACCTTCATCCCTTTATTTTTTATCTTTTACCTTATCCCCTTCAGCCTTCTACCTTTCACCCTATACCTTATCCCCCCATTCCCGGCAGCCAGCCGCGGCCTTCGCCCACTATTTCACGGAAAGGCCAGGGTATGGCAACCAGTATCATCAGCAGTGCTACAACAAACAGCCAGAAGGCTCTTTTAAATTTAGATTCATCGGCAATTGGTTTTTTGGCCATGCCATATCCCAGTGTGATGAGTATGATAGCCACAAACATAAACAACGGGTGCTCTATCAGGAAGAAACGGAAAAACTTATTACGCATCACACTTTCACCTTCGGGCAGGCTCAGTTTCAACCAGCCGTATCGGCCCCATAACCAGAGATATAATCCTACTACAAAGGTAGTATGGGCAGAGATCAGTGTAAATAACCATACCCGGCGATCGGAAGCAGAAAAGCTTCTCTTTTTTTGCCAACCGGTATACGCTTTAACAATAGACAATACCAGCAAAATGATAATAATCCAGCGCAGCAGATTATGAAGATGCATCATACCCGTTTCCATGTCAATTGATTTTGGTGCAGGCCAAAGCTACAACAGCAGGTTTGCTATTGCAAAAAATGTTCTGCGTGTAAAGGCTTAGTCTTCCCAGTCGGCAATAAACACATTGGTATCTCTGGTACCGCCATTATTGCGGTTGCTCGAGAATACAATTTTTTTACCATTGGGAGAAAACAGCGGGAAGGCATCAAAACCTTTATCGCGGCTCACTTTCTCGAGGTTGGTGCCGTCTTCGTTGATAGTATACAGGTTAAAGGGAAAACCACGTTTGTATTCGTGATTGGATGCAAAGATGATACGTTTGCTGTCTGGCATATAGGTAGGCGCCCAGTTTGCCTGACCAAATTTAGTAACCTGACGTTGATTGCTGCCATCTGCATCAGCTACCCATACTTCCATATTGGTAGGTGCTACCATATTTTCGGCCAGCAGATCTTTATATTCTTTTATTTCGGCTTCTGTTTTGGGGCGTGATGCACGCCAGATAAGTTTTTTGCCATCGGGGCTAAACCAGGCACCACCATCATAACCCAGTGCATTGGTGATCCTTTTTTCCTTACCTGTTTTCAGGTCCATGATGTAAAGGTCAATATCACCATCTTTGGTGCTGGTATAGATCATCTTTTTGCCATCAGGAGAAAGAGTGGCTTCGGCATCATATCCGTTACTATTGGTAAGTTGTTTAACAATTTTACCATTCAGGTCAGCCATGAAAATATCAAAGCTGGGATAAAGAGGCCAGATGTATTTGTTGCCATATTTAGCACGGTCAGGTGTGGGCGGACAGTCGGCCGATGCGAGGTGAGTAGATGCATAAATAATATGTTTGCCATCTTTAGTAAAGAAGGCACAGGTAGTGCGGCCTTTACCCGTGCTCACCATTTTGTACTCAAACTTCTCTCCTGGTTTTTGTGGAACTTTTCCGACAAAAATCTGATCGCAGTTGATACCATCTTTTGGGGCTGTACGCTGAAAAACAAGATACTTGCCATCATAACTCCAGTAAGCCTCTGCATTGTCACCGCCAAATGTGAGCTGTTGTACATTTTTAAGGTGATTTTCTTCGGGATAAAGAATTGTATCTGCTGTAGCAGTTGCAGGCTGCAGTACCGGGTCGCGGCGGTCAAAAGCAGAGCTCAGCAAAAAAATAGCGGTCGCGGGCACAAGCACCAGGGCAAGTTTCTTCATATTTATACGTTTTAACTGCGGCTGCAAAGTTATTTTGACTGTGCCTCTGTTTTGTCAGGGAATTGTCATACTCCCTAATTCAATTAGTTTTGCCACATGAACCGCATCTGTATTTTTCTTGTAATCACCATTTTGGCCGCCTGTAGCAATTCTACAAATGACCCCTCGCCTTTTGCCGAAAAACTGCAGGTTCCGCCTTATAAAACACTGAGTGATAGCATCCGTAAAGATCCAGCCCGCAGTGATCTTTTTTTCCGCAGGGCTATCCTGCTCAACCGCAACGATCAGCCGGCAGCAGCCCTGGCTGATTTTCGTCAGGCCTGGAAGCTCGAAAAATTCGAACCGTATGCCCTGGGCGCCGGAAACATACTCTTACTCAACCAGCCAGACTCGGGAATCGTCTTTGTGCAATCTGCTTTGAAAGAACTACCCGAAAGCCTTCCCCTTCAATTGCTGCTGGCGCGGGTTTATGAGGCTGCCAATAAACCCGATCAGGCAGTGGCTGTATGCAATCAAATTCTGACTGAAATACCTGATCAGGTAAATGCGCTGGTATTGAAAGCCGAGATACTGGAGAAAAAAAATGAAGTTCCGGCCCTTATCGATGCTCTCGAAAAAGCACATACACTCCTGCCCGGTAACCTGGAAATAATCGAGAAACTGGCCTATCAGTATGCTGAAAATAAAAACATCCGCAGCCTGGCATTAGCAGATACAATAATCAGCTATGACTCGCTCGGGGAAAATCCCAATCCCTATTATATAAAAGGAAATTATTTTGCCAATACCGGTAATACAGCAAAAGCTATTTACTGGTTCGACGAAACTATTAAACACGATCACCGTTACCTGGCAGCCTATATTGAAAAAGGAAAGATTCTTTTTGATCAAAAGAAATTTGAAGAAGCTGCAGGTGTATTTAAACTGGCTAATACCATTTCTCCGGCATTTCCGGATGCCTGGTACTGGATAGGTCGTTGCCAGCAACAGGCAGGTCAGTTGGTGGAAGCCAGGGAAAGTTATCAGAAGGCCTATTCGCTGGATAAATCATTTACAGAAGCCAGAGATGCCGCAGCCAATATGAGTAAGTAATATCAGCTGATTGCTGATAACGAAAACGCTCTGAACTAAATCGTTTATCTTAGACCTTAAATCAGTACTTGATCTATGGCAATAGTGGCCCCTTCTCTCCTTGCTGCCGATTTTCTGCGTTTACAGGAAACCTGCAATATGCTCAATGAAAGCGAAGCTGCCTGGTATCATCTCGATATAATGGACGGACGCTTTGTTCCTAATATCAGTTTTGGCCCCATGCTGGTGCAATTTTTCCGTAAAGCCACCACAAAAGTTTGTGATGTGCATCTTATGATTGAAGATCCGGGCAATTATGCAGAGCAATTCAAACAGGCAGGCGCCGACCACCTGACCGTACACCTCGAAGCCTGTCCGCACCTGCATCGCAATATCCAGCAAATAAAATCGTTGGGAATGAAGGCTGGCGTGGCTATCAACCCGCATACCCCTGTAGCGCTGCTTTCTGATGTGCTGCATGAAATCGACCAGGTATGCGTTATGAGTGTAAACCCGGGTTTTGGCGGACAGAAGTTCATCGAACACAGCCTCGAAAAGATCAGTCAGCTGCGCAAAATGATCGATGAGCGAAACCTGCAGGTGCTGATCGAAGTAGACGGTGGTGTTACGTTAGAGAACGCGCCCCGTATTGTGCAGGCCGGAGCAGATGTGCTGGTAGCGGGCAGTACGGTATTTGGGTCGGCAGACCCGAAAAAAACAATAGCAGCATTGCAAATGTGCTGATATGGTAATGAATCAGCCATTATGCCCCCCCTTTTAAACTTTTAAACTCTTTATACCCTTTATACCTCCTGATGAACCGATCAAAACTACTGCTGTGTTTTTTTATGCTCCTGACAGTATCTGCATGGGGACAGAAGAAAACAGCTTTTGTATCCGGCCGGGTAGTTGATGAAAATGAAAACCCGCTCACACACGTTTCGGTAACCATACTGGGACGTCAGGAAGGTATTACCACCAATGATTCTGGTTATTTCCGGCTGCAGGTGCCTGCAGAACGTGCCTTTGCCCTTGTTTTCTCTTTTGCAGGACGTAATGCCGAGCAGCGAAATTTTCTGTTGAATGAAAATGAAGAAGAAACCGTCACCATCCGGCTCGAGCGTGGAGAAAAGCTGCTGCAGGAAGTAATTGTAACCGACCAGCGCGACAGACGTGAGGCCGGTCTGATCAGACCTAATCCCAAATCCATACTCAACCTCCCATCGGTCACCACAGGTGTAGAAAGCCTCATTAAAGTTTTTGTTGGCTCCAACAACGAGCTTACTTCACAATATTCTGTACGCGGCGGTAGCTACGACGAGAACCTGATCTATGTAAACGATTTTGAAGTTTTCAGACCATACCTGGTCAGAAATGGCCAGCAGGAAGGTCTCAGTTTTATTAACCCGGAACTGGTGCGTAATATCAGTTTCTATACGGGAGGCTTTCAGGCCCGTTATGGAGATAAGATGAGTAGTGTACTCGATATCCAGTACAAAAAACCGAAACGGTTTGGCGGATCAGCGTATGTTGGTATACTCGAGCAGGGGCTTCATGTTGAAGGCACTTCAGCCAACAACCGGTTTACCTATCTGATTGGTGCACGCAACCGCAGTAACCGCAACCTGCTGAGCCGGCAGGAAACCCAGGGCAATTATGTACCGGCCTCTTCCGATCTTCAGGCCCTGCTGACTTATCAGCTCAATTCGCGCTGGCAGGCAGAGTTTTTCGGCAACTATTCACAATCCAAATTTTCATTAAATCCAGAGTTCAGCCAGCTCACTACTTCGGTATTCTCTCCCTTTTTTACATCAAACCTCGGACTCGATATTTATTTCTCCGGCCAGGAGCGTGATCAGTACGAAACCCAGATGACGGGTATATCCTTTACCAACCAGGTAAGCCGCAGGCTAAAACTGAAATGGATGGCTTCACGCTTTGTAAATGATGAACAGGAGCGAATCGATATACAGGGCGCCTATCTGTTTGGTGATCGAGACTTTGATAAGAATCAACCCACATTTGGATTAATCGTGAATCCGCTGGGGGCTGGTGTATTTCAAAACTATGCCCGCAACCTCCTGAACATCGAAAACTGGAATGTATCGCATAA
The DNA here is from genome assembly GCA_001898485.1 of Sphingobacteriales bacterium 46-32. Classification (GTDB taxonomy): domain Bacteria; phylum Bacteroidota; class Bacteroidia; order Chitinophagales; family Chitinophagaceae; genus CAYMZZ01. The sequence goes on along the minus strand of MKTY01000019.1, from coordinate 628,822 downwards.
AGGCAATTACGACTGGCGCAACCACTCCCTGCAATGGGGGCTGGCTTATGACCGCACACATATCAAAGACAAACTGAATGAATGGGAGTTCCAGGATTCAGCAGGCTACTCGCTCCCGTTCAACCCCGATCAGCTGCAGCTCAGCAAAGTGATCAAGTCAACAGCTGATCTCACGGTTAACAAGTTATCGGGATATATCCAGGATAATCTGTTGCTGGGAGATACGGCGCACTCTGTCACACTCTCGGCCGGCTTGCGTTTTAATTACAACTCGCTGAATGGCCAGTTTCTGCTTGCTCCCCGTCTGGGTGCCAGCTGGAAGCCTAACTGGAAACGGGATATCATTTTACGTGCCGCACTGGGTGCTTACCATCAACCCCCTTTTTACCGGGAACTACGCAGGTATGATGGCACCGTCAATACCAAACTAAAGGCCCAGCAAAGCTGGCAGGCTGTAGCAGGTTTTGATTACAATTTCACCGGTTTTGGCAGGCCTATGCGCTGGACTACTGAAGTGTATTACAAAAACATGTGGGATGTTGTGCCGTATGATGTAGACAATGTGCGCACCCGCTATTATGGCGAAAACAATGCAAACGCCTATGCAGCAGGTATTGAAATGCGCCTGCATGGTGAGTTGGTCAAAGATGCCGAGAGCTGGATCAGCCTCGGGCTCATGCAAACCAGAGAGAATATTAAAGGAGATACGTATAAAAACTATACCCTCGACGACAACAACCAACCTATCGATAGTATAACGCTGGAAAAAGGATGGGTACGCCGGCCTTCAGACAGACGTATCACATTTGGTATGTTTTTTCAGGACTACCTGGCTACCAACAAGAACCTGAAAATGTATCTCAATCTCATATATGGCAGTAACCTTCCGTATAACATTCCGAATAGTGTAAAATATCGCAATGGGCTGGAAATACCTTCCTATATAAGAGTTGATATTGGCTTCAGCGCCCTTTTACTTGACAGCGACCGGAGCAAACGCAGAAGCCATAGTCCATTTCTGGGGTTTGACAATATCTGGGCCAGCCTCGAAGTATTTAACCTTATAGACCGCAGCAACACTATTTCCTACCTGCTCATAAAGGATTTCAGCAATACTGTCTATACCATGCCACAGCGCCTTACACCACGCTTGCTAAACTTTAAAATCGTTGCCCGCTGGTAATGATAACAGGCTGTTAACACAAACGCTTTATCTTCCATACCGTGAAAAAACGGTATTAGGGGAATCCGGTGAAATGAACCATTCGGGCAGGATTTTTGTATTAACATCTGTTGATAATTATATGTAGGAAAATAAGTAACTACTGAATTATATTTGGAAAGAGGGGGTAAGGCTTCTGTACCATTTCAGAAGACGCAATTAAACCCGGTATTTACCCTCCGCCGGTTTGTCTAAGAATTAAACTAATCCGCATTGACTGAAACGATCATCAACCTCGAAACTGTAAATCCTATCGAGTTTTTCGGCGTTAATAATGGCAAACTAGATATTCTCAAGAAAAAGTTCCCGCTTTTAAAAATCCTTTCCCGAGGCACTCAAATCAAGCTGAGCGGCTCACCGGAGCAAATTGAAAGTGCAAAGGAAAAGATTGAACTTATTGTGTCATACCTCGAAAGGAATGGGCACATGAGTGAGAACTATTTTGAACAGGTACTGGGTGGCGATGATGCCGAAACCGTGGATCATTTTGTAGAACGTCATCCCAATGAAGTGCTGGTATTTGGCCCCAATGGCAAATCGGTAAGAGCCCGCACGGCCAATCAGAAACGACTGGTGGAAGTAGCTGAAAAAAATGACATCGTATTTGCCATCGGCCCTGCAGGTACGGGTAAGACCTACACGGCCGTGGCACTGGCTGTACGCGCGCTTAAAAACAAGCAGGTCAAAAAAATCATTCTCACCCGCCCGGCCGTAGAAGCAGGCGAAAGTCTCGGTTTTCTGCCCGGCGATCTCAAGGAAAAGATCGATCCATACCTGCGCCCGCTCTACGATGCGCTGGATGATATGATACCGGCAGATAAGCTGGGTTATTATATGACTACGCGCACCATTGAAATTGCGCCGCTGGCTTATATGCGTGGCCGTACACTCGACAATGCCTTTATCATCCTGGATGAAGCACAAAACTCAACCGATCTGCAGCTCAAGATGTTTCTTACCCGTATTGGCGCCAACGCCAAAGCGATTATCACCGGGGATATGACGCAGGTAGATCTGCCGCGAAATCAGAAGAGCGGCCTGGCTACAGCAGTACGCATACTGCGTAATATTGATGGAATTGCCCATATTGAGCTCGACGAGGAAGACGTAGTACGCCACCGCCTGGTTAAACACATTCTGCGGGCCTATACCCGTGAGCATGAAAAGGAAAACCCGGCCGACCTGGCAGAGCGCCCGCGTCGTGAAAGACCAAAAGAATAAGACCTGGCTGTTTTTACCAGGATTTAGTACTTTGCAGGAATGAAAAAGATATGTATCGCTTCATTCCTGCTTTTTTTTGCCTTTAGTTGCAAGGATAAAGACCAGCAGTCTGCGGCTACTTCAAACGATATTGATGCCGCGCGTAATTTCATCCAGGCTGCACTCAACAGTGATTTTGACAAGGCCCGTGAATTTATGCTGCAGGATTCATTAAATCTGCAGGACCTGGAGCAAACCGCCCGGCTCAACAGGCAGATGAGTAATGAAGAGAAGAGGAATTACAAAGAAGCCAGCATCCGCATACATTCGCATCGTGTAATAAATGATTCAACCAGCGTCATTGTTTATTCCAATTCATATAAAAACAGACAGGATTCACTGCGCCTTGTAAAGGATAAAGGAACCTGGCTGGTTGACTTCAAATTCATTTTCAAACACAAGACAGACAGCCTTCCATGATGCGCGCCTTGCTGCTGGTAGGTATGGGCGGTGCTCTGGGAAGTATGGCCCGCTATCTTTGTCAGCGGTGGATGGCTGAATCTTACCCGCATGCCTTCCCTTTCGGCACTTTTGCAGTGAATCTCTCCGGATGCCTGCTGATTGGTCTTTTCTGGAGCCTCACACTCAAAGGTGGAGATCAGCCGGATACCTGGAAACTCTTCCTGATGACAGGTGTCTGCGGAGGCTTTACCACTTTTTCTGCATTCAGCCTCGAGAGCATTGGCCTTATCCGCGAAAACAGGATAGGTTTTTTTCTGCTCTATGTTTCAGGCAGTGTAACATTAGGAATACTGGCTACCTTTGCCGGAATGAAACTGGGCCGGCTGTTTACACCCTAAACAGATAACTGCCCAAACGGAGCTTGCCATATCTGACAGTACCATTAACTTTTTTATCAAAAAATCTCCAACATGTTAACCGTACATCATCCCTGGCATGGTGTTGAAGTGGGCGAAAAAGCGCCGCAACGCGTAAATGCATTAATTGAAATACCACAGGGCTCCCGGGCCAAATACGAAGTGGATAAAGCTACCGGCCTGCTGCGTCTTGACCGGGTCATCTATTCTTCATTCCACTACCCTGTCAACTATGGTTTTATTCCACAGACCCTGGGGCAGGATAATGATCCGCTGGACATCCTGGTCCTCTGTTCGCAATCCATACAGTCACTTTGCCTTGTGGAAGCCAATGTAATCGGCAATATGCAGATGATCGACAGCGGGCAGATGGACGATAAGATCATTGCAGTAGCTGCACATGACCCTTCTGTAAATCATTACACAAAAATGGAAGACCTGCCTCAGCACTTTCTGCTTGAGCTGCGGAATTTTTTCGAACAATATAAAGTTCTTGAAAATAAAAAGGTAGAGATCGATAACTTCCAGGATAAGGACACGGCATGCACAATTATCCAGGATGCCATTGACTACTACCGGGAGCATTATAAGCACTAAACGTTTTCGTCACCTAACCTGGCCATATGACTACAATCCTGCTGATAACATTATTGCTGATCGGCTTTTCGGCAGGTTTGCTAAGCGGCCTGGCAGGCGTTGGCGGCGGTATTATACTGGTACCCGCCCTGGTCTTTTTTCTCGGTTACACACAACAGCAGGCCCAGGGCACATCATTGGGAGTACTCAGTTTTCCCGTGGCTATGCTTGCTTTCCTTAATTACTATGCCGCCGGCAAAGCCAATGGTCAGCCTATTGATCTTAAAGTGATCGGATTGCTGGCCATTGCCTTTTTTGCCGGCGGATACTTTGGCAGTGTGTGGGCCCTTCGCATCAACCAGGAAATGTTAAAAAAACTATTTGCCTTTATTTTATTGTTTTCTGCCTTTAAATTGCTGGAGTGGGACAAATGGCTGCTGCGTTGGATAAAAAGCTTCAACTGATCACATGCAAAAACTTACCCTGGCTTTATTAATGTTTTCGTTCTCACTGATTGCTCAGGGGCAGACAGCTATTCATGAATTCAGCAAAGCCTATTTCCGCTCCGATCCTTTTTCCAGCACGGCGAGGTTTTTTTTACAACATCTGCTGAACGATCCGGACATAACTGCGAAAAAAACCGAACACCGTACCGACTCCACTCTTTTCGGATTTGAAGGCCGGTATCAGAAGTATAACCCTTTCTTTTTCCGCCCTGCGAAAATTGAAGTAAGCTTATCTGAAGTTGCACTCTCAACTGTTAACCCGGAAGTTAAGGATACAGTCATGTTTTATCAGCTGGCGGCCTATGCACCCGCCACCGCCGAAGGGGAAAAGGATGTGCTGCGTGAGGTAGAAAAGATCAATAGAAAGTTTAAGAAGAAATTCTTTAAGGTCACTTATGAAAAACTAAACAGTACTCCTCAATCGCCTGTAGAAGGCGTGGTTTATAACTATTTCATGCCCCTTTACGCAGTATCGGCTGCTACAGCGGCCTGGTACAAACTGGAAAACAACGAAGGTTACATGGTACTGCTTACCATGAGATTAAAGGTCAGGAGCAATATGGTGGATTTACCGGCACCGCTTTATAACCCGCAGTGAGTGTGTTCGTTTGCCCGTTTCGCTATGAATAATTCCTTTTTTATCAATCTTGTCAATCCGCACCCGGCCCGATGCATGAATGACCTTATCGGTTGCAAGCAGTATACCCACATGTACTATCTCATCGCGATCATCGAAGAAAACCAGATCGCCTGCAATTGAATCTTTCAGTTTATTGACCGTAATTCCTTCCTGCGCCTGCTGCCAGGCATCACGGGGAAGATCAATTCCCAGTACCTTGAACACGATCTGAACAAACCCACTGCAATCGATACCCATAAGGGTACGACCACCCCAGAGATAAGGGGCGTTGAGCCAGCTCATGGCTGTATCCGTTATAAGCTCAGGAGTCAGTTCTTCTTTACTTCTCAATGCAGCCTGGCCGTTAAAGCGGTAGGTGTGGCGGCCTATCTGACCGGTGCCATCGGCAAATGCCGGCAGAGAAGCTGCTGCGGGTACCTGCATACTGGTATCGCCCAGCTCAATTGTACTGACAGGAGCAAGCGTAATATAAGGACTGGATTGCCGTGCCTGCGATTCTGCAACCGGCTCCAGCATATGAACCGTTACCCATCCTTCGTACAAATCGTATAGCGATTGCACTTTATACCAGATTTCTCTTTTCGATTTCAGCACTTTTACCGCATCACCAAACAAAAGCTGGTTTACCATTTCGGACTGATGTTTTGCTTTTCGGCGAACAGGCGCAGCCGGTACCACCACTATCGCGTATTCCATATACAATTTTTTCGAAAATATTTAATAAGAAGAGAACCTACTGTTATGAAATTGTTTCGTACCTGCATCTATATTATATCAGCCTTCTGCAACAAAATAGCTATTTTTCACCTGTGAACGGGGACAAATATAACCATATCACCGATCAGGAACTGCTGGAGAGATTCTATGCAAACGGCAACAATGAACTGCTGGGAGCACTGCTGCAGCGGTATACCCTGTTGTTGCTGGGTGTATGTATGAAATATCTGAAAAATGAAGATGAAGCCAAGGATAGTGTGCAACAGATATTTCTCAAAGTAATCCAGGAACTGGGCAAATACCGGGTACAGTATTTCAAATCATGGCTATACATGATCGCCAAAAACTACTGCCTCATGAAGTTGCGTGAACGCCAGGGAAAATCGGCAGCCCCGCTGCAGGAAGAGCAAGTGGCAGCCCCCCACGAGGAGCCTGATTTGCTGCAATTACAGCATACCGACCTCACACTCGACCTAATGGACCAGGCGCTGAAAGAATTGAATCCGGAGCAGCAGCAATGTGTAACTTTGTTTTATCTTCAGAAAAAGAGCTATCAGGATATCAGCGAAGAAACCGGCTACAGCATGCTGCAGGTAAAAAGTTACATTCAAAACGGAAAAAGGAATCTGCGCATACTGATTGAAAGAAAACTGAAAAGCGTCAACAAAAGCTGAAATGAAGGAAAATCTGAAAGACATATTATCCAATCTTTCACCCGAGGTAGACCAGGAAACCCTGCTATCGTACCTGCAGGGGCAGCTTTCGTCTGAAAAACAGCATGAAGTGGAGCAGCACCTGATAGATCAGCCATTTGACGAAGATGCCCTGGAGGGTTTGCAGCAGATTAAAGACAAACAACAGATCGCCTACATGGTAGAAATGCTTAACCGCGATCTTCAGAAAAAAACTGCCCGTAAAAAACAAAGACGTGAAAAGCTCAGGTTGCCTGATCAGTCACAGCTTTATATTACCATCCTCATCGTATTACTCCTGATTATTCTCTGCTATATGGTTATTCACCGGATGATGAAATAATCATCCATACCCGATCAGTAAGGTTTTTTACCGTTCCAGTTCTTCCATTCATTAAATACCTTTTCTCCGCTCTCATGGGGCATATGTATAAAAGGTATATGACGGTCTTTCATAGCTGTATTGATCTCATTGTAAATAAAGTTGTCATCAAAATTTATAGCAGCCGCCTGGTGGCGGGTATTGGCATAGATGACCCGGCGGGGTCTTGCCCAGTAAATAGCTCCCAGGCACATGGGGCAGGGTTCGCAACTGGTATAGATATCGCAGTCGGTAAGTTGGTAGGTCTTTAAACGCCTGCACGCATCACGTATAGCCACCACTTCGGCATGGGCCGTGGGATCATTGTCTGAGGTCACACAATTATGACCTTCGCCCACGATCTGATCATCTTTTACAATCACGCAGCCAAACGGCCCGCCATGCCCTTCCTCCATTCCCTTACGGGCAAGTTCAATAGCCCGTTCCAAAAACCGAAGCTCTATTTTCGTAATCATACGGCGTATTTTAATCCAAAATCGCAAAAAAATGTGCATTACCCGGCATTTCTCCACAGATTCTCCACTATACTGATTCTCAATATGAAGTTAATATTAATTTTAGGTTAAGTGCATGGTAGATTGAGGAAAGCAGCTAAAATTTGACCCTTTACTTGACTCTCCAAAAAGGCTAATTATGAAATGGGAAACGGTAACATCTACAATTGGTCATTCTGCATTTGCCTTATGGAATAATGGCAAAAAGTTAATGACGCTGGTCTTTAATCCCGCTTCCAATGCTGCGCGGGTAGAGAGTGGTGCCGAAAAAAGAGTATTCCTTATTCGCAAAGAAGGTTTCCTTCGCAGCCGTACCGTACTCAGAAGCGAATACGGGATTTGCCTGGGGCGTACCGGTTCCGAAAACAACCAGCAATTTGTAGAAGTAGGCGATCAGCGATTCTTTTATGAAGTTGAGGAGGGAAAGGCCCTTACAATTTATCAGGAATCGCTGGAGCACCCGTTGGCTGTATGTGAACTGGATCGTTCCGTTGCCAGCGAACAGCCTGCAAGCGGTATTCCCGGCTCACAGGCCATTTCTGTTTTACTTATGACACTATGCTGGTACCTGCTGCCTGCTATTCGCGACAACCGTTTATTGCAACAATAAGCGTCTTTCTTTTTATAAACTATCCCAAACCTGTTTGGCAAAATCTTCCAGCGAAGGATCACGCGCCCCCATCAGCAGCAATACACAACTGCCTGTAAGATGTGGCCGGATGGTTTCAAGCAGTTTATTTCTGTCTGCTACAAAAAAAGCTGATTTTCCTGCCGATTGCAGGTCTGCAATCAGGTCGCCTGAGGAAATATCTTTTACGGCTGTACCACCAGCATAAAAAATTTCGCTCATCCATATTTCATCCTCCGGCCTTAAAGCCTTTCCTATTTCCTCTACAAAATCATGTCGCAGAAATTTGGTGGGCCCATAGCCATGGGGCTGAAACCAGGCGATTACTTTAGGGGCAATCGGCTGACATGCATGAATGGCCGCCGCACATTTGACCGGATTATGGGCATAATCATCAATCACCCATATATCTCCTTTTCTCCCCAATACCTGATGACGCCGGTAAATGCCTTCATACCCGGCCAATGCTGCTGCAGCAGTAGCAAGCGGTACGCCCAGCATGGCAGCTACCGCACTGGCTGCAAGTGCATTTTCCATATTGTGTGCCCCTGCCAGCTGCAGTTCAAAGGGCACCTGGTTGATGCGAAATGAAATCTGTAAACCCTGCTGTACAAAGTCTGTAGCCACATACCCACCGGGACCGTTGACAGAAAAATCATGCGTAAGGTCTTGTGAAAGCTGAGCCGCCAGCGGATGCGACTGGTTGACGACAAAATGCTTGCTGTTATTTTTGAATACAGCAAACACATCCATCAATACATCCAGTTCCTTATGATCCTTATCCACGTTGAGCAGCAACCCTATTTCAGGTTTGTACTGTACAATTGAACCATCACTTTCGTCTGCTTCTATTACCAGCCATTCACCCTGTCCGGTGAATGCATTTCCGATAGCGCCCTCCTTCATAAGGCTGACCAGACCTGCGCCGCTTATGATACTGGGCTGCATACCGGCATAACGCAGAATATCAAACAACATGGCACTTGTAGTGCTTTTGCCGCTGGTACCACCTACTGCAATTGTTTTCTTACTGGCAGCTATCACAGCCAGTAATTCGGATCGCCGAATGATGGGAATACCCAGTTGACGGGCCTTTTGTACCTCCGGCACCGTATCCTCTACGGCCGTAGATACTACAACAAGGTCTGTGTGTTCAGTAATTCCCCGGCCATCCTGCACGTAACACCGGATGCCTGCACTCTCCAGCTTGTCCTGTGTAGCATTATATACTCCATCCTGAAAAAAACGATCGCTGCCGGTTACGCGCTTCCCTGTACCCTGCAGATACTGAGCCAGCGCACTCATGCCTGTGCCTGCCACGCCTATGAAAAAAGGCTGTTTAAAATCCTTAATATCCTGAATCATACTGCAAATAAAGAAAAATAATGACGGAAGCCGCAATTCATCAGCCGGCTTTACAGATCAACCATGCATGCAGCCAATTGATGCAGCCCGGTCTTGACGTCCTTTCTTCCCTACGGTAATATTGCAGCCTTAAAACTTTATTAAACCTTTCCATCATGAAGATAACACCCAAGCCTGGCGGCGGAGACCCCAAAAAACTGGTAGACCTGGCCGGAAAAAAAATCCTTTTTGCCAACTTCCCGGCCGATGGACATTTCAATCCGCTGACCGGTCTGGCTGCTTACCTCAAAAAAACGGGGTGCGACGTGCGCTGGTACACCAGCACCAAATATGCAGAAAAAATAGAGCGTATGGGTATTCTGCATTATCCATTGCAAAAAGCTGTTGATGTATCCGATCTGGAAAAAAGTTTCCCCAACCGGACTCAAATAAAAGGCCAGGTTGCCCGGCTCCGTTTCGACATTGTAGAAGCATTTATCAATCGCGGCCCTGAATACTATGCCGATCTCTGCGACATCCAAAAGGAATTTGATTTTGACATCCTCGTAGCTGATTGCGCCTTTACAGGAATTCCTTTTGTGACCGACAAAATGAACATCCCGGTCTTATCAATCGGCGTACTGCCGCTGACCGAAACATCGAAGGATCTGCCGCCAGCCGGCCTGGGACTCACCCCCTCCTATAGCTGGGTTGGTAAAATGAGGCAATCGTTGTTGCGTTTCATAGCCAACCAGATACTTTTCAGGAAACCTAACCAGGTTATGAAAAAAGTGCTTGGCGGTTATGGAATCGATATACCCGATGCCAGCGTATTTGATGTGATGGTAAAAAAAGCAACTATACTGCTGCAAAGTGGATCGCCCGGTTTTGAATATTACCGCAGCGATTTAGGTTCCAATATACGTTTCATCGGCGCCCTTCTCCCCTATCAGGTTAAAAAGCATAAAACACCCTGGTTTGACGAACGCCTTAATCTTTATAATGAAATTATTCTTGTAACACAGGGTACGGTAGAGCGTGATGTTGAAAAAATTATTGTTCCGGTACTGGAAGCCTATAAAGACTCGGAGGTACTGGTAATCGCTACCACAGGAGGCAGTGATACAGCAGTTCTCCGCAGCCGTTTTCCGCAGGCAAATCTTATAATTGAAGACTTTATTCCCTTCGAAGACATTATGCCCTATGCAGATGTTTATATCACCAATGGTGGTTATGGTGGTGTTATGCTTGGCATTCAGCACGAATTACCGCTGGTGGTAGCCGGTGTTCATGAAGGAAAAAACGAGATCAACGCCCGTATTGGTTATTTCAATCTGGGCATCAACCTTAAAACTGAGAAGCCAACAAGCAGCGCAATCAGAAAAGCGGTAGACCAGGTACTAAAAGATAAAACATATAAAACCGAAGTAACAAGACTTTCGCAGGAGTTGGCAGAATATAATCCGGGTGAATTAACAGCTTACTATATTCAGGAGATACTGGAAAAGAAAGGACTGCATAAAAGAGCAGGGAGGCGATTTGAAGATTTGAAAATTTGAAGATGTGGGAGAATAATGTGCTAATGTGCTAATGTGCTGATGTGCTGATATGCTAATGTGCTGATGTTTGTTAATTCTCCTTTTGCCTTATACCTCTCTACCTTTTACCTGATTCCTTATTCTCCTTCACCTGAGCGCGAATCATTTCGGGATAGCCCATGCCGGCTGCCAGAGCATTGACAGCCTGGGCTATCCGCTTTACACGGGTAGGTTCTGTTTTGGCATCATCGATCCATTTACTAAAATAGCGCTGATGCGAACCAGAAAGTGTATCAAAGAATTGACGGGCTCGCGGCTCATCGCCGAGACAGGCGATAAAATCTTTATTGAAAGCAAATGGGGCTGTATCTTCCTGCAGTTGTACCTGCAGCATGGCTCCCAGCTTTTTACCGATTGCTTTCCGTAAAGCGGCATTTAATGGCATAATAAAATTACCTCCGCCCATGGGCAGTAATGACACTCCTTTTATAGGATGATTATCCAATTTTCCCCTGACACGAAAACCCAGTTTGTTGCCTGGCTTCATTTGCTGCGCCTGTTCCGCCGGGATTTCGATATAAGTCCAGCCGGTTTTCTCGCCCTGGCGGTCAAACCGGTGAATCGTACAGGTGAAGGACGCTATTACAGACTTGTTGGTTTTATTCTTCTTTGCAGGCATATCCGTTTCCTCCTACATATAATCGGGCGGTTAATTTCTTTGTATTGAAATTAATTAATTCTTCATTTCGAGATCAGTCTTTGGACGATTTCGTTTTTGTTTTAATTCTTCAAAAAGGTCCTTTCTGAAATGATACTGATCAGTGCGTCCGAAGTCGGTTTGCCGATGTGTGATCAGATGATAAATATTTTTCTCAAAACGACAACAGTCGTAATAAAATATGCGATATAGCTGGCGCTGATCTTTCACATGAGAAAGCGCCATTTGATAGAGATTGTCTGCAACCTGCTGCGCTGAATGATCTTTGGAAATCAACTGACGGTACCTTTTGAGAAAGAAACCGCCATCTACCAATACGGCAGTACGGTGGTTAGGATGATTGATGGCTATTAAGATAGGATAAGGCAAAAAAAGTCCTGGGTGTGTATCCCCGCCTGGGTACCTCTTATTTTATATTATAAGAGGTTGGAGATACGTCTGCCAGAAGCACTGTCAATGCAGGGTACACAAAAAGCCACCAGGATCCCCAAAAACCACCTTCAGTATATCTGATTGATTTTCATAATTTGGCATCCACTCACTGCGAATAATCAGATATATTTTAACTTGCACCTGATGAAACAATACCTGATATACGCATGGGATGGCACAGATGAACTGGCCCTCGACAGACGGATGAATATTCGTCCCACTCACCTTGAAGGAGCGAAAGCGCTCAAGGAAAAGGGGCAATTTCTAATTGGCGGAGCCATGCTGAACGAAGCGGGGCAAATGGCTGGCTCGATGATGGTGGTACAGTTTGAAACAGAGGAGCAACTGCAGCACTGGCTGGATAACGAACCCTATATTACCGGCAAAGTCTGGGAAAACATACAGGTGATCCCGTTTCGCGTTGCCAACGTATAAGTAAATCTGTTAATGATTTGACAACAAAATAAACTACTGCAATCTGGCAGTTTGGTTGTATCTTTGCCCGGTCAATTTGAGATGATATGGCATCTTTTGTACTGAACGATTTTTTCTGCTACGCATTTTTCTGCTAATAGTTAGTCTTCTTTACTTTGCTTTTTTCTCAATTTTATTATTTATTTTTTTCAATCAAACGAATGAACATTTACGTTTCAAACTTAAGCTTCAACGTTCAGGACGAAGACTTAAGAGAATTTTTTACCGAGTACGGTGAGGTTAGCTCTGCAAAAGTTATTGTTGACAAATTCACAAACCGCAGCAAAGGCTTTGGTTTTGTTGAAATGCCTGATGACGAAGCAGCTCAAAAAGCTATTTCTGAACTGGATGGCGGTATCGTAGAAGGCCGCGCTATCAAAGTAATGGTAGCTAAGCCCCGCGAAGAAAGAAGCAACAACCGTCCTTCTTTCTCTAAAAACCGTTGGTAATTACTACCGGTTTAAAAAATTTAAAGGGCTGTTGATAACAGCCCTTTTTTAATGAAAAAGGTCCTGCAGTTATATTTTATCTGCAGGACCTTTTCTTTTATTTATAACCGGGATAATCAGGCGCGTTGCCGGGCCGTGGTTTTCTTTTTTACTTTTTTCAACGCATCTTCAATCGCTGCGCTTAAGTTGGCATAAGTGGGTTTGCCTGTAAACCGCTCTCCGTTAATGAAAAATGCAGGTACACTCTTTACACCCAGGTCAAGCCCCTCTTTGAGGTCATCCTGCACCTGCCAGCCATATACGCCATTAACCAGGTCGTCCAGAAACTTCTTATTCTTAACTCCCGCTTCTTTACTATGCAGCTTTAGGCTGGTAGTACCCAGACTACGTCTATTGCTAAACAATACGTTATGCATTTCCCAGAATTTACCTTCCTGGGCAGCAGCAACTGCGGCTTCACCCGCCTTCATGCTGCGTTGGTGTACCATGGTAAGGGGAAAATGGCGGAAATTAAACTTGATCCGGCCTTCGTACTCTTCCAGCAACTGCTTTACCACTTCATTTGCTTTCGCACACTCTTCGCTCTCATATTCACCAAATTCCATCAGCGTAATTGGAGCGTCTTTTTTCCCTACAAAAATGTCTTTCGGTTCAATGATTTCTTCAACCTCTTTCTTGAATGCCATAATAAATATCTCCTTTTTTGACTCTTCGCCGTACCATCGGATCCGGGATCGTCAGCATATACATTAACAACGCAGGTGCATTTTGGTTGATATGAATATCACTTTGCTCACCTGCCCTTTTTGGCGGCTGAAGGTAGTACATTTTCCAGCCTCCATATGTTCAAAAAAGCTAATTTTATCCATATACATTCCCCCATCTGATTACCAATCTATTGTAGACCCACCAAAAAAACACTTAATAAGAATTTGACTGATTTTATTGCTTAGCCGGGCTTAAAATCAGCTATTCGATTGCTCCTTCTCTCCAATCCTCAGCATTTTCCAGTAATTCCGCACATATATGCAAAAAACCGCAACAAACTGCGTTGGGGGTGGGGTATAGGAAAAGCATACTTAATTGATTATGATCAGATTGCATACAGAAAAAAGGGATTGAGATACCGAAAAGCAGTATAACTTAGTTTGGAACCGGTGCCACCCCACTGTAGTTTTGTGTCATCAAACGGCGATTCTGCCAAACCGGTCTCCTAACAACCGGCCTGAAATATCAGGAAATTTTCTTGCCCCAACCAAGTCTGCTTGCTACCACGATTGTTGCCCCGAAAAGCAGTAAATAATAGCATTCTATAAAAATTAAAACAAAAAGACATGAAAACTATCATCACCCTTGTAGCCCTGTTTACCGTAACACTGGTTCAGGCCGCTCCCGTTGTAACCGAAAAAAATCCTACTGGTGTAGAATTTAAATTTCTTGGCAACCACAAAAACCAGCCTGTACTGGAACTGAGCTTCAACAATCCTGAAGAAGTTGAGTTTACAGTAGAAGTGGTAGATGAGTACAACACTGTACTTTATAAAGACGTGGTAAAGGCCAATAACACTACCAAAAAATTCCTGCTCAATACAGAAGAGCTTGGCAATGTAGGTCTGCGTTTCCAGATCACTGGCCGTAAGAGCAATAAAACAGTAGTATATGAAGTAAACCGCAATGCCCGTGTGGTGGAAGATCTGGTAGTAAACAAAGTGAAATAAGATCCCCGCGACCGACCATATTATAACGAGCAATAGAAAATGCCGGCTTAAGCCGGCATTTTCTATTGCTGAGGAGTACTATCGTCCGGATTTGGAAACAGCCTCTCTGAAGCTTTTAACCAGGCTATCTGTATCCCTGTATAGGAGCGTTTCGTTCATAGAAAGCAGGGACCGGTTGTTTGCGTTGGGCTTAGGTATTCTAACCTGGTAATCTGTTGCGAGCATGGCTCCCATTTTTACTCCGTCAATACCAGCTGCCAGTTGTAATTCATAAATATTCGTTCCTCCATCCAGTGTTTTGAGTGATACGCCCGGCAGCTTGCTGAGTTGAGCAGCCAGTTCATTGGCTCGTTTTACTGTGGCAGCAAGTTTATCATCTATCTGGTTAAGTTTATCGAGCGCCATGGCCGCATTACTCCAGTTGGCATACATGGTACCCCCATACACTTTAATATAGTGAGGCATCTGACCGATCATTTTTTCCGAACCGCATAACACAGCTCCCGATGCCGCACCCAGATATTTGTAAAGGGATATATAGACAGAATCAAAATATGCGGCATATTCTTTTACCGGTATGCCCGACCAGGCGCTGGCCAGGTGTATACGAGCCCCGTCAAGATGAAGCGGAATATTTCTTTCCCTGCACAATGCACTGATCTTTTTGATCTCGCCAAGAGGCACCATTCTGCCATCTGTCCGGCGTACGGGGTTCTCGATAGATACACAGCCCAATCCGCTTTTAAAGACCTCCTCCCTGTCGAGATAATCAAGCATTTCTTCCAACTGAGCGGCGGTAAAATAGGTTTCACCTTTTGCCAGCGGTATCAGCCTTTTATTATGTACAGACTGAGCGGCATCTGCCTCATCTCTGTATACATGGCTCGTTTCCTGCAGCAATACTTTGGTATTATTGCCGCTGAGTACAGCAATTGCCAGCTGATTGGCCATAGTGCCCGTAGGCATGAATATGGCTTTCTCCTTTCCTGTAATCGTCACAAATTTTTTCTCGAGCGCAGCCACGGCTCCTCCATTTCCGTATATATCCCGTTCGATCGGATTTACACGACCTATCTCCTGAAGACGGGTAACATACTGCATGGGTTGCAGCGATTCGCCATCACCATAAAACTGAACTACAGGTTGCTTTTCTTCTTCATGCATTACGGCATCAGCCGCCAGCAATTGACCTGCCGGCAATAAAGCGGGCAGCGCTGTGGCGCCAGATAAGCGAAGGAAATGCCGGCGGTTGAATGATCGCATACTTTTTAATTATTTATTGATGAAAACTCTTTCCGATAAACTGCAGCGCATCCACTATACCGGAGCGCCAGTAATTCCAGTCATGCACACCGTCTCTTACCCTAAACTCATGTGGCACCTGTTTTTCGGTGAGGGCGATATGCAACAGACAATTTCCTTTGATGAGAAAATCATCATCGCCGCAATCGATCCAGTAGCGCACTTTTTTCAATTCTGCAGCTGATTTTTTCTCTACGATTTTCAAAATCGAATTGGCGTACCAGGTGCTGGTAAGGCGTTGTTTGCCTTTCAGGTCAGTACCGTAGACCCGGCCAAGCGGAACATTCCAGCCTGGCTGCGGCATGTTTACTATAGTGCTGTCATCGAATACAGCTGCGCTCAAAGGTGCCGCCGCAGCAAACATATCCGGATGTTTGAGGGAATAAATAAGTGTACCGTAACCACCCATCGACAAGCCTGCAACTGCCCTGAATTGTTTGGCAGACCTGATACGGTATGTTTTTTCTATGCCCGGAATAAATTCTGTAATAAAAAAGTCTTCGTATGGCTGCTTTCCGTCAAAGGAGTTGATATAAAAGCTTGAATCTGCATTGGGCATTACAATGATCATGGGCGGAATAGTACCTTCAGCAATCGCTTTATCTGCATAACGGTTAATCTCTCCAAACTGCAGCCAACCCATATCGTTATCTGTATACCCATGCAGCAGATACACCACCGGATAGTATCGTTCAGACGATTCATAATCTGCTGGTAAATAAATGGTATACCGGACCGCTTTGCCCAGAATAGTACTGTTAAGCGTACGCGATTCCAGTACTTTGCCGCTTTGCCGGGCCTGTAGCTGCGTGCTCAACAGCAGCAACATTCCGATACATAACCGTAAAGGTTTGGAGATTTGCATGGTTTTGATTTTATCCTAAATATACTAAACAAGGCAGGATGTTAAATCAAAGACAAAAAACGGTGGCCAGCTGGGATAAAATGCAGAAACATTGCATTTTTAAAGATCTCTGCCACCATGAACCAAAACCTCTCATTATCCATCCTTTGCCTGGTGTTTTTTACAACATCATCTGCACAAACACATCGTCTCACGGGGAAGATTACCAATAGCAAAATGGAACCGCTTGCTTTTGCTTCAGTAAGTGTAAAAGGCACCAGCCTGTCTATGCTCTCGCGCGAAGACGGCACCTATGAGTTTTTGCTGGATGAAGGAGAATACCAGGTAGGGGTAACCATGGTAGGGTACCATTCACAAATTATAACACTGGTAATACATAAAGCTACCGTGCAGCATTTTATCCTGGAAGCCGATGAAAAATCGCTGGATGAGGTAGTGGTAAAAGGCAGGTGGAAGGACCGTTCAGAGGAAGTGATTCGTGAGGTCATCAAAAGAAAAGAAGCCCTCTTAACTGCGGCAGGTGATTATTCCTGCGTGGTATATATCAAAGCTACCCAGCAGGATTCCACTCCTCCATCGCGAAAGAAAAAACAATTGCCCGACTCGGTCCGTGCCCGGTCCCCGGGAGCTGCTTTTCAGGGTATGGCCATGGCCGAGATTTCACTCCGCTATGATCAGGGCAGCAATGGCAGATACAAAGAAGAACGAATGGGGGTTACCCGGCGTGGCAACCCGGAGAGTTTATTTTATCAGAGCGTGTCGGAAGGCGATTTCAACCTGTATCGAAACCTGCTGCAAAGCCGTGTACTGTCTGAAGTACCATTTGTATCGCCGGTAAGCTATAGCGGCCTTATCGCCTACCGGTACAAGATGCAGAAAATAGAAACAATTAATCGAAGAAAGGTCTATACAATCAGCTACCGGCCCGCTGCACTCAGCAACACAGCATTGACGGGTGAGCTTAAAGTAGAGGACAGTACCTGGGCAATCCTGGAAGCCCGTTTTACCCTGCCCTCCTATCATGTAGCGGAATATGACCGGTTTGAAGTAATACAACAATACAATCTGGTCAATAACAAAGCCTGGTTGATCACCCGGCAGGAGTTCAATTATTTTTCGGCACATGGTAAAGGCAAACTGAGTGGCACCACTATCGCAAGCTACCAGCAATTTGAACTGAACAAGCAGTTTGCTCCCCGCTATTTTGGCCCGGAAGTAAGCGCAACGGCACAGGAGGCCTATGAACGCGACAGCAGTTTCTGGAATCAGACACGTACCGAGCCGCTCACCATCAAAGAGGTACAGTTTATTCGTTATAAAGACAGCATACAGCGTGTGGTAACCAGCAAGCCTTATCTCGATTCAATCGACAGGGTCACCAATACCGTAACCTGGAAAAAAATATTGTTTGCGGGGCAGAATTTTTACTTCCGCCCCCGTGAGCGGATGTGGTCACTCCCTTCGCTGGTAACTCTTTTTCAGCCATTGCAACCCGGTGGCTTCCGGATCAGCCCCACTGTATTTTATAACCGTGTGCCGGATTCGCGAAAGGTGATTACTATTTTTGGGAATATCAGTTACGGTTTCCGTAACAAGGACCTGAATGGGTCGCTTAATTTTTACCGGTTGTATAATCCTTTTAACAGGGGTTATTATACCTTAAAACTCAATCGCGATTTCGATTTCATCTATAGCGGCGATGCCTGGATCAATATGATCAAACGCAACAATATTTACCTGGATAATGCGGTGGGTGTGGGACATGGGCTGGAGTTGTGGAATGGTCTGTACCTGCATACCTCGCTCGATATGGCATTGCGGCGGTCTATCAGCAATTACAAAACAGGATCGCTGATAGACAGTTTATTCGGAGAAATCCTGGACGACAACCAGGCTGTTGCATTCGATCCGTACAATGCGTTGTATGGAAAAATACAGATAGATTATACACCGGCGCAACAATATATACGTGAGCCACGCGAGAAGATCATTCTGGGTTCGCACTGGCCTACATTTTATATGCTGTGGCGAAAGGGTATTGCCGGGCCCTTTAACAGCAAGGTCGATTTTGATTACATTGAAAACGGTATTCGTCAGGAGCTGAAACTCGGTACAGCCGGTATCAGTAAATATCATTTCAGAACCGGCACCTTTCTCAATCGTCGTGATCTTCGGCTTGTAGACTACCAGTTTCAACGCCGGGGCGACCCTATTCTCTTTCTTAACCCACAGGAAGCATTCCAATCGCTCGACTCCACATTCCCTGTTTTCAAACGCTTTTATCAACTCAATTATCTGCATGAGTTCAATGGCTCAATCGTAAATAAAATTCCTGTGTTTAAAAAAATACAGTTGCGCGAAGTGGCGGGAGGAGGCTTCCTGTATGCACCGGAGCGTAATCTTCGTTATGCAGAAGTTTTTGCCGGGGTGGAGCGGGTATTCAAAGTGCCTTTCTACCCACTTATTAAATTCAAACTGGGCGCTTATGTGGTAGGTTCGGTAGCCAACCAATTCAAAAATCCCGTACAATTCAAAATAGGTATTATGACCTGGGATAGAAAAAGAAATAAATGGCTTTAAAAATGGGGCAACTGTCGCCTAAAAAATCACATCTAAAATATTATAATGTATAATTAAGCTTTTAGCGTTTTCTTATCTCCAATTTTTTTGCTAAAAATTTCTGTCGCCTTTCGCAGTAGAAGCGGGAGTCTGTAATTTTGCAGCACAGTTTTATAGCTACATGTTCAAAAAGTACTGGCTCCATATTATCGCTGTTTTCTTTCTTACCCTTATGCTGGTACGTGCAGTTGTTCCATTGGTTCAGGGTCTCACCAAACAGGACCCGGTGGCCTCGTGGACGGCTGACTGGGACCTGGAGCAGGAGCAGAAAAACAGTCGGGGTGCAGAAGTTTCTTTTTTGGAAGAAGTGATGGATAAACCCTCTTTTCTTTTTTATCTTCTGCCGGCTCCTGCACATACAGACTGTACCATATACGAGCCCTACTCACTGGCCGATGTTTTTTTAGAGACGCAAACTCCCCCTCCCAATATTGCCTGATCAGCCGCAATGGCTGAATAACCGGTATTGAAACAGCTACTGGCTGGTTTCCCCTTTTTCTTTTTTTTAAATTCTAAATCAAAGCATATGCGTAAAGTATCACTTTATCTTAAATCTGTTGTATTGTCCGTGGTAACTCTTATAAGCGTGCAGCAGGTGCAGGCCCAGGATCTTACTGACAATATGATCAAAACAAATGTAAACAGCATCAGTGAGCCGTTAAAGGTGATCACCTCGTTACAGCCCATGACCTTTGAATATAATACGCGACAATACAGTCATCTGAAATTGCCTTCGGGCCGTCAGTATGGTTTTATGGCTGAAGATTTTCAGCAGGTATTGCCAGGCCTGGTACATAAGAAACCTTATTCATTTATGTCAGGTAAAAACAGTTACCGCAACGCAACGGTTAAAACTATTGATATGGAAAGCCTGGTTCCGGTACTGATTGCTTCAATCAAGGAGCAACAGGCACAGATTGATCAGCTGCGCGCAGAACTTGAAGCACTTAAACGCCGCTAAACCCATTGTTTTATTTATCGGAACAGTAGCCGTGGAAGTTTTCCACGGCTTTTTTTATACGGCAACGTGACAAGTGGAGCAAAGCACACACTGGTGTATTGATTCAGAACCTGTATCTTCATCATCAAACCTTGATATGACCCTGCTTATTGTAGCCGTATGTATAACGGTACTGATTGTGCTGATAACATGGGCGCGTTTCAATCCCTTTCTGGCATTTCTGGTGGTTTCCATCGGTGCCGGCTTATGGCTGGGTATACCAGCCGGGTCTGTAATGGCATCGGTACAAAAAGGCATTGGCGATATGCTGGGCTCACTGGTGATCATTATTTGCCTGGGTGCAATGCTGGGTAAACTTGTGGCAGAAAGCGGTGCCGCACAGCAAATAGCCGATACACTTATACGTACATTCGGACAAAGGTATTTGCTATGGGCCATGTCGCTGACTGGTTTTATTGTAGGCATACCCCTGTTTTACAACGTAGGTTTTGTGCTGCTGGTACCGCTGGTGTTTTCGGTCGTTTATCAAACCAAACTGCCGGCCGTTTATGTTGGCATTCCCTTGCTGGCTGCCTTATCTGTTACGCATGGTTTTTTACCGCCACATCCTTCGCCCACTGCACTGGTTCCGCAGTTTAATGCAAGCATGGGCCTTACCCTTATTTATGGATTGATCATTGCCATACCAACCATACTTATTGCCGGACCTCTGTTTGCCCAGACGCTTAAAAAAATCAAGAGTCAGCCTTTGCAAACCTTTCAGCCCAAAAAACTGGAAGTGCAGCAGCTGCCAGGTGCAGTTAATAGTTTACTCACAGCCCTGCTTCCTGTATTGTTACTCCTGCTCACCACAGCCCTGCCCTGGGCAGTAAATCTGCCGGCAACAACAACCAACTGGCTCCGGTTTGTGGGCGATCCGGCAATTGTAATGTTGTTGTCGTTGCTGATCGCTACCTGGTCATTGGGAACATACCAGGGAAAAAGCCTGAAAGAGATAATGGGTTTTTATGGAGATGCTGTAAAAGATGTTGCGCTCATTCTGCTGGTAGTATCGGGAGCCGGGGCACTCAAACAGGTATTTATGGATAGCGGAGTAAGCGATGCCATTGCCCGATCGCTTCAGGGATGGACCATCAATCCCCTGGTGCTCGGCTGGCTGATTGCCGCCATTATCCGTGTATGCGTAGGTTCCGCAACTGTTGCAGGTCTCACTGCTGCAGGTATTATGGCACCAATTATTGTAAGTACCGGTGCCGATCCCAACCTGATGGTTATTGCCATTGGCGCCGGAAGCTTAATGTTTTCGCATGTAAATGATGCCGGCTTCTGGATGTACAAAGAATATTTTAATCTCAGTATAAAAGACACTATCCGCTCCTGGTCGCTGATGGAAACGCTTGTAGCAGTAATGGGCCTGCTGGGAGTACTTATTTTAAACTTATTTATTTAAACAACTTCTATGACTATTGAAGAAAAACTGACCCAACTCGGTCTTGAATTACCCGTATTGCCCGGTTCGAAAGGCATTTATAAAAGCTGTCTCCAAACCGGATCGCATGTATATGTATCAGGCCATGTGTCTATACGTACCGATGGAAGTTTTATTAAAGGAAAACTGGGACTGGATATTTCGGATGAGGATGGACAACTGGCTGCCCGGCAATGCGGACTGGCCATGCTTACTTCGCTCAAAAAACATTTGGGTGATCTGGGGCGCATTAAACGTGTAATCAAACTGCTGGGTATGGTTAATGCCACGCCTGAATACGAAAAACATCCTGTCATTATCAATGGCTGCAGCGAATTATTTGCCACGTTATGGGGAGAAGATGGCATTGGCACCCGCAGTGCAGTTGGCATGGGCTCATTGCCGGGCAATGTAGCGGTGGAAATAGAAGGAATTTTTGAAATCGAATAAGATAAGGTATGAAAGATACATGGTATCATGTAACAGATGCCGAACAAATTGATACGCCTGCCTTATTATTATTTGCTGATCGCATAAAAGCAAATATTGATACCGCTATTGCAATGGCAGGCAGTCCGGCACGATTGAGACCTCATGTAAAAACACATAAGAGCGCTGATGTAACACGGCTCATGCTCCATGCAGGCATCAGCTCTTTCAAATGCGCCACGATTGCGGAAGCTGATATGCTGGGGGCCTGTGGTGCGGCGGATGTATTGCTCGCATATACATTGAGCGCACCTAAACTCCGGCGATTTATACAATTACAGCAACTTTATCCGGCTACACGTTTCTCCTGCGTGGCAGATCACATTGCCAATGCGGCACTGCTACAGGAGCACATGCAATCGACCGGGCGTATTCTACCGGTTTATATTGATCTCAACACGGGTATGAATCGCAGTGGCATTGCACCGGAAGAAGCAGAAGATCTTTGCGCTTTTGTACACACTGCCAGCAATCTTGAACTGGCGGGGTTGCATGCTTACGATGGTCATATCCGTGATGTGGACCTTGAGCAGCGTCGCCGGCGCTGCGATGAAGCCTTCGGCAGGGTACTGAATCTGCAGCAAAAACTACATGACCAGTGTATTCCTGTGCCGGGCATCATTGCAGGCGGATCTCCCAGCTTTCCCATACATGCCCGGCGCAGCGATGTAATTTGCAGTCCCGGTACATTTGTTTTCTGGGATAAAGGTTATCTCGACGGATGTCCTGAACAGGCTTTTCTTCCGGCTGCGGTATTACTGACACGCATTGTATCTAACCCGCTTTCGGGTATTGTATGTGCGGATCTCGGACATAAATCTGTGGCATCCGAAAACGACCTGCAACGCCGTGCTTATTTTCTCAATGCCGATGGGTTAGAGGCCATTGGACACAGCGAAGAACATCTGGTACTGAAGGTGGGCAGTAATGCGGCCATTCCGCCGGTTGGAACACTTTTGTGGGCCCTGCCTTATCATGTGTGTCCCACTGTGGCTTTATACGAACGGGCTGTCGTGATTGAAAATAATCAGGTTGCAGGTGAATGGTTTATTACCGCACGTAACAGAAAGCTCCACGTATAGGAACAAATAAATAGTTCACTCTTTTTTTACTCCTAATTATTCTTCATGTTAATAATAGATGCCCATCTGGATTTATCGATGAATGCGCTGGAATGGAACAGAGACCTTCGCTTACCGGTAGCAGATATCCGTCTCCGCGAAAGAGGTATGACAGATAAACCGGATCGTGGTCTCGGCACAGTATCACTGCCTGCACTGCGCAAAGGAGGGATTGGGCTTGTTGTAGCCACTCAGATTGCCCGATATGTTGCCCCGGGTAACCCATTACCCGGCTGGCATTCTCCGGAGCAGGCCTGGGCGCAGACACAGGGACAACTGGCCTGGTACAGGGCTATGGAGGCCGCTGGTGAAATGTGCCAGATAGGTGATCTTTCATCCCTTGATGAGCATCTGACCACCTGGAATAATGCACCCGATAAATTACGGCAACCCATTGGTTATATCCTGAGTCTTGAAGGAGCCGACTCACTGGTCACACTCGATCATTTACACATCGCTCATGCATATGGCCTGAGAGCCCTGGGACCTGCTCATTATGGCCCAGGCAGATATGCCAATGGTACAGATGCCACCGGGCAAATGGGTGCCAGCGGACTGGCCTTATTACGGGAAATGGAAAAGTTGGGAATTATTCTGGATGCCACGCACCTGTGCGATGATGCCTTCTGGCAGGCAATGGATCATTTTAACGGACCTGTATGGGCCAGTCATAACAATTGCCGTGCACTGGTTGATCATAACAGACAGTTTAGTGATGAACAGATCACTACACTCATCAGCCGCGGTGCAGTAATTGGCGCTCCGCTTGATACCTGGATGATGGTTCCCGGCTGGGTGAGAGGCAAGTCTACTCCTGCAGGCATGCAATGCAACTTGAATATAGCCATTGATCACATTGACCATATTTGTCAACTGGCTGGTAACAGCCTGCATGTAGGCATCGGATCTGACCTTGATGGTGGCTATGGGAAAGAACAGTCTCCTTATGATCTGGATACTATTACAGACCTTAACCGCATGCCTGAGCTGCTCAGGGCAAGAGGATATTCCTCAAATGATATCGAAAACATTTGCCACAAAAACTGGTTACGCTTTTTGAAACAATCCTGGAGCTAGTTGATCAGCTTACATATGAGTTACCGGCTCTGGCCTTTTCCAGTCCGGCAGGAGTAATACGTATTATCAGAGTATCCTGCTGCTCAGTGCGCACCAGTTCCTCTGATTCAAGTTGATGAAGTTGTTGTTGAATGAAAGACCAATCCTGCAACCGGCGAAGTATTAATTCGCGCGGACGACAGGTATAGGATTCCGGATGCGGGTCATCCTTTACGATCTCATAAATAGTGAGGAGAAGGTGATAATGGTCTTGCATTGACTAAAAATATCGGAAAAATCCGTTCCCTGCTAAAATATTTTATTAACAACTAATATGGATAACTTTCATCTACAACAAGCAGCATACAACTATTTTGGAATGTCCTGCTGCCGGCCCGAAAACAAGCTGCTGCTCACGTAGTTATAAAATAACACGGTCATACTCACCGCTATACCGGCGAATCGTATCAGACACCAACGCATTAAATTACCTTTAACGTATTATGTTACGCCTGCTGGACATTCTCCTTACACTGCTGCACGTTGGCCTGATTATCTTTAACCTTACGGGATGGATATGGAAACGAACACGACGCCTGCACCTGATTACGCTGGCGCTCACTGCCGCCTCCTGGGGGGTGCTGGGCATTTGGTATGGATGGGGATACTGTCCATTGACCGACTGGCACTGGAATATCAAACAGCAACTCGGCGAGCAACATCTGCCTAATTCATTTATCAAATATTGTCTCGATAAAATCACTCAACGCTCCTGGTCACCTGCAGTTGTAGACAGGATCACCCTCATCAGTTTATTAACCGCTGTAGCGGCCTCATTGTATGTAAATCTGATTGCGCCTGCTTTCAGGAAAAAATGATTTTACTCCTTTATATCTTTTATAGAAATAACCGGCACGCCTGCCCCCGAGAGCCCGCAATGAAAGAGTTCTTTTGTTGTTTTATAACAGATCTTAACCAGTTTCTCGTTTTCCTGAAATGACTGTGGCAAATAATCGGGATGCACATATGTCCCATTCATATAGATCATCCAGTCACATCCATCGCCGGCCACAGGGCCAGTCCATAGAATCTTTGCATCGGTATACTGATCACAACTGTCTTTCTTTTTGCTGCAGGATATCAGCAATACAGTGATAAACACTATAATAGATCGCATAAGTATGTTTTTGGATATTGACAACTCCAGACAGTAATTCGTTGGCTGTGTTACTGAATTATTGATACTGTATATAGACTGGTTGCGGTTTCAGGGCCAGAACTTCGGCAGGGGTTAGCAGCCGGTTATTGTTTTTTGTGTCGTTTTTATAAAACAATTTGAAGCCGGTAAACTCTACGGGTTCTTTGTGTATGAATTGGCGATAGGTATTAAACTTAAGTTGCGGCCCGCCCCAGCCGTCCATATCCATTACAAGCTGAACTTCGGGGCGCGTTCTGATCTGATGTGTATTGGTGACCATATTGCGTGTAAATCGGTGTATGACCAATACTTTGGGAGGCAGATTATTTTCTTTTACCAGTTTTGCCAGGTATTCTGCAGCATAATTAATATCTGCCGCATCGAAGGTACCTACTACCTTACCGGGAGCATGACCACCTTTCATGGAAAACTCGGGGTCGATCCCCAGATGTACGTGAGGCATTTTGAGATAGTTGACCAACTCGGGTATTTCCTGTTGTAAGGTACTGAGACCAACCTGTATATCTATAAACACGAGTGCATTGATGCGTTTGGCCAGGCTCAGGATAGAATCTATCTGGTGAAA
The DNA here is from genome assembly GCA_001898485.1 of Sphingobacteriales bacterium 46-32. GTDB lineage: Bacteria > Bacteroidota > Bacteroidia > Chitinophagales > Chitinophagaceae > CAYMZZ01. The sequence goes on along the minus strand of MKTY01000019.1, from coordinate 602,549 downwards.
AGGCATACGCAACCGGTGTTTACCTCCTTTGCCCGGTGCCTGTTGTGCGGTAACCGCTATATAATGCAATGCAGGTACGACTTCGATTACTGTGTCGGCCGCCTGCCATGCTTTAACTTCTTCCTGTAATTTCTGCAGCATTTGATCGGGTGGCAATTCGCCAAGTATGCCCATCTGTTTTGAATACAGGTTACCATAGAAAGCCAGAATTCGTTTGTAAGGCAGTAAGGCTCCCGGCAACGGATATGCTGTCTTTACCGGCCAAAGGCCCGATGTATCGCCATTGGTGATATGCAGGAGCTTACTGTCAAACTCCGCTTTCATATCAGGAGGAGTAACGGCGGGAGCATCTGCTGTATCTTTTGAACTGGGGATAATAGTAGGCGTACCGGCCTGCGATGGATTGTCTGATTTTGAAAAGTAATACCAGGTACCGAATGCTGTAGCACCTATTGCAATCAATATGACGGCTATGCGCAGAAACAAGTTGGTGGATTTGGTGACTGTGTTCGCAGGTACTGGTTGACTCATAGTTGAGGATTGGATTTTTATGCCGCAGCCTTTCGGATGTCCTTATAAAGCTACAGGAAAAAATGATACCAGTTAAGCAACCGTACCTTTTCCCTTTCCGCATTTGTACCTGATTTTGCGGGGTAATTACGAATCAGCGTCTGCTCACGGCCCATTTACGTGGCTTACCGGCCAGTAGTATCAGGCCAAGGCCAGCCAGACAGGTAGCATATACCCAGGTAGGGCCACTACCGGTTGTCAGCGACCGGCTTTTGAAAAACATAGATACGAACTGGTATGCGATATTCAGTCCCCAGTGAATGCCAAAGGCCAGCCAGAGTGAGCCCGTAGTGCGCACTGCATAGGCCAATACGAAACCCATCACCAGCAGGTAACAAATCACAGCCGGGCCATCATTTAACCGCCAGATATGATTGCCGGTAAAAACCAGGGCCGAGCAGGCGATCCACATCGCAGCACCCATGGAGCGCAGATGCCCATGCAGATAACCGCGGGTAAGAATATCTTCTGCTATTGAAGGAAAAAAAGTAAATAAAAGAAGAATGGGTAATTGCTGCATGATGCCGGCGGCGGACACCTGCGGTGTCAGTGTTTCCCAATGCAGCAACAGAGCAATCAGCTGACTGACAGTAAAGGTGATCATTCCCAATAACAATCCAGGCAGAAGGTTTTTCCACCAACCGGCATGAAATGGTAGTCCATACCCTCCCAACCCCTTCCAGCCCTGCCAGCGGGCGAGAAAGAATGCAAGTACAGGGAAGCCGATACGGCATACCGCCATTATCCAAAAGGCATCAAAGAACTCTGGCAAATGATATGCGGCAAACAGTAACAGAAAACCGCTTATAAAAGAAAATGATCGTTTATGTGAAGGCATGCCGCAAAATAGGAATTTATTGCGCCCGTTTTATCAGAGGCACAATTTTACCCCGGCCGGAGTTTCGCTATACATAAATATTTCTTCGACCTTATCGCTATCGATCTTTAAAACGAGGCTTCCGTACTTTCTTTTGTAGAATATAAACCGGCGCTTACCGGGTGTTTCTATCTGATCTGGCTTACCAAGAAGGCTTATTACTTCTGCTTCCTTTTTTTCAAGCAATGGCATAGATAACATGCCTGTAAACCCTTTCCGGATATTTACATAATCCCTGCCTGAGTAAAAATAAAACTGGTCTTTTCCGAAGAATACGCCTCCGCCACAATTGAACGTTGATCCGTCGGGTGTATCGCCGGTAGCACAGGGTATTTTTTTCTTAATGGCGTCCTGCGATGCGTTTAGTTTCAGTTTATTGACAGTTCCTTTCTTAAGATCAACCTTTATTTCGCCGCACTGCCTGCCCATCACCATTTGTGCCAGGGAAATGCCGGCCAGCATCAATACTATATATTTCATAGATGGCTTTATTTACACGAAAAATAAAACCACAAAAGAGTCTGCCCCATACCCTGCAGCGGGTATTTATATATTTGCTTTCCTCAGCCAGCAGGAGGCTGCACGGGCAGAGCCGGCGCCAATACTACATCGAAGAGACGAATAAAGAGAGCTGCTTCAACAAATAACCAGCCAATCATAAAAAGTAACAGTAACAAAAGCAGTAACCGGAAGAAAAAGGTTAGCGGGCCGGTACTGGCCACAAAGGGTACAAGGTTTTTCATGCAGGCGATTTGGTTTATTAAATTCTGCCAGGCAGATATCACCCAATATCCGTGAAAATTGTGCCAGCAGGAGACCGCTGCCCCTTACAATAGAGAAAAAAAAATGACCTACAGGTACAAATACGGAATATAGCCGGGGCCGTTACTCTGTAGAAGAGCAGCTACAGATTCGTAGATTACGATACGCCCATTTTGTGTTGCATGAGGCCGGCTATACCTTCTGCACGTTTCATGGCCAGATCAGCCCTGGGTCCGCTGAAGAGGGTCTGTACGGAGGTCCTGAAAAGCAACAGCCATCGTTCAAAATGCCCGGCTTTAAACGTAGTTTTCTGATGAAGAATATAATGCACCTCCATCGCATTTTTCCGATATACTGGATTATCCAGGAGAATAGTTTCCCAAAAATCTACGATCACCGGTGTATGTTCCTCCCAATCGACCTGCGCCACATCATTGAAGATATAGCTCAGTAAAGGATCTGTTTTTACCTGCGAATAAAAGAAGTCAATCAAGCGCTCAATATCGGCACGGCTTTCAATATCCTGCAATACATCATCATTCATGTTGCACTATTATTTGGATGAACTTGTTTTTATTTCCGAACGATTTTATCGCGCAGTTCGCGCCAGGTCACGAGTTGAATATTCTGCCCGGCCAGTATTTTGCGGCATTCTGCACTACTGAAAAAATTGTAATCGGCCTGCCGCCAGGCAGCTCCCCAGTCCGGATGATCAACTGTAATGGCCTGCATTTCCTTATCATCATAGGCGGTATGAATGATCAGTTCGCTTATACCGGGCTGCAAACTGCGCAATACTTTTTCATAAAATTGTTTCATACCGTTTTTATAATCTCCCGGGGTTGCGGTATATATCTGATCCAGCTGTACATCCTTATCCGTTAAAAAAGCTTTTATTTCAGCATCCATGGGCGAGCGTGGGCCATCTTTGGTGAGCAGTACAGGTACACGATACTCGCGTCCCAATGAAATCAACAGTTTGAGATAATCATGCCTGCCAAACAATGCTGCCATATGTGAGTCGAAATGGGTTACATCAATACCAGCGGCGAGTGCTTTATCTATTTGTGCTCGCAATTCCTTTTCTACTTCCTGCAGCTGAGCTGCGCGGTATACGGAATCTACTGAAGCAAATAGAAATCCTGATTTGTTGTGCAGTCCTGGCGTGACTATTGATCCGGTAAGTCCGGCCCATTTATAATACTTCCATTCGCTTGTGAGAGTAAGGTGCAAACCAAAATCGGCCTGGGGATGTGTACTGGCATAGGTAGCTATTTCGCTAAACCAGGGGCAGGGTACCATGATGCTGGCCGAGTTTACAGCTCCTTTTTCCAGCGCCTGTATGGTGGCCTGGTTTTCGGAATGGCTGACACCCAAATCATCGGCATGAATAATGAGAAGTTTGGTGCCGGCAGAATAACCCAGCTTTTCCTGTATGGTAAGCTGTGCCCGGCAGCTAAGGATAAAGATCGACAAAACAGCAAGGCTGATACTTTTTTTCATAGCAAATTATGGGGTGAGGTGAGCTATTAAAGATACAAAAGAAGCTGCCCTGCCGGTCGCCTTTTATCAAAAAGAAAGGCCTCCTTTTCGGAAGCCTTATTTATCCTGTATGCGGGTTCTTTATTTTTTACTGCTGCTGCGTTCCGGCTCTTCCTGTGCATTACGGAATACGACCGTATTGTCAAACACATCTACCAGCACCGGGTGCGACCGGTCAATATCACCAGCCAGTATACGGCGGCTCAATTGATTTACGATCTCCTTCTGGATAAGTCTTTTCAGCGGTCTGGCTCCAAACTGAGGATCAAATCCCTGATCGGCCAGATATTCCAGCGCATAGTTGCTAAACTGCAGTTGAATACCGCTTTGAGCTACCAGCTTTTTCAGGTTTTCAAGCTGAATTTTCACGATTCCCATGATCTCTTTTTTGAGCAGGGGCTGGAACATGATGATCTCATCTACCCGGTTCAGAAATTCGGGTCTGATGGTCTGCCGCAGCAGGTTCATGACCTCCAGCTTTGCTTTCTCAGTAGCTTCTTCAACATTCTTCTCGCTCACATTCTCAAAAGCATCCATGATCAGGTGGCTACCGATATTGCTGGTCATGATGATGATGGTATTTTTAAAATTCACTACCCGTCCTTTGTTATCGGTAAGGCGTCCATCATCCAGTACCTGCAGCAAAACGTTCCATACATCGGGGTGTGCTTTTTCAATCTCATCGAGCAATACGACGCTATAGGGCTTACGTCGTACAGCTTCGGTAAGCTGCCCACCTTCGTCATAGCCTACATATCCGGGAGGAGCACCTACCAGGCGGCTCACGGTATGTTTTTCCTGGTACTCGCTCATGTCTATACGTGTCATCATCGACTCGTCGTCGAAAAGATATTCGGCCAGTGCTTTGGCCAACTCAGTTTTACCGACACCGGTTGTGCCCAGGAAAATAAATGAGCCAATAGGTTTACGGGGATCCTGCAGGCCGGCACGGCTGCGGCGGATGGCATCGGCTACAGCTACAATGGCTTCTTCCTGACCTACCACACGCTCATGCAGGTGCTCTTCGAGATGCAGCAATTTATCGCGTTCGCTCTGCAGCATCTTGGTAACAGGTATACCGGTTGCCTTTGCCACACTTTCGGCTATATCTTCGGCATCTACTTCTTCTTTCAGTAAGCGTTTTTCGGAAGAGTTGATGAGTTGAGCTGTAAGATCCGTAACCAGATTTTCCTGTTCTTTAATTTTTCCGTAGCGGATTTCGGCCACTTTACCATAATCCCCTTCACGTTCTGCTCTTTCGGCCAGTTGTTTGAGGTTTTCAATCTCAGACTTGGCTCCCTGTATTTTATCTACCAGTTCTTTTTCTTCTTTCCACTTAGCCTTCAGGGTATCGCGCTGTACAGCCAGGTTGGCTATATCGGTATTCAGCTCTTTAAGCTTGACTTCATCATTTTCACGTTTGATTGCTTCCCGTTCAATTTCCAGCTGACGGATCTGACGCTCGAGCGTATCCAGTTCTTCGGGCATAGAGTTCATTTCGAGGCGAAGCTTGGCAGCGCTTTCATCAATCAGGTCGATGGCTTTATCAGGCAAAAAGCGGTCGGTGATATAACGGCTGGAAAGCTCCACTGCGGCTATGATAGCTTCGTCTTTGATACGTACATGGTGGTGTGTTTCATAACGGTCTTTCAGGCCACGCAATATGGATATTGCGTCTTCCACGCTGGGTTCATCAATAAGTACTTTCTGAAAACGGCGTTCCAGCGCTTTATCTTTTTCAAAAAATTTCTGATACTCGCTGAGCGTGGTGGCACCTACTGCACGCAGTTCGCCGCGGGCCAGTGCAGGTTTCAGTATATTGGCAGCATCCATGGCGCCCTCTCCTCCGCCGGCACCCACGAGGGTATGAATTTCGTCGATAAACAGAATGATCTCTCCATCGCTGCCAGACACTTCTTTCACTACAGCTTTCAGGCGTTCTTCAAATTCACCTTTATACTTTGCACCGGCTATGAGCAGACCCATATCCAGGGCATAAATGATTTTTGATTTCAGGTTTTCCGGCACATCTCCATTCACAATACGATGAGCTATGCCTTCGGCAATAGCTGTTTTACCCACCCCGGGTTCACCAACCAGGATAGGATTGTTTTTGGTACGGCGTGAAAGGATATGGAGTGTGCGTCGAATCTCTTCATCGCGGCCAATTACCGGATCGAGTTTTCCCTGGCGGGCCAGCTCGTTCAGATTCTTTGCATATTTATTAAGTGCATTAAACTCCTGCGACTGGGTTTGCGAGGTTACTGTTTCTCCTTTACGCAAATCACGTATGGCAGTAATTAATCCTTTTTCGGTAAGTCCTGCATTTTTGAGCAGTTTGGCAGCAGCATCGCTGCCCTGTACAATAGCCAGAAGCAGGTGCTCTGGTGTAATAAACTCATCATTGAATGTTTTCAATACGGCACCGGCTCTCAGCACCACGTTGTTTGCATCGCGGCTGATCTGCTGGGCAGCATCACCGGAAGTAGTGGGTAGTTTGCTGATCAGTTCATCCAGCTTACTGTCAAGCAGGTTGACAGTAACGTTATTTTTTTTGAGCAAAAATTCCACCGGCGAATCCTCCTGTTCAAGCAACGCCTTGAGGATATGCTCGGTTTCAATATTCGCATTGCGCGCATTAAAGGCAAGCTGTTGTGCCTGCTGAAATGCTTCGGCTGCTTTAATGGTAAAATTTCCTAAGTTCATATGTTTTAAATTGTCCGGCTGGCCACAGGCCACCCAGGTAGTTTTTTAGTTATTTTTAGTCTTTGATCACAAATCATAATCCAAGCCAAAAATCCCGTAAGTATGTCATATAAATGCCTCCAAATCTGCCTGAAATTCAGTTTGGTGATGCTTTTCCTGTTATTCTTGCAGCCTTCCAGGTCGCAAGGCCCATTTGCCGCTTTGGATGAGACGCTGCAAACCAATCAGAAAGCATTGGGAAAGAACCTGGTAGCTATGGTCTGGAAAGCCGGCGATACACTTGTATATAAAAAGGAGTTGGGCGAGTTTAACAGCAAGACCCAGGCACCGCTTGGAGCAGCCAGCCAGTGGCTGACAGCTGCACTGGTTATGGTTTTTGTTGAGGAAGGTAAATTGAGTCTTGACGATAAGGTAAGCCGCTGGCTTCCTGAATTTGCCCGCTATGGCAAGAACTATATTACCCTGCGCACCTGCCTGGCTCATATGACCGGCATTAAGGATAGCGAAAGCAAATTATTTAAACGCACCAAAAAGACCCTCCCCGAAGAAGTGGATGCGTACGCCTCCAGAGAAATAAGGGCCAACCCCACGCAGGATTTCTGGTATGGTGAGATGGGGCCAAATATTGCAGGACGGGTACTGGAAATAGTGAGTAAGAAAAATTTTGATGTACTGATCAAACAGAAATTATTTACCCCGCTTACTATGCGGCGCACCAGCTTTAGTCCGCTGGATGGAAGCGCCATCAGTCCCGCCAGCGGAGCGCTCACCACGGCCGATGATTATATTAAATTCCTGGCCATGTTAATGAACAAGGGAAAGTTTGGCACCAAGCAGGTATTGAGCGAGGAATCTATAGATATACTGTTACAGATACAGGCCCAAACATCGCTGTATAAATCTGCGCCAAAAGAATACAGCCAGTACCCTTACGCGCTCGGAAGTTGGGTAATGACCGGGCAGGGCGGTAAGCAAGGCGCTTTTGTGTGTCCGGGGTTTGATGGCAACCTGGCTATCATTGATCTCTGTAAAGGTTATGCGCTGCTTTTGTTGCTCAAAGAAGAAATCGACAGCGAAAAGCCGGCTATTCAATTGCAGCTCAAAGCTGCAGCCGATGAGTCTTTTGGCAATACCTGTCCGTGACATTTAATCCCATTTTATGTACGAACATCGCAAACAAAAGCTGGCGCCGATGGCAGTTTTTTATCAGCGTGTAGCCCGAAATGTATTTCTGTCGCTGGCTATTATGCTGGTATGTTTGCTTATTGGCATCGCTGGCTATCATTATACAGCAGGTATTGCCTGGATCGATTCCCTCCATAACGCCTCCATGATTCTCAGTGGCATGGGGCCTGTGGTCGAGATCACTACTACCGGAGGCAAGTGGTTCTCGTCGATATATGCACTATTCAGTGGTATTGTTTTTATTACCAACATTGGCATTATACTGGCGCCTGTTATGCATCGCATTTATCACCGGCTGCATATTGCCGATCAATCATCCTGACCCGTACGCATAAAAAAACCACGCTGTGTGCGTGGCTTTACAGCTTATCTGTTTACCGGACTAAAAACCTTTGGCCGGTGGGGCTTCCGTACGTGTGAGTACGACCCGGGCCCGATCGGCTTTATAAATCGCTTCATAAAATTTAGCCAGTTCTTCGTAAGCAGATGCCCCAAAGAGTCCGCCGGCATGTTCTAATTTTCGGTAATACATCATCTTATTTCCTTCTACTTTTACAGAGCAGGTATACTGCCCGAAAATGCTGCTGATTTTATTTTCTGCAGGCACCGACTCCGGTGTGAACCCAGCAGGCAGTTCGATCGTTACTGTGTCAATATCTACATAAGCATACCGAAGCTCAATAGGGTATTTTCGGGCCGTATCTTTATCAAGTCTTGACCCTGCTTTGGACATGATATTAGGCACGATAAAAAGACGTTTACCTGTTATACTGGCATAACCGCGTACAGATACATCCAGGGTTTCCTGTAAATGCGGAAGCCGGGCTTTCTCTTCCTTATAATCAAAGCTGTTGATATTATACGTAGCAAAGTTCAGTTCTTCAGTAAGATGCTCTTTTAACTTGTCTTTACTGAGCCGCGTGAGCAGGTAATGCAGATCGTCCTGTTGCATACCGGTATACAGCGTATTTGCCTTTAGCAGCAGGTCACCTGCTTCGTCGAGCGTTGCCTTTATATTTCTAACCTGCCTGTTTTCACTCATACTGTATAGCGGAGTGCGTACGAGTTTGCCACCGTTTTCGTCGACTACCAGAGCATGTCTGTTGCCGGTAAAACCTCCCATATAGCCGCAGGATTTGAACTGATCTGTACACTCCAGCCAGAGGGTATCTTTTGCCAGGGGTACACAAACAATAGCATGATTAAATTGTGAAGAAGGAAAATCAGTAAAAATATCCTCTCTTCCTTCACCTGCGGAGATTACCGTATACAGACCCGGTATCCCGGCTTCTTTCAGCAGAGCCAGCATATAATTGGAAAGCGCTTTGCAGTCGCCATACTTTTTGGCTGCTACAAATTTTGCATCAAATGGCTGCCAGCCGCCGATTCCCAACTGAATACTGATATAGCGGGAGTTTTGCTGCAAAAATTCATATAAGACTTTTACCCGGGCAGCAGGATCGGTCAGATTATCTGTCAACTGGTGAACTGTTTTCTTCACATCATCGGGCAATTCATCCCGGCCCTGTCGCAGGGCATAAATAAATTTACCAAGGTCTTCCCAGTTGCGCATATTGCCTTTGTAATTCTGCATTTCAAACTCTGTGGGACCAAACAATACCAACGGGCGAAGACGACGGTTACCGGGCGCGTATACCTCCCGTGAAAAAGCCGGCAGGTTCTTTATCTCCCAGGTGTACGACTTGGTGCCTTTGCCCGGAGCTACAGCAGGCTGTCCATCGTACTGATATGCTTTATAACGGAACTCATAATTTTCCGGACAGGTGAGCACAAAACGGCTTTCCTGCACAGACTGCAGCTGGTAGGGCTGCGGGTACCAGTCTGGATAAAACATGGTACCTGTATACTTAAGCTCTACCTCATACTCCACGGTATAAGGATATACTTTATAATAGAAATTATGCTCCTTATAGCGGGTGTCATCGATCAGATTGTTATCATCCAGACCGCTTCTATCCTGAATATCCTTGCTCTTAAGCTTCTTCAGCTCTTTCCCGTTTGCATCATACAGGTATCCTTCTATTGATTTTATCTCTACAAATTTATTATAGTAGTGAACGAGGCCTGCATACCCATCGCCTGCAGCATTCATAATAGTCAGTACTATTTTGTGCTTATAGGTTGCCTCTCCGGGATTTTTGAGAATAAATTCTTCTGTTTCCAGGCGGCGTACCACATTGGCATTTTTAAGCAATGCCTGCGGAATGCGGGCAACGCTGTATTCTCCATCTGCTGCTATGCCGGTCAATGAAAGCAATACAGCCACAAAGCTCAGGAGATATTTCCCCGCTGTTGTTTTATTATTCATCATCAGGACTAATTGCTGAATATTATTTTTTCTTTTTGAATACGATTTGTTCGTTATGCTTGGTCACTACCATGCTGAAAAACTCTCTCAGCAGTTCATACTCATCTGGCTGAAAATTGGCGCGGCTCAGGCGCAGCCGGCTGCGAAGTGAGATAACACCATTGGAATTGGTAATACGGTATTCAAACACTCCTTCATCGTACTCATTCAATTTTACCACCAATTGCTTAGGCAGTTCATCAACCTCGTACCCTGCCGGCACATCCATACGCAGCAGGTAAGTCTCATCGAAGGCAAAAGGCATTTCTACCGGATAGAGGCGCTCTGCGGCCTTGAAAGGGTTTTCTTTCCACCCTTCACCAAACATGGGGTTGAAATAGATGATATCTTCTTTTTCTGAATTGAGGGCAAACTTGTATTGTACCTTAACGGGCATATCCAGCATGTCCAGTGAGTCAATAAACGGATCCTGGATTACTGCGTCGGAATGAAGTGTTTTGGCTGCCTCTGTAAAAAATTGTTCTTTACCTTTTTCTGCCAGGCGGTTACGCAGCCGGTATGATTCATAATAACCCGGTGTCTGCTGAAGTGAGCCAATCAATTTACCCTGTTCATCATTAATAATAAATACGGAAGTTACTTTTCGTTCCATGAGGGAATCAGCTACAAACTGTAATGGCGGAGCATCCGCACTAATCTCACGTGCATGTCCATTGTAGCAATCAAATGTGAGTTTTCCAAAACCCAGGCGCGGCCAGCTGGCATCCAGAAATGCAGTTTTTTCATCAAGTCGGGCTTCGCAGATTACATAGTTGAACAGATTAATCAACGGATAAAGAGAATAAGTATATCCGTTTGATTTGGTGCTCATGATCACCGGATCGGCTTTGATATCTGCATAGCGTAACATGGCCGTCAGCAGCAGATTTATTTCTGCTACGTTCCCTTTTCTTGATTTGGCAATATTGCGCAGGTTCTGACTTATAGTAAGTCCGTTGTGGCTGGTACAGGTATAATTATCCTGTACATACTTATAAATTCGTTGGGCAATTTCTTTTTTTGAACCACCGGCTTTTACCAGGTCGCCAATATATTCGCCCAGCCAGTTGTTGTCTTTCCGGAGGCCTTCTCCAAAATAATCGGCCTCCAGCAGATCTTTTGCCAGCTGAGTCCAGGTTCCCATTACATTACGATAAGTAAGCGGCTCCCTGTATTCGGATAATTGAAAGTTTATCTTAGCAATATGATTATCCAGGGTAGAGGTAAAACTTTCTTCCTTTAATGAAGGCACATCCTTGAATACCCAGCGGTGTGTTTGTGTATTGGCAGTGAAGTTGTATCGTTCAGATGCTCCGGTGCCACCAGAAGCAGTAACCGAGAATGCCTGCTGGCCGGCCTTATTTTCCCTGACTGCAGGCGACATGTATCCCTGCATCATAAATACGTAATTAATAAACTGGGGGATGGTGACGGTGTATTCGCTCCACAACCGGGGAATACTGCCCTGAAACTCCCAGGAACGCAGATTAAACAAAAAATCGGATTTGATCCGGTACTCATATTCGATAATAGAGCCTTCGCGTACATCCGGAAAGGTAAATTTACGCTCTGTCCATTTTTTGCTGACGTTGTTTTTAAAAACACCTGATTTGGTATCCAGTTTGGTCTCTTTCACCTTTCCATCCTCGAGATTGTAGGTGACTGCTTTTAAGTTTTCAAGCTTTTCTTCGTCATCGCCGGAGGTATATAGTGAAATGGTGACATTGCTGATGTCATATCCGTTTTTATTAAGAATATGTACGCGGCGGTATCTTTTAAATTCAAGGGAAAACCAACCTTTGGTATTACCTACAATTTCTGTGGAGCCTACATCGGCAATAACGACGGCATTGGCATTGCTGTCGATACTGTATACTTTAGGGGCAAAATCTCCTGGCGATACCTTCCCGAATTTTACGGGCACTTTATCCTGGGCAACCGTGGCTGTAGCGCCCACAGTAAGCAAGCTTATAATAAGCAGGATGAACTTCATAGATGGTGGCTTATGGTGGTAAAACCCAATTTTACATAAAAAAAGGCAACTTTTACAGCACTATCTTTGCGCTCTGCTTATAACTGTAAGTAAATCATGGCAGACCGGGTATCATATTCAAAAAAAGTAAAATCTCACGCACTGCGTCTGGGATTTGATTTTTGTGGTGTTGCTGCCGCCAAACGGCTTGATGAAGATGCTTACCGGTTAGAGAGCTGGCTGAAAGCCGGTTACCAGGGTGCCATGAAATACATGGAAAATCATTTTGATCTGCGGGTGGATCCTACCCTGCTGGTGCCTGGTGCACGCTCAGTGATTACACTGCTTAAAAATTACTATCCGGCAGAACGGCAGCAACCAGATGCTCCGGGTATTTCGAAATATGCTTTCGGCAAAGATTATCATGAAGTAATCAGGAGTCAGCTCAATGAGCTGCTGAGCATACTGCGTGATGAAATCGGCGAGATCCAGGGGCGGGGCTTTGTAGATTCGGCTCCGGTGCTGGAGCGGTCCTGGGCGGTTAATAGCGGGCTGGGCTGGGTTGGAAAAAACGGGAACCTTATTAACCGTACTGCCGGCTCTTTCTTTTTTATTGCAACACTGATCACCGACCTGGACATGGAACCTGATGCTCCTTTCCAGGGCGACTATTGCGGTACCTGTACGCGCTGTATCGATGCCTGCCCTACCGGCGCCATCCTGCCTGGCCCGGTTATAAACGGCAGTCAGTGTATTTCCTATTACACCATTGAGTTAAAAGATGCGTTGTTGCCCGCAACACAGGAAGGCAAGTTTGGTAAATGGGTATTTGGCTGTGATGTATGCCAGGATGTATGCCCCTGGAACCGTTTCAGTAAGCCTCACCAGGAGCCCGCGTTTGCACCCATTCCGGCTATTCTTAACCTGAGTACGCAGGACTGGCAGGATCTCACAGAAGAAGAGTTCAAAAAAATCTTTCAGCATTCTCCTTTGAAACGCAGCAAATGGAAAGGATTGCAGCGGAATGTGAAGTTTATTCAGCAGGGGGAGTGAATGTATAAAGGGTATAAAGAGTATAAAGGGTTTAAAGGGGAAACATTCGCTTTAAACCCTTTATACTCTTTTATCGCCTTCCTGGTATCTGAATCTGCGCGCGCAATCCTCCATATAGCAGAAACTGGCGTGGATCGTAAGCATTCCTTATCAAAGGAGTGAGGGCAAAATTAAATTCGGGGCCAATTGACCAGCGCCATTTCGACTTATTGCCCAGGTGAAGTGAAAATCCTGTTTCGGCATGAAGCTGGAACCGGCTGAATGCCTCTTTATCCCGATAATAAATACCGTAATAAGACGTATCGTATACCATTGCATTGGTATGTATCAGCCAGCCTGGAGTAACTCCTATCTCCCAGGTAATCGGCATTACCCGGCCTTTATTTAACTGTAATTGCCATTGTACCGGCAATTGAATAAAATGATAACTGTTGGTGACAGATTGATGTGGCGCTCCCTGATACTGGTAGGCCCTGTTGGCTGTACCCAGGGGATTGTTGGATAAACCGGGAGGAGCAACTATTGATGAATCTAACAGACCGCCTACCGCAATCCGGTCACTCCTGTAAGAATAGCGCAGGCCGGCCAGCAGATTTATTTTCCGGCCAACAGGTATACTCGCCTGCACACCGACTTTGAAACCTACCGAAACTTTTGACTCCGACGGTAGGAGTAAAGGGCGTGGGGCCGGAATGCCACCATTGACAGCACCGTAAGCAGGAAGATTGTTTACATCCATCAGTTTTTCTGCTGCAAAAAGAGAAGGCAAGGCTTTATCCATACGGTTGCCGGCGCCGATACCAGCCTCAATCCGCCATTGTATACGCCGACGGCTGACAGTAATCGGTGTGCGTGGATTTTCAGGCAGATCCTGGTGATTGTTGCTAACAGTCGAACTATCCTTTACGAGATCATGATCTGCTATTGAAGCTGTGGCATCAGTCTGAGATTCTTCTGCAGCCGCTTCCGTTTGTGCCAGCTTACCGGTTTCCTTATTTTCCACCGGATTAAGGGCCACAGGCGATGAAATATTTAATGTGCGGGTATTGGTTTTTGCGGATTCATTTTTATTAACAGGAGTACTGATTGGCTTGCCTGACAACTGTCTGCCAGAAGCGTTGCCTGCAATAGCCTGCTTATGCGTTTCAGATTTATTTTTCCCGGTCTTCCGTGAAGTTGTTTCCAACTGCGCCCGGTCAGCCTCCTGTACAGAAAACTTTCTATCGTTGCTGTTAACGGCAATACCTATATTATTTTTTGTTGTTGACGAAACAATATTATCTGTGGGTTTATTACCTGCACCAGATCCGTTCGCCGGTAAACCGGTTGAGATCTGCCGATTCGGTGTGTGCTGATCTGCCGATGATGCAGCCTGGTCAGTGGATTGTTTCTTTTGCAGTGAAATTGGAGTGGAAGGCTCCGGCAGGGCTGGTGCCAAAAGATGATAGACGCCATATGCGCCCAGGCCAATGGCTGCCAGTAGAAACCAGTAGACGACAACCCTTCGCCGTTTTTTGCGGCGCAGTTCCTCCTCCACGCTTTCCCATACGGTTGCAGAAGGACGAATCCGAAACTCCTCCATTTCTTCTCTTACCTGCTTTTCGAATTTATTTTCCTGCATATCTCGACTTTTTCTTTTCTGCCGAATATTTATCGATCCAGGTTATCAGCAAATTACGCGCCCGGGCATATTGAGACCGGGAGGTACCATCGCTGATCCCCAACATTTCACCGATTTCTACGTGTGTGTACCCCTCTACCGCATGAAGGTTGAAAATAACCTGGTAACCCTGCGGAAGCTGACGGATCAGATCGGCCAGTTCCTTTCCCTGAATACGCTCAGCGGGGTCATCCTCCACTACCGGGTGCAGGTATTCTTCTGTAAAGAACATCCCTTCCTGGTATTTGCGATGGCGTTTAAGATAGTTGAGTGCCGTATTGACCATAATACGACGTATCCAGGCCCCCAGTTCGCCTTCCTGCTTATACTGACCCAGGTGATGAAATACTTTTACAAAACCTTCCTGTAGTACATCCTCCGCATCGCGCATGGATCGGGTATAGCGATAGCATACGCCCAGCATGACGTCTGCATAGAGCTCATACAGCTCACGCTGCGCCTGCGGTTTGCCTTTTAAACACTCTTTAACTAATCTTATCTGATCCATTTATTGAAACGGGATGACAATCATTTTTCAGCAATCGTTGCACGGAGACTGCTTTCAAATGAACTGCAAAAATAAAAAACCCGCAGCAGGCTTACTTACCTGTTGCGGGTCGCAGCTGAGCAGGCCGGTTTTATCCGTCTATCTTGAAGCTCACTTGTTTATCTCCCCAGCTGAGCGTTACTTTACCATCTTTGCTGATGGAATAGGTTAGTTTTTCGGCTACGGGACTTGCTTTGCCGGCTTTGGCATTTACCCGCAGCACATCATCTGCTGCCTTGTATTCATATGCTCCCCACTGGTTATAGGTCTTATTAAAAATAATGGTCCATTCGTCGCCATTATCAATAGTAAAGAAACCATATTTACCGGCTGGCAGTTCTTTACCCTGCACACGTACGGGTTTACTTACTTCAAAAACGGTGGCCTCATTGGCACCTGCGCGCCAAACCTGGCCGGGATTGGGTTCTACATCCTTACCGATAGTGCGGCCCTTTAAAGAAGGCTGGCTGTAATCGATGGTAACAACTGTACCGCCTTTAAGCGTTTCTTTGGCCTGTGCGGGGGGGCTGGGGCGTTTTGATTTATCTCCACCACCCTGCGCCGAGGCTGTCAAACCAGCTGTTATGGCAATGGCTATTAAGAATACAGATTTCATTGTTAATATAAGTTTAATTGAGAAAACGGGTTTTGATTATCGGAATGAAATTACAAATAGCCTGCCAGAGCTGAATCATTTATTGGATGTACGGTTACCGGCAGAAATAATGGCGCGGAGATTATTGAGCCCCATCTCCATGCCCGGACCATATGTGCGTTCGAAAAGGAGACTGCTGAATTTTTCCCAGGGATACCAACGGAGTTTGAAATCCATATACCATTGTATCGTAGCAGAATCGGAGCTGGCATGGCGCACGATATGCCAGCCATTGACGACGGGCTTGCGTGAGGGGCGCTCCATACTGGCCTGCCATTCCGTTTCTCCATTTTTCTGAAGACGGATGGTAGTACCCTTGAGCTCCACGGTACGTAAAGGGCCGCCGGCTGCATCCGATAATCCCAGGCTATCCGGTGAAACATCTTTAAAAAAAGGATTCCAGGAAGGCCACTCCCTGATATCCTGAATCGGCTGCCAGATGGCAGAATCGGCAGCCATTACGTTCACCGCTTTCGAGAGCCGTATTTCAGATGGAATAAAAAAAGAGATTCCCAGCACCAGCAGCAACAGGGTCAGCAAACTAAACACAAATAAACGGATCAGGTGCATGAAAACAGTTTTTAATGAAAGAGAAAAGTAAGGTAAATCCTTACTCCCATTTTATAACCCGGGCAAGCAGTACATATATAAGTACGATCCATACAGCCAGTATGCCCAACTGCTCCCAGCAGTCCCATATATGCAGGCCCTCAAAAGACACTTTTCGCATGGCATCGTTGAACTGGGTGAGCGGAAAGAAGTAGCAGATTTTTTGCAGCCATACCGGGAATACTGAAATGGGGAAGAATGTACCGGACAGCAGCATCTGCGGAAAGCCAAACAGATTGATCAGTAAGGGTATCGACGAATCACTTTTCACCATACTGCTGATAATGAGGCCTACCCCCATCAGCAGAAACAGCATGATCACCGATAGCAGGATCATTTCAAGAAATGTGGCAAAGCCATGCTGCAGCGTAAATCCCAGAAAATAATGACCAAATGCGATCAGCACAACCACGTTGAGCAGTTGAAAAAACAGGCGGCTGATGCCAATTCCAATCAGGATATTGATTCGTTTGACCGGTGATGCATAGAAACGTTTCAATACCAGTTGCTCCCGTAACGTATAAAAGGTAAACGCCACTCCAAAAAGTGTAGCAAAAAGAATGGAAAAACCCACCTGGCCGGGCAATATAAAATCGATCTGCTTATACTGCCTGCCTTCTGTAATTACGGGTTGCGCTATCTGCACATATTCCTCTTTTGAACGGTTGAATTTACTTTCATACATCAGTTTCACATAATCCAGCTCATGCTTAAATCCTTCAAAAGTATTACTACTGGCAGTAGTTGATCTAACATTGATCTTAAGCCGGGGTTGAAGTAACGAAGTATCTGCACGTGTAATGCGGATGGCGGCTGTCAATTGCCCTTTTTCCAGGTCCCTATTTAGACTTTGTGGGGTTTTATATGTGACCAGGCGCATCATCTGATGGCTTTTAAGCCCGGCATAAAAAAAGTTGGTCGTATCACTGCCTTCTTCCAGCGCCACTTTGAAAGTAGTTCCCCCACCCTTTCCGAATGCACCGAAGATCAGGATAAAAACAATCGGGAAGAGTAAACTGAATACAACCGAAGCGGGTTGCGAAAAAATAGCTTTGAAACTGGCCCTGATAATTGCCAGCAGGGCTTTGGACTGACTGTAGGATTGTGGCATTCAGAACAATTAGGGTGCAAACCTACGGAAAAACCGGCGCTCAGGCCTGCACAACATGACTACTAATCAGGAAGTTTACTGATTAAAATATAAGGTAAATGGCAGGCGTGCCTGTGGCCCTGCAGCCATTTCCTTTATTCGTTTCATTTCCTGGTAAAGCCGGTAATTTTCTTCTCCCCATTCTGCTTTGAGTTTATCGGTAAAGTTCATGGGCTCCGGCTTACCCAGCAATTGCTGCAGGAGGCTGGGCGATTCGGGATACAGCAATACCTGGTACTGGTCGAGCTTTGCTTTACGAGCTGCGCATTGTACCGCATCATCAATACCGCCAAACCGGTCAACCAGTCCTATTTCCTGCGCACGCATACCTGTCCATACTCGCCCCTGGCCAATACTGTCTACAAAACTGGTATCTTTCTTACGGCCTTCGGCCACCCTTAATTTAAATTGCGCATAGGTTCTTTCCACCCCCTGCTGCAGCATTTGTTTTTCAGTATCAGTAAGCGGACGGTAGATAGCACCTGCATCGGCATGGGGAGCAGTTTTAACCCCATCAAAGGTGACGCCGAGTTTATTTTTAAAGAAGTCCTGCATATCTGGCAACATTCCAAACACACCAATAGAGCCGGTGATGGTACTGCGCTGTGCAAAAATGCTGTCAGCTCCACAGGCAATATAATATCCGCCGGAAGCCGCTACATCGCCAAAGCTTACTATCACTGGTTTTTCTGCACGTGCGAGCGAAAGTTCACGCCAGATAGTTTCACTGGCCAGTGCACTTCCTCCGCCTGAGTTGACACGAAGTACAATTGCTTTTATGGATGCATCAAGCCGGGCTTTCCTGATAAGGCTACGATAGGTATCTGAACCAATTGTGCCCGGATCGGATTTGCCGTCGATGATATCGCCTTCGGCAACGATCATCGCAATTTTTTCACCTTTTTGCCGGATAGGGTTGGTAGCATAATAATCTGTAATGGGGAGAAAATTGATCTTATCGAGCTTACCTATTTTGAGTTTGGCTTTTAATTCGTCTTTTACTTCATCATCATACCTCACCCCATCTACGAGTTTGTATTGTACCGCATCTGCGGCATTACGAATGAGTCCTTCATTGGCCAAACGATGCAGGGTGGCCGTATCTATCTGCCGTACTTCTGCTGTCTGCATCAGAAAACTGCTATACAGGTCGTTGAGCCATACAGCCGTCTGTAACTGGTTTTCGGGCGTCATTTTATCGGTACGGAAAGGCTCTGTGGCGCTTTTGAATTTGCCGGCATAGAATATCTGTGGTTTTATTTCAAGTTTGTCAAGCGTACCTTTGAAAAAGGGATAGGTCACATTATACCCCGACCATTCTACAAAACCCTGCGGACTTACATAAAAACGGTCGGCTATACTGGCTACTGAATAGGCCTTTTGTGTAATCATATCGCCATAGGCAAATACAAACTTGCCGGTGGTTTTGAACTTTCCAATAGCCTGCCTCAATTCTTCGCTGGCGGCAAAGCCATTGCTATTGCCATTGGCGAGGATATACATGCCGGCAATACGCTCGTCATCTCCGGCGTATTTAATGAGGCGGATCACATCGTATAAAGCCGGCAGGCGGGCATCTCCCCCGCGTACCAATGCCAGCGGCTGCTGTTTTTCGTATTCGGCAAAATGCTGTGACAGGTCAATGACCAGTACGGATTGCTGATATACCTGGGGCTGATCGCTGGAAGCCATCCTGCCTACCACGGCCAGCAGAAAAAAGAATACGATAATGGAGAATAATACCAGCGCTACAAAGGAAGCCAGCAGCATTTTAAAAAAACTCCGCATAGAATAAGCCAATTGATGAATGCCAAAAATAAAGATATTTGGGCCGGGGAAAGAACCGGGTTATGAATACAGCTTTTTTACTGACAGGTGGCAATATGGGCGACCGTGCGGCAAATCTGGCACTGGCGCAGCAATTGATTGGCGAGCAATGCGGCACCGTATTTGCCAGATCGCCGGTATTTGAAACTGCTGCCTGGGGCAAAAACGATCAACCGGCTTTCTACAACCAGGCACTGGGCATTTACACCAGCCTCAGTCCCCGCCAGTTGTTACGTCATGTTTTACGCATTGAAAAAAAAATGGGGCGGATCCGGGAAGAAAAATATGGTCCGCGGGTAATTGATATTGACATTCTCCTGTTTAACCAGGAAGTACATCGCTACCCTCTGCTCAAATTACCTCATCCCGAACTGCCCAACCGGCGTTTTGCATTAACGCCACTGGCCAGTATTGCACCTGAACTGGTACATCCGGTATTCAAAAAAACGATTCGCGAGTTACTTGAATTATGTAGTGATCCCCTGCCGGTGACAGAGGTTGCGGAGAAAACAGTGCCCTGATATTTTACTTATCCACATCGGCGGCATTTATCCGGCTGTACCTTGTCAATTCGTTTATTTTGCGCCCCGGTTATCACTGGGCAACTAACTGTTTTTGAAGTTCATCATGCGTTATAATTTTATTACGATAGAAGGAAATATTGGAGCGGGAAAAACAACCCTGGCAAATCTGCTGAGCAAGCATTATAATGCCCGGCTGGTGCTGGAAGAGTTTGCCGACAATCCCTTTCTGGCCAAGTTTTACGAAAATCCGCAACAATATGCCTTTCCGCTCGAGCTTTTTTTCATGGCCGAAAGATTTAAGCAGCTGAAAGAGCTGCTGCAGCAGAAAGACATGTTTCAACAGGTCACCATTTCTGATTACCTGTTTACCAAATGTCTCTTATTTGCCAAGGTAAACCTGCCCGATGATGAGTTCCGGCTTTATCAGCGCCTCTTTGAGATCATTCACCAGCAATTGCTGCAACCCGACCTGCTGATTTATCTGCATGCGCCGGTAACGCGGCTGCAGGCCAATATCCGTAAACGCAACAGGGCATTTGAACAGAAGATACCCGATGAATACCTGTTCAGCATCCAGGAGACCTATACCCACTATATACGCCAGCATAATATCAAAACGCTTTTTATTGATGCTTCCAATGCCGATTTTCTGGGCAATGAGGCTCATTTGAAAGTGGTGACCGATGCACTGGAAAAAGAATATGAGGAGGGGCAGCACTACCTGGTACTGCCATAACGGATTGCTGGTTTATCTTTTCCCTGAATCGACAGAAATTTTGCCTGCAGATACAGCAGCGAAAAGCGGCTGGCTCTTCTGCAAATGAGCGGTATTAAATACAGACAGGTGAATGGCGTCATCTCCCCTGCTCTAAAATCATACTTCAGCCTCCCTGCAATCCATTAACTTTGTTTTTTGCATGGATGATCAATCTACTCCTGCGCAGGTAACGCATGATCCTATTGCAGCCCTGCGCATTCCGGAATACAGGTACCTGGTAATTGGCCGTTTTTTTTTCATCATGTCGTTGCGCATGATGGGAACGCTTGTGGGCTGGTGGGTGTATCAGCTTACTAAAGACCCTTTTGCCATCGGACTTATCGGCCTTTCAGAGGTGATTCCTGCACTTTCCATGGCCTTGTATTCCGGCCATATCATTGATGTAAGCCGAAAGAAAAAGCTGCTGCTGCGCGGTGTGGCCGGTTATCTATGTACAGCCGGAACTTTACTGTTCCTATCTACATCCTTTATAAGCGACCGCTGGAGCAACCACTATATTGCCATTGCTATTTATGCCGTCATTTTTATTACGGGCATCATTCGTTCATTTACCGGGCCTGTTTTTTCGGCCTTACTGGCAACCATTGTTCCCCGTCCACTGCTGCAAAATGCCACTACTTGGAGTCAGGGAAGCTGGCTGAGTGCATCGGTAACGGGCCATGCTATGGGTGGTTTTCTGATTGCCTGGCTGGGCAATACCGGTACCTTGATTACTATCTGCAGTTTACTGCTGCTATCTTTCTTTATACTGACACAACTAAAATCCAGGCCACCGGCCCATTCCAGAAAAGATCTGAAGACATGGGAGAGTGTAAAGGAAGGACTTCGTTTCGTATTCGGTACGCGTGAGTTGCTTGCAGCGATGGCCCTCGATATGTTTGCAGTACTTTTTGGCGGCGCCGTAGCCATGGTACCCGTATATGCCACTGATATTTTAAAAGTGGGTCCACAGGGGTTTGGCTGGCTCAATGCCGCTACCGACATTGGCGCCATTTGTATCGTACTGATCCTGCTGATATGGCCTATGCGACGGGCACAGGGGCGTAAACTTTTATTTGCCGTTGCAGGGTTTGGGGTTTGCATCATCATATTTGCCCTTTCCAAATCATTCCTATTATCGTTTCTGGCATTGATGCTGGCGGGGATGCTGGATGGAGTAAGTGTGGTGGTGCGTGGTACAGTGATGCAGCTTAAAACACCCGACCATATGAGGGGTCGCGTAAGCAGTGTAAGCTCCATGTTTGTCAATTCCAGCAATGAACTGGGCCAGTTTGAAAGTGGTGTAGCTTCCAAACTGATGGGTGTTATTCCATCGGTGATATTCGGCGGCAGTATGACTATACTGGTTGTAATCGTAAGCTGGTTCAAAGCCCCCAGTCTCCGGAAATTTGAATATTGATTTTCTGGATAAGATACTGAAGCAACAGTCAGGTAATTGTATATTACAATAGTTGAAAGCATTTCGTAACTTACCGCCAGTAGCGAAAAAATCAGCTTATGCACCGCCGTCAATTTCTTCGCCTTTCGGCTCTGACTGTAGGAGCTATACCGTTGGCCCGGCACTACACTTTTGCCCAACCTTGGCAGCAAGCGTGGAATATCCGGATGCTGCGCCGCAATGTGGGCATCTTTACAGAAAAAGGCGGAACCATTGCCTTTTTACTTTCAAAAGAAGGCACTATTGTGGTGGATACGCAGTTTCCCGAACAAGCAGCACATTTGCTGGGAGCATTTAAAGAACGGGGCGGCTCCTCAATTGACCTGCTCATCAATACCCACCATCATGCAGATCATACAAGCGGCAATCTTACGCTGAAAGAAGCTAGCAAACATTTACTGGCTCACAGCAATTCAAAACTAAACCAGGAAAAGCAGGCCAAAGCCCGCAATACTGAAAACGCCCAATGGTATCCCGATCAGACCTTTTCTGACAAATGGTGCCAGGATATCGGGAAGGAATCTATCTGCCTGCATTATTTTGGTCCCGCCCATACCAATGGCGACAGCCTGGTACATTTCGAAAAAGCGAATGTGGTACATATGGGCGACCTGCTCTTTAACCGCATTTATCCCAATGTTGATAAAGCTTCGGGCGCTTCGATACAGAACTGGATGCTGGTACTCGACCGGGCTTATAATGTGTTTAATAAAAAATCCATTTTCGTGTGTGGCCATGGTCATGAGGCCGATGCGGTAACTGTAGACCGCGAGTTTTTACGGGAAATGAAATTTTTCTTTGAGAACCTGCTTGACTTTGTCAACAGACAGATCAAAGCCGGCAAAACACGCGATGAGATTACTGCACTTACAGAAATCCCCGGTATGGAAGCCTGGAAAGACAAAAACGGATTTGCACGTGTAAACCTCGCGGCTGCTTATGATGAGCTTACTGTGTAGGGATAACCCTGCTCAAACTATTTGCCTTTCTCTGCTTCCAGCAATCCCTCCAGTACATAATAAGTTATCGGGCAAAAACTTACATTTTTCATAGTCAGCTGTGGCCGTTTAAACAGTACATCCTCATCAACATAAGGGAAGCGCTGACAGTCGGATGGTCTTTCTTCATAGATGCTGCAGTAATTATCTGCGCCCAGAAACGGGCAGGGGCTGGAACGGACTACAAAATCGCCCTCATCATCGACACGCAGATAAGTTTCAATAAAAACGCTTTCTTTCATCCGCAGGTGGCGGGATATTCTTTTGATATCGGGTGTTTTAAACCGGGGGGAATAATTTTTGCAGCAATTGGCACAGGAAAGGCAGTCTACACGGCTGTAAGCTTCTTCGCTCAATTCCGGAAGTTGTTTCAATATCTTGTTTTTATCCGGGCGTTTCAGCAGTTGCTGATAGAGTTTTCGCCGGTCGGCTGATTTTTTTTCCCAGTTTTTGAGCACATCATCTCTCATGGACTGCAAAATACAGCGTTCCTTTTAAGATAAGGCAGCCTGACCGGCCGGAATGATTTCCACCCATCTCTGCCCTGTTTTCCACAGTTAACGGAGGTTCGTTTTTTCTGCTGATACTCCCGTAACTTTGCAGCGCTTCACAAAAAGGTTGCAGGCCCAAAACGGGTTTAATAACCCGGCAAACAGGTCTTCCACCTATCATTATCAATTGATACTCTTTTAGATATGAATATTTTTGAACAGCAATCCAACGAATTCTTATCCCGTCACATCGGACCCAATGAACACGAAACCCGCCAGATGCTCCAGACAATCGGAGAAAGCAGCCTGGATGCGTTAATCGCTAAAACGGTACCTGCAGGTATCCGGAAAGATGCGGCACTGCAACTGCCACCCGCTATGAGCGAGCATGAATACCTGCAGCATATAAAAGAGATCAGTCTACGTAATAAAGTATATGCCAGTTATATTGGTCAGGGTTATTACGACACTATTACTCCTTCAGTAATATTGCGTAATATTTTTGAAAACCCAGGCTGGTATACACAGTATACGCCCTACCAGGCAGAAATCTCCCAGGGCCGCCTTGAGAGTCTGCTCAACTTTCAGACCATGGTAAGCGATCTTACCGGTCTGCCAATTGCCAACGCTTCTCTGCTTGATGAAGGCACTGCCGCCGCAGAAGCAATGGCCATGTTTTTTAACCTGCTCAACAAACAGGATCATATTGAACGTCCGCGTTTCTTTATAGATCGCCATATCTTCCCCCAGACACGTGATGTACTGCTCACCCGTGCCACCCCGATTGGCATTGAGCTGGTAGAAGGCGATTTCAACACCACACAACTGGACAATAGCTTCTTTGGCGCCATCGTACAATATCCCAATGATAAAGGCGCTATCGAAGATTATCGCGCTTTTATTGATCAGGCCCATGCGGCCGGTGCCTATGTGGTAATGGCCACCGATCTGCTGGCACTTACCTTACTGACTCCCCCCGGTGAGTTGGGGGCTGATGTAGCTATCGGATCTGCCCAACGTTTTGGTGTACCCCTGGGATATGGTGGTCCGCACGCAGCCTTTTTTGCAACCAAAGACGATTTCAAACGCAGCATGCCCGGGCGCATAATTGGTGTAAGTATAGATGCGCACGGCAACCGCGCTCTTCGTATGGCATTGCAGACGCGCGAACAGCATATCAAACGCGAAAAAGCAACTTCGAATATCTGTACAGCCCAGGCGCTGCTGGCCAATATGGCAGCCATGTATGCTGTCTATCATGGTCCGGATGGATTGAAAGCCATTGCTACCCGCATAGCGATTCTCACCCAAACGGTAGCAGAAGCGATTAAGGAACGTGGATTTGAACTGGAATCTGAGCATTTCTTTGATACTATTGTTGTAAAAACCAACGATGCTGCTCCTTTCCGTGCCAAAGCGGAGCGCCAGCACATCAACCTGCGTTATTTCGACAATCAGTATATTGGTATTTCTATTGACGAGACCACAAGCCCTGCCGAGTTATTTGACCTGATCAACTGTTTTGAAAACGACACCGATCCGGTTGCTTTTGATATTCACCAGGACGATGAGTTGCATCACCTGCCTGCATCATTGCTGCGTACGAGTGCCTATCTGACCCATCCTGTATTCAACTCCCACCATAGCGAAAGCCAGATGATGCGTTATATTAAATCACTGGAGAATAAAGACCTTTCGCTGAACACGTCTATGATCTCACTGGGCAGCTGTACCATGAAACTGAATGCTGCCAGTGAAATGATGCCGCTGAGCTGGGCTCACTGGAGCAAGATTCATCCTTTTGCACCGGCGAACCAGACAGAAGGGTATAAATTTATTGTAGACTCACTGAGCGCTTATCTCTGCGAGATCACTGCATTTGATGCCTGCAGCCTGCAACCCAATAGTGGCGCGCAGGGCGAGTATGCTGGCTTGCTGACCATCAGAAGTTATCATGAGAGCCGCGGCGAACATCACCGTAATGTGATGCTGATCCCCATTTCTGCTCACGGTACAAACCCTGCCTCCGCAGTAATGGCCGGCATGAAAGTAGTGGTAGTGAAAGCACTTGAGAGCGGCTATATTGATGTGGATGATCTGCGTGCCAAAGCCGCTCAGCATGCGGAAAACCTGGCCGGTATCATGATCACCTACCCCAGCACTTACGGTGTGTATGAAGAAACAGTGAAAGAGATTACCGACATCGTACATGCCCACGGTGGTCAGGTATATATGGATGGTGCCAATATGAATGCCCAGGTAGGTCTTACTGCACCGGGACTGATTGGTGCTGACGTATGTCACCTCAACTTGCATAAAACATTTGCCATTCCGCATGGCGGTGGTGGTCCCGGCATGGGCCCTATTTGTGTGAAATCGCACCTGGCTCCTTTCCTGCCTGGTCATGTATCACTCAACTCAGGTTCACATAATGCCGTTTCTGCCGCTCCCTTTGGCAGTGCCAGCATTCTGCTGATTTCCTATGGCTATATCCGCATGCTCGGCGCCCAGGGTGTGAAAGCAGCTACCGAATATGCTATTCTGAATGCGAACTATATGCGCGCACGCCTGGCCGATTCTTTTGACATTCTTTATACCAATCATAGCGGGCAGTGTGCGCATGAGTTTATTGTAGACCTGCGGCCCTTCAAAAAAACAGCCGAAGTAGAGGCAGAAGATGTGGCCAAGCGACTAATGGACTACGGTTTCCATGCTCCTACCATGAGTTTCCCTGTGCCCGGCACCATTATGATTGAACCGACCGAAAGTGAAGACAAGGCCGAACTGGATCGTTTTTGTGATGCTCTGTTGTCTATACGTGCCGAAATCCGTGCAATAGAAGAAGGATCGGCCGATAAAAAGAATAACCCGCTCAAAAATGCGCCGCACACACAACTGAAAGTGTGTGGTACAGAGTGGGCACATCCTTATACACGCGAGCAGGCTGCATTCCCGCTCCCTTATGTATCACTCAACAAATTCTGGCCTTCTGTAGCCCGTGTAAACAACACTCATGGCGACCGCCACCTGATCTGCACCTGCGAACCGGTGGAGAGCTATATGGAAGCCACTGTATAGGGTGAAAGGTGAAAGGTAAAAGGTTAATGGTTTCTCTCCCATACCTTTTACCTTTTGCCTTTTACCTTTTACCCCTGACCTTATTTATTTTTCCTTCAAAAAGTTAAATAGTACTCATAAAAATTACTATTTTAACCACCCTATGAGGTCCCTGTCCAATTTCCTTTCTTACCGCCTGCCCGAATCACGTGTTGCCCACCAGGCTGCAACCACCTACCGGGGTTACCTTACGTTTTTGCACAAGGTGCGGCGTATTGGCTTGTTGAAGGAAATGAGTGTGCATGAAAAGAATAAGCTGGCCATCTTCAACTATCTCAACTTTTTTCAGCTTTGCACAGGATTATTACTGCCACTTATTGGTTTTCTCTATGTAGGTAATATACCATTGATGGCCTGGATCATGGCCATGTTGCCGGCACTGGTAAGCGGTGTGGTGCTTTTGCTGAATGCCAACAAACAATATACACTGGCCCTGCTGGTGTATTTTATACTCTATCCCTTTTGCACCTGCCTGGCTTATATCAATGGTATTAACCTGGGTGTAGAACTTTCTTTTGTTCTTTACGGCATCCTGTCCGTTTTTTTCATCCAGGAACGTTCTTATATGCTGTTCTCTATTGGCTTTTCGATGATCAGCTATTTTGTGCTTGCGGTAATGCTTAAACGTTACCCCTTTCACCTGGAGCAGGTCAATTTTATTCTCTACCTGATCAACCAGGCTCTGGCCATTGTATACATATTTTATGGTTTGTATCTGGTAAAAACAGAGAACAGCAACTTTAACCTTACGTTGCAGCACGCGAATCAGGAGATGCAGAAGCAATCGAGTCAGCTGCAGCAACAGGCGCAGCAATTGCAGGATCTCAATTCGCTAAAGAGCAAATTATTCTCTGTTATATCCCATGACCTGAAGGCTCCGATGTATGCGCTGAGAAACCTGTTTGAGAACATTCAATCGCAGGACTTGCCCGGCAGCGAAATAAAGGAGCTTGTTCCTGATATTAAAAAAGATCTGAACCATACGATAGGGCTCATGGAAAATCTGCTGCAATGGGCCAAAACACAGATGCAGGCCGAGTCTGCAATGCCGGCTGCATTTTCGTGCACACGACTGATCAGCCAGGTTATTGGTACGTTGACCATGCAGGCAGAGGCTAAAAACATTCTTATCAGAGCAGATGCTGACCCTGCTTTTCATGCATGGGGAGACCCTGACATGATACAATTGGTATTAAGAAATCTTATTTCAAATGCAATTAAGTTCACCCCACCGGGTGGTACGGTCTATCTGGGTGTAAACAGCTTTTCTGATCACCTTGAATTTTTTGTAAAAGATTCGGGTAAGGGAATTTCTCCCGAAGAACTGGAGCAGATAAAAGCGGGTGTATTCTATACTTCTGCAGGTACTGCACAGGAGCAGGGAACAGGGCTGGGCCTTTTATTGTGCAGGGAGTTTTTGGCAAGAAACAACAGCCAGTTACGTATTGAAACAGCTGTAAATGTGGGCAGTACTTTTTCCTTTACTTTACCGAGGGCTGAATAAAAATTCTTTAGGCTCTGCATCTTACAATCACCCAGGGCAATACAAACAATATTCCTCCCAGCATCAATAGCGGCCAGCCGGCCTCTGCCTGAATGGCTTTTTCAACCACACCGCAACTACTCAGCAACAGCAAATTGAAAAAAAAGAGGAATATGAATAATCGCCATTTCATGAAGCATTTACTATTACTTTTTCAAGGATCATACCAGTAATAGTAAGTACTTTGTTAATCGCGGAATTCCTGGCTGATCATCAATCCATAGAAACCTCCGTCCATGACGCCGATGCCGAGTCTTCCAAAATCAGGGCTCAGGATATTGGCGCGGTGCCCCGGTGAGTTCATCAGGTTTTGATGGGCTATTTCGAGTGTCTGTGCCAGTGCCAGATTTTCTCCGGCTGCAGAAAAGCGAATACCGGCTGCTTTCATGCGATCGAAGGGACCTTTGTTATCCGGATTTTTGTGGGCAAAATAGCCACGTATAAACATATCCTGCGAATGTGCTCTTGCAACTGTAGTCAGTTCTGGATCGGCGGCAAGTGGCTTCAGACCACGTTCTGTTCTTTCCTTATTCACCATTTTCAGCATGGCTTCTTCGAGTGAGGGGCGCGGACGCGCTCCTGAATAAGTAAAGCGTAGTGAAACAAATTCGTCGGACGCCGGCTCTACCGTAAGGCTATTCATAGTCTGACGAACGGCTTCATCAAAAACCGGAGCCAGCTTTTTATTGGCCCATTCACTTTGCATTGCCAGCGGCCCAGCCAGACGGCTGATGCGTGCTTCTTCGGTAATGCTATCTTTTAACGGAAGTGATAATAGCAAGGCGGATAATACTACTGTACAAATCCATCCGTTGATGGCGCCGGGTACCAGGCCCAAAAAACGATTTACCACTGACTCGTGTAAGGACTGTGGCAATGCTCTTTTGATAAGCATGCCCAACCAGCCCAGTAAAAGCCGGGAAAAA
Organism: Sphingobacteriales bacterium 46-32; assembly: GCA_001898485.1. Taxonomy (GTDB): domain Bacteria; phylum Bacteroidota; class Bacteroidia; order Chitinophagales; family Chitinophagaceae; genus CAYMZZ01. The sequence continues at coordinate 573,251 of MKTY01000019.1, read as the reverse complement.
AACAGGGTTAGCAAAAATGCGAGCGGTAATTGCCAGGCGCCCAGCCTGGGGAAAATACGCCCCAGCGGTCCCGACAGGTCCGTGTACAGAAGATAAGCCAGTATAAAACTTCCAAGCCAGACGACCAGGTCTACCGAGGTAGCCACAAAGCCACGCCTCCAGCCGCTCCACAGAGCCAGCAATACCACAACAACCAGTACAAAATCGATCCAGTTCATAGGCCTTATTAATCTCTGCATGCACAAATTGCATGCCTTACAGAATATCGTCAAATTAATATATTTTAAGTTCCCCTGCTTAGTAATCTCATTCCATAGAACAAATGCGGCAGCTGGTAGACTTGCGGGGTGTAACCCTGTATTCCGATTTATGGTATCTTTGTCTGTGTTCTTACGAGTTATTGCCTTGCCAGATGGGAGTAATGCAATAATTTATGAAAACAGGTATTGATCACTTCATCCACCGGTCTTATAAGCTTATTACTGCTTCTATGAACGTTTCCGGCCGTTCCACCACCCATAATGATGCAGAAACACGCAGTTTTACCAACCGGCAAATCCGCATTGCTGTTTCTATCTTCTTTTTTTGTCAGGGGCTTTGCTTTGCCACCTGGGCCAGCCGGATCCCGGATATCAAGACTTCGTTGCAGCTTACAGATGCCGCACTGGGCAGTATACTGTTGGCCTTACCAGCCGGTCAGCTCACCGCTATGCCTTTTTCAGGTCGGCTGGTTACTCATTTTGGCAGTAAAAAAATATTAAGGATATGTGCGGTTTTATATGCGTTTTCGCTTACTAATATCGGACTGGCTACACAGGGATGGCAACTGGCTCTGGGTCTTTATCTTTTTGGTGTTTTTGGCAACATGTGTAACATATCTGTCAATACACAGGCAATCCGTGCAGAGAAGTTATATGGCCGTCCTATTATGACTTCTTTTCATGGTGTATGGAGTACGGCGGGGTTCTCCGGAGCACTGCTGGGATTGCTCATGAAAGCCCTGCATGTTTCTCCTTATCCGCATTTCTGGATTGCGACTACACTGGTATTTATTCTTATTGCCGCTTTTCAGGTATACCTGCAGCCGGGGGCCGCAGCCATGACCGAAAAGAAACCTTTCTTTTCGAAACCGGATGCCATGCTTGTTCAGCTGGGTATTATTGGCTTTTGCAGCATGGCCAGTGAAGGAGCCATGTTTGACTGGAGTGGTGTTTATTTTCAGGATGTAGTGAAAGCACCAGCCGCACTGACTATCCTGGGTTATACATCATTTATGATTATGATGGCTTCAGGCCGTTTTGTAGGTGACAGGTTAATTCAGCATTTTGGGCGAAAGAAGATGTTGCAGATAAGTGGTATTCTTATTTCTACCGGCCTTTTTATCTCTGTATTATTTCCACAAATCGTCACTGCTACGATCGGCTTTTTAATAGTAGGTTTTGGTGTTTCTTCAATTGTACCTATGGTATATAGCAGCGCGGGGAAAAATGCTAAAATTCCACCGGGCATGGCACTGGCAGCTGTATCCAGTATCAGTTTCCTGGGATTCCTGATGGGGCCACCACTGATCGGTTATATTGCCCAGATATCAAGCCTTCGCTATTCATTTGCCTGTATCGGTTTGCTCGGTATTGCCATTACCATTATGGTATCGCGGCTTCGGGCACTGCATTCCTGAAACGACCTGCAACCAATTAACGGCCTGCGGCATATTTTATGCCACCAAGGAGATGTTTAAGAAAAAGATCGTCTTCATAAGACGCTTCTGTATGACCGAGTCCTGTATAAAAACTCCGGCCGCCGTCAAAGGACCGATACCAGGCCATCGGATGGAAATCACCATTACCACCACCTTTGATGGTTTTTTCATCGAGCGTGAGAAGCACATTTACTTTATCCCAGTGAGTGTCTTTGTAATTGTACCATTCATCCCAACGGCTCCATTCGCGCGGCAAGTGAGCTGTTGCCGGAAACTTGCTATCCTTTACATGCAACAGGGCCTGCTGCTGCGCGGGGTGATCTTTAAAGTAAGCTCCCACCAGCTGATTGTACCAGGGCCAGTCAAATTCTGTATCGGCGGCTGCATGTATCCCTACATAACCCGCGCCCGACTGTATGTATCGTTCAAATTCTTTTTGCTCCTGAAATCCCAATACATCGCCGGTCGTATTCAGAAAGACAACCGCATCATATTGCTTCAGTGTTTTATACCGGAACTTCAGCGAATCGCTGGTAGTATCGCAACGGATCGAATTCTCTTCACTCAATTTCTGAATCGCCTTTATGCCTGCAGGAATGCTGCTGTGTTTAAATCCATTTGTTTTATAAAACACCAGTATTCTGGGGGCCTTTCTTGCGGTGAAAGAATAAAGGGAAACCACCATACTACTTATTAAAGCGAGCAACAGCGCAAAACGCAAACCGGTTTTCATGATGACAATTTTAGGAGGAATAAAAGTATTGAAAAATAGTTGACAGTTGACCGTGGATAGTTAACAGCTGGAAAAAACCTTTAAAACCGGTCAACCTGGTTTAGGGATGTACACCTGTCCACTATCCACGGTCAACTGTCAACTATCCACAGTCAACTTTCTTCTTATATTCATACTCAAACTCAGCTGTATGAAATACCTTCTGTCGTTTCTTATGCTGCCAATGGCAGTGACCACGCTGGCACAGCAGATACGTGAAGTAACTTCACCGGATGGCTCTGTCCGGTTAAACATATACGATGGAACGGCATTGAGCTATATGGTAACGGTTGATAACAAATTACTGATTGAGCCATCCCCTATCGATCTCGTGCTCGACAATGGTACTCATTTTGGCGGAAAACCAGTGATCAGAAAAACAAAGCTTACCCGGCACAACGACATTATCACCTCGCCGGTGCCGGAAAAAAGACGACTCATCCCGGACAGATATAATCAGCTAACGCTGCAACTGGCCCAACCATTTTCGGTGATCTTCCGGGTATATGATGATGGCGTAGCCTATCGTATTCAAACCCATTTTACAGACAGCATTACCATACGCGAAGAAAAAGCAGTCTTTCGCTTTCATGGTAACTATCCGGTATATTTCACCCAGGTTGTAAAGCGCGGAGACCTGGATATTTTTCATACCAGCTTTGAAGAACCTTATGATTTCAAAACACTGGACAGCATCGGCCCGCAGCAGGCCATTTTTACCCCCACTCTTGTGGCTCCGGCTCAGGGGCCCAAAATATTAATTACAGAGTCCGATCTGGAAGACTATCCCGGTATGTTTCTCAAAGGCAATAATGACCGCTCTCTGGAAGGACTTTTTGCCCCTTATCCCATCCGGGAAGACACAGCAGCCGGGGAATTTCCGCAACTGGTGGTAAAAAGACGCGCTGATTATATTGCCCGTACTGCGGGATCCAGAAAACTCCCCTGGCGGGTGATGCTGATAGCACGCACAGACCGTGAACTACCAGCCAATGACCTCGTTTACCGCCTTGCTTCTCCCAGCCGGGTGACAGATGCCTCGTGGATCAGGCCCGGAAAAGGTACTGATGAATGGATCATAGGCGTAAATCTTTTTAATGTCCCCTTCAAATCGGGTGTGAACACCGCGACTTACAAATACTATATTGATTTTGCCAAACGCTTCGGGTTTCAGCGTATTATGATGGATGCCGGATGGAGTGATTATAAAGACCTTTTTAAAATCAATCCGGCTATAAACATGGACAGCATTGCCGCTTATGCCCGGGAGAAGGGGATTGGACTTAGCCTCTGGACACTGGCGCTTACCCTGGATCGGCAACTGGAACCTGCGCTGGAACAGTTCAGTAAATGGGGGGTAGATTTTATTATGACCGATTTCATGGACCGCGATGATCAGAAAATGGTTCGTTTTTATCATCGGGTGGCAGAAGCCTGCGCCCGGCATCGTATTATGATCATGTACCACGGCGCCTTTAAGCCGGCCGGCATCAACCGCACCTGGCCCAATGCAGTGACAAGAGAGGGGGTACTGGGCTCTGAATACAATATCTGGAGCGATAAGGCTTCGCCACCTCATAACCTGCTACTGCCTTTTATCCGCATGACAGCAGGACCGATGGATTATGAGCCGGGACTGCTTGACAATGCAACGGCCCGTACCTTTCGTGCCATTAACGATAAGGTGATGTCGTTGGGAACAAGATGCCAGCAAGCGGCTATGTTCGTCATCTATGACAGTCCCATTCAGCTATTTTCGGGCAATCCTTCGCAAGGGTTGCTGGAGCCTGATTTTATGGAGCTGATTGGCAGCATTCCTACAGTATGGGATACCACTGTGATTGCCGACGGGCAGGTAGGTGAATATATCGTAACTGCCCGGCGCAGCGGCGATGATTGGTTTATAGCCGGTATGACCAGTTGGACCGCACGTGATTATGAGTTGGATTTTAGCTTTCTTAACGGGGACAGTTATGCAGCTACTATCTGTGCTGATGGAGCAAATGCAGATCGCTATGCTTCTGATTATATACTTATCAATAAGGATATTTTGCGCTCTCAGCAGTTACGTTTACACATGGCCCCGGGAGGAGGTTTTCTAATACGCCTGAAAAAGAAATGATTACTATTTACGGGATGATTCAGTAAGCGACACCTTCAACTCAAAGTCTCCGTTAAACGGGCCTGATGCCATCCTGTTGGGGGAAATTACCAGCTGATATGTACCGGGTTGACGGACGGGATAAACGAGTTCTCTGCCAAAGGGACCATCTGTAGTCTTATCGGGAAATATTAGTTGAGAAAACCGGATATTCAGATCGTCAGTAGCCGGAATTAATCTTGCTCTTATCGTTTGTTTCTTTTTGACAGAGAGAAAGCAATAAACCTGGCTTTTTGTTTTACTGATGGCGCCTTTGGCTGTAGCAGTCTGTACAGAATCAAGTGACAAATGAATTACCGTATCAATCTGTACATTGTAAGGGATAGTGTCCGGATGATTCACAACACCGTCAAATGCCACAGGCTCCGGTTCAGCAGTTTTGGCAGGCATCTCTTTCTCTCCGGGAGAGTGGCAGGCCATTAGTAGCAATAATACCCAGCAGCTATTCTTTCGCATACCAGCGTTTTTAAACTTCCTGCAAATTGCTTGCCGCAGCATATTAAAGGTGGCCGCCGGCATTAATTGTTTTCCACAATAGCCTGATCCGGATACTCCCGGCGCTCTCCTATCTGTTGGCGCCACATGGCATAATATAAACCCTGCTTATCCACCAGCTCCTGGTGAGAGCCCTGTTCCACAATCCGTCCTTTTTCCAGTACATAGATTACATCTGCATAAAGAATGGTAGAGAGGCGGTGAGCAATCAGGATAGTAATGGGGTCGCGCATCCGGGCAATATCGCGTACGGTTTCGGTAATAGCTTCTTCGGTCAGCGAATCCAGCGCAGAAGTCGCCTCATCGAATATAAGCAGGCGGGGATGACGTAACAGCGCCCTGGCTATGGCAATACGTTGTTTTTCGCCCCCCGACAATCGCATTCCTCCTTCCCCAAGTACCGTATCCAACCCCTTACCTGAGCGCTCAAGCAATCTGTCGCAGGACGCTTTATGCAAGGCATCCAGCATTTCTGTCTCTGTAGCGTCTGGCTTTACAAATAACAGATTGTCGCGGATGGTGCCAAAAAAAAGCTGGGTTTCCTGTGTTACAAATCCTATCTGCCGACGCATTTCATTGTACCGGATCTGTGTAGCAGAGATATCGTTGAAGAAAATATCTCCCTGTACGGGCCGGTATAAGCCAACCAGCAATTTTACCAGCGTTGACTTACCCGAACCAGATGGTCCAACAAAAGCGATGGTTTGACCAGCTGCCACCTCAAAAGAAAGGTCATCGATAGCATTGTAATTCGCGGTAGCATGACGAAATATGACTTTATCAAAACGAAGGCTGCGAACCGGACCCAGTTCTACGGGTTCCTCCGGCCTTGTCTCCACCGGTTTTTTCATAAGACGGTCAAAGCTTAGTATAGAGGCCTCTGCCTCTCTGTAAGCAAGGATAATACTACCCAGATCCTGCAACGGTCCAAAAATTGTTGTAGAGATAAACTGCATACTGATCAACTCGCCGGTACTAAGAACATTTCTGAAAATAAGCCAGAGCAGGATAAAGAGAATGGATTGACGCAGCAGAGTGAGTGCAGAGCTCTGCAAAAAAGAGAGAGTACGTACTTTACGCACTTTCATCATCTCGAGGTCATAGATGCGCTGTGTCTGTACACGTAACCGGCGTATTTCCGGATAAGTAAGTCCCAGGCTTTTGACCAGCTCTATATTGCGCAACGACTCTGTAATCGCGCCCGACATCTGGTTGGTTTCTCTGTTAATAGAACGCTGAAGTGTTTTAATCTTTTTGCTTAATAAACCTGTTAATCCACCGAGCAACAGTACACCTATTACAAACACCGGAATTAACATCCAGTGCGTGGTGACAGCATACCAGATCAGAAAACCTATACCTATAACAGATGAAAAAAGTACATTTATAAATGAGTTAATAAACCGTTCGGTATCGGTGCGTACCTTCTGAAGTGTGGACAGCGTCTCTCCGCTACGCTGTTGTTCAAATTCAGGAAAAGACAGGCGTAATGTCTGCTTAAGTCCGTCATTGAATATCTGCATGCCAAAACGCTGGACTGCCAACCGCATTACATATTCCTGAAACGATTTGATAAGCCGGGCCAGCAGTGCAATAGCCACGGCTGCAACCAGCCAGAAGATGGCGCCCTCTACACGCTCCTGCTCTGTCAGTCCTTTTTTATTACCCGCATAGTCATCAATAATCTTTCCGAATATAAGGGGGTCGACGAGAGTGAGCAATTGTGCCACTCCTGCCAGTGAGAGTGAGAGCATGATCCACCAGCGTTGCGGTTGCAAATAGGTCCACAGAATACGCATACTGAAAACAGGGTTGTAGTTTAAAGATACGTCCATTCCGGGCATCATTTTCCAACTACAAAAAGGGCCGGAACTATGTCCGGCCCTGTAAGGTATTTATTGAAATCAGTATTTAGTCACGGCGACCACCACCTCTGTTGTCGCGTCCACCACCATTTCCCTGGCCACCGCCACGAAACTCACGTGAGCGGTTTTCAGCAGGACGGTTTTCGACGCGTCTGTTTTCAAAAGAGCGTTGCTCCCGTACCTGGCCGCCGCCAGAAGGTGCTCTTTCAACGCGTTGTCTTTCCATACGGCGATCATTGCCCGGCTGAGGTGTACGTACACGTTCTGTTCTGTCTCCGCCTCCAAACTCACGTGGCGGAGTGGTACGCACACGGTCTGGTACATTCTGGCGGTTATCGTTGGTACGTGTATCCCTTGTATTCCTGTCGGGTCTGTCAAAGCGATTGTTACGATTTTCGGTTATACGATCGTTGCGGCGATCATTACCATTATTATCGCTGACCCGTGTATCGGGAACAGGTCGGTCAATGCGGTTATTGCGGTTATCGTTTATCCGGTCATTACGACGATCGCTGTTACGATTGTCAGTAATACGGGTATCACGTTCAGGGCGATCTATGCGATTGTTGTTGCGGTTGTCCATTATCCGGTCGTTGCGGCGATCGTTGCCCCGATTATCGTTGATCCGGGTATTGGCATTGTTTCGATCATAACGCTCGCTCTGGCGGGGTGCGAAACTGCGGTTATTATCGCGGTTTATCTGAGGCCGGTATACGGAAACCTCATTGTTGCGGAAGCGAGTGCGGCCGGGTTCATTTACCTCACGGAAACGTACTGACCTGATACGACCGGTATAACGTTCGGCTTCCGCGCGGCGTGGACCAGCCACCCAGCGATTATCTCCTCTGCGACCATAATTGTTTATGATCGTTGTGTTGTTGATAATGGTGATGTTTTGCCGGCGGGGAGCACAGTAGTTGTACAGGCTGCGCGAAGTGATGTAGCGACGGGGAGCAAAACACCAGTAATCAATCGGAGGATTATAACTACCGATAGAGAAGTTGATGCTTAGCTGAATGCCGGGACGCAGCGGCGCCCATCCATAATAATCACCTCCGTCACGCCAGGCTACCCAGGCGGGTCCCCACTCATAACCAGGTACCCACATCCATCCATAATAAGGATCCTGAAACCAGCGGCCATAGTGAAAAGGCGCCCAGCCCCAGCTGTAGTTGGATACCCACATCCATTCATAATCGTCAGACCATACCCAGTAACCATTGGAGCTGTAAGGCTGAAAATCGGCAATACCCGATGGACGCCATACATAACCATAATCCGGATAATCGATCCACTCTCCGTAAGGACTTAACTCATCATAAAAATTCTGATAAGTAATTGATACCCCCACACCAGGTTGAGCTACGGCCTTTTGATTGAAGGCAGCGCCCACAATCAGTGCAAGAGCAAGCGCTGTGCAGGTAAAAAAGCGGTTCATGTTAATCAATTTAATTGTTAGGAATGCCGGTAAACAACGTTCATTCGTTCATTAAATATGAGCTATTATTATGCCCGAAGGTTGCAGCCCCGCTCCTTTTATGGCTTTGTTAGCAAAACATTATCCAAATTTTAGATAATATGCTGATTAACGGGTTCCTGAAGGGGGCCAAAGAATGACCAGGCTGACATGCAAACGTAACCCCTCGGTTACGGCCGCCTTACCACTTACCAGTTCTGTATTAAGAAAGGGATCACCTACACAATTAAGACAGTCAAATACGATGCCGGTACCGCTGAAATCTACCTTTCCTTTAGTGCCGGGTTTCAGCATAAGGTAATAAGGAGACCGGCGGCCATAAAACTGAATATCTTCTTCATTTATATGTAACAGCTGATCCATGCGCATGTTGAACTCAATACCGTTTCTGAATTGCCAGGTATTACCGTCCAGTGCACCGGCATAACCAGCCAGCTGTCCCGAAGTAGTCATACTACCGATGATGATCTGATCAATTACCCTGCGGTTAGCCTGATCTTCCCAGATAAAAATAGCCTGCCTGGGAGTATTGGGAAAAAGGATGGAACATCTGTTGATTTCTTTCTCAGAAAAATAATAGAGATCTTTTTTCACTTTGTCTCTTCCAAAATAAGCTGCCAGCAACTCATCTGAATCAAAAAGCAATAACTGCTCTGCCCATTGTAACTGCTTTACCGCCGGTAATGGTTTCTTTTCGATACGGAGGGTATAGCGTTTTATATCGGCCGACTGATCAACATAGGCCAGCATGAGCATTTGCTGGTATTGCAATAACAGTGGCAGTGACTGAACAGAAGGAGGCTCAGCGCAGGCCACTCCAATACGCTCGCCTTCTGCCAGCAAGCGGGCAAACTCGTCCCGAGATGTGGTCTGGTAGAAATAGAGAATCGTACCATTGCTGCTGCATTTGGAAATACTTCTTGTGATCGCCTTCACACTGTCGGCGTCGGCAGAATTTTTCCATGCATAGTACACGGTATCCGGCAGCTGGGCACGGTCTACAGCCGCAAAACCCAGACGCGCCAGTGTTTGTTCCAGTTTTTTATCAGGTTGGTCGGGGTAAGCCAGCAACTCCTGCAGAGCCGGCATCTGCGCCCGCAAACCTGCTACTGACAAACAGAGAAATGTCAGCAGCCAAATCCATTTGTTCATAAGAAGCCCCCTGGCTGATTTTAAAAAAAGAAGTTTTACGGGGGAGGCAGATTAAGGAGAGGCAGGCAAGATACGGCAAATAACCAAACGGGGAAGAGTGAATACAATATGTTAACAGCACTGTTGATAAAAAGTTATGCTGTAGTAAGCTTCTGCTGCCGCCCGTTTCCCTTCCGGAAACCCATAGAAAGTGTGTAATTTTAGAAACATTAAAATTCCCTGGTATGGATCAACGCATTATCAGCCTCTACGATGAGTATACCCACAAGCCGCTGAGCCGGCAGGAATTTCTGCGGCGCCTGATCCTGTTAACCGGAAGTACGGCTGCGGCAATGGCGGTATTACCCCAGATTGAAGTAAATGCTGCCAATGCTGCTGTAACGCCTGATATGGATCTTTTTACAGAGCGTATTTCGTATCCGGGCGTAAATGGCACAATGCAGGCTTATGTGGCACGACCGCAAGCCGAAAAACCATATGCTGCAGTGGTTGTAATTCACGAAAACAGAGGACTGAACGTTCATATTGAAGATGTGACACGGCGCGCTGCCAAAGCGGGTTATCTGGCTATTGCCCCCAATGCGCTTGCCCCCCTGGGCGGCACCCCAGCCAATGAAGATGAAGCCCGGGCGAAATTCCAGGAACTGAAAGCAGAAGATAGTGTCCAGAATTTTATTCGTGTATTTGATTACCTGCCTTCGCGCAAAGATTACAATGGTAAAGCGGGCTGTGTGGGATTTTGCTGGGGCGGTGCCATGGCCAATACGCTCGCCGTAAAGATACCTTCTTTAAAGGCGGCAGTAGCGTTTTACGGAAGGCAGCCAGGAGCTGCTGAAGTCGCAGATATCAAAGCCGCTGTTCAATTGCATTATGCCGGACTGGATGAACGTGTCAACGCAGGTATAAAAGATTATGAAGATGCACTGAAAGCCAATAAGGTAAATTATGAGCTATATATGTACGAAGGAGTAAATCATGCGTTTCATAACGACACAGCTCCCACGCGTTATAATGAGGCAGCCGCCCGGCTCGCCTGGCAGCGTACGCTTGAGTTTTTTACAAAGTGGCTGACATAATTAAAGCGGAAAATATCGCGACCCCGTTATCAGAAAATAACGAATTGCGAATCACGATCTTATTAAAAAAACGAAAAAAAAATTTTTTGACCCTGGGGAAGTGCTAAACTTACTAATGCCAAAAAATGGTCATAGCCTGCTGTTTTATTATCTTCGCTGGCTCTGGAATTGAAGGATCACTATAGCATACTGGAGTTATCGCCTGCCGCTTCGCTCGATGATATTAAGCGGTCTTACCGGCGTCTCGCTCAACGTTATCACCCCGACAAGAGTGGTAGCGATCCCGAATCCCTGCTCCTTTTTGCTGCGATCAAAGAAGCGTATGAAACACTGACTCAGCCCGAAAGACGTGCCAACTATCTGCAACAGCGCTGGTATGCACGCAGTCAGGGACAGTCAATGAGTACTGAAGCAACTACTCCAGCAAACCTGCTGCGCAACCTGCTGGAGGCCGATCGCCGGCTGGCACGTATCGATACACATCGCACCGATTATTATACACTTCTTAATGGGCTGAAGCAGTTACTGGACGAGCAGGGACTGGAGTTGCTGGAAAGCAACACCGATACAGCCATCAATAATGAAGTAGTGTTAACGGGCCTTCGCATTACATCGCGTCTGCCCTATCCGCATAGCATCACCTGGCTGCAGCATTTGCAGCAAGTACCCACTACTCCTGAGTTGCACCAGCATATTTTACGTTATCAGCAACGGACACACCGCCAGGCCTGGTGGGAAAAAAGAGTGCCCTGGTTTGTTTTCGCTGCTGCCACGCTTATCTGCCTGCTCTTTGTGCTGTTATCTGACCATTGATGCAGGTATCTTCAACCACCTCCTCCCGACAACTTGTTTTCAATACTGTGCATAAGGTTCGACACCGGTCCTTCCATTTTATTGGTACGGTCATCGAGTGATTCATCGCGCAGCATTTCACCCATATGAAGCGCAGCAGGCAAATAAACCAGGATAGTATGCCGCTGAGCGTTGAGCGTTTCGCGTAATACCAGTCCCGGATGGTCCATATCTGCACCCGGTCGCAGAACGCTCATGGCAGCCTGAGCTATTATGTCCAGTTCGTTTTCGATTCCTGCAGCGGGCCTGCCAGCGTATTGGGCAATGGCATCCATGACCCTGCGACGCTGTGTGCCAAATAACAGATTGGTCCAACTGGCTGTGGCTGGCTGCTGCAATAATGCAACAGCACCTGCCTCGGAGCGGGATTGCTGAAAAATTCCTGCCAGTACTGAAGGTATAGCCGCCTGTGCAAAACGTGCATTTTCATCAGACGTTTCCGTTGCCGGCAATTCCTGCGTATTAGGGTCTACCTTATGCAAAGGAGGATATCCAAGTTGCTCCTGCACCCTTTCAATGATTGACTTTGTCATAGGCCATTTTTTATATCTGTTTAAAAAACTATGCCACAGTCGTTCTGACATCAGGTACCACTATTCCTTTTTATCTTTGCACCATGCATTATGTATCTGTCGAGAATCTGACCAAGAGCTATGGTATTCAACCGCTTTTCAGCAATATTTCCTTTCATATCTCCGAAGGCGACAAAATAGCCCTCGTAGCCCGCAATGGCTCGGGCAAATCGACCCTTATGAAGATCCTGGCGGGCAGGGAGACTGCCGATGAGGGTAAAGTGTGGATCAATAAAGATGTAGATGTGGTGCTCTTTGAACAGGACCCCGTATTTGAAGAGCACCGCTCTGTTTTGGATAATATTTTTTTCCATAATCACCCGGTTATCAAAGCTATTCGTGAATATGAACAGGCCACCGAAGACGATAATATGGAACAGCTTACAGCCGCCATTGTAAAGATGGATGAACTCGGGGCCTGGGATTTTGATGCCAAGGTGAAACAGATTCTTGGCAAACTCAACATTCATCAGTTGCAGCAAACGGTGGGTACGCTAAGCGGTGGGCAGCGCAAACGTGTGGCACTCGCAAAAACGCTGATTGACATCGGATTCGAACACAAACATGTTCTCTTAATCATGGATGAGCCTACCAACCATCTTGATGTGGAAATGGTGGAATGGCTGGAACACTACCTGGATAAAGAAAATGTAACTCTGCTGCTGGTATCGCATGATCGTTATTTCCTGGAAACAGTGTGTGATGAAATCTGGGAAATGGACCGAAGCAACCTCTATGTTTACAAAGGAGATTATGAAAACTACCTGGAGAAAAAAGCTGCCCGGCAGGAACAGGAAGTAGCCAGTGTTGACAAGGCCCGCAATCTTTACCGGCGTGAGCTCGAATGGATGCGTAAACAGCCTAAGGCCCGTACTACCAAATCAAAAAGCAGGCAGGATAATTTTTATGATGTAGAGAAAAAAGCCAAACAGCAACTGGGCGAAGAGCAACTGGAACTACAAATGAAAATGAGTCGCCTGGGTGGTAAGGTAGTAGAGATGAAAAAAGTGTACAAGCAATACGGAGATAAAATTATTCTAAAGGGCTTTGATTATACTTTTTCAAAAGGCGAACGGGTGGGTATTGTAGGAAAAAATGGCGCCGGCAAATCTACTTTTATTCAGATGGTGCAACAACTGGAAGCACCAGACAGTGGAAAAATCAACATAGGAGATACCGTTGTATTTGGACATTATTCGCAGCAGGGGCTGGTGATAAAAGAAGATATGCGGGTGATTGAGTATGTGAAAAATATTGCCGAAAATTTTCCGCTCGCCAGTGGCGGCTCATTAAGTGCAGCCCAGTTTCTTCAATTGTTTCTTTTTGATCCCGACAAGCAGTACACTTATATTTCCAAATTAAGCGGGGGTGAGAAGAGGCGGTTGCACCTGCTTTCCATACTTTTCCGAAATCCAAACTTCCTGGTACTGGATGAGCCTACCAATGACCTGGACCTGCCTACTCTCAGTGTGCTGGAAAATTTTCTCAGCGAGTTTCAGGGATGCCTGCTCATTGTATCGCATGACCGGTATTTTATGGACCGGCTGGTAGATCACCTGCTGGTATTTGAAGGTAATGGTGAAGTCCGTGATTTTCCCGGCAATTATTCGCAATACCGTATCTGGCAAAAAGAACAGGAAAATGGAGCCGATACTCCTGTCCGGTCCCAGGCAGACACTGCCGGCCATACGGCTTCTTCTGCTGCACCTGCAGCCGTTCGCCGAATGAGTTTTAAGGAAAAAAGGGAATTCGAAACCCTTGAAAAAGAAATCGCTGACCTAATTAAAGAAAAAGAAACCATTACCACCCGACTCAATGACAGTAGCGCGCCATACGAAGAATTGCAGCAGCTTTCTGTACGTATCGGAGAAGTGACAGGACTGCTCGACGAAAAAGAAATGCGCTGGCTTGAATTGAGTGAACTACTATAAACTGGGTATTGGCTGAACGGTATAACTGTTGCTATTTTGCAGCAATCATTTCAGCCATGCGTCTTTTTTTTTTATTTTCCGGTTTACTGATCACTGTTATTGCCAATAGCCAGATCGTGAATATTGAAAGCTCACGCATTCAATCTGACACCACCGGCTGGGCCGGTTCGGGTGGGGCTTCTTTTTCGCTTGCGCAGAATACACAACAGATTACCGCCGCTAGCGTGGAGGCTCATCTGCAATACAAAACCCAAAAGGATCTTTGGCTCATCCTGGGCGATTATGGCTTTTTGAAAGGAGGTGCTGAAAAATTCCTGGCCAATAGTTTCGCTCACGTGCGCTATAACAGGAAGCTCAACAAATGGCTACGCTGGGAAGCTTTTACACAGGTACAAAGTAATCATATCACCCAGATCAGGTCGAGATATCTGACAGGCACAGGTCCACGCTTTAAACTAATATCCGCTAAAAAATTCAGGCTTTATGCAGCTTCTCTTATGATGTATGAGCATGAAACAGAACGAATCAAACCCGTTATTAAACATAATAATCTGCGCAGCAGTTCTTATATATCCTTTACCTTTTTGCCTGCAGAAAATATTGAGCTGATCAGTACCACCTTTTTCCAGCCGCTTTATAATAATCTGAGCGACCGGCGCTGGTTTAACCAGTCGATACTGCGTGTGAAAGCAAATACCCATTTTTCGCTCTACATAAAATGGAATTATCTCTACGATCGAAAGCCTGCCGGCACCGCTCCAAAAACTACTTATCAGCTGATCAGCGGTTTTTCATTGGAATTTTAACAACCTGCTTTTCGTTATATCTCTTTTACTTTCAATTCTTTATTTTTTATCCACCAATCGTAAAAGTTCGATGTGAACAAAATAGATGGGTAAAAGATTGCACACACCCGCAACTTGAATTAGTTTAGCACTGTATTAGCACTATGTCCAATACCTGCGGCAGGCTAATCCAATCTCCTCTACTTACCCCAATTTCCTTTTATTGTTTTTTAGTATCTGAATTAATCGGATAAATACCACCTATTAGCCAATTTCCTGCGACAAAACAGCTCCAATCTCCTATTGAATTGTGTTAACTGAAAATTGTACCCATGAGCAGGAGTTATTTACCAGATCAGGTCCTCACCGACCGGCTTTTAATGAGCGACACAGAAGCGTTTGAAGAATTATATCGCCGTTACTGGCACAGCCTTTACAGCTATAGTAATAAAAAGCTATATTCTTCAGACGATGCACGCCGTATTGTGCGTGATATATTTATTCAACTATGGGAAAAAAGGCATTTACTGCCCGTTGATTTTTCCATTTCCGAGTACCTCTATACTGAAATTCGTAACGCTGTGGTGATTTGCCTCAACGAAAAACTGAATGTGGAATCGATCAATGAAATGATTGAGCGCGAAGTAGCCTATGGCTTTTCTGTAGAAGCATTGCAGGCCGCACGCCAGCCTGTAATTCAGCATACTGCACAACCCCGAATCCGTCAGTCAGCCATTAAAAAGAATAATCCAAAATACTTTATTACACTGGCGCATCTTAAATGGTTGTTCCAGACTGTAACAGCAAAACTTTTGTAACTCGTATAACCCGAACCCCTAACCTTAAACCTAGTGTATGAAAACAGAAACTTTACATCGCAAACTGGATCGTTACATTTCCGGCCAGGCCACCCCGGCAGAAGTGCGGCAGATTCAGTCGTGGCTCTCCTGCACAGCCAATCACGCCGAATTACGGCCCGAAGAACGGTCAGCCATGGAAATGGATATTCTTCAGGAGATTCAGGCTTACACCGCGTATCCATTGTTTTATCCAAAAGAAGAAAAACCCTGGTGGCAGAAAATCACTGCCCTGTTTTAATACGAAAAGAGCGAAGAAGTTTCTTCGCTCTTTTTTATTCACGTCTATTTTATTCTGTTCAACACCCGCTCTACAATCATTTCCGGACTTATTTCCTGCATACACCCCGCTTCTCCGTGCACAGGGCAGGGCTTATTACCAAATACTGAAGAAGGCCTGCAGGGCAAATCGGTTTGTACTGCCATGGCAGGGTCCTGCCCCCACCCATAAAAGCCCAGCCAGGGATGTGTGCCCCCCCAGATGGATACAACAGGTACGCCGTACATTGAAGCCAGATGCATATTTGCCGAATCCATGCTAATCAGTATATCCAGCCTGGCTATAACAGCCAGTTCTTCCGCAAATCCAAACCGTCCTGCCAGGTTTTGGATATTATTACCTAATTGCTCCCAGTCCTGCATCTGTGCCGCTTCTTTACGGCTTCCAAGTAATATTATTTCTAAATCTGTATGTGCAGCCAGTTGTTTAACTACCTCTTTCATCTTTGCTACCGGATACATCTTGGCTGAGTGCCGTGCAAACGGCGCAATGCCAATACAGGTACGTTGAGGATTCAGTTGAACAGGAAGTATTGCCGCAGGTGCAGGACTTAATCCTTCCGCCACATCAAGCCGCACAGGATAGCCGAGTTGAGCAAATACAGCAGCATACCGGTCAAAACTACTGGGCAGCGGGCGTAATTGTTTGTTGTGCGGACGGGTCAGCGATTTTTTTTCTGCCCGGCCTTTATCTATGTGCGCCTGCGGCTGGCCAGCCAAAAATAAACCCAGTATACGCGTGCGTAGTACATAGTGCAAATCGGCGATGGCATCGAAGGAGATTTCTCTGCGCAGCTCACGGCTTAGCTTCCACAATCCGCCCAACCCTTTGTAGGTGGTACGTGTATCTGCACCATAAAACCGGAGCCGGTCAATGCCGGCAAACAGCGGTGCCATAAAGGGATCTGATACCATCGTTACCTGCAAATGCGGATACTGTGCCAGTAAAAGACGAAGTACAGGCACTGTCATAGCCACATCGCCCAGGGCAGAAAACCGAAAAACAAGTATATGTTTCCGCTCAGTCATTATTTGCGGTTCTGATAAAGAACAGGATTAAGACTTTCGTCGTTATACATCTTCATCTGCTTATATACTTTCATATACTTACGACCGGCTTCAATATCTGCCAGCAACTGACTGATAGCTGTAGATAAGTCGGTACGTTGTGTGAGCAATGTATCCAGTTTGACCTGACAATTCAACCGGTGTTCGGGCGAAGCATCTGCGCGGGTAGCTTCGATCTGCATGTGATAAATCTTGAGCTCAAGGATAGAGAGCCGGTCTATAGCCCAGGCGGGAGTTTCTGTATTGATGGTAGCTCCTGCAGCCGGCGTTACATCCGCATATTGCTGCAAGAACCAGCTGTCGATATATTCTACCAGATCTGTACGCTGCTGATTGGATGCATCAATACGGCGTTTGATCTGTAATGCTGTTACGGGATCAATCGCCGGATCGCGAATGATATCTTCCAGATGCCATTGTACGGTGTCGATCCAGTTTTTATTATATAAAAGAAATTCGATAGTACCTTTTTCATAGGGTACTGTAACTACCGCATCTACCGAATCAGTGATATGATAGCTGGAAATACTTTCCTGAAAAATAGAAATAGCCTTTTCGATCTGCATGTCGCAAAATTAAGAGAAATAGTCCAAGAGAAGCTGAAAGGTATAAGGGGGAAGGTTAAGGGTGTAAGTAATCGATTAGCACATCAGCACATTAACACATCAGCACATTCTCTCTAGCTCACTCTTCTACGTAATTCAGGTCTTTATGAAAAGTTTCTTCGGTAAAATAGGCTGCCACGAGGGTGACTGCCATTACAAGAACGCCGGTTAGGATGCCGCTGTGAACGATACTCCAGCCCCAGCCTTTCTGAAATACATCGAGAAAAAGCATATTGATCAATGGCAGTGCTCCACGTACCATATTGGGAATAGTGGTAGCCGCCGTAGCGCGCAGGTTGGTTCCAAACTGCTCTGCCCCCATAGTCACAAAAATGGCCCAGAATCCTGTGCTGAAGCCAAGTGCGGCGCAGGCGATATACATGGTGGTATCGTTATGTATAAACCCGCTGAAAAAGAATATCCCCGAAAGAATAGTAAAGAGATAAAACAGGTAAAGCGCCTTTTTGCGGCTACGGAAATACTGGCTTACAAACCCCACAGCAATGTCGCCAACGGCAATAGCTGCATAGGCATACATGATTGCGCGCCCTGACTCAACAGCATTTTCTCCATAGAAAGCAGTTGCAAAGCGGTTGCTGAAATTAACCAGTATGCCTATTACAAACCAGGTTGGCAGTCCGATAAGAATAGCCAGGAAATATTTGCGGAAGCGCCTGGCATTGGTAAAAAACATAAGGAAATTGCCCCGCTGTACCTTTTGTTGTTGCTGTACATGCCTGAACATACCACTTTCCGCCACACCTACACGCAGGAGTAACAGACCAATACCGAGTGCTCCGCCTATTTTATAACAAAGCCGCCAATCCTGATTGGTGTATTTAAACGTGAAATAGGCAAATACAGCCCCAAACAAACCGATACCTGCCACCAGCGAAGTGCCAATACCACGTTTATTTTTAGGCAGCAGCTCGCTTACCAGTGTAATGCCTGCCCCCAACTCGCCTGCCAGGCCAATACCAGCTATAAAACGGGCATGTGCGTATTGATCGGTATTCTGTACATAGCCGGTAAGAAAATTGGCAACAGAATAAAGGATAATAGAACCAAAAAGCACGCTAAGGCGCCCTTTCTTATCACCCATAATACCCCAGAGAATGCCGCCAATAAGCAAGCCTACCATTTGCCAGTTGATAATCTTGGCGCTGGCCGCCAGTACCGCTTTACCATCCTGCAGGTTTATGCCAAGTCCCTGCAGACTGGGCTCCCGTACAATAGTAAAAAGCAGCAGGTCGTAAATATCTACAAAGTAGCCCAGTGCCGCCACTACGACAGCGATGTTGAAAACAGACTGGCTGGATTGTTTGGGATTGGCAAGCGACGACATAATGATCAGGGCTTAAGATCTGTATCGGCCGGAGGCGGTACTACCGGCTTTTTGGAAAAAAAGAGTTTATACAATACCGGCAATGTTGTTACCACAACAATTATAATGGTGATAGCTTCAATGTGATCCTTCAGGCTGAAACCAAACCTACGCTCTACCCAGGTCTGCAGGAAAAATCCGCCCAGCATCATACTGCATACCCAGGCCAGACTACCGGCTATATTGTAAAAAATGAAATGCGGACGTGACATCCGAACAATACCAGCTACAATAGGTGCAAATGTGCGGATGATGGGCAGGAATTTGGCCAGGAAAACAGTAGCCTTTCCATATTCTTCATAAAACTCTTTGGCACGTATCAGGTGTTTCTTTTTGAATATCCAGGTATCTCTGCGCTCAAATAGTAACGGCCCGGTTTTGTACCCAAACCAATAGCCGACAATATTGCCCAATACAGAAGCGACAATAACCATTACGATAATGAGGATATGCCAGAACCCGAAGGGGTGTTGTGTTTCGGGAGGCAGACCGGCGAGTTCATTGACCAGGCGACCCATGAAGATACCGGCGGCAAAAAGCAGGGAATCGCCGGGAAGAAAGAAGCCTACAAAGAGGCCTGTCTCCGCAAAAACTACGAGTAGCAGGAAGTATAACCCGCCATTTTCAATAATCCATGTAATAAAGCGCTGGATTATACCACCAGCCTCAAGCAAATGAATCTGCAGAAAAGTTTCCATTCAGTAAAGTTGTGTTGAAATTATGCATTTTCGAGTTCACCTTCCCATTTGCTTACCACACTTGTGGCCAGCGCGTTGCCTACTACATTGGTAGCGGTACGGAACATATCGCAGAAATGGTCGATGGGTAGAATGAGGGCAATACCTTCGGGTGGTATCTTAAACATAGCACAGGTGGCAGTGACCACCACGAGCGATGCACGCGGCACACCGGCAATTCCCTTGCTGGTAAGCATGAGTACGACCAGCATGGTAAGTTGTGTGCCAATGTCCATCTGTATGCCATAGGCCTGTGCAATAGCCACACTGGCAAAGGTCATATACATCATACTGCCGTCGAGATTAAAGGAATATCCGAGAGGCAGAATAAACGAAACAATCTTATTACGGCAGCCGAAACGTTCCAGCTCTTCCGTAAGTTTTGGGAAAACGGCTTCGCTGCTGGTTGTGCTGAAAGCGATGAGCAGTGGCTGGGCAATGCGACGCAGCAACTCCGGCAACCGGCGGCGAAGGATAAGATAACCCACTCCCAGCAATATGCCCCATAACAATACAATGCCGATCAGGAAATAAAGGAGGTATTGCCCGTAAAAGCTAAATACACTCAATCCTTTTACGGCGATTACCGCCGCAATGGCGCCAAATACGCCGAGGGGGGCAAAATTCATTACATAGCCGACCATTTTCAGGATGATATGCGAAGCCACATCGAGGGCTTTAATGATTGGTTTGGCATAATCACCCAGCGCCGTAGTGGCGACTCCAAAGAAGATGCTGAAGATCACGATCTGCAGTATCTCATTGGTGGCCATGGCTTCGAATATGCTTTTGGGGAAGACATGCTCCACAAATTTGCCCAGCGAAAACTCCTGTGTTTTACCAATCAGGTCTTTGGCTCCGTCGGTATCGGCATTGCTGAGGTCGATAGCGGCACCGGGCTGAAAGAAGTTGACCAGTACGAGGCCCAGCAGCAGGCTCACCAGCGAGGCGGTGATAAACCAGAGCAGGGCTTTGCCGCCTACCCGACCTACTGTTTTCAGGTCGCCCAGTTTGGCAATGCCTACCACCAGGGTACAGAATACCAGGGGGGCAATGATCATCTGCACCAGGCGCAGAAAGATGGTAGTGAGGAGCTTAATATTGGTTGAAAACTTCGACAGGAACTCCGGTGAAGCCTGTTTGTTAACCAGATACCCGACTCCAATCCCTAAAACCATTGAAAGCAGTATATATATGGTAAGCCTGTTTCCTTTTGACATAATGACTTGTATAAAGAAGGCCGAAAATCGGAAAAAATATGCACTGGTAAAAACATTTAACCCTCTATAATGCCTGATATAAAAAGAAATAGGAGGCCAAATCAAATATTTCTTTATTTTACGAGCTTTATTGACTGCATTAAAAACGACAATTTACCAAACGTATGAGCTTATTTGTAAAGAAGCCATTGGAACAGATCCTGGCACAGGCCGCTGATAATGAGAAGGGCCTGAAACGCACGCTGGGTGCGGGGAATCTGGTTGCTTTGGGCATTGGCGCCATTATTGGCGCAGGTCTATTTGTGCGCACGGCCGCTGCCTCGGCCGAAGCTGCTGGTCCCGCCGTTACACTGTCATTTATAGTAGCCGCCATTGGTTGTGCCTTTGCCGGTCTTTGCTATGCCGAGTTTGCTGCCATGATTCCCATTGCCGGTAGTGCCTATGCCTACTCTTATGTGACAATGGGTGAACTGATTGCCTGGATCATTGGCTGGGCCCTTATTATGGAATATGCATTGGGTGCGGCCACCGTATCTATTGCCTGGAGTGAATATCTAAACAACTTGCTGGGGGGGCAAATTCCTTATGAATGGTGCCACTCGCCTTTTGAAGCCCTTCACAAGGTTAGCGGCGATGCAGTAGCCCAGATTACTGCCGCTGTACCTGACCTGGCCAAAGGCGTTAAAGAGGGAACCCTCATCCTCACCGATGATCAGTTTGCAGCCCTGCCCGCTAATCTGACCGGCCTGGTAAGCATTACCAACGGTATCGTCAATGCACCCGCCCTGGTTATCCTGCTGTTGCTGACGATGCTGCTGATCAAAGGCACACAGGAGAGCGCTTTTGTAAATGCCATTATCGTATTTGTAAAAGTGGCGATCGTACTGCTGTTCATCGCACTCGGCTGGAAATTCATCAACCCCGAAAACCATACTCCTTACCTGATTCCTGCCGGCACCCCTGGTCACGAAGGTGTGTTCAAGCACGGATGGGGCGGTGTATTGGGCGGTGCGGCCATTGTATTCTTTGCCTTCATCGGCTTCGATGCCGTATCTACTGCCGCCCAGGAAGCTAAAAATCCGAAACGCGATATGCCGATCGGTATCCTGGGTTCACTGGTTGTATGTACTATTCTTTATATTCTCTTTGGCCACGTACTCACAGGCGTAGCTAATTATACAGAATTTAAAACAGCAGGTAAGGAAGCCAGTGTAGCTTATGCCATTCAAACCTATATGACAGGTTATGGCTGGCTGGCCACCGCCGTTACTGTTGCCATCCTGGCCGGTTTCTCCTCGGTGATACTGGTGATGCTGATGGGACAAAGCCGTATTTTCTATACTATGAGTAATGACGGCCTCATTCCCAAAGCCTTTGGCGATCTGCATCCCAAATACAAAACACCTTATAAAG
Organism: Sphingobacteriales bacterium 46-32; assembly: GCA_001898485.1. Taxonomy (GTDB): domain Bacteria; phylum Bacteroidota; class Bacteroidia; order Chitinophagales; family Chitinophagaceae; genus CAYMZZ01. Next base: position 550,851 of record MKTY01000019.1, on the reverse strand, counting down.
CCAACTGGATTCTCTTTGTATTTGTTGGTCTGTTTGCCGCATTTGTGCCCGGTCACGTAGCAGGCGATCTTACTTCATTCGGTACACTCTTCGCCTTTGTGCTGGTAAGTGCCGGGGTATGGATCATGCGCAAAAAAGCACCAAATATTGAGCGTCCGTTCAAAACACCGCTGGTACCCATCGTGTCTACCCTTGGAGTACTGGTGTGCCTGGGTATGATTGTAGCGCTGGATGGACAAACGCTGAAAGTAGCCTTTATCTGGATGGCGATTGGTCTCGTGATCTACTTCCTGTACAGCAAAAACAGAAGTAAACTACGGACACCGGGTGATATCCTCCCCAAGGCGTCTGACTTTGAAAAAAAGTAATTAGCCGATAAAAAATGGGAAACCGCTCTCCGGAGCGGTTTTCTTTTTGTGGTATTGCCCTAAATTTGCACTCCGTTGATCCGACACCAACGGTTGTTATTATCAAATCATTTTAATGCTCAGTCTGAATGGGACGGATTTTTGAAGTACGCAAAGCCAGCATGTTTGCCCGCTGGGATCGCATGGCAAAACAGTTTACCCGTATTGGTAAAGAAATCGCAATAGCGGTAAAAGCCGGAGGTCCAGACCCGCATACCAATGCTGCGCTGCGCCGCTGTATGCAAAACGCCAAAAGTGTGAATATGCCCAAAGACCGTGTAGAGGCCGCTATTAAACGCGCCCTGGGCAAGGAAATGGATAATTTTGATGAAATCCTTTATGAAGGATACGGACCGCATGGTGTAGCCATTCTGGTAGAAACCGCTACCGACAATCACGTACGTACCGTAGCCAACGTAAAATCTCATTTCAACAAAGGAGGTGGCGCGCTGGGCAATAGTGGCAGCGTGGCTTTTCAGTTCAAAAAAATGGGTGTATTCAAACTCAGTCCGGAAGGACTCAGCATCGATGATCTGGAACTGGAACTGATAGATTTTGGTCTCGAAGAAATGGGAGAAAGTACGGGTGAAAATGGCGAACCTGTGCTGGTACTTCGGGTGGGTTTTACAGACTTTGGCAATATGCAAAAGGCACTGGAAGAAAAAAATATCACCCCGCTGAGTGCAGAAGTAGAATGGATCCCCTCAACTACTGTACCTGTGTCAGACGCCCAGGCAGAAGATGTCAGTAAACTCATTGAACGCCTCGAGCAGGATGATGATGTACAAAAAGTGTTTCATAACATGGGATAATCATTCCCGGTGTACTATATAATTTTAAAGGGCCTGCTTAGTTAAGCAGGCCCTTTAAAATTCCCCTTCCCTCCTTTTATCTTCTACCCTACTCCTTTTTCTTTACCACCGGCTTATTAACTTGCAGTATGAACCTGACTGGTCCACTGGTAATATTTGACGGCGTTTGCAACTATTGCAACAGCATGGTCAACTTCGCCATCCGTAATGATAAAAAAGCGGTATTAAAATTTACTCCTTTTCAGGGAGAAACTACTGATAAGCTGCGTGAGCAATTTGGGATTGGTGCAGATATTGACAGTGTGCTGCTAATCGATAAAGGTAAATTATATAGCGGTTCTACTGCCGCCATCCGCATAGCGCGTTATCTAAACTGGCCGGCACGTGCGTTATATGCTTTCATGATAATACCCGCTTTTATCCGCAATCCATTCTACGCATGGATTGCCCGTAACCGTTACAAATGGTTTGGGAAAAAAGAGAGTTGTATGGTGCCTTCTGCAGAAGTACGCCAGCGTTTCTTACCGTAAGCAGCGCTATTATTCCGCCATCATCTGTTTGATCACGGCTTCTATTTCTTCTGTATTGGGTTTGCTGAAATAATCGCCGTCGCTGCCATAGGCGGGGCGATGTGCCTTGCCGGTGATAGTACGGGGAGCCACATCAAGATAACGGTATCCGCCCTGTTCTTCCATAACCTTGTTAAACATATAAGCCGCTGCACCACCCGGTACGTCTTCGTCTATGAAAACGATGCGGTTGGTCTTTTTGAGTGATTCCAGGATCCGGTGTTCACGGTCAAACGGCAACAGTGTTTGCACATCCACGATTTCGCATTCAATACCCTGCGCTGCCAGCGATGTGGCTGCCTCCTGTATGATGCGCAGGATGGAACCATACGATACAATAGTAACGTCGCTGCCCTCGCGTATTACTTCCGGAATGCCGAGTGGTACCGTCATCTCCAGCAGGTTGGCTGGCAACTTCTCTTTGAGGCGATAGCCATTGAGACATTCAATAACAAGTGCGGGGTCATTTCCTTTCAACAAAGTATTGTACATACCTGCGGCCTGCACCATGTTGCGCGGCACACATACATACATTCCGCGAAGCGAGTTGACGATCATGCCCATGGGCGATCCGCTATGCCAGATACCTTCGAGCCGGTGTCCGCGAGTACGTACAATCAGCGGACAACTTTGCTGTCCATAAGTGCGGTAATGAAGTGTAGATACATCATCGCTGAGCGGTTGCAATCCATAGAGCAGGTAATCGAGGTATTGAATTTCGGCAATAGGGCGCAGGCCACGCAATGCCAGACCAATTCCCTGGCCCATAATGGTAAGTTCTCGAATGCCTGTATCAAATATGCGGTCTACACCATGCCTTACCTGCAGGCCGCTGAAGCCCTGGTTTACATCGCCAATTTGCCCCAGGTCTTCTCCAAACGCCAGTACACGCGGATTCTGGGCAAACAAGGTATCAAAATATTTATTGAGCACCTCATAGCCGTTTACCTGCTGTACATCGCCGGCAAACTGAGGCTTTATTTCTGCTACATTGAGGGCACTGCGAGGGCCCTCGTTATACAGGTGTGAGCTGTAGAGTTCTTTGTTAAGCTCCAGCAATTCGCTATAATACGCCTTTACCGGTTGTACCTGTTCGGCTCTGCCGCCGGCAGCTATGGCATGATACAGGGTTTTCATCACATCGCGGCGCAACGGCTCCTTATTGGTTTGCAGTTGTGTGATCATGCGACGGATCACTGCGCCCTGATCGGGTTCAAGTGCATCTGCCAGAGGTTGCAGCAGCGCTACCGTTTTGCTTACCTGTTGCAGTATGGGTTGCAGGTAGGTTTCCCAGGCCCTGTCTTTGCTTTCTTTTACTTCTTTTTTGGCTGCGCGTTCAGCTTCCTCAATTTCGTCTTCGCTGGCCAGTGCATTTTCCAGAAGCCATTCGCGCATTTTTTTCAGTCCATCCCATTCACGTTCCCAGGCCAGGCGATCCTGTGTTTTGTATCTTTCGTGGCTGCCGGAGGTGGAGTGTCCTTGCGGCTGCGTGATCTCTTCTACATGAAAAAGTACAGGTGTATGTGTTTCCCGTGCCAGCCTGATGCCTTCATCAAACACCTCACACATGCCGGCATAATCCCAACCTTTTACTTTAAAAATATTCAGTCCATTGGTACCTTCTTCTTTTTGCATGCCCGAGAGAGCTGTTGAGATAGAACCTTTGGTGGTCTGATATTTTTTGGGAACCGAAATACCGTAACCATCATCCCATACAAAGATGGCCAGCGGCACCTGCAGTACACCGGCTGCATTCACCGTTTCCCAAAAATGTCCTTCCGATGTAGAGGCATCGCCAATGGTACAAAAGCATACTTCGTTGCCATTGTCGGATAAATGAGTATAGGATTGTAATTGTTGTACCCGTCTGAATACCCGTGAGGCGAGTGCGAGACCCAGCGAACGCGGCATCTGAGCCGCTGTTGGAGCCATGTCGCTGGCAGTATTGAGGCGGTTGGCCAGATCGAGCCACTCCCCCTCTTTATTGGTCAATGGTGTGCAGAAATGCGACACCATCTGACGGCCGGCATTATTAGGATCATGCTCGATATCCGGATCAGCATATAATTGGGCAAAAAAGTCCTGCACACTTGACTGACCGATCGCAAAATGAAAGGTCTGATCGCGGTAATAACCGCTGCGGAAGTCGCCCGGTCTGAAGAATTTGGCCATCGCCACCTGGGCAATTTCCTTTCCGTCACCAAAAATGCCAAACTTGGCTTTACCAGTCAGCACTTCTTTACGGGCCAGCAGGCTGGCTTCCCGGCTGATGCAGGCTATCTTGTAGTCATTCAGCACTTCCTCGCGGAACCGGTCATAAGACAACTTGGCTTCAGCAGGCATCGTTAATGGAGTTGCATTTTCCATGGGGCAAAAATAAGGGAGAATGCCCCCACAAAAACCCCTTGCAGCACATTGTTTACCAACAGTCAATCCCCTTTTGAAGCCCCTCTTTTTATGGTCCCCAAAAAAAGTGTCAAAAGCCATGCAACCATTGCTTGCAAACTCCCATCTTTTCCACTAATTTTGAAATCCTCAAAATTTTGAGTATGAAGCATCTGCTTACCCTATCTATCCTGCTGATCTGCTTTTCAGCGGTTTTTGGCCAAACTCAGACTACCCCTGCCACACAGGCAGCCAACCCAGCCGAAGTGCTGAAACTGAAAGAGGTAGAACATGATTTTGGTCAAATACCCCAGGGCAAACCGGTTTATTACAATTTTGAGATTGTAAACACCGGCAGCACGCCCTTAAAGCTGGATGATGTGCACGCCAGCTGTGGTTGTACCACTCCCGAGTGGAGTCGCGAAGCGATTGCCCCCGGTGCTACTGCCATTATCAAAGTAGGCTATAATTCGGCTGCAGAAGGCTATTTTGCCAAACCCATTACCATCACTTACAATACCACACAATCAAGACAACTCACCATTAAAGGCACTGTCTGGAGAGCTCCTGAAGGCGCAGCTCCTGCCAATGCCAGCGTTCAGTTCTTAAAGAAACAAACACTTTAAAAATACAATCATGAAAAAACTGTTTACAATTACCACCGCCCTGTTTCTGAGTGTTGCTGTAATGGCTCAGACCAAAGTTGATGATGTTGCTAAATTCAATACAGAAAATCACAGCTTTGGCAAGATCAAACAGGGTGTACCCGTTACTTATAATTTCGAAATCAAAAATATCAGCGATAAGCCACTGGTGGTTGAAAATGCTTCTGCCAGCTGTGGTTGCACTGTTCCCGAAAAACCCGAACAACCTATCGCTCCCGGTAAATCAGCTAACCTGAAAGTAGTTTATAATGCTGCAGTTGCCGGGCCTATAAATAAAGAAGTATATGTAAAGTTTGCAGGCATTGACGTACAGAAAGTATTGCACATCACAGGCGAGGTAGTGGCTGAGCAGCAGACACAACAGGCACAGCCCACCAAATCAACCCCCATCAAACCTCTTCCTTCGAAAGGAAATTAATAGGATTGCCGTCTCCGGCATTTAACCGGATCAAACCATATAGCCATTTGCTTCACCGCAAATGGCTTTTTTTATGTCGCCAGCCCCTGCGTTTTTTTGCGGGTGAGGAATTTTAGCCGCTACTGCCTGTACATTGTGTCCGGCGTTCCCCAGCGCCCCATTTCTGTTGCTTTTACCGGCAATAGATCTGTTGTTGAAGTTTTCCACAGAATTGGCTTGTTATTTTTTGATTTTCAGCAATTAAGACATCCCGAAGAGATTAAATAAGTCTTTGACAGCAAAACCGGCATTTATTATGCAAGTGATATAGTATAAGTAGTAAGTAATAAATTATGGGTTTTTAAATAGTAAACAATTGTTCACTGATAACACCTAAAACTTACCACTTAAAACTTACAACTAAAACAGGACGGTTATTTGAATACTTAAATCCGGAAGAATCGATTCGGATTATTTTGGGAGAAACTATTCGCTATGCAACCCCTAATCTGTAATAACGAATAGCCCCGGGGTTGGTGATTGCGCGTTATACATTTTGTCTTGAGGCAACGGACATAACATGCAATGCACCACCCTTTTTTTATTTACCTTTTCCCATATAATGTCTAAAGCGGCCCGATCCTTCCAGGTACTTCACTATAGCTGCCTGAAAAGCTTCATTCTGTCTGGCCGGTCCATTTTGAGAAGTAAAGTACACGGTGAGAAAATTGTTATTGCGAAAAACATGTCCGGAAGAAGCCAGATCTTTTTGCGAAATAACGAGTGTAAATAATTTGGACTTTGTCTTTTTCTCATCATCCCCGGTTGTGCCTGTTTTACCGTAATAGTAGTAAGGGGCTCCCTGTTTTAGCTGACGCCCCAGTTCGGCGCCGGTCCCGGCAAACAATGCCTCACGCATACCTGTAAATACCTGCTCTTTCATAAGCTGTAAATACTGGGGATACGCCACGGCTGCATCGAGATAAAACGGCGAAAAGCTCGTAACCCCTGCATAGGGATTAAGCGTAAGCTGGTATTGCGTGTTTTGTGAAACCAGTTTACCAAATGCACTCACCATGGCCATTGGCGGTATTAGCACCTGACTACTTCCCTTTACATGACCTCTGAAAGCATGTGTAAAAAGATCGTAAGCAATCCGGTGATCAAATGCCGCAGCCTGCTGATCGAAAACTGGTGACTCGGGCAAAATAAAACCTGATCGCTGATATGCACCACCTAACAATAAACGGTCATATGGCTGCTGAAACGAACGTGTTGCTGTACCTGGCTTATTGTAGATATCAAAATTTTGTAGCAGCCCAATACTCACAGCCGAACTGTCGTCACCAAAATCTGCTTTACCATTGCTGTATCCCGGCCAGTTTTTGAACCCATTCATAAAATACGTCTGCCCTTTATACTCAAACCAGGGCCACTGCACCCCTGTGCCGGGTTTTTGCCGGGTAAAATGTTCTGCCAGCAATTTATCAAGCGGTTGTTTGGCATAAGACCCCAACAATAATACGTTAGCATGATAATAATTATCCGAATAGCGGAGATAAGCAGCTACCTGACTTATTCGTCCATTGTTTTTTTCAAAATCATATTCCGGCACCCGCATTCCGGCAAAATAGTTCTGCTTTTCATCGAAGCCGGTAGATTGAAAAGCACTCCAGTCAACAGGAAGCTGGGATGCTATAGCGCCAAAAACAATTGGTTTGAGGGTAGAACCCGGGCCGGGATTAAGCCGCAACAGATTGAGATTGCCAATCTGCTTACGCAATGCACTTTGCGAAACAATTCCTTCATCGCCCTGCAGCATGCGGTTAAACGCCGTTTTTTGATTGGGATTCACCCGCAACAATCCTTTGATATTGTCTACCATGGCCAGTACACGGCCGTTGCCATCTGCAATACAAATACCATATTCCGCACCTTCGCCAAAAGTCACATCATTATTCATTAACTGCCGGATCCGTGTTGTCAGTGAGTCGGTCCATTCGTAATCAAGCGAGATAAACGCATTCTCCTGTTGTCTGTCTCCGCGGGTATAATCGGCAGAAATGGCTTCAGCAAAATTGCGGGCCCATACAAACCGCTCCTGTAAAGGATAGTAATAATAACGACTGCCATTTACGTAGTAATTACGCATAAATGCATCGGGTTCCAGCGTAACCCACCATTCTTTTTTGCCGCTGCGAATACTCACACGCTGCCCATGCAGTAAAACAAGGCTATCGCCTGCAGCCAGCGAACCGGTTGTTTTATCATCCTGCCATTGCAAAGCTGCAGGTCCGGTATTGCTGATCCAGGTACGATTGCCTCCGTTGTAAGGATAACACGACACCTTCCAGGTATCTGCTGCAAAACTCAATGGAGCATCCGATTCAATGGTTTCACGCTCTCTGAATAAATGTCCATCCTGCATACTCCATACGGCCAGCGTGGCATTGAGTGTATCTGCATACACATTGCCCGCCCACAACTGTAATAAATGTGGAGGCGGATCAACCCGGAAATATTGTTCATTGACCGCCAGCTTTGGTGTACTGGTATTGGGATCGAGATAAAGCAAACGCCGCTGATCGAGGTGGCGCATATAACTACCCTGCGCATATTCCCGCAACTGTGCCAGAAAGAATTTATTTTCTCCTGCGAGCTGACCAGACTGAATGCGTTTGCGTAAGGAATCTGTGAAAAGCTGATCTTTCTGTTTTAGTGAAAGGCGACGGCTGCTGCGGGCTGTGTCTATATAATCCAGCATAGGCTGCACTGTTTCCTGCAGATAACTGTCCATTGATGAAGCAAGACCTGCCACACTAAATTCTCTGTTGCGGTTAAAGGGAGGCTGGAAGAAAAACAATAACGCTGTCAGTAAAATAAAAATACTGGCTCCGGGCAACAGCTTTCGGCGATGAGCAAATCGCTCTGCCGGCACCTGCCTCAGCAATAAAACGACCAGTACGAGGAGAATAGCCGGAAAAAGTATGGATTGCTTGCTCAGTATACTTCCAAACGGAAGATCCTGGCCAAAGAAAATATAACGCCCTGTTGCCGCCAGCACCACCATCAGCGCTGTCAGTACCAGGTAATTCAACACCGAAAAGCCTGTCACTACACGGGAGTACGAAGGATTAACACGACTGGTAAAATCCGGATATAACTGATAAAAGCCTCCAAGCATTACCACTGGCAACAGCAACAAACACACCAGTAGCAATACAGAAGTTTTACCATGCTCTGCGATAAGGAAACGACTGGTGACCAAATCTGTAGCCTGTGCATTATACTTTGCGCCTTTATTCTGAGGTGCATGGGGCAATAGAGTAAAACCCGTACCGCTGGCTGCCGGGTTATTTTCTTTATCAATAAAAGTATTAATGAACCATTGATTCTGTGCAGCCCTTATCACAGGCGCATAGGTCTTTCCCTCTTCATATGCAGACGCAATTGCCTGATCGGCCGGTGCGGTCAATACATCAATACGAAATTTAGTCATAGACGCTTTCTCCAGGATACGATGTTTGGGGAAAAAGAAAAAAGCACCGAGGAATAAAGCCACAGCCGCACAGGTTACAATCAGCTTTCTCCGGCGGGCTGGCAGATGATAAAGCAACCGCGCCAGTACAAATGCAAGATAACAGGCAAAAGCCGCATAGATTACAGTATACCAGAAATCAGGCAGGGCAAGTATAAACCGAAAAACATAGGGGGCATAAAGCAGGTTAAGGATAAAAGCCAAGAGGTAAAGAATACCCAGGGTTCCGAAAAAAACTGCATTTTTTTTACTCCCTGCCGACAGGCCGCCAATACCGAAATTTATACACAAAAAAGCTTCGTTAAAAAGCAGAAAGTTAAAGAACACAATCGCAAATCCTATATCTACCAGGGCAAACAATGCCAGCAGGCTGAGCGATAGAAATATTTTAACCGGGTTGCTGATGAGCAGATCCAATCGCCGGCCGGTATGTAACCGCCACCAGGCCCACTCCGTAGCGGTAGTCAGAGGGGAGTAACTATACGATTGCTGCAAATAGATAAAATAAACAACCACAAGGCCAATAGCTATGTGGCGGCATACTCCGGCGTCGAAATTATTGATGGCAGCAAAACCTCCTGATGCTGCAAGCAGCAACATCCAGCTGCCAAAAAACCAGATCCGGGGATCGGCCTTCCGGTACATTTTTTGTCTGATGGCCGACAACTGCTGGCTTATCCGTTCAGGCCACTTAACCAACAGGTTGTTTCGTGTACGACGGCTAATCCATTGAAGAAACTGCCCCAGCAATCCCGATCCAAGAAATAAAGCAAGCAAAACAGTCGCAGCCAGGATGATTGCAAAATTTCCAATGCTCAGCAATTGCTGCTGCGAAGGAAGGTCGAGCCCTTCGTAGGGTGGAAATGATTTATACCGCCAGTACAGAAAAAAACGGGTTGTGAGCAATACCAGCGTAATGCAGGACAGCAACTGCCATACCCAATTAAGTTTTCCGGGCGCCTGCCGCAGGCCCCAATAACCAATGAGCAGTATATAAAAAATGAGGGTGCCAACTATCAGCAGTTGCCACTGCGATGGTGTGAGCGTGATGCTGCCAAACTCCCAATTGAATGTATCCTGTATCTGTAAGAGCCAATGCGCCTGGCTGTTGCGGGCGGGCAATAGCCATTGATCATTGCTGACAACCGTTGCTTTTACCGGTTCTTTCAGATCTCTTGCCTGTAGCTGCAAAGGCTTACCTGCTGCATCAAACTGATAGGTAAGCAGCATGGCTGGAAACAGACCGCTGCTGTCAACCGGGCTGTTAAACAAAAAACCTTCGCGGAAACCTGGCGGCAAGACATTCATGCTACGCGGGTCGGCCAGCATAAACTTCGAAACGCCATGCGGAGTCCAGTGCCGGCGATTTTCTTCCGTAAGCGGATAAGAAACCGGATATTGATTTAACAGCAGCAAGGTATCTGTTCCTGCAAATTGCAGCCGGTACTGGTTTCTGTTATTGTCGAGAAAACCGATTCCCCAGGCGATTCTTTCACCATCAGCTAACTGCTCATTGATGGTGAGTTGTGATGCCGTCACTGCCTTAGCATCATACTGTACTATACCAGCGCTGCGCAACAGGCGACCACTTAAAAAGAAACGAAGTTCCCCTCCCTCACGGCGCGTCACTGCATCGCGCAGCAGGTATACATTTTTAAGTACCTCTGCTACTTCAGGGTTATTGAAAAAAGGAGAATTGATAAACGATTCATTCTCGCGTACCATGTTCCAGATGCTGCTTCCCCGTTTCAGTGAAAAAGGAATCCGGAAACGGCTATCTGTTCCTGTTTTTAACTCCAGTTCATTCTCACCCATCACTGAAACCAAAATGCGGGTTGCTCCTTTGCTGATATTGATTGTATGACCGGCGGCCGGATAGGTAACTGAAAGTAATTGAAAACGCCCTTCGCGTTGTACATACAGCGGATCTTCCGAATAGGCCGATTGAATACGGGCCTGTACTCCCTTGCGTGAAAAGGTAAAATTATTGAATGCAGCTCCGGGATCACTGGCCGTATCGGCATAGCCCAGCGAAAACGAACCGGTTACAGCATATCCTTTATGGCGGATAAAATGGTGATCAAGATTGGAATAGGTCCGTAATGCCAGTGGCGCATGCGTATGTATCCACAAAAACCCCAGGCAGCAGAAAGCTATCACACCAAAAAAAAGGGGAAACCGGCGATGATGAAAACGCCCTCTTACAAAATCGCGATAATAAAACAATCCATATATAAGCAGTGACACAATAGTCACTCCATACAGGAAACTCAGGCTGGTGAAAAATCGGATCATGCTGCTCAGGAAAGATTGAGGTTTGTTTCGTCAAAAACCGGATAGGAAAGTTGTTGTATGCCCATTTTCTCCAGTGCCAGCCGCAAAGCCAGGGCCCGGCTGCCATGTTCGGTATTCAGTTCCTTAAGGCGGCTGAAATCCACTCCGTTATTTTTCTGGAAAGAAGCAATCCGCTGCACAATCTGTCCACCTACTGCCAGATCCTGGATACGCAAATACAGATACTCGCTATACAACAATGCGAGGGAGAGCAGCAACTCTATCATTCGTTCCCTGTCTGCGTCATTGATACGGGCGGGATTATTCTTATTGGCATCTGCGATAGATAAAACAGGTTTCAGAAAATGTTCGTACGCATAATATGCAACAGAACGTTCTGTTGTCAACAAGCCTTTAATAATTTCTGTTTCCGATTTCTCTTTTGCATATCCCGGGTAATTGCGCACTTTGTATACATCCATCAGCTGCTGTTTCACACTTTCATATTCCTGTTTGATGTGACGATATTCCGCCATTACCATTTCGAGAGCCTGTATTTCCTTACCCTTTTTCTCTAACTCCCCTGTCAGTAAATTGACCTCTTTCTCGAGCGATTGCACAGTTGGCTTAATACGATTACCAGAGGTTGTTTTGAGAGAGGCAGGTTTTTCCACGGCTGCAAGGCTCTTATCCAGATGCTCAACCTGTTTTTGCAACCTGTAGACGGTACGCTGCGATTTGCGATGTCCCTGCACAAATAACACGATCAGTGCCAGCAGCAAAACTCCCAGGCCACCCAGTGCGTATGGTAAATAGGCCGGTATGGTGAGCTCATTTTTTACTGGTTCCTGTACAGGCTCTTTGGGTAATGACGCCATATGCTCATTGATAATAGAGTCAACCTCCGAGCGAAGCAGAACAGGCACACGCGTATTTTGTTCCTGCCTGGTGAGTGTATCTACAATGCGCAGCTGCCGCCGGTCTGGCGTTTGCTGCGCGCCGGCCGTCAGCTGAAGGCCAACAGTGATAATCAATAGCAGAATGATCCGGTTTATCATATTGGGTGATTAGAATTGAAAAAATTGGAGGATCCCACTACGTTTGGCCGGTGCCGGCATAGCCGGTTCAGGCATACGCTGCATATCCTGGTAAATAGAATGAACTGAAGCCAGTTCGCCCTGGTAAGAGGGGAACATGGATATTGCTTTCATATCCTGTATAGGCGAATACACTTCTGCAGCTCCTGTCAGTACACTATACAGCGAACGCACATCTTTTACCTGTTGATTTTCCATCAGTCGCAGGTAAATGTTATCACGGGTAAAATAAATATCGATCGTTTTATTCCGAAACGATTTAAGTTGCTGGTTGTTCCGGCGCACCACTGATGTATTATACAGGATATCATTACCAGGTTGTATTTTGATGCCCCGGTAAAGGAACATATTATTATTGAGCACATCATTGTTGCGCGAAAGACCTTCTTTCTTGTCTACGGGTATGCCTGTAAAATCAGTGATCTTGTAAGCACCTGAAAAAGCGCCATGAATGGCTACATTCTTATTATTAATTGCATGCCCCTGCGCTACGGTATGAATGCGTACCGTATTGCCCAGCAACTGGCAAAGCGCCGTCTCCAGCCGTACCCGAAGTTCATCAAAATAAAAAGCACGGCCGGTGAGCATGACTACTTTGATACGTTTGCGGATATCTTTTGTGAGCACATCGCTGATACTCGATATCATTGAGCGCACAATACAATCCGTTGCCTTACTTACAAGGCCCGTCACTTCATCGTCCCACCGCACATTTCGGTTCCGTAAAATAGCTTCTGCATACGGCAATACAGTAGAGAGATCACGATGCAGATTGCCTATCGTGCGTTCCGTGCTATCCGATTCTTCAGACAATCCGGCAAAGGTCATAAGGCTGAGCGGAGGGAGCTGATTGTAGCGTTTTTTAATATTCTCAATCAGTTGCAAAAATCCCAGTACATCTACAGTCAGACTTTGATCCTGCACATGTCTTCCGATAAACTCTTTTACCGAAAGCTTGTTGCTGCCCGGTATCGCTTTAAGAGCAAGGGTCAGAAAATCTTCTACCAGGCTATAGGAAAGTACATTACCGGCGCCGGCAAATCCTGTACGGAAAAAGCTGGAATAATTTTCATTATCATCTGCCATTACCATCGATATGTCGGTTGTGCCTTTACCACAATCGATGACCAGGGCCATATCTCCGTTCGATAGCTGAATATGTTCGGGATGGGTTTGCTGAAAACCCATGAAAGCCGCATCGCTTTCCGAGATGGTCTCATACTCAACCGGCAACTGCTGGGGCAGAATGTGCAGCGATGCAAGCATGGTATTGGTATGTTGACGCAATTCGTGCAGCAGATCAAACACATCGTGCTGAGTATAGATATTAGGCACCAGCAGGGTTACTATCAACCCTCCCTGCTGAAAATCAGGGCGCGTGCTGATCATAAGCCGCAGGAGCCGCAACAGAATTGCGCTGATCAGGTCTTTCTTATGTGTACGAATACTGTAATCCTCTGTATAGTTACCAATGATCAATTGCAGGCTTTTTTCAATACCGAGTTTCAGGTTGGGAATAATCTCATAATTATCCCGGAAATGCGCCTGTGTGGCTGCTACTTCCTGACGGGTAATAAACAGGCGTACTTCATCTTCGCGCCAGTCTGTATGAAAATTAAAAGGAAAATTCTGCCTCTCGGCCGGAGTCATACTTTTCTTTACCGCATAAAAGGAACGGAAGAGCATTGGCTGGCCTGGTTCGTTATTCAGAAAATCGTCGCGGCGCCAGTGTCGGCTGCGATCCAGCAGCGACACTTTACTCATTATGTTTTCCAGGATATCATACTGCAATACGGCAGCCTGTGGTCCACAGTTGCGTATGCCCACCTGGCTGGCTTCGCTGCCAAAATCGATCACCACCCGGTGTGTTGCTCTCGCTTTTGTAACGGCCACCTGAAAACGGGCTGAATAGCTTTGATCGTCTCCGGTCTTCAATGTTACAAGTATCCGCAACTGGCGTGGTTCGACCGTATGGCGATAATAACCGAGGGTAATGCGTTTCAAATCTGCCGAATAATCAAGGCGTATTCCTAACGCTTCATCATAAGCCGGTTCTACTGAAAAGTTGCCGGTCTTTGTAATCAGAAGAACCACATCATCTCCCTGGCGCTGCAACGCAAACTGGCATTCGCTGAGTGGAATATCCTGCTGACCATCAGGAGCCATTTGGGTGAGTACGGCACGTGAAGGATCCTCCAGTGTGAAAACCGGGATATGCACCCGTTCTTCGGCCGGTATTACAAAGTTGAAATCTATTGCCGGTTCTGTACCGGCCAGGTGGTCACTGTCCAGTTTGGCAATAAAATAACGATCACTACGAACCAGCAGGGGCAGATAATAAAGGGACATGGTATATGGGTTAGCGGCCGGAGCCGGTTAACGAATTCGGTTTAATCAGCGGCAGAACCATCGGTCGGTGAGGTTACCGGAATTACTTTTTTTGTCAGCTGCATAACAGAAGCTGAATACACGGGCACGGATACGTTCTACTTTAACAGACAGGCTATCGCCCCTGACCTCTCCCACTATTGACCGCTGCAGCGGTGCTGTATAATTGATCTTTTCGAAGCGGATGGTATCACTGCTCACCAGGCGTTGTTCTTTCCAGACACTCCATTCGGCTACTACCTCATCGAGCTGATAGCCCGTGGCATTATCGAGTGTAATCAGTAAATCATGAAAACGGGTACCGGCTGCACTGCTATCTCGTGAGGCCTGGGCTTTCAGCAAAATCTGGTCGGGCCAGTTGTTGCGAATACCCAGATTGGTGCGTGTTACTTTATCCAGTTTTTGTCCGCGGGTCCACTCAATGACCTGCACCAGCGAATCGATATTGACGAAGGGGCTGTTGTCTGGCCGGGAAGGAACAACCGTCACCGGTTCGAGCGGGGTCCATTTTACGCGGGTAAAATTGTATACCAGCAAAATGCCGGCGATGGCAATGAAGATGAACGCAGCATTACGCAGCCAGCGAAGGCTGCGGGGAGCAGGTTTTAGTACCGGTGAAGTGTCAGTCTTTTTTTGCTTTTCGGTATTCTTTTCTGAAGCAGGTTGTGTACCCATGAATGCGGCATACGACATCCACTCATGGGTATTATATATCCATATGCTAACCTTTTCCTTATCAGTAACGCCGGCCAGCAGGGCATTCAACGCTTCTCTCGACTGCACTTCCCTTATCACATTCGTTCCATCGTTGAACAAATATTTTTCCATCGCAGGGAATTATGGTTTGGTGGTTTAAGTGTAGAAAGAAGGTCAAATGGCTAATTGTTTTATTTCGGGATGAAATTACAGACCTGCTGTATAACGTACCATACTTAAAATGTGTTACAACATTTTTTTATGAAATGTTTGGGACGAAACGCTGCTTTTATGGGATGATATTAACCAAAGTTTCACAACTGCCACATACCAATACGGCAAAACGGAAATCGGCTTACCTTTGGCCCATGTTAACCATTTCTCAGCGCGGCCAGGATATGCCGCCCTCCCCCATACGTAAACTGGTACCCTTTGCCGAGGCTGCCAAGAAAAAAGGCATTAAAGTATATCATCTTAATATAGGTCAGCCAGATATTGAAACACCACCGGCTATCCTGGATGCAGTAAAGCATGCAGATATTAAAGTGCTGGAATATAGTCATAGTGCTGGTAATGAGAGCTATCGGCGTAAGCTGGTCGAGTATTACAAACGGGTGGGTATCGAAGTGAGCCACGACCAGATCATGATTACAACGGGCGGCTCCGAAGCCATTCTATTTGGCTTTTTTACCTGCCTTAATCCGGGCGATGAAGTGATTATACCGGAGCCTTTTTATGCCAATTACAACGGATTTGCCTGTACGGCCGGCGTAAAAGTGGTGCCTATTACTTCGCATATAGAGAATGGTTTTGCTCTGCCCCCCATTGATGCTTTCGAGAAAGTGATTACTCCGCGCACCCGTGGTATCGTGGTCTGCAACCCCAACAATCCCACCGGCTACCTTTATAGCCGCGAGGAGATGGAAGCCCTGCGCGATATCTGTATCCGCCACGATCTTTACCTCTTCAGCGATGAAGCATATCGCGAGTTCTGTTATGACGGTGAGTATATCAGCGCTATGCAGCTGCCAGGACTTGAACAGCATGTGGTGTTGATGGACACGATCAGTAAACGGTATAGCGCCTGTGGTGCACGTATTGGTACTTTTGTTACAAAAAATAAGGCGGTGTATGATGCGGCTATGAAATTTGCCCAGGCCCGACTGAGCCCTCCCGGCCTGGCTCAGATCATGGGAGAAGCAGCAGTAGACCTGCCTGATCATTATTTTGATGCGCCTAAAGCGGAGTACCAGGCCCGCCGCGATCTGCTGGTGAGCCGCCTCAATGCCATGGAGGATGTTTTCTGCCCCAATCCGGGTGGAGCATTCTATGCCATTGCCCGCCTGCCCATTGATGATGCAGATACTTTCTGCCAATGGCTGCTCGAAAGTTTTTCCTATAACGGGCAAACCGTAATGCTGGCTCCCGCCACCGGATTTTATGGCACACCTGGACTGGGAAAAAATGAAGTACGCCTGGCCTATGTACTCAACCTCGATGCCATTAATGGCGCTATGGACTGCCTGGAAAAAGCCCTGCAGGAATATCCTGGCCGTGTAGCTGGTAAAACAAAATCAGCAGCAACAGCTCAGGGATAACCAGCAAAGATTATTTCAACGTTATTTGATAAACGACAAGCCCTGCAAAAATTGCAGGGCTTGTCGTTTACTACATTTACTCTTTCAGGCCACTTCCAGTAATCGGCCCAGTTCTTTTTGCAATTGTTCTTTTTCGGGGAGGTATAACTGATATTTTGCCAGCAATACCTTATTACCAAGTCCACTGGTGGCATATTCTACCAGGATATTATCCTTATAAGCACCCAGCAATATTCCTATAGGTTCATTATCACCTTCAGACGCTTCTTCCTTTTTAAAATAGTTAAGGTAAAGATTCATTTGACCAATATCGTGATGATCTATTTCTCCACGCTTCAGGTCAATCAATACAAAACATTTTAGAATACGATGATAAAAGAGCAGGTCTATCCTGAAATGTTTTCCCCCGATATCAATCCGGTACTGCCTGCCCACAAAGGCAAATCCTTTACCCAACTCCAGTAAAAACTGCTGAAGGTTGCTGATTAGTTTTTCTTCGAGGTCACCTTCCAGATATTGCTCCGGTATCTTTAAAAATTCCAGTACAAAAGGGTCCTTGATCAGGTCTTCTGCCTGTTGAATTTCATGCCCCTGACTGGCCAGTTTAAGCACGCCTTCTTTATCTGTACTGAGGGCCAACCGATGAAACAGCATACTTTTCATTTGCCGTTTCAACTCACGCACGCTCCATCGTTCTTTCTCACACTGACGTACATAGAAGTTGATTTCCAGCTCATTATCACATTTCAATATCTCAAAGTAGTGGCTCCATGTCAATACGTGAGACAGTGTCTCACGTTTTTGAAAATACAGGTAAAATCGTCTGATATACAATAGATTAGATCTACTAAACCCTTTTCCGTAACGTATGGTCAGGTCTTTTGACAGACGGTCAAGCAGCTTCTGACCATAGGCAGCTTTCGAATCACCGGCCTGTTCATACTCCACTATGTACTGGCCAATTTGCCAGTATGTTTGTACCAGGATGGTGTTGATTTGACGGGCCACATGGCTTCGTCCTGTTTCCAGTAGCTGCCCAATATCCTGAACAAGGTTATTATATTTCTTCTCTACTATTTCCATACTCACCCGATGAAAACACAAAGATGACGGTGAGTAAGAAGAGAGCAGGTATTTTGCAAGCTGTATTTTCCCCGAAAAAAAATGTTTTTTTCCCGGCAAATAGCCGTCTTATTGCTGTCCGGAGCTTTTGGAAAGTATGACTGTCCACCCGGGGCCGCTGCCGATTTTATACTTTTCTGCAAAACTGCCCATATTGAGTGCGAAGGAGAGTTGTAATAAACTGTTGAGATATGCCAGGGGGCTTCCTTCAGCTACGGCAGAAAAAGTAGACACATAGGGTATGATTCCTGTATAAACAGTCTCCTTATTGTGCAGGATGGATATTTTTACTAATTCTCCGGGTTTTACTCCAAGCCGATTGAATGTAGTGGTATCAATGTTAGTCCAGATATTTCCATACTGAATATCCAGGATTGGAATGTTACCACTGATCTGTCCGTCTTTATAAACCGGTTTTTGATAGGCCATGCGGATGACATTGCCGGGTAGCTTTTTGCCTATGTCTGTTTCCCTGATAATTCCTGCAGCCAGCCGGGCTCCGGTATAAGCATATACATCTCTTCCATGAAATGTATAAGATGTTTTTGAGTCTTTACGCCGGTTGATGGCCTCATCAATTTCATATACGGCTGCGATACCCATTGATTCGGCAATGAGTGTAAACTGACCGTTGTCGGGGCCTACAAAGAAATGCCCCGTTCTGGTTTTTACCACGACCGATTTGCGTTCCGATCCTACGCCCGGATCCACTACCGATACAAACACGGTACCCGCCGGCCAGTAAGGAGCAGTCTGATACAGGCGGTAGGCTGCTTCCCAGATATTATACGGTGGAATTTCGTGGGTGAGATCATATAAGGCCAGCTTCGGAGACACACTTACGGCTACGCCTTTCATAGCAGCAACCGCCCCGTCTTTCAATCCAAAATCTGTCTGAAAAACAAGCATGTTGTTTTGTGCAATGGCCGGCATTGCAGTAGACAGCAACAGATACAAACCTATAAACAGGGTCTTCATATTACTATTTAAGTAAAGTTATATTATATCATTTCGTTGTAAAGCTGGTTCCAGTTGCCTGCAAAAGATACGATAAGGTACCGGAGCAGGAGGCTCCGGGATATAATCATTTAACTGAAGTTGCCACCAGCCAACGTTTTTCCATTTCCCCAGTTTGTACCCTACATTGGGGTAGGTAGCAAAATACCGGAATCCCATTTTTTCATGAAAGGCCACACTCCTGTCATTGGGCAGGTTGATCACTGCATATACATTCATAAATCCCTGCGCGCGCAGGAGGGAAAAAAGTGTATCGTACAGCCGGGCGGCTATTCCTTTCCCAAAATAATCGGTGGCCATATATACCGAACATTCCACAGACCATTGATAAGCCACCCGTTCGCGGTAACGGGAGGCATACGCATAGCCGGCTATTTGCTCATTTGTTTCATAGACAAGCCAGGGAAAATCGCCCGTGTACTGGCGTATACGATCAGCAAAAATTTCATTTTCAGGAACTTCCGTCTCAAAGGTGAGGGATGTTTCCCGGATATAGGGGGCATAAATGGCCAAAATGGCTGCGGCATCGGCTGGTTGGGCTAACCTGATCATACTATTAAAGATAATCAGGCGATTAATTGCAGAAAGATGAAATTTCACTTCGCCATTCACGCAGGATGCCTTATTTTTGCCGCCCCAATGCCGGGGTAGCTCAGCTGGTTAGAGCATCGGATTCATAACCCGAAGGTCGGCAGTTCAAGTCTGCTCTCCGGTACTAAGCCTGAACGTAATGTTCAGGTTTTTTTATGGGCAAATGCAAGCCAGCCATCCGCAAAAAACGGAGATTATAACCCGAAGGTCGGCAGTTCATCCCGAAGCCTCGGGATGCTCTCCGGTACTAAGCCTGAACGTAATGTTCAGGTTTTTTTTGGGGTAAATGCAAGCCAGTCATCCACAAAAAACGGAGGCTATAATCCGAAGGCCGGCAGTTCATCCCGAAGCCTCGGGATGCTCTCCGGTACTAAGCCTGAACGTAATGTTCAGGTTTTTTTATGGGCAAATGCAAGCCAGTCATCCGCAAAAAACGGAGGCTATAATCCGAAGGCCGGCAGTTCATCCCGAAGCCTCGGGATGCTCTCCGGTAGTAAGCCTGAACGTAATGTTCAGGTTTTTTTATGGGCGAATGCAAGCCAGTCATCCGCAAAAAACGGAGATTATAACCCGAAGGTCGGCAGTTCATCCCGAAGCCTCGGGATGCTCTCCGGTACTAAGCCTGAACGTAATGTTCAGGTTTTTTTTGGGGTAAATGCAAGCCAGTCATCCACAAAAAACGGAGGCTATAATCCGAAGGCCGGCAGTTCATCCCGAAGCCTCGGGATGCTCTCCGGTACTAAGCCTGAACGTAATGTTCAGGTTTTTTTATGGGCAAATGCAAGCCAGTCATCCGCAAAAAACGGAGGCTATAATCCGAAGGCCGGCAGTTCATCCCGAAGCCTCGGGATGCTCTCCGGTAGTAAGCCTGAACGTAATGTTCAGGTTTTTTTATGGGCGAATGCAAGCCAGTCATCCGCAAAAAACGGAGGCTATAATCCGAAGGCCGGCAGTTCATCCCGAAGCCTCGGGATCGAAGCCCCCTCTACACTTTTATACCTTTAAACTTTTATACCCTTTAAACAAGGGCTATTTTCCGTAGAATCTCCACTTCGTCTTATAATCCCTTGTAAGTGGTTGCTTGGTCAGTATTGCCCGCAACATTTCAATTGGCAGGCTGTTTTCGCGTAAAATGGCATCATGGTACTGGCGATAGCTCATTTTGCCGGAGTCTACGAGTTCCTTTTTCAGTGCATAGAACTGAAGACCGCCAATCATATAAGCAATCTGGTAAAGTGGGCCATAGCCACCGGTAAAAGAGCGGCGTACTTCACCTTCGGCATTCGCCCGCTCATGCCCTACCCGATCAACCAGAAAGTCGATACACTGCTGGGGAGTCCATTTGCCCAGGTGATAGTTGAGTGAAAAGATGATGCGGGCACAACGATGCATACGCCAGAAAAGCATCCCAATCTTATCTTCCGGCGACCGGTTAAAGCCAAGATCCCAAAGAATCAACTCCCAGTAGAGCGAATTCCCTTCAACCCAAAAAGGCGTATCAAAGCGGCGATAGGTTTTATAACGGTCGGTCATGAACCCCTGCAGATGATGACCGGCAATGAGTTCATGATGTACAACAGCCCGTGAAAAATGGGGATTATTTCCCCGAAGACTCATCAGCTTGTCTTCATAACTCATGGTATTGGTGGGATAGGAAATAATGAGTGATTCTCCGCCAAGGAAAAAAGGATTAACCAGCTGACGCTCGGCAGACATCATATACATACGCCATGTTTCTTCGGCAAGTGGTGGAATGCTGAGCAGGTTTTTCTTTTTAAGAAAATCGATGGATTGATCATAGAGCTCCAGCATGGCCTGTGGTTGCTGCCCGGGGGGCACATATGTATTTTTTACTTTTTCCTGAGCGGCTTTCCAGTTATCGCCAAAACCCATTTCACGCGAAGCTTTCAGGAGTTCTGCATCGCACCAGGCAAATTCCTTATTGGCGATTTCCACGAGTTCTTCAGGAGTGTAGGGAATAAATTCGAGTTGCAGCTGTCGGATCAATTCTTCGCGCCCTATCGGATTACCTATAATGCCGCTACCATCATCCTGCTGCGCTGGTGCTGTAACACCTTTGGCATTGACAGCAGTGGCATATAGACCCAGCAGGCTATCTACTTCTGTATAAGTCTTAGGGACCCACCAGCTAAACAGGGGATCATAGCCATTGTAAAACTGGTAATAATTTTTGAGGGTGCCCTGCAGATTGCGCACAGCGTCAGCGGCATACTGGGCATCCTTTTTATCCATGGATGGCGCTGATTTGAGACGGGTACGTGCTGTTTCTATTGATTGACGAATAAGACTGAGCCGGCGGGCTATCTGCTCCCCATTTACTGAATAACCCCGGCGGCGGGGTTCTACGAGCTTCCAGATTGAATCCTCAAAAGGAAACAGGCTGGCAACCCGTTTATAGATATCCTCTTCCTGTTGCAACTGATAGGCTTCATTGCGCAGATTGCGCAGGAAAAGAATATAATCAACCTGCCCGTTTACATTCATTCTGGCAAAGTCCATTTGCTGCAACTGATCTTCATACTGGCGGATGAGACGCAGGAGCCTGCCCCTCCGCTCAGGAGAATTATATCCGCCACCTTCACGTCCGTTCCACCAGCCAGACTGACTGCTACTGGTGGAATAAAAGCGAAGGATACTGCCTTTGTCTGCTTCGTATTGTACCATGCTATTGTGCATTTCGCTGGTCTGCAGGTACAACGATTCGTTGTTTTGGGCACTGGCTATCTGTAACAAAAAAAATCCGGCCAGTAAGCAGCTGATAAATGGTCTTGACGACATGATGGAAGAATTAAATGTGTCCCGAATATAACCAATCCCTGCATGTGAACGCCGGGTTGCGGACATAATCTCGCTGTTGAGCCGAATATCCCTATTTTAGCCAGTAAATTCGCCTGCTATGCTCACGAAATACAAGAAACAGACGCGTTTACTTGCTGCCGTAGACTGTATCGTTTTCGGGTTTGACGGACGGACCCTCAAGCTACTGCTTATAAAACGTGGGTTTGCCCCGGAGCTGGGCAAATGGAGTCTCATGGGTGGTTTTATAGAACCGGAAGAAAGTGCAGATGCAGCGGCTAACAGGATTCTGAAAAACCTCACCGGACTGGAAGGTGTTTACCTGGAGCAATTGCACACTTTCTCTCATCCGCTACGTGACCCGATGGAGCGCACGATTTCCATTGCCTATTTTTCGCTGATAGATATTGAGCAATACCAGCAGCAACTCAATGACGAGTATCATGCCGAATGGTTTTCACTTACCGCACTCCCCGAACTTATATTCGATCACGACACGATGGTAGAAACTGCCAAGGCTAAACTCCGATATAAAGCAGCGCTTCATCCCATATTGTTAGAGTTGTTGCCCCAAAAGTTTACACTGCAGCACTTGCAAAGCCTTTACGAAAGTGTGTATGACATGCAGTTTGACAAACGTAATTTCACCCGCAAACTTCTGGCCTCACAGATGCTGGTAAAACAAGCAGACAAAAGCTGGCAAAATTCCCGCAAGGGCGCTTTTTATTACAAACTCGATATGCGGCATTACAAAACAGGCATGCAGGCTTTTTTACAGATTGTACCACACGTTAAACGCAGTCTTACTGATAACGGAAAAAATACAATTCCCATTTCATAAACACCTTTTCATCTATATTTTTTACTATGAAATTATTGCTATACACTTTTGCATTGAGCCTGCTGGCAACGGCCTGCGGTAATCAACCGGCCAATAATGAAAAAGCTGTTACACCCACACGTCCGGCAATCGCTATAAAAGAGTATGGCCATACAGGCGACTCTACTATTCGTGAATACACGGTAAGCAATAACAACGGTATGCAGGTACGTATTATCAATTACGGCGGCATTATCACGTCTTTGCTGGTGCCCGGCAAAGACGGCAAACCAGCCAATGTGGTACTGGGTTACGACTCACTTGCCGGTTATCTCCAAAACAATAACCCCTATTTTGGTGCGCTGATCGGCCGATATGGTAACCGGATCGCAAAAGCCCGTTTTGAGCTGGAAGGCAAAACCTACACGCTTGCTGGCAACAACAACGGAAATACATTACACGGAGGCATAAAAGGTTTCGACAAAGTAATCTGGCAGGCGATGCCTTTGGGCGACAGCAGCCTTCAGCTCACCTACCTTAGTAAGGATGGCGAAGAAGGCTATCCGGGTAACCTGCAGGTAAAAGTGGTATACACCGTAAGTACCGATAGCCGGCTGATGATACAGTATTCGGCTACTACAGATAAAGCAACGCCTGTCAATCTTACCCAGCATTCCTATTTTAATCTTTCCGGAGGCACCGATAGTACCATACTGGATCATGAGTTGCAAATAAAGGCCGCACAGTTTACAGCAGTAGACCCGCAACTGATCCCTACCGGAAAACTGGATAGTGTAAGCAACGGGCCCATGGATTTTCAGCAGTCCAAAAAAATTGGCCGTGATATAGCAGAGGTTGCTGGTGGTTATGATCACAACTGGGTACTTAGCAGAAATGGAAATGGCCTCGAAAAGATTGCCACACTATACCATGCCGCCAGCGGACGTGCTATGGATGTACTGACTACTGAACCGGGACTTCAGTTTTATGCGGGCAATTTTCTCGATGGCACCCTGGCCTATACATCAGGTGGCCGAAAATATGTGAAACATGCTGGTCTTTGTCTGGAAACACAGCATTTCCCTGACTCTCCCAATCAACCAATGTTTCCATCTACCATACTTCAACCCGGCAAGACATATCAACAAACAACCGTTTATTCTTTTTATACGAGATAAAAGTTATTAAATTATTAAAGCCCCTCTGAAGGGGCTTTAATTGTTGTCCGGAACATTCTCTCCAATCGAAACCCTGTTACTGTCAAAAGGTTAAGGTAAGGCTAAGGTTTAGGTTAATGGGTAATGATTGTTGATTATTACGGTGTAAAGAAACACTGATTTTTTTCCTCTTCCATACTTAGATTCGCGAATTGTAGTTTTTGGTCAACGAATAGTATTTTTTTTGAGTTGGGCTGTTTTTTATCTGCCGCTTTCATTTCGTTTTCATCAATACGGCTTTTTCAGGATTTGTACGGTTGTAGCGGACTCTTACATGCCCCTGCCTTTGCAGTTGCAGTATCTCCCGTGCAGAAAGCACCTCTCTTATTTCCAGCACAAAATCTCCGCCATGCTTGCACATGACCAGTATCTTAATGCGCATAAGCGGTTGCCTGTTCATATAGACCCCGGTCTGCTCAAGCGTTAGTAAGCGGCCATTTGCAATAATATCTGAGGGAGCAAGAGAAGGGAGAGCCAGTTGCAACACACGTCTTTGTCTCCAGCGGGTCAGCAACAGCACAACGATAAGCAACATCACTATTAATATGCCCACTGCTTCCGGAAACGTCATAACCCATAATATGTACATCTCAACACCGTTTAATTCCGGTAAGCAAATTAAGCCCGAAGTAAACGGAAGCAATACAGTTGTGTGCGAATGGGGCTTTTTGTTTAGTGAAGGGAGTAAAAAAGCGATTGATCCGGTAAGCGTTTTACTGATTGGCGCGGCGATACAGAAATTCCTTACCGCGTAAAAGCGGATGATTTCCCTTAAGACCGGCCTCCGTGAGTTTCAACTCAAAGTTTTCCAAAAACAGCTCAAACAGCCAGGGTTCGTACCGGAAAGAGAAATAATTGCGTCCACGTGCCGCTTCTGTAAATTTGAAAACGGATATTTTTTCGGGGCAAAACTCAAATTGCAGCGAAATAGCTTCGACCGGTTGAGGCTTAAAACAGGCAGCTCCATGCCGGTCGGTAACCAGTTGTTGTTTCTGTCCGTCACCTTCAATCGTTACATGCACATAGTCGAGTAAAAATGAATTGGCATCTGTGATCTGTACCACTACGCCCGGAGTATCAGCCTGCCTGTTTTGCAGTAGTGCAAAATCCTGGGAAGGACGCGGTTTACTGTTAAAGACCACCAGATCGCCCTCCTGTTTCCACTGGCCTGATGCGTACCGATCCAGTGCGCCCTGAGAAAAGAAAAATTCAAATTTCCCGTCAGCATCAAGTTTGAAACCACTGGCTGTTTCCATAACAGATTGAAGATAAAAAATACCCGCAGCGCCGGGCACAGGATTTTGAGCACTCATGGTAGTAGTGATTAATAAAAAAACCGGGACCAACATGAACCCGGTTTTAAAACTGGCACATGAAAAATTCACGTGCCAAAAATATTATCCCTTCAACGCCACAAACCCACTGATGAGTCATTGGCTGATTTGACTGAGTGATTGGCAGCCCGCTCTACCAGAGCTGCTTACCCTGGTAATAATCCAGTACTTTAGTACGCAGCACATAGTCGTACTTAGCCGCTATCAGGTTAATGTTGCTCCGATCGAGGTTATTTTTTGCAGTGAGGTAATCGATAGAGTTGCCTACTCCGGCATTGAAGCGCACTTCGGCAGCTTCAAATGATTCGGTAAATGCATTTACCTGATCCAGCAATGTACGGAACCGATTGGCGGCTGTAGACATATTCAGGTAGGCCTGGTCGATCGACTGCTGCAACTGGGTTTTAGTAGTTTGCGCTACATGTTCAGCATTTTTGAGGTCCAGTCGCGCCTGGCGAATACGGTTGCGTTGCTGCCAGGAAGAAAAAATGGGAACCCGCAGGTTGAGACTTACCGATGAATAGAGATTATTGTTGAGCTGTTTGCCATAGGCTATCTTATCGGAACTGAAGTTGGATTGTTTGTATACAACCGGATAAGGAGTGCCATTGACCAGTACATAATCAGTAGACGTTACATCCGTCTGCCCCAGGTAAGTACTGCTGCGTGCGGCACTTGAATAGTTAGTATTTACGTTTCCATTGAGGCTAAGTGTAGGGAAAAGCTGCCCCTGCGCCACCTTAATTGCCTTCGAAGCACTGCTTTGGCGCAGTTCGGTAGCTTTTACCTGGGCAAATTGCTTCAATGCTGTCTGATAAATAGAGGCAGGCGTTTCCTCATACTTTACAGCATACGATTGTGCATCAATCCGCTCTAGTTTCATTGACGGATCATAAGGTATATTCATCAGCTGGCAGAGGCTGATCTTGGCCGACTCCAGTGCATTTTCTGCGCTTATGATAGAAAGCTGATCGTTTGCGTACTGACCTTTCAGATCAGAAAGCTGAGAGGGGGGAATAGACCCTTCTTTATTCATTTCTTCGAGTCGCTCTACCTGCCGTTTCGACAATACTTCCTGGTTACGTGCCTGAGTAAGCATATCGTCATTGGAAAGCACCTGGAGGTAAGCAAGTATGATTTGTATGGTCAGATTATCTTTTACCTGCTGCAGATCCATTTTGGCTGCCTCATAGGCATAGGCGGTTCTCCTGACTGAATTTTGCATCGAAAATCCATTAAACAGCACTACCCCTGCACCCAGTCCGTAGCTGTTATAATTTACCTGCTGGTTGATATAGGAGTTGGTAAAAGGATCAATACTACGGCCCTGGTTGATACCGGCGCTTGCGTTTCCGTCAATGTTAGGCAACATATTAAGACGGGCCTGGTTCCAGTTGATCTTGCCCGTTTCCATGGCTATCTCACTTTGTTTTACATCCAGGTTTTTACCCAATCCTGTTTCAATAGCCTGCCGCAGCGTAAGCGGCCCGTTATTTTCCTGGGCCATGCCAAATCCCGCCAGCAAACCCATACTTACCACAAAAAAAATCCTTTTCATTGTCTGATTCTTATTTCACGTTGTCGTTAATGCTAAAAATTATATGCTGCTTATTTTTTTTCAATCATACCATCAAGCAAATGGATCACACGCGAACCATAGTCGGCATTCTTTTCTGAGTGTGTGACCTGAATGATGGTCATGCCTTCTTTATTGAGTGTGCTGAAAAGCTCCATGATCTCTTCGCCCTGTTTGGAATTAAGGTTACCTGTAGGTTCATCAGCCAGCAGGAGTTTAGGCCGGGCAATCAGTGCGCGTGCTATACCTACCAGTTGCTGTTGCCCGCCGGAAAGCTGTGTAGGAAAAAGATCTTTTTTCCCTACAATCTGGAAACGGTCCAGTATATCAGCCACCATAGCTTTCCGTTCACTTGATTTGATGTCCTGATAAAGCAAGGGTGTTTCAATATTTTCATACACAGTAAGCTCATCAATGAGATGATAGGCCTGAAATACAAATCCTATATATTGCTTGTAAAGCGATGACCGTTGCTTTTCTTTTAACTGATGAACGGATTCATGCATAAAATTATACTCCCCTTCATTGAATCCATCCAGCATTCCTATAATGTTGAGCAGGGTAGATTTACCAGAGCCAGATGGGCCCATGATAGATACAAATTCGCCTTCGTTGATGGTCAGGTTAATATCCTTCAGTAAAAAAGTACGGTTGTTGCCTGTATTCACCCACTTGTAAATGTGCTTTAGTTCCAGCATAATTTCTTTTTATTAATATTTCTCTTATTCAGTTCTTAAACTTTTAACCGGGTTTACCATAGCAGCTTTTATTGTTCGCGCTGCCAGTATGCAGATAGCTATCAGCAGCATGCCCAGCCCGGTAACCGCAAATATCCACCAACTGATTGATGTACGATAAGCAAAGTCCTGCAGCCAGTTGCTCATAGCCCACCAGGCCAGTGGCACTACGAGGATAAAGGCGACCAGTACCAGGGCCAGGAAATCGCGGGAAATGAGGCGTACCAGCTGCAGCACGGAAGCACCCAGCACTTTGCGCACCCCTATCTCCTTAGTCCGTGCATTGGTTACATAGATCACCAGCCCCAGCAGGCCCAGGCAGCTGATAAAAACGCAGAGTGCAGTAGCCCATTTCAGCAGCCTTGCAATGTCCTGCTCTGTTTTATAAAAATTGGCGATCTGCTGATCAAAAAAGTCATATTGAAAATCTTCATCCGGAAAAATGGCTTTGAATTTTGCTTCAACCGCAGCTATTGTTTTTTTCCATTCCGCCGGACTTTGATGTTTATCCAGGGCCAGGTGAATCTGGTAGCAATCATTCATTGCGGATGAATATGCCAGTGGCTTGATCGGCTCATGCAGGCTCTTGGTATGAAAATCGCCCACTACACCAACAATAGGAAATCCTTTACCATCATCGCCAAAAGAATGCCCCACTGCATCTGCCGGATTTTTGAATCCCAGCACATGTGCATACGTTTCATTGATGATATATTCCTTGGTAGTATCACTCTGCAACAGATTACGGCCTGCCAGAAGTTTCATATTATACAGGGCAAAGTAACCGGTATCCGCCTTTTTCAGCTCTACCATAGTCTCCACCTTCTTATCGCCATTTTTGAATGTGAATGTACTGGAGCTGGTACTGTTGGAGGCGGGGCTGTTACCTGCCAGGCTAATTCTTTCAATACCCGGAAGTGTTTTTAATTCATTATACAGAGTAAAACGGCGATCATCTCTTTTCTCAGAGAAAAAATTCCAGGGCACATAAGTAGACACAATGGCTTCCTTAGAATATCCGAGATCTTTATTCAACGAGTAATGCACCTGTTTACTTACAACCAGCACTGCAATAAGCAGAAACTGGGCAATGACAAACTGGGTAACGGTGAGTACCTTACGGAGCCATGCTTTACGGGTTTGTGAAGTACCGCTATACGCTTGATTTTTCAGTACCGTTACGGGTTTAAACCGGGTAAGTACCCAGGCCGGATAAAGACCGGCAAATAATGTTACCACCACTACCAGCAGCAACAGAAATAACCATACATGCGGCTGATTGAGCGTTGTAAATGATACGCCGGGTGGAATAAAATCTCTGAAAATATGAAGCAACCAGGGAGCCAGCGCTACTGATAGTAAAGTTGCGGCAAAGGTGAGCAGGAAGGTCTCGCTAAGAAACTGCGCCATCAGCTGACGCACGGTACTGCCCATCGTTTTACGGATACCGATTTCTTTTGCCCGGTTAGATGATTGGGCTGTAGTAAGGTTTACAAAATTGATACAACCGAGCAGCAACAGGAATCCGCCTACCGCCAGCAGACCATAAAGCGTGGGCTTATGCCCCTGACGCTGACCAAATGCATCAAACTTACTGTTGAAGTGGATATCTGCAAGTGGTTGCAGTGAATTACTGATTATATCCTTCTCATTACTTTCTGCCTGAGGATTTTTTTCGCGTTTACGCTCCCGCAACTGTGCGAGGCTTTTTTCGATTGACGCGGCTTTCACGCCAGACTTTAATAATACCAGCATCTGTGAGGCAGAATTGATACTGCCCCAGGAATCCCAACTCCAGCGACGTTGTAATCCGGGATTTGTTTCAATAGTAGCTCTCGATAAAAATTCACGAAAATTAAAATCGGTAACACCTGCCAGGTCCTGTACCACACCGGTTACGGTTACACGTATACTGTCGTCATACAAAATGGTGCGGCCAATCAGTTGCCCGGCGTCAGTATCGCCAAAATAACTGTGGGCGCGGCTGGAAGTGAGTACTATCGATGATGGAGCCTGCAGGGCGGTAACAGGAGAGCCGGCCAGCCATTTGTATTTAATAAAATTAAAATAACGGTTATCGGCGAAGATGATATCCTCCTGTTTCTTAAAAACAACCGGATTATCTGCTCCTGCTACAGGAACTGCCACCTTCATAGTTCCGGCAGTTATAAAATGGGTGATGTCTTCAATACCCGTTAGCTCAGTCCGGCTGGCATCGACCGTAGGGACAGGTACTCCCGAATTATTCATCACCATATCGGGAAAACTGATAGTAGAAACAACCCGGTAAATACGGTCGCGGTTGGCATGAAAGCGGTCATAATTGAGCTCATGTTGCACGATCAGGTAAATGACCAGGGCAGCACTAATGCCTATAGCCAGCCCGGCCATATTAATCAACGAAAACAATCGGTGTTTTCGAAAATTGCGAAAGGCGATTGCAAAATAATTTTTGAACATACAACAGATTTTACGCTCGTTGTTTTAGTAAGCTTTTCGTAGCTTGTTCTGCACGTTTCAAGCAGTATGCCAATACTATTCAATTTGATTTACAGCTACTTGCACAACTCCCAAACCTCCGGGTGTCCGAAAACGAACAGTCTGTTCCCAGTATCGTACAGTCATAAAAAAAGCCCGGTCATAACAACATGACCGGGCTTGAGCGTTGGTTTTGGTTGTTTATTCAGCCCGAAGGCTATTAACCGGATTGGCCATGGCAGCCCGCAGAGCCTGAAAACCTACGGTACACAGGGCCACCAGCATCGAGACGGCTGTCGCTACCAGAAATACCCACCAGACCAGATCGACGCGATAAGCAAAATTGTCGAGCCAGCTGGTCATAGCCCACCAACTGATGGGGGTTGCTATTGCCGCAGCAAGTATTACCAGTAATAAAAATTCTTTGGAAAGCAGGTTCACCAGTTGAACCACCGATGCGCCCAGCACTTTACGGATACCCACTTCTTTACTGCGCCTTTCTGCTGTATGTGCAGCGAGACCAAGCAAACCCAGGCAGGAAATAAGGATGGCAATTGCAGAAAACATCCAGATAAGCGTAGCAGTACGCCGGTCATCGCGATATAATTTATCAAATTCTTCGCTGGTGAATTTATATTCAAACGGAAGGTTGGGTATAAACTTTTTCCATACAGATTCTGCCCGTGCTGTAGCTTCCTTAGTACGGCCGGACGCTGTCTGCACGAGGAATGTGGAATTATATTCCTGATCATCTCTGATCACAACCGGACCAATCTTTTCGTGCATGCTCTTATAGAAAAAATCTTTTACCACGCCGATGATAACACCCGTATCGCCCTGACTGGTAAACCGCTTGCCTATTACTGGCTCCTGGATGCCGAATTCCCTGATAGCCGTTTCATTCAATATTGAATTATGCTTATCAGCTGCATTATCACTCAAAAACCATCTGCCCTCTTTCAACTGAAGATTAAGAATATTCTTAAAGCTGGAATCCACACCCAGGAATGCGATCATAGGTTTAAAATCCTTATCACGCCCATCCCAGTCATTACTATCACCACTGCTGCCGCCCCGCATATCCACCACCGACTCCTGGCTTATAAGTGATACCTCTCTGACAGAAGTTTCTGTTTTTAAACCTGTATGTATAGCCGCAGTAATGGCCGCTCTTTGCTCAGGCGTTTTGCCACGAAATACCTGATAAGGTATATCCATTACAAAGACCCGGCTCTGATCATAGGCTGCCCGCTGTGAATTGATAAAATTCAGCTGACGATAAATTACAATAGTCGATACAATCAGAAAAATAGAAACTGTAAACTGTACTACCACCAGGCTTTTGCGCAACCAGG
This sequence comes from Sphingobacteriales bacterium 46-32, assembly GCA_001898485.1. Lineage (GTDB taxonomy): Bacteria > Bacteroidota > Bacteroidia > Chitinophagales > Chitinophagaceae > CAYMZZ01. Next base: position 518,961 of record MKTY01000019.1, on the reverse strand, counting down.
TGTCACGGATGCGCATAACATTGCGTCCTTTGAAAATAGCCAGTGGCTCAAAAGAGGAAAGTAGTATAGCCGGATAAATACTGGTCAGAATGATGCTGCCCAGCAATGTACCACCCAGTATCAGCCACCATCCTGAGTTGGCAAAGTTCAGTGCAAAATTCTTTTCGGTAAAAGCATTGAATGCCGGCAAAGCCAGGCGTATCAGCAGCAATGCTACCAGCAACGAAATAAAACTCATTAGTGCCGATTCAGCAATAAACTGCCAAAGCAACTGCTGCCTTTCTGCTCCTGCGATCTTACGAATGCTTACTTCTTTTACCCGCTGCAATGCTCTTGCCGTAGTAAGATTTACATAATTGATACAGGCAATGAGCAGCAATATCGCACCCAGCACAGAAAAGATATATACCACCTTTTTGCTGGTATGCTGCAATACGCTGTTGGCGAGTGTAGTTTCAAACCGCAGATCTTTTAACGGCAAAAGGCTTTGCGCAAGGTCTGCCCTCTCCCGTTCTTTATTCATCAGGTTTGTGAGCTGTTTTTCTGCAGCGGCTACACCCACGCCCGGTCTGAGTCTGACAAAAGTGAGATAGTTGTAATTCCCCCACTGCTCATCGTTTTGCCTGTTGCGTGTATTAATACGATAAGTTGCTATGGGAAACAGCATATCATACCTAAAACTTGAATTGTTGGGCACATCTTCCATGACTGCTTTCACCACAAAATCTACAGTATCAATCCGTAGTTTTTCACCTACGGCATTTGTATGCCCGAAATACTTTTTTGATACAGATTCGGTGATAAGCACAGCAGTTGGATCGCTGTCAAAATCACGGGTATTACCCGTTACGAATTTGTAGTCAAACATCCGCAACCAGCCACTGTCTATGTAAGCCGTATTAGGCTCTTTGATATATTCTCCTTTCACATTCACATTTACCGGATCGTACAGGCGGGCTCTGATACGGGCTACCTGTAGTATAGCCGGTAGTTCACTTTTAGCTTTCTCGCCCAGCAAATAAGGTGTAGTTTCCCATACAAGTGGCTCCTGCTTTCCAATATTAATATGACTGGTAATACGATAAACAGACGAAGTCTCTTTGTGATAATTATCAAAACTCAACTCATTGTGTACCCATAAAAATATCAGTACACTCGCAGCCATGGCTATAGACAGACCGGTTATATTAATAAAACTGGTAGTCTTATGCTTGAGCAGATGACGCCAGGCAATTTTAAAATAGTTCTTTAGCATAGTAGTGTGGTATATGGTAAAAATTATTCTTAAAAAGATTTATTCGTATACCTTATGTTCTTATTGCTTTTACCGGATTTGACAAACCGGTACGTATAGTTTGTACTACAATCAGCAGCATCGTGATACCACCCAGTGCGGCAAATGCCATCAAGAACGGTTTGGCTGAGAGCGCGATACGATAGGTATAATCATTCAGCCAGCCATTCATAAGCCACCAGGCCACCGGACAAGCCAGTAACACAGCTATCCACATGATGCCGGCAAATTCTTTTATAAATAATAATACAATAGACGAAACAGATGCTCCCAAAACCTTGCGGATACCGACCTCCCTGGTGCGGCGTTGAATGCTTAAAGAAACAAGCCCCAGCACACCCAGCAATACAATCAGGATCGATAAACCTGTCGCCAACTGAGAAGCTTGTTTGAGCTGCAGTTCTGTTTTGTACAATTTCCGCAGGGTATCATCCATAAACTTGTATTCGAAGGCTGTGCCGGGCATGAGGGCAGTCCATTGACGCTGCAGATCGGCAATAGCCTGACTGGTTTGTCCTGGTTTTAGTCGTATGGATAAAAACCGGAAAATAAGGCCCCGGCTCACATGAATAAAACTGATAGGTTGGATGGCTTGTTGCATAGAGCCGAAATGAAAATCGCGGGTGACACCAGCTACGGTGTATATAACAGGATCGCCGGCTATCCGTAATCTGGCACCAATAGCCTCTTCTGCATTAGTCCAACCCAGCGCTCGTGCCTGGGTAGCATTAATCACCATACGTGTACTGTCTGTAACGGCACCTTCCTGGTAAAAATTACCTGCCGCCATAGGAATGGAATAGGTGGGTGCAAAATATTCATCTGTATTGAGTACAACAGATGTAATAGCCTGGGTACTGTCGCTTCCGGCGCGGTACACAGAAATGCTGCCTGAATTATTTCCGTCCGGCACTTCGTATGAAAGACTAACAGACTGAACTTGTGGAAGGGCTGTCAGCTGTCGCCGCACATGCTCCATTTTATTAACTCCGGCCGTTGTCCAGTCGCGGGGCACCTGGGCAGATATTACATATTCCTTATCATAGCCCAGATTATTACCAAAGAAAAAACGTACCTGGCTGGCAATGACCAGTGCTCCTACAAATACGATCACCGCTGTTGCAAACTGAAAACCTACCAATCCCCGGCGCAGCCATTTGTTTTCCTTTACTGACTGGAGTTTTCCCTTCAAGGCTTCCACAGATGGCAATGACGACAATACCAGTGCAGGGTATATTCCTGCCAAAAGGCCAATGACCAGTATACCCAGTGGAATATAAGCTGCAAAATGCAGCGGGAAGCTGGTCAATGCCGGCAGGTCACGGCCAAGTATACTTTCTGCCAGATCCTTTACGAGCATGTAAACCACCAATGCCATTATCATACTGAAGGTGGTTATTACCACCGACTCTGTCATAAACTGCATGATCAGCTGCCAGCGGCGCCCGCCAGCCACTTTACGTACTCCGATCTCCCGCATACGCGTTGATGCTCTGCTCACAGACATATTCACAAAATTGATCGCAGCCATAAACAGGATGAAAACAGCTATAGCTGAAAGAGCATACAGCATTTTCCTTATCAGCCCCTTATTAGCCTGCAGATGCAGTTCACTCAGTGGCATCAGTTCTGTCTTCATATTAGCCGCAATAAAAGGATGTGCGTTCTGACTGATCTGCTGCCTGATGGGGCCATCCAGGTCTTTGGGCGACACGCCTGGCTTCAATTCAATATAATTAACGATAAACGGATTGCTCCAGTCCATATTTCTTCCAAAAAACTGGAGGTTTTTGTCTGATACGAAAATAGAAGTAGGGTAATCATCTATAAGCCGTGACACTGAATTATAACCTGCGTCTTCCAGCACTCCTGTAATTAAAAAGTCATGTTTACCTCCGGAAAAATTTTCCACGCTCAGTATTTTCCCAAGTGCCGGATTTTTTCCAAAATATTTCTCCGCCGTACTTGCCGTAATTACCGCTGTGTACGGTTGATTCAGTGCGGTTGCAGCATCACCTTCGCTGAGCTTAAACCCATACATATTAATAAATGTAGAATCGCCGATCTGCAGCGATTCCCTGAAGCATTTATCACCCATGCATACATTACTCGTAACTCCGTCATACCGGTAATACGATGCCACGAGATTGGGATAATTGACATATAGCTCTTTGGCCAGTGGCCCTGCGGTAGCCAGTTCAAACCCCTGGTTGGCATTTTTCCACACACTCCTGATCAGGTATTGCTGTTTGGGGTTCTTCAGCTGCTGATTTACCTGCAACTCGGTCCACACATAAGCCCCTATCAGCAAGGCAAATCCCAGCCCTGCCCCCAGACCGATCATATTGATCAATGCATACAGCTTATGCTTTTTCAAATTACGCCAGGCGATCTTCAGATAATTTCTTAGCATGATGGATAATTTATTCAGTCCGCAGACTCTTTACAGGATTCATAAGTGCCGCGCGTATTGCCTGAAAACTAACGGTGAGCAGGGCGATAAGCATGGATACTGCTGCCGTTATAGCAAATACCTGCCAGCCGAGACCGGTACGGTATGGAAAATCTTTTAACCAGCTATACATAATCCAGCCGGCAACCGGACAGCCAATGACCAGTGCGATTGCTACCAGGCGCATAAAATCTTTTGACAAAAGAGCTATTATGCCCGCAACACTGGCGCCCAGAACTTTTCTTACTCCTATCTCTTTGGTGCGTTGTTCAGCACTGAAAGTGGCCAGCCCAAAAAGTCCCAGGCAAGAAATAAGAATCGCTATAACCGTAAAATAGCTAACCAGTGAGTTTAAACGTTCATCAGCTGCATAACTTTTCTGAAAGGCATCGTCAAGAAAATTGTATTCAAATGGTTCGTTGGGATTAAGCTTATGCCAGCTGCCTTCGATAGCTTGCAAAGTAGCGGGCAGATTTTGGCTGCGGGCATGCGCTACGAGATAATTGAAATCGCCGTTGCTCTGCAATTGAAAACCATAGGGACCAATGGCAGAGTGAAGATTATTAAAATGAAAATCGCGTACCACACCTATCACTTCTATTTTATAGTTTACGCCTTGCCAGTCGACGTAGACCTTTTGCTGTACAGCATCTTTACTGCTGGAAAAGCCCATATCCTTAATGGCCTGCTCATTGAGAATAATCCGGCTATTGGTGTCAGACTTAAACTCTGCCGAATATAACCGGCCGGCCACGGGCTGTATGCCAAGCGTCTGCATAAAATCTTCGTCCACATAATTCATATACACCCTGTGGGCGTCATTCATATTCCCCCCCTCTTTATACAACGGGATATCGCTGGGATGTGAAACACCCGGATAATACTGTGACGCGCCTACGGAAATAATGCCCGGATTACGACGCAATTCATCTTTCATGGATGCATAGACCTTTTTGGCCGTTTCGCTTCGCAAGGGTATCACCACCTGTTGGTCTTTTGTAAAACCCAGGTCTTTACTGCGCATGTATCGCATCTGGTTGCCAATCACAACAGAAGCTACGATAAGAATTACGGATACCACAAACTGAAACACTACCAGTCCGCGTCTTAATGACACAGCTGCCAGCGAATTGCTGATTCTTCCCTTTAATACTTTGATTGGCTGAAATGCAGAGAGGTAAAATGCGGGGTAACTACCTGCCAGCAGGCCGGTAACTACGGCCAGCAGAAAATATAATGCCAGCATCCAGCCATGAGCTGTCCAGGAGAATTGAATGTCTTTTCCTGATACCTGTATGAAAGCGGGCAACAGTAAAAAGGTAAATAAGGTAGCTATAACAAAACCAATAAGCGCCATAATGAGCGACTCGCCAAGAAACTGACCAATCAACGATCGGCGCTCTGCTCCCAGCACTTTACGTACCCCTACTTCTGCCGCACGTTTTGCTGAGCGGGCAGTAGAGAGATTCATAAAATTGATGCAGGCTATTACCAGCGTAAAAAGTGCAATGGAAGCAAGAATATACAGGTAAGTGGTATTGCCCGCGGGTGTTAAATTATCTTTAGCACGCGAAAAAAGATGAATGTCTGTAAGTCTAGTCAGAAACTGGCGTTTATAAATACCCATTGCCTTCAGATCGGCTCCTGCATATTTATCAATAAATGATTTGAATTTTGTCTCCAGTTTAGCAGGATCACTGTCGGGGCGCAGGGCAAAATAAGTATGGCACATATTATTGCTGGCCAAACCTGTTTGCCGGGAGAGATATTCATCTACTGCTCCTCCTTTTAATGAAATAAAAAAGCGCGCATCAATATGTGAAGGCTGCGTAGAAGCTGCAATCACCCCTGTGATCCTGAAATCATGATCACCATTACTATTGCTGCTGATATGAACCACTTTATTGAGGGCCGGTTCCTTACCAAACAATTTGCGGGCTATGGGTTCTGTTATTACCAGCGAATTAGGTTCAATAAGCGCTGCTGAAGGATTACCCTCGATAAAGGGATAAGCAAATACCTGGAAAAATGTTGAATCAGCCAGGTATCCCTGTGTTTCATAAAAAGATCCTTTGCCGCCACCGGCTACCGTGGTCTGAAAAAGTGTTTTATCATCAGCAAACAAGCGTATAAGACGGGTTGATTTTTCAATTTCGGGAAACTCCTGTTGCATCAGTCCGGCCATCGGTGCAGGCGTATTGGCATTATTGTCTTCATTACCCTGCCGTACAAAGGTTGTCCCCAGCTGATAGATATCTGATGCATTTTTGAAGTGCTTATCGTAACTGAACTCATGATGAATATACAGTCCAATCAGCATGCAGCATGTAAGGCCAATTGACAGGCCAAAAATATTTATGAAAGAAAAGGCCTTGTTTTTGGCAAGATTCCGCCAGGCGAGTTTTATATAATTGCGTATCACGTTTGACAGTAATTGAAGGTTAATAAAAAGTAACTATGACGGAAATACATTATTCCGTACGTATACTCTTAACGGGCCTGGTTAAAGCAGCACGGCCCACATTGACCCATACCGTAAGTATGGTCAGGAATAACACCCCTGCCCCGGCTGCCACAAAACTCCAGATACTGATCTGTGTGCGATATGCATACTGTTGCAACCATACATTCATTCCCCACCAGGTAAGCGGTATAGCAATACACATAGCCAGCAGTACCATCATTACAAACTCACGCGACAGCATCATCAGCAATTGCTGCAGGTTTGCTCCCAGTATTTTCCGGATACCTATTTCCTTTGCCCTGCGGCGAATAGTATAAGCAGCCAACCCCGAAAGCCCCAGGCAGGAAATAAAGATGGCCAGTCCGGCAAATACATTAATCAGTTTACTGATTAGCTCTTCAGTAATAAACTTGGCATTGAACTGCTGATCGATAAACTGGTATTCGAAAGGAACCGACGGATTATATTTATGAAAAAGCTGTTCAAGGCTGGCTATTGCCGATTGCAGTTTTACTCCTTCCTTTAACCGGATATGCATAAATGCAGGATTGTTGGGGCGATAAGCCATCACCATTGGATCTACCTGCGTATAGGGCGAGGCCATCACCATATTAGCCGTCACTCCAATGACTGTATAGTCCTGGTTATTCCATCTCATTCGCATACCGACCGGTTGTTTCAATCCCATTGTTTTCACGGCTGCTTCGTTGAGCAGCAGCGACGAAGAATCTGCCGGAGTGCCTGCCATATCTCTACCGGCCACTATACGTACGCCAGTGGTGGCGGTAAAATCTCCTGTAATGCCCATAGCAGATACGATCATTTCAACACCAGCAGGCTTCCCTTCATAATCAGGAGCCGGCGCAAAATTCCAGATTGCCGTAAGTGGTGCCGATGTACGCGTAACTCCTGCTACAAAACCGCCTTTTAGCATTTCCTGCTTCAGCACATCGAAATTGCGGTTGGCCTCCGGCGATGAAGGAACAGTGAGGAAATTGGCAGGATTATATCCGATATCTCGTGATTTTACATACTGAACCTGCCGGTAGATGATAATCGTCGCCGATACCAGCACCATCGTTATTACAAACTGGCCAATTACCAGCATACGCCGGGGCAGCCCGGCACTTTTGCCCGGCAAGAATGTACCTTTCAACACTTTTACCGGGTTAAAAGAAGACAGATACAATGCCGGATAACTACCGGCAAAAAGCCCGGTAAATAAAACAATTGCCAATGCAGTAAACCAGAATGATGGCTCATTGATGTCAAGTGCCAGCTTCTTTTCGAGCAGGGTATTAAATGCCGGCATCGACAAATAGATAAAACCGATAGCCAGAACAAATGCTAATACAGTCATCAAAACCGATTCGGCAAAGAACTGAAAAACCAGTTGTTTCTTTTCTGATCCAAGGGTCTTGCGGATACCTACTTCTTTTGCACGCTTTTCTGAACGGGCTGTAGAGAGGTTCATAAAATTGATACAGGCAATAAGCAGGATCACAATAGCTACAATGGTAAACAGTCGCACATACTCAATCATTCCTCCTGTATTTTTTCCATCATTAAAATCGCTATACAGACGCCATTTGCTCATAGGGTGCAGAATAAACTCCGCCTCCAGCTGTGCAGACTTGCTGGCAAATATTTTATTCATGCTGCTGGTAAGCGCTGCAGTGCTGGCGTTGGGCCGGGCCAGTACAAAAAGCCGTACATAGGAGTTATTCCAGTCCTGCATAGCTTCTGCAGAAAAATTGTAAGGAGTAATAAAGTCAAACTGCAGAGTAGCTGCAGCGGGCACATCTTTAATTACGCCCGACACTTTCACATCAAACTGGTTGTCGAGACGTAATATCTTATCAACTGGATTTTCATTGCCAAAAAAAGCTTTGGCAGAAGACTCTGTCAGTAAGATCGCATCAGGGTTGGCCAGTGCCGTTTCAGGACTGCCTGCAATAAAGGAATAATTGAATAGTTTAAAAAAATGAGGGCTAACGTGAAGACCATTCTTCTTGATCTTCTTATCGGCCAGTCCGAGCACCTGCGGTTCGCCGTAAGAGGTAAATACGGCGGCTTCTACCTGTGGATTGCTTTGTTCCAGGGCATCGGCAGCCGGCAAAAAAATGGAGCCATCTGTATAGATATTACCGTTGAAGTTTCGGTTGGCATACACCTGATAAATACGGTCATAGTGCTGTTGATCCCGGTCCCAGGAAAGCTCATCCTGCACCCATAAGAGGATAAGACCGGTTGCAGCCATCCCTATAGCCAGTCCCAGCAGGTTGATGGCAGAAAAGCCTTTGTTGCGGAGAATATTCCGCCATGCAATTGTGAAATAATTTTTCAGCATAATTCATTTTTAATTAATACCAGAACTTTCATCAATCGCTTATACAATACATTTATACTTATTCGGAACGCAGACTGTCTACGGGATTTGTCAATGCTGCCCTGATTGCCTGAAAGCTTACTGTTAGCAGGGCTATGGCAAATGACAATGCGCCTGCCAATGCAAACACCCACCAGTGTATCTGTACACGGTATGCATATTCCGACAGAAAACTATTCATAAACCACCAGGCCAGCGGAAAGGCTATGATTGCAGCCAGTGCCACCAGGCGGATAAAATCTTTTGACAGCATAGCCACCACTCCAGGTACCGATGCACCCAATACTTTCCGTATTCCTATTTCCTTGGTCCTTCGCTCAGCTGTATAGGCCGCCAGTCCGAATAAGCCCAGGCAGGAAATGATAATTGTTAAGATGGCAAAAACGCGTGAGAGGTTACCGATAAGCATCTCACTTTTGAAACGGTCGTTGAAGGCCGCATCGAGAAATGTATATTCAAACGGATAAGCCGGGCTATGCGTCTTGACTACTTTTTCAACCCTGGCCAGTGAAGCCTTGAGATCAGAAGTGGCTTTAAGGCGTATCATCATGGTAAATACATTGCTCGTATCGCAAAAAAGGATCAGCGGCTCAGGTTTATTATATATGTTGTTATAGATATAATCCTGAACTACGCCCACTACTGTGTAACTGGACGAGCCCTGGGTAATAATCTTTCCCACAGGATCTTCCTTTCCCATAATACCTGCCATTGTTTCGTTGATGATGATACGGTTACTGTCAGGAGTAATGGCATCATTAAAATTACGGCCCGATTTGAGTTTCATACCCATGGCCGGCACAAACTGAGGAGTAACCTGCAGTACAGACACCAGCAGCTCTGAGCCCGGTTCTTTACCCTGCCAGGAAAAATTGCCGCTGCTGCTCCCAATGTTTATCACGGGTGAAGTGGCCAGTGCAGCATTCTCTACCACATTTGTAGCCATCAGATCGTTATATATGGCCGGAAAACGGGTGTTCATATCGCCATTGAGTCCCGAATAAATCACATTTTCCTTATCATAACCCAAATCTCTGTTTTTGGCATGTTGAATCTGCTGATAAATAATAATGGTGGAAATGATAAGTACAATAGAAACGGCAAACTGCGTAACAACCAGTCCTTTGCGCACATACACTGTGGCTGAATTTTTACCAATCTTCAACCCTTTAAAAACAGTTACCGGGTTAAAAGAAGAAAGATAAAGTGCCGGGTAAATACCGGCCAGTACTCCGCAGGCAAGTGCCATAAGCGGCAGGCCAAGTGATATGACAGGGTTGCTCAGGTCAAGGCTCAGTTCTTTCTCCACAAGTTTATTAAACGCCGGTAAGGTGAGCGCAACAAGCAAAGCGGCCAGCAGCATTGACAAAAAAGCCATAGCAATAGTCTCTGTAAAAAACTGGCGGATGAGGCCACCCCTGCCCGCTCCCATCGTCTTACGTACACCTACTTCGCGTGCTCTTTGTTCGGAGCGTGCTGTAGCCAGATTCATGAAGTTGATGCATGCAATCAGTATAATGAGCAAAGCTACAATACTAAAAAGACGGACGTACTGTATACGGCCACCGCTCTGCTTACCGTCCACAAAATTGGAGCGAAGGCGCCAGTCTTTCATAGGCAACAGGAATGGATGAGCAGCAGCATTACTATCCTTTGCGACTATATATCCATTCAGCTTTTTATTCAAGGCTTCTGTGTTTGTGCCCTCCTTTAGTTTTACAAAAGTCTGTATGCCGTTGCTGCCCCAGCCCCGTAGCCAGGCATTCTGCTCTTCATAAATGCGGAAAGAAGCCAGCCATGAAAAGCGGAGCGAACTTTCGCGTGAAGGCGCTTCGATTACTGCTTTTACCTGGTACAGTTTATCGTTGTTGGCCCGCAGCTGTTTTCCCAGCGGATCTTCCTTACCAAAAAAACGCTCGGCCATTTTATTAGTGATAGCGATCGAAGCCGGATCCTGCAGCAAACCTGTTGTATCTCCTTTGAGTACTTTAAAGGAAAACATCTTGAAAAAATCGGGGTCAGTAAAATACCCGACCTCATTGATCATTTTATCTTCCCGCGAAAAAAGTATTCGATACCCCCAGTCTGTACGGGCTGCCAGCTCAATCTCGGGAAGTTCCTGTTTAGCTGCTGCAGCAAAGGGACCGGGCATAGATGCGAAAGTGAATATTTTCCCGTCATAGGTCTGGCTTTCCATTATCTGGTACAGGTTATCATATTGTTTATGAAACCGGTTATAGGAATACTCACTTCCGATCCATAGTACAATAAGTGTGGCACAAGCCATTCCCAATGCCAGGCCCAGAATATTTAATGCCGAAAAGCCAGTATTTTTTCTAAACTGCCTTAGAGCAATTTTCAGATATTGAAACATAGTCTGATTAATTAATCGATTCTTAAATTTTTGACGGGGTTAGCTATTGCCGCTTTGATGGCCTGGTAGCCTACGGTCAATAATGCTATCAAAACAACCACTACAGCTGTAGCTCCAAAGAGCCATGCACTTACCGAAATACGATAGGTAAAATCCTGCAACCACCGATTGCCCGCATACCAGGCCAGCGGAGCAGCCAGTACAATGGCGATACCCACCATCCACAGAAAATTGCTGGCAATCAGCATAACAATACTTCCCAATCCTGCTCCCAGTACACGGCGGATACCAATCTCTTTTACACGCTGTGTAGTGGTAAACGCAGCCAGACCAAACAGGCCGAGACAGCCCAGTACTATGGCTAAAGTCGCAGCGGCAACAAACAATGTTGCACTACGTTGTTCTGCCTGATATAATTTATTATAATCTTCATCAAGAAAATGGTACTGAAAAGGCCGATGAGGCACCCGCTCTTTCCACAATGTTTCCAGTCGCGAAATAGCCTGTTGCTGATTTCCGCTGATACGCACCATAAATGTGAGTACCAAATCGCGGCTCAGAAACATTACAAGCGGTTTGACCGGCTCGTGAAGACTTTCGAAGTGAAAATCTTTTACCACGCCCACAACAGGGCCCGGATCACTTTTTTCAATCGTGCGTCCGATAGATTCTTCGGGTGTCCAGCCGATCTTCCGGGCCAGCGCTTCGTTGATTATATATGGCTGGCGAAAATTTGCTCCATTACTGGACGTATCCATCAGTGCAAAATCAGATTCGGTAAAATCGCGTCCGGCGGCCATTTGCATTTTCATGGTTGAGGTAAAGCCCAGATCAACCGGCAATGCATTGAGCGAAATAGAATGCTGGCCTTTTTCATCATTGGCCACAATACCATCACCCCACTCAATAAACTCCGGTGTTTCATAAGCTCCGGTTACACTGTTTACTCCCGGCACATTGGCAATAGCATCTCTTAATGCCACAAAGTTTTCCTTCATTTTACGGTCTACAGGCAGTACAAGTATGTGATCGCGGTCATACCCGAGATTTTTCTCGCGCATATACTTCATCTGTTGCAAAATGATGCCGGTGTATATGATCAGGAAAACGGAAATACCAAACTGTGCCACTATCAGCGTACGGCGTAAGGTCGTATTGCCGCCTGTAAAATTGAATCCTTTACGCAGTATACTCATTATACCTGTACCTGAAATGACCAGGGCCGGATAAATACCTGCAAGTATGGTCACGATCAACACGCAGAGTAGCAGCAGCACAACAGCAACAGGTTGCATAACATCCGAAACAGTAAAGGCCCTGCCGGTTATCTCATTGAAATAAGGCACCATCATGGCAGCAACTGCAATTGAAAGCATGCCTGCTATTAGCGTGATCAATGCAGACTCGCCCATAAACTGATAAAATACCTGCCGGCGCGATGCACCCATAACCTTGCGCATACCAATTTCTCCGGTGCGTGCCGCAGACTGTGCTACCGCCAGGTTTGTATAGTTGGCACAGGCAATTACCAGTATCAGCAGTGCTATAATGGAAAAAATATAGATGTACCGCATGTTGCCGTTTGGCTCAAAACCGGCCAGTTTGGAATGGAGGTGCACCTGTGTCAACGGTTCAAGGTTGTACCGCAGGTAGTCGTTGCTATTGCCAAGACGTGCCTCTTTGCGTACTTCCGGCGTTTTCATAAATTCATCTATCTTCTTCTGCAGAGCCGGCATACTGGCTCCATCTTTTAATATCAGGTAGGTGATCCAGTTGGCTGTCCACCAGTTTTCTTCCTGGGTAAAGCTGCCCAGGTTGTCGAACCGGGTCACAAAATCGAATTTGAGTTGTGATTCCTGCGGAATATCTGCGAACACTGCTGAAACTGTAAAATCTTTCGTACCTACTTTCAGCACTTTATTAATGGGATCTGATTTCCCAAAATACTTTTTTGCGGTAGTACTGCTGATCGCAATTTTATCAGTCACATCCAATGCAGTAGCAACCTGTCCCTGTACAAGCGGAAAAGAAAATACGTGGAAGAAAGAAGAGTCGGCATATAATACCGATGGCTCCTCAAACATATCGGCGCCATTGCCTACTACGCGGCTGGCGATATAAGTACGTACAAAATCCTGTACCTCGGGAAAGGTTCTTTTAAACTGAGGTCCAGGTTTGGTACCAGTAACGGCCGTGGTGGTAGCAGTGCCAGACTGCTGATAATCCATCGTAACACGGGCTATCCTGTTTTTGTTGGTATGAAATTGATCATAGGCCAGTTCGCTACGGATAAAAACGGCAATGAGTAGACAGGCGGCCAGGCCAATTGTAAGGCCGATAATATTAATGCCGGAATACAGCTTATTCTTCTGCAGTTTCCGGAGCGCAATTTTAAGGTAGTTTTTAAGCATGGCTTTAGAATGTAAGGTTAATATGTCTGAAACAGGGAAAAGCCTGCCTGGCTTTACGCCTGGCAGGATTGCTTATCCATATAATGGGTTTAAAACGGATGGTCGTTTTAAATCTACCTTCTCATGTAAATCAGTCTGCGCTTACTCGGCGCGCAGGCTTTTAACCGGATTGGCAACAGCTGCTTTGTATGATTTGTAGCCCACGGTAATCCAGGCTATAAGTACAGACAGCAATACCGCACCTACAAAAACGCCTGCTCCCATAGAAACACGGTAAGCAAAATTACCGAGCCAGTTATTCATCATATACCAGGCCAGTGGTGCTGCCAGTACAAATGCGATCAGGATCAGCAGGGTAAATTCTTTCGAAAACAGGTACATAATATTAGATACAGATGCTCCCAGTACCTTACGCACGCCTACTTCCTTGGTACGTTGTACAGCCATAAAAGATACAAGACCATACAATCCCAGGCAGGAGATAAGGATGGCGATGCCTGCAAATATTTTATACAGCAATGAAAGCTGTGTCTCCTGCTGATAAAAACTTTCAATGGTTTCTTCCATGAAGAAGCTGACAAAAGCGTAATCGGGGAAAAACTTATCCCATAATGCTTCTACCTGTTTACGCGTAGTAGCCAGGTTAGTACTATTTATTTTAACGGATGTATTATAATAATCGCGCTGACGCGGAGCTATCATAGTTGGCTTGGTCTCTTCGCGGAGCGAGTTGGTCTTAAAATCTTTTACCACGCCCACAACGGTGCGCCAGGGGCCGCGACCGGTACGCAGTTCCTTGCCTACAGCGTCTTGCGGGTTCTTAATGCCCAGCCGTTTGAGAACAGTTTCGTTCACCACTACATCCCGTACGGTATCACTATGTGCATAAACTGATCCGGCCAGCAGTTGCAGTCCATATGTTTTAAAATAGTCTTCGTCTGCAAACTTGAGATAAAGCGAAAACTCCGCATCTGGTTTATGATCAAAAGCAAAATTGGTAGCCCAGTTGTTTTCTGAAGAAGGCATATCACTGCTATAAGATACAGACTGCACACCAGGCACCCGCAGCAATTCCTGTTTGAAAGAGGCCTGCTTCGCATTCACCGCACTATCTGCATTACCAGTCAATACCAGCACCGCTTCTTTATTGAAACCAAGATCGGCTTTGTGTACATAGTCCATTTGCATTATGGCTACAATTGTGCCTATCAGCAACACCTGTGATATAACAAACTGGGTGATCACCAATCCACGGCGCAATGAAATGCCACCGATACTGGCAGACGTTATCTTATTTTTCAACGCCAGCAATGGAGTGAATCCGGAAAGGATGAGGGAGGGATAAAATCCCGCAAAAAGAGTAACCACCACACCCGTAATCACTGCAAAGAGCAATATCTCAGCTGTAAATATGTTGAGCGACTCGGGAATAGAAGCAATATGTGTAATAAAAGGCAGGCAAATAGCTGCCAGCACAAAAGACAGTACCAGCGAAATGAAAACAATAATGCCCGTTTCGCCCATCATTTGCCAGAAAAGGTCTTTTCTTCTGCTTCCCAGAACTTTCCTTACCCCGATTTCCTTTGACCGGTTTATAGCCTGGGAAGTAGACAGGTTAATAAAGTTGATACAGGCCATGAGCATGATAAATACACCGATAAGAGTCAGTGTCCATAAAGTGCTCCTGGAAATAACGTGAGTACCCAGGTTGCCAAAGCGTGTATCGAAATGAACATCCTTTAACGGGCGTAAGAAATTAAGCCGTTTGTTAGATGAATTCTGGTTTTCATAATGTTTGTCGCTGAATATCTGTAACTGCTTATTAATAGCAGCCTGTGAAACGCCTGCAGGCAATTTCATATACAATTGAAAATTGCTTGTAGTAGACCCCCAGTCTGTAGAATACTGTGTAGCGCGCGCATTATTACGGGATGTAATCAATGAATGTACTACTGCCAGGGGAAAGTCCGTATTTGCGGGCGGGTTTTCGAGTATACCGCTCACTTTATAATCGATGGCATTATCCATCCGGATATACTGGCCAATAGCATCTTTCCAGCTGCCAAAATATTTCTCAGCTGCTTTTTGGGTGAGTACGGTTACGTTCGGCTCTTTCAGTACTTCGGGACTGCCCTGAAGCCATTTATATTGAAATACTTTGAAAAACTCGGGATCTGCATAAAAGATACCCGAGCCTTCCATAAATTTTTTAGTGGCAGGGTCGTTAGGTGTTTTACCCAACACGGATATCTGACTACCATAGCTGGCATACAATGCCCCGGTAGTCGCCTGCGGTATATCCAGTCTTACGGCATCCAGTGCTGGAAATGGAATGCCCGGAGTATGAAATAATCCATCTGCGGTTTTATCCTGCGTGGCAATGTGATATACACTTTCATGTTCCGGCAGGAATTTGTCGTAGCTGTTTTCGTAACGAATAACGATAAACAGTAACAGACAGGCTGCCAACCCTACAGATAATCCAAAAATATTCAGAAATGCAAATCCTTTGTGCCGCTTAATATTGCGCAGCGCTATCTTCAGATAGTTCTTGATCATAACAGCTGGTTATACTTTACACTTAAAAAATCGTGTTATACCATAATATTTTCCAAAACAGTCTGGCCATCCAGCATACGGATAATGCGATGACTGTAGCGGGCATCATGCTCACTGTGTGTTACCATCACAATCGTAGTTCCCTGCTCATTCAGATCCGTGAGCATCTGCATTACTTCATTACCGTTTGAAGAGTCCAGATTACCTGTAGGCTCATCCGCCAGAATAAGCTTGGGACTGTTAACTACTGCGCGGGCTACGGCCACACGCTGTTGCTGACCACCCGATAGTTGTTGGGGATAGTGATTGCGGCGATGCATGATCTGTACCTTATCCAGTACTTCCTCGACTCTTTTTTTGCGATCAGAAGATTTAACACCGGTATAAATGAGTGGAAGCTCCACATTTTCGAATACGGTAAGCTCGTCAATCAGGTTGAAGCTCTGGAATACAAAACCGATATTGCGTTTGCGCAGATCGGCACGTTTGCGTTCATTGAATTTTGCTACTTCAATGCCATTGAAAATAAAACTACCGGCATCGGGGTCATCCAGCAATCCGAGGATATTAAGCAAGGTTGACTTGCCGCAACCCGAAGGTCCCATGATAGCTACGAACTCCCCTTCCTTCACTTCCATGGAAAGCTTGTTGAGGGCAACCGTTTCCACTTCTTCAGTGCGGTAGATCTTTTCGAGATTAGTTATCTTGATCATTTTTTCTTTTTTAAATAAATATGTATACGGGTTGACGTTAAATGTTCAGTATAAGATAGTCTACAGTAGACAGATCATATCCGGTACCAGCGGTCTGCTGGCAGCCTTCCTGTTGTGTTTTGCCTTTGCAGGTATCTTTCTCTTCCACGGTGCGTTTGCCAGGAGTAGCAAACAGCGATAACCAGCAGGTCAGTACAACGGATAAAAATTTAAGTAGCATGGCTTTTAGTTTTCGATGTTGATTATTTTTTCAGAACCAGTTCCTGCATTTTCTCATAGTTCTCGTAGCTGGAGGTAACTACTTTGTCGCCCGGCTTCAATCCCTGCAGTACTTCGTAATAATCAGGATTCTGACGCCCCAGCTGAATATCTACGCGGTAGGCGGTGTTTCCGCTTTCACTCACTTTGAAGATCCAGTTGCCACCAGTAAGCTGGTAGAATCCTCCTTTGGGCAGCAGGAGAGCTGTTGTTTCGTCGCTTAATGCCAGGCGGATCTGCAGGGTTTGTCCACGGCGGATACCTGCAGGCACTTCCCCTTCAAATTCCATATCTACCTGGAAGCGGCCATTGGTTACCTGTGTATATACTTTTTTAATCTTGAGTTTATAGTCTTTGCCGGCGAAAGAAAACTGTCCCATCAATCCGGTATAGATACGGGAAATATAATGCTCGTCTATTTCCACCCTTACTTTAAAGCCGCTGAGGATGTCGAGCTGTCCCAGGCGTTCGCCTTTATTTTTAGACTGGCCTATCTCCGCATCCAGTGAGGTAAGCTGGCCATCAACGGGGGCGCGCACGATCAGATCACCCACCTTTTTACGCATTACACCCAGTGCATTTTGTGTACGCGCATAAGACTGACTGGCCTGATTCACTTCCTGTTTGCTGCTGATAGAATCCTGTTTCAGAATTTCTTCAGAAAGGCGTCTTTTCTCCAACTGATAGTTGTAATTATTTTCTGCCTGGCGCAGTTCCTGCAGGCCAATTGCCTTTTTTTCGTACAGCAGTTTGTTGAGTTTATAAATACGCTCCGCCTCACGCAGGGTGCTTTCCACATCGGTCATCTGGTTGAGTTTGCTGATGGTATTCTGGCGGGCTGCATTCTGTGAAATCTGCATTTGGGTCAGCAGGTTATATACAGAAGTTTCCTGGTTTATGAGGTTTAATTCCAGGTCTGTGTTTGAGAGGCGCAGAATAGGCTCGCCTTTTTTCATCATGGCTCCGTCTTCCACAAATTTTTCTTCTACCCGGCCGCCTTCGAGGGCATCCAGAAAAATAGTGCTTATAGGCATTACTACGCCATTGACGGGAATAAACTCCTGGAAAGTACCATGTTTCACTTCACCAATGGTAATACGTTCCATGTCAACATTCAGCCGCGATTTTCCGGAAGTAAAATAATAGCTGGCGCCAATCAGGGCCGCCACACCCACCACACCGGCAATGGTGATGATACGCTTCTTACTCCATGTCTTTTTTGCAATAACTCGATCCACTGTTTTACATGCTTTAGTAAATGATCAAAATAGTCACTTTAAAACCGCCGCACCAGTTACCCGGAAGCGGCTGTCCGGTACTAAGGCAACAATATGCCAGATCTGAAAGAAATTGATTTGCAGTTAGTTGTACGGAGATATGCTACGAATTCGTTCGCATCTGATACAACCACTGTCCGGTTTTGATACAGTAAAAAATAGGCGTTTTTTTATAAAAAATTAGTTGCCATCACTTTGTAATTATGGTATAATTGCAGCCGGTCTGCGAACTATAAAATAATAAGCGCAGTACCATGCCTACCATGAATTTGAAGAATGCTTCGATACTGATTGTTGACGACGATCTGGATGTGCTAACCGCCGTGCGCCTGCTGCTCAAAACAGAGGCGAAGGAAGTGGTAACGGAAAAAAATCCTGAAAACCTTCGCTGGCACCTTTCGCGGGATCAGTATGATATGATCCTGCTGGATATGAATTTCAACAGCTCTATCAATACCGGCAATGAGGGAATATTCTGGCTTAAGGAAATCCGCAAGCTCAAACCCGATATGGCCGTGATTATGATCACAGCCTATGGCGACATCGATCTCGCCATTCGCTCACTGAAAGAGGGTGCTTCGGACTTTGTGGTAAAGCCCTGGCACAATGAGAAATTGCTGACAACTATCAAGGATACGCTTCGTCACAGAGGCAGCAAAGGCAATAAGGCCGGATCCTCAGAAGCAAATTCAATTATTGGACGCGAATTGCTGGGTGAGTCGGAAGCGATGCAGGAAATTTTTCAGAAAATTGAAAAAATCGCGCCTACAGATGCTAATATTCTTATCCTGGGCGAGAATGGTACAGGTAAGGATTTGATTGCAAAAGCGGTGCACCAGCACTCCATGCGTAAGGAAAAGCCTTTTGTGAAAGTGGATGTGGGGGCACTTACCGAAACACTTTTTGAAAGCGAATTGTTTGGTCATAAAAAAGGAGCTTTTACTGATGCACGTGAAGACCGGACCGGTCGTTTTGAATCGGCCAACAATGGTACGCTCTTCCTTGATGAGATCGGAAATATTCCTCTACACCTGCAGGCCAAGCTGCTGAGTGTGCTGCAAAACCGGCAGGTAACCCGGCTGGGCAGCAATGAGCCCACGCCTGTCGATATCCGTCTTATCTGCGCCACCAATGTGCCCCTTGTTGACCTCGCCAATGAAAACCGTTTCAGAAAAGATCTTATCTACCGTATCAATACGGTCGAGATCATAGTACCGCCGTTACGTAAACGCAACAATGATATCATTCTGCTGGCGCGGCATTTTGCCCGCGTATACAGCAACAAGTATATGAAACCATTGCCCGAGTTTGATACCAAGGCGCTGGAAAAACTCATGAGCCATCATTACCCAGGTAATGTACGCGAACTGCAGTATATCATTGAGCGTGCCGTAATCATGGCCGATGACAATATGCTGCAGGCCAAAGATCTGATCTTTTCGCCCATCGAATCTGCATTGACCAATGATGCGGAACCCGCTGAAACCACATTGAGTGCTGTAGAGAAGAATACGATTCTGAAAGTGATCGAAAAACATAATGGCAATATCACCAAAGCCGCCAGAGAACTGGGGCTCACCCGTACTGCCCTTTACCGCCGATTAAGTAAATATGACATTTAAAAAATACGAATGGCGCATTATTATCAGGATTTTGCTTTTACTCATTACCCTGATAGGTACTGCATTTCTAATAGTAAAAGGTTTGTTTGTTTACCTGGTACTTGTTTTGCCGGTAATCATTTACCAGGTTACAGAATTCTATAAGTTCCAGCGCAAGGCTCATCAGGAACTGGAACAGTTTGTGGAATCGGTACATTACCGCGACTTTTCACGATATTTTGATACCCGTCACGCACCGGCAGAAATTCAATCGCTGCGCGAAGGATTCAATGAAATCAATACCACCTTCAAAGTTATCAGTAAGGAAAAAGAAACGCAGTATCAATACCTGCAAAAAATACTTGAACTGGTAGAAACAGGTATCCTTTCTTATACAGAAGATACCGGCGAAGTGGTATGGATGAATGAATCCCTGAAGCGGATGCTACAATTGCCTTATCTGAAAACAATTCATTCGCTGCAGCGTCGCGATGCAGAATTGTATGAAGACATCCTGATACTAAAACCCGGCAGCAGCAAGATTGCATCTGCCCGGATGGAAAAGACACAGATAAAACTATTGCTCTCTGCCACTGCTTTTCAGACAGAAGGGAAAATATATAAACTCATCGCCTTCCAGAACGTAAATGCGGCGTTGGATGAAACCGAATCAAAAGCCTGGCAAAAACTGCTGAGTGTGCTTACCCACGAGATCATGAACTCGGTAGCTCCTATTTCTTCACTGGCCGAAACCTTAAAAAACCGGCTGCAACTATCCGCATCGGAGCTCAACAATGAATCGGGTATTGTAGACGATATGGAAATCGGCATCGAAACCATCAAACGCCGCAGCGAGGGATTGCTCAAGTTTGCCGAGACCTATCGTAATCTCAACAAGATTACCACACTCAATCTCAAAAAAGTATATGTAAGAGATCTTTTTGAGAACCTGCTTCAGCTGATGCAGCCTACACTGGAGCAAAAAAATATTGAACTGGAAACCATTCTCAAAGACACTGATATACAACTGGAAGCTGATATCAATTTGCTGGAGCAGGTACTCATAAACCTGATGGTAAATGCAATGGAGGCTGTAAAAGAAGTGAGTGAACCGCGTATTGTATTATCGGCCTACATGGCCAACAACCGGAAAACGGTTATCAAAGTGGCTGATAATGGTACCGGTATGGCTGCTGAAGTAGTTGATAAAATCTTTATCCCTTTCTTTAGTACCAAGAAAAACGGAAGTGGTATAGGGCTAAGTTTGTGCAAGCAGATCATGATGCTGCACAAAGGGAATATACAGGTGCAATCTGCCGAAGGAGAAGGCACGGCTTTTCTTTTACAGTTTTCTTAGATGACTCAGCTATTTAATAATGATTCCAGTACTGCTTTTACTTTATCTGCGTTGGGCAAAACAGCCTGCTCCAGAATCATATTCATGGGAATAGCGGGCACATTCGCGGCCCCGAGCACCTGCACCGGAGCATCGAGGCATGTAAAACAATGACGGGCAATTCGGCCACTGAGTGCTTCGGCAAAAGAATTGTTTTGCTGCTCTTCTGTAAGCACGAGGCATTTGCCATGTATTTTTACCCGCTCATAAATCAATTCTTCATCGAGCGGAAACAGGGTACGCAAATCGATAATCTCAATTTTTCCCGGTAAACTCTGTGCTGCGGCAATTGCCCAGTATACTCCCATGCCATATGTAATAACAACAGCGCTATCTCCCTCGTTGATCAGATTGTTGCTGGCAGCAAGCGCGATACGTCCTTTTCCGAAGGGAAGTATATAATCTCTGGCAGGCTCTGGTGTGCGTGCTGCATCCGTGCCTGGTACCTTGCTCCAGTAAAGGCCCTTATGCTCGAGCATAACAACAGGGTTGCCATCGTAATAAGCAGCTTTCAGCAGTCCTTTCATATCAGCAGCATTACTGGGGTATGCTACTTTAATACCTTTGACAGACAGCAAGGTACTTTCTACCGAACCGCTATGGTAAGGCCCGCCTCCACCATAAGCCCCCACTGGTACACGCAGGATCATAGATACCGGAAAACGTCCGCAGGTGAGATAACTGCTCTTTGATATTTCGGTGACAAGCTGATTGAATGCGGGATAAATATAATCGCCAAATTGTACTTCGACCACGGGTTTGAGGCCTACTGCATTCATGCCTATAGTTGAGCCTACGATGTACGCTTCCTGGATAGCTGTGTTAAATACCCGATGATCGCCAAACTGTTGTGCCAGCGTAGCCGCTTCGCGAAATACGCCGCCGAGTCTGCGGCCTACATCCTGACCATACAGTACGAGTTCCGGATGCTGCTCCATCAGTTCACGGATAGCAAACAAGGCAGCATCTACCATCATAATGCGGGCGGCTCCCGCCGGCTCACGCTCGCCTTTTTCTGTGGTAACGGGGCTGGGCGCAAACACATGGCTTGTTGCTGTTTCCGGCAACGGTTCGGAAGCTGCCACTGCCTGGTCAAACTGGGCACGTATATACTGACTGGCTTTTTCTTCGAGCTCCTGCAGGGTTTGTTCGCTTACCTGTAAGTCGAGCAGTCGTTGTCTTAGCCGGGAAAATGGGTCGTTTTGTTCATGTTTTTGCCAGTCTGCGTCATCCCGGTAAAATTCTTTTCGTACACCGCTCGTATGATGGCCCAGCAGAGGCACGCGCGCATGTACCAGCCATGGGCGACGTGTATTTCTTGTATCGGCGCATACCTGTTGCATAATAGCGTAACTGGCTTCGAGGTCACTGCCATCGACCTGAATACGATTCAACCCGGCAAAACCAGCCGCATACTCATATGCATTCATCGCTCTTGCTTCACCGGCAGATACACTGATGCCCCAGTCATTGTCCTGTACCAGGAATATGACCGGTAATTGTTTAAGTGCTGCAAACTGAAACGCTTCACTTACCTCTCCTTCTGTAACGCTGGCATCGCCCAATGAACAGATCACAAGGGGCTTCTCGCCCTGCGGATCTTTCTGCAGGCGTTGTTCATCTATTTGCTCCCAATAGCGGATGCCCTGTGCAATGCCGGTAGTGGGAATTGCCTGCATACCGGTGGCACTGCTTTGATGAATAATAGTTGGTTTATCGGTACCACGCCAATTGGGATGTGAATAGTATTCGCGTCCGCCTGTGAAAGGATCATCTCCTTTGGCGAGTAACTGCAGCATCAGCTGGTAAGGAGTAAATCCTAGGCCCAGCAGCAGGCTTTCATCGCGATAGTAAGGACTCACAAAATCATGTGGCATCAATTGCCAGGCAGTAGCGAGCTGTATGGCTTCGTGTCCACGGGAGGTGGAGTGTACATATTTACAGATTGATCTGTTAGCTTCATACACAGCTGCCATGGCACGTGCCTGGCACATCAGATCAAAGCCTTTTAGCAAGAGAGAATGGTCCGTCATGAAATACAAGCAAGGTATTAGCAAATGTAAGACGAACATTCGTCAGTTACCAGTCCTGCCTGTTCTTTTCGGTGGAATTACTTCACTTCCAGTTTAAACATGCTGTTGTCTTCCAGGAAGCCTTCCAGTTCGTCACCTACTACGGCTTCGCCCACACCAGCGGGGGTGCCTGTAAAGATGATATCGCCGATATTAACGGAGAAGAAATTGGAGATATAGGACACGATACTATCAAAATTGTGGATCATCTGGGCAGAGTTGCCCTGTTGTACCAGTTCTTTATTCTTATAGAGACCGAAATTAATGTCCTTTTTATTTTTTACATCGGTAAAAGGAACCCATTTTCCGATGACTGCAGAGTTATCCCAGGCTTTGGCTTTTTCCCAGGGCAGACCTTTTGATTTGAGTTCGTTCTGGATATCGCGGGCAGTAAAATCGATTCCTGTTGTAATGGCATCGTAGTATTTGCTGGCAAATTTATCCTGGATATACTTTCCGTTTTTACTGATCCGGATCACCAGTTCGCATTCATAATGGAGCTCATTGGTAAATTCGGGATAATAGAAAGGGGTATGCGGTTGAAGAAGCGCGCTTTTGGGCTTCATGAATATGACAGGCTCATCGGGAATTTCATTACCCAGCTCTTTGGCATGTTCGGCATAATTGCGGCCTACGCAAAAAATCTTCATAATCCAGGATGGTTGTTGTTTAAATACATCGGATACATTATCTCAGGACTGTTCATCCCATATATTCACTAATAATCAATAAGTTAATTGGATTTCAAAAACCAGGGGGGTGTCAGGCTGCTAAAATAAGTAATCAGTCTGATTTCTCATAAAGAAAAGACTTTATTATTTACCTGGTTCATAGCTGCTGTTATGCCCTGACTAGCAAAGCATTCGATGGCTTCCACCGATTTTTCGATCTTAAGCTTCACGAGGGGTTCCTCGTCTTTTTGCCATTTTCCGAGTACAAAGTCGGCCTGCATTCCTTTGGGATAATTGTTGCCTATTCCGAAACGCAATTTGGGGTATTCGGCTGTTTGCAGGGTTTCGGCTATACTTTTGAGACCGTTGTGGCCGGCATCGCTGCCGCCGGGTCTGATCCGGAGTTTTTCGAGGGGCAGGGCCAGATCATCGACTATCACCAGGGAATGATCGAGGGCGATCTTTTCTTTATCCATCCAGTATTTAACGGCTTTACCACTTAGGTTCATGTAGGTGGTAGGACAAATGCAGATAAAGAGTTTTCCTTTCCACTTCACTTCGGCCACATAAGCCAGGCGGTCTGTACGGAAGTTGCCGCCATGTTTGGACACAAAGGCATACACCACATCAAAACCGATGTTGTGACGGGTATGAGCATATTCATTTCCAACATTGCCCAATCCAATGATCAGGAATTTCATGTGGTAAAATTCTGGATTTCTATTAAGGTTTAAAAAAAACCCGCATCAGTCCGATGCGGGTTCAGGTCGTTCATTACCTTATTTATTTCTTGGCAGCTGCAGGAGCGGCTTTGGCCGGAGCAGCTTTCGCCGGAGCGGCTGCTTCTTCCTGTTTCAGCTGGCGGGTCATCACTACTGAAGCGATGGGGATACGGGGAGAGTTCAGGATTTCGTAGTTGGCTTCCTGTACATCTTCCACACGAATATTACCATTCAGCTCCAGGTCATCGATGGGAACTTCAATATGTTCTTTCAGGTACTTGGGGTAAGTTTTTACCTTCAGTGATTTCATTTTGCTTACCAGCTTACCACCGTCTTTTACGCCTTTGGAGGCGCCAACCAGTTTCAGCGGAATGTCGGCAACTACCTGTTTGTCTTCTACCAGTTCCAGCAGATCTACGTGGATCAGCTGATCATTTACTTTGTCAAACTGCAGGTCCTTAAGGATAGTGCGGTATGTTTTACCATCTACTGATACCTCGGCAATCTGGAAGCTGGATGTGTAAACCAGTGGCTTTAAAGCCGCAGCCGGAGCATAAAAATTGATTTCGGCTGCACCCCCGTAAATTACACCTGGCACTTGTTCCTGAGAGCGGAGCTGGCGGGTGGCGGTTTTCCCGAATCCGGTCCTCAGTTGTCCTTCGATTGTAATTGATTTCATTTTATTTTTTTGTTTAAAAGATGACGTTCGTTGATTCAGAGGCTGGTCCTTCTTTGTGAATGAATAAAGAGGCTTGTTATACTCTTATTTTCAAACGCATTGCGGATGGCTACTGCAAACAGTTCGGCTACCGAGATCACTTTTATCTTGCTACTGCCGGGCTTAATGGGAATGGTGTCACAAACAACAACCTCATCAAGCACACTGTTTTCAAGGTTTTCATAGGCCTTACCGCTTAATACCGGATGGGTGATCAGCGCCCGTACGCTACGAGCTCCCTTTTCCATCAGCAGTGCGGCGCTTTTGGCCAGCGTACCACCGGTGTCACAGATATCATCAATAATCACAATGTCTTTACCGGTTACATCCCCTATCACCACCATACTGGCAATTTCGTTGGCGCGTTTCCGGTGCTTATCGCAGATAACCATTTCAGCGTTGAAATAGTTGGCGATTTCGCGGATACGGTTGGTTGCACCTACGTCGGGGGCCGCAAAGGTAAGGTTTTCGAGCCGTAAATTCTCTATATAGGGGATAAAAACTGCATGGCTATCCAGGTGGTCTACGGGAATATCAAAATAACCCTGAATTTGAGGTGCGTGGAGATCCATGGTGATAATGCGATCCGCTCCGGCTGCAGTTAACATATTGGCTACCAGCTTACTGCCAATCGCTACCCGGGGTTTATCTTTCCGGTCCTGGCGTCCATAACCATAATAGGGAATAACAGCGATCACTTTGTAGGCCGAAGCGCGGCGGGCGGCATCGATCATGAGAAGCAACTCCATCAGGTTATCGGCCGGTGAATTGGTACTTTGTACGAGGAAAACAAAGTCTCCACGGATACTTTCGAGAAAAACAGGGCAGATTTCGCCATCGCTGAAACGCTGAATAGCTATCTTACCCGGCCGGGCTCCATATTTTTTACAAATACTATCGGCCAGTTCGCCGGAACTGGTGCCGGCAAAGATTTTAGCAGACTGCATGGGATCAAAATATATCCAAAGGAACTCTTTGGTGCCGCGAAGATATTAATATCACTGCAATAGACCCCAGCCTGCCACGGAAAAAATTGAGCTGTTTATCAACGTACCACTACAGCGGTAGCCATATGTGCAGGTACTGTTTTTTTCTGCACAGCTGCCTGGCTAGTATTGCTGGCACCCGATGCGGAATCTCCATTCAGAGTGTAAAAGATAGATGAGCAAATAAAAATCGAGAGAAACAATACAACAACGTACATCACAGCCACGAAAAGTATGGGGTGCAATGCCCCTACGCTGGAGGACCTGGATTTCATAAAATACAGATTTTATCGGTTTTTCAAAAGTTTGGATGCTGGTGTTTTTCTGTTTTTAAATCAGAAAAAACACATTATTAGAATAAAAATATAAGCTAAACTTGTTTTATGCAAGCGCAGAAATACTCGATTAAGGAATGGGCAAAAGACGATCGTCCCCGGGAAAAACTACTTTCCATTGGGGTTCAGGCGCTTAGCGATGCGGAATTACTTGCCATTCTGCTTCGTAACGGCAGTAAGACCCGTAGTGTAATGGAAATTGCCCGCGAGCTGCTCCAGCGGGCGGGTGGAAAGTTGACTAATCTGTCTCAATTTACGTTGAAGGAGATGCAGGAAATTGATGGTATGGGTGAAGCCAAAGCCCTCTTGCTGCAGGCGGGTCTGGAATTAGGAAGGCGAATGGAAACCAGTGGGCAGGTGCAGCAACAGTTAGCTTCCAGCGAAGATGTGGCCAATTACCTTAAAGCCCATTTACAGGACTATCGGATTGAGGTATTTGGAGTCATTTTCCTGAATCGTGCCAACCGGGTTGTACATTTCGAAATAATCAGCCAGGGCGGTATCACAGCAACTATTGTCGACCCGCGGATAGTAATCAGCAAAGCACTCGATCATCAGGCTGTAGGCCTCATACTTTGTCATAATCACCCTTCCGGCAATCTGAAACCCAGCATGGCCGACAAAACACTTACGAGGAAACTAATGGAGGCCGCTTCATTATTTGATATCCAGGTTTTGGACCACCTGATCGTTACAAAGAATGGTTATACGAGCTTTGCAGATGAAGGCTTGTTATAGTATTAGGAATACACTCCATTTCAGGCCTGTGCGGTAGGTCCGCCGAAATTAACAGGCAGTTGCATTTCCTCGAGATCTTTGATGGGACCACTTACCGATTCAAATTTGGCAATATTCTCCTGCATGGCTTTCATAAACCTTTTGGCATGCTGTGGGGTGAGTATGATGCGGCTCTTCACTTTACTTTTGGGCGTACCGGGCATTACATTTACAAAATCCACTACAAACTCGGCGTGTGAGTGGGTGATAATAGCAAGATTAGCATATACACCTTCAGCTACTTCCTCAGATATTTCAATATTAAGCTGATTGGGTTGTTGTTCAGACATAAGATCTAATTGAATTTCAAAGCTACTGGTTTTTAGATTATGACCGGAAATGAACTATGATCTGGCGATTTAATTCTTTTATCGTGTGCTATAAAAAGAAACTGCCTCCTTTGCAGGAGGCAGTTTCTTTTATTGGGTTGTTAATAATCTGAGGATTATTGTTTGTCCCACCACATACGGGTATCCAGGTTATCTGCACCCTGACGGGCAACTACTTCCAGATAGCTCGCATTGTTCAGGTCACGCTCCTGGGTGGAGTAAGCCTGACGACGGGGAATCTGTGTAGTATTAACAGGAGCTGGTCCGGGGCTAAGAACGGGGAAACCAGTTCTTTTCCATTCGTTCCAGGCTTCATAACCGTTGAGATACAGAGCCACCCAGCGCTGATAAGAGATCAGTTCGATAGCGCGGGCAGGAGTGTAAGCAACGTTAGCGCCTGCTACATAGGTAGCAAAGGCAGTAGCATCATATACACCATACTGGCGCATAGACTGCTCAATCCCCTGCAGGTAATAGTTGGCAGCTGCTACATGGTCAGGAGTACCGGCAGCATTCCAGCCCAGTGCTTCACCTTCAGCCAGGGTGAAGAGTACGTGTGCAGCAGGAATGATATACTCGGGTGCACTTTGAGTGCGGAGGCTACTACCGATGAATGATACAGAGGTATTAGGAATACCTGATGTATTTACCAGACCGTAAGGCATACCTACGTATTCAGGATTGCCGGCAACCGGGTTAGTGGGTTTGTCAGCAAATTTGGGAATACGGGGATCACTTACAGAAACCAGATAATCCAGGAAAGGTTTGCTAATGGCATAGTCGAAACGGGTGAGGTAACGGGCATACCATTGGTTCTGGTTAGCGGTTTCTGAAAGATAAGCGTATTTGAAATCCTGAGAACTGGCGGTGATCACACCACCTGCTTTCGCATCCAGAAACTCAGCCTTTCCTTTAGCGGGATCAATTTTAGATATCCGCAGAGCCATGATCAGGCGCAGGGAGTTGGCAAAGAGTTTCCAACGGGAAGCATTACCCGAAAGGAAGATATCTCCTTTCACCGCTACACCGGCATCAAACTGGTTAGCAGCTTCCTTCAGCTCTGTAAACAGGGCATTGTATACATCCTGCTGGCGATCAAACTTCGGAACCATGTTTGCTGTTTGCTTCAGGGCTTCTGAATAAGGAATATCTCCCCAGCGATTCGTGATATGGAAGAAGAAATAAGCCCTCAGAATACGCGCTACAGCAATCTGGTTGGCATTGGAACCGCCATTGATAACAGGGCCAGAAGATGCGGTAGCCGGGTCACTATTCAACTCGATAATTTTGGTCAGTGACAACAGCGGTCCGGTATAGTAACCG
This sequence comes from Sphingobacteriales bacterium 46-32, assembly GCA_001898485.1. GTDB lineage: Bacteria > Bacteroidota > Bacteroidia > Chitinophagales > Chitinophagaceae > CAYMZZ01. Next base: position 489,840 of record MKTY01000019.1, on the reverse strand, counting down.
CCATAGGCAAAGTTAAGACCGCTGAAGCGTGACGCATCCGTATACTGCACCTCACCGAGGTGCTGAGAATACAATGAACCGAGAGCTTCGTTAACCGGTGAAGGCACACTACGCAGCGCATTGGTAAGCAGGTTCTGCGTTACAGGCACAGTAGCACCGTAAGGATTAAGGTTGGCACCTTCGAAATCGAAGGTTTTTTTGCACGAACCGAGTGAAAGCAGAGCTCCCATGGCTGGCAGGGCCAACAGCTTTATATTAATGTTATTTTTTTTCATCATTTAATTCTTTTTAGGTTTCCAAACTATTAGAATCCGAATGTTACGTTAATACCATAGCTACGAACCATCGGCAACTGGCCACCTTCGTAATAAGAGTTGGCGTTTTCCAGCTCTGAAGGATCGATACCCCATTTTTTAGCAGGTGCAGAAATCAACCAGGGATTACGGCAGCTTGCAGCAATGTTGATGTCCTTAATACCTTTGATCAGCGTATTAGCTTTGATCGTATACGCAAGTTTCAGCTCTGCAAGTTTCAGGAAAGAAGATTTGGAGAGGAATGGCGTATGCAGACCATACATATTACTATAGTAAGTCTGAGCCTCTACGTATACTGTTTTAGGTGTTCCGTCAGCCAGTACACCATCTACGCGGATACCGCCACCATCGGCTGGATCATCACGCAGCGGATTTCCTTTATCGTTGTTGCCTACAGTTTCAGCACTCAGACCAGAGTACAGGTTCCACAGGCGTGTAGTAGAGTAGAACATACCGCCTCTTTGGAACGTCAGGGTACCGGATAAACTCAGGTTTTTATAACGGAAAGTCGTTACAGCACCGCCCATATACTCAGGCAGTGAATAACCAAGAATCTGGTTAGTTTGACGTACCCAGTTACCCGCAGCTGTGATCACAGGAAGACCTGTTTTTTCATCAATCAGCGGACGTGTACCGATGATAGCACCCCATTTTTCACCTATGCGTGCGTTAACACTGGGGCCAAAAGATGCTGTACCCTGGTTCAGGTTGCGAAGTCCTTTCGCAGAATCCAGATCAATTACTTTAGAAATATTTCTTGCGATGTTGAATTGAACATCCCAGCTAAAGTCACGTGTTTTAATGATGCTCGCATCAATCGCCAAATCAAAGCCCTGGCTGCGAATCAGGCCTGCATTCAACCACACAGAACTAGCGCCAGATGAATTTGTCACACCCAAATTAACGATTTGATCCACACCATCTTTACGATACCAGGCAAAATCCAATCCAATACGATTTTTCAGGAATTTCAACTCTGTACCGATTTCATATTCCTTAGTCAGAGAAGGCTTGATCGCAATATCATATACTGTTGTAGGTACTGACATGGTAGGGTTGCTGCCATAAGGAGTACCCAGACCATAAGTAGGATTGAGGGCATATGCACCAGGATCTGTACCAGTTCTACCATAACCTGCACGCAGTTTACCATAAGAGAGAATCTCTTTAAACTTGGCACTGGTTTCCAGTACATCGGTAAATACAAAACTGGTTGAAACTGACGGATACAGGAACGTATTCTTTCTACCAGGCAGCAATGATGATGTCCAGTCATTACGCAGTGTAACATCTAAGAACAGGAAGTTCTTATAATCGTAGCTACCATTTGTATAAAGTGAATTCATCCGAAAATCAAGCCAGGTATTGCCTACTGATGGACGATCGATACTAGCAGAAATGCTGTACAGGTCAGGAACAGAAAGACCACCAACTGTGCTGGCAGAATTGTACTTCCGTGTTTGTCTCATGAAGTTAGAACCGACCAGTTGACGAACACCGAAGTTGCCAAAACGTTTGTTGAATTCCAGGCGATTTTCGAAGTTATAGTCCTGGAAGGTACCATTGTTGATATTATAGCTGGGAATCTCCAGACCATAAGATGCAATACGACCATCACCACCATAGTTGAGAATGCTGGCACGGGCAATTGTGGTATAGGTCAGGTAAGGGAGAATTTTGTAAGAAATGTTGATATCGCCGAATACACGGTTCTGCCAGCTGCGGCGGAAGCTCTCATATACCTGGTAGTACATGTTATCCCAGTAAGCAGCGCGGGTATCTATTGGGCTGCGGATATTCCATGTTTTATAACCACCGGCGGGGTTTTTATAGTCTCTCAGCTTCTTGATATCCAGTTGGCGTTGGAACCACTGGTTGAAGTTCTGTGTAATATTCTGACCATCGTTAGTATAACCTTCTGAACGGTCACCCAGTTGATCAATTACCGAATAGTTTACATTGGTAGAGATAGTCAGTTTGGGAGTAACATTCAGGTTACCGCGGAATGAGAACAGGTTTTCCTGACGTTGCGTGTTGGGGAAAGGCAGTTCCTGATAGCGGTTATTGTAATTGAAACGGAAACTGGAATTGTCACCACCACCTTCAAAAGCCACACTATTATTGTAACGTTTGGAAGTTGTGTAGAAATCCTTTACGTTATTGGGATGGGGAGAGAATGGAGTCTCCTTACCAAAATCATCGCCAGGATACCAGCTAAACCATTCACGAACCAGGGTACCATCCATACGGGGACCCCAGCTTTCATCAGCACCGTACTCAACCAGTTTCTGACCGTTGAATGCAGCCCATGAAGCGGGGTGAATGGCAGGATTGTAAGTGAAAGTCTGCCAGTCCTGAGAATAACCACCACCATACTCATTCTGGTATTTAGGCAGCAGCGCTACATTACCGAACTCTGTGAGAGAGTTAACTGTAACACCAGGCTTACGTTTTGCCCCCCTTTTCAGCTTTACTTCAATAGCACCATTCTGAGCGCGAAGTCCATACAGAGCTGATGCAACAGGTCCTTTCAGAACAGAAATGCTCTCTACTTCGTCCAGATTGATAGCGCTCAATGATACTATAGTACCATCTACTACATAAATCGGGTCCGTACCACCGAGGCTGGAGATACCGCGTAAGCGAATCTGCCCCTCGCCAAAGTTTGAGCTGGGAGTACCCAATAACTGCATACCCGCTACTTTACCAGCCAGAGCTGCAGTGATGTCTGTTGGGCGAACTTTGTTGAAGTCTTCAGGAGATACTGTAGCGATCTGATAACCCAGCGATTTCTTTTGCTTAGAAATACCCAGGGCGGTTACAACTACTTCCTGCAGGTTACCTGCAGCTTTCAGTGATACTGTAATAGTAGTTGAACGTGCTGAAACTTCTTTTGGCTCATAACCAACGGCACTGATAACCAGTGTGGCGTTGGGTGCGGCCTGAATGGAAAATTTGCCATTGGCATCGGCAGAAACACCGGTTGCAGTGCCCTTAACCGTGACTGAGGCAAATGGGATGTTGGTGCCCTCTTCGCTCTTAATTGAGCCCGAGACTTCCCGTTGTTGTGCAAATGCTAATGCATTAAATAGCATCAGCACTGCAAGCAGTGATGCGAGTTTTCTCATGTGAACGTCAATTTTTGATTTAAAACGTAATGATTGTCAGTGAAATCCGTCCATTTCACAGGTAAGGTTACCTATAAGAGACAGCCCTAACCTTAAAAATGCTGCGGCAATGTAAAGATTTTTTTAACAAATCGTTATCGCCGTCTGTAAAAATTATTACCAGATAATTAAAAATCCAGCATCAATTGCAACCGGATATCCGAACTTTTGACAACGCTATCGTTTGCGTAAACGGGCTCTTCCCCTGCCAGCCCTGTATTGCCGGTATTTGACCAGCGCACCCAGGCCGATAAATGTCTGCTGATAACATATTTTGCCAGCACTATATACCGATACCCTTTTCCATAAGATGCTGGTAATGAATAACTATACGACACATCCTGCTCAAAAGCATACAGTCGTGTGTCATAATCGTCTGTATCAAATACCTGCCAGCGTACCGATAAAGACGCCCGGCCCTTCGGCTTCCAACCTATATCGGCATAATACAGGAACCCCTGAGCAGCAGGTTGATCGTCTTTTTGGAACTTAACCCACTCTATTCGCTGCCTCAGCCTTAGCGTACCACTTATCATATAATCAATATGAAAACGCCAGCTGTTTCTTTTATTTACTGCCAGTTTGTTGGTTATCCCTCCTTCATTTCTTTCCTTTTCCTCATTACGGTAGCGTAAATACATCTCCACCTGCTTACGTGGCGAATAGCGTAAAGTAAACTGGTAATCACGACCCCGGGCAGGCGCATCTGTATAATAACCAAGCCAGGGAAAGGAATAAAAATCAACATAACCATCCCACTTTAAACGTGGAAATAAACGAAGGTTCACCGCCATCAGACACCCCCTTTCGTTGGTTGGCTGACTGTTTTCTGTAATCGCTCTCCCGGCCACCGACTGATAGCCCGGCGACAATCTCCTCCATTGAAGTGATATATCTGCCCGGCTATCCATACTTATAAGCATACTTTGTAAAAAAGCTGTTCCACCACTTTTACTAACCGCTGCCTCTCCAAAAATGTGAACCTGCCGGAACACCCAGGAATAATCAACACTGGCGTTGTACCAGTTACTGCCGCGCATAGCATAAAGATTCGATGGCCGCTCTTCTTTTTGAAGTGGCAGCGAAAAGAAATGTGTAACCTGGTTAAGCGCTGCAGCAAAATTTTTCTTCCGGTATTGAATCACCACTCCTCCGGCCAATTGCTTCAGTTTATTTCTCGCAGCTATTTCATTGCCTGTACGATGATAACCGGAGGTACGGAAAGCGGAAAAAGCATTTGCTGCAGCCGTACTATCTGCCTGCAAGGTTGCACTTAACTTTCTGAAAGAAGCAAATCCGGTGATGGTAAATGCCCCCAACCCGACTGTGGTACCTATGCCGCGATGAAAATTATATTCACCGGATGATCCATAGGGTGCCAGCACAGCCGACTGACGTTTCATCTGAGCTATATCAGTTGATTTACCAAATGCCAGCCGCTGCCAGTGTATAAGCCCCTGCCCCATATTGACAGTAAAATCACCTAACGCAATATTTCGAAACCTTTTCCATTTTTTAATAAAAAGATGAACTGAATAAAAATCAAATCCCCAGCGTTGCGCTCCTTTGAAAAAAGCCTCTCCGGCATCTTTTTCTGCTGTAAGGCCGGCCTGCCATTTATCGCTGAAATGAAATCTGTAACGGATTAAAATCTTATCGGGACTACCGGCATACTTTTCCTGCTGCTCCGCACTACGTGAATGCCGGATCAGCAACTCATGATTTCGTTTAGTAAAATCGTCCTGCCCGGCAGGCAACAATGCTTCTTCAGTAACCACCTGCACATAGGGTAGTACTTTCCGTATAATACCAGGCTCCCAACCAGGTACTGCCAGCAATTCATTTACATGAATAAGCGGCCCCAGCAGATCACGATATGCTAACAGCGAATGAATCATGCGTTCTGTAACCCATCCGAGTTCTTTCAACTCATCGGCATCTGCACTGTTCAGATCAATCGGGTGTTTTTTGAATTGCCCCAACCGAAGCAGCATGTCTTCATCATCCGGTGCTTCTTCCGCTGATGCTGTGAGGTTTTCGAAATCTGCTTCGGGCAATTCAGGTTCCTGCCCCATGGCAGTAGCCGACAACAGCAGGTATACAACCAGCGTTATTACTTCTTTCATAAACGTTTGCTTTTGATTACCCACCCAACCCGCAAAGCTGGACTACTGCCCAGATACGGATGAAAATTACTGACCAGCTCAAAACGTATTGTTTTTAACGACATTCCCGCTCCTGCAAAAAAACTTTGAACACCATCTGAAACACCCAGCCGCACCTGTATCCGCTGCGCAGGCCGGTAGACCAACCCCGCATTTAATTGAACTGGCCCATATGCCTGTTTTACAAATTCAACTGATAGTGATAACAGCGATGAAATATCCCATCCCAGTCCAGCAGCATACACGGTACCTGCCACCTGATCAGATCCGGCAGAAAATCGCAAACCAGCTGCATTTTGAAAATGGAACCCAATGCGAACATGATCCGAAAACCGGAATAACATTCCCATTCCCATACTCGCTGCTGATACCCGGCTGATACCTGCATAGCTGATTGTGGTATAATTGAAAACACCGCCTAATTGCAGACCATCGTACAAAACGCGCGCATATGCTAACCCGGCAGAGAGCCGGCTATAGCGCTCCAATCTTTCGTGGTCGGCCATAAATCCCCAGCCCCCAGCGGAGGATGGCACAGCTCCCCCTGCCTGAAAACGATAAAGCCCCGGCAGCATATACCGACGCTCGCCTGTGAAATGTAATGCCATCACCTGCTGCCGGGCTAAAGCTCCCGGATTGGCTGTTGCAGTTGGCACAGACAACAGAAGGCTGTCATTATAAGCATCAAGTGATATCCACCTGCTGCTGAGGGGCCTCCCCTGCCCCCACAGACTGGCAGGAACAACACAGAGCAAAAGCCCCCAAAATATCCGGCACAAAAGCATCACCAACCGCATACGCACATTTTTCGGATCAAAACTATCAGAGCAGTTTTTGGTGACCATGGGAAAAAAACATTCATTTCCGTTTTTTTCCTGATTGAAAATGAAGCGAAATTCCTTATGCATTCTCTGTTGATCGGAAAACTTTCTGTAGGTTTGCGCATGCAAATTTTAGATGGTAAGAAGGCCGCCCAGGCCATAAAGGACGAACTCCGTATTGACGTAGCTCAAAGGGCCAATGAAGGCAAAAAAATCCCCCACCTGGCCGCCGTTCTGGTAGGTAATAACGGCGCCAGCGAAACATATGTGGCAGCCAAGGTAAAAGCCTGTGAAGAGACTGGTTTCAAGTCAACCCTGATCCGCCTGGATGCCGATATTTCTGAATACAAATTGCTGGAGGTTATTGAAGAGCTGAATACAGATACAGACGTGGATGGCATACTGGTACAATTACCGCTTCCCAAACATATTGATGATAAAAAAGTAATTAATGCCATTCACCCCGATAAGGATGTAGATGGTTTTCATCCGGTAAGTGTGGGTAAAATGGTAGAAGGTATACCCTCTTATATCCCCGCCACTCCTTATGGCATCATGCTGCTGCTCGAACATTATAAAATCGAGACAAAAGGAAAACATGCGGTGGTGATTGGCCGTAGCAATATTGTAGGACGACCTATGAGCATCCTGCTCAGCGGCAATAGCAATCCCGGCAACTGCACTGTCACCATCTGTCATTCACATACAAAGAATCTGAAAGAAATCTGTCTGCAGGGCGATATCATTGTAGCCGCCCTCGGCATCCCCGAATTTGTAAAAGGCGATATGGTCAAAGAAGGTGCTGTGGTAATTGATGTGGGCATCACGCGTGTGCAGGACAGCACCCGTAAAAGTGGTTTCCGCCTTAAGGGCGATGTTGACTTTGAGGCAGTTGCTCCGCATTGCTCCTGGATTACGCCCGTACCGGGTGGTGTGGGACCAATGACCATTGCTGCGCTGATGAAGAATACCTTCAATTCGTGTGCTGCCAAAAACTAAGGACGACATTCTGCCTATCTTTGTGTTCTAATTCCCGATCATGACTGTATCACCAGCCATAGCTGCTGTTTCCTATCCCGTAATGGAGCATTTTTACACGCTCCAGGGAGAAGGATTTTACCAGGGCGCAGCCGCCTATTTTGTGCGGCTGGGCGGCTGCGATGTGGGCTGTGTATGGTGCGATGTAAAAGAAAGCTGGGATGCCACCGCGCACCCGCATATGAGCATTGCAGCAATAGTCGATACTATCAAAGCCACACCGGCACAACTGGTCGTGATCACAGGCGGTGAACCCCTCATGCATAACCTGGCTCCGCTTACCGCTGCATTAAAAGAAGCCGGCCTGCAAACAAATATTGAAACATCCGGTTCACATCCACTTAGCGGGGAATGGGACTGGATTTGCCTTTCACCTAAAAAATTTAAAGCCCCCCTACCGGGTATTCTTCCTTTTGCCAACGAGCTAAAGATTGTCGTATTCAACAAATCTGATTTCGACTGGGCCGAAAAATATGCCGCACAGGTATCGCCTGCCTGTAAGCTTTTTTTGCAACCGGAGTGGGAAAAAGCTGCGGCGATGACACCACTAATTGTAGACTATATAAAGGCCAATCCCAAATGGGAACTGAGCCTGCAGATTCATAAGTATATTCAGGTGCCATAAATGCGTTCTGCCCTATTTTTCTACATACACATTTCCACTACCCGATCCGGCCCCTACGGAAGGTTCATAAAGACAACGTAATATTGCCGCTCCGTCTTTAAATAAACCTGTATGTTCGACCTTCACCGTATAGTCTATGTAAGATGATCCTTCAGGCATGGATGCGACAAAAAACTGCGTAGTAGCGTCCCGTATCGTTTTATACGCACTGAAACGGGTTCCATATTCCTGGCCGCTATACACATCCACTGGAGAAAATGCTGCCGCCCGCTCATCTTCTATCACTACATATCTCAATTCCCTGTCCGTTCCTATCAGTAATCTGACATTTAACTCATCTCCTGTCTGCAACGCCTGTCCATAAGTCCAGGTTTTCCACTCTCCCTGACCCTGATGCTTTATCATATACTTTTTCTGAAGTGTTACTCCTTTATCTCCCCACCCTTCCCCCGTGCTATCACAATAGTGCCAGGTAGTCGTAAGCGACACGGGAGAGTCACTTTTTGCTTCTACTTTTATCTGTGTCTGTAGGCCTGCAAGCGGAAAATAGCCCGTGCTCATCCCACGCAACGGATCATTGGTCAACTCTATTTCCCGGCTACTGGTTCTTACCTGTGCCGTTTGCGATGGCATTATCAACGCATCGCCATTAAGTTGCAATAAAGAAGCAGCAGCTGATACGGCCATAGTACTACTCCAGATTTCTCCTTCACGTGTCTGCAGTATCCATCGGGCAATCTGCCTTCTTTCATTAGCGAATGAACCGCGGATGGAGATAGCATCATTCAGCAGATATAATAGTTCTTCAGCCGACTCGCTCATCCCGGTATTATTTGCAATATCCTTCCAGCGCATTCCTTTATCGTCTGTTATAGCCAACTGCATGATGGATTTTAATAAACTATCGGCCGTCGGCAACAGATGATCCATAGCGGGAAGACGTAGAGTAGCCGCTATCAACCTTGCCTGTTGAGGCAGTGGTAATTTATAAGCGTCAGGCCAGATACGGATTATCCTTTCACGCCACGATGCCTGCAACGAGTCGGTTTTAGAAACTGTGCCAAGTTGCGATAGTACATATATCACATTCAAAAAACCTTTAGTATTACGTATGTATTCCTCTGCCGCACGATCATAAACAATATAATTGCTCAGCTTCTGGGTAAATTGCTGAACATCCAGGCTATTGATCATACCAGGTACCAGTAAGGAGTCGCGTATCATACGTGCTAGCACACCGGCCACATATACTGAAATATGATAATCGGCAGGCATATCGGGAAACCAGCTTAAACCACCCGTATTTACTTGTAATGCCTGCAATTTCTTCCAATTGGCCGTGATACGATTTAACGCCCGATTACTATCAAGCAGTGCAAATGTTTCTCTTTGTTCTGTTAGATTTTTTTCCCGGGCGTCAAGCCAGGGAGTTGTCCCCGACCACAAAACATCTGCCTGCTGAATCGCTTTTCCGTCTGTCATTATTTGAGAGGTGGCTCTGGCATAAGATGCCTGAACTGTTTTATTGCTTTTTACAGAATGTATTGCGATTAAATCGCCCAACAACTTATTGCTCAACTGCTCAGCACAATCAAATGGGTAGGTCGAAAGATACCGCAGGTGTTTCAACAATGCAGAAACGGGTTGCACGGGTACTGTAAAACTGGCGCCAAAAGGTTTCAATTTTTCCGGAAAAGGCAACAATACCTGTCCTTCTGAAGCCAGCAGACGCCTGTCTTCAGAAATCTGGCGTAGCTGATAACGTGGTAAAATGACTATTTCATGTTGTTCTCCGTCAGTAAATGATGCGGTCCCTGCATACATCTTAACTATAAAACGGGTAGCCCCATTGGCTGGGTCTTTTATCCAAAATCCTGCTGTTGCTGATCCACCTGCATCCAGGTACAGTTGTAATGTGTCCGCTTGTTTCAGCATATTATTCAGCGATTGTCCGGTTACCGGATCTTCCAGCATGATACGTACAGTTGCTTTAGACGGAAAAGAATCCAGGCTTGTAACCCGCGCCGACATCCAAATACTATCGCCAGCATGTATATATGCCGGTAAATGGGGCTGTATCATCAACGGAAGTGAAGTGTAAACTTTTTCCTCCCCGTATCCGAATCTCAGCTTCTTGTCATGAGCCAGCATTTTCCAGTTCCAGCGGGTAAGACTTTCCGGCATCTCAAACGGTATGTTAATCATCCCTTTTTTATCCGAAACAAGCGCTGACATAAAGAAACCCGTCTCTCTAAAATTTTTCCGGACAGCTAACATATTAGCTACAACCTCAGGCTGGATAACAGTAGGCTCTGGCAACACTATCGGCCCTTTTGTACTTAAAATTAACACACCCTTGCTCCCACTAGCCCCAAATAATGCATCACCCTTGCCCGGCCCCACCAGTAATCCCTGAACAGATGCAACTCTGTTTAAGGAATCAAGGTTTCCTGTAAACGGAACTCCATCCAAAATGACAAGTGGTTGAGCGTAACTACTAAGCGAAATAACTGTACCTTGTATTATAGACATAGCAGATGTTACCGCTTTCCGACTGACACTAAGTCCAGTTACAACAAGTTCACTGAGATCATTTGTCCCTGTAACCTGCACACCAGACACTCTGCCTAATAATTGTCGAGGGACCCAACCACCTGCTAAAAAGATTTCTTCGGAAAATACCAGCTGTTGTGAAATGCTATATGGATCTGAAATTTCAATTGAAAAGAGATTCTGTACTGAATCCTGATCTGGGATAGAAGCCATCCACCAGAAAGGAAGCATACTGCTTTTCTCAGATTTTACAGCGCCTCGCAGGTATTTTTTATAAAATGTTAAGCGCCCCGAAACCAGATTATTATCGCTCGCTCTAAAATCGCTGTATAATCGTTTTACCTTATCGATAGAAGGTGGCTGCCAATTGTGTTCATTCAATTTATCAAGACTGGCATCATATAGCACCGTCATTAGCTGACCTGATGCGGGTTTTCCGTTCGCAGTCAACTGCACGTTCCATTCTTCCTTTGCACCGGGTTGTAATAATTTCCTGAATCTATCCACTTTAATATCAATACGATTGTCCTGTCCGCCATAAACAGAAATTCTTTTCTCCATACCCGATAATACCCCATCTTCAAGACTAAATTTTTGTATCAGAGCCTCCGATTCCACTCCTGCGGGGATTTTCCATTTAAATACCCGAACTCCATAACCGCCTGACAATGCATAGAATTCATTGATCGTCTGATTTCGTCGTTTTTTATCCCGGTAGATAATCCTAAGTAATAATGCCTGGTCGCTTTCAGCATTATTGATAACAATTGCGACGGTGTCGCCTGACTTATATAGGCGGGGAGCTATATGAAAAAGATCAAAACCACCCAGCCCCTTATCGCCGTCCTCAAAAACAGTCACTTTTTTTTCAATTTCTCCAATACTACGTCTGTCCTGTATTGCAGAGATATTTATGGTATAATGACCCGTCCGTAAATTAAATGGCAATGTGAACGAAGAGGCCGTAGCAGGCAATAAGGTATCCAGCAAAATAGCATTGGTGTCTTCTTTACTTAAAGAGACTGTTACATCACGCAGTAGCGTCGTGTCATCAGAAAGATCTGCGGGAAAGAATAAATTACTTTTGGGATGAATACCTGGGTTTGCTGATCTGATTATAATCCGGGCAGGTCTGCTCAAAATACCAGCAATAGAATGGTTAAATTGCCATTTTATGGTTCTTTCTTTATTTCCATCCCATATTTGTTCGCCCATCCATTTAACCGAAACAGGATGAAGCGTTACTCCAAAACCTGTTCTCTCATCCTGTACTTCACCTCCAGGTGTTACGGCCCGTACCCAAAGCCTATAATTAATGTCCAGCATATCCAATTCCTGATTCAAAATCTGTTTTGCCAGACTATCATTTACGTAAATCTTTGCCTGCCCCTTTGCATTTGTAAAAACAACCAGGCTGTCCCTGTATTCAGGAACATCAATAAATTCGCCACTACTCTTTATCTGCCCCTTACCCCCACTCCGTAGATTACAAATGAGCTTTATTCCCGCCATCGGTACTCCTGAATAGCCGGTTGCTTCGATTTTAAACTCAAAAGGCATTCCAGGCAATAATTCCTGACGGGGATTTATGAGCTTTACTTCAAATCCTGGTCGTTTATACTCCTCTACCAGAAATGTATTTGTTTTATCATTAAAAAAGTCTGTATAGAAACTCCATTCACCCGTAGCTGCAGTGACTGGCAAATGAAACTTTCCACTCATCGCCCCCCATTCATCGGGAGAAATACGAACAGAGTCAATATCATGTCCGTGTGCGTCTTCCAAATACAGAAATGGGTCTTCTTCTTTAAGAAGTTTTTTCAAATAATTCTTAAACGCTCCTTTCCGTAGATTTTTGGCTGTTAACAGCAAATACTCGCCCGTCTTAGGATTCCGAGTAAAGAAAAACGCTTTATACTGCACTATTTGACCAGGCCTGTAAATACTTCTATCTGTATAAAAAAACACCTCCGTATTTTCATAGTAATACTCAGTCAAATTATCATACTCTTCCTTATCGTAGATATCAGGAGTAAGGTAATCGCTATGGCTTCCCATGCTCACAATTACCGAATCATTACCACGTATAATCAATAAATTCGGGAAGTCTTTATCATTTATTTGAACAACCCCTTTCCCGTTTGTTTTATACGATTTTCCGGACATGGATGGCCCCCTTTCCGTTGTCCCCTGTAATCGTCCCAGAGATAACACAATAGCATCCCTGACCGGCCGACCGGTAATTTTATCAAATACCAGGAGCCAATCATCGGCAACCGTGACCGTCAGCGTCGTAACCGTAAACACTATATATGCCTTACTCTTTGTTTCAGTAGCATTATTTTCCCAATATTCAAGTATATATTTTCCAGTACTTAATCCTGCCAGATTTATATAAGTAATATGTTCATTCAGATCATTTGCCGCCGGCAATTTCATGTCCCGGCTTTGAATCAAGAGGCATCTTTTCAGCAGCGTATCGTTAACAGATGAATGTTCAGCATAATATGGCGCTTTCCAAATTTTCAATCGCATAGAATCTACATTCCTAAATCGGACTTCGCACAAAATGGATTTTCCCGGTAATTGATATTGCTGTAACCTTATCTCTGCTTGAGATACTTTAGTTGCCGTCACAGCTTTTTTCAACAGGTTTTTAACCAACGGAAAACTATCTAACAAAGCCTCCTGCTTATCTACCATTGCAACCGCGCTGTCTATCAGATAACGATATGCCGGAATAAACTCCCTTCCCTGCGTATCTGCAGAATATGAGGCATAATAATTACGTTCACCAGGTGCATAAAGGTTGCCCGCTTTTACGAGTAAATAAAAAATATGGTACAAAGCATATGCCCTTACACCCACTTCTTCATTTTGAAGTTCAGTTTTCAGAAAACTTATATACCTATTCCGAAGCGATTTACCTCCCAAATACTCCTGCTCATAAAACATTGCCTGCTTTAGCAACAAATTGATATATGCTGAAGGCTCTGCTGCTTCGCCATGTAACCGCAACCATCTTCTGTATATGGAAAATGCTGCAGCACCTTCAGCTTTTTTTTTGATAAGGCTATCTATTTGCTCCGCCATTTGTTGTGGTGTCCAATCAATCCAATCGTTTTGTTCACCAAACAACTCCCTACTATTGATTCCGGTTCGAGACAAATAAGATGCCTGGTTCGACAACACGATATCTCCCCAAATGGGTTTGACCAGAAATTGAGCGGGGTTATTACTCAGCCATAACCCGGCAATAACCGGATATGCCCCCATGATTGGCGCAAGTTGCAGTGCCCGCTCATAATGATCTTCTATCAGACTGTCTGTTTGCTGCTTATCCAGATAAGGATAGGGAGATTGATACTCTTTAACCCGATAGCGGCTGACAGGAAATTTCTTATATATTGTATTGAAAGTTTCCAGCCTTTTGGCCAGTATCAAATGAATACAAAACTGTAACTGTACCGGTGTTTTCGGATCGCTGATAAGGCTATCAAATGTTGATTGGTTAATAAAGAAAAGTGTATCCTCTGTGCGAAGATCTTTTATCTGCATTCGCAGAAAGCCCGCACGGGCAGTTGCCAAATAATCTTTTGCCCGATAAGCCATGAAAAAAATGCTATCCAGCTGTGATGCTGCCTGATCCAACAAACGCCTTTCCTTAACCTGCTTCTCCAGTTCGGCCCAGTCTGTAAGGTTCCCGGTTTGAGCGAGTCCCTGGCGCCAAAACATGGTCACCAATAATAGCAGCAACAGTTTTTTCATCCCAATTTTTTGTTAAGATGCCCAACAATTAAAATTTACACAGGATTAATAAATAAAAATAGTTGTTACAGCCGCAGGAATATTTAATTTTAATAACTTATTAATACTATCCATGAAGACCCGAATGCTCCTTTCTTTTTTGTTGTTAATAAGCGTATGTGCGTACGCCCAGCCATACGATCCCTCCAAAGTCAATAAAAAAGCTATTCCCCTTTATGAACAGGCGCTGGAACGTGCGGGTGACGGACACCTGCCACAGGCAGCCGGCCTTCTGCTGAAATGTATTGAGCTCGATGCCCGGTATGTAGATGCCTACCTCTCGCTGGCAGGCGTATATGGCCAAATGAAAAACTACCGCGCCAGCACCGATTATTATGAAAAAGCATTCGCTATTGATACGGCCTATACCATGGATTACAAATTGCCTTACTCTATCAACCTGGCAGGCGACGGGCAGTTTGAAAAAGCACTGGCCGCCATTAATGAACTACTCGATAAAAAGCCACCCCGTAATCCCAATTCGTTAAAAGCGGCTCAGTACAGGAAACGCAGCTATGAATTTGCTGTTGAGTATGCCCGCAGGCATGCGAACGACAACTATGTATTCGCCCCGCAAAATGCAGGGCCCGAGATCAACACCGCTCAAAGCGAATATTTTCCCTCTTTGACCATCGACAGCAAAGAACTCATCTTTACCCGTGTCGTAAACGACCGGAACGAAGATTTTTACAGCAGTGTACAACAGGACGACAAGTGGCAACCTGCCCGCCCATTGAGCGGTGGTATCAATACAGTGATGAATGAAGGTGCTCAAACCATTTCGCAGGATGGACAGTGGGTCATCTTCACCGCCTGTACACGGCCCGATGGTTTTGGCAGTTGCGACCTTTATATCTCCTATCTCGATGACAGGGGCTGGTCGGAGGCCAGCAACCTGGGCGGTACCATTAATTCGCAGCAATGGGAATCTCAACCCAGCCTTTCGCCCGACAAAAAAGACCTTTATTTTGCGAGCCGGCGTCCGGGCGGCTATGGCGGTGCTGATATTTATGTGAGTCACCTTCAGCCAAACGGAAAATGGAGCACCCCCGAAAATCTGGGTCCGCAAATCAATACAAGTGGCGATGACCAGTGCCCTTTCATTCATGCCGATAATCAGACACTCTATTTTACTTCCAATGGCTGGCCTGGTTACGGAGATGATGACCTGTTTTATGTACGTAAAGGGCCTGGCGGCGACTGGAGCACCCCGGAAAATCTGGGCTATCCTATTAATACGATTAATAAGGAAGGAACCCTCTTTGTGACGACCGATGGCAATACCGCATGGTATGCGAGCGACCGGGCCGACAGCCGCGGTGGCTGGGACATTTATCATTTTGAACTGCGCGAATCTGTTAAGCCCTTGCGCACACTGTGGGTAAGAGGTCGTGTGTATGACAAAAAAACCGAAAAAGGATTACCATCGGGCATTGAACTAATCGATCTCTCATCCGGAAAGCCAGTTTCAACGCTGCAAACAGATGAGAAAGGCCAATACCTCGTTACTCTTCCCATAGGAAAAGACTATGCATTTAATGTAAATAGGAAAAACTACCTCTTTTATTCAGACAACTTCATGCTGAGCCGGGAAGCCCCAGATTCTACCTACGAAAAGAATATTGCCCTGCAACCACTCGAAGCCAATGCCAGCGTAGTACTCAACAATATTTTCTTTGACCTCAATAAGTTTGAACTGAAACCCGAATCAAAAGCTGAACTGGACAAAGTGGTTTTGTTGCTGCAGGAAAACCCTACATTAAAGATTGAAATCAGCGGGCATACCGATAATATCGGCAAACCCGCAGACAATCAGGTATTAAGCAACAACCGGGCTAAGGCTGTAGTAAGCTACCTGATCAATAGCCGCATTGCGGCAAACCGCCTTACCTACAAAGGCTATGGTGAAAAACAGCCAATTGATGATAATAACACCGAAAATGGGCGTGCAAAAAACAGGCGAACGGAGTTGAAAGTACTTTCGCTTTAAACCCAATCAGGCCGGCACATGCATTAATTTCGTACAGTGATTACGAAATGATGGAGCCGGATATACTATATCAGATTGCACTTACGCATATACCGCAGATTGGCACTGTGTGTGGCAGACTGCTGGTGGAGCATTTTGGAGATGCTCACTCCGTTTTCAAAGCCAATACTGCGCAGTTATGCAAACTGGAGGGCGTAGGCGAAGTAAGGGCACATGCCATTCATCGTTTCAAATCGTGGATACACGCAGAGGAAGAGCTTCGCTTTATTGAAGCCAACAATATTACACCTTTGTTTATCCGATCACGGGCTTATCCCCAGCGTCTTCTTAATTGTGCCGATGCCCCCTTGCTGCTTTATCAGAAAGGCGAAACGTCTTTAAATGCATCACATGTAATTGCGGTCGTAGGCTCCCGCCATCATACAGATTATGGCAGGCAACTCACCGAAAAACTGATTGCAGACCTGGCGCCTCTGCAGGTGCTGGTGATCAGCGGTCTTGCCTACGGCATTGATGCGCTGGCTCATAAATCCGCCATTGCGCATGGACTGCCAACAGTAGGTGTGCTGGCCCATGGTCTCGATGCGTTATATCCCCCGCGCCATAGCAGCCTGGCAGCTACCATGCTGGAAAACCGAGGCAGCCTGCTTACAGAATTCGGCAGCGGCACCCTCCCAGACCGCCATAATTTTCCCATACGCAACCGCATAGTGGCCGGCCTTAGCGATGCTGTGGTGGTAGTAGAAACAGGCCCCTCCGGTGGAAGCCTGATCACTGCTGAACTGGCTAATGGTTATAACCGGGATGTCTTTGCTTTTCCCGGTCGCAGTACCGACTTTCGGAGCCAGGGGTGTAATGAGCTGATACGCAATAACAAAGCAGCCCTTATTACACAGGCTTCCGATTTAGTTGCCTATATGAACTGGAACAATGATTCCCCTTTGCAGACCGTAAGGCAAGCGGAACTGTTTGTAGAACTTACAGATGATGAAAAGAAGCTAATGCAGTTGCTGCGCGACAAAGGTCAGTTGAGTATGGATGAACTCAACTGGTATAGCCAGCTCAGCAACAGCCAGGTAGCTGCCGGTCTGCTTTCGCTTGAATTAAAAAACCAGATAAAGGCCCTTCCCGGCAGTGTTTTCAGAATAGCCTGATATTCTGTGCAGAGGCAACGATATAGCAAATATCTTTGTCTTATAGCTACACACCTACTGTATAATAATGAGACCGGGACACAGGCTTGTATTTTTTCTTATTGTCGCTTTATTCTGCTACGACCTGTCACCCGTAGCTGCACAATCCTGCACCACGCTGGGGCAAACACCCACCACGGCTTTTCCCGTATGTGGTACAACCACTTTTCAACAAAACAACGTTCCTATCTGCAGTACAAATGATCTTTTTGTACCGGGTTGCGATGATGGGGCCCTGTATGCCAACAAGAATCCTTTCTGGTATAAGTTTCATTGTTATGTATCCGGCACGCTGGGTTTTGTGATCAACCCCACCAATCCCAACGATGATTACGACTGGCAGCTCTACGATGTAACCGGGCTTGATCCCAACCAGGTTTTTACCAACCGGAATATCATAGTAACGGCCAACTGGGCTGGTACTTATGGCCCAACAGGAGCCAGTGCAGCAGGCGTCAATTTCATTCAGTGCGCCTCCAATCCTGCCGCAAATGCACCAACTTTTGCCCAAATGCCCAATCTTATTGCGGGGCATGATTATATCCTGCTCGTAAGTCATTTTACCGATAGTCAAAGCGGTTACGGGCTTTCCTTTGGCGGAGGTACTGCCGTAATCACCGATCCGCTCGCTCCCCACCTCAAAGAAGCAGACCCGGATTGTGACGGAACTGTCATTACAATAAAGTTGAATAAAGACATGCGTTGTAACTCGCTTTCGGGAAGCGAGTTTAGTCTGTTGCCTGCTGCTGCCACCGTTACCGGCGTAAGTGCGCCTGCCTGTAATACCGGATTTGATCTGCAGGAGCTGACGATTACCCTGTCTAACCCCCTTCCGCCAGGCAGCTACCAACTGGTCATCAACAACGGAAGCGATGGCAATACGCTGCTCGACAACTGCGGTAATGCCATTCCACAGGGCGAACATGTAAATTTTCAATACACGGTGCCGCAGCCCATTTTTGCAGACAGTGTGGGTACACCAGGCTGTGCGCCTACAGAAGTCAGGGTATATTTCCCCAAAAAAATCATCTGCTCTACTGTAGCTGCCGATGGAAGTGATTTTGTGGTAACAGGTCCTTCTCCTGTCACGGTCACCGGCATCCAAGCTGACTGCACCAATGGGGAAACCAATATGGTGACGGTTCGTTTTTCTGGCCCCATTTATGTTGGCGGCATATATACGTTAACGCTGAAAGCAGGTGTGGATGGAAGTACGATCGTGGATGAATGCGGATTGGAACTGCCGGTACACAGCCGTACCTTTACAACTGCTGATACCGTTTCCGCCAATTTTACATACAGCACAGTACTTGATTGCAGAAAAAACACGCTGACATTTACACATGACGGCGCTCATCAGGTAAATAGCTGGAACTGGAGTTTAAATAACTCACCCATTTCCACCACCCGGCAATTTACCACACAGGTAAGCGCATCCAGCACCAGCACCGTAACACTCGCAGTAAGCAATGGCGTATGCACAGATCAGGTAACCCGCACTATCGTAATGGATAATGAAGTAATAGCATCCTTTATTATTCCCGATATTATTTGTCCTGAAGATGCGCTGACTATTACCAACACCAGCACAGGGTTGATTGATAACTGGCGCTGGAATTTTGAGCCAACCGGCAGCAGTACAGTTCGCGACCCGGCTCCTTTCCGTTTTCCGCAGACCAACAGGGAAGCCTATTACAATGTGAAACTTGTTGCCACCAACAACACGCTGGGTTGTAGCGACAGTATGCGTAAAAAAGTGCGCGTACTCAGCAATTGTTTTATTGCCGTGCCCACGGCTTTCACTCCTAACGGCGACGGGCTGAATGATTACCTGTACCCGAATGACGCTTTTAAAGCAGACAATCTTGAATTCAGCGTATACAACCGCTGGGGACAGCAGGTATTTCATACGCGCGACTGGACCCGCAAATGGGATGGGCGTGTGAATGGAGTAATGCAAAGCAGTGGTGTCTATGTCTGGTACCTCAGTTATACACACAGGGACACAGGAGAAAAGGTGTTCCAAAAAGGCACCACTACTTTGATCCGATAATATTTTACACTATCAGGGTTGTACGTTGAAGTAACGACATACAGAATAATAATCTTCCGTATTCAGGATTGATTCACTATCTGCCACCCCACGTCCGCCAACTGTAACACTGGATGCTGGAACCAGGAAGACCCTTACTTTGGTGAAAGTGAGCTGCGAGCCATAAGAGCCAGACCCATTCGGCAGCATTGCCCGCAGGCTGATTGTATAGATACTGGGAGAAGGACTGCTCTGGTAAAGCAGGTAACGCATATCGTAGGTGCTGCCTGAGCCGAGACCGGGTACGGGATACCAGCTGCTGGCCACTTCAGAGGATGGATTGTAATAGATCAGTACCATACTGGAATCCATTTGCCCCTGCGAAATACCTGACAATTGCAGATTATAAACACCTGTAAAAGTAATATTTGAATAGGTAAACAAACGCACATTGGCATTGCCATCCTGGCCGGCAGGACCGGTATCACCTTTTTTGCAGCTGGCCATCAACAGCACCAGGCTAAATGAAAGCAGGGCAGGAAATCGAAGTGTTTTCATACATAAGTTTTAATGGAATGATTAATTGAGGTACAAAAGTACTGGCGCCGACGTTTCCTGAAAATGGCCATTCCGTGTGATTCTGAGGACGCTATCAGCATAAAAACTACCACTAAGTAGTATTGCTTAAAATTCTTTTTGGAAGGAATTTAGTAGCTGCGCTATCTTTGCACATGGCAACAAAGATTTCCCCCGCTGTAAAAAGCAAACCCTCTCAACAACGCCATACGCTGGTCAATGGCGACAAATTTTTCGGTGAAGGTCTAACGTTTGATGATGTACTGCTGGTGCCCGGCTTCAGCCAGGTACTACCCCGCGATGTAGATATCAGATCCCGTCTCACCCGTAATATTACACTTAACGTACCGCTGCTCTCGGCTGCAATGGATACGGTTACCGAAGCCAACCTGGCTATGGCACTGGCCCGTGAAGGTGGCCTGGGTATCCTGCACAAGAATATGACTATTGAGCAGCAGGCCGAGCAGGTACGGAAAGTAAAAAGAAGTGAAAGTGGTCTTATCCTCGACCCCATCACCCTGCAGGAAGATTCGCTTATCGGTGATGCGCTTCGCCTCATGCGTGAAAACAAAATAGGCGGCATTCCCATTGTTGACAAAAACGGTAAACTGGCAGGCATCCTTACCAACCGCGACCTTCGTTTTGAAGACGATAAGAAAAGAAAGGTAAGTGAGGTGATGACCCACGAAAATCTGATCACTGCTCCCGAGGGCACAGATCTTAAAAAAGCGGAAGCTATTCTCCGTAAACATAAAATTGAAAAACTGCCCGTTGTCAATAAGTCTGGAAAACTGATCGGACTGATCACTTACCGGGATATTCTGCAACTGCAGAGTTTTCCGAATGCTGTAAAAGACGCATTTGGACGTTTGCTGGTAGGTGCAGGCGTAGGTATTACCAAAGATCTCCTCGACCGTGTATACGCCTTGCAAAATACCGGTGTGGATGTGATAGCGCTGGATAGTGCACATGGGCATAGCAAAGGCGTAATCACTGCTTTGAAACAGGTAAAAAAGAATTTCAAAAATATGAATGTAATAGCCGGCAATGTTGGCACAGCAGAGGGGGCTCTGGCACTGGCCGATGCTGGTGCCGATGCGGTGAAGGTCGGTATTGGCCCCGGCTCTATTTGTACTACACGTATTGTTGCCGGTGCCGGTGTACCACAGCTTACTGCTGTTATGGAAGCCTTCGGCGCATTGCAGAAACGTAATATTCCGATCATTGCCGATGGCGGTATCCGCTACACAGGCGACATGGTCAAGGCCCTGGCAGCCGGTGCAAGTTGCGTAATGATGGGAAGTGTTTTTGCCGGCACCGAAGAAAGCCCCGGTGAGACAATTATCTACGAAGGCCGTAAGTTTAAAGAATATCGCGGCATGGGATCACTGGGTGCCATGGCTACCGGTAGCAGTGACCGTTATTTTCAGGACGTGGAAGATGATGTAAAGAAATTTGTACCCGAAGGTATTGAAGGCCGGGTAGCCTATAAAGGATCACTGAAAGAAATCGTTTACCAATATGTGGGCGGACTTCGTGCAGGTATGGGATACTGCGGTGCTGCCAACATGGAGGAGTTGAAAAAAGCCAGGTTTGTAAAAATCACCAATGCAGGTATGCGCGAAAGCCATGCGCATGATATAGAAATTACGAAAGAAGCGCCCAACTACAGCCGGCGTTAATGGATGAACGGGTGCCCGCATACAGGCACCCGTTGTTTTATCTAAAATACCCTATACAAATGCAACGAATAGCATTGGACATGGACGGCGTCATTGCCGATGTGTATGAGCAATTATTCAGCCTTGATGAAAAGGATTTCGGACGCCGGCGTACTCTCGATGAAGTGACCGGAAAACCGGAGAAAGAGATTTTTCCCAACATCCGTAAATATCTTTTCGAACCAGGTTTTTTCCGGACACTCCCCGTTATAGCCGGCAGCCGGGAAATAGTGCGTGAACTGTATGACAGATATGATCTTTATATCGTATCGGCCGCCATGGAGTTCCCCCTAAGTCCGGGAGAAAAGCAGGCCTGGCTACAGGAACATTTCCCTTTTATTCCCTGGCAAAAAACAGTGTTTTGCGGATCCAAACAAATTATACAGGCCGATATTATGATCGATGATCATTTCAAAAATCTCGATCACTTTACCGGAAGTACCGGCATACTTTTTACACAGCCACATAATGCGCTCGCAGATGCCGGCCGCAATAAGCGCGTGCATAACTGGGAAGAAATTGCCCGCCTGCTTTTATAGGCAATCATTTAATCATTCCTGCACAGGTAGCTAAGCGGTTTTGGTTATTTTTACGCAAATAAACTCCTGCGTGAAACGAATTCCTCCCGTACTGGTTGCATTATCCGGATCATTGCTGCTGTGGGCCGCATGGCCGGTATCGCCCCTTACCCTGCTGATCTTCGTGGCCTGGATACCACAACTCTGGCTGAGCACACACGCTACAAGCTGGAAAAAACTATTGTGGCTTACATGGCTCCAGATGGTTGGCTGGAATGTACTTACCACCTGGTGGATATGGAATGCCAGCCTGCCGGGCGCTTTTGGTGCCTTCTTTGTAAACAGCCTGGTCATGTGTGTGCCCTGGATGCTTTTTTATGCCACACGACAAAAATGGGGAACACGCATTGCCTATCCGGCACTCGTGCTTTTCTGGCTGGCTTTTGAGTTTCTGCATCATAACTGGGAGCTAAGCTGGCCCTGGCTAACACTGGGTAATGTTTTTGCCACCCACCCCGAATGGGTGCAATGGTACCAGTATACTGGTACTTCGGGAGGCACTACCTGGGTACTTGTGACCAATATACTTGCTTTTACCTTGTTTCAGCGGTTTCAGCAGGAAGGCCGCTCGGCCGCCTATCGTATTAATCTTATCAGCCTTGTACTCATCCTTGCCATTCCATTGCTTTCATCACGATTTATTGCCATCAACGAACGAAAACTGGCAGCCGCAGACCTGGCACAAAGTACCCGTAATGTAGTGGTGGTCCAGCCCAATATTGACCCTTATACCGAAAAATTTACGGGCGAAGTAGAAGCCCAGATTCAAAAGCTGATTGTACTTTCTGAAAAGCAGATTGATAAATTCACTTCGCTGGTTGTATGGCCTGAAACGGCTATTCCTGCCCAGGTACGCGAAGATCAGTTGAAAGAAGATTTCCGCTATCATGCAGTCTGGTCATTCCTGTTGCGCCATCAGCGACTCAGCCTGCTGACGGGTATTGACAGCTACCGCGAGTATGGGAAAAATAAAAAAGATGCTTCTGTGACCGCCCGCCTGCATGCCCCCAGCGGTATTTATTACGACCTGTACAACACCGCTGCTTTTATGGAACCGGACAGCAGTTACCAGCTATATCATAAAGCCAAACTGGTACCAGGAGTAGAAACACTTCCCTCCTTTCTGGGTTTTATGGGTAGCTGGTTTGAAGATTTTGGAGGCATCAGCGGTACGCTTGGGCGCGACTCCGAACGGAAGGTATTTGTGCCATGGGATGAATACTTTAAATCGGCTCCTATTATCTGCTATGAAAGTATTTACAGCGACTATATCACAGAATATGTTCGTAAAGGTGCTAACCTGCTTACTATTATTACCAACGATGGCTGGTGGGGAAATACACCCGGCTATAAACAGCATATGAACTATGCGCGTCTCCGCGCTATTGAAACACGCCTGTGGGTAGCACGCAGCGCCAATACAGGCATTAGCTGTTTTATTGATCCGCTGGGTAATGTATTACAACCCCAACCGTGGGATACAGCTACTGCGATCAAGATGACACTGCCCGCCTCCAACCGTATTACTTTTTATGTACGTTATGGCGATCTGTTGTCAAGGGCTGCAACGGTGCTGGCTCTTTTGTTGTTAGGATGTCTGACAGGCAAATCCATTATGGACTGGAGAAAAAAACGGCAATTAACTGCCGGTACAAATCCTTCAAAGAAATAAAATAATCAGTATGTGGAAATCGGTCATCCATAACGGACAGCCTGTTTACTATCGTGATAAGGGTAAGGGCGATGTGGTGGTGCTGCTTCATGGATTTGGCGAAACGGGCGATGTCTGGGATCAGCAGGCAGCGGTACTGGCATCACATTTCCGCGTACTGATACCCGACCTGCCGGGTAGTGGCCGATCCGGCATTACCGAAGATATGAGTATGGAAGGCCTTGCAGATGTACTGTTTCATTTATTGAATCACGAGAATATTTCCCGCTGTATACTCATCGGCCATAGTATGGGCGGTTATGCGGCGCTCGCATTTGCGGCATTGCATGCCCGATTTCTTGCTGGGCTGGGTTTATTTCATTCCACAGCCTATGCTGATAGTGAAGAGAAAAAACAGGTGCGCCAAAAAGGTATTGGTTTTATAGAGGAACATGGTGCATATGCGTTTCTCAAAACCAGCAGCCCCAATCTGTTCTCCCCGCTTACCCGGGAGAATCAACCGGAATTAATAGATGAATTTGTAGAAAGTTTGAGCAACTTTTCAGCCAGTGCGCTCGTTTTGTACTATAAAGCGATGATGACCCGAGCAGATCATACACAGGTACTTCGCGAAGCTACTTATCCGGTGCTGTTTGTGATGGGACCTTATGACCAGGCGGTACCCATGGCCGACAGTTTACGATTATGCAGCCTGCCCGCAAAGTCTTATATTTATACACTGGCTTCTTCGGGCCATATGGGCATGCTGGAACAGCCTGCTTTATCAGGAAAAATCCTCCTGCAATTTGCATCCGAAGCCACTTTATTCTGACCCGCTCATGAAACGGATAACCACCATACTTTTCATTTTACTCAGTTTCATTCAGCAGGCCGCTGCTGAGCATATTACCGGTGGAGAAATCTACTATACATTCGGCGGTCAGTCCAATGGTACATTCACTTATAATGTTACACTAAAACTGTTTCGTAATTGTGGTAACGTGGGAGCCCCGCTCGATGCCACTGCATCCATTGCCGTATACGAACTGGGCACCAACAGGCTTGTGCAGGAGATACAGCAGAATTTAAGCTCCTCGCGCGAACTAAGGCTATCAACGCCCGGCCCCTGTATCAGCAATGCACCTGAAGTATGCTATCAGGTGGGATTCTATAACTTTCCTGTATCAGTACCTGCTTCGCCCAACGGTTATATCATCGTATATCAGCGTTGCTGCCGGATCAACGGCATCAACAATGTGCTGTCTTCGGGCAATATCGGCGCAACATATACTGCTATAATACCAGGCACCAACCCGGTAGCAAGTGGCCCGGAAAACAACAGTGCAAAATTTGAAGGAGTAGATACCGTAATTGTATGTGCAGGCTATATGTTTACATATAATTTCGGCGCAATTGATCCGGATGCATCTGACAATCTGCGGTATTCTTTTTGTACTGCTTTTCCCGGTGGTGGCCCTTCACCCGGTACCGGTCCGAATAATACTTCACCCAGTCCGCCCCCGCCTCCTCCTTATCCCGGCGTGAGTTATAACTTTCCATTTAACAGCAGCCAGCCACTGGGACCAAATGTTACGATCGATCCCGCTACCGGCATTATAACCGGACGAGCTCCCGACCAGGGAATATATGTAGTGACCGTATGTGTGGAAGAGATTAGAGACGGCCGTGTAATAGCGGTGCAACGAAAGGATCTGCAGATTAAAGCTAGTGGTTGCGATATTGCCAAACCACAACTTGATCCTGATATCCGGCAGTGTGATGGCTATTCCTATACTTTCACGCAGCCCAATAATCCGCTCATCAATTCCTATTTCTGGGACTTTGGTGACCCCGGATCCGGAGCCGGCAATAACACATCTACACTGCAAAGCCCTACACACGTTTTCTCAGCTGCCGGAATTTATACTGTAAAAGTAGTAGCCAATCGTGGCCAGGAATGTTCAGATTCGTCAATAGCCACCGTACGCGTATTTCCCGGATTCTTCCCGGCGTTTAACAATACCGGCGTATGTATTCAGAACCCGGTGCATTTTACCGATGCCACTACTACCAACTTTGGTGTGGTGGATAAATGGCAATGGGATTTTGGCGATGCCGGCAATACCGACGTTTCTGATCAGAAAAACCCCTCTTACCTCTATCAAAGTCCCGGTACTAAAAATGTACGGCTGATAGTAGGCAATAGTGTGGGCTGTCTCGATACCCTTATAAAACCGATTGACATTATTGATAAGCCTCCTATCACGCTTGCATTTAAAGACACCCTCATTTGCGTACCCGATGCCGTGCAATTACAGGCCACCGGTACGGGAAATTTTACCTGGACACCATTGGTGAGTATCAGCAATCCAAATACAGGTACTCCCACTGTAACCCCAACTGCTACGACTACCTACCATGTGCAACTGGAACAGGAAGGTTGTATCAACCGCGATTCGGTACAGGTGCGCGTGGTCAATTTTGTTACTATTATTCCTTTGTCAGATACTACGATCTGTCTTACAGATGCGGTGCAGTTAAATGTAGTCAGCGATGCGCTTCAATATGTATGGACGCCTGCAAACACGCTTGATGATGCCACTATACCCAATCCTGTTGCCACCCCTACGGGCAATACGGTATATCAGGTAACGGGGCGTATTGGTAGCTGCACGGCTTCTACCAGTATACGGATCAATACTGTGCCTTATCCTCTGGCCAATGCAGGACCCGATACCACTATTTGTTATAATACACCTGCGCAGCTTCACGGGTTTCACGATGGAAGTAGTTTTAACTGGTCGCCCGCATCATCGCTGCTAAATGCCACTACACTCAATCCTACTGCCTACCCGGCACGTACGCAGGCCTATATCCTGAGTTCCTTCGATACCCGGGGCTGTCCCAAACCTGGAAGAGACACCGTACTGGTAACTGTATTACCCAGGATTATACCCTATGCGGGTAATGACACCATGGTGGTTGTAGGACAACCATTGCAGTTGAATGCACAGGGCGGAGACAGTTATCTGTGGATTCCGGCGACCGGGCTCAGTAACCCGGCTATTCAAAACCCTATCGGTATATATGGGCCCGAAACGGATAGCGTACGTTACACAGTGCGGGTTTATAATGTTGCCGGTTGTTATGATTCGGCTTCTGTAAAAGTGACGGTATTCAAAACCCAGCCAACAGTATTTGTTCCAACTGCCTTTACACCAAATGGAGATGGGCTCAATGACGTCATTCGTCCGATAGCCGTGGGTATTTCGCGTATTAATTATTTCCGGATATATAATCGCTGGGGGCAAATGGTATTTAATACTACCGTTAACGGGCATGGCTGGGATGGCCGAATTGGCGGCACCCCGCAGGCTTCAAACGTATATGTATGGATGGTAAGCGCTGTTGATTACCTGGGCCGGCCTGTTTTCCTGAAAGGTACTGCTACGCTTATCCGCTAACGATTCTGTTGCTCTATATCTTAATTTCCCTGTTGCGGTAAACAGTCTTTGACTGTTTACGGTTTATTAATTTCGCGTTATGTCAAAAATTGCATTTATCACCGGAGCTACTTCCGGATTTGGAAAAGCCTGTGCTGAAAAATTTGCAGCAAATGGTTACAATCTTATTATCAATGGCCGTCGCCAGGATCGCCTGGCTGCTCTTGCCACAGAACTGGAACAGCAGCATAAGGTAGCAGTATTCCAACTGCCCTTTGATGTACGTGATGAAAAAGCCGTTTTCAATTCTATTGAATCATTGCCTTTTGAATGGAAGAGTATTGATGTACTGATCAATAATGCCGGCCTTGCACTGGGCAGAGACTATTTTGATGAAGCCAGTCTTGAAGACTGGAATACGATGATTGATACCAATGTAAAAGGATTTCTCTATGTAGCGAAAGCCGTTTCGCAGCTAATGGCCATCCGCAAGCAGGGGCATATTATCAATATGGGCTCCGTTGCCGGTAAACAGGTTTATGAAAAAGGAAATGCTTATTGTGCCACCAAGTTTGCTGTAGATGCACTCAACCAGGCCATGCGTATTGATCTTCTCCGGCATAATATCAAAGTAACGGGCATACATCCCGGAGCCGCTGAAACAGAATTTTCGACGGTCCGCTTCAAAGGAGATACACAAACAGCTTCTTCTGTATACCAGGGCCTCCATGCGCTTTCAGCTGCTGATGTGGCCGATGTAATCTACTACTGCGCCTCGCTGCCACCACATGTCTGCATCAATGACCTGGTGCTTACCTGCACGCAACAGGCGGATGCGATCTATTTTCACCGGCAGTAGGATAGCCAGTAAATAATTGATTACACGCAAACTTTATATTAACTTTTCCGTACAGATTGTTGCAGCAGGATAGCGGAACTTTTTAGCCACGTTCTTTTACGTAGAAAATACCCGTTGCCTCACTAGTTTGTCATGCCAAAATCTTGTATAAAAACATGAGTGTGCTATCTTTATATCAGAATCCATTTTCCGTAAAAATCCGCTCATGAAAACGTTACTGTACCTGTTCCTGTTTTGCCTTGGCGCTACCGCAGTGCAATCGCAGGATATACGCATCCAAACATGCCAGGACGATCTGATAAGCAAACAGGTAGATAGTCTAAAATCCATTTACAATAAAGGAGGATACACACTGCTCAAAGAAGCATCCATTGCGATGGAAAGCGAATTTGAAATGCCGGTGATAATGCCACTCACTGAAGGCAGCTGGTACCAGTTTGTCTTTATCGGCGACTATAGCTCCAAGCTTTATGAAGTCCGTATGTTTGACTGGAGTGAGCGGCAGGTAGTATTTAAACAAAACCGATGGGGAGATGTAGATGGTAATATTATTTCCTATTCATACATCCCCAAATTTTCTGAGTTTCATATGATGAAACCGGTGCAGGTCAATAAAAAGAAAAAGAAAAACCTCTGTGGTTATGTGATGCTGTTCAAAAAAACGGCTCCCGATACAGCGAGCGTAACTCCCAAACCGGAATAAACATATTTATTTCAACAAAAAACCGGCAGAGCTCTGCCAGTTTTTTTATTACTCATTTCATAATTTCCCAATACCTGTGTATTGCAGCCCCGCCTTTTCTATTGCTGCTCTGTCAAGCTGATTACGCCCATCTAGAACAAAACGAACTCCCTTTTCTTTCATTACAAGCCAGTCGATTTCATGATACATTTTATGCATCGTGACAAGAATAACTGCTTCCGCTGTTGTTGCATAAATATCCGGGCAGGGATCAAATCCTTTACCCCTTATCTCTTCAGCCGAATAATAAGGATCATGTAACTGAGCGGAGACATTTTCACTTTCCAGTACTTTCTGTAAATTATATGTTACACTCAGCGCATCTTCTTTTACCTGCGGCCGGAATGATAAACCCAGTATCAGCACTTTCTTTTTATGGAGATGTGTCTTCAACTGAGACCAGGCAAACGCAGCCATGGCTTCATTAATTCGCCGGCTTTCGGCCGCCAGCGAAAAATCGAGCCCGGCCTCTCTGAAATTCTCCATCATAAAATAGGGATAAACCGGCGTGCAGTGTCCTCCTACCCCTATACCGGGTTGCAATAACGCAGCTTCCCGATCTGCATTAATCAATGGAATAAGGTCAACCAGATCAAGACCTGTTGCCTGTGCAAACATCGCCAGTTGATTGGAGAGGGCTATATTGACATCGCGATAAACCATTCCTGCCAGCTTCATAAACTCGGCTGCTTCAGCACCTGGTAGCAGGATCAATTGTTCATTTCTGAAAAAATGTCCATAGACTTTCAATGCCGCCTGTCCGGCCTCAGCATCCAGCCCTCCCAGGGCACGAGGAATATTTTGTAACTGCTCCAGCATTGTACCACTCTTAATACGTTCCGGGCTTGCAGCGAGTAAATAGTCTGTGCCATGCGTTTTACCAGTGCTGGTAAGAACCGGCTGAATATCCTTTCTGCAAAAACCAACCGGCACAGATGTCTCCACCATCAACAGCACCTTTTGCTGCAGCCATGGGGCAAGCTGTTGCACACAGTCGAGAAACGGAGTCTTATTGATCTGCTTTTGCTCATCTACGAGTAATGGTATACATAGAATAATCGCAGCGCTGCCGCTGACCGAAGCGTAATCGGGAGAAAGCTGTAAGTGACCGGCATAAAGGGCTGGCTGAATAATATCTTCCACACCGGGTTCGACAGAATGAAACCCGCTAGTGGTATAAAAATTCAGCTGTTCTGCATTATTGTCAATAGCGGTGACCTGCCAGCCCTGCCGCAGAATATGGGCCGCCATGGCCTGGCCAATTTTCCCAAAACCAACAATACTGATTTTTTGCATAGGCTATCAGCTTACTGTCGCGCAAAAAATAAGGCGGACATTTCTGCAAATATCCGCCTTATTTCTTATACCGTTTCAAACAATTGACAACAGGAAAAATGGTCTCTATACGCCCAGGCTGCTTCTGAAAACCTGGATCACCTTATCAATATCTGATTGCTGCATGGGAATATATAATGGCAGGATTATGCTATTGTCGGCCGCATCTTCAGAAACCGGTAATGACAATCCTGCACATTCCTGTTTATACGCTGTTTCACGATGTGCAGTCATGATACCTCTGCGTGTGGAGACACCAGCATCGAGCATCAGTTGCATCAGATCATTACGTGATACAGGGCAATCCTTTTTCAGATAAATACTGAATGACTGAAAATTGGTAAAATAGCCATCAGCTTCCCGGGGCACGCGGATAAAGGGAATATCAGCAAATGCCGCCTGGTATTGCTTAGCAATCTTTCTTCTTTCTTCCACGATCCAGTCGAGCTTGGCCAGTTGCTGAATGCCCACGGCTGCCTGAATATCCGTCATGCGGTAATTGTAACCGACTTCTACATGATCTTCAAACATTACTTTGGCAGATTCATGCCGTACTCGGTCGTTGATAGACATACCGTGCTGGCGCAATAACCGGAGGCGGTTATAATAGGCCTCATTGTCGGTTGTAATAAAACCTCCGTCGCCCGTAGAAATCACTTTGCGCGGGTGAAGAGAAAAACATACGAGGCTGCTATGGCTGCCAATTTTCTTTCCCT
The DNA here is from genome assembly GCA_001898485.1 of Sphingobacteriales bacterium 46-32. Taxonomy (GTDB): domain Bacteria; phylum Bacteroidota; class Bacteroidia; order Chitinophagales; family Chitinophagaceae; genus CAYMZZ01. The sequence continues at coordinate 458,514 of MKTY01000019.1, read as the reverse complement.
TATAGGAAGAGCCGACTGCACAGGCTGCATCTTCTATAAGATGCAGGTTATGCTTTTGTGCCAGTGCAGAAAAGGCATCGATGTCTGCAGGCATACCGATCTGGTGTACCAGCAATATGGCTTTTGTACGGGGTGTTATGCGCCTGGCCACATCTTCTGCATCTAAATTGTACGTTACCGGATTTACTTCGGCAAATACGGGTTTGGCTCCTACATATTTGATGGAGTTGGCTGTAGCAATATAACTCATGGAGGGACAAATGACTTCATCGCCGGGGCCAATACCGGCAACAATCATTGACAGATGCAATGCTGTGGTACAGTTAGAAACCGCCACTGCATAGCGGGCGCCGGTATACTGTGCGAATTTCTCTTCGAACTCTGCCACGCGGGGGCCCTGCGTAATCCACCCTGTTAAAATAGTATCGTAGGCGGCCTGTGCATCTTCGGCAGTCAGGTAAGGTTTGGCTATAGGTATCATACTATTCAGGCTGTTTTTATTTTTTCAAAATACCAGGCACTCAGTTCTTTCATACCCTGTTCAAGACTTACAGAAGGTGAAAACGACAACAGCTGTTTTGCCTTGCTGATATCGGCCAGGCGGCGGCTTACCGGGTTAATACTGTTTTCTTCACGAAACTCCGGCTCAAGCGTGGAATCATTTACTTTCAGCAGTACATCCAGCAATTGTTTAAGACTCGTTTCTTCGCAGTTGCCGATATTAAATGCTTCATCGGAAATATCTGCCTGTAAAGCGGCTATGTTTGCCCGGGCAATATCCCTTACATATACAAAATCCATGGTAGTAGAGCCGTCTCCATAGATCAATGGATTGCGGCCATCGCGGATACAATCCAGCCATTTGATCATTACTTCGGTATACTTACCATCTGTATCCATGCGGGGGCCATAAGCATTGAAATAACGTAGGGCTACATAATCAAGTCCATACATGAATTTGAAGCTGCGAAACAGCTGCTCGCCCCACATTTTGGCCGCACCATAAAAAGTCTGGTTATTATACGGATTGTCGGTCTCAGGTGTTGGAAAATGCTGCGCCAGTCCGTATACAGAGGCACTGGAGCTATAGATAACTTTCTTTATTTTATGCTTTACTGCAAGCTGCGCCACATCAAAAGTAGCTTTCAGCATTACTTCAAAACCATCAGCAGGATTGGCAGCACACGCGTTGATACGAAGTGCAGCCATATGGAAAATATAATCGCAGCCACTGATACAGCTTTCGAGCAACGCTGTATCACGTATATCTCCCTGGTGAAACTCAATACGCGGATCGGCAGCAAACAACTTCATGTTTTCGCGGCTTCCGCGGATAAAATTATCAATGATTACGATCTTTGCAGGTTGCAGCTGCAATAGCTCTTCCACTACATAAGATCCGATAAAACCAGCGCCGCCGGTTACCAGGATCGTACTGTCCTTTACTTTATTGTGCATGTTGTGTATTGTTAAGGCTTAGTAATAAAATACCGGATATGATCAATGCAAAACCTATAAATGAAATATAATTAAGTGAGTCTTTAAAAATAAAATATCCTGCTATTACGGTAAGTACAAAGTTGATACCTGCCGACACGGGAATTACAAACGTAAAATTGGCCAGCGACAATGCTTTGAAGATTACCAGCATGGAAAGGAATATCAATGCAAATGCGGCAATTACCTGTGGTTCAAACAGGAGTTTCAGCCAGTCATTAACCGCCGACAACGTGCGTCCTTTCAGCTTCCATTTAATGAGAGCAGCGCCAGTCACATTGAGAATGGCATACAACAGGCAGAAAACAACCGCTTTTATCATTCATTCAGATTTTTAATATCATCAATGATAAACACCTGTCGTTTGCGGCTGGCGTCAAGGGTACGCCAGAGATATTCGGCGATAATACCGAGCGATATATTGGTAATACCAAATCCAATCATCAGAATAGACATCAGTGCAGGCCATCCGGCTGCCAGATCCTGGAAGAATATCTTCCGCACAATAATGTAGATGGTCCACAATATGCCTACAAAAAAGAATATGATCCCCACAATAGTCACAAACCGGATGGGGGCATAGGAAAAGGCTACAAAAGAATCAATAAAGAGTTTGATCTTTTTAGACAGCGTCCATTTGCTGACACCTGTCTGGCGTTCCCTCTTTTTGTATGAAATAGATTCCTGCCGGAATCCCATGCCCAGTATCTGTAAAAAGATTGATGAGTTGGCTTCTACATTTTTATTCACTTCCCGGGCCACTTTGCGGTTGAACATCACGATGTCGAATCCCTTCTCAGGAAAGTTGCGGAAAGCAAATTTTTTCATGAGGTAGGCATAAAACTGTGAGAATGCCTTTTCGCTCCAGGACACTTTAGTGCTCTCTCTGTGGGCCCAGACGATATCAGCGCCCTGCTCCATTTTTTCTTTCATCGTCAGGATCAGCTCAAGCGGATCCTGCAGGTCAGCGTAATTAAAACAGATCATTTCTCCTGAAGCCTCAGCAATGCCGGCACGCAGGGCCGCATGTGAGCCGAAGTTTCTGGAAAAGCTGATGAGTTTTGCTTTATAGCTTTTATGTTCCATTGCCGAAAGCCGCTCAACAGAATTATCGCGTGATCCGTCGTTCACAAAAATCACTTCTGCCCGCAGCGGATGCTGTGCAAAGAAATCGTTAAGGCTGTCAACCAGAAAAGGAATACCATCGTATTCATTAAAGATGGGGATGATAACCGAAACCTGTATGGAGCTTGTTGTATCCGGCATACTCATGATTTGAATCGTACACGAATGCTTTTAATATAATCGGTCGGACGCATTACAGTGCCATTTACTTCTATTTCCTCTACTTCTATCATTGCATCAGGACCAGCTACCAGCACAGTACCTGCCTGTTTCCGTATTTCAACCACATGCCCCGGGATAGCCAGAAAACGGCTTTCAGGCATCCAGACTTTTGCTTTCCAGATCACCACTTTCTCCTCATTGAGATAACTGAATGCACCAAGATAAGGGTGAGAAGAGGCCCGTATAAGCCGCACTACCTGCTCTGCCGGTAGCTGCCAGTTGATGCGTCCGTCTTCGGGTAAACGGGGGTAGCAACGCAGGCCCTGGACAGAGCCTTTAAGTTCGTATGCCTGCGGATCATTCCATACGCGGTCAAGCGCCTGCCGATACAAATCGGGTGCTATTTTTTCGGCCTCAGCCAGCACATCAGCGATATAAGAGTCATTTTGGATCGGAATGGATTTACGCGACAGAATATCGCCGGCATCCAGCTCGGGGTCCATCTTGTGAATATTTCCGTTGATATAACGCTCGCCGTTGATAATACTCCAGTTTACGGTAGCATTTCCTTTATAATCCGGCAGGTTGCCCAAATGAAAATTAAGAATGCCGCATTCAAACCGATCCAGCACCGAAGGCTGGATAGTATACTTCCAGTTCGCACTGATAGCAGCACGTACATTGTGCTGCTGCAATATGCTGATTAACTCTTCATTTTCAAGTGAGCGTATCATAAAGAAAGCGGCCCCTATCTCCTTTGCCAGGCGTTCAAAATCCTGGTGTTTGATATCATACTCGTCGTAAGCTTCTTCAGTAACAATAGCCCGCACTTTATATCCATGCTGCTGCACATGACGGATACCATCATACAGGTAACGGGAACGCCCAATAGCAATTATGTTTCTCTCTGTTGTCATATCAATTCAACGATCGGAAGATCTTTATAAAAATGTTGTCCTGTCACCAAGGCTTCAGCTGCCTTTAAACCTCCTGCCTGCAAGCGAATAATAGGATCATTGCCCACTGCTGAAGGAAGAATGCCCATATGACCGCTATGTACATGTTCGGGAAAATAACGTATGCCTTGTTTTTGCAAGGCATCAGTATTCACATCGCCGGCATAACGGAGTATGAACGGATCATTGAGTTGACGGGCCAGATCAGCCACTTCTATCGGGCCGCCATGATCAATCCATACCTTATCAAACGGATACGCTGTAAATATTACAGCCTCCGCATTTCTGAAGTTGCCGGGGATATCAATCTCCGGAAAACCTCCCGCCCAAACTATATTATCGGAGAGTTCGTATTTGTCGCGGTTTTCGTCTTTATCAATCACAAGCAATTCTTCACAATTGCGCGCAATGACCTTCGCCATATAGGGGCCAAAATCATTGTTGCACAAAAGGATAAATCTGTTCTGATAAGGGCAGGTACCGGCATCAAATATTTGCCTTACGGCCATATCGCCGAGGTAGTTGAATACATCAATATCCGGATGGCGTTCGTTGGTAGCACCCAGCTGAAATCCGCGTTCCCTGATATATTGAATATCCATATCTGCTTCGCGCCATTCCCAGGCTTCATACATGAGGGGTATGACCAGGCCGTTTTTGGCATATTGCAGTTTCTCGCGGTTCAATGGCCGAAGATGTCCTGAATTGGTAATAATGTCGGCTTCAGCAACAATCTCTGGTGTAATCTCTGTGATCAGGTTGATTTCCACACCCGCTTCGTCTGCCAGTTTACGGGTTGATTCAAATACTTCTTCTACTGTGCCATAGCGGGTTGTACGGGAGTAGGCAAATACTCTGGCGCCGGCAAGAGCCGCCAGTACCGGCGTCACCACATAAGGTCCTGAAGCCGCTTCTGTCAGCACAGTTTTACCCTGCAGATTCAACTTCAGCGCTTCTACCCTTTCTTTTAATTTGCGTGCCAGCATACTCAATAATTGTTGATCGTTTTTATCACATAGTCCACTTCCTCATCTGTAAGCTCTGCATACATGGGCAATGAAAGGCAATGTGAAGACAGGTATTCTGAATTCGGGCAATCACCTTCTTTGTATCCCAGGTGTGAGTATGCCTTTTGTAAGTGACAGGGCACAGGATAATGCAGTCCGGGATAGATATTATGTTCATTGAGATATTTGATCATCCCATCGCGATCTGGTGTAGTAATTACGAAGAGATGAAAAACCGATAATACATTTTCGGGCTGAGCCTGCATGCGCAACTTATCATTCTTGATTTCGGCAAGATAACGTTTGGCAATTTCCTGGCGACGTTTATTCCAGCCGGGCAGATATTTCAGTTTAACAGACAGTGAACCCGCTTCCAGTCCACCCATTCGCATATTAAAACCAAGTTCGTCATGGTAGTAACGAACCGTCATACCATGGCTGCGCAGGCTGAGCAGGTGTTTATAATAAGCTTCATTATTTGTTGTCATTCCTCCGGCTTCGCCGCATGCACCCAGGTTTTTTCCGGGGTAAAAGCTGAAACAGGCCATTTCGCCAAACCCACCTACGGGTTTGCCATTGTAGCGCGCACCCTGGGCCTGAGCCGCATCTTCTACCATAAACAGTTTATGTTTATCACAAATTGCTTTAATAGCATCTATATTAAAAGGCTGTCCGTAGAGATGTACGCCAATTATCGCCTTCGTGCGGGGAGTGATGGCGGCTTCTGCTTTGGCAGGATCAATTTCCCAGGTGTCTGGCAGACAATCTACAAATACAGGCGTAGCACCCACATAGGAAACGCCCCAGGCGGTAGCAATAAATGTATTTGCAGGCACTATTACTTCATCGCCCGCTCCTATGCCCAGGGTAAGCATGGCTAAATGAAGGGCAGACGTACCATTGTTGATGCCAACGGCATACCGGGTATCACAAAAGGCGGCAAAATCCTTTTCAAAACTTTCTACAAATGAGCCTCCCGAAAAGGCTGTTTGTTCATACACCTTTTCAAATACTTCAAATACTTCGCTCTTTATCTGCTGATGCTGCCCTTTCAGGTCAAGGCAATTGATTTTCTTGTTCATGATTGTAACTATTCAGGAGGATTAGATGGTTTTGATGGGTTTCGCAGGGTTTCCGGCAACGATCGTATTTGGCGGCACATCGCGGGTAACAACGGCGCCCGCTCCTATCATAGAATTTTCGCCAATAGTAATGCCGCATAAAATGGTCGCATTGCTGCCAATGGAAGCTCCTTTTTTCACGAAGGTCTCAATACACTTCCAATCAGCTTCTGTCTGCATACTTCCGTCGTCATTGGTAGCCCGTGGAAAAAGATCGTTGGTAAACATTACCCCATGACCCACAAATACATTATCTTCTATGTGAACACCTTCACAGATAAACGTATGACTTGATATTTTGCAGTTCTTACCAATAGTAACTCCTTTTTGTATTTCTACAAAGGCTCCGACTTTACTGTTGTCATCAATACTGCATCCATAGGCGTTTACAAAACTGAAGATGCGTACACCCTGTCCGAGAGATACATTGTTCAGGCTTTGGCGATCGTTGTTGATGGTGACCAGTTCCATATATTAACTGATTTTTACTTCTTTTCCTTTGTTACTGATAGAGGTTTGTGATGCTTCCAGCAGTTGTACAACACGTCTTCCCAACGCGGCACTCGCTACAGGCTGCCGCTTATTCACAATAGACTGTACAAAATCGTCTGCAACTCCAAAGAGAGCTTCTTTGCTGGAAAGTTTGGGGATGAAAATATCGCCGGTACGATAATCGACCAGAATCTGCTTACGGTCTTCTTCTGTTTTGAGACTATAACCGGTATCATATACTTTCACTTTCTCCGTAATTTCAAGATCGTTGTAGAGCAGCATTTTTTTATCGGCTCCAATAAGCATCTGGCGGATTTTTACAGGCGAGGTCCAGGAGCAGTGAAAATGCGCAATAAAGTCGGAAGCATAATTGACCGTCATGTAAGCAATATTCTCAATACCGTTGCCTGTATGCGAAATACCGGTTGCATTAACGCTCACCGGTTCTTCATCGATAAGATGGGCGAGGATTGATAAGTCATGCGCAGCAAGATCCCACAGCACATTGATATCCGGCTGAAACAGTCCCAGGTTAATACGTGTTGAATCAAAATAACGGGGTGTGCCGATTGATTTATCCTCAATCAGCTCCTTGATTTTTGATACAGCACCGGTATAGAGAAAAGTATGGTCAACCATAAGGGTACACCCTTTCTGCTCTGCCAGGTTCATCAGTTCATCTGCCTCTGCCACAGATGCTGTCATGGGTTTTTCCACCAGCACATGTTTTCCCTGCAAAAGAGCTTTCCTGGCCAGCTCGAAATGGGTAAATACAGGTGTTACGATAACTACTGCATCAATCGTTGGATCCTGCAATATGTCATCGGCACTTGCCACACCTTCTATACCGGGAAAAATCTTATGTAGTTGATTAAGTCGCTCAGGGCGCGCGTCTGCCACTTTTTTTACTGTACAGTTGGAGACATTGAAAAAATTCCGGACGATGTTAGGCCCCCAATATCCATAGCCTATTACACCAATTGAAATGTTTGCCATTTTGATGATTCGGTTATATCAGTTTAAATAGTTACGGTTTACGTTGGATAATTTGATTTACCCGGGCTTCTGACAGGAATAAGCTGGATTTGGCATTAATTTTTACATTGATGACCATTTATGCCAACAAGTCACTCAATCAAAGTAGTGTGGAATAAACAATAGGAACATTGGGTACTTAACTGAATACTATTGGTACAATCTCAGAACTAAACCTGCAGGTCAGGAATGCGACCTGGATTTATTGTGCTACCAATCAGATGAAGGTCAATGCTTTAAGCACTGCGGGTCAAATGTATAAAAAAAACTTCTTTAATCCTACTATTCCCACTCGGAAAGGCAAAAAAAATTAATATTAAATCTTTGGAAAAGCGCCACTGTGGCGGTTTTCCGGCTATCCTGCATAAGCCGGATTATAGAATTCGGAAAGACCGCCCTATATTTAACGGCGAATTGAACCAAAGCCAAACCCTTATCAATGTTTTTACAAAAGATCTCAATTCCGGCACTGTTGGAAAAATTGCCTGCCTGGGTTTTTGCCGGAATTATACTTCTCTACACCGTTCTGATGACATTTCAGGGCCTTGATCTGTCCGATGAAGGTTTTAATGCCGTTTTTTACCGGAATATTTATAGCAATCCCGAATCCGTTCAATACTCCTTCATGTTTTGGCTGACAGGTGTTATCGGAGGCGCTTTTGATTATTTATTTCCTTCGCTGGGTCTGCTTGGATTGCGAATCCTGGGGGCCATTACGCTCACCTGCACCTGTCTGCTGAGTTACAGACTGCTGCGTCCCTACCTCAATAAAGGTGCTCTGCGACTGGGCCTGTTGTTTACGCTTCTCGTTATTTCCAATAATATCCGCATATTCCATTACAACTACCTGTGCATGTTGTTGTACATGTTATGTGCGCTTTTTTTGTTGCGGGGCCTTACCCGCAATAACCCCTGGCTGATCTTCCTGGCCGGGGTAATGGTTGCACTCGAGACCCTGGCCCGTATTCCCAGTATCGTAAATCTTGGTCTGGCCCTCGCCATTTTTTATTACGGCATTTTACACAAATATTCATTTGCCCGCCAGTTCCGGCTGGCTCTTATCTACGGTGCAGGTTTTATAGCCGGCCTGGCTGCCATGATAGTATTCATGAAAATCACCAATCAGTACGACAATTATGTTGGTGCCGTAAAACTGGTGATGGAAATGGGTAGTGGCGGAGCCAGCAGCCATTACGGGTTGAGTAAATTACTTAAACAGTTCTTTGTACTCTATGGCTCTTCGGTAAAACACGGTTTACTGATCGCACTGCCCGTAATCAGTGCAGCTATGATCTGTAACCTTGTTACCTACAGGCCCTCCTACCGGAAACCCCTGATTCAACTGCTCACACTCGGTATAATTGCCGCTTTTGTATGGCTCATCTGGACAGACACCATCAATCACCTGATGATGGTTTTCCTGCTTACAGATCTTGCTACTTTAGGAGCCATCTGCATTTTTATCTCAGAAAAAAACAAGGAGTTGAAAGTGCTGGCGCTAATGGGTCTGTATATCATCCTCACTTACCCCCTGGGCAGTTCGGACGGCATCTATACAGTAGGATTATATACTCTCTGGATTGGCGTACCCATTGCTGTAGACTATTTTAATAAATGGCTTAGACTCGATAGCCAATGGAATATTCAGAGCCGTTCGGAAAACATGCGTTTTTCATTACTATTAAGACCCGAACAATTGCGCACAATCGGACAGGTCGGTATCCTTTTGGTCTTTCTGGCACTGCTTCGCCAGGCATACTACTATCCTTTCTTTGACTGGAACGACCGCGCCCGTATGACAGCCCAGGTCAACAATACTTATACGCGGGGCGTATTCACCACAAAAGAACGTGCTACCGCTATTAATGAATTATTAGATGAATCTTCCAAATACATTCACCCGGGCGATGCGGTGCTGATCTATCACAGCGTACCACTGCTTCATTACATGACCAATACCAGGCCTTATCTGCGCAATGCCATGCCCTGGCTTTATGAAGGAAGTTTTTTTGCCAATGAGCTTAATACTACTGCAGAAAAAACCGGCCGCCTGCCTGTAATTATCCGCCAGCTTATCAAAACAGTAGACGATGCCTCCATGTGGCCCGATCCTCCGGCCAAATTTGATGACAACTGGGATAAGATCAATGAAAAAAGAGACCAGGCACTCGATCAGTTTATTCAAAAATATCAGTACCGCGAAGTATGGACGAATAAGGTCTTCAGTATTCTGATTCCGGCAGGCAAGTAACAGGATGATTTGAAGATTTGACGATTTGACGATTTGACGATTTGAAAATTTGAAGATAGTTCTAATGTATAGCGACTCTATACATCGAAAAACTTAAAACTTATTACTTAGAACTTAATACTTTCTGGTCATCTTCAAACTTTCAAATCACTGTTGTCCGGGGAAAATAAATACGCTAAAAATAGAGTTTGATAATCAGATTTGTACAGATGCTTTTGTAGGCTCTGGGAAAAGCAAGCCCCTTTTAACATTGTTGGCCCTTCAGTACAGGACGCGAACTATTTTATCGCTATTTCCCTGCCATATTCCCTTATTTATTCTTGTGGTTCACAAGCTGCCTTGTTTTTCTCCGATTGAATCTTTAGTACCATACAACTATCAGAGACCGGAGAAAAACACAGCACCTGGCCCGCCGGCCGCAGAGGCAAAAAGGTCAATTAACCAGTGTATCCAAATATTTATTCAGGTACAGATAAAAGCAACGGTTTTTCCGATTTTTCCCTGGATAAATGTGATGTGCTGATTTACTAAAGGGTATTTGTTGAAAAGTCTTTTCAACAAATACCCTTTATACCTTTAAACTTTTAAAATCTTTATACTTGTCTACTACTGTGCGAGCGACACTCTTACCGACAATCCGCCTCTCGTGTTAGTAATCGGAAATGCATTACTGATCTTTGGAATATTGCGTGTCTGATCGAAATAGAGTTTCAGGCTCACGCGGTTGTTGAGAACGTAATCAATTGAAGGCTGAATGATAATCACTTTCTGACCAGCCGTTCCGAAAGATGTACCCTGATCGAGCTTACTGTTGGCGGTAGCATCATCGCGCAGCGAGAAGTCAAGCCGGAATGTAACATCATTATCCAGCTTCATTCCTTTCTTGCCTATGCGTACATTTTTCAGCAGCGGTAATCCTTTTTTGCGGTAATTAAAACCGAAACGGAATTCGGTTGAACGGTTTTCGGCCAGCTGATAGTCGATGAGACTAAGGCTGAGTTGTCTTCTCTTACTGAACTCAAATCGTGTTGTCAGCTGATTGGTGAAAGTAACATCAAGCGAGATCATAGGATCAAACGACTCTTCGATGGTAAGATTCGGTACCAGGAAGTAGGGCACATAGTTTCCGGTAAGAGTGTCACGGAAATAAGGATAACCAATACGGTTAGGATCTGTAAACAGCAGCGCCGTGTTGAAACTATTCATGCTAAGTGTACTGTGATACCCATGACGAATGGTCACATTCGAAAATATTTTGTCAAGACCGGGAATATTGGACAACCCGTTGTATGTGATATCCCAGTTTGGTTTGGGCAGCAGGCCTGCAAAGGGATTTGACCGGATACCGGGATTGCTGTTCTTAAACAGTTTAACAGATGTGGGATCCTTTTTAGTATATGCTGCCAGGAAAGAAGGAATAACCACATCCTGAGCATAACGTCCATAACCCTGGTAATAATTCGGATCATTGGGATCCTTAACGCCCCCCTGGTATCCATTGAGGTCACTCAACCGCTTAGATAATATCAGGCGGTTATTTTCAAACTCTTTGAATGTATTGGATACAACATTCGGATCAAATTTTTCGAACAGGGTCTGATAAGAGATGTAGCTGATGCTGAAGCTACCCATCGCATAGGGGTTCAGACGGGCAAAACCAGAAGATCCGGTAGTATCCTTATATAACTCTGAATATTGCTTGCTGAAGCTCTTATCCAGTTTGAGATCGATGATAAGATCACGCACGGGATTAAGTTGTGCCGTAATATTCAATTGCTGCTTGTATCGCTGTTGTATCATGGCAGACACCAGCGAGTCGCGCGATAGTAATCCCTTACTTCCAAAGCGATTGATCCAACTGGTATCGGGCTGGTAGCCGAATATGAAGTTGAAGCCAGGCTGCCCGCTCTTCAGGTTCGCGCCCAATACGCGGGTACTGTCCATATAGCCAGGTATGGTCGTACCAAAGTCTTCGTTGTATTGAATACCCACCCGTTTAAGCGAAGTAGCCAGGCTCGTAATGGCACGTACTGCGCCATTTACTTCGGGCAGCTTATTACGGTTGAGTTCACGCTGACGGCGACGTTCTTCACGCTTGCGCTTACGGGCTTCTTTGCGTGCCAGGCGTTTTTCCTTTGCACTCATTTTTGACCATACACTGTCAGGTATCTCATCGCGTATGCTTCTTATTTTCCGTTTAGCTGTATCCTGACCAGGTATCGCATTGTTAACCGGCTGGTTGTTGCGGGGCTGAGGCCCGCTGCCTACCGCACGAAGGAAACGCGACTTATTGTACAGCTGATCAAAATTCAGGTCTGCAGTAATATCGCGTGTTTGAGTATTAGAAAGCGTATTACCGAGATTACGGGCCAGCAAAGAAGCGGCCAGCCAGTTGTAGCTCGTTTTATAAGTGGCACGCACCGAGGTCCAGTCAAGCAGCGGTATTTTCTGCATCGGCAATGTATACGAAAGTCCCAGCTCCTGCGCAAACTGTGTATTACGACCGCCTTTGAAAAGATTTTTACGTACAGAATCTTTCTTTATGCGATCATCTATGCGTCCGAATGGCTCATCTACACGTGCATTATTAGTAGCCGTATAATCGAGTGAAATAGATTTGGTCAGATTCCACTGCACGATATAATAACGGTCAAAGGTGAAATACTTGTCGTAGGTCTCAGGTATCTTATATGGTCCACCTCCCACATTGCGGGGACGTGTAGCGCCAAACTGGCGGAACACATCTGCCCGGAATGAAAGTTGAGTGGGCACATAATTGAAGTTAAAATCTTTAATCAGACTCAGCCAGCGTGAGTTTGATTTGATCATTCGTTTAAATGGCTCTACATACCGTGGCTGCGGCATATAATTATATCCTATAGCAGCCCGTGTTCGCCGCATCTCGTAGGCCTCTATTAACGGATTATGCTGTTTGGTTTCTATATAGGAATAACTGAAATCGAAATTGCTGAGACTCCATATTTTCGGTTGCTTACCATCAATTTTTAATTTCTTCACATTGGTGAAGTTGATGGTACGGATAGTAGTGATATCCTGTGCATCGCTCCGGATAGAATCCTTATCTCCTGAATTGGCCGCGGCCAGCTTATCTTTTAATGTAATATCCAGATCATAGGGATCGTATTCCGGTGTGCTGATAATACGACTGATACCGGCATAGACAGGTATCTGAATACCCAACTGCCGGGGCAGGAGTTTACCCGCATCCAGGTTGGCCGACAAATCATATGTATATACATCTTCCCTGCTCCGTTCATTCACCCGTTGTTCCAGTGTACCAAAACCACGTGTTTTGGCTGTACCTGCAAGTGTTATACTACCCAGGTCGGCCAGTTTGATATCCACACGACCGGTAGCGGCATAACCTCCTTTTTCATCGAGATTTGAAAAACGGAGTTCATTAAACCAAACCTCAGCACAGGCAGGCTCACTGCTGGCATTTTCTACAGATAACAGCATGCCCCTTACCTCACCCAGGTTAGGATTTCCGATTACAGCATAAGAACGGCCATTGGCCAGTATTTCACGATAGTATTGAGCAGATGAAACACCCTGGCTGTTTCGTCTCGACTTCAGACGGGTAAGTTCATCGAGTTCGAAATCCAGGTTATTGATCTCGGGCCATACCAACAAACTATCCCGTACACCCCAGTCTGATTTTTTCAGCGGAATACGTATTTCATAATAGTTGCTCTGGAAATCGCTACCCAGGCGCACGATGGCTACAAGTGAGTTGTCGGAGATAGCCCCATTCGATCCGCGACCTTCTGCGTGAATAAACATACGCATGCGGCCATACTGGCGCATATCCATGTTCATCGTCTTAAACACACCACGTGCTTCGCCGCCAGGCATACCACACATCTGCACACTCAATGATTGCTCATTCAGGAAAAGCTGAACGTTATTATTACTCAGCTGTTGCTGACGATCAATACCTGGAGGCATCACATAATGAATAGGCTCGCGCTGATCATTCTCTTCGAGGTTTACAGCCAGGGTATTGAACTCAACCGGATCGTTGGCCGGCAGGTTGGTGATATTGCCGGTGGTATCAATCTCATATTTGAATTTACGCCACTGGTTACGCACCAGCTCCAGTTTACCAAAGCGCATGACTACAGAATCTTCAAAGTCGGTAACATACATCCGAATAAAACGAATAGACTTGAAATCCGGGATATTACCCACCTTGTTTGTAAACTCGGCAACAGGAATACGAAACAGGTACCATTTCTCCACGCGCTCGCTGCCATCGACCAGTTTAACCGTCGGAGTTCGCACGTCTGTAATAAAATTGCTGCCCGGCATCATATTGGGCTGAATGTTTACCTCATATTCAAAATACTCTTCTACTTCGTTGAGTGTATTATCTCTGTTTAGCTCTTCTGCATCCGGATACTGAGTAAAAGCATTTACAAACTGTGTATTGTTGGATACAGGCGAGTTGCCGTGCGGGTTATTAATGTCTTTATAACGCCCCAGGATGCCTACATTGCCTGCATCATAGCTGGCATCGCGGTAAGGTTTAAAGTTATCGGCCGATGGATCGTTTTGTGCGCGTGCAGCGGCCGCAGGCGCCACGGCTGCCAGACCAGCCAGGTAAGTGCTGAACTTGGTACGTTCTTCTTCGTCAGTCAATCCATCAAAACCAACATCCTGATACTGGCGATCGTTGGGATCGTTGCTGAAGGCATTGGTCACCTGCATGGGATTGGAAGGTACTTTACCCCATACAGTAGAGTTATCGACAGGTGCATTGATTGTGGGAGTAGGCAATCCGTTTTCGTACTGGCGTTTACCATCTTTCAGCACATCTTCGGAAATATTACCCAGGTTAAAAAAGAGTTTACCGCCCGTACTGCCAGGATTGGTGATAAAGGGATCCTGCAACCAGAACTCGATATATTCCATATTGCCGGTCTCAAAATCGATCTGGTCGATATTACGCATAATACCACCCCAGGCTCTGCGGCGATCAATGAGATGACCGTTGCCATCGATACGACCTGCGCGGTTCTCAAAATTATAGGGGCCTTTATCGCGCGGATAAAAAGCCATATCAAATGTGGTGAGTAATCCCTGACCAAAATCGGTTGTACGCTGCGGGAAGATTTCACGCTGCAATACCTGTCTTGTTTCAGGTTTTGATAGCTCTGCTATATTTCCACGCAATGGGTTATTGGTATTACTTTTTTCCTGCAATACAGGTTCAATATTATACCAGGCCAGTTTAGCCCGGTTGTAACCGCTGGCCAAGTCATTATTGAGCGTGGCTTCGGGGAAGCGTTGAGGTACAGAAGCCAGTGTCCAGTTGATGAGCGGAAAACGGAGATCAATTGCCGAGCGTGTACCTTCAAAGTCGTCAATATAAGCAAGGCCACTGGATCCACGGCCGATCTGGGGTGCGTGGCCAGGCTGCAATACCGCCGCCTCGGCATAAGCCGTAATCGACGACATGGTCTTGGTGTTGTAGAACGGCAGTTTATCGAGCCATTTGGTAAGTCGTGGCCAGTCGCTCCGGTAATCCATATCCAATCCGTACATAGTGTTACGTACGGGGTCTTCACCATATTGTTGTTTGATGAAGAATGGTCGCTCACCCAGGCGGGCTATTGTACCGCCAAGGGTCAATTTTTTACTGGCAATATAATCCAGCCGCAATCCCATAAAGTTGCGTTGCTGTATACCGAATGCTTCCTGGTTTTCATAACTCACATTTACCGGTACTCCGGAACTAAGGATGGCCTGGTTGATAATCTGTATTTCTCCGGCCTCTATAATATAGTCAACATCCGCAATAAGCGTTTGGCCTCCGGCCGTAACTGTTACCGATTCTTTCGGCACATTAAATCCTAACTGATAACGTCCGCCACCGGTAGAACTGCTGCGCGAGCGGCCCTTGAGTTTAAACCGGTTTAGGTTGGCATAGGTTTGTGCGATGGCTTTGATAGTATCGTAGAGCGGATAATAGAGGTATTTCTGTCGTTCCACCGCAGAGGGATAGATATATTCCAGATCTCGTCCGAAAGGTTCCAGTACCGGGAAGATGATGCGACTCATGCTTGAGATCACAGTATATCCTTCCACGAAGTCAAACTTACCATCGGGTTGCGGATCATTCTGATTATTTAACCGGTCAAGGTTTAATAATGAAATGATTGGCTGGCCTTCGTACTGGGGCAATACATCTGTTGGAGGCAAATAACGTTTTTCGCCCAGGCTGGGTTCTTCATATAATACATCCAGTTGAAAATCGGTACGGTCCAGCTGGCCATAACCAACCGAATACACGTTTTTCATCATCAGATCCCAGATAGGAAGATACGTACGCTGCGATGTTGCCTTCAGCAACTTCAGAAAAAGTACCCGCTGTGTAGCTCCCGAAGTATCGGGAGGCACATCCTGCGAAAATTCACCTACCTGGTATACACGTCCATTGTAGGTATACTGAAAAGCGATGCCAAGCACCTCATCAGGCTGCAATGGCTGGTTGAGTGAAATAAAACCTATCTGCGGATTGAAGTAAAAATCAGTAGGCAGCAGTTTGCGGGCAAAAGTCTTTTCAAAATCCTGCACCGGAGTAAGACCGTTGCTGGTCAGGAATGACTGAATAGAGCTGGAGTTGCGGGTGCCGCCAGGTCCTGTTAATAAATTATACAGGTTATTGGCTCTGTTGTCGGGCAAAGCATTGGCGTTCCCACCCCATGGACCAAAGGGTGCACCTTCACCCAGATCCATCAATCCCACCACATCACGGGTATCGGTAGTAGCACCGGTACGGTTAGTAACCCATGCTTCCACGCGCAATATCTGGATGGTTGAATTCACAACCGGCAGCTGACTCATTGCCTGATTATATTTGCCGCGGAAGTATTGCGCCATCAGGAAGTGGCGGTTTTCCTCGTATTCGTCAGCTTTGAGTGAGAAGTTCTGCGTAGCCGTTCCGCCCTGCAGCCCCAGGTTCTGGCGCTGTGCCCGTTGATTGGCCAGCACACCTGTCACGAAGAGTTTACCAAACTGCAATTGAGTCTTTACACCAAACAACGACTGAGCGCTGGGGATATAAGTACTCTTGGTAGTGAAGTTGACATTACCCAGTTGAAATTGCTTGACGATCTCATCATCCTTGCCCACGTAATTGAGGTTGAGTTGGTTCTCAAACTCAAAATTGGCCAGGGTATTATAGTTAATGGGAAGACGCAGTTTATCGCCAATGCTGGCATCTACCTGCAGCTGCGAGTTCATGTTAAAGTCAAGACCACCAAACCGGCGTGCGCGTTCGGGTAAAGTAGGGTTCTTGATATTTTGTCCCTGGTAGCCGGCCGAAAGGTCCACAAAACCCGAGGGGCGGATATCGACCTTACCTACCCCTACAATGCGGTTAAACCAGCTATTGCTGGTTTTGAACTGGGGCTTAAAAAGGCGACGGTTCATATCCGTAAGCAGGGCTGAGCGTTTACGGAAATATTCCGCTTCATCTTTCTGCCCCTGCATCCGGATAAACTCATCGCGCCGGAATGATACGGGAGTGCGGTAATATTTATTACCAATCTTTTCGGTGATATAATATTCGCCGGTAACCGGATCGTATTCCACATTTCTTTTGATAAATGCGGTATCCTTCAGGTCAAAAGTGTTGCGGTTGGGCTGACTATAGGGGTCGCCATAACGATCCCTGATGGGATAACGCAGACTATCGGCAGGGATGGTATCTACGTGATTCCCCTTAAAAATAGTATCCCTGTAATTACGGGCATTACCGGTCCAGGCAAAGCATAGAAGGACGATAACTACCGCCAAACGGGAGATATGAGCAGTCGTGCGATTCAAAATGTTCTCAGGATCAATTAGTTCCAGAAATAAATGGCAATCAGAGGATACGGAGTGCTCTCTTAATCAACTCTTCTACCGGGAGTCCGGCCTCGGCTGTCAGTGCCTTTTTAAGGGCCTGTTCTGCTGCTGTCCGGTTAATCCCCAGTGCTGTCAGAGCATTTAACGCATCTTGTTGCAAAGTATTGTTTTTCATAGGTGCAATATTTGCCTCAGGACCATGTTTTGCGAGTTTATCCCTGAGTTCGAGAACAATTCTTTCGGCGCTTTTTTTACCGATGCCTTTTATAGCTTCCAGACTGCGTACATCGCCTTGCACGATAGCCCGGGCCAGTTCGTCCGGTTTCATATATGAAAGCATTACTCTGGCAGTGGAGGCGCCAATGCCAGAAACACTCAGCAATTGCTGAAACATTTCTTTTTCAGCGGGTTCAGCAAACCCAAACAGGATGTGGGCATCTTCGCGGATGATCTGTACGGTATGCAACAGGCCTTTTTCCAGGTTCTGCACCTGCGCATAGGTATGTAAACTGATCTGCACCTCATATCCTACTCCATTGACTTCTACCAGCACCAGTGCAGGACTTTTATAAACAAAATCTCCTTTCAGATAGGCTATCATGCCGCGAAAATAAGAGAAACAGGGGGAAAGGTGAAAGGCCAAAGCCAGAAGGTAAAGGAACCAGTCAGAAAATAATAAACAGACAAGACAAGGATTTTCCCTTTGACCTTCTACCCTTAACCCTAAGCCTCATCCAAAACTTATAGCCCCGCATTTTCCCAAAACCCCTTTACCTTTGCTCACTTTTTGTAGTGAAAACCAATCTTAAGATGAGTAGTAAAATAACTGCCGCCATTACTGCTGTTGGTGGCTATGTTCCTGAAGACCGCCTTACCAACTTTGACCTTGAAAAAATTGTAGATACAACAGATGAGTGGATACGCAGCCGCACAGGTATTGAAGAGCGAAGAATTCTAAAAGGCGAAGGCAAAGGCACATCCGAACTGGTTGCCCCGGCAGTTAAGCTACTGTGTGAGAAGCGAGGCATTGATCCCCTCGAAATCGATTGCCTGATTGTCGCTACCGTTACTCCGGATATGGTTTTCCCGGCTACTGCCAATCTTGTATGCGATAAGGTCGGTGCCAAAAATGCCTGGAGCTATGATGTATCAGCTGCCTGCTCAGGTTTTTTATACGCACTCACCCAGGGAGCTGCACTTATAGAAAGCGGCCGTTACAAAAAAGTAGTCGTGGCGGGTGCCGATAAAATGAGTTCGATTATTGATTATACCGACCGTACTACCTGCATCATATTCGGCGATGGAGGCGGTGCTGTTTTGCTTGAACCAAATACAGAAGGCCTGGGTGTACAGGACAGTATCCTCAAAAGTGATGGCAGTGGCTGCCAGTTCCTGCGGATGAAAGCCGGAGGCTCAGCTTACCCCGCTTCTGCCGAAACCGTGGCCAACCGCGAACACTATGTTTATCAGGAGGGACAAACTGTATTCAAGTTTGCTGTAAAAGGTATGGCCGATGTAAGTGCTGAACTGCTGGAGCGCAACCAGCTCACCGGCGATGATATCGCCTGGCTGGTCCCTCACCAGGCCAACCTGCGCATTATTGATGCCACAGCCAACCGTATTGGTCTTCCCAAAGAAAAAGTAATGATCAATATTCAGAAATACGGCAATACAACTGCCGGTACTATTCCGCTTTGCCTCTGGGAGTGGGAAAACCAGCTTAAGAAGGGTGATCGCCTGGTACTGGCCGCATTTGGTGGCGGGTTTACCTGGGGCGCCACACTCATTACCTGGGCTTATAACTCCTGACAGTTTGCCTGTTACCTTGCCTTGTCCTGCATATAACCCGTGCAGCCTGCCTGCACACTATTAAACCAATAAAGCGTCATGGCAGAAAAAAAAATTTATAGCGGCTTCAGTTCTCATGCCGTACACAGTGGTCACCATCAGGACCCCAACTATGCTCACCTGGTACCTATTTATGCCAGCAGTACCTATGTATTCGATACAGCTGAGCAGGGCATGCGCCGGTTTAGCGGTCAGGAAGAAGGTTTTATCTACAGCCGCTGGGGTAACCCTACCATGACAGAAGCAGAGGAAAAAATTGCTGCACTGGAAACACTGGGTCTCGACCTGGAAGTAAAGGGCATACTACACGCCTCCGGTATGGCAGCTATCAGTACGCTCATGCTGAGTACCCTTAAAAGCGGCGACCGTATACTTACCCACTTCTCCCTTTATGGCGGCACCGAAGAATTGATTCACCGTGTACTGCCTCCTTTAGGTATTGAGGCCACTATTGCCGACCTGCGTGATCTTAACCAGGCAGAAGAACTGCTGAAACAGGACAAGAGTATCCGGCTGCTTTATATTGAAACACCTGCCAATCCCACTATTCAATGTGTGGATATAGAAGAACTCACCAAACTTGCTAAAAAATACAATGTACTTGTTGCCTGCGACAATACGTTCGCCACGCCTTACCTGCAGCAGCCATTCAAATACGGTGTAGATTATGTAATGCACTCAACCACCAAATTTCTGAATGGCCATGGCACTGCTATTGGCGGTATACTGCTCGGTCGCGATGTGGAGTTCATGAAAACACGCGTGACGAAAGTACATCGGCTGCTTGGCGGCAACAGCAATGGTTTTGATGCTTTTTTACTGATCAATGGCATCAAAACCCTCGAATTGCGCATGGAGCGGCATTGTCATAATGCCATGGAAGTAGCCAACTATATGCAACAGCATCCGCAGGTAGCTAAAGTAAACTACACCGGCCTGTCTGACCATCCCGATCATTATGTAGCGCTTAAGCAAATGCGTCATCCCGGGGCCATGCTTAGCTTCGAACTGAAAGGAGGACTGCAGGGTGGCATCGATTTTATGAATAAACTGAAAATGTGTATCCGTACCGTATCACTCGGCACCTGCGATACACTTCTCTCCCACCCCGCTTCTATGACACATTACGGAGTACCCAAAGAACTGCGCGAACAGTATGGTATTACCGATGGGCTTATCCGCATGAATGTGGGCATAGAACAGGCCCAGGATATCATCGCAGACCTTGATCAGGCACTGCACTAATAAGGAGCTGCCTTTTGCCCGGATATATTTATTGTTGACAGGAATAGCACATTGCCTGAAATGGCGTAGCTTTCCTTTACCACTAAACCTTTACCATCATGCGTATTTTCTTTACTATTCTCGCAGCATTCCTGCTCACCAATGCTGTACAGGCACAAAAAAACCGACAAGCGCCTGCCGACAAAAGGCTGATGGGGCTGGATACGGCTCTGTCTAAATTGCTGAAAGACTGGCATGCGGCCGGTTTCGCTGTGGCTATTGTTGAAAAAGACAAGATTGTCTATAGTAAAGGCTTTGGTTATCGTGACTACGAAAAGAAACTGCCGGTAACGGCCAACACGCTTTTTGCTATCGGCTCCTGTACCAAGGCCTTTACCTCATCACTGCTTGGTATACTGGAAAAACAGGAACGACTCAAACTTGACGATAAAGTAACCGATGTATTACCCGGGTTTCATTTTTTTAATAAAGAAATGGATAATACCCTTACGTTGCGCGACCTGATGACACACCGTACCGGTATGCCCCGGCATGACCTTTCCTGGTACCTGTTCAATACTTCTTCGCACGATTCGCTAATAAAGCGTATTCAGTACCAGGAACCCAGTGCCGGTATCCGTGAAAAATGGCAGTATAACAATTTCATGTTTCTGCTTCAGGGTGTTGTAAGTGAGAAATTATGGGGGCGCACCTGGGAAGAAAATATCCGTACTCAACTGCTGGACCCGCTGGGTATGCAACGCTCCAATACAGACATTCACCTCATGGATAAAGACGGTGACGCCGCTAAAGGATATGTTGTAAAAAAAGACAGCCTGATCAGCCATGTGGATTACTATAATATTAATGGCATGGGGCCGGCAGGTAGTATCAACAGCAGTGTAGACGAAATGGCAAAGTGGCTTATGCTGTGGATACAGGGCGGTAAATTTAACGGCAAAGAAATCCTTCCCCCCGGCTATATTAATCAGGCTATGGGATCTCAAATGGTGATCAGTACAGGATTGCCCGATCGGCAGAATCCCGATGTGCATCTTTCTAATTACGGTCTGGGATGGTTCATCAATTCTTACAGAGGGCATTATCGCGTGGAGCATGGCGGAAATATTGACGGCTTTACTGCCAGCACGTGTTTCTTCCCCAGCGACAGTATCGGAATTGTTGTACTCAGCAACCAAAATGCATCGAATATCCCTTCGCTGGCCCGTAATATTATTGCCGACCGGATGCTTCGTCTTTCCTATATCAACTGGAATGGTATCCGTAAAAAGGCCAGTGATGAAGCGGCTGCACAGGAGAAAAAAAGTAATCCTCAACCGGCCAACCACCCCGGCACACATCCTTCGCATGCAGCAACGGCTTATGCCGGATCATATACCAATGCCGGATACGGTACTATTCATGTTGTAAACAGAGGCGACAGTCTTTTCACCTATTTCGGCAAGGATTCTGCCTGGCTAAAACATTATCACTATGATGTGTTTTCACTGGTAGGGTATGATAAAGACACTCATCAGATAGACACGACCGATGACGAAAATCTCCGGTTTACTTTTCAGTTTGGCGAAAACGGTGAGATGCAGAGCTTTTTCGTACCGGTAGAAGGCAGCCTGAAACCAATAGAGTTCACATACAAGCCTGCAGCACGTAAAGTCACTGTCGACGAAATGGCGAAATACGTAGGCGAGTATGAACTGGGTAATATGACTGTACAGGTAACTGTTCTTAACAGCGTCTTGCATGTATTTGTACCCGGACAAAAAAATTATCCGACAGAAGCTATCGGCGACCATCGTTTTGCGCTGAAAGACCTCGAAGGTTTTTCAATTCTATTTAAACTAAATGAAAAAGGCGAGGCGGTGAGTGTTGATTTTGTACAGCCCAATGGCATTTTTACTGCTACAAAAAAGAAAAAATAAAAGAATGAGTATAGAGATCAGGCGTGCGCGCCGCGAAGATTGTCCACGGTTAATGGAACTCGTACATGAACTGGCTGTTTACGAAAAAGCTCCTGATGAAGTGACTGTATCACTCGAACATTTTACCGAGAGTGGATTCGGAGCACAGCCTGTATGGTGGGCATTTGTTGCGGAAGTAGATGGCCATATAGAAGGCTTTGCGCTCTATTATATCCGTTATTCCACCTGGAAAGGGCAGCGTCTATACCTCGAAGATCTGATAGTAACAGATGCCATGCGCGGTAAAGGCCTTGGCAAGATGCTGTTTGACCGTCTTATTGAGGAAATGAAGGAGAAACAATTCAGTGGAATGGTGTGGCAGGTCCTTGACTGGAATACATCTGCTATTGATTTTTATAAACGCTACGGCGCTGCGTTGGATGCGGGGTGGATTAATTGCAGCATTTCTGCATAGAGATAAAAAGTTTAAAGGGTATAAAGCGTATAAAAGGTTTAAAGAGTACTGATTTAATAACCCTTTATACGCTTTATACTTTTTATACCCTTCAAACAATTATCTAGCTTACTCCGTTCACTTCAACAGTCTTATCAATTTTACCGATCAGACCCTGCAATACTTTGCCGGGACCACACTCGGTAAAACGTGAAGCGCCGTCTTTGATCATAGACTGTATACTTTGAGTCCAGCGTACAGCTCCGGTAAGCTGATCAATAAGATTTTGTTTAACTTCTTCCTTATCAAAAACAGCTTTTGCCACTACATTCTGATAAACGGCGCAGGTTGGTGTATGGAATGTTGTTTTTTCAATGGCAGCCTGCAATTCTTCACGGGCTGGCTCCATTAAAGGCGAGTGAAATGCGCCTCCGACCGGCAGGAGAAGGGCACGTTTGGCTCCGGCTGCTTTGAGTTGCTCGCAGGCAACCTCTACTCCTTTTATACTGCCACTGATCACCAGTTGTCCGGGGCAGTTATAGTTGGCTGCTACGACCACTTCACCGGTTTCTGTACGCACCTGTGCACAAATTTCTTCTACTTTTTCGTCTGCAAGACCAAGTACTGCAGCCATGGTAGAGGGTGTAAGCTCGCAGGCTTTCTGCATAGCCCTGGCCCGTAAGGTTACCAGTTCTAATGCACTTTCGAAGCTAAGTGTGCCATTGGCTACCAGCGCGGAAAATTCGCCCAACGAATGACCGGCTACCATATCTGGCTTAGCCGCATCAATACTGCGAAATGCAATGATAGAATGCAGAAAAACGGCCGGCTGAGTAACATTTGTTTCTTTCAGATCGGCTTCTGAGCCTTCAAACATGACTTCAGAAATTCGAAAACCCAGCACCTCATTTGCCTGTTCAAATAATTTCTTGGCAAATGCGCTGTTTTGATAGTGTTCCTTTCCCATTCCCGGAAATTGCGATCCCTGACCTGGAAAAACATAGGCGTGCTTCATGATTAAAGGGGGTGGTTAGGAGACAAAAATGCCACAAAGGTTTTAAGAAAAAAAATCTTTGTGGCACAATAAGAAAAAACTAGCGGCGGCTGAGATCGGAAGAAATCAGCTTCAGAAATTCGCTGCGGGTAGAATTTTTCTGAAATTCCCCATCAAATGCCGATGTCGTTGTCTCCGAATTCTGTTTTTGCACACCCCGCATCATCATACATAGATGCTGGGCTTCAATGACCACTGCTACCCCCAACGGATTCAATGTATCTTTTATGGCATTCATGATCTCTACTGTAAGGCGTTCCTGCACCTGCAGTCGGCGCGCATAAGCGTCTACCACACGGGCAATCTTGCTAAGGCCCGTTATCCAGCCATTCGGGATATAGGCAATATGTGCCTTGCCAAAGAAAGGCAGCATATGATGCTCGCACATGCTGTATAACTCTATATCTTTTACCACAATCATTTCACTCACCGGCTCATGAAATTTGGCAGAGTTCAGAATAGTACGCGCATCTACCTGGTAGCCCTGTGTCAGGTATTGCATGGCTTTTGCCAGGCGTTCGGGAGTTTTCAACAACCCTTCACGTTCCGGATCCTCGCCCAGTTGGCCCAGTACTTCCTTATAGTTTTTTATAAGTCCGTTGGTAACCGACTCATCATACTGTTCAATCTTTGTGTAAGCCATAACAGGTATTTCTTTTTACTGAATTTTACTCATGCAGGGTACTCTACGAAATTACGCGGCGTTTCATACAATCGCACATGCAAATCAAGTGCTGCTGCAATATGGGGCCGGAGTAAATTATAAATAACAACAACAATATTCTCTGCCGTTGGATTGAGCGTTTTAAACTCGGCGGTATCCAGATTTAAATTTCGGTGATCAAAACGGCTGTGAATTTCTGCCTTTATGATGTCTGAAAGTTCTTTCAGATCCATTACATATCCGGTTACAGGATCGGGTACTCCTGTGACCTTTACTTCCAGTTCATAATTATGCCCATGGTAGTGAGGCAGGGCACATTTCCCAAATACCCGCTCATTGGTGGCATCATCCCACGCCGGATTATACAACCGGTGTGCGGCATTAAAATGCTCCCGTCTGTATACTGCCACTCGTTTATCCATTACAGAAAATTATGCATACGCAGTATGCGTTTATTAATGAGCTTTAACAACCGGTCCGGCCAATGGTTCAGTTGTTTTTTTATTCACCGAAATACTCCACATAGATCCGCGGAGTTTCATACAGTTTTATACAATGCAACTGTACATCCTGTGGCAGATGTGGCTGCAATTGCTGCCAGATAGCAATAGCCAGGTTTTCTGTACTGCACATTTTACCCTGCATAAAATCTACGTCCAGATTCAGATTGCGGTGATCGAGCTTTTCAATGATGTGATCGCGGATGATCAGGCTCAGCCTTTTTACATCAAATACAAAACCGGTATCGGGGTCTGGCTTACCCTTAATAGTAACCAGCAGCTCATAATTGTGCCCATGCCAGTTTTCATTGGCACATTTTCCGAATACAGCCTCATTTTGTTCCAGGCTCCAGTTGGGATTATAAAGCTTATGTGCTGCGTTGAAATGTTCAGATCTTGTCAGGTATACCATGCTCGGTCAGATTAGCTAGCCCACGCCTCATTGGCGGGACGCAAAGTTACTATTTACCGCAACTAATGACAAGGTTTGCGGATATTTGCACATGCACCTGCTTCTTGTTGCCGCCACAGCTTTTGAAATAGCTCCTGCCAGCCGATGGCTGGAGCAACAGCTGCCCGGGCAGCTTAAAGCGGATATTCTTATCACTGGTATTGGCAGTACTGCCACCGCCCTTGCCCTGGGCAGTCATTTACAACAAAATCATTATCAATTAGTAATGCAGGCCGGCGTGGCGGGTTGTTTCGAATCAGGGCGTGAGACGGAGGTGCTGGCAGCTGATCGCGACCGGCTGGGCGATCTGGGTGTATGGGAAGACGGCCTCTTCCGCGACCCCTTTGCCATGGGCCTGTCTTCGCCCGATGCCCCCCTTTACAGAGACGGATGGCTTTATAACCCTTACTCCGCTCTTCTTGATCATATAGGCTTACCGCAGGTCTCCGCCATTACGGTCAACCAGATCAGCACCGATATCCGTCAGATAGATTGGTATAAAACCCAATGGAATCCCCTGCTGGAATCTATGGAGGGAGCTGCACTTCACCTGGCCTGCCTGCAACGGCAGATTCCGTTTGTACAACTGAGAGCTGTATCTAACCAGGTAGGCGTACGTGATAAAAGCCGCTGGCAACTGGCAGCCTCCATCGAAAACCTCAACAAAAAACTGATAGAACTGTTTCAACAAGTAAATGATCTTCCGCTATGAAACTGAAAATTGGATTCAGCCCCTGCCCCAATGATACATTCATCTTTGATGCGCTTGTAAATGGTCAAATTGATACGGAAGGCCTTGAATTTGAACCTGTACTGGAAGACGTGGAAACACTCAACCAATGGGCGCTGGAAGGTAAGCTGGATGTCACCAAACTGAGTTTTCCTGCATTCTTCCGCTCGCTGGGGCATTACCAGCTTTTGCACGCAGGAAGCGCACTGGGAAAAGGAGTAGGTCCATTGCTCATTAGCCGGGAGCCGGTATTGGCAGAAGCAGATCGGGTAGAACCGTTGCTGGTGGCCCTGCCGGGTGCACATACTACTGCTCACCTGCTTTTCTCATTTGCATATCCCCATGCAGCGCATAAATCTTTTTTAGTTTTTTCTGCAATAGAAGACGCGGTTCTGCAGGGCAGTACAGATCTGGGTGTGATCATTCACGAAAACAGATTTACCTATCAGCAAAAAGGCTTGCATAAAGTAGCCGACCTGGGCGAGGTATGGGAGCGGTCTATGCATTGCCCTATTCCGCTCGGCGGAATTGCCATTCGCCGCAGTGCAGATACACAACTCATTTTACAGGTAAATAAACTTATTCGCAAAAGCCTTCAGTATTCATTTGATCATTATCCTTCTATATCTGCTTATGTGCAGGCACATGCCCAGGCTATGAGCGATGAAGTAATGCGGCAGCATATTGACCTGTATGTAAACCAGTATAGTATAGACCTGGGAGAAGAAGGCAGACGTGCAATTGAGACGCTTCACCAGGTATTTGCAAAAAACAACCCTGCTGTGCCTGCCGGCGGTTCATTGTTTGCGCCTGTTCCTGCACAACTGGTTTAACTTTTTTTACCCAGGGCCACTGCATACGCTTCGAGGCATCTTTTACGTGCCATTTCATGTTCGACTATTGGCCGCGGATAGGTCAGCTCATCCAGCTCGGGTACCCATTTACGGATATATTTCAATTGCGGATCAAACTTCTGCGTTTGCAGATAGGGATTGAATACCCGGAAATAAGGCGCCGCATCGCAACCACTGCCAGCGGCCCATTGCCAGCCGCCATTGTTAGCGGCCAGATCAAAATCAAGCAACTTTTCTGCAAAATATGCTTCGCCCCAACGCCAGTCGATCAGTAAATGTTTGGTAAGAAAAGAAGCAACGATCATCCGCACCCTGTTGTGCATGTAACCTGTTGCATTCAATTCGCGCATACCGGCATCGACAATGGGATAGCCGGTACGTCCCTGGCACCAGGCATCAAACTCGGCGGTATTATTTCTCCATTTTACACGATCATACTCGGGTTTAAATGCATGCCCTACCACCTGCGGAAAATGCCAGAGTATCATCTGATAAAAATCACGCCATATCAGCTCATTCAAAAAAGTTTCGTTAAGACTTCCGGCTTCGCGTGCCAGTTGCCGGATGCTGATCGTACCGAAACGCAGATGTATACTAAGACGCGAGGTACCGCTTATGGCCGGATAATCTCTTTGTTCTTTATATCGCCGGATAATAGCATCCTGCCAGCCTTTTTCAGGAAATGAATGTCCGGATGACACAAAACCCATTGACTGCAACGAGGGGATAGAGCGTGTTTCACTCCGGTGCAGTTTGGAAAAATATTTTTCTGTGGGATATGATTGAAGATAGAAGCCGTTAACAGTAGCCTTCCAGCGACGAGAATAGGGTGTAAAAACAGTATACGGTTTTCCGTCATCCTTTGTCACTTCGTTTTTCTCAAAGATGACCTGGTCTTTGAATGAAAAGAAGTCAATACCCTTTTGAGCCAGGAGGGCGGCCACCGTTGCATCGCGCTTTGCGGCATATGGCTCATAATCGTGATTGGTATAAACGGCTTTTACATTGTATGCAGCGAGCAATTGTGGCCAGATCTCTTCAGGGGTCCCATATCGTACGTCGAGTGCAGCTCCCAGCTGCTGCAGTTGCCGATCAATAACGGTTATTTGCTGGTGAATAAATTCAACCCGGCGATCGGATTTGTCTTTAAGTTCATCCAGAATATGACGGTCAAAAATAAAAATGGGCTGTACCGGCAGGCCATGTCGTAAGGCCCGGTATAAGGCAGCATTGTCTGCCAAACGCAGATCCCGGCGAAACCAAAAAAGTACAATAGCTGGTTGCATGCAGGCAGAACAAGCCTACCCGGCAATTGTTTGCATATGTTTCCGGAATATTTCTGCCGTTTGCTGATGGGTATATGACTGACCATCTATTTCGGCAACCCACCTTAACCCATTAATTGCATTGGTTACAAATACCTCCTGTGCCTGCTGCAGATCGGTGAGAGAAAGGGGCGTCTCTATAACCGGTAGCCTGCTCAGAAGATACTGGCGGGTAATACCCGCCACGGGTGCTTCGGTAAGTGAAGGTGTAAAAATTTGTCCGTCCCTGATCATAAAAATATTGGCGATGCAGGTATCGGCAATACGGTCATGAGTGTTCAGGACAATGCAATCGTCGGCCTCGTGATGGCGGGCGTAGCGTGCGGCGACCGCATATGGCAGATAATTGGCCGATTTAAGGTTGGCCAGCCAGTCGTGGCTTTTACGTACCCCCGGGCAAATAGTCAGCCTGAGTCCGGTGCTGTTGAGGGTTTCTACAGCAGCAGTCAATGGCCAGCATTCTATGGAGAAGTTTGGCTGACTGTCTTCAAAAAGCCCTCCATTGCCGGCGGAGACTGTAAGCCGGACTCTCCCCAGCTCCAGGCATTCATTGCGCCGGCACAGTTCTGTGATGAATGTGGTAAAAGTATGCGGATCAGGAAAAGAGGTTATATCATAGCCCAGCAGATTCATTCCCCGTTGCAACCGGTCAAAATGGGCAGGGCCTCTTTGTAAATGACCTTTCTGCATTTTCATTGTTTCGAAAAGGCCATCGCCATAGCGATAGCTTTTATCGGTTATAGCCAGGGCCGGTGCTGCCCCGGTCTGAAAACGCCCGTTGATGCAGATTTCCATCATTGCATGAAAGTAAATAAAAAAGCTATCCTGGATGGATAGCTATGATAATTAAGCAATTAGTCTGCAACTATGTTAATGCTGCTCTACCAGGCCGGCTTTTACGGCATACATCACCAGGCCTGCCATTGATTTGGTGCCTGTTTTGGTTTTGAGTTTATCGCGAATGGCCTCTACGGTGCGGGGGCTCAGGTCAACGATATCAGCAATTTCTTTGGTACTCTTTTCCTCACACATGAGTTTAAGAATAGTGATCTCTTTATCAGTGAGCTGTACATCGGCCGGCATGCTCGATTCTGCTGTGCGTTTGGTACGCAGGCCACTGAGCAGGGCTTTATTAGTAAGATCATTGAAGTAAAAATCCTGTTCATAAACAGTACGGATGGCGTCATAGATCATTTCTGAACCGGATTCTTTGGTCAGGTACGAGTTAGCGCCAATTTCCATCATCCGTGAAATCACGGAATGGTCATTGTGCATGCTAAGCATGATCACCTTTACATTCGGGTACAGCTTTTTGATCTCGGGCAGGGTTGCCAGACCGTCCATAATGGGCATCTGGATATCCAGTAACACTACATCTGGCTGAATATGACGTAATAAATTAAGGAGTTGCATGCCGTTTTCGGCTTCAGCCACCATCTGAATGTCTTTACGGCTGGAGAGAGAGGTTTTCACCCCGGTACGAAAAAGGGCATGATCGTCAGCAATTGCGACCTTAATAACAGCGTTAGTTTCGTGATTTTTCATGGGTCTGATATTGGCTTTTATTTGGTGGTTTAACTATTCTTTCAGGCTGCAATTTGGAAAATTCCTGCAACATATACCATAGTAGAAGTACTCGAATTGTACTCTGTGGAAAGTACCTTATTAATACTCATAGTAGATTTACTATTGATATAAAGGTGTAATTCCTGTTTGTTTTTTAGTCATTTTACTTTTCGCTCAGTAAATACCGAAGGCAGTAAATTGGGAGTTTCTGCTCTTGTACACAGGGGTATGTGGATATATTTTTGTGTCAGAAAGTTGATTGCTGCGGATGACTCGCTTATCCTACTCATCCAATGTCCAAACCGTCCAGAAATTTATTTCCAATTCCTTTGAAGACCAGAGCGACTTCCTCCCTCAATCAACTTTCTCTTTATCCTTTTTTCCTGGTTCCGTTTTTAATACCCCGTTTCCGATGGAAAGCTGAATTAAAAAGACTGTAAGCCATTAACCTTGTCCAAATTCTGAATCCGACTCTTTTACATACCTTTTTTCTTTCATAACAGTAACGTTCAAAAACCCTTCTTTTTAGAGGGGTTTTTTATTGGGTTATAGTTAGCGCTCTTCTGTATTTCAAAATTTTACTAATCAGCTACTTATCCTTATAGCCTCCTGCTCATCCGGTTTCTTTCCCCGGATTAATTGATGTTTACAACAACAAAAAACGGTTGAAACATGGAAGAAAATCCGTTTTTCCCTCATTATACAACGGCCAAAATCCCCAAAACTGGCCGTGATTTTCGCGCTAATCAAAGAGGCAGCTGTCTGTAAATTACAGGATCAAAAGCCACTGCTGCATGAAACAGATCCTTTCAGCCTGGAAAAGCAGTTTCATGACGGAACCGCTGGTATTACTCTTGGCTAGCGTGCTGTTCTGCATATCGTTGAACAGGCGTTCCGCTGAACCTGTCTTGCGCTTTTTCCCGTTTTATTTCGGTTTATTTTTTATTCATCAATTACACCTTACCCTGTTAAGACTGCTCGGGGAATCCGATTCCGCTACAGGTTACTGGCTGATCTTCAGCCGTTTTTTTACCTACTTTTTCATACTCACTGAATTCTGGCTTTTTTCGCGGCTCTGTTACCAATCTATCAAAAGCAATACGCTGCGGCGTATTTGCAGCTATTGCATCCTGCTTACCATCGGCACTATGATCTTGTACTTTATCGATCTCTGTTGCCGGTCACCGGCCATTTCCGAACTGCGGGAAGCGCATCACCGTGCCAATACCCTCTTGCACCAGGTTTACCTGATCGAATCCATTTCCCTGCTGCTGATAGCCGGACTTTACTGGATAGATATATATAAGCGCAGGCCTATTCATCGTATTGAAACAGGATATGATTTCTGGATGCTGGCTGGCTGCTGGGCATATGCGGCCGTTATCATCCCTCCTGCTACTGCGGTCAACATCATACCCATTCAGACCTTCAGTCTGTATGGAAAAATGCTGACTCTTGTATATGTAGGTTACCTGCTCATGTTTCTCCTGATGTTAAAAGGATACTCATGCACAGCCACGAAGCCAAAATAATGTTTCTGCTGCTGATCAGTTCCGGCATACTGTTGTTGTTTGCCGCTGCTATCGTGGCCCTGCTTACTCTTCATAAGCGGGATCAACTGCATGCGGAGCAGCATTATGAAGAATTGAAATCTGACTTCGAAAAAAATCTTCTTTCAGCCCGTTTGGAAATGCAGGAACTCACCTTCCAGGAGATATCGCGTGAAATTCACGACAATATCAACCTGGCCCTCACCCTCGCCAAGCTGCATCTTAACACCTTTTCCTGGGATGAACGCGAAAAAGCCATGCAGAAAATAACATCATCGGTAGAATTGCTGAGTGAGGCGATAGAAAAACTGAGAAATATTTCCAAAGAACTGAATGCAGAACTAATCTCCTCGCAGGGGCTGATCAAGGCTATAGAGCGGGAAATCGAAAAGATAGAGAATACCAATCTTTTTGAAATCAGGCTACGCATCATAGGAGAACCTGTATTTATGAAAACAAATGCCGAATTGATTGTATTCCGCATTATCCAGGAAGCGCTTAATAACATTATTAAACACAGTCAGGCTCAAAAAGTAGAAATCACCCTGGCCTATATGCGCAAGAGTCTTTTTCTGCGTATCCTGGATTACGGTATTGGCTTTGATTACGGACGCAATATGCATAGTATCTCCGGCCAGGGTGCCGGTCTCATGAATATGATGACCCGCACCCGCATGATGGGAGGTACCATGCAGATCCGCAGCGAAATCGACAAAGGCACTTCATTACAATTCAGTTTTCCATACTAACCCATTTTACCATGCCAGATCCTTCTACACCAATTAAAGTTTCGCTGATAGACGATCATATTCTGCTACGCAATGCGCTGGCTACATTAATCGATGGTTTTGGCGATTGCAAGGTCATCAACTTATCCGGAAACGGGCACGAATTCATTCAATCGCTCACAGACGGTAATGTACCGGATGTAGCCATACTGGATTTAAATATGCCGGAATGTAATGGGTTTGAAACGGCCGATTATCTGCGTACAAATTTTCCGAAAGTACATGTGCTGATGCTGACGATGTACGATTCGGAGCTCTCACTTATACGTCTGCTGCAATCTGGTGTAAAAGGATTTTTGAAAAAGGATATCCACCCTTCCGAACTCAAGTTTGCCATTCATTCCGTCATGCAATCGGGGTTCTATTACTCGCATGACACAACCGGCAAGCTTGTCAATCTTTTCCGCTCACAGGACGGCTCGCAGGTAAATATTTACAAATCATTGTTAAGCGATCAGGAAATAAGTTTTCTGAAACTCGCCTGTACCGATCTTACCTATAAGGAAATTGCGCAGAGGATGGGGCTTAACCCCCGCTCCATTGATTCGCTGCGCGATCAGATGTTTGTAAAACTGGATGTGCGGTCAAGGGTGGGCCTTGCTATGATCGCCATCAGACATGGTATTGTTACTCCATAGATCTGTTACTTACTACTGCCAATAAAAAAGGGCGCCATCGGGCACCCTTTTTTGTAAAACACAATTAAAAATATCAGAAACCTTTCAGTTTATATTTTTCGTTGTAGCGCTCATTGAGCAGTTTGTGTTTATCTGTGAGGTCTATTTTGCGTCCCTGTATCCAGGCATCTGTAACCTGGCTGGTACGCATGTCGAGGATATCACCTGAACTGATCACGATATTAGCGTCTTTACCTACTTCAATGCTACCTGTTTTATCTGCCACGCCCAGTACTTTGGCTGCGTTGAGTGTAATAGCTGCCAGCGCTTCTTCTTTGCTGAGGCCATATGCAGCGGCAGTACCGGCATTGAAAGCCAGATTACGGCCACGGGTCTGGCTATCATCATCGGAAATGGCAAACAATACACCGGCCTTTTGCAGCAGGGCTGCTGTTTTATACGGCTGATCCACATCATCATCTTCTGCGGTTGGCAGACTATGGGGTTGCTGTAATATGACTGAGACGTTATTTTCACGCAGCAGATCGGCTACCTGCCAGCTGTCGCTACCCCCAACGATAGTAACATCGAAACCGAACTCTTTTACGAAATCAAGCGCCAGCAGAATTTGTTTTACGGTATTAGCGTGTACATAGAATTTCTGCTTTTTGTCGAAGAGCGCCTTTACTGATTCGAATTTAAGATTGGTCTCTGTGTGTTTGGGCTCAGCCAGGTAAGCTTTTGCCTGGCGGAAGAAACCTTTCAATCCTTCCACTTTATCCAGCCCTTCTTTAACCGGATCTGACGGAGCGCCACCGCCGCGACCACCACCGCCACCAAAACCACCAAAACCGCGGAAACGGTTCATCAGGCTGGGCATATAGAGATGCATGCCTTCATCAGTTTTGTAGGCGGCATCTTCCCAGTTCCACGCGTCTAGCTGCACCACCGATGAGGTACCTGCCAGGAAACTTCCCTGCGGCACCACATTGGCCAGGAGTACACCGTTTGAACGCAGGGTATTGATCACTTTAGAATCGGTATTGTACGCAATAATAGACCGTACATTGGGGTTAAGGTCACCTATCTCGCGCACATCAGTTGAAGCACGCACGGCAGATACTTCCACCAGACCAAGTGTGCTGGAAGGGAGAATGAGGCCGGGATAAACGTGTTTGCCTTTGGCATCCACTACTGTACCATCGGCAGGTACAGCAATGTCTGCCCCTACAGCTTCGATCTTGCCATTGCTGATTTTGATCACACCGTTTTCAATCACTTTGCCATTGCCCACGTGAATAGTGGCGTTCTTAATAAAGGTGACGCCTTTATTTTCCCTTGCGGGATATACTGTTTCCTGGGCCGATGCTGTGGCCAGAAAACCGATTGATAAGGCTAAAAATATTTTTCTCATTGCACTGGGTTTTAGTCGTTAGTATTTTCTTCTTCTACATCCACTACCAGCAGTCCATGACTATGGCCATGATCGCTGCAGGTATGCATAATCTGATAGCTGGGCTGAGCAGGGATAACGGCTGCACCACTGCGTTTTTCGCCATTCATTTTACGAATAAGGCGGTTGCGCTCATTGTCTACCAGCTTTTGCATTTGTGCATCTTTTTCCCGGTCAAAATAAACTGTACCATCTACAATGGTGTACAGCGATTTTGCATAAATGCTCAGCGGATGGTCGCTCCATACCACCACATCGCCATCTTTTCCGGGTTTAAGGCTACCCACGCGGTCTTCCACGTGCAGCATTTTGGCTGGGTTAAGGGTTACCATTTTCAGTGCATCTTCTTCTGATACGCCACCATATTTCACAATTTTGGCAGCTTCCTGATTCAGACGGCGGGCCATTTCGGCATCATCTGAGTTGATGGCCACATTGAGCCCCACTTTGTGCATGATGGCAGCGTTGTAGGGAATAGCATCCTCTACTTCCATTTTATACGCCCACCAGTCGGAGAAGGTGGAAGCATTAGCTCCATGTGCTTTCATTTTATCAGCCACTTTATAGCCTTCCAGGATATGGGTAAATGTATTGTACTTATATCCCATTTGTTCTGCTACATGCATAGAGCTGTTGATCTCACTTTGCACATAGGAGTGACAGGTGATAAAACGTTTGTTGTCGAGTATCTCAGCCAGCGCGTCCAGCTCGAGGTCACGGCGGGGAACAGCCAGTCCTTTTTTGTCTTTGGCATTGTTGTAATCCTGCCATGCTTTTTTATAATCTTTGGCTCTTGTAAAGGCATCTACCAACACCTGTTCTACACCCATGCGGGTATCAGGATAACGGATATTGCCCTGTGTGGAGCTGGAACGTTTTACGTTTTCGCCCAATGCAAATTTTATCTGACCGGTCCAGTTTTTGAATTTCAGGTCTTCATCATTGGCCCCCCAGCGCAGTTTGATCAGCTGTGTCTGACCACCAATTACGTTGGCAGAACCGTGCAGAATGTGTGAGCTGGTCACGCCACCACTCAACTGGCGGTATATGTTGATATCATCCGGGTTGAGGTTGTCGGCAATTCGTACTTCAGATGTTACGCTTTGCGCACCTTCGTTGATTGATGCGGCAGCGATGTGCGAGTGTTCATCAATAATACCCGGGGTTACGTGTTTGCCGGTACCATCTATTACACGTGCAGAAGCATCAGAAAGATTCTTACCTACTGCAGCTATCTTACCGTTTTTGATCAGTACATCGGTTTCTTTCAGCACACCGTCTTTTTCATTGGTCCAAACGGTAGCATTGCGGATCAGGATCGTCTCCTGGCGTGGCTGCTGACTTTCCTCCCAGCCAAATGGCTCAAAGGGATAGGTTACGGCACCCAGTTGAGGTTTTTCTTTTTTACGGGCGCTATCCTGTCTGGCTTCTGCCGCTTTAATACGAACAGCAGTCCAGGTAAGCGAGTTGCCGGAAGAATCGGTACCGATACCATTCCATTCTGTACCATTGCTAAGACCACTCAGCCTTGTTGCTGTAGCTGGCAAAGCCTGTGAGGCACCGGCTCCGCCAGGGCCACCAGGGCGGGCACCACCGCCACCACCACCTTCAGGACGCTGACGGCGGGTTTGCGGAGCATAACTCAGTTTTACCTGTTTGCCATCAAAGCTAAGGCGTGCGTTGAGCGTGTCTTTTGCAAAAAGGGTGGCAGAACTGGCCGATTTTACATCCAGTGTATAATTCTCTTTTCCACCGGGTGTATTTACAACCAGGTTATAGGTACCGGCAAAAGCGCTTACATCATCTTTTACTTCGTACTTAATACCCTGCACCCAGTTGTCGATAATTACTGTTTTTTCGTCGAAGATGGGTCCGTTGGTGATCAGGAAGTTGGCCACTTTGCCTGTTTCGAGACTACCTACCTTGTCATATACACCCAGCAGGGTGGCTGGCACTTTAGTAAGGGCTTCCAGGGCTTTGGCTTCAGATAATCCGTATTCCATTGCCTTACGGAGCGAAGGCCAGAACTGGTTTACGCCACGCAGGTCTGAAGTGGTAAGACAAAAATTGATACCGGCTTTTTCGAAAGCGGCAATATTGGTTGGGGCCAGCTCCCAGTGTTTCATATCATTGAGCGATACAAAACGGGCATCATTGGGATCTTCCACATCCTGTGCCTGGGGAAAATTGAGCGGAAGAATAAAGCTGGCATTGGTTCCTTTCATTTCCTTTATCCGCTGATATTCGTTCTGGCCGGCTTTAATGATGTATTGAACGCCAAACTCGTCACCAATACGATCGGCACGCAGGTCATTCCATTTATCATTGGCTTCAAATATTTGTGGCAGGCTCTGATTATCGAGCCATGACTGCAGGGTCAGGTTTACACCTTCCTGTGCAGGTTTTCCTTTATACCACTGTGCATCGAGATAAGTCTGACGCAGCAGGGCAATGGTACCCATCATAGAGCTGGGGTAGCTCTGGCGCGATGTGCCTTTACTCAGTGAATAGTGGGCAGAAGCTCTTTCTTTCAGCATTACGAAGTTTTCTTTCTGCGAGGCGAGAGTAACCACGGTACCTGTACCGCGGGCAATACCATCACGTACGTGAGAAAGTACCGTACCGAAACCAGCTTCGCGCAGGGCCTTGGCTTTTGCCTCATCAACGCTGAACACTTTATATGCCTCTACATCACTTTTGATGGCCTGGTTCCAGCCATAGGGGCCATTTGCATTATTGTTGAGCTGTGGCTGCTGGCCCGGTGTAAAACCACCGCCACCGGCGGGGCTGCTCACCGTAGTGCCATAGTCGGCATAAATATCAATAAAGGAAGGATAGATAAACTTTCCTTTGCAGTCTACTTCAATAGCGCCGGCGGGCACTTTCAGGCCGCTGCCTAAAGCCACAATCTTTCCGTCTTTGATGACCAGTGTGGCATCGGTAAGTGTGGTGGTACCATCTTTTACAATAGACGCATGGGTGAGCGCATAATGGCCATGCCGGGGATCTGCCACCCCATTTTCAGGGAAGGTTGCCTGGGCATGGAGTTGTCCGGAACTGGCCATCAGTACCAGTCCACCCAACAACTTTTGCAGGAGCTTTGGTTTTCTCATTCGTGTGTGATTTTTTTTATTAGAAGGCCTTTTTCGCCAAACCTTGTGCACCAGGCAAAACCCAGTCAAGGAGGTGCCGAATTTAACGCAAACCGGCCATATAGCCTGCACCGTGTGATGAATGGCAGAACCAGATCAACTGATATCCTGCGGAAATAAGCAGTCAAAAAAGATTTAAGATTTATCGGGCACATAAAAAAGGGTGAAAAAACTGTCGGGAGAACAGGGCAGGAACGTGGGAAATGTGCTAATTTTAGTAGCTATAAAAACTAAATAAGTTAGCCATGCATAATCCTATCCTTATTGCCAATTATTTTCTTACAAAATCCTTTCAAACCGGTAAGGAAATAACACCCATGAAGCTGGTCAAGCTCGTATATATTGCCCATGGCTGGCACCTGGGTTTATACAACAGCCCCCTTATCAATGAACCGGTACAGGCCTGGAAGTATGGCCCAGTTATCGGCTCTGTTTATCATGCTTTTAAAGATTATTCCAATTACCCAATTACTCAATATGCTCCTCTACCCGACCAGGAGTCTTTATCTCCCGGTTTAAAACAATTCCTTGACCGTATATGGGAAGTCTACAGCAAATTTGATGGGCTCCAGCTTTCCACCATGACCCATCAGCCCAATACCCCGTGGGATATTGTCTGGAATAAAGAAGGCGGTAAGGCTAAACGAGCCGTTATCATCGGCACAGATGTCATTACAGAACATTATAAGTCAAAAATGAATGACAATGCAGCCGCCGAATCAGCCGCTATCTGAAGACAGGCTCAGGTATATTACCGAACCTCCTCCCCTGGTGCATAATGATAAAAGAGCAAGGAAGGAACTGGATGCTTATTTTAATGAACAGTTGAGAAAGGAGCGCCTGAAAAACGTTATCAACTGGTTATTCATTTTCTTCATAATTACTGCAGCCGCGGTTGCCACACTGGGCATTGCTATCCGGCTATTACACTTGATACTGCCTGAAAGCAATAAATGGCTGACCGAAGAACAAATTCAGGGCATTGATAAATTATTCTTCAGCGGTGCAATCGGTGGTTTATTAACCAGCTATTTTAAAAAATCGAACGAGAGTTAAGAAATATTTCACCTGTTTTCCGTTTCGGCCGATCCGGCATTTTACCCTGCACCGTAGCAGGCATGGGCCAGTTCAAATATTTATTATTGCAGACGCCCATTTAGTACCTTTGCCACACACAAATATGTTTGCTATGCCTGCTACGGGATCATCAAGGAGCAGCTCTTCCAAAACGGAGCCTCGTCTCAGTTTTTCGCTTTCACCGCATATTGATCAGGTTGGTGTGGAAGAAAGAGCCAGCCGTTTTACTACGCGCAGTATTAAAAAAGAAGCCAAACAAAATGGCCTTCGGCTGGTACTCAACATGATCGACCTTACCACACTTGAAGGCAAAGACTCTGAAGGAAAGGTAAAACAGCTTTGTTATAAAGCGATGCACCCGCATGACGCACTGCCTGGCCTGCCCACGGTAGCAGCTGTATGCGTTTATCCCAGTCTTGTTCGTACTGCCCGCCAGGCGCTGGGCAATTCTGGTATTAAAGTGGCATCTGTTGCCACTGCTTTTCCCAGCGGCCAGGCCCCCCGCGATATCAAACTGCGGGACACGCGGTATGCGGTAAACGAAGGTGCCGATGAAATAGATATGGTCATCAGCCGTGGTAAATTTCATGCCGGCGAATACAACTTTGTTTTTGATGAAATAGCTGCAATTAAAGAAGCCTGCGGCGAAGCCCGTCTCAAAGTGATTCTGGAAACAGGTGAACTGGGTACCTATGATAAAGTGCGTCGCGCCAGCGATATTGCCATGCATGCCGGCGCAGATTTTATCAAAACATCTACAGGTAAAATTCAACCGGCTGCCACCATGCCTGTGACGCTGGTAATGCTGGAGGCTATCCGCGATTATTATTTTAAAACCGGGCGAATGGTGGGCATGAAACCAGCAGGTGGTATCTCCAAATCCAAACTGGCACTTCATTACCTGGTGATGGTAAAAGAAGTACTGGGAGAAGCCTGGCTCAGCAATGAGTGGTTTCGCTTTGGTGCCAGCAGCCTCGCCAATGATGTACTGATGCAGCTGGTAAAAGAACAAACCGGTATTTATCAAAGCAGCAACTACTTCAGTGTTGACTAAATCAACTTCATCTTATTTTATCATTTGTACATTAACACCAATAAGCTATTATGGCGGTACAAAAAAAGAAACAACCCCGGCGCTCCAATACCATCAAACTGAAATTTGATACCAGCTGGACCTATGCACCGGCACCCGAAAGCCGCAGCGTTGCCCAGATTGCTCCGGAATATGACCTTTTTATAAATGGTACCTGGCAAAAGCCTTCATCGGGTGAATATTTTGATACGATCAATCCCGCCGATGAAAAGGTATTAAGCCGTGTAGCTGCAGCCAATGAAAAAGACGTAGACAAAGCGGTATCGGCTGCCCGTCAGGCTTATGATAAAGTATGGCGTCGCATGCCTGCTAAAGAAAGGGCCAAATATATCTTCCGTATTGCCCGCATGATCCAGGAAAAGGCCAGGGAACTTGCAGTAATCGAATCGCTGGATGGCGGTAAGCCGATCCGTGAAAGCAGGGATTTTGATGTACCTGCTGCAGCTAATCATTTCTTTTATTATGCCGGCTGGGCCGACAAACTGGAATATGCATTTCCCAACCGGCAATGTTCGCCGCTGGGTGTAGCCGGCCAGATTATACCCTGGAATTTTCCACTGCTAATGGCCGCCTGGAAAATTGCTCCAGCCCTGGCCACCGGCAATACGGTAGTACTCAAACCGGCCGAAACCACCCCGCTCACCGCACTGAAGCTGGCGGCCATATTGCAGGAGGCCGACCTGCCTCCCGGCGTGGTTAATATTCTTACAGGAGCCGGTGCTACCGGCGCTGCTATTGTCAATCATCCTGATATTAACAAAATCGCTTTTACCGGTTCTACCGAGGTAGGTAAACTTATTCAACGCGCTATTGCCGGAACGCCTAAAAAAGCTACACTGGAGCTGGGTGGCAAAGCCGCCAATATCATTTTCGAAGACGCTCCTATTGATCAGGCCGTAGAGGGAGTGATCAATGGCATCTTCTTTAATCAGGGACATGTATGCTGCGCCGGATCACGCCTCTACGTGCAGGAATCTGTTGCCGCCGAAGTGATCCGCAAACTCAAACACCGTATTGAAACACTGATTGTAGGGGACCCGCTTGATAAAAACACTGATATCGGTGCCATCAACTCACGGCAACAACTGGATACCATTCACCGATACCTGGCCATCGGTAAAAAAGAAGGTGCCGAAATGTATGAAAGCTCCTGTGCCCTTCCGCGCAAAGGTTTCTTTTGCCGCCCTACCATCTTCACGAATGTTGCACAAAGCAACCGTATTGCTCAGGAAGAAATCTTTGGCCCCGTACTGGCAATCCTGACATTCCGTACAGATGACGAAGTGATCGAAAAAGCCAACAATACTCCATATGGACTCAGTGCAGGCGTATGGACCGACAAAGGTTCCAAGATATTTAATATGACCAAACGCCTGCGCGCCGGTGTGGTATGGGCCAATACCTTCAACAAATTTGACCCTACTTCTCCTTTTGGCGGTTATAAAGAAAGTGGTTACGGACGCGAAGGAGGTTTGCATGGACTACTCCCCTATCTGTCTCTCCGTTAATCCTTATCCGGCAATTAAATTTTGTTCAGCAAAAAACGAATTGTAATAATGGCAACCTCTTCTAAAAATATAACCACTGCCCCCTCTAATGGCACAGGCACCACTCCTGCCCGCCTGGAAGTGCTGAAGACCTATAAGATTTATATCGGCGGACAATTTCCCCGTACAGAGTCGGGCAGATACTATATTCCTGTAAATGCGGCAGGCAGACAACTGGCCAACGTATGCCTCAGTTCACGAAAAGATTTTCGGGAAGCTGTTGTTGCTGCAAGAGCCGCCTTTGGCGGGTGGAGCAGCCGGGCTGCTTTTAACCGCGGACAAATCCTGTATCGGATGGCAGAAATGCTGGAAGGCCGCAAAACGCAATTTATAGAAGAGCTGCTGCTGCAGGACAGCAACCGGCGCGCTGCAGAAAAAGAAGTAAATCTCGCCATCGACCGGCTTATTTATTATGCTGGCTGGACAGATAAATACCAGCAACTCTTCAGTGCAGTAAACCCTGTAGCCAGCTCGCACTTCAATTTTTCTGCTCCGGAGCCAATGGGCGTCGTGGCTATCATAGCGCCGCAGGATACTTCATTGCTTGGTCTGGTGTCAGTTATGGCTCCCGTTATTGCCGGCGGCAACACCTGTGTACTGCTGGGTGCAGAGAAGAAACCACTCTGCGCTGTTACTTTTGCTGAGGTTCTCAACTCTTCCGACCTGCCAGGCGGAGTAGTAAACATCCTTACCGGCCAGCCAGATGAACTTGCACCGTGGATGGCTGATCATATGGATGTAAATGCGGTCATCTACTGCGGACAGGACACAGCGCTTCAGCAACTGCTACGCGAACGTTCGGCCGGTAATCTCAAAAGAATTACCATCCATGATGTTACAGACTGGGAAGAAAATGAAGGCCAGTCACCCTATTTTATTATGGATACCCAGGAGATTAAAACGACCTGGCATCCTGTAGAAAATATTGCCGGTGCGGGTGGCGGATACTAAAGGAGGATAAAGCCATAAGGCCTAAGGTATAAGGAACCGTTAACAATTACCCCGGACCACAGATCACCGGCTACTGATCACTATTTTTGGTAAGATTTTTGAAACCTGATGACTATGAACAAATTTTTGCTCTCCCTTTCCTTACTCGCTGCAACGGTCAGCCTGCAGGCGCAGGACGCTGTGATGGATACAGCCCGAAAATCGGTTGTAGTACATAAAGATCCACGCATTGACCTGCTGGTCGCCAAACAGGCCCAGATAAACGAAGAAACCAGCCGCGATGCGCGGCGGACAGCAAAAGGTTTCCGGCTTATGATCATCAGTACCAACAGCCGCGATGAGGCCATTGCCGCCAAGACCAAGGTATATACTTATTTTCCTGAACTGAAGGCTTATCTCTGGCACCAAAGTCCTTTCTACAAATTAAAGGCCGGCAATTTCAAAGACCGTAAAGAAGCGGAACAATATCAGAAAAAATTAAACGAATATTTTCCCAAAGGTGTATATATCATGAATGATATGGTAGAACTCTCGGGCGACAGCCTCCGTGACGATACCCCCTGATTTTTGTTAATCCCCTTTTAAAAGCCGGTCCGGTCTATCCTGTTTATATAGTTCAGTACAGGATGTCCGGGCCGGTTTGCATTGACAGCAGCGCAATCGTTACTTTTGTAACATGATAACTACCATTAAGCAGTTGGCTGCCCGATATGCGCCTGACTATATTTCCATACGGCAACACCTGCATGCACATCCTGAGTTAAGCTATCAGGAATTTGAGACTTCCCGTTTTGTGCAATCTCAGTTAACTGAGCTGGGTATTCCGTTTACCGTAATGGCGGAAACGGGCGTGGTGGGTATTATTGAAGGCCGTAATCCGCAAAGCCGCATAATAGCCCTGCGGGCCGATATGGATGCACTACCCATTCAGGAAGAAAATGACATCCCTTACAAATCGAAAAACAATGGGATAATGCATGCCTGCGGACATGATGTGCATACAACCTGCCTGCTGGGTGCAGCGCGAATTTTGCAGGAACTGAAAGATAAATGGGAAGGCACGGTAAAACTCATCTTTCAGCCTGGTGAAGAAAAAAATCCGGGAGGCGCAAGCCTGATGATTCGTGATGGAGTGCTGCAAAACCCTGCTCCTTCTGCAATTTTTGGACTACATGTCCATCCCGGACTGGCCACCGGACAGGTGAGTTTCCGTCCGGGTAAAGTAATGGCCAGTGCGGATGAACTCTATATTACGGTGAAAGGAAAGGGCGGTCATGCTGCTTCTCCGCATCTCTGCATTGATCCTATACTTATGGCATCGCAACTGATCATTCAGCTGCAGCAGCTGATAAGCCGGTACAACAATCCTTTTAATCCAACTGTATTATCCATTACTGCTTTCAATGGAGGCTCCACTACCAATGTAATTCCCAATGAAGTGAAGCTAAAAGGTACGTTCCGTGCCATGGATGAAGCCTGGCGTTTCAAAGCACATGAGCTTATCCGGCGCACCGTATCGGGCGTAGCTCAAAGTGCGGGTGGAGAAATTGATCTGCATATTGATATTGGTTACCCGTCTGTTTATAACAATGAAAAATTACATCCCATAGCTGTGGAGCAGGCCATGGCTTATATGGGCCCGTCCCATGTAGAAGAGACCGAAATGCGTATGGGTGCTGAAGATTTTGGCTATTACTCTCAGCTTATACCTGGTTGTTTTTTCAGACTTGGTGTTATGAATA
The DNA here is from genome assembly GCA_001898485.1 of Sphingobacteriales bacterium 46-32. Taxonomy (GTDB): domain Bacteria; phylum Bacteroidota; class Bacteroidia; order Chitinophagales; family Chitinophagaceae; genus CAYMZZ01. The sequence goes on along the minus strand of MKTY01000019.1, from coordinate 414,434 downwards.
TTGAAAAAGGTATTGTATCGGGCGTACATACGCCTACTTTCAATATCGATGAAAATGCGATCGAAATCGGTATTGGCATGATGGCCTGGCTGGGTGCCGGCACTAATGTAAACAGCCTGTAATGAAGCGCCGGTTCTTAACATTTCTTTATTGACCGGCAGTAAACGGCTTTTCATAAACAACGTCTTATTGCTAAACAAGATTAGCATGAAAAAGCAACTGCTGACTTTAGCTTTTCTGACCATACGGGCAATCTCCGTTGATGCGCAACAACCATCTGCGCAGGAGCCTGTACGAAAAGCACTGACAGACCCCAGGGCACCTGCCGCTGCCGCCAAAGCCGATTCGTTACTGATCAATCGGCGGATTATTATGGACAGCAACAGTACAAAAAAAGAACCGATTGCCATTACCTGTAAAAAGAAGTCCTGTAAAAAGAAAAAACATAAACATTAAAAAAGGTCCGCGATCGCGGACCTTTTTCTTTATTGACTATTGTGTCTTTGACCTAAAATTTTACAGCTGTCACCATACCTTTAAATGATTGGGAACTGATACGCTTATTGGCTGTAGTCACAGCAGGCGATTCGATATAAGGCTCTTCTGGCAATGCCATACGAAACGCACCCGTACCAATATACTTCATCACACTGGCCAGGCAGGTTTCTGTAATGTCCCCCCAATCCTTATCGAGGCCATCGGCCACGGTATTGTTAAGTGCAAAACCATCAAAATAATTTCCTTCCTGGTTTTTATTTGTTGTACGTGATGATACGGGGAATATGTACCAGTCGCCGACAGGAATATTGAAATACCCTACTGGTTTGCCATAGGTACGGGAAGGGCCCACAAGCACCACCTGTGCATAAGGTTTCAGGTTATTGATCAGCAGTTCGCTGGCCGAAGCCGTATTACTGCTCACTATAAAGAATATCCTGGGCAGATTAAGCGTACCCTTTTTATTAAAGTTGGTAGTAGTATTAAACTGCGTGTACTTGTCGTTATACTGCTGGCGCATCATAAGTTGTCCGTTACCGGCAGCAGGTACAAGGTAATTGGCCAGTTCGTTCTGATAGGCCACATAGCCACCGCCATTGTAGCGCAGGTCTACCACTACATCATTTACCCCCTGCGTTATGAAACGGTTCATGACCCGGGCAAATTCATTGACAGTTTGGGATGAATCGCCGAGAAAAGAATTGTACACCATGTACCCCACCTTACCGGCTCCAACTGTATATACTGAATCGAGCATCACAATCTTTTCCTGATAAGTACCGGCATTGAGTGATATATCTACCAGCGAATTATCCGGCTTCTGGAAGGTAAGCGCTACTGAACTGCTATAATAAATAGCATCTACGATGGCATTGGCATTACTTGTAGTGATATTGGTACTGCCATTGATTTTTGTAATTCGCCAGCCCCGGCGAATGCCGGCCTGTCCGGCGGGAGAAGATGGCTCAACAATACGTACACGCAAATCTCCTTCGGCACGGAAAAAGATGTTAAGTCCGAAGTCCTGAGCAATTCCACCACTTACATTATCCCATTCCGCCTGTTTAATGGCAAAACTCCAGCGATCAACCGGATTAGTAAAACCAGGCTCCTGGCTATACGTACGGATGGCTTCCATCATACCGTTAAGGTCTGAATAGCTACGGGCATTAAAACTGGAAGGTATCTGGTTATACCATAAATAAATATCTCGCGTATATGAAATGGCCGTGTCTTTAATCTTATCGGCTGTTGATGTATCGCCGCCGGATCTATCATTTTTGCGGCAGGATGTAAAAAATAAAAGGCTCCCTGCCAGCAGGATGCCTCCGATCGTTTTCATTTGCTTCATACCGTCCTGATTTTGTTATTTGTTCTAAACGCATATTTACGAAAAAAGTTGCTTTTGCGTTTGCAGGTAGACATTATACTGACAACCAGCCTGATATAGCATTATCCCCGCTCTTTGCGAAACCGGAGATCCAAAAAGGCAAGCAAAGTAAATACCAGAAAATAAGCGATTGAATTGAGTTCATGATTAAAGAAAAATGAACTGCCGGATGGTTTGCCTTCAAAACTATGCATGAGGGTAAGCAACGGAAAGGCATAAGGGAGCTTATCGGAGTGCTCCCAGTTGAGCGCTACCATACATATGATCAGCAAGCCCAGCCCGATGCCAATTGGTACTATAAAGTTCCGGAAACGGAGGCTTAACCAGTATTGAAGGGAAATAATACCCAGCAACGATATAAAAGTTTTGGTATTCAGTTTCAGTAATGCGCCCCAGTCAATCGCATGGTTGAGGAAGCCGTATTTAGGATAAAACAGATTAGGCACAATCGCTGCGAGAATATCAAAAATATTAAACATGAGCATCAGCAGCAATGTCATGAGAACGATAGTCACCAGTTTGCTGAAAAATACCTGGCTCACCGATACAGGAGAGGCAAACACCTGTTTCCAGGTATTGTTTTTATATTCAATTTGCAAGATCAAACTGCAGATAAGGATAACGAACATAGGCAGTAAGAACGAGGCAAAGCTTTGCCAGGAGCGGGTAATATGAGCCAACCAGCCCATTTGCTGGCTTTCGATATAAAACTTGGCCGGCTTGGCGATATACATGAGGAAAAAAATCAGCGGAATTACACCAGCGCCCAGTATACTCAGCCACACTGCTGCACTTCGGCGCATTTTCATTAAATCGATCCTTACGGTATTAAGAAAATTCATTAGTTGTTGCTTGTAATGTCGATGAATAATTGTTCCAGGTCGTTTTGGCGCGCATGAATAGCATATACATCAATGCCTGCCTGTACCAACAGCCGGTTAATGGCTGCGGTTTCCTCCTTACTCTGATAGGGCAGTACGAGTTGTGTTTCTGTTTCCTGAACGGCGTATTGAGATACAAGCAGACTGGCTGCACGTGCATTATCGGCCGTTTCAATCTCCAGAGCAGCCTGTTTGGTTTTCATCTGCTGCAATTCAGGCAGCGTGCCCTGAAACAACATTTTCCCTTTATGAATAATGCCCACATGGGTAGCCATACGTTCCACTTCGTTCAGAATATGGCTCGACACCAGTACCGTAGTGTTATGTTCGCGGTTGAGTTTTTTAATAAGTTCCCGGGTCTCAATTATTCCATTGGGGTCAAGCCCATTAGTAGGTTCATCGAGTATCAGGAGTTCGGGTTGATGCAGTAAGGCGATAGCAATGGACAAACGCTGTTTCATACCCAGCGAAAACTGTCGTGCTTTTTTACGTCCGGTGTCCTGCAACCCTACTAATTGTAGTACGGTGGCAATTCTCGATTGATCGACCTGGTAAATTCGTCTGTATATTTCCAGGTTTTCGGTGGCCGTAAGATGTCCATATAGCGATGGCTGCTCGATCAGTGAGCCGATCCGGCTCAGAATATCGAGCCGTTGACCGGGAAATTTTTGTCCGAATATTTCCAGAGAGCCCTGCTGGTTTTTAAGCAGACCCAGCAGCAGGCGCAATGTAGTTGTTTTGCCAGCGCCATTGGGGCCGAGAAAGCCATAGATGCTGCCTTTGGGTACCACCAGATTTACTTGTTGCAGGGTGGGCGTACCGGCCGCGTAAGAATAATTCAGATCCTGTGTGCGGACAATAGGTTCATTCACCATTTATTGCATTTATATTTGATAACAAGATGATCAAAAGCGGGGGAATTGCAAAATCCGGGCTTACCGCTCATAAAAAAGCGGCCAAATTTGAATTTTGTACCTTGCGCCCGTTTTCTTAGACTGCATCTGCTTAGACAGGTTACAGTTATAAACAGAATTATTATGAAGAACGAAATGCGCCGTCAACAGGCTCTTGAATACCACGCAAAAGGAAGGCCCGGAAAAATAGAAGTGATCCCTACCAAAGATGCAAAGACCCAGCGGGATTTATCGCTGGCCTACTCTCCCGGAGTAGCTGAACCCTGTAAGGAGATTGCTGCCAATAAAGAAAATGTATATAAATATACTGCCAAGGGCAACCTGGTAGCTGTAATCAGCAATGGAACGGCGGTACTGGGGCTGGGCGATATCGGACCGGAAGCCGGAAAACCGGTTATGGAAGGGAAAGGAGTACTGTTCAAAATCTTTGCGGATATTGACGTATTCGATATTGAGATCAATGAAAAGGATCCGGAAAAATTTGTACAGATCGTAAAAGCACTGGAGCCCACTTTTGGTGGCATTAACCTGGAAGACATAAAGGCTCCGGAGTGTTTTTATATCGAAAAAAAGCTGAAAGAAGAGTTGCACATCCCCGTGATGCATGATGACCAGCACGGTACTGCCATCATCAGTGCCGCAGCCCTGCTGAACGCGCTGGAGATTCAGAAGAAAAAGATAGATCGGGTGCGTTTTGTGGTGAATGGAGCAGGCGCTGCCGCCATGGCCTGTGTACAGTTGTATGTTGCCTTTGGCGCCCGCTATGAGAATTTTATCATGTTTGACCGTAAAGGAGTACTGCATAAAGACCGTAATGACCTCGATGAAGTAAAGGTCAAATTTGCTAATGGCAAAGCAGAGCAGACCCTTGAGCAGGCCATGAAGGATGCTGATGTATTTATTGGTCTAAGTGCCGGCAATACAGTGACGGCAGATATGGTAAAATCAATGGCTAAAAATCCGATTGTATTTGCCATGGCCAATCCGGATCCCGAGATAAGCTGGGAAGATGCTACCGCTGCCCGTAAAGACATTATTATGGCTACCGGACGCAGCGATTACCCCAACCAGGTCAATAATGTACTGGGGTTCCCCTATATTTTCCGCGGAGCGCTCGACGTACGGGCCACCCAGATCAACGAAGCCATGAAGATGGCAGCAGTAAAGGCACTGGCCGATATGACCAGAACTCCTGTGCCCGATATTGTAACCATGGCCTATAATGAAAAGACCATGTCGTTTGGTCCGCATTATATTATTCCCAAACCACTCGATCCGCGTCTGCTGGCCACAGTGGCCCCTGCTGTAGCGCGCGCAGCAATGGAAAGCGGCGTGGCACAATTCCCCATTACCGACTGGGATGCCTATATAACAGACCTCAACAAACGACTGGGACTCGACAATCAGGTAATGCGCGTAATGGGCAACAAAGCGCGCCGTGATCCCAAACGCATTGTATTTGCAGAAGCCGATAATGTAAAAATTCTCAAGGCCGCCAATATTGTTTTCGACGAAGGCATCGCCTATCCCATCTTACTGGGCGATGAAGCTAAAATCAAAAATATCGCTGCCTCCAATGGGATTGACATCAGCGAATTTCCCATTCACGATCCGCGCCACGAAAACACCGAAGAAAAGAGAGCCCAGTACGCCGAAATATTTTTCAAGAAAAGAAGCCGCCGTGGTTTTAATGCGTACGAGGCCAAAAAAATCATGCGTGACCGCAACTACTTTGGCTGCATGATGGTGGAGTGTGGTGACGCAGATGCCATGATATCTGGTCTTACCAAAAATTATCCGGATACCATCCGGCCGGCCCTGCACACAATCGGTACGGAGGAAGGCGTGAAGAAAATTGCCGGTATGTATATCATGCTTACTAAAAAAGGACCGCTCTTTCTGGCCGATACCACAGTAAACTTTAATCCCACAGCAGAAGAACTGGCAGAAATCACCTTACAGGTGGCCAAAGAAGTGCGTCATTTCAATATTGTGCCCCGTATTGCCATGCTCAGCTATTCCAATTTTGGCAGCAGCAACAGTGCCGAGGCACGGCTGGTATCGGAGGCCCGGCGTATTGTAAAAGAAAAAATGCCCTCGCTGATAGTGGATGGTGAAATGCAGGCCAATGTCGCCTTCAACAAGGAATTGCTGAAAGAGAATTATCCCTTCTCAGAACTGGTGGATAAAGATGTAAATACATTGATATTCCCCAATCTGGCCTCGGGCAATATTGCTTACAATATCCTGAAAGAGCTGAGCGATGCCGATGCCATAGGCCCTGTACTGCTCGGACTTAAAAAACCGGTGCATGTGCTGCAACTGGGCAGTTCTGTACGTAGTATCGTCAATATGGCGCTCATAACTGTGGTGGATGCACAGATAAAATGCAAAAACCAGCAGACCGAAGAAATCGTAAAACGTTCATCGTGGTGGAAACGATTTAAGAAAGTCAGCAGAGACATGTAGGAATAGTTGACAGTTAACAGTGGACAGTTGACAGAAAATAGATGTACATCCCTAACCCAGGTTGACCTGTTTTAAAGATTTTGTGTTACTTAATACTTAGAACCCAATACTGTCAACTGTCATCTGTCGACTGTTAACTAATATTTCTTCGTATTTTACACTCAAATCTGTCCATGACAATAATTCGTGATATAGGCCGGTACCTGTTGATGCTGAAGGGCATGTTCTCGCGTCCGGAAAACGGAAAGATGTACTGGAAAGAATTCATGCATCAATGCTCGGAAATTGGTATCGGTTCGCTGGGAATTGTTACAATTATTTCTGTATTCATTGGCGCTGTATCTACCCTGCAGACAGCTTATCAGCTGCTCACTCCTCTCATTCCCAAAAGTACGATTGCCCAGATTGTGCGGGATACCGTAATCCTGGAGTTTGCCCCTACTCTTACCTGTATTGTGCTGGCGGGAGTAGTTGGCAGTAAAATTGCCAGTGAACTGGGTAATATGCGCGTGAGTGAGCAGATCGATGCGCTGGAGATTATGGGCATCAATACCAAATCGTATCTCATTATGCCCAAGATTGTAGCCGGCCTGCTGATGATCCCCCTGCTGGTGATCATTGCCATGGTGCTGGGTATATGGGGAGGCCGGCTCGCGGGCAATGCTGCCGGTATTCTTTCGACTGATATGTTTGACAAGGGGCTGCACGAAGCATTTATTCCTTACAATGTCACTTTTGCCCTGGCCAAATCCTATACGTTTGCCTTTATTATCTGCAGCATACCGGCTTTTTATGGTTATTATGTGCAGGGAGGCGCTCTTGAAATTGGCCGTGCCAGCACAAAGGCGGTGGTAGTAAGTTGTATTATGCTGCTGTTTGCCGATTATCTCTTATCTGCATTACTCCTGTAACCATGATTGAAGTAAAGAATATACGAAAAAGCTTTGGTGACAAAACGGTGATCCAGGATGTATCGGCTGTAATGAAAGCCGGTCAGTGCAACCTGATCATTGGAAGCAGTGGCAGTGGCAAAACCGTATTGATGAAGTGTATGGTAGGGCTTTTCTCCCCCGACAGTGGGAGCATTCTTTACGATGGGCAGGACTTTACCAATATGAATGCGGCCGAAATGGCCAATATCCGCAAAGAAATAGGTATGCTGTTTCAGGGATCAGCCCTGTTTGATAGTCTTACCGTAGAGCAGAATGTGATGTTTCCCCTCGATATGTTTACCCGCGACCATTATGCGCAAAAGCTGCGCCGGGTAAATGAAGTACTGGCCCGCGTCAACCTCGTAGATGCCAATAAAAAATTCCCCTCTGAGCTCAGTGGTGGTATGAAAAAGCGAGTAGCGCTGGCCCGTGCCATTGTGCTCAATCCCAAATACCTGTTTTGCGATGAGCCTAACTCCGGGCTCGACCCGCAGACCTCACTGGTTATTGACGGTCTTATCCAGGAAATCACGGTAGAATACAATATCACTACCGTTATCAATACCCATGACATGAACAGCCTGATGGAAATCGGCAACTATATCCTGTACATGTACAAAGGCAATAAAGAATGGGAAGGCAGCAATAAAGAGATTATTTTCAGCGATAACAAACGGCTAAATGACTTCATTTTTCCCTCTAAATTCCTTCGCGATGCCAAACAGATGCGGATGATGCAGGAAACCGGCCGCCATCCCGGCAACCCCGCCGGTAAGGATTAATCGGATCTTAATGCGCAGGGAATGAATTACCGCTTTTGCAGTCGTCATTTTCCCCTATTTTTGCCGGACTTTTCACCGAAAAAGCATTCTACATGAGTATTCTTGTTAATAAGAATTCCAAAGTGCTGGTGCAGGGATTTACCGGCACTGAGGGCACTTTTCACGCTACACAGATGATCGAGTTTGGCACCAACATAGTAGGTGGCGTAACCCCCGGCAAGGGTGGTGGGACCCATCTGGACCGGCCGATTTTTAATACGGTGGCCGACTGTGTTAAATCTACAGACGCTAATGTCAGCATCATATTTGTACCCCCTGCTTTTGCCGCAGATGCCATTATGGAAGCTGCCGAAGCCGGTGTAGCCCTGGTAGTATGTATTACGGAGGGTATTCCTGTACAGGATATGGTACGCGTTAAAAATTACCTGCAGGACAAAAATACCCGTCTTATCGGCCCCAACTGTCCGGGCGTAATTACTGCCGGCGAAGCCAAAGTGGGCATTATGCCGGGCTTTGTATTCAAACAGGGTCGTATCGGTATCGTGTCTAAATCGGGCACACTTACCTACGAAGCTGCCGACCAGGTAGCTAAAGCCGGTCTGGGTATTTCCACCGCGGTAGGTATCGGTGGTGATCCTATCATTGGCACAACTACCCGCGAAGCAGTAGAATTGTTTATGAATGACCCCGAAACCGATGCTATTGTTATGATCGGTGAGATCGGCGGTGGTATGGAAGCCGAAGCTGCCCGCTGGATCAAAGCCGATGGCAACAGAAAACCTGTTGTAGGCTTTATTGCCGGTCAAACAGCTCCTCCCGGACGCCGTATGGGCCATGCAGGTGCTATCGTAGGTGGTGCTGATGACACTGCTGCCGCAAAAATGAAGATTATGGAAGAATGCGGTATTCATGTAGTGAGCAGCCCCGCTGATATCGGCAAAAAAATGGCCGAAGTGATTGGGAAGAAATAGTTGACCGTTGACAGTGAACAGTTGACAGTGAACAGTTGACAGTGAGCAGTCTTATAACTTATACTCAGAGAGCCTCCTTACGGAGGCTTTCTCTATTTCCGACATCTTTTACCACCTACCCCTCACCTATACTTACAACTTAAAACCTACCAATTACAACTGAAAAGTCCCTTTCGGAGACTTTCTCTATTATATATACCCTTTACCTTCTACCTTAGTCCTTACTTAAAACTTACAACTGAAAAAGCCCCCTTACGGGGGCTCTTCTACCTTTATTTATAACCCTAACGTTGACTGCGGATATAACGGTCCAGCTCAATTTTGCTGGCCTGGAAGCTAAACAGGGTATTTACTTCTGAATAGTTCCATTTGTCGACCGTATTGATGTAAGCCAGTTTTGCTACTTCGAGACGATAATTTTCGAAAGTGAAGAGACGCATGAGTTCTTTTACCTGATCGGTAGTAAACCGGTTGGTCTTCGTAACCTGGGTAACAGATTTGATCTTGTTGCTCTCGAGCCATTCACGGCTGATCGATTGCAGCATACGGTCAAATTCTACCTTATTCATACCGGTGGCATAGCGGTCCCTGTCATAATATTCATCATAATCATCGTAATCATAGTCATCATCGTACTCAAAACCGCGTCCATTTTTCAGCTTATTTTCCTGCATGGAAATAAAACCGTTGCGCTCGATAGTGATTAACAGGTGAGTTCTTTTTTTGAGACCCACAGTACTGTTATATACCACTTCATAACGTTTGCCGAGGATGTTGAATACACCGTTGTTGCGCAGGCGATATACTTTCACACTGTGCTGGCCGGCATCGAGATTGCTGATCATAATAGAGTTGTCGTTTGCATCAAAACGTTTGCCATCCAATACCACCATGATGTTCTGGTTATCTACCGATTTAATAGTAACCGCACTCTTTTGTTTGGCATCGGCAGCTAATACCGAAGCACTGATGAACAAAGAAGATAAAAGGGTAAAAATTGTTTTCATATACTTTAGTTTTAAAAGCCGATTCAATAACGAATCTGTACTATCATTTTCAAAGCCTGTGCCATCGTGCCAAAAAAGAAGAAAGGAAACGTTAAAGGGATTTACTGTGCCTGTTTTCTACAACAATAAAAACGAGCAAATGCAGTATGGTAAAGGGTTTCATCGAATCGTTATTTAATGTTAATGATGTAGAAACAAACATCCTTCATCTTCCTAAAAAAATAAAAAAGATGCTACTGTAGTTAAGGAAAAACAATCTTTTAAACTCAATTAAACCTTAGAAAGAATGGGGTATCTATAGGGGCGCGAAGGACGCAAAGCAAATTAAGAACGCAAAGAGCGCAAAGCGAACTAAGAACGCAAAGAGCGCAAGGCGAACTAAGGACGCGAAGGACGCAAAGCAAATTAAGAACGCAAAGAGCGCAAAGCAAACTAAGGACGCGAAGGGCGCAAAGCGAACTAAGAACGCGAAGGGCGCAAAGCAAATTAAGAACGCAAAGAGTTCAAAGCAAAACCAGGAACGCAAAGAAATCATTAGCACAGCAGCACATTAGCAAATCAGCACATTTCCGTCCTATCTTCAAATCTTCCAGTCTTTCATGCAACGCTTCCTCCTCCAACCCGGTCATTGGCAGAAAAAAACACCATGCACCAATTCGCAAAGGGAGCTAAGGACACAAAGAAATTATTAGCACACCAGCACATTAGCAAATCAGCACATTAATTTGTGCATTTCCCCCTTTTTACGCATCTAATTGGCGATAACTGAAATTAAGTACCTTGTACTACCATTAATCTCACATTACTATGAAACAGTTCCTGTTCAGTCTTTTAACAGTTACCTTATTCTTTATGAGCAGTACCGATTCCCTGGGGCAGTCTTCCCGCCCACCTTATGAAAAGGAATGGAAGAAAGTGGAAGAATTTGTTAAAAAGCAACTTCCCCAGTCGGCCCTGGCTGAGGTAAAAAAGATAAAAGCGCTGGCTATAAAGGACCGCGCAGAAGCACAGCAACTCAAGTGCCTCATCTTTATGGCTGGCCTGCAGACCGAACTGCAGGAAGATAATAAGCAGCAGGCCATTCTTGACCTCGAAAAAGAGTTACCCGGCGCTACACCTGCGGCCAAAGCCATTCTGCAAAGCCTGCAGGCTGAGCTTTACTGGCAAAAATACCAGGAGCTACGCTGGCGCTTGTATGACCGCAGCAATACGGTCGATTTCAAAAAAGATGATATCAATACCTGGTCGGCAGATGATTTTCATAAAAAGATAAGCCAGCTTTACCTGCAATCCGTAAGCCAGGAAAAACTGCTGCAGACTACAAAGCTGGAGCCATATGATGCTATACTGATCAAAGGAAATAGCCGCTATCTGCGCCCTACTTTATGGGATCTGCTGGCACACCGGGCCCTGGAGTACTTTAAGAATGACGAGCGCAATATCAGTAAGCCCGCCTATGCGTTTGAGATCAACCAGGCTGCCGCCATGGATCCGGCTGCTGATTTTGTACACAGAAAATTTACCACTGCCGATAGCCTGTCCCTGCAGCATAAGGCCTTGCTGCTATATCAGAAACTGATCGCCTTTCATCTCAATGACGCAAAACCCGATGCGCTGATCGATGTGGACCTGGACCGGCTGCTGTATGTACGCAGCCATTCCGTACATGAAGACAAAGACGAACAATATTTTCTGGCCGTTAATCATATCGCCCATCAATACAACAATCTGCCGGCCGCTGCACAGGCCTGGTACCTGGTTGCAGCTTATCACCAGGAGCAGGGCAGCAGATACGAACCCTTTGGCGATACCACCCATCGCTACAGCCTGGTGAAAGCGAAAGAAATCTGCCAGCAGATTCTTGCCAATCCGCTGGAAAAAGCCAGTAAAGACAGCAGTGAAGGTTTTATCAATGCCTATAATTTATTGCAGCAATTGAATATGCCTTCACTTCAATTGAAACTGGAAGGAGTGAATGTGCCGGGTCAGCCATTCCGTTCACTTATTTCCTATAAAAATATTTCAACACTGCATCTGCGACTCGTAAAAGCGACAAAGGCATTAAGAGACCAGTTTGAAAACAGCTATGACGAAAAATACTGGGCCACACTGCTGGGTGCGCCTGCGGTACGTAGCTGGTCTCAGTCATTGCCCGCTACGAATGATTTGCAGGAGCATAAAACAGAAATAAAAATAGATGCACTCGAACCTGGACAATACTTCCTGCTGGCTGGCTCGGCTGCTGATTTTGCCAGTAAAAAAACATTGCTCGGCGCTGCGCTGTTCAATGTATCTGGTATCAGCTATGTTAACCGCGACCGCGATTACTTTATCCTCGACCGTGAAACAGGGCAACCCCTCAAAGGGGCGAGCGCAACAAGCTATACACGTGTATACGATTACAAACAATCGAAATACATTCTGGAAAAAGGGCAAAGCTATACCAGCAACGATAAAGGCTTTTTTCAACTGGCACAACCTGCCATTGATAAACAAAACCGGTATAGCTACAATGTGTTACTCGATATTACTTACCAGAAAGATCGCCTGTTTCTCGAAAATGAAGCAGCTACCTATTATTATCGCCAGCCGAAGGAACCGGTAAAACCCGTGCCTTCTTTATTCCTGTTTACCGATCGCAGCCTTTACCGGCCGGGGCAACAACTTTTTGTAAAGGGTATCCTCCTCATCCGCCAGACGGAGAGCAGTTCATCTGATATACTGACCAATCACAGCACCACACTTTATCTGCGTGATGTAAACGGCCAGGATGTGGATTCCATTAAAGTGACCAGCAATGACTATGGATCTTTCCAGGCGCGTTTTCAACTACCCGCCAGCGGCATTACCGGTTATTTCACCCTTTACACAAAGAAAGAACAGGGCTCGGCTGGATTTTATGTAGAAGAGTATAAACGACCTAAATTCTCCGTTGACTATGAACCACTCAAAGGAGCTTACCAGGTTGGTGATACTATTGAAGTAACCGGGCAGGCCCGTGCATATGCCGGCAATAATATTGACGGTGCCAAAGTAAGCTATCGTGTGGTACGCCAGGCTCGTTTCATGTATCCCATCTGGGGACGTAAAACATGGTTGCCTCCTTCAGAACCTCTCGAAATAACGCATGGCGAAACAGTCACCGATGCACAGGGACGTTTTATAATCCGCTTTCAGGCCATTCCTGACAAAAAACTGGATAAAAAAACTGATCCTGCTTTCGACTATGTGGTATATGCAGATGTAACGGATATCAACGGAGAAACCCGCAGTGCGGAAAAAACTGTTACAGCCGGTTACAAGTCGCTGAGAATACGAACCGCCTACAATGAACAATTGTCTGCCGACAGCCTCCATACCATTCGCGTTTTTACTGAAAATAATAATGGCGAGTGGCAGGCGGCAAAATTGCAAATTCGCCTGATAAGACTGAAAGAAGAAAACCGGCTGATTCGTGATCGCCTGTGGGATCGACCTGATCAGTTTACGCTGAGCAAAGAAGAATATATACGCCTGTTTCCTCATGATGAATACGCCAACGAGACTGACTACAACTCCTGGGAGAAAGGAGCCCTGACACTGGATAAAACAGATACCAGCCGGGCTGATGGCAACTGGATCGCCAAAGGCAGCAGACAGACGCCGGGACATTATATTCTGGAGATCACCACCCGCGATAAAAATGGCGCAGAAGTTAAAAGCACTTCCTATCTGCACCTCTATGATGAGAAAAATCCCACTGCAGACCTGAACGCCTATACCTGGACGAATACACTTCAACCGGCCAAACCTGGCGAAAAAGCAACCCTTGAGATGGCTACAGCGGCGGATAATCTCTTTATCATCCAGGCAACCCAACGTGGAATATCTGATGATAACAACAATATTTCATACAATTATTTACAGTTAAACAAGGAAGCAAAAAAAATCGATTTCAATGTATCCGAATCCGATCGCGGTGGTATCAATTATTCACTGTTATTCGTGAAACATAACCGTGTTCATCAGCAGGGAGAACTCATCAGGGTACCCTGGAGCAATAAAGAGCTCAGCATTGAATACCTGACTTACCGCGACAAAACCCTTCCGGGCAGTGAAGAAAAATGGAAAGTGCGGATCAAAGGGGAAAAGGCCGATAAACTGGCTGCCGAATTACTGGTGAGCATGTATGATGCTTCGCTTGACCAGTTTTATCCGCACATCTGGAATAAGCCGGATATCTGGCTGGAAAACTATAACCGGATCAGTTGGGAAAGCCGGGCTGGGTTTGGTGTAGCAAATAGTACTATTCGTTTTATTAATGACTGGGAAGGCCTGTCGTATGATAAAGTATATGATCAGCTCATTTTTGAACCGGCGTTAATCAATTCATTCAACTCCAATGTGCAGTTTATGCGGGCTCCGAAAGCCAGCATTCAGAGCGATGCGATGGCCGCTCCGGCTCCTGTAATGGAAGAATTGAAGAAAATGCCGGGCGTGCAAGTAGACAAAGAAATGTCGTTTAGTGCTGGCTACGTAAGCTTAGATACGTTCGCTTTTACGCAAGGTGATGGCATAGTTGACAAATTAGATCCTTCTGCTTCCAGTGCCACCAACTTCACACGCAAAAATTTCAACGAAACAGCTTTCTTTTTCCCGCAGTTGCGGACAGACAGCACGGGCGCTGTTGAGTTTTCATTTACCATGCCCGAAGCGCTGACCACCTGGAAGCTGCAGGCCCTGGCTCATACCAAAGAGCTGGCACTGGGCTACAGCACCCGCAACCTGATCACACAAAAGCAGCTGATGGTGCAGCCCAATATGCCCCGCTTTCTGCGCGAAGGTGATAAGATGGAATGGAGTGCCAAAATCGTAAACCTAAGCGAAGGCGAACTGACCGGCCAGGCACAGGTAGAAGTGCTGGATGCTGCTACCAATCAGCCACTCGACAGTCGTTTTCATGTGATAGTACCGCAACAGTATTTTACGGTAGCTGCCGGGCAAAGTGAAGTGGTGAAGTTTGCAGTGGAAATACCTTTCCAGTTTGACCGTGCAGTAACTTATCGCATCGTTGCCAAAGCCGGACAATATGCCGATGGTGAAGAGGGCTCACTGCCTGTACTCAGCAACCGTATGCTGGTGACCGAGTCACTACCTATTTATATCAATGGCGCCGGCACCCGCAATTTCACTTTTGAGAAACTGCAGCAATCCGGCAATTCAGAAACATTGCAGTCACAGGCGCTTACCATAGAGTACAGCAGCAATCCCGCCTGGTATGCCGTGCAGGCCCTGCCTTATCTTATGGAGTACCCCTATGAATGTGCTGAGCAGACCTGGAACCGCTATTATGCCAATGCACTCGCTACTTCGGTAGCCAACAGCTCTCCCAAACTGCGCCAGGTATTTGAGCAGTGGAAAAATGCAGATACCGCTGCCCTGCTTAGCAACCTCCAGAAAAACCAGGAATTGAAAGCCATCCTACTCGAAGAAACTCCCTGGGTATTGCAGGCAAAAACCGAAGCAGAGCAAAAAAGAAATATTGCGCTGCTGTTTGACCTCAATCGTATGGCTGGCGAACTCTCTGCCAATCTCGAAAAGCTGAAACAGATGCAAAGCAGCAATGGCGGTTTTGTATGGTTTAAGGGCGGACCAGATGATCGGTATATCACTCAGTACATTCTTACCGGCATTGGTCATCTGCGTAAGCTGAATGTGCTGAACACAGCAGAAGATAAAAAACTGAAAGCAATCGCAGACCTGGCTATTACTTACCTGGATATGCAGATCAAAAAGTACTACGATCAGTTGGTAAAAAGTAAAACCAATCTCAGTACCTATACCCTGGATTATTCCACTATCCAGTATTTCTACATGCGTAGCTTTTTCCCGGAATATAAAACAGTTACGGCAGCACAAAAAGCCGTTACTTATTTCAAAGGCCGTTTGCCGCTGAGCTGGACCAAACAAAACAAATACATGCAGGGCATGCTGGCACTCATCCTGCATCGCCAGGGCGATAGTAAAACAAGCGCAGCTATTCTGAAGTCGCTCAAAGAAACATCGATTGTATCGGAAGAAATGGGCCGCTACTGGAAAACCAATACCCGTAGCTGGTGGTGGTACGAAGCACCTATCGAACGCCAGGCACTCCTGATAGAAGCCTTCATGGAAGCAGGTAAGGATGTGAAGACAGCCGATGAACTCCGTACCTGGCTGCTGCGCAACAAACAAACCAATAGCTGGGAGTCAACAAGGGCTACTGCCGAAGCCTGTTATGCACTGTTGCTGCAGGGAACAAAATGGCTGGAGCAGCAACCCGCTGTAGTCATCCGTGCGGGCAATGTACAGTTTGACAATTCTAAATCCGAAGCCGGTACCGGTTACTTCAAACAATCCATACAGGGTGAAAAGATCAAACCCGATATGGGCAATATCAGTCTGACCGTGACACAGGTTCCCGGCAGCAATACCACAGCGCCATCCTGGGGTGCGGTATACTGGCAGTATTTTGAAGACCTGGATAAGATCAGCAGTGCGGGCACTCCCCTGCAATTGAAAAAGAAATTGTTTGTTGAACAAAAAACAGATCGCGGACCTGTACTGAAACCTGTTGCAGATGGTAACTATGTGAAAGTGGGTGACAAAATCGTAGTTCGTATCGAACTGCGGGCTGATCGTGATATGGAATATGTACATATGAAAGATATGCGTGCATCTGCACTGGAGCCAACCAATGTACTAAGCGGATATAAATGGCAGGGTGGACTGGGTTATTATGAGAGCACCCGCGATGCCGGTACACATTTCTTCTTCAGCTATCTGCCCAAAGGCACGTATGTATTCGAATACTCCCTGTTTGTGACACATACCGGTGACTTCAGCAACGGTGTTACCAGCATTCAATGTATGTATGCACCCGAGTTCAATGCGCATAGCGAAGGTGTGCGATTCCTGGTTGAGTAAGCATATTACCGTATATTTTTTAAAGTGGATAGGCAAAAGCTTATCCACTTTTTGTTTATAAATGCCTGCCGGTATCTAATCTCTTTTTCTCTTACCTTCAATTTTGTCAACTGTTTTGCTGCATGCCGATTGCGATTATCTGCTGGTTATTGCTCCTGGTTAGCTCCTGCACTCCTGCCCCGCACACATTGCAGGGCAGCTGGCGGCCTGATCCCAAAAGCGGGAGCCGCCTGCTACTTGACAGTACCGGACGCTTCGACTGGGCATTACTTGATCTGAAAAAAGACAGTCTGCAGTTTCCTGGCCTAAACCAGCATGGCAGGATTACCGGTACCTGGGAACTGCGCAGGCATAATACCATTTGGCTGTTTGCCGACAGCATGCAGCAGCCCTCTTCATTTGTATTTGCCACAGATTCCATAGCCCGGTTTACCAGCATTAGCTCGTTTCAATTCATTAACCGGTTTGGCGACCCGGTATCTATACGGCAAGTGGTGATACCTCCAGCCCGGCCTAAACCACATTATGGCAACAGCCTCTATTATTTTGCACAGGATATTCCGCAGCAGGATACACTTCGCTTTCTGTTTGACGGTTTTCCTCCTGTTTTCTATCCGGGCACCATTGCAGCAGCTATAGGCAATAATCTCCATAAAGTCACTCTACATGAACCCTATTTGACCATGCGTGTACCGGCAGTCAGGTTGAAAGCATACAGGAAGAAGCTGGTTGATAAAAAGAGGAAAATACAGTACAAGAGAGTTGACAGATGACAGTGCTCAGTGGACAGTGGACAGTGGATAGTGGACAGTATTTAGCAGAAAAGCTTAAATGTTTTGATTATACCTATAACTTACAACTTCCTGCCATCTGTCAACTGTTAACTGTTAACTGTTAACTGTTAACTTCTATCTATCCACTATTTTTGCAGCATGCAAATCGACTATCTCCTCATTGGCCAGGGTGTGTGCGGAACATTCTTATCACATTATTTGTTAAAAGAAGGAAAGACGGTACATGTAATCGATGACCATGCCCCTACAAGTCCATCCAGGCTGGCAGCTGGTATTATCAATCCGGTTACCGGCCGGCGGCTCGTCACGGTATGGATGGTAGATGAGGTATTGCCACATGCGTGGCAGGCATACCAGGAGATAGGACACCAGTTGAATATTACAGCCATTTCGCAGCGTAATGTTATCGATTTCTTTCCCGACCCATTTATGCAGGATAGTTTCCTGAAAAAAATGGAAACGGGTGATAAATATGTACACAGTTATCCCGATCAAAACCGGTTTAATGCTCATTTCAATTTTGAGTTTGGCTGCGGTGAAATAAGACCTGTATATACAGCACATCTCGAAACGCTCTTACCTGCCTGGCGCAATTATCTGAAAAAGGAAAACCTGCTCACGGAAGACAGATTTGAACTTGAACATTTACAGTTGCATGAAGAGGGCATCACCTATAAAAACTGGACCGCACAAAAGATTATTTTCTGTGATGGTACTTCATCTTTTACCAATCCTTATTTTGCCGCCTTACCTTTTGCTCCTAATAAAGGCGAAGCGCTCGTAGTAAAGATTGATCATTTACCTGCCGATCATATCTATAAGAAATCGATGATGCTGGTACCGCTGGCAGAGCCAGGACTTTTTTGGGTGGGTGCCAGCTATGTGTGGGATTTTGATGACCCGGGACCAACTGTTGCATTCCGGGAAAAAACGGAGCAGGTATTGCGCGGGTGGTTAAAACACCCCTTTGAGGTGATCGAACACCGCTCGGGTATGAGACCGGCTACACTGGAGCGCCGGCCATTTGTAGGTTTGCATCCGGTACAGCAACAGATTGGCATACTCAACGGTATGGGAACAAAAGGCTGCTCGCTGGGGCCATTCTTTGCACATCAGCTAACCGACCACCTGGTGTATGGATCTCCTATTGCACCTGATGCTGATGTAAAAAGGTTTACCCGTATTCTTTCCAAAAAATAATCAGGCTACCGCCAGCCGCTGGCGGCGGTATTTGAGAATGAATTTGCGGCAATGATAGATGAGTAAAAGTGTGAGCATAGTGTAGGTTTAGTGGTAAATGGATTAAATGAGTTTATCCGGAGAGGATGGATCCTGGTTCAGTACACGGCAAAGTGCATCAAAAAGTTCCGGCATATGCTTTCGCAGTTCAGCCGGGTTTTCAAAAAAAGCTTCCACACTTACAGCCCAGAACTCATGCATGTTGGTAAATGCATAGCTGCGCAGGTAGCTTTGACGGCGTGTGATCACATCGGCAAAAATTTTTCCCGTTTTGCTCGAAAACTTCTCATAATTAAGACGGAAATGGGTATCGCTCTGGAAGTGAGATAAATAATTATTGTGCAGTAAAGCATGTGCCATTTCATGTACTGCCACATTCACATTATCGTGCCGGTAGGCATAGCCATATAAAAAATGTTTCCAGGAAAGATAAATGCCATCGGGCGCCACATGCCCAATATACAGCTCATCATCTGTATCCATGTGATAGGCATCGGCCAGTATATAAATATCTTTAAACGAATGGAGATAATAATCTTTTAATCCGAATGTAATCTGTACAGCAGAAGCACTGACCAGTATTGCGATGTCTTCGGTGTTTTCAAGACCGATGAAATGAAACTTCTTGAGCTGACGAAAGTGATGAACCCGGTTAACAAATTTTCTTTTACTGGCAGAAGAAAGATCGTTGAAGTAAGCTATTACGCTTCCAATGATGAAGGAGTATTTTTCATACGTACGCTCATCCACGGCTACCTCTGATGGTGGAAGCTGGCGGGGAGATTTAGTGCCCTGCACAAAAAACCTGTTCAGTTTTCTGAGGAATGCCTGCATAGTGTACGGTTCGGGTATAAATGTAAAAAACGACTGTGTGATTTGCAAGCATGCAATAGAACTACACCTTAGTAAAACTACGATGCACTACAGAAAAATACTTACAAATCAATACAGTATCGTTTTAATAAAACTTATAGCTATTCCAATATTTTTTCAAAAAAATAAAGAAAAACGTCCTGCCTGCATGCTGTATGGGCACAATAATGTGGTGTTACAATACAGCACTTGCTTTTATCAAACGAAATTTGTACTATAATTCTTATGCTGTTGAAATAAGATCACTGCCGTATGGCTGTCTCTTGCGGAAGCAGCACCTGTCCGGTGAGCGGGTCCTGGTTCAGCACATCGCGCAGCAATTGGTAAAGTGAAGGCATATGCGTATTTAATGCTGCCGGATTTTCGAAAAAAGCTTCTACACTTACCGCCCAGAATTCCCGCGCATTGGTGTAGGCATACTGGCGCAGATAACCCGGTCGTCCCATTCCGGCCAGGAGAAATGCCGGACCTATAGCTTGCATAAAACGTTCAAAATCGGCTCTGAATTCCCAATCAATTCCGGTTTCCGGAATGAAATTTTCAAATTGCAGGGCATGAGCCATTTCATGAATCGCCACATTCACATTATCTGTTGCATCTGCATACCCTTCCAGGAAATGTTTCCACGACAGACATATCTGCTGCCGGTCCACATGTCCGATAAATAATCCCTGATGGTCTTGCAGCGGATAGGCATCGGCCAGGATATGAATATGCCGGAAATAGGGAAGCTGATAGCGGCGCAGGCCGAAAGTAAGCTGCACCGCTGCCGCGCTGATCAGTACCGGAATCTCCGGCCGGGGTTCTAACCCATGAAAATGAAACTGTTTGCGTTGCCGGAAATAAAACACCCGCCTGATAAACCGTTCTTTTTCCGTAACTGATAACCTGTTGAAATAAGGAATATGGGCACTGATCCAGTCCGTATATGATTTTATCTCCGCGGCCAGCGCTGCGGTTTCGGGTTCTGGTTCCGGATGAGCAGTTGCCGTATTGGTCCGGATAAGTATACGGATAATCCGCTTGATGGTGGCTACGGGCATGGTGGGGTCAAATATAAGCAAGCTCCCGCCCGGAGCAAAACCCCTTCTCTTTCTTATCTTTGCGACTCTCCGGCTGCCCTTTAAACGGCCGGCTTTCCAAACCAATCAGTTAAGACCTATTTATATGTTCAGATCCCATACTTGTGGCGAATTGAGACTGCCCCAGGCAAATACAGAAGTGACCCTGGCCGGCTGGGTACAAACCGTTCGGAAATTTGGCGCCATCACCTTTGTTGATTTACGCGACCGCTATGGCATTACCCAACTGGTTTTTGATGAAGAGCTGAACAGCCAGCTGGAAAATAATCCCCTCGGCCGCGAATTTGTAGTACAGGCCAGCGGACTGGTAAGGGAACGGACCAACAAGAACGCCAATATCCCCACAGGCGATGTGGAGGTTGCTGTCAGTTCTTTCAAAATCCTCAACAAATCAGCTGTTCCCCCGTTCACTATACAGGATGATACCGATGGCGGCGACGACCTGCGTATGAAGTACCGCTTCCTCGATCTGCGCCGCAATGCAGTGAAGAAAAACCTGGAATTGCGATATGCCGTTAACCGCGCTGCCCGCAACTACCTGCACCAGCAGGGATTTATGGATATTGAAACGCCTTTCCTGATTAAATCCACGCCTGAGGGCGCACGCGATTTTGTGGTGCCTTCGCGGATGAATCCTGGCCAGTTTTATGCCCTGCCCCAGTCGCCGCAAACCTTTAAACAGCTGCTGATGGTAAGCGGCTATGACCGTTACTATCAGATTGTAAAATGTTTCCGCGACGAAGATCTGCGTGCCGACCGCCAGCCTGAATTTACTCAGATTGACTGCGAAATGGCTTTTGTGGAGCAGGAAGACATCCTCCACATGTTTGAGGGTATGGTGCGCTCTATCTTCAAAGAAGTAAAAGGAATCGATTATACAGAGACCATTGCCCGCATGACCTGGGAAGAGGCGATGTGGACCTATGGCAACGACAAACCCGATATTCGCTTTGGCATGCCGCTGCTGAATATCAAAAAGCCAGCTTCCGTATATACCAATCGTACTGCACAACCTGAGCTGGTAGACAATGCCGGGTTTGTAGTTTTTGACAGCGTGGAAACAGTACTCGCTATTGCCGTACCCGGCTGCAGTGAATATACCCGCAAACAAACTGATGAACTGACCGAATGGGTGAAACGTCCTCAGATAGGTATGAAGGGACTGGTATTTATCAGGGTAAATGCCGATGGCACTTATAAGAGTAGTGTAGATAAATTTTATTCCGAAGAACGGCTGAAAGCTATTGCCGATGCTGCTGGCGCCAAAGCCGGCGACCTGGTATTGCTGCTGGCCGGTACAGAAGAGCGCACCCGCAAAGCCATGAGTGAGCTGCGTCTTGAAATGGGCAAACGACTCGGCCTGCGCAAAGACAATGAGTTTAAACTTTTGTGGGTACTCGATTTCCCGCTTTTTGAATACGATGAGGAAGGCAATCGCTGGGTTGCCCGCCACCATCCGTTTACCTCGCCCAAACCGAGCGACATCAGCACGA
Source organism: Sphingobacteriales bacterium 46-32 (assembly GCA_001898485.1). GTDB lineage: Bacteria > Bacteroidota > Bacteroidia > Chitinophagales > Chitinophagaceae > CAYMZZ01. The sequence continues at coordinate 392,164 of MKTY01000019.1, read as the reverse complement.
TGATCGACAATAATCCCGTGATTGAAAACGCGGCCGAATACCTCAACCACCCCTATGCCGGCATTAAAGCCAATGCATATGATATGGTGCTGAACGGAAATGAGATTGGCGGCGGATCGATCCGTATCTATCAGCGTGAGCTGCAGGAAAAAATGTTTGCCGCCCTGGGTATGGATGAAGATGAACAGCAACACAAATTTGGCTTCCTGCTGGGTGCCTTCGAATATGGTGCTCCGCCCCATGGTGGTATTGCCTTCGGATTTGACCGCTTATGCGCCATACTTGGTGGCAGTGAAAGCATTCGTGACTTTATTGCATTCCCCAAAAACAACAGCGGACGCGATGTGATGCTGGATGCGCCGGCTACTATCGATCAGAAGCAGTTTGAGGAATTGCATATTCAACTTAACCTGAAATAGCGGGCAATGCGGTTAAAGTGGAAGCTGGCACTCGCTACACATACACTGGCTATGGCATGGGAGATTTTCCTGGTCGTATTATTATTTAAAAATATAACCAATCAAAGGATCGGCTCGTATGCCTGGCTGTATGGTGTAATGATTGTAGTTTTTTCGTTAACCATTCTCCGCAACCTTTTTGTGATTTTTTGTATAACCCGGTATCACAAAGCTGAACTATCGTTTGCGACATCAGTCAATAGATTGTATACCGGTTTCATTGTTTTTATTATCCTGTTCACGGCTATATTAGTTTATATCGCTTTTGATGCCATATCCACAGCATTTGACAATACAGGAGGCATCTCACATCCGGATACCGTGGGACTGGGGGCGATAATTTCTTTTTGCCTAATTTGTTTATGGAACCTGATTGCTCAGATTCAGTTCCGGAAATATGTTAAAAAGAAACAAAGAGCCAACCTAAATGAACTTATCAATAATATTGGTCAACCAGCATCTTAAAAACGATATTATTTATGGAATTTTAAGGACCATTCATCTACTGTCAAATCACTGCTTATGCCGCTGCAATGGAAACTTTTCAGAATACTCTGCTCACTACAGGTGGTGGGAGCGCTGGTGATGGCAATGGCTTCGCTGGTGGATATGCTGAAAACATTCTCTTTTTTATCTATCCTGAGCCTGCTGCACTGGATGCTGGTGATTGGGCTGGCCGGACTGGCTATCAGCATTCTTCAGCGCAACTATCCGCATACTCCTGTAAGCGGGTCGCAGAAAACAAACTTCAACCGGCTTTACCTGCTCAACTTCCTTTTTCTCGCCGTTTTCTTCAGCATCATAGTATCGGAATATAAAACCCTGAGCGCACTGGCCTCGTATGCGGGCATAGAAGCCTGGAAACTCGACATCCGATTCACCTGGCCTTTGCTGGTCACAACATTATTATTAATAGGTCAGTTTACCGTATTGTATGGCTTATTTGTCCTGCGCAGAGAGTTGTATGTGCAGGGAAGCAGGAAGCAATTCGAATTTGAAGAAGCTAAATAAAGTTTAAAGGGTATAAGCAGTTTAAAGGGTATAAGGAGTTTAAAAGGTTTAAAGGGATAGGGTCTTTATTAAAACTCTTTATACTTTTTAAACTCCTTATACCCTTTAAACCCTATTTCTTACTCTTCCACCTGTAAAATACTACCACCCCTCCCGCCACCAACAGCAATGCCAGCATCCGGAACATAGTCTTACGGTTCATAGATTCCTTGTCCTGCCCGGCATCAATACGCTTGCGGCTCTCCTGCAGATAATATCCCAGTTCGGGATAATGTTCGTTTAGTTTTTTCACAACTTCGAAACGTCGCAACGCCTTATTATAAAAACCACGGAAGAAATAGTCAAGTCCCCGGTTAAATGATCGGGTGGCATCGCTCATGGCAGGCTGCACCTCTACGGAGTCGAGGTACTGGCGGATCATAAAAGAAGGAATGGAGAAATTGAACCCGCTGGCCAGGTTGCTGGCAGTCTGGTCTATACTTCCAAATGTAGCGAGGCCAATTACCTGGCCACGATTATTACATACCGGGCTGCCACTGCTGCCGTGAGTAATCACAGCATCCATCTGAATAACCGGCCAGCCTCCTATTGATTTTTTAATAGCACTCACTACCCCTGCTGTGAGAGAAGGCTCCACACTTGTTTCGCGGGCCAGGTAGGTATTGGAGGTAACGGGTTCGGGATAACCATATACAAGTACAGGCTCGCCAATGCGTACGAGTGAGTCCCTGGTTAGTTCAAGCGTTGGCATCTGCTGCACACTATCTACCTTCAGAATAGCCACATCCTTGCCAGGCATGGGCTGTCCTTTAATAATTACTGCGGCGGGCATACGGCGTGTAACCACCTTACCATCTTCGTCGACTCTGAACTGCGCATATATCTCCCGCTTCAGATCAAAAATGATCATGGATGACACCTGGGAATAAATGACACTGTAGGCATTGGCCAGTTGCATACGCTGCTCATCGGTGAGCGTCATTTGCCAGGAATTTTCCAGCGACCGGATATTGGCTTCCGTTACTTCCTGGAAAGTAGATTGAATAAATTTTCGCCTTACAAACTGGCTATCGCGGTCAATAATATGACAATTGGTAACAAGGAATCCATCGCCGGTTACAAAGAAGCCGGTGCCGGAGGCATAAATCCGATGTTTCTGACGGTAATATTCGGTAGTGGCAGAAAAATACCGGGTAGGATTATTATACAATGCTTTTACTACCAGGTCGAGTTTGGCCGGAGCCGAAAGCATTTCACCGCTGCTATCCAGACGCTTTACAGAATCTACCAGTTGTTCAAACCGCCGCTCATTCATGACCACCTTGTTTACATACACGGTGGCGGAAAAGACGGTTTGCACCATGGCTACACCGGGAGAGTTAGAGGCATAATTCTGCTCAGCCGAAACCGCCTGTGCAGCCATTTCGGGCACTATTCCCAGCCACAACAGCAGCCATCCTATTCTGCGTCCAGTCTTATTCAACATCAATGCTCAGATATTAGAGGCAAAATACTAAAACCTTTTCATACGCCTGTTTGCAAATCCGATGCCTGATGGGTTTATCGGTATTCTATAATAATTAGCTGATAGGGTTAAATGTGAATCAGAATCATTATATTCGAATATACGGTTGCTTTCACATGCCAATGTGAAGCAACCTTTTATTTTTTCAATCAGTAACTATGACCGGTCACCAATTATTTGAGAATTATCAGAAATATCCAGATATCTGGGATGAAATGTGTGTGCAGGAGCATGTGCGCGAACAGTATGGTAAAGTGTTTGAAGAGCTCAGCCAGATGCCGGTAGATCTGCTGCGTCAGAAAGACCGGCTGGCCGGCGAGCTGTTTATGAACCAGGGTATCACCTTTACGGTGTATAGTGACGATGCGGGTATTGAAAAGATTTTTCCCTTCGACATTATTCCCCGTATCCTCACCGGCCAGGAATGGGATCATATACAACGGGGCATTACACAACGGCTTAAAGCACTGAACCTTTTTTTAAAAGATATTTATTCAGAGCAGCAGATATTAAAGGACGGTATCATTCCCGCCGAACTGATTGCTTCCTGTCCGCATTTTACCCGCGAGGTTTTTGGCATTAAAGTACCGCATGACCTCTATGTACATATTTCGGGTATTGACCTGATACGGGGACAGGATGGCACTTTTTATATCCTCGAAGACAACCTGCGTACGCCTTCCGGCGTATCCTATATGCTGGAAAACAGGGAGGTCACCAAACGCATTTTCCCGGGCATGCTTACCAGCAGCAAAGCGCGCATGATCAATAACTATCCATTGCTGCTGCATGATATACTCGGCAGCCTGGCGCCGCAACAGTTATCCAATCCTTTGGTTGTGCTGCTCACGCCGGGTGTGTACAACTCGGCTTATTTTGAACATACCTTCCTGGCCCGGCAAATGGGCATACCCCTGGTAGAAGGTCGTGATTTGCTGGTAGACAACCACAAGGTATATATGAAAACCACGGCCGGACTGCAGCAGGTGCATGTGATCTATCGCCGGCTTGACGACGATTACCTTGACCCGCTGGTTTTCCGTCCGGATAGTGCACTGGGGGTACCGGGCCTCATGAGTGCTTACCGCAAAGGCAATGTAGCGATTGTAAACGCAGTGGGCAATGGCGTGGCCGATGACAAAGCTGTATATGCCTATGTGCCTGACATGATCCGCTATTATCTCAACGAAGAAACCATCTTGCCCAATGTGCCCACCTACGGACTCGAAAATATGGATGCCCGTAAGTATGTGTTTGATAATATTGGCAACATGGTCATTAAACGCACCAATCAATCGGGCGGCTATGGCATGGTTATGGGCAATAAAGCTTCGGAAAAAGAGCTGGAAGAGGTAATGGCTGCTATCAATGAAACTCCACGGGAGTTTATTGCACAGCCCATTATTCGCCTGTCTACTGTGCCCTGCTTTATTGATGGCAAACTGCAGCCAAGACATGTGGATCTGCGTCCTTATGCGCTCTGCGGGCCCAGCGGCATACGTATAGTACCGGGTGGGCTTACGCGTGTGGCCCTGCGTGAGGGATCGCTGGTCGTAAACTCCTCGCAGGGAGGCGGCAGCAAAGACACCTGGGTAGTAGACCTTTAATTACTTTAGAAAAGAACACCTAAAACAACTGCATGCTTAGTAGGATTGCTGATTCTTTATTCTGGCTGTCGCGCTATATGGAACGCAACGATTGCCTTGTCAGAATGGTTCGCACCAATTATATTCTCTCGTTTGATGCCGGCTCACATTCCAGTTTCAACTGGCGCGACCTGATATTGCTGGCTTCCCCCACCAACGATGAGCGTATCTTATCAAAAGGTGATCATCTTCCATCAGCGCTGACATGGCTGCTGGCCGATACACAAAACCTCAACTCGGCCCGTGTGCTCATTTCCCGCGCCCGCGAAAATGCGCGGGGGGTTCAGGATAATATTACGAAGGAAGTATGGGAAGAAGTAAACCAGCTTTACCATATCGTGAATCAGCCCGACCTCATTGAGCAGGTGACCGGTTCACGTGCACTTGACCTTATAGATCTCCTGGATCTGAACAATACCCTTTTCTATGGCGTTACTGACAGTACCATGCCCCGTGGACTGGGATGGAACTTTATGAGTCTCGGTAAATTTATCGAAAGGGCATTGCTCACTATCGACACCACGCTTGCACATTTCAGCAAGATTGAGCACCGGCTCGATGCACAACAGGATGTACTCTTCTGGAAAAACCTGTTGCTTTCGCTTTCCGGTTATGAACTTTATCTTAAAACATACACGCGTGGGCAAAACAATCTCAATGTGCTGGATCATGTGATTTTTAATAAAGACTTTCCCCGTTCCCTGCTTTATTCATTACGGCGCGTAAAACGTTATCTCGACGAGGTAGCGGCAGACACACGTATGGATGGCAGCGAACAATTGCTGAAATCATTTGGCCGCCTCTGCAGCCAGCTCGAGTTTAGCGATCTGAGCTATGTACAGCAGGTGAGTCTGCCACATTTTCTATATTCGCTGCGCAAAGACCTGGTGGAATGTTCGGATCAGCTCACCCGGATTTATTTTTCATACGCTTAACAAAGCCCAATGCCCGTTTTCAACATACATCACCTTACCCGTTACCAGTATGACCGTCCGGTAAAAGAAAGTGTAAATGAAATCCGGATTTATCCGTTGTCCTGTAAAGAACAGGAAGCGCTATATCACGAAATCAATATCACCGGCTCTCCGGAAATACTGCTGATAAACGATTACTGGGGCAACCGCACCGGCATGTTCAATCTGCTCGACTCACACAAAGAGCTGACCATCGAAAGCAAACTGATTGTGCGCACTCTTGGCAGCAACAGCGATGCTATTACAGCGCCGGGCACCCTTCAGGATCTTCAGGCAGAGATGAAGCAAAACCTGTCATTACTCGAACTCCGCCAGGTCACAGAAATCGATCTGCGCGAGCAATTGAGCAATCTGGCTACCCGTTTCTCCACTCCCGAAATGCCTGTTTCCATGATTGTGGAGCGCTGTGCCAATTATATTTTCTCCCAATTTAAATACATCAAGGGTATCACCAATGTAGAAACAACGGTAGCGGAAATTCTGGAGCTGGAGTCGGGCGTATGCCAGGACTTTGCCCACCTGATGCTCGAGCTGCTTCGTAATACAGGTATTCCGTGCCGCTATGTAAGCGGTTATATCTGCCCCAACAAAAATGGCATGCGTGGTGAAGGCGCCACGCATGCCTGGGTAGAGGCCTGGATACCCGATTACGGCTGGACAGGTATTGACCCTACCAACAATGTATGGGTCAACAATCATCATGTAAAACTGGCAGTAGGCCGCGACTTCAGAGATTGTTCGCCTATTAAAGGCACCTTCAAGGGACCTGCCCGTCAGTCTCTTTCCGTATACGTATCAGTAGGCTATGAAGACGGGGCTACGTTTGAAGAGATCAATAATGTACGTATGGAAACTCTTGAAGCCAACACGCCCGCACCAGACTACCTGGAAAGTTTTTCGGGACAGCAGCAACAGTGACAACAATATGCTAATATGCTAATGTGCTGATGTGCTAATGTGCTGATGGAATATTAAACGGAATAAAAGGATCATCATTTACCAGCGCGGATTACTGATCACCGACCACTGATTACTAGCCAAACAAGCCATTTTCAAGTTTGGAACAGCATTAGCACACTGGCACATCAGCACATTAGCACATTTTCCCGACCTTTGCCTGCTATGGTTCCTTTGGCAGAGCGGATAAGACCGCAAACACTCGATGACCTGGCCGGGCAGCAACACCTCACCGGCAAAGGCAGTGTATTACGTAAAGCCATCGAAAAAGGTCGTATCCCTTCTATGATTTTATGGGGGCCGCCGGGAACCGGCAAGACCACCATTGCCCATATCATTGCTCACACCCTGCAGGTACCCTTTTATACGCTGAGTGCTATCAGCTCAGGTGTAAAAGAAGTACGTGAAGTAATTCAGGAAGCTAAAGACCAAACCGGAGCGGTACTTTTTATTGATGAAATACATCGTTTCAATAAAGGTCAGCAGGATGCACTGCTGGGTGCGGTGGAAAAAGGAACGGTTACCCTTATTGGTGCCACTACCGAAAATCCCAGTTTTGAAGTCAACAGCGCCTTGTTAAGCCGATGCCAGGTATATGTACTGAAGTCGCTTGATGAATCCGATCTCATCAAGTTGCTGCATATGGCCATGGCAAAAGATGAAGTGCTGAAACAATTCAATATCACCCTTGCGGAAACAGCGGCTCTCATCCGCATCTCAGGCGGCGATGCCCGCAAGTTGCTCAACCTGTTTGAAATTGTGGTAGACGCCGGCCGGGACGGCGGCAATGATGTCACCATTACAGATGCTTTGGTGATGGAAGTTGCACAGAATAAGATTGCTCTGTATGATAAAAGCGGGGAGCAGCATTACGATATTATCTCTGCCTTTATCAAATCGATTCGTGGCAGCGATCCCAATGCGGCAGTCTACTGGCTGGCACGTATGATAGAAGGCGGCGAAGATGTCAAATTCATTGCACGCCGGCTAGTGATACTGGCCAGTGAGGATATCGGCAATGCCAATCCTACGGCACTGGTACTAGCTAATACCTGTTTTGAAGCAGTTAACAAGATCGGTTATCCGGAGTCCAGGATCATCCTTTCCCAATGTGCTATTTACCTGGCATCTTCGCCCAAGAGTAATGCCTCATATGTAGCCATCGATGCAGCGCTGAATGTGGTGCGTCAGGCAGGCGACCTGCCCGTTCCGCTCCACATCCGTAATGCACCTACCAAACTCATGAAGAACCTGGGATATGGCAAGAACTATGAGTACTCGCACAGTTACGAAAACAATTTTTCACCCCAGGAATACCTGCCACCCGAAATTGCCGGCTCCAAATTCTACGACCCCGGCAAAAATGCCCGCGAAGAAGAATTGAGGAAATACCTGAAGGGGCTGTGGAAGGAGAAATATAAGTATTGATGTGCTAATGTGGGAATGTGCTGATGTGCTAATTATTCTTCTATCTGTTTTAATCATAACATATCTATGATTGTTGAAGTCTACTGCTTTCTTTTAGCACAGACGAATTACAGCAAAACCATTAGCACATCAGCACATTCCCACATTAGCACATTACATTTCTTATATTCGTCTACCGAAAGCTACGCACATGAGAAAAATATTTTCCCTTGCATTATGTCTCGTACTGGTTGCGACTGCTATGGGGCAAACCATCATTCAGCGCGATCCGCAGATTGCGGCAATGGTCGGCCAGGTTTCTGCCGACTCGCTCTCCTCTTATGTTCGCAGCCTCGTAGCCATGGGTACACGTAATACACTCAGTAGCCAAACCGATCCCAAACGGGGTATTGGTGCGGCGCGCAACTGGGTGTTGCAGCGTTTTCTCAGTTATGCACCGCAATCGGGAGGCCGGCTTACGGCCTTTATTGATACCACTACCCTGGCTGCAGATGGCCGTCGTGTAGATAAACCTACAGTATTGGGCAATGTGGTGGCCACTCTAAAAGGTACCGATCCTGACGACAAACGGATTTTCATCATCAGCGCTCACCTCGATAACATGCGAACCAGTGTGATGGACCGGACAGGCGATGCCCCCGGAGCCAATGATGATGCCAGTGGGGTGGCCGCTGTGCTGGAGTCTGCCCGTATTCTCAGCAAACAGTCTTTTCCTGCCACCATCATCTTTGTAGCCTTCAGCGGCGAAGAGCAGGGATTACTGGGTGCCAGTTTTATGGCAGAAAAAGCCCAGCGCGATTCGTGGTCAATCGAAGCCGTCCTCAACAACGATATTGTTGGCAGCAACAACAGCAGCGAAACCGGTATTATAAACAACACACAAATCCGCGTATTCAGCGAAGCATTCTCTGTGCTGGATACCGGACGCCTGGCTGCACAGATCCGCAATCTGGGTCTGGAAAACGATGGCAGGTCACGCCAGCTGGCCCGCTATGTAAAGGAAACCGGCGAACGTTATGTTGATAATCTGCAGGTGGTAATGATTTACCGCAATGATCGTTTTTTACGGGGAGGAGATCACAGTCCTTTTGTACAACGTGGGTTTGCAGCTGTTCGTATTACCGAAATGAATGAAAACTATCTGCATCAGCACCAGGATGTGCGGGTCGAAAATGGTGTGCAGTATGGCGACCTGCCCGAGTTTATGGATTTTGAATATCTCCGTAAAAATACCGCCATGAACCTGGCCAACCTGGCTAACCTGGCCAAAGCCCCGGGTATGCCGGCAGATGTACGTATAGAAACCCGCCGGCTTACCAATCATTCTGTTTTAAAGTGGAAAGCTCCCGCACAGGGAAAAGCAAGTGGCTATTATGTACTGGTACGTGAAACTACCAGTGCTGTATGGCAGAAAAAATATTTCACTGCAGATAATACGATTGACCTTCCTCTTTCCAAAGACAATTATTTCTTTGGCGTCCAGGCAGTAAGTAAAACCGGAAATGAAAGCCTGGCTGTCGTACCTTTACCCGAAGGCCGCTAATCTCCACCATGGAAATAACCTGGAACATAAAACATTTTGACAAGCTCAGTCCATATGAGCTGTATGCCATCCTGCAGCTACGCAGCGCCGTATTTGTAGTAGAGCAGAACTGTGTGTTTCAGGATATGGATGATAAAGATCAGGCCTGTCATCACCTGATGGGGTTTGCCAATGGCCGGCTGATAGCCGTGACCCGGCTGGTGCCACCGGGTATTTCCTATCCGCAACCGTCTGTTGGCCGTGTAGCTACAGCGTCTATAGCCCGCGGGCTTGGTTTGGGTCGCAGCCTGATGCAGCAGAGCATCCAGGCTATAGAAGCATTATATGGTATACAGCCGATACGTATCGGCGCACAACTGTATCTCAAGCAGTTTTATGAATCACTTGGTTTTGTACAAACCAGTGATATATATGATGAAGATGGTATTGACCATATCGAAATGACCCGCCCCTGAGCCGGATACGTATTTTCACTAGGTAAAAAAAGCAGAGAAGGGCGCACAATAAAAAAAACTCGCGCAATCATTTCACTTCTATATTTTTCTTTCTCTATTTTGGCCCTGAAATCCAATAGCAGAATTTAACCAGAAATCTGAATCTATGAGAAACTTGTTTCGTGCTGCAGTACTATGTGCTGCTACTTTTTCAATGCACATGGTCCCGTACAGCGCCTCCGCGCAATCTCTTTCGGCGGGCAACAGCAAATATGAAGTCAGCTTTGGCATTGGCCCCATGTTCTTTTTAGGAGACCTCGGTGGATCAGCCGGTATTGGTCGTCCGTTTATCAAGGACCTGGATTTTCCCATGACCAAATTTGGCATCAGTGTTTATGGCACCTATTACCCGTCTGAATGGCTGGGCCTTCGTGTAGCGCTCAACCAGGGCACCATTGCTGCAAGCGATGCGGAAGCGCCCAATAAAGGCGGCGATGAAGTAGACCGTCTGCAGCGTAACCTTAGTTTTAAATCATCTGTCACAGAAGCTTATGTGGCTGCGGAAATTTATCCGACAGTGTTCTTTGAACAATATGATGGCCTTATCGGCAAATTCCGCCCTTATGGCGTGATAGGTGCCGGTATGTTTCGTTTCAATCCAAAAGCACAGGATGTAAATGGCGAATGGGTAAACCTGAAGCCGCTGCGTCTTGAAGGTCAGGGTATGGCCGAATATCCGACCCGCAAAGAATATAAACTGATACAGGCTGAAATCCCTATGGGTTTCGGTTTCAAATATTACCTGAAAGAAAACATGTATGTAGGTCTTGAGATTCTGCATCGCCAGACTTTCACCGACTACATCGACGATGTGAGCACCGGTTATATTGATCCTGTATATTTCAATCAGTATCTTTCTGCAGGTGATGCGGCCAAAGCCCGTCGTCTGTATTACAGAGGTACTTATCAGTCGGCGGTGAGTAACCCCGGCAACATTCAGACATTCCAGCGTGGCGATCCCACTGAGAATGATGCGTTCTTTTCAACTTTTGTCCGCTTTGGCTGGCGCCTCAACAGCGCTGAAGACAAGTGGAGCCGTCGTCAAATGCGTTGCCCGGTATTCTATTAATAGATCATCAGGCACACACCATACAACCGAACCCTAATGAAACTGAATCTTAAAAAACCGCTGATTGCGGGCGTCTGCTTCAGCCTGCTGTCTGTAGCCCCTGGCACCACCCTTATTGCCAGTGCAGGTAACCGGCCAGCCAACGGTGATTCAACCGACGGTAGCAAGACGGTTTCTGCTGAAAAAAGCAGGAGCAACCGCTCATCGCGCAACAACCATGCGGTAAAAATCTACCCCGATGTGTTGAAAAGGGTCATGCATGTGGTAGCCAAAGAGAACAACACCAAAGAAATTGACTTCTTTGTCTTTGATCTCCAGGGCACCCTGATCCAGCATTACAAAATGGAAGCAGGCGACCATGAACGTCTGGTAAGCCTGAAACGCGGCAAATATGTATACCATGTATTTGCCGGTGATGAAGAAACTGCCTCTGGTCAGTTTGAAGTTCGCTAAACAGTTCTTTCGAATAGCTTAAAATAGTTCCGGTAAGCGACAGAGAGCTTAATAGGATCTGATACCCTGGTTGATCAAACCTGATCCGTTCTCTATTGGTACTCTCATTTAGTAATCATCTTATTAAACACTATCTGTCAATGCTTACCGGACTTTTTTTATTTCCTTTGTTCCGAGCTCTTTTTATTACCATAACTAAGATCCCGTAAGGCAGGGAAATTGATCTGATCCGGTATCCGGTGTGAAAAACCCGCTCTGATTCCACATCTTTTCAATCACTTCCTGCCCTACATTACGGGTTTGCCTGTGACAAAGAAGTACACAAGTCATTCTCCCCTGCCAACGCAATTCTCCCAAAAGAACATTATATTAGTTCCCTGTCATTCATTACATGAGCGGGAACCTGTATCCCTTTTTACAGGGGTGTATGCCGAAAAACCTACGAGTAGGCTTTACCAAAACCAACATTTTTTATGGAACAAATGAATTTTCACAAGCAAAAATTATTTGCTCTAATTGCAGCAGGTGTAGGCATCATTGCGATGTTTCTACCCTGGTGGAAAATTTCATTCTTTGGAATGGGACAAAGTGTAAATGGGATGAGGGATCTTGGAATTGTAACATTTCTTGGCTTCATCGGAGCCGGGGTGGTTACTTTTCTGGATAAAGAAAAAACCAAACCCTATTCTGATCAATTTAAATTGATAGCTGCCGCCTGTTTTGCCGGCGCCGGGCTCTTTGCCTTAATTCAATTTTTAAGACAAACCAGTTTTGCCTCATATGGTATCTGGCTGGCAATTATTGCAGGCGTTGCGGGAGCTGTTCTTGTATATGTTATTAAACCGGAACAATTGGAAGGCACTAAACCGCCATCTCCACCCGGCCCCACCAGTAATTAATTGTAAAGCCTCCAAACCGGAGGCTTTTTTATACCCCGGTCCCACTCCCATTCCATCCCGGTCTGACTCTGTCAGACCGCAACTAAACCCGACTTTTCCATCCCGGTCTGGCTCTCTCAGACCGGCCATACATCAAATTATGTATTGAGCAAGCCTGATCAGGAAGATAATATTGTGCCTTCAACATCTGAGCAAACCTGTTCTTTCATTCATCAAACTCCTGATCATGGAACAACAACCAACATCTTCCACAGGCATTAATCTGCACAAACAAAAATTGTACTCGCTGATCCTCGGCGCATTGGCCCTGGTAGGCATGATACTGCCCTGGGCTACGCAGAGTCTCGGGGGCTTCGGATCAAACACGCTGGGCAATGGCTTTCAGGGCTGGGGTATCCTGAGTCTTTTTGGCCTTATCGCCGTACTGGTATCCTCACTGGCCGGCGACAAAACAAAGGATTATGACCAGAATATGCGCTACCTGGCTATCGGAGCCTTTGGCGCCATTGCACTGGGTGCACTCATTTCTTTCATGCAGCTCTCAGGCGGAGGCCGCATGGGCATGGGTATAAAATCGGGCATCGGTGTATGGTTCTGTATTATTGCCGGCATACTCGGTCTGCTATGGGTTACCGGCGTCATTAAACTGCAACCACCACCCACCTCGGGCAACCAATCATCCAACTAACCCTTACCCGCATATCCGGCCATGCCGGGGCCTTTTGCCGAAAAGCCTTACGAGTAGGCACCACACTTAATAAACCAACAGATGCAAAACTTTAACCTTCACAAAGTAAAATTATTCGCCCTGGCCGAGGCAGGCATTGCCCTCATTGGCCTCTTTCTTACCTGGACCATTGAAAAAGTAGGTGGCCAGGCTATGAACCAGATGGGAGGTGGTGGAATGGGGCAGATGGGACAAATGGGACAGATGGGGCAAATGCAAATGATGAATGCCATGCCCGCCACCACGCAAAACGGATTCAACAGCTGGGGATGGTTATCGCTGGTAGGCGTCATTGTTGTTGTACTCGCCACCATCATGACCGGAGATAAAACGAAAGATTATGACCGTAACAGTAAAAATATTGTACTGGCTGCATTCCTGGCTATTGCAGCCGGTGCGCTGATTTATTACTTCCGCCTGAGTTCAGTAGGCAAAGAGGCCGCCATGCTTTATCAGCAGCAATATGGCATCAGCTACTCGGCATCGGCTGGCATAGGCCTCTGGTCTACACTGGCAGCAGGTGCCATCGGCCTCGCCTGGGTTTCGGGATTACTGAATAAACTGAATACGCCACCACCTCCATCTACGCCTGCAGCAACTACCGGCAATGCTTCGGCCAATCCAATAGTGTAGGAGAAAGGTAAAAGGTAGAAAGCAAAAGGTCAAATCTTACACCATTTACCTTTTACCTCAACCTCCTTACATTTCTGATGTTGGTTTTTGCTCATGTAAGAAAGCCTGGCCAGAAATGGCTGGGCTTGTTTTTTTACAGGTTTAAAGAGTATAAAGAGTTTAAAGGATTTAAAGTGACAAGTTGTTATTTCCCTTTAAACTTTTTATACCCATTATACTCTTTAAACTTTTTCTACAACTCCGCCTTCAGAAACTGCGCCGTATGACTCTCTTTGTTTTTAGCTAACTCTTCGGGCGTGCCTTCAAAAAGTATGCGGCCGCCGCCATCGCCTCCCTCAGGTCCCAGGTCAATCACATGATCGGCAACTTTGATCACATCCATGTTATGCTCAATGACCAGTACCGTGTTGCCCCGGTCAACGAGTTTATTCAATACATCGAGCAGATGACGGATATCTTCAAAATGTAAGCCGGTAGTGGGTTCATCCAGTATATAAAATGTTTTACCGGTATCTCTTTTACCTAATTCGGTAGATAGCTTTACACGTTGCGCTTCGCCCCCGCTCAACGTTACAGCAGATTGTCCCAGGGTGATATATCCAAGCCCCACTTCTTCCAGCACTTTAATTTTACGATAGATATAAGGCACGGTCTGGAAAAACTCTACGGCTTCTTCCACGGTCATAGCCAGTACATCGGCAATTGACTTGCCTTTGTAACGAATCTCCAGTGTCTCGCGGTTATAACGTTTGCCATTGCATTTTTCACAATGCACATATACATCGGGCAGGAAGTTCATTTCAATAACCCGCATACCACCACCCTCACATACTTCGCAACGACCGCTTTTTACGTTGAAAGAAAAGCGTCCCGCATTATATCCTCTTATCTTGGCCTCGGGTACCGAAGCAAACAAGGTTCTTATTTCGGTGAAAAAACCGCAGTAGGTAGCAGGGTTGCTGCGTGGAGTACGGCCAATGGGTGACTGATCTATTTCTATCACCTTATCTATATTGTCGAGGCCTTTAATGTTTTTATACTCCAGCGGACTCACCCGTGAGCCATAGGCATGCGTAGATAAGATCGGGTATAATGTTTCATTGATCAGTGTAGACTTACCACTACCGCTTACACCCGACACCACAATAAATTTTCCGAGCGGAAATTTCACGTCAACATTGCGCAGGTTATTTCCTTTTGCTCCTTTCAGCTCCAGGAATTTTCCATTACCCTTCCTGCGTTCGGCCGGCACTTCGATACGGTGATGTCCGTTGAGATAACCGGAGGTAAGTGTATCGAGCCGCAGCAGGTCTTTGGGAGCACCCTGTGCCACTACGCGACCGCCATGATAACCAGCTTTCGGGCCGATATCGATCAGGTGATCGGCAGCCATCATAATGTCTTTGTCGTGTTCTACTACCAGTACACTGTTGCCGATATCGCGCAGATGCTTCAATGCTTCAATGAGCCGGTGATTATCGCGCTGATGAAGACCAATAGAAGGCTCATCGAGAATGTAGGTGATGCCCTGCAATTGCGAACCGATCTGTGTAGCGAGCCTGATACGCTGCGACTCTCCGCCACTCAGGCTTTTTGAAGAACGGTTAAGCGTGAGATAGGTCAGTCCTACATCTAACAAAAACTGCAGACGCTCTCTGATCTCTTTCAGGATATCGCGTGATATGGTTTTGCGTTTATTGTCAATCCGCAGTTCCAGCCCATCGAGCCAGGCGGCCAGGTTATCGAGATTCATGTTGCTGAGTTCAGCAATATTCCGGTCATCTATTTTAAACCAGAGACTTTCTTTTTTCAGCCGCATGCCTCCGCAGCTTTCGCATGGCATTAGCTGCATATAGCCCTCGGCCCAGTCGCGCAGGCCTTCGCTGTAGCCGTTATTGAACCAACGCTTCAGCATGTTCACAATACCTTCATAAGGGGCCTGCGGATCAAACTTCATGTTTTCAAAATCGATCTCTGTCTCTATTCCTTCTTCATTGCCATATAGAAGAATATTGAGTGATTTTTCAGGGATATCCTTAATTGGTTTGGTAAGCGAAATCTTATGCTTGCGCGCCAGTTCCTGTGCCTGCCGGAATACATAGGCTTCCCGCTCTTCGCCCAGCGGGGCAATGCCGCCTTCGCTGATGCTGAGTTCGGCATCGGGCAATACGGCTTCCATATTTACATGAAAGGTAGTACCCAGCCCGCGGCATACCGGGCAGGCGCCATAAGGAGAGTTGAAGGAGAATGCATTGGGCGAAGGCTCTTCATAACTGATGCCGGTATCTTCACACATCAGCAATTTGGAATACTGTACCAGCAGTGGTTTGCCGGAGCGAAACAGATCGCTCTGTGCGGCCGTTTTTTTGCCTGCAGCAGATTTTGTGGTCTTTTTTTCTGCTCCTGCTGTGTGTGGTTCTACCAGCACAAACATCAGGTCTTTTCCCAGCCGAAGCGTCTGCTGTACACTCTGGCTAAGGCGGGCACGCATTTCATCTGTCACCTGCAGGCGATCTACTACCAGCTCAATATCATGAATCTTGTAGCGGTCAACCTGCATTTTGGCTGTTATATCCAGCACCTCCCCATCTACCCGTACTTTCAGAAATCCTTTTTTACGTACATCCTCAAACAACTCCCGGTAATGACCTTTGCGGCCGCGTATGAGTGGAGCCAGGAGGCTGATTCGCTGGCCTTCGAAACGCTGGTATATATTAGCCACTATTTCATCTTCGCTCCATTTCACCATCTTCTTACCTGTATTGTAAGAATAAGCTTCGCCAATACGCGCATACAGGAGACGGAAGAAATCATATACTTCGGTAATAGTACCCACCGTAGAGCGTGGATTCTTATTGGTCGTCTTCTGTTCAATAGATATAACGGGAGAAAGTCCGGTTATCTTATCTACATCGGGGCGTTCCATATCGCCGATAAACTGCCGGGCATAGGCGCCAAATGTTTCCATATAACGGCGCTGCCCCTCGGCATAGATGGTATCAAAAGCCAGGCTCGACTTACCGCTACCGCTTATGCCGGTGATGACCACCAGTTGATTTTTAGGTATGGAAATATCAATATCCTTCAGATTGTGTACGCGGGCACCAAATACATCAATCGCTTCTGTTTGCTGATCAGCCATTTGTCCGGTTCTGCTTTTAGAATAAAAAATGCGGGGCAACGAAGATAAAACAAGCAGGTTAGCAAAAAGTTAGACGCCGGCCAGAATCACCCCTTAAAATCCTGGTACCTGAAGCAGAAAGCCCGGAAACAGGCTTTTTTTAGCCTTTTTTCCACCAAAACCCATTTTTGGCACAATATTTAAATAGGTAGGAGCAAAACACCAGGTATCAACTTATTAAACTCAAACTTTATGAAAAAGACCACATTGATAGCCAGCGCAGCGTTTTTGCTGATAGCTGCCTCCGCTAACGCACAAACAGAACCTACACCCGCGCCGGCTCCTAAAACAGATGCCAGCCAAACAAAAGACAAATACAATAACTGGACTCCCGAAACTTATAAAATGCAGCCCATGCCTGAGGCGCTGACCCAGGAGAAGATATTTCCTGCTATTGGCAAGTATGAGGTGACAGGTAAAGATGGTGCAGCCAGCACGGTTACCGTTACACTTGATGAAGCCAGTAAAGGTGTAATCTGGGTTGATGGTTTGCCGGAAGGTCGTTTCAAAGCCATTCTGCGTCAGTCTCCCGCTGTCTATAAAATTCCTGCACAGAAACTGGGTGAAGAAGAAAATGCCAAAAAACTGGCTGAAGGTGTACTGATCTATGACCGCGACGCCAATACGCTTAGCGTTTGCATTGGCTGTACTTATAATGCCGAAGATCCCGCAGTAGCCTTTACTCCCGATGCAGTAGCAGCCGAAGAAAAAGCAGCTGAAGAAGCAGCAAAACCTGCTAAGACTGCTAAAACAAAAACGGCCAAAAAAACAGCCGTTGCCAAAGTGGAAAAAATCAAAGCTGTTCGCTACACCGGCAGCAAAGTGATTGAGACCACTGCAGCAGTACCTGTACAACAGTAATCTCAACATAGTGTATCACCAATGATCATTGGAGAGGCTGCAAACGCAGCCTCTTTTTTGTTATGCCAGTAGTAACAAACACCTGTTTGGTATTTTTTTTTTGCGAACTTCACCCGATTCCCATTACCTTTGCAGCAGTTCTTTGGATAACTTATCAAGAAAGGCTGAGGGTTATGGCCCGTTGAAGCCTTGACAACCTCCCTGCTGGCGCAGCCACAGGAAAGGTGCCAATTCCATCCCATTTGTATCAGTATACTGAGCAATGGGGCAGATAAGTCAGATTCACGCTCTGCATATTGTACATCAAACATATTCAACAGCTCATCTGATTTATCGGATGAGCTGTTTTGTTTTATATCATTCAGAAAAACAATACGCTCTCCGGTAATCCTGCTCTCCTCCCTTCTTGATCAGCACTCCTACTGTCTATTCAATTTTTAACCGCTATTGCCTGCAATAGCACCAAACTGTCTAAACAATGAGTACAACTGCAACACAGCTGCTTCACAGCATTCCTGTGGACCCGCTGACCGGCGCTATCGCGGTCCCTATTTATCAAACCAGCACGTTTGTGCAGGAAGCCCCCGGCATCAACAAAGGATATGACTATGCCCGTACAGCCAATCCTACCCGGTCTACGCTTGAGCAATTGATTGCCCAACTGGAAGCCGGGCATACCGGCATCGCCTTTGGCAGCGGCCTTGCTGCTATTGATGCTGTAGTAAAACTGCTGCAACAGGGCGATGAGATACTTGCCTGCCGCGATATTTATGGGGGTGCGTTCCGGCTTTTTTCTACTATATATGAAAAATTCGGGATCACGGTACGTTATGTAGACACTACCGATATCAACGAAGTAGTAAGCGCCCTTACCCCACAAACCAAACTGATCTGGATCGAAACACCCAGCAATCCCACACTCCGCATTTCCGATATCCGTGCTATTGCTGCTATAGCCCGCGACAACCGGTGCTGGCTTTGCGTGGATAACACTTTTGCTACACCCGCCTTACAACAACCTATTTCGCTGGGAGCTGATATTGTAGTGCACTCCGCTACGAAATACCTGGGCGGACATAGCGACCTGATTGCCGGAGTGGTAGTTACACGTACCGAAGAGCTGGGTCAGCGTATCAAATACATTCAGAATGCCTCCGGCGCCATACTGGGACCGTTTGACAGCTGGCTGGTCATACGTGGCATCGAAACACTGCACCTGCGGGTACGCCAGCATAGTGCCAATGCGGCTGCTATTGCGGAGTTTCTGCAGCAGCACCCTGCCGTGGCACAGGTCTATTACCCCGGTCTGAAACAACACCCCAACCATGAAATTGCCCGTCAGCAATCGTCTGGTTTCGGCGGTATTGTATCCTTTAAGCTGCGTGATGACCGTACAGAAGCGGCCAATGAGGTTATTACACATACGGAGCTTTTCAAACTGGCCGAAAGCCTGGGTGGTGTAAAAAGCCTGTTGTGCCATCCGGCCAGCATGACACATAAATCCATTCCTGCTGCCACCCGCCAGGCATCAGGAATAGCTGACAGTCTCATTCGCCTGTCGGTAGGGCTGGAAGAAGCTGCCGACCTGATCGCCGACCTGGAGCAGGCACTGGATCGGGTAATCATTCAGCAAAAAAATAAAAAGGCTGCTGCCAGCCTGGTAAGTATATAACAAACAAACGCCCGCTAGGGCTTAAAATAAATTAACAAATGGGTTTACCTGAAAATAAACAAAAGTCTACTACCTTTATAGGGTACTTAAAACCATTATGGAAGGACACTCCTACTACTTCTTCTGTTGTTGTCCCTGTTTTGCGGGAAGTTGTTGTTGATACTATTCACCGCAACAGCCACCCCCATAGTACCTCTGGTTCTGTTTTCAGCATTGTAAACTTCATTTAACCGTTAAAAAAAATTGAGTATGAGCAAGACGCATCGCTTCGAGACCCTGCAGCTGCATGCAGGCCAGCAAATTGATCCCACAACAAAATCACGCGCAGTTCCTATCTATCAGACTACCTCTTATGGATTTGACAGCAGCGAACATGCCGCCAACCTGTTTGGTTTAAAACAGTTCGGCAATATCTATACCCGTATTATGAACCCCACTACCGATGTGTTTGAGCAGCGCATTGCAGCGCTGGAGGGGGGTGTGGCCGCACTGGCTACAGGTTCAGGCCAGGCAGCACAGTTCCTGGCTCTTAATAACATCCTGCAGGCAGGCGACAACTTCGTAACAACCACTTATCTCTATGGTGGCACCTACAATCAGTTTAAAGTAGCGTTTAAACGTCTCGGCATCGAAGCCCGCTTTGCCGATGGCGACAATGTGGAAAGTTTCGTAAAGCATATTGATAAAAACACGAAAGCCATTTACCTCGAAACGATTGGTAACCCCCGCCTGAATATTCCTGACTTTAAAAAATTTGCCGACCTGGCCAAAGAATATGACCTGCCCCTGATCGTTGACAACACTTTTGGTGCTGGTGGTTACCTGTTTCGTCCGATCGAGCATGGCGCCAACGTGGTGGTCTCATCTGCCACTAAATGGATCGGCGGACATGGCACCAGTATTGGCGGCGTGATCGTAGACGGTGGCAACTACAACTGGGGCAATGGCAAATTCCCTCAGTTTACTGAACCCAGCGAAGGTTATCATGGTCTTAAATTCTGGGATGTTTTTGGCGACAATAATCCACTCGGATTACCCAATATCGCCTTTATCATACGTGCCCGTGTAGAAGGCCTGCGCGATTTTGGCGCCGCCCTCAGCCCCTTCAATTCTTTCCTGCTGCTGCAGGGTATTGAGACGCTGAGCCTGCGCGTACAACGACATGTTGACAATGCGCTGGCCCTGGCACAATGGCTGGAGCAGCATCCTTCTGTTGAGTTTGTACAGTATCCCGGATTGAAAAGCAGCCCATACCATACACTGGCCAAACAATACCTGCAAAACGGTTTTGGCGGTGTGCTCAACTTTGGTGTCAAAGGCGACAAGGAAAATGCACGCAAGTTTATTGATGCGCTCAAACTGGTAAGCCATCTGGCCAATGTGGGAGATGCCAAAACACTGGCTATTCATCCGGCATCCACTACACACGAGCAACTGAGTGCTGAAGAGCAGATTGCAGCCGGTGTACAACCCAACCAGGTACGTATAAGTGTAGGCATTGAACATATAGAAGATATCAAAGCAGATTTTGAACAGGCATTCGAAAAAGTTTTTGCTAAAGAACTGGTAGGATAAGATGACATCGTTATTTCAATCAAACAAACCATTTGTATTAGAGTCAGGGGTAACCCTTCCGGGTTACCACCTGGCCTATACAACACATGGCCGGCTCAATGCTGCAGGCGACAATGTGATCTGGATTTTTCACGCACTTACAGCCAACAGTAATCCGGCCGAATGGTGGCCCGGGCTCGTGGGAGATGGAAAGTTTTTTGACCCGGCTACGCATTTCATTATTTGTGTCAATAAACCCGGCAGCCCCTATGGCAGCATTTCTCCGCTGAGCAATAACCCGGCTACCGGTCAGCCTTACTACGACGATTTTCCTGTATTCACCATACGCGATATGGTGCATATGTATCAGCAACTCAAAGAGCACCTGGGCATTCGTAAAGTATGGATTGGCCTTGGCGGCAGTACCGGTGGTATGCAACTGCTCGAATGGGCTATTGAGGAACCTGAACTGTTTGAACATATCGTGCCCATTGTAACCAATGCTGCCCTTTCGCCCTGGGGCATTGCCTTCAATGCCTCACAACGTATGGCTATTGAGGCAGACAGCACCTGGCGTCAGCGGCGGCCCGATGCAGGTCAGAAAGGCCTGGCCGCAGCCAGATCTATCGCCCTGCTTTCTTACCGCCACTACAACGGATACAGCATTACACAACCACGGGATAAAGCTTTTGTATCGATCCAGCCCGAAAGCATTTTCGCCGCAGATAACTATCAGCGCTATCAGGGACTGAAACTGGTAAACCGGTTTAATGTGGTAAGCTATTACCGGCTTACCCAGGCTATGGACAGCCATGATGTAGGTCGCGGACGCGGCGGTGTGGAAGCTGCACTTAAAAAAATAACAGCACACAGTCTCGTGATAGGCATCACATCCGATGTACTTTATCCCTTTGCCGAACAGGAATACCTGCACCGGCATATTGCAGGCTCACGACTGCTCAGTATTGCCAGCGATTTTGGCCACGATGGCTTTTTGCTGGAATATGATAAAATTGAATCTGCCCTGCGCGCCTTTATCCAGGAACATAAAACAAACCCCCTGAAAGTGGCTACGCGCAGTTAAACATATAAACGCTATAAAACAGCTTACGCTAAAACAACTATATAAACAGAAAATGGAAACACATAAACAGTTAACAATCGGATTATTCGGCTTTGGTGTAGTGGGCGAAGGTCTCTATAAAGTATTACAGCAAACACCGTCGCTTAAAGCTGAGCTGAAAAAAGTATGTATCCGTCACCCCGAGAAAAAAAGGAATGCGCCTGCTGAACTTTTTACTACCAGCAAGGAGGAATTGCTCGAAGATCCTTCCATCAATGTGATTGTTGAAGTAATCGATGATGCAGATGCCGCATTTACCATTGTATCAACGGCCCTGCGCAATGGGAAGGATGTGGTAAGCGCCAGCAAAAAAATGATCGCCGAGCATCTTGAGGCCCTTTTGCAACTGCAACAGGAAACCGGTCGCTCGCTGCTGTATGAATCTGCGGCCTGTGCCTCCATTCCTGTCATCCGCAACCTGGAAGAATATTATGATAATGACCTGCTGCATTCCATCAAGGCCATTGTAAATGGTTCTACCAATTTTATTCTCACCAAAATGTTTGAAGAAGGGCTTGACTTCAAACAGGCACTGATACTGGCGCAGCAACTGGGATTCGCCGAAAGTAATCCCAAACTGGATGTGGAAGGTTACGATGCGGTTAACAAATGGACCTTCCTGCTTACGCATGCTTATGGAATCAAAGCGGCACCAGAGGAAATTCTGTTCAATGGTATCCAGAACATACAGGCAGGCGATGCTGCGGTAGCACGCGCCCGCAACCAGCAAATAAAACTGGTGGCCCAGGCACAGAAACTGCAGGATGGGAAAGTGGCCGCCTTTGTTTTACCCCAGTTTGTGAATCACGACGACCACCTGGCCTTTGTAAAAAATGAATACAATGGTGTGGTCATTGAAAGCGGATTTGCCGACAAACAATTCTTTTATGGAAAAGGAGCAGGCAGTTTTCCCACAGCTTCCGCTGTACTGAGCGATATCTCGGCCCTCCGCTATCAATACAAATACGAGTACAAAAAACTTTACCATCATACTCCGCATGAATTGAGCAATGACCTGTACCTGCGTGTATATGTGAGCTTCGATAACCTGGATCTTATTCCCCGCGACCAGTTTGCCTGGATCGAAGAGTGGCATGCACAGGAAGAACGCAAATACCTGGTAGGCGTGATTGCATTCGGCGAGCTGAAAAAAAACAACTGGTGGCGCGAAGGAAATACCTCACTCATTCTCACACCCAACCCGGTAATTGAAGATGTGGAGATCAGGAAGCTGAAGAAAAGAAGCCTGGAGCTGGCGGGATTAGTTTAAAAGGTTTAATGTGTATAAAGGGTTTAAAGGGTAATAGCGACATTGCCTTTAAACCCTTTATACTTTTTATACCCATTATACCCGTAATTTTGCCCCTCAATTCATTCTATGCGGGAATTATCTGTCATCATTACGGTGATGAATGAGGAAGACAATATTAAGCCCCTGCTGGCAGCTGTAAGATCTGCACTCGCAGGCATTGATTATGAGGTGATACTGGTTGATGACGGTTCTTCTGATAAAACTATTCCCGAAATCCTGGCCAATGCCGATGACCGCATAAAACTGGTTGAGCTCCGCAAAAATTATGGCCAGAGCACGGCTATGACCGCCGGCATCGACTACTCTACTGGCCGGTATGTAGCCCTGCTGGATGGCGACCTGCAAAATGATCCAACAGACATCCCTTCCATGCTGGAGCTGCTGAAAAAAGAAGACTGGGATGTAGTGGCCGGTAACCGCAAAAACCGTAAAGATGGTTTCATCCTGCGCAAAATTCCCAGCCGTATCGCCAATGCACTTATCCGCCGAATGACCGGTGTATATATCAAAGATTATGGATGTACGCTAAAAGTTTTCAAACGCGAAATTGCCGAAGAACTGGGTCTCTATGGCGAATTGCATCGTTTTATTCCCGTACTGGCCAAATTACAGGGCGCCCGTATTACCCAGGTTGATGTAAAACATCATGCCCGTCAGTTTGGTAAAAGCAAATACGGCATCAACCGCACCTTTAAAGTAATGGCCGATCTGATACTGATGGTTTTTTTCAGAAAATACCTGCAAAAGCCCATGCACCTGTTTGGCACCATCGGCTTTATCAGTTTTGGTCTGGGATTGCTTATCAACCTGTACCTGCTGGTCATAAAGCTGATGGGGCATAATATCTGGAATCGTCCCCTGCTTATACTGGGTATGATCCTGCTGCTTGGCGGTATTCAACTTATTACCATTGGTATCATTGCCGATATTAACGTGCGCACTTACTTCGAATCACAAAACAAGAAAACTTATACGGTACGCCGCTTATATCACAATAAGGAAGAAATACCTGTTGTAAAGGCCTGATCAGTTTTTATTCAAGAATAGCCTGATTGGTTTTGTACCAGTCATAGAAAGCACGGAGGCCTTGCTCAAGGCGGGTAGAAGGATTATAACCCAGTAGTTGACGGGCCTTGCTGATATCTGCAAACGTGCGGGGCACATCACCCGGCTGGTCAGGCTGCCAGTCAATTATTGCTTTTTTACCAATTACATTTTCTATCGCGGCAATGAGCTCCAGTAAGGTTACCGTATAGTGATTGCCCAGGTTAATAATTTCAAAACCGGAACCTTTATACTGCATAGCCCCGAGTATTCCCTGCACCGTATCTGCCACAAAAGTATAATCCCGGCTTGTGCTGCCATTGCCAAAAACAGGAATGGGTTTATCTGCCAGGATCGAGCGGGTGAATTTATGAATAGCCAGATCCGGACGCTGACCCGGACCATATACCGTAAAGAAACGAAGGGCAATAAAGCGCATGCCATACAACCGATGGTATACATGGCCCATCATTTCACCAGCCAGCTTGGTCATGGCATAGGGACTTATGGGCAATAACTGCTCATCTTCCTTCCAGGGAAAATGATCGTTGACTCCATATACGCTGCTGCTGGAAGCAAATACAAACTGGCTGCAATTTTTCTGATGCGCAAAATCGAGTGTATGCTGCAAGCCAATGATGTTAGCTTCCTGGTAAGCTTCGGGATTTTGAATACTGGGCCGTACTCCTGCTTTGCCTGCCAGGTGCACGATCACATCAATGGGTTCAGGTATCAGTTCTGTCAACCGGGTCGCTGGAGTTTTGGCCAGATCGATACTCAGAAATCGGAAATTGGGAAGCGCCCTGAATTCCCGGATATTAAAATCCTTGATAGCCGGTGAATAAAACGGATCAAAATTATCGATACAGGTAATGAACGCGTCTGGTTCCTTTCTTAATATTTCTGCAATAAGATTATTACCAATAAATCCTGCGCCACCGGTTATGACATAATGCATTAAGCCTACTATTTACCGCAAGGTAAGAAGGTTTTCGGATTTGGTAATCCCACATTCTCGATCACTTATCTGATACTAAAAGGGCAGCCCTGGAAAAGGCCGCCCATTGAGATATACCTAAATGACGCTTAAGAACTAAAACTGATCAATGTCCTGCCAGGGCGTACCGGCATTTTGAACAGCGGGCCACAGCAATCCATCCAGTGCTCCATCAAAACCGGAAGAGTAGCTGCGGGAATTGCAAAGTATCACCCAGTTAAATCCTGAATTGGCCCTGATAATTTCTGACGCAGTGCCCGGCAACGATCCGGTATGCCACCAGTGATTGGCATTATTCACTCCCCAGCCGGCTGCATAATTGGAGGAGGGAACAGATCGGGTAGTCATAGCCGTAACGGTCGCCGGTTGCAGAATGTCCGGTTTATTGTTGAACCCGTCTACCCGGATCATAAACTTAGCGAGGTCTTTGGCACTGGCTATCCAGCCACCATGCGAATCCATCCGTGGTATGTTGTAAGAATAGGGGGAATAACCGCTCTGGCCGGTATAGATTACTTCATTGGGTTTGCGGTCGCTGAGGGTATTGCCGGCTATAGACATATTGCTGATACCACAGGGAGTAAGTACTTCGTCTTTAATAAACTGCTCATAGGTTTTACCGGAAAGCTTTTCGATAATCCGTCCAAGGAGGCAGTAACCAAAATTGGAATACCGGTAAGTGCCACGGCCGGTTGTAGCGGGATAATTATCGAGCGTCCATTTGATAAGCTGCTCATGATTCATGGCAGGATTTTTAAACATCGGGTCATTGGCATCATTTCCCCAAACACCAACGGTATGATGCAGCAGATGCCGTACGGTTATATCTGTGAGGTTGGCCAGCTGAGTTGTTGGATAATCGTTGCCCAAAATGCTGCCGGTGCCGAAGACTTTAGAATCGAGCGTGAGTTTATTAGCCTCCAGCAGTTTCATAATCCCCACTGCTGTTATTGGCTTCGACACGCTCGCGATCCGGTAGAGACTATTATCCGTAACCGGTGTATTATCTGTGGCGCTCATCTTACCATACGATTTCAGGTAAACCAGTTTACCATTTTTGGTAATGGCAATAGATACGCCGGGAATCTGATAAGTGGTCATAAAAGCGGTAACCGCATTGTCAATAGCAGGAATAGCCACCTGTGTACCCGGACCAACGGGATCAGGGTCGGGATCTGAGTCACCCTTACTTTTCGAACAACTTACGAGTGATACGATTGCCAGCAGGCCAATCGTGAATAAATAAGCTCTTTTTTTCATAAATGCGTGGTTTAAGCGGGTATCCTTCCAGGCCTGTTACCGGCCGGGGATGGCATTCTGCAGTTATATCGTGGCAGCGGATCAATGGTCATCAGCTTTTTTCAAAAAAAATCTTCGGTGCCTCTGCTTACGCCCGGCATCTTATATTTGCCTCCTTTTTGATCCGGTATGATTTTGTTGCTGACCCCACATCGACTGAACACTGATTTTCTCTTTATAGAATCCCTGCATGTAGAAAAAACTGCAAAGGGAATCATGCTCGATAACCGCGAGCTGGATGGCTCCGAGATCAGAAAACATTTTGCGGACCTGCCCAAGCCTGCCCGCGACAGCCTGTCGCATTTCAGCAAAGCTTCCCTTCTTACTATACGCCAGGCCATCAGTAAAGCAGAGGCCACCGGTGCTGCAGAAGAAGAGAAACAGGCATTTCGCAAAAAAGCCATTCTTCGCAAGCTGCATGAACAGCTCCTGCAACTGAAGCCATTTTTTGACATGGTAAAATGGCACCATAAAGTGAAACAGGAGAATGGCAACTTCAAAACATCGCCCTGCATCTTCAGTACATTTCGCCCCTCGCTGCGTTTTGAAGCAGTAATGGAAGAAGGCCGCCCTGCTTTGCACTGCCAGATTGATATTAATAACAGTATATATCCCTTAACCAGTTTTCAGCGTAGCCAGTTTTTGCTCGAAAGCCGGAATGAATATTTTCTGCTCACCTGGAAAGATGTGCAAACGCTGGAATGGCTCAGCCAACAGCATTTGCCGGCAGATCGTGAAAGTTTTTCGGCAGAAATTCTGGCACGCCTCCAGGGCGATTACCCGGTCGACACCAGGCAGCTCATGGACAATGAACAGCTGCAAAGCAAACCCATACCCCGGGTTATGCTGAGTGAAATCAGCAATAGCTTCTTGGTGCTCACCCCCCAATGGTCGTACGATGGTTTTATCATTGAAGGCAATTATCAGCCGAGTGCGGAAATACAACAACAGGGTAAGACCTATACCCTGCTGCGCGATGAAGAAGCGGAAAACATGCTGCGCCAGCACCTCGAATCATTACATCCCAACTTTGCACGCCAGCTGAACGGTTATTTCTATCTGTCATTTGCCGATGCACAAAAGAAACAATGGTTTGCCCGTGTATATCATCAACTGCTGGATATGGGCATTGAGGTAGCTGGTATGGATATGCTGCAGCATTTCCGATATACCTCCGAGAAAATAGTGACTGAGGTGCAGGTACAGGAAGAGCAGCAGGATATGCTGGTACTTACCGTAGATATCAGGTTTGGGAAAGAAAAAGTTTCGCTCAACGAACTGCAGAAAATATTATGGGCCGGCCAGAAAGCTGTACTGCTTAAAGACGGTAGCCTGGGTATCATTCCGGAAGAATGGATGGCCCAATACGGTCCGCTAATTAAGCACGGAAAGATCCAGAAGCAACAGGTGCGGATCGGTAAATGGATCATGCTGGGCGGAGAACTGGATCAGCGGCAACAGGTATTAAAAGATGACTGGTGGAAACGCTGGAAAAAATGGCAGCAACCCGATGGAGGTTCCCTTTATGCTTTACCAGCAGGCATTAAAGTAGAAGCACTTCGTCCTTATCAGCAAAAAGGATATGAATGGATGCGCCTGCTGGCCGAAGCCGGTGCCGGCGGCTGCCTGGCCGATGATATGGGGTTGGGAAAAACACTGCAGACCATTTGTTTTCTGGCCAGCCGTATGGCTGCTGCCCCCGAGGCACGTCACCTCGTAGTATGCCCCTCCTCTCTGCTATATAACTGGCAGCAGGAACTTAATCGTTTTGCTCCTACCCTGCCTGTTCTGATCTATCACGGCCCCACCCGTCAGCCCGAACTGCTCAATGAGCCAGGCGGTCGTATTCTCATCACCAGCTATGGCACCCTGCGCAGCGACATGGGGCCACTCAGCCAGATTCATTTTGATACTATCGTGGCCGATGAAAGTCATACCATCAAAAACCCGGCATCGCTGACAGCCAAAGCTGTTTACTCCTTATCTGCCGCCACACGTATTGCATTAAGTGGTACACCGGTGATGAATAATACCTTTGACCTGTATGGACAGTTTGAATTCATGCTGCCCGAAATGCTGGGGAGCCGCGAGTTTTTCAAACGCGAATATGCCGATCCCATTGACCGAAATAATGATCCCGAAAAGATAAAATCCCTGCAGCTACTGACTGCTCCGTTTATTCTACGCCGTACCAAAGAACAGGTGGCGCCTGACCTGCCAGAAAAAATGGAATCTATACTCTGGTGCGAGATGGGCAGCGATCAGCGGGAGGCTTATGAATCCATTAAAGAAAATATCCGCTCCAATCTTTTTATTGAGATCGGTACCAAAGGCCTCGCATCAGGAAAATTATCAGTACTACATGGTATCATGAAACTGCGGCAGGCCTGCAACTCCTGCGAGCTCGTAAAGGGCGAAGACCTGTTTACCTACGAGTCAGTTAAGACACAGGTACTGATTGAAGAGTTGAAAAATATTACACTCACCAGCAGGGCACTCGTTTTCTCGCAGTTTACTTCCATGCTCGACCTGCTGGAGCGCGATCTTACCCAGGCAGGTATCCGAAGCTTCCGCCTCGATGGCAGCACCGCACCGGAACTACGCCAGCAGCAGGTAAACCAGTTTAATACAGATCCCAATTCGCCACGTGTATTCCTGCTCAGCCTCAAGGCGGGTAATGCAGGTCTCAACCTCACGGCGGCAGATTATGTTTTTCTCTTCGATCCCTGGTGGAACCGCGCGGTGGAGCAGCAGGCCATTGACCGTACCCATCGTATCGGACAGACGAAGAATGTATTTGCCTATCGTATGCTTTGCCGGAATAGTATTGAAGAAAAAATTCTCACGTTGCAGGAACGTAAAGCACGACTGTCGCATGAACTCATCACCGGCGATGATGCAGGATTTGTACAAAACCTGACTGAGGAGGATCTGGCGTTTCTGTTCAGTTAATTTTCGTACAACTCCAGTGGAAGTCCATCGGGGTCGGTAAAAAAACTAAAGCGCCGGCCACTGTATTCATCGACACGTACAGGTTCTGCCTGCACAGCATTCTTTCCGAGCCATTCAATAGCAGCCTCTATATTATCCACCGCAAATGCCAGGTGCCGCAACCCGCATGCTTCCGGATAAGAAGGACGTGCAGGCGGATCGGGAAAAGAAAACAATTCAATGGTATAATGCCCCTGTAATGCCAGATCCAGCTTGTATGACTGACGGGCTGCACGATACACTTCCTGCACTACTTCAAAACCCAGGATGCGGGTATAAAAATCTTTGGACCGTTCATAATCCGAGCAGATAACCGCAACATGATGAACCGATTTTAATAAAATAGCCATAGCAGAATAATTAAACAAAAAGCCTCCGCTGGTGACGGAGGCCGGTAAATTACAAAATCAGCCGTTGCTGACATCATTTTCCTGAATGGGTGTATCAGGCATCCAGCAATGCCTGGATATCGAACTTCTTCATTTTCATAAAAGCGTCCATCACACGCGGAGCACGTTCCCGATCCATCATCAGCTGCCCCAGCACAGAAGGCACTACCTGCCACCATACTCCAAACTGATCTCTGCACCAGCCACACATACTTTCGCGCCCATTGACAGATAATTTATTCCAGTAATGATCTATCTCTTCCTGGGTATCGCAGGTCACCACCATTGATATGCCTTCACTGAAAGTAAACGGTTGCGCCACGGCGCTATCCATTGCAATGAGTAATGAATCATTGATACGAAAACGTGCATGCACTACATGGGCATCTACTTTGGTCATTCCCTCCTCATAATGTGCTGCCATTTCAATACGACCGTTATCAAACAAGCTGATATAATAATTCATTGCCGCTTCCGCCTTACCCTGGTTCTCTCCGCAAAACATGAACAAGGGTACTACTGCCTGTCCCACTGCACTCACTTTACCATAGGTAAGCTGCCAGTTTACGCCATATTTATCCTGCAGCCAGCCATATTGCTCGCTCCATTGATATTTATCCAGCGGCATCAGTACCGACCCACCCTGCAGCAAGGTGTTCCATGCCTTGAGCAGGGCTTCTTTATCCTCAAATGTGGCATAAAAAGAAATGGCAGCATTGGGCTTAAACATGGGACCAGCATTGAGCCCCATAATGTGCTGGCCTCCTATTTCAAAGTTGACCACCATATGTGTACACTCCTTCATTGCAGACTGGGTAAAGAGAGAACAATACAGTTCGGCTGCTTCCTTGGCTGTGCCATCAAACCAGATGCAGGGATAAACAGGATTACTCATATAAATCGTTGTTTAGCGTTATTAATACTGGTACAAATATACTACGCGCATAAGGCCCCAGCGGGTGCATTTCAGCCATTCTGTGTGGGGAAATGCGACAGGAAAAACAGGTGTAAATTTATAAGGTTTACAAGTATAAAGGGTTTAAGGCGTATAAAGAGTTTAAAGGGTTTCCTGGTACTGATTATAAAATGTGCTGATGTGCTGATGTGCTAATGCTCCCTTTAAACTCTTTATACTCCTTAAACTACTTAAACCCTTTATACCTTTATACTTTCCTACAACCGTATCTTCACCCCGCCATTCATCACAAACCCATCCACGGGTGCGTAGATATCACGGAATACGGGGTTGTTGATGGTACCAGTATAGATAGTATCGAAACGTGTCTGGCGGGTATTGGAGAAATTTTCAAAATTCACGAATACAGAAAACTTCTCCCATAGTTTCTCTGCCATCAGGCCGGTGATCCAGTAGGGCTTACCCCTGCTGCCATCGCTCAGTTTTTGCGGACTGTAGTAATAAGCTTCCAGTCCTATTTTTAGTTTATCTTCTATTTCATACATCAGCACATTGTTTAAACGGTGGCGCGCCGTTAGCGGTAGCCATTGCTTATCGGAGAAATATGTGTTGGCATCTGTATAGGTATATCCTGCAAACAGCTTGAAATGATCGTAGGTAAAGCGGATATTGGTCTCCATACCTTTTGTATCGAGGTAGCCGGTGGAGTTTTCGAACTGCACGGTACTGCCTGATGCAGCCGTTAGCACCAACGGTCTGTTGAGGCGTGTATAGAAAAAGAGGTGATTAAACGTAAAACCGATCTCTCCAAACTGCGTACGGTAATTGATATCCCAGTTGCCTCCTGCTGATCTTTCATTACGTGTAGCATTGATATCCACGGGCAGGATATGCTGAAACTGCCGACGCTCAGCTTCTTCTGTAAAAATAGTGGGCGATTTATAACCAAATCCCCCACCCAGGCGGGTGGTTATTTTGGGCGATAGTTTAAACATACCCGAAATGCGGGGCAACAGTTCGAAGCCGTATTCATTAATATAATCTCCTCTAAGCCCCGTCTCGAGTGTAAATAAGGAAGAAACAGTCCAGGTGTTTTGTATAAATAAGCCCACCGTATTGTAATTGTAATTCCTTAATGGATCACTGCTAAGCTGTTGTTCACGAAGCTGATCAGTAAGCAGGTTAGCGCCCAGGATCCAGTCGGCCGTTTCGCCCTGTTGGTTCCAGGTAAACTCAGAAAAAGAAGACTGCTGCAAGGCATCAAACCGGTAGGCAGGAATAGCTATCGAACGATCAAACCGGCTATAACTGTTTTTAAACTGCAGATAACTGTATTCGTTCAGATGATGAGTAATGCCCAGTTGGGTAGTAATACGATCTGTATTATTCTTTTCAAAAAAACCGGAACCACCATTCTTTATATAATCCATACTGCCGCCGGTGCGGTCCTCGGTTACGTAGCTGATACCTATATCGGCTGTTGTATTCTTTCCATAAAAAAACAGCCGCGGGTTAATACTGTACCGCTCAAATTTGGGAATGGCAGTAAGTCCGATACCAGCAGGATCAAAGGCCTTATTGCTGTTGCGCGAAGCAAATACCGTAAGACCCAGCTTTCCATATTTTTCACTGTAAAAACCACTTAAATCAAGACCGCCTGCCGAAGTACCATTGATCAGAAAATCGAGCACCCTCTCCTCGCCCGGCGTTTTGGATACCAGGTTTACCAGTCCCGCAATAGCACCGCCACTATACAAAGTAGAAGCCGATCCTTTAATGACCTCTACCTGTTTCAGATCAAGCGGTGCTATCTGCAACAAAGACAATCCGCCGGAGAAACCCGCGTAAAGCGGATAACCATCGCGCAGTATCTGCGTATACCGCCCGTCAAGTCCCTGTATCCGGATACCGGAATTATAGGAGGTGGCAGAGGTCTGCTGGGTTTGAATGCCGGTACTTTCGTTGAGCAACATCCGGATATCGCCAGGCTTCATGTTTCCTTTTTCGGTCAGCTCTTCGCCCGATATCACTTCTGTGCGGGTAGCTGTATTGGCAATCGTACGGCTGCTGCGCGTAGCCCTTACTATAACCTCTTCTTCATCTTCATGCTCACCGGCATATTCCATTTCAATAACAATATCTCCCTGTATCAAAGGGAAGGCCACTGTAAGGTGTTTTTCTTCAAATCCTACATAGGTGATCAGAAAATCCTGTTTGCCTCCCGTTATTTCATGTATACTCACTTTACCGGCCGAGTCAGCTACGGTAGCCCTGTTTCCCTGCAACCATTTCAGGGTTGCTCCTGCCAGTGGTTCTCCGGATTCTTTATTAATTACTCGGGCTGTAAAAATATACTGAGCCTGTATGGTACAGGTGCATACACACAGGATCAGTCCTGCAATCAGGTACTTCATCTTTATCGGAAAAATTTAGATTAATAAATGTGATAGCAAAATATAAAGCGATCACTGCCGGGGAGGCTGAAAAAAAGATGGATGATACTGCGCTAATCCGTCATCTGCCACAAACTGGTAGGCTACCTTTTCGGGGAAAGGCTGCTGATTGACCGGCACCGGGGTGTGCACAACAATAGCAGGTGCACAGGTACCACAGGCAAAAAAAGGAGAACAGCCCGTTCTATCATCATCATTATGCCCATTATCAGTGCTGGCCGAAACTTCTGTGGCGCAGTCGTCTTCGGCACAGCAGGGTACAAAACTGCCTGTAGCAACCAGTAACAAAAAAAATATGGATACCCATTTCTTCACGCGATAAAGATAGGTCATAAACAGAAAATGGATAATAAGTTGAAAGTTTTGACTTATAAGTTGTACGTTTTAAGCCAATACAAATAACCAGGAAAATGACACAACCTGAATTTAACGGAGGCCTCAACATAGCCATTAAAATACCGCGTAGTAAATATGAGCAAACAGTAGATTTTTATAAAAATGTACTCAGATTGCCAACAGAAGAAAAGCCCATCAGCAATCCCACAGTATCCCGAACACATCAGGTACAGTTTGGCCCTAACACAATCTGGCTTGATTGTGTGGATAGCTGCACCCATGCAGAAACCTGGCTTGAATTAAAGACCAATGATGTGGAAAAAGCAGTAAGTCACCTGGCCGGTCACGGCATAAATACCTGCGATGAACTGCAGCAGATACCAGAAGAGATGCACTGGATTATGGATCCGGCCGGCACAGTATTTATCCTGAAAAAATAACTGAAATCAGGCCATCACTGCAATCATTGAAAGAGCAGCTTTGCCCAAAGCTGTATCACCGCTTATTGAAGTCTGCTGTTCCGCTTCATGCGCAGTAAGTCCTTTAGTAAATAATTTCCAGGCCGTAGCGGGAGAAATACTCACTACTGCAGCGGCATTCCCTGCAACTCCCTCCTGCAACATCCACTGCTGTCCGTTTCTGATCAGATGCCAGCTTCCACCCGCTTCGCCTGTTATATTTACCTGCACAATAGTACCTGCCGGCGCTTCCGTATTCCGGTAAGCGTATGGAAGGCCACGCATCAGTGTATTGATAAACGGATAAAAAAGCTCGGGGGTCATTAATACTTCTGTCTGCCCTACTGCTTCGCGTAGCTGAAGCTGATGATGAAATTTTTCGGTGTATTCACGGGCAATATGAAACCAGTTGAAGGAGACTTCTTCGCCAGCCCATGCCACAGCAAATAAAGCCTTTTCCCAGGGATCCAGCCGTTGCAGTTGTTCGGCATAAGCTGCACCAGTATGCGCCAGCAGATCTGTAAGCAGCGCCGGACTCATTCTTTTCAACGCTTTCACCCATACTCCATTCAATTCATTTAAAAAAGCAACCAGGTCATCATATCCGTTAATTTCCGGAGGCGCTTCGCCAAAATGCCTGTCCCGATAAATAGAAATAACCCGGATGTTGCCATCGAGCAGATGAGCAGCTATATCCTTGACCGTCCACTGACGCGCCAGGGTGGGCCGGTTCCAGTCAGCAGGCTGCAGGCTGCGCAAAAGAGTTATAAGATGCTGATCCAGTACAGGAAAAAGATGAGCCGTTGGAACAGGAACAGATTGCATGGCAAAAAATATTAAAATCTTTACAGGAAAGGTAAATACAAATTTCCATTCTCCTGCCCCGGATGTTCTTTAAGACAAATCCTAAAAGATATCCTTGATTCTTAGTAAAGAGTTTGACATTTAAAACCTGTAATATTGCCGTTCATTTATTGCTGTATGATTAATAATTTTCTCCAGGGAATAGACACTCTCATCTTGCGCGTAGCCGATATTGAAAGATCAAAAAATTGGTACACCCAAAAACTATCCTTTGCTGTTTTACATGAAGATGACATCCACAAACTGGCGGTGCTTGACACCCATGGATCAGTAAGCATTACCATCTGGCAAACGGATGAACCCATCCATATCAACAGTAAAACGGCCGCCTATCCTATTTTCAGAGCGGCCGATGCGCAGCAGACACATGATCATTTATCGGCTCAGGGTGTAGCTGTGGGAGAAATAGTCACTGACCATGCGGTTACTTATTTCACCTTTCACGACCCCGACGGGAATATGCTGGAGGTGTGTCAGGTGCACGCATAAAGGAAAGCCCCATTTGCAACGGGCTGTTATGGCCCCTGGGCGAATGAAAATGCCGGCAGGTATTCTATGATACACCTGCCGGCATTTCGGCTTAGAAAGTCACCACTGGCGCAGAAGCGGAAATCGCTCCGGCACTATTAGCAGTTGCCGGAGTAGAAGACACCTGGCTGCCTCCACGCTTAACCACAACCGAAATTGTCTGCCCGGCAGTACCACCACTACCACCTATTCCGAAACCCGCAGCTGTTACATTGCTGGCATATGTTACTTCCTTACTCCAGGGAAGTGTTGTGATCTCTTCATTCACGGAACCACCCGATGCGGTTGTATAGTTAATTACCAGAAATCCGCTGAAATTTCCACTCACTTCATATTTTACCGTACGGGATGAACTGCCATTTTCCTTGTCCTTTTCACAAGACATCCCAACAAGTGATAGCCCCAAAGCCAACAAGAGAAATAACCTTACTTTATGCATACTATAGATTTTATAGATGCAAATAAAATAAGTGACTAAAATCAACAGACTATCCTTATGTCCGGAAAAACCAATACGGGTTATATCTATTCGTATTTGTGTATCGCTCATGGGTACTTTCCTGCAACTGATAGACAGTTTGTTGCTTATTCTCCTTTATCCGGAAATATACCAAAGGTCCTTTTTTTATATAAACGGTGTCAGACCACACAACTTTTGCCTTTTCCTGATCTCATCTCATTGACTCTTTACGTTTCTGCTTCCACCTTTCCCCTTACCAGCACGTTTCTTCCGTAACTCACTTAAATATTCGGGAGTAAACCCCAGGAATGAAGCAAGCATCTTTTGTGGAATACGTTGAATAAAATCAGGATGATTAGCAGAGAAATGATCGTAAAACTCTTCTTTTGTCAGATTAAATATCCAACTCACCCGAAAGAGGCTGGCCGCATAAGCGCGTTCATAGATTTGGCGGAAATAGCGTTCCATAGCAGGAACCTCCCGAAACAGTGCCTCCTGCCGGCTTGCTGTAATTGCCAACACCTCACAGTCTTCGATTGCCTGTATAGAAAATGAAGCATTACGCAATGACAGGAATGCGGCCACATCCGTAATCCACCAGTTTTCGATGGCAAACTGAATGGTTTGCTCATTTCCTTTATTATCGATCAGCAGCAGGCGCATGCACCCTTTTACTACAAACAGGTTGTATCTGCATAATTTTCCTTCCTCAACGATATGTTGCTTTTTTTGCAGAGACATGGGTTCAAAGAAAGACAGCAGGTTGTCTTCTGCGGATTCATCCAGGTCAACAAAACGACGCACATGTGTAATAAGCGGGTGTGACATGCAGCAAAGGTATAGTTCGAAGTGATAAGTTCTAAGTTTTAAGTAATAGGTGATAAGTTAAGTGATCCTCTTACTGAACACTACACTTATTAGCAATAGCCAGAGCTTGATCTTCCAGCCGTATCAGATAAGCTTAAACTAATCGTACAGTTTTGAACACTTATTACTGAGTTTTACAACTTATTACCCAGCACTTAATACTTATAACCTAAAACTCAGAACTCGCTGAACACTACACTTATTTGCAATAGCCAGAGCTTGATCTTCCAGCCGTATCAGATAAGCTTAAACTAATCGTACAGTTTTGAACACTTATTACTGAGTTTTACAACTTATTACCCAGCACTTAATACTTATAACTCAAAACTTATAACCTAAAACTCAGAACTCGCTGCAAAAAGTAGCAGCCATCGGAAACAGGATATGGTTTTCGAGATGCACATGCCGGTGCAGGTCCTCTTCAAACTCTTTCAACTCGGCCAGGCTAAGCCGAAAAGTATTGCAGGCATCGGCCGGTGGCTGGTAACCATTTGTAAGTTGATGAATGGAAGTCATCAACTCACCTGCTTCATCATGTTCTTTTTCCATTACCAATACGGCACCATTTATTACAGAGCAGGCCATGGCAGCATTATCGTTATTTGTAAAAGCCTGTTCGGCCTTAATTATGGCAGGAAATAGGATACGCTCTTCCTTCTGCATGTGCAGAGTCATTTCTTCCTGCACGCTGGTAAACAGGTTAAATACTTCGACCATGAAAGGAAAACGGCTTCCATGCTTTGTGGCTACTTTATGCAAATGCAGCAGCAGCTGAGGCATAATCTGCTTTACATAATAATGATGATGCGTAACAATATAAGATACCAGTTGCTCGCCAGACATTTCTGTAAAAGGTAACTGTCTTTGCACAGGCATCTCCAGCACGGGCTGCAACTCGGCCAGTATATTGTCTACACTTAACCCCTTTTCGGCACAGGCATCTGTAAGTGTACGTTTGCCTTTACAGCAGAAATCAAGACTGTATTTTTCGAGGACACCAGCGGTACGATGATCATTTGTTACTATCTCCGCCAGGGTTTGCTGACTCAGATTTGTCATAAATAATAATTTATAACAAAACTGAGATTACTATTTCATTTCATTTATGCGCGGGCTCATAGTTTGGTTGGCACAAACCCCAGTTTATCATTCCTATTCCCAAAAACAGCAGCAATGCCGCTATCAGCAAAAACTGATTAAGATATGGAATGGGTGTATAGTTCATATCTGCCACACCTTGCAGCATCAATAACAATTCATTGATGATAACACCGGCTACAAATACTCCAATTCCACTTCTTACCCGACCTTTGGGCTGTATGATTCCGTGTGCAGTTATGTAAGCGATGATAAATAATGTAATAATACCCAGTAATACGAGATGCAGATAGCCAATAATGATAGGGCGGAATCCGAAAGCCAGCTGGCCCAGCGATGGAATAACCGAACCAGCCTGCAGCAATAATTTAATAGTAAGTGCAGTGGCTGTTAAAATAAATAAAATGCGGCTGAATGACGGAATCCGCGCACAAATAAGCGCTTTATTGCGCCGAACAATCAGGATCAGCTGATACCAGCCGGCGAGTTGCAGTAATACAGATGCCACCACCAGTATATAAACCAGCTGGCCAATCGGCAACCAGAGGGCCGATAAAAAATAGGCCGGCACACAGGCAATAGCAAAGCACAGAAACACTTTCTTTAACTCCCTTTCTGAAATACCCATCCGGTTGAGTTGCCAGCAGAGTAGTCCCATGCAGGCAAAAAAGAACCAGCCATTATATTGAAAGTGTAAAAAGAAATAAATAGCAGCCAGGTAACTATGCTGATCCAGATTCTTTGTAGCCAGCATATAGGCCAGCGAAAAAGCACCTAAAGAAGAAAGCGCATTAAAGACAACAGCGGCCTTAAACCAGGAAGCGCAGGTACACCTCAACTGCAGCCGGTTGAGGTCTCTCCAGTACTGTAGGCCAAACCAGTAAGCCGACAGGATATTTAATGTAGAAAAAAGAATGGAAAGAAATTTATACCCCATAAAAGGGAATGAGAACAACATGCCGTATGCCGTAAAAAGATTGGCATACAAAACCGGGCGGTATTTTTCAAATGCCCTTTCGCTTCCGGCCTGCTGAATATAAGACACCAGCAGACTCATAAGGGCCTGTGACAGCCAGCCCGCAAAGGCGAAATGGGAATGCGCATGCAGCAGATTCTTCTGATCGACCCAGGGCAATGGATATACAATTTTGTATCGCATAACCACACCTATCAGCGCTACCAGCAAAAAATTAAAAAAGGAAATACGAAGCCAACTGCGCAGGGATTGATTCATTCATTTTTGTTTACACAAAATAAATATCACCCCCGTTTACCACTTATGATCGCAGTCATAAAATCAGCAATACACTTTGCCTTTGTCTATAACCAGTGATCCTTTGTGCTGCAGATTCTTAATAACCCTTATTACGGTTTCAACACGCAAGCCCGTCATATTAGCTATTTGCTGGCGTGTTAGCATCAACTTGTTGCAATCCTTGCAGATGTATTTATTAGATTCTTTAAAATAGGAAAACAATGCAGAAATCCGGTGTTCCGGGTCGCCGCATGCCAGCTCCTTCAACAATAAGAATTTAAACCGCATACGCAATGCCATCATTTTGCTGAAGCGAAAATGCAGTTCGGGTTCCTCTTTAAGCAGTTCCCGGAAAGTGTTTTTGTGTAGTCTTAATACAACGGATTCCTTATTGGCAATTGCTGTAGCCGCATAGGGCTGCTCATCGAATAAGGGCAGTTCACCAAAAGGCTCACCGGGTTCTATCATTGACTGGATAAATTCCCGCCCTTCGTCTGTAATACTGATCCAGCGCACAGACCCGCTAACTAACTGATGATAAAAATGACACTCGACTCCCTCACGAAAGATAGTTTCGTCCGGGTCCAGCTTTTTATAGGTGGCCCCCCAGGCAAGGAGTGTTTCGACAGGAATGATCATAACAAATGCTTGATTAAAGAAGGCACCAAACTATCTGCATGAGCAAAATAAATCTATGACAATCTAACGAAAAAAAACTGATCTATGTCATGGCAGGTGTCGAGAAAAACACCTTTTGGGCATGAGGAAAACACCTTTTCACCGGAAAAATACCGGAACGCGGTTCTGTTTTTTTTCACACATCCCTGATTTCCCCCAATTTATGACTCTACGCATAAAATGCCGTTAGCACCCGGCGTAATCTTGTACCCAACGCAAAATTTTCAGACATGAAAAAACTACTCACCCTCAGCATTATCGCTTTCTGCCTGGCTGCCTGTGGCAGCAACAACACCGAAAACAAAAAAACAACTGCATCTGAACCTCCCAGCCCGGAATCGGCCAATCCCAGCTATGACCCCAAACGTGGCGAGGGCAAATTCAGCAAAGTGGAAGTAAGCCCCACCCTGGAAACAGCTAAAGCCGATGCCGGCGAAAAGGTATACTCTGTGAAATGCAGTTCCTGTCACAAACTGAGTGAAGAAAAACTGGTAGGTCCAGGCTGGAAAGGTGTGACCAGCCGGCATACAGCTGAGTGGATCATGAACTTCTCTACCAATACAGATGAGATGCTCAACAAAGATCCGAAAGCACAGGCTATGCTGGAGATAT
The DNA here is from genome assembly GCA_001898485.1 of Sphingobacteriales bacterium 46-32. Classification (GTDB taxonomy): domain Bacteria; phylum Bacteroidota; class Bacteroidia; order Chitinophagales; family Chitinophagaceae; genus CAYMZZ01. The sequence continues at coordinate 351,399 of MKTY01000019.1, read as the reverse complement.
GTCTCGTTCGTATGCCCAATCAAAACCTGTCTGACGATGAAGCCCGCAACATCTATGAATTCATGCGCAAAAACGATGGTGTTAAATAATACCAGAGACTACTAAAACTACGAATATGAAAAAAATTACCTCCTGGGGCCTGGCAATTTCACTTACCTGCGTGCTGGCAACAAACTATTCCTGCAAACCTAACAATGCCAAAAGCGCAGTGAGTGGCGATGCCGCTGCCAAAGCCTATGTGGCTCCAGGCAAATACGATGAATTCTACAATTTTGTTTCGGGCGGCTTCAGCGGTCAGCTGAGTGTATATGGCCTGCCTTCGGGCAGGTTGCTCCGCGTGATTCCGGTTTTTTCCGTTGACCCCGAAAAAGGATATGGCTATAGCGAAGAGACAAAAGCCATGCTTAATACCACCAGAGGCTTTGTTCCCTGGGACGACCTGCACCATACCGAACTATCGCAAACCAATGGCGAAGTGGATGGCAGATGGGTATTTGGCAACGGTAACAACACCCCACGTGTGGCCCGTATTGACCTTACTACATTCAGAACCGCGGAGATCATTGAACTGCCCAACAGTGCAGGCAACCACTCCTCTCCTTTTATCACAGAAAACACCGAATATGTGGTAGCCGGAACCCGCTTCAGCGTTCCACCGGATAATGCCAACGGCGATGTACCCATCAATACCTACAAAAAGAACTTTAAAGCCTATATCAGCTTTATTGGTGTTGATAAAAATACCGGCAGCATGGACATCTCCTTTCAACTGGAATGCCCCGGCGTAAACTTTGACCTGAGTCATGCAGGTAAAGGAAAATCACATGGCTGGTTCTTCTTCTCCTGCTATAATTCAGAACAGGCCAATACGTTGCTGGAAGTAAATGCTTCGCAAAAAGACAAAGACTTCATCATGGCCGTAAACTGGAAAAAAGCAGAGGAATATCTGAAAGCCGGAAAAGGCAAACGGGTGCCAGCAAAATATGTACGCAATGTATATGACGAAAAAACACACACTGCCAGATCCGAAACAAAAAATGAGGTAATCGTACTGGATGTAAAAGAACTGAAAGACATCTGCTACATGATTCCCTGTCCTAAATCGCCGCACGGTTGCGATGTAGACCCCTCTGGTGAATACATTGTAGGAAGCGGTAAACTGGCCGCACTGATTCCGGTATTCAGCTTCGATAAACTGCAGAAAGCGATCGCTGCCAAAGATTTTGCCGGCGAATACGAGGGCATACCTGTGGTAAAATATGAATCTGCCCTGTATGGTGAAGTACAAAAACCCGGCCTCGGACCCCTGCATACAGAATTTGACGGCAACGGAAACGCCTATACCTCTTTCTTTGTATCAAGTGAAGTGGTAAAATGGAATATCAAAGACCTTAAAGTACTTGACCGGGCTCCTACTTATTATTCCGTGGGCCACCTGTCTGTACCCGGCGGCGATACAAGGAAACCATATGGCAAATACCTGGTAGCTTATAATAAAATTACCAAAGACCGCTTCCTGCCTACTGGCCCTGAGCTGGCCCAAAGTGCACAGATATACGATATCAGCGGAGATAAAATGCAACTGATACTTGATTTCCCCACTATCGGGGAGCCACACTATGCACAATCAGTACCGGCCGACCTGATCAGTAAAAATTCAAAGAAATTTTATAACATCAATGAGAATGCTCACCCATATGTGACAAAAGGAGAAGGTGAAAGCAAAGTAGTCAGGGAAGGCAACAAAGTGCATATTTACATGACGTCAATCCGCTCACACTTTGCGCCCGACAATATTGAAGGTATCAGGCTCGGCGATGAAGTTTACTTCCACGTCACTAATCTGGAGCAGGACTGGGATGTGCCACATGGCTTTGCAGTAAAAGGTGCTGCCAATGCAGAACTGCTGATCATGCCAGGTGAAACAGCTACCCTCAAGTGGGTGCCGGACCGCACAGGTATGTATCCTTTCTACTGTACCGACTTCTGCAGCGCTCTGCACCAGGAAATGCAGGGATATATCCGCGTATCACCCGCGGGCAGCAATGTGCCACTTACATTCAGTACCGGTAAAAACCTGCCTCCTGACAGTGTTGGCACCGGCAGCAAGTAAAGTACTGACCGGGTCATTGCTCCGAAACCCGAAATAACAGATCTAACCGATCCTTCTTAATAAAAGATCATGAAAGACAATATTGGTATTATCAGCAGGGTGTTGCTTACAGTATGTGCCATAGCGCTGGCAGCAGTCCTTTTTGTTCCCTTGTGGAAAATAGACCTTATAGCGCCACAGTACCCTGAAGGCTTATCCCTGCTGATATATCCCAATAAGCTGGCCGGCAATGTCGATATCATTAATGGATTGAACCATTATATTGGCATGAAAACCTTGCATACCAGCGATTTTATCGAGTTCACCATTCTGCCCTGGCTTATTGCTCTGTATGCCTTATTATTCCTGGCAGCTGCCATTGCAGGTCGTAAAAAGTTTTTGTATACCGTTTTTATCCTTTTCGTAGTCTTTGGCATTGTAGCCATGGTCGATTTTTATAAATGGGAATACAATTACGGACACAACCTTAATCCAGATGCTGCTATCCAGGTTCCCGGTATGAGCTATCAGCCCCCGCTTATCGGGTACAAGCAACTGCTCAATTTCAGCGCCTACTCATTCCCCCATACCGGTGGCTGGATATTCATAGGCGTTGGTGCACTGGCCTTACTCTGTGTGATACTTGAGCTGAAAAGAAAAAAAGGTATCCCTAAAAAACCGGCATTGGTCAATACTGTCACGGTAGTATTGCTGGCGGTTTTACTGAACAGTTGCTCTACTGCACCTGAACCTATTAAAACCGGTACAGACGGATGCTCTTTCTGCAAAATGACGATCAGCGATGCCCGCTATGGCGCTGAGATCGTTTCAAAAAAAGGAAAAATATTCAAATTCGACGACGCACACTGCGTACTGGCCTATCTCAAAAAAGACATCGCCGATAAAGAGATAGCGGCCATTTATTTCACTGATTTCTCTGGCAAGCATTCATTGATCAATGTGAATGAAGCTTACTTCCTGCAAAGTGCCGATTTAAAATCTCCCATGGGCGGCAATGTTGCAGCATTCAGCAACAAAGACTCGCTGCAGCAGGTAGCCGGTCAGTTCACAGGCACCATACTCTCATGGACCGAACTGAATAAACAATGAGAAGCCTTTTCACGATAGTATCCATCCTGCTCTGTATCACACTCGTATCAGCAAAGACTATACGGGTTGGAAAAAAGGAACCTGTAGCAAGCATTCGCACAGCCCTGAATCTTGCGCAACCGGGCGACTCTATACTGGTCAGTGCCGGCATTTATGCCGAAGGCTCCCTTATTATTAATAAATCTGTTTCGCTCATTGGTCTTAACTATCCCGTACTTGACGGTCAGCAAAAAAACCAGGTACTTACCATCCGCGTCAGTAATGTGCTGGTAGAAGGATTCCGGATCATCAATTCCGGTTATTCCAGCCTCGAGGATCTGGCCGGTATTAAAATCATTCAGGCGCGCGATATCAGCATCCGCAACAACATACTCGATAATAATTTTTTCGGTATTTATTCGCTGCAGGGCACCAACTGTACAATCGAAAAAAACAGGATCACTTCTTACAATAAAGCCGAAGTGGAAAGTGGCAATGGCATTCATTGCTGGAAAAGTGACAGCATGAAGATCATTGCCAATACCATCACCGGGCACCGGGATGGTATTTATTTTGAATTTGTGACGCACTCGGTGATCTGGCGAAACAACTCACATCATAATGTGCGTTATGGGCTTCATTTTATGTTTTCGCACAACGATGCTTATATCTCCAATATTTTCAAAGCCAATGGCGCAGGCGTGGCGGTGATGTATTCACATGGGGTAAAAATGTTTCACAACTTTTTTGAAGAAAACTGGGGCGATGCAGCCTATGGCCTGTTGCTGAAAGAAATATCAGACAGCTATATCAACGGCAATAGCTTTACCAAAAATACAAGCGGCATTTATATGGAAGGAGCCAGCCGCATACAGGTCGAAAAAAATACATTCAGCGGCAATGGCTGGGGGCTGAAGATACAGGCCAGCTGTATGGACAATGCCATCAGCCGGAACAATTTCTTTCTCAACAGTTTCGACGTAGGCACCAACGGTTCGCTGGTGTTAAACAGTTTTGACCACAACTACTGGGACAAATACCAGGGCTATGATCTCAACAGAGATAATGTGGGCGATGTGCCTTACAGGCCGGTAAGCCTTTATTCTATGATCGTAGAAAAGAATCCCGCAGCTATGATGCTTTACAGAAGTTTTATGACATCGCTGCTGGATCAGTCAGAAAAAGTATTGCCTACGCTAACTCCGGAAAATCTGAAAGATAATTTTCCGGCCATGAAACCATTCGCTTTATGATCATCGCAAATAATGTAAGCAAGCATTTTGGCAAGCTGAAAGCGCTTAACAATGTATCTGTAAACTGTACCAGGGGCGAATGCATTGCACTGATTGGCCCTAACGGCAGTGGAAAAACCACATTTATCAAGTGTATCCTCGGCATGGTTGTACCCGACAGTGGCTTTATCACCTTTAATGGCAAAAATATACTGCACGACTGGCAGTATCGCAAAAACATCGGTTATATGCCCCAGATAGGGCGATACCCCGACAATATGACCATTGGCCAGGTATTCAATATGATGAAAGACATCCGCAGGGATGCAGGCAATCAGCCACTCGATGAATCGCTGCTGGCGGAATTCGGCCTTCCGCAACTGCTCAACAAACGCATGCGTACGCTTTCGGGCGGCACACGTCAGAAGGTAAGTGCTTCACTCGCCTTTTTATTCAATCCAGATATCCTTATCCTCGACGAGCCCACTGCGGGACTTGATCCTGTGTCGGCCGAAAAGCTGAAAGAAAAGATCATACATGAAAAATCGAAAGGCAAGCTGATTCTGATCACTTCGCATATACTCAGCGAGCTGGATGAGCTCATTACCCAGATCATCTACCTGCAGGAAGGCCAGCTTGTATTTCATAAGAAACTGGACGAGCTGAAGCAAGATACCGGAGAGCAAAAACTATCCAGGGCTATTGCGGCCGTTATGAAAAAATGAATCCATGAAAAAGATCCTCAAATATGTTTTTACCGATATTCTCCGGAATAAAATTGTGATAGGGTACACCCTGTTTCTGCTCATTTTATCCATGAGTGTATTTAATCTCGAAGATAACAGTGCAAAGGGATTGCTGAGCCTGCTCAACATTGTACTCATTATTGTACCACTGGTGTCTATTATCTTCTCCACTATTTATATTTATAACAGCCTGGAGTTTATTGAACTGCTGGTAAGTCAGCCCTTACGCCGGAAGCATATCTGGAGCAGCCTTTTTGCCGGGCTCGCCGGTTCCTTATGCACTTCTTTTTTTATTGGCACAGGTATTCCTGCGCTCCTTTATGCACCAGCAGATATTGCGCTGGTGATGACCGGCATGGGATTATTGCTTACCATCATTTTCGTAGCCATTGCATTGCTCGCTGCCGTCATTACACGTGATAAGGCAAAAGGAATTGGTATTGCCATTTTTCTCTGGCTATACTTTTCATTGCTATTTGACGGGCTGGTATTATTTATCCTTTTTCAATTCCAGGATTATCCCCTCGAAAAATTCATGGTAGGTGCCAGTATGCTTAACCCCATTGATCTCGGGCGCATACTCATTTTACTTAAAATGGACATGTCGGCACTTATGGGCTATACGGGGGCCGTTTTCCGGGAGTTGTTTGGCACCGCAACAGGGTTTATGATTGCCATTTTTGTATTAATAGCCTGGGCCGCCCTCACGTTTTGGTTATCACTTCGAAGATTTAACCGAAAAGATTTATAAACGTGCTGCATCATGAAAAAGGATATTAAAACGCATGCCGATGTACAGTTGCTGGTAAATTCCTTTTATGAAAAGGTAAAGTCTGATCCCGTAATCGGACCTGTTTTTACAGAACAATTCAATGTCAACTGGGACCGGCATTTGCAAACGATGTACGACTTCTGGGAAAATGCTCTCTTTTTTACCGGAAATTATGCGGGCAATCCGATCGCCTCGCACAGACGTATGCATACCAAATATCCTTTTAGAGCCGAGCATTTCCAGGCCTGGCTTTCGCTTTTCACTGCCACCGTTGATGAACACTTTGAGGGAGAGAAAGCGCTGCTCGCCAAACAACGGGCGCTCAGCATTTCAACCGTGATGCGTATAAAGGTGCTGGAAGCGTCAAAATCAATGTAATACAGCCTCGGCACACCCGTCTTTTCCTCATTTTCTAAAAAAATCGCCGGTATGTGTGATTTTTAAGGCCTGTCTGCGAATAATTAAGAAAATATCTCTTAATTATTCGTTTACTATGTCACTTTACCTGACCTGCCAGTCTGCCTCCTCCCTGCCATTGACCGGACCAAAAATTTCTGTCGATGGTCAATGAAGAAGATTTCCTTGCTGTGCTGGATGACCACAAGGGGATACTGTACAAAGTGGCCAATAGTTATTGCCAGCATGCAGAAGACAGGAAAGATCTGATACAGGAAATCATCTTTCAACTCTGGAAGTCATTTGATAAATATGACAGCCGTTTCCGGTACAGCACCTGGATATACCGGATTGCGCTCAATGTGGCTATCTCGTTTTACCGGAGAGAAAAAATTGCCGGTCCGGCTTCACTGGAAATAACAGAAAGCATACTGAGTATTGTCGACGATGCAGTAAATGAAGAAAAAGAAAGCGACCTGGCTATTTTACAGCGATTTATTTCTGGTCTGAAAGAACTGGACAGAGCGCTTATGCTTCTTTACCTTGAAGAAAAGTCATACCGCGAAATAGCTGAAATTATGGGTATAACCGAAACCAATGTAGCCACCAGGATCGCACGGATAAAAAACAAGCTCAAGCAACAATTTGCTGAGGCGAAAAAACAATAATATGGAAGATTCAAATTTTGTTCTTTTATGGAAAGAGCATTACCAGAAGATTGATGAGTCGCTGGCGATCAATCGCCGGATCATAAAAGAGCTGATAAACCAAAAGGCCTCCAACACCTTAAAAGGGTTAATACGGTTAAAGCAGCGCGGCATCATCGCTTTTGTAATTTACCTGCTGCTGCTCGGTTATTTGCTGACCTATGCCATCCGCCACTATTCGCCGGCCAGTAATTACTTTATTATTTCTATTGGTGCCATTTTTCTGATCAATGTTAAGGGCTTTTCCGATTATATCCGTCACCTGATATGGACAAACAATATTAATTACAACGGTTCTGTTGTAGAAATACAGGAACAGTTGCTGAAACTGCAGTTATCCATTATCCGGCACGGGCGTATCATGTGCCTGCAGTTTCCTTTCTTCACTACCTTTTTCCTTAGCAGTAAATGGTTTCCGCAGCATACGAGTACCGGTTATATTATTCTGCAGGTCGTATTAACCGGCGCATTCACCTTTCTGTCTTACTGGCTCTACAAACAGCATAAGCCGGAAAACCTGCGCAAAAAATGGTTCAGGAAGCTGATTGCCGGTTCCGGAGCAGGGTATGTCATGCGGGCACAGGAATTTTATAAGGAAATGGAAGAATTCAGGCAGGAATAATCTTATTTCTGACCGTTATTATTTTTTAACCATCCTAATCGTCCGTGTTTCCTGACCGGTGGTTAGGCGCAAGAGATATGTGCCGCCAGCTACTGCGGACAAATCAAGTGAGGCTTCTGTACCAGCCCACTTTCCACTGATCAGCGCCGTTCCGGTAATAGACAATAGTGTATACTGCACCACCGTTCCATTGCCCGGTAATAGCTTAAGATAAGTAACCCCACTGGCCGGGTTGGGAGCAATGGTGATTGCCGCCAGTCCCTGTCTGCTGCTGCGACAGGAGCTTACTATTACACTGCTGTAAGTAAACCGTCCATCGAGGTCACGCTGCCTGAGCCGGTAATAGACCGGACCTGAAGAAACGGTTTTATCTGTAAACTGATACTGCTTAAGCTGATTGCTGTTGCCGGCACCATTTACAAAGCCAAGCTCCTGCCAGGCGATACCGTCATTACTTTTTTCGGGATAGAAGCCATAATTGTTCTGTTCATCAGCTGTTGCCCAACTGAGCTGTACCCCCCCGGCCTGACAGGCCGCGGTGAAACGTGTAAAACCAACCGGCAACGTTATACTGGTCTGCCGGTACAGCGCGTAAACACCTGTACCCAATGCTGGAGTAAATGTAGCTGTAAAGGCATCTACATTTACCCGCATATTGGCAGATCCGCCGACCAGGGCCAACAAACCAGTACTGCCCGATGAGCTGCCTGTAAAAAGGGAGGCCCTCCCTCCCAGCCCTGTAGTAACTGACGGACTACCTGCGATGACAATATTACCTCCCGTAGCGTCGCCAGCCATTTTGTTGGCATCTGCATAAAGACGGATAGCAGCCGCACCCGTATTGTCTGAATGAATATTATTGGTTACGGTTAAATCACCCGCAAGTGTTTCAATCTGTACTCCGCCTGCTGCATTGATTATTCCCAGGTCAAGGCTGGTACTGTTTACTACATGCATGCTTCCTGCCTGAGCCGAAAGTGACAGCATCTGGTTACCCGCATTGGTCAGCGCAAAGGAACCGGATGAGCCTGCCAGATGTAAGTGCGCTGAACTGGCAGTAATAGCACCGGTTTGTGTTATGAGCCCATTTGACTCCAGGGTTGTATTGTCGCGGAAAGTGATTGCGGCGAGTTGAATATTTCCCGTAAAAGTGTTGCTCCCAATATGAATATTGTTGAATCCATCAATCGCATTGCTGGTAAAAAAAGTGGCAGGTAACGAAAGTCCGCCGGTACCCGCAATATTAATATCGCGGGTTGTGGTCGTCGGATAGACCTGTAAATTTCCTGTGGACCTGAGTTCTACTGCCGCTGCCAGGGTAATCTGATCTGCAATCAGTGTAATATCACCGCTGTATGTATTCGACCCGTCATATCCGATCTGGCTGCCCGAGTTGATATTGATACCGGCATAGCTACTTCCCGAAGAATTACCCCGCAGCATAATATCCCCCGTTTGCGATATGACCTGTTCATTGCCTGTTCCGGTAATGAATATTCCGCCATATGAAGGATTAGCCGTATTAAGCGTAGTGCCTGTAATGTCAATATTACCTGATATGCTTTTAATCCTGGCCGTTGCTGTTGCACTCTGCGTAAATAAGGCCACACCTGCATTATGATTCACACTCTGATTATGACTGGCACTTCCTTCAATAGTAATATTTCCAGAGGTGGATTCTATGCTGGTAGTACCATATCCGTTATTGGTGTTGTTGGTGGGAATCATCAACAATCCGTAAAACCAGCCGGCAGCAATAGTAGAACTGGCTCCCGATGTCTGCGCGTCAATACTGATATTGCCCGTGCCGCTGCTGACGGTGGCATTATACCCCATATACAGTCCCATATATCCATAAGAAACAGAAAGTGCCGCCCCACGTCCCTTCAATGAAATATGTCCACCCTCACTCTGGACAGTATTATTATAAAAGCTGATGCCATTACGAAATCCTGAAGAGTTGGCACCCGATTGCAGCTCTGTATTGGGTATTACCACAGTACTGCTGCCGGTTGCATATCCATCTCCTACAGTCAGACCATTCCAAGTTGTACTGCCACTGCCTCCGCCCATCCAGATATGTCCTCCCTTGCTGTTGATGACCGAACCTGACCTGGCATAGATAAACCCTCCGTTGCTGGCATCAGCATCTGATACCAATACAAGATTCAGCGATCCACTGGAGCAGCTCACTGTATAACCCGCCTCCAGTACAATATTCCCGCCAGCCCGTATTACAAGATTACGCGTGACACCCACACCAAGAGCAGAGTTGATACCTGCCTGTATCATAACATTGGTACCGGCTGTGATAGTAAGATTACCCGATACCAGATAACTGTTTATCGTTCCGTTATTAATCGTCACATTGGCTGTAGCGGTAATAACCCCTCCACTGATACTCCAGCCACTGCCACTACTGGCAGCAGTGGAGATAGTAATAGTGTTTGCAATACTTAAGAAGGGAAGTAACAGAAAGCTCAGAAAAGAAAGGATCTGACGGATGATCATGGACTGGATTTTTGTAAAAGTAGCAGTAGCTTTTTTACCCGTCAACATACAAGAATTAAATCTTGATAATTGTCAACAGGAATTATGAGCACACTAAATTATGCGCTATCTTTTTTTCTCAACGAATGCACTCACTAGGTGGAAATACCTAATTCGAAAAAATGATGTAATATTAACGGTACAAGAAGCGCGTGATCGTACTATAACTATTAATCGGAAATGCAGGCTTTAAAAAACTATCTTGATCAACTTACCCCGCTTTCTTCCAAAACCTGGAAAGCAGTGCAGCCTCTTTTCACCGAAAAAAAGCTGGATAAATCCGATTTCTTTATTCAGCACAATCAGAAAGCCAGGGAAATCGGTTTTCTAACCGATGGCGTAATCAGGGCCTATTATACCAGCCCGGATGGAACCGAATACAACAAACACTTCTTTGCAGCTCCCTGTTTTGTGGGAGGTTACGCCTCGCTCATTACAGGTGAGCTTAATCAAATCAATCAACAGGCCCTTACACCATGCAGGGTGCTTGTGGCCAACTATACTGCTTTTCAAAAATTATTCACTTCCTGTCCCGATCTGGAACGTGCAGCCCGCATACTGGCAGAGCGCTTCTTTGTACAAAAAGAACAACGGGAGATAGAACTGGTGATGCTCGATGCGGAGGAACGATACCACATTTTTCAGCGAAACTTTCCGGCACTTACACAAGTAATCGCTCAATACCATATTGCATCTTACCTGGGCATCACTCCCACGCAGCTAAGCCGCATCAGACGCAAACTCACCGGGCGCTGAATTATTTACCTATGTAAAGGAAATTGGGCAAATAACTTTTCATTTTTGCGAAGCAATACTTCAAATAGTATTCCCGGAAAAATGAAACCCTATACTATTCTTATACTACTCAGTGCCACATCGAAATGGTTAACTCTATCACGCCATGAGCGGGCTCAGTTTTATGAAAAAACCATCCTGCCGGTTTTTCGCAACACCCCCTCTCTTTCAGTGAAGTTTTATGATAGTGAATATTTCAACGCAACCATTTCCGACTTCCTGATTGTGTCAACCACCGATCTGGATGAGTATAAACGAATGATTGAGGTATTACGTGATTCAGCAGTTTACTCAGTACCATATTTTACAGTAAAAGACATTGTCGTCGGTCAGGAAAATCTTTTTCAGGACTTCGATCAGCAACTCAACAACCCAGCTTTATGAATATTTCCGGAAACACCATCCTCATCACCGGCGGATCATCCGGTATCGGCCTTTCGCTAGCCCAAAAATTAGCAGCGTTAAACAATAAAGTGATCATAACGGGAAGAGATAAAAACAAACTGGCCGAAATACAGCAAAGAATCCCGGGCCTCCATATTTGTGCCGGTGATCTGTCAGAGAATGATGGTATCCGGGAGCTGGTTGAACATATCCGGCAGGAGCATCCTGACCTGAACATGCTTATCAATAATGCCGGCGTCCAGTACAACTATTCATTTTTAACAGTCTCACAGTTAAGTGAAAAAATTGATTACGAAATTCACAGCAACCTGGCTGCTCCTGTTAAACTCACGAGCCAGCTTCTGCCGCTGCTGCTTACAAGGGAGCATGCGGCCATTGTGAATGTCAGCAGTGCTTTATGGCTGGCACCTAAAAAATCTGCCGCCGTTTATTGTGCTACCAAAGCGGGCATACACAGCTATACCAAAGCATTACGGTTTCAGCTGGAAGGCAGCCCGGTAAGGGTTTTTGAGGTTATACCGCCCCTGGTAGATACACCCATGACAGCCGGTCGCGGTAAAGCAAAGATGAGCAGCGATGAGGTGGCTCTTCATATTATAAGTTCGCTCTCTGCCAACCGGTATGAGGCCTATATCGGCAAATCGAAGCTGCTTAAACTAATAAACCGGATTATGCCCTCACTGGCCGAACGGATTATGAAAAACGGGTAGAAAACAACTGGTCTCCTTCACCAGCCGGTTATTATGTTACGGAAATATTACCGGAATGTTTAGAAGCAATGAACCTGCACAGTTCTACCCGGCTTATTCACATATACGTACTCTTTTTCCCCTAAAATACACACTCACTTGTTCCTGCAACGAACAGGCAGGTTTGGCTGTCAGGTGCCGCATGAGAAATACTTTACTTATTTTGTTGCTGCTGAGTCTCCTCAGCAGTTGCCGCAAAGACATTGACCTGGCAGCAGGCCAGCGTTTTGTATTGCCCCTTGTTGCCAATGAGCAGGAATGCCGCCAGATTCAGCAGAACTCCATTGTCTTTAATTGCTTTCAGGAAATTGAATTCCAGGACAACAACCGCGTAACTGTAATGGTCACCGACATAATAAATACAGGCAGGTATAAACATCGCGGCAAACATATTATTATCGAGTTTGACCAGGCCTATGATGTGGAAAATAAAATGAAGCTTGAAATTGTTGACAACAACACAATTCGCTATAAAGGACGTGATTTTAAACGCTGGAAAGGCCCGGGAGGCTGGGACTTATATTAGTTGACAGTTAACGGTGGACAGTTGACTGTACGTTCCCTAAATAAGGTGATCAGCAGTCAATGATTATGACATTCGGTCTGGGTGTATTATATTCAATCTCTAAATTGAATACCTGAACCCATGATCCTGAAAACAACTGTGCTGGCCTTGCTGATATCGCTTGGCTGCACCACCGCCTTCGCGCAAGCCGGTACCGCCGACTGTATTTCCGGCAAGCTCACTACAGGCACTGCAGAGGAGCTGCAAACGCTGACCGATCAGCTTATCAGCCGCCTGCCCCAAAAAGATTTTTATCTGATTGGCGAAGCGCATACTTATTTAGCCAATAACGACTTCCAGTTTGCACTCATAAAATCCCTGCACGAAAAAGGTATCTATAATATTGCCAACGAACTACCCCATGCAACCTGCTTTTTATTCAACGAATACCTGCAAACGGGCAATGACAGCATCCTGACCTGGCTGATGCCGAAAGCCTCCTATGCCGTGCTGAAAAAAGTACGGGAATTTAATCTTACTCAACCGGCCGCACGTCAGGTACGGTACTATGGGATCGATTACCTCGATGCCGATTACGATTTCAACAACACTTATCATACTTTGCAATGGATACGCCGTCAGATACCTATCGGAAATCTGCCGCTCGATACGTTGATTGATGGCTGCCTGCGAAAAGGGCAGCTTCTGCAACAGGATATAGCTATACTACACACACAGCTGGAAGCACAATTGAAAAGCCAGGAAGTCATTTACCGCAATCATTTTGGTCGTTATTATGATGACCTGCTGCTGATGTCTGGTAATATGATCGGTAACCGGACTAACCGCGACCAGCTGATCTTCAAAAGTTTTCAAACCCTTTATTCTATTCTTGAAAAAAAACAATCCGACAAACCCCGTTTCCTGGCCTTCTATGGTATAGGTCACCTGGAGAATCTGGGTGATTTCCTTATCCGAGATGCAGGGTCACCTGTTAAAGCGGGTGTCAATAAAATAGGTATTCAGTATGTAAACTGTCTCGGTGGGTGGAGAGAAGCCCAGTTGCGGGACGATGGGCTATATCAATTGAAAAAGAAAGACCTGGCAGAACTGATCAGGTACAGCAAATCGCAATCCTGGAAAACAGCCTTTCTTACCGATCTTTCCTGCCTATCATTTAAAACCGGCAGGAGTATGGATGCTATTTTTATTTTCAATAGTTATGGAGACCGGAAAATGACTTCCTGGAAATTTGATTAAACAGATCATGCCCCGCAGGTGCGTAAATTCAACCAGTTATCTCAGAGCGTCTTCTTCAATTTCACCGACACCTTTTCGCCGGGCTTATCTATTGAAACGATCTTTTTAACGATAGCAGATACGTTCGCATTATAGCTGTAAGATGTGGTATTTTCGCTTGTTCCCTGATAGGCCCCATTTATATAAGTATCTGTATAGCCGATGACTTCTGTTCGGGTAGCCTTGTGTATATACCCAAACTCCGTATACAGTAAATATTTACCGGGCATCAGGTTCACGAATTCAAAATGTCCCTCATCATCATATACGGTGGTCATTTTTATACATTCCGTGGCTTCTTTGTGCAGCGGATAAGATTTTCCTTTCTTTCTGCCTGCATCATTCAGTTCCACCCATTCTTTGAAATAATCGGTATAGGGTATTAACACAATGGCCGTTCCTTCACGGGCATATTGTTTCTTATTAACGTTCAATACGGCAATTCCTTTTATACCAGCCTGGTTATCGCGTGCAAAGGCCTGCCCGCTTATTACACCATTGCCTTCGGTAATAAGTTTGATCGTTGCTGCCTTATTAAACTTTGTTGTAAAAGGATTGTAATCTGGCTCCTTATCTATTAAAACGATTTGTTGCCCCTTAGCATCCACTTCTATTTTCCAGATCCTTCTGCTTTCCCTGTCAATATAATACTGGTATTTATCCCCCGTACCTTCTTCCAGCACACTCACCACCCATACCTTATGATCGTCTGTATGCGGGCTTTTGTAGATTCCGCTTTTCACTTCCTGTACTTTTACCTGCTTTATATTCGAACTGCGCCCATGCATATAATCGTATATATTAAGGCTGGTACGGTAACCCAGCTCAAGCGGCAAAGCGCCCAGCAGATAAGGATAGAGATAACTATCTACATAAAACCCATTTACTGACTCATGGACCGGCGTACGTTTACGGGTTTTATGATCATTGTAATAACCTGTTACTGTTTTACCATACTTCAGTGAGTAAGATCTGTCTTTATTATAAGACGACCGGTAAACCGGATTAAGTGTTGTAGCTTCAGAAATGCTGGTATCTATCCAGCGCTCATCAGAATTAAGAAATTGCAGGCTGGTGTACAGGTTGAGCGTTTTTGCTGTTGACTGCACTGTAATGGAAAAAGAGCAGATTTCGAGCATTTCACCATTCCTAACCACATAATAAGCCATTTCGGACTGACCGGTACGGATCCATTTTTTGTCGAATGCTTCGCCGCCAGTCAATGAGCCGGTCTGTGCCTGAATAAATCCTGAAAATTGAAGTGTGAGCAGACCAAAGAGGAGTAGCTGTTTCATAGCCGGTATCAGTTAATTAATCACTCGGGTTATACCAGGTATTGCCAGTGGAAATACCGCTTTAATCAAAGCTGATTATTCTGCTGGTCCCGAACAAAACTGTATGTTGACGGATAATGATCGGTAAAATCCGTTTGTTGACACTATTTGTACATTCGTTGACCGATTCTGGTATCAGATAGTTAATAAGGCAACCGGCACCGGGCAGAGACTCTATTTCTTTCATTTTCAATATGGCAGGTGTTGCCAGCAACATCAGTGCTCCTGCTGCATGTGCCATTATTGAAAATAAATCCGGCATAGTATTCAGAATTATTGACTTACAGCAAATTGTTGGCTTTGGGAATCCACAGGGAATTTGTATCTTAACTTCCTGACCATCCGGTTGGCTTTTGACAGTATTTGCGTAATACGGCATAACTAAGTGTTTATACTTGTTTATTGGGGTCAAAAGTTTACATAGGCCGTCTGTTCTGAGTATTAGCCATTATTTCATTGTGCGTATTTTTTTGCTAAATATTACCGGTGATGTTGTAAGGTAACAGAGGTATCCGATCATCAATCTGGTCTGTAAACCATAATCGTTGTTTATGAGTAACGGAAAATGGTGGGCGCCCCGGGTTCGTGTGTTCTCACGAACCTCCAACTCGATTCAGTGGCGGTTGACGCTGTTGATATGCCTGCTCTTGCTGACAGTAGTGCTTGCTTATAGCTGGGTATCTTACAGTAAAATAAAACAGGCATCTATTGATGCCAGTAAAACACGTCTTGAATCGCTGAGCACTCAGTTGAGTAACATTTTCAGTCAATCTGCGCAGGCAATGGTATCGGCCACACGTACTGCTGCCGCTCAGCCTGCCATAAAGCAGTTTTTACGATCCGGAGGCAGGGATTCTATTCCGGCAGTGAGAAAAGCGTTGCAACAATTGCTTCAGGATACGACCTGGACTCTGGCCCTGCTCACAAACACAAAGGGAGAGGTACTGCTGTCCAGCGATTCTACCCGCACAGCCCCTTCTACTGCGGATATTGTACTCAATCTATCGGCGCCACGACCAGATACAGGTATGATTGGAAAGATATATCAGGTAGACACCCTGATGTATTATCCGGTAACAGCCACCGTTTTTAATAATAAGGAAATAACAGGATACATGGTTCGCTGGAGAAAAATGCAGACTTCCCCACAGGCTGTACTCCAGTTTTCTCAACTGCTCGGAGAAGATGTTACACTCCTTATTGGTAATACGGACGGAAGCCTCTGGACAGATATGCAGAAGCCGGTTAATGCAATGCCAGCCGATCTGCAACAAGTTAATAAAGAACTCCCGGTTTATACCCGTTCAGATGGTCAGCAATTACTGGCTTCTATCAAGCCGGTTAACCACACCAGATGGAGAGTACTGACAGACAGGCCATATAAAAAGATCGTTGCTCCTGCTTCGGCATTTTTGCAGATGGCTCTTTCTACCGGCATCGTGATCATTGCCATTGGCGCCTTGCTGGCATGGATGATCAGCCGGAGTATAACAGGTCCGTTGCAACGGCTGGCTATTGCCACTACAGCTGTCGAAAGCGGCAACTATGGTACTGCTGTATCTGTAGAAAGCCGCGACGAACTGGGTCAGCTTGCCCGTATGTTCAATGCAATGACAGAGAAAGTGCAACAGTCACAAAAAAATCTGGAAGAAAAAGTACAGCACCGTACGGCACAACTCGAAGCAACTAATCAGGAACTTGAAGCTTTTTCATATTCTGTGTCGCATGACCTGCGGGCGCCGCTAAGGGCTGTTAGCGGATACGCTATGATGCTCAAAGAAGATTACACCGAAAAACTCGATGAAGAAGGGAATCGTGTGCTCCATATGATCGTAAGCAATGCCCGTATGATGGGGCTGCTCATCGACGATCTGATTACATTCTCAAAAATAGGCCGTAGAGAATCGCAATACCGGCCGGTGGATATGAAGCTGCTGGCAGACACCTGCATACAGGAGTTGCAGCCGTTAAAAGGCAATCATAACCTGACTATTAAAACAGGCAATATCGCTCCCTGTTATGGCGATGGAAATCTGCTAAAACAGGTTTGGATGAACCTGATATCAAACGCAATCAAGTATTCTTCCAAAGAAAAAAATCCTGTTATCGAAATAGGATCCAGGATGGAAACAGACCGTGTAATATATTTTGTACGCGACAATGGTGTGGGCTTTGATATGAAATATTCCGACAAACTGTTTGGCGTCTTTGAACGGCTGCACTCGCAAGATGAGTTTGAAGGCACCGGAATAGGCCTTGCTCTTTCTAAAAGAATAATACATAAACAGGGTGGCGAAATATGGGCCGATGCCACAAAAGGCTTTGGCGCCACTTTTTATTTTAGTATACCCTCCTCAGGAAACGCACCAAACAACACTCAACTATCCTAATAAAACTTCCCAACATGAGCCACGAAGTAGAGATACTATTAGTAGAAGATAATGCTGCCGATGCTGAAATGACGATACGCGCACTCCGGAAAGCGCATCTTTCCAACAAACTGATACATCTGAAAGACGGTGTGGAAGTGCTCGATTTTCTTTTCGGAAATGGCGCCTATTCCACACGTGATGTAAACCAGCACCCCAGGGTCATCTTGCTGGATATTAAAATGCCAAAAATGGATGGCATAGAAGTGCTGCGCAATATCAGAGCCAACGAAAGCACCCGCACGATCCCTGTTGTAATCATGACCTCATCAAATGAAGACAAGGATATACTTGCCAGCTATCAGCTCGGGGTAAACAGTTATGTAGTAAAACCGGTAGAGTTTGACGAATTTGTAAAAGCGGTAGGCAACCTGGGACTATACTGGCTGCTCACCAACCGTGCCGTTAGTTCGCCCAAAGCTCCCTGACCTGCGGTCTTACCTGCCGGCTTTTCGCAGTCTTATCTGATCCAGCATAGCCTGATTAATCGTGATGTTCATGTTTTCGTCTGCCGGCAGATAATCCAGTACAAGGGTATGTGTGCCCGCCCGCAGCGATACTTTTAAGGCATTGCTCCACCCCCATTCACTCCATTCATCTTTTCCACGCTGAGGAAAGACAATGGCCGACTGCATCTGTCCATCAACCCACAGGTTACGCACCGCACATTTGTTATCGGTATTAACCGGTCCATTGCCATTGGCGTACCGGAAATCGATGAGATATTCCCCATCCGTTGCCACAGTCACCGGAATAGTCATCTTTGGATTGACTGTAGTACTCGTTTCTACAAAACCTTTACCTGAGTAGCCTTTGTAGGGATAAGCTGCGGGCTGCAGTAAGTCTTCCATCTCGTAGATGATTTGGGCAGACGGATGACTAACAACCAGCGGCTCACTGGCAAATGACTCTACACCATTTTTGTCTATGGCAATCAGCTGATACTCGCTGAACTGTGCCGGAGTAATGCGGACATTAAGTCGCTTCGTTTCTGTAAGTAAACGACCGCCGCCAAGCAGTTTATATTTCACTGCTCCCGGTATTGCTTTCCATGACAATACATTGTTTTTATAGGCCAGCTCCGGTGTGGCAGGAGAAAATACAAGCGCCTGACGATTTACAGCATCTGGACCCGATGCTGATTTTCTGAGTACGATATGAATAGTGTGTACGCCGGTCATGCCGGCTGGAAAAACAGACTCGGCCGATGCTTTACCGTCAATATGAAATGAAGCGATTTCATCACCATAGCCTTCAAGGGATATATTTAATACAGCATTCCGATACCGGAAGTTTTCCAGCTTTCTTTTTCCTTTCAGTGCTTCGGGTACAAATGGACGGAAACGAAGCTGGTCATTTTCGAACCGTATTCCAAACAGCACATGATGCACAATGCTGAGATTACCCGATAGACTCCAGAGCATATTGCTGGAATTGATTTGTGTGCCGGCATAATCGCCATTTTCTGCAACGAAATTTTCTTTATTGGTTACAAAAAGCGCTGCGGGGCGGTAAATGGCCGCAATACTTTCCATCACGGATTGTTCATTCTGCGCCTCCACTCCTGCCCACATCCAGAAGGATTGTACAAAAGGCCATATACCATTATTATGATAGGGGGGTATGCCGGGTATCTGCGGATAAATGCAGGTGATACCATAGGGTGAAAGTGGCATTGAGCGCACCAGTTGTTTTGCCTGCTCCTCACCTGCTATCCCGAATATTACACAAAGCGCAGCGCCCAATGCTTCGGCACGTGGCGATACAGATTTGACAGCACGACCATAGAGGTATTGCGCATAATAATTTTTTGCGGGCAGCCAGAATTTCTCATTTACCGCCTGCCTGATGCGATCAGCATTTTTCTCAAAGATGTCGGCTAATTTATCGTTCAGCAAACCGGCCATGGCTGCTGCTACTTTATTTGCTTTATAGTGAACCGCATTGGTGCCCAGGTTTTCTGATTCAAAAATATCGGCCGGCTGCATCCACAGCGGGTAAGTCTGCTCGCGCCAGTCGAGGAAAGATGATTCACCTTTTACCAGTCCGGTTTCCGGGTCGTAAACCGTCTGCATGTCGGCGAGAATGGAATTCTTTATCACCTCATACGCTTCCTTCAGCCATTCCCTGTCACCGGTGACTTTATACACTTCCCAGGCAGCCACCGCCCATATCATACGATCGGTGCTTATTGGCCATGCCCCGCCCGTGCCGGTATCCTGTATGATTTTTTTCTTCTTATCCACTTTCCGAAGCAGGCTGTAGCGGGCGGCCTGGGGTTGCAGATGAGCCATTGAAAGAATAATGCTGTAACTCACATCGCGCGTCCATACTCCCGCCCATTCTTTACCTGTACGCAAGGTACTGTCCGGCTCCACAGCACGGATCATTTCTTCCAGCGCCATATTATACAGGGCATCCGGCAAAAGGTAGGGTGATTCGTAGCGGGGAAACGCAGAAATATCTTTTTCCAGCTTCCAGTGCGACAGCGTACGTTTTTCTTCCTCCTTTACATTCAGGTTAAGAATAATTTCATAAATACCATCGCCATTTTCATCTTCAAGCCTGAGCTGCGGATGATGCACGAGATTGTCAAAATCCCAGATAAGCGGTGCAGAGCTACCTGCAATATATACGCCCTTAAAGTCTTCCTTATAGATTTTTGAGCCATCAAAACAGGTATAATATCCTTTTGTTTTAAACTCATTGAGTACAGCCCGCATATCCAGTTTCACTTTCAACGTTGTACCCGGTTTGAGATAACCTGGTTTTTCCCCTTTCTTCGGTTTCAGCTGATGTCCGAAGACTATAAGCGGCGTTTCGCTACTGAGGTTTTTCGTATCTACATTAAAATGATGATCTGTACCGCTCACCATTTCATTATCCTTTCCATTAATGCTGAACTTAAAGGATATGGCCGATGTTTTAAATTCATTGGCCGGGCTCTGGTAGCCCGAGGATATTTCCTGACGTGAAATGGCCTTTGCCACATATTTATTCTGCACCACACTATCTGCATACAGGGTATAGGCCGGCGACTTCCATAAAGGTTGTTGGGCAACGGCAATACCGGCAGACAGTACGGGCAATGCAATAAGGATAAGGGCGCCCTGCCTGATCAGACGGCGCAAATCAAAATGGATCATAACTACAGGATTAATTCATTGAACGTTTACTTGAAAATTTCTACCAGGCTTTCTTTACCTGCCGGAATACGGATATAACAAATGCCGGTTTTAGCATCCCAGGTCCAGGCTGTCTGTTGTGTCACTTTTGCAGCTGTGGCGTTGAACACATTGAGTGCCTGTGCAACAACCGGCTTACCTCCCATCACTACTTTCGCAGGTCTGGCCGGGATATACATTTTCAATATATAATCACGCTTTCCGGGGGCTGTATATCCTTTTTCTTCTGGTTTGCCGGCTTTGAATATATATTTATTACCAAGCGTCTGGCAGCTAAACTTCGTTGTGCTGTATACATTCTTCAGATAATCGGTACTCTCGCCATCATCTTCATAAAGCTGAAATGCTGCCTGCTGGCCTTCACTGGCCGGATAGATCTGCAGCGTAAGCGGATAATCGCGCCGCTCATGCACATATTGCATTACCGGCATAAGGGGAATGATTGATCCCTTTTTTACAAACAGGGGAATACGGCTAAGCGTTGTTTTTACAGACAATTGCTGTTCGCCTTCATATACTGTTTTACCGTCATAATAATCTATCCATTCGCCTTCGGGGAAATATATCCGGCGGTTGACTGCTCCTTTCTTCACAACTGGTGCCACGAGCAGTTCTTTACCAAAAAGAAACTGGTCATTGATATAAAACGTCTCGGGATCTTGCGGGTATTCCAGCAGCAGGGCACGCATCAGGGGCCATCCTTTATCGTGCGCTTCACGTGCATAAGTATAGATGTAAGGAAATAGCTGGTATTTTAGTTCAATAGCAGTACGGCAGTTTTTCTCGGCTTCTTCACCAAACAACCATGGCTCTACTGCATTATCTCCTTCATGATGCGCACGGCTGAGCGGGTTAAATACACCAAACTGCATCCAGCGGGTATATAACTCTGCCATGGCAGGATAATCTTTTATATCACCACAATAACCGGATATATCGGTAGCCCAGAAAGGTATGCCCCCCATGCCGGCAGAAAGACCCATTGGTATCTGGTTGGCGAGGCGATTCCAGCCATCGAGTACATCATCACCATTACCACTATCACCCGACCAGCCAAAGGTATAACGCTGCAGTCCGGCAAAAGCGGAACGTGTCATTTGAAAAATCCGTTTGCCGGGATTTCGTTTTTCGAATTGCTCTTTTACCACTTTATCCCAGCTGAGGCCATATACGTTATGAATTTCATCGTGCATGCCTGAGTAATGTTTCATCATCAAACGCTCGGTGGCATCTTCATTACTCCAGGCTGGCTCCCCCATGTCTGTCCAGAAACCACGCACGCCGTCATCAATCGGCTTTTGCTGATATGCTCCCCACCAGTCTGCTACAGCAGGTTTTGTAAAATCAACCACTCCGCAATTGCCGCCCCACGGCCAGGGCATATCATAAGATTTACTGGTACGCACATCTGTAGCAAAGAATCCCAGCGAATCGGCTTCCTTCCATTGCCG
Organism: Sphingobacteriales bacterium 46-32; assembly: GCA_001898485.1. Taxonomy (GTDB): domain Bacteria; phylum Bacteroidota; class Bacteroidia; order Chitinophagales; family Chitinophagaceae; genus CAYMZZ01. Next base: position 329,041 of record MKTY01000019.1, on the reverse strand, counting down.
CGAAGTTGCCTGCGAGATAACAGGGTCCTGCGATACGATCATTTTAAAGCCAAGTGAATCCAGATAACGCAGCATCCCCTTTGGATTTGTATACCGGTCTTTACGCCATTGAAAATCCTGCAATCCTTCTGTCCAGCCAATATCCTGGTAAATGATGTCGCAGGGAATGCGGCGTTTACGAAACTCTGCTGCTACCTTTCTGGCCAGCGGTTCGTTGGTATACATACCCCTCGACTGCGAAAAACCAAGTGCCCACTCCGGCGGCATGATTGGCTGACCGGTTAACTGTATATATTGCTCAATAATCTGTTTGTAGTCATTGCCATGAATAAAATAATAGAGCATTTCGCCACCCGGTGCTTCAAAACTGTAGTAATCATCTGAAGCCGCTCCAAAACGGAAAACGGTTTTATACGTATTATCGAAAAAAACACCATAGCGGTAACTGCTCAGAAAAAATGGTATGCTTTTGTAAAGCGGATCTTCAGTAGCCGTGTAGCAGGGCTTATCACTATTCCACATAGTATACGTGCGGCCACGGCGGCTGAGTGGTCCCGATTTTTCGCCCAGCCCAAAAAAATGTTCATCATTGCGAAGTGTCTTATAGGCAATCAGCTTATTGCTGTCTTTCAGCAGGCCTTTGCTCTGATAATCGCCCAGCAGGAGTTTCTGGTATTTATCAAATATCTGTAGCCGGAAAGGAGCTTTATCGACCCGTATACGCAGGCGTGAAGTAAATATTTCATACGATTCGGGTCTTTCTTCTACCTGTATCTTTCCCACCTCTTCCAGGTCTTCTTTGATAACAGCAAACGATTCATTTTTTCGTTTAAACTCACCCGAGGGCGAGTACCATATTTTCAGCAGAGAACCGGAACAAATTTTCACCAGCACTTTTGCATTATCGCAACTGAATATGACGTTGCTTCCTTCCACTGCATATGAGCGGCAATTGCCTGGCGATTGCACCTGGGCTTTCGCGACGGAAGCAAGTATCAAAACGGCAAAAACAATTAATAAATTCTTCATAAGAAAACAGAGCCTTAACTTTTTAATATTCAAACACCAGCATATCCCAGTATTGCAGGGAAGGCAGTGTAAAAGAAACCGCATTACCGGTTTGTGTGAACGTTAAAGGTATGGCAACGCCATTATTACTGTCTGGCGAGGCCACCCAGGCCTTTTTAACCGTGCCCGTTGCAGTAAACTGCATAGCCGCATTTTCTATAACAGCAGGTTTAGCCTGTGTACCATCGGTATCGCGCCAGTTGAGTGAATTGGCGTTGGAAAAATTAAACAGGTGAACCACCTGGCGGTTGCCCACCGTTTTACCCTGTACAGCTACCCTGCCGGTAGCTCCCGGCCATGCCGACAGAGGCAAGCTGGTACTTGTGAGAGCTGGCTGATTAAAGCTTCCTCCATCTCGCAACAGATTTTCGTACGCTACCAGAAAATCATAATAACGAAGCAGGGCAGACTTCAACTCATCGCTCATCTGCAAATTATTATTGGGAAAATACTCTTTCCCCAGCATATGCTCGCCCAGTTCCAGGTGTGAGCCACCAAACGCAAAGATCACTGCATCGGCCAGTAACACAGCCGGTGTATTAAAATAACCGGGATTATCGGCTTTCGCATAATTGATATAAGCAGCCAGTACTGTCCTTTTTGTGTTACTACTATAAAAATCATTATTCGTGATAATTGTAGCCAGATCTTCGAACCGTTCGTTGGGTCCCCATACTTCTGTATACAAAAAATCAACGGGCGATTTTGAAATACTGGCCTGCTGTCCGTACTGGTTCACCGCATTCATCACCAGTTTCTTTGACGGTGCTGCATTTTTCATTGCCTCCAGAAACGGCTTAAACGTGGCCGCCTGGTTGATCGACTGACCATTGAAGGTATACAGATTTCCCCGGTCGCCCAGGGCATCTACATGATACCCGTCAAAATCGAGCGTGGCGTACACATCTGCATTTTTTGCTGCGATATAATTCTGCCAGCCCGTATTACCGGCATCCAGTACATAGATATCGCTTTTAAAAAATGGTTCTGGCAGATCGTGTTTATCTTTTGTGCCATGACTGGCATCCTTATAGGCGTACCATTCTTCTGCTACACCATCAGCGGCTGCATCATTCAATGCGCCGAAAGCCAGGTTATAAAACATGGAGCGCATATTCTGTGCATGTCCGGCGCTGATATACTGTTTAAGCGTGGAGAGATATACATCCTTATTGGCGATCTCTTTCCAGTTGCTTTGCGGAGCTGCGGCGGTGCCGGCCATTGGCCAGTGATGCTTATATAACCAGTCGTAATACTGCAGGCCGTTGATATGGTGGCGGGCCAGATTTTTAATCACCTTATTTACCTCATCCGTACCCAGCTGTCCGAAATTGGTAAGGAATCCATAACGGGGAAAGCGGGACCAGTCGGAAGAAACATCCACACCAATACTGGCATGTATTTTTTCCTTACCATCCAGCTGTTCGTACAGATCTACCATGTAACCGGTATAATCTGCCGCAGGTGCTGTCCAGCTCCAGCTGTTGCCGGAAAGACTGGCTTCGCTAATCGTTTCACCAAGGTGCCGGTAACGGATCTTAATATTTCCGGCCAATGGCTTATTAAGCGAAAACTGTATTACATCGCCTGGTTTATACATGGCCTTATCTGTATAGACGGTAAGCGCAAAGGAATTGCCATACGTAATGGGATCATTCCCGGGCCTGTCTTTACGACAGCCGGCCATTAAGAAACCGGTCAGTAACAGATAACAGGCCAGTAGTTTCATGCGGGTATGTATTGTCGTCGTCATCATCGGATTTAACTGAAACACTTATTGCTTCACGATTGAAATTGTTTCTGTGAGCTGATTGATGGTAACCTTGTAATTACCTGCCTCTGTGATCCGCCATTTAAAATCGGGGCTTCCGGATGCCACAAACTTCATTTGTGTACTTCCGGGGCCAGATCCATTCACCACTGGCATAAAGTAATCGCAGCCCCAGTCGCCGGTAGCAAGCGGAAACTTAAATTCACCTGCACTCAATGGTCCTGTATAACTGAATTCATACGGATTGCCGGGTGTAGGTGTCATAACCTGCGGGCTATTGATATTCCAGCCTGCGGGCGAGGCATCGCCCACCATCCATATCTGTGTATAAGGTACAAATGGCTTGATATTGATCGTCATGTTTTGCAGATCAAGTTTAATCTTATAGGGACCTGCGGCTGTAATCTGCCATTTGTTATCGGGATTTCCGTTGGGTACCAGCTGTACGCCTGTTTCTGTAATGGCAGGATGGTTGGTCAGTGGCATGTAATAATCGGTGCCAAAATCGCCGGTAGATACGGGTATTTTAAATTCACCCGCATTCAGCATACCACCATAAGTAAATACAAACAGGTTGGAAGAGTCTACCCGCATTTCCGTGGGATTGTCAATATTCCAGCCGGTAGGTGTAGCATCGCCCAGCATCCATAACCTGTCATACGGTGGAGTACTTGCTGCAGTCACGGAAATGGTGAGGTTGAGCAGGTTTACCGAAATATCATACATGCCCTGCGAAGCGTTCATAAATTTATCATCTGGCTGGCTGTCGTCTGTACGGTACACCATCCGGTTATTATCAGACCCCTTATTGTAAGAGGGCAGAAACTGACCAAGGGTGGTGATGAATTTATATTCACCAGCCCGCAGCTGACCGCGCCAGGTGAATACGCCGGGCTCGCTCAGGCTCAATGAAAGCGCCGTGGCCTGGTTGTTGTCCCAGCCATTGGGAGCGGCATCCCCTATCAGGTACAGCGTGGTGGTAACAGCCTGGTAGGTTTTGACTGCCCATACAAACACAGCCGAAGAATCGGCCAGTTTGGAATTGTTGGCTACTTCAATGATCACTTTGGCCTCCAGCGTTATTTCAGTACCGGGTGTAACGGCCCATTTGTTAATAACCAGGTCATTGAGGTCTTTCACTGTATATTTCTTAGAAAATACGGCTTTGCCCATATTTTCCGATACGGCGTTACTGAAATTATTTCCCTGTTTATCTATCAGTAGCGTATAGGAAATAGCGGAATTGGTTCCTTTATTGGAGCCACTTGTCCAGTTGAGTGTAACAGCATCGGCATTGCGGTTTTTCTCTTCGAGCACTACCGTGCTTTTATCGGCCGTAAGCGAAAGTGGATTATCGCCTTTATTCAATTCCATTTTATCTGTCTTGGTACAGGACACAAGCAAGAGCAGGCAGGCCGCCAGCATGCTGCCCGCGAGCGACAGTTTTGGGTTGGTGATATATGGCATAAAATATTTTTTGAGGTTCATAGTAATAGCAATCAGTAACCGGTGTTTTGAGACAGATTAGGATTGGCTTCTATCTCTTTTTGAGGAATGGGCAGCAGCAGGTGTTTGCTGGTAGCATTTGTTTTACCAATGCTATGCAGAAAATCAAGTCCATACTGACCATTATTGATTCTGATCAGGTCAAACCACCAGTGGCCTTCAAATGCCAGTTCCATTCTGCGCTCATGCAATATTTTCTCACGCAATGCTGCCTGCGACAACCCTTGCACATCGTTCAGCCCGGCCCTTCTTCTTACCCGGTTGAGGGGTCCGCCCTGGTTGATAGAAGTGGATGCAGCCTGCGCTTCAGAGGTGCGCCCCAGTTCATTGAGAGCCTCTGCCTGCATCAGCAATACGTCTGCATAACGCAGCACCGGAAAGTCGGCAGGATTTGTATCGTAATCAGGAGAAATAGTTTTTGGCACGAGGAATTTGCGCAGGTTAAAACCGGTAGTAGAATAAGAAGACAAATAGGCTTTGCCGTCAAAATCAGGACAACCCGGATACAGAATGGTTTGGTCTTTCCGGTTATCGCCGGACTCATACGCATTCACAAACTCCTGGGTGGGTTGGTTCCAGCCATACCCGCCACCTACAAAATCGCTGTTGCGTGGACCGGTAAAAGTACTTACCCAGGATGCCTGGTTTTCATTGTCCCAAAAACTATAGCTGGTTTTACCCTGGTATTGAACCTCAAAAAGCGACTCGGGCGAATTCTTGGTCAGCGGATTGAAATTGTCGCTGTAGTTGGCATTGAGCGTATAACCCAGACTGGCTAACTGTTCGCAAAGCGCCAGCGTTTTCTCATATTGACCCAGTGTGAGGTATACTTTGGCAAGCATACCGGCAGCTGCGCCTTTTGAAGCACGGCCAATATCTTTTCCGGAATAACTGCTGCGCGCCGGAAGCAGGTTGATGGCTTCCGTAAAATCATCGATGATGAGGTTATAAATTTCCGTTTTACTGCTGCGCGAAGGGCGCAGATTATCTGCCGGCGTTTGCGGCGTGGTGATCAAAGGCACGTCACCAAACAAACGTACCAGTATAAAATAGTAGGAAGCACGCAGAAATCTTGCCTCACCCAGTATGCGGTTTTTCAATTCTTCTTTGATAGTCATGCCGGGCACATTCTGCAATATCAGGTTGGCACGTAAAATACCCGGAGCGGGGCCACGCCAGATGTCGAGTGCTGCGGCATTATCGGTCGACGTTACAAAATTGGCAATATCCTGCGTTTCGATACCATCGGTACCGCCACCGGCACCTACGATGGAATTGCCACCCCAGATATCGCTGGTCCACATACGCAGATTATACAGCTTGGGCCACTGCAATGGCTGATAGGCGCCATTGATAGCAGAAATAGCATCATCTTCTGTGAGCCAGAAATTGGACGTATTCACAGAATCAAGCGGAGCTTTATCAAGAAATTTACTGCAGCTGCTAACCAGCATTACAGTAAGAATGATCACAGTATTTTTGATTGTTTTCATACAGAAACAATTTGGCTGTTAAAAAGTGATGTTGATACCGGCACTGATGGTGCGTGTAACGGGATATACATTCAGATCGATGCCATTGGATGGCACTTCGGGGTCAAATCCTGAATATTTGGTAAACGTGGCCAGGTTCTGACCAGACAGGTAAATACGCGCAGAAGACATTTTCAGCCGGTCTGCAATTGCTTTAGGCAGCGTATAGCCCAGTGTTACGTTTTTAATACGCAGGTAAGAACCGTCTTCAATAAACCGGTCAGACACGCGCGTGTTTTTGTTGGGATCATTAAACACTGCACGGGGCATAGTGTTGCTGGTATTGGCACCGGTCCAGCGGTCAAGTACAGCAGTTGTCTGGTTTACCGCCACGGCCATGCCTTCCTGGTAAATACGGTTGGCATTATAAATCTTATTGCCGGCAATACCCTGCAGGAAAACAGACAGATCGAAGCCTTTCCAGCTGAAAGTATTGTTGAGTGCAAAAATGAAAGAAGGATTAGGGTTACCCAGGAATGTGCGGTCGTTATCATCTATTTTGCCATCATTGTTCAGATCGCGGAAGCGGATATCGCCGGGCGAGGTGCGGTTAAAGGGATCAGAACCGGGTACCTGTACTGCATAATCGTCTACATCTTTCTGCGTCTGGAAAATACCATTGGTTACAAATCCATAAAACTCATTGATAGGATAGCCACCGGGATGCTGGATAGACAGGTTTTGATTAAGACCAATGCTGCCTGTATACATAGGTATGGTATCATTCAGTTTCAATATCCGGTTTTGATTGTAGGAAACATTGAAACTGGTATTCCATACAAAAGCACCTTTGGTGTTCTGCGAAGTGATAGTTAGTTCCACACCCCTGTTCTGAACCTTACCCAGGTTGATGCTGGGTACAACAATATCAGAGTATCCGGTAGAGATAGGTACCGACATAGGCACCAGCATGTCGTTGGTGTTTTTGATGTAGCCGTCGATTGTTACATTAATACGATTGTTGAGCAGGGTGGCATCGAGACCAAAGTTGGCCTGTTCTACTTTTTCCCATCTGATACCGGGGTTGGGAATCATCAGGGGAACAATGGCGGTTACTGCATTTCCATTAAAATTGTACTGAACGGTTTGCAATACAGAGGCAAACGAGTAGTTACCGATATTCTGGTTACCGGTTACACCATATCCGACGCGCAGTTTCAGGTCATTGATTGCATCTGTTTTACGGAAAAAATCTTCTTCCGATATTCTCCAGGCGGCAGAAGCCGAGGGGAATGTACCATACCGGTTGTCTTTGCCAAACCGCGATGATCCATCGCGGCGGACAGTAGCCGTAAGCAGGTATTTATTCTTATAACCATAGTTCACACGACCCATAAATGACAGCAACGCCCATTCGTTGGCACCACCACCAACAGTTGGCAGTAAAGTACCATTGCTCAGCTGCTGTGTTACATCGCTGGCAAATTGCTGGATAGATCCGTTCATACCGTCGTAGCGATTGGCCTGGGCACTGCTGCCGGCCAGTACGGTCAGGTTATGATCACCAAAGCGCGTGTCGTAAGTGAAATAGTTGTCCCAAAGCCAGGTAAGTGATTTATTGTAAGCCTGTGCCAGGTATGAGTTAGGCTGTGGTATGGGAGCCCAGTTGTATTTCGGCGCCCAGTTGCGGCTATCCCAGAATGCCGCCTGGATACCAGCGGTGCTTTTAAACTTCAACCCCCGCATCAGCGTCAGCTCACCATATATATTACCCAGGATATTGTATCCTTTCGTAGTGTTCTTATTAATAGTGGCTTTTCCGATCGGATTTGCCACATCGCCTACCCACGAGGGTTGACCCACAGGTCCGGCATACGTACCATCGGGATTATAGATATTCTGTGTGGGCAGTGCCGACATGGCGTTGCGGATATCGTAAGATCCACTTGATTTGATATCATGGCTGAGTGAAAGATTATTACCAAATTTGAGCCAGTCGAATACGCGTGATTCGCTGTTGAACTGTACCGTATACCGGCGATAACGGGTATTGATTACAATACCCTGCTGATCGAATACATTGCCCGATACATAATAGGTACTTTTGGCATTGCCGCCGGAATAAGACAGTGTATAACTCTGCATAGGTGCCGAGCGAAACAGGGCTCCCAGCCAGTCGGTTCCGTTGCCCAGCGTATTAGGATCGGCAAATGCAGGGTTTTGTGCCTGACCATTATTAGCCATCATTTCGTTGTGTAAGGAAGCAAACTGGCGGGCCGTGAGCATGGGAACCATATCGGTTGCTTTCTGAGCACCGGCAAATGTTTTAAACTCCAGTGTATTTCGCCCGCTTGCGCCTCTTTTAGTTGTAATCAGCACTACGCCATTGGCGCCTCTTGATCCGTAAATGGCCGCCGAAGAAGCGTCTTTCAATACTTCGATGGAAGCCACATCGTCCATATTCAGATTGTTGAGCGGCATGTCGGAAGGAACACCGTCAATAACCAGCAACGGATCACTGTTATTGATGGTGCCTGTGCCCCGTACACGTATGGTGACATTACTGCCCGGAGCACCGGAAGACACGATCTGTACACCGGCAGCTCGGCCCTGAAGGGCTTCACCCACATTCGGAACCGGTAACGATTTAATGTCTTTTGCGCTGATGGAACTCAATGACCCGGTCAGATCTTTTCGGCGCTGAGTACCATACCCTACCACTACCACATCCTGCATGGCAGTAGTGACCGGGCGAAGTAATACATTTATACTACCACCACTTACAGAAGAAAAAGGAATTTCCTGGTCTTCGTAACCTACGTACGAAAAAACCAGGGTGTCGCCTGCCTGCGCTGAAACAGAAAAAGCCCCCGACTCATCGGTGGTAGCGCCCGCAGAGCGTCCTTTGAGCTGAACCGATACACCGGTCAGCGGTTTATTATCATCCAGGGAAAAGACCCTGCCTGCAATACGGCTGGTTTGCGCAACCGCGCCCAATGCAAAAGACAGGAAAAGCAGTAAAACGGAGAAATACCGTGCAAATCCGGAAATGCTGTTAAGCATAAAGCAATCGTTTGGTAAAAAATTAATATGTGAATCGACCTATTCTGCCAGGCGGCAGGATAGTACGCGAAAAAAGTACTATTTCCTTAACCGGAGCAATCGGGGCGTACCAATTTGTTTTCAAAATGTACCAAACCATACAACAGGCTGTTTGTCTCACCCTCAACCATTAACTTTGATATGCTGCCATATTTATGAATTTGGGAAAACGGGTATTCATATTATTACTGTTGTATCTTCTTCCATTTTGCCCGGATGCCCAGGACTATTATTTCAAGAACTACCAGGTTTATAACGGACTTTCCAGCAACACCATCACCAGCATTTTACAGGACAAAAAGGGGTTTATGTGGTTTGGTACGCGCAATGGCCTTAACCGCTTTGATGGTACCACATTCAGAATATTCAGAAATGATCCTGAAGACAGTCTCAGCCTGGGCAGCAACTCCATTCTAAGTCTTTGCGAAGATGATGCGGAAAGACTCTGGATAGGCACCTACAAAGGCATTTACATTTATGATCCCGTGGCTGAAAAGTTCACCGCCTTTAAACTACTGCCGGCGGGAGAAACCAGATACATCAGCCGCGATAGTTCGGGCAATATCTGGATTGTAAACAACTTCACCCTGTCACGCTACGATTTCAGGCATCAGCGTCTCCATACATTCTCTGCAGACAGCACCCGTGTAATTGCACTCACCATGGATGGCAGAGGTAATCCCTGGATAGCCACCAATTATGGTACTTTAAAAAAATACCTGCCCCTCAGCAATGAGTTTGCCGCCTTCGATCTGAATGCGCTTAGTACCAAACCGCTCACCTTTATCCAGGACATGCATCCCGTAAGCGATAGCACTGTGCTGGTAGGCACCATGAATCAGGCCCTGCTTTTTAACTGGAAGAAAAATACACTGACCAATATTTTACCCAATGCCGGCAGTGTGCAAACCCATAAAATCATCCGGCAGCAGGGCGACGAATACTGGTTGGGAACAGAAACGGGTATTTATATCATCAACCTGAAAACAGGACAGCATCAGTTGCTGCAGAAAGAATACAGTAACCCCTACTCTATTACCGACAATGTGATTTATTCGTTTTGCAAAGACCGGGAAGGAGGCACCTGGATTGGCAGTTTCTTTGGAGGCATTAATTACTATTCTTCACAACTCAACCGCTTTCGCAAATATTTTCCTTATAAAGGAGAAAACAGCATCAGTGGTAATCTTGTACATGAGATCTGTGAGGATGATGAGGGTAATATGTGGATTGGTACGGAAGATGCCGGGCTCAATAAACTGGAGTTGCGTACCGGCCGCATTACACGTTATTTGCCCGGCAGTGGTCCCGGCTCTATCGCCTATCAAAACCTGCATGGGCTGGTGGCCGATGGCAATAATCTCTGGATTGGCACGTATGAGCATGGTCTGGACCGTATGGACATACGTACCGGCAAAGTAACACGCCATTACTCGACAGAAAACAGCTCCCTGGGAGGCAACTTCATTGTAAGCCTGTATAAAACCAGTGCAGGAGAAATACTGGTAGGTACCTGGAATGGCCTTTTCAGGTATAACCGGCAAAACGACAGCTTCATCCGCGATGCTTTCTTTACTATGCAGATTCAAAGCATACATGAAGACAGCGATGGCACATTATGGGTAGGCAGCTATGGAAACGGTGTCTATTATCATAACCCGCATACCAATCAGAGCGGCCGGCTCCGGTATGATGCCTCTAACAACAACAGTCTTCCCAATAACTACGTCAATAACGTATACGAAGACCGCAATCATGACCTGTGGTTCAGTACCGAAGCCGGACTCTGCAAATACGACCGGAAGAAAGGCCTGGTTTTTCGCTTCGACCGAAATGGACTGGCCGATAAACAGGTATTCCGGGTGCTGGAAGACGGCCGCGGATTGATGTGGATATCCACGTCCAAAGGACTTCTTTGCCTGGACCCGATAAGCGGCAATACCAAAACCTATACGACTGTAAATGGATTACTGAGCGAACAGTTCAATTACAATTCGGGCTACAAAAGTCACGATGGCACTCTTTATTTTGGTACGGTAAAGGGAATGATCAGTTTTAATCCGGCGGCTTTCCGTAAAGAAGAATTTGTACCCCCTGTATTTATTACAGGATTACAGGTCAACAATAAAGACATGGGGGCCGGTAAACCAGGGTCGCCATTGCATGCGTCTGTTTTATATGCAACCAAAATAGTTCTGCCACATGACAGCTCTTCGCTGAGTTTTGAAATTGCCGCATTAAGCTATATCACTCCCGAGGCAAATGAATATGCTTATATCATGGAAGGGCTGGATAAGGAATGGACCTATCTGAAAAATAATCGAAAAATATTCTATACCAAATTACCTCCCGGCTCCTACACATTCCGGGTAAAAGGAAGTGGCAGTGGCGAGGTCTGGAATCAGCAGGAGACCATTCTTCATATCCGGGTACTGCCACCCTGGTGGGGTAGCCCCTGGGCTTACGGATTGTATGCATTGGTAATAGCCGGTATACTCTGGACCATTTTCCGTTACTATCATATGGCCATGAAGGAAAAGAACAAAAGAAAAATCGAAACGCTGGAAATAGAAAAAGAACGGGAAATATATAATGCCAAGATCGAATTTTTCACGAATATAGCGCATGAGATAAGGACACCTCTTACGCTTATCAAGCTGCCACTTGATAAGCTGCTTAATAAAGAAAAAGACAATCCATCACTTTCAGAAAGTCTGTCAATGATGAAAAAAAATACCAACCGCCTGATCGATCTTACCGATCAACTGCTTGATTTTCGCAAGGCGGAAGCCAATAATTTCAGTCTGAGTTTTATCCGTACAGATATATCAGATCTGCTGAAAGAGTTGTTTACCGCCTTTAAACCGGTAGCGGAGCAAAAGAAACTGACATTGCGGATGGAACTGCCGCGTATGCCGCTCTATGCTTCTGTAGATCCGGAGGCATTCCGAAAAATTGTGAGCAATCTTTTTAACAATGCTATCAAATATGCTGACACTACCGTAGTGGTACGCCTGCTGGCTTTCAACAGCGAAGACAAAGTGTTTCATATCGAGTTTCGCAATGATGGTTTTGTGATTCCCTATGAGTTGAAAGAAAAAATATTTGAACCTTTTTTCCGGCTCAGGGAAACTTCACGCCAGGCCGGCACCGGAATAGGTTTGCCGCTGGCCCGCTCGCTGGCTGAGCTGCATAAAGGTGTGCTGGACCTGAAAGAGCCGCAAAACAATATGAATATCTTCCAGCTGTCTATTCCCATACACCAGGAAAATGAGATCAACCTGCAGGAGTATGAAACAATCGAAACCTTTGGTGATGAAGAACCACCCATGCCGGAAGAAACAGACCCGGCCAAGCTTCCCCTGTTACTCGTAGAAGACAATAAGGAAATACTGCAATTCATTCAGCGTGAACTGCACAGCCATTATACCATTTTCAGAGCCCACAATGGTGAAGAAGCCCTGCAGGTATTGTCGGCAGAAAATATTGAGCTGGTGATCAGCGATATCATGATGCCGGTGATGGATGGTATTGAGTTATGCCGGCGTATGAAAAACGATATACAGTACAGCCATATTCCCATTATCCTGCTCACAGCCAAAAATACCCTACACTCCAAAATTGAAGGCCTGGAAGTAGGTGCAGATGCCTATATCGAAAAGCCTTTTTCTCTGGAGCATTTGCAGGCACAGATCAACAACCTGCTTGCCAACCGCAATATCATCCGGGAATATTTTGCTAAATCCCCCCTTGCGCATATTAAAGGAATAGCCAGTTCAAAGGCCGACAAAAGTTTTCTGGAAGAACTGGATCGTGTGATACAGGAAAATATTACCGATACCGACCTTGATGTAGACAGGCTCTCACGCATGATGAACATGAGCCGTACCAGCTTTTACAGAAAAATCAAGGGATTGTCTGACCTCACACCCAATGAGCTGATCAATATCTCGCGGCTCAAGAAGGCAGCCGAACTACTGGCCAGTGGCGAACATAAGATCAATGAAGTAGCGGGCATGGTCGGTTACAGTATCAACAGCAATTTCTCGCGCGACTTTCATAAACAGTTTGGCGAATCACCATCTTCATATGTAGCTAACCTGAAGAAAAATACGTCGCCTTAGGTTTTTTCGTTGTCAAACGTTGAAACAAAATCTGACAAGCCCCCAATAATGTATTCTACACGCGATTGTTCGCTATAATCCAGATGAACAGAAATCCACTCGTAAATGCAGGAATGCTGAAGCAACACCAGGAAAGATTCCCGAAGAAAACCCTTAACAGTTGGGTCTGCCTCCTGCATTTCCTTATAGATTGACGGACGACCATTAAACACTGTAACAATATCTTCAAAATCAGTACTGGTTCTTCCATCTCCTTCTCCGCGATCAAAGAAAGCAACCAGTTTGCTGGCAATAAAATATACAGCGGTAAAAATCCTCACTCTATACCCATCTCCGATATCTATTTTAATAAAAGACGTAAAACCTGCCTTATACCATTTATTAGAAAACCCCAGAATAGAGCTTTCGGTCGGCATAATATCTACAATAATTCCCTGCACCCTGTAACGACAGATTACACCGGAATCAACATCATTTACAAATCCCTTATCACGCAGTTTTTCCTCCAACTCTGCGTAAGAAGAATACCCCGAAAGTTCTACAACAATATCGACATCATCAGTAGGACGAATCTCCCCCTGTGGGCGGGTTGCATACAGTGCTGCTGTAGCACCGCCCACAAATACAACCTGATCTTGCAGATTTTCCAGCGCATCCAATACCGCTTTAATGCGAACGATATTTGGATTAGAGTTCATCCATAATTGTTTTGTACAATACTTTCAATGCCTCTTTCCGCTCTCTTGTTTTACCAACCCTGAGTATATCAATTGAGGCCAACAGGAGATGTAATGTTTCATCTTTCTGTACAGCAATCGGAACTCCTTTATAAAGCGGTGTAATAGCTAAGCCCCTGACTTCTCCAGTTGTATCAGGCCATACATACTGAATATCCGCTATGAATTTAGATCTATAGTAGGAATAGGAATGACAGGTAGGTACACCTGCTACCAGTGTGCCGGGCCTTTGAGGAAAGACATAACGCAGCCCATGTTCTATAAACTCCATGAGCGCCAATTTGTGCACCTTTTTCCTTGTATGATCTAAGAAGCCGGCTTGTTCACTTCTGGCCAGTGATTCTGAAATTTCGGACAAAGACAGTTGTAACGACCCCGCCAAATCACGATATTGCCAGGATTGATCTTTACAAATCACTATTTTCAACAGGATAACTATATCCTGCGGTCGCATGCCATTATGAGATTTCATAAGACAAAATTAGTTCTTTGTTCGCGATTCGCAAACAGAAAACAGTAATTTTTCACCTGGCTGATTACTAGCATTTTATACTACCACAAGCGCCGTACAATATGATCATTTTTACTGCGTTACCGGCAGACCTGCTTCCTTCCAGGCCTTTATTCCGCCATCAAGATGGGCCACATTTGTATAGCCCATTTGCTGAAGAGTTTTAACAGCCAGGGCCGACCGCCCTCCGGAGGCACAATGTAATATGATCCGCTTTTCGCTGTCAAATGCCGGCTTATGGTAAGGTAGGGACGGATCTGCATAAAACTCCAGCATGCCGCGCGGAGCATGCTCAGATCCCGCAATGACACCAGTCGCTGCAAGCTCTTCGCTTTCGCGGATATCAATTAAAACGGTGTTTGGAGAAGACAACTCCTGCTGTACCTGTTGTGCGGTTAGATTCTCAATTCCCTGTTTGGCCTCTTTTACAAGGTCAAGCGCTGATTTTGCTGACATATAAGTTATTTTAATTTTATGCTATCAATCAAAAACCAAAAACCGTTATATGCCCCGGAAATATGATGGGATAACGGAAGTTACAATTTCTTAAGTTTACAACCCAAAACGCTTTATCATATTTCTATTCGCCTATTTAACCGGTACTTACATGAAAAAGAAAATACATCATATTTTACTGGGTCGCGAAAAACAGATTTCTGCCGAAGAAGTTGTGAAGCAACCCCTGCCGCATAAGGATTTCCGGTTTGCCAACCCGATTATCGTATTACATCATCTCGGTCCCCGCACAATTTCTCCTGGTTCAAAAGAACGGATACATCCACACCCGCACAGAGGTTTCAGTCCCTATACCTTTATGCTGCAGGGCGAAGGATTTCATCGCGACAATGCCGGCAATGATCATATCGTGAAAGCAGGTGGAGTGCAATGGATGTTTGCAGGAAAAGGTATTCTCCACAGCGAAGGCCCTACAGATGCATTGCTGAAAAATGGCGGTGTGCAGGAATCCATTCAGCTTTGGATCAATGCACCGCGATCGCAGAAATGGAATCAGCCTTTTTATCAGTCTGCATCGCAGGAAGAGCAACCCCTCGTCATTGAGCAGGACGGTGTAGCTTTCCGGCTGGCAAGCGGCAGCTATAATGGCCAGGAAGGGCCAATACAACAATTTACTCCGGTTATCTCGATGCTGGGTAGTGTAGCAGCAGGCAAAGAAGTGCAATTAACTGCAGGGGAAGGTTACTGGACACTCCTGTACATTATCAGTGGCGATGTACTTGTAAATGACCAATCCGTGATGCCGTATCACCTGGTGATCTTTGAAAAAGAAAATACTGCTATTGTTTTGAAGGCTAATACCGATGCCCGGGTACTTTTTTTATCAGCCGAGCCGCTCGATGAACCGGTAGCTGCCAAAGACAATTTTGTAATGAATACGGCAGAAGAAATTGAACAGGCTATTGAAGATTACAAACAGGGAAAATTCGGCGATCTGAGCTATTGATCGTTTATAATAAAAAACTGTCGTGCCTGTCTGAAACAGCAGTCAGGAGCACGACAGTTTTTAATTATATGGTTAATCTTATTCGGTCAGACTTGGTTTTACACGCCAGATATCATAATTGTCAAACTTCCGGTTTTTATCTGTATTACCTGCGTTGGAAGAGAAATAGATATACCCGTCTACTCCAAACTCAGGAAGAGAATTCCAGGTATTACCGGTAGTCAACTGCTTCACATTGCCTCCAGCCACATTCATCAGGAAGATATGACAGGAATATACTTCCGTGCTCTTGAGGTCGGCCTTACGGGGATATTTCTGAAACACAATCCATTTACCATCGGGAGAATAATGTGGATTGGCATAATTATAATCACCGCTCGACAATTGTGTCTGCTGACCCGTTGTCATATCATACGTAAATATCTGGATATAATTACCTACCCATTTATTGAATACAAAGCTATTGGCTTTCGGATGCGGGTATGTACTAAAACCTGCACCGAGGATAGTAAAGTTAAGTCCTGACGGATCCATGGTAGCGATCTGATAAGAGTCGCCGATCTTTGTGTCAAACAAAACCTTATTGAGGCCCTTAAACAGATGCGGACGCTCATCATTTTCGCCGTTTGAGTTGGGAGATACATAGTTGATACCACCCTGATCAATCTTCGATTTGGCAATGACGGGTTTGCCCGGTACTACATACTTAAAGAAAAAGCCTTTGCTATCCGGCATCCAGGAGCCATCAATACAACCTTCGGTAAGCAAGGGAGTAGTGCCCTGCTCGCCCAGCACTTTCACATTGAGATGATAACGTTTGGAGCCCGTCTGCATCGGATCTTCCGAGTAATACAGAATCCGTTTGCCATCGGGGCTGATAGCCGGATAAAGTTCCTGCAGGTTATCATTCGTAATACGGGTTAGTTCTTTGGCATCTGGTGTAATGGCCGGTGCCAGGTCGGTGCTGGAATAAGTGGGCATAATCGTTTTCAGGGGCTTACTCGATGAGCTGGCCCAGAACATACAGGCAAATGCCAGCATTACCACGCCACTTAGCAACCATTTTACAAACTTCATAAATTTCTCTTTTATTTTTTGGTGAATAGGATACAATGATTGCAATGCAGTAAGCCAATACATCGAGCCAGTCGCCGGTACCGGCGATCCACTGCACATACTGGAAAAATTCGCTTAAAACAGGAAGCACAATAAGACAGGTCAATAACACCCGGGGCACTTTTCGAATACCTCCCCAAATAAAAGCCTGCAACTGGAGCAGTGCATATAACCAGCAAAAGTCAGGCAGCATTCCGCATATCCCTTTCCCAATCGAAGATGATGGAGACAGCGCTTCGTGAGTCGAAGTCCATCCGATTGCCCCTTCAACAATTGTATTACCCGGTCTCAAAAACAGGTAAGTAGCCATGCCGGTAAGCAGTGGCAGCAATACATGCAGCAGTAAGAAAGTAATTTTCCGGATAGAAACTACCGTAGTTTTTCCGAAAGGGTACTGAAATGTAAGCACAATGATTTTTCCGGTTTGGTTAAAGCGCTAAAAGGAGGCGAAACTATAAGAGCATTAAAAGAAGTGCAATACCGAAAAAGAGGGACAGCGGCTTATAAATCCAAAATGCTGGCCGCGATATTATGTCAGGTTAATGAAAATAGTTGTCCCCCTTTTGGAGTATGCGATATCTGCGGCCATATATGTATTTTACAATATTCCAGTTGATTCAAACGTTCTAAGAACCTACAACCTAACAGTTCAACTACTTCAATGAAACTATCCAGATACGGCCTGCTGCTTCTCCTGTTATGCGTTTCTTTCACTTCCTTCTCTCAGCAAAACGAAATCGTAAAGATTCTCAATAAGGAGCTGGACAAAGAAACCCGTCTGCGGCTTAAAGACCCTGACCTTTCGGCCGATACGCTTTGGGTGATTATGCCCTATCGTATCGACAGCAATGTATTGAGCGTAACTGTGAGGATTAAGGATTATGATAATAAATATTATACAGAAAAGCAGGAGATCGTCCTGAATAAAATAAAGGCAGTTGTAAAAGATATAAATGTAATTTTCGAAACCGAGCCGGATGCCGTGCGAATAACCCAGCTACCACAAGATGCTGCCGGTAAAGAACCGGCAGAAATCCGCTATTCAAACCTGTTCTTTCTCCATCTGTATGCCGAAAAACAAAATGAAGCGCTGGCAAATAAACTCGTAAAAGCCTTTGGAAAAGCCGGATTAAAAATTGAAAAAAGGTTTTGGTATGATTAAGCAGCTAATAATATGTTTCTTTCTGTTTGTCCCATTGGCTGCTGCTGCACAGTCAGCCAGTCGTGCTGATAGCCTGTGGGCTGTAGAAAACTACCTGACCAGCATTCAGCAAACAATCAACAATCCGAAGTTAACAGAGAAACAGCGAATAATTCATCTGGACAGTCTTACCAGGCTGGCCTCAGGTTATAAGCAGTTATTTGCTGCTGAACTGAAAAAATTTGTATCAGATGACCGGGAGTGTGAAAACATGAACAGATCACTGAATTATATTCTGCAGTCAATGGTGTTATACAAATCTGATATTAAGAATAATAACTACAAGCGTTCAAAAAGCAGCAACACAGAACTAGCTTACCTGAATAATAATATTCCCCGCCTGATAAGCAGCATCAGCAAATCCCTGTTACCAGGTGGCAAATAAGCAAAAGTGATTTTAAGTTTTCCTCCTGAATAATCGTTTGCATAACCTGATGAAGAAATCCTTTTCGCATCCCCATCAGGAAGATACATTCCATCTGCACATCAGCATATCCATCACTTTAGCACATTTATCTTTCCCCGGCCGATCATAACTTTCTGAATATTTCCAGAAAAGCTTCTTTCCTGGTTCGGCTGAGGGGCAGGCTTGCTCCGTCATGCATTATTACAGAACCTCCTTCGCCTTTTATTATTTGTACGACATGCGATGTATTAATAAGATGGCTCTGATGAATACGGAAGAAAGAAAAACCAGTCAGGCTTTCTTCCACATCTTTAAGGGTTTTGGCAGTAACAATTTTCTTTCCCGACAATAAAAATATAGTGGTATAGTTACTATCACTTTCGCAGCGCACGATATCGGTAGGGTTGACCAGTTGCATACCGTTATCGGCTGGCAATGCAATGCGCTGTAAGGAAGGTTGTAAATTTTTTAACAGTGAATTTAGTTTACCAGCCAGATCCTGTTTTTGGCTGAACCGGCTAACTCTTTCCACGGCCATAATCAGTTCATCTGCATCAACCGGTTTGAGCAGGTAATCAACAGCGGCATATTTGAACGCTTTAATGGCAAATTGATCATAAGCTGTGGTAAATACAACCAGGTAATCGAGTTGGGAAGTTGCTGCCAGTACATCAAAACCAGTAACATGCGGCATTTCTATATCAAGAAATACCAACTGCGGCTGATGCTGCCTGATCGCTTCTATACCCTTTATACCGGAATTACAGAGTTCCAGCACTTTTACTTCAGGGCAAAATTGCCGGAGTTGCATATTCAGTACATCCAGCGCACTGGGTTCGTCATCGATTATTATTGCCGTAATCATGATTCATCGATTATTGGTCTAACAGGAATGTGCAGTATAACGCAGGTACCTTTTGCCTGCCCCTGTTCATCTTTTTTATCTATCACTTCGCAGGATGCCTGCTGTTTACCAGGTTGATTAAGGAGGTTCATCCGGCTGCGGGTGAGTTCGATTCCATAGCTTTTCTTCCTCAGCGATTGTTTGCTACCGATTTCCGCTGCCTTTTCGCGTCCGATACCATCATCATCTATCACTACCTTAAGAATATTTTCCGGCAGCAGCGTAAACTGAATAAACAGCCGGCCGGGCTCGGGCTTATGCAATAATCCATGCCAGATGGCATTCTCCACAAATGGCTGTATCAGCATGGATGGTATCAGCAATGATCCGGTACCAGTGAGACTGGCAGTTTCGATCTGCCAGGTAAACCGATCTTCAAAACGCAATTTTTCCATTTCACAATACAGTTGCAGCATCTCCAGTTCACTTCCAAGTGGAATGGCATTTTGATTGCTGTGATCAAGTATCAGCCGTATCATCTTAGAAAACCGCGTTAGATAGTGGGAGGCTTTCCATACATCGTTCTTTAAAATATATTTCTGGATACTGTTTAACGAGTTGAAAATAAAATGGGGGTTCATTTGTGCCCGTAGCGCCTTCATTTCGAGTTCGGCCATTTGTTTAGTGTATAACTCTTTCAGCGCAGACTCGCGCCGTATGGACTGCAACTTCCATTTGTAGAAAAAATAGCCGATAGAGCAGGTCGTAAGCAGAACAAGAGCGATAAACCAATAGGTTTTCCAAAATGGGGGGTGAATGGTGATCCGGTACAAAAGCTCACCGGGGCTCCAAATACCGTCTGCCGTAGCTGCTTTTGCCCGGAATATGTAGTCGCCTGGCGATAATCCCGAATAAATGGCCAGTCCATTTCTGTCTTCACGATAGTTTTTATCTACTCCTTCGAGCATAAATGCATACGTGATCATGTTGGAATTGGCATAATGCAAAGCTGAGAAATCGAATTGTATAAAATTCTGATCATACGACAGGTTCAGTTTATTGCTACCGGTATTCCATTGCTGTACCATTTCTTTGTCCTGCACTTTCACCGAATTAAATACTGGTAAAAGGCGGGTGGTATCGGGATGCCAGGTATTAAAATCAATCATATCTATCCGGCCAAAATACGAGGCCAGCATTTTACCTCCGGGAAGAAAATACAATGAATAAGTATCGTCGCGCAGCAATCCTTTCTGTTCATTTAACACGGCTACCACTTTTTTCTGCCTGGGATCAAATTGCAGCAGGCCCGCTGCCGAACTGATCCAGAGATAACGGCCATCCTGATCGGCTTTTATTTTGTAGAGATAGTCGGAAGGCAACCCGATACCGCTTTGTGTATTATAATTCCTGACCTGCTCCTCTCCTTTTTCCAGCCAGAATTCATACAACCCATTGTTGATTGTTGTAATCCACTTATGTCCCTGCTGATCTTCCGCTATATAGACGGACTGTGTAAGCAATGGTATATTCCTGTACTCTTTATTGAGGTATTGATAATACTCCCTTGTATCGGGATCGTATTCATATATACCGTCATTGGATGTAAACCATACATGCCCTTTTGCATCTGTCAGGCAGGGATAGATTGCATTATCATCGCGGGAGGCGTATCGGTTTACGTCCCATAAATTATAATGAATAACCCGGCGCGAAGGGTACTGCCACACATAAAAACCATTGTCAGCAGATGCGATATAAATATTTCCGTTTTTGTCAACACAACTGCGTGCTGCATTCCTGATAAGTTCTCCGTTTTGGTCGGTGAGTACAAATGGTAAAAACTGCTGCCGATCCGGCAGGTAGCGGTACATTTTTTCATCATTGCCCGCAAACAGGGCACCATCGGGGGCGGTAATGATGGTGCTGATACTTTTCCTATCTGTCTTATTGGGGATAACGGTCAGTTTGCTGATCTGCGCATCGTAATACAACATACCCGCAGACTGATAACCTGATATCAAAAAACCTCCTTTGTTATCAACCGGATAAATACCCGTTGGCTCTACTTCTTTTTGAGAAACAGGATCCAGCAAAGCAACCGATCTCACCAACTGATTCTGCCCGCTCATAAGGCTAAGACCGTTGTGACTGCATATCCATAGATTGTTTTCCCGGTCAGAAAATAAAAATCCAATTTTACTCGCAGCCAGGCTGTATTGAGATTCTCTGGAGGGTTTCACCTCTGTCACTTTCCGGTTTTTAATGTTAAAAAGCGGATAAGATCCGGCCCATAATTCATCTTTGCCTGTTGGCAGCAGACAGAATACCGTCTGATTTCCAAACTCAGCTGCCTTCATCCATGTATCAAGTTTACCGCTTTCTTCCTGCAGGTATAAAATACCACTATCGTACGTAGACAGCAGCAGTTGATCCTGAAAATAAACAGCATTTGTAATATCACCGCCTGGCCGGGGAAAAAATTCAGCTCTCTTATCGGGCATCGAAAAGCGAAGAATTCCTGTAGCCATGATAGCATAATAGGTATTCTTCTTACCCTGAACGATTTTATATACATCACGGCTTATGCCCGGACGCAACAGGCTTTCGAACTGGTGAAAACTTGAGTCGGGCGGATGAAACCGAAAGAAAAAATTTTTCTGTGTAGCAATCCAGATATCGCCCTGGTCGTCGGTAAAGAAGTTGTAGATATTTCCATCGAGGATTTTTTTAACGACCGGATTATTTTCATCTGGCCGCCAAAAACGATTATCATCTGGTTTATACCATTGCAGGTCATTGATACTACCCAGCCACAAATGGCCACTGGCATCTGTAAAAACAGCCTGCAATACATTCGAAATATTACGACCGGGCTTATCAATATAACTCCGCCATGTCTCAATCCTTTTACCGGTATGACGATACAGTCCTGCTCCTGTCCCCAACCAGATATACCCCCGTTTATCCTGTGTAGCGCTATATACATAGCGATTAGACAGACCATCGCGGTTGCTAAAATTGATAAAACGCCAGGCGGTTTCCTGTGCGGAAGCAGACTGGCTTATGTACCACCCTGCAACCCATAAAAAGAAGCGGAGTTTTTTCTTCATCATTTCGTGCTGTCCTGCACATTTCCAAGATAGATTTTTTTGACTAAATCTGGTTGATTGGGTCGTCTATTCTTTCGGTATGCCGGTCAGCCGTACGTTTTCGAAACGTCCTTCGCTGATAACGACTTCTTCTTTTGAATCCCTTTTATTGGCATATACTTTATTGACCAGCTTTAGTGAAAAGCTGCCGCTGATAAGCCAGGGATTACCAAAAGTTGCTTTGGTATCCTTTTCCATTTTGGTAATGGTCAGCTTCATTTCTGAACCGGCATTAACCGGAAGTTTGTCCGCTACGTACGCAGCTCCCCCGCCTGCATTGACCGTTTCGTAGCGCGTAAAAGATGCATGGTTTCCGTTAGCGGAGAGTGAATACTCCGCTGGTTCAAGCTTAAAATCCTTTATACTGAAATTAAGAAAGCCACGGTGCGGGCGTTGGGGCACATCGCCTATCAGCGAGAGACTCAGCGATTTTACTGCTGCCGTATAGAGTCCAAGCTGTTCCTCACTGTCGCTGCTGCCGTTGGGAATTGTTCGCGCCAGGGTATCATTCACTTTAAAAGAAACCTGCGCCGTCTGTTCGCTGGCCGCAGGCTGGGATACGGCTTTACCCGATTCTGGTGCAGTCATTTCGGCAGCAGGCGCAGTGGTTTCTTTTGTTGAATTTTCCGGGTTGTTGCTACAGGCAGTCAACGAAACAATGATTGCCGCTGATAAAACAATCTTCAGGTTCATGGTTATGGTTTTATATGAAATAATATTAGTTTACAGTATTCTCCGGTTATAAGATTTTAATCTTTTCTGCGGTAGCTCTCCTTCATGTACTCATAAAAAATGAACCCATATCGATCAAACCAGTCCTCTTCCCCATAATCCGCCTCACAGGCATCCAGCTTCATCATAGCGGTATGTAACCTCTCCAGCAATTCGACATACTTGTCGTCATATACCTTTTTGAGATTATCTACAGACTGTTCTATCTTCCTTTTCTCTGCCTGCCAGGCAAGGCCCTGTACCGCATGAATACTGCTGACATCATCACCAAATGATTTGGCTTTATCGGCATACTCCTTTGTGCAGCGGTAAATAGCCGATAGCTTGATGAATTTATAACGCACTTCATTAAACTCTTTGCGCGCCTCTCTGAAACATTCGGCACAGTCCTGTTCCGTATCCTCACCGGCGGCACAAAAAGAGGGTACCGAAGGCATACCCGGCATTGCAGCAGAACTGGTACAGGTGTTGAGGTCTTTAAATGCTTTCCAAAGTTCAACACCGCTTATCAGTATTTTAGCGGCCTTTTCGCCTTTTTCACCAAACTTGTCATAGGTTTCTTTTGTACGTTCCTTTATTTTTTTCTCCGTTTCTTCACGTATAGCTTCTACAGTATTGCCATCTGCTACCTGCTGTGACTGTACGCCGGTATGCAGCAGCAGGGCCAGCAGAAATATAACAGCCGCCTTTTTCTTCCGCAGATATAATACCAGGGCAATTATAACCAGCAGTCCAACCCCAATAATCAGGTATAGCCGGGTATTGGGTCCCTCTTTCTTCGCAGGCGGCGCTACGCTTTCTTTTGTATTCTTTTTATCTACAAACGGCGAAGCCAGTTCGGGCATTATTTCTTTTCCAGCCACTGCCATAAGCATATAGTCTGCTTCCTCACCGGCGGTTATTTTAATGCCCACTTCACCAGATGCTCTTATCTTAAATTCACAATACCCATCTTCATCAGTTGTAGCACTCATATCATCGGTATCCCAGCTATCTTTATGAAGGGTTACCTTTACCGGTATATTTTTCTGTGCAGCCGTCAAAGTGATGAGCAGTGGCTGAAACATATCCTGTCCGCTTAGCAGCAGGTATTGAGGCTTTACGGTTGCTCTTCCTTCTGCTCCTCCAATGAGCACTGACTCGGCTGTGGCATGTTTCTTCAATGTCAGCCGCACCGGATTAATAGCTGTTTTAGCTATCCCATCCTGTGCCAGACAATATTGATAAAAAACAAAACATACGCTGATAAAGAATAAGCGAAGCATATTTTCAGATTTTAAACTTTTAAACAGGTCTGCTGTTGTTTACAGCTTTTCATTTATTACCCTGATCTCGACCCTTCTGTTCAACTCTCTGCCCTCTTCCGTATTATTATCTGCCACAGGCTTGGCAGCCCCATAACCCTGGGGAACAATACCGCTTATATCGGTTCCATTTTTATGCAACCATGCCAGTACGGCCTCGGCCCGTTGCCGTGACAACTGCAGGTTGCCTGCATCTGTGCCCGCATTATCCGTATGACCACTTAGCTCCAGCTTCATACCGGCGTTTTTGTTCAGCATGATGGCCAGTTCCTTCAACTGTGGCTCTGCAGCAGGCTTTATGGTGCTGCTGTTTACATCAAAGAAAATGGTACGGAGTTCCAGCTGACCTTTTTCCCTGATGATCCGCTCAAGGGCTCCTGCGTCAGTGATTTCTTCCGGTCGCAATTCGAGTTTAATAAAATCGGCGGTATCCTTATCTGTTACATCTTTCGTAGCAAATGCGATCTTAAAGCCACTCTTACCTGCATGTATTACAGCCAGACCAGCCGTAATACCCGTGAGCCTGAATTGACCATTCATATCTGTATAAGCCTGTGCTCCGTTTGATGCCGTGACCAAAGCATTTGCAATAGGCTCATCGTTTTTATAATTAACAACTTTCCCTTTCACAATTCCCTTCGCCGGTATTTTTGGATTGATGAGTAACTGAATAAAATCAATAGCATACCCGTCACCATTCCGGGTGTAGGCATCATCAATCAGTATTTTCACTTCGCCATCTTCAAAAAATTTAAGATACTGTGGCAGTATATCAATGGTAACCAATTTGCCAACAGGCCCGGATTGCGACAGGTTATTGATCAGGTACTCCAGGTACGGAATACGCTCGTTGTCGATGTATACGAAATAGTTTTTTGCAAAAATTCCGGGCTGAAAGTCATCCAGGAATATTTGAAGCACAGCTTTACTAACTTCTATTCCGGAAGTAGGCCATTTCAACAACAATGGTACGGGCAGATTGGCTGGCCGTTTGGTAGAACTGGTATATCCATCGGTATTACTGCTGGTATTTTTGAAACCGCTGGCCACCATAATCCGGTCGGTACCTGCCGGGTCAGCCGCAGTAGGTTTAAAGGGAAAGCGATGAGGGTAGGTTGTTTTTCCGGTAAAAGGATTGTACCCTGGCGACCATCCCTGATTGAGGTTGTCTACGTCGCCGTAGCGATATACAATATCCGCATCTTTGCCGTTAAGGATAAATACCGTTGGTTTCTTCCAATCGGATTGCGCGCAGATTCTGACTGTGGTTAACAGCAATAAAAGGCTTGTAAAGAGGAGTTTTCTTTTCATGGTCATCGGATAGCGATTATTTCAGTAGTGGAGCTGCCAGCTTCCGTCTTTACAATACCAAAACCCGGGGCAAACCACTCGATCACATTTATAGTCACCGGTACATTCAGCAAGATTTTGGTATTGACCTTTGTGGTACAGGAAATTTTAAAACATTCCCAGGTACCGGCCGGTGTTGTTACAGTTTCCTTATCCAGCACCTTTCGATTGGTTATACTCACCGACAGGGAGCCCGTAAGCCCGGTTTCTGTTTTAAAATTCACGCTAAACCGGCCATCTTTCAGCTGATCGTCTTTTTTCATACTGGCCGGATACTCCAGATAAGCCTCATCTACTTTGGCAGTACTGTTGCCCAGGTATTCCTGCTGACCTGCGGGTACATACATCCGCATATCACAGACGAGCTTTCCATTCTCGCAGCTAACCCGGTTTTCTGACTTCATTTCGCTTTTACCTTTTGCAGAAAACATTTCGGAGCTAACGGTAGCTGACACGCTATTCCCTTTTTTTTCACGTTTACTGATACTGTAAACCTGGCGGCCAGTACTTTTTCCTTTCTTGTTTTTAAACCCGATTTCAATTGTTTTTCCTTCCTGCAGAAAATAATAGTCACAGTTCTGCGCCTGCAGTATAACAGCCGTAAGTAGAACCGCAATAAACAGAAGAATTCTTTTCATATACCAACTCAGTGTTTATGATCAATAATTCATTTCTTTTCAATAAACCAGCGCTGATTGGCTGTATGCGTGGCGTCCATTTGGCCCAATGGAGCAGCTACCGATGTCTGCGCATTATATACCTCTACTACCCGCTGGGTTTTCGCATTCCTGATAAGCCAGCTACCATCGCAGTAGCCGATAAATGACCACTGTTGGGTTTCGTTAGGATCATTTACCGCAGGGCGGCTGGTTACGATATTGCTGCCATTCGCATCATTTCTGTTAAGAATGTCGAGGTTGAGATTGTTGTACTGATTGGTAATGGTAAAATAGTACTGATTACTTTTTTTAATCTTCCAGCGCTGACTGCGCAGCCCTTTGAGCTCATTCAATACAACCAGTGTATTGCTGGCTGTACCTCCATTTAATATATCGGCTTCCTTATCTGCAGCGTACACATTGCGCAGGCTATAGCTGGCCAGCGGATCAAAATTGTTGAGATGTGTGACATTGATTCTGCTCTTTTGAGCGGGATCAGTAATCTTTTCTATAGCCAGGTACAGAATGTACTCGCCTTTGTACTGGTCATCATCTTTATAGCGTACTGGTATAATACCATTTCCATATCCAAAATCTTTTTGCACCAACTGCGAAGCGGCTGTATAATTTAACCGGATCTGCAGTGGATTGTAAATACTTTCCGCATTCACCCCTACAGGCCGATCGCCCGGCTTGCCTGAGGCTACCATCAATTGTTTTTTTTGTTCGTTGGTAAGGCCAGACAAATCTGATTTATAAAAAACATCACCAAAGTTCTGTGCAGCTTCTGGTATTGGCCATACCCCCGGATCTGTTTCGTTGTAGGAAGTATTTTCTCCAATACCCAGGGCCCGGAAGGGTAACGATGCCAACCCTATTGCCGGTCTAAGCGCCTGAGCTATAAAACTGCTGTGCCAGAAGGTGGTTAGAAAATCGGCCGGACCATCCCACTCCATCAGACCAGGATGTATCACTGCTATATTTGCCCCTTCGGTCAGCTGACCTTCCCAAAGCACAAAGGGCAGCAGATCGCCACTTGACGGAGCATTGTTTTTCCATGGTTCCGCATCCGGCAGATTATCTCCGCTCTGAATACCGCCCAGGCCACCGGTAGCGCTCCCCGCCATCCACCGATATTCCGTAGAAGAACGGCCATTGATATCCCCCAGTGTTTTAGTACGCGTACGGACCGCACTGTTGGATTGTGCAACCCCCGAAGTATTTACAAGAAAGCTAAAAGAAGTAAGATATACTTCATCATGTTTGCCATCGCGCTCCAGTATATCATCTGCTGTTTCGCGCATACAGGTAAACCCTTTTACCGTAATACGGAAATAAGCAGCAGCACTTTGCCCGGTTGCTACTTTTCTGATCGCATTGGTATTGATCTGTGCTTTTGGCAGCATGCCAGACAACAAAGCTGCCAGGATAAGGACTGTTTTTTTATTCATAGAAACGATTTAGTATAAAAAGTACAGGCGGGTAATTTTCCCTTTACGCTATCATCATTATAGCCCGGGCTTTCCTCCCAGATAAGGTTCATTGTATATAGTTACCTTCAGATTAGTGAAGGATCCTTCAATCGGAATAATGTCTTTGCCCAAAGCTTTTACCAGATGGCCGCTTATTTTACCCGAGATCGTACCTGAATTATTATCCTGCTTATTAAAAGAGATTATCTCCACCTTTAGTTGCACCTGCTTATTGGCCGGAAACGCGTATCCCCACATTTCCGGATTGGTTATATTGCC
Source organism: Sphingobacteriales bacterium 46-32 (assembly GCA_001898485.1). GTDB lineage: Bacteria > Bacteroidota > Bacteroidia > Chitinophagales > Chitinophagaceae > CAYMZZ01. The sequence goes on along the minus strand of MKTY01000019.1, from coordinate 300,773 downwards.
AGAAGGAGAACCGCTTAACAGGATTTCCAGCTTATCTTTTTCATATATGCCCGGCTGAGCAGTGGACGTAAAAACCATGATGGTGAGCTGCCGGTCGTCTGTAGCATCCATACTTCGGAATGCCAACATGAGATAGGGCTTATTGCCGGCAAACTTCTCTACCCCTTTTTGGAATAACGAAAATGAATAAGGAAACTCCGCTCCTTTCCAGGGTTGATTATTGATATGACCGGTGAAGGCTGCCCGGCTGGCAACAGGAGCTGCAGCCGCATCTGCACCCGGATTAACGAGTACAAAATCTGCATCAAACCGCGCATCTGCCGGCCCCATCACCACGATATAATGTGTAGTTTCATTGTCTTCTATTTCCTTTACATCTTCATAGGGATTGCGCATTGCCGAAACTGTAGCAGCATACCGGATTCCAGATGCATTCACGATATCTACTTTATCGCCCAGCTTCAATTTCCCTTTCTTTACCTGTATATCTATATCAAATTTTCCACTCCCTTTCGCATACACATTTCCGATAGTGGCTACCAGCGGTTCGTTATTTTTTGACGGAGAAGAATTAATAGATGGCGATGCAGAAGGCTCTGCGTTTCCTTGAGGCGACTGGCAGCCAGCCGATAAAAAAAGAAAGAAAAGCAGGCCGGTATAATAACCGGAAAGCCGGAAAGCAGATTGCATCGGTAAGGATTTTGATTAACTGAGACAAAAATGAATCCTTGCACCGAGGCCTGAAAGCAGATTTTAGAATCGGTCGGAAAAAATTGAGTATCCGACGAAAAATGCCGGGCAGCCGCTTTTTCCTTTAACTGTATTATTATATTTCTTACGCATACGATTGCACTTATATGACCACCGGATTCTATTTATCTTAGTTATATATCGGCGCAAGAAGTGTTTTGGATACAGTTATAATAAAGAAACATCTGTAAACCTGCTGCCTTTGTTAATGGAGTTTTATTTCTGTTACAACTGCCGGCAGAAAACGAAAGCAGGCCATTCATGCGTTTCTTATTTTGAATTTGCTGAAAAAGATCGACAGATCGCTGCATGTATGGGAGACGGGAAGGGTTAACTCCTGATTAAAAAGAATCCGGCGGCATAAACAGAATTGATAACATATGACAGGTGAACAATAAAAAATATTTACAGCAAAAAAGCAGCCCTGACGGGTTGCTTTTTTGTTTATGCAAAATAAGTTGCTCAAATGAATTAATTAAAACAAATATTTATAATTAATTGATTTAAAGAAAAAATAGTTGCGGCTTTATCTGGTTCGTTATACCGAAACAGCATAAAAAAGCAGCTACCTCAAATTGTATCAGCCATTTATGTGACTTTTTAAGATTATCCCGTCTAATGGGAGAGTTAAGGATAGAAACCATGCCGAATTATTCCGAAATGCCGGACGCTGAATTAGTGGAACAAATAAGAAAAACGAACGACCCTTATTGGTTTGGGATCTTATATGACCGGTATTCTAAACCGGTTTATAATAAATGCCTGATGTTTATTAAAAAACCGGAAGATGCCAAGGATTTGACACATGATATCTTTCTCCGGGTATTTATCAGTTTGAGCCAGTTTAAGGGCAATGCACTTTTTTCCACCTGGCTTTATTCGATCACCTATAATTTCTGCATGTCTTTCCTCCGGAAGAAAAACATAGTAGTGGAACTATTCGACAACCACGATACATCGGATGAGGTGGAAATAGATGATCAGGAATTTCTGCAGATACGTGCCAGGCAACTGGAATGGGCCCTGTTTGAGATCAGTCCCGAAGAGCGGATGATACTATTGATGAAATACCAGGATGATATGAGTATAAAAGATATCCAGGAGACGCTGAGCCTGGGCGAAAGTGCGGTAAAAATGCGATTAAAAAGAGCAAAAAGCAGGATAGTAACCCTGTGTAAATAATAATGAAATGAATCTACAATGACAGAAAAATTAAACCCTTTTAAGCGATTGCGCCAGGAAAATGAAGTACCGGCCGATGTAAGGGAAAAGCTAATGCGTGATATCAGTTATATCCGTGTTTTTTCCGACATCGCCGAACTGTTTTCGTTGAAATATTTAGAAACCGTTCAGAAGCTCTTTAAAACAGAAACCGGCAGAGAGGCCGGACGCCTGGGCGGAAAGGAAGATTTTTCGCTCTAAACCTTATTACCGTACACTCAACCAAAACACGTTATGGACAAAATTCAAACGGTCGGTCAGAATTTCTGGGACGCTTTCAACGCAATGTGGCATAAGATATTTGAAACTTTACCGGGCATACTCATTGCCCTGGTTATAATGCTGATCGGTATATTAGTTGCCCGCAGCCTTTCTTATCTCGTATCCAAAGCTATACAGTTAAGCAAGTTTGAAAAATTTACCAGCAGGGCACTTGGGCGCGATGTTTCCCAAAAAAATGAAACGGGCTGGAACCTCGCACAGATTGCCAAAAAAGCAGTTTACTGGACAGTTATTTTGTTATTCGCAGTTTTTGCCTCCGAGACATTGGGTTGGGAAGTGGTAACGCAGGAGATCAGCAATCTCATTGCCTATCTCCCACGGCTTTTTAGTGCCATCCTCATTTTTATTATCGGCTTGTATGTGGCCGGCTTTGTACGTAAGGCCATCAGCACCGGCATCAACTCTGTAGGCGTACAGGCCTCCGGCCTTATCAGCACAATTGCCTATTATGTAATTATGATACTCATATCGATTACATCACTGAACCAGGCTGGTATTGATACCGGGGCTATTACTTCAAACTTCATTATCATTATTGGCTCCATCTTTCTGGCTTTTGCACTGGCATTCGGATTGGGTGCAAAAGATGTGCTCGGAAATATACTCGCTGGTCTGTATACAAAAAAGAATTTTCATGTTGGCCAGCGTATACGGGTACAGGATACGGAAGGGGTTATTGAGCGAATGGATTCTATCAATTTTATATTAAAAACAGATAACAAACTGATATCAATACCTATCCGGAAACTGGTAGAGGAGAAAGTAGAGATCATCGATGTACCCGGACAGTAGCAGTCCTGATACAAACAGGTTTATGATTGTCAGATCCGTACCCTACCCGGTACCACCTGTTTACCAGGTTGGTACCGGGTTTACTTTTTTACAGGTGACCCCATTAAAAAAATCCCGGAAAATGTGACCTGCATGCAGCCACTGCGTCTATAGGAATTAAAGTATACCTGTTTCGGTTTCCGAAAAAAGGGACATCTGTTTTCCGAAACTCTTTAGCTACCAATGACGATACCGCCATTCACCGTATACATTTCGATTTTCAATCGAAACAGTTTTTTAAATGTGAAGCACTTTCTCAAAAAGAAGGGATTCCACATCGTGACCACCCCGGCCGAATTTACCTTTACTATCAGGCAACAGCCGGTTCACGCACTGATCTTTGATGCAGAAGCTTTTTTTACCAACGGTAATGATATTCTGCGCATCTGCGGCGAAGAAAATAAACTATCCGGGTTTCCGATGATATTTATCTCCGATAAATATGAGCTGGACGATCCGCTGACCGATGAACAGGCACATCCCAGGCTGCACCGCCCGTTTAAACTAAACGAACTGGAAAGGATATTATATGATAATTTGGATATAGGGATGCAAAACAGCTCCTCTGCAGACATTTAGGCAGCCATCGCAGTACAGAACCAGCATGGCCGTTGATGCTGTAAAAATCTATTTTGACAAATACACACCGGCTCCTGTAAAACAAAGAGGTTGTGCCAAAAATAAACGAAGGTCCTGAGAATCGCTTAAACGCCTGCTGGCCTGCATCAGGACCTGAATAAAAAGAGGCTGCCTCATACGTTGAGACAGCCTCTTTATTTTTATTCTGCTTACTGATTAGTTAACCTTCAACACCTTGATATCTGCTTTACGGCCTCCGCCACGACTGAGTGTGATTATATACAGTCCTGGCAGTTTGCCTGTCAGATCTACCTCAAATACATTCCAGCCCTTCCGCAATGGAATATCCTTTTGCCATACCTGGCGTCCGACAAGATCATTGGCGCCGATGCTCCAGGTTGCATCCATTGTTATCAGTGCTTTCACCGTCACTTTTCCATCAGTGGGGTTAGGATACGCCTGCAGCTCCAGCACACTCTTGAAACTCGTGCAAAAGCGGAGATTAACCACTTTGCTGGTCGTGACGGTGCAACCATTACCGTCTGTATATGTATAGCTGATGCTGTGATTGCCCGCCGCGGGTATTTCGAGGTTCCAGTTGCTGCCTGTAATACCAGGGCCACTGAATGCACCTCCTGCAGGTGTAGCCTGCAACTGAATGCTGCGGTCATCAATGCAAACTTCTGCCGGAGTGAGAATAGAAGGCTGAGGCAGTTGATTTACAGTCAGCGTTGCAGGATCTGAATAGATAGTAGTGCAATGTCCTGTCAGCATTACACGATATACCCTGCCACTCATTGATGGTGTGACATTGGCGATGGCATAAGTGCTATTGTTAGCTCCATTGATATTGACCCAGTTTCCACCCTGCTGTATCTGCCACTGGTAGCTCAGTACATTTGACGCTGTCACGCTAAAGCCAGCATCTCCCTGGGCACAAATAACCTGATTGGCTGGCTGAGCAGCAATAACCGGCAACTGACCATCGGTCACCGTTACAGTAAATGTGCAGACAGAACTATTGCCGCAGGCATCTGTAGCAGTTGCTGTGACGGTGGTAGTACCGAGTGGGAATACGGATCCTGAAGCAGGCATCGTAGTAATGGTAACCGGTCCGCTGCAGTTGTCGGTAGCCGTCACTGCAAAGTTCACTACTGCATTGCAGGAACCAACAGGTGTGGCAGTTGTGATATTGGCGGGACAACTGATTACCGGAGCTGTCTGATCATTTACAGTAATGATTTGTGTACAGGTAACGGTATTGCCGGCTGCATCGGTTGCCCGATAAGTTCTTTCGATCGTATACCGGCTCGCACAGGTTTGATTGGTGATCACATCGCCTGCATGAGTGACTGTAACACCCGAACAGTTATCTGCCGCAGTAACACTTGAAATGTCCGCAACAGGTACTTCACCGGCGCAGCTTACCGTTACCGGGGCGGGACAGGAAATGGTGGGGTTTTGCGTGTCAAGCACGGTAACAGTAAACGAGCAGCTGCTGGTACCGCAACTGTTGGTTGCAGTAAGCGTAACAGTCGTAACGCCTACATTGAAAACGGATCCGCTGCCTGTACCACTGCCGCTACCTGTAGTAGCACCAGAAAAACTATAACTGATACCCGGTGCAGGAATACCTGTTGCACTGGCTGTATAGGTAGCCGGCGCTCCGCATGTATTGGTGATATTACTGATACTGATATTGGCAGGACAAACAATAACAGGTGCAGCACCAACGGTCACTGTAGCCGTTATCGGCGTACCGGCACATCCATTGGCAACGGGTGTAATCGTAAATGTTACGGTTACAGGATTGCTTGTTGTATTGGTGAGTGTACCGGAAATATTTCCCGATCCGCTTGCCGCAATGCCGGTTGCCGCGGTTGTATTGTCTCTTGTCCAGTTAAAAGTAGTACCCGTTACACTTCCACTAAGATTGATGGGAGTAATAGCTCCAGAGCAAACCGTTTGCGTGGCAATGGAAGCCGTAGCGGTTGGTGTGGGGTTTACTGTTACATTGAATGTAACCGGGGTGCCTGTACAGCCATTTGCCGAAGGCGTAACGGTAAAGGTTACCACTACCGGAGCATTGGTAGTATTCACCAGCGAACCGCTGATCGCTCCTGAGCCGCTGGCAGCAATACCTGTTACAGCAGTTGTATTGTTACGGGTCCAGGTAAATGTAGTATTGGCAACAGTACCAGATGGATTAACAGCTGTAATAGCTGAACCCGAGCAGATAGTTTGGGCTGCTATAGCATTAACAACCGGTCTGGGATTTACAAGTACGGCAGACAACTTCGTACCGTCTGTACAGCCATTGGCTGTGCCCGCTATACTAAACGTAACGGTGACAGGAGCAGTAGTTGTATTAACCAGTGAGCCGGCGATTGTATTACCGGTACCTGAAGCAGATATGCCCGTTACAGATGCCGTATTATCTCTTGTCCAGCTGTAGGTAGCGCCTGACACAGTATTGGATGCTATGATATTTGCAATAGCATCGCCACTGCAAATAGTCTGTGTGCCGGGCGAAACAGATGTGACACCACCCTGAGCTACCGTAAAGACAGCTGTAGAGGAGAAAGCACATCCATAAGGATCTGTATAATCGTAAGTAAGTGTCTGTGTACCTACCGAGGGGTCAAAGGTATTGCCAGATACTCCGGTACCTGAGAATGTGCCGCCGGCCGGCGATGCTGTCAGCGTCACAGGGCTGTTGCTGCAAATCAGCGACGGAGCAGTAAATGTGATTGGATTAGCGGGGCACACAACAGTTATGGAATAGGCTCTGGAACCTGAGCAGCCACTGGCATCTGAAACAGTAGCCGTAAAGTTAAATGTTCCCGTTGCAGTAGGTGTACCGCTTATGGTACCACCTGCACTGAGTGTAAGACCAGGAGGCAGCGCTCCGGCTGTAATCGCATAATTTGGCGCTCCAAGTGCTCCTGTCTGGGCCAGCGACTGACTGTATGCCGAACCTGCTGTGCCACCAGGCAAAGTGGTCGGATTGAGCGTAAGTACAGGACATATATATGGAGTATAGGCTACTTCATCAATACCTATATAATCGCTATTGGTTCCCAAAGAACCGGCACCCGTTACAAAGTACCGGAAGGCTATGCGCCCCGAGGTGGGAGCCGGAAGTCCTGAAATAGTAATAGTGTATTGTGTCCATACCTGCGGGTAGACATTCGCCACCAGTGTTGGATTGACTGAGAGCAGTAACCTGGTAAAGTCGCCCAGGCCGGTGGCGCCGGCGCCTACATTGGTACTTGCCCCATTTGTGCTCATACGAACCTCAAGCCTGTCGGGATAGTCCACCATACCAGCACTTATAGTTGGCTTGCGGGTATAAAAAGTAAAAACATCGCCGTTACGGAGCGTTCGGTTGGGCGTAATCAGCCAGTTACTGATGGTACCTGTACTGCCGGTGCTGTTAAAATTGGCTGCTATATAGGCATTAGCAGCTCCCGCATAAGAGTTAAAGGGGCCAGGTGATGGCGTAGCATTGGTTGCAGTACCCTGAAACCAGCCGAGAGCTCCAATCGGGGTGCTGTTATTCTGGATATGCCATCCAGATCCCGCCAGAGTAGCGATGTCATTAAAACTTTCTGTATAAGCCTGGGCATATACCGGGGCAAACTTCATTGATGCGGCCAGGGCGAAAAGAAACAACAAAAAATTTCGGGTAAATTTTCGGATCATAAGTGGTTGGATTTGGCTTTTTATGGGATTGGTTACAGTGCAGCCGGCATGGACACACTGGCGTCAGAAATAAACTATATTAACATCCTCTTTACCGGGTTGAAGCTGCGTTATCTGATTCATTCAGCAGATTACGCGATACAATCAACTGGCACAAGGCGCTAACTGACAATTACAATAAATAAAAAGGAGAATAAGTAGTAAATATGACGTTGACGGCAGTTTGGTTTTGGATGAAAAAATAAATTCCAACTATAAATATATTATATAACGAAAGAGCATGCAAGCTTTAAGCGGTTTAATTAGTAAAATCGATTAAAGCTAATATGTTCTCTACGACAATAAAATACAGCTTGTCTTAACGCAGATCAATTCATTTTATTGTCCCTTTACCGGTTTCTAATACTCTATGCCTACCGGCAACTAGGTATTTCCCATTAACGAAAGGAAAAAAATTGTTATTGTCTTTCTCAACAATGGCAATGCATTTAGTAAAACCAATCATTCTAATATAAAAAACCGGAAACCCTCCTATACAAGAAAGATTTCCGGAAAACGAATTATGCGGCATCAGAAGTAACTTTTCTTCGAAAACTCTGCCGCCAGTATAAACCTGCCATTAAATACGCCGCCGCAACCTGAATTTTCCTGAAAGTTGCTTTGGTGTGGGCTTCTCACAGAAATCGAAAAAATACAGTGTGGCGGAAAACTCTCCTTCAAAGTATTGACCCACCGCATTAGCCACAGATTTTAATACGACTTTACCTGGCGAGAAAATTGGTTCTCCGCCACCACCATTACAATCCCTTGGCCGGAGACTTATAAATGAATTTCCGCCCAATTCAGACAATTCCATGGTAGCTTTACCCAGTTCACCACCCCAACCGTACTCAAACCCTCCTATGCCGCCTCCATACGTATAAAAATTGAGTGTATAGCCCGAAAAAAAACTGGCGGTGGCCTGACATCCCATTCCGGGAATATAAATGACACTGAAATCGGATGCAATGGTTTCGGTTCCGGATTCGGAAAGAATAAAATAATCATCATTGGTGATCACAACAGGCAGAATAAATTGCATTTGCTGTACAATATTTCCCCGGTTGTCTGTGCCAAGTTTACCATTGATCGTGGCATTTATATAGGTACGTTCGATGCCATTTACATAATCAGGTGCCGTATAGGTTACTCCCTGAGAGAAATCCGGTGTCCGGGTCATTGTGCCCTTTTTGGGCGAATAATCCCAGGTAGCTGAATGTACGATTGGGTCAGCGATTACCTCGGGCAGCTCTGACTCGTCTACCTTTTGATTTACTTTGCGTGACAATAATGCGATTTTAGCTTCCTCTTTTACCTTAAGCTGCAATTCGCCTTCAGTGAGTGTGTGATCGTCGGGAAAATACAGTTCATACTCGGAAAAAAAAGTCCAGTCGCTGAAATGGGTGGTAGTTACCGTAAGGGTTTGTTGCTGCCGGTTGCCCCGGGTTTTATTGGCACTGAAAAAATATCCTTCACTGTCCTGAAAAGCCAGAAAAAGAAAATCGGGATGCATGCCCCCGATTTCAAGTCCGCCGTAGTAATAGGTAAGCGTGACCGGTTTCTGAAAACTGACATCTTCCGGAAGCAGGCGATACGATCTGGCCTGGCTCTCCAGTACATTTTCAACCTCCTGCACGCTGAACAATGTTGTTTCGGTAACGGCTCCCGAAGGAATCGAAATCTTCATTCGTCCATCGTTACTGATCAATTCCCCACCCTGTGAACCGATCCGGATAGTGGTTGCTTCCCCAACCGGGTCGCCGTGTGGCAGCCTCACCTGTTTTCCGGGAATACCTGATCCTGCATTTCCTTCGTTCGTTTTTTTACAGGATATAAAGATGGCTGATATCAGCGATATCAGGATAATATACTTTTTCATTGGTTGTATGGTTTAGATGAATTATTTTAAAAACGGTAGCCCATAAAGAGGCTCACAACGCCGCTCTTTGATTTGAGTTCATATCTGCCTGCACCAGGCTCATCAGGCCAGGGTTCAACAGCTGAAGGTTTGTAAACATTACCAAAGCTCATACTGTACCGACCGCCAATAATGAGACCTTTGAAAGGATATATTTCAATTCCTCCGGCTGCACCATAATCAATCCGATTAGTTATCTCAGTCATATTAAAGTCCTGTAACAAAGTTTTCCCTTCAGCTTTTATCAAATAACCAATTTGTCCTCCTAACTGTAGCTGCAGAAACCGGCTGATATTAATGGTAGTAAACTGAGGGAGCAATAAGTAATCGTTGGTAACAATGGTTTTGATGTTGTCTGTTATAGAGGTAAAGCCCTGGCGGGAATAGACAATTTCGCTTCTGTAACCCAGCACACCCCTGGTGGAGGGGGAAAAGAAACCCGCCACCATCATTCCCTGGCGTGATCTCAATTTCATTTCGGTGGGTTCTTTAAAATGTATGGTCGAAAAATTGGCGCCAACCTTCAACCCGAATTTTCTTTTTCCTGCATCAGATTGCGCAGCTGCAATCATGGAGCAGCAGGTAAGCAGCATAGCCAGATAGTACTTCATGGTAGTTTGTTTTTTCAACAAAACTATTTGCCATACAGCTGCCGGTCAATGAGGAATGTTATTCAATTACGTGGGTATTACTGCTCATTACAATTCATGGGTGTTTTCAATCGCAAAACGCAATAAGCTGTTTTTACCACTGAGGTTTAGCTTCCGTGAAATATTCATACGGTGATTGGAAACGGTTTTTTCACTGATAAAAAGCTCTTCGGCTATATCGCGTGTAGACTTGTACTGCGCTATCAGTTGCACTATTTTTTTCTCTGATGCAGTAAGCGTGTCAAGTAATCCGGCGGTTCCCATTGCAGGACGATTTTTCTGTTTTAGCAGGTACGAGGACATTTCCGGACTGATATAGGAATGGTTGCGCTCCACAGCGGCTATAGCATGTACAATATCTATTACGGCATTCTCCTTCAATACATAGCCGGCAACCCCAATCTCCAGCGCCTTTAAAAAGGCATCTTTGGCCTTATGCATGGTCAGTAAAATAATTGCCACTGCAGGTTTGGCGGCGAGAATCTGCTCTGCTGCCTGCAACCCGTTGGCGCCGGGCATATCAATATCTAAAATGGCAATATCCAGGTCACGATTGAGCGCTCCATTAATCGCATCGGTTCCATTCGATGCCTTACAGACAACCTGCAGTCCGGCTTCATCTTCGAGCACCTCCTGTAAACCTTTCAGGAATATAGGGTGATCGTCTGCTATCAGTATTTTAGTTTTTGTAGTAGTCATAGTAAATTATTTAACAGGAATAGACATCTTAAAAAAAGTTCCGCGAGGCGCAGCGTTACTGATTTCGATTGTTCCGTGCATGATATGCAGCCGTTCCCGGATTCCCTTTAACCCAAAGCCACTAACCGTTGCCTTGGGATCAAAACCAATGCCATCGTCCTCAATATGTATATACAGCACCCCCCCCTCCCGTTTCACATCAATCGCCACCTGCTTCGCCCCTGAATGTTTGCTGATATTATTAATACATTCCTGGATAATACGATAAATATTGATCTGCAGATCGGGATCTTTGATATCATCTACCTGATCGATCTGCAGACTGTAGGAAATATCCAGTGTGTCGAAACTTTCGGCTACCAGGCTTTTAATAGATTGAGCCAGGCCAAGCAGGTCGATCTGGTAAGGCCTCAGGCCGTATGATATACTGCGAATTTCCTGTATGGCATCGGCTACACTCTCAGCCAGGCCCTCTGGGTTTTGCTGAAAGCCAGATGAACCTGTTTTAGTAAACCGCAATACTTTATTTTTAATAACGATCAGTTTCTGACCCACGCTATCATGCAGTTCGGTGGCGATCCTCTTTCTTTCCTGTTCCTGCATATTGATCAGATCACGGGAAAAATTGACCGCTTGCTGATAGGCTTTTTCCTGTATGAGTTCCTTTTCTCTTTTGTAAAAATTTATTTTACTGGCCAGCGAAAATGAAAGGATAATAGCTTCGAGCGCCGAACCAATGTACAACGCTGAGTCGATCCAGTAGTTTTCTGTAATAAAGCCCAGTATTTTCAATTCGAAAATCAGGTTCATGGTTATCAATGCGCCAAAACCGAGTATATAATAAATAGCGGGCTGAAAGCCATTTCGATACGCCAGAATACCGGCCAGTATCCAGTAAAAGAACAATAGAAACATGAGCACAGAAACAACTAAAATGGCTATTCCATATTCACCAGAAAAATACAACAGGACGGGAATAACAAAAAAAACTTTCATCAGATGCCGTATCCTGTAAATGAACGGCGCATACTGCTGCGTCTGTAAAAAAGAGTTTGTAAAGAGTATGCTGAATAAGGCCAGGAGTGGCAGCAGCAGGCTCGTGTTTAAAAAATCGAGACCTGGAAAAAGTAACAGCAACTGCCCTGCTACAAGATTTGTATGTACGATGGTTACAAGAATATAAAAAATGTAATACAGGTAAACCCGCTCACGCAATGAAAAATATACAAACAGATTATATAGCATAAGCGATACGGCCAGAGCCGTTAAAAAGCCATCTCCGTAAGAAGTCAGAATATTCCTTTCATAAAGCGTCTGCATTGTACTAAAACTCATAGATGCGCGGATCAGTGCTTTGCTGGTGGCGCGCAGATAAAATACATTCTGTTCTCCGGGCCTGATTTTTAAAGGAAAAACCAGGTTATTGGATCTTACAGGCCTTTCCGCCATATCACAATCGGCGCATAGCGTTAATGAATCGGTGATCACATTGCCCGAAAGCTGAAACAGTGTGAGCCGGTGCATATATCCTCCTTTGACCTGAAAATACCAGACCGAGTCGGGGCTGTTATTCTGCACTTCAAACCGGTACCATATTGCTTTAGAAAAGTTTCCGAGAAAATCGGGAACAGGTATAGCAGATTGTCTGAACCGGCGGTCTGCCTGCATAACCTGTGCAAAAGAAAATACGTTATCGCGATCCTCCAGGTAATGAGGATAGACGACAGCATACTTTTTTTTGCCGTCCAGCAACTGCAAGGTTTGGCCCTGTACAGTTCCCAAACCCAGCAGGAGTAGCAAACCAACCAGCAAACATCTCATAATCCTACAAATATAACCGGTCTGCCTACTCCCTGCATAGGTAGTACTTCTCATTCTGCGCTGCTGACCGGGGGCTGACCGGGGGCTTACCGGGTCATTACCGCTGCCAGTTCTACCATGAGGTCGGCAATAGTCAGTAGTACCGGTCCCCCAAGTTCAGCGCTGGCATTAACTCCCACAAAAATGGTAAGGTCTTTTGACGGGATATATAACAGCAGCGTTCGTCCCCCAAAACTACTGCCGCTGTGACCATACATTTCTGTTCCATTCTGCTCATAGTATTCGAGACCAAGTCCGTATATTTCGGAAGAATTGCTGCCCTGCAACCAGGTTTTCATTTCTGTCAGCGTTGTGCCGGTCAGGAGTTTTCCATGGGTAAGACCATACAGAAAATCCACAAAGTCTTTTGGAGTTGCCAACATACTGTTACTACCATATTCATTTTTGAATTGTACAAAGGATAAATCTGTATAATTGATCAGATCACCGCTATTATCGATATCCGCATACAACTGCGGAATATTATTCCGTTCTTTATCAGGCAGAAATTGATAATAGGTGGAAGCAAGATTCAGCGGCCTGAAAATATACTTCTCATACGCCTTTGCATGTGACTGGCCGGTCACCTGGTCTATAATGAGTGCCAGCAGTAAATAGTTCGTATTCGAATAAGCCGCATCCGTACCGGCTTCAAACAGCCTGCTCTGTGCCGCATCGAGATAATCGCTGATAGTGTATGCCCGTGCCGGATTATCCATATAGCTCATTATAAAGCCGGGGTTATCCCAAAAATTTTCGATACCTGAACTATGGTTCAGCAGCATACGGATCGTGATCTTATCCGCATCGGGAACCTTTGTCAGCACAGATGCCGGCAGGCAGGTACTGATCTTTTGATCCAGCGAAAGTTTTGCCTCCTCCTTCAACCGAAGTATAGCTGTAGCCGTATACATTTTTGTGATACTGTATGCCGGCCATACCAGACAGGGCTGCATCACGCTGTTTTCCTCGCGGCCCGACAAGCCTTTTTGCTCCTGCCAGTATTGATCACCCTTGCGCGCAATAAACGTAATACCCGGTAATCCCTTTTCCACATACTTATTGAGAATAGCCGTGATCTCCTCCGATGGTAAAAAAACACCCGTTAGTTGAGTTGCTGCCACGCATCCGCCACCCAATACCGGAGGCTTGTCCTGCTTACGACATTTAACCAGAAGCAGTACTACTACCAGTATAAAAACACTCCTTATCATAATTAGCCGTTTTTTATAAAACATGAATGACCGCAAAATTATCAGCCAGTGTAAGCATATTTTATAGGTAGTAGTATTCATTTGCATGGGCAACATTGATCAAAAAGTAATATTGATCCGTTATGCTTACTACCCCGCTGAGGGAAAAGCAGACAATCAGAATAAAACATGAAGCAGTACAATGACCCCTAATAACCCTTTTCTCACAGGCTATAGTGCGAATGATTTTATCCAGACTTCAGTAATTCTGGCTCCTTAAATAGCAGAAAAAAATATAGAGATCGCCTATCATCATCAATGCCGGGAGCCATGACCCGACAGGGGAAAATTGAAAAAAATCATCGAACAGTCTAAGCGCTACGACTCCGACTCCACAGGTTCATTTAACAGGGATAATAAATACCGGGAAGAGGAGTACAAAAACCGTGATTATCCGAAGAAAAAGAAAGGCGGATTTCTTGGCGATTTATTTGATTTCGACTAAGGGGATTATTATTAATCCCCTTCTATAAGCTCATGTAATCTCATTTTATTGTAAAGTCTCGGTATACTTTATAAAGAAATAATTATTCGCCTTTATTATTTCTATCAGCTTTGTCAATATGCCCTCCTGTGTATCATAAAGCGCCATCAGATCGGCAGCCATTTCACGTATCTGCGGATCGCTCAGGCCTTTCGACCCAATAAAACCCAGCAATGAAGCGCCTATGCCAAAAAGTTCGTAGCCATATTTATCATAAAATCTTTTCGCCAAAGCATAATTTTCAAAAGGATTCAAGTCGCCGGAAAAATATCCGTTAGGAAATCCGCAAATAGCCTCGTAACCCCGCTCAACCGGCACAACACCCAGTAAGAGTTGTTTATCGAGGTAGGTCATCGGAGATGTGTTGATGGCCGTCAAAAGACTTACTTCGGCTTCTTCTATGGTAAGTCCCCGGTCGCTCACATCGGTGTAATCAACGTTGCCGGCCTGCTTTAAAAAATTTTGCTTCCGGATAAAAAATTCAGACGGCGTTGAAAGGTATCCGATATGTTCACCATCCTCGAAAGCAGCGGCATCAAGCGCAGACAGGTCATACCCTTCTGTATCGTCGAGATCATGCATCATTTTTGCATGAGTGCTGGTATACTCAGCCTGGCCCAGGTCATCCAGTGTCAGAAGAACGGATTTACCCCTGTTATTTTCCCGAAACTTATTATAAAGGGCTATCAGGTCGTTGAAAGAGGCGCATCCTTCGATTTTATAGATATCGAACAGGTTTGCGAAACTGGACTCACCAGGCTTTAAAGGAGTTACTTGCATATTCAAAGTTTTTAGATCATGCTCATCTTGGGTGCGTGTCGCCGGTCAAAAGAAATTATTATTCCGGCAATGCTACTGGCGGTCTATTCATTTTTAAAATAGTCCATTTCTTTTTTAAAGGCTGCTCCGATTGAAATCCTTTTCCCATTAATTTCTACATATTCCTTGCTGTAAGAGTCAATTTTATCAATAGCAACAATAAAAGAGCGCTGCACACGCCTGAATCGTTGCGGAGGGAGCATTTTCTCCAGTTCGGACGTGCCGATCCGGGAAATATAGCTTGTTTTTGAAGTAAATATCTTTACATATTCACGACTGCTTTCTACATAGAGAATTTCATCTAACAGAATTTTCACCTTTCGTCGGTCAATAGTTAAGAAAAGGGAATCTTCTGCAGGTACAGTACGTTTCGCCAGTGCCTCACTTGCATTTATTTGTTTAACGGCTTTATTAACAGACAACAAAAAACGGTCAAAGGAAAAAGGTTTTAATAAATAATCGGTCACACTTAATTCAAACCCGTCAATAGCATATTGATGATAGGCCGTAGTCAGTATAACTACCGGACTATTCGTAAGTGTACGCAGAAAATCGAGTCCCTTTATCTCGGGCAGGTGTATATCAAGAAACATGATGTCCGTTTCATTCTGCTGCAGTGCCTGGCTGGCGCTGATAGCCTCTCTGAACTCGCCTTTGAGTTCGAGGTAAGGTATCCGCTGAATAAAGCTTTTAAGTACGTTGGTGGCCAGCGGCTCATCCTCCACTATGATACACTTATACTTTTGCATAACTGTCCAGTTTAATAAACAGAGCTACCATAAAACTATTTTCTGTATTCCTGATTTCCAGTTTATAGTCAGCAAATAAGAGGTCCAGTTGTCTTCGCAGATTTCCCAGCCCAATACGCTCTTTTAACTCATCAGAAGTGTCTTTCCGGCTTTTTGAATTCTCCACTTCAAAATACAATCTCCGCTGACTGACACGCAGATTCAGGGTAATAAACGGGTTGTTTATTGTCTCAGAAACTCCATGTTTAAACGCATTTTCCACTAAAGGAATCAGTAATAAAGGGGGCAGCAACTGGCTTTCATCATCGACCTCCTCCTTAATGGTAATGACCAGTGACTGATCATACCTCATTTTCTCGAGTTCGATATACTCCCTGATTATTTTTATTTCTTTCCCGATAGAAATACATGGTGCGGTTGACTCATACAGCATAAATCGCAAAATATCGGAAAGTCGTAAAATAGCTCCGGCTGTGAGCTCCGACCTTTCTTCGGCCAGGGAGTAGAGGTTATTCAGGGTATTAAAAAGAAAGTGCGGGTTGGTTTGCGATTTTAAATAGTTCAACTCCGCTGTTTTTTTCTCCAACTGAAGCCTGTTATTTCTGTTCTTAAGCTGCACAACATGCAGCAGCAATTTGATGCTGGTAAAATAAGCTATTCCGTATAACAGGTAAATTATACCTCTGATCATATAGCCCCGCGTCATCATTTCTTTTTCTATGACGGGATAAGTGCCTATCTGCGTCCCCAGTTTCAGCCATTGCTGCTGGCCAACAGACAAAAGAAGCATCACAATTATACCAGCCAGTATACCCCACGGAAGTTTATTCTTTTGTTTATTGATAAAACTGGCAAACAGGTGGAAGATCAGGAGGCTGATCATCAGACCATATAAATTCTGCCAGCAGGAATACCCATACGACTTGCGAAACTCCGGAATATTGTAATCCACAGAGATGATGATAGCCAATGCCCAAAGCAGGAAATAAGAGGCGCCGATTAAAATGCTGACCACCAGCCCGCGTTTAAGAAAACCCTTCATACGATGTCATTACCGCAGGTAAATTACTGGTTTTTTATACGATCCCGGTCATTTTGTATACAGTTTAAGCCAGATGGCTATGAAAGGGCATTTATTGTCTACCAAATGAGGGTCGCAAAACAGGCCTTGTATAAAACCGGGCAGCACTAATAAAAAGTTTGGCCACCTTTAACACCATTATTAACAACATTGTAAAATGAAAACAAAATCACTCCTGCTGTTGGCCACGCTGCTCATCAATTCGGCCATATTGATGGGGCAAAAAAATGACACTATCCGGATTTCGCCCAAAGACCTCAATACCGCGGTATTAAAAGAGGGAACGCACCGGTATCTGGTTTATTTTAAAATGAAAAAAGACTCGGTACGTACCCAAACGCAGTTTTGGACCCGGGTTATTAAGCGAACAACTTATAATGGCAAACCCGCCATTGAAATTACCCAGGAATGGGAAGACAAGGACAGTATTCTGCACATGGTAAAATCGTACTCCGATGCCAAAACAATGGCCCCGCTTTATCACAATACCTGGTGGAAGTTTGCCACAAGCAGAAATGCAACCGTAAAAACAGTCACTTCTACGGTTGTAGATATGGTAAACAATACAGTTCAGTATAATGACAGGTTTTTGAGCGACGCAGATACAGGCAGCCGGGCCAAAAAGATATGGGATTCCTATAAAACCTCGTTGAATAAATATTACTTAAACTGGCACCTGGATCTGGAAACCTTTCCTTTACTCCCCTTCAAAAAAGGTGTCACTTTCCTGATCCCCTTTTACGACCCGGGCACGGCTTCCGACTACCAGACAGTTGCCTATACTGTAAAAGGAGAAGCCGACCTGGAAAGCTATGACCAGCAAAAGGTTCCCTGCTGGTTACTGGTACATGAATCGCCCGGCAACAAGGAAGTTTTCTGGATCAGTAAAAAAACAAGAGAGGTACTGAAACTGGAGCAGGAATTCGGAGCCGGCTCATACCGCTATAAAATAAAACTCAGTTTCAGCAATTAGGCAACAGTCGCCGGCGATGTTTATTACACGTTTTCTGGGCCACCAGCAGGCTTTTCTGCCTGCTGGTGGCCCAGTCTTTTTAACCTAAACCCATACAACCCGCCAACTGCAATAAACTACCTACAGAAGAACGAAATTTATCCATAGAAGGAGGTTCTCTCCGGCACTATTATGTATATTTTTATTTACAGAAATTATGCACAGAACAAGGTGTTTACCAATCGATAAACCAGGTGAAAATAAACCAAAAAAGAAAAGATGAATTCTCAACCGATTGTCTTTATCCATGGGCTTCACGAAAACGCTCATAGCTGGAGCGAATGGAAACTTTATTTTGCCGGTCTGGGATTCATTTGCCATTCTCCTGATTATCCCTATCACGGAGGCACACCCGCACTGCTTCGGAAAAGCCCCAATAAGTTATTGGCGAATATCCGTCTTAATGATGTAGTGAAGCATTACCGCACATTCATTGACCAGTTAGGAGGCAAATGCCCCATTTTAATTGGTCATTCAATGGGAGGGCTTATTGTTCAAAAGTTAATACAAGAGAAAAAAGGTGCCGCGGGTATCTGTATTACCTCTGCTTCGCCGCGCGGCGTTCTGAGTTTAAAATGGAGCTTTATCAAATCAAATATCGGCACTATAAATCCGCTCAAAGGCAATAGTTTGTTTTGCGGTACAAAGCAGTGGTTTCATTATGCCATTTGCAATACACTCACCCGAAAAGAGTCTGATGAACTCTATGAAAAAACAGTTATTCCCGAAAGCCGTAATATTCCCCGAAGCAGCAGATTCAGCGATGGTAAAATTGATTTTACCCTGCCACACCAACCGCTGCTGTTTGTAAGCGCCGAAAAAGACCACATCATACCAGTAAGCTTAAATATTAAAAACGTTGGAGCGTATAAAGATAAAAAAAGCATCACCGACTTTAAAGAATTCAAAGGACGCTCGCATTGTATTTGTGTTCAAAGTGGCTGGCAGGAGGTAGCGCTCTACATTGCAGAATGGATAAGGAAAACTGCATATAGCCAGTAAGCAGAGAAACACTATCTTGGGCTTGTACTAAGCAGGGTTGCAAAACGGTAATCTGCTATTTATGACTGAATCTATCGTCAATGAAAACGAAACACTCCCTCATTTTGTTGCTGCTTTTCTGCAGCTCCAGCCTTTTTGCCCAGCAGGACAACTATACTTTTTTCAAGTTGATCGTATCCAATGCAGATAATAAAATAATGCTCGTTAAGTGGGGAGGATCCTGGGAAATTCCCGGCACCCGGTATAACATGCCTTCCTCTATCGCTGCATTTGTGGACACACTCGCCCTCGAACACGGAATAACCGTACACCAGAAGAAACTGAGCGGCCTGTTCACGTTTAAATACGACAATCGTCCGGCATTAACTATCATGCAGTACTATACGGCGCAATACAACAGCGGAAAACTGAAGGTGCCGGAAAGCTGCGAAGATATTGGCTGGTTTACAGTAAAGGAGGCGATGGCCATCATTCCCTACCCGGAGATGAAGCGTATAGTTGAAAAAATTACCGGCAATCCCAAAAAGCTGTGGGGAGCTGCTGTTAAAAAATCAGGAAATAACGAAGTTGATTTTACGGAAGATTTTTATGAACTGAATTAACCGTGTCAGGCACAGCCATTTTCCGGCTGTATTTTTTTCAGTATCGGTGAAATTTTTTCAGCCTTCTTGCCAGATTTTCAGACTACAAAAAAATGGCATTTTGCTTGAGGGGCATTTTTAAAAAAAGAGATGAAAAAGATCAGGAAATGGATCTGGAAACGGAGTCCAAAGTCCGGCTTTGGGCAAATGAACGATAATCCGTTTCTGATCTGGTAACAAAATGTAAACCTTAAAAAGGAGGTAATTATGACAACCACAATTGCAAAAAGACAAAATGGCAATCTGGCCACCAGCTTTGGCAATGTAGCTGACCACTTTTTACAGAACAGTTTACGCAGGTTTTTTGACGACAATTTCTGGGAGGCCGGCTGGCCTGCGGGTAATGTACCCGTAAATGTAAAGGAACATGAGCAACATTATGAAATTGACGTGATTGCCCCTGGCTTCAATCGGGAAGATTTTAATGTAAACATCCAGGACAACCTGCTCACCATTGGCTGCAATCATACACAGGAGAAGCAGGATCAGGATACAAAAACAGGGTGGGCTCGAAACGAATACGTGCAGCGTTCATTTAGCCGGACTTTCACGCTTGACGATAGCGTGGATACGAATAACGTAAATGCTGCATATAGCAATGGTATTCTGAAACTTACCATTCCAAAAAACGAAAAGACAAAAAAAACTGCCCGGACTATTGAGATCAAATAAGGGGCAGCAAACCGCTTTGTCAAAAAGGTGAGACAGTGTCTCACCTTTTTGCATAAAATCCGCTTCCCTGTTACCGGTTTCCCTTATACATGGACAAAGCAAAAAAAATGGCCTGGCCATTAAACTCCTGAATTTCAAAACAGTCTATTGTCCATATTTACCACTTTATGCCGTTTAAAGCGTTTTACGCCACCCTGGTTCTCTGCTCCTGCCTGATCAGCTGCAGTAAAAAAGACAACTCTGCCAGCACTCAGCCCCCTTCCGGTACTGAAACTATCCAGGGACCGATCCAGAAGCCCGTTTCCGGTTATGGAGCTGACGGAAATTATGAAGTAGCGGAGATTAATTTTACCAATCCTCAGTATCCGTCTACCCAGGTTTCCATTTTTTACCCCAAAGGCATTACCACGCCCCGGCCTACGATCTTCTTTTCTCACCCCTATGGTGGTGAGGACAAATCATATAATACGGGGTTATACAATTTTGTTGCAAAAAAGGGTTTCGTAATTGTATTCGTTCCCTACAAAACACTAGACACAACGATCGATCACCGTTATCAAACCCTATGGGAGGGTTTTGTAAAGGCAGCGCAGGATTATCCGAATATCATCGACACCAAAAAAGTCGGCTTTATGGGTCATTCTTTCGGGGGTGGCGCGAGTATCGGTCTGGCATATAAAGCTTTTACCGAAAAGGGATGGGGCGAAAACGGCCGTTTTATTTTTACCATGGCGCCCTGGTACAGTTATAACTGGGGAAGTTCTCTTACAACAGAACAGCAGTTGCAGAATTTTCCTGCCAATACCAAAATGATCACACAGGTATATGATGAAGATGATGTAAATGATCACCGCCTGGCCATTGACATCTTCAAGCATATCAATATTTCCGACAGCGAAAAAGATTTTATATACTTCAAATCATCGGTAATTGCCGGTTATACGTATGTGACCGATCATGTGATGCCCACATCGCGCAAAGCCTATGATGCCCTGGACTACTATGGCGTATACCGCCTGCTTGACGCCCTGATTGATTACAGTTTTAATAGCAATGCCTCCGCAAAAAATACAGCTTTGGGCAATGGAGCTGCAGCCCAGGTTACCATGCCTTCTTATAATGGTCAGGCAATGGCGCCACTGGAAGTTACAGATAACCCTTCGCCAAAATATCCCCAAAGCAAATATCAGTTTCCCTGTAACAGTTTATCCAATCCAAGGGTTGGATATTGTGAATAGATTACAGCTTGCAGCAACAGGTAAAAGGTGGCCGACAGATATCCCCAATTTTATAACGCCGGGATTATACTATCGCAAACCTGAACCATATTTGGCCGCCAGTCAGGCATTTTTCCTGATGGCCGGATTCAAACCCATACAGATTACTCCTTCAACACGTATGAGCTATTACGTATTTCAAAAAAATGTAACTGTTCGAATCAGCTGCAACTCTATTTTGCACTTTTTATAAAACCCTTAAATTTATTACCTGATATCCTTTGCAACATAGCCATTCCGATCAGTCGTTTCACTGCTCATTTTTGACACCTCCCTGAACTTTATCCGGAGTATTTCGCAATATTTTAATCTCTTTGCTGAGGTGAATTTTTAACTAAAACATTCAACATGAAAAAAGTATTTATTGGCATCCTGCTTATTTTCTCTTGCGCCCTGTCTACCAAAGCGCAAACGAGTCGTCAATTATCCGAAGAACAGAAGAAAGAGTTAAAGGCTAAAATGGAGGCGTACAAAGCCGAACTTAATCTTTCGGAAGAGCAACAGCCCAAATTTGAGGAAATAAATCTTCAATTTGCAGAGGATCTGTCAGAATTAAAAAACGCTAATGGCTCCAAATTAAGTAAATATAAAAAGTTCAAAAAACTTACTGATGAAAGAAACAAGAAAATGAAAGAGCTTTTAACGGATGAGCAATACAAAATATATAAGTCTCATCAGGATGAAGTTAAAAAGGAGTTAAAATCGAAAAGATCAAATAGATAACCAGTAGTTTACTGGCGCCTCTATGAGCTATTTTAAAAAAAACAAACGAGTATTACTTCTGGTAGCATTGGCAATAGCGGTGTTTATGATGCTACCCCGTATGATAATTGCTTTATACGTGAAAGCCAATCCACATTTAGGTATTGGCGAAACAACATGGCTAAACTTCAGTATAAAGTTTATTTATTCATTTTTAATTGCATGGTTTTTTCTTTGGATTAATGTAAACAGGTTTATCCGTAAGCCACTTAATACGTTTAAACGCTCCCATCGGATATTACTGAACATTCTGTTACTGATTATAGTAAAGTATAGCCTGAAATTATTGGGCATTCCTGAAGAAAAAGAAGCTGTTTCTTTAAAAGCGACTGCATTTTTATTCAATATCAGCCTTATTATTGAAGTAGCTTTCTGCATTTTTGCAGCCGAGATATATACTTTGCTAATCAGTAATCAGCAGGAGAAAATCAATAATGAAAAGCTTCTGAAAGCCAATGCCGAAGCCACGTTTGAGGCCCTGAAAACGCAGCTTAACCCCCATTTTCTGTTTAACTCGCTCAATACCATCAATGCGATGATAGACAATGACGCAAAAGCCACGAAGAGGTTTGTAAGCAATATGTCGAACGTGTACCGTTACCTGCTGAGCAGTACCGCAAAGCCTGTGATTACACTTACGGAGGAAATGGAATTTACTACCGCCTATATCAGCATGTTACTCGAAAGGCACACCGGCAACCTTTTTGTAAACAACACTGTGCCGTATCATTTTTACAGTTATTTGCTACCACCGGTTTCTATCCAGTTATTGGTCGAAAATGCTATTAAACACAATGTTGTATCCAGTCGTTCGCCCCTTACAATTACAATCAGAGTAGAAGAAGAACGTTTAATCGTCTCAAACACAATCAATATAAAGAAGCAAATAAGCGGATCAACCGGAACGGGTTTGTACAATCTCAATCAGCGGTATCTTTACCTTTGTAATACGGAAATTGGTATTACTAAAACAGAGGAAGATTTCAGTGTGTCGATTCCTCTTTTAAAAACATTTGAAGAACCGGTAAATACATCGAACAAAACAATGTGATGATGAACGTGCTGATTATAGAGGATGAACCAAATGCTGCCAGGCAGTTGATGGAGATGATTGCCCTGTACAGGCCATCTACCAGCTTTGCACCGGTTATTGACAGCCTGGATGCCGCCTCTGCCTATTTAAATACTGATCATACTATCGACCTTATTTTTTTAGATATTCATCTTTCTGACGGGCATGCGTTTGATTTATTTGAAAACGGCGCAATTAACCATCCGGTTATTTTTAGCACAGCATATGATCATTATGCTATCCGGGCATTTGAGGTAAACAGCCTCGATTATTTGCTAAAACCAATAAGTGAAGAACGTCTGCAAAAGGCCATTGATAAATTTGAAAACCAGCGGGCACTTCAACAGCAGGATTATCTGACTCCTGCATACTTAGAGCGCATTCAAAAACTGCTCGCTGTAAGCACACACTATAAAGAAACCTTGCTGATACCCTATCGTGACAGGCTTTTGCCTTTGCAGATTAAAGATTTTGCCTGGTTTGAAATACGTAACAGCGTGGTTAGCGGAACCATGTTAGACGGCACTGTCCACATTCTGGAAGAGCGTTCGCTGGACGAACTTGCCAAATACATATATCCATCGCAGTTCTACCGCGCCAACCGGCAATTTCTCATCAACAGGGCTGCCTTGAAAGAAGTACACCAGTATTTCAACGGCAAACTCCTGTTGAAAATACACCCCGAACCCAAAGAAAAAATTATTGTGAGCCGCGAGAAAACCAGACATTTTAAAACGTGGGTTACAGCATAAAGTTATGTTACCCCAACTTATAGCATAACAGACAAACAAATACTATGAAAGGACAACATCACTACAAAGCGACAATTAAGTGGACGGGAAATAAAGGTGAAGGAACAGCCAATTATAAAGCATACGAGAGGGAGCATATTGTTTCCATAGAAAATAAAGCAGATATCATTGGCTCTTCCGACCCCGCCTTTCGTGGCGACAAGACCAAACACAATCCGGAAGAGTTTTTAGTTGCCTCATTATCGGCATGCCATATGCTATGGTATTTACATTTATGTTCGGAAGCAGGAATTATAGTAACAGGCTATTCAGACAACGCAACAGGAATAATGACCGAAACCGCTAACGGTAGCGGACATTTTACCGAAGTAACATTAAACCCCACTGTTACAGTGGCAGACCAATCTATGATAGACAAAGCAAACGAATTACATAAAAAAGCAAACGAACTTTGTTTTATAGCCAATTCGGTAAACTTTCCTGTTCGACACCAGCCAACAGCAATAACGGCGGCATAATAGCAATACAGTTCAGCCCTCAAACCATAATGTTGAAGGTTAGAGGTCATTGTAAGGCGACGCAGCAAGAAAATCTGACAACTATGGAAACATTAACAGCAGCGCAAATAAACAACTTTACAGACAACGGGTTTGTAAAAATAGAAAATGCTTTTCCCACTGAAATTGCAGCCGACTGCCGGGCAATACTATGGAAAGCCACTCAATGCGACCCTGATAATCCGGAAAGCTGGACACAACCAGTAATCAGAATTGGTGAGCTGGGACTTGAACCATTTAAAAAAGCAGCAAACACGCAGATACTTCACACTGCTTTTGACCAGCTGGTAGGAAAAGGTAACTGGCTGCCAAGACATACGCTTGGTTCATTTCCGATACGCTTCCCGGCCAAAGAACAGGCAAATGACACAGGCTGGCATGTGGATGCGAGTTTTGCAGGAGAAGATGTCAGCAACTATTTTGAATGGCGTATAAACATCCACTCAAAATCCCGTGGATTATTAATGCTATTCTTGTTTTCGGACGTGGCAGAACAAGACGCTCCGACCCTTATCAAAGTCGGTTCACATCTTGATATTGCAAGAATCTTAGCACCGGAAGGCGAAAATGGTCTTTCATTTATAGAATTAGCCAAACGCATAAATACACTCCCCGAAAAAGAAGAAATTGCTGCCACCGGCAAAGCCGGATCAGTATACCTATGTCATCCTTTTATTGTTCACGCTGCACAAAACCATTATGGCACAACGCCAAAATTTATGGCGCAGCCCTCCCTGATGACAAAGAATGATTTTAATATCAATAAACCAGGCGATGAATTATGTCCCGTTGAAAAAGCAATACTGAAAGGTCTTAGTATGTAAATCTCCATTTCAAGCCCTTATTTCACTGCTTCGCTGTTTTTCCCTTTCTCCAGGCCTGGGTCTACCTTTTTCTTTGTATTGTTTAATTACAATAAATCAAACAAAATGAAGATGATGACCAATTTAATCGGCCCACTTATCTGTTTGCTTCTTCTCTCTTGTGATAAAGGCAGTGACAACCCACAGTCTGACAAATTCCGGTTTACCGAGCAGGTATTTATTGACGGCATTCGCAGAACCTACATCATAAAACTTCCGGAAAATTATTACCAAAACGATAGCATCCGGCCTCTTGTAATAGGTCTGCATGGTACAGGCGGTAATGCCGCGCAATTTGAGAATGCGTATGGATTTGAGCAGAAGGGCAACGAAGAAGGATTTATAACTGTTTATCCGGATGGCGTAGAAAAGCAAGATGGCATGGGGTTATTCGAAATCCGTACTTGGAATGCCGGTACCTGCTGCGATTATGCTATGTATACGAATGTGAACGATGTAAAGTTTATCAGTACACTTATTGACAACATTTGTGCACGTTTTAAGGTAAACAAAAAGAAAGTATATGTAACCGGTATGTCAAACGGAGGTATGATGGCATACCGGCTTGCTTCGGAGTTGCCGGATAAAATAGCTGCGGTAGGCATTGTAAGTGGCGACATGGTGGCTCCTAAAGATGTATCTAAACAAGGAATTGTTCCCATTCTGCATATTCATGCCATTCCGGATACGAAAGTGCCATTTGTCGGAGGTATTGGTATTGGAGGCTACGATTTTCCACCTGCCCTAGACGGCATTAACTATTGGATAAACCGCAACAACTGCGAAAAGGATCCCGTGAAAATGCAGTATGATAATTATGAAGTGAGCAGTTGGCATACCGGCGATGGCAGAAACCTTGTTCAACTTTACCTTACAAGGGATGGCGGGCATGCCTGGCCTTCATCACCCATACAGGGACGAAGAGGTGATACCCCATCAACCGCAATTAATGCAACGAACTTAATCTGGGATTTCTGTAATCAATTTTCACTGCCCTAAAAGCAAGTCAACAGACTTAGCAGAAAACTATTTCCCTTCTGCGAAGCGGAATCTTTCATTATAGGCTGGAGAATATGAAATAACTTTTTAAAAAAGCCAAAATGAAACAACTACTGATAATCCTGAGTTTTGCCTTCTTAAAAAATCCAATTAATGGACAGACGGAAAATATTGGTCAGTTTGCCATTTGGAAACCCAGGGACGGCATGCTCCAAAATTTTGAGACCGGGTATAAACAACATTTGAATTGGCACAAAGCTAATGGGGACAAATGGAACTGGTATGGCTGGTATATTATTTCAGGTGATAGATATGGCCAGTTTGTGGATGCAACATTTGACCATAACTGGTCAGATTTTGATAAGGCAGTTAATCCGGCAGATGATATGGCCGATAACCGGCTTCATGTATTACCCTTTGCTGATTTACAAACTGTTTTTAAAGTAGCGAATTATGCTAAAGCCAGCACAAATGACACGCTTTTACTTAAAACAAAGCTTGTAAAATTAGTAACGCTTACAGTTTATGATATTGCCCAATCGCTAAAGGTCTGTGAAGCGCTGAAAGAATATTATATAACAAAGAAAATCAACTATTTCAAAGTATATCAGCTGATTGACGGAGGTTACACCCATCAGATAATTATACTCATGGGATTTAGTGATTGGAAAGATTATGCCATTAGCGAAAGATTGACCGAAAAAATATCAGAACTGGAAAAAAACATGAAAGTAACGGCCATCCATTCTGTTTTCTCTGAAACAATGGTATACAGAGAAGATATGAGTTTGTTTCCAAATTAGAAATATTCAGCTATTCCGTACACCTCCATAATTACAGCAGATAGCCTTATTGCTGAAAATGCATAAACATGGGCTATCAAATCAGTTAGGAGATTACTGCAGACGCGAGCCCTGTACAGCACAGTACCAATATAATCCCTTATGCCATAAAAAAATAAAATGAAAATAGAAAACAGCACCAAAGACGATATTGAAGAAATATTTCGTTTATATAAAGTAGCAACGGATTTACAAAAACTGAAATTCAGTGTTCACTGGCCCTCATTTGAAAGAAGCCTGGTAGAAGCTGAAATTACAGAGCATAGACAATGGAAAATGATAATCGACAATAAGATCGTCTGTGTTTGGGCAACAACGTTCAGCGACCCTCAAATATGGGAGGAAAGAGATGATACCCCTTCTGTATATATTCATCGAATTGCACGAGATCCTGAATTTCCGAAGCATAAACTTGTAGGAAAAATAGTAGAATGGGCGAAAGATTATGCATTCGTCAATCACAAGAAATACATCCGGATGGATACTGTTGGCGATAATCCGGGTTTAATTAACTACTACATAAAGTGTGGATTCGATTTTCTGGGCCTGTCAAGCCTTAAGAACACTGCAGGCCTGCCGGCACATTACAACAAAGCAATAGTTTGTTTATTTCAAATGGAAGTAAATAAAAAAGGTTAATTGTTAAATGAATTAATGCTAAAACAACCATATGGATTTCAAGCTTACTATATGTGCATGTACTCTTGGAATTGGGATTGCTTATATACTTCCAAAAGGACTGGCTGCATATCTCCGTTATTATTTCGCAGGCTCCCTGCTTCTATCTGTACTCATTTCCTGTGTGCGTGTAGCGAAAGTTGCGTTCCTGCCAGCATCGCAGGACACAGCGTATATGCTGATTGTACAACTAATTAAATACGGTAGCCTGTTATGGTTTTTCCAGGCTTTTTTTAACATCCTGACTTTTAAGCGGTGGCTGAATTATAACAATTTAAAACCAACAGAAACGGATGCAGAATATCGAAAAATAGCTAATTGGGGGTACACGAGCACAGCCATATTTAATGGCGCATTATTTCTTTTTTATACAATTGGCAAAGGAAAACATATAGAGGAGATGGAATCCTTTTTTATCGATTCGGGGTATCCCGGATACTTTATGTATTTGTCTATACTCATTGAATGCGCTGCATCTCTTGTTTTATTACTTCCTGTACCTGCCAACATTAAAAAATATGCTGCGTTTGTTTTGTTGTTTGAGATGATTGCCGCAGTTGGCACTCATATCCGCAACGGAGACCCATTCATTGCTTCTTATGAAGCTTTCATACAAATCATCGTTATACTGATTTTGATCTATTGGCTGGCAAGACGGAAAAAGGAGTAATAGTTGCACTCTCCATTAACCTTATGTCCCCAAAAAAAAGCCCAAATAAAATAAATTTCTGTAACCAATTAGTTACACATATATTTGTAACCGATTGGTTACTTAAAAAGAAAATAATGAGACGGGACGTATTTCAAGCCATTGCCGACCCCACCAGAAGAGAAATAATTAATCTTCTTGCAAACAAAAGGATGCATCTGAATGCCATTGCGGATAAATTCACTATAAGCAGGCCAGCCATTTCGAAACATATAAAAATCCTCACGGAATGCGGACTTGTTCAAATAAAAATAGAAGGAAGAGAACATTACTGTGAGGCAAAACTTAAGAAGTTAAAACAAGTTTCCGACTGGTCGGCCAGATTTAAAGATTTCTGGGAAAATAAATTAGACGCACTTGAAAATCATTTGCTAAATAATAAATAAACCTGACAAATGAACCGCGATTATCTGGTATTAGAAAGGCTCTTGCCAGCCTCAATTGAGAGGGTCTGGAAATCTATATCCGAGCCGGAAGAGCTAAAATACTGGTTTTTTAACCTTGAAGAATTTAGACCGGAAGTTGGATTCCGATTCAGTTTTACAGCCGGTCATAAGGAAGAAACGCAGTACCTGCATATTTGCGAAGTGATAGAAGTAATACCCTTAAAAAAACTGAGTTATAGCTGGCGATATGAGGGTTATCACGGCAGATCTGTTGTAACCATAGAATTGCAGGAACAAAACGAAAAAACGCTGCTCCGGTTAACACATACAGGAATATCGTCTTTTCCGAAAGACAATCCCAACTTTCTGCTCAGGAATTTTGAAGAAGGCTGGAGCCAGCTTATTGACCAATCATTAAACAAGTATCTAAACATGAAACATTACACAAAAAACCTAACAGTGCCGGTTTCTGATGAAAAACTATTTAAAAGCATCTTAAATATTCCGCTTTGGTGGTCTGAAATGTTTGAAGGCACAGCAAATGCGCCTGGCGACAGGTTTACGGTTCGTTTTGGCCCATCGGTACACAAAACCAGTTTGGTTGAAGAAATAATACCTTACAGAAGAATAACGTGGAATGTGGTAGATGCTTATGTGAACATACCCGAACTACACGACAAAACCGAATGGATCGGCACCAAAATTATATGGGAAATATCACCTGCAGAAACGGGCTGTGAACTGAAGTTCACACATATGGGTTTAACTCCCGATGTAGAGTGCTATACTATTTGCGAAAACGGATGGAATAACTTTTTGCAGAGTTTAATTGCCTACACTACATCGGGCACAGGTACGCCGTACAAAGAAGCCTGATACGAAATATGCGTCATAAGCGCCGGCCCCGTTTCTTAAGCAGACATCCAACCATATCCTGTCATGATACTAATAACCCAGCTTATCTATATTGCAGAAGGAAAGGAAAAGGTATTTGATGAATTTGAAAGCGTTGCTATTCCGGTAATTAAAAAGCATAACGGAAGGCTCTTATTAAGAGTCAGGCCGGCCGACGATAATTTTATAGAAGCTTGCATCGACAAGCCTTACGAAATTCATTTAGCGGAATTTGCAACGCAGGAAGATTTTGAAAATTTCATGAACGATAAAGAACGGCAGCAACACCTGTATCTAAAAGAACAATCTATTAAAGTATCCATACTAATAAAAGGGAACCAGTTATGACGAATTATTTAATTATACCAGGACTCGGAAACTCAGGCCCAGACCACTGGCAAACATACTTTGAACGATCGGGTAGTAATTTCTTTAGGGTAGAGCAACAAAATTGGGAGTCGCCGGATTGCAAAGAATGGATAGAAAATATTGACAGAAGCATTTCTGGATTCGATCCATCAGAAGTAGTTCTTATTGGGCATAGTCTGGGTTGTGCAGCCATTGTTCATTGGGCATACCAGTATAAAAGAAAAATAAAAGGAGCTTTGCTTGTTGCACCAAGTGATACCGAGGCTCCACAATATACATTTCCGGCTACCGGGTTTGCTCCCATTCCACTGGTAAAAATAAATTTCAAAACAATAGTTGTAGCCAGCGAAAACGATATATGGGTTACAATAGACCGGGCTAAATTCTTTGCGGAAAAGTGGGGAAGCGAATTCGTGAATATCGGCAATGCCGGACACATTAATGTAGCTTCAGGGCACACAAAATGGGATGAAGGACTTAAACTACTGAAAATGTTATAATGAAATATCGGGAACTGCTCATACAGATCTACAAGGATTTTAACAATCGGAACATTGACGCAATATCCGGAAGCATGATTCATGAAGTGAGCTGGCCTAATGCCTGGGAGGGTGGCTATATTAAAGGCGTTGACCAACTTCGTAATTACTGGACCAGGCAATGGATGGAGCTTGAACCAATAGTCCATCCAATTGCTTTTAAAGATATCGGGGAAAATCAAGTTGAAGTCGAAGTAAAACAAATTGTCAAAGACAAGTCTGGCAAGTTACTGTTTAATGGATTGGTTGCACATACTTATACATTCGAAAACGGACTAATTAAAAGTATGGAAACAGGACAGCCCGGATAAATATATTTATAACCAAACAATATATATATGACACCCAAAAACACTTCCCTCCTGTTATTCATCGTTGGTATAATGCTGATTAGCTGTAAACCTAATCAACAGGCACAATCGACCTTAACTCCTGCAGCCATGTATAAAGTGACAATTTTGTACCCAAATGGCGAGGACAGAACCTTTGACATGGAGTATTATAAAAACAACCATATGCCGATGGTTGCCGGTTTCTTAGGCAAGAATCTTAAGTTTTATGAAATAGATAAGGGAATATCAGGCCGGACTCCAGCAGATAAAATACCTTTTGTAGCAATCGGTTACTTTTATATAAGTGATGTTGCTGAGTATAATAATGCGATAGCCCAACACAGAGATGCCATTGTCAGCGACATTAAAAAATACACCAATATTCAGCCAGTAATACAAATAAGTGAAATCAGGCACCTGGGGCGTACTGCAACAAAATAGAAATGGCTTATCATCATATTTCCGCCGGAACAAACAATTAAAACGATACATGAAATAATGAAGCACAACTTGTTACTCGTAGTGTTATGCGCCTTTGCCGGCACACTTTCCGGACAAAGCAACTACACTTCTACACTAAGTGCAGAAGGATTTGAATACATCGAAATTGTCAAAGGCAAGGATAATGGGAAGCTTCCCCTACTAATTGCATTTCATTATTCCGGCGGAAATCCAATAGAAACCATTGCAGATTATGATAGTGTTAAAACGCCCATCAGAATAATTATTCCCAAAGGAAACTATAAAAAAAGGGACGGATTTTCATATTACCCGGCCGACTATTATCAAAAAGACAGTTTAATACAATTCTCGCTTTCAAAAATAACCGTTGACAGCATCGCCAAATTTGTACAGACCATTGAAAGAAAATACAGGCAAAAGGCAATTGTTAGCGGAATTTCACAAGGCGGAGATATAGCATTTCTCCTTGCCGTATATTATCCGGACTTATGCAAAGCAGCGTTTCCGTTTGCAGCCGTTATTCATTATACCAGCATCCAGGAGCTAAAAGAGAAACCTGCGAAGAAAAAAATACCCATTTATTTATTTCAGGGAGAAAGTGACAAAATAGTTTCTGTTTTTTCTACTAAAAAGAAAGTTGAAGCAATCGGAAACCGATTACAAATAAAATTATATACCTATCCAAATCTTGGCCACGATATCTCCCTGCAAATGAAGATCGACTACTCTAAAATTATTGACCAAATTAATGCCTCAGAATAGTCACTAAAAAAATTCATTACGTCAGTTTAACAGGCAGCAACGAACAGCTGCCAGAATGCTACAATTATGCTGAATGATAAAATTATTATATCAAACAGTAGTTGCCCTCCTATTGGTTCTTGCAATTTATTTATGTATTCATTCAGGGATATGTTATTGTTACTGCGACTATTGCTTCTATTATGGGTATTATTGCTGGGAATGTAATTACTGTTACTGGCGCGAGCCCGCCTCTGGCCTGAATATATTGCTTCAAAACGACGGATACGCCCTTTTTACCACGCTTCAATTGGGAGTACCGTTTGAGGGGGCACTTTAACCGGTACTAATTATTTGACATTTGTTTCAGATAGCTGTCGTAGTTGAAATAAGGCTCATTGCCAAGCGAGTTTGGCTTCAGGTACAATGTACCCGTTTTATTGTCCAAAATCACATTGAAATGTTTGAGGATCTGATTTCCAAACAAACTGGCTTTGGCATTTGGCACAGCCGGATCAGCAGCATTGGTTACAATATCTTTAAACTCCACACCGGCAATAACAGCATCCAGGCGAACAATCTTCCGTCCATTTACTGTAGTCAGCGGCTGCAGTTCTTCCCAATGATTTTCCAGTCCTGTAAAATCATTCCCGATCTGCATAGAACCGTCTCTTCCAGTGTCGAAAAGAAACCAGGCCTTGTACTTTTTGTTGTTATGTACCAATTCAACATTAAAAAAGGGCCTGTGCTGCACATAATAAACCGGCATTTTTTTGTAGTTCCTGGCTTCTTTGGGCAGGCTTTCATAAACTGTAAACTCCTGGCTGTCGTAATTAATTCCGATAATTTTATCCCTAAAAAATCCGTTTCCGATGATGATGTCTTCGAAATCGTTCATATTTCCAACTTCGGTCAGGGAAATATCCCCCCACTGCAAACCGGCAACAGTCATTTGATTACCCACGCTCGTTCTCTCCTTATTAGTACCTTGAGTATTGCTGACCAATTTATGCGAAGAAAACGCTAACCCAATTTTGCCGGAAGAGTTTCTGTTGACTACGCTGGTTCCGGCACCCAGGTCAAACTGTATCTGTACACTTTTGTTGTTGATTTGACCTTCAAAAAGTATTTTGGAATTGATCAGTTTGAATGGTACACGAAGCGGATAAGAAGCCCTGGTACCGGAGTAGGCAACATCAGGAGGTAAAACGGATGCGATCTGGATGCGGCAGGTATCGTTGCCATTGAGCAATACCAGAAAGTCATATTTCTTCCCGGGTTTGGTGTGGATAGTCAGCTCCCCCTGGTCTGTACTGAATTTTACGACACTTTTTTGAAAAGGTTGATTGACGTAATAAATATCAGGGTTGGGCCCTGGCTCCAGGCGCCAATCCATCTTCAGGTTAGCGCCATCTCTGATCCAGGCCTTTTCTGAAGCTGCTGTGATTGTCCTTATTTTTTGCTGCGCGTGGCCGATGCCTGATCCTAAAATAAGGGTTAATAGGATTGTTAAAAACTGCCGTTTCATAGCTCCCGTTTTCATGCCGTATTTTTTTGAGCAAAGAACTGCCATCCGTTTTTAACACACGAAAATTATGCCCGCCAATGTCCTGCCAGCTACCCGCCAAAAGCACGCCAGAGGCTATAAGATATTGATATTGGGTAAAATACGACTGGGAGCCTCTTTACCTAAAACGAGTGCATTTCGGATGATCACGAAGCCATTCAGACCGATCCAAAGAACAGGAATAAGCTTTTTTGCGTTGCTTTCTACCCCGAACCAGTCGGTAAGAATCAAAACAACAACGAAGAGTACAACCCCAACCAGGGTCCAAATGATCTGGATAGACAGCAGTTTTTTAGTGATGGGGTTTATTTGCCTTTTCCAGAAAAACAGCGCGAGGGGAACGAGTATGTTCAGGGGAGGCAACCAAATAAACGGCAGGGCTGAAAGGTTGATGATTTTGTTCCATCGCCGCGTTGGCTGATTTTCGGTCTCCGGAATTTTGTTTTCCTCAAAGTACGACTCCTCCACTTCCAAAGCCTTTGCAAGGGCCCTGCGTGTAAAACCTTTTGGTTCCTGTCCGGATTCGATCCGCTGAATGGTTCTTACGGAAATACCCGACTTTTCCGCCAATTCCTCCTGTGTCAGGTGAAGCTTTTCCCGTTGTACTGTTAATTTCGACATCCTGTTTCTCTGCTTGGATTATGCTTGAACTAAGGTACTGAAAACAAGCTTTTTTACGCTGAGCAGTCCAAAGGCATTTTCTAATAATTCTTTCCCCAAAAAAAGAAACCGCCAACATCTGCTTTTGGGAAGGAAATGATCTGTCCGGTATGTCGTTCTGGTACCGTTTACGGGAGGAACCGGTTACTAAAAAATCAAGGAAAATTAACCTACTTTCTTTCACATTATAAGCTTTCCGATTGATCTATTGATACAAAACCGGTTCGGTAATACCTGCTTTGTTTAGCCGGTCTTTATTCATCTCAAAATGCATTATTGTCATGTCATTATAATACTTCTTTAAAGAAGGCAGGTTGTACGCAGCCCGCCATTTGTCTACTTTGGTACTATCTACCAGTCCATATTGGGGAATAGCCTGTCCGGATTTGTTATACGTTACCTGCGACCCAAACCGCTGTTTCCGTTTTTGATTGACGGCAATTCTGTCCTCCAGCATGGCGTAATGGGCTCTGTCGGCATTCTTTTTCCTGATTTCTTTTTTCAGCGCTTTCAGCATTTCCTGCTGAAAGGGCACATCATTGTCTGCATGCTGGATCGAAATCCAAAATTGGGTTTCTTTATCCCCAATTTTATCTTTACCCAGATAGCCGTATTTCGAATAAAGATTTTTTATCCGGTT
Organism: Sphingobacteriales bacterium 46-32; assembly: GCA_001898485.1. GTDB lineage: Bacteria > Bacteroidota > Bacteroidia > Chitinophagales > Chitinophagaceae > CAYMZZ01. The sequence continues at coordinate 265,425 of MKTY01000019.1, read as the reverse complement.
TCTATTTTCCAGGTTAACACTATCTCTCATTTTCAGAAAGACATCCCACATTTTTTGCTCCCCGTATTTTTCTTTCAGTTCAGGAAAAGGAAGACCAGCGTATTTTTGGTCGATTGTATAGATATTTTCCAACTCAGCAAGGATACTCTTTTTATCAGCCTCTGTAATTTTGCCGGACACACAGCCTACTGTCAGCAGGCTCAAAAGGACTATCGAATATATTTTCATATAATTTTTGCGGCAAAATTATTTCGCGGCCGGAAAATTAAATTGTACATAGGTAAACTAAATGATCTGCCAGGGTCCCGGGCTTAATAAATCAATGTTCTTAAAGAACGATTTAGGGCTTTGTCCGCTAATTCTTTTTATTTCCCGGATAAAATGGGATTGATCATAAAACAGTGAGTCTACCCCTCTCCGGCCCAATTTTACTTCCGAACTGGATATTGATTTTCTAAATCGTTGTATACGTACAAAATCAGTCGGCGATTTCCCTAAATGCTCATGAAATAACCTGTTTATATATTGACGGGAAATATTGTATTTCTGAGAAAGCCCAGATACATCGGTATATTCAATTTCTCTCACGAGTTCTTCGATTATATTTAGCTGCTTTGGCTTCAGTTTTTGAATCAAATATGCTTCCAGTTTTTGTATCGCACTATTCGTGGAATCGGTATTCATTATTTCCGTAAAAACAGCTTCATAATCACCAAAGGATTGAAAAGGCAGAAAGCTACCTTTTTCATTGTAATACACACTTAAATCATCCACAAACCGATTTAATCCCAAAGGCTTAAAATAAATAGTAAGTTCATTTACTCTCCCCGAATACTGAATTTTGATTGGTTTCGTATAGTTGTATGTAAAATTGGATTGCAAGCTTTTGCTATGGCCGGGCGTCACATTGACGGAATCCGCCAGGACGTTAATTTCAGCATTGAGTAAAACGGACAGAATCTGAAAATTGTTAGGAAATGTATAATAAGAGAATTTAAATGCATCGTCCTCATTGCTCAGAAAGTAATACCCCTCGATGTATGCTGCCAGTATGCTGTTTTCCGGTTTTATAAAAATCAATTTCATTTTCTGCGTTTCCTTATTCCCGAAATTTCATCATTTTTTCTTATTTACAAAATACTTTAAACAGTCCATTTCAAATCTGTCCAGGCTCAATTCTAAATAAGCAGATAAAAAAGCCTGAGTTAGTACGGTTGTTTGCAATTCAGGAAGAGTATTTAAGGCAAAAACAGCAGTCTGGACAGCTCATCTTTCTCCCCCACGTAATCTGCTATTTTAAACGAAGCGACTTCGTGACACATAATTTTTAATACGGAATGGACGAGATTTTAGTCAACCCCTGTATTTGCTTTTGAATTGTTAATTTTAACCCTCGTAAATGACTGTTCCAAACGGGCGACTCAACTAAATAGTTAATTCTCACCATGAACTTCAGGGCAACGTTTTGCGATCCATTTAAAGCGGACATAATAGAACTTGGAAATATCCAAAAGGATAAAATCATTGAAACATTTGAAAACACTCCCTGGATCGATTTCCTAAGAAAAATGGAATTGGCTAAAGAGGATGAAATCTTCTTTTCCCCCTCCCTTGAAATAGAAAACAAAGACACTAAGCATGGACTTTCGATTTCAGCAGTCGGCGTCCCGAACAACTATGAATTTTACATTTTCTATAAGCGACCCAAAAAAATAAAAATATTGTTCGGCCTAAAAGAAAAAATAGATAACAACTATACATCGGACAAAACCGGGCAGACAAAAAAAGATGTAATTGACTGTTTAGATGCTTTGTTACGAAATGACATGGAGTATTTGGCAAGTAAAATTGGACACTAATCATCTGCAAACACAGCAGACGATATCAGATTTTATACAAGTTTGGTTCGACATGTAACATCAGCCAATTGCAAATACGGGCTGTGGTTCGGGCGGGACAAACAACTTTCAACTTTATATTTTCAATCAGCATCGGTTGTGGACAGACGAATAACAATTCCCAACCTGCATAAAGCCCTGCTCGTTGGTGTCAAGCATATCGCAACATCCTAAGAGTTGTAAGCTGTATGCTGCATTTATGCAATACTGTTTTATCAGTCTGCGATGCTCTGGTCCCAAACCAGGAGAAGCAGTCTCCTATCTTTGCAAAACAGGAGATAGCCTCACCTTCGTATACTATTTTTTTTGGCGGCCTTTTAATCGAAGCTTTCCGGGGAGTAGCCTTCTTTATTCCAATTTAGTCTTGTACAAACAACGGGATATGAATTGGCCAATGTAAAAAAGATCTGCATACATCCTCGTCCTTTATTTGCCGTAAATCCTGCTTGTACCCCAAACGTTGTCAGGTTGCCAAAGCATTGTTTATTTCCGGCTCTAAATCACCTCCACTAGCTTCGGTTTCAACGCTGGCACTGACATAAATTTCAAAATCGTCTATGGGGCATTACCCTAGGAGCTTCTTGTGTAACATTATCTGAAAAGAGACTGGAGACTTATCAAAGTTGTACTTGAACCGGCCAAGGGTATCCCCATGCAGTGCCTTGTTAATCGGTCCCGCACCCCTGCATGAAAACTCAACCGGTTCCTTTTCCAGGATAGTGTTAATCTGTGTTAATGAAATGGGGCCTTTTAAAAATACCCGTTTATTTTTGAGTCATGGTGTTTACCAGTAAGAAGCAGATTTATATAATCCTGATAATACTTTTACCAGTGGCGGGCTTTCAGGTATGGTGGTTAAAGGATATGTATACAGATCATCGGCTAGCCTTTTCAGCATTAGCGGCCAGGGCTATCGCCACGGCACAATCGGAGGCTACCTATCAACAGGCGCAACGCTTGAAAACAGATAGTGTGTTGCGAAGCAGGCTTTTTGCTTCTCCCGCGTTGCAGGAGTATAATAAGAAAAAGCAATTCCTGGTTCTGAAGTATGACATGGATTCGTCCGGAGGTATTTCCAACATAGAGGGGACCAATCAAAGCCAGGAAGCCAGCGAAAAGAAGATCATGGAAATGATCTCGGCACCGGATGCTTTAGAGAATGCCAAAAGAACGGACCCTGCCCTCCTGGCTGTGCTGTCGCAATTCAACCTTCTTTACCCTGATTCTGTATTGCTACACGCATATATCAAAGCAGCCCTCAAAACGAATGACCTGGAACAACCCTTTGATATCCGTTTTTATACAAACGTTCCTGACCCGGATGGCAAAAAAAACGCGGCAACATCGATGCCGTTTTCGGGCGGGCCGGATAATTACTGGACAGTGAGTTTTCCCCAGCTATCGCAGTATCTGCTAAAGAAGATGCTGCTGCCTTTTATAGTGTCCCTTCTGCTGGTGTTACTGATATTGGGAGGGCTGGTATTGTTATGGAGAGGCATGGCTAAACAGAAAGCGATTGAACAAATGAGGGCCAATTTGCTGAGCAACATCACCCACGAGCTTAAGACTCCGCTGACCGTGTTGAGCGCCCTCAATGAAGTTTTACTTTCGCATAATGGCATAGAAGATACTGATAAGGCAAAGCGGTATCTGACATTATCTAAGGGCGAACTGACAAGGCTGGAACAACAGATTGATCATATTATTTCGGTTGCGCGGTTAGAAGAAGAATCCACCCCCATCGCGCAGGAAACGTTCCACATTTATTCCCTCATCGCCTCCATTACAGACCGGTTTTCATCTATCAAGCCTATTGAGTATAGTGTTTCTGTAGAAGTGAAAAATGATCTGATGCTGACCAGTAAACAGTATGTATCAACTATACTGACCAACCTGATCGATAATGCAGTCAAGTACTCCAGAGAGGACGATGCCAAAGTATCCATTACCGTCTTCGAAGATGCTTCTTATTATTGGCTGAAGGTAGCCGATAACGGCAAAGGGATAGATAAACAGTATCTTCCTTATGTGTTTGATAAGTTTTACCGCGTACCCGATAATGATGTACATGATGTCAAAGGTTATGGATTGGGGTTGAGTTATGTGCAGGAACTGATCAACCGATTGAATGGCAGTATTAAAGTGAGTAGCGAAAAGGGAACGGGAACCTGTTTTACAATTAAATTACCCAAAGGTGGATAAAATCAAAGTCCTATTGGTCGAAGATGAAATGGTATTAGCCAGTGTTTTGAAGGAGACGCTGGAGCCGAAGGGCTTTTCTTTTGCCCATGCCAGTGATGGCAATACAGCATGGGCATTATTCCACTCATTTCAACCCGACATCTGTGTGTTGGATATCATGCTACCCAGGAAGAACGGACTTGAATTGGCCAGGGATATTCGCCTGGTCAATGAAGATGTGCCTATAATATTCCTGACCGCTAAGACAGCTACGAGTGACGTATTAGAGGGATTGAAGTCAGGGGCTGATGATTACCTAAAGAAACCTTTCAGTATTGAAGAGTTGCATTTACGCCTGCTGGCGCTGGTGCGGCGCAACAGGAAACAGGGTTTGTCTTCTGATCTGCCGGCTGCAATCAGCCTGGGCAGTTACAGGTTCCATGCACTTCTACAGGAGCTTCACTATAAAGAGGAGAAAATCGCTTTGTCATATCGGGAAGCTGAATTACTGAAGGTGCTGCTGCAGCATCAGAATAGTGTAGCTCCCAGAAAGGATGTACTGCTGAAAATATGGGGCGACGAAAGTTTTTTCCATGCACGCAATATGGATGTATACATCACCCGGCTAAGAAAACATCTAAGCAGGGATACACGCATACAGATCGTGAATGTGCGCGGAATAGGCTATAAACTGGTGATCGGTCATTAACAGTCCTTAACGCTAAAGACAGACCGGTTAACTATTGTTCAGCGGCTGAGCAGGTAGTTTTACACTAATAACAAACTACAGCTAATGAAAACATGTACCTTTCTTCTGTTCTTACTGATGGCCTGTCACACCATACGCGCACAGGTTAGCTCATTTGAAATAGACAATAGTAAACTGAATAAACCTTTGATGGCATATCTGGATTCCATTTACAGGGAAGACCAGCAGTTGCGCGTGACGTGGACGGAGGAATTAAAGGCCAGAGCAACGGCCACTCAGCTCGATAGTGTACGTATATTGATGCGGCAGAAGGATCTCCGGAACCAGGCAGTGATCGACAGTCTTTATCAACTGTATGGCTGGTTGGGACCGCAAGAGGTAGGTATGCAGGGAAGTATGGCAATGTTTCTGGTGATACAGCATGCGGACCTCCCCTATCAGCAAAAGTATTATTCCATTGTGAAAGAGGCGGAAAGACAAGGAAAGACCTTATCGAGCAATGTGGCCATACTGGAAGACCGTATCTCCATGCGGGAAGGGCGTCTGCAGCGATATGGCAGCCAGGGGTTCAAAGACAAGGTAACAGGCATATTTTATATATACCCGGTATTGGATCCTGACAAACTGGATGAGCGCCGAAAGTCCATGGGCTTAAAGCCGATGGATACGTACATAAAAGGATGGGATCTGGAAGCATATAAGCAAAAATTGCCCGAGATCGAACGGATTGTAAGGGAACAGGGCATAAGGTAATCTAAGTTTCCTCAAGGCTTAAAAGAATACGATCACGCGTGGAGTGCTGTAAGCCGGCATTATGAAAACGAAGGCGTGCTTCCACATCTGTAGTAAAACCAATATAGTAGCGGTGATCTTTCAGGCTTTGCAGTACATACACATAATAGAGCATAAAAAAAGTGGCCCTAATTGCTTAGAGCCACTTCGTCTTTTGTCGGGAAGACATTCCGAATATTCGGGATCGAACCTGCGACTCCCTGGTCCCAAACCAGGTGCCCCACCGATGGCGGGGCTACTTCCCGGCTATCAGCTGCTTAAAGGCAGCACCGCCTTTCCAGGATTTAATTTGTTTCTCTCTTTTCAGTGCTTCTTCTTTTGTGGCAAACGATTCATACAATACCAGTCGAAAAGGAATGCGATCGCGCGTGGAGCGCTGTAAGCCGGCATTATGAAAACGAAGACGTGCTTCCACATCCGTAGTAAAACCAATATAGTAGCGGTGATCTTTCAGGCTTTGCAGTACATACACATAATAGAGCATAAAAAAAGAGGCCCTAATTGCTTAGAGCCACTTCGCCTTTTGTCGGGAAGACAGTCCCGAGGATTCGGGATCGAACCTGCGACCCCCTGGTCCCAAACCAGGTGCCCCGCCGATGGCGGGGCTACTTCCCGGCTATCAGCTGCTTAAAGGCAGCACCGCCTTTCCAGGATTTAATTTGTTTCTCTCTTTTCAGTGCTTCTTCTTTTGTGGCAAACGATTCATACAATACCAGTCGAAAAGGAATGCGATCGCGCGTGGAGCGCTGTAAGCCGGCATTATGAAAACGAAGACGTGCTTCCACATCCGTAGTAAAACCAATATAGTAGCGGTGATCTTTCAGGCTTTGCAGTACATACACATAATACAGCATAAAAAAAGTGGCCCTAATTGCTTAGAGCCACTTCGTCTTTTGTCGGGAAGACATTCCGAATATTCGGGATCGAACCTGCGACTCCCTGGTCCCAAACCAGGTGCCCCACCGATGGCGGGGCTACTTCCCGGCTATCAGCTGCTTAAAGGCAGCACCGCCTTTCCAGGATTTAATTTGTTTCTCTCTTTTCAGTGCTTCTTCTTTTGTGGCAAACGTTTCATACAATACCAGTCGTAAAGGAATGCGATCACGCGTGGAGCGTTGTAACCCGGCATTATGAAAACGAAGGCGTGCTTCCACATCCGTAGTAAAACCAATATAGTAGCGGTGAGCTTTCAGGCTTTGCAGCACATACACGTAATACATCATAAAAAAAGTGGCCCTAATTGCTTAGAGCCACTTCGCCTTTTGTCGGGAAGACAGTCCCGAGGATTCGGGATCGAACCTGCGACCCCCTGGTCCCAAACCAGGTGCCCCGCCGATGGCGGGGCTACTTCCCGGCATACTGCGGATAAATTTCATCCAATAAAAAAGGCTCTAATTACTTAGAGCCTTTTACCTTCTAGTCGGGAAGACAGGATTCGAACCTGCGACCCCCTGGTCCCAAACCAGGTGCGCTACCGGCCTGCGCTACTTCCCGGTTACTTCCGAAATTCCGGAAACCGATAAATAAAAACCGCCTTCACAAAGCTACGGCGGTTTTTGCGGTGAGGGAGGGATTCGAACCCTCGGTACAACTTTAAGGTCGTACGACGGTTTAGCAAACCGTTGATTTCAGCCACTCATCCACCTCACCGGCCGAAATCCTGCTAACATGTAGCAAGAGCTATATTCCCCTCATTCTCATCTGCTTTAACCTCAGGTCTTTCTGAAGGGGTGGCAAAAATAAGCTATTGAGAAAGAATTGCCAAACATATTGAGCCGGTAGAAAAAAAAAATCCCGGATACTGATAACAGTAGCCGGGTATAATGAGTTGAGGATGATACCTGCTTACATAGATGCCAGCTGTACCTTCTGCTGCAGCTCCAGTACATTTTCGCGGAAGATGGCATCGGTATCCATCAGATCCTTTACCGTCTGGCAGGAATGGATCACCGTAGTGTGATCACGGCCACCAAAATGCTCACCAATGGTCTTGAGCGAGTTCTTGGTAAATGCCTTGGCCAGGTACATCGTAATCTGGCGTGCCTGCACAATCTCCCGCTTGCGGGTCTTTTGCAGGAGCTTATCATACGACACATCAAAGTACTCACATACCATACGCTGAATGGTGTCGATGGTAATCTCTTTACTGGATGATTTCACAAAGTTTCGCAACACTTTCTTAGCTAAATCTAGGTCTATTTCCCTACGATTAAGCGAAGATTGTGCCAACAGTGAAATCAATGCTCCTTCCAGTTCCCGCACATTGCTGTTAATATTATAAGCAATATACTTGACCACTTCGCGGGGCATCTCCAGCCCGTCATTCTTCATCTTCTTTTCCAGGATGTCGATACGGGTATCATAATCCGGAATCTGCAGATCGGCACTCAGCCCCCAGCGGAAACGGCTCAACAGGCGCTCCTGTACCCCATCAAGGTCCTTGGGAGATTTATCGGAAGTGAGAATCAACTGCTTATGCGACTGATGCAGGTGGTTAAAGATCGCAAAGAAGGCATCCTGCGATTTTTCGGCCTTGGCAAAAAACTGCACGTCATCAATGATCAGCACATCGATCAGCTGATAAAAATGGATAAAATCGTTGATGGCATTATTGCGGCTGTGATCCATAAACTGGTTAATGAACTTCTCAGAGCTCACATACAATACCACTTTATTGGGATGAAGCCGTTTTACTTCATTGCCTATTGCCTGTGCCAGGTGGGTCTTACCCAACCCTACACCACCATAAATAACGAGGGGATTGAAAGAATTGGCGCCTGGTTTCTCGGCTACTGTTTTACCGGCCCGGCGGGCTACCCGGTTACAGTCTCCTTCAATAAAGGCGTCAAATGTATAAATATGATTCAGCTGCGGATCAATCTGCATCTTCTTCAAGCCCGGAATCACAAACGGATTCTTGACAGGATTGTTGATGATTAGCGGAAAGTCCATTTCGTTATTTGAAAAAGTTTTGTAACCCTGCCCTGTAACATCCATGGTCAGGGGTTTGTTCTTACTATTGCCACTGTCTACCATGATCCGGTATTCCAGCCGCGCCTCTTTACCCAATTCTCTCTTCAAAGTCTTTGCCAATAAATTGACATAATGCTCTTCGAGGTATTCAAAAAAGAACTGACTGGGCACCTGAATCACTAACACGTTATTTTTTAATGATACGGGCCTGATAGGTTCAAACCATGTTTTGAAATGCTGCCACTCAACAATATCCTTGATGATCTTTAAGCAATTGGACCAGACTTTTTCAGCATTCTTCTCCATCAGTAACGTAGCAGTTTATATATCGTGTTAATTATAGTCTCTGAAAAAATGTCCTGAAAACTTCGCACTACTTATCACTAAAAAAACTTGGACAGGACGGCGAATATCACCAATTCTTTTATAAAAAAAAATTTTTATTCCCCATTTTTTCCCCTTCGATAAACCAACCCTGAAAAGCGATTTTTTTATTCAAAAAAAAGAGCTATCTGCGCTGTTTTTTAAACGAAAAAAACTTTATCATCCGCCTGCAAATTGCCGCAAATTTCTCAGTTGTCGGATTCCCCCCTTTTGACAGATGAACAGGTAATACACCGCCAGACTACACGTAAAAAATCTGTTTCGCTATTGCTCCACAGACTCTACAAAAAAGTAAATGGTGATTTAACCTGGAATTGGAACGATACCTTTTGAAGGTAACGAGTTTTTAGTATCGCCACAAGAAAAAAATGACCACTTGCATGAATTGTCAGTATATGTCTTTTTGGCGTCTGACAAGAGGGTAGAAACACTCATTGCCGGCATTGTTTTATGTTCCACTGCATAATGTTCCACGCAGCTGTTTCGCAATTGCACGAAGAGTGCTTAATTTCGTGCTTCAATTTGTTTCAGGATAAATACCTGGCCAATGCAAAAAGAAATCACGTTACGCCTGCTTCCCGCGGAGGCCGCTAACGAACAATCGGTCAAAGCCCTGCTAGCACAGGTGCTGGCAGTCTCACCCACTGTTATTACAGGCTATACTCCTATCCGGCAATCTATTGATGCACGGGGCAAACAGGCATGGATCAATATGACCGTACAGGCTTACTGGGGAGAGCCGTATAAACCCCGTACTCCTTTTCCTTTTTCATTTCGCGATGTAACCCATAGCAAGGCTCAGGTCATTATAGTTGGAGCCGGTCCCGCCGGACTCTTTGCCGCATTGAAACTGCTCGAAGCAGGCATTCGCCCGGTAATCCTGGAACGGGGTAAAGATGTACGCGCCCGCCGGCGTGATCTCGCCGCCATGAATAAGGAAGGCATCGTAAACCCGGAAAGTAATTACTGCTTTGGAGAAGGCGGTGCCGGCACATACAGTGACGGTAAATTATACACCCGCAGCTCCAAAAGAGGCGACATACACCGCATACTCAGCCTTTTTGTACATTTTGGTGCAGAGGAAAAAATTCTTTACCAGTCACATCCGCATATTGGCACCAATAAACTCCCGCATATCATAACCGCCATGCGCCAGCAGATACTGGACTGTGGCGGCCAGATCCACTTTGAACATAAGGTAACCGATCTGATCCTCGAAGGAGATCATATAAAAGGAGTGACGACAGCCAATAGCCAGCAATGGACCGGCGATGCCGTGATACTGGCCACCGGACACTCTGCCCGCGATATCTTCGAACTGCTACACAGACATCAGTTGCAGCTCGAAGCCAAACCTTTTGCACTGGGTGTACGCGTAGAACACCCGCAGCCGGTAATAGACAGCGCACAATATCATTGTGCCATACGTGATCCTTTCCTGCCACCTGCCTCCTATAGCCTTGTGCAGCAGGTAGAAGGTAAAGGGGTATTTTCCTTTTGTATGTGCCCCGGAGGCATCATTGCCCCGGCGGCAACCGCCCCCGGCGAACTGGTGGTGAACGGCTGGAGCCCTTCCAAACGAAATAATCCCTTTGCCAATAGCGGCATGGTGGTGACCGTAGACCAGGGCGATGCCAGCCGCTATTTAAAACGGGTGAAAGGTCCTTATAAACCCGATCCTGCGGATCCGCTGCTGCTCATGCGTTTTCAGCAGGCTGTGGAGCAGGCGGCCTTTGTGGCTGGTGGCGGACAACTGGTAGCACCCGCTCAGCGCCTGGTTGACTTTACCCGGCGGCAAACCTCCGCTACGCTGCCAGATTGTTCTTACCTGCCAGGCATCAGCAGCATGTCGCTGCATGAAGTACTGCCCTCTTTTGTAGCACGCAGTCTGCAGGAAGCTTTGCAGGCTTTCGGAAAAAAGATGAAGGGTTATTATACCAACGAAGCAGTGCTGGTTGCCACCGAATCGCGTACCTCCTCTCCCGTGCGTATTCCACGCAATGAGCAATTACAACACCCACAGGTAAATGGCCTCTATCCCTGTGCAGAAGGTGCCGGTTATGCTGGTGGTATTGTAAGTGCTGCCATGGATGGCGAAAGAATTGCTGCACATATTACTCAGTGCATTCATAGCTGAAAAAAATTATCCGCGAAACGCGGCGTTTGCTGCGGGAATATTTCCGCAGATAGCGCGGATGAACGCAGATAAATTCCTCAACGCATTTTCTTCTGTAAAAGCCTGGTTATAACTACCGCTTTGCGAAAAGAGGATCTCCGGTGGAATGGCTGAACACAAATCTGCTCCCGGATTTTGACACCCCAAATCAAACCGTTTGCGCCAGCATTCGTACAGTTTGCCTGATAATTCGTAATGCTAGCGCATAACGGCTATTTTTGTCCTACAAACTAACCGACATGCCTATACTGGAACTACAACACCTGAGAAAGTATTTTGCAACGCAAAAAGCTGTGGACGATATCAGTCTCAGCATAGAGCAAGGCCAGATCTTTGGATTACTTGGCCCCAATGGCGCCGGCAAAACCACGCTCATCCGCATGATTACCGGCATCTTCTACCCTGATCAGGGCGAAATCATTTTCGATGGAAAAAAATTCGATCCCATCAATGATATTCAGAAGATCGGCTATATGCCCGAAGAGCGCGGCCTGTATAAAAAAATGAAAATCGGTGAGCAGGCCCTTTACCTCGCCCAGCTCAAAGGACTCAATAAACTGGAAGCTACCCGCAAAATCCGCGAATGGTTTGGCCGCTTTGATATGGATAGCTGGTGGAACAAAAAAGTAGAAGACCTTTCGAAAGGTATGAGCCAGAAACTGCAGTTTGTAACAACTGTACTGCATGAGCCCAAACTCATCATTCTCGATGAACCTTTCAGCGGTCTTGACCCGGTAAATGCCAATCTGATTAAAGACGAAATCTACAACCTGGCAAAACGCGGCGCTACTATTATTTTCAGTACACACCGCATGGAGCAGGTTGAAGAAATCTGCGATCATATTGCACTTGTCAATAAAGGCACCAAAATACTGGACGGTACGGTGAAACAGGTAAAGCAGGATTTCAAAGACAATCTCTTCCGCATCACGTTCAATAATCCTGTGATGCCCGAACACCTGGCGATCGATCTGTTTGAACTGAAGGATAAGAAAGAAAAAGAAGTGACACTCAAACTTCATTCCTATGCTTCAAACAATGAAGTACTCCAGTATTTTATCAATAAAGGATTGAGTATAGAATCGTTCAACGAACAGCTTCCTTCGCTCAATGATATATTCATTAAACTGGTAGGCAATACACCCGCAGCCCGCCAATTTCAGGAAGTAAAATAAGACTGCACTCAACCTCAAACCAGCAACACCATGAATAAGACATTAATAATTATACAACGCGAATACCTGACAAGGGTACGCAAAAAGACATTTATCATCAGCACGATCCTTTTCCCGATCATGTACCTGCTGCTGATATTCGGTACGGGTTATATTGCTTCTTCCGGCGATCGCAAACTCACCATTGCCCTGGTAGATCAGTCAGGGTATTTCGATGAAGGCCGTGTACAAAGAGAGAACCTGCGCGACAGTTCGTCTTTTCTCGTACTCTCGAAAGACAATCCCGACAGCATGCGCGCTCATTTTTCTGAAAGAGGATTTGATGCCTTTGTACTCATCCCCGACAGCCTCAACTGGGAAACGGGCAATCAGAAATCTTACCCGCTTTTTACCAGCCGCACTATGGGCCTCCAGGGTATTGAGCCTGTTCAGAATAAACTGAATAATATCTGGACCGGTATTAAAAATGAAAAGCTCGGTATTGATGATGCCAAGAAAGCAATCCTCGAAAACAGCAAGATCCGTGTCACGCCTGTTAACGTGAATGATGAAAGCTCCAACTCCGGCGTTGCCACAGTTATTGGTTATACCAGCGGCTTCCTGATGTATATCATCCTGCTGCTGTATGGCACACAGGTAATGATGGGTGTACTGGAAGAAAAAACAAACCGTATTGCCGAAGTGATCGTATCATCTGTAAAACCCTTTCAGCTGATGCTGGGAAAAATCATTGGCATCGGCCTGGTAGCTCTTACTCAGTTTTTCCTGTGGGTACTGCTGGTGTTTGTGATATATAATGTTACCAAAACCTCGGGCGGCGCAGCCGGTATGGGCGGTATGCTTGATACCGTACAGCAGGTATTCACCAGCACCAATATCCCGCTCTTCGTTTTCTGTTTTGCATTCTATCTGCTGGGGGGCTTCTTCTTCTACGCTTCGCTCTATGCAGCTATCGGCAGTGCCGTAAACGAAGATATGCGCGAAGCACAATCACTTAGCTTCCCCATCACTATGCTGGTTATTATCTCCATTGCCATGATGACTGCTGCTATTAAAGACCCAACCGGTCCTGTAGCCGTATGGGGTAGCATTATTCCTTTCAGCTCTCCTATCATCATGCTGGCACGTATACCCTTTGGTGTGCCGGGTACGGTGCCCTGGTGGCAATTGGGTGCGTCTATGGCTGCCCTCATTGCAGGTTTTGTATTCACTACCTGGTTTGCCGGCAAAATCTATCGTACCGGTATCCTGATGTATGGTAAAAAACCTACCTGGAAAGAATTGATTAAGTGGGCAGTGCGCAAAAACTAATTCCCCCGCATTATATTCATAGGAAAGCCCCGGCCTGCAGGCCGGGGCTTTTTGTTAAATAAAAATAAAACCGGGCCAAGCTGTAACATAATACGAAGATGATCGTATATTTGATACGAAATGCTTCGTGCATAACCCAAAAACACAAAACGTAAATCATGAAACCAACAACCATCGCAACAGGTAAAGTAGTGGCTATCGCCGCCCTGGGCCTGATAAGCCTCGCACTCGTATCCTGGGACTTTCGCCAGCAGCCCTCCCGCTTAACCACCTCTGAAGTAACCACCACAGACACCATTCCCGGCAAATCTGCCGACAAACGCGAACGCCCTGCACGCGACCTCGATGAAGCGATTGAACAACTGGATAAAGTAGATATGGACCGCGAAATGAGCCGTGCCATGAAAGAAGTGGAACAGGCCATGAAGAATCTTGATTTCTCCAAAATCCAGAAAGAAGTAAGCGAATCGCTGGCTTCTATCAATCTTGATAAAATCCAGGAAGATGTAAAGCAGGCCTTAAAGGAAGTAGACATGGCAAAGATCAAAGCCGATATTGACAGGGAAATGTCGAAAGTGGATATGGTAAAAATTCAGGAAGAGGTGAAAGCAGCGCTGAAAGATATAGATATGGAAAAGGTAAAGGCTGAACTAAGTAAAGCCGATATGGAAGAGCTGAAGAAAGACCTGGCTGAATTAAAAGACATGAAGCTTGACCTGAAGATGAAAGAACTGCAGGATGAATTAAAAAACATTGGACCGGATGTCAGAAAAAGCCTGGAAGAAGCAAAGGTGAGTATCGAAAAAGCCAAAGCAGATCTTAAACTGTATAAAGAACTGGTTGACGGCCTCGACAAGGATGGCCTGCTCAATAAAAAAGAGCCTTATACCATCCGCCACAAAGACGGCAAACTGCTGATCAATGATAAAGAAGCATCTGCCGAAACCTATAAGAAATACAAAAACATCCTCGATAAGAAGAAAGAATTTTTACTGGAAAAAACAGCCGACAACTTCAATATCGACGATGACAACATAGACTGATCCATATAGTAAAGCCATGAATGCGAAGAAGTCCGCCAGTAGGCGGACTTCTTCGCGTTATAAGTAGTAAGTTTTAAGTGATAAATAAGGTGAAAGGTTGAAGGCGGAAGGATAAAGGCAAATCAATTAGCGACCTTAGTTATAAGTAGTAAGTTTTAAGTGATAGGTAAGGTGAAAGATTGAAGGTGGAGGGATAAAAGGCAAATCAATTAGCGACCTTAGTTATAAGTAGTAAGTTCTAAGTGATAAGTAAGATAAAAGGTTGAAGGCGGAGGGATAAAGGCAAATCAATTAGCGACCTTAGTTATAAGTAGTAAGTTCTAAGTGATAAGTAAGATAAAAGGTTGAAGGCGGAGGGATAAAGGCAAATCAATTAGCGACCTTAGTTATAAGTAGAAAGTTCTAAGTGATAAGTAAGATAAAAGGTTGAAGGCGGAAGGATAAAGACAAATCAATTAGCTACCTTAGTTATAAGTAGTAAGTTTTAAGTGATAAGTAAGGTGAAAGATTGAAGGTGGAGGGATAAAGGCAAAAAAACAATACTGTCAACTGTCCACTGTCAACTGTCAACTGTCATCTGTCAACTGTCATCTGTCATCTGTCAACTCCTTAAAAATCGACAAAATGCATGGGCGAAGGAACCAGTTCAAAATCCTTGGCTTCGATCATTTCGATGTTGATCTGAAAGGCATCCTCTGCTTTTACTATTACTTTTTCTTTGGTGACTTTTCTATAACCTGCCTTTTCGAATACAAACTTGTAAGAACCGGGTTTTAGTTCTTCGAAAGAATAGTTTCCTACTTCATCGGTAATTACCGATTTTTCTTTTTTTGAAGACAGGTAAGCGGTAACGTTTACATCTTTCAGCGGCTTGCGTGAATCCGCATGAATGACCATGCCAATGAGATCATCTTTTTTTCCTTTCTTGTCGCAGGTAGCAGGACCAGGGTCTGGATTATTGTTGGCATGAGCCATACTGAAACCCAGCAGGCCCATGGAGAAGAGAAGCAGTTTGATTTTCATGTGACCGTTTTTGATGGTAAATAATGGTTAGGTCTTATACATATACACCGGTCGCCACGGGATAAAGTTAGTGCAAACGCAGCGGATTTTCCAAAGCGGCCAGCATTTCGGCCTGCACTTTTTTTACGATGGCAGCAGCCGGTAAAATACTATCGAGCATACTGCTTACCTGGCCGATCTCCAGTTCTCCCTCTTGCAGATTGCCTTCAAACATTCCTTTTTTGGCCCTGCCCCGACCAAGCAGGGCTTTGAGTTCATCGGCCGAAGCGCAACGGGTCTCGGCATCCAGGACCTGCTCATAAAACTGGTTGCGGATGAGACGTACCGGAGTCAGCTGTTTGAGGGTCAGCACCGTATCACCTTCATTGCTGTTTATCACCGCTTCCTTAAATGCCTGGTGCGAGCTGGCTTCCTCACTGGCCACAAAGCGGCTGCCCATCTGCACCCCTTCGGCTCCCAGTATCATTGCCGCTAACATTTGACGACCGGTCGCAATTCCACCTGCGCTGATCACAGGAATTTTTACGGCAGCCGCCACGGCGGGCGTCAGTACCAGGCTGGTGGTTTCCTCACGCCCATTATGCCCCCCCGCTTCAAACCCTTCTGCCACCACGGCATCACAACCCGCCTCCTCTGCCTTGCGGGCAAACTTGCTGCTGCTGACTACATGCACAACCGTTACCCCTTTTTCTTTCAGCATAGCCGTCCAGGTGCGGGGATTACCGGCCGATGTGAATACAATTTTTACACCTTCTTCGAGAATGATCTGAATATGCTGATCAATATCGGGATACAGGAGTGGCACATTTACAGCAAAGGGCCGTTGCGTTGCAGCCCTGCATTTACGGATATGCTCCCGCAGTACATCGGGATACATGCTGCCACTTCCCAGCATACCCAGGCCACCGGCATTGCTGACGGCACTGGCCAGCCGCCATCCGCTTGCCCAGATCATACCGGCCTGAATCAATGGGAAATCGATGCCGAAAAGCTCCGTTATGCGATTGTGGAATTTTCCATCTTTTAAATATGCTGTTGCCATAATACGCTTGTTGCGCACAAAGATAACAGCACACCGGGTAAGAATAAGAAGGTCACCCGAGATCGATACTGGTATTGTCACCAATACTCAGGCGTCTTGTTTCCCCTTTCAATGCAGTATCGCTACCAATAATGGAATTTTCAAGTACGATATCGTAGAGGGTGGAATAAGACCCGATGATGGAATTGCGGATAATCGAATAATTGATACGTGTATTTTCTCCGATAGTCACATTGGGTCCAATAATAGAATTACGGATATCACATCCTTCGCCAATGCTCACGGGAGGTATAATAACTGTATTCTCAAACTTATATTCTGCTTCATCTTTCCGCTCAAATTTCTTCAGCAGCGTGGCATTCGACTCGAGCAGTGTTTCCTTGCGGCCACAGTCAAACCAGCTGTCTACCTTGAATGGTTTGAACTTAATACCCTGACGCAGCATGCAGTCAAGCGCATCGGTAAGACTGTATTCTCCATGCGAGCGCAAGCCCTGCAGATAGTTACTTTCGAGGCAATCAAACAGCTGATTGCTTTCCTTTATCTTATAGATACCAACGAGTGCCAGGTTTGATTTCGGAATCTGTGGTTTCTCCACTACGTGTTCGATGAACCCGTCTTCACCGAGTTCGGCCACACCAAACTCGCGGGGGTCATCTACTTTACGTACGCCCAGCATGGAATCGGGGCTGTTTACTACTTCCTGTACATTGTATTCGCAGATGGTATCGCCCAGCACTACAATGACTTCGTCGTTGTTGACAACATTCTTGGTGATCTGGATGGCATGTCCTACTCCCTGCCGGTCTATCTGCTGTACATAGTGCGCCTGCAGGTCAGGATATTTTGCTTTTACATAATCCCTGATCTTATCGCCCAGGTACCCTACTATAAACACAAATTCCTGGATACCCGCCTCCCGCATCTGATCTACGATGATGCTAAGGACGGTTTTACCTGCCAGTGGTATGAGCGCCTTGGGTTGAGTATAACTGTGTGGACGCAATTTGGTTCCTGCGCCTGCTACTGGTATGATTGCCTTCATGTATTAACCCGTCCGCCGGGCGGATGCTGTTAAAAAAATGATTCGGTACTGCTCGGGGTCCCTTACCATTGCTTTGTGCCGGTGGTGCAGCAACAAAAGCCAACGAAAGTAATACTTTTTAACACAAACAAAAAGTTATCCGCATCCCGGTCTTTTCAAGGCTGGGGGCTCGTACTTTTGCGGCGGATTGCCAACAGATTGGGTCTGGCAATGATAAAATTCCGGCCGTTTTTCAATAACTGGCCCTCACCGCTCAAAACAGCATCTGCTATTATGCAAAAAGATCAACAGATTTTCGATCTCATCCGTCAGGAACTTGACCGTCAGCGTTATGGTATCGAACTTATCGCTTCAGAAAACTTTACTTCCCTGCAGGTGATGCAGGCAATGGGTACAGTAGCCACTAATAAATATGCAGAGGGCTATCCCGGTAAGCGTTATTATGGTGGTTGCGAGATCGTTGATGAAATTGAACTGCTTGCTATCAACCGGCTGAAACAGATCTTTAACCTGAGCTGGGCCAACGTACAACCCCACAGCGGTGCACAGGCCAATGCAGCCGTTTTCCTGGCCTGCGTAAAACCGGGCGATAAAGTTCTGGGGCTCGACCTGAGTATGGGTGGCCACCTGACCCATGGCAGCCCTGCTAACTTCAGTGGCAAACATTATCAGGCTTTATTTTATGGCGTAAAAAAAGAAACCGGCCTGGTCGATTATGAGCAACTGGAAGCTACTGCCCTGGCCGAAAAGCCTAAAATGATCATCTGTGGCGCCTCTGCCTACAGCCGCGACTGGGATTATAAACGCATTCGCGAAGTAGCCGACAAAATCGGCGCCGTATTACTGGCCGATATCGCTCACCCTGCCGGTCTTATTGCCAAGGGCCTCCTCAATGATCCATTTGAACATTGCCATATTGTAACCTCTACCACCCACAAGACCCTGCGCGGTCCCCGTGGCGGTGTAATCATGCTGCGTCACGATTTTGAAAACCCCTGGGGTATTAAAGATCCCAAAGGCAATACCCGCACCATGAGCCAGCTGCTTGACCTGGCCGTATTCCCCGGCACACAGGGTGGTCCGCTCGAGCATGTGATTGCCGCCAAAGCGGTGTCATTTGGCGAGATCCTGTCAGACGATTTTACAGTATATGCCAAACAGGTGATCAGTAACGCACAGGCTATGGCCAAAGCCCTGGTAAACCGCGGCTACGACCTCATCAGTAATGGCACAGACAATCACCTGATGCTGATCGACCTCCGCAATAAAAACCTGACCGGTAAAAAAGCCCAGGAAACACTCGACAAAGCACACATAACCCTTAATAAAAATGCTGTTCCGTTTGATGACAAATCACCCTTTGTAACTTCGGGAATCCGGGTAGGCGTCCCTGCTATTACCACACGCGGACTGAAAGAAGCAGATATGGAAACGGTGGTAAGCCTCATTGACGGCGTACTTATGAATCCTGATGATGAAAAGGTAATTGCGCATACCAAAGCACAGGTAAAAGAACTGATGCAGCGGTTTCCGCTTTATCCTGAACTGGGTTAAGCAATCAGGAATAGCTTTTACATCAGATATATTATTTTTGGTAAAAATCACCGCATGATCCAACGTCAGCAAAGCCTTTGGCTGCTCCTGGCAGCTGTTGCTTCTTTTCTCAGTTTCCGGTTCCCTTTTTATACCGGCAATAAACTGGTCAATAATATTTCGACTTACGATGAACTGGATGCAGGTGGCAATTTCTTTATCCTGATACTGACCGGCTTTTCGGTATTGCTGGCCGGCATTACCATCTTCCTGTTTAAAGACCGGAAGACCCAGTTTAAACTCAGCATCGGCGGCATTGCCCTCTCTGTGATTCTGCTGATTCTTTATTTTATCCAGATAGGCAAATTTGAAAACGGTCATTTTTCACTTACTGCCATTATTGTATTTGCCATTGCCGCCGGATATATTATGGCCACACGTGGTATCTGGAAAGATGAGAAACTGGTAAAGAGCCTGGATAAGCTGAGATAAGTAGTAAGTTTTAAGTGATAAGTTGTAGGTAAGGTAGAAGGCAAGAGGTAAAAGGTATAAAAAATTAAAAGGCTGTTGCGTTTTGCAGCGGCCTTTTGAATAAGGTGAAGGGTATAAGGGTATAAAAGTTTAAAGGTATAAAAGTGTGGCAGTGGTAGTACTACATGTAGAAGTTAAGAGTTGATCTCACACTGCCTGTAAGATCAAGCCCTGACTATTGCAACTTCGAAATCACAAGACCCTTCCTTTATACCTTTAAACTTTTATACCCCTATACCCTTTTCCCCTCTCCCTTCCACCTTACTTATTACTTAAAACTTACCACTTATAACTAAAAAAGGCCGGCCTTACGGCCAGCCCTTTTTTGTTCTCTATTGGTTCTCTCTCTTAGCGAACGATGAATTGTTTTGTCTCACGATAGTCATCTGCACTTACGATCATCACATACATGCCGGTTTTAACGCTGGCAGGCAGTTCGATCATCTGAGTTACACCTGTACCTACATTTGACAGGTTGGTAGTGAATACACGCTGACCAGCCGCATCAATGATCTGTACATTGTATTTACCCTGTTTCACACCATTGAGGCTTACGGTAAGTTGTTTACCTGTTACGGGGTTGGGATACAGGCTGAAGCTGTACTTAGTGCTACCCATTTCTACACGGAGTATTTTGCTGTAGATCACTTTGCCGCTTTGCTCCTGTACACGTACACGATAGTAGTTGGCGCCGTTTACAGGGCTGGCATCAAAGAATGTATAAGAAGCTTTGTCGTCGCGGTTGCTCCGGGGCAGCTGCTGATTAACGGCGTAGAAGTCGATACCGTTGGCAGAGCGCTCTACCTCATAATGTAAGATCTCACGCTCAGTCAGGTTGCTCCATTCTATCTGTACACCATTGTTTTTGCTATACGCTTTTACGTCAGCAAACAGTACGGGCAGCGGGTTCTCAGCAGCGTTGCTGGTAGCGAGGGCAAAGGGGCTGAAATTGGTTACGTTGCTGGATGTGATAGTACCTGCACCCAGTGTGCTGCCAAAGTTGGCTCCGCCAGAAACAGGGCCCGCATTTTGCCAGGCTGTACCATCGTGACGTGCTACACGGAGCGAAGTCAGTTCGGTTACGTATGGACCACTATTGCAGGGGCTGTTGGCATCCCATGACAGGGTCACCTGACCACCACGGTTGCCCGCAGTACGGTTAAGTGTCCAGTACTCACACTGGCTTACGCGGCTGATGCCTGAGCCATATACGGTACCATTAATGATTGAACCTCCTGATGAACGCAAAAACTCGGCTACAAATGTAGTAGTGGTAGTACCACTGTTGGTAGCCATAGCGATGCTACGAAGACCACTTCCTGCTACTTTACCTACATAAAAAGTAAAGGAGCTGCTATTATTGAATTGTTTACTCAGCTGACCATTTACATAAGCACCATTGCTGCTTGTAGAAGTACCGGCAGTACCTACCAGCAGGGTATTCGCACCGGGTGTAACGTAACCGTTAGTCAATGTAAGTGCACGGGTCACGTTGAAGTTACGACCCATTGACACCTGGCCGCTTGTGTTGTTGATAATGAGGTCACGCACGTTATTGCCAGTGGTTGTAAAGCTGCCTGTTGCGGCACCCTGAAATTCATAGTCAGCTCCGGCATCATAAGTACGAGTACCGGTTACGCGGATTGAACCTGATGCGCCTGTAGATGCCAGACCAGCAGCGTTGGCAGTAATAATCTTGGCACCGGAAGACAATGTAAAAGTACCAGATGAGCCATCCATAAGATATGTACTCATATCAATGGCTGCCCCATTGTTTACGGTAAAATTCACTGAATTAGATATAGTTCCTCCAGTTTTCACAAAAGACTGGACGGCCGAACCATTAAAAAAGATATCTGCAGAACCTGAACCGGTTTCAGTAAGTGTACCCCCAGACATATTGAAATTACCTGCCACATTCAATACACTACCACCATTATCATGATCAAGGCTCAATGTACCACTGATCATATAAAAATTTCTCCCTACCGATACAGTTCGGTTAGTATTACTGTTTGTAAAACGCAGGTCATCACCGGGACCGGGATTCAGGTTGATTGTAAGATCTTCTAAAACAGTCAGGTTTTGTCCCAATTCGATATCAGCGGAAATTGCAGAAGTGAATGATAAACTTCTGAATGTCTGATTAAGTCCGCTGGGCAACGAATTAGTCATACCAGAGATATCAACCTTTGAACCTGCGTTCCAGGCGGCTGTAGGTATTGTACCTCCATTAATGGCGTGTACATAAGTACCACCGTTATTGAAGATTAATTTAGCCGCGGAAGAATTATTTATACCACCATTTGAATTGATAATATTTCCAGTAACAGTAGCTATAACGTTGGCGTTATTAAGAAAAAAACCTTCGTTAGCCTCAATAGTATAATCGCCCGCAATATTAGCAGTAGCATTTGCTGCCAGCCTGATTTCATTCATACTAACATCTTGGGTAAATGAAGAACCCGACTCAATAATAAAATCGTCGCCTGTTCCATTTCCGATTGTCAGCGTTTGAACGCCCGTACTTGATTGAAGACGGATGTTAGTGTTGTTACTAACATGAATACGACCAACAGTTTGGGCTGTAGGGAAGCTGATAATAGTACGGGTATTACCACCATTAAAAAGCAGGATATCGCTTGCTGCCGGGGTATTCCGCGCGGGGCTCCAGTTTGCTGCAACCTGCCAGCTTGCATTGTTGTTACCAATCCATGTATAGGTTGTCTGTGACCATCCCGTCACAGCCGCCAGCAGGATTAATGTTAAAAAGTAGATCTTTTTCATCGCTCAGAGTTTTAGATTATAGGTACAAGTGTTAAAAAATGATTACTACGTTGAGTGATCATTCAAAGGAAAACGGATTCCGAGCTTTCGAAAGGAGTTGGAGATTGAGAGGCTTTACAGGAAGAGACAAAACAACACCAGCACAATAAATGCACTACACACCGTGTTTGCTGCAATAAAGGATTTAGTGGTACGGATTTCAGAAGATTTGGAAGGAAATGGATACAGACAATTGTAAAGGGCCATATCCAGAAGCTGTCACAAATCTATACGCGGGTTTTGGATTATGCAAGTATTACCCCGAAATTTTTCTTACCCGGGGGTAGCAAATATACGATCCACGCCTATTGAAACTACGTGGAGGCACTATTAAAAAAGGCCGACTATCGTGATAGTCAGCCTTTTCGCTCTATTCTTTGATTTATGTCAATAATCCTGCTTTTGAGCGCTTCTTTTTTTATAAGAAACTACCGGTATGGCTTTTTTTGATCTTTTTGGCTCCGGACGGCACCCCCGCATAGACCAATTCTCCGCCTCCGTCGCCGGCCTCCGGCCCCAGGTCAATCAACCAGTCTGCCGCCCGTATCACATCCATATTATGCTCAATCACTACAATGGAATGCCCCTGCTCAATCAATGCCTGAAAACTGGCCAGCAGCTTGCCGATATCATGAAAATGAAGCCCGGTAGTGGGCTCATCAAATATGAACAACACTTTATGGTTCACCCGCCCCTTGCCCAGAAAGGAAGCCAGTTTTACCCGCTGTGCCTCACCACCAGAGAGTGTATCGGATGATTGACCGAGTTTTATATACCCCAACCCCACATCGCTGAGCGGCTGCAGGGCCCGTGACAGATTTTTCTCTTCATAAAAAAAGTCGATGGCCTCGTCTACCCCCATCTCCAGCACATCAAAAATGCTTTTGTCCTTATATTTTACTTCCAGCACTTCCTCTTTGAAACGTTTGCCGCCACAGGACTCACATACCAGGTGCACATCTGCCAGAAACTGCATTTCCACTACCTGCTCGCCTTCACCCTTGCAGGTATCGCAACGTCCGCCATCTACATTGAATGAAAAATGCTTGGGCTGAAAACCACGCATCTTACTCAATGGCTGACGGGCAAAGAGGTCTCTTATTTCATCGTAGGCCTTAATATACGTTACCGGATTGCTGCGCGATGATTTGCCGATAGGGTTCTGATCTACGAGTTCTATCTGCGCAAAGGCATCGAGATCGCCATCAATCGATTTATGAAAACCCACCTTATCTGCAGGCTCTCCCTTGAGTTTGCGCAAGGCAGGATAAAGTATTTGCTTAACCAGTGTGGTCTTACCGCTACCACTCACCCCACTCACCACACACAGTACATTGAGCGGAAACGTCACGTCAATATCCTTTAGATTATGCTGACGAGCTCCTTTTACGGTTATCGACCGGTTCCATTTCCGGGGCGTTGCCGGTATATCAATTTTCAGCTGACCCGAAAGATATTTGCCGGTGAGACTCTCGGGGTTCTTCAAGATCTCTTTATAGGTACCGGTAGCAATTACCTGTCCGCCGAGATGAGAAGCCAGCGGTCCCATATCAATGATATAGTCTGCTTCCTGCATCATCATTTCATCGTGCTCTACCACCACTACGGTATTGCCCAGGTCACGCAGTTCTTTCAATACACGGATGAGGTTGCTCGTATCGCGCGAGTGCAGACCGATAGAAGGTTCATCGAGTATATATAGTGAATCGGTGAGATTGCTGCCCAGGCTTCGGGTAAGTTGTATACGCTGGCTCTCACCACCACTCAGTGTATTGGCAAGGCGGTTAATGGTCAGATACCCGAGACCAACATCCAGCAATGTTTTGAGCCGGTGCTGGATCTCGAGCAAAATACGACGGGCTATCTGCTCTTCATGTTCTGTTAATACTTTAGGCAGTTCATCAAACCATTGCTTGAGGTCACGTACCGGCCATTCACTCAGCTCGCCGATATGCTTTCCGTTTACCTGTACATACAGCGCTTCTTTACGCAGGCGGTAGCCATGGCAGTCCGGGCAAAGCGTTCGTCCGCGATAGCGGCTCAATAAAACGCGATACTGAACTTTGTAAAGGTTTTGTTCTACTTCTTTAAAAAAAGCATTGATACCGAGGGCATGCTCATGGCCGTCCCACAGCTGCTGCAGTTGCTTTTTGGTAAGGTCAGCAATGGGTTTATGAACGGGGAAATCGATTTTTTTAGCGCCTTTGATAAACTGCTCACGCCACCACCCCAGCTTCTCGCCTTTCCAGGGGGCTACGGCTCCGTCATATACGCTCAGCCGGCGGTCAGGTATCACCAGTTCGCTGTCGATTCCCAGCACCTGGCTAAAGCCTTCGCAGGTGGGGCAGGCTCCGAAGGGATTATTAAAAGAGAAAAGATTCGGAACCGGCTCTTCAAACTGGAGTCCGTCGAGCTCAAAGCGGTTGTTGAAATGCAGGAGCTTAGCTTTTGCGCCATCCTGTACTTCTATATATATGTCTCCTTCACCTTCATAAAAGGCTGTACCCACCGAATCGGATATGCGGTGCAGGTCATCTTCATCAAACTCTTTGGTAATCAGCCGGTCAACCAGGATATACCAGTCACCTCCCGGTTTTACCGCTTCTTTAATCGCTTTGTCAGACTGCTCCAGCAGGCCCTCAATATCATGTACTTCGCCGGCAGCTGTTTTACTTTTAGCGGGTTGATAGATACGCGTAAACCCTTTCTGGATCAATATGTTAAGCTCCTCGCGCAGGTCACGGTTCTTATGCTGGCGCAGGAGGGCGAGGATAAACACTTTTTGTCCGGCCGGCAGTGCCGTAATAGCACGCACCACATCCGTCACATCATCTTTTTTGACCTGTTGCCCCGATATGGGTGAAAATGTGCGGCCGGCGCGGGCATAGAGCAGTCGCAGGTAATCGTAGATTTCCGTCATACTGCCTACCGTACTGCGGGGTGTACGCGTAATTACCTTTTGCTCAATGGCTATGGCGGGGCAAAGGCCTTTTATGTAGTCCACATCGGGCTTATTCATGCGGTTCAGGAACTGGCGTGCATAGGCGCTCAGGCTTTCTGCATAGCGGCGCTGCCCCTCCGCATAGAGGGTATCGATGGTCAGCGACGACTTGCCGGAACCCGACACGCCGGTCACTACTACCAGCTGATTTCGTGGAATATCCACGGAAATATTCCTGAGATTATGTACCCGGGCACCCCGGATTTGGATATTTTCTGCGGAATTTACGGTCCTGACTGCTGCGGGATTTTTCCCTTTTATTGTCTTCTCCATTTTTCGGTAAACAAATGTAAAGCCTTATCACTCTTAAACTTCAGGCGATATCCTTAACATTTTTTTTACAAGAATATTAACCCCTCCGGACTGCGATTGTTTGGTGGTATCGTCAAAAGGTTTATTTTTATTGCACAATATCCAATTAAAAATGAATAACCAAAAAACCACCCCGCCTATCGCATAATACCTCTACACTTTTTACCGATTACTTTTTCGTATTTACTGTAACCAATATCCATTCAACCACCTAAACTGTAGGAGTATTATGAAAGCTTTTGTCAAAAAAACCGACCATGAATTAATTCATCTTTTCATGGATGGCAATCTCGAGGCTTTGGAAGCCCTCGTACTTCGCCATAAGGACAAACTGTACACATCCATTCTTTTTCTGGTCAAGGACAAATATCTGGCCGAAGACATTTTTCAGGATGTTTTTATCCGGATTATTGACACCATGCGTAGTGGCCGCTACACGGAGGAGGGAAAATTTCTCCCCTGGGCTATGCGTATCGCACACAACCTGTGTGTAGACCATTTCCGCAAAGTAAAACGCACACCTACCATCCGCAACAGCGAGGACAAAGACATTTTCGAAGTACTCAATTTTGCCGAAGACAGTGCAGAAGTGAGTATGATGAAACGTCAAAGCCATAACCGCGTACGTGAGATGCTGGATCGTCTGCCCGAAGATCAACGGGAAGTGATCATCCTGCGCCATTATGCCGATATGAGCTTTAAAGAAATTGCTGCCGCCACCAACTGCAGTATTAACACTGCTTTGGGACGCATGCGTTACGGATTGATTAATTTGCGCAAGCTGATGGTGCAAAAACAAATTGCACTTTAACTAACAATCGTTTATATTTGCGCCCTGATGAAGATATTGTCATTCTGTATCTCCATCCGCGTCTGAAAGTTCTGTTATAAAAGAATTTTCCCTGCTTGCCCCACCAGGCGCTGTTTTGGTGGAATTAGGCGGAAGGCTTTTACAGAATGACACCTAACTGGCCGCTTCTTTTTGAGGCGGCCATTTTTTTTAATTTGCTGATGTGCTAATGTAGTTGACAGTAAATAGTGGACAGTTAACAGTAAGAAAGTCCTTTAAACTCTTTATACCCTTTATACTCTTTGAACCACGCCATCAGCACATCATTTTCTTTCTTTGTGTGCTTTCAGCCCACACTCCAGCCAGGCGGCAAATTCTTTGGGATTATCTGTATAGAATTTTGTTTTGGTAAGCGCTTTTTCATCGGGGCTTACTATAGCATATTGCGGTTGCGCGGTTGCTTCAAAATTTTCGAGCTGAAAAGCCGTCCACCGGTCACCAATCGTAATAATAGATTTTTCGCTGCCGTTCTTCATGGTATGTACGGTACGCTGACTGGCGGGTAACTTGGTCCGTTCGTCAACATACAGCGATACCAGCACAAACTCTTCTTTCATGAGCCGTTCTACTTCGGGATTGGTCCATACATTTTCTTCCATGCGCCGGCAGTTGACGCAGGCCCATCCGGTAAAATCGATCAGCACCGGCTTATTCGTCTTGCGGGCCAGTGCGAGAGCCTCCTCATAATCGAGCAATGGTTTTTCGCAATTGACCGGGTTGGCATACAGACTGTAACAGGTGGGTGGCGGGAAACCGCTGATAAGGCCCAGTTTGGCCCAGCGGGTATTCGTCACCCCGGGAATCAGGTAGAGCGTAACGGCCGAAAACAGTATTACAAAGAACAGACGGATGCCCCTGATCTTTTTGGGTTTGGTACTATGCCCAATGCGCAGCCAGCCCATCAGATAGGCTACAATGGCAAAACCAATAATGATCCAGGCGGCAAAGAAAACTTCGCGTTTCAGGATGCCCCACTGCTGTACGTTATCGGCATTGGCCAGGAATTTTACAGCGAGGGCCAATTCTACAAAACCGAGTACGACTTTCAGGTCTGTCATCCATCCCCCTGATTTGGGAATAGCCTGCAGCCAGCGCGGAAACAGGGCAAAGAGCGCAAAAGGAAGTCCCAGTGCAAGGCCAAAACCGGCAGCACCGATGGTAAGCGGCCAGGCCCCGCCATCTGCCACACTGGCCAGTAATGTGCCCAGGATGGGACCGGTGCAGGAGAATGATACAATGGCCAGTGTAAGCGCCATAAAAAATATACCGGCCACATTACCAAGTCCCGACTTTGAATCTGCTTTGTTGGCAATGCCTGATGGCAGGCTCAGCTCATACAGACCAAAGAACGAAAGTGCAAAAGCCACAAAGATCACAAAGAAGAGCAGGTTGAGCCATACATTGGTCGAGATGTTGTTGAAGATATCAGCATCTGTTTTACCGGCAATATGAAAAGGTATGGTGATAAGAATATATATCAGGAAAATAAAGAAACCATACATCAATGCACTGCCCACTCCTTTGGAAGCGCCTCCGCTTTTCTTGGTAAAAAATGAAACGGTGAGCGGTATCATGGGAAATACGCAGGGCGTAAAAAGTGCGATCAATCCACCGAGAAAACCCAGGATAAATATGGTGAAATAAGAACTGTCCTTGCTCACGGTATCGCCACAATCGGCTACGGGATTGTTGATGTCAATGGTAGGTATATGAATACGGATACCGGATGCCACACCACCTTCGAGTTCTACGGTAAAAGGAAGACGGGCGGTATAAAACTCATCTTTCTTGCCATAGCTGTAACTCATGCTACCCTTGAGCCGCTGCGGCACGGTATTACGAAACCCGATATTGACTTTCCAGGAAGCTTCTTTTTCGTATACGGTAACCTGGCTGCCAAACAGGTCGCTATTCAGTGTGTGGGGCTGTCCCTGGTTGATAAAAGGTAACTGTACCTGCACACTGCTGTCTTCGAGTTGCAGCTCAGTGGTATTGAGATCAGGCACAGGTTGTACGGGGGCATACAGTTGCCAGCCTTGTATGGCCGGTAATGAAAACTGCAGTTCATATTTTCCTTCACCGGTTTTTTGTGCCTTTACTACCCAGCCGGGCAGTGCACCTGTACTGTCCTGTGCGTTAACACTCGTCAGGCCAATTGCCAATATGCAGATAACAACGAAGAGCCGATGGAAGAGAGCCATGATGCTAAGGGTATTTATAAAAAACGAGTTCCCGTATAAAGAACTCGCTTTTCTGATAACAGATAATTACTTGCTTAGTTAAGCGCTACACTGAAGTTCACTTTTTTAACGGGCAGACAACGTTCATCATTACAGGTCTGATACTCCACCACGCCGCTGATATTTGTCTTTGCGTTTCCTTTTAGTTTTACCACCTGTACAAAATCTACTTTACCGGAATACTGGTGAGCAGATATCTGCAGTTTCTTATCATGAAATTTTTCCATTTTACCCACTTCTTTCACTTTGCCATCGAGCGTATAAAGGGGGTTATTGGTGATAGAAAAACCGGTAGGTTCAATGATAGCGTCTTCGGGCTGTGTTTGGGAATACAGGTGCCAGCCAGATTGCATGGTGGCTGTCATATGCAGCTCATAGGTTTTGTCGCCGGTTTTTTTAGCGGTAAATGTCCATTTCACCGGGTCTACCTGGGCCTGTACGGTCAGTACACTTACTAAAATGAGAGCCAGAACAGTTATTTTCTTCATAGTCGATTTCTTTATAGAGTAACAGACGCAAAAAAAGTCAATTTAGTCGGCATCTGTCTGTTAAAATTAATCGGTTGCCGCAACTGGCAGGGAGTTAAAGGATGAATGGCTGAATAGAACCGGCCGATCCCTGTTTTTACCTTTTAAACAGGGGCTAACTCACTGGCCATCAGCATAGATTCGATGATGGTACGACCATCTGTATTACCCAGTACGCCGGAGCAGGCACGCTCGGGGTGTGGCATCATACCAAATACATTACGTTTTGCATTGCATATTCCTGCAATGTGTCTGATTGTTCCGTTAGGGTTTGAGTCGGCTGTAAGCAGGCCATTCTCATCGCAATAGCGGAAAATGATCTGTCCGTTGGCTTCCAGCTGGTCAAGTGTGGCTTCATCCGCATAGTAACGACCTTCGCCATGTGCCACGGGGATCATGAAAACCTGGTCCTGCTGATTTTTGATATAGACGTTTTTGCAGACAAACTGTTGATTGGCATTGCGTAGCAGAGCGCCAGGCAATAATCCGGCCTCGCAAAGAATCTGGAATCCGTTACATACTCCCAGTACTTTACCGCCGGCATTGGCAAATTCTATTACACTCTGCATCATGGGGCTGAAGCGGGCAATGGCGCCACAGCGCAGGTAGTCGCCATAAGAGAATCCGCCGGGCAGTATGATACAGTCGCTGGTGCTGAACTGGCTCAGATCCCGGTCTTTATGCCAGAGCATGCTGACATCCTGACCCAGATCGTACTTAAGCGCATCATACATGTCACGATCACAATTGGAACCCGGAAAAACGACTACGCCAAACTTCATATTTGTAGAGTGTTTAGATGGAAAAAGCAAAGATAGGAAAGAGAGTTATAAGTAATAAGTTTTAAGTAATAAGTGAGGGGGAAAAGACCTGTTGCTTATGAAATGTGCTGATGTGCTAATGTGCTGATGTGCTGATGCTCCCTTTAAACTCTTTAAACTCCTTAAACCCTTTAAACCTTTATACCTTTATACTTTTATACTTTTCACCACCCCGGCCCCACCTGCTGATAGGCTATTACAAAAGCAACGGTGCCCCAGAAAAGCAGCGTTGGGTAAAAACGCCAGTTGGAGTAGAAGTAGGTGCAGCTATGAAAGGCGGCCATGGGCACGATGGCCATGATCCAGTTTTCGAAGGTTTCGCTGGTATTTACGAAAGGTAAAAGCAGGGCTGCCAGGAGGTAGAGCAGCAGGAGGCTCCAGCCTTTGCGTACATTGATGAGCATCCGGCGCAGGTTTTCCTGTACATAATAGCCACCGCTTAAAAACGGAATCAGGATCAGCGAGAGACTGCCGGCCAGCCATACCGATTGTTTAAGAGAAGGCATGCCCAGGGTAATATGCGGCACAAACTCCTGCCAGTTCCATACCCCATCCATTACCGTATAGATCGCATAAAAATAGAATGGCGTGGTGATACCCAGCAGGCAAATCATCCATTCATTGAGCCGGAAGGGACGCATTATTGCCAGGGCCAGCAGAATCCAGACAATAAAAGTGAGGGAAGATATGAGCAGGAAGCTGGCCAGGCCCAGTGCCACACCAATATTGAAGATGGCTCCTTTGGCATTGGGTTGATTATAGATCGAAAACAGATTCGATAAAATAAAAAGTAAAATACTGTTGATCAGTAACGGTGCCGAAAACACATTCCATTCGGGCATCAGCGAGGTGAGCAGCAGGTAAGCCATTCCCGGCAAATAGCTGGGTTTGGTCATCATACGCTGATTATTGATAAACCGGGTGAGCACAATGGCCTGAATAAATAAAAAAGCAAAGCAAAGAATCGGGAAAAACAGGGGCATGGCTTTACCCGCCGGCTCCAGCACATGCAGGATACCCCGGTACAAAATGCCATCGGCATCCCTGGCTACCGGCTGCTTTGGCTCTGTAAACATGGGAAGCTTCAGCAGTATGCCGCCAAGCAGCAGGAACAGCAGGTTGGCCGGATTTTTTTGTTTGAAAATCCCTGTCACGGATAATGGATGTTGATGGTGTTGGTTTTAATTATATTCCAGTTTTGCGAAGCAAATATAATTCCTGTATAAACACGGAATGATCATTTGCCGGGCACCTACCTGTTTGGCATACCGCGGCATGAACTCGTAGCCGCGTTCCAGGTTCTTCATGGTAGGGTTGCGCTCAATCTTTCCATCAGGCAGAAGCGAAAAATCATTTAGCAGGAGCGCGCGTCGCTCAGGGTTATTGAAAATAAAGTGAATCTCGCCACCGGTATTCATGATCTGGTAAGACAACCGGTCTTCACCCTGGTCATCATACTGTTCTTTGGTGATCACGCTATTCCATTCCTTTTGCCCATTGGCATTAAAAGAAGTGATTACAATATTATCAGCCTGGTAGCGCACATTCTGATTGTTATCATACCAGCTGCGGGGTCCCAGTCCATTATAATAGGGTGAATAATAATAGTAATCGCCCGGCCGCATCATAAATGGTGAACCATACATATAGTTCCAGCGGTTCCAGCCCACACCCCTGGAGGTGGTATAAAAAGATTCGCTGGCAATTACAAACCCGCCATCTCTCCGCATGATCAGATTGCGGATAAAATGATCATTGAAAGCCGTTTTAATGGTGGCATTACCCCTGGCTTCGCGGCGCAGGTTTTCGGAAAAGGAGACCGTATCTTCTCTGACCGGCTGTCCTTTTACCTTATCCCAGATATAGAAATAATAGCCTTCGGTGTTGCCTCTTTTCTGTTTATAATAAAAAGAAGTGATGAAATAGCGCTTATTATAATTATCGGGTTTGATCTTGAATTCATCAAAATAGATCTTTTCTGACTGCAGCTGACGCATGGCAAAGGAATCGGCCTGGGCATATTTTACCACGAAAAATGCATTTGAAACAGTTTCATTATTGATCCGCTCAAATTTGGAAAAAACCAGGTCGCCATCATTATCCAGCTGAAACTCACCCAGGTGATCATCCCGGTCTTCCATTTCAAGAGCCAGGCGGCTTTTTTTAATAAGGCTGAGCTGCTGGTCCATGAGCATAGTAGTGATCATGTACAGCTTCTTGTTTTTGCTGTTGATCTTAAATACCATGATCTTGCTTTTATCCTCACTTGATAATACCGAATATATCCGGTTATCGGCACCAAAATTAACCTGGGTGGTATCGAGTTCTATCAGCTCTCCGATCTTGTTGCCATTGGCGTCAATTTTGGCCGCAGCACAGTGGATGATATTCTTTTTGCGATACTGGTAAATCATGTACACAAAATCGGGATAGGCAAAAAAGTCGACATTCAGCACTTTGTCATTGTCTGGCAGGTAATCCTGCTCAGCCCGGCCTATCTGCTTCATATCGTTGTCGAGAATGGCGATCCAGTTTTTGTTACGTACACTTTTATAGATCAGAAAATTACCATTCATTTTTCCGATTATTTCGAAATTGAGCCGGCGGGAGTCATCTTTCTCGGGCTCCGAATACACTATTTTCTGCCCCGATGCAGATAAGCCGCAAAAAAGCAAACCGATCACCGCTATGAATCCCCTGCCTGATAACATAATTATTTGATTTTTTACTCTTTAAAGTTACCGAATGCCCTGCAAACGATACAAATTTGTTTAGTAAAGATGCAGCATTCCGCCAGATTACATGAACGGTTGGTAGTATTAAAAAGTTGCCCGCCGCGAGCCGGTTCGCAATCTTTTAACAGCCTGATCGTTGTATTGTAGTTTTGCCTATACCTTTGCAGGCGTGCGGCCAGGCGTTTGAAACACCTGTATCCGGGACACCTTAACATAAGCTAGTGAAAGCATCGACCAATAAAGTCACCGCAGCAGGACTTATCATTGCCTTGGGGATTATTTTCGGAGACATCGGTACCTCCCCCCTCTATGTATTCAATGCCATTATCAACAACCGGGTGGTCAGTGAAGAGCTGATCCTGGGAAGCCTGTCCTGTATCATCTGGACACTCACCCTGCAGACCACTATCAAATATGTGATCCTCATACTTCGTGCAGATAACAAGGGTGAAGGTGGCACATTTGCCCTGTATGCCCTGGTGCGGCGGCGAAAGAAATGGCTGGTATTGCCGGCCATGATCGGTGGGGCGGCATTGCTGGCCGATGGTATCATCACCCCTCCTATCTCTATCACATCGGCCATCGAAGGTTTGGAAGAGCTGCCAGCTCTGCGCGGCATGCCCACACAGACGGTAGTGATCATAGTACTGTGTATATTATCTGTATTCTTTTTCCTGCAACAGTTTGGTACAGCCTCCATAGGCCGGATGTTTGGCCCGGTCATGTTTATCTGGTTTACCATGCTGGCCGTACTGGGTGCAGTCCACGTATTTGACGACCTGACTATTTTTAAAGCACTGAGCCCTCACTATGCCATCGAATTCCTGCGAAATTATCCCGAAGGGTTCTGGTTGCTGGGAGCGGTATTCCTCTGTACCACGGGAGCCGAAGCACTGTATAGTGACCTGGGGCATTGCGGACGTGGCAATATCCGCACGAGCTGGATTTATGTTAAGACCTGCCTGCTCATCAACTATTTTGGTCAGGGAGCCTACCTGCTTTCGCACCGCCCCGGTCTGCATATTACCGCCGAGGTAAAACGCAGTATGGGCGTCAATGCTTTTTATGACCTGATGCCGGAGTGGTTTATCATCATTGGAGTAGTCATCGCCACTACTGCCGCCGTTATTGCCAGCCAGGCCATGATCTCGGGAGCCTTTACGCTTATCAGCGAAGCCATGCGCCTCAACCTATGGCCCAAACTGAAGATCCGTTATCCATCAGAGGAGAAAGGCCAGTTGTTTATACCTGCTATCAACGCCCTGCTGTATGTAGGCTGTGTGGGGGTGGTTCTTTATTTCCAAAAATCTTCCAACATGGAAGCGGCCTATGGTCTGGCCATTATTGTGACCATGCTGACCACTACTATTCTCTTTGCCAATTATATGGTGCTGCAGCGTGTACGCTCGATCTGGATTTACATTTTCCTGATCGGCTACTTCGCTGTTGAGATCGGCTACTTTGTGGCACTCATGGACAAATTTGTGCATGGTGGTTATATCACCCTGCTGGTAGGCGGTCTTATGTTTCTGGTCATGTATGTATGGTACCGCGCCCGCAAGATCAAGAATCGCTATGTGGAGTTTGTGCGTATGGAGCATTACATTCCCAAGATACAGGAGCTCAGCAACGACAAGGCGGTTCCCAAATATGCCACTCACCTGATCTATCTTACCAGTGCCAATAACCCCAAGGAAATTGAGCATAAGATCATTTACTCCATTCTCAATAAAAAACCCAAGCGGGCCGACATTTACTGGTTTGTACACGTAGATACGATGGATGACCCCTATACCTGCGAGTATAAAGTAGATCATATCATTCCCAACGATATTATCCGTATCGATTTCCGTCTCGGATTCCGCATGGAGCCGCGCATCAACCTGATGTTCCGTAAAGTGGTGGAAGACCTCGTTGCTAATAAGGAGGTAAATATCATCAGCCGGTACGAAAGTCTGGCCAGCAGCAACACCGTTGGCGACTTCCAGTTTATGGTAATGGAGAAATACCTGAGCCAGGACAATGAGCTGCCCTTCATTGAGCGGGTGATCATGAAGTTTCATTTCTGGCTCAAGGAACACAGCCTTTCTGAAGAGCGTGGATTTGGGCTGGATCAGGCCAATGTGACTGTCGAAAAGTTCCCGTTAATCGTATCGCCCGTTACCAACCTGAAACTGCGCCGCATAGAAGATTAGGGTTTGTGCCCGCCAGTTAGTAGTTTGGCAGGCGAAACTTCCTGTATCAAAACCAACCGCACTTGCCCGTATTTATTTATTATATCCTGGGTGGTATTGCCATCCTGTCTGTGATTGCCTACTTTCTGCAGGAGCGTTTTATATTTAAGCCGGAAAAGCTCAAACCCGATTTTCAGTTCAAATATGATATCCCGTTCAGGGAATATTTTTTTGACATAGAGCCGGGAGTGCGTATCAATGGGCTTCATTTTTTTCGTGAAAACCCGGCTGGTCTTATCCTCTATTTTCATGGCAACTCGCGCAGTATAAAGGGCTGGGCCAAATATGCCCGCGATTTTTACCGCTACAACTATGATGTGGTGCTGGTCGATTATCGTGGTTTTGGAAAAAGTACGGGCAAACGAAGTGAAAAGGAAATGCTCAACGATATGCAGTTTGTATATGATGAGCTGAAAAAAATCTGCCGCGAGGAACATATCATTGTGTACGGACGTAGCATTGGCAGCGGTTTTGCCACCCGTGTAGCCTCAGATAACAATCCGCAGTTTCTGATCCTCGATGCGCCTTACTATAATTTCCGCAAAGTGGTGGAGCGGTTTCTGCCTATACTTCCTGTGCGTTATGTATTACGCTATCACCTGCGTACCGATCAGTGGATAAGAAAGGTGAAATGCCATACCTACATCCTGCATGGCACCCGCGACTGGCTGATACCTATCCGGCACAGTGAAAGGCTGCAGCAGACCAACCCTCAGAAGATCACGCTGATCCGTATTCATGGCGGTGGTCACAATAACCTGCCTAAATTTGACGAATATCACAGCTTTGTGCGCGATATCCTGAAAACATAAGCGACTGGCTGTTAACAAATATGTAATTCAATACAATCCATTTAACTAAAGATGCGTTGTCTCCGTCAAACGCTAAAACGGAGGTGCTTATGAAACTAAAACTATACACGCTACTGATCGGCACTGCATTTCTTTTTTCCTGTAAAACCGCTCAGAAACTTTACCAGCGCGGTCAGTATGATGCGGCTGTGGAACTGGCTGCAAAAAAACTGAGTAAAAAGCCGCACGATGTTGGCCTGCTCACTGTATTGCAGGATGCCTACCGCTATGCCGTACAGGATCATGAAAGCCGCATCCGCAATCTGTCTAACAGCAATAGCGATCTTCGCTGGGAGCAGATCTATCATGAATATACGGGTCTGCAACGCCTGTATGATGCCATTCGCCGTTCGCCTTCGGTATATGACATCGTGCAGCCTACAGACTATGCATCGTATCTCACCACCTATAAAGAGCAGGCAGGCAATGCCCGCGAAGACCGGGGCGATGAGCTGATGAATCAGAATACCAAGAGTAGTTTTCGCCAGGCTTATTTTGAATACCAGAAAGCACTTTCGCTGAAACCCGGCGATCTTACCATCAAACAAAAGATGGATGATGCCTATGCCAATGCCGTTACAAACATAGCTATCATGCCCCTTACCCGTTTCGGGTTACAGTACAGCCAGTACCGGTACGACTACGATGACTTCGACTATCAGTTGCTCCGTTATGTCAACGATCACCGCAGCGGTCCTTTCGTACGCTTTTTTGGCGACAATGACCGTAGTCAGCCTATAGATATAGGTGTGGAAATGCGCTTCAGCGATGTCAATATCGGCCGCTATCGTGATGAGCGCAGTGTGCGCGAAGTAAGCAAGCAGGTCGTATCAAAGGAAATTGTGCACAAGCCTGATTCCATTACACGCGAATACATTACCGTAAAAGCCCGCATTACTACCACCACGCGTACACTCAAAGCCAATGCAATTTTGCAGGCTATAGCACGCGGCATGGACAATCGCCATATCTGGAGCGATACATACCGGGGTGATTACAGCTGGGTATACAGTTTTGCCACCTACACCGGCGATGAACGCGCACTCAGCGATGAGGATAAAAAATTACTGGCTCAAAAAGAGCAATGGCCAGCTTCCAATGATGAAATCATCCGGATCATAATGAATGAAATCCGCCAGAAGGCGCAGTGCGGGATAAGTGACTTTTTTAATCGCTATAATTAAAGCGGTTAAAAGGGTATAAAGAGTATAAAGGGTTTAAAGGGGCAAGGTAAAAAGCAGAAAACATCTACCTCTCCTGTCGCAAACTCCCTTTAAACTCTTTATACCCTTTATACTCTTTATACTTTTCACTAATTTCACTCAAATTTCAGCCTATGTCTTCCATGAGCCGTCGTTCCTTTATTGGCACTGCAGCTGCTATGGCAGCCATACCATCTGTTATCATTTCTTCTGCATCATCAAAACCTGCACAAGTGGTCGTACATCATGTATTTTTCTGGCTTCGAAATGCCGGCTCTGCCGCTGACCGTGATCTGCTCATCGAAGGATTGCGTACACTCAAAGGCATCAGCCAGGTCAAACAATTATTAATCGGCGTACCTGCGTCGACCGAAAAAAGAGAAGTAGTAGACAACAGCTATGATGTATCGGAACTCATGTATTTTGACAACGCCGCCGACCAGGATGCCTATCAGGTTCATCCCATTCATAAGGCCTTTGTAGAAAAATACAGCCATCTCTGGGAAAAAGTAGTGGTATACGATATGCTGGTTAAGGACTAAATTATTCCGGCATGGCTTCTTTTAACCGGCGCAAACTGAAAAAATGGTTCAAGCTGGCAGTCATCATCTATGTACTGCTGGGATTGCTCCTTTATTTCTTCCAGGAAAAATTTCTTTTCCATCCCAAATCCTTAAAGGCCGACCATAAGTTTGCATTCGGTCAGCCCTTCGAAGAAATCAATATTCCTGTCTCGCCCGAGAAAAATATTAATATCATCCGCTTCACTGTACCTGACTCAACGCGCCGCGGGGTTGTTTTATATTTTCATGGCAACCGGCAGAATACAGAGCGTTATGCACCGTTTGCCTCCTTCTTTACCCGTAATCATTATGAGGTTTGGATGCCCGACTATCCGGGCTTTGGAAAAACCACTGGCACGCGTTCGGAAGAAGCATTTAATGCAGATGCTACCGAGGTATATAAAATGATCAGGGCCCGGTTTGCTCCGGAACAGATTATCATTTACGGAAAATCGCTGGGAACGGGGCCCGCAACCTACCTGGCATCCCGCATCGACTGTGCACGGCTAATCCTGGAGACACCTTATACCAGCATACCCGACCTGTTTGGTCATTACGCTTTTATTTATCCTACCGGCAGGATGTCGAAATATGCGTTTCCTTCTATCGACCGTATGGCGACCGTTCAGGCGCCCGTAACCATTTTTCATGGCACCAGCGATGGTGTAATTCCGTATAAACAGGCGGTACGCCTGCAACGAAAGGCCGGGGTAAAAGCGCAACTGATCACGATTAAAGGAGGAGAACATAACAACCTGGCCGATTTTCCCCTTTATCAGTCAAGTCTCGATTCGCTGCTTCATCACTAAACCGCTGTATTCGTCACCGGCACAATATTGGGTGTTTTATTCTTTCGCACTTTTTCCGGAACAGTATCGAGAATCTGTTGTTTGAGCACTCTGATAAGACGTTGTTTGACCAGGTTGCGGTGTACCACGAGGCTGACTTCACGCATGGGAGCCGGTTTACGGAAATGCCGGATCAGTTGCTGCTGACGTGCCGGCATATCCAGAGTAGCCAGTTCGGGAATAATGGTGATACCGTCATTCATCTCCACCATACGGCGCAGGGTTTCGATACTGCCTGCTTCATAATCGAAATGACTGTTTTCGCGACTCATCTTTTTCAGTTCACAGAGATTGACGATCTGCGAACGGAAACAATGACCTTCTTCCAGCAACCAGAGTTTATTGGGATCAATATCCTGTGGCAGCACATAGCTTTTTTCATAAATCGCATTCTGCTTAGACACATAGGCCATGAGTTCTTCATAAAACAATACGTGCTCGCTGATGCCGGGCTCCTGCAAAGGAGTTACCAAAATGCCTGCATCTATTTTTCCTTCGCGCAGGCGGGTGATGATCAGGTCTGTCATCATCTCATGTACAACCAGTCTCACCGAAGGGTATTTTTTGGTAAATGGCTGAATAAACAGCGGCAGGAGATAGGGGGCAAGGGTTGGAATAATTCCGATACGCAACTCTCCCGTAAGCACACCTTTTCTGAGCTGTATGGTCTCCAGCAGGTTATTACGTTCCTGCAAAACACGACGGGCGTGTTCGATAATCTCAAGCCCGGCCTCTGTTGGCACCACCGGCTGCTTACTGCGGTCAAATATCTTAAACCCCAGCTCTTCTTCCAGCTTCTGGATCTGCATGCTGAGTGTAGGCTGTGTTACAAAACACTGGCTGGCAGCAGTAGCAAAATGGCGCCAGGTATCTACGGCAACGATATATTCCAGCTGAACAAAAGTCATATAGCTGTTGTCTATTAAAGACACAAAGTTAATCAGTATAGACTATATGAGTAAAATGTGCTGATTTAGTTGACAGTAAATAGTTGACAGTGGACAGTAAGAAGCCCTTTAAACTCTTTATACTCTTTATACTCTTTATACTTTTAAACTTTTTAATCCCCTCCACAACCTCCGCATCCGCCACCACAGCTGCTACCGCCATCCCCACCACAACTGCTGCCACAACCTCCTCCCGAACCGTCCAGGCTGCCATTTTCCTTGTACCGGCCCAGGTTGCGTTGGAGGTAAAGCTGGTTGACATAACCGATGGATGCCACACCAGCAATACCGGCGAAAATATAATTAATGGCATCATCATTACTACTCTCCTCCACCGGTAACTGACCTATTGTGTACATGTCTTTAAAGGCACGCTTCAATGCGGCTGCTACACGACAACGTTGCCATAGCACCACTACTGCAAAGGCGCCTATAAGCATCATGATGAGCAGATAACCCACCGGCTTACCATTACTGAATCCCTGCAGTATACGCGTAAACCCCATTATACCTACTGCAGCAGTCATTAGCCAAATGAGGAGTGTACTGGCCAACCTAAACCGTTCACGGATTTGTTGCAGATCAATATCAAAAGTAATCATCTCATTATAGCAGGCATTTATTTGCGGCATCATCAATCCTTCATGATTAGTATATCGTTTTGACATTTCGATAGCAACCGGATTGACATCGCCGGGGGTAACCAGCTTTTCTCCCACCCACTCAAACCGGTAGCCTGGTGAAGGAATCAGGAGCTTTCGTGATGCCAGGTCAACTACAGCTGCTTCGATGGCTTTGCGTGGCGAGTGAATATATCGCGCCAGTTGAAAAGCAGTCCATCGCCGCTCTCCAAATATCTGGACGAGCGATTCCGCAAACTCTGTTCGCCATCCTGCCACTAATTGAAAAAAGCATAACAGCACAACAAGGCAGCATCCATAAAACCACAGAAACTGAGGACCATCTAAACGATAGGGATTGGTTTCCCCATACATTAATACGGCTGCTACCGGCAATAACCACAGCGCCAGCCAGTATGCCCGGTGCAACGGGTAAATGGGTTCCGATGGCAGAACCTGTGCAGTTTGCTTCTTATCTGCTGCGATCAGCGGCCATATATCGGCCGGCGGTTTTTCCGAAAAGACCTGTTCATACAAGTGCAGTGTATCTGCATACCATTGCTGATGTTTATGTTTTTCCTGACTGCCCCCTCTTGATGGATGATGATGAATGTCGCGGCCGAGCGTATCTGCACAAAATTTTTTCCAGTAATTCTCTGTATAGGTTAAATGTAAGTGCCAGACCTGATCTACATCTTCAGAAGGACTAGCGCCATTCGGAGAGATACAACAAAGAAAAATAAACCGCCGGTATTCCGTTATTACCCGTTCTGTATAAGCAGCGGACCACCCCTGCTGCTGGGCCAGCTTTTGAGAGAAGGGGAAAGAAGCAGAGGATTCGTCAATAGAGAAGGAAATAATCCTATTAAATAGCTGCTGGTGGATAGGTGAAATCATCTTGAAATGTGCTGATGTAGTTAACAGTAAATAGTGGACAGTTGACAGTAAGAAAGCCCTTTATACCCTTTATACTCTTTATACCCTTTATACCCTTTATACTCTTTGAACCACGCCATCAGCATATTATTCCTCCAGCACTACTCTGCCTTTTGTAACCTTCAACTTATAGCCTGCGCCTATTTTCAGGGCATAGTTTTCTTTACCATGGCTCACGGGGAAATTGAAGCATATGGGATAATCATATTCCTGCACGGCATCGTAGATGATCTCATATACTTCTTTACCAAAAGGACGCTCGGTATCTTTCATATCTGTAAAGCCACCTACAATCAGGCCAGCCAGTTTTTCCAGCCTGCCCGCCCTTTTCAGTTGCAGCCACATACGATCTACATTATACAGATACTCGCCTACATCTTCTACAAAGAGTATTCTGCCTTTTGTCTTAAGCTCCGAATCGGAACCTGTGAGGTGAGCCAGCAGGGCCAGGTTACCTCCTACCAGTTCGCCAATTGCTTCGCCGGTGCGGTTCATGGGGTGTGGATCGATCGTATAACGGGCCCATTCACCTTCCAGCGCCTGGCGCAGCGATTGCACATAACGGTTGATATAACCAGCATCATTGAAGGCCGATGCCATGGGCGCATGAAGCGTAGAGATATAATAATGCCGGTAAATATGGCAATGGAGTACCGTAATATCACTGAAACCGATGATCCATTTGGGATTTTCAGCAAAAGCACTGAAATCTATCGCATCTATGATTCGGCTGGTACCATAACCACCGCGACCGCACAGAATGGCTTTGATATCCGGATCATCGAGCATGGCCTGCAGATCGGCCAGGCGTTCTGCATCGGTGCCGGAAAAATAGGTAGTGGAAGATCCGCCTGCCGTCTGGCCCAGTTTTACCTGGTAGCCCCACTCTTCGGTCAGCACACGCACACATTCTGTCATTTTCTCTGCAGGCATATAACCCGCGGGGCATACAATACCAATCGTATCGCCTTTGCTGAGATAGGGAGGAGTTTTTATCATACTATCTGTGTTAAAGTGGTACCTCCGGCACTTACCGATAGCCGATGCCGGACACCGCATTTCAGGGCAAAGTTATTCTTCTGATGGCCTACCGGAAAATCAAAACATACGGGA
This sequence comes from Sphingobacteriales bacterium 46-32, assembly GCA_001898485.1. Lineage (GTDB taxonomy): Bacteria > Bacteroidota > Bacteroidia > Chitinophagales > Chitinophagaceae > CAYMZZ01. Next base: position 222,983 of record MKTY01000019.1, on the reverse strand, counting down.
TACTTAAATGGCTTTACCCGGTCCAGCACAATGTCTTCGAGTGAGCGGCCAAATTCTTCACCGGGATCATCGGGTTTGATCCGAAAACCACCGATAATAAGGCCGGCCAGGTTATCCAGCTTACCAGACCGCTGCAGGTTCCAGAACATGCGATCAATACTGTACAAATACTCACCGGTATCTTCTACAAACAAAATTTTACCGGTCGTATTGATCGCTGACCGGGAGCCGGCTATCGACTCCAGGCATTTGAGATTACCGCCTACCAGCTCACCTGTACCTTTACCTGCTCTGTTGCGCGTATTCACGGGTGCATCATACGTCATTACATCGCCACGCAGGGCATTGCGGATTGAAAGGATGGTTGCCACCTGTATCGCATCGGCCTGCGTCCAGTTGTCGGGAAAGCTATTACACATTTTCGAATGCAGGGAAGCCGTCTGCAGTTGCCGGTTAAGATGCGCATGCAGCACGGTAATATCGCTAAAGCCGATGATCCACTTGGGATGCAGCCTGAACTGGTCCCATTTCAGCCGATCCACGATGCGAACAGATCCATAACCGCCGCGTGCACAAAGAATGGCTTTAATATGACGGTCATCGAGCATCTGCTGAAAATCGGCCGCACGCTCAGCATCTGTGCCACCAAATGTATTATCACGCCGGCCTATAGTACTGCCCGTTTTCACCGTATAGCCCCAGCTTTTTATCAGTTGTGCAGCAGGCTCTACCTCAGATGGCGTCACAAATCCTGCCGGTGAGGTTATGCCGATACAATCACCAGGCTTGAGATATGGAGGCCTGACCACCGCTCCGGTTTCTTCCTCCTCCAGCTCCCGCCAGCTGCTTAATGCGAGCAATCCTCCGGCTCCGAGCAAAAAATCTTTTCTATCCATGTTTAAATTTACGCAAAGGGCGCAAAGCGAACAAAGAACGCAAAGGACGCAAAGCGAATAAGGACGCAAAGGGCGCAAAGCGAACAAAGGACGCAAAAAGTCCATTAGCACACCAGCATATCAGCACATTAGCACATTATTTTCAAATCTTAACCCAACCCTTTCGACTCAGCCAGCAGTTATGTATATTGAATGATCGCAGCAACGGACCAAACCATATTATCGTCAGATGAGCTGATGCAGGTTATAAGAGGTTGTCAGCAACAGCACATGGCCAGCCAGGAGCAGTTATATAAATACTGCTACCCGGCCATGATACGGATTTGTCTGCGGTATGCTGCTGATATGGATACGGCCGGTCTAATTTACAATAATGCCATGCTGCGGGTGTTCAAACATATTGGCCACTATGAAGAAGAAGGGAAACTGATGGCATGGGTGAAAACAATTGTGGTCAACTGTTGCCTGGATCATGTGAAACAACGACAACGTTTTCCCGACACGGTTTCGCTTGATACGTCAGAAGAGTCAGCCAGTATACCGGCCCAGGCTTTGAACGGACTAAGTGCGCAGGACGTATACCGGATTATTCAATCCTTACCAAAAGCCACTGCTGTAGTTTTTAATTTATATGTATACGAAGGATTTAACCACCGTGAAATAGGACAGCTGCTGGGTATCGCCGAAGGAAGTTCGAAATGGCACCTCAGCGAGGCCAGAAGGCTTTTGAAAGAAAAACTAATGTATTTATCACCATCCAAAAAATGACATGAGCAACGAATCTGCGAATATGGACCAGGTTTTTCGCAAGCTGGAAGCAGCCGATCAGCCCGATCTTTCGGTGATGGATCAGCACTGGCAACAAATGAAAGAACTCGTTGCCGTAAATACAGCACCGTCATCGCCTGGCAATGCTGGTTCTTCATTACTCAAACCGGGGCTATGGATTGGTGCAGGTCTTATCGGGGTGACAGCATTAGTAGCTGTACTAATCCATCGGAACAAAACCAAAGAAGCGCCCATCTCATCGGCTTCAACGGAAATAGTAAAACCAGTACAAAGTCCAACAGATACATTGCCGGTCACCAAACCTGTTGAGTTTAAGACGCCGCGGATCAGCAGAAGGAGAGCCACACCGGTCACAACACCTGCAACCGGGAACGCAGAAAAACCGTTGCCTGCAATATCGGCACCGGCCAGCATACCTTCAGAGGGTATTATACAGAGCTACCCGGCAAAAAAGAAGGAATCATCGAACTCATCGCTGCCTGTAAACGGGAATACGGGAAAAGTCAAAGACACGCTCCGTTTAAACCCCGTTAATAAAAACAGAGAGCGAACAACACCTGTCGATATTAGCAGCTATCCGGTAAAATTTGAATCATCCGGAGCAATACGGTTTGACACGATTAAATCAACCATACCTGCTAAACCTGCAAACCTGGTTCTTTATACGCTATCTCCATCTCAAAAAAAATGGTTGCATACACTGCCACACAGCCTGAGTCCATTTATTAATCCTTAAAATATAACATCATGAAACTTTTGTTCCTTTCCTGCCTCCTGGCAGGATGCCAGCTCGTCTTTGCCCAGACTTTATCTTTTACGCAAATGACTCAGTTGATACAGGCCAAAGAGACCGGTATCAAACCCCAACTCAGCAGCCGCGGATATGTATTATCCAATCCCCTGCTCATTGCAGAAGGGAATGTATTATATGCCGTTTCTGACTGGAAATTTTCACCACCGGAAGCCAGCATGCTGAGCAGGGTCATGCTCTGGCAGGATTCCAGCAATACCTGCTATCGCCTGCGTTTTGAAACCAGCAGTGCCTATCTCTTTTCGCAAATGCTGACCGAAATGCAGGGCTCCGGATTTTCTTTAAACACATTTCTTCCCGGTAAAGACAATATGCAGATAGAATTTGAAAATAAAAAAGCACAGCTAAAGGCCGTCATCCTGCAGCAGCCCGGCGATAAAAACTACCGGTTGGAAATACACCCCATTACTGCTTCTGCCCGTACCAAAAACAATCGCCTATGAAATTCTTCTTACTGCCTGCCATTCTTTTAGCTGCTTTTTCGTCCCGATCAGCCACTCTTTTCATAAAAGGTGACCATATTGCTTCAGACAGCATCCAGGTTTTCATAACGCTCGATGAAGCCACCAGCCTCCGGGACAAAAAAGTAATCGTTCGCACGGGAACAGGCTTTTTATTGCACACGCAGTATGCCGAACCCTGCTGGATCAGCCTGCGTGAAGGAAACAATTTCATTCAGGGTTTATTATCACCTAGCGATTCGGTTACCATCGATTTCCGGTCGGCCAGTATTGCCAGCAGTTTCAGTGCCAGTGGCCGGGGAGCGTGTAATTATTTTCCCCGCATTGCATGGCCTTCCGGCAGTCAGATTCTAAAAAAATATCCGGATGTTGACGTCAACAACATTACGTTGGTACTGCAGGCTGTCGACAGCCTTCATCGTCACTACAGGGATAGTTTGCAGGCAGTATTATGTACTGATATACCCGGTCGCTATCAATGGCTGGGGTTGCTCACTACAGAGTTTAACTGGCTTAGCCGGCGCCTGCTGGGCAGAGCTTACCCAGATCAGGCCCTCAGCATTCTTGCAAAAAACGATCGGCTGCCGGTTGCAGTCAGGCAGGCCGCTAAGAAACTGCTGTTATTTGACCAGGAGTATTTTGTAAGCCCGCCTTATATCAACGATGTGTATTATACTTTACTGCAGGAGTATATGATCCTGAAATTAAAGTACCAGGCAGATGGTACAGCTAGCAATAAGTATCAATTCTACCTTGATCACCTGCCTTCCGGCCCCTTGCGCGACCGTGTACTTTGTTTGCTGCTGGAGACCGATTTTAAGTCGGCGGCAGATACAGATGTACTGAACAATATCATTGAAAAATGTTACCCTGCTGGCCGAACTGATATCTATGCCGTGTTTGCCCGCCATTTGCCCCAACAGTACAACCGGCAGTATCGTAAGGGTGAGCTGGCGCCGGATTTTGTACTTACAGATACTGCCGGCCGGCCGGTACAGTTGGCTGACCTCCGCGGAAAGGTGCTGATTCTTGATTTCTGGTACGAAGCCTGCGTACCCTGCCATTCACTTTTCGAAGCCATGAAACCGCTGAAACGCAAATTTGCCGGCCGGTCAGATGTGCTTTTTATCAATATCTCGATCGATAAAACAGCAGTCTGGCAGGCGGCATTGCGTAAGCGGACTATTGAAGGCCTTCATTTATATACCGGAAATCAGGGCGATAGCCACCCGGTTCTGACTGCCTATGGCGTTCAGTCCTATCCTACTGTATTCATTATTGATCAGCAGGGGCGTTTTCACAGCGTTTCTCCACCGGTGGGGAATATGACAGCTTTTGAAAGGGAGATAAAGGCCCTGGTTGGAGAGTAAATTCTACGGAGTATAAAGTGTTTAATGGGTTTAAAGAGTTTAAAGGGGCATCTATTAACTTTTACCATTTAAACTCTTTAAACTCATTATACCTTTTATACTCTATTTACTGCTCGTTTTGCTGGTTCTTGTCATTTACGGTAATTTTGCAGGCTAATCAATGAAGGTTTTACATGACGCAACCCAAGCGATACCTGGTCACCTCGGCCCTGCCATATGCCAATGGTTTGAAGCATATCGGGCACCTGGCCGGGGCCTATATACCGGCTGATATCTATGTACGTTATCTGAGAGCGCAGAAAAGAGACGTTGTTTTTGTATGTGGCAGCGATGAACATGGTACGGCTATTCCTATCCAGGCCATGAAAGAAGGCTCCACGCCACGGGCTATTATCGACAAGTATCATGAGGCCATGAAGCAGGACTTTGAAGATCTGGCCATTTCCTTTGATATTTATCACCGTACCAGCGAACCGCTGCATCATGAAACAGCACAGGAATTTTTTACTTACCTGCATGAGCGCAATGAGCTCGAAACCCATGAAAGCGAACAGTATTTTGACGAGCAGGCTAATACGTTCCTCGCCGACCGCTATATTAAAGGCACCTGCCCCAACTGCGGCAGCGATCGTGCGTTTGGCGACCAGTGCGAAAACTGTGGTACATCACTGAGTCCGGATGAACTGATCAACCCCGTGAGCACGCTGAGCGGTAATCCGCCTGTTAAGAAAAAGACTACTCACTGGTATCTGCCACTGGGTAAACATGAAGCATTTTTGCGCGAATGGATATTGAAACAGCATAAAGACGACTGGAGAGCTACGGTAGTAGGTCAGTGCAAAAGCTGGATCGATGGCGGCCTGCAATCAAGAGCCGTGACCCGTGACCTTGACTGGGGCATCAAAGTACCCCTACCCGATGCAAATGGAAAAGTGCTTTATGTATGGTTTGATGCGCCCATTGGTTATATCAGCGCCACCAAACAATGGAGCCTCAATGCCGGCAAAGACTGGAAACCTTACTGGTATGATCAGGACACCAAACTGGTTCATTTTATTGGTAAAGACAATATCGTTTTTCACTGTATCATTTTCCCCGTCATGCTCAAGCTGCATGGCAATATATTACCCGAAAATGTACCCGCCAATGAGTTTCTGAACCTCGAAGGAGACAAGATGAGTACCAGCCGTGGCTGGAAACTCGACATGCGGGAGTATATTGAAGATTTTGTAAAAAAAGAAAATGGCGGTGGTCAGTGTGTGGATATGCTACGATATTATCTTACCCAGATTGCCCCCGAAACGAAGGACAGCGATTTTACCTGGAAAGGTTTTCAGGATGCCGTAAACAGTGAACTGGGATCTATTTTCGGAAACTTTGTGAACCGCAGCTTTGTGCTCATGCACAAACTCTGTAAAGGGAAAGTGCCCCCGTTGCATACAGCCATTATGGATGATACCGACCGCGAGATGCTGGCGGCTGCTGCGCAAACAAAACAAACGGTAGAGACGCTGCTGGAACAATATAAGTTTCGCGATGCGCTTTATGAGGTCATTGACCTTTCACGCAAGGGCAATCAATATCTGCAAAAAAAAGAACCCTGGATCGTAGCCCGGCAAACCGGCGCAGATGGCAACCCAACCGAAGAAGCACAACAAAAGATCGACAACTGTCTGCATGTTTCGCTGCAGCTGACCGCCAACCTGGCGATTCTTATTAACCCTTTCCTTCCTGAAACAGCACGTAAGATGCTGTACATGATGAAGGTGGTGGAAAAAATGCTGGACTGGGAAAATGCAGGACAGACCAAATTGCTGAGTGTTGGCTATAGCCTGCGCGAACCGCAGATACTATTCCGCAAAATTGAAGATGATGAAGTAGCAGCACAGGTAGAAAAGCTGAATACACGACTGGCCGCTGCTAAAGCAGCTATGGAAGCACAGGCTCCCCCGCCCGCGAAACCTGCAGCCCCGGCAAAAGCAGAAATTCAATACGATGATTTTGCCAAACTGGACCTGCGCGTGGGCACAATCACTGCCGCAGAAAAAGTACCCAAAGCAGACAAACTGCTGAAGCTGGAAGTAGACCTGGGTAGTGAAAAAAGAACAATCGTATCCGGCATAGCCCTGCATTTTGCAGCCGACAGTATCGTAGGCAAACAAGTGGTAGTAGTAACCAACCTTGCTCCCCGCAAGATGCGTGGCATTGAAAGCAATGGTATGATCCTGATGGCAGAGGATAGCGATGGTAAACTCAAATTCATCAACCCCGACGGTAGTTCTGCCAACGGATCTTCCGTGAGTTGATTATTTTCTGAACGATATCACAAAGCCGGTTATAACTTTAACCGGCTTTTGTTTTTTAGACCACGTATTTGTGGTAAATTCATAGTTAATTCTTCCGCACCTTGACGGCAAAACGCAGCATTTCCAGAAAAATCTTAAAAATAGCCGCCTATACCCTGGGCGTGCTGCTGGTATTGCTGCTCAGTTTCCACTTCTGGTTTATCAATCATGCCGAAAGCCTGGTCGAAGACATGGTGCGCACCCAATCAAACGGCAAACTCCATCTGAAAGTAAAAAGATTCAAGTTTAACTGGTTTAGTCACAAGATGGAAATGGACCAGGCCATCTTTACCACTACCGATACCACCTCTTCTGCTTCTTACCGCTTTGCTGTAAAACGGCTGAAGATGGAAGTAAAAGCAGTATGGCCTATCGTGTTTGAAAAACGTTTCCTGATCGATTCACTGCAGCTTTATGAACCGGATATTACCGTTACAAAACTGCGGAAAACCCAGCGTGACGAAACTGACAGCACACTTTCCCTGCCACAGGAAATGGGGCGCGTATATCATTCTATCCAGGACGCATTAAAAGTATTACGTGTAGAACAATTCAAAATCCATGAAGGAAAGTTTTCGCTGATAGATAAAACGAGACCCGACGATATACCCGTTCGCATTACCCACCTCGATTTTCATCTCGACAATCTGCATGTGGAGCGCGACAGTACTGCTGCCGATGCAGGACAAAAAATATTTTTCAGCGACAATGTGGCATTACAGACGCGGCAACAGGATATTCTTTTCCCGGATGGCCGGCACCGGCTTACCTTCAGCAATTTTCGTATCAATACCCGCAACCGCCTGGCCGAATTTGACAGCTGTACCATACGAGCTTCTAAAGGGGATAGTACCAACAGCTCATTCCGCATTTTTTTTGACAAACTACGGATGACCAATATCGACTTCGATACGCTCTATCATGCAGAGGTAATCAAGGCCGATTCGGTTTATTGTATCAATCCACAGTTCAGACTCGATGTGGATCTGAAAAAACCATCCGGCCCTGTAGCTCCGCCAAAACTAAACGAGCTGATCCAACAGCTGACAGGTGACCTCGAAGTCGCTTTTGTGGTAGTGGAAAATGGTGCTTTTGATATCAATACCGTACGCGATGGGCGGCCCAGCTCTTTCACATCTGATCACAACAATTTTTCACTGCAGGGACTTCGTATCCGAAAAGATGCACCCCGGCCATTGATCGTTGACCGCTTTGCCATGGCCATCAGGAATTACGAAAACTTCATTCGCGACAGCGCTTTCTCTATTCAGTTCGATAGTATTCTCATAAATAATAACCGGATCAGCCTCAGCAGTTTTACCTATAAAGATCTGCGCGATAATAAGCCGGATAATAAAGTGAGCATGCATCAGCTGGAACTATATGGCCTCTCGTGGGATGATCTTATCTTTCAGCAGCAACTCAAGGCAGAACGCGTAATCCTCTATCGCCCTGTCATTGATTACGAACCGGCCACCGGAAAAGATGGTGACCTGTTTGCCGCCCTCGCCGGAATCGGTAAAGTACTGCAACTGGACAATCTTCAGATCGTAGATGGACAGATCACGATACGTTTTCCGAACCAGGGCCGGTTGCAGCTGAATGACGCCAGCCTGCTCATCCAGGCCGGTCAGTTGGTCGAAGCCAAACAACCCGCGCAGGTGAAAGCGACAGTTGACTGGCTTCGCTTCCGTGAAGGTTCACTACAACTGGCTGGAACAAAAGCCCGTTTTACAGGAGCCGCTTACCAGGGCGATAGTGGGGAAATACTGGCCGATGGCATCGAACTGGAACAGAGCAACGGTACAAAGATCCATGCAAAAGGAGTTAAAATCGCTTCGATGCTCTTTGATGAGCAACTGAAGTTTTTATCGATTCATGATCTGCAATGGCAGCAGGCCAGCGTGAAATACAGAAAGGGCAATGAATCATCCCCTGGCGGCCAGCCATTACTTATCAATGGCATCAATGGCGCACGCACTGATCTCGACATTATGCTGGGTAATAAACAGCTTAATGTACGGCTGCAGCAATTTACCTGCACACGCCTGCGTTTGGGCGACAAGCCCGAATTGAAAGACGTAAGCCTCCGCGCTACTTCACTTTCGCTGCACGATGGCAATTCGATACTCAAAGCTGATAGTATCGCACTGACCGATGGCAGGGCCTCGCAAATCACCCGTCTTTTTTACAATCAATTAACCCCTACAGACAGTATAACTGTACAATTGCCTGTTATCAATTTTGTCACTACCGTTCAGCAACTGATAGAGGGCAATATTCATATGGAATATCTTAAGCTGCAGCAACCACTGCTGGCGCTTCATTTTAACCATACCGGGAAAAACAATATTACAGCACTGAAAATGCCCGCAGTGCAGATTGGGCAATTGCTGCTACAGGATCCATCCATTACTTACAGCCGGCAAACCGAACAGGGTCTATCGAAACTGCAATGGGCAAGTCCTACCGGAAATTATATTAAACTGGACAGTATTGTTATCAGCAACAACGGTACACAACTGGCAGCGGCACAGTTACAGTTTTTGGTAGAGCAACTGGTGCATAACAGTCAAAAGGGAAAAAAATTTGATACCGGCAAAGGCCGGGTAAACGGTCAGTTGCAACAGCTTCATTTTGCACGCAGCGAAGAAGGATCATGGGAATGGCAGGGTCAGGTAAATGATCTCAGTTTTTATAATTTTTTAATCGACAGTGTGGGAAAACATTCGGGTGCCTGGAAGATCAGCAGTGCCCGCATCAGCGATCTTAACGTACAGTCTGCCTGGCTGCTCAATCTGCGTGAGCTGGTAAAACAAAACCGTTCATTTCGCCTGAGCGAGGTAAATGGCAGTTATGAAGACAGCATCAACCGGTATAGCTGGCACAATGCAGCTTATCATAAAGGCACAAGATTGCTGACTGTTGATTCTTTTGCTTATTTACCCGCCGTAGACCTTGCCACCTTTACGGCACGGCAGCGTTACCAGGCCGATTATTTTACCGCGCATACCGGGCGGGTACAGATAGGCCCACTGGATCTGGAAAAATTCATTACCGATACCATACTTTCTGCAGGCACAATCGAGGTGAAAAATGGTTTTCTTACCGATTACCGCGATAAACGTATACCACGCGAGCCAGGTATTGTACGCCCATTGCTGGGCAGCCAACTGAAGCAGCTTCCATTCAAACTGGAGGCCGATAGCATACGGGTCATCAATGCGCTGGTAGAATATGAAGAAGTAAATGAAAAAACCAATAAAGGTGGCCGTATTCGTGTAGAGCAGCTTAATGGCAACATTACCCATGTACGTAATTATAACCTGCAACCCGGCGATAGTTTATACCTTACCGCTACCGCATTGCTGGCCGGCACCATACCTACAGCGCTACAGGTAAAAGAAGATTATACCGATAGCCTGGGTGGCTTTCACATGCATGTAGACATGGGTGCAGGTGACCTCACCATTCTTAACCCCATCCTGAGCGCCCTGGCCTCGGCAGAACTGAAATCGGGTATCCTGGATACTTTGGTAATGGAAGTCGTAGGCCGGGAGGAAATGGCTTATGGGCAAATGAAAATGCTTTATCGCAACCTGAAAGTAAAACTGGTACAAGTTGAGCCGGGTAAACGAAAGGCTTTCAAACTGGCCATTCTTAATTTCTTTGCCAATACCATTATTAAAAATAAAAACAGCCGCAAATCCGGTACCGTTTATTTCCGCCGCCTGCGCGACCGCTCAGCTATCAACTACCTTGTCAAGATCACCCTTAGCGGTGTTATGAGCAATGTGGGCGTACGAAAAGCCGAACGGATATCGCGCCGCGAAGCCAAAGACCTGCGGGCCAAAGAACTGCCACCTGTGTTACCTGGCAAAAAATAAAGCCTTCTATTAGCTTAATAATGAATTAGTCAGACACATCGTCTCTACACCGGTTCTGCCTGGCCTGCCTCCCTTTATACTTTTTATACCCCCTTAAACACTTTATACTGTTTGAACAATTTGAACCACTTGAACTTTTGTATTTTTCTCTTACCTTCACAGTAAATAGTTGTTTAACTAACTAATTTTAATCTATTGCTGTATGAAGCGGACTATTAAGAAAGTAGCAGTATTGGGAAGTGGTGTAATGGGCTCACGTATTGCCTGCCATTTTGCAGGTGTTGGGGTACAGGTGCTTTTGCTCGACATAGTAACAAAGGAAGCCGTAGATAGCAAAAAGCCGGCGGAGCGCAACAAACTGGTTAACGATGCACTTACAGCAGCGATTAAAAGCAACCCCTCTCCGGTATATCATAAAGACGTGGTGAAAAAGATCAGCACAGGCAATTTTGATGATAACATGAAAGATATTGCCGGCTGTGACTGGATCATAGAAGTGGTAGTGGAAAGGCTGGACATCAAACAACTGATCTATGAAAAAGTAGAACAGTATCGTAAGCCCGGCACACTGGTCACTTCCAATACTTCTGGTATTCCCATTCACCTGATGGCAGAAGGCCGCAGTGAGGATTTTAAAAAACATTTTTGCGGTACACACTTCTTCAACCCACCACGCTACCTGCGCCTGCTCGAAATCATTCCCACCCCGCATACGGATACTGCAGTGGTTGATTTCCTGATGAACTATGGCGACCTCATACTGGGTAAGACTACAGTATTGTGCAAAGACACGCCCGCATTCATTGCCAACCGCATTGGTGTATACGGCATCATGGCCATATTTGGACTGGTAGATAAACTGGGCCTCAGTATCGATGAAGTGGATGCCCTCACCGGACCATTGATCGGTCGCCCCAAATCGGCTACGTTCCGCACGGCCGATGTAGTGGGCATTGACACGCTGGTAAAAGTAGCTAAGGGAGTTTATGATAATTGCCCGGCAGACGAAGCACGCGCCAGTTTCGAAATCCCTGCCTGGCTCAATAAGATGGTAGAAAATAACTGGCTGGGCGATAAAACAGGCCAGGGCTTTTTTGCCAAAAAGAAAGGCCCCAATGGTGAAAAGGAAATTTTCACTCTTGACCTGAAGAGTTTTGAATACAAACCACGTACAAAGGCAAAGTTTGCCTCGCTGGAAGCCGCAAAGCCGATAGATGATCTGCAGCAGCGCATCAAAATGCTGGTAGCTTCTCCTGATAAAGCCGGCGAATTTTATCGTCATTTTCATTACGGCCTGTTCAGTTATATCTCCCATCGCATACCCGAGATCAGCGATGAACTGTATCGTGTAGATGATGCCATGATGGCGGGCTTTGGCTGGGAAATAGGGGCTTTCGAAACCTGGGACCTGCTGGGTGTGGAGCGTACGGTAAAAGCCATGAAGGAAGCCGGTTATTCTGTTGCGGCATGGGTTGAGAGCATGCTTGCTGCCGGCAACAAACAATTCTATAAGGTAGAAGCCGGTAAAAAGTATTGTTATGATCCTGCTTCGCAAAGTTATAAACCATTACCCGGCGCAGAAGCATTCCTGGTGCTCAGCAATTACCAGGATAAGATAGTATGGAAAAACGGCAGCTGCCGGCTTTATGATATCGGCGATGATGTACTGGGCCTGCAATGGTCGACCAAGATGGGCAGCATTGGTGGTGATGTGTTGTCCGGTATCCAGACAGCGATTGATAAAGCGGAGAAAAATTATAAAGGGCTGGTCATTGCCAATGAAGGCGCCAACTTTTCTGCCGGTGCCAATGTAGGCATGATCTTTATGCTGGCTATTGAGCAGGAGTATGACGAACTGGATATGGCCATCCGTCTTTTCCAGAATACCATGATGCGTGCCCGCTATTCTTCTGTACCAGTAGTAGTAGCCCCTCATGGCCTGGCCCTGGGTGGAGCCTGTGAACTGAGCCTGCATGCAGATAAAGTATGTCCTGCTGCCGAAACTTATACGGGACTTGTAGAGTTGGGTGTGGGCCTGATACCCGGCGGAGGCGGCACCAAAGAGTTTGTATTGCGCGCTGCCGATGAGATGCATGAAGACGAACCGGAGACCATCACGCTCAAAAACCGTTTTCTTACTATTGCCACTGCAAAAGTAGCCACCTCAGCAGCAGAAGGTTTCCAGATTGGCGTATACCGCAAAGGGCTTGACGAAGTAGTGATGAACCAGGGTCGCCGGATTGCAGAAGCCAAACGCTCTGTAATCGAATTTTCAGACAGCGGTTATACTGCGCCTATACAACGTAAGGATGTAAAGGTACTGGGACAATCGGCGCTGGGTGCTTTGTATGCCGGTATACATGCTATGCGTACGGCCAACTATGCCACCGAACATGATGCCCTGGTAGCACGTAAGCTGGCGTATGTGATGTGCGGAGGTGACCTGAGCGAACCCACGCTGGTAAGCGAACAATACCTGCTAGATCTGGAGCGGGAAGCCTTCCTCTCTTTATGTGGTGAAAAGAAAACGCTGGAGCGTATTCAAAGTGTATTGAAAAGCGGCAAACCCGTTCGCAACTAAATAGCACATATGGGAACGGCCGAAGCTGATCTGCAAAACGGGCTTATTCTCATTCGTTCACATATCGTGACCTATGGTCATGCTGCGGATGCGGACATTACAGAGCGGATACGTGCCGAAATAGAAAGTATGTGGAATGCACCGCTATCTATCGTAGTACGTCACGGACATTCGCTGCAGGTACGCTTTGTGATCACTGCAATGCATACTCCGGCGCTGCAACCGGAAGAGGTCTATTACAATACCGATCCGCGTAATAATTATTTCCGGATAGAGAAGACGGCTGCCGGCAACATTTCATCGGTAGATGGCCTGGGCAGCAACACCGGATTTTTTTTACTGGATAACCTGTATGAAGGTTCAACCACGGCCGCCCACGAATACGGTCATACCCTGGGCCTTCCTCATCCTTCGCAAATTGATTTCAGAGGCAGGGGCACTCCTCCTATCATGTGTCCGCGTGGTACGCTGGTTGACGCGGTATTCCAGTACAATTCTGCGGCTGCTGCCGGCGACAACCAAAACGGCGGTACCATGCACCCGCGGTTTCGCGAGGTAAAGGATGCGGACATACAGGCGCTGAAACTGCATCGGAAAATATCCTTTCACGAGCCGGTGATCATCGGAGATTTTTCGAGTATCTGGCATGATGCGTAAGCCAATCTTTTAAGCAGAGGGCTTATCATGTAATTGCTGCAGGGCAGATTGCAATTCCGGATACAGAAACTGAAAACCTTCTACATGCAGACGGCTGCAGCTTACTGTTGTACTCTTAAGTACTTCCACACTCATTTCGCCCAGTATCCAGCGCAGTAAAAAGGCAGGTATGTATACGGGAATAAAAAAACGGCCGCGCAGCTGTTTCCCCAACTGCTCTATAAATTGCTGATTGGAAACGGGGGTCGGTGCGACTGCATTGAAGTTTCCCCTGCAGTCTGGATGATCAAGCGCAAAGAGATAAATACGTACCAGGTCATCGATATGTATCCAGCTGATATGCTGACGGCCACTGCCCATAATAGCAGCAATGCCCCAGCGGAGCGGGCGGCTGAATTCCTTCAGGGCACCACCTGACCTGCTCAATACAATACCGGTACGCAATTTCACCAGGCGGATATTCAACGCCTCCAAAGGATGAAGACTTTGCTCCCAGGCCAGGCAGGTCTGCCCCAGAAAATCATCTGCTGCCGGCGCATCTTCTCTGAAGGGAGCAGGATTGGGTATTTGCGGATCGGGACCATACCATCCAATAGCGGAGGCACTGATGACCGTTTGCACCTGATGCTTTTGATTGGATAAAGCTTTTACAATGGCTTCGCCGCCCTGTACGCGGCTATCGCGGATCTCCTGCTTGCGCGCATTGCTCCATCGTTTATCGGCCACACCCGCACCTGCAAGGTTTATAACCGCTGTGGCTCCTGGCCATACTTCCGGATCGATCCAGTGGCGCGCCGGATCCCAGCCGGCATAAGTTATACCAGACTGTGCCTTATATTTCTCCGGATGGCGGGTGAGAATGACCACTTCATCGCCCCGGGCTGTAAGCGATTTTGTAAGTGCCTGCCCAATAAGCCCCGTGCCACCGGTAATGATGATTTTTGCCATATCGGATGAATATACTTCTTAATAACCCGCCAGTAAAAGCTTTGTTCTGCAAAAAAGTACAAGTAGCTTACCTTTATCAGAAGGCCTTTCAGAACGCCTTTGCCGCATTATGAAAAAAATCATTTCTACCAGTCTGTTTGCGCTCAGCGCATTGGTACTGTCTGCACAAAATCAATCCGGTGATCCCAAAGCTACCGAAGTATGGGAACCCAAACCTCCGGTAGTGAAACCCGGCACTACCCCACAGGATGCTCCTTCGGATGCTATTGTACTTTTTGGCGGAAAAGACATGAGTGAATGGGTGTCCGGCCGCGATACCAGCAAAACAGCTCCCTGGCCTGTTGCCGATGGCGCATTTACCGTGAAAAAAGGAACCGGCAGCATCCAGACACGACGCAGTTTCCTCGACTATCAGTTACACCTCGAATGGAAGATTCCTGCCGTCATTAGCGGCAGTGGTCAGGCCCGGGGCAATAGTGGGGTTTTTCTGGCCTCTACCGGCCCCGGCGATCAGGGTTACGAAATACAGGTACTCGATAATTATAAAAATGAAACTTATGTAAACGGGCAGGTGGGCAGTATCTACAAACAATATATTCCGCTGGCCAATGCCTGTAAAGAACCTGGTGAGTGGCAGACATTCGATATTGTATGGACAGCACCTCGTTTTAATGCCGATGGCAGCCTGCTTTCGCCTGCGCGTGTTACGGCCTTTCATAACGGAGTGCTGGTACAGAATAATGTATCGCTGAAAGGGGCCACGGTTTATATTGGCCAGCCCAACTACAATAAGGCACATGGTGCCAGTCCTGTCAAGCTGCAGGATCACGGCGACCCCAGTGAGCCTATCAGCTTCCGTAACATCTGGATTCGTCCGCTGTAACCTGCATTCCATTTAACGCGTCTATACCTGTCACAACAATGAAAAGGATTAACCTGCTTATACTCACCATCTGCATCGCCGGCCTGCTACAGGCTCAGGTAAGTCCGCCCAGAGGCGGAAACCCGGTTTTTCCGGGCTGGTATGCAGATCCTGAAGGTGTCATCTTCAACAACCAGTACTGGATATTTCCCACTTATTCTGCCCCTTATGGCAAACAGGTTTTCCTGGATGCCTTTTCGTCAACCGATCTTTTGGGGTGGACCAAACATCCACGTATTGTAGATACCAGTGCTATTAAATGGGCACGCCGGGCCATGTGGGCTCCGGCCATCGTGGAGAAAAAAGGGAAATACTATTTATTCTTTGCTGCCAACGATATTCAAAGCGATCAGGAATATGGCGGTATCGGCGTAGCCGTAGCCGATAAGCCACAGGGACCTTATAAAGATCATCTGGGAAAACCACTGATTGATAAATTTCATAACGGCGCTCAGCCTATCGACCAGTTTGTATTTCAGGATGCTGATGGCAAATACTATATCATCTATGGCGGCTGGCGTCATTGTAATATTGCTCAGCTCAATGACGATTTCAGCGGCTTTATTCCTTTTGCCGACGGTACTACCTTCAAAGAGATTACTCCTGAAAACTATGTGGAAGGGCCGTTTATGTTTCGTAAGGACGGCAAATATTATTTTATGTGGTCAGAAGGCGGATGGACCGGTCCCGATTACTCGGTGGCCTATGCTATTGCCGACTCGCCTTTTGGTCCTTTCAAACGGGTTGGTAAAATATTGCAGCAGGATCCGAAGATAGCCACAGGAGCCGGACATCATTCTGTGATACATGAACCGAAAAGCGACCGCTGGCTTATTGTTTATCACCGGCGCCCGCTTACAGAAACCGATGGCAACTCGCGCGAGACCTGCATCGATGAAATGTATTTTGACAGCAACGGATTTATTAAACCTGTTGTAATAACCAAAAAGGGTGTAGACCCATTACCCCTTCACTAATTTATAAAAATAAGCCCAGGCTATGACCCCGGTATTATCTATACAGCAGCTCAGCAAATATTACAGTACAGTACGTGCCCTGCAGGATGTGTCTTTTGATGTGCCCAAAGGAAGCGTGTTTGGTATCCTGGGGCCCAACGGGAGTGGTAAAACCACCTTGCTGGGCATAATCATGGACGTGCTAAAAGCTACCAAAGGCAGTTTTAGCTGGAATGGCAATCCCGGCTCGCCCGAGTTGCGCCGCCAGATCGGTACATTGCTCGAAACACCCAACTTTTATCCTTACCTCAGTGGCGAACGCAATCTGCAGATAGCAGCTGCTATCAAACAGAGAGGGGAAGCAGATATTCCTTCCGTATTGCAGAAAGTAAATCTGCTGCAGCGCAAGGACTCCAAATTCAGTACCTATTCGCTGGGTATGAAACAACGTCTGGCCATTGCCTCTGCCCTGCTGGGTAATCCGGATATTCTTGTATTCGATGAACCTACCAATGGACTTGATCCGGCAGGTATTGCCGAAATAAGGGAACTGATCCGTCAGCTCAACCGTGAAGGCAAGACCATCATAATGGCCAGCCATATCCTCGATGAAGTAGAAAAAGTATGTACGCATGTGGCTATCATTCAGAAAGGAGTATTGAAAACAGTGGGCACGGTAGCCGGTGTGCTCAATCATGCACCCGAAGCAGAAAACGGAATAACGGCTTTTGAAATTGCCGCCGATGATCTGGCAGCCCTGCAAAATATACTGGGCAATCTGCCCGGTATCAAAGGCAATGAAAAAACTGATGCCGGGCTGCTTATCACCTGCGAAGGCGGTATGACATCCACCAAGCTCAACCGCTATTGTTTCGACCATGGCATAACGCTGAGCCTTCTCAATCAAAAGAAGAAAACACTGGAAACACGTTTCCTGGAGATCACCGGCACTACCAGCGACCGTTAATAGTATTTTTAAAAAAATTACAACTAAATAATCATGTTGCAATTGTTTCGTATTGAGTGGATGAAAATAAAGAACTACCGCACGTTCTGGATCCTGTTTGGTGGTTTTGTACTTTTATTTCCTGTAACGATTTTATTTGCCGCCAGCAAATTTGACGCTCGCCCCGAAAGCCAACAGGAAGAAATGATCCGGAATATGCTGGGCAACCCCTTTGCTTTTCCTAAGATATGGCATACGAGCTCTTATTTTGCCGGATTATACTTCATTATGATTGGCATGTTATTTATCATGCTTATCACAAATGAAGTACAATACCGCACCCACCGGCAAAATATTATTGATGGCTGGAGCCGCCTGGACTTTTTAAAGGCTAAAGCTTCGATGTTGATTTTCTTTGTGACAAGTGCTACTATACTGGTTGTACTCACGGCCCTGCTTACTGGCAGCATCTATACACATACCAGCACGGGCAATATAACCACAGGACTTAAATACGTACTTTACTTTGTACTGATGGCTACCATGTATTTGGTTGTTGGCTACTTTATCGCCATACTGGTAAAACGTACGGGACTGGCCATCATCATTTATTTTGCAGTAGTGTGTATCATCGATAATATCCTATGGCTGGTGTTGACAATGAGAAAAAGTCAGATTGGTTATTTATTACCGCTGGAAAGTACCGACTCTCTGTTGCCCAATCCCTTTAAACCTGGTGTCCTGGAGAACCGTACATTGACTGATCAAACACTCATTATAACTGCAGTCATCTATCTCATTTTGTTTGTTTACTTTATCCAGCAGCATTTCCGGCGAATTGATCTGCGCAATTAATCCATTGCTATAGTATAGGTAATCAATAATTTATTATAAAAAATGGCAGCCTTTCCGGCTGCCATTTTCATTTATTTGAAATAAAGTTTATTTTAAAGGTCTTAAACAAACTTATCATCATGAGCTTTTTTGAACGTTTGTCTAATGGCTGGAAGATAGCCATGAACAGTTTCAAAGTACTTAACGCCAACAAGCAGCTGGTATTATTTCCTATTCTTTCGAGTATATCGCTGATCCTGGTTATTGGTTCATTTGTAGCAGGCGCTCTGGCCATTAATGGCTGGAACACTGATTTTCTGGATGAGAATCAAAACCCGATCCTTCAATACGCGATCCTTTTTGTTTTTTACGTAATCAACTATTTTATCATCGTCTTCTTCAATATGGCGCTCATTCATTGTACCCGCCTTTATTTCAGGGGGGAGCAGGTATCGCTGGGTGAAGGCATCCGTTTCAGCATGAGCCGTATTGGAGTTATTTTCTCCTGGGCTTTGTTTGCCGGTGTTGTTGGCACTATTCTCAAAGCCATCCAGGAAAACTCCGGTATTGTGGGCAAGATCATTACAGGTATTATCGGTATTGTATGGGGTGTGGCCACCTTTTTTGTAGTGCCGGTAATTGCTTATGAAAACAAAGGCCCTCTGGAAGCATTCAAAAGGTCTTCGCAACTGATGCGGGAGAAATGGGGCGAAAGTCTGGCCGGCAATTTCAGCCTGGGCCTGATCCAGTTTATTGGTGTGCTGGTGGTAGGTGTTGTATTTTTCATGATAGGTTATATCATTCATCCGATGGCGGGTGTTGCTCTTGCTATACTGGGTTGTTTTATTGTAACAGCTATCATCAGCGCAGCCCAAACCATCTTTGTTTCTGCGGTATATCATAATATCACCAACGAGCCTACGGTACACTTCAGTCAGCAGCTGATTGATGGGTTGTTTCAGGAAAAGCCGAAAGATTAACAGGCGTAAAGAGAGATGTGCTGATGTGTTGATGTGCTAATGTGCTGATGTGCTAATGTGCTAATGTGCTGATGTGCTGATGAATTTGAGGATTTGAAAATTTGAAGATTTGAAGATGGACGTACAAGTGTTCACCATCACTGTTCACTGTCAACTGTCCACTGTCAACTGTCAACTGTTCACTGTCAACTGTTCACTGTCCACTGTCAACTGTCAACTGTTCACTGTCAACTGTCAACTGTCAACTATCCACTGTTCAACAAAAAAACCCCGGTGAAAGCACCGGGGAACAACTAAAAACACGGCCGTTTAGAAGGCTTCATTGGAACGAAAACGTTTCTGGTATTTTGCCAGTAACAATTATGGTTCCCCGGACTAATGCCGGGGAACGAATAATCTAATCTGGTTTTTTACCATCCAGGAATGTATTGATCGTGCTGATCTGTGTTTGATTTTTGTCGTCTTTACGCACTTCGTAGTTACTATAAAACTGCTCTACGTGATTGGGATTGCTGTGCAATTCCATATTGCGGCGGATATATGCCGGCACAGTCTCAAACTCATTATTAGGGTCTGCGCCATTAACGTTAAATGACAAGTTGCGCAACTTGTGAAGTCGTTCGGCCGCCCTTCGTTTCTGCTCCTCTGCTTCGTCCAGCAGTGCCGGATCCTCTGCTTTGTTGCCGGATGTTAATTGAGCTTGATGGGCCAACGGCATATCCGCCGCAGGAATGTCATCCCGTTCTACCAGTTGCATTTGCAGATCGCTGATGTCTTCATCGGCTTTTGCGGCAACGATTGGTGAAGGGACCGGCTCTTCGGCAGTGGGCTTTGAGGGGATAACCTCTGTCTTTGACTCTGCGTAGATATTGGATGGTCTGGCCAGG
Organism: Sphingobacteriales bacterium 46-32; assembly: GCA_001898485.1. Classification (GTDB taxonomy): domain Bacteria; phylum Bacteroidota; class Bacteroidia; order Chitinophagales; family Chitinophagaceae; genus CAYMZZ01. The sequence continues at coordinate 202,713 of MKTY01000019.1, read as the reverse complement.
TAACCTCCTGCAGCCGCTGGCTGCTGAGTATTACTATTTTGAGCACCTGCGGCAGGCGCAGGTGCGGGTCTGCTTACAAAAGGAGAAGTGGACTGCTGCTGCATTGGTTTTTCAACAACAGGCTCCGGCTCATTCAGAAAAGGCATCAACGGTTGAGCCTTCTCTTCTTCTGCCTTCGGCGCTGCTTTCGGTGTTGTTGTTTCCTTATTATTACCCGGCACACCAATGATAGCCGCATCGCCAGGCATATTCAGTTCAAACAACAGCAATGGCTCCTGATCGCGCTGGTACGGCTGCTCTACATATTCATGAGCATCCGGCATGGGGGCTTCGGCTACAGGCAGCTCTTCTACCAGTCGTGGCGCGAGCGCCTGCGGAACTGTCTCAGCAGGCTTGTTTACTGAAGCTACTGGTGTGGCTGCTGGTGCTGCGGGTGCCGCGGGAGGAGTTGGACGGGGTGTATCGCCCAGCACCATCACTATCTTCTCTTCCTGCTGTGGCAGAGGCTGTTTCTTTTCTTTTTGGGTAAAGGGGTCGCGGTATTCAAACCCTGTTGCAATAAGCGTGATACCCAGTTTATCGCCGAGTGTATTGTCGTAACCCAGACCCAGGATTACATCGGTGCCCTCACCAGCCTGACTGAGCAGGTGACTTTGGATAATTTCAACTTCATCCATGGTAAACTCATGTTCGCCTTCACTGGAATTGATATTGATAAGAATCCATTTGGCGCCGCGGATATCGCTGTCGTTGAGCAGGGGACTGTTGAGCGCCTCTTCAATCGCTTTATTAGCACGGTTTTCACCGGCTACCGCAGCACTACCCAGTATAGCCACACCGCCATTGCGCATAACGGTACATACATCCGCAAAGTCGACGTTGATCTGACCAGTGCTGTTGATCACATCGGTGATACATTTAGCTGCTGTAGCCAGTACATTATCGGCGCGTTCAAATGCTTCACGCATCTTAAGGTTACCATATTGATGACGCAGCTTATCGTTACTGATCACCAGCAGGGTATCTACATAATTTTTCAGGTTCTTGATGCCGTCTTCTGCCTGCAACTGACGCTTGCGGCCTTCGTAGGTAAATGGCGTGGTCACAATACCTACCGTAAGAATACCGAGGTCTTTACAGATCTTGGCTATAATAGGTGCACCACCTGTACCGGTACCACCGCCCATACCCGCTGTAATAAAGGCCATCTTGGTATTTACTTCGAGAATACGCTTAATCTCTTCGAGCGATTCTTCTGTAGCCTGGCGGCCAATTTCGGGATTAGCACCTGCACCAAGCCCCTGGGTAAGATGCGGCCCCAGTTGTACTCGGTTAGGAATACCACTATTAGCCAGCGCCTGCGCATCTGTATTGCAAATAATGAAGTTTACCCCTTCTATGTTCTGACCGAACATGTGATTGACCGCGTTTCCGCCACCACCACCTACACCAATTACCTTGATGATCGATGATTTTTCCTTGGGCAAATCAAAATGTATCATATTATCTCCGTTTAAAACCCTCTTTGCCTGTGCTCATAGGATGAAGGCGAGGGTAGTTTAGAATTTGGGTTGTTGGGTTAGTAAGCAAGCATGGTTGGTTAGTCCCTGCTTATAAATGTTTATCTTCTTCCTCTTTAAAAAGATCGATGATTCCGTCTTTAAACTTGCCCCAGAAATTATTGAGGCTTTTCCGTTGTCTTACACGTTGTGGCGCTGCTATTTCTTCTTCCTCTTCTTCTACTACCACTTCAGCTTCTACCTCCCGCTGTTTAAGACCCTGTGGTACTTCCACTTTCCTGTACTCTGTTTCAAACTGCTTACGGTTATGCTCATAGTCATCATACCCTTTAAGAATAAGACCTATACAGGTTGAATAAGTAGGACGGGCCAGCTCTTCGATATGACCGGCAGCCAGGTGCTCATTGGGGAAACCAATACGGGCAGGCAGGCCTGTTACATATTCTGTAAGCTGAATGAGGTGACGCAGTTGTGAACCACCACCGGTGAGTACGATACCACCATTCAGTGATTTATTATCCAATCCCACTTGCTTGAGATGGTAGGTTACAAAATCCATGATCTCGCTCATGCGGGCCTGGATGATATTGGCCAGGTTTTTAACACTGATCTCTTTGGCAGGCATACCTCGCAGACCGGGAATAGTGATGTAGGCATTGGCTTTTGCTTCATTGGCCAGTGCGCTGCCAAACTGCACTTTCATCTGCTCAGCCTGTGTTTTCAATACACCCAATCCTGTTTTAATATCGTTGGTGATGTTTTCGCCGGCAAACGGAATTACGGCTGTATGTTTCAGAATGCCTTCATAAAAAACAGCCAGGTCGGTTGTACCACCACCGATATCGACGATGGCCACACCCGCTTCCAGGTCTTCCTGTGCCATTACGGCCGATGAGCTGGCGAGCGGCTGCAGTACCAGATCCTTTGTATGCAAACCTGATTTTTCCACGCTCCGGTTGATATTCCGAATAGCATTTTTATCACCGGTGATGATATGAAAATTGGCTCCCACTTTCACGCCGCTGTATCCAATGGGGTTGGGAATATTCTGGAAATTATCTACAGTAAATTCCTGGGGTATCACATCAATGATCTGATCGCCTGCAGGAATATACGTCTTATACTGATCGGCAATCAGCTGATCAATTTCTTTCTGTGAAATTTCATTTTCAGTAGCCTGGCGTACGATATCGCCACGTGTCTGCAGGCTTTTGATATGATGGCCGGCAATACCCACATACACCTCATTGATATCGAGGTTGGGGTTAGAAGCAAAGCAATTGTCGAGCGCGGTACGAATGGCTTTGATGGTCTCATCAATATTCAATACCTGGCCGTGCTTCACACCATTGGAGTTGGCTTTGCCGAATCCCAGGATTTCCAGTTTACCATATTCGTTCTTACGGCCGGCAATCACAGCAATTTTGGTAGTGCCTATGTCGAGGCCCACAATAATGGGTTGTTCTGTTCCATTGAGCCGGCTGGGGCCAGTATCTGCGCCAGTCAGCATGGGTTGTTCCTTGATCATGTTATTGTTGTTTTTAGTTGTTGTTCGTTTTTGGTTTTGGCTGATCGCGGCGGGGCGGCATTACATTTCTGGGTTGCCTGTTACCATTATCAGCCGGTTTGTCGTCTGCCTGCCTTGCAGTTGCAGCCGGTCTCGCTGCATTATCTGCAGGAGCGGCGGTGACCGTTCGCTGCTGTTCTGCTGCATCTGCTTCGGCTGCCTTCTCTGCTTCCTTGATCTGCCGCAGCAATGCATCTACATTCCGTTTCAGCTGTGCCTGATCTACCTTCGGGTTCTCACTACGTGCAGCCACTACCTGTCCGGCAAAGCGTACATCCACTGTTTTATATTTACCAAATCCTGATTTACTCAATACTTCTTTATAAAAAGTAAACAGGCGGTTAAACTTCTGTTCAATATTTTTTCCATCACCCAGTTTCACAGTATGTGAACCAATCAACGGCACCATATCCATTTCCCAGCTGCGCGGTCCGGCGGGCACGATATCTATCTGGCTCACCTGTGCAGCCCAGAATGGCTGAGTATTGATATAAGTTGCCGTATGTACTATATCACTGAGCAGTATGCTGTCTGCGGCAGTCATTTTCTTTTTATCGGTATACCCTGTAAATACTGGCAGGCGTGTATTCATCCGTTCAGACAGCGGCAGTTTCTGTCCATTCTCATCAAAATAAAAAGACTGACCGGTACTGGTAAATACGCGCGCTACCGGTGTACGCTCCTGCACTTTTACATGCAGCACTTCTTTATTATCTATATATAATTGCGCATCTTTCACCCATTGGTTGTCTTCGAGCAATTGCTCCATCTTCCACAAATCCAGTGCAGCGATCGGCTGGCCTTTAATCTTTCCTTTCGCAGCGGCTTTCAGCAGGGCTACGACATCGTTTTTCTGTAAAAACAATTCCTGGTCAGCCGCTCCGCTGATACTGATCACATAATCCTTGCAGGTTTCTTTTTTCTGCCTGCCGATGGCTGCAATCAGTAACATGAGCATACCGGTGCCGATGGCCAACCAAATAGCCACTACCACAATTCTCCGTATCGTTTTCTTTGTACCCACTATTTATTTTACTGTCAATCTTTCTTTAATGTCAGCCAGCAATGCATCAATATCACCCGCACCTGCTGCAATCAACAATCCCGGTGTGCGTACACTCAGCCGGGGCTTATACACATCACTCACCCATTTCAGCATAGCCTCCTTACTCAGCACCTGTGCGTTTGTCCGTTTCATCAATCCCTGAATCATTTCACTGGCCACACCCTGTATGGGCAGCTCGCGTGCCGGATAAATCGGCAGCAGTATCACTTCGTCGGCCCCATCCAGCGCTGCGGCAAAGCCTTCGGCAAAGTCGCGTGTGCGTGTAAACAGGTGCGGCTGAAAAATGATCGTTGCCTTTCGGTCTGTAAACAGGTGACGTGCCCCACCAATCAATGCTTCGAGTTCCTGCGGGTGATGTGCATAATCATCTACAAAAACAACTGTTTCATTTTTCAACACATACTCAAACCGTCTCTTTACACCTCTGAATGCTTCTACTGCCTCCCGGATCTTTTCCGTCTCTACTCCCAGTCTGTCGGCTACAGCAATAGCAGCCATTACATTCTCCACATTATGCATACCGCCCATGTGCAATGTCACATCCGTAATGGTTTTACCAGGCAGTACTGCATCAAACGTATAACTGCCCTGGTGTGTTCGTACATTGGCCGCATAGGCTCCGCCTTCCGATGCTTTCAGTCCGTATACAAGTTTCTGACTTGCGCTCAGTTCGCCGCCCCGTTTCAGTCCACTCTTCATCACCAGGGTGCCGCCGGGTTTAATGCATTTACTGAAATCAATAAATGCCTGTTCTACTGCATCGGCTGTACCATAGATGTCGAGATGGTCAGCATCCATGGCTGATATCACCGCTATGTCGGGACTCAATTTCAAAAAACTACGATCAAATTCATCGGCTTCAATCACACATACATTCCGGGGATCGCTCCAGAAATTGGTATCATAGTTTACAGAAATACCACCCAGAAATGCGTTACATCCAAATCCGCTATGACGCAGCAAATGCGCGATCATGGTGGTAATGGTTGTTTTGCCATGTGTGCCTGCCACACATATATTAAAAGAACTTTCCGATATCAACTGCAGCACATCACTCCGTTTCACCACTTTCACACCAGACTGCCGGTAATGCACCAGTTCCTGATGAGCAGCCGGTATGGCTGGTGTGTAGACCACCAGGTCGGGTTTTGCCGGTATCAGCTGCAGGTTTTCTTCGTAATGAATAACGATACCCTGCTGCTCCAGTGATCGGGTAAGTGGTGTGGGGGTTTTATCATACCCGCTCACCTTTACTCCTTTTGCTGCAAAGAACCTTGCGAGTGCGCTCATGCCAATGCCTCCAATGCCGATGAAATACACTTCCTGCACTCCATTAAGACCCCTGAAAGGGGAGTTCATAAGGACAGTATTGATTGGTACGGTCTGACCGCCTGCGCTGTCAGCAGCAGCATCGGCCATAAGTTTTCTTATCGGGTTAGGTTCAATCACGTACAATCATTTTTTTAATACGGTCAATATATCCCTGGCCACTTGCACATCTGCATCCACCCGGGCCAGGCCTGCCATATTATTTCTCATGTCTGTCTGTTTTCTTTCATCCCCGGCCAGCTCCAGCAAAGCTGGTATCAGCTTTTCTTTTGCTTCACTGTCTTTGATAAGCAGGGCCGCACCTTTCGACACCAGCTGTTGGGCGTTAACAGTCTGGTGGTCTTCGGCGGCGTAGGGATAGGGTACGAACAAAACGGGCTTTTTCACTACAGTCAGTTCAGCCACGGTCATGGCGCCCGAACGGGCCACTACCATATCAGCTGCTGCATACGCTTTCTCCATCTGGGTTATAAAATCATTGGCCCAGACAAACGACCGGCCACTGGCACGCTGCCTCGCCTGGTCTGCATAGGGTTTTCCGGTTTGCCAGATCAATTGTAAGCCGGCTGCTTCCAGTTGATCCAATCCGTTATCAATCGCTTCATTAATAGTTTTTGCCCCAAGGCTGCCTCCCACTACCAGCACCGTTTTCTTATTGGCCTGCAGCGAAAAGAAAGCGAGGGCTTCTGCCTGGTTCACAGATGCATTTACAATGGCTGCACGCACCGGGTTACCAGTAATCCGGATCTTATCGCCCGGGAAAAATTTTTCCATCCCTTCAGATGCTACGTATATCCGGGTCGCTTTTTTGCCCAGCATGATGTTGCTCTTGCCGGCAAATGAATTGGACTCATGTATGAAGGTGGGTATTCCCCTGGCCTGCGCATAGCGCAATACCGGAAAACTGGAATAACCGCCCACACCAATTGCAGCATCGGGACGAAAAGCGTTGAAAATCTTTCTTACCTGAAAAAAGCTTTTTATCAGCTTAAACGGTAATCCCAGATTTTTTATCAAAGAACTTCTGTTGAATCCGGCTATATCCAACCCTTCAATCCGATAACCAGCCTGCGGCACTTTTTCCATCTCCATTTTTCCTTTCGCTCCTACAAACAACAGTTCTACTTCACTATCCTGCTGGCGCAATGCATTGGCAATGGCTATAGCCGGGAAAATATGTCCGCCTGTTCCTCCACCTGCTATGATTATCCTCTTTTTCATTTGTTCTACTACGCTATAAGGTTTAAGGTTAAGGGTAAAAGGTTAAAAAGACTTACATACCTTCTACCGTCATGCTTCTACCTTTTGCCTTTCACTGCCTTCCAGTTTCTCCACATTACGCGCCACACTCAATATGATGCCGATAGCCAGGCAGGTAAAGATGAAACTGGACCCACCCATACTCACCAGTGGCAGCGTAACCCCTGTAACCGGAAACAGGTTTACTGTCACGGCCATATTGGCGATTGCCTGAATGGCTAGTGTAAAACTGAGACCGAGTGCCAGGAATGCGCCAAACGCATAAGGGCATCTTTTAAAAATCCGTATACACCTGTATAAAAAAACGAGATATATAAACACGATAAACATTCCCCCCGCAAATCCATACTCTTCAATAATGATGGCAAAAATGAAATCGTTGTATGCCTGGGGCAGGTAGTCGCGCATAGTGCTGTGTCCTGGCCCCACACCCAGTAAACCACCCTTGGCAATGGCCATTTTGGCCTGGTTTACCTGGTACATATCATCATCGTCTGCTTCTTTGCCACCATAAATAAAATTCTCAACACGCCCGATCCATGTGTCTACCCTTCCAAATAAGCCCGATGATGATTTCGCTACTGCAGCAGTTTCCTGTTCACCTGCCTTGTGTCGGGTAACGGCAGCTATAACCAGAAACATGATCGGGATAAGTGCCACACCTGCTACCAGCAGGATATGTTTGGTTCTGGCCCGGCCGATAAACAGCAGCATCATACAACTGGCACCCAGCAGTAATGCGGTTGACAGGTTGGCTGGTGCAATCAGCATACAGGTAATAGCTACCGGCGCCATTACAGGTAAAAAGCCTTTTTTAAAATCCTTGATCACGTCCTGCTTACGGCTGAGTAGTCGCGCCAGGTACATAAACAATGCAAGTTTGGCCAGATCGGATGTTTGCATGGTCATATTGATCAGCGGCAAACGGATCCAGCGGCTGCCTTCGTTCATACGCACCCCAAAAAACAGGGTATAGATCAGCAGTGGAATACAGAGTAAAAACAGGATGGTTGCCACCCGGGCATAGACAGTATAATTGACCAGGTGGGCAAAGTATACTACCAATACACCAATGATGATAAAAGCCACCTGCTTGAACAGGTATATTTCTGTATTGCCTTTATAATTTTTGTAGGCCAGCGAGCCGGTAGCACTGTATACCGCCAGCAGAGACACCAGCGCCAGCAGGATCACCAGCGCCCATATCACTTTATCGCCCCTGGTCTTGCTGAGCAGGTTACGCGGCTGAAGGCTATTGCCCAGCTCAGTAAATCGTATGTCTTTTATTGCGTCCAATTACAAAGATTCAATTTGTCCTGATAAGGTTAAAGGTTAAGGGTATAGGGTATAAGGCCCCTTGTTTGTTTATTTCTCCCTACATCTACCTTTCACCTTCTACCGTCTACCTCACTTACCACTTACTACTTATCACTTACAACTCCATTAGTGTATAAGGCTATTTATTTGTTTATACTCCTCCATCTGCCTTTCACCTTTCACCTTCTACCTTTCTCCTCACTTACCACTTACAACTCCTTCACTGCTTTCTTAAACTGATTCCCCCTGTCTTCATAGTTTTTGAACAGATCAAAAGAAGCGCAGGCAGGGCTCAGCAATACCACATCGCCTTTGTTGGCAAAATGGAAAGCCGCCTGTACAGCATCATGTGCATTCTCTGTATTTACGATGGGATTGACTATGGAAGAAAATGCTTCATGTATCTTCCGGTTGTCGGTACCCATGCAAATGATAGCCCGTACTTTTTCTTTTACCAGGTCGGCAATCAGTGAATAATCATTTCCTTTATCTACACCACCCAGGATCAGGATAGTGGGTTTTGTCATGCTTTCCAGCGCATACCAGGTAGAGTTTACATTGGTTGCCTTGCTGTCGTTAATAAACTCCACACCCCGTACAGTGGCCACAGGCTCCATCCGATGCTCCAGGCTCTGGAAGTCCTGCACGGCTTCCCTGATCTTTTCCTTCCGGATATCCATTGTAGATCCGGCCACACATGCTGCCATGGTATTATATTGGTTATGTTTCCCTTTAAGGGCAAAATCATATACACTCATACTGGTGAATTCTTCTCCTGTCCGTACGTACATATCCCCGTCTTTGATAAAAGCTCCTTTAGTTTCTGTTTTCATACTGATTGGCAGTTGGTTTGCGTGTATATCGAATTGTTTTATATACTTCATGGTTACTTCATCGTCTGCATTATATATGAAGTAATCACTGGGTTGCTGATTGTCTGCGATCCTGAATTTGCTACGGATATAGTTTTCGAACTTATAATCGTAGCGGTCCAGGTGATCTTCTGTGATGTTGGTCAGGATCGCAATATCAGGCCGGAACGTATGGATATCGTCGAGCTGAAAACTGCTGATCTCTGCCACATATACCGGTTTTGGATCTTCTGCTACCTGTCTGGCAAATGAGTAGCCGATATTGCCCACCAGGGCTGCATCGAGGCCACCTTTTTTACAGATATGCCAGGTAAGTGCAGTGGTGGTTGTCTTACCATTGCTGCCGGTGATGGCGATGATGCGGCTATTGCCTTTGTGCCGGTAAGCCAGTTCTATTTCACTGATCACCGGAATGCCCTTTGCCCGTATCTTTTTCACCCATTCATTCTTCTCCGGTATACCGGGGCTTTTCATCACCTCATCGGCAGCCAGCAACAGATCGGCCGATACTTTTCCTTCATCGAAATGTATCGCGGCCTGCTGCAGCGTTTGCCGGTATTCGTGTTTCAAAGAACCTTCATCTGCCAGGTATACATTGTATCCCTGCTGCTGCGCCAGGAGGGCGGCTCCTACTCCGCTCTCTCCCCCTCCTAATATGACGAGACGTTTACCCATAGCTTTTCAATGAGCGTACGGAAAATGGTTCTTCACAAGCATTGATTTGGTAATGCACCACAATTCATTCATCAGAGACAACCATCACGGGGTTCGGATCCGTGGAATAGGGTGGTGGTTTTTCAATAAGTCCGTTCGTACTATCTTATCCTTTCTGTTATCTTAACTTCAACGTAGCTATGCTCAGCAACACAAACAATACCGTCATAATCCAGAATCGCGTCACAATCTTTGCCTCATGATATCCCTTTTTCTGAAAGTGATGGTGCAATGGACTCATCAGGAAAACCCTGCGGCCCGTGCCATATTTTCGTTTGGTATACTTGAAATAAGTGACCTGTATTACCACACTCAGATTTTCTACCAGGAAAACGCCGCAGAAAATCGGTATCAGCAATTCCTTGTGTACAATGATGGCAATAGCTGCAATGATGCCACCCAGCGTAAGGCTACCCGTATCGCCCATAAATACCTGGGCGGGGTAAGAGTTGTACCATAAGAAGCCCACACAGGCGCCAATCATGGCAGCAAGGAATATCGACAACTCACCCAGTTCGGGTATATACATGATATTGAGATAATCGGCAAATACGAAGCTGCCACTGGCGTAGGCAAAGATGCCCAGACACACTCCTATCAATGCCGAAGTTCCCGTGGCCAGTCCATCGAGCCCATCCGTTATATTGGCACCATTCGATACAGCCGTGATAATGAAAATCACCACCAGTATATACAATACCCATGCATACTTTCTCAGCGCTTCGGGCAGCAGCTTGGTATAGTTGAATTCATGATTTTTTACAAACGGTATGGTAGTAACCGGCTCCTTCGTTTCTACAAAGTGTTTCTCTTTACCATTCACCATCTTCGTGATCACTTCAGCTTTGGGCGTGCCCTGGTATTCGCGCCAGATTTTTACATCGGGATGAAAAATCAGGACTGCTCCTACAGTAATACCCAATCCCACCTGGCCCAGGATCTTGAACCAGCCCGCCAGTCCGTCTTTATCGCCTTTTTTATATGCTACACCCTGCTCCTGTGCCAGTCGTTTGGCGCGCAGTTTTAAATAATCGTCTACAAAACCGATAATACCCAGCCATACGGTAGCAACAAGCATCAGCTGAATGTATACTGTATCGAGGCGGGCAAAGAGCAGGGTAGGCACTACAATACCCAGGATGATGATGATACCTCCCATAGTGGGTGTACCTTTTTTCTGTTGTTCGCCAGCCAGACCCAGGTCGCGTACCGACTCGCCCACCTGTTTTCTTTGCAGCAGGCGGATGAGCCTTTTTCCGTATATAAGGGTAATCAGCAACGACAACAATACGGCCAGCAACACCCTGAAAGAAATGAAGCGGTAAAGCTCACTTCCCGGGAAGTCGATGTTTTGTTTGTTGAGCCAATCAAATAAATGATAAAGCATATTGCTGGTTAATGGTTTATTGTCTTTCGCTGATTCGTTTACTTTCCTAATTGTTCAAATATCTGCTGCACGGTTTCCTTATCGTCAAAATGATGTTTCACTCCTTTTATTTCCTGATATTTCTCATGTCCTTTACCGGCTATGAGTACTATATCGTCTGGTTTGGCCAGGCTGATAGCGGTACGGATAGCCTCCTGCCTGTCTGTAATGGCGATATACTTGCGTCTTGCTGCAGCCGGCAACCCTTCTTCCATATCCCGAATAATTTGAGCGGGGTCTTCCGATCGCGGATTATCGCTGGTAAAAATGGCCTTATCGCTATGCTCTACTGCTGCTGCGGCCATTACCGGTCTTTTTGTTTTATCGCGGTCACCACCACAACCCACTACTGCGATCACCTGCTCATATCCTTTTTTCAGCTTGTTGATCGTGGCCAGTACATTCAACAGGGCATCGGGTGTATGGGCATAATCCACAATGGCGATGATGCGTTCCTTTGGCGATACGATATAATCAAACCGCCCTTCCGCTCCTGTCAGCACACTCAGCTGGCGCAGCACTTCACTCTTTTCTTCGCCCAGGCAGGTTGCTGCTGCATAGACAGCAAGCAGGTTGTAGGCATTGAATTCTCCGATCAGTCTGAAATGCACTTCCTGGTCATTAATAGTCATGGCCAGTCCGGAAAGGCTGTTTTCAATAATCTTTCCTTTAAACTCGGCCAGCGTGCGCAGGCTGTAGAGATACTTGTGAGCAGCGGTATTCTGCAGCATCACTACGCCGCGTTTGTCATCTGCATTACTGATTGCAAATGCTGATGAAGGCAGACCATCGAAGAAACTTTTTTTAACCCTTATATATTCATCAAAGGTTTTATGATAGTCCAGGTGGTCGTGTGTGATATTGCTGAATATGCCGCCGGCAAATTGTAAACCTGTAACGCGGTGCTGGTGCAAAGCATGTGAGCTTACTTCCATGAAAACATGTGAGCAGCCCGATTGCAACATTTGTGCCAGCAGTTGATTAAGGCTTACGGCATCAGGTGTGGTATGTGTGGCAGGTACTATATCATTACCTATCCTGTTTTCGACCGTACTGATGAGTCCGCAGGTATATCCCAATGATGTAAAGAGCTTATATAGCAACGTGGCAATCGTTGTCTTTCCGTTTGTTCCTGTCACACCAACCAGCTTCAGCTTTTCTGATGGCTGACCATACAGGTTGTGTGCCATCCAGGCAGCGGCTGCACCACTGTTCTGCACCTGCAGGTATACCACTCCTTCTTTCTGCGAGGCTGGCAATTGTTCACACACTACGGCTATCGCGCCTGCTTCTACTGCTTTATCTATAAAAGCATGTCCATCTGCCGCCACTCCTTTTACTGCTACAAATGCAGTACCCTGCTTCACTTTGCGGGAATCGATCTGCACATCGGTTACATCCACTTCGGTTGACCCCGATACGGACCTGATAGCTACCTTATATAATACATCCCGTAATAACACTTCGCTCCGCTATAATTAGTTGATCAATTCAGTTCCAGTTGCACGGCCGTTCCTTTTGCAAGTGCGGTACCTGCAGGCAACGACTGCGTGTTCACTTTTCCTTTTCCTTTTACACTCACTTTCGCTCCCATACTTTCCAGCAGGTAAAGTGCATCTTTCAATCCCATACCCCGTACATTGGGCATCATCTGCTTTCCTATATTCTGCGATTTCAGTACCGGCTGATAGTTTACTGCATAGGCGGTAGCCCAGTTGTTGTTCTCAGCAGCAGAATCGGTATAATTTACCTGCAGGGTTTTATACACCTGCTTCATATCTGCAGCATTGCCGGCATAGAGAAATACTGTGCTGTCTTTGGGTACTGTATACTGCATGGGCGTTTTTGGTTGCACATACATAGCATACAGTTTGGTGGCCACTTCACGAAATACAGGCCCGGCCAGTGAGCCTCCATAATGCACTGCTGCATGCGGTTTGGAACGGATCACTACAATGCAGCTATATTGCGGATCGTTGACAGGAAAATATCCTACAAACGACGCCTGGTAAATACCATCACTGTACTTGATATTGCCATCATACACGTGTGCGGTACCGGTTTTACCTGCTATCGGAAACGGCATGTCTTTGAATGCAGGTCGTCCTGTACCTTCTGTGATCACTGCTTCCATACTTTCGCGGGCGGCCTTTATTGCTTTCTCGCTCGCGATACTTTCTTCCAGCACGGTTGGTTCAAATTGTTTCAACACAACCCCATCTCTGCGAATGCTGTTTACGAGATAAGGCTTCATCATGCGACCGTTGTTGGCAATCGCATTGTAGAGCGTAAGTGTATGCATGGGGCTTACCTGTACGGCATAGCCAAAGCTCATCGTGATCATATTCATCACACCGCCATTCTTTTTATCAAGCGGCGCCACACGCGGCTTGGGAATATTGGAAAGATCAATGGGCGATACACGATCCATGTGATACTTATGCAGGTACTCCCTGAACTCCTGTGGCCGATCCTGGAAAGCCTTATACGCTATCTTACTCATTCCCACATTGGAGCTGTGCGCAAAACATTCTTTTACCGTTTGTACTGCCTTGGGCTGACGTTCGGCATCATTTACATTCCGGGGGCCTACCATCATATGTCCCGCAGTACCCACTTCTACCAGGTCGTCGAGACGTGATGTACCTTTTTCGAGTACCGCCAGCAGGGTAACCAGTTTGATGGTAGAGCCCGGCTCAGTCACACGAAGGGCATAGTTGTCATCTTCCCAGTAGCTGCCATCGGGCCGGCGGCCCAGGTTGGCAATCGCTTTGATTTTACCTGTTTTTGTTTCCATCACAATACAGGTACCATAGATCGACTCGGTAGATTCCATCTGGCGCAGTAATGCATTTTCTGCAATGTCCTGGATGTTTACATCGAGTGTGGTATATATGTCTTTGCCATTTTCGGGCTCTACCTGTGTGCCTTCTACCGGAATAGCTCCGGCTGCAGCAAAGCGAACCACGCGCTGTCCTTTCTCGCCTGTAAGCAGCGAGTCGTATGACATTTCCAGACCTACGTTCTGTTTTTTGGTTTTCCCATTGCTGGCAATATGCTCACGGGAAAGTCCGATGGTACGATTGGCCAGGAGACCAAAGGGAGATAACCGCTTACTGCTTTCTTCCACGATTACCCCACTTTTGTTGCGTCCCAGGCGCACGAGCGGAAACTGGCGAAATGCCTTGTAGTCTTCAAAGGAAATTTTTTTCTTCAGCGGAAAGTAACGGCGACGCTTGTTATAACCTTCCTTGAGCATGGTCTTATACTCAGCTGCTGATTTATCGGCAAAATGTTTTGACAAAGCCAGCGAGAAGGAATCAAGGTTCTCTCTGAATACTTTTCCGTTTTTATCGCGAAGGCCATCGGCCATAAAGTCGAGGTAGATATCAAACTGAGGCATGGAAGTACTCAGCATTTGTCCATCTTCACTATAAATGGTGCCACGCTCGGCATCCAACTCCACAATATGCTGATGCAGACTATCGCTCATGGTACGCCAGTGAGCACCTTCCACGCGCTGGATATAGAAGGCTTTGCCCAGGATCAGCACACTCAGCACAACCATGCCGAGAAAACTGACATACACACGCCATAATATATCACGTCTTACTTCCAATGTCCGTCCTGATGGTCTGCCAGGGTCCAGTCTGGCAGTTGGTTTATTTATATTAATCAGTTTCGGCGTAGGCCCCGCTGGTAGAGCCGGGGCCATACCGAAACACCGTCCAAGTCATTTCTATTGTTCTTTCTTCTGCGTTACTCCCAGCACTACAGGTGAGGCTGTCAGTTCCTTTAGCCCAAGTGGCTCCACTGCTTTGGCCAGTTCACTCTGCTTGCTACGGAACATCACTTCACCTTTCAGTGTTTTATATTCGTATTGCAGTTCTTTCACCTCTTTAGCTGTGCGGCTGATAAGGCGCACTGTTTTATCGGCATGGTGTCCGTTATAGATATAGATTACGGCCAGCAGTGTGAGGAAAAGAAAGAAAGGAACCTGGCGTACTACAGATTGATAGTTGAGCCATCTTTTCCAGCCAGCATTCATGCCGTTCTTATTATCATTCACTGTTTCTGCTGCTTCCTGCATGCCGCAATTTTTTCTGGTTTTCACGTGGTTTCGCCAATGGTCAACTCACAGGATATAGACTTTCTATTATGTCAGGGCCTTTATTTTCCGGGGGAAAATGAGCAGGCCTTATTTTTTTTCTGCCACCCGAAGCCTTGCACTCCTGGCCCGGGGGTTTCGCTTCAACTCTTCTTCAGTAGCACTGATCGGTTTGCGGGTTATTACCAGCAATTCATTCTCAGGTTCGGTATTGAAAAAAGGATTCTCTTCGGGCTCATCAAATGAACCGCGTCTGAAGAAATTTTTTACCAGCCTGTCTTCGAGAGAATGAAAGGTGATGATAGCGGCCCGGCCACCGGGCTTCAGTAGTTTTGGGATTTGCTGCAGCAGTTCTGTCAATACAATCAACTCCTCATTTACTTCTATGCGCAACGCCTGAAACACCTGGGCAAAGTACTTATTCGGGTTTCCTTTCACCACTCCCCGAAGTGCATTCTTGAATCCATTGATGGTTTGCAGTGATACCTGGTTACGAATCTGAACGATGGTTTTGGCCAGCGTTTTTGAATTGGTGACCTCGCCATACTGCTCAAACAACTTATGCAGTTGCGGTTCAGTATAGGTTTGCACCACATCGTAGGCTGTTCGCGTCTGACGCTGATCCATGCGCATGTCGAGGGGAGCATCGAAGCGGGTGGAAAAACCACGGTCTGCTTCATCAAACTGGTGACTGCTAACTCCCAGGTCGGCAAGGATCCCATCTACAGCAGTCACCTGGTGCAAGCGTAAAAAACGCTGCAGGTGCCTGAAGTTCTGTGGTATAAACAGCAAGCGATCATCGGCTGGCAGATTACGCTGGGCATCTGCATCCTGGTCAAAAGCGATCAGTCGCCCCTGTGGTCCCAGTTTTTGCAGTATCGCCCGCGCATGGCCTCCGCCACCAAACGTGCAATCCACATAGATACCGTCTGGCTTTACAGCCAGGCCATCAATGGCTTCATGCAACAGCACCGGCACATGATAATCGTTGCCCCCCGTATCCGGCACCCCTGATCCTATGTCATGGGTATTACTCATGACAAACCAGGAATACCCGGATTCTTATTCATCACTTCATTGGCCAGGTCACTGAATGCTTCCGGTGAGAATGAATCAAAGAACTGTTTGTACTTATTACTATCCCAGATTTCAATTTTGTCGCCCACGGCCACCAGCACGATGTCTTTTGTCAGATCCGCATGGCCCTTCAGGTTTGGCGGTACCAGCAGTCGGCCTGCGGTATCCGGCTCCAGGTAAGTGGCCCCGTTCAAAAACCAGCGCTTAAACTCACGTGCTCTCGGATCAAACTCATTCAGCGCTTTTACTCGTGCAAAAAGTGGCTCCCAGCTCTTCAAAGGGTACAGGGTCAAACACTTTTCAAACCCCCTGTTAATAACAAAGCGAAGACTTTCCTCTTCCGGCAGCTGCTTTTTAAAGCCTGCCGGGAGAAGGAAGCGACCCTTTAAGTCCAGAGTTGCCTCGTATTCTCCAAGAAAGTCCATCAGTATCAGGGAATTGAATCAAAATTTACTCTACTAGACACAAAGTAACACTTTTTACCACTTTGATATCAAAAATTAAGGTTTTTATTTTTTCCACACCTGTTGGGTAGCCTGAAACGTAGGCTGGTATTGTGTTTAAGCTCGTGGGAGGGCATACCGAAATCAAAACTACTGTATAGACTGTGGATTGCAGTGGATAACCGGTGTATATGCGTGGAAAACCATGTGGAAACCTCCGGGTCGCGGTTTGTAACCAGTGTCCCAACAGGCAATCAAAATGGCCGATATTTACAGAAAAATGGCTGGCTATTCAGGCACTCCGCTGGCCCGCAAACTGGGCCTGACCAAAGAAACGCGACTGCTGCTCTTCCATGCACCTGCCGGTTATATGGACTGGCTGCAGCCCGATGGTCCACCCACTGCCTGTACCACACACTCACTGCCAGATGTGGTTCATATTTTTGTTGAGAAAAAAGTCGAGCTGAAAAAATTCCTGTTTCATCTTCAGCCGGTCTTTGACAGAAATCCCAAACTGGTACTCTGGATATCGTGGTATAAAAAAGCAGCCCGTATGCCAACCGATATCACGGAAGATATTATTCGTGAGCTCGCCCTGCCGATGGGTCTTGTTGACACAAAAGTGTGTGCAGTGAATGAGCTGTGGAGTGGGCTCAAACTCGTGCGCAGACTGGCTAACCGTTAGTATCTTTGCGGCTCAACAAATGACGACAGTTAGTCGCCCGCTATGCATCCCCGTAAACTTTCTATTGCCGATTTCACCTACGATCTCCCTGCTCACCGGATTGCACATTTTCCACTGGAGCAGCGCGATGCCTCACGGCTCCTGATTTACAGAAATGGTATTACCGGAGAGGATCAGTACCGCAATATCGCTGCACATCTTCCGGCAAACTCATTGCTGGTATTCAATGACACCCGCGTCATTGAAGCCCGCCTTCTTTTTCAAAAAGCGACTGGTGGACTAATCGAAATTTTCTGTCTCGAACCCGGCGATCAATACCGTGACATTAACAGTGCCATGCAGCAAACGCAACGGGTTGTATGGAAATGTATGGTAGGGGGAGCTTCGAAATGGAAACCGGGACAGGTACTTCAGCGCAGCCTGAACGGATCTGCAGGCGGCACACTCGAAGCGGTTTACCTCGATAAAAAACCGGGCTACTTTTTAATCGGCCTTAGCTGGACACCCGCACATCTCAGTTTTGCAGAACTGCTGCATCAGGCTGGTGCCATACCATTACCCCCCTATATTAAACGTAAACCCGAAGCAACCGATGCAGAGCGCTATCAAACCGTATATGCACGGCAGGAAGGTTCAGTTGCTGCACCCACCGCCGGCCTGCATTTTACACCAAACGTATTTCAGCAACTGCGAAAAAAAGAAATTGAATGCGCTTACCTGACACTGCATGTAGGTGCCGGCACCTTTCAACCGGTGAAAGCGGCTCAAATGGCCGATCATGAAATGCATGCCGAGTTCATAGACGTTAACCGTCAGCTTTTACAACAACTAATCAATAAAAAAGAAGATCCCGTTGTAGCTGTGGGCACCACTTCACTACGCACACTGGAATCGCTTTACTGGCTGGGCGTAAACTGGAAACTACACCAGTTATCGCCAGAGAATGGACTCACGCAATGGGAAGTATATGACCGTGCAGAACCCGGACTCAGTACAGAAGAAGCATTAACAGCATTACTGGAGTGGATGCAGCAAAAAGAAACAGACCGGCTTATTACCAAAACCCGTATACTGATAGCTCCGGGGTATAAACCGCGTGTGATCAGTGCACTGATCACCAATTTTCATCAGCCACAATCAACACTCCTGTTGCTGGTAGCTGCACTCGCAGGAAATGGATGGCGCGATCTGTATAATTATGCCCTGGAAAAAGATTTCCGGTTTCTAAGCTATGGAGACGGGTGTTTGATTTGGGTGAGTTGATGCCCCTCAGATGAAATATTCTGTTTACCCTGTTTAATTGGTATAAAGGGTTTAAAGGGTATAAAGAGTATAAAGGGTGTGATTTTAAGATCACTTTAAACCCTTTAAACCCTTTATACTCTTTATACCTGTTGTTCTACTTCTTCAACGGAAACTCCACCGTAAACACACTGCCTTTACCGAGTGTACTGTCTACATGTATTTCGCCACCATGCGCCTGCACCATGGTTTTTACATAACTGAGTCCGAGCCCAAATCCTTTTACATTGTGCAGGTTGCCCGTATGTGCGCGATAGAAGCGTTCAAACACCCTTTTAACCGTTTCCTTGCTCATACCGATACCATTATCCTGTACCCGCATAATAAACGATTTGCTGGTAGACTCGGTAGAGATGCGGATATTCAGCGGCACATTGTCTTTTGAATATTTAACCGCGTTATCGATAAGGTTATTTACGAGGTTGGAGAAATGCACTTCATCTGCCGAAATGAGGTCATTGGTTGCTCCGAGTGAAACTTCCGCTTCACCATTCTTTTCCTGCAGCTGCAGCTGAAAAGTATCCACCACAGCAGAGATAATATCGTGTACATGCAGTGGCTCAAGATTTAGATTCACCTCCTGCCTCTCCAGTTGTGAAGCCTTCAGGATAGTTTCTACCTGGCGGTTCATCCGCTGGTTTTCTTCTTTAATGATAGAACTAAAATAATTGATCTTTTGCCGGTCCTGCAATACTTTCTCGTTGCGCATGGCATCTACTGCCAGCGATATGGTGGCAATAGGCGTTTTAAACTCATGCGTCATGTTGTTGATAAAATCGTTCTTGATCTCACCCAGCTTTTTCTGCCGCAGCATGGTGCGAACAGTCAGGTAAAAAGCCACCACGATTATAATAGAGAAAAGCAGTGCGATAGCAATACGCCAGCGCAGCGACTTGATAGCCGTCTTCTTCACATTCTTGGCTACTATGAAAATAGATTCATCAGGGGCCAGGTTTTCGGTAGCTGATCCGGTTGGTGCGGGTAACTGATATCCCCGGTAAAAATTATTGACAGAGTCTTCTACGGCTTCCAGGAACCCCTGCGACTGGCGCTCTATCACGTCCCACATCCGGGTACGGGGGTTGATGGTAGTAAGTGCAAACTCAAACTCGACCTTATCGAGGTCTACGGCACGAAAAGCGCTTTTAATTTTTTCATACAGCTCAGCGGCCGAAAACCGGCGGCCCAGTGTGGTGGGGCGGGTAAACTCCAGCGAAAAATCTTCCGGAAGAATACTGTTGTTGAGCTTATGGGTAGCGGTAGTGTAGTTGCCTTTATATTGCATCAGGTCATCGCCCACCTTTACTATTGCCTGCTGCACTTTTTCCTTGATCTGCTCCTGCGTAAGCAATATCATATTCTGCAGCCACGAAAGCTGAATCAGGATGATACCGATCAGAGAAATGGTAATCAGGATGGTAATGACTGTAAACGTTCTTTTCACCTGGCCAAATGGATTAGTTGACGGAAAGATAATAGCTTTTTCTATACCGGAGCCATCGGGCAAAAATAGTTTAAGATACCTGCACTGGATGCATCAGTAGCATTACTATGCAATTTTTAACTTGCCTTTAGACCATCAGGGTGGCAGGCAGCTTATTTTTTCGGTGTATAATGCAAAGACAATAATTTTATGCCTTAAATTGAAGCATGATTGACCCTGGCCCCGGCATATTACTGATTGCGGATCCTTTTTTAAAGGACCCCAATTTTCTTCGTACAGTCGTATTTCTTTGCGAAAGCAATGATGAGGGCAGTTTTGGTTTTGTGATCAACCGTCCGTATGAAAGTACGCTGGACGAGCTCATCCCCGATGCTGCCGGCTATTCCATTCCGGTCTATTATGGCGGACCTGTACAGCTGGATACCATCCATTTTCTGCACCAGTATCCTGACGATATTCCGGGCGGGCAGGAGATCATGAAAGGCGTATACTGGGGTGGCTCTTTTGAAAAAGCCGTGGAAATGATCAAGAGCGGTCGGATTGACCTGAACCGGATCCGCTTTTATATAGGTTATTCAGGCTGGGATGCCGGCCAGTTGCAATCGGAAATGCAGGAAAAAACATGGCTTACCGTAAATGCCAATCGCCAGCTGGTCTTTCATGCACAGCCGGGTGATATCTGGAAAGACGCTCTAAGGCAACTGGGCGGTGAATATGAAATGATGATCCATTATCCGATCGATCCGCAGCTAAATTGATCTGTGACTGTACGCAACCTCAACGACTCCTTTCGCATCCTGTTAAAAAAATAATCATTACTGACTATGAAACGTCTTCTACTTGGCCTCTGCCTCAGCGGTACTATGATGCTCAGCTCCTGTGATACTCTTCAGAAAATCGCTTCTGCCATCGCCCCTTCCGAATTTGAAATGGCTGGTGGCTTACGCGAAGCCCTGACCCAGGGACTATACACAGGTTTTGACGCCTTTGCCAACCCCAGCAATGGCAATCCCCTGCTTCGTTTTGCTCTGCCCGGGGATGCGGCTAAAATTGAAAAAACACTGAAAGATATTGGCATGAGCAGCCTGCTCAACCAGGTCACAGCAAAATTCACCAATGCCATGACTGCTTCGGTAAAAGCTGCCAAACCCATTTTCCTTAATTCGGTAAAGCAGATGAATCTCCGTGATGTAACGGGCCTGCTCATCACCGACAACACACATGCGGCTACAGAATATTTCAAAACAGCGATGTCGCCCGAGCTAATGACAGCTTTCCGCCCCATTGTAGACAGTACGGCCAACCTGAATGGTGCCAATAAAGAATGGGCCAACATTGCGAATGCTTACAATAAGATCCCCTTTATCAATAAACCACTTGAGAGCAGCCTGACCGACTTTATTGCCGCCCGCGCTATCGACGGTATGTTCAATGAAGTAGCCCAGGAAGAAGAAAAGATCCGCACCAAACTCGAATTCCGTAAAACAGACCTGATGAAGAAAGTATTTGGATATGCGGATGAGCAATTGAAGAAGAAACAGTCGAGCGGAGGATGATCAATCGATATGCTAATGTGCTGATTTGCTAGTGTGCTGATGGATGTTACTGTCTGAAGCATTGACCTGTTAGTAAATGAATGAACACTGCCGGCGTCGCCGGTAGTTTTTAATGCCTTATTAATAATGGCTCTATGAATAATAGGAAACGTTCAATATAATATTCATTAGCATATCAGCACATTAGCATATTCTCCAACTTAGTCCCGCAGCGGAAACACCACTCCCAGCTTCGCTCCCATATAACTCAGGTCTTTTATTCCATACTTGTTATACGACATATAATTGTAATAAACACCCAGCTGAAGACCGCTCGGTGATTGTGGTTTGAAAGGCAAATACACACCTGCTTCAGGACGTGCAGCAAAGCCAAACTTGTTGGCAGAGCTGGGATACTCTCCCAGATATTGTTTGTAAAACGACAATCCACCACCAAGGCCTGCGGCCACATAAGGGCGTAAACGTGCTTCGGGAGTAAACTCATACCTAACTGTTGCCAGTATAGGTATTACCTGTACACTATTTGTAAGTACAGCCGATATATCACTGCCATCATCGAGTTTGTAAATAGCACGGGGAAATTTTTCATAAAAATCCTGGTAGGCGACCTGCAGGCCAACAGATAATTTGTCGCTTACACCATATAATAATCCCATTTCGCCACCACGCAGACTGGCGTTATTGGTAAGATCTTTTAATGATGAACCGGGAATAGCGCCACTGATATTTATCTGCATTTTCAACTCACCCTGCTGGGCCTGTAATCCTGCAACCAGAAATAACGCTATCACTAAAAACAGATTCTTTTTCATAGTTATTCAGTTTAAGGAGTGGTAATATAGGGTGATTGGGCAAAGAGGGCATTGACATGACCTGCGGCACGATTTACACCAAATGTACCTGAGCCACGCACCAGACCATTCCAGATCAGTTTAAGCTGGCTGCTGGTGCTGGCATTTTTAATATCAATCATATCTACCATTACCCCGCCATCTGTTATAGTATAGATGCCGAAAAATCCGGGATAATAGCTGTAGCCGGGATACCCCCAGTAATAGGGATCCCAGTAACCACCATAATAGTTCCAGTAATCATAATAATCGATCACCCCTGAGTAATCATTATAAATGCGATTGACAGTAAGACCCAGGTCGGGGTTATTGTCGTGGCTTACACGGGTATAACCACGTGCGGTCATTTGTGCAGCCAGTGCATCAATGAACGCGGCGTCGAAATCTGTCCGCACTTTCTCCACAAGTTCATTGTTGCGGATAACAACAGCTGAATCGGAAAGGGCAAATGTGTGGTAACTGGCAAAACTGACCGCCTCGTCTTTATTGGTGATATAAAGATTGGTTTCATCGGGGTCGAGGTTGCGGACGGCATCTTTGGAACAACTGCTTAGCAGGGCCATCCCCAACAGGGCATATACTAGTCTTTTCATGGCACCGTAGTTTATATATTTTATACAAACACAGTGCCCGAATGTTCGCAACCCCCTCTTTAGCCCTCAACCTTTTTCCTTCTGCCTTTTACCCTTTAAACTTTTAAACCCTTTATACCTTTTTCCTTCATCCGCCGAAGGCGGATGAAGGAAAAAGAAAGCCCCCCTGAACAAATCAGGAGGGCTGCATAACAGTTTTCACAATCCGGATAGGCTGGTTTTTCGCCAGTCTGTTAGAGTTCCCTGGGTTAGTTTACATCAAGCCTTCGTTTGACGGAGGGACTCTTTTCCGGATATCAGTCGTTTTCAACGGACTTCGCGCCTTCGGCCAGGATGGTAACGCGGTTGTTCAGTACTTCCACAAAACCGCCCTGTATATCGAAGTATACAAAATGATTATTCTTATCCTTTAAGACCTTAATACGACCGGCTGTGAGCGCACTCACCAGCGGAGCGTGTTTGTCCAGTACACCCAGTGAACCACTGATGCCCGGCATTTGCACGCCATACACTTCGCCGCTGTACAGTTTCTTTTCAGGTGTCAGTATCTCTAAATTCATGCTTTGAAAATTGGTGAATTGAAAATGATTCGTTGATGAGCTTTTTTGCGCATCGCCAAATTTTCAAATTATCCCTGTGCCTGCGCCAGCAGTTTTTTACCTTTTTCGATCGCATCATCGATCGTACCTACCAGGTTGAAAGCAGCTTCAGGATACTCATCTACTTCACCGTCCATGATCATATTGAAACCACGGATTGTTTCTTCGATGGGAACCAGTACACCTTTCAGACCCGTAAAGGCTTCTGCCACGTGGAAAGGCTGAGACAGGAAACGCTGTACTTTACGGGCACGGGCTACTGTCTGTTTATCTTCATCACTCAGCTCATCGAGACCAAGGATGGCAATGATGTCCTGCAGTTCTTTATAACGCTGAAGAATACCTTTTACACGGTTTGCACAGTTATAGTGTGCATCGCCCACTACCTGTGGCATCAGGATACGTGAGGTGGAATCCAGGGGATCCACAGCAGGATAGATACCAAGGTCAGCAATTTTACGGCTCAATACCGTAGTGGCATCAAGGTGGGCAAAAGTTGTAGCAGGGGCAGGGTCAGTCAGGTCATCCGCAGGTACATATACCGCCTGTACGGAGGTAATTGAACCATTTTTGGTAGAAGTGATACGCTCCTGCATGATACCCATCTCTGTAGCCAGTGTAGGCTGATAACCTACCGCAGAAGGCATACGTCCCAGCAGGGCCGATACTTCGGAACCAGCCTGGGTGAAACGGAAGATATTATCTACGAAGAACAGGATATCACGTCCTTTACCCTGACCGTCACCATCGCGGTAATATTCGGCAATTGTAAGACCGGAAAGGGCCACACGTGCACGGGCACCAGGAGGCTCATTCATCTGACCAAACACGAAAGTGGCTTTAGAGTCAGCCAGCTCTTTCATGTCTACCTTGCTCAGATCCCAGCCACCTTCTTCCATACTGTGTTTGAAGGCTTCACCATATTTCATAATGCCGGCTTCGATCATCTCACGCATCAGGTCATTACCCTCACGTGTACGCTCACCCACACCTGCAAATACAGACAGACCGGAATAAGCCTTGGCGATATTATTGATCAGTTCCTGAATCAGTACGGTTTTACCCACACCGGCACCACCAAACAGACCGATCTTACCACCTTTTGCATAAGGCTCGATCAGGTCAATAACCTTGATACCTGTAAACAGCACCTCACTGGCAGTGCTCAGGTTTTCGAAGGCCGGGGGCTTGGCGTGAATGGGACGACCACCCTCTTTGCTTACAGCAGGCAGACCATCGATAGGATCACCGGTTACATTAAACAGGCGGCCTTTGATGCTCTCACCAATTGGCATGGCAATAGGCTTGCCGGTATCCACTACTTTGGTACCACGCACCAGGCCTTCGGTACCATCCATTGCGATAGTACGTACACTGTCTTCACCCAGGTGCTGCTGCACTTCCAGTACCAGTTTCTCACCATTTTCTTTGGTGAGTTCCAATGCGTTGTAAATGTCAGGAAGGGTGCCATCAAACTGCACGTCGATTACGGCGCCGATGACCTGCTTTACTTTACCTACGTTTGCCATATATAAGAGAGGGTATTTATTTTGGCCGCAAAGGTAAGGGGGCAGGGGGAAAAGCAGAAATCCAAATTAGGAAATTAAAAACTTGTGGATAAGCCCTTGATTTCGCCATCCCACCCGGCTTTAATCCGCTGACCAAAAGAGTTTTGTCAACCCACCCTCAATTCCCTATCTTTTTGCCTCTATTCCCCATTTAACCCCCTCTGCACATGAAAAAGATCCTTGCCGCCAGCCTGCTGGCCCTGACACTTGCCGCCTGCAACCAGCAGGACAGCAATCAGCCCCGCGAAGTAAAAAGCTATACGATCGAGCAGTTTTACAAAAGCCCCAGCATTTTTGGCGGCTCCCTCACCTCCGATGATCAGCAACTGCTGATTACCAGTAATGAGACAGGCATTTTTAATGTATTTAAAATCAACCTGCTGGATGATAAAAAAGAACAGCTCACCTTTTCTGCCAAAGAATCCATGTTTGCCAACAGCTTTGTACCGGGCACCCGCGATATAATCTACAACTCCGACAAAGGGGGTAATGAAAATACGCACCTGTTTCTGCTACGAGCCAATGGACAGGTGCGCGAGCTTACGCCCGACTCGCTCGAAAAAGCCAATTTTTATGGCTGGGCGCGCGATGGGCGCTCCTTATTTTATAGTTCCAACAAACGCGATGCCCGCTTTTTTGACCTATATAAAATGGATACCAGCAGCTGGACCGGCCTCCTTATGTATAAAAACGATAACGGTTTTGACGTGAGCGCCATCTCCGGCGATGAACGTTACCTCGCCCTGGGCCAGACCATCACCACCAGTTCATCTAACCTTTTTGTACTCGACCAGCAAACCCACCAGCAGAAAAAAGTAAACGCCGACAGCACCGAAAGTACCAATTCGGCTGTACAATTTTCCCTCGATGGTAAATACCTCTACTACCTGACCGATGAAGGCAGCGAGTTTGTCTATGCCGCCCGCTACGAAATAGCTACCGGCCGTAAGGAAAAAGTATATGAAGACAAATGGGACGTGACCGGCATGAGCATCAGCTATAATGAGAAATATCGGGTCATCTATGTCAATGAAGATGGCGCCAACAAACTGCACCTCTTTGATCACCAGACCGGCAAAGAGCTGTCCTTCCCTGCTATTGCCGATGGCAGCATCATGAGTGTAAGCATCTCCCGCTCAGAACGCAAAATGATTCTTTATGTAGGCAGTTCAAAAGCCCCGGGTAATCTCTATAGTTACGACTTTGAAAGTAAAGAACTGAAACAGCTTACGAATACACTCAACCCCGAAATAAATGCAGACGATCTCGTATCGGCACAGGTCGTACGCTACAAATCATTTGACGGGCTCGAAATACCGGCCATCTATTACAAACCTCACCAGGCTTCTGAAAAAAATAAAGTTCCGGCTGTAGTATTCGTACATGGCGGCCCTGGCGGACAGGCTGGTCAGTACTACTTCTCACTGATCCAGTACCTCGTGAACCACGGTTATGCCGTACTCGATGTAAACAATCGCGGCAGCAGCGGTTATGGCAAAACATTTTATAAGATGGACAACCGCAACCATGGCGATAAGGATCTTAAAGACGTGGTATGGGGCAAAAAATACCTGACCACGCTCCCCTATATCGACTCGTCCAAAATTGGCATCCTCGGCGGATCTTATGGCGGCTATATGACACTCGCTGCTTTATGCTTCCATCCCAACGAATTCAAAACTGGTGTAGATCTCTTTGGTGTGGCTAACTGGCTGCGTACACTTCGTGAGATACCTCCATACTGGGAGTCGTTCCGCAAGGCGCTGTACGAAGAGATCGGCGACCCTAACACAGCCGACACCGTACGCCTCAAAGAATACTCGCCGCTGCTGCATGCCGACAAGATCAACAAACCACTGATGGTACTGCAGGGCGCCAACGATCCCCGTGTATTAAAAATTGAAAGCGACGAAGTCGTGGCTGCGGTCAAAAAGAATGGCGTTCCTGTTGACTATATTGTATTCCCCGACGAAGGCCATGGTTTTGTGAAAAAGGAAAATGAAATAAAAGGCTACGGAGAAATATTAAAATTCCTGGATCAGCATCTGAAAGGAGAAAAGGTGAAGAGCGGGAAGGATTAAAGCAAATATGTCTCTAACTAAACCCGCAGCACAACTGCTGAATGACTGCTTCCCCGACCGAAGCTAATAAGTTTTGGAACACCATAACCGGAACGCCCTGCCTGCATTACTGCATAGACAGGGCGTTCCGGTTATTTATCTCTTGAAAAAACACCTGCAGGGTAAAAATTTACACACAAGATCATCCAATTCGCGTTTCTGCACTACTCCAGTGTATTTCCATTGTATCATCTTTCCCGCGAAAAACAATTCTTCCCTGATAAAATCTTACTTTAATAGGATCGTTTTTTCTGCTGCTTCAAAAAAAGTAACGAATTTCTGAGGTGCCGCCAGTTCAACCGGCGAAATCTCAAAACTCATTTTGCGACCCGGCATTTGCTGCAACTGTGTTTGATCATAGTATGGATTATATACAAATTCGGCTTTTACCAGTTTTTTGTTCCTCGCCCGCTCTTCGTTTGGCGAAAGCGAGAATTTTATTTCTTTCAGCTCATCTGAAAAAAACAAATTCATGGTATCCGGGTAAGAAGCATCTTTCTTATTCAAATAACAATAAGATTCATGCCAGGCAGAATCACCTACCGTATTTTTGTAGACAAGAATACCATCTTCCACGTCAAACATTTTTGAATCGAGCGATAACATGGCATTAAGTGCTGAGTCGGCGTTGACAATACGCGGTTTTTTATCTTCCAGCGAAGTAAACAGCAGGCCATGCTTTTGCTTTTCCTGAAAAACGAAAAAAGTGCTGCCAGGGATTTCGACTGTATCAGGCTTACCCGATGTCTCTGAATAAGATTTCACTGCAATAAGGGTATCTGTTGAATAATACAATGTCAATCCTTTATAGTAAACGATATTGTAAGAGAATCCGCCATTAAGAAGTCCGGGCGAATCTTTCCCCATCATCTGAAAGGTCACTTTTAATCGTATTGCGAGTAAATCATCCCTACTCATCGGCTTATAAGCACAGGCTACTATCATTATAAGTAAGACAATAGCTATACCCACGTACCGTTTTCCGGGCTTGGTATATATGTGATCAATCATTGACATTCCAGATTGGGCTGTTGGTAGTATATGTCCCGGAGGCACCAAGGGGAGACCCCTTACAAAGGACGCTTATTGTAATCGTGTAATTTAATTGCATACCTGCATTATAAACCCCAATTTCAGGAATAGATGTATTTACTTCGCAGTTAACTGTACCGCCAGCAAAAAGACCTGATCTGCTAATCGACTTATGTGTTAAAGACTGCCATTGCCAATTGGTTCCATTTTTTTTATGAACGCCTTCTTCGTGACTGGAAAAACTCCAAAGTCCCCAATTCTGCTGATATAGCACCCAAACATACGCTTTTGTCCTCGTTGGAGTTTGAGCTGATGTATTCTCACTAATTAAACTAATGCTTTCTGGTATCGACACTGCATGACCTGCCATACTTTCTTTTACCTCTGTACAGTTCTGGTCAACGGTGGGAGTTGTACCCGAATCAGCCCGCGCAGTTGAAAAAAGGTTCCCTTCTTCATCACGCTTTGAAACTAGTTCGTTTTGTTTCTTATAATCAAACCAAGCTTTGTCTTCTGCTAAACTAAATTGTACAGAACTTTCAAGATCAGGAAATTGGGAAAGACTTCTATTTTCTTTTTGACAGCCCAAAAGCATAAAAAAAGTGCAAAAAATGCATCGAGAACGCCGATAGCGTTCTTCTCATAGTAAAAGGTTTAAGTATTTAGAATGGTCCACAAAATAAATAATTTTAGACTAAAAAAACTCTTATTAAAAAAAACAGAAAGCAACCAAAATAATTAAAACAGGATTAATATTATTCTTTGGATAAACTTAAAAAATCATCTCTCCCCAATAACATATATACCCTTAGAAGTAATTAAGTTCCCTTCCACCCACAAAGACTTTCTGTTTAAGCTAGTTTAGCAATTTGGAAGATCGGAGTTTAATCATAAAAAAATGAATAGCCTTGCTCCCCCTCATCCCCCTGGTCGGTCTCAGACCGACCAGGGGGGCAAAATCATTATCAACCCAACCTGTTAATCAACCTTCGTACCTTCACCCCCTATACCTTACACCTTTTCAACAGCTATCCTCATGAAACAAATTCTCTTTGTATTTAGTATCGTATTACTGGCCGCAGCCTGTCAGAATGCTGACCCGCAGAAAAACACAGTGATCGTGCCGCGCGATACAACCATCAATGTGGCCAACTCCTACACCGAACTTTTTTTTGACAGTACCCGTATGGAAAATTATGTGCAGGCCGAAAAACTGCCCGACAGCCTCGCCCTGCAGGTTCGTAATTTTTATAATGGCCGCAACTACCAGATGGCCTGGTTCGACAGCAGCGGACTTACGGAGTATGCCTATAGCTTTCTGCAGATGCAGAACCAGTATATCAGCTATGCCAAAGACAGTTCCATTTACAACCCTGAGTTGCATCATCTGCTCGATACCATGGAAGCCGATAGCGGACGTTATCAGCCGCTGCAGGAAGATCGCACAAAACTGGAGTTGCTGCTTACGAGCAGCTTTTTCCGCTATGCAGCCAAAGCCTACCAGGGCAACGACAAGATCAATGCCCGCGACCTGGGCTGGTATATTCCCCGCAAAAAACTCAACCTGACCAGTGTACTCGACTCGCTGATCAGCAATAAAGGAAAGGACATCGACAAATATGATCCGGTATACGTACAGTACAACCTGCTGCGCCAGCAATTGCTGCGCTATTACGAACTGGAAAAAGAAGGCGCCTGGCAACCTATTAACCTTACCCAGAAATCGTATAAGCCCGGCGACAGTTCGGTAGCCATTGGCGCCATCCGCAAACGGCTGCAAAGCCTGGGCGATCTTAAAACCACCGACAGCCTGCAGGTCTTTGACAGTATAATGGTAAAAGCAGTGAAGCAATTTCAACGCCGCTATGGCATCAAAGAAGATGGCGTCATCGGCACTTCCATGATCAAAGAACTCAACCGCCCGCTCGAAGATCGCATTCGTCAACTGCTCGTCAATATGGAACGTATGCGCTGGGTACCGGCCAACCCACCCGCCGATTACCTGCTCGTAAATATCCCCGCCTACCAGCTTTTTGTATTTAAGGATGGTAAACTCAACTGGAAGATGAATGTGGTGGTGGGCAGTGCTGCGCACAACACCGTTATTTTCCGGGGCGACATGAAGTATATTGTATTCAGCCCCTACTGGAATGTACCCAACAGCATTGTACAGAAAGAAATCCTGCCCGGTATCCGCAAAAACAAAAACTACCTGGCCCGCCACAATATGGAAATGATCAACGGATCGGTTCGTCAAAAACCCGGACCGGGCAACTCACTGGGACTGGTGAAATTTCTTTTTCCCAACAGCTATAATATTTACCTGCACGATACTCCGGCCAAGAGCCTGTTTAACGAAACCAGCCGCGCCTTCAGCCATGGCTGCATTCGCCTGGCC
The DNA here is from genome assembly GCA_001898485.1 of Sphingobacteriales bacterium 46-32. Taxonomy (GTDB): domain Bacteria; phylum Bacteroidota; class Bacteroidia; order Chitinophagales; family Chitinophagaceae; genus CAYMZZ01. Next base: position 171,866 of record MKTY01000019.1, on the reverse strand, counting down.
GAGCCGCGCAAACTGGCGCTTTACCTGCTCGAAGGCAATAAAGACTGGCCGGTTGACAAAATCGATAAGACGATGAAAGGCGGTAAAGAGACATGGGTGACCCTGCCACAAACCATTCCCGTCTTTATCGGCTACTTCACCGCCTGGGTAGACAGTGAAGGCCTGCTCAACTTCCGCGATGATATTTATGGTCATGATAAAAAAATGGCGGAGCAGCTGTTTGGGGAGCGATGAGTTGTTTTGTAAAAGCACCTATGAATTTGAAGATTTGATGATTTGAAAATTTGAAGATGGTCAATATGGCTTTCTAGTGTACTAATTGAATGATTTACAATTATTATACGCAAGCCGTTAATACTTACATCGGCTCGCCTCCTCACATCTTCAAATTTTCAAATCATCAAATCTTCAAATCTCCCTGTCCGATTCCCGTCCGCTCATTCGTCATTAGGATGACAATCTCTTTTTAACTAAAAAATTAAACGTATGGAAAAATTTATGCTCATCTTTCATGGCGGCCAGGCCGATCACCTTAGTCCCGATGAAATGCAGGCCCACATGGGTAAATGGCTGGCCTGGGTACAGCAACTGAGCCAGGAAGGTCGCTATGACTCCGGTGAGCCGCTGCTGCCAGGCGGTAAACTGCTGAGTGGTGCCGGTGGTAAAGTAGTCACCGATGGCCCATATACAGAAGGTAAGGAAGTTGTGGGTGGTTACTTTATCGTCAATGCCAAAGACATGGACGAAGCCATATCGATTGCCAAAGCCTGTCCTGACTTTGAGCTCGGCGGTACTGTGCAGGTACGCCAGGTCATGAAGATGGATATGTAAAAAATCCCCCTGGTCGGTCTCAGACAAACACCCCTTGGTCGGTCTCAGACCGACCAGGGGATTGTAATTAGGTCTCAGACAGACCAGGGAATTTAAAATCATTATCAACGCAACCCGTTAATCAACTCGTCGATCATCTTTTTCGTACGGAAGCCGGACGCCTGGTTGCCGTGCTTACCCGCGTATTGGGTATGCAGCAACTGGAGCTGGCGCATGACCTGGTACAGGACACCCTGCTACAGGCCATGAACTCGTGGGGGTATGGTGGCATTCCCGATTCGCCGGTTGCCTGGCTGCACCGCGTAGCCCGCAATAAAGCTATTGACCACCTGCGCCGTCAACAACGGTTTCAACATACCCATCTGCCGGCTTATCAGCAGCAACAGCAAACCGAATTATTAAACAGCGATGATAACTTCACGACCTTCCTCGATGCTGAGATTGAAGACAGCCAGCTGCGGATGATGTTTGCCTGTTGCCACCCCGGCATTCCGGAAGAAGTACAGATGGCGCTGGTATTAAAAACACTTTGCGGACTCAGCAATGCCGAGATAGCAAGAGCTTTTCTTAGTAATGAAGAAACTATTGCCAAACGCATCTATCGTGCCCGTGAGCGTATACGCCAGGAAAATATAGAACTGGAAGTACCGCAGGCACGCGAACTGCAGGTACGGATAGATGTAATTCTGCATTGTATTTATCTTTTATTCAATGAAGGCTATCTATCTGCTCACCCCGATCAGACTATTCGCGAAGATCTTTGCCGCGAAGCCATGCGGCTCTGCCTCATTCTTTGCTGCCATGCCTATACTTCATTGCCTCGTACCAGGGCACTGATGGCACTGCTCTGCTTCCAGGCGGCACGTCTGCCTGCACGCATTAATGAGCAGCAGCAACTTGTATTATTAAGCCACCAGGACCGCAGCCTCTGGCATAAAGGGCTGTTGCAACAGGGCTTTCATTATTTGGAAGAAGCCTCCCTTCCTTTCGAAGTATCGCGTTATCATCTCGAGGCGTCAATTGCTTCGCTGCATGCATCTGCCGCAGATTTCGCATCCACCGACTGGAAAACCATCTATACTTTATATGAGCACCTGTACCGGGTCTGCCCTGGCGCTATTGTAGCCATGAATAAAGCCATTGCGGCAGCCTGGGCAGAAAGTCCCGATCAGGCGCTGCTGGAGCTGAAAGCTATCAAAGGACTTGACAACTATTATCTCTACCATGCATCACTCGGCCAGGTATACCAGCTGCTGGGCCGGCCCCATCAGGCCCGTATCTGCTACCTCGAGGCCCTGGCACTGGCTCCCTCGCCGGCTGAAGCTGCCTTGTTAAAAGAAAAGATGAAAGGCTGCTAGTTTGCCGACTTCATTACTTTTGCGCATGCAATTGACAGAAGTAAAAGATACCGCTACCGCCAAAGCTTTTTTACAGGTTAATACGATCATCAACGGAAAAGACCCCAACTATATTCAGCCGCTTCACAAAGACGTGGAAGACGTTTTTGACCCCGCTAAAAATAAAACCTTTCGCCAGGGGCAGGCTATCCGCTGGATATTACGCGATAAAAACGGCCAACTCATTGGCCGGATAGCCGCTTTTATCAATAAAAAATATAAAAACAAAAACGATGAGGGTCCAGTAGGCGGCATCGGCTTCTTCGATTGCATCAATGACCAGGAAGCAGCAGATATGTTGTTTGATGTGGCCAAACACTGGCTCCTGCAGCATGGCATGACGGCGATGGACGGTCCCATCAATTTTGGAGAACGTGACCGCTGGTGGGGCCTGCTGGTAAAGGGCTTTGAACCGCCCGTATATTGCCTCAACTACAATCAGCCTTATTACCAGGAGTTGTTTGAGCGCTATGGCTTTCGCAACTATTACAACCAGGTCTGCTTTGCATTAAAGGCAAAAGACCGGCTGCAGCAGAAGTTTTATGACCGCCATGCCGACGTGGCAAGTAATCCCGCATTCAGCGCAGCACATATCCGGAAAAATGAGCTCGACAAATTTGCCCGCGATTTTACCATCGTATACAATAAAGCCTGGGCCGGACATGGTGGTATGAAACAACTCGAAGAAAAAGTAGTGCGCAAGATGTTCAAAGCCATGAAGCCGGTAATGGATGAAAAAATCAACTGGTTTGTTTATCACAACAATGAACCCATTGCCATCTGGATCAACCTGCCCGATCTTAATCAATGGTTCAAACACCTGCATGGCCGGTTTGGACTGCTCCAAAAACTTAAATTTCTCTGGGTCAAAAAAACAAAGCCCTGTAAAAAGTTTGTGGGCCTCGTATTCGGCATTGTTCCGGAATGGCAGGGCAAGGGTGTAGATAGTTATATGATCGTGGAAGGCTGCAAACATATTCAGCGCCTGCGTATCGAAAATGGAGAATATATTATTGGACAACCTATCTATGAAGATTATGAAATGCAATGGATCGGCGAGTTCAATCCCAAAATGATCAATGTAGCCGAAAACCTCGGCACCTACCGCAGCCGTATTCTCACTACATACCGCTACCTGTTCGATCGCAGTAAGGAGTTTGAACCACACCCAAAACTGTAGTGATACTGATATTAATGTGCTGATGTGAAAATGTGCTGATGTGCTAATGCATCCTTTGCTCGCTTCATGCTCTTTGCGCCCTTTGCAACCTTTAAACCTTTATACCTTTATACTTTTTAAACCTTTCTTTTTTTTCCCGGCTGCATTGCTACTATCATCGTCTGTTGCCACGCTCGGTTCAGGGTTCCGAACGCTGATCGGCAATTCAGCGCACTCTACATATGATTTGAAAATGGCTCGGACCCTATCAAAATATTGTAGGCCCGCGATGCATCGCGGGCCTACAGGTTAAAGCTTTGCTCTACACTAAAATATCTTTCAGCTGTCATCAAATGAATCATTTGGACGGGTGATAAATGAACGCTATAATCGTCCATCTTCAAATTTTCAAATCACCAAATCTTCAAATCAAAAACTCACTCCCAGCTGTGCCATAAAATATCTGACCGGTGCCCGGCCGACCTGGTATTCGAGACGGTTAGCACCGGGATTATAGGTAAGTGAATTACGCTCTACATAATGGATATCGGAACCCATGTTGTACGAAAGGCGAATCGTAAGCCGTGGCGCGCGGTACAGATCCGGGTCGCCAAAACTGAATCCGGCTGCAATTCCTTTATTAAATCCCACACTGGCATAACTATCGATTTCAAAACCCTGAATACCCAGGGCCGACTCAATGGCATTCAGGTTTTCCTTTGTACGTGACAAATAAAAATTGCCGCCGGCTATTACATCCACAAACGGGCTGATACGCTGCAACTGAGGTGGACGAACCTGTATCACCACATTGAGTTGAGCCAGGCCATAACTGGTCTTGTAGCTACCCTCATATCCATTGATGCTGACATCTGACAAAAAACGACCATAATAACTGTACCCCAGCTCACCACCCAACCGGAATGAACTTTTATACTTATGTGCTCCCCAGGTACCCGGATCGCTAAGTATTATCAATCCAAGCCCAAACCCCAGGTTGCCCATGCGGTTGCGGATAGCCCGTTGCATTTCTGCAGAGGGAATACCCACCTGTAATCCCACAAACCCGTTTACGGCCTGTACATCGGGATTGGAGCGTGTTTGTTGCCTTGCCTGTACCGGCGACAGGAAAGAGAAACAGGCGACGGCTAATAGTATCTGCAGATAGCTGCGCATTGCCAGTGCAAATTGACACAATTAGTTAACAAAACGTCTTAATATTTGAAGGACGGCAGAGGTAGCACCGGCCGGGCCAATTGTGCATTGCCGAATATTGGCTAATTTGCCGCCGGATATGGATAAGTTTATAGTTTCTGCCCGAAAATACCGGCCTCAAACCTTCGACACAGTAGTTGGTCAGGCTCATATTACTACTACGCTTAAAAATGCCATTAAAAGTGGCCATCTGGCGCATGCCTTTCTGTTTTGTGGCCCGCGCGGTGTGGGCAAAACCACCTGTGCGCGTATTCTGGCTAAAACCATCAACTGTCAGAATCAGACTTCCGAAGGCGAGGCATGCAATACCTGCCCTTCCTGCGTGGCTTTCAATGATGGCATATCCATGAATATCCATGAGCTCGATGCGGCCAGCAACAACTCGGTAGACGATATCCGTACGCTGGTAGAGCAGGTACGTTTTGCTCCGCAGGCCGGTAAATACAAAGTATATATCATCGATGAGGTGCACATGCTCAGCTCATCGGCCTTCAACGCTTTTCTGAAAACGCTGGAGGAGCCGCCTCCGTATGCCATTTTCATCCTGGCCACCACCGAAAAACACAAGATCCTTCCTACCATCCTGAGCCGCTGCCAGATATTTGATTTCAAACGTATCACCACCAACGATACCGTAGAACATTTGCAGGATATCTGCAACAAAGAGGATGTAACCGCCGAAAAAGCAGCGCTGCAGGTAATTGCCCAGAAAAGCGAAGGATGTATGCGTGATGCACTCAGCATCATGGACAAAATCGTGAGTTTTACCGGCGGTGAATTGAACTATGCCAATACGCTGGAGCATCTCAACATTCTGGACGCCGATTATTATTTCAAGATGCTGGATGCTATGCTCAAACAGGATCTGGCCGGCGCCATGCTGCTCTACGACGATATCAACCGCAAAGGTTTTGAAGGCGACCTCGTCATCAACGGGTTTGCCGAGTTCATGCGCAACCTGCTGGTATGTAAAGATGAAAAAGCGGCCGCCCTGCTCGATGTCGTAGAGAGCTTTAAGGAAAAATATACAGCCACTGCACGCGATGTGTCGGCTGCTGTACTCATCAGCGCCCTTAATATCCTGAATGAGGCCGAAATCAATTATAAAGGAGCCCGCAACAAACGCCTGCACGTAGAGCTGGCTCTCATCAGGTTATGCTACCTGCAGCAAGCCATCGAAATTACTACCGACGGAAGCGGTTTAAGTAAAAAAAAACTAGTTGACGGTCCACGTGCTGTTCCTTTTCGCCAGTTGCGGCCTGTAGTAAGTGAGCCGCGCAGTGCCGGTAGCGTTAAAAGCGCTCCCGCCCCGGCCGATCAGGCCCGGCTTACGATCGATACCAAACCGGCGGCCAAAGCTCAGCCTGTTACTACTGGTCAGCCAGCAGTACCACAACGGCCAAACGCTGCTGCACCTGCGGCCCCTGCCTCACCGGCAGAAGGTAAAAAAATCTCTGCACTCGACAAGATTCGCCGTCAGTATAAAGACAATGCGTTGCTGGGGCGTGACCAGGTAAATCAGCCCCTCGAGTCAGAAAGCCTGCAACAGGCCTGGAATGCCTATATCGATGTATTGCGTGAAGGCCGCAATCCTGCAGTACAGCCATTTTCTCTGGCGCAGTTGCAGATCAAAGACGAAAACTCTTTCGAAGTCATTACAGCCAATAATATTGAACAAAAGTTTATAGAGCAGGAACGCAACCGGCTGTTTAGTTTTCTGCAGGAAAAACTACAGAACCGCATCATACAGTTCAACGTTTCAGTTTCCGAAACACAGGTACAGCGTGAGCCCATCGAAATGCCGATGTCTTCCAAAGACCAGTTCCTGAAAATCATTGAGCAATACCCCCATGTGCTGGAATTGAAGGAGCGGTTGAGACTCGAACTGGATTTTTAAAACCGGTCAGTGCTGCTGGCTAAGCTCTGCTGCAGGCACCAGCGTCAATTGCCACTCGAGCAGGTTTATAAACTCACGTATAAAAAATGCCTGAATAGCACCGTAGCCCTCCTGCCCCAGACGATGCAGCAGAATCAGTTCGGCTTCAATGTAATGCTCCCCGTCAAAGTAGTGAAAGTCTGCCGCCAAAAGCTGTCCCAGCATCTTTTCCAGTTCGGCGTGTTGCATAAACACACCCGCCTCTCTCCAGTATGTCAGATCTGTCTTAAATACAGGTTCATGTTTTGCTTTCAGATCAGCAATCATACTATGAATAGCCTGTACGTTCATCGCCTGTCCTGCATATACTGGTTGCAGCAATGTGAACATTTCATTGATGTGTGTAGCGGTTTCTTTAATCCGTTCACTCCATTCATATAGCTTTTCATATTTTTTAAGTAATGCAGTTGTCTGGCCATCGCGCTGTTGCACTTTACCCAGAAAGTAGGTCACAGCCTGACGATCCAGCGCTTCCAGCTTGCGATTATTTTCCTCCAGCTCCAGTTGCAGTTGCTGCTGAACCTTTTCTGCGTCTGACAGGTCATACTTCTGCCCATTGAAATCAAAGGAAGAAACAGTGAGCTGGCCGTCTCTCATAGCCTGCAGGATATTTATATCCGTTTCCAATGCAGCAACAGTATTCACCAGCGATGTAAATGCAGAATTGAAAATATCAGTAAAGGATATTGCTGTATCCGGCAACAAGGTCTGCAATTGCTCTGGCGATAAAAGTGAAACCACCCGCTGGTTATAGACACCGTTGTAAGCCGCAGGAACCTGGTATTGTCTGCTACGCTGCAAAACCTCTTCTGTAAAAGCTGCGCTGGGTAATTGCTGCATGTCTGGTTTTGCGGCTGTTTCACCATACATTTTAACAGTGAGCGCCTGCTGCAATTGGCCGGCCTGCCTGAACAAAGTCCAGGCCGGTTCCTGTACTACCTTGGTTGATACCGCCCATTCCCTTAGTTTTTCCACCCGGTCCTGTGTAACAGGGTGCGAAGCCCACTGATCGCGGTATATAATACGGCTGTTGCTGGTGGCTGTCACCTTCGCATCATCTATAACAGGCAGCCCGCCTGCAACCGGTATATCATTATCGGCAGCCATCCGGAGCAGGATGCTGTGATGTACCGGGTAAATATTGTCAGGCCATTTCTTTTCCCTCGCCTGTTCTTCGCAATAGCCCTGCAGCAAGTGATAAGCCTGTGCCGAAAACTCAATACGGCGGAGAGCGGTTACCAGGTTTTCACTTCCACTTACGCTGGCTGCTACCGCATCTGCATGAAACTCCATTTCGCGCGAAAGACTGCGATAACGTTTATTGACCAGCTCATACATAGATGCCAGGATTTTTTGGATCCCTGTCACAATCCAGGCCGTGATTTTTGCAAAAAACAGAAACACATCTCCGGCCGATGCCCAACGGCTCAGCATATTGCCATAGCTGTTGTTTTCAAACAGCATGTTATAGATAACGCGGTTGACATTATATACATAACTTCCCAGCTTCATACTTCGCTGAGAGAAATGGCCGAACTCATGTGCCATTACTGCTTTAAACTCTCCTACATTCAGCGAATTGACGAGGCCCAGGCCAATCTGCAGGTTCTTGCGTACGGGCAGAAACATACTCAGGAAACTGGCATTATAAAATACGCTGGCATTGACGTCGGGCGTCAGGTAGATTTTTTTCGGGAAACGTGTTTGTGTATCAGCCGTAAGCTGCCTGATGAAGGCGAATAGTTCGGGCTGATCTTTTTCTTTTATTTCAACAGCATCCGAAAGATCACGGCGCGAAACGGCAAACAGGAATTTAATCAGGAATATAAAAATCATAACTCCCAGCCCTATCAGGCCCACGCCAATCACGATCCCTATAAAATGGCGAAGCGCTCCCATAATAGTGATGCCTACAAGTACGCAGGCTGCTATGAGGACCAGTGAGAAAATAAATAACAATACATATACCCCGAAAAATAGCAGGAGATTGGTCATAACTCCCTTTACTTCTTTACGGAAGGCAGGTGAGACTTCGGTTACAGACGTGGGTACATGAGCAGGTGATGGCGGATACAAATGACTGGTTGCTTGCATATCAAGGCCTGGTTGAGATAAACAAAACGACTGTTAGGAAAACAGTATACCGGCAAAATAATAATTATCTGGTGAAAGATCACCGGTAGCAGACAAGTCCTCATTCCCCCTTCCAATTCATCATTTTACCTTAATTTCGGCGAAAATTTAGAGGTAATGGCTGAATCGATATTAATGCCCCGTTTGAGCGACACGATGACAGAAGGCGTAATCGCTGCCTGGCACAAGAAAGTGGGCGACCCCGTGAAAAAGGGTGACCTCCTGGCCGAGGTCGAGACAGACAAGGCTACCATGGAACTGGAAAGCTATAAAGATGGTACTTTATTACATATTGGTACAGAGAAGGGAGGCAAGCTGCAGGTAAATGACCTGCTGGCCATTATCGGCAATCCCGGCGAAGATATTTCTGGCCTGGTAAAAGGTTCCGGTGCAGGTACAACTCCGGCTCCCAAAGCTGCAGAGCCCGCACAGGCCCCACCCGCAAAAGAAGCCGCTCCGGCAGCTGCTCCGGCCAAAGCTGACATGGATCTTTCAAAAATGGAAGAGGTAGTGCTCATGCCCCGCCTCAGCGATACCATGACAGAAGGTGTGATTGCCTCCTGGAACAAAAATGTAGGCGATGCCGTAAAAAAAGGCGATGTGCTGGCCGAGATCGAAACAGATAAAGCCACCATGGAACTGGAAAGCTATAAAAATGGTACTCTCCTGTACCAGGGTGCGGCCAAAGGCGAAAAAATTGCCGTGAATGATCTGCTTTGCATTATCGGCGATGCCGGTAAGGTAAATGTGGAGGCGATTGTAGCGGCCGCCAAAGGAGGTGTTCCTGCTGCAAGCAATACCGCTGCAAGCGCTGCTGCACCTGCAGCTCCACAAGCCGGTGACGCTGCTGCCGAAGAAGTAACTGCGGAAACCGCCGGCACAGCCAATGGCCGTGTAAAAGCCTCTCCCCTGGCCCGACGCCTCGCTGCCGAAAAAGGTATCGACATCAATAAAGTAAGTGGCTCCGGCGATGGCGGACGTATTGTAAAATCGGATATAGATAATTATAAAGCCGCTGCTCCTGCTGCAGCAAGCGCTGCTGCACCTGCCGCAGCTTCATCCAAAGCACCTGCCGCACCAGCCGGACAGGTGAGCTTCGACGAAGTACCGGTATCCCAAATGCGTAAAGTGATTGCCAAACGCCTGGCCGAAAGCAAATTCACTGCGCCGCATTTCTACCTCACCATGAGCATTGATATGGATGCCGCTGTAGCCAGCCGCGCCCGTCTCAATGAAGTGAGCAAGATAAAAATCTCCTTCAACGACATGGTGCTGAAAGCCTGCGCAGTCGCCCTGAAGCAACACCCTGCTGTAAACAGCAGCTGGCTCGGCGATAAAATCCGCGTAAACCATCATGTAAACATTGGTGTGGCAGTAGCCGTGGAAGACGGCCTGCTGGTACCTGTGGTTCGTTTTGCCGATACCAAGTCGCTCTCACAGATTGCCGGCGAAGTAAAAGAGTACGCCCAAAAAGCAAAAGATAAAAAACTGCAACCTTCCGACTGGGAAGGCAATACATTCACCATCTCTAACCTGGGTATGTTTGGCATTGAAGAGTTCACTGCCATCATCAACCCACCCGATGCCTGTATACTTGCTGTAGGCGGCATCAGCCAGGTACCTGTAGTAAAGAATGGCGCTATTGTACCCGGCAACGTAATGAAAGTAACCCTCAGCTGCGACCACCGCGTAGTAGACGGCGCCACCGGATCTGCTTTCCTGCAAACGCTGAAAAGCCTGCTGGAAGAGCCGCTGCGTATGCTGGTCTAACGAGCGAGGTATAAGGAATAACGTAAAAGGTGGAAGGCATTAGGTCTTTCACCTTTTTCTTTAAACCTCCTCCTCAACCCTATACCTTTTACCCTTTAATCTCTACCTATATTTTCAGTAAGTTTTGAAAATTCAAAACCAGTTCGTAGCTTCGTGTCATGAAACTGACAGAAGCAAGGCAGCAATTTATCAGCAGTTGGGGCGCATTCGGAACCCATTGGGGTATCAACCGCACCATGGCCCAGATACATGCATTGCTGCTGGTGAGTCCCGATCCCCTTACCCAGGATGATATGATGGCCGAGCTCAACATCAGCCGGGGCAATGTGAATATGAATATCCGCGAGCTCATCAACTGGGGCCTGGTAGAGCGTGTGCTGCTACCCGGTGAACGCAAAGAGTATTTTACCGCCGAAAAAGATATCTGGAAAGTAGTAAAGCAGATCGTGAAAGAACGGAAAAAAAGAGAACTGGAGCCCATGCTGCAACTGCTCGACAAACTCGAAACAGTGGAGGGCGATAAGAAAGATAAAGATGTAAAAGCTTTCCTCGATACCGTTGGTGGCATCAAGAAACTGGGCAGGCAGGCAGACCGCACACTCGATACCATGATCAAAGCAGAAGAAAACTGGTTTGTAAGCAATCTCGTCAAGCTCTTTAAATAATTAGTATAAAAACCGGCAATGCCGGTTTTTTAAGACCCTTTATTTTCATTTTTTTCTGAAAATTTAAAAGTTTTAAAAATGATACTATTTAAGAAAATAGATCTTCTCATACAGGCGCTATGCACTTTTTTCTGTGTTTGGATAGCAGTCAAAGGCTCAGACTTGGGACTTCTGTTCTACCCGCTGGTGGGCGGCTGGCAGGTGATCAGCACCAGCGTACATGCCGGCTTTCGGAGTCATTACTATGTGCACAAACACCGCCGGCTTTATCACTGGTTTCTGTTCCTCGGGGTATTACTGCTAGCCACCCTCCTACTGGGTTCAATAATCGCAGGTTTTATAATGCTGATCGCTGGGCCCATCATGGCTGCATGGTATTTCTATATCTGTTGCCGGGAATTTTCATTGTTGACATTTAAAAAAGCCGTTCACTTAAAACGCTGATCATGTCGCAACTACTGCTTATCTACGACGACAATTGTCCGCTCTGCCAGTGGTACACGCAGGTGTTCGTTAACACAGGTTTATTACCTGCAGAAGGGCGAATTCCTTATTCTACCATATCTACCCAGCTACAGGCACGTATTGATGCAGATAAGGGACGTAACCAGATACCACTGATCGATCTGCAGACCGGACAAACCTGGTACGGGCTCGATGCGCTGCTCGAGGTACTGGGCCAGCGGTTTCCCCTCGTAAAACGTATCGGCCGCTGGCGCCCCGTTTACTGGGTACTCACACGGCTTTACAGGCTCATTTCCTATAACCGCAAAATAGTGGTGGCCAGCCGCTGTAGCCCCGGCAGCTTTGATTGTGCTCCAGACTTTAACCAACGGTATCGTTTCCTGTTTCTGTTTATCACCCTGCTGATCAATACAGGTTTACTCGCACTGGTATATGACAGGCTGCTTCAGTACTTACCGGGCAATACACTCAGCCCTGCACAGATACAGACCGGCCACTTTTTACTGGTAGGCATCAACCTCACCCTTGCCTGTATACTCAAAAAACAACGGGCACTCGAATACCTGGGTCAGGTTACCATGCTGGCCCTCATTGCCCTCTTGTTGCAGTTGCCATTGCTATTTCTATCCGTTTTCATGACGCCTCCTTCCTGGCTGCTGATTATCTACTTTGGTGGCTCATCGCTGATCGTATTCCGCGAGTACCTGCGTCGTATGGATTATGCAGGTTTACTGATCCGCCACCAGTGGATGGCCGCCTTCAATCTCGCCTGTATGACTGCCTTTCTTTTATTCATATTTAAATCCTGATCATGCCACGTCCGCGAATTGTCATTGCCGGGGGTACCGGATTTATTGGAAAATTTTTGATTAACGCCTGGGCTTCCCGCCATGATATTGTTGTACTGACCCGCCGGCAATGCAACCGGCATACGCAGGCCTCAGTCCGCTATGTATGTTGGAATCCGCCGCAGGATGCTGAGTGGATGCGGGTTGTTGATGGGGCAGACCTGTTAATTAATCTGACGGGCAAATCGGTCAATTGCCGTTATACTGAAAAAAACAGGGAAGCCATCCTGCAAAGCCGCATACAGGCTACCGCGGCGCTTGGCCGCGCAATTAAACAAGCCGCCATACCGCCTGCCTGCTGGATCAATGCCTCTTCGGCCACCATCTACCGGCATGCCGAAGACCATGCGCAGGATGAATATACCGGCGAAACGGGACACGATTTCTCCATGGATGTCTGCCATGCATGGGAGCGATGTTTCTTTGAGCAGGATACAGCACTGACCCGTAAAGTAGCATTACGTATTGGTATTACCCTCGGTGCTGGTTCAGCCCTCGATACATTATTGCGCCTGGCCAAAACAGGATTAGGTGGCCGCCAGGGCAGTGGGCGGCAGAAAGTAACCTGGATACATTATCTCGATCTCATCGGCATTATGTACTGGATCTGGAAACATCCTAAAATGGAAGGCATTTTCAATTGCTGCAGCCCCAATGCTGTTAGCAACAACCACTTCATGCAAACGCTGAGAAAGGCTGCCGGTATACCCTTCGGCATACCCATGCCTGAACCGTTCATACGTATGGGTGCATTACTGATTGGTACTTCACCCGAACTGGTGCTCAAAAGCCGCTGGGTAGTACCCACCCGCCTGTTGCAGTCCGGTTTCGTCTTCCGCTATCCGCATCTGCAGCAGGCGCTGGAAGATATTATTGACACCATGCCATTGCAACAAAACCGGGATATGGGTTGTTATATTAATTAATTTAGCCGCATGACAACTGGTACTAAAAGCACGCTGATCTTAGGAGCCTCTGATAATCCCGAACGTTACAGTTACCTCGCACTGACCCGACTTCGCCAGCATGGCCATCCCGTAACAGCTATTGGCCGCAAAGCCACCCATGTGCAGGATGTAGAAATAGAAACCGTACCTCACCCTATCGAGGGTCTTGATACGATTACTTTGTACCTCAATCCAGATCATCAGCGCGCATACTATGACTATATTTTGTCATTAAAACCACGCCGGGTAATCTTTAACCCCGGTGCCGAAAATCCCGAACTTGAGGCCCTGGTAAGCGCTCAGGGTATTGAGGCCATGGAGGCCTGCACACTCGTGCTATTAAGTACCGGACAGTATTGAGAAACCCTTAACTGTCGCAGATTTACGAAAGAGTTAATCGTACTACCCCCCTATTTTACAGATTTGCAGGTACCAATTCTTGGGTAGGATAAAAAATTTCAGGAATCTTGTATCACCGTCCCCCCTGAAAACTGCAACAGCCTGCTGTTGCTGATTATATCCTATTATCCAAATTTCCGTCCAATGAATTACCGTGCATATACAGGCCTGGTCCTGATCGCTCTTCTGTTTACTACACTGGCTAATGCCCAGTATAAAGAACATGCTCCACTCAATGAGCCGGACTTTAACAGGCCCCGTCTGTTTGAAAAATTACCCGCCGAAATTCCCGTCAGCACAGCCGAACTGAACCGTCTTCTCAGCGGCGAGATCACTGTTGGTAAACAAGCCAATACCGGTGACGCCGACGCGAAACTGTCGCCTTTCAAAGGCACAGTGGTTTCTGCTGCCAAAGAACAAAAAATGCGCAGTGTAGTGATTCGTACAGAAGCATTTAATGGTGCCACGCTCACGCTGTCTTCAATCACCAATCCGGATGGTACGGTTACTTATCGTGGCCGCATCATCAGTTTTAAACATGGTGATGCCTATGAGTTGCAGCAGCGCGACAACCAGTATGTATTAGTAAAAAAGAGTTTCTATGAACTGGTATATGAGTAGTTGTTGACTCTTTATCAGTTGTTGTCCAATATCCAATCAGATCCGTCCTCATTCATCCAATCCGTGTGTTATGAAAAATCTTTTCCGTTTCATTGCCTTGCTGGTAGCCTGGAATATGCAGGTAAGCCTGCATGCACAGGTTCCTGTCATGAGCAGTTACCCTTCTGCACAGGCAGTTATCTTCCTCGACTTTGATGGTCATACCGTACAGGGTACCAGCTGGAACTATGCAGGTCCCATTGTATGCGGCGCTTCCGGTCTCACTACAGCCAAAATCATTGAAGTATTCAACCGGGTAGCAGAAGATTATCGTCCTTTTAATATCAATATCACTACCGATTCCACACTTTACTGGTCTGCGCCTGTCATGCAGCGTACCCGGGTGATCATTACCATCAGTTCCAGTTGGTATGGTACAGCAGGTGGCGTGGCTTTTACCGGCTCATTTTCCTGGGGCGACAATACTCCTGCATTTGTTTTCTCCGCCCTGCATGGCTACCGGGTAAAAGATATTGCAGAAGCGACTTCGCACGAAGCAGGTCACACCCTGGGTTTATCGCACCAGTCAAAATACGATGCCGATTGTTACAAGGTTTCTGAATACAACAGTGGCCAGGGCACAGGCGAAATTGGCTGGGCTCCTATCATGGGTGTGGGTTATTCCAAAAATTTCACTCTGTGGAATTATGGTCCCAACACTTTCGGCTGCACCAATATGCAGAGCGATCTTGATATCATTACTTCGGCGGGTAATGGCTTCGGCTACCGTGTAGACGATCATGGCACCGATTTCTCTACCGCTACTGTGCCGGTATTTGCGGCCAATGAGTTTGAAATGGAAGGCATTGTTGAACGTAATACAGACAAAGATTTCTTTCGCTTTATTATGCCCGGTGCCGGTCGTTTTGAACTGAATGCCACTCCTTACAATGTAGGCACAGGCAATGCCGGCTCCGACCTTGATCTGCAGGTTTCTCTGTACGATGGAGCGCAGCAGCTGCTGAGTATATATAATCCCGGTACGCTGCTTAATTCAGTTGCTGATACCACCCTGAGTGCCGGTACGTATTATCTCAAAGTAGAAGGCAAGGGTAACCAGTATGCACCTGCTTATGCCAGCCTTGGCTCTTATTCATTACTGGGGCGTATTGAAGTAGGCGGTGGTGAGATATTGCCTTTACGTAAATTTCAGCTGCGCGGCAGCAAAAATGGCGACAAACACCAACTCGACTGGACCTTTGAAGCCGATGAGGCGGTGAAGGGACAGGTTATAGAAAGATCGCTGGATGGTCGTCGTTTTGAAGAGCTCGCCGAGACAGGTGTTGAAAGCCGTAATTATATTTATCGTCCGCAGGAGACGGGCAATCCGATCTATTACCGGCTGCGTGCCGATCTCGCCGATGGACGCCGTTATTATTCCAATACCGTCAATATCCGTGAATATGAAACGGGCGGGCGTCCGAGACTTATTGCCAACCCTGCCACTGCCGGTACGGTACAGGTAAGCAGTCCTGCTGCCTTTACTTACCGGATCATGGACCTGAATGGCCGTATCATAGTACGTGGTCAGCTCAGCCAGGGTTCTCATACGGTTAATTCCGCTCAACTGGTACATGGCCTGTATATGATTCAATTTACCATAAACGATCAGCAATGGACTGATAAATTGCTGGTCCGATAAACGTTTTCCCGGTTCTGTTAACAGAACAATAATCCGTTCCCTTATTGCAAATTGGAGGTTTTTCTATAACTTAGGAAAACCTCTTTTTTTATGCGTTGGAGAAGATTTAATGGCGACCCTATTGATCTGCCGATCAAAAACGCCGTCGAAAATGCGATCAGGAGAGAGACCGCAGCCGGCTTCCGCCTCAAAGTATGCATCGGCACCGATTCACAGGTAAAAGGAAAGGAAACAGAATTTGCCACCGTCATCGTGTTTCTGCGCGAAGGACATGGCGGCTTTATGTTTATCCACAATGAGAAAACACGTCAGCCTTTTACCATTAAGGAACGGATGCTGATGGAAGTAGCCAAAAGCATTGAAATTGCTTATGAGCTATGCAATCTTTTTACGGTGTATCATGTAGACATGGAAGTGCATGCAGACATCAATACCAACCCGCACTTCAAAAGCAATGATGCACTGAAAGAAGCTATGGGCTACATCCTGGGTATGGGATTTGCCTTCAAGGCCAAGCCCGAAGCCTTTGCCAGCAGCAGTTGCGCCAACAAAGTGGTCAACTGATCTCACTGCCGCCCGCACATTGTATACTGCAGGCGTCCCCTGCAGAAGGCCTTGTCAACCCTGCTTTTTCTTGCGCTTCCGCAGCATTCCCCAGATAAATACGATCAAAAAGAAAATGCCGATGCCCAGCCGGAGCACGGCCCTTTTCCATTCCCTGTTTTCCCGTGCTTTTTGCTCCTTTACAAACGAATCAAGATTACGGCTCATGCTTTCCATCGATCGGGCTTTGTCTACACTATCCTGATAGGCCATCTGAGCGGCCAGCACCTGTTTCATTGAATCGGAAAAACTGACAACGGAATCTTTAAGAGGATTTTGAGCAGGTGTCTTAGTGATGAACAGACAACTGATAAACAATAGCAGGAAAAAACGGAGCATCTTTTTTTCTGCAACCTAATACCGTTGCTTCGCGGGGGCAATACCCGCCAGATGGTATTTATTGATTGGCTGCTGTACCACTGGTACGGCTACTGTCGGCTGCTGGTATGAAAACAGAAGAATTCCGGTACGGGTGCATCCTGACGTCAAGCTCACGCGTAGCAGTCTGCGCCAGCTGATACACGCCCACTGTAATAACAAACAAAAAAGCAACGAGGTATTGTTCTTTCTTCTTTTTTCTCATAAAGTCAGTGGGCCGAAATTACAGTATTCTTTACGAACGTCTTTCAGAAAAGTTTTGGCAGATTAATCCTTGTTGCCGGCAACAAATTGTTTATTGAGATCGTGCAGGTAATCCAGTATCAGATCGCGGCCCTCACGTGTAAGGGCAGATGTTACAAAAAAGGGTGGCATTTCTTCCCATTGCTGCAATAACACTTCTACAAATGCTTTCACATTGCGCTGAGTAGCGCCTGGTTTATTCTTATCTGCCTTGGTGAAAATAATGGCAAAGGGGATGCCCCATTTACCCAGATCATTGATAAACTCCACATCGATCCGCTGCGGTTCATGGCGGCTGTCGATCAGCACAAAAAGACATTGCAGGTTTTCGCGCTTTCGTATATAATGGGTGATCATTTCTTCCCAGCGGCGCCGGCTGCTTTGCGACACCTTGGCATAACCATAGCCGGGGAGGTCCACTATATACCAACGTTTTTTTGTATTGTCTGTAATCTCAAAGTGGTTGATAAGCTGTGTCTTTCCGGGTGTGGCCGAAGTTTTTGCCAGGGCCGTTTTGTTGCAGAGCATATTGATCAAAGACGATTTGCCCACATTACTCCGGCCAATAAATGCATACTCCGGCCGGTCCGGCTTCGGGCATTTGGTATAGTCGGCATTACTGATCAGGTAGTGAGCATCTTTGATTTCCATGAAAGCAAAAGTAAGAACAATGGGGTTAATGTGCTGATGTGCTAATTTGCTGATGTGCTAATGGTCTTTTTAATTGAACAACCGGATAGTCTCCGGATATACATTTAATCCAAGTTTTGCAATATTATTCAATGCTCAGAAGCAGGCAGTTTCATTACTAATGGACTGGGCTTGTAAACAGATTCTACCTCATTAGCACATCAGCACATTAACCAATCAGCACATTATTTATCGTATCTTCCCCCAAATTCAACTGCTATGCGTTTTTGTTTATTCATTCTCCTGCTGCTGGCCGGCATTGGGCACGCCACTGCGCAGAATCTGAAATCGGGCGGCAAACTGATACCCGAACAGGCTATTATGGACATTCGCCATTATACAGTGGTGCTGACGGTAGACCCGACCCAAAAATCTATTGACGGCTACACAGAAATAGATCTGATACTGTCGCAACAGGCAGAAAAACTGGTATTTGACCTGGTACACCTGCTGCAGGTAAAAAAAGTATGGGTAGATGGAAAAGAAATGAAACATGAGGCTGCAGGAGATCGCATTTATATTACTGGCACAAAGCCTTTTCCTGCCGCACGCATACGCGTTAAGATTGCATACGGCGGTGTACCTGGTGTAGCGGAACGTGCCCCCTGGGTAGGCGGTTTTCAATGGGAAAAAGACAGCCAGGGCAATCCCTGGATATCCATCACCTGCCAGGGCGAAGGCGCAAAGATCTATTTCCCCTGCAAAGACCACCCCAGCGATGAACCCAACGAAGGCGCAGATCTCATCATCACCGTACCCAAAGGACTGACCGTTGCCGGACCGGGATTATTAAAGAGCGTAAAGAACTCAAAGAACCAATCCACCTTTCACTGGAAAACAAATTATACCATCAGCAACTATTGTATCCTGTTTAATGTAGGCAAATACAAACTGGTAACGCGCGAATATACCAGCATCGATGGCAACAAAATTCCCATGCATTTTTATGTACTCGAAGAGCATGCCGATAAAGCACCTTATCACCTCGAACTGCTGGAACGCTCCTGCCGTGTACTGGAAAAATACTTTGGCGAATATCCCTGGGCAAAAGAGAAGATAGGACTGGCCGAAACACCGCACCTGGGTATGGAGCATCAAACCATGAATGCCTATGGCAATAAATTCAACTACTCCAAACTGGCAGGTCAGGACTTTGACTGGCTCATGCACCACGAATTCGGACACGAATGGTGGGCCAATAAAGTAACCAACCGCGACTGGGGACATATGTGGATACAGGAAGGTATCTGTACCTACGGCGATGCCCTCATTGTACGTGATATGGAAGGAGAAGAAGCCTATAACCAGCGGATGCGCCAGACAGCCCGCCGTGCCGGCAACAAACTTCCTATTGTGCAGGGCGATGAAGTCGATTCAGACCAGGCTTACTATGGCGATATATACGGCAAAGGCGCCTATTTCATGCATACGCTTCGCTATGTGATCGGCGATGATATCTTCTTCCCCACCCTCAAAAAACTGGCTACCGATCCGGCTTATACCTACGACAACACTGTAGTGACCAAAGATGTGGAGCAACTTTTCTCCGGCGCCTATGGCAAAAGTCTCGAACCCTTATTTCATCTTTTCCTGTATACAACCGATAAACTGGATGTGGGTGTAAAACAGCTTACCGATACCACTTACCTGGTACAGGTACGCAATCTCAATATGAGCATTCCACTGGAACTGGTAACCAGTGAAGGAAGCAAACGCCAAATGGTTGATGCCAAAGGCATTACCGTTACCAGCACCTCAGGCGTACGGGTCGACCCGCAGGGCTTTTATATGAAAAAAGTGACCCAGGAATAATACCGGCAATCCAAACAAATCTATATACAGACTGTTGAGGTAAGGACTGATAAACATTTATCAGTCCTTACCTTTGCAGCCCATGTCTACTCCCCTACCTCACGATCATATTACCCCTTTCAAAGGGTCCGATAAAGGCAAAAAAGAACAGGTGGCCGAAATGTTTGATAACATTGCAGGCCGCTACGACTTCATGAACCGCTTCCTGAGCGCCCGTACCGATGTGGGCTGGCGCCGTAAGGGCATCCGCCTTCTTGCCAAAAGAAATCCTAAAAATATACTGGATATAGCCACCGGCACAGCCGATATGGCCATCATGGCCTGCAAATTGCTTAATCCGGACCAGGTAACCGGCATCGACATATCTGCTCAAATGCTGGAAGTTGGCAGAAAAAAAGTTGAAAAAGAGGGTCTTGCAGGGAAAATCCAGTTACAGCTGGGAGATTCCGAAACAATAAACTTTGGGGAAAATACGTTTGATGCCGGGATGGTGGCCTTTGGTGTACGCAATTTCGAAAACCTGGAAAAAGGACTTTCTGAAATACTGCGTGTGCTGAAGCCGGGCGGACAATTGCTGATCCTTGAATTTGCGAAACCACGGCAACCTATACGCAGTCTTTATAACCTGTATATGGGCCTGATGGCTCCGCAACTGGCTCGCTGGTTCAAACAGAATAAAGATGCCTATAAATATCTGAACGAATCAGCCAATGCATTTCCTGACCGCGACCGTCTGGTGAATATTTTAAACAAAGTAGGTTTTTCCGATACCCGCTACAAATCGCTAAGCTTAGGAATATGTTGCATTTACACCGGTCTAAAACCGTCCTGATACGCATCACATCTGTAGTAGTTCTATTGATGACCCTTGTATCCGTATCCCGTGCCCAGCAACGTGAGATCAATTTATACGATCACGATACCAAACCCTACTATTTCGGTATCACACTGGGAATAAATTCTTCCCGTTTTCACCCGCAAATGCATTCACAGTTTCTGCAAAATGACAGCGTTTATATTGCAGAACCCAATAACTCAGGCGGCTTTGCACTGGGACTTTCTGCCACAGCACGTCTCTCTGACCGTTTTCAGCTGCGCTTCAACCCGCAACTGGCTTTTGTGGAACGAAGCATTTTCTATAAACTAAAATATCCCGATGCCGGCGAAACAGATATCACCAAAACCGTTGAATCGGTGATTGTATCATTTCCCCTGCAGGTTAAACTGCAATCAGACCGTATCGGCAACTTCCGTGTATACATGATGGCGGGTATTCGCGGAGATATTGACCTGGCCAGTAATGCCCGCGCCAAAAAAGCCGAAGAACTGGTAAAGATCAAAAGCTTCGACTATGGCCCCGAACTGGGTATTGGCTTCAACTTTTTCTTCCCCAACTTTATCCTAAGCCCTGAGATTAAGATCAGCAACGGCATCCCCAACATCCACAGCCGCGATGCCGGCCTCAAATACTCCAGCGTATTTGATAAGATTCAGTCAAGAACAATTTCGTTTTCGATACACATTGAAGGATGAGAAAGCAATGTGCTGATGTGCTAATTTGCTGATGTGCTAATGAAAGAATATCCGGTAATTTAAGCAGTTGGGAATTCACCGGGCGCATATTAAAGCGCTTCAATAAACTCATTAATAAATTTTAAAAGGAATATCATTAGCACATTGGCGAATCAGCACATCAAAAATCAAACTCTCTCCTGTACATATTCCACCTCACTCCCAGCGATACTACAGATGTATTGGCAGAATATACCGGAGCGGTTTTTCCCTGCTGGCGACGGTAAACCGCATTGAGGTCAATAAACAGGTTTTCTTTTAATTCGTACGACAGTTGCAGAGAGCCATACAGCACCTGTGTTTTCCATCCCGAACCGATATCGAAGCCATAATCTTTGGTACGAAACGGTGCCTGGTTGGGATAAAATATATTGCTGCCAAAACTGGCGGCACTGCTATCGCGGCCCTGCGTATAATAAATCAGTTTACCGATCAGCAGCCAGCGCGGTGCAGGCTGATAACGGGCTACTCCTATCCATTCCGAAAAATTGGCCATCAGCGGGTGAGCCAGTGGCTGATTGTAGTGTGTATAGTTGGCTACAGAATCGTTGTGCGAATAGGTAAACGGGCGCACGCGGTTATGCTCCAACTGCAGATCGAGGTTACGGACATTAAAGGCATCAATGTATTTGGCCCCGAGCTGGAAACCATATTTATTGGCCCACCAGCCATTGCCAGCCTTTATCTCATTCAGCTTAAACTCATCGAGCAGCAGCTGACCATACACCTGGAATTTATGTGCCAGGTTGGCTTTGAAATCAAGTCCCGCCAGTGCATTATCAAAACTTCCGTTTTGCTGCTCTGCAGAACGGTAAAATATGATGGGGTTGAGATAGGCAAAATCGAACCGGTTGGGGCGTCCAAAAACTATGCCTTCAAACAAACCGATATTCAGCCATTTGGTCACATTGATATCGAGATGATGCACCGCGGCATATTTTTTTCCGATAAGTTTATCGCCGCCCGTTCTGTGTGCATTCTGCAACTCCATAAACAGGTTCTGATAATTGAACCGCCAGATACGTGTATTCAATTTCAGGAACAGGGCATTGGCGCCAAAATCGCTCAGGAATAAACTCCGATAGCCATTGCCGATAAATTGTTTATCATATCCGAAAGTAATGTCTATAAATCGTGTAGCGCTAACCGAAAAATATCCCCTTCCTTCGAAATAGTCAACTCCCCCCGGATCTTTAAAATCCTTATAAAAACCGTTTCCGGGTACGGCATCCCTCGCGGCTATAAATTGCTGCGCCCAGGATGGGTCACGCTCCTGGTTGTCTGTCAGATAAGCAGCAAAGCCAATCTTTTTACCGATCATACCATGCAGCGTCAGACCGCGGGTATTGAGAAAAAGATGCTGATCATTATCTTTTTCTTTTGATATAACATATTGAAACACGGGGTTAACTACGAGGTCGAAATCGCCTGTATGTACTTCGTATAAGTTAGCGGGAGTTTTATAAAAATTCTTCCAGATCGGTTTTTTGCTTTGTATGCCTGCCCGCTCTGCCTCTGTCAGGAAAGAGGTATTGCTCATCCACGCGCTTCGTACGTTCCAGGCATCTACGCGCGAAAGAGCGCTTTCTCCAAACCGGCTGATATAATTTTTAATACCGGGGATTACATATTTATTGCGGCTAAACGGGCGCGTTTTGGAAAAATTAAGTACAGAATCGTTTTGAGCTTTTATTTCCAGCCGCTCCAGCAAAACCTGCTGCTTATCGCCCTGGGGCAGGAATACAGACTGGCCGGCGCCCAGCAAAGGCAGGCATATTATGGCTAAAGCCGCCGCAGCCACCCTCAGCATCATCTGAACATAAAGAAATCCGGGCTTGCTTACGCGGGTTTTTATAAATTGCATGTTGAGCATTTAGCTATATAATAGACAACAAATTATGCAAATATATCTGATAAAAAACATCCAGATCGTCAATGAAGGCACCATTCATGCAGCAGATGTGCTGATCAGTAATGGACGTATTGATAAGATCGGGCAAAACCTGGATGTTGCAGGCAAAGCCTGTACCGAAATTAATGGCGAAGGGTTACATCTGCTGCCCGGAGTCATCGATGACCAGGTTCATTTTCGCGAGCCGGGGCTTACCCATAAGGCAACCATCTATACAGAAGCAAAAGCTGCTGTGGCGGGTGGTGTCACCAGCTTTATGGAAATGCCCAATACCGTGCCGCCAGCCTTTACACTGGAGCTATTGGAACAGAAGTATGCCATTGCCGCGCAAAACTCGCTGGCCAACTACTCCTTTTATATTGGTACATCCAATGAAAATGCCGAAGAGGCGCTTCGTGCCAATGAGCATCGTCAGTCAATTTGCGGAATAAAAATCTTTATGGGCTCCTCTACAGGCAATCTGCTGGTAGATAATCCGCTTACACTGGAAAAGGTATTCAGCGAAAGCGAACTGCTCATTGCCACTCATTGCGAAGATGAGCGCATCATCCGCGAAAACCTGGCCCGCCTCAAACAGGAAGGCCGCGAACTCACAGCGGCAGATCATCCCATCATCCGCAATGAAGAAGCCTGTTTTGAATCATCGTTCTACGCCATTCAGCTCGCAAAAAAATATAATACGCGTCTGCATATTCTCCACATCAGTACCGAAAAAGAATTACAGCTTTTTGGCAATATGCTCCCGCTGAAAGAGAAAAGGATCACAGCCGAGGTTTGTGTCCATCACCTTCATTTCACAGCCAATGATTACGAACAGCTGGGTAACCGCATCAAATGTAATCCCGCTATCAAGGCTGCACATAACCGCGATGCCCTGTGGACAGCCCTGCTCGATGACCGGCTCGATGTAATTGCCACCGACCATGCCCCACATACCTGGGAAGAAAAAATGGAACCTTACGAAAAAGCACATGCCGGCCTGCCACTGGTACAGCACTCGCTGCCACTGATGTTGTACTATGTAAAACAGGGAAAGATCACGCTCGAAAAAGTAGTGGAGAAAATGAGTCATGCCGTAGCCGATTGTTACCAGATTCAGAACCGCGGATATATCCGCGAAGGTTACCAGGCAGATCTGGTGATCGCCGACCTTAATACCGGCCAGACGATCGAAAAAGAAAATATCCTGTATAAATGCGGCTGGAGCCCGCTGGAAGGGTTCCATATGCCTTCCAGCATCACACATACTTTTGTAAACGGACAACTGGTTTATGGAAATGGCGTATGGGATGAATCTCAGAAGGGTCAACGCCTGTCATTCAACCGCTGATACCGGCATTATTCAGTAACGCAGCCACATAACCATGCAGATAGATCATATTTCTTTTAACGATATTGCGATCTTTCATCCGGAAGAAGAGTTTTCTGTTTTCCATAAACTCAATTTTACCCGCACAGTTGGTGGCAAAGAATGGCTGCGCCGTTTTTTTACAGAACCCCATCACGACCTCGAAAAGATTCGCGGCACCCAACGGGTCATTCGCACCCTGATGGAGCGGGTACAGAACTGGCCTACTGATATCAGCAACGGCACCATCCTGGTAATGGATAAGTTTCTCGACTACGCCCTGGACCCCATCAGCCAGCATCAGAATGCTGTAAACAGCACCATCTACCGATGGCTGCATAGCGAAGACTACTCCATGGTCAAATACAGTGTGGGGCATTTTGCCGATTTCTTCCGCGGCCTCTCCCGTATTGCCGACCTGCTCGAAGGCCTCAACCTGCCTCCGCATATCCGCATCTATATTGAACGCATCATTCAATTGCTGAAAGAAGCTCCGCTGGGCGAGCTCGCTGCTCTGCCACAGGGGCACAGGTTCAGTCCGCGGCAAAACCTGTATTTTGGTTTTCACCTGCGCGGCCGCTACCGCAGCAATATCCTCGAGCTGATGGATATTTTCTGCCGCCTCGATGCCTGGTATTCCATGGCAGTAGCCGTAAAAACCTATAACCTTTCCTTTCCTGAATTTGTGGAGCAGGATACTCCGCTCGTAGAGGCGAAGGGACTGTATCATATTCTCATACCGCAACCCATACCTTATGATCTGCAGATGAGCCCATCGCACAACTTTCTCTTTCTCACCGGTGCCAATATGGCCGGAAAAAGCACTCTTATCAAATCGGTGGGCGCGGCCGTTTTCCTGGCTCATATCGGTATGGGCGTACCTGCCCGTAATATGCGACTAACGCTGTTTGATGGACTGTTGAGCAATATCAACGTAATGGATAATATCGCCCGCGGCGAAAGTTATTTCTTCAACGAAGTGCAGCGTATCAAGCATACGATCGAAACCATCAACAACGGACAAAAATGGCTGGTACTCATCGATGAACTTTTTAAAGGCACCAATGTGCAGGATGCTATGAAATGTTCACTCACCGTTATTAAAGGACTCATCAAGATAAAAAATTCCCTCTTCATCCTTTCTACCCATCTCTACGAAATAGGCGAAGAGCTGAAAGCTTATCCCAATATCTCTTTCCGCTTTTTCGAAACACATGTCAACAATGAGCAACTCGAATTTTCTTACCAGCTTAAAGAAGGCATCAGCAACGACCGCCTCGGCTATGTAATCCTGAAAAGAGAGAAGGTGGTGGATATGCTGGAGAAGTTGTAAGTAAGGTATAAAGGCTTAAAGGTATAAAGGTTTAAAAGTATAATAGAGTGGTGTGCATTCCATTTCTGCATTCACCTTTATACTTTTATACCTTTAAACTTTTAACCCTTTCCGCTCCCCTCTCTCCGCTAATTTTCTTACTTTCATCCTCCATTCTTCTACTTATGAACCGGATAATCCTTTTCGGCCTGGCATTGATTAGTTGTGTACTGCTGCATGCCCAGCGCAAGATCGATGTACTGCATTATACCTTCCGAATCGGGCTCAGCGACAGCTCAGACAATATCACGGGTGATGCGCTCATCCGTTTTCGTATGCTCGAGACAACGCCCAACCTGCTGATCGACCTCGCCGCTGTCAATCCAGCCACTTCAAAAGGAATGAAAGCGGGAAAGGTTATGATGAAAGGCCTCCCGCTCACCTATACACAAACCGAACAACAACTGAATATCAGCCTGGGTGCCATCGTGTCTGCCGGCGACACAGCCGAAATACAGATACAGTACAGCGGTGTGCCTTCAGATGGACTGATCATTTCCAAAAACAAATACGGTCACCGCACTTTCTTTGCCGACAACTGGCCCAATCGCGGACACAACTGGCTACCCTGCGTAGACGATCCCGGAGATAAGGCTTCAGTCGATTTCATCGTCACCGCACCACAACATTATCAGGTAGTATCAAATGGCCTGCTGATAGAAGAAACGAGTTTATCAGCCGATAAAAAACTCACACACTGGCGCGAAGATGTACCGATCAATACCAAGGTAATGGTAATTGGTGTTGCAGCATTTGCCGTACAACGATCCGGTACCATTGCCGGATGCATTCCTGTTTACAGCTGGGTATACCCCGAAGACCGCGATAAAGGTTTTTATGATTATGAACAGGCCAATGAGATTTTGCCTTTCTTCATCCGCGAAGTTGGCCCCTATGGTTATCGCAAACTGGCCAATGTGCAATCAAAAACCATCTTTGGCGGACTGGAAAATGCCAATACTATTTTTTATGCCGAAGGCAGTGTTCGCGGCGATCGCCGGTCTGAAGGATTGCTGACACATGAAATAGCTCACCAGTGGTTTGGCAATATGGCTACCGAAAAAAGCTTTGCCCATCTCTGGCTCAGTGAAGGTTTTGCCACCTACATGACCATTTACTATATGGAAAGCAAGTATGGAAGAGATACGGCTGTAAAAATGCTGGAAGAAGACCGCAGACAGGTAGCAGCATTTGCACGTAAGAGCAACCGCGCTATCGTAGATGAAGACCCCGACTTCATGAAATTACTCAACGCCAACAGCTATCAGAAAGGCGGCTGGGTCTTACACATGCTGCGCCAGCAACTGGGCCATGAGGTTTTCATGAAAGCCATTAAGAAATACTATGCCCAATATGCCGGCTCTAATGCAGATACACGCGATCTGCAACATGTTTTTGAACAGGTAAGCGGCAAGTCACTTAAAACATTCTTTGATCAGTGGCTGTACCAACCCGGTATACCACAGCTGGATATCAAATGGAATTATGCCCCACGTACAAAAAAGATTACCATCACCGTAAAACAATTACAACCACAGGCATTCAGTTTTCCGCTCAAAATAGCCATCCAGTGCAGCGGTGGTAAAACACAAACCCAGGTATTGCAGGTAAAGAACAACACAGACACATTCAGCTTCTCTCTGACCGGTACTGCTTCCAGCGTGTTGGCCGATCCCGACACAGAACTGCTGTATGAAGGAACCGTAACCGGTAAATAATACGGCTGCTTTCTTACAAATTTGTATTTTGGCAGCAATAATAAACGGGTATGACTCAGCAAAAGAAATGGGCCGAAGAAACCAAATCCGCTGCCAGGCGTATTGGGATTGGAGTAGCCACGGCTGTAGTCACCTCGGCTACTATTTATTTTCTGGGCTTCAACCGCTCAAAACCAGCTGTCAGCAGTACAGAGGTCAAAAAAAATACCATCCGGGTATGGAAACAGTATGTGCAGGCAGAAAACATGCTGCAGCCCAGACATGATACGGTTTTCGCCCGCACTGTACGCGGTGAGCTTACTATGGAAGAAAGCCGGAACCAGGACAGCCTGACTAGTGAAAATTTTATCAGAGAAATCAACACCCTGCGGGAAACCCCTGATATTGACAAGGACCTCAGCATCCTGCTCACAGATCGTATTGAATACAAGAGACAGGAAATGGATTTTTCGCGATACTATATAGACCGCTTTATCGTATTTCGCGATAGCCTGATGACAAACGACTACCGCAACTATCTCATCAAGGAGCTCAATGACCTCAACAATGGCCGCCGCTCCAGCGCTACCGAGCGGCTGGGCCGCAATATAGAAGAACAGGCCGCGGCCCTGGAGAAAAAATATAAATATCCCTTCCGGATCAAAGATTTCCATTTCAACGATCTCTACCAGTCTATCAAGGCTGCCCGCCAGGCAGAGGTCGGCCCAAAGAGCGATCTGCCCGATCTGAACTGATACGGCCTTACTACATCAAATAGAGTATTGGCGCACGCGCAGGCTCAGGGTATTTTGCCTTCGCAAAAAACCAACCAATCATGGCCAAAATCATGGGTTCAGATAGTAAGAACATTCTCAAAAATATGGTCATCAGCGTTACCACAACAGTGGTAGGCGCCCTTGCCATCTATTTCCTGGGCTTTAACAATAAATCTTCCGGCCCATCCAAACTGGAAATGGAAGAGCATACGATCGACGCCTGGAAAACACTGGTGACCGTAGAAAATATCTATGCTAAAAACGGCGTATCACTGCTGCGCGATGCCAAAAATTTCGGCAGCTATAAAGCCGTGGGCGATGAAAGCCAGAAAGAATCCGCCAAGTTTGTCAACAGTCTGCAGAAACTCCTCGAAACAGAAGGCATCGACAAAGACATGCGCGCCATGCTGGAGCGCCGCATCGAAAATGAAAAAGTACAGATAAAAGCCACTACTAAATTCTTCAATGATCTCGACGATTACATCAATCGCGGTATTGACAACGACTGGACAGAGCAGCAGGTCACCGATAGCGTACTTGCCTTCATGACACGTTTTGGAAAAGAGAGTCAGGGCATCGTAGACCGCTCTATCAACGATATAGAAGGACTGGCCAAAGTACTTTCTGAGCGATATGATCACGATTTTAATGTAGAAGATTTTCTGAGCGTACAGATTGCCCGCAAAAAACTGGACCCCATCGCCATGCTCGACGACAGCAAGGGCACCAAACCACCCGATGACCCCAACAGCAAACTGGGTGGCGCCGGCAGCGGCCCCCTGGGCAGCACCTGGGGCAACTACCTCAATGGTAAATGGGATGCCAGCGGAGCCACTATACAGTTTACAACAGATGGTAAAGCATCGTGGCTGGTGCCTGCACAGAATACCGAAGCCAAAGGCAGCTGGAAAATTATGAATGAACGACTGGTCATGAATATGACCAACCCGCAAAATGGGAAAAATGCAATCTGGGAATTCAACCTCTCAAATGCAGAAGAAAAAAGCTTTTCGATGGTGCTCACGAAAGAGCCGTACAATTATTATAAGCTGGTACGAAAGTAAGTTTGATGTGCTGGTGTGCTGATATGCTGATGTGCTAATTGATCAATCAGAAGCAGTTTCTGTTTAGTACAGACTGTAAACATAGATTTTTTCCATTAGCACATCAGCACATTTATCGCATCAGCACATTGAACTATCATCCTGCCCATGTCTCCCGATCAAGACTTCTGTACTGAATGGCTTCTGCGAGGTGTTCGGGTTTGATGTCGTCGCTGCCCGCCAGATCGGCAATGGTGCGCGCTACTTTTAATATCCGATCATAGGCCCGCGCAGAGAGATTAAGTTTTTGCATAGCAATACGCAGCAGGTTCTGTCCTACCTGGCTGATGGCACACACTTCCTTCAATTGTTTACTGCTCATTTGTGCATTGCAGTAAATGCCTTCGGTGTCTCCGTAACGTGCAGCCTGGCGCTCACGGGCCAGTATCACCCGCTCGCGGATAGCTGCAGAGTCTTCCTGTTTTCTTGTTGCAGATAATTCATTAAAAGACACGGGCGTCACTTCCACATGCAGATCGATGCGATCTAGCAAGGGCCCCGATACCTTGTTGAGATATTTCTGTACGGCACCCGGCGGACAGGTACACTCCCGCTCAGGATGATTATAATAACCGCAGGGACATGGATTCATTGAAGCTATCAGCATAAATGATGCGGGGAAATCAACAGCCACCTTTGCCCGGCTGATCGTAACACGCCGCTCTTCCATGGGCTGCCGCATTACTTCCAGTACAGTGCGTTTAAACTCGGGCAATTCATCGAGAAATAAGACGCCATTATGTGCCAGCGAAATTTCTCCCGGCTGTGGCATGCCACCGCCTCCTACAAGCGCAACATCGCTGATGGTATGATGCGGGCTCCGAAAAGGACGGCGCGCCAGTAAAGTAGCATGCTCAGGCAATTTGCCCGCCACACTATGGATCTTGGTTGTCTCCAGTGCTTCCTGCAAACTAAGGGGTGGCAGTATAGTAGGCAATCGTTTTGCCAGCATGGTTTTCCCCGCCCCGGGTGGACCAATCAGTACGGCATTGTGCCCACCGGCTGCTGCAATTTCGAGCGCCCGTTTGATTGTATCCTGCCCTTTTACATCGGCAAAGTCGATCTCAAAATCGTATTGTGAATGAAAAAACTCTTCACGTGTATTGACCTGTACAGGTGTTAATCCCTGCTCTGAAGATTCAAAAAAACTGATTACCTGGCTGATGTGATCCACACCATATACCTGCAGGTTGTTGACCATACCTGCCTCCCGCGCATTTGCCGAAGGCACAATAAGTCCTTTAAACCCTTCTTTGCGTGCCTGTATGGCTATTGGCAATGCACCTTTAATAGGCCGCACAATTCCATCAAGGCTCAATTCACCCATTATTACATACTGAGCCAGGGCTTCCGGATTATTGATCTGCTCAGACGCACCCAGGATGCCAATAGCAATGGGCAGATCAAATGCGGTACCACTCTTTTTCAGGTCTGCCGGGGCCAGGTTCACCACCAGCTTGGTTCGGGGCATCTGAAAGCCGTTTGTTTTAAAAGTACTCTCTACCCGTTGCAGGCTTTCCTTTACGGCCCCATCGGGTAAGCCTACAATAACTGTATCCTTACCCGAAGACGAAATCCAGTTGACCTCAATAGTAATAGTGATAGCCTCTACACCATATACAGCGCTACCAAAGGTTTTTACAAGCATGGGGCAAATTAAGCGAAAGCACAATGACAGCCGTGGTGAAAAAACGTCCTGAAAATGTTTTTTTCTGGCCCGCTATCGGCTCAAAATCCCCATTGAATCGGGTAATTTCCCATTCTGTCCACTGTTATCTGTTCACGGTCAACTGATCTCTGCTATCTTGTCATTTTTCCCGAACTTGTATGGTATTTGATTGTTCTACTGCTTCACGCCCTTTTCATTTTCATATATGAAGACATTATTTCGCTACTTAAAACCATATAAATGGCTGGTTGCCCTTGTGTTGGCCCTGGCCGGCATCAATATTGGCTTTTCGCTTTTTGACCCGATTATCTTTGGTGAGCTGGTAGAACTGGCCACCTATCACCAGGATAAAGGACATGCTCCGCTAGACTGGCATGACTACCTGTTTGCCAATATTTCATACACCAACTCGGTTAATAAACCCGATATCGTGCATGGGGTAATGTGGCTGCTGCTGGCTTCCATTACGGTAGCCATGATCAGCCGCATAGCCAAGGCTTTCCAGGACTATTTTTTGAATAAAGTGACCCAGAAATTTGGAGCGACCGTATTTACAGACGGTTTGCAACATGCTATGAAGCTGCCTTATTCCGATTTTGAAGACCAGCGCAGTGGCGAAACACTGGGCATTCTGCAAAAAGTGCGTACCGATACAGAGAAGTTCATCGCCATGTTCATCAACGTGCTGTTCCCGGTGATCGTGGGTATCGTGTTTGTAGCGGTATATGCATTTGCCAAAGACTGGCGACTGCCCTTTATTTATTTCGGAGGGATTTTTCTACTTACCGTCATCAGCAACCTGCTCAGCAAAAAGGTAAAGGTGATCCAGAAAAAAATTGTGTCGCAAACAACATCACTGGCCGGTGCCACCACCGAATCGCTGCGTAATATTGAGCTGGTAAAAAGCCTGGGGCTCACCCACCAGGAAGTAGATCGCCTCAATAAAAATACATTTAAAATACTCGGTCTTGAATTGACCAAGGTAAAACGCATTCGCAGCATCAGCTTCATCCAGGGTACATTTGTAAATACCCTGCGCCAGGTTATACTTTTTATGCTCATGTGGCTGGTATTTAAAGGGCAATTGCAACCCGGCGAGATCGTGACCATGCAGATATTCTCCTTCTTTGTATTTGGTCCCCTGCAGGAGATTGGTAATATCATTCTCTCCTATCGCGAGGCAGAAGCCTCACTCAATAATTTTGAGGCGCTGATGCAGAAAAAACATGAGCCGCAGGCCAGCAATCCCAAACACCTGGGTCCTATTGCCACGCTGGAGTTTGATCATGTAGGCTTCAAACATCAGTCGGCCCAGCAAAGCGCCATCAACGATATCAGCTTTAAGGTAAAAACCGGTGAGACCATTGCCTTTGTTGGCCCTTCCGGCTCAGGCAAAACCACACTCATGAAGCTACTGGTGGGCCTCTACCGGCCACAACAGGGTAAGATATTGTACAACCAGCTCGATGAAAATGAGATCAGCTTCGATGACCTGCGCAGTCAGATCGGTTTCGTAACACAGGATACCCAGCTCTTTTCCGGTACCATCCGCGAAAACCTGTTGTTTGTAAATCCCGCTGCCACCGAAGAAGAAATTTATGCCGCATTAAATAAAGCATCCTGTCAGAACCTGCTTATCCGGGCCGAAAAAGGCCTGGACACTACCATTGGTGAAGGGGGCCTCAAACTTTCGGGTGGAGAAAAGCAGCGCCTGTCTATTGCCCGCGCACTGATTCGTCAACCCAAGTTGCTCTTGTTTGACGAAGCCACTTCGGCACTTGACTCACTGACAGAAGAAGAAATAACCGATACCATCCGCGAGATATCGCAGCAGGGCAACCAGATCACTATTCTGATTGCTCACCGCCTGTCGACCATTATGCATGCCGACCGCATTTATGTGCTTGAGAAAGGTGATGTAGTGGAAACAGGCAGTCACGAAAAGCTGCTCGAAGAAAAAGGGCTTTACTATGCCATGTGGCGGCAGCAGATTGGTGAGCGTAAAAATAAACTGGTGGTCAGCTAAGAGCTGGCCATCAGTCTTCTTTACGACGCAGCCAGTCGGTAAAAATATTTCCCTTCTCCAGTTCTTCCATATCGCTGAGCTCCCACTCCAGTGCTTTGGTGCTCTGTGATATTTCTATGAGCGAGAGTACCAGTGAAGCCAGCAGGCTCAGCAGACTTATTGCAAAAATATATTCTACCACAGCCGTCCATTGCTGGTACACACCATACATGGTCACTACGCAGCATACAAAACTGAATACGCCCAACGCCTGCATCGACCGTACCAGGTTGATGCGGGTACGCAGTATCTTGATCTGCTTGAGCAGCAGGTGATTTTTTTCGCCACGCATATATTCATCATGCAGTTTGCGGATAAGGTTGGCCAGTGCCAGATAACGATTGGTATAAGCCAGCAACAGCAAACTGATAGCGGGAAACAAAAGGGCAGGCGTATTGAAGGTAATTTCCATCAAGTGTTAAGTTATAAGTTCTAAGTTATAAGTTTTAGGCGAAAGAAGAGGTAAAAGGTGAGAGGTAGAAGGTAAAAGGGCTTTTGTTTTTACACTTTAGGTTATAGGTTTTAAGCAATAAGTTATATGTAAACCCCAGTATTTGATCTGACAAGTAATCTTGACCAAGAGGATTGACCCTGCCGGATCAATTATTTTGCCGGCAAGTCCTCTTCAATGTGGGAGGACATTGCCGGCAAAATATTAAAGGTTCAAAACCGTACGATTAGTTTAAACTTATCTGACAATGTCTGTAAGGTCAAATCCTGACTATTGCATTTTAAGTAATAAGTTATACAGCTCTTTTCCCTATACCCTCTACCTTTCACCTTCTACCTTTCACTTCACTTATAACTTAAAACCTATAACTCAAAACTTACAACTTAAAACTCAAGCGGTACATTGATCTTAATGCCGAAATTTCTTCCCACATTAAATACGCCCTGGCGGCCGGTTACATTATTGACAGCAGCATATTTGAGGCGGCTCAGGTGATTTTGATAAGCCACATCGCCCAGGTTGGCAGCACTGAGATGAATACTGAACAAAGTTTTTCCTTTGCTTATAATATCTGTACCCGCATTTACATTTATCAGCCAGTAACCAGACGTAGCAGTTTCGGTATTGTAGCCGAAAAAGGCGTTTTTCTGGCGGAAAGTATAGTCACTTTCCAGGCCTACATACAGGTTACGCAGCTGCTTGCCATTGGGCAGAAAGTTTCCTTTCAGCTGTGCAATATACCGGGCCGCTGGTATAGAAGGCACATTGCGTGATCCATCAATAGCCTGGGTAAAACGTGCGCGGGTAAAGGAGAATGTATTCTCAAAATGCAGCCAGTCGAGCGGATGTGGGTGAATATCCATGTTGAATTCGGCACCATAGAGATTAGCATCCTGCTGATCGAAGCGGAATACATTCAGTTCGTCACCAGTTTCGGGGTCGGTAATCAGGGAGTCTGCGCCACCGGTTGTCAGCACTTTTTCATAAAAGATAAAACGGTTTACGCGATTGTAGAACACGCCGGCTCCCAGGGTAATGTGCTCTGTATTCAATTCTATACCGCCATCTACCTGCAGGCTGGTCTCCGATTTGAGGTCGTTATTACCTACTTCATAACGAATGGTGCCTTCATGCGCGCCATTGCTGGCCAGTTCGGCCAGTGTGGGCGCACGGAAACCGCGGGCCACATTCAGTTTTAATGTAAGTGCTTTAGTCGCCTCGTAGCTCAATCCGGCACTGCCGGATATATTGGAAAAGTCTTTGGAGAAAGCTGCAAACTTCACCTCGTTATCTTCCAGCATTTCTTTTCCATTTACATGACGGTTGTCGAAACGCAGTCCGCCACTCACCGATAATTTATTGCGGTGATACTGGGTAAAGAAAAAGCCTCCCAGGTCAAACAGATTGTAATTAGGTATCAGCGCTTCTTCTGCACGGTTAGTATTCGATTGCACCATGCCGGTGAGTCCCACACTGCTGCGCCACGCTCCACGATAAGGCAAATTCAATTTGGCAGTATAGTTAACCGTTTCAAGGTCGAAGAATGCTTCCGGTTCTTTAATATCGTCTGGATTACCAAACTCGCGGCGTTTGTTACGCTGATAACCTACTGTTACATCCAGCTTGCTGCTGCCCAGATTAAAGCTGTTTTCGCTCGTCAGCTTATAGTGTTGTATATGTTGGAAGGGTACAAATGGTTTTATTCTATGAAAATCGGCCGAAGTGGCAATTTCTTCATCACCGCCGGGTACCGGTTTCAGAAATTCACCGGTAGTTTCATCACGTTCCCCTTCAACCATTCCGGTATGCTGATCAAAAATAGTTGCACGGAGATAAGAGCGTCCCCAGCCACCACCATAGCCCAGCATGAGGCCGGCATTTTTATTATAGAATTTTGAATTGAAAACATAGCCATCATATTTGTTCTTATAATCTTCTGCTCCTTTATAAGAACCATAGGCACCAAAGGAAAATCCGTTTTTGGTACCAGATACATCTGCATAAAACCCACGCAGCCGGCTATTGGTCTGGTATTCGCTCAGCACATTGGCCCTGATCTTTCCGTCAGGTGCAGGTATCAGCGATTGAATATTTATTACCCCCGCCAGCGCATCTGAACCATACATCAATGAAGCCGGTCCTTTCAATACTTCGATGCGTTGAGCACTGTAATCATCAATCTCGATACCATGCTCATCGCCCCACTGCTGACCTTCCTGGCGAATACCATCATTGACCACCACCACGCGGTTGTAACCAAGACCCCGGATAAATGGCTTGGCAATAGCAGGCCCGGTTGATAGTGCCGACACGCCGGGGATATGTGAAAGGCTGTTGATGATATTGGTAGAGCTGGTACGGGTCAGATCTGCTTTCTTAAT
The DNA here is from genome assembly GCA_001898485.1 of Sphingobacteriales bacterium 46-32. Classification (GTDB taxonomy): domain Bacteria; phylum Bacteroidota; class Bacteroidia; order Chitinophagales; family Chitinophagaceae; genus CAYMZZ01. Next base: position 135,727 of record MKTY01000019.1, on the reverse strand, counting down.
GATTGTAACCGGCTGTGGCGACTGACGAAGGCGGGTTGCAGCCGATACACCTGTCACCGTCACCCCTTCCTGCTCTACTACCGCAGTTGCCAGGGAGAAATTAAAGGTAGTATTACCACTCACCTCTACCAGCTCCACGCGACTTTCAAAACCAACATAAGATACCTCTACCAGGTATTTACCTGCTGGCAATGCACTGGTTTTGTATTGACCATCCGCATCGGTAACCAGTTCCCGGTTAGCATCATGTATATGCACGGTTGCACCAACCAGTGCCGCGCCGTTTGAGCCATTGGTCACTTTGCCGGAGAGGGTAAATTTATTCTGCGCAAAAACGCTTTGTACAGCCAGTATAAACAGAAATAGCAGCGAAGTATGAATTCGTTTCATAAATAATAGGTTGACAGGCACAGGGCACCTGATTTCAATAAATTAAAATAGATAGTAGGGACAACTGGCCAGAGGTATCCGGCTCAGACAAATAATGAAACGAATGCTGCGGGAGGGCCGCGCAATGAAGTATGTGTCTCTTCTGCAAGCGGCAGAGCAAAATTATAATGAGCAACAGCCGCAACGTGTACCAACGGCAATGGAGAAGGCATCTCTAGACCTGATGGCAGAAAGGGTACCTGCAGGTCATCGAGACAGCTACAGGCGTAACTGATTTCCTTTCCCTTTTCATCAGGCAATTGCGCCTTACCTGCAATAGACTGGGTGTGAAGCAGGTTGTGAAGAAAGAGACCAGCCCCGGTCTTTTGCATAAAGACCAGAATCAGCAAAAAAGCTGCAAAACGCAGTATGCCAGCCCTAACTTTCATCAGACACGCAAGTTAGAGAAAAAATGCAACAACAGTTCAAATTATTTTAGGACCGTAATAAGTTCTGAGTTATAAGTTTTAAGTAATAAGAATAGGCACTTTAAACTCTTTATACCCTTTATACTTTTAAACTATTAAACTTTTTCAGCTACCTCACTTTGAGCATGGCCCTCACCTGCTGTGTTGATCCGTTCTGAAGCCGGGCATAGTATACGCCGGTTGGCAATGTGCCGCTATCCCAGCTAACTGTATAGGTACCCAATGCTATCTCCCGATCTACCGGTGTGCGCAATACCCGACCCAGCATATCGATAATCTGTATCAATGTATGTCCTCCGCGTGTGGTATAACGAATAGTAGTGCTTTGTGTGAAAGGATTGGGATAGTTGCTGATCAGTTCCGTACCGGCATTCTGATTGGGATTCTCCGGATTCACTCCCGTACAGTCTTTATCGTTAATAACAGGCAGGCTCTGAAAGTTGCGAAACAAAATAGTCTGCAGAGTAGCCGGCGGTATACAAAACCATTTTTCCAGGATACTGGCATAGATACTCCGGAAGTCGTACTGAAAAGGGATATTGTCCTGCACAGAAGCACCGCCAGGAATAGTGGGGTTGTTGCCGGTGACACCAGGTATTACCTGTCCGCCGAAAAGAAATAAGGGAGCAGCTGCGCCATGATCGGTTCCCATGCTGGAGTTGGACTTGATACGGCGTCCAAATTCAGAAAAGGTCATTCCCAGTACACGATCCTGAATCTGCAAAAACGTACAATCATCCATAAATGCCTTAATACCATCCGACAAAGTCTTCAGCAGGTTGGCATGTGTACCTGTACTGGTATCGCTGGCTTCAACCTGTGAAGAGTGATTATCAAATCCGCCCATACCTACCATATAGATACGCGTTTTCAATCCGCCTTTAATAAGGCGTGCCACTATCTTTAGTTGTGCGGCCAGGTAGTTGTCGGCCGGATAGGCCGCCTGCTGCGGTACAGCCCGGGCTGCTTCCACAATACGCGTGGCAAACTTGTTGGTCTGATTGGCGATGGTGCGTATGTAAGTCAGCTCATGACCCATAGGCGTATCTGGCGCCGGATCAATTACATTATCAATCAGGTTATAAAAGCTGGTGGGATTGGTAATGCTCATACCCATATTAATCGATGGCCCCTGCAGTGTGAGTGAAGTGATGGAACCGATCTGTATTGCAAGCGGATCGGGCATGGTTGCATTAGGATATCCATCGGGATAGTTGGGATACTCTGTATTAAGGTAACGTCCCGTCCACCCCGTATTGATCACTTCATCGCTGGCTGAGCCGCTCATCCAGATATCGGTAGCGCGAAAATGCGAGAAGTTGGGTGTTGGATAACCTACGGCCTGTACAATATTGAGTTGTTCTTTATTATAGAGCGTCTGCAAACCCGTCATGGCCGGGTGCAGGCCGGTTTTATCATATCCATTCAGACGAAGTATTTTGTTTTCGGCAATCGCCACATTACTGCGTGCATTGTAATAGTTGCTGTAGTCGGCAACAGGGATTACCATGTTGAGCCCATCATTACCACCACTCAGCTGAATGATCACCAGCACATGATCTGTTTCTACCGGCGGATTCATCAATGCCTGCAATAAAGGGGAATTGGCATGAAATGCCTTAACGGAATAGCCATCTACCACAGCAGGCAGCAAGGCTGCAGCCGGCAGGGTATTGCGTAAAAAATCTCTCCTCCGCATAACATAGGTTTTTAGGATAATTGGTATTCGGGTAAATTCATCAGGTATTGATACAGGCTTTTCAACCGGTTGGCAATAATGGCTGCCGCCGCCATATTGGTGGGATCAGCGATATAGCCATTCCAGGCATTGGTCCAGTAATAGTCCTGCGTTTGTCCGCTCAGCAAAATGGATTGTTTGATCTGTTGCCGCGCTGTTTCAGACAGCGGCACACGGTACAGCACATTCAATGCATCATTGATCAGCGCATTGGGGTCTGCCGGTGCAGGTAATGTTTTGGTAAATGCGATCACATCGATCTGTATAGTAAAATCATTTCTGGTATATCCATTCCATACCATGATATCGGTAAACTGATTTCGCTTGGGCAGTGTATCGTGATTGATCCACATTTCGTGAAAAGCGGGTTCCTGGTAAAATGCAGGCCAGCCCGATACATCTGGCGGGTCGCCTACGTTTTGCCCCATTGCTGCTGTCCAGTTGCTGAGATAACCCCACATGCCATAGGCATCTTCATAAGCACTGGTGGCATCAGGAAAACTCACCCCAAACTCGCGCATGGTTCCGATGACATGATCTACGGGCGGCTTGATCAGGCAGCCCTGATTGAGCACATCAAAGAAGTGTTCACTTTTGAAAAGTGTTTCCAGTACCGGATGAATATCGTAATTGTTGTTGCGTAAGATGGCGGCCAGCGGCCCGATCACATCCTGTTCTTCACCATCATCAATTTTATAGTATACAAACCAGCGATAAAGACAACGCACAATATACCGGGCCGTTTCTTCTTTGGCCAGCAGCATATTGATCAGTGCATCGGTCTCAGCAGCACCCGCTGCGCCCGTCTGACCATTAATGACCGTATTATTATAATATGCCGAAAACTGTTTGTTGTTTGTATCATGCTGAGCGGGCTCAAAAAACACCTGGCCGGTAGTCAGATCAATACGCCAGCCGGTAAGTATGCGGGCAGCGGTGCGCACATCGGGTTCGGTATAGGCCACTGTAGGACCCTTGCCCAAAGTGTACAGCTCCATCAGTTCGCGAGCATAGTTTTCGTCTGGCGCCGAAGCGGCATTAAGATAACCGTTGAGATAAATAAGCATGCCCGCATCGATCGTCACTCCTTTTATAAGGCTGCGAAAATTACCCAGTGCATTGCGACGCAGTAAATCATTGTGCCGGTATACAAAATTGGCGATACGGATAGTATTGGTCTCGGTACCAAAATGATCGGCCCAGAAAAGCGTTAGCTTTTCACGTATACTCCGATCCTGGCGGAGCATTACTCCGGCCCACCATTTTTTGAAAGAGAGGCGGCGGACCGCATTCAACTCTTCATCGGCCGTCAAATCGTTGATCCAGGTGCTGCCTGCCGGTACATTCGGATCGGGCATATCCATTTCATAATCATTGACCGGAGGAGTGGGAAGCGGAGCTGTGGGAGCCAGCAGCTCATCTACGGCCTGGTCAAGCGTACGCGAAGCAAAATAATCCAGGTCAGCTCTGCGTGAACCAAATAAAGTACGTTTGAGCAGGTGCTGCACTTCATTGTGGGTCCAGGGGCCATTGTAAGGGGCTATGCCGGTATAGGTACGGCGACCGGAAGAAACTACAGGTTGTTCTGTTCTTTTTCGTTTGAGCGTCAGGAAATCGCGGCGATCCATAGGCGTTGTTTTGGTTCAGGTTTTTCGGAATCTGAGGATACCGGAACTGTTCTTACCTATGCTTGCAAATATTAAGCCCTTCTTCTATCTATCGGGAAAATTCATGACGCTATGGGTAAATATCCGGTGGGTTTTGCGGATACTGCTTTCTGCAAAGAAATTGTGAAGATTGCCTCTTAACCGGTCGTGTTAAGGTTAATCAGTCCAAAACTTTTTATCTTCCTGTTAAGGACCATCACCATTATTACCACTGCCATGAAAAAAATCTTACTCTTCTTCTATTGCCTGCTGACCGGATTGCGACCTTACGCCCAGGAGCCGGTTACGACCTGGACTACGCTGATCTGTAGCGACAGCAGCAATTTTACGCTTACGCGATTCTTTGGCGACAGCATGCCGCACACTTATTTCTTTCTGGATAGTACTCAATCCTGGAATCTCAACCGGTTTAAGCTAAAAGAGAATGTGCATGATCCCGGTTTTCTCAAAAAAATGGAACGCGATGAGCATCATCCCTATCACCATACCTATATTTTCAGAGACGGCTCCCTCGACAGTCTGTTTGCTGACCCCATTAAAGAAGAGCTTTATCAAAGTGCGCAGCAGCAAAGAGCAGAAAAATTAATTAGTAACAGTAAAGCTTACTCATTGATGAAACGATATGAAGACGTACCTGCTGGTTTTTTCTTTGTGAGTAGCGGTCCCGTTTTTACGCCCAACCAACAATACTGTTTTATTGACCTGGGCATCTTACACAAAACGGCAGAAACCACCGGCATCAACGATGCTTACTTTGGTACCGTTTTGCTGATCTATCAAAAAAGTAATACCGGCGAATGGAAGCGTTGGAGAAAAATCGAGCACATTATTTTGTAGCGGACATTATTAAGCTTTAAGTATAAAAGACTCTTTAAACTCTTTATACCCTTTAAACTTTTAAACCTTTATACTTTTCTACTTTATAAATTCTCTATAATTCCTGCAATCCCCTGCCCTCCGCCAACACATGCTGTGACCATACCATATTTTTTCTGCAGGCGTTTCATATCATTCAGCACCTGTATGGTGAGTTTACAACCGGTACAGCCCAGGGGGTGACCCAGCGCAATGGCTCCGCCATTAATGTTTACCTTTTCAGGATCGAGTCCTGCTTCGCGAATCACAGCCAGCGACTGCGAAGCAAAGGCTTCATTGAGTTCTATCAGGTCGATATCACTCAGGCTCATGCCTGATTGCTTCAGTACTTTGGGAATAGCTGCTACCGGACCAATACCCATGATACGCGGATGTACACCTGCAGAAGCACAGGCTACCAGGCGGCCAATCGGTTTTAGTCCCAGTTCATTCACCATTCTTTCACTCATCACTATCACAAAAGCTGCACCGTCGGAAGTCTGTGAAGAATTACCGGCTGTAACCACACCTCCGGCAGCAAATACCGGTTTGAGTTTACCCAGCGCTTCTACCGAAGTATCTGCACGTGGCCCCTCATCGGTATCCATTACATAATTGCGTTTTTGTTTTTTCCCTTTTTCGTCCAGGTATATCTCTTCGACTGTAATGGGCAGAATGCCTGATTTGAAATAGCCTTCATTGATTGCCTTCAGCGCTTTTTGATGCGACTGGTAAGAAAACAGATCCTGGTCATCGCGGCTCACTTTATAATCTTTGGCTACTGCCTCGGCAGTAAGTCCCATGCTCAGGTAATAATCGGGCTCGTCTTTGGCAATCGACCAGGCAGGTACGGTTTTCCAGCCTGCTGTGGGAACCAGGCTCATACTTTCGGTACCGCCTGCAATGATGCAGTCTGCCTGACCGGTACGAATCTTGGCTGTGGCCATGGCAATTGTCTCCAGACCGGAGGCGCAATAACGATTTACCGTCACACCCGGTACTTCGTAGCCCAATGCGCGGGCAGCAATAATACGCCCAACCTGCAGGCCCTGCTCAGCCTCCGGTACCGCATTGCCTACAATCACATCATCGACACGCGAAGGATCGAGTGCAGGCACACTGGCCATCACACCTTTAATCACTTCAATAGCCAGATCATCGGGACGATAAAAGCGGAATCCGCCTTTTTTGGACTTTCCTACCGCTGTACGATACCCTGCTACGATGTATGCTTCCTGCATAATATTCATTTTTTGATGAACAGACTTGCAATTACTAACAATCCAAATCTCACTTAGTTGTTTATGCAACTTTCTATACCAAAATTAACAGTTATATCTTTGTCGCAAAATTTTTTTGTGGGTACCGTTGCCGGTCCTTTTTTTTGCCGCTTATGTTCAAGAGAATCATAGTGTTTCATAAAAAGACCGGCAACCCGTAAAATAACCAAAATCGCTACATGTATACACTGATCCGTAAGATCCTTTTCAATTTTTCGCCTGAGTGGGTACACTATTTCTCCATGAACTGCCTCCGGCTGGCCTGCGGCATTCCACCGCTTCGCTGGCTGCTGGCCCGGAGTTTTACTCCTCCTAAAAAAATCAGCTCATTTCTGGGCATCGACTTCAGCAACAAGGTAGGTCTGGGTGCCGGATTTGATAAGAATGCCCGCTACCTGCGCGAACTGGAAACACTGGGTTTTGGTTTTGTAGAAATAGGAACGGTGACTCCACTGGCCCAGGCTGGCAATGAAAAACCCCGCCTGTTCAGGCTGCCGAAGGATGAAGCCCTCATCAACCGGATGGGATTTAATAACGATGGCGTAAAAGTTATTACGCAACGCCTGCAGGCCTGGAAAGAAAAACAATCAGAAAGAAAGGGAAGACTGATTATTGGAGGCAATATTGGGAAAAACAAACAAACTCCCAACGAAGACGCCTGGAAGGATTATGAAATCTGTTTCAAAGAACTGCATCCCTATGTTGATTATTTCGTAGTAAATGTAAGTTCACCCAATACACCCGGTCTGCGCGAATTGCAGGAAAAAGAATCGCTGCGCAAGATTCTGATGCATCTGCAAATGATCAATAATGGTAAAGCAAAAGCCAAACCGATCTTACTCAAAATAGCTCCTGATCTTACTCCCGAGCAGGTAGATGATGTGGTAGACCTGGCCCTGGAGATCAAACTCGATGGACTTGTTGTAAGCAACACCACCATCAGTCGTTCCGGCCTGATGACTCCTGCCGCAGAAGTGGAGGCTATTGGTGCCGGTGGTCTTAGCGGCAAGCCCGTACGCGAGCGCAGTACAGCACTGGTAAGTTATATCGCGGAAAAAACCAATGGCGAAATTCCGGTAATTGCTTCAGGTGGTATTTTTACTGCCGATGATGCGCGCGAAAAACTGCAGGCAGGCGCCAGCCTCGTGCAGGTATGGACCGGCTTTATCTATGTAGGCCCTTCGATCGTTAAAAAAATCTGTAATCAACTGTAATCAACATTCCGTAAACTGCAATGGAACATCTCTTTACCAGCGAAAGTATTATCAGTTTCCTGATACTTGTTATTCTTGAAGTCGTTTTAGGAATCGACAATGTAATCTTTGTAAGTATTATCCTCAACCGGCTCAATAAGATGAAAGATCAGCGCCGTGCCAGGCGCATCTGGATGATCACCGGTATTATTTCCCGCAGCCTGATGCTGCTTGGTCTCAGCTGGTTGCTCGAACAAAAAGGCAAAGCCCTCTTTTATGCGTTCGGGAAAGGATTTGATCTGGCCAGCCTCGTCATGCTGGCAGGCGGCTTGTTTCTTATTTATAAATCGGTAATGGAAATTCACCACAAACTCGAAGGAGAAGACCCCTCCGAGCAGGCAGGTCAGAAAAAATCGATTGGATTCGGACAGGCAATCGGGCAAATCATGCTTATTGACGCCGTATTTTCTTTCGACAGCATTATCACCGCGGGCGGTACAGCCAAACATGTTGAGATCATGATAGCAGCAGTTATCATCGCTATGTTTATCATGTTTACTTTCAGCCCGGCAATCTCTGCCTTTATACATAAACATCCCACGCTCAAAATGCTGGCCCTTTCCTTTCTGGTTATGATTGGCTTAAGCCTGGTAATTGAAGGCTGGGATGCAGAGCAGGCACATGAGCTGCATCTGAAAAATTATATTTACTTCGGTATGGCGTTCTCCTTTATTGTTGAAGTGCTCAACATGGTGATGCGAAAAAAAGCAGGAAAACAGCGTGTCGTAAAACTCAATGAACCGCGTCTCGAAGAAGATCAGGCCAAAGAGAAAGAATAACAGTTACTGTAATCGTTGCGTACAGATTGCTGCCACCAGTCCGGCAGTTTCTGTACGCAATCGGTTATTGCCCAGGCTCACCGCCACAAACTGTCTGCTGATTGCCATTTCTATTTCTTCCTCTGTAAAATCTCCTTCGGGTCCAATAAGCACTACAGCGCTGCCCGATGCAGGCAAAGGAACACGTTGCTTTTCAGACAGGCAGTGAGCTATAAATTTATCGGTATACCCGGCACAGGCATCTTTAGCCAGCAATTGCTCCAGTTCTGCCGGCTCATGCAATACAGGAAGCCAGCATTGCTGCGACTGCAATATGGCACTTACCAGTATGCCTTTCATCCGGTCAAAGCGGAAACGTTCTTTCTCTGTGCGTGTGCAGAGAAGCGGAAATATTTCTGTGACGCCGACCTCAGTAGCTTTTTCGAGAAACCATTCAAAGCGGCTGGCGTTTTTAAGTAATGAAATACCGATGGCGAGTTTATGTGTGGGAGCCGGTTGCAGTTCCTGTTGCAGTATCTGCACACGCGCATGCTTTTTATGAGCGTGAATAATATTGGCCCTGAGCAGGCTGCCGCGTCCATCGGTAAGCTGCAGTTGCTCACCTTCCTGCATACGCAGCACCTGTACTACGTGACGCGAAGTATCTTCATCCAGCTCAAGCTGATCAGAAGCAGGGAGATAGGATTCTACGTAAAAAAAGGGGAGATTCATTGCAAACTTTTAATTGCCGGAAAGGCGTCAATGAGTGATGTGCTAATGTGCTGATGTGCTAATGAATACCTGAGTGAAGAGTTTTTATAAAATTTAAGCACGTATTGGTTTAATAATTTGTTTATTAAGCTACACTCTTAGTATTTCCGGCGTCCTAATCATTAGCACATTAGCAAATCAGCACATTAGCACATTATCAAAACGGGTCTTCATCATCTGCAATATCATTCATGCGGCTGCCGGTCTGGATATAGAGCTTTTCGCCGCCGCCTTCATCTACCGGGCGCCAGCCGCCAGCAGGCAGGCCAATGCCGCTATAAGGATCTTCATCCCAGTTGGTAAACTTCTGGATATGCAGCAATGCTTTCAGCTTGATCGTTTCCAGTGAACCATTACGGTGTTTGGCGATTTTTACTTCGGTAAGCCCTTTTACACTTTCCCCTTCGGCATTTTGCGACATCTCATAATATTCAGGGCGATACAGGAACATAACCATGTCGGCATCCTGCTCGATGGCACCTGACTCCCGAAGGTCACTCAGCTGCGGCACACGGCTTCCTTCCTTGGCACCCCGCTGCTCAACCGCCCGGCTTAACTGAGAAAGGGCGATGATAGGGATACTCAATTCTTTGGCCAGGCCTTTGAGGTTCCGGGAAATATTACTGATCTCCTGCTCACGGTTGGTCTGGCGGTTCTCATTGCTGCCGCTCATGAGCTGCAGGTAGTCAATGATCACCATGCCAATATTGTGCTTGTTTTTAAGACGACGGCACTTGGCACGCAGCTCAAAGATGTTGAGCGCAGGTGTATCGTCGATAAACAGGGGCGCCTGTGCCAGGCGCTGAATACCGCGGGCATAGAGTTGTTTCATCTCATGCTCTTCGAGTTTACCGCGGGCAATTTTTTCGAGCCATATTTCGCTTTCGGCAGAAAGGATACGTTGTACCAGCTGACCGGCACTCATCTCCAGCGAGAACAGGGCCACACCGGTTGGCTTGCTGGGGTTCATGGCAGCATTGCGTGCCAGGTTAAGGGCGAAAGCGGTTTTACCCACGGCAGGCCGCGCAGCCAGGATGATAAGATCCGTATTCTGCCAGCCATAGGTCACTTTATCGAGTTGGGAAAATCCACTGGGAACACCGGTTACATCTTCGTTCTTATGCCGCATATCTTCGATACGCTGAATGGTTTTTACCAGCACAGAATCGATGGTATCGAAGTTTTTACGCAGGTGATTGTTGGTAATCTCAAAGAGTTTTCCTTCGGCATCATCCAACAGATCAAAAACGTCTGTAGAGTCTTCGTAAGCATCACTGATGATCTCACCGCTGATACGTATGAGTTCACGCTGAATGAATTTTTGCAGAATGATACGTGCGTGTGCTTCAATGTTGGCAGCAGATACCACTGCATTGGTGAGCTTGGTGACATAATAGGCACCGCCTACTACATCCAGCTCTTCGCGGCTGCGCAACTCTTCTGCAACAGTGAGGATATCGATGGGCTGGCTTTTATTGGCCAGTCCCTGCATGGCACGGAAGATACGCTGATGCGCCTCCACATAAAAACACTCGGGCTTTAATATTTCTATGACCGTATCAAAAGCTGTCTTCTCCAGCATCACCGCACCCAGTACGGCTTCTTCCAGATCCTTGGCCTGTGGCGGTATTTTACCATATACCATTGTGCTCAGGTCCATCGAAGCTCCACGTCTCTTCTGCTTCCGGTCTTTACTATTTAGATTCGTCAAATCCATTTTTGAGGTTCGGTTAGGGCGATAAAAAACCTGTCATCAAAGCCTGCCAGCGCAGCCCGGTACTATCCGTTGCTGCTCTTTCCGGTAAAGATTTGTATCCGGCAGTCCTCGACTTCAGGGTTCTTATTCCAGTCTTATATTAAGAAAATATTACTTCTATGTTATCGGAATGTTCCTGTAGTCAGACGGCGAAAATAAAGGTCTGTACCCAATCACTGTTCCCTTTACCGGATTTTTTCTTTGTTAACCATTTTTCTACCGGGTTATGCAGGGTTATCCACATTATGACCTTTTCGGACCTCCGCATCACCCTTTTTTTTGATAAACAATTTAGCAAAAATACACCGGTTTCCCGGATATTTTTATACCCTCCTGTTAACAATTTTAATATCAGGAAATCACAGGTTTTTGCACAATAAATGAGGGTCTGGATCAGTTATTGATTTAACTAACCCACCTTACCATCCGCCTGCTATTTTGATTATTAAAAAAAGTGGACTATGAAACATGACAATTCCGGCGGTATTCCCCAGCAGAAACAAACATCGCCACGTACTGGCGCCGCCATCAAACCCGTATTAACACAAACTGCCAGCAACACCACCCTGTGGATCGGGCATTTGCAAACAGATCCTGCTGATCACTATGGCGGACAGACTTTCGTTTGTCCGGCAGAAGGACGGCTTGACAATATTCAGCTATTTGCTACTGCTATACCGGTAGCAGGCGAACTGTTACTGACACTTCATGCATTTGATACAAAGCAACGCAGTTGGGGACCGGTTCTTGCCCAGACAAGCCGCCTGGTAAATGCTGATGACCGCAATAACTGGTTATCCTTTTCTATGCCGGATATAGCGCTTGAAAAAGGCCTTTGCTACGGATTCAGGATACAGGCCCGGCAAGGTCTTGTTGCTCTGGCCGAAGCCGCCTGCGACAATAAACATCCTTTCGGCTTTGGACAGGAATGGAGTGCCGACTCGCTCAATCAGCAGGGGCATTACTACTCCTTCTTCAGCCTGGCATTTAAAGTAGAGATGCGGGCATAAATCTTAATAAACACCCGATTCTGATAATTACAGAATCGGGTGTTTATTTTTCACCCATCCCATGCCCCAACTATCTGGGGGATGGATGATCAGCTTATTGCAAATTTTAGAGCTAAAGATCAGTTTTCACGTTGCGGTGAGGGCGCCAGTAAACCAGCAAGAGCTCCCAGCGCACCAGAGCCCAGCGCCGTGAGTGTTTCAGGAATTTTAGACGTCGCATCGTTAAAAACAAAAATCAGCCCCAGCGTGGCTGATAATACTACCAGACCGAGTACAAGCACTACGATACGGTATATCCACACATCTGACTCAAGTGGTTTTACACGGGAGGTCTCTACAGCTGTTTCTACCAGTCCCTTCACTTTGGTCAGATCCTGACCTGTCAGTTCCGTAAATCCTGTCAACTCATTTGCAAGAGTTTCCTGCAATTTGCGCGAGTCTATTTTTATTTTTTCCATGAAAATTTATTTACCAAACAAGATACTCCTGAGCAAGATGGGCGTAGGGCAAGAAAAACACCTTTTGACGCCCGTTTTTTCACGGTGCCCTTATTTTGTACCTTTCGCCCAAACCTTTTCCATGGCCACCTTTTCCCAACCCAATGCCTTCATAACCGCCAGCGGCGTTGATCAGCTGATTCAGGATTTTAAAGACGAACTAAAAAAAGAAAACCGGGTATTGCAGGTGTCTGATGTCACCGACGACAACGGGAACCAGTATGTGGATCTGGTGCAGGAAGGCGGTGGAGTACTGGGGATTGCGCTTGTGGGTTACACCTATGTGCTCGAAAAAATGGGAATCCGTTTTTTCAGTATGGCGGGTACCAGTGCCGGCTCTATCAATGCCATGCTGCTGGCCTGCTGCGGCAAAAGAGAAGAAGAGAAATCTCCGGTCATCATCCATCATCTCTCTCAGCTCGATATGTTCAGCTTTGTAGATGGCAAACCCGGCAACAGTCGTTTTACCCGCTGGATTAAAAAAACAGTACAACAACTGATACTGGGCAATGGAGCCATGCGCCGCCTGTTTCGTTTGCTGGTAATACTAATGGGAGGCCTGCTGGTTACCAGCCTGGCTTGTTTTGTTATTAATTTTTTCAGGCCTGGTATTGCCCGCTGGCTGGGATTAGGCGCCGGTGTTTTACTGCTTGTGCTTGCTACTTTATTGTTATTTGCCATTAACCGGTTTAAACAATTTGCCCGCAACGGGTATGGCCTCAATTGCGGACAGGCTTTTCACGACTGGATCAAATCTGTCATCAATCAATGTGCCGTCAACAATGATCCGGCTTGTGGAAATATCACCGACCTGGCCAGTTTTTCGCAGCATTTTATGCGTGTACCTGCCCTGCAGGTAAAACCCGACCCGCGGCGGGAAAATAATCTGCCGCCGCACATGCCTATGCTTACGATCATTACCTGCGATATACTGGCAGGTGTAAAAGTAGAGTTTCCCCGGATGTGGGATCTGTACTGGAAAAACCAGGAGGATGTGCATCCGGGCGATTTTGTACGAGCCAGCATGTCGATACCGGTTTTCTTTGAATCGTATGCACAGACAGGTCTGCGAAGCAAAAGCAGCTTCGATATCTGGAGCCGTCATCTCAACTGGCAAAATGCGCTGTCGCGTATACCAGACAACAGCCAGTTTATTGACGGTGGCGTATTGTCCAATTTCCCCATCAGTATCTTTTATAATCCGCGTTACCCGGTACCGCGTATGCCTACTTTTGGAATCCGCCTGCAAGACGGTGTACTCGACTCGGCCAGCCGCAGCAATAACAATCTCTACAAATACATCTTCTCCCTGTTCTCCACCATCCGTTTTAATTTCGACCGCGACTTTATTGCCAAAAACCGCGCTTTTAATAAGGCGGTCTGCTCCATTGATGTGCGTGCCCACAGCTGGCTTAATTTTTTTATGAAAGACGGGGAAAAACTGGCCCTGTTTCGCAAAGGGGCTGAAGCGGCTATTGCTTTTCTACGTGGTTTTAACTGGGAGGAATACAAAACTGCCCGTTGGGAAAACTTTCATCAGGCAGCCGAAGATTTTGAAAACCCCAACAACCTGCAGGAATTCCCCTTCTCCACAATCAGTGCAGCCACACAAAAACCAGTATAAGGTACAGGAAGCCTGAGCGTTGGGCAGGGGGATTCCGCTATCTTTGCGGCAGAACCCGAATACCACATGACTATATCGTATAAATGGCTGAGTGAATACCTGCCTGTAGTTGTAGATCCCGAGCGGTTGAGCCGCATCCTTACCTCCATTGGTCTTGAAGTAGAAAGTATGAGCCGCTATGAAGAAGCGAAAGGCGGCCTGAAAGGGCTGGTCATCGGCCATGTCATTCATACCGAGAAACATCCCAATGCCGATAAACTCACACTTACCCGCGTAGACGTGGGCGGTGCAGAGCCATTGCAGATTGTTTGCGGAGCCCCTAACGTGGCCGCAGGCCAAAAAGTGGTGGTTGCGCCTGTAGGCGCTACTATTTATCCATCCACCGGCGATGCATTGACCATGCGGGTAGCAAAGATCCGGGGTGTGGAAAGTCATGGGATGATCTGTGCCGAAGATGAAATAGGCCTCGGCAGTTCACATGCCGGCATCCTGGTACTGCCCGATAACCTCGTACCCGGCACACCGGCAGCCGATTATTTTCAGCCGTATGAAGATACCATCTACGAGATAGGACTTACACCCAACCGCATGGACGCCATGAGCCACTGGGGAGTAGCGCGCGATGTATGTGCCTACCTTTCGCATCATGATAAAAAAGAACTGCGTCCCAAACTCCCCAATACCAACGGCTTTAAGGCAGAGCAGAATACCCTGGCCATAGAAGTGATCATTGAAAATGAAAAAGCCTGCCCCCGCTATTCAGGTGTCAGCCTTGCCGGTGTTACGGTGGGTGAATCGCCCAAATGGCTCAAAGAAAAGCTGAAAGCTATTGGCCTTCGCCCCATCAATAATATTGTAGACATTACCAATTATATCCAGCATGAAACCGGGCAGCCGCTGCATGCCTTTGATGCAGACAAAATAAAAGGTAAAAAGATCATCGTTAAAAATCTGCCCGAAGGCACACCCTTCGTAACACTCGACGAAAAAGAAAGAAAACTGAGTGCAGAAGACCTCATGATCTGCGATGAAGAAGGAGGACTTTGCATAGCAGGGGTATTTGGCGGGCTCAACAGTGGTGTAACTGCTGAAACCAACAATCTGTTTCTCGAAAGCGCCTGCTTTGACGGAATTAGTATCCGCAAAACAAGTTTTCGCCATGGCTTAAGAACCGATGCTGCCACCCGCTTCGAAAAAGGAACAGATATTTCAGCTACAGTGACAGTGCTGAAACGGGCTGCCAGCCTTATTCGTGAGCTGGCAGGCGGAGAAATTGCTTCACCTGTTACGGATGTATATCCTGACCCGCGCGAGAAAGCACAGGTAGCCATCAAATATCATTACCTGAAAAAACTGAGTGGCAAAAACTATCATCCCGATGCTGTTAAGAATATTCTTACCAGCCTGGGATTTGAAATTGCCAAAGAGGGAATCGACGAGCTGCGTGTAGCCGTTCCGTTCCACAAGCCCGACATCAGCCTGCCCGCGGATCTGGTCGAAGAAGTGCTGCGCATAGATGGTCTCGATAATGTAGACATTCCGCATGCCATCACTATCACACCTGCTATTGAGGAAGATTATGCACCATGGGCTTATAAAGAAAAAATTGCCGGCTACCTGGTTGGACTCGGATTTCATGAGATCATGACCAACTCTATCACCAATTCGGCTTTTTTCAGTGAAGGCGAACTGGAACATGCCGTAAAGATGCTCAACAGCCTGAGTGCAGAGCTCAATATTATGCGTCCTTCCATGCTCGAAACCGGTTTGCGCTCGGTAGCGCATAACCTCAATCGCAAAAACAATGACTTGCGTTTCTTCGAGTTTGGCAAAACATACAGCACCTCCGGTTCGGGTCAGTATACAGAAACAGAACATCTCTGCCTGTATACCACCGGCAAAACGCAGGAAGACAGCTGGCGTATCAAAGCGGCCAATACCGATTTTTATGTGTTGAAAGGAATAGCGGCCCGCATCTTGCAGTTGCTGGGTGTGACCATCGATAGTTTTGAAGCATGGCAGCATCCCAAATACGAAAGTGGCCTGCAGGGTTTGCTCAATGGCAAGCCGGTAGTGCAGGTAGGCGCGGTAGCCAAAGCGGCCCTGCTGCAATTTGAGATCAAACAACCCGTCTATTTTGCAGACTTTGACTGGCAAACCTTATCGGCAGCAGCGGCAGCGCAAAAACCTGCTTTCACCGAAATACCCCGCTTCCCGGCAGTACAACGCGACCTGGCAGTAGTGGTGCCTGTACAACTGGCTTATGAAGAACTGGAAAAAACAGTGAAAAAAATCCGTCTCAGCAATCTGACAGATATCCAGCTTTTCGACATCTTTGAAAGCGATAAACTGGGAGCAGGCAAAAAATCTATGGCCGTCAGCTTCACTTTCCTTGATACGGAAAAAACATTAACGGATAAGGAAATAGACACCTGGATGAACAAGATCATGAGCACGCTCGAAAAGGAACTGTCTGCCGAAATAAGAAAATAATACCGACTGTCATCAAGAAACAGCAGGGCTATGGATGAAACTCAACTTAAACGCATACAGGACAAACTTCAATTACTGCTCAGGCAGCAGCAACAGTTGCAGAAAGACAATCAGCTGTTGAGAGAAGAGTTGTCGCTTTTGCAAAAAAGCAATGCACAGTATGAGGAGCAGACAGAAAAACTGAAACAGCAACTGGATATTCTTAAATTCAGCAATACAGCAATGAGCGACGCGGAAAAAGCGCAGTTTGAGAAGAGAATCAATGCTTACCTGAAAGAGATTGATCGTTGTATCGCATTATTGAGTGAGTAAGACCGAAACAACGGATCAGATTCTTTTTACAAGCCGCATTTCCATTTGCTCTTCTCCACGCGACAGCTCAAGTGTATAGCGTCCGTAAGGGAGATCATTCAATCCCGACCAGGTAAAGTTTTCCCGCTCTGTCAGCACAGTTTTTTCCAGCGTACTGCATACGCTTCCTTTTTCATCGCGCAAAATACCTTTGAGCCGGTCTCCCTTGTGCGATGTAAGTTCAAACTGCAGAGCATCAATAAAAATTGATGGCTTAATTTTGGCGAACATGATGAGGCGTTTAGTTTTGGTTAAAAGCGCTTTCAACAGAGTATATGACAGCTAGCGCTGTCCGGATCAGAGCCATTTTAAAACAGGGATGCCTAAATTAGGAAGCATTTTTCAAATCAGCAAGTTATGGATGAGTTAATTGCAGCAACAATCGTGATCGGTGACCGCAGCTACCGGATCAAAATGAATGCGAAAGACGAGGAAGTGGTCCGGCGTACGGTAAAAACCATCAACGAAAAGATTGTAGAGTATAAAACCAGTTTTGCCGGCAAAGACATGCAGGACTATATCGCCATGGTACTGATATGGCTGGCAACTGAGCAAACGGTCAAAAATGAAGCATCACAGCAACCCGACTGGGCCGAAAAACTGACAGCGATTGAAAAAATAATTGATAGTCAATTAAATACGACTGAAAAATAACCAGAAATGCCTCCGTTCGAAGTTTAATGTGTATAAATATCCCCGAAGTTTGTTTCGATAAAAATTACCTGAAAGGTATCATCAAGTCTAATACCCAAAAAAGGTAGGTTGTTTCCATTTGCCCTGAAAACAGTTAATTCGGTTACTTCTGGAGTGACAATAGAGGGAAAGCTGTTTACCCTGAGGTTATTGATCGGAATTTTTTCTGTTCCGAAAGCATGGCGATGAGAACCTTGAATACCCTGCCATCCCAATTCCCCCAATTTTTTCAACCTTTCAAGAAATGAGATAAAAAATAATGGGTCAGAACACTTATGATAAGAATATTGTTGTAAATGTTTGAAACAAAAAACCGGATATCTATCTTCCGGCTTTTTCTTTATTACAGGTTGCTCCTCCTGTCTTTTAATCTTTTTCTTATTCATCAATCAACTTAGAAAAGAAGGTTCTCATTGTCTCAGGGTTAATGATCTTATCAGGTGTATCATTTGCCTCTTTCCAGGGCGCTTCACTATGAGTCATTTCCATGAGTTTAATAGCACTAAATTTCCCATATTCGGTCATAACCTGATGAAATACATCTTCTTGCTCAGCCGTTAATTGAATCTCGCTGTACTCTTCCGGCTTAAATGCAATGCCATATGACCGATGTTCCTTAAACCGGTGATAAACTTCAGGAACGACAGGCCCATACGTCCATGCTACTAAATCACTGTCAAAGAGTTTTTCACCAAAAAAAGCCAGGTGATAACCTTGCATATAATACAGCATTTTCTGAAGCTTAAGGTTTGATATAATGTCCCCTTTTTCAGTATCGGTCTGTAAAATGATTTTGTTGGCGATATCTTGAACGTTGTAGATCATAACTACATTTGGTTAAGTGAAGATACTAAATAAAAAAGCAACAGAGTTACTAAATAAATTAGCTGAATTTGATCACAGTTTTTCCAATTCTATTTCTCTATAAGCAATTTAAGTGTTAGGTTTCTTCTTTAATCGATCCCATTTGCGTACCAGGTTTTTAGTTGCCCGCGGGTTGTTTCACGAGTTTCACGCCCGTTTTGTATCTTCGCCTATTCTCCCTAAAAAACGGGGAATCAGCTATTCAAATGCTGCTATACAAGAACCATATCATTTTGGAACACATTAAACAACAAATTCATGGACTCGAATATATTACTGTTGGTAACCGGAGCTGCGGCCCTGATCCTGGGCCTTATAGCGGGTAAATTCATTTTCTCCAAAAACACCCAACGAAAAGTAGAAGAAGCCGAACTCCAATCTCAAAACATTATCAAGGAAGCCGAACTCAGAGCAGAAACTATCCGTAAGGAAAAAGAACTGGAGGCTAAAGAGAAATTTGTACAGCTCAAATCGGCTCATGATAAGGAAGTGAACGAGCGCAACCGCAAGATCAACGATGCGGAAAATCGCATTCGTCAGAAAGAGCAGAGTATCAATCAGAAAGAAACTAATCTGGAAAAACAGATCAAGGAAAACGACGCTATTAAGGACAACCTTAACCGGCAGATTGATCTGGTTAATATCAAACGTACCGAACTGGAAAAACACCAGGAGGAGCATATCCGCCGGCTGGAGAAAATTGCCGGTCTTTCTGCTGACGAAGCCAAATCGCAACTGGTAGAGAGCCTGAAAAATGAGGCTCAAACCCAGGCGCTTGCCCTGCAGCAGGAAATTATTGACGACGCCAAGCAAAAAGCCAATAAAGAAGCCCGCAAGATCATTATTCAAACCATTCAACGGACTGCTGCCGAGCAGGCCATTGAAAATTCCATCACTGTCTTCAACCTTGAAAGTGATGAGATCAAAGGTCAGATCATTGGTCGCGAAGGCCGTAATATCCGTGCTATCGAAGCAGCCACAGGTGTTGACCTGATTGTAGACGACACCCCGGAAGCTATTCTGTTATCGAGTTTTGACCCGCTGCGCCGCGAAATAGCCCGCCTGAGCCTGCAACGCCTCGTAGCCGATGGCCGTATTCACCCGGCCCGGATCGAAGAAGTGGTAGAGAAAACGCGCAAACAGATCGAAGAGCAGGTAATGGAAATTGGCGAACGTACTGTTATTGAACTGGGCATACATGGTCTGCACAAAGAACTGGTACGTATGGTAGGACGTATGCGTTTCCGCAGCTCATATGGACAAAACCTGCTGATGCACAGCCGCGAAACAGCCAACCTTTGTGCTACGATGGCAGCTGAGCTGGGACTTAATCCCAAACTCGCCAAACGTGCCGGTCTGCTGCACGATATTGGCAAAGTACCTGACGAAGAAAGTGAACTGAGCCACGCCCTGCTGGGTGCCAAGCTGGCTGAAAAATATGGTGAAAACCCTGCCGTAGTCAATGCCATTGCCGCCCACCACGATGAGGTGGAGATGCAGTATGTGATTTCTCCCATTGTACAGGCCTGCGATGCCATCAGCGGTGCACGTCCCGGCGCCCGCCGCGAGATCATGCAGCAATACCTGCAGCGCATCAAGGATCTCGAAAATCTGGCTATGAGTTATACTGGGGTTGAAAAAGCCTATGCCATCCAGGCCGGCCGCGAGCTGCGGGTAATTGTAGAAGCCGATAAAGTAACCGATGGCGACTCTGAAAAGCTGTCGTTTGAAATAGCCCAGAAAATTCAAACCGAAATGACTTTCCCCGGACAGATCAAAGTAACCGTGATCAGGGAGAAGAGGACGGTGAATGTGGCGAGATAAAAGACCGATATAAAGAGTATAAAAAGTTTAACGAGTATAAAGGGTTATTATTTAAAAATCAATCTGTTAACTCTGCTTATATAATATCCTTTAAACACTTTATACCCTTTAAACCTTTTAAACAGTTAAATAGTTTTGGATATTCTCAATTAGGGCATTACCTTTGCCCTCCTTAAAAATACGAGTCATGAACGCGATCGCATATGTACATGAGCAGCTGACTAAGAAGAAAGAGTTCCCTGCTTTCAAACCCGGTGACAACATCACTGTGAATTATAAGATCATTGAAGGAAACAAGGAGCGTATCCAGTCGTTCAAAGGCGATGTAATCAAGACTCAGGGTTCCGGCTTTACAGCCAGCTTTACCGTTCGTAAAATCTCTGACGGTGTGGGTGTTGAGCGCGTATTCCCTTACGCTTCTCCCAACATTGACTCTGTAGTGCTGAACAAAACCGGTCAGGTACGTCGTGCCAAGCTGTTTTACCAGCGCAAACGCAGCGGTAAAAGTGCACGTATCCGCGAAAAACGTGTTAATACCACTACTGAAGCTGCACAATAAGCTGATAATTTATCTTATATATAAAAACCCCGCAATAGCGGGGTTTTTTATTAACTGTTTTACTGTTATTTTTATACCCTTGTAATGAAGGAGTTCTTATTATCTTTGTAGTCTAATTTTCTATTACCATGTTACAAACAAATCTATTAGGCGTGCTGGGCACCAATGAGATCATCATCATCCTGGTAATTGTGCTGTTGCTGTTTGGTGGCCGCAAAATTCCTGAGCTGATGCGCGGTCTGGGTAAAGGTGTGCGTGAGTTCAATGACGCCAAGAACAACGTGAAGAAAGAAATTGAAGAGAACGCATCAGACATTAAGAACGCTTAAGAAATACGGGCTCTGAATCCGGGTATATCTGCCTGCGTTTTTTTCATCGATTAAAGCATACCTGCTTTTGTTTTCTTTCTCTTCCATTGATCAATACCATTCTTCCTTACAGGATGGAACGGCTACCTGTTTGCAGGCAGTTGAGCATTATCTACAACGGATAAATGCACAAATGCATCTTAATGCTTTTGTGGATATATATGCCGATGAGGCACGTACAAGGGCCGCTGCTTTGGATCTGCAACGCCAAAGCGGCCGGCCAATGGAAGTGCTGCATGGCGTGGTCATTGGCATCAAAGATGTCATTGCCTACAACGGTCATAAGCTTACAGCCGCTTCACGCATCCTCGAGGGATTCCATTCCATTTATTCAGCTACTGCCGTTGAGCGCCTGCTCGAAGCCGGCGCCATCATCATCGGCTCACTCAACTGCGATGAGTTTGCCATGGGGTCGACCAACGAAAACTCGGCGTACGGCAAGGTGCTGAATGCATTGGACGAAACCCGTATTCCCGGAGGTTCATCCGGTGGATCGGCTGTGGCCGTACAGGCGGGCCTTTGTATGGTGAGTCTGGGAAGCGATACAGGAGGTTCTGTACGGCAACCTGCTGATCTCTGTGGCATCATTGGGCTCAAACCTACTTATGGCCGTATTTCGCGCTACGGGCTCATTGCCTATGCTTCTTCATTTGACCAGATTGGCATTTTCGGCAGTACCATTGCCGATGTAGCCCTTACCCTACAGGTAATGGCCGGTGCCGATGACTTTGACAGCACGGTTTCTACCCGCCCTGTTCCCGATTACACTCATGGTTTAAAGGAAAAACAGGATAAACCATTACGGATTGCCTATTTCCCCGAAGCCCTCGATCACCCCAGCCTTGATCCTGAAATAAGCCAGGCTATCCATAATCTTCTCAAAAACCTGCAGGCAGAAGGACACCAGGTAAGCCCGGTTTCTTTCTCACTCCTGGATCATATCGTACCGGCATATTATGTACTCACTACTGCCGAGGCTTCATCCAACCTGTCGCGGTACGATGGTGTGCGATATGGTTACCGCACCTCCAAAGAAGGGCTTGACATCAATGAGCTGTACGAAACTACCCGCTCAGAAGCCTTTGGTACCGAAGTTAAACGCCGCATTATGCTGGGCACTTTTGTATTGAGTGCCGGCTACTACGATGCTTATTATACCCGGGCACAAAAAGTTAGAAAATTGTTATTTGATCAAACTCAACTGATTTTCAAAGAGTTTGATCACATTTTCCTGCCCACAACCCCTTCTACCGCCTTCCGCATCGGCGAAAAGACAACCGACCCAATAGCCATGTATCTGGCTGATATTTATACTGTTATGGCCAATCTCGTGGGCATTCCGGCCATTTCCCTTCCCCTGTTCCGTCACAGTAATGGCATGCCTTTTGGCTTGCAGGTGATGTCAAACCGGTTTGAGGAGTTATCTTTGCTGCGCATTTCAGATCTCTTGATAGACCGCCAGCTAAAACCCTGATCGCTGCTTAACAACCGGATCCTGTTCCTGACCTGTGCAGGACAACGTCTCTAAATTTTGCTGTGATGATTAAAAAAATCGTGGTTTCGGGTGCAATTTTCTGTTCATGTCTGGGCTTTGCCCGGGCAGCTTCAGATTATCCGGCAACCGACACAACTGATCTGCTCAAAAAAGATTCTGTTCCCGCAACCCGCCCCTTACCTGCCGATCCCAAAGCCGGCTTTAAAGAACTCTTTGTTCCTGCCGAATTGAGTAATGGTATGCGTGTGGAACAGCTGAATCCCCTGGCCGTAGGTTTCGTGAAGGATTATATGGAAAAGAACAGTACGAGCCTGGAGGAAATGAAAGACTGGGCACGCCCCTATTTTGATATGATCGATGGCATCCTGACGCAGCACAACCTGCCCCGGGAGCTTAAATACCTGGCAGTTATTGAGTCCAAACTGCAAAGCAATGCCCGCTCCTGGGCGGGCGCAGTAGGCCCCTGGCAGTTTATGCCCACCACTGCCCGCACCATGGGCCTTACTGTCAACCGCAAACGCGATGACCGCCGCGATCTGTCAAAGAGTACCCATGCCGCTTCCAAATATCTCAGGAGTCTGTACACGCTTTATGAAGACTGGCTGCTGGTAATTGCAGCTTATAATGGCGGCCCCGGAGCTGTCAATAATGCAATCCGTAAAAGCGGCTCACGTGATTTCTGGACACTGCAGAAATACCTGCCTGCCGAATCGCGCAATCATGTTAAGAAATTCATTGCTACACATTATATCATGGAGGGTGAAGGCGGCATTACCACGCTTACCAAAGACGAGGTAGCCTACTGGATGACCAGTGGCCCCACTCCGGCAGCAGATGTACCCGATGGCCAGATTATGCGCCCCATAAGTGGCCGTTACCAGGCTGCCGTAATTGCCAGCTTTCTGGTGATGCCTGTAACAGACTTCAATCAGCTAAATCCCGATTTTGACAAGCTTGTAGCAGTAAATGGCAAATACGATCTGCGATTGCCTGCCGATAAAATGGAATTGTTTCAATCACGCAAACCAGAAATTCTGGCCACCTCCCTGCAGTATATCCTTAATCCGGGTATGCCACTGCCGGCAGGAAGCGAAGGGAAATAACCGCACTGATAACTATTTTACAAGGCATGCCGGATAACAAAAATCAGGCATGCTTTTTCGTTATATCTGATATTAGAAAAATGAAGCTTATGACTAAACACACGATTCGTATGGCAGGTATTGCCTGTGCAACTGCCGTATTGCTGGCCAGCTGCAGCTCCGGCAAAAAAGCAAGTGAAACAACAAAAGCACCTGAGCGCAGTGATCTCAAAGGTGACTGGGTATTAGACCAGATCAGTTATGACGGACTGAGTGCGGGCGAAAAACTTCGCTTTACGCTCCTCGATGAAGGCACTGAAGATTGCCTTAAAGGCAGTACCTGGCATTTGCCCAATAATGGAAATGGCTATTATACGATCAACAGCAATGCATCGGCATGCGCTCCGGGGCAGAAGAATATAGTATGGTCTTACCGCGAAGAAAACAAACAACCGGTATTTCAATACAAGCGTGTGACCAGTGGTGTAAAACCCAAAGATGTAGCTGATGGATATAAGTTCCGTATCCTGGCTGCAAGCGATGCAGCAATGACCCTGCAGTCAGAAATTAGCTACCAGGGCAACCCCATCCGTATCAACTACTCGTTTAGCAAGGCGGGTAAATAACAAAATATAAACCTATTAAAAAAGGGTGCTGCGGTTATTCACTGCAGCACCCTTTTAAGTTGAGAATGTTTACTTCTTCGTCAGAACCTATAGCCCACTGAAAGGCCAAATCCGGTATTTTTCAGCGAAGATTTATTGTCGTTGGCGACACGGTTATGAAGATTCACAAGGCCCAGCGCTGCATTCAGCTGCACCGATACTTTATTTGACCATTCATAGCCGGCCAGCATACTGGCACCGGCATCAAGGCGTTTCACTTCACCGGGCTCATTACCAAATTCAACATCGGCTTCCATATTACCAACTTTGTACTGACCACCCACCCCTATGCCGAGGTAAGGACCAAAGCCGAGCAATACACGGCCTGTACCCAGATCGGGCTTATAGACGAAGTTTACAGGTACTTCGATGTAGGAAAGTGATGTTTCTGCTATGTCCTTTGCTTTGGCGCCTTTAGTACTGAATAATACGCCAGGCTGCAGGTAAAAATCAATTCCTACGGGTATTTCTGCATTGGCGCCGACATGAAAACCGGTACGCAGTTTTCCGTCTATCCGGTCACCATTCTGATCTTTACCATTCAGGTTCTGAAAATTCACACCACCCCTGATTCCGAAAGTGGTTTTGGTTTGTGCCATAGCAGCCTGGCCACAGATAAGTGCCAGCACTGCAATCATAATAATTCTTGTTTTCATATCAGTCGATTTAACTTATAACTTACTACTTATAACTTATCACTTAACAACTATTGGCCTGCCTCTTTTTTAGCATCGGCTTTCATCTTTTCATTGGCAGTGATCAGAAAGTCGACACGGCGGTTAAGCGAGCGGTTTTCTTCAGAGTCATTGGCATACTTGGGAGCCGACTCACCAAAACCTTTGGTCGTAATACGTCCGGAGCTGATACCTTTTGTACGCAGATAAGCCGATACAGCACTGGCCCTGCGTTCAGATAATCCCTGATTGTAGGAGTCGGTACCGGTATCGTCTGTATGTCCCTGCACTTCAATATCGGTGTCGGGATATTTATTGAGAATAGTTACGAGTTCATTCAGGCTGGCTTTCGCATTATCGCCCAGGTCAGACTTATCGAAGCCGAAAAGAATCTTATTGTTGAACTCCACTACAATGCCTTCACCCACGCGTTCTACTTTGGCTCCCGGCACTTCGTTTTTAATTTCTTCTGCCTGTTTGTCCATTTTACGGCCGATTACTGCGCCGGTTACACCACCAACAGTAGCGCCAAGGATAGCTCCCAGTGCCGTATTACCTGTAGCTTTTCCGATTACTGCACCTATGGCACCGCCGCCCGTAGCACCTATAACAGCGCCTTTCTGCGAGCGATTCATGTTTTTACAACTACTGGCCAGAACAGAAAAAGCAATTAGCCCCACAAGGGTAAATTTCATTTGTCTCATACGTTGATATTTTAGCTTCAGCACCACCCAGTCAAACATCATACCATAACTACAACTCTTGCTATTATTAGTTGCAGGTCAATGAAATATATTCATCGAAACTATTTCACATACCTTGTTTGGCAGTGGATAAAAAAGGTTGTTAGCGGCTAAAAATTTGCTTAATAGCTGCTGCTTTAAGCTGGCACTCTTCCCATTCTGCCTGAGGCTGGCTGTAATAGGTTATTCCTGATCCTGTAGGAAATGATACATAATGAGTGCTATCATTATATAGAATGCTTCTGATCACTACATTAAAATCAAAGTCCCCTTCCGGTGTTATATAGCCAACAGCTCCGGAAAACAATCCCCGTCGCTGTGTTTCGTACTGCTCAATTAATTGTATAACTCTTTTTTTGGGTGCTCCGGTCATCGATCCCATAGGAAAAGTGGCACGTATGATAGTACTGAAATTTTGTCCGTCTGCCACTTCGCCACTAATTGTTGAAATCATTTGATGTACCTGCGGAAAAGAATAAATGCCATACAACTCGTCAACATGTACACTGCCTTCGCTGCATACTTTCGACATATCATTTCTTACCAGGTCTACCACCATCACATTTTCTGAACGATCCTTGGCGCTATGATAAAGATCTCCTTTGCTCTTATTATCCAGCTCCTGGTTGCTTTGTACACGAGGCGAAGTGCCTTTAATGGGTTGCGACAGCAATCGGTTGCCCTGTTTCTTCAAAAAACGTTCGGGACTTGCACATATCAGCCATTTATTTTCGAGCCGGTAAAGTGCCGAAAAAGGATTAGGTGATATGCGGCTCAGTTGCTGATAAACCTGCAATGGATCAATAAAAGCATCAGTGGCAAAAAACTCCTGGCAAAAATTAATCTCATAACAATCACCCCGCAGAATATGCTGCTGCAGGCTTTCGATCGTATCAAGATACTGTTGCCGGCTCATGCGGCTTTCGAAATTTACCGGCTGCAATGCGGAAGTCTGGCCAACGGGCATTTGTTCTATCTGCTGCCATACCGCCGAAGGCGATTCGGCTGTAATGATAAGCTCGTTGGGCAGAAGGCGAATCAGTATCTGCGGCTCAAAGAAATAAAGGTCCGGAAACCCTATCCCGTCAGGCAGACGACTGGCTGTGCCTTCGGTTTCGCTATGAAGATCGTAGCCGAGGTGACCAAAAAACCAGCCCGGTTGCTCATCAAGTGCCGCCTGCAGTTGCTGCAGGGCGGTGCCGGCACTGGCCTGTACCTGACGGCGTATGCCAGCTGCCAGCATACATTCCTGTGTATGCGGGTGCAACTGATACTGGTGATTGTCCAGAAAACAAAAGGTGTTGAACTGTTGTACCCAGCTCAACACCTTTGCTTTTACTTCTTTGAAGTCAGTAACGGGGAATATTGAAGTATGTTGCTCGATGTGTTTTAACGAAAATCCGGAGGTGATCAGGCACAGGCCTGTTTAATAATCATCTTCTTCTTCAAAATCATCACTGTCATTAAACATATCCTTGAACTCGTCATCCATTTTGAAATCATCATCATCATCACCACCGGTTTTTTTGGTTCCGCCGGTAGCTTTTTTACCTTTTGATTTGGGAATGTCGAATTCGTCAAAATCGGGATCCCAGTTATCTTCCTCCTCTACTTTATCCCAGTCATCTACTTCATCTTCGTCCAGATCTTCGTCGTCATCGTCATCATCACTGCTTTTTTTGGCAGCGCCAGCCTTACCGCCTTTTTTGGCAGCAGGTGCGTCATCCATATCCTCATCCAGCTCGTCTTCATCAGTCTCATCTTCTTCCTGTGACTTCTTAGCTTTGGAAGAGGCTTTCTTGGATGAATCCCTGTCGGCAGCAGGATTGGTTTTGCCGGTAACTTTTTTGTCCTTATCGGATTTTGATGCCATGGTCTGATAGGGTTATAGCTGTAAAATTTCAGCGAAGTTTTTAATTGACCAAATTTTTTAAAATCTTTTTTTAGTCATGGTTTCAGTCAACATGAATGATCTGATCCCGGCCCGGTCCATTGGAAATATAATGGACTTTTACACCCAGATATTCATTGATGAAATCGACGTAACTATTCATAGTAGCAGGCAGTTCTGCGCTTGATTTTGCCTGGCTGCTGGGAGTGCTCCAGCCGGGGAAACTGCGATATACCGGTTCTACGGCTACTTTATCCAGTCTGAACGGGATTTCCTGTGTTTCCACGCCATTTATCTTATAAGCCGTACAAACGTCCAGTTCTTTAAATGCGTCCAGTACATCTGCCTTGGTCATCACCACCTTGGTAACACCATTGATCATACAGGCAAAGCGGAGGGCTACAAGGTCAATCCATCCGCAACGGCGGGGTCGGCCGGTAGTAGCACCAAATTCATTTCCGATCTTGCGCAACTCTTCGCCGGTAGCATTATCGAGTTCTGTAGGGAACGGACCACCGCCCACACGGGTACAGTAAGCCTTTGTAACACCAATTACATCCCTGATTTTTTGCGGAGCTACACCCAGACCGCTGCATACGCCAGCCGACACGGTATTGGAAGACGTCACAAAAGGAAATGTACCAAAATCGATATCCAGCATGCTGCCCTGTGCACCTTCGGCCAGTACGCGCTTGCCGGCAGACAATTGCTGATTGATGAAATATTCACCATTTACAATATTAAGCTCCCGCAAAAACTCCACTGCTTCAAAAAACTCTTCTTCCCACTGCGAAATATCTTCGGCAAAAGCATAGTTGTCGAGCAGGCGCTGGTGTTTCAGGCGCAATTTGATATAAGCAGTAGTAAAATTCTTATCCAGCAGATCACCCACCCGCAGGCCATTGCGGCCTGTTTTGTCCATATAAGTTGGTCCGATTCCTTTCAGGGTAGAACCAATCTTCTGATTTCCTTTCGATGATTCAGACGCCTTATCAAGTGCCCGGTGTGTAGGTAATATAAGGTGAGTACGCTCTGAAATAAACAGGTTCTTTTTCAGATCAACTCCAAAGCCTGCTACGGTATCGCACTCGCGCTTGAGAGTTACCGGATCCAGTACTACGCCATTACCGATCAGGTTTAACTTGTTGGGGTGAAATACTCCGGAAGGGATCTGGTGAAGTACCACTTTTTTGTCGCCGATATAAAGGGTATGGCCGGCATTGGGGCCTCCCTGAAAACGGGCTACGAGGTCATAGTCCTTTGCGAAATAGTCTACAATCTTTCCTTTTCCTTCATCGCCCCACTGGAGGCCAAGTAATACATCTACCATAATCGGGTTGAGTTATTTTTTTGCTTTTGGCGGTTCAAGGCCGCAAAAATACGCCCCCAACAAAAAGCCACCGAATAATTCCGGCGGCTTTATTAATATTTATTTAATTAAAAACAATTTATCAACGTATGAGCGTGACAGTCCCCTGCCGGCTTACCAATTTACCATCATCTGTAACCCCCTGGCATTGCCATACATAGACCCCGGCAGGCTGATCCTGCCCCTGAAAACGGCCATCCCAGCCTGCCCCCAGCTGGCTGCTGTTATAAATAAGCCGGCCGGCACGGTTATATATCCGGAAATATTTTAACTGACGAACCCCTACCGGCTGTACCATAAAACGGTCATTGAGACCGTCGCCATTGGGCGTAAAGGCGGTAGGAATATAGATATCAGGCCCCTGATAGACCCGTATAGTCACATAAGCCTGCCCACGGCAGTCAGCCGCCGTTCTGCCCTCAACCTGCAGGGTAAGCGTTTGTCCGACCGATGGGGCAGTCAGTACCGGGTTGGCCACATTGGGATTATTGAGTCCGGCCGCAGGACTCCAGGTATACTGTGTGGCCACACTACTGGCCAGCAGTGGTACCCGGGCACCGGCATATACAATGGTATCGGCAGGCGATACATTTATTTTAATAGGCGGGGTCACTGTTACCATCACTTCATCGGGCCTAAGCGAAACACAATTATTGGCATCCGTAACCGATAACTGATATGTGCTGGTTTGCGTGGGGCTTTGCACTACAGGATCACTCACGGAGGTACTACTGAGCCAGGAGGCCGGAGCCCAGGTGTAGGTTACACCACCTGATCCCTGTAGCCGGGTACTCTGCCCAAAACATATCGTCACATCGGCCCCTGCGTCTGCAATTGGTGCCGGCATTACAGTCACCTGCACATCATCAGTAACCGAACAGCGGCCCAGCGTAGCCTGAACCGTATAGAGTGTGGTACTACCCGGTGAAGCCAGGGGATTAGCGATGCCCGCATTGCTGAGAGAAGCTGCAGGTGTCCATGCAAATACGGTGGCATTGGTCTGTACCTGCAACTGAACAGACTGGCCTTCACAAATAGCTGCCGGATCAGTCATGGGTGTCAGCGTGAGGTTATTCGTCAGCCCCACTACAGCCGTTCCGGCAGACACGCTACATCCGTTCGCATCACGAACAGTTACAGTATACGTGCCCGTACCAGCCAGCAGGATATTACTGCTTTGAAAATTATTTCCATCGAGTGAATATGTATAAGCACCGGCACCACCGCTCGCATTAATTACTATCTGCCCGTCATTGCCACCATCGCAGGTAGCATTGCCGGATGATGCAATAGAAGCCTGTAATACCGCAGGCTCATTTACAACAATATTATTTATTGTAAACAAACAACCGCTGGCATCCTGCACAGTTACACGATGAGTGCCTGCAGCTACAGTAAAACTATTGCCGGATTGATAGGCGCCATTATTAAGCGAGTAACTATATGCGCCTGTACCTCCGGAAGCTGTGATGCTGATCTGACCATCTGCACCGCCATTGCAACGCACATCAACAACGGCTGTCGTACCCTGCAGGGCAGCTGGTTCGCTCACCGTAATCGCATTGAGTGTATAGGAACACCCCACCCCATCAGTCACCACCACACTATAGGCAGCGCCTGCTGCAAGACCATTGAATACCGTACCGGTAGCTCCGGTTTGGGTAACTGTACCATTCAATACAAATGTGTAAGGGGCCACACCGGCATTGCCGATATTCACAGCTATACTTCCGTTGTTGCCACCTGCACAGGTCACGGCTGTAGCGCTGGCGGTAGCTGTTATGCCTGCTGCAGTTCCGATGGTAGTGGTAACCGCCACTGGCGTAGTACAACCATTGGCATCTGTTACCATAACAGTATAATTGCCCGGAGGCAGGTTGTTAAAGGTGGTGGTATTGGTAACACTGTTCTGTGTAATGCTGCCATTGAGCAAGAACGTAAATGGTGCGGTGCCATTGGTGTTTACAACAATTTGTCCATTGTTCACACCCGTGCAGGACGCAGGTGTGGCCGTAAGTGTGGCGGCCAGGCCAGCGCCGGCATTTACTACCTGGTTAGCGACAGTATACCGGCAACCATTGGCATCCGTAATCTGTACGCTGTATGTACCGGGTGCCAGCGAGCCAAAGGTAGCCTGTGCAGACAGGGTTTGCGTAACCGATCCGGGCATTAATACATAGGTAAACGGAGCAACAGCGGGAGCAGCGGGACTTACTGTAATAGACCCATCAGATAAACCGTTGCAGGAAGTGGCCGTGACCGAAGCAGTGGCCGTAAAGCCGGTACCGGCAGTAATGGAAACAGATACGGGAGATGCAGTGCTGCATCCTGTATTATCTGTCACCGTTACTGAATGTGATCCGGCCGCCAGTCCGGTAATGATCGCCGGAGATACGCCCGATGTGTAGGTAGTGCCGTCTACAACAATAGTGTATGGCGCAGCGGTGCCTGCCGGTATGGTTATATTAAGTTGTCCGTCATTTACCCCCTGACACGAAGTGGCGGTTGGGGTGATAGTGGGTGTAAGACCACTACCGGTCGCTACTGTAACAGGTATTTGTGCAGACACGCACAAACCTGCCTCGCGAATGGTCATATTATAATTGCCAGGTGCCAGGTTGGGAAATATATTGCTCGTTTGCCAGGCACCGCCATTGATAGCATACTGAAAAGGTCCTGTACCGGTAGCCGTTACGGTGATACTGCCATTATTAAGCCCTGCACAGGAAGTGGGCGTGGCTACAGCAGTTCCGGTAACCGTACTTGTACCGGCAGTGACTGTAGCTGTAAGACCATTGGCAGTACAACCCGACACCTGGTCACGAACATTTATAAAAAATGTGCCTGCCGGCAAACTGGTAAATACATTACTGCTCTGCCAGGGCCCAAGGTTGATCTGATATTGCGTATTTGCCGTGCCGTTGGCATTTACAGTAATACTTCCATTGTAAGCCCCCTGGCAACTTGCCTGAACGGTGCTGAAAGTAACAGGCCATGCGCCGGAAGCACTCACGTTTACGGGTACCGTGCTGGAGCAGCCTGCATCATCCCGTACATATACCGTATAGTTGCCGCCAGCCAGGTTCTGAAACTGGTTGCTGGTTTGCCAGGAGCCGGCAGCACCCGTAAGTGAATATTCAAAGTTTCCACTGCCACTGCCAGCCGGTATCTGCATCGTAATGCTGCCTGTACCTACACTGCCACAGGCCGAAGGAGTGGAAGTAGCGGTAGCGCCCAGATCTGTGAGTGGACCTCTTACTACACGAACCGTATCAAAACCGGCAATTTCAACAGCAGCATTATCAAATTTCTGATACACTGACTTAATAATATAGGATGTAGTTGCTCCGGCAGGCGGGCAAATATTGGCAAAGGAAACTTCACGCGTTCCATTGGCAAGCGCATTCACAACGGGGGTTGCACCTGCAATGGGATTGCCGGACAAATCAAGTAACTCCACGCGTTTGAAAAGAGAAGCACCCGAGGCTGGCACAAAACGCCAGGTCTCGTTGAGAGGTGTTGCTCCCCAGGGTGCATCGGAAGCGCGGCGGCCCGCAGGCATATAGGCATTGGTACGGGTATCATCCTGAATACCAATCATTGCCCTGCCAAAATTCCAGGCAGCACAATCCTCCTTCTCAAATACACTTACTTCAATAATACCCGTGCCCTCATTCAATATGATCTGACTTGTATTTCTAAAACTCGAAGGACAGTTATAGAGCGGAATACGATAAAAAGTAAGAATCCATTTACGGTTGGGGGCTGCCCCCACCGTGGTATATTCTATGCGCCGGTTTGGCGAACTGTTGATCGTAACATCAATATCCTGATAGACACCCATGATCGTAAGCGGATCGTACAACATGCTGGGCAGATTCTCCGGCGTGCCTACCTGTGTGGCCAGTGCGCCTCCATTGTTAAGCAGGCCATAATGCGCTGTCTGATTGGCCCGTGAAAGATCAAATGAAATCAACCCGTTGGTGCTGATAACAAGAGAGGAATACATGTTGCCGAAAAATGGAAAGTTGAACCCTATCGGTATTACCCCACTATAAATATCATCATCCACCAGGTCGGTTGCCGTACCGGGAGACTCCGGAGAAAAATAAACCGGTGTGCAGGATGAAGCGGAGCCGGGTGATGCTTTGGTGACAGTATAAGCAGCAGAAGACGAAAAAATATCGGGAACAACACTTCGCAGCGTAAAGCAGGGATTGGGAGTGCAGCCCGGAATGATCGTATCCCTGGTACAATTGAAGGAAAAATTCTGTGCACTGGCAATACTGCCAAGAAGTACGAACAATAACAGAAACAGTATACCCCTTGTGTTTTCCAGGTGCAACTTCATAGCAGAGTCAGGTTGAGATACGATGTGTGTCAGCGGGACCTGCTGAAGTTAAGCAAAATAATCTTACAAAAAGGGCATCACCATTGGGTTTCAGGACAACTGTCAGACAGTGGTATCTTCCGTATCAAAACGTTCTACCGATTCAATACCCGACAGCGATTTCAGCCGCTGTACCAGTTCATCCAGTTCTTCCCGGTCATGCACGAAGACCTTGATATTGCCTTCAAATAACCCTTCCTTCGCCTCTACACTTAACGCACTGATATTGATGCGCATCTCACCAGATATAAGGTTGGTAATCTTGTGTATTACGCCCACATCATCCATACCTACAATCTTAAGACCCGTAAGGAAGGATATCTCTTTGTTTTTGGCCCACTTGGTTTTTACCACACGGTGTCCGTAGTTGGCCAGCAACTTGGCTGCATTGGGACAGTTGGTACGATGAATAGTCAGGCCCTTACCCGTAGTTACAAAACCAAATACGTCATCGCCGGGAATGGGTTTGCAGCAATTGGCCAGCGTGTATACTATTTTATCGCTGCTTTCACCAAAGATGATAAGTTCTGCATCCTTTTTGGCTCCGCCATGATTATGTGCCGGGCTGAACTCCTGTTTAAATTCCTGAACGGTCTTTACGGGTCGCGGCGGCTCGATGTTCTCACCTAGGGTTTTGAAATCCTTCAGGTCTTTCAGGTCAATGTTCTTTACAGCAACCTGGTAAAAAAGATCCAGTTGAGAGGGCAGCTTATACCATTGTACCAGTTGCTCAATATTGTGCTGATTCAACTGGGCGCCCATGCCTTCCAGCTTGCGCTGCACGGTATACTTTCCTTCATCGGCTATTTTACGCTTTTCTTCCTTGAGTGCGTCTTTGATGCGGCCACGGGCCTTGGCTGTAACAACAAAGGAAAGCCAGTCTTCGCTGGGTTTCTGCTTATTGCTGGTAATGATCTCAACCTGGTCGCCGCTGCGCAGTTTGTGACTGATGGGAACCAGTTTGTGATTTACTTTGGCCCCAATCGTCTTGCTGCCTACGGCACTATGGATAGCAAAGGCAAAATCGAGTGCAGTAGAGCCCACGGGCAGCATTTTCACATCGCCTTTGGGCGTGTACACATATATTTCTTCTGCCAGGAAGCTGGTTTTGAAATCCTGCAGAAAATCGATACTATCCGTATCCTGTCCGCTGATCACTTCGCGTATCTGCTGAAACCATTTGTCGAACCGGCTTTCGTCAGATGCGCCTTCTTTGTATTTCCAGTGGGCGGCGAGACCTTTTTCCGCAATCTCATTCATTCGTTTGGTACGTATCTGCACTTCCACCCATTTACCCTGCGGACCCATTACCGTAGTGTGCAGGGCTTCGTACCCATTCGATTTGGGATTGCTGAGCCAGTCGCGCAGCCGTTCCGGCGATGGGGTATATTCATCTGTGATCATGGAATATACTTTCCAGCAATCTTCCTTCTCCCGCTCGGGTGGCGAGTCGAGGATAACGCGGATGGCAAACAGGTCGTATACCTCTTCAAAGCTCACTCCTTTTTTCTTCATCTTATTGCTGATGGAATGAATGCTTTTAGGCCGGCCATATATTTCAAACTGAAAATTGCCTTTTTCGAGCTTCTCCCTGATAGGGCGGATAAATTCATTAATATATTTAGACCGTTCGCGTTTGGTCTCGGCCAGTTTCTGCGCAATATCTCTGTATACATCCGGTTCCATGTATTTCATGGCCAGATCTTCCATTTCCGTTTTAATATTATAAAGCCCCATGCGATGGGCCAGGGGAGCGTATACATAGACGGTTTCTGAGGCGATCTTCAGCTGCTTTTCCCGTTTCATACTTTCGAGCGTCCGCATATTATGCAGGCGGTCGGCCAGTTTAATAAGGATTACACGGGGATCGTCCGTAAGCGTCAGCAGAATCTTTTTGAAATTCTCAGCCTGCTGCGAGGCATTGATGTCTATTACATTCGATATTTTGGTAAGGCCGTCTACAATACGGGTTATTTCCTGGCCAAACTCCCGCTCTACATCTTCGAGCGTAATATCTGTATCCTCAACAGTGTCGTGCAGCAGGGCACAGATGCTGGAACGCACGCCCAGGCCTATTTCCTCCACACATATCTTGGCCACAGCCAGGGGATGGAGGATATAGGGCTCCCCGCTCTTGCGGCGCATGGTCTTGTGAGCATCGGCAGCCATTTCAAAAGCCGTACGCAGCAGGTCCTTATCGCCGGGTTTGAGCTTCGTTTTAAGTGATCTTAACAGTGAACGGTATTCCCTGAGAATCAATTTCCTCTCCTGTTCTTCGTTGAGATTATATTTAGGCGTTTGCGCGATTGTCTCCATGTATAATGAAATGACTACGAATTTACAAAAAAACCAGCCTCCTTTTTCATTCAAATGCGCTACATTTGCAGCCCAAATCCAAATTCCCTGATAATAATGATCCCTCGGCGGGTGTACTGGCCAAAATAGGCCAGATGCCTGAAAATGAGGGAGATTTGGATTCCCGGATGTGGTGAAATTGGTAGACACGTCAGACTTAGGATCTGATGCCGCAAGGTGTGGGGGTTCGAGTCCCTCCATCCGGACCAACAACGTTTAAAGGTTTAAAAGTTTAAAGGTTTAATGTTTCAAACTTTTAAGCTCTTAAACTTTTAAACTTTTTAAACCACGATTATGGCTACAGTTACCAAAGAAAACATCGGCTTACTTCATGAGAAGCTGACGGTGAAGCTGGAAAAACAGGATTATCTCCCCTCTTTCGAAAAAGCACTGAAAGAATATAGCAAAAAAGCCAATATACCCGGCTTCCGTAAAGGAATGGTACCGGCTGGTCTTATCAAAAAGATGTATGGCCCCTCACTGTTTACCGACGAAGTACTTCGCTCAGTAGACCGCGAACTCATCAGCTATCTGCAAAATGATAAACTGGAAATTTTTGCCCAGCCCCTTCCCCTTGAGGCTGATTTTCGCCAGTTGGATGTAAACAATCCTACAGATTATTCTTTCCATTTCGAAATCGGCATGAAACCCGAGTTTGACCTGGCAGATCTGGCCAAAGGCCCTACCACCCGTTACGTAGTGACTGTAACCGATGAAATGGTAGACAACGAGATCACCCGCCTGCAAAACCGCTACGGCAATATGCAGGATAAAGAGGCGGTAGAAAATGAAGAATACGTGATAAACGTCCTGTTTACCGAAACCAACGAAGCCGGTGAAGCAATAGAAGGCGGCATCACCAAAGACAATTCGCTGCTGGTTAAATACTTTGCCGATGCCGTACGCGGTCAGCTTATTGGCAAAAAGGTAGGTGATACTGTACTTGTACAACTTAACGGGGCTTTTGACGAAAAAGAACTGGAGTTTATCATGAGCGATCTGGGCCTCAACAAAGAAGATAAAGCTGCTGCCCAGAAATTCTTCAACATAGAAATTACCAAGGTTGGCCTGCTGGAGAAAAAAGAACTGAATGAAGAGTTTTTCAATCAGCTTTATCCCGGTGGTGAAATAAAAACGGAAGCCGACTTCCGCAACAAAATAAAAGAAGAGATTCAGGCCTACTGGAACAGCCAGGCCCGCAACCAGATTCACGACCAGGTATTTCACCTGCTGGTTGATAAAACAAAGATCGATTTCCCCGAAACCTTCCTCAAGCGCTGGATAAAAACACAGGGAGAGCAAGCGCAGAATGGCGAGCAGCCCGTTGCCAAATCAGATGAGCAGGTAGAGCAGGAGTTTCCCGGCTTTATCAGTCAGCTGAAATGGACACTCATTACCGACAAAATCGTACAGGAAAATGCCATCCAGGTAAATCCTGATGAAATCCGCGAATTTGCCAAACAGCAGTTGTTTGGATACATGAGCAATATGGGCGCTGCTGCCAGCGACCAGCCCTGGGTAAATGATTATGTAGAAAAGATGATGAAAGACCGCAAATATGTAGAAGATGCATACAACCGCATTCAGACACAGAAAGTATTTGAATGGTCAGAAACGCAGGTGAAACCTGTAGAGACCCCGATTACTGCCGAAGATTTCACCAAAATGGTGGAAGAGCATCAGCATCATCACCATTGATCGAAAATCATCGAATGAAATAATAATCAAGCCGGCTAATGCCGGCTTTTTTCATTCATTGGTATTCCGCTTTTTCTTCTTCCCTTTGGCCCTGGTATAGATGGTGCGCGCCTGCTGCACCATGGCAATAAACTCCTGCTCCAGTTTATCACCTCCCCTGGCACTGGAAATGGCCATCGCCAGCAATTCATTCCAGCTTATGTGTTTTGTAAAAACAGACTCTTTCAGCATAGACCCGAATAAGGCTACGGTGGCAGAAAAACTAAAGGAAGAATCGAGCTTGCTCAGCGGTTGAAAATTATAAAAACTGTTATGGGTAAAATACCGGACAGTTGTATCCCCGGGATGCTTATACCGTAAGCTCAGATCAGCAAACTTTTCCAGCACTACAGTATCGCCCATTGCCGGCTCTATTTCAAATATACCGGTCATTGAATATCCCGATCCTATTTCGCCGCCTTCCACTTCTGCCGTACTGTCAATAAGCGCACCCATCTTGTTATCAAATCCCAGCAGACGGTACTGTTTTACATACTGTGGATTGAAGTTTACGTTGAGGTAGGCATCATCAGCTACGGCATAGAGTGTTTGAGTAAATTCTTTCAACAATACTTTTTCGGCCTCATTATAATTGTCGAGATAAGCAAAGTTGCCATTACCTTTCCTGGCCAGTGTCTGTATCTTGGAGTCTTTGTAATTACCCATGCCTACACCCAGACAGGTAAGATATATACCCGATTCGCGATGACGTGTGATGAGCTCATCCAGTTCCTCTTCTGTTCGCAGGCCCACATTAAAATCCCCATCGGTTGCAAGTATTACACGGTTATTACCGCCTTTTATAAAATGATTACGGGCCATGGTATAAGCCAGTTTAATACCCGACTCACCGGGTGTACTGCCACCTGGCGTCAACGCATCTATGGCTCTGAATATGGAATCCTTTTCAGCTCCGCTTGTTGTATGCAGCATCACACCCGTTACACCGCCATATACCACAATAGATACGGAGTCCTTTGCCCGGAGGTTATTAACCAGCAGGCGGAAAGCCGACTGTAACAGAGGCAGCCGGTTGGTCATATCCATAGACCCCGATACATCTACCAGGAATACGAGGTTACTGGGAGGCAGTGCCTCCAGATCAAGTTTACGCGCAGAAAGATTAATATAAAATAAACGGTTCTGCGGATTCCAGGGGCAACTGCTGACCTGCGTCTGCATTCCAAAACAATCACCCGGTTTGGGCGAAATGTAGTTCAGATTAAAATAGTTGAGCATCTCCTCTACACGCACCGCATCGGGAGGCACCATAGAATTCATATTCAGGAAACGGCGGATATTGCTGTAAGAGGCACGGTCTACATTTAATGAAAGCCCGGTGAGTGGAAAACTCCGGGTTTGAATGAATTTGTTCTCTACAATAGAAGAATAAGTCTCATCGCCGGCGAACCATTTGCGCTTTTCTTCACGCACCAGTCCGCGTGTTAGCGATAGCAGCCTGTTGGCTTTATGCAGGTTGCCATTTGCGAGTGGCTGCAATTTGAGGCGAACACTGAGATAGTTATCGGCAGTAACGCTTAATATTTCTTTACGATAGCCATCGAGCGAGAAACTGAATGTATCCGTTTTCTGAGTGCTGATGATACCAAAGGCGCCTCCTCCTCCCGAACGGTATAAGTAGCCTGTGCGCAGGCTCAGGATGCTGACGTTCTGAAGCGGATTTCCTGACTCATCCTTTACTTCTCCACGCAGATAAAACTGCTGAGCCGGAAGCGAGGTGGACAAAAACAGGCAAAGCAATATTTGGCAAATGGTCTTCAATCGGATATATAATAGACAAAATTGGTAAAAAAGCCTGAGACCGCATAATACCCCTACTGCACCAACTGATATATCTCTTTCAGGTTACGCCCAAGGCCATCGTAATCGAGCCCGTAACCAAGTACAAATTTGTTGGGAATGGAAAAGCCTACATAGTCAAGCTGCAGGGGGTATTCGGTGGCATCCGGTTTGTGCAGCAGGGTAGCCAACCGAAGGCTGCGTGGCTGCTGATGCTCAAGCCGGGGGAGAAAGTTGTGCAATGTTTTGCCTGTATCCACGATATCTTCCAGCAGTACCACATCGCGGCCAAAGAGATCATCATCCAGCCCGATGGTAGTCACAACGCGACCGGTCGACTGCATACCCTTGTAAGAAGAAATTTTAATAAAGCTGATCTCGGCTTCTATTTGCAAGTATTTAAAGAGGTCGGCAGCAAACATGAATGAGCCGTTGAGAATGGCAATAAAGAGTGGGCGCTTCCCTGCATAATCTTCATCTATCTGCCGGGCCAGTTCCTTTACCCGGTGTTGAATCGTTTCTTCGGCCAGATAAGTTTCAAATGTTTTGTCGTGAACCGTTATAAGCGCCATAGCAGATTTAGTTGGTGGCTGATCTCTTGTGTACAGCCGGTTGTATAGAAGTAACATCGCCTGCGGCCAGCCGGGGACGGGAAGGTGCTTTACGTTTCAGGTATAACTGCTCGCCTGTAGCTGGTTGCATACCTGCGATCAGCTGATTCAGTTCAAGCAATGCATCCATACGAATACCCTCTGCCTGTGCAATATCATACAGCGTCTCGCCGGTTTTTACGAAATGGAAATCGTGTGCTCCTGTCTTACGTTTGCGCTGCAAAAAAATCAGCTGATCACGCTCCAGGCTTTCCAGCTCATTCAATTCATTAAACTCGAGCAATCTTTTAAGGGGAATATCATGCTGCTGTGCAATAGCCAGCAATGAGGTGCCGGCCGGCAAATGTGTTACACGCGTTTCATTTATCTGGAATATACCACTGGGATAGTCAAACGCTACTTTTTCCACGACTGGTGTTACAATGGCAGGAGTCGCTATTGTTTCCGTACCCGATACTATGGCTACTGCTGCTATTTCATCATTTCCGGGTTTTTGCATTTTACCAAGAGCGATAAGCGTATAATCCTGCAAATGATAATCTTCTATAAGTTTAATAATAACCTGCGGGTAACGGGGATTGGTTGCATACCCTGCTTTCTTCAGTCCGTTGGCCCATGCTTTATAATCTTCAGGATCCAGTTTAAACAGGCCTGCATAGCGCGGACTGTTTTTAAGAAAGTCGGAATGGTCGCGGTACGACTGCGATGCTTCAGGATATTTACGGAAACATTCATTGGGCGCATCGTCGGTATGCGAAACAGACTCACCCGTCCAGTTCGACTTACATTTTATCCCAAAATGATTATTCGATTTTTTTACCAGATCGCTGGTTCCGGCCGAAGTTTCGTGGATGCCCTGGGCCAGTTTGATGGAAGCCGGCACGCCGGTCCGTTGCATTTCTTCAATAGCCAGTTCTTTGTAGGTAGCTATGTATGCTTCTATGGTTTCTTTTCCCTGTGCACTGGCACTGCGGGCTGTGGCCAGTATGAGGACAAGTAAGATAAATGATACGCGCATCTGCAGCTGTCTTATTACTTTTTACGGATCAGGAACAAGCCATCTCTGATGGTTATGATCATTTTGTCAATATCATTTTGTTCCCGGATAAAATCATTAAACGCCTGTATACCCCTGGCACTCTTGCCTTTAACCTCCTGTTCCAGGACCTGGCCGTGGAAAAAAATATTATCCGCTAAGATAAACCCGTTTGTGCGCAATTGAGGCAAAATCAACTTAAAATATTCAATATACGCGGGTTTATCAGCGTCAATAAATACCAGATCCCAGGTCTCGCCAAGGCTGGGGATAATCTCTAACGCATTTCCGGTATGTAAAATTATCTGGCCTGCCTGGCCGGAGCGGGCAAAAAATCCACGGGCTGTAGCAGCATCGGCCTCCCGCAATTCGATGGTGTGCAGCTGACCATCGGCTGTTAAGCCTTTTGCCAGGCAAAGAGCGCTGTAACCGGTAAACGTGCCGATTTCGAGGATACGCCGGGGAGCTACCATGCGGCTGATCATTTCGAGCAGTTTGCCCTGCAGGTGACCACTCAGCATATGCTGCTCCGGATGATGCGCCCGGGTAAAAGCCCCTACTTCGGCAATCAATTCATCTTCGGAGCTGGTATACCTTTCTGCATACGCTTCTACCAGGGGATGTATCAGATCCATACCATTTGCTTTAAAATGCAAAGGTACTACGACTTCTGATTGGCCGCTACCGGTTTATCGGCTTTGCGTGATATCAGCAACAGGCCAAGGAACGTAAGTAACCCGTTAATGATGAGGAGTTCAAGTCCGATTTCGAAGGATCCCAGCAGCATCTTCTGATATTTTTCCAGTTCGAAGCAGATGATCGGTGCCAGCACACATACCACCGGCACCCATTTATCGAGTATCGCCCGGCGGGTAAGGATTCCAAAACTGAACAATCCCAGCAGAGGACCATAGGTATAGGCAGCCACTTTTAAAATCACACCAATCATGCTGGGATCATTTACCCATTTAAATATCATCACAAACAGCAGGAATATCGCTGCAAACCCGAGGTGCACCCGCTGACGAATGCGTTTCTTCTTTTCATCTGTCCATTCGGGCCGGCGCTGAATACCCAGTATATCGATACAAAACGAGGACGTGAGTGCTGTGATAGCACCATCGGCACTGGGAAACAGCGCAGAGATCAGTGCTATGATAAAAATTACAGAAACGATCGGGGGCATATATTTCAGTGCCACCACCGGAAACAGCCTGTCTGCAGTGGCATCATTGCCCCCCAGCATCCACTTTGTTACTTCTTTTCCATTTTCCACAACAGTGGTATAATGCGCTCCCAGGCTTTCGCTGTACATATACAACAATCCGCCCAGCACGAGAAACAGCAGGATCACAAAAAGCATGATCACACTGAGAGTAATCACATTTTTCTGTGAATCCTTCAGCGTACGAACCGAAATATTTTTCTGCATCATCTCCTGATCCATACCCGTCATCGTGATGGTAATAAATGCACCTGCCAGTATCTGCTTTAGAAAAAACATTTTACTGTTAGGATCGGAAAAGAATATCTGCGAATAGCCCTTTTCACCCATATTAGACAATGCCGAACCCAGACTCATATCCATCTGGTTGAGAATATACACGACACATACCACCAGTCCTGTAAGCATAAAAGTGGTCTGTAAGGTATCTGTAAACACAATCGTTTTTACCCCGCCCTCGTAGGTATACACCAGTATCATAATAAGAATGATCAGCGTGGTGACCCAAAAGGGGATAACGAAACTGAATGACGAGAAAATACTGTCCTGCAAAATCTTCACCACGAGGTATAACCGCGCGGTAGCGCCCAGGGTGCGCGACAGGATAAAAAACGATGCGCCTGTCTTATAGGAACGAAACCCAAAACGGGTGCTCAGATAATTGTAAATAGAGGTGAGATTGAGCCGGTAATAAAGCGGTAGTAATACAAAAGCAATGACCAGGTAACCTATAAGATAGCCCAGTGTGATCTGAAAATAGGCAAACCCCTCGCGCCCAACACCACCGGGCACACTTACAAAGGTGACGCCAGACAGGGAGGTACCGATCATGCCAAATGCTACCAGCATCCAGTTGCTGTTTCGGTTGCCGATAAAGAAAGAATCGTTATTGGAGTTGCGCGAGGTATACCAGGCTACAACAAGTAACAGTAAAAAGTAACCTACTACAAAAGAAACCAGGAGGCCTGCAGACATAATTATTTTTTTATAAAGAAATAAAAGGGCTACAGCATTTTTTTGAAGGTAGCCAATTTTATATTCCCTTTGCAGCAAAAATACACGCTATGGCTATACAATCGCTTGCGGTTTTTTGCGGGTCCAAAGACGGTAATAACCCTATCTATATTCAGCATACACTTGCACTGGGTCAGCTGTTGGCCAATGCCGGCATCACCGTCATATACGGCGGCGGCAGTGTAGGCATCATGGGAAAAATTGCCGACGAAGTGATGCATCATGGCGGAAAAGTGATCGGCGTTATACCACAGGTGCTCGTAGACTGGGAGCGGCAGCACAACGCCATTTCCGAACTGCTGGTAGTAGACAATATGCACACACGCAAAAAGAAAATGTATGAACTCAGCGATGCCGCTATCATACTGCCCGGCGGGTTTGGCACACTCGATGAATTATTTGAAATGGTAACCTGGAATCAGCTCTCCATACACGATAAAAAGATTTTTATTCTTAACTCAGATGGGTTTTATAACCATCTGCTCGCACACATAGAGCAAATGCATGCTGCTGGTTTCCTTTATGAAAGCGCCTATAAGCGGCTGATTATTCTCAATGCACCAGCCGAACTGCTTCCCCACCTGGCAACATTGTAGATCAGCGCCCTCCCTGAAACAGCGGTACCTGTATGCCTGCCCGTATTACAGGAATCGAACGGCCATACGCATCTGTATATGGTGAATACTGCTGATTGAGCACATCAAACAAAACAGCGAGGTAGAAAAATGGCTGGCCGCTACCGGGATAACGATTGGTAGAATAACCTGCCCCCAACAGCAGGCTGTTGGCTCCCTGGGTAGCAGATGCAGATGATCCGCCGCCGTTAGGAATATATTTCTGCTTAATAAAGTTATGTTCTATCTGTGCCTGCGCAAACAGAAACCGTATGGGGTACAGACGTGTAAAAGCACCACCCCCATACAA
The DNA here is from genome assembly GCA_001898485.1 of Sphingobacteriales bacterium 46-32. Lineage (GTDB taxonomy): Bacteria > Bacteroidota > Bacteroidia > Chitinophagales > Chitinophagaceae > CAYMZZ01. The sequence goes on along the minus strand of MKTY01000019.1, from coordinate 91,498 downwards.
GGACTGGCGCAGCCGGTCATTAAACTCATAAACATCGCGGTAAGACGTATAGATATAATTAACAACTATGCCTGCATCAATCCAGTCGGCAATGCTGTAACCCAGCACTGGATTGGCCCCCATCTGAAAAGTGTTATTGGAAAAACCCAGAGAGATGCTACCACCGGAAAACAACCGGTCCTTGCTGAAACCACCTCCGCCATTTTCATCCTGCGCCTGTAACTGTTGTGTCAGTCCCAGACAACCAATCAGGATCATTGCCGCAAAACGAGTCATTCTGTTTGTCATGATGCTATTTTTCGATTTCCATTAATTCTCCTTCATTTAGTTGCAGCATCTCTGCAATGCGCCGTTTCAGTGGCAGTTGTGCCAGCATATTGCCGGTCATAACAGCTGAGAATGCCATAAAGACGAACTCACCAGTGAGCAAAAACAAAATGCATCCGAGTGCTACGGGCAGCTCACAGGCAGCAAGGTATTTTGTCAATCCCTGTACATACAGCTGTAATCTCGATACCAGGCTTCCTCCTTCGCTGACAGCTCTGTTTGTTTTCTGCAACATCCTCTTTTTGCCTATGATCAAAGCTCCGCCGCAAAGCAGAAAAAAAACAATACCAAGCCAGGTACGGTATTCTTTCCATTCGGGTTTAAACGGGCCATATACCTGGTTGATCACCAGGGCTACCAGTATAAATATTGCAGCCCCTGCTACAATAGCGATAGCCAGCACTTTGGCTCCTTTCCAGATATCCTTTGGCCGGGCAGAATTTTGCGCTTCTCGCATATCAGTTTTGGTTGGTTTATGAAGGTAAAAATCGGTAAAAAAAAGAGTTATTTCTCCATTACCTTTTTAATAATGCTCACTTTAACGTTCCCTAAGAAAATGCGGAGTAAAACCAGCTGGCGTCAGTACAATTTAAAAGTAGGACAACGGGCCTCACGTGGGGTGCCTCTGTATGCATCTATAACACCCGTTTTTACCAGTGAAAATTCCAGTGCGCCGCGCGAGTTATTATAATTACGCAGTGTAGACACGGTGGCATCATAGGTAAAAGTAAATACATAATCTTTCAGCCCAAGCCCCACCATGGGAATCACCGCATCGGAACTACGGTAATACAATCCCGCAATGAGTACATTCTGTCCATCGCCGGACAAATTATAATGCACATTGGTACCAATGAGCCATTCATATGATTTAGCCTGCAGGCTGAAATAAGAATTGGGATTAATGATCACCTGATCATTGAGTTTGAAGCTTCCGTTAATAAAAGCCGTATGACGTGCGGGAATACGGTTGTCAATCCCGCTCTTCTCATTAAAAAAAGATTCACGCGGCCGATTGATATGCATAGTCGAAAAGCCTGCATTGAAATAGGTATTCTCATCCGGAAAATAAGCGTAGTTGAGTCCGGCCTGAAGATCGAGATAGCTGATATTGGTACGATCAAGCTGAGGGGCCTGACCGATATTATGTGAGTCAAAGAACTCACCATTCCACTGACTGGGAAAAGTGAGATTCGTCGTATTGATCCGTTTGTTGGCCCATCCGGCATTAAAGCCAAGTGTAACAAGACTGCCAAGGCCCAGCATCTGGTGGTAGGCTACTGATCCATATACCTTGGTTGAAGTAAGGTTGCCACTACCTGCTACATCGCGCAACAGTACTCCTCCCACACCCAACCAGCTATTGTCGCGTTGCGCCACCTGCACATCGCCATAAGCGCTCATGGTTTTATAGGGCACCTGCATTACAGAGGACCATTGATTGCGGTAATTTACACCAATCCTGTAATCGCCTTCGGGCATAAACCCTGTATTGGCCGGATTGGTCAACAGAGGTGAATTCATGAACTGGGAAAAATGAAGATCTTGTGAAAAAGCCACAGGCATGCCCACCCACATTATTGCGGTCAGTATAACGATCTCTCTAAGCTGTTTCATAAGTCCTCCTTTTCACTTTTAGACACCGGTAGATTACCTGATCAAGGTAATATCTCCTTTCTTCGTTGCCTTTGTTCCGTCAAAAAATTCAACATCGAGTGTATAGGCATATACATCCATAGGCTGCACCACACCTTTCACCCTTCCATCCCAGCCCTGCAACGGATTATTTGTTTCAAATACCTTCTGCCCCCAACGATTCCAGATAATAAACCTCATTTTGGCAATACCAAAACCCTTTACCATAATGGTGCTGTTGATATCACCGCTATTGGGTGTAAATGCGTTGGGCACATCCAGTTTAGGTACTACTATTGCACTGACCGGCTCACAGAGTGTATCGCTGCATCCGCTTTCTGTAAAAGCGATAAGACAAACGTTAAATTTTCCTGTTGCATTGAACTGGTGTGTAATGTTATTGCGGCTGGTAGTTTCCAGAATGGTGCCATCGCCGAAATCCCATTTAAACCGAACCGCATTAGCCGAAGAGTTGTTGGAAAACAGGTGTGGCGTATTTACAACAGGCGTCATCGGGCTGTATGTAAAGTTGGCCGTTGGTTTTTCATACACATTGATTGTTCCAAACACGGTGTCTCTCACGTTACAGGTATTCGGATCGATTACGATCAGGCGTATAGTATAGACGCCTGGTGTCTGATAAAGATGTGTGGGATTAGCCAGTGCAGACGTATTGGAGGAGCCTGATGCAGGATCACCAAAATCCCATTCAAAGGTCTGTCCACCAGCCCCAGTATAAATAAATGGTACGTAGTCCGGTGCACAACCAATAGGAGGCGCATCAAAGCTGGCGTCTACATTGGCCGATACACGCACAACAATCTGAATAGAATCTGGATTATTACAATAATTGGTGTCGTTCAAAACAAGCCATGCATTATAGGTGCCAGGCGCTGCGTAAGCATGCGTAACCGATGCCAAACCACCCCGTATGCGTGGAGAGCCATCTCCAAAATTCCATGTGAAGGAAGTGTCGGTGAATGGGCGCAGAGGATCTGTTGTTGAAAGATTGTCGAACCGGTAGTTGAAAGCATCGCAGGGATCGAGTTTTACCACATTGGCCCTTAAATAAGCTTCAAGATCACCCACACGGATATTCGTGTATACGGTATCCCGTTCATTACAACTGGTCGGGTCAATGGCAATCAGCATAACCCGGAAGGTGCCGGTGGAGGTAAAAGTATGCGTCTGCTGATAGCCGCCTGCAGTAGCTGCAATAGGACCAACCTGCGGCGTACCATCACCAAAATCCCAGATATATTCCCGGGCACTGCGTACCAGATCGTTAAAAGTGACATCCAGTGGTACACAGCCTGCCGTATCGTTAACCACGCCCCCTATTTCTGCCCGCACGTTGGCTCCCACACCCGCAAGGTTAAATGCAATCTTTATCATGCCCAGATTACAAGCCGCAGAAGCAGGTTTTACCGGCCCCCAGACCCCGGGCGTTGTGGGAAAAATGGCTCCCCCATTACAATTGGCACATACTCCCTGGTAAATGACCCCATTCCTGTCAAAACGGCTCGTGCCTCCATCTACGTGATCGGTAAAACCATCTGATTGACCAAAAAAGCTGGCATAGAGTAATCCTACAGCATCTTTTCTTAAAACAAAGAAATAAAAATCCCGGCCATCAGTTGTTCGCTGAAGAGCATCTGCAGTAGTTTCCATACCCATGGTACCGCCACTCAGGTATTGATTGGTTGAGCCTGATATAGATCCTCCCCAGCCGGACACATATACATTCTCACAGCGATCAACAAGGAATGCCGTCGGCGAAATATTGGGTCTGGGCCCGTTGGTACCAAATCGTGTACGATATACATATGCCGAAAGATCCGGTTGTAATTTGCCTATAAACTGTTTGCCCACGGTTTGGGAATTGTACCCTGAATTTATCAGGGGCATATCACCGGTAGTCTGTCCCATGATATACACAAATCCTTTGAGGTCAAACTGTATCCCATATATCTGATCAATCCCGGATGTACCCACATAGGTAGATCGGATCAGTGTAGATCCATTATTGGAAACCTGGGCAATAAAACCATCGATGCCACCATTGGATGCCGTACCGATTGTGCCTGCATGACTTCCGGGAAAATTGTCACTTTCCGTACCGCCAGCCACAAAAATGTCACCATTCGGGGCGAGTGATAATACATAAGCAGCATCGGCCTCATCTCCTCCCAGATAACTGCTAAACAAAGCGGCTGCACCGGCCAGGTTTGGATCCATTTTGATGAGCACAGCATCCTGACCACCACCTGAACTTGCCTGAAAGCCATTATTCACCGGAAAATTAACTGAGCGTGTACAGGAGGCGACATAAATATTATTGGCTCCATCAAGGATTACTTCACTACGGCCATCATCTCCATAATTCTGCTGTAGAGAAATAGTTCCGGCTCGTGTTTCCTGGATATTTACACCATCATCTCCACTACCACCAATCAGGCGCGAACCCAGTAAAGTGCTGCCATTGGCACTCAGCTTAACAATTGCAATATCATAACCACCTCCAGGGCCTATCGTAGGGCCCGTGGTAGGAAAAAGGGAACCAAACGTCGTCGAAGTGGAATTAGTGCGACCGGCTATAATCACATTGCCCGATGGATCTACGATCAGACTATGGGGTTGCTCATTACCGCCGCCGCCAATATAGGTAGCAAAAAGCCGGTTGCTTCCATTAGCCGAAAGCCTGATAATACCGATATCTACGGCCAGGCTCCCTACCCCACCCTGGTAGACCGTCTGAAAAGCACCAGGCGATACGGGAAATGAATTAGCCCTAAATACGATGGCTCCGCCATAAAAGCTTCCATCCGGACCATAAGTGGCCGTAAAACCCCAATTGGTAGCACTACTGTTGGAAAGCGAACAGAAAATCAATGTAGGATCAATCACAACTGTACTGTTACGATCATATCCCTTTACGTCAAATGTAACCTGATCACCTTTTATGACATATTTACAACTTACCTCCCTGCGCTCTTTACCATCTGCCTGATAGGTATACGGTGATGATTCCTTACGCTCACCCAATGAGGTCTTCAACACCAACTCCTTATTCTTTACTTCAATTTTATCAATTCCTTCATAGCGCAGAGCAATCTTACTGATATCTGAGCCGGGTCTGGCCACAATATCATACTTCAGCATACCATTGTAGGTATAATACCGCACATCCACGTTAGGATATACATTTTCGAGCGTCATAGCCTGGTATATCTTACACTCAGAAGCCCATTTGGAAGGATCATTGCCCAAAAAATAATTATTGTAAGTCGGGAGTGATTTATCGGGAACCAAACGCATTTGAGGAGAAGCGCCAACAAAGTCTACATTCCAGGCATGTGAATTTACCGTAAGCTTCCCGTCTGACCTGCGCAGCGCATTCAAGCCCGCAGAGTCAGGATGCTGGGCCATTCGTTGAACCTGCGCATATTCATCAGGCTGATGCTGTAATACGGTAAATCCGGTGTTGCGGATAAAGATAGCACCCGAATTAATTTCTCCCATATACCGCACGCGACTGTCCCACTGACCTTTGTTTTCAATAAATTCAATATTGCTGTAATCCTGGGCTTCTGCAGCAAATGAAAAAGCGAGCAGAACCACGGAAAATATGGAAGATTTCAGGGTAGCCATTATTTATTAAAATACGTAAATAATCCTGGAAGGGATGCGAAAACTTATGTTAAGATATTTTGCTCCAGCCGGTTTGTCTTTTCTGTGCCTGCAGGAAATTTTTTAACCGCAAATTTTCTGCCGAATCCAGATCCGGATCTTTTTCCAAAATATCCATTACCAATGTTTTGGCAGCATCTACGAGAGGTCGGTCCCGCACAATATCTGCCAGTTTGAAATCAAGCATACCGCTTTGCCTGGTACCGGCAATATCACCTGGTCCCCTCAACTCCAGATCTTTCTCGGCTATTTCAAATCCATTGCCCGTCTGTGTCATAATCTGCAGCCGCTCCCGCGCATCCTTACCCAGCTTGGTCGAAGACAGCAGAATGCAGTAACTTTTTTCTGCGCCCCGGCCCACCCGTCCTCTCAACTGATGCAACTGGGCCAATCCGAATTTTTCTGCACTTTCAATAACCATCACACTGGCATTGGGTACGTTTACACCAACCTCAATGACCGTGGTAGAAACCATGATCTGCGTATCACCTTCAACAAACCGGCGCATATTTTGTTCTTTCTGTTCGGCCGGCTGACGCCCGTGCACCATGCTGATCCAGTACTTTGGCTCTGGAAAATACCCCTTCACGGTTTCATAACCCCGCATCAGATTTTCATAATCCAGCTTATCGCTTTCTTCAATAAGCGGGAAAATAATATATGCCTGCCTTCCTTTTTCTATTTCTGCCCTGATGAAGTCCATGACACGACTCCGCTGTGATTCATAGCGATGAACGGTGGTCACGGGTTGCCTGCCCGGCGGTAATTCGTCAATTACACTGTAATCGAGATCGCCATAAGCTGTCATGGCAAGTGTACGGGGTATGGGCGTTGCCGTCATAACCAGCACATGGGGTGGCACTTCGGCCTTCCCCCACAACCGTGCCCGCTGCGCCACGCCAAACCGGTGTTGCTCATCAATGATCACGATGCCTAATTTCTGAAATTGCACAACCTCTTCTATCACCGCATGTGTACCAATCAGGATTTGTATTTCACCGGCTATCAGCCTTTGTAATATTTTTTTTCGCTCACCCGCACGCGTTGTTCCGGTAAGAATAGCTACTTGCACAGGCAAATGCTCCAGTTGCCTGCTGATCGTTTCATAATGCTGGCGCGTGAGTATCTCGGTGGGTGCCATGAGGCAGGCCTGGTAACCATTATCGGCCGCCAGCAGCATGATCAGCAGGGCCACCATTGTTTTACCACTACCGACATCTCCCTGCAACAGGCGGTTCATTTGCCGGCCGCTGCCCATATCGGCTCTTATTTCACGGATCACCCGCTTTTGGGCATTGGTGAGCTCAAAAGGCATATGATCGCGGTAAAAGGAATGAAAAAGTTCACCCACCTTATCAAAAATGACGCCCCGCGAAAACCGGTGCCGGGCTGTACGCAAAAGATTCATGCGCAGCTGCGCAAAAAATATCTCTTCAAATTTCAGCCGCCTCACCGCTGCCTGGTACTGCTCCAGTGTAGCGGGAAAATGTATTTGCCGGAAGGCGGTATAACGGCCCGGCAGCTTTAAGCGGTTAAGTAGCTCTTCGGGCAGGTTTTCGGGAAGATCCCGTTCATGCACCTGGGCCAGCAGGGTTTCTGTAAGCTTCGCAAGCTGTCTGCCTCCCAGGCTGCGTGCCTTTAATTTTTCTGTACTTGGATAAACGGGTTCGAGGAACGCGCGTCCCGATTTTTTTTCCGGCGTCCACACTTCAATTTCCGGGTGTACGATCTGCGGTTTCCCCTGGAAAAAACCTGGCCGTCCATATACCAGGTAAGTCTGCCCTGGCTGCAGCATCTTCTGCACCCAGGTGATTCCCTGAAACCAAACCAGTTCAAGAAATCCCGTCTGGTCACGTGCCTGGGCTACCAGACGCCGCCCTCTTTTCTCCCCGATTACCTCCGTATGCAGCAGCCTCACAGCTACCTGCACCATATCACTTTCCGGCGTAATACTGCTAACCATTTCCACCCTGGTTTTATCGACATGACGGTAAGGATAAAGCTCCAGCAGGTCTCCAAACACATAGATCCCCAACTCTTTCTTCAGCAGGTCGGCCCGTTGTGGTCCTACCCCTTTGAGGTACTCAATCGGTTGGCTCAGTATGGAAGAGGTGAAAGAAATAGGCGTATTTTATCCGCAAAAATACAGGAATGAATGATCTGATGGCACAGGATATCTATCTGATAGCCTGCATGTTGAGAATCAATAATCCATTTCATGGCCGGCTCTGTCCTCCTCTCTGCTCTATTATCTTTGGTTGAAATCGGGCATATTACACAATAAAAAACAGTTATATATGGTTTTAGTGTAGGCCACTGGCCAGCTTGAAAAAACCAATAACCTAGAAACCGGGAATTCGGAATGGAAAACCACCTCTACCTGCTTCAGATAGATTTGCCCTTTCATCTATATAAGTATGCCCTGCTTTGTTTTGCCACTGCTTTTGTGGTAACACTCATCAGCATTCCCCCGCAAATAGGCCTTATGCGCCGTTTTCATTTACTGGATGTGCCCACTGCCCGGAAAGAGCATCAACTGCCCATCCCCACTATGGGAGGCGCTTCTATTGTTGGCGGCATGCTGATGGCCTTATTACTCTGGCTCCCCTTTAGCTATGAACCAGCACAGGTAGCCTTTTTCTTTTCGGTTATCATGCTGCTTGGCCTGGGCATCATGGACGATTTGCGCGACCTGTCGGCCAAATACAAATTCATCATCCAGATTGCACTGGCCATTATCATTGCCCTTTCGGGCATACGGGTGACTTCATTTGATGGATTATTCGGCATTTATGAATTACCCCTCTTTTCGCAATATACCTTTACCATCCTGGCAATCGTTGGTATTGTAAATGCATTTAACCTGATCGACGGTATTGACGGACTGGCCGGAGGGCTGGGTTTTATGAGCCTGATCACACTCGGCTTATTCTTAATTCTGAGTGGCGACAATCATACTGCGCTTATCGCTTTCGCTCTTGCGGGCGGTCTCTTTGCTTTCTTATATTTCAATTTTAACCCTGCCCGCATTTTTATGGGCGACACAGGTTCGCTGGTACTCGGTTTTGTGATAGCAGTCCTGTCAATTCGTTTATTGCAGTTGAATGTAACACAAAACACACCGGTCATCAGGCATGCCCCCTTATTTGTGCTGGGTATCGTACTCATCCCTGTTTTTGATACGATCAGGGTTTTTGCCATGCGTATCTGGCGTGGGCGATCACCCTTTGTAGCAGACCGCACCCATCTGCATCACCTGCTTACCAACCAGGGATTCGGACATGCATTTACAACAAGGATCATCTGCAGCGTTCATGCCTTCGTATTGCTGGAGTCTTACCTGTTAAATGGTTTACGCCAGGAATGGCTGTTATTGTTCCTTATACTCTTCATGATTGCAGTGAGCCTGGTACTCCGCAAACTGAGAAGCATATTACCCCATCGCAATCCGCTCGTGAGGGCATCATCCGTACAGGCCAGGCACGACAATGGCAAACGTGAATAATCTTACCCCGCTTTCACGGACAGTTAACAGATGACAGAAGGCAAACAAAGGGTGTGAGAATTCTTTATACTATTACCCTGCCATATTCACTTTTCTTGTAGTTCACCGGCCGTGGAGGCCAAAAGATATAATTAAAAGCAGATACAAGGGGGGGGTAGTAAACCATTCAATCATTTCCAATTTGCCCGCACGGGATGAATCTCCCTCCTTCATCTTCAAATCACGAAGTACGCAAAGCAGATTAAGAACGCAAAGAGTTCATTACTCTATCCGCATATTAGCACATTGCCCTTCCTCATCTTCAAATCGCAGAGGACGCAAAGCAGATTAAGCATACAAAGATTTCATTTTACTCATCAGCGTATTCATCACATCAGCACATCACTCCTCTATCCTTCGTGTCCAAAATCAATTTCCCGGCTGACTGCCATCATCCCGACAGCAGTGTACTGGCACTAGCTTTGTGTTATCAATAAAATCTGTCAGTTATGAAACATACTGCAATACATCCCCGCCAGCATGGTCTTTCTTTACCAACTGTACACAAAACATCCGTATTTGAAAATTTCCGTGCCTGGATCAAAAGAAATGGACCTGTATGGGAAGAAAATCGCATTGGAATTACGGCTACCGGTATTTTTATCCAGGTTACAGTTGCGGCAATTATGATTGGTGTTGCTGGTGCTACCGGAGGTTCACCAATCGCATTTGGAACAGGTATACTCTTTGCTTTTATGGCCGATAGCCTCGTACTGGCACAGGCACCTATGCGTTGGGTAATAGCTGTAATCGCAGCCAGCATACTGGTAAACGTAGGATTGACCATTGCATTTGCGATGCATCTGCTATAGTCAATATGCTAATGTGCTGATGAGCTGATGAAAGCTGTTTTACAGTTAACCGTTTAAGGTCAACTGTCCACTGCCAATCAGCAGGCGCAGCTTTTCGGACGATTCTTTTTCTGTATTGACCAGATCGTGCAGTGTGACCTGGTTGAGCAACTGATCTACCGTTACCTGTATCATTTGCCAGAGAGAGCGGGCCGAGCAGTCTACTGAATTGGTACAAAGACGCATGGAGCCGGCATGCAGGCCACAGAAACGTTTATCAAACATCACTCCGCCCAGTGCTTTCAGCACATCATTGATCACGATCTCCTGCGCGGGACGCGCCAGTATATAACCACCTTTGTAACCAGGTGTACTATTAATAAGTTTAGCCATTCGCAAGACGCGGGTAAGCTTGGCCACGTAATGGCTGCTCAGTCCCTCGGCTTCGCTTAACCGGGGAATACTCATCCCTTCCTTATCCTTGCATCCGGCAATGCGGATCAAAATGCGAAGGCCATATTCTTCCTGTGCGGTTATTTTCATGTTGCTTGATATTGATAATTTCAGAGCATTCCTAATTCCAGCTGTGCAGCTTCCGACATCCGGCTTTTATCCCATGGCGGTGTCCAGGTCACAGCTACATGCACATCATTGATACCTTCCAGTTCACGTACCTTCTGATCTACTTCTACAGGCAGTGACTGCGCAGCCGGGCAGGCAGGTGAAGTAAGGGTCATCACAATCTGCACGTTGTTGAGCGGCAGAATGGAAACTTCATAGATCAAACCAAGCTCATAAATGTTTACAGGTATTTCAGGATCATAAATACCCTGCAATACCGTGATCACCCGCTGTTTCAGTTCTTCTGTATCTACTATCATGGCTATGGTGTTTTAATTTTAAAGGCCAGTGCATAATTTTTCATCTGTTTCACCATCGACAGCAATCCGTTTGAACGGGTTTGTGCCAGGTGTGTTGTCATGCCTATTTCCTTTATAAAATCAAGCGGTGCTTCCAGAATTTCATCGGGTGTACGGCCAGACAACACGCGGATAAGCATACTGATCAGACCTTTTACAATCACCGCATCGCTGTCTGCTTCAAAATATACCCGTCCATCGCGATAGCTGGCCGCCAGCCATACGGTAGACTGGCATCCCCGCACTTTGTTATCATCTGTCTTATGCACTGCTGCCAAAGGAGGCAGTTTTTTGCCAAGGTCAATGATGTATTCATATTTATCATCCCACGAATCAAAAAGGGCAAATTCATCAATGATTTCCAGTTCTGTTTCGCGGATACTTTTCTCGTTACTCATAATTTCAGCTTAATAGGCTAATAGCTTTTTTCAAAGCCTTTGCCAGTTGATCCACTTCCTCACGGGTATTATACAGTGCAAAAGAAGCACGTACCGTACCGGGAATACAAAAACGGTCCATCAGCGGCTGAGCACAATGATGTCCGGTACGTACGGCGATGCCTTTATTGTCGAGCAGAATACCCAGATCCTGCGGGTGTGCATTTTTGACAATAAATGACAATACGCTTGTTTTTTCTTTTGCCTGGCCAATTATCTGCACGCCATCCAGGTCGCTGATTAATCCGGTGGCATATTGCAGCAGGTCATCCTCATGCCGGCGTATACGTGCACGGCCCAGTTCTGTCACATAATCAATCGCTGCTTTAAAAGCGATGGTGTCTGCAATATTGGGAGTGCCCGCTTCAAACTTATACGGCAGTTCATTGTAAGTTGTCTTTTCGAAAGTCACTTCACGAATCATTTCTCCTCCACCCTGAAAAACGGGCATTGCTTCGAGCAGGGCTTTCTTTCCATAGAGTACACCCACTCCGGTAGGACCATATACCTTATGCGAAGAGCAGGCAAAAAAATCACAATCCAGTGCCTGCACATCTATATCCATGTGTACGGTTGACTGGGCACCATCGAGCATCACGAGGGCACCGGCTTTATGGGCGGCAGCTATTACTTCGCTCACGGGGTTGATAGTACCAAGTGCATTCGACACATGTACCAGCGACACGAGTTTGGTTTTTTCGCTGAGCAGGCTGTGAAATACCTCCATGTCCAGTTCACCCTGTTCGTTGACAGGTATTACACGCAGTCTGGCACCATTCCGTTCGCATACCAGTTGCCAGGGCACGGTATTGGAGTGATGTTCCATTCCGGAGACGATAATCTCATCGCCGGCTTTCACATTGGCCATACCCCAGGTGTAGGCCACCAGGTTGATGCTTTCGGTAGTGCCGCGGGTGAAAATGATCTCCTCGCGGACCGCTGCATTGATAAAAGCCTTCACCGCATCGCGCGTGGCTTCATAAGCTGCGGTAGCCTCTTCGGCCAGGGTATGGATACCACGGTGGATGTTGGCATTATAATACGTGTAATAATGCAACAGGGAATCCACTACAGCCTGCGGCTTTTGTGTAGTAGCTGCATTATCCAGATAAATAAGCGGGTGTCCCTTTACCTCGCGGCTCAGTATGGGAAATTGTTTCCGCACTGCCTGCACATCATATGTTACCGGTATGCCTGTTGTTACTTCCATATCACAACAATTCTAAACGCTGAGAAATCAGTTGATCTGCATAATCGCGGATCACATCCAGTTTTATCTTTTCCAGAATATCGCTGGTGAAGCCGTGCAGCAACAGCGATTGCGCCAGTTTTGCAGGTATGCCGCGCGACTGCAGATAGAACAGCCCTTCTTCATCGAGCCGGCCGATAGTACAACCATGCGAGCATTTTACATCATCAGCAAAAATCTCCAGCTGCGGTTTTGTATTCACACTTGCCGCATCAGACAGGATAATGTTCTTATTTGACTGATAGGCATTGATCTTTTGGGCATCCTGGCGTACAAATATTTTCCCGTTAAACACGCCCGTAGCGCTATCCCCAACCACACCCTTATACAGTTCATTGCTATAGCAATGCGGTTTGGCATTGTCAACAATCGTATGATTGTCAACATGAGTGTTTCCGTTAAGAAAATAAAGGCCATACAGATGTGCTTCGCCATGCTCGGCCTCCATCACCACATGGGTGTTGTTTCGTACAATATGACCATCGAGAGAGATCGTAACGGCATAGGTGTAGCACTGACCTATCTGGCGTATATGCGTGGTACTTACCAGGTTGGTATGAGGCGCATCGTGCTGAATCTTGTAATAAAACAGTCGTGCATCTTTTTCTGCTACCATTTCCACCACCTGGTTGGTAAAGCTCTCCTGCATACCCAGCGTATGGAAGGTTTCTACCCAATGCAGTTCGGCTGCCTGGCTTATATAGACCAGGCTGCGGGGAAGTGACAGTGAGTTGGCTGCACGTGCATCGGTAATATGATAGGCATATACCGGCTCAGCAATGATTTTATTCTTTGCCACATGCACAAAAACAGCCCCCTGCATAAATGCGGTATTCATAGCATGGATACCGTCTTTGAGATAATCGCTGCTATGCCCCAGGTGGGCGGCAATAAGTGGCTCAAACTCACCGGCGGCAGCTTCTTCGAGCGACAGCACGGTCAGGTCTTTGGAGCGGATCACGGAAAGCTCTTTGGAGAAACGGCCATTTACAAATACCAGTTCATTGGCTTTTTCGGATCCGGGCAGGCGCAGTGCCTGCATCTGATCTTCACCTACGGCAGTGGCAGACTGATTGACAGGCCATTCAAATCCTTTATTAAACAGACTGCTGATGCGTGTGTATTTCCATTCTTCGTGACGGGTAGCCGGTATGCCCTGCTGTACAAAAGCATCTGCAGCTTCCTGCCTTATGCGGGCCAGGGCAGCTGGTTGTGTTTGCGGCAGCTGATTTAATTGTTCTTTAAAATAACTGATCGTATCCATTATTCCGTTTATTGAAGTTTGACTGAGCATCAGGCCTCTTCGCCGATGTTCACTTCATTTTTAATAAAATCATATCCTCTTTCTTCCAGCTCAAGTGCCAGCTCTTTGGTACCCGATTTTACGATACGGCCTTTATACAGCACGTGTACAAAATCAGGAACGATATAATCGAGGAGGCGCTGGTAGTGAGTGATCACCAGTACAGCATTGTCTTTGCCACGGATTTTATTTACCCCATTTGATACGATGCGGATGGCATCGATATCCAGACCGGAGTCCGTTTCGTCAAGGATGGCCAGGCGGGGTTCCAGCATTGCCATCTGGAAGATCTCATTCCGTTTTTTCTCTCCGCCGGAAAAACCTTCGTTGAGCGGACGGCTCAGCAGTGACTGATCAATATTCATCAGCCCCATTTTTTCCTTCATCAGCTTCAGGAAACCTACTGCATCCAGTGCATCCTGACCACGGTATTTACGTACTTCGTTAACGGCGGTTTTAATGAAATTGGTGGTAGTCAGACCTGGAATTTCAACAGGATATTGAAACGCCAGAAACAGGCCTTCTCCGGCACGCTCTTCGGGTGCCAGCTCCAGCAGATCTTTTCCGTAAAACTCTACAGAGCCGTCTGTTACTTCAAAGTTTTCTCTTCCCGCCAGCACAGATGCCAGCGTGCTTTTTCCCGATCCGTTGGGCCCCATGATAGCATGCACCTCTCCCGGCTTAACCTCAAGGTTGATCCCTTTCAGGATTTTCTTTTCCTCAATGCCGGCATGTAAGTTCTGAATCTTCAGCATAATGATTATCTATTTAATGTCACTTCTGTTTACAAATAATGATTGAATTAGCCCACGCTTCCTTCCAGGCTGATGGCAAGCAGTTTCTGTGCTTCTACGGCAAACTCCATCGGCAACTGGTTCATCACCTCTTTGGCAAAACCGTTGATGATAAGTGCTACGGCTGTTTCCGTATCGATACCACGCTGGTTGCAGTAGAATATCTGGTCTTCGCCAATTTTGGACGTGGTGGCTTCATGCTCTACTACAGCGGTATTGTTTTTTACTTCTATATAAGGGAAAGTATGTGCACCGCATTTATCGCCCAGCAGCAATGAATCGCATTGAGAGAAATTGCGCGCCTTGTCAGCATTACGGCCTACCTGCACAAGACCACGGTAACTATTGTTGCTGCGGCCAGCAGAAATACCTTTCGATACAATACGGCTGCGGGTATTTTTACCCACATGCATCATCTTGGTACCGGTATCGGCCTGCTGATGGTGATTGGTCACTGCCACTGAATAAAATTCACCTACCGAGTGATCACCTTTCAGGATCACACTGGGATATTTCCAGGTGATCGCTGAACCGGTTTCTACCTGTGTCCAGGATATTTTGGAGTGATCGCCTTTGCAGATACCACGCTTGGTTACAAAATTGTAGATACCGCCTTTACCGTCCTTATCACCGGGATACCAGTTCTGCACAGTACTGTATTTGATCTCTGCATGCTCCAGCGCCACCAGTTCAACTACCGCTGCATGCAGCTGATTCTCGTCGCGCATGGGAGCTGTACAACCCTCGAGGTAACTCACATAGCTGTTATCTTCCGCAACAATAAGGGTACGCTCAAACTGACCGGTATTCTCGGCATTGATGCGGAAATAGGTAGAAAGCTCCATGGGGCAGCGAACACCCTTTGGAATGAAACAGAAAGAACCATCGCTGAATACAGCAGAGTTGAGCGCTACGAAATAATTGTCTGTTACAGGCACTACCGAGCCCAGGTACTGACGGATCAGCTCAGGATGCTCCTGGATCGCTTCGCTCATGGAGCAGAAAATAATACCCAGCTCAGCCAGTTGTTTCTTAAACGTGGTGCCGATAGATACGCTGTCAATAACCGCATCCACAGCCACTCCTGTCAACCGTTTTTGCTCTTCGAGCGAAATACCCAGTTTTTCGAAAGTGCGGCGCAACTCGGGATCGATCTCATCGAGACTATTCGGTTTTATCTTTTGCTTGGGAGCAGAATAATAAATAATGTCCTGATAATTTACCGGAGGAAATGTGACATTGGCCCAGTTGGGTTCAGTCATTTTTTGCCACTGGCGAAAGGCTTTCAGGCGCCAGTCAAGCATCCATTCCGGTTCATTTTTTTTGGCAGAAATAAAGCGAACAATATCTTCACTCAGTCCTTTGGGGGCCTCATCGGCTTCTATATCGGTGACAAACCCATACTTGTACTCATTTAGCACCGTTTGCTCCAGGATGTCGAGATCCTCCTTCCTGTCGGTCTTCTCCGGTTGGTATATCTCTGTTTTCATCCCGCAAAGGTACGGAGGGATTTATACAAAAAAGTATAAACAGAGAAAAAGCTTTGCTTTATTTGCGGAGGATCAGGTACAAAAAACCGGTCTGCCAGGCAGTACCGGTTATGAATTATTAAACAATTGTAATTTAGTCGATTATATGCATTCAATCGATATCACCCACCATTAATTACCAGCTGCAACCGGCTCCAGTTTTAGCAACTGCAGGTCGCAATGGATAGCTACTTCGTCAGACAGCAGCACACCCTGTTTGTCAAAATACTGGTTCCAGTTGATATTAAAGGCTTTACGATCAAAAACGGTATTCATTTCAAACCCTGCTTTGGTATTGCCCATAGGATCCTGTACAGTACCCAGGTACCTGGCCAGAAAACGGATATCCTGGCTGGCATCCTTGATACTCAGCCGTCCGGCTACCTCAATACCGTCGTTCTGCACCTTTACCGAAGCAGACCGAAACTCGATAGTGGGGTACTTCAGCGTATCAAAAAAATCAGGTGAGCGCAGATGATTGTCCCGCTCCTCGATACCGGTATACAGTGAGCTGGTATAGATAGTAAGCGCTATCTGACAACCGTCAAAATTGTCATGCTCTGTGCTTACCGTACCTTCCAGCTCACGAAACCAGCCCGAAACCGATGTGATAAGAAGATATTTTGCTTCAAACCGGATGCGGGTATGTACAGGATCAATTACCCAACTGCTTTGTTCGCCTTTTTTTTCCATATTAATATATACAACTAAATATACAGTGGCTTTCTAGCGCAGATGCGCCCGCAGCATCCAGGCCATTTTTTCATGCGCCTCCATCAGCCCGGTTATAAAATCGCTGGTACCGAGGTCCTGGTACTCGTTAGCAAACTGGTTGATATGCTCCCGCAGCCTTTCAATAATACTTTCATGATCACCCAGGAGTTCTTTAATAAAACCCATACTGGTATTAGGTGAGCCAGACTGCTCCGATAAATGAGTCAGTTCGAGATAGGCTTTCAATGTTGCTGGCGCATAATGTCCCAGCACACGGATACGCTCCGCCACATCGTCCATCATATCGTCAAGTTGCTCATACTGCCCTTCAAAAAATTTATGCTTGTCGTGAAAGTCGGGCCCTTCCACATTCCAGTGCGCATTGCGGGTTTTAGTGTAAAGTACAAACTCATCTGCCAGCACACCATTGAGAATATGCGCTACCTGTTTGAGGTTTTCTGCTTTGATGCCAATACGTGGTTCCATATTAAACTATTTAATGGTTTAAAATCTGAACTGAGTGGTGAGACCTGTAAAGATCAGGTTTTTGTCTGCACCCGATTCTTTCAGAAAGCTGCCGGCATAAAACCAGGTAAACTCGCCCTGCAGGGAAAAAGCAGGGTAAGGAGTAAAGACCAGGCTTCCTGCAAGCTGCCCGCCGATAAATTTATTGAAATATTGTTTGCCTTCATAAAATAAAGCTCCATTGGGACCATATAATCCATCGCGGCGGCTGTACCGCCAAAACAAATCGTAATCTGCATTAAGCTCCCAGTGCGGATGCAGATGATAGGAAATGGACGGATGCAGGTCTACCAGGTTGGCCGGACCAATAAGGGCTGCCAGTCCAAAATAAGCACCGCGGGGAAAAAGTGGATTAAACGTCTGCAACCTGTCATCTCCGTTATGGCGATCGCCACTGATCCATTCCGTCTTCAATGCCAGTTCTGGTTTCCCCTTCCAGTGCAGCCATTGATGCAACAGGTGCAGGGAACCGGTCCATGCATTTATTTGCTTACCATTTATACTACCCAGTTGATACACGGCTTCAAAATCATATTGCCAGCTACCCGTTTTTTTCCAGACACGCGTACCCCAGGAATGGCGTAGCTCCTCTCCGGCTGCATCTTCAAATACGGCTTTCTTTTTCCATAATCCGAGATAATAAAAGTCAGCATTCGCTATCAGCGGAAACTGATTAAAAACAGCATACACTCCCCAAAGCCTGGCATTATTTCCCGGAGCATCATCAAACCATCCTTTTTTAGAAGCGACCCAATGTGTATATAAAAAATCGACCAGGTGGCGTTGGTCACGCCACTGCAATCGCATTCCATCAAAAGCCTGCCGGTTGTTAGGACCTTCACGCACACTCACCAATCGTTGCGAGCCCAGCATCAGCTCCTGCCGACCAGCCCTTATCATCCATGCTTTATGATCGCCCCAACGATACTCCGCAAATACCTGGTGCACATCGAGTGGGTTTTGATCTACCGGCGACGGGTCAGGCCGGTCAATAGCCACACTACTTTGCAGTTGCACAAATGCACGCCATGCGCCATTATGAATGTCTGCATGCAGCAATGCCCTTGTCAATCCATACTGATATGCATGATTTGACTCAAGTCCCCAGTTTTCATGTTTGCTATAGAAATACTGCGCCCGGAGATCTCCACCTACACTCATATAGGCCGGTTTCTGCCGAGAAAGAGTTATGTACTTGAATGCGGGGTACTTTTTCCGGATACTGTCATTGCTCAGTGAAGAATAATCTTCTTCATAGCGCAACGGACGGAAAGTAACAGCCGGTTGTGTCTGCGCTAAAAAACACAGGCATTGAAGAAATATTATGAAGAAGACTTTTCTCATACATCAGAATTTGCGGATCAGCACCACGCCTCCCACAATCATGAGCACGCCCAGCACACGCCATATATTGACCGGATGCGGGTTTGCTACCAGTATACTGAAATGGTCCAGCAGCAGCGCAATGAGCATCTGGCCGGCCACTACAAGACCAAACGTAAGTGCAGGACCAATTTGCGGAAATGCAAGTACGATAGCCGTTACATAAAATGCGCCCAGTAATCCACCCAGCCATACATATGCAGGAGCTTCACGCAGTCCCTGCCAGGACACAGATTGCCGCGAAAAGATTACATACAGCAACAATGCCAGTGTGCCGATTACAAAAGAAATGAGTGAAGCATAAATGGGATTGGCAGCTGCACGACCAAGGCGTGCATTCAATCCGGCCTGCAGCGGCAATACCGCTCCCGATACAAGGGCTACAATGATCCAGGTCAGTTTCATAAGCGTGTTTTTTGATATAACCAGTAATCTATTGAATACTTACCCGCTCCCAGCACAGCTATCAGTAAAAAGACCACACTGTAGATAAATGGTGTGTCGCTTACCAGTAGCGGGTCATGCCAATGTAATACAAAATATCCGGTGAGGGTAATGGCGAGTACCGGCCATACGGCCAGTCTGGTCAAAAACCCGATGATGATAAAAACAGGGAATACCAGGTTGCCGGCTATAGCAAACAGGTGATTGAAACCTTCTGGCAGATGTAGTGGATTGGGTACCTGCTCTGCTTCCGCCACACCTATCCCTATCTTTTTTAAACCGTGTACTATCATCAGTTGAAGCGACACAAGCACTCTGAAAAACAGCAACGAAACATGATATACCCATGCTGCTGGATAAGGAGTACTTAGCAGGTTAAGATATTTTTTCATAAACACTTATTCGCTTGTATGTAATCATTGTTTCAGTACTGGTAACCGCCATAGACCGCCACCGGGCTCCAGGCAGGTATTACAGGCAGCGGTGCCGGTGCCCATTTGGTAAAGGGTGCCTGTCCGAATACGATTTTCCCATCTACGAGGGTGAGCACAGACTGCATTTTCAGCAATGCCTCATCGGGTATCGTTTCCAGGTCCTGGTTGAGCAATACGAGGTCTGCCAGGTAACCTGCCCGTATCATTCCTTTATTTTTTTCGCGCAGCAATTCGTAGCCGCCGGTCGTGAACAAACGCAATGCGGTGAGCCGGTCTATTGTATTGTTTGCCGCCATCACCTGTGCGCCTCCGGTTGTTTTACCGGTAGTGAACCAGTAAAACGCCACCCATGGATTATAACTTGCTACGCGTGTACCATCCGTACCAAGTGCTACAGGTATTCCCAGCTCCATCATTCTTTTTACAGGTGGAGCATTCTCAGCAGCCTTTTTACCATAGCGATGTATAAAACTTTCTCCCTGGTAAGCCATACGATGCTGAATGGCAATAGCTCCTCCCAGGGCTTTTACCCGTTTCATATTTTCTTCACTTATCGTTTCAGCATGATCAATAATCCACAGCAATCCATTCAGGGGCGTTTCGCGATTCACTGCTTCAATCACATCCAGATCGCGCGATATACTTTCGTTATAAGTGGCGTGTAGACGAAAAGGCCAGCGTTTCCGGACCAGCAAAGAGATCACCGCTTTAAGATTGTTTTCCATGCTTGCAGGCAACTCCGGACGGGGAAACAGGAAGTTTTCAAAGTCTGCCGCATCTGCCACCAGGTTTTCTCCGCCACCTGCTACGGCATAATCCACACCATGCGTACTGTGATGTTCTATGTCAACCATGCCTGTCCAACGCTGATAGTCGCTTAGTTCAGTACCTTTTTTCTGGGCAAAAAGAAAATAAGGAAGACGCACCGTAATCTGTCCCAGTTTATTCAGCGAATCGGTGATGGCATAATCGTCGGGAAAATTCTGAAATCCGCCACCGGCATCCATAACAGCTGTTACTCCAAGCCTGTTTAATTCTGTCATATACTGCAGTGTGCTGTTGATCTTTTCTGCAGTAGTCAGTTCAGGCAGTTTGGCCAGTGTGCTGTAAAGGATAAATGCGTTGGGCTCGGCTACCAGCAGACCGGTTGCATTACCGGCATCATCTTTCTCTATCAGTCCCCCGGGTGGGTTAGGAGAATTTCCATCAATGCCCAGCAGGGCCAGTCCGGCTTTGTTGAGCCAGGCTTTACCATATAAATACAGGATAAATGTGGGTACATCACCCGTAGCCTCATTGATCTCCTGCAGGGTAGGCAGACGCCGCTCGGCAAACTGGTATTCATTCCAGCCTCCTACCACACGTACCCATTGGCCTTTGGGTGTGCGTTGCGCCTGCTCGCGCAGCATCGTCAGTGCGCGGGCAAGTGTAGGTACACCATCCCAGCGAAGTTCCGTATTGTAAAAACGACCACCGCGTATTACATGCAGGTGTGTATCAAACAAACCGGGGATCAGCGTACGCCCTCCGGCATCTATCACTTTTGTGTGCTTCTTTTTCAGTCTGAGGGCAGCCTGCACACTGCCTGTAAATACAATCTGCTGATTGCTTACCACCACAGCTTCGGCCCGGGGATTGGCCGGATCCATAGTAAGCACCTTTGCATTGACAATAATAAGATCAGACCTCGTCTGCGCCTGTATCATAGTCACCAGCAGCATTGTCAGCATCAGCATTATTGATCTGAGCGTTTTCATCGTGCATCATTTAAA
The DNA here is from genome assembly GCA_001898485.1 of Sphingobacteriales bacterium 46-32. Taxonomy (GTDB): domain Bacteria; phylum Bacteroidota; class Bacteroidia; order Chitinophagales; family Chitinophagaceae; genus CAYMZZ01. The sequence continues at coordinate 70,007 of MKTY01000019.1, read as the reverse complement.
AAAGGGGCAGGCTTGCCTGCCCCAGTATGAGAAAAGGAGAATTATGATTTAGTGTTTCAGCATTTCATGGGCATACTGGATACCGATACCATAAGCACCGCCATATTTTTTAACGAGATCTGTAACGGGTTTGTAGGTTTCGCTGCGCGCCCAGTCACGCTGCAGTTCAAGCAGGTACTGGATAGACGTCATGGGTTTTACACCAGCCTGTATCATACGGGCAACAGCCATCTCATGCGCTTCCTTGCTTACATCACCGCTTGCATCAGTAATTACATACACTTCATAACCTTCTGCAATCGCACTCAGCGCGGGGCCTACAATACATACACCTGTCCAGAGTCCGGCAAATACGATTTTCTTTTTGCCTTTATCTACAATAGCCTTATGCGCATTTACATCTTCCCAGGTATTCATCGTAGTGCGGTCGATATAATTGCTGGTGCTTTGCGGATAGAATTCTGAAATCTCGGCAAAAACAGGCCCACTGAAAGATTTTTCAGCTACTGTTGTTACCACCGTGGGCACTTTGAATATTTTAGAAGCGCCTGCAACTATAGCTGTATTGTTGCGCAGCTCATTTGTTTCAATATTTTTTACAGCAAAGGCCATCTGGCTTTCATGGTCGATCAGTACCAGTGCATGATTGGTTGGACTCAGCAATTCCGGTGAAGGTTTCTGTGCATTTACAGCAAATACAGTAAGGGTGGCAACAAGCAGCGCCATCATTTTTTGAGTGAGTGTTTTCATTGTCCTGAAGTTTTATTGTTAGTTGATTAATTTGACAGGACAAAACTATTCACACAGCTACCCTCCGTCAATTGACGGATTCAGGTTAGTGTAGTACATATCATGGAATCTGTAAAAAGAGAGATCAGCTGGCCTGTGTTTTCCGGAAGTCGGTAAAGCTCTGGCCCGATACGTTTTTGAAGAATTTACTGAAATGTGCCAGGTCATCGAATCCGAGGCTATAAGCAATTTCTTTGAGGCTGGCGCTGCTGTAAGTGGCCTGCCGCTTGGCTTCCAGTATGATTCGCTGCTGTATGTGATGGCTGGCCGGAAAACCGGATACTTTTTTTACAACCTCATTCAGATAATTGGGCGTTACAGCCAGCTCAGCCGCATAGTCGGCTACCATACGTTTGCTGATATAATTCTTTTCTACCAGCGCCAGGAAGCGTTTTACCAGGTCTACTCCTTTGCTCTGGGCTTCTGTAACGGCCGGTCGCTCAAAGCCCCGGGTCAGATAAATCAGGAAAATGCGCAGAAAGCCCCGCAATATTTCTGCCCGCAGCAAATAGAAGTTGGCATATTCTTTCATCATTTTAACGGCCATTTCTTCCAGCTCTTCCTGCAACTCCGGCGGTAAATGCAAATAGGGTTTTTCTGCAAACGCATAAAAAAGACCTGTGTTAAACAGCAGATCAAAATCGCCCTGCGCACTACCCAGAAAATCGGCCGTAAAAGAGATTACATAGCCCTCTGCACTGCCTTCCTGGGTGAGCAGGTGTATCTGACCGGGTGTAATGCAGTAAACGGTCTGCTCTTCGAGCGGTATGGCATCAAGGTCGATCAGGTGTGTACCCTGACCTTTTTTGAACCAGATAATGACAAAATAATTATGCCGGTGCGGCAGCTCATTCTGCCCGCGGCGGTTCTGATCAATCCAGTCCATACTATGGATCTCAAACGGTACCTGCACCGGTGCATGCGGCAGTTCCAGTAAAGGGGCTGTGGCAGTCATATAAGAAGGTCAATAATAGCCCTTTTTTTGCAATCAGGGTTTTACCAATTATGCCTCCTGTCTTCTAAAACAAATAGCCGGCAGGAATCTGTAGTTTAGTGCAACATTATAGCCGCCGTCACGTCAAATTATGCAGTGAAACCAAGCGACCTCCATTTACTTTCTGATTTACAACTGGTTGACAGGATTCTGGGCGGCGACTCCCAGGCTTTTCGGCTCGTTGTGCAACGCACAGAAAGACTGGTGGCACAAATTGTAGGCAAAATGATCACCCGCAAAGAGGATCATCCTGACCTGGCGCAGGAAATTTATCTGAAAGCCTATCGTAGCCTGGGGGGATTCCGCTTTCAGGCACGCCTTTCAACATGGATCGCTCAGATAAGCTACAACACCTGTTTTGATTACCTGCGTAAGAAAAAACTGGTACTGGCCGGCGACCTGCTGGAAAACCAGGAAGAAGAACATCCTCTATTGCCCAGTGCAGCCGATGAAGGCAGTATTGAAAAAATGATGGTGCAGAAAGACAGAGCGGCTTTACTGGAAAGCTGTATGCAGGAATTACCACCTGTACAGCGTACCCTCGTAAGCCTTTACCATCAGCAGGAGCTGAGTTATGCAGAGATCTGTACCATTACCAATTTGCCGGAAGGCACGGTAAAAAATTACCTGTTTCGTGCCCGCCGGCAATTACAAACCCGATTACTTCACCTGCATAAAAAAGGGGATTTATGAATCAGCTACATCTTTCCGATCAGACATTGCAACTGCTGGCCAGCCAGTCAGTACAGTTGCTGCCGGAAGAAGAAGCCCATCTGAAAAGCTGCGCACAATGCGCTGCTCAGGTGACCGCCTACACCACATTGTTTGGAGAACTGAAGTTATTACCTGAACCGCATTTTTCATTCGATGTGGAGGCGCTGGTAATGGAAAAAATACCGGTTGTAAAAGAGCATCGTACCGACAAATGGTGGCTTTGGCTGCCTTTGCTGGTCATTGCACCTGCTGGTGCCACCATGGGTTATGTTTTCCGTAGCCAGCTAAACGAGCTGTTTTCCGGATTGCCCGGCCTCGAAATGGCTCTTGGCATCACGGCCAGCGTATGCCTGCTGATGCTGGGCGCATATGACCTTGTGCGTAATTATAATCAGCGTTTAAAAAACATAGAAAACAATTTTCCATCTGCAACATGAACAACAGTTCATCGTCCTATACATTATAATTATTACAGAATATGAAAAAAACAGTTTTATCAATCAGTGCTTTCCTGCTGTGCTTAGCAGCCAGTGCCCAGGGAGATGCCGGATTTACGCAGCAATTGAATATGGAGGTTTTCCGTGCAATTGCCATCATTGTCACGTTAGTGATCTTTATGGTCTTTATCTTCAGTATGCTGAAGCTGATCCTTGACAACCGGCTCAAAAACCGTATTGTCGACAGGGGCATCGGCGAAGAAATGGCCAGTTCTTTATTACAGACAAAGGGAGAAGACAGTCGCCAGCAGGTGATTAAATGGTTTGCATTGCTGGCAGGTGTCGGCGCAGGGTTTACTGTTATCAACTACACACAACCTGTAGGTTATCACTCGCTGGCGATTATGGCATTTTCTATTTCTATCAGCTTTCTGGGGTATTACTTTTTTTTGAAGCAGTCGGAGAAATGAAAGTTTAAAGTGTATAATGGGTTTAAAAAGTATAAAGAGTTATACGGACCAGTGTAAAAGATTAAATGCCCTCTTGTTATAAACTCTTTATACCCCTTATACTCTTTAAACTTCTTATACCTAAAAAAACACCGCCACACTCACCCTGGCAAAAAACGGGGTGCCGGGTGTAAAATGGATTTCGCTCACCGGCTGTGGTTCGTTTTGAAGACGGCTTTCGGTATCAAACTGGGTCTCCTTCCATTTGCGGTTAAAGATGTTTTGTACAGCAATACCGCATTCCCATTTAGGCCGTGTATAGTTGAGTGCGGCATCGCAGATAAAATAACCTGCCGCCAATACACTCTTATCTTCATTGGCGGGACGGCTTCCCATATAACGATAACGCAGACTTCCATTCAGTCCCTGCAGTTTGCGGTAAGTGATGCCTCCTGAACTGGTAATACGGGGCGCCAGTGGCAGATAACTTTCTGCTTTGGCTACACCCAGCGCACGCGGACGGGCAATAGCCAGGTCGGCATCGGCAAATAATCCTTTCAGCAGTTCATATCGCAATGACACATCCACACCCATCCGCTCCGTACGACCGCCTGCTTCCACCACGCCTTCGTCGCCTACATATACAAACTCCTGCCTGAGCCAGAGATACCAGATTGCTGATTGCAGGATCGCTCTTCGTCCCAGTTTTACAATAGCTCCCAGGTCAGAACCCCAGGCTGGCGTTACCACCTCCCGTCCATTTTGTTGTACCGCTACCCGGGTATCATTGCTATGCAGTCCCTGCCCATTGTACCAGTAAAGCTGCACGCTGCGGCTGGCCTTCCAGTTGATGTTCAGTTTGGGACTTATTATAGCAGAACTGGCACGCAGGTCGGTAGCAGCCAGTTCATCGCGGTAGCGGTTATGAAAATAATCCCCCCTTAGTCCTGCTGTGATATTAAGATCGGAGCGCAGGGTAAGTTGCTCCTGCAGGTACACGCCGGCATTCAGCTCATTGATATCGCCATACATGAGGGCATCTGTAACTGTGTTGCGGTCTTTGGTACGGCTGAGCTCAGAATTATCGGTAGCGTCATAGCGCAATTGCAGACCTGTTTTAAACTGTGCTTTATATTTCCCGATTGTATGATCGAGACTGTACTCAGAAAGATAACCGGCCAGGTTTCGCTTTTCCTGCTGCCGTATCTGATCACCATTGACGGGATCATTAAGAAAAAAAGTAAAATTGGAATAAAGCGTAAAAAGATAACGGGAATAATAAAACTGGTTGCGCCATTGTGCGCCATTATCCAGCCGCGTGAGCAATTCGGCTGTGGCATTGTAACGGCTGGTGCGACCACCTTCTTTATCATCAATAGCGCCATACCAGCCAATACTTCCCGACTTCACCGCCCGATCCGGCACCTGCCCGCTTGCATTCCATTTACTGGTAAAAGCAGATATATAGCTCGTAAGCACCGAACGATTGCCAGCAGGCGCATGATATTTCACCACACCATTAATGCGGTTGAAGGCCTGCGGACTGTCAAAGTAGCCATCTGTGTACGACAATTCACCGGCAGCATAGAGGCTTTTTGAACGGGGTTTATTCTTTGCTACGGGTAAAAGATTTATACCCATTACGGTTCTGAATGTATTGAACTGCCCCGCTTCAGCTTTCACAAAATTCTGATCCAGAAAATCCTTTGTACGAAAATCTACATATCCGGCTGTGGCAAAATTTCCCTTATCAGCAAAATAAGGCCCTTTATTAAAATTGACTTTATCTATCAGTTCCGGTATCACAAAATGCAGATCGGCATAACCCTGTCCATGCGCATGACTCACCATGTTGACCGGTAACCCGTCTACTGTAATATTGATATCGGTGCCATGATCTATATCAAAGCCCCGCAGAAATATCTGCTCCGCCTTGCCACCTCCTGCGTGCTGCCCGATAAATAAGCCGGGTACCATACGCAGTACTTCCTGCGAGTTGGCAATAGGCCGCACATGAATATCCAGATCGCTGATCGTATGAAAAATGCCTTTGCGCGACAGGCCGCTTACCATTACTTCACTGAGCGAGCTGATCTGCGGTTCCAGTCTTATCCGGCCATCTGCAGGTATTGCTGCCAGTTTAATTTCCTGGCGTGCAAATCCGATACAGGATATAATCAGCATAGTTTCGCCAGTCGGTAGCCCATCAAGTCTCACCACTCCCGTCTCATCGCTCAATGCCATAAAACTGTATGTGGGGGTAGCTACACTTGCATCGGCAACCGGCACCCCAGACAATTTATTAATCAGGTAAAGGCGGGTACTGTTCTGGGCTATCAGCGAATTAAGAGAAATCGCAAGAAAGAATAATGTCAGACAAAAAAGTCGCATTGCAGCAGTTGTATAAATGGTTCAATAGTTCCGGCAATAATAAGGCTATAAGCGTTAAACGATGCTCACCGCCGGGATGAATGTACTTAACTATTGACAAATGGCGTATTTGCAGGATTGACAGCTACGAATTCACCTGCTTTAACTTTTATATAATCTCAGGCAAACCGCCATCAGACCTTTTCTACAAAACGCGGCAGATAAGTACCAATAAGTTCCGTCCATCCCTGAGCAAAGCTGCCGGGTGCAAAATCCGGATTGCCGGCAGGGAAGCTGTCAAGACCTTGATGCGTGAGTTTCACCCGCGTGCGGTCACCTTCCGGCTGCAACTCAAACGTAACTACCGAATATCCGGGAATATCTTTGTATTGCCAGCTGTAACTAAGTTTCTTCAGCGGCTCTGCTGTCAGTACTTTGCACAGATGCAGGTATTGTTCGCCTTTATGCCCCTGTCCATAAAAACTGAATTCAAAACCCGGCTCGGCCCTGAATTCGCTCAGGTCAAAATACCATTCTTTCATCTGCGTTTTATCGGTAAGCGCATCCCATACTTTTTGCACAGGTGCGTTGATAAGCCGTTCAATCGTAAATGGCGTAGTATTCATATCTGTTGTTTTTAATGACAATAATCGTTCTGTTATTCAGCGTTTGCGTTTTTTGCTTTTCTGATTTTTCTCCAGGAACAATTCCAGTGCGTCCAGTTTGCTGTTCCAGAACAGGCGGTATTGTTCAATCCAGGCGGCCACTTCCTTCAATTGGCTGAGGCGTGCTTCGCAGATACGCTCCCTGCCCTGCCTGCGTACTGTCACCAGGCCACATTCGCGCAGTATTTTAATATGCTGAGAAATGGCGGGCCGGCTTATATCAAAATGCGCCGCAATGGCATTAAGATTGCGTTGCTCATGGGCGAGTAAACCTATTATATGCCGCCTCGTGGGATCGGCTATTGCCTGAAAAACATCTCTGCGCGCAGCCTGGGTCATATTATGTAAGTAAATACTTACACGAATATAAACGTAAGCATTCGCCTACGAAAATTTTCTTTTGCTCCCGAAGTGTGTATGGGTAAATTTGTTATTGCGTCATCCCGGCGCGGTCTTTGATTTCTGTTCACAACCTAACATACTATATATGAAAAATTTCTTTTCCGCCACGCGCATGTTGCTGCTAAGTACTGCGGTAGTTTACCTGGCTTCCTGCGCCAATGAGCCTGCCACAGACAAATCAATAGCCGGCAAAGACACCCTGCTAACCCTTCCGGAAGGATTTACGGCTACCATTGTAGCCGATAGCCTGGGCTCCGCCCGTCACCTGGCCATTACATCCGCTGGTGATCTTTATGTAAAAATGGGAGATACCAAAAAAGGCAACGGCATAGTATATCTGCACGACAGCAATGGCGATGGTCTGTTTGATCAGAAAACCGGTTTTGGCAACTATGGCGGGACCGGCATTTACCTGGCCGATAGTTTTTTGTATGCATCATCCAACGAAGGAGTGTATCGTTACCGGCTCGATGCACAGGGAAAAGTAGTGGATCCGAACAATCCTGCCACAATAGTAAGTGGCTTGATTGACCGCGACCAGCACAACAGCAAATCAATTGTACTCGACAAACAGGGGAATATCTATGTAAATATTGGCGCTTACAGCAATGCCTGTCAGCAGCAGGACCGCACGGCAGGATCACCTGGTATGCGACCCTGTCCGATCCTGGATTCGGCTGGCGGCATCTGGCAATTCAGAGCCGACAGGCTTGATCAGCATTTTGCAGACGGCGTCCGCTATGCCACCGGTCTGCGCAATGTAGTAGGGCTCGACTGGAATCAGCAGGCCAATCAACTCTTTGTTATGCAGCATGGCCGCGACCAGTTGAATTCGATGTTTCCCAAACTCTTTACCGAGCAGCAAAGCGCCGACCTGCCTGCCGAAACGATGTATGCACTCAACAAAGGTGACGACGCGGGTTGGCCTTATATTTATTACGACCAGAACCAGGGCAAAAAAATACTCGCACCCGAGTATGGGGGCGATGGTAAAAAAACCGGTGGTGAAAAAGCAATTGATCCGGTGGTCGCATTCCCTGCCCACCTGGCACCGAATGGTCTGTTATTCTACACCGGCAATCAGTTTCCGGAAAAATACCGCAACGGTGCATTCATAGCTTTTCATGGTTCGTGGAACCGAGCACCTGAAATGCAACAGGGATTTTTTGTAGCATTCGTTCCTTTTGCCAATGGCAAACCCAGCGGTAAGTGGGAAATCTTTGCCAACAATTTTGCGGGAACCGACCAGCTCAAATCACCCGGCGATGCCAAACACCGCCCCTGCGGACTGGCCCAGGGCCCCGATGGTTCATTATATGTATCGGATGATATGCAGGGGACGATATTCAAGATCAGCTACAAGAAATAGTTGACAATTGACAGAGTTTAAAGTGTATAAAGAGTATAAAGGGTTTAAACACTTTCTGAAGCCTGGTACATAAAACTTAGATCTTAATACTGTCCACTATTAACTGTCCACTGTCCACTAAAAAAAGCCCGGCCGCTTACGCGCCGGGCTTTTGCTTGCTTATTGCCTAACAACTGCTAACGGATTTCTACCGGCCTGCGAAAGGCGGTAGAAAAGATATCGACGTAATAATCGTTGGTTTTATTTTCGACAATCTGCACTTCCATTTTACGCGTACCCGGTGTGGGATTATTCAGCATTTTTACATAAATGGTATCGGTACGCCGCTCCGCCTTTGCAAAGGTGAACGAATACTTACCATCAACCGGCTGAATAGCATTGCCGTCTTTGTCTACAATATTAAAATCCTGCCCTGGCACCGCCGGATTGGCAATTCCATCAGTCACGATCTGATACTGTCCTACTGCATCATAATTGCGGGTATAAGCAGAATAGAACTGTACAGGAAATTTGAGCAGGGCGGTTTGAGTCCGCTGTACATTTACCTGTGTATTATTGTTGGGCAGATATGCCAGATAATAATGATGCTCGTATTCGGGCAGTCCTACCGGATAATCTTTCTTTTCGCAGGAGGCCAGCAGTAAAAGAGCTGCCGCTGCGCCTGTCATATATTTAAAGAATTTGAATTGCATAAGCTTACTTTTTAAATCAATTATTGCCAGTTAGGATTCTGTACCACATTACCACCGCTAAGCGTGATCTCATTAAATGGTACCGGATATAGATAATCGCGGTTGGCTTCAAAATGCCGGGTCGATGCGGGCTCTACAATCAGCACGCGGTCTGCATTCAGATTAAGGCTGTTGGCATTGGTATTGGGCCAGTCTGCTTCCACAAATTTGGCACCGAGCAAATTCTGTGGTAAAACAGTTTCGGCTGTTTTCCAGCGTATCAGATCATCGTACCGGAATCCTTCCAGTGCCAGTTCAACCGTGCGCTCGCGACGGATTTCTTCGCGCATACTCAGGTTGTTGACATTTACAAACGCGTTGGTAAGTTTTACATTGAAGCCAACACGGGTACGCAACAGATTGATCGATTTATCAAGATCTGCATCTGAAATAGACTCATTCAGTTCAAACTTCGCTTCGGCATATATCAACAGCACTTCTGCATAACGGATAAGAATGCGATCTACTGTACCTGCATTATTGATAGTCTGATCTTCCACATTGAATCCTTTTTTTGCCGCAAAGGCCGAGCGTGCACCCAGTGATGTGGTGGGCACCCAGGGACCCTTGTACGCTTCTTCGCCCGACAGGAAAACGGTAAAGCCAAGACGGGGGTCACGGTTTTGCAACACAGTATTGTAGGCAGGCTCACTGCCTTCTGCTACAAATAATGGTGATTGTACAGCAGAGGCGGTATTATCTGTATTAAATGCCGGCAATCCATCGGTGTACAGAAACTGTCGGATAAGATTACGGGTAGGAGCCATGCGGCCGTTCTCCAGATCGCGGGAGTTGTTGTGTCCCAGGATCAGATTGGTATTGCTCACTCCATAAATTTTGACAAGAATATTCTCGGTATTGCCGGGACCTTCGCCGGGTTGCGTGAAGAGTGTCCGGAAATTGCTGAAGAGCGTATGTCCCTGCGTCATGGCACTCTCGGCAGCAGTTACTGCCACCTGCAGGTGTTGCTGCCAGTTGCCATCATTATGAAATTTGGCCCGGGTGCCTTCATAAAGAGCGGCGCGGGCTTTGAGTGCCCAGGCAGCACTCTTAGTAACACGGCCATACTGAGCTGCAGGCAGAGCACTGCGTGCGGGCAGCCATTGCGCTGCAAAATCCAGATCATCATAGATGGCCTGCATCACTTCTGCACGGGGAGTACGTCCCATCAGCAACTCAGGCGATGTAATATCGAGTGTTTTTAATACCAGTGGCACATCGCCATATTTCTGTACGAGGCTCAGATAGGCATAGGCGCGGAAGAAACGCGCTTCGCCCAGGTAGCGGTTCAGAACAGCTTCACTTACTTTAGCCCGACCCGCTTTTTCCAGGATATTATTGGCGGTGAATATTTCATCATACCGGTCATTCCAGTCACCGCTGGTATTGGGAATGGTCCGGTTACCATTACTGATAGCATTAGGACCAGATTGATTCACTGCATCATCGGCCCGGTTATCGATCCAGTTGGCATCCAGTTGCTGATACATCCGGTTGGCCGCATTGATCAGGTCCGTTTCTGTATTCCAGAAATCTGCATCACTGAATTCCGACTCCGGCGAACGATTAATACTACAGGCCGGCAGCAACAGTACTACTGCGAATACGGAATAAATAAACTTCATTGTCTTTTTCATATTGCCTGCATTGATTAGAGTGAAAGATTAAGACCAAAAGAGACTGTACGGTAAAACGGATACGTTGTGGCACTTACGTCGTTACCAACTTCAGGATCAAATACCTTCAGCACTTTAGTGCTTTCCCAGAGATCCTGACCGCTTACATACACACGCAGTTCACGTACAAACTTTTTGTTGACCGGAACCTTATACCCGATCTGCAGATTTTTCAGACGGATGTAACTGCCATTCTGCGCCCATTTGTCTGACGGACGATAGTTGTGTGCACTCGTCTGGTACATGCGGGGAAACATAGCATCGGGATTCTCAGGTGTCCAGCGATCCATATGAATCGTCCAGGGCATATCTGCCGTACCCAAAATGGGCGACAGCGTACCTTCATTGATCAGGAACTTACGTTGCAATGTGCCTTGCAGGAACATGCCGAAGTCAAGACCTTTCCAGGAAAATCCAAGATCGAAACCATACGAGTAGCGGGCATTGGTTGTACCAAGGTATACCAGGTCGCCGGGTTTTTCAGGAGTACCTTCACCAGCGGAGATCACTCCGTCTTTGTTAAGGTCTAAATATTTTACATCACCCGCACTGGGGTTGGGAAAAAACGGATAAGAAACAGTGGCCTTATAATCATTGGCCTCCTGCTGTGTCTGGAAATAACCTGCTGTTTTATATCCCCACACACTATAGAGCGGATAACCTTCCAGCAGGTTAACCACGCCACCACTACCAATTGAGTTGCGGCCGTCATATTTTACCAGCTTATTCTGATTATCGGAAATATTGAAGCCAACATGATAATCTACCTGGCCGACACGATCGCGCCATTTCACATCCAACTCAGTACCCCAGCTCTTCAACTCACCGATATTTACACTAGATACGGCTATACCAATAATGTTGGGCACATTGAGTGTAGCCAGCATATCCTTATTGCGTTTTACATAATAATCGGCAGTAACCGTAAGCCTGTTTTTAAAGAAGCTCACGTCTACACCAATATTGGACTGCTCCACCGTTTCCCATGTTTTTTGAGGCGAAGCCAGTGTATTCTGATAGAAATACTGAGTACGCACACCATTAAATACGAGGTTATTGCTGGTAGTAAGACCACTGGTGAGCAGGGGAATATAATCATACAGGCCCAGTACAGAACCATTACCCAGCTGACCCCAGGAGGCGCGGATTTTCAGATCAGACAGGAAAGATACATTCTGCATAAAATCTTCCTGGCTCACGCGCCATGCGGCAGAAAAGGAAGGAAAGAGTTGCCATCTGTTTTCGGGAGCCAGTCGCGAACTGCCATCATAGCGATAGGATGCTTCAAACAGATATCGGTTTTTGAAACTGTAGTTAAACCGTCCAAACATTGAGCCAAGCGCCCATGTCTGTACCAGCTCGCTATTGGCTTTAGTAAGCGGGTCGCCAAAGTTGAGACTAAAGAAATCGTTGGTGATCATACTCTGGGCCGAGGCAGAAAATTCATCCTTCCGGTATTCTTCATAAGAAGCACCCTGCAAGACGGTGAAATTATGATCCTGCCCCAGTTTGAAGTTATAGGTCAGGAATCCCTGCAGGTTATTCTGATACGCTCTGTTTTTTGTCAATGTGATCGAGTTAGGCACATTCACACTAAAACGAACCGTGTTGGTGGTACGTCCATACCAGTACAAACTACGACGGTTGTTTTCCATATTGTAATAATTCTGGTTGCGCCATGCTACTACATCAAGAGTGAGCCCTTTAATCACATTCTTAACCTGGAAGTTTACACGACCGGTAAAGGTTTCATATTTACGCGTTTCCAACCCACCGTTTTTCTCAATATCTACTGCATTGATCTGCAGGTCGCCATTGTAAGGCTGACCGGTAATATCTTCGGGAGGTGTGTACAGCGACTGACGGGCCCGGCTTCTGTAAAGACGATTAATGATCTGCTCTGTACCAAAGGCATTCTCTCTTACGATAGAGCCAATATATCCGGCTGTAACTTTTACACTCATGTAGCGGTTGAGTTCCGCATTGAGGTTAAGCTTCAGGTTATAGCGGGAGTTGTCGTCCGGACCAAAACGTAATACCCCATCACGTTTGTAATAGCTGCCGGAAATAAGATAATTGAGGCGCTGCTCGCCACCACCTACAGAAAGTGAATGATTCTGCATGTGATTGATCTTGTCCATGCCTTCTTTCACCCAGTTGTTGTTGCCATAATATTCCCAACGATCCTGGGTAGGGTTAGGGCGATAGGTAAAGTTGGGGTTCTTCAACCACTCGATCTGCTCTGCATTAAACTCTGCAGCGCCGGTGGCATTGAAGCGGGCTTCATCGATGAGCGTCTGCTCATCCCATGAGTCGAGGCGTTGCGGCTGACGCGCAGTGATGTTAACGCCATAATATGTATTGAAATTGATCTTTGTTTTTCCTGCAGAAGCCTGTTTGGTAGTAACCAGTATCACACCGGCAGCAGCACGGGCTCCATAAATAGCCGAAGCAGAAGCATCTTTGAGCACAGAGATACTTTCGATATCGTTTGGATCAAGCAGGTTAAGGTCCTGCTCAATACCATCTACGAGTACGAGTGCATTGGCAGAGTTTGCGGATGAAAAACCACGGATCCGAACACCATAGCCTTCCTCGCCTGGCTTACCACTGCCTCTTACGACGGTAACACCGGGCAGTACACCCTGCAAGGCACTGGTCACATTGGGTACCGGGCGATTCACGAGATCTTTTCCCTGTACCTGAGCTACTGCACCGCTCAGATTTACTTTCTTTTGCGTGCCATAACCAATGACGACTACGCTCTCCAGCGTTTGTGCAGACTCTACGAGCGTTACATCAATAACGGTGCGGGCACCCACAATTTCTTCACGCGTGCCATAGCCGGTAAAGGAAAACTGCAGCACAGATGTAGCTGACGCCTGAATAGAGTAACGACCTTCTGCATCGGTAACCACACCTGATACAGAACCCTGGATCATAACAGTTACATCTGCAAGTGCCTGACCCTGGGCGTTTTTTACCACCCCTTTGACGGTTTTGTCCTGAGCCTGCGATAAGAGGGTTGCCAGCAATAGTGGCAAAAAGAGAATGAATGACAGCATCCTTCCCCGCGAGGGAAGTAACTGCCGGAAAGAAACAGATTGAGCTTTCATACAGCAATCGTTGTTTTTACGGTTTCAGTACTATGTTTAATTAAGGGCAAAAAGATGACCAGCAGGATGTAAATCATATTTTTTTACACCTGTCAGCAGCAGCACTTTTGCGTACACTGCTACATGAGCTGATTACTGGGTTATCTTATTTTCCGTAATTTTTTTTGGAAAGCCGGGCAGAAAATGCTGCGAAGGGTAACCTGTAGTGTCAGGAGTTTTCTCTTGGAGAAAATGATCGTTTCATTAAGCAGCAGTTCTCAGCAAAGCAATCCATTCGAATCGGATGTTAAATTGTTTAATTTTTACCAACCGTGGAACAATTGACAGTTCTTTATTTACGAAAACGATTTCGAAAACCATCGTATTTAGCATAGGAATGACCGGATACAGACAAGTTTGCCTGTATGTCTGCAAGCAAAAGACACCAATCTATGGCTGACCGGTCTCCTGCCTTGTTGTATAAATCATGTAAAATGTTATACAGATAGTGCCTGGTGGCGGTGATCAATAAAGCGAGCGGGCAATTCCCATTTCCAGGCCGCGCAACTCGGCCAGGCCGCGCAGTCGCCCGATAGCCGAATAACCGGGATTGGTGATCTTATGCAGATCATCGAGCATCTGATGTCCATGATCGGGACGCATGGGCAGGCTTTGCCCCCGCTGCTGCATGACAGTGAGCAGCTCTTTTATCACTGCGTACATATCTACATCACCTTCGAGGTGATTGGCTTCAAAAAAATTGCCAGCCTCATCGCGTTTGGTGCTGCGCAGGTGCACAAAATGAATACGACTGCCCCATTGCCGCACCATATCCGGCAGATCATTATCGGCCCGTACACCAAACGACCCAGTACAGAAGCAGAGCCCATTGGCGGGATAATCGACTGCATCAAAAAAACGGGTGAGTTGCTCAGTTGTACTTACGATACGTGGTAGTCCGAATATGGGATAAGGCGGATCATCTGGATGTATGGCCATACGGATGCCTGTTTCCTGCGCCACAGGCATAACCTGTTGCTGAAAATAAATCAGGTTATCGAGCAATGCAGCTTCATCTATACCTGCGTATGCATCGAGTGCTTCCTGAAACTTGGCAAGGGTAAAACTTTCTTCACTCCCCGGTAGCCCGGCAATTATGTTACGCTGCAATTGCTTCTGTTCTTCCTCTGTCATACTTAACAGGCGCAGCTCTGCAGCGGATAGTTGTTCCGCAGTATATTCCTCCTTTACTCCCGGACGTTTTAAAATAAACGCATCGAAAGCGATAAGAGCCGATTGCTCAAAGCGTAATGCCTTACTGCCATCGGCACAGGTATAACTCAAATCGGTGCGTGTCCAGTCCAGTACGGGCATAAAATTGTATGTCACCACCGGAATATTCAATGCAGCCAGGTTGCGCAGTGTTTCTGTATAGTTGCGGATATATTGCTGGTATTGTCCGCGTCTCGTCTTTATATCCTCATGTATTGGCACACTTTCTACTACCGACCAGCGCATACCGGCTTCTTCGATCTGTTGTTTGCGACGGGCAATCTCCGACTCAGTCCATACTTCACCATTGGGAATATGATGCAATGCAGTCACAACGCCCGTACATCCGGCCTGGCGCAGATCACGCAGGCTTACCGGATCGGCCGGGCCAAACCAGCGCATAGTCTGTTCAAAACAAAACATTTCTTTCTTCATCATTATACCCCACTGTTTACCAGGAAGCCTCCGTCTACTACAATAGAGGTTCCATTCACAAATACTGATTCATTGCTCAGCAACCATACCAGAGCTCCGGTCAATTCTTCGGGGCGGCCAAAGCGTTTAAACGGTGTGTTGCGTATCACATCCTGCCCGCGTTCGGTATAACCGCCATCTTCGCGGGTTAGCAGTGTTTTATTCTGTTCTGTCAGAAAAAAGCCGGGCACCAGTGCATTCATACGCAGCTTATCGGCATAGCGATTGGCCATTTCCACCGCAAACCATTTGGTATAGCCTTCAATAGCGGCCTTGGCCATGCTGTAACCCAGCACCTTGCTGAGTGCCTGATGAGCGGCTACGGAAGATATATTGACGATACTGCCTTCACCCACACTTTCGACCATAGCCTTACCAAACACCTGCGTAGGCAGCAGGGTTCCAAATACATTCAGTTCCATCACCTCGCGCAAGGCGGTCAGGTTGAGATGAAAAATATCATTGCCGTTTTGCACTACGGCATCTACCATATTACCACCGGCTGCATTGACCAGGCCATCGATGCGGCCAAATTTGTCCAGTATGGCGGCAGAGGCGTTTTTCAACTGGTGTTCATCCAGTACATCTGCCTGCAGCGCCAGGGCATTGCCTCCTGCTTTATTGATGGCGCAGGCCCGTGCTTCTGCTACCTCTTTATTACGGCCCAGAATTCCCAGGCAGGCCCCTTCGCGGGCCAGGGCTTCATTAAATGCGTGACCCAGTATGCCTGTGCCACCTGTTACAATTATTACTTTGCCAGCTAATCGTTTTGACTCCATACATCGTACCAGCAACCTGGTAGTATTGGTTTAGTTAATGGTATAAGAATAAAGAGAAAGTCTGTAGCCTATGAAGTTGATCAAAATACCTGAAACTCACAAGCTATAGCGGAGCCAAAGGGGCCAAAAGGCCATTTCGGGCACAACTGAACACAATGTTCAACTTTACTCCTATCTTTCGGTAATTTTACTGCCTTTTTTTGAGTGAAAAGCAGGTTACAATGATTTTTCCACGCAATCGTTTACGAATAACGTTTGCGTACGATCAAAAAACAGGAGAAGGAGGATCTGATATGGAGAATGTAAATCTGAAACAGCTGGCCAAAGAATTAAATCTTTCGGCCTCCACGGTGTCGAGGGCGCTGCGCGGCAGTCATGAGATAAGCCAGGAAACGAAGGATCGCGTAAAAGCGCTGGCACAGTCACTGGGTTTTCAGCCCAATCCGCACGCCAGCAGTCTGCGGCAAAGCAAGAGTAAGACCATTGCCGTAATCCTTCCTGAAATTGAAAACAATTTTTTCTCCAAAGTCATGAACGGAGTCGAGGATGTGGCGCAGAAAAAAGGATACCATGTACTCATTTACCTGAGCCACGAAGACCATGTACGTGAGTCAGACATCCTGCAGGTGCTGCGCAATGGCCGTGTAGATGGCATCATGATCTCTGTGTCCAATACTACCACGCAGTTTGAACATTTGCAGGGCATTGCCGATTCTGGCCTGCCGCTCGTATTCTTTGATCGTATTGCCGAAGGTATTGCAGCTCCCAATGTGACCACCGACGATGCGGAGGCCGCCGCAAAAGCCACTGAGTTGCTGCTGGCAAAAGGATGCCGGCAGATTGCTTTCCTGTCAATGTCTGACCGCCTTTCGATCAGCAGCCGCCGCAAAGAAGGTTATCTGCAGGCGCTGGAAAAAAATGGCATGACACAAAATGCCCGACTGCTGGCCTGCAGTCACAACGATGAAGAAAACAGGCAACTGATCCGTGAATTGCTGTTAGGCCCCGACCGGCCAGATGCCATTTTTACGGCAGTAGAAAAACTGGCGATCAATACCTATGAAGTATGTCGTGAGTTGCAGCTAAAAATTCCTCAGCAGCTTAAAGTGATCAGTTTCTCCAACCTGGCTGCTACCGCACTTTTTGATCCGCCACTATCAACCATTGTGCAGCCTGCTTATGAGATAGGCAATGAAGCGGCTACCGTCTTATTCAAACTGGTAGAAAAGAAAGTGTTGCTGCCAAAAGAGAAAAAGGCCATTTTCCCTTCGGTGATTGTAGAGCGGCAATCCACCGCCTGATACGATTACTTAGCACGGCTTCGCAGCAGTGCTTCGAGGTAATAATAATCGGCATAGATTAGCGGTACATCCACTTCGCTTTTGGCAGGTTTGGATCCGGTGCTGTGCAGCAGGATAAATCCGCTTGCCGTACCCAACGGTGCTCTGTATTTCTGCGTCAGCGACCGCATGATATGATCGGCCTGTTTGCGATAATATTTTCCGTTTGCCAAATACCCACTCAACTCGTATAATCCTGAAGCCAGTACCGCTGCGGCAGAGGCATCCCGCTCTTCGTTGGGAATATTGGGCGCATCATAATCCCAGTAAGGCACACCATCGGCCGGCATACGCGGATGTTTGAGCATAAAATCGGCGATATGCCGGGCCTGTTGCAGATAGGCAGTGTCTTTTGTAAACCGGTAACACATCGTATATCCGTAGATACCCCAGGCCTGGCCCCGTGCCCAGGCAGATGCATCGGCATAACCCTGATGTGTATTTTTTTTCACCGGTGCCCCGGTGATGGTATCATAACTCACCACATGATAAGAACTGTAATCGGGCCTGAAATGATTGCGCAGGGTGGTATTGGCATGACTGACGGCTATGCGGTAAAAACTGGAATCCCCGCTGAGCTGTGTAGCTGCAAACAGCAACTCGAGGTTGAGCATATTGTCGATGATGACAGGGTAATCCCATTTATCCCGGTTATGATCCCAGGAGCGGATCACTCCGGCCGTTGGGTTAAACCTTGTGCTCAGTGTACGCGCCGCCTGCAGGAGCACAGCGCGCATCTGCGTATCACCGGTAAGGCGGTATCCCAGTCCATAGCTGCAATACAACTTAAATCCCATATCGTGTGTACCGCGATTCCATTTCTCCTGTTCCAGTTGCTTTGTATAATGTATTGCCTGTTCTTTCCAGCTTGCTTTTCCTGAATACTCATACAACATCCAGAGTATGCCGGGGAAAAAACCGCTTGTCCAGTCGCGCGAAGGCACCATACGCAGACTTCCTTTTTCCAGCGTACGCGGCGATACCCAATCGGCATGCCCCTGCTTTGCAGCAGGAATCTCTGCCAGCATCAGCGTCATTTGTTTTCCAGCATCTGCAAATACTTTTTTGATCTTAACTGGCTGAGCATAGCCGGCAAAAACGATCACAGCTAGCGTCGCTGTCAGCAAATATTTTTTATTCATAGCTCTTCTTTTCATCTATCCAAAGTAAAGGGTTACGGACGGGCAGATTACGAATTACTTCTTCCACAGTTGGAGCATGCTCCAGCCTCGTCCATGTCTGCAACCAGGTCTTCTGCTGCAATGCCAGTCCGCCAAAGACCAGGAATGGATGCGCCACGGGCCACTGTTCCCAGTACATCACATCTTTTGCATAGGGCCACGCGCTTTTATTAACTACCCAGGGATACAAAAACTGAATGGCCTTTTCCATCGATCGTCCATCGGGCAATGTAAACTGCCAGAGATTATCGTGTGTATTGCTCAACTCCTGGCAGATGGTTGCCATTGCATCGAGATTAAACAGCGAATATCCGTAAGGCTTGGTCCGTTTCAGTTCAAGCGGAAAACTGCCATCGGCAGCCATTTGTGACGGCAAAAGAACTTCCTTGAATCGCTGACTGCACATGGCACGCAATGAATCGTTGCCCGTATACCCGGCAAATACTGCCACCTGCATTACCCAGCAGGTACCATGGTTGTTGGCGGCTTTCATTTCATCGAGACCGTAGGCATGAGTTGTTACCCATTGAAGGTACTGAGCAAACCATTGGCGGTATGCCTGCCGCCGTTTAACCGACATGCGTGGCATTCGTTTTTCTATTACCTCCAGCCCTTTCACTACTTCCATCAGGTGAATGGCATCGATAATTCCGATTCCCCTGCCAGTCACACGTCCTTTGATCGCCTGTGCATACAAAAGATGAGGTGTCATGCGTGTAGCTGTATCCATCAACCAGGCATCGCAATGCTCTAAAGCCTTTTCTGCGTATTTCTTCCTGCCTGTGATTTTATATGCGGCTGCCAGACTCCCCACTATTTCACTAAAACGGATCATCGCCTGCCGGTGTGCTACAAAATTCTCCGGGTTTGTCATGCCGTCACGCTGTATATAGGCTCCATCGGGATTGGCCGGATCCGGCCACCAGTAATCTCCTTCACTGAAGAAATCATGTATGCCTCCTGCACTGCGCTGCGCGCGATTTGCCGTTACCGTTACCGGCGACTGCCGTAATGCCCATTCTGCTTTTGTCAATATACTTTTACGCAGTGTTTTGCTTATCTCCTTCAGCTCATTGCCCGTTGGTTGCGCCTGCAGCGTTAAGCAAAGCAGACCGCTTACCCATATATTTATTATTACCCTTTTCACACAGCGCATGTACATGATCTATTGAAGATTAATAAAAGCTGTGGGTACACCGTTGATCTGCGCACTCAGTACCGACCGCCCTTTCTGCAATTTTACCCGTATTACCGCACGCCCGTTATACAACTGCACTTTACGCGAACCCGATGAGGTACCCTGATTGTCTATCAACTGCCCATCGCCGGTCAGATCAAAACTGATAAGCTGTGCAGCATCGAGGCATTGTATTCCGCTGGCATCCTTCAGCACCGCTTCAATCGTTGCAACGCCATTGCTGAGTGCTGTTTGTTTTAACTGAATGACAGCGGGCTTATCCCATTTCGCCGTTTCATAAGTAAACCGGATGGAATCCTGCACCTGCATTTTTCCTTTCCAGGCTTTCACCTGCACGGAGTACACTCCCTTATGCAGGGGTACATTCCAGCGCAGTCCGGCAGCAGGAAAGTCCTGGCTGTTGCGTTTCTTTTTTCCCTGGCTTACTCCATTCACCAAGAGCTCGGCTTCATCGCAATTGGAATAGACCTTGATCATTTTCTCTTCGCCTTCCTCACCCCAGCGCACGGGCCAGGTATGGCCATAAATATGTGCCATGGGTTTGCTGGTCCAGTATGACTGGTATACATAATACGACTCTTTGGGAGTAAGATCGCGTTCTACCGCTCCTTTTTGATTTACATACGGAACAGGATTTTCGGGACGCAGCGGTGTCGAGAAATCTTTGAATGGCCACTGTGCAGTTCCCGTAAGCCAGGGCATTGTTTCCTGCTCTTTCAAATGCCAGTCGACCAGGTTGCAGATATAAGACTCGCTCCAGTCACCATCTTTTGATACACGCGCAGCGCCGCCATACAGGCTGGCATCTCCAGCACGCTCATCGGCCGATCCATTGCTGTTGATTGCCTGCAACACTTTATCCGGATTTTCAGCATGGCGGCCTGCATGGCTGTCGCCTCCCCATTCTACATGCAAGAAGTGTTTTACCTTTTTCATCTCGGCTTCCGATACCGATTTGTATTCTGTGTAAATACCGCGATACCAGCCTGCCCATATGGATGGAGAATATACATCTACAATATCGCTGCAAAAATCGCAGCGGCGGATAGCTGTTTTGCGGGCCGGATCCAGCTTATGACTCAGGTCATTCAGCTCTTTCATGAATGCCCTTATTTTCACCTTATCAAATTCTTCAAAATCACCCGGCCAGTCATTTTCATTTCCAAGGCCCCAGATTATTATAGATGGATGATTGTAATGCTGCTCGATCATATTACGCAGCATACGGCGGGCCTGATCTTTATAGACATCACCGCCCAGTCCTCCCCGGCACCACGGTATTTCTTCCCATACCAGCATGCCCAGACTATCACAGAGGTTAAGTATGATAGATGATTGCTGATAATGACCCAGCCTGATAAAGTTGACACCCATTTCTTTCATGAGTATCATTTCTTCGCGCATTTGTTCTTCTGTCATCGCCGCGCCTACACCTGCATGATCTTCGTGACGGTGTGTACCGCGCAGCAACAATCTTTTGCCATTTAGCAGGAAAGGGCCTTTTTCTACAAACTCCGCATGCCTGAAGGCAATCTTTTCTACCAGCCGTGTTTCGCCAAGTATAGCTTCCAATGTATAGAGTTGAGGGCGATCGGGTGACCACAGTGCCGGTTTCTTTAACCGAAACTGCGCCAGTGGCTGCTGATCTGATCCGGGTTGTACGGTTTGTTCCTGTATTATTTTTCCGGCAGCATCAAGCAATCGGATCATCATCGTTCCTGTTGCCGCTGCTGATGGATTATATAATCTGGCCCTCACCTGTACCGTGCCCAGTTTTCCTTCTTTATCTACATCCACATCGGCAAAAATTTTATCAATAGAAACAGCTGGCTGATATACGAGGTTAAGATATCTGTAAATACCGCCATAAACATTAAAATCCGAAAGACTGGAAGGGATCATTTCCAGATCGCGTGAGTTATCTGTACGGATAGAAATGGGAATACGGCCACCAAAACGTTCCCGGCAAACCGCAGTTTTGCTGAACGCAGCAACAGCATCGGTAATATCTACAGTAAACTCATCATAGCCACCGGTGTGCGAACCAACCAGTGTTGTATATAGATACACCTGTGTCTTCTGACCGGCGCCTTCAAAATGCAGCAGCGTTCTTCCCTGCTGATAAGGATTCTCCACTTTCAGTTGTGTACGGTACCATGCCGGTCCCTGGTAATAATTCACGTCGGGGTCAACCGCATCTGCGGCATTTACACAATGTGGCAGTGAAACGGGTTGCCAGAAGGGAACACTTTCGGCTCCACCTTTGGGTACGGGCCTTACAGCTTCCCAGATACCACCGAGGTCCTGGCGCAGAAACTCCCATCCATTATTAAGGCGTATGGATTTTTGCGCCCGTAGCAGGGGCAGACATATGCAAATAGCTACGAGAAGTGAAGCAAGCTTTTTCGTTATCATCAGAGATATAGCCTTTGAAACGAAAATAGCATGCCCCGGCTTTATAAAGACAGATTAATACGCAAACGATTCCGGATAAATATCAGGCATTCAGCACCTCATCGGCCAGGTACAGTATTGACTCATAGTCACGCTGGGTGGCAGCAGAAAGTGCCATTTCGCAGGTTTTGGTGGTAGAATAATAACCATCATATTGCGCCGCCATTACCTCTTTTGCTTCTGCCCGTGTGGCAGCTGTGGTCAGTTCGGGAAAAAGAAATCCCCGGTCACCTGCCATTCCGCAGCACCCTGCACTCATGGGCACCTGCACATCGTAAGCCAGCTGCTCTGCCAGCCGGATAAATTTCTGACGCCCACCCATTTTTTCGAGTGCACATACCGGATGCAGCATAACGCGGTCTTTCTTTTTTATAGCAGTAACCCGGGGCAATATCATCTCGCTCAAATAGTCAATACTATCTAATATGCGCAGCTGTTCATACTGCCTGCGTTGTGCTGGTTCCAGTACCTGCCCCAACTGCAGCAGGGTAACTGTGCAGGAACTTACATCCATCACAACAGGAATACGACCGCCATCAGTTATTTCCCATAGCTGAGCTACCACCTGGGCAGCAGTATGACGATATGCCCTGGCGTATCCTTTTGATGAAAATATTTGTCCGCAGCATCCCGAAAGCAACGGCTTACTCACCACTACGGCAATACCGGCTTTTTCTGATACGGCGAGGAATGTGTCCAGAATACTTTTTTTGCCCTGCTGTCCCGCTCCCATCATCCGGGATATACAGCTGGAAAAATATACAACAGCAGGTGAGTCTGCCGCCGGCGAAACGCGCGATTGCTTGCGCAATGCTTTCAAAGACGGCGGAGCACTCAACTCATCTGTCCAAAGCGGAAAGGATGGTATGAGCCGTTTCAGCAAACGGGTTATGCGCGGCATTGTCTTACTGCCGAATAGTTTATTGAGTGCATTTCCAACAGTAAGCGCACTACGCGCGGCCCATTGCAGTTTACCAAAATGCCGGGCCGCCTGCAGGGCCAGCTTATTGGCACGCGCGGAATGGTTTTCACGACGCAGTCTTTTTACAAGATCGCCCGTATTGATATCAACCGGGCAGGCGCCTGCACACAATCCATCTACAGCACAGGTATCGAGACCATCATACTGATACTGGCCGAGCAATTCATTATATTCTTTTTGCTGCCCGGCTGCCTGCATGCCGGTCAGGGCGCGACGAACCACGATCCTTCTCCGGGGAGTAAGGGTAAGATCGCGGCTGGGGCAGCGATGTTCACAATAACCGCATTCAATACATTTATCTACTTCTTCTTCTACCGCAGGTAATGGCTTCAGATTACGGATATGCACTTCCGGATCGTCATTGATGATTACGCCGGGATTAAGCAAGGATTGGGGATCGGCCGCCTGCTTGATCCTTTTCATAATAGTATAAGCCGCACCACCCCATTCTGTCTCTACAAAAGGAGCCATATTGCGTCCGGTGCCATGTTCGGCTTTTAATGTGCCTTCATACCTGTTCACCACCAGATGCACAACATCGCGCAGGAAATGATCATAACGTTCTATCTCAGCCGCTGTGTCGAAAGCCTGTGTTACTACAAAATGAATATTGCCGTCTTTGGCATGACCAAAAATGATGGCATTATCATATTCATAGCGGGCAAAGAGTTGCTGCAGATCCAGTATGGCGTGGCCAAGGTGATGTAGCGGAAAAGCCACATCCTCGAGTATCACCGTGGTACCACTTGCCCGTACAGCACCCACCGCCGGAAACAATCCTTTCCGCACTTTCCATAAAAACTCCCGCTCTTCTGCATCTCTGGTAAATACAGGCGGGTTGAGCAGGGCAAGCCCTGTAACAGAAGCCAGAAACTGATCTACCCGCTGATCAATGGCGGCATCAGTTGCTTCCTGAAACTCGATGAGTAATGCAGCAGCGGCCTCCGGCAAAGTAGCAATAAAAGGATCGATCCCTTTCATATGCTCAATAGAACGAAGGGAGGCCCGGTCCATCAACTCCACCATTTCTGCACCCGCATCGATCAATGGAGCAATGGCATTGCAGGCATCAAATATGTTGGGGAAATAAAGCAGGCCAGTGGCTTTGCAGGGCTGATCCGGAATGGTTTCCAGCACAGCCGAAGCAATAAAAGCCAGTGTACCTTCTGCCCCTATGAGGAGGTGCGCAAAAATATCAAGTGGGTGCTCATAATCCAGCAGCGCATTCAGGGAGTAACCGACTGTATTCTTTGTTCTGTATTTATCACGGATCTTTTGCTGCAGTACCGGGTCATTCAGTATTTCTTTTCGTAAATCCAGCAACTCATCCGCCAGTGATGTGCAATTGCTGACAAAGCGCTCATAATCGGTGGACTCCTCCGTAGAAAAACACTGCCCATCGGGCAGTATAAACCGGATAGCACGGGTGGTGTGATAGGAATTATACCGCACGCCGCAGCACATACCACTGGCATTGTTGGAAAGGATACCGCCCATCATAGCAGCACTGATGCTGGATGGATCAGGTCCTATTTTTCGCTTGTAACGGCGTAGATGGGCATTTACCATGGCCCCTGTAATGCCGGGCTGCACCCGCACCCGCTCACCCTCCTGTTCTACATTCACCTGGCGCCAGTACTGGCTGAGGTCAACGAGTATACCATCGGTAATACTTTGTCCGGAGAGGCTGGTGCCACCGGTACGGAACACGACGGGTATACGATACTGATGAGAAATCCGGAAAAGCTGAATTACCTCCTCTTCATTTTCCGGTTGTACCACCACCCGGGGCACGAGGTGATAAAATCCGGCATCGGAAGCAAAAGCAATCCGGTCTATCAGGCGTGATTTGATCCTGTCTGCCGGCAGCAGTTTTTCCAGCTCATTCAGCAAAGTCATAATTGTTCCGCATTTAGCAATGCGCAAAGATAATTTTGCCAGCGTGGCTTATGAGCAAAAAAATGTCTGTTATCTGTGATTTTCTGCTTTCCGGTAGAATGCGAACGGGTTTCAGGCTAATAGGCGCCCGCCAGTTGCTCTATTTTCACGGATACCGGCAGGGCAATAGATACGCGGGTGCCCCGATTGGGCTTACTTCTGATAGACAAGCGGGCGTTGATGGATACAGCCCTTTCGCGCATGATGATAAGACCGGGGCCGGCCGAAATGGTATCGGGATCAAATCCTATTCCATTATCGCAGATAGAAAGTATAATCTGCTCATCGGTCGATTCAATAATGATCCGCACAGCGGAGGCTTTGGCATGTACAATTACATTATCCATTGCTTCCTGGCAAATACGGAAGAAATCGATCTGCACTTCTTTACTCAATTTCGTTTCGTCATACTCCGCTTCAAAAAAACAGGCGATATTATTGAGTAGTGAAAACTCCCGGCAATGCCATTCGAGTGTGGCCCTTAATCCAAGATCATCGATCATGTGGGGGCTGATGGCAAACGAAATACGGCGAATAGCCTGTATCATCAAGTCAGTTATCACGGTAGTCTGGCCAAGCCGCTCGCGCGACTGCGCCGGCAGATCGGGTGTATAGCGGTTGATCCAGTCTACATTTATCTTGGCAGCAATCGCCAGCTGCGCCAGCTCTTCGTGCAATTCGGTAGCCAGAAATTTACGACCTTCCTCAAGAGTCGACTTGAAGTGGGTGGCCAGGCTTTTATATTTTAAATATTCTTCTTTTACCTGTAGCTCTATCTGTTTACGTGCAGTAATATCTTTTGCAATAGCAAAGACCAGTTGCTGATCGGGGAAAAAGATGGAGCTCCACTCCAGCCAGAGCTCTTCGCCTGTAAAAGTGATATAACGATTTTGAAAATCGGTAAGCCGGTTACCTTTAAAAAGTGAATCGCGGCGGGCACGCGTGCGCTCCAGGTCATCCGGATGAACAAAAAAATCTATGGGATGGGCTAACAATTCTTTTTCAGAATACCCCAGCTTATCTATTACCGATTGATTAACGGCTTTCCAGTAACCGTCTGTTCCCGCTATACAAACGAGGTCAGGGGTCAGGTTAAAAAAGTCAAGCAAATGGAGACTGGTGATGCGGTTTTGGTCGATGGTCATGCAGGATAGGAAAATGGTTCTTTGGGATAAATAGGTTTAATGCCCCTGAAGGTACAAAAGCCCGGCCAGATTTTTATCCCCTTAACAAGGAAAATCCCTGCTGCAAAGGTTTGCAGGAGCGTTTCTTAAGAAAATTACCGGGAATACCCGTATGTTTTATTTAAAAAAAGTACAGGGTTATCACTTAATGCCCCGTTTCGTCCTGCTCCTCCTCCGTCTGATCGGCATCGATACCCGGCAGCAGCTGTTGCGCCTCCGCAGCCGGAAGCGCCTCTACACTCTTTAATTTACGGCTGATGGCCCGGCTACGTTTACCCAGCAGCTCATCCACCGTATCGCTGGCCGTATGCAGGTTTTTCTGTGCCTTTTCGAGTAGTCCGCCAAATTTTTCAAATTCCGTTTTTACAGCCCCAAGTACTTTCCACACTTCACTGCTTCGTTTTTGAAGCGCGAGTGTACGGAAACCCATCTGCAGGCTGTTGAGAATCGCCGCAAAAGTTGTTGGTCCGGCAATAGTGATTTTAAACTCATCCCGCAACTGATCTACCAGTGTATTACGCCTGATCACTTCGGCATAAATACTCTCGAAGGGGAGAAACAGGATAGCGAAATCGGTTGTAGAGGGCGGATCAATATATTTGTCCCGGATATCGCGGGCCATTTTACGAATAGTTGCCTCCAGTGCTTTCGAAGCGGCCTCAATTTCATCAGGTACTGCCAGTTCGTAGGCGGTCAGCAATTGCTCGTATACATCTTTGGGAAACTTGGCATCTACCGGCAGGTATACAATACTTTGCTCGTCTTCACTTCTGCCCGGCAGTTTAATTGCAAATTCCACGGCATCTGCACTGCCTGCTTTGGTACGCACATTCGCTTCGTACTGCCCCGGTGCGAGCAGCTGCTCCAGCAACATACCCAATTGCACCTCACCTACTCCGCCACGTAGTTTCACATTACTCAACACCTTTTTCAACCCACCCACATCGCTGGCAATGGTTTGCATTTCGCCCAATCCCTTCTGTACACTTTCCAGTTGCCGTCCCACCAGTTCAAATGACTGTCCCAGCCGTTCATTCAGCGTTTTCTGTAATTTTTCATCCACCGTAATGCGCATTTCTTCGAGTCGCTTCTCTGTGCTTTCAATAAGACGCCCCTGTTTTTCCTCCAGCTGCCCGAATTTCTCCCGTTGCAGCGTATTAAATGATTCTACATTCCGGTCAAAATTGACCTGAAAAGCTTTGAATACCTGCTCCAGTTGCTGCAATGTTTGCTGCCGCAGCTCGCGTTGCTCCTGCCTCAGTTCTTCCATACGGGTACGCTGATCCAGCGAAAAATCCTTTAGCGCACCCGTTTGTGTTTCGCGGCTCAGACGGTTCAGCTCATCGGTGCGGGCAAGCAGGCTATCCATTTTTTCAGTAAACAAACGCGTATTCTCCCTGAGTGCTTCCTGTTGCTGATTGGTAAAATGCCTGAACATACCACCTACTTCTTCCTGCAGTGCCCGCAGTTGCTGTCCCAGCTCAACACGGTTATCGCGTGCAGTACCGGCCGTTTCCTGCCGAAGCATACTGAAATCTTCCTTCAGCGCTTTCTCTACACGATTCATACCATCATTATTTCCGATCCGGCTACGTAACATCAGCAACAAGACCAGTACGGCTACGAGAAGCAGGATAATAAGTATAGAATATATTGATTCCATTTCTCCGGTTTTAAGCCGTTAAGGTAAATGAAATAATGTGCATGCTAAAAGGGAAAACCATAACTTAGTATTCGTGATCTCCTCCATCATCTTTCCTTCATCATGTTTGATCATTTTTATAAATACACTGCTGCATTTGTCGATTTTACCCGTGCCGAGCGTCAGCTCTTAGAGAACAGTTTTACCTTCAGACAGGTGCCACGGAAATTTGTCCTCATCAGTGAAGGGAAGATTGCGCGCGAACTCTATTTTATCAATAAAGGATTATTGCGGCTGTATTATACAAAAGACGCTGATGATATTACTGCCTTTATCTTCCGTGAACATCTCTTTGCAGGCTGCCATGAGAGTTTTTTGCGCCAGGCGCCCGGCAACCAGTCGCTCGAAGCCCTGGAAGATTCCGACCTGCTGGTGATCACTTATACCCAACTCCAGATGCTCTATAGTAAACTGCCAAAAATGGAGCGGCTAACCCGCATGATCGCCGAGCAGCGTTTTATAAATGCCCAGGCGATCCTGTCTTCCTATATCCTCGACAGTCCCGAAGAGCGCTGGAAAAAGTTTGAAGCCGCCAATGGCGATCTCCTGCTTCGTGTACCGCATCATATGATCGCTTCTTTCCTGGGCATTACACCGGTATCGCTCAGCCGCATCCGCAAAAGGATCATGAAGCGCTAATGCGTTTTCTTTACAAAAGTTAATGCTTCCTGCCGGCCGGGTGATCTAGTTTTGTGTTATAGAAATATTTGTTATGAAAAAAAGGATCAATACAGAGATCATCATCAATGCCAGCGCCGAAACTGTATGGAATATATTAACCGATCTGGCAGCCTACCCCGAATGGAACCCTTTTATTATCAAAATCGAAGGCACACTTCTGAAAGGGAACCGGCTTCGTAATACACTCAGGAATGGCAGCAAAACGATCGTATTCAAACCTATCATCCAGGAAGTAACGCCGCTGGTTTCATTTTCATGGCTGGGAAGCCTGTTTGTGAAAGGAATATTTGACGGAAAACACTTCTTTAAAATTGAGCCTGCCGGCCCCAATCAGGTCAAACTCATTCATGGCGAAGAATTTTCGGGATTACTCAGTGCTATGATTTTGAAAAAAATTGCTGATGATACGCGGGAAAATTTTGTCCGGATGAACCAGGCGCTGAAAGAGAGAGCGGAAGCGAAAAACAGCATCTCCCGATAAAAGCCCGCATTCCGTCCACAATAATGCTTTTAATGCAGGTAAAAGATTAACTTTAGAATATCTGAGGGCATATGAATTATTTCAAATTCACCCCCTGCGAAGCATTACGTCCATTTGTGGAGTGCTATTATGTATGGCAGTCTGAGGAAGGCGAACTGTTGTCGCAATTCATGGTAGAATCTCCCCCCAATGGCTTCTGCTCTATAGTTTTTAATCTGGGCGACCCCTATTCTATTCAAAGTCAAAAATATCCAAGCCTGCAGGTTCCGCTTCATTTCTTGTGCGGACAGAATATTCATAGTTACAAATTAATATTGAATGGCCGCCTGTCTATGGCCGGTATTGTTTTCAAACCCACCGGCCTGGCATCTCTGTTACATCTGCCGGTATATGAGTACACAGAAGAGCGTGTTGATCTGAGACAAATTTTTGCCCCACAGGAAATAGAGGCTACTGCAGACTTACTCCGGCAACAGCAGTCCGCCAATGAGCGTGCGCGACTGCTCGAAGATTTTCTGCTTAAACATGCCGTTGACCCGCTTCCACAGCCTGATGCCATTGATGAAGCCGCCTGTCAGATAGTAGCAAGCAATGGCCTTTTACATATCAACGATCTCATCCGAAATGCCTGCATGAGCCGCAGGAATTTCGAACGACGCTTTTTTAAAAAAGTTGGCCTGAGCCCCAAGTACTACGCCCGTATCCGACGAATGAGTTATATAGGCAACCTGATAGCCGGAAAAAGTAAAGTAGACTGGGCTTCCATTTTCTATACCTGTGAATACTACGACCAGTCTCATTTCAGCAAAGACTTTATAGAATTTACCGGTCGCACACCGCAGCAATATCTTCAGGAAAACCGCGAGCTCGCCCATTTTGTAAAAAAACCCCGCGAAGAGCCTTTACATTGAATTTGCCGCATTTTTACAATGGCAAATCATCGGGCAGTCCTACTTTCGGTACGTAAACCTTCCCGCCATTTAAACCTTGCATCATGAACCCAACCGTAAATCAGCAAAAGGAACTCAGCCTTAAAAATGCCTGCGTCAAATTTTTATTTGCCTATCAGCAACGAAATATAGAAAAAATGCTTAGCTATTGTAGTGCAGATGGCACTATAGACTTCGAACCATTGGGTAATGAAGGTAAAGGCTATATTCATGAGTTAGGGAAAGGTCTCTGGACAGCTCTCATAGACAGCTTTCCCGACCTCGACAATACAGTCGATGCGGCAGTTGCCGAAGATGAGCAAACAGTGCGTTGCCAGGTAGTGATACGCGGAACACAAGAAAAGGATTTTGCCGGTATCAGCTCAAAAGGCCGCAGCTTTGACAGTGACCATATTTTTATTTTCCGCCTCGACCCCAACAATAAAATAAACCATATTCAGGTCAGCTGGAACCATACAGACTTTCAACGGCAACTCGGCGCCTTATAAAATTCTCTTTCCTTTTACCCCTTTACCGTAATCCTATTCACGCTGACCGTCACAACACACTGGTCAGACCAGACTTCGTTTGGCCAGATGTTACGTATATATTCTTCGTTACAACCTCAACCCGTTCACCAAACCAAACTGTTATGAAAAAGTCACTCCTTTTTCTACTCCTATTTTGTACCCTGCGCGGTCTTGCGCAGGAAAGCAGCTCCGATAAATCTGTTATGCTGCTTACAACATTTACCATCCCCGACCGATCTGTACTGGATACGCTAGGAAAAAAAATGGATATCGACACGCTTATGAATATCTATCGGCGTGCTGTGGAACTTAATCCGATGATCAAAAGTTTCCGGGTACTGATCCATTATTACGGACCCGATAGTCATAAAGTACTTTTCATTACAGAAATAGATGCCATGCGAAATATCGACCTGGCCGATGAAAAAACGAATGAGCTCGTGAATGCCAGCCTTACCAATGAAACAAAACGAAAAGAGTTCTGGCGGGTGTGGAACCGGCTTTTTGACCGGCACGAAGATGCCCTGATGCAAGATTTTGTCAAGCCGAAATAAATTATACACACTCACGTATTTTCAAACAGTATAGTATGAAATATTGCTTCTTTCTGCTCAGTTTGTGGTTTTTTACAATTGCCTGCAGGCAATCCGGTAATCGCGCCACCACGCCGGTCAGGCTGGATACAACCCTGGCCATCCGCCAAATGATAAATACCATTGACCAGGAAACCCGTTCCTTTTTTGCAGGCGACTACAACTCATGGGCCAACACCTGGGCACATGACAGTCAGGCTATGCAGGGATGGAATAACAGCGATGGCACTTTTGATGCCGCTATCGGCTGGGAAAATATAGATCGCCAGGGTAAAACATGGATCGAACAGTACTACAAAAACGGAGAACACGTCATTCATCTGTCCGTAAAACGTGAAAAACCGGCTGCACGTTTCCTCACAGAAAATACAGCTTTCCTCACGTGGAAACAATATAATGCCGACAGCCTGAACCGCACCTTCTTTTTAAGTCAGGAAACCAGGCTCATGCAGCGCTCAGATGATCAATGGAAAATTCTCACCGTATTATCACTCTGGGATACGAAACATAAAATACCATCCGATAGTCTTCCCAAGAATCTATACTGAAGAAACGCACAGCACAACGTCAATCTGTTGCCCCCAAGCCTGCATAGCCCGTATCTATTGTGCCCCTGACCCTTTGCCATTATCCTTCTACCTATCCTCCGCCAGTCTGCCCAGTGTTATGAGTGCTTTCCTTGTTTTCTCATTCCATAGCAGCCCATAGTTGAGGCGGAGACAGTGGTTATATTGCTTTTGCAGCGTAAATATTTTACCTGGTGCTATACTTATTTTATGTCGCATGGCACGCTCATACAGGTCAACCGTATCTGCACGCTTATTCAACTCTACCCACAATACAAATCCTCCCTGCGGACGGCTTAGCCGGGTATCTGCCGGAAAATATTCCTGTATGCAACGTACATAATGCAGGTAATTGGTATAAAGAGTTTGTCTTAGCTTTCTTAAATGTGCTTCATAACGTCCTGTCTCCAGAAAATCGGCTACCACCTCCTGTACGATGCTGGTCGACGAAATGGAATGATAGAGTTTCATCCGAAGCAGTTTTTCTCTGAAGCGGCCTGCGTCTACCCAACCTACCCGATAGCCGGGTGCCAGGCTTTTAGATACCGATCCGCACCAGATCACCAGACCACTTTCATCGTAGGTCTTGCACGACTTGGGCCGTTTATTTCCAAAGAAGACATCCCCGTTCAAATCATTCTCAATAAGGGGCACCTGATATTTTTCGAGCAGCTGCACTAATTCCTTTTTCCTTTCATCGGGCATACAACTACCCAAAGGGTTACTGAAATTGCTGATGAATAAACACAGCTTTATCTTCTTTTTCTGAAAATGCTTTTTCAAAACATCCAGATCGATGCCTGTTAATGGATCAGCCGGTAACTCCAGTACCTGCAGGCGCAGACTCTGTGCCACCTGCAGCATGCCAAATGACACAGGACTTTCCACAGCAATGGTATCGCCGGGTTCAGTAAGCGCCATCAGCGCATAGGAGATGGCATTAAGGCAGCCCGCAGTGGTAATGATATTGTCCGGATCCAGTCTGGCCTCCATAGCAAATGACCAGCGGGCAATTTGTTTGCGCAATCGTTCATTGCCCAGGGGGTGCTCCATGTTTACTCCACTGCCATCGAGGCCGCGCATAGCTTTTACCAGGCTTTTATTGAGTCGTGCCAGCGGCAGCAGTTCCTGAGCCGGTACACCCAACGATAAAGGCAGGCTGCGCGCGGGTTGTCCGATATTATTATATACCCGGTCTACCAGAGCTTCGAGGCTGCCATCGCCGCTGGAGGCAAGTATAGCTGATGGCTTTGACTCGGCCAGTTTGTAAACCGGCGAAGGAGATACATAATAACCCGATTGAGGCCTGGCTTCAATAAGCGCCCGGCTTTCGAGATAGTGATACGCCTGTATAGCCGTAGCCTGACTCACGCCATACTCCTGACAGATGGTACGAAGTGAAGGCACTTTATCACCTACCTGCAATACTCGGTTACGTATCTGCTGCTCAATTGCACTGGCAATGCGCATGTACAATAACGGGGGAAGTTCTTTTGTTTTCATAACTGCTATGGTCAAAAATAATAAAACTGTATCTGTTATGGTCATTGTGTTTTATTGATTTTTGTTTACCGATGACCTACTATCAACAAAAACGGCAACATCAGCTATGATCACGCTCTCTCCGCGAATCTATATTATTGGCGCCGGCGCCATTGGCCGTAGCCTGGCTGTGATACTTCAGAATCAACGTAAAGAGGTAACGCTGGTAAAAGTGAGACCCCAGGCCCTTGGGCTCAACAAGGAAGTTATTTCCCTTACATTGCCCGATGCCAGCGAAATGACTGCCGATGTGACTGTTGCGGGTATCGGCGACATAACGGATTATACAGGCATCGTCCTGCTCACAACAAAATCCTATGTCAACTCAGCTATCGCCGGTTTGCTGAAAAACAAAACAGGCAACTCGCCGCTCGTCATTCTCCAAAATGGATTAGGGGTAGAAAATGTATTTCTGGAAAATAGTTTTCCGGCCCTTTACCGCTGTGTTTTATTCGCAACTGCACAGGAAACAGGTATTAATACCGTTCGTTTTAAACCAGTAACCAGCTCTCCCATCGGAGTCTGCAAAGGTCAAAGGGAAGAGCTGGAGTGGATCATCACACAACTGAATAACCCTGTTTTCCCTTTCAGGGAAGAGCAGGAACTGGAAAAGGTTATCTGGAAAAAAACAATTACCAATTGTGTATTCAATTCCATTTGTCCATTGCTGGAAACAGATAATGGTATTTTTCATCGCAACCCAGCTGCGCTTACACTGGCCACCGAACTTATTGAAGAATGCCTGAGTATCGCACGACTGAAAAATATTTCACTTACACTTTCAGAAATTACTGATAGTCTGTTACTGATCAGCCGGCAGGCCGATGGTCAGCTGATTTCCACCTATCAGGATATTCAAAACGGAAGGCCAACGGAGATAGAAACATTAAATTTGGAGATAGCCCGCCAGGCAACTGCTCTGGGAATGGAGGCCGTTGTATCACGTACCCATTTATTGGGTGAGATGATCCGTTTAAAATCATTTATAAGCAGAGCGGATAAATAACACTTCGTATCCATTTTCTATTCCCGGTCTTCAATTGGATAAAAACAACAACATGACAAAATCGCTCCTTCCCGACCAATTTGTACAGGCACATATGGATCTCATCAGTTATGTACAAACACTACCGGATGAGGCCTACCTGTATAGCTATGCCGGCAAATGGACGGCCGGTCAGCAACTTGCCCATATCATACTCTGCCTCCAGGTGACCAGCAAGGCACTCCTGCCCCCGGCAGTTATCGAAGAAAAATTCGGAAAAATTGACCGGCCCGAAATGACATTTGATGAACTGGTAAGGTTTTACCAGGCCGGACTGCGTAATGGCGGTAAAGCGCCGGAGCGTTTTTTACCTCCGCCAACAGGCATTGAACAAAGAATACAGCTCAATACTGAACTAACGGATCTGCTGGCGTCCATTCGTCAGCAATTGATGACATACAGTGAAGAGGAAATGAGCAGCCTGTCTTTGCCGCACCCTTTCCTGGGTAAACTCAGCATCCGCGAGCTGTTTTACCTTATGACCTATCATGCCGGCCACCATCAGCGGCAGATTATAGCCCATTTAAAACACTTTCCTGCTATTTTCCCTGACACTTCCTCCAACTAATCACCACTATGAGTCTCCAGAAGTTTTTCCGCACAAAACCCCTTTCCGCCTACGAAGAAGATATCCGCAACAATCAGCTCAGACGGGTACTGGGCAAATGGGAGCTGACAGCCATTGGCGTGGGAGCTGTTATCGGCGGCGGCATCTTTGTACTTACCGGAGTGGCGGCCAACATACATGCAGGCCCGGCGCTCGCTTTATCATTTGTGCTGGCCGGCGTTGGTTGCCTGTTCGCAGCCCTTTGTTATGCTGAGTTTGCCGGCATATTACCGGTATCTGGTTCGGCTTATGCCTATTCCTATGGCACCATTGGCGAATTCTTTGCCTGGTTTATTGGCTGGAACCTGATACTGGAATATATGATGGGTGCTACCACCGTAGCCGTAAGCTGGTCAAAATATTTTGTAAAACTGCTACACCTGCTGGGTATTGATAATATTCCGCTCTGGCTGCTCAACGATCCTGTCTCAGCAAAAGAAGAAGCACTGAAGGCGGGCCTTGAGCCACCAGCTTTTGCCATTAATCTCCCGGCTGGCCTCATTGTATGGGGTGTAACTTATATTCTCGTTCGCGGCATACGTGAATCTGCAAAAGCCAATAATATTATCGTAGCTATAAAAGTGGCAGCAGTTCTTTTTGTGATTATTGCGGGGGGCTTCTTTGTTGACAGCAGCAACTGGCACCCTTTTATTCCGGATCAGATAACCAATGCATCGGGTGAAAAACAATATGGCCTGCCCGGAGTCATTACTGCTGCGGGTATTGTTTTCTTTGCCTTTATTGGTTTTGATGCAGTATCCACACAATCGCAGGAAGCTAAACGACCCACCCGCGATATTCCTTTTGCTATCATAACTTCCCTTATTATTTGCACTACTCTCTACATCCTGGTTTCTCTCGTACTGACGGGTATGGTGAGATACACGGATATTGAGCTGGGGGCTCCCGTAGCATCTGCTTTCAGTAACGTGGGACTTCGCTGGGCCACCTGGCTCATTACGGTAGCTGCAGTAATAGGATTGTTTTCCGTAATGCTGGTGATGATGTTGTCGCAGACACGTATATTTCTCAATATGGCAAAAGATGGATTATTACCATCGCGGCCTTTTGCCACTATTCATCCCCGGTTTCAGACTCCCTGGAAAAGTACAATCGTAGTTGGAGGCATTGCCTCCCTTATAGCAGCTGTTACGCCTATAGAAAAAGCCACGAAGATGACGAGTATCGGAACACTCTTTGCATTTGCCATGATATGTGGCGCCGTGTGGCTGCTCAGAAAGAGAAGACCGGACCTTCAACGCCCTTATAAAGTAAAAGCCCTTCCTGTTGTTGCCACACTCGGCATTGGCTTCAATCTGTTTCTGATGTTAAGCCTCGATAAAGCCACCTGGCTTCGGTTCCTGATCTGGAGTGTACTGGGTATAATTGTTTACTTCGCCTATAGCGCCCGGCATAGCAAATTGGCGAATACTCCGCCTTCAAAGACTTAATCAGGCCGACTGTAACATTCGGGCTTTTTTGTACCTTACTGGTCTCTAAAAGTATAGCCCATGCACC
This sequence comes from Sphingobacteriales bacterium 46-32, assembly GCA_001898485.1. Lineage (GTDB taxonomy): Bacteria > Bacteroidota > Bacteroidia > Chitinophagales > Chitinophagaceae > CAYMZZ01. The sequence continues at coordinate 33,320 of MKTY01000019.1, read as the reverse complement.
AACTCTCCTTTTCCAAAGTAGCTGTATTGCTGCTGGCAGCAGTATGTTTCAGCTGCGGCAATTCTTCTTCGCAGACCAGCGCCGGCACTGAAAAACAACCGGATAGCCTATCAGAATCTCCGGTAGCCGTACAGCGGGATACGACCTACGATCTCTTTGTGCCCGATACCAGTACAAAATTTGAATCCCTGGATCAACTGCGGGAGTACAAAATGAAACTTGATCAGCAATTTTTTGACTACAGTAAACAAAAACTCAAAAAAAACCCCGAAAATGCCAACCTGGAATATCAGCTCGACTCGGTTAAATGGCATATCCAGGACAATTTTGCTTACCTGATCTATCAGCAATTATGGAAGTCGGAGAAGACCGACAAGAACATTATTATGGTAAGTTTTAGTTCAGGCTTCAGCAGTTATGTTACCATCGAAGACCGGATGCGGTTGTTTGCAGCCTACCCAAAATCTGTTCAGGATGGTCCGTCCGGAAAGGCCGCTCTCAAGCTAATGAAAGGCTCGATGGCCGATGGTAATATCGGTCGGGATATGAATACTTTGGGCAAGCTTACCATGCAGGATAGCAGTGGCCGCAGCCTTTCGTTTGGCAAGGCCATTAATAATGATGCCGAATATACCCTATTGATCTTTACCGCTTCCTGGTGCAGTCCCTGCCGGTATGAAGCCGCCTTTCTGAATCGCGAACTCGATAAAATGGATACCGGTAAAGTAAAGCTGATCAGTATTTCTATTGAGAACAAAAGAGACAAATGGCTTCGGTTTATCCGCAAGGATGCCAATCCCTGGCCACAATACTTTCACCCTGGCGAGATGGAATCTCCATTGGCTAAATCCATCGACTTCTCCAGCCTGCCCCTCAATCTTCTCCTTGATCGCGACAAAAAAGTTGTTGCACAGGATGTAAATGTACAGGTCATCTTAAAAAAATGGCCGCAGCTGTATAAAGGATAACCTCTTTCTTAACTGACAAAAGCTTATCACTGGCGTCCTGGTATGCGGTGATAAGCTTTTTTATTCCCCTTAAGGCTATTTATTATCTTTAGAGGTATATGCCAGCCGTCAGGCCAATTCATCCAGACTTTCAGCTTTTGCTTGACCTCAAAAGCGGTCCGCTTATCGGATTGTTCAACGATACCCGTGCATTTATACTTGAACTATACCCGGATAGTATAGAACTGGTGTACCACACCCATGCCCTCACTTCCGTTTTTTCCACTTCCGAAAAGCTGGCCGATGCGTTTTGTATGTTACCCATTTACAGCAATCACTTCAATCTCGGCTTCAACAAAGGCACATTATTAAAAGATCCGCATAAACTGCTTACCGGCACCGGCAACCTGATCCGGCATATTGATATCACAAAGAAAACAGATTACCGAAATCCGAAGGTGAAGGCGTTGGTGAAAGAGGCTATAACCTTTTCGCTCAAAGACAGGGAAAAGACTCCGCAACAGATGGGCATCACCATTTCTAAAATAAAAGCCCGCTAACCCTTCATAACCTTATTTGATAGTAATGTGAGCTGATACGATCGATTAATTAAATGCAACAGGATTTTACCTGAATTTCGATTTTTAATCCAATGAAGCATTTACCTCCATTCCCCTGCAGGAAACCTTATCCGCAGATGACGCAGAACGCCGCGGATATAAATCTGAAAACAGAAGTCCAAAACTGCCTGACGACAGTGATGGATCCTGCTACTTACCCGTCGATCAGCCGCCGGTGATAATTGACCTGCCCCAGGTGATATGCCAGATGGCTGGCCAGGTGTACCAGCATATATTCCGTTGACGTCGGTTTATCGAAAACCTGTACAGGATACTGATCAGCCCAGCGGCTTTCATCACTTGCCTCCAGCGTTTGGGTAACTACAGCAATGGTGTCTTCAATCATTTTCAGCAGTTGTGCACGGGGCACATCTTTTTGAGTAAACTCCTGATCTCGGTTACGTACATAACCGGTGTTGCCCATTTCCTTACCAATAAATGTATTCAGATTACCAACCAGATGCAGGCAAAGATTACCGGCAGAGTTGGCAATACCTTTCTCCGTCTTCCAGATACTGGCCTCTGCTGTATATTTTTCCAATTCTCCGTAGAGTTTGCGCAGATCGCGCTGAAACAACTGAATAAGCACATTTTTTAGCATAACCTGATTGTTTATCGTTCTTTCACTAAATAATATTACCGTAAAATCTCCCCGCTCTTCATTCCAGTGCTCCAAATTATTACAAATCCGGCCAAAATCCGGTTTTCAGGTGAGCGCTGACTATGTTTCTATTAGGCAGTTTTATTGTATGAAAAGGGTATACGGCAACGCAGCCCGGCAAAAAAACGGTACCCTGAATTGTTTGGCGGGAGATCCGTAAAATACCACTCTCACGGTATGGCCGTTTAAGGGATAACTGCTATTTTGGAACGATAAAATCGTTCATCATGAAATTAACTGCACTTTTCATTTCCCTGGTCTTACTGACTACCACAGCTTCTTCTCAACAGTTGTATAAAATAAAGGAATGTGTGATTGAAAAAGGAGTGTTGAAAATAGTTGAAGTCGATTATAATCCGGCCAACGGCGAACGTACCATTACCGTCAACGGTGTAACCAAAAAATTTTACGATGTTTATCCGCAGGATGGTAAAGAATACGCCTCAAAAGCTGGTTGGTATATCAATAACGAAGCAGTGCCCTATAAAACTGCAAAGTTCATAAAATATGGACTCCCGCGGGTGCTGGGTTCTACGGAAGTAGTTCGTACCGGCGAATATGGAGGCGTGGGCATTTATACCGAGGCTGGTGTGCCGGAAAATGAAGTGGAAGTGATATACATTCCTGTTCGCTCCGGTTGCGAATTTCAGCCCTATCAACGCAAACCAGATCCATGTGCCAAAGTTACACTCAAAGCCAGCCAGGCGCAGGCAAAAGAAGGGGATATCATTACTTTCACGGCTACAGCAAGTGAGTCCGGCGGTAAACCCGCCTACCAGTGGTATATCAGCGGCGGAAAAATTGTTGGCAGCGACAATACACGTGTTATTAAAGTAGCTACAAAAGACTTCACAGGAAAGCTGGAAGTGCAGGTAACTGTATCGGTAAACGGCCTGCGCTGTGACCCGACTAATGAATATGTGGTAGTGGATGTGAAAAAGAAATAACCGAATATGGCATAAAAATTTATACTGGTTTTTCATATGCATCTCATATGGAAAACAGGATTACAGATATTGATGGACTGTCTGCCAGCATGCTTCGGTCAATAAGAGCCTCGCTGCTTAAACGAAAAGAAACGGTCAGCGTAGCAGAAAGTGTAACCTCCGGGCTGTTACAATCCGCTTTCGCCGCTATTCCCGATGCCAGTCTTTTCTTCCAGGGCGGTCTTACGGCTTACAATTTAGGCCAGAAGGCAAAACACCTGGCCATAGAACCTATCCATGCAGAAAAGGTTAACTGTGTTTCGCAGCAGATAGCCGACCAGATGGCGGCCGGAGCAGTATGCCTGTTTAACAGTAACTGGAGTATTAGTATTACAGGCTATGCCACACCTGTGCCCGAGTCGCGACAAAAAGTTTTTGCCTTTTTCAGTATAGTATATGGGGAAAAAATTCTTCAAAGAGGGAAAATCGTTCCAAAAGACCGGCAACCAGAAAATGTACTGACTTTTTATGTAGCCAACGTCATGAAAGCTTTTAACCGGATAATTAAAAAATAGGGGCCGGTCTCCAGTCCGGCCCCCCAGCTATGAGAACTAATTGCTACAAACTGCTTAATGAAAGTAGCGTTCCCATGATTTTTACAACCGCGATTTTTCTTCGCTGTCGTTATTATCCAGTCTCTTTCTGGTGAATTTTTTTCCTGCATTGAATGCATAGCTAAACGACAAGGCAAATGTGCGTGTGGGCCGCTTCTGATAAAAATCGATACGTGTCTGATTAAATTCGGTCAGATCCTTTTCACGAAACGTGTTAAACACATCTGTAACGGCGAAGCGAAGACGCCCCCTATCACCGAGCAATTTGCGCGTCATGCCGATATCGGTATAAAAAAGCCAGGCCGTCTTTTGATTGGCCTGCAGAGAAGCCGATGTATATTGTGTCACAAGGTCAATTTCCATTACCTTTTTCAGTGAAATAACCTGAATGGTTTGAAATGCAAAAGAATGACGGCGGTATCTCTTTCCATCTATATCGTTGGAAAGACGGTATACGGAAAGACTGTTTCGGCTACTCCATATCCTGCCCACTGTAAAGTTACCTTCCGTAAAAACGCCATAATCTGTGCTGTTGGGGAAATTTTTTGACCGGTACTCAATGATATTGCTGTCTACGGCAGAAGCCGTCTGGGCAATATAATTTTTTACGGTTTGCAGATATGCGCCGGCAGAAAACCAGCGTGATGCCACCCATGTAGTACGGAAACTGTGTGTAAACTGCGGAAGCAGGTTGGGGTTGCCGGTCAGCACCGTAAAATCATGCACCTGCAGGCGATACGGATTCAGGTCATTGTATCCTGGTCTGCGCACACGGCGCGCATAGTTAATATTGATTGCGGAGCCTTTCTTTTCGTTGAGTGTCCGGGAAATAAACAGCGAAGGAAACCAGCCGAAATACCTGCGGCGGATAGACTCATTCAACGTCACTGAATAACCATTGGCCATAGTCCGCTCACCCCGCAATCCGGTCTTCACACTTGTTTTGCCGATGGTTATTTCATATGTCGCATAAAACATCAACAGTTTCTCGGTGTAGCGAAACCGGTCACTCGCTGCCGTATCCTTTTTCCAGCCGGATGACTGTAATTGCTCTGCCAGCACCTCATTATCACGGTCGGTATGTACGAATTTTACACCTGCCCGGAGTGAGGATTTCTTACTGAGCTGTTGTATATAATCAACCTGCGCACTATTGATATAGGTATCGCTGGGTGTAAGCGTGCGGTAGGAGCGATCGCGGGCATTGTCGCTGTAATCAGAAGCCAGTTCATTCAACTCTGTTTTTAAACTATACGTATGATCGAGGATAACACGCAGCCCGGAACCCAGGCTATCTGTTTTCCAGTTATAGTTGAGCGTATAACTACCCTGCTGCGGTTTACGCCGCCAGGCAGAAAGCGCAGCACCCGTCACATTACCCGCTGCCAGCCGGTACAGCAGGTCTGAGCTGAAATACTGTACCAGCTTACTGCCTGTAGTGATCGCCTGAAGAAACACCGAATGGCGTGGATGGACATCATATACGACGCCAGCCCTGAAAAAGTAACGGCGATTATCATTATCACGCCGGGTAAAATTATACAGACCCGTTTTGTCGGGATATATTACATCGGTGTGCCCTGTATACATACTACGATCTGCAGAGCCATTAATGCCGGCCGTAATATAGATACGGTTTAGCTTATAATCTATCGAAGTACCAGCCCAGCTATATCCTTTGCTGCCCTGTATCCGGTAACCGGCATTGGCTGTACCTGTAAGGCCATTCTTACGGGCCTTTTTGAGTACAATATGAATGATACCACCCGAAGAAGATGCTTCAAACTCGGCAGGCGGATTGGGTATTACTTCAATGCGGCTTATATCTTCCGAGCGCAATGACCGGAGAAAATTGGCAAGATCTGCAGCCGGCATGCGCTGCACTACATCGTTGATCATAACGGTTACAGTCTGTCCGCCTGTGATGCGTATATCTCCCGTGGGTGATACCCATAGCCCGGGCGAGTGCTGCAATACTTCCAGTGCTGTACGGCTACTGGCCAGATAGCTATCTTCCACATTCACCGTATAACGGTCTGCCTGGCGTGTGACCAACGGTTTTTTCGATGTCACTACTACTTCGTGCAGTGTCTGCCGTATGGTATGCATCTGCAAACTATCCAGTGCGGTAATATCAGGAAAAGTAAATGACCTGATAAGCGATTCGTACCCGATGAGTGAAAGGCGGAGCGTATAAACAGTACCCGCAACCAGTTGTGCATTGAGTTGAAACCGGCCATCGTTGTCACTAACGCCACCCGCCACAAATGAGCTGTCGCGCAAAAGGGAAAGGGAAACAAGTGGCAGCGGCTGACCTGCCATGCCTACAACCCGGCCACCCAATGGCTGAGCCCATAGTTTAGAAGGCATTAAACAACAGATGATAAATGATAGCAGCACTATCCTCATACCGGTAAAACTACCCCGGTAATACAGGTGCCTGCATGCAAACGAGCAGTCTGCGGGTATGAACGAGTAACCTGCGGGTCCTAACGGCGCGTCTGTAGGGTCTTCAGAAGGGTTTCCTTGCGGGAGCGCGATACATCCAGTTCATTTCCATCCATCATGAGAACAGTGCCTCCTTCGCCACGGATATATTTTTCGATGGCATTGACGTTTACCATATGCGAATGATGGATGCGGAGAAAACCATGTTCTTCGAGCATTTCCTCTATTTCCTTGAGGGTGCGTGATACGATCAGTTTTTTCCGGTCTTTCATCACAAGCGTGGTGTAGTTACTGCTGGCCATACAGTACAGGATGGAATCAATAGCTACCATCTGCAACCCCTCCTGGGTAGGAAGGGCGATCCTGCTGCTGGCCGCTGGTTCACGAAAAGACTGCAACAGTAACTGAAGCTGTTGCGTAAACAGCTCATTCGATGGCTGCTTCACTTTGGCTACAGCCGCCTGCAGTTCCTGTGGGTCTACAGGTTTGAGCAGGTAATCGAGCGCGCTGAAACGGATGGCTTTTATGGCGTACTGATCATAGCTGGTGGTAAAGATTACCTGGAAGTCGGCAGGCATAAAATGTTCGAGCAATTCAAAGCCATTGCGATGCGGCATTTCAATATCGAGAAAAACCAGCTGGGGTTTCAGTTCGGCAATACGCTGCTCCGCTTCCAGTGCAGAATGGCAGGCGGCTATCACTGATACATCCGGGCAATGTTTTTTCAGCAATGTCTGCAACGCCTGCAACGCATAAGGCTCGTCATCTACTACTATGGCTTTTATCATAATACTAACGGGGTTTGAATAAATAAAACTACTTCGGTGCCTGTAACTTCTCCCCTGATATTTACCAGATCATTAATTTTCATAGAGGTCCGCTTATCCCGTTCCTGGTTGAACAGCGTGAGGCGTGATTCGGTCAGTTGTTGCCCCATAGAAGAATGCGGTTTCTTACTAAGCTCAGCCGCTTTCTTTCGGCCAATACCATTGTCGCGTATGATCACCCTTAATTTTTCATTTTTATACTCAAGGATCACCTCCAGCTTTCCCTGGCCTTCTTTATGCAGCAGCCCATGCCAGATAGCGTTCTCACAGAATGGTTGTAAAATAAAACAGGGTACCTGCAGTTGAGACAGGGGCTGCTCTTTCCTGATGTCGATCGTATAGGTAAAAGCCTGTTTAAAACGAAGTTGCTCCATATCCAGGTAAAGCCGCAGCATATCCAGCTCTTCTTCCAGCGGTATCGCATCTTTACCGGCATTGACCAGTACCATTCTTACCAGTCGCGAAAAACGCGTAAGATAATCCGATGCCTTATCGTTTTGGTTATCGAGAATAAAATGATTGATGGCGCTCAGGCAATTGAAAATAAAATGAGGGTTCATTTGGGCCCGCAGCGCCTGCATTTCCAGTTCCGATGCGCGTTGTTTTAAACGCAGGCGGATATGCTGGTAGCGAAAAATGATTACAGCTATGGCCAGTGCCGCTGCCAGGCAAACAATAATGATGGTACGCTCAGCAATCTTCTTATCGTCACGCAATGCCTGCAGATCGGCTGCATGTGTTTTTTGCCGGAAGGCAAATAGCTGCCCCCTGTATATATCCGAATTGCCGGCGTCTTTCAGGCTGTCGTACAATTTCAGGTACCGCAGTGCGGCTGGTATCCTGCCCTGTTCTTCGTAGATAGAAGCCAGCACACCCGCCGACTCTTTGTACAACCGGAATATTCCTTTTTCGGAAGAAAGTGAATAGGCTTCCAGTGCCAACCTTTCGGCTGTCTGTAAATCTCCTTTTTGCTGAGCAATTCTGGCGAGACCAACACTGGCCCCCGATAGCATATTTATATCCTTCTCTTCCTGCATTTCGTTATAAAGAGGTTGCAGGAAATAATAGGCGCTATCGTATTGTTGCTGCCGGATCTTCAATTCGCCCATTCTGAGCCTCAGCAACCGGCCATTGGGATTTCCTTTGTATGACAACCGATAATGATACGCGGCAGAATCCAGCTGGTTTCTGGCTACATATAAGTTGCCCAGGTTGTGTTGCAACTCACGATAAGGGTAGTCGCCCATTCGGGGGTTTTTATCACTGGCCTGCTGGAAATAATAAAATGCAGATTCAAGATCACCAATATTCTGATAAAGCCGGCCCAACTGCACAAGCGGAAGAACTGTATTGTTTTCTCCTTCTCCGGCATTCATGCTTAAAGCCGTCTGCACGGCTTTAAATGCATTCTCATATTCTCCCATATCATCATAAATATTGCTGAGAATACGGTAAGCGCCGATGATTTCAGATCTGTGGCGGGCAGGAAAATAACGAATGGCCAGTTCTATCGTATCAGCTGCTTGCTTAAAGTCAAATGCATACCAGATGGCCTGCCCCAACCCAAACAAAGCGGATGCATAATAATAATCACTTTTCAACTGCTTCGCTTGCCGTTCAGCATCTCTAAAGTATTTCATGGACTCCTGGGCATTGAAGTTTCCCAGGTAATGGTATCCGCTGTCTATCGTCTTTCTGACTGGCCCAAAATCTCGTTCATCCCGGGCATTCGCCTGCAGGTATACAAATAGAGAAACAAGTAATAATATGCCGCGGAGTGTAGCCATAGCGGCTACTAAAATAAGACAAGATTCTGTTTAAGCCCGCCAACGCATGCAGTTAATACCTTCCGGGCTGCGGATTAAAATACATAACCCACCCCTGCCTGAAAGCTGCCCTGTTTGATATAGCCGCTTCCATTCTTTAGTATATTCGTTGATCGTATATCTCCGGAAAGATAACATTCAAACTTGTGCGCAAACTCCCACTTCGCCATCCAGCGCGGACCAAATTCTGTTCGTTTGGCATTGGTAAATTTTGCTTTCTGACTCGTACCATCCTCATAGCTAATTTTACCGCTCACGGCATAACTCAGATAAGCACCAAGTCCGAGACTAAAACGAAAAGGCACTTCTTCGGGATAGTCGAGAATATGTACCAACGCTACCACCGGTACTGAAGCACCCTGTATTTTGGTGTATTGCTCCTGAGGTATGGAATTACTGTTATCGGTATATGCGTATCCGCGGGTCACTTTCTGTATTCCTGTCTCCAGCTCCAGCCGCTTTGCGAGCGGCAGATTAAAATGGATACCATAGTGCATACTGAAACCTCCCTCCGAAATCGGGAGGCTGGTGATCTGCCAGTAATCTGATTTCTGGCCGGCAAATGCTACTCCCGCATAAATACCGGTTCTGAACTTCTGAGCATTTACGCCAGTCATCAGCAATACAAATGTGACAACGGCCATTACATTCTTTTTCATCTATTCATTTTGCCACAAATGAATCATTCCGTCTTCACATTTGAAATCCGTACTGGACGGTATTTTGATCAGAACTTAGCCCGCTCATACTGCTTGGGCCAGTCAATAGTTGCTTTCAGTTCATGTGCAGCTTTGAAGGGAAAATAGGGATCGCGCAACAGCTCTCTTGCCATCATGATCAGATCAGCATCGCCATTCACCAGTATCGATTCTGCCTGCACAGCATTGGTGATCATACCAACGGTTGATGTGAGTATGCCGGTTTCTTTTTTAACGCGCGAAGCGAAAGGTAGCTGATAGGCCGGGCCGGCAGTTATTTTCTGCTGAGAGACCAGGCCTCCCGAAGTCACATCCAGCACATCTACTTCTTTTTCTTTCAGCAGTTTTGCCAGTGCCACTGCATCATCGGGGTTCCAGCCGCCATCGGCCCAGTCGCTGCCAGGTATGCGTACAAATAAGGGCAGCTGCTCCGGTAACACTTTTTTCACAGCATCTATCACTTCGAGCAGCAAGCGCGCTCTGTTGTCAAAACTTCCGCCCCAGGCATCGGTACGCAGATTCGTAAGCGGGGAAAGAAACTGGTGAATCAGGTACCCATGCGAAGCATGTATCTCTATCACTTCAAAGCCAGCCCGCAATGCGCGCTCAGCAGCCGAGCTGAAATCGCTGATCACTTTCCGGATTCCTGTTTCATCCAGTTCTATGGGTTGAGGATAACCGGGTGAATAAGCCACAGCAGAAGGCGCAACTGTCTGCCAGCCTCCCTCTTCGGGGCTCACCTTATCACGTCCCAGCCAGGGTGCTTTAGTGCTAGCTTTCCGTCCGGCATGTGCCAGCTGAATCCCCGCTACTGCGCCCTGCTCTTTCAGGAAGCCGGTTATCTGTTTCAGTTTCCCGATATGCTCCTCCTTCCAGATGCCCAGGTCCTGGGGAGAAATACGTGCTTCGGGCGACACGCCGGTAGCTTCGAGTATGATGAGCGATGCCCCACCTACGGCCCGGCTCCCCAGATGCACAAGGTGCCAGTCAGTAGCAAACCCATCGGCAGATGAGTACTGGCACATGGGAGAAACTACAATACGGTTTTTGAGGGTTATGCCTTTTATGGTCAGTGGACTGAAGAGCAGTGACATGGAAAGATTATTTCAGCTTATTACAAATAAGAAGGTCAATTGTTGACTGCGGCCGGTAAAAGCCTTTTGCCCGGGTATTTTACACCAGATTATGCTTCGCCGCCAGTTTTATCAGTCCGGCTGTATTATTTACATTAAACTTACTCAGCAGGCTTTTGCGATGTGTATTGACGGTAGGAACGCTGATAAACAGCTTTTCTGCTATTTCAGCATTGGTAAACCCATCGGCCACCAGCAGCAGCACTTCTTTTTCCCGGCGTGTTATTAAAGGCAGTTCATTGCCCTGTTCGCGCAAGGCCTGGGCGGCCTCTATACTCAGGTAGGTTTTGCCGGTAATCACGGCCTGAATGGCCTCCTGCAATTCTTCCTGCGTGGCATTTTTCAATACATAACCCGAAGCTCCATTATCCATCATATTGCGGATAACGGGTTGCTGATTAAAGGTACTTAGTCCCAGTACAAACACATCAGGATATAATTGCTTTACCTGCTTGCAGAGATCGATACCGCTCATATCAGGCAGGTTTACATCCATCAGTATTACATCGGGCCGTTGCTGTTTAAGAAAGGCCAGGCAGGAGGTCGCATTGGTAGCATGCCCTACCCAGTCAATATCTTTTTCATACTGCAGCAATGAGCGGATGCCTTCTATTACCATGTAATGATCATCCACTATAAATACACTCGCTTTCACTAAATGGTTATTTCTATCAAAACAGATGTTCCCTTTCCTTTATCCGAATTTATATCAATTTTTCCTTTCAGAAATTCTACACGGTGCTGAATATTGCTCCAGCCCATTCCCGATGATTGTTTCAGCTGGGCCATATCAAGACCTTTGCCATCATCTTCTACAGTCAGCGTCAGCAATTTTTCCTGTGGCGAAATGTGCGCCTGCACCAGTACATTTTCGGCTCCGGCATGCCTGATCGCGTTGTTGACCAGCTCCTGTACAATCCGGTAAACCGTAACGGCAGTAGTTTGTTCGATAGCGGCTGTATCCATATCAATAGACTGATAGGCCACACGCAGCACACCGCTACGGTCAATTTCACCGCAAAACTCTCTGAGTGCAGCATCCAGGCCATATTTTACCAGTATTTCCGGCATCATATTATGGGCCACACGACGCATTTCCCTGATAGAGCTGTCGAGCATATCTATGTTACGCTCAAAGGTGTGCATATTTTCGGGTGTCATTACCAGATTGGCTTTCATACTGCTGAACGAATACTTGATACCGCTGAGCATACCTCCCAATCCATCATGAAGGTCTTTGGCCAGACGGGTCCGCTCCTGCTCCTCGCCTTTCAATACGGCTTCCGTGGCAGTAAGCTGTTTCTCTGTTTCGAGTTCCGCTATTCGCAGCTGTTGCAGTTTTTGCCGGTTGCGATAGTTACGGTAGCTAAGCAAAAATATCAGCAGCAACGCAGCCGAGCCTGCAATCAGAAAATAATTAAGATTGCGTCTTTGCCGGAGTTCGGTCTGCTGCAGTTGTATACGGGCTTCTTTCTTTTCTGTCTCATACTTTGTTTCCAGATCCCTTGTATACAAATTCAAATCAGCCAGGTTCCGTTCGCTTACAACAGAATCTCTTTTGTAAGTGTACAGTTCGGCTTCCTTAATGTTTCCCTGTAAATAACAGACAGTGGTAAAAGCGTTATATAAATTTTCCAGGGAAATGACATTGTTCATTGCCTTTGCTGTTTCAATCCCTTTTTCCAACTCTGCCCGTGCCTCGCTATATTTTTTCCGGCATATGAAATCAAATGCAAATGCAACATTGGCTTCTGCTGAAAGTTGTTTGTCAGGAAACTCCTGTATAGACTGCTTTAATTCACCGGCATATTTTTCAACGGCTTTTGCATCACCGTTTCTGAAATTGTTATAGCACAGATTTATGAGTGCATAGTTGATATATACCACACTTTGATAATCCTTCGCCAGTTGCAGCTGTTCTTTATTTGCCGCTACAGCACTATCCAGCTTATTCAATTGAGCATAAAACACAGAAAGGTTATTCAGACCATTCATTACCGAACCGGCATCGTCAAACTTTTTTCCATATTCAATACCTTTTCGCGCAAAAAAGACAGCTTTATCAAACTGTCGCAGATTGCCATAGGTTTCCGATGCCGTAATATTAAAGCTGGCAAAATCCGTACTGTCCTTATCGGTGGCTTTTTCGATAATATCAAGACACCTGAGGGTATACTCAATGGCATTTTTGGGACGGTTGAAGTGATTATGAATGCCTGCAATGTTGTTGTACATTCTTGCAAGCAATATCATATCACGCTGCTTTTCGGCAATCTCCTTTGCCTTCAATGCATAGTCAATCGACTTGTAATAATCGTTGTTGAAATAATAGTAGATGGAAAATTTGTTGTTGATCGCATACGCAAACTTATCTGATTTCAGCTTTTGGGCCAGCTCATTGGCCAGATTCAGATAATGAAAAGAACTGTCGAAATTACTCTGGGAATATAATTTCTGAATAGTGAGTAAAAGCCTGATTTTGGCAGTATCCTCCATTGCTGTTGTCACCCTTTGCAGCAAACTGTCTTTATCGGATGATGCCTGCGCTGAAACATGGGTAATTACGCTTAAAAATCCGGCTAAACAAACTACTAGTTTCCTCATATAAGGGGTATTGAATGGTATGGGGCAACTACAAAATAAGTATTAAAGCCGTTTATTCCATATCCTGTTTTTTAATGATTTCCGGAATACTCCCCGCAAAATCATCTTTTTTAACGATAGACGCAGGGTTTGTCTGCCACTATTTTTACTTCATAAAGGCGGATAAACTGAACTTTTCTGTCAATGCGTTTACCCCACGTACCAGCAGCAACATGGTGCAATTTTCATTAAAAATGTTTTCACTAAAAAGTACCTCTACAATGAAAAAAACTGGACTCTATATTCTATTCAGCATACTCACGGTCGTTGTCTTTGCCCAAAAACCTTCCAAAGAAGAAATGGAAGCCAATAAGAAAAAACTGGCAGAAGCGCAGAAAAAACTCAACGATCAATTATCCAAAATGAGCCCCGAAGCAAGAAGACTGTACGACAGCACCATGAATGCCATGGGAATGGGGCAAAAAATGGATAATGCCATCAATGCCGTCAACAATAACACTACGACCAGCTCACCCAAAGGCACCACAGGGCTTTCCAAAAGCCAGTCAACCGATATTCCCAAAAAACAGGTCGCACTGTTAGGCGGGCTTCCCAAAATAACGACTGCCCCGCAGTACGACGCTTACCTGATGCGATTGAAAAAAGAAATATCCGCAAAAGTTCCGGTGGATATAAAAAACAATATTGACCTGCTGGCCGATAAAAATAAGGGCAATGCAACACAGCTCAACAATCTGCCCGTTTTGTTCTTTATGGAGCAGCACATAGATGCTTCGGTCTATGCAGCTATTTGCGTAGCAATTATTAATAAAAGCGTAGCCGTATCGCAGGAAAACCTGACCGCCATCCTGCATCAGTCCGGCTATCCGCAACATGCCCTTCCTCTACTCGAATACCTCAATACCAGGTATAAATCCGATCTGCTGCTAAGCAACATGGGGCAATCCTACCTTTCATTAGGAGAAAAAGATAAGGCCAAAACCTGTTTCATGCGGGCACTGGCCGCGAATCCCGGCAATGTATCGGCCAACTGCGGTATGGGTTTTATAGAAGCAAATGGAAGTAATCCGGCGGCAGCCGCTCCCTATATTGAAAAAGTAATGAAAGACGGCTATTCCGAAACGCTGGAAAAGCTCGCATCACAGAAAAATATTAAACTCAACTATGCTGCCATGCGGGTGAAAGTGCCGGAAACTTTTTCACCCGAAAAATACAAAGTTCGTCCCTGCGCCCTCCGTTTCGAAGAAGTAGAAGAGTCCATTGAAAAAAGATTACAGATACACCGCGTGGAAGAAGACTGGGTCAGAAAACTGCAAAAGGCCAACAGTGAGTTTGAAGCACAGACGGCAAAGATGACCAGCACCGAAAAGCTGGCTTTATGGGGCGGCTATACCAGCAATACTTTCCTGTCCAAAAAAGCAAGGTTTATGACCATGCAGGCAGACCTGTATTTTAATGATTTTGCCATGCGCATTGGCCCGCAATATAACGCGCTCCGTCTGAAGATGGCAAAAATGCAGGACGACCTGAAGGCCGTCACGAAACAAATAAGATCCGACATTCCCGACTCCTATGAAGCCTGTAAAGCACAAAAAGAAGAGCTCAACAAATACCTTAAAAAAACAACCGAGCTGGTAGATGAATTTGTAAGCCGGAATATCTACGACTTCTACGATTATACCAATCAGCAGTTGTACTGGAACAGGTTCCTGGTAACGCAAACCATGTATAACCAAAAGTTTTATCAGATCGCTCACAGCCTTCTGAAAACTGTGGATGATTATGGCAACCTGCAGGCGCTGGATGTAGCGCATACGATCGTTTACCAGTGTGAAAAACAAACAGCCGCACAGAAGCCCAATATCAACGCCGATGAAAATCCGGGCAACTGTCCATTCTCTGTAAAGATTCCGTTTGGCGTGGGGAGTTTTAAATCCAATTGCAATGGCTGGACCCTCGAAGCCGGCGAAGCCGTCATCGGCAGCATTTCACAGAATTTCAGAACAGGGGAGTTCACTATCGGTGCCGGAGTGGGTGGCAATATCGAAGCTCCTTTTCTTGGTGGCAGCATCGGAGCCCAGATGTTCATCACAGTGGGAAGCGATTTCATTCCTTCCGATATGGGTGTAGTGGGTTCTGCCGGTATCGAAGCCACAGCCGGCCCTGTGGTGATTGGCGAAGAAGGCGGAACAGTCACCATGACTATTGCCAGCGGTTTGAATATAGATGCTGTACATGCCGGCCAGCAGATAAACTTATTGTCACTAAACCCAACTAAATAACTTCCTGCAATAAATCAGTTCCAATGAAACGAATTTTTCTGCTCTGCCTGCTCATTCATTCGCTTGGCATACATGCGCAAAACTGCACCGATGAGAGCGTGCGCAACGAACCCGGGCGTTTCCTCGACAATCATACCGGTAAAAAACTGGGTGGTTCCGCCTATACAACTGCACAAAAAGCACAGGCTACAAAACTGATGCAGGATTTTGAAAATGTATGTAAGAAGAATATATCACAGTTTACCGGAGGACAGGCAAAAAGCAGCTTCTTTGGCCTGAGCGGTAAAATGTTTTACGGTACTCAGTTGACGTATGAACGTACTTACAATCTAGGGTTTCACGAATTTGTCTGTCATGTACAGTCTCGCCAGTTAAAAATCGTGGATGAGTACCAGGGCGTATTGAGAATAAATGGCAACCCCGATTTCAGGAAAATATTCGAAAATATAGATCAGGGCAATCCGCTATACCGGCAGCCCATGAATAGTCCTGACGTGAATGCGCCCATGCTGGCTGTATTTGAGTACATGGGCTTTGAGCATCCGGAGATAGTGGAGTCGATTAATAAAAGCAATGGGTATTTTGATGCAACCGAAGAAACAGTCGGAGGCCAGGGAACTCAACTGCTTAAAACAAAAAACGGAGGAGGACTGGCTTATTCATTTGAAGACCGGTCAGTCGACTGGAGTGGTTATACATTCCGGCATTGGTTTTTTACCCACACAGATATTCCCTTTCTGATTCCGGTTTCCAGGAAAGAATTTCTCCAGGCCGTGCTGGAATATTATGACCGGGAAAAAATAGCCCTTACCGATAATATGCAGAAGATGCTGACTAACGCCAGAAGCGCAGTAGCGGAAATGGAAAAGAACAAAAACCCCTATTTACAAAATCAAAAAGACAGGCTGGCATTATTGGAAAAAAGTGCCGGCGAGATCCCCATCATCAATGAGCAGAAAAAAGCTACCGCCAAAAAACTTTTATCTGAACAGGATGAAAAATGGCTGAACAGCCAGGTTATCATACAGCACGATAATAAGGCTTTCAGAATTCCCAGCGATCCAAAACGAGATTTGTCTGTGGTATATGGCAAATTTTATTTCACCGATTTCTATACCGGTACTTATGGTTATAAACTTTACCGGATCAATCCTGAGTATCTGAAAAAATATCCGGCCAACGGATCTAAGCCCGCTGTAATAGAAGTAATGTACCGCTATAGCACACTGAATAAGTTTACCCTTAGTGTACGGGATAAGTATATCAATAACCTCGACTTTGAGGGAATCAGGAAATTGCTGTAAAAATGACGTTGATACTCTCCCTATGTCATGAGGTATGTTGAAAAATAAATCTGTATTCGCCGGGGAAATGCCGGCAACCCAGCATGTATGCCCACGGCGCCTCGCGCGCCCACCGCATTTCTAACCACTTACAAAAAATGGTATGAATGGCATCGCCTCAGATGTCCTGGCCAACTAAACCGATTCCATAGCTGGACAAGGCACCTGATTCTTACCAAAAATCCTCTTTTAGTATGATTGACAGGGGTACCAGATACTTTCATCTTTGGCTCATAAAACGTTGCCCAAAAACACTTATCATGAAGCTACTTATCCCTGCACTTATCCTGGTGAGCCTATGCTTAGCCTGCAAAAAAAATGCACCAAAGCAACGGAGTACCGACTACTCGCTGTATAAAATAAAAAAAGCCATAAGTAAACGCACTACTTACTCAGGCAGCAGCAGCAGTCAATCGTCAGATACGTCCAATTATACCTATTCGGGTACTGATATCAGTTACGAAGTACGCAGGTCTTCTGGTCTGGTGTCGGTGTATAATTACAAATTGTCGGATAACATGTACACCCAGGAGCAGTTTAATAACGGCGTGCCCTCCACGACAAAAGCTTATTACAGACGCACCGGCAAAACCTATATTGATACCTTCTGGCTGGCGACAAATGCTACGGTAACACAATCCGGAAAATATGAACATAACGCCGATGGCACATCTGCCCGGGAGATCATTCATTATTCCGGTTACGACAACGACAACAAATATGTATACCAAAACGGAAATATCCTTTACGGTATATTCATCCGTAATTCATTCAGCCCCTCTATCCCGCCTGCCAGAGATTCTGTAGTGATGGAGTATTATCCCAACCTCACTTACCGTACAGATTACTATAATTCCGGTTTACCGCTGTCGTTTTTCAGTAAACAAGCCGTCAATCTCCTGAAAAAGGCCACTTATTATGATCTGCTGAACAATAAAAATATCCGCCAGTCAACAGAATACAGTTATCAGACGGATGAACTGGGCCTGGTCACAAGACGCAGCTTCGCTGTCTATACGCAACCCGGCAACGTCCTCGGCTTAAGCGATACCACTTACTATACCTATTACAACCGCTAAAACCCAGATAGTCTTATTGAAGTTTTAAAACTCAACCATGAAAACAATAAAAAATTGTTTCCTTCTCATGACTCTTTTCTGCACAGCTGCTACTGCTTATGCACAAAAACAAAGTTTCGATGTTGTCTCTTTTGTAATACCAAAAGGCTGGGAACAGCAGCAGGGCGAAGCCGGTGTACAATTATCTGTTTCCGATAAAAAAACAGGCGCGTATGCGGTAGCTGTCATTACCAAAGCGACCAGCTCCAGTGCCGCTGCAAGTGATAACTTCAATACCGACTGGACCAGGTTGGTCAAAAGTACTGTACAGGTAAATCAAAATCCCAGCATGCTGGCGCCTCAGCAGGACAACGGCTGGGATATTTTATCAGGCAGTGCAAATTATTCCGATGGCACCACTAAGGGCGTTGCTACATTGATGACGGCTACGGGAGGAGGACAAATGGTCAGCGTTGTTTTGATCACCAATACCCAGCAGTATCAAAATGAATTGCTGGCGCTGATCAATTCACTGGAGCTGACAAAGGTTGCCCAAAATGAAACCAGTGTTACAACCCGTTCGCCTCAGTCCGGCAAATCATCTGTAGTGGGTCTATGGACTGACTATCTCCTCGAAACGACCGGCTACAACATCAACGGTATGCCTCAGTATACTGCCGGATACCTTAGAAAAGAGTACGCCTTTTATCCGGATGGCACTTACCTCTTTCGCAATAAACAATGGCTTACCAAAACAAAAGACATTCTCTACATTTTCGAATCGGGCACCTATGAGGTTAATGGCAATCGGCTAACGCTTACACCCAAAAACGGGAAGAGTGGTTTTTGGGGAAAGACGGGCAGTACCAAAGAATGGGGCAAACCGATAAAAGCCTATGACTACAAACTGGAAAAAGTAACCTATAGTTTTGACATTAAATATTTCTCCGGATCAGGCGACTACAGACTTGATCTTAATACAGGCAAGTCTACCCAAAGAGATGGCGGACAGTTTAACAGCCCCAACGAAGCCTACGAATTTCGGTATTCTTTTCGCGACCGGGAATCGCTGGTCGATAATCCACCGGGGGTTAAAACAGGTTTTGAGAATAAATCCCTGACAGCTGCTGCATCCGGTACCAGCAATGGACAGCGCAACCTTTCCATAGATGGGCCTGGCAGTCAAAACACTGGTAATACCGATGCAGGGGGCAGCGCGAATGCCAGCCAGCTTCGGGGCATTTGGGGCCAATACAGCAGCGAGGCCAATACGGCCGGTTACGACTGGCGGGAATATTATTTCAACCCCGATGGGACCTATCAGTTTCTGCAAAAAAACATCAGCTACCTGTACCAAAACGAAATTGTGTATGCTTATGAAAAAGGAACTTATAAACTAAGCGGCAATCAACTCAGCATATCACCCCAAAGCGGTACCGTAGAAAGCTGGAGCAAAGCGGGAAGTGATAAACCCGGCAGGCTGGTTAAAACAGAAAAGCGCACACTGGAGAAAGTCGTTTACACGATGGATTTTCATTATTTCTCCGGCATTCAAAAAACAAATCTCGTACTGCAATACAGTAAGCCCACATTGAGAGATGGCGCCTTCAGCAACAATGCCTCTTTTAAAAATTCCTGGTTATATGGCAGACCCTATACCCCCGACAAGCCATCGATAGAATTGCCTGCGGGCACAAAAATACCTTTCAGTTATAAACCGGTCACAACTGCTGTATCGGACACAAAAGAAGTTGCGCCCGGTACTACTATTCATTCACCTATTGCCGAAAAAATATGGGAGGCTCAGACCATGGAAAAGTATGGTGCGGCCTATGGAAATAGTAGCGGTTTTCATACGGGCGGCTTCTGGAAATATCAATATAAATTCAATGCCGATGGTACTTACTATTTTGTTTATAATGCCGCATCCGGTGTTGCCAGCAATCCGGTGAATGTATTACAATATGAAACTGGTGCTTATACGGTAAATGGCGGCCAGCTTACTATTACTCCTCTAAAAGGAGTGAATGAAGAATGGAGTGTAGGCAAAATCAATAACGGCATGAGTGCAGAGCATATAAGGGAAGTGCTGGAAACCAGAATAAAACGGTTGAAGACAACGACTAGAAAATTAGAAAAGATAACTTACCCGTTTACTGTCGAATACTGGCAGGGCAATAATACCAATGCCCTCTGCCTGAAGCATACACAGAATACAGTGCGCGAAGGGAGCCCTGGACAAAATGACCAAAGCTGTTTCTTTGAAACAACTACGACTAAAGCAGAAAATTTTACTGGCTTATTTAAGTAAGCAGGGAATTCTTTATTCAGGTACAATATAAAAGCAGCGGTTTTCCAATACCTCCACCCGGACAATAGTGAAATATTAACGCCCTACTTTGCCATTTCCTGCAACAGCAGTTTCTCAATCGTCTCACCGCTACTGGGTCTCGGTGCATCAAAGTTGGCAATATTGCCCTGTTTGTCAACAACGATAAACTTGGGAATGGTATTGGCCACATAGGCGGTCCAGACCTTATCATCTTTATCGATCAGTTGCAGCCAGTCGGGCTTATCTTCTGCGAGCGCTTTTTTCCACTGATTGATACCATCCTGCACCGCAATGCCCATAAAAACGATGCGATTGTCGTCTTTGTATTTCGCATACAGCTTTCGATAGTCGGGAACTTCCTGCCGGCAGGGATGGCACCAGCTGGCCCACAGATCGATATAGACCACTTTGCCGGCAAAGTCGCTCAGGCTATAGGTTTTACCATCGATGTCTGCCAGTGTAAAGGGTGGCGCCGGCTTCCCCGTTTGGGTGACCAGCAGCTCTGCTTCCTTACGGGCAATAGCTGCGCCAATCCGCTCCGTATACGTTGGCTCCATTACCATCGCTTTGTAAGGCTCAAACAGCGTTTTATAATTGTTGAGCTTCTCCAGTGTGCTGGCAAATTCTGCACGTCCCTCCATGATCATGGTGAGCGCATAGTCTTTCACTGCGCCCGCGGGATACACTGCCGCTATCTTTTGCAATTTGTCGATACTGATTTTGCTCTTCGCAGTATCCGCTTTTTTGTCGAGGTTGATCAGATAAGAGGGCCACTCACCCGTGACTATCCAGTTTCTGTAATCACCCGAAGCCAGGTGGCGCGCATCATAGATGCCGGAAATAAGACCCGGATCTGTATTGTTCTCCACCAATGCCCTGGCTTCTTCGTAAGAATATTTGCTGCCATTCATGCTGATATGCGCCAGTAAAAGATAAAGCTCCTGAAAGCTGATATCATCCCGTACGATGGCTTCAAACTGCTTTAGATACGGATCTTTCGGCGACTTGCCGGTAAATACTACCCCGGCTATTGAATCCTTCAGTTTCCTGTCGCGTTTTGCATACTGCAGTAAATCTTCTTTGAGCAACGTATACCATTTGGTGGTATCCATCCTGGCTATCTGGATTGAATCGAGCATAAACCGGTATCGGTTCGGAGCAGCTCCCCTGCCCGCGATCTTCTTGCTGCGGGCCAGCGATAGGAAGTCCCTGCCCTCGCCCGTGATAGTGAGTTCATATCCCGGAGCTACAAAAAAATCATTGATCTGAATATTTTTTTGCTGAATACTCGCCACCAGCGGTCGCGTTACCTTTGTACTACGCAGATAAAATTTGCCTTCCCGATCCAGCTTCAGCGTATCATGCAGTACTCTGCCATCGGGCAGCCGGTAAAAAATCCGCAAATATTCTTCCGGGCAGTTGGTAATCTGCCCTTTCAGAATAAAAGGTTGCACTACCTTTTTGTGTTGTGCCTGCAGGCACAGGCTGTACGATAACAGCAGAAAGAGGAAAAAAAGTTTCATTAGTTGTTTGGCTTAAGTAAATTTTTGATTGGAAAACCTGATCGTAAAAAGAAATGCTTCTTTCCAACTTTAATTGAAATTGGAACCCATCGGAGAAATTATTCAATCGGCAATTGCCATTTATTATAAATAGCGGTTAAGTTAACACCACTAGCCTTATTGATCAGTAGTGGAAATTCCTCCATGGTAAAGGGACGTTTGTTTTCTTTTGTCCAATAATAAAGAGATCGCAGCACATCTTTCATTGATTTTTTACCCCCGGTTTTTTCTTTAATATAATTATTCATTTCAATAGCCATGCCTGCACCTCTCGAAAATACGGCTCTCCCCAACCTGAAGTCGGAACTATACATGAACGAAGCCTCCTGTGACAGTTCCTGCAGGCTCATTTTCTTTATCAGTGGATCTGCTTTATAAGTATTGTTATAAAACAACTTCTCCCATCTGTCTGATTTCAATGCTTCATAGAGTACAAACCACATAAAGCCTTCATTGAACCAGATATTATTGATGACAGGCGGTATCTCTTTTACATAAGGACGATACGCATCTCCGTAACATCGCAGGGGGATAAAAGAATGGCCCATGTGATGAAGATAAGCAGGCATAGTCGCTACCAGTTCTGCTTTGCTCAGGGGATTTGATCTGAAATCCGATGTATCGCCAAAAAATGTTGAGCTCTGCAAATGCTCCATTCCGAAAGGAGGCACACTTCCCGGCTCAAGTGGCAGGGCTTTTCTCAACAGGATGGAATATTGTTTAAAAGGCAGCTCCCCAAAATAATCATGTAAAATCTCCAAACTCATGATTCCCTGTTTGCCATAGTCTTCAAGATATTCATGGCCGGTTTGACAATATGAAGCGATAAATAATGGAACGAGGCCTTTGAACTCTTTTACCTGAAACTGCGGGCCCATGAAAAGTTGCCCGTCAGCCAACGTATAGTAATTTTCGACGTTGAAAGTTAATGTTCCTTTGGCCATCTGCATCGTTGGCTGGGTGCTGGTAAAAACAGGCCATTGATCAAATGTGTGAACGGTGCATTGAACAGGCTGTTGTTCTGTTCCTTCTATCCATCCGAAAATGGAATAGTTGAGCAAACCTGCAAAGCCCCGCCGGATAATAGAAGCATCGGTAGGATCCAGCTGGCGTTCCATTTTCCGAAGATCTATCTCGTATGTCAGCTGAGTAATTACTTTAGTAGTGTCCGTGCAATACCACCGTGGTGCGCCATTGTTGTCTTTATGTATACTGAGCGCTTCGCCTGCGTTGTCAATCGCAGAAAGCCCTTCAATAAAACTGTCGTAACGAAGTACGCTATACGCACCAGGCACAGAACGGGGCATGATAAAAACAATCGGCCCTCTTTTTAGCTTAGTAGGCCGGATGGTTATTTTCACCTTTGAAGATGAACTATCATTGTATGTAATGGAATAACTGACCTGGCCCGAACTGGGCAGACAAAAGCAGGCCATTAGAATAATCGTAGCCAGGTATTTCATGAACATTTATTTGAACAACGTTTTTTCATTAAATTATATCGGCTATTCCACCGCCTCAAAATGCCTATTATTATTTAGCAACACGCTGCCTTTACAGCACTTAAGATAATCACTTTTGCAGATACTTCCCGGTTTCCTGTAGTTTCACACCCCACGTTTTTCCTTTATCCATTGATATAGCATAATCAGCCAATACTAATCTCCCCTCTTATCAACGACCGATAATTCATTTTGGCTAAAAACAGTTTAACATTCAATTCGCAGTTTGTATTCGCTTTATAACTCAGAAAATGTATCTTTCGCGATATGAAGATGCTGTCATTGTTCTTTGTACTAATTATTACTACCAGCGCTGTTGCGCAGCAACCGGCCGATCAAGCCGATCTTGTCAAAACTTCTGAACAATATTTTACCGAAAAAATGGCCGCTGACCATATTGTCGGACTGAGTGCGGCTATCATACTCGACGGCAGGGTAATCTGGCAACAGGGGTTCGGTTATGCCGACAGAGAAAACAACATTGCGATGACGCCGCAGACGGTGGTCAATATCGGTTCCATAACCAAAACCTTTACCGCATTGGCCCTGATGCAGCTGAATGAGCAGGGCAAGCTGGATATCAATAAACCGTTAAAAACCTACCTGCCCCGGTTTCGCCCGATGGCAGGGCCAGGCATCAACCCCGACAAGATCACGGTGAAATCGGTAATGACCCATACCTCCGGCATCCAATCAGACATCTGGAAAAATTCGGACCTGGAAAGCGGAAAATATACGGATGTTCCTGGCTTTGTCAACCAGACCTATTTGTTATACCCGGCTGGCATGGTAGGGCTTTATTCGAACGCGGGCTATAACCTGCTGGGCAATGTCATCAAGGCCGTCAGCAAAGAGGACTACGCTGATTATATTCGCCGCCATATCCTTGAACCGTTAGCTATGTCGCACAGCGGATTCGCCATGGACAGCCTGCAGAACCGCAGCAAAATATATGCATACGGGCAAAACTTCAGGGTGTTTGAACTCCGGGATATCGCTTCCGGTGGTATTTACGCCGATCTGAATGACTTTACCAAATACGCGACTGGCTTGCTGAAAGCGTACCGGGGCGAAACCAATTCCATTATTAAAGCGAGCACCCTTCATCAGATGTTCAGCCTCCAGAACGGCTCGGTTCCGATAGAAAGCAACAAAAAAGGCCTGGGCTGGTTTATGTTCAAAAACGACTCGGCCTTTGCCGTTTACCACGCAGGCAGCGCCGGTTTTGCCCATGCCAAATTGCTGCTCTTTCCCGAAAAGAATGCTGCTGTTGTCGTGATGACCAACACAGCTGAGGGAGGACAGGCCGCAGAAGATTTCTGCTTTAAACTGCTGCCCCGGTTCGGCCTGCGTATTGCCGATCTATTTCCCGCTCCTACAACAGGGGTAGTCCATGATACTGCTCATATTGTTAAGCTGTCGCCAGCCGAGCTAAAGCAACACGCGGGCAGCTATGCTAAAGCAACGTCTTATGTGACCATTTCCGTAGCAGGCAAATACCTTAAGATGCGTGAGAACGATAAAATAACTATCCTAAAGCCGCTCAGCGAAAATGAATATGCGCCTTATGAGATCAGCGGCAATGACACGGTGATGAAAAAAAGTGGCCAGCGTTTTTTCTTTACCAACATCCAGGGGTATCATTATCTGATCCAGCGGACGGGCGAAAGGGAGTATAACTGGGGTTATCAACTGAAACCGATTGACGTCAGTCTTTGGCAAAAGCGGACAGGATTATACCAGCAATACGGTTACCAGATGCTGATCGGCGACAGCAAGTTTAAAAGCATTGAGCTATATATTACCCCTGATAGCGTACTGATGTGCCGTCTCAAAACGATGGGCAGCACCAATGAGATCCCTTTAGATGTTATCGACAATAACCATGCACTCTCCTCGGGTGTTAACGCCGGATTTGGCGGCTTTACGGTCACCTTTAGGGCAAATAAAAAGGAGCAGGTGGTAGATTTTGCCGGTATCAGGTTCCGGAAATAACGTAAGCGTCCGGCAACTGCATCTTTGTGAGCCAGACTAATTTTTTGTATCGAAACCTCCATTTCTGACCGCTTCCGGTATAGCCTGGAACCAGGCGGGCTATCTATAGTATAAGTCTTCAACAACTCCCCACGCCGTTGCATCTCTTCTGAGAATGCCTTCAGGTACATGCTAAAAGGGATTCCCCTTCCATAAGAATCGTGTAGCAGGGCATAATACATGGCTGCAATTCCCCTTTCAGCAGTGATAATTCAAAGCCTAGACTAACGCTCCTCCGCATGCAGAAGCTAGCTAATACAAAAAGAGTATTAGTGGCAAGCGCCTGATGGTCTTCTTTTAAGGAGGCTGAAAGGCAGAGAAAAATAAACAGGACGGCGGCTGATGACCTTTTACATAACGGATCGATGTGATGTAGTAACAGTCCCATTCACACGCTAAAACCTTAATCATGCGTAATCTTATCTTATTTGCCGGTGTACTTGTACTTGTCGGAGCCTGTAAAAAGAAGAAGGATGATCCGGCTCCTTCGGGAACCCGTAACCAATGGGATGCCCGTTACCGGATTGAAGGTACAATGACAGATCATTCTAACCCGGCTTTTGGATGGATGAATAACACTTATGAGTATACGCTGCAAACCAGCAGTCCTACTTCGGATAGCCTGGTTTCAAATACGCTTACGTTTCCGGGTATTGTTATAGGAAATACGGGGGCTGGTATAACAAATGCAACCTATTACTCAAAATTTGGATTGATCATGAATTTCGATGCCGCTACCAACAAAGTCACTTCCGTTACCAATTATTATGGTCAGCCTTCCTCCACCGGGCGTTCCGCGGTTCTTGATCCTACCGGTGTTAATTCGATCGATCCGGCAACCAGGAATATCCGGGTCAAATTCTTTATGGATGAAACAGGAATAACAGGGCACCGGGCCACATTTGATTTAACCCTTGTATACCTGGGCGCGAGATAAATTAGCTGCTCAAAGAAGTCCTTTTACCGGGTGCTTTATTGGAGACTGATGTAGTACACTATACTGGCACAAGGAAGTGCCTGGTTCTTTTATTTGATCCCTTGTTGTGCTTAGTCAAAGACTAAGCACAACAAGGGGATGGCCCTCCTTCTCTCATCATCAACATTACCTTTCACCTGTTCGTATTGAGCCCTTTCCAACACCTTGAAGGTAACCAGATATCCTCCCCAGAAATCTGCAGCGACCTCGTTCGCTTTTTTGGGTCTGTTCTGAAATTTGTAATCAATAACCACATAATCATACTCCAGAAAGGTTTTCTCCAGTGTTTTCTGTATACGCTGGCTGATTGCCTGCTCGTCCTGGAAAAACTCATCCTCTACTGAAAAATCCAGGTCAAAGGAGGCCCGGGAAAGTGTACCAGATGATTTTCTGTACACAAGATCAATGGCGTTTCCGCCTTTGAGTACAATAGTCTCCATGAGTTCATCATCCGATGCAAGCGCAATTATCGTGATCCTTTTTATCTTGTTAACCAGTTCAACATTCATTGTCCAATCCGGTTTTATGGAAGCGTCAAAGATAGATGATAATGTTATTTAAGAGGGACGGGGATATAATATAGATAGTACTGCTCCCCGCCAGGCCGCAGAAACAACCCGGGCAGTTCCTACATCCGTTTCTTTAAAATAGTAATTATTGGGCGCGTAACGACTTCACCGGGTTGGCCACTGCCGCCTTAACAGTTTGAATACCCACCGTGATCATGGCAATAGTGACAGCAATAAAGGCTGCTGATGCAAATATCCACCACTCCATCCTTACCCGATAGGTAAAGCTTTGCAGCCAGCTATCCATCATCCACAAAGCAATGGGTGTTGCAATGGCACAGGCAATAAGCACAAATAATACAAAATCTTTTGACAGCAAAATGACTATTGAACCTACCTTAGCGCCCAATACCTTGCGAACGCCTATTTCCTTTACCCTTTGTTTTGCATATAGTGATACTAAGGCGAACATACCCATACAGGAAATAATGATGGTAAGAAAAGCCACAAAGTTCGTGATACGCAAAATACCATTCAATAAGTCGTATTGCTGATCTACCAGATCGCTCATATAACTATATTTAAAGGGTCTCCTGCTGCCCATTTGTTTGAACGCCGTTTCAATTTGCTGCAACACCTCACCTGCACGTTTTGGATCTGTCTTTATACTCAGGTTGGAATAATACAACCCGGGCTTTGCATAAGTATGCATCAGAGGCTCGATTCCATATTGCAGATGCTGATAATGGAAATCAGCCATCACACCCACCACATTCACCGGCTCGCCACCAGCTTTAGATACCAGTTGTTTGCCGGTTATATCTTTCCATCCCAAACTGTTCATGGCTTTTTTATTGATCATTACGGAACCGCCTTCTGTTGCCGATAAATCGTCATTAAAATCCCTGCCATTAATTACAGGGATGGAGTAGGTGCTTGTATAACCTGCACTCATCGTAGAATAACGCATGCTTACTTCTTTACCTGTTGAGGGATCAACATACGTATCATAATTGCTTTCATAACTGGTGGGTATGGACTGGCTGGTGGTAAAACTTTTTACATAGGGACTATGCTTAAGATCGCTGAGCAAGGTGATCAAATGGGTGGAGTCTTTCGTATCTTTAAATCCCATATCAAGACTTACGACCAGGGTATTCTCTTTATCATAACCAAGCGAAGCGCGCTGCATATAATGGATTTGCCGGTTGAGTATCATGGTGACGCATATAAAGACCACCGCAAGGGTGAACTGCAAAACAATAAAAACATTACGCAGGTAAACGCCGTTTTTAACCTTGTTGGATAATTGACCTTTTACACCATTTGCCACTGGCAACCCAATAAGTTTAAGCGCGGGCAAACTACCGGCAGCAGTGACCATAAGCAAACTCAAAAAAATAAAACCAAGTATTACAGGAAGGTCATGTATGCTCAACGCCAATTCAGTGAACTGGCTTTTATAAATAGCGTTCAACTGAGGCATTAATACATTCACGAACAATAGTGAAGCCATAACCAGTGCAATAAAAAACATAAACCCGTTCTCCAGGCAGAATTGCGAAAATATCTGTAACCTGCCGCCGCCTATTATCTTACGGACAGCTACTTCTTTAGCGCGGGTGTACATAGAAGCCGCATTAAGGTTTATTAAATTAAACACGATGACGAGCAGTATAAAACAGGCCGTGGCTATAGAGCCTTTCACAATGGTTTGCACGAGCGCGCCATTTTCGTTCTTGAATGTTGAAAAAGGTACAGCTACAATGGTTGCCGGTCCCGCTTGTTTATCATAATGGGTAGCAACAATACCGGCTATCTTTTTTTCCAGTAAAGGAATGTTCGCATGATCCCGAAGCCGCAAAAAATTTAGCGCGAACCGGTTGTACCAGTTAGCGTCATCTGCAAACCCGGGAAAGGAGTATTGTAAGAACGCAGTGGTTAAAAACACATCTCCTTTAATGGAAGAATTGGAAGGAAGGGGTTTCAGCACACCTGCCACTGTAACTTGCAACGAGTCATCTGCCGTAATTATTTTACCAACAGGATCTATACTCCCAAATAGCTGTGTAGCTATTTTATCGGACAACAGCACATCATATTTATTTTTAAAAATGGTTTGGGCATTTCCATATTTCAGCGGCAGCGTAAACACTTTTAAAAAATCTTCATCAACGAAATAAGTGGTTTCCTGCACTTCCTTATCGCCGTTCTTGAGCCAGGGATCATACCATTGCTGAATATGCGTAGCGGCCGTTACTTCAGGGCAGGATTTCTCAATTTCATACAACAAAGGAAATGTAGTAAGCAGGCTGCCGTTGGAGGCTTCTTTAGGATCAACAGACTTTAAATAATATAAATTTTCCTTGTGCTGCTGAAGATCATCTGTAGTGTAATACATATACACGCCGGCCAGTAAAGCAATAATGCTGGCAAAGCCTACTGATAAACCAACAATATTTACAACAGCAAAAAGCTTATTCTTCCATAAGCTGCGCCACGCGGTTTTGAAATATTTCCTTAGCATGCCGAATAGTTAATGTAGGGATGAGTGCCTTGGCGGGTCAACCACTATGCCATTTATATAAATAATTGTATACCTTTATTTTATAAGCCCCCCTTTTAAATAACTGTCCGAAACCGTACAGTTATTGTCCGGGAATGTAACAGGTCATGTTACACCTTCCCTGATATCTCCCAAAATGTAAATCTATCTATAGCTTATTTTTGAAAAATGCATACCGGCCATCATCCGTCTGCTGAAGACGTTGAAAAAATATTTGCACCTTATTATAAAACCGACATAAAAATATGGCGTGGCTGGCGGTGTCTCTGTACCGAAGAATCTTTTACTGCACACGGCATGAAAATCTCCGGCATGATCCGGTAATGGATGATAACAATATAGGCACCTGGGTTGATTCATTCCTGCATTTGATTTTCTGATTCAATACTTACCGCTCCAATACAATCGCGGCATACCGTTAATAAAAGCTGCATCCTGTCTTTGGGGTCGAGTTTCCAGTTCTTTACCGTAATGTCTAATAGCCATCCTTCCGGAATAAGCCCGTCAAA
Organism: Sphingobacteriales bacterium 46-32; assembly: GCA_001898485.1. Classification (GTDB taxonomy): domain Bacteria; phylum Bacteroidota; class Bacteroidia; order Chitinophagales; family Chitinophagaceae; genus CAYMZZ01. The sequence goes on along the minus strand of MKTY01000019.1, from coordinate 3,343 downwards.
AAACGGGAGCATCGTTTTGAAAGGTATGCCTGTTCACGCAAGGGCAACGTGAAACTGACCGGCTCTTTTGCCGATTGCAGGTATCCGGGATCGTAGACGAACCCGTAACCGTCTTCATCCTGCCAAACCGTTCCGGCTTTCGTTCCCCTGAATAATACAGTACTTTCTCTTCGCATCTCAAATATTTTCTACATCAATAACATCCGCATCGCTTATTTCCTGTACGAGTGATTCATCTTTGGTATCCCTGTAGCGCAACGCATTGTTGCTGGATACAAACCGCCATGATTTCACTACCTCTTCCTCCATTTTATAATCGAGCAAGAAACCGACCAATACGGTTTTATCTCTCAGATAGACCTGCACATTACGGTTCATGTGGTTCATGATGATCTCCCACTGATCCTTTCTTTTGCTTGTGCCTGGTGTAACCCGGTAGCCAAAAAGCGCCAGCACCTGGTTCACTTTATCCATCCGGAGTGTTTCCTTACCCTGTTCCAGGTCCCGGATAAAACGAAGTCCCACCCCCGCTTTTTCGGCGAGCTGTTTCTGGGTCATCCGGTACTTGCTGCGGATAAATTTTACAAAATGCGATATGTGGTTTGACTGATCCATTTTATACCCTTTCGGGTATAAAACGATTAAATTCCGTTGATATTACACCCGATCGGGTATACTAATAGCTTGCTGATTTTATCCCGGAGGGATTCTAAACGGGTACCTTTATCCTGCGCAAATTGGAAGAATGTTGAGCAGGTATCCTCACTTCCCGATACAGAATTTTGACATACGCAACTCATGCATATTTCAAAAGAAAATAGTTACAGATTAGGATTTACTCGGATTTTCTTGAATTGTAGTTATGCGAGAATCTCAAGCTTATTCTTCCAGACCTGGTTCAAGTTCTTTTATTTCCTTTAAAAGTTCAGCCACCTTGGCTCTTTGATTCGTTAATTCCGATTCATCAAAATTGAAATTTTTGTAAACAGTAGATTTTATTTTTACTTTTTTAGAACGAAAGTAATGCCTTGGATCAAAGTCTGCTCCTTTAATTGCGAAATATAAGTATCCAGCTATCAAAAATAAGATTGAAATAGCATAAGTAAATGGTTCCATTACATCCCACGTAAGTTTATATATCAAGAAAAAGATTATGGAATAAAAAATTACCGGAATAAGAGCTAAAAGGAAAATATGTGTTTTCATTTTGTCATCGATAACCTCTTGCAAGGGAATATGTGACTTTTCTGCAGCATCAATTGATTTGTTAAGTTGTAAAACTAGTTTTCTATTAAACTCAATTTTTTGTTTTTTGCTTTCCTCTTCATGATTTTGCTTAAGCCTTAATATCTCATCTTGTTTTTCAGCGACTTCGTACTTAGCTTGTATTTTTTCCTGTTGAATAGTTTCATTTTCCTTCGAAATTAGTTTTATACTTTCCTCTACTTGTAGCTTTTGTTGAGAAAGCAATTTGTTCTCAAGAGCTATTTGATTTTCTATTATCTGGATTTGACTCTCGTGACTCTCATTGACCTTTTCCAGCTTTTCCAGTAAAACTTGGTCCCTCAATATTTTTACTTTTGTCTCAAACGAAGTATCATGATAGTTATCGTTTAGTATCTGCAATGTTTTTGAGCGTGTTGTAGAATAATCAATTTCAAACGAACGGAAATCGGGAATTGAAAATGTATCAATGAACCTTTTGTTAGAAGTATAATCGTTTTGAATGAACGGTCGAATAAGCTGTAAAAATACACTTGGACTGACTACATAATTAATTTCCCAGTGTTTTTTAAAATATACCTTTTCAAATTTCGCCAACACAAAATCCGAACTAATAAAAAACGCATTGCTTTCCAGAAATTTTGTTTTTCGAGGATTTAATGATCTCACTTCCCTCAACACAACTATGTCATGTTTAAAACCAGCATAAGATTTTGGCTTCCTATTCGGAGTTGCTTCATAAAATTGCTGATAATCTCCGATATTAGATTCAATCTCACCATGCTCTAAATCGGTAGTTTCATATGGCTGATACTCATGAAGTCCAAAATCTTTTAATAATAAATCAACATGGTTATATTTATCCAAAAAAATTGTCGGATCGATCTCGTTTTCCAAGTTCTCTTTATGAAATAATTCTTCCAGGGGGCTGAGTCCATCTATAGCAATTGCAAGACGACTCGATTCTCTTGTCCATTTTGATGCCCTTATATGGAGAGCCTTTACATCAAACGCCCTTTTAAATTCAGCTAATGTCTCAGGGTGATAATACAGTTTGAATGGAAGGCGATTCTTTTTAACCTCATCTATTATTTCTCTAGCTGAGGCATCCTCAGAGTTTTTATGCAAATCTAGTATTCCAAATATAAAATTTGTATCTAGAAATAGTTTTAAATTATTATATCTAGTGTTTAAAAAATTTACAATTTCGGCATCTGATGTTAACGCGAAACTTGTGAATGTCGCATCAGCAAGCTGTGAAGTATAACTTGTCCTTGTCTCATCAGCCTTAATAATAAATTGATTTATGGCGATGGCTAACTCCTCTTTTGAAAATGAGCAAACATTTTCTTTAATAACCTTATCAACAATAGAGGATAACCCTTTTTGATCATCTTCGTTTATTTGAGCATTTGGATTTAATAATTGTAACGTTTGTATACCGTGTTGCTCAAAGACATATGACAAATAAGATTTTAAACAATTCCAAAATTCACTTAGTTTAGTATCATCAAGGTTTTCAATTATTAACTTCAATTCCTCAAACCATTTTTCCTTTACTCTTGCCTCAAGATTATTTGCATCTTCTAGCCGTCTATTAATTTTAGCGGAAGCGGCTATGGAAATAGAGTAATGCTTTGTGACTCGGTCTTTTGCAATATCGCCTAATGCAATCAGCTTATCAATATTTGATTGAATTATCTGAAGTCTTATAGAAATACCATATATCTCTACTATTTTATTGGCCACATCTGCTTCCGTTTTTAGCTTACTGCCCCCACCTTGGTTGAGCGCAAGCATAATGACATTCTGAACAATTTGATCAAACTTGTCGTCATGCGAAAGGGCCTTTATATGGCTAAGTTTAGAAAAAACCTTTTTATAATCTATTGATGCAATTTGGTTCATGGTGGTAATCTGTTATTTTCTATTGTCGAGACGTAACAACTTTTACTATTAACCTGTCTCGTTGCAACTGAGATGCTTTTAACCTCTGATTTCTTCAATTGTCTTAGCCCCCTAGAAGACTGGACAAAAATTGTTAATCAATTTAGTCACAGTAAATTTAGGAATCATGGCAAAACAAAGACGACACTTTACTCCTGAGGAGAAGTACAGT
>MKTY01000018.1 GCA_001898485.1 Sphingobacteriales bacterium 46-32 | reverse complement strand
GGTAGTGGATAAAGCGGGAAATACTGAAAAGAAAATTATATTTGAAAGCTCTAACTGACAACGGCACTAAAAAAAGGGGAGCTTACAGGAACTGCTGCCTGGCTTTTTGATAAAGTTAAATAGTAAGAACTAAAGCTGGGCTTTATTCGTCAAGCCCCGAACCACAGCACAGCAGAATTACCACTGCTGATTGTTTCAATGTCAAGCCCCACTATTGGCAATACCAATGTTATGTGCCGTACTTCGTCGTTTGTAAATTGCGGCAATGGGTCAGTTTGAAATTTTAATATATCGGCAGAACCAATCTTTCTCCTTCTTTTCCCCATTGCACTTGCCAAGTTCTGCCATTTATTTGGTCGAGTAGAATAAAGGTGTAAATGTTTGACGTTGGATATAGGAAAAATCTACCATTCTTTTCTTCATCCCCATTTATACGAGATATGTCCGATAGCGTAGTCTCAAATCTTTTATTGCTTTCCATATTCCATTGCAGTTGCCACATTTGCCCATTCCTTGTATTCAATTTGATAAATGTATACATGTTACGTGTAGCAAAGAGTCTATATACAACTGCGCTGTCCGTAGAAATATTTTGAACAGGGATATCAGGTGAACTCTGTGCAAAAGTTGTAATTGATACCAAATAAGTAAGTATTGAAAACATTAGCCTTTTCATATCATTAATTTATTGGTTTGATTTTGTACTCACCTCTTTTCATATGTGCTTAAATGTTATGTGTCGCGCAGCCCAACAATTTGGTCAAGGTTGTAGTGATTGTCGAACCGTGTACTGCGTCCACTCGCTTATGACTTGAGTAAAAGTCCACCCGAACCAAAAGCTAAATTGAAAAACCAAAGAACAAAATTTATTCAAAAGATGAACAAAGAATGCCAAGCCGATGTGGGCTTGAGGTCAAGTCAAACCTAAATGATAAACAACATTTTTACTGTCGCCAAAACGCTGGTAAAACAGTTGGGAAGTATGGCACATAACGGTTCGGGGCTTTGCGTTCGGGCGGGATTACGAAGCACAAATCTTCATTTTTTTACTAAAGTTTATTAGAAGCACAAAGTTCCAAGTCTACACGTCAGCCCGCCTGACGCAAAACCCGTGTTAGCGGTATTTTATTTTTCGTTTTGTTTGTCACGAATCCTTGTCACATTGTCAATTTGTTTATTCGTCATTTGGGTTGTCCCGATTAATGTCCGAACACCATGTATCATTACCATTGAGGCTTTTCCAGTTTCAATGAAGTATTTCAATTCATTTCCATTTTTCAATTGAACTTGTCCTAACGTAATTGACTTGTCTTTATACCCTTTAAGGTCACCATAGAGTTTGTCCGTCGCTCCTTGAATGTTTCCTATATTTAATTGTCCTTCTTTCTTCGTCATCAGTTGTCTCGTAGTAAGAATACTGTAATTGTCCTGGTCGATAACTGTTGAACAAATGATTAATTCATTTTCTGCCAAGTCAAGAGAAAGTCCAGTATAAGGAAAGGCTGTGTCGGAATCATAAAACTTCGTCCATTTAAAGTCATACGGCTTCATTGTACTTCTTTTGATTGAAGCAATACAAATGTTATGTATGGATTTGTCGGTTTTCGTCATCTTAAATTACCGCTATATTTAGCTATTTCAAAAAAATTTTCTTTAGGTTCATATTCTTTGATAAAGTCTGGGTTAGAATACGCAACATTAAATGGAAATACACGAACAGAATCCATCAGCCCTGTTATGCTATTAAACAATGTCAGATAGATTAAAGCACCAATAACAAGCAAAAGTGGTAGCTTTTTCCATAATTCAAATTCAGTCAAAATTCCTTTGGTTCTTTTAAAACCCTCACTTTGAATATAATTCTCAATTGCCTTTTTAATATTCAACTTTCCAAATATGAAGGAGAATAAGACGAAAAATAGTATATGGAAGAATATTGGAACTGAGATTCTATCCCAAAAGTCCGCAATTTGTGAAAAAATACTGTTTACGTCCATGTTTAATTATGTGATGTCGGGTTTAAATATTACGGGCAACACATAAATATACGCCACCCTCTCTATTCTTTTATACAAACCCATCCCTGAAAATCAACGCATTGAAATTGTACATTTTATATTCCCGTTACTACAATACAACCCGTACCAACGAGGCTGTCATTATTTTCTTAACCGAAGCCCCCACAAAGGGCGGGCTTTTAAACAAAAAAGGGGCCGATCGGTTGATCAGCCCCTCTGTATTGTAAAGCCATCAGCAAATAGCCAAAATGGGTGCGGATTGTTACATCTTTTCCAGCACGAGTACTACACTGTTCCTCCCCTGTCTTACGGCCGGGTTAAACCCAACCTTCATCAGAAATTCACCGGTATAGATCTTTGAGGCATCAATCGCAGATCTGGTTCCGGGCAAAAGATTCACTTCGCGTACCCGGTATTTATCACCCGCATTCAATCCCTTTAGTTTTACAGGGCCTACAGATCCCTGGCCATACCGGTTGTTGACCAGGTAATTGAACAGCACGGCTTTTGTTTTCTGCCGGTCCACATACATGACCGAGGCTACGGGCTCTTTCCACGGATCAGACAAGCGGTACTGATCGCCATGCCAGATAATATTCTTTACCGAATCATATACTTTTACGGACTGCCGGGCCAGCGCCAGTTCTTTTTCCGGCAATTTACCTATCACGATATCAAAACCCATCTTACCCATCATGGCCACATCAATACGATACTTCAACGGCTGCTTACCCCATTCCGTTACGTGATTGGAAGACGTCATGGCCGGAAAAAAGTATGAATACTCCCATTGCATATAAATGCGCTCCAACGGATCGGTGTTATCGCTGGGCCAGTACTCCGTAAAATATTGCAGGGCACCGTAGTCAACGCGGCCACCACCACCGGAGCATAACATGAGGGGAATGGTTGGGTATTTGGCCCGTATGCGCTCCAACACTTTATATAAACCACGCACATAATCGATATACAGATGCTGCTGGTTGTTGAGAAACGCCGAATGGGCATTATAGATAACCGCATTACAATCCCATTTGATATATGCCAGCGCAGGATTTTTGGTGAGCAGATCATCTACCACGCCAAAAACGAAATCCTGTACGGTGGGGTTTGTGAGGTCAAGTACCAGCTGATTCCTGAAATAATGTTCTTCCCTTCCCGGCTGCCTGATCACCCAATCGGGATGCTTTTCATACAACTCACTTTTGGGATTCACCATTTCCGGTTCTATCCAGATACCGAATTTTACATCATTGGCTGTTGCTTCTTTGATGAGGTATGAAATACCATTTGGTAGTTTCGTGGCATTTTCTTTCCAGTCGCCCAGGCCGGCATGGTCATCGTTGCGCGGATATTTATTGGCAAACCAACCATCATCTAACAGGAAGAGATCGACACCCAGTTTTTTGGTGTCTTTTAAGAGCTCCGCCAGTTTCTGTTCATTAAAATCGAAATAGGTTGCTTCCCAGTTATTCAGCAGGGTCATGCGCGATCCATGTCCATCTACCATCCCAAACTCCCTGGCCCAGTTATGCAGATTGCGGCTCGCCAGTCCCTTACCTTCCGAAGAAAACGTGTACAGAAACCTGGCTGTTTCAAACTCTTCGCGGGGCTTAAGCGTATAGGCGGATTGAAAATTATTGATACCGGCAATCAATCGCAGATTATCGCGGTTATCCAGCTCAAGGTCTACTTTAAAATTACCGGTCCAGGAAACAGAACCTACCAATACATTACCGTCATCTTCAGTAGCGGGCTTTCCCATAGACACCATAAATAAAGGAGGCTGGAAGAGGTTGGCCCGGGTGCCAAGTTTGGCATCAAGGGTTTTAATACCATGCGTAATCCGGGCTTCATCCGGCTGCATTTCCCTTGCCCAGTCTCCATGATAATTTCTCAGCCAGAACTCAGGAGCGCGGAGATACAGGTTGGCAGAAGCAAATTTGGTAAGTGTAACCGGTTTTTTCTCTGTGTGGCTGATGCTGCTCCATATCTCCACTACATCCTGCTCTGCGTATGTCTTATAAAACAATTTTACCTGAAACGGGTACACACGGTCCCTGAGTATAATTGTGGTAAGGGTCACTCCTTTTGGCATAGTCTGGCTGCTATGCGAAACATAAGCCAGCTCAAGACCGGTATTGCCATCGCCATGCACCACCGAAATAGCGGGTTCAAACAGATTTCTGGAGCCGGCAGAGCTATAGGCGGCATCTGCCACACCGCTGTACTCTTCTGTCTGGCGGTACATGGATAATACATTCGTATACTCCCTTTCGTCTGCTAATCGCTGGCCAAAATAAACCGACGAGAGGTTGTTCTTCGCATCAACCCCGAGCACCAGCGCATTACTTTTAGTAAGTACAGGAATCACTTGCTGGGCAACCGATGCCAATGAGAAAAAACAATAACCCAATAGTGTGAACAATCGTAACATACTCATGATTTATAATATTTCGTGTTTATGGGTAAATACCTTTGACGGTTAATCAACCAACAACTCAAAGGCCGTAGAAGTTTTATATACATCGCCCGGCCGAAGCACGGCTGAAGGAAAAGAAGGATGATTCGGGGCATCGGGCCAGGCCTGTGTTTCGAGCGCTATGGCCCCATGCTTTACATACGGGATGCCCTGCGCCCCGGTTATGGATCCATCCCACCAATTGGAAGTATACACCTGCATACCAGGCTGGTCGGTGTATACATGCATCACCCTTCCGCTTTTTTCATGCCTCAGCGTTGCTGCTTTCGGCAACGGCTCTTCCGGAGAATAAAGGCCCGGCGGATGTTCATGCAGAATATAATTATGGTCATAGCCCCGATCATCCCGGAGCTGATCAATATCTTTTTCCAGTTTTTTCCTTGTGGTAAAATCAAGCGGGGTACCAGCCACGCTTCCTGTTTTTCCATTGGGGGTATTGTGGATACCTTTCACCGTATACCGCTCTGCAGCTATTTGCAGTGTATGGTCATAGATCGTGGCATCCTCAAATCCTGAGAGATTGAAATAGCTGTGATTGGTAAGACTCACCACGGTCTGCTGATCGGTTACCGCGCTATATGCAATAAGCAGCTTATTATTTTTTCCCAGCGAATAGCGAACTGTCACGGCCAGATTGCCGGGATAACCCTCTTCCCCATCTTTACTGGTATAACAAAGGGTGACTGACTGTTTATTTACGTCTTCCACACTCCAGATTTTCCGGTCAAAGCCTTCCCAGCCACCATGCAGGTGATTCACTTTTTCGTTGGGAGAAAGGGAATAGATACGTCCGTCCAACTCAAATTTCGCCCCCGAAATACGATTGGCAAACCTGCCTACAATGGATCCGAAATAGGGATGATTGCCCCGGTACTCCTCCGCCGTGGCAAAGCCAGCAACGATATTGCCAACCCTGCCCGTTTTATCCGGCATATGGAGATGCATAATCGTAGCACCGTAATTGGTAATCCCAACGCTGATGACACCATTATCGAGTGTAATGGTTTTTAACGCACTGTCCGTTACATTGCTCATTTTTTTCATAAAACCTATTTACAGCGAAGCGGCCGGCAGATAAATACAGGTGTTGCAAGTGCCAACCTTCCGCCTGCAGTAAGAACATGAAAGAAAACAGAAAGGTTGACCTAATGGCCTGTCATCACCTGCTCCAGTTCCTCCAGTGTTCTTCCTTTCGTTTCTTTCACCTTTGTTTTAACAAAGAAAAATCCGATGAGGCAGATGACTGCATACAGAATAAAAGGACTATAGGTGCTACCCATTGCTTCAATCAGAATAGGAAAGGTGAATGTGAGGATAAAGTAACCGATCCATAAAAATACAACTGCCATTGATGTGGCCATGGCGCGCACTTTATTGGGAAATATTTCTGAGATGAGTACCCAGGTCACCGGAGCCAGCGAGGTAGCGTACATGCCAATAGCCAGAAATACAAATACGGCAATCCACGCAGTGCTCATCTGTGCTTTTAATGCCAGTGCGAGTATAATATACAAAACCGTTAGTCCGATTGACCCCATCAGCATCAGTGGCCTGCGGCCAAGCTTATCTACCTGCCACATAGCAACCAGGGTGAAGATAAGATTCACAACGCCGATACCGACTGTACCGAGCAGCTGCTGATCAATGCCGGCACCTACGGATGCAAAAATCGTGGATGCATAATTGAAGATGATATTGATACCGCAAAGTTGCTGAAACATGGCCAGGCCAATACCTACGGCGAGCGCCGGAAACACAGCTTTGTCCAGCAGCATTCGCCAGGATTGTTTTTTTACATTTATAAGCGAAGCCGTGATATCTTTCGTTACCGAAGAGGCATAGGCCTCATTACCGATCTTTCGTAAAACTTTTGCTGATTCTTCTTTTTTCCCGGCTTTCAACAGCCATCTTGGACTTTCGGGCAGCCAGAATATTCCTGCAAAAAACAATAGTGATGGAACCACCCCAAGACCAAACATCCAGCGCCAGGCATCAGGACCATTGTCGGCCAGCAGGTAATTGACGAGATTAGTAATCAGAATACCAATTACAATAGTGAGCTGATTGATGGAGACGTTTCTGCCACGTACACTGGCCGGAGATATTTCGGCAATGTACATCGGACTTAAAACCGAGGCCATGCCTACTCCCACGCCGGCAGCAAACCGCATGCTGATAAAAACAGGCAGACTGTGAGAGAAAGCCATCCCTACAGACGATAACGCAAAAATCAATGCAGCACTCACCAGTGCGGGCTTTCGTCCATATTTTTCAGCCACCGATCCTGCCAGTAAGGTTCCGGCGATACAACCCAATGCCAGCGATCCTGTAAGAAAACCCTCCTGCACTGGTGTAAGGTCAAACATTGTTTTGAGGAATGGCAGAGCTCCTGCTATCACGGCAAAATCAAACCCAAACAGGTATCCTCCTAAAGCAGAGATAAAAGAAATGGCCACGATATAGGAGCTATTGTACTTGGGAGTTGTCACGTCATTCATTTTTTTACAATTTAGCTGCTTTTCATAGAACGGTGTCTTATTTCTGCAGGCAAATCGTCTGCAACTACCCTCTATCCGTTCAGTTGATTTTCTATGATGACAGCAAACACATCGCTGGTCATATAACGAACCGTTTGAATACGGCTTTACTGATGTGTAACCTGCCGGAAGTTTATGCATAACCCCGAAAAGGTTTGGTCGATACAAACCTTTTTCGGGGTTTTTGCCAGACTGCTTAGAAGAGAGAATTAATAACCGGGATTATTAGGCAACAGATTTTGGTTAATATCGATTTCACGTTGTGGTACAGGCCACAGTTCGTGTTTATTTTCTACAATGTTTGCGCCGGCCTGCGGGTTCCATGCTTTCACTCTGGAGAAATAAGTACCGGTTCTCATCAGTTCAAACCTGCGTTCACCCTCGAAACACAATTCCCATGCGCGTTCCAGTAACAGGTGATTACGCAATTGGGCCTGCGACATTGCAGGAAGATCATCCAAACCGGCCCTTCTTCGCACAATATTCACATAGTTTGCTGCATTTGCACCACCTGTTTCGTTGATAGCTTCGGCATACATCAGTAATACATCGGCGTAGCGGATGATGTAGTGATCAAGGCCTGAACCCTGAGAGTTATCGTTGGGCGATGTTTCCCGGAATTTCTTTACATGTGGTGCTGCAAATACAACGGGGCCACCCGGGCTGCTGTTGATGGCGGCATATTCGACAGGAAGATCGGCTGTAGATTTCCAGTAGGTAAAGGCATAGCGTTTATCTCTGGCCTGGTCGTAAGATGCCAGGAATGCTTCGGTAGGCAACTCGTTGCTCCATCCGCCACCGCGTGTCAAACCAGCCCTGGAATCATAGTACAGCTCGATGGGAGAAAAGTCTGTATGCACCTGACTGCCCTGGCCAAATGTTCCGCGGGTGAAGTTTACCGTCCATACTGCTTCCTGACCGCCCTGGATGTTTGCATCTGCAAACGCCTGGCTATATTCAGGCCAGAGGTTGTATTGACTTCCGTACTTTTTATCGTCTACAAATTCTTTCAGTACCTGGCGGGCTTTTTCCCATTTGTCGGTCTGGCGAAGGGGATAACCGGCCATGGTGATATAGACGCGGGCAAGCATGGCAGCACATGCACCTGCCGTTACCCTGCCTTTATCATTGGCAGCGGTATAACTGTTTGGAAGGTTAGCCATACCAAATTCCAGATCTTTGATGATCTGCTCATATACCTGAGCTGCGGGCGTACGGCTGAGGCTGTTCAGCACTTTTACGTCCGATATTGGTTCGAGTATCAGGGGAAGTGCACCAAAGATGCGCACACCATCAAAATACAGATGAGCTCTCCATGCGCGTGCCTGTGCGGCAATGCTGGTTTTAGCAGCAGCCGGAGCATCTACCTGATCTACGGCCGCCAGCAGGAAATTGATATCCTTTACATGGCGGTAAATATAATCCCACATATACCAGGGCATATCGGATGCCGCGTTGAAATCTGCACGCAGATGCGCCGGCTGGTTGTGAAAGGCGTGGCCATTGGCAGGTGTTAAATACCCCAGATCCGTGGCCCAGCCAAACCAGCAGGGCGCGCCCCACATATTGGAATAGCGATCCTGGGGAGTGCGGTAGACCGCGTTCAATCCCATCTGAAGATCTGCTTCTGTTTTATAGAAATTGCCCGGAGTCAAAAAAGTACGGGGATCCTCTTCCAGAAATTTTTTACCGCAGGAAGATATCAGCAGTGTTACGAGAACCAGTATATAACAACTAAATTTCATACAAGTAATTTTAAATTGTGTGATGGATTAAAAACCGAGATTCAATCCGAAAATGATCGTGCGGGTAATGGGATAAGGAGCTGATCTGGCTGTATTGCCCAGGTCACCATCTTCAGGATCCATGCCGCTGTAACCGGTGATAGTAAACAGGTTCAATCCGGTTACATATACCCGAAGGTTATTGCTGGAGATTTTACGGGTTACTGACGCGGGGAAAGTATATCCCAGGGTAATACTTCTCAGCTTGATATAGTCGGCTTTTTCCAGAAACTCGGTAGAAACCATGCTTGAACGATTGGAATAACCGAGTGCTGCACGGGGATATTTATTGGTAGGATTGGTGGGCGTCCATCTGTCCAGCATTTCAGCACGATGATTGTCGTATCCATCACCACCCAGCAGTTTATAATTAAGACCATTATAGATCGTTCTTCCGGCTTCGAATGTAAAGAAGGTATTCAGGTCAAAACCTTTATACGATAGCTCGTTGGTGAGAGATCCATAAAAATCAGGGAAGAGCTGGCCGTGAAATGCGCGGTCGTTGTTATCTATTTTATTGTCTTTATTCAGATCAAGATATTTAACATCGCCGGGGCGGGCACCGTATACCGCAGCTGCAGTTGCCTCATTGGTTTGCCAGATACCGATTTTCTCGATCATATAACGGGCGCCGATACCGATGGGCTGACCAACGAAGTGTGTGGTACCAATACGCTCTGTTCCATCACCAAGCGAAGTGAGTTTATTGGAGTTGGAAGCGAGGTTCAGGGTGGCATTCCATTTCAGTTCGCGATCGATGATCAGGCCTTTCACCGCTACTTCCACACCTTTGTTGCGCAGGTTACCGAGATTAGCCCAGCCAGACTGGAAGCCGGATACAGCCAGGATCGGCAACTGACGGATCAGGTCACGTGTGTTTTTGATATAGTAGTCTGCGGTGATATTCAATCTGCGGTTGAGGATCGAGAAGTCAACACCGATATCAAACTGTTTGGTAGTTTCCCATTTCAGGTTGTCGAAGGAAAGTTGAGAAGGATAATATCCGGGTGCTTCAATGCCATTCCAGTTGAATGAAGCCGGAGACATCCTGGCTTGTGTGGAATATACTCCCAGGGCATTGGCATTACCCGCCAAACCATAGCTGGCCCTGATCTTCAGATCATCAAACATATTAAGGTTGCGGATAAAGCTTTCTTCAGAAGCCCTCCATGCAAAGGCAGCACTGGGGAAGAAGCCCCACTTGTTGTTGGAGCCAAAGCGCGAAGAACCATCTGCACGGAAATTGGCTGTGGCAATATACTTCGAATCAAATGTATAGATGACACGGCCGATATAAGAGTTCATGGTCCATATCTGCAGGTCAGAAGAAGGCTTTCGGGGTGTACCTGTTGAGGCGCCGAGGTTCCATGTGCCATAAATGTCAAAAGGGAATCCCGAGGCGGAAGCCTGGGTACGCTCCCAGCGATTCTGCTGTGCTGAATAACCCGCCACAGCATCCACTTCATGGCGGTTGCCAAAGCGTTTATTATACGAAAGCACTGTTTCTGATATCCAGTTATAATTGGTGTTGTGGGTAATGCGTGCAAAACCATTGGCTACACGACCGCTTTCCTCGTGGTTGGCAGAAAGTGCGATGGGCACATAAAAGTTTTCTTTCCATGAATCCAGTTCACCGCCTATCTGTGTACGAATCTTCAATCCGTTGAGGATTTTATACTCGAGCGCCAGTGAGCTTGTGATGACGGGTTGCACATATTTGTTATCGATCAGCTCGGTATAAGCTACCGGGTTGGCCCAGGGGGTGTTGCCTACACCAATCAGCATGGTATAAAACTGTCCGTTAGACTGGCGGATAGGCGCCAGCGGATTGCCTACATAAGCAGGATACAAAATGCTGGGGCCGGTTACACCACGTCCGGTGAGGAGGCTGAGGTTGTTGTTTGACATCAGCGTGAGCCGGTCACCAATCTTCTGCACGAGGTTAAAACGTAAGCTTCCGCGGAGATAATCTGAATTATTAATTACACCACGCTCATTATAAAGGTTGCCGCTCACGAAAACCCGCGTTTTCTCGGTACCTCCGGAGAAGGCAAGTTGTATGTTTTGCGTAATTCTGCCGCTGCCGGTAACCTCATCGAGCCAGTTGGTCGATTTACCGCTTTGCAGCATCGCCTCCTCTTCTGGTCTGAAGACGGCATTGCCCCCATTTACATTATCATTACGATAAGCTTCTTTGCGCAGTTCAGCAATCTGAGCCCCCGTCATGAAATCGATAGGGTTGTTAAATGTTTTAAAGCCGGTCCATACGTTCACATCAAATGAATTTTTTCCGGCTTTTCCTGATTTAGTTGTAATCAGAATAACACCATTGGCTGCACGCGCTCCGTAGATTGCTACAGAAGAAGCGTCTTTCAATACTGATACAGATTCAATATCGTTGGGGTTGATCGCGTTTACACCTCCACCTGAGGCAATAGGAAAACCATCTACAATAAATAAAGGAGCATTACCAGAAAAAGAGTTATTACCACGAAGTGCCAATGCTACACCGGCACCGGGACTTCTGTCGCTCTGTTGCGTGTACAATCCGGGAATATTGCCCTGCAATGCCTGGTCAAGATTGGCCGCAGGCAGTTTGGTAATATCCTTTGCTCCGATTTGTGTAACCGCACCGGTAAGGTTGGAACGGCGTACGGTACCATAACCAACAACAACCACATCGCTGAGACTGGTTGCCTTGCTGAACATGGTAAAATTCAGCTCCGAACCGGCACCAACTACCAGTGCCGCTGGTTCATAACCGATAGAAGTAACAAGAATACTGTCACCGCGCGAAGCCATTATTGAGTAGCGGCCATTTGCGTCGGTGGAAGTGCCTGTTTCGACACCTTTAACAACAACAGATGCTCCAGCCAGCGGCACCTGATCTGACCCTACTACACGGCCATTGATCAGTCGCGCCTGAGCTGCAACATCCATACTGACGAATAATAAAAGAAAGGAAATGATAGTTGGCACCAGAAGTGCTTTATGCCGGGAGGCATTCAGATAATTTCTCATACGCAAGTTTATTTGAAGAAGTGAATCCAGAACCTAACCCAAATTTATTCCGATCGGTAAAGCGAGAAAATGGATAATCGGGCGAATAAGATGGATTATTTTATGATGATATAAATAGCCAGTTTATTGATTAAAATTTTAACAGAACGATCCGGTTATGGTGTGGAATGTTTTAACGTTACTTTCAATTGTTTACCGAGATTCTTATGCAGCAACGCTCCCTGGTGATTTTTATCCAGTGCAATTACTTTCCCGAAAAGGCCTTCTGTATTTTTGCCGTTACTCATGCTTAGTCCCAGTTCGCCAAGCGCTATGAGGTAGTGGCAGTGTATGCGGTTACGCAGGTTGAGATCAATATCGAACACCAGTAATTCTGGTAATGACACCGCGAAATAATCGATGGCAATCTGATCATCCATGTGCTCCTTTCCAAAAGCGATCAGCTTTGTAAAGATGTCGTCGGCTTTATTTTTCTCGCCGAGCTCTATCCATGCCAGGCCCTGATAAAGAATTTTATCGGGTTGCGGGTCATTATAAAAAATTGCCTGTGCCGGCTCGCTGTTTCCCCGGGTTGCGTGTTCAAACATTTCCTGCGCACTCACTTTATCTCCCATTCGCTGTAAAATGATGCCCTTCAGATAATGAATGTCGTTTTCTGCGGTGCCGGGCAGTTTGCCTTCGCCCAGGTTATCGGGGTATTCGGCCGCCTCTTCGAGCAAGGAAAGTGCCCGTGCATAGTCTGCCGACTGTATTGCTTTACGCGCCAGTTCGATGCAGCAGATGAGGTATTGATTTACCACCTTCCCTTCGCCGCCTTCCCAGGGATGAAATTTCCTGGAAGCCAGCAATTCTTTAGCCTGTTCAAATTCGCCAAGCTGGTTGTATAAAGTGATTAATTCGAGATACAGGTCATCTCTTGTTTCTACGAGTGTAGTATATTGCTGTAAAAACCGGAGGCGTGCGCCGTGATCCTGGTTCATTCTTTTCCGGAGCTGATCAAGTTCCATGAGAACGCGTGCATCCGTTGTGTCGAGCTCAAATGCTTTTGTTAAGGATGCCAGGGCTTTCGCTTCATTTTTCCGTTTATTATAATAGGCCAGCGAAAGGTTTCTGTGTACGGTGGGGAAACCATCATCAATGGAAACCGATGTTTCCCAGCATTGAATGGCTTCATCATACTGTCTTTTATCGTACCAGAAATTGCCGAGATAGTAAGAAGCTTTTGCATCGGTAGCGCTGAAGCTGGTGGCCGCTTTTAAAATAACCACCTCTTCGATGCGGTTGGGAAAACAGTAATCAGGTTTCAGCGCAGCAGCTTTTCCATATATCTCGCCGGCCCGGGCAGTATCTCCTTTTTGCTGATACAACCACCCCAGGGTATAACAGGCCATCGGGTAAATGTCGTTTGCATGGCGGAGGTGAAGTTCCAGCAGGGCAATTGCTTCATCAACAAGTCCGGCATGCGCATAGTCCAGCGAATACTCTATGAAATTATGCACCCAGTTGCGGCTTAAGGTCAGCAATTCCTTTTCCAGAGTTTCCGCGGCCGGTGTATTCGCCGACATCGCCATTTTTTCCGCAATACATCCAAAGTTGAACGGATCCAGTTTCAGCGATTCATCGATAAACACCATAGCCTCATTCACCCGGCCCAGCTTGCGCAAAGCAATTGCTTTGAGATGCCGGGCTGTATGGCTGTGGTAATTCCGAACGAGTGACTGCCCGGCGAGTGAAAGTGCTTCGGAAAAATCTTTTCTCCGGCAGGCGATCCGGGCAAGATTGAGAAAACCGGCATGCTGCCAGGCCTGGTTCCAGGTTGATTTATAAAATGCATCAAAAGCCTGATCATATTTTTCCTGCATTTGCAACGCCCATCCAAGATTGTAGAAGGCTTCCCCGTCATAGGGATTCGGATTGCGTTGCGTGACAGTTGCAATCGCCTTGCTGAAATAGCTTTCGGCTTCTGCAAAATGGCCCTGCCTCAGTTTCAGCAATCCCATGGCATTATTGCACCGGATATCTTTGGGATCTCTCCTGAGAGCTTCCAGGTAATAGTCTGCCGCTTTATAGGTGGCATGTCTGTATTGCTCCAGGTGATGACCTGTGAGAAAAAGCTGCTCATTATTTTCCACCTCTTCCGGACGTTTTGCAGCCTGCGCTGCCGGCGGAATATCCTGCTCCGGCATCTCTTGCTGTTTAACCTCGATCAGTTGACGCCCCTCGTGAAAGATTAATATAACAAGATCGCGCTGGGCTATCTGGTCTTCTGCCTCTAATGAAGTACTAAAAGGATGAGCCGGTGAAAGATTCGTTTGCTCTTTAAACAAAATCTGCGGGCCAGATGGACTATTATATTGTACCACTATTTCAGCACCGGGAAAAATACAGGTGGCATATACCTTCAGCACTGCCTGTTTACCCTTCAGTTCAATACCAACGACCACTTCTTTGGTTGCATTGCTGACCACTCCTACTTCTGCATAGGGCATGAAATATTGGGTAAACTCTTTTTGTTCAAATGGCTGCAGCCAGCTGAAATCGGGCTGGTTATCGGTAAACACACCGGTCATCAGCTCAATATACGGCCCATCTTCATCGGTCAGGTTTCGGTCCCATGCCTGGCCAAATGCACCATTGCCCCATGTCCATTGTTTTTTGCCCGGCGAAATATGGTGATCGGCCACGTGCAGCAGTCCTGCACGCGAATCATGTTCATATCCGCCGATAAAATTGTATCGCGAGGTGATCGCCATATACGAGGTGGGAACCGGGATATTTTTGTACCGGGAAATATCGGTACCGGGAGAATAATCTACTTTATAATAAACACCTTTGGCAATGGGAAAAGAAGATACATCACGTTTGCCATGGTCAAAAACCGCATATACATCCGGCGGAAATACCGACTGGTAATGATCATTCACTTTTACTGCCGGGTTAGCCCACCACAAAAATGTTTGCGGGAAAGGGGTCCGGTTGTACAGGCGGCCATTGATTTCGATATAGGCTTTGCCGGGATGCAGGGTAATGCCGGCCAGCCCTTTTGTACGAAACATACGTTCCACTTCATTGAGCCAAACCGTTTTACTGCCGTCTTCATTTTCGCTGATCGTAAAATCTACCGGCTGAAATGTGGAGGGACGGTGATGTTGTGGCCAGTTAAACTCGATACCGCCGGATATCCAGGGGCCTGTAAGGCCAACCAATGCCGGCTTAATCACCTGGTTGTAATAGATAAAATGACGTTGTTTCACTTTATCATACGCCATCTGTATCCGACCGCCCAGTTCGGGCAGGATCATTACTTTTATAAATTCATTTTCGAGGAAAACGGCAGTATAGGACTGATCCGTTTTTTCATCCGAAATTTTTTCGATAACGGGATGCGGATACACCACCCCACTGCTGCCCTGGTACACCCGGTTCTCGAGGAACATCGGGTTTTTCTCCGGCTTTCCAACCGGGTAAGTGGGAATAATAACTTGCTCCTGCCAGACGGACACATCTTTTTTCATACAGCTGATTTCTTACCAGTAAAAATATTACCTGCCGCTTATACCATTGATGGAGTAATTGCGCAATTTGATGGATTTTTTTATTATAATTGGCAGATGAAACAGGATACAACGATCAAAAAACAGGAAGGATTTCAGGGGCAAAAAGCGATCATCCTGCCGCGGTCAGTACTGGCGGCCGTGATCAAAGATAATGATATCATCAGTCCACTCTACATAACAGATATTGGTTATTATCCCAAAGCAAAGCATCATTTCCGTGAGAGAAAGCATGGCGCCGATCAGCATATACTGATCTATTGTATCAAAGGCCGCGGCAGCGTGCGTATCAGGGACGCTGAATATAGTATTGAAGCAGGCGAGTTTATCATGATACCCGAAAAAACACCGCATGTATACGAAGCCGACGACACAGACCCATGGACTATTCACTGGATTCATTTTAAAGGTTCCGTATCAAAGTCGATCATTTCCAATTATGAAAAGCAAACGGGAACCTATAAAGGTGCAATCCGTGCCAGCGAAAAGATCGTCAGCCTGTTCGACGAAATGTACCACCAACTGGAAAGAGGGTACAGTATCGACAACCTGGCCTATACCAATATGTGCTTCTGGCATTTCATGACCCTGTTTCTGTTCAACCATAAAATTCATGCGTCCTCTCCGCTGACGATAAAGGATCCCTCTGATCAGGCAATCGATTACATGAGTAAACATATCGGTGAGGTTTTAACGCTCGAAGAAGTAGCCAAACAGGTCAACTTCTCCAGTTCTCACTTCTCTGCGTTGTTTAAAAAGAAAACAGGGCATGCGCCAATGGAGTATTTCAACCACCTGAAGATTCAAAAAGCCTGTCAGTACCTGCTTTTTACAAGCCTCCGCATCAGGGAGGTTGCGCAAGCTATTGGCTTCGAGGATCCCTATTATTTTTCGAGGCTGTTTAGTAAAGTAATGGGGGTATCACCGGCACTGTACAGGGAAAAGCGATCGCATTAAGAGTTTCGCCGTAGTATTTCAGTACCACTGGCAACAGCGCAGAATATTTGCTACTGTATTATCACTCCGAAAGATAAACCTGTCTAAACTTAATTTTTTGGTCCGGCATTATGTCAAATTCATACATAATTGCATAGGCCGAAAAATCCTTTCCTGTAGAAAATAAGGAAAGTGTTATTTTCTTCCTGCCTTTATCATAGATTGCTTTTAACTTACTTTTTGAGCCTTTTACAACTTCAATTTCGGGGCCAGTGCTTTTACCTGTCCTGAAGAACTCTTCTGCATCCAGTTTCTCAAAAGTTTTCCTTAAGTCCATAGCAAAAATGGAACTAAAGTATTTGTCGTAGTCAGCTTCCGTAAACGGCTTAATTTCTTTAGGATCTATTTCCATCACAAGTCTTGAGTCGGCTATGTACCAAATTTCATTCCCTTTATTTTTAATCGGAAAGTCGATAAACGATTTAAGCGCGCTCTTGTTTCCCGTTGTTATTGCTTTTTGTAACTCAAGAAAATCAGCCGTCCATTTACTGCTGTCTGCATGTATAGCAGCAGTAGTGTGACCCGGACTTTCAGGTAATGTCAAGTCTGCCAAAGACCTGTTCTCTGCCGGGCAGATATAAGCCACAGAAATGTATGTGCCAATAAAAAGGTAAAAAATATTCATACAGTTGACAGGAAGTTAGTGCGTTATCTACCGGCAATTTACTCATTCGTCACATTAATTTCACCCCAGTGCGATAGCCGGTTGTTCCTGATTTTGATAATATCGGAGGGACGAGGGGAATATCAGGCAATTCCCCGCATGTGTTTTCTGCATTTCCCCTACTCCCGGCTACATCTTCAATACCGGCATTACAGGCCTTTTACTTTCCGGAAACCAAACACTGGCAGCCGGAAACAATAAGGCTTGTCCGGGAAACAAAGCTTTTCCGCTACCGGTGCCTTATTGAACTTTATTTCTGTATCAGCTGCCCGCTGTACTACCAAAAAGAATCCTTACTAACATATACCAATTAAAAACTGCTTATGCTGCGCTACCTTTTTTTGACTTTGGCTATCATGCCCGTCTTATCGGCTCAATCACAACAAAAAGCGAACGTCGGCTACAACAAAATACTTGAAAGCACATCCCGTTCATATTTTCTGAAAACTACCCTCTATGAACATAAAATTACGGTGTATTCCAGTATTCAGATTGATGTAGACCAGAGCTATAAGAACAACGAGCTCAACAAAAAGATTGAAGAAGATATGAAAAAGCAATGGCAGGAAACGATCCAGGAGGCCTATCCCGGCACTACAAGACTTTTTACCATTATTACAAACGACTATTTTACTACATATTCCCGCCGACACAGCCTGGATGAGTTTATACAAATAAGACGTACTCAAATTCAAAATGATTTAAGAAAAAAAGAAAATCGTGTTGACTCATTGCCATTCGGCTATATCTCTTCCCCTGAAATCAGGGGGATGCTGGATGAAGAAAAGGGCGAAGTGGATAGAATGCGTCTTATTCAGAAAGCAACTGATGAAACACGTGCACGACACGGAGATGACCTGGGAGATGCAACCTTTTTGGCAGGCACGCTGATGGAACGTAATCTCCGCCAGTTGGGAGACAGCCTGGGCAACAATTACCTGCAGGGCACCTTTGGCTTCGGCTACATGGATCTGCCGTGTGTATCCAATGAAATAACAACCAATAGCGGCTACGGCACCAGTTACAGCAGTAAATCTTCATCCGGTTCGTTTTTAACTTTTACCGGATCAGTTATACTGGCATTAAGAAGCTACAAATTCATAAGCTTCCGGCTACAGCCAATATTTACCTACGGAAAAAATTTAAGCTTTATAGCAGGCAACGAGGAAACCGGCCAGCACTTCCATTACGGAGGAAATGCGGAGATTGGATTCGGGCGCAGGTTTAAGGTAATTCCGAAATTGAACTATATGCAAAGAGAAGGCAAAATATACAGCGAAACCGATCTGGGAACTATTTCATCAAAACAGAATATGTCTTACGATTATTCAACCATCAGATACGGAATAGGTATGTATTATGAGATAGACGGCCCCGAAATCTCTGCTGAACTGACGGCCTGGAAAGAGGACGTTTCCTTCCACAAATCGATCCCACAACAGGTATACTGTCTCGAAGCAACCCTCCGGTTTGGATTGGCCGCACTTACCGCACAATATTCGCCCAACTATCCCGTAGCCGGGGTTGTAGATTACCCAAATGGCTACGAAAAGAAAAAAAAGGCGTTTCAAAGCTTTAGTTTTTTTGTACCGGTCAACCTTCTAAAATTCAAATAGTATGTGCTTACCCCGAACAGGCATATTCAGTAGCCTCCTAACGATATTCTGTTAAAATAAAGTCCTGCCAGGCTGGACAAAAAAGTTTGCTGCCGATCAACCATAACAGACAATAGTTTACCCCGACATCAACGGAACCACTTATCCTTTGTGTTGCAGATTTCCAGATTCAAAAATTGCTGGCGATAGGTCCGGCTTTTATACAAAAAATCTTGATTTCAGTAATATCACTGACCAATAAGTTTCTTGCAGTTATAATCGGTAAGCCGATCAATTTTTGCATCACTCGCACCACCGGTTCCCAGAAACCAATTGCCCCGTGACTCCAGTATCTCACCCGGCTTCATCCTGTTTTGCGAAACCGTCTCCCGGTATTCATTTTTCTTGCCCCTGCAGTATGTATCAAATGACACCCTTACGTAGCAATACGTATTAGCACTATTATTTCTTATTCTCACGAAATGATACGAGCTGCAATCATTATACTTTGAGTATTTATAACTGATCTCAAGCCCATAGCCCAAAGGCTGCCAGCTGGTCCAGTTTTGTGATTTTGCACAAAACGGACTAAAAAAAACTGCTAAAATGATAAACATTTTCATTTTACTTCTTTTTAAGTTGATATAATTTTGAATACCTGAACCAGACCCTGTCTAGTTTTTTATTAATGCAATCTGATAAATCCCCTTCTGACCGGTTGGGTTATTAGAGGTGCTTCCGTTGACAGAGACTCCGTCTGCGTGATAGAAATAGAGGTTATTGTCGCCGTCTATGTACATCGGCATATTCTCGTAGATGTCTGAAAGCAGTGAAATCCCATTTGCGTCTTTAATATTGGCAATATGCTGACCATCGGGTTTATAAATATCATAGCGATGATAGTTGGCGCCGCTGACGGAGGTGAGGCTGCGAACAACTATATTTCCATGCCTGTCGATGGCCAGGTTGACAGGATTGGTAAGATTGCTGATACTGGTTGAAACCGTACCGTCGTTTATATCTATTCTGATTACTTTTCCACCCGATGCAACATTAATTGGAACGTAGAGAAATCCGTTATGAATGGTAAAGTACCCGGGATTTATTAAACCCGAAGCCAAAACGCTGATCTGACCGGTAGCAGACACCTTAACAATACACCCATTACTGGCGAGGCTGGCAATATATACATTACCCGCATCATCTGCACGCATAGCCTTGAGGTCAAATCCCAGCAAAAAGTCCATCTGAGCCAAATCACCCGCTGCTATCATGGCGGCACTTGTTCCCGTTGAAAGATTTCCCTTATAGACCTGTCCCAGAACTGGTGGATCTGTAGGTATATATATTGCCCTCTTTGTATTAAAACGATATATGTATTCACCGTTGTTGTCAACTGTAAATAAAGAGATAACGGGAAGTGGTTGATACTTATTTACACCGCCGGGGGCATAAGAAAACACATAGCTGCCGGGGTTTATCGTGAAACCGGTATTGGATGTATTGCTCACTCCAATGATCGTCTTTTTCAGGGTTTCCGGGTAGTTATTACTGGAAACGCTACGTGGCAGTATAGAGTAAATATAACTCCCTCTTATCTCTGTTTTAGATAGCATGTTGTTCCCGCTTCCGTTAGACACGATAGATTCGGTCCTTACGTTCACCGGATTCGTAAAACTATACGTTACGGGATTGTCGTTATCGCCTCCGTCCGGACCGGAGCTGTCTTTCCCGCATCCGGCTACAGCCAGCAACAGAAGAAATACCAGGTTTTTGCCAGGGTTTGCCATCATTCTCTTTTTAGGTTTGTTTTAGCGAGGGTTAACAGGCTAAAGTTCCCTGGCTTCAATTGCCAGGAAAAGTCTGTTTTCCCGCCGAGGGCATTTTCTTTGCCTGTGCGGGAATTTGTTCTCCAAACAAAAAAGAGAAGAATTATAGACCGATACGGCCGTATGGCTTACAGAAAGCGGAAGCGCTTTAGAAAATCATCTTTGTAATTGGAACTCACCGGGATTTCCTGTTGCCGAATAAGCACACTATTACCTTCAAACGCGTCGATGTGCTCAAGGTTTACCATAAAGGAGCGATGAACCCTAACCAGGGATGGATGCTCCAGTTTGGCCGCCAGCTGGCTCAGATTGCTGGCTACGGTGTATCGCTTGCGGGAGGTTACGATCTCGCAGTAACTGCGTTCGGCCGCCAGCCAGGCTACATCCGCGATATAAACCTTCTCAAACCGGTTACCGATTTTAAGGAAAAACCGGTCATCCAGCCTGAATAATTCCTTACTATCGCCATCCGGTTCAATACGCTTATGCATACGCTCAGCATTCTGAAGGGCCAGCTCAATTGCTATTTGTAGTTCGCGATCCCGAAATGGCTTAACGATGAATGCAGCCGGATAGGTCAACTTTGCTTTATTGAGAATAGCTGCATCTGAGAATGCCGTTAAATAGATAACCGGTACTCCGGTTCCCAGCTTTTGAGTTAACAATAAAACAGTATCAATCCCATCAACCGCCCCCCTGATACGGATATCAACGAGGCAAAGATCCGGCTTTTGCCGGCAGGCAATTTCTACCGCCTGTTCAGAAGAATCCGCAATTCCGGCAATTTCATAGCCACATAACTCCAGCCGCCCTGCAATATCCTCCGCTACTACGAGCTCATCTTCCACAATTAGTATTTTGATACGGTCCATAATCAGTTATTACCAGGTTGATGTGTAAAAGGGATTGTCAGCGTATGTTGCGTACCCCTATCTGCAGTGGTGCTTATTACGCCCTTCAATTGTCGTGTGAGCGCATGAACCATGCGCAAGCCGAAGGAGTTGGATGTGTCTTTGGCTATAAATCCGGGACCATTATCGTTTACAGTCATTACAAGCCCCCCTGCCCCTGTTTGAATTAAACTGACTTCAAGCAAAGGGCCGGCATTATTTTTAAACCCGTACTTTAATGAGTTTGTCACCAGTTCATTCGCAATTAATCCCAAAGGAACAGCCGTATCCACATCCAGTATCACATCCGCAATATCCAACTTCAATGCAGGCCTGATACCAGTATGATCGTTTGACTGAACCAGGTTCTGGATAAGGTCGTTCAGGTATTTTTTAACGTTTACACTGGCAATTTCATCCTGCATATAAAGATCCCGGTGAATCATGGCCATCGCCTCTACCCGTTGTTGCCCCTGCTGTACTGCTGCTTTAGCATCACTATCGGGCATTCGCATAGACTGCAGACTTAGTAGGCTTGAGACCAACTGCATATTGTTTTTAACACGGTGATGCACCTCATGCATCAGCAATTCAATCTTTTCGTTTTTCCGGTTCAATTCTATATTTGCCTTTTGCTTCAGGCGGTATCGGCTTAACAAAACCATACCCAGCGCCAGGAGCAGCACGGCAAGTCCGATGAATGAATAGCTGATGATCCGGTGCTGTTTCAGCTTTTCCTGCTGAATGATCGAATTCTTTTCAACAATTTCCTTTTGACTGCTAAGCGTCGCCAGGTCATTGGCCTTTTGTTCCGCTGCAAACCGTGCGGCCTGCTCATTTAACTTAGCCGATTGCAGTTCATTGCTGGTCTGGAGGAGAACAAGATCATCTTCTTTTTCCCGGGCCAGAAATGCTAACTGTTGCTGATCAAACAGTGCACGCTGAAGCAACTTATCTTTGCTGAGGATTTCTATCTGCTGTTCCTTTTTTTCCGTTTCATATTGAATGTGCAGGCTTGCGATCTGCTTTCTCACATCGGCACTCGTAATGCTATCCTTAAATTGTGTCAGTCGCAGATGCGCACGCAGCATTCCTGCAGAATCGTTGTCACGGCCATACAGATCAATAAGATTCCTGTGCATTTTTTCTACTGTAAAAGGATCAGTCTGTGCGTAGTTCAACCGTGGCAGGGATTCTTCATACAGAACAATGGCTTCCTGCAATTTTTGCCGGGCTGCATAAATATCCGCCAACCTGATTTGCTGAAAGGCCGCTATATGTGGCTGACGTATACTCCTTGCAAATGTTACCGCTTTCAATGCATACTCTTCCGCTTTCTCAAGCTGACCGGATTGAAGGTAAAGAGTAGCCATATTGCCATGAGCCATCATTTCTTCAGGCGATGGCCTGCGCGTCAGCGGATGCTCCAGTATCCGGTTAAAATAAAACAGGGCATCATTAACCCGTTCCATTTTACTGTAAGTAATTGCCAGCGCCTGAAAAAGCTGCGGCTCAAAACTCCTGGATGCGGTGTCCTTCAATACACGCAACAATGTTTGCTCTGCCTGAACAAATTCTTTTCTGTCGGTATAATAAGAAGAAATATTGTTCTGAGACATGACTACCATATCAAAAAAACGGTTCGCCTCAGCTATACGGAGTGATTCTTTATAATGTTCAATTGCCTTTTCTTTGTTTCCGATGGCCTGAAACATACGTCCTATATTGTTATGCACCGCTCCTGCCCTCCTGTATTCGTTCAGTCCGCTGAAAATATCCAAAGCCTTCAAAAAGTATTCAGTGGCCAATTTGTTTCGGTTCATGTTATTGTACAAACTGGCCAGACCATGATAACATATGCCAGCATTCAGCATTCGTTTTTCCTCCCGATAGATAACAGCGGCTTCATTAAACAGTAAAATGGCCTCTTCCTGGCGTCCCTCTGCCATACGTAAATCTGCCAGGTTTTGGGTGCTTCTGGCAAGGCCTGATTTATATCCGATTTGTGAGGCAAGCGCTTTTGCTTCCTGCGTATGTGAGACAGCTTTTTCCAGGTCGCGCTTGCCGGTCGCATCAACCAGTTCATTTAGCAGGTCTACCCGTTTGCTGCCCTTTGTTTCCGCTTTCGACAATTCAGTTATTAGCGTATTAATCTTTGCGGGTGACGGCGGAGATAAAGGCACCACAGACTGGCTTAGCCCTGCAAGACAAAAAAAACACAGCATCAACAAAAAAATAGTTCGGCGCATATGCAGGACAGGTAGGTTATTACGCTAAATATAATCATTTGCTAAAATATAACCCAGGAACCCGGTTGCCCACTATGTAAACCTCACTATTTGACCTGACAGGTAATCTTAATTGAAAGAGAATGAAGTAATATAATAAATGGAGAAGCCTCTAAAGCTTATATCCCAGCAGCCAATCGGACATAATGCCTTCAACAGTAATCTTCGTATTGAATTTGCAGAAATCAGGCACTAAGGTCAACCATTGTATAACAGGCCAAAACTATGGCTGGTACTTATAACACAGACAGCACCAGGCCGGGGCTGCCTGGCTCTTATTATAGTTTGGATTTTATTGAAGTTTGCAGGTCAGTCACCAGCTTTTTGAGCTGTATCTGATTATCTTCTGCATCATTTGAAAGTGTGACAAACTTCATATACTGATTTGAAAATGAGCTGAAGAAGATTTCTTTTTTGTCTATGCTGCTCATTCTTACTTCTTTATTCGAAAAAATACTAACGTCTTCAATTTTAACCTGCTTTGCAAAATCACTTACGCTTATACTTTGGCTTTCGGTACGTAAACCCATTTTAAAATTAAAAAACACTTTACCGTCTTTCATCTCCACACTTTTCAATTTCACCGAATTTTCGCTGAGGTAATTATTGATTTTAGACAATAAGGCTTTTATTTCAGAGTTTTGAGAAATTGCATTATTACCAGGTTGACTTTGCGGAGTAGCTGCCTCTTTGGTGGTTTGTTTAGGCGTATCGACTGCCAATCCCAAAAAATCCTCATCACTATCACCGGACTGTTTTTTTCCCGCATCCGTATTATTTGATGCGTATTTACTCACACTGGTATTTTGAACGTTTAATGCTACAGCCAGCTCGTCCAACAACTCTTTCAGTTTCTTAATATCCTTACCGGTACCGGAACGGAAATACATGGAAGTGCGATAATCCTTATTGTCAGAAACATAAATACAATTTCTGCCCTTGCATCCCCAGGTAATACTTTTTAGACTTTCATGCAGCACAATATTTCCAAGATCAGTGATTTTTACTTTTTCGTATTTTCCCGTTTTATAATTATTATACAAGTATTCATCTTTAATTTCAATTCCAGAAAACCGGTCATTATCAAACGTTGTTAAATATTGATTCAGATTACTAAGCGCTTCTTCCCTGCTTAACCGATCCTGTTTTTTGGCTTGTATTGAAGCATTATTATTCACAACCGGCTTATTTCCCCTGTAAGCTTCTATAAGATTAGCAAACAACACACTGATAGTATCTAATTGTTCGAACTTATAAGAAAATCTAAGTTGTTTATCGTTTCTTTCACTGAACGAATTATAGACACAGTTAGTTCCATCAACACAATTAACCTTAAACTCTTTTTCCTTTTTCAAAAGTTCTCCACCCGCTAAATCTTTTATTTTTACCTTATAGTAGTACTGCCGGTAATACCTGGTCAATTCTCCATCTTTAATAGATATGCTATCAAAACCGGCACCATTTATTTTTTTCAAATAGCCGTTGAGTGCCAACAACTCTTGCTTATAATCCTGGGCATATCCCGTAACCGTTAAGCAAAACAAAAAAAATGACGCCGTTACTATTTTAAAAATTTGTCCTCTCATTGTTAAAATTTAGATGGCAGATATGATGGTGTTTTTGAAAAGATGTTTTTATCAGTATAGTCGCCTGTTATACTGCAACCCGGATACGCCTGGTTTGTATAAAACACAGGTTGAGGCATTTCAGGTGATCCTGGGTATGACGCAGTTTTCAGCAATACGTCTTTCGCCCTTATGAAAGGAATATCACCTGCGAGCAAAACGCTTATGTTTTTAGGGGTACTTTTTTCGGCATCCTCATACGCTAAATGGTTCCGTACCTCCTCAATAAGTACGTCCATACCCGTATAAAAAGGTAATAGCGTATTATACAGGGGCAGCCAATCATGGATAGCTTTATCAGAGAAATCGGGCATAAGGATGGTTTAATCGCCCGACAATATATATAATAAATTTATAATCTACAAACCTGGCCTGCTGCAAAAAGTTTTAAGCAGGCGGGAAAAAGGGTTAAAAAGGTAAAGGCGGGGTTTATGCTGAAATTTATTTGCTGCGCATACTGTTTTTCCTGAATTAAGGGAAACAAAAAAGGGCTGATCAAAAATGATCAACCCTATAAGCTAAATAGCCATACTTCATTTGAACCAGTTTATACCGGTTTTAATAGCCGTTTTCTGGAATTTGCTTTCTTGTTATTACGATTTTTCCACCACGTTTTGTATTTGCGCAGGATAGCGTTCGCCAACAATTTTAATTGCTGCCAATGCTGAATTTATTTTGTTTAGTTCGTCATTTGTCAACGAAATGTTTGCCGCAGCAATGTTTTCCTGTAACCGGTGTAACTTTGATGTCCCCGGAATTGGAACGATAAATGGTTTTTGAGCCAATAACCAACTTAATGCAACTTGCGCAGGTGTGACCTTTTTTTCTGCGGCAATGGAAGCAACGAAATCAACCAATGGTTGATTGATGGTTCTATTCTCTTTGCTGAAACGTGGAAATCCCATATTCAATTCTGCTTCCTTTAAGGTTCCTGTCAAAAATCCTTTCCCCAACGGACTGAAAGAGACCAAACCAATACCCAATTCTTCCACTGTGGGAATGATTTTATTTTCGGGTTCACGCCAAAACATGGAGTATTCACTTTGTAAAGCCGTCACCGGCAAAACAGCGTGAGCCTTGCGAATGGTATCTGCGTTGGCTTCTGAAAGTCCGAAATATTTTACTTTTCCCTGCTGAATTAAATCTTTTACTGTACCTGCTACGTCTTCAATCGGAACATTCGGGTCGGGTCTGTGCTGATAAAATAAATCAATTACATCTGTTCTTAATCGTTTCAAAGATGCTTCGGCAACAGATATAATATTTTCCGGACGGCTGTCTACCCCTAATCGAATACTGCCATCTTTGAAACCGAATTTTGTTGCAATTATAACCTTTTTGCGGAGTGGTTGCAATGCTTCGCCAACCAATAATTCGTTGTCGCCATAGGCTTGTGCCGTGTCAAAGAAAGTAATTCCGAGCTCAACTGCCGAACGCAGCAACTGTATGTTTTCTTCTTTTGTTGGCGCATTGGGAAAACTTAACCCCATGCACCCGAAACCTAATGCAGACACCTCCAATCCGCTTTTCCCCAACTTTCTTTTGTTCATTTTTATTGACTTTAAGATTTGATACCGCAAAGGTTGTTCAATAAAAAATGAAACCACTTGCCAAATGACAAAAAAGCTATTCAGCGGATATTTTTCCTTATTCTGCTCAAAGATGATGCGGTGATACCTAAATAAGAAGCGATGTATGACAACGGAATACGGTTAACAAGTTTCGGAAATTTTTCAATAAAGTCGAGATAACGTGCAGTAGCGTCCTGCGATATCAAATCACTTCTTCTTTTAATTTTTTCCGTATGATGTCTGGTGATTATTTTTTGAACAATACTGTCCCAGCCAATAATAGTTTCCGAAATATCTTTCCAGTCCTGTTTTGAAAAAACAACCATTTTACAATCTGTAATCGCTTGTAAATACTCGGAAGGTATAAAAAACTCATCAACATTATTTCCAGACAAAATCAAATGTTCTTCGTCAATAAAGTAGCGCGTAATTTCTTCGCCTTTGTTGTTGTAATAATAAACACGAAGAATACCGTCTGTAAGAAACCCGATTTGCTTAACAGCTTTCCCTGCTTCCCAATAATACTCGTCTTTGTGAAGTTCGATTTCTGTCGCCTTGCTTTTTATCAGGTCAATTTGTTGTTTGTTCAAATTACCAAACTGCAAAACGTATTCAATAAAAGTGTCCATTTAGCAAAGTTAGAAATTGTTGTTTGCCATACACTTGTCATTTGGCAAAAAAAACCTTAGTTATTGCAAATCATACCGCTGTAATTCGAAACGTTTATTGCCGTTGGGGCTATACAGGTACCGGCTACCCAGTGTTCTCGACCCGCATTTCAGAATAGCTTCAACGGCTGCGTATAGTTATTTAATTTAATGTTTTGAATATTCATATTTACTTGCTAATTATCCAACACACGGCTTGCTTACACTTTCAAAGGTTTATGCTGTCTCCTTACTTTAACTCCCTGAACATTTTTATCTTTGCAAAAATCAGCTCGTTATACTTTTAAAACACGCCGTTCCCAGATGAAAAAATCTCTTCTGATCCTGCTTCTTGTAATAGGATCATTGCATGTCGATGCACAGGAAAAAGTGAACTTTGACAAAGCTTTCCAAAAGTCCAACCAGGGTAAGCCCCGTGTAGAAATTCCGCCGCTCAAAGAACTATTGCATATTATGCTTGCCATAACCCAAACTGGTCTAGGCAACGACGACATGGTTGACCAGAAAACTGAGTACTACCAGGACGTCCTGAATCATTTCCGGCCTTTTGCAGATGAGCCTATCATCAAAACCTTTGATTCACTCCTGAACGTTTCATTATACTACTACATTTTCATTTCCGGAAATGCCATGACTTATGACCTTTCCAAAACGAAGTTGAAGCCCAACCGAAACTATATCTTCACGGCTCAGGGCGTAGCCAATATGGTGATCAGTACCAATCCGCTGGAAACTTACAGGAAAGAAATCGAAGCATTCGCCAAAAAATCGAAGTTCCAAAAGTTCTATAGCCGGCACAAGGCCTATTATGCCAGCGTTATTTCCGATTATATGTCCGGAGCAAATTTGGGCAGGCAGTGGCAATGGCTCGAAAAGAATTTCAAAACCAGAATAAACAGCTATCTGATTCTCTGTTCACCGCTGATCAACGGACTTAACTATACCACTGAGTTTAATGATAAAGGATTCAGGCAGATTCTCATGGTACTTCCCCCGCTGGAACACGCCCCTGGCCGTTCAAAAATCCAGAACGATGTGTTCAATACAAGGGTAATGTTTACAGAAATCGACCATAATTATGTTGGTCCGCCCTCAAAAGCCCATAAAGCGGGCATAGATAGCGCACTCAGCAACAGAGCGGTTTGGGTAAACGAAAAGACTGAAGGCACCTATGCCTACCCTGCCCCGCTAAAGGTCTTCGATGAGTATATGACCTTTGGTGTATTCCTGCTCTACTGCAAAGACAACTATGATAATGCTTTATTTCAAGAAACGCGCAACAGTGTGATCAGTTTGATGACAGACCGCGGCTTCCCGAAAATGGAGACTTTCATATCGAGCCTGGAAAAAGTAAGGGCGGAAGCTCCGGATGTAAAAATTGATGAGCTATACCCCCGACTTTTGAAACTGCTAAACAAATAGTTTTTGCAAAAGGTATTAAGGGTGAGGTTGGAAACCATAGAGGGCCTGCCTTACAGCATGCTGCTGACCGGATGGTCACAGATAACAAAATTGTTGCAAGGGAAACACAAAAGGGACGATCAAACCTGATCATTCCTTTTGTGGAGTTCATTGTCATCCAATTGAACCCTTACTGAAATTGCTTCAATGCTTGAGCGGATTGGTTCACTCCAATTTGCTTAATACCGAGAGGGCCACCGGTTAGGATTCCTTCTTTTTTGGCTTGTTGCTGAATGAAAAGTAAGGAAGAATGAGCAATGTGAAGAAATGCTCTCTACTTTGCCGGTGATTGCCATAATATTTCGGTTCTTGTGTGGCGGAAGAAAGTTAAAGTCGCTCATCAATGACTCTCTTCAAATCCTCGATTAATTTGTCAGAGTATCCATCCAGATTATAAACAATCTTTCCCGTCTTATCGATTACAAATAGGGCTGGAGATGCCGTCACATGATAGTCTGCTTCAATTTTTGATCCCTGATAAGCGGATCGCATGGTTATCCCTCTGTTGGTTAGAAATGCGGACAACTTATCCCTCGCGGGGTCATCCTTCGTATTTATCCCGATAAAGGCCACAGGACTATCCTTATATTTTTCATGCAAGGCCTGCAGGGAAGTCATCTGTTTCTGACAGGGCAGGCAGGCTTTGTACCAGAAATCGAGGATCACTATCTTTCCCCGCAAACCCGAGAGATTCAATTTGCTTCCATCCAGCAAGGGCAACTCCCAATCAGGTGCATAGGTTCCGATTGCGAGAAGGCTAACCGGTTTATCTGCGGGAAGATCTGCATTCACTTCCCGGTTATAACTTCCCAGCGAAGATTTCAAGAAGCCCCCAGATGATGGAATGTCAAATTTTACCTCGCCGATCCAGTCGTCAAACACCTGTACTTCCCTGGCCTTTCCAGTGCTGTCTTCGAATGTGACATAATTCCGTACAGGAAGGAACGTATTTGCGGAAATATAATAGTAATGTGCTGACCTCATCTTGTTCCGGGCCTTTCTTGGTAATGTCTCCACTTTATAACATTTCTCTCCTCTGAACATTTCCTCACCTAATATAATTACTTTGCCAATCATGCTATCTGTATTATAATATTGCAAGCCATCATTGAGATACTTGAAAAACGGGTAAATGGTATAATCGCTTTTAAGATCATTGATTTTTCCCGGCGAAGTGATCACAGATGATATCTCCAATGTCTGGTTCCAGGGAGTCAGGGAATAAAAATATTCTCCATCAAAAAGTTGCTGGTAGTTATCGTCCCGACTGGAATATAACTGGAAGCCAACCGATCTTTCGATGGCGTTTTTCCTGAACCTGCACTGAATGACGTTTTTCTTAAAGACCGTATCCTCTCCATTGACCGAGCGGTAGTAGTTATTGTGCAGCGTATAGGATCCGTTTTCGATCTTGCTGGTTGCGGAGTTCACTAAGTCCAGCAACTGCTTTGGTTCCAGTTTCTGCGACTTACACCCGGCGCATACTATGATAAAAATTATACTGAGGGAGGGAATTCTCATGGTCAGGCTTTTTAACATTATAATGCAAGTTAACTATTGCGTAATTGAAATATAAATTGGCTTACTAAATACCAAGCCTGAGTTTTGCCGCTGGCAACAGGTCGTGACCCGAAGGTCGCACCAGAATGACATTGCTACTCTCGTCAAGGACATAAACGTAACCTTGTTCTGCTCCTACTGCCGTGACAGCATCCATTGCCCTTTCCGGATCAGAATTAGTTTACTTTCGGAGAATTGGGTCATTTTGTCCCGTATCTCTTGTTCGTAGCCCTGTGTTCGTACAACCAGTCTAACTATTTCTTCTCTCATCGCTTCCTTTTGAGCAGGCGAAAAAGGGGCGGAATCCCTGACAAATTGCACTGATTTATCATCCATGTCATTTGCTCATTGACTTCGGTTTAATACGAGAGAAAGTTAGTTGTTTTTTGGGTACTGTATTTCGTTTTAAACACCCCTGTTATCTTCTTAAAAAATGCGGAATTAACATAGTCGGCCAACGAGCGCCTATTCTCCACCCTGATATTTTCGGAGATATCAGATAATCGAAGTCAAAAAATTGATGGGAGATTCTACAAAGAAGTCACCTTGTTTTTTAATCCATTCTCTGTTCAATCCCAACATGAGCGTGCGGTCTCTTAGAACTGAATGAAAACAAAAAAGGGGACGATCAAACCTGATCATCCCCTTCGTGGAGCTGGCGGGATTCGAACCCGCGTCCAAACATATTCTCCAAAAGCTTTCTACATGCTTATTTCATTATTGCTTGTCGGCAATAAACCGGAAATGAACAAACCAATTTATTGCTTAGCTGGATAGTCTTATGCTACTGTCACAGCCTTCAGCAGCAGCATCCTGTTTTGTTTTTGAGTCGGCGGCGGGGCATGGTAACAGAACAACCGGCCCGGCGGCCCAAATGACTAACTAATCACTGATTAGGCAGCCATGGCATACTGAGTATTGCCATTTAATGTTTGAATATTCAGATTTACGTGCTAATTATCCAACGCACGGCATGCTTACACTTTCAAAGACCTATGCTGTCAAAACCGGTACAGCCCCGTTTATGGTCAAAGGTTAAAGGCGATTGGTAAAACAATATTCTATCCTCATTCCACCTTCCACTTTTTGCCATTGACCTTATACCTTGTCTATCTCCCCCAGCCAAACCAATCATTCCCATTGGCATACAACATCAGACCCAGCAACAAAATCATGCCAACGATCTGTGCATATTCCAGGAATTTTTCATTGGGCTTTCGGCCGCTGATCATTTCATAGAGCGTGAACATCACGTGGCCGCCATCCAGTGCCGGAATGGGCAACAGGTTCATAAAGGCCAGGATGATCGACAAAAAGGCGGTAAAAGTCCAGAACGACTCCCAGTGCCAGATTTTAGAAAAGTTGCTTCCTATACCTTTGAATCCACCCAATCCTTTATAGCCCTCTGTCTTGGGATTGAGGATCTTTTTAAACTGCTCAATATAATAAACCAGTTCTTCACCGGTTTTACGTACTCCGGCAGGAAAGGCAGGGAAAAATCCGTATTTAGTCACATTTAATTTCACCCAGCCAAGGCTGTCCATCTCCGTAAAATCGCCTTTCCCGTATGGAATGAAACCCAGCAATCCGTTATTATCCGCATGTACCGTCAGTTGCAGCGGAGCTCCATTGCGCATGACAGTTACATTCACATCTTTATCTTTTTTCCGTTCCAGTTGTGAACGCAATTCATCGAAGTAGTCGGTTTTGACGGAATCAATAGCCACAATCCGATCACCTACCCTGAGACCTCCTTTGTACGCATTCGAACTATCCGGCATATATTTCGCGATAGTAGGGATACGTGGTTCAATCAGGCTGATTCGCCCATTCCGCTTGCTCTCGATTAATTTACCTATGAGGTTCTGGGGTATTTTCAGCTCAAGCGTTTGACCATTTCGCTCAATCGTCCATGTATCTTCAGACACGATCATTCGCCGCAAAATTTTCTCAAAATCATTGGCAGGTTCTCCGTCAATGGCAATGATCTTATCACCAGACCTCAACCCTATCTCGTACAGCACACTGCTATCTGCCACGGCAATACCATATTTAAGAGAGTCTGACGGCACTTTCTTCTCACCCCATATCATGAGTACAAACGCATAAATAATAAACGCCACCAGCACATTCATAATGATACCGCCCAGCATGATAATCAGGCGTTGCCAGGCCGGCTTACTCCTGAACTCGTAGGGTTTGGGAGGCTGCTTCATGGCTTCCTTATCCATACTCTCATCGATCATGCCGGATATTTTCACATAACCACCCAACGGCAGCCAGCCAATACCATACACAGTATCGCCCACCTTCTTTTTTACCAGGGCAAACCAGGGATCAAAAAAGAGGAAGAATTTTTCTACGCGGCAGCCAAACCAGCGGGCTGTGATATAATGCCCAAACTCATGCAGGATGATCAGGATCGACAAAGCAAGCAATAACTGTCCGGCCTGCACAGCCCCTCCGGCCCAATCTATTTTTAATAACAATGATGTCATTCGTTTCGTTTAATGGTCGCCCCGAAAACCGCTGCAGGGCCCGGGAAACCGCAAATATCAGCTAAAAGCCAGAAATATACGAAAGAGAGGAGTTAAAAGTTGTAAGTAATAAGTTTTAGGTGAGGTGGAAGGTAGAGGGTGAAAGGTAGGAAACAGTGGTCGGCTGTCGGTGGCCGGTAGTTACATATCCCGCCCTTTATACTCTTTAAACTCTTTAAACCCTTTATACTTTTAAACCCTTATACCTTTTAACCGATCACCTAGAGCTTTATAATATCCGCCGCATAACTCCTCGCTTCGCCATCACTTTCAAAATATTCTTCGAGTGTGGGCGTGGCTATGAAAGGGACTTTATGCATCACCTTTTCAATCACATCCGTCATATCCAGGAAGTTGACACGGTTGCGGAGGAAGGCATAGACCGCAATTTCGTTGGCCGCATTCATCACTGCCGGCAGGTTGCCTCCTTTTTCGAGGGCCTCGATGGCCAGGGCCAGATTACGGAAGGTGCGCAGGTCAGGTTCTTCGAAAGTGAGTGTATTGTATTTGCGGAAATCGAACCGGGGGAAATTATTGGCAATCCGCCGCGGAAAAGCCAGGGCATACTGAATAGGTAGTTTCATATCGGGCAGCCCCATTTGCGCTTTAATACTGCCATCCTCAAACTGCACCATGCTATGAATAATACTTTGCGGATGTACCACCACCTGTATCTGATCGGGTTTGAGGTTGAATAACCATTTGGCCTCGATCATTTCCAGGCCCTTATTCATAAGGGTGGCACTGTCGATCGATATTTTAGCCCCCATACTCCAGTTGGGATGCTGCAGGGCATGCTCGCGTTTTACGTTGACCAGGTAGTTGGGTTTGCGCCCAAGGAATGGGCCACCCGAAGCGGTGAGCACGATCTTTTCGATCTTGTTGCGTGTTTCACCTACCAGGCATTGAAAGATGGCGCTGTGTTCGGAGTCTACAGGTATCACCGGCACACGGTGGTTCAATGCTTCCTGCATCACGATGTCGCCCGCTACCACCAGTGTTTCCTTATTGGCCAGTGCTACGGGTTTGCCTGTGCGGATCGCTTTGAGTGTGGGACGCAGTCCGGCATACCCCACAATGGCTGCCAGCATCAGGTCATAGCAGTCCATAGCGGCCACTTCCTCGAGTGCAGCTGCGCCGGCAAATACTTTGACATCTGTGCCGGACAATGCCTCTTTTACCTTCTGATACTTTTTGTCGTCGCCGATAACAACGATATTGGGATTAAACTGCTTTGCCTGCTGTATCAGCAGGGCATCATTACTTTGCGCAGTAAGAACCTCGGCCGTAAAACGGTCGGGGTTGGCAGCAATCACTTCGAGCGCCTGTGTGCCAATAGAGCCGGTGGAGCCAAAAATGGCTATCCGCCGCAAATGTCCATGAGGCGCACCTGCTGATTGATGGGATGTATGTTTTTCATTCATGGATTTCCGTCTGTTCGCTATGATAAATGAAAAGCAGTCTTAGTTTTCGGTCCACCGCACCAGTTCATCCGCAATTTTGCGGTCATTGCTGAGGCGGGGTACTTTATTTTGTCCACCCAATTTACCGATTGATTTCATGTAATCGATAAAACCATTCTTTTTCACTGCTGTGAGTTTAAGCGGACGCAATATATTACCGGTTATGAGATCATCATAATACACGTTTTTATCACGCAGGTTTTCTTCCAGCTTGCGCGCAAACCGCTGCATATCCTCGGGCCTGTTTTCAAACTCTACAAACCATTCGTGATAGGATTTACCTTCTCCTTCACTCACAAAGGGAGCTACGGTAAATTCGGTGATCCGTACATTCTCTTCGGCAGCCGTCTTGAGCATGCTGTACTCGACTTCTTCGCCAATTACATGCTCGCCAAAGGCAGAAATAAAATGCTTGGTGCGGCCGGTTACCACGAGCCGGTAGGGGTTGGTAGAAACAAATTTCACGGTATCACCCAGGTTATATCCCCAGAGACCGGCATTGCTGTTAATGATCAATGCATAATTCTCTCCTACTTTCACATCTTTGAGCGAAAGGCGGGTTGGATTTTCATTGAAAATTTCTCCGGCGGGCACAAACTCGAAGAAGATGCCACTGTTGGTATTGAGCAATAACCCTTCGGCAGACTGCGAATCCTGGAAGGCCATAAAGCCTTCACTGGCAGGAAACAGCTCAATAGTATCAATTTTCTTACCGATGCTTTCGAATAATTTAGACTTATAGGGTTCAAAATTGACCCCGCCCTGTACCATTACACTGAAATGAGGGAATATTTCGGAAACGGATTTGCCCTTACGGCGAACCAGTTCATCAAAATACATCTGCATCCATGGCGGAATACCACTGATAAGGGTCATATCCTTATTGATGGTTTCGTCCACAATACGCCCCAGCTTGGTTTCCCAGTCTTCGATACAATTGGTTTCATAAGAAGGCAACTGATTGGTACGCAGGTAGCGGGGCACATGGTGGTTAACGATACCGCTGAGCCGGCCGGTAGGTATTCCTCCCACCCGCTCCAGCACAGGTGAACCCGACAGGAAGATCATTTTGCCGTTGGCAAAAGCGGTATTACCGGTTTCGGCCATGTAGCAAAGCAGCGCATTGCGAGCTGTATCTATATGATTACCAATAGAATCCTTTGTAATAGGAATATATTTGGTGCCGCTGGTTGTACCGGAGGTTTTGGCAAAATAGATAGGACGTCCCTTCCAGAGCACATTATGCCGTCCTTCCTTGATAAGGTCGATAAAAGGGCGCAGTTGCTCATAATCCCTGATGGCCACGGCCTGGTTATACTCCTCATAACTATTTACCTGGTCGAGGCGGGACTGTTTTCCGAACTCTGTTTTTTGCCCTACTTTGATGAGCTGCTTCAGGATTGCCTCCTGGTCGGCCACAGCGGTGGCCATGCCTTTGCGAATACCTTTATATATATATGAAGCAAATGGCTTTGCTAAAAACGATTTGATTTTCAAGTTCTAACGTTTTGATCCGTTGCGGAAAATGAAAAAAACTGGCTAATTTCGCCCCCGGTTTTGTCCCCCTCCAAAAGGGGGTGGCCAGGGCCGAATAACAAAGATAAAGCATGCCCCGGCATAAGCGGGTTATTTTAGCTTATATAAAACTTGGATTTCCCGTTTGCGGGTTGAAAAATTCCCCTTACCTTTGCATCCCTAATTTTAGATTATGATAGCTGTAATAAAAGTAGCCGGCCAACAGTTCAAAGTGGAAGAAAATCAGACTTTGTATGTTCCCCACCTCGATGGTAAAGCGGGCGATAAAGTAGAACTGGAAGTACTGCTGGCAGACGCTGGTGGCAAACTGAGCGTAGGCTCTGTTGTTAATACAAAAGTTCAGGCAGAGATCCTGGATCATGTAAAAGGCGACACTGTGATTGCTTACAAGCAAAAACGCAGAAAAGGTTTTCACAAAAAGAAAGGTCACCGTACAGCTTATACTCAGATCAAAGTGACCAGCATCGCTTAATCATACGGGTTAAGTGTTAAGTAATAAGTTTTAAGTATACCATTATAAAAATTCTATATCATGGCACATAAGAAAGGTGAAGGTAGTGTAAAGAACGGTCGCGACTCACAGAGCAAACGTCTTGGCGTT
Organism: Sphingobacteriales bacterium 46-32; assembly: GCA_001898485.1. Lineage (GTDB taxonomy): Bacteria > Bacteroidota > Bacteroidia > Chitinophagales > Chitinophagaceae > CAYMZZ01. The sequence continues at coordinate 314,510 of MKTY01000018.1, read as the reverse complement.
AAGATCTTCGGTGGTCAGCCTGCTGTGGCCGGCAATATTATCGTTCGCCAGCGCGGTACAGAATACCATCCCGGTAAAAATGTAGGCGTAGGTAAAGACTTTACCCTGTTCGCACTCAATGACGGTGTTGTTGAATTCCGTAAAGGAAGAAACAACAAAACTTTCGTTTCAGTTAACATCGCTGAAGCTTAAGAATTGCCCGGTTTGCTTTTTTTGTGGAAAAAAATTTGGGTAGTATAAAATAATTATTATTTTTACTACCGATAACCCATTTTACTAAACATTAAATTCACAAAAAATGGCAACAAAGAAAAAAGCCGCTAAAAAAGCAGCTCCCAAGAAAGCCGCTAAAAAAGCAGCTCCTAAAAAGAAAGCAGCAGCTAAGAAGAAAGCAGCTAAAAAGAAATAAGTTTCTTCTTCTTACAGAAACTAATAGAGCAAGTCCCGGTTCATCCGGGACTTTTTCTTTATACCAACTCCGCCACTTTCCCTGTAAAAAATCCCTTCATAACTTGCAGTCATGGATAATGCACTGATCGCCGATAATTTTTCCCTGCTATCCAAACTCATGGATATACACGGAGAAAATGCTTTCAAAACCCGCAGCTATTCTATTGCGGCCTATCATATCGAAAACCTCGACACTCCCCTTCGCGATACGCCACACGAACTCATTCCCGGCATCAGGGGACTCAGTGGCAGCATCGGACAAAAAGTGATTGAAATGCTGGATACGGGTAAACTCTCCGTACTGGATGAACTTATCGCCAGCACTCCTCCCGGTGTTATCGAAATGCTTCATATAAAAGGCATCGGTCCCAAAAAGATCCATACCATCTGGAAAGAAATGGAAATTGAAACCGTAGGTGAACTGCTGTATGCCTGCGATGAAAACCGGCTGACGCGCTTTAAAGGATTCGGCGAAAAGACACAACAAAACATCCGCGAGGGAATAGAATATTACATGCAACACCAGGGACACTTCCTGTTTGCAGAAATGGAAGTATTCTTTCCGCAGATAGATGGTTATCTCCGGAAACTGTTTGGAGAAAACAACGTAGCTGTTACCGGCGCCTATCGCCGGCAGGATCTCACACTCGAACAACTGGAGTACATTGTACTGGCTCCCGCTACGGAAGTAAAACCAAAATTTGTTTCGGCGCAACCTCCCGAGTTGCTGGAAGATACTGAACACAGTTTGCTGTACAAACTCAGGAATGGCCTCAAACTGCGCCTGTATACCGGAGAGACCAATATGGCCGAAGCGCAGTTTCGTCATACTGGCTCGGCTGATTTCATTGCAGCATTTGAAAGCCGTTATCCGCAGGCTTTAGCCGGCAGTAAGACGGAAGCAGATGTATTTGCAAAAGCCGGCCTGCCTCATATACCGCCCTGCCTGCGTGAATTGCCGGGCATACTGGATCTGGCAAAAGACAAACCAATTCCTGATTTAATTCAACCGGGCGATATCAAAGGCATCATACACAGCCACAGTACCTGGAGCGATGGCAGCAATACACTCGAAGAAATGGCGCGTGGCTGCATGGATAAAGGGTTTGAATACCTGGTTATCTCCGATCACTCCAAAGCAGCTGCTTATGCCAAAGGGCTGAGCGAAGAACGTATTCGTCAGCAGCACGAAGAAATTGACCGGCTCAATCAGCAGCTGGCCCCCTTCCGCATTTTCAAAAGTATCGAATGTGATATCCTCAACGATGGCAGCCTCGATTATACAGACGATGTGCTGGCCAGCTTTGACCTTGTCATCGCTTCTGTGCACAGCAATCTGAAAATGACCGAAGAAAAAGCCATGATGCGCCTCATAAAGGCGGTAAGTCATCCTGCAGTCACTATTCTCGGACACCCCACCGGCCGCCTGCTGTTAAGCCGCCGCGGGTATCCTGTAGATCATCGTATGCTCATCGATGCCTGTGCTGCACATGGCGTGGTGCTGGAGATCAACGCACATCCGCGCCGCCTTGATCTCGACTGGCAATGGATCCCCTATGCACTCGAAAAAAATGTATTACTCTCCATCAATCCCGATGCACACAGCATAGAAGGGTTCGAAGATATCCGTTATGGCGTACTGGCTGCGCAGAAAGGCGGGTTGGAAAAACGGTTTAACTTAAGCAGTAAGAGTCTCGCGGAGTTTGAAGCGTTTGTGAAAAAGGTATAAAGGGTATAAAGAGTTTAAAAAGTTTAAAGAGTATAAAGAGTTTAAATCATACTACACCCTTTAAACTCTTTATACCCTTTATACCTTTTTATACCCTTTAAACCTTTTACACCTGTTCCTCCACCGGCACTTCCACAAAAAACGTCGTCCCCACTCCTTTCTGTGTTTCAAACCAGATATTTCCCCTTGCCTGTTCTACTATGCCTTTACACATAGCCAGCCCCAGACCAGTACCGGATGATTTGGTAGTAAAGTTGGGAATGAAAATGCGTGATTGCATTTCTTCGGCTATACCATCGCCATTGTCGGTAATGCTGATGCGCAATTTGCCATCCAGCACCATCTCGGCCACTTCAATACGGCACTGGCGTCCTTCGCAGGCTTCTACTGCATTGGCGAAGAGGTTAGTGAAGAGACGGTTCATCTGTGTTTTATCTGCATTCACCATCACCTGCCGGTGTACCGGTTTCCAGACAAATTCAATATTGGGATTGGGGCGATAGAGCTCCTGCAATGAGCGAATCACATCGTGCAGGTCAAAACGCTCTACATTGGTATAACTGATATTGGCAAACTGAGAAAAATCGGCGGCTATTTTAGATAGGTGATCGATCTGCTCTACCAGTGTACGTGCTACATTGCCCGATAATTCTTTCACATTGGGCTGATTGCTGTCGATTGCTTTCTGCAGATACTGAATGCTCAGCTTCATGGGCGTGAGCGGGTTCTTGATCTCATGCGCCACCTGCCGGGCCATCTCCCGCCATGCACCTTCGCGTTCATTTTTGGCCAGTGCCGCAGCAGATTCTCCCAGCTTGGCCACCATCTTATTGTATTCTTTTACCAGGTCGCCAATCTCATCATCGCGGCTCCAGTCGATGGCGGCATTGACCTGACCCAGACTTACTTCCTTCATTTTATCACTGATAACGGCAAAAGAACGCGTAATCCTGTTGGTGATAAACAGGGCGATAAGACCCGCTATAAGCAGGATAAATGCATTAAGGTTGATGACCGTCACGATAAAATTGGAAATCTCCTGGTCCAGTTCAGGCTGAGAAGTAAAATAGGGAATGCTGAGATAAGCATAAGGCTGTCCGTCTTTATCACGCACGGGCGCATATACGCTCAGATAAGGCAGGTCGGCAATACGCTCCTGCTGCACGTGCTCTATCTGATGCAACCGGCTAAGACGGAAATAAGCGACGGGATCCATCTTTTCGCTGATAATACCTTTGGAGTAAACATCCCGCTCAGACGATTCGCGCAGGGTACCATGCAGATCATATACATTCACATCTACGCCATGAATCTCGGCCACCTCATCAACGAGCGCCTGCAGGTCAAAAGTCGATACGGAATCGTAGATTTTCACTACGTCATCAAAGGTGTCATGCATGTCGATCCGCTTCTCCATTTCATTGACCATAATGCTCATGGTACGGCTCAACCGGTCGCTGTTGTTGCGGTTGTACCGGTTTTTGAAAAAGTTGATCGTGGCAAATCCGATAATGATAAAGGAGAAAATGCTGATGAAAATGATAGTGCTGTGCACCTGGTTGCGGATATTGAAATGGAAAAACCGCTTGAACTCCGCCCAGTTATTGACCGCTTTGAGCAGTAGTGAAAGAATCTGCACAACGAATACGAGCAGGATAAAGGAGCAGAACAGGTAAGAAAATAAGGTAATCGTTTCTATGATCGTGTCACGCTTTCGGGCAATGATCACCACCTTCTGATTGACGGCACGATACCACAACTCGTCGTAAGAACCATTCTTTCGGCTTTCAAATTCATTATTGCCTTTCCATATCCGGCGGTCCTCCATTTGGGTAGGGAATGGATAACGATGCGAAAAGTTGTCGGTTAGTTTACCCTGGCTGTATACCGCATAGAAATAGATCGGCGAATTTTCGGGTGAGCTTTCCTTGTACTGCCGGAAGAGTTCGGGAAACAGCTCATCGCTACTGAATTTTTTCGGATTGGAAAGAATGAAAAAATACCCCAGCGTATCACCGGCTTCTGTTCGCACCAGGCGCCGGGTGATGTAGATGAATTTATCGAAGGAGGTTTCGTAATAATAGAGATCGGGATTCATGGTAGGATGCGACTGCAGGGTCACGATGCGGTTGAGGGCATCGTAGGTAGTAGCATCTTCATTGAAGAGTGGCTGACCGGCTTTGTCAAACAGGTAGAGTTTGGTATCAAAGCGATCCATGTACACGCTGTAGTTCTGTGTAAGTATACTATCGCGTACTACACGGCTATCGGCACTGTCGGCCAGCCGGCTGAAATTGTTTTCCAGGAAATCCTCATCGAGGTAGTTGAGTGCAATATTCATCAGCCTTTCACTGGATGGGTCGGTCTGAACCGCCAGCTTCTCGGCATAAAACTTTCGTTTTTCCCATTCTGCCCGCTTATTTTCAACGAGCATAATGGCCGCAATAGACACGGAAAACACAAATATCCAGAACAGGATACCGGCAATATTGATGCGGATACGACTCAGGATGGCTCCCTCCCGGTGAATAAGCCAGGTATACAGGATGAGCCAGGCCAGCACAGGCAGATAAAACAATACAGTGGCATCGCCGGAGCGCCAGGTCAGGAATACGAGACCCGAAAAGGCAATAGCGAAATAAACCGGCCAGGTATTTTTTCCAAATACCGGGAAGATGATCCGGAATAATAACTGGGTAAAATAATAGTATGATAAGGAAAGCGTGGCCAGTACTATAAAACCGACGGCCGTATACCAGCTGAGTCCAAACCAGTTGGTGACATCGAAAGATATCTTGGAATCCGCTACTATACTTCGGATAACACTGGAAAGGATAAAGGTGGAATAGATCAGCAGGCACACGGCTGTCACAGCGAGAATCCAGCGTGCAGCCCGTCCCGTATGCGCTACAAGATCCTTTTGATGTTGCACTTTATACCAGGCAAACACCACCAGCCAGCAAAAGAATACTGAGTTCATGAGCAGGTCGCCCAGCGAGCGTTGCACAATATTGGAGCCATATACAGAAGGGTCAAACAAATTGAACTGACGCAGATTGAGCAGATCGGGAAACCAGTAAGTTGCCAGCCGGATAACCAGCAGTACCAGTGCCAGGAAAAGAATACCCCGACCCACATGCCGCTGTGCCAGTGTTTCGGCAAAAAGATGTACCGCCAGCAACAATACCAGCAGTCCGCCAAAACGCAGGGCAATGGTCAGTCCATCGTTGACAGGGATGGCCAGCTCTTCTTCCCGGTCCATATAAAAGAGCTCTTTGCCGGAAAGTGCATGTACGGCAAACGCCGTTTTTCCCTGGCTGATAAAAACCCGCGGGTCAACCCGGCTGCTGTACACAAATTTCTGAGGCAGGTAGGCTTTTTCCTGGAAGAATACAGAACGAATGGGGATGATGGCGTAGGCAATAACAGTCTCATCGCGCAGCTGCACTGTCTTTTTCACTACCAGATAATATCCGTTTGGCAGGTGCATGGTCTCTTCAATATCGGGTCGCGGAAATGTCTCTGAGGGGGGAAGCACCAGCTGACTGCTCCAGAAATTGAGTGAGAGTGTACCCGTTTCTTTGACCTGGTACAGAAAAATACCGTAATCTTTTGCCACTACGTTATCAAACTCAGCGGCCGATTCGCGGTCATGCATCAGGCGGCCAATCAGCGCCGTATCCTGCAAAAAACGGTTAAAGTCTTCCTGATGGGTATGTAAGTAGTTTTCGGCCTTCTTCACTTCTTCGCGGAGAGAAGCCTTATTGGTATAAAAGCGGTTGAAAATAAAGGAAAGCGCAAACAGTACTACTGCCAGCAAAAGCAATCCAAACTTCCAGATAAGATTATTTCGGGGAAATGCTTTCACTGATCCCGTTGCTTTTTAATGCTGTCCCAGATGGCGTCCATCTCCTGCAGGCTCATACCTGCCAGGTCGCGGCCCTGGTCGAGTGCGGCCTTTTCCATCTGAGTAAAGCGGTGGATGAATTTTTTATTGGTTCGCTCTAATGCGTTTTCGGCATCCACCTGCAAAAACCGTGCATAATTGACCAGCGAAAACAGGAGATCGCCAAATTCTTCTTCTATTTGCTCCTGATCACCCCTGTCCATGGCGGCTTTCAGCTCATTTGTCTCCTCTTCGACCTTGTCCCATACCTGTTCTTTGTTGTCCCACTCAAATCCCACCTGTTTGGCCTTTTCCTGCAAGCGCATGGCTTTAACCATTGCCGGCAGCGATCTGGGCACCCCACTTAGCACAGAGGTCTTTCCTTCCTTAAGTTTCAGCTTCTCCCAGTTTTTCTTAACGTCTTCCGCATTTTCCACTTTTACATCGCCATAAATATGCGGATGGCGGCTTATCAGTTTTTCGCTGATCCCCTCTATGACCTGCTGCAGTGTAAACTGCTCCTGCTCCTTTCCTATGCGGGCATAAAAAAGAATATGCAGCATAAGATCACCCAGTTCCTCTCTTATGCCCTGCCATTGATTGTCGGTAATAGCATCAGCCAGTTCAAAGGTCTCCTCAATAGTCATCTGCCGCAGGCTGTGTATGGTTTGTTTCCTGTCCCACGGACATTTTTCGCGCAATTCATCCATAATACCTACCAGCCGCATAAAAGCACTACTCAACGTATCTGACATAATCCGGGTTTAAAGTTGGAAGATTGAAAACAACAGCAGCGCTGTAAACAATATGACGAGCATAATGGCTCCCATGAGGTTCAACAGCAGAAACTTTACAAGGGTCTTGGCGCGTCCCTGTCCATAAAAACGGCGCATGGCTTTGTACAGGTATACAGGCCAGGCCAGAATAGTGATCGCAATCAGAATACCAAATATGTCACTATCTGTGGCACCTTCGAGCGCATTCCACAGAAATACCAGCAACAACAGGATAAAGCTCAGTATATAGTGATGTATGGTAAAAACGCCATGGTCGGCATAATAGAAATTTTTACGGCGGATATAAAGCAGCTTCAGCAATCCGGCAAAAAGCGGCAACGATATAAAGAGCAGGTAAGACAGTTTATGAAGAAATACATTACCCATCTTATTGCGGAATGCTTTATCACTTATATTTCGTGGATATTTCTCATTCAGTTCGGCTGATTTCCGGTTCCATAAACGCCTGAACCAGCCGTCCTTTTCGGAGGCAGGTAATGCCTTCTGTACCGAATCATATTCCCGTACGGTACGGTAATTTCTGCTTCCAATTGTTGACAACATCGTAAACTCGCCCATATAAGGCAGCATATCTGAGGGGTGAAACGGACGGGTTGTATCTGCCAGTAAGGCTCTTAATTCAAATAGTTTTTTGTCGCTGCTGTCTGTTGCCAGTTCCTCATCGAGCCGGCGTAATGCCGAGTCCTGCTGAGCCCTGGTATAGGCTTCGTCGCCCGACACCTTCATAATATCATCCGACCCACCCTGTACCGCAAAGAAAACAAGGAAAAAGATAGCCGATGTAAAAATATACATGCGGATGGGATGCAGATAGGCCACCCGCCGTCCGCGGATATACTCGGCCGACAGAAAGCCCGGCTTAAAAAAGAGGTCTTTAAGCGTTACAAAGAATTTACCGTCGAAATGCGTGATATCATAAAAAAAATGGGTGACCATGCCCCAGAAGGTTTCTTTGGGCTCAGTATTCTCCTGGCCACAATTCTGGCAATAATGACCCTGCACAATGGTTCCGCAATTCAGGCAGTCTTTTTCCTTCCGTTGGGGGCGGTGTGACATGTGGAATTTTTGGGCTAAAAATAGCATAAAAGGATGAAGGTATAAGGTTCAGGGTAAAGGGATAGATATATCGACGCCCCTTTAAACTCTTTATACCCTTTAAACCCTTAAACCTTTGACCTTCTGCCTTTGCCTCCTCACACACGTACTATTTCAGCGGCGTTTTCGTTTAAAAATGACCTTCGCCGCATTTGGCTTATTTTTGTTCTTTAAAAACTACCAACCAGGCATGAAGATTCTGCTGTTTGTATCCTGTGTTTTAAGTGGCCTGCAGGCCATGAGCCAGTATTATTACAATGACCTTATTGGCAGTAAGGATTTGTCTGCCCGCATGCAAACCCTGGTCAATGGAAAGGTGCGGACGGTTACAGCAACCGGCATTGATGCCCGCGGCGCCCGTAATACCGACTTCAATGAATGGCAGGAAGTGAATGCGAATACTCTCACCTGGCGTATCAGCACCCGCAATGGTATGAATGTAGCCAAACAGACCTATCGCTTCAACAGTTCCTGGCAGTTGCTGAGCATCGCCGACACATCGGGCACCATCCGCAGCCTCACTACCTATACGTACGATGCAGCCCAGCACATCACCCGTATCGAAACGGTTGTGAATGACTCGCTGCAGGACTTCAGCGAAACTGAAACACATGCCTGGGAATACAATGCACAGGGACAACCGCAGCGCATGTGGCGTATCCTCAACAAAAAAGACACTACCGAATATCGCTTAACTACCGACGAAAACGGACGTATAGCCGATGAACAGCTTTACCGGCGCAATGTTGGTGTAGATCCGGTCTATTATTATTACGATGACAACAATCGTATTACCGATATTGTACGCTACGATAAACAATTGAAAAAACTACTGCCCGATTTCATGTTTGAATATGATGAGAATGACCGCGTCATACAGAAAATAGCAACCCTGTCTGCTAAAACCCGTGATTATATTATCTGGCGCTTTGCCTATGACAGTAAAGGCCTTAAAAGCAAGGAGGCTCTTTTCAACAAACAAAAAGAGCTAACCGGGCGCATCGAATATACTTATACCTACCTGCCCTGATATTTTTTTAATTTCAGCAAACATTTTGAGGCCGGCGGTTGTCATGACTGTGCCGGCCTTATTTTTATTTTAACACTCATTGCATAAAGATGCTGCCTGCCGGCGGGTATCTTTGCAGCGCATGACACAAAACCTACTTATGAAGAAAAGTGCAGTTTTGATTTTTTCTCTTTTACTGAGTTACTGGAGCTACAGCCGGCAGGAGCCCCCGGCTGCTGAAAAGTTTACGATCAGTGGCACGATCCGCTCGGCAGCCAAAGGCGAAACCCTGATTGGCGCCAGCGTAAGAGCAGGCAACTGGGGAACCAGCAGCAACGAATACGGTTTTTATTCATTAACTCTGCCCCGCGGCACCTACACCCTCGAGGTAACCGCAATTGGCTTACAGTCTGTACAGCAAAAAGTAGAACTGACGCGCGACACTAAAATCAATTTTTCGCTGCAGGATGAAGTAAAAAGCCTGGAAGGCGTAGTCGTCAATGCCCAGTCGCGCGGACGCAGTATCAGCAGTCCTCAAATGGGAGTGGAACGTCTTTCGACCCGCGAGATCAAAAATATCCCCGTATTGCTGGGTGAGCGAGATATCCTTAAAACGATTCAGTTGCTGCCCGGTATCAAATCGGCCGGGGATGGCAACAGTGGCTTCTACGTAAGAGGAGGTGCCATCGATCAAAACCTGATACTGCTTGATGAAGCTCCCGTGTACAATGCTTCTCACCTGCTGGGCTTCTTCAGCACATTCAACTCGGATGCGATAAAAGACATGACAGTATATAAAGGTGGAATGCCGGCACAGTACGGCGGTCGCCTTTCATCGGTACTGGATATAAAAATGAATGATGGAAATAACCAGGATTATAATGTAAGTGGCGGCGTGGGGCTTATCTCGGCCAAACTGAATGTGGAAGGTCCTATTCAGAAAGACCGCTCCTCTTTTCTCGTTACCGGCCGGCGCACCTATGCAGATATGTTTCTGAAACTGTCTAAAGACTCCGCCGTCAACAACAATACACTATATTTCTATGACCTGAATGCCAAACTCAATTACCAGCTTGGCGAACGCGACCGTCTCTTCCTGTCGGGCTATTTTGGCAAAGATGTGCTGGGAGTGGGTAAAAGTTTTGGTATTGAATGGGGCAACGGAACAGGTACCCTGCGCTGGAACCATATTTTCAGCAACCGTCTTTTTGCCAACACCTCACTCATCTTCAGTAATTATAAATACAAAATTTCTATCCGTAGCGGCGGAGACGACTTTGATATTTTTTCGCAGATTCAGGACTGGAACCTCAAACAGGAATATCAATGGAATGCCAGCTCGCGCAACAGTGTGCGCTTTGGATTCAACACCATCTATCACCGGATTACTCCCGGTGAGGTGGATGCTAAAAACTCAGTGAGTGTAAATGATGCCGCACTTCAGAAACGTTATTCCTGGGAAAATGCACTGTTTATTTCCAATACCTGGAAAGCAACAGATAAGCTGAATCTCACTTACGGCGCCCGCCTCACATCCTTCAGTATACTGGGCCAGGGCGACTACTTCCAGATAGATGCAGATGGCAATGTAACCGATACTTTTTCTTATCGGGCCGGTGAGTTTGTAAAGACCTATGTAAACCTTGAACCCCGCCTGGCAGCCAGCTATGTTCTTTCACCTATCAGTTCCGTAAAAGCCGCTTATGTCAGGAACGTACAGAATCTGCACCTGGTATCCAACTCTACCTCTTCCAATCCCACTGATAAATGGATTGCCAGTACCAATATTATCAAACCCGAAGTATCGGACCAGGTCTCTATTGGTTATTACCGCGATCTGGCCAACCGGCGCTGGGAGCTGAGTGTGGAAACCTACTATAAGACGATGCAAAACCAGATCGACTACCGCGATGGTGCTGATATTTTTGCCAACAGCGATGCCATAGAATCGCAACTTCTGTTTGGTAAGGGTCGTGCCTATGGCATAGAAATGCTGATAAAAAAGAAGGCCGGCAAGTTTACCGGCTGGGTAAGCTATACACTTTCCAAAACGGAAAAAAAGATCAACGGTATCAATAATAACCGCTGGTACAATGCCCGCCAGGACCGGACGCATGAAATAGCTATAGTAGGTTCGTACCAGCTTACATCGAAATGGACTATCTCGGCCAACTGGGTATACTATACCGGCGATGCCGTTACCTTCCCTGCAGGAAAATACCGCATAGATGATCAGACTATCTTTTATTATACCGAACGCAATGGTTATCGTATGCCCTCCTATCACCGTCTCGATCTGGGCGCTACCTGCGAACTGAAAAAGAAAAAACGCTGGTCGTCGGAACTTACATTCAGTCTGTATAATGCATATGGCCGCGAAAACGCCTATGCCATCAACTTTCAGGACAATCCAGACGATCCTTCACGAACAGAAGCCGTACGTTTTGCCCTGTTCAAGTTCATTCCCAGTATTTCCTACAACTTTAAATTCTGAGTCATGCGATTCAATCTTACCATATTCTCTTTATTTACAGCACTGGTACTGTTTAGTTCCTGTGAAAAAGTAATTGACGTTGATCTCAATACAGCCGAGAAAAAATATGTCATTGAAGCCATCATTACAGACCAGGAGCAGACAGCCAAAGTGATCATTACTGAAACAAAAAACTTTGACGAAGACAATAACTATCCCGGCGTAAGAAATGCAGTAGTCGAAGTAACCGAAGCGGGTGGCAGTACCGTTATTTTTCCTGAGCAGGTACCCGGCATCTATAGTCTGACCAACTATAAGGGCACACCAGGTAAAACTTATTCATTGAAAGTAACCATCGGCGGACAGGTGTTTACCGCTACATCGGCAATGCCCGTCCGGGTAGGAATTGACAGCATTTTCGTGACAGATGAGTTTCTGTTTGGCGAAACCCGCAAGATCGTAAACGTAGCATTCAAAGATCCGGCAGGCCGGGGCAACAATTACCGATATGTGCAGTTTGTGAATGGCAATAAAGAAACACAGATACAGGTGCAGAACGATGATTATATAGATGGCCGCAATGTAACTTCCAAGCTTTTTTTCTTTGGAGATGATGACGAGGAAGACCGTCAGATCAAATCAGGCGACCTGGTAAAGATCGACTTTCAGTGTATAGATGCCGCCAATTACAAATTCTGGTACAGCCTTTTCCGGGGCTCTACCGGTGGCAGCCAGAGCGGCACACCTTCCAACCCCCTTTCCAATATACAGGGGGGGGCACTGGGTTATTTCAGCGCACATACGCTGGATTCAGCCTCGCTGATAGTACCCTGATGCTAATGCGACATACCTGCCTGCATCTGGCCTGCCAGTTGCAGGTAGCAGTCTGTCCAGGCCTGTTCCGCCTCCCCGCTCCACGAGTCTTCAAGCGCCTGCTCCAGTGTCCATAGCAATGCCCTGGCTACTGCGTTGTAGTATTCGGGCTTTACACCATAGTGTACATGACGGCGGCCGAGATCGGCAATATCGTCTGCCAGATCATCCAGCTGATCGAGCCGCTCCACCAGCATGTTCAGCATATCCATCAGCTTCCCATATTGCTGATCCATTTCGTCGGGGAATAACCGGCGCAGGCCGGGATGCTCCATAAAGAGCCTTCGATAGAATACATCAGCCACAAGGTAGGGGTTTACTCCACGTAAAACCTCCCAGGTTTCCCTGATCAGCCTTACCTGTTCAGTTGTCAGTTGCATACAGTTTTTTGATCCGCAAAAATCAGCATGCAGCCCCAACCAGTCAAGCATAACTGAGTGAAGTGTATGATTTGGCTATTTAAGTGTAAGATAGTGGGCGGTGGATGGTGTAAAAGTATAAAGGGTTTAAAGGGTATAAAGGGTAAAACTCAGTATTTGACCTGACATGTAATCTTGATTAAGATGAATTGATTCTGTCGGGTCAACTGTTTTCCTGGCTAGTCCTCTTTTCAATGTGAGAGAATATTGCGAAGAAAATATTATAAGGTTCAAAACTGTATGATTGGGTTAAGTTTATCTGACACTGTTTGTAAGATCAGGTTCGAACTATTGCACTTACCCTTTAAACATTTAAACTCTTTATACCCTTTATACTTTTCACTTCACCAGCTTAAAATACGTAACCCGAAACCGTCCATCAACTACCGATCCCTGTACTTCCGCGCGGCGGATGCTATTACAAAAGCCCTCTTTGGCATGCGCATCGCCATGGTCGTCGATACCTGTTCCTTCTACGTAAAATTCAATACCATTTACCCGCACGGCAAGTGCACAATCATCGCCGCGCATATCAAACTGGCAAATACCGCAGGCAGCGTCGAGAATATATAAAGGTTTTCTTCTGTTCTTTTTACCAACTGCAAAAGAGCGGTTTTGCTGACGGGCAAAGAAATCCCATATGTATGTATAGATATCCAGGTCGGCCGGGTGCATATGCCCACCGCCATTTACTTTTACGAGTTGTACAATGGGTTTGTCTGCCACATCATAGGTAAATGTTTCCAGCCACTGGTTATTGGTAGTATCTGCATCGGGTAATTTCTTACGTGTGGGTAAACCGGTATAACCAGCCAGGCCTGCCCAGTAAGCCAGCGTACTGTCTGTACTACGAACCGCACCATAACTTTGTCCGTCTACAAACATCTCACCACCTGCATAAGGGTTTGTCTTATCGGCTGTGCCATTTACAATCAATACCGGCAATTGCTTGCCCTGGGGCGTACAATCCAGCGAAGCATCGGTAGGCAGGTTCGCAACGATGGCCGCAATGCCACGGAAATAATGAGGCATTTGCATACCCAGCTTATAAGCCATATGTCCGCCTCCCGAAAAACCTGCTGCATAGATATGATCGGTGCGAATACCATACTTTTCAGAAAAGTAACGGATCATGACCTTAAAGAATTTCTCTTCGCTGATATTCTCCTTGTTGGCTGCGGAGGTAGCATAACGCCGGCATTCATTCCAGTAATGTTTGTATCCATCGGGGTAAACCAGCAATACTCCGGCAGCAGCAGCTTTAGGCTCGAAGCTCAGTACATTTCTCCTGAACCCCACTCCTGTTCCTCCTGACCCGTGCAGGATAAACAACAGGTTGCTGCGCACTTGCCCGGGCGCAGGTTTTATATAATGAAAACTCCGGTAGTGATCATCAATTAAAACCGAGTCAGATACGAGGTCCTGTGCCCGCAGATTTTGCGACACAACCAGTAGCAGCAATACAGGCAGAAAACGCATAACCGATGAAAATAAATTGTACGGCAAAGCTATCGTTTCCTGAATGCCCGGCAAGATGCGGAAGAAAATAATCTGTAACAGGCATTACCGGCGTTCCGCCACCTGTTTCAGCTTATCCAGCGCTTTGGGCCACGTATACTGAAAATAAGCGATAAAATCCTTTGGTATCGACACAGATTCCATGGTCACGGTAAGCTTTGTCTGCCCGTCTTCAGTTTGTAAAAGGTAATTCTCATAACCACCCGACCACTCACCTGATTCGGGACTGCTGATATGTTCCACACCATCTTTTACGATACCGAGATGACGGATCGACATAAACTCGTTGGGGCGTATATCGGCCACTTCCGAAACCATTCCTTCTCCCTTTGCATCCAGGAAAAGGATTTTACTTCCCTGTTTCCAATCCGTAACAGCATGTGAGCCTTCAGCAAAAGCCGATGTCCACTCCCGGTAATTAGCATCTTCCCAAAGTGCATTCCATACCTTCTCGCGCGGAGCATTGATCGTTTTGACAAATTCTAAATTTTCCATGGTTGTAGATTTTGATCTACCCAAAGTTGATCACATTTTCTGATCGCAGGGGGTGTGATAGCGACAAAAAGCGGGGGGAGGAAACGTTTAAAAAGTTTAAAGGGTATAAAGAGTTTAAAGAGAAAACCTTACAATTGCCCCCTTTAAACTCTTTATACCCTTTAAACTCTTTATACTTAGGTAAATTGATTCTTATAAACTCAGCAAATCCGGCTTACGCTGATACAAATCCAGTATCAGTTCACCAAACAGCGTATTGGCCCAGGCAAACCACTTGCGGGTAAACTTAGCAGGGTCATCTTTATGGAAAGACTCATGCATGAAGCCTGTACCTGCATGGGTAGAAAGCAGCCATTTTACACACTGTCGTATCTCTGTATCCTGCACACTCGTCATGGCGCGCATGGTGATGCTGATAGGCCAGATCGTTTCCATGCCGCTATGCGGGCTACCGATTCCCTCGGCGGCCTTGCCCTTATAGAAGAAAGGATTTTCGGTAGATAAAATCAGTTTGCGTGTGTTCTGATAGATCGGATCCGTTGTTTTTACTGCTTTCAGATAAGGTAGCGATAGCAGCGATGGAACATTTGCATCATCCATCAATACGTGGCTGCCAAAACCGTTTACTTCAAACGCATATACCTGCCCCCATCCGGCATGGTGCACTACTGCATACTTCTTTAATGCCTGTTCTACTTCAGTAGCCAGGTCAGCACAGCTTTTGGCCAGGGCAGCATCTTTGCTGATCGTATTGATCATTTCAGCTGCCTGCCGTAATGATACTACGGCAAAAAAATTAGAAGGAATAAGGAAGGGAAATATGGTGGCATCATCGCTGGGACGAAAGATCGAACAAATGAGTCCCACGGGTTTTACGGGGTAACCATATCCGGAAATAGGTACACCGTCTGTAGCCCAGTGTGTTTTACGCTGAAAAGTATATGGCCCGGGACCATCCTTACGTTGCTGCTCTTTGAAGGTGCGTAACGTAAGACTGATTGCCTGTTTCCAGTCGGCATCGAATGGCGAGGTATCACCGGTGGTTTTCCAGTAATGGTAGGCCAGCCTGATGGGGTAACACAATGAATCGACCTCCCACTTACGTTCATGTACACCAGGCTTCATGTCGGTATAGTCCGTCTCTTTCCACTCGCTCACTTTGGAGTGGTCTTTATAAAATGCATTGGTATAGGGATCCAGCAAAATACAGTTGGTTTGCCTGTTGATAACACCTGCAATCAGTTCCTGCAGCTTCTTATCCTGGCGCATCAGTGGCAGATAAGGCCATACCTGTGCCGTACTGTCGCGCAACCACATGGCATCTATATCACCGGTAATGACATAGGTATCGGGCCGGCCATTTTGCATGGAAAAATCAACAGTAGTATCCAGTGTGTTGGGGAAACAGTTCTCAAACAACCAGGCCAGTTCTTCGTTCTTCAACCCTTTCTTTAACCGCGCAATGGTTTCTTCCACCGCCTGGCTCGTAAAATGGCGGCTGCTTAACGGCGGCCGTTTCGACTCCAGCCTGCCGGCAGCACGCAAAGGTTTTATATCGATGAGCATTCCTGCAGCCAGCACACCGGCTGTTTGAATAAATTGTTTTCTGCTGGGCATAGTGTATTATTTCATTTACAAAGAAAAGAAGTTTACGACAACGATTGTACAGTTATATTTCCGCTCAGGGTTTTATATGCAATGCCGAATAAGGTCTGGCAGCAGGCTCAACACCAAAAACAGGCGAAGGCACTGGTCCCATTTCTATCAGCAGTTCTCCACCCTTTTTGAATTCGGCATAGGTGAAATAAGACCGGTTTAGCAGTTGTCCGTTATAGCGTACCTGTTGAATATATTTATTCGCTGCACTGTTATTTTTTACCTTAATACGAAACTGCTTTCCTTCACCTGCTTCAATCGTGGCAGCATCTACAACAGGACTACCCAGAATAAATATTCCATCAGAAGGATTGACCTGGTAAAAACCAAGTGCAGACAGGATATACCAGGCCGACATTTGTCCGGCATCTTCATTACCACAAAGGCCGGCAGGCGTATCATTGTATAAACTATCCAGTATGTAACGTACTGTCTCAGCTGTTTTCCAGGGTTGCCCCGCATAGGCATACAGGTACGGGATATGATGCCCCGGTTCATTGCCATGCGCATACTGACCTATAAGACCGGTGATATCTGCCGAAGCGTCTTTTCCCATTTGGCCCTGTGTTGTAAAGAGCGAATCCAGCTTACGGATAAATGCAGCTTCGCCGCCCAGCAATTGCATCAGGCCTTCCACATCCTGTGGTACCAGCCAGGTATACTGCCATGCATTTCCTTCACAAAAATCGTCTTTCATATGCCTTGCTTCAAAGGGGCTGAAAGGTGTACGCCACGAAGTGTCACCCGTTTTGCCACGCATAAACTGTACCGCCGGATCAAAATACCGGCGGTAACTGTTGGCCCGCTGATAAAATTGTTTCCAGTCATTTTCCCGGCCCATTTTCCTGGCCATAAGCGCCACACCGGCATCATCAATCGCATATTCCATGGCCATAGCTACGGATTCAATCATACTGTCGGCAGGAATAAATCCATATTTCTTTATATAATTCAATCCGCGCTCATCCTGCAGCATGGTGCTGCTTACTGCCTCCCAGGCCAGCGCCGTATCGAGGCCCTTAATGCCTTTGAGATAAGCATCGGCTATGACAGGCACCGCACTGTTGCCAGGCATGGTATTGGTTTCGTTGCCGGCCAGATGCCACACCGGCAATTTTCCGTGTTGCTTATAAATAGCCAGCATGGTTTGTACCATATCACGCACGCGCTCCTGTTGTATCAACGTGTAATAAGGATTGGCAGCACGATAAGTATCCCACAAAGAAAATACGGTCATATTGGTGTGACCGGGATCGTCGTAAACTTTGCCATCTGCACCACGATAAGCTCCATTTGCATCATTAAATACTGCCGGCGCCATCATGGTATGATACATGGCTGTATAAAAAGTACGGAGGCGCGCACTGTCATTCGTTTCAATCCTTATTTTATTGAATTCATTATTCCAGGCAGTTCTGGCCGCCTGCGCCACTGCGGCAAAATCCCAGCCGGGCAATTCGCTTTTTATATTATCAGCCGCATTGCTGCTGCTCACGGGCGATATGCCTACTTTTACCTGTACAGTACCTGCATCTGCAAACCGAAGATGTGCTTTCAGTTTTACTCCTTCCTGTGCGGTACCGGCCTGCAGCGCGGTGTCTTCGTAAAACCGGATATCGGCAATGGGTTTGGAAAACACGGCGTAAAAATAAATTTGCTGTGCTTTGGCCCAGCCGGTCGAAAGCCGTGATCCTTCAATCGTGGTATCGTTCACGAGTCGCAGTGATGTGGCTGTTACTTTATCCCAGCCCACTCCTTCTTTCAGATCAATAATAATTCCTGCATCTGCCTGTTGGGGAAAATGATACTGATGAAAACCGGTACGGGTGGTGGCAGTCAGTTCAGCCTTTACCTGGTAACGTGGCAGAAACACGGCATAATAACCGGGTGAAACTGTTTCGCTGTCGTGATTGAACAGCGAGTAGTATCCGCTGTTGTAATCGTTGAGTACGCCTTTTACCGGTTTAACATGGCCGGTAACGGGCATAAATAATATGTCGCCGAGATCGCCAATGCCTGTACCACTTAAGCGGGTATGAGAAAAACCAATGATGGTGGAATCGGCATAGTTATATCCTGAGCACCAGTCCCACCCTTCTGTCATATTTACGGGCCCCAGTTGTACTGCACCGAAGGGCACACTGGCGCCAAGAAATACGTGACCATGTGAGCCTGTGCCAATATAAGGCGATACAAAACGGCTCCAGTCTTGCGTCTGTTGTTCTTTATGCGTGGCAGTACATGCCAGCAGCGTGAGCATAGTTGCTCCTGCCAGAAATCGGATCATGCTTTTTTACTAAATAAAAACAGCTGTACCCTGCCGGGAACTGCCTGCTTATGGTTTAAGATTCTTTTTTACTTCAAATGCTGTGCTCAGCCTGATATCTGCTGAGTGACTGCCAATATTTATTTTGTAACCTCCGGGGTAGAGTTTCCATTTATTTTCTTTGAGGTCCCATTTTTTCAATTCCTCCAGTGGAATCTCAAAACGGACTTCCCGTTGCTGTCCTTTTCCCACATACACCCTTCGGAATGCCTTGAGTTCTTTGAGCGGCATTCTTTCTGCGTTGGGATATTCTATATACACCTGTGCTACTTCATCGCCGTCATACAATCCGGTATTGCTCACACTTATGGCAAAACGCAAGGTATCTTTCTGTGTGCGAAGCACAGCCGGTTGTTGTAGCCAGGTATACTCAAAACGGGTGTAGCTGAGGCCAAAGCCAAATGGATACTGTAGCCGGCCATTATAATACCGGTAGGTTCTGCCCTGCATGTCGTAACTGGAATAGTCTGGCAGATCGCTGAGCGATTCATAAAAAGTGACAGGCAGACGTCCGGCAGGCGATACCTGTCCAAACAGGATATCTGCCACGGCCGTACCTCCCTGCTCACCCGGATACCAGGCCAGCAATATGGCATCGGCATAGGGTTCAATAGCTTTTATGTTTACGTTGCTGCCAGCAGTCACCACCACTACTACCGGTTTATTTTTCTTGCGCAATGCGCGTAGCAGGGCGATATGTGCAGCGGGTAATTCAAGCGACAGCTTATCGCCGCCATTTGCTGCAAGGAATGCATCGCCTTCCTCGCCTTCATACACCGGCGTAAGTCCAATAACAGCAATGCTGATATCACTTTCACCGGCCGCCCATATGCCACCAAAACGTGTGGTATCTGTAAAGTCGCTACCCTGATCATATTGCACCGCCACACCGGGGCCTGCAGCCTGTGTGATACCTTCTGCCACGGTAACTACATTGCCCGACATGCCATGATAATTGGCTACCATTGGATCCATGGCGCCTGCATTGGGACCCAATACCATAATGGAACTGTATTTTTTCAGATCAAGCGGCAGCAGGTTTTTATCATTTTTGAGTAATACCATACTCTGCTGCGCTGCCTTACGTGCCAGTTCCACATGCTGTGGCGAATGCACCTGTGCAGCGCCGAGACCGGCATAGGGCGAAGCGGCTGCTTCATCAAAGAATCCGAGTTTGATCTGTGTTCTGAGCAATCCCGCCAGCGAAGAGTCCACATCATTTGCCGTAATAAGTCCCTGGCGGAAGGCATCCATCAGGTGCTGCTGCAGGATATTGGAGCAATCAAGGTTTACACCTGCTTTCACCGCATTGGCAGCAGCCACTGCATTGCTCGCAGTGAGTTTATGAAAATTGACAATATCATCAATGGCTCCGCAATCGGTGACTACATGACCTTTGAAATGCCATTCTTCTCTGAGTATTTTCCGTAATAGTTCGTTGCTGGTACAACAGGGTTCATCATTGAGCCGGTTATAGGCACACATGATTGACTCAACGCCTGCATCCACCATTTTTTTGAATGCATATAAATAAGTTTCGCGCAGGTCTTTTTCATCTACTCTGGCATTGAAGGAATGGCGGCCTGCTTCGGGTCCGCTATGTACGGCAAAATGTTTTGCAGCGGCTGCTGTTTTCAGAAAACGGGGATCGTTTCCCTGTAATCCTTTTATAAAAGCCGCACCCATAGAAGCTGTCAGAAAAGGATCTTCACCATAGGTCTCCTGTCCACGCCCCCAGCGCGGATCACGAAAGATATTGATATTGGGAGACCAGAAGGTGAGGCCCATGTATTGAATTCGGCGATTGGCTGCTGTGGCCAGGTTGTATTTAGCCCTCGCTTCGGTTGAGATCACAGATGCTATTTCGCGCAGCAGGCTGTCATTGAAAGTAGCTGCCATACCAATCGCCTGTGGAAACACGGTAGCCTGTCCGGCCCGTGCCACGCCATGCAGGGCCTCATTCCACCAGTTGTAGGCAGGAATCTGCAGACGGGGTACCGCACTGCTGCGATATCCCAGCAGCGATATCTTTTCTTCCAGTGTAAGCTGTTTCAACAGATCGCTCACACGGGCTTCTACTGGTGCCTGGCTGTTTCTGAACACAGGCGCCTGGGCTCCCGCCTGCAGAGCGGTCATTAATAAAAACAGCGAAACAATTTTACCCACTACACGTGTATACATAACTGATCTTTTAGTAACGATTAATACAGCAAAATACAAAATGGAGAAGCACCCGCCATTATTAAATGGCAGATGCTTTCTCCTGACTGCTTGAAGAAGAACGAAGGTAAAGCCTGGCAAAAAGAGGGAACCCCGGACGATTGAATATTACCCCTCAGTAATATGCTGCCTGCCATTAACGATTGCCTGCCGGGGTCCTCTTTCTGCAGGCCGGTTATTTATGGTATCGCATTAATTTCTGCCATACCTACACGGCTGGTACTGGTCTGTGCGGTAATGGTAAACCGTACATACTGTGCCGTTATGGGTGAAATGAAATTAACCCCTTTGAAATCCGGTGCAGCTGCCGAAGTGCCAGTGGCAGGACCCGTGCCTGTCCAGCGTCCCTGCTCTGTCCAGGTCACATTATCATTGCTGGTGGCAATGAGCATGCTGGTGGCATTTTCGGATGTAGACGTGTAATTGGGTGAAATGACAAAACCATTTACAGTTTGTGCACTACCCATATTTACGATCACCCATTTAGCCGCAGTGCTGCTATTGCTGGAACGCCATACTGTACTGTTGCTTCCATCCAGCAAATTGGTAGCCGGTGCACCTGAAGTGGTGTTGCTGACGGTTACCGACCAGCCGGTACGTGCCAGCGGTGTACTGGCAGAAGCGGTCTGATTGCGTTGAATATTATTGAACTCATAAGTCACATTTACAAATACCAACCGATGCGTTGTACTGGTCTGCACTCCTTTATCCTTACTCTCCACTTTAGTGATACCAACAGGCAGGATATATCCTTTGGGATCATTTAGCGCAGCGGCATCGGTGATCTCGATCTGTATAGGGCTGGTGGAGCGGGTTGCACCGGCAGGTATTGTATAGGGTCCGCTGCTCACAATACGGAATGCGGTGGCAGGCATGGGAAGAAACTTTGTACCATTTTGTGCATTATAGGCATCTACTGCCGACAGATCGGCTCCCACATTGATCATAATATCCGCGGCTACTTCGCGCGTAGCATATATATACAACTCTTTAGTGGTGTTGCCTTCTACAGAGAGTGGTGTATGCACAAAAGGCATCAGAGTGGATTTGGTAAGCGAAGACTTATCGCCCTGCATATAGACGACCAGCTCTTTTGAGCGCAGCTCTTCCTTTTTACAGGCAGAAAAAAGGATCAGCGCCAGCAAGGCCGAAAGACCTGTATTTTTATATTGATTGAATCTTTTTTTCATAATCTGCTTTTTACTTGATTAGAATTCATTATGGACATCTTACACCAGTCACGAAACTGACGGCACGGGCTGGTTCGGCCTTATGCCCATGACCGGTCAGATCGGGCACAGTACCGTCCGTATCCAGCTCATTGAAGCGCCAGTAAGCCAGCAGTCCATCGGTAGTAGGGTCCACATAACAGAGATTATTCTGCAGTTCTTTTGCGGTAAGTGCTTTTGTCCATACACGGGCTTCGCTCACATAACCGTTGAGCAAACGACCGCCGGCCGAATAACCAATATGAAATCCGCCGGAGTAACTATCAGTCAGGTTAACACCACCAGATTCTGCATCGGTATAGTTGTCTAACACCCCGTTTATATACAGGCTCATGGTAGAACCGTTGTATACGATAGCTACATGATACCATTGTCCGGTAGAAAAGAAGGCTTTACTGTTGACTGGAAACTTCTTACCATTTACCAGACCACCAGCCAGCTGAAACTGGTTATTGGCAATACTTACATCACCAAAACGCAGCAGGAAGTTTTCTTCAATACCCATTACAGAGCTGATAAAAGGATTGGCTGTCTGAAACAGGTTTACATATACCCGGCACTCCATGGTGAGCCGCGGCACACTGGCAAGTGATGTAGCCGTCAGGAATGATGGTACTGTAAAATAATTGGGCGAAAGCGCCGTGGCCTGGGTAATGATCGTACGGTTAATAATGATATACAGCGTACGTGATGCTTCCAGCACATCCTGACCACCGTCCACATTGGTGATTGTAATGGGTACACAATAGGTGACTCCTTCTGCAAAATCGTCGAGCGATGTAACCGAAAAGCGTACGGCATCGGAAATATTCGTACCGGCTTTTATCACCAGGTGCTTTGTTTCCAGATCGTAGCTATTGGCGGGGAGAAACTGGTAGGTAGTGCCATATTTCTTATTATACTCCTCTACAAGAGCCGGCACTACATCTACATTTACCCCGATATCGGCCGATGCTTTGGCCGAATAGGTCACAGATACACCCATACTGGATGGCCCTTCGATGGTAAATTTAGTACTCGGCGATTGCTCAGTGCCCGTAAAATAAATCGCGTCCTTAAAATTGATTGCTTTGCGGCAGCCGGGCGTAAGCGTCCCGATGAGCAGCAATGCATATAGTATATAACTTACTTTTTTCATTGTTGAATAGTTTAGTAACGATAAAACACCTGCCTGCTATCAGTGCACAGCCGGATTAGCTACCTGAATGGCCCGGCGCATATATTTATAGGGCGGATTTGAGTTATAGTCACGTCCAAAGTAGAAAGCGCCGAATCCGGCCTTGGTACCCTGGCGTGGTTGCCAGCGTGCCATTCCCTCGAGCGAATACATACGTTGTCCGTCTACCGGGCTTACCGTATTGCCTCCTACTTCGGTAAAAGGCGATCCCCCATTCTGCCACCAGTCGCCAATATTTTCCGTTACAATAAACTTGTTGGGCGGGCACCAGCTGCTTACCCGGTCGTAACGGGTTTGCAGATTGGTTCCCGAATTGGATGTAGTACCCTGCGTATAAGCCTGGTTGACTACATAATTCAGGAAAGGCTCGATCGTAGTAGGCAGTGTATGATTGTAATAATCTACAATCAGCAGTTTATCGGTACCGGATTTGGGGCCCAGTCTTTCGCTGGCATATTCAACCATTTTGGCAAAATTGCTGGCGCTGGCCAGGTAAGTGCCTGAGCGGGGCTCCCAGTCCATATCCAGTCCATCGAGATCGTTGTCGAGTACCATATCCACCAGCATATTTGTATACTGCTTCAGCCCTTCATCATCTACCGGAAAGCCGCTGCTTTCCAGCTCAACGATAATGGGTACTACCATCTTCATTCCTTTTACCTGCTGACAAAAACGCATTTCGTCATAAGTGCCGGGTTCTGTTGTTTTATCAGGAATACCACCCCATAAACTGATAATATCAATACTGTCAGGCAGACCCATAAAGTGCTGACCATAGGAATAGGTTTGCGAATAATCGGCATACCAGCCAAAGCAAAGCTGGTGATCCGTTTTTTTATACGCACGCAGATTGGCATAATATTCATCGGTGTATTTGCGCGGATTCTGTAAAGAAAGTGGCTCCGGCGTATTTTGTTTGCTGCACTGTACAACCAGCAGGGGGAGCAGTAACAGCAATAGCGGTTTAATAATTTTTCTCATATTATTACTTCGTTTATGGCTATTTGTTGATAAAGGCTGTTAAGGTTTTTTATCCCACCAGAGTGCCGTAGCAATATTATCGATACCACCCAGTGCGGATACACCGGTAGCTACACCTGCTGCGTTGCTCTGGTATTCTGTCAGAGGGAAAGGCAGACGTTTAATAAACCCACCGGAAGCTATGATGCCGCCACTCTGATTGCTGACTACCGGAAACACTTTCGGATAACGTGTTCTTCTTAACTCCGACCAGGCTTCCTGCCCATCGGGATACATGGCAATCCATTTCTGGGTCATGATCCTTTCCAGCTTTTGTTCAAAACTGGCGGCGTCATCCCATTTGATAGTGATGGTGCTCAGCAGTGTGCTGGAACCGCCTACATTGTTGCTGCTGCTGGAAATATCGGTATAAGCAGCAGGCCGGCTGGCGCCATCTGCTATATAAGTGCTGAAGCCTCCTGCACCCCAGTAGTTAAAGGAGGTCTGAACGCCAGTTTCATACAGGCTTTGAGCCGTGCCATTCATATTCCATCCCCGTAATGCTCCTTCTGCACGCAGAAAATACATTTCTGCTGCCATCATCCATACAATAGGTGTGGAGGCTGCTACATTCAGCGTGGAAAAAGGAAGGGAGTAGGCCGATTTGTTATTGATCACAATACCATTTCTGATACCATGAAACTCTCCATCGGGCGCCCGGTTAAACATATAAGAAATACGCGGATCATTATAACCCTTTAAAAACGATTCCATATTTGCCCCCATGCGGATATCATCGAAGTTGAAACAGATGATATAAAGCGGGTTATTGAAATTTACTTTTGTACCGCTTCTGAGCAGGGCATTATCGTCGTTGGCTGTCATGACACCATAAGGATTATTGACAGCAGCCTCGGCATTCAGCTTAGCCTTATCGGGATTGACATAGGCAATACGCATCGCCAGGCGGAGACGCAGTGAGTTGGCAAATTTTATCCATTTTACATAGTCGCCGCCATAGATCAGGTCATAAGGAGCCAAAGGCTTTTGCCCCGGATTCTTTTCCACAAAGTCGGCCAGTGTGGTCACTGCAAAATCGAGATCATCAAAGAACGAGTTATAAATACTCTCCTGGCTATCGTAAGTGGTGGATACGCTTCCATTACCGAAATTGAAATACGGCAATGGACCGTACATATCCGTGGTACGATGTATAGACATTACTTTCATAACCTGGGCCAGGGCAAATACGTGCTGGCTGGCTGCAACACCTTCTGTGCGCTTTTTGATAGACAACCAGGCGGGCATCACACTCAGAAATGCGCGGCCAAAAGCAGCATTGTACCAGTTGGGGATCATGGCATAGGTCGTATTGTTGGCCGAGCCGAACCAGTTATTGCTGGCACCCATATAACCCGAGTAAACATCACCAGCCAGGTTTTGTACGATCTGGTACATTTCGTCACCAAATGCCGGTGGTTGCGCCACAGGAAAAATATTTTGCTGCATCTGTGGAAAAAATACGCCGGTAGACAGGTTATCGTACCCCAGCATCTCTTCCGTGGCAGCAGAAGGATCGGTATTATAGTCGCTGAACTTTTTGGTACAGGCGCTGAACAGAATCAGCAGCCCGGCCAGCAAGCCGCAATAGGTATAAAAAGGTTGTTTCACCGTTTTCATGATATAATTACATTAAGAATGATCAGAATTGGAATTTCACACTAAAGCCTATACTGCGCAGACTGGGCTGCATGAAATAATCAATACCCTGGTAATAGGTACCTGTATTGGCAGTAAGCTCCGGATCGAATGGTGATTTGTTATAGAACATAAACAGGTTGCGTCCTACTACAGATGCGGTGATTCCTTTGATTTTATTATGAAATACATGAGCCGGTATGGTATAGCTCAAAGAGGCTTCTGCCAGCCTTACGTTGGTAGCGCTGTATACATACATAGAACCAACACCAGCCACACCACCACCTGTTACTTCATAATAAGGTTGTGCAGGAATCTTCTGACCATTTACAATCACACCACCATTATCACGCGCCAGTGCAGATGCTTCTGATACACCAAACCGATCCATGATAGCCTGGGTAACCGATACGCCCACTCCACCGATACGGGCGCTCACCAGGAAGTCGAGATTAAAATTCTTATAGCTGAATCCATTCCGGAAACCAAGATTATAGCGTGGGTTGGCATTGCCGGCTTTGATATAAGTGTTTGGATCAGCAGTTACCGTTTGGGTCTGCAGCCCTACATCAATAAAGCCATGCTCATCCACCACAAGGGTGTTTACGTAAATGTCACCCATTTGACCACCTTTTACCAGTGCCATCATATAGCTGCCTGTACCACCCACACTCAGACTGTCTACCGTAACCGTCTGCCCGGTGATATGATTGGTGTTGCTGGTCAGCAATTTGTTGATGCGGTTGCGGTTGAGCGTAAAGACAACGTTTGAATTCCACAAAACGGGACCTATGTTGTGATTGACACCCAGGGTGGCCTCAATACCTTTATTGCTTACTTCGCCTGCATTCACATAGAAGCTGGAATAACCGGTACTGGGAGCCAGTGTTGGATTAAACAGCTGGTTGTAGGTAACCGATCTGTAAGCAGTTACATCGAGGTTGATTTTATTGCGCAGGAAGCGTATGTTAAAACCGGCCTCGAAAGATTTGGTGCGCTCGGGCTGAAGTCCGGAAGCAGGCAGATAAGAGCTGGTAACAGGAAATCCGCCAATGATCGGATAGGTAGCAATGGTCACAAACCGCTGTGGTGCATTACCTACTTCACTGTAAGAGCCACGTACCTTAATAAATGAAACCGCCCTGGAGTGCATGTTGAGCAGATCGCTTACAATACCAGATACCCCTACCGAAGGATAAAAGATCGATTTGGCATTTGTATTGACGAGTGCCGATGACCAGTCATTGCGTCCGGTTGCATCTACAAAAATCCGGTTGCGGTAAGACAACTGCGCACTGGCAAAAACGGATTGCGTCTGATCATGATAGCCTGTTTGTGTAGCGGTAGCCTGTGTATTGTTTACGTTGCTGAATGTAAACAGGTTGGGAACACTCTGCAGATTGCCGCCATAACTATCCTGATCAAACTGATCATCGATGAGACTGGCGCCCACATTGGCAGAGAGTACATAATCGCGGCCAAGGTTTTTGTTGATATTTACCAGCACATCTGTATAGAGCTGTTTTGTGCCCATGCTGTTGTGATGATAAGCTCCGGCGTCGGAAGCAAAAAGACCGGCTGTTGATGCATAAAAACGTTTCTCGGCAATTGTTGTATTGCGGTCATATTTTACGCGACCGGTAAGATTGATCCAGTCATTGAGTGTGTACTTCAATCCGGCGCTCATGAGATAGCGTTCCTTATCATTGTTGAACATATCGCGCTGTGTAATCCAGTAGGGATTCTGCATCTGAAAGCCCATGTCGCCAAAAGGCCAGAACTGGGTTTTGAAATTGCGTGATGGATTATAGCGCTCATAGATTTTATATTTCTCAATATCATCACCACGGGGAAACAGATAAACAGGAACCAGCGGATTGAAATACTGGCCCTGCGAAAGCATGTTTTGCTCCTGCAGTGTGATATACATAAGGCTCAGATCGAGGTTGAGCCGGTCTTCGAGCAGGCTGGCCGTGTTACGGATAGAAAAGTTGTAACGGTTCAGTTTATTATTCATAATAATTCCCTTCGCATTGGTAGATGCGGCAGAGAAATAAGTCTGATTTTTATCTGTACCGGTAGAAAGTGAGATACTGTTCATCACGTTAACGCCAGTCTGAAAGAAGTCGGCCGGATCGTAATCTGTTGGCTTATCCAGTTTGGGGCCCCAGCTGTAAAAGTTTCCTTCATCTGAGCCATAGGTATTCTGAAAGCGGGGCAATACAAATGGGCTGAAGAAATTGGTTGTATTGCTCACACTCAGATTAAGTTTTCCTTTTTCTCCTTTGCGGGTAGTAACGAGAATAACACCGTTGGCAGCCGCACTGCCATACAATGCTGCAGCAGCGGGGCCTGTAAGCACCGATACAGAAGCTATATCGTCGGGATTGATATTGGAAATACCATCGCCGCTTACGCCCGATCCGGTAAAGATATCGTTGGGCTGGGTTGTTGTGAGGCTGGGCAGCGGAATACCATCTACCACATACAGCGCATTATTATTGCCAAAAAGTGATTTGGAGCCACGCATCACCACACGTGAAGATCCGGCGATACCACCGGCACTGGAGTTGATGGTCACGCCCGCTACCTTACCATTCAGACTGTTTATAAAGTTGGCGTCTTTTACCCGGTTGATCTCTTCACTTTTTACTTCCTGTACATTATAGGTTAGTGCTTTCGACTTGCGGGTAATACCCAGAGCGGTCACTACCACCTGTTCAATTTCTGTGGCCTGTTTTTTCAGGCGAACCGACAGGTTAAGGTTTTTACCATCTACGGTAACTTCCTGCGACTGGTGTCCGATATATGAAATAACCAGCACCTGGCCGGCATCCGCATTGATCGAAAAACGTCCTTCGGCAGTTGTTATCACAGAAGTGCGCCCGCCTTTTATCATCACCGTAGCCCCGGCCAGCGGGCTACCGTCTTCGCTCAGTACAACACCGCTTAACTCAAGCGGTGGCGGCTCTGCCACAACAGTTGTAACAGGTCGCGACACAATGATCTGCGAAGCAGGTTTACTTTTAATAAAAATTGTCTTGTTGTGGATCTCATAGCCAATAGGCTGGTCGGCCAGTATGGCATTGAGAAATTCAGCAAGCTGCATTTGCCTGGCAGAAACAGAAACTGGTTTTACTCCTTTTAATAAGTCTTTGTTGGCAAACACCGTGTAACCAGTTTGTGTCTCAATGGCCTTGAATACCTGTGCTATTTTCGCATTCTTAGCGGAGTAAGTGATGGTCTGAGAGCGGCCTTTAGCACTGGCAGCCAGCATGCCCACGAGTAATAATACGGCTATTAACTTCATAATGAACAGCATTTTGGTCAGATCACGAAGCCACTGTGGCCGTTTCCCTGCCGGATTAATACCGGCTAATGTCCCCGGGTAAGGGAACCGGTCAGCAGTGCCCGGATCACAAAGAGCTTTTTTTTGCATAAATTCGCATCGGTTTGATTTTTAAAAATTAAAGTTTACCAGAACTTGACATTTGGACCATCAAACCTTACCGCCCGGATGGCCGTCCGAGGCGGCTTTTTATTGATAGTCCTTTACGACAACATTTATACTTATTTAGGGGAAGACCACCAACCGGCGACCTTCTTCAATTCTGAAATGAACATTAGACATTTCCAGTCCGCGCAACACATTGGCCAGGCTCAGGTCACGGCCCATTTTTCCTACAAACTCCAGCTTTGGAATTCCTTTTTCATATACAATCTCCAGATCGTACCAGCGCTCCAGTTGACGCATGACCTCTTCGAGCGAAGCATCCTGAAAATCGAATAGTCCGTCCTTCCATGCCATTACCTTATCGAGCGCCACATCATTGACTACCCTGATAGCCTTTGTACCGGCACTTTTCCCATTGATCTGCGCCTGCTGCCCCGGC
Source organism: Sphingobacteriales bacterium 46-32 (assembly GCA_001898485.1). GTDB lineage: Bacteria > Bacteroidota > Bacteroidia > Chitinophagales > Chitinophagaceae > CAYMZZ01. The sequence goes on along the minus strand of MKTY01000018.1, from coordinate 284,607 downwards.
TGCAGCAATGTATTTTGCTGACCGTTTACAATGCGTACACTTCCTTCGAGCAGCGTGGTATTGATAGATGCTTCATCGGCATAGGAGTTGATGTTGAAATGTGTACCCAGCACTTCCACCTGTGTCTGATCATTTATTTTTACCCTGAAAGGTTTTCGTTTGCCTGATTCATCTGCTTGTTTCGCTACTTCAAAATAAACCTCACCGGTAACCTCTACCAGTCTTTCATTGCCTGCAAAAACCGCCGGATAGCGCAGTGAGGAAGCGGCATTGAGCCACACTTTTGTACCATCTGCCAGCTGCAGGCGAAACTGACGTCCTTTGGGAGTGGAAACAGTATTATATACAATCTCGCTGGCATTGCTGGCAGACCTGTACTGCAACTCTCCATTGTTGAGTACAACGGCAGAACCCTCCTGGGTGGCCACCATTCCATTGCCCAGACTGTCGAGCACCAGTTTGCGGCCATCTGACAGCTCCAGAATGGCCCCTTCCCTGCCGGGTGCTATATCTGCGGGCGTATTGGTCTGAACAAGTGGAGCCGGAGTAGCTGGCTTACGGTTTATCAGCAGATACAGACCGGCTACTGTTAATAATACCGCTACTGCCGCGGCCACACGCCACCCTGTTTTCCTGTAAAAAGGTATAACTGCAACCTCCGCAGTCTGCTCCCCATTATCAAGGGTAAGAATGTTGTGCAGCCTGGCCTCAAGTGCCTGCATGGCAGCCTCATCGGGCCGGCCATCGGCTACCGCCAACTGTTTCAATATCAGTTCGGCAGCTACCGGATCGTGATCGTTGCTACCCAGCCAGTCGAGCAACTGCTGTGTGTCTCCGGGCGAGAGACTGGAGTTGATTAGCCGTTGAAACAGTTCTTTGTACTGGTCTGGTGTATAAGCCACGCTTTGGAGTTTATTCTACAATCAACGGGGCAAGCCAGCAAATGGGGGGATATAACTTAAAAAAAATTAATTCAGAGAAATTTAGTTAAAAAGTCGCTGCTAAGTCCGGGCATTTATCCCTATCAGAACCATGAGATGCTACCGGCCAGCAATCCGGCTATTAAGAGAGGGTGATCCATGTGATTGATCATATAATGCTGCAGGGCTTTTTTAGTAGCCACCAGGTATTCCTTTACCGTCAGCGGTGATATACCCATGATCTCGGCGGCACGCTTATACGTATGCCCTTCCACTTTTACAAGCTGATAGACACGTTGCTGCTGGGGTGAGAGTTGCTCAATGGCCCGGTGAAGCAGTTTCGATGACTCTTTCCGGAGCAGCTCACCTTCAACAGGATCATATTGCTCCTCGGCCAGTTTACGAAACCGCGCCAGCAATTGACGGTCTTTTTTCAGATTTCTGAAAAAATCAAAGACCAGCCGTTGGCCAATACGATAAATATAACCGGTGAAATTTTCCTGAAGCCCGGGCAACTCACGCTTCATCCATACCCGTGTAAACAATTCCTGGATGATCTCTTCTGCCGAAAGCGGATCTTTTACGATACGAAGAATGCCGGTGTATAAACGCGGACTGTAGTGGCGATAAAGAATGGTAAAAGCATCCTTATCCCCGCGTTGCATGGCTGCAACATATTCAGATTCATTATGTAAAACAGTATCAGACAAGCAGCTACAATCAGAATTGGTGGCTAAATTAACGGTAAAATAATGAAATATTAATTTTTGACTGGCGAGAATGACAGCCAGCACTGCCATTTACCCGTATTGTTCATTTTTCATTTTGATCAGCATCAACCGGCGATATCTCCAGATTTTTTAACCGGTTTGACCCGGATCAATCAGCCGTTTATTTCCATGTTTCAACCTTATTCACGTGTATGCGGATACAAGAACCCCTTGTTTCGGGGATTGCCTTACCTGGGTAGCGGATGCATTTTTACAAATAAGCAGCATTACCCCGACTGCTACTTTTATTAGAAGAAAAAACACTCTTAAACTTTTGGAACATGAAAAAATTATTTTTCCTGGCTCTTCTGTTTCCCCTCGTTTCGCTGGCACGGCAGCAGCAGATTTATATCAAGCTTACCGATGCCTCCGGTCGCAGCATTAATGGCACAGCCGTAGCACGTGGTTTTGAAAACACGATCGAAGCACAAACTGTCAATGCAGGTGGTAAAGACAACAGGGCCATCAGTTTTACGATGAATATTTCGGGCGCCAGCGCCGACCTGCGCAAAGCCATGATGGACGGTTCCTTTCTGTCGACCGGACTGATAACGGTATTGCAGCCGTCTACAACAAAACCAGCCTACACGATCAAAATGGAAAAAATAAAGGTCAGCAGCGTGTCTGAAACAGCTGGATGCAACGGCGGTTTGGTTACTACCATCGGCCTGCAGGCAACACGGATAGGCTGGACGTATTATCAGCAAAACCGGAGCGGTGCTAATGTAGTCAGTAATAAATATGGGTTTGATGCAGAAACAGGCGGAAGCTGGACGAATTTTTAATCGCCGGTAAAATATAGATAGTAAAAAGCAGGCAGAACCTGCTTTTTTAGTTGCTGCCAGCTTATTTTTACAATCCCGCTGCTGGCAGCAGCTTCATTTACATTTTTACTATTCACATATGTCTTACTGCAATTATATCGACAGCATGCAGCCCGAAGAGCGGAGGTTGCTCCACAAAAACTACCACGACAACCATTACGGTTTTCCCATACACGACGACAATGAACTTTTTGGAAGACTGATCATGGAAATAAACCAGGCAGGACTTAGCTGGGAAACGATTCTGAAAAAGGAACAATCCTTTCGTAAAGCATACAGCCAGTTTAATATAAAAAAGATAGCCGCCTATAAGGATACAGACCGTGAGCGGCTGCTTAGTGATGCCGGCATCATCCGCAACCGGCTTAAGGTAAATGCAGCTATTGAAAATGCAAAAGTGATACTACTGCTGCAAAAAGAGTTTGGTTCTTTTCAACAATGGCTGGAACACCACCATCCCAAAACGAAAGAAGAATGGGTAAAACTCTTTAAAAAAACATTCCGGTTCACAGGTGGCGAAATCGTCAATGAATTTCTGATGAGCACGGGCTTCCTGCCCGGTGCACATAGCCCCGACTGCCCCATTCATCAGAAAGTAATCCGCCAGAAACCGATGTGGAATCAGAAAACCAGGAAGAAATAGCAGGCGCAGCTTCCGCCAGCAGGGAATATTCTGTACAGCATTTGTCCGCAATCGCACATCTAATTGTAACGTAAACGAACACCGGGCAGCAAAAAGAATATCTATTCTACTGGTAATCAATAGCCTCGAGTCAGGCATTGGGTTTGAACCCAGCTTTGTGCTTAATTTGTTATCATCACACACCTGCGTATTATGCTAGCTGGCTATTTAAAAATTGCTTTCCGCAATTTCCGCAAAAACAAACTGATCACCTTCATCAATGTATTTGGCCTTGGCCTGAGCATGACGGTAGGGATGATGATCATGATCCGTCTGCAGGATCAGCTTTCATATGATTCTTTTCATCCCAACTCCGATCGTACCTATCGTATACTTACCGATTATAAAAAACAAACGGGTGAGCAATGGAAAATGGCCAGCACTCCCCTGCCACTCGAACAGGAGCTGGTACTGGAAGACAAAGGCATTGAATCGGCAGTAACTATTTATCCTGCCTTCAATGGCAAAGCCACAGCTGCAGGCAAGGAGTTGTATGTAAACGGAGCGTATACAGAGCCTTCTTTCTTTACAGTATTTGGATTTACACTCGCCAGCGGCAATAAAGCCACCGCACTGCAGGAAGCCAATTCCGTAGTGATCAGCCAGGCGACTGCTGAAAAATATTTTGGGAAAACCAATGCCATTGGTCAACTGCTTACAATGGAAAATGGTATAAGTTTTACCGTAACCGGTGTACTGGCAGAGCCACCATCCAAATCGCACATCCAGTTTGATGCATTTGCTTCGTATGCCACCGTAAAACAACTGGAAGCAGCCAAATTGCTCGATCCAAAGACAACTGACTGGTTTGCGTTTAACAGCGGTTATACATATGCTTTATTGAAAAAAGGATATCGCGAAGCCAGTTTCCGCAATACGCTCAACAATTTTGCCGCCACACTCAATAGCAAAAACAAAGATGGCATTGTTCATTTCACCTCGCAGCCGATTAGTAAAATAAACCCGGGCAGTGAGTTATTGCTGAATGAAATGTCGGGCGGCAGTTCGTGGACGAAGTTTTACTTCGAAATCGGTATTGCACTCATCATTTTATTGTCTGCCTGTTTCAATTATACCAATCTCTCAATTGCCCGCTCGCTTACCCGGGCCAAAGAAGTGGGTGTACGAAAGGTAACAGGTGCCAGCCGTGCCCAGATATTTACTCAATATATTACCGAAGCAATAGCTATGGCCCTGCTTGCACTGGGGTTTGCCTGGATATTGCTGACCTTCATTATCCGCTATGCACCTTTTAACGACGATTACGAATTCATTCCGTCTACATTCCGCTACAACCCGCCACTGGTGATTGGCTCGTTCGTATTTGCGTTGCTGACTGGGTTACTGGCTGGAGCTTCGCCCGCATGGCTCATTTCTTCTTTTCAACCCTTGCGTGTACTGAAAAGTATGTCGACAGCGCGTATCATGGGGCGGATCAATATCCGTAAAGCGCTGATCGTATTTCAGTACAGCCTTTCGCTGGTCATTATCATTTTCCTGGTAGCCTTTTACCGCCAGTTTTCGTACCTGGCCGCTACCGATCCCGGATTCAAAAAAGATCATGTGCTGGTCGTACCACTGCAGGATGTCAATGAAGAACTGGCTCTCCAGCAATTGAGTAATATAAATGGTGTACGCGCTGTCGGTGCAGCATCAATTCATTTTACCAAACGCACCGGTGGTATGAGTATACCGGTATGGATCAGCGATCAAAAAAATGCGCTTAACCTGAATTATTATTATGCAGATGCCGCCTTTATCCGTCAGATGGGACTTACTGTAACGGCCGGCAGAAATTTTGATGCGACTGCAACCACTGGCAACGAATCAACCATACTGGTCAACCAGCAGGCAGTAAAAGCGCTGGGATTAAAAACAGATGATCAGGCTATTGGACAAATACTACGGATGAATGATTCCACAAAGTTTACTATTGCCGGTGTACTGAAAGATTTTACCTACGAAAGTGCTGCCATACCCGTACGCCCACTCGCTTTCCGTTCGCAGGCCCACGCCTACAATTATCTTTATCTGACAACAGACGCGGAAATCAATACAGCCAATCTCCAGCAACAAGTAGCATATCTGATGAAAGCACTGCTGCCAGCCAACACGATACCTGCCCGGCCAGAATGGCTTTCTGAAGAATGGGATAAAAGCTATTCGCAAAAAGCCACCATTTCGCTGCTGGGATACCTGGCCTTTATGGCGATGGCCATTGCCACACTGGGACTGCTGGGCCTTGTGATGTATACGGTCGAAGTGAAAAGAAAAGAGATCAGCATCCGCAAAATCATTGGCGCCAGCGAAAAACAACTAATCCGCCTTTTATCAAAGGGATTCTTCCGTTTATTATTAATTGCAGGCTGCATTGCTGTGCCAGTCGGCTATACAGCAGGTTTTTTGTTTTTGCAAAACTTCCCGCTGAGAGCCGGGTTTGGTTTATTGTGGCCACTGGGTTGTTTTCTTTTCTTCCTGGCTATCGGGCTCTTTACGATTATGTCGCAGACCTATAAAGCAGTCATCCGCAATCCGGCAACAGATATGCGGGCAGAATAAACCTATTTGGTAATCGCTGTTGTCAGGGGAAATCCTGGAAAATGTGCTGATGTGCTGATGTGCCAGTAAGGCAATGACCTTCTGCGTCCTTAGCCTGCTTTTCCGAAAGCCTGCAAACGCATCTGCATAAATCTGATTTTCAAACTTCTTTTTTGTCGCACTTATGTTCCCGGACACCAGTGATTCCATCATATGAAAACAACAAAGCCGCCTGAGAAGGGCAGCTTTGTTGTTTTATCTGGATATCGGTAAGTCAATATAGCTATCGCAAAACCATTTGATGCGTAATGGCTCTCCGGCATCTGCTATTGTCTCCAGGTTTACATCTTTACCAGTACCGTAGTTGATTTGCTCAAAAGGTGATTTATTAATATTGAGCACTATGGCAATCCGGCTGCCCTTCGACAATTTGCGGCTCACCATATAGGTATTCGAAAAAGGAATGGTTGCTTTCTTTCCTGGTGTCAGCAGGCTGCGCTTCTGCAGGCTCTTTGCATAACTGGCTCTGCCCATAAAGTAAGATAACAGAAAATAACTGCTATCGGGCCGTACTTCAAATAAGGCCACACTATAATCCATATCCTTTTTGCTGATCATAGCTTTCAGCTGACCGGTAAACCGCCCGTTTATCTCCAAATCTTCTGTAAGCGGATCGCTCCATAACAGCAGTCCATTGTTGGCAAAAAGGCGGTCATAAATAACGTTATTAAAATAATAATAACTGTTGCGGGTACTACGGTCCTTGAAATCAATTTGCTGTTCCAAAAATCTCTTCGCCTGCGGCTGACTGCTTAGCCCGTACCCTCCTTCCTTATTTTTATCCGTTAAATAAAGTCGCAGCTTACTATTGCTCATCGATTTCAGGTCGTGGGCATGCTTCCAGGTATTGGTGCCCATTACCTGGTAATTCACGCGATCTTTCAGGATGGCCGGCAATGGCCTGCCTTTGAAAATATGATCAAACCACTCAAAAATGATTGCATGAATGGGAATGCGGGCCACATCGTCGATCCTGTAACCATTATAGACCGAATCGGGGTAGCCCTGCGAACCGAAATGTCCATATGGCCCTATGAGCAGGTAATGCTTTGCATCTGGCAGGTATTTCAGATGCTCGTTGAAGTAATACAGCTCACCAATCTGTCCTCCATCATAATACCCTGTAGTACTCAATACAGGGATGGTAATATGTGCAAATTCTTTTTGATACGGTATCATCGATTGCCAGTAGGCATCGTAGGTGGGATGATCGAGCCAGCGTTGAAAAACGTGATTGCCCGGGCGGCCAGCCAGCGTATCCAGTGAGCGGTAACTGCTCCCTTTTTCATACCAGTTATTGTAGAGATCGCCCCAGTGAGGCCCGCGGTAATCTGCTTCGTCCAGAAACTTGTTGTTAGATACGTAGTATGTCCAGGGAAACACAAAGCTCATTGCCACATTATTCGTCATAGGCACATCGAGTCCGGGTGCAACAGACGCCGATGTGACGATTGTTTTCAGCGCAGGATGCAGGTTTTTAGTTGTCGCCCATTGTGCAAATCCGTTATAACTTCCGCCATACATACCCACCTGCTGATTGCTCCAGGGCTGCTGCGCAATCCATTCAATGACATCATAGGCATCACGGCCATCTTTTTCGTAAGGCACCGGCTCATCGGGGCTATACCGTTTACCGCGGGTATAGGCCATCACCGCCGCATAGCCACGGTCTACAGCATCCTTCATTTTCCGGATATCTGTCTGGCGCGCATAAATCGTAAACTGCATAATAGTGGGCTGGGGCGCAGTTACATTTCGCTTGCGCATAGCCCATACAGAAACCTGTGCACCATCGCGGGTCCCGATCAGGATGCTGTCTTCAACAATATACTCCGGATTTCTTTTAATACTGTCTACCAACGATTGGCTCTGGCTGTATGTATTCGCAAAAAGGCATAGCAGAGCCAGTAAAATCATCGATTTCATAAAATCATTTTTTATTTTAAAAATTAAGCGCCCGGCAGCAGGATTGCCGGAACAGAAAAAGCACTACCACCTGTCAGGCAGGCTTCTTCTTTAAATAAAGAAGTCAGATACCCAATTTACCTCTGAGCGCACTCGACTGTCGCCCCGAAACTTCGAGTATCTTTTCATTCTGTAATACCACATTTATTTTACCCTTTGGCAAAGCCAGGAGCTGTTTGATATAACCGGTGTTGATCAATTCTGTACGGTTGATACGAAAAAACGAATGAGTACCCAGACTTTTTTCCAGTTGATTAAGCGATCGTTTAAGATAAAACTTTCGGTTGCCGCTAAACAGACAGGCATAGTTGCCGGCAGATTCTATTAAATAAATATCGCTGATGCGTATAAAATGATACCGGTCTCCTTCTTTCACAAAAAAGCTGGGTGTGGCTGCAGTAGAAGTAAAGCGTGCACGCACCCGGGCAACCGCCTGATCAAAACGCTCACTGCGGATGGGTTTCAATAAATAATCCAGCGCATTGAGCTCAAATGCTTTTACAGCATACTGATCAAAAGCTGTAGTAAAGATTACTTCTGGAACAGTTTCGAGTGATTCGAGTAAATCAATACCCGAACGTTCGGGCATTTGAATATCCAGGAAAAGAAGGTCGGGTTTCAGCTCATTGATCAGGCCTTCGGCGGTATCTGCATCCGTTGCTTCGCCGGCCACGACAAAATCGGGATAATCCGCCAGGTATTGTTTGATCTCTTCCCTGGCCAGTCTTTCATCGTCAATGATCAGGATTCGATATACTTGCATGCAGGGGTAATTTTATTTGAGCACACACGATTCCTTCAGGCAATTCTTTTAACCGGAAAACCGCTGCCCCATTATACTGTAATTGCAGGCGTTCCCGCAGATTTCTCAATCCAAGTCCGTTAGCCGGCCCGGCAGATAAATACCCGGGATTGGAAACGCTGATCAACAGGTCTGCACCATACTTGGCAACCCCAATCCGGATCACGCCTCCGTCTTTTCGCTGAGCAATGCCATGCTTAATGGCATTTTCTACGAGCACCTGAATGCTTAGCGGCAATACCGGTGCAGACAGCAGGCTTTCATCTACGTTTATCTCTACCTGCAGGCGCTCTTCAAAACGCATCCTTTCAAGCTCCAGGTAGTCGTTGATCAATGTGAGTTCATCGCGCAGCGGTATCTGCACTACATCTCTCCGATATAGCGATGTACGCAACAGCTCAGAAAGCAGGTCGATAGCCCTGCGTGCTGCCTGCGGATCGGCCAGCACCAGTGCTTTGATATTATTGAGTGAATTAAAAAAGAAATGTGGATTGAGTTGTGCTGCCAGATTATCGAGCTGGGCATCTTTGGCAATTAATGCCAGCCGGGCACTCTCCCGTGTGGCTCTTATTTCCCGCTGAGCATATTGATACAGGTAATAAGCCAGCACCCAGATGGCCATCAGGCGAATACCGGTAACCAGTAACACCTGCCATTGTGCATTGAAATAACTGCTCCAGGAGTCTGCAAAATCGGGTTCAAATATCTTTCTTATCAGGTATAGTTTTCCCACTGTAAGAAACAAATACCCGAAACTCAGCAGTACGGTGGCAGGAATGATCCGCACCAGCAATGGACCTGGAGCCAGTTGCTGCCAGCCATAATGTTTAGAGATGGTCCTGAATAAATGAGTGAGCCCGATATACATCACCATATCCGCTACGAAATGAATGACGGCCACAACATAACTGAAACGAGTGCCTGTAAAACCCAGATAGCTCCAGTAAAGCGAAGCCACGGCCCAGCCGATCAGCTGACACTTCCAGTAAAGACTTAATCGTATGTTTTGCGGCATTCGAGGTATGATTACCACACAAACCAACAAAATAGTACCCGGCTAAAAAAATGAATGTACAGGAGCGCTGGCACCAGGGGGATGAACGTGATTAAGAGGGCCGCAAAAGCGGATTAAAAATTGATAGTAGCAGCAGGGCCTTTTAACCAGGCTGAGTAGCGGATGCCTTTATCAGTAACCAATCCAACTTTAATAAGGTTATGGCACCAAAAGGATAACAGCATTTGTGTTGGCCATCTGCTCTATTTACTTTTTACAGGCTCCTTAATCGACAGAGCGCCCAGTATCTTCCGGAAAATCTCCGTGTTTTCGTACACTCCGCCAAACAGGTACGAACGCGGACCATAGGCAAAGACTGGCACGGGTAAAGCTGTATGATCGCCGGTAGAAAACTGTCCACTGATCATGCCCTGCATATAGTCTCCACCTGTAAGGGTAAGGCCGCCGGTCTCATGATCGGCGGTAACGATCACCAGTGTTTCGCCATTACTGTCGGCGAATTCCATAGCCTGGCCTATCACTTTATCGAGATCCAGTAGTTCGGTAACCACATAAGGCAATTTGTTGGCATGCCCGCCATGGTCTACCTGGGCCCCTTCGAGCATGATGAAGAATCCGGCCTTATTTTTACTTAATAATTGAATCGATTTTTTTAGTGCTTTCTGCAACCAGTCACCGCGGTCATTCAACACAGAACGCCTCGCCAGGGAATCAATCAGCAATAAAGGCCTGCTGTCTAACTGATCCAGCTTATCGACCGAACTCCGTACCTGGAATTTGGTATACAGTCTGGTGGTTATACTGTCATTGAGTGCCATATCTGCACTACCCATCACTATGTCCACCGTTGCGTACAAAAGATCTTTGATGATCTCCCGATAGTTACTCCGCTCAGGCTGATGTGCATAGAAGGCGGCAGGTGTGGCATCGCGCAGATCGCCACTGGTAATAATACCTGTTTTTATCCCTTTTTGGCGGAGTATTTCGGGAAGTAATGTGAGCGCACGGCCTGTATGGTCTACACCTACCGCCCTGTTATTGGTCTTCGTACCCGAAGAAAATGCCGTTGCCCCCGGAGCCGAGTCGGTGATATAGTTATCGTAAGAGCTGGTCTTCGAAAACCCTGTATAACGCATATTGAAAACATTCAGTTTTCCTTTATTGGCGGTGTAACCGGCATACCATTGAGGCAATCCCGTACCATCGCCGACGATGAGGATAATATTTTTCACCGGTTTATCAGCACCATCATTTCGCCAGCGTGGCTGATACAGTACATACTCACTGTCGCTGGTGTATATCCTGTCAGGCAGCTGTTGCAGAAAAGTGCTGATCCCACTTATATCATCTGTATTAATATAATCTATCCCAAGGCGCATATAAGCATACCAGCTATTCATGATATCCGGTGAATTCCAGAGACGGATTTTCTTACCAGCCATGTGCGCCTGTGTTACCAGCTTTTGCAATGTATCCTGTTCCTTTCCCGGAAGTCTGCCTTTTCCATTCCATTTTGAATAGCGGGAAAAGTTGTCACTGAGCATTTCTATTCGTGTCAGTTGTTCGGCTGTGTATGTCTTTTGCAGATCTCCATCAAATCTTATCCAGTGCGGGTAGGATGCATAGGATGCCGGTTGGGGCCGATTGCCGCTGATCACAATTTTGACTGACGAAGAAGCGGTTAACTGAGGATAGTTTTGCAGAGCCTGCACCAGTTTATCAAGCGTGGGTTCAGCGGCTGTTTTGATATCAATCATCAACTGCAGCTGGCGGGATTTATCCGCATATACATATCCCCCATTCTGCTGCAGGCACTGAAGCAGGGGCTTCAGGTAAAGCGAATCCAGGGTGCGGTGTTGTTTTACCTGTTCAGCATCATGTCCCACTATCAGTTCTCCCCGGTCCAGGAAAATATCGGCTTCAATAGACCCAAGGCCCTGCCGCCAGGCCAGCCAGAACGGGAAAGCCTGTTCATAATCGTTGTGAGAATGCACTTGCGCTGTAGAGTACTGAACCGGCTGTGCGTGAACAGCAACAGACCATAACATTATAAGAAAATACAGATATCGGTGCATAAAAAAGTAAATAGATTAAAAGCCGTTTAATTGTACCAGTCCTGCCCGTCCGGCAGACTATAAACAAATGTAGCAGGATGCGCAAAGCGGTAAATACACACTGAATTATTATTGTATTATTTCTTATTATCACTGACTGACCGCGTTTTGCCGGCTGTCGGAAAATCTGAGTACCTTTGGCTGCTGCATGCATTAGTCACGGTTATCTGTAAACTGTAATGGAGAAAATTCCCGTCAGGCATATTAAGGCTACCACCAAAGAGCCTAACCTTTCCGGAGGTTTTCATATCAGGGATATCAAACACCTGCTGGCGGGCAAAGACATGGTGCAGGAATTGCATCGCCATAGCTTTTTCTTCCTCCTTATATTGAAAAAAGGATCCGGTGCGCATAGCATCGACTTTACTTCTTATCCTGTAAAGAATAATTCCGTATTCTTTATGCGACCGGGACAGGTGCATCAGCTTGTCCTCAAAAGTGGCAGCACCGGCTATCTGCTTGGCTTCGGACCGGATTTTTATATCCCTGCCACGGCATCTGCCAAAGAGGTTTTGCGCAAAGTAAGCAGCAAAAACTTCTGTCAGCTGATGCGCGACAAATCAGGCAAGCTCTTTTGCCTGCTGGATTATATCATTGATGAGTATACCCGTAAACAGGACAGGTTTGAAGATGCGATCCGGTCAATCCTGGATATCTTCTTTATTGAATTGCTCCGGCATAGCCGTACGCCGGGTAGCCGTGAAGGAAGCGCACAGTTGTATGCACAGGACCGGCTCGAAGAACTGCAGGAGTTGATCGAAACACATATCGAAACACATAAGCAGGTAGCTTTCTATGCAGACCGGATGCACCTTACTCCGTTTCAGCTCAATGCCATTACCAGAAGTACCCTGGGCAAAACCTGCTCGACCCTGATCAATGAGGCGATCATACTGGAAGCCAAACGCTACCTCACAGCTACATCGCACCAGATCAACCAGATAGCTGATCAACTGGGATATGAAGACGCTTCTTATTTTATCCGTTTCTTTAAGAAACATACCGGCTATACTCCCGACGCCTTCCGGCGCAGCCACGCATAAAGTACTATACAACTGCATTTTTGTCCTACCTCCATGGCTTTACCAGCAAATATCTTTGCAGTATTAACTGGTTCTCCTGAAAACAATTCACAGCTATGAAGAAAAAAGTAAGACTTATTACCGCTATAAAAATCTGGATCGTTATTTATCCGTCCATCACCGCCCTCTTGTATTTTTTTGGCCGGCCACTGGCTACACTGCCTTTATACCAGCAGACACTTATTCTCACCATGATACTGGTACCCTGGGTAGTTTTTATAGCTGTACCTTTTCTTGATATAATCCTTAAAAAGAAACTATATGGCAACTAACAAATATTATGACGCAATCATTACAGGTGGCAGTTATTCGGGTCTTGCCGCCGCAATGGCCCTGGGCCGTGCGCTGAAGCAGGTATTGATTATCGACAATGGTTTACCCTGCAACCGACAGACACCCTTTTCGCATAACTTTCTTACACAGGACGGCAAACCTCCACTGGAGATTTTACAAACGGCCCTTCAGCAGGTAAGCGCATATAATACTATTGAGTTTCTCACAGATACAGTTATAAGCGGTCAAAAAACCGGGAAGGCATTTGAGCTGGAAACCGCCGGAGGAAAAAAGATTCTTGCCAAAAAACTGATTTTCGCTACCGGCATCCGCGATCTGTTTCCCGGCATCGCCGGTATCGAAGAATGCTGGGGCATATCTGTCATACATTGCCCCTATTGCCATGGTTATGAAGTGCGACACGAAAAAACGGGTCTGCTCAGCAACGGAGAAATCACTTTTGACCATACCAAAATGATTGCCAACTGGACAAAAGAGCTTACTCTTTTCACCAACGGACCTTCCGTATTAACCGCCGAACAGGCAAACACACTTCAACAAAGAGGAATCACCATTGTTGAAACCTCTATTGAGCGCGTAGTACACAGCAACGGGCATCTTACAAAAATTATACTGAACAACGGAGAGGAACTGGAACTGAAAGCACTGTACGTACAGATCCCTTTTGAACAACATTGTACCGTGCCGGAGATGCTGGGTTGCGAGATTACTCCTGAAGGTTTTATAAAAACGGATATGATGCAGGAAACTTCCGTAGAGGGTGTATTTGCCTGTGGAGATAATGCCGGTCGTTTTCGTTCGGTTGCCAATGCCGTGGCTACCGGTACCATGGCCGGAGCTGCAGTGAGCCGGAAACTGATCATGGAAGAGTTTTGACAGCCACACAACCAGAAACCTTTTCCAGCTGTTGTTCATCTTCGAAACTGCAAACCAGTTATTCAATCATTCCATTAATAAATAAATCAACAATGAAAATCATCCTTGTAGGCGCATCCGGTACACTTGGCCGGCAGGTAGCCAGCGCACTGGAAAAAGATCATGAGCTGATCAGAGTAGGTTCCAAAAGCGGAGACATCCAGGCAGATATCACTTCACCTGAATCAATTGAAAATCTTTTTAAACAAACCGGCTCCTTCGATGCCCTGGTTAGTACCGCAGGCGATGCCTATTTTGGTCCCTGGAAAACCATGACGGATAAAGAATTCCGGATCGGCATAGACAGTAAACTGATGGGACAGGTAAACCTGGTGCTTATCGGCCAGCATTTTATTAATCCCAAAGGCTCGTTTACCCTTACCGCAGGCGTATTGTCGAAAGATCCGGTGCTAAGCGGCTCCAACGCTTCGGCTGCCAACGGAGCAATCGAAGCTTTTGTACGCGCAGCTGCTATAGAACTGGAAAATGGCGTGCGCATCAATGCGGTTAGTCCCACCGTTGTAGAAAACTCTCCCGCTTATTTCCCCTATTTTCCCGGACATATTCCCGCCACTATGAAAGAGGTAGAATATGGTTATCTCAAAAGTATACTGGGAGCAGGAACAGGACAGGTGATTACGGTATACTAATTCTTCAGTTTTTATCACTGCTATTTCCGGCCAGGGCAGACGTGCTTAAAAATCGTCTGTCCTGGTCTTTGTGTTCAGTTTTATTGATGTATGCATAGAAGCCTGCCTGGTCGCTCTGCTGCAATTGGCCAGATAATGGCTGGTAGCAATAAATAATTATCTTTAGAAAACAGGTCAAATCCTGCCATTACGTTGCTATGAATACAGGCAAACGGTATAGTTTAAAAGAGTTTATCATCTGGAGCCGGAGAGATATTTATAAATGCCTTATCCTGTCTATTGTGCCTACCGTGCTGTACAGTGCAGGTCTTACCTTCATCGCTATCTCCTGGATGCCGGTAGCCATGCTGGGCACTGCGGTTGCTTTTATTGTTGGTTTTAAAAACAATTCCAGTTATAACCGCTTATGGGAAGCGCGGCAGATCTATGGTTCCATCATCAATGAAAGCCGGAGTTTTGCCGTGAAGGCCCGTGATTTCCTCGGTGGTAAATCCAGTGTACAGACCCGTCATTTTTTTGACCGCCATTTTGCCTGGCTCACTTTTCTGCGTTACCAGCTGCGTGAACCGCGTAAGTGGGAAACAGTGGATGAAGCCCGCTATAAAGAATATATGTCGGGTGTATATACTATTCCGGAACGTTCCGAAGCGCTCGAAAACGCCGTACAGCCTTTTCTGAGCCAGGAAGAACTGACTTATCTGCTCAGCAAGAAGAATCGCGCCACCCAAACGCTGGCGCTTCAATCACAAGCCATCAATCAACTGCATCAGGAAGGTATTTTGACTGACTTTCAGCAGATGCAGTTGCAAAGAGGAATCGATAGTTTTTACGAACAGCAAGGTAAGGCTGAGCGTATCAAGAACTTCCCTTATCCCCGCAATTTCTCCTCCATCACCACTTACCTCCTTCACCTCTTTGTAATCTTACTGCCGTTTGGCTTGCTAAAAGAATTCAATCGCCTGGGCGATGGTACCCTACTCGAAGGATATACTATTTATTTCATCATCCCCTTTGCGACCATAGTGGGCTGGGCTTTCGTAACACTCGATGCAGTAGGCGACAGCTCGATCAATCCCTTTGAAGGCAGTGCCAATGATGTGCCCATCACGCAGATCAGTAAGATGATCGAGACCGATCTGAAAGAAATGATCGATGAACCTAACCTGCCGGCTGCGGTGGTACCGGTGAATAATATATTGATGTAGATAGGTGGAAGAGATGGGGTGAAAGGTAGAAGGACAGGAAAAATGCATAACTATCTATAAATATAATTAATATACAAATATTGATACATAACAATTATACATAATAACAATACCTCCACCCGAATTAACCACAGTTCTTCCACAAGTAAAAACCGCGAGATTTATCGCGAATCTCGCAGTTTTGACTTATTTTCGGAAAAACATTATACATGTTGGAGCAGGCTCCAAAGACAGAAAAAAGCACCGACGAGCTAATTCCACTGATGGTAGAATTGGAATTGAATGGCACCCTTATACCCATTATCAATGATTATCTTTTCTGGGACAAAGTAAAGTACAGGGTATCTACTTGTTCCCCGGAAGATTTATGGGCATCAGTAAAACTATTCCGCCGTCTACGCTATTCTCAAATATCCTTTGGTAAATACTCTTTCGCGTTCATGATCACTGATAGCATGCAACGGCTACTACATGAATTTGACCTCCATATTGGCGGAAACCTCGGAAGCAATATTGGGATTGCCGAGTCAGATAAGACCAAATTTATAGTGAGTTCTATTATGGAGGAAGCGATCAGCAGCAGCCAGATAGAAGGAGCTGTCACAACCAGGAAAAAGGCGAAGGAAATGATTCTTCAGGAAAAAAAACCGCGCAACAAATCCGAACAAATGATCCTGAACAATTTTGAAACAATGAAACATATTGTTCAGCATAAACAGGAACGACTCACGCCAAAAGGTATTCTGGAAATTCATAAACTCATCTCTGCTGGTACATTAGACAATCCGGGTGATGTAGGAAACTTTCGTGAAAATAATGACATACATGTAATCGATCATGCGAAAAGTGAAATAGTACATACTCCTCCACCACACAATGAGCTTTCGCAAATAATAGATGAACTGTGTACCTTTTTTAATTCTGACAATAAATCACATTTTATACATCCGATCATAAAAGGATGTGTCATTCATTTCATGATCGGATGGCTCCATCCTTTTGCAGACGGGAATGGCCGTACAGCAAGAGCATTGTTCTACTGGTATATGTTACGGGCCGGTTACTGGTTAACAGAGTTTCTCTCCATTTCGCGCATTATTCAGGATAGCAAAATACAATACGAAAAAGCCTTTCTTTATACGGAAACAGATAATAATGATCTGGGATACTTTGTACATTACCATTTGAAGACAATGGACAAAGCGTATGCAGCCCTTAAGGAATATATCAACCGAAAACAACGCGAAGTGTCACAGGCTGCCAGTTTTATGAAAATACCCGGAGTAAACGACCGGATGGCTCAAATACTAAAAATAGTATACGACGATGGGGACAGGGTGTTGACTACAAAAGAAATAGAGAATAGGTTTAATGTTTCAAATTTTACGGCTCGGATGGATTTGAAAACACTGGTAACGATGGGATATCTTGAAACAATACAGGTAACCAAACAAAAAAAGAATTTTATTAAATCCCCGGAATTCGACAAACTTGTTGCAAAAGTGAAAAAATAATCTTTTCCGCTCTCAAATCTTTGTAATGAAAAAAGGCAAAATAAAAATACGTTTCTGGTCAAAACTGGGTCCGGGGCTTATAACGGGTGCAAGCGATGATGATCCATCGGGTATTGCTACCTACTCGCAGGCAGGAGCGCAGTTTGGCCTGGCTACACTATGGACTGCCTTAATTACTTTTCCGCTGATGGCCGCCATCCAGGAAATGTGCGCACGTATTGGCATGGTAACCTCAGAAGGACTTACAGGTACACTTAAAAAGTATTATCCCCGGTGGGTGCTTTACCTGATGCTGCTTTTTAGTTTCCCGGCAATTGTGATGAATATCGGCGCCGACATAGCCGGTATGGGTGCTGTGGGAAACCTGCTATTCCCTAATATTGAAGCATCCTACTTCAGCGTATTATTTACCATCATTCTCCTGATACTGATTATCTACCTCCCCTATCGGAAAATGGCAGCTGTACTAAAATATCTTTGTATGGCACTGCTTGTCTATATCATCGTACCATTTTTGGTGGAGCAGGATTGGGGCGCCATCGCCAAAGCCACTTTTATTCCCAGTTTCACCTTCGATGCCGGATTTATCAGCATCCTGGTTGCCATACTGGGCACTACTATTTCTCCTTATCTTTTCTTCTGGCAGGCTACCATGGAAGTGGAAGACATGAAGCATAAGAAAAAACAGGTGATCGTTGATAAGAAAAACATCAGCGAGATGAAAAATGATGTAACCGTGGGCATGCTCTTCTCCAACCTCGTCATGTGGTTTATTATCCTCACAGCCGGTACCGTACTGTTTAAAGGAGGCATTCATCAGATTGATACAGTGGAGCAGGCTGCGAAAGCGCTGGAGCCGCTGGCAGGAAAATATGCTTACTGGTTATTTTCAATTGGCGTAATTGGTACCGGCCTGCTGGCCATACCGGTACTGAGCGGCTCCCTATCCTATATTTTCTGCGAAACCTTTGGCTGGAAAGAAGGACTGGATAATAAATTTCATGAAGCCCGCCCCTTCTATATCATTATTGCAGTTTCGCTGATTGCGGGACTTTCCATGAACTATCTGGGCATAAATCCGGTAAAAGCACTGATCTATTCGGCCATCCTTTACGGGCTTACTGCACCTGTGCTTATTGCGATCATCCTGCATATCTGCAACAACAAAAAGGTCATGAAAGAATTTACCAATTCGCGCGGTTCAAATATACTGGGTATCGCCACGCTTTTATTAATGACTATTGCGGCTATTGCCCTGCTCTACTTTCAGTTTAAAGGCTGATAACAGGAGCAGGAGATCGATAAAAAATGGTGTGACGGCACGGCTTATCAGCATGACCATCACACCAGAATGTATAACAATGACCGGCGGGCACTGCCCGAAACGGTAAACAGCACCAGTTATTTCACTTCCTCCACAGTCAACACTACGCTACTACGGCCCGCATTCACTTCCGGATTAAAACCAACCGTCATGAGAAAATCTCCGGAATATGTTTTTGTGCTATCAATCGGCGAAGAGGTTCCCGGATAAAGATTGATTTCACGCAGCCGGTAACGGCTATCAGACTTCAATCCATTTAACCGGATCGGGAGCGCAGATCCTGCCGCATACCGATTGCTCACGAGGTAACTGAATACGATGCCGGCCGATTTATCACGACTTATATAAGCTACTGAAGCCACGTCTCCCTCAGCGGGATTGGCCAGCCGGTATTGATCACCCTGCCATATAACCTTTTTCCATTGCTCATAATCGCGTATGGCTTGCTGGCAAAACTGCAATTCCTTTTCGGCAAGGTGACTGACTACAATATCAAAACCTAGTTTACCCATCATCGCCACATCGACCTTAAACTTGATTGGCTGCTTACCCCAATCGGTCACATGACTGCCTGTTGCAATCGCCGGAAAGAAATAGGAATATTCCCATTGCATAAATATCCGTTCCAGCGGATCGGTATTATCGCTGGGCCAGAATTCTGTAAAATATTGAAGTGCCGCATAATCGACCCGGCCACCTCCGCCCGAACAAAGCATCATCGGCACAGTTGGATATTTACTGCGAATCCGCTTCAGTACATTATACAAACCCCGCACGTATTCGATATAGAAATGCGACTGGTTCTTAAGCGTAAGCGAATGAGCGTTATAGATGACAGAATTGCAATCCCATTTGATATATGCCAGCGAAGGATTGCTGGTAAAAAGTTGATCCACTGCCCCTACTACAAAATCCTGTACTTCGGAATTGCTGAGGTCCAATACCAGCTGATTGCGAAAATAGTATTCCGGGCGAGCGGGCTGCTTTACGACCCAGGTGGGGTGTTTTTCATACAACTCACTTTTGGGGCTCACCATCTCCGGCTCGATCCATATCCCGAATTTAACCTGATTGCCGGCTGCTTCTTTCACCAGCGCACTGATACCATTGGGGAGTTTTGTTTTATTTTCCTGCCAGTCTCCCAATGCGGTATGATCGCTATTGCGGGGATATTTTTGTCCAAACCAGCCATCGTCGAGCAAAAAAAGGTCAACACCCAGTTTGCGGGTATCTTTAAGCAGGGCTTTTAATTTTTCCTCATTAAAATCAAAATAGGTAGCCTCCCAGTTATTGAGCAGGGTAAGCCTGTCGCCATTGCCATCGAGAATCTTATATTGCCGTGCCCAATCCTGCAGTTGCCGGCTGGCATACCCTTTTCCCTGGTGTGACAGGGTGTAAAGAAAACCAGGCGTAACAAACTCTTCGCCTTTCTTTAATGTATACGTAGACGCATAGTTGTTGATACCTGACACGATACGGAGATTATTCTGATAATCCAGTTCAATATCGGTTCGGAAATTGCCACTATATTCCAGTGCGCCAAAAAGCACGGTTCCTTCGTTTTCGGTAGCTGGCTGGTGCATGGATATCATAAACACGGATGGCTGAAAAAGATTGGCGCGCGTACCCAGTTTGGAATCGAGGGTCTTGATACCATGCGTCACCCGCGCTTCCTCCGGTTTCATTTCCCGGGCCCAGTCACCATGATATTGCCGGAGCCAAAAGGCATCCGATTTCAGATACAAATTGGCCGAAGCATATTTATGCAGCAATACATTTCCTTTTTCCTGATGGCGGATCACCGACCATTGTTCAATTACATCCTGCCGGTAATAGACTTTATAAAAAAGATCCACCGAAAAATCGTAGACAGGATCGCGCAATGTAAATGTATACAGTGTTACGTTCTCATTCTCCTGCTTTATAGTATGGTTGATATATTGCAGGTCAAGCGAGTTATTTCCGTCTGCATGAGTCACGGTGATAGCGGGTTCCATCAAATTGCGTGAACCTGCGCTGGTATAAGCCGAGTTGAGCATACCGGAATAATCGCTGGTTTGCCTATACACTTGCGGAGCAAGGCCGTACTCCTGCACATCGTGCAGTTTTTTCCCAAAATAAATAATAGAAAGATTCTTAAACTCGTTGGTCTGTAACACCAGTGCGTTCGCCGCTGTTTGAAGGGGCACTGTAACCACCTGGGCGCAGAGCGACCCCGCAACAGCCAGTTTCAAAAAAAACAATATCCCAGTACACAGCATCCGGGTGATTGTTGTACCCTTCTTCAGACTATATTTCATACTTCTGTAATTCGGTTGATTAATAAAAAAGGTCTACCAGTTTTGAAAAGGATTATACTTTTCCTTTTGAGTAATAGCGGGCCAGCGATCGGTACGGAAAGGAGCAGCGGGCCAACCATTTCTATCAATGAGATTGGCATTACCTGCATCATCAGCCCAGGCATACCGCACGGCTACAGGTTTTCTTACCTCAGCTGCCGAAACGAGGATACTGTTACCATCTATTACAGCCGTGGCCGGATAAAAAAGCTGATCAACTCCTGCTATTTCAAAACCCTGTAAGGATGATGCGGCTGGTCTTATGGCAAGGCCATTATCCGAAGAAAAATGAAGCCGGATCGAATTTGACGCAGGTGACATAGACAGGTAGCGGGGCCCACCGGCTTCCACCTTTCGTCCATAGGTCTGCTGCAGGGCCAGCGCAGCCAGGCGCTGCGCTACCTCTTTTTTGCGGCGGGGATGAATATCATGTGCATCGCCAAGATCAATACTCACAACCATACCGGTATTGGAAAGAGACAGTGCAGCAGCCTGCGATTCACGCATTTCGGCCCAGGTACTGCCTAGCTTGCTGTTGCCGTTGGCAGCATTAAAACTGGTTAACTGCACAAAGTAAAATGGCAATTGCGGCTGGCCAAATTTTCGTCGCCAGTCCTGAATCAATACAGGTAAAGCTTTTCGGTATTCGTATGCCCGGGAAGCATTCTGTTCGCCCTGATACCAGATAACACCTTTTACCGACAATCTTTCTGCAGGATGTATCATACCATTGTACAGCAGGGAAGGATAATCATTGGGCCCAATAGCATTATTGCTGTACATGACCTGCTGAATGCGATAGGACCATGAGCCAGCCAGCGTATACCGGCTATTACCTGCAGTGAGGTACAACTCACTGCTATCGCCATATATACCCCCGCCATTACCACCATCTTCTACTCTTACGGCTATTACATTTTCACCTGCTTTCAGCAACGTTGGAGGAATGGTGTACATACGATCAACATCCCATCCGCGGGTAGCCCCCACTTGTGTGCCATTAAAATAGGTTATGTCATTGTCGTCTATTTTACCGATACGAATCCTGGCTTCCTTACCTGCATCTTCGGGACGAACCCATAATCTTTTGCGAAACCATACAATCCCATCGAGACGCCGGAGTGCAGGTTCTTTCTCCCAAAATCCAGGCAAGACCATGGTCATCCATTTCTTATCGGCATAATCCGCATTTTTCCATAACACACTATCGGTTACATCGGTCAGCTGTTTCTGCAACCGGCCCAGCGATTGATGCTGCTTTTGCTTCCGCGTCTGTAAGAGGCCTTCCATGGTTCGCGCAGGTGCAGCCTTTACCAGTGAGCGGTAATAAGCATCCTGCTCCAGACCATTGCGACTGATCCATGCCTCGATTTGCGTGCCACCCCAGGTAGCATTTATCAACCCAATAGGTACATTCAAGTCCTGCTGTAGCGCCAGCCCGAAAAAATAACCTATAGCAGAAAAGGGTGCTACCGATTCGGCACTGCTGCTTTGCCAGCTTCCACCGGTATTATACTCCGGTAATGCCCCCACCTTTTTTTGAACAGTAAACAACCGGATGGCAGGGTGATGTGCGTTTGCCAGTTCCTCATCGGCATTTACGACTGCACTCCAACCCCGAACCGGAAACTCCATATTTGACTGGCCGGAGCATAGCCATATATCACCGATCAGTATGCCGCGCAAGCGAATTTCCCGGTCTGCAGTTACAATCAGCGTATAAGGCCCGCCTGCCTCTTCCGGATCCAGTGCCAGCGACCACTCACCCCCCGCATCGGCACGAGCTGTCTTTTCCTGATCATGCAACCCAACACGGATACTTTGTCCGGGTGAGGCTTTGCCCCAAATACGGATCGGCATCTGACGTTGCAGTACCATACTGTCGCCAAATATGTCGGGCAATTGCAATTGTGCCTGCAGCATATGCTGCAGGTGTAATACCAGCAATACCAGTATCATTTTTTTATAGGCTATCATTCTCATCGCTGCTGTTGTTCTTTTGCGTGATATACATTCCATTCATAAATAGAAGGCGGTGCAGATGCCCTGGTTACCGATAACCGCAACCGCTCACCCTGATATGACCGGGGAAAACGGATCACCCGGCAATCGCCTATAGGCTCATCGCTCACATATATTGTTTTCCATTCTTTGTTATTATACACTGCCAGGCTGTATGCCTGAATACGGGGAATACGCCATTGCGAAAATCCATCCGGATCGTTTTTCACATCCTGGTATTCAAAAATGCTGATGCGGTCAAAGGGCTCACGATCATTAAGCACCATCTCTACCTGAGCTACCGTATCGGCAGAAGCCCATCTTGTTTCCATATTGCCATCGTTGATGGCAGATGCTGTGTACCGGTTAGACGCATCCGGATAGTTGCTGCTGGCGGTTGCCGGCTGCAGCAACGAGATCCGCTTGGTATTTTGGGGTAATGCCCTGCTCTTCTTTAAACCCAGTCGTTTTCCGAGAGCAATCACAGCATTGGCCTGGTAGTCACGAATCAATCCGGTTGAAGAAGGCGGAACATTGATCACCAGGGTATTTTGATTCGATGTACACCAATAAAACAACTCCTCGAGCTCGTCCAGATCACGGGTAGGTATCTCAACTGATTTTTCAAACCAGTTCCAGCGTTTGCTCAGGCAAATAGTATGCTCAAACGGGAGGTAATAAGACTGCCCCTCGTGCAGATACTGCTTTTTGTCGGCCAAATTGGCAAGTCGCGGATCCCAGAGGCGAAAGTCGGCAGGAAAATATTGAAAGAAATACTGGTTATCGGTGGTCATATCACCAGGTACAGTATAGTTGCGCTTATCTTCTTCGTTTACGATGGTATGATTCACACTGACCGCACAATGCGGGCTGTATTTTTTTACCAGCTGATAAATCTCGGGGAGGTACCAATCTGCCGGTTTCTTATCCCATCCGCCATCGAGCCAGAGTTCGGCAATGGTTCCATATCCGGTAAACAGCTCGGTAAGCTGATGCAGCATGTAATCCGCATAAGCACGGTGATCTTTATAGGAGGCCTCATGCCGGTCCCAGAGCGAATAATAAATCGCAAATTGTAATCCGTATTTTTTGCAGGCATCTGAGACTGCTTTTACCACATCTGTTTTTACCGGCGATGCCGCCACATCGTAGTCCGTATAGCGGCTATCCCACAGGCAGAATCCATCATGATGCTTTACCGTTAGCAATACGTAGCGAAATCCGGCATCGCGTGCTATGCGTACCCACTGATCGGGATTTAACTGATCGGGTTGATAGCGTGCAGCCGGAATGGTGCCGTCTGACCATTCCACATCTGCAAATGTGTTTATACCAAAATGAATAAACATCCCATACCCTCTTTGAAGAAGGGCCTGCTGGGTGGCATTGGGACGTGTTGCCGGTTTAATTACCTGCGCTTTTGCCGGATGCAGCAGACTGCACACTAGCAGCATGACCGATATTTTTTTCCAGTACATCATATTCTTTACTCCAAAACAGTACGATAACCGAGTTCGGCTCCGCCACTTACGGGCAAAATGCAGCCGGTAATAAATTGGGCATTTTTAGAAGCCAGGAACACACAGGCATCTGCAATCACATCGCCATTGGGACAATACCCCAGCGGATGGATATGATTGAGATAGGCTTCCATCGATGACGGGTCTTCCTGAGCGGCTACCCAGCTACGCAGCATTTCGGTCCACACACCCGCCGGCGCTACTGCATTGACACGTATTTTAAACGGTGCATAGTCAAGCGCCATAGATTTGGTAAGCGCATTAACGGCTCCTTTACTGGCAGCATAAGCCGCATGATTCTCCTGCCCTATCTCCGCCACCAGGCTGCTGGTATTGATAATGCATCCTTTTGCCTCTTTGAGGGCTTCCAAACCATAGCGGGTAGTGAGTAGTATACTTTTTACATTGACATCAAATACCTGCTGCCAGTCTTCATCGCTTGTCTGATGCAGCGGGCATACCGGGTTGGCAACACCTGCATTGTTGTGTATGACATCAATACGACCATACAGCTGCAGGGTCTGCGCAATTGCCTGCTGTACACCGGCAGGGTCTGCCACATCAGCGAGCAGGCAATCGGTGGCGGGTATAGCCAGTGCCTCGCCGGCGGCCTTCAGCGATGTGGCATCGTTGGATACAATCACTACGGTGGCGCCGTGCTGCAGATATTTTCGGGCACATTCCAGGCCAATGCCCGAAGACCCACCGGTAAGAAAAATCACCTTATGTTGCAATAGTTTCATTTTGCGCATTTAACTGAATAAGTAAAACAATACACTCATGACCAGCAACAAAATCATCGTAAGTGTTTTATAATTTCCCAATCCCCTCCATCCCTTTATCTGCAAAGGCTCCCTGAAGTTTTTCCAGTAAAAGTTCTGACTGCCAGTTGTATGCTGCATCGGGTAAATAAATGATAATACTACCTGCAGCAGCAGGCAAATACAAAACAGGTAAAAGGCCATCATCATAAACGGGATGTTACCAACAGGTGTAGCCGGCCATAGTTTATTGACCGTAAAAACCAGGCCCCCAAGTGCCGATCCTATCCAAAGTGTGAAGCGGGCAGCTTTTGCAGAAGCACGGCCCCAGAATACACCCAGCACAAATACGCAGGTGATGGGTGGTGCCAAATGAGCAATGATATCATTTAACCCGTTAAAAATACTTTCATACTGATTGAGCAGCGGCAGCAACAACAATGAGAAAACAAGTGCCACCATGGCCGCAATCTTTCCGGCTCTGATAAGCCGGCGGTCATCTGTAAGGGGGCGATATCGTTTATACACGTCATAACTGATCATGGTAGAGATGGAATTAAGTGCGCCCGATATCTGGCTCATGAGCCCGGATAATAATGCGGCTACCAGGATTCCCACCAAACCGCTGGGCAGCAGTTGTGTTATCATCAGCGTATAGATGCCTTTTGAATGTGTAGTAATGCTGCCGTCTGCATTGACCGTTTGAATAGTACTGAGATCGAGTGCGCCGGTCCTGGACAACGTAAAAGCCAGTAAACCCGGCAATACAAAAATGAAGACGGGCAAAATCTTGATAAACCCACAAAAGAGTGTTCCTACACGGGCGTGATTGACATCTTTGGCACCGAGTACCCGCTGCACGATCGTCTGATCGGCACACCAGTACCAGATACCCAGGACAGGATAGCCCAGAAATACCGCATACCAGGGCATTCCACTGGCATCGCCAGACGGACGCAGCATAGACAACCTTTCCAGTTGGTGATCGGCTGCCAACGCATTGACCATGGGGTCCCAGCCGCCCATTTTATGAAAAGCCGCCACAGTAATCACAATGGCTCCTGCCAGCAAAACGATGGTCTGAACAGATTCCGTAATCACCACAGCTTTCAGTCCGCCGATAATAGTGTATATAGCTGTAATTACCGAAATGATCAGCACGCTGGTATACATATTTACATTAAAAAGCGTTTTGAGCACAATTCCTCCGGCCAGCATCGAAAATGCAATGTGGATGATAACGGCCGATGCGAGAGAGATGATCGTGAGCCAGTCGCGGCAGGCGCGATCATATCTTCGCTCTAAAAAATCAGGCAGTGTGGCTACTCCGGATTTGATATAAAAAGGGGCGAAAAAAAGAGCCAGTAAAATCAATGTAAATGCAGCCATCCATTCAAAGTTGCCGTTTAGCAGTCCCGTATCGAAACCGCTTTGTGCGAGGCTAACCAGGTGAACCGTAGAAATATTGGTGGCAAACAGGGCCAGGCCAATGGCTGGCCATTTCAGCGATTTGCCTGCCAGGAAATAATTGCTGGCACTTCCGGCCAGGTTACTGCGCCGTTGGCGAAGACCAGCCCATAGCCCTACCGCCAGAATGAGTAAGATGTAGCAAACAGCAATAATAATATCTATGGTAGAAATCATACGGAAAGGCTTCAGGTATTCATTACCGGTTAAAAATCTGCAGCAGTTCGTCTGTTATTTATTTTCACTTATCTCACTTTAAATCACAACTACTGCCGGCCTCCTGCGGGATGTGATATACGCCCCCACTTACTTTTACAGGATATACAAAGTGCTGCTGCAAATGCGGTATATGCTCCAGCAACAGGGCTTCATGCCCCAGTGTGATATGATTGAATAAGACAAGGTGCTGATGGAGTTGTCCCATGTCGCCCACATGCGGCACTACGGGAATATTGTATTTTCGGCAGAGCAGGCTCACGGTCAAAAACTCGCTGACTCCTCCCAGCCGCACAGCGTCGGCCTGAATGAATCCGGCACACCCCGTTTGCAGATAATTTTTGAACACCACCCTGTTGGGTACATGTTCACCCAGCGCAAGCTTTACCGGGGCTATAGCGGCAGCCAGGGTTTGATGCGCCAGCACATCATCGGGGTGGGTAGGCTCTTCGATCCAGTAAGGATTCATGCCTTTCAGTTCCTTACATATGGAAATAGCCTGTGGAAGGTTCCATTGCTGATTGGCATCCAGCATGACCGTAGCCTCCATACCGGCTGCTTCCCGTACAAGGTAAGCACGCCTGATGTCGCGTGCAGCATCAGGAGATCCCACTTTCAGTTTCATAGCAGTAAACCCATTACCCACTGCCCGCTTCACATTTTCCTGTACCTGCTCATCTGTATAATTAAACCAGCCGATAGACGTATCGTAACCGGGATATCCTTTTTCCAAAACCTGCAGGCGGCTGCTGCGATGCAGGCTGTTGTCTGCAATGATTTGCCTGGCTTCTGCAGGCGTGAGTACATCTTCCAGATAAGAAAGGTCCAGCAGGTTTATAATTTCATCCACATCCAGGCTATTGAGCAGTGCCCATAAAGGCACACCTCTTTTTTTAGCCCACAGATCAAAGCAGGCATTGGTGACAGAAGCCAGTGCCAGATGCACTACACCTTT
The DNA here is from genome assembly GCA_001898485.1 of Sphingobacteriales bacterium 46-32. Taxonomy (GTDB): domain Bacteria; phylum Bacteroidota; class Bacteroidia; order Chitinophagales; family Chitinophagaceae; genus CAYMZZ01. The sequence goes on along the minus strand of MKTY01000018.1, from coordinate 256,674 downwards.
GTGAGGGCCCAGCCAGCGAAACTGCTGCTCATTGGCCAGTTCATGAAACAACCGGCCAAACTGCTGCATAATCGTTTCAATATCCTGCCCCTTTAAACGTGCTGCATAGAAAGCTGCTGCACGGCATACCAGGTCATTCCCTTCACCCAGTGTGAAGGCAAGACCCGTACCGGTGTGCCCGCTATCATCCTGCAATTGGGTAACGGCATAGGAATAAACGGGGTCACGATGAATGGCATCGCTCCCCTGCCCTTGTCCCAACACAAACCGCCTGTCGGCTATTTCTATACCTGTAATCATTTTTTTTCGTTTGCCTTATGACCTGGTGGTTTGTACAGTATGCAACTGACCATTCACTTTTATTTTCACTTCCTGTTTTTGAGGTGAAGTGAGTTTATAGGTGGTTACCTGACCGTCTTTCCATTCAAAGGCGACTGTAATATTGCCGCGCGCTTTTAACCCTTTTATCTTTCCTTCTTTCTTCCATAGATCGGGAATAGCCGGCAGCAGTTCGATATAGCCGGCATGACTTTGCAGCAGCATTTCCATTATGCCGGCTTCTGCGCCAAAATTGCCATCGATCTGAAAGGGAGGTCCCGCCGAAAGCAGGTTGGGGTAAACGCCGCCGCCTGCACCATAATTGATATCGGTACGCAGGGTGGGCTTCAGCATTTCGCGCAGCAGCTTAAATGCCCGGTTACCATCTTTGAGCCGTGCCCAAAAAAGTTGTTTATGCGCAATAGCCCAACTGGGCCCGTCATCGCCCCGTACTTCGAGTGTCTTCTTCGCTGCCTCCGCCAGATCGGGTGTGGCATCGGGTGTTATAAGATTGGCAGGATATAAGCCATAGAGATGAGAAATGTGCCGGTGCTGCGGATCCGTTTCCTTATAGTCTTCGAGCCATTCCTGTATGCGGCCATCGGGTGCAATAATACCGGGCGGCGGCAATTGTGGCAGCAATGCCTGCAAGCTGTCGGCCAGGGCCCTGTCTGTTTTCAATACGCGTGCAGCTGTAATCAGATTACCAAAAAGCTCACGAATAATCTGATTGTCGAAGGTTGCACCTGCACAAATACTGGCGTGATTGCCATTGGGCAGCATAAAAGAATTTTCAGGCGATGAGGAGGGCGAGGTGACCAGCCAGCCGGTGCGTGCATCTTTTACCAGTATACTTTTATAAAAAAGAGCCGAACCTTTCAGAATAGGATAAATGCTTTTGAGATAGCGCACATCGTTGCTGTATAGATAATGCTCCCACAGATTGTTGCACAGCCAGCCAGAGCCAGCTTTAGACACACCCCAGGAAGCACTTTCGCCGGGTTCTGTAAAGCCCCATACATTGGTGATTACATGTGCTACCCAGCCATCTGCATTGTAATAGGCCTTCGCTGTTTTTTGCCCGGGCTCTACCAATCCCCGTACAAGTTCTGTAAGCGGCAGATTCAATTCGGAGAGATTTGACATCTCTACGGGCCAGTGGTTCATTTGCACATTTATATCCAGGTGATAATCGCCATTCCAGGGAGTGTGCACCTGATGTGCCCATAACCCCTGCAGGTTGGGAGGTAAAAGCCCCACCCTTGTGCTGCTGATGCTGAGGTAACGGCCAAACTGCAGAAAGAGCGCCGGCAGTGACCGGTCATTTTCGGGATGCTGATAATACTGAGCCAGGCGTTGATCGGTAGTCAGCTGTTCATTGCTGCCCACGCCGAGATCGGCCTGCACACGACTAAACAAACGGCGAAAGTTACGAATGTGCTGAGTACGCTGACTGCGATATGATCGGGCACAGGCGGCCCGCAGGTTGCTGGCTACCTGCTCACGGTAACGTGTATTTTTAAAATCCGTAGCGGTAGCAATAAAAATCACTGCCTCATCGGCGCCGGTAATTTGAAGCTGATTGCCGCTGACCTGTTGGCTGCCACCAGTATTAAGCACCCTCACCTGTGTGAGGTACTGCATTCCATTACCATCGGTGCCATTATCGAGCCGGCCGCTCAATTGAAGTATTTGACCGATGACCGCTGCCGTACCGCGTTCAGGCCTGCTAATATCTACCGTAAAATTAATCTGCCCTTTTTTGCTGGCGGTTATTCTGATCACATCCACATCGTCGCCAAAGCTGGAAAAATATTCACGTTGGTACTGTACACCCTCTTTCTCAAAAGTGGTAGTAGCGATTGCACTATCCAGGGAAAGGCGGCGTTCATAACCCGAATAGCTCGTAGCAGTACCAGCATATTTATACTGAATAGAAAGATCGGCCAGCAGTTGAAAACACCCCCACTGCTTACCACCAGAACCGGGTCCCAGGCAAACAAAGTTTTTATCGATGAGTTTTTGAGCCTCATCGTTTTTGCCATCGGCAATCAACGAGCGGATAGCGGGCAGGTGCTTATAGGCGTCATAATTATTAGCATCCTGTTTGCTGCCCGACCAGAGAGTAATGTCGTTTAAGACAATTTTTTCCTTAAACACGCCTCCGTCCGGTGTCATACCCAGGCGGCCATTGCCCAACGGAAGTGTTTCCTCCCATTGTGCAGCCGGCTTATCAAACCATATCTGCAGGGGCCGGTTTTGCGCAGAGGCTGTTACCAGAAAGAGACTAAAAAAAAGACTGTTTATAAGTTTCATAGAAAACGATCATACACTCGTCCGTTGCCTTCCGGAGAGATTTGTTACTGATTTACGGCAGTCAAAAAAAATGAACGGCATGGACCTTCCCTGCCGTTCATGCCGATAGTTTATTTCTTATAGCCAATAGTGAGTTCGCTCAGATTGCTGTAGCTGCTTTCGTTGCTCGCCACCCGTTTGATGCGCAGGCGTATGTAGCGGATCTTTGGGGTATCGGTTGAGAAGTTAAGCGTATAGGGTCCTGTACCATCATCTGAACGGCTCACTTCTTTAAGTAAAATCCATCCTTTGGCCAGTGCCTCGTCTTTCCAGCCCGGGTCATTGCCCGGCACAGTCGTAGCTGCGTTGGTAATATCGGCAATACCCCATACCTCGTACTCTACAGGATTGTGGCAGCAATTACGGCCTGTTACCTCCATCGTGCGCAGGCTGTCATAAGCTATGCCCATGTCGAATGTGAAGTGGTGAGGCAGTGGGCTGTTACCGTTGGAGTGAAAAATATTCGGATACCCCTGAGGGCCTACCGACCCGTCCCAAAGCCGGTTTACATCTGTTTGCCCTTCGTAGGGCTGTACATCATAAGGTAATCTTACAATACTGTAAAGCGCTTTATCTGTATTCACGATTCCAAATTCGATACGCGGAAATGTATCTACCACCGTAGTGGGAAATGAATCGAGCGCATCGCGTGTTGGTTTATAAAAAGACTGATAGGCCACTTTTGACCCGTATTTAAAATCGTTGAGTGTAAGTGAATTTTGAGAAGGAGATACGGTTACCTCTTTTAATTCATCACTCGTATTGGTGTACCGCACATACGTGATGGTGTTGGAGGTATCGGGTGTCAGGAAATTAAGTGTAACGGACGTGCCGGCATCATTGAGCAACTTAAAAGGTTCTGTGAGATTAATAGGCCGGTTTACCAGCGACTGCCGGTACGTACTTCCGTATACCCGTGCATTACCAATCTCGTTTGGAATAGAACGGTTGCCGTTTGCATCGTACGAATATACGATGAAGGTATAGGTATACTCCTGGAGATTGCTGACAACGGAAAAGACCGTATCAGCCAGGCTTGCACCTGCAGGCACTTCAACTGAATCCTGTTTGTTGTTCCAGAAAATACGGTATTTAGTAACAGAAGGATCGGGACTGGCCAGCCATCCGATGCCGATACGCTGGTTGCCTGGTCGCACAAATGCGTTGTTGATAGCACCGGGATATTTAACCTCCTGACCATTCAGAAAATCTTTGAAGTCGTCTGGTTTTTGTGAGCACCCCAACAGATACACCACACAAATGACCCACAGCAGTAATAAAGTGTTTTTAGACATGTTGATCGTTTTTATTGGTTATCTGGGATCTCCCCAAAAACTGAGTTCGGCTATGTTGAAAAAGTTGTTGGTTTGCGAAGCATTCTCGAGGCACTGAAAGCGGATATATCTGATTTTGGGAAGATCCAGTGAAAAGTTGAAGCTGAATCCGGCGTTCCAGAAATCAAGATCGGCATTGGTATATTGCGGGTTGGGTAAACCGGATGGTTTGGCCGGAAGATCAAAAGTGCCGAGATTGATCCAGCCCGCTGGTGATGCCTGTCCCAGTCCGGGTGCGCTGCTGCCGCTGGGCATTGTTTCATCGACCGGTGTATCTTCTCTTCCCCATAAAGTCCATTTGAGAGGTGCTCCGGCCTGCCAGAGCCAGTTGCCGCTACCATCAATGCCGCGATTCCAGATTGTATACCGGCTCAGTTTGGCTGCCTGTCCCATATCGAAGGTGATAACTGCCGGCCATACCAGTGGTTGAATCGGTTGTTCGGTATGATAACCGGGTGAACCGGTATTGCCATTCCAGAGGTTTTCGATGACCCAGCCAAAACCGGTTCTGGCATCAGAAGGCAGTGCATAAGACCTGAACTGCGACTTATCCATTTGCTGTTCAAAGATGGGCGTGATAGTAGCGAAGAGTGTATCGGAAATATTGTTGTACTGATCAGTAATATAAAAACCAAACTCTACCGGTACGGGCTGATAACCGCGCAGGCTATACGAGATCGCAGCCTCATTGGTATAATGCTGATTAACGATTTCGAACTGTTTGGTAACGGCATCTTTGGTTATAGTCACTATCCCCAGGTTAGCCTTATCGGTATTTTGTACGCTTATATTGATGCCGCCAAAGTCGGGACGCACCACGATGCTGGGAAATGCAGCGAGGTAAGCGGGTGTTTCCGGATGCACCGTAACCACTACCGAATCGGAAAACACATCGGCCCGGCTTACTGTATACAGCACTACTTTATATTCCTGGCTTTTTTCAAAACCACTTACCAGAAGACTATCAGAGTAGTAAGAAACTTTGGTTTGTCTGCTGGTCTTACCATTAATCTGATAGTTGGCCTGTACATACAGAATATTTTCCGACAGGGGAAGTTTGTATTTGATAACAGCTGCCCCGGGCAGGTTACGAACCTGGATATCGGTTACAACAGCAGGTTTGGTTTTATCGGTCGACACCACCTCTTTGTAGTCTGCCACTTTGCTGCACGATACAACGGCAACAACCGGAATTAACCAGAGCAGGTGTAAGCCTTTTTTAATATAATTTCTCATAATCATATTTTAAGCAATTCGTGTTTGATTCTTACCAGTAAGGGGTTTGAACAAGATTGGGATTTGTGAGCATATCATATTCCTGAATCGGAAAGAGATAATCTCGCAGAGCGAAAGAAGGCTGATAAACGGTGTTGAGCTGATAGTAACCCGCTATGGAGCGGCTGAATACACTCCAGCCCTGAAATGGTACCGACAGTACAGACTGCAGTTCTTTCCAGCGGCGCAGATCCCAGCCGGCCTGACCTTCGAAAGCCAGTTCTATTCTTCTTTCCTGATGGATAATCTGGCGCAGTCCTTCTTTCGTAGAAGGTTTGGCCGGATTGCGTGAGTACTGCGACCAGGCTTCCAGTACTCCGGGCAAACCCGCCCGGTCCCGTACTTTATTTATCCAGAAAAAGACATCAGATGAAGGACCGTTTACTTCGTTTAAACACTCTGCATAGAGCAGCCAGAGGCCAGTGAGGCGCATGAAGGTCCAGGGATAAGTTTTCCAAACAGTATTCTGACCGGGCACCGATTGATAATGTACCAGTTTTTTGGCCCAGTATCCGGTAGCATTGTACCGAAGCCGGTCGGGCGGAGCAGCATAGCCATTTACGGCATTTACAAAATTGGGATTATTATCGTTGGTATTGCCCGATCCAAACCAGGTAGCTCCGTCAAATGCCACACTGGAATAATAACGCGGCTCTCTTTCGAAATTGCCTTTTACAGTCGTATAGTCCTGTTTGATATAATAACGATGTGTTTCATCGCCGGTCTTCAACTGATAGCGTCCGCTATAATCCCAGTTTTTATCCTCACTGATCGGAACGCCGTTTTTAGTATAAAAGATTTCTGACTCTGCGATTGGTACAGAAAAATTGGAATACACGGCAAACACATTGGCAGCCGCGTCGGCCGTAACCCGTGGCATGGCCATATACTGCCAGCCAAAATGCGGATTGAGTGTCCATACCTGCTCCGGATTCCAGCCATCTACAAATGCACCCTGCAACGTAAGCAACTGGCGGGTTTGGGCAGACATGCTCACAATGTTTCCCTGCACATTCAGTTCATACAATCTTGCACCCGCGGCCTCAGCTGCTTCTATAGCTACCCGGCAGGCCTCGGCGGCACGTTGCCATTTGGCGGGATCAGCCGTAGCCGGAAACATAGCCTGCCCGTCTTTGCCTTTTATAGCTGCATAATCGGGGTTGCCGTTAAATAAGGGGCTTGCCTGTGTAGCCAGTACCTCTGCTTTTACAGCCAGTGCTATAGCAGCAGTGATACGTCCGGCTTCTGCAGCTGCATTCTGAATGGCAGGCGGTAAATCTTCAATGGCCTCATCGAGTGTTTTAACCACATAATTGAAACAGGAGTCAACAGTTTGTTGTTTCTGGCGAACGGTCTCCGAACCGGCATCGATAGGAATGGCCACATCGGCAATCGGAATAGGGCCATACATGCGCAGAAGCCAGTAATGATAATAGGCTTTCAGAAATTTGGCTTCGGCAATCCATCGCGTGCGATCATACGGTTGTACATCGCGCGGCAGATTGATGTTGTCCAAAAAGGTATTACACATCCGGATCGACTCCCACAATTTGAGCCCCATATTGTATCCATCCCAGTAGTTGTGAAGGGGATTGAGCGTGTTTTGCAGACCGCGCATCAGATCGAATCCTGCATCGCCACCTGCGCCGCCCAGTGTACTCTGGTCCTGCAGGTTGATCGGAAAAAGTACTTCACCGGAAGCCGTAAAACCGGCATTGCGGCGTACATCGGCCAGCCCCTGCAGGTTGGCATAGCAGCCAAAGAGATAAGCCTGGGCTTCGTTGGCATTGCTGAATGAGCTATTGAGAGTAGCCACATTATCCGGCGTTACATCCAGATATTTCTTACAGCCAGAAAGCTGCAGGATCATACCGGCTACTAAAAATATTTTTATACTGATTTTCATTTTTCTGATTTTAAAGATTCTCCCATTAGTTGTTTTAGCCGATATCAGAAGTTGAATTTTAATCCAAGATTGACTACTTTCTGAACCGGATAGGCGAAACCATTGCCCGCCAGCTCCGGATCCCACAACTTGAATTTGCTAAAGGTGAGCAGGTTAAGTCCGCTGAAATAGAAACGCACATTATCCATATACACTTTGCGGCTCCATCTTTTGGGTAGTGTGTAACCGGCTTCTACAGATTTTAAGCGTATAAAACTACCATCGCGCAACCACCAGGTACTGAGCTGCTGATTATTGGGAATATCATAAACAGAGAGCCTGGGCCAGAGGGCATAGAGATTCTGATTTTCTTCAGACCAGTGATCATCTGCATATGCTTTTAAAATCTGCGCATTGTTGGCTAATGGAGCTGTACCATATACTCCCTTGTTGAAATCGGTTACACTGGTTGGATCAATAAAGAATGAGGAGCGGGCCGATCCCTGGAAGAAAGCACTCAGGTCAAAATTTTTGTAACTCACCGAAAATCCAAAACCATAGATCACCTGCGGTGTGGAAGGCAGACCAATAGGTACCATGTCGTTTTGATTAATCACCCCGTCATTATTGACATCGCGGTATTTGATGTCGCCACCCATGGGCAGATAATTACCAAATGACTGCAGCGGAGAGTTGGCTGCCTCCTGGTCATCAACAAACAGACGCTCGGCAATGTAGCCAAAAGGCTGATTGATCATGCGGCCAATGCTATAACGCCATGGATAAGGATATTCCGGTTCTTCTACATACGTAGTCTTGTTGCGGGTAAGGGTGAGGTTGCCCAGCACTGATATATTCCAGTCGGCCGTGATACTCTGATTGTAATTCACACTAAGGTCAAAACCCTCTGCCTTAGCCTTGCCCAGGTTGGCCCGCAGATTGCCCAGAGCCGTATTTTCGATACCGACAGTAATGGGTATATAACCACGCGAGACGAGGATATTGTAACGATGCTCCTGATATATCTCTGCTATGATGTTGAGATGCTTAAACAATGTAAACTCAGCAGCCAGATTGGCTTTGCGGGCGGTTTCCCAGGTTACACCGGGATTGGGATACGCATTGATCACTGTGCCATTCATCGTCACCGAATTGTTGGTGCCGAAGCTGGCACCGGGTCCGCCATTGGGCACTACATTGGAGAGATAGAAGAAACGCTGCGTACTGGGGTTACCAATTGCATCGTTACCAACAAGACCAAAACTACCGCGTATTTTGAGCCGCGTGATCACGTCACTGACAGGTCCCTTCCAAAAGTTTTCATTCGACACCACCCAGCCCGCACCAAAAGTGGGGAAGAAACCGAATCGGTTTTTGGGTGCAAACTTTTCGGAACCGTTATATCCAAAATTGAATTCTGCAAAATATTTACTGGCATAAGAGTAGCTGGCCCTTCCCGATACACCCAGGTTTCTGTTGGGCAGCGAAGCCTGCAGGCTTCCGGCATTGCCGCTCAGTGTTTGCTGGCGTGTACCGATCAGCGAAGCTCCCACTCCATGCAGTCCAAAACTGCGGCTGTAATCGATGCGGCCCAGCATATAGAGATAGGTGTTGAGATATTTAGGGCCTTCATTGTAGTTGAGATATTCCTGCGCAGCACCCGGCTGACTGTTCAGCCAGCGCAGTTTGTAATCGCCTGTTTGCTCATCGAAGTTTTGTACATCGTAATAGAAAGGCAGATAATTGCGGCTTACGTCAAAATAAGAATACCGGTTGGTACTGAAAAGCCCAAAGAAGGTAAGACCCTGGGTGATGAATTTCAGATTTTGATTGACTTCAAACTGGGCCGACATTCTGGACTCCGAAAAGGTCTTGTATCCATACATCAACGATGCATATGGATTGGTTTGCAGGTTTCCTGTCTGACTGATGGCATTACCAAACAGAATATGCTGCGTATTGGCATTGGCACTGTCAGGAAGATAATAGGCAGGAAAACCAACGGGATTGGCATGTAGTACCTGCGAGTATAAATCGGTTGCAAAACTATTGCCCTGGTTACTGATAGGACCGATATAATCATTGAAATTGCCCCAGAGCCGTACGCCCACTTCTGTAGTGGGTGTTGCCTTGATGCTGGTATTGGCGCGGAGCTGATAATTTTCAAACCGCATCGAAGAGTTGAAATTATTAACAGGGTTGACACGCAGTATACCATTGTCACGCGAATAAGAACCTGCCACATAATATTTAGCCAGGTTATTTCCACCACTGATGCTGAAATTGGCACGGCGGGTATCGGTACGATCTTTAAACAACTCCTTCATCCAGTCTACAGCCGGGTAGATATAGGGATAAATACCTCCTTCGCCATTGACTGTTTTTTGTGTCCCTATTATTTTATTCGGACTAAAAAAAGGAGTAGCCAGCGGGTTGCGGGTAGTCAGCGCCTCGTTATACGTTTGCATATAGGTAATGGGATCCGCCAGTTTAAGACTGCGGGTAGGCGATGACAGTGCCGACTCCACCCTTACTTCTATACGCGCTTTTCCCGCCTTACCTTCCTTGGTAGTAATCAGAATAACGCCATTGGCACCGCGGGCGCCATACAATGCAGCCGCGCTGGCATCTTTTAAAATGGCGAAACTGGCAATATCGTCTACCTGCAAACGAGCCAGATCGCTCGAAGTAAGTTCCACGTTATCTACCAGTATAAGCGGGCTGTTGCTATACCCCAGGGTGGTCACACCCCTTATAAAAAAAGATGAATTGTCGAGACCTGGCTGGCCTCCGCGCTGGAAAGAAATGACACCGGATATTCGTCCCGCAAGGGCATTAGTTAAATTGCTCGCAGGAATTTTCAACTCACCCGGTTCAATGGATGTAACCGATCCCACAATCGCTTCACGGCGTTCTTTACGGCCAAAAGCCGTTACGATTACTGCACCCGCCGTATCTACAAAGGTGCTCATCAGTACCGTTACCGGCTGACCCTTCATGACCGTGAGTGACTGCGTACGATAACCAATAGATGAAAATTCGAGAATGGCCTGGTTGCCGGAAATATCCAGCGAAAAACCACCTGCCCTGTCGGTACTGGTACCCTGCTTCGTACCCTTTATAACAACTGATGCCGCATTGATGGGTTGACGTGTTGTGCTATCCAACACCACCCCGCTCAGCACTGCGCTGTTGTTTTGTGCAGACAGAGCTGCACCGAAACCAATGAAAAAAAGCAGAAAAAGCGAAAAGCCAGGGAAACCGGAACACAGCAATTTCCTTCCCTGATAACAAGCAAATCGGATAATCATATTTAAGCAATTGTTGTTTGGTAAACACGATTGGCAACCGTGCTATAGCATAGCCAGCCAGTTTTTCATCTGTACTATACTATACTATTCCACTAATGTATTAACTTATTTTTTTCCAGCCAAAAAATGGCCGAAAATCCTTTCAGGAGTTTATCAACAGTTGGAAAACTCAGGCCGGAACCCGCTTACTGCGCTTTGCCCGAAGCCTGAATCCGTAAAATAACAGCATCGCCAGCCGGCAGTATCCACGCCAGCGTAGAATTGGTAAGGGTTATTGATTCACCGGTAAAAAGATTCTGCATCACCTGGTCATGTTGCCGTAGTAATGGGAGTTGCGCCTGCGTCAGGGAAAAAGACCGCGATGTATTGCCAAAATTGAAAAGGGCTATATACTGATACTGGCCAGTGGTTTTGAAAAACGCTTCTACTCCCCTGTTGCCGGTATTGCTAAAAACAGGCCGGAAACTTTTTCCATCGCGGATTACCTGTAGTAAAGCGGGGTTCTGCAGCAACTTTTTACCTGCAGCACTCCACGGGCCAGATGCAGAATAATCATCGCCCGTAATGAGGGTACCCGTTACCAGGGCTGAAGCCATCCGGGCTCTGTTTACACCTTCGGTTTCGCTGGCAAATACGATATGATCGGCATCGATATAATTATAGATGAAACGCTGCCACCAACCATATCCGGTACTGTTGAGCGTATATTCTGTATTATCCAGACTGCTGAAGGCATCGCAGGCAATGCGGCGCACATGTACAAACCGGGAAGTAGCCATACTGGGTGAGATGGCAGCATAGATCAGCATTTGCTTACCTAAAACGCTATCAAGAAAAGCCATACCCTGATTGAATGCCTGCATGCCGGTCGTAACCTGTTTGTCAAAAAAATGATCAGCCTCCTGCGCACCATGACCAAGGAAATCAATTTTGATCATTTCAAAACCCAGCGCTTTCATCTTATTAATAGTATGTACAATGCGCTGACGGGTGGCAGGATGTGTGGGATCCATAGCCCGGCCTCCGTCAATATCAAGCATACGTCCCGCCTGAGTTGTCCAGGTCTGAGCATAGCTGTACTGCGGGTCGGCTCCCTCCACCTTACGGTCCCACTTGCCCCAATCGGCAAATGGTGTCCAGTAAATGCCGGGGCTGAAACCCCGGGCCTTACAATGTTTTACAAAAGCTTCGAGTTTGCTGACATCCCCATCCAGGCCGCCCGGTGTCATATTGTCCCAAAAAGCATCCAGATCCAGAAACAATTTATTATCCGCATTACGGAAGCCCTGGCAGCTATCAGCAAAAAAATCAATTACACCCATGGCCTGCTCAAAACGAATTTTTTCCCGCAGCACGCCCCAGCTGTTCCAGCCCATGGGTGTGGCTTTATCCCAGTCAAAAACCACGCGGGGAGACACCTGATTACCTGCACTTGCAAAAACCTCCATTCCAGTGCGCCAGTCGTCAAAACAACCCACCAACAGTTGCGGGGAGTACAACACCCCGCTCTCCGGCTGCACCTTACCGTGTTTAATAATGTCGTGTGTGACAACGCTGTCTGTGAATCCTGCAAAAGCAGAAAGACTCGCATACCCATCCCCGTTGCTGCCCTTTACCCGCATGCCCGATTTCCATACCCGCTGATCAAGCGAACCAATGACAAAACCCTCGTTAGTGCCGGCATTATACAAAGCTGTGACTTCGCTGCCGGTAAAATCGGCACTGGTCAGCGGGGCTGCATTGTAGCGGGCCCACATATCATTATCATAGGGTACATACAGGGCCCGGTTATCGCCGGTGGCCGTCCATTTCAGCTGATCGGTCTGCAATGGCGTCATATAACCAATGGCTTCGCCTCCCGCATAGCGCAGGCAGGTGATAAAGTAGCTTCGGTTTTTAAATACATAAAAAAGCTGCTGCAGCGATGACTGACCCGCAAAGGATACTGTATAGAGTGTGGCACGGCCAAGAGGTGTTTTTACCGGTCTGCTGCGCAGGCGGGCTTTTCCGGCCTGGCGGCTATCGATGGGCAACTCAGCACCAATCAGTGCGTGGGCCTGTCCAATCAGTTGCTGCCCTTTCCAGTCAATGGCATAGCTGCCACTCTCCAGATCGTAGCGGATACGCATATCGTGGCCGACACGAATAATTTTTTCAGCAGACTGTGCAAAAGGTATTGCAACGAACAGCTGACATAGAAACCAGGTCAGGACTATTTTCTTTTTTGACAGTTTTAAAAGGGCGCGTAGGTTCATGACTGATTATTTTAAAATATATTAACGGGCCAGACCGAGCGGGGAGAATACCAGAAACATCAGCACCATCAGTATGAGTAAGAGTGCAAAAAACCAATAACGATTTTTCCAGGGCTCTACCCGGTGCGTAGAGCCAACCGGCAGGGCAAAAGGCCGGGCAAGCGGTTTCCACCTGCCAATTGCCAGCATGAGTATGGTGGTGAGTACAAAAAGAATAGCCAGTACATGCAGGTAATGCAGGCCGGTATCGAAGACAAACTGCGTAGCCGAATAGAGTACCACAAAAAACACGATACCCACTTTGGCCGCCAGCGGAGGTACCCGGCGGGTAAGTAATCCTACTATCATAATGGTGAAAACAGGCACACTGAAAAAGCTGCTTACTTTCTGGAGGTAATTATAAAAACCGCCACTGAAATGCATAATATAAGGTGAAAAAATGATCGCCACGATTGTCACGCCGATTTGCAGCAGGCGCCCGCTCTTCACCAGTTTAGCTTCGCTGGCTGTATCGCCGTTTCGCTCGAGCCAGGGTTTATAAATGTTCATTGAAAAAAGTGTACCGGTGCTATTCAGCCCTGCATTGAAGGTGCTGAGTGCGCCACCCAGTACGATGGCTGCTACCAACCCGATAAATACCGGCGGCAGCACATCGCTGACCATACGGGGAAAAACGGTGGCCGGATTGGGCAGATCGCTGTATAAATGCACCGCAATAAGCCCCGGTACATTCAGCAAAAGCGGGGCAATCAGTTTACCCACACAGGCCAGCGAAATTCCCTTCTGGCTTTCGGCCAGGTTTTTGGAAGCAAGCGCTTCCTGCACGATATACTGCTCCATACCCCAGTAGTAGATATTAATAAGCAGCATACCGGTAAATAATGTTCCAAACGGCAACACATCGCCCGGGCCGCCGATGGCATTGAGGTGCCCGCGATGCTCCTGCGTAAGTTTTTGCACACCCTGCCACACATCTCCCCCACCCAGGTAATCGAATCCGTAATACACAATAAAGATGCCTCCAATAAGCATTCCGATGCCCTGTACCACATCGGTAACTGTAATTGCCTTTAAGCCGCCCAATACGGTATACAGGCAGCCTATAACTCCTACCACCAGCACAATCACACGAATGGTGCTGAAGTAACTCCAGCCCAGCAACTGATCGATATGGAAGATACCGTTCAGTGCCACGGCTGACCCATACAGCACGGAAGGAATCAGGTTTACAAAATAGCTGAGCAAAAAGACGATGGATACAATTCGTTGTGTCTGCCTGTCAAAACGCCTGGCCAGAAAATCGGGAGTAGTGACGGCACCAATACGCAGATATACCGGCATAAGAAACTCGGCCACCAGCAGCATGGCGAGAATGGAACTCATGCCCCAGGCCATCACCGACATATTGGTTGTATAGACAAACTCATTTTCACCAATAAACTGGTTGGCACTCATATTGGTGAGAAAAAGTGAACTACCGATCATCCAGAAACCCAGACTGCGGTTGCCCAGAAAATAACTGATAGCAGTTTGAGTCTTCTGCTTACGTGTAAAGTATACAGATATCGCCGCAGCCGTAGCCGTCATCAGAATAAAACTGACAAGTATCGTTACATTCATAATCTGCCAATCAGAGTGAACCCCTGCGCAGGAGCACGGTAGGTATTACTTCACGTATCGGTTTCCTTTTTGCAACAAACTCGGCCGACTTCTCGGCCATCTTGCTGAAATCGGTGGAATAAGTGGTGATGCCATCAAAAATGATCTCTTTCACAATCTCATCATTGTGCGAAAGAATCCCCACATCGCGACCCAGTTTATATCCCTTGGCTTTGGCATCTTTCAGCATCTGCCACAACTCCGCATTATTGATGGTAAAATAGACAAACCCCTTTTCGATTGAACCGGGTATATATTCTGTACGAATAACACTGTTGATCTGGTAATCTTTTATAAACCGCTTGTATGCTTCAATAATCTCTATCGGCGTATCCGAAGCCGGGCGGTGATAATGAATCATTCCTTTAAAACTGCGGATAGCGGGTGCCAGCTCTGCAAAGGCCCGGTAAGACGACTCGCCAAACTCCTGTACAACATAAGAAAAATCACCCGCCAGCTCCTGATAGCGGTCTATCATCAGAAATTTATTGAGTGGCAGCGTATTCAAAATTGCAGCTGTGCGTTTGTGCGGAATCGGCGCTACCACATACATACCGTATTTGCCGCGTACCGTAGAGATGATGCTTTCAAAAACATCTATATTATTGTGATGAAAGAAAATATCGATATGGGCCCGCTTTCCCAGCCGGTCACGAAATGTTTTATAAAATATTTCCTGGAAGCTGTCAAAAGCAAAAATGACCAGCACAATCCGTAATACATTTTCCGTACTCTCATTTGCCACAAAAAAACCTATCCTGTTCTTCGACTCTACAATGCCCCGGCTGATGAGTTCCTTATATCCTTTGGCAATTGTTTCCCGGGCAAAACCCAGCTCCTTAATAAGACTGTTCACAGAAGGAAGCATGTCGCCCCTTGCTATCAGTTTGTCATTAATGGCATTGATAATTCCCTGTACCAGTTGCTCGTGTTTCGAAAGACCCTGGATGTGCTCCAGCTCTTTAATCTGCTCGTAAATATTCTGCATGTGTGGTGCGCAAGCCTGTTAGTTAATGGAATAAGAAGGACCATCTGTCCTATTCTATTCTAGTAGTAAATGTATTCAAATTTTCACTTGAAGAACAAAACCTGCAGAAAAATAGCAGAATTTCCAGCAGTCAACGGGCCGGCATAATACGAAAAATACATACATTATATTAAAAATAACAATATATAAGTATATGATTTTAATTAAAAAGATTATCAAGGGCATAAAAAAACGCTGGTCAGACAATGACCAGCGTTTCACTTTTATAGGTGCGTAAAAACGATCTCCGCCTGTTTGTTTCAGATCAGGCTAAAAAGAGACCCGATGTTTGACCGCTTATGTTGTTTAGGGAAACAATTCCGCAAGCGTCTCGGCACGCTGAAGTCTTGTACGCAATTGCGACAACATGGATGAAGCAAAATTGCGCACGTCTCCATTGGCACCAGCATCCACCTCGCTTTGATATAAAGCGATGGCATTTTGATGATCGAGCACCTGGTTTTTGATATAAGTGGAATCGAACTCGCGGCCGCTAAGTCCCATGAGCCGGTTCTTTAAACTCTCATGGTCGCCATCCATCGCCTCGGGAGCAGTCTGGCCATTTGCGTTGGCGAGAACCCGAAGCTGCTGGTGAAACTGGGTATAATCGTTTACCATATCACGGGCAAAATTCCGGATACTTACATTTGTTGCCTGCCCCACGGCCAGCTCGCCTATCTGAATTTCGGCCACATTAGCCATTCCTGCCTTCGAGATAAACTCTTTATCAAAATCGCTGAGCTCACCCTGGTTATTGTCATTGTTGTTATTCTTGGTACAGGAAAAAATAGCTACCGAACATAGAATCATCAGGTACTTTCTCATGTTTATTTTTTTATTGTGAACGATTCATGCAAAAGGCATTACGGCAATAATGGCCGGCCGTAAAATTACTCCAAAATCTGATATAAAAGCTCCGGGGGGAGCTGCTTATCAGCTAGTTGAGCAAACCTTAACACTTGGTACGCAGATACTGTGCCAGTAAGTGCCTGTAAAAAACGTGCCGGTTCTTTTAGTAAAAATCGACGAATGTGACAGGCCGTCCGAAACAGATTCTGACAACTAATTATTTGCATACTATTTTATCTGCAAAACCGATTCTTCTACGCCAGCTTTATAAGGCGCGTAACATTAAGATTCCGGTAATCTCATTTCATGAGTGGTAATTTTTTCCATACTACACTGATGCCCGATAGTATCCGGGTGCCGTAATTTCCCATTAAAAACACCCCGATACCCATCAGCAGATTTTCCTTTTTCCGCCGCGGTTCAACTTTTCAATAGCTCAGCGCGGGTAAAATATAGGAGCCCTCCATGTTCATTAATTTTTAAAATAGCACTCACTTTGCCATTGCACCTAAGGACACATGTATATCCCTTTAGCAGTACCGGATACAAAAAACTTTCCTGATCTGTATCAGTAAAACCTATGACAATCGTTCTCACTATGGCATAACCACAGGGGTAAATTTGTTTTGGCAGAATTATTTATCACAACCGTGCACAACTATGGAAATAGAAAAGAAGAGCGTTATGCCTGCATTAAAAATACGGCAGCTTCAATATGAAAGTAATGGCTGGAAACGGACCCTTGTCTTTCTGACAGATGAAAACATTCACCTCAAAAACCGGCTTTCAGAAATACTACAGGAAAATTCCGGCAAAGACCTGCTTATAAATGCAGAAAATTTCCAAACCAGTTTCCTGAGACAGGATGCTTTAATAGGCTTATTAAAAAACGATGTCTCCCAGTTTGACAAACTGCTTGTCAGCGAACTGGTGGCAGATGAACTATTTGAAGCATCTGTTGAGCTTTTTTGCCAAAACATCCGGATTAAGATCAATACTGTAAAGAAACAATTTGATCAGCTTAAACTGGAGTTCAACGAATACCTGCTGGAAAACATATGATGTTGCTGACTATTGACGGTACGGGGTCGCTTTTTCCACCGGTCAATTGAGCATATTTTCCAGTTTTCGCTGGTTCAGGATTACTATCCGCCCCTCCAGTATATCAATCAGTTTTTCGCTTCTGAAATCACTCAGTGTCCTGATCAGCGACTCGGTTGCTGTACCAGCCACTGTTGCCAGATTTTCGCGGCTGATATCTATATAAAAAGGTTCGTCCGCAGTTTTACGGTATTTTGCCTGAATCATCAATAAAGCATCAGCTACCTTTTTGCGCAGGGAACTGTAGGCCAGTTTAAGCAGATGGTTCTCCTTTTCAGATATATTGCGAGCCAGCAACTGAATGAATTTGCGCGCTACTTCGGGATTCTTATCAATCAATTCATCAAAATCCTCGCGGGGAATTATAGCCAGCTCAGTGTCTTCGAGCGTTTCGGCACTATCCTTATAGGTAGATTTCTCGAGCAATGCCACATGCCCTACAAAATCGCCCTTACTGAATAACTCGGTGATCAGTTCCTTGCCATCTTCGTTAGTCTTATAGGCTTTCACTTTTCCTTTTAGTACATAATAAAGCCGGTTGGGATGATTGCCTTCCGAATAAACGATTTGTTTCTTCTTATACCGGTTTATGTTTCTGTCTGACGTAATTGCCTCCAGGTCTTTTATCCCTGATGAAGCAAGTAGCTCTTTTACTCCGCCCGGATCGGCATTTAAATCTTTTTTCAGTAGCTCAATTTTTTTCATCCGGCTGCTGACGGCATTGAGCAGCTCAGTACCATCAAATGGTTTGGTGATATAATCATCCGCGCCCATCTCCATTCCCCTTCGCTGGTCTGCCCGTTCTGTTTTGGCTGTAAGGAAGATAAAGGGGGTATTCTTCAGCGTCTCATTTCGCTGAATGGTATGCAGCACGCCATAACCATCCAGTTCGGGCATCATAATATCACAGATAATCAGGTCGGGCTTTGTCTCCAGGGCCTTTATTACACCTACCTTTCCGTTTTCGGCTACGATTACCTGGTAATTGGACAATTCGAGAATCTCAGCTGTATTACTCCTGATATCCTCATTATCCTCAATGATCAGTATCTTTTTCATGGTGGCTGGCTTTTATATTGAACACTATTAAAAACTCCGTTCCTTTCTCCACTTCGCTGGTGCACGAAATGGTTCCATCCATCAGTTCCAGGTATTTGGATACAATATGCAATCCAAGGCCCGTTCCCTGTACATTGCTGGCATTTGCTCCACGGAAAAAACGTTCCATCAGGTGCTGCTGATCATCTTTTGAAATCCCCATCCCCCTGTCTTTTATTGAAAAGGAACAATAGCCTTCCGCTACAACTGTCCGGATCGAGATATCGCTGTCTTCGGGTGAAAATTTGCCGGCATTTGACACGAGGTTCATAACAATATGTTTCAGTAGAGAAGCATCCAGAAAGACGGTCGACTTGCCCTCATGCTCATACCGGATAACCTGTCCTTTACGCAAATTGTTCTTTATTTCTTCAATTACAGCTATTACCAGTTCCTGCATATCAAATTCGGAATACCTGACATGTATTTTACCTTCCTCTATTTTACCTACGCTGAGAAAGTCGTTGAGAATATCGGTCAGCATATTTACAGACGAGACAATACGTTTCAGGTGCTTTTCGCGTTTGGGTTTTTCATCGCCGGTATTGTACTGCTCCAGCAGGTAGGCCGATGACAGTATAGTACTTAGAGGAGTTCTGAACTCATGTGAGGCCATGGATACAAATCGTGATTTCAGCTCGCTCAGATCTTTTTCCTTCCTGAGCAGGTTGGCAAGATTTTCCTTTGACCGCTCCAGTTGCGATACCGCTACCCGTAGTTCTTTTGTTCGCTGCTCTACCGTTTCCTCCAGCACATCATTCAGCTTTTTGACCTCCATCTCGGAATTTTTCCGGACAGAAATATCGCTTACAAATGCAATTACATATTGATTGCCATTGCGGGTATAATTGCTCAGACTTACTTCGACCGGAAACTCGGTGCCATCCTTCTTAATGGCAAAAAGATCCATCCCCACTCCCATGGGCCTGTTTTTGGGCTGCGAAATATAATCACCTCTATGATGCACATGATGGGAATGAAACCTTTCCGGTATAAGTAATTCGATCTTTTTATTGATTATTTCCCTTTTACTATATCCAAAAAGATTTAAAGCAAACCGGTTTATATTGATGATATAGGCCTGGCAGTCTGTTTCTATAATTCCCATACTTGCATGATCTACCAGCACTCCGAAACGTTGTTTGTACTGGGCTGCCTGCTGTTCACTTTTTCTTACATTATCAATTTTGGTGATCACCGCCAGCCAGTATACGGATTCTGCTTTCTGCAACTGCCGGAATGTTACCTCGCCCCAAAACGAGCGGCCATTGCTGGAGATGTATTCAATATGCTCATTAAACAGGCCTCTTTCATCCAGCATTCGCTGACGTATCGCGATCTCGGCTTCAGAAAGCTTCACTTTCCGGAATGCCATTAACAGCGGCATGCCCATTTCAGCAGCGCCGGAAAGATCAAACATCCTGAGCCAGGTTTCATTGCAGAAAACAACTTTTCCGGTAGCTTTTTCTACTACAACCAACCCCTCCTTTATGCAACTGCATAAGTCTGTCAAAAAATCATTTTTTGACATATCTACAGCATGACTGGGGATCGGCATACCGGTATCTATTTAAGTGAGAATAACCTGAGGGGAGAAACCTTAACAAGTTACTGATTTATCGCCTTCTTCGCGTCAGTGCCGTAGCAGATCATTATTAAAAATTAATTCCCAGGGAGTTAAGCGAAAAACAACCGGTAACCCAACACGCCAAACATATACACAGTATCTGGTATGCGCTTCTTTTTTTTACCCTTTTCCACCCTAACCTTTAATCCCCATGCAGCTTTACTGCACACCCCCCGAATAAAACTTTACCCTATCGCTTTCAAACAGCGTATCAAAACCAGATGCATCCGGCCTGCGGGCTACTGACGGCGGTCATCAGAAAGTTTGATGGCGGTCATCACAACAGGGCGCATCGTTTGAGTTTTCCAGTTCCGGGTTTCTATGCGCCCAAGACTTGACAGGTATCAGCAACTGAGCTGCGTGCGGTCAGGCATCCAGTTATTATGAACGCATAGATTCGTAGCATTAAATATTCATATCATGAGAAAGATACTGATCGCTTTTGATGGCACCAGCTATTCAGGCGCCGCTCTTGAATTTGCAAACCGGCTGAATGAAAAAAATCCGGTTCTCATTGTGGGAGCCTTTATGCCGCAAACTACAATTTCTCATTTATGGAGCTATGCGGGAGGCTCACCGGAAAATGATTTTATACCACTAGTAGAGCATGAAAGTGCGGAGATAATAAAGAAAAATATCCGCCACTTCGAAAACTATTGCATCGACCATGGCATTGAACACAGGCTTCATAAAGATTACTTTGACTTTGCCATTCCTGAATTAAAGAATGAAACCCGGTTTGCAGACCTGCTTATCATCAGCAGTAATTCATTTTATGCGGGCGTGGGAGAAGAGCCAAATGCCTATTTAAAGGAGGTTCTTCATGGCATCGAATGCCCGGTACTACTGGTACCCGACAATGTTGAATTTCCCCAGCGCAATATTCTTGCATACGATGGCAGTGAAGCCTCTGTATTTGCTATTAAGCAATTTTCCTATCTTTTACCGGAGCTGGCCGGCAATCCAACCACACTCGTACATGCCAATGAGGAAATCAGCGAGCCCATGCCCGATGAACTGAACATTCAGGAAATGGCTGCACGCCATTTTCCCGATCTCACTCTCCTGCATTTTGGCCCTGACCCCAAAAAGTTTTTTTCGACCTGGCTTACCGAAAACAAAGCAAGTATTCTTGTAAGCGGCGCCTTTGGCCGGTCCGGGCTATCGCGACTGCTGCACAGGAGCTTTGTGACCAGTGTCATAAAAGAACATAACTGCCCCATCTTTATCGCACATAAATAACCGGGCACTACAGCCTAGAATAGTGACTACAATCGGGATGGCGAATGACCCAGATCATTAGTTGCGGATACATACCCGTATACCTTTCAATCAAATTTATTATTATGAAACCCGTTCACTTTATACTGATTTTTTCACTCGCTCTTTTCACCACCTGTACCGCTCCCCGGATTACCAGCTCCTGGAAAGCAGAAAATGTGAGCCCTGAAAAATTCAAAAAAGTGCTCGTACTGGGATTGATCAATGAGCCTGACAGAACAATCAGGGAAAATATGGAAGCAAATCTTGTATCCAGACTAACCGCACTGGGATATACTGCAGTATGCTCCTGCGATGAGTTTGGCCCAAAAGCCTTTCAGCAGATGACAGAGCAGGAAGCGCTCACCAAACTTACTAATAGTGGTATAGATGCGGTATTAACGATAGTATTGCTTGATAAAACAAAAGAACGATATTATGTTCCGGGCAGGGTCTACTATTCTCCCTACTCCGTTTATCATAACCGTTTCTGGGGATATTATTCTACGATGTATGACCGTGTGTATGCCCCCGGCTACTATGTTACAGACACTAAATATTTCTGGGAAAGCAATCTCTATAAAATAAATACCACCACGCAATTATTATATTCTGCGCAGAGCCAGTCATTTGACCCGCCCGGCAGCAGCCTGGTAGATAGTTATGGTAAAATGATCATCAATGATATGCTGAAAGCAAACGTTATCGCGGCTCAGACTGGCGAAAAGAAACCGTTGGCCTTCTAGACAGGATAAAATTATTGTCATAAACATAATTAAAATAATACTACTAATGGACAACACCAGCTATTGCCAGAGTTGCAGTATGCCGCTTGACGGTCCTGAACTTTGGGGAACAGAAAAAGACGGAAGCAAAAACAGGGAATACTGCAAATTCTGCTATCAGCACGGAGTATTTACCAATCCTGATCTTACGCTCGAAGAAATGAAAACCCGCATGATTTCAAGAATGGATGCAGACCAGTTGCCACCCGATATCCTGGAAGCGGCCATAAACCGGCTGCAGTATCTAAAAAGATGGCAGTCACCCGTAAAATAAAATCAAACTTAACGACTATGACCGCCCTTATCATTTACGACAGCAAATACGGAGCCACACGCCAGTATGCCGAATGGTTAAGTACAGCACTCCACACACCGGTTATGAAGTCAAAAGAGGTCACTTCTGCTATGATTGAAAAGGCAGACCTTCTTTTGCTTGGCACCCCGGTTTATTATGGAAAATTCCGGCTGGCAAAGTGGTTGAAGAAGTATGAGCCTGAACTGCGGCTAAAAAAAATGATTTTTTTTATTGTAGGTGGAACATCTGACAGTGAAGAGATAGAAAGAAATAAGTCTGTAAAAGTAAGTATCCCCAACAGCCTGCTCCTACAGTCAGAAATATATTTTCTGAAAGGTCGGCTCATACATAGCCAGCTGTCGTTTGCTGACAGGCTTATGATGAAAATGGCGGGAATGAGATTAAAGGATCCCGGCAAAAAGAAAGCGATGAATACAGATCTTGATGGAGTGAGTCCGGAAGAACTCAAACCTGTAGAAAATGCCTTCGATGCTTTTAAAACAAGGGTGGTAGCACAGCCGCTGAGCAAAATCCTGTAATCCTAATACCCCGTAACACTATGTTACTACAGCTGAAAGACGGACAGCAAAAAAATCACCGGCAGGGCGATATTGTACTCGCTGGCGATGTAGGGGGTACTCATACCAGGCTGGTATTAATACAGCCCGATCATGACTCTTGTCTAATCATTGGCACTTCAAGATACCCGTCTGCTGCCTACCCTGCGTTAACAGATATAATCCGAAAATTCCTGGAACCATATCCCCATCCGCACATCATCAGTCTGGGTGTGGCTGGCCCTGTAGTAAACGGCGTAGCCAGGCTCTCCAACATCAACTGGACAATCGACAACCAGGAATTACTACAGCAGTTCAGTGCACGTGAAGTATGTATCATCAACGATCTTGAAGCAACAGCCTATGGGCTGCAGTTACTTTCAGACAATGAAATAGAGATCGTGCATGCAGGCAACGGCTTTGCCGGCAATGCCGCAATTATTGCCCCGGGTACCGGCCTGGGCGAAGCGGGTCTTTACCGGGACGGTGAAAAATATCACCCCTTTGCAACAGAAGGCGGGCATTGTGACTTTGCCCCATATGACGAAGTAGACTATCAGTTATTGCTCGCACTAAAAGAACAGTTTTCGCATGTAAGCTGGGAGCGTTTGGTATCCGGCCCGGGCATACAGAATATTTACCGCTTTCTGCGGGATAAAAAGAAACTGGCAGAACCAGGATGGTTAAAGCAAAAGCTGACAAATGCCGACATGGCTGCTGTAATAAGCCAGCATACGGATGAATCCGAAATCTGCGGACAAACCATGCAGCTTTTCACAAAATACCTTGCCCGCGAGTCTGCCAATCTGGCCCTCAAATTCAATGCAGGAGGCGGCATTTTTATTGGCGGGGGTATTGTACCCCATATCAGTCCATTATTACATCAGTATTCTTTTAATGCCAGCTTTTGCCAGGCAGGCCGTATGAATTACCTGCTCGACCGCATACCAGTCAGTATTATACTCAATCCCGACACTACTCTCTGGGGCGCTGCATCTTTTGCCTGCCTGTAATTTTCTGAACGAAATGTGATTATCACAGACAGCCCGCCCGCACCAGAAGAAAATAAACAACTATGCTGCTACTCAAATCAATAAAAGGTGGATTACTGCTTTGCCTGATCTTTTCGCTTTACAATGCCGGTACGATGGTTGTGAGCAAAAAAATGCATACGACCTCATTTACTCCACGTAAGCATCAGCCACCTATTCTCTGCTACCATAACATATACGTAAAGCCGCCGCAGGAAGATCAGCTCTGGATAAGTGTTAACCATCTTGAGCAGCAACTTAAAATGTTGCGCGATAGCGGCTATTCAACTGTGCTGCCGGAAGATATTTACCAGCATTTCACCAGCGGTATCCCTCTGCCGCAGAAGGCTGTGACCATTACATTTGATGACGGTCATGCACAGCACTTTTCGCTGGTTGCGCCTTTGCTAAGCAAATATGGGTTTAAAGCCGTCTTTTTTATTCCAACCGCTTTTATTGGAAAAAAGTATTACCTCACCGAAAAAGAAATAAGAATACTGGCAGACAGCGGACACACTATCGGCTGCCATACCTATGACCATCCCAGCCTGGCTTCGGCAAAAACAGACTGGAATAAACAGCTTGACTACAGCAGACAACAGCTCGAAAAAATTACCGGCCAACAAGTTTATTACTTCGCCTATCCTTACGGCAGCTGGACCGATTCAGCTATCAGCCAGTTAAAAGCCCGCCATTTCAGAGCGGCCTTTCAACTTACCGGCAAACCGAGCTCTGCAGATGCATTGTTCACACTGAAACGATTGATGATTTCAGGAGCCTGGACTCCGGACGAGCTCATGCAGAAGCTAAAAATCATTTTTCCGAATTAAGTTGACTTACCCAATCATCCCTGGTATTACTGTACATAATAAAAGCTGTCTTACCTGCGGAAGACAGCTTTTATTATACCCTTACCTGGTTTTAAAGCGGGTTTTATTAGTCTTCAAAGGCATATTCAGGGCTTTCTATCAGCAGCTTGCTTTCCACCTTCGTAACCCCCGGAGCATTCCAGGCAGCACTTTCTGCATCTTCCTTTTCGGCAAATGAGCGAACATAACCACTAAGTATCACCTTACTGCCTACGGCTTCTACAACAATACGCCCTGCATCGATCGTGGCGCTTCGCTGCAAAGCAGCATCAATCTTTTTATGCACGTCAGCTGCCGTAACCATCGGCCTGATCGTAATAAGATTGATGACCGATTTCACACCGCCCAGGTTTTCGATAGCAGTCGCAGCACTGGTGCGTTCATACTCCCAGTCTACCTGGCCACTCAATTGAACAATTCCATTCTCTACTTTCACTTTAATCAATTCTTCACGAACGCCGGCATGCCATTTCAGCGCATTAAGAACCGCCTCTGCAATCTCGTCGTCTCTTTTTCGAAACGAAGGAGATACACCAATCTGAATATCTTCTGCTATTGCTTTTACACCCGCTATTTTCTTTGCAGCCCTTTCGGCGGCCAGCTTTTTAGGATAACTGTCTACAAGACCCGACAGGGTAACAATACCGTTTTTAACCGCCACCCCAATCTCTGCCGAATTAAGAAATGGCTCCCACTTCAACTCATCCATCACATCTTTCTGAATCTGAACATCGCTTTTCATAATCTGAAATTTAATATGATTAAACAGGTTTACTGACCGCCGGCTACCGCTGCAATCACCTTTGCAGGTAAAACAGCATATCATTTACCGGCAGGTATCCGGACTGCACAAATATATTCTGCAGCACCTGTGCTCATAAATGACAGTCATCAGCGAAACCGCTGACCGAACTCATTTCGCGCAGAAGCGACATTCCAACATCACGTATAAAATAAACGGAATAATGCGACCAGTCCGCTCCGGCTTACATGGCATTGTTATTGTGGCCACATTATTATATTCAGTCGTGCTGGAATTGAATCCAAACCGCAGTACTTTACTGGAAATCATTGCTTTTGCCGGAATGAGCCGTTACACTTGCCTGCATACGCCAGGAGCAGGGCTGGCACCGGCCTGATTACAATTACCCGGTTTCATAACAATAGTCATCTTTGCCCTAATCGCTGCCCGGTACCTTCATTGCTGATCAGTTAACCTTAAACTCTACAACAATGGCAATTCTTAAAGTAATCGAAGTAATGGCCAACTCAGAAAAGAGTTGGGAAGATGCTGCCCAAAAGGCCGTAACAGAAGCAGGTCGTACGCTGAACAATATCCGGTCTGTTTATGTGCAGGATCACAGCGCAACTGTAAAAAACAATAAGATTACAGATTACCGTATCACAGCAAAGATTAGCTTTGAAATCGAAAAGCCCGCCGGCAAATAACATAAGCGAAAGAACTTACAGAACGAAAAATTACATAATAGCATCGGGATATATCAGCGATTTGCCTGTTGCAGCAACCAACTATTATTATATACCAGAATTTATGACGCCATCAAGGTCCTGGCAAAGTTTTCTTGAAGAAACAGGTGTCCTGTTGAGGTTCACCGGCAGGTTCTTTTCACAATGTTTTCGGCCCAGGTATGAAATCGCCGAGTTTTTGCGGCAGTGTTTTATTATCGGATACAGGTCGTTGCCTTTGATTGGTCTGACAGCTTTTATTATGGGGTTGGTTCTTACCATGCAACTACGCCCCTCGCTGATTGATTATGGAGTAGAATCGCAATTGCCGGCAATGGTGGGTATTGCTATTGTACGCGAGATTGGTCCGGTAATCGTGGCCCTGATCTTTGCCGGTAAAATCGGTAGCAGCATAGGTGCCGAACTGGGATCTATGAAAGTAACCGAACAGATAGACGCCATGGAGGTGTCGGGCACCAACCCTTTTAAGTACCTGGTGGTGACCAGAGTGCTTGCCAGCACAGTTATGCTTCCAGTACTGGTGATGCTCGGTGATGCAATTTCTCTGTATGGCTCCTTCCTGGGAGTAAATATCAGGGGCACTACCAGTTTTGATCTCTTCTGGAACCAGGTGCTTGGCAACCTCTCCTTTGGCGATGTAATTCCTGCTTTCGTAAAATCATTCTTTTTTGGCTTTGCTGTTGGTCTTATCGGATGCTACAGGGGATATTATTCCACAAAAGGC
Organism: Sphingobacteriales bacterium 46-32; assembly: GCA_001898485.1. Lineage (GTDB taxonomy): Bacteria > Bacteroidota > Bacteroidia > Chitinophagales > Chitinophagaceae > CAYMZZ01. The sequence goes on along the minus strand of MKTY01000018.1, from coordinate 229,571 downwards.
ACCGAAGGAGTGGGAAGATCAGCCAACTCTGCCGTGGTCATTTCTTCTGTACTCATCTTCCTTATCGACCTGGTTGCTGTACAGATCACCGATATACTGGGATTAAATTAAAAAAAGAAGTGCTGCAAACAATCAATAACACACGCAATAGTCCACTGCCGGACGAAGACAACGAGATTATTGCCGTGGAGCACCTGTACAAGTCATTTGGAAGTAATAAAGTTTTGATTGATTTCAGCATGCTGCTGCATAAAGAAGAAAACATTGTAGTACTGGGAAAATCCGGCTCGGGTAAATCTGTTCTTATCAAATGTATCATTGGACTGGTAAAACCCGATAGCGGTACCATCAGGGTACTGGGACAAAACATACCGGAGTTATCGATGGAGGAACTGGATAAAATCAGGGTACGCATCGGTTTTCTTTTTCAGAGCAATGCCTTGTATGATTCAATGAGTGTAAGGCAAAACCTGGAGTTTCCGCTTCGCCGTCATTCCATACGTCTCAGGCAGGACGAAGTGGATACGCTGGTCATGAATGCGCTCGAAGACGTGGGTCTGCAGCATACCATCGATATGATGCCGGCCGAACTATCGGGCGGTATGAGAAAACGGATAGCGCTGGCCCGTACACTGATCCTGAAACCGGATATCATTCTTTATGACGAGCCAACTACGGGACTCGATCCCATAACGGCAAAAGAAATCATCGAACTGATGATACGCATACAGAAAAAATACCGGTCAGCTTCTATCATCATATCGCATGATATGAACTGCGTAAAAATGGCCAGCGATAAAGTGCTCATGCTGATAGAAGGCAAATGCTATGCATTGGGGACAATGGAAGAATTGCAACGATCTGCTGACCCCAAAGTGAAAAAATTTTTCGAATAATCACATTATGGGAAATACATCGGTAAGAAATATCAAACTTGGCGTATTCGTACTGGCAGGGCTGCTTTTTTTAATCATCCTGTTATATGTAATCGGCAAAAATCAAAATCTTTTTGGCGACAACTTTCAGCTCAGCGCACGGTTCCCGAATGTACAGGGGCTTACCGCAGGCAATAATATCCGGTTTTCTGGTATACAGGCAGGCACCGTCCGGGAAATAACTGTGCTGAACGACACCACTATTGAAGTGGTGATGCTGATCAAGAGCAGTTTAAAGAAACATATCCGGAAAAATGCACTGGCATCGATTGGTACCGATGGGCTGGTGGGCAACAAAGTGGTGAATATTATACCCGTGAGAGGAAACGCTGCCACTGTACAGGACGGAGACATCCTGGCCTGCCAGGAAACCTTTGATACCGACAGACTGCTGCAGAAACTTGCGAAAACCAGTGAAGACATTTCAGATATTGCCGCAGACCTGAAAATAACCATGCACAGAATCAGCAACAGTAAAGTGATCTGGGAATTGCTCGAGGACAAATCACTTCCCGAAAATATCCGAACATCGGCAACAAACATACAACTGGCAACGGCGCACGCCCGGGATATGACACATGCGCTCAATTTGATGGTAACAGATATCAAAGCAGGAAAAGGATCGCTGGGAGCATTTATTACTGATACATCACTAGCAGCCAACCTCAACCTGGCCATTGAAAAAATCAGGCAGGTTGGCGATGAGGCTTACGAACTGGCCGGGAACCTCAATATGACTGTCGGCAACCTCTACAACGAAGTCAACACCGGCAAGGGACCCGTTGCCGCTCTGCTGAAAGACTCAGTAATGGCAGCGAATATTGCCAATAGTCTCCAAAACATTGAAAAAGGAACCACTAGTTTCAATGAGTTGCTGGAAGCTGCCCGGCACAATATCCTTTTCCGGGGTTATTTCAGAAAACAGGAAAGACAAAAAAAGAAAGCCAGATAGCGCCCCGGAATTGTCAGCCTCTTCTTGAGAGGCGATGATCAGCGATGTGCTATAAAGATCGGCAGGTTTACAGTGGCAATCAGCAGCCTGGCACGGCTATGCTTAAGCACCTGCGACAGGTAGTTTCTGCCATAAGCACCCATTACCAGAAAAACATGTTTTCTCCGCAACAAATAATCCAGCAGCGCAGTATCGGTTTCTCCCTTTAATGCTTCAAAATGTAAATCCCTGTAGTGATCTTTCAGCCATTCAGAAAATATGTATTTGTCTTCATCCTGCCATTGCCCGGTTTCGCTCACCTGCAGGATAGTGACCTTTTTACTATGAAGTTGCGGAAAAAGATAAGTAAACTGTTTCATAGCAAATACGGATGAGGCAGACCGGTCATAGGTAAAGACAATTTCCTCCACCTCCGTGCAACTTTTCGGGGCTATGACTACCGGACATTCCGCATTCTTCAGCACATACCTGGTAAATGCAGTGGGCGCTCCCCGATAACTCGGGGTAAAAGAGGTTTCCGGGTCAATGATCAGCAAATCCGCAAAACGGCTTTCCATTACCACCTCTTTTTCAGGCACACCCCTGTTGCGGTGCACATGGCATATGGTTTCTTCGCTGATGCATTTTTCCTTAAACAAACTTATATTTTTTTCGATGAGTTGTTTTCTGTTTTCATAGTTCTCTATCCGGTTACCTAATGGCTGTTTTTGATGCTCATAATCTGCTGCTTCCTGCAAAACCCTGTCATTGGCTGACAGCATGTTTTCGAGAAATAAACCGGTAATCTTCGACCGGGTCAATCTACCCAGATAACAGGCAAATTCAACGGCATTCTTCTCCATTCCCGCTGCGTCAACTGCAATCAGTATTTTTTCCATACAATCTTTTCTCAAAAATATCCGTACGAAAAAACGCCTGTCATGACGTTAATTAGAAAAAAAGCTGATTGTGGTCAAAAAAGGCCTGCTGACGATAATCATACCACCAGATTACCGTTCTCAGCCGATAAAGCGTGGATCTGCACCATATTTGTATACATCGCTGCAGGTAAATCAGGGGCGTAGTACAGTTTTTGCAGGCATTCCCTGCCCCCGCGGGCCTTACCATAAAACTCCTTTCAGATGATTGCATATCGCAGAATCCTCTTCTTTACGCTCATCCTTTTTCTTACCGGATGCAGCCATAAACATCTGCGGGTGATATGGAAAGCAGAACACAGCTATCCGGTCTCCTATCGCAGAATAATGATCGCTGTGATTGTAAAAGAACAGGGAGATACAATACGCCCTGCCGTGGAGAGATCAATAACGACTGAATTGAATCGCCGGGGATACCATGCAGTTGCTGCCGCCGATGAGTTTGGCGAAAACGGTTTACGAAATTTAAGCGAAGAAAATACCTACAGAGAGCTCTGTGACAGGGAAATTGATGCTGTACTGATCCTGGCAATGATTGATAAGAATATGAAAAGAGCTGATCGCAGAAAAATGCTGAATGAATATACCGGGGTTTATTATTATGACCGGATCTGGCATTACCAGCAAATGCAGGAAGGCCTATGCAGTATTGACGGGCCTGGCAGTTGTTTGTACGAATGGGAAAGTATTTTGTTTGACCTCCGCGAGCTGAGACCCAAATATGTTCTGCAAACACGAAACTACCGTCCGGCTGCAGGGATAGAATCCATACAGGCTGTGTCAAAAGCAGTACTGAGAAAGATATTCGGTAAAAACGGAACTACTGTAAAAAACTGAATTTACAACACCCAGACGCCAGCGGTGCCGGATTGATGCTGAATTTGTTTCAATACAATCAACCCGGCATTTTCATCAACTGGCGTAGAACTCAACTTCCGCACTCTTTTCAAATCGTCCCGTTTTTTCTGTAATCTTTATGCTGAATACAACCCCATGCACCTGTTCTGTATCATCAGTGAAAGGCCAGATCGGCGACACATGCATGGTTTCGCTGCTCACTAATGGCAGCGGCCGGGAATGTAATTTTTCAATGGCGGCATCCCGGTTACTTTTATCTTCCAGCTCTTCAAAAACACCCCAGCAGATTACACTTTTCCAGTTCGAAAAATCCCTGGTATCGTCTACCTGGAAGCAAACACCAGGATTTTGTCTCAGCATCTTTATTTTCATACCCTCAAAGCTCCGTACATAAATAAAATGTCCATCATAAGCATAGCTTACCGGTACCACATAGGTCACGCCGTTTGCGTGGCATCCGAGGCGACCCACCACCTGTTTTGCCAGCAACTCATCGATCTCGCTTATGGTTAATTTTCCAAACACCTGATTTTATTTATTCAAAGTAACAACTACAGGAAGGCTCATATAATGACAGCCATCAGGCTTTTTACTGAACGTGATCAGCACAATCAGCCCGGGACTAAACCACTGGCACAGTCACCGCGCCGGTAGCATTTTATCGCTATATTTGGTAACCACCTGTAGCTGCCGGAAGCAATGCCCGGCAAAAATTAGCAGAAACAAGCCGCCAGGATTTATTTATCAGGTACAGAAAAGCGTCCCATTTGTTCGCTTCTTTGTTGCCTGTAAGATTAGTATACATTTTTATTATTGTTTACATGGACCTGAAGTCAAATGAACCATTCTGGTTAATAAAAAACGGGCTGCTCACCTCTTATCCATCTTTGCACGAGAATAAGGAGTGCGATGTGCTGATAGTAGGTGCTGGTATCACCGGCAGCCTGATCGCTCACCAATGCGTTGCGGAAGGGTATAAGACAATACTGATCGATAAACGGGAGATTGCTCATGGCAGCTCTTCTGCTACTACCTCTATGTTGCAGTATGAGCTGGATAAACCGCTTTATCAGCTTAAAGAAACAATAGGTGAAAAAGCTGCACTTGCCACCTATAAGTCCTGCTACCGGGCTATTGACCAGATTGGCGCCATTGCACGGAAAATAAGATCACAGGCCGGATTCAGGAAAAAGATGTCGCTTTACTTTGCTGACCGTAAAAAAGAAATAAAAAGCCTTCGGCTGGAACTGCAGTCGCGGCAACTGGCAGGTTTTGAAGTACGCTGGCTGAAACCCGATGAGATCGCAAATACCTATGATCTGGAGGCAACCTGGGGTGGCATTCTTTCCCGCCAGGGTGCCAGTATTGATGCGTTTCGGTTTGTGCATGAACTGCTGCATTATAATCAGAAAAAAGGATTACGGGTATATGATAAAACAGAGCTGACTGAAGTAATCCATGGTCATCGCAGCAACGAAGCCCGGGTGCATACAGGCGCAGCTATCCGCTGCAAAAAGATTATATACTGTGTAGGTTATGAGAGTGCACAACTGATCAGGGAAAAATTTGTCGACCTCCTGAGCACTTATGCCATTGTATCAGAAATAGCACCAGCCATGAGCCGGCAGTACAAAGATCTGCTCATCTGGAACACGGCCGATCCATATATCTACATGCGGTCGACAGACGATGGCCGCATGCTCATCGGTGGTGCAGATGAACCTTTCCGAGATCCCGTGAGGCGCGATAAGCTGATAGAAAAAAAGGAACAGCGATTAATCCGCTTGTTTGAAAAATATTTCCCTTCACATACGTTCCGCTCAGATTTTGCCTGGGCTGGTACTTTTGGCAGCACTGCTGACAGCCTGCCTTATATTGGCGAACATAAAGACTTTAAAAATGCCTACTTCGTACTCGGATTTGGCGGCAACGGCATCACCTTTTCGGCAACGGGTATGGAAATGGTGTCTTTATGGCTCAGGGGTAAAAAGCATTTGCTGACCCCTTATTTTGCATTTGGGAGATAAAGGCTGGCTACAGCTTTGGACAACATGTATAAATACCCGGCAAAGGGTATTAAAATCATTTACAGATGTGATATTATTGGGGTTGTTTAATCCATGATAAGAAGACACCGGCCTAATTCCGAAAAATGATTAAATCAACACTTATAACAGTCTGTATTTTTTTTGCCGGCATACTAAGTGCAGCCAGCCAGCAGCTTAAACCGTTTGTTGTGAACGGCAAATGGGGCTACCGTGATGCCAACGACCAGATCATCGTTGAGCCACAGTACGATATGGCTTTTCTTTTCGAAGGCGACATGGCCCTTGTTATTCTCAACAACAAAAGGGGATTTATTGACAAAACGGGAAAACTGGTTATACCCTTAAAATATGATGGAGCGGATAATTTTTCAGGAGATATTGCCCAGGTGGAAATAAATGGCAAATGGGGACTACTGGACAAATCCGGAAAAGAGATAACTCCCGTTAAATATAATTATATAGGAAAATATGCAGATGGCCTGTACCGGATTTCGGCAGGCAAAGGGAAAGATGCAAAATGGGGATTCATAGATAAGACAGGGAAAGAAGTTATACCGGTAATATACAAAGAGGCCAGGGATTTTGACCAGGGCGTCGCTATTGTAGCGCTCAAAGACAGTTATTTTCTAATTGATCAGTCAGGCAACAAAAAGTCTGCGGAATACGGCTATATCAGCGATTTTTCGGATGATATGGCCAGGGTATTGTCCGGCTTGCATTATGGCTATATTGATAAGACCGGAAAAGAGATCATTTCGGCGCTGTATACCTCAGCCGAAAATTTCAAAGATGGACGGGCCAAAGTAGCATCAGATGAAGCAGAGTTCTATGTCGATAAAACAGGCCGCCAGGTTATACTTCAACCGGAACAGGTAAATTATACGCTCTACAAGGATTTCTATAACTATGGATTCAGGGATGCAAACGGACAGATAGTGATCCCGGCCAAATACACAATGGCCCGCAATTTTACAGAAGGCCTGGCAGCTGTACAAACGCCCATGGTTGCCTACCCCGGTAGCAGCAGTGGCGGCACCTGGGGATTTATAGATAAAACCGGAAAAGAGGTTATTGCTGCAACCTTTGAAGAAGCGTACCCATTCTCAAACGGCCGGGCCCGTATAAAACAAAGTGGTGCCTACGGATTCATTAGCCGCACAGGCAGTACAATCGTTTCAGCCATTTACGAAGACGCCTCCGATTTTTCGGACGGACTGGCACAGGTAAGATTCAAAAACAAAAATGGTTTTATTGATCAGGCAGGCAAAATTGTTATCCCATTTAAATACGACGAAGCCTATGGTTTCCGCAATGGACGGGCCAGGATAAAAATCAATAACCTGTATGGGTACATCGACAAAACCGGTAGAGAAATTATCTCTCCCATGTATGCCTCTGCCAGCGATTTCTCCGAAGGTCTGGCGGTGGTCGGCGACAGGTATGAAAAATATATTTACATAGATTCTACAGGTAATGGCTTTAGTACTTTATATAAAAAAGCCGGGATATTTAAAAATGGAAGGGCTGTTGTACAGCTATCAGATAACGGCCGATATGCGCTGCTGGACAGATCGGGAAAGGAAACACCCTGCTTTTTTATGGATGAAGAAGGAACTTACAGGCGTATTGTCATCAACAATAAAACAGGTATACTGGACAGCGAAAATAACTTTATTGTTTCGTGTAGTTACGATACCATGTATAGTATAAGCAAAGAAAACATGGTTACCGCAAAAAACCGGGCCGATAATTTTTATACCTACCTTGATCTTGCTACCGGTAAACCCCATAACTGGCTGGAGGGTGCAAACGGAGGTACTATGCAATTGCCCGGCAGAGAGGCAGTGCTATACAAACATCAGTTCAGAAACAGACCAGCCGGATGGGGGTTAAAAACCACCGATGATAAGGTCTTGCTTTATCCCGTCTTTGAGAAAATAGAATTAAAAGGGAACAAGATCTTCGGTGAAATTAATGGCGCGAAAATATCGTTTGACGCCATTGCCCTGGGAGGTTATAAAATTGATTTCAAAACTACAGATCAGCACAGGTGCCCCGATTGCGAAGGAAGCGGCTATACTACAATAAGCAGAAAGGTAAATGGAACTTCAAAGACCGAGACTTCGAGCAATACCACACCAACCTGGGAAAGAGTTTGGGATCCAACAACCAACAGCTACAAAGAAGTGCGCGGGTCAAAAGAAACCACCACTACCAAAACTACCACCACAAAGGGCTATACCACCGAAGAGCAGATCAAATGCAGCCGTTGCAACGGACAGGGTTCATTTAATTATATGCTGTGGAATATTGTGCAGCTCACCTATGTACTGCGATAAACAGCCTTTTTGGCAATGAAGAAGAATGTGCTGATGTGCTGATGAGATATTGCAAAGAACGAAAAGCAGGCGTAACATAAAAGCAACGGTTTTTCTACTATTTCGCCGGACACTAGTAATCCTCAAATCGTCAATCATATTTTTGCATTCCCGGAAGTCAAACTTTCGGTATTCTGCTCCTTCGCCGGCAAAGTTTCCGAAGATATTGCCGTTCTGCTCCCGAACAGATTTTAAACAGCATCACAACACAGCCTTCAATTTTGTTTTGACATTTACACTTTTTGATTATCTTCAGCAGACCATCCCTCCCGCCCGATCTGCGCCTGATTACTAACAGTAGCATCCGTCCCGGTATCCAAAACTTTTACCTAACCAAAAAGTAAATAAGAGTTTTATGCGCCCACAGCTTTTAACAGTTCTGAGCAGTCTGCTGCTTATCGCCTGCAACAATAATAATGATAGCAGGGAGAAACAGGAGTCTGGCAAAAACAGTCAGGCCATTGGTTGCGCCACTCCGGCTACCAACGACAAAGCCTGGTATAGTTCAGGAAAGAAGGCACCCAAACTGCCTGGCCTGGAAGGTATTGAGTTCCGCATTACCACTTCAAGCAAAGAGGCGCAGGCGTATTTTGCCCAGGGTATGATGCTGGCCTACGGGTTTAATCATGCAGAGGCAGCACGTTCTTTTTACGAAGCTTCCCGCATCGATTCCGGTTGTGCTATGGCCTACTGGGGTTTTGCCTATGTGCTCGGGCCAAACTATAACGCAGGTATGGAAGAAGATAACTTTCAACGGGCTTATGAGGCCGCCAGCAAAGCCAAAGCACTCATCAAAAATTGTACACCCAAAGAGGCAGCCCTGATTGATGCGTTAACGACCCGCTATGCAGCACAGCCCCCCACCGACCGCAGTTCGCTCGACATCGCTTACGCGGCAGCTATGAAAAAAGTATTTACCAAATTTCCTGACGATCCCGACATCGGCGCGCTCTATGCCGAAGCTATGATGGACCTGCACCCCTGGGATTTGTACGATAAAAAAACAAAGGCGCTTCGTCCCTGGACACCCGAAATACTGGCTACACTCGAGCACCTGATGAAGGTTAATCCCAAACATCCTGGTGCTCACCATTTTTACATTCATGCACTGGAATCTTCCGCCACTCCCGAAAAAGCCATGGCCAGTGCCAAATTGCTCGAAACTCTGGTACCAGGCTCAGGACACCTGCTACATATGCCTTCGCATATTTATATCAATACAGGCGACTATCATGCCGGCACATTATCAAATATAGAAGCCGCAAAAATAGATAGCGTGTATACAACAACCTGCCATGCACAGGGAGCCTATCCCCTGGGTTATTACCCGCACAACAATCACTTCCTGGTAGCAACAGCTGCACTCGAAGGCAACTCCCGGCTGGCCTGGGAAACCTCCCGGAAACTGCAGGAGCATACGGCCAAAGAAGTAATGCGGATGCCCGGTTGGGGAACGCTGCAGCATTATTACACCATTCCTTACTACACCGCCGTTAAACTATCTATGTGGGACACAATTTTGGCCATTACGCCTCCGGCAAATGATCTCGTATACCCCCGCGCCATCTGGCATTATGCGAGAGGCATGGCCTATCTCGGAAAAAATGATGTAGCAAAAGCCCGGAAAGAAATGGACAGCCTGCGTGTACTTGCCGCCGACACCACCCTTAAATACATAACCATCTGGAATATCAATACTACAGCAGACCTTGTCCAAATCGCATCGCGGGTTCTTGCCGGTGGTATCGCTGCCAGAGAGGGGCAATTCCCACAGTCTATCTCCCTGCTGCAGGAAGCCGTTGCTCTGGAAGACAATCTCAACTATAACGAGCCGCCTGACTGGTTTTTCTCCATCAGACATCACCTGGGCGCTGTATTACTTAAAGCAGGCAAATATGCTGAAGCGGAAAATGTATATAATCAGGACCTGAAAACCTGGCGCAGAAATGGATGGGCACTGATCGGATTATATAACGCACAGGTATTGCAAAAAAAGAACGCTGAAGCAGAAAAAACAAAATTGGCTTTTGAGGAAGCCTGGCAATATGCAGACAATAAGATTACGTCTTCCTCCAGTATCGCTGATTGAGCTGGAATAAATTTTAACTTCACATACAGGTATAAATATATCAGGCCGCTTCCAGCGGCCTGATATATTTATACTTTTACGATCTGCTTTAAATACTGGCGATGGTCCCTGTACATCTTTATCCCCTCACCGGTAGTCATCAGGGGAAGTTTTTTATCGCGTACATTCAACTGACTGATCCGGTAAAGAAGCCGCCAGTGCCGGCAGATCTCTCCCCATGCATAAAAAAGCGAATGCCCGGGATCGTACATATGAGTTGGCTCGCTGCCTGCACCATTCAATTCGATAATACTAAAGTTTTTGCCTTCGGCCAGTTCTTCCCAGGATTTAAACCGTATATCTAGCCGGCCATAATAGAAGCCCGGAATCTGCTGGCAAACGGCATCAATCGTATCAGTAAGGGCATCCGAAATTTTATGTTTCAGGTCAACAAACTTTGCTCCCCGGCTATGGTTACCATAAGGAACGAGTATATGCTTTACGCCATCTGCCAGTACCTTGTCCAGTAAACAGCCATATGTATACTGAAGCGCCGGCAGTTGCAGCAGGAAACGATCTTCTCTTTTCAGTAAATCACGGATACTGGACTTACCATCGCCAGTGACTGACAAAAATTCTTTTCCCACGATACCGGAAATATGTCCGCTTGCTTCACCGGGTATACGATAATAAAAAATACCTGCCTCCTGCTCATAACCGATATGTTCCTGTACCAAAAAATCGACCTTACTGCGACCGATATACTGAAACAGTTCATTTTCCGTATGCAGCAGCTTTACCTGTTTTCCCTTTTCCCCAATATCCGGCTTGGCTATTAAGGGAAAAACAAGCTTCGCTCTTTTTAATTCCTCCATCACTACAACGGGGAGTTCGCCTGTTTTGAAAAGCTTTGTTCGCGGATAATACTGCTGGGGAATTAAAGGGTAGATATCACTTTTTTTCTCGTGTATAAAACCCGCATACTGGAGGCCGGGGTTAGCCGCACTAAAGAAAAAGAAAGACCTTGCTTTCAGGCTTAACCAGAGCCAGTACAAATAAAGAGGCCCATATACCAGCTGCGAGGGCCAGTATTCCCAATTCGTGATCCGGATTTTCAGTTTGCGGATAAACCAGTTTGCATTTGTTAAAAAGCGACTGTCTTTGCCAGCCGAAGTCCGGTCAAATATTTTTACCGTGTTGGTTCCTTCTTCCAGATCCTGGTAACTCATAGCAGGTTTATCTGCATTTATCTTAACGGAAGTAATACTCACTGTACGCATTTTATTCGCTCTGTTTATCACTAATCCATTGTATAAATCACCTTTGCCCGCAGACTGGTGAAACGTCATGATCTTTGCGGTATTCAACTCACGGGCAGAAGAAAGCCATTGCAGAAACCAGCGTTTTCTTTCCTCCGTCACATCCCTGTGATAGAGCGTGGCAGAAGACCAGATATAAGGCCTTGATGCATTCAGCAAAACCTTATACTTTTTGTACCCATCCCAGCGGCATTCCCAGAGTTGTTTGCTATTAAAAAGTATCAGTGTAAAGGGCTCGATTCCATCCAACACTATTTGTAAAAAATGATCGGGGGGATTGCTGCCGGCCATTATTTCCAGAAAAATCAATCCACGGCTTTTGCGGTATACCTGTTGCCGCTCATGCCTGATAAAGGCTCCGTTGAGCAATACCGCAGCATCGCCGCTTTGCTTCAGTGCAATCCAGCTACCGTTCGCATCCGGATCCTTCGGATAAATGAGTTTATCACCATTGCAATCATACTGTGCCGGTGGCAGGGCCCTGCCACGCTGTGTACTTTCATCTCTGTTGGATGTGAGATAGGCCCCCTTAGATGTTGGTATATACGTTACTGTGCACATTGATTCCGGTATTTGATAGTAGAAGCCGCCACACCAAAGTTTTCTGGCAATACTACATTTGATATGATCCCTACTCCTATCCTTAACAGGGCCATATGATGAACAGTATGCTCCATCGCATAAAGCAGCTCACGATGATAGCTGGTAGAGATGCTGTTTTCTGATTCATAATCAGTCTTCAGCGCCATAAGTTTGTCGGGCTTTTCAATACCGGCATTAATATACAGCAAAGTTTCTATCGCAAAATGGCGCTTCGTTTCTATAACACGATCGCGCTCCCTGCTATCATAATTGACAATACCAGTATTATACCCTTTTTCCAGCTCCAGGAAAAACTCGATAATATGACGGGTATGCTGCCCAAGAGATGCTTTCGACAATAATGAAATTTTTCTCACATACTGCTCATCAGATAGATTTTCCAGTAATGTGATCAGCTGGTATATCAATGCTGTGGCAGGTTGACCTATTTGCTGACTCATTATTTGCTCCGTTTAAAAATCGTTACCAACCGGATAGCTTGTTCTTTATACAGCATAAGCAATACCAGGCAACTGATAAACACCAGTAAGGCGTATATAAACAGTTGTCCTGAGTCATCCTGTACTACTATACCCAGCCGTGTAAAGTGAAAAAAAAGTGCGCCTCCCATTAACCCCAAACCAAGTACCGCCCCATAAACGGTAGCAGCAGGCAGTAGTATAAGCACCGAAGCGGTCAACTCCAGTATACCCGTACCTATTCTGCCCCAGGGTTCCATGCCAAGTGCCGAAAAAATATAGACCGACTCCGGCGCTGCCGTAAATTTGAAAAACAGTGTCTGCAACATAATTGCCGCTGCTATGATCCGGCATACCCAGGCAATGACAGTTTTTGATCTGGCACTCATATTTCGGTTTAATAAGGTAAAATGGAGATTATGAATATTATTTCTGTTGTTTTACAGCCGGCCATTGTTCGTCTGCTTTCTCTATCAGGGCTGCACGATTTTTATCCCACGATTGCTTTACTTTCAGGTTATAATTGAAATAGAGTTTATCATTTACAATCGTCCAGGTCTCGGGCTGCGTAGGTGCCTTATGGCCATCTGCAGTGCCATAAGCACAGTAGCCTCCATACTGGGGGGTATATTTATCGGGGTCGGCTTTGAATGCTGCCAGGTTTTCTGCTGACGAAAACAGCCATAGCACCTCTTTATACACATACGAAAGACTGTCAACACCCTTTACAGGTTTCGACTCTTTGAAAAAAGCTACCGGATCATACCCTCTTATCGCCTTTCCATCTACAGTAAAAACTTCCTGTTTCTGGGCCGTTGTGCTGCATGATGCAAAAAATATAAGCGCTGCTGCAAAAAATACATTTCTCATTGTTGTGTTTCCATTTATTGATGACTAATTAATGCTTCTGTATTACCGGATAAATTTGGTCCAACTCTGATCTGCATTAGACTTCAGGCGGCTTTCGTCTTTATTCCAGCTTTTGAGTGTGTTATTAAAAAAACTGTTATAAAAAAGGTATAGTTTACCATTAACGATCTTGAACGTTTCGGGATCAACCTCCACCTTCTCTCCTTTGGCGCCCATCGCATAGGCGCACCAGCCGCCATACTGCGGTTCATATTTTGCAGGATTGGCGGCAAAGGCGTCTCTGTTCTGCGTATTGGCAAACCGATAGGTTACGCCATCATAAGCCGTGCTGATATCTTTGCGGCCCTCAATGGCTTTATTGCTTATAAAGTAGGCAACAGGATCGTAACCATCTATGGCCAGACCTGATTTGCTGAGATTAAATTGCTTCCTGCGCACATCTGCCGACTGGCCAAACAGCTGACAGCTTAACAAAACCAGCAGTGCCAGTGTAGAGATAATACTTTTCATCTTTTACTGTTTTATTTAAATAAACTACGGAATACCTGCTGCGTCTCTTTCTGCAGGCCCATCGGCCAATAAATGCAGTTGTATAGCCGGATTTGTATTCGCTAAGTGAGAAAACATACCCGGAGTTTAAACCACCAACCCTCCCTGTCGCTCCGGGCATGTTTATTTCTTTATTGCAGCGTCACCTTAATAATATTGGTCAATGCCGGCAAGCTGGTAAAGGCATTGGGATTGGGCACAGCTTCGATCGCCTTACTTTCATTGAGTGGCGTACCGGCCAGGTTAAACTGGGTAATGCCTGCACCGGGGAACTGATTAATAGCAGTGCCGTCATCAAACAATCCAATAGCGGCTGATACATCTCCTTTTTGTGTAGCGTCTATATCATTGCCGGTAGTAGCAAAGAACCAGTCGTTCGAAAAACCGTACATCGTGGCAATGGCTATTCTGTCGCCGGGAACGATGCTAAGCAATTGCGAAACCTTACCCCCATCGGCTCCGTTGATACGCGGAAGCAAGACCGTACTGACAGATTCTTTTAATACATATACATTTTTAACCCCTGACTTCGTTTTCAGCGCAGCAGCGAGTATATCTGCATTGCCTTTTTGTGCCAGTTCTTTTAATCCTTCACCACGATCGTTCTCTCCAGTTTTATAAAAAGGATTGACACTGCCCCTGTACACCACTACCAGCACAGGAGACAGGGGGGTAAAAATGCCGGTCTCTTCGGTCAGGTAAGCACTCATCGCAGCATTGTCACCCGCTTCTGCTATAGCTGTAAGACCATTGGCCGTTGGCTTGCCCGATGAATAGATTGGCTCAGGCAACAGCAGATTGCCTCCTGCCACATAGGATATAGCCCATACACCGGGGCTAAAAGGTGTCTCATTCGCGGTACCACCCGAGTTATTCATAATAGTCACGGTAAACATGGAATTGCCATTATAAGCCAGCGATACCTTCATAAGCTGGGAGGCTGGCAGGTAGGTATTACCATAATCATCCATCCCCGTCACCTCTTTTATGTTTTTAACGGTAGCTTCCGATGTGCCTGGATGAGTCACGCTCATACCCGGCGCCTGATTGACGCGGGTACCATTATCCCATAATTTTACCGCGGCCGAAACATCGCCGACGATAGGAGTTCCGTCATTTTCATATAGCTGAATGCCGGGATTGGCAGGCGCAAAAAACAGGTCATTACTCCATCCATACATCGTTGCAAACGTGAGGCGCTGGTTTTTTGCGGCAGAAATAGTGAAGGAAACCGACTGGCCGGGAAAAATTACCGGCGGGGTGCCTGTGCCTTTAAAAGTACCCGATTGAACCAGTGGTTTACTATCCAGTACATTTTCGATACTAATGGTACCGGATTGGGGCACTACCGCATCATCTTTCTGACAGGATGCGAAAAAAAGGCTGAGCGACAGTGCAGTTAAAGCTCTTAAATTGTTCTGTTTCATCTTCTTGTTTTTTTGACAGGTCAAAGAAACGGAGACGATATCCCAAAGGGGTCGCAGAAGTATAACAAAAGTATCACAGCGCAGAGCGGATGGTTTTTTTTACTGAATTTTGAAAAACATTTATCTCAATCAGGAATCTATGAACAGGGTATTGCTACTGGAAGACGATGCCAATATTGTGGAACTGCTTAGTATCCATTTGCACGACCTGGGCTGCGAAGTTGTAGCCGTAGCGAATGGCCAGGAGGGGCTGACCGCGGTACTGGAACAATCATTTGACCTGGTGATCCTGGACCTTATGCTGCCCGGTATGAATGGAATGGATGTATGCCGGCGCATCCGGCAAACAGACCGGCATACCCCTATCCTGATACTGTCTGCCAAATCGGAAGAGATTGATAAAGTACTGGGACTGGAAACAGGAGCCGATGATTATCTCACCAAACCATTCAGTGTAAGAGAATTTATAGCCCGCGTAAAAGTGATCTTTCGGCGAAAAGAAGATTATGGATCTGCGCAGGAGGTTTTACCGGCTTCTTCAATCATCCGGTTTTCGGGCCTGGTGATTGATACAGACAAACGAAAGGTTATGCTCCATGAAAACAGGGTGGATTTGTCTCCAAAAGAGTTTGACCTGATCACGCTACTGGCTTCCAACCCCGGTAAAAGCTATAGCCGAAAACGCCTGCTCAACCTGGTTTGGGGATACGACTTCGAGGGATATGAACATACCGTCAACTCGCATATAAACCGCTTGCGCGGAAAAATTGAAGAAGACATTTCAAAACCCCGTTTCATTCTGACCACCTGGGGAGTCGGATACCGTTTCAATGAAGAATTATAAAGCAACGTATATATGTCTGTAAAAACTATAAGAGGCAACCTGTTGTTTTGGAAAATAACTGCTGTATTTTCTGTATTGCTGGTCATACTGGGAGTGGTGTATATGGTAATTGGCTCAAAACTGTCACGCTCCTATTATACCAGGGCACACCAGGAGCTGTATGGCAATGTGGCCTCCCACCTGGCCAATGTTACTCATCCGCTGAAGAATGGGAAGCCCGATACAACCGTCACACACGATATCATACACTCCATGATGGTAGCCAATCCGAGTGTGGAGGTCTATCTGCTGGATACTACGGGCAGGATCACCGACTTTGTAGTACCTGACAAATCCGTGCAGCAGCACCAGGTCAACATCAGCCGGGTAAAAGAATGGCTTGCTGTAAAAGACGGCGAAAAGCCTATGGGCGACAACCCCAAACAGCCCGGTGAAGCCAGTATTTTCTCTGCAGCCCCGCTCTATGAAAATGGCGTATTAATGGGGTACGTCTATGCTGTATTATCCAGCGAAAAGCAGAAAGAAATCCTGAATACCCTCAATAGCGATCTTTCATTTCGCCTGGGCAAATACCTTTTTCTTTCCGTATTGCTGATTGCGCTCATTGTAGGTATCATTACCTTCTTTCTCATCACAGACAGTATCTGCCAGATTGCCGGCGTGGTACGCAAATTCAAAGAAGGCGACTATGGCGCACGTATAGAAGGGCATGCCCGTGGCAACCTCGGTATGCTTACCTCTACCTTCAACGAAATGGCCGATGTGATTGTCGATAATTTTGACAGGATCAGTGCCACTGATAAATTCCGACAGGAACTCATTGCCAATATCTCACACGACCTGCGCACTCCCCTCTCTATTATACAGGGCTACTCTGAAACCCTGCTTATAAAAAAAGATAACCTGAGCGATGCCGAAAAAACAAAATATTTAACAATAGTACAGGAGAGTTCGAAAAAATTGTCCGTACTCGTAGAGCAGCTGTTTCAATATGCCAAACTGGAAGCCAATCAGGTAAGCCCCGAAAAAGAACAATTTCTGCTCAATGAGCTGGTGGCAGATATACTCTCTGCGTACCAGCTCAAAGCACGGGAACGCAACATCACACTTACCCTCGAGTGCACAGACGGCCTGCCTCCGGTATTTGCGGATATTGCACTTACTGAACGGGTATTGCAAAATCTCATCGACAATGCTTTCAAGTTTACCCCCGACGGAGGCAGCATTACTATCCGGCTTAAGGCTTTACACGCTGGCATACAGGTACAGGTAACAGATACCGGTATCGGTATTGCGCCCGAAGATCAGGCGTATATTTTTGAACGGTACAAACAATTGCATAACGATGAATTACCCAAAAAGGGAATGGGTATTGGTCTGGCTATCGTCAAAAAAATTCTGGAGCTGCATCAGTCATCCATACAGGTGACAAGTACTCCCGGCAATGGTGCTGCATTCTGGTTTGAGCTGCCCCAGTTTTCACGGTCAGCAATATAGCGCACCTGCCACATTTAAGCCCGATCTGTCGCAATTCCCCCATAAAATTGGCACTTTCCACCAGTTCCGGAATCGTTTTTTCCCGGCATCTTTGTTGTGCTGATGCAATGAAGCAGCAACAACAGACAGGTGGAGCAGCAACCACTTCAAAAACGGGCGGCACCGAAAAGCCAGATGAGTAGGAGTAAAATTTTTTCTTTTATGGCCAATAATACTGTAACCCTACACCGGATGCTCAAGACATCGCCGGAGAAAGTATACCGCGCATTTACCGATGCCAATGCCTGGGCAGCCTGGCTGCCTCCCTACGGATTTCTGGGTATCGTTCACGACATAAATGCAGTTGAAGGCGGTACTTATAAAATGTCGTTCCAGAATTTCTCCACCGGCAACAGACATTCATTTGGTGGTACATTTCTGGAGCTGAAGCCCGGCGAGCTCCTTAAATACAGCAGCAAATTTGACGACCCCAACCTGCCGGGAGAGATGACCACTACCGTCAAACTCCGGAAAACCATTGCAGGTACAGAAGTTAATATTACTCAGGAAGGCATTCCATCTGTAATACCTGTAGAAATGTGCTACCTCGGCTGGCAGGAGTCGCTCGAAAAACTGGCAAAGCTGGTAGAACCCGAGATCCCTGATGCCTGACTCAGCACATATCTGTCTGATAAAAATCCGCATAGATCGCATGATGTATGCGGATTTGTTATTTCATTGATCAGATATTCGTATTTTAACAGATAAATAGAGCTGTCATCCAAAATTATTGACAGCCTGCATCAGCCATGAGACAAACATTATTATTGCTCTTTCTGCTTTTTATACAAAAAGCAGAAGCGCAGATTATCGACCCATTCCCCTACAAATTCTCTTCCAGTATTTATGAAAAGATAAAAACAGACTCCGCCTCCTGGCGTGGCGGTGTGACCTCGTCTGACTTATCTTTTATCGGATTATACAAAGAAGCTCTGCAGGAGTGGGATAAAGCCAGACCTGCCCGACGAAAAATTTCCGAAGCAGACAGTATTGACTTCATAAAAAATTACCGGGCGGCAGATGCCAGAAAGTTTATTCTGCAAAAGGCCAGGGAAAACAGGGTGCTTATATTTAATGAAGCGCATTATAATCCGCGAAACCGGGTATTTGTCACCTCCATGCTGAAAGATCTTAAAAAGATCGGCTACAACTATTTTGCGGCAGAAACATTTTCTACCCGGCCGGGGTTCAAAGAAAACAGCCGCTACCCTAATCTTAATAGTGGTTATTACACCATGGAACCGGAGTTTGGCAACCTGATGCGGGCGGCCAATGAGCTGAATTATGTACTGTATCCATACGAACATACCTCAGGCGGTAATCAATGGAGAAGAGAAAACGGACAGGCCAGAAACCTCGCCCGGCTACTCGATAGCCTGCCCAACAGCAAGGTGGTTATCTATTGTGGTTTTGATCATATCATGGAAGATTCGATAGCAGACTGGGTTACACCTATGGCAGCCCAGCTAAAAAAACTGACCGGAATAGATCCCTATACGGTAGACCAGATTGTATTATCGGAACATTCAGATTATACACTCAACAATCCCTATTTCAATCTCATAAAAGCAAAACAGTATGCTATATTAGCAGACAGACAGAACAATGCTTTCAATAAGCGATTCGACGATAAAAAAGTAGATGCCCTGCTCTTTTCCCCTCCTACCCGTTATATCTATAACCGGCCGCACTGGACTTTTGAAAATGGCAAAATGGCCTACTTATTAAATAAAGATTCTGTGCAGGTATCCTATCCTTTTCTGGCAAAAGTCTATTTTACAGAGAACGATATCGACAACATGGTCATACCAATTGATATCATTGAGATCAGGAGTGAAAAAGAACTTGTCAATACAGCTATGGCTGTATTCCGGAAAAAGAAATTTATCATTCAGCTGACAGACACGAAAGGTAACACACAAATTATACGTCCCGGCCGGCGTATTCGTAAAAAATAAGCCCCGGTAACATAAAAACCTTCACTTTATCTTTATTACTCCGTTAAATTCTACAATCAATTACCATGAACGATGTTAACAAAATTCTCGCCGGTCTGGAACTGGCCCAGATTGGTTGGGTGGTGCCTGATATCCACGCTGCCGTAAAATTTCTGGAAGGTTCGCTGGGCATAACCGGCTTTCCTCCGCCACAGCATGTGCGTGCCCAGGACCTGCATATGACCTATCATGGTAAGGTTGCAGACGCGGAGTGGCTAACCACACAGACCTTCAATGGCGGCAGCTTCATTGAACTGGTACAACCCCTCTCCGGTCAAAGCATGTTTCAGGATTATTTGTCAAACCATCCGGCAGGTGGCACCCAACACCTGGCTTTTCGTCTGCCTGTAAGTGAATTTGAAAAAATAACCAGCGATTTGCGGCAGCAGGGTTTTACGGTTATCAGCGAAGTAGATCATCCTATTGCACGAATGGCATTTTTTGACACCTATGCGGTACTGGGTCTTGCCACGGAAATAATGGGCATCACGCCCGAAGGTTGGGTGGCTATTGAGCAGATGCAGCAGAAAAAACGATGATCTACACACCAACTATTTCGCCGACACCTTAGCACAATGCAACAGGCCGCTTTGACTGGTTTCAGTATTTATAATACTCCTGCATTTTTTTTATAAACGCCTCTTTTTTCCGGCGCGACACTTCCACTTCATGATTATTGGTCATGATAATGCTGCCCCCTTCTCCGCGTATATACTCCTGGATATGCTGCAGGTTCACCAGAAAAGACTTGTGTACGCGTACAAATGAGCTGTCTTCCAGCAAAGTCTCATATTCAAAAATCGGACGACTGGAGCATAGGGTAACACCAGTGGTGAGATGAAAATTGGTATAATTGCTGCTGGCTTCGCAATAAATGATATCGGTTATCTCGATTACTTTAATGCCCTTCAGCGAGGGCACACACAATTTCATCTTCTTTACCGACCCGTTTTGCTGAAGGTTGTGCAAAAATGTATTCAGCTGCATGCCGCCGCTTTTGTCTGCAATACGCCTTGCGGCCCTTTGTACCGCTTCGGAAAGCAAGTCATCCTCTACAGGTTTTAAAAGATAATCAACCGCACTGAACCGAAAAGCCTGCAGCATATAACTGTTGTGCGCCGTTACGAAAATAATTTCGAACGAGATGCTATTCAGTTCGCGTAAGAGGTCAAACCCGTTTTTGCCAGGCATGGCCACATCCAGGAATACCAGCTGCGGCTGCAACTGCCTTATCTTCAGCAATGCGTCATCAGCATCCTGGCAGGTTGCCAGGATATTTACCTCCGGGCAGTTCAACTGTAATAATTTTTGCATGGATGACAGACCTCTTGGCTCATCGTCCACTAGAATAGCAGTTACCTGGTTCATGATCCATTTATTTGAAGGGGTAAAAATAACTTAACCACCGTACCTGTACCGGTATAATTATCCAGTTCACTTTTATCACTAATAAGAATGCTGCTTTCCAGATGATATTTTTCATTGAGCAACCGGATACGGTTCGATACGTTTTCAAGTCCAAGGGAATGATGCGTACGGCTGCCACTCGTTTTATTCTTCAAAGACTGATGGATACCGATACCATCATCTTCCACAATACAAAGCAGCTGCCCCTTCTCTTTCTTAAAGTCAATATTGATGTTGATATTTTTACGGGTAGCTGTAGTGCCATGCCAGAGCGCGTTTTCCACAAAAGGCTGTATAAGCATGGAAGGCAGCATCACCTCATCGAGGTCCAGCTCATCATCGGCCAGAATGCGGCTGGTAAATTCACCGTTACGGATTTGTTCAATCTCCATATACCGGGTAAGATGGCTGATCGTTTGCCGCAGCGATACAAAAGACCGCTCAGACTGGTCGAGTGTGATCCGGATAAGGCTGGCAAATTTTCCGAGGAAATGTGAAGCTGCTTCATTCTCATTACTCAAAATCATTTCCCGGATACTGTTGAGGCTGTTGAATACAAAATGCGGATTCATCTGCGCACGCATGGCCATCATCTCTGCTTCAGCAATCTGATGCTTCAGTTCTGCCTCTCTTTTTATCGCCAGTATCCTTCTCCTGATAAGCCAGGTCAGCAATCCTGCCAGCAGCAGGCATATACTGCTTATAAACCACCAGGTCTGCCACCAGGGGCGAAGAATAGTAATGGCCAGTGTGGTTATACCCGCACTCCAGTTGCCATCGCTATTGACCGATTTCAGTTCAAATACATAGTCGCCGGGAGGTAAACTGGTAAACCCGGCCTTATCGGCTGTTGTAAGCGGGCTCCAGCTATCACTCAGCCCTTTGAGGCGGTAACTGAACCGGTTATTTTTTTCGTTTGAAAAATTAGTAACCGCAAACTGAAAAGAAAGAAAATTTTCATTATGCCGTAGTTCCAGATGCGCTGGCCTGTTGACCGATACCGGACGCGAAACATCATTAACCAGGACACCTGTGATAACAGGCTGCGGACTGAAAGTATTAGATTTTAATGCAGCAGGGTCAAAAAAAGTAAGCCCGCCCATGCCACCGAAGTACAGCACACCATTCGCATCTCTGCTGGTACATCCCGTATTATATTCAAGAAAAGTAAGCCCGTTGCTCGTATTATAAACCTGCTCCACTTCATACTGCCTGTTTAGTTTGCGCAGACCTGTATTGGTACTTACCCAATAAAATCCCTGGTTATCCTTTTGAATGGCATAACATACATTCGAACTGCCACTGGCTTTAATATCTACCTGTCGCAACAGTCTGTTTTTTTGCCAATCGTAGACCACAAGACCATTGTCGGTGGCAAGCAGGAAGACTGATCCATCGGCCAGCAGGTGGCGAACCGATGGCGATATGTTGTTTACGACAGCTACTGTCTCCAGCCTGTTTTCGAGGTAATGATACCGTATAAGACCCGCTCCGGGTGCACATAGCCACATGGTGTTGTTTTCATCTTCATAAAAATGCCGGATCCCTCTAAAAGCAGCAAAGCCTTTAATCATATGTATGTTTTCGGGCTTGCGGGAAAAAAACACCCATTTTTTCTCTTTCAGTGAAAACAAATGCAGGCCATCGTCTGCCGACACCAGCAGACTGTCGGCCCGCTTCAGCTTGGTGACGGCGTACATATTATTCAATTTTACCCGCCCCCTGTTCTCGGGATAATAGGTAATCTTTTTTGTTTTCCGCTCCAGTTGCATCAGTCCGCCAAAAGTAGCTGCCCAGATATTTCCGTCATCATCTTCGGTAATGTTATAAATCACATTATTGGCTTTACCAATAACCGCAGATGCCGGAAAAGAGATAAACTGACCGGTGCCGGTTTTCCATTCAAACAGTCCCCGGTTTTGTGTGCCGATAAACAAGGTGCCGTCTTTGGTCCGGTACATACTGTA
This sequence comes from Sphingobacteriales bacterium 46-32, assembly GCA_001898485.1. Classification (GTDB taxonomy): domain Bacteria; phylum Bacteroidota; class Bacteroidia; order Chitinophagales; family Chitinophagaceae; genus CAYMZZ01. Next base: position 206,438 of record MKTY01000018.1, on the reverse strand, counting down.
AATGACTTTATCGAGCAGCGAACCGTTTAGTGACGCCGGCCCGTTTACAAAACCAAACTGGTGACTAAGGGGATCATATTTGGAGAGTCCTCCACTAAGGCCGCACCACATATTCCCCTGCCTGTCTTTGAGCAGGAAAACAACAAAATTAGAGGCTGGTGAGCCTGGCAGAAACTGGTTATGTTCCGCCTGTGTCACCACATTGTTTGCCGCATTGTAGCGGAAAATACCGCTGCCGCGTGTACCGATCCACAATTCATTGGCTGCATCTGTCGCAAAACAGTAGATTCCACCGGAAATAATATCCAGCGCCACGATATCCGCCTTTTTATCTACAGGAGTAACCACCTGGTAACACCCATCGGAGATAGTACCGATCCAGAGGCGATGGTTATACGATGCAATCGCTTCTATTTGCGGAAACTGGTAATCTTTTACCAGCAATTGTGGCTGGTAAGTCCCGTCTGCCGGCAGCAACTCATAGAGTGAGTAAAGAAGCGAAACAATGACTTTTCCCTCATGCCAGGCAATATCTGTTACATCGGAAACTTCCTCCGCTTCGCTGAAGTAGGAATGAAGCGCAGCTGTGGCCGTATTCAGATAATAAAGGCCATTGTTAAATGCGATGATCCAGTATTCATTTTTTTTAAACGAAATGACTTTTTTAATAGGCAGTTTCTCCAGTGCCGCTGCAAAGGGAAAAAAATCTGAGAGTCTGGCCAGTGAGTCGCCGGCAGTGTTGTATAAACATAAACCACCCGAAGTACCCACCCATAGTAAATTACGGGCAGCATCGGCATAGAGGGTGAAAATGGTGTTGGAAGGCAACTTTTGACCGGCTTCATTTTGCTGCGCATAAACTTTAAACCGTCGACCATCGTATCGGTTAAGGCCATCCTGAGTGCCTACCCAGATAAAACCGTTTGAATCCTGCGCCAGTGCATAACAGCTTAGTTGCGACAGCCCGTGATCAGAGGAATAGTTTTCGAAGTTGAGTGATTGCTGGGCTACTGCCTGTTGCAGGAAGCAGAAGAAAAACAAACAAATCCATATTTTTTTTCCGGATTGCAACAAAAGAAAGCTGTTTTGGGGATGTTGCCTAAAGTTAACAATAGTAAAGAATAAAACACAGGTGCCGCAAAGCCCGTTAGCCGTCAGCTCCGTTAATCCGCAAAACTCCGCCTTTGGTATCGTAAAAGCCACCGTTTATTCAAAAACCGGCCAAAAGAAAGGGCAACACTCCTCCTCCGTTCTTTCAATTGTCGCCACCGTTGGCTCAATGCCGCCGGTAATCCCTCTTCGGGTACCGTAGCTTCATACCGCCGCTTCATCCTGCCACTAATTGGAATTTGTTAAACAAAAAATTATAGTAATGAAAAAATTACTATCCGCTATCACAGGAATTCTCTTATTTATTCATCAAAATCAGGCACAAATGGTTTACGATGTTCCCGGCATGGCCGAGGCAAAATTTTATTACTCCGACAAACCCTTTACCAACGGCAATGATGGTGCAAAAACCAATTTTCATTCCGGGGAATTTATTTACGGCCGGCTCGAACTGGGAAATAAAACCCTGAAGGAGGCCTTTCACCTGGATAATATCAAAAAGGGCCCATACTATCTGCAGTACTATGCAGTGTCATACCGCGGCAATCAGCAGCAGGGTCAACCCAACAGATTTTCAACAATTCGTATTGAAAACAGCCAGCTCAATAACACATGGCTCAATTTTGATGTACTGCCCGATCCTTCAAAAGCCAGCAGTTTAATTGGGTTTGCAGCAAATTATGGTGAATTGGGTATAAAAGAGTCTGGCAAGTTTTTTTCAGCTCCCTTATACCAGATCATGATTGAGCGGTCATTTCCCGCCAACGACAATTATACTATCTATACACAATTTAACCTGCCCCGCATGGATGGTTGGGGAAAATTGCTTCCCGAAAAGGACTGGCCCGTTGCTGAGGGCAGTTTTACTTTCTCTTTCGATTCAAAAGATGTAGCCAGCATACAAAACAACGAAACGCGGACCATTGAAAAAATGAATACGGTAACGATTGACAAGCTGCCCGGTTACTTCACCAAACCCATTAGTATCTCCGACCCATCTGTGACGGTGGCTAAAGTAACACCGCTAATTAAAAACTACCTGACTGGCGATGGATATGAAGTACTGAAAGTAGCAATAGAACCGGCTGCCAGCATGTGGAGTATTGTAAAAAATGAATTAGGCATCCAGACCTACCGGTATGTGACAGGTTATTACAAGATTGTTTACAAAAAAGACGGCAAGTGTTCGCTGGGTTCCATAAGAGTATTCCAGGATTATATAGGTAATGGGAAATATGGCAACCTGTACTGCAAGTTCTGGGGCGATGAAGGGGATATTGATTGCAGCAAGGTGAAATAAAAAACTTTGCTGGTTCAGATCACATAACCTTTAAAAAAAATAATCATGAAAAATTATTTCCTACTGCTGATAGTCGCGACTGGCTTTCTGGCCTGTAAAAAAGGGGATGTCGGACCGCAGGGGCCTGAAGGCCCGGCAGGCCCACAGGGTCCACAGGGCGCTCCTAACGTAAAATATTCAGCCTGGTTTACGCCCAATGCATATACCTCAACCACACTTTTCGGAATTAAACATTTTACCTACGACAAAAATGTACCCGAAATCACTCAACCCATCCTCGATAGCGGACTGGTGATTGTATTTGGTAAACTATTAGGATATAATCCCGCCGTATGGCCAACCAGCCAGGTATCGCAACTGCCCATAGCATTGACGTACGTGCAAAGCGGGTCAACTATGACAGATACCTGGTCAGCACTGACAGCACCTCAAAAACTGACTATCCGTTTTGTTAATGACAAAAATGAGTACACTGCCATATCAACAGCCCATCAGTTCAGATACATAATCGTTCCCGGAGGCAGCAAAATTTCAGGCCGCTCCGCTGCAGGCAATTATCAGCAGATGAGTTATAGCGAAATCTGCGGCCTCTTCCAGATACCGGAGTAACGTAACAGAATTGCGATACCAACAGTGATCCGTCAGGGATGACAGAAAACGCTTAAACCCTTTTTCAGAATACAATTCATTGCAACAGCCGATGATGCTTAAAACAAAAACTCATGAAAAAATATTTTCTTCTACTGCTTTTTATCCCCTTTTTTTCAGCCTGTAAAAAGGGGGATGTTGGGCCACAGGGACCGGAAGGTCCCGCCGGCCCACAAGGCCCTCAGGGTATTATTGGCAACGCCAACGTAACCCAGTATACATTCGGTGCGCAGAACCTCGCGACGTCATCATTTACCCAACTACAGATCACAACCACACAGGACACTGCCACCCGTTCATTATGGTATGTCTATCTCTATTATCAGCCGCTTGACAGATGGTATTTTGTACCAGGCAGCGGTTTCGGAGGCACATCAACCTATCGCGTGAGCCTTACATATGTCAGCGGAAAAGCTGTTATCTATATTGACAAATCCGGCGTGGGCGAAAATTATGCCCAGGCACGCGTTATAAGGGTTTATGCGAATAATGTCACTACCGGCGGCCGGGGATCATCGCCCGTCGATTTTAGCGATTACAGAGCCGTCATGCAGTATTACCAGCTACCGGAATAAAATGAACATTGCCGGAAAATCTTCATCGCGCCGGAGCATGCAAAAAAATATTTGTACGACCTGCTCCGAAACTGGTCACTCTTTAAAATGCACATATGAAAAAAGCTTTTTTTGCAGCACTGGCAGCAATACTGCTTATCAGTGCTCACGCACAAACGACCGGCAAGACCGGAGTAAAGGATAGTCACGACAGATTTGCCAATATAGAAGTACAATACGTTACGACCACAGATCTGCCGGAAGGCACGGCTTTGAAAAATGGGAAAATAACGCTTAAAAAAGGTTACCGCACTGGTTATGCAGACAGCAACAGGGTATTGATTGTACAAAAGCCTGATGGATCCACATCAGGAGCCTTTAAATGCAGATGCGAAGTCAACTCATCAGGCGGCTCCTGCTCTGTAAGCATTACAGACGGCGCTATCCGGTGTGTTGCAACAGGTGGGTGCGACTGCACACTCGATGTCATCATCAAGCCGACAAAAAATGTTGCGATCACACAATCATCCGGAAACTGGAAAAAACTGATAATCCCTTCTGCCAGCTCGCAGCGGCAAAATACAGAAGACCCCGATCAGGGAGGAGAAGTTTTCAAAACAAAAGCCAAACCAGCCGCTTCAAAAAACTAAATGTATGAAAGTAGAGTTAGCTCCCAACGAAACCACCATCGACACCTGGGCACTCAATTATACCGCCCCCGATAGCAAAACAAGCATGGGTAAACTGACCGTCACCAACAAGCGCCTGGTGTTTTTACCGCAGCATGATGCCGGCTCTTTTTCACTGTCTGTTTACAACAAAAACGGGGCGATTATACTGGAAAAATCAGCCATAAAAGATATAACGGCGCAAAAAAGCCTGCTTTCAAAAAAAGTAGTGATCACTATGTCTGATGGTTCAGTCCATGCATTCAATTATGGCATCATGAATATAGACCGCATTCTGGCCGCCGTGCAGGCCAATTAATCAAAACCCTTTTAACCCGTATAAAATGAACAGAAAAATTAAACATACAGGAATCGTACTGCTGATAACTGCACTCCTTTTTTCCTGTAGCGATAAAAAGGAAACACCGGAAACCATAGCAGCCAGGTGGTGTGAGCTCAACGGAAAGGTCAGCAAAGCAGCCGGAGATGCCGAAAAGGCAAAAGCAAGAGCTGCCAGAACTGAGTTTGAAAAAAGTATGGAAGAAAAGTATAAAAAAGATACGGCCATGATGGAAGCTATCTTCCGCGCTGTAGAAGCCTGCGAAGCCGCATCGGAAGGAAAAGCGGATAAAACTTCTGTCAGCGCTGACCCGGATGCAGAATCGTTATTACCCATGGCCTATGCAGACGCTACTTCGGCCGCCAAAGCTTTTTGCTCCCTTGTAGACCAATCCATACAGGCGGCTCAAAACAACGATGCCGGCCTCAGCAGGATCGTGAGCGCCAAAGTGATTTTTGAAAAAAATATGAATGAGAGTTTTCAAAACAATTCCGAAAGAAGGGATTCCATATTTAAGCTGATAGAACCCTGTGTAGCCAAAGAAATGCAGTTGCGCTCGAAATAGCAGCTGTATGCCTTACTGCATTTATAAAAAAAGATGAGTGTTAAAAGAAATATGCTGCTGGTCCTCTGGCCTGTTGCTATCACTCTGATAGCCCTTGCAGCTGCCAGTATTACTGATATAGTGCTTTCGGCTCTCCTACCCCGGTTTTCGTCACGGGGCCTTACTATCACCTGCTTTGCAGTGGCCGGAGTATTTGCTGGATTGTTTTGTTATAACGCCGCGCTGCAATCAGTAGTGGCTGAAGAAAAAGAAAAGTTTGCACTGAGAGCGGTAATTGTAATGGCAACGCTTTGCAGCCTGTTATTCGTTGCGGTGGCTCCTTTGAGCAGCAGTGAATACAATCTTCCCTTCAAGACGTTTGCCGTTGCTGAGCTGCTTATGGTTCTTTTTTTATGGAAAAATAAATTTCACCTGGATACCTGACATTATCACTCCCCTAAAATAAAACCGATAAAAAAAAGGACGATAAACAATAACTGATGGAGAAAGAAATGGAAATAAAATTCAAGCCGCGCGATCTGAAAGTGTACTCCAGCAATGAATGGATGGCTGATGGCAGTAAAAAATACCGGCGCGTATTTGACCGGTATGAACTCAGCTATATCTATGTAGAGTTTTCATTTTACAACAAACTTTTTGATGAAGAAGACTGGGATATAAATGTTACACTGGAATGTTTTGTTAACACTAAAGATCCTGTAAAGCTCTGCAGCCTACAGCAGTCACGCCGCGTGCGCAAAGACGAAAACATCGTCTATATACGCGAATCGTGGGGCAACCCTGAGCCGGGAAAGTTCTGGAAAGTGGGCGATTTTCGCTGGGAGGCCTGGATAAATAATACGGCAATGGCTGCCGAAACAAAATTTTATGTAGAAGACCTGGGGCCCGAAGCTGCCGCAGAAAACGGTTACTTCGACCTGGATTCGGTAAAATTGTTTGAAAGCGACGCCAACATAAATGGAGATACGCCCCGGACATACTACCGCAAATTCCGGCGCGAAGACACCCGCTTTGTATGTGCCGAAGTAAAGATCAGGAACAAAAGCACAAAAGGCTTTTTTGCAGAACTGTTTTTTAACTTCTATAACCAGGCCGGACTGCTTAAAGGAACAGGCGCAGAGCTCAGGTATCTTTCTTCTGACCAGAAGAATCACGAATATGTTATCAACTGTGGCTGGGGTTCCTCCACACCCGGCTCGTGGATGGAAAATTTCTATACCGTCGAAATTGTTTTTCTTAATAAGATAATAGCCACGGTTCCCTTTACAGTGGGCGATGAATGGGAAGAAGGAAATGTGGAAATGATTGCGGCTGGCAGTTCGGCAGCTGCTGCATTATCAACACCAGTGACAGTGCCCGATCATCAGCTGTCAGATAAACTGCTGCAGGATAGCCTGGCTGAACTAAACAGCCTGACCGGTCTTGATAACATAAAAAATGAAGTAAACGAGATGGTGCAACTGGTACGCTTTTACCAGGAAACCGGAAAAGATTTTCTGAACCGCTTTTCGCTGCATACCGTATTTACCGGCAATCCCGGTACGGGTAAAACCACGGTGGCCCGTCTCCTGTCGCGGATCTACAAAGGCCTGGGTATACTGGAAAAAGGCCATTTGGTAGAGATAGACCGCGAAGCACTGGTAGCTGGCTATGTAGGGCAAACTGCCATTAAGACAAAAGAGAAACTTACAGAGGCGCTGGGTGGAATCCTCTTTATCGACGAAGCCTACTCGCTGGCAAGCAGCCACCTTTCTCAAAACGATTTTGGCGGAGAAGCCATTGCCACTATTCTTAAATATATGGAAGACCACCGGGGGCGGATTGGTGTAATCGTAGCAGGTTATACGCACAACATGCAGGATTTTATAAACAGCAATCCCGGTCTGCGCAGCCGCTTCGATAAATATTTCCCCTTCGAAGATTATACACCTGATCAAATGTATGCGATCGCCTCGGCTATGTTTGGCCGCGAAGATGCACTACCCGATACCACAGCTGCCAGTCATCTGCAACAATACTTTGCCCATCTGTTTAAACACCGCAATCAGCATTTTGGAAATGCCCGCACCGTAAGGCAGGTCGTAGCAGAATGTATCAAAAATCAGCATTTAAGGCTGGCTGCCATGCCCAAAGAAGCCCGTAACCCTGAACTGATGAAGACCATCATCTTTAATGATGTGAAAGAGTTTGAAATAAAAGAAATAACGGATACCGGCACCGGCAGGATCGGTTTCCGGCAATCCTGATAAAACAATACCCTATTACAACGCATTAAAAGATCTGGCATGAAACTATTATTTATTCTACCTGCTTTCCTCTTGATTGTAGCAGCAACAGGCTGCAGAAAAGACAAAGACAAGGAAAAAAAACCGGTATGCCGCATCAGCCGGATTACCGATGCTATAACCGGGCTTTCTCACACTGTTACCTATAATACCGAAGGCGGATATCAGACCATTAAAAGAGAAGACGGGAAAAACACTATCAGCTTTGAGTACAACGGCAACACCATTGTTTCCCGAATCTATGATGCCAGCAATAAGCTTTCACGCAGAAACACCATGGTCCTCAACAGCAAGGGAATGATCTGGTTTCATTTGGGGGAGCTTTTTGACGGATCTGGAAATATTACCAGCAACTGGAGTTACACTTATGAATATAATGAAGAACAGGTGATCAAATCAACGTACAATATTGTTGGCACCACACCACGGCCTACTATCTATACCTGGAATAGCGGTAATAATACCGAGGTGACAGATGATATCGGAAGAACAACCTATTATGAGTATTATACAGACAAAACTGATCAGCAGGGAAACTACTGGAATCTCAGATTTCTCTACTTTGGTATTGACCAACGGCTCATTACCCGTACCGAAAATCTGTTTAAAGGCTTCAGAGGGTATGACCAGTTTTCTTATGAATTTGACAACCAGGGAAATATTACCACAGTCAAAGAAGATGGACAGTTAATATACACCTTGCAATACGTATGTAATTAACAAGCCTGTAGGGTATGTTCAGATTAATTATTACGCACCTGTTTACTTCACGCTACTTGCTGGGCGCTTTACTGATACTTACAATCGGAGGCGGCTACCTGGGCTTCCGTAACTGGCTCGACCGGAGAACAGAGAAAAAACAGAACACTGAAATTATCCGGGAAGGAGAAGAAATACTCGGGTCATGGGGACAAAAATCTGCCAGCAGTCTTATCCGGTTTCGCCTCCGGCGCGATGGAACATTTACTTATAAAATGGTGCAATACCCGGTTTCTGATACCGTAACCATCAATGGCCGGTATGGGATATCTTCTGCAAACGGGCATGTAAAAACAAGTGATTATCCGCGATTGATTGCGGTGAGCGATAATGGAGATACCATCATCAATCATTTTATCGCCTACCTTACCCCTTACGATGCCGCTGCTCTGGATCAGGGATATGATAAAATGATATTAAATGCCGGTGGTCGCCTGGATACGGCCGGTCTGGTATTTTATCGGATTAAAGATATTCAGTGAACATGAAAATAATACGACCCGCTCTTCCTGTCTGTTTTATCTGTATACTATTCGCCTGCTCCAGTCCATCGAACCGGAGGGCAGTAAGCACAGATGAGTTGGAAAAAGTACAAGCTGCTGACAGTGCAGCGCAGCAGCAATACGCTGCCACGCGGGATGCACTTTCTGCCACCGAACTGATCGAACTGGCTGATTGTGCAGATCTGTCCTGTGTGCAGCTGTATATGAAAGACCGCGATAACGATTTTGTACATGCCAGGAAGGGTGAATTTGCGGCACTGCACCGCTCCATAGTAACGGATACAGCAGGCAATGAATTCGTGATGCCGCTCTCCACACTTTATGCTGATGTAAATCCACAGGCAAGCTGGCGGCTGGCGCATACCCTGCATCGCAAGCAGACTGGTGACCGGCTGCTGGGAGAATTTCAGCAACTTGGATTTGCCTTTGTTGACTCCGGTTATTTCATCGGCGGCGGATTAAAAGGGCGGCAGGCCCGCTTCAGTTCGCCGGAGTATCCCGGCAAAAACCTATACATCACCGCCACCTATCATCCCTGGTATATGAAGGGATTGTACAATAATAAAGTAACCTGGCCCTGTTATGTGTTTGAGGTATATAAAGATTAAGCTGATTATGTTAGCCAATCCTGTTAAGAATGCGCTGTACCTTTTCGGCAGATACGAGTATCATTTCGACAGATTTGACCATTTTTTGTAGAGTAAAAAACCGACAGGCATGGGAAGCCAGTAAGACAATAAGCGGTAAAGCAATGTGACAATAATAGCACTGGCAACCGGCACTCCGGCAGCCACAAAAAAATAGCTCATACTGCTTTCATAAAGTATAAGAGCACCCGGCAAAAATGGAAGAATAGAAATGATTTTTGTGCACATATAACACAAAGTGATGCTAAACGGCGAAACCGATATTCCCAACCCGGTAAAAAGAGCATAGATAGTAAAAGCATCGGCAATAACAAGACATAACTGTAACACGAAAGACCTGAAAACAAGCAGCAGATTTTCACGAATAAATATCAACGGTTTTATCTCCGTAGCTCCGGCCAGCTGAGATGAAAATCTGTTTTTAATCCTTAACGCAAAAGATCTTAATATCTTAATTCTTCCAAGCCTTTCAATAAGGCTATAAATCACTTTTCCCCTTCCACTTAAGACAACAGCAAAGCCAAATAGTAAATAAACAACGAATCCACCAATGAGTGTTGCCGTAAATACCCCTGAAAGTTGTACAAATAATAAACATGAAAACAGCAACATCAAGATAAAAAGTTCCATAGCTGTATAAAAAATCAGCAGTTCCGTAATGATCAGGCAAATAATATCCGATACATTCATTCCAAAACGCAATAAAAAATTCAGAAAAAAAGTATTGCCACTAATCCCTGCACTAGGCATAGTCTGATTAAAAAACAAAGAAATAACAGATGCCCTGGTAAGCCTTCCCAACCGCGGCCCGTGCAGCAATTTATAAGGGGTAAGTAAAAGCCGGTAGATGGCAGCAGTGAATATATACGTACTAAGCTGTGCTAGTATCGCAACGATTAGCCAAATGGGTTTTACTTCCTCTAAAAGTGTAAACTCTTTCTTTATTTCCGAGAAATAATAAACCACAAAACCGAAGACCAATACAAACAGAATAAATGACCAGGTTACATATCTGGGATTTCCTTCCCCTTTTTGTTCAGAATGGTGTTCCCGGGTACTCATTGTACATTGTTCAATATCATTGAAAGTCGGTGCAAGAGGTTTTACGGCCGTCCATTTTTACTTTTTTTCCGCTACCATATCTACCAAATGTTTACCAATATACTCAGTTACTTTCAGTCCTGTCATTCAGAAATACTGCATTATGGTCCGGAATAAACCATAAGGCTGCAAGAGAAACACCCCGGACGAGCTATATATCAATCAATTACAGACAAAAGAAGCGAATTCATGCGGCTAACCACCATCAGAACTCACAATGACCGCCATCATTGACTTAGCCCTTCTGATAGAAATATTTTCGTTACTGATGTTAATCAAAATGGTTTGATGAAACAATATATTCAGCTGCTCTTTTGGTTTTGCATGTGTATGTCCTCAAATTTAATGACATGAAAAAATATATTATACTCCTGTATATTACACTATCAGCCAGTTTCTGCCTTGCGCAGACCAAAACGGAAATTGGTATTAAGGCAGGCCTAAGCATTCCTAATTTAACTTCGGGAAGTTCTGCCAATCCTGTCAGTAATGGTTATACTTCGCGGTTAGATGGAGATGCTGCCATACATGCCGAGTTCCATATCGGCAAAAGCTTTTCTATACAACCTCAACTGGAATATTCATCACAGGGTGGTAAGAAAAACGGCATGCAGGCTTTTACTCCCCCGGATGAAATACTGCAGCAGTTTCCTGCAGGTCAGGCACCAACCTATTTATACGCGGAGTATAAAAGTATAGCAAAAATCAACTACCTGATGTTGCCCGTACTTGCTAAATATTATTTTAATCTGAAAAAAAAATGGGGTGCTTATTTTGCCGGCGGGCCTTTTATCAGTTATCTCCTGAATGCAAAAAATATTACCAAAGGATCCAGTATTGTTTACCTCGATCCGAAAAAAACTCAGCCTCTAAGTTCCCAGATGCTGTCTTTTGACAGTAAAGATAATGTCACCAGCGACCTCCACCGGTTTAATGCGGGTATAAGCGGTCATTTAGGAGTGGACTATAAAGTAGCCGGCGGCAGTCTTTTTATAGAAGCCGGTGGTAACTATGGATTTATCGATATCCAAAAAAACAACCTTGACGGCAAAAATAAAACCGGCGCTGCAGTAATCAATCTGGGCTATCAGTTCAAACTGTGATCTATTTGCCCCTCCCCCACAGCAGCTGACTTTCCTACCGTCTGTAAGAATAAATGAAGCCGGCATTAACAGTTTAGGTCCACTACTACTGCCAGAATGTGGTTTAAGCAGGCGGATTCATTCTGCATAATAGTATACACCGCAACTGAAAGAAAGGCAAAATCTTACCCTCTTTCTCAATTCTTCCATTTACTCTTCCCTATCAGGATTTGATTAACTATTGAATGATTTATTCTTCTGATGCCCCTCACAAACAATATTGACCGCCATCATTGTTTCCCCGTATTCCCGGAAAATACCTTTACCGGCAGTAACCTAATTTCTAATATAAAAAGAAAAAAAATGAAACAAGTTAAATCATTCCTGCTACTTGGTGTTCTCATTGCAGGAGCGGCTACACACTCCATGGCACAGGACGAAAAAACACTGCCGGAGGTAAGAGTCATTGCAAATACCTATAAATATCTGAGAGCAGTAGACAACAAAGATATGCCTCCTCCGGTAAAACTACTGGAAAGAAAGGCGGCCGAATACGATATAAAAAATTCAGAATACTATGATGACGACAATGTCACTTATTATGTCTCTTTTTATCTTCCGGAAGGGTTCGTGCTTGCCGTTTACGATCAGGATGGTAAATTGTTACGTACAGCTGAACGATATAAAAATATTGCCCTTCCTCCCGCCATTACAAAAGCTGTAGGGAAAAGATATCCCAACTGGTCAATTTCGAAAGACGTTTACCTGGTGACTTATGAAGATGCCAGTGGTGCCAAAAGAGATTATAAACTCATACTGCAGAATGGCAGTAAACGGATTCGTGCAAAACTTAATGAAGAGGGAACATTTCTTGATTAGCCCTGCACATCATTAACTTATTGACTTCAAAAAACGAACAATGAAAAAGCTAACATTCAGCAGCCTTTTACTCTGCGCATTTACTTTCACGCTCTTTACTTCCTGTAAAGAGAAAAAGAAAGAACCGGAAAACAATGCTGTTCCCGCCACGGAAGCTGTGCCGCCCACAGCTCCCAATACAATTATCACGTCACCACAAAATATGGTCGTAATAATTCATAAAGTTTTGAATTTTTCAAAATGGAAACAGAATTACGATGCGCACGATTCATCGAGACTCAGGAGCGGCCTGCATAACTATGTGATTGGACGGGGTCTAAATGACAGCAACATGGTAATAGTAGCTATGCATGCTGATGATATGACCAGGGCAAAGACATTTGCAAACAGTACAGATCTCAAAAAGGCCATGCGAAAAGGAGGCGTTACCGGTAACGTTAGCAGTTATTTTTTACTGGCAACCTGGCAAGACACTGCGGCCATCGGATCTATGCCGAGATCGATGTCAAGTTTTGCTATAAAGGACTGGACCGTATGGGAAAAGAATTTTGAAGAAGGAAAGCAGGAAAGAATAGACAATGGTATACTTACAAGAATAATCGGCCACGATGCTGATAATGATAAAAAAGTAGCTATCGTAACTGCACTTTCAGATACCGCCAGGGCATTTGCCTATTATAAGTCGGATGCTATGAAAAAAAGAAGAGAGGCTGCCGGCGTTATAGGTGAACCGCACAGGTTTATTTTCCATATTGTGCAACGATATTGAGACGCCTACCGCATTCCCCTATGACAGAAAAAAGCCGGATAGCACCTAAAATCGGCCAACAATCCGGCTTTATTTCTTTCCATTCTAAATAATGAATATTCTTACACCTTCAGCTATTTGCCAGGTCTCAACAGGCAGCACATATTTACTGACAGGTTCCTCACACAATTCGCATTCCCAATCAGCCGTGGTCATTTCACTCTCTTGAACTTTACATTCTTTGCTCCAAAATTTGAAATAGAAAAACCAGTTACTGTACGTTTCTCATTTCGCAGAAACTCCATTTCAAAGGCAAAGGTCTCAGGTCCGGATCCTGAAAAACTATTATCCCCGGTACGCTTCAGCTCAATATCGTTTAGTTTCAGATGTGTCATAACAAGCACTTCATTCCGTACGATGAACCTGTAACTGGTAGCCAGTTCATCGCTATAATACTCTCCGGCAAAGTCTTTCAGATTGCCGGCATATCTGACAATGGGTTTAGCCGTTGCGGGAACAGGTGCATTTACAACCGGGGTTTCTTCTTTCAGACGGCCTGGTATAAAAAAGTCAGCAATCTGCCAGCGAGCATTGAGCTGTTCATTATGCTCATCGTTGCTAAGCGCGATAATAGCCAGGCGCTCACCGGGAAACCGTCCCATAAATGTGCGGAAAGCAGCTGTATGGCCTCCATGTGTGATCATTTCGACTCCTTTATACTTGCTGAGATTCTGCCCTTTGGCATGAAATACGGTATCACCATCACCCAGTACCCGCAATACCACTTTATTGCCATTGTCGAGACAGGAAACTTCGTTGAATGCGTTTATCAACGCAGGTGTTCCTACTACAGGATTTTCGAAATTCAGTATCCACTTTGCAAGGTCTTCTACCGTAGTAAGCAAACCCGAGGGCCCGGGATTGGACGTATTTAATGGTTTATTATAATACACACCATTAATGCGTTCGTAAGACGTTGCTTTATTCTTTATCACTGCTTCGTGGTTGTCACAAAACTGTGTATTATGCATGCCGAGTGGCCGGAATATTTTCTCTTTCGTGTACGAAGCAAATGACTGACCACTTACCCGCTGTATAATCTCTGCCAGCAGTGTATAGCCGGTATTGCAATAACCGAAAGCGGTGCCTGGTATAAAATTCAGCTCCTTTTGCCGTACGGCTAGTTTGAGCACCTGCTCCGTGGTGGAGATATCGCCCTGGCGGTCTCCTGCCAGTGAGCCGATGGCTGCCTGGTCTCTTAAGCCGCTGGTATGCGCCAGCAAATGTTTTATCCGGATTACGGTTCCGTAATCGGGCAGCTCGGGGATATATTTCCGTATATCATCTTCGAGCGAGATGCTGCCCTCGCCAGCCAGCAAATAGGTGGCAAAGGCCGTAAACTGTTTCGATACCGAAGCTATATTAAAGACCGTCTGTGCGGTGATGGGAATATTGTGCTCGAGGTCGGCCATGCCATAGCCTTTCTGAAAAATCACTTTGCCATCCTTCACCACGGCTACGGCCGCACCGGGAGTCTGCAAATTATACGTGGCAAACAGCGAATCGATCTTTCTGCCTGCCACCGCATCGCCTGTATTATGTGATGTGCGGGTAGACACTTTATCTGCAATGAACCAGCCCTCATCCGTTTTCATGAGGTTGAAATAATCTGTAAACAGGTCTCTTTCGGTACTGATTTCCACTTTTGCACTCCCCATATTATTGGTGATATCGAGCCTTACGATACGGGTCTGCAGGTTTGCGGGCCTGGGACGCGGTTTGAATAAAGCCAGGTACTGCTCTCTCGTATACTGCGTAAATTTTCCTGCGCTGTAGTTTTTGAGGTGGCAGGTGGCATGCATAGCCTTCCCCAGTTTGCTGGTATCGCCGGTGGCCCAGCCATCGAAATAGAGTTCGATCGTTTTCCCGATCAACTGTCGTTCGGCCGGAGTATCCTGGCTAAAGGTGGTAAACGAAGCAAGAAATAGGCTCAGCAGCAAGGCTATCTTTTTCATGTAAAAAAGGGTTTGGCCAAAGATGCAGTTTCCTGTTTTTTGAGGGTGTTAAAGCCACCTTCACATTGGTACGGATTTACAAATCCGGAGTAGTTTGCCGGATATAGGCATTGGGAGTCAATCCTTTAATTTTTTTGAAGGCAGCGAAGAAAGTCGACTTTGAATTGAATCCCACCTCGTCGCCAACAGCTTCGATGGTGAAATTTGTTGGCTGCGACAGCATCCTGCAGGCCGCATCTATGCGGTATTCGTTTACAAAAAGGGTGAAGTTTTTTTGCAGGCTGTCGTTCAGTATCCGCGACAGCTGATGACCCGGGATATTGATCTCACCGGCCAGGTCGCCCAGCTTTAAAGTGGGGTTACGGAAAAGTTCTTTCTCCAGCATGACCTGCTGCAGCTGCGCCAGAATCCGTTTGGTCTCCTCAGCATCCAGTTTTTTGTCGCCATACTTCTGACCGGCAAACGATGACAGGTCGCTGGCTTTTTTGCGGTAGAGTAGGACAAATATGACAACATAGAGGATCAGTGAGAAATAAAGCGGCCCGGAAATATAACTGCCTTTAGTAATGCCGGCATAAGCCCACACATAGGCAGCCCATATCAACAGCACCGTGGCACAGATAGCAAGTATCCACTTTTCGAAGGCTTTCAGTTTTTCGCGGGTTCTGATCTTTTCCAGCAATGGTTTTACAGTCAATATGGCCAGACCTGTATAGATTCCCCATTGCAGATAAATAGCCGGTACGATATAAGCTCCCCATAACTGCGGATAATGCTGGTAAGGAAACAGAAGCCCGCCGGTAGCAATCACAACAGCCCAGGTCAACAATTGTGTACGCCAGGATGCCGGCAGTTGCCGCACCTGTTTCATTTCTGTTTTTACAAAGAAGTAAAGAAATGGACCTATAAAAAGGCAGGCCGTCAATCCCAGCTGCAGGATATTGCGTGATAAATCGTAGTCAAAAAAATAAGCGACTGATTTACCAACCCGAATACTCAGTACAACCAGTAAAGCGCCCAGTAAGTAGTTGGACAGCGTTTTTTTTGCCGTAAAGCAAAGGAAGTATAGACCGGCAATGAAGCCGTTGAATGCGCCCAGTGCACTGAAGAAAAAGAGTAGATTGTTTCCTAAGGTCATAGTCATTAATATATTCTGTCTTACAACTGAGGATTCAACAATTAATACATAATAATACAGGATATCTGAGCAACATTCATTTTGGGATGAAGGCTGCTCATCAGTTTCTGAAATGTCCAGTCCTTAGAGGCGTATAGATGATAAAGCTTTCCGGCTAACATATAATAAGAGATTGATTATCTATATTTTATAAAAAAAATTACTGTACCACCAATTTGTTTACAAAATTATTTTGTTTACGAATAATAAAATGGATATTTTTATAAACATGAAAGAACAGGTAATAATAGATGAAGCGTTGGAAAAGCTGCAGCAGGCAGGAATTGACGCAGAAGCGCAAAAGGCTCCTGATGCCGGTATTGACGGTCGCATACGTATTAACTATAACAACAAACCTTATATCGTATTTATTGAGGTCAAAAAACATCTGCGGGGTCATCAACTAGCAGATCTCATTCGCTTAAAGGAAAAGTACACTCCTTTAATGATAGTTACAGAATACCTTTTCCCCAAACTAAAAGAAGAACTCCGCCGGGAAAATATCGCTTATCTCGAAACAAATGGAAACCTGTATTTAAAGGATAAAGGTATTTTTCTGTGGCTGGAAGGACAGAAAAACACGGTTACCACAAAAGAAAAAACAGGCCGCGCTTTTACAAAAACGGGCTTGAAACTGCTTTTCCATTTTCTACAAAACGAAGAATTGCTGCAGCTCACCTATCGCGAAATAGCACAACAAACCGGTATTGGTTTTGGAAATATTAATGTGATCATGAATGACCTGAAAAATCAGGGTTTCCTGATACAGGTAAATAAAAAACAATATAAGCTTACCCATAAAAAAGAATTACTGCATCGCTGGATGGTGGGTTACGAAGACAGGCTTAAGCCCGCCCTAAAAGTGGGCACATTCCGGTTTTTAAAAGAAGAAGATTTTTTGCACTGGAAGACTACTCCCCTGCAACCTATGAAAACATATTGGGGCGCAGAGCCGGCAGCAGACCTTTTGACCAACTATCTCAAACCAGGCATACTAACACTCTATACGACCGAGACCAGACCCGAACTGATTAAAGGATATCGCCTGATTCCCGATGAAAAAGGCAATGTCAAAGTATATCAGAAATTCTGGCATGACGACGAAGTGGCTGAAAATATAGCACCGCCATTGCTGGTCTATGCAGACCTGATGAACACTGGCGATAGAAGATGTATTGAAACCGCACAAAAAGTTTATGAACAGTTATTACAGGACAAGTTTGGATAAGATTCGTCTTGACCCCGATTTTGGTACTGCCCTGGATGCCCTCGAAAGAGGATTCAAGAAATTCCAGATTGACTATTACCTGGTAGGTGCAGTATCCAGAAACGTTTGGTTAAGCGGTATCAATGGTATATCGCCCCGAAGAACAACAGGCGATGTAGATTTTGCTGTTTTCATCAACGATAAAGGAATCTACCATCAACTGAAAGAATATCTGGTGACTACCGAAGGATTCCGCCCCTACAGGGAAAATGGGTTTGTGCTGATTTGGAAAGACAATACTGAAATAGACCTGCTGCCCTTTGGTGCTATTGAAGATGAAAACCGCAAAGTGACCATCGAAGGGCCAGGCTATACGAGTGTACAGGTAGACGGCTTTAAAGAGGTATATGAACAGCAATTGCCGGAGATAGAACTGGACAGCAACCATCGTTTTAAATGCTGCACACTGCCAGGTATTGTACTACTGAAACTGATAGCCTGGGACGACCGGCCTGAAGCAAGGCGGGATGATATCAAAGATATTGCGGAAATACTGGATCATTTTTTTGATATGAATAATGAAATGATCTGGACAGAATATTCAGACCTGTTTGCCGTCACTCCCGCTTTTGATGACGGCCGCGAAGGGCTTTTATTAATTGCTTCTTATGTGCTGGGAAAAGAAATAAAAAAGATAACCGGTGATCAAACACCGCTGTATGCCCGCCTGAAAGAGATCATCAGCAAGAACGCTATCGATCCATTTTCCAGTAAAATGGCGCAACTCATGGCGTCACACTTCGACAATAGCGCGGAAGATGTATTTCACTTAATCAGAGAAATAGAAAAAGGATTCACAGAGTGACTCCTGAAATGTTCCGAAGATTCTGTGATCGGGAAAGATCGTTTTTACCTGCGCTTAAGCCGGCTGATAATAAAAAGTGACTGCACCACAATTAAAGGTCTTCGTCTTAACAAGTTTAAGACCGATCCTGTGCTGTATGTTTTTAAATAAGGGCAACCCCTGCCCCAGTATAACCGGCTGCACGCTGAACTGGAATTCGTCAATTATACCTAGGTTCATAGCTGCCGCGATCAGGCCCGGGCTGCCGATGGCAATGTCTTTGCCCGGCTGCTGCCGGAGTATTTCGATTTCTTTTTCAAGATCGCCCCTCACCAGTTTTGAATTTCTCCATTGCACACCTGTGAGCGTATGCGAAAAAACAACTTTCTGGACATCATCAATCAATACGGCAAAATCGTCAGTGGATTTGTTGCCACTGGGGCTTCCGATAAGGGTCGGCCAGTAACTCTCCATTAATTGATACGTAATCCGCCCATATACAAGTGTGCCGGTATTTCTTAACAGCTCATTGTAATGCGCATGTATTTCATCATCCGCACTGAGCTGGGTATGGTCACAAAATCCATCGAGCGACATGTTCATGGCCGCAATTACTTTTCGCATAGGCACCTGTTTACATGAATTTCTTACCGGAACTAAAGTTTACCGGCCGGGGTTATTCACCGGCAGGCTCCCAAAGCTCTACTTTATTTCTTTCCGCATCGAGGATATGAACAAATTTGCCGTAGTCGTAGCTTTCGATTTTATCAACGATCGTTACACCTTCTTTCTTTAGTTCTTCTACGAGAGCCTCCAGGTTTTCTACCCGGTAATTGATCATAAATTCTCTTTGCGAAGGCTCAAAGTATTTGGTGGTTTCGGGAAAGGGAGTCCATTGCGTTAGCCCTTTTTTGGTACTGTCTGCAGCTTCGTACCATTCAAAAGATGCTCCATAAGGGTTGGTATCCAGGCCCAGGTGCTTCTGATACCATTCCTTCATTTTATTGGGGTCTTTGCATTTGAAGAAGATGCCGCCAATACCTGTTACCTTTTTCATGTGTTGTGTTTTATGTGTTGGTGAAGTGGTGATTGTCTTTACGGCGAAGCCGGTAAAAAAAGACACTGCAAGTAGCAAGGTGATTACAGTTACTTTTTTTCATGATGAACTGTTTGTTTGTTGCCGGCATAATGATTGTGCCCGTACATGCGCCGGAAATGCCCGACAATAATAATATTTTTTCATAGCACTGACCGTACTGTTTATGTAAACAGGTCCGCCATAAGCACCTCGGCCTGTATGCGTCCCAGAAAGTGTTCGTTTCGGCGGGTGCCGTATGTGGTGATCATAGTAGCAAACAATGTTTTCCTGGTGTTGGTGGCAGCACGAAAAACATTCAGCTTATTGTCGAGCTCGGCCGCATATTTTTTATCGATGATGAATTCGCCTCCGGCAAATTTCATTTCACAGATATTAATGCAACGGTCCTGCCGGTCGAGCAGCAGGTCTATTTGTGCACCCTGTGCAGCTTTGCCGGGAGCAAAACGCCAGGCACTCGCCTGAGTCAGCACACCTTCAATGCCCAGGCGGCGTCTGATCTGGGTTACGTGTTTCTGGCAAACAGATTCAAAGGCCAGTCCGCTCCAGGCCGTGTAGCCTGCTGTGGCATACTGCCGCAGCCAGGTACCCTCACCCGTATCCTTTGCCTGCTCAATAAACTTCAGATAAAACAACGAGTATTCATCAGACAGTTTGTAAATGCTTTCATTGGCGTTTTTCTGAAAGGGAATATAGGGAGTTATAAAACCGGACTCTTCCAGCTCTTTCAGGATACGCGTGGTGGTACCGCCGGAGGTAAACCCGCAAGCATCAATAATCTCGTTGCGCGTGAGTCCTTTCTGTTTGGCCGCCAGCGCACGAATGACCCGCTCATGATTATCGGAATTAGCAAATAGTGACTGGTACAGGTTGCTGAACTCATATCGCAATGGCCCGTCTTTGGTAAAACATAACCGATCTATTGCCTGGGCTGCACTCTGACCCGGGTTTATGTTGCGCAAGTAATGTGGTATACCGCCCATTGCCATATAGAGCTGCAACTGATTGTAATGATCGAGCAGTACGCCCCTGCTGTTGAGATAGGCCTGCGTTTCGCCAAGGGTAAAAGGGAGTAACCGGATCGTTTGCGTGACACGGTTGTGCAGTCCTCCCCGGTTGTGGATGACTTTTTCGATCATCCAGGAAGCGGCCGAGCCGCAGATGATTACTTTGAGATGATTTTTTTTAGTTGCCGATGTATTCCACCAGTGACCAAAAGTCTGCAGAAAACGCGACTTGTGCGTATCGATCCAAGGGAACTCATCCAGGAAAATGACAGCAGGTTTATTGGCGGGAAGAGTGCCGATATAGACATCAAGCATTGCAAATGCCTGCAACCAGTTGCCGGGTATGGCCAAGGCTACCGCACTTTTGGTTGCCTGCTGCAATGCCTGGCTGAAATTTTCCAATTGAGTTTTCATACCCGACTCATGAATGCCGGTAAATTCAAAAATGATATGGTCTTTGCAGAAAGTGCGTATCAGGTAGGTTTTGCCCACACGGCGACGACCATATACTGCTATCAGTTCAGGATCGGCAGATGCCAGGCGGCTTGCCAGTATCTGTTGTTCTTCTATACGCCCGATCAGGTTCATGCCGAGTTATTATCGTCCAAAATTAACATTTTTCGTCTATTTTGGATCAGGATAAAAATTTATCTGCGTCCAAAATTGATATAAAATAGAATATTTTGGACGGAGATAAATGAATAAACAATGCAAAAAACTAGTTTTCAATATATTGTACTCTTTAGGGATGGATATTTCCGCTTTATGTTCCTGGTCAGGACGCTTCGCGTCCGGACCAATTTCCAGGGAGGTTATTCCGCTGCCCATGGTCAGGGAGCCTTGTTACCCGCCAATACTCTGGTCTTTTGATTAACCTTGTACCTGATTCAACTGTTTAACCAATGGGGCTCGACAGCATAGAAATACTCATGAAAGTAGAAGACAGCTTTGGGATTAGAATACCCGACCAGGAAGCACTGCAAATAATGGTACCAACCAGCAGGAAATGCAGGCGATCATCAATCATATTATCGCAGATATGGTCGGGATGGATGTTAAAGAAATAAGTCCAGACAAGAAGATTGCGGATGATTTGGGGATTGATTGATTACTCAAATATAGATGAGTTACTATTGTAAATAATACAGGAAAAAAAGCATAGCGGCCCACTTCAAAACGACTTCTGTTTATCAGTCATGGTAGAGGTCTTTCGCATCTATTCCCTCACTCCTTCTCCTGATTATTAAAACCAGTTTTTTCGTTTCCTTCGGCTAAACGTGCATCTCTTGTATTCTTTTGCACCGCTATGGCGGCAAAAATGCTGAGCACAAAAGACATGGCATAGAAGCCTTTTTCGCTGCGCGTGATCTCGGCATTCCACAGGCCTATCGTAATCAGCAAAATGGATAAGAGCGTGGCAAACCAGGCAATGCCATAATAGAGATTGGTAACGGGTATGCCCTCCAACTGGTCGCGTACCGCTTTCTGTACCGAAATGGCGGCAAACAGGCCAAACATGAGTACGGTAAAATAATACCCTTTCTCATTCAGCTCCATTTCGGCATTCCACAGGCCAATATTAAAAGCTGCCACACCAATCAATAACGCCAGCCAGGACGCGCCTACAAAGGCGGGAGAAGGTTTTTGAATACGCTTTGAATCCATAATTTTTATTTATTAACCAAAGCTATTGGCCACGACTATCCGATAATTTGATAAATATCAAAAACAGCTCCTACTGTGCATGCTGCTTACGGATACGGCTTAGCGTCTCCTGGGTAATACCCAGGTAGGAAGAAATTTGCCCCAATGGCACCCGTTGGAGGATATGCGGAGCACGGTGAATCAGATCGGTATACAACTCGGCAGCTGTTTTAAACTGGGCATTCACATACCGCTCTTCCAGCTGCATATAATACTGTTCATAAATAATTCGTACCAGCCTTTCGATCTCGTGAAAGGCATCGAAGAGTTCGGTTAATTCCTTTTTGGAAATGGCCCATACGGTACTGTCTTCGAGGAACTGTATATTCTCGATAGAAGGCTGACCGGTAATATAGCTATGAAAAGACGTAATGAAGTTGTTTTCAAAGCCAAACCAGTGCGTTATTTCTTTACCATCCAGTTCATAAAAGCCACGCAATGCGCCCTTTTCCAGGAAATAAAAATGCTGGCACACCCGTCCTTTTTTGAGGAGGAAATCATTTTTGGAAAACGTGATAGATGCCAACCGCTCAGTCAGCATATTTTCTGCTGTGGGGTTGAGCGGGTAATAGTTTTTGAGGTGCTGGATGACGGGGTGCATGGAGGAAAGGTTTCTTTCAGGCTTTAAGATAGGAAACTTATTAAGCCGATGATACAAACATTTATTCAGGTCCAATTTAAACAGTGTATTTTTTGTATTTTACGGGGCAACAATGTATAATCTTAACAGGTTGTTTGTCTTTCCCGCAATACTGCCAAGTAGCCTGTAGACAGCGAACAGCTTATTCAACACTCAACATGAAAGTACTTATTTCGAAGGGACGATTTCAGGCTGTGCGGGGATTTGGCGTTATTGTATTTACTATTGTGCTTTTCCTATTCTCGAAGATTTCATTTCAACATGCATTCTCCTTCCAGTATTTACAAATAGACCGGCTTCTTTTTGCAATAGTTTTAACCCTTTTTTTTCTGTATATCTTTTTTAAACTTTTTGGAGAGTATAAAGCAGTTAATATCTATGAAACGCATTTGAAAATAAAATGGCTGTTCGGACTAATCAGTCTTCGGCTGGACAAGGATATGCTTATACAATTCGGAAAATCTTCCGTAAACAATACAAACTACATTTACCTCAATACCAGAAAACATCACCTTTTGTTCGACGAAAGCATCATCGAAAACAATTTCGAACTTGTTGAGCAATTAAGAGAATGGCGAATAAAAAGAAAAGACAATTTACGTATTAGCGAAACCTCCAGCCTGGAGTACAAAATTGGCGGTATTGTCATGATGATTTTCGGAGTGCTTTTGGGAGTATTTGGCTTATTTAATTCTTACTTCCAACCAATTGAAACATCCGACCTTAAAGACCTCTTCGCTGTTTCGGGACATCTCAGTAAAAAACCCAACGTAAAAAACTCAACATTACGGAGTGCTTCAACCGATGTAACTTTCGAACTCGAAGAATATCCCGGTTTTCGCTTTCAAGTTGGCCACCCGGGCTACAAAGCAATTAAGTTGAGCGCATTATCAAACTACAAAAAAGACGACAAAATAACTTTATTGATAACTAAAAATAGCTACTCCCAAAAAATAGCCCGTACTAGTACCCCGTCGTTTTCAGAAAAACATTTCAACTGGGCAAGGATACAAGCTTATGCCATTGAAATCAAACAAGAGAAAGTACTTCAGCTTGACGAATTTAACAAGGAGGCTCTTATATTAAGAAAAAGCAACCAAAAATGGAGGTTTGTTGTTATCGGTTTATGTGTATTTATGTTTTGGTATGGACTAAGAGTCTTTCGGCAACAGGAAAGCTGACGCATTCCAACACTTCCTGTAGTTTTCTGGAAAATCAACCATAAGGCTTTTATACTCTTAATATTTTCCGAAAAAGAAAAGCTGGGCTTCCTATGAAGCAAGCTGCCTCCTGAACTGATCGAGCAGCACCTCATACTTTATCCGCGATGCGGTGGATGTCGAATTAAGTACCACGCAGTCAATGCTCCTGCCGGCTATATAGATCTCAAAAGCGTTTTCGGGTCTTACCAATTCAATTGCCGAGTGTTTAATATCTGTCTCTCGCAGGTAACGCAGAAATGACCTTGCCGTGCTGTGTTCGGCCGAAAAGCCGGGCAGCAGAATCCGCTGCAGTTCCTGGTGAGCCTCTATTATCGACCGGATATCCTGAAAGCGGGTAATCTTAATATGCGTATCGAGTGCGCTTTTACCTTTCCGCTCAATCTCCTGCCCCAGGTTCTGTACGCCGGCCTGCAATTGCTGCATGATCGCGTAGCGCTCCTCTACGGCTGCGTCCTTATCGCTGTCGGTTTTCTTCCAGCTGAGCTTCGCTCCGGCAACATCGGCCAATAACCTCCAGAAGCGATTGCGGAGATTGGGATAGTAAAACGGATAATCGCGCCGTTCGGGACTGGGCGGAAAACTGCCCAGGATCAGGTAGCGCATAGGGCTTATATCGCGATACCAGTTGGGGTGTAGTTCTTTATTCCATTGTGGGTCCATACGACAATTGTTGGCGGTGAAAGCTACACTTCAAATTTACTTATAGAAAAGGAACTTATTCATAAGACTTTAGCTGTACTATTAACAGGAAATTTCATCACCAATATATTGCAGGAGGTGTCCCCTGTTATATTTAGCTTGTCTCTAAATATTTCCTGGATTAATAAACAGAAACACGAACAGTGAAAAGGCGGATGATTTCCGGGGAATATGCGGATAGTAAACTATTCCATTATTGCCGGTTTATCTGCGCGGTAGCCTTTTCACGGTAACCGGGCAAAAACAAGGTGCTCCTAATCATCTTCATTATATCTGGCCAACTAGACCGGCGATGCACTGACCGGGAGGTCGTTGCAGCTTCATCTTTATCCATTATCCGCAGGCAGGCTTTCAGGTGATCTCGAAAGATAATTATCCCGACTGGATTACGCAATAGTATGAAGCATCTTGCCGGTCCTCTTTACTCAACAAAAGCGTTTTCATTACTTTTTGTGCACTGGTATGCCATGTATAGAGCCAGGCCTGTCCCTTTATGTTCTCCATTTCTCACAGTCTCACCCATAAAGAATGAAGAACCTTCATTTCTACAGCTTTGATTGAATAGCCTTACTTACCTTAATTTGTAAGCCCCTTTTAAAGTAACGCCATAAATGGCGCCATCCCTGTCTATTGTCCAAACGGGAAGTCCTCCAATTTTAGATTCAATATTCCAGGGACTATTTACATCATATTGAAAAAAACGTTCGGGCAGGCTGCCTGTCCATAGTAATGTTCCGGTTTCGCCATCAAAACCCTGTAGTTTGGTGTCTTTCCATTTATTGTTTTCATCTACAATTCTTTCCCCTACATAAAATGCCCCGCCTGAACCACAAAGCAAACCTGCATTACCCGAAATTTTTCTTTTCCATACCAGTTTTCCATCGGTTGTATTGTAACCCCAGATTTCTTTTTCTTTACCCGTCACCACTTCTGCTACTACAACGGGGCCTGCTCCTATCCGGTTAACGATTTGTTGCTTTGGTTGTGGCTTTGTGGTCCAGAGAATTTTACCTGTGTTTTTATCAAAAGCTCTTAATGCCTCGCCATAAGGCTCTCCATTGGGAACAGTGGCCCCGTCGAGTCCCTTTACTTTAATAATTACTTTGTGGTTTACAATTATCGGCAGTCCATCATCCGACCGGTACGTTTTATTGCCGCTTTTTTCTGTAACCGACTGATCCGTATGCCGCCAAAGCGTTTTGCCGTCTTTCAAATCAATGGCATGCAGCTGGCGGGTTGGCGGGTCGGTTTGATCTTTGGTTCTGGCAGATAAAAATAAAATCCCGTCCTCTGATGCACCAGCGCTGAATGTGGGTTGATAATGCGGATCCAATTTATCCGGCATAGCCAGCCTGAAACCGGTATTTTCCCAAAGCACTTTATCGAGATTTGTATTTAAGCCGCTTAAAATGCTATATCCGTTTTTGGATGATTGTGTTACCGCAGTAAATACGTTGCCATAATTTCTGATGGGTGCACCGGGCTTTATCAATTTTAATGAGCGTACAATTTTACCGGTTTTTAAACTGATCACATAGTAATCTGCAGGGCCTCCATCTTCACGGGCATACAACATTAACACTTCACTGGAAGGCAATTCAAAAAATTGAACAGAACCCATTGAGCCACGCCTGTTGCCTACCGCACAAATATTACTGATACGCCACACGATTTTTCCGGTTGATTTGTCAATGATGGAGAGTCCGGCATTGGTTTCGTTGTTGCAACTACCGGTGAGCATATAATTTCCGGAAAGAAACGGTGCCCAAACACTCCACCACCCGGGATTTATTTCCCATTGTACTTTGGGCACATCTAAAATAGGCGGCGCCGCAAACTCGCGGCTGTTACAGGTTGTTCCAAACGCCCGGGTCATACCAGAGGCATCATCGCATGGAGTATAAGTTGTAACTTTTTTTAGCCTTGCAATAGCAGCCTCCCTTGCTTTGGGCGAGTCGTCAGGCACCTGGGCCTGAATCTGATTTGCAACAAGCAAAATCAATAAGGAGACATAGTTGATGGAAGATATCTTTCCGATAAAAATTTTCATACACAATATTTTTAGTCATTACTTTCCAAATCCACTTATTGCACCTGTCATATTTCCGGAAATCAGACTCATTTTACCGGATGCTGATATATGTCCTGCCGAAGCCTCGCCATTTACATATACGTCTTCCACACCATTGCCTGTAAACTCCACGCCCATACCGGCTTTGGCTGATGCTTCCAGCGGACCTTTGCCTATACTTTTCTCGATTACCGTTGCTTCCACGGTTCCACCCACCAGGCGGTCACGGCCTTTGCTGTCTGATTTGTAGTTGAGATTTCCGCTCAGTGGTCCACCACTAAAAGTAACGGTCATTTTATTGCAATGGGTTTCTATACTGTTGCCACCACCAAAGTTTAAAGAGGTATGGTACTTGCAATTCATGTCATCAAAATCTGCCAGTTTGTAGCCCGATTTTTCAACCGGCTGCACCTTGCAATAGCTTTCGCCGTGGTAGGTTTCAATATATCTTGCACTCACCGCAGTCAGCCATTCCTGTTTTGCTGCTATTTTTACCTGCTCAAATTCTGCTTCGGTGTATTTGAATTGTTTCCAGTACAGCTCTTCGGTAATTTTAATATACAGCTGGTGCAGATAGTTTTGACAGGCTTCTTCCAGCGGTTTGTTATACTTGTCGTATACCCATTGACTGAACATTTGTTTTACCTTGCAATCGTCGGCTCCTAAATCCTCTCCCTTTTTAGCATATTCCGATTCTTCGCCGGCACGCTCCCTGTATTGTTTTTCCAGTTCTTTTAGCTTCGCGTCTTTCTTTGCGTTATAATCTCTCCACAAAGCATCAATGCTGGCTTTTGCCGTTTTAATCCTGTAGTTCATTCCGCCATCTTTGCTCATTTCATTGAGGCTGATGTCGGCCATTACGGCATATACACTACGCCCTTCCGCATTTTTTGAAAGCTCAGCACCTGAAGCCAGCATTTCAGTTGCAGTTTTACCCTGTATCTTATTGTAGGTTTCCTGAGCCTTCTTATTATTGGCACTAATATAAGGCTGCAGGGCTTTGCTCAAATCGCTTTGTTTTTCATTTACCTGCTTTTCAAAAGCATCCCATTCGGCTTTCAGTGTTAACTCAGTTGCATAACTCGTGGGCACCGTGGGACGAATAATATTTCTTAATCCCAATGGGTTGGGGTCGGGGTTAAATGGCTTGCGCAGATCACTACTCTTTATTTTGTAGCCCAGCTTACGCAACATATTTATTTTATTCAACGAAGCGCTGTACATCAATGAATTTTTCATTTTGTCGATAGCCTTTGTTGTGTTCCCCCTGCTTTGTTCGATCAGGCATTGGGTATAGTTTGCCTGCGGGTGATAGGCAAAAGCCTTTACCACTTTATCTAATTTCTCATTCGCCTTATCAATTTCGCCCAGGTAAAACCATGCCTGTCCCAGGTTGTTGAGGATGGTGGTATTACCTGGATATTTTTTGCTGAGGTACTCAAGCAATGGAATGGCCCGGTGCGGTGCACCACCCATACTTATCATAGCGGCAAAGTTGCTGAGCAAGTCATCATCGGCAGCATTATCGGTACAGGCCCGGCCCATCAGATAAACAGCCACTTCGGGGTTGCCTGTTGTCCAGTACCCTACGGCTGCATTCCCAATTGCAAGGGCATCATATTTGTTAGTTTTAAAACCCGCATATACCTGCTGCCCAAATAATTTTGTATCGCTGGCAATACTCTTTTCTACATACTCATTGAGCGTTTTAATATAAGTCGGAACTGAAGCAGCAGCAAGCGTTATCTGCGGAATAGCGCCAATAAGTGCCTTGTTTTTTGAGGGCACGCCAAATTCCCCGCCACGGCTAACAGCAGCTTTTATATCGGCATCGGAAATGCCGGCAGGCACAGAAGGAACTTTGGCAGATATGCCCATCTGTTCCATCATCTTTTTTTGTTCGGGGGTAAGTTTATCCAGTTCCTGCTGCGCCTGTTTTATTTTATCCTGTAATTCTTTTTGGCTGGTTGGATTTTTGGATTGAGCCATCACCATCACGACAGTCAGGAGTGCAATGGATAGAACGGTTATATGCTTTTTAGACTTCACTATTGTAGTTTTTATTTGTTTTATCCCATTGGTAAGGCTTTGCAGCGCGCCACGCATGCTATTAAACATAACGACGACCGAAATTGAAAGGCTGGTTTTTCCGTGCTTTCCGGTTTTTATTAGGTATAAAAATAAATGGGCCTGCCGATGGCAGTAATCATTAAAAAGGGTGATTTTTTGAAGAGAAGGATTTCATCCTGTTGAACTCCGTATACAGTCCTTTGCGGTAGTTCAATACTTCTTTTGCAGTGGTACTGCGGTACCTTCTTCCGTTGCGGCCCGGTATAGCTCATCCTGTGTTGTTACAATGTTTTCGGTGGCAGAGCTGTCTTTACTTTCCTGGAGGGCTATGGTATTGATAAGCAGTTGCGGATTGGGCAGACTTACCCAAAGGCCATTCAACTCTTCCAGATGCTGCGATGCCCTGACCAGATGACGAAGAATCGGGGCTGTTTCCAGCTTTATTTCTGCCGGTAGAAGATTTGCAGGTCATTATAAGGCTGCACTTTACTGTAGGCCATAATATTGATTTTTCAGGCCTTTTCGACATAAAGGAAAATTAATGTCGAATGAGTCAGCATAAGGCCTTTGTAATGTTGAAAACATGACTAATTTTCGACATTTGTAAGGTGATAAGGCCGGCTGGCCAGCTCTGTTAATACAGGCATCCATGGATCTTAATGAAAAGCATAGGGCCGAGCTACTCGACCTGCTCGATGCAGTAATCAGCTACCAGGGTAAAAAGAAAATACAGCTGGGTAGTGTGGTATTTGTTTACCAAAGGCTTTGCTTCCTGGCTAATCTGGCTTATCAGTTGCCTTAAGGAAAGCAAACTTTAACCTCTGGTTTTTATATCAGTGGTTAAAGTTTGAATAAACACTTATGCTGCTGGTGTACCCTCCGCAAGTAAACCGAGCGTTTCAATCGCATACAAAGGCACATTTACCATCCAGCTTTCAGGCCGGTAATCAGAGAGCGATGTATGTACTTCTTGTCATTCCTGGCCATTTCAATTTCCCGCTATGATCGTGATGTGTTCGAATATCAATTTTCCCGACTGTCGTTTAAAATGCACTTCGTACTTCCCATTATTATTGGCGGGCCCTTCAGGCAACGCAGGATCCGCCATATATACTACAACAGTGCTTACGATGTCACCAGCAATTTTTTCAGCCTGCACATTCGCAATTGCCAGGATATCCTCCAGCTGTCTTCCTTCTTTTTTCAATCGGAAGCGGCCCTGCAGCTGTTTCATTTTTTCTATCAGCTCGTCGAAGCCCGGCGGATCACCGTAAATCATAGCTTCCTGCATTGCTGCATAATCGTTCCTGTATTGCTCCAACATTTCCACGGGCGGAACGAAGGTTAACGTTTCGTGTTGCAATGTCTGGTAATCGACCCAGGGAATGCGGCTATATCCCTGCCGGTGAACAATCAGGTGATTATATAACTCGTGATCCGCTAGCGCATCTGCACCAACGCCAGCATCCATGTTCATGACCATGTCATAAAAATGCCTGGACATGCGTGCGTAGCGTATCTTCGACTTATCCGGTTTCCCGAACTCTTCGTGCAGTAAAAAAGCCTTTTCCAGAAAGGTCTTTCTCGGCTCTACGATCATTACCTCAAACGGCGTTTCGGCATACGCTACATTTGGAAAGGCCTCCCATAAAATTGACTGGATGGGTCGCACGGTGAAAGGTGTTTTCAGCGATCTCACACTTACCTCGATATGTGACATATCAGGTTGCTAAATGTCACAATTATTAAAATATCTGTGACATTTAGCAAGCGAACATTTATTCAATCCGCTTATCGATAACTCCTGAAAAAAGACTGGAAATCAATCAAATGCCCGTCCAAACTATCCCTGTCATGCCTGGTTTGCCGATAACAAAAATAGTTAAGATTGGTGGATGAGGCTTATGAGGATACGCTATAAAGTAGTTTGTGCCGAAACCGTCGAGAGTTGCCGGGCTTTGCTACCTGCCTTTCTCCTGGAAACTTCTTTTATATACTCGCCAATTACATTATTTGGTACTGATTTTGTCATACAAAACTCAAACTACTGATAACAAATTAATTATGAATATATTTGAGCTCGTTAATGAGATATCCAGAAGCCTTAAATTATATACCGCATCGATTATTTATCGGCAAATAAAGTGTGACTTCATTCGCCGTATAGTAAAAACGGATTAAAGTTATTTTTTGCGAAGGTTATCATGGCTAGATAACTTTTACAAAAAAGGACCTTTTGAAATTCATTTAGTAGCCAATGAACAGGCCCGAGGCATTGGTCTGATAAACCTGCATACTTGAATCAACAAATCATCCTAGATCCTGAAAATTCTGGCGATTATGTTTAATTGAATAGCTTTGTCGCATTCGTCGGTTCTCAAATTATCCACTATGGCATTATCCTTAAGTGCAGAACAAAAAGAATTATTAAAGATATTTAAGATAGAGGAACAATATGTGATTCCTTCGTATCAGCGACCATATTCATGGGAATACGATCACTGCTTTCAATTGTATAATGACGTCTTGGCGACTTTTGAATCACGGCAGGATTATTTTATCGGGAACATTATTATTGCAAAATCAGATAGCAACAAAGACTACTTAGAAGTAGTCGATGGCCAGCAGCGTCTCATTACCACTTTGCTAATTTTTAAGGTGTTGTCATTATTCCAACCAGAGTTTAAGATACTAGAACAAATAATAGAAAAAGAAGATTGGGAGGGAGTAAATAAAGTTTTAAGGATCAGATCCGATGTTTTTGAAGCAAATGATGAAGAGGCCCTATCCGAGGTATTAAACTTCGACCTACAACGCATGCAACAACGGTTTGAGACAGTGACTGACGCAAGCAACAAGGTTCTAGAACGATTGTGTAAAAGCCGTTTTGAGGCTAATATCCTGTACTTTTATTACTGGATAAAATTTTTCAAGGAAAATGCAGGCGATCTTCGGGAATTGACGCATTATTTGCTGAAGCAAGTCTATCTTTTGCCGATTGAACTTAGCGGTCCTACCCAGGACGAAGCTAATGAAAAGGCCTTGGTTATTTTTGAGACAATCAATAACCGGGGAATGAACTTAGAAGATGCCGATATTTTTAAGGCAAAGCTTTACAATAAGGCCAAAAGTGTCAAAGAGGAGAATATCTTCATCGAATTGTGGACCGACTTTAAAAATAATTGTGAAACCCTACAGCTAAACATTGATGATATTTTTCGATATTACTCACATGTTATTCGAGGCAAGCAAGGCATAACGTCTAGCGAAACAAACCTCCGTGAATTCTTTACCAACGAACGGTTTTCCCCATTCGAGCTCAAGAAATATCGGGAAGTACTAGCCGATCTTTTTAAAATTATCGAGATCCTTGAATTACTAAACCAGGAAAAAGTAAAATCAAGCGAGGTTGCCAAATGGATTCAAGTAATAGACGCTTACACCAATCAGTATCCTAAATATGCAATTGTCAATTATCTCTATGTCAAAGATCTTTCGCTTGACAAGGCGTTCATAACTTTTCTAAGCTCACTGACCAGATATATTTATCACCAAGGTTCAACTTCGACGGTGAAATTTGAAATATATAACATTATTAAACAGACATCCGCTGAATCACCCATTTCGCCTTATTTACAGCCAGAGTTACAACCTAGTTACTTTAACTATCTGGGAAGGTTAAAAAAAGGCTTTGCGTTGCTGTCTTTCTATTTGAACCGAACTGCAGCTCTTCCTTCCTATAATATTGATAAGATCATCAATCTTAAGGACAAGAAAGATCTGTCTGATGACTGGCAAGATGTTAACTTGGATAATATTATTGATACCCTCGGCAATTTCCTTGTGCTGGATATACCCAAGAAAAGCACACCGTTTTCCAAAAAAGCCAACTACTACTCTAATTCACAAATCCCTGAGGTAAATCGTCTTTTGCAAAACGGATCGATCAGCTATGTGGAATTCCAAAGAAGAGATACCCTACTTAAAGAGCGGTTAGCTCATTTCTTTCAAACTACGGGATAATGAATAAGCTCAAACTCATTAATTTTAAGGCATTCGAGGACTCCTTGGCCATAGCATTGGATAACCGCAAGAATCTGCTATTGTATGGAGAAAACGGAGCAGGAAAAAGCTCAATATATGAGGCTTTGAAAGTCATATTCTTTAAAGCAAGGTTAGAATCTCAATTGTCCGCACTTACACCAGAAGATCTCGAACAAAAACGAAACGAGCTTTGGAGTTCCTATGACAATAAGATCACCAGTCAGGCTTTTAATCTTGAAATTAATGACACTGATCACCATACATTTGACCGAACGCCCTATCAGGTATTTTTGATCTCAATCGAGGAACTTAGTATTGGCGACAGAATTAGTTTGCAGACTCTACTGAAAACATTCTTTTTTGATATACCGGATATTCCAGGATTTTGTAATAGGGAGTTTCAGCGCATTCAGGACTTGGTGAATGCATCATTGACTACTTTCCAAGAAACTGTACAAATCGAGATCGATAACCAAGATGCTTTCACGCTGAGGATTATTGACCCAAGAAAGCATATTGAAACTAAAACGGGTATTAGAAAATACTTCAATGAAGCCAAGTTAAATTTAATCTTGTTGTTGGTGTTACTGAATGCCATTGATATTAGTAAGGACAGTGCACGTCATAAAATATTAGTGCTTGACGATTTCATTACTAGCCTGGATGCGTCTAATCGAACTTTCCTGATCAAAGACATCTTCGCTAAATTTCAAGACAGCCAAATACTCATATTGACACATAATGTAAGTTTCTATAATTTGATTATGTTTATGGTTCGAACTTCGGTCACAAACCATGAACACTGGGCGTTTGCAAATCTTTACGAGATCAATAACGCCCATAAGCTTTACATTAAATCAGAAATTGAACGCTCAAAAAAAATAAAGGCCGATTACGAAGCTTTGCCATTACCACAGGCTACATTCGATATCGAGAATATTGGTAACAGAATTCGCAAAAAATTTGAAACATTGCTGTATGAGTATTCTAAGCTTTTGATGATCGGTGCTGTCGAGGAAAGTAAGAAGATTTTAGAAAGATTAAGCCAAGGTAAGCCGGTTTATTTTAAATACGAAAAAAACGCTTCAGACCTTGTTGATACAATTGAGGCTGCTTTGGCAGATCCCAACGACTTTAATATTAAGGCCAGACTTCAGGCGATGATCGATGAATATAAGCTCGCAGAGTTTGCCAATTTCAGAACTATCCTCAAAGAGTTGAAACTTTATCAAAAAGTAACCATGCATCCTATGTCACACGGAGTAGATGGCATAAACACTTTCACCACCAAAGAGATTGCTAACTCGATCACCATTCTGGAAAAAATGGAGGGGTATTTAAAAGATATCGTTGATAGTGACGTTTCTGTCGTTTAACCAAGCAAGGGTGATTGATAATTTCGGTATTACATTCCACCTTTGAAAGATCATGTAAGCTCCCCCAAAGTTCGGCCAATGAAGTTAGAGTTAACAAGGAACTGATTTGTTAACCTTATATATGAATACAATAATCTTTATTTTAGTATTAATTTAATTACCAATGGCTAGAAACGGATTATTTACAGAAGGCGATTTCGTAAGATATACTGGTGACTATGCAGTAGTCGCTGGCGCTTTACGAGAGCCCGGTATTGGACGTATTGAAGAATTCCAAGTCTTAAATGGTGTTGAAAAGATTTATCTATTTCTTCATGACCGGAATGAGCATATTTGGTGCGACTATGACAAGATCAGGTGTATTGAAACCGAGGAAAAACACTTGTTAGCATGCGGATATACAGTTGAAATGGCGGAGCAAAGAAAAAGATATCGCCGTGGCGGCTCAGTAATATCCAGCGGGCTTCTTTATATCCATCCTTTAAGGCAATGGATACTTACTGGTTATTGCGTTACAGATTTCACTGGCGTTGTTGCGCTTGACAAATATTTGCACGACCCAACGAGGTTTGATATTCATCTTTTTTACCAGGATTTTCCTGGGGTTAATAATTTAAATGACTTGTTTGATTATTTAAATGGGCTTCATCTTCAACTGAATTGGGAAGCAATTGCGAATTTATAGACAATGAAAGATGAGAAAATAAGTGCTCAAAAGAAAAAGGTGATTTCAGATTACTTACTCTGTCAACAAAAAATATCTCCATTGTTAGTTACTTGAACTTGTTACTAGACTTGGAAAACCATATAACGGTTCTAGAAAAATATTCAAAATAACTATTATGAAAATCAACCCAGAAGTATTAGAATTACAAAGAAGAATTTTGGGATTCTGGCAGCAAAGCAAGGATATATACTATTTTGGCCATATTTCTGATGGCCAACAAACAGGCATGGTTGGAATTACTTATAAAAACGGTAAAATGGAAAAAAGACAGTATAGCATCATTAAATATTCCCATGGATTTGAACTTCATATTAGCAACTTTGAATACACTTTATCCATTCTAAGTGAACAAAAAATACTACTCATAGGGCCACTGCCAGCAGGCGCTCATATAGAATTTAAGAAACTTCCGAATAACATCACTATCCAAATGAACTAATAATTATGGATTGATACGAGTATTTGGAAAAGATTGCAAAATATTTTCTACGAATTGGAGCAAAGGCTGCCACCAATGTAAAATTGCACGGCACCAGAGGGACACACGACATTGATGTTTTGGTTGAGTTCAAGCAATTCAGAATTACATCAAAGTGGATAATTGGATGTAAACTATGGAAAACCGCTTTGCTAAAAGAAAAAGCGCTCACTTTACAGCAAATAGTCCAAGATGTAGGACGAGCTTTTAAAAAGTGACGAAGCTTATCTGAATAAAGCGATCGCTTTTAAGAAAACGATCAAGGATAAAGGTTTAATCAATTCAATAACGTTCTTGTTTCTTAACCTCTTGATGGTGGCTCTTTTGCTAAAAAACAGCTATCTTCTCAAATTATGATCTTGACATAGTCTTACCATTTCTCAGGGATAGTTATTCTTCTCTAGAAGCAATGTATTTTGATGTTTACGAGAAACTAAACAAAATATTTGGGCAAAACTACTAATTGACAAATGGAAAAAACAGCCAGGAATGTCTTTTGGAATGTGAACCTAATTTAGGAATTGTGGATAAAGGATACTGAAATTAAATCTCATCCCTTTCAAATCCACACTCTTTTATTTCATTGCCATGCCTGTCTATTAATCCATATTTTATGCAAATTGGCGTTCGGTAAGAACCATTGTCCTGCCAAAAAACAAACTGTTCACTACTTTTATATTCTGAAATTGAAGTGTCAATATAATGATCCCCTGATTTAAAAAACGTCTTCGAAACAACGGCTGTCCCATTATCGTCAAAAGGGAAAATCTCATGATAATGATTGAAATTAACGAAAGCTCCGTCAATGCTTATCAGTCGTTTCTGTTCGAATGAAAAGCCAAGACACTCGACTGTTGGAATTTCTGTAATTTCTTTATGACGTATTAACTTGTAAATATCTTCTCCAGTATCAAAATGATAAAAGAAATCTGAAAGTACTGTACCTGAAAAAAGAGTATCAGTTAACTTAGTTAAACCGGATACTTTGAGTTCATTCTTCATCCCCCCGTTATGATATAAATCCATTACCGGCAATTCGTCGACAGTAATAGTGTCGTTTTTAAATACCCTGCTCAATAAAAGACTTAGTTCTTTATCCGATAGGTACGTTCTGTTGAGTTTTATTTGTAGGGAGTTATTTTCATAAGAATTCTCCTCATTCAAATTGTTCTCGTTTGACAAATCTGTTGTTCGAACCATATATCTGCCAATACCATTACTTTCCAGTGAATGACTTATCAAGAAGTAGTTACCTGCGAGAAAATCATCTTTTCCAAATGCTGGAAACAGCAGATGTTTAAACCATTGTTTATTCACGACTTCAGTATTCAGATTGATGAGATTATATCTGCCGTTAACTTTCACTCTGCAATAGTCATGAATGTATTCACCCATATCTTCAAAATATAAGGAGAGGAATTTTCCTGATGCATTCACAATTCTCCATCTCGGAGACGAAAATCGAAAAACCCATGAATCGCTACCATTCTCATCAGTTGTTTCCAAATTTAGATAAGGGGTTAATAGTTCGACTTTGAATAGGTTATTTCCGATGTAATCAATCTTTCTGTAGCAATCATTATAAGTAATTACGTCAGCTTCCTTTGTACGAGGCGTTTCATTTTGATGGTTTCTACGTCCAGACGGGCTCCAAGAACTGTGCGACCTATATTCTTGTAATAATCCAGAGGTTGATGGTAGGTTGGTTACTGCGTTGTATTCAAGTTGCAATAAGAAACTCTGGTAGCCTTCGTTAACAATAAACAAAACTCTGGCTTTCTTATCGTAAAAATTATAACGCAAAATATTCTTTTCGAAATCGCCGTTTTTATCGTTATCAAACCTTAACAGTAACGATCTATCCCTTGAATTGAAGATTTCAACCATGGTCCCCTCTAACAAGCTAAAAGCTTTTATGTGGCTGTGTTGAGCTTGAACTATCAGGTTGTTCTTCGAATCCTTAATACCCCATCTCCCATATTGACTAAACGCTATTAGATCTATATCTTTTCCTGTTACCATCTTCTTGATTTGAATAGTTCTCCATTTTCCCAATATACAAAATCCAACAAAATGAAACAAAAACAAGCCAAGTTAGGTGGCTGGCACGAGGCTATATTA
Organism: Sphingobacteriales bacterium 46-32; assembly: GCA_001898485.1. GTDB lineage: Bacteria > Bacteroidota > Bacteroidia > Chitinophagales > Chitinophagaceae > CAYMZZ01. Next base: position 168,750 of record MKTY01000018.1, on the reverse strand, counting down.
TTAGCCATGGAAGAAACTCCGTCATAAGCACGGAAGTCAGTATATAGCCGTCATCTAAGAAGACGTGCCAGATACATGTACAACAGGGGAACTATCGTTATTGACATTGGGAATGGCTGGTATATTCATTCGTTCTGTGATTGAACAAGGATGTTATCAGTATTGCCATTCTGAACGAGCTGGAATAGGATGCCTTTACAGGGCTTTTTCATTTCCGGCAATAAAGAAACTCTGGTAAATGATGAGTGCGTTACTTATGTTTACTCCCAAATGAAAAAGGTCTCAGAAATAATATAGTTACAAGACTTTAATTTTAAATGTTTGTGACCCCGCCGCTCCCGAAGCCTCGGGATCGAACCCAGGACACATATATTAAAAATGTAATTGTAAAAAGGAACGTCCAGAAAAGAATAAAGCCACTCTTGTGGAGTGGCTTTTGTGATCCCGCTGGGACTCGAACCCAGGACCCATACATTAAAAGTGTATTGCTCTACCAACTGAGCTACGGAATCCTGCACACCGGAGACCGGTGGCTCCTGTTTGAGCAATTCTGGAAGCGAACTGTTTCAAACGGGGTGCAAAAATAAGGGAGTCAATGTTTTCAACCAAAAAAAATAAAAGAAAAATTCGCATTCTTTTTTTCGGAAAAGAATAGTAGCGCGCTGATTTACAGTGCCGCATATTGGCAAATTTTAAAGTAGGTTTGCGGGATCAAATCACAGTTATGTCTTCTTACTTCAACAATAAAGTGGTACTGGTGACGGGCGGCACCGATGGCATCGGCCGCGCCCTGGTAGAGCAACTGCTGCAGGCCGGCGCCAAAGTAGCCACCTGTGGCCGCGATCACGATAAACTCTACAACCTGCAGGCCTCCTTTCCCAGCTTTCCGCTGCATACCATGGTAGCCGATGTGAGCAGCGAAAACGACTGTCGCCGACTGGTAGAAATGACCATCAAGGTATTTGACGGGATCGACATCCTTATCAACAATGCCGGCATCTCCATGCGCGCCCTGCTCAAGGATGCCAGCACCGAAGTACTGCATAAGGTGATGGACATAAACTTTTTTGGCTCGGTGTACTGCACCAAGTACGCCCTGTCGTCGATCATCAGCCGCAAGGGTACTATTGTGGGTGTGTCGTCTATTGCCGGCTACCGTGGCCTGCCGGGCCGCAGTGCCTACAGCGCCAGCAAGTTTGCCCTGCAGGGCTGGCTCGAGGCCATCCGTACCGAGCTGCTGCACGAGGGGGTGCACGTGATGTGGGTATGCCCGGGCTTTACAACCTCCAATATCCGCAATGCAGCGCTCAATAAAGATGCGCAGTCGCATGGCGAGACGCCGATGGACGAAAGCAAGATGATGACCGCCGAAGAGTGTGCTACCCATATCCTCAACGCCATCAGCCGTAAGAAGCGTACGCTGGTACTCACGTTTACCGGCAAGCGTACGGTATTTATGAACAAATTTTTTCCGGGCCTGGCCGATAAGCTGGCGCATAAATTCTTTTTCAAAAACGGCGAGCTGGTCAAATAAACCGGCCCGCTGCCGTTGCCTAACCTCTATCCACACTAAATTCAAACAAAACACCCCATTTTGGCGCTTGTCACCCTTACATCCGATATTGGCCAGCAGGACTACCTGGTGGCCGCTGTAAAAGCGCAGCTTTTGCAGGTGGATGCAGACTTCAGCCTGGTGGATATCACGCATTCCATTCCTCCGTTCAACTATCCGCATGCGGCCTATATCTGCCGCAGCGCCATCCGCAACTTTCCCGACTTTACCTATCATATCATACTGGTCAACCTGTTTGAGAAAAAGCCGGAGCAGTTGCTGCTGGCCTTTCATCAAAATCAGTACCTGCTCTGTGCCGACAATGGCCTGCTGCAGATGATACTCGAAGACAAGCCGGAAATGGTGATCGGCATCCCGCTCGATAAGCGGGCCAACAAAAACACGACCTACTGTGTGCAGGTGATGGCGCAGGCCATCAGCCGGCTGAGCCAGGGCGAGTCGATCCAGAAGATCGGCAACCCCGATGTGAGCTATATCGAAAAAAATCACCTGCGTCCCCTGCTCGACAACAACTGGATCGAAGGACAGATCATCTTTATCGACAACTTCGAAAACGTGATCGTCAACATCACGCGCGAGCAGTTTGAGGAGCAGCGTAAGGGCCGCAGCTTCCGTATCGTCTTCAAGCGCGATGAGGTGATCGACCGCATCAGCGAGAGCTATGCCGATGTAAACCCGGGCGAAAAGCTGGCCCTCTTCAACAGTGCCGGCTATCTCGAAATCGCCATCAACAAGGGCAATGCCGCCGGCCTCTTTGGCCTCAAGGGCTTTTCGGAAAAAGGAAGCCAGGTGGCAGGCTACCTGCAAAACCAGCTGTTTTACCAGACCGTGCGGGTTTATTTTGAATAAACCGTCTAACAGAAACCGGCGATAATCAGTGTTTTGGAGATGTTAAAATGCTGGTCAAATTGGGCGGTAAAACTGAAAACTTCCACCTTTTTAACCCTATTTTTGCTTTCCTTCAAAATAAGGGCAAAACTTACCGTATTATGAACTTCAAGAAAGTCAATAACCTTACCGGATGGGCTGTATTTCTGATCTCGCTTGCCACCTATATGCTCACGCGCGAGGCGCGCGGTAGCCTGTGGGATTGCGGCGAGTTTGTAGCAACTGCAAAAAATCTGGGCCTGCCCCACCCTCCGGGTGCGCCGGTCTTTGTGCTGCTGGGTCGCCTTTTTATCATTCTCTTTGGCGATGATGCGCAGACTGCTGCCAATGCGGTCAACTTCATGAGCGCCCTGGCCAGTGCAGCCACCATCCTGTTCCTCTTCTGGAGTGTCACTCACTTTGCCCGCAAAATGTTTGTAAGCGCCGGCGAGGCCATGAGCGGTCAGCAGATCTTTACGGTCATGACTGCCGGTATCGTAGGAGCCCTGGCTTATAACTTCAGCGACTCTTTCTGGTTTAGTGCAGTAGAAGGTGAGGTATATGCCCTTTCTTCTTTCTTTACGGCCCTGGTATTCTGGTCGATCCTGAAATGGGAGCATGCCGATGAGCATGCCGGCAATGACCCTGCTGCCCGCATCCGCAGCGACCGCTGGATCATCTTCCTGTTCTTTATGGTAGGCCTGTCTATCGGTGTACACCTGCTCAACCTGCTTACCATCCCTGCTATTGTGATGGTATATTATTACCGCCGTTTCAAAACCACTACCAAAGGTGCTGTCATCGCCTTCCTCATCGGCTGTCTGGTCACAGGTGTGGTACAGGTGACCATCATTCAGTACTCGATGAAAGCAGCGGGTCTGTTTGATGTATTCTTTGTAAACTCTTTCAAACTCCCCTTCTTCTCCGGCTTCGCCCTTTATTTCATTGCAGTAGCCGGCGTCATCTTCTGGGGTCTTCGCTTCCGCGAAAACAATATCAGCCGTGGCAAACTCATTGCCTGGTTTGTCATCTTCCTCGGCCTCTCCCTGCTGCCCTTCTTTACCACCGGTGAGTCGGCTGGCGGCAACTTCTTCAAATTCCTGCTGGTAGCTGTTGTAGGTGTGCTGATGGGTTATTTCCTGAAACCATCTGCCCTGCGCGTGCTGCGCCTCAGCCTGTGGAGCTATGCCTTCATCCTGCTGGGTTACTCCATCTACTTTACTGCACTGATCCGCTCCAATGCCAACCCGGCCATTGATATGAACAATGTTGATAACCCCATCAACCTGGTTTATTATCTCAGCCGTGAGCAGTATGGCAGTGCTCCACTCATTTATGGTCCTCACTTTGCGGCTCAGCCCGACCGGATCGTAGAAGGCGAGATGCGCTATGTACGCGGAAAAGATAAATACGAACAAATTGGCCGTACGCGCGAGTATGGTTATCCTGCCAGCGAGCAGCAACTATTCCCCCGTATCTGGGACTCGAGCGATGATCAGCGTCACGCCACCTTCTATGCGCAATGGCTGGGACTGGGTATGGACCAGCAGGGACGCTTTGAACCGCCTACCCTGCGCGACAACCTGGAGTGGTTCTTTACCTACCAACTCGACCTCATGTACTGGCGTTACTTTATGTGGAACTTTGCTGGTAAGCAAAACGACATCCAGGGCCTCGGCAATGTGCGCGACGGCAACTGGATCACCGGCATCTCCTTTATCGACAATGCTCGCCTCGGCGATCAGTCGCAACTACCCGCCAGCATTCAGCACAATAAAGCCAACAACAAACTCTACCTGCTGCCCTTCATACTTGGTATCGTAGGTTGCGTATACCAATTCTTCAAATTCCGGAAAGACTGGGTGGTCAACTTCCTCCTGTTCTTCTTTACCGGTATAGCTGTTGTACTCTACCTCAACCAGCCGGGCAACCAGCCACGTGAGCGTGACTATGCTTACGTAGGCTCCTTCTATGCCTTTGCCATCTGGATAGGCCTGGCTGCAGCGGCCTTTGTAAAACTGGCCAAAGAAAAAGCTGATAAACTCACCCTGCAGCAGGTATTGCTGTACGGCAGCTCGCTCACCTTCCTCATCACGCTCATGAGCACGCTCAAAGGTCCAGCCGGCGCTACCCTCACGGTGTGCCTGGCGGTAACGGCCATCTATGCGGTGCTCACACTGGCAATCACCTTCCTGCTAAGAGCTATATCGGGCGGCGGGCAAAATCTGCGCCTGCTCAATATCGCTACCGCGGTGGTTTGCCTGATCGTGCCCGCCATCATGGCACAGCAGGAGTGGGATGACCATGACCGCCATACCAAGACCCTGGCCCCCGACCTGGCCAAAGATTATCTCGAAAGCTGCGAACCCAATGCTATCATCTTCACCTTTGGGGATAATGATACGTATCCGCTGTGGTACGCACAGGAAGTAGAAGGTGTGCGCAAAGACATCCGCATCATCAACAACAGCCTGCTCGGTATCGACTGGTACATTGATCAACTGCGTTATAAGATCAACAATGCACCTGCGGTGAAAATGGTATGGGGCGAAGAAAAGACCCGTGGCAATGCCCGCAACTTTGTAGTATACAATCCCAAAAACTTCCCGCAGGATCGCTTCTATCCGCTCACCGATGTACTGCAGTATATCGGCAGCGACGATCCCCGCAATATGGACAACTCACGTGGTGAGCCGCTCAACGCCTTCCCTGTTACCAAAGTAACCATCGCCGTTGACCGCGACCAGGTACTGAAAAACGGAACGGTAAATGCCAACGACAGCATCGTAAGCCCCATGGCTTTTGAACTGCCCAAACGCTCACTGCTCAAAAATGACCTGGCCATGCTGAGCATTATCGTAGCCAACAACTGGGAGCGTCCGATCTATTTCACTTCACCCATGGGTGAGCTGGGCTTTGGTCAGTACCTGCGCAAAGACGGTCTGGCCTATCGCCTCGTGCCTATACAGGTTAATTATCCGCAGCAGCACTGGGTGATCGAAAAAACAATCAATGAGATTGAGACTAAAATGCGCGTAGGCATTGGCGGCACACAGATCCGCGACAACAATGAAGCGCTCATGTACCGCAACCTGATGGAGAAATTCGGTTTTGGCGGCGCCAATATCAAAGGCACTTATTTTGACGAAGAAAACCGCCGTCACCTCCTCAATATCCGCAGTGTATATGCAGAAGCTGCCGGCAATATGGCGCAAAATGGTAAACTGGATGAAGCCAAAAAACTGCTGGCCAAAGCAGAAGGCGGCATTGATCCCGAAAACCTGCCCTATGCCATGGTAAGCCGTTTCAACTCGCACAACCAGACCGGCCTCATGTACCTCGAAGCTGCCTACAAAGCCGGCAACATGGAACTGGCCGAGAAAGTGCGTCAGAATCTGCGCAAGGACCTCGAAGACCAGAAGAAATACTATCAGTATCTGGAAAGCGAGAAACCGGAGTATTACGAAGGCACCATGCGCGGTACCGAAGCCTTCCTCAACGATGTGATGCTGCAGGTGCTGGATGCGATCGAAAAAGCATACGCACCCGGTGCCAAACAAAATAATACGATCGAAACAGGCCCGGCCACCATCCAGAGCAACAAGGATACTGTGCCTGCTGCCAAAAAATAAACTGACATTCGTATAAGCTAATCCCCTGCCAGCCGGCGGGGGATTTTTTTTGCTGCGAACCAGACGGCCCTGCCGGCTGTTATAAGACACAGGCAGGTCTATCCTTTAGCATAGCCGGATAGAAAGGCTCCCAAATTGCCCGGCCATTCACAGAAAAGAAATTCTGATAGTATAAAGCTGGTTTTCATAAACGATTAGCGGCCTTAATACCAATCTGCGGCTATCTGCGTCATCTGCGGGAAACATTTCTTCAGATTATTCAGCCAGTTGCAGAAAAGAAATATCGATAGTGTAAGAGTGGCTTTCAGAAACGATTAGCGGCCTTAATACCCATCTGCGGCTATCTGCGTCATCTGCGGGAAACATTTCTTCAGATTACTCAGCCAGTTGCAGAAAAGAAATATCGATAGTGTAAGAGTGCCTTTCAGAAACGATTAGCGGCCTTAATACCCATCTGCGGCTATCTGCGTCATCTGCGGGAAACATTTCTTCAGATTACTCAGCCAGTTGCAGAAAAGAAATATCGATACTAACCATTTTTTAAAGACAAACAGCCCTGTCCAGGCACGGTTATTTGTTGTAACTTATACTGAATATGCGCGGTTACCATTTCTCCGGCTTTGATCCCAACCAGCAGGGACAAACCCGGTTTGACCAGTTGCTGGACCTCTTCATGCAGCTCCTCACCTATACGAGTGGCGATGTGAGTGAGGCCATGCAATGGATGAACGAGCTGGATAAACAATATGCCCTCACCGATAATGAGTACGGCATGGGCGACTTTATAGACGACCTGAAACAGAAAGGCTATATCACAGAAGACAATGAGCGCGGCGAAATAAAGATCACCCCAAAAACCGAGCAGGGCATCCGCAAACGCAGCCTCGATGAGATCTTCGGCAAACTCAAAAAAAGCCGCAAGGGCGATCACAAAACTTACAAACCCGGCCAGGGCGATGAAGCCAACTCCGAAACCCGCCAGTTTCAGTTTGGCGATATGCTGGAGCAAATCGACTTTACCGAATCGATCCGCACGGCACAGATCAACCATGGCATCGACAGCTTTCAGATGCAGGAAGATGACCTGAGCATCCGCGAAACGGATTTCAAATCGCAGACCAGCACGGTGCTCATGATCGACATTTCACACAGCATGATCCTCTATGGCGAAGACCGCATTACCCCGGCCAAAAAAGTAGCCATGGCCCTGAGCGAACTCATCAAGACCCGCTACCCCAAAGACACACTCGATATCGTAGTGTTTGGCAACGATGCCTGGCCCATTGAGGTAAAAGACCTGCCCTACCTGCAGGTAGGGCCTTACCATACCAATACGGTTGCGGGGCTCGAACTGGCAATGGACATCCTGCGCCGCCGCAAGAATCCCAACAAACAGATCTTCATGATCACCGATGGTAAACCTACCTGTCTCAAAATCGGCAAGCGTTATTATAAAAATAGTTTCGGCCTCGACCGCAAAGTGGTGAACCGCTGCATGAACCTGGCAGCTCAATGCAAAAAGTTGAAAATCCCCATCACCACTTTCATGATCGCTACCGATCCTTACCTGCAGCAGTTTGTACAGGAGTTTACCGAAACCAATCAGGGCAAGGCCTTCTTTGCCTCACTCGATAAACTGGGGGCATTCATCTTCCGCGATTTTGAAAGCGGAAAAAGAAAAACCGTTTATTAATTCATTTACCGCACGGCGGTAAAAACATTTATTCACAACGACCAATCTTAATACCCGAAGCAACAAATATGAATCAGATCAAAACACTGGGCGAGTTGAAAAAAAGCGGTTACCGTAGCCGCAGCATCAAAGAAGAGATACGTGAAAACCTGATCAACCGCCTCAACACCGGCGATCCCACTTTTACCGGTATCATCGGCTACGAAGACACGGTGATACCCGATGTGGAGCGTGCCCTGCTTAGCAAACACAATATCCTTTTCCTCGGGCTGCGCGGGCAAGCCAAGACCCGTATGGCGCGCCAGATGACCGAGCTGCTCGATGAATACATACCCGTCATCACCGGCAGCGATATCAATGATGATCCCCTGCAACCTATCAGCCGCTTTGGCCGTGAGCTGGTAGCAGAGCTGGGCGACAACACCCCCATCAGCTGGCTGCACCGCAGCGAGCGCTATGGTGAAAAACTGGCCACTCCCGATGTAAGTGTGGCCGACCTCATTGGCGATATCGATCCCATTAAAGCAGCCAACCTCAAACTGAGCTTTGCCGATGACCGGGTGATCCACTATGGCATCATTCCACGCAGCAACCGCTCTATCTTCGTGATCAACGAGCTGCCCGATCTGCAGGCCCGCATACAGGTTGCCCTCTTCAACATCCTCGAAGAAGGTGATGTGCAGATACGCGGATTCAAACTGCGCCTGCCGCTCGACATCCTCTTTGTATTTACAGCCAACCCCGAAGACTATACCAATCGTGGTTCGATTGTAACACCACTGAAAGACCGTATACAAAGCCAGATACTCACGCATTACCCCAAATCTATTGAGCACGCACTGGAGATTACCGAACAGGAAGCCGACCTCACCGGCGACCAACAGGCACGCATCAATGTGAGCGACCTGGTACGCCGCCTCATTGAGCAGATTGCTTTTGAAGCACGTGGCAGTGAATTTGTAGATAAAAAGAGCGGGGTGAGTGCACGTCTCACTATTTCTGCACTCGAAAACGCTGTCAGCGCTGCCGAGCGTCGCGCCATTCTCAACAAAGAAAAACAAACCCAGGTATGGATCGGTGATCTGAACGGCATCATCCCCTCCATCACCGGCAAAATAGAACTGGTATATGAAGGTGAGCAGGAAGGTCCCTACCAGGTAGCCATGAACCTGGTAGATAAAGCCATCCGCAGCCTGTTTATACAATATTTCCCCAACCCCGAAGCGCTGAAGAAACGCCGCAACACGGGCAAGCCATCGCAGCAGGAACGTGCCGATGACAACCCCTACCGCGCTATAACCAACTGGTTCGACAAAGGCAATCATGTCAACCTTTCGTTCAACACGAAAGATGCAGAGAAGATACTGGCCCTGTACCAGGTAGATGGCTTACATGCACTGATCAAAAAATATTTCCCCAAAGCAAACGAAGCCCAGTCGGCCCTGCTGATGGAGTTTGTACTCCATGGCCTGGCCGCTTATTCGCTTATCAGTAAAAAAATGTTTGAAACAAAAGTTGAATTCAAAGACCTCATCGGCAGCATGATGAATATGAATACCGGAGGAGAAGATGAGGATTTTGAGTTTGATGAGGAAAGCTGAGGGAACAATGTGCTAATGTGCTGGTGTGCTAATAATAACTCTCAGACCGTTTGTTTTACGTGCAATAGTCAGGGATTGATCTTACAGGCCGTGTCAGAAAAGCTTAAACTAATCATACAGTCTTGCCCCCTCACTATTTTCCTGGCAATGTCCTCCTACATTAAAAAGAGGACTTGCCAGGAAAATAGTTGATCCGACAGGATCAATGCCTGTCAATCAAGATTACTTGTCAGATCAAATACTGAGTTTTACATTTTACGAGCTATCAGGTCATTAAACTTCCCTGATCAGGAATTTTCAATTGCCGGAATAGTTTTCAAACAATCATCAGCACACCAGCACATCAGCACATTTCAAATCATGTTCACTTCTCTCTCCAACGCCACTCCAAACTTCAACAACACACTCGCTATTATTTCCTGGCTCAGGTCATAGATCTCTTTGCCGGTGGCATTGCCATAGTTCACTAACACCAATGCCTGGTGAGGGTGGCAGCCGGCATCGCCCCGGCGAAAGCCTTTCCAGCCGCATTGCTCGATCAGCCAGCCTGCTGCCAGCTTCATACTGCCATCGGCATTGGCATACGCCGGCATGGAAGGATGCTGCGCTTTGAGCTGTTCATATTGCTCAAGTGGTATACTGGGATTTTTGAAGAAACTACCCGCATTGCCTGTTACTTCCGGATCGGGCAGTTTGGACTGGCGGATATGAATCACCGCATCAGATATGGCGCGAATGCTTAATTCCTGCACACCCATACGCTGCAGCTCGTGCTCAATAGCACCATAGCTGGTATGAAATACCGGCGTACGCCGCAGCTTGAGTGTAACGCCCGTGATGATATACTGTCCTTTATATTTTCCTTTAAATACACTCTCGCGATAACCGAATCCGCAATCGGCGAGTGAAAAGCTGTGCAACTCTTTATCATGTATATGCCAGGCCTGCAGCTCATGAAAAACATCTTTGAGCTCCACTCCGTAGGCACCGATATTCTGAATAGGTGATGCCCCCACACAGCCGGGTATCAGCGACATATTTTCCACACCGGCATAGCCCTGCCCGATGCAATGCAATACCAGCTGATGCCACACTTCTCCACCGCCGGCACGCACATAAAAGAATTCATCATCCTGCCGCAGGAGTTCTATACCCTTAATACCATTGTGCAGTACCACGCCATCTACATCGCCGGTGAGCAGGATATTGCTCCCCCCGCCCAAAACAAGCGGTGGGCGTGCTGTGGCCAGCGTAGCAGCCTGCTCGAGCGCCTCCTGTAGTTGATCTACGCTGGAAAAAGAGGTGAAATAGCGGGCCTGTGCCCCTATCCGGAAGGTATTATAGGATTTTAATGAATAATTTTCCTGAAATTGCATGAGGTCAAAAGTATTGAATAATACGGCAACCAGATGAGTAAACACATTGCTTCTATCATTGGTGCTACCGGCATGATTGGCACTTACCTGCAGCAGGTGCTGACAGAAGATTCTTCTTTTGACACCATCCGTATTCTGGTAAGGCGACCAATGCCGCGGCCGCATCCTAAAATTGAAGTAAAGCTGGTTGACTTTTCGGATCCCGAATCGGTGAAGCTGGCCATTGATGGCAGCGATTCACTTTTCTGCGCTATTGGCACCACACAAAAAAAGGTAAAAGGCGACCGGCAGGCTTATCTTAAAATCGATTTTGATATTCCGGTAAAGACGGCCCGCCTTTGTAAAGAACTGGGCATCGACCGCATGGCCATTGTAAGTGCTGTAGGCGCCAACAGCAGGAGCCGAAATTTTTATCTTAAACTGAAAGGACATGTAGAAGATGCGATCAGCCTGGAACCGATTGCATCTATCCATTTCTTTCAGCCATCCATATTACTCGGCGACCGGCAGGAAAAGCGGCCGATGGAAAAATTTGCCCAGCGAATGGTTCGCTTTGTACACCCCCTCATGCAGGGAGGCTTGCGCAAATACCGCGCTATCGAAGGCCTTGAGGTAGCGCAGGCCATGGTACAGTCTGTAAAGCTGGGATTACCCGGCATTCACCGGTATACTTACACGGATATACAAAAGCTGGCGGCTTCCTATCAACCTACTCTCTGACCTTTATCAGATCACATCCACATCGGGTAGTATGATCAGGCTGCGGTAACGCTTATCCTGGTGCAGGATGGCTATTTCTTCCAGTATATCTTTTTTGCATTGTGCAAGCACCTTGTGGTCGCGGGGCAGTTTCAGCAATAGTTCCATCAGGTACTGGTTGCGGATACGGCCTACTACAGGCTCTGCCGGACCGATCATAAACTGCCCATACCTGTTTTGCAGGGCATCGGCCAGTTTTTGAGCACCACCCTGTGCCACTTCGCGAAACTTATGGCGAAATGAAAGATGAATGATGCGTGAAAAAGGCGGGTAGAAAAAATGCCGGCGCTTCTGCATCTCATCGGCAAACATCTTATCATAGTCATGCTGCTTTACATATAATAAAACAGGATGCTGCGGCTGTGTAGTCTGAATCAGTACACGTCCATGGCTTTCTTTTCTTCCGGCACGTCCACTCACCTGCTCCATCAGTTGAAAGGCCCGCTCATGCACGCGGAAATCGGCAAAATGCAGGAGACCGTCTGCATCGAGGATTCCTACGAGCTCCACATTATCGAAGTCAAGCCCCTTTACCACCATCTGTGTACCCACCAGTATATCTACCCGGCGCTGTTCAAACAACTGGATCAGCGCATCGTGTGCATGTTTGCCCCGTACCGTATCCACATCCATCCGCGCTACGCGGGCCTGGGGAAATGTTTCCTGCAACATCTCCTCGATACGCTCGGTACCAAAGTTGCGCTGTACAAAATCGTGATTGCCGCAGGCAGCACAGGTGTGCAAAGGAGCATAGGTGGTGCCGCAATAGTGACAGATCAGTTTATTAGACAGTTTATGAAAAGTAAGCGATACATCGCAATACTTACACTGTGGTATCCAGCCGCACACGGCACAGACCTGGTAAGGTGCATACCCGCGGCGATTCTGAAACAGGATGATCTGTTTACCCTGTGCAATAGAGGAGTTGATGCCTTCTACCAGTGTTGGCGACAACATCACTTTCCCTTTTCCTTTTTTATCAATCAGACGGGTGTCCACAATTTCGATTCGCGGCAATTCGAGTTCGCCGTAGCGCTCATTGAGCTTCACCAGTCCATACTTACCCCGGGTGGCATTGTCGTAGGTTTCGAGCGAGGGGGTGGCACTACCCAGCACTACCTGTGCCTTGAACAGACTGGCCAGGTAGATCGCCGTATCGCGTCCATGATAACGCGGAGCAGGTTCCTGCTGCTTGTACGAAGTATCATGCTCCTCATCGCATACCACCAGGCGCAGGTCCTGGAAAGGAAGAAACAATGAACTGCGGGCTCCGAGGACCACCCGCAACTCCCCGTTTTTTATTTTATTCCATATCTCTACCCGCTCGTTGTGCGAGAACTTGCTGTGGTAAATGCCGATATAACCACCAAAGTGTTTTTGCAGCCGGCGAATAATCTGCGAGGTCAGTGCGATCTCGGGCAGCATATACAACACCTGGTGACCTTTGCGTACGGCTTCTGCAATGAGATGAATATAAAGCTGCGTTTTACCACTACCTGTGACGCCGTGCAGCAGGCATACATTTTTTTCAGTAAATACCTGCTGTACCTCATCCAGCGCCGTTTGTTGTGCTGGACTGAGTGTAAAATCAATATTGATATCCCTGGGCAGGTATTGTATACGGTCGATAGTACGTTTTTCGAGCTGCAACACTTTTTTGTCTACCAGCCCCTTCAGCTGCGCATCGCTGGCTCCTGATTTTTTCAGTAGCTCACTCTTTGTCACCTCGCCATCTGTTTTGCTGAGATGCAGAAATGCCAGCAGCAGTTCCATTTGTTTACCGGCCCTTTGCAATCGCGGATCTTCATTGAGTAATGCCTCCAGTTCTTCTTCCCGATCATAAGGCGGACTCAGCAATACATAGGTGTCTTTTTTGGGTGTGTAGGTTTGCTTGAGCGCTTCCCACACATAACATACTTTTTTATTGATGAGCCGGTTGATGACGGGGTATACATGTGCACTGTCGAGCAATTGCTGCACTTCTGTGAGCTTCAGCTCTTTTTTCAGCAGCAATGCTTCGCCTACCAGGTACTCATCATGATCGAGAGCAGAAAAATCGTCGCCAAACTCTTCGTTGTATACCAGGATCGACTCGCTGGACAATTTGAAATGTGCAGGCAGTGCAGCCGCCATCACCTCACCTTCGCTGCACATATAATAGCTGGCCAGCCACTCCCACAACTGCAGTTGCTCTTCAAAGATCACCGGCTCGGCATCCAGTACATTGAGGATGGGCTTGGGATCAAAAAATTCCGGCTTTTCATGATGCAGGCGTTTGATGATGCCCGCATATTTTTTTGATTTCCCCAGGTTTACCTCCACGCGGCAGCCCGGCCGGGCCGTAGCCTGCAGCTCATCGGGTACAACCCAGGTATAATTTTTGGGAAGAGCCAGGGGTATAATGATCTCCGCGTATAACATCCGGTTGCAAAAATAACATTAAATAGGCCGCGGTTCGTTTTCCGTAACCGGCAGCGGCTCAATCCAACTGGCGCGGTAGCGAATCAGGGCGGCCTGCATTTTTTCGTATACGAGTTGTTTCAGCTTCGTGGTATCGCGCAATCCCAGGCCATCGACCGGTATCGGCTCGAGGTATACAATCCGGCTGCGGCCGGGTGTGATACTAAAAAGCTGTCCATAATGCATGCGGTCGTAAGTATCGAGAAACAATACCGGCTTTATCGGGGTCTGGGTTTCTATCGCCACCCGGAAAGCGCCATCATAAAATTCTTTGAGCGGCTGGTGGGTCATATTAAAAGTGCCTTCGGGAAATACCATGACCGAAATACCTTTACGGATAAGCGAAGTAAGAACGCGGATGCTGCGTGCCCGGTTTTCGGCACTGCTGCGATCGACCGTTACGATCGCATTGCGATAAATAAATCCAAACACCGGCACTTTGGCCATCTCTATTTTCCCCAATGGACGTACCGGCTGGCGATAGGCTTTTACCAGTACGGCCGAATCGAGGTAGCTGATATGATTGCTTACAAAAATGTAAGGCTTGCTGCGGTCATGCGGACGCTCATATATTTTTTTATGAAAAATAAAAATGAGCGGAAACCAGATGTCGGCCCAGAGGCTGCAAAGCCTGAATACAAGATTGCCGCCACGGATTCGTCCAAGTGTGCTGGCGATTACGACAAAAGGAAAGATCAGCAGCATGATGGCAACAAACAGGATGAGTGCATACAGGTTGTATATCCACAGCAGCGGTTTCAGCAGCAGGCGCATCAGCGTTTGTTTTGATGTTTCTGATCATCGCCCGGGCAATCGCAACTCCAGTCTTTTTCGAGGTCGATGGCTGTGACCACTTTTGTTTTGAAGTCGCACTGGGCAAAGACGATGCGTACGCGCTGATTGTCGCTGGTTATGCCTTCCAGCGCATAGGTAGGGCATGGCCGGTCATTGACATCGCTTTTATTGTAATTGATCTTTCCGTTGCGCATGATATCTTCTATTTCGGCCTGGGTAATCTTGCGGCATTGCATGCGGCATTTGGCATGAGCCGTATACTCGAGATAAGAAATGCGGCGGTCAAATCCGCGGTTGCGGTTGACGGCTGCCGGGTCGGTGGTAGTCCGGCGGGTATCGGTCGTATTGGTTTTTGGCTTTGCCGGCTCGGGCTGCTGCAAACGCCGGACGATGAATAATGCGATAGCCAGGACGGCAACCAGTAGAAAAGGGATCCATTTTTTGTTCACAAGCAAATGTAGGGAAAGCTTGAAGGTAAAAGGCAAATGGAATGTGCTAATGTGCTGATGTGCTGGTGTGCTAATAGGCTCAATTTATCTTCGTTACCCCTCACTCCCCACCTTTTTCCTTCCACCTCCTCTCCTCCTCCTTTTACCTTAACTTTGCGGCCTATGTCTCTGTCGTCGCCCCGCACTGTGGCTTTTCATACACTGGGTTGTAAGCTCAACTTTTCGGAAACATCCTCCCTCTCGCGTTTGCTGGAGCAGGAAGGTTTTGAGAAAAAAGAGTTTGAAGATCAGGCAGATGTGTATGTTATCAACACCTGCTCCGTGACCGATAATGCCGATAAGGAATGCCGTCAGCTGGTGCGCCGTATCCAGCGCAAAGCTCCCGAAAGCCTGGTGGTGATCACCGGCTGCTATGCCCAGCTCAAACCCAAAGAAATCTCCGAGATTCCCGGTGTGGACCTGGTACTGGGTGCCGCCGAAAAGTTCAATATAGCCCAGCACCTGCGCGAGCTGTCAAAGGGTGATTCTGCCCGTATCTGCAGCTGCGATGTGGAAGATGTAACCGGTTTTCATTCCAGCTGGTCGGTCAATGACCGCACCCGCACCTTTCTTAAGGTACAGGATGGTTGTGACTATAACTGTGCTTTCTGTACGATTCCCATGGCCCGTGGCAAGAGCCGCAGCGATACCGTCAGCAATGTGCTGCGCAATGCAGAAGAACTGGCTGCCGCTGGTGTGCAGGAAATCGTGCTGACGGGCGTCAACCTCGGCGACTTTGGCAAAGGCCCCGATGGCGCCGGCACAACCATTGGCATAAATCAGCGGGAAGAGAATTTTTATGAACTCGTACAGGCTCTCGATGAGGTAGAAGGTATTCAACGCTACCGCATCTCCTCTATTGAGCCCAACCTGCTTACCAACGATATCATCCGTTTTGTGGCACAGAGCCGCAAGTTCATGCCGCATTTTCATATACCGTTGCAAAGCGGCAGCAACAGCATCCTGGCGGCCATGCGCCGCCGCTATCGCCGTGAGCTGTATGCGGAACGGGTACAATTGATCAAAAACCTGATGCCACACTGTGCCATAGGTGTGGATGTGATCGTGGGTTTTCCCGGCGAAACAGATGAATACTTCCAGGAAACATTTGATTTTCTGCACAGCCTCGACATTTCTTACCTGCACGTATTTACCTACAGTGAGCGCGACAATACGCATGCCCTGCAGCTGAAGCCTGTTGTACCCATGGAAGTTCGCCACCAGCGTAATAAAACACTGCGTAATCTTAGCTACATGAAGATGCAGTATTTCACCGCTGCACATGCCGGCCAGCAGCGTAAGGTATTGTTTGAAGGCAGCGCCAAAAACAATATGATGGAAGGATATACCGATAATTATATCCGCATCAGCACCCCTTACCGCGCCGAATGGGTGAATCAGATTGTAGACTGGACCGTTTAATCCAAAAACATCTTACATTTACAACCCCGGAACGTTAGCTCAGTTGGTTCAGAGCATTACTTTGACAGAGTAGGGGTCACTGGTTCGAGTCCAGTACGTTCCACGATTGCCTCCATTGGGGGCTTTTTTTATGCCCCTGATCCGCAATTATCATTTTTTTGACACCGGTGCAACATTTTGCGCTCTAAATTGTCTTATTCAATAGTAGCCCTTATGCAAAAATACCAGGTGACCATAGAGTTTGAGATGCGCGATGATTTTGTAGACCTCGTTCCGCCTCACCGCACCTACATCAATTACCTCATCAACAAAGAGATCATTGATCAATATGTGGTGAGTATGGAAACGCATAAGGTATGGATCACGGTAAATGCCGAAAATAAACGGCAGGTAGAAGAGCTTCTCCGCAAATCTCCCCTCTTCAAATTCTGGACCTTCCGCATCGATGAATTATTTGTGTGGGATGGACAGCATTACAGGCTTCCGGCAGTGCAGCCGAATTAGTCAAAAAGTATAAAGGGTTTAAAGAGTATAAAGTGTTTAAAGGGGGCATTAGCGCTGCTTTTGACTATTTCTATTTTACCCGCTGAAGTGCATTTTTGTATGACCATTCATGACATCCTAAGAAAGATAGAAACTGCTGTCCGCGATACTTTTGCTGAAGTCGATACCTGGTTTGAAAAACCAGAAGATTTGCGCCGGTATAAACCAGTGCATGGCGGCTGGTCTATCAACGAAAACCTGGAGCATATTGCACTGACCAGTCATTTTCTATTAATCCTGATTGAAAAAGGAACGCGAAAGGCATTGCAACAGGTGGAGAAATATTCATTGCCTGATTTACTAAAAGATTACCGTTTTTCTATTGAAGGTCTTGATCAGATTGGCCAACACATGGCTTTCGAGTGGATAAGACCCGCGCACATGGAGCCAGCCGGCATCAGGCCGCTGACCGAAATCAGGCAGGAACTGAAAGAGCAGGCAGATCGCTGTTTACACTATCTCCATTCCATGCCTAACGGAGAAGGGGTTGTATACAAAACAACGATGACCGTCAATAACCTCGGGAAGATTGATGTGTATCAGTACATTTATTTTCTCGCGCAGCACGCAGGAAGGCATATTACCCAAATGCAGAAAGTGCAGGATGAGTTTACCAGTAAATGTGAAGCAGAGAATCCTGAAAAATGAGAAACAATCACTGTTGTGTTTTGCTAATCAGCGGCGGATAGATCAAATTAACGGCCCCGGTCGGGACGCTGCGTGTCCTGACCGGTTTACTACTCCACCGATGTTTCCGTAATACCGGGACCAGCTTATTAATGCAGATCGCCAACATTCACCCTTTAAACTCTTTACACCCTTTATACTTTTAAACCTTTATACCTTTATACTTTTAAACTTATTTCTTCAACACCCGACTCTTCACTCCCACCCCTCCAATCATATCCGTACCCTGAATGATCAAGAGATAACCTGTTTTACTATCGGATGTATAGAAAGACAACTGAGCCTGTCCCTGTTCATCGGTAATGATATCGGGTTTCCAGAATAAAGTGCTGCGGTAGTCGAGTATCGTGAGATCTGTTTCTTTGCTGGTATAACGGGGTGAATAAAATAATTTACCGGTAACAGGTGCGGTGGGTTTGTAGAGATAGGTGCCGGGCAGGCTTTTGTAAAATGCACCATTACCTGAGCGTGTGGTGATTTCGATAAACGCATACCGGTAGCCGCCTTCCGGCCGCAGGTTAAACTCGTTTTCGTAAACAAATGTATTACCAGGTGAAGTCAGCACTTCTATGCCCACTACTTCTTCTACCCGGATGTACTTCAGATAATCGTTCAGATAATCTACAAACGCTGTGGGACTGGGGGACGTGGGTTCATAATTGCGGTTGATATTAAAACCATCGATCACAAATACAGCGAAGTCGCCATTTACTTTATACG
This sequence comes from Sphingobacteriales bacterium 46-32, assembly GCA_001898485.1. Lineage (GTDB taxonomy): Bacteria > Bacteroidota > Bacteroidia > Chitinophagales > Chitinophagaceae > CAYMZZ01. The sequence goes on along the minus strand of MKTY01000018.1, from coordinate 150,134 downwards.
TCTGTATATTGCTCTTGGGAAAAGTACTCCTGTTAAACCCCTTTACATCGCGGTTGAGGATATACAACAGTTCTTCTTTCGCATCTTTTTCGAGCATGGCTTCGGTGATCGTCTGATCGGCTTCGCGATCTTCGTTGAGGTTTTTCGATCCTTTTACACGTAACCTGCTTTTTACAATCACTTCGGGCAGATAGCCGCGCTCTCTTCTGAGTCCGCGATACAGGTTAGCTTTTTGCTGTAGCTGCACAGACACAGCGGTGTCGTACGCAATATCCAGCCTGGCAAAGGCTGGCATTGGTGAGGCCGGCGCACCAGGTTGCCGTGGCAGATCCAGTTCTATACCGATGCCAAATTGTTTCCCTTTTCTGTTTGACGCCTTTATGAGCATGCCTACCGTATCGGTATTAAACAACGGAAAATCGTTGAAGGTAAACCGGCCCTTTTCATCGGTAGTGGTTTGGGTGATAAATGAACCGAACCTCCCGTCTTTACCCAGCAGGGTGAGTTCAGAACCTTTCACGGGTTTATTGAGCAGGTTTGTGACCTTACCGGTTACCGAAAATTGTTTTTCATACAGGTAAACCGGTTTAGTAAATGCCTGGGGATATTGTACCCAGCCCTGCGTAAGCAGCAGGGCTTCCACCGCTTCGGGTGCAGGGTCAGTAAAGTAATACGCCGGATCTTCTATTGCTCCTTTCAGCTCAGAGGAAAGCAACATATGACTTAGTATGTTATCGGCATACGGTGCCGGCAATACCCGACCCGTATCTATAACCGCCAGCGAAAAACTGCCTACTACCGGCTCACCTGCCGCATTACGCACCTGCACCGTCACCGATACACTATCGCGGTTGCCATAGGTCGGTTTATGGGTGGTCAACTCAATTTGCAATGTATCCCTATGCCAGATGAGTGTGCTGCGCTCATTGAGTGGCATACCTTTTTCATCAAATAAAGTAAACCGGCTGATGCCGGAAGGAAAAGCGCTTTTGGCAATCGCTACACGTGAGGGCTGCGATTTTGTGCGGATAACGCCCATGGCACAACTGATGCCATGTGAGCTGGCACGAAAAAAATAAGGCTTATTCTGCATATCTGCACTGGCATCGACCCATACTACCAGGCTATCCGAAGCCGGGTCATTGTCTACCTGTAACCGTGTACCACTTTGTTGTGCCGGTGGCAGCGCGAAGCGTTGCCCATCGTCGAGTACCGCAGTGTAACGAACACCTGCCTCGGGGCTGAACCAGACCAATCCCATTCCTTTATGTACCGAAGTAAATTGCGTCACAACACTACCCTGCTCATTTTCAATTTGCCCCTTTACTTCCACACCCCGGCCGGCAGAGTTGATGGCTTTAAATCCCAGCCGTTGGCGTTGCCCGGCTATCAGCGTTCCGCCTTCAGGCAGAAATTGAAGATCCAGTTCAAGTTTTTCCTGCACATATACCGGCACCTGCATACTGAAATCGCGACCTACCGATAACTGTAGCTGCAATTGCTGAACGTTCCCCATCTCTGGCAGTGGCTCCTGCACTGTCAGTTGTCCATCGAGACCCGTTATTACTTTTTGGCGGAGCAGGGTTTTATTTTTTGCTTTTAATACCAGCGATACCTCTTCGCGGCTGAATGTCTGCCCGGTAGCTGGCAGCAGACTCGCTTGCAGAAAAAATTTCCCTTCTGCCACTCCCGCCTTACCAAGCGCTATTTCCCAGTCGGGGTTGCCGGAACCGATAATGGCAAACCGTGTCAGGGGAAAAACGGAATCGCCATAGTTTCGCATAAACTGTGTATGGGTACGTAACCAGTATACGCCCTGTTTGAAATCTGTTTCAGATAGCCGCAGATTGGCAAAAAAGATTCCGGCAGCACTGTAGACACTGCTTCGTTTAATGACCTGGCCTGAATTATCAAGGATATCGATATACACCAATTGACTACTATCCATGGCAGTAAGGTCTGTGGCTGATAAAATATACCCCTTGATCCAGATGGTATCTTTCAGGTTATAATAAGGACGGTCAAGATGAAGAAATATTTTCTCCCTTGGGTAGGCACGATTAAAACTGTCGGTGGCCAGTATTTCGCTGCGGAGTGATTCGTATTGCCCATGGGCAATACTGCAGAAGAGGATGGATAAAAAAACAAGATACCGGCCCTTTGTTTTCATCCCTTAAATATAATACCTCAAAGCCAAAACCTTCCTATCTTTATCCTACACCTCCCTCCTTTCACCCTCACCCATTAACCCTTATTTGTATGGCAGCACATTTTGCCCCCGAATTGTATATCCCCAATGGCGTAAAAGACATCAGCTTTTATACAGATGGACTGGGCGCCGAAGAATTACGTCGTTTCAGCAATGACGATGGCAGCATTCATGTAGCAGAACTGGTTATTGATGGCGCCCTCTTTCATCTGCACGAAGCCACTGCCATGCATGTATTTTCAAACCCCACGGAATGGGGCATCCAGGTCATCATTGGTCTTTTTACCGATGATGTACACGGGCTGGTAAACCGGGCTGTGGCTGCCGGCGCAGAACTGGTCACTCCCGTAACCGATTATGATTATGGTTACCGCCAGGGGCAGTTCAAAGATCCTTTTGGCCATGTATGGATGATTCAGAAGAAGATAGGGTGAAAGGCAGAAGGATAAAGGCAAAGGGTATATAAGAAACAGCAGTGCCGCAACGTATCGCGGCACTACAATCCGAAGATGTCAGTAGTATAGCAGGGGCATTCCCATACCATATTCTCTTATTTTTTCTTGTGGTTCACAAGGTGCCTTGTGAACCATATCGGCCCCGCCGGCCGTGGAGGCAAAAAGTCGAATTATGGTTTGTTAAAAAAGATAGTACAGCATGCTAATTCCAGCAGGCCCTGATCTACCGCGTGTCTGTAGGAGATAAAATACATCCACCGGAACATTTATTTCAACAGTAACTTAATCTATCCATTCAATCTCATACCCATACTCATACTTCTTATCAGTGAGCTGGTATGGTGGGTGAGGATCTGCCCCCCAGCTATTGTCGCCGGCAACACCTCGCTGCCGGAAATCAATATTAAGGTAAATCTCAGACCGGGGTACCACATCTTTGGGATGCTGTTGCTTTTTACTGATGCCGGGATCAATATCTTCTGCAGGATTATACGATGCTTTCAGCTGAATGGGCTGCAATCCCTTTACCCGTATTCCCTGCCCTCTTTCGTTGGTAAGCGTAAACCAGCGCACCTCGGAACGATTACCATTTTCCTGCGGACGCAGGTATTCGAAACCAAGCCCCTTTACATCGCTGTGGTAAATGCCTACAAAACTGGCTGTATTACGGTCTTCATAATTTTCAAGCGGACCGCGTCCATAATACGTCACCTTATCATAATCCTTATTCAGACGCAATTGCATCCCAAAGCGGGGCAGTTCCGGTACATCCCCCGTATTGGCGTTCCATCTTGCATATATCCTCAGCTTCCCATTGGGGTATAATGTATAGATCAATTGATACTCACTGGGCACATCTGTAAGCCTGTACCGTGTCACGACTTCAACGGCTGTATCCTTGCTGCTGCTGGTAAACTGAAGCAGCTTTTTATTTTGTCCGGCTGTGCGCCATGCATTGAGTCGGATCTGCATGTCGCTGCCAAAGTCATTATCATTTGGTGCCCGCCAGAAGTCGGGCTCAGGTGCACTGGTAATAATTGCCTTTCCATTCCTTAAAACAGACTGCAGCTTACCGGTAATTTTGTTAAACAGCAATTGGGTACCTCCGGCTTCCAGTTGCAGTTGAGTGCTGGTTTCCTGCTGACTGATAGTACCAGTTGTGGCGGCCTGCGTAGTAAACCAACTACCCTCCAGCGGCCATTGCGCCCTGGCTACTTCAAATGCCGCCGGCATCATTTCATCGGCCTCTTTGGTATACGCGTATAGCTGAAGAAAATACTCGCGGCCAGCCTGTAACGATAGTGCTGGTAAGGGCAACTCCCACTGGCGTACAGTGCCCGCTTGCTGTACAACATCGAGCAGGCCGGTGGCCTCTACCTCACCATTACTACTCAACTCCCATTTGATAGTATAGGCGCTGAGATTACGATACAGAAAACGATTCTGTATCTGCACCTGTGAGCGCTTTCCTTTTACGGGTGTAAACAAAATATCCTGGTATACTTTTTTAACTTCTGCCAGGCCAGGATGCGGTTGCCTGTCGGGCGATACCAGTCCATCGGCACAGAAATTAGCATCATTGGTATACCGGTAACCACCCAGATCTCCGCCGTATGCCCAATAGGAACGACCGGTTTCATCTACGGCTTTCAATCCATGGTTGAGCCACTCCCAGATAAAACCACCTTGCATATGTGGCGCAAGAGCCATTATATCAAAATACTCCTGAAAGTTGCCATTGCTGTTGCCCATGGAGTGGGAGTATTCGCACATTATGAAGGGGCGCGTTACATCCTTGCGCAGCGCATAGCGCCGCATAGAGTCCATAAGCGGATACATAGGTCCAATGATATCTGTATTGCGGTTGGCCTCTGCCTGTTCAAACATCACCGGGCGACTGGCATCGCGTTGTTTGATCCAGTCATACATTTCATAAAATACCGGGCCATTACCACACTCATTGCCCATACTCCAGAGAATGATACTGGGATGGTTTTTATCGCGCTCTACCAGGCGCGTAATGCGATCGCGGTGTGCAGGCGCCCACTCCGGCAGATAAGCCGGGTGGCGGCTCTTGTCGAGCGGCCGGTCATAAGCCACACCCATACCATGCGATTCGATATTAGCCTCATCGCAAAGTAATAAGCCATACTCATCGCAAAGCTTATACCATAGCGGATTTTGCGGATAATGGCTCATGCGCACTGCATTTACATTATGCTGCTTCATGAGTGCTATATCGCGCCGCATGGTGGCTTCATCCACTACATGGCCTGTAGCTGAACTGAACTCGTGCAGGTTTACACCACGTATCAACAGCGTCTTACCATTCAGCATCAGTTGTGCATTCCTGATCTCCACTTTCCTGAATCCGACCTTACAGGAGCTGACTTCTATTACCGCTCCCTTTTCATCTTTCAGCAATACCAGCAACGTGTATAAATAAGGTGTTTCGTTGCTCCATAGCTGCGGCGAAGAAATGGAAGCATTCAGCGTACCATTTACTTCTGTACCGGTTTTATCAACAGCGGCAGATTTTTTCAGTAGCTGCTTACCAGCGGCATCCAGCAGTTGTATTTCTACATTGTTGCGCCCGGCAATACTTTTACGTTCTACCTGCCAGTCTACCTGTAGGGTAGCTTTCGACAATTGATCATTCAGAAAATGAGTACGCACAAAGAAATCGCGGATCCGTGTAGGGGCTGTTGAGTAGAGATAAATGCTGCGGTCAAAACCCGAAAGGCGCCACATATCCTGGTCTTCCATATACGACCCATCGCTCCAGCGGTAAGCTTCAATGGCTATGCTATTGCGGCCTGGGCGTACGAAATCGGTGATCTCAAACTCGGCCGGGTTCTTGGCATCTTCACTATATCCTACCTGTTTACCATTTACCCAGATATACATGGCGGCCACTCCGCTTTCGAAATGCAGAAATACACGGCGGTCATTCCATTGCTGCGGCAACTCAAAATTTCTTTTATAACTGCCCACCGGATTATCGCTGTGATCGATGAATGGCGGATTCTTTGGAAAAGGATAGGTTATATTAGTGTAAATGGGCGTACCATAGCCATTGGTCTCCCAGTTGCCGGGCACCGGAAAATCTTTCCAGCCACTCACATCAAAATCTTCTTTATAAAAATCCACCGGACGGTCGGCAGGTTTGGGCACCCACCTGAATTTCCAGTTACCATTAAGCGACTGGTAAAACGGAGAAGATGCATACACGTCTTTTATTGCCAGCTCTGTACTGGGATAAGGCAATGCCGTGGCTCTGGGTCTTTCTTTATTTACAGCAAATACTGCAGGGTCTTCCCATGGCAATACTGACTGCGCATGCGACAAAAAAGGAAACGCGGCGATCAGGATGACCAGCCACCGGCTACTAATATGCATGATGCCTTTATTTTATGGTTCTTAAAACGTGATTGTTTTACTGGTTCCATTTTTAAACAACAGCTGAACAGACTGATCATTACCGGAGTGTTTTACTGATCTTACCGGCAACAATTCTGCATTTGTCCATGACTGTCCCGATGGCTTCCACAGCTGAAGCGTAATCAGCCATTTCGTTTTATCACCGCCATGTATTTTACCCGTTGCATTGATAACGGTGCTGTTGGCTGCAGCCGGATGTAATCCCTTTGTATCGATGGCAGCCGGGTTTTCCAGTCCCTCGAGGGTGATCATTGCCAGTTGATAGATACCATTATCGATCAGTTGTACGGTGTGTCCTTCGACCTTTCGTGTTTCCTTACGGATGGCGCCTTTCAGTGCCGGCAATGCATAATGGCCGAGGCGGATGTCGCACTCATCCTTTGCACGAATACGGTCAACACGTATGATGCCGTGTGGCAGAAATACATCAGCAAGATCCATCTGCACGGTGCTATCGGTTTCGAGTACAGCACTGCGGTAATACACTTCACCGGCAAAACGTTTGAACGTGTAAAGATGCAGTGGCTCCCATTTCTGCAGGTTGCTGCGCAGCAGATAGTTCATGGCCACTTCTCCGTTGGCACCATCTGTCTGCCAGGGAAAAGCGCTGTTATATGCCAGCCGGTTATAATTTTCATTGGCGCGATAATCGGTCCAGTTGCCGCCCAGGCGTGTATTGCACCACGCTCTTAGCTCAGCAGCACCGATGCCGGCATAGTCGGTCATCAGGATGCCGGGGCCAATCTGAAAATGCTGTGCCGGCTTATTGGGTTTTATTTCATTTACCCAGGGGCCGTCATTTTCTTTTTCTGTCCAGAAAGGATTATCAGATGGCAGCAGCAGCGCAAGGAATGATTTGCCCATCCAGAATACGCTGCCACGGCAGCTGTAGTACTGTACAGCATCATCAAAAGCTCCATAGAAACCCAGTGTGGGAATCCGGTCTTCGAGGAAGGAAGGGTTTTGTAAAAATTGCAGTAGGGTACCTGAAGCCAGGCGCCGCATCCAGCCAGCATTTACTTCGCCTGCCGGCAGATAGCCGGTAAGGGCAAGCGGAATATTGGCAGCAAAGCGATAGGTGATACTTCTGCCCCACATGATCATGTGTCCGTTTCGGGCAAACATATAAGGATAGGTCTGCGACATATCGCGGAAGTTATTGAGCAACACCGCGCATTCGGCCGGATAATATTTTTTCCCAAAAAACTCTGACCACAGCATGCCATACATCTGAAACGCCCACATGCTGTAATAATCGTAAGCGGGCACATCGCTATACCAGCCGCCTCCGCGGTAATGGGTAAGGCTCAGCCGCAGGTATTCTTCGAGCAGCTTATTATTGACAGTATATCCTTTTTCGCGAAAAAAACTCAGGACAAAAATGTTGAAGAAACGCCAGTTGGAGGGATTGGTTGGCCCATCACCATAACTGAGCATCAGTGCAGCCAGTCCGTCTTTCACTTCTTTATCCAATGGATCCCACAGCAGGTTGGGTACGGAGAAAAAAGAAATCGATAATGCGCCAAACTCTACCAGCGCCTGGTGCGATCCGCCATTGGGTGCACGGGGCGCAATATAACCCGGCGAGGCAGGGTTAAGCAGCTTCCGTAAATGATGCCGGTAATAATCCAGCAGCCGCACATTATTGATGACGAGGTTGGAATCTTCGCGCAGCAAAGGTGCGGCTATGAAAAGAGTGCGGCAGAGCCCTTCCAGCTTTTCTACTGGTAATTGTTTTTCATTAACGGGGTACGACTTGCCTGGCTGATGGGGAAATACCATATAGTCATCCAGCTTTTTGATATAGCTGAATGCACCCTGCAACAAATAAACGCCGGCATCTTTCCAGTGCTGGCGCGTCATGCCCGTGAGTGGACTACGTTTATAATCAGGCTGCCTGATTTCAAATACTGTTGAAGCCGCCTGCCGCGCCTGTGCAACAGCCACGAAGAAGGTTGCAAACAATAATGCTGTTAGAAATTTGTACTGTTTCATATAGTGGGCAGTTGACAGTTGACAGATGACAGATGACAGTTAACAGTGGATAGTTAACAGTGGACAGTTGACAGTTGACAGTTAACAGTTGACAGTGAATAGTAAAGAACTCCGCCGATACTCTCACCAGCACATCAGCACATCAGCACATTCCCCTTTAAACACCTTAAACTCTTTAAACACTTTATACTTTTATACCATTATACCTTTAAACTTAATAAATACTGCCCGCCATTTTTACTATATCTTCCGATCCGCTTTTGACCGAATACGTAAAACCTTTCTGCAAAGCATAGGCACCATACTCTCCTGTTTTGCTCAATGCCAGGAATCCGACCTGAATGGTTTTGGCTTTAGCGGGGTTACGTTTGATGATACGCTGGGCAGCTTCTTTACAGGCTGCTTCGGGTTTATATCCCTGGCGCATCAGTTCTACGATAAGGTGTGCGCCCACTATGCGGATCACCTCTTCACCCACTCCTGTAGCAGTGGCAGCACCTACTTCCGGTTCCACATACAGACCGGCTCCTATTACCGGTGAGTCACCCACGCGGCCATGCATTTTATAGGCCAGGCCACTGGTTGTGCATGCACCACTCATGCGGCCAGAGCTGTCGAGTGCCAGCATGCCAATGGTATCATGATTGTCTACTCCACCCGGCATGGGGTCATTGTCTTTATTATATCCTTTGTTTTCGCTGTTGATCTCGGGCGAATAGTTGGATGTTTTCAGCCATTCACGCCAGGCTTTTTCACTTCGGGGTGTGAGCAGGTTTTCTTTTTTGAATCCGTTGGCCAGTGCAAACCGCAGGGCTCCTTCGCCACTGAGGATGATATGCGGTGTTTTTTCCATCACCAGCCTGGCCACAGATATGGGATGCATGATATGCTCCAGGCACATCACCGAGCCGCAATTATATTTATCGTCCATAATGCAGGCATCGAGGGTAACACGCCCATCACGGTCAGGCAGTCCGCCATATCCCACGCTATTTCCTTTCGGGTCTGCTTCGGGCACACGCACACCGGCTTCTACTGCATCCAGTGCATAGCCTTGTTTACTTAATACTTCCCAGGCTGCACCATTTGCTTCTTTGCCAAAATCCCAGGTAGAAATTACAATGGGACTAGCTGGTTTTGGTGTTGCTGTACAGGACATCAGTGGACCTGCAGCAAGCATACCAGCTGATCCCATAATTGATTGTTGTAAAAATTCCCGTCTCGTTTTCATCGTCAGTTATTTTGAGGGTTGTTGATCGATCAGTTTAATTAGAGGCGACCACATACATATCTTCCATTTCTTCCAGTGTTTTGCCCCGTGTTTCTTTCACCATGGCCGAACTGAAAAGCAGGTTAAACAAACTGCATCCGGCAAAGAGCCAGAACATGCTGGCCGCACCTGCCTTGCTCAGCAGCCAGGGAACAAACTGCCCAACCATTGCCACCGCTATCCACAACATAAGTGTACATATCGCCACTGCACGTGCACGCACATCGGTTGGAAATATTTCATTTATTATAACCCAGGTGATGGGGCCCAATGAAAATGCAAAGCAGGCGATGAACAACAACATTAATACCAACAACCAGGGCCCCTGTGTATGTCCGGTATAGAATAATGCACCACACAGAATGAGTGTAAACACAATACCGGAGAGGCCGATCTGCATCAGTCGTTTTCGTCCATAGCTATCTACCCAGCGCACTGCAATGAATGTAGCCAGCACGTTTACAGCTCCTATGATCACCTGAAACAACAGCGCATTTTTACTGTCGATCCCGGCTTTTTCAAAAATGCTGGGGCCATAATAAATGATTGCATTGATACCTGAAAACTGCTGAAATACGGCCAGCACAATGCCAATGATCAGTGGCAACCGGATACCGGGTGACAGCAGGGAGCGGCGGCGGCCGGCATTACGCTGGGCAGCTTCTTCAATAGACCGGTAGGCCTGTGCTGCCTCTTCGGCAGACATTACCTGTTGCAATACTGTAGCAGCCTCCTGCTTTTCGCGCATACGCATGAGCCAGCGCGGGCTTTCAGGAACGCGGGCCAGCAGTAGTAAAAAAAGTAAGGAAGGCAATGCCATGACGAGGAACATCGGTCGCCATACTTCCGTTTGAAAAAGTTGTTGTGCGGCCGGGGTGTCGAGCAAGGCGTTGGAGAAATAAGCCAGCAGAATACCCACGGTAATCGCCAGCTGATAATAAGACACCATTTGTCCGCGTTTTGACGCCGGAGCAAACTCAGTGATATACATAGGTGACAGTACCGATGCCATTCCTACCCCAATGCCACCAATGATACGGCCTGCAATCAGCATGGATACTGAAAAGCCGGCTGTACAGGTAATAGCTGATAATAGAAACATCACAGCCGCTATCACAATACTCTTTCTGCGGCCAATACGATCAGCTGCCATCCCTGTAAAAGCTACTCCCAAAATACAACCCAGCAATCCACTGCTCACCAGCCAGCCCTCCATAATGGTATTTAATCCAAACTGCGCCTTTATAGGTTGCAGGGCACCGGAGATGACGGCGGTATCGAAGCCAAACAGCAGCCCGCCGATGGCTGCTGTATAGCAGATATAAGATTGTCGGGAAATTTTTTGCATGCCAATCGTTTGTGGTGGTATGGAAAACGACCAGGTGCCGGCAGATATTTACAAACCGGCACCTGTATCATCAGGGCGCAGCAGCCGGTTTTCTGTCATAGATCGGATCTGTATAGGATACCAGTTGGGTGGCGCCTCCGAGCAATTTTTTATAACGAAGCAGTGCTTCCAGAAAATAATAGTCGGCATACACTAATGGCACATCAATTTCGGTGTCGTGCGGAATACTGCCCACACTATGCCTGAGCAGAAAATTTCCATTGGTGTTTGCATCTGCACGATAAGCAGAACCAGCCAGCGAATGGAGGGTGGAAATGGCGGCAGCGCGGTAGCCTTCGTTCTTATTCCCGGCAAATGTGCTCAGTTCAAATAAGGCAGAGCAGGTAATAGCCGCCGCTGATGCATCGCGATAAGGTTTATTCACCACATTGGCATTTGATTTAATGCCGGGTGTATATCCTTTTTCCTGGACATTAAAATCCCATAATGGCACTTTATCCGCAGGCAGATTTTTATTGTTGAGATACCAGTCGGCCAGGCGGATAGCCGCATCGAGGTATTGGGGATCCTGTGTTTCGCGATAAGACATGGTATATCCATAGATAGCCCAGGCATGACCGCGCGACCAGGTAGAATTATCTGCATAGCCCTGTGCAGTTTCCTGCGCCAGTACCTTGCCCGTAAGCGTATCATAACATACTACATGATACGAACTGAAGTCTTTGCGGAAATGATTTTTGAGTGTGGTATTGGCATGCGTAACAGCTACTTTATAAAAAGAACTGTCGCCTGTAACCCTTGTTGCAAAAAACAACAATTCCAGGTTCATCATATTGTCTATTATCACCGGAAAATTATACGTCTTGTCGCCGTGCCATGACTTGAAGCTGTTCCACGACTTGATACAACCGGTCACTGGATCAAATCGGGTGCAGAGTGAGCGGGCGGCCCGTATCAGGTTTTCGCGGTAAGCCTCTTTGCCGGTTAGGCGATAAGCATTACCATAGCTGCAGTACATCATAAAACCCAGATCATGATGATCCTTAAAGTCACGCAGCGGCTCCAGTTTTTCCGTCCATTGGGTAGCAGCCTGCTTCAAGGCCGGATCCTGCGAATACTCATATGAATACCATAGGCTACCGGGGAAAAAACCGGGAGTCCAGTCATACATGCTGGTAGATACCAGTTTGCCCTGGCTGTTAATAGTACGGGGAAACCTGTTGCCCGTACCCGCATCTTTCAGCAGCAGTTTGACCTGGTTGCCGGCCGACTGCATATTATCGTTTACAAATTTTGTTTCATTATCCGGACACTTCGATGCCCCCAGCACAACGGTCAGACCAAGTAAAAGAGTAGCGTATCTTTTCATGCAATAAGATTTAATAAGGCTGTTTCGATGGTCGAAAAAGCAGTTCTGTGTTTCCTTCTGTTTGTGTGTTAGTAAGCTGCAATACCAGCCGGGTAATGACTGGCGGCCAGCTTTGCAGTAATTTTTTATCGTTGACCTCTACAGGTTCCAGTTTTACCTGAAAAAGTTTAGGAGAATAAGTCATATCCAGGCTAACCTCTCCTATGGTAAACCTGAGCAAACCATCTTTGACTACCTGCACCTGTGCACTGGTCATAAAATGCAATTCAGTTTTGCCGTTGTTTGTAATAAGACTGTACTGATCGCTGATCAGAAATGATTTTTTCCGTTTCAGTTCATAGCTCCGTTTCCATTTTTTTACTGCTGCTGCTTCAGGATAGGCTGCTGCAATATCTGCCGTAAAGCTCGCCTGCGTGGCTGATGAATGGAACTGCACGGCAGTTGCGGCAAACCGTTTGCCCTCCTTCTGCTCAACACCATTGATCAGCGGCACGTTGTGATAAGCCGAGCGCATGGTCCAGATACTGTACCGTTCGGCGCTGAAAGTTTGACGGTTGTATGTTTCATTGCCCACATCAATAAGTATGGGTTGCCCGTTATAAAAAAGTACACAGGTGCCTACATCGTTGTGATTATGACTTTCATCGTTGTGGCCTGCCAGTGCAGAGAAATAAAAACCTTTGGCAGTACCTGCTTCATCGCGTGCTACAGCAATACCCGTTTCCGGCATCCAGGCATCGCGGAGATATGGAGGTTGCGCTGTTGCGGCCAGAATTTCACCCGCACTGAACAGATGACGCAGCATGCCATAATACGTATCGGCGGGTAAGCTGTCTGCCAGGTGTTGTTGTCTGGCCAGGTAAGCACCAAAACTGGTCATACTCTTATCCTGCAATGCTTTTCCAAACTGGTAGATCAGTCCGACATCTCCCCGCAGGCGGGCCGAAGCATCGGCATAGTTGAGATAATAATTGCTGTCGATATAGGCTTTGCAGATATAGCTGCCGATATTGCGGATAAGCGTGCTGTCAAAAAGATTGACAAACCCACCGGTAGCCTGTTTTAGCAGCGCCAGGTAGTTGTACAACATTCCTCCGGCGTGCGACCAGTAGGCCGGGCCTTCTTCACAAGCGCCATCGTTTTTGTAATAATTGATAAACTGATCGACCGATCGCATGCTTTTGTAAATGCCATCAAGCTGTTTCTGCCGGTCATCTTCTACCAGCAACAGACAGGTAAGCGCATTGTAGTTGAGCCACACATTCCAGTTATTAACCATACGGGGACGGCCATCCAGCGCCATCCACCAAAAATCGTTGCGGGTATAATACGGCGTGAGGAAGCGGCGGGTGATTTCCAGTTTCAGGCGTGAAGCTATCAGCGGATTTACTTCAGCAAAGGCTTTTTTGAAAAAGTGATATGTCCAGGCCATTGCGTTGGCTGTGATACCAGCCCCAAGCTCTACAATTGGTTCTTCCACATCGGGCAGGCCGGCTCCCTTTTTTTGCAGGCCGATACTTGCCGAAATAGACCAGCTCGTGATCTCGCACATAGCCCATACACCGTTGATGAGTTGGGGTATGAACCGTTTGCGGCCTTCGGCCAGTTCTGCAAACGCCAGCTTTTTGATGGCATTGAGATTCTGGTTAAAAAGATCTTCCATTACATAACGCTCGCCGGTGCGTACAAACTCCAGGTACACTGAAGCCGGTACCACCTGCCATTTGTAATCGAGCGCCTCCTCTCCCTGGCTGATGAGCTGGTGCCGGTAAGCAGGAGCAATGGAGTCCCAGGCCTTCCTGTTTTCGTAAGCGGGATAAAGGGCATTGACGGTGGCGGGATCAAAATGAGTACTCAGCTGAGCAGCTGTGGCTGCATGGATAAGCATATCCCTTTTCACCTGTGCAGTGAGTAAAATGGGGATCAACAAGAGAAGGGCCAATTGGCAAACAAACCGCATACGTGATAATATCTTCGATCTGGTTCTGAGTGTTCCGGTACAGGGACCGGCATTTTACAAATCTTGGAAATTTGCGCTGTTGCCGGGTAGAATATCTTAAATGATTGCAGGGGTTTTTATAAAAACCACACAATGCATTGACTCTCAAAGCAGAGCTTTCACTTATTTCTTCACCCATATTACCGGTATTCACTATTCATTCTGTCCCCAACTGCAGTTGTATGTCCGGCTTTTTTGTTCTGAAGGCGGCGGCTCCGGCAGTAGTAACACGGGTATTCCAGGCATATATTTTCTTTAGGGCTGGTAAACCAGCCAGCTGCATCAGTCCCGCATCATCGAGCTGGGTGCCTGTAAGGTTAATATACTCCAGATGTGTAAGTGACAATAAGGATGTAATGCCGCTGCTGTTAATGCCGGTACCAGCAAGGTTGAGCCGCACCAGGTTGGTAAAGCGGCTAAATTCTTTTAGCCCGGCATTGCTGATCCGTGTGTTTTCTGCCTGAAGAAAAACAATGTTATTCGCTACGGCCAGCAGCAAGGGCATATCTGTATCGGTAATATCGGCGGCATTGATACAGCTCACATCCAGCAGGGTTTGTTCTTTGGCGATGGGACTTACCAGTACTTTCCGTTTGATTAACGCCTGCACAGCCATGGAGTCGGCAGCCGGCGGTTTTGTCGCCAGCACCGGCGACAACGGTGCGGGTGTGCTGGCCGTAGTTGCGCCGCTGGCAAATGTATGCAGTAACTGAGTAGTAGCCGAGTCTGGCTTCATCTCCGCCACTTGTTGTTTCATAGGTAGTCCGGCGCTTACCCACCAGTGCAGCAGGGCTATTTCTTCTTTGGTAAGCTGCTCTTTGTCTTTTGGCGGCATCCGTTTATCATCTTCAGCAGGCAGCAGCAGCCTTTTGATCAGTTCGCTCGCATCGGCATCACCAGCTTTTACCACCGGGCCATGTTTACCACCTTTCATCAGCTGGGTTTCGGTATCAAGGCGCAATGCCCCTTTTATCTTCTGCGCGCTATGACAGCTATAACATTTTTCCTGCAATACCGGCATTACAAGATCAGCATATACCTGTGCCCGGTTGATATCCGCAACAGGAGTACGTGGCCTGACCGAATCTTTTTTGGCTTCTGTCCCGAGCCAGCCAGCAACAGGTTGCGGCAATCCGGCTGTGAGGTAATCATCGCCATGCGTAAGGCTGCCACCATAGTGACCGGTGATCATAAGCAAAAGGAAAATGACCGCGAGTATGAAACGGTAAAAACGGGGTGCCGCATATTTTTGCAGCCACCAGCCTATGCCTGTTACGGCAGCAAGGCTGATGCCCATCCACTGGTGCAGCTGCAGCGTAGTTGCTGCATAGCCTCCATCCTGCCCCAATAGCCATCCGGCCAGGCAGGAAAATACTGCTGTAATAAAACCGGCAGCCAGCGAAATGGATATGGCCCTCCGCAGATCATTCTGTTTTGACCTGACCTGAATATATTCCAGCACAAATACCAGTATCAGTATCCCGATAGGTAAATGGACAAACAGCGGGTGAAAATGTCCAAAATAATTCATCCATTCGCCAAGACTAAGCAGCATTCCGGTTTCTTTATCGCATTAAATTATACTCGTTCCAGTTTCACAGGATAGGTACCTCCTGCGTTCCACTGGCACACATAGAGATTCTTATCATCATCTACACATACATCGTGACAATGTTTGAAGATGGGTTTGTCCTGCACCATCAGTTCAGGTTCTCCGTTTTTGTATCGGGGGCGTGTACCACCGGGGTTGGATACTACCCTGCCCTGCTTATTTACAATGGTTACAAACCCGGAATTGTAAGTGAGCATATGATGTTTGAGTGCCGAAAAACAAACGCCGGCATACAGCATATCGTCGTCAATCACCGGCCGGCTCATATAGATGCCGGGCAGATAGATAGAATCAAGATATTTACCGTCCAGCGAAAACCGTTTAAAGCAATTCTTCATCCGGTCGGTGCACATCAATACAGGATTTGAAGCATCGCGTGTATCCAGCGCTACTCCATGCACTTGTTTGAAATTATCCTCACGATAGCTGTCGCCGCCAAACTTACGGATGAATTCTCCTTTGGGTGAATATTGCAGGATGAATTGTGAGCCGTAACCATCTGCCACATAAATATCTCCATTGGGGCCGATACAGGTTTCGGTAGGCTTGAATCTATCGCATTCCGCGTATACACCTATGAATTTAGGATGGCGTATAGTGAGCAGTACACGGCCATCGAGTGTGGTCTTGTATACTTCGCCCAGGTCAATATCGGTTATATAAAGGTATTCTGTTCCATTTTCGTTGTGCAGGGTGAGGCCATGACCGCCAGGAAACTGGTGTCCCCAGGTCTCCAGCAATTTACCGCTCTTGTCGTAGACAATAATATTATTACGGGTTTCATTGGTCAGCATGATAAGCCGCTTGCGGCTGTCCATCACCATTTCATGACAGTCTTTAACAGGGTTTACGGCTGGGTCAAGCTTTCCCCACGATTCATTGATCCTGTAGCGGAAATCGCCATGACCAATGATTTCGCCTTTACGCGATTGTGCATGAATGATATTAAATGGCGAACTCACCAGCCCGGCTGCACCTAATGCCAGTGAGTTTTTGAGAAAGGTCCTTCTTTTCATATCAGGCAATGATGGCTTTTACTACTTCGCCCGATACATCGGTGAGTCGGTAGCGGCGTCCCTGGCTTTTGTAAATAAATTTTTCATGATCAATTCCCAGCAGATACAGCAGGGTAGCCTGAAAATCGTGTACGTGTACTTTATCTTTAACAATATTGTGTGCAAAATCATCGGTTTCTCCGTAGACCATACCGCTGCGTAATCCGCCACCGGCCATCCAGATGCTGTAAGCACGCGGGTGGTGATCGCGCCCAAACTCAGTGGGTGTGAGTTTGCCCTGGCAAAAACTGGTACGGCCAAATTCACCGCCCCATACGACCAGTGTGTCATCGAGCAGGCCTCTTTGTTTCAGGTCTTTTACCAGTGCAGCCGAGGCCTGGTCTGTCTGCTGTGTGGCGCGGCGTATACCCGATGCCAGGTTGCCATGATGATCCCAGCCCAGGTGATAGAGTTGAATAAAACGCACATCCTTTTCGGCCAGGCGGCGTGCCATGAGGCAGTTGTAAGCATACGTACCCGGAGTGCGTACATCGGGGCCATACATATCGAGGATATGATCGGGCTCATTGCTGAGGTCGGCTATTTCCGGTACAGCCATCTGCATGCGATAAGCCATTTCATACTGATTGAGGCGGCTGTCGATCTCCGGATCCTGCCACTGGTCTTTTTGCAGCAGGTTAAACTGGCGGATATAATCCAGTGCACGCCGGCGATCGATCCGGTCTACTCCGTCGGGAGAAGACAGGTAAAGCACGGGATCCTTACCGGGCATAAACTGCACACCCTGGTGGTGAGAGGGCAGAAAACCGTTGCTCCAGGCCAGGTTGCTGATGGGTTGATCGCCGCCGCCTTTCGATACCATTACAATAAAGGAAGGCAGATTCTGATTGAGACTGCCCAGCCCATAGCTAAGCCAGGAGCCAATGCTGGGGCGGCCGCTCAACTGGTTGCCGGTCTGCGTAAAAATCACTGCCGGCTCATGATTGATCTGCTCGGTAAACATGCTCTTCACAATACAGATGTCGTCAACGATACCAGCGGTATGCGGCACCAGGTCGCTCATATAGGCGCCACTTGCTCCATACTGTTTGAAAGTAGCGGCAGGCTGCGCAAGCGGAAAACCATTTTGATTCGACACCATGCCCGAGACACGACCATTGCCCAGCACGCTGGCAGGTATTTCCTGTCCGTGCATCTGGTACAAATGAGGCTTGTAGTCAAACAGCTCCATTTGGGAAGGCCCCCCGCTCTGAAAGAGGTAGATCACCCGTTTGGCTCTTGGCACAAAATGCGGATTAATAAGCGGATGATTCTCATCTGGCTCACCCGCCACCATTTTCTTTACCACTTGTTTTACACCGGACTCGCAGCCCAGCAGGCTACTCAGTGCAATACCTCCGAGGCCCAGTGCTGAACCGCGCAAAAAATCGCGGCGGCTGCTGTTATAAAAATGTTTACTGATCTCATCCATGATTCGTCATTTTCTGGTTACGAATTCATCTGTATTCATTAATGCCATGACCACATTCGAACAGGCGGCCAGGTTTGTAATATCGTTTTGTACACTGAATGGCGCATCACCCACATCGAGCAGCTTACGGGCTTTGGCAGGTTGTGCTTTGTAATGGGCCAGTTCCGTATCATACATTTTCGTCAGCAACTCTTTTTCTTTTGCGCTGGGTGTACGACCGGTTATGAGGCGAAAACCGTAACTAAGGCGGGCGGACATATCAGCACCTCCCTCCTGCAGCATACGTTGCGCTACAAATTTGGATGCTTCCACAAAAGTGGGATCATTCATCAATACCAGCGCCTGCAGTGGTGAGCTGGATACCGGTCTTTTAACAGTGCAGAAGTTGCGGTCGGGCGCATCAAAGATCAGCATATAAGGCGGCGGACTGGAGCGCTTCACGATCGTATAAATGCTGCGCCGGAAGAGGTCTTCGCCGCCCGACAATTTATACACGTACCGCCAGCTCTTATCACTAAGCGCTTCCCACAATCCGGCAGGCTGGTAGGGATATACGCTGGGGCCGCCGATGCGCGAAGAAAGCAAGCCTGCTACCGATAGCGCATTGTCGCGTATCATCTCAGCCGGCATCTTGTACCGTGAGCTGCGGGCCAGCAGTTTATTTTCCGGATCGATCTGCAAGAGTTCCGGCCTTATCACCGACGATTGCCGGTACGTGGCGCTCATGAGAATAAACTTCTGCAGTTGTTTTGTATTCCATCCTTCTTTGCGGTATTTCAGGGCCAGGTAATCCATCAGCTCAGGATGCGTGGGCATCTCGCCCTGGTTGCCAAAATCATCGGTAGTCTTTACCAGGCCACGTCCAAAATACATTTCCCAAATACGGTTTACAGCAATGCGACCGGTAAGCGGGTTTTGTGGCAGAAACAACCAGCGTGCAAGCCCAAGCCGGTTTTTGGGAAGTGAGTCGGGAAAAGGAAGCACTGAAGCTGGTGTGGCCGGCTGTACAACATCTCCATAGCTATCATACACACCCCGCAGCAATACATGGGTTACCCGTGGTTTGGGAAGATCACCCATTACCATTACCTCTTTGGTAGAATCATATACATCGGCCAGGTTTTTTCGCTGAATAAAAATACTATCGGCCGAAGGTTTTGCAGGTGCATGCCTGGATGTTACCGGCAGGCGTACCGTCTGATAGAGCCAGGCCGCTTCTGCATCTGTCAACTGATTATTGAATAAATAAAACTCATCGAGCTGCGCTCCTTTCATCGTACGCTCAAGCTCGCGTGCACCAAAAGCCAGGCCGCGAAACCAAACCACTTTATGCACATTGGGAAATGGTCTGATATTTTTCTTCAGGTTATCGTACTCCACCTCCTGCTGCACCGCCTGTCCGTTTATATACAGTTTAACGCCTGCCGCCGTACTGCTGCCATCATAACTCACTGCTATATGGTACCACTTGTTGGAGTCTAATGCTGCTTTCGACAACACGCTGATAGCATCGTGCGGAAATGCATGCATGAGGCGAAAGTTGAGTTTGTTTTCTTTCAGCAGCAGATCATATCCCTGAAAGCCATAACGGCGCGGATCGCTATGATGCAAAATGGCCGACTCTTCGTAACGTTTGGGAACCTTTATCCAGAGCGAAAAAGAAAAGGGTTCATACCGTTCAAAAGCACCTACCTGGTAAGGCGGAAAGTTGACACCGGTCTGCTCATCCAGTAACAGGCTATTACCCATTTTGCCTTCCGCCTGCTCTACGTAATGGGTGGCGGCCGAGAGACCCGGGTTCACATCATTGCGCATGGCAGGAATGGTCTCCGTCTTTTTACCGGTAGAGGTGCTGATGTTTTCAACTTTATCGAAAGAAAGACTGGCGAGCATTTTATCCTGCAGTGTGACGGCCGGAGCATCCGTATTCTTTACCGGAGCAGTTGCATGACGGCTCAGCCATTGCCGCAGTTCTGCCACCTTCGTTTCCTGCTCAGCAGTCGGCAGCATCAATGTGGGACCCGGTACAATATTATTATCCGCACCGTAATTGGAGCTACCCAATTCAAATGTGCTGTTGAAGAAAGCATAAAGTGAGAAATAATCTTTCTGGCTGATGGGGTCATACTTATGATCATGGCATTTGGCGCAGCCCACCGTAAGACCCATAAGTGCCGTACCCAGTGTATTGGTCCGGTCTACATTATATTCTACCCTGAATTCTTCGGGAATGATACCAGCTTCGCTGTTTTGTTTCTGATTGCGGTTAAAGCCGGTCGCGAGTATTTGTTCGCGAGTGGCATTGGGCAGCAGATCGCCGGCCAGTTGCCAGGTAATAAACTGATCGAAAGGAATATTCCGGTTATACGCACTAATCACCCAATCGCGCCAGGGCGATGCATCGCGATGCTTGTCGTCGAGGTAACCATGACTGTCGGCAAAGCGGGCAACATCGAGCCAGTAAGCAGCCATCCGTTCACCGTAGTGCGGCGATTGCAGATAGCGATCCACCATACGCTCATAGGCATCGGGCGAAGTGTCTTTTACAAATGCATCGATTTCTGCAATACCGGGTGATATGCCTGTAAGGTCAAAAGCCACGCGGCGGATAAGCGTTTCCTTATCGGCCTCTGCAGATGGTTCTATCCCTTCTTTTTCGAGGCGATTCAGCACAAAACGGTCAATATCGTTGCGCACCCAGGCTTTGTTCTGTACTTCGGGGAGCGAATGCTCTTTTACCGGCAAAAAGGCCCAGTGAGGCTTATATTCTGCACCTTCATCAATCCATTTGAGCAGAATGGCTTTTTCTTCGGTCGTAAGGTTCAGGTGTGAAGCAGGTGTGGGCATGCGGTACTCTGCATCGTCGCTGAGTATACGGTGGGCTACATCACTTTTAGAAAGGCTGCCCGGTTTAATGGCCTTGCGTCCGCTTTCTGTTGTTTTGCCGTAAGCGGCTTTTGCCACATCCAGCCGCAGGTCCCCTTTCTGCTTGGCAGCATCGGGTCCATGGCAACTGAAACATTTATCAGATAATATTTTTTTTACATGAATATTATAATCGAGCTGATCCGGGAGAGCAGCCATGGCGGCTTTCACATCGTCGGGTATGGCGAGGTTGCCAGAGAAGCCCATGCGGGCAATGAGGAGCACTGCCGCAAAAATTAGGACACCTATCAGTACCGGCCTGTTCAATCGTTTTTTCATGTTCCTGTATCAGTTTTGCACTTAACCCGGCAGGCATTTCACCGTTTCCTGTCCATCAGCATTTGCCGGTAAGTTAACCAAAAAATAGCAGCGCCACCCGGCTATGGCAAGCCGGATTGTTGATCCGGGTAAAGTTCCTTCACAACATGCTCACAAAAGGGGGATAATCTTAAGTAAATGAGGTGAGTATTTTAAATATTGCACACTATATTGGTTTTCAATCGTAAATTTAGCCAGCAAGGATTTATGACCGGATAGTACCCCTGGTGGAAACCGGCTTACCTGATTACTAGCCATGCTGAAAAGACACTCCATATTATACCTGGTGCTGTACCTGCTGTGCCCGGTGGCTGGTGTTGCGCAAAGCATCGCCTTTCACCACCTTACGGTAGAAAACGGGCTTTCGCAAAATGCGGTATTATCCGTAAGCCAGGACGAACAGGGTTTCATCTGGATTGGCACCAGCAATGGGCTTAACCGTTATGATGGTTATCGCTTCCGCATTTACCAGTCGCGGCAAAACGATTCCACTACGCTTACCAATAATAATATTTTATCGATCCTCAACGACTCCCGCAATCAAATGTGGGTAGGCACCTATTTTGGCCTCAATAAATATGATGCGGCACTGGATCGTTTCAAACGTATCCCTTCGCCCCGCGACCACCAGCTTTCTTTTGCCAGCATCTTCGAAGACCGGAGCGGACGACTTTGGGTAGGTACCAATGAAGGCCTTTATAATATGGTCAATGACCGCCTCGTAGCGGTTGACTTTCCGAAAAGCTCCGGTGTGGCCTCGGATGTGGGCGTGCGCTCTATTGCTCAGGACAGAAACGGGCATATATGGATAGGCACTATTGCCGGCTTACTGCAATTGCCCAACGGGCAGACACAGGGCATGAAAGTATTCCGGCACAACCCCGCCGATGCCGCTACCCTTAGCGCAGATCTGATAACGGGTATAGAAGAAGATCGTTTTGGCCGTATCTGGGCGGCCACACTCAACAATGGTCTCAATATGCTGGAGCCGGGCACTGATCGTTTTCGCCGCTTTCTGCATATAAGCGGCCAACCCTCTCTCATCAATAATAATGTACGCAAAATACTGCTCGACAAATCCGGGTTATTGTGGATCGGCACACAGGAAGGCATCAGCGTGCTGGATGAAAACCTCCGGGTTGTTTATTCCTTTCAGCAGAAAGATGGCGATCCGCACAGCCTGAGTCACAACAGTGTGCATTGCCTGTACCAGGATGTGAGCGGCAATATCTGGACCGGTACTTATTTTGGTGGTCTCAATTATACGTATGCAGTCAATACCGAATTTGCCGTGCTGCGTAAAAAAGATGCCCCCAATTTTCTGAGCAATAACGTAATCAGCAGTATTACGGAAGATGAGAAAAAAAATCTCTGGATCGGTACCGAAGGCGGTGGCCTAAACTACTACGACAGAAGCAGTGGCCTCTTTACGAGCTATAAACATAATGCTGCCGATCCGCTCAGCATCGGTTCCAATCTTATAAAAGTGGTATACCGTGACCGCGAAGGGAATATCTGGTGCGGCACACACGGCGGAGGTCTCAACCACTTAGATCCTGCCACACGCAGTTTTCGCCGTTACCTGTTTAAAGAAAATGATGCTACAACCCTAAACTCAGAAGTGCTGAGTGTGTTTGAAGACAGTCGCGGCAGGTTCTGGGTTGGATCTACGCTGGGTATAAAATTGTTTAATAAAACAACACGTGGACTGGAACCCGTCAACAATACATTTACCCAGTCTGCTCCTTTTGGCAGTACCGCCAGCTACTTCTATGAAGACGACAAACGACGTTTGTGGATCGCTACTTCCGATGGATTGTACCTGCTTACCAATGAAACATTTCAGAAAATAAGTAATGAACAGGTCAACTGCGTATTGCAGGACCGCCGCTCACAGATATGGATGGGTATGCGTCAAAGCGGTTTGACCCGCTACAACGAAAACACGCATAGCCTGGATTATGTAAGCCAGGACAACAAACTCAATACCCGCAATATTATGGGTATACTGGAAGACCAGCAGGGACATCTCTGGATGAGTTCAGACAATGGCCTGTTGAAATTTAACCCCGCACAGGACCAGTTGCAGATATTTACGGTGAGTGATGGTATTGCCGGCAATGCATTTAACTTCAAATCCTTTTTTAAAGATGATGCAGGTGAGTTTTTCTTTGGCGGTTTTAATGGTATCACTCATTTTTTTCCCGACCGTATTCAGTCCAATCAAAAAGTACCGCGGCTGGTGCTCACCGATCTGCGACTGTTTAATGAACCGGTAAAACCGGGTGATCAGCAAAGTTTACTGCCACAGTCCATCTCACACACAGCGGGCGTGACGCTGCGGTACAATCAGAATATGGTGGGTATTGATTTTGCTGTACTCAATCATATAAAAAGCAACAAGAACAGCTATGCCTATAAACTGGAAGGTTATGACAAGGCCTGGAATTTTACCGGCACGCCTGCTGTAAACTATGCTAACCTGCCGCCGGGGCAGTACAACTTTCTTGTAAAAGGCGCCAATAATGATGGCATCTGGAGCGATCCGGTTTCGTTTAAAATAAATGTACTCCCACCCTTCTGGCTTACCTGGTGGGCTTATTGTATTTATATTCTGGCTATTGCCGGCGTGGGTTTTTTGATTGTGCGTTATTTCTTCCTGGGCGCGTTACTCAAAAAGGAAGAAGAGTTGCATCATGTAAAACTCAATTTTTTCACCAATATCTCGCATGAGATTCGTACCCACCTTACGCTTATTACAGCACCGGTAGACCGCATGCTGGAATCGCAGGAGACCAATCATTTTGTGCGTCAGCAACTGGGGGCTGTACAGCAAAATGCCAATCGCCTGTTACGACTCGTTAACGAACTAATGGATTTCAGAAAAGCCGAAACGGGCAATATGAAGCTTTACCCCGGTAAGTATGATATTATCGCTTTCCTCGAAGAAATCTATGTAAGTGTGCGGGATGCCTGTATTCATAAAAACATCACGCTTTCCTTTATACAGCATACAGATGCCATTGCCGTATATTTTGACCGCGAGCAGATGGAAAAAGTATTTATCAACCTGCTTACAAATGCCATCCGCTTTACACCGCAAAACGGCACGATCACGCTTGAAATAAAAGATGCCGAAAAGGAAGTGATCGTGGCGGTCACCGATAATGGCCGGGGTATAGCGCCGGAGTACCTCGACAAGGTCTTTACCAATTTTTTTCAGGTGGCCGATCATGGTGTGCAGAATACAGGCTACGGTATTGGCCTGGCTCTGGCACGTACGATCATATCGCTGCATCATGGTTCTATTGTAGTGGAAAGTGTGCCTGCCTCCGATAACCAGGATGGTCGTACCACGTTTAGAGTGACCCTACCCAAGGGCTACACCCATTTTGATACTGATCAGCTGAAATGGATTGATGAGCCGGTACGCCGTCCATCTGTATCGCTGGTTGATCCGATAGACCTGGGTACGGAAGTGGCTGATAATTTCCGAGAAAAAACGGGCAATACTCTATTAATAGTAGAAGACAATATCAGCCTGCGGGCCCTGGTGCGCGATACCTTTGCCGATAAATACAGGGTACTGGAGGCTGGAGATGGTGTGCAGGGACTGGAGCTGGCCCGCACAGAAATACCTGACCTCATCATCAGTGATGTGATGATGCCCGAAATGGAAGGTGTGGAAATGTGTTACCACCTCAAGACAGATACGCGCACCAGCCATATTCCTGTAATACTCCTGACCGCAAAGGGCACACAAAACGATAAGGTGAGCGGATTGGAAAATGGCGCCGATCTGTATGTAACGAAGCCATTCAGCACAAAGGTGCTGGAGTTGAATGTACGCAACCTGTTGCTCTCACGCGAACGTTTGCGTGAACACTTTCAGAAGAGCTGGGCTCCCCATCCGTCAGCTCCCTCTTCATCACCAGCGACAGATGTACCTGCCTCCAATACTACCGAGCAGGCTTATCTGCAGGAGCTCGTTCAGTTTATTGAAGACAATCTTGATAATCCTGAATTTGGGGTTGATATGCTTTCGCGTCACCTGGCCATGAGTGTGCCGGTATTATATAAAAAGATAAAAGCGGTGACCAATATGTCGGTCAATGATTTTATCAAATCCATACGTCTCAAAAAGGCGGCAGAACTCCTCCGAGGTCAGCAATTAAACGTAAATGAAGTAGCCGCTGCGGTAGGTTATTATGACCGTAAATACTTTAGCCAGGAGTTTAAAAAGCAGTATGGCAAAAATCCACGCGAGTACATCCAGGACCACAGGCCCATTAACTGACTGTAAAGGTGGGAGGTGAAAGGTAGAGGGTAAAAGGAAAACATCTAATCTTTCCTCTTCATCTCCTGACCCTCTACCTTCTACCTTTTACCGTCCACCTTTATTCAGGCAAACTCCATATTAATATGGTAGAATATCGGTTGGTTTTCAAATTATCCAAATTGGTAATCAACAAATTGCGGGGTTTTTAAAATAATCACTCATATCTTTTATGATTCTCCCCCCTTTAATTTTTATCTCCTTACAAATTTGCATTGACTCTTGCCAGAAAGAAAACCAGTCCTGATACAGGGCATGTCCTCTTGCAGGCAGAGTTTAACCCCTTATTTTAAAACATCTGCTTATGCTACAACAACGACTTGCCACTTTGCTGCTCGTCTTTCTGCTTCCCCTCACACTTTTAGCGCAGACCAAAACTATTACCGGCACCGTGACCGATGAATCGGGCTTGCCGGTAGCCGGAGCGTCTGTATTTGTCAAAAACACGAAGAATGGTACTACTACCGACAATGCCGGTAAGTTTACCATTACTGCACAGGAAGGTGCAACACTGGAAATTACATCCGTAAACTTTGAACTCACTACGATCGTAGTAGGCGATCAGGCTGTTGTAAGCGTCAGCCTAAAGGCAAAACCCGGCAGCCTGGGCGATGTGGTGGTAGTAGGTTATGCCACACAAAAGAAAGTAAACATGACCGGTTCGGTGGCTTCTATTTCTGCTGCTGATCTGGCCAGCCGTCCGGTTACAAACGTATCATCTGCCCTGGCAGGTCTTGCACCGGGTGTATTTGTTCGTCAGGGATCGGGAAAACCTGGTTCGGATGCTGCAAATATTTATATCCGTGGACTGGGTACGCTTAATAATAGCGATCCGCTGGTTCTTGTTGATGGTATCATTGGTTCTATGGACGCCGTGAATCCAGACGACATCCAATCTATCTCTATACTGAAAGATGCCGCTTCTGCTGCAATTTATGGTTCACTGGGCGCAAACGGTGTTGTACTGGTAACCACAAAGAAGGGTGCCAAAGGCAAAACAAATGTTACCTATAGCGCTTATGTTTCAAAAACGCAACCGATGAACAAGATCGATTTTGTGACTAATTATGCGCGTCACATGCGTTTAATCAATGAAAGCCTGACCAATCTGGGACAGACCACTATTTTTCCTGATCAGCGTATTCAGGAATGGGAAGCGGCCACTGCCGACCCCAATGGTACCAATTCCAATGGGGTACCCAACTGGCTGGCATATCCCAACACCGATTGGTATGATGCTGTTTTACGTAACAGAACGGGGCAAAGCCACAACATCTCTGTAAATGGAGGAAGTGATAAAGTGACCTATCTCCTCTCCATGAACTATCTCAATAACCCAGGCCTGATGCAGAATACCGGCACAGAACGTTATCAGTTCCGTGCCAATCTGGAGGCAAAAATCAATAAGGTGATCACGGTAGGTACTCAGACTTTTGCGTCTTTGCAAACCTATGGAATGGCTAATACTGACCTGGCATTTAATTACCTGAGTCAAACCTCGCCCGGCGTTTATCCCTATTATAATGGCAAGTTTGGCTATCCTTCCGCACCGGAAGAGTCTGCAAATGCCAATAATATTCTCGGCTACCTGTATGGCACTGGCGGGCATGATCAGGAATCGCGCTTCAACAGTACCGTATATGCAACATTTAATCTGTACAAAGGGTTGAGCTTTGAATCGCGTTTCAACTATCAGACCCGTTTCCAGGAGCGCAATGCACATACACTCCCAACCGATCGCTGGGACTTTGCTACCAATACGCTTCGTTTTGCAACAGCAACACCTGATCTGTTAAGCGCCAGTTATTTATTTGCAAAAGACTATCGGGTTACTATTGACCAGGTTTTGCGATACAATACACGTATCGGTAATAACCATGAAATAGGTGCAATGGCTGGTTACAACGAATGGTACTTTAATTATTATGACTTAAGAGCCAGTAAACTGGGGCTCATTGATTATAATATTACCGTACCCAGTTCAGCAGGTAATGCGGCAAACCTTACTGAAGGAGTAGAATACGATCGCGCTATCCGTAGCTGGTTTGGCCGTGTCAACTACGCCTATAAAGGAAAATATCTGGTAGAAGGCAACCTGCGTTATGATGGATCTTCGCGCTTTGCCAAAAGCAACCGCTGGGGTTATTTCCCTTCCGTGTCTGCAGGCTGGAGACTATCTGAAGAAAGCTTCTTCCAGAACCTGAACAGCCCATTGACAAATGTGAAGCTCCGTGCCTCATGGGGAAAACTGGGTAATTTCGGGGCAACCAATAACGGAAGTACCAGTGACTATGCCTACCAGGCTGTTTACGGTTCTGTACCTTACTCATTTAATAGTGCCCCCGTAGTTGGTCTGCGGCAGGGTACTACAGCCAACCTGGGCCTGCAGTGGGAAAGTACTACCCAAACGGATATCGGACTTGAAGCTACCCTGTTTCGTTCGCTGAATATTGAGATAGACTGGTACAATCGTCTCACAGACGGAATCCTTACAGCACCTCCGGTTGCTCTTGTATTAGGTACTGCTCAGGCTCCCCTGCAAAACACTGCGTCTGTATTGAACAGAGGTATAGAAGTAAATCTGAACTGGACTAAGAAAATAGGCGATGTTACACTTTCGCTCGGCGGTAATGCTGCTTATAACTATAACCGGGTTGTAGACTACAAGGGTAAACTGGAAGAAGGCTGGACCACAGATGCCGGAGGTAACAGGGTTTATAAAACAAACAATGGAGCTGTATTTAACAGTACAACAAGCAACTCGGTAATTGTTGAAGATCACATGATGTATGATTTCTACATCTACAACCGATACCGTGGCGATGGTTCATATACCAATGGCGACGGGAGCATAAACATTAATGGCGGTCCCAAAGATGGCATGATCCGTACTGCAGATGACCTCAACTGGGTACGTGCGATGATTGCGGCCGGTTATTCTTTTGCTCCTGTATCAAGTGTAGCTACATCATCCAATAAAAACCTGCTCAACTACGGCGACTTTATCTATGCCGACAATAATGGCGATGGTATTTATGGCAACAGCTTTGACCGGAAATTTACCGGCACATCCACTACACCCAAATACAATTTCGGCTTTAACGTAAACCTTAGCTGGAAAGGCTTTGACCTCGCAATGCTGTGGGCTGGTGCTACTGGTATGCAATACTACTGGAATGATGGCTACAATACAGTGGCAACCCGCAACGGCTTCCATGTAACAGAGCGTATTGCCAATAACCATTATTATTACAACGAAGCAAACCCCAGCGATCCTAACAATAACATCAACGGCAAATACCCCCGTTTGAAATACAATTCTGATGGACAAAATAGTGTATTCAATGATTTCTGGCTGTACGATGCCAGCTTCTTTAAACTGAAAAATCTGCAGATTGGCTATACAATTCCGGCTCATATCACATCCAAAGCACTGATCAGCCGCGCACGGGTATATCTGTCTGCAGAAAACCTGTTGCTGATTACCAAGTATCCCGGACTTGATCCGGAGATCGGACCCAGCGTTGGATATCCGACTATGAAACAATTTGCCGCAGGCGTAACAGTAACTTTCTAAAAAACGAACCTGTCGCCTGACGACCGGATCACTATCAACAAACTCTAAAAGAATAAGCTGATGAAAAAGCTATTAATCTTTATAACTACTGCGGCCATCATGACCAGCTGCCGCAAAAGCCTGCTGGATACTGCTCCTTATAATGCAGCCAGTTCTGAAACGATGTGGACTACCGATGGGCTCACCGACCAGGGTGTGACGGGTGTATACCAGGCCCTCCGGCTCAGTATCAGTACCGGCGGCGCATCGGGCAATGAACTCTATCAGTTTGACCGACTCGGCTTTGTAGGCCAGGGTCGTGATATGGACGCTATGCTCAACGGCACCATTACTGCCAATAGTTCCATCTTCAGTACCAACTGGCAGCAGTTGTATGAAGGTGTGAAACGTGCCAATGATGCTATCTACAACATTCCGCTCAAATCACCTTCCAGCGATGTAAAGAAGTCGCGTTATATCGCCGAAACAAAATTTCTGCGTGCCTACTTCTACTTCCGGCTCAACCAGCTGTACAAGGGTGTGCCACTTTACCTGGAACCTATCAGCATAAATGAAGCAACCAAACCACGCGAAACAGAGGCTAAAATCTGGGAAGTGGTATTGCAGGATCTCACCGATGCCATCAATGAGCCCAATCTGCCCAATAAATATGCTGCTGGAGATGCCCTTTATGGTCATATCACCAAGGGTGCAGCCTATGCGCTGCGTGGTAAGACCTATATGTACCTGAAGCAGTGGCAGAATGCGATCAATGATTTCCAGAAAGTAAAAGATGCCGGATACAAACTGTTTACCGGTTCATACAAGGATCTGTTTACGCTGGCCAACGAAAAATCGGATGAAATGATCTTCTCGCTTCAGCACATAAATCTGGATGGTTATGGATCCACTACTCAATTTTACTGCGGTACCCGTTCCTCTTTCGGTTCCTGCTGGAATACCTACCTGATATCTCCCAACCTTGTAGATCTGTATGAAAATGCCGATGGCTCACCATTCAACTGGGATGATGTAATTCCCGGATATAGTGCCATGCCCGCAGCTAAACGTGAGGTTTTCTTCTTCCGTGACAATCTCACGACTCAAGAAATCACCGCGGCCACCAATCGTGGTCTGGACATGTCGCTCTATCTGCCTGCCGGCAACGAAGCCCGTATCAAAGCGGCTTATACCAATCGCGATCCCCGTCTGAATGCCAACGTGATAGTGCCTTATGCTACCTACCTGGGCCGCCCCATCGATGGTGCAGACCGCACTTTTACTTCACGCTGGCCCGCAAGGCTGGAATCTTCGCCAACCTTTGACCTGTTTACAGATACGCGCAGCAATTTCTATTACCTGCATCGTAAATATGTATATGAAGGATCTACCCAGCTTACTACACGCGTCACCGGCCCTACCGACTTCCCCATAATCCGTTACGCAGATATCGCACTCATGTGGGCAGAGGCAATCAATGAGATCGGCTTCAGCCAGGATGCTGTGGACCTGGTAAATACTGTACGTCAGCGTGCGGGTGTTGGCCTGCTCAACTCATCAGCAGCTACAACAGTGACTAACCAGGACCAGCTGCGTGAACGTATCCGCGATGAGCGCCGCCGCGAATTCCCCAATGAAGGCATCAATTATTTTGATGAGCTACGCTGGAACACCTGGAAAGACAAAGTATTCTATGCCGGCAACGGCATCAAACAGGTATGGGGCGCCAACGTAGCCTCTTACACCTGGAAAGGCGACTATATTTATACCTGGGCTATACCAGCGTCTGAAACGCAAATCAACCCGTCACTCACACAAAACACGGGCTGGGTCAACTAACGTTTGAGGTGTCAGCAATCGTTCATTAGCAGTTAGGCATGCCCCTTGTTTCGCACTGAAACGGGGGCATGATTTTTTAACCAACACCTGATAACTTTATAGAAGATAAAAGCAATGCTGAATTTCTGTTATCCCATCACATTTCTGATCCTTTTGACGGCCTGTAACCGGCATCAGCAACCGGTTCCATCTCCGGCATCTCCGGTGCGCAAACTGGTCTGGTCCGATGAGTTTGATTACACCGGCCTGCCCGATCCGGCCAAATGGGGATACGAAGAAGGCTTTGTTCGTAACAATGAACCGCAGTATTACACCAAAGCGCGCCTGGCCAACAGCCGCGTTGAGAATGGCCTGCTCATACTCGAAGCGCATAAAGAAAACTGGCGCAATGCCTACTATGTACCCGGCTCAACAAAACCAAGAGAAAAAGACAGTCTGGCAAAATATACCTCGGCCAGCATTAACACACTGGCACAGCAGACCTGGCTTTATGGCCGTATAGAAGTGCGTGCCAAATTACCTGCCGGCAAAGGCACCTGGCCCGCTATCTGGATGATGGGAGAAAACAGAACCCAACTGGGCTGGCCCCGCTGCGGCGAAATAGATATCATGGAATTCCTGGGTAAAGATCCTTTCACGGTTTATGCCACGGTACATTATCCGGATACTACCGCCCGTGGTTACAGTTCTACCGGAACCAGCCTGAAGATTCCTGACCCCAGCCTGGATTTTCATATTTATGCGCTGGAATGGAATGCTGATAAAATAGATGTCTTTTTCGACAACAAGCTTTATTTAAGTTTTCTCAACAACAAAGCCAACCATACCGGCCAGGATCCTTTCCGTAAAAAGAATTACCTGCTGCTCAACCTGGCACTGGGGCACGAAGGAGGCTGGCCTGGTCCAACCGATGACAGCATTTTACCGGCCCTTTATTATATCGACTATGTCAGAGTCTATCAATAATCCCCTGCTGATCCTATTAACTAAACTATTTTTGATCATGCCAAGAAAAATTATTTTCCCCCTACTACTGGTATTACTCCCTGCCTTTCTGATGGCCCAAAGCAAAAGAAATCTGCTGGCCGGTGCCATCAGCCCTGATCAACTGGCCGGCTGGCTTAAACAGGATAAAAGCTGGATCGGTTTTCCTGCCTACGAAGACCGGGCCGGATGGGAAAAGATACCCGTCAACTACCGCACTGCCTGGATAAAGGAAGGCGAAAAGGCACTGAACTATAAATGGCAGATAGTACCAGCCAGCTCTTATCTCGAATTTGTGCGTACAGGCAACCGCGATACGATGCAGAATGTAAACAGCCAGAATACCGGCGCACTTCGGAAACTGGTGCTGGCCGAACTGGCCGAAGGCAAAGGCCGCTTCTTATCCCAGATCATTGACGGAAGCTGGAGTATCTGCGAAATGACTACCTGGGCTCTTTCGGCACACCTGTCTATCCAGAAAGCAGGATATGGTTTGCCCGATGTAAAAGAACCGATCATTGACCTGGGCGTGGGCATTACGGGTGCCCTAATGGCCTGGACCCATCATTTCTTTAAAAAATCGTTTGACAAAGTAAGTCCGCTCATCGCCTCACGTATTGCGACAGAAATAGACAGACAGGTATTGCAGCCCTATTATTCCCGTACCGATTTCTGGTGGATGGGGCTGCTAAAGGAAGATGCCATGGTCAACAACTGGAATGTATGGTGCAATTTCAATGCACTTACCTGCATTCTCCTTATTGAAAAAGATAAGCAGAAACGCATCGAAAGCATCTACAAAAGCATGCAGTCGGTCGATAAATTCATCAACTATTATAAAGACGATGGCGGATGCGAAGAAGGCCCTGCCTACTGGTCACATGCCGGTGGTATGCTTTTCAACTACCTCGATCTGCTCAGCAAAGCCACCGGTGGATCCATTAATAAATTCAATGATCCGCTGATCCGTAATATCGGGGCATATATCTACAAAGCCTACATCAACGACCGCTACTATATCAACTATGCAGATGCCAGCGCCAAACTGAATCCCGATGCAGGACTTATTTTCCGTTATGGTCAGGCCACCAATGATAGTATTATGACCGGCTTTGGCAGTTATCTCGCCGCACAGCAAAACTGGAAAGAGCAGTTGCCAGCCGAGACGATCGAAGCCACCCTGGAAAATGCACTGGCGGCTCCGGCTATTCTGCAGACACCTGCCCGCAAACCACTGATCGCCGACTGGTGGATGCCGGGCACACAGATCATGGCAGCACGCGACCAGGCAGGCAGTACCGATGGATTTTATTTTTCTGCCCTGGGCGGGCACAATGCCGAAAGTCATAATCATAATGACGTAGGCAGTTGTATTCTTTTCTATAACGGCCAGCCTGTATTGATCGATATCGGCAGCGAGACCTATACCCGGCAGACTTTTGGTCCCGAACGTTACAGCATCTGGACTATGCAGTCGGCCTGGCATAATCTGCCCCTCATCAATGGAGTGATGCAGAAAGAAGGGGCCGCTTACAAAGCCGGCAACCCGGTATTTACTGCCTCTAAAAAAACAGTCCGTTTCTCCCTGGATATCGCAGCCGCCTACCCTGCCGCTGCTGCGGTAAAAAAATGGGAACGCAGCTATTTGCTTACACGCGGCCAGCAATTCAGCATCACTGATAACTATGAATTGCAGGAAAACAAGGGTAATACCGCCCTGCATTTTATGACCAGCCTGCCTGCAGAACTGGTAAAACCCGGACAAATCCGCTTTCCGCTTGCTTCCGGGGCACTGACACTGGATTATAACCCACAACAACTGGAAGCCACCCTGGAACCTGTTGCTGTAAAAGATAAACGCCTGCTTCAATCATGGCCTGCCACCGTGTACCGGATTGTGCTGAAGGTGAAGAGTGGGGAGAGGAAAGGGAAAATAGAATTGAAGATTAAAAAAGCATAACGTCTCTGCCAGTTTAAAGGGTTTAAAGGGTTTAAAGAGTTTAAAGGGTATAAAGAGTAGTCCACCTTTTAAACTCTTTAAACATTTTATACCCTTTATACCCCAATTTCTCCTTCCGCCTTTCCTTCTTATCTTTGCCTATTCAAAAAAACAGGCATGTTAAAAATCGGTGTAATAGGTGTAGGGCATCTGGGTAAATTTCATCTCAACAACTGGAAGGAAATTCCGGATGTAGAGCTGGTTGGTTTTTATGACCCGCATGATGATACCGCCAAAGAAGTAGCAGAAAAGTATCAACTGCCCCGCTTCCTGGATGCCGATGCTCTTATTGATGCCGTGGACGCCGTAGATATCGTAGCTCCCACTACCTTTCATTTTTACTGGTGCGAAAAAGCTATTAAAAAAGGGAAACATGTTTTTGTAGAAAAGCCCCTGGCCAATACGATGGAGGAAGCCCGTCAGCTGGTAAAGCTGGCCGGTGAATCCGGCATCCGGTTTCAGGTAGGTCATGTAGAACGTTTCAATCCTGCTTTTCTGGCTGTAAAAGATGTACACCTGCAGCCGCTTTTTATTGAAGTACACCGGCTGGCACAATTCAATCCCCGCGGCACAGAAGTGAGTGTAATCCTGGACCTGATGATCCACGATATTGATATTATTCTCAGCATTGTAAAAAGTGATGTAAAAAGTATTTCGGCAAGTGGTGTGGGGGTTATGACCGAAACACCTGATATAGCCAACGTACGCATCGAATTCAACAATGGCTGTGTGGCCAATCTGACCAGCAGCCGTATCTCCATGAAAAAAATGCGGAAAATAAGACTCTTCCAGAAAGACGCTTATATCGGCATCGACTTTCTCAATAAAAAGACGGAGATAATAAAGCTGAAAGAACCGGGCGACTCCAATGTTTTTGCGTTTGATATTGAAACCAACAGTGGCACCAAGACCGTTGCCGTTTCAAACCCGGCCATACCCGAAGTAAATGCGATCAAAGAAGAACTGACCGCTTTTAAAAACGCCATCCTTACCAACACCAAAACAGTTGTATCAGAGATCGATGGTCTTATGGCCATGGATGTAGCTCACCAGATACTTTCCAAAATCGGCAATAATGTGATCTCACACTGATGAATGGTGACAAGAAAATATCATTGTCCTGGTATATCCTGACCGACTATCTTGCTGCTGCCCTCTCCTGGCTTATTGTAACGCTGGTGCGAACCGAATGGCTTTTTGGCCCTGCCACACATGCCCTTCCTGAAAAATCATGGCTCGATGCTGTGCTGATTGTACCTGCGGGCTGGATCCTGTTATATACACTGGCGGGTACGTATAATTCGCTGTACAAAAAATCGCGGATGGTAGAATTATTCCGGACCATCATTTGTACCATTCTCGGTTGCCTGGCACTTTTTTTTATATACATCTTCGACGATCCTTCGCCGGGCACACATTATTTCTATTCCGTACTGGCACTCCTGGGCGGCATTCATTTTACGCTCACATTTGGTTGCCGCTGGCTGTTTCTTAATAAAGTAAAATGGCAGCTGCTTACAGGCCGTGTCAGATTTCCTGCACTGATGTTGGGCAGTCAGGAAAATGCGGTGAAACTGTATAAGGCCACCTCGCGGCAACTGGGCGATGGCGGTTACTGGTTTGCCGGCTTCGTGAGTACCGGCAGCACCAGCCAGGCTGCCCCCCTGCAGGGATTGTTGCCTCAGCTGGGTGAGTTATCAAACCTCGAAAAGGTTATTGATGAGCATGGCATTAAGCTGGTGGTGCTGGGTTTGGAAAAGACACAGTATCCGCAGCTCGAAAACCTGATCAACCGCTTAAGCGAAAAGGATGTGGAAATAAAAATCCTGCCCGACACACTCGATATCCTGGCGGGTTCGGTCAAAACGATCAATGTGCTGGGCGCTCCGCTCATCGACCTTCGTACCAACCTGATTCCCGAATGGCAGGAGCATATCAAAAGACTGATAGATGTGCTGGCAGCTTCATTTTCGCTGATCATCCTCTCTCCACTGATGCTCTATGTGATGCTGCGGGTATGGCTGACCGATCGCGGACCCATTTTTTACTCCCAAAAACGGGTAGGTTACAAGGGAAAACCTTTCCGCCTTTATAAATTCAGATCCATGATCCCACAGGCAGAAGCAGGCGGTCCGGCCTTATCATCAGACCATGATCCCCGTATAACCTCCTGGGGTAAAGTGATGCGCAAATGGAGGCTCGATGAACTGCCGCAGCTTTGGAATATCCTGATTGGAGAAATGAGCCTGGTAGGTCCACGGCCCGAGCGGCAATACTATATCGACCAGATCGTAGCCCGTTTTCCCTATTACAAATACCTGCTTAAAGTAAAACCCGGCCTAACCAGTTGGGGAATGGTGCAGTTTGGTTATGCCGAAAATGTGGACGATATGATCGAACGCAGCAAATTTGATCTTATCTATATTGAAAACATCTCCCTGGCCCTCGACTTCAAGATCATGGCTCATACCCTGCGTATCATCTGGAAGGGCAAAGGCAAGTAGCGGAATATTTGCTTGTAATTGCGGGCCATAGGTTCTATTTTTGAAATATGTTCCTATCGAAAAAAAAGCTGTTGACCGGCCTAACCGCCCTGTTATGCGTCTGCTCACTTCGCGCACAAACTCCATACTGGCAACAGCGGGTTGATTATACAATTGATGTATCACTCAACGATCAGCAACATACCCTCGATGCCTTTGCCCGTATTATTTATTATAACCAATCGCCCGATACCCTTCATTACATCTGGTTTCATCTCTGGCCCAATGCATACAAAAACGATAAGACCGCACTGAGCGATCAGTTGCTTGAAAATGGCAGCACCCGCTTTTATTTTGCCACACAGGAAGAAAGAGGTTATATCAACCGGCTCGATTTTAAGGTAAATGATCAGCATGCAGAAACAGCAGATCATCCCAACTATATAGACATCATTCGTCTGATGTTGCCAACGCCATTACCGCCGGGGCAGAAAGTAACGATCACCACACCGTTTCATGTGAAATTGCCCGAGGTGTTTTCGAGGAGCGGGCATGAGGGGCAACGTTACCAGATCACCCAATGGTATCCCAAACCGGCCGTATATGACCGTGATGGATGGCATCCATTGCCCTACCTCGATCAGGGCGAGTTTTATAGCAATTTCGGTACCTACGATGTACATATCACCCTACCCTCCAACTACGTAGTGGCTGCTACCGGACAATTGATGGATGAAAGCGAAAAAAACTGGCTGAGCGGCCGGTCCGGGTTTGAATGGATTCCTGAACGACGGAAGGAAAAGGCCAGGTCTGGCGCCATCAAAACAGTCACAGAGAAATTTCCTCCTTCGGCCAGTACACAAAAGACACTTCATTTCAGGGAAGAAAATGTGCTGGACTTTGCCTGGTTTGCCGACAAACGCTTCCGGGTATTGCAGGACACCTGCCGGCTCGACAATGGTTCCATTGTTTCCCTGTCGAGTTATTTTATACCGGCCGAAGCTCCGGGCTGGGAAAAAAGTTTGACTATGATGCGTCAGTCACTCCTTGCACGCAGCCGGTGGCTGGGCAATTATCCATACAGCACACTTAGTATTGTGCAGGGACCGTCCGGTAACGGAGGCGGCATGGAGTACCCCAGCATTGCTCTCATTGGCCCCAACGACAGCGAAGGTTTACTTCATTATACCATCTCACACGAAATTGGCCACAACTGGTTTCAGGCGATTGTGGGCAGCAATGAACGCAGCTATCCCTGGATGGACGAAGGCCTTAATAGCTTTTACGACAACCGGTACAGTACACAGATCGGGAATGGTAAAGGAGAAGTGAAGTTTGGTAAACAACAGATTCCCCTTCATGCCATCAGCAACGCATTGGTAGAAACCTCTGCCTCCCTGTACCGCGACCAGCCTATTGCCACACCTGCCGACAGCTTTAGTCAGGTCAACTATAATCTGGATGCTTATGCCAAAACCGCCATGTGGCTCGAATACCTGCAGCAGGTAATGGGTACTGCGGCGTTTGATGCAGGTATGAAAAGTTATGTGGCGCAATGGCAGTTTAAACACCCGGCGCCTGCAGATTTCAAAGTAGCGATGGAGAAAGCAGCCGGCCACTCACTCGACAGTGCATTCAGCCTGTTGCAGGCCACCGGTCCCCTGCCCTATGCACGCAGAAAAGGTACACAGGCCGGCTTTCCGTTGAGCCCCGCATTCTGGAGCCGTTACTTCAAAAACCGGCCTGCCCATACTTTACTGCTGAGTCCTGCCATTGGTATGAATACCTATGACAAACTCATGGTTGGTGCACTGGTTACCAATATGGGATTACCCATGCCCCGCTTCAGCTTTTTGCTCGCCCCGCTCTATGCTACCGGCACCAGCAGGCTGGCAGGCAATGGCTTTATCAACTACAGCATTTATCCAAAACAGGCCCTATTCTATCGTATCGATGCAGGTGTGAGTGCCGCTGCTTTCAGCATCAACGATTTTACCACACCAGAAAACAAAAAACTGCATTTCGGCTTTCATAAGATTGTTCCCTCACTGCGCTTTACCTTCGATGAAAAAAACGCGCGTAGCACACGCGAGCGGTATATACAACTCAAAAGCTATTTCATTACCGAACAGGGCCTGCGTTATTCCAGAGACTCCGTATTTACCGGTACCGATACCCTTCTCGTGGATAATTACGGTAAACGATCTGCCAACCGTACATTGCTCCAGCTAAAAGCTGTCTGGCAGAATTTCCGCGCCCTCTATCCATAC
Source organism: Sphingobacteriales bacterium 46-32 (assembly GCA_001898485.1). GTDB lineage: Bacteria > Bacteroidota > Bacteroidia > Chitinophagales > Chitinophagaceae > CAYMZZ01. Next base: position 111,239 of record MKTY01000018.1, on the reverse strand, counting down.
AAAGCGGAATTTAAACTCGAGCAGGGTACCGATTTTGTCCGCGCTGCTTTTACCGGCCATTACTTTTTTAATTATGCCAACGGTGGCGGATTAAATGCGCGGTTCTTTGCCGGTAAATTCTTTTATACTTCATCCAAAACATTCTCCAAACAGTTCGCAACCGATCGTTATCATCTCAATATGACGGGGGCCAACGGCCAGGAAGACTATACCTACAGCGATTATTTTGCCGGCCGCAACGAATTTGACGGATGGGCCAGTCAGCAGATCATGGAGCGTGATGGCGCTTTCAAAACCAGAACGGATATGCTGGCGGAAAAAGTAGGACGCACAGATGACTGGCTTATTGCCCTCAACTTCAGTACGACTATTCCCGACCAGGTCAACCCGCTGAATCTTCTCCCCTTCCGCATTCCCCTAAAAGTATTTGCCGATGTAGGTACTTATGCAGAAGCCTGGAAAAGAAATGCCAATACGGATCGTTTCCTGTTCGATGCCGGTTTGCAGATTCCGTTATTCAAAGAAGTTGTGAATATTTACCTGCCCCTCATATACAGCCGGCCTTTCAAAGATTATATTCAATCTACCATACCCAAAAACGAGCGGCTGCTCAGGCGAATCTCTTTCTCTATTGATTTTTCCAATTTCAGTCTGCGCAAGATCAACCGCAATCTCGGTTTCTGATGTATACAGAAAAGGATATAGCATTTATACAACACCGGGACATTGACCGGCAGGCCTGGGATGCCTGTGTAGGCCTTCATTCACCCGATCATATTTATGCATACTCCTGGTACCTCGACGTGATGGTACCCGGGTGGACAGCCCTGGTGCTTGGCAACTATAAGGCAGTGATGCCGCTGCCCTGCCGTAAAAAATATGGCATTCAATATCTGTATCAGCCCTTTCTTACACCTCAACTCGGATTAATCACGTCAGATAATTCACCGGCTTTGCTTCGGGCCTTTCTCGATGCCATTCCTGTGCAGTACAGGTACTGGGACATTTGTCTGCATCATCGCAATCCGCCGGAGACTGAGGGTTATTCACTCCGGTCGCGTATCAACCTGGTATTGCCGCTGCAACAGCCCTATGAAGCTATCCGCCAGTCATACAATGAAAACACTTTACGCAATCTCCGCAAAGCGGAAACAACAGGTTTGCTGGTAAAAAAAGATATCGCTCCTGCCGAGATAATGGCGCTAAGCTATCAGCCATTATCGCCTGATCAATCAAGTAGATTATCGCGGTTGTACAAAATGCTGGAACAACGTAATGCATCTTTCACTTACGGAGTCACCGGTGCAGACGGACAGTTGCTGGCTTCAGCTATCTTCTTTGTACAACAAGGTCGTGCTTTTTATATATTACCAGGCAATAGTCCTGACAGCCGGCATACTGGTGCATCACATATGCTCATTGATCAGTTTATAAGGCAGTATGCTATGCAATTACGTATACTTGACTTTGAAGGTTCTGATATAGCTACGGTAGCCCGGTTTTACAGAGGCTTTGGGGCACAGCAGGAAAATTATCCGGCGCTACAATTAAACCGTTTGCCCTGGTTTATTCGCTGGCTCAAAAAATGATCAGACAGAGCGGGTTTCCAGCAGCTTTTCTGCCAGCAGCATATCTTCGGGCCGTGTGATCTTGATATTCGACTCTTCGCCGGGTACCAGTGTAAGTTTTAGTCCAAAAGCTTCTACCACTGTAGCTTCATCGGTGAATTTATCTTTATAATCGATCTGAAATGCGGGAATAAGAATCTTGCTGTGAAACGTCTGGGGTGTTTGTACCAGTGCAATGGCATTTCGGTCTACCGCTTCATTGCCTTCAGCATGCACCAGACGTACACTATCCTTGCAGGGTACTACCGGTATGGCGCTGCCTGTTTGCAAAGCTGTTTCGTAACAACGGTGTATAAGATCGGTTGTAAGCAGGCAACGTACCCCATCGTGTACAAATACAATTGATTCTTCTTCGATCAACTGCAACCCGTTTTTTACAGACTGAAAACGGCTGTCGCCACCGGCGGTAACCCGTACCCGGTCGGCATCAAACCAGGCATCGATGATCTCGCGTCCCATCTCCATATAATCCACCGGCAATACCAGAATGATCTGCATATCGGGATAAGCCTGCAGAAATGTATTTAGTGTAAAGTACAGAACTGGTTTATCTTTTAATAACAAAAACTGTTTGGGCAGGGTGCTCCCCATTCTCGTACCCGAACCTCCGGCAACAATGACTGCAACTTTCTTCATATCACAAAATTAAGGTGTTTCGCGCCAGCAGAGATTGGCCTATCTTTAAGAAATCACTGTCCAGTGTCATGATCCGCTATCATACCATAATACCACCTCCTGACCTGCGATCCCTGATCCGTTTTTACTGGATACTGGAGGGTGATGAACCCTATACCCATCGCTCACTCGCCTGCGGCAGTGTGGAAATGGTCTTTCATTATGCCGGTGTATTTGATGAGTTGAATAAGCAGAACATTGCCGCAGCCACCGCTGTTACCGGTCTTCAGGGACCTTCGCATCAGTATAGGCGTTATTCCATTGATACCGGTTTTGGCATTTTTGGGGTATACATGTATCCTTTTGCTATTCCGGTTTTGTTTAATATGCCAGCCAGTACGCTGAGCAATGAAATGCCGGATCTGCCCAGCTTACTGGGTGCATCGGGCAGGCAATTGCAGGAAATGGTAATGCTGGCAGAGAATAACCAGCAACGCCTATCTGTACTTAATACTTTTTTCCGGCAGCATTTGCGGGAGTTACCTGCGGCAGACCAGCCGATCGCGTCCTGCATTATTGCCTTGCAACAGCAGCCTCATTTGTCGCCCGTGAGCGAGTGGGCCAGTCATGCATTTCTTTCGCAGAGGCAGTTTGAGCGGCGCTTCAAATCACTGGCCGGTTTTACGCCCAAACTATTCAGCCGGATCAGCCGTTTTCAACACGCCACCCGGCATTACAATAAAGACTTCCTGTCGCTAACAGCCCTGGCCCAGCAATGTGGTTATTATGACCAGTCACATTTTATTCATGATTTCAGAGAATTTTCCGGTTTTCATCCACGCGAATTTTTTAAGGGAAATGCCGAAGGCACTGTCTGGCGCGATTAGGGAATGGCGCTGTCCGAAAGGCCGGGGAATATTTATCTGTGTAAATCTGCCGGAAATTTTATCCATAGAAAACGTAGAATATCGCAGATACGAGATTTCAACAGGAGGTTAAGTCATGCTGAAATCTGAATGGAGTCATTAACAGCGGTCAGAATGTCGTTTTTTTCCAATTTCATCTTGTATAGCGGCTCTATTTTTGATCATCATTAATAAAAAAAGCTATGAATATTCCTCAACAGTACCTGCCGGTAATGCCTTATCTCATCATTGCGGAGGCTGCCGCCTTTCATGTATTTATGAAAGAAGTATTTGGCTCAAAAGACCAATTGATCATGCCTGACGAAGCCGGGCGTATTGTGCATGGCGAATTGAGGGTGGGCGATGCGGTGATCATGTTTGCAGAGGCTACCGAACAATGGAAGACCCAGGCGGCCGGTATGTTTATCTACGTGGAAAATGTAGATATGATTTATAATAATGCAATAAAAGCGGGTGCAAAAGACCTGATGGCACCTCAGCAAAGAGATTATGGATATACTGCAGGCATACAGGATCGTTGGGGCAATCAATGGTGGCTGGTACAGGGGTAAGGTTGCATAGAATCCGTGCCGGCGGGTATTTTCTGAGCGGTCAAAAAAAGCTATTTTGTCGCCTATTGATCTCCCCGACATGCTCAAGCGTAAATACAGCCCGGCAGACCTCTTTACTATTGCCGCCAATCTATTGCCCATTGTGGGCGTATGGTTTTGGGGATGGAGTGCGGTGGAAGTTTTTACCGTATATGCCATGGAGACCCTGATTGTGGGTATCATTACCGTCTTTCAAATGGTGGTCGTCACCTTATTTGCACGTCCGCGCGATACCTGGTACAATAAAGGCAGCAGTGTAGAGAAAAGCGGGTTCTTCTTCATTTTCTTTTTCATTATGCATTATGGGATATTTGCTGCTGTACAATCCTCCATATTTGCCGGATCAGCCAACATCATTCCCCCCGGTAAAGGCCCCCTGCATTTCTTTTTTTACTGGTATACCTATATCAATGGTGATATTGCCCTCATGCTGGGCGCCTTTGTAATCAGTTATATTGCTCAGCAGGTCATTCCTTTTTTATCATCAGGCGCGTATAAGAACACCCCTCTCATGAAGATCATGTTTATGCCGTATGGTCGCATTTTCATTCAGCAGTTTACCGTCATCGTAGGCAGCATGTTTCTGGTCTTCGGTGGTGGCAAAGGCTTCATCCTGGTTTTTGCTATTGCAAAGCTCCTGTTTGACCTGTATGTAAATATGGATAAGATGGTTGACCGGAGTATTGCTGATATGAAATAAAAAAATACGCAGCCCTGACGAGAGCTGCGTATACCAGTTATTTATTACGGGTTATTTATTTTCTTACTGCAATAGCTACATAGTAAAGCGGAATACCCAGCAGCACAATCCCCAAGCCCCAGAGCGAATACAGAGGCTCAAAGATGGCAAGGAAAATACAGAAGGTCAGCCCCAGCAGCACATAAATGATCGGCAATACAGGATAGCCAAATGCCTTATAGGGACGTTCCAGTTCGGGGCGCTTACGGCGCAGAATGAAAATGCCCACAATGGTAAGTGCGTAAAAAATTACCACTACAAAAGATATCATGGTGAGCAGATCGTTGTAGCTGCCGCTGAGGCAAAGCAAAGATGCTACCACTGCCTGTGCCCAAAGGGCCCAGCCAGGTACGGCATTCTTATTGAGATGACCGGCCTTTTTAAAGAACAGTCCATCCTGTGCCATGGTATAATATACACGAGCGCCGGCCAGGATCAGTCCATTGTTGCAGCCAAAGGTGGAAATCATAATCATTACGGCAATCACCGTAGAGCCACTGGGGCCAAAAATGGCATCAGAAGCTGCTACGGCCACACGGTTGCCTGTAGGATAGGCTATTTCCTGCAGTGGCAATACATGGAGATACATAAAGTTGGCCGCCACATAAATAAATGACACCATCAGTGTTCCAAGGAAAAGGCTCAGGCCGATATTACGTTTCGGATTTTTGATTTCACCGGCAATAAAGGTCACATTGTTCCATGCATCGCTGCTGAAAATAGACCCTACCATGGAAGCGGCAATAGCGCCTATGAGCACAGCACCACCAATAGGCTGCCAGTTATCGCGTGCTACTTCGCCAACAGCATCTTTGGGAACCTGTGTAGCAGCCCAGCCATTCTCCCAGTTAGAAGACCAGAAGCTTTCTTTGGCAAGAATAAAGCCCAGCACAATGAGCCCGAACAGGGAAATCAGTTTTACGGAAGTAAAGGTGGTTTGAATGATCTTGCCTTCCTTTACTCCCCGGGTATTGGTATAGGTCAACAATACTATTACGGCAATAGCCAGCACCTGCGCTGCAGATATTTTAAGACTGCCCAGGGTAAGCAATATATTATCCTCCCCTACCTGTGGAATCAGGTAAGCCGTGAAGCGGCTGAATGCCACACCTACGGCCGCAATAGTGGCGGTTTGGATTACAGCAAAAAAGCTCCAGCCATACAAAAACCCCATCAGCGGGTTATACGCTTCTTTGAGGTATACATACTGACCACCGGCCTTCGGAAACATGCCGCTCAATTCGCCATAGCTAACGGCAGCTGTAATGGTCATAAAAGCGGTAATAAGCCAGACTGCAATGAGCCAGCCGGCACTGCCCACATTGCGGGTAATATCGGAGCTCACGATAAAGATACCGGAGCCAATCATAGAGCCTGCCACAATCATGGTGGCATCTACTAATCCTAGCGATCGTTTAAAAGAGGTTTCCTCTGCCATGTAAGGGGGTTTGGCGATCAAGATAAGTAATTCGGAGGAAATGTGCTAATATGCTGATGTGCTGATGTGCTAATATGCTGATGTGCTGATGTGCTAATGTGCTGATGTATGATCAGTGACTGGGTGCCGCCAGCTATAAAGGGTATAAATAATTTAAAGAAATCACTTTAAACTATTTATACCCTTTATACGCTTTAAACCCAACATCAGCACATTAGCACATTATTTCTTCGCTTTCTTATATTCCTGATTAAGGCCGTTTACTATTTCGCCGGTGATATTGTAGGCTGTGTCTTTGTAATAAAAGAGCCCCTGCTCATACGACATGATGTAGGTATATTTCTTATTCTCATTGAAAGTAGCCAGAAATTTTTCGATTTCCTTGCGTACCGTCAGATTGCGGCGAAATACAAAATCCTGGTATTCGTTTTCGAGATTCTGGCGACGGGTCTTCAGGTTTTCATTCAGACGCATCAGGTCTTCCTGGGCTTTGCGTACATCGTCCTCGCTCATGGTATGCTGTTTTTGCTCATAATAGCGCTGGCGGTTCTCCATTTCCTGACCCAGTTTAGCTATTTCAGCACCCAGTTCTTCATTCTTTTTAGTGATTTCGGCTTTCACATCTTTGACCATTTGATAACTGCTCTCGATAGAGTCCATTTCGAAATAGGCAATACGGAAAGGGCCGGAAGGGCCAACTGTTTTGGCAATCTCAGCCTGAATACGGCTTTTACTTTTCTGTTTACCGGTGTAGTAGGCATAAAACAGATAACCAGCGGCAAGCGTCAATACAATATTCCAGGTCAGCAGCACATTTTTCATCGTGTCATGTTTGAGGCGACAGATGAAATGAAGGTATCATTTCACTTAAGATCAGTAAAAGAAGGAAATGTAACGTTCACTTCATGCAGTCGTTTTGTGCAAATTAAGGTTCATCGTCCGGCCAAAGATAAGCATCCTGGTCACTTTAAGATTCTCTTAACAAAGGCCTGTGTTTAATAAAAAGGAGCGAGAGTTGATCTCGCTCCTTTGATTCTATGGGGCGCCGTTATAACCGGCTCCTTATTATTCTTCTTCGTCGAATGCCATGGCTTCGCGGGTAGTCTGCAGCAGTTCGTATTCTTCTTTGCTGCCCACGATCATGTTTTCGAAATCGCGCAAACCAGTACCGGCAGGGATCGGATGACCAGTGATCACATTTTCTTTCAGTCCCAGCATATCATCTGTCTTACCGTGGATGGCGGCAGATGAAAGTACCTTGGTTGTTTCCTGGAATGAAGCGGCAGATATCCAGCTTTGCACACCCAGAGATGCCTTGGTGATACCCAGCAGTGTTGGTGATGAGGTAGCGGGTTTGGCATCACGGTATTCGATGAGCTTTTTATCGTTGCGGCGGAGAATGGAGTTCTCTTCGCGTACTTCACGGAGGCTAACGATCTGACCGGGACGCATTTTGCTGCTGTCGCCAGCTTCTGTCACCACCTTCTTATCGAAGATATAATCATTCTCTTCCAGGAATTCGAACTTGTCAACGGAATCATCCTCGAGGAAGCGTGTATCACCCGGATCCACGATGTTTACCTTACGCATCATCTGACGTACGATTACCTCGATATGCTTATCGTTGATTTTTACACCCTGCAAACGATATACTTCCTGAATCTCATTTACCACATACTGCTGTACTGCAAATGGTCCCTGAATAGAAAGGATATCCTGTGGTGAGGTCTGACCATCAGAAAGTGGTGAACCTGCTTTTACGAAGTCACCATCCTGTGCCAGGATCTGACGGGTCAGCGGCACGAGGTATTTTTTGGTCACACCGTCTTTGGCTTCGATCACGATCTCGCGGTTACCACGTTTGATAGAACCCATAGATACCACACCATCGATCTCCGATACCACTGCGGGGTTGCTTGGGTTACGGGCTTCAAACAGCTCGGTTACACGAGGCAGACCACCGGTGATATCACGCAGTTTACCGAGGATACGTGGAATCTTCACGAGTACCTGGCCGGCCTTCACATCATCACCCTCATCGAGCATGATATGGCTACCGGTAGGCAGGTTGTATGATTTGTTTTCCTTACCGTCTACAACGATAGAAGGAATCTTTGTTTTGTCGCGGGTTTCAATAACCACTTTCTCGCGGTGACCGGTCTGCTCATCAGACTCTTCGCGGTAGGTAACACCTTCAATCACGTTTTCGAAACGGAGGATACCGTTGATTTCGGCCACGATTACGTTGTTGAACGGATCCCATGTGCAGATCACATCTCCCTTGCTGATCTTCTGACCGTCTTTGACCATCAGTGTAGAACCATAAGGAATGTTGTTGGTGATCATGAGGCGGTCATTCTTGGTATCCACGATACGTACCTCACCGGTACGACCGATTACTACCTGTACTTTATCGCCTTCTGCATTCTCTGTGGTTACAGTACGCAGACCATCGAACTGGATGGTACCATCGAATTTAGCAACCAGGGTAGAGTCTACAGCTGCAGATCCGGCAACACCACCCACGTGGAAGGTACGCAGTGTAAGCTGGGTACCGGGCTCACCGATTGACTGGGCAGCGATGATACCTACTGCATCACCTTTCTGTGCCAGGATACCGGATGCCAGGTTTTTACCATAACACTTCACGCAGCAACCGCGTTTGCTTTCGCAGGTGAGTACGGAACGGATTTCAACCGTTTCAATACCTGCTGCTTCAATCTTACGGGCAGTATCTGGTGTGATCTCATCACCGGCTGCAATGAGCAATTCTTCGGTAACAGGGTTGTAGATATCGTGGAGTGATGTACGACCCTCGATACGATCTGCCAGCGGTTCGATAATATCTTCGTTGTCTTTGAGAGCAGATGTTGCAATACCACGCAGTGTGCCGCAATCCTCTTCGGTAATCACCACGTCCTGGGCTACGTCTACCAGACGGCGGGTGAGGTAACCGGCATCGGCTGTTTTAAGGGCCGTATCCGCCAGACCCTTACGGGCACCGTGGGTAGAGATGAAGTAATCCAATACGTTCAGACCGCCTTTAAAGTTGGAAAGGATCGGGTTTTCGATGATCTCAGATCCGGTAGAACCAGACTTACGTGGTTTGGCCATCAGACCCCGTATACCAGCCAGCTGTTTGATCTGCTGTTTGGAACCACGGGCACCGGAATCAAGCATCATATATACGGAGTTGAAACCTTGCTTATCGCTGCTCAACTCGCGGATCAGTGTTTCAGTAATACGGGTATCCACACGGCTCCAGATGTCTACGATCTGGTTATAACGCTCGTTGTTGGTGATAAGACCCATATTGTAGTTATCCCACACCTCATCTACTTCACCTTTCGCATTCTCCAGCAACTCTTCCTTGACATCGGGGATAATCAGGTCATTGATGCTGAATGACAGACCACCCTGGAAGGCGGTGCGGAAACCAAGCTGCTTGATATCATCAAGGAACTTCGCTGTTTTGGGAACGTTGGTGATTTCAATGATGTCACCAATAATCTCCCGAAGATTTTTCTTGGTGAGCAGTGCATTCACAAAGCCTACTTCGGCAGGTACAAACTGGTTAAAGATCACACGTCCTACGGTAGTCTCGATCAGTTTGTGTTCCAGCAGACCATCGCTATTGCGGATGTTTGCTTTCACTTTGATCCAGGCATGCAGGTCTACTTTCTTCTCGTTGTAGGCAATGATCACTTCCTCAGTTGAGTAGAATGCCATGCCTTCACCGCGCACTTTTTCGGTTTCAGTAGTCTTTTTGCCTTTAGAGATATAGTACAGACCGAGTACCATGTCCTGCGAAGGCAGGGTGATGGGCTGTCCGTTTTGCGGGTTCAGGATGTTGTGTGAAGCAAGCATCAGGAGCTGTGCTTCGAGAATAGCGGCATTGCTCAGGGGCACGTGTACCGCCATCTGGTCACCATCAAAGTCGGCGTTGAAGGCCGTGGTTACCAGCGGGTGCAGCTGAATGGCTTTACCCTCGATCAGTTTGGGCTGGAAAGCCTGGATAGAAAGACGGTGCAGCGTTGGGGCACGGTTAAGCATCACCGGGTGACCTTTCAGGATATTTTCGAGGATATCCCAAACCACGGCTTCCTTCTTATCGACCAGCTTGCGGGCCGATTTTACGGTCTTAACAATACCACGCTCAATGAGCTTGCGGATGATAAATGGTTTAAAGAGCTCGGCAGCCATATCTTTTGGCAGACCGCACTCATGCAGTTTCATTTCAGGACCTACCACGATAACGGAACGACCGGAATAGTCAACACGTTTACCGAGCAGGTTTTGACGGAAACGACCTTGTTTACCTTTCAGTACATCGGAAAGTGATTTCAGCGCACGGCCACCTTCGGCTTTTACCGCATTTGATTTACGGCTGTTGTCGAACAGTGAGTCGATCGCTTCCTGCAGCATCCGTTTTTCGTTTCGGAGGATCACCTCAGGAGCTTTGATCTCCAGGAGACGTTTCAGACGGTTGTTGCGGATGATAACACGACGATACAGATCGTTAAGGTCAGATGACGCAAAACGACCGCCATCAAGGGGAACCAGCGGACGCAATTCCGGTGGAATTACAGGAATATATTGCATTACCATCCACTCAGGACGGTTGGTGATACGGGTATTGGCATCACGGAAAGCTTCTACTACGCTCAGACGCTTCAGGGCATCTGCTTTACGTTGCTGAGAAGTTTCTGTTGCTGCAGCATTACGCAGATCGAATGACAACTGATCCAGATCAATACGCTGAAGCATGTCATGTACAGCCTCTGCACCCATTTTGGCGATGAACTTATTGGGATCATCATCGGGCAGATACTGGTTATCCTTGGGCAATGCATCCAGGATATCGAGGTACTCCTCTTCTGTGAGCAGATCACCGGCGTTCTGTCCTTTATCAGCACGGATACCGGGCTGAATTACTACGAAACGCTCATAGTAAATGATGCTTTCCAGCTTTTTGGAACTGGTACCCAGCAGGTAACCAATCTTATTGGGGAGCGATTTGAAATACCAGATGTGAACTACGGGTACAACAAGTTTGATATGTCCCATGCGTTCACGGCGAACTTTCTTCTCTGTTACTTCCACACCGCAACGGTCACACACGATGCCTTTGTAACGGATACGTTTATATTTACCGCAGGCACACTCGTAGTCTTTTACAGGACCAAAAATGCGCTCGCAAAACAAACCGTCACGTTCGGGTTTGTAGGTGCGGTAGTTGATGGTTTCAGGCTTCAGTACTTCACCATAACTGCGTTCAAGGATCGTGTCGGGCGAAGCCAGACCGATGGTAATCTTCGAAAACGCTGCTTTGGGACGATTATCTTTTTTGATAGCCATATTTGAATTTCTAAGATTTTTATTGTTGTTACGTTAGAAGTTGAAAGGTTTAAAGGTTTAAAAGCTGGTGACCTTTGTGTGATCCTGGCATTTAAACCTTTAAACTTTATAACTTATTCAAACTTCAGGTCAAGACCGAGACCGCGCAATTCGTGAACCAGTACGTTGAATGATTCGGGGATACCTGCACGCGGCACGTTATCACCTTTTACAATTGCTTCATACGTCTTGGCACGGCCAATGATATCATCAGATTTGATCGTGAGCAGTTCCTGCAGGATGTTGGAAGCACCGTAAGCTTCGAGTGCCCATACTTCCATTTCCCCGAAACGCTGACCACCGAACTGAGCTTTACCACCGAGCGGCTGCTGTGTGATAAGACTGTATGGTCCGATTGAACGGGCGTGCATCTTATCGTCAACCATGTGGTGCAGCTTGATCATATAGATGATACCCACGGTAGCCTTCTGGTGGAAGCGCTCACCCGTTTCACCATCATAGAGGAACGTGTGGCCAAATTTCGGAATGCCTGCATCGTTGCAATAGCTTTCGATCTCTTCGGTACTGGCACCGTCAAAAATGGGGGTAGCAAATTTTACACCCAGTTTCTGACCGGCCCAACCCAGTACTGTTTCGTAGATCTGACCCAGGTTCATCCGGCTTGGTACACCGAGCGGATTCAACACTACGTCTACAGGTGAACCATCTTCGAGGAATGGCATATCTTCCTGACGCACGATCTTGGCCACAATACCTTTGTTACCGTGGCGACCGGCCATCTTATCCCCTACTTTCAGCTTACGCTTAACAGCGAGGTAAACCTTAGCCAGCTTCAATACACCTGCAGGCAGTTCGTCACCAATGGAGATATTGAATTTCTCGCGTTTGTAACGTCCCAGCTCTTCGTTGTATTTGATATTGAAATTGTGCAGCAGGATGTTGATCTGGTCGTCGATTTTAGCATCACCAGTCCAGCCCAGCGGATTGATATTCTGATAATCCAGGCCAGCCAGGTTTTTGGCTGTGAATCGGGCGCCTTTGCCAATCTGTACTTCACCAAAGTTGTTGCTTACACCGGCAGAAGCATGATCTTTCAGCAGTGTAGTCAGCTTTTCGAGAAGAATCTCTTTCAGATCGCTCTCATTCTTTTCGTGCACTTTCTCGAGTTTCTCGATGGCTGCTTTCTCACGTACTTTGGCGTTCTTGTCTTTTTTGGCGCGCTGGAAGAGTTTTTTACCAATTACGATACCTTCCACACCATTGGGTGCTTTCAGGGAAGCGTCTTTGGCATCACCTGCCTTGTCACCAAAGATGGCGCGCAGCAGTTTCTCTTCCGGAGTGGGATCAGACTCTCCTTTAGGAGTGATCTTACCGATCAGGATATCACCTTCTTTTACGCTGGCACCGATACGGATGATACCGTTTTCGTCCAGGTCTTTAGTGGCTTCTTCAGACACGTTGGGGATATCCGGAGTCAGTTCTTCTTCACCCAGTTTTGTATCACGTACTTCCAGTTCATATTCAGAGATGTGAACAGAAGTAAACATATCTTCTTTTACCACGCGTTCGCTGATCACGATGGCATCCTCGAAGTTGTAACCTTTCCAGGGCATGAAGGCCACTTTCAGGTTTTTACCAAGAGCGAGCTCACCATTTTGTGTAGCATACCCTTCGGTAAGGAAGTCTCCTTTTTTCACCTTCTGACCTTTCTTAACGGCAGGTTTCAGGTTGATACAGGTTTCCTGGTTCGTTTTGATAAACTTGGTCAGGCGGTATACGCGCAGATCTTCTTCAAAGCTTACCAGTTTTTCGGCCTCATCACGATCGTAACGAACATGAATCTCGTTGGCATCTACAAACTCAACCACACCTTCGCCTTCTGAATGGATCTGGATACGTGCATCACGGGCTGCTTTACCTTCCAGACCGGTACCTACTACAGGTACATCGGGACGGATGAGGGGTACAGCCTGACGTTGCATGTTTGATCCCATCAGGGCACGGTTGGCATCATCATGCTCGAGGAATGGAATCAGGGAAGCACTCAGACCCACGATCTGGTTGGGTGCCACGTCCATGAATTCCACTTCATTTTTGTCGAGGATCGGGAAGTCACCGGTTTCGCGGCTCACAATCTTTTCTTCCACGAAGTTGCCTTTATCATCGAGCGGCGTATTGGCCTGGGCAATTTTTGCCAGGTCTTCTTCTTCTGCACTGAGGAACTCGAGTTCCTTCATATTCACTTTGCCGTCGGTTACTTTACGATAGGGGGTTTCGATGAAGCCCATATCGTTGATCTTGGCGTGTACGCACAGTGTAGAAATCAGACCGATGTTGGGACCTTCAGGTGTTTCGATTGTACACAGACGTCCGTAGTGAGAGTAGTGTACGTCACGCACCTCAAAGCCGGCACGCTCACGGCTCAGACCGCCTGGTCCGAGTGCGGAGATACGGCGTTTGTGTGTGATCTCTGACAGGGGGTTGGTCTGATCGAGGAACTGCGACAGCTGTGATGTACCAAAGAAGGAATTGATCACAGAAGACAGTGTGCGGGCATTGATCAGGTCAACAGGAGTAAATACCTCATTATCGCGCACGTTCATCCGCTCGCGGATGGTACGGGCCATACGGGCCAGACCTACACCAAACTGGGCATAGAGCTGCTCGCCTACGGTACGTACACGACGGTTGCTCAGGTGATCGATATCATCAATCTCTGCTTTACCGTTTGTGAGGCGTACCAGGTATTTTATGATCAGGATAATGTCTTCGCGGGTCAGTGTCTTCTGATCCAGCGGAGCATCCAGACTGAGTTTGCGGTTGATTTTGTAACGGCCTACTTCACCGAGGTCATAACGTTTATCGCTGAAAAACAGCTTATCGATAATACCACGGGCAGTTTCGTTATCAGGTGCATCGGCACCACGCAGCTGGCGATAGATAAACTGAACGGCTTCCAGCTCACTGTTGGAAGTATCCTTGTTCAGGGTATTGTAGATAATGGCATAGTCACCACCTACATCTTCGCGCTGAATGAATACGCTCTTTACATCCATATCTACAATGGTATCGATACCTTCTTCGTCGAGAACAGTATCGCGCTCCATTACGATTTCATTCCGCTCGATAGATACTACTTCACCGGTATCCTCATCTACAAAATCCTCTACCCAGGTACGGAGTACACGGGCAGCCAGGCGTCTGCCTACATATTTAGACAGGAGTTTTTTATCGGCTTTCACCTCATCGGCCATACCAAACAGCTCCAGGATGTCTTTATCGGTTTCGTAGCCGATAGAACGGAGCAGGGTGGTAACCGGGAATTTCTTCTTCCGGTCGATGTAGGCGTACATCACGTTGTTGATGTCGGTAGCAAACTCCATCCATGCACCTTTGAAGGGGATCACACGGGCAGAGTAAATTTTGGTACCGTTGGGGTGTACAGACTGACCAAAGAATACACCGGGTGAGCGGTGCAGCTGAGAAACGACTACGCGCTCAGCACCATTGATCACGAATGTACCGCGGGGGGTCATATAAGGTATATTACCCAGGAACACATCCTGAACAATTGTCTGGAAGTCTACGTGCTCTTCGTCGTTACAGCTAAGGCGCAGTTTGGCCTTCAGGGGAACGGCATAAGTAAGACCACGCTCCATACACTCTTCAATAGTGTAGCGGGGCGGATCAATGAAGTAATCCAGAAACTCGAGCACAAAGATGTTTCTTGTGTCGGTGATCGGGAAGTTGTCCTTAAATACCCGGAACAGGCCTTCATTGTTACGTTTGTCCGGGGTCGTTTCTAACTGGAAAAACTCTTTGAAAGACTGAATCTGTACTTCAAGAAGGTCGGGAGTTTCAGCCAGGTGCTTGATCTTACCGAAGTCCACTCTTGAGTTCACTTTTGTAGAAGACATATGCTTAAAAACCGGTTTTAAGATAATAATGACAGCAAATCATTCACAGGCAATCATTTCCGCAGAAACAATAGCCCATGAAAATCAACTATTTAGCAATGATTTGGAATGTCAAAATATGTTTGGCCAAAATAAAGGACAGCAAAGGTAAGGAATAATAGCAATCCGACAAGAAAAAGTTGCCGACAAAAATCCCGCCAAAAATTGGTGAAAAACCCGGCAAAAGACGGTGTTTTGACGGCAGATTTGACGCGGAAAGCCTGACTATGAACCGGAAATAGTCTGTATGGAAAATTTTCCCTTACAGCTGAAAAAATCTGTGACGCCGGCACAGTATACACGGCTGGACGCCATTTCGCTCCGTTATTTTACAGAAAAAAACATTTTTGGAATAGAAAAACACCACCATAAAGCGATGAAAAAAACAAGGAACAGCGACCTCCTGTTTTTAACTTAGCACAGAGGTACAGATCATGAAATGGAGATGGTTTATACAGGAGTATTTTGTCTTTTCAAGAAAAGAGCGGCTGGCGATTCTGACCCTTCTTTTTTTATTGACAATGGCGATCATCTTACCTTACTATTGTTCACGCCCTGTACCCCGATGGCAGACCGATAGAGATACAGCGTGGATGCAGGCTCTGACCACACTCGAATCAGGTACAGTCAGAGATGATTCAATGAGGGCTTCTTTTAATAAAGCCAGGAAATTCAACTCACCTGGCCGCAATAACCCGCTTAAAAACCTGGTTGCTTTTGACCCCAACACTCATTCCGAAGCTGGCTGGCTGTCTTTTGGCCTGTCAGCAAAGACTGTAGGTACCATTATGAAATTCCGGCAAAAGGGAGGACGTTTCCGGGCACCGGAAGATCTCCGGCGTATATATGGACTGCATCCGGATCAGGCCGAACAATTGATTCCTTATGTACAGATACCGGAACCTGCTTCTGCGGCAACAAACAAGTTTCCTGCTAAATCACCTTCTTCCTTTTCCCCTTCACCTTCTACCCTGCCCGACATCAACCAGGCCGACAGTACCGCCTGGGAGGCATTGCCGGGTATTGGTCCCAAACTGGCGAGCCGGATCATTAAGTTCAGAGAGGCACTGGGTGGTTTTTACCAGGTAAGCCAGGTTGCGGAGGTATTTGGATTACCTGATTCAGTCTATCAGCGTATTAGGCCCCGGCTCACCTGCCAGCCCGGACAACAAATTCGTTTATCGCTCAATGAAGCCGGTATAGAAGAATTGAGCAGGCATCCCTATATCAGGCGATCGCTGGCCAGTCAGATTATCGCATTCAGGAACTTGCATGGACCCTTCTCCGATCTACAGCATTTGTTGCAACTGCATGCGATGAATGATTCGATATTAAAAAGAATGCTTCCCTATCTCCGTCTGTAAGGCCTGGCTATTTTGTTTCAATACTTACCTGTAATAAGTAATCTCCGGTTGACGATACATTTTGCCTTTATTTTTAATAGTCAACTTAGTGATACGTCCGCGAGTATCATAGACCGGTTCAATCGTCTCGTCATAGAGGATACTCTCAACATCCAGATTTCCCGCCCGGTCATAAATCCGGGTACGATATTTCAGATTCAATACAGTTCCTTTTCTCAGAAATAAATGATCCGACATCTCATAAAACAACTCATAGCTTGGACTTTTGTTCAACAATAACAAATTCCACTGCATGTCGGAACCTGCAAGCTTACCCAGAAAACTATCCAGAAAAGTATTGGGCTGAGCATCCTTATTAAATTC
The DNA here is from genome assembly GCA_001898485.1 of Sphingobacteriales bacterium 46-32. Lineage (GTDB taxonomy): Bacteria > Bacteroidota > Bacteroidia > Chitinophagales > Chitinophagaceae > CAYMZZ01. The sequence goes on along the minus strand of MKTY01000018.1, from coordinate 94,262 downwards.
CAAATCGGTAAGCTGGTACCCCGATGATGGATCCTGTTCAAAACGATACTGAATAGATAACGGTTTACCAGAAGCATCAAACCGATAGTGTGTGCGATATGAATCTGATTGGTTCGTATTAAACCGGTCTGCCAATTCAATCGTTGAATCAGGCCATCCGCCTGATGATATATAGAACTCCGACCGGTGATATTGCGGATTCTTACCGTCCTGGGTAATTAGGATTTTTTTTCGCCCCCCTCCTATATCAGCTATGTCATAATGCTCCACCCCTCCGTCATAAGTCATCGTAATCTTATTTTCAGCAGGCCGTGTAAACACAAACGAATCTCTGCTATTCACCAGCCGCATTGTATCAGCATTATAAATCAGAATTTTTGTAAGTCGATTCAAATCGTCATAATAATATCTGTAATAGCCTACGTCCAGCGTATCAAAATAGGCTGTTATTGTTTTTTGTAAAGTATCTTCTTCATATAGGGTATAATAGCTGCCATAGGCAAATCCTTCAGGATCATATATCTGGGTATTGACCAGCATCACCCGATTGTTGACAGTAGCTGAATCCTGATTACCTGGTTCGGTCAACAATTCATCTGTTATTTCCCGTTGGCAAGAAGCGGCCAGGATTAAACTTGCCAGCAGGGAAAACTTTACGACTATTTTCATTAGGCGTTTAAGTTTATTGGTGAAAAAAACTCGTAATTATTTTGCAGCTGCGCTCATCGAAAAAGGAAAAGCCGCCGGCTGTGTACCCCGTTGCTTATTGGGTACTCCGCCAAGCAAAACAGAAAGTGTACCGCCTTTTTGCAGTGCTGTATGGCTGATCCAGTTGTTGTTGTAGGAAGCACCATTCCATTTCAATGACTGAATATACAGGTTGCTGGCCGAGCTTTGCGGTGCATCAATGACCAGTTTCTTCCCGTTTTCGAATGTGGCTGTTATTTTTTTGAAAAGCGGTGTTCCCAATACATACTGATCAGTACCCGGACAGACCGGGTAAAAACCCAGCGCAGAGAATACATACCAGGCACTGGTTTGCCCATTGTCTTCATCACCACAATAACCATCGGGTGTGGGTTTATACAATTGCTCCATTACCCGCCGCACCCAGTATTGCGTCTTCCAGGGCTGCCCGGCATAATTGTAAAGATAAATCATGTGTTGAATGGGTTGATTGCCGTGAGCATATTGTCCCATGTTCATGATCTGCATTTCCCTGATTTCATGAATGACACCGCCATAATAGCTTTCGTCAAAAACAGGTGGCATGGAAAATACCGAGTCAAGCATTTGAGTGAACGTAGCGCGTCCTCCCATGAGGTTGATGAGCCCCTGGATATCGTGAAATACACTCCAGCTGTAATGCCAGCTATTACCTTCGGTAAATGCATCGCCCCACTTGAATGGGTTGAATGGTTGCTGAAAGCTGCCATCCTTGTTGCGGCCCCGCATAAGGTTGGTTTCCTTATCAAACAGGTTGCGGTAGTTCTGTGCACGTTTGGCATAGAGATCAATCTCCGCCTGCGGTTTGTTCAGCGCTTTGGCCAGTTGGTAAATACAAAAATCATCATAGGCATATTCGAGTGTACGGGCAGCATTTTCGTTGATCTTTACATCGTAGGGTACATAGCCCAGTTCGTTGTAGTAGGCAACACCGGCGCGACCCACGGCCGACATGGGACCTTCATTATTGGCACCATGTACCAATGCCTGATAAAGCGTTTCGATATCATACCCTCTTCCTCCTTTCAGATAGGCATCAGCCACTACAGAAGCAGAGTTGTTGCCCACCATTACGTTTCTGAATCCGGGGCTCGACCACTCCGGTAAAAAGCCGCCTTCTTTATACGCATTTATCAGCCCTTCCTGCATCTCTTTGTTGATAGAAGGATAAAACAGGTTCAGGAAAGGATACAACGCGCGGAATGTATCCCAGAAGCCGGTACCTGCATAAAGATAACCGGGCAGTACCTGGCCATTGTAGGGACTATAATGCATAATCTGCCCGCTGGCATCGTATTCATAATGCCGTTGCGGAAACTGCAGCATCCTGTAAAGGCAGGAATAAAAAGTACGCGTTTGCTCAATAGTACCGCCGGAAACCTGTATCCGCTGCAGCTGTTTATTCCAGCTGTCTTTTGCTTTTTTGCAGGTTTGATCAAAGCTGTCTTTACCCAACTCTCTCGACAGATTGAGTGCGGCCTGTTCGTAACTGATAAAAGAAGATGCTACGCGCAGGTTTACCTGCTCCCCTCTTTTGGTACGGAACCCGATAACAGCACCGGTATGATTGGCATATACGCTCAGGCTGTCATATACCAGCACACTATCGCGCCAGGTACGTGTAAGGCTGAAGGGTTTGTCTGTTTCAATGACAAAATAGTTTTTAAAGCCGGGAGCCACACCACCACTGTTGCGGGTAGTATAACCAATGATACGTTTACGGTCTGGTTGTATTTCTACATGTGAGCCTTTATCAAAAGCGTCGATCACGATAAAGGCGCTGTCGGTGCCGGGGTAAGTAAAGCGAAACTGAGCGGCCCTTTCGGTTGGGGTGATTTCAGTGGTCACATCTGCATCGGCCAGGTATACGCTGTAGTAATAAGGTTTCGCTATTTCTGCTTTATGAGAAAACCAGCTGGCCCGGTCATCCTGTTTGAATTTCAGCTTGCCGGTAACGGGCATGATAGAGAACTGACCATAGTCATTCATCCAGGGCGAAGGCTGGTGTGTTTGTTTGAAGCCACGGATTTTATCGGCAGCATACTGATAAGCCCATCCGTTGCCCATATTGTTGGTTTGCGGTACCCAGAAGTTCATACCCCAGGGCACTGCGATAGCTGGGTAGGTATTCCCGTTTGAAAGACTGGGTTTGGAGTCGGTGCCCATAAGTGGATTAATCCATTCTACAGGGTCTGTTACATTACTGACTGTCTGGGCATTGGCATGGAGTAATGCGCCACCAATAAATGCGATAAGCAAACGAAACTTCATGAGCAGATGAATAGGTATGAAGAAAGATTGATTCAGGTGTTGCAATTTACTACTTGAATCTGCATTGCGGGCAATAAAAAACCCCGGTATTGCTACCGGGGTTCCTTTATGAAGAAGTAAGATTAAGCAACTTCAACATCAGCGCCAGCTTCTTTCAGCTTGGCAGCGATATCGTCAGCTTCTGCTTTAGATACGCCTTCTTTAACGGGTTTGGGAGCGCCATCAACCAGTTCTTTAGCTTCTTTCAGACCAAGACCAGTCAGATCTTTAACGATCTTAACTACGTTCAGTTTAGATGCACCACCATTTTTCAGGATAACATCAAAAGCTGTTTTTTCTTCAGCTTTGGCACCACCACCATCGCCACCAGCAGCTACTACAACTGCAGCAGCAGCAGGTTCGATACCATATTCTGATTTCAGAAAATCAGCCAGTTCCTGAACTTCTTTTACTGTCAGGGCTACCAGGCTTTCAGCTAATGCTTTAACGTCTGCCATTTGATTTAAATTTTTCCCGCCTTCATTGTTTGTGACTCCGGCGGAGTGATTAAAAAAATTTGTTGTATGGTATACAGTCCGTCAGGCGGACCAGATACTCGCTTGATTATTCTGCAGCGGGTGCAGCAACTTCGGCACCACCTGCTTTTTGCTCGTGGTGATGAAGCAGGGCAGCCAGTACGCGTTTGGCGGGTGACTGCAGCAAACCGATCACTTCGCCGATCAGCTCGTTCTTCGTCTTAATCTGCGTAAGTGCTTTCAGGTTGTTGTCGCCTGTATACACATCACCATTGATGAAGGCCGCTTTGAGCACGGGTTTTTCACCATTGCTTTCTTTGCGGAAAGAGCTGATGATCAGCGCGGGCTCTTTAGGGTTTTCTGAAAACATCAGGGCAGTTACTTTATGCAGGGAGTCATAAACACCTGCATATTTTTCACTGTCCAGCGATTCCAGCGCTTTTCTGATAAGCGTATTCTTAGCCACTTTCATTTCAACATCTTTGTTGAAACAGGCGCGGCGCAGCTTACCAACTTGTTCTACGCTCAGCGACTCAGTGTCGGCGATGTAGAAGTTATTATATTGAGCGAACTTGCCTTTCAGCACTTCGATCACTTCGTTTTTTTGTTCTTTAGTCATTTTATTAAGATTTTGACTGGTCAGTTAATAAGATCTTTCCGGCGGAAAGCACGGAAGATCTTAATGTACAAATGCTTTGGTGTCGATGGCGATACCGGGGCTCATAGAGCTGGCCATGCTGATACCTTTCAGGTAAGTACCTTTCGCTGTAGCCGGTTTGGCTTTGATAATAGCGTTCAGGAACTCCTGGCTGTTTTCAGCAATTTTTTCGGGAGTAAAGCTTACACGGCCGATAGAAGCGTGGATGATACCAACTTTATCAACTTTGAAAGCGATTTTACCGCCTTTTACATCGGTGATTGCACCTGCTACATCGTTGGTAACCGTACCGGTTTTGGGATTGGGCATCAGGTTGCGGGGACCCAGTACTTTACCCAGTTTACCGATTTTAGGCATTACTGAGGGTGTGGCAATGATAACGTCCACATCAACCCATCCGCCTTCAATTTTGGTTACAAACTCGTCAAGACCTACAAAATCAGCACCGGCAGCTTTTGCTTCAGCCTCTTTGTCGGGCGTGCAAAGTACCAGTACACGTTTGGTTTTACCGGTGCCATGCGGCAGGGTAACTGTACCACGGATAGCCTGATCAGCCTTCTTGGGGTCAACACCAAGGCGCACGTGCAGGTCAACGGAAGCATCAAATTTGCAGGTGGTAATTTGTTTTACCAGTGCAGAAGCTTCCTTCAAGGAATATGCTTTGTTGCTGTCAACTTTTGTTTCAGCAACTTTTCTTTTCTTACTGATGAATGCCATTTTGATTCTTTTTTTGGATCCCACTTTCGTTATTACTACAGTGGAACAAAGGTTCATGTCTGCCTGCCATCGCTATTGCTCCGGCAGATAAAACAAATTAATTTTCCCAGGGAGCTTTACCTTCTACATTGAGCCCCATGCTGCGAGCCGTACCAGCTACCATTTTCATGGCACTTTCAACGGTAAAGCAATTCAGGTCGGGCATTTTGTCTTTGGCAATAACCTCAATCTGATCCCAGGTTACTTTACCAACCTTGGCGCGATTGCTTTCTTTAGAACCTTTCTGAATTTTGGCGGCTTCCATCAGCTGAATTGCTGCGGGAGGGGTTTTGATGATAAACTCAAAACTCTTGTCAGAATAAACGGTGATAAGTACGGGAAGAACTTTTCCCATTTTGTCCTGCGTTCTTGCATTGAACTGCTTACAGAATTCCATGATGTTGATACCCTTGGAACCCAGAGCTGGACCGATCGGAGGTGCCGGGTTGGCCTGGCCACCCTTGCACTGAAGCTTCACATAGCCTGTGATTTCTTTAGCCATTTTTAAAACTTTTTTGGTGTTAACGACCACTTAATCAGTACATTATGTACAAATTTTCTGGTCTCCCAAATTCCCTGGATACGCCGGCATTAAACCGGATATCCAAAAAAAGAACTGATTGGGGCTGCAAAGATACTGTGTATATTCTGATTTTCTTCTCTTTTCGTGTTTTTTATCGGCTGTTTCCTATTTATTTATAGGTTCAGCTTGTTCCTTTACACACTGCATATTCCCTGTTTTTTGTCTGATGGGCTCCGGCTAATTGCTTTCCGGCTATTTTTGCAGCGCCTGTCAAATATTGAACAGTCACTGACTTTTAAACCTTTATGGATGAAACTATTTCTGATCCGCTATACAAAACTCCTTTTTTCACGCCTGCAGCTGCACCATCTGTTTGGCTGGCTTTCCGGCTTCCAGCTCAACCTGGTATATATGACAAAGTTGTCTGCCTGGATCAGTAAAAACAGGAAAATAGCCTGCAACGATTTCCCTTCCAAATGGAACTATGATAAGCGTTACCCTATGTACGAATGGGTTTGGGAAAAAGAGGATTTAAAAAACCAGCCGATCAACTACCTGGAGTTTGGAGTAGCCCAGGGGCAGTCTTTTCGCTGGGCTGTTTCCCAAAACCCGCACCCCGCTACCCGGTTTCATGGGTTCGATACGTTTACCGGGCTTCCCGAAGACTGGGGGCCGTTCAAAAAAGGCTATTTCGATAACAACAGCGAACCTCCAAAAATAGATGACAGCAGAGGAACTTTCCACCAGGGGCTTTTTCAGCAGACCCTCCCCGCCTTTTTACCCAATCTTGACAACAACAGAAAGAATGTAATTATGATGGATGCCGATCTTTATTCGGCGACTTTATATACACTGAGCACACTGGCTCCTTATCTGAAAAAAGATGATATCGTCTTCTTCGATGAGTTTGCCGTACCCACGCATGAGTTCAGAGCATTTCTGGATTTTACACAGTCTTATTATAAGGAATTTGAGTTAATTGCTGCGGCCAACAACTATTACTTTGTAGCCTTCAGAGTTAAATAGCACTATTTGACTGAAAAATCCTGATAGGTAGCCTGTTGCATTGCCTGGCCGGCTCTGATTTCGGCCTCCCCTGCATCTCCCTGCTGCTCAATAGGCCGGCGGCCTACATTGTCGTAAACGATACGCCCTTTTTCGTTGACAAATCCAAAACCATTATTGAAGGTAAAAAAGGCCCAGCCCGTTGTATCTGCGGTAAAAAGGTTTTTACTGAATGGATAACCAACAGGCTTTATACCTGCCTGTATCTGCAGACTGGCAGCAATATCGAGTTGCGAAACCACTTTTTTCACTTCCCTTCCCGGTTGCATTACCGCTCCGCCCAGCCATAACATGGGTGTCCGGAAATCATCGGCTTTGTGCCCGGTAGATGGTAAAGGGTGACCGTGATCACCAACTATTATCACCAGCGTATGCGACCACCATGTTTGTTGCCGGCAATAACGGATAAATTCTCCCAGCACCTGGTCAGTATAGTGAAGTGAATTGAGGAATTGTGATGCCTGATCATGCCCGGGAATCGCTACCGGCACCGGCGTTTCAAATGGCTCATGACTGCTGAGCGTAAGCCAACCGGCAAAAAAGGGTTGTTTCGTTTGAGCCAGATCTTTCTGCAGTCTGTTCATCACAACGCCGTCATGAGCGCCCCATTTTGAATTCATATCCTGCGTACTGAAATCATCTTTTCCTATAATCGGATCAAAGCCTGCATGCAGCAAGTAGGATTTGATATTGGCAAACTCCGGCTCACCACCATAATAAAAAGGTGTTTTATAACCTCTTTGCCTGAACCCCTGCGTAATAACAGGCAGTTTTACCGATTTGCCGGGGTTATGAATAATAGTAGTGTTGGGCATTGCCGGATACCCGCTGAATATAGCAGGTACTCCTTTATTGGTGCGGTCTCCGCTGGCATAGGCATTACTGAAATAAATGCCTTCACTCCTGAGCGCCTGTAGCTGGGGTAATACAGGTTCTCCATTGCTCCCTTTTACATGCAGTGCTTTTTCGGTAAGGCTTTCCCATACGATCAGGATAATATTGGTCGGTACGGCATCATTGAACCGAACAGCAGGTATTGTCAGCGAATCCTGCCGGTACAGGCTGTCTACCACCGGCTGATAGGTATTGCCGGTAAAATACTGATAAGGATTTTTGCCCGAGGCACCTTTACTGAATAAGCTGTGCAGGAAATTCCAGGTAGCATTGATCGCGGTATGATTGGCATAGTTACTCGTAGAGTAATACACACTGCTTTGATTAAGCGGGGCCAGTTGTAATCCGCCTCTTACGGGTATGATAAGTGACACCATAAGAACGAGCAGAACAATTCCTGTCAGAATCCTGCCATTGTTCTGCTGCTGGAAAAAAATATGTTTCAGCAGAGTTTTAAAGCAGAAATAAAATAATCCATAACAGCTCAGGAATACGAGCGCGATCCAGAAAAGTGGGAGATGACTTACGGAGGCCCAGGCTTCATGAGGGGTGCTGAGAAACCGTAGCGGTGTGGTATCGATCCGAAATCCCCAGGCGTTGTATAATTCAAGGTCAGCCAGGGAGATCAATGCCACTACCAGTAAAATAGTAAACGTATAAATCTTATAGATCGTAAGCCGGCGGAAAAAATGAATAAACAGGCTGAGTAAGACGAAGAGAAATACCGGGGCTACGATATACGCTGCTGCCGAAAGGTCCATCCGCAGGCCATACCAGAAGGATGCAGCCAGCGTGCGCCAGGAAAGTCCGGCAGATCTGTCGTGGTGATACAGTATGAAAACCAGGCGCATGATATCGAAGAAGAGTATCCAGCTCAGGTAATAAATGGCCAGGAATTTCAGTTTGGCTTTCATGCAGTGTATTTATTCATGCCGCGGCAGGGAGCAAATTTAGTCAGAAATAAGAAAGCCATCCGCTTGGCGAATGGCTTTCAATAAAATATCAGGACAGGAAGATCAGCTGATCTTTTCTACCTGCATATAGTTCAGTTCAACCGGAGTAGAGCGGCCAAAGATTTTAACCGTTACTTTCAGTTTTTTCTTTTCATCGTTAACTTCCTCAATTACGCCGTTGAAGTCATTAAATGGTCCTTCAATGATCTTAATGGTTTCACCAACAATGAAGGGTTCGCTCATGCTGGAGCTGCCAGACTCAGCCATTTCATCCATTTTGCCGAGCATTTTATTGACTTCAGCTTTGCGGAGGGCAATGGGGTTGTCTTTACCGAGGAAATGAATAACGCTATTGGTGTTTTTGATGGTATCGCGGAGGTCATCGCTCAGTTTGCCATCAATCACTTCAATCATCACATAGCCGGGGTAATAGTTGCGCTCGCGCATTACTTTCTTACCATTCTGTACCTTATAAACTTTCTCTACGGGAAGGAAGACCTGTTTTACCACTTCACTCCAACCGCCGCGGGAAATTTCCTTATCGAGGTACTCTTTCACCTTACGCTCTTTTCCGCTCACCACCCGCAACACGAACCATTTGGTTTCCTGCTGCTGAGCGTTGTCTGTATGGGTTGTAGTAGCTTCCATTAGTTGAATAGTTGGTTGTATATGAGCTTCAATGCGCCGCCGGTCACAAAGTCCATCAGCGACACCATGGCTGTAATGACCAGGGTGGCAATCAGCACAATCATAGTTGATTGCTGCAGTTGTTTCCAGTTGGGCCAGGTCACTTTCTCAGTCAGCTCTTTGTATGACTCCCGGAAGTATGTTGCAATTTTATTCATGCCCTTAAAGTTAGGGGTTTAAATGTTTAAAGGTTTAATAGTTTAAATTCCAAATGCTTAAGGACAGATCAGACCGTTAGCCTTAAACCTTTAAACTTTTGAACTCTTAAACCTTTGTTCAGCACGGGCAGAGAGATTCGAACTCCCATCAACGGTTTTGGAGACCGCTATTCTACCATTGAACTATGCCCGTAGATTCATTTAGCTAATCAGTCCCGCTTTGGGCGGGACCAATTAGCTAAATGATATATTTCAAAGAAATTTCAATTACTTGATAATTTCAGTTACCTGACCGGCACCTACAGTACGACCACCTTCGCGGATGGCGAACTTCAGACCTTTTTCCATGGCGATAGGTTGGATCAGCTTCACAGTGAGTGAAGTGTTATCACCAGGCATGATCATTTCAGTACCAGCGTTCAGTTCTACTTCACCAGTTACGTCAGTTGTACGGAAGTAGAATTGAGGGCGGTATTTGTTGAAGAAAGGTGTGTGACGGCCACCTTCGTCTTTGCTCAGTACGTATACTTCGCATTTGAATTCTGTATGCGGAGTGATAGAACCGGGTTTGCAGATAACCATACCACGACGGATCTGAGTTTTCTCAATACCGCGGAGCAGCAGACCTGCGTTGTCACCAGCTTCACCTTCGTCCAGGATTTTGCGGAACATTTCCACACCTGTTACAGTTGAAGTGAGGGGAGCTTCGATCAGACCAACGATCTCAACGGGCTCACCAGTTTTAACGCGACCGCGCTCGATACGACCGGTAGCAACGGTACCACGACCTGTGATAGAGAATACGTCTTCTACAGACATCAGGAAGGGCAGATCAACGGGGCGGGGAGGCAGCGGAATGTAGCTGTCTACAGCATCCATCAGTTCAGTGATGGCACCAACCCATTTTTCTTCACCAGCCAGGGCGCCAGTAGCAGAACCCTTGATGATGGGAGTATTGTCACCGTCAAAGCCACGTTTTGTGAGCTCGTCGCGGATTTCCATTTCTACCAGATCCAGCAGTTCAGGATCATCAACCAGGTCTACCTTGTTCATGAATACCACGATACGGGGTACACCTACCTGACGGGCCAGCAGGATGTGTTCTTTAGTTTGGGGCATGGGACCATCGGTAGCAGCTACCACGAGGATAGCGCCATCCATCTGGGCAGCACCAGTGATCATATTTTTAACGTAGTCAGCGTGACCGGGGCAATCCACGTGTGCGTAGTGACGGCTATCGGTTTGGTATTCCACGTGAGCAGTGTTGATTGTGATACCACGCTCTTTTTCTTCGGGAGCACCATCGATTTCGTCATACTTTTTTGCCTGCGCAAGACCTTTTTTAGAAAGGATCTCTGTAATAGCGGCAGTCAAAGTGGTCTTACCATGGTCAACGTGACCAATCGTACCAATGTTTACGTGAGGTTTGTCCCTCTTAAAGGTCTCTTTTGACATTGTTATGTGTTTTAAAGTTGTGTTTACGAATTTACTATAATTCCAACAGGCTGGCACAGGCCAGCCTTTCGAAAAACCGAAATCTCATTATCCGCAGGATAGCAGTACCCGGGTATAGCTAACCAGGTAACTGTAGAGCCGTTGATGAGAATTGAACTCACGACCTCTTCCTTACCAAGGAAGTGCTCTACCACTGAGCTACAACGGCTTTTGTCGAAGTAGACAGCTCACCGTTGCGGCAATTCCTGCCTACCGGCCTCTCTCGCTCACCTGTCACCTCTCTGAATGAGCGGGAGACGAGGCTCGAACTCGCCACCTATAGCTTGGAAGGCTATCGCTCTACCAAATGAGCTACTCCCGCATAATTGATTTGAAGATTTGAAGATGTGCTGATTTGAAAATTGGCACATCCTCCGCTGATCTGACTTTTACCATACTGATAAAAAATCAGCGCCTTCATTTCTCAAAGAACAGATCCGAATGAACTGGCGTCAATTTTCAAATCTTCACATCAACACCTTTTCAAATCGAAATCGTGGGCAAGGATGGATTCGAACCACCGAACTCCGAAGAGGACAGATTTACAGTCTGTTGCCGTTGGCCACTTGGCTACTTGCCCATTGCTGAATCCGGTAAAAACCGGTCATCCAGGAGCCACTTGTCGGAATCGAACCAACGACCTACTGATTACAAATCAGTTGCTCTACCAGCTGAGCTAAAGTGGCATTTCCTTTCCGGCAAAAATAACCGGATCAGGATGATTATCAATTTCCTTCACATACATTTTTCTGTTCAGGAAATGATCAAAGAACTACCCCTTAAAATTTGGGAAGGCAAAGGTAAGGGAATTTCATAATTGCAAAAATTTCTACGGGGATTTTTTTCTTTGTTTTCAGTCACTTGTGCATTATTTCTCAAAACTGTAGTTTTTCGCAGAGGAGTATTACAGCCGCGAAACTAAGCCTGTACAGGCTTTGCAGAAAAAACCGGCACTATCCAGCTTCATTTTCCCTTCTGCATCACGCATCAGGCAAAAAGAGGAAGAACAATGGCTTAAACCCCAGGTATGCCCTAATTCATGCCTGGCCAGGGTGAGCATTCGCTGCCGGAACTGTTGTACGGAACGCAGTTTTTTTTGTACCCGGAATGAAGATATCACAGCAGGAGCTGCATACAAACGAGCCAGCCCCATTACTCCCCAACTGCTGCGCCCCTGGGTGGTGGTTGCTATATCCGCCGCTGTGATACCCATTATCTTTTCGAATTTCCCCTGTCCGCAGTGCTCGAGATAAGCGAGCAGCAGGTCGGCCCGGTAACGCCCCCGCTCCTTTTCAAAAGCTGCGGCCGGCAATGGCTGCGACGGCAACACTTCTACCGGTATGCCATGAAGGATCGTTATTTCTGTTTTCAAATACTGCAGCAATCCTGCATCAACTATACCGAGCGGCTGAATAGCAATCACATTCTGCTGCCGCTGACGAGGCCGGCTACAGGTATTTAAAACAATACTGGTCAGTATAATCCAGCAGGCAAAACGGAAACTCATACAGGTGAATACAAAAAAACCGCCCAGGTAACCTGGCGCGGTTGTAAAAGAAAATAAAAAACCCCGGCGGGGCCGGGGCGTTTAAATGTTTTTTCAGGCAGCTTGCTTTTCTTTTTTTCTTTTTATCTGATTGACGATAGAGTCAAACGCATTGTCAAAAGAACCTTCGAAGGATTTGCTTGTTGCTTTCACGAAAAATTCATGGCGGGGTACGTGTATCCTGATTTCCGCAACCTTGTCTTTAATCGTATGAACTACGTTGTCGAGTTTCAAAAAAACACTCACTCTGATAATACGGTCATGAAATGTATCCAGTTTCTGAAGTTTCCTGTTGATGTAGTCAACCAACCGGGAGTCTGCGTCAAAACGGACCGTTTGAATGTTTACGTTCATAATCAACTTTTTTAAATCAGTGAAACAATAATTTGAAAGAACTGCTAGCGTTGACAAATAGCGGATTCATCCGTTCTTTTTGTCACCCTCAATTTAGTATAAAACGAGGGGGAATGCAAACATTTTTTCTTAAAATTTTACCGGGGCTATTTTATTTTTTCAGGCTTTGGGGTGAGCCTTCCGATAGACGTCTTTGAGCTTATCGATCGTGTTGTGCGTATACACCTGGGTAGCGGCAAGGCTGGCATGTCCCAGCAGTTCTTTTACCGCGTTCAGATCCGCTCCCTGGTTGACGAGGTGGGTGGCAAAACTGTGCCGGAGCACGTGTGGACTTTTCTGATCAAGTGTACTGGCCTGCCCCAGGTAATCGCGCACCAGCAGGTAGGCGTATTTGGGGTACAGGCGGCGGCCTTTTTCGGTCAGTAACAAATAGGGTTCATCTGCACCCAGTTGCTTTGCTTTCTCCGCTTCATACTGCTTTACCAGGTCAAGTACAGCCGGAGGCACCGGAATGATCCGCTCCTTATTTCCCTTTCCCAGTACTTTTATCTGCTTACGGCTAAAATCGACCTGCCTGGTTTTCAGGTTTATCAACTCGCTGAGGCGCATGCCTGTGGCATAAAAAAGAGTGATCAGCACACGTGCATTCAGGCTTTTCCAATCTTCGGTACTGGCCGCCAGGTTCTGTAAAAGCCCCCGCATCTCATCTTCCTTTACAAATACAGGTAAACGTTTGGCCTGCCGGGGTACAGGAAGACTTGCGGTAGGCATCGTTTTAATGAGCCCCTGCCGGAGCTGGTACCTGAAAAACGAACGGAGACTCGACAATTTGCGGTTGATACTCTTGCTGCTTAAGCCTGCTTCCGATTTCAATTCCGCCATCCAACTGCGGATAAATACGGGCTGAATGGCATGTAGTGGCTGGGAACCGTATTGCTGTTCGAGGTAGGTAAAAAACTGCTCCAGGTCGGTTTGATAAGAACCGATCGTATGGGCCGAATACCGTTTTTCGAATTTGAGGTAATCGAGAAAAGACTGGAGAGGCGTTGCCGTCATAACGTATTCAAAACTACGGAATCAGGCAGTTTATTGCGGGAAATAAAAAAGCCGCAGCAAATGCTGCAGCTTTTCCAAATATGATTTAGCGGGAAGGATTAACCTTCGATCTTGCCACTAGCTATCTGCTGACGGTAGATTGCTTTGAGAACCTGACCACGGCGTCTTACAGAAGGCTTCGTAAAGCTCTGACGTTCACGCAATTGCAGAAGCGTCTTAGACTTTTCAAATTTCTTCTTGTACTTTTTAAGCGCTTTGTCGATGTTTTCGCAATCTTTTGAATCGATGATAAGCATAATGTTTAATACCTCCCTTGGTATATTTTAGGTCTTATAAATATCGGGTGGCAAAGGTAGGGAGAAATTATGATATAACCACCAACCGGGCTGGCAAAACTTTACTGAATCACCAGGCCGGCAGGCAGTATAGGCAAATATCCAGTAATTTGCGGCATGTTCACAGGTATTATAGAATCAGTGGGCCGGGTAGAATCGGTCCGCCAGCAGGGTTCCAATCTTAGTTTCCGCATCTCCTCTCCTATCAGTCATGAGTTGAAAGTCGACCAGAGTGTCAGTCATAATGGTGTATGCCTGACCGTGGAAAGTACGGGCGATGGGTATCATGAGGTAACGGCTATAGAGGAGACACTTCGCAAAACCAACCTGGCTCACTGGCAAACGGGTAGTCTGGTCAACCTGGAACGTTGCCTGCCGCTCAATGGCCGGCTCGATGGTCATTTTGTGCAGGGGCATGTGGATACTACCGGCAACTGCCAGAGTCGCAAAGAGCTCGATGGCAGTTGGGAATTTCAATTTAGTTTTTCTGAGGAATTTGCCCACCTGGTTATCGAAAAAGGGTCTATTTGTATCAATGGTATCAGCCTTACCTGTTTCAATGTAACAAGGAATGAACTTTCCGTAGCCATCATTCCCTATACCTGGCAGCACACCATGTTACACACACTGCAGCCAGGAGATCAGGTAAACCTGGAATTTGATTTGATTGGGAAATATATCAACAGACGGCATGATTTAACGGTAGCTGCTAAAACTGAACTTTAAACGTTGAATCAGGTACCAGCGCAAGCTGGGTATGGAATAGATCGTTTAATAATACTCGAAATACATTTACATTAGAAATGTCCTGTGCGTACCCTTTAAGTGACCGATTGCTGCTATAGGCGGCAAAAAGATTGGAATATGCGGCCTCGAAAAATGAGATATTCTCCATCCTCCTAAATCCATGGTCGCTCATAAGAATGATGCAAAACGGCTTTTTCGACTGTTGCAAAATAATGTCAACTTTTTCCAAAACCGCATTATTGGCATACTGCAGATATTCGAGGTAAGCCCGCTGATTTCCGGCTTTTATAACGACCAGAGAATCTAAAGAGTAGGCATGTCCGTTCTTATCATTAAAATATGGATAATGCGGCATCGACAGATGGGTGTAAACAAACCTGGGTGCATCGGCTTCCATACCGACGGCTTTTTCAATATTGTCCAGTACAAATCGATTATAAATTTCATTTTCAGACATCAGCGAACGTTCAAATGATTTCCAGCCCAATTTATGTGCAACACCGAGCAGACTATTACGACGAAACCGATTAACCAGAGTTTGCGCATTGATAAAGGCGGCTTCATTGGGGCCATAAGACGGATTTTCCATTGAAGTTGAATTGGAAATCCGGAACCAGGAATTATTCAGTATTTTATACCCTGCCTTTTGTTGCAAAAAAGTAGCAAAGCGATTATCATAAATCGCCTGTAGTGCAATGCCAACATCTGCCACCTGAGTAGAATCCTGGCCCCGCAAATCCATATAGTTCATTGAAAAAAGAGAGGCCATGGAATATAGTGTAGCGTTATAGTTTGATTTACTGCTATCGGCCACAAAAAAATCCCGCGAGCGGAGTGCCCCTAAAAAATCGGTATTTTCAAATTGCATCCCTTTCTTTAATGAAGACTGACCAGCATACTCATCCAGTATAATAAGGTAAATATCTGGGCGGGATCCAGCAGGCAGTTTTACAGGAAGCTCATTGTTAACGTCCTGTATAGTCAGCAACTTTTTGCGGGCAAAAAACCAGTTGGCGCCATCTACAAGCAGAAATAACACAAAAATCAGGTTAATAAAACTGATAAGCCTCTGGCCTGGTCCGGAAGATCGCTTTGATCGGTATATTCCATAAAGGAGAGCAAGCACAAATATTGGCCAGATAACAGATTGCCTGGTAAACCAAACAGCACCGAACTGATGCAGCAGGTAATCATGTACCGGACCCCAGTAAAAATTAAATGCCAGTAAAACTGAAGCGATCAAACAGGATTTCGTAAGGTTTTTGAAATAGCAATAAGCTAATGCCGAAAGAATGGACACCGTTGCGATGTAAAGCAATAACAGTTTCAATACAGTAACCCCGCTTACAAAATCAGGGTACCTGACATACCCATGTACAACAAAGGAAACTGGCAGCAAAAGAGCAAACCACGGATAACAATAAATCAGCTTTCTTTTATTTTCCATATTCGATAGACCTATACCTGACAAATGTACTTACAAGATCAACCGTTTTTCGCGAATATGCAAATCATTCCTTAACAGAACGTTCGCTTCCATATTAGGGAGATTGTTATATTTACAGTTTAAATTCTGCTATGCTCATCATCAGGAGAGTTCAGCTTTTTTATTTCAAAAATCAGGACGTCGTTTTGCTGGGCGGGGTATTTATTCTCATTCACTTATTTTTATATTACAGAACGGGTATCTTTACTTCGCTGGAAGCTACAAAGTATATTGAGCAGGGCGAACGCCTGTCAATGGGATATGAGCTTTCTGAGCTTAAATACTTTTTCTACCTGCCAGTAATTCTTCTCGTATCCTTCTGCAAGACCTTTCATCTGCCGTTGGGTACGGTTGTGTTGGTTCAAATAGCATTATCTGCTTGGTCTCAATATTGCTTTTACCGGTTAACCAGATCTTTTTCGGACAATAGGTGGTGTGCCTTTTTCACATCGTTGGGATTATTACTGTTTATTCCTTATCAGAGCTGGAATTTTTATTTGTACTCGGAGTCAATTTTTCTGAGTCTGTGTCTGATGTTTACATGGCTTGTATATAAAAACAGGCTTCAGACCTGGCCAGCACAGTTATCATGTCTGCTCCTACTTGGAATACTGGTCCTTTCCCGGCCAACGGGTATTCTTTTCATTTTTCCATGGCTATTATATCTGTTGTTGCGGAAACAAGCGGCCGGAATGCGTTTTTTTCACCTAATTATGAGCATTATCATATTGATCGTAGCCAGCCTCTTAATAAATCAGCTTTATGCAGGAGGCAATGATTTCGACAGCCTTTTACCTTTTGTAGAAGAACATATAATATGTGGTGTTCCATCTAAAGAATCGCACACGATCCTTGATCTTGTGAAGGATCGTGGCGCTGTTGGCAATCTGCTTTATTATATTCTGCACAACCCACTTCATTTTCTGAAATTATTTTCATTGCGTCTTATTTCATTTTTCAATATGACGCGTCATTACTATAGCACGGCACACAATTTATTATTGGTTTTATTCATGATCCCAGTTTATCTTTTTGGAATAATAGGATGGGTAAAGAAAATAAAACCGGGCAATGCTTATTCTATATTTTTGATAGCATTGTTTATTACATATCCATCGATCATTGCATTGCAGTGCGATGACTGGCATAGCAGGTTCACAATGGTACTGATTCCGCATTGTCTGATGCTGGCGAGCCTGGGAGTTCTTTACTTATCGGATTTTCGAAGAAATCGTTTTGCAAGATGAAGTATTTAAGTAACATATTTACTACCGGTGCTGTCAGTCAGACACCACTGCGCGTTTTGAGATATATACAAAAGCAACTGCCCAAATCACAACCACAGCACATTATTGAATTGGGAGCTGGCCGCGGCGAGATCACGCAAAAAGTGATCGAAACCTATTCGAATGGCTCTCAATTGAAGTTTGATGCATTTGAGATTAATAGCACCTTTGCTACTGAATTGCAGTCATCCTTTCCCGGAATTATTGTTCATAATCATGACGCGGTATCCTTCCCTTCCATCGTCAAAAACCCCGTTGACCTTATTATCTGTTCACTCCCCCTGTCCTTTCTTTCAAAGAAAGACAGAACGCTGTTGCTGCAAAACATGCGTAACCAATTGGCTCCGGGCGGCGAAATAATCATACTTTTCCACGCAGTATGGCTGCTTTGGGAGCTTAATCATACTTTCTCAGATGCAAAAGTTAAATGGTTCAGGCATTTCCCTCCCTATCTTCTATTAACCTATTCCTCAAATTTACCGGATCAATGAAGAGATACACATTTGCTATTTTTTTTCTAAGTATTATCAGTACGATATTGCTACATTACCATTTTGGCTATAGCATTCGTCTATCTATCCATCATCTGATTATAACAGCAATTGTCCACATCGGCGTACTTACGATACTTTACTGGCTGAGATATATCAGCAGTCAAAAAAAAAATATTCCCGGCCTGATCAATGCAGGCGCCTATTTATACTGGATTATGCTCTGCCTGTTCTATTCATTGGTACTGGGCAGTAATTATTTTTGGGGCAATACAATTACATTTGATATTCTACGGCAATACCTGGGTAATATATCTGCTGTTTTGTCGATTTTGCCGGTAGAAAAATGGCTGCTTATTTCCGGTTTTTTGCTCTTTCTTCTGACTCTTTCAGGTTTTTTCTTTTTTATAAGGATTAGGAAGTCTGTAAACGTACGCATGACAGATACACCGTCGATTATTTTCCTAAAAAAATGGAAATGGGGCCTTGTTGTTTTTATCTTAATCGCAGCTTTTTTGGGGAAAAACATAATCCTTGACTGGAAACGAACGCTTCATTTTGAGCAGGAACCCTTAACCTATTTTGTTTTGGGACCTATGTGGGAAATACATACAGATCGTCTTCTGATGGAGCAGAAACCACGAACTACTGCAGATGATGAGTGCATTGAAAAGGTAAGAGCGAAAGAGAAAAATGAAAAACTGGTTGTGATTGTCCTGATTGATGCTTTAAGAAGCGATCATCTTTCAATGTACGGTTATGAAAGAAACACCAGTCCTTTTCTGGATTCGTTATACCGGACTGGAGCCCTGCAAGCGCTTCCTTATTCTTTTTCCGGCTCAAGTAATACAATAGGCGGAGTTTCCTCGCTCTTCTTTTCGCGCGACTGGAATTCTTTGAATATGTCGCAGCTCAACCTAATGCAATATTTCAAAAAATCAGGATATAAAACCTATGCTTTTTTAACTGGCTACCATTCTGGGTGGTATGGGCTTTCTGCCATGTATCGAACCAGTTGCGATTATTTCTATGAAAGTACCTCAGCCTACAATCATGCCGTAGACGATGACCTGGTCACACTAAAGAAAATAGAATCAACTCGCCTGCAGCCCAATTCTTTTATATACATTCATCTGCTCTCAACACACGAAATCGGGAAAAGGGACAACCGCTTCAGAGTGTTTATGCCTGACAAGATCGGTTTAACTACCTCCCAGCGCACTCCTATCATCAACAACTACGATAATGGAATTCTACAGGCAGATTTTGTTTGTCGTCAGATATTTAATAAACTACAACGCGACAGCCTGCTAGCAAATACCACTTTATTTATTGTAAGTGATCACGGCAACCTGATGGGAGAAAATAATCAGTACGGCCATGCAGGCGGGCTTCATGAAAAACTTCTTGAAATCCCAATTCTCATGTACAGCCAGGACAGTTCCTGGCATTTTACCAGAAAAACCGGTTCTTTGAAGGATCTGGCCCCCAGCATTACAGAGAAGATTTTTGGAGATAAGCCCACCTGTTGGACCGGCCAGTCTCTTTTTATGAATTCAGGACCGTTTTATCAGACAACTGCATCTGCTGCAACTGTTAAAACCGATTTATATAATGCGACCATTTCAGAGAAGAATGATAGTCTCCGTTTAAGTATTTACTCTGCATCGGGTGTTTTACAATCCACCCGGGAAAAAAAAGGCAGAGGGTCCTGGATCACCACTTATCAGAAATAATTACTACAAAACAGAAGCCCCTCCAGAAATTTGCTTCTGAAGGGGCTTCTGTTTATTTGACAATGCAGAATCAATAAATCTGTTATCGCATCAGATACATTTTCCCATACCCTTTATTGAAATATTTGTCTGTGTTATCCCCTTCTGCCTTATACTTATCTAGCGATTTCCCATTCAGGTTTGTTACCACACGATACAGGTAAATGCCATTGGCCAGTTTTTGTCCATATTGATCGGTTCCATCCCATTTAAACTCTGTGATATTTCTGCCAATATGCAATGGACCTAATTCATCCCTGGTAATCTCCCGTACCACTTTTCCAGTTATAGTAAGAATCTGGATTCGTATATTTTGAGGGATTTCGGCCCCGGTAATAGTGAAAACAAAAGCCGTGGATGTCGTAAATGGGTTGGGATAATTGAGCATGTTTGAGATCATTGGCTTGTTAATAACCTGGAAGGCCACCCGGTACTGAACAGCTCCAGCCAGATTCTCACTTCTATCCTTTCCGCTTACCACCAACTCATAGTCGCCGTCCTGAAGAAAATATGGCTTAAAGTTGATTTTTGCTGTATTACCCGTAGCCCCCGATTGTGTGGCCGGGATAAACTGAAGTGTATCATTGTCAAAATTAAATCTGCGCTGAGTGCCATCCGGATAGCGAACGCTCACATTGAGGACGCTCGTATCATTTAGCAACATCCACTTAGCCTCATCTTTTAGCTCCGCTACAATTATGGGTTTTGCAGCAACAATATCCCTGTTTAATATGTGGATTCCATCAAACGTTACATCCAGTAAAGGATCCAAACTATCTGGACGAACATATAGTGTGCGGAATGCATAGTTGTTTAATAAATACTGTTCCGGTTGATCTGAATCCGGATTGAAATTTACGAATAATGTATTGATGCCAGACAAAGAACGGGTATCGACTGGAACCTGCAACTGGATAGTATCACCCGAATTCAGTTTCTTTTGTCTGGGTACAGGAACGATATTCTCAATATTATTTTTGTCCGTGATTGTGAGCTTTACTTTTACGCTATCAAAGCTGTATGGGCTGACATTTTTAAATCCAATACCGAAATTGACTGGCTCCCCAACTTCGACTGTATCTTTTGTAGTGAAGTAGAGGTTAGGAGCAATGGCCCCCTCAGGAATGGGCACGTAATTAACAATCCAATAGCGAAGCTGGTAGGGGGTATAATGTATGGTGTCCTGATTAGCCATACGCAGCTTAATATTTGGATATTGAACCGCATCAATTGCGGAAATATCAACTTCCTGATTACTCAGATCAATGTTGCCTATCAGGTCTGTTTCGACACCATCCCGATCAATGCCTATAACATCAATTGTCGGGCTATCTTTCAAATCCGGATCTATCGTGCGGCCATTCCAGTATAGTTTCTGCCATTCTTTGGCCGGGCCCAACACAGGTGAAGTAATGTAACCAATTGACCGGGGGGTTACACAATCAACAGAAAGGTTGATTGCATCAAATATACCCTCACTAATTATAAACTTTGGTTGCAGACTTCCCGCTCCATTCTTTTTGTATGCAAAACTGAATGCGCGTGGCCTGTTTATTGAATCAATATCAGTAAACCCCTGGGTTTTCAATTCAGTATAAAGGCTGTTACCTACACCATAGGTTGCCTCATCTGCCAGCCACTGGGCGGCGTATTCATTTGAGGCAACTGCCTGATAAATCTGATTGCGCAATACAACAAAATTACCCTCAGGTACTGCCCGTAGAAATAATAATGCATTTTGACGTCCTGCAGGTGTGTTGGGGAATTCAAAGTTGTACCGCCTGTTGGTTGCATCACAGGGCGCCACACTATTATACAGCCCTGTGCTACCGACCACTTGATTTACCCATGGTTTGAATGTCTTCTGATCAAAAATATTAAACACAAATCCATATGTGCAGGTATTTCTTATATAAGAAGAGTCGTTGACATTGACAGCGAGTTCTGAGGATGTTGTTACAGCACTACCCCATACACCATTCTTTATAAACAGATTGTTGACAATCGAATCATAGACCCATTCTCTGTTTTCATTGACCCGGATATGCGAACCATTGGATTCTTTGTGCTGAAAATAATGAGCCTGTGAAAAACCGTATCCTGAGTTGGCGATATACTGAAACGAACTGTTGTGCCATACCGGCTCTCCTACACTCACAGCCGCCGCCACCCGCCAGTAATAAACAGTGCTATCTGTAAAAGTAATACCTGGGGTAAATTCAATATACCCTCCCGGTGCCTGTACTGTTTTGATGACCTTTAATGAAGAATTAAAGTCTTCTGTAGTATCTATCTCCATCATGTAAGTATGGTTGGTAGAGAATGGATTGGCAGTAGAAACCGCCAGTTTGATCCCTTGCTGATTTATGATAGAATAAGGATATGGGGAAACCGGTCTTATATCTTCTTCAATTATATAAACGTCACGGGTAACACTGTTATTTGTTTCGTAAAGCTCATCAATCTGATTTTCCGGATCGATAGTCACACTAATCTTGTTCAGACCTTTATCACGTGTAGAAATAACTGGAAGAGTATAAACCAGAGAATCCTGAAAGGTTTTGAAGATAATTGTATCTCTTTTAATAACCTCAACATGATGATTGGGATAGGTCCGCTTTAATTCCACAACAACGGAACGGTTTAGTGAACGGCCAAGATTGGCAAATTTGGCAGTCACTCTGAATTCAGTTTCGGATACAGGAATATACTTCGGATCGACACTTACCATTGCATCTTCAATAACATAATCTGGCTTTGGAGAAGTATAATATTTTACAGCCGGATCACCATGAAGGGTAAATTGTTCGCACTGAAATCGTGCATAAAAGTCATTTTCTGTTGTAAGAGCAAATGTCTGACGAATGGCCTCATCCATGGTTTCGCCAAGCGTTTTCCCATATTGAGTCTGGCTCATAGCCCGGTAGTTGCGTGTATTATAAATATCCAGATAATGAATAATACCCAGGTGAGTACTCGCCATGAATGCTACTGCTCCTCTGCCCTCGGCCAGTACATATTTTTCAGAAATTGTTTCTTTGGTTGAAAGCCTGGCTACGTTGTAGTTATAAAAACTACCCGCATTACACCCCATCACAATAAATACAGGGTATTTTCCGGGATTGTCGTATGCCTGAGGATTATCAAGGTTAAACTCCAGCGCATTTGAAGATGAGTGCCCAAAATAAGTAAGAACACCTACACCTTCTTTAAACAGACTATTCAATCGTACACTGGCTACCTGTTGAACTGCATCAGCCGAGGTTTTAGAAAAAGTGTGCACATTGCCCGCATACAAAGAATCTTCAATGATCTTTTTCTGGCCTTCCAAAGCTGCAGTAAGCAGGCTGCTTGTGTTATTATCTCCCGCACCCACAACATGAATAATATTTTTCATCCACCCCTTTTCGGCCAACACAGGTGATGAAAAATTATACAATTGTTCATACTCCTTTAGTTTTGCCAGATAGGCATAAACTTCATCTTTTGAAATAGCTGAAATACGACCGATTGGTGTAAGTGGCATCGAACTGCTTCCTTCCGCAGTAAGCAAATTGTCGGAAGCGGGGTTTCCAAAAGTCGGTACAAGCGAAAGTAATTTGATATTAGGGTTCGATTCATTGGTCCTAAATTGGCTGTATATCACTCCTTTCCCAATGAGTAATACATCTTTTACAGGATTAGAATAGGTATTACGGGCCCAACGAACAAAATTCCTGATTGAAAGAGGATGCATTTTTATTCCAAATGCAAACTGATCTTCCAGTTGATCAATCAAATAGACTTTTGCAGCATATCCGCCCCCTTGAGCCGAACTTCTATATTGCCGGTAATCTTCAACAGGATCAGCACCACCCGAAAGACCTGTAAGTACCTGATTTGTAATAATGAGAAAATCTCCCTGATTAGAAGGATCTCCATAATTGATAAAATCGCGCTGCTCAAAGCTACCAATCGCTTTAAAATTAGAAGGGGATTGATTTACCAGTATCAGCTGGCGAGTAGTAGCGGATGGATCTATCCTAAATCGGAAAGGTGCGGTTGTAGTTGTAGCAACATACCGCTTTCCATTGGTCAGATCGTATAAGACAGGATAAGTTCCGGCTACCGCCTGAAAATTATCTATTACTAGAAAATTACCGACAGCAGTGGCAGGCAGACTAAATGAAAATACAGAAGCTGCATTAAAATTAAATAACCGTGGATATGTTACACTCATATAATGCATGACCATCCTGTCACCAGAAACGGCACTCCTGTTAGATACATTGATACTCAATGATCCAGAAGCGGCTATTTTCGAAATAGGAAATGTTTGGGTAGCCTTTACATAATCGAAATAATCCATAGTAGGCCCCATCAGGCTATCATTATTAAGCAACACACGAAAGTATCGCGGATTGACTGTATTGCCCGAAGCATGTATTCTGAACTCGGGATCTGGTGCTCCTGCTCCGGTATAAGGACGCATCAGCGAATAAACAGCCGCATAACTGGCTCCTCCGGATATAAGCTCAGCCGATGTATACCCTTCTCCATAATCATACGATGAAGAATAGGTATAAGATGTTCCCACCAACTCCGCCCTTCCAGGATTGATCCGTATCTTATGATTTGTCTCTACTGTATACATTAAATAAGGCTCAGCAGGAAGTGTATTTCCCGCTACATCGTTGACTGTCGTAACAAGCCGCCTGTTATTTCCGTCAGAATTGATAGTAAGATAATAGACAGATGTGTCCGTTTGAAGACTAGCTCGCTCATTCAACTGCCATTCCGGCTGTCTGTATAAAGGCTTATCCGGCAAACCATCATTCATTTCACCCCAAAATTCCAGATATCCTCCGGCATTCAATGGCGCATTTTCCGACGTAGTATAAAGTGGTACTTCGACACCATTGTGCCACAACTGAAAATGATTAGCATTCACATTTGATAGACCTATAGTTCCCAGTGCGTCCACAGAAATGCGATAAAAACCGGTTGCTCCAACCTTAAACTTATAGTAGGTCTTATTATAATCAATCCACTCATTGTTGTAATTCTGCGCTTGAGACAGCACTGATGTGAGGATAAATACAAGCAGTAAAATTCGTTTCATGTAGTTCGGGTATTAAGCGTACAGATCACTTCTTCTTTTTATTCTTATCCTGCGGCACAAGGTTGAGCCGCAGTGAAAATACGTGTGTAAACAATGGATTGGATTGGTTGGCCAGATTGGTAAATGCATAATCGACCGTCACATTCTGTATCTTGAATCCGGCCCCGGCACTGGGTTGATAAATCCACACCTTCTTCTGGTTGAGCGTATCGCCATCGGCCAGTGCACGCTGAAAATTATTGATACCGCCACGCAGAAAGAATACATTATTTACATTCAACTCCAGTCCAAGCTTGGGATCGGCACTTACAGGGTCGGCACTGATCACTGTATTGCGTTTACCGTCAAAGGTGAGATCCACATTGGTCTCTGCCAGCAGACTGGTCTTCTTGCTAAGCCTGAACTCGCGCGCAATGCCCAGCACCAGGCGGGGTGCGGTCATTTCGGTCGACTTAACGGGTATTTCATTATTAGTTAGATACAGCGCTTCTTTTTCGCGCTCAGTAAAGCTAAATGACCAGGAGTTGAAAGTGGTAGTGATATCGCGGCCGGTAATTCCAAAGCGCCATTTGCCCTGATGCACCTGCAGACCCGCATCTATCCCAAATCCCCAGGCCCTGGCAAACTTGCCTACATTCCGATGAATCACTTTGGCATTGATGCCAAACTGTACTTTTTTCTTCTCTGTATCCTTAAGGCGCTGGGCAAAAGAGAGCATAAACGCATAGTCGGCCGATGAAAACGCCTGGATATTATTGTAGTTGATCGATCCGTCCGGCTCAACCAGGAACAGCGTATTCATGATATCATCTACCGCAAAGCGCAGTCCCGTAATAGCAAATGTTCTTTTATTATTGGCCGAAGGAAACGCAATGCTGGCAAAATCATATTTACCTATCCCGGCAAAATATTCGGCATGCATCAGATTGAGCTGTGTATAATCCTTGACGCCAACCAGGCCTGCAGGATTCCAGTAGCCAGAAGTGCCATCCTGCACAGAAGCTACCTGGGCACTACCCATCGCCAGCCCCCTGGCACCGGCGCCAATATTCAAAAATTCGTTGGAGTACTTACGGAATTGAGAAAAGGAACACACAGAACACAATGTTCCCATCAGGACAAGGTATAAACGGAGCGACTTCATTCGGATCGTTTTCTAATAAGCAATTAATAAGTTGCAGTCTTACAGGGTCAAGTCGGCCTGTAAAATTAGATCATCACCCTGTAAAATCATAGTTTTACTAAGGGAAAAACCCAGCCATTGAAAACGAAGTGTTTAGAAAAATATTGCATTCAGCAGGGCCGCTCCCCTTATCTGACTTACTTTTGCGCCTAAATTTTTGATTTAAAGCAATGAACCTCATAGAAGAATTACGCTGGCGGGGCATGATCCAGGATATGATGCCCGGAACGGAAGAGCAGTTGAAAAAAGAAATGACCACTGCCTATATCGGCTTTGACCCTACTGCCGAAAGCCTGCATATCGGCAGCCTGGTGCCAATCCTGCTGCTCGTACACCTGCAGCGCGCCGGCCATAAACCCATTGCCCTGGTAGGCGGAGCTACCGGCATGGTAGGCGACCCCAGCGGCAAAAGCCAGGAACGTAACCTGCTCGATGAGGCTACCCTCAACCGCAATGTGGCAGGCGTAAAGGCTCAACTGGAACGTTACCTCGATTTTGACCCGGCCAAACCCAATGCCGCCGAAATGGCCAATAACTATGACTGGTTCAAAACCATCAGCTTCATCGACTTCCTGCGCGATACCGGCAAACATATCACCATCAATTATATGATGGCAAAGGATAGTGTGAAAAAGAGGATTGAAGGCGAAGTAGGCCTCAGCTATACCGAATTTGCCTACCAGCTCATGCAGGGATATGACTTTTGGTGGCTTTATACCCATAAAAACTGTAAACTGCAAATGGGCGGCAGCGATCAGTGGGGCAATATCACCACGGGAACAGAACTGGTACGCCGGAAAGCCGGTGGCGAAGCCTTTGCCTTCACCTGCCCGCTCATTACCAAAGCAGACGGTACCAAGTTTGGAAAAACAGAACAGGGCAATGTATGGCTCGACCCCGAAAAGACATCTGCCTACGATTTTTACCAGTTCTGGATCCGGGCTTCCGATGCCGATGCCGAAAAATGGATTAAGATTTTCACCTTTCTCGATAAACCAACAGTAGATGAACTGCTGGCCGCACACCAGCAGGACCCCGGTAAACAGACTTTACAAAAAAGACTGGCCGAAGAAGTAACACGGTTTGTACACGGCGAAGCAGAACTGGCCAAAGCACTTGAAACCACTCAGAAAATCTTTGCCAACCAATCTGCTCCAGCTGAGTCAATGAGTATTGAAGACCTGGAAAGCCTTTCCGGAATAGTCAAAATTCCTTACACCGCAGCACGCCTCGCCGAATCGCCCGATGTGGTGAGTTTCCTGGCAGAGACAGGCATCTTCCCCAGCAAGGGTGAAGCCCGCAAAACAGTACAGGGTGGTGGCGTAAGTATCAATCGCCATAAGATAGAAGCGGTTCAGGAAATAGTTTCTGCACAGCAGCTGTTGCATGATAAATATATTCTCGTACAGAAAGGGCGAAGGAATTATTACCTCGTAGAGGTTCAGTAATCTCCACCTTATGCAGCGGGTTTATTTTATCAGTGGGCTGGGAGCTGATAAACGTGTATTTGAAAAGCTCGATCTGACGTGGTGCGAACCTGTTTTCGTAAGATGGATAAGACCGCTGAGTAAAGAGTCTTTACCGGCTTATGCAGCAAGGCTTCGCCGGCAGATCGGCGATACTTCTCCCATCATTGTAGGCATCTCATTTGGAGGAATGCTGGCTGCCGAAATGCTGCGTGTTGATCCATCGGTCACGATAATATTGCTGGCCAGCATACAAAACAGTAAGGAACTGCCCCGGTGGTACCGACTGGGAAAATACCTGCCATTGTACCGGGTACTGCCGCGCCCCCTGCTTTTGCCGGGAAATTTCATCAGTCAATGGTTATTTGGCGTACGCTCTGCTGCGGGGAGACAAACGTTTAACCAAATTGTACAAAATACCGACAGCGATTTTGTACGATGGGCGATCTGGTCGATCCTGCACTGGAAAACAGCTTCGGCACTCCCTCCCGGTATTATCCATATTCACGGTACAAAAGACAGGGTACTCCCCTGCCCTGCAGGTATCACAACGCATAAAATTCAGGGAGGCGGCCACCTTCTGCCACTGGAATACCCGGAAACCATTTCACAATTGTTAAAAAATCATATCCTCTCTCCAGGCACGGTCATTTATTGACCAGGTATTGTAAATTCAGATATGTATAGCCTCATCAAACTCCTTATTACCGGCCTGTTGGGTATCGCTCCTTTTTTGCTGTGGGCACAAACAGATACGATCAAACTGCATTTCCTTTACGGTTCCCGGCCTGCCAGAGGGTATAAAGACACGGAAAAGAAAGTATTCGGAGGCATCAAGGGCGGACACGTAAACATTGAAGTGGATGGTAAGGTGCTGGATTTTTTGCCCGGCAAAAATCCCCTGCTGCCACAAAACGGCCGCCCCACGGGACATTTCCGAATCAACCCCGCCCGGTACTGGGACACGGCGACCAGCAAATGGGCCGAAGTACATATTCCTGTGACGGCACTGCAAAAAAGCCAGCTGCTTATTTTGTTCGATGAACTTTCGGAACAAACTCCTTACGACTATGCCATATTCGGCATGCGCTGTGCAGCCGCCAGCTATCATGTATTAAGTGAAGTGGGATTATTGAAAAGACTCCGCAGAAATCAGAATATCTTCCAGCATTTTTATCCCAAACTATTGCGTAAAAAGATTTACCGCTGGGCACGGCAAAATCAGTACCCTGTCTACTTTCACGATGGTAAGACCTCCCGCAAATGGGAATCGGACCAGGGTATCTTCTGATCAGTTGATACCCTTTATCGCTTTCCACATCGCTTCAGCCACCAGCAGATTCCCTTTCTGATTAAGATGTACCCGGTCGGTAGTCAGAATATTACGCTCCTGATTAGACGGGTTATTTTTCCGGATATACTCCAAAAACAACTGGCGAAGATCCACCAGGGGTAAGCTGTTTTTCTGTGCCAGGTCTCTTATGAGCTGACTGTATTGATTCATATCGCCATCCTGTGGATTCGAAAAATCGGCCTTCTCTCCTATTACCGCCGGAGTAACCAGCACAGCCTGGATATTTTTTTCCTTCAGCTTATTAATAATAGCCTGGTAAAATTTCACAAACTTATCAGGATCCGTGCCGGTGCCAAAAGAGGATTTATGCCACACATCATTAACCCCCACATAAATCACTACCACGTCAGGATTTTTTTTCAACACGTCTTCCTCCATCCGCAGATACAGGTCGTATACTTTATTGCCTCCGATACCCGCTCCGGTAAACTGGAAACGGCTATCCTGTTTTTCGTTTTTACACAAACTATCTACCAGTGTAATATAGCCGCCTGGTTTTACACCTGCTTCAGTAATAGAATCACCAAAAAAGATCACCTGCTTTTTTTTCTGTGGTACGAAAGCCAGCGCAGCAAAAGCCATAGCGAGGAGGAGTGTATATTTCATGTTGAAAAGGTACAAAAAAACGGAGTATAAAAGGATATAAAGAGTATAAAGGGTTTAACGGGTATTGTACCATTACACTTTAAACACCTTATACCCTTTAAACATAAAACTATCCGTTCTTTTTAACAAACGCTGCGATGCCTTCCACCAGCACATCCAGATCGCGCGTGCTGGTATATACATTGGGTGTAATGCGCACACCGTTGATATTTTCCCATTCTATACCCACTGTGTGTATTTTATACTGGTTAAACAGGAAGCCATCCAGTTCCCCCGGCTTTTTACCGGTTATACCGATATTACCAATAGCACAACCCCAACGGGGGTGCAGGGAGGTATTGAGTTTAACGCCGGGCAGGTCTTTCACTTTTTCCATCCAGTAATTCTTAAGGTAGTGTAAACGTTTTTCCTTGCGTTCGCTGCCAATCATTTCATGAAACTCGATCGCTTTGCCAATGGCCTGCTCAATAAAAAACGGCCTGGTTCCCAGCGCTTCAAATTTCCGGATATCGGGTTTCAGCGGATCATCGCTGGTGGCAAACAGGGGATATATTTTACTGATCTTGTCTTTTTTTACATATAACAATCCGCTGCCGATAGGCGCATACAACCATTTATGCAGACTACTGGCAAAATAGTCAGCATCGAGTTCGGGAATGGAAAATTTAAAATGAGCAAAGCTGTGCGCACCATCCACCACTACTTCGATACCCCGTTTATGCGCTTCCTGTGCAATGCGCTTTACAGGCAGTATTTGTCCATTCCAGTTAATGATATGTGTAATATGCACCGCTTTGGTACGTGGTGTAAATGCCTTTACATATTGCTGTACCAGGTATTCTTCGTCTTCGCTGGGAAGCTCGAGGTTGATCCAGACCATTTTGATACCATCCCTTTTCTCGCGCTGTTTATAGGCATTGATCATATTGGGATAGTCCTGCCGGGCGGCCACTACCTCATCGCCTGCTTTCAGCTGCAGCCCGAAGATGATCGTTTCCAGGCCTTCGGATGAATTGCGGTTTATGGCAATTTCTTCCGCATCGCAACCTGCCAGGCGGGCCAGGTTGCGGCGCAATGGCTCACGCCCCTGGTCAAGCACGCGCCACATATAATAACTGGGTGCCTCATTGCTGAGATCATAATAACGTTTCATTGCCTCCTGCACCGTACGGGGTGCTGGCGAAACGCCACCGTTGTTGAGATTGATGATACCGGGATTGACGGTAAATGATTGCTGAATATAGTACCAGAAATCTTCATCGGCAGCGAGTTCATCGGCGGAGAGATGAGCTACTTGCTGCAGGGCACGGTCGAGGCGGGCTGCACGTGCCTGCTGAGAAACAGAAGCGAGTAAACCGGCACCTGTAAGGGCACCCAGTTTGCGGAGAAAACCGCGGCGTTGTTGTTGGTTCATATCATTACTGAATGGAGGCTTTCACCTGGTCCATGAATTTGGAATAATCTTTTTTCAGTTGCTGCAACGATGGTTTGTGGATATACATCATATGGCCTGCTTCATAATAAGTAAAGCTGATATTGCCCCGCAGGTTTTCGGGAAGAAACATATGGTGAATCACATAGTCGGTAGCAAAGTAGGGAGTAGCCATATCATAATAACCATTGCTGATCCATACTTTCAGAGCTGGATTCTTTACCATGGCGGTACGCAGACTTTCGGCCACATTGAGATAACGATCCTGGCTGTTGACCCAGGGCCGGGCACGACCCGTAAGTATCTCATAAGGCAGATCATTCTCATACTTCAGCTCCCGGCGCACATAATCATTCAGCGCAGCGGTATATGGACCATAAATAGCCAGGTCATAACTGGGGTCATAATCGTAGCTCTCACCGGCATGGTCATAGTCCTGCCCAACGATGCGGGAGTCCAGGCGGCCTACGGTTTTCTTGTCTGATCGTAACAGCTCCTTATTAAAGCGGCCTACCGAAAGCCGGATATTGGTTTCATCAAGATATTCTTTCGAAAGACCGGTAAAATCCTGCAATTGCTGGATGATGGCCTGGCGCTCTGCCCCCTGCAACTGATCGCCTTTCATAAGGGCCGACTGGTAAGGTCCCATGGCAAACTGCTGTACCTGCTGCAGCAGACTGCTCAGTGAGGGATAGCGGTTACCGAGTTTCTTATGATACCAGGAGGTAGCGGCAAAAGTGGGCAGTTGAAGCGCATAAGGCAGATCATTGCCCCTGTCGGTACGCACCGTACCAAAATCAAGGATTGCAGAGATAAGAACAATACCATTCACATACAACCCATGACGGTCCTGCAGGTAATTGGAAAGGCCGGCGGCACGGGTGGTGCCATAACTTTCACCGGCAATGAACTTGGGCGACGACCAGCGTTTGTACCGTGTGGTATAAAGACGGATAAAATCACCTACGAAACGCAGGTCATTATCATAACCGGTAAAGTCGCTTTGAGACGTGCGGCCTGCGGGACGGGTATATCCGGTCATCATCGGGTCAATAAATACGATATCGGCCTTATCGAGCCAGGTCAGCGGGTTATCTTCATATTTATAAGGAGGGGGCAACGGGTAGCCTTCATCTGTCATCTTCACGATTTTGGGGCCAAGAGCACCCATGTGCAGCCATACGCTGGATGAGCCGGGACCTCCATTGAATGAAAAAAGGATAGGTCTTTTGGCCGGGTCCGGTTCACCATCTTTTGTATAGGCAATAAAGAAGAGATTGGCTTTGAGTGTGTCTTTTTCATCCCGGATATCCATGTAGCCGGTAGTGGCCGTGTAATTAAGCTGCTCACCGCTGGCCAGTTTCAGCTGGTGGCTGGTCACAGACAGGTTACCGGTTTTATAATCGCTTTTTTCCGGCTTATCCGTTTTGGACTGGGCTGGCACGGTAAATGCCAGGCCAAACAGCAGGCTGGCTGTCAGAATAGTTTTTCTCATGATAGTTAGTGTTCGTAACCCGGAAATTAAGGAATATTCAATAACATCCTGCTATCCATTGATAAGCGGCAGGTAATAGATAACCAGCTCAGGTACAGTCGCCCATGCCCTGTCAGATCAGGATATTTTTTTCAAAAAGCATTTGGGAATAAATACCAGTTCCCCTATTTTTGCACTCCCAAATCGAAAGAGGCGGGTTCGGATTGAGCTATGGTGTAACGGTAGCACTACAGATTTTGGTTCTGTCTGTCTAGGTTCGAATCCTAGTAGCTCAACAAAAAAGGAGAATTCAGTTTCAACGCTGCTTTCTCCTTTTTTTACGCTGGAACTTGCGTTCAGTGTGGATATCAGCGAAATAACCTCATTCATTCGAGCGGTTCAAAAATTATTCCCGTCAACCGTCAATTTTAAAGGAAAATCGAACCGGCGATTTTTCGCTTGTTTTCGACATCAGCCTTGGTGTGTAATTGGTCAAGCTTGGTAATAATCTGGATGCCTTTGTAGATAATAGAGTCTCAACATCTGTGACTTGTTTGGAGAATACTTCCAATAGCTATCCCTCAAAAGATGCCAGCTGCTGATCGCGCCTTGTCTTGATCTCTTTACATTCCTGTGGTTCTATGGTGCCCGATAATAGCAGGTCACGTGCGGTGGTTCTTCTTGTTTGTATCTTTTCAATTTTAGATTGCAGCAACTTCACTTCCTCTCTTACGTTGCGTGTCTTCATCGCATACACATCGTTTAATACCATTGCATACACTTTTACACTGCATGCTTCGGGTACAAGTTTTTCAATTCTATATAACGAGCCTAACTACTAAAAAAAACCAATACGTCGTCTGAATACGAAGAAAGATATTTATTTGTAGTAAATATTTATACTCAATTTCATTGCCGCTTTGAAGACTTAATCTTCCGTTTCCGGTTTAGGTGGAAATCTAAAAATCAAAATAAGCAGTCCAATAATAGAAACCAGGATGGCTCCTGCAATCATCAAATACCCGTAATGCAAAGTGTTGTGATGATCAAACAAGGAACGCCATTCCATATTATACTCATCCAGCAGAAAAGTAAAAAGTCCAGCATAAGCTGCCCATGTAATGAATTTAGGAAACATCTTCAGGAATTTCCGGAACCACCTTACAAAACTAAAAAGGTATGGAAGAATAGCAGCAATAACCAGTGTTATTGGAATACCACAACGCAACCACCAAGACCTTCTCCATTCAATGTGCAGGTTAAAGTAGTTTCCTTTTGCGACTTTGTAGCGGCCTTTATTATTAGACTCAAACCCCTCCTTCGCCTCTTCCAATATCAGATCGGGGAGATTGGAAATATCCACGCTTTCATTAAATCCCGACACCTCGGCAACCCTAATTTTCCTGATCAGTAACATCCGATTAAAATCAAAGGGAAGGTCAACAGAAAACTGATCGTATGGAAATTTTGAATCTTTACCTTTTCTTAAAAAAATAAAGCCCTTTTCCATCGACGAACCGTCTTTCACTTCAACCTTATTGTACGGAAATTCGGCTCGATGATAATGCTCTCCAAGGCTAATCTCCCCTTCGTAACTTGTCATATCCGTATAGTTCATTCGGGTATCGCACGCGAGTTCAAACTCGCTTTCTTCAATGGGATTATCCGGTACATTATTAAAATTGAACCGATAGCCGTCCTTAAGGTAATCCATATCTTTTATTATGCCCGATGGTTCCTTTATCATACCCTTCTCATCAAGCGTCCTGCCCGTTCCTAACACTCCAAGTCGAAAGTATGATGTGGATGGAACCTTATTAAACTTCCTTACCGCAAATAATAAGCTTATACTCAAGTTCAGCTTATCATTCTTTAGTATTTCCGGGGTGATATTCATTGTTAGATCATCGATAAAATATTCATCCTGTAATTTATACTTACGATCGGGCATTTTCTTTACTTGGGAAAAGCCGAAAATGACGAAAAAGAAAAGAAACATAACAAGCAGAATAATCGAGAGGATTATCTCGCGTACGAAGGTTTTTCGCGATAATTTAAGATAATATCTTTTCATCGTTTCAAGATTCATGATTTTGTTTATTTCCCCATAATTTCGATCCAA
The DNA here is from genome assembly GCA_001898485.1 of Sphingobacteriales bacterium 46-32. GTDB lineage: Bacteria > Bacteroidota > Bacteroidia > Chitinophagales > Chitinophagaceae > CAYMZZ01. The sequence goes on along the minus strand of MKTY01000018.1, from coordinate 59,748 downwards.
CACTTCCGCAGTCTCTTTCTCTGTAAGCTCTGTAAATGTTTTGAGAGATATAGCATCGGGTTTCAACCGGATCTTGTATGCATATATCAAATTGTCAATAATTTCAATTTTATCTTTATTGCTGAATATTCGTTGAGCTCTATTCACAAATACTAAAACCGTTAACAAATAAATTGCTATGAGGAGCATAATGACTATCATGCTAATTCGTGCACGGCTTCTTGTAGTTGATGGTATTGCTTTCGAAACAGACTCAATCGAAGCAATTTCTCCAGTTACAAAATGATAGCGGGATTCAAAGACCTGCCGACCATCCGTCACTTGTGAAGGCAGTTCATGAATAACCTGCGGTTGTTTCAATTCTTCTGAAGAAATAGTAACTTTAGCTAAGCCAGTTGACGAATCGCCTATTATTCTAAGCCATGCATTTCCATTTGGAAAATTGTAGGGCAAATTAATTCTTCGGTCTTCCCTGCTATCAAGTTTGATGAGATAAGACAATTTATAGCGAATCAATTCAACACCTAACATTGAATTCAGCACAAAGAATGTGTCAATTGTTCTCCATGGAATAGCTGCGACATAATAATTCTTTTTCTCACCGTTTACTGTCAGCAGATTCAATCCAGTTAATGAGTCGCTAGTTGACCTGATAAACTCAACTGGGTATTTTGTTATCAGCACTGGAAAATAGGCGAATCTATCGGTGGCAAGAGTGTCATTCTCGCGAGAGCTGATAAAATAGGATAATTCAACATAATTGTTATTCATTATCCGGGCGAGCACACTATCAAGGCTAAAGCTGACTAACTTTTTCCCTGGCAATAACGTTTCCAGTTCATTTTGTTGTTTAGCCTCCTTGTGGTTGTTGCAACACGATTCTACTAACAGTAAAGTAAGTATCGCCAGAACAGCGAGCTGAAATAGGTTGATTCGCATGATAGTGATGGTTTGCAAGAAACGTAGTGATCATATGGGAGTACCAATGGTTCAATGAAATTAATAATTAAAGTCTTAACAAGTAGAAGTTGTTCTCACAAAGTTCTTCCCGTGTTTTAACGGTGTGGACATTTATTTTGAAAATACTTTTCCAAACCGAGAAACAATAATTTTCCGCTCGAAATCGCTGATTAAAAAGGTTGTACCTAGAATATGCGCAGTCTAATATTTGCAAAACACACGTCAACTTAATACCTGTACCGATACTGGAAATCGGCTAAACAAATACGGATAGGTGGATAAAAAGTCATTTCAGAGCACTTACCGTTAAAAAACGGTACCAAGAATAAGACAACTTGATTACATTTAAGTATCAAGAACCACCGGACCTTTCAAGTGAAGATATCCATGGCAAATGTATCGAATCATTTTTCTCCTGTTATTCGTCTTATCAATAGCGCACGAGGAAAGGCGCAATTCAACACCGCTCAAATACCGGATAGCGTACTATTCAAAAAGATCAATCAAAATTCCGGAAGCATAGTTACCGGCCAGGGCGATGCGGTGAAACTTGGCGAACTAGGGTTCTTTTGAACCGGTCAATGGAGAATTCAAGCTCAATATATTTGGCTCCATCGGGGCAGTCACAAAGAAAACAGCCAGCTTCTATAGCATATCCGTGGGAAGCAAATTAATTTGGTGACAATAGCAGCGTATTGTTTAACAACTCCAAATTCAATTCAGAGATAAATCTGGGCCTAAAGATCCATCTGCCACCGATACATTTTGGGCTACGCTTTATAGTTAGCGATGAGAAAAAAAAATTTAGAGGCTATCTGTGTCGAAGAAAGAAAAAGAACAGCCTCTGTGACGGAAGCAAGATCAGATTTTGATTCTGCGTTTCTGGCGATCAGATACCAGCAGGCGCAACTGGTGCGGGATACCTTGATTAAAAAAAATATATGACAATGACTCATTGAACGAAACGCTCACAAAAATGTTGAAAGCGACGCCAACATCGGATACGGCCACGCGACTGAAACTCAGTACGCAGTTATTAGACTTATATAAACAAACCAAGCAGGCCCGGGCGGACACAGCAATCCTCAATGCGCAAATAATCCAGGATAGCACCTGAGCGATGGATAGTGTTTGGTCAAACGAGATCAATAAATTGATGTATATGTCCGATACGGCATACAAGAAAAAAAACAGCACTGGAAATGACATTGAATATGCAGGATGGAAGCTATATCTGAATATCGCTGGTGGGAGATATTTCTCGTAAGAAATATTACAACTTCCGCAATAGCCTGGCATTCGGTAAGCAGTTTTATGACAAGAAAGCCACCACCAGTTCGGTTGGCCTCGACTTAAATTGGGTAAGCTATACAAAAAGTAAAAGTAGTTCGGTGGGGCCATCCCCTCATTTCTATACCGGCAATCTTGGCTTTACGCGCATCAAATCGAACAATATGGCGGATCTGTCCACCACCGAAATGACGGATGGCAGAAAATATTCGGAGGGTGATTCTTCACATAGTCTTGGTACCAAATATAATGTGTACCCCGATTCGGTAATAAAGTACCGGGCTTGGTGGTTGTATGCCAACAATTATTTTACGTTTGGCAAAAACAGAAATTCGCCTGGCACGTGTTCTGGGATGTAGAATTCCGGAACACGCATGAAAATCCGGTCAATGCCGGCATGGGATTTTTATTGGCGATTAAAACTAAGGTGGACTAGCCGGTCCTGAGTATCAAGTTCTATGGGAAATGGATAGACATAGGAAAAGCTTTATCGACCTAAGAGAAATTTTTTCATAATCGCATTGAAGTCGGCGGCCAGATTGGCGTACCACTTAATTTACCGACCTTTAAATAAACACTATGCCAGAAAACCTGCAAAGCACCGTTCCACACGTCATGGTCTGATTGGTGGGAATCGCGCGGCCAAGGTCAATCCATTGGGATTAAGGCGCCAATTCAAAGCCATTTGTGTAACCCACAATGATATCTTATCTCCTGCCTGGAGATCATCGAAAGATGAAGCCAATAAAGATAATACCACGCACCGGGGAGTCGGCTATTATATTGATTACCTCGTAGACATTAGTCAACCAATGTAAATATCGTGTACATTACTGGTAGGGAAAATTGTAATAAAGAAAGGTGGATTATCATATGACAGTTGGAAGGCTTACGATAATCAGAGAGAACTTAACATCGCCGAATTGAAGATCAATTGTCATGTCACCATAAATCGGCCTGAAGCCATAAGTACGAGGTTCAAATACGTCGACAATGGTCATATGGATACCGAATCAGTCAATATCGATAGCAACTTCATCAAAATGCCGAATGGAAGGAGTCGCACTTTGGTGTACTATGTGCGAACCTTTCAGGAAGAGTTACAGAGGCGAATCCAATTCGACGAAACCATTACTTTTCGCTGTGGTATTAGAGGTGGGCAAATGGTAACTAAAAAACACCCACAAGGTTTTAATATCAAGGGAATCCAATTCACCGGGGCATTGCGGCAGCTGCATTTCGATCATAATTCATATTTTTCCATCGTGGAAAAAGTCTGTCTGATCATGAAATTCATTTTCGATGAAAAGACTTCTAGTATTTCCGAAAATGGAACCATTATGGAAAATCCGAAATAGTGTAAAGACTTGAAAAATCGTTGCATTTTTTGAAGTCACCGGCCCTTTCTACCAAAGCATCGTTTCTGGCGACTCCATGCAAAAAAGTTGGCTGTCGATCTGAGGTTCAACGTAGCTATAAAAAACCATACTAATTTAAGTGAATAAAGCAGCAGGCGCCTGTAAATCAACTATAAATCGATTCGAAATTTCTCCAAATGGGTCAATAAAAAAGAGGCTGCCTCATACTTTGAGACAGCCTCTTTTTTATTGCGGGTAAACCCAGTATGGGCATGTTTAATTTTTCTTAAACAGCAGCTTCGCATTTTCCCATTCGTTGGAAGCATCCATAAAAGCCAGCATTTTATCCCAGTTGGATGCAGGCTCAAAATTGTGGAAATACCCCTTTTTAACAGTAACGGTTATTACCTGTCCTTCAACACGTGCTTCCGTTTTGAAATAACCGGTTTCATTTTCGACAGATTTCTTCAATGCATCCACACCTTCAACCGAATAACCTTCCGGTATCTGAATGCGCAGGTCATAACCAATGCTGCGTGCATACGGCATATAAACATCCTGTTCCCTTTTGCGTTGATTATCTTTTATGGCAAGAGGCTGCCCCTGGATCTTTCCTATTTCAAAAATGATGTTAGAACCGGCTTTTTTTACCAGCCCATCCAACAAAAAGCTTTCGCTGAAAACAAAATCGGGATCAGTATGCCTCACCCCCATGCTTTCGATCTTAAAATCTTTCAGATCTGTCACCTCCTGCTCAAACCAGGATTTTGCCTCATCAATACATTCTTCCATTTGTTTCTTGCGGGCATCAGCCAAAGCTCTTTTTACATTCTCTACCATCCAACTGGTTTTCTGATTGCCTGCAAGTGCCTCCAGCATGGTCTCTTTCTCTCCTACAAGCTTACGCTCCTGCTCATAATAATCTTCGTATAAAATCAATTTTCTTTGCCAGCTATGTTTGTAATAACCGGTTAGTGTGGCTGTTCTTTGTACAGATAGTTTTGTCTCTCCCGGGTTCAGATTGATTTTCAACTCCTCCAAATGTGTATTTTGTGCGGCATTGGTTGATGGCAATGCAAATCCACCGCCCACAGATGCCAGTCTGGTTGTACTTGCAGGGGTCAACATAAGTATTTTCTTTTTCAGCTCCATTGTACGGGTATCCTTTTCGCCACTCATACTTTGTGGTATCATAAATGGATGATCATAGATGGATCCGATATGAATGATCTTTTTGCTATTTTTCAGATACGCCGCACTTACCAAATCATCTGCATCCAGCACTTCGTTCATACGAAATCCCAGTCGCGGACTGGCTACAACAATACCTGCATCAATGTCGCCACCTTTCAATATGCAGTTAATCAGGATAGGAAAACCATTGAAAGTATAATCACCGATATTAATTGAACGTTTAACATTACCTGGTTCTAAAGCCAGCAACCTGACGAAACGGGCATAGTAGTACAGGTAGGCTGCCTTTTCATCTTCAGGCATGTCTTTAATATTCAGGCCGACAGATTGGCCTTTTTTATGTGCATCATCCGCTATATCGTCATACTCGCTCTTTGAATACCTATAAAGAAAATCCTGCGAATAATCTTTTGCCAGGTCCTTTACAATTTCATCTGTATCAATATCTTTATTTACTTCCCCAGGTTTAGCCGCTCCCAGGTATTTGTCAGACATAAAACCTCTGTAGCCCAGCGAAATATTCATTCTGATAAGTGGAAGTTGTCGCTGAGGCGAAATCCACAATGAAGATTCATAAGGGGGCATATCTTTCTTTTCCACATCAATGATTACTTCTTTATCCTTGTTCTTCGTCACGGTCAGATCAGGAGCTCCATTATAACTCCTGTAGTCAATCGCATACTTTTTTCCCAGCTGACCATGAAATGAATAATGCAGTACCGGAGATTCGTCAAACAACAATATGTTATACTGTTTAGGCGCATAATCGTCGCTCATTTTCTGCTCCGTAGCGATGAAATAGTCAATAATATCGCCTGGCAGTAAATCCGGAATGGCCAGTTTAGCCTTCTTCTCGTTGTCTGAATCCAGCGTAAGAACCATATCGTCTGCATTTACTTCTTTTACAGATTTGTCCGGTTTGACAATTCTAACACCTACATATGTGGTAGAACGGTTATTGCGCAAAAAACCGCTTTTAGCTTCAAAACGGGTAAAACTTAGTTCAGAGAACTCTTCTACAGCAGACTTATCGTTTACTTTTACCCTCTCCCGTACAATTTCTGTAAGCGTCTGCGCCTTTTCTGAATTAAACCCCAGCCCGTAAAAAATCAATTTACTCCGGCTATCTGCAACCAGTTCTGTGTGATGCGCTATCACCACCTGCGATGTGTTACTGTATTTATCCGGCACTGCAGTGTTATTAAACTCAGGTTTGTCCCAGGCCCAGACTTCGTTGCGGATTTTTTCAGACTCCTTCCTGTATTTTTCTTCGCTTTTACTCTGAGCCGAACCCTTCGGTATTGCTGACACAAACAGCAAGAGACATACCGTTAAACGGAGTGCCATTTTTTTCATATAAAAATTATTTGCGGGTAGTTAAGACGATTTGCTGATTATAGAAATCTTTTAATTGAAGTACATCTTCATTCCACTGGCGAAACTCACCGGTACCGAGTACTGTATTCAGCAATGCGATTTCGCAGCGATAAACCAATGCAGTGTCGTTTACCGAGTATGATCCTGAAAACCGATACCCTGGTCGCTCAATCTTTAAGGATGCAGGAATGCCGGTCACTTTTTTATCGGCCGGTATTCTTAAAGTTGTCTCAAAAACAATATGATCTTTAAACTGAAACCAGTAGGGCAGCTTACGTTTGGCGGTATCAATTTTGAGATCCTCAAATTTGCGGCGATTATCCAGTTCGAGGTATGCTTCATTATTAAACGCTGCCAGCACATTTTTCCAGTTTAAATCATATTCAACACTCAGCTCATTATTATAATCAGTCAAATTATTTATGCGGAGATTACTGATCTCAAAGTTATTCTTTCCTCTGGACAGATAATTTTTCAGTACGATGTTCTGATTTTCCTGTTTAATGCTGTTAATGCCTTCCAGCAACGCGACCCTGTTCTCCCCTTTCCAGCTTTGTATTACATGTCCTTTTAGGTTATTCCCTTCGATAGAAAGCGATCGTTTTTCAAACAAAGTATTCTGGCCGGGTTCCCGTACAGGCACTCTGTCAAGAATGTAATTGGCATTGTCTTCGATGAGTGTCTGCCGTCCCTGAATACGTTCGGCCAGTTCGTCTATCCCGATATACTTTTCGGTTGCATCAAGATATACTGGTTTCTTATTGTTCATCCAGACGGCAATCATATGATTGTCGACTGCGAGTGAAGGAGTGCTGTAATCGTACACCAAATGACGGGTTCCAATCCAGCAATGCCGGGCATCGAGCCCAATCGATTGAAGCATTTCTACCAGCAAATTGGCCATTCCTTTACAGTCGCCGTATTTTTTCCGCATCACTTCACTTCCCTTCTCGGGTCTGAATCCCGCAATACCGTCTTCGAAAGCAATGTAGCGGATATTGTCCTGTACCCATTGAAAGATATGACGCACTTTATCAGCATCTGCAGAAAGTCCTTTCGTAATCTCCTGAGCCTTTTCTTTTACAAAAGGCTCATCGTTTCTCGCATCCATGATCAGTTGATGGTACCATGCATACTGATCATTGAGCGTATTAAAATAATTCTGGCGCCCCTGTTGAGTTTCTGCATACCGGGTCATAATAAGTATGTGGGGAGAATAATGCGTAAAGCCTGGAGAAAATGGCTCCCGTTTTAGCGCGGGCAAATTTTCCATCACAAACCGGTATACAGTTTCGCTACCTTGCTGTGATACCTGCTTTTGAATACCATATTGCCCGAAATTGTATTCTTTTATATCCAGTTTCATCCAGGAAGGTACCCTGATGACCACCTCACCTTTTGTCACCGGCTGAGGTTGTAAAAAATGAATGCTTGCAAAATATTTAGGATCCAGGTAGGTTTTTTTAAACCTTACTGTAGAAACCGAACCCTGATTTTTCAGTGGTAAATTAAAATAACAGACCCTTGCATCTGAATAAAAGATACCATCAGACTCATAAAACTCTTTTTTGGGAATGATGCCATGTTTTTTAGATCCATCGACCAGGATATCAACATCATCGAGCGTCTCCATATCATTATAGAACTCCGCTACCTGCACAGTTGCCCGATATTCTTTGCAGTAATAAGTCAGATTCGATTCTTCTTTGATAAGAACAGGATGTTCGCTATTTCCTGCAATAACAACAAATTCTCTCTTTACTTCCTGCAGGGAAATATTCGGATTCTCCTCATCACTGGATTGGGCCATAGCAGAAAGTGAAAAAAACAGATACAAAAAGATGGCAGTGCAGTATTTCGTAGTTGCGAGTGCAATGTTTCGGGTGGTGGGTAGGTTCATAAAATCAAAAAAAGGCTGTACTAAAACGAGTCCACAAGATAAATATTATAGATTGATTCCCCTATGGTCTTTGAAAATTGAATAAATTTAAATAATATAAAAATCAATGATTTGCAATTATTTATTTTAAACAAAAATGGTTTTCACAACATCAGTTGGCCATTTCTAAACTCTGCTTCCGTTCTTTTGAGTCAGCAGTTATCTCCATCTATCCGTGTAGTCAAACAGGTGGCTCCTTACCCTGATCCGCTCCTGCGGCCGTCTTGACTGAATCGTTGAAATCAGTACTTTTGAAAAGAATGCTGTGCTTCGGCAACAGTACTCCTCTCCAACTGTTATCCTTGCTGTGGCTGCAATTTTGAGCCAAAGAAACCGTTTGCACTAAAAGATCACCGGGTCAAAACCGGAGATCGTCGATCCGGCAGACGTTTTCAATGCCGAACTGTTACTTTTATACTGTATGCCCCATAAACGAGCGACCTTTTGGTTACCCTTCTTGCTGCTATTGGTTACATCAGCCCATAGCCAGGACCAAACCTGTCCGGTTAATATTAATTTTTCTACGGGAGATTTATATAACTGGTCGGCAAGTACCGGCTTGGTTGGTGGTGCTGTTATGAATTATCCGCTTCCAAATAATGGGGTTACGACTATACCAGAATACAGTCTTTCCAATACCGGCATCCAGGTCATTACCAGTTCCTTCAACGACCATTTTGGCGGATTTCCCACCATCCCTGTCATCAATGGATATGCTTATAATTATTCCGTGCAGCTGGGATCAACCACCAATTCGCACGATCTCAATTCAACGAATCGCAACCCGGGTGGTTTTACCCGGGCCATAACCTACACCATCAATGTGCCAGCCGGCTCCGCGGCAGTGCCTTATACCATGACCTATGCCTATGCACTGGTACTGGAAAATGGTACACATAATTCCAATCAGCAACCACTTTTTAAAGCCACCCTACGTACGAGTGCCGGTGTTATCAGCTGTGCTTCTCCGGAGTATTACCTGCCTACCCTGAACAATGCGGGTAATAATGGCGGTAACACCTCTACAGGAGCCACACTGGATACGGCCGCTGCTCTGGCTAATGGGTTTACCAACAGTCCGGTTTTATTTCTTTCCTATTCCGGTACCAACAATAATGCGGGTACCTGGCTGCAGGATGTATGGACAAAAAACTGGACAGAAGTCACTTTTGATCTTTCGCCTTATCGCGGACAGCAGGTAACCCTTACATTCGAAGCAGACAACTGTACGCCCGGCGCGCATTTCGCCTATGCTTATGTGGCTTTGCGCAATACCTGCGCTGGTCTTGAAATAAGTGGCAGCCCTACCGCCTGTACCAATAGCGAACTTACTTATTCCATACCTGCTCTGGCAGGCGCCACTTACAACTGGACAGTTCCGGCAGGATGGACTATTCTTTCCGGCGCCAATACCAATACGATTCGGGTAAAAGTGGGAAACAACGGAGGCAACATCATCGTGCAGCAGGCTAATAGTTGTGCCAACCTGAAAGATACGCTGGCCGTCACCACCACATTACCCACTATTGCAGGTCAGGTAAACAGTGATGCAGTTGTTTGTGCCGGCAACAACAGTACACTGCTTACTACTGCGGGTTACAGAGGCAGTGTGCTCAATTGGCTATCATCAACAGATGGTGTTAACTGGAGCAGCCTGAATATTACAGGCAATAGCTATCTCGCACAAAACCTGCAGACGACCACACATTATGCAGCACTGATTCAAAATGGCAATACCTGTAGTATCGACACCAGTCATGCGGCTGTCATTACAGTCAACACTCAGTCTGCCGGAGGCAGCCTTTCTCCTGCCAACACCAATATCTGCCAGGGTGAAACTACCCGGCCCACCCTGCAGTTAAACGCCAGCAATGGTAATGTGCAGAACTGGCAGTCATCAACAGATAATATCAACTGGAGTAATCTTTACGCAGCGGGGCAGCAGCAGTCCTTTCAACCAGGTACAATTACCACAACAACTCATTATCGTGTGATTGTAAAAAGCGGGGTCTGCCCTGCCGACACCAGCCTTACGGCCAGCATTCACTATTTTCCGACTCCTATTGCTGCCGCTGCATTTGTACCCGACACAGCATCGATTTGCTATGGGAAATCAGCTGCATTCACAGCCAGTATAACTACTGGTACCAGCTACACCTGGAGTAACCCGTCTATAGTGCTCGCATCGGGGAATGGTAGCGTTCCTGTGCAGCCATATACCATTACCGGTACGGTCACTCCTGCCAGCAGTACGGCCTTACTGCTCTCTGTCTACAACGCCGGTTGTCCCAACGCCTATATAGCCCGTTTACCTATACACGTAGCTCCTAAAATTATAGTATTTGCCGGCAACGACACCAGCGTGGTCATTGGTCAGCCACTACAGTTACAAGCCAGTGCCAATAGTGCGGAAGCCAATATTTTTTCCTGGACACCTGCCAGCTATCTAAACAATACGGCTATTGCCAATCCTGTAGCAACATTCAACAGCAGCAGCCCCGATCAGATTACCTATGTAGCTACCGCCAGTACGGCAGCCGGCTGCTCAGCTTCCGATAACATTACGGTAAAAATCTTCAAAACGGCTGCCGATATATTCATGCCCAATGCCTTTACACCCAACGCAGACGGACTCAATGATGTGATTATGCCCGTATGCGTAGGTATTACACGGCTTAATTATTTCCGTGTGTTCAATCGTTGGGGACAGCTGATATTCAGTACATCAGGCATGGGCCGTGGCTGGGATGGCATGATAGGAGGACAACCGCAAAGCAGCGGAAACTTTGTATACATGGTACAGGGGGTAGATTATACCGGTAAGGTTATTACCAAAAAGGGGAATATCCTGCTGATTAGATAGCGATGTTAGATTTTTTTTAATCCATAATATATCATACCGGGATTTTTACACCCAAACACAAAAACATATAATGAGAAGCCCGGCCTGATAAGCCGGGCTTCCTGTATAACCGGTACTGTAGATCCTTAAGCCGGCTGGGCCACTTCTCTGAGTCGTTTTTGCGTTGCCTGACGCAATGAGCGACGGAGTTCGGCATTTTTCTTCGTTTCCAGCGATTCGATCATGCCCTGGATCTCACTCAGTTTGTTAGCATAGAAACCCAGCTCCTGATCCAGCTCTTCCATAGCCGAGAAGGGTGTTTCAGGATTGGCGATCCGGTCACTCAATGCTGAAATGCGTATACGGAAAGCGGTCTTCAGCTCTTCGTAGGCCTGTATATCGTTGATCTTTGATATATCGCCGGCCTGTTGCAGAGAGAAGTAAGAGCGTACGATAAACAGGTACTGCGCAATGGAATCATTGTTAAAGAAGCCCCGGTTCTTCCAGACATCCGAACGAATGGAAACAAACAGGGTAATGCCCGGAGCCACTACCTCCACTTTGGTAATAGATTGTCCTTTGTACGATGATTCGGTGGCAAAGGTTTCCAGGATACCCTGAATCACTGAAAAAGCCTTGCTCACCAGCAGGAGTGAGAGGTTATCCAGGTATTGCATGGATTTGGTAAGGTCGGAAGGCTTTTCCACTTTTACTCCTTCGGGCGGATCATCTGTACCGAATATGGCCGACGATACACCATTCAGCATTTTTACAATGTTGTCGAGCGACCAGGAAGACACCTGCTGCACTTCTACCTTATCGAGCTGGAGCATTGGCTTATACTCCCAGCCACCTTTGTGGTAAAAATTGTCGATTTCGACCTGCAGGTTTTGCGTGTCTTTCTCTTTATCTTTTTCGAGCTCACCCCTGATTTTTGTGAGGTAATCACGGAAGGCCTGTTCTTTTTCGGCCATTTGTTGAATAGAAGGTCCCTGTCCCATAATGATAGGTTTTAAATGGTTAAGAAAAACGATAAATGAATAGTTGAATGCAGGATGCGGTGAAGCGATCAGCTTATCCACTTACGAATATTGCTGTATACTTCGTCATTGATGCGAACACCGAAATTGGATTGAAGAAATTCGGAACCGGCCACATGAACGCCTACAATACGCAGTTGTTCATTCACATCGCAGAGAACCGCTGCCCCACTGTCGCCGGGACAGGTAGAGATACGATAAAAAAGAAGCTCTTCCTGATCTGCGTTGGCCTGGATAGGGTGCCTTGCCTCCCACATGGTGCCGGCAGGTTTGCAGCCAGGATAACCAATGATAAGTCCCGGTTTTCTGTCAAGCTCTCTGAATGAAGCCACATAGGGACCCAATGGGTTTTCCCTGAAAAAAGGCTTAGGCAGGCGTATTACTGCATAATCATAAATAAAACGGGTGTAATCGATTACGCCATCGCCGGCAGGATATGGAGCGGGATGCGTGGCATATTCTTCTGTATAAAAAAAAGCATCAGCCATCTGCTGCCCAAAAGGCAGACGACCACCTGTCTGACCTGGGGTAACACGAACTTCTGTTGCCTTGCCATAAGTATCGTTGAGCAGGTTATGTGCGGCTGTAAGTACATAGCGGTCTCCAATGAGCGTTCCGGTACCTGATGTACTGGCATTGTGAAAACTGCTTTCAAGCCGGCATATATACTGGTAAGGGGGATGAGTTGTTCTTACCACCTCTTCCATCTGGCTTTCGGGAAATGGGATATCGGCATGAACGACCTTTTCCTTTTGCATAAAAAATGATTTAAAGATTAACAATAAACAGCCGGCTGCGCAACAAATTAACGTTGCATACAAAGGCAGAAGGCAGGCAGTTACACTCCTTTTAAAAACCAGGTAGAAATACCTGGTTCAGTAGGCGGTTTCGAAGAGGCGGTATTTGAGGGCAAACAGGACCAGGCCGGCAGTATTGCGGCGACCGGTTTTCTGAAGCAAGTTATTGCGGTGCCCTTCCACCGTGCGTGGACTAAGATAGAGGCGCTGTGCTATTTCCGAAGTACTGTATTCCTTACAGATAAGATGGAGTATTTCCTTTTCTCTTTTTGATAAGGCCACCGGCACACCAGTGAGATTTTTAGGAGAAATGGTAATATTGCGCGATACATTGCGCATAGCATTCAATACACGACTATTCAGATAATAGCCGGTTGATCGGATCGTATACAAAGCCGTCATCAACTCGGCTCTGTCACAGTTTTTGGTCAGGTAGCCACAGGCTCCCTGGTCTATCATGCGGGCTATCAGCCGTTCACTGGCATGTACCGACAGGACTATCAGCTTCACCGAAGGGTAGAGTTGATGCAATTTTTCACTTAATTCAATTCCATCCATGCCGGGCATTTCCATGTCTGCCAGTAAAATATCGGGGAGCTCGCTCAAACCGGCTAGTCCTTTCAAACAACTGTCGCCATTATCAGCCTCCAGCACAAGGGCTATATCCGGCTCACCCTGCATCAGCATCGCCAGGCTTTGCCTGAACAACAACTGATCATCTACCAATGCGATCCGGATGGGTGTCATATCCGTTTACTTTAAAGGTGTTGAAATATGCATGCTGTATCCCCCGTCCGGTACAGTACTCACCTGCCAGCTGGCACCGATCATTGTGAGCCTGCTCTCTATATTGTGAAGGCCCATGCCTTTTGTCTGCCTGTTGTCCAAAGCCATTCCTTTACCATTATCACTATATTCAATTTCTAACCGGTTATCTGCCAGAGTCACATCAATTTTTATCAAGGTAGCCGATGCATGTTTCATGGTATTGCTGATCAGTTCGGCCAGAACGCGGTACAGCGCCATGGCATGCTGCCCGTCTGCAAATACCGGCTGCTGTTGTTCGGGAAAACGGACTTCAACAACAATATTGCCGGAGCGGTTTACAACATCTGTCAGTTCATGAAGAGCATCATAAAAACCAAAACTTCCTGATATACGCGGAGAAAGGGAATGGACTATATGCCTCACATTTTCCATGACCCGGTCAATAGCCGTCTTAAATGACTGTAGAGGAAAAGAAGAAGCCCCGCTATCAGCTGAAGCTTTTTCCATATTCATACGCAATGCTGCAAGTACCACGCCTACTTCATCATGCAAATCCATGCCAATACGTTTACGTTCTGCCTCCTGCGAAGTGATCATGGCTTCCAGCAACGCTTTCTGATGAAACAACTCTGCTTCCTGCAATCGTCTTTTCTGCAACAACACTTTATTCTGATTTCTGATCTGCAATACTATAAACGATACAACCAGCAAGGCCGAACCCAGCATTGCCAGCAAAATGAGCATATACATATTGTCATTCATCGCTTCGACTTTAGAAATGTTACCGTCAGCAACAGGTACATCAGCAATACGATGGCCGCATGAATATTCCAGACCAGCACATTAGCCTGTTTGCTGACATGCTGTAAAAGGTAATTGGAAAAGATAAAGAGGAATAATGCGCTCGAAAAATAAAAAAGTATTCCACTTACTGCCCAGTTGTCTGCTATAGCTACCCAGGGGCTGTCACCCGCGGCTGTCGCTCCCTTCCACCAATACATTACACAGAATAAAATAAGTATAATAGCTTCAATGGACCGGGTATAAGAATTGAATGAATAGATACTTTGCAAAAAGATAAAATTAACAACACAGTATAGGGAAAACACTATTGCTATACCAATAATTGCAGTCCGTATTATCTGTGCGCGAAACAGTGTTCGGAAGAAAAAAGAAAACAATACCATTTCAACGATGGTATGCAGGTGAAAGAGGGGTGTATTCCTTATACCGTGCTGTGCGAGATACCGGGCCAGGATATTACCCAATAAGGTAATGATGAGATATACAAACAATATCCAGTGGCGGGCAGCCAGTTGCTGCCGCCTACCAAGCGCAACACACACAGGAATAACAGCACTTGCAGGCACCAGTATGCCTGCAAAAAAATATTTCATCTGTTTCTTATTGCATGAGTGTTTACATAAGCGGACTTTCCGGGTCGCACATAGGCGGACAGGGCTGCGTAAGATCATAGATGGAATACGCATTCTGTTTATCTGCCGGCACTTCGATCAGGATATCCTTATAATCCACTGGAGGTAATATCCCCACCTCTCCCCCTGCTGGCTGCACCGGAGCGGCATAACAGGGAACCAGTACTCCGCTAAGGCTATCGGGAGGAATAGGCTGACCAGGAGCAACCGGTCCGGGTAGTGTAAGGTAAATACGCACTCCCACACAGGGCCGTTCGTTACCCTTTGGATCAACGTATCCTTTATAAGCTTCCACGATATCTTTGAAATCTTCAAATGGGATAAAAAAACCAACGGGTACTTTAGAGGGAGGGATCTCGAAATGGGTCTTTACGGCTTCGCGCCAGTAGTTTGTCCGGTCCATGCCTTCTTTTAATGTGAGCACATTGGCTTGCTTGGGCATGAGTGGTGCGGGTGACTTTCCATGCATGGCTTAAGGTTTAATGGATAGTGAATATAACACTTTTCCAATAGCCGGCAAAAGGTAGCAGGGAAAAGGTGAAAGGCAAAAGGTGAAAGGCAGAAGATAGGTGGAAGTATGACCTGTAAAACCCAGCATTTGATCTGACAAGTTATCCTGATTGACATGGAATGATCCTGTCGGATCAACGCTTTTCCTGGCAAGTCCTCTTTTCAATGCCGTAGGACATTGCCGGCAAAATATTAAAGGTTCAAAACTGTACGATTAGTTTAAACTTATCTGACAATGTCTGCAAGGTCAAATCCTGACTATTACATGACCTAATACGAAGCCCCTATACCTTATAACTTACTCCCTCTACCTTTCACCCTGTGCCTTCTACAAAAGCAGCTGCTTAATCGCATGCCGGTAATTCTTTCCAAGGGGCAATTCTTTACCGTTGGTAAGACGTATAATATTGCCTTCAATGTACTGTACATGCCTCCGGTTGATGATATACGATTTATGTATGCGTATAAACATCTCCGCGGGCAATTGTTCTTCAAAACTGCTAAGCGTTCGTTGTGTCAGCAAGTATTTTTTATCATCCCATACCTTCACATAGTTGCCGAGGCTTTCGAGATAATATAATTGCCCTGGCTGCAGTTGTATCAGCTTTTTATCGGCTTTGACATATAATGGTGACACCCCGGCTACCGGATCTGTTTTGGCTGGCGCGGCAGCGGATGTAGTGTTTTGCTGTAAAGTAAACAGCGATAGCGCGCGGTTGGCTGCTTTCAGGAAACGATCGAACCGGAATGGTTTGAGCAGGTAATCACAAACCTGCAGCTCAAAACTTTCGAGTGCATATTCTTCGTGGGCCGATGTAATAATCACCAGCGGTGGTTGTTTGAGTGTACGCAAAAAATTGAGCCCGGTCAGTTTGGGCATCTGAATATCGAGAAAGATAAGATCAACCGGCTGTGTATTCAGAAAAGCGATTGCCTCGGTAGCCAGATAGCATTGCCCGGCCTTTTCCAGAAAAGGCGTATCGGCCATATAGCGCAGTATTACTTCATGCGCCAGCGGCTCATCATCCACTATCAGGCAACGTAATTTCATGTAAAGTCGAGATACAACTCTGCTTTAAAAATATGATTTTCTTTCCCTGTTTTCAGTTCATATCTACCCGGATACAGCAAAGACAGGCGGCGGCGCAGATTATCCAGACCTATTCCTGGTTTTTTCCCGGAAATTTCCCCGGCCGGATTCTCACAGCTGAAGCTAAGATGGCGGGCATTGCTTTGAAGCCGGAGATGTAAAAAACCGGGCGTGTCTGCGGGCTCTATACCATGTTTGAATGCATTTTCTACCAGCACAATCAGCAGCAGTGGCGCAACCGGGGGCGTATCTGCTGCAGCCTCCCAATGGCACTGAATATCCGGTTTCCTACGCAGCCGCATCTGCTGCAGATCAATATAATCCTGCAGATATTTTACTTCTTCTGCCACACTCACCAGGGGTTCTTTGGCACGGTAAATTACATAGCGCATCAGTTCAGATAACTGCAAAATGCTATCGGGAGTTTGCGGCGATTGCTGCAGGCTTAGTGCATACAGGTTATTGAGGGTATTGAAGAAAAAATGAGGGTCCAGCTGCTGCCTGAGCAGATCCAGCTCGGCCTGTGTTTTTTCTTTTTCCAGTGCCACAATCTGCTGATATTGCCGTGCCGATTGCACAGCCAGTACTACAGGCAGGCTGAGCAGGATGATGGCTGCTGCCGCAAATGCCGATTCGAGCCGGAATGGGTTGTCGGGGAAAACACCGCCCAGCAAATCATTGATTGGTAACAAAAGCAGGAACTGCCCGATAAGAGGATAGGTAATACCCACCACAGCCAGCGCGGTGAGCATATAGTAAACCACTCCTTTTTTCCTTAAAACCTCCGGCACGAGCCATTTGAGATTAATATAGAAATAGAAATAGCCACAGAGATACATCAGCAGCAACTGGCCGGTAAATGCCACAAAAAGCCCCATGTGCTGTAAAAGCTGCTGCGGTCTGAATACAAAGCCCAGCAACAGGCGTCTGCTATCATGATACTCCGGATCGCCCCAACTCGATACCGCCATAACTCCCAGGCAAAGCGATAAAAGAACAAGACTCAGTAAAACCGCTTTCTCCAGACTGATCTGCCTGATCCAGCTCCAATGACGAATACGATTGTAATAATATCCCTGGGCCAGCAACAGCAACTCAAGAAGCAGACAGCTTACCCCTATCATAAACAGATAGCCAGGCACTACGCTGCCAGGCCATACATAGGTTGTCAAAAGAGCCAGCCCCGGCAAATAGCATACAAAACAGCCCATCCACCAGATCCTGTATTGAACAGCCGAATAGCGCGCGCGCAAGGCCTGTCTGAAATAGTAAAACAATGCCAGCGGACATAACAATACGGCCATTACGCCCAGTGCCTGCAGGAAATGCTGCCATACCGGGGAACCTTCATTAAGCGCATAAGCAATAGCCAGCCAGCACCAGACTCCCGACAGAAAAAGAAGTGATGTATTTTTTTCGGCCAGCTGCACGCCCCCCGCATTTCTGTTCATAAAATATAGCACGGCGTAAAATGAATGCAACAGTCGTTCTCCAGCAAGTTTTAATGATAAACATCCTTTTTTTATGGACGAACGTATTGATCCTTGTTCGCGGGCGATCATCAGCACACGCCGCCCATTGATCATGATTAGTTGTACCTCAACCGTAGCTGCTGCTACTTTGCCGGCAAATACAACTATCATGCACCAGCTTACAATTGCTGATCTCAACAAAACATACAAAAACGGAGTGAAAGCGCTGCAAGGCGTGTCACTTACTATCAGTCAGGGTATGTTTGGCCTGCTTGGGCCGAATGGCGCCGGTAAATCGTCGCTTATGCGTACGCTGGCAACCCTGCAGGAACCAGATAGCGGGCAGGTACTGTTTGATAACATCAACATACATCAGCAACCCCAATGGCTGCGTGGTCGCCTGGGTTATCTGCCACAGGATTTTGGTGTCTACCCGCGACTATCGGCCATTGATCTGCTGGAACACCTGGCCATACTGAAAGGAATTACTGATGCCGGAGCACGCCGCGAACAGATACTTGCATTACTTGATCAGACAAACCTGTATAAAGTGCGGAAGCAGTCTGTAGCCAGCTATTCAGGCGGTATGCGTCAGCGCTTTGGTATTGCCCAGGCATTGCTGGGGGATCCTAAACTTATCATTGTAGATGAGCCAACGGCAGGTCTTGATCCGCTTGAACGCAACCGCTTTCACGATCTGCTGAGCGAGATCGGAGAACAGGTAGTGGTTATTCTGTCTACCCATATTGTAGAAGATGTATATGATCTGTGTCCTGAAATGGCGGTAATGGGGCAGGGCCGGGTTTTACTGCAGGGCAAACCAGCTGTACTGATGGCTGCACTCGAAGGCAGGGTATGGAGTAAGACTGTATCCAAAGAAGAACTGAAACTGTATCAGGATGAGTGGGCCGTACTTTCTTCCCGTCGGGTGGCCGGGCGGCTGCAGATACATGTATTCTGCGACGAGCGGCCCGCCACCGGCTTTGAACCGCTCTCTCCCAGTCTCGAAGACGTTTATTTCTCTGTACTATTTGGCACTCAGCACACAGAAAAGGAGGTAACCGCATGATTAAGGCATTACTGGGTTTTGAAGCCCGTTATTATAGCCGGCAGCTTTTGTTCTGGATAGCCGCCCTCGTGTTTCTGGCACTGGGTATGGCTATGGTACAGGGCGAGTTTGGCGGCCCCGAAGTTTATAAAAACTCCCCTTATGCCAACACCAGCATTTTCGGCATACTATCGCTGCTGGCCATTTTTGTAACGACACTGTTTTCCACTGCTTTTGTTTTACGGGATCACAATTCCCGGATGGATGCGCTGGTCTTCAGCACACGCATTACCCGTCTGCAATATTTCAGTATCCGGTTTACCGGATTACTCCTGTCTGTCGTTTTTCTTTTTGTACTGATGGCCGCAGGGCTGATTCTTGGTATGGGATTGGTGGCTCCCGAGCGGAGCGGGCCCTTCCGGTTGTGGTTTTATCTTCAACCACTGCTGGTAATGGCTGTTCCCAATGCCCTTTTTTGTTGCAGTATCATTTTTTCCGTAAGCCTGGTTACCCGCAGCACCAGGGCAGTCTATGCTACAGGTGTGTTGATCTTTATGCTGTATATGACGGTATCCATACTCGGCCAGTCGCCATTGATGGCGCGCTCTACCCTGCCATACAGCAATAACAGGTTATGGCCTTTCCTTATTGATCCCTTCGGCATTACCGTTTTTTTAACTCAAACCCGCGAGTGGATGCCTGCTCAACGCAACCGGGATTTGTTTGCGCTGCATGGACCATTTCTGCTCAACAGGCTTTTGTGGATAGCGGTTTCCCTGCTGATACTCACTGTCAGTTTTATCAGATTTCGTTTCCGGTCTGGCCAGGGTTATGGAAGAAAACAAAACAAAGAAACAATCCCCCCTGGCAGAACCATTTATCGGCCGGTTGCAGCAGACGACAACAGCTGGCTGTATTCCTTCAAGGTTGTTTATTCTCATTTTTTACTGCACACAAAATCACTTTTCCGTCAGATCCCATTTATAGTCATGCTGGCGCTGTGGGTTTTTATGTATGCCATTGACCTTTTCGAATCGGCTTTCAGCGGACCATATGGAATAAAGTTTTATGCCAACAGCGGATATATCGCCGAATATCTGCTGTCTGTAAAACCTGCCCTGCTGCTGCTCGTTTTCTATGCAGGTGAGCTTATCAACAAAGAGCATAGCAGTCGTATGGAAGGACTTATTTTCTCCACCCCTGCGCCTCCCCGGTTACTCTGGTTTGCCAAAGCCGGAGCCCTGGCGGCATTAATCATGCTTTTATTAACGCTGCATATTGCAACGGGTATTGGTGTACAAATGGCTGCTGGCAGCACAGCTATCGAATGGCACGTTTACCTGTCTTTGTATTATTATGCAGGACTACCCCTACTGCTTTTCGCTATTCTCATCCTGTTTATACAGACACTTGTGCGAAATGTATATGTAGGAATGTTACTAAGCCTGTTGCTACTGGGTATTATTCTCTATGGGCGAATGCCGGGTAATCTGGCGCGCTATGCTGTATTCCCTGCTCTCTCCTACCGCAATATGAATGGCTGGGGATATTATACCAGCGCTTTTAACTGGCTGATGCTCTACTGGCTGAGTTGTGCCGCCGCTCTGGCCATTCTTGCTTCTTCATTATGGCAGGGAGGGGTAGAAACCGGATTGCGGAAACGCTGGAAAAATCTTTTCCGCCAGCGACCGGGCAGATGGGCCCTTGCATTTGTTATTGCCGTTGGTTGCTGCACAGGATTGGGATTTTATATTGCACATTCCGGTAATCAGTTAAGCACCGCGAGAAATTCAACAAATGCGCTGAACTGGCGGTATGAGTATGAAAAGAAATACAAACCACTTGCAGCCCTTGTACAGCCTGTTATTACCGCTGTAAAGATGGAAACTGCCCTGTATCCTGAGCAGGGGTCATATGAGGTAAAAGGAAATTATAGTTACAAAAATGTATCGTCACACCCACTGTCGGAATTATGGCTTGGGATAGACCCGGAGATCGACTCTGTAAAGTTAATTATACCTGATGCCACCCCAATCACTGCAGATCATGTTTTCAAACAATACCGTTATAAACTGAAACAGCCACTGGAACCGGGCGAAGTACGCAATCTGCAGTTTATTATAAAACGATTACCTAACCGTTTCCGGCCTTTCAACAGTGAGCATGCTGTGGTCAGTAATGGCAGCTATGTGGAATTGGAAAAATATGTACCCGCCTTTGGCTACAATCAGCGTCTTGAAATAGACGATGAGGCATTGCGCAAACGCTGGGGCCTGGCTCCCCAGGGAACCGTGGCTTCCGTTGACAGTTTTTACCGCCTCATCGATTTCGAATCCACTCTTTCTACAGCTGCAGATCAGCATGTAGTGACAGCAGGTATACTGGAAAAAGAATGGGTGGCCAATGGCCGGCATTATTTTCACTACCGCTCTCCCCAGCCCATGTCCTTTATGTTTGCCTTTAGCTCGGCCCGCTATGCCATTAAGGAAGAGTTTTATAAAGAAAGAACATTCCGCGTGTATTATCATCCGGACCACACGTCTAATACAGCTATAATAATGCAGGCATTAAAGGATGCCATTGACTATGGCGACACCCATTTTAGTCCGTACCCTCTTTCACAAATAAGCCTGGCAGAAATACCGCACTACCCCGGCTCGGCCACTGCTTACCCCGGTGTATTGTTCAGTACAGAAATGTTCAATTTTATGGCCGATTTCCGCGACAGCAGTCTTTTCAATTTCGCTTATGCCACTACAGCACACGAAGTGGCACACCAGTGGTGGGCGCAACAGCTGGCACCCCTGCCGGTTGCCGGACGGGCTACGCTCACCGAGTCGCTTGCCAAGTATACAGAAGCTGCAGTAGTAGAAAAAAGATTTGGGCCGATGTACCTCCGGTCATATTTCAAAAAAGACAATGAGTATTACTTTGCCATGCGTACAGGAACCGATGAAGAATTACCATTGGCACACAGCAACGGGCAACCTTTTGTGGCTTATCAGAAAGGTGGACTCAGTTTCTATATGCTGAAAGAAATGCTGGGTCAGGATAAATTTGAAGCCGCACTGCGACAACTCCTGCGCGGGCATGGTACGGGTCACACTAAGGCTGTAGTGGATGACTTTACCAGGCTGCTTCTTGAAGTGGCCTCTCCGGAACAGCAGCAGTTTGTGAGGCAAACAATAGAAGAGGTTGCCTCCTACAACAACACGGTCAGAATTGTAAGCTGCCGGCAACAGCCAGATGGCCGTTATCAGTTACAGACCGAACTCACCGTAGCTCAGCAAAATCGCGTGGGGAAACAACAGCATCCGGCGGGCCCGCTATTATGGCTGCCGCTTACTGTCTGGTATGTACCCGATGATGAGCGGAAAGAGGAGACCCGCCCGATATTGCAGCAATGGGTTTTTATTGATAAAAAAACAACGCGTATTACACTTATAACAGATCATAAACCTGCCCTGGTATCTATTGATCCTTATAACTATGTGCTGGATGAGGATTTGACGGATAATATACAGAAAGCGGATACCCGTTGAGGTATCCGCTTTGAGGTAATTATAGTAGATCCGCAATTACTTGGTAATGGTCAGATTTTGTTTTTTGGCTGCCTTCCGTGGTTTGCCGTATGTATTCAGAAGCGGGGTCAGGCGCGGAGCCGTCAGATTGATACGTTCTCTCACCTGTTCTTCCAGGTATTCGCTGCCGGGTGAGCAGGTAATATTTTTTACCGCTACCTGCCCGTCAACATCAATTTCGTAGTCAACCAGTACATAGTAAGTGCCGTTTTTAATCTTTTTGGAAGGCAGTACATCTGTACGGATGGCCGTCATTAACTCATCGATATAGTCTTTCCATACTTTATTGTTGTCGGCAGCGGCGTTGGTACCGGTATTGTTACCAACAGCCGGTGAGGTTGTGCCGGCTACAGGGTTGTCTGCCGCCTCCTGCTGAGTGGCAGCATTAGTCAGTTGCGATGTCTGCCCTTTCTGTGTCAGTGAATCTTTTGCTGCGGACAGCGATGCCTGCTTTTCCGCAACAACCGGTTTTCTGGTGCTGGTGTCAATATGGGCTTTCAGGTCATCTCCTTTCCGGATCACCGCACCGGAGTCCAGCTTCAGTTTACCGCCATATAAAGCTTCTTTCAGCGATTGGGCCGGTGCGGATACCCCCAGAGCCAACATAAACAATAAGAAAAGACCACTTTTCATATCTATACAATTATTTATATTAAAACAATAACGCTTCCTGCAAGTTAAGAACTTACACTGTTAGCATTCTCACAAATGCCATGCCTGCATTCTTTGCCTTGCAAAGACAGCGAATAAATAAGTTCTGTTTAAAGCTACTCAAATTTACAGGATACCTGTGCAGCCAGAAGATAAAAATAGCCGGCCGCAGCCAGCTATCAGCAATGCATATTTGGAGCCCGGTACCGGTCTGTACAGGCGCTGGAGCGGGGGAAACGGTCCTGTTCCAGCTATTGTATAGAAGGATATCCCGGGGTCAGGCAATAAGCGTTGTATCAGGAGGATGCATTTTCCTTTTTGAAGGAAAGCAATACGCCTGTAAGGAACAGTGCACCAAAAAGGTAGAAGAAAATTGACATAGTGGTAGGTTGAAAGGGTTTATAAATAATCCAGCCCGAAATAAACCAAAAGGCTTATTTCAATTGCAATACGTTTTGTAATTGGTGATTTTACCTAGTAATTGGTAGTTGCTGGAAATTCAGAGGAGGAGGGATTACGGATATGACAGTACAAAGATGCAACAAAAATCTGAAGAAGTCAATACCCTCTTTAGGTAATTGTCTGGAGTGTTGCCAAACACTAATTTTGTTGTGTCTGAAGGTTATCTCAGCCTGTATTCAGCGGCTTAATCTCTTTTTCATCTGTTATTGCCGCCTGTTAGTAGCCAGTTATTTAATTATCGCATCCCCTATACAGGGGATATTCTGAAAGCAGTCAGCTTGTGCTGATTATTTTATTAAAATGCTCTCTTGGACGGTTCATCATATACTGCCCTGTACGATTAGTGCGGGGCTTTTTCTATTTGTTGCAGGCAGGCCTTTAGCCGTTCCTGCCAGGGTTGAGCTGCAATACCGTATCGTTCGGCGAGCAGGCTGCTATCCATTACCGAATAAGCAGGGCGCCGGGCGGGAGTAGGATAGGCACTGGTAGGTATCGGATTAACCCTGCAACTGCTGCCGATCGAGTCGCGGATGGCAACGGCCAGTTCATACCAGGAGATGATGCCCTTATTGCTAAAATGGTAGATACCGGGGTACCATTTGCCCGAAGCAATAACCTGCATAATGGCTTCGGCCAGATCGGCTGCATAGGTAGGTGAACCCATTTGGTCATTAACCACACCTATTTCTGTACGTTCAGCCATAAGCCGAAGCATTGTCTTTACAAAGTTCTTCCCAAATGCAGAATACACCCAGGAAGTGCGGATGATAATAGAATCGGGATTCAACTCCAGTGCCTGCTGCTCCCCTGCCAGCTTGCTGGCCCCATAAACGCTTTGCGGGTTGGTCGCATCTGCCGGAGTATATGGTTTTGTTGCTGTACCATCAAACACATAGTCTGTAGATATATGAACAAACCGGCAATCCTGCTCTTTGCACACAGCAGCCAGAATACCAACCGCTTCCGCATTGACCTGGAAGGCCAGGTCTCTTTCTGTTTCTGCTTTATCAACCGCAGTATAGGCGGCGCAATTAATACAGAAAGCCGGTTGATATGCTTTAAAGCTCGAGCGGATCATTTCGAAATTATTGAGCGGAAGATCAGCGCGGGACAGAAATACAAAATTGAAAGCAGGATACCGATCTTCCAACTGGCGAAGTTCGCTTCCCAGCTGTCCGTTGGCACCGGTTATCAGAATGGTTGGTTGCATAACCTAAAGGTTAATAGGTGAACGTATTACGGCAATCTTTGAAAAGCGGCAGAACCTGGTCTTTTTCAGATACGATTGCCTTGTCGCCTGGTATTTTCCAGTCAATGTTCAGTGCCGGATCATTGTATAAGATACCTGCATCACTTTCCTTATTATAAAATCCATCGCATTTATACAGCACTACTGCTTTTTCGCTCAGCACAGAAAATCCGTGGGCAAAACCGCGTGGAACGAGGAGTTGTTTTTTATTTTCAGCGGACAGCTCAATTGAATAATGCTGTCCGAAAGTGGGTGACCCCTTACGAATGTCGACAACAACATCAAGTATTGTTCCGTTCAGCACACGTACCAGTTTGGTTTGAGCATGCGGAGACAGTTGATAATGTAATCCCCGTATTACACCGTATGAAGAGGAGGACTGGTTATCCTGAACGAATGCCAGGCCGATCCCATTCTGTTGAAAAGTGGACTGGTTATAGGATTCAAAGAAATAACCGCGGCTATCTTCAAATACACGGGGTTCAAGAATCTTTAAGTCGGGGATGTGGGTGGTAGTTACTTGCATAAAAAATTAGAGGCTCCAGTATTTTCTGCTTGTTAATTTATTACGATAAATGCCCTTCAGGTCAGCAATTAATGCTCTATCATCGGTAAGCTTATTGAAATAAGCGTCATCAAGATCTGCGTATACTGCGTGAGGGACAGTGATTATCACTGCATGATATGGCCCCTGAACCTCTTCTGTAAGTCCAAATCCATACTCATGATGCAGTTCATCGCTATCAGCATGAGGGTCTTCCACATCCACATTTACATAAAATGCTTTTAATGCATTTACAACGTCGGCCACTTTGGAATTACGGATATCGCTGACATTTTCCTTAAACGTAGCTCCCTTTATCAGCACACGTGCCTTTTTCACATCCCCAACTGTAGCAATCAGATGCTGCACCACTTTTTGCGCCACATACCCTGCCATACCATCGTTGATGGTGCGGCCTGCCAGTATTACCTGCGACTTGTAGCCCAGTTCATTCGCTTTATGAGTAAGGTAATAGGGATCTACTCCGATACAGTGCCCCCCAACGAGGCCCGGCTGGAATTTCAGGAAATTCCATTTGGTACCGGCGGCTTCCAGTACTTCGAAAGTATTGATATCCATCCTGTCAAAAATAATCGACAGTTCGTTCATGAGTGCGATGTTCAGATCACGTTGTGTATTTTCAATGATCTTGGCTGCCTCTGCCACTTTAATAGAAGAAGCCCGATGCACGCCTGCTTTCACAACGAGTTCATACACTTTGGCTATTTCTTCCAGCGATTCAGCATCGCAGCCAGACACCACTTTGACAATACTTGACAGGGTGTGATCTTTATCGCCCGGATTGATACGTTCCGGTGAATAGCCGAGTTTGAAATCAATAATATTTTTTAACCCTGAAATGGATTCTATGACCGGAAGACAATCTTCTTCGGTACAACCGGGATATACGGTGGATTCATACACCACATAATCTCCCTTTTTCACCACTTTCCCCATTGTTTCGGAAGCCTTGCGTACCGGAGTAAGATCCGGTACATTGTGCTCATCTACCGGAGTGGGAACAGCTACTATAAAAAACCGGGCTTCGCGGAGTACTTCCGTAGAACTGGTGAATGTAATATCGCATCCATGAAAGGCTTCCCCTGGCAATTCATTGCTGGGGTCAATACCCTGTTTCATAAGCTCTATGCGCTTATCATTAATATCAAAACCAATCACGGATACTTTCCGCGCAAACTCCAGTGCTATAGGCAGGCCTACATACCCCAGACCAATTACTGCCAGTTTCGCTTTCTTTTCTATAACATCATTATAAATAGCCATATTTTTCCAGGATTTCTTAACTGATACGCGGAAATTCTTTGGGTTGTTTTCTCCATTCCGATTCCGGTAATGCCCGGAAATAATCGTATGTTACTTGTAATCCTTCGCGTCGATCCACTACTGGTTGCCAGCTCAACAACTGCCTTGCCCGGGTAATATCCGGTTGCCTTTGTTTCGGGTCATCCACCGGCAGTGGTTTGTAGATAATTTTTACTTTATTCCCTGTGAGCGCTAGCACTTCTTCTGCAAATTCCTTCAGGCTTATCTCGTTGGGGTTTCCAATATTTACAGGCAGATGATAATCGCTCATCAGTAATCTGTATATACCTTCTACCAGGTCACTTACAAAACAAAAACTCCGGGTTTGCGATCCATCACCAAACACAGTCATATCTTCTCCCCGCAATGCCTGACCAATGAATGCAGGCAGTGCCCTTCCGTCGTTGAGGCGCATTCGGGGGCCGTAGGTGTTGAAAATACGCACTATCCGGGTATCTACTCCATGAAATGTATGATACGCCATAGTGATGGATTCCATATAACGTTTGGCTTCGTCATATACACCGCGTGGGCCAACCGGATTTACATTGCCCCAGTATTCTTCTGTCTGCGGATGTACGAGTGGATCACCATACACTTCACTGGTACTGGCTACGAGTATCCTGGCTTTTTTAGCCTTTGCCAGACCAAGACAGTTATGTGTGCCCATCGCTCCCACTTTAAGTGTCTGAATGGGAATTTTGAGATAATCAATCGGACTGGCTGGTGAAGCGAAATGAAGGATATAATCAAGATGCCCTGCCACATGAATGAACTTGGTTACATCATGATGATAAAACTCAAAATCCTCCAGTTTAAATAAATGCTCAATATTGGCCAGGTCACCTGTAATGAGATTATCCATCCCTATTACCTTATATCCTTCCCGGATAAACCGGTCGCATAAATGTGAGCCCAGGAACCCTGCCGCTCCGGTAATGAGAACTCGTTTTTTGGACACTATTTTTCGTTTTGATTTACAACGGCCCTTCCGATGCTAACGTAATGAAAACCGAGGTCCTTCATTCTTTTTACATCAAAAAGATTACGGCCATCAAATATGGCTTTCCGTTTTAATTTGGAAACAATCTGGCTAAAATCAGGGGTCCTGAACTCATTCCATTCAGTAGCTATAATGAGTGCATCCGCATTATCGAGCGCCTCATACTGACTACTTACATATTCAATACGGTTGCCCATCTGCTGACGTACATTGTGCATCGCTTCCGGATCATACGCCGTCACAGTAGCTCCTGCCGCCAACAGCGCTTCAATAATAAACAAAGCCGGCGCTTCGCGAATATCATCGGTGTTGGGCTTGAATGCCAGGCCCCATAACGCAAAATGCCTGCCTTTTATTTCGTTACCGAAAAAAGCTTTGATAGATTCAATCAGATAAATACGCTGTTCCTTATTAACACGCATTACAGCATTAAGTATCTGGAAATCATAGCCGACCTCGGCAGCAGAATGAGCCAGTGCCTGTACATCCTTTGGGAAACAACTGCCACCATAACCTATGCCTGAAAAAAGGAACCGTTTACCAATACGTTCGTCACTACCTATCCCTTTTCGCACCATATCCACATCTGCCCCCAGCTTTTCGCAAAGCCTGGCAATTTCATTCATGAATGATATTTTCATAGCCAGAAATGAATTGGCGGCATATTTGGTCAGCTCTGCAGAGCGTTCGTCCATATAAATCACCGGATTTCCCTGGCGTACAAAGGGAGCATACAATTCTCCCATCACAGCAGCAGCCCGCGCCGAAGAAGTACCTATAACCACCCTGTCGGGCTTCATAAAATCATCTACAGCCACACCTTCCCGTAGAAATTCAGGATTGCTGACTACATCAAATTCCCCTTTATAATTTTTTGCGATAGCGGCACTCACTTTTTCGGATGTACCCACCGGTACAGTACTTTTATCAACGATTACCTTATAGTCCGTTAGCAGGCTGCCTATCTGTGCCGCTACTCCCAGTACATACTTCAGATCGGCCGAGCCATCTTCGCCGGGCGGAGTGGGCAATGCCAGAAAAACTATTTCCGCATCCCGTATGCCTTCTGCCAGATCCGTTGTAAACCGGAGCCGTTTTTCTTTTATATTACGGAGAAACAATTTTTCCAGTCCGGGTTCATAAATCGTTATTTCTCCGTTCCTGAGCTTTGTTACTTTACTTTCATCAATATCCACACATGTCACATCATTGCCGGTTTCCGCAAAACAGGTTCCCGTTACCAGACCCACATAACCAGTTCCGACCACTGCAATCTTCATAATAAATTCAATATTGGTTTTTGATTAGTTGTTGAGGTATTCCAGGACTTTTCCCGTAATAAATGCCAGTTGCTCTTCATCCATTTCTGTATGTATGGGCAATGATATAACCCGCTCTGTAAGCCAGTCTGTAACCGGCATTGACTGACTGGCAGTATTAAACTGTGCAAACATGGCCTGGCGGTGTCCGGGTACAGGATAATAGATCATGGAAGGTATCTGGTGACTGGCCAGGAAGGTATTGAGTCCATCCCGTTTTGCCGCAGACTGGTCGCCGGATTCAACCAATAATGTATACTGATGATAGACATGCCGCGTATAGTCTGCTTCATAAGGAGTAACAAGGCCTGCCTGGCCGGCAAATGCCTGATTATAATAAGCGGCAACCTGCCGGCGGGCATCTGTATAGCTATCGAGATGTTTTAATTTAATATTGAGAATAGCGGCCTGCATGGTATCGAGGCGGCTGTTGCAACCTACTACATCGTGGTAATATCGTTTGCTCTGACCATGATTGGCTATCATACGCATACGGGCAGCCAGCTCGTCATCGTTGGTAAACAGTGCCCCGCCATCACCAAAAGCCCCCAGGTTTTTGGATGGGTAAAAAGAAGTAGCACCTATATGCCCCAATGTACCTGTTTTACTCACCCGGCCACTGGCAGAGCGGTAATCGCACCCAATGGCCTGCGCATTATCTTCAATGACCCAAAGGCCGTGACGGCTGGCAATATCCATGATGGCATCCATCGGAGCAGCCTGGCCATACAGATGTACCGGCACGATAGCTTTGGTACGAGGGGTAATAGCCTTTTCCAATGCTGCAGGATCCATACAGAACGTGCGTGGGTCTACTTCCACAAATACCGGGGTAAGCCGTAAAAGAGCGATTACCTCCGTAGTGGCGATATAGGTAAAGGAGGGAGTTATGACTTCATCGCCCGGTTGCAGCCCCAGGGCCATCATGGCTATCTGAAGCGCATCTGTACCATTGGCACAGGGTATGCAATGACGGCTTCCGAGGTAAAGAGCCAGGTTTCCGGCAAATTCCTGTACGGGTTTGCCATTGATGAAAGCAGCGCTTTCCATCACCTGCAATACCGCCTGATCTACTTCAGATTTGATCTTCAGATACTGACTTTTGGTATCCACCATTTGTATTGGACGCATAGAATAAGCTTAAATTGAACTGTAGGCCGTGATAGAATCCCTGCATGGGGGCGGTTTTCACATGAGGGGCACAACACAACGAACACTGATCTTATAAAGTGTCGCAAAAATAGTAAAATACCAATAGTTTCATGGTTTGAGTTTATTTTTGCCAACCCGGCACAAACCGGTCAATATCACGCCATTTGGGACTATTTTTTTATAACCTGTTTCTGCTTGCTTTTAAAGCCGGCATCCGCATAGCGGCCCTGTTTCACCCCAAGGCGCGCAAATGGGTAAAAGGGCGCCATCAGATCTTTGAGCGGCTGCAATCGGCTATTATTCCCGGCCAGCAGGTTGTATGGATGCACTGTGCTTCGCTGGGCGAATTTGAACAGGGACGCCCCCTGCTGGAAGCATTACGAACGCAATACCCTTCCTGCAAGCTTTTACTCACCTTCTTCTCTCCTTCCGGATACGAGGTCAGAAAGAATTATCCCGGCGCAGACTGGGTATTCTACCTTCCTATGGATGGCCCGCGTAATGCACGCCGCTTTCTGGAAATAGTACAACCCTCACTGGTCATCTTTGTCAAATACGAATTCTGGTTTTACTATCTCAAAAAAGTCAAATACCGAAACATTCCGCTGATCCTGGTATCGGCACTGTTCTGGGAAAAGATGTCTTTCTTTAAATGGTATGGCGCTATGCAGCGCAAAATGCTCTCCCGCTTCGACCAGCTTTTTGTACAGGATGCCAACTCACAGCAACTGTTGCAGAATATTGGCATTGGACCTATCACGACCATATCGGGCGATACCCGGTTTGACCGTGTTGCGGCTATTGCACGGCAGGCCGCTTCTGTGCCGGTTGTAGAACAATTTACGGCTGGCAGGCCTGCTCTGATTGCCGGCAGCACCTGGCCCGAAGATGAGACATTACTGCACCAGGTATGGCTGCAAATGCCCAATACAGGCCTTCGCATCGTTGTTGCTCCACACGACATCAGCGAAAATCGCATTAACGCAATTGAAAAGCTTTTCCCACAGTCTATCCGCTACTCTGCAGCTATTAAAAACGGGTTGCCTGCATCAGACATCCCCGTACTGATCATTGATAATATCGGGTTACTTTCTTCCATCTACCGCTATGGAATGGCTTGTTATATCGGAGGAGGATTTGGTAAGGGAATTCACAATACACTCGAAGCCGCAGTATACGCAAAGCCCCTGTTATTTGGCCCGGTCTTTCACAAATTCAAAGAGGCGAAAGACCTGATTGCAGCAGGAGCTGCCTTTAGCATAACAGAGCCGGCTGAGGCCGTCGCACATCTTCAGCAATGGATACAATGGCCAGACAGCCGGGTAAAGGCCGGAATGGCTGCAGGACAATATGTAGACCGCAGCGTTGGTGCTACCAGAAAAATTCTTGATTTTATTCAGGAAAAACGCCTTTTGACCAGTTGATCGAACTGCAGTACAGAGGGATGATCGATATTCCAGCCCAGTTTGGTCTTCAATTCGCGGCTGATCCAGTATTCTGCCTCGGGATAAATATTGAAACCGTTGATGGTTTTGATGCTGCGCTCATACATAGCCTCATCGCCCCTGAAAAGTTCATTAATAAATAAAAACCGGTCGTTGATACCAATTGCTTTGCGGAGGTCCTTTATGGGTGATTCCTTGAGCACTTCGGCCAGCTCAACTTTGCTTTGTTTCAACCGGTCATTGATCGATTCGGGTTCTGCCTGTTTTACCTGTTGTGAGAGAGTGGGTATCTCTACCAGCGGATCATAAGTCAGATCAGGCGTACGTGGCGGCGGCACCGGCACGGGCTCCTGCACAAGCGGTTTTTGCAGCACCGGTTTTTGTACAACAGGTTCTTCCTGTACTACCGGTTGCGAAATGACCGGCGGTTGCACAACGGGGGGATTGGGAACCGGCGCAGCTACTTCCGCCACAGCGGTAACTGCAACAGGTTTAGGCGCATATTTTTCCCATACCTGCTGTTCTGTATGCTGCGTGGATCTGCCGGGCATTAACACGGCAACCTTCGAAGTTCCTAATGTGCGTGGGGTATGCTGATGCGCAGAAAGTTCCTGCTGGATCAATTGTACCAACAGCATCATCTGGGCAGGATCTGCCTGACGGTCTGCCAGCTCTTTTAATTGCGCAATCAATGCCTGTATTCGTTCCATTATGCTACTTTTGGAGCGCTGATAAAGAAGGTATTTTCAGTGCGATTACGGCCTAAACGCCCGCATTATGCCGGTAATTGCCCCTCCAGGGGAAATAACCTGTATAAAATGCCTCTGTAAGTTACAAACAGTTTGCCAATTAAGCGATTACGAGATTGGGAAATAAAAATATTAACAATGTTTATTGAACCGAATATACGTGGTGAAAGACGTGGCTGGATAGAAGTGATCTGTGGCTCTATGTTTAGCGGCAAAACCGAAGAACTGATCCGCCGGCTCAAACGCGTTAAAATTGCGAATCTTAAAGTAGAAATATTCAAACCTGCGGTGGATGTCCGCTATCATGAAATAGACATTGTATCGCATGATACGAATGCCATTCAAAGTACGCCTATAGATAATTCACAGAAAATACTGCTGATGGCGCAGGATGTGGATGTGATTGGCATTGATGAAGCCCAATTCTTTGACAATGAGCTGCCCAATGTATGCGATGAACTCGCCTATCGCGGTATCCGGGTTATAGTAGCCGGACTGGATATGGATTATACCGGCAAACCTTTTGGCCAGATGCCTTTTATAATGGCCAAAGCCGATTATGTGACCAAGCTGCATGCCATCTGTGTGCAATGCGGCCATATTGCCAATTATTCTTACCGAAAGATTCCCAACGAAGACCAGGTTATGCTCGGCGCCCGGGACGTGTATGAGCCCCGGTGCCGGCAATGTTATTTTGAGAAATAATATTAATTATTTACCCGACTGTACCTGCTTGCTCTTAATCGTTACAAGCGATTTCATTTCTACGGGTACTCCCTGGGTTTCCATAGTAAACTGCTGATTGAGTTTAGCCTCGGTAGTGATGCCGGTGGCCAGGTCTACCTGCATTTCGCCGTCCTGTGTGCCTTTGATATTGCTGCCGCCATCTTTTTCAAGTGGAGAGAAGGTAGAGGCCACATCCAGGGTAGCAATGCCGTTTTCGATCGCTTTTACTGTATATTTTGAATCAATCATCATCGGCATCTTTCCTTTTACTGAAGCTGTTCTGGTCCAGCTCTCCCCTACTTTGATCGGTTTATTGGGATAAATGGAATACGCTGTCTGGAAGGAATTACGGATATCATTTTCATTAAACTGGTCGGTGAGCGATGCGCCTACCTGCGCCTGTGCCTCCGGCGGAAGCCCCATGCTGTCTACCATTGCCTGTACTATATTTTGCAGACCTTTGATATCCGAAATTTCTCCGCTTTCTGATAGTTTCATGCTGAATGACTGTCCTTTGATACCGGAAAATACACGGTTCATCATAGCTATCATCATAGCGGTAGGATCGCCGGTATTGGGAGCCTCAGTTGCCGGTTTGTCTGAATCTATTTCCATATCCATCCCGCCGGCATTCATCGACATCCTGAAATGGTTGTATTTCATATGCAGGTCATATACTCCTGTGTCAAGCCCCTTCACATGCATATTATAGGTGGTACTCATACCGATTTTATTATTCTGACCCATTACTTTCTGGTCCATATCCATTTGCATGGTAATATCATAGGCAGCGCCTACCGGCGGATTGAACCGGAAAGCCTGGTCATTACCACCAGCACCACCGGCTTTTTTATCGGCAGAATTGCAGGATAAGGTCATTACAGCCGCCGCAAGGGCGAGGCCTTTGACAGCAGCAAACATTGTTGTTTTGTTTAAAAAATATTAGAAGAAAGCAAAAATAAGCAAAACGGTTAAGACCGTTCATATACAGTGGTTTATAAAACGTGAGGCAAAATTTGGAAGTAGGTGTCCGACAGGTTTTGGGCTTAAAATGACAAGGTTAGGTTACTAAATCGTTACTGATTACAATCAGCTGAATTATAATATAACAATCTATATTTCAGTCATTTGCATCAATTTTCATATTCCCTTGTAACTCAATGAAAGTTAATTTTAAACGTTAAACAATTGAGTTATGGAACAAGAGAAAAGATCCACGTTCAAGCTGCTTTTCTACCTGAAGAAGAATGAACCTAAGAAGAACGGGAACGTCCCTGTTATGGGGCGTATCACTATTGACGGAACACCCAAATCCTTTAGTACCAAACTGGACATCAACCCCAATAATTGGGATTTAAAGCACGGAAGGGTTTTGGGCAAAAGTGCCCAGGCACTGAGTACCAATCTTAAATTGGACAATATACGGGTGCGTATCAATAAGATTTACGATGATATGCTCAAAGATGAAGGCTTTGCAACTGCACAAAAAGTAAAGCTATCATTTTTGGGAGTTGGTGTAATGGATGATGCTATCCTTAAAGTGTTTAAAGACCAGAATGAGGATTTTGAAAGAATGGTCAGCAAGGGCAAACGTTCTCAAAACACCTACAATAAATACAAGACCGTTTACAATCATCTGTCCGAATTTATCAGGGAACGCTATCACAGGGAGGATATGGCGTTTCGGGAACTTACCTCAGACTTTATCCGGGAGTTCGATTTCTTTCTGCGCATAGATAAGGAATGTACACATAACACGGTTTGGGTTTATACGATGCCGGTTATTGCATTGGCGGAACTGGCGATTAAAAAAGGCTTGATTCGACAAAACCCTTTTGAGGATTATGAAATCAGCATGGAAGAAACTGATCGCAGCTATCTTTTAAAAGAGGATGTAGAAAAGTTAATGCTTCTAAAACCGTCCAAGTCCAAATACGAACTTGTAAAAGACCTCTTTATTTTCAGTTGCTTTACAGGGCTTTCTTATATTGATATTCAAAATCTAAAATGGAGCAACATACAGTCCTTCTTTGATGGCCACCAATGGATCATTAGCAGAAGAAAAAAATCAGACGTTGCTTCAAACGTCCGCCTATTGGAAATTCCAAAACGTATTATTGAGAAATACAGGGGCGTTACCCGTAATGAGTATGTTTTTCCGGTTCCTTCCAATGCAACCTGCAATAGTCATGTAAAGAAATTGATAGAGGAAGCGGAAATTATTACAGAACAGAAAGTAACTTTCCATACTGCACGTCACACATTTGCTACCATGTTCCTGACCGAAGGTGTGCCACTTGAAAGCCTTAGCAAAATGATGGGGCATAAAAATATTTCCACCACACAGATTTATGCAAAGATCACAAGTCAGAAAATCAGTAAGGACATGGATTTAGTGTCACATAAATTCGCCGGAATGGAAGCCGCATTTATTGAAATGGAAGAAGAGGTTCTTGTGTAAAATTATTATTTACTTACAAATCGAAGCAGGATTAAGTCCTGCTTTTTTTATGCCCATACTTAATCCTTAAAGCACATTTATTTCTCCTGCACACACCCTCTACCATAAAAGAGCTTTAACAGGATGTATTGATAAACCATACAAAAAATCTTCCCTTCTGCTACTCAACTACATTTTCAGTATTGTTTACGTGGCTTCCCAGGCCACGATACTTTGAAACAATAAAAGGTCTTAAAAAAATTCTGTTACAACTGAATGCAGATTTTGTAATCACACGGGACCGTTTCCTAATGCCTTTTCCACCTGCTTCCACATAGTTTTCATTCAAGAGCCAGTATGCCGCTTTTGTTCCATTTCAAGAGCAAAGGTATGATCGTGTTCTTAACCCAGGAACAAGGTCATGCCCCTTGGGTTTGCCAAAAAATCTCCACCCATGCGGGTCGTATTTGTTTGGCAAAACCTTGTTCCTGCTAAACACTAACCTTTTATGCTCGTGAAACGAAACAAAGCATACTCCGGCTCTTTAGACGAATAAAAAAAATGTCAGTAATGGAAAAATACAGCATTGGAAACGGTAACAGAATGAAACGAAAATTCAGCACCTCCTCTCATTACCGAATAAATCTAAAAAAATCAAATCAGAACAAATTTCATAACGCAAAAAAGTAGAAAACATGAACATCACAGGAAGACTGACAAGGGATGCGGAAGTACGCACAACGTCACAGGACAAACAAGTAGTAACCTTTTCGATAGCGACCAACGACAGCTACCGTAACAAACAGGGCGAACGCATAGAGCAAACAACCTACTTCGACTGCTCATACTGGATAAGCCCCAATGTAGCGAAGATACTCACCAAAGGCACATTGGTAGAGCTGACAGGCAGGGTAAGTGCAAGGGCGTGGACGGGCAATGATGGAGAAGCACACGCAGGGCTGAATTTCCATACCTCAAACATCAAACTGCACGGAGGTGGCAAGAAATTAGAAACCGTACAGGCTACCCCACAAACAGGAAGCAACACTACAACAGGGCAAGGCACGGAGGACGACCTCCCATTTTAACAAAGAGCATTAAATCATTTTTCAACATCAAAATTTTAAGCATCATGGCACATAATATCAATTTCAACGAGAGAACAGGACGTTATTCATTCTTTAGCGTACAACAAAAAGCATGGCACGGTTTGGGGCAAATCGTGGAGCAATACCCGACAAGCGAAGAAGCTATCAAATACGCAGGGTTAGATTATGAAGTCGTAAAATCCCCACTGTTTACCAAAGGTTCGGGCATAATCGAAACTGCAAACGGCATAGAAATAGGCAGTAGTGAACTTGAAGTACCCAACTATTTCGCCAACATACGCACCGACAACAACGCTGTATTGGGTGTGGTGGGCAAAGACTATCACATTGTACAAAACCGTGAAGCGTTCAATTTCTTTGACGCCATTGTTGGTGGTGGCGAGGGTATTCTGTACGAAACCGCAGGAGCATTAGGTAACGGAGAACGCATATTCATAACCGCAAAACTTCCTGACTATATCCGTGTAGGCAATGGCGATGACGTAACAGAGAAATATATCTTCCTCACGACTTCGCACGATGGTAGCGGAAGCATTACCGCAGCATTTACACCTATCAGGATTGTATGCCAAAATACCCTTAACGCTTCGCTTCGCAATATGAGCAATGTTGTACGCATCAAGCACACTTCAGGAGCAAAACAACGTTTGGAAAACGCTCACAAGGTTATGGGCTTGGCAAATACCCTAAGTAACCAGTTAGAAGGCATTTTCAATGAGTGGGCTAAGGTAAAAGTAACAGACAGGGAAGTAAGAAAGCTAATCCAATTGGCACTTTGCCCGAATAAGGAAACATTTGATTTGCTGAAAAAAGGTGCGGAAGATGAAGTTTCCACGCTGTTCAAAAATACGGTAGAGGATGCCTTTGCATACGCAATGATAAGCGATACACAGCAAATGGACACCACTAAAGGCACATTGTTCGGGGCTTACAACGCTGTTACAGGCTACTATCAGAATGTACGCAACTATAAGAATGATGAAGCCAAGTTGCAAAGTATTGTAATGGGTGGTACTGCACAGTTAAAGACCCAAAAGGCTTTTGAACTATGCACCTCATTTGCAACAGACGGAGCAGAAATTCTAAACCTTAATTAAACAACTAAAGGCTACCGCCTAAAACGGTGGTAGCCTACTAAAAAATATGGTGATGAAATCAAAATCAATAGACGAAGCGAAAAGTATGGCTAAAGATAAAAGCCTTGAAACACAACATAAGAATGAAGCCATATACATCATTTATTGCAGTAGAAGCGAGTATTTCTATGTAGATACGGACAGCTTAATACGGCTTTGGGAACGGCTGATAGGCTACTATGAAAATGGAGTTTATACCGTTGAAAAATAACCTCATAATATGATGCAAGTAACAGATTTGAACGGTTGCCCTATCGAGGTAACAAACCTAAGAGAAGCCATAAAAATGTCGAGGCAATATAAAGAATACCGACACGAGGATAAGAGTTTCTCCGAGTTTGACAAACGGCAAAAAGCCTACTGGACGGATATGTACGAGAAACTGACAGCAATCAAAAAAAGATTAGACGACAATTAAAATTTAAGAACGATGAACGCAAATTTTTTCAATCAGATAGCACAGTTGGATTTTACAGGTAATCTGCAACTGACAATAGCAAAAGGCAATGACAGCAACCTTATTGTATCGGTTTTGCTCAATAACGAAGGGTGCGGAGATAACGCCAAAAACCTTATCCCCCCTTTGACCTTTAACGCCACTCCGCAGGAGTTTGACGAGGGATTTTTTGAGCAGATAACCACGCCTATACAAAAGGCTTCGGGCTTAATGGTGGATATGGAAGCATTTATGAAACAATTGGAGGAAGTCAAAAAAAATTCCGCAATGGAGAAAGAGAAAGCCGATAAGCAGAAGAAGGAGCAGGAAGCCAAAGACAAAAAATTCAAAGATGGAATGGCAAAGGCTGAAGAACTGGAGGCAGCCGGCAAGTTCCGTGATGCGTGGATGAAAGTACCCGATATAACAGAGTTTCCCGAAAAAGCAGACGAGATACGTAAACGCAAGGGCGAACTATCCGCAAAATTTTCAACACCGAACCTTTTCGGAGCAGAACAGGAACAAATTGTTTAACGCCAAAATTCAGAAACCATGTTATTAGCAACGCAATTAGAAAGAGTATTTATACTCAGCGATAAAGGACAGCAAATAAAACTGACCGACCCCGAACCAAAATGGAGCGTGGAAGCAGTGATGAATTTCTACGCAAATTCTTACCCGATACTGACCACCGCAAAAGTATCTGCCCCTGTTATCCGTGACGATACAGTACAGTACCGATTTGAGAGTGTAATGGGAACCAAAGGTTAAACCAAAAAGCAAAAACGATGAACTATGCAACGCAACATCATATCGGGTACTATCAAAACCCCACAGCAACCAAAACAGCGGACTTTGCACAAACAGTTGGGCGAGTTCGCAGACTGGATGCAAAGACCAAAGGACGCAAACGAGGTACGGAAAGACAAATTGAAAGCCGTACCGATAGCCATGCTACCAATGGTTTTCTAAGATGTTCATTCCTTCCGAAACTGCAAGAAGCGGAAACGGCACAGGCTTGTAAGAAATCTGAAAAAACGGAGAGGGATTTTTACCAGTCCCTTTCCAAACTTGCAGGACATTACGGCATACAACCTATGCAGTCCAGGCAATACGGCTATCCCTACAATATAGCTTTGGCTTTGGATGATACAGAAGAACAGTTAAGGAAAAAGTTTCGTGATTGGGAAGAAATACGTTTTATGCAGGATAGTAAGAAAACTTATTTCGTTAGCGAGGAACGGTACAGTACAGGTGCGACCCTGTATTACATTCCTGTAGTGCCGTTGTA
Source organism: Sphingobacteriales bacterium 46-32 (assembly GCA_001898485.1). GTDB lineage: Bacteria > Bacteroidota > Bacteroidia > Chitinophagales > Chitinophagaceae > CAYMZZ01. The sequence goes on along the minus strand of MKTY01000018.1, from coordinate 20,011 downwards.
CCGACTATCCAAGAACCCCAACCGTAAGCAAGCCGTACAGTTATTGCAGTCGGTGTGTGCCTACCTGTACCACATTGCAGATGTTCCCTATTATCGGCAGGAAAGCAGTTACCTGTATTGGATGTATGAAATGGTAACAGAGTGGATTGTATGCGATGATGAGAATGAGGACACGCCAACCTATTTAAACGAGATTAGGCAAGCAGAACAGATAGGCGAACATATGGAGCAGAAGATTTACAACGGGCAGAATTTGAGCCGATTTAAAGAGCGTTTAAATGCCTTTAAAATCAAAGACAGCTTTGACCAAGATTGTTACAAACTGGCAAGCGAAGCCTTTGCCCTGTATGGACAATTCCCGACTGCCACCATAAACCGCAATGCCCTGCCAAACGGAGAAGCTAACGAAGAAGATATGGAAAACATTATAGGGATGGAAAAGTATGTTTCCTTTTGTGCCGATGCTAAAGGCATTTTGTTTCAAACACTTTTCGACAGCGTTAACACCGAGTTGCAGGAATACGGACAGATGGAAGAACCCACCATTGTGAAACGGTTTGATGGTAGTGACATTACCGCCAATACCCTTGAATTTGAAAACCGTGTTTTTGCCTTAATTGAAGAATTGATATACATACTGAATAACTATTAATACAGGAACGATGAAAGATATAACGCAAGACTTCGGAACACTTTACCACCCCTTATCGGCTTTGGTTTTCTACCAGACCAAGGGAAGTGGTAAAGCCACCTATGTAGAGCATTTTGATATGGATAAGAACGGTAATCCAATCAACGCCCATCCTTTGACCGAACGGGAAGCCAAAGTATTGGCAAAAGCACTTAATACGGAAAAGGAAAAGAGCAAGGCATTTTTAAAATCTAACGGCATTCTACCTACCAACGTCCTGCACATTAATCCGAGTGAGAACGGTACGGTACTTTGGTACACCAAAGCACGAAAAACCAAAATGTACTTTACGGAAAGTCTTGAAATACCAAACGGCACGGCACAAGTACCTGCCATGCTTTGGTATGCAAGCAAGCAGAGCCTTGTTGTTTTTGCCCTTGATAAAGACCGCAGACCTACCGAGAAAACCGTATTGTTTCACGCTCCGTTTTTCAACGTGTACGAGGATGGACACGTATGTATGGGAAATGTAGATGTGAACATCAAAAATTCGGCTTCGGTGGAAGAATTTATAAAGGTGTGGCAAAGCTATTTTTTTATTAGCTATTTCAGCCACTTGGTAAACGAACACAACCCCATAAAAGGGAATTGTGTGAGCCTTTGGAAAGACCTTATCAGCACAGGTAAAGCATTTCCTAAAGATGTATTGAAAAAGACAAACAAGACTATAAAAACGATATTGTAATGAACACAGAAATTTTAAAAGTCCATTTTACGGACAGCTATTTGATAAATCCAACCAACCCGATAACGGTAAACGTAATCGGAGCAGGTGGCACAGGCTCAAAAGTAATGACCGCTTTGCTTGAAATGAACCATAGCCTAATCGAGTTAGGACACGCAGGAATATTTGTACGTCTTTGGGATGATGATGTTATTACCCAAGCCAATTTAGGCAGACAGCGTTTCGCTGAATGTGAGGTCGGGTTGTACAAGTCCGTTGCCATTATCAACCGCATCAACCGTTGGGCAGGTACAAACTGGAAAGCCGAAGCAAGGAAATTTGAAAAAGACAGTAAGGACAGGTTGCCCGAAAACACAGGAGCAAGTATTTATATTTCTTGTGTGGACAGCGTAAAAGCAAGGTTTGAGATTGCGGACATATTAAACGGATTGAACAACGGCAAAGCCTATTCCAACCGCCCACGCTATTGGCTGGACTTTGGCAACAGTCAACATACAGGACAAGCTATACTATCTACAATAGGAACTATACAGCAACCCAAGTCCGAGAAATACGAAACGGTGGCAAGCCTGCCAATGGTTACGGATGAATTTGGCGAGTTGCTCAAACAGTCGGAACTGGAAGACGATACGCCAAGCTGTTCCCTTGCTGAAGCTTTGGAAAAGCAGGATTTGTTTATCAATTCATCTTTGGTTCAGATGGGTTGCTCCCTGTTATGGGGTTTGTTCCGTAACGGATTGACACCATACAGGGGATTTTTTCACAACCTGAAGGATTTCCGTACCCACCCTATAAAAGTCGCCTGATTGGAAAATCGGGCGGCAAAAAGACACTCCCTCCCGATGGTCGGGGCAGTCTTTTTGCATCAAAGCGGTGCAACCCCTTTGCCAAAATGGGATACCCACGCACCATTCCTGCCAACACATTTTACCAAACAGGTTGTGGCATTATTTGAGGGATATTCATTATCCCTTTCTCTGTTTTAGAGAACTTCTTTTCTTACCACATTGGCGACCTAAGAAAAGCAAAAGAACGCCGCTCTTTAATGATGGGTTCTGATTTAGATCTATTAAAGCAATGTTTTATTTTATTAAATTTGGATTTAGTATATAAATTATTACACCAATAAGCTCACTCAATAATATTTTGTGTTCAATTAATATCCCAAACAAATTGCCCTATGATTGATAATATGCAAAACGCAGAAAAGAATGCTATTAATAAAATAAACGAAAACTATAACGAAATAAAATTCCAACTTGAAAATGCATACGGGTCAAGCCAATTTGATTTTCTACGAGAAGAAATCTGTTTATGTATTTTATATGGCTTAAATCAGGCTGCTATAACTCTAACAAATCATTTTTTTGAAAATTTTTTTAAAACAATGATTCAATTAAAATTAGGCTATGATAAGAATAACACTGATTTAGGAAGCATGTATAAAGATGTGATTGATGAATATGATGACAAAAACCTTGAAACTGTACTAAATGTTTGTTGTTCAAGCGGATTAATAACAAAAGAGCAAAAGAAAACTCTTAAAGAACTTAAGACGAAATACAGAAATCCATATTCACATGCAACAAAAAAAGAAATATTCGGAGAGGACAAATTAGTAGGATTTCAAGTAAACCCTAATTCTACATCTGGCGAATCTTCTTTCTCAGAAGTTAAAGAATATGAAACTAAATATAATCTTGGGGTACAGGGATTGTTCCAAGAATTGAAGGCAAGAAAAGAAGCGAAAGAGTATTTCATTCAGTTAGATTCAATTATTAGAGAAACTCTTGATAAATTTTACAAATAAAAATCTTACACCAATCTATAATGACACTGAATCTATTCGGAAAACTGGATGGCATAAAAGAAAATATATTGCATCGAAAATTTAAGCTTCTTCGTGATAATCCTGCTTTGGATGGCGAACGAAAGATAGTGACAAGTTGGACTGAAGGCTTTGTAGACAGAGACAACAAAATTGTTAAGGAGTTTCAGACCACTTTCCACTCCAGTTTTTGGGAGTTCTATCTTCATAAGGTCTTCAAGGAGGCCGGTTTTGTCATTGACTTTAGCCAGGATAGACCTGATTTTATCATTAAGTCACCCATTGATCTGAATATTGAAGCGGTAGTATCAAATATTAGACAGGGAGATAAGGGAGAAGAAAATAGAAACATGGACAATATTCTCAGTATGCTGGAACCTCCGCACCTACAGGAGAACTATAATGAATTTCTGGACGAGGCTATTGTCAGAAATTCAAATGCCATACTTTCAAAGAGTAAAAAATATGTAAACGGGTACGCAAATTGTGAATGGGTTGACCAGGAAACACCTTTTGTCATTGCCCTGAGTTCATACGGGCAAATAGATTATGGCAGGGAATATTATTACCCATTGCTCGCATTGCTCTATGGACTGTATTTTATCCCCTCAAAAAATGGTTTTAGTACGGTAACAGAAATCACAAAACCCAATACAACATCAACCATTCCCGTAGGCCTGTTCAATGACAACTCATTTGAGCATATCTCTGCAGTAATATTTTCATGTACAACTACTCTGGGAAAGTTAACATCGCTTTCCATATCACAATCGTTATCCAGCTTGCAGCTTAATACTGTGCTGAATGTCCGACAGGATTACGAGCCGCCAATATATAAAACACAGATGGTAGACCCGGATAATCCCGAAGAGCTCTCCGATGGCCTTTTTATTTTCCACAATCCGTTTGCTAAAAAGAAAATTTCAAAGGAAATCTTTGCAGCAACAAATATTCTCCAACTGACTTTTGAAGACAGGGTTCTTGCGGCAGAGGGAGAAAACCTGCCGATTGTTGCACGATTAAATATGCCTAAGTATCTTTTTAACAAATTTATACCTATCGATGTCGACAAAAAATTTAATAGACGTTAGACCTAACAGCATTATTTAAATGATAGAAACAGAAATATCAATAAACGTAAACAGGAAATCCGATATTACTATATTAGAGCAAACAATTATAGGGAACAAGTTCCAATTTCCGGTTTACATTCGGGAATATGAATTTAGCTATCAAATAGATTTTACAAGTGATTATGAGGAATGGGAATTAGACACAGCCATTCTCAATTCTTTTCCTGGATATGAATTTACTACTGACCTTGAAAAAGGACGTAAAGAAATACGAGTTCAGATTTCCCGATTCCAATCAGAATTATCAACTGATGGTTGGGGAAGAAGGATTGAAAACCCTTTAGATGAAACTAAATATCTTGTAAAGGCATCGGCAAATAAATCTGAAAAATTCAACCCTAAAATAAAAGTCCTGTTTGAAGATAAAGAGCAGTACTACTTTGTAAATATTGTGAATGGTATTAACAGCGCTACTGAAGAAAAAGGTTTTTTACTTCTGGATTGTTTTGAAACCGATGAAGCTAAAGAAGCAGCATTTTTTAAAGATAGATTGTATAAATCTCCTTTAGAAGCCTTTCATTCAGGATACTATAAGTTGTCTGAATTAGTAGGTAAGGATTTTAGCACTTACATTAAAAATAAAAATAAGGAAAATAGAAAAATTCAGAAACTACCACGAAAAATCATCAGGGATTTTATAAATGCTTGTAACGCTTCCGACGATAGCAGTATTGTGCATAATCTTTACGAAAATATTATTTTTGAAGAACGTAAAAACTGGAAAACTATATTTGAAACCGAAGGTCTTTCAAAATTCAAAGAATATTTGAACTCATCCAAACAACAATTGTGTGGTAAGAATTTTAAAATTAGGTCGTCTTGGAGTTTTAACTTACCAAATGTGACTATTGGTGTCAAATATTTTCCGCTACCTACAGAAGGTAATATGCACCCTACTCAAAAATACGAGCAGATAAGGTTTGTATTAAATGATGAAAAAATAGTCAGCATTTTATATGAATATTAGTCGGTTACAGGATGAAATGATTTAACGTCCTATCTAGCCTCATTCATAGCGGTTTCAATTACTCTTTTAAAATCATCCACATCACTACCAAGTAGCAGATAACTTGAAAAACCAATATCCAAAAGAGATTTCCCAACTTTCTCATCATCTATATCACTATGGGCAATCAGTTTTATTGTAGGATATTCTGTTTTTAATTTGTGAAGCTGCACCAGCACATTTTGGTCGTAAAAATCCAAATCAATAATACAGATTTTGGGAAGTTTATTCAATGAAGACAATTGAGATAGTCCATCCTCAATATTTTCTGACCGACATAGGACTTTCATTTCGGATGCAGCGAGATCTTTACAGATGCTATCGGTTATCGGGCTTTTATCATTAATAAAAGACAGGGAGATTGTTTTTTGTGCAGTACCAGTTTCCATATCATACCTTTTTTGTGTTGATGTAGCCCTGCACAAAAAGAAAGCGCAGGCAACTACACTTACCGCACATTGAGGTACTGGTATACCCGACAACGAATAAGCGAGCGCCCACGCCTATAGCGTGAGCGTTCCTACTTATCTGTCCCGTTGTCTAAAAATTACCAGTTTTCAATGTGGGACTTAAAGCAAAAACACTTTAAGTATTTTTATATTTTCGATGGTAAAGATACTAAACTCGTTCCTTTTCGACAGCATGTATGGCAAAAAAAGGTTGCAATCATTTTGGTTTAGCGGAAACGTAATTTCGCTCCAGTATGGTCAGAATATCGCTTTCCTTATAAATAATCTTACCGGCTATTTGTACGTACGGCAGTATGCTATCATCACGATATTGCTGTAAAGTCCGTTTGCTGACATGGAGCAGCTTACAAACATCTTCGCCAGACAGATATATTTCCCCGTTCATTACAGGACGGTAGTTTTTTAATATTTGTTCGATACGATTTCGTAGCTGCGTTATCATTTCATGATGTGCAACGATTTCGTCACTATCATTCGTGAATAAATCCATTTTCAGTAGTATTGTCCGGCTGTTCGGCTTCGAGCAAAGCCTGTACATCCGAGCGTTTATAATAATTTTTGCGGTTCAGTCGGGAGTATGGTAATAAACCTTTGTCCTTATACGTCTGCAAAGTCCGCTTGGTAATATTCATCATCAGGCACACTTCCTGGTTATCGAGCCATTGCTCTTCGTTGAAGATGGGCGTATATTTCTGCGTAGCATTTTCGGTCAATTCCAAAAGTGCTTTCATTTCATTCTTCATTTCGTCCAATGCGGATTTTTGTATTGCGATTACTTCCATTGTTTGCTCAATTTTGCTATGGAAGTCGAATTTATAAATGCTAATGACAGCGTTAGAAAATGTTGCAGGCTTTGGCTCTGAAAGGTAGTGTTTGGCTCCGCGATAAATTTCAGCATAGTTTATTTTGTAAATTTGAAAAATATAGGTTAATAATAAATCAATATGAATTTTTAAATGGCAGTTTTACAAAAAGGCAAATCAAACTATCCGTTTTGGGGAGCGTCAATAAATTTAATTACAGGACTTGACCCATTAGGGCTTCAGACAACGTCAGAGGCAACTTATGCAACGATGTTGCCCGGAATTTCTAACTTGACTAATCGGCTGCGTTACTACGGTTTTTATTGTTGGTTGTTAGATTTTTACTTTAAAACGGAGAAACAAGGAAATTCAAAAGAACAATACCGATTTATTCGTAGGGCTGAGTTGATGATTGCCATCATAATGCAAAGCCAGCGGAAGGGAGTTCAGCAAATTACTGGTAGTAACTTCGCATCAAACCTTCTCAGTACAGTTGAAGAAAATTATTTTGATTTAGCCGAGGGAGCTGATAAAGACGGTACCGACAAAAATGTTTATTGGAAATATCCGTCAGGTGCTTTCGGACAATATTATTACGGGGCTATGCAAGCTCTTTCATTGATTATTACTGCGGTTAATGATTTTGGCGATGTTGTTTACAATATCAGCCAACCACATCCAAGACAAAAAGTTTCAGGAAAACAATTGGCTGACGCTTTTGAAATGTTATTATCCGCTGAAATAAAAGAACTGTTCTACAACAACATAAAAAAAGGAAAGCTTTACCAATCGGATATTCCAGAACTAATCAAATATTTTGCGATTGAGACTATAGAAACTGAAAGCAGCGAATGGCAATTGTATATGGAAATGCTCCTTGACAAAGATGAGCCAAGCCAAGAAGTTGAAGAATTGGTGACTTTTCATAGAAGAGAAACCATTTTATCGCTAATAAAAACAGCGGTTCAAAACGATAATGACTATAATTGGTATAAATTTTTGCTCGAAAGCTATCATAAAAAATTAGGTTCAAGCACTCAACCCGAAACAGAAACCAATATGGGTTGGTATTGCTATCAACTCAATGAATATTGGCAATACAGTTGCGGAACAATATTTTGGGCAGTACTACAACATCTTTACGATTTTCAGCAAGACCAATATTTGCCGTCTTTTGTCGGGAAGTTTTCGGCTAGTATCACCAAAGAAATTTGTAAGGATTTTAACCAAACATTACAGCCAACATCATTGGTTGCAGAAATTCTGTCCGTTATTCCAGAAACAAACGACGAAGAGGAAACGAAAAAAGCAATCGACCAAACCAAAGACCCAATTCTTGCTGGTAAATACGGTTTCATCCTTTTACTTCAGCTATTCAAAAATAATAGAGAACAATTGCATCCTTTGAAAGAATTTATGAGTAGAAAGAGAACAGAAAGAGATGGAAATATGGTTGATGGAATCCTTACAGTTCATAAAGCAGAGAAAGAAACACTTAAAGATTTTGTTGAACAATTTATTTTACGCAAAATAATTTACAGACACACAATGGTTGCCCTTAGAAAAATGGGTAATGGCTCACAATCCACGCATAAATTTTTTATAGAAGAACAATACATACGTTTTATAGATATATTTCCACCAAAAAATACATCGCCGAGAATGAATGCTTTGCAAAACATAATGTTTGATTTGCAGGTAATCGATGAGGAAAAGGTTTTGTCTCCGCTTCACACAAAACTTTTGGTTGACTAATGGCATTAGAAAGAGAAAATATTTTGACTTTAATTGGAAGCAGAAGATATCATTCTTGTATTCTTACCACTTTCAGCTTTGACTTTTACTACTTTGAAATGAAAGCAATGAAATGGTTGCGTTCGTGTGGTGTGAGAAACATTAATGTTTTTATTGACGGCTACTATTATTCAGAGTTGATGAGCCAAGCCACTGGCGAAGAAATGCAACTTACTGCCGGTTATTCACTTTATCCTGTTTTTCAAAAATCAGTATTTCATCCAAAAATTTGGATGCTATTTGGCGATAAGGAGGGTTTGTTAATTGTTGGTTCGGGAAATCTTACCAATTCGGGAAATGGAAACAACGATGAAATTTGGGGAGCATATCATTTTGATATTCGTTCGACCGAGAACGCCCCAATATTTTCATCTGCTTGGAATTATTTATCGATGCTTTCATCAACAGTTAAAGGTCAGATGAATGAAAAGACCACAAGGTGGATAATTGAACATTCAAAATGGCTTAATGAATTACCAGCAGTAAAACCGTTTGAATTTTTAAATACTTCACAAAAAGAGAAAGTTGCTTTTTTATTCAATTCCGAAACCTCTTCGATTTGGAATGAGCTATTAAAACATATTAGCAACGAAAAAATTGTTGAAATTACTACCATTTCTCCATTTTATGATAGCAAAGGAAAGGTACTGCAAGAGCTGAAAAATCTTTTCCCAAAAGCAGATATTAATGTTGTTTTAGAAGAAAGTGGTTTTATTCCATCGGCAATGGATTTGAGTAAAACATTTTCATTTTACGACTGGTGCAATGCTGGTATCAGTAGAGTTCAATATTCGAAATCTGATAATTCAAACTCTAAACTTCACGGAAAGATTATCCATTTTAAAACAAAAGATGGAAAAGAATTTTGCCTTTTCGGAAGTGCCAATATAACACCGGAGGGCTTGGCATTAGCAGGAAAAAATGCAAATGCAGAAGTTTCACTTCTTATACAATCTGAAAAAGGTAGCTTGCTTAATAAATTAGGCATAAAATTGAAAGTTGGCAACAAAAAACAACTTTCAGATTTTACTTCTACAGCTCATAAATCCATTTATGAAACGATAATCAAGAATAATAAATTTCAGGTTCAACTTCTTAGCGCAGAATTGATTTATGATGAGCTTACAATTCACTTAAATGGCAATTTCTCAGAACCGTTTAAATTTATGCTTTTTGATAAAGAGAACCGATATTTTCATTCCCAAACATTCTCGAAGTTTGAGCAAGAACTAAAAGTAAAACTCAGTGCAGAATTAGGTAGTTTTCAGTACGTTCAATTGGCTAATATGGAGGATGAATTTGTATCAAACAAACTTTTGGTGTCTGATTATTTTCTTCTTGCGAAAACCCATCCAAATCCTAAAACTGAAGACATAGAAAGGATTTACAGCGAAATCCAAAATGGAGAACTAAGCAAAGTTCTCGACTTGTTGCATTATGCGATAATTGATGAAACGGAAAACGAAGAAAGTGCAAGTATTCTGAATAGCCGTAAAACTACAGATGCAAAAAGAGACGGAAACAACGAGCCCGAAAAGCTGTATGACCTTTCTTCTTACAAACCAATTGAGCATTCTGCGTATGAGAAAAGTCTTTTGCTTTCTTCTCTTTCGCTTCGGGTTTTAGATGTTTTAAAATTCATTCACTCCAAATCTCTGTCCACAAACAGACAGATTGATATTAGCATTGATGAACAGGAAGAAAATTTAGGTAACATTGATGGAAATGAGGAAAACGAAGTGAAAACAGTTCGCAATCTTTCTTTTGCGTTGCTAAAATCTGAAAAAAGAAAATTGACAAGCTATTTTGATAATCTGTATTATAATCAGCAAGAGCTTCTTTATGGTAGCAATAGACCTCAAAACTATAAACCCACATTAACAGACTTAACCAAATATTTGATAACGCTTGAGCTAATGCTTGAATATGGAGGCAAGACAGAAAAATACGACGAGCAAGACAAGCAACATTTCTTTAGCTATCTTCCGTTTAGTAACAATTATGACAACAATAATGTGAAAGGTTGTTGTTTGAACTTAATAGGCGATTTTTTAATGTTGGCAAGAACAGGCTTTAAAGAATACGAATTTGATTATACAAAAAAGAAAGTTGAGGAATTAAAAGCCGATGCACTTGTAAACACGATTGTTTGCCTGATAAACAATTATTGGAAAGATGGCGAGATGCATTACTTTTTTTCAATGCTTCTAAACACGCTTCATTATTTAGGGTGGAAAAATATTGATGATTTTGAAAATAATTTTGATGATTTGCAAACTAAAATCAATCTTAGAATTTCTGACCTAAAACAGCGAACCAAAGGACTTGAACAAAATCTGATGGTGTTTTATTACAAAGTTTGTCCAGCATTTAAAAAAGTTATGAAGCAACTTGCAGAAAAAAACTTCGATACACTTGCAGTTCAAGGTCAAATTATTTACAAATCTCCGTGGGGTTACAGCTATGTTCAATCAGTAAATAAAATAAATGACTTCACGCTTGTTAGACCAGGCTTTATGTGGGATGATGTTAAAGAAGATTATATAAAACATAGCCCAGATGAAATATATTTGCCGTTAAGGCTCTCTTCTTTTATTTGTACGGATTTGTAGTCATAAAAAATCGGATAGCCCAAAAGGTTATCCGATTTGCTTTTAAAATTTATGCTGTAATAATTATCTGCGTTGGGCAGGTTGTTCGGTTGTTACGTCAGGCTGTTGTTTTTCCGTTTTTTCACGGGAATAAACCCATAACGACAACAGCCCAAATATAATCAACGCATAAGCTATCCATTTACCAACCCTTTCAATCAATTTAATGAAAACCGAACTTTCATAAGATGAGAACCCTTCTGCTCCCATAGGGCTACGCCTGTAAAACTTTCTCCGGTTAATCCAATAACGAAGTCCCAAGCCTGCAACCAAAAATATGATACCTATAACTAGTGATGCGACCATAACAAAAACACTTTATTTCCACTATTTGAATTTAAGAAAAATATTTTTTCAGCCTGTAAACGATTTGTACTTAACGCGGAAACGGCTTACCCATCGGATAAGCCGTTTTTAATGAATTGAAATACTGCTCTTAATCGCTTCTGTTAAACTGAAAGCTCACTTGCTTTTCATTCCCGAAGCTGTCCGAAATCCAAACATCAAATGATTGTGATACGGCAGATGTGGAAGTGTAATACAACCTGAACTGCTCCGTTGGTAACTGGTACAGGTCATTCGGCAGATACGGCGGTTCATTGTAGTATCTTAACGTTCCCTGACCGTCAAACTGGAAATAGCGGAGGAAATACTGCGTGTTGCTGTAATTGCCAGTACGCTGTATAGTAATGCGTATTTCGACGGTCTGCCCGTTGGCAACATCTTTAGGCACTGGCATTACATTGACCTCGAAAGGGAAATTGTTCTGTATTTCCAGTTCATCATCTTTGCTGCAAGATACCAACGTAACCGAAGCTGTGAGGATTGTCAGGAATACATATAATGGCAGTAGCCCTGTTCTGAATTTATTGAATAATGCTATCATTGTTTTTTACGTTTTAAAAGTTAAACCTTAATCCCACACCTGCCGACGGTCGGAACTGTTCCAAATCCGTCCCCCACAGAACTTTAGTACGCCCATGCAGGACTAATACAAAACGGTCGGACAGGTACGTTTCAAAAGTGAGGCGACCGCCTGCTCCGTAGATAAAATTATCTTCGCTCAATATCTTCGCACCGTCGTACAACATCGCTTCTCCCCGGTTGATGCTTTCGTAGCCGACCACGCCTGTTACGGCGAAATTCAGCGTGATATTCTTTCGGGCATCGCCCAACAAGAAGAAACTGTAACCGCCCTCTGCGGAATAGGTTTCCTGCGGTATGCGGAGGTCTTTGTACCCGTGGTACTGGTGGGTATATTCCAACGCCCAAAGTTGGTAGTTGCCATTCTTACCGTTTACTGTCATTGCTGCGCTGATGTAGTAATCATTGCCAATCTTATCATCGGACAACACACCTGCACTTATTTCCATTCCTTTCTGCTTCGGCAGCATTCTTTGCGCCTGTGCAGCCGTGATGCCTATCAGGACAATCAACACGGTGTAGATATACTTTTTCATATTATTGCTTTATAGGGTGATTAAAATTTCAGGTGCATATCGTTAATCAAACGGGCTTTGATTAAATCGGAATTTTCGACTTGCAATGTTTGATGTCTGCCACCGTTTTTCTCAAAAATCTCAATCAGCAGCACCTTGTCATCGGCAATGGTAAACTGGTCTAACAGGAATACGTTTTGTTCGGTCGATTGTCCGGCAATGCCGTCCAATGGCTTGTAAGTTCTCAAAGGTGTTAAAGGACGTTCCTGGACTACGGTGCGTTTGGCTACCTTTTTATCCACCACTTTGAAATTGATAAAATCAATCTCGAAAGGCACATTGGTACGGTTTCTCAATTCCGTATGGAAATAGTACTTGCCGTTGTGTATGTAGATGCCTTTGAGGATAAACTGAATGCCGAAACTCTTAGCCCCGATATGCTTAACTATTCGCTTGTCTTTCTTGTAAATCGTTTCCAACAGCAAGCCAGCCAATGACGGAGAATTGTTGCCCAATTCTTCAAAAAGCACATCGTTACCGTTGGCTTTATCTACTGCCTTTTGCATCGTGAGCAGGTCATAGCTCATTGCCTCCGGGTAGGAACTGTAATACACATTGAAGCTGTAAAAGCGCCCGTCATTGGTAATGACTGAAAAATTGGTTTCGGGTTCAAAATCCCTTACCGATGCTTTTACACGTAACACATTTTCTGCATCGTCTGCTTTCCCGGCTATCAGATATTCACTTCCCAAATCCACATAACGAATGGCAGTTGGGAAAATCAGGTGCGAAGTTTTATCGTAGGTAACTTCCATACGATACGGCTCTATCTTACCCAATGCAAGCGGAGTTCTTGCACTATCCTGTGCAAAAGATTGTACGGCTAAGCCGAGTATCAGGGCAAAAGCCCAAAAGGTTTTTAAATGATTTTTCATTATTTAAAATATTTGAGTTCAACATTATTTTTTGGATACGAGAAAGACCTGATGCCCAGCTTTCAGCGTAACTTTTGGCGTTCTTACTTTTTTGGCGAAATAGCCCGAAATGCCCTGTATCACGCCACGGCTTAGGTCTGCGGCAACCTGCTGTCCGGCATTCTGTGTAAGCATTATGCTTGTTCCCGAAGTCTGGCTCATATTACCAGCCATTTCAGTAAGGGCGTTCATTTCGGGCGAATACGGAACGTACAAACCTTGCTGTCCGTCCAAATCATAAATGGTTATATCTACCGGAATGATATTACCCTCTAATTCTATGGAAGTAATTTTTAACTGCAAACGTCCACCTTGAAACTTGCCATTGGCGGTTACAACCGTTCCTTGCGGAATGGTACGATTGGGCGTTTGAGCAGGCTCCAATAAACGCAAGCGAACTCCTGTTTCGCCGATAACGGTTTGTGTTTCGTGTACACTTGCTTTGATACTGTTTTTCGGTCGTACAACCTGCTCCGTTGAGCCTGCGGTATAAAAGCCACGATTTTTGTTTTGGCTCCAATCGGCTAAAAAAGCACTGTCGGTAGGCTCACGGTACAAGGCAGATACGGTGTTTTTCCTTGTCGGTGCAAATGCTACAAAATGTTCCTTTTGATTGGAAGCTGATGTAGTTGTACTTGCATCCTTACCAGGCGGAGCTTCAGCCTGATTTGTACCTGTTGGCAGATACTTTGCCGCCATTTGATAGGATTTTTCCATCAGGGCAAGCTGGTCATCAACGGTTACAGACTTAGGCACATCTTTTTCAGCCAACTTTTCTTTCAACTTATCCAATTGCTTGCGGAGTTCCATTGTTTCAGAATTATTATCCTGATAGAATGAACCCAATGTGCTTTGCATATTTCTGTAGCTGTTCAATCCATGATTACCGTTTCTTCCTGAATTTCTGCTACCTCCTCCAAAGCTGTTGCTTTCTTCATCTTCAGGAAACTGCTCGTCGGTAGGTTCTTCTTTATCTTCTGCATTCCAGTAGTCGGAAAGCGTTACAAGTGCATTGCGTTTTTCCTGCTCTTTGCGTTCGAGCATTTCCTGCTCATAGGCCTTGCTTTTATTGGCAGGCAATCCTGCTCCGGTAGCCTCTGGTACAGCATCGTTTAGCCCAATACTTTCGACCGCCTTTTTATCTTTGGACGGTTTAAATATCAGGTACATACAGCCGAGAAATACCACACCCATTAAAAGGAAGATCAGTGGCTTTTTGAGTTTGTCGGCTTTGTTCTGTGTTCCGTCTTGCAGCACATCAGCGGTTTCATTCGGGTTCCCCTCCGTTACCCGAACAACCGATCTTTTGTTCTCATTTTCTTTCATAAATCTGATTTTTTAAAATTGTTGATACACTGTCCTGCAAACTTGCAGGATTTCCATTTTTAAGGACAGGGTTCTCGATATGCTCAATGACCATATCGTTACCGGACTTTGAGGTGTCGTACATCACTTTGCCAATGACCACTACGGTGAGCAGTAGGTAAACCACAAAGAAGTACAGCGTATATTGGCGCTGTTTGCGCAAAGGCAACGCCCGCCAACGTTCATCGAGCTGGTCAAAGTACCTGTCCATATTTGCTCTTAACTTTTTCATAGCCTTACTATTAGTTGTTACAGCTTGAAACGCTTAGGACTTTTACCCGCCTGTTGCTTTGGCTCATCGTTGACCAGTGCGACCGCTTCCATTAATTTAGGAGCTGACATTATGGACAGGTTAGCCAGTTCCGATTTTTTGAGCAGTTGCCCGAAGCCGTCTTTCTTGGCTATTTCCATACGGCTAAGCGAAAATTTGCCGTTCAGGTATTTTACCCACATATTGCATTCTACACGGGGCTTGTCATCGCCTGACCATTGCAGGTAGCCTGTCAGCAATAAGTCCTGCTTAGGTAAAGTGTCTGCACCTTTTTGGCAGCTTTCGAGGTATTCGCTGATACTGTCTTTCAGCTTTCCGGCATACGCACCCTGCGTATGGAAATAGCCGTTATATCCTTTGTCTGTAAGGATTTTTGCGAACGTTTTTAAATCTGATAATGCTTCCATAAGATTGTTTTTAGCGTTCGATGACTTCGATATCCCTGTTTTCCACGACTGCAAATTTTTCAATATTGAAGCCTTGCGGGTTGTTGTCAGAGCGAACGGAGTTAACGAGATAGCAGGAAGTAATCAGGTTACGTCTGGTTACGTTGCTTGACCGGATAATGAACTGTTTGGCATAGGTGCGCACCGCATACGGGTAGTTGTCGAAGTTACACACAACACTATCCACCTCTATGCGTTGTTGCACGTTACCCGAAATAATCCTGTTGTAATAGCCCTTTTCTGATAAGTCTTTATAATAGTCGAAAGCACTTTTGTCGGCAAGGTTAAATGCCCTGCTCATATTGCTTTCGATAGCATTCTTATCAGGTGCAAGCGTAAAAAAAAGCTCGTGAAAACGTCTGACGTGTTCCCTTGCTTCAACCGGGCGGTTGATGCTCGCATCCTGCGATAAGGCAAGCATCAGTGATTTGCCGTTATCCAATACATAAATTTTTTGGCGTTGTTCTTCTGCAAAGCGGTAGGATTGCCATACGGCATATCCTACCACGCTGGTGCAGAGAACCGCAAACACAATGGCATATAACCTTATCTGCCTAAAGCTGTTTTCGATATTTCTTAGCGTTTTAAATTCCATTTTAGAGTGATTAATTGTTTATTTATTCATTAGTTTACCGCCGATGTTTCCAACTGTAGAACCTGCACCTGCTCCGGCGATGTTGCCTGTTTTCATTGCAGCTTGGTTTACGTTGCGGGTAAAGTTTCCAGCACCTCCGGCTTGGATCACCCAGCCTGTTACTGTTGGTATTGTGAAGTATCCTATAATGCCGATTATCATAAAAATGATGTACACAGTATTGCTCGTATCAGGTATGTAGGTAGGGTCGGCAAGCATAGCTATATCCCTTTCCAAAATGAGGGATTGTATTCTTGCCAGCATCGAGCTGAACAGATCTGAAACAGGAAGCCACAGGTAAACACTGACATACCTAGTAATCCATTGCGTAAGCGTGGACTGAAATCCGTCCCATACGGAAATGGCAAAGGCTATTGGTCCTAGTATGGAAAGGACTATTAGGAAAAACGTCCGTATGGTATCAATGACCAATGCTGCCGCCTGAAAGAGTATTTCCAGTAGATTGCGAAACCAATCCTTTATGGCTTTCTCTATCTTGTAAGCCTGCCTGTCCATATACATACCCGCCATTGTGCCTACGTCTGATGGCGACCATCCCAATTCGTCCAGCTTCTTATCAAACTCTTCGTCTGATACCATATAGGCTGTTTCGGGATTTCTGACCATTGCTTCATATTCCAATTGGTCTTTCTGTTGTTGGAGCTGATTAAGATCAAGCACCTGGTCTTCGAGTATTTGGTGGGTTCCCGTAACTACCGGGCTCAATACTGCATTGATGGTTCCCAATACGATGGTTGGAAAGAACATTATGCAAAGCCCCAAAGCGAACGGACGCAGCAAAGGGAACACATCAATAGGTTCGGCACGGCTTAAAGCCTGCCAAACCTTTAATGCCACATAGAACAACGCTCCCAATCCCGCCAATCCTTTAGCTACTGCAGCCATGTCGCCTGCAAGGGGCATCATATCATCATAAAGCGACCGCAGGAGTTCGTGAAGATTATCCCATTCCATAGTTTACCAGTATTTTTGGTTAGCAGTTCCGTAGAGGTCAAGTACTCTTTTGGCATCGTTTTTCTTTTTCGCTCTCAGGTAGCTTACAGAAATGTTCTTGTTAGTATAGTAGCGCACCAGGCTGTGGTACTCCTTTACCTCTTTGTACACACGATCAATAATGTCCATACGCTCTTTGTCATTCAACGAAAGGCTTGTAGAGGTTACAATCTGCTTCAATTCTTTCAGCAGTTCGGTACTTTCATTGAGCAGCGCCGAATAACCGTTGCCGATAGCGACCAATTCCTGTGGGGTAAAATTTGGGTCGTTCATCATCTTACCAAAATTCTGCACGTACATTTCGGATACATCGCCTACCAATAAAACCGTTTGCTGTACTTTACGGGCATCTTTTACAAGGTTGTTGATAGCTTTCAGCTTGTCGTAATACTCTTTGCCCTGGTCGTACACTTTCTTCACTTCGTTGAAGTTCTTTATCACATTGCTCACGGTCGAAGAAGTCTGTATGATTTCGTTCGCAGAGTTGATAATCCCTGAAGCCAAATTTGCGGGGTCTGTTACTACCCATTGGGCTTTTGCTGACGGTGTTGCGGCGAGCATTAATGCTGTACACACCATAAAAAAGGTTTTTTTCATTGTCTTGAAATTTTAAATTGTTAATGACTATTGATTTGAATTGTCCCGCCTTTGCATTGCGATATGCTTAATGGCGAGTTCTACGTTACCGTCGAGTTCCCCAGCAAGCTGCATCACTTCCATTTTTTCGGTTTCCTCTGTGGTGTAGGCGAGGTATTCCTCCAAACTAACTTCGGTGGCATAGACTGCCGAGTGCGTACCACCTAAGCCAATCCAAACCTCTTTATAAAGGCGGCTTGCATCGTTGTTCATATTGATGGAAAGTACCTGCCCTTTTTCTTTGTCGGTAAGCCCCAACATTGCCTGTATATCATCAAACTTGTTCATATACTTGCGTTGGTCTAAAAGGATTTTACAGTCGGAGTTATTGATGATACTTTCTTTTACAATGGGCGACTGGATGATATCATCAACCTCCTGCGTTACGACAATAGCTTCTCCGAAAAACTTACGCACAGTTTTAAACAAATACTTGATGTACTCTGCCATTCCCTCTTTTGCAATGGCTTTCCAAGCTTCTTCAATCAGGATGAGTTTGCGAATACCTTTCAGTCGGCGCATCTTGTTGATGAACACCTCCATAATGATAATCGTGACTATAGGAAAGAGGATTTTGTGGTCTTTTATCGCATCAATTTCAAACACGATAAAGCGTTTGGAAAGCAGGTCTAACTGCTTATCGGAGTTCAGCAGGTAATCGTATTCGCCACCTTTATAATAGGGTTCGAGAACATTCAGAAAGTTGGCAATGTCAAAGTCTTTTTCTCTTACCTGTTTTTCTTCCAGTACCTTACGGTAATCGCCTTTTACATACTCATAGAAACCGTTGAATGACGGGTACACATCTTCCGTTTTGATACATTCAATATAACCGCTTACCGCATTGGAAAGGGCAACTTCTTCAGAACGGGTTGGCGGTTCGTCATCACGTTTCCACAAGGTCAGTATCAAAGTCTTGATACTTTCCCTTTTCTCAATGTCGAACACGCCATCATCGGTATAGAAAGGATTAAAGGCAATGGGGTTATCTTCGGTATAAGTGAAGTAAACACCGTCTTCGCATTTGGTTTTTCCTTTAATGAGTTCGCATAAACCCTGATAGGAATTACCTGTATCCACGAGCAGGACGTGTGCGCCCTGTTCGTAGTACTGTCGAACCATATGGTTTGTGAAGAACGATTTACCCGAACCCGACGGACCAAGTATAAACTTGTTCCGGTTCGTGATGATGCCCCGCTTCATTGGCAGGTCGGAAATATCCAAATGGATAGGTTTTCCGGTAAGCCTGTCAGCCATCTTGATACCAAACGGCGAGGGCGAATTGTGGTAGTTGGTTTCTTCCGTGAAGAAGCACAATGCAGGCTCAATGAAAGTGTAAAAACTTTCCTCACTGGGGAAGTCGCCCGCATTGCCGGGCATTCCTGCCCAATACAAAGTGGCTACGTCCGTCGTGTTGTGCCGGGGCTTACACTCCATCAGTGCCAATGCACTACCGCAATCATTCTTCAACTGTTTCAGTTCAGCAGGGTCTTCCGACCACGCCATAATGTTGAAGTGTGCCCTTACGGAAGATAAACCAAACGAATGTGCTTCATTGAGGTACTTTTCTATCCACTCTTTGTTGATTTGGTTGGCACGGCTGTAACGAGCCAGTGAGTGCATATTCCTTGCGGACTTTTCAAACTTTTGCAGGTTGTCTTCGCTGTTATCCAAAAAAATGTACTGGTTGTAAATGTGGTTGCAGCTTAACAGCAAGCCCACAGGTGCGGCAAATGACAGTCGGCAATCGCTCCGGTCGGTGGACAGTTTTTCAAAACGGGTATCTGCCGATACCGTTCCGGGCAAATCGTCGGTATCTGAAAGCGTGTGCAGGCTTAACCTTTTATTGCCTATGCGTACTTCTTCGGTTCCGAGTGCAATGTCCTGCATTGGCGTTCCGGCACCCCTCGATAGCGTGAGGAATTGCTCCAGTAGCCCTTGCGTATCTTCCGTGCCGATGATTTCATCTTCGGTCAGGCGTTTTAGGCTTACAAAACCGCTATCGTTCACGATACGCTCAAACTGGGCTACCGCTTCCATAAAGCGGTGTATCGTTTCCTTATTCCTGATTTCCTTTGGTATCAGCGAACCTTTGCAAAGCGAACTGAAGTTGCTTTGCATCCGCATTCTTTCCTTTGTTGTCTTTGTTAGAAACAGGTAGCAATAATGGT
>MKTY01000017.1 GCA_001898485.1 Sphingobacteriales bacterium 46-32 | reverse complement strand
ACTGAAATTTCATATCTGCGGCCTCGTATTATAAAGGTCCGCTACGGAATACACAGACGTACCATATCTGTCCTCGCATTTAAATGGCCCCATCTGCCATTTGTAGCGCTGCATTGCAATGCAGCGCTACAGAAACCGAATTTTCATATCTGTATCCTGGAATTATAAAACTTCGCTGCGGTATACGCAGACGTACCATATCTGCCCACGCATTTAAATGGTCCAACCAGCAATTTGTAGCGCTGCATTGCAATGCAGCGCACAAAAACTGAATTATCGTATCTGTATCCTGGAATTATAAAACTTCGCTGCGGAATACATGACGTAGCAAATCTGTCCTCGTATTTAAATGGTCCAACCGGCCATTTGTAGCGCTGCATTGCAATGCAGCGCTACAGAAAACTGAAATTTCATATCTGCTGCCTCGTATTGCAAAATTCCGATACAGATATGGTTGTATTAATAATTAACTGATTACTGCTTTCCGGAGTTTTACCAGTTGCTGCAGCAAGCCTTCCAGCAGATCAAGGCGCAGCATGTTGGCCCCATCGCTCAATGCTTTGGCAGGTTCGGGATGTGTTTCTATAAATAAACCATTGGCGCCGGTGGCGATAGCAGCTTTGGCAATGGTACCAATGAGCTGCGGGTTTCCGCCTGTCACACCGCTGCTTTGATTGGGCTGTTGCAGGGAGTGAGTTACATCCATTACTACCGGAGTCTGATGCTCCTGCATCCAGGGAATATTGCGGAAGTCAACTACCAGATCCTGGTAGCCAAAGGTGGTGCCACGCTCAGTCAGGATGATCTTATGGTTGCCGGTATGTTTGATTTTTTCTACTGCAAATTTCATTGCCGGTCCACTCAGGAACTGACCTTTTTTTACGTTTACGATTTTGCCTGTTTCTCCTGCTGCATACAGCAGGTCTGTCTGGCGGCAGAGGAAGGCAGGTATTTGAAGTATGTCGATATAGCGGGCAGCAATGGCGGCCTCTTCATGTGCATGAATATCAGAAGTGGTAGGTACGCTGAATGCCCGGCCGGCTTTCTGTACCAGTTGTAAGGCCGCTTCATCGCCAATGCCTGTGAAGGAGCCGGCACTGGTACGGTTGGCTTTTCGGTACGAAGCTTTAAAAACATAGGGTATGCCCAGGTTGCGGCAGATACCTGATACTTTTTCGGCCACTTCCATTACCAGTTCTTCACTTTCCACCACACAGGGACCGGCAATGAGGAAAAAGTTTTTTTCATCATACTGTTGCCCGGCAAACAGATCTTTTAGAAAAGGAGTCATGCGGCAAAGATACGGAGAGAATGTGCTAATGTGCTGATGTGTTAATCTGCTGATGAAAGGGGGGGGATTGCTACCGAATTCCTGCATTCCTGTTGATGGCCGCTCAATTATCTAATAATTCTCCAATAAAAGTTCTGACAGACATTAGCACATCAGCACATTAGCACATCAGCACATCAGCACATTAGCACATCAGCACATTAGCAGTCTTTTCTTTTTTCCCCTACTTTTGAAAATTCAATCAACACGCATGCTCAAAGAAAAGATTCTTGTAATAGGTGCCAGTGGGCAGATCGGGGTGGAACTTACGCTGGCGCTTCGTAAAATATACGGCAATAGCCAGGTCATCGCTTCGGATCTGCGGGAGCAGAACCCGTTGCTGGAAGGCACCGGTCCTTATGTGAGTCTCGATGTGATGAATAAGGAAATGCTGCATGTGCAGGTGATCCGGCAAAACATTACCCAAATCTACCTGCTGGCGGCTATTCTTTCCGCCACCGGCGAAAAGAACCCCAACCTGGCCTGGCACCTGAATATGCAGGGGCTGCTCAATGTGCTGGATATTGCCCGCGAAGAAAAGATTCATAAAGTCTACTGGCCTTCTTCCATTGCAGTATTTGGTCCCAGCTCACCCCGTCAAAACTGTCCGCAACAGACTATCATCGAGCCCATCACTGTCTATGGTATCAGCAAATATGCCGGTGAGTTCTGGTGCAACTATTATTTCAACCGTTACGGTGTTGATGTACGCAGCCTGCGTTATCCCGGCCTTATCTCTTACAAATCTGCTCCGGGAGGAGGCACTACCGATTATGCAGTGGAGATTTATCACGATGCACTGGAGAGCGGGCAATATGAATGTTTCCTGAAAGAAGATACGTTCCTGCCCATGATGTATATGCCCGATGCCATCCGCGCCACTATAGAAATAATGGAAGCACCGGCGCATAAGGTCAGCGTTCGTACATCTTACAATGTGTCAGGTATGAGTTTTGCACCGCGTGAGATAGCTGCAGAAATAGCCAATCATATTCCCGGCTTTTCTATTTCCTATAAGCCCGATTACCGGCAAAACATAGCAGATAGCTGGCCGCAGAGCATTGATGATTCGGTGGCACGTGCCGATTGGGGATGGAAAGAAGAATTTGATCTCGCCGCAATGACTGCCGACATGCTCACTAACCTGCGCAAGCCCTGATCAGCGGCGAACACTAAAGTCGGGAAACTCCTGAAGGGGCTGATCGGTCACCTCAACGGAGTGCACCTCTGCCCGTGAAGGGCCTTTACTGCACCAGTCAGTGAGCTGGAGAAGAATATCTTCATCACCTGTAGCAAAGATGCCTACGGTACCATCGGTATTATTCCATACCTCGCCACACAGATGCAGCTCTTTTGCTTTTTGCAATGTGCTCTGACGGTAAAAAACGCCCTGCACTTTGCCTGATACTTTTATCCGGATAGTTTTACGCACGATCAAAAGGGGATCAGTGAAACAATTTCTTCGAGATATTGCTGATCGGTGCTGTCATATTCATTCAACTCGCTGCTATCTACATCCAGTACGCCCAGTACTTCGCCATTGCGGATAATAGGTACAACGATCTCTGAGCGGGAAAGGCTGCTGCAGGCAATATGTCCGGGAAATTTTTCTACATCAGGCACAATAAGTGTGCGTGCCTCAGCCCAGCTGCTGCCACATACACCTTTGCCTTTGCGGATACGGGTACAGGCCACAGGCCCCTGAAAAGGTCCCAGCACCAACTGGTCTTCTTTTACGAGATAAAAACCTACCCAAAACCAGCCGAACTGCTCTTTCAGTGCACCTGCCACATTGGCGAGGTTGGCCACCAGATCGGTCTCCCCATCGAGCAAGCCTTTAATCTGCGGAATTAAGGATGTGTATTGCTCGGTTTTACTGCCGGTAGCGATTTGTAAGTCTTCTGCCATAGCACAAAGATAGTAAGTTCAATAAGGCAGAGTATAAAGAGTATAAAGGGTTTAAAAGTTTAAAGTGATGTATGGGGAGAATAGGTTACGTATGAAATATGGATATCTTTTGACCCTTTATACTCTTTATACCCTTTAAACCAATTTATCACCGCTTAATAATTTTGATCGTCCTCACCGGATAACTACCATCTTCCTGCCGTCCGCTGATGGCCAGTGGCAGTGGTTGGCGGTATCCGCTGGGGTCGCGGATGATGAGGCGCAGATTATAATTGCCTTCGGGAAAAGATGCCGGAATAAAAAGCCGGTCAGTAAAGGGTTGTGCTGTATCGGCGGGCAAAAATAAACGCGGCTGAAAATGGGATGGCACTGTGTAGAGCAACGAATCTGTTCGCAGGTCATGCAGGCTATAGCTTACCTGCCAGGCGTCATAACTGGGGGCCACGCCGGCATTGCGCCAGAAGAGTGTGCTCGTGAGTGTGTCGCCTGCTACGGTAGCAGAATCTACATTACCTCCTTCCGGCAGCAGGCGGTAACCGGCTGCCCGGCTGGCTGCTATAATCTGCTGCTGCATACACGGACGATTGGAGGCCGCATAATTGCCATTGCCAAAAAGGCTGGCATGGTAACGGCGGATCTGGTTTTCGAGATCACCGTATTCGCAACCATTGTATTCGGCACCACCATGAATGGGTTCACCTACCACGGGTGCTATCTTCCAGCGTTCACTCAATACCTGCTGAAATTTTAATCCTTTGAACTGTCCGGGGTTATTATCCAGGTAACGGCTCAGGTAATTGTCGGTAGCGCCCCAGTTATCGCGGCGCAGGCCCAGCTTTCCTTTTTTATTGGAAACAGTAAGTGCATAATAACCGATCTCGGGTGGATTGGCTGTATTGCGCAGCATATTGGCATCAAAACAAGCCAGGAGGGCAACAAGTTGAAACTCGGGAAAGCCCTGCACATGAGCGTCAATGATGCGCTGCAGGCTGGCGGTAGTGGCACGTGTACCTGCAGGGTGGTCTGTCATATTTTCAACAATACCCGATTCATGCCATTCGCCATAGCTGCCATAGCCACGCACATCTATGTAGTTGATCACTTTTTTATAAGGCACACCGTTGAAAGAGCCTGTCTGCAAATGCTGATTGAGTGCTGCATTGAGTTTCTCCAGTGCTGTCAGATAGGAGGGGCTGTTCCAGTTGGGCACCCACATCTCGCTGATGGGAGTAATCCAGTCTTTGATCGGCTCACTCTGCATCTGCTGGTGCAGGTACAGGGGGTAAGACGCTATTTTGCCATCAATACGAATGCTGGTACTGCCCTGGGTGCAGGAGGGACAGGCTGCCATGATGCCGAAAGAAAATTTTTGTCCGTTGGCAATGGCATCATTGATCTCCTGGTCAAACAGGCTCCAGTCATACTGGCCAGGTCCTTTTTCGAGTTGTACCCAGCTAAAGCGGTAATATTTGTCAAGTGATTTTCCATTGCCGTTAATAGTCGGAATGCCTACGCGGTACTGGTCATGCCATTGCTCGGCGCCCCGGCCGGGAGCCTGCAGGTCAGGCAGGGAATCGGCAAGAGGGAGAAAAGATATATTGCCCTCTAGTATTTTTTTCTCCTGTGTACAGCCTGGTAAGATTTTAAGGCTGAAAAAGAACAGGAGAGATACAAAGACAAAACGATAGGTTGAGGAAACAGAATGTGATGTTACCGAACTGTTAGACGGAAAAGGCATAAATAAAATTAGTAAAAAGAACGGGTTCTGCACTTAAAAAAAGCCCCCTGCTTGCGCGAGGGGGCTGGGTTCTCGATTGGACAAATATGATTACCGTACGGTCATTTTCTTGGTATCGGTGAAATCTTCTGTCTGCAGTTTGTAGTAATACAAACCAGTCGACAGTTTGGATGGATCGAATGGAATAGCATGTGTACCTGCATCGCGGTTGCCGGTAGCCAGTGTCTGGATCAGGCGGCCGCTCAGGTCGTACAGCGACAGTGTCACATTGGTACGGCGGGGCAGGGTAAAGCGGATGGTTGTGTACTGACTTCCACCGGTAGGGTTGGGGAAGTTTTGCTCGAGGCTGTAACCATCGCGGGTACTGAGGTTGGCAGATACGACCATAGAGTATTTGTAACGGCCATCGATATCTACCTGTTTCAGCTGGTAGAAATAACGACGGGCTACGAGGTTGCCATCGGTATAGCTGTAGTTCTTTACACTATAGCTGTCGCCGGCACCCTGTACAAAAGCAATGGTTTGCCAGTTGTTGCGGCCATCGAGGCTGCGTTGTACTTCAAAACCTTTATTGTTGATCTCTGAAGATGTAGACCATTTCACAATTACTTTGCTGTTGTCTTGCGGTGTAGCGCTCAGGCTCAGCAAGGTTACTGGCAGGGTGCTGCAGGCAGGTGAGGTAACAGACAATGTTTGCAGGGCGCCTGTATTGATACAGCCATCATCACCTGTTACGCTCGTAAGGTTATAGGTAAATGAAGCAGGTGTAAATACTACGTCTACAAAGTAGCTCGAATTGTTATAAGAGTTGATGGGCATACCCGAGCCATAGAGATACAGTCCATTGCTGCTGCTGGTTGTGCCATTGTCGCCTGCAGGAGCAGTGAGTGAACCGCTTACCAGCGGAACATTAAAATAACCATCGGAAGAGGAATAGTCACCAGTGGACGAATACACGCTTACTACATAGGTAGTGCCGGCTGTGATAGCTACAGGCGAACTAAACAATACCTGCTGCCAGCCGGAGGGGCTGGTTACAAAATTGGCATTGGCCAGCGGTGTTGCCGGGTTATTGAAGTCATACAATTTGCCGGTAAAGGTGCCGGAAGAGCTTGGACCTTTGTAAAAGCGAACACCACGTACAAAACCATTTACAGAGGCGGTGAATTTGGTTCCCACTTCAATATCGCTGGCATCATTGAGATCCAGATCGGAAGGGGCGTCAGCAGGAGTCCAAAGGTTTTCATTAGGCGGTGCAATGGTAGTGATAACGCCGCCTATATTCACATTGTTATATGTGTTGCCGTTGATCACCAGGTCAAAAGGGGCCGTACCGGTTGCTGATTGCAGTACCAGGTTAAATGACTGACCATTACAGGTAGCCGTATTGCTGATAGTGGCAGTGGGAGGAGTACAGGCGGCGCCTATATTGACGGTAGATCCCAGTAATAAGTTGGTTTGGTTAGTTGGGCCTTCCAGTGCAAAAGTTTGAAACGGTAAGGTAGTGTTGAATGAAAGTGTAGTGACTCCTCCAGGAGGAACACGGAGAGCTCTGAATGTAACAGTGAAGAATGGGAAGTCAGCACTTGGATGCCCTGTAGGACTGCTAATATTTCTTCCGTATGCAATGCGTCCGTTTGTATTCATGGTTGCAATGTCAACGAAATCCAACTGAACCTGGGGTAAAGCTGTTACCGCTTCAGGTGCTACCACGGGAGTTGATATGACTTCCAGGTCTAATGGGTTAAAGTTGATATAGGTTTCAAGAGCATTGATCGTTCCAGCTGCTACGAAATCAGCATTGACTGTGATGCTGAAAGTTCCGTTTTCGGTTGTTGTTACAGTACTCGGAGTCATCGTAATGTTGACCGCATTTTGGGCCCCTGACCTTAATGTCAAAAATAATGACAGGATAAAATAAGCAGAGACGCGCAGTGTCCTTGTTGATAATAGATACATAGGTAAACTGCTGAGGGCTAAGTTGTTCATATATTTGCGTTTACTGTTTTGGAATTTATTACGGGGTTTCGCCGATGTTATTATAGTTTGAAAGCAAAATTGCAAGATCAAGCACTGTTACAAAACCATCCTGATTAAGATCAGCATTAACTACAAAGCCGGGATCTGATGTTCCTTTATTATAACTTGAAAGGAGAATGGCCAAATCGAGAACAGTTACATAATTGTCCTGGTTTACATCGCCTTCCTTAAGAACAGGCACAGTAATCACATTTCCTCCTTCAACAAGGACTTGTCCGCTTAAAACGCGTTTAAGTGTATGGCTGTTTTTTACGGCGATGGTATATGTGCCTGCTGGCACATTGGGAATGCTGAAATTACCACTTTGATTGGTTGTGACATTATAAGACATAACCGGTGTAGTTGTATTGCCGTTGGCGTACAGATCCACTTTCAGCGGTACTTGCCATCTTGCATCTGGTGCAGCCGGCCTTCCCTGCAGGGTTACCGATCCATTGATAGTAGCAAAAGAAACAGGTGCATAACTGGCTACATAGTTGCCCGTAGTAGCTTCAAAGAAACCGTACTGGATACCTTTGATGGTTTGTACGGTAAAGGTTACCGGTGAACCATTGCGGGTAATGGTAGTCAGCATACCATCGGCCGACAGCAGCGGCAGCATACCCTGCATTTTATAAGCGTTGATCAGTGCATTTACGGTAAAGCTCAGCTCATTGTTATTCCACACAATATTGGTGAAAGAAGAGCCATTGCGGCCATCGAGCCAGTTGAGCATCTGACGGGCAGATACAACGGGCAGGTTACGGGCCTTTGCAGCAGCAATGATGGTAGATGACCCGATATGCGTGGCAGAATCGGTATGCATATTGGCCGTAAATACGCCATAGTACCCTTCGCTGCCAATGGCTTTATCAAGCAGTGAACTGATAAATGTGCTGTAATTGATACCCGACTCGTCTGTCATCTGTGTCACCATCTGATAGCAGTCTACCAGTGTACCATCCAGATCGGCAAAGCGCATAGGCATACCAGAGCCGGTAAACATACCTGCACGGTTCTGTACCCAGGTATCGGGCCAGTAGTAATAGTTCATATCCATGCGTATGCCATTCTGAACCGATACCTTGGCTGATCCGGCCCAGTTGCTCCAGGCCATACAGTGTGTGCGGTTGGTAACAGGAGCTGAGATGCCGGGCAGCTGAATAGCCAGTTGCGCCAGCTGCGAACTCATCGCACTGTTAAGTGATGATTCAGTCCAGTTTAAACAATCTGTAGTGGGGTGCAGGGCTATTTCAAAACCCTGGGCCTCAAATGCAGTTGCGGTGCTGTTGGATATGGGAGTGTTATTGTAGATATAAGAAGTGCCACGCACCGCTTTCCAGTCTTTTATATCCTGTGCTGTGTTGTTGCCATAAGCCAGGTACTGGTTAAAGCGGCCGGCTGTTCCGTTGTTGAGGTGATCATCACCCGTCATAACCACAGCTGCTTTAAAACCCTGCGGCAGAAACCAGAAGCGGGGCAGCGGCTTGCGGTGAAGGTTGCTCTTCAGGATGATATTACTCAGCAGGCGCTGTTGCTCATCGGCCTGCGGTATGGCTACTTTACTGAAGTCAATCCAGTGATTGCCTCCGGCATCGAAGAACATGTCGTCTGAGCGGATGGGGCCTGTAGTGCCATCGCGTTTCTGGCCAGCCCATGAAGGGTTGCCCTGGCGGGTGTATACGATGGAACGGGGCAGGTCATATACAAAGGCGATGGCCTTACCGCCATTGCTGCCCACAGCGCGTGTGGTAACGGCAGGATAGATCGTAGCAGTAGCCGCGGCACTGTACAGTGTAGCCAGGCTGGTAGCGCCACTGAGTGTGTACTGATCAGCCGTACCATGGTACTGAATCGTTTCGCCAACTATGCCATTACCTTCTTCGCTCGAAGTATTTACAAGAATATATTTATCGGCCAGTGTACCACCTGCAGGTGTGATACCCAACAGGGTGGCCAGGTCGGCATCAGGACGGAAAGAAATGAAGGTGCCGCCGCCGTCTGTCCAGGTGCTGAACATAGTAGCCTGTGCAGGTGATACGGGTACTTCGCCCAGTATCACTACATCGTAATTGCTGAGGACAGTTGCATCTACAGCGCTGATGTCCATTACGGCAAAATTGTTGAATCCTTCTGCACGCAGCATTTCTGCCGTAAAGCGGCTGAAAGGATTACTGGCTGAATACACTACCAGTATGGGACCGCCAGGTCCATCACCAGGATTGCCCGGAGCGGGATCTACCGTAGAGAAACTATACGTCGCATCAGCAGGCAGTGCATTACCTGCAGCGTCTTTGACACCACCTGTACCGCCTTTTACAGTCAGTGTATACACACTGGAGTAAGCCAGGTTGCTGCTGGGTGTAATGGTCACGCGACGCAAAGCAGCGTTGTAAGCTACAGTATAAGCAACAAGGTTATTGCCGGCATCACGCAGATCAAAGTTGGCGGTGGTCACAGAGCTTGCATCCAGCGCTTCATTGAAGTTTACCAGGGGCTTGTCTGCTACAGGGAAATTGATGGCACCATTGGCTGGTTTTACGGAAAGTATCTCCGGAGCTACCAGGTCTGGTCCGGCTACGGTGTTGAATACAACATCTACCCAGTAGTTGTCTTTATTGAAAGTATTGGTGGGGAATGATGGTGAACCTGCATAGGTAAACACCCCATTGCCATTGCCGCTACCGGCATCTGCAACACCAATCAACGGGTTGGTGATAAAGTCGGTTGCAAAGAACGGTTCTGTTTTGGCATAATAACCATTGGGGCTGTGGTAAGAGACCACATAGGTGGTGTTGGCGGTAATAGCTACCGGCGTACCCAGCATGGCTTCCTGCCAGCCGGAGGCTGTTTCGCTTATGAAGATCACCTGGCCCAGCAGGTTGCCATTGATATCCCACAGGCTGCCTGTGTGTGTACCGGCATCGCTGGAGCTTTTATAGAAACGGATACCATTGATATAACCGCTCACAGATGATTTGAATTTCATGCCCAGTTCGATGCCACCGTTATTGTCATTTAGATTGGTCGTTGCCGGCGCATCGGAGGTTTGAAACATCGTACAGGGGCAGGTAGGTGGAGCAGGAGGGCCAACAGTGACGTTAATGGCATTAGCTGCCGGTGCAGTACCCGCGGCTTCAATATTGCCAGAGTCATCCACGCCTCTTACCTTAATTACAATAGCGCCCTGCACAACAGGAGTCCAGGTATATTGCCAGTTGGTATTGCCGCCCGAAACAACCGTCCAGGTAGTGCCGCCGTCAACAGAAATTTCAATGCTGGCCACCTGTGCATTGTCAGATGCGGTGCCCGCGATGGTTACCGGTTCGTTGGCCGGTATAGTAGCTCCCTGGAGCGGAGTGGTTATGATAGAAACAGGTGCCTGATTGTCGGTCGATTGAGAAGCTGCGGTCAGTGTGCCCATCAATGTGGCGGGTTGCACACCCATATCCGCAAACAGGTTTACGGTAGCCTGCTGCATGTCCTGATCGGGAGCAGCACTGCCATTATCGTGGTCGCTATCGAGACCCCACGACCACTGTACTGTGCCGGCACCAAATACCAGTGCACCGCTGGAATGGCGATACATGGAAAGCTTATGCACTTTACCGTTCAGCGTGGTATTGGAGAGACGGATACGGCCGGGAGGGTTAAAGGGCGCATACTGCGGCTGCTCATAGTTCCACTCATAACCCAGGGTTCCGTAGGGGAAAGTCTTTACATCCTCGATACCCATGCTGGCGATAGATGTATTGCGCCAGAAACGGAGATTTTTATAGGCCGAAGGCACCTGGATAGAACCGGTTGTGCCATCCCAGCTGAGCTGGCCTGAAAGGGCGTTTTCAGGACGGTTACCACCATAACCTGCACCATCGGCTGCACGCCAGAGGCCGGTCCAGATATTGGTGGGGTCACATTTATTGCCGCAGGGGTTTTCACCCAGTGTGCCTTCTTTATAACATACCAGTGTACGATCGGCTGTATTGCTGCCGTCTGCACTGTTTTCGTAACGTGTTTTCCAGTAAATCTCATTACCACTGAAGAAAGCCAGGTGTACACCTGCGGTGCGTGCATTTTCAACAGCTGTACGCATTTCTTCAGACCAGTACTCATCATGTCCTACAGAAAGAAATACTTTATGATTGAGGATCTCAGCGCCATTTTTATGAATATCCATATTGGAGGTATAGGATACATCGTATCCGTTACGCTCCAGGAATTTGATCATGGGATACTCGGCATTGAAGATAAAATCTTCGCCATAGCCGCCACCCCCTCCGCCATTGCGGGTAATATAAGGACGGTTATAACTCACTTTCACAGCACGACCTGCAGGATACGAGGTTGCGCCTACATACAGGCTGTTTCCTCCATATACATTATAGGCCTGCCAGGTAGCATCGGAGGCCTGGAAAAAAAGGTCAGATGTATTGCCGTCATTACGCACGATAAATACTATATGGCTTGCACCATTATTATCTGTTCTTTTCAGCCGGGCTATATAATAACCCGATACCGCATCGCTGGGTACATCCCAATAGCCTGATTCGTTCCAGGTACCGCAATCTACAAGACCGGTGGCCGGGTCTTCGAAAGCGGGAGGTTGGGTTTGCGGCAGGGTGGCAGAAACCACAGCATTACCTTTGTAACGTGCGCCCAAACCGCCATAATAGCCCAGGCGGTAAATACTGATAGTGTAAGCGGAAGCATCCGTTTTGATCTTAAAATGCACTCGCTGACCACGGTTAACACTTACTTCTGTTGCGAAGCCCTGTATGCTGAGGTCGCCGGCTCCGCTCACATCCCATTCTGAAGCCGGATTACCAGCCAGTTGATTTTCAGTAACGATAGCATTCTGAGCTGTTGAAATGTGGAAAAACAACAGCGAAATAAAGAATACGAATAACTGCTTCCGATAGGTATACGTCATTATCATCCCTTTCATGATCTTTTATTAGGGTTGTAAACAATAAGGCACTGGATTGAGGATCTTCAGGATATTATTTCAACAGGAAATTGGGGGAGGATATTGGGATACAGCGAGATAGATAGCCATAGCCCGGGGAAATAATTTTGATGAAGAGTGTGTCATCAACCTATATCCTGTGGGTCAGGGGATAAAGATACTGTAAAGTCCGGGATATGCAAATCCCCACTCATGTTTATGAAGAAATAATTATCCACTACGCACTGGTTTTCACCAGTATTAGAAACATATTAGAAGTGTTGGTCCCTGCAAAACATTTACCTGCGCAAAAAAGGCCGGAGTGGTTGTTTCTAAAGGATCATTTATTGCCGGTTGCGGGTATCGATCACGATCTTTCTTTTTTTGCCCAGGTAATGTCCCACGGAGAGGCCATATACACGATGTACAATCCGGGGGCCATGATCGGCATTGTTGAAGCTCCCCATGCCATGCGAGTACTGGCCAAACAGGTAAAATCCTCCAGGCCATTCGTAGCCAAGCTGAGCCAGCATACTGGCCGCATAACGCCCATAGTCACCAAAACCAAAACGCATTTTCCGATCTACTACATCGCCATTGGCTTTACGGAATTTTTCGGTACCTGATAGCTGAAAGTCAAGGCTGGGACCGGCTTTAATAAAAAGATGGCCGGGTTGACGGCTCAGATCATATTGCAGCAGGAATGCCAGCTCAAAAGTGTGCAGACGTATGTCATTATGTACCGCATTGGCATCGGGGGGGAAAGAAGGCTTATTCAGATCCACTTCAAAACCTTTAAGGCTGTAAAAAGCCGCGGGAGCAAAATAAAGATGTTCTTCAAACGGTATCTTCCAGCCAGCGCCTAACTGAAATCCATACTTACTCTTAACAGACTGTTTTTCGCCAGCAATACTGTAGCGGGCTGCACTGGCCTGTCCGCCGGCAAAAATGCCAAATTGAGATTGTTGAGCCAGACAAAAAAAACTGATGCCGGTAAAAGCCAGCGTAAAAGCGATTTTCTTCATAAAAGTTAGCCGGGCAGGCAACAGCCAGCCATTGTTTCGGTGTAAATAAAATAAATGGAAGGTATTTGCACAGGAGTGACCCGAAGCCGGGTGGATCTATTGGGGCGTAAAAATAGAAAAATAGTTATAAGTTGTAGGTTTTAAGTTATAAGCAGAAAGTAAGGTAGAAGGTCAGGGGCAAAAGGCTAAGGGTGAGAGGCTGAAGACTAAAGGCAATCCAGTGTATTAGCACAGCAGCATATTGCCCTCTTCCTTCTTCAAATCGCAAAGAACGCAAAGCGGGCTAAGAGCGCAAAGAGTTCATTAACCCATCAGTACACTACTCTTCGCCATCTTCAAATTTTCAAATCCATCAGCACATTGCCACATCAGCACATTGCCACATCAGCACATTGCCACATCAGCACATCAGCACATTACCACATCAGCACATTGCTCAAAATCGTTTCGCCGGATCTTTCACTCCTTCCTGCTCATTGTATGCCTGCGAAGCGCCCGGAGCAATCGATAGACTCTTCCATTGCTGGTCTCTGATCATACGGCCGATGTACACAATCTGGCCTACATGGTAGGGGTAATGTGCCAGCTGGCGGTTAATGGCATCTATCACACCAAGCGGCTCCTGACGGATGGTTATAGTTTTAAGAAGATCCTCTTCTGTAAGTGATTCGAGTGACCGGAGATAACAATCCCAACCCTTTTGCCAAAGCGCCATCAATTCCGCACGGCTATAATGTAACTGTCCAAATTCAGCATCGCGGTTACGCCATTCCTTTTCTCCATCGCTGGTAAGGAAATCGGTCCAGCGGCTAAGCATGTTGCCACTCATATGTTGAATGATCACCGCAATGTTGTTGGAGGCGTCATTGGGTTTATAGTAAAAATCATCATCAGCCAGTTGCTCAAAACAACGCTCGGCCAGGTCTTTATAGTATCGTACCCGGCGGATGGAAGTAGATAGGAATTCAGTTGCGAGAGACATGAGGAAAGGTATAAAAGTTTAAAAGTATAAGGGTATAAAGGAGATTCTGAAACATGAGCACATTAGCACATCGGCAAATCAGCACATTATTTTCACCATCCCTCTGCCGAATCATCGCCTCTTTTGTCGGCAACGGCTTCAAAGCGGCCATCCGGCAGTACGCGAATTACTTCGGTACGTCCGATCTGTCCGCGCATAAGTATTTTGTATCCCATTTTTTCCAGTTGAAGACGAACCGTATCAGGGAAATCGTTCTCTGCAAAAACTGTGTCGGGCAGCCACTGGTGGTGAAACTTGGGTTTGTAAACGGCATCTTCGGTTGTCAACCCAAAATCGATAATATTTACCAGCGTCTGAAACACGGAAGTCGGAATGGTGGTTCCTCCCGGAGTGCCCACTACGAGGAATGGTTTACCGTTTTGCAAAACTACGGTAGGGGTCATAGAACTCAGCATACGCTTGCCAGGCTGAATGGCATTGGCTTCTCCGCCAACAGCACCATACATATTCGGTACGCCGGGTTTTATGCTGAAGTCATCCATTTCATTATTCAGGAAAAAACCGGCCTTACCCACTACTGTTCGGCTGCCATATGATCCGTTGAGGGTAGTAGTCACGGCTACCGCATTCCCCTCTTTGTCAATGATGCTGAGGTGAGTGGTTTCTTCGCTTTCAGGTGCTGGCAGTATGCCGGGGGCAATGTTCCTGCTGTTGCCGGCAACACCGGGCTGATAGTCTTTCATGCGTTGCTGGATATAGCTGTCGGCAGATAACTGCTCAGCCGGGACCTTATAAAAATCGGCATCTCCCATATATTCGGCACGATCTGCATAGGCCCGCCGCTCGGATTCTATCATCAGCTGTACGGCGCTGGCAGAAAGGAATCCATCATTTTTTATTGACCGGGGTTCTATCATTTTCAACATCTGGTGCAGCAGCAGGCCGCCGCTGCTGGGCATGGGCATACTCAGCACCTGGTATCCTTTATAGTCGAATTTGTGCGGAGTACGTTCAGCTGCTTTATAGGAGGCGAGGTCTTCGAGTGTAATCAATCCGTTGCCGCGTTTCATTTCATCGACTATCAGCTGCGCTGTTTCACCTTTATAAAACCCATCTGCGCCTTTTTCTTTGATTCGTTTCAATGTGGCGGCCAGGTCTTTTTGAATCAATGTGTCGCCTGCTTTCCAGGGTGTGTTTCGTACAAATACAGGTGTTACGGTATTCAGTTTTTTCAGTTCATCCTGCAGGCTGTTTAAGGCAGCAGCTTCGTTGTCGTTAATGGCAAAACCATTTTCGGCCAGTAATATGGCCGGGTCTATAAGCTCTGCAAACGACAGCTTGCCGTATTTGGCCGCAGCAAAGAGGCCGGCTACAGTACCGGGTACGCCGGCAGCAAGATGTCCATCCTGGCTTTTATCCGTGCGTGCTGCGCCATCTGCATCGAGGTACATATCGCGCGATGCCCTGCCAGGTGCTTTTTCACGGTAATCAATGGCGAGTTCCCGTCCATCCGCCAGGTGTGCTACCATAAAACCTCCTCCACCCAGGTTGCCTGCATTGGGATATACAACCGCAAGGGCCAGCTGGCTGGCAATAGCGGCATCCACGGCATTGCCGCCTTTTTTTAAGATGGCCAGTCCTACCTGGCTGGCGAGTGTGTGAGCGGTAACAACGGCTCCATTGCTGACTACCGTTTTTTTCTGTACAGTATACTGGTAAGGATCGATGCCGGTCAGGCTGTTTTTCTGTGTGCCGGTACAGGCGTGCAGCACTGCTGCCAGCAACAGCAGCGGTAAAAATCTCTTCATTTCTGTTAAAACATTTGCAGAAAGGTACTTAAAACCTGTAAAATGTACAGAAGGCGGAAGCCATTTGCACACATCAGTTTATATTCGCTGCACAATTACTTGGGATGAAGCAATTTTTTACCCGCATCAGTTTGCTGGTCATTTCTTTTTTATACCTGTACAATCCGGTATCAGGTCAGGAAAAGCGCAGTCTTACCTCGGCAGAAATATACCAGGCCATGCAGAAACTGAATGTGCTGGGCAGTGTGTTATATGTCGCAGCACACCCTGACGACGAAAATACCCGGCTGATTACTTATTTATCGAATGAAAAATTGTATCGTACCGGTTACCTATCCCTTACACGTGGCGACGGGGGACAAAACCTGATAGGCGATGAGCAGGGAGTGGAACTCGGACTCATCCGCACCCAGGAGTTGCTGGCGGCACGCCGGGTAGATGGAGGTGAGCAATTTTTTTCCCGCGCATTTGATTTCGGGTACTCCAAAAATCCTGAAGAAACATTTACCAAATGGGATAGAGAAAAGATATTAAGTGATGTGGTATGGGTGATCAGAAAGTTTCAGCCCGATGTGATCATTACCCGTTTCCCCACTACCGGCGAGGGAGGGCATGGCCATCATACCGCTTCTGCAATACTGGCCAATGAAGCATTCGCTGCCGCCGCCGACCCTAAACGTTTTCCCGAGCAGCTTCGTTGGGTTAAACCATGGCAGACACAACGTATATTATGGAATACGTTCAACTTTGGAACGGTTAATACCATTCAGCCCGATCAGTTTAAAATTGATGTAGGTGGTTTCAATGCACTGCTGGGTAAAAGTTATGGTGAAATAGCGGCGACCAGCCGCAGTCAGCATAAAAGCCAGGGATTCGGTGTGCCCGCTTCGCGCGGCGAAGCGTTCGAAAGTTTTAAAACAACCGGAGGTACGGCACCTACTGGATCTTTGCTGGATAATGTCAATACATCCTGGACACGCCTGCCGGGTGGTGAAACTATAAGCAGACAGGTAAACCAGCTTATTCAACAATATGATCTGCTGCACCCGGATAAATCAGTACCTGCACTTGCTAATCTGTATAAACTGATCAGCGCCCTGCCCGATCAACCGTGGAAGGCACAGAAGTTGCGCGAAGTGCAGGAATTGCTGATCCAGTGCAGCGGCCTCTTTTTCGAAGCATTTACCCGTGTTGCCACCACTGTACAGGGCGATGAGTTGAAGATACAACTGGCTGCCATCAATCGCCTGGGTACAGATGTGAGGCTGGATAAAGTAATGCTTGAATCAACCAGTATTGACCTCAAAACGCCCCTGCGCGCCAATGTAAACTTCGAACAGACGGCAACCATCCGCATACCTAAAACGTATCCGCTCACCCAGCCATACTGGTTGAAAGAAAAGATGGCCGAAGGATATTTTCAGGTGAGCGATATACAAAAAATAGGTCAGCCGGATGTTGATACCGCCTGCACAGCCGTTTTTTCATTGACCATTCAGGGTATACAACTTACTGTTGACCGCCCTGTACGTTATAAGTATACCGATCCTGTAAAAGGAGAGGTTTATCAGCCCCTGGTTGTATTGCCGCCGGTAGAATTACGTTTTGTAAATGACAATAACCTGGTAATGGGTGATACGGCAACATCTGTACAGGTTCAGTTTTATGCAAATAAGGCCGATTCGGTTTCTTACCAGATGGCTTACCAGTATTCGAGTAAATGGAAAGTAAAGGGTGGCGGGTTTGTATATGGCTCCCGCGATAATCGTAATAATTATTCATCGGCTCTGTTTTCGCCTGCAGGCAATAAGCCAGCTGTATTGCGTGAGCAGGTGAAACTGGTGGCAACTTCACCTGATAGTATCCGGTATACCAGCTACCATCGGCGGATAGCATATGATCATATCCCCACGATCACCTATTTCAAACCGGCAGAAACCAACCTCGTGGCATTTGACCTCAAAACCGAACAGCATAAGATCGGGTATATTACAGGGGCGGGCGATAAAGTACCCCAGGCGCTTGAGCTGATGGGTTATGAAGTAACCCTGCTGGATGAAAAGAATATTTCACGCAACCATCTGGATCAGTTTGATGCCATTATCACCGGTGTGCGTGCATACAATACGAATGAATGGCTGAATAATTATTACGATCAGCTGATGGGCTATGTGGCCGCTGGCGGCAACCTGATCGTCCAGTATAACACCAGCAGCAATATCGGTCCCGTAAAGGCAAAGATCGGTCCATACGCATTTGACATATCAAGAACACGTATTACAGACGAAAATGCAGCGGTCCGGTTTCTGCAGCCTGCTCATCCGGTATTTAATTATCCCAACAAAATAACGGCTGCCGATTTTGAGGGATGGATACAGGAACGGAGTATCTATCATGGCAGCAACTGGGATAAAGCAAAAATGACGGCATTGATCAGCATGAACGACCCTGGCGAAAATGCAGATGAAGGCAGCTTGCTGGTAGCGCAATACGGCAAAGGCTTTTTCACTTACACAGGCCTTGTCTTTTTCCGCGAGCTGCCCGCCGGTGTACCCGGTGCATATCGCTTGCTGGCCAACCTGATTGCGTTGAATAAGAAGAAAGGATTCTGAGTAATGTGCTGATGTGCTAGTGTGCTAATGTGCTAATGTGCTGATGGATTTGAAAATTTGATGATTTGAAAATTTGAAGATGAGAGAGCAATGCGCTGATGTGTTAAAGAACTCTTTGCGCTCTTAATCCGCTTTGCGTTCTTTGCGACTTGAAGATGGAGTCGACAGCCTGTTAGTGCGTAGTTTACTGTCCACTATCCACTGTCAACTGTTCACTGTCAACTGTCAACTGTTCACTGTCAACTAAAATGAGTAAACAAAATAAACCAAGTATCCGCCGCGGTGAAATGGCTTTTCTTTTTGCCATCGTGCTGGGATTGTTGCTGGGGCTGGCTATTAAACGTGTGCGGATTGGCATTTTACTGGGACTGATCATTGGCGGGGCTATCGTATTTCTGGGATGGACCCGTGCAAATAATAACAAACGATGAAACCAGACGAAAAAGATAAGATTCCATTATTTAAGACCTGGCGGCAATGGTACATTTTTGTAGTACTGGTGCTGCTGGTGCAGATTATTATCTTTTATTGGATTACTGAATATTTTGCATGAATCAGCTCGACTGGATTGTACTTATAACGACGCTTGCCGGCATCATGGCGTATGGTATTTATAAAAGCCGTACCACACGCAACCTAGATGGATACTTTCTGTCAAACCGCAGTATGCCCTGGTGGCTTGTATTGCTGAGCATTATGGGCACACAGGCCAGTGCGGTTACGTTTCTGGCA
Organism: Sphingobacteriales bacterium 46-32; assembly: GCA_001898485.1. Classification (GTDB taxonomy): domain Bacteria; phylum Bacteroidota; class Bacteroidia; order Chitinophagales; family Chitinophagaceae; genus CAYMZZ01. The sequence continues at coordinate 61,150 of MKTY01000017.1, read as the reverse complement.
GCGCCCGGGCAGGCTTATACAGATGGGATGCGCTTTGTGCAGTACTATTTTGGTCTGCCACTGGTAGCCATCGTAGTTTGTGTCACTTTTATTCCGGTATTTACCCGGCTCAAACTGATCACTGCTTACGAATACCTCGAAAAAAGATTCGATACCAAAACAAGAACATTTACCTCTTCGCTTTTCCTGATCCAGCGTGGGCTCTCCACAGGTATCAGCATATTTGCCCCGTCCATTATTTTATCAACCCTGCTTGACTGGAATATTTACTGGACCAACCTTTTTATGGGCGGGTTACTTATTATTTATACCGTATCGGGTGGGGCACGTGCAGTGGCTTATACACAGCAACTGCAACTGGTGATCATTTTTGCAGGTATGTTCATAGCGGGTTATTATGTAGTAAAACATTTGCCCGCGAATGTTGGTTTTACCGATGCGCTGGAAGTAGGGGGTAAACTGGGCAGGATGAATGTGATCACCACCGGCTTTACCGAAGGAAAAGGTTTCGACTGGGGCGACCGGTATAATATCATCAGCGGTATGATTGGTGGTTTTTTCCTGTTGCTTTCTTATTTCGGGGCCGATCAGTCGCAGGTAGGCCGTTATCTTACTGCCCGCTCCATGACCGAAAGCCGCATTGGTGTGCTCATGAATGGTATTGTAAAAGTGCCTATGCAATTCCTGATTCTGCTGGTAGGGATATTGGTATTTACCTTTTACCAGTTTAACAAGGCCCCCGCTTTTTTTAATCAGAAAGAACTCACAAGACTGGAGCAGTCGCCCCACCGGCAGGAGCTGGTATTATTGCAGGAACGGCAACAGGTCATACAGGAGCAAAAGAAAGCAGTGCTGACGGAATATGGCGTCAGCCAGTCCGAAGCGTCGATTGCGCAGCTGCGGGTATTACAAGGCAGTTCAGACAGTGTGCGTAAAGCCGTGCAGTCGCTGGTTAAAAAAAATGGTGGCGACGATAACGATACCAATTATATTTTTCTCCGCTTTGTAATCGATTACCTGCCCGTGGGTCTGGTGGGCCTGCTCATTGCCATTATCTTTCTTGCCTCCTGGGGTAGTATTGCTGCGGCACTCAATTCGCTTGCATCCAGTACCGTCATTGATTTTCATAAACGGTTTAGCCGCAAGGAAGCTTCTGAGGAGTATGATTATAAAATTTCCAAATGGTATACGCTTGCGTGGGGTTTGTTCTGTATGTCTGTGGCCATGTTTGCTTCCAATATCGGTAACAGTCTGATAGAAGCAGTAAACCTGCTGGGCTCTTTATTTTACGGAACCATTCTCGGGGTGTTTCTGGTAGCATTCTACTGCAAAAGCGTGAAGGGTACCGCTGTATTTGCAGGTGCAATTGTTGCAGAGTTACTGGTGGTACTTCTTTTTATGCTCAACGAATATGGTGTGATAGGGCTCGGCTTCTTATGGCTCAATGCCATTGGCGCCCTGGCAGTAGTGGGATTTAGTTATGTGGCAAAACTGGTTTGGAAAAATTAACCGGAAAGTGTCTGCGGTAATAAATAAAAAAGAGTCCACGTTGAGGGACTCTTTTTTATTGGGATAATATTTGAGTGAATTATTTGGCCAGCTTTTTCAGCAGGTCATCATTCAGTTTTACGTAGTCGTCGTTTTTGGCTTTTTGCGCCAGTTCTTTTGAACGGTTGGCGGCAGCAATGGCTTCAGTTTTTTTACCCAGTTTGGCCAGGCAGTTGGCCCATTGGTGCTGTACCCAGAAAGCATCCGGTTGTTGTTCTACTGCTTTATTAAACCAGGTCAATGCCTGATTCAGGTCTTTGCCATTATCCATATAATACATGGCGGCCTGGAAATAAGGCGGTTTATCTGTTTTCATGGCCGCATCGATGCTGGCCATTATTTTGCTGTCGATGTCAACCGTTACAGGCAGTGATACGACTGATTTATCCCACAGCAACTGGATATCGAGGCTGGTGGATTTTACGTTGGCAAACTGTATAGTAAATGTTTCTACAGCTGACTTGCTTTTAGTCACAGCTACTGGAATACGTACCACATCCATTTCGGCTTTATAGGCCGCCGGACTGGTTACATCTGTTTGTTTGCTGATGATGAGGATCCAGCTCTTTTTATCAGGGATACTGAGCAGGCCATATTTTCCGGCAGGAACCTTAACACCGCCAATTGTTACTTCTTCACCAAAAGTGAGGGTAGTGGCACCATTGGCACCTGTACGCCATACTTTGCCGGCAGGGGCGATATCGGTATATAGTTTACGGCTTTTGATACCCGGACGGGAATAAGACAATTCAATAGAAGATAAGGCAAATTCCTGCTTGACGGTTTGTGCCGGACTTGGAGCAGGGGTTTTTAACTGTGCCTGTGCTGTGTACATCAGGGCAGTGGCTGTAAGCGCCAGAAAAATTCTTTTCATAGCAATGTGTTTTAGAGTCAGCAAAAATAAGGGAGTCTGGCCAACTGGCAGGCATTAAATAAAAGGTAACCTAGAAAGATAATGTTACGCGGGTCTTACTCTTACGTCCTTTCTTTTTCCAGCGGGGGCCTTCTTTGATCAGCCGGATCGCTTCCTGCTCACATTTGGTACAGGTAGAGCGTACAATTTTAATGTTTACGGGTTGTCCGTATTTATTGACATCAAAGCTCACTTCCACTTCTGCAGATGAACTGCCGATATCCATCATGCGTACGGTTTCAGGTATCTGCAGATTGTTGGCGATATAAGTATCGTAATTATTCCAGCCATCTGCCGGTTCGGGTTCTTCATGAACCATGGTGTTGCTGGCTACTGCGCGCACACGGCGTATGGTGTCGAGTACACGGGCATTCAGGCTCCGGTCTTCCTGTAGGGTGATCTGGTTGCTCGGTGTCTGACTACGCATGAAGTACTGCCTGTTTTCGAAACCAACGGAGCGTACCTGTACATTCAATACCGAGTCTGGTGAGGTAAGAACAAAGTTGCCGTTTGCATCGGCATAGGTGCCGATATTGTCTGCCGGGTTGGTGATATTGGCAAAGGGTAGGGCATTGTTGTCGGGATCGGTTACTCGACCACGAAAAACATTGGCACGTTGATTATACTGACGATTGTAGTTGTAGGCAACCGCGTTATTGTTTGTATAACCCGAATTGTTTTCTTGGCCGGAAGTGACATCACGCAATGCCTGTTTTCTTCTGGCTTCCTGGCTCAATGCGCGATTGTTGTCGGTCAGTTCGCGCGTTTTTGCTACCTCGCGTTGTTGCGATTGACGGGCCAGTGCATCATCCTGTGCCTGTTTGTCGGCAACCTCTTTTTTATTGCGGGCAATCAATCCATTCTGGTCGGCTGGTACAGGTGTTATAGTTGTTGCCGGTTCACTGGTAGCGGGTACTGCTACAGGCGCAGCCTGCTCCGTTGCCGGGGTGTTGATTTCCTTGGCAGTTTCGGGCGATTGCGACTGGGTAATAGCTTCTGTGTTATTAAGGGCAGGAGCCGCATTTCCTGTTTTGGCAACAGATTGCTGACCGGTCAGTGAATCAGGATTGAAGAGGACATTGCCGGTGGTGGCGGGCGTTTCTTTTTTGTCTTTAGCATCGATATGCGGCTGTTCTTTTTCCGAAGCCTGGGCAATGGGAGTGCTGGTATTATCTCCGGTATTGCGCAACTGTAGGTACACGGCGGCTCCGCCAACCAGCAATACTGCGGCTGCTGCGGCTTTCCACCAGGGAGCCAGTTGCCTTTTGCCTCCGCCGAGCGGAACAACTTTGGTTTCTTCCTTTTCTTCGAGTCTTTTGGCGAGCCGGGCCTGCAGATCAGCCAGGTCGGTTTCTACCTCAACGGCCGGTTCAGCATAACCATCCAGGGCATCGGCCAGGAACGGATCTTCCAGTGCCGCTTTTTCCAGCGCATGCATTTCTGCAGCCGAAAGCAGCCCGCGATGATATCTTTCAATATCAGCCGCTGTAAACTGTGGTATGTGTGATCCGTTTGACATTACACGTATAAAGTTCTCTGTTTTTATTCTCCCCGCAAACCCGTTTCACCGGCAGCTGTGTTACTTCTTTCCATCGCTTCCCGGCTTTCCATACAGGTCTTCAGGTTACGACGCCCGTTCTGTATATAACTCCGCACCTTATTCCACTCCAGCCCGGTAGCTTCTGCTATCTCATTATAAGACCGGCCATCCAGGTAAAAAAGCCGGATGGTTGTTTGCTGCTCGGCTGCCAGCGTTTCCAGGCAGTAAGCCAGCCGGTCAAGGTTCTCTTCCCGTTCCAGTACGCCATTCAGATGCACTGTTTCTTCATTTTGCACAAGTTCCGTGCTGAATTCCACCGTTTTTAAATTACGGGGTGTACGTAAATACATGAGACAATGATTCTTAGCTACCTGGTGCAGCCATCCGCGAAAATTGCCTATCTCATGTTTCTTCACTTTTACCACCAGCTCCTCAAATACCTGCATCACAGCATCTTTGGCCAGTTCCGGGTCTTTGAGGTATTTAAGACATACCCCATATACAAGATCCATATAGCGGCTGTACAGCTCGCCCAGCACAGACAGGTCACCCGATCGTTGATAACCGGCTACCAGTTCATTGTCTGACTGGTCTGAAGGTCCTATGGAGCGAATAAATGACACGGCCTTAAAAATAGCGAATTAACTGAAAACGAAACGTTAGAAGCAGCTAATGATAAATGGAGCAGATTTTTTCCGGCAAACTTGTGTATTCTCTAAAATACCGGCATCTCATTCTGTAAACACAGTGCGTATGAAAAAAATATTTTTTCTTGTATTGCCCTTTATTGCGTTTATGCTGGCTTTTCAGACAGCAGAAGAAAAATGGGTATCGGGTATCGTCTCTGACGAGAGGGGACAACCCATTCCCTTCGCTTCTGTTATTGAAGAGGGAACTAAAAATGGTACTACCACCAAAGAAGATGGCTCTTACCGTATCAAACTCACCACATCCAAACCACGGCTCACCTTTATGTATCTGGGTTATCTGCCTCAGACAGTGAAGGTAAACGACCGCTCTACTATTGATGTCAAACTGGGACTCAGTACAAAAAACCTGGAAGAAGTAGTAGTTGTTGGATACGGCAATTCATCTCCGTATACTGCCAGCGCTGACATTAACAGGGCATTGTCAGGCAGGGTGGCGGGTTTGCAGGTACAGAATTCTTATAACTATAGTACATCAATGGCTGTCCGCTCGAGGCCCGATGTCATGAGTACTGATAAAAAATATAAAACAGAATATCCGCAGCCGGTTGGTAATACCGAAGATTATGATGCCATTGCCGAAAATAAATTTCTGAAAGCAACCGATAATCCGCTTTCCACTTTTTCGATCGATGTAGATGCAGCGAGCTATAGTAATATCCGCCGGTTTCTTAACCAGGGCGAACTGCCGCCTGCCGGTGCCGTACGCATAGAGGAGATGGTCAACTACTTCAGCTACGATTATGCACAGCCCACCGGCGATGCTCCTTTTGCTATCCATACAGAGATAGCGGAAGCTCCCTGGAACCGTAAACACAAACTGGTGATGATTGGTATGCAGGGTAAAAAGATTCCGGTAGAGAATTTGCCAGCCAGCAACCTGGTATTCCTGATCGATGTATCCGGCTCCATGAGTTCTCCTAATAAGCTGCCTCTTGTAAAAGCATCGCTGAAAATGCTGGTAGATCAGCTGCGCGAAAATGATCATGTATCGATTGTGGTATATGCAGGTGCTGCCGGAGTGGTACTGCAACCCACATCCGGTGAAGAGAAGATAAAGATTAAAGATGCTATTGATAAACTCGAGTCGGGCGGTAGTACCGCTGGTGGCGAAGGCATTCGCCTGGCATATAAACTGGCCCGTGAAAATTTTGCTAAAGAAGGAAATAACCGCGTTATCCTTTGTACCGATGGAGACTTTAACATTGGTGAAAGCAGCGATGACGCCATGGAACGGCTCATAGAACAAGAGCGTAAAAGCGGTGTATTCCTGACAGTACTGGGCTACGGTATGGGCAACTACAAGGACAATAAAATGCAAAAACTGGCCGACAAAGGCAATGGCAACCACGCCTACATCGACGGTATAAGCGAAGCCCGCAAAGTACTGGTCAGTGAATTTGGAGGCACCCTCTTTACCATCGCCAAAGATGTGAAACTGCAAATAGAATTTAACCCCGCCAAAGTACAGGCCTACCGCCTCATTGGCTACGAAAACCGACTGCTGGCCAAAGAAGATTTTAATGATGATACCAAAGATGCCGGCGAGCTGGGCAGTGGTCATACCGTCACCGCTCTCTATGAAGTGATACCGGTAGGTGTTAAGTCCAGCTTCCTGCGCGACGTAGATAAGCTCAAATATCAGCAGGAACCTGAGCGCCTGAGCAGGACTACACAGACAGATGAGATCATGACCGTTAAGTTTCGTTACAAAGCACCTGATGGAGATGTAAGCAAACTGATAGAACATCCTTTGCGCGACCAGGAACTGAAGCTGAATGCTACTTCTGCCAACTTCCGCTTTGCAGCAGCTGTGGCAGAGTTTGGAATGCTGCTGCGCAACTCAGCGTTTGTTTCAGAGGCTTCATTTGACCAGGTAATCGAGCTGGCACGTAAGGCCCGTGGCAATGATGAGGAAGGGTATCGGGCAGAGTTTATCCGCCTGGTAGAGAATGCAGGAGCACTCGCTGCCACAAAGAAAACCACGCAAAGTGACCTGAGTCGTAATAAATAACCTGTAACGTATTCTTCTTCGCCATCGTTATATAAATAATCAGCTAACAGCCGGTTACTGATACGGAGCTGGTGTCTACCAGCTCCTCTTTTAAAACAGCTATTATTTATGAGAAAAAATATTTTACTTATTCTCCTGTTAAGTGTAAGTCATGTGCTGCCTGCACAGCACACAGAAGATAAAGCAGCGCAGCTTGTTGCGAGTGGTGGTGGAAATGTGTCCATTCGTATTCGTTGTGTGGCAACAGCTTCGCAAGACCCGCTTTTTGTAATAAATGGAGAGGTGGCAGACAGGAAAGAGCTGGATGCCATTGACCCTGACCAGATAGAGTCTATCAGTATTTTAAAGGATGCGCAGGGGCAGAAGCTGTATGGTTGCCGGGCCTTAAATGGGGTTGTAATAATACAACTCAAACCAGGAGTGTTGCGCCTGCAGGCAAGAAATAGTTATACGGGCGAATTGATTCCTGCGGATCAGTTGCAGGTAAGAATCGATGGGCATAAAAGCAGTAAACGGCTTACTGAAAACGGAACTGTTGAATTGCCTTCTTATTATAAAAATGCTGTGGTGGAAATTTCTGCTTCAGGATATACTACGAGCAGGCAACAGGTCGATAAGGGCGAAACTGATACTTTGTTGGTGCTGCTGGAACCGGTTGCTCAGCTATTACCCGAAGTATTTGTAAAAGGGGGACATGATACAGGGAGATGCAGCTATACCATCAGTTGTGGTGTTAAGGGCGTATCAATATGTTCCCTGCATGTAACTGACAATACAGTGAAAAAAGATGCAGGAGGAATAACTATGATGCCAGCAGCCCGGGTATATCCCAATCCGGCCGCGTCAGCAAGTCAGCTGAAAATACAATTGCCTTCGGCAATCAGCGGTAAAGTTTCCCTTAGCTTATATGGATTAAATGGGCAGTTGGTAAAACAGGTTGTTGATAAAAGCTATACCGGGCTGGTAAGTTTTTCGCTGCCGTCTGCATTTTCTGGTGCCTGTGTATTGCTGATACAAGATGACGCAAAGCATATTTTAGTAAAAGAAAAAGTACTTGTGAAATAAAAAATGGAGCCATGAATAAGATCAGACTTTCAATCGATGAACCCTGTCATGAAAAATGGAAAAACATGACAACTACACAACAGGGCCGATTTTGTGCTTCCTGCCAGAAAGAAGTGGTTGATTTTACAGGCATGAGCGATACGGCGATGTTTGAATTTTTCAAAGACCGGCAGGCAGGTTCCGTATGCGGACGGTTTATGAATAATCAGCTCCAGCGTGATATTGAAGCTACCCGCAAACGGACGCCATGGCTGCCTTTTGTATTTAAAGTGGTTTTGCCTGCACTGCTGCTGGGAAACAGGGCAATGGCGCAGGGGGCGCCACTGAAAGTAGTTCCCGATACTACACAAAAGCCGGTTTATGACTTAGAAAAAATTGGCCGCATTGCCGTGAACCCCGAAATGCGAACCGTGAGAATTACTGTCCGTAACGAAGAAGGGCAGGTTATTGCCGGAGCACGGGTTCACAGTACTTCAGACCTTACTGAATTAATAACCGATGAGAATGGGCGCTTGGAAATAAAGGTGCCCCGGTATGTGGGAAATATCACTTTTTTTGTAGACGTGGTCGGGTATGGAAAGCTGGAACGTTCTGTAAAACTTCCGTCGCATAAGCGCAAGGCCCGTGTGTCGCTGGTCGTAAAAGACGAATACAAGGAGATCATAATGGGTATGGTCGCTTATCCGTCAAAGCAGCAAGTGAAGAAAGAAGCAGTATGTGAAACCGACATGCCCTTGCGTATGTATCCCAATCCCGTTGCAGCCGGACAAAAAATATGGCTTAAAACAGATAGCCTTGAAAAGGATAACTATACATTGCAATTGCTGGACCAGGCCGGCACTGTACAATTGCAGCAGGCTATGCAGATTGATGGGAAAAATAAAACCGTAGAAATCAATATACCCCGGCTTACTGCGGGCAATTATCTGCTTACGGCCACAGCCGCTGCTACCGGCAGGCGCCGCAGCGGGCAAATCGTATTGCACTGATACATTCACCTTATTAAACTAACTGCTATGGCTTTCCGTTTAAAACTGGAAATAGAAAACCCCTGCACCGAAAACTGGCACAACATGATGCCCGATGAGAAGGGGCGTTTTTGTCTGTCCTGTACCAAACAGGTAGTTGATTTCAGTAAAATGACCGATCAGGAACTGATCCGTTTTTTTAAACAAAACAGGAAAACAGACATGTGCGGACAGTTGTCTGACTGGCAGCTAAACCGGGTGCTCATTGAATCTCCGCGCCGCAGGTGGCTCCCTTATTTTCTTCAGGCAACGCTACCGGCAATACTGTTCCTGAATCGTGCAGAAGCGCAACAGTCCCGGTTGTCGAATGATACAAGTGTGGTACGGCGTGTGGGCGAAACTGCTGATCTGAAACAACTGCGGTTACTGGCAGCTGACAGTGCCCCGGTTGTGATCAGGGGAAAAGTGGTGGATCATGAAGGCAAACCGGTCGCTTTCGCCTCGATTAAAGTAGTGGATACGGAACAGTACAGTCTGACCGATAGTACCGGGAATTTTCAAATACATTACCGCGGCACAGTATCTGAGGTTAGCTTGAGCTGTAGTGCGCTCAGTTTCGGGGAGGAGGTTGCGAAAATAGATTGTTCGGAGACGCCAGCACCCTGTATTATTCGCCTGCGGCTAAAGGAATTGCCGGAAATTATAGTAAATTCCAGTGGTGCATACAAACGAGGTGGTTTGCGATGGAGCTTTTTCTCTGTTTCGAAAGCAGATACTCTAACAAACTGGTTCGGCAAGGTTATCAGCAAATTCAAGCTTTATCCCAACCCTGCACGTACGTCTTCTACGATAAAAATAGAGTTACCAGCAGGCTATGAGGGTGAAGTGGTGTTGAGACTTCTATCCATATCAGGCCAGGTGCTGCAAACGCAGAAATATCAGGTCCCGAAAGGAGTGAATGTTTTAAGCTTTCCGGTTCCAAAGGTCACGCCCGGTACTTACCTGATGCAGATCGGAAGTGTTACAAAAAAGGAATGGGTAGCTGAGAAAATAGTAATTCAGTGATCACGGTTGCCGGGGAAGCAAGTGTGATAAAAAGCGGTGAGGAGTTATGCCGTTTTTTAGAAATGCGTCTGGGTCCGTGATACATCGCAGGCCTGCAATTGGCGGGCGATAGCGAATGATCAAACCGCTTTACGGATAGTACAAAAGTTAATCTCCTTTAAAAGCCGGATGATAATTTTCAAGGGTCTTGCGAAGAAATTCGCGGTCGAGGTGGGTATAGATTTCTGTAGTGGTAATACTCTCATGACCCAGCATCTCCTGTACTGCACGCAGGTCTGCACCACCTTCTACAAGGTGTGTAGCAAAGGAATGCCGGAAAGTATGCGGCGATACATTTTTTTTAATGCCTGCCTGTTGCACCAGTTCACGAATGATCAGGAAGATCATAACCCGCGAAAGCTTGCGGCCATGACGATTCAGAAAAAGGATGTCTTCGTGTCCGGCAGCTACCTGCAGATGCTGACGTTGTGTTTGCCGGTACAGGTTAATGTATTTGGCAGCGCTTTGTCCAATGGGTACGAGTCTTTCTTTATCGCCTTTGCCGATTACCCGTATAAAACCTACATCCAGATACAGTTGTGAAATGCGCAGATTCACCAGTTCGCTTACGCGGAGTCCGCAACTGTACAGCGTTTCCAGAATGGCTTTATTGCGACCGCCCTCCGGTTTGCTCAGGTCAATCTGGGCAATGATTTGCTCTATTTCATCAAAGCTGAGTACATCGGGCAGGGCGCGTTTTAGTTTGGGTGCTTCCAGCAGGGTGCTGGGATCTGTATCGCTGATTTTTTCGAGCAGACAGTAGCGGTAAAAGGACTTGATACCGGAAATGATGCGGGCCTGCGATGCAGGAGTCATACCCAATTCAGCAATCCAGTGCACAAAACCCTGCAGGTCGGTGAGCACAAGAGCGGAGGGGGCAAGGAGTGTATTCCGTTCCTGCAGATACTGGGTCAGCTTTTCCAGGTCATGCAGGTAGGCTTCTACCGTATGATCAGCCAGCGATTTTTCGAGCTGCAGATACGACCTGAATCCTTTTTTATATGCTTCCCACATGTGTGTTAAATAAAAAAGGTCCATTCCGGGAAAAGATGCGCAATCCCCTGAAATGGACCTTTTGGTATTGGTATGAACCTTATTTCAGCTCAATTTTCTTTTCAATAACTTTCCATTCGTCGCCTACTTTTACCCGGGTCCAGATACGTTCAGGTGTCACATTTACAGAGTCGAGCAAAGCGTGAATATTGGCATAATCAAATTCGATACGCTGGCCAAAGGTCATCATGGCCGTTTTGCCCGTCTGCATATCTTCTGCAAAAATGTTGCCGCGGTCTGAATATACCAGCAGGTTGTCGGCAATAGAGAATTTGGGGTCAAATGCTGTGAGCGCACTGGAGATCTTTTTGAGCGATTGATCTTTGCTGAAAGGAAGTTTTACAGCAAAACCGCGGCTGCTGGCACAGTCATTAAACAGTACCCAGGCATAGCTGGTGTCGTTGATCACACATTTGATATAGTCTTTATTGATCTTAACGGGGCCTCCCAGCAGATCTTCGATACCCAGTTTACGGTTGGTACCCATATTCTGATAACTCCAGGCCACACTATCCGCATTGCAATTGGAAGCGCTGATAAATACGTAGGGCTTTAAGGGGTGCTCTGATTTTACGAATTTCAGGCTGTCTTTCAGGCAACTGGTATCGCAGAATGTGGCCGGCCCTCCTCCCGATTTACAGGATATGAATTGAAATGCCATGGCAGTGGCAACAAAAAGGAGGCAGAGTATTCTCATATTATTGGGTTTGGTGAGGGGGTAAAAGTAAGTAATAAAAAATATTTTCCTTTACCTTCGGCAGATGACTGAAAAGAAACCCATTAATATTCGTTCATTCAAACAAAGAGTGCGGCATAATAAAAGCCGTTTCCGCCGTTTTCTGACCCGTCTCGAAAAAAATCCTCCCCGCGGCCTGGATAAGATCACCATCCAGCTCGAAAAAGAGGTATGGGAAGAAGTAGACTGCCTCAGCTGCGCCAATTGCTGTAAGACCATGACTCCTACTTTTACGCCCACTGATCTGCGCCGTATTGCCGGCCATTTTGGTCAGACTGTAGAAGAGTTTAAAGAAAAATGGTTATACAAGGAAAGAGGTACCGGCGACTGGATGAACCGCCGCCAGCCCTGTCAGTTTCTGAACCTGAAGGATAATAAATGCAGCATCTATGAGATCCGTCCGGCCGACTGTGCCGGGTTCCCTCATTTGCCTAAAAAAATGAAGGATTATGTACATGTACATAAGCAAAACGTAGAGTATTGCCCGGCTACGTATCGCATCGTGGAGAAAATGATGGAGCAGATACCGGTAGGCCGCTAGTAAGACAGGCATATTACAGGAAAACATCTTCGAGCAGAAAAACATCCGGGTCTTTGTACCGGTGAAAAGTGATGGAGACGATGTCATATTGTATCCACTGATATCCCGGGTTGCGAAACAGGAATTCATCAGCAGCCCGTTTGAGATGACGGAATTTTTTGCGGGAGACTTTATCTTCAGGATAACCAACCGGCGATGCCCGGCGTGCTTTTACCTCTATAAAATGCAGTTGCCGGCCTTTTTTTGCGATAATATCAATTTCATAAGGACCCGCCCGCCAGTTGCGATGCAGCAGTTCGTAGCCCCGTTGTTGTAACCAGGCTGCAGCCAGATTTTCTCCCGCAATACCTATATCATTATGCTCTGCCATCACGTATCTTTAGCACTATTTAAATTTACAATAAAAAAATGACCGGAATTGCGCAACTGACGGGTACTGTCAAACATTATGATTGGGGAGGCACCCGCTTTATTCCAGATCTGCTGAACTTACAGGGACCGCAGAGCAAACCATTTGCTGAATTTTGGATGGGTGTACACCCGCAGGCAGATTGTAAACTGCAATTACCCGATGGTACGGTCACAGGATTGCGCGAGTTTATTGAACAAAACCCAGAAGCCGCATTGGGTTCAGCCGTGAAGACCCGCTTTGGCAATATGCCTTACCTCTTTAAGGCACTTGATGTGAAAGACATGCTGTCTATACAGGTTCATCCGGCCAAGGCTGCTGCAGAGGCAGATTTTGAAGCAGAGAACCGTAAAGGAGTACCGCTGGATGCGTCAACGCGCAATTATAAAGACAATAACCATAAGCCGGAACTGATGGTGGCCATGGGCGATTTCTGGTTGCTGCATGGCTTCAGGCCGGAGGCTTCCATGAAGCAGATATTACAGGATATACCGGAACTAAACTTCCTGCTTCCCGTATTTGAGTCTGCGGGTTATGCTGGCTTGTATAAGCTGGTAATGGAAATGCCGCAAAACGAAGTAAATGCCCACCTGCAGCCGCTTCTGGATCGCATTGTCCCAGTGTATAATAATGGCGGCTTATCCAAAATGCATCCCGATTTCTGGGCAGCCCGTGCGTCTATTACATTTGGTCGTCCGGGTATTATAGACCGGGGTATTTTTTCTGTTTACCTGTTCAACCTCGTATTTACACAAAAAGGGGATGCTGTTTTCCAGGATGCCGGTGTGCCGCACGCTTACCTGGAGGGCCAGAATATTGAAATCATGGCCAGTTCGGATAATGTGCTGCGTGGTGGCCTTACCAGCAAGCATATTGATGTAACCGAGTTGCTGCGGCATGTAAAATGTGAAGCCACAGAGCCGCGTATCCTGAAAGGCGAGCAACATGGTTTTGAACGCGTTTACAAAACGCCGGCACCCGATTTTGAATTGAGTGTGCTGCATATACCTGCCGGCCGGTCGGCATCCCTTACAGCCAGCACAGCCGATATCCTGTTGCTGGTAGAAGGCGAAGCAAACCTTGGGCAAAACGATGCTATCGTAAGCCTCCGTAAAGGTCAGCCGGCTGCACTGCTGCTGCCGGGCGAGCCGGCAGCCCTCAGCGCTTCGGCCGATACCACCATTTTCAGGGCCAGTGTGCCTGTGGATAAGTGAATAAATAGAAAGGCCATTTATTGCATTTGAGTTACTTTTGTTGGGTAGCCGAAAGGAAGGAAGAGTAGAGAGGCGATATTATTTGTTAGCACTTACATTGTTTACGCACTATGAAAAAAGTTAATACAAAGTTTATCCTGTTTTCTTTAGCGCTGGTGGCTATCACCACGCTCACTAAATATTATCTCGGACCCAACCTCGACTGGTCGGGTTTTTCTCCGGTAATCGCTGTGGCGCTTTTCGCTGGAATGATCATTCCCGAGCGCCGGCAGTCTTTTATGTTGCCTTTGCTCGCCTTGTTTATTAGCGATGTGATCGTTCATTTGTTGTATCTGCAGGGGTCTTTTCCCTATTCCGGATTTTATAAAGGGCAATGGTTTAACTATATGTTGTTGTTGCTGGCAACCGGTCTGGGCTGGTGGCTCAAAGGTCGCCGCGTGGTAAACCTGTTGGTAGCTGCTGTGGCTGCTCCCACTGTTTATTTCCTGATTTCCAACTTTGCAGTCTGGATGGGTGGAGACGGCACCTATTACAGCCAGAACCTTGATGGACTCATGACCTCCTATACTCTGGCGTTGCCTTTCTATAAAAACACCTTACTGGCTACCGTATTTTTCCTGCCCGTTATTTTGCTTAGCTATAATCTGGTAGTGAAAAACAGAACAGTACTTACATTAAGCTGAGGAAGGGCAGAAGATATAAGGTAAAGGGTAAAAGGAATTATGATCATCCTTTTACCCTTTGTCTTTTACCTTTAATCTTATAGCAGCAAACCAGTATCCCTCGTGGGTTTCGGTATCGGTTATTTCTGTTTCCAGTGATTTTTTGAATAAAGGGCAATCGGTGACGAGTGTATGAAATTCACCATTTTCCCCGCAGGAGTCTACGCCCAGCGATTCCAGTTCATCCAGCAGCTCACTGGTTAAATAACGCCCCAGAAACCGCTGGCCCATCACTTCATTACAACTTACAATAAGCGTTTGAATACCGGCCTGCAGCATTTCAAGCGCCAGTTGTTTACGTGGACGAAGCCAAAGAGGCAGCACGGGTATCAGTCCGGCCCGGTCACATACTTTTTCTTCCCAGTCGCGGTGAGCCTGCAGGTCGATGTCGCCAAAGACAGCGTGGGTTAACTGGTATTCCTGTTTTAACTCCTGCAGCGATCGTACAAAGTTGTTTTCATAATCACTCCAGGAGCTGGATACAGTGCGCAGAGGTATACCTGCCTGAGTGGCCTGTGCTTCCAGTATAGTGGCTGGCAGTCCATGCGAGCGGGAACGGCGGCCGGTTTCATTCATCACATTGAGCAATACGGCTGGCTTTATGCCTGCATCTATTGCCTGCATGAGTGCATAACAACTGTCTTTGCCGCCGCTCCAGGAAGTGAGAGATCGCATAAAAGTTTAAAGAGTTTAAAGGGTTTAAAAGGTTTAAAGGTTTAAGGAAGTCTTCGGACACTTTATACTCTTTATACACTTTATACCCTTTAAACTCTTTAAACCAGCATGTGATTTTTACAATTCTGCTTCATACCCCACATCCACATCCAGGTTCTTACCATCGGCAGCTGTGGTAGCCAGTTTATCGCAATGATTGTTGTAGGGGTTATCTGCATGGCCTTTTACCCATTTGAAACGGATATGATGCTGTCGGGCAAGGCTGTCATATTTCAGCCAGAGGTCTTTGTTTTTCTTGCCGCCTTTAAAGTTGGTAGCTATCCAGGTCTTAAGCCATCCTTTTTCAACGGAGTTGATTACGTACTGACTGTCGGAATAAATCATCACATTCATTCCTGGCTTTTTGAGTGCTGACAGCGCTGCAATCACCGCCATCAATTCCATGCGGTTATTGGTAGTAAGCCGGTAGCCTTTTGATAATTCTTTACGATGTGTTCCGCTCATCAGAATGGCACCATATCCTCCCGGTCCGGGATTTCCGCGCGATGATCCGTCTGTATAGATTGTTATTTGCAAAAGTTGGTTGTTAGTATAAATGTATAAAAGAGTTGACAGTGAACAGTGAACAGTTGACAGTGAACAGTTGACAGTGAACAGTAAACTACTCACTAACAGGCTGTCGACTCGATCGTCAAATCGCAAAGAACGCAAAGCAAACTAAGCGTGCAAAGAGTTCTTTAACACATCAGCACATTGCTCTCTCATTATCAAATCATCAAATCCATCAACACATCAACACATCAGCACATCAGCACATCAGCACACTAGCACATCAGCACACTAGCACATCAACACATTGTCCTTAAACCTGAAATACGCCCAGCTTCATCTCTTCTATGTGTGGGTTATGATTGGCGGCATGGATTCCCTCTGCGATACGCAGTCTGGTTTCGCGGGGATCAATAATGTCGTCGACCCAGAGGCGTGCTGCTGCATAGTAGGGTGAGGTCTGCTTTTCATATTTCCCTTTGATCTCGTTCAATAAAGCGGCTTCTTCGGCTGCCGAAACTTCGCGGCCCTGGTTTTTCATGGCAGCCACCTGTATCTGCAATAGTGTTTTAGCGGCCTGCTCGCCTCCCATTACAGCAATACGTGCCGTGGGCCAGGCATAAATGAAGCGGGGGTCATAGGCTTTACCACACATAGCGTAGTTGCCCGCACCATACGAGTTGCCGGTGATGATAGTGAATTTGGGTACGACTGAATTGGCTACAGCGTTGACAAGTTTGGCGCCATCCTTAATAATGCCGGCATGTTCGCTGCGGCTACCCACCATAAAACCGGTCACATCCTGCAGGAATACGAGGGGTATTTTTTTCTGGTTGCAATTGAGAATAAAGCGTGCAGCTTTATCGGCGCTGTCATTATAGATAACGCCGCCCATTTGCATTTCGCCTTTCCTGCTTTTTACAATGGTGCGCTGGTTGGCAACTATGCCAACAGCCCAGCCTTCAATGCGGGCGTATCCGCATACGATGGTTTTACCATAATCTTCTTTGAACTGTTCGAAGGAACTACCGCTGCCATCGGCTCGGGCATCCACAATACGTTCGATGATATTTACCACATCATATGGTTTGCCATCCATGGGGAAGGTGCCGCATAACTCTTCCGGATTGTGGAGGGGAGCGACAGCTTTTATACGATCAAACCCCGCTTTTTTGGGTTCAGCCAGCATAGACAGCATGCGTTTGATATGGTCAAGGCATTCCTGTTCGGTTTTGAATTTATAATCAGCAATACCGGATATTTCTGTGTGGGTGATGGCGCCGCCCAGCGTTTCAGCATCCGTGTCTTCACCTATGGCAGCTTTTACCAGGTAGGGGCCGGCGAGGAAGATGGAACCATTGTTTTCCACCATCAGTGTTTCATCACTCATAATAGGCAGATAAGCACCACCCGCCACACAGGCGCCCATTACAGCCGCTATCTGGGTTATACCCATGGCGCTCATGCGGGCGTTGTTGCGGAAAACACGGCCAAAATGTTCCTTGTCGGGAAAAATATCATCCTGCAGGGGAAGGAATACACCGGCACTGTCTACCAGGTAAATAATGGGCAAATGATTATCCATGGCAATTTCCTGCAATCGAAGATTCTTTTTGCCAGTTATCGGAAACCAGGCGCCGGCCTTTACCGTTTGGTCATTGGCAACGATTACACACTGCCGACCGCTTACATAACCAATACCCGCTACGGTGCCTCCAGCAGGACATCCGCCCTGTTCTTCGTACATCTCAAAACCGGCAAAGGCACCCAGCTCCAGGAAGGGCCGATCGCGGTCTGCGAGGTATTCGATACGTTCTCTCGGGCTGAGTTTTTGCCGCTCATGCTGTCTGGCCAGTGCTTTTTTACCACCGCCTTCGGCTATTTTTTCGAACAGTTGCCGGCGATGACTGATGGCCAGCTTCATGGCATCTTCATTACGGTTGAATTCAATATTCATAGTGCAGATCGTTGTCTGGCAAAGATAGGCGAGTAAGCGGCAAGATGGGGTTTTAACAGAACTCTATAAGCTGACTGTTATGGAATAAAGGGCCCGATTTATCAGGATAAAAAACCACGCCATGCACCGTATCTTCTTTTTAGCATTTTGCCTGGTCTCCTGCCAGGAGAATGCACAATCACCCGCACTGTTGACCCGGATAAATGCGTCCCGTACTTATACGAGTATTGCTGAGATCCCATTGCCGGAAGGGTATACCCGTATCAGGGATTCGGTCACTGATTTTAGCCACTGGCTGCGTGAGCGACCTTTGAAGAAAGATAATACCGTGTATCTCTACGATGGCCGGCCCAAAGGCAATCAACAGGCGCAGTTTGCCGTACTGGATATACCGGTAGGTAAAAAAGACCTGCAGCAATGTGCCGATGCCATTATGCGGCTGCGGGCCGAGTATCTGTATGATCAGAAAAGATGGAATGAGGTCAGCTTTCTCGCGACCAGTGGACAGACCTTATCTTTTTCACGCTGGCAGCAAGGGTACCGGTATCGGCTCAAAGGACAACGGTTGGAAGAATACAGGACCAGTGCGGCACAGGGCAACACCCGCGACGAATTTGAACAATACCTGCAATTGGTATTCACCTATTGCGGCACGAGCTCATTGCACCGGCAATTGGGTAAGGCAGATGCGTCTAAACCGGTAAAGGCAGGAGATGTATTTCTGCAACCAGGGTTTCCGGGCCATGCCATGCTGGTAATAGATGTAGCCGGGAAAAATGGAGAGCGCATTTTTTTACTGGCACAGAGTTATATGCCGGCACAGGATATACATGTGGTGAAAAATCCAATGGATACCAATCTTTCTCCATGGTATAAGGAGGAAGGCAAAGGGCAGTTAATAACACCAGAATGGATTTTTGAAGACTGGCCATTGTACAGATGGTGAAAAACAGGTATAAAAAAAGGTGTGCCGGAGCACACCTTTATATAAACACGAGCTAAAAATACTAGAAAATATAGCGGAAACCAAGTTGCATACCCCAGGAAGTACTTGTAGATACGTTGTTGATAAATGACTTGGTAACCGGTGCATTCTGGAATGTAGACAGACGGAATGAAGGTACGCCACCTGTTACAGATACCAGCTGCAGCGGGTTGTTTACTGTAGTGATCTTGCGAACACCCCAGTCGTTGTTGAGCAGGTTCAGCAGGTTGTACACGTCAGCAGTGAACTGCAGTGTATGTTTTTGTTTGCCGATGTTGGTGAAGATATCCTGAACCAATTTGGCATCTACACGATGGTAGAACGGCAGTTTGGCGCCATTTCTCTCAGCTACCTGGCCTTTGTGTTTGCTCAGATAAGGATCGTTGTTAACATAGTTCATGAAGATTTGCTCCATTTCAGATTTGGTATATGTAACACCATTTGGGTAAGCAAAGCTGTTAACAAAAGTGATCTCAGATGCATCGCGGGGGATGTACATCAGATCAGAGCTGGTATTTCCGTCGTTGTTCAGGTCGCCGTTGTATACATAAGTGTAAGTGCCACCGTGTCTGCCTTCATAGAACAGTGAGATGGTAGTAGCCAGGTGTTTCAGGTATTCGAAGCGGTAAGATACCGTACCTACTATACGATGGGGGATGGCAAAGTTGGAATAAGCCAGTTCCAGGCTGTTTTGTGTACCCAGTGTTGGGTTAGCACCCCATACAGATGCAGCTTGTGAACCGGGGTTAGCCGTTACGTCAGAAGCATAAGTATAGTTGTAAGCCAGTGAGGCGTACCAGCCTTTAGAGAAGGCTTTAGCCAGCTGGGCCGTCAGTGTGAAAGAGCTTCCTTTTGATGTATTGTCCAGTACAATGGCATTGTTGATTGCCGTGTTGATTCGTCTTACAGCAGAAGAGGAAGAAGAGAAACGGGGACGTATTACAGAACCTGTAGTGATGGTAGCATCGGGAACCTTTTGGTTGGCGTTGAACATGTATACAGCGTTGATGTCTTTTGTATACATGGCGTCAATTGACAGGGTCCAGTTTTTGCCCAGTTGTTTGTCGAAACCAATATTGGTTCTCCATACCTGGGGGAATTTGAAATCCTTGCTGGCAACGGCAAAAGCTGACTGGGCTGATGTACCCGCAGTAGTGGGGAACAGGTTAGCAGGCAGTGAGTTGTTGCTGAAAGGATTGTATGCACGACCATCGGGGTTAAACAGGAAATTGTTCAGGTTTGCACCAGGAGTGGTGGGAGTGATCAGGGTACCGAACTGGTACATAGAACTACCCGAAGGAATGTTGGTCAGGTATACAAATGGAATACGACCGGTAAAGATACCTGTACCACCACGTAGTACAAACTCCTTGTTGCCTTCCATATCCCAGCGGAAGCCTACGCGGGGAGAGAAGAGCATTCTGCTTTTGGGCCATTCGCCGGTTGTGTATCTGGTGGGATTACCATTGATATCAACCAGTGTGCTCAGGTTGCTGATGTATGGATTTTCCAGGGGCTTTTCAGGATAGATAGGTTTGTCAAAACGGATGCCGGCTGTTAATTTCAATCGGTCGTTTACAATTATCTCATCCTGCAGGTAAGCGGCCAGCTGTCCGATTTTCAGGTTGGCCGAATAAACTGCATCACTTCCGTCGAGCGCATAGGTTATCGAGAAAAGAGCTGGAGCCTGGTTGGTGATAAAGTCGTTTACGCTGCGGAATACATAATAACCCTGTGAACCAGCCATAAACATGTTACCTACTTTTTGATACTCGTAGCTAACTCCAGCTGTAAGGGTGTGTTTGCCGGCAAAATAAGTGAAGTTGTCAACTACAGAGTACACGTCATTGATAACACTGTTGTTATTACCATTGAAAGGCTCATTACCCACACTTATGTAGTTGTTGATGTCGCCACCGCCTGCCAGGATATCAACGAAGGGAAACTGGCCGCCGGGGTGAGTTTTGTCAGAGCTGATCTTCGTAACTGTAGCCAGAAACTGGTTCGCAAAACGGCCTTTAAAGTTACTGTTCAATTCAAAAGAACCTGAGCGAACAACATCTTCCTGCTGGTAAGTAATACCAGAGAAACCCATAGCACGGTTAGAGAATTTAGTACCATAGTTAACCACACCTGAGTTGTTAGCGCCATTGATACCACCACTTTGGCTGGGTAGTATGTCCTGAGTTCCTTTGAAATCGCTATACTTAAGTGTTAGTTTATGTGCACTGCTGATGTTCCAGTCAATTTTGCCAATGATCTTGTGGTTTTCATTTGAGAACGCAGCGAAATTATCATAAACACCCGGATCATAGCCGAAAGTCTTTACGTAATCAGATACTTTCTGGAGGTCAGAAGCCAGTACAGAAGAAACGTTACCAGTACCTGAACCACCTGTAGGAGTCCAGGTAATTCCAGCACCCGGAGGTTTAGTTTCTTTTTCTGCGTTTACGAAGAAAAAGAGCTTGTTTTTAATAATGGGGCCGCCAACACTTCCACCGAAGATTTTAGAACGATAGCGTGTTTTAGGTGCTTTTTCACCTGCCAGGTTATAACCCATTAAGTCTTCATTCTGGAAGTAATGATAAGCTGTTCCGTGGAATGTGTTGGTACCACTTTTAGTTGTAGCGGCAATATTACCACCGGTAAAATTACCCTGACGCACATCGTAAGGAGCAATATTTACGGAAACCTCATCGATAGCGTCGAGCGATACAGGGTTATTGCCTGCACCGGGCAGCGGATCGGTACTGAGACCGAAGTTGTTATTCAGATTGGCCCCGTCAAGCGTAATATTGTTGAAGCGGGCATCTCGGCCGGCAAAGCTGTTACCACTTGCTTGCGGTGTGAGACGGGTAAAGTCAGTGATACTACGGCTGATGGTAGGCAGGGTTGTAATCTGACGGTTATTGACTACCGTACTTAAGCCTCTTTTCTCCGTGGCTGCGCGGCGCCCTCTTCCGGTAACAACAACGCCGGCCAGTTCTTTTTCATCAACTCCCATGATAGCATTGATGTTATGGGCTTCACCCAATAACAGGAAAATGTTGTCAAAGGATTGAGTCTGAAGGCCTGTGAAGGCAATCTTCACAGTGTAAGGTCCGCCAATACGAAGACCGGGCAGCGTAAATGCCCCATCTTTTGTGGCAATTGTAGTATAATTCGTACCTGAGGGCAGGTGGGTGGCCGTCACAGAAGCACCAGCCAGTCCTTCCCCTTTACTTGATTTCACTGTACCGGTAATGGTAGAGGTGGTTACCTGCGCAAACACCGATCCGGCCAAAAATGAAATAGCAATAAGGAATAAAATTCTCTTAAGCATATTAGTTTAGTTTACGTGATTGTGCTGCAAAGAAAGGGAATATTCTATAAATAAATATAGCCAAAATATTAACAAACTGTGACTGGAAAAGAGGCCTTTAGCCCGGAAAATAAGACCGGCCCGGTACCCAACTTTTGCGGACTTCCAATTGTTAGTACTTTTGCAAAAAACCGGAAAAATGTTTCATAGCATAGAGGAGGCCATCCAGGACATCCGGGATGGCAAAATGGTAATCGTGGTAGACGATGAAGACCGTGAAAATGAGGGGGATTTTATCACTGCCGCCGCCAATATCACCCCTGAAGTGGTGAATTTTATGACCAAATATGGCCGCGGCCTTATTTGTGTTCCGCTACCCGAAGACCGCTGCGATGAGCTCGGACTCGAACTGATGGTCAGCAATAATACCGCCCTGCACGAAACGGCCTTTACCGTTTCTGTTGACCTGCTGGGCTATGGCTGCACTACCGGCATTTCTGCCAGTGATCGTTCCAAAACCATCCAGGCATTGAACGATCCGGCTACCAACCCGGCCGACCTCGGCAGGCCCGGTCATATCTTCCCGCTGCGCGCCAAAAAAGGTGGAGTGCTTCGCCGCGCCGGTCATACCGAAGCCGCTGTTGACCTGGCCCGCCTGGCAGGTTTTCCCGCACCCTATGGAGGGGTACTTGTTGAGATTATGAACGATGACGGCTCCATGGCCCGCCTGCCCGAATTGATGGAAGTAGCCCGCCACTTCGACTTCAAAATCATTTCCATTAAAGACCTGATCGAATACCGCATCAAACGCGACTCGCTCATCGAAGAAATAGTAAGGGTCGATATGCCTACCAAATTCGGCGATTTTACCCTGGTAGCTTTTAAAGAAAAACTATCTTCCAACGAGCACCTGGCCCTCATCAAAGGCCAATGGGAAAAAGACGAACCCGTTCTGGTACGTGTGCACTCTTCCTGTTTTACCGGCGATATACTCGGATCTCTCCGCTGCGATTGTGGCGACCAGCTGCATAAAGCCATGGAGATGGTTCAGGAAGAAGGCAAAGGCGCTATACTTTATATGAACCAGGAAGGACGAGGAATCGGCCTGCTCAATAAATTAAAAGCCTACCGCCTGCAGGAGGAAGGAATGGATACCGTAGAAGCCAACCTGCACCTGGGCTTTCAGATGGATCAGCGCGACTATGGCGTGGGAGCCCAGATACTCCGCCATCTCGATATTACCCGTCTGCGGCTTATGAGCAATAACCCCCGCAAAAGGGTTGGACTCATCGGTTACGGCCTAGAAATAGTGGAGAATATTCCGATCATTTGCCCATCTAACCCCCACAACGAAAAATACCTGCAAACCAAGCGCAGCAAACTGGGACACGAAATCTGAGAGAAATGTGCTGATGTGCTAATGCGTGCAGAGGTGCGTAAACAGAAATGCTTAACATGATGGCTATACCGATTGTATGAGTAATAAAAAGATTGTGCATCGGAAAAATCATCAGCACATCAGCACATTAGCACATCAGCACATCAGCACATTGAAATGTCATTTCTTCTTCTTCTTGCTTTTGAAAAACTCCTTCAGTGTATCAAACTCTTTACGATAGGCGATGCTGGCGCCCGAGCGTTTGGTGCGGGCTGCACCTGACGTATTGCTGGTGAGATAATCCAGATTCTGCCGGTAGAAGAAGCTGGCGCGGATGGTACCGCTCTGGTTGATCAGCCATTCCGCCGTCACATCGGGCAGGAACTGCACATTTTGCTGAATGGTGGATTGCAACGGTACATCAAGCGTACTGCCCAGGGTAACCACAAAGCGGTCTTTAAACATCGAAATGGGCACATTCACATTGAAGTTGCTTTGATTGATGCCAAAGCCTGTGGTACTGGCGGCATTCAGGAGGTTACGGTTATATACGGCACCGCTGAAGTTGATGCTGATATTATCCGTTTTCAGGATACGCGACAGCTCACTGTTGAGTTTACGGTTGATTTCGTTAAAAAATAAACCGGAGATACTCGAAATGGTATTATTGGTAAACTCACTGAGCGCAGTATTGAGTCCGGTATTGGGCGCATAATCAGGAGGGGCAAAACTGTTAAATACGATCAGGTAGGTAACCTGCCGGTTTATCTCATTCTGGTTTTTCTCGATTTGCTGCAGGGCCGAGCCGATAGAGAAATCATTGTTGGCCTTACTGTTTGGCGGCAGGTCAATCCGGAATTTAAAATCAGGCTTAAACAGATCGCCGGAAAGATTTACCATTACATATACATCCTCGCGCAGGCGGCTGTAGGAGGCATCGGTACTGCTCAGGATATCGGCAAGCGGAGCAAAGCTCACATTCTCTGCCGTATACTTCGCTTCAAACTGAATACGGGCTGCATACGGGTCGCCATTCCAGGTAATATAGTTCTGCGAGCCCTTGCTGATCTCAAATGGCTTTTTGAAAAAAGACTGGAAGGTAAACAGGTAGTTGCCTTCTTCTATATCAAAGCGCCCACGCATACTCATTTTTTCATTCGTACCAGAGCGGATATTTAATGTACCGGCACCACGACCCTCAATCTTATCGCCAGTGAGCTCATCCAGCTCCACTTTTACCGTTACCATCGGATTGGCAGTAAGGTCTACATCATAAATGACATTGGAAGAGGCGCTGGCAAAACTGCTGTCAACCATTTCGCGTCCGTAAGTACGCTCTACCAGGAAATCGGCAATACCAGACTCGCGGCTTTGCGAAGAGGGGATGGTTACAAAACTGCTGTCTGTAGTCGAGGCAATCGCATCAATCTTCATATACAGGTCAGACTGAGGGCCTGTCAGCGAAAATGATCCAGTACCCTTTACCCGGCCATAAAATTGTTTGTTGTCGAGCAGGGTTGTATTTAACAGCAACACAGGCCGGTTATTGTTAGCCCCCGTTGTATTTGGCTGAAGTGTTGATACGGTAAGATCGAAGAACATGTTGCGGAAAGCGGTGTGTTCGATATTGCCCGACAGATAAACGGGGTTATGCGTTACAGGGTCTTCCAGCACTATACCATTGAGGTCGATCTCCGTTGGCTTCAGCTCCAGTTCTGTATCTCTTATTTTATAATAACACTGTGTGAAAATTACTTTCAGACCTGCATCCTGTAAGCGGCCCCTGCCCGTAATCTGTAATTCATCGAGTTCCCCGGCCAGTTCGAAATTACCGGTTACATAACCGGAGATATCGGTAAAGAGATTGCCCAGAAAACGTTCGAGAATACTGAGCTGATAACTTTTCGCAGTCAGACGAATCAGATTCGATTTAGACAGCTCGGGGTTGCCGGGATAAATGTTGACATCAAAGGCCAGATTGCGGTCAGGGTCAAGTGTACGGCCCGTAGCTTTCAGTTGTTTATTTTTATTATCGTAAGTAGCCTGCACGGTGGCATTGCCAATGGAGTCATTGTCGAGCCGTAAACCTTCTGCTTTGATACTGTCTGCCGTAACATACAAATTATTCGTAGGGTCTTCGATCAGAACATTACCCGACACCAGGCCTTCCAGCCTGTTTTTGGGCATAAAGAATGGACTGAAGTCTCCCAGGTTTACCTTGTTCAGTTCTACCAGCAGGTCATTCCAGTCACCGATTTCAGCAGGCCGGGTACGTATGCGTATTTCCTGGTTGCTTTCTTTCAGCACAAGTGCTCCGCTGGCGGGCATATTGCTTCTGAATTCCAACTCGCCATTTTCTTCAATAGTCCAGGCTTTACCGTTAATGCTGAAATTGCTGGGATTAAATTCTATACGCACGCCGTTGTCGTAGGTCAGCACCTGTGCATTGATGTTGGCCTGGTTAATGGCCTGGTTGGCGCCAGTGTATATTTTTACTTTAGAAGTATCATGCCGGGCATTGATACTGAATAATGCCATGGGCATATTCAGGCTGTCGCTGATCAGTATATTCGATGCGCTGCCCAGGAGGCTCAGGCTGTCGCGGTCGCCTCTGGCATTCAGTTTTACATCATTGAACCGGTATTGTTTGTAGCCAAACTGGGGCACATCTGCCACCAGGTTCATGGCATTGGTACGTGTATTGAGGCTGCCAAAAATATGACTGTTGTTGAATCCACTCAGGCTACTGTCGATCAGTTGCATGTATTCGTCTACATACTGCGTGGTGATGTCAAAGGTAAACGCCTCATTATCCGGCATGGAAACCGGAGGCTTAATATAGGACGGATAATACCGGTTCAGGAAAAGTTTGACGGCATCCGGCAGGTCGCGGATATTGAACTGCCCCGATACCCGTGCATCAAATTCGTTGCTTTTGGCTCTGATGGTCTTTGTCTGATTGGAATATTCCGCAGATACCAGCAGCGAGTCAAAGGGTAGTGGATGACCATTATGGGTAAGTGTGGCATCGTTGATCTGTGCAGTGCCGAGAAAATCATCGATAGTGGCGCCGGTAAAGTCGAGATTGAATTTGCCGGCAAAAGAAATATCGTCGCGGGTAAGATTGAGTTTTTGCAGATTGGCTTTCGCTACATCAGCTACAAAATTGAATGTAGGTATAGTGTCATTGAAATCAATAATACCATTGAGTGTAAATGCGGCTTCGGAATCGTTCATCGATGCGAGACCCTGAAAGCGTTTTTTATCCAGGCGTCCGTTCACTTTCAGATTTTGATACCGGTATCCGTTATAGTCAGCAAAATGGATAGTGCCGTCTACTTCGGTATTACGACTTTTTTCATTGAACCCTTTTCCTTTTACCGTGCCATTGAGCGATACGGCCCCTATGCGGTCATCACCAATAAAATCTCCCAGCCTGAAATAGTCGGAAGAAATAGTACCGCTGTATACGGGGTCCTGCCCGTCCGGCAATTTCATATTCAGGTCACTCTTTACCACACCCAGGCTGGTCTGAATAGTGCCATAGGTTACAAAGTCGCGGATAAAACCGGTAAAGCTGCCGTTGAACCGCAGGTACTGCAACCGGGAAAGATCGGGCGACTTAATACGGCGTATAGCGGGTATAATAGTGGCTGCACTGGAAAAAGTGGTCCGGAATTCATTTGCCTTAAAGTCGATAAAGGTCTGGTTGATATCGGGAAGGCCGGTGAGGCTGATATCTCCGTTCAGAAAAGTATTTTCGCCAGCCTGTATTTCCAGTCCCCGGCCTACCAGGTCATCAACGGTACCCCGTACCATCCCCTTCAGCACAATTTTTTTATTCCAGTCGCTGAGTGCCGGTGCAAAAAAAGCAATGTCATCACTGTCTATTTCCGAATCGGCAAAGTTGCCCTGCATCTGCACTTCATGAATGAAGTCATTCATACTGCTGAAGTCATCGTAGCTCATCCGGAAGTAGTGGCGTATGGTACTGTTGTTGGTCCGGATATCAAGCTGGTTGAAGGCCATTTCGCGTGGTGTAACCTTCACCTTTGCTTTCATACTTTTGACTTCGAAGCCGCTGCGCTCGCGTGTTTGCAGTGAAAGGTCAGCGGTGATGGTGTCTTTTTCCCATCTTACCTGGCGAAGTGTAGTATGTATATTGCTGAAGTCAATATGCCGTCCGTCAAACCACGAATAGGCTGGGCCTGTTCCGGCACGATCGGTGCGGAAACGCGCATTGAGAAGTTCCAGCTCATCCGTTTTTATCATCCAGCCACCGGCATTCCATTGCAGGCTGCTGTCGGCAACAACAGGCTCTTCGTTGCTGTTGGTGGTTTGCGGCGCGCTCGGTTTCTTTTTCGTGTATTCATAAATGCTGACATCCGGTTCATTGATCCGCAGCCATTGCAGATCAACCTGCCGGCTACTGAAGTCAATCTGCCGGGCATCGAGATTAAGCGAACCCAGTGCAATACGCATGTCCTGACCCAGCCATTCATCTTTTTTCAGAAATACCACATTGGTCATTTCCACTTTTTTCAGATTCAACCGGGTGCCGCCTTTTTTTTGGGTGTTGGCAGAAGCGGGCGAAGAAAAATAATCGATCAGGAACTGATGGCGCCATACTGAGTCGGAGCGCTGCAGTTTGATCACGGCATCGTGCAGGCCGATATATTTCAGCTCTACTTTGTCTTTCAGGAAAAACCAGTCGGTGATACGTACCGATACAGCGCCGGCATACAGCAGGGTATCTTTTTGCCGGTCTTCCACTATTACCCCCTGCAGATACATCCGGTTAAAGAGGCCGACATCAACTTTTTTGATTTCTACT
Organism: Sphingobacteriales bacterium 46-32; assembly: GCA_001898485.1. Lineage (GTDB taxonomy): Bacteria > Bacteroidota > Bacteroidia > Chitinophagales > Chitinophagaceae > CAYMZZ01. The sequence continues at coordinate 32,937 of MKTY01000017.1, read as the reverse complement.
CGTGTATGAAGATCGCTGGAGAGGCGGGCAGTTACCTTGCGTACGATCCAGTTTTGCCCGGCCGACGATTGAATAAATATCCAGGCAGCTATCAGCAGAAATAGCAGGGATAAAATGGTCCACAATAATATCTTTTTGAATCTCCTCAGCCTCAGGAATTTAAAGGTGCAAAATTAAGCCTTCCCGCTCACAGGGCAAATTAAGTACCAGTCTTGACAATGCTTCGGTAAATTGCTCAAAATTCGTAAGATGAAGAAACTGCTCATCCTTTTTTCACTTTTCTTTTTTATACAGACAGTAGGCCAAAGCCAGCAGGGGCGATATGTACTGGTTATTCATGGTGGGGCGGGCACCATTTTGCGTAACCAGATGAGTCCGGAACGGGAGCGGGCCTATAACGCGGCACTCGATACCGCATTGCAAAAAGGGGAGGCTATCCTGGCTCGTGGCGGCACTGCGCTGGATGCCGTGGAGGCCAGTGTCCGGTATCTCGAAGATTGCCCTCTTTTTAATGCAGGCCGCGGGGCAGTGTTTACAAACGAAGGTCGAAATGAACTGGATGCGGCCATTATGGATGGACGTACCCTGGGAGCCGGTGCCGTAGCCGGCGTGACGGTCATCCGTAATCCGATCACCGCCGCAAGAGCTGTAATGGAAAAAAGTGAACACGTGATGATGGCCGGGCCGGGGGCTGAGCAATTTGCCCGTAAGCAAGGACTCGAAATAGTAGATCCATCTTATTTCTATACCGAAGAACGCTGGCGGGGCCTGCTACGCGCACGTGCCGAAGATTCGGTCAAACAATTAAAAGGGGCAACAGATCCTTTACCAGCTGAACAGACCCGTCTGGCCCTGTTGCATAAAGAACTGGAAGAAGCCCGTACAGCCCTGGCTCAGGCCGGCGGTTCGCGTGCCGATAGCCTGCAACGGCTGGTTCGCCGGCTTTCACAAAATATCCTGAAAGCAACTTTCCACGATGAAAAATTCGGTACCGTGGGTGCAGTGGCACTCGACCGGCAGGGCAACCTGGCAGCCGCAACCAGTACAGGCGGCATGACCAATAAAAAATACGGTCGTATCGGTGATGCGCCTATTATCGGTGCCGGAACCTATGCCAACAACCAGACAGTAGCCATCAGTTGTACCGGCTGGGGCGAATACTTCATTCGCCTGGGTATGGCCAAAACAATCAGCGATATGATGGAGTTTGGAAAAATGAATCTGCAAAAAGCCGCCGGCGAAATGATCAACCATCGCCTGCCAGCCCTGGGAGGTGACGGTGGGTTGATTGCTGTTGACAAAAATGGAAATATTTCGCTCCCGTTTTGCACAGAGGGCATGTATCGTGGTTTTGTAAAAGAAGGAGAGAAGCGTACAGTGGCTATTTATAAGGATTGACGAAACGCTGATCTGCCAGTAGCCTCACAATGCATTGCATGGTAGCCTCACAATGCATTGTGAGGCAGATGATCATCTCTTCCGTAACTTAACGTACAACCTAAAAGTGTATATGTATAAAAAAATTGGGTTTCTGCTGCTGACGACGGCAGCACTTCACGTACAGGCGCAGCGTTTTGGGGGTACACCACCCGGTGTAAAGTGGCGTCAGCTGGGCTCCGATACTGCCCGCATCATTTTTCCCGAAGGCTTGGAAAAGGATGCGCAACGGGTGGCTACGATTGTTCATAACCAGGCGGCAAATACCCCCGTGGCATTAGGCTCCCGGGTACGAACCATCAATATTGTACTTCAAAATCAAACCACTATTGCCAATGGGTATGTAGGGCTCGGACCTTACCGCAGCGAGTTCTATCTCACCCCATCTGCCGGCAACTTTGACCAGGGCAGTATACCGTGGACCGATCAGCTGGCATTGCATGAATACAGGCATGTGCAGCAGTTCAATAATTTTCATAATGGCCTCAGCCAGGTCATGCGTGTACTGTTTGGCGAGGAAGGATATGCACTGGCCATAAATGCTTCTGTTCCCAATTGGTTTTATGAAGGCGATGCCGTCTATTCAGAAACCATTCTCAGCAACCAGGGGCGTGGACGTCTGCCGCAATTCATGAATGCTTACCCATCGCTCTGGCTGGCAGAGAAAAAGTATTCCTGGATGAAACTGCGTAATGGCTCCTTCAAAGATTATGTGCCGGATCATTACAACCTCGGCTATCTGCTGGTAAATTACGGGTATGAAAAATATGGCGCAGATTTCTGGGCCAAAGTCACAAAAGAGGCCTCTGCATTTAAGGGATTGTTTTATCCTTTTCAGAAAGCCATAGAAAAATATGCAGGCGTTCCGTATACACGTTTCCGCGAGGAAGCGCTGGATTATTATAAGAATACCACTACGGGTATTGCCGCTGCTACTGCTGCCGGCGAATCGGGCCCTCATCCTGTCTCGTCCCTCAACAAACAAGTGCTGACCAGTTACCAGTTTCCTTATGCAGTATCTTCTACTTCCACTTTATATTTAAAAACCAGTTACAATCGCCGTCCCGGTTTTGTAGTTCGTAATGCAGATGGAAAGGAAGACTGGTTGCGGGTACGCGATATTGCCATCAGTGATCAGTATTCTTACCGCAACGGCCGGCTGGTATATGCGGCCTATGAGTCTGATCCACGCTGGCGCTGGCGCGACTATAGTGTGATACGTGTTATGGATGTGGAAACACATGCGCAGCGTACACTTACACATAAGAGCCGTTATTTTTCACCCGATATATCTGCTGATGGCCGGCGCGTGGTAGCCGTGCAGAATGCGCGTGACGGGAAAAGTGAACTGCATGTTTTGGCGACAGACAATGGTGAGGTGCTGCAACGAATCAGCAACTCTTCCGTGATGCTTTTCACGGATCCCAAATTTATCGATGACACCAGTGTGGTGAGTGCCCTGCGCCTGCCGGATGGACGTATGACGCTGGCCCGGGTAAGCCTGCAAAACTCCCGGGTGCAACCACTCACGCCTTCATCGTTTAATGTATTGGGATATCCCTGTGTGAGTGATGGATATATTTATTTCACGGCCAGTTTTGGCGGGCGCGATGATATTTTCCGTGTACCGGTAAGCGGCGGAGTCATCAGCCAGATGTATACACACTGGCCGCTGGGAAATTATGGGGTAAATGTGGCTTATGGTAAAATCAGCTGGTCGGCTTTTACGGCAGATGGTTATCAGCTGCAGCAGACGGATACAGCCGCAGTGCAATGGGAGCCATTGCCTGCTTTGTTGGCAGAGCGGTTAGCCATTACCTATCCCGTGGCAAATGCCAACGAGATACAGGAGTTTGTACCGGGTCATCTGAAGCCCCGTCAGTTTAGATCTACCCGCTACCGTAGCGGCACACGCCTTTTCAATTTTCACAGCTGGCGGCCTTATTATGAAGATCCGGAGTTCACCTTTTCGCTGTATGGACAAAACGTGCTGAATACACTGGAGACACAGATATATTACCTGTACAATGAAAATGAAAAAACACATGCAGCCGGGGTAAGCGCCGTTTACGGCAAATGGTTTCCTTATCTCAATATCGGATCGCAATACACTTTTGCCCGGCAGGAGGTGATGAATAACCGCCTGCGTACATGGGATCAGCTGGATACACGGATCGGACTGAGTGTGCCATTGAGCTGGGTGAAAAAGCAAACGAGCAGGCAGTTTACTGTAGGTAGTAATTTTTACGTGAGCCAGGATTTCAATAAAGGATTCTTTAAAGATACACTCGGCAACACCAGTTTCACTTATCTGCATCATTATGTCACTTTCGGCGAGCAGGTAGAAACAGCAGTGCAGCATTTTTATCCGCGGCTGGCGTATAATCTCACCCTTCAGTTCCGGCATGCATTAACCAATTACAATAGCCGCCAGTTTCTGGCCACCGGTGCGGTTTATTTTCCCGGACTGGCACCCACGCATAATCTTTATTTCAATGGAGCCTGGCAGGAAACCGGCGTGCGGGATGTACGGTTTGCCAATCGTTTTCCTTATTCACGCGGATATAATGCTGCTTATTTTGCCCGCATCTGGGGTATTCGCAGCAATTATCATTTACCCCTTCTTTATCCCGATTGGGGATTTGGGAATATGCTTTACCTGCAGCGTTTTCGCCTCAATGCTTTTTATGATTTTTCCAAAGCATTTGATGTCAATAAAAGACCACTCGCTTTTCAGCGCAGTGTGGGAGGAGAGTTGTTTGTAGATACCAAGTGGTGGAATCAGTATGAGCTTACCTTCGGATTCAGGGTAAGCCATTTGCTCGATACCGATTTCCTCACCCGCCAGAGCGGCGCTACCGTGTTTGAGTTTATTATGCCGGTGAGTATTCTGCCCAGATAAATACGAGGTATAAAAAGTATAAAGTGTTTAAAGGGTATAAAGAGTAAAACCGCCGCTTTAAACGCTTTATACTTTTTATACCCTTTAAACTTTTAAACTTATTTCAACCTGTTTAAGCTTTCTTCTATCGCTTTAACCTTCGCTTCCGCATCTGCTTTTTTCTTCCGTTCAGCTTCAACCACTTCGGGTTTGGCGTTTTGTACAAAGCGCTCGTTGCTGAGTTTTTTATCTACTGATTGCAGGAAGCCGAGATAATAATCGCGGTCTTTCTCCAACTGGGCTATTTGTGCAGTAGTATCAAGCGGTGTAGTGGTTTCCAGGAAAAACTGATCATTGTTTACCACTACGTTGATACAATTATCTACAGCCGCATTTACCAGTTCTATCTGTTCTGCATTCACCTGTTTGGCCAGGATACCGGTTAACTGATCGTAAGTGCCGGGGCGCGCAGCCATAATGTGTAAGCGGATCGTATCTTTTGGTTTCAATTGTGCTTTTACACGGGCATCACGTATGGCGCTGATCACGTCTTTGAGCAGTGCCGCTTTTTGTAAAAGAACGGTATCGGCCGGGGCTATGGCAGCGTATTGTTTTACCGTGATATCGTCTGTCTGCTGACGCAGGTGATGATAAATTTCTTCGGTAATAAAGGGCATAAACGGATGCAGCAGTTGCATAAGTTCTTCGAAGAAGGTTACGGTCTGCTCATATACAGCAGCATCAATGGGTTGTTCGAAGCCCGGTTTTACCCATTCCAGGTACCAACTGCAGAAATCATCCCATATCAGCGAGTACAGTGTCTTGAGTGCTTCGCTGAGACGGAAGTCGCGGAACTGGTCATCCAGTTGTGCGCGCACTTCGGCCAGGCGGCTGGCAAACCATTTCACCGCAAAATGCTCTTCGGTCTGCAATCCTTTTTGGGTACGCCCTTCCCACATCTTCACCAGTTTGAGCGCATTCCAGATTTTATTGTTGAAATGCAGCCCCTGTTCATTGCTGGCTTCATCCCACATCAGGTCGTTGCCGGCCGGTGAGGCGATCATAATGCCGAAACGAACAGCATCGGCACCGTACTGATCAATAAGGCCCAGCAGGTCGGGCGAGTTGCCCAGTTGCTTGCTCATTTTACGGCCAACCTTGTCGCGTACGATACCAGTGAAGTAAACTTCGCTGAAAGGCTTCTGATGTTTGTATTCATAACCGGCCATGATCATCCGGGCTACCCAGAAGAAGATGATCTCGGGGGCTGTTACCAGTGTGTTGGTCGGGTAGTAGTAGCTCACATCCGCATTGCCGGGATTGCTGTAACCTTTGAATACTTCAAAGGGCCAGAGCCAGGAGCTGAACCAGGTATCCAGACAGTCGGCATCCTGGTTAAGGTCTGCAGCAGTGGCGTTGGGCTTGTTGTACTTTTGCTGATAGGCCGACAAAGCAGCTTCCGCATCTGCGGCTACAATATAATTTCCTTCTGCATCGTACCAGGCCGGAATGCGATGTCCCCACCAAAGCTGACGGCTGATGCACCAGTCTTTGATGTTTTCCATCCAGTGACGATACAGGTTTTTGAACTTGGAGGGATAGAATTTTATTTCATCATCCATTACGGCAGACAGGGCCGGGCCGGATATTTTTTTCATGTCTACCCACCATTGCAGGCTCAGGCGGGGCTCTACTACTGCATCGGTACGCTCCGAGTAACCCACCTCGCTGGTATAGTCCACTATTTTCACCAGGTGACCGGCAGCTTCCAGCAGGGGAATGATTTTTTTGCGGGCTTCGAAACGGTCTTCGCCCACCAGTATCTGTGCAGTTTCGCTAAGGGTGCCGTTGTCGTTGAGGATATCAACCACTTCCAGGTTATGTTTTTGCCCCAGTTGGTTGTCGTTCATGTCATGGGCAGGAGTCACCTTGAGGGCGCCGGTACCAAAGTCCATGGTCACATAATCGTCTGTAATGATCGGGATGCGGCGGTTGATCAGCGGTACCAGGGCAAATTTGCCGTGCAGGTCTTTGTAGCGCTCGTCATCGGGGTGTACACAGATGGCGGTATCACCCATGATTGTTTCGGGGCGTACCGTGGCTATTTCGATATAGCGGTCTTCGCCGTCTATTTTGTAGCGGAGGTGATACAGTTTTTGTACCGTTTCGCGGCGGATCACTTCTTCATCGCTCAGGGCGGTAAGCGCTTTTACATCCCAGTTGATCATGCGTTTGCCGCGGTAGATATAGCCTTTGCTATACAGATCACAGAATACGCTGATTACCGAGCGGTAATAATCCGGGTCCATGGTAAAAGTGGTACGATCCCAGTCGAGGCTGCAGCCCAGTTTACGCAGTTGCTGCAGAATGATGCCGCCGTATTTCTCTTTCCATTCCCAGGCATACTGCAGAAACTCATCGCGCGAAAGAGAACTTTTGCTGATTCCTTTTTCGCGCAGCATCTGTACCACTTTTGCTTCAGTGGCAATCGAAGCGTGGTCGGTTCCCGGTACCCAGCAGGCATTTTTGCCCTGCATACGCGCGCGGCGAACCAGTATGTCCTGGATGGTATTGTTAAGGCAATGACCCATATGCAGCACCCCTGTTACATTCGGAGGGGGGATTACTACCGTATAGGGTTCCCGGCTGTCGGGCGTACTATTGAAATAACGTTTATCCAGCCAGTGCTGGTACCAGTGAGACTCGGCCTGCCTGTGGTCAAAATTTTTGCTCAGTTCCATGCTGCTTATCGGGATTTGTTTTGCCGGCTTTATTTAACCCGGCAAGGCGGCAAATTTACCAGCTTTTGGCTAGATCACGAAACGGCTGTATGCCAAAGTCTTACTACTGGCAGATAGCCGGGTGAATACCCGGGAAGAAAGCGATAAAGGATCAGCGCTGTCTGAAACTCGGCTCATTGCGGATCTCGCGGCACACATATTCTTCACCGTTGTGTACCTGCACAATGGCACTCATCAGTTCATCAAAAGGCGAGCTCTTGGTTACAAAGCCACGTGCGCCCAATTCAAGAATCTTATGGGCGTAACTGGGATGGTTGTTGGCGGAGACACCAATGATTTTTATCTCAGGTGACTGTTCGATAATGGCTTTTGTCGCTTCAAATCCATTGATGGGAGTCATGTTGATATCCATGAGCATTACGTCAGGGCGTAAGATGCCTGCCTGCTCTATCGCTTCGGCTCCATTGGTGCACTGGCCGATGATGGTGAAGCGATCGTCACGGTCCAAAAGGAATTTCCACGAATCACGGACCACCTGATGATCATCTACCAGTATGATCCTTATCTGTTTCTGCATGTTCGGTTTATTGGTATAGTAAAAATCGGTATTGACGCAATAATTGACTAATGGTCACAAACCCTTTTATTTGATTTTGGTCAATGGAATGGGGGGAGACGACCGAAGTGAATATATATATTTATTTGATAAATAGCTAATTATACTTATAAGAGCCAGGTATGCAATAAAGCCGGATCGTAAATCACCCATTTTGATAACAGTAAAAATACTGAAAACTAAAGTAGTAGTACGTGGTTTATTTACCAAATGAAATTACGGTTTTTTGACATTTGTCAACTTTTTTAACAGCGTAATTTTACGTTTACACTTATTTCACCCCGCACGCAGGGCGGTCGGGGAGCAGGAAAAGCAATAGTCTTTATCATTTTATATATTTAGCCAAACAAATCACTGCATGAAACGAGAACTGACTTCCTGGTATAGCCCATCGCTCAACAAAGAAATGCCCATTGCCACCTACGGTAGTTACGGATTTGCCCTGCTCCTGGTGCCCACAGCTGCTGCCGACTACCTGGAATATGAGCGGTTTCAATTAATTGACAGTATCGCACATTTTATTGACTCAGGCAAGCTCAAAGTCTATTCTATAGAAAGTATTAACAAAGAGAGCTGGATGAACAACCATATGGACCCCTGGCACAAAAGTGTTCGTCATCAGCAATGGAACGACTACGTATACAACGAGGTGGTTCCTTTTATCCGCAACAGCAGCAGTTGGGATACCCCCATCATTGCCTGCGGAGCCAGTTTCGGTGCCCTGCACAGCATGAACCTGTTTCTTAAACGTCCCGATCTTATCAACGGCGTTATGGCCATGAGTGGTGTATACAATCTGATGGAGTACACCAAAGGCCATTACGACGACAACGTTTATTTCAACAGTCCGGCTCACTATATTCCCAACCTCACCGATCACAACATCCTGGAGCAGATCCGCCGCAGCCAGCACATTCACATTCTTACCGGCAGCGGCAGTTACGAAGACCCCGCAGCCAGTGGTCAGTTTGCCCGCCAGTTATACGAAAAAGGCATCTGGTACGAACTCGATATCTGGGGACAGGAGTGGACACATGACTGGCCTACCTGGCGGGCGATGCTTCCCCATTATCTTGGTACGCGTTGGTAGAAAGTATAAAGGTTTAAAGGTATAAAGGTGGAAGGCAGAAGGTTTTACCCCTTCCTCCTTTTACCCTATGCCTTCTACCTTACTTTCACAAGCTTCTCCATATTCAGCTGATCAATGCCCAGTTTTTCTATTTTTTCAACAGACGATGTGGTAAGTGTATCACCGTTGATCGTATAGTTGAGTTCAAACACACCGCCTTCCCACCCGCGGAAGCTGCAGTAGTCGAGATACTCCGTATATTTTCCTTCGCCCAATTTTACCCGGCCACCACCCGCTACAAACGAAGCCGTTGAATCTTGCCCCCTGTTGAGGTCATGACTCAGGAAGGAAAAATGCGAAGGGGTTATGATTTTTATAAACTCCTTTCCGGTTGTATAGTCGGCAACGGTCGTGTCTTTTCCCTTAATAGTAGTTGCTGAGATCATCTTCCAGGTGCCGGCCAGCGGAGACGGCGCTGGCTCTTTGGTTTGATTGCTGCAGGATGATAAAACAAGGGCAGCAGAGAAAAAATACAGTATGGCTTTCATCGTTGGTTGATAAAAATGGTAATGAAACTACAGGAAACTGGTAAGTGTCTGCTGCGATCGTTTTGTAATGAAAAAACGCACGAATGTTTTTTATTTATTCGTTTAAAAGGGAAAACCACCTGCGGAATATTGGTAAACACTTAAAACAGCTGGCGCTCTGGGGTTATTTTTTTTTTATAAATGTGATATGATCGTGCGAAGCGATTATTTCAAGAATCGTATTGATCAGCGGTTGACCAAGCGCAGCTACACTTTGATCAAAATTTTCCCATACAATCGTTACAGGTTCTTCATATTCATACACTCCAAATCCGCCTCTCAGGAGGTCGTTGAGTGCATCAGGGTTGTGACCGGTTTGCCATCCCAGATTCCGGGTCAGCACCCGATCTGCTTCTGTATAAAAACCTTCCAGGTCAGTGAAATTGCTTCCGTTGATGTAGATGGTGTTCCTGTTCATGTAATAAGGTTGTCTGGCAATATATGGGAAAATCAGCGGCTTTACTGTTGTAGTTAACTAAGTTTTCAGTACCGGGGTACTATGAGATGCTGAAAAACAAATTTCACCAAGATCATCTTATGTTGACGAACTGGCTCATGATCCTGATTGGGAAAAGAACCGGTTTGATATTGACGGGGTCAATGAAAATCTGAAGAAGTACAGGGAGTGGATGTAGCGAATGTAAAGAAACCGGAGGTAGGATTATTAGAAATACCTAGCAGTTTTAGTTTTCTTTTGGAATTGCTTAAATCGGGCAAGTAACAGATGTCTATCCGCAATAAAACACTTCGGTTATTTCAAGCAGAAACTGCTCAAGTTCATCAAAAACGAATTCTATTGCGATGCCATCTACATCAATGTTCGGGCAGGCATCTTTATAGACGTAGTAAGTATAGCTGACGTAATTTTTGTTGGTAGACCCCTTGTAGAGTTTTTGAATCCTATTAGGGTTACCTAGTTTCAGCAGGATCGCATCTTTACTGACATAATCGGTTTTTACATGTAAAAGTTTTTTCCAAACGGAACATCGGTATCCATTGCAGGAGTTTGAATCCAGTTTCCATTGTGTCGAAATCTGATTGAGTATATCGTTGAGGGGGCGGCTATTTTGGCCGTAAGCAACGGTGAAAAAAGCAAAAATGAATGATGTTAATGAAAGGCGGGTGCTCATGCTTATCATCAACGATTAGATTAGCCGGATATTTCGTTTGTTCGATTTCGTTAGTAATTCCCAATTTTCTTTGAACATTTTATACCCTTTCAACTTCTTAAACCCTTTAAACGCAAAAAACCTGGCGAAAGCCAGGTTTTTTGTATTCTGTGGGAGTTGACGGGATCGAACCGCCGACCCTCTGCTTGTAAGGCAGATGCTCTGAACCAGCTGAGCTAAACTCCCTTTTCCGTTTTGGGAGTGCAAAGATAAGGACGCCAACTTGTTGGCCAAATTTTTTTACTACTTTTTTCTGCTTACTGTCAACTGTCATCTGTTAACTGTCATCTCCCTCAGGGTTCCCACTCCAGGTTCAGTATCCACGCTCCGCCGGCAGGATCTGTTTCAAAGACTACTACCAGCGAAATATGATTCCAGGGCTGGGTGCCTATGCGTTGTACAAAATCGGTGAAGAAGGTTTCATTGGGGCGGTTCACACAGCCGTCTTTGCATTCCCAGGTCTTGCTGGCAACGGTTCGCGGGCCACCGATCGTATTCCAGTAGGTACGTTCCAGTACATAGTTCTGAACGCTATGAGTGGCAGAAAAGATAAAGAAATAAGGGTCATCGGGGCGCAGGGCAATGATGGCTTCATGCCCAATGGCATCTTTGAGCCTTGTCCGGGGTTTCCAGTCGGTATCGGTAAAACTGGCGGGGGCCGCCACGGTAATTGACCGGCTGGCTGGCAGGCTGAGCAATTGTTGCTTTTTCCAGATGCCCTGGTATTGATTGGCATAGCGCTTTTGGGCAAAAATGAGCAGCTCATAACTGCGCGGGCCATCCGGCAGGTCGCCCAGGGGGATAAACAGGCTGTCGTTGCGCTGTGTAAATTTTACCTGGCGCGTTTCTGCGCCTTCTTTCCAGACCAGTTGGGCAGAGTCGATTTGGCCGGCTTGCAGGTAGGCACCCTGAAATTGCAGCAACAAGACAGGGTTGGTCTCAGAGGGCTGGCTGTTTTCCTTATCCTTACTGCAGGATGCCAGAACAGTCAGCAGGCTGATGGGCAGCAGCAGGAGGGAGAAAAAACGTTTCATGCTTGGTGATTTATTTCCCAAAACTACCGGGTAGGGTCGGGGCCCGGCAGCCAATTCAGTTGTACAGTCAGTTGCAGTGAATGATTTGCTCAATTGCGGGTATTAATCGTTGAGCGCCGGCGATTTTTTGACATTTCCTCTAAATTTTCCTTTTCTCTTTTCGGCCCCTGCAGGTGTGAAGAGGGGCTGCGGGTAAATGAAATACATAGGAGGTTAGAAATCAATAATCTGTAAGGGTTATTTTTTTACGCCTTTCTCTTTTGCCCAAACCGAACTTTTTAGGGCGGGTAATGGTTGCGGAGACACTTTTAAAAAAACCGGAGAATGCTTATTTTTGGCAAAAGGTTTTTTCAATGGCTTTGACTGGGAACCAGATATTCACAGATGCACAGGAGGAAACAGAAGTACTGACCCTCGAAGATGAAGGTTGCAGCCTCATTGTGTGGAACGATGATGTGAACACTTTTGACTGGGTGATAGAAACGCTTGTTCAAGTGTGTGGTCATACACCCGAGCAGGCCGAACAATGTTCTTACCTCATTCACTATAAAGGTAAATGCGCCGTCAAAAATGGCTCTTATGAAGAGCTGAAACCTATGTGCGATGCAATTACCGACCGTGGCATTGGTGCTACCGTAGAAGTAGTGGCTAATTAATCTGATTTCTTCTTTCCGGTAATTATTACCGCATATACTCAGGCTTATGTCGCTTTTTGTGCTTGACAGGGAGCTTTATTTTCCGCCTGTTTCCCTTGCTGAACCCGATGGACTGCTGGCTATGGGTGGCGACCTCAGCACAGAGCGACTCCTGCTGGCCTATCGCAACGGCATCTTTCCCTGGTACGATGGTGATGTCATACTCTGGTGGTGTCCCGATCCCCGGTTTGTTCTTTTTCCCGAAAGACTGCGTATCAGCAAATCTGTAAAGCCCTTGCTGAAGCGTGATGCATTGGAGTTTACGATCAACAAAGCTTTTGCTCAGGTAATAGCAGCCTGCAAATACGTCCCCCGCGCGGGACAGGATGGTACCTGGATCACCGATGAAGTGCAACTCGCTTACAACAGGCTGCATGCGCTGGGTTATGCGCACAGTGCCGAAGTGTGGTATGAAGGTGAACTAGTCGGCGGACTTTATGGTATCCGTATGGGAAAAGTGTTTTTTGGTGAAAGTATGTTCAGCCTTATCTCGAATGCTTCGCGTTATGCATTTGCCCGCTATGTACAGGTACTGGAAATGGAAGGAGTGGAGCTGATCGATTGCCAGGTGCATACCCCTTATCTCGAAAGCATGGGAGCGGAGATGATTGAAGGAAAGGAGTTTCAGCGGTTGTTGAAAGAATTAATCCCATAATCGGTCGGGAATACCTGCCAAAGGTCCTTCAGGAAAGAAAAGTTTTTTTGATCATATTCATAAAACGGTGCTGAAGAGTATTTGTAGTCGCAGGGATGTTTGACCAGCTGCCAGTAGGAGCCCAAGGGATTTTGGTGAATATAATTTAGTTTCTGCCTGGCAATCCGGTGGTTGTATAATCGTACGGCGAGTGAGTCGCGTTGCCAGAAATGATATTGCCGGTCACATGCTTTAATGCGATAGCCTTTTAATAACCGGGGAGACTCTGCCAGCAACTTTCTTTCAAATGCATGCGCAGTGAATTTCATGAAGGAAGCATGTGGCTTTTCTCTTCCATTCATTTCGTTCATCCGCCAGATACAATGCAAATGAGTGGGCATGATAACAAACCCAAACACATCAATTTTACCTTTGCCGGACAAATAATCCCATGAGTTGATGATAATATCTTTGTAAGCGTCATTCCATAGCAGTTTGTTCCATTTATGAATGGAAGCAGTCCAGAAATAAGTTTCACCCAAATCCATCTGCGACTTTCTTCTTTCGCTCACTTGTACCGGCTCACGCATCATTAAAATTAGCAGGAGCGTTGCCGCTGGCCATGTGAAAAAAACAAAATTTTAATGTTTTTTCCCCCGGCCTGTGTCACACAGGCCAGGGAGGGAGGATTAATATTTTTTCATCCACCCCGCAAAATCAAAATAGCGCAGCAACTGCTGCTCGTATTTATCATTTTTCAATTGATCAATCTTTTCCTGCAATTTTTTAAGGGTGGCCGTTGGCCGCAGCTTCAGGGCAGGGGTAGGGGAGAGTTGCAGAAGTTTAAGCAAGGCGGTTTCTGTTTGCAGTCGCGGTGATTGCGGGCGGTGAAAAAAACGGGTATACGCGCGGATTTCGTAGCTGATATAATCCGCATCACCCATTTCATGATAAATGATGATGTTGAGTAAACGCGCTGCTTTACATATCAGCAGGTTGGGCTGTGGTTTGTAAAGTTGCATGACTTCGCCCAGCCATTTATGTGCTTTTTTCAGATCGCCACAACCGAAATGACTAAGCGCTGCATAGAAATAGAGTTCCCATTGTTTTTCTTCATTCACCATGCCATAAGCAGTAATCAGGTCTTTACCGGTTTCGTTGAGTATTTCCCGGGCTTTTTCATATTGTCCGGTAGCGGTATGAATAGATAGTTGTACAGCCAGTATGGTTTTGCGCAATTGATAGCGGAAATATTCGGGATATGCCGGTTGGTCCAGTTGCTGCAGCCGGGTAGTATAATACCGGATCTCCTCAAAATTTTTCAGCATACCCAGGCTGGTGATGATGCCATCGAGGGCGGAGAGGTAGTCGAGTGGCGGATGATCGAGCAATGGCAGGTTGTCTTCAAACAGTTTGTTGAGCTCGCGATAGGTTTTAAGTGCAGAAGAGAAATCGCCGATATTGGTCAGGAAATACGATTGAAAGAGCAGGTGCAGTTTTTGCGTGGCAAAGATGTTTTTCGTTTTTCCCGTCATCAGGATCATTTCGCTCAGCATAAGGTCGTTGAGCTTTTTGCGATCTTCATCTGCCAGGATCTGACCGGCATGCAGGAGCCGGTATTTCATCATTTCAAACAGGGAGTGATGATCCTGCACATGATTCATACTTTTTAATACCTCACGTGCTTTCATTTGTGTTTGCACCAGTTGGCTATCGCTAACATCTGCAAAGCCGGTGCCGGAGAGATGATCCAGTTCGTATCGGTAGGTAAGGTATTCAATGAAGTGTTGTTGATGACGGTTGGCATTTTCACGTATACGTTTCAGTTCCCTGTATCCTTCTTCGGGGAGAGCCCGCTCCTGCAACACTTTTACCCGCATGATGCCCTGAAACAGCTGAAAGAAACCGTCTTTTTGTGTGCGTTGCTGAATAAGACAATCGGTGAGTACACGTACCAGGTAGCGAGCGGTATTATCTACATTGCTTTTGGGAAAGGCTGTTTTGAAACGCATCGCAATTTCTTCTGACTGCGGACCACTGCTACAGATAATGTCAAACAATTCCTGGTAATCTTTTTCTCCCCTCTGCTGGCGGGTATTGAGCTTGAAGAAACGCTTTTCAGACCCCGATAAGGATTGCACCAGGCGGATAGCCGGCAATAGAGACATACGTTTGCAATTTTATCTAAAATTAATGATTTCGTCATTAATTGGTAATATTAATTTATTATTTGTCAAATAGTTATACTATAATAATGAATTTTTGATAAAATCAGGATTTCCAAAATCGTATTTTTTTGGCCCCGGTTGGCAAATAAACAACCAATACATTTGGCTACAACGATTCGAAAAATCTATTAACAGCTTACTGTATGAAATCAGCCAAAATTGTAGTTGTGGGCAGTTCCAATATGGATATGGTGGTTAAAACAGACCATATTCCCGTACCCGGTGAAACTGTCTTATCCGGTTCCTTTTTTATGAATGCCGGTGGCAAAGGTGCCAACCAGGCAGTAGCCGTAGCCCGGCTGGGCGGCGAAGTGGTTTTTATCTCCAAACTTGGTAATGATCTTTTTGGTAAACAGTTTTCTCAACTGTTCAGCAACGAGGGTATCGATATCACTCATCTGCGTTTCGATGATGAGCGCCCCTCCGGTGTAGCGCTTATTACTGTCGACAAAGCCGGCGAAAACAGCATCGTGGTTGCTTCCGGCGCCAATGCTCACCTCAAAGACGAAGACATTGCATCAGCCCTGAAAGAAATTGAAACAGCTGGTATTGTATTGCTGCAACTCGAAATTCCGCTGCTTACCGTGCAGCACGTGGTTGCATATGCAGCTGGCAAAGGAGTGAAAGTAATCCTTAACCCTGCACCGGCTGCTGCATTACCTGCCGATATGCTGAGCCAGGTCGATATTCTTACTCCCAACAAAACAGAGGCGGCCATGATTGCCGGTATGGACGTGACGGATATTGATTCGGCCGGTCGTGCTGCCCTGGCCATCTGCTCGATGGGTGTAAAAAATGTAGTGGTCACCATGGGACCGCTGGGTGCGGTGATCTGTGATGGAAAGAAGATCAGCCTTGTCAGAGCGCGCGAAGTAGAAACAGTAGATACCACCGCTGCGGGCGATGTATTCAATGGAGCGCTGGCTGTAGCGCTATCCGAAGGGCGTGACCTGGAAGCGGCGGTAGGATTTGCCTGTGAGGCGGCGGCTATTTCGGTAACAAGGCTCGGTGCACAATCATCCATTCCGCATAGAAACGAACTGGTGGCAGTACAGCTCAACCTGGCTTCCATCAATCCGGCGAACTAACCAAACTAACCCCTTAATTGCTGTCATATGTTTATCGTCGAAAGTTATCCTTTGGCTATTGTCTTTTGCGTCATCACCATGTTGTGCTGGGGCTCCTGGGCCAATACGCAAAAGCTGGCGGCAGGCCGCTGGCGCTATGAATTATTTTACTGGGACTATGTGATCGGTATTTTCCTTTTTTCACTGCTGGCTGCTTTTACACTGGGCAGCAATGGTGATCAGGGACGTCCTTTTATGGCCGATCTGCAGCAGGCTTCCAATGCTAATATCGGCAGTGCCCTGCTTGGCGGCATCATCTTTAACCTGGCCAATATTCTCCTGAGTTCGGCCATTGCTATTGCCGGTATGTCAGTAGCATTCCCGGTAGGAATCGGCCTGGCGCTGGTCGTAGGTGTTATCATCAACTATGCGAGTCACCAGAAAGGTGATCCATTGCTGCTCTTTGCCGGTGTGGCACTGGTGTCGCTGGCGATAATACTGAATGCAGTAGCGTATAAGAAAAAAACAGCCACGGTTTCCAAAGCCGGTGCAAAAGGTATCCTTCTTTCCATCGTAGCGGGTTTGCTTATGTCATTTTTCTATCGCTTTGTGGCAGGTGCTATGGATCTCGACAATTTTGTGAATCCTGAAGCAGAGAAGATGACACCCTATACGGCATCGGTAGTGTTTGCTGCTGGTATCCTGCTCAGCAACCTGCTGTTCAATACGGTGATGATGAGGCGTCCCCTGCAGGGATCACCGATCAGCTATGCGGAATATTTCAAAGGCCGCACACCCCTGCATTTTATCGGTATCCTCGGTGGCTCTATCTGGGCCCTTGGAAATCTTTTTAATCTCATTGCAGCCGGCAAGGCCGGTCCGGCCATTTCCTATGGTCTTGGCCAGGGTGCCACCCTGGTAGCCGCCATCTGGGGCGTGCTGATCTGGAAAGAATTTGCCGGCAGTTCAAAACAAGTTAAAAACCTGATTGCAGCCATGTTTATCCTGTTTGTAGCAGGCCTGGCACTGGTGATTGCAGCAGGTCTTTGAATAACCGTTTCGTTGATTAACCCCCTTTCGTGAAACAAAAACGACTGTCAAATGAAAAAAGTAGCGATTTGCTTGCTCGCTGTCTTTTTTGCCGGAGGCATTATCTCCTGCAAAAAAGACGATGCACCGCCTCCGGTGCCTATTGCCCCCATCCTTAAAAACATTGTTTTTCCCAATGAAAATGATGTGATGCCCGGTAGCCCGGCTACGATCCGCGGCAAAGGCTTTGATGTATCTGATAAAGTATTTATTGAGGACGACAATGGTATGACCCAGGTAGAAGTACTGGAAGTAACCGATGAGTCGATCCGCATTCTGGTACCCCGCGAAGCCGGTGGTGCGTATACGGTGACTATTGAACGTGCCGGAAAACAAACCACACTCGATGGCGAACTGCGTGTGCCTTTTGTGATTGTACTGGAGAATGTGGTCATGCCAACGACTCCGTTTGCGCTGGGCGCTACCGTCAATATCGGTGGCGAAGGTTTTGAGTCAGGAGACATGATACAGCTCACGGCTTCCTTCTACCCCGCTGATAAAGTGATTTCCATTCCCACTACGGTGACCGCACAGGGACTCAGCTTTCAGTTACCTGCCGATGTGTATGGGGTAAATAATGTGATCGTGACCCGCGGTACACAACGCAAAACCATCCTGGGAACGATCGGCATCCAGGTAAATGTGGGTGATGAAGTAGGTGGCGGTGTCGTTTACTACACCGAAAGCAGCAGACTTCATGGCTATATTGTTAATAAAACCAATACCGGTACGGCCGTTGAACAGTTTGGTCCGGGCGTGGCGCTCTCCGGCGCCGCCGGCACCAGCAAAGACCTGGGCGCTGGTAAGAGTAATACCAGTAAGCTGCAGGCCAAAATGGTTACATTCCGTCAGAATTTCTCCAACTGGAATAATAAAAAAGCCGCATTTGAGCTCTGCGATGAGCTGAGTGTGACCGTCAACGGAGATACCTATACCGACTGGTTTCTTCCCTCTCAACAGGAATTGATAGAATTGTTCAAAGCCAAAGACATGCTCTGGGCCCACGGCGCTGGTATGCCTGCCAACAACTACTGGAGTTCCAGCGAAGGCGATGGCGATGCCGCTGGCTGGTCGGCATTCTATGTCAATTTTTATGAAGCCGTCAATATCGTATCCGGCAATTCGGATAAGGAAGGATGGAAGATCGGCGTGCGCGCCATCCGTTCTTTCTGATCCTTTACGGCTATCTAACTCAAGTCTTCAAATAATTACAACATACGGCTATGTATAAAAAACTATTTTTTGCATGCATCGGTTTGCTGTGTACCAGCCTGCTGTATGCACAGACTAAAATCAACGGACTGGTCACCGATGAGGTCAATATGCCCCTGGCAGGTGTATCGGTATCCGTTAAGAATACAAAACGCGGCACTGCTACTGACTCTGCCGGACGCTTTACACTCCAGGCAGATAAAGGGGAAATAATTGAATTCTCTCATACGGGAATGGTCTCCAAAACTGTTGTCGTGGGCAACGATTTTACGATCAATATTCAACTGATCAGCGCAGCGGTTAACCTCAACGATGTGGTGATAATAGGGTATGGTTCCACCAAAAAAAGTGACCTGACCGGATCAGTAACTACCATTAAGCCTGATGGATTGAAAAATGCACGCGTGGGTACTGCTACGAGCGCCCTGCAGGGACTGGCCGCCGGTGTATTCGTATCTACCGGCTCCGTAAAACCCGGCGGTGATGCTTCTGTGGTTATCCGCGGTTCAGGTTCACTGCGGGCCGGTAATGCTCCACTGTATGTGGTAGATGGTATTCCCGTAGAAGGAGGTCTGCAGGATCTTTCACAGGGCGATATTGAATCGATTGAAGTATTAAAGGACGCGTCTTCGGCTGCTATTTATGGCTCGCGCGGTTCAAATGGTGTGATACTGGTTACTACACGCAAAGGCGTAAAAGGTAAAGGACGTGTGACACTGAATGTTAATAGCGGCACCCAGCGGATGCTCAACAAACAAAAGATGATGAATGCCCAGCAGTATTATGAGCTGGCATCTAAAGCGGTGCCTGATTATACCTGGACCTCGGAAGAGCTGCGCCTGCTGAGCCGTGGCGAAAGCACCGACTGGCAGGATGCCATCACTCAGAACGGAAGTTTCAGCAACTATAACCTCGGTATCTCCGGTGGTAATGAAAAAGTAACCCATTTCCTGGGCGCTGATTATTACAACCAGATCGGTACAATCAAAAACTCATCATTCCGGAAAGTAACGCTTCGTTACAATATGGACGCGCAGACAATGGATTGGCTCCGGACCGGCATCCGCTTCAATATCATTGAATCAAAATTGAAAAATATCAACGAAGAAGGTGATTCCGGCTATGGTACTATGTTTAGCGCCATCAGTTCACAGCCTACAGCGCCTATCTTTACCAGCAATGGCGATTACTTCGATGGATTCCTTAATACCAAGGCCAACCCGGTAGCTATCGTGGATCTGCTCGATAAGAGTACTGCCAAGAGCCGTGCAGTAGGATCGGTATACTTCGAAATCGAACCAATCAAAAACCTGAAGATCCGTTCCGATAACGGAGCCGAGCTCGAATTTTTCAATGTGAATTCTTATGAAGATGGCCGCATGGGACAACATTATCCCGATGGTGGTCATGCCGTAAAGTTCAACGGCAAGAAAAGATATATGCAGACAGAGAATACGGCTACCTATAATTTTGAACTGAGCGACCGGCACAGGTTTGTGGTGATGGGTGGTTTTTCTGCATCCAAATATGATTATGAAAGTACGACGGCCGACTCCAAAAACCTTTCTCCCATTCTGGGATACGATAATCTGGGTGGCGCACAAAACCATGGTCCCAACTATTCCTATGCATCGGCGTCTACGCTTACTTCCTATTATGGCCGGGTGAATTACAATTTTGATGATCGCTACCTGTTTACCGTTACCATGCGTCAGGATGGTTCATCACGCTTTGCACCGGGACATCGCTGGGGCTTCTTCCCGTCAGCCGCACTGGCCTGGCGTATATCGAATGAGCAGTTTATGGAAAATGCCGGAGCGGTAAGTGAACTGAAGCTGCGTTTGAGTGCAGGTAAACTCGGTAATCAGAATATCGGTGATTATGCCTACGCCGCTACAATCGGCCAGGGTGGTGAGTGGGCTGATTATGTTTTTGGTGGTAACCTGGCTACCGGTTCTGTGCAGAACACGATTGCCAATCCCAACCTCACCTGGGAAAAAGCTAACCAGTTTGATATCGGGATCGACTTCGGCTTCTTCAAAAACCGGATAGCCGGTACACTCGATGCCTATTACAAGAAAACAACTGATCTGCTGTGGCTGGTGCCATTGCCGATCGAGTCAGGCTTTGATAATTCGCTGACGAATATTGGCCAGATCGATAATAAAGGTATTGAGCTTTCGCTGACTACCGTAAACATCAGCACCCGCGATTTTAGCTGGACAACGGCCGGTAATATTTCTTATAACCAGAATAAGATTGCCGAGTTGTATGGTGGTAAACTGGATGTAAATAAGTCGTTGTTTGTAGGTCAGCCTATCAATCTTTTCTATACGCTGAAGTCGGATGGTATCTGGCAAACGAGCGAAGCAGCGCAGGCTGCGCAGTATAATGCCCAGCCTGGTGACCGCAAAGTGGTAGATGTTAATAAAGATGGTGTGATCAACGGCGATGACCGGCAGTTTGCCGGTGTGGCAGTACCTAAGTTCTACGGAAGTTTTACCAATACATTCAAGTATAAAGGATTTGACCTGATTACATTCTTTACCTACGCAGGCGGACATATGATCAACAATTCGCTCAACCGTTATCTCAATGCTTTCAATACATGGGGTAATATGGGTGTGGATTATTACAATGGCTACTGGACGCCTACGCGCCCCAGCCAGCGTTATCCCGCTCCGCGTGTAGGCAGTCCCTATGCCAATGGTGATGGTACCGATGCCAACCTGCAAAAAGGCGATTATCTGCGCCTGCGCAATATTGAACTCGGATACAGTTTCCCCGCCAGCAGTTTCGTGCGCCGTATCAAATCGACCGGTATGCGCGTATACGCTTCTGTGCAGAATGCATTTACCTGGACACAGTTTACCGGGTATGATGTAGAGTCGGGTGATAATACAAACCCCTATCCCAATGCCAGAACCTTTATGGCTGGCCTTTCAATCAACTTCTAATGAATTGCAATATGAAAAAGAATTATTTCATCATCATTGTAGCCTTGCTGGCGCTGAGCAGTTGCCGCAAGTTCCTGACCGAAGATCCCCGTAGTATTCAGACACCGGAGAATGCCTATACCACTCCGGAAGACTGGCAGAAAACCCTCAATGCGGCTTATGCTGCCATGCAACGGGTATTTGTAGGAAAGTATACGATCACTCTTTCCGAATTTGGTACCGATGAAGTGGAGCCTTATGATCTGGGTTGGGCAGCCTATTCGGAGCTGAAGATGTACACCTTCAGCGCCAGTCACCCTTTTTTCCAGGATCATTATCGGGTGTGTTATGAAGGCGTGAAACGCAGCAATGCAGTAATAGATATGCCGGCTGGTGTTGTTGATAACAATACAAGGACGCTGATGGTGGCGCAGGCCAAATTTCTGCGGGCCATTTATTATTTCGACCTCGTAAAAATGTATGGCGGCGTGCCCTTGTGGACTAAATCATCTATTGATGAGGAGATCATGAAACCCCGTGCCACTGTCGATGAAGTATATCAGCTCATCACACAGGATATGAAAGATGCGGAAGCAGCATTGCCCACTACCTGGCCCAATGCTGCAGACAAAGGACGCGCTACTTCTTATGCGGCACAGGCTTTCCTGGCCCGCATTTACCTGCAATGGGGTAAACCCGGCGATGCGCTGGTGTATTGCAACAAACTCGATGGTAAATTTCATTTATACACTAACCTGAAAGATATCTTTCATCCCAAAAACAAGAATGCAGAGTATGAGAACATTTTTGAAGTACAGTTCCGCCACTCCGGTTCATGGGGGCTGGAGGGAAGCATTCAGCACAGCTACTGGGGTCCGCGTGGTGTAGGTGGCCCGACCAACTTTGGTGGCTGGGGTGGTTTTGGTCCAACCAATTACGTGTACAATAGTTTTGAGAATACCGATAAGCGCAAGACGGCCTTTTTCCTTACCTCTTATAATGGGGTGACGCAGTCGCCCGCCTGTAACAATAAGTTCTGGGATCCTGAATTTGGGAATGTAATTGAAGACGACCAGCTCAATTTTATTCTCATTCGTTATGCAGATGTGTTGCTGATGAAAGCCGAAGCACTCAATGCGGTGAACGACGGCACTACAGCCAAATATGATGCAATCAACCAGGTGCGTCGCCGCGCAGGTATTGCCGATATTACGGCAGCCGACAACCTCAGCCAGCAGCAGTTTGCCGACGTGGTACTGCAGGAACGCCTGCATGAGCTTTGTTTTGAGCACCTCCGTCGTTTTGATCTGATCCGTTTTGGTAAACTGAAGCAATACCTGGCAGAT
The DNA here is from genome assembly GCA_001898485.1 of Sphingobacteriales bacterium 46-32. Lineage (GTDB taxonomy): Bacteria > Bacteroidota > Bacteroidia > Chitinophagales > Chitinophagaceae > CAYMZZ01. The sequence goes on along the minus strand of MKTY01000017.1, from coordinate 10,196 downwards.
CGCGCCGGTATCGCCATTCAGGATCATCATAACCTGTATCCACTGCCACAGGCAGCGCTGGATGCCAACGAAGCAATTACCGCAAACAATCCCGGGTACTAATCCTTCACTCAAATTCTGATTAAAGATGACAATTCAATATAAAAAAATAGGTCTTGCTGCCGTGTCGCTTGCGCTGCTGGCTGCATCCTGTCAAAAGATAAAGCCGGAAGTATTTCCGGAGGTGGCAGTAGAGCCGAAAGTAGAAGTAGCTAATGGTATCGTGACGGTTCACCCTGCAGAGTTTACCGGAGCTATCCGTAACCCCATGAAGGGGCTGCGGGAATTTTTTGCTCCGGGTTTTGATCCAAAGCGTTCTGATTATCCTTACCCCTATGGAACGCTTATTAAGGAATACATGCAGTGGAACATGCTCGAGAATTATGCTTCTGATGGCGTAGATAAGATCATTGCCTACAGCAATCACCGCTGGGCAGGAGTGGAGGATATAAACATGAAAGTGATTCCCCGCATTTATATCGTATGGATGGAGCCCTGGCATGGTGGTGTTGCCAAAAACACCTATACCAACAATCCCGATGATCTCAATGGCTGGCACTGGCCTGCAGATATTCCCGGGCAGGTACGTGTAGATGATGACGTAACTCCTATTACCGGTGGCTATTTTTATCCCACTTTCCAGGACCGGGTAAAAGCGCTGGTAGCAAAAGCGGGTGAAGCCTGGGATAATGATCCGCGTGTGGCTTATGTGGAAATGGGCATTATCGGTGAATGGGGTGAGCAGCATGATCCCAACATTTCTACTTACTGGCTGCCACATGATGAACCTGCTCACGTAGCTAACCGTACGTATATACCTGGTATGGAGAAAACGCTGGGCGATGCATTCAAGTCGGCCTTTAAGAATAAAAAAGTAATGGTGCGCTATGCCTACGAGTTCAAAGATTATGAATTCGGTATCTATTGGGATTCCTGGTCGCAGCCCGAAGAGAAAGTGCGGGGTTATGAAGAAATGAAAAAGCTGGGCGACCGCTGGAAGACACAGCCCATTGGCGGCGAGATTACCTGGAACTGGGGAGGCCTTTCACGCTTCAATTCATTTGAACAGGTAGTAGCCGATCCTGCTACGCGCACAGAAGTGATTGAGCAGATCCGCAACCTGCACAACAATCACCTGGGTGGCATTACCTGGGCCAATTTCGATAATACAGAGTTTAAGGTAAATGCCGAATTGCTGCAAAAGTCAATGGGGTATAACTATGTGTTGTCAGATTTTACTTATCCCGGCCGTATCGAAAAGAACAAACCCTTTAAAGTGTCTTTTAAGGTGGTCAATAATGGATCATCTCCTTTTTACTATAACTGGCCTGTGGAGATTGCACTGCTCAATAAACGCACAAAGAAAAAAGTGTGGGGTAAGGTGCTCGATGGGGTGAATATATCCGAGTGGATGCCCGGCGACAACTGGGATAAAGCTACCAGCAAATACCTGAGTGCTCCGCCGGTGTATCAGATAGAAAAAGAGATAACACTCGATACCGATTTACCTGAGCAGGAGTATGTGATTGCTGTTTCGGTACTCGATCCGGCGGGTATGGAGCCTTCCCTGCGTTTTGCTATTGAAAATTATTTTATCGGTGGTCGCCACCCTATGGGGTATATCGGGATCAATAAAGAGCTGGAGAATTATGAAATTCCTGCTACTGAATTCCGCAGTATGAAGGATGACCGCACACTGAAATATAAAAAACAATAAGATCAATCAACGATGCATTTTTTAAAGAAAATACTGTTGATGGCGATGCTGTCAATGATAGCAGAGGCATCCGTTGCGCAGGATGATTTACCCCCGGTGCCGCGTGGTATGGTGCGTGTTGATTTGGCAGAATATCCACAGGCTTTTCGTAACCCCATGAAAGGATTACGGGAGTTTTTTCAACCCGGGGTTGATAAAAAACGTGCCGGTTATCCCTATCCTTATGGCAGCATGATCAAGGAGTATATGCAGTGGAATATGATCGAGGATGATGCAGCAGATGGAGTGGGAAAGGTCATTGCATACAGCAATCATCGCTGGCAGGGCGTCGAAGAGATGAATATGAAAGTCATTCCAAGGGTATACCTGGTATGGGTGGAGCCCTGGCATGGCGGTCGCCCCAAGGATCCCAAAAATCCCGATGATCTCAGTGGTTCACACTGGCCCAAAGGAATTCAGGAGCAAGTCAGTCCGTATAAGCAGATACCCGGATCCTGGGGTGCCCGCGTTGACTCCGCAGATAAAAATACACCGATCACCGGCGGTTATTTCGATCCGGCTTTTCCTGAGCGGGTAACAAAGCTGGTCGAAAAGCTGGGTAAGGCCTGGGACAATGATCCGCGGGTGGCTTATGTAGAGATGGGGATTATCGGCGAATGGGGCGAGCATCATGACCCGGATCTTTCAACCTACTGGCCTCCTCATGATGAACCGGAGCATGTTGCTAACCGCACCTGGATACCCGGCATGGAAAAAGTGCTGGGTGATGCTTTTGCCAAAGCCTTTAAGAATAAAAAAATAATGGTGCGGTATGCCTATGAGTTCAAAGATTACGAATTCGGCATCTACTGGGACTCCTGGTCGCAGCCACAGGAAGAGGTGAGGGGGTATGAAGAAATGCGGAAACTGGGTGATCGCTGGAAGACGCAGCCCATAGGTGGAGAGATCACCTGGAACTGGGGTTCGCTGGCCCGGTTCAAAAGCTTCGAGCAGGTAGTGACCGATCCGGAGTTTTTCAAACTTACGATGAAGCAGATTCGTAATCTGCATTGTAATCACCTGGGTGGTATTACCTGGGCCAATTTTGAAGATCCTGCTTTTAAAGAGGCAGCGGCCAATCTGCAAAAGGCACTGGGGTATCGGTTTGTTATTGACAAGGCGAACTATAGCGCACGGATAGATAATGGTAAAAAATTGTCAATCCGCTTTACTGTGACCAATACAGGTTCTTCGCCTTTTTATTATGACTGGCCGGTGCAGGTATCACTCCTCGATCCCAAAACGAAGCGACCGGTCTGGAGCACCATATTGAAAAATGTAAAGATCAGTCAGTGGATGCCCGGCGATGATTGGGATGAAGGCAAACAGATTTATAGTAAAGAAGCATCTATTTACACAATCGATGAACAGCTGAAAGTTTCAGGTGTACCCAAGGGCCGGTATCTGCTGGCATTGAGTGTACTCGATCCGGCAGGTAATAAACCGTCTTTGCGGTTTGCGAATACCAGTTATGTAAAAGGTGGATATACGGTTCTGGGAGCTATCGGTGTTGGTCAGTCGCTTGATCAGTACGGTTTGCAGGGAAATGAAATGACCGATCTGCAATCAGACAAAAGCTTATTCTATTCTAAATAAAAAAATAATACATGAAGTCATTGATCTGGATACCTGTTTCGCTGCTGTTTCTGGCTGCTTGCCAGTCGGCATCAAAACAGCAGGAAAAAGAAGAAACACCTTTGGCTGTTATTTTCGATACCGATATCGGCAACGATATCGATGATGTACTCGCGCTTCAGATGCTGTTTGATTATGAAAAGCAGCAGAAAGTAAAGCTCCTGGGTATTACCATCAGCAAGTCTAATCCGCGGGTGATCGATTATATTGACGGCTACTGCCGGCTCAATGGGCACAATGACATGCCGCTGGGCTATGCTTATAATGGCGTGAACCCGGAAGCAGGCAAGTATGTGCCGGCCACACTGGATACTACAGTGAATGGCGAGAAGCTGTTGTTTCCAAAAAGAAGCATAGCCGATAGCCTTCCCGAGGGATACAAACTGCAGCGTCGTCTGCTGGCAGCGGCACCCGATCAGTCGGTAGTGCTGGTAGTAGTAGGCCCCGAAACTAATGTAGCCCGCCTGCTGCAATCAACCGGCGACGAATACAGTCCACTCAGTGGTGTGGAGCTGGTAAAGAAAAAAGTAAAACTCGTCTCCGTCATGGGTGGCGTATATACCAACGAGTTTGATTTTCCCGAATGGAATATTGTGCAGGACCTGGAAGCATCTAAAGTACTGTTTGCCCAATGTCCCGTGCCGCTGGTGGCCAGTGGTTTCGAGATTGGCGACAAATTCCGTTATCCCGCCAGGAGTATTGAACAGGATTTTGAAGGTGGCGATGCCAATCCGCTGGTAATGTCCTATAAAGTGTATGAAAAAATGCCCTATGACCGCCAGACCTGGGATCTGACTTCCGTGCTGTATGCCGTAGAGCCTGATTCGTCCTATTTCGATCTTTCTCCCAAAGGACATATTGTGATTGCTGCCGACGGCAAATCGGTATTTACTGCTGGTGTGGGCCAGCATCAGTATCTTATCTATAAGAATAATCAGCAGCAAGTGCTGGATCGGCTGGTGGAGTTGGTGACGGGGCGAAAGGAGAAAGGTAAGGGGTAAAAAGAGGAATCGTAGATAATGTATGCAGGGAGCAGTTATAATAACTGCTCCTTTTTTTGTAGGTTAGGGGCTGGGCTGCCGGAAACACCGGCATGGTAGGCTTTAATCAGCAAATGATATGAAACCTGAGGATAAGAGTAAACTGGTGCTTGTTCTGCTGCTTATACAGCGGAGCTTTAATGATTCTTACAAGCTGACAAGGGTCATGGAGAGAAAATTCGGGGTGTTTTCCTTCGCCTTTCCAGAGAAGCTGGTGGAGGAGGGGTATGTTGAATCGGAATTGAAAAAAGGGATTAGTTATTATAGTGTAACTGTCTACATGGCTCGTTTTTTATCTGTAATCAAATAAAGTACATTTAGTTATTATTATATTTCGATGAAAAGAAGCATGGTTTCACCGACAGATTTCCCGGACACATACAAAAATGGTGCGCTAACTATTTCGTATGATAATCTTATGGAAATTTCCCAGGGCGGTCCTGTAGTTGGACGCCTGCTTATTGATGGTGAGATTTTCGGTAATAATCTTCTTTTTGGAGGACCTTTCGTTATCGAAAAGAAAAGAGTGTATATCCCTTTATTCATAAGAAAGTTTTGTGTTACGGGATTTAAAGTATGTGCAATAAACCTGGAAAGTTTATCTTATGAACTAATAAGCCCGATGGAGGATGTCATTTTTCTGGATTACTCCGATAACGGATTTTTGTATTACTATAATACGCTGGGAGAGGCAAATGGTAAATCGAAATCAATTCCCTTAAAAGTTTAAATTTTTGTTCTGCATAATCTCAGGCAGATGATAGTAGTTTTCTATGTTAAAAAGGGTTGATTAGTTGTGTGCATGATTGGGAATGGCGGCATAGATCACTAGTATACAGAAGTACAGGAAGAGTGTAAATGATTATTTCAACTAGTTAAACAGTAAGCAAACAGAGGCTATAGAACCGAAATTTATTTCGATTCTATAGATATTTTTTGTGTCGGGAAAATATCAAATCCTGTTACTTTTTGCTTTATCAGATCTTCGTTCAATTTTTCTGAAATGTAAGTACGGTAATCGCCAAGCGTGATTTTAAACAAATCATAAGATAAGGAGATAGATTCTTTTAAATGAATTATTTTGGCATTAATATAGCCTTTGCCAATGAGCGAGTCTTTGAGTTTTTTTATATCCATTGAAGATTTTATACTTTTGCAATCTTCAATTTTGTTGTCCACCAAATCTGTAATAAAGAAACTGGTTTTATCGTAGTCAATAAAATCAAGTACATCACTTATGAAAAAGAACCAGTAATAGTTATTGTAAATTTTTTCATTGTGTTTGACTGTTGCGGGGTAAAACTTATGCTGGGGTAATTTATATTGCTCAAATATCGCTTTTACCTTTTCATTGACAATAAAACCATAGCTAATCATAGCAGCACTTAATGCGTCTGTAAGCCTTGCATTGGCATGTAGAATGAAATGGTTTAGATTGGGAGTGAAATCTGGAAACTTATTTGAATAGACATTGTATATTGAATCTTGCGCATCTCTGTTAACAGTTCCGCCCATAGTTTGAATTTGGGGATATTGGTTGCCGATAATTTTTTTTTCAGTAGCTGATTTGAGGACTAAGAATTGCATAACGAGTTGGATTTTATTTTACTATATTATAGTGTTTGCGTGTGTCTTTTTCGTTTTTAGGGTGATGTTTCTATAAACTTTGTGAAGGTACTTTTTATTGGTATTTATACCTGATATTTTGCGGCTATAAAAATATCAAAACGAATTATTTTTTTTTGCAATAATTTTTTTAGATTTTCTAAAAATTTATTTTCGGTTAGCTGAGGTTCCTGCTCTGGTATTGCTGTGCCCTGTTCTTCGTAGTTTGGAAAAATTTCTTTTTTTAATTATTATGATTAGCTTGTAGCTAAGTATAACTTCGGTTTAAGGTCTGTTGGTATAAAAGGTGTTCTACAAGAATCTTACCGTTAAAAAAGCATTTTTTCGGTATGGTAAACGAGTTATTTGCCGGAGGAATGCTGGTCCTTTTGTGTTAAAAGCCTGGGTAAAGGTGGGTGTCAGATTCAAACCCAGGCAGCTATTCATTTTGTGACCTTTTCTGTGGTCGAATGGGTAGATATAGTTACCCGAAAGATGTATGATATGTATAGTAGTGCCAAAGATTACTATTTTGCAAAAAAATGTGGTTTATTGGATTTGATTTTTAGCTGATGATGTGTCTGGTAGTTTAAACAGATGCTTCGTTGCAAACGAAGCATAACAGGATTTTTTTTAGAATATGTATACTACGAAGAACGGGGTCGCGCGCGATCCTAATACAGGTGTGGTGACTCAGTATACGACTGAGGAAACCAAATACATTCCATCTTCAAATCCTTTGGAGGCGGATACTATACGAACAATAAAATATAAACGACCGGCAAATTGATGCAATTATGAATAATAATGTAATACGAAAATTAGCTTTGACGTTTTTTTTGTTTGTCTTTTTTTATTCTTGCGATGAGCATAAGGAGAAAGAAAAAAGGATGATAAATGGGAAAGAGGTAGAAGCTGTTTTTTTAAGGGATGGCTCAATTACAGGCATGGCCACTTTCTTTGACTCGATGGGAAATATTATTAATAGAGCAAACTATAAAAATGGTGTCGAAGATGGGGTGTCGTTAAATTATTTTTTAAACGGACAGACAAGCGATTCAATGAATTTTCAGAATGGACTCAGAAATGGATACCAATACAGATTTGATACTTTAGGAAGCCTAAATGCGTGTAATTTTTTTTATTATGGGTTAAAGGTGGGGCCAGATATCTTATACAGTAGCAATAGGGTTAAACAATATTTTTTCACCGATTTTAATAAAGAGGATTTAATAGATGTAAGGTATGATTCAAAAGGAGAACTCGATTCAATTCTTCTTTTTAAAACGAAATTGGCAGTTACAAAATTATTGGTGGGAGATACGCATATGACCGGCATCTTTTTTTATTTACCTAATCCCCCAGGGGCAACTATCGATTACAGCTTTGGACTAAGAGGAAAGGATGATAAAGAAAATGTAATTTTTGAGGTTAATAGAGATCGTGTATTTATAGATACAGTCATTACCACACCTTTAAAAAATGAGCATTATTTCGTAAAGGCAAGTATTAAAAGTAACGGCAGTAATTTTAATAGAGTTTATTTGGATGAGGTTGTTTGGTAAGAATGCATTTTTGATGCTAAATAGTAAATTTTCAATTTATCTTAAACTAATTTTCGATAAATCTGATCTACAAAAGAAGGGCACTCAACTTATTAAGCCTCATAGCGTGTTCAGGTGAAAAAAGTATTTGTTCTGGTACTTGGCTTTAGGATTTGCTTGTAACGTAGATTGGAAAAGTCTAGCTTAAGTATGAGGTGAATAAAAATAATTTGTACTGATAATTTATGCCATGGGTATGTTTTTTCTCAAGTCCTAAATAAACCCTGTTCTTCGTAGTTTGGAAAAAACTTCGTTTTTAATTGTTATGATTAGCTTGTAGCTAAGCATAACTTCGGTTTAAGGTCTGTTGGTATAAAAGGTGTTCTACAGAATCTTACCGTTAAAAAGTGTTTTTCCGGTATGGATAAACGAGCTATTTGCCAGAGTAATGCTGGTTCTTTGTGTTAAAAGCATGGGTAAAGGTGGGTGTCAGATTCAAACCCAGGCAGCTATTCATTTTGTGACCTTTTCTGTGGTCGAATGGGTAGATATAGTTACCCGAAAGATGTATGATATGTATAGCAGTGCCAAAGATTACTATTTTTGCAAAAAAATGTGCTTTATTGAATTTGATTTTTAGCTGATGATGTGTCTGGTAGTTTAAACAGATGCTTCGTTGCAAACGAAGCGTAACAGGATTTTTTTTAGAATATGTATACTACGAAGAACGGGGAAAGGTTTGGAGTATTGGCAAGATGGGAAAACAATAACGAAAGGAGGTGGTGAGCAGCTATTCTCTACGGAAATTAAAAATACAGCGATAATAACAGAAATAACTCCCTCTAAACGATCATGATGAAAAATGAAAATATCATAGAGTTAATAAACGATACCTATGAAGAATTGAAGAAAATTAAAATTGATATTGAATTTTCAAAATATAGCGATCGTGTGCTAACTCATAATATATTAGTAATAGAAATTACGTTATCGCTATTTCAACTGGGTTTTTTTAATAATCGGACTATAGAAGATTGTGAAAAGTATTGGTTTGAGGGGGGCTTCTATATTCACTATAATTTAGACGGCAAGTGGGAAAGGTTGGCAGATAATTACTCGAGGATAGTAAGAATAGTTGCTGAACAAAATTTTTTTAAACAAATCTGAAATTCAGACTTTCAGTAGTGCGTGTATATATAATGTGAAATAACCGATACTTGATTTTATAAATGGTCTTAAAACTGAACAACTGCTGTTGGTGGATCAAATATTTTTTTTGGAAAGTCCTTCTTTCCCGAACTTCCAAAAAAATAGTAAGCGTTACTATGTATTATAAGTTATATTTTTTTAACTGGTTGGGGTATATGATTGACCGGCCTGATTATGGCAGCCTGGCCTGTATGAGAGTGATACTTTATATGCCTGATAAGGCACTGGGTTACTATGTGGCTTTATTGATGGCTCGGTTTAATTCTTTTCGATGACATGAACTATCCAGCCACCTGTACAATGCAGTGGTTACCTTTTTCAACAGGGCAGAGGGACGCCATGATGGAAATGGCGGCTTAGATCATTATATTGCAGAAGTTCTTTCACAACAGGATTACTATGCTGGCGGTATGTTGATGCCGGATGAAGTTATGGGTATTTTAAAAGTGGTAAAAGATCCAACGCCAGAGAATATAAAAGAATATTTGAAAGATAAGGCAACGCTGTATGTGAAAGATAGGTTGTTGGATAAGCTGACAAAAAGTGAAACAAAAGAAAAGAATAAAAGATCTCTCAAAAAAAACAATTAACACTAACAATGTGCCATAGATATGATTAATTTTTTTATTGCATATTTTTGACCTTATTGCTATTGGGGTGTGGAACGAAGAAGGTCAGTGAAAAATTGGTAGTAGATGCCGGCTCCTTTTTGGATGATAAGCAAAGTAAAGAAATCGAAGAGAAGCTTAAAGTCATCGATAAACAAGAGCGTTACCGTCTGTTTTTGTATACAGTGATAGCTGAAAAATATTACAAACACCCAAATTATGATGAGTATGTTTTTTATACTGTGAGTAAAGGAGATAGTACGAGCAATTTAAATGTCTTGTTGTATCTTTCTTATGACGATAAAAAAATAAAAATACATACTGGGAATAAGGCTAGAGAAAAACTTACTGATAGTTTAAGTCAAATAGCAATAAATCGGCTAATTCCTTATTTAACCCAGAGGCGGTATTATGATGGATTTAAGTCGACAATTAATTACATTGATAGTATTTTCATGAAACCATTGAATGAGAAATAGAATTAATCAAAAAGTATCGATACTTGTTTTCGGCTTAATAATATTGGTTGGTTCTTTGTGTTATTCTGTCCGAAATACAGATATAGACCTGGGTAAGAAATAGCCCTGTTCTTCGTAGTTTGGAAAAATTTCCTTTTTTAATTATTATGATTAGCTTGTAGCTAAGCATAACTGTCTTAGCCCCCTAGAAGACTGGACAAAAATTGTTAATCAATTTAGTCACAGTAAATTTAGGAATCATGGCAAAACAAAGACGACACTTTACTCCTGAGGAGAAGTAC
>MKTY01000016.1 GCA_001898485.1 Sphingobacteriales bacterium 46-32 | reverse complement strand
AGGCTGTCTTAGCCCCTGTTCTCCTTAGTTTGGTATTTTTTGCTTTTTAATCCTGTTATGCTTAGCTTGTAGCTAAGCATAACTTCGTTTTAAGGGCTGTTGGTCTATAAGGTGTTTTTACCGGCATCCTATTAACTTTAAAATATGAGAATGGACAAGTTGTTAAAATCATTATTTAATAAGGCTCAATCTGAAGTTTATAATATTCATGAGCATGCTTTATCAGACTTGAGATATGTAATCGAACGTTTTACTATGGATAGGTATAGTGAAAAAGAAAGGAATGATTATTTTGAGACTTTTTATAATAAAGAACTGATTGATTATAGACTTGATTCGGAAAAATTAGATTTAATTAAACATTTTTTATTTTTCTTACTATTTAATTTTCCAGATAGAGCCGAATCAGTGGCTAAATGCGTTAAAGTTCTATTTGACCCGTCTATTAATGAAGCGATATGTGGAGCTATTGAGTTTTATATGGAAAAAGACGACTTGGCTACCTATGAATTAATTTTTGGGATTACTAATACAACTAATAGCGCCGAGTATTTTAAAAATAAACGGGTAGTTGAATTGTTTCAGCGAATTCGAAAATCGGGAGGGAAGTTTTCGTCGGCGCTAATTGAAGATGAGTTTGATTTTTTTTATAATCAGGGTGGAAGAATTGAATCTTAATGTACAAGAAGGGGTCTGTAGTTTGTATTTGCCCCTGTTCTGCCTTTTAAGTTTGGCGGCATAGACTTCCTTGAGATCGGCGAAAAAAAACCTGTTCTCCTTAGTTTGGTATTTTTACTTTTTTAATATTGTTATGCTTAGCTCGTAGCTAAGCATAACTTCGTTTTAAGATCTGTTGGTCTAAAAGGTGTTTTTACCGGCATCCTATTGATTTTGCTGTGATAAAGGATAATAAAGTATTAGGGCTAGTTGAGACAACAAGTTTAAACGAAAATAAGACCTTCCAGTCACAAAAAGAGGCTAGAATTAGGAAAGCTGGAGGAACTTATATACGGGGATAGGAATACAAGAAAATTAATTGATGTTAGTAATATTGAAACTAGAATAAGTCGGAGGGAATAATGGAAAACGATTTTACAGTCGATAAAGTAAGCTGGCACACTAAAAAGGTTCGTAATTATGATTTTGATAATAATGTCATATTGAGATATTTTGAAACTGCCATTCGTTTTTTTCAAGACAATGGATTAACCACAAAAGTGATTGTAAAAGATTTTAGGAATATTAATGATGATACTTGTATAAAGGCTTCAGATTTGACACAAGAAGGTATTTTATTAGTTAAAAAAGCATATGGTAGATGGGCCGATTACGTCGTAGACAAAAATATGCCCGGCGATACTTTCATTCTAGAACGGGCCTTAAAAAAGATAAGGAGTAAGTAAGTTCTTCGTAGTTTGGAAAACTTTCGTGTTTAATTGTTATGAGTAACCTATAGATATAAGCATTTTGGATGATAAAAGAAAATTTGCGCAGTCAAATAACTGCACATATATTTGCAGTCAAATAGCTGCATAATGGAACTCCGAAGAGATGTATTTCAGGCCATTGCCGACCCCACCCGCCGCGCCATCCTTAACCTGCTGGCCCTGCAGGCTATGACACCCGGTGCCATCGCCGAACAGTTCGATTCCTCGCGCCAGACCATTTCCAAACATATCCAGATACTGACAGAATGCGAGCTGCTAAAACAGCAGCAGAACGGCCGGGAAATTCATTATCACCTCAACCCGCAAAAAATGAAAGAAATCGCCGACTTTATCGAGCCCTTCCGCAAAATGTGGGAGGAACGTTTCAATAAACTGGAAGCGGTGATGAAAAACTATAAATCCAAAAAATAAGGAAGGATGGAACTGAAAACAAAACTGACAGCAGAAAGCGGTAAACAGGATATTAAAATCACCCGCGAATTTGACCTGCCGGTGGAATTGCTCTTCCTGGCGCATACGAACCCTGAACTGTTTGAACAGTGGATGTCGCACGAATACGGCACCACCCGGGTGGTCAGCATGGAGGCGAAGCGACACGGCAGCTGGCGCTTCCAGACGGTGGATGCACAGGGCAATGTGTTGTTTCAGGCCAACGGTGTGTTTCATGAGTTCATTCCCAATCAGCAGATCACCCGCACATTTGAAATGGATAATACACCCTTTGAAGTGCAGCTGGAGTTCCTGGAGTTTGAGAAACTGGATGAAGACCGGAGCCGGCTCAGCATGCATATCATTTACCGGACGGGTGAACTTCGTGATCAGCTGCTGAAAAATCCCTTTGCACAGGGACTCAATATGGCCCATAACCGCCTGCAGGCAATCATCGGCAAACTCAAATAAACAGGTATGTCAAAACGAAATAAGATCATCTACTGGATTGCCACGGGCTGGCTCGCCCTGGGCATGCTCTCGACCGGAGTGGTACAGTTATTGAAAACAAAAGAAGAGGCGGAACTGATGACCCACCTGGGTTATCCGCTTTATTTCCTGACTATACTGGGGATCTGGAAAATTTTGGGTGTGATTGCTGTACTTATTCCTGAATTTCCTTTGCTGAAGGAATGGGCCTATGCCGGATTTTTCTTTGCCATGTCTGGTGCAATCATCTCCCATCTGGCCATGGACGATGCGGCAAGGGAATATTTCGGCCCGGTGTTGTTGCTGGCGCTAACCATCGTATCCTGGTATTTCAGACCGGCCAGCCGTAAACCTGTTTTATCTACTCAATAACCCAATCCGATGAACCCAAAGGTCGATTTCTTTTTTGCAAAAGAGGGAAAATGGTCCGCCGAAATGGAGGAGATGAGAGCCATCGCAATCGACTGCGGGCTGACTGAGGAACTCAAATGGGGTGTACCCTGTTATACCTGGGAGAAAAAGAATGTGGTGCTGATCCATGGGTTTAAGGAATACTGTGCCTTCCTTTTCTTTAAGGGCGTTTTATTGAAAGATCCCAAAGGCATCCTGATCCGGCAGACGGCCAATGTACAGTCGGCACGCCAGATCCGCTTTACCAGCGTACAGGAAGTAATAAAGAAAAGATTGGTGCTGAAAGCTTATATCAAAGAAGTGATCAGCCTCGAAAAAAGCGGGCAACAGGTCAGTTTCAAAAAGACCCCGGAGTTTCCGGTAGTAAAAGAATTTCAGGAAAAATTGAATAAGGTACCAGGTTTGAAAGCAGCCTTTCGGGCGTTGACACCTGGCCGACAAAGAGGATACCTGCTTTTTTTCTCGGCAGCTAAACAGTCGTCCACGCGGATAGCCAGGATAGAAAAATATATACCGCATATTTTCCAGGGAAAAGGATTGAATGATTAGTACATTCGGTATCGGTAAGCCGATGTACAGAAAAAATAAACTATGGCAAAAGCGACAACAGCTACAAAAAAAATATCAGCAGACCAGGCAACTGAATTGCTGAAACTGTTAAAAAACCGGTTTGAGAAAAATATGCACCGGCACAAAGGCCTTGACTGGTCAAAAGTACAGGTCCGGCTGGAAGGTAAACCGGCCAAACTCTGGTCGCTCGAAGAAATGGAAATAACAGGTGGCGAGCCGGATGTAACCGGTTTTGATAAGAAAACGGGTGAATACATTTTTGTGGATTGTGCTGCCGAATCACCCAAAGGCCGCCGCAGCATCTGCTATGATCGCAAAGCACTGGATGCACGGAAGGAGCATAAGCCTGCCAACAGCGCGATGGACCTGGCTGCCGAAATCGGGATTGACCTGCTTACAGAAGAGCAGTATCGGGAGTTGCAGCAACTGGAGGCCTTTGATCTGAAAACCTCCAGCTGGATCGCCACACCGGATGCTATCCGCAAACTGGGTGGCGCGCTTTTCTGTGACCGCCGCTATGATCATGTATTTGTCTACCACAACGGAGCTGATTCGTATTATGCGGCCCGTGGTTTTCGCGGAATGCTGCGTGTGTAAATATTTTATTAAAAAACTGATGTCTGATGGCTTATATAATGGTGGATATTGAAAGTGATGGCCCAATACCGGGCGATTATTCCATGATCTCCTTTGGTGCAGTGCTGGTAGATGAAGCGCTGGATAAAACGTTTTATGGAAAACTCAAGCCAATCTCTGATAAATATATTCCTGAAGCACTGGCCGTGTCGGGCCACAGCCGGGAAGAGACACAGGCATTTGATGATCCGGCAAAAGTGATGACTGATTTTGCCAAATGGCTGAAAGAAACCTGTCGCGACCGGCCCATCTTTATCAGCGACAATAATGGTTTTGACTGGATGTTTATCTGCTGGTATTTTCATCATTTTACAGGCAGTAACCCATTTGGATTCAGTTCCCAGAATCTGGGCAGCCTGTATAAGGGAATCGAACGGGATACATTTGTAACTTTCAAACACCTGCGTAAAACAAAACATACCCATAACCCCGTTGATGATGCTAAAGGAAATGCTGAAGCATTATTGGCCATAAAGAAGAATTATGGATTGAAAATAAAACTTTGAAGGGATGCTCTGTTTTTTATTGGATTAATTCTACTACTTCATCCCTAAAAAATAGGATAACAAAGAGGCGAAAGCCTGTAAAGCGATTCCGATACATTTTTATACTTCAATTTACTACAGGCCCGCGATGCTTCGCGGGCCTGTTTCTTTTGTTAAACTCCGTCAGATTTTTTTTTTTCAACAGTTCCTGATAATGGCGCTTGATGAATCATCATTACCAAACTGTAAACTCAACGAAGCACACTCGTATTGAGTGATACAGCGCTCTGATTACAATAAACTTGCTTTTCTGTAGTTGACAAATCTATTTGCACCTCCTATGTTTCCCTGATAAGCAGTTGCGCTGATGGCTACGGTATTCACTTTGTTTGTTGGTTGGTAAGGCCTGCCAGAAAAAAACGTTTTTTTCTGGTGAAAAAACCTTGGAAAAGGGTATGCGCGGAGTGTAGATTTGTGTGAGATGATTTTTTCGGTGGTGCATAGAGGCAGGCAGGTGGGTGTAAGTCCCTCCGCGGTATGCAAGGAATCGTGTAGAAAGTGACCTGCCCTTGCTTTGAAAAGCTATAGAAGGAGGAGATTGTGCTTCAGCCGGTTATTTAATATTCATACCTGTAAAGGGTGTGTGTCAGAAATGTGTAAACGAATGTTTATGAATCTCAACAGGTATGAGTTGGTTGCCGATAGCCGTCATGAGCAGTTTGAGTTTTACAGCGATGGGGATGCAGGATGTATCCGCAAAGTTGTTCTCTTTGAAAAGATTGCGCCCTATCTCTACAATCTATCATTTGGTGATTGGAGCGATGTAAAAAATGCCCTCAATGATCAGTGTGTCAGCAACAACGGAGACCGGGATAAAGTGCTGGTCACGGTGGCACATGCCGTAATGAATTTTATGCAGCATCATCCTTATGCCGTATTGTTTGCCAGGGGAAGTACAGCCGCGCGCACCAGGCTCTACCAGATGGGTATTAATAAAAATTGGGACAGGATCTGTAGTTTTTATGATGTTCATGGTTTTTTAAATGATAAATGGGAGCCTTTCGAAAGAGATAAAAACTATGAGGCTTTTACCCTCAGTCAAAGAGACAATTCAGTATTTTTAAACTAATAAAATCACAATTATGAAAGCAGAAGATTGGAAAGTGGATGATTTTTCCCACACCATAAAAGTAGTCGATAACATGCCGGATTATAGCAATGATCCGCATTTTGTACAAAAGGCAGCAGATGCCCGTGCCTTTATCAGCCTGCATGGCCTTCCCGATATCGGTCCCTGCAAAGAAGGCCCTTCAGCGCAGGTATAAGCCGCTGTTGTCAGGTAGATTTCTTTGAAGCGATTAATGCCAGCACATTATTTGTTGTCAGTTGCTGCAGGTGTACTGTCTCAATGACGAAACCCTGGCTGAGCAGTACCTGTTTAATTGGCTCAGCCTCTTTTAATGTGATTGGATACGGGGCCTGATAAAACAGGCAGAGCCTTCCGGTTTTCTTTAAAGCACGGGTAAGAATTTCTATGCCAGCCTCGGGTGTTTTCCATAGAAATGCCGTATTGAAAGCGGTTATCAGGTCATATGTTTGGGCAGGCACGTTCAACTCTTTTACGGAGCAGCATTCAAACCTTGCTTTTTGTTGGCGGATAGCTTCGTCATTTCTCTTGCTGGCCTGTGTAATGGCGTGGGCTGACTGATCGATACCGAGGATGAAGCCCTTGTTCAGTACTGCTATGATCAACTGGGCCAGCAGGCCGTTGCCACAACCTATTTCCAGCACCTGGTGATGCGGCTTTACAGGCAAAAAAGACATAGCCCAGCTAAAACGTTCGGGTACAGAAGGCATGAGCGTATGTAGTTTATTTATCGACTTGCTTAAGCCATAACCGGATTACCTGCTGCAGGTCTTTCGCTCTTGCTTTTACCTCGTCCGTGTTTTTGAACGTGATCATTCGCCGTCCGTCAGCATAATCACCTTCCAGCAGACCGGTAGTGTCTTTAATAACGGCTCCTGTCGGGAAAACGAGCAGTGCCTGGCCCTTCCGCATATTTATAACAACGATATCCCGTTTATATTCTTTGGGATTAAAGGGTTTCATATCGCCTGTATAGAAGAAACTGGGCGAGTTCCATTTGATTTGTTCGCCTATTTCTTTATCGGCCGACAATACAAGCTGCCGGATACTTTCGATCAGGCTGGCCTGTGCCGGTTCGAGTTGGCTGATCAACGCAGCTACCGCCTGCGGATCATGTATGTCTTTACTTTTTGCCATAGCCTCAGCCGTTGTGATTCAAAACAACGTTGCCCGAATATACCACAAATGCTGATCAGGCATTATCCATGCCGCTGTGGTTTGGTATTGGGCAGCAGGCCGGTAATGATGCCCATCAAAGGGAGGAATGCACAGATCCTGAATACAAAGGCGATGCTGGTGCTATCGGCCAGTGCACCCAATGCTGCTGACCCGATGCCGCCCATGCCAAATGAAAAGCCAAAGAAGAGACCGGCTACCAAACCGATTTTTCCCGGCATCAGATCTGTTGCATAAACGAGGATGGCTGAAAAGGCCGAGGCAATGATCAACCCGATAATGATCGCAAAGATGATTGTCCAGAAAAGTGGGAGATAGGGGAGGCAAAGTGTGAAAGGCGCAGCTCCAAGGATCGATACCCAGATGATCAGTTTACGTCCATACCGGTCGCCAAGACCACCACCCAGGATAGTACCTACTGCCACCGCTGCCAGGAACAAAAACAGATAAAGCTGTGAGTCTTTTACCGGCACATGAAACTTGTCGATAAGGAAGAAGGTAAAATAACTGGTCATGGAAGTGAGATAGATGTATTTAGAGAAAACCAGTATGAGCAGAATGACCACAGAGAAAATGATCTTACGTTTGGGCAGGGTTGAAACATTGACCATTGGCTGCCTGGCCCCGGCCGATTTACGCGCTGCAATTTTTTCTGCATACCAGGTGCCAATGCGCCAGAGAACCAGTATGCCAATAAAAGCAGCAATCGCAAACACACTCACATAAGCCTGGCCATATGGTAATACAATCAGAGCAACGAGTAATGGTCCCAGTGCACTTCCTGCATTGCCACCCACCTGGAAGATGGACTGAGCCAGTCCCTTTTGACCACCCGATGCCAGTTGCGCAACCCGCGATGCTTCCGGATGAAATACCGATGATCCCATGCCGATGAGACTGACCGAAAGCAGCACCATATAATAATGATGCGCAAATGCCAGCATCAGCAGACCACTTAAAGAAAGCGTCATGCCAATGGCCAGCGAACGCGGATTGGGATGTTTGTCGGTATATATGCCTATAAATGGTTGAAGAATGGAGGCCGTAAGCTGAAATACCAGCGTGATCATGCCGATCTGCGCAAAGGATAATTGAAATTCTCCTTTCAGTATAGGGTATAATGACGGGATGGTAGACTGAATCAGGTCATTTAAAAAATGTGAAAAACTGATGGCGAAAAGTATCTGGTAGACGATTTGCTGAGATTGCCGGGTTGTATTGCCGGCGGCTACGGTATTACTCATAAATACTATTGCGAAGCAGCGCTGTGCTGCTCTTTTTTAATGATTATTAATGATGGCTCTAACCCGGGTAGCGGCCAGTTCTGTATCCTTCATTTCGATTGCCCGGTATAACTCCTGGTGCAGTTGCTGCGATGATAGAAAGGCGGTTGTTGTACTGTGCCGGCTCATCAGCGATTTGGTCACTTCCACACTGGTAGCCTTATATAAATCTGTGAGCAATGTATTACCACAGGCTTCGGCAATAGCCGTGTGAAAATTTACATCGGCTTCAATGCAGCGTTGCACCTCGTTTTGCTGCGCATATCGTTGCCGTTCGGAGAGCCATTTGCACATAACTTTTAATTGTTTAATGCTGCGGTGAACGGCCGCTTTTTCTGCAATCCTTACTTCGAGCAGCGAGCGCACCTCTACAATGTCTTCAAGTTGTGAACGGCTAAGCTGTGTACTCAATGGCTCTTCACAGGCGGTATTGCGCACAAAAGTGCCCAGACCCTGCTGCACCTCCAGCAATCCCTGTATGCTGAGGATCTTGATAGCCTCCCGGATGCTCGATCGGCCCACCCCAAAACTTTTCATCAGCTCCGGCTCTATGGGCAGCTGGTCACCCACCGCATATTGCCCGGCACTGATCTGCTCACGCAGCTTTTCGGCCACCGCTTCGGCCAGATTTCTTTTGATTATCAATGTCATAGCTAAAACATCATATCATCTGATGATTGCAAAGATAAGGATAGGTTTTAAGTTTTAAGTGATAAGTTTTAAGTAAGGGTGAGGGCAAAAGGTAAAAGGTGGAGGGGGGTAGGTAGAAGGAGGGATAGGAGGCGGGGTAGATGAAGAAATCATTAGCACATTAGCATATCGGCACATCAGCACATCAGCACACCAGCACATCAGCACATCAGCACATTCTTTCTTCCTCATCCCTGCTATAGCAACTCACTCGCATTCATACCAAACTTCTTTTTGAACGCGAAAGAAAAATGGGAGAGATCTTCAAAGCCGAGGTCGAGGTAGAAGGAAGAGGGTTTTTGTTTTTTCTTCATAATAAGAAAATAAGCTTCCTGTAGTCTTTTTTGGAGCAGCCAGCGCCCGGGGGTATCGTTGAAGATTTTTTCAAAATCGCGTTTAAATGCCGAAAGACTTCGTCCTGTCATATAAGCGAGGCGCTCGATAGACACATTGAACTTATAATGCCCGTTCATGAATTTTTCCAGGTCTATTTTCTGTGGAATGCCGTAGTCGAACAGGATAGAGGTAAGTGATGGTTGTGCTTCGAGTAAGATCAATAACAACTCTTCGCGTTTGACACTGGCATAAGGTTCGCGGATGCGACCGGAGGATTCATAATAGGGTTTAAGCGAAAGAATAAACGGATGGATCAGCGGATGGTCGGGAATACGCATGAATGCTCCTTTGTCGGCACTTTTTGTAGCCTGTATACGGTGTCTTTCCTGAAAGTTTTTCAAAAAAGATTCTTCAAAAACCACGACAACCTTTTCAAATCCCCCTTCATCTTCTTCATGTTTGTCATAACGCGCCAGGCGGTTTTTACGGATCAGGCAACACTGACCGGTCTGAAGGGTGTGCTTCTGCAAACCATCATACCCTTCAATTTTTCCTTTGACCAGGAAAATAAAGATATGTTCGGGTACAAACTGCTCCGGGGAGATTTGGGGACCCATGTAGCAGGTGCTGACCTGATCAATTTTTTCGGGCATCATTTCTATTTCACGTCTTTCCACCATTCGCTAAAAGTTTGCGTTTGACTGTTGAGGTAGATGACCTCTCCGATTCGCGGAGTGGCTAAGGTGATATTGTAATCTTTTTTATGCGCACTCAATTGAATAAGCGGTTCGTCCCAATCGTGCATGGCCAGTGCAAATTTAGAATTATGAACGGGAATGATGCGCCGCGCACCCACATCTTTTGCAGCCTGCAGTGTTTCTTCGGGTAAAAGGTGTACCGAATGCCAGGCACGGTTATATTGCCCACTTTCAATAATAGCCCAGTCTGGCGGTCCGAATTTTTGCCCGATTGCAGCAAAATGTTTGTCGTATCCACCATCGCCGCTGTAAAATATATTTAAGCCCGGCGATTGAATATAGAACGATAACCAGAGCGATTGTCCTCTTTTGAATCCGCGACCGGAGTCATGATGTGCGGTTTCTGTATAAATGGTCAGTGCCGAGTCGAGCGCTACGGTTCCTCCCCAGTCTTTTTCGATCAGCTGTTCAGGTGCATACCCCCAGTATTCGAAGTGAGCACCTACGCCCAGGCCGCAGATAACGTGTTTTACTTTTGTACGTAATGCCAGGATGGTTGTATAGTCGACGTGATCATAATGGTCGTGTGAAATAAGCAGATAATCTATTTGCGGCAAATCCTCCACAGTATAAAGATCGGTGCCTTCAAAAGCTTTTATAGAACCGGGAATGGGAGATGCATTGCCACTGAATACCGGGTCGATCAGTATCTTTTTTCCGTTGACCTGCAGGTACAGAGAGGAATGCCCAAACCATACAGCCAGGTTGGTATCGGCAGGCAATGTTTTTAAATCTGTTTTTATAGCAGGAACAGGGCCGGAGGGACGTGTACGTTTATTGCGTTTAAACAGCATTTTATATAGCTGTCCCCACATGCTGTATCCTTCGGCAATAGTTGGTTTCTCCACAAGATTGCGGAAACGACCGTTTTTGTAATTGGGGGATTGTTCAATCAGACTAAGCCGTTCACCCGAAGGTGTTTTGCCAAACTTGGGATGTTGCATATAAATAAAGGTAACGAGAGAAAGTAATAAGATCAGGAGAAGCAGGCCAATGGCCATTCGCTTCAGTATTTTCAAAAAACGTTTCATCTTTTTTTAATTACCGGACAGTTGAGCAATATCCGTTACTTCCAGTACAGGTTTGTTGTATCCGCGTGTCACGGAATGGATCATAGCCAGGCCCACCTGTTGAAGGGTCAGTGATTTTTTAGGAAACAATAATGGAAAGATCAGGATAAGTGGCTTGAAAAAGGACTTTACATTTTTTTGCCCTTTTACAGGTTTCATAAAACCCGGTCTGAAGTTGTATTGCCCGCGGAACGGTAATTGCTGCAAGGCATTTTCTGTTTTGCCTTTTACCCTTGCCCACATGATACGTCCCTTCGCCGTACCGTCTGTATAACGACCCGTTACATAATTAAATACCATATGGGGATTGATGATGGAGAGTGTCTGTGCAAAATGAAGAGTGGTAGTGTAGGTGATCTGTGTATACTTTTCTTCGTTCATACCTACACTGCTCACGCCGGCACAAAAGAAACAGGCGTCGTAGCCCTGCAACTGATCACTGAATTTCCCGATCTGCATGAAATCCGGTACGATCAGCTCTTTCAGTTTGGGGTGCTGCAACTCATAATGCCCGCGGCCAACGATCAGGATTTCGGTTACCAAAGGATGTTCAAGACAGGTGAGGAGTACACCTTCACCCACCATGCCGGTTGCTCCTGTAAGGATTATTTTCATGTTTGCAGAGAAATTGAATAAGGATATAAAGGTCTGAATTAAAAACGGTTTGCTGCTTTGTTGAAAAGTTCAATTTCACTTTGCCCAAAAGCCCAGGAAATGGTGTAAGGTAAAAGGCGGAAGGTAGAGGGGTACTTAAAAAATTAATATACCGTTTATCTATTGCCTTTCACCTTTTGCCCTATACCTTTGCAAAACCGTGCAAAGAGTAGTTGCTTTCATATTAGCCATTTCTTTTCTGGGGCAGACCTTTAACCAGGGTTGGTATTACCTCGGTTACCTGGTGCAGCAGAAGGAATATATGAAACGTTGCGAAAACAAGGCACGTCCTCAGCTGCATTGTAATGGTAAATGCCAGCTGATGAAAAAGATAATGGAACAGGAAAAGAAGGAACAGGGTCAGCCTCCTGAGATGAAACTGGCTGCGAAAATTGAAGCCCTTTCTTCCAAATCTTTCTTCCCGGTCTATTCCACTCCCGTACGGATAATCAGGCATTCATTGTTTGTACAATATACGATCGGACACCCGGTCGATCGCTCCCGCTCCCTCTTTCATCCGCCGGATATAATGGCCTGAACTACATGCTGTTCTTCGTACACTTCGTACTGAAGTGAATCTTTATTTGTTTAATCGTATCATTTTATGGTCAGGAAATACAGCTGGTATGATCCTGTGCTGGTAAAAAGGATGCGTCTGGTGCTCACTATACTGATATGGATAGTGTGGGTACTGATTGCATACCTGCAGCAGGATAGCTTACAGGCTATTGTAAACAATTTGTTCCGACACTAAAAACAAACTGTAATGAAAAAAATAATCTATATGGCAGCGTTTGCTGCTGTACTGGCATCGTCGTGCAAAAAAGAAACAGTCATAAGTGAGCATGATGGTGAGCTGACCCTGAGTTTTGATGCAAAAGCCGGTACGGGCGATTTTGCGCTCAATCAGGATATCACAATTGGCACACGCACCTACAATTTCAAAAGTCTGCGCTATTGGGTAAGTAATGTAGTACTGGTAAAATCGGATGGTACAGAATATGCTGTACCGGAGTCATATTACCTGCTGGAAGAGACCGGTCCGGTAGTAGTGCAGGAAGGAGACTATACCTATCCGGCCAAAAAGCGGGAGGATGTGGTACTGAAAAATATTCCAATGGCGGAATACAAAGCGGTTAAATTTTCTATCGGCGTTGATGCCACACACAATGATAACCTGAGCCTGCAGGCGGGAGAGTTGTCGCAGTTGAGTGGTATGACAAACGTATCATGGATGTGGCATACCAGCTATATTTTCACCTCACTGCAGGGTACCGTTAAAGAAGGAGCTACTTCCAAAACGTTCCTGGCCGAGACAGGTGTGAATACCAACTACAAAACGCTTTCATTGAATCTGCCTTCAGCCATGCGGGTAAGTTCGGCTAAATCAGCAAAGATTACACTGGATGTGGATGTAGCTAAAGCGATCGACGGCATCGATCTCATCGCCACACCTACCATTGGTGCCAGCCAGGCAAGTGTGATGGCAACGCTGGCAGACAATTATGCTACGAAGGCAATCACTGTAACTATTGCCAAATAATACCATGAGCAGGCTTTCCTATATTTTCTTTTGCATACTGGTAGCAGCTATGCAGGCCTGTTCCAAAACGGAAATGAGCCCGGTACCTCAACCTGTGGAGTTGGAGGTACCGGCTAATTTCCCTGTGCCTCCGTCTATGCCTGATAATCCACTGACACGGGAAGGCATAGAGTTGGGGCGGCGTTTGTTTTATGATAAAAGGCTGTCAGGTAATAATACCATTTCCTGTGCCAGTTGCCACAGCCAGTCTCTGTCTTTCTCAGATGGAGTGGCATTGAGCCAGATCGGCGTTTCTGGCAGCATCCTGCACAGGCATGCACCGGCATTGCTCAATATGGCCTGGGCCAATAACGGATTGTTCTGGGATGGCGGTTCTACTAACCTCGAGTCGCAGGCATTTGCACCATTGGCCAACAGAGATGAAATGAATCAGGAATTGTATGAGCTGGTAAATGAACTAAAGGCGGTACCCGATTATGTGAACAGGTTCCGGGAGGCTTTTAATGATCCCGAGATTAAGACCGGTAGCATTGTGAAAGCACTTGCCCAGTTTCAACGTACGCTGATTGCCGGTCAGTCGCGGTACGATAAATTCAGGCGGCAGGAACCCGGTGCCACCCTGACCGTACAGGAGCGGGAAGGCCTTCAACTGGTACAAAGCAAATGCATGGGATGCCATCAGGGTGAATTGTTTACTGATAACAGGTATCACAATAATGGAATCGACCAGGATTTTTCGGATGCTTCGCTGGAAGGATTGTTTCAGGGACGCTTCAGAATTAGTTATGATCCAGCCGACCTGGGAAGTTTCAAAACACCCACCCTTCGCAATGTAATGCTTACGGCACCCTATATGCACGATGGCCGCTTTGCTACGATCAATGCTGTACTGGATCATTATAGCAGTGGTGTATTATCATCTCCCTCGCTTGATCCGTTGATGAAGCAAAATGGCGGCATGCCGGGTATCCCGTTAAGCAACAGTGAAAAACAATCCATCATTGCCTTTCTAAAGGCACTGACAGATGAATCATTTATTTCGAATCCACGTTTTTCGAATCCACATTAAACAGAAAAAAAATGAAAAATATGATCCTCCGTTTATCGCTGCTGCTTATCAGCGTGAGCATGATATTCAGCACTTGTAAAAAAGAAAAACTGCCTGTACCAGGTACACAGGTGGAAATGACGAATATGTCGGTTGAGTTTGATAATATCGTAGGCGGCCAAAACCTGATACTGAATGCGGTGAACTATACCAATGCTGCCGGTGAGCAATTCAATGTATCGCTGCTGCAGTATTATATCAGCAATATCAAACTGCGTAAAGCAGATGGCAGCTATTATACCGTCAACCAGGACAGTAGTTATTTCCTGATTAAGGAAAGCGATCCGGCCACCAGGTTTGCCCGCTTCAAAGCGCCTGTGGGTGATTATAATCAATTGACGTTTGTACTGGGCGTGGATAGTTTGCGCAGTACCATGGATATCAGCAAACGTACCGGAGTGCTGGACCCGGCAGGCGGACATGATGAGGGTATGTACTGGGGCTGGAACAGCGGCTATATCTTCTTCAAGATGGAAGGTATTTCACCCGCTGCGCCGGTAGACCCTACCGGTCAGCGCAAGTTCCGCTATCATATCGGTGGCTTCGGCGGTTATTCGGCTCCCACTATCAGCAATATCAAAACGATTACGATTGATTTGGCAGCATCGGGCATAGCACAGGCTCGTGCGGGACGTAATGCCAATATTCACCTGATGGTTGATGTGCTGAAGGCATTCAATGGATCTACCACACTCAGCATCGGAGCCAATCCAACCGTGATGTTTAGTGACTACAGTGTAAATATTGCCAATAACTATGTGTCGATGTTTTATCACGATCATACCGAAAACTAAAAAGTATGAACAGGAAATACTGGATATTTTCCCTGGCATTTCTTTTCTTTCTGTCATGCAGCAAGGAAATTGTCAGCCGTTTTCAGGGGTTTAAGCAGCCCGTTGATTTTCCGCAACCGGTTTACCGGTTTGAGGATAATCCCATTTCGGAGGCAAAATTTGAGCTTGGCCGGAAGCTTTTTTATGAGCCGCGTCTTTCACGCAACAATACCATTTCCTGTGGCAGTTGCCACATTCAATCATCGGCATTCACACAGCATGGTCATGATGTGAGCCATGGCATAGACGACAAACTGGGTACACGCAATTCACCTCCCATTATGAACCTGGCCTGGATGCCTACTTTCTTTTGGGATGGAGGCGTATTTGATCTGGACCTACAGCCGGTGGTGCCTATTACCAATCACGTGGAGATGGATGAGACGGTGGAGAATGTACTGGCTAAACTTCGGGCGCATCCGCAGTACCCTTCATTGTTTAAAAAGGCATTTGGCGATACCGCAATCAATACGGCCAGAACGATGAAAGCGCTGTCGCAGTTTATGCTACTCTGTGTAAGTGCAGAGAGCCGGTACGACAGTGTAAGCCGAAACCTGGGCGTATCTTTTACGCAGCAGGAACAGCGTGGCTATGCCCTGTTTCAGCAGAAATGTGCCGCCTGCCACAAGGAGCCGCTGTTTACCGATTTCAGCTTTCGGAACAATGGTATTGCCATTGGGCTCAACGATGATAAAGGCCGCTATCTCGTAACACTTAATCCGGCCGATGAGTACCGGTTTAAAGTTCCCAGCCTGCGCAACGTGGAGTTTACAGCACCTTATATGCACGATGGACGTTTTATTACCCTCGATGCGGTACTGGATCATTATCGGGGCCAGGCGCAGCCGACTCCCAATCGCGATCCTTTGCTGGCTTCCGGTATTCCGATGACCGATCAGGAAAAAACTGATCTCATCGCTTTCCTGAAAACCCTCAGTGACCGCCGGTTTTTAAGCAATCCGCTGCTGGCAGAGCAATAAGGTGTAGGGTGGAAGGCAGAAGGTAAAGGGTAGATAGAGGATGTTTGAACATATAAAATATAAAAAATGAAAAGTAAATTATTCCTGCTGATAAGTGTTGTGCTGTTTGCCTGTGGCAACAACAATACAGATAAAAAAGCTACGGCGGAAAAAGCCGAAAACGAACATGCTGGTCATACCATGTCAATGCCGGAAGACGAAAAAGGATATGCGGATAGTGTCAACTCGGGATTAATAAAAGAGGATACCTTAAAAGGAAGCCCGCACCGCACCGCCATGAATACGATTGGCAATACTCATGTACATATCGAATACAGCTCGCCGGGTGTAAAAGGCCGTGTGATATGGGGTGGGCTCGTGGCTATGGATAAAGTGTGGGTAGCCGGTGCTCATGATGCCACCAGTATCCGTTTTTATAAAGATGTGCTGATCGATAATAAAAAGATCGCGGCAGGCACCTATGCCTTTTTTACGATTCCGGGCAGGGATAGCTGGACGCTTATCCTGAATACCCGCTTTAACCAGCATCTCGCAGATGAGTATCAGCAGGCGGAAGATGTACTGCGTGTGCAGGTAAAACCCGAAGCGCATGTATTCACCCCACGGCTTACTTATACGGTTGACAAAACAGCGGACGACGCTGGCGTGATCCGCCTGGCATGGGATAGTATTCGTGTAAGTCTGCCTTTTAAAACAATTTGATGCAATGAAAAAATATCTTGTACTCCTGTGTTTGTCTCTTGTTTCTGTACCGCTACTGGCCTGTGATATTTGCGGATCCGGTGCAGGAGGCGGCTACATGGGATTATTGCCCGGTTTCAGGAAACATTTTGTGAGTTTTCGCTATTCGCAAAACAGTCTCCTCAGCCATCTGGGCAGCGGCGGCAGTTCTACCTATCTGACTACTAAAGAGCGATTTCAACTGCTGGAATTGTGGGGAGCGGTCAATCTTGGTAAACGTTTCCGCATAGCGGGATTTGTACCGGTCAATTTTATGGAAAGACAAAACGGGCTGGGGCATTTTAAACAAAATGGTCTGGGTGATGTGTCACTGATCGGTTATTATCAGCTGTTCAATCGCGATCAGGAGTTGAAGAAAACGGGCCGGCTGTTGCAATCCCTTTGGGTGGGCGCCGGTATTAAAATGCCTACAGGACGTTATAATCCAGAGGAGAAAAATGTACAGGACGGCGCGCAGAATACTTTTCAGCTGGGAACGGGTAGTCTGGATTATTCACTCAATGTCATGTACGACATTAACCTGCATAATGTTGGCCTCAACGCAAACCTGGGCTACCGGCTCAATAATGCCAATAAGTACGATTACCGGTATGGGAATAAACTCACGGCCAATATACTGGCTTATTACAAATGGCGGATCAGCGACCGGTACTCCATCGCTCCCAATGCAGGAGTACTTTATGAATCTGCTGCCAAAGATCATAAGACCAGTGATATAAAGGTATGGGAAACCGGAGGCCGCTCCACAATGGGCACAATAGGCCTCGAGGTATCGCTGGGGCGTATCGGACTGGGCATGAACTATCAGACCCCATTGTCGCAAGACCTGGGCGAGGGTAAGCTGAAAGCCCGGGACAGGGGGATGGCCTATCTTAGTTTTTCGTTTTGATGCTTACTGAGCCATTCGCTTGTTGTAGTCCTGCTGCAGTTCTTTCAGGTATTCATCATATCCTTTACGATCTGCAAATGCGGCCGGATTATAAAGGGCGCCGGGTTTATGTTTTTTGTGCAGGTCAAACTGGCTGGCATGCGAAGCTACCCAAAGATCGAAACGCAGTTTTTTCATGGCAGTGAGTGTATAGGCCAGATCGCCGGCAATGCCGGGGTAACTTTCTACTTCGGTAAGCTTTTGTTCTGTAACGATGGTAGGCATGTTGGCAATGAGTACGCGGTATGATTTTCCTTTTTCATCTTTTGAAGTGGTGAACAGGAAACTGCAGGAACCTTTGGTATGACCAGGGTGGTGGAGCATGGTCAGCACTGTATTGCCTAAAAGGATGGTGTCATCATTTTTTAGATAATTGCTTACTGGAATAGGGACAAAAGTGCTTTTACCGCCCAGGGCATAATCTGAAAAGCCTCCATCGGCTACTACAGACGAGTCGGGCCTGTTGACCATAAACATAGCCCCTGTTTCTTTTTGAATAGCGGCCATGGCACCCAGGTGATCATAATGCGCCTGGGTGGTGAGGAGGATTTTGATATCGCTGTATTTAAATCCCAGTTTTTCGATACTGGCTTTGATAGTTTCTTTTGAGGCGGCCAGGCCTGTATTAATAAGGATATGTCCCTGGCTGGTAGTGATGAGGTAGGATGCCAGATCGTAGGTGCCTACATAATATAGATTTCCGGCAATACGAAACGGCGCATAGGGTTTTGACCATTCGGGATTACCGCCGGTGGGTTCCTGTACAGGAGCCTGGCGGGCAAAGGCAAAAGACGAAATAAAAAGGAAGCTGAAGAGCAGGAGGTTTTTACGGGCGATAATTTTCATATAATAATACTGAGGAGGAAAAGTAATTAATATTCCAGCAGCTTAATTGAACCTTTCGGCAAACAATGATAAAAAAAAGACAAAATTATATCGGGTAGTTATGAAAAAGGAGTATTCCGGGTTTTGAGATGGTCACTGGTTTTTTTGAAAGCTGCTAAAAAAGCTCTCCCCGGACAATAGCAATCCTCAAATCTTCAAATTTTCAAATCGTCAAATCGTCAAATCAATCAGCACATCAGCACACCAGCATATCAGCACATTAAGTTCTCATTTTTTTGTATCCGTAAGAATCCTGTCAATGATTATTTTCTGCACTTCTGCTGCTTCGGTAGTGAGCAGGGAGTGTCCGGCGTTTTCGAAGAAGAAGAGATCTTTCTTTGGTGCGGACAGTTTTTTATAATAGCCTCTGGCTATTTCGAAATCGGTTTGCCGGTCTTTACCGCCTACAAAAAAGTAAACAGGGCATTTAATTTTCGGAAGTGTTTTATATAAGTTCCGCTGAATGGCTTCATTCCATACAGGAAGCCAGGTATCGGCCCAGGAGCGGAGATAGTCGATGATGAGGCTGGTGTCTTTGTCGGCAATAGCCTGTCCATCGTACTGAAAGAGCCATTTGCGGGAGTAGTAGATCTGCCGGTAATTTTCGAAAGGGACTTTTACACTGTTTAATTCCTCCAGTTCGACAGTATTACCCGATGCGGTTGCTTGTTTTTTCAGAAAGCTGATCAACTTTTTTTCACTTTTTTCCTGATCAATCACGGAGCTGATGGCCAGGTAGGCATGCAACCAGTCGGAATAGTGTGCGGCCATATAAAACCCGAGTACCGTACCCCAGGATTCACCGGCCAGGTAGATCTTCGGCTGATTGAATCTCTTGCGTAAAGAATCGACCACATCGTGTGTATCCTGCTCCATTTGCTGAAGGGTAATAGGTAGAGGGCTTTTATTGAGCTGTTGCGTGCGTCCGGCTTCGCGCTGATCCCACTGTACCACGATGAATTTTTTCTGTAATTCTGTTGTATATATGTCTGCCTGGTTCATTCGTGAACTTCCGGGACCACCATGTATAAAAAGAAGAACCGGGCTGTTTTCCATTCCTTTTACGGAAATTACCTGACCAATGCCGCCAATGGATAAGGTGTCAAAATAATCCAGCTGCTTCTGCGCACCCGCAGATAAAAAGCTGCCAATGACCAAACTGATAGATAAAAACAGGTATTTCATACAAGTAATTTGGGGTATAGCTTCAAATTTACGGCAATCCGGGTCACAACCGTTCTGTTGCTGTTTAGAATAACAAACAGGGGCTGATTTTTAATATAAATAACCGGGGACTTGCACAGGCGGCTTCTTTTTAATACATTTAAATTTTCTGTAATTAAACAATACCTATGTCTGCCCAATTTGGCTACGACTACAGCCTGAAACCGAAAGTATATTTACTGGCCGATACCAGCTTTGCCGAAAATTTTACCGATGCCGAATGTCTCGGCTTTGTATATGTGTTTAATCCCGATCCGGATGGGAAAAGAATGCCGATCGAGCTGGGTTTTCTCATGGAAAATGAGGAGAACGCCAGCAATTTCCTGGATGCATTGATCGATTGGGTAGAGCGTAGCGAAGGTGATTCGAAAGCCGTCAACCTTGAATTTGGCGAGACGGAAGATGGGGAATATGTACTGACCATTTCACCCAATTCCACCAAACTCATCGAACGCTTACTGCCTGCTCCCTGGCGGGATTATCTCAATCCCGTCACTATGGCAATCTATCAGGCTAAATACGGATTGAAGATCAGTCCGCAGTACCGCGATTTCAGGGATAATTATCAGCAGGGCACACCTATTGTGGTACGCTATTATATAGCAGGCCCCAACAATACGGTCGTTTCAAAAAGTGAGCGGTATTTTCATAAAAGAGAGTTTAGTTTTTCGTTCAATGGTCATCTTGATCCTTTGTCGGTTGATAATCCCATTATCAATAAGCGATTCAACCAGATGCAGAAGGAGAAGGAAAAACTTGCAGGGGCAGATGAAGAAAAGCGGGTGGAGCGGCTCCGGGAGTTTTACCCGGTGTTGTATGACCGTCTCGCCAGCCAGGGCTGGCTGGCTGATGTGGTTGCTGCAATCAATAAAAGATATACTACCGGTCAGATCTACCAGGCTATTTGTAATATGATCGTGCTGCAACGTGTTGCCATTAATAAGAAAGTGAAGCTGGCACCCGGCACACCCGATTTTCCCGCTGAACTGCTCCGTTATCTGCTGGAGAACCCCGAAACCGCCGATCATTACTTCCCCGGTCAGGAAGAATTTACCAAACAGAAAATCGAGAAGCAGATCAGGCAGGATGAGAAATATGTAAAAACCTATGACGACTATCCGAAAAAAGGGTAGTGTATGGGCATTACTTATTCAGCCATATTGAATTTATACAGGATAAATGGAAAAGCCTCCGGAAGGAGGCTTTTGGACGGTTAGAATAATCGATCAACTGCAACTATTTGGGGGAGTATATTACTCAGTGCGAAGACTTTTTACAGGATTGGCAAAAGCAGCTTTGATAGCCTGGAAACTGACAGTGAGTGCCGTGATCAGCAATACACCTGCTCCGGCCATCATAAATACCCATCCTGACAGGCTGGTGCGGTAACTGTAGTTTTGCAACCATTCTGCCATGAAATAATAGGCCAGCGGAAAGGCAATAAAGAATGCGATCAGCACCAGTACTACAAACTCGCGGGTAAGCAGGTTCCATACGCTGAATACGGACGCGCCCAGCACTTTGCGGATGCCGATTTCTTTTTTGCGTTGCTCGGCTACAAAGGAGGTAAGACCGAAGAGACCTAGACAGGAGATGATGACGGCCAGTGTGGTAAAGATGCCGGACAGTGTGCCGATCCGTTCTTCATTACCAAACTTATTGGCGTAGGAATCATCTACAAATTGATATTCAAAAGGCTGCTCCGGAGCGTATTTACGAAAGATGGGTTCAATCTTTTTGATGGATTCGGCTACGCTTTGTTTAGGGTTGAGCTTCATGATCATCATATTGCCCTGGTAATCGAGTATAGGGTAAATGATGGGGCGTACTTCATCGTAAGGCGATTCGATCACCATGTTTTTCGTAATGCCGATTACGGTCAGCGGCCGTCCCCACCAGGTGACGGTTTGACCCACCGGATTTTTGAGGTTCATATAATTCACTGCTGCCTCATTCAGGATAATGGCGGCAGAATCGGTAGCGAGTGCGCTGTTGAAGTCGCGGCCTTCTTTTATTTCCCAGCCTACTGTTTTACCAAAATCATGTGATGCGGCCACTACGCCGAAATCGGTAGACAGGTCGGGAGCTTTGCCCGGCCAGCTGAAACCACTGGTTGTATTCCATACGCCTGTGGTAGGACTTTCCGATTCAGCCGTGGATATGACGGCTCCCGTTTGCAGTAATTCATTTTTTATAGTAGCAAAGTGATCATGTATGGCTCCTTCGGGTGTGCCTACTGTTATGAGATTGGCGCGTGTATAACCAACCGGCCTGTCTTTGCCAAACTGAATTTGCCGGTATACGATCATGGTGCCTACAATGAGGGCTGCAGATACACTAAACTGCAGTACCACCAGTACTTTGCGGGGAACGGCGGCCAGCCGGCCGGCTTTAAATGTTCCCTTCAGCACTTTTACCGGACGGAAGGAAGAAAGATAGATCGCAGGGTAGCTGCCGGCAATGAGCGCCGTCAGTAGAATGAAGGCCACACTGCTGATCCAGAATACAGGTTTGTCAAGCGGCATTTGCATTTGCTTGCCGGCAATCTGGTTGAAGTAGGGTAGTGCCAGCCATGCCAGTGTCAGCGAAATCACAAATGCGAGTGCAACGGTAAGCAACGATTCGGTAAAAAACTGGGTGATCAATTGACTGCGGAGCGAACCTACCGTTTTGCGGATACCTACTTCCCGGGCTCTTTTTTCGCTGCGGGCTGTGCTCAGGTTCATGAAATTGATACAGGCCAGCAGCAGTACAAAAATGCCGATGATGCCAAACATGCGTACATATTTAATAGCGCCACCCACATTTACACCATCTTTGAACTCTGAATATAAATGCCAGCTATCCATTGGCTGAAGGAAGAGGGCTGGTTTCTTTTGCTGTAGTTGTGCATTTACTTTTTTCAGCTTGGCATCCCTGATTTTAGCAGACACTGCTGCCATGCTGGTATTTTCATTGATTTCAACATAGAGGGTGGTGAAATTGGGTCGCCAGGGATCTTCCATATCCTTCAGGTTACCATTGCTGTGATACCAGAAATCCCAGGACGATACAAACCGGATATTGGCCAGGCTTGAATTGGCCGGAAAATCTTTATAAACACCGGCCACTTTTACCGGCTCCATTTTATTGATCTTAAGCATACGGCCTATGGGGTCTTCCTCACCAAAGCAGGCCTTTGCCGTAGATTCAGCCAGCAGAATAGAACTCGGGTCGTTCAGCGCGTTTCGCTGACCGCTGATCATGCTCAGGCTAAACAGCTCCGGCATTTCCTTTTCGAAAAAACCACCAGTTGATTTTATCTTTTTATCATCGACCTGCAGCATATATTCGCCCTGGTTTACGGCCATTACAATATGGCTGAAGTCACTGCCATAATTTTTCCGCAACTCATCGGCCAGCGGATAAGGCACACTTTCCCAGGTTTGCACCTTACCATTATTGGTCACATTCTGTATCACCTGCGCGATACGCTCATGCCGCTCAAAACCTTTGTTGAACGAAAGCTCGTCGTACATCCACAGGCCAATCAAAAGTGCCACAGTCATACCCATGGCCAGACCCAGGATATTTATAGTGGAATGCATACGATCTTTTACCAGATTACGCCAGGCTGTTTTAAGATAATTCTTGATCATAAACAGTACTACAGTTAAAGAATGGATAGATAATACGGCTCAGGTCCGTACAGATGGCCTATGCCTGCCAATAACATGCCCTGCTAAAATGTATTGAAAATAAGTTTAATAGATATTTTTTTACTTCTATATGTGTTCATTTTCGTACAGCAGTGTGTCCGGTTCTATTGCAGCGGTTTTACCTGGCTTATTTAAATGCTGATGATAAAGCCTGATTATTTTTCCCCGCCCTGCAGCTCTTTTATTTTTTCTTTGGCACCTTCATTTTGCGGATCCAGCCGAAGTGATAGCTGATAATTTAGCAGCGATTTTTCTTTATCTCCTTTTAAATAATAGGCCTCGCCCAGGCTGTCAAATGCATTACCGGATAGGGGATACAATTTGGTATTGTATTCCAGTACAGCAATAGCAGCATCGAATCTCTTTTTACCCAGCAGCGAATAGCCAATGGAATTGAGTGTGGTCTCCCGGTCTACATCATAATCTGCACCGGCCTTCTTTTTTAGTTTTTCATAAGCAGCCAGTATCTGCTGGCCACTGGCGGTGTCATACAGGCTTTGCAGGGCCTGCATGGTCGATTTTTTGGGTGGATCATAGGGTTTGCCATCCAGTATGTTCTGGATAGCATTATTGATATCATAGAGATTGTTTTGTTTGTTGTTGGTCATCAGAATCACCACGCGGTTCTGGCTTGCGTTGCTGCTGAGCAGGGCCTGGTAGTTATAGGCAGTGCCATCGTGAATATGGGCTACCAGTTTATTGTTTTCCATCTTTCCGCCGCCCAGTCCACACTGCCTGCCATAGCTGAAAGGTGTCAGAATAGCAAGGGTAGAAGCAGGGCTGATAAGCCGGAATTGCTGTAAGGCCATTTCCCATTTGTAAAAATCATCGAGCGTCACAGCTGTCCAGCCCGATATGGGCAGTTTTGCCGGCGAATACACATAGTTGTCGTTGAATGACTGGGCAAATAAAGGGGTCGATTCAGCGGGATCGATAACGGAAGCCCGCATCTTCAGTGGCTGAAGCATGTATCGCTGTACAAAATCAGTAAAGCTGAGCCCGGTGATTTTTTCGATGATCTGACGTTGCAGCAATACATTGCTGTTGTTATACGCATACCGGGTGCCCGGTTCAAAATCGAGACTGGTTATCTTTTTAAGGCTATCCATGGCTGCGGCATCGCTGCTGATGTTTCGCCAGTTGAGATCAGGCAGACCGCTGGCATATTGCAGCAGGTTTTTGATACGAATGGTACCGGCCCAGTCCGGTAGTTGCGGCAGGTATTGCGATACCTTATCGTCCAGCGACAATTTTCCCTGCTCTTTCAGCATCATGATGCCCACTGCATTAAATTCTTTGGCAATGGATCCGATATGAAAACGGTATTTATCGGTGAGTTTTGTTTTACGGGCCGCATCTGCGTAGCCGATACTCTTCCGGTAAATCTCGCGGCCTGACTCAACCACCAGCAGATTGCCATTGAAAAGCCCCAGCCGGTGTGTCTTGCGGATCAGCGAATCAATTAGAACCTGTTTGGATTGGGCATGCAGCAGCTTGGTGCTTACGGTGAGAAAGAATAAAAGTATCAGATGTTGAACGCGGGTGCGCATAGCGATAGGGGGTTAAGTTTTTCCAAAAGTCGTCAATCGTGCAGGATATGTTGCAAAGTGCGGACAGAAACCGGTTTTGGAGGGTCGAATATGGATTTATGCATGACGGTGGTAAATGTGCTGATGTGCCGATGTGCTGATGTGCTGATGTGCTAATGTGCTGATGTGCTGATGAAAAAGCAGTGCGTATTTACCTGTAATTCGTTTTAAAAAACCGGGAAGAATTTATCAGCGTAAATCTGCGCCATCTGCGGGAAATTTTGCCCGCAGAAAACGCAGAATACCGCAGATGAAGATGGAGGGAAAATGTGCTGATGTGCTGATGGATTTGAAGATGTGGCGATTTGAAGATTTGAAGATGGGGGAGAAAATGTGCTAATGTGCTAATGTGCCGATGAAAAAGCAGTGCGTATTTACCTGTGATTCGGTTTAAAAAACCGGGAAGAATTTATCAGCGTAAATCTGCGCCATCTGCGGGAAATTTTGCCCTGCCGCAACGCTTAAATTGCTTAATTTTGCTGCATATGGGACATTCCATTAACATTGTTGCGTGTAACGTTTTCTGCAGCCAATCCGGCCTGCAGCGGGGACGCATAGATGGTAAAACCACTCTTTTCTTTCTCTCCACCCCCAAAGCCTTTGATCCTTTCGCCCCGGCACCCGTTTTCTGAGTTGCCCGGGGTATTGAACAGTTTCTTTTATTAAGTCCGGGCATACGTATCAGGCAGGAAGCCGGCTGGAGGCTTCATAAATGATTCCATTTACAGAAAGAATGGGCATATGCAGGGCATACATTAAAATCAAAAGGATCATGAAGGAGCTAAAAGAAAAACTCATTTTACTGAAAAGCGATTATGAGCTATTGGTTACCTATATTTTTTCGAAACTAAGCCCCATATCGGGCGATTACAGAAATGCGGAGCAATTGTATGAAGAACTGAAGCTGGCAGAGGTGCATGAAAATGCGCAGGATGTACCGGCAGATGTGGTCCGTATAAACTCGATGGTAGAAGTAGAAGAGCTGGAGACGCAGCGGCGGCAGCGATTTCAGATCGTTGTGCCGGCACAAGCCAGTCAGTCTTCGCGCAGGCTGTCTGTGTTTGCACCGCTCAGCATTGCATTGATAGGTTACCGGAGTGGCCGGCAGGTAAGCTGGCAGATGGCTTCGGGTAAAAAACTGTTTATGATCAGAGATGTGGTGAATAAGGATTGATCGGATGATGCCGGGCTGGCTTTAAACGGGTTGGGCCCACATCTTTTTTTTATATAAATTGATAGAGCAAAAACCGGAAAGTCAGAAGTGTAACAGATTAAGTTCTATAAAATTTTCTTACATGAGAAGGAGTTTCATATGGGTGTCCACGTTGCTGCTGGTCAGTACCTGGGCACTGGCCTATTATCTGAATCCCAATTGGTATGTTATTCTGGTCATAGTAGCTGCGCTTACCGCACTGGGATATTTTGATATGTTTCAGCAAAAGCATTCCATCATGCGGATCTATCCGGTTTTTGGCCGGTTGCGTTTTCTGATGGAGGATTTACGTCCCAAGATTTACCAGTATTTCATAGAGTCGGATATTGATGGCAGACCCATTAACCGTATTGACCGCTCAACTATCTACCAGCGGGCCAAAAAGGAAAATGATACCATGCCTTTTGGTACGCAGCTGGATGTGTATTCGGAAGGGTATGAGTGGATGTGTCACTCCATGGCTCCCAAGGATTTCAAACTGCTTGATCATGATCCACGGGTTATGATCGGTAATAAAGACTGTACGCAGCCTTACTCAGCCAGCATATACAACGTGTCGGCTATGAGTTATGGCGCCCTTAGTTCAAACGCTGTAGAAGCCATGAATGCCGGCGCGCGGATTGGCGGTTTTGCGCAAAATACCGGCGAGGGCGGTTTGAGTCCTTATCATCTGAAACATGGCGGGGATATTATCTGGCAGATCGGTACCGGTTATTTTGGCTGCCGTACGGCAGATGGAAATTTTAATGCAGAACAGTTTCGTGAAAAGGCCAACCTGCCGCAGGTGAAGATGATTGAGTTGAAAATTTCACAGGGTGCCAAGCCCGGTCATGGTGGTATTTTGCCTGCATCGAAGAATACACCCGAGATCGCCGCTATCCGCAGTGTGGAACCACATACGCTTGTGGCTTCTCCTCCTTATCATAAAGCCTTCAATACACCACGCGAGCTCGTTC
The DNA here is from genome assembly GCA_001898485.1 of Sphingobacteriales bacterium 46-32. GTDB lineage: Bacteria > Bacteroidota > Bacteroidia > Chitinophagales > Chitinophagaceae > CAYMZZ01. The sequence continues at coordinate 55,046 of MKTY01000016.1, read as the reverse complement.
AGTTTATCCAGCAGCTGCGTACCCTGGCCGGTGGCAAGCCAGTCGGGTTTAAATTATGCGTGGGACATAAGAGTGAGTTTATCAGCATCTGCAAGGCCATGATAGAACTCGATACCTATCCCGATTTTATTACCGTAGATGGTGCCGAAGGCGGTACGGGTGCTGCCCCGCAGGAGTTTTCCAATTATGTAGGAGCGCCGCTGCTCGATGGACTCGATTTTGTACATAATATTCTTACCGGTCTCGATATCCGCAAGCATATTAAGCTGATTGCTTCCGGTAAGATCACCAGCAGCTTTCATATCATTCGTGCCATGGCCTTGGGTGCCGATGTCTGCTATTCGGCCCGGGCCATGATGATGGCGGTTGGCTGTATCCAGGCATTGCTGTGCAATACCAATAAATGTCCCGTGGGTGTGGCTACACAGGATCCCCGGCTTACCGTGGGACTGGTGGTAGAAGATAAGAAAACCAGGGTAGCCAATTTTCACAAAAACACCGTGGAAAGTTTTGTGGAGCTGTTAGGCGCTTCGGGGCTTGAGCGAAAGGAGAATATTACCCGTTCACATATTTACCGCCGCATATCGTTTCAATCCATGCTTACGTACAGCGAAATATTTCCTACCTATGCAACCGGTTCATTTCTGCAGGAGATACCGGATCGTTATAAACAGGATTTTAAATATGCCAGCCCCGATCACTGGGGACATACGAATGTTGGAAGCTGGAGCAGTTAAAGGTACTATTACATATAAAGATGAAGCCCGCAGTATAGTGCTGCGGGCTTCTTTATGCGGCAATAATTGTATTAGCCTACAATATTTTTATATGGATTGATCATGCGGGAGAAAAGGTAGTTGATACGCCGCATTCTCACCAGGGTTCTTTTGCCCGGCTTATAGGTGGAACTGTTGATGAGCGCCACACCCACGAGGATGATAATAAGCGCCACCAGCTGAATGCTGTTGATACGCTCGCCGGCAAAGAGGCCACCTGCCACCACGGCCACAATTGGGTTCACATAAACGTGGGTGCTTACCAGTACCGGGTTTCTCACAGATAATAACCAGATATAAGCCAGGTACGCAATGATAGAGCCGAATACAATCAGGTATCCCAGACCCAGCCAGGCATTGAGCGGAACGCTGGACAGTGAAAATGAGTTGAACTCACCCATAAACAGGGCAACCACAAAACTGATCACGCCACCCACCAGCAATTGCTGGGCTACATTCATGAGCATGGGACTGGAGGCCGGTTTGTGTTTAGAATAGAGGGAGCCTGCCACCCAGGAAAGACTGCTGATGATGAGTACCACAAATGCCAGTGTTTTGGCGCCCAGGCCACCGGCTGCTGCATGTCCTTCATCGAAACTGCCACTCATGAAAAACAGCAGTCCCAGGAAACCGATCAGCAGACCAGACAGGATGATACGGTTGGAGAAATAATATTTCCAGCTTCCCTTATCGAGCGCGATAAACCAAAATGGCGCGGTTGCAATGAGCACACAGGCTTCTGTAGAAGTAGTAAACTGCTCGGCCCAGGCTACAAGGCCGGTACCACCACCCAGTATGAGTATACCGGCAATGCCATTTCTTTTCCAGTCAGTGAGCGATGCAGATCGTTCTTTTTTAAAATAGCTGAATAGAAACAGCACCAGACCGGCTGTAAAAAAGCGGAGACCCGACAGGATGAATGGCGGAAATCCGGTAAGGCCATATAAAATGGCCAGAAAGGTAGACCCCCACACAATATAGATACTGGCAAAAGCAAGTATTACCAGGAGGGTAGAGCGTTGAAGTGTGTTTGTTTTCATGATACTGTCTGTTGAGCAAATGAGTTAATACCAGACAACGTTTGGCGTGTCTGCGATCTTGGCAGCAATACCGTTATTCAGGAAATGGTGATGATTCCCTCATTGCCGCACAGCTTGTACTGTGCAACATGAGCAACGCATGGATATATTCTGGCAGGCCTGTTTACATGCGTTTTGCTGTGGGTTTTCCGGATTTGTTTCCACAAAATTACCGATAGTCCTTACTGGTTTTTGTTAAATACTGCTTTATCAGTAATAATTACTGTATTTTTGAATAAATGGAGTAAAATTTTCTTTTCCCGCTGGTATTCCATTCTTTTAGTAGACTTTTTTACGGTCAGTATTTATGGAACGAACAGATGTTATCGATAAAAAGATCCTGAAGATCCTGCAGCGCGATGCCAAGAAAAGCGCCAAGGAAATAGCCGAATTGCTGAACCTGTCGGTATCGCCCGTGTATGAGCGTATCCGCAAACTGGAAAAGGAAGGATTTATTAAAAAGTATGTGGCCATACTCGACAAGAAGCTGCTGAACCGCTCTGTGATTGCCTTTTGCCAGGTCACCCTCAAACAGCATAGCGAAACCAGTACGGAAAAATTTGAAGCAGAGATCATCAAGCTCGACGAAGTGCAGGAGTGTTACCACATGTCGGGCGAAGTGGATTTTCTGATAAAAGTAAATATGCGTGACCTCGAGGAGTACCACAATTTTGTGCGGCAGAAATTGTCGAAGATTGCCAATATCCGCACCATCAATACCACCTTCGTTTTGAAGGAGAGCAAGAACAATTCTGAATTGTTTTTTTAGCACCCTGCCTATTCCTTTTTCAATTCTTAAGAGCACATGTCCGGGTTACTGATTGCCGGAGCAGCTGCTCCCAGCGGGCCAGTGTAACAAATCCGTACACCCGCGTTCATTTCCGGACAGTTTTTGCCCTTTCCCGCCAGGTATAATTTACTTGTTTACAGGAAATTGTATTGGCGGCATACATCTTGGTTCTCAAGCCGGTGCACGCCATCACGGAGCTTTTTTTAACTATTCCTCACGATCTTAACCGCGATTATGTTTAAAAACTATTTCAAAACTGCCTGGCGAAACCTGAGAAAGAACAGGGTTCTTTCGCTCATCAATATTCTGGGATTAACCATCGGCATCACCGTATGCCTCATGATCTTCATTTTTATTGTGAATGAATTCAATCATGACAGCTTTCACAAAGATGGCGCCCGCATATACCGGGTGATGCGTGGATTTGAGAGTGAAGGAAAATCGAAAAGTGTGGCTTACCTGTCGGGTATGTATGCTCCGGCCCTGGAAAATGAATACAGGGGGCTGATAGAAGAAGTGATACGCGTGAATCAAAACGATAACCTGATCACACTGGGTGACCGTTCATTTCATGAAAAGAAGATTATTAATCCCGACAGCAATTTTTTCAGCTTCTTTTCTTTTCCCCTGCTGAAAGGTGATCCAAAGACGGCATTGAAAGATCCGCATAGCATTGTGCTGACGGAGACCGTGGCAAAAAAGTATTTTGGAGATGCCAGCGAGGCCATGGGCAAAACGCTGATGCTGGATAAGGACATACCGCTGAAGGTGACCGGTATTGCAAAAGACATTTCGTCCAATTCGCATCTCGAGTTTGATATCATCATCCCGCTCGAAAATTATAAGGATGCCAGCTGGATGACCAACTGGAGCAATAATGGCATTTATTCTTATGTAAAACTGGCTCCCAATGTATCCGAAGCGCAGATTGAAAAGCAACTGCCTGCCTTTATGGAAAAATACATGGGGAGTAATATGCGCAAGTTTGGCTTTAAGTTTACGCTTTCGATGACCCCGCTGAAAGATGTTTATTTCAGCAACGAATCTTTTGATGGCGTGAAACATGGCGACAGAACGGTGGTATATATATTTCTGTCGATTGCTGCACTGATATTGTTGATTGCCTGTATCAATTTTATCAACCTGTCTACCATCCGCGCTGCAGAGCGCTCAAAAGAAGTAGGTCTGCGCAAGGTACTGGGTGCCCTGCGCAACAACCTTATCTGGCAGTTTATCAGCGAGTCGGTATTGCTGACCAGTATCTCCTGCATATTGTCCATTGGTCTGTTGTTTCTCGTCATGCCCTGGTACAATGAGTTGCTCGGTTATTCGCTGATCGCTTCCTGGAGCACGCCACCCATTTATCTTTTCCTGGCAGGAGTGATTCTTATTGCCGGTTTCCTGGCTGGCAGTTATCCCGCTTTTTTCCTATCCGCTTTTTCGCCCATCCAGGCGCTCAAGGGCCGGTTGAGGTTAGGTAAAGGAGGGGCTTCGTTCAGGCAGGCCCTGGTAGTGGTGCAGTTCAGCATTTCGGTTTTCCTGATTGTGGGTACGATTGTCATTACCAAACAAATGAATTTTATCAAGAGCAAGCAACTGGGTTATAATAAGGAGCAGACCCTGCTGGTGCGGATCGACAACAACGATATCTACCGCAACCTGCGGGCCTTTAAAAACGAGTTGCAGAAGGAAAGCCGCGTGCAATCCGTATCTGCCATGTCGGGCGAGCCCGGCGGATTTTTTGACGGCCATATGTTTGAAGTCGAAGACCATGCCGAGCGCTGGAATGCCCGCACCGAATTTGCCGATTTTGAATTCGTGTCTACGCTGGGGCTGAAAGTGATTGCCGGAAGAGATTTTTCCGCATCCTTTCCCACCGATACCACCGGTGCTGTGCTGATCAATAAAACGGCTGCCACCCGGCTGGGCTGGACACCTGACCAGGCCGTGGGCAAATGGATAGAAAATACCATTCGCGACACCAGCAGGCGCCATATCATTGGCGTGGTGGAGGATTTTAATTTCCAGTCATTGAAAAGCGATATCGAGCCACTGGTGATAGCACCGAATATGGACCGAAGGGTTATTGCCGTAAAACTGAAAGGAGGTGATCTGCCCGGCAGTATTGCCACTGTAGAAAAAGCGTATAAGCAGGTGGCTGCTGCCTATCCATTTGAATACAGCTTCCTCGACCAGCAGTTTGATGACCTGTATAAAAAGGATATCCGGCAGCAGACCATCTTATCGGTGTTTTCGATGCTGGCCATTTTTGTAGCCTGCCTGGGATTGTTTGGGCTGGCCTCTTTTACCGCCATCAAACGTTTCAAAGAGATTGGGGTGCGCAAGGTGCTGGGTTCTTCTGTGCGGGGTATCGTACTCCTGTTGTCGAAGGATCTGTTAAAACCCGTCATCATCGCTACCTGCATTGCCCTGCCCGCAGGGTATTGGGTTATGAACAACTGGCTGCAGGACTTTGCCTATAAAACACCGCTTAGCTGGTGGGTTTTTGCCCTGGCGGCCCTGATTACATTTGGCATTGCCTTTATTACCGTGTATGTAAAAGCCATTAAGGCGGCGCTGACCAATCCCGTGAAGAGTTTGCGGTCAGAATAGGTATTAAATAATAGATAAAAGCAGGAGCGGGGATGGTCTGGATCATCCCCGCTTTTTTATCGGAACCAGGACCGGCCAGGAGTAGTGAGGAATCAACCCGGCCAATTGCCCGGTTTTTTACCTAATCATCTAATTTCCAGCGTCAATTCAAAAAAAATCTTCCTTAGTTTTTTGTCAGGAATTTTTGCGCCCTTACATTTGCGCCGGAGAGATGGCAGAGCGGTCGAATGCGGCGGTCTTGAAAACCGTTGACTGTAACAGGTCCGGGGGTTCGAATCCCTCTCTCTCCGCTGAAGGGGACAAATCAACAAAACATTGGTTTGTCCCCTCTTTATTTTCGATAACACTCCCTGATTTACCGGCTATTATGGCGAATATGGAATTCACCTTTTCGGTTCGAAATTCATCTTTTTGCCGATCATAGAGGATCCCTTTGGGAAAGATCAATTTTTGCAGGTCTTCTTTGAAGCTGATATCGCCGGAAGCCCACACAGTCCTGAGTTTGACGCTAAGACTAACCGTTTTTTGGAGGTAGACAGGCAGGTTCGAAATCGTCGTCTGGCATAGTTCCAATTGTTCCAGGATTTTCAACTGTTCTTCTTTATACCTCGGGTGGAATTTCTCAAACGCTTCCCTCGTCATCTGGTTCAAAATATAGTATTTCTCCTCGGCGGCATCTATCTTTTTGTTTACTTCTGTCAGTTGATGTTTCAGGATAGTTTGCTGATCAACATTTCCCTTATTTATATCATGAAAAATTTGCTCTAATTCATATTGAACCGAATCAGTCAATTCATCACGGACGAAAAATTAGAGAAGTTATATGTGATTGATCTTGATGAAAGGGGAAGCTTTCTTGCTCATGTAGAGAATAAGAACGGAAAAGCTGTTTTCAATATAAAAGCAGGTAATGAACTGAAGGAGGACGAAAGCAGCATTTTTGAAGATGGATGGATGAAACATAAGGAAGACATAGACGGGTTGGAAAAATACCTGAAACAGCTAAGAATAATCCGGCAGGACGATTGGGTGACAATGGATGAAAATGAGTTGAGTGGCAGCACAAGCATCTCAGGTACTCCCAGGATCAATCGCCTGCCACGGTACTATATAGGAATTTCTATATCCTCCGGTACGCTTGAATCTGAGGTCCTGATTCAAAATTTTATGAAGTTCCTGGACTCGGTGAAGAAGCAAACAGTTATCGGGCCTCGGCTACAGGAAATCCAACTACTGCTTGATAAAGCAAAAGACGATGAAGAGCGTTCGTCTATTCTGAATGAAGACATATTTTCATTGATGGATGATATTGCTCCTCCCGGTTCCAATTTTGGTGCACATCCTGGAGAGGGCTCCGATTTTGGCTTTTGGGGAGATCATGAAGAAGATTTGCGGGGTTTGAAAAAGAAGTCGATGTTCGCTGGCCCTAAAAAAAGCAATATGGAAACTTCAAAAAAGGAAAAGCAGGAGAAAACAGAAAGCCTAAAGAAAAATAAAGATTTGGAGAAATTCAGTGGCCGATCTGATGATTTAAATCCGAAATTTATTTTCAGTCTAACGGCTACTCAGATACTCTGCGAAGCGTTAAAAGGTGAGTTTGATATTGAGTACCTTGTTCGGAAAGAGCTAGCCAACCGGGGTGTTGATGAAGATGGCAGATGGGTGGGGTTTGACAAGGCAAAGGAGATTCACAAAATTTGAAGTGTGGCATTTCATTCGGGCTATGCGCTGTCAGTCGTGATCAGCAGTTAATCGTGTCCTCATTAACGGCATTGAGGAGAAAGCAATACCTGCAAAAGGTCGGCTATTTACTTCCCAGTTAAAAAATGATTTTTGCAATTTTTGGTGAAATACTTAAATTAGCTAATACCTTATCCGCTCTCCCCTTTGAATCTACAATCCCAGACATCTTGGTTTCTGAAATTCCCAGCGCATGCTCACGCATAGGCATATACCTATGTGACTGAGAGACACGAAGTGCAGGATAATGAAGTTAGTCTCTAGAAATATTGACAAGAAAACTGTATTTATAAATTGGATTGGCGCTACTGAACAATAAAATAAACGTAATAGGAAATACCTATCGTCTATAATTTATGAAATTAGATAGCTTCTTTTAATACAGAAACACTACTGTTGGATGCTGTACTACCAAAACCACTAAAATTCCCAATATGAAAAAGAAACTTAACTGCAAAATAAATTATAAACTGACAAGATTATTTCTTGTTATAACTGCGACCCTTTTTATAAACCTTAGTACCAAAGCACAAGTTGAATTGCCTACAGATATATTTAACAAAGCAGACAAAGTCATAACTGTCGCATTAGGCAGTTTACGCAATACTGGGGATTATTTAGTAAATCATTCAATCAACGAACTAAGTGTACTCCTCGGAACGGCCCGTCAAATTCTTGGAGACCAAGTAAATGTTGCAATGGACAGACTTAGTACAGAAAACAGGAAAATAATGGAGCGAATTTCCGAACTAATACATCAAATTGAAGAGGGCAGGTCTAATCTTGTTTCTTTAGTTGACAACTTAGTGCTTGATATAAATCAAATACTTGGCAATACACTAATAGGGGAAAAACAATTTATAATCAGAAAAATATCAGGCTTCAATCATTTAGTCAAAGAAGCAGGTGATTATTCTTTTGTTATTATCGCTTCCAATATAGGATACAATACTGACAACGACAAAACATCTTTTGTAAAATTTGTGATAAATGACAAGACTGACATTACTAACCAGGTAAAGTTTGATAATAGTTTAGACCAGCATACAAGAGTAATAAAACTCCCAGGCTCGGTTATTAATACATTCAAAAATGATGAAGCTCCTGTTCCAATCAAAGTGACATTTGCAATTGTGAAAACAATGAAAAAAGGGTTTCTTTTTAAAAAGTTAAAGACGTCAAGAATTGAAAATTCATTCTATTTATACCTTTTTCCAAGACTTTCAACAGAACTTCAAACAGAAGCATTTATCGAAGAAAGCAATTGGGTTAAATTAAATGCAAGAAAAAGTTTGACTGCAACTGGCCCAAATGCGCATTGTAGGTCTGGATGTCGAGATTGGAATGGGATTCCATTTTCGATAGAATTTTCCGTTGTTGGCGGCAATGAACCACCTAAACTCGGTGACCAAAGGCTTTCGAATCCAAAAATAGAACCAGCCGTTGGGAACATAAGAGGATTTGACGTAATCAATCCTCCTATTGTTGATAATGGTGGCATTCATGCAATCGTTAACATCACCGCCAGGACACATCCAAATCCATATATTCTTTCAGCTGACGTAGAAGAGTTTACTAGTAAGGGTGTTGTGCACAAGAAAGACAAATTGAAAATATTTTATGATGAAGTTTATGAACTTGTTTATCCTAAAGAAATAAAATTCTTACGATTGAATGGTAGGCTTGTATACAACAATGAAATATTTAACTACAGCATTGACGAACCCAACCCAGTTTTTCAATTAGTAAATGACTTTGTAATAGCAGGTGAAAAGCATTTTATCATCAGAGTTAAAAGACCTTTCAAGTAATCGATAAAGTACCGAACCAACATTGGTATTGCTGAAAGTAGGACTGGGCATTGTTAGCTTCGGGTTTAGCTCGCTATCAGCCTCGGTTTCGGCAGACGAATTATGCCAAGCAACAGTTCTTAACATCAACAATATTATAAAATCAAGTAGATGTTCCGGGCTGGACGTTATAAAATCCCCAACATGCAGCAATACTTGGCCGTTGGGGCAATTTAGTGGACACCGTGAAAATGTCAAAGAAAAACGAGGAAAACACCCTTTGATAAAATTTAAATTATTCTCATAATTGTAAAATGTAGTCCTAATTTTTTTACGGCTTCCTATAGTCTCATATTTCTAAACAATAAAAGACAAAACTATGAATGGAAAACTAATTATTCTGTTCTTATTGTCATTCTATTCAATGCAATTGAATGCGCAACAAAATGGTGGTTCAAATGGCACAGCGGACCTTGACATTCCCAACTTCATTAGAGTCTATAGTATTGATGCTGTCGGTGGCGAGCAAGTTGAGACGTACAAAAACAATAACAAACAATACTTTTACAATCCGTTAATAATTGCTGATTGGGCCAATTTTAAAAGCCAACTTGACAAGTATAACGGTGGGAATGAAAATACCCCGGTCAAATTGCTTCTTAAAATATATCATTACAGCAATAAGGTTTATGATGAATTAAAAATGTTGTTGGAAAGAGACGAACAGGTTCAGAATATAAATTTAAGTAACCTGCCATACTCATATTATGTTTTGAAAGCCAGAATCGGTGATGATTACGTCATCATCAATCCAACAGATTTGCCAACCTTTTCAAACATTGGCAATTTTCAAATAAAGCACATGGTTCCCAAAGTAAGAAATTATGAAATTTCTGGCAGCTTAAAACAGCTTAGAGAGTTTTATGATCTGAGAAGCAGTAATGATAATTTGAAAGGAAGCCTTTATATGGGTGGTTTCGAATTTTCAAGTGACTATGTAAAAGGAACAGCGGATTTTGCGACAAGTTCAAAAATACGAAAACAGTTGTTTGGAGATGAAACCCTTATTGACAATCAAGTCATAAAAAGCAGCAGTAGCGACGGTGGTCTTAGTTTAAGTTTGGGTCCTTTGAAGCTCGGGGGAGGCAAAGTAGAATCAAAAATATGGACAGAGAATGAAAAGAAGAGAATATTGAATAGGACGTATATGTCAGAACTGATCAATATTAATAAAACACAAATACATATTCTATCTTTTGGCGATGCCGATAAAGTCAGAGAAACAAAAAATGAAATCATTAAATACCTCCTGGAGAAAGTTTCTTCTCAGGTAACCCTGGAGTTTCAGAAAGTGTCTGATAATGAGTATAACCTCGTAAAAGACAATATAACGTATGCCACTTTAAAGAACGACCAGGTTGATAAACTTTTAAAGTCAAAGCCGCAAAGAGAATTTACTTCGGGAGCAGAACAAAGTGGTTCTTCTGGAGGCGTCTCAGGGTCAAGTAAGGAGAATATCACGAGCAAAGGAGGTGATGACATAACCTGGCAATATAAAGGCAACGAGTGGGTTCCTACAAAAGTTGATATGTATATTTTAAGCGAATATCAACTAAAAAACTCTTTATCTATTGATGCTCTTTCATATAACAAGGAGGGGAAAAAAACAATTGAAATTCCATTTATTTTTCCTGCAGTCTGGCTTGATGAAAATTCACAGATCTTAAATCCGGGGGTAGTAGACAGAGATAACCCAATCGGAACTATTCTCGCTTTTGCAGGCAATATTGACAAAATTCCTGCTGGCTGGAAGTTGTGCAATGGCGATATTTTATCAATTCACGGAAATGAAGAAGTATTTAACGTAATTGGCTATAATTGGGGCAAGCAACCTAACGGGGATTTCAATCTGCCTGATCTGAGAGGAGTTTTTCTACGAGGAGTAAGTTTCAATTCAGGACAAGACCCGGACGTCGATGCAAGAAATGCAAATGGGGGCGGGGAAAAGAATGCTGTGGGGTCATCACAGGGCGATGCTTTTGCAAAGCACAGTCACCCTGTGCATATAGGTGTCTCCCAACCAGGTGGGTCAAACATAAATGAGAGTATCTGTGCGGATGATGATGGTGGGGTACACTTAACGGTCAAGAATAAAGCAATTGCAACAGAGGTTGGCGGTAATGAAACAAGGCCTAAGAATAAATATGTCAATTATATAATAAGATGCAAATAAAATTATTAGTTGTAAGTATTTTTGTAATAATAAATTTCAACTTTTCCCTCAAAGTTAATGACGCTAAGTTTAGCGTTTCTATTGAAAGAAAACTGACTTCCAATAATTGCATACAAGGCTATCTGTCTATCAATGGTAGTCCCATATGTTATACAATGGAGTTGCCGTATAGAGGAAATATAAATGATATTTCTTCTATACCGAAAGGGAAATATGATGCTGTTATTCGGACAGACAAAAAACTTGGTTGGAAAATAGAATTACTTAATGTACCCAATCGTGAACATATACAAATTCATTTAGGCAATTACACGTCTGACATTACTGGGTGCACTCTTGTTGGTAAGTCTATTAATACGGACAATTGTTCTGTTGGTAAAAGCAAAGATGCTATTATGGAAATTGAAAGGCTTTTTAAAGACTTTAAGTCAGATTTGTGTTTAGAATGTAATAGTTCAAAAGAATATGAAATTGAAGTAGAATACAAATAAATAAATTAAAACTTCCACCAAGACGGGTTTGCTGCTAAGCTGGCAGACGGCATACCAATCGGCTACATATCACTATCAGTTATTTGAAGAGTGACCCAATTGTTGTTGACTTCCCCATATTTCCCTTTCCTATTTAATACAAGTATTTCTATATTTATTTTAATTTAAGCCAGGTAAAAGTTTTATTAGCCACTCAAGTTGTTTTTGTTCATCTGCTTGTCTTGACCATGTACCTTTGTATTCTGTAATCCAATCTATGGCTTGTTTCACTCCTGAATGTTTGTAATACGCCAAATCTTTAAGCACACTTAAAAATTTTTCATAGAGATTGTCACCGCTGTAGAAAAATCTTCCTACAATCCATTTTTCCATTTCGTAAGAGTCAAAAACACGACCTTGTGTTGAGTTCCAGTGTTTACAGAGGCGAATCACATTGCGAACAATGTTGTTTCCATACGACTGATTTTTTTGAGAAAGCTCATTGTTGATGTCATTAGGAACAGTTGTTCTCCAACTGTCGTTTGCACTTGGGATGTAGTAAGTCTTGTTCCAAAATTCTTCTATGTGAGAAGGCACAACATCAAACATGATATGATTAAGTTCCAATTTAACCGTTGGGAAATCTTTCTTTACTACCGAAAGTGGGTATGAAGATGAAAGTGCATCCAAAATGTTTTTACGATAAGTGCCAGGTGTCTTCTTTCCGGCACTAGTATTGAAAACAATAAGCAAATCAACATCAGAATTTGAGTCGTATTTTCTCGGTAAAATTGTGTTTCGAGTAAACGAACCAAAAGGCAGAATTTCTTTTGCTTCGTTATGAAGTTTGTCTTTCAAAACTTTTTGTAACTGTGCCAGCGAACTGCTAATTCGGTCCCTCTCGGTGCTGCTGTAGCCAAGAACAAGTTCTTGTTGGGCAAACGTGATTAGCCTATTATTGATACTTATAGCAGCCATCGTTTATTTTATTAGAAACCAGTTGTCTGTTTCACTGTTTTTTCTTTCAATTACCTGTTTTGCCCAAAGCCTAGCAAATCCGGGAATGTCAGGTTTCTCGCTTTTGTCAAACTCACTTACTTTTTTGCTGAGTGTCTCCACTTGTTCTTTGCCGCAATCGCTAAGAAAATAACAACTGCGTATCTCTTTGTGCAATGCTAAATAAGTCTCTGCGGCCTGCTTGTGTTTGGCTCTGTAATTCTTTCCTTCCCCTTCGTTCCATATCAAAAGTGCAATTGTTCCTAAAAGTCCAACGGCTGCAAGCAATTTGTCGGTTGTTGGGTTAATACCAATTATGGAAAGCACATTGAGAACTGCACATAGCCAAATGGTGTATGTGATTAGCTGCCGCCTAAGGTCGCACGATTTGAAATGACCCTTGGCGGAGTAGAGAGTTTCCTCTCCTAATTTTCTGAGAAGTTCTTTTTCTTGCATTCTATTTTCGCTTATTAATTATTCTGATGCCGAGGTTCTCCATTTTTTGTCTTAATTTATGCTGATTCGAATACCCTAATTTTTCAGCCGTTTTTTTCATCACATAATTAGAATTTGCATAAATTTTTTGAATATACTGCTTTTCATTTTCTTGAAGGCTAGTTATATCGGTTTTTTCCGATTTAAAAAACCTTTTAGGCAAGTCGCTTACTTCTATATTCTTCAATTGAGAAGCAAATAAAGAATCAATTGTTCTTTTTAATTCGCGGAAATTTCCAGGATATGGGTGATTATAAAACGCTATTTCAGCATCTGGACTAAAATTTAATTTTCTTCCCCATTGCAATTCCGATTGTTTTATAATACTCACGATTATTTTACTTTTCTCACTTATCCCTCTGTCTCGAAGTGATTTTAATTCCAGTTCGCAGTCGCAAAGCCGATAATACAAGTCCCATCTGAACTCCTTAGTGACACATTTTTCCCATAGATCAGCATTCGTAGCTGCAATTATTCTGACCTTGACATTTTTTACAACAGAATCGCTTCCCAACGGTTTAATCTCTTTATTCTCAATAGCCCTTAATAGACTCAATTGAGTTCTCATAGGCATATCACCTATTTCGTCCATAAATAGAGTACCGCCATTACAAATAGCAAATAAACCATCGCGCTTTTTAGTTGCCCCAGTAAAGGCATTCTTTTCATGACCAAAGAGTTCACTATAAAGAAGATTGTCCTCTGGAAGTGATGCACAGTTAATTGCTGCAAATGGTTTATCAGCCAATGGTGAGTTGTTATGAATATAGTTTGCTAATACATCCTTTCCGGTACCCGTTTCGCCAAGAATCAAGATATTTTGCTGAATTGCGTCAGCCCAAATTTTTGCCTTTTTATAAACTGCGTCTGTATGGAGGTCCCTTATAATGTCTTTTGGGAAAGTATCTTTGATATGAAACTCTCGCAATTTTTGATCTAACATTTTGCTCTTTATAAGAGGAACAGGTATGAAGTCAGGAAAACGGATTGGGTCGTGATGTATCAGGAACAACTTAAATTTAAGATCGATACTATAAAATAAAGCTACCCATACCATGTGCATAATAGACGATCCAGTGCCAGTAATAACCTCAACATCATCATTAACATCAATTTTGTTTAGAAAACTTCTTAAATGAGCTGCCACCATTTCATAATTGGATAACTCGTCCTCATCAATATCCAAAAGTTCAATTTCAACTTTGTGCTTGGAGTAATTCTCGCTAAGATAATTTTTCATAGCATTGACTTTCTTATCCAATTCATCTCCTTTCTTTTTTGGGACGCATTGTAACAGATAATGAAGTTCGTATCCATTTTTTTTAAATAGCTTATGGATCGTAAGAGTCGGTCCACTGGAATTGATTTGAAAGCCATTGCCAACTTTGTCAAAGTCCTTATGAAAAGCAAGCCAGGAAATTACTACCCTGCTCATATAACAGTTTTATATTTAAATATAACTAAATTATATCTCTTTTCATTTTGTGGTGTAGGTTGCTTTCAGTAGCTAAACATGGAATTGCTTGATAAGTAAGTATTTAGATCTATAGAACAGTCTCGTAAATAGTTTGGCACTCCACTTGAAAATATAGAACAAATAAAAGTGGAAAATGGAAACGGTTACCAAATCAATCAATAGCAAATCTCTAATAGAGTTCCCTAATGAATTTACTAGAAGTAGTTTGTTATCCTTGGCAAAGCAAATTGATCTTAGCCTTGCATTAAGAGAGAAGCGAACGCTAATACAAGTGGTGACAGAACTTGGGAAAAAGGAAAATTTTGGCCCCCTATTATCTTGTATCTCTAATGATGAAGTTTTAATTGATAATGTAATTAAGAATAGCTACAGACACGATAATGGGTTTCATAAAATAGTATTACTGTCATCTCACTATTTTAAACTTAGACTTCATTTGTTTCAACCCATTCCAGAAATTCCCCTGCCAATGGAAAATATTCATAATCATCGCTGGAATTTTGCATCCAAAATTATTTCTGGGAGTTTAAAAATGGAGCTTTTTCGGGAAGATGATTCAGGGGGTGTTGAAGTTAATAATTATACTTATTTATCTAAAAATGGATCAGATCAATACGCTGTTGAGTACAATGGTAAAATTAATTTAGAAAGATTATCGCTGATAAGATATGATAGTGGCTGTACATACTTTATGAAATCAAAAGAACTCCACCGGATAATCAACCCAAACAATGAAAGCACCTGTACGTTAATGATTACGGGCTCTCCATTGTCCGAAAAATGCAAATTATATTCATACAATACGTTTCTGAATGAAAGGCAGACGGTTTCTTCCTATTCTGAGGAAGAGTTGCGGGAATTATTTTTAATAGCAGTTAAAGGGTAACGATGTATATCTGTTTGGAAGGCATTAAAGGAAGTGGCAAAACAACAGTTTTTGACTTGGTCAAGGCTAAGATAGACCAACAGGGTATACCTTATTCATTGCTTTGCCCGACTAAGCCGATTTCTGGATTTAATTTACGTGAATGGTTTCACTCACATATTTCCTTTTTACGAAATTACGACTGGTGGAACAGCTGGATATACTCAGTAAGAAGCAATAGGTCTGCACTTCTGGCGCTCAAAGAAAAGAAGTCTTTAATCTTTGGAGATAGAAGTATTTTGACAAGTTATGTTACCAAAAGGATACACGGACTCAACTGGGAAAAGGTGATCGGGTTAACAAATCGAATGGAGAAAATAATTCCACTCCCCGACATTGTTATTTATTTTAAGATCGATCCATCAGTCGCCTTGATTAGATTAAAAGAGAGAAAGAACCATTTAAGCATTAAAAAGGATGAGATTTTAGAATCATTAACAAGAGCAGCCACCTTCTATAGCGAAATGAGAGACACACAAAGATTTCCAGAGTTTTCAAGTATAAAATGGATCGAAGTTGATGGGACATTAAATCCCTCTGATTTATGCGATCATTTACTTAGACTTATCAGTTCATATATAAAACAGCATGATGATGACTTACGTAACATTAAAAGGAAAAGCGGCATTACAGAAAAGGCTGGATGAAAAACTCCAACGACTTAAAGAAATTCAGAAAGAAAAAGCCCATGCTTACAATGCAAGTGGGGATGGATGGCATGATAATCCAGGATGGGTACAATTAGGCCAGCAGGAAGAAATGTTGTCAACCGAAATTGGCCATCTTCAAAAGAAACTATCTGAAGTTAAAATAGTCGAAATATCACCCGAAAACATTGATCAGGTGCAACTAGGTGTTTCGGTAACCTTTAAACAAGCAAACAAGGTAAGTGGGAAAAGTAATACTTATAAGTTTTTGATAGCGACAGACGGAGAGGCCGACGTAAGAAAGGGGATAATTAGTAACAACTCTCCATTGGGAACCGCATTAATTGGGATGAAAGTAACCGATTGTAAGACCGTTGTATTACCTGCGGGCGAATTTGAAATTTGTGTACTTAAAATAGAAATGGAATAATTGACTTCTAACTAAATTTTGGGACGGGCAATGGGTGTTAGCGGTTCAGCTTTTTTAATCTATCATTTTATTATTCAAAATATTGTCAAAATAATAAGCCAAATTGGACGAAACTTTTTCAAATATTGCTGGTATTAAAAATGAGATGCTTTCAACTGACAATTCCCTATCTCTTGGGAAACCGTGATATTGATGTAAATAAAAAACAATGTCAAACTGTTCTGAATAATCTAGTTTGTCAAATGGGTTTGTCGTTACATAATCATGAAAGTCCGACAAGTGAATGAAGCCGCAGCCAAATTTATAGACGTAACGGACATATCCTTTTAAGTCGCTTGCTTTCGCCACCATATCCTTGTCTGTAATTTGCTTCAACTTATTGTTCGCTGTCAAAACAGTCCATTTGTCTCCTGACATAGTTTGGTTCATTAGTCTTTCCCGCTCGTTAAAGTCAGAGATCTGTCCCAAATAAATTACTCTAACGAATGAGTCCAACTCTTGTCTTAAGATAGAAATACAGTTACCAAACAGCCTTTGAGAAACTAAAAGTGCCAAGGCTTTTTGATTTTCCTCACTTCTATTTTTAATTAGTGAAATGTATTTCTGTCTAATGTCCGTCATCGTTCTGATGTCGTTTAAGCTTGCCGCTAACGTTGAAGCATTGGCGATGTGGCGGTATTCCGTGTTCCGTCCGCCCGGTGCCGCAGCTGATTAAAGATACAAATGCTCTTTGTTATTCTACTGTTTGGCGTTATTCGTCTGCCGAAACTAAAGATGAGTAGTGAACAAAAAGCTGAGTATATATTCGTCGCCCCGCCATATTGCCAATGCAATGTTAGGCACAGTACTTATTCCTCAATGTCAATAGTGTCGGAATAATTTGCCCGTAAAATGTCTTTTATTATGTCGAAGTTAATGTTGCTACATCTTGGTCCTTTCGTTACTTTTCTCAGTTTGAATTCTGCGAGTCGTGAACTAAAAGGCAAAACAATATAAGTGATATCATTATTGAAGACAACTGGCACAAAGTTCCATGCATTGTAACTGTCGGAAGTCCGTTTCACTAAAAAACGATACTCCTGCTCATTGTCAAACTTGCCGTGAATATAAAATGCTCCAATCTTCGAGATGTATGTGAAGTTTAAGGGGTAATTATATTTTGCAAGAATTGTGTCAAAGAGGTCTGCTAAAAAAGGAATTTTTTGAGGGTTGTCTTTATTTGAATAATATACCTCTCTAAAGTCAGGGATTTTGCTTTCAATTTCAAAAGTTAATTTTATTCCTGTTCCACTATAGCCAAAATAATCCCAAAGGTCGGGTGATGTGTTATTGTCAGATGTTAAACACAGAGAAAAAATTTCGCTCATTAAAGACCTATAATCTGTTTTAATTCCAAAAGTCTCTTTAAAATGCTTGTAACCGTCTATATTATGTTCCTCATAAAATAGTCGAAACTCTTCTGCTGCGAAATTGTTTATTAGATTAAATAGCCAAAGCTCTTTGTTTTTTAGAATACTGCAAGCGGCGTTAAAGTTTGTGAAATGGGAATAAAGTTTTAGTGTTGGTTGGGGATAGATTTCATTGAAAATTATTTCAGATAATTTCTTGTCGTCAATTTTGACAATGTTGCCAATATAGTCTGCATTGAATTTTATATGGTTTTTGTCAATTCTGCCAACCACGTTATTCCTTGAGAATATTTCATTTACAAGGTCTACTAACTCATCTAATTTTTCTCTGTTAAGATTGTCAGCAATTTTAAGTCGCTCGTCATACCGTTGCATACGTTCGAAGCTTTCCTTGTATTGCTGAATTTGTTCTGGTGTAAGTGCTGTCATAGTATTGTGCTTAACGTTGAAGCATTGGCGATGGGCGGTATTCTGTGTTACGTCTGCCCGGTGACGCTGCTGATTAAAGATACAAAACCTCATTGTCTATTCTTTAGCTCGGCGTTATTCGTGTGCCGAAACTTAAGCTGACTAACGAGCAAAAAGCTGAGTATATATTCGTCGCCCTGCCATATTGCCAATGCAATGCTATAAATAGGCATTTAGATTTTTCTTATATACATCTTAAACTGATCTAAAAGTTCGTCATATTTTATTCGTGAAGCCGTTGAAGTAGAATTCAACACGACGCACTTGATCACCCTATCTTTATACCTAACCTCAAAAGCATGGTGTGCTTTGATGTGTTCGACGTGACATGTCCCCAAGTTTTGTTCTGAAATATAACGCGAGAACGATTTCGCAGTACTGTCCGGCGCCGAGAATCCAGGCAAAAGAATCATCTCTAATTCAGGATGACTGTCCAGAATTTTCACAATGTCCTGAAATTTGGTGATCCTAATATGGGTGTCAAGAGCGCTCATTCCCTTTCGTTCAACCTCAAGCCCCAGATTTTGAACGCCGACCTGAAGATGTTCCATAATTGCATGGCGCTCCTGAACCGCCAAATCTGCTGCCTGACCCTTTTTCCAGGTTAAATGATAACCCGATAACGCCGCCAGAACCCGCCAAAACCTGTTACGCCTATTAGGATAATAAAAAGGATAATCACGTTTGGAAGGATGCGGCGGATAGCTTCCCAAAATTAAGTATCGCATTTTCGGAATATCCTTATACCAGTCAGGATGTTTCTCTTTATTCCATTCGGTATTCATACGGTTCGGGAAGGCTTGTTTATAACGCATGAATTTACGATATAAGGTGCTAATGCACAAAAAGCACCTATTAACAATCAATAAGGCAAGGCTATACACTTTGTATTGTTATTGGGGCAATCCGCCCCGGAAGTTTTACCAGTTTGTTTCTTTTTCCATTAGTCATCCAAAGAATTAACTCTATTTGCTAAAAAATTTTTGCTTATGTACAAGTCTGCTAAAAAGCGGCCAATGATTGCCCTTTAAAGTGAACCAAGGCTAAAATTTGCCCTCATCTGCAATTAACCGGTATTTGTCTATAAAACCTGTAATTAGCGCCAAATCACGCCAAAATTGGTTCGAAAGTTGTCCCCTGTAGCCCGCCAAAGCACAAAATAAACGAAGTAAGAAACCCTCAAACGCTTGAGTTTGCGGGTTTCTTGTTTTTAAGACTGATCAAAATGTTCAATTAAAATCAATCTGATCGTGAGTTCGACCGACTTTAAAAAAAGACTCACGATTTCAATGTAAATAGTTGATAATAAATATATTAAGTCTTTTAATAGGTCTTGTTATAGGGTATCTGAGGTTCTAATTTTATCACGAAAACATGAGTAATTATGTTAGGTAAAAACTTCAGTGTGGTTTCTACTCAAAAAAGCCAAAAAACTATCTGTCTGGTGAGATGCCTCTTTACATACGTATTACTGTTGATGTTCAGAAAAAAATGACCACTGCACGCATTGTGATCCTATATCATGGAACCAAAAAGCAGAAAAGCGCTTGGTAAAATCTAAAAAGTAAAAGAGCTAAACAATCATCTTACTGCTTTGCCAGCAAAGGTATTTGTAGCAAGACGCCTGTTGATTGAAAGCTGTAAAGAGGTAACTGCAGAAGCGATTAAAAACCTGTTGACCGAATACATCGGTTTATTATTTCAGAAATAACTTTAGCTGAAGTTGAATCCATTTCACATGCTTATTACATTATACGGGAAAGAATAAAGGTTACAGCCTTGATTACTTTGTTGAAGGAAAATAATTGAGCCTGTCAATATACCTTATGTTACAAAAAACTCGGTAATATTCTTTCCAAAGATTTTTTGGCTTTTGAAATTTCTTCTCGTTCCAAATACTCTTTTACCCATTTTGCATCAGACTTCAGAACATCGACTTTTTTAGCCGCCCAATCTGGTAAATTGTCAACTGGCATTTTTTTAATTGCATACAAAAAGCCACTCTCCAGATTATCATTACTAAAATCCATGTCGGCAATAGCGGTTTCCAATTCAAAGGAAAAATATGGATAACCATGAGAAGCGTTCCAGTATTTAATAAGGCGAATTATAGGTTTAACTATGGAGTTATATCTTGTGTTCACTTTTTTGAGATCATCGTTAAACTTATCAGGTTCTGTCTCCATCCAGCCCCCGTTCTTATTAGGGATTTCAATACTATCGTAAAAAATTCCTTTATCGAAAATCGCAGGTACCAGATCAAACTTTATATGATTTAGTTCGAGAACTATTGAAGGATGATCTTTTACAACAATTGAATAAGGATAGTTTTCTTCTGCAAATCTTTTTAATTGGCTTCTATAACTTTCAGGTTTCAGTTTGTCGTAATCCTCTGTGTTAAATTGTATCAATATGTCAATATCAGAATTTGGGTCAAATCGTCTCGGTAAGATGGTATCTCTTGTGTATGATCCAAATAAAATTGGTTCATCAATTTCATCGTCAAAGTATTCATCCAATTTGTCAATAATATTGTTAACCGATTTGTCAATTTTTTCCCGCTCGACACTGGAATATTTAATAAACAAGTCAGAGGAAATGCGTTTTAGGTGATTATTTAACCCAATATCCATATCAATTCGTCTTTATTTGATATTCTGCTTTTAACTCTTCCCATTCTTTGGCTAATTCATCCTGATATTTTGTAAAAATCTTCGAACTAAGTGGAGTAGACGCCCAGGAAAGGGCAGTTTCATATTCCAAAATATCTCTTAATGCCTCAGCAGTTTTATTTTCAAATCCGAATTGCATCAAGTCATTGAATAAAGATTTAAACCGATCCTGAACTTCTATCATTCTGGACGAAAAGTATATTGCTTTAATTAATTTTTGCAATAAAAGAGTAGGCAAAGCCAATTCAAAAAATATCCGGACAATTTCTCTATTTCCAATATATGCCGATGCAATAAAAATTAGTATTATAATTACAGTTTGCAGAATTATACGTCCAAGCATTTTAGAAATAATAAATTGAGTGTGGTAACTGTTTTCAAAACAATTAACTGCAAGTTTGTAAAGACCGGGGGAAAGATGTTCATTGGTAAAATAGCCCTGTGATTTCTTGCCAGAAAAATTAGTTCCAAAAGAGTTATCCAACCAATCGAGCCTTCGTTTCATTTCAGCTTTAGTGAAAATATAGTTGGCCCGATTATCGAGAAATGCGTAAATGCAGATAAAAAAAATATTAATGCCTATTAA
The DNA here is from genome assembly GCA_001898485.1 of Sphingobacteriales bacterium 46-32. Lineage (GTDB taxonomy): Bacteria > Bacteroidota > Bacteroidia > Chitinophagales > Chitinophagaceae > CAYMZZ01. Next base: position 33,450 of record MKTY01000016.1, on the reverse strand, counting down.
CACATCCTTTAAATCTTGAAGTAAATTGAAATATCCAAGGAGGCTAATAGTGATACTCAAAGCCGTGGATAGATAAAGCAAAATATCTGCTCTCTTGTTAAGTGTCTCTACAGTCTTATAAGAAACGCTATATGGTACTATTCTCAATCTCATATACAATTATTTGTTTCGGCTTTTAGTAAATCATTTTCATGCCCTGCTTCTGGACCATACCAAACACCCTTTTGCAACCATACCTCGTAAAAATATATCCAGGCCGCAGTCCAAGGCACTATATCTTTTGCTATAAGTTTTTCTTTTACCCAATGAAAATTCTTAGGATGGTACAAGCACAATGACTGGCTTTCTTTATAAAAATGAGGCGGATCTTCCACCAGCTCCGGTTTTATAATCTTCACAAGCGGTCTTGAATCACCCCTATAATTTATAGAAACGGTATAAACAGGAAATACAGGCTTTACAATTATGTCACCAATAAACTCAATATCATACTGTCCCCGTTTTTTCACTTTAAACTGAGGGTAGCGGCTTTTCATTGCACCAATCTGAATATCAGAGTTGTAATATTTATTCTTTAGGAATATCACCAAAAAAACCTTTAGATGCGGATATAGCTGTGCCGACAGTCGTAGATAATGTACCGGTACCGGAAATCTTTAAACTACCCTCTGAAAGAGACTTAGAAAAATTCTTGGACTCGTCTTCGTCAACAGTAGGAAATTCTTTTCCAAATATGTCCTTCCAAATCTGAATTGCTTCATCCTCCTTACCATCATCATATTTTTCTTTCGCTTCATTTAATTTTTCTTTCACTTTTTCAATTCTATTGATCGACGTAGTATAGTCATCGTTTGATTTAAACTTATTGGATTGAAGATGATACTCCGCATTGTTGAACCATAGCCGTATTGATTGCTCGAAGTTGGTAAAATCGTTCAGAGAGAAAATATTAATGACAGATTCTTCAATATGGTAGGAAGGAATCAATTTCCCTTTCTCTCTGTTCCAATATTTGATAGCCTTTATGGTTGGTTTAACCTTATAGCTTCTCTGCCGATGAATATTGTCAAGGTTCGTTGTTAATTGTTCTGGATAGGAATACGTCCATGATTTCAGGTCATATTTTGGGATCAAATAGCCTCCGCCAATTTCTTCAAAACTGGGTAGTACATCGAAGTTCTTATCACTTAGTTTTACCGTCACACAAGGTCTGTCCTGGCTAACTTTATCTTTATAATCAGGCTGATCATTGAGGTAGTTTTTTATTTTAGTCAAAACACTTTGCGGATTGGGAAGATTGCCGCACTCGTCTTTCCAGGCTTCACGATCAAGCACAGCAAATAGATCAATATCATTTAACGGTCTAATAATCGTATCCCTTTCGTAAGATCCATTTGTAAATGTTTTCGTCACATGCAGGTCGTTATCCTCATCTTTAAGGTGACCTTCCAAATTTGAAAGTGAACCTTTAATATTATCTTCCTGTCTGTCGGTTACAGATATGTTATCAATAAGACCGCTAATGCATTCAAGTAAAGTCATAATATGTGTTTTTATTATTTGACCAGAATTCAATTCAAAGAACTGTAAGGTTGCTATTAGTGTTTGGTATCTTTTATATTGCGTGGGTCATTGCCAGGTGCAACAGTATCGCTATCCCGGATTTTCCCATCCAGACCGTGAATCCTTACTTCGCCACCACCAGAATTTGCAGCATAATCTTTTGCAATTTTTTCAGCTTCCTTTTGTGTGTTAGCAGAACCGCTGGACTTTGCGCCGCCTTCTTTTTGAATATCCCATTTGCCCGTGTCTTTGTTTTTTGAAACATGATAGTTCGACATATATTTTAGTTTAATTGTTACTTTGGAATTGTCGCAATGACGACGCCTTGAATTTTGAAATCCTGTGTCAGAATAATTGGTTGATGTACCTTATTATTTGATCTTGGCAAAAGAGTTACAAAATCGCCCTTGTGCTGGTATTCTTTGATTGTTGCTTCATCATCAATTAGTGCGACAACATTTTGCCCATTATTGGCAGTCGGTTGCTGTTTAATCAATATTAAATCACCGTTATTAATTCCTGCTTCATTCATTGAATCCCCTTTAGCTCTCAGTAGAAAATATGAGGAGCCGGGTTTCGCTAAAGCCGTTGAAACGGGAATCATCGCCTCTATATTTTCTTGTGCTAAGATTGGCATACCACAACTAGCGGTGCCCACCAATGGAATTGCGACTGTTCTTGCGCTTTCATTTGCTGCTAAATCTTTTAATAAAATATAGCTGCCATCTGTCTTCTTTTCCAAGAAACCGTTAGCAGCTAAATCGTTCAATAGAAGCATTGGAGACAATGGTGATTTGTATTTCATTTCCTTCATCAACTCTCTCGTAGAAGGCATTCTACCGTGCAGCATGATGAAGTTTCTCATATGCTTCAGTGCTTCTTTTGCTTTTAAACTCAAATTTTCTTCACTCATATGTATTATACTGTATAATACATAAAATTATACATTTTATTTCTATCAAGTATATGTGATTGGAAAAGTGTTAATAAATTTTTATTTCCTATGTAAGGGATTGATAATAAATTACTTTCAACTAAGTGGTTGAGTCAATTTATAATTGTTTGAAGTATTGAAAAATTTAATGGCTGTAGAGGGTTTTCGTGATCCTCTCAGCCCGTCGGAAGGGAAAGCCCTGTAAATCAGTGCTTTTTTGCTTTTATAATGTCAAAGTAGAATCGAATATTGCCAGTCATACACACGCCCGGCACCCAACTCCAACACGCATCACTTACTGAAAAAAATTATCTAGATAACCGAACAATTTTTTCGTTTGCATCATCAGGGTTACATGGCTTTGATGGGAACAATCGCCAGTTTTGATTTGGCATAGGTTGCAGGTCGGCAGCAACGGCATCTTTCATCAATTTATGGGTTTTTGCCAGTTCGATTTTATTCATGTAGTGAAGTCATAATGTTCATTATTGTAGACAAAATCAGCAAATTTGTTTATTATAATAAACATTATAAACAGGAATTGATTGCTGCGTCTTTAAAAACCAATAACTGCTTCACTCTGGGATGAAAAGGGGGAATGCTCGATCCACTTCACTTATTCTTCAAGAAGAATTTTTCCAGTAAGAAGCGACCCCGGTACTTTTGTAAAAATTAGAATTCATACCGTATTTTATCCTGACACCGGAATCATAATAAACTTAAGTATGTCGTTCGGACGCGTTGAAATAAAAACAAGGCTACTGAAAATGGCTTTTTTGGATGATGAGCAGAACCAGTCAGATATAATTAAAGGCATTGGAATCTCTTCTTATCAATGGGGAGGATATTTTAACCCAATCATTCCATGTTTCGAAAATATTCCTCATACACCCAATACCAACCAGCATCACTTACTGCAAAAAGCTATCCAGGTAACCGAACAATATTTTCGTTTGCATCATCAGGCTCACATGGCTCTGATGGGGAACAATAGCCAGCTGTGACTGGGGCATAGGGTGCAGATCGCCAACAACGCCGCCTCCCAGTAGTTTATAGGTTTTTGCCAGTTCGACTTTATCCATGCCATCGTTGTCGCCAGCTATAATCAGTACCGGAGCGGTGATTTTTGCAATATTGTCATCGCCCAGGTTAAACGTTTCTCCGGCCATGGCAATCATCTGCGTCAGGAACGGGATCCATTTTGTTTTGTCCGGAGCTACCTCATCATAGGCCGCCTGCATAGGCGAATTGGCAAACAACTCAGGCTTCATATTTTTAAAAGCGCTGGCTATTTCAGGTGCCCAGCCCTCACTTTTATAAGCAGAAGAAATGATGACCAGTTTTTTGAGTCGTTTAGGACTTTGGATCGCAAACTGGTAGGCTATCTGACCACCAAAACTATATCCGGCCACATCTGCGCTGTCGATTTTCAGATAATCCATTACTTTCTCCACGTCGCTGGCCAGTGTTGTCCGCGATAATTTTCTATCTGAAAAAGGGGTATGTCCATGTCCCTGCAGTTCCAGTGCAATTACTTTTCTTGTTTTCGCCAGTTCAGGTATCAATTCGCCCCAATTCGTTCCGATAGTCATGAATGCACCGTGTAATAAAACGATGGGCTGACCATCGCCATATACTTCGTAATAAACGTTGGTGCCATTGGCTGGTGCGTAGCCGCTCTGTTTGGGTTTCATTTGTTGTGCGTTTGATACAGACACAGCAGTTATGCTGATTGTAAGGAAGAGCAATTTAATAAGACTTCCCGGGTTTAATAGCTGTTTCATAAAGCTGCTGGCGTTTAGTTTGATTGGTTAGTGGCTATACGAAGGTCGGAGATCTTAAAGGATTCCAAACTGTGCAAAAACGACAAGTTCAGGGGTAAATCCCGACAAATTTTTTAATGAAACGCCCAATCTTTGCCTCCAAAAGGAGGTCTGGTGTATGATTAGAGCCTCTGTTTCTACGTTTTAAGGCTTACTAATCGTTGATTACAGTGTTTTTCGGATCACCAGGATAGGATGTGCCTGTAAATATTTCAGGCAGTCAGGATAAAAGGATAATAAGACCTGTGTAAGCGCATTCAAATCTATGCAGCCATTACCATTAAAGATTTTCAATCACCTCTCTGTACCCCCTCCCGATAGGGATAGATACACCGTTCACTTCAACGGATTCTGCTGTATAGGACTCCAGCTTATTGATTGAAATGATAAATGAACGGTGAATACGTTTAAAAATATGGACGGGCAAAAGGTCTTCTATTTCATGTGTACTCATTCGTGATACGAACTCCTTTTTTGCCGTGACAACTTTTATGTATTCCCGCTGGCTTTCTACATACAGGATTTCAGAAAACAAAATTTTTACTTTTTTCTTTTGTACGGTAAGAAACAGGTAGTCTTTTGCTTCTGCAGTTTCTGTGGCAGTGGGGAAGTTTTCGGCGGGGACTTTTACTTTATTAACGGCAATCAGGAAACGTTCAAATTCAATAGGCTTTAGCAGGTAATCTGTTACATTGAGGTCAAATCCCTCAACAGCATACTGGTGATATGCAGTAGTAATGATGACTGCAGGCTTTTGGGCAAGCGTTTTTAAAAATGCCATTCCCTTTAGTCTGGGCAGGTGAATGTCTAAGAACAGTAATTGTACTTCGTTTGTCCGCAGCCATTCTGTTGCAAGTATAGCATCTTTAAAGCTGCCCTCTAATTGCAAAAAAGGCACCTGTGCTATATAGTCCGCCAGTATTTTAACGGCAAGCGGTTCATCCTCAATTATTATACATTTTAGTTTAGACATTGCTGGATAAATTGATGCTTAATGCAGATGTAAAAACATCGTTTTGCTGTCCTACGGTTAAATCATACTCCTTGTAAAGTAGTGCTAACTGCTTACGCAGGTTAGAAAGTCCTATATTTTCTTTCACTTCCTGGACAATGCTGGTTTCTTCCATTGAGTTTTTGACCGTAAATGACAATTGCTGTTGCTTTACCGAAAGATTAATATCTACAAAAGGCCGGTTTCTTGTTTCTGAAACGCCATGTTTGAAGGCATTTTCTACTAATGGAATAAGCAGCAAAGGTGGTAAAGGTTGTTTCGGATTTTCAATATCGGTATTGAGTTTGATAAGCAGGGAATCGTCATACCGGAGTTTTTCAAGCGCTATATAATCAGTAATTATCTTCAGTTCATCATCAATGGCAATAGAATGCCCCCCGGTTTCGTACAGCATAAAACGCAATATTTTGGATAAGCGTAAAATTGACTCTGGTGCGAGATCGCTTTTATCCCTTGCCAGTGAGTAAATATTGTTTAACGTATTAAATAGAAAATGCGGATTGGTTTGAGATTTTAAATAGTTGAGCTCGGCTTCTTTCTTTTCTATTCTCAGTTGATGATTTTTCTCCCTGAGCCGGATATTGTTGTAGATATTCCGCACGATTGCAAAGAAAAGAATACCTGCAAGGCTGAATTGCGAATGAACTGCCACGCCTTTTAGTAACGACAGATCGGGTGTGAAATTGGTATAAGCACCCAGTTGTATCCAAAGCTGGCGCCAGCCATATAATCCAAATGTGTAAAAGAGGATAGCAAGAAAAAGAAAGAAAAAGGCCCGCGGATTATTTTTTGATCGCCATTTGAATAACTGTAAAATTTCCTCAAAAAAAATGTAGTTAAGTACAGTGAGATAGCTGACCAGGAAAATGCTATTGACAATTCTGGGAAAAATAGTTTCCCGGTATTCGAAAAATTCGCCGAAAGAATACAATAATAAAAAAGCCAGACCTGTATATAAGTAAAACCTGATTAGTCCTTTATCCAATTCCTTTTTCATCCCTGTATTTGTGTATTAAAAGTACCCAAAACTTTCTTATTTACTTAAAAAGCGAACGAAAAGCGGTTGGTGTCAATAAACTGCATGATTTCATAAACCAGCAGAATCCGGATATAATTAGTTGTGCTCAGCACCGGTTTTCCTTGTTGAGGAATTTTGCACTTCTGTTTACAAAAACCCGTTTTCCATAGACGCAGCCTTTTTTGGAGTTATTATTTACTCAAAATTGCATCCTAATTACGATTCTTCAATGCAATTAGTTCAAATCAATACAGATAAGGATCATACCATCGGATGTAATTTATATACGGCTACAGGCTCCGATAAGGTATTGATTATCGTATCCGCAACGGGAGTGTTGCAATCCTTTTATAGAAAGATTGCGGAGTTCTTTCAGGATAAGGGTATTTCAACAATCACATTTGATTATACAGGTATCGGAAAATCTTTGCAGGGAAATATCAGGGATGAGAAGTGCCGCTTATTGAGTTGGGGAAACAGGGATCTGGAGGCCGTTATTAAATATGCTATTGAGACTTTTCCCGGTCATAAACTAATTCTTTTGGGTCATAGCATTGGCGGTCAGTTAATCGGGTTGGCACCATCATCGTTGAAGGCAGATAAAATAGTGCTGGTAGCTGCACAATCGGGTTACTGGAAATTCTGGAAAGGTGTAAACCGGTTAAGAGTGTGGGTATATTGGTACTTGCTGATTCCTGTACTCACAAAGGGGTTTGGTTTTTTCCCTTCCAAAAAGTTCAGCAGAATGGAAAATTTACCCAAAAATATTGCAGAAGAATGGGCTAAATGGTGCAGAAGCAGTAATTATTTATTTGACGGCATATCTTCTGATGACCTCTATTTCGACAGCATAAAATGCGAACTCACCTCCATAAGTATAGAGGATGATTTTTTTGCCCCCAAAAAATCTGTTGAATGGATGACCGAAAGATTTTCGGGTGCACCTGTAAAACGACTGCACTTTTTTCCTGCAAGTTTTAAGACGGTGAAAATTGGCCATTTTTCACCGTTTACTGAAAAGTTTAAGGACACGATTTGGACTATTTTATTAGAAGAAGCCAATAATTAGGAAATAATTCATGAATGCCTCGTTCATTCAAAGAAATATGAAAACAAATAAAAATACAGCGAGGATTGCCGGGCTCGTGTACCTGGTTGTAGTAATCACAGGTATGTTTAGCCTGGCCTATGTACCGCAAAAGCTTATTGACTGGGGCGATAGCGGTGCAACATTCAATAACATCGCAGCGGGTTCTTCCTTATTCAGGTGGGGGATTTACAGCAGCATTGTCTGTTATGTGGCATTTGCTTTTTTGCCACTTGTTTTGTACCGGCTTTTGAGAACTGTCAATGAATCGCATGCAAGGGCAATGGTGATACTGGCATTAGTAAGTGTGCCTTTATCGTTCATCAATTTACAGCATAAATATGCAGCATTGACACTCACGGCTAAAGAACCCTTTCTGCAGGGAGTATCTACCGGGGATTTACAAAACCGGTTAATGTTTTCTCTCCATCAGTACAACGACGGGATTTTGCTGGCAACCGTATTTTGGGGTCTTTGGCTTTTTCCGTTTGGGTTGCTGGTTTACCGATCAGGATTTATACCGAAACTTTTTGGCATTTTATTGATGTTAGGCTGTATTGGCTACCTGGTAAATTTTACCGGAAATACGTTAGTCGAAAATTACTCAAAATCAGGAGTGGGGAAATATGCCCGTATGTTTCCGGCAGTTGCAGAAATAGGAATATGTCTTTGGCTGCTGATTATTGGTTTTAAAATAAAAAGAAATGAAGTATAAAGAAATGCGATACGAAGATTATAAAATCAATGTAAAACTGGTGCTTTCGGGGCTTTGGGCCTCCGTGATGTTTCTTTACATCTATGGCGACTATTTTGAGTTGTATGTTCCCGGAAAAACACAGGGACTGCTAAACGGGCAAAACCTGCTGAATACTCCTTACAAACTGCTTTCTGCTACTATTATTTTGACACTTCCATCGCTCATGATTTTCCTTTCGCTGATGATGAAGCCAAAATGGAACAGGATCTTAAATATTTCAATTGCTGCATTCCTGACCTTGTTCACTTTATTGGTAGGCGCTTCATCTCTTAGTGAGTGGAGAATATTTTATGTGATGCTGGCTTTTTTAGAAAGCATACTTACCGCAATTATTGTATGGAAAGCCTGGCACTGGCCTCGCATGTAAATGTTAGCCGGGCATGAATAAATACAGCGGTTTGTAAATGAGTTAACAGGTAATGTTTTTTATATGTAATCTTTAAACACCAAAAAATGAAATCAGTTAAAGCATCTCTTTTTATTGGGCTATTGTTATTGTTTTTCGCCTCTTGCAGCAGATCGGATTCGGATACCAATGAGTCTTACCCTAAGCAGGTTAATATCACGTACAGGGTTAGTAGTACGACGACTAATAAGCTTGTATCTATAACGTATGATAACGAAACAGGCGGACTGTCGAGTGTTGATAACCCGGCATTACCATTTACGAAAACTATTACAAAGACTGTGGATAAATACGATATTATAACCCTGGGATATTTTGTCAATCCTGCGCAGACTGTAAAGCTGGAAATACTAGTCGATAATCAGGTGGTGAAGTCGCAGGTATATACCGTATCCAACGCTGCCATGTCATATACTTTTCAATAGAACAGGTTGGGATTAACCATATAATAAAAAGTATATAGCATGAAAAGTTCATTTAGCATTTATTTATCCGTTCTGATTTTCTCAGTGTCCTGTTTATCCTGCAGCAGGGAAAGGGATATCAGTGAAGCCGGAAACCTGGTTCCAAAAACAGTTATGGAAGATGCTACACTTCCGGCAATAACCGTGAATGGTGCAAAGCTGCATTCAGAAGCCTTCGGGCCGGTAAATGGTGACCTGGTTATTTGTATTCATGGCGGCCCCGGATCCGATTACCGGTATATGCTTAATTGTAAAACACTTGCAACAAAAGGGTATCGGGTTGTTTTTTACGATCAGCGAGGTTCCGGACTTTCGCAACGGTTCCCCAAAAACTGGTATAAATCGCAGGGGACTGATGCCATTAATAAGATATTTTATGATGAGTTGAAAGAAGTGATCGCACATTATAAAACGACCAGTTCGCAAAAAGTCATTCTGTTGGGGCAGTCCTGGGGAGCTATACTGGCAACCGGGTATGCAGGTAAATATCCCCATGCAGTAGATGGCTTAATTGTAGCCGAGCCGGGAGGTTTAAAATGGGATGACATAACTGATTACGTTTCTGAATCAAGGTCATTCAAATTGTGGAGTGAAGCTTTAAATGATTTCACATATATCGATCAGTTTATAACAGGCAAAGAAGACCAGCACGAAATATTGGACTATAAAGCGGGCCTGATGGGTTCTGTAAACAAAATGGTTGGCGATGCGGGATCCGACTTGGGTAATAATGCACCACCTTATGTTTCATCCCGGAGCGGTGCAATAGTCAATATTGCATCATTTGAAGTAGGGCAGGACCTTGAACCTGATTTTTCGGCAGGGATCAATCAGTTCTCAAAAAAAGTATTATTTGTCTATAGCAGTAATAACAAGGCATACCCTGACAGCTGGGCCGTAAAAATTTCATCGGCCTATCCAAATAAAGAAGTCTTTAAAGCGCAGGGCGTGGGGCATTCCGGAATGGTGGATCAGATAAATTTCTGGACACAAACAATGGAACCTAAAATTATTTCTTACATACAATCTTTATAAAAGTACCCATGAAGACGATTATTTTTAAATCAATTATAATAAGTACTGTTTTTTTAGTTTTTCAGCATAAAATATACGCACAGGTTATAAACTGGGAAAACGTTTCTGCACAAAATAAGCATCTCCTGCATGCCAATGCGGGTGCAGAATATGGCATAACGGCCGGGGTAGGTTATCATCGGCTAATACCCGTTAAAAAATTTCCTTTATGGGTAGGGGGCGAATACTCGATGCCGGCGGGAAGCAAGCTGGCAGATGATTTTAAGATAAGACTGGGGGCTCAAATCCGGATTGCTGCGTTCAACCATTTTCAATTATCTGCACGCATTCAGGGTATATCCAGGCGTTATCACAATCAGTCGGCAAGAATTTTCAATTTTGGAAGCGATCTGGCCGCAACATTTGGTTATTATAAGAAAAAATGGTTTGCAGGTGCTGAAGCAGGTTTTGATAAAGCCATCGTTACAAACTTTAAGCATAGTGAGTGGTTCAGGAAAAATATTTATGACAATGTACAGGACGGCTGGTATGTACCTGCTACGGGGGGCAATTTTTATTATGGGCTGCAGGGAGGCTATTCCATGAAAAAAACAGCTATTACTTTTAGAGCCGGACGAATTTTGCAGCAGGATTTTAAATCTCAGCCACTACTTCCCTTTTATGGACAATTTGGTGTAAATTTTAGATTTTAGAACGTGCTGAGTACAGTTGTATACTACCAAAAGCATGACTTTCGAATTATGAAAAAACCAGCATTCTTGATTTTGGCATTCCTGGGGGTATTGGCTGTTTCTTTCGGGCAGCAAAATCCCCGTATGCGCTATGAAGATAAAATCAGAATAAGGGAAGCGATTACTATTTCAAATCAGTTTGGCGACCCTATCTGGAAAGGGATTAATGACATTCCATTTGTTGTTTTGCTGGTCACAGATAGTGTGGAATTTCTGATTAATCATCCTTATCCATCTGACGATTTTAAACTTTCTGAAAATGACAGTCTCTTAAAAACCAGGATATTTTACAGAGCAAGGCGATTTCCGAACTGGTATCTTGCTACATTTCCAGCTGTAAATGGTGTTAATTGTATTGTAGTAGGCACGCCAGAGAATACGGGTAAAAAATCAACAGACTGGACAATAACCTTACTTCATGAGCATTTTCATCAATACGAGTACAGCTATCCTGATTATTTCCAAAGCGTCGACAAACTTGGGCTATCTGGTGGCGACCAAACCGGGATGTGGCAATTAAATTATGCCTTTCCTTACGATAGTTTGGTTATTGTTAATCAATACAAAAAATACACAGGGGCATTACAAAAAGCGCTTTTACACATCAACGGAAGCAGCTTTAAAAAAGATTTCAGGGCTTATTTTGCCGAACGCAATAAATTCAAAAAGCTTCTCAATGAAGCCGATTACAGGTATTTTTCATTTCAGATTTGGCAGGAGGGTATTGCAAGATATACCGAGTATAAATTTTTGCAGGCATTAGACAGCTATACTCCATCAAAGGAGATGGCTGGATTGAATGATTTTATTTCATTTCCGGCATACAAAGAGGAGTTTTGGCTAAAAGAAAAAAGCAGTCTTATCAAGCTAAAGCTGGAGGTTGATAAACGCGTTTGTTTTTATGCAATTGGTTTTTCTGAGGGGCTTTTGCTGGATAAGTTAAACCCTGACTGGCGGAATAGATTTTTAACAGATAAGTTCTTTATTGAAAAATACTTTAAAAAGTGAGACAGTGAACAATGTGTTGCATCCTATCCATCTGTGTAGTATTCTGATCCTGTATTTTCGTAGTAGTGCAACTGCATTTAAGCTGTGATGAAGATGATAATCGACTGATATTGTGACCAAATTTCAAAGATATAGTCCTAAATCCTGAATAAGTCTTCAGGTGCCTTGTTGGTCAGGACATAACTAAGCATTTTTTCGTTTTGCAGCTTTTAAACTGGAAAGATGTTTTTTGGGGTCAAATTGTTTGACTCTGCGACTGTCAATGCCTTCTACAATGGCAATCTTTAGGGAGGCAATTTTGTTTTCTTCTTCTTCCAAAAGACGAAGACCTGCACGGATCACTTCGCTTGCGTTTTTGAAACGGCCAGAAGAGACTCCTTTGTCAACAAAATTCTCAAAATGCTCCCCCAGTGATATCGATATGTTTCTTCCCATGAGTCAAATTTATAGTTATTTAAAATTACCAAAATTGGTACTGTTAATTTACGCCAAATCTGAGGTATATACGTTCAGGGCAGGCATATAACGAAGGCTTCACCCGGAGGCATTCCAGTGTCCGAATGCGGCTGAAAACAAGTGTTTACCAGTCAGTACTTCATAGTCAGCGGGTATTTTAACACCTTTAAAGCCGTTGGTGAATCCGTAAAGAATGAGCACCGCCAGGCAAAATCCGAAAGCCAGCAATAAGAATGACTGATGCCTGGGTGAGAGATAGAAACAGGAACGCTTTACTTTTTTTTGATGTACCGCTGCAATATGGCCATAAAAAGAGAGTATCGCCAGCGCATAATAGGGAATAAAGAACAGGTTGGCGGGGAAACTGTTTAATCCTGCAGCACCAAAATAGAAATTGGTATCCAAATGCAGTAAGCCGCGGCCAATCAGGACTGCACTTAAATGAATAATAAAGAAGAAACTCAGATAGAGGCCCGTCCATACCTGTAATTTTTCAAAAAATGTGACGGCCATTTTTCTTTTAGTCCCGGCCAGTTTCAGGCCGGTTACAATCTGAAAGCAAATTGCGGCCAACAATACTGTTTCAACAAGTGGGTGACGGTAAAAAGTCCTTAATCTATTCATGATTTCAAGATGCCGGTTTACTCCTGCAATACTGGCAAGATGATTAAACAGATGGGCATGAATGAAAATGGCTAAAATAATTCCCGAGACGAAGTGTATTTTTTTGACAGGCATAACAGCGGCTGCGTTTCTGTAATGAAGATATGTTTCACCGGGGCAGGGTTGCTTCGGTGAATGTTTTACAATATGATCAGCTGTGGATGGTTGTTCCGGATAACTGACCGGTGCGCAAAGATATTTCCTCTTCTTTAGCCATGGTCCAATTGTTAGACGGGTTGAGCTTTTCACCTATCAATAACAGGGAATGTATACCGGGGAGTTGATTAAACCGGTCAGACGACTGTGTCTCTCATGAGCCCGGGTTGTGAATGAAGCAGCATCGCAGCAGGCATGGATGAGGAAACAATTACCTGGCGGGTCATCGGTCAGGATTACCCGGCATAGCTGGATCGATGATCAGGCATAAACCTACCGCTCGCATTTGGGGTGATGCATACTTTAGTACCTTTGCCGGGTAATGGCAGATTTATTCGAACAATACCTGGCTAAGGAAGCGGGTATGGGTGAGGAAATGCTCAAGCAGATCCGTTCAAAGGCTATTGGCCGCCGGCTGCGCCGCAATGAGCAATTACTGATGCCTGGCGAAATTTGCCGGCATAAGGTCTTTGTGCTAAAAGGATTGTTACGAACCTATAGTGTTTCGGATGGAGGCAATGAAACTATCCTGCAGTTTTCACCAGAAATGAACTGGACCCTCGATGCTGAAAGTTATGATCAGCAGATACCATCGCGGTATTATATTTCTGCTGTGGAGAACAGTGAGGTGCTGCTCTGGCACAAGAACGATTTTGACCGGCTGCTGGCAGATTTTCCCGCGTTAAAAAAGTATGCCGAACAACTTATTTCCCGTAATATCTATAGCAGCCGCCAACGTCTGCAAACTGCGCTGGGAGCTACTCCCGAAGAGCGGTATGAAGAGTTTGTGCGGACCAATCCCTCTTTGCTGGCTCGTTTGCCGCTGCGTATGATTGCAGCTTACCTCGGCATATCCCTGAAGACGCTTACCCGTATTCGTCACGCACAGTGGGCCCGCTAAACTAAATTTTGGTCAAATGACCATGTTTGGCAAAAACGACCGGCGGAACTTCGTGCAAAAACAGCAACGTATATGCATGTATTTGTTACAGGAGCTTCGGGCTTCGTAGGTTCTGCTGTGGTGCAGGAACTGATGACGGCAGGTCATCGTGTACTGGGTATGGTTCGTTCAGAGGAGGCAGCACAAAAGCTGCTGGCATCGGGTGCGGAGGTGCATCGGGGTGATCTCGGCGATCTGGAAAGTATCACAAAGGGGGCGGCTGAATGTGATGCGGTTATTCATACCGCGTTTAATCACGATTTTACCAGGTTCAAAGAAAACTGTGAGACCGATCGTAAGGTGATAGGTGCCCTGGCGGCGGTATTGGCAGGCTCTTCGCGGCCACTGGTCGTTACCAGCGGCATCGGGCTGATGAGTGGCTTTAACCGGCCGGTTACAGAACAGGATAGTCCTGTGGCTGATGCAGCGCAAATACCCCGGGTAGCGACCGACGAGGCCGTGCGTACAGCAGCAGATATGGGCGTGAATGCGTACCTGGTTCGGTTGCCTCCAAGTGTGCATGGCAGGGGTGATCATGGATTTGTGCCCATGCTGATTGATATCGCGCGCAACAAGGGTTTATCGGCTTATGTCGGGCAGGGACTTAATCAGTGGCCGGCCGTGCATCGACTCGACGCAGCCGTATTATATCGGCTGATCGTGGAGCAACAACCGGCTCAGAAAATATTTCATGCCGTAGCGGAAAGCGGTATCCCGTTTCGGGAAATAGCTGCCGCCATTGCTTCAGGACTCAATGTTTCACTCGTAAGTAAAACAGCTGCTGAGGCAGCGGATCATTTCGCCTGGTTTACTCATTTTGCGCAGATCGATTGTCCGGCAAGTGCTACGCTGACCATGGAGCAAACAGGCTGGCAGCCGCTGCAACCGGGTTTGATTGATGATATTAAAACGGCAGGGTACTTTTAATCAAACGAAGTCTTTTTAACCCAACTCTTGTGAGGTGAAGGGAAATATACCAAAATCCCAAAGAGCATTTCAGCCGAAATGCTCTTTGGGATTAAAAGAATTATTATCAATATCTGATTTTCCGGAAATTGAAATCAGGTCTTTATTTCTTCAGAAAATCCAGTGCATTACCGTTTCCGTTCAATTTCAGTTTAAGCACTTTCGTACCGTTGGGAGCAGTCGTCTCCTCGTAGGTATAGGTAGTTGTTGCGGTGATTTCACTTTTTTCCAGATTGCGATCCTGAATGGTCTGTCCGTTTTTGGTCTGTTTGTAATGTGCATTGGCCGCATGTGTTACAATGGTTTTGGTCGCTTCATTTATTTCCACCGTACCACGCGTGAATGACTGGTGATAGGTGCTAATGCCGGTGGTTACCGTGCGCGAGGTGAAATACTGCTCGTAAGTACCATTGGCATTGAATTTAAATGCGATGGCCAGTTCGAAGGCATTACCGATATAGTCGGCCGGATTCTGACTCCAGTATTCGGTCATAGAAAAGTTGCCGTACATCCACACGCCCTGTAGGGATGCGGAGACCTCTGTTTTGGGGCCATCGCCATAAGAATCTTTTTTGTCTTTTTCACATGCACTGAGCAGGAGCGAGAACAATACCGCCGGAAGGATAAGTAGTTTATACATTGTAATATTTTTACGGCGCAAACCTACTTATGATACGAAGCGATGGAAACAGCGGGTGTAGTGAATTGAGGGAAAGAAAGTATGAAAAGAAAGATAACCAGTTGACCGGTTGATTTTGTGGATCAATCCGGCAACTGGTTATCCGTATATAACTGTCTGTCTGTTTTCAAGCCTGTCGTCGCCGATCAGGATTTGAAGAAGGCCAGCAGGTCTTTATTAATCGTGTCGGCATGAGTAGTGGGCATACCATGCGGGAAGCCGGGATAAGTGATGAGTTTTCCGTTTTTCAACAGTTTCACTGCTTTCAATGCGGTGGTTTGATAGGGCACGATCTGGTCGTCTTCGCCATGCAACACCAGCACAGGTACATCAACGGCTTTGAGGTCTTCGGTATGATCTGTTTCCGAAAATACCTTTATGCAATCGTAATGAGCTTTGATGGCACCCATTAAGCCCTGGCGCCACCAGTTTTGGCGAATGCCTTCAGATATACTGGCTCCTTCGCGATTGTAGCCATAGAACGGCAGGGTAATATCCTGATAAAACTGGTTGCGGTGATTAGCCGTATTAAAGCGGATATCATCAAAAACGGCGAGTGGTACTCCGTTGGGGTTTGCCTCGTTTTGAATCATGTACGGAGTGATGGCGCTGATCAGTACAGCTTTGGCCACGCGACCTGCTCCATGTTTGGCCACATAGCGGATAGCTTCACCGCCACCGGTGGAGTGTCCCACATGAATGGCATCTTTCAGATCGAGGTGTTTAACCAGTTCGGCTACATCGGCGGCATAGGTATCCATATCATGACCAACATCCGTTTGTGTGGAGCGGCCATGTCCGCGGCGGTCGTGGGCAATAACACGGTAGCCCTGCTGAAGGAAAAACAACATTTGTGTATCCCAGTCATCGCTGCTCAGCGGCCAGCCATGATGAAATACAATAGGTTGTCCTTTTCCCCAATCCTTGTAATAGATCTCGGTGCCGTCTTTGACTGTAATCTTACTCATACGCTTGTTTTAATAGTTGTTAAAAGGTATTTGCTTTCAGGTATTACGTTTCAAAGGTCGGGCCAGAGTGGGGCAGGGTCAATAGATAAAGGATGCGGAAAGTTGTATATATAATTCAAATAAATAAATGAAATGAGCCTCCGGCAACTCCGCCATTCCGGATGTGGGTTGATAATAGGCCAGGCCTACGGGAGAGATTTTATGGGGGATGGCGATATAAAGAAAAGCCCCGCATACAATGCGGGGCCGGGGGTATTTTTAGTGTAATATTTTAATCTTTCCATCTCCATTCGCCTTCCAGTTCCAGCGGTTCTTTCAGGTTATTTTTCAGCAGAAAGGATTTGGTTTCTTCATCGGTAAGTTTTTTTACCGGTAGTACCTGTACATCTGCGAGTCCATAGATAAGCATGGACGAAAACTTAACGGTGTTTTTCAATGACTGCTCATTGTTGACGAGGTTGAAATTGTCGCAGTCGGCATGGTAGCAGCCGGCAGGACCATTACCACTGCCACGCCCACCACCGCCGCCGCCAACAGGAATGCCCTGCAACATAAATGGCTGGTGATCGCTATGCAGTCCGGCACGGCTGGAAAAACTATTGGTAAAGGCCGTATCTATTTGCTGGGCCATAGCACCGATGGATAGGAAAAGATCTTTGGCCTCGGGCACAGAAGAGGAGTAACTGCGTACATCGCCCGTCATATCATAATTGAGCATATAGCGGATATGATCGATGCTTTTATTTTTGATAGCAGCTTTTACATATGCCTTGGAGCCAAGCAGCCCCTGCTCTTCGCCCATAAACATCACAAACTCGATGGTCCGTTTGGGTTTTAGTTTAAGTGCCTGGAAGGTACGGGCCATATCCAGAACGGAGAAAGAGCCAATGCCATTGTCGATAGCACCCGTGGCCAAGTCCCAGCTGTCGAGGTGACCGCCAATTACAATTTTTTCGTTGGGCAGGCTGCTGCCTTTAATAGTGGCTATAACATTTCGCGCTTTGATCATGCCCGAAAAATTGGTCATATTGATACGGCTGAAAAGTGAGCCGTTCTTCAACTGCTCTTTTAAGCGCATGCCATCCTCTTTGCCGATACAGACAGCGGGGATGGGGATTAATTTTCCTGTTACGGAAGCTGTACCTGTGAGCAGTGTGCCACCATCTACTGTATTAATAACTATGATTCCTTTGGCGCCATATTTAATAGCGATCGCCGTTTTTTCGGAACGGTGCAGGCTGCGGCCCTGTGTGCCGGGGAGGGTGCCGAGGTAGACCAGCACGATTTTGTCTTTGGCAATACCGGGACGTGCCAGGTAATCGCTGTCGAGGCCATTGCCCATATCTACCAGTTCTGCGGTGAGATCTACTTTAACGGGAGAATGTGCCAGTGAAACGGATTTGACCGGTTCAAGTGTGGTAGTGCTATTGCCGATGCTTACAGCCAGCGTACCTCTCGACCAGCTTTCTACTTCAAAGGGTTGATATTTTACATCGGTGAAGCCATAACTTTTGAGCAGGTTATAGGCATAGGCTTCTGCTTTTGCGCCATTGGCAGAGCCGGTAAGCCGGTGACCGATTGTACTGGTAGCATCCTGCAGCGTGCTGTATGCTTTGGAGTTTGTCTGTACTTCTGTGTTGATACGCTGGAAAATATTTTCCCATGCCGGGTTGGTTTGTGCATGCAGTGAACTGATGCCCAGGGCCAGGATGCTGCTAAATAGTGCCTTTCTCATGATTGATGTGAATTGAAGGTGTTGAAAATAAGGAAAATCAGCACACCGGCATTATTTATAATTATCAGCGGCAATGGGGCGGTTATTTACGCCTCTCACGTGAGGAAGGGTAAAAAGGTAGAAGGTATAAGGTATAAGGTAGAAGGTAGAAGGTAGAAGGGAGAAGGGAGAAGGTATAAGGTAGAAGGTAGAAGGTAGAAGGTAGAAGGGAGAAGGGAGAAGGTAGAAGGTAGAAGGTAGAAGGGAGAAGGGAGAAGGGAGAAGGGAGAAGGGAGGCAGGACTACTCAAAACCTATAACTTAAAACCTATAACCTTTCACCTTCCCCCTTTTACCCTTCACCTTTTTACCCTTCACCTTTTTAACCTTCCTTCTACGTCCATATTTACTACCTTGCAGCCCCAATGAAGCATTTACGCGCAATCAATAAATATTTCTGGAAATACAGGGTCCGGTTGTCTGTCGGTATCCTCTTTATTTTCCTGTCGAACTATTTCAGCGTACTGGCTCCGCAGATAACCGGGTATGTGATCGATTATGTACAGCGTGTATTACAACTGCCCGGCTACACGCCGCGGCAAACGGACCCCGATTATGATGTACTGGTAGACCGGTTTATTCACTGGCTCAACAGCAGCGGTTTTTCCTGGGAGCGGGTGATGGCCGTTTGTGGCATTGTGATCCTGTTGCTGGCCCTTATCCGTGGGTTCTTCCTCTTTCTGATGCGGCAGACTATTATAGTCATGAGCCGTCATATTGAATTTGATCAGAAGAATGAGATATATGATCATTATCAGTTGCTCGATTCCACTTTTTTCAAACGCCACAGCACAGGCGATCTCATGAACCGTATTGCTGAAGATGTGAGCCGGGTGCGAATGTTTACCGGTCCTGCCATTATGTATCTCGTGAACCTTGTGGCAGTAATTTCGCTTTGCGTATTCTTTATGTTGCGGCGCGATCCGCTGCTTACCCTGTATACACTGGCGCCATTGCCCATACTGGCCATTGCGATTTATTATGTCAACAATACGATCCATAAGCGTAGTGAGCGTATTCAGGAATCGTTATCTGATCTGACCACCAATGCACAGGAATCCTACTCCGGTATCCGTGTCATCAAATCTTTTGTGCAGGAAAAAGCCATGCTCGTTTTTTTTACTAAAAACAGTGAGACTTACCGGGCCAATGCCATTTCGCTGGCCAAAGTGGAGGCTATTTATTTTCCTGCTATCACCCTGCTGATCGGGCTTAGTACATTGCTCACTATCATGATCGGGGGACTTTATTATATCAATGACGAGCATGGGGTTCGCATGGATACCATTGTGGAGTTTGTGATGTATGTGAATATGCTAACCTTCCCAGTGAGTGCCATCGGACTTACGGCCAGTATGATACAGCGTGCGGCTGCTTCGCAGAAACGGATTAATGAATTTCTGGATACCGAACCCGCCATTACGAATCCGGCAAAACCGCTCCCGCACCAGGTGCAGGGCGATATACGTTTTGAAACCGTGAGTTATACTTATCCGGATACCGGAATTGTGGCCCTGAAAGATTTCGACCTGCATATCCGCCAGGGCGAAAAAGTGGCCATAGTGGGACGTACCGGCAGTGGTAAGACCACCGTGGCGCAGGTACTACTGCGGATGATGGATCCGCAGCAGGGACGTGTACTTGTTGACGGACACGACATCCGCCAGCTCGACTTGCAGCAGCTGCGGGAGCAGCTCAGTTATGTGCCGCAGGATGTGTTTCTTTTCAGCGATACTGTAGCCAACAACATTGGATTTGGCCTCGAGAAGGCCAGCCAGGAAGCTGTGGAGCACGCGGCACAAATGGCTTGCGTACATACTGATATTCTGGGATTTGCCGAAGGATACCAGACTATGATCGGTGAGCGTGGGGTGACGCTCAGCGGTGGACAAAAGCAACGTATTTCAATAGCCCGGGCGCTGATCAAACAACCCGCCATGGTGGTTTTTGATGACTGCCTCAGCGCCGTGGATGCCCGTACCGAGCATGCTATCATCAGCAATCTCAATGAGTATCTGCGCGGTAAGACAGCCATCATCATTACACACCGTATATTTTCCCTGCTTGAATTTGACCGCATTGTGGTGCTGGAAGAAGGTGAAATAGTAGAAGAAGGACGCCATGCAGAATTGCTGGCTGCCGGCGGTTATTATGCCAGCCTCTATGCCCGGCAGCAGGAAATGGAACCCGGACGCTAACAGCTGTTCTCCTTCATTATTTTCCCTCACCGCTCACGTATTTTAAGTAAAATCGCATCACTTTTGGCTGTTTCAAAAACATCTCTATATTTGTAACTCCTTAAACTTTAAGCATTTTATTAATCTGTAAAAATTACGAACGTGGCGTACGAGAATAACGACAAGAAAATGGAGAGTATCTACAGCAAAAGAATTCGTGCTGGTAAAAGAAGGACTTACTTCTTTGACGTGAGAGCTACCCGCGGTAATGATTATTACCTGACCATTACAGAGAGCAGGAAGCGTTTTGATGACAACGGTTACGACCGGCACAAAGTCTTTTTGTACAAAGAAGATTTCAACAAATTCATCAAAGCATTGAATGAGGCGGTTGATTACGTAAAAACAGAATTGATGCCTGACTTCGATTTCGATGCTTTCAATCATGATGAAGCACTGGGCGAAGGTGAAGTGGATGGTCTGGGCGACAACGTCTCCACTTCCGAAGTTGCTCCGGCTCCTGCAGAAGCCAGTGCACCCGCAGAATCCGGTTCTGCCGCTGCTGCCAGCTCTGAAGAAGTAGACAAATGGTAATAAGCACCTGAACTAACTGTATAGCTTATTTAAAGGCTGTTCCTGAGGGAGCAGCTTTTTTTTGAGGTAAATGGAAGAGGGTATAAGGAATAAGAAATACCAAAGATTGGGTTCTTTTGTTTATATAAAGTAAAAGCGCCGTCAATCTGACAGCGCTTTTACTTTATCATTGTTTTACTGTTTCGGTAGAAACATTTTTAATTTTTGGGCAGGTCTTATTGGCTTGATTGGTGATATGCTTACCGGTGAATGTGGTTCTGTTTGTACCTGCGGCGTTATCATCGGATTGACAGGAGTACCCGGTATCAATGGTGTTTTACGCAAGCCCATCACCGGCATATTATAATTGAAAAGACCTGAAGTGCGTTGTCCACCCGTCACCGGCATCGTAGGTGGTACATTGGGTACCACACAGGGCATATTGTCCTGTGGCAATGCATATACTTTATTGCCATTAGGTAAAGTGTGCATTAGTTGCGCCTGCGGTTCGTTGGGTATAATCAGCGCATTGAAAGGACGTGAAACCGTATCTGTCTTTGTCAGCGGGAGGGTGATTTCTTCCTGTTGGGCATTGACCGCCTGAAACAACAAACAGCCTAATGTCAGTAATGGAACTCTCATACTGCTGTGGTTTAGGTACACAATCTACGAATCTTTTCGCATTTTTTTATAAATATTTATCAGCCCATTGGTAGAGGCATCATGGCTGGTGACCTGGCCGGGAGACAGAAGTTCCGGCAAAATTTTACCTGCCAGTTGCTTGCCCAGTTCCACTCCCCACTGATCAAAACTGAAAATATTCCAGATCACACCCTGAACAAATATTTTGTGTTCATACAGTGCAATGAGTTGTCCGAGTGTATAAGGCGTAATCTTTTTTATCAGGAAAGAATTGGTGGGCTTATTACCGCTAAACAGTTTGAAGGGCAGCAGGCGGGAGATCTGCTCCTGGCTGAGTCCCTGTTTGACCAGTTCTTCCTGTGCCTCGGCCGCGGTCTTACCGTTCATGAGTGCTTCCGTTTGAGCAAAAAAATTGGCCAGCAGTTTGGGGTGATGATCACCGATGGGGTTATGTGATTGTGCAGGGGCCAGAAAATCGCAGGGGATAAGCGGGGTGCCCTGGTGAATGAGCTGGTAGAACGCATGCTGTCCGTTGGTGCCGGGTTCGCCCCATATTACCGGTCCCGTACTGTGGTGGACTGCCTGCCCGTTGCGATCCATACTTTTACCGTTGCTTTCCATATTTCCCTGCTGGAAATAAGCCGCAAAACGGTACATATACTGATCGTAAGGTAAAATGGCTTCCGACTGTGCACCAAAAAAATTGGTATACCAGATGCCGTTCAGCGCCATGATGAGGGGGATATTCCTGTCGGGTGCCGCTTCGGCAAAATGTTTATCGCTGCTGTGTGCACCGCGCAGCAGCTGCTCAAAGTTGTCGTAGCCGATACTGAGCGCGATCGACAGGCCAATGGCACTCCAGAGCGAATAGCGGCCGCCTACCCAGTCCCAGAATTCAAACATGTTCTTCTTGTCGATCCCAAAGCGTACCACTTCCTTTTCATTGGTACTGAGGGCCACAAAATGTTTGGCCACATGTGCTTCATCCTTTGCCGTTTGCAGAAACCAGTCGCGGGCCGTATGGGCATTTGTCATGGTTTCCTGCGTGGTAAAGGTTTTGGAAGCAACAAGAAAGAGGGTGCGCTCGGGTTTTACCTTTTTCAGCGTTTCGGCAATATGTGTGCCGTCGATATTGGACACAAAATAGGTTTCAATGTCGTCAAAAGCATATGGTTTCAATGCTTCGGTAACCATCTGGGGACCCAGGTCGCTGCCGCCAATACCTATATTGACGATGTATTTGATGCGTTTGCCGGTATAGCCGCGGTGTGTGCCATCATGTACTTCGCCACAGAATTTTTTCATTTTGCGCAGCACTTTTTTAACAGCCGGCATCACATCTTCACCTTCCGTTATTACGGGCTTGCCGGAAAAATTGCGCAGTGCCGTGTGCAGCACAGCTCTGTTTTCGGTTTCGTTGATCAGTTCACCATTCAGCATGGCATCCCGCGCTTCGGCCACTTTGCATTCAGTAGCCAGCTGCAGCAATAAATTACGGGTATGTTCTGTAATGATGTTTTTCGAATAATCGAACAGGATATCTTCCAGTTGTATGCTGAATTTTTCGAAACGCTGCGGGTCGCTGGCAAAGAGGTCTTTCATCTGAATGGCCTGCATAATGGCCTGCTCTTCGCGCAGAAGCTGCCAGGTGTCTGTTGACTGAGGGTTGATCTTCGGAAACATAGGCGGTGTTATATAGATTCTAAGATAGTAATTGTATGATCAATCATTGCGGGAGTGATATCGAGATGCACTACCAGTCGCACGCGATTGGGGGCGATGGCATAAGCCAGGATATCTTTTTCCCTGAGTTGCTGCACCAGTGCCGGGGCAGACTGACCGGGATGCAGTTCAAAAATGATGATATTGGTTTCTACAGGCAGCAGTTCTTTTACATAAGCACGCTGCTGCAGGCAGCCGGCAAGGGCCTGCGCGTGTTGATGATCAGTTGCCAGCCGGTCAATATGGTGCTCGAGTGCATACAGTCCCGCTGCAGCCAGCATACCCGCCTGGCGCATGCCCCCGCCAAATACCTTACGGATGCGGCGGGCTTTACGTATAAAAGCCTTATCGCCCAGTAATACACTGCCTACGGGGCAACCCAGGCTTTTGCTGAAGCAGATCGAAATACTGTTAAACAGCTGACCATACTGTGCAGGCGTCTCTCCTTTAGCCACCAGGGCATTCCACAGCCGTGCACCATCGAGGTGAAAAGGCAGGCCGGCTTCTTTGCAAACCTGGCCAATCGCCTCCATTTCGGCAAAGTCATAACAACTGCCGCCACCCCGGTTGCTCGTATTTTCGAGGCATACCAGGCTGGTACGCGCTTTATGTACATCGTCGGCATTGATGCCTTCGCGCACCTGAGCGGCCGTAATGCGACCGCGGTTGCCTGTCAGCAATTTTACGGAAGCGCCTGCATTGAAGGCAATGCCACCGCCTTCGTACTGGTAGATATGAGCCGATTCATCGCAGATGACCTCATCGCCGGGCTGTGTATGGCATTTGATGGCGATCTGGTTGGTCATGGTGCCCGACGGACAAAACAGGGCCGCCTCCATTTCAAAGAGGGAAGCGCATTGCTGCTCAAGGGCATTAATGGAAGGATCTTCGCCAAACACATCATCGCCAAGCGGGGCTTTCATCATGGCCTCATGCATGCCGGGAGTGGGGCGGGTGACGGTATCGGACCGGTAATCGATTAACATGCGGGTCTTTTGCTGCAAGATAATCAGTTCGCTCCGCAAATGAGGCAGTTGGCGAATCCATAAAACCTTTTATCTTCTGTAAATAAATATCTTGCGCTAACAATAGTTTGTAATGGCATCATGGATTCTGGTTCTGATAGTAATTGTTTCCACTATCATGCTGGGGGTGGCCGTGTACCTCCTGTCGATCTTCAACCGCCTGTTTATAGGTGTTCGCAATAAATGGTTGCGAAAAAATCTGGCCGTGCTTGTGGTTGGACTCTGTTTCATGTTTTCGTTGCTTTCGGCATCGTCCGAAATATTCATGAAGGCTGCAGTACAGGGCTGGGTGAAAGCGCTGGCCATACAAATGCTGCAATCTACCCTCATCGTTTTATTTGTATTTAATGTAGTATGGGTTGTGATGCAGATTCCTGCCGTCAAAAAGCTCAGCTTCTTCCGGCACCATGCCGTGGTAGTGCTCACCATTGTACTGGCCGCTGTGGTTATCTATTCCGTATTAAACTACCTCAACCACGGTTATCATTTCAAGGAACTGCGGGCTACTCTGGTGTTTGCGCTTTATAATGCCTTTGCCACCGGCCTTATCTATACAGCCATCAATTATGTAGACCAGGAACGAAAACGGAAGCTAAATGAAAAAGAATTGGAAGTAGCACAGCTTACAGTGCTCAAAACCAAGGCAGAGCTGGATGCATTACACTCGAAAGTAAACCCTCATTTCCTCTATAATGCGCTTAACTCCATCGCCGACCTTTCTATTACTGATGGCCGTAAAGCCCGGCGAATGACTATAGCCCTGGCCGATCTTTTCCGCTACAGTATTAATTACAGTCAGAATAACTATTCGACGGTGGCCGATGAAATTGAAATGGCTGAAGTGTATCTGCAGATCGAAAAGATCCGGTTTGAAGACCAGCTGAGCTATTCGGTAAATGTGCAGGAAGATGCCCGGCATTACCTGTTGCCCCGCTTTTTGCTTCAGCCCCTGGCAGAGAATGCCGTCAAACATGGATTGAAAGCTACCGGCCGCATGACGGAAATACAACTGGAGGTGACGCTGGTGGGCGACAGCCTGCAGATCATCCTGGCCGATAATGGCCCTGGCTTTCCAGACGAGCTGGTGCCCGGTTATGGTCTGAAAAGTGTATTCGACAAACTGGATCTTCTTTTTCCCGGCGATTATGAGATCCGGTTTACCAACACCCCCCGCAAACAAGTGATCATTACATTGAATAAACTGATGAAAAATGAACCAGGTATTTAAAGCCCTCGTAATTGATGATGAACCTGCAGCCCGGCGCCTGATGAAAAGTCTGCTGCAGGACTATACCGATATAGTTGAAGTAATAGGCGAGGCAGGCACCGGTACAGAAGCCATTCAACTAATCGAGCAACTGCATCCCGACCTCGTATTCCTGGATATCCAGATGCCCGACCTTACCGGTTTCGAAGTACTGGAACGGTTGCAGCATAAACCCAATGTAATCTTCACAACAGCCTATGAGCAGTATGCTATCAAGGCATTCGATAACTTTTCTGTCGATTACCTGCTCAAACCAATCAAGGAGGAACGCCTGGAAAAAAGTATGGCCAAACTCAAACAGTTTGGTCGCCTTAATCAGTCTGTAAATATTAACGGCTTACAGGAAATCATCAAACAACTGCAGGCTCCTCCCAAAGCTACTGCACTGCCCATCCGCACCGGCGACCGTATTACGCTGCTGCGTTTTGAACAGATCATTTATCTTGAGGCACAGGACAAATATGTATATGTATATACTGCGGACGGGCAGAAATACCTCACCGATCAGTCACTAACCTCGCTGGCCGAAAAACTGCCTGCTGAGTTTTACCGTATCCAGAAGTCCTATATCCTCAATAAAGAGCGCATCCGCGAGATGCACCGTCATTTCAACGGCCGGTATCTCTTTGTGATGGATGATAAGAATGCCACCCGCCTCACCTCAGGACGTACTTATTATGATGATATCAAGAACGAATTTGGTCTCTGAGTTTTTCAGGCCGACCTCACTTTCCCTCCATTCACTGGTTTAAAACCGCAATTCGCCCGGAACCTCTTTTCAACCGCACGGGCCACTGGTAGCTTTGCTACCAGTGGCCCGGTTGTATTTGCCGCTTACCACAATGACCCGCGGTGTCTGTAACGAATTTGTCAGTTCCACGTCACAAAGCAGCCTGATTCCAGTAGCCGGTTATCCTTGATTCTTACCGTTTGGTACAAAACAATGATCTATGCAATGCAAAGTACCTAATTTTGAACTGTAATAATCAACAACTAGTACTGTAAAATATATAAGTCGTTTAAAATGAGAAAGCTATTTACCCTTATCTGTTTGATTATTTTGGTAACCAGTCAAAGCCAGGCCCGGCAAAGCGGTACACGCGTGCAGGGAAAGGTGCTGGATGGCAGCAGCAAAACCGTTGAATCGGCTACCATCGGCCTGCATCGTGCAGGTGATTCTGTGCTGGTCAAAATGGCGGTTGCTGATAAAACGGGTGCCTTTGTATTTGAGCAGGTAGCGGCCGGCCGTTATCAGGTAGCTGTAACTGCCGTGGGGCACGAACCGCTGCGATCAGCCATATTTGAAGTAAAAGCAGGGCAGGCGCTTGAGCTCCCCGTCATGCAACTGGTTCCCGTAGCCCGTGCAATCAGCGGAGTGACTGTTACGGCGCGTAAACCACTGATAGAACAAAAGCCTGACCGCACTATCGTAAATGTAGAAGCCTCTCCCACCAATGTAGGCAATTCGGCGCTGGAGGTACTGGAGAAATCGCCGGGTATTACAGTTGATAAAGACGGTAATATCAGCCTGAAAGGAAAACAGGGTGTGCAGGTATATATTGACGGCCGTCCCAGCTATCTCAGCGGAGCCGACCTGGCCAACCTCCTCAAGAGCATGAATGCCAGCCAGCTTGACCAGATTGAGATCATGACCAATCCTCCTGCACGATACGATGCAGCCGGCAACTCGGGTGTTATTAATATCCGCACCAAAAAAACCAAACAGTTTGGTTATAATGGCAGCATTACGACCGGTTATACACTGGGTTGGTATGCCCGATTCAATGAGTCTGTAAACTTTAACTACCGCACTGGTAAAGTAAACCTGTTTACCAGTCTCAACTATAATAAAAATCATCGGGGAGAAAACCTGTTTATCAAACGCAATTTCAGAGAGCCGGTTAGTAAAGATATTTCGTCAAGATTTGAACAGGAATCGCGTATGGTCAACAGTGGTGATTTCTTCAGCGGCAAGCTGGGACTCGATTACTCCGCCAGCAAACGCACCACCCTGGGTTTTGTGCTGAATGGTTTTTACAATCCATCGGAATGGCAGAGCCGCACACCAACCTGGATCTACGATCCGGCAGGCAATCTGCAAAGCCGTACGTATGCTTATACACGTAATGATGAGAAATGGAAAAACTATAGTGTTAACCTCAACTTCCGTACGGTACTTGACTCGGCCGGCCAGGAGCTGACAGGCGATTTTGATCATATACAATACCGCTCTGCCAATTCTCAACCGTTGTACAGTTCTTATTTCGATGCAGCAGGCAATCCATCGCTGACACCAGATACACTGCTGGGCAGACTGCCCCAGGATATCTATATCTACAGTGGCAAACTGGACTATTCACTGCCATTAGGCAAAGGAGCCAAGCTGGAAGCAGGATTGAAGTCAAGTTATGTAGAAACCGACAATAACGCGATCTACGAAAATCTGATGAGTGGTCAGGCCGTACTTGATTCCGGCAGAAGTAATCATTTCTTATACGACGAAAACATTAACGCAGCCTATGTAAACTATAGCCGTCCGCTGGGTAAAAAGTGGAATGCCCAGATGGGACTGCGACTGGAAAATACCAATGCCAATGGACTGTCTAAAGGATATAGCTGGGATCAGGCGCAGAATAAATTTACCTATACCGAAAAAGAATTCAAACGCCGCTATACACAACTGTTTCCTACTGTGTACCTGCAGTATGTGGCCAGTGAAAAAAATCAGTGGGTGATCAATTACGGCCGCCGCGTAAACCGTCCCAATTATCAGGACCTAAATCCTTTTATCAACTTCCTGGACCGGTATACGTTCCAGCAGGGTAATCCGGATCTGAAGCCACAGTTTTCGCACAACATCGAGCTGAGTCATACCTACAAAGGGTTTCTGACCACCACACTCAACTATACGGAGACAGATGATATCATTCAGCAGGTGTTTGAGCAGAACGAAGCCACCAACGAAACCTTTATCAAAAAAGCCAATATTGCCAATCTCAAACAGGCTGGTTTATCTATCAGCGCATTTAAAGAATTGAATAAATGGTGGAGTGGCAGTATCTATATAAACGTATTCAGCAATCATTTCAAGGGTATTGTGAATAATGATCCGGTTTCAGTATCTATTACAGGTGTAATGCTGCAGGCGCAGCAACAGTTTAAGCTGGGCAAAGGCTGGAATGCGGAAGTGAGCGGTTTCTATCGTACCAAAGGAGTGGAAGGAGTGATTTACATCCAACAGCTCGGACAGGTGAGTGCAGGCTTCAGCAAGCAGGTATTGAAGAATAAAGGAACTGTGCGTGTAAGTGTACGTGACATTTTTGCCATGGGTGTTTATAATGGATACAGCCGTTACGGTGATGTGGATGTACAATTCAAAAATGTAAATGACAGCCGCGCTCTGAGTCTGGGCTTTACATGGCGCTTTAATAAAGGAAAACTCAACGGGGGCGGACAACGTAAGAAAGGTGGTGCTGATGACGAACTGAATCGGGTCAACGTGGGCAATTAAGGCGACAACAATCCCTCATCATATATAAACAGTCTGCCGGCAGGGCAGGAGCAATCCTTCTGCCCTCCGGGGACGGTTTTGCCCCGATTCTCCGCTTATCAACAGTTCTTTCCGTTTATCCCAATCGATCAAAAGTCTGTAACCGGTTTCTGCGCATTGCGTCAGATGGTACATAAAACCGAACCAATCATATTTTAAAATAAATACAATGAGAAAGCATTTTGTCTGGCTGGTAGTAATGTTGCTGGGAAGTATCAATCTGATACAGGCACAATCCGGTCGGGGTATTATCAAAGGCCAGGTTACTGATGGTACTGCAAAAGTAGTTGAATCTGCCACCATCAGCCTGCTGCGTGCAGCAGATTCATCGCTGGCAAAAATGGGAGTAGCTGATAAAACCGGTGAGTTTCACTTCGATCAGTTGAAAGAAGGCCGTTACCTGGTTTCTGTGTCGGCTATTGGCCATCAAACAGCTTATTCGGAAGTTGCAACTATTACAGCGGCTGGCAATACCGTTCAGCTCAATAAACTGCAACTGGTGCCTGCTGCCAAATCGATGAGTGGTGTGACGGTTACTTCACGTAAACCACCTGTAGAGCAAAAAGCCGGCAAAACGGTTGTAAATGTGGAAGCTTCTCAAACAAATACCGGACTGAACGCACTGGAATTGCTGGAGAAAACGCCGGGAGTGGCTGTGGATAATGATGGCAATATCAGTGTAAAAGGAAAACAGGGTGTAATGATCCTGGTAGATGGTAAACCTACTTATCTGAGTGGTGCCGATCTCGCCGCCTTACTGAAAAGTATGCAGAGCAGTCAGCTCGACCAGATTGAGATCATGACCAATCCCCCTGCCAAATATGATGCAGCAGGTAACTCCGGTATCATCAACATCAAAACCAAAAAAGGCCTGACTCGTGGTATGAACGGAAACGCCAATTTTAACTACAACCAGGGGTTTTATGACCGTTACAATGGTGGTGTGAATCTTAACTATCGCAACAATAAGATCAACATCTTTGGCGGATATAATGGCGGTACATACGAAAACTACAACCGGATCAGCATTGACCGCAGTCTGTATGATGCAGATAAAGTAAAGCTGCGTTCAATAGACCAGGTATCACGTAATCATAATTATGGCAATTATCATAATGTGAAGGCTGGTGTTGACTATTATTTTAATAAGAAAAATGTGGCGGGTATCGTGGTCAATGCCGGATTCAACAACAACGATGAGAATCCTTATAGCAATACCAATATCAGAGACGTGAATGGTGACATTCAGTCAAAGCTCTACACATTTTCCCGGAACGACCGCCGCAACCGGAGTCTGACTTCCAATTTCAACTACAAGCATACATTTGATTCTACCGGTCGTGAGCTTACTGCCGATCTCGATTATCTCTATTATAACAATCGCAGCAATACACAACTTACTACACAGAGCCTGACACCCACTGATGAGAAAATAGGTGATGATGTGGTTTTGCGGGGGAGAATCCCTTCCAATATCAGTATCTATAGTGGTAAAGTGGATTACGTTCATCCCTTCAAAAACGGACTCAAACTCGAAGCAGGCGTCAAAAGCAGCTACGTGGAAACAGACAACCGGGTCAACTACTTTCGTAGCAGTGGGACCGATTGGGTGGCTGATGCTCGGAGTAACAATTTTATTTATAAGGAAAATATTAATGCGGTATACGGTATTCTCTCGCGTCAGTTCAAAAAATGGGAGCTGAGTGCCGGCCTGCGTATGGAAAATACGAATGCCAAAGGGCACCAGGTAAGTAACGACAGCAGTTTCAACCGCCATTATACCAACCTGTTTCCCAATGTGGGCGTAGGCTACAATGCAAGCGAAAAGAATCAGTTCAATTTCAGTTATAGCCGCCGGCTCACCAGACCCGACTATGATGACCTGAATCCATTTACTTATTTCCTGGATTCACTTACCTATGGCCAGGGCAACCCTTATCTGCAACCTCAGTTCACACACAACTTTGAATTGAGCCATACATATAACCGGTTTCTGACCACCACCGTAAACTATACGCGTACAAACGATATCATCACTCAGCTGCTCAAGCAGAATACAGTGAAGAACGAAACGTATCAGACGCAGGAAAACCTGAGTACGATGGAGCAGTGGGGTATAGCCATGATGGCTAATATACCAATAAAGAAATGGTGGAATCTGAACCTCTATGCCAATGTAGTGAATAACCGTTTCAGCGGTCTGTATAACAATGAGCCAGTAGAAGTACAATACACCAGTTTTATGATGAATGGAACCAGCTCTTTCACCTTTGCCAAAACCTGGAATGCTGAGTTGAGTGGCTGGATGCGTACCCGTGCTACCGAGGGACTGCTGGTGGCCAATGGGATGGGGGCGCTGAACTTTGGTATCGCCAAACAGATTATGCAGAAAAAAGGTACAGTGAAACTCGGTATCCGTGATATCTTCTTCACCCAGCAATTCAGTGGTTTTGCCCGCTACAGTGATATTGATGTAAAACTCAAAGGCCGCCGTGACAGCCGCCAGTTGAATCTCAGCTTTACCTATCGTTTTGGTAAAGCGACAATCAAACCCGAACGCCGCCGTGGCAATGGTGCGGAAGATGAGCAAAGCCGGGTAAAATAATCAGTAAGCAATACGTAGTCTGATAAGTAAAGGCAGTATGACAAGTTCATACTGCCTTTTGTATTAACCCGAAGCCTGCATGATGTAAAAAATGTTAACGCCTTTTCACAGTTATCTTCCAATTGCCTTCTTTTTTGCCGTTTGTGTATCGGCATGATCTTATTGCCCTTTAACACGTAAAGTACGAAGCTTGTCATATTTTGCAGGGAATCCGCATTTTTCTGCTGCATATTTACAGTAGAACCCAGCCAAAGTATACCATGAGAAAGAATTCTATCACCTTTATAGTGGTGCTGGTCACTACTATATATAACCCCACACTGTGGCCGGCAGGCCTGGTGTCGGCAGGTCTCCAGTCATCACAGGCTGTAGCGGCCAGTCTGCATTATGCGGGTATTTCTTCTCAGATAAAAATAACCTCAGGCAATACTATCGGCAAAAGGAATACGGTGATTGAAACAGCTCATCGGCGACCGCATTATTTTCTGACAAACAGGTATAACCACATTATAACCTCAGGCGCCAGTCAGGCAGATAATGGCTCCTGATCATTAAAATAAGTTCTTAGTTTTCTCATGTGAAATCCCGCCCCGCCTTTCCAGGTGGGGCTTTTTTTGTGAACAGTTGACAGTGGACAGTTGACAGTCGACAGTTGACAGTTGACAGTTGACAGTGGACAGTGAACAGTTGACCGTACAAAAAAGGTTAAAACCGGTCAACCTGGGTTAGGGATGTACAACTATCCACTATCCACTATCCACCATTCACTATACACTGTCAACTGTCCACTGTCAACTATTTCTGCTACTTTTGCTTTTCATTCATCAAATTCATTGTTATGCCATCTTTTGACATTGTCAGCAAAGTAGATGCCCAGGCATTGGATAATGCCGTTAACGTTGTATCCAAAGAGATCAGCAACCGCTTTGATTTTAAAGGCAGCCATGTGGTGATAGATCTTAACAAGAAAGAATTTAAGCTCAATATCGAAACGGAAGATGATATGAAGATGCGGCAACTGCTGGATGTGCTGGTAAGCCGTGCACATAAGCAAGGTATTGCCCCCGAGGCATTTGATCTTTCCAAAGAGGGGGCACAGAGTGGGAAGGTCTGGAAAAAGGAAGTGATGGTGCGGAATGGACTGGCACAGGAAGATGCCAAGAAGATCGTAAAGATCATCAAGGAATCAGGACTGAAAGTACAGGCTTCCATTATGGATAACCTGGTTCGTGTAACCGGCAAAAAAATCGATGATCTGCAAACAGTAATTCAGGCTTCCAAAACATGGGACCTGGGCATTCCTTTGCAGTATGAGAATATGCGGAGTTAGTGAAGAAGGCAGAAGGTAGGAGGTAGGAGGTAGGAGGTAGGAGGTAGGAGGAGGAAGGTAGATAGTAGAGAATAATGCCCTTTACCTTCTACCTCTAACCATCCACCTTTTTAAGATCAA
>MKTY01000015.1 GCA_001898485.1 Sphingobacteriales bacterium 46-32 | reverse complement strand
CAGAAACAATCTGAGTTTCTGTAAATCGCTTTCTCATGTATTAAAATTTAAAGTTAACAAATCAAACCCTTGTTAACTCTAACTTCATTGGCCGAACTTTGGGGGAGCCTACAGGGTCATTAAAAACACTCAGCACATATCGGAATACATAAGCCACCCTCTCCTCCATGAGATCCGGGTCATCTCAGCATCTCGCTTACTTCCCCTCTCCTTATTAACGATGTGTGATTCAACGCATGAATATTGATCATCGCTTAGCTTTAAAATCAAAAAAAATCGGGAATCTCAACCCTACAGTCTGCAAGTTTCTCTTTTAATAAAAAAGGGCAATGGCTAGCGAAGAACAATTATCCTGACTAAGGCTCACTTTAATGTGAAACTGCTCCTCATAATTTTTTTAACCGACTGCTATATTGATATTAACTTGTTTCATTTCCATCTTAAATGATAACGCCAAATCAATCTCACTATTCAATCCTGATAAATGATTATTTCAGCACTATTATTTGAAGCTAACCGATCATTTACCATCAGGTTTCTGTTACTTTTACAATCATACCCTATCATTATAATCCCAACTCCTTTACGTGCTCCCGCACTGAGGCCTCCATTGACCTTCCTTTTGACAAAGACACAAAATCATCGACCACATTTTTTAATCGCTCATCTTTGTCCAATTTAAGGAGCGTAGTCAAAAAAACAAATCGCTGAAACTCAGTAATCCCTCCCGAAACACTATCCATCCATTTATTTTTCAAACTTTCATCAGATACAGACCTTTTTAACTCCGGCAACAATACTGCTTCCAAAGCTGCAATTATTTCTGTGGCCAGGTTTTCTATAGGCTGTCCTTCAACGACAATCCACCAATGATCCTGCTTTTGAGGGAGCAAATATCCAGCACGTATTCGCCAATGACAATCTTCTATAGCAGGTTTCCCTTTAATACCGTATGGTAGCGCTTCCGATAATTTACTCGAAAAAACTCCCAGGTTAATAGTAAATTTCGCCCCCCCCCTTCTATCATGTCTCTGCTTCTTTGAAAGTTGATCACCCCCAAATTCCCATCCTTTGCCAGGTAATAGGTGTTTCCTTTCTTTGTTAATCCTTCTTGTTTCAGGAAGATTTCAACGGCTTTTAATAAATCTTTATACTCTTTCATGCTTATAACCAGTTCGGGCGCCCAGATACATTAGCAAATATTCGTTTTATTCTCATTACATTAATACTCCGGAATGTCATCGAAATTAAATTTTCGAATACTATCGGAAATGCGTGAGTTAATCTCATTAATAGTCAGGCTTCTGTTGTCATTAATCCATTTTTCGGTTCCCAAACTGCATGTCTCCAGTATCGCAGAAGGAACTTTTTGCCTCGCAAGTTCTACTGCCTTATCAAAATATTCTTCCCTTTTATGTTCTTCATTCAGTAAACGAGACAGCTGCATAACAGCATCACATGACCAAAAGCAATTACCATACATATCGTTTTCAACAAATGAAAGAATCCCCTTAATAATATTCTCCACGGTCACTTTACCAAAAAGAGTAACCTGGGATTTTTTATTCAACAATTCACAGGACCTAAGATAGGTGTCTGAGTGTTTTGCATATTCGACCGTAGCATCCAACCCTCTCTCATCTTTTATTACCTGATCAATAATTGTTATAAGGGTATTACTCCTGCTGTTAATCAGATTATAAAGAACAAACCTGGGCCTATATTCATAAGAAAGAAATTTCTCCAATTCAACACCAATAACAACAGGTCCTATTCTCTTCAAAAGCTTCTGTCCCGATTTATATCTCTTTAACTCAAAAAAATATACTTGCCAATCTGCAATAACTTTTGTCAATGTTGCAGCGATAGGTTTTCTTTTATTGAAAGCATCTATAATATCCTTTGATAGCTTTCGTTTTTTATCATCGTCCATATCTATCCATAGATTAGAGGAAATATGATCATCTATATGCACTATATGGTTACTACCAGCAATTGGTTTGCTGCTAACACTTTTCTTTCGGCCAATAATTTTCACCGGCCAGCACCCAGTCGTTACGTGAACCCTCTTCAGCTGTACAGCTCCGGTCAGAGATCAGGGCCGTACTCCGACCTGATTTTGAGTCAAAAAAACTACAAATATCCTGACAACCCGATCTATATTCATTGTAGTTCTCCAGCGAGTTGAATAGCAATTTACGCCATAATTCATCAATGCTGTCCAAAACATGCAGCTTTTTCACTCCACAAACCGGCAACTGAGTATCATAAACAATTGGATATTTTCCCCTTAACTTCCCGATATAATCCAGCGTGACCTCGGTGTGGCTGACCGCCAAATTATAATTGCCGTGGGATTCTCATTATACTTGCCGCTCAAGCCATCTCACATACTCTTCTATCTGCGATACGAGACAATACGGAAGATTCAACAAATGGTACGTTTTCTTTCCAGGGGTAGTAATTTTTGAGAGGCTGACCTTACCTTCATAAAACCGAACGGCCATATTATGAGGCGAGAGGTCCATAAACAGATGTAATGATCGTAACTTGCCCTCCGCTCCTGATTTAACCTCCACTGGTACCAGTTTCCCATTATACGGATAGAGGTAATCAACCTCTGCTGTTGCTGTTGTTTTTTCCCGTACCCAGAAGTTAAGCCCATGGAGGGAGCTATACTGGCGCGCGAGCAGTTCCTGCCCGACTATATGCTCGATCATTGTCCCCGCGTACACGGCACCCAGATCTGCTGTACCGATAATTTCTTTTTGAATACCTGTATAATAATTCAACATACCGGTATCCAACACATGCAGTCTGGGTGATTTTTTATGATCAGGCTGAAGCGGGAACACCGGACTTGTTTGAGGAAATACCAGATGAAGTAACAGTGCCTTTTCAAGTGTCCGGAGAGCCTCCCCCATTTCGCGCGATTTGTAGACTGAATTTCCAAACCCCTGAAATTTGATACGACGTCCTGCTTCGGCAAAGCTGCTGCGAATGGCGTGACGGATATAATTTGCCTGTGCATTGCTGGCGGCATATTTTTCTACATCATCCATATACGATACCAGCAATGATTCATAAATCCGGCTCAGTGCAGTAATATCGCGATGTGCTGCATAGTGTGCCACCACCTCCGGCATTCCCCCAATCAGGCAATAAGTTCGAAACAGCTGCATGAGTTTATCATGAGCAAATTCAGGCATCGGTATTTTCTGCAGTTGCTCAAGTGCAGCCGTTTCACCTATAGCCCCCAAAAATTCTGGAAAAGAAACCGGGTAGATCGCCAGGTATTCTACCCTGCCCACGGGTACACTAATATCGGGATTGAATAAACTCTCCAGTAGAGAGCCGGCCGCAATCACAGGAATATCCGGCGCTTCTTCAAAAAAATAACGAAGCTGTTGCAGGGCAGCAGGCACCTCCTGTATCTCATCTATAAAAATGAGTGTATCCTTTCTGCTTTCCAGCGATTGATTTTTCAGAAAGAAAAGCGACTGAAGCAGGATATCAAAATTGGTAAAATCCTCAAAAGGTTTTCTGTCATCCGGCAATTCCAGGTTGAGATATATAAACTGGGTAAATTCCCGGCCAAAGTCACGAATCACAGTGGTTTTGCCGACCTGCCGTGCACCTCTGATTATCAAAGGTTTACGATCTCTCCTTTGCCTCCATTTATTCAACTCTCCTATTATGCCTCTCTTATACATGTCATAAAATTAGGGCATTTCTTGGCGATAAACGTTACGTTTACAGGGCATTTTACTAAAAAAAATGTATCAAAAACAGACCAATTAATCAATTGAGATGACTATCAACTACTTGTAAAATAACATCTTCATCAATACCTGTTTACCCCATCTTCCCTTTTCTCACTCCACAAACCGGCTACTGGCATGCGTATCATAATCAATCCCATGTTCCTTCTTCAGCTCCTGAATATAATCCAGCGTGGCTTCGGTATGCGGACTGGCTACAGAATCGCCCAACTTCTCGAATGTATGCAGAAAGGTTTCTTCCATTACCCCGGTAAGATCCGTCCCCTTGTGAACAACCATATCCTGACGCAACGCTGCTAATCGCTTTTCGAGTCGCACCTGCACCTCTACTCTTTCTATTTTCACGGCAGGTCCCTGGTTGTAGATATAATGTCCGAAACCGATCAGGTTGCCATCGGGATCTTCGACCTGGTAATCACGCAAGCCATATTCGCGGTCATCAATTGGCACAACTATCCTGACGCTATTTGACAGGTGAACCTGATACAATTTGTTAGCATCGTTCACCACAAAATTGACGACCGACCTGTTTCGAACCTCATTTACCAGTGCAAGATGAATCGTTGTCTTGTCGGGCACAACACCGGCAAACACAACTGGCTCGCC
The DNA here is from genome assembly GCA_001898485.1 of Sphingobacteriales bacterium 46-32. Taxonomy (GTDB): domain Bacteria; phylum Bacteroidota; class Bacteroidia; order Chitinophagales; family Chitinophagaceae; genus CAYMZZ01. The sequence goes on along the minus strand of MKTY01000015.1, from coordinate 92,894 downwards.
CCAGACAAACTGTTGGGCAAAGCCCAGTTTCTGTACATAGAACTCCATTGCGGCATAAATATCAGACACCTGCAATGTGGGAAAAACCTGCTGTCACCGAATGTGGGGAAAGGCGGACATACACATTTCTTTATTATTACTAATGAATAACGGTTATGGTGAATTTAACCATTCCGCTCAAAAATGTTTCCCCTTTTGATAACCGGAAGCAAACCCTTTACAGACTGCCATCAGTCTGGGATCCGAATGTCCGGATCAACCCATTGATTGTCGTAATCGCACCGGATATTACAAAATCCAATCAATAGTTTTGTAGTGCAGCTATCAATTTCTCACAATCCCCAGCACCATGCGTCAACACATTAAACCTGCATTGAGAATGAAACCGGCAGAATATATTACCCTGTCTGCCAGCACCATGATGCTGACAGCACTGGGAATCGACATTATGCTGCCGGCCCTGGGTGAGTTGCGCCGGCACTTTGGTCTCGATCCCAATTCAACCGTCACTTCCAATATTATCGTCTTCTTTTTTATGGGTCAGGTAGCCCAGCTCATTTTCGGCATCTTCTCTGACCGGTTTGGCCGTCTCGCGATATTGAGAATTGGTTTCCCGCTTTATATTATTGGCGGGCTGGTAGCCACCTGTGCAAACAGTCTTGGGGTGATGTGTGCAGCACGTTTCGTTGCCGGCATGGGAGCATCGGCTGTTTTCACTACTACCATAGCAGGAGTACGCGACCGGTTCGCAGGCGATCAGATGGCACGCACCATGTCGCTTATTCTGACCATCTTTCTTTTTACACCCATCTTTGCGCCATTCCTGGGCATGCTGATTCTCTCTATAAGCTCCTGGAAAGTGGTGTTTCTGACTCCTCCTGTATTTGGTCTGCTGATCTTTATCTGGTCATTCCGTTTAGAAGAATCACTACCACCGGCACTACGAGCCAGATTAAACTGGAAATCGCTCAAAAATTCCATTGGCCAGGTCACAGGCAACCGAACCTTTTTGCGTTATACGGCTATTACCACGCTCCTTTTTTCTGCACTTAGCTCTTATGTCTCCAGTTCGGAACGACTGGTGGGCGAAGTCTATCGGCAACCTGCTCTCTTTCCCTGGATATTTGCTGCCATTGGTCTCGGCATGTCGGTATGCACGCTTATAAATTCACGTTTGTCTATGCGCTGGGGAGCCAAACGTGCAATTCGTACACTGTTGCTGATCTATACAGGTATAGCCGGCATACTGGTACTGATTGCCGTGCTGAGCAACTACCAGCCAGGGATTGCAGTCTTCTTCGGCGGCACTGGTCTCTTACTGGCTATTAACCTGGCTATAGAGCCAAACAGCAGCGCGCTGGCACTGGAACCGTTGGGAGAAATGGCAGGGCTGGCTGCTTCCATATATGGAACCATTTTCTTTTTTACCGGATCATTGCTGGGTACTTTGATCAGTCAGCTGATGCAGCATAGTGTGATGCCGCTGGTAATCAGTTTTTTTCTAATCGGATGCGCCGGCCTGATGCTGATGAAAAGACAATAATTGCGATTTCGTTTTTTTTGCTCTTTAACATCCTATCAGCCCATTACCTCAAAAGACTGCACTCACAATATTGGCTCTCAAAATAATCACACAGCGTCTCTTTTAAGAGCGTCAACAGCTCAATCTACAATTCATTACTTTTCAAATAATTGTCCATAGACATTTCGCCAGGTCCTTTTATCAGAAAATAGCAAAGTGCACCCAGTACCAATACGGACAAAACAAACTCACCATTAAGCCTCAAAGCATGTTCGCCCGGATTGATAAATAACACAGCACCTATGAGCATGGGTATCTGAATCGATAAAGCAATCCGCGTAAAGAGGCCAATGATGAGAAAAATTCCGCAAAGCAGGTTGGCAAACGTGATATAATATACCCAGAAAGGCCCTGCAAAATGGTGCAACAGGCTGCTGCTGAGCAATGACTCGAGATAGTTATAATTACTAAGAAAAAAAATTCCTTTAAGCGTTATGATAATACCGAGTACGACACGCAAAATCAAAATAACTATTTTGTGATGCAGGTACTCCCATCGGCGTATTTGATGAAGCATGTTCATAAAATAAAATTTCAATATTTTTAATGAATATCATTTTCCTGACATTGATTGACGCATAACCTCTACTCAGCGTTTCCTGAAAATACAGGCCAGAATGCTGATATAAACTTACACTCCTGTGACAGGCAGCTAATTCAGTAATCGCTGAATGGGCAGATGCTATCGCTAAATAAGATGCACAGGATCATGCCACTGCCGGCTTATCAATAATTAATCTTTTCGGGCAACAAATCAGCGCTAAGGCGCGCGTTTTAAGACTGGGCGGAAGGCACCACCTGTTTTACATTACCGGTCCTTTTCAGTATGCCCCATCCCTGGCTATCGCCTTTTATGGCTTTGCGTATGGCCCTGAATAAAATAACATACATCAGTTGCCGGTATACAAACCGTTGTGGAATTAGCCAGACCAGCTTCCTGAAATCCTCTTTTTCGAAAAGAAAAGCGATCATACTTACCAGCAAATCAACCAGCATAAAGACCAAATAGTAAAAGCCTATTTTATGCAGACTGGCCGGATTGTGCCTGTTCCAGAACAGGCCAAGTATAAGTGCCAGATCTGCCAGAGGAGCCAGCAGTGGTAGCAATAGCTGGAAGATCAGAATATTGGGGAGCGATACAAGCCCCAGTCCTTTGTATTTGGGTTTAAAACAGGCATCCCTGTTTTTCCAGAAACTCTGCATGACTCCATAGCTCCAGCGAAAGCGTTGTTTCATAAACTGCCTTACTGTTTCAGGCGCTTCCGTAATCGCAACGGCTTCTGTACAGTTTACTACACGATATCCATTTTTCAATATCCGTATGGTGAGATCGCAGTCTTCCGCCAGTGTATCGGTTGTAAAACCACCAGCCTTTTCGATAGCTTCTTTTCTGAATGCGCCAATGGCCCCAGGCACCACGGTAATACCGTTTATAAGATCAAAGGCTCTACGGTCAAAATTCTGCGCAGTAGCGTATTCTATACTCTGCCACTTGGTAAGAATGGTTCTCTCGTTGCCCACTTTCACATTACCTGCCACAGCCCCTACCTCTCCTTTTTCCAAAGCAGTTGAGAACTTCTTCATTAATTGTGTTACGGCATCGGGCTTCAACTGTGTATCAGCATCAATACAAATCACAAATTGGTTCTCCGTTTTGCTGATACCAAAATTCAGAGCAGAAGCCTTCCCGCCATTCAGTTTTGTAAACACCTTCACCCGGCGCTGTGTACAAAATGCGTTCATTACTTTTTCATAAGTACTATCCTTTGAACCGTCGTCTACAAAAATGATATCAAACCGGGGGTAATCCTGCTGCAGCAGGTTTTGAATGGTTTTAACAGCATTGACTTCTTCGTTATATGCAGGAACAATAATACTCACCTCCGGAAGATCAGCTACAGCCAGCCCGGAAAGGCTGGCAGCACCAGCAGATTTTATCTTTTGCATCGTGGCCATGACAGCCATTAAAACTATCCGCAAAAGCCCCAGCACAATAGCAATCCAGAAGGCCGCCGTTATAAAATGCTCCGCCCAGTAACCCAGGCCAAAAATCTGTCCATTCAGCTGAACCAGGCTGCTATGAACAGGAGGCATCACTACATCTTTGGTAGTATGCAGCAATTTAGAAACTGTTGTGAATGCTATTCCCCTGCTTTTGAAATAATGAATAAGCCTCGGCAGCACATCTACAGTAGCCTGACGGTCACCACCCGCATCATGCAAGAGAATAATTCCCTTTTCCGGGTTGGCCTCATACTGGCTGATCACTCTGTTATAGATGCTATCTGCAGAGATATTTTCTTCCCAGTCAGTGGGATCAATACTTTCCCCAACTGTATAGTAGTTTTTCTCTTTGCTGAGGGCAATAGGTTTCAGTTCTGCTTCTGTAGAGGGTTCCGCATCGGCATTGTACGGCGCCCGGAACAATGACGTACTATGTCCCGTAACAGCTTCAATCAGCAATCTGGTAGCTTCCATTTCAATACCTGCCCGTTCATTGCTCACCGCGGCAATATTGGGGTGAGTAAACGTATGATTGCCGATCTCATGTCCCTCCTTATAGATTCTTTTCAAAAGGGGTAAATTGTTTTCCGCTTCCATACCGACGATAAAAAATGTAGCCGGCACTTTTTCCTTTTTCAGAATATCCAGCACCTGAGGCGTATACAGTGGGTCTGGCCCATCATCGAATGTGAGAATGACCTGGTTATGCACATTGCCATATTTCTTTATGACATACTTTGTTGGCAGCTGAATATATCGTTCTTCAGAAATAAATTCCTCCTTACTATTCGTTTCCAGCTCAATAATACCTGGCCGGGGAGTTGTCACCACATTCAATATCTCACCATCTCCGATATAATCCGGTTTTTCGACCGGTGTATTGACTAACTTTAATATATTAAAATCGAAAGGTTGCTGTTGCAGGCTGCGATCATCGAGACTGCGATTGTAAAACAACCACAGGCGTTCATCTTCACTCCCCAGTCGCCATAACGCCGTTCCGGCTGTACCATATTCATCAGCAAACCGGATGATGTTGAAATTGGTGGCTGCATCAGTAAAACACACACTATGTTTTACCCGGGCTGCATCTGTATAAGTATAGTAGTTATTATAATCATCGTTGTTAAAATCAATAGGCGCTGCAAACTCCTGTGCATTGGCCATTGCTTCCTGGTAGGTGACGGTGGAGGCTTCGGTGCCGGCTGGCCAATCGTATCCATACCCGGCAAAACACAGGATTATTTTACCGGAGGGTATCTCACCGGCCGCTTTATCGAGCACCTTTTCTACCCATTTCTGACTACTGATGGCGCCGGGTACACTTGTACTGTAATGCTCATCATATGCCATCAGAAATATATAATCATTATACTTCGACAGCTCCTTTACATTAAAATCTTCGTTGGCCGGCATAATATCCTGGGTAACCAGCAAACCAAGCGGGTGCAATTTTTCATACAATTCTTTCTGGAATGCGATTATAGGCTCATCACTTCTTTCGCTGAACTCTTCAAAATCAATATTGATGCCCTGCAACTGATATTTCCTGACAAATTTCACCAGGTCATCTATGAGACGTTGTCTTTTAAGGGGATTGTGAAGAATGCGGTGAATAATGGTTCCATCAAATTCACCTTCCCCTTTATCTTCATTAATGTTATTAATAAGCGGTACGATCTGTACATGATTACTTTTCATCAGCTGCAAAGCCGTCAGATCAACATCAGGCCGCAATGTATCCGCGTGGGGATCAATAAACAACCATTCCGGTATTACCATATTCAGCTTGCCGATATTCTTCTGGAGTGAATAAAATGACTGGGGGTCCCAGTCAACATAGAATGCGGCTCTTATTTCCCGGATATTCACCGGTTCTTTTCTGTTTTCCAGTCTTTTAATTTTTCCACGGGCGGTCAAATACGCGTCAAAACCTCTGTACTTCTGCATATCCCGTTTGTTTAATCCCGCGGGAACGGCCGGACTGGCCAGATGCTGCATTGTATAATTATCGCCTGCAATCAGGGGAAGTCCGGGCCTGGCAGCTCTGTTCATAGTGATGATCACCACGGGAATCATAAGGACGATGGTAATGAGAATAAATCTTCCTGCCCACAGAAAGACTCTCCATCTCCATTTTGAATTGGTCTGAAATATTTGTTTTGTACTGTGCATAAGGAGTGTTGAGCGGGTTGTTGCTGCCTGGCCTGTACTCATTAAATGATGAGTTATGCCCTGCACACTATACAACCTGAGCCCAAACCTACCCAATACATGCCATCGTGGCCTGACCAGCTCGCCGATCAGGCAAAACCTGTCGGTGAAGCGAGATGGGGCCTGCCCCGATTAGCCCCCCGTCAAGGGAGGTACCCGCAACGAGATTATCCATCGTTGGCAAAAGCATCGCCGTTCAGTCGGGTATAATAATATTCATATTACTATTCAGGGTCACCCTTTTAACCGGCTTAATATTACTGGAAACAGAAAAACCGTATGTTTTTTATATGATAAAGTACATACAGTATTTGTGAGGGGCGGTTTTTATCCCAATATTGTACAGGAAGCCTACGAATGGCAAACTATCGTGAGCCTGGTTGAGGCTAACCTGGGAGTCTCAATCTGTCCGGCTTCCTTTCAAAAATTATTGATCGGAAAAGTACAGTACCGGCCATTTTAGGTTGTAAAAACGCTGACATCAATCAGCATCTGCTATGCAAACGCCAATGAATCAAAGCTAATCGAACCTTTTCTGAAAGTAGTAAACGAAACCGTGGTTGATCTGTAAGAACGTTAGCGGTTTCCTTTATTTAGCCATTTTGTACAAAAAGCCTGTGCTTCTTTATTGTAGATTTGGTCAAAACAGAAAAATGACGGTCTCTGGTGCGCTGCCGGACAAAGCCTGTTCCGTATCCATATCCGATGAAACCGCTTTATAAAACAGCTAAACCAAACGGGAAAGTATCTTGAAAAAGGGAGATATCGGCAATGCATCGGCACTTTATGTATGGAATGGCTTCAGTGTATTCTGGGGCATGTCGTTTAATACAAGCCCTCATTACCACGACACCCTGCAACTGGTGTTCGACCTTGACCGCACCTTTAAATTAAAGGATAAAGACAGCGACTGGCAGGAGTACTCCGCAGCTATCATTAAAGACAGGCATATCCATCAGCTCGACAGTAACAATAGCATACAGTTGTTTCTTTATCTCGACAAAGACAGTAATTATGCCCGGCAGCTTAGCCACAAATTCCTGGCTACCCAGGGCATCAACGACCTGTCAAAATCTGATATCAGGAAACTAAGCCACAATTTTTTTAAGAAACTACTGGTCGAAAGCGATTGCGAAAGTCTTTTCCGCGGATATATGCTGATACTCCGGCATCTTATAAACCCCGACACCACCGTACTCAAAGATGAACGTGTGGAGAAAGCCATTGCCATTATAGCACAATCACGCGAGCGGCAACTAACGGTGAAAGAAGTAGCGGCACAGGTACACCTGTCTGAGAGCCGTATACGCCATTTATTCAAAGAGCAGGTGGGGCAACCGATACAGAATTTCATGCTCTGGATGAAAATCGTGGATTCGCTGAACCTGATCGTAAAAGGCAGTAAGGTCGAAGACACCGCCTATGCCACAGGTTTCTGGGATGCATCACATATGAATCGCTCTTATAAAACACTGCTGGGAGTAACGCCCGGCGCTATTCAGCAACTGGACGGAAAAGTCAGAATAATAACATGCAGCAATAAAAATCTGTACAGTATCAAAACAACCATATTAAAAGACTGGAACGGAGATAACCCTTCGGCTATTATAGAAATCTGATGCTGCCTCATCATTAAACCTAAATATTATATATGAACAAACTCACCCATTTTGCCATCTACACCGATGACATAGATCGTGCTGCCCAATTTTATCAGTCCGTCTTTAACTGGCAAACAAATGGATACGGACAACCGGGTTTTATGCAAATCAAACATACAGACGATCCACAGCGGCCTATTGGGTCTTTGCAAAGCAGAACCTATACTCCTGTGGCTGACAGGATCAATGGCTTTGAATGCTCTATTGAGGTAGCCGACATAAATGAAACGGCAAAAAGTGTTGAGCGGGCAGGTGGAAAAATTGTGATGCCCGTTACAGAAATACCGTACGTGGGTAAACTGTTTAAATTCCTCGATACGGAAGGCAACCTGCTTTGTGCAATACAATACACGCACCGTCCCTGAAACGAAACTTTGCCAGATCAGATGCTCCCGCTTTTGGTTTGCAGAATAGCTCAAAGAATTTATCTATGAAAAAACTGGCTGAAATCACCTCCTGCAACCGGATATAAAAAAGCCGTCATAAAACTGACGGCTTTTTAGTAATACATTAAAACGATACCAGGTTCTAGCGAACCAGTACTCTCTCTGATTGTGTACCCGTTTTCAACATATACACTCCGCTTTGCAGTGCACTGATATCAATGCTATGTGTACCGCCAGTCAGTTGCCGGGTCCAAAGCAATCTGCCATCAGCGGTATAAAAAGATACCTGCTGAAGGGTTGATGTATTGACCTGTATCTGCAACAGACCGTTTACAACAGGATTATTCAGAATTTTTACAGCTTTCACACTCTCCTTCATATCCACCGAACGGATAGCTGAGTAGGTAGTGGCATTATTGAAATCAGATTGCCTTATCCTATAATAATTTTTTCCGGAAAGCGGAGTTGTATGCCTGAATGTATAGTTTTTAACCGCATTACTGTTACCGGCTCCCTCTACGCTGCCCAGGTCTGTCCAGCTAATGCCATCGGCGCTATGCTGAACAACAAATTCTTTGCTATTCTGCTCCTGCGCCGTACTCCATTGCAACAATACGCCAGGCGATTGCGCGCGTGCGGCAAAGGAAAGCCAGTTTACCGGAAGCGTAATTAATCCATTAGACTGCTGACGGAAGTTGGATGCACTACCGGTCATTACAAAATTAGACAGCGTGGCATTCTTATTCCCGGTCATATCTATCACAGTAGTTAATCCGGTATTGTCGCCATCGGCTACACCTTGATTGAATGTATAATAGCCGACGAGCCCCGGCGTAGCCGGATCAATTTCTGCGGCCATACCAGCCTGAATCTCTGCTTGCGTACGTGCCACATTCCAAATCCTCACCTCATCTACCATACCATCATAAGGCTGCCCCTGCCCCGGGTTACCCCCAATTACAAATGAACCCGTCGGTGTAGTGGGTATAATACTGTTGGTGTAAACCTGCACTCCATTGCGGTAAAGAGTACATCCCGTAGTACTGATGACTAGGGCGAAATGGCACCACTGATTGGTCGGAACACTCACTCCGGTGTTATAAACGCCCTTACCCCCCAAAAGGAGTACCATCACCCGCCCAGCGTTAATAAAAAAAGAATAACCACTGGTATTTACACCTCCATTACTCATCAGCATATGGTCTGTATTCGTACCTCCATTGTGGTAAACCCAGGCTTCCATGGTCACATTGGTAGTTGCAGTCGTAATAATGGGAGCAGTCAGCAGATTTGTACTCAATGCGCACTGCAATGCATTCTTACCATATTGAACCGGACTTGATACCCAGGTTGGTCCGTTCGTCAGCGTTCCGCTTATGCCCCAGGTATTGGTACTGGAACTGGCAGCAGTTGTACCACTCCCTTCATTGAACCGGTAACGGGCCTGCAATCCGGTGGAATTATCGGGGAGATTTTTTGCAAACATGCCTTCCTTGATCTGTGCCTGGGTGCGTGCAACCGTCCAGATACGCAAATCCTCGATTTGACCATTAAAAAAGTCGGTACTGGCTGCTCGTATACGTACCCCCGCATTCACCGCAGTAGGAGTCCAGGCAGCAGGAGCAGTAAAACTGGCATCGTCGGTCAACTGCCCATTCACATACACCCGCATGGTTGTAGCAGAAGTTCTTACTACAGCCACATGCACCCACTTATTGCTGGCAACAACACCTACAGCAGGCTGCAGGAGCAGGCCGGTATAGGCATTGTCCCGAAATGTCAGCTCAATACCACCACCATCGCCCGACCGGGGAATAATGCTGAACATGGGCGCATTGTCACCTACCTGGGTCTCGGAATAAATGCATCCGTTGCCGGTGCCACTCCATTTAACCCATGCCTCTACTGTAAAATTGTTTAGCTGACTTACAGCGATCGAACCGGGCAATGAAACATAGTCATTTGTCCCATCAAGACTGACCGCATAATTTGATTGTGCATGAATCCAGGTGCTGGAAAGAAAGCCAAAAAGTAAAAGAACCAGTCTCATAAATAGTTTTGTTGTAGGATATAAAAATTATTATCGCAATATTATTATATTAATGAAATACTACTACTATTAATTACATAGATTTAATAAAATTTGTAATAGAAATTACGCTATTGCCGATTCATTTAAGAGTAATCACTTACTACATAGTTTATGTCGTTTCAATTGCGAAATAATAAAGACCTTTTGCCACTGGTGTAGCAGAAATTAAAGATGATAACTCGTCTTTCGGGAAACTACCACCAGTCTTTGTAGTTGAAAAAAAACAGGATGGAAGTTCTGATCAGAAAAACGATAAAGACTATATGGCTGTCCCATTCTGGTATATGCTGCAGCAAAAAATCAATCCGTCAACATTCCTGTGTTGCCGGCAAATAATAGAGTCAACACAACAGCAGATTCCGTCAAAGCTGTTATCTCTCTTGAATCAGCTAATTTTCGCTTAACCAGCAATTATTTATTAACTTCCTCTTTCGGGCTAAGCCTGGACCTGCCAGGTCGGTAAATCCCCTGATTGTACTTTTACGTTACTACTATTACTATATGAAAAAACTGATCTTTTGTCTGCTGGTTTTGGGTCAATGTGTATTCTCCGGTCATACCCAATCCGAAACCCGCTTACTGGTCGATGGCATAACCCCTTCCAATGTCATAAGCCGGCATATCTACGGTCATTTTTCGGAGCACCTGGGCCGGTGCATTTACGATGGATTCTGGGTAAGTGATACACTGCAGGTAGAAAAGAAAGGACGCATCCGTATGGATATAGTGGAAGCCTTAAAAAGAATTAAAGTACCGAACCTGCGCTGGCCCGGCGGCTGCTTTGCCGATGAGTACCACTGGCGAGATGGCATAGGACCAGCCCATCAACGCCCTTACATGGTCAACACCAACTGGGGAGGCGTATCGGAAGACAACAGTTTTGGTACACATGAATTTCTTGAACTTTGCTCGCTCATCGGCTGCGAACCCTATATAGCCGGCAATGCCGGCAGCGGCACTATCGAAGAAATGTCGAAATGGGTGGAATATATCAACTCAGATGCGCGCAGCACCATGACCGATCTGCGTAAACAAAACGGTCGTCCCCAACCCTGGAATGTAACCTATTGGGGCGTAGGTAATGAAACCTGGGGTTGCGGAGGCAATATGACACCCGACTACTACGCAGACCTGTACAAACAATTTGCCTCTTTTCTTAAGAATTATAAGGGACAACAGCTACGCAAAATTGCCAGTGGCGCCAATGCTGATGATTATAACTGGACCGAAACATTGATGAAGAAAGTGAGGAATGGTGATATGTGGGGCATGACACTGCATTATTATACCATACCTACAGGCAACTGGGCCAAAAAAGGATCTGCTACCAGTTTCGATGAAAAAGAATATTTCAATACCATGAAGAATACGCTGTACATGGAAGAACTGGTGACCCGCCACAGCGATATCATGAATAAATATGATCCGCAGAAAAGAGTGGCCCTCGTGGTGGATGAATGGGGCATCTGGACCGATGTGGAACCCGGCACCAATCCAGCTTTCCTCTATCAGCAAAACAGTCTTCGCGATGCACTTATTGCGGGTATCAACCTGAATATCTTCAACAATCACAGTGACCGGGTAAAAATGGCCAACCTGGCACAAACCGTCAATGTGCTGCAGGCCCTGGTATTAACCAAAGGAGAACAAATGCTGCTCACGCCTACCTATTATGTGTTTGACCTCTATAAAGTACACCAGGATGCCCGTAAGCTCAACCTGTCATTCACATCTCCCGACTACGTAGTAGATGGCCGGAAGATACCGGCACTGAGTATATCTGCTTCCATCGACAGCAGTGGCGTCACGCATATCACACTGGTGAATCTGCATCCAACCCAGGCAATTATACTACGCAGCACCCTGCCTGGTATCAAATGGAATGCAGTAACCGGACAGATACTGACTTCCGAAAAACTCACTGATATCAATAGTTTTAATAAACCGGAAGCTATTAAGCCAGCAGTATTCTCCGGAGCCCGCAAAGACGGATCGGATCTGGTGGTTCAGTTGCCTGCAAAATCGATTGTGCAGCTGGAACTCAGGTAAGCAGATCATCAGTAAGTATATCAGTTACAACTTGATATGTCAGCGTTGGATTTACCTGTTTATATTTTATCCATTATTTCCCAGAAACTGTTAAACAGGACTTTTGAAAAAATAGCGCGAAAAACAAATTAAACTTTTTCAGTATTTTTATAAGGAGCACTTCCATAACCGGAGTGACTGAAGCTAACGATTCTGCTTATGAAGAAATGAGCATAGACCATCTGCGCGTTTTATCTGGCTATATATTGATCCGATTGCCATTTCCATAGATCTCAATCGTTGTGCTTTGCCGGGGATTTATAAAAAATTCTTATGCAAATGAATGAACGCAGCGGATTTGCTTTACCGGATCCAGCAGGTAGCAACAATGGCTATGTAACACGTATATCACTAACTGCTGCCCTCGCCGGTTTCATCTTTGGCTTCGACACGGTGGTTATTTCAGGCGCCAATCTGCCTATCAGAGAGCTATGGCATACTTCTCCATGGTTTCATGGCTTTTTTATCATGTCGATGGCGCTTTGGGGCACGGTGCTGGGTGCATTATTCGGCGGTATTCCCACCGAGCGATACGGCCGAAAAAAAGTGCTGATATGGATCGGTATCCTTTTTACACTTTCTGCATTTGGTACAGCACTGGCTCCTGAACCGTATAGTTTCTCTTTCTTCCGGTTTATCGGCGGCATTGGCATTGGCGTATCATCTGTGGCCGCCCCCACTTATATTTCTGAAATCACTACTGCCAACAGGAGGGGACGAATGGTAGCTTTATACCAGTTTAATATCGTTTTCGGTATACTCATAGCCTTTATATCTAATTATTTGCTGCAGGGTGTAGGCGGTGCCAACGACTGGCGGTGGATGCTGGGCATACTGGCTGTACCATCGCTGATCTATTCACTACTGGTAATGGGTGTACCCGAAAGTCCACGCTGGCTGCTCACAAGAAAAAACGATGAAGGCGGCGCTAAAAAAATTCTCTCCAGATTGGGCATAACAGACACCGGTGCAGCCGTGTCTGCAATCGTCAGCAGCCATCAGCAGGAAAAACAGGATAGCAGCAATACCGGCTTTTTTAGCGGACGTTACAAAAAAGTCATCTGGCTTGCATTCATGATAGCGTTCTTTAATCAATGGTCGGGCATTAATTTCATTTTATACTATGCCCCCGAAATCCTGGAAAGAGCCGGGCTGGCTGCAAAGGAATCCCTCTTTAATTCCATTGCCATAGGAGGCACCAACCTCCTTTTTACCTTTGTTGGTTTATATTTTATTGACCGCATCGGAAGAAAAAAGCTGATGATCCTGGGTTCACTGGGTTATATCATTAGCCTTGCCATGGTAGCCTGGTGCTTCTATACACATGCCAACCCCATACTCCTGCTGAGTTTCCTGCTGCTTTTTATTGCAGCCCATGCCATAGGCCAGGGAGCCGTAATATGGGTATTTATTTCAGAGATATTTCCCAATAAGGTACGCGCACTAGGCCAGTCATTTGGTGCCAGCACGCATTGGATATTCGCCGCTTTCATCACATTGATTACACCCGTTTTCCTGGATAAAGACAACGGAATTTTCAGAGACAATCCCTGGCCCATTTTTGCCTTCTTTGCATGCATGATGGCATTACAACTGGTATGGGTGCTCGGCAAGATGCCCGAAACAAAAGGCATATCACTGGAAGATATCGAACAGGAACTTATATCCGGCAAAAAGAAGGAATGAGACGGCTGTTGTAAACTCAAAAAGCAAACAATGAAACTTCTCCCTTTCATCTTAGCCAGTTGCAGCTGTGCTTTTGTCAGCGCACAGAGCAACCAGCCAGCCGATAGTATACGGCAAATCAAGATTCTCAAAGGTCAAACCTATCTCAATATCCCTGTCACCGAAACCAACCGGCTGATAAATGCAAAGATTTCGCTGGATGGCAGGATGCTCGATGTATTTACCGTAAAACTGGCAACAGCCAATCCTGACTACTGGGTATTCTTTGATGTAGCGCCTTACCAGGGCAAAACGATTACGATGAGCATCTCCACCGCCAATGCACGCGATGGAGAAGCTTTTACCAATATCACCCGGCAAAACAACCTCACAAAAAAAGAACCGGTAGAAGATCCTGTCAAAGGACTAAAAATGGTATTTGCAGATTCAAAATTTCCGGGACAGGACAGTCTGTATAAAGAACAGTTGCGGCCACAGGTACATTTTTCCTCGCAACGGGGATGGATCAATGATCCCAACGGACTTATCTATTATGGCGGTCAGTATCATTTGTACTATCAGCATAACCCTTATGGCTGGGCCTGGGGCAATATGCACTGGGGCCATGCAGTAAGTACGGATCTGCTTCACTGGAAAGAATTGCCCGAGGCCATTTATCCTTTCCAGGAAGGAGATGCCGCCTTTTCCGGCAGCGCTGTCTATGACCCACAAAACACGGCAGGCTTCCGCAAAAATGGTATTGATCCGCTGGTGGCTATTTATACGAGTACCGGCCGGGGCGAATGCATTAAGATGAGCTACGATAATGGAAAAACATTTGAAGATTACCCGGGCAACCCTGTTCTTAAACACAATGGACGAGACCCAAGGGTATTTTGGTACAAACCCGGCAACCACTGGGTGATGATCGTATGGGACGAGGGAAGAACAAAAAAAATGTCAGACGGCAATACTGCTATTATTAACCAACATCTCATTTACACTTCCCCTGATTTAAAAAACTGGACTTACCAATCGGGAGTTGCGGGATTTTATGAATGCCCCGAACTCTTCCCACTGCCGGTAGAAGGAAGGGCAAACGAAATCAAATGGGTGATGTATGATGCCACAGGCCGTTATATAATCGGTGATTTTGATGGCAAAAATTTCACGATCAGTCAGCACCTGAAAAAATATGATTATGGCGGAGGCTACTTTTATGCCGCTCAGACTTACAACAATGAGCCAGGCAATCGACGCATCCAGGTTGGATGGGGCCGCGGCATTACCGCACTGGGCGCACCATTTAACCAGGCCATGTTCATACCGACTGAATTAAAGTTGAAAAATACTTTCGACGGATTAAGGCTCTGCCCTACCCCCATTCCGGAAATAGCATCCTTGCATTACAATCCACAGCTTGTTGAAAATAAGTCTATCAATGTCAATACGCCATTAAGAATTCCTGTGGCGGATGAGCCACTGCATATAATTGCTGAAATAGAGAAAGGAGATGCGAACCAGTTTGGCCTCAGCATACTTGGCTATGAAATACTGTACGACGATCTGCTGGGTATCTTTTCTACCAGTGAAACACCGGGTTCAGGATTTGAGTATGTAAAACCCGGTACAGAAATATTCAAAATTGAAGCTATTGTCGACAAAAACATCCTGGAGATTTTTATCAACGACGGCGAAATATATTATGTAGCGCCATTCAACAAAAAAAAGACGGGACGTATTGAGACCTTCGTAAGAAACTCCGGTCCCGACCGGAAAAGCCTCGTTAAGAAACTGGAGATATTTCAGTTGAAGTCTATCTGGAGTGATAAATAAGCGCTGTTACTCTTCTTACTCAAAGAAGTCTAACCAGGGCACCTATTCAAGTCATAACCAAAGCACTGCATATCAAGTAGGCAATTATTAAAATGTCAAATTTTATATAGATAGTGTAAAATAATCCAATTATTCATCTAAATTTTGACAAATATTTGCTACTTTTACAATAGATAATGTAAAACAATCCAATTATCTACCCAAAAAATGACAATCGTGTCGATTGAGCAGTCTTTACTAAAATATGATGGGCAGCCTATTACACAGAGCATTCTGAAGGATCTGCTCAGGGATTATTTGCGTCCGCATAATAAAGTGAGGGAACTGGAAAAGAAAAACATACTGACGCCGGTAAAACGGGGACTATACATAATCGGTCCTTCATTAAGCAATCGCAGGCCTTCCGTTTATGTACTTGCCAACCATATCTATGGCCCAAGCTATGTCTCACTCGAAGCAGCGCTTTCTTACTGGGGACTGATACCGGAGCAGGTTACCACTATAGCTTCAATGACCACTGGATCTTCCAAAATTTTCCGTACTACGGTTGGACTTTTTGAGTATACGCACCAGCGTCTGCCCTATTACAGTTTTGGCATCAGGATGGTGGAATCAGCCACCGATCAGACTATTCTGATAGCCAGCCCCGAAAAGGCATTGTGCGACATCATTGCAACCAAGAGTGGTTTGCTCCTGCGTAGCGTCAGCCAAACCAGGGATTTCCTGACAGAGGATCTCCGTATAGAGCGGGAAGCGCTGACTCAACTGGATCTTTCCCTGATTCAAAGTTGGTTAGCCGATGCACCCAAGAAAAGCAGTTTAGTCATGTTATTAAAAACACTGGAGGGGTTATGATTAAGGAATGGCTGGAAACCTATCGTCCTCAAAATAATGATGAAGCCCAACAGGCTTTACGGGAGATCATGCAGGAAATTGCGCTTGCCGGACTACAGCGGAGCCGATTTTTTGAATCAGCAGCCTTCTATGGCGGTACAGCATTAAGAATCTTTCATGGCCTTGACCGGTTTTCGGAAGACCTGGATTTTTCTTTATTAAAAAGTCAACCCGACTTTTCACTACAACCCTATCTCGATGGCATGACCAGGGAACTGGCCGCTCTTGGTATTGAAGTGCGCATAGAAAAAAAACAAAAAACAAAGATCAGCCAGGTTGAATCCGCATTCCTGAAATCAGATACCGCCTGGCAGGAAATTATTCTGAAAGGAATTATTCCACAGGAAAAACTGGATAAAATAACACCTACTATTAAAATCAAACTGGAAGTTGACAAGAACCCGCCACCTGGATTCCTGACCGAAGAAAAACTGCTACTAAAACCGTTTTCATTTTACACGAAATGTTATCAGTTGCCAGATCTCTTTGCCGGCAAAATGCATGCTTTCCTTTTTCGCAAATGGGGCAACCGTGTAAAGGGAAGAGACTGGTACGACATGGAATGGTATATACAAAAGGGGGTTCCGTTGCATCTCCGGCACCTGGCGATACGTGCGCATGATAGTGGTGACTGGCCCTCACAAAAAATGAGCCGGGAAGAGTTTTTCCAACTGACCGATAACAGAATAAAATCTGTTTCGATTAATCGGGTTAAAGAAGATGTTTTACCATTTATAAAAAACTATAAAAAACTGGACATCTGGTCACCCCAGTATTTTCAGGATATATCGAAAATGATCCGGTTTATGGACTGAAAGCTGAAAGGCAGGCACATGATAGTATATTGAAGAAAATGGGAAAAACACGAGCGTCGCTCTGCCTGGTTAGCCTATCTTTATCAAGTGCTGGATAAGTAATCCCAACACGCATCTTACTCTACAATGACAGACACGAATAATATACCTGATTTCTCCGGCGATGATTTCGCCAATGACAAAGAGATTCTGGAACACAGAGCCGCCATTAAAGCTTATGAAAAAATGATCGATGACTCCTTATCCATTATCGGACAGGAGTTAAAATTGGCCACCGCCAGTCATATTAATTTAAAGGGCTTTCACATGTTCAAAAGCCTGAGCGCGATAATTACAAGCTCTATGAAATCAGTTGACCAGAGTTATGAACTGAGAGCTTCGCTGGCAGAATACACTTCCTCTTATCCAGTCCCCAGAAATCCCAATACCGGTACGGATCTGTATTTATTTGGACACCTGGTGCTTAAAAAAAATTATCCTAAAACCTATATCCATAAAGAAACAATAAAAGAAAAGATAGAAGATCTCTTTCTCAAAAGAGACCTTGACTTCCCGCATAGCAGAAAATTTTCCCGGAAATTTCAGGTAATGACCGAGGACAAAGAAGGCCTTCATCAGCTTTTGCAGTTTAAAAATTTAGATCCGCTGACGGCATTTCCCGATATGGAGATGGAACTTTCCGGCAATACCGCTTTATTCAGAAATTCACGGAGCGCAATCTCAATTGAAGAGGCAACTGATTTTTGCAAGCTGTCGAAAGCTTTGTTAACTATTTTTAATTAATTCGCCATTGCCGTCAGTAACTACTTGTTACATCGTTAGCATTCTCTGAGATGAAAAATCCAATTCGATTTATACAATTCAAAAAAGAATTCGAAACCCTGAGAGATGCTATTACTCAGATCGAAGAAACTGATTTCAGGGTTTTATGGATAGACGATTATTATGACGGAATGCTTATGGGTATGCTCGAATACCAGGGCAAAAAGTACAGATTTGAGATTATCAGCGACTATACTGATAACCTCCACCCCAGATTTTTTGCAGTAATCGAATTAACACCAGAACAAATTGCCACAGAATCATACTGGAACAACCTGTTCAAAGAATATGTGGGCACTCATAACAATTATGATTCAAACGATAAGCCCAAAATGCAGCCTCAGGCAATGCATCCTTTATTTTATGACCGATACAAAAAAAGGCATGAACCAAATTACGACCTGAATCCCGTGCATGCCTGGTTTGTGCAGTAACGACTCTACCCGGCAAAAATGCAGTGCCTTCATTGTAAATCTGCCCCCACAACTTCAGAGCATCTCCAACTCCCTCCCAATATTTTCCCGCGCAGCCACTTCATACCACTGAAAAAAATATTCCGTTTTAAAAATCCGGGGAAGATCCAGAAAATGCCGCAGCACTTTTCTGCGGCCTGGCTTATACAGGAAATCGGGATAGACGCGGTATTCTTTCCGGATGGCTGACAGATAGTTCAGGTAAGTGGCTTCATCCTGCCCCAGTATGGCAAGGTCGGCATCTGTAAAGAAATTAGTATCGGGGTCGGCAGATAGCTGATGCCCTTTTGTCGCCATGATGTGGCGGTAGCAACGGCTGGCCCGTTCCTGACCGAAACCGGCTTCCATCATTTTACTGACTGCTTTTCCGGCACTTTTTCCCTCGTTATCGCTGTGGCGGGCATCATAGAAAAAATCGTGATATGCGATTGCACATACCACAACCAGCCAGTCCTGGATTTGATTTTTTACTGGCAGCAATTCTTTCCAGACCGATTCGAGATGATGCAGGGAGTGATAGTGGCGGGATTTGTGCGCATACTGATGAACGATTTCGCTCCAGCAGCTACCGGCAGCCGCCGTGTCCAGTTGGCCGGATTGAAGCGATTGAAGGAAATCAGTTTCTAACACTGGCGCAACTTAATCATTTTCCCGTTGAGGCGGCGGTTGCCAGCCCATTCAGGCTCCAGCCCTGGCAGACGCAAGTTCCCGCCTTATACCGCGTCTAACCCCTATATTGCACAATCATCTTCCAAAAGCTCTGCTAAATTTCATTATGTCAAAACATTTAATTGCACTGGCCGCCCTGTCGGCCACGCTGACCGCTACCGCTCAGCGCACAGACTCTCTGAGTCGCAAAGACTATGAACATGCTGCCAGCTTCCTGGGCTTCGGCACCGAATCTCTGGTTTACCGGACCAACCTCCGCGCCAACTGGATGGACGGCGATAAGTTCTGGTACGGCATCAACACCGAAAAGGGTACTGAGTTCTTCCTGGTCGATCCGGCCAAAAAATCAAAAGCCCCGGCTTTTGATCAAAACAAACTGGCTGCCGCCCTGTCTACTTCGCTGGGCCGCAACGTGGATCCCTACAAACTGCCCTTCCAGCAATTTACCTATGCATCCGATATGCAGTCTGTTTCCTTCTCTGCCGACAGCAAGCGTTGGAAATATGTGCTGAAGAGTGGGGTGCTGACGCAGGAAACGGGTACCGCACCGGCCGAAACTGCACCTGCGCAACCTATGGGCCGCCGCGGTGGCGGAAGCGATGTAGTTTCTCCCGATGGAAAGAAAGCCGCATTTATAAAAGACTATAACCTCTGGGTGCGTGATGTAGCAACCAAAAAGGAAACACAGCTCACCACCGATGGCATCAAAGATTTTGGGTACGCTACCGATAATGCCGGCTGGAGTTCCAGCGACCGCCCCATCCTGCGCTGGTCGCCCGATTCCAAAAAAATCGCCACCTTCCAGCAGGATCAGCGCAAAGTGGGTGACATGTACCTGGTGACCACCAATGTAGGTCACCCAACCCTCCGCGCCTGGAAATATCCACTGCCGGGTGATAAAGATATCGCCATGATTCACCGCGTGATCATCAATGTAGATGAACCCAAAGTAATTCGCCTGCAGGTAGCGCCCGATCCGCATCGTGCCTCGCTGAGCGACGACATCTCCAGCAGCGGCACTTTTGATGATGTAGACTGGAAAGCAGATGGCACCGAACTCGCCTTCCTCTCCACCTCTCGCGATCATAAGATCGAAAAGATGCGCATTGCCGATGCCAGCACCGGAGCAGTACGTGAAGTATTTGAAGAACGTGTTGCCACACAATACGAATCCGGTCAGGGCGCTATCAACTGGCGTTATCTTGCCGCCACCAACGAATTTATCTGGTATTCTGAACGCGACGACTGGGGACACCTGTACCTCTACGATGCGAAAACAGGCCAGTTGAAAAACCAAATCACCAAAGGAAGTTTTGTAGTAACCCGCATGCTCGAGGTTGATGAAAAGAAAAGAGAGATCACCTTTATAGGCCTGGGCAACGATCCTGTAAATCCCTACTTTGGCCGCGTCTACCGGGTGAGCTTTGATGGAAAGAAAATGACCGACCTCACTCCTGCCACCGGCAATCACATGGCCGTATTCTCTCCTTCAAAAAAATACCTGATCGATACCTACTCACAGCCCGATGTACCATCTACCATGGTATTGCGCGATGCAGCAACAGGCAAGCAGCTTGTTGAGCTCGAAAAAACGGATGTATCGAAACTGCAGGAGGCCAAAGGCTGGAAAGCCCCTGCCGTAGTAAAAGTAAAGGCGCATGATAACAAAACGGATATCTATGGCCTGGTATTCACTCCCACTAAAATGGAAGCAGGCAAAAAATATCCGGTAGTTGATTATATCTATCCCGGTCCGCAGGGCGGCAGCGTGGGCAGCTGGTCATTCTCCGCATCGCGTGGCGACCACCAGGCACTGGCCGAGTTGGGTTTTATCGTTGTACTGATAGAAGGTACCAGCAACCCCGACCGCTCCAAGAGCTTTCATGATATGAGCTACGGCAACATGGCAGAAAACACTCTGCCCGACCAGATAGCTGCGATCCGTCAGCTTTCGCAAACCTACCCGATGGATACAACAAAAGTGGGTATCTGGGGACACTCCGGTGGTGGCTTCGCAACCGCCGCTGCTATGTTCCGCTATCCCGATTTCTTTAAAGTGGGTATTTCCGAATCGGGCAACCACGACAACCGCAACTATGAAGATGACTGGGGTGAGCGCTACAATGGTCTGGTCGAAAACTCCAACTATGAAGCACAGGCCAACCAGAATTACGCACAAAACCTGAAAGGCAAACTGATGCTGGCACATGGTATGATGGACAACAACGTACCGCCTTACAACACCCTGCTGGTTGTGGAAGCACTCGAGAAAGCGAATAAGGATTACGACCTCGTGATCTTCCCCAACAGTGCACACGGTTTTGGCCAGTACTCTTATTATATGATGAGAAGAAGATGGGATTACTTCGTAAAAAACCTGCGAGGTATTGAGCCACCAAAGGAATTTGAGTTGAAAGCTCCGGCTCCAACGAGAAGATAAAAAATAAGAGAGGCTGCAGTATTGCAGCCTCTCTTATTTTACCGCATGTCTACTTCTGTTATCCCTGCACATAAGGTGTCTTTGGACGGGCTTTTACTGAAAAGGTTTATAAGACAGGCTCAGTTGAATATTCGCTCCGCCCTTATCAATTTTTTGCATAGGGTCAGCTTTCTGCCGAAGTGGTATTGTGATAAGGGTCCAGGAGCCGGAAGATACATCCTCATACAGCCTGAAACTCTGCCTGAAATTCCAGCCGGCACCCAACTTTATCTGCCAGTGACGTGCAGCCGCACACACTACGCTGAATAAGCCTGTCCATTGATTGACCTGAAGAAACTGATTGGCCCGGTCATTTTCCGACAATCGAAAGCTGGCTGCTTCCCCACTAAGTTCTATACCTGTACTTATTCGCTTATTAATATGGTAAAAAAGTTGGGGCTTGACAGGAAACTGGCCAGACAGCGTCCACTTCTGACCGGGAGAATAGTCTATATCAATGAATGGAATAATCTGGTTGCCGAAAAACTGCCTGGCATAGGCCAGTCCCCAACCAGTCGATAACCTGTCCGAATGCCTGAACCGATAGCGAAACCCGGCACCATAGCGAAAATCTTTTTTACTAATATCCTTCATATCGGAAAATAATCCGGCCTGCACAAATACGGTAAGGCTCCTTCGCTGAGTAAATTTATACAGCCAGGCTGCCTGTCCCTGAATACCATGAAGTGGAGAGCTGTATTCATCGGGGAAATGATGCAGGCGCAGATTCCTGTATCCTACCGTGCCGCTAAATGCACTTTTGCCTTTCAGATAAAGTGGTAATCTTAATTTAATATCTGTCAGCTGCGAATTGGCCGCTGTGTCATTATATGACAGGCGCGATAAGCCATAACTGACAGACACCAGTTCACGCTCCTGTGCCAACAGATTATACTGAAGTGTCAAAAAGGATAACAATACAATAACCCGTTGCATAATTAGTATTTTGTCAAAGTCTTAACTGGCAACGCAACATATAGCCGAAGGTTACGTCGCCCCATCACTTCTACAATTGCCAGATTTTCTCTGAAGCCGACCACTTTTCCGGTTCGCTGAATACCCCGCGCGGTAACGAAACGAACCTTGTCGCCCACAGCAATAACTGGCACAGCCGGGCTGACTACAGATGGAGGGATCGGCCGTGTACGCACGTTGCTGTCTGCCAGTCCCCAGATGTCGCCGGTAATTTTTATCTTCTTTTTTTTCAGGTAGCTGATCTCTGCATTCTGAATAAACAGCCCGCCCGGAGCCTGTTTCACTACTGCAGCTACTGCTTCCTGTATGGTAGCACCTGTACCGGTGCGTGCCAACGCTTTTAATTCATAATGAGCGCTGGCGTTAATCTGCCGTTCGCTTAACAATGAAACCCTACTTATATTTTTCGGGCTGCCACAAGACATCGCGCCGGCCAACATGACCAGCATCAGTCCGAGCTTCCTCCTGAAATATTTTTTCATGATTTATTGTTGATTGAGAATTTTACCATCCATCATCTCGATAATCCGGTCGCTTTTTGAAGCAAAATCAATATCATGGGTTACTGTGATAATGGTTTTATTATATTCTTCGGCCAGTTGCCGGAAAATATCAAATACAACAGCGGTATTGCGGCTGTCGAGATTACCGGTTGGTTCATCGCCCATTATTATGGAAGGTTCGTTAATGAGTGCGCGTGCAATAGCCACTCTTTGCTGCTGCCCTCCCGAGATGCGAGAAGCAGGTTTCAATGCCTGTTCCGCCACTCCCAGTTTTTGAAGCTTCTCATATGCATTTTGTTCAATCTCCTTCCGCGGCAATTTCCCGAGTCGCAGCGCTGGTATCATTACATTTTTTAGGCAGCTGAAGTCAGGGAGCAGATAATGAAACTGAAAAACAAAACCGAGATGCCTGTTTCTGAAAGCCGCCAGTTCATTCTGGCTGCACCCGGTCACATGCTGTCCTTTGAGCGTAAGGCTGCCTACGTAATCAGTATCCATCGTGGAGAGGATATACAACATGGTAGATTTACCACAACCTGATTTGCCGATCACAGATACAAATTCACCCTCTTTCACCTCGAAGCTTACATTGTTTAGTGCCTGGAATTTATCTGGCGTATAAAAGTATTTATTCACGCCCTCGGCTTTTAAAGCAATACTCATAATTATCCTCTTATAATTTGAACAGGATCTACTTTTGATGCCCTTACTGCAGGAATATAGCCAGCAAAAAAGGCGGTGATAACACCAAAGAACGCTCCCTGGAGATAATGCCTGGTATGAAATGCTATAGGCAGGTATTCCACATTACCCAGGCCCAGGTACATGCTGGAAACGAAATAGGAAATTGCCCAGCCAGCCAATAGTCCGGCCAGTGCTCCCAAAACCCCGATATACAATGCCTGCCTGATAAAGATGCTGATCACATGTTTTCCCTGAAAGCCTGTTGCCTTCAGGATGGCTATCTCCTTTATTTTCTCATAAATCACCATATTCAGAATATTATAGATTCCAAATCCGGCTACTATCAGAATAGTAATTACCACAGCATTGGCTATTATATCGCGGATCTTTTTACCTGCCAGAGATTGTTCGTTGGAACTCTGCCAGGTCTCCGTTGTATAGCCTGTATGTGCGTTAATACGGGCCGAAACATCCGCCGTCTTATTATGATCTTTTATATTTATGTAGATATCTGTAATATAACTGCGATCTTTATGCAGCAATTGCTGCACCACAGGAATATTTACATAACTCCGGGCATTGTCGACCCCTTTGATCGTTGTCCTGAACACTCCGGCTATCTCAAGTCTTTTCTGTGCACCATTTGCTGTGGTCAGTGTCATATAATCACCTTTGCCAAGATTCAGTTTTTCCGACAGGCCGCTACCTATGATCACTCCATTGGGATTAGCTGCCAGTTCTTCAATCGTTCCACTAACCATAGTAGAAGCGATATCAAACATCTTGTCCTGCTCATCAATATTCACACCCAGGACTGTCCCATTTTCCTGTACGTTGCCATTTGCATAAATCACACTTGTGCTTACCTGTTTACTCATAGCCACAATCTCAGGCTGCTGCTGCAATTGTTTTATAATTGCATCGGGGTTTGCAATGCTGTTTCCACTACTCAACAATTGTGGATTACTGATCAGGTTGATGCGGCCGGCTCCGGCATACTTATCAAGCATCCGGGTATCACACAATTTATTCTCATTATACAGCCGGATATGTGGCGTACTACTCAGCATAACCTGCTCACTCCATTCGTTGGTACCGGCTATCAGTGAGTTCATAAAGATGTACATACTGATCCCAAAAGTGACCCCAAGCGCAGATACAATTGTCTGCTTACGGCGACTGGTCATGTACGTCAGTGCTATTTCCGTATTTATTCCAATTGCCATATCAAAATTGTTTAATTACCTTATCTGTCTGCTTCAGCCCGGCTATTATTTCTACCCATTCTGTAGAGATAATACCTGTTATCACAGTCGCCGTATCTGTTATACCTGATCGCCGTATCCATACCTTTCCGTCGGCACCCAGGCAATTGCGGGGTATCAATGTAACCTGTTCTTTTTTTGCTACTATGATATTTGATTGCAGCAAAGTTCCATTGATAAGACCTGGCACTGTATTGTCAAACACAGCCTCTACTATGTACGCCTGTGCAGCAACATCAAATACCGGATATATTTTTGAAACGGAACCTGTATGGGTGATTTCCTTTTCTGTATTCAGTCCTACAAGTACCTGCTGCCCAACTCTGATTTTAGTGATGCTGGTTTCATCAACAGATAAAACCATTTTCATTGATCCGGATTTGCCGAGTACAGCGACCGCTTCTCCCTTTCGCACCAGTTCACCTTTCTTTTTTAATAGAGAGTATACAGTGTAGTTGCCGGGCGATTTTATAGTATAATATCCGTTATTGATAGCGGCCGTTTCTTGTTGCCCGCGACTATTTATCACCGACTGCTGAAGGGTGAGCCGCGTAGCGGCTATGTTTTGCTGAATCACCTTCGTATTACCAAGCGAATTGCTGTAAGCCAAACGCGCATTATCAACATCAATCCCCGCAACCGAACTGGTAAGATAGAGCCGTTCCATGACATCCAGTTGTTTCCGGTCGTTTTCAAGCTTTGCGTTAGCAGCATCAAGCTGCGCATACAACTGCTGTAAAATGGCCGAACCCGCTGAGGCCTGCGTTTCAGCTATCTCCAGATTTTCTGCAGCCGTTTTCTGCTGAACCGCCGCAGTGGCATTATCCTGTACAAGAAGTAGCTGCCCGCTTTTGACGGTATCGCCTTCGCTCACAAGAATATCCCGGACATACCCGTCACTCATAGCAGTAAGCGTAAACTGCTCATCGGCTTCAATATGGCCTGGCGCAAATACAGCTTCTGTAATGGAGGAAACAACCGGGCTTACCAATACCTCCTTTTTCTTTTTACAGGAAAAAAACAGAATTGCCAGGAAAAACAAGATCAATGTGCGGATCATTTTAAAAAATTGATTTGTCGGATTTTTAATCGATACTGGTTCACCATATAGTCACTCAGATTTTGCAGGTATTCGTTTTGACTGCTGAGCAGGTCCGAATACACTCT
Source organism: Sphingobacteriales bacterium 46-32 (assembly GCA_001898485.1). GTDB lineage: Bacteria > Bacteroidota > Bacteroidia > Chitinophagales > Chitinophagaceae > CAYMZZ01. The sequence continues at coordinate 66,620 of MKTY01000015.1, read as the reverse complement.
AAGTCTTTCATCGAGCGAAATGACTCCTTCAATAAACTTACGTGCGGCGTGAGTATCATTACTTTTATAGAGAGCAAGTATATCTTTTGATCGCGTAAACGCATTACGAGAGCTGTAATAAGCTATTAAAAGTGTAGAATCATTGAGAGCTGATTGTATTCTGGCCTGCTCCCACTCTCTTCCTGACTGATCAAGGCTCATTTTCGCTTTTTGCACCTGATACCGCTTGCTGTTGCCTGCAAAAATCGGGATCGAGAGCCGCAGCCCCCAGTATTGTTGTGGCAGACTGTTGGTATTGTTAAACGTCAAAAACTGATCGCCTGCCAACTGTGTGTTGTACTGATATACGGCGCTTAATACCGGAGCGTACGCAGCTTTTGTCGATTGCCATTTGCTTTTAGCAAGTGCCTGCTGACGATCTGCCAGCAACAACGCCGGGTCTGTCGAAAAAGGATCGCCAGCAGCAACAACATCCGGTACTTCAAAAGTTTCTTCGATCTGAATACTATCCGTTGTATTTAACAATAACCGGAGCGAATTAAGTTGCAAACGCTTATTTGCCCTGGCCAGTTCAAGGTTTTTCTCCGCCTTTAACTGATTGGCCGAAGCGAGATTGACAGTAACTTCACTGATCTGCCGCTCTTTAAAAAGATTGCGGGCCATATCTGCTGAAATGCTGGCAATATCGGCATTGGCAATCCATAACCGTTCCGCTTCTGTCAGCAATAAATAAGAATACCAGGCATTAGCCAGCTCCGTATACACACCGGCAGTTGCATTAGCAATACTGAGCGCAGCAATCTCCTGATTTAATCTGGCCGTCTTTATCGCAAACCAATCCTGTATATCGATTATGCCCATCTGTGCCACAAGACTGGCATTATAAATATATCGGCGGCCAAAGACGGCTTCGGTATATGTATCTGGCGGTGCCGACGGATTGAAAAGACTCGCAGGAATCAGTGTAGGCTGAATAGTCATATTGTCTGTAAAAGCTCCATTGGCTGTAATACCTGGCAACAATGCCCCATACGCTTCGTTTACACCTATGCGAGCCTGCAATGCAGATACACGGGTAGCCTGCACCCGAACACTATGTTGTTCTGCATAGGTCCATAGTTGCTGAAGATTCTGAAAACGGAGTTGAGCCCTGGCAGAAACGGTCACACTGAAAATGCACACCATCAGCATCTTAAACCTCATATTATTCATTATTTGTACGGTCAGCTGTTGCCAGATTATCATTAATTGACTTTTTTCCATAATTGGGATTTACTCATTATGCCTGCTTTGGCAGTCAGCTCAAGTAACCCATCGGCTTTTACTTTCAAAGAGCAGTTATAGCTCTTCCCTTTTTTAGGCAGATGTACCTGTCCTTTATAACCCGCTCCGTCATACTCCAGACCTGTCAATTGTTTTACACCAATCAGACTCTTATCGGGTGCTTCTTTAATAATCGCTTCATAACCGCTGCCGGCTTTTACAAATTCAATAACACGGGTTTTATCTTCGTTGGTCCATTTACCTAAAATAGCATCGCCGGAGGTCTGTGCGCTGAGCCCTGTAATCATTCCCGAAATCGAAATCAGCATTAATACGACCGCTTTAATTGTTTTTTTCATATCTGTTGTTTTAGAATACAAAATTGACCAGTCAGCAGCAGCAGCGGAAGGCAAAACCATCTAAACCGGGCATTTCACCACTTAATGCAGGCAGATAAGCCGGAAACCGGCATCAGTGATACCAGCAGCTATACCAGCCATAACAGCAGTAACAATAGTAATCGACCTTGTCATTTAGCGATGGATGGCTGTAGTAATAATAATGACAGCCACAGTCGCAACCAGCGGTCGAAAAGGCATACATTATCAGCAGAAATGAAATAATCATAATAGTTATAATTCCTGCTTTCCCGGAATAAGATATTTTTTTTTGTTCCTGCATTATACCTGCAAACTGATCATTCCGGCAAAACTGCCAGAACCGGCGCATTGAAAAAACAAGCTTGCTGCTCAGCCGGGCAAATCAGGCTATGGAACGGACATTTCGGGCCAATGATTTTGGTATTAATTCCGATACAATTATTATTTTGTTGTTCCATTCTGCAAGTAATAAAAGGCCAGATGAGCAGACGAGCCAAAAAACGGTTAATTATTATCGGTGCGATCCTCTCACTTATTTTGGTGGGAGCTTATATTGCGCACCGGATGTATTATTCGATCCCTAAAACAAGAATCAGCCTCACGGCTATGTATCCTGAAATGAAGGCTGACAGTTTTCATCATTATCTCAATCTGCCAGTCGACCACAACCAGCCAGACGCTGACCATTTCAGGGGATTTTATATTTTAAGCCCCTCGTTTTACACCGACACCAATGTCACCTTTCTGCTTACCGATGGTCAGATGGAGTTGGTCACAGTCAACACGGATATATCTTTCTTCGAAAACATCCTCGGCGGTACTGCCTATGTGCTCATAGGCGTACGCGGACATGACCCCACTTATTTTCCTGAAGTGTACAAACAAGGTAAAGTAGATTATGCACGGGCAATTGATTTGTTTAACTCTGACCAGCAGGTTGAAGACATTGAGATGGTCAGGCTCGACCTGATAAAAAAAGGCTTACTCTCTCCGGGCGCACGTATCAATGTATTCGGTGCTTCAGGTGCAGGCATCCTTGCCCAGCAATACATTTCCAAATATGGCGATCATGTAAAACGAGCTATCCTGGAGTCTACAGGCGCACCGGATCTTGCACAAGAGGCACACCTGCCTTATTCTCCTGATTTTAAAGATTTCAATGCTGCTGCTGACAGTATACTCCGGCTATTGCTGCAACAAAAAGAAATACATAAAGCAGCAATCTGCAATATCCTTTATCAGCTCGGGCGTACAGAAAAAGATCCCCGTGGCGCTCAGCTAAAACTTGTTAACAAACTAAAGGAAGGCAGTTGGCTGCTCTCCTACAGGCTTAAACCGTCTATGAATCTTTCAGTACTCCGTTACATCATAAGTGCGCCACGCGAAGTAGCTGCAAGAGTAAGATGGTATGAGCTTACAGGCAATGATCTTCTGAGGTATGATCCGCAAAAAGGGATCAACCTGCTCTGTGAAATATCCAAAGCCACCCTTGCAGATTTTATTGAATATTCGAATAATTCAGGGCATCAACCCCGGCAATTCCGTATCACCCGCAATTTTCCAGGTCAGGTATTGATATTAAAAGGCACACGCGATGTAGTATTTGGAGATGAGATCAACCGCAAGTTGCAGCAGTCCTATCCACAGGCACAGCTCCTCTTTTTTGATGATGGCCACCGTATGCAACTTGATCCGGTAAAATACCGAAAGTTACGGGTGAACTTCTTAAAAGGAGGTTTTACCAGTTTATAAAAATTTCCGCAGAAGCTTTTACCATTGAAAAATACCGGGAATGCATCCTTTAAGCTACATTTTCACCCACTAATCAAAAACAGTTAACAATGGCATATGATACAGATTTAGTGAAACGGATCAGAGAATATCTCAGTCGTTTTCCTGAACTGACAATCGAGGAAAAGGAAATGTTTCGGGGACTTACCTTTATGGTCAATGGAAAAATGTGTGTAAGCGTCAGCGGCGAGGAAATGATGGTACGCTTCGACCCTGCCCACCATGACAGGTTTGCAGAAAAGAACGGTTTCCGGACAATGCGTATCAAAAACAGGGAGTACAGGGGGTATGGTTATATCAGCCCTGATTCTATTCGCAACAATAAAGACTTCGGATTTTGGATACAACAATGTCTTGATTTCAATCCCCGTGCCAAATCAAGCAAAAATAATATTGTTCAGTAATACCAATCAGTGCATGTAATCTAAACGTTCGCACTTCTAATGAGTTCGTTGTTGCTGTTACTGTCGTTTAGGCACCGGAAGATTAGCATAAATACGCTTATTCCTCTGGGCAAAAATATCAGGGCAGAGCAATATTCTAAGAACGGTATTCATCAGTTCTGTTTTTGATGGCCTGAAGAAAGCCTTTTAGGTTTAAAAACAAAAACTGTCGCCATACCCCAACAGGTAATCAGTACCCCCAGATAGCTCTTTATATGCTGATCGGTAAAATCTGCAAGGAAAGCAATATCAACGGTAGCATGAAAAATGGCGCATACCAGCAGGCTGGCTCGTGAAGAATTGTAAAACCAAGTGAGTAAGACTCCTCCTGTAAGTAAACTGAATAACCAACCGATGGCACCTGCAATTCCCATACCGGCAAGGCCCGGTCTGTACAGGAAAAGCGGCCAGTGCCAGATTGCCCAAAAGAAAGTAAGAATGATAGTGGCCGTCATTGCCGTATACTTCTTCTGCAGCCTGGGCAGGGCAAAACCCCGCCAGCCCGTTTCTTCTCCAAATCCGAAGAATAAAAGATTATAAAAGAAAAAACCAGCAAAGCCAATCCCGGAGATGTCGCCGGAAACAAGCAGGGCGGATAGATGAACAGGCTCCCCGTTTAATATATAACTGATGAGCACTGCCAGTATGGCCAGCATGAAGGGACTAAAAAGAGCTAGCGCAACATATAGCAATGGCCGGAACCTGACCATACTTTTAATTAATTCATACATTCCCTGCTTTCCATTAAATATCCACGTACAGATCAACGATGCAACCAGTGGCCCAAGTCCACCAATGCCATGATGAAACGGCAATACAGGCAATCCGGTGAAGCCCAAAGCCGGACTATAAAGCGGAAACCAGATCGCCCAGCTTATTAGATATGCCAGGATAAAATATGTTGGAAGCGGATAAAGGCCTCTCAGACCTGTGATCATACATACTTAATTAAAAAATCAAACACCCTCGAGCCATTGCAAAAAACCGGATGCCCTTGCTTTACTGACTACAATAATCTCGGGCGTTCTTACAGACAGCTTTATGATAAGTTTGCGGGCAAAATACCGCTCGGCATTTACAATAGCTGATTTATTGACCAAAAACTGCCGGTTTGCCCGAAAAAAAATGGACGGGTCCAGCATGTTCTCGATTTCCTCAAGAGCCGCGGAAAGATAATACTGCTGACCATCTGTCGTAAGCATCCTGACCATTGTTTTATCGAGATAAAAAAAAGCAATATCTCTGACCTGCACCGGAACAATCTTTTCCTGCTGATGTACCAGCAGGGCACTTTTGTAAGGATATTTCAGTTGGTGCAGCACTCCGGCCAGCCGCTTTTTTTCCTGTTGCTGAGTAAATACCGTTTTCAGATTATGAAACTTATCCAGTGCTTTCTCTACCTTTTCGCGGGTAATCGGTTTTAACAGGTAACTGACAGCATTGGCTTCAAAAGCCTTCATCAGGTATTCATCAAATGCTGTACAAAAGATAACCGGACTTTGAATATCCAGTTGAGTATAAATTTCAAAACATAACCCATCTGCCAGCTGGATGTCAGAAAAAATTAACTGCGGGGGCGGGTTATGGGCCATCCATTTCATCGTCTGCTCAACAGAATCGAGTGTAGCTACAATCTGAATGCTTTCATCTATGTGCAATAACATTTTAGCCAGTTCCCGTGCAGCCTTGGACTCATCTTCGAGTATCAAAACAGTGGTCATACCAGGGGAAGTTTTACGGTGAATCTGTCTGTTGTCTGCTCGATCATTATCTCCCGACCAAACAACAAGCGGTAACGTTGCATCACATTATGCAGACCAATACCTGGACTATGCTGAACAGAGGTTTTAGGCTGAAGATTATTACTGACTTCTATCACTCCGGCTGTACTCCTGATTATAATACGTAGCTGCTTTGAAGAAGATGCGATATTATGTTTAATAGCGTTTTCTACCAGCATTTGTAATGTGAGGGGTGGCAGGCTTTTACTGCTAAGGTTTTTGTCATCCACCTCAATGCAGATATCAAAAGCGTCTTCCAGTCTTGTTTTAATAATGTATAAATAAGAAGATATAAAGGTCAGTTCCTGTTCTAAAGTAACTGTATCGTGACCGCTGTATTGCAGCACATACCTGTATACATCTGCCAGCTCAGACACATAGTCTTTAACTGCCTTCTCCTGGGTAAGTGTACTAAGTGTATTGAGCGTATTGAACAAAAAGTGGGGACTCAGTTGTTCTTTTAATGAGGACAAATTAGCCGCTAGCTGTGCCTGTTTGAGTCGCTCGATCTCCAGGATGTTCTTTTGTTTTTCGGCCAGCATATACATGTAATAAGCAATAAAATAAAAAAGAGAACTAAAGACAACTCCTCTTAACAGCAATATCATAGATCGTTTGCCACTGGAAACATCAGGAAAAAGCAATGGGATATTACTCAAAAAGAAAAAAACACGATCGAAGAAAAAAGAAAGGGTGCTCACCAGGGCGATTGAAACAATAGCCCGCGTAATCCGGTTTGCGCGATACGACTTTGTTTGTTGCATCAGAAACTGATGCGATAACCAGCAGGAAAAAGAAAAAATAAAATTGTAGGCTATACCCGACAGGATAAGGGTCAGGTCGATCTTTTCCATGCGAATCATTCGTGGCAGGGCTGCAATGATTGCGATACCCAGCGAAATGATAAGCCCTGGTAGCCAGTTCTGTCTTTTCACAAGGCAAAGGTAGAAAAACGCCCCTGTTTTCTGGAGTTATTACTGCGAGACGGGCATTTTTTCACCCGAAACGGGCAGTTGAGAAAATGCTTCTTCCTCTTTTTTGCCAGAGCTTATCCCCCTTGGCTGGCAAATATTACCTTCCAATCAGGTAATTGCTCCTGCTGTATTTTCAATAGCCTTTATTCTAACAGAGAAGGAAAATGAAATAAATTTATCAACCACCAGGCATTGTATATACAACAGATGAATCCGGACTGTACCCCACCCCCCGGAAATAAAAGCCAGGAGAGGTTGTATCAAAAATAATCGCAGATCCTGAGAAACGTTTAAGTGACTACGAGTCTCTGCCAGGACCCAGTTAAAAGATGAGACAGCCTCTTTTAATTTATGCCGGTCATTGCCTTAGCACCAGAGACAGGCAGCCCCTATCAGTGCGGCCGACTCACCCAGTACAGAAACCGAATGAGCGGGCACTTCCATTTTGGGACGCAGACTGTCCTGAAATGCAGTTATAAAATGAGAACAGGCCAGGGAAATATTACCTCCCAAAATAACATACTGAGGCCCTCTGCCTTCAAAACGCAGATACAGTATTTCGGCGATGGAGCGACCAAATTCTTCAAACAGTTCGCAGGCTATTTCCTCTTCCGATGCAGCCTGATCGCTGATCTCTTTTACACCCGCTACTTCCCTGCCGGTTCGTTGCCGGTATTGTTGTGTAAGCCATCTGGCCGATACATAATCTTCTGCCACTCCATCGCGAAACGGGAATTTATACAGATCACCTTCAATCAGCTGACCATTGATGCTCCAGGCAGACCCCAGTCCGGTACCGAGCGTCACCCCCAGGATCATCCCCGACTTAGCAGTTGTTAGCTGCTGCTGCTCACCCAGCAAAAATGCGGTGGCATCGTTGATCATCCGGATATCCGTTGACGGTACACCCAGCTTATCGGCCAGCATCTCCTTTACATTAAGACCATAGAGCCGGTCATACTTGTTGAGATCGGCCATATACGAGATCCCATTTTCGTAATCGAAAGGGCCGGGCATGGCAATACCTATCTGTCCTGCTTGCTGTTTGCTGTTTTGTAAAGACTCCTGTATGACCGAAGCCCATAGCGCCACGATAGTATCTGCATCGGCCGAGCTATCGAGATGCCGGCGGGCCATGCTGCCTTCCCTACATTTTCCTTCATTGACAGCTACCTGGCAGGCGGTAATATGTGAGCCGCCAATATCCACTCCCGTCACCAGTGATTCCTGCTGCTTATCAGCCATAACCAATTATTCGTGTGGTTTTACTATTTACCTTTTTCAAAAACCGGTGGAAGCGCTTCTATACCCCATTGCTTATTGGGCTGATCGCCCATCCACAATTCGAGTACGCCGCCTTTCCGGAATGTGTCGTGCGAAAACCAGAATTTATTCCAGTCCGCCCCATTCAGTTTAGCACGTTGAATGTACGTATTTGCCGACTTATTCTGATAGGTACGTATTACAAACTTCTCACCGGTATAATAACGCCTGTCGAGTTGAATAGTAACCTCATCAAAAATGGGCGAAGTAATTTCATACACAGGCTGCTGCGCCTGGTTGCCCATTACATCAAAAAGACCAATCGCCATCAATACGCTTACACCACCCATTTGTCCCTGGTCTTCATCATGGCCGCCATAACCCAGATCGGGAGTCACCCCTCCATAAGCCTGCTCTTTTACGCGGCGCACCCAGTATTGTGTAAGCCATGGTTTGCCGGCATAGCTAAACACGTGTGCATTGCTGCATCCGGGTTGATTAGCGTAGCTAACATAGCCATTGGTATAGCCGTATACAAAATCATCAGCTGCCGATTGACGGAATGCAAAATCTACTTTCTGACAAAAACTATCCGGGCCACCCATCCGGGTAATCAACTCAGGCAGCGCGTGTGAGAGTCCGGTAGTGGCCTGCCAGGCATTGGCTTCGACCCATCCGGCCCCACTCAGGGGATCTCTGTGCAGCCATTTCCCATTGTGATCTTTGGGAAAGATCAGCTTCAGCGAGTCATCAAACAAATGTTGCCAGCCGGCAGATCGTTTACTGAAATAGGTGTAATCTTTTTTCAACCCCAGTTTGGCCGCCATCTGGGCTGTGCCCCAATCCTGAAAGGCTGCTTCGATGGTAATGCCGGCATTACCTGGCCACAATCCATGTTTGATATAAAACTCCACATCGGGTTTGTCGCCCAGCATACCGCCCGGCATCTGGTTACGGCGAATGGTATTGTAGGCATGACGTGCATCGGCCTTCGTAAGCAGTCCTTTCATATAGGTGCTCACAATAAGATTAGCAGCCGGATCACCCGTCATGATATAGGAATAACCTCCGCCACTGGGACCACGTGGCAGCAGTCCTCCATTATTTGCATATTCAATCATCGATGCCGACATTTCATCCTGTACCTCAGGCCAGGCCAGTCCCCATAAAATATTCAGGTTCCATTGCGTAAGCCAGAATGCATCTGAGCTGTACATATTGAACCGCGGCCTGCCCTGTGCATCTTTGGGAACGGTTTTGATTTTAAACACGGCATCTGTAAAGGTGCCCTCCCGCTTTCCTTCCGTGCGATCAGGATAATCGCCGTTTACATCATTGATTTTCTGCCGCCCCAGCAGCACATGCCACAAATCTGTATAAAATTTTATTTTCTGATCGGTGGTTCCTCCTTTTACACTCATGCGTCCCAGCCATTCATTCCATATCTGCTGTGCATTATTTCTAACCTGATCAAAACTCCAGCCTGCACATTCTGTCTGAAGATTGTTCCGTGCATTCTCTATAGTTGTATACGACAGCCCGATTTTCATTTGCAGCTGCTCCCCTTTCTTCATGGCATAAGCGGCTGAAAGAATCAGACTGTCGCCCGAAAAATCTGCTGCATTGACTGTTTGCTGTTTCCCCTTCCAGCCATCGAGCGACTGAAAAGGTTTGTCGAACCGGATCACAAAGAAAACCTTCACATCCTTCGGTCCGCCCCAGTAACGCTTAATGGAACTAAAAGAACCTTCTATTTCCGTATCACTTACCCGATGCACCTTTGCATTGGCCATTGTACTGTTAGACACATGTCCGCCGAGGTTAATTACCACGCGTGCATTGGAGGCCTCTGTATAACGGAACCGGTAAAAATTTACCCGCTCTGTAGCAGTCTGCTCCACCCATATTTTATGATCCTGCAGCATCACCCGGTGGTAGGCCGGTTGCACTATTTCGTCATCATGATTAAAGGTCGATTTCCAGCTATGCTGCCCGTTGGCCAGGTTTACTTTATCGGTGGTGGGCATTATCTCCACGCCAGACATCATCCAGGCATGTATCTGTTCAAAACCGAGAATTTCCTTTTCATTATAATTATACCCGCCTCCATATTGATTTTTATTTCGTGTCATGGGTGCAGAGCTCGCGAATCCGAAAGGCAAACTGCCTGTGATAAAGAAAATATAACGTCCGCGGTTGGTTTCTATATAGGGATCTACCCACGAAATATAATCGGTAGCCTGCTCGGGCGAAGGGAATACTTCTATTTCCGAAAAACCCAGTTCACGACCTGTACCGTCATGCGTCACAAATCGTATCCATTCGGTTTTCTTTGCCGGAAACTGAATAGCCTTTCCTGTACCATCTGCCGGTATCTGGTTGACCCAGATTACCGTACCATCGCTGAACATTAATTTACCGCCAGCAATATTATGACGCATGCTCGGCCGATCATACAACACCACCTTATTCACCCATTGCGGCTGATCCCAGGTAAGCTGAATCCAGGGCAGCCGGATATATCCCCAGTCTGTGGTATCTCCCTGGCAGGCCCACTCACCCATGCCATCCACGCCAATGATTCCGTCTGCAATATTTTCTCCCCGAAATGCTTCGTTATGCGCTGTGGATACAGTTATTTTCGCCTTCGGCGCAATATTTCCCGTTCCCGCATTTGCTGCTGTTAACAACAAGAAGCTACTAATGATCAAAAAAAACTTTTTCATTTAACCGCTATTTAATCTTAAGTGAATCGTTTTATTGTCCGCTTAACCGAAGCCCCGCTATCTCCATTTTTATTTTTGAAATATGCCAGCGACCGAGATTGGCGATATAAAGTTCTTTCCTGTTTTCTCCTCCGAAAGCAATGTTTGTAGGATTACAGATGGTATGCGACTCCCAGTCATCAATTACCGTCAGCAGATTGCCTTCCGGTGTGAAACAATAAATAGCATTGGGTGCATAGCAGGAAATAAAAATATTGCCTGCCTCATCCAGTGCGATCCCATCGGGACAGGTGCGTGGTATTTGTACCAGGGTCTGTCTTTTTCCGGCATCTCCGTTTTCTTTAATCTCAATCGCCTCTACACCGGGCAGCCAGGTACTGACTACATACAATGTTTGCTGACTCGCCGAGAGTGCCATACCATTGCAGAAACGAAAGGGCCCTTCGTGCCAGCAGGTCGTGTTCCCCTTTGGATCGACGCGAAATATGCACCCATTATCTTTTCTAAACTGTCCGCTATCGGATACATACAGATTTCCTGCGTTATCAAAAACAGGAAAGTTGGGTGTATGAAAACTCCGTTCGGCAGTACCTGTTGACCATACTGATAATGCATGGCTAACCAGGTCATATCTCCAGACACATTTGTTTTTCAGGTCACAGATTGCGAGCCAGCCCTGTGGCGAGAAAGCTATACCAAGCGTAAAACCCCCGGTATTTACGACTGTCTCTGCCATACCGTTTTTACCGATGCGATAGATTTGTCCCGCCTCTCCGCCCGCCCACAGTGAGCCGTCGGGATGCAGGGCCACACATTCCGGATGATCCAGCCCTTCCGCCACAATCGTTATATCTGAAATAGTATATTGTTTCATATTCCTGGTTTTGCCCAGCGACCGTTGTCGCCGGCGATACTGTACCATCCTTCACGGGCCGGATCTCTGTCATAGGGATAACCACCGGTTTGTATGAAGTACTCCTGGTACTGTTTTAATTTATCCTCATCCAGTTCCACACCCAGGCCTGGTCCCGAAGGAACGGCGATCTTACCATTGCGGTAGGTCATCTTTCCTCCTTTGATAATATCATCGCTGAGGTGATGATAATGCGCATCTGCGGCAAAGGAAAGATTGGGCAGTGCTGCACCGAGGTGCAGCATGGTAGCAAGTTGAATACCCAACTCACCCGAACTGTGCACTGCAATACCGAGTCCCATTTTCTGGCAACAGATGCCAGCCATCCATGCCTGGCGCAGGCCTCCCCAGAATGTTGTATCCAGCAAAATCACATCAATTGCTTCCTGACGGAAACAGGCCGCCAGTTGTTCAAAATTCACAACAACTGTATTGGTAGCAGTGGGTATACGTACGCGGCTCTTCACCCGTCGCATGGCTTCGAGACCAAAGCAGGGATCTTCGAAATAATCATTGGGCAGGTGTTCGATTGCCTGGCCAATACGAATAGATTCTTCCACCGACCATACGGCATTGGGATCAATACGTAACCTATGGCCGGGAAGCGCGGTTGCCAGCGCTTTAAATATCTCTACTTCATGATCGGGATGAAATACACCCGCCTTCAGTTTATGACTGGTAAAGCCATAGCGGCGATGCAGCTCCAGGGCATGCGCTACCATCGCCTCGGCCGTTTCTTCACCGCCTGCCCCCGTAGCCTGGTTCCTGTAACGAAAAAAAAGATAAGAGGCAAATGGCACTTCTTCACGCAATGCACCGCCCAGCCAGTCGCAGGCCCGCATACCGGTCTTTTTACCGATAATATCCAAACACGCAAATTCGATCGCTGCATGCAGTTGCAGCCGGTTGTTGTACAGCGAGGCAGTGGGATTACATATCTTCCAGTACAACTGCTCCAGTTGCATCGGGTCATGTCCCAGCAGATATGGCTTTAGTCCGCGAAATGCCGCTTCGGCAGATTCACCTCCGCCACCCATTTCACCCAATCCCACAATACCTTCATCGGTATATACCTGTACGATGGTGCGTACAAAACGTCCCCAGTGGCAGCCATTGGCATGCCGGATAGGCGCCTCCAGAGGCACGGCCACTGTTGTAGCTTTTATGTCGGTAATTTTCATATCACTCTTTTATGGTTCCCTGTATCATGAGTCCAAGTCCGCCATCGATCCGGATGGCCTGCCCGGTAATAAAAGCGGCCTTATCATCCAGAAGGTAATGAATCAAAGAAGCAATTTCTTCTGGATCGGCTATGCGTGCCACGGGATGCATTTGTTCACATTCCCTCAGTACGGCTGCGGGGTCTGCAGAGAGTGCCAGCGCATCGCGCAGCATTTCGGTATCAACGGTACCCGGACATACAGCCACACAACGAACAAAAGGTGCATAGTCAACAGCGATACTTCGTGTAAGACCGAGTATGGCCGTTTTGGAAGTAGTATAGGCCGCCACTTTTTGCTGACTGTGAAAAGCCTGCACACTCGATACATTGATGATCACTCCTTTCTTCTGCGTAACCATGGCCGGCAAAACAGCCCTTGCGCACAGAAACATACTTTTCAGATTCACGTTCATTACCTCATCCCATAACTCCGCACTGGTATCGGTGACCGTTCCATAACGCTGAATACCCGCGTTGTTGATCAATGCATCTATGCGCCCCCATTGTGCCAGGATCTTGTCAACACTTTGCTGAACCGCCTGCTCACTGGTCACATCACATTCCAGAAACAGCGGCTCCCTTTTCCAATACATTCCCTCCACTTTATCAAGCACAGCTACACGCCATCCCTGCTCCATCAGCAGGTTTACCGTAGCCGCTCCTATACCCCGGCTGCCACCCGTTACAACAGCTATTGAATCGTTTTTCATATTAGCCTCCTCGTTTAGTGAATGGGCAAACTATATATTATTTCTTCTCCTTCCGGATGCACATACACAGACTGCTGGTCGTAGTTAAGTTGTTTTATGCCCGCTATGGCATTGTCAAGATGTGTCAACAGTCCATAATACTGAAAAGTAGCCGTTGCGCCGCCATTCAGGAATCGGCAGGTGGGTTGTTGCTGCCAGCAAAACTCATTATCCGCCTGTACAGAGAAAGGCTGATGCATGGCCGCAGTACCAAATTCGAGCCCACGGTAGATGACCTGATCATCTTCTGCATGTATCCAGTGATGAATAAACGGATAATCCTGCGCCGGCCATACGTAACCGAGCAGCAAACTGCTGTGTGGGTCATAGGCCGAGAGCCAGCCCGTTTCTGCATCGCCGGTGGCAAATGAATACACTCCGCCATCTGCCGGGGTTGCCATGCGCATATCGACGTCATGTCCCTGTTGATTTATTACAGCAGGCCAGGCCCCCGCCCTTGAGGGCAGATTACCGATGCCGTTATCACGCCAGCCCGCTGCACCATTACAGTCCACACGGGTAGTGGCGTGCAAAAAAGGTGCAGCAATAGTAGGGTGCTGTACCAAATTATAAGCACGTGTGGCACTGCTGCAGTTAATCAATTTTTCCTGAACATAAAAAACCGATGATTGTGCAGCAAGCCGCATTGTTCTTTTTACCATCCACTGTTCAGCTTCGCTGTATGCCTGCATAGTGAGCATGGTAGCTGATTGCGTCTCTATCTGCCACTCCAGGCTACGGAAATCGCCATGTTTTACCAGACCTTTTTCCTGCTCTGCGGGCGACACATCGCCCCAGCGCGGCGTGCAGATAAAATGTCCGCAAAAAGACCGGCGTTGCAAACCGGGTTCTTTGTAATAAAAGTTGAGTGGATTGGTGGCTGTGCCACGATGCTGCAGATTCACGATAGCTCCGCCCGAAGGAGAAACAGCAATCGTGAGCTGCTCATTTCGCAGGATAATATCTTCGTATCCGTTATAGCTCATTTTATTAAAAAGAAGAACGGAACGGCACTGCCGGAAATCCTTCCTTGTTACATAAATTGGTAACGGGATAATTGGTAAAAGCGTACCGCACAGCCACTGGTTTTTTAACCTGGCGGCTATACACCCAGACCTTATTATCTTTTATGACCGCTTCGGCCGGATAGAACTTTTTATCGGAGCCGGCCACGAAAAAATGCCGGGGAGCCTGTCCATCGTTGGTAGCAAGCCCTGAGCCGGTCGTCTCCATTTTGAAAGAAACAACAAGAGTGTCTTTTACGACATCAACAGCCTGATATTCCGGACCTGTCGACACCAGTCCCTTTACCCCATATGTATTAGCCAGTGCTAACCTTGCCAGGCGATAGGCCACATCCTGTTTGTTGCGGGGATGAATATCATTCGGATCGGCAATATCCATCGTCACCGCCATGCCGGTGGCCGGAAGCTGGCTACGCAGGCTGGCCTGTGCTTCCCGCAAGCGGGCATACTCAAATGCTTCGGGATTATTCTCCATCCAGTTATAGGGCGCTACCTGTACGTAATAGAAAGGGAGGTCGCCCTGGTTAAACAGATTACGCCAGTTGCGAACCATCGCTGTCAGCAATCGCGTATAAGTATCGCCCTCCTGCCGGTTTGATTCTCCCTGGTACCAGAGTATACCTGAAAGACTAATATGTCTAAGCGGATAAATCATGGCATTATAGAGCAAGGTGGGCCTGGCTACTTTATCAAATGTAACGGTCGCATCCAGCACTTCTTTTGACCGGGCACTCGTATCGTAGGGGTACAGGTACTTCTGCTGCAGCATACGGTCGCCTGCCAGCGTATCGCGCGAGGTCCAGGCCTGACAGGTAGAAGCACCAATGCTGCTCACGACCAATCCTACTGGTATTCTTCGTTGCAGAAAAATATCCCGTGCAAAAAAGTAAGCTACAGCACTGTAGTCAGGTACTGTCAGTGGCGAACAGACAGACCAGTTACCTTCTCCATCGCGGGCCGGTGCAGCGGCAAAATTGGTTTGCAGATCAAATAAACGTATCTGCGGATATTGTGCATTCGCGATCTCCTGCTCATAGTGCATCACACCCAGCAGCCAGGGCAAAAATGGTTTCAGCTGCATATCCATATTTGACTGCCCGCTGCAAAGCCACACATCACCAATCAGGATATTGCTTAACAATTTTTCCTGCTTACCATCGGAAACAGTTATGTTATGGGGAGTATAATCGCCGGGTATCGCAGCGGGGACCGGCAGTTCGGTCAGCCAGTCGCCATCCATACCCGTTGTATCGCTGTATGCTGCAGCCAGCCAGTCGGCTTTAATGGTTATCACCGATCCAGGTGCCGCATCGCCCCATACTTTCAGCGGTTTGTTTTGCTGTACCACCATGTTGGATTGAAGGGTGGTTGCCAGGCGAAACTGCTGTGCCTGTATGCTACTGCCGGTTAAGACAGTTGCCAGCAAGAGAATAGTTAGGCCTTTATAGTTTATTATCCGTTTACTGCACATCCGTTTTATATTTCAGTTTGATAAAACGCGGACGATAGAGATGAGGAAAACGACCGATCTCATCAAAGAATTTAAAAGAATTAATGTTATAGCTGATCAACAATTCACCCGGCTCAGATAATACGGGATGAGCCTTGGCATTATAGGGGAAAAAGTTGGGTGAGTCTTTCAAGTCGTTGCTTACATCGTATATATCAATGATGGGACCGAATGGTCCGTAAGGACTGGCGCCAAGGCGTATGGCTACTTTGCTGCCCACACCCTGACGTTGAAACACCATGATATACCTGCCATCGCCGAGCGGAGATACACTCATTTCATTGGATGCCTGATCTACCACAGGTACTGCATCATCGGCTTTATCGCTCCAGGCTGTACCGTTCCAGAAACGCCATTGATCAAACGATTCGATATCTCCGGGAAGCACCCTGGCCACGAGCACTTTTTTGGCAGCACCACGTACCCCATAGATATAAATATAGCCATCGGGGTTCGGTGTCCCTGCCTCTTTTGTATTTACAAATACGGCTGCCCCAAACGATCCTACTGAATCTACCGGCCTGTTGAGCCAGAAAGGAATATCCACCTGGCGTTTGCCGGGAAAAGGCGGCTTCTCTCCTGCCGGGATTACAATGAGCGTATTGCCCATTTCCTTAAATCCAAAAATGGGTTGATTGGGAATATTTTTAATCCGGTAGCCAAAAATATAAATATTGTTGTTGCGGGCATGATTCACAAATCCATCACCCAGCCAGTAATACTCTTCGGGACCTGTGGCTGGTGTATTAGGTATAAATATGGAGGCAGGTTTGCCCTGAGCATTCTGATCCCATAAGAACCGAATGGCAGCGCTATCGGGTTTTCCGCCTTCGAGTACGCCTACAGAGTTATTGATCATCACATAGCCCGGTTGCAGCGAGTCACCGATGATATCGCCCAACATTGTATCGCTAAACCAGATAAGCGCATCTTCCGATTTGGCAGCGCCATTCGTCTCTTTCCCGCTCGGCACCAGCGAAAAGATGCCATCTCCGCCAAACCAGCCATGATTTCGTTTCAGCAGATTTGTCCAGTCTGTTGCCGCTTCTGTAGTAAAATTCAACTGCTCCAGATTGGCACTGGCGACCGGTTCTTTCACTTTGCCATTGTTGCACGAAACAACCAGACTGAGCAGTCCGGAATATATCATCAGGCGATACATGGTTGACAGTTTTTAAAAGTTAAGGGAGCGGCTCGTAGGTACTTACAAATACTTCTTTATCAGACAGACCAAATACCGACAGATCGATTAGCTGCTCCAGTACAATACGGTCGCGATTGAGTGTCTTCACCGTATAAGTTTCACGCGTACGGTTAGACGGATCAAATACGGAATAGTATTCCTGAGTGAGCGTTTTTTCATCTTCGCTTAACACCCATCTGTCAAATACATTGAAGCCATCGAAGGTACAGGCACTGGTGCCGAAGTTGACGGTATAGGTGCTGTCTGCGCGCCAGATAAAAATATCATCTTTCTCACAATCCTTCATATCCTCTACGGCAGGAGTAACCGAGGTCCACATCCGTGATAAAAGTTTCCAGCGGCGGCTGTACATGATCTGTTGACCAGACGTGGTCGTATTGACGGTCAGATCTTTTTCAGCAGCGAGCCCCTTGCTGTCTTCGAACCGAAAATTAATGCCTACCAGCTTATCCACTTCTGTACCTTCCAGCTGATAAGAAAATACATATTCATATTTGTTGTCGCCCAGGCTTACCGGATCTGCTTCGAGAATACCGGCATTGCCGAAACTGTTGTCGCGCTGCAGATTGATGGTTTTATACATTTTCACCTTACCTGCTCCGTTGGGCGCATAGATTGATAAGGTAGCCTCGATTGTTCTGCCCGATTTGCCGGTAACATTATCCGGTGAAAGGGTAAGAACAGGTGCATTGGGATCTGCCTTGTCTTTTTTACAACCAGCCATAGTAAAGAGGCTGAGCAAAGCAATCATGGTAAATAAAATAGATGGCCGCATAATCGTTGTTTTAAGATGTTGAATTAGCAATCATTTTTTATTAAGTGTGCAGGCCCTCAGGCTTTCCACATTTTTTGAATTTCTTCGAGCGATTTTCCTTTTGTTTCGGGTACGCTACGCCAGATAAACAGGAATGCCAGTACAGACATCACCATATATATCCAGAAGGTATAGGCTGTACCGATTGCATCCAGCAGCATGGGAAAAGTTTGGGATACTATATAAACCGATAACCAGAGGAAAAAGATAGCTACTCCCATGGCCCTGCCCCTTATCTGGTTGGGGAAGATTTCGGCAACCACTACAAACGTGAGCGGTCCGAGCGAAATGGCAAAGAACGAGATATACAGCAGGATGCCTGCCAGTACCCAGTAGCCTGTCGTTGCCTGCTGATAAAAGGCCAGCCCG
The DNA here is from genome assembly GCA_001898485.1 of Sphingobacteriales bacterium 46-32. Taxonomy (GTDB): domain Bacteria; phylum Bacteroidota; class Bacteroidia; order Chitinophagales; family Chitinophagaceae; genus CAYMZZ01. The sequence goes on along the minus strand of MKTY01000015.1, from coordinate 48,193 downwards.
ACCAGGGCCAGACATATAGCCATACCCGCCGCACCAATAAGCAATAGTTTTTTCCGCCCCAGTTTATCTACGTATTTGATCGCCACCAATGTCATGAGCGTATTAATACCGCCAACCCATACCGTCTGAGTGAGTGCGGAAGACGACCCATCGCCGGTAGCTTTAAAAATCTCCGGTGCATAGTACATGATCACATTGATACCGGTAACCTGGCTGAATACAGACAGAAAAATACCGATGATCAATGCGGTTCTTAATCCCGGTCGCAGGAGTTCGCCAAAAGAGGCCTGTTTTTCATTGAGCGAAACGCGTATAGCTTCCATCTCCTCACGTGCCTTTATGTCGCCATTTATTTTCCGCAGTATATCCTCGGCGCCTGTCCAGTTGTTTTGTGCAGCCAGCCAGCGCGGGCTTTCCGGGGCACGGAGCAGCAATACTATAAATACAATCGAAGGAAGTAACCCTGAGCCAAACATCCAGCGCCAGCCACTCTCCACATTCCAGTTATGGTCGTGCAGGCCGGCAATTGCAGCATTTACAAAATAGATCAGCAGGATGCCGATTACAATGCCCAGTTGATAAATAGAAATGAGTCTGCCCCGGATGCTGGCCGGAGCTATTTCAGAAATATACATGGGCGAAAGAATAGACGCTATACCTATGCCAATGCCACCAATCATACGAAAGACGATAAAAGAAGTAAGCCCCATGGGTGCCATTATACCTACCGATGAAATAGCAAAGGCCCATGCCGATATCATCAGCACCTTCCGGCGGCCCAGTTTATCGCTAAGCCCGCCGGCTACCATAGCTCCGATCATACAACCGATCAGCGCACAGGAAGCGGCCCAGCCCGTCATGGCGGCACTCAGCTGATATTTTTCCTGTATAAATCCGATGGCGCCGGCAACAACTGCTGTGTCGTAGCCAAATAGCAAGCCGCCAATTGCAGCCACCAGGGTACACTGATAAATAAATTTCATTTGATTCGTCATACCTTAATTTATACGGTAATCATTCAGGTTTTCTTTTCTTACCAGGGCCTTCATGGTAGCACAGGTTTGACCTTCTGCCTCACCATAGGGGCGAATCGTATAGCTCCCTACTGAAGCCGGCACTATAAAGGTTTCGGCATAATGAATCACGAATGGTTCAAATGCGCCGGTGGGACTTTCCACAATTGCCTCACGCCCTTCCACGAGGTTCAAGACATTCACTACGCCTTCGGTAGAATGTTCCACCTTTTCAGTAAACCAGTGCCGCCTCGTTTCAATAAATGAAGTTTCATCCAGGCCGGTACGCTCTTCACGCCATCCCTCTCCGGCAGCCACCTCTTTAAACTGATTGACGAGATTATTCTTTGTCCAGCTGGTGGTTCGGTCCCATTGTATTACCTGCTCACCATGTGCCAGAGAAATGGGCCTTGGTTTTCCATCGAGTCCCATTCGGCCCCAGTCCCACAACTTGAACGTAAAAATGTATGGGGTGGCGCTGATCTCCAGTACTACACTATCGGCACCTGAGCAGTGTACAGTACCTGCTGGTATCAGTACATGATCGTGTTTACGGACAGGCCATTTCTCTACATATTTATCCGCATCAAATCCTGCACCTTTATTTTGCGCATCTTCCAGTGCCTGGATCATAGCCGGTGCATCCACATTTTCTTTCAGTCCGAGATACACGAAAGCATTATCCTGTGCTTCCAGAAAATAGTAGCTTTCGTCCTGCGTATAGGCCATTCCGAATTTTTCGCGAATGTATTGTTTCAATGGATGCACCTGCAGGCTCAGATTTCCTCCCTGCATGGTATCGAGAAAATCGAAGCGGATAGGAAACTCTGCTCCAAATGCGTCATAGACCTTTTGCCCCAGCAGGGCTGCCGGCTGATAAAAGACGAGGTTGATCGATGGCGTTTCAAACAACAGATTATCAAAACGGATCAGCAGACTGTTTTCTTCGGGCACACAGTCAAAGCCCCAGGCAAAGTTTTTCTCTTTTCTATCCAGATCGCACACCTCTTTGAGCCATTGTCCGCCCCAGGGTCCCGGATCAAAAAACGGCGTTACCCGGAAAGGACGTTGTACAATTGCCTGCAGTGCCTGGGCAAGTACATGACCCGTCACCATTTTAGGTTCGGCAGGACGGGTTGTATCCAGTACATAATCTGCCTTATGTAAAAGAAGCTGTTTTTGTTTATCGCATACCCGCCAGTCTACAAAGAAGGCCCGTTTATACTGATAAGCAAAAGCGGCCGTTGCATTGCTGATGCCGATATTACCTACTTCATTTCTCCGAAAACGCAACTGTATTTCCCAACGCGGCATATCCGCATAGATTAACAGGTCATGTGGCACGGGTACCAATGAAGCGCCGATACCGTAAATGAAAATGATATTGCCTGAATCGTTTGTTACGGCATCCGCAATCTGCTGTAAGCCTGCGGCATCAAACAGATCAACGAGTGTAAGCGAGGTCATATAACCAAATACCGGATCGTCTGTAACATAAGGAAATACCAACGGCTCCAGTTTTTCTGCCGGCAGCAGTGCTTCCTCCGCTGCATAAAAGGATGCCTGCGGAAAAGCTTTTTTCAACTGATCAATCACAGGAGCGGCTATCACGCCATGGTAGCATTCCAGCAACACTACCTGCTTATTGCTTCCTGCCTGTCCGATACGCGATATCCATTCTTTTATAATTTCATCCCAGCCACCGGAGCCGCTAAGACCCTGCACTGATACTTCGGGAAATTTATCGTAATTCGACTTCTTCAACACATCTCTGTTTTTATATCCAACAATAAATTGACTTCAACTATTTATCAGTATCCCTCATTTTGTCCGAGTTTCGGATTGAGGTCTACCTCACGCTGAGGCAGGGGGAACAGGTTATTGCGCGTTGCCGGTACAACACCGGGTTTGGCAAGCGGCACCAGTTGCTGCAGTTTACCTGTACGTACCAGATCAAACCAACGCTGACCTTCAAAAACAAATTCCATCATGCGCTCTTTAAGTACGGCATCTCTGAACTGATCTTTGGAAAGACCCGAATAATCGGCTACTGCATTGGCATAGGTTGTTCCATTGAACCGCGCACGTTTACGCACCATATTGATATAAGTATGAGCGGGGCCTGACTGATCGAGTTCATTCAATGCTTCCGCATACATCAGCAATACATCTGCATAGCGTATGACCGGGAAATCATTGGAAGAGCTGTTGCCTGTTGGCTCTGCTACACGATCCCAGTATTTCTTTACATAAGGACGAATTGTATAGGCTCCTGCAGGATCATTGATCTCAGTCAGAAAAGTCACTGCTCTTCTGCGGTCATCTACTTCAAACTGGTTATAGATATACTGTGTGGGGAATTGCCAACCCTGCGCATTCTGCACACCTTCAACGCTGAGCGCCGTTGGCAGCAGACGTACATTAAACTGACCTACTTCCCAGAAAATAATTGCACCACCTGCATCGCCAAATCCAACGGAGAAAATAGCTTCTTTTCCACCGCGGCTCGACAATTTGAATACATCGGCAAAATCATCCCAAAGTGAATACTCCTGCGAATCGATCACTTTTTTAGCAAACACAGCGGCCTGCTCCCAGTTCTTTTGGGTGAGGTATACTTTGGCCAGGATGGCGTTGGCAGCACCACTGGTAGCACGTCCGCGACCATTGCCTGCCGGATAGCTGGCAGGCAGATCTGCCGCCGCATCTTTCAGATCCTGGATTATTTGAGTGTAAACCGCATCCACGTCTGATTTTTCAGGCAACAGTGGGTTATTCTCTTCAAGGAGCAACGGCACTTTACCATACATTCTCACCAGGTTGAAATACATCAACCCCCGGAGAAATTTGGCTTCACCTACCAATCTGTCGCGCAATGTCTCATTCATACTGATACCCGGTATGCGGGCAATGGCGATATTGGCCAGTGAGATAGTTTTATAATGCATGCCCCAGATCTCTTCGAAAGAGGGGTTCATGGACGTATAGGAGAAAGATGACAACTGGTCGAAGTTGGCTGCACCCAGCTGATTATTGAGCATCTCATCAGATGCCAGGCCCATTGCCACCCAAAAAGTACTGTGATATACGCCAGCTGTATTTCCTCCCGACGCAAAATTATCTACAGAGTTGAGGTAGGCGTAGATGGAGTTGACTGCAGCGATAGCGTCTGCTTCAGTTTTATAAAAATTCTGGATGGTCACCAGGTTTTTAGGATCTTCTTCCAGAAACTTTTTACAGGAAGACAGCATAGCCAGGCAGCCGGCCAGCAGCAACATGGATATTTTGAAATGATTCTTTTTCATATCTAACAAGCTTTTGAAATTTTAGAATGTAGCGCTTAATCCTACCTGGTATACTCTTGCCTGCGGATATCCTCCCAGATCAAGCCCCAGCAATGTGGTACTTTGACCGAATGTGTTGGCCTCAGGATCGTAACCGGAGTATTTGGTAATGGTGAACAGGTTGGTACCGCTGACATATAACCGAAGATTGCTCATACCTGCTTTGCGAATGATACGACCCGGCAGGTTGTAGCCCAGCGTTACGTTGCGCAAACGGATATAAGAAGCATCTTCTACAATTGCTGAAGAAACCAGTCCTACGTCCAGGCTGCCGGCTGATAAAGCACGGGGGTATTTATTGCTGGGGTTAGTGGGTGTCCACCTGTCCAGTCCGGCTTCTGCCAGTACGTTTTGCTGTCCGTTGAAATTGAGCAGATCGAGGTTATTGAGGTTAGCCATTTTATTGCCCTGCGATCCCTGGAAGAAAAATGACAGTTCAAGGTTTTTATAGGAGAGCGTATTCCCAAAACCCCAGGTAAACTTAGGTTGTGCCGAACCCAGGATCGTGCGGTCATTTGCATCGATTTTGCCGTCTTTATTAATATCGCGGTAACGGCGGTCGCCGGCCTTTGCACGTGAGGCGGGATTAGGCGCACCTGCTTCCTGGCCCACCAGTACGGGGCTGCTGGCCGCTTCTGCGTCTGACTGGAAAATACCATCAAACTGATATCCGTAGAATGTACCAATCGATACTCCTTCGCGCAGCAGGATGCTGTTTTGCAGAATCACATCTGTTTCGCTGTTAAGATTCAGAATCTTGTTGCGGTTGAGTGAGAAATTAACAGATGATGTCCACTCGAGCTGGCCTTTGAGGTTGATGGTACGCAGATCGAGGTCTACACCCCAGTTGTTGATATTACCGATATTGAGCAATGTATAGTTAAACCCTGTGGTAAGTGGAATGGGGCTGGCCAGCAACAGATCGTTGGTGCGTTTATTATAATAATCGGCAGTAAACGTGATGCGGTTGCGGAGCATTGACAGGTCTATACCCAGATCAAGCTGGCGGGTAGTTTCCCACTTCAGGTTACGGTTGACATAGCTAAGCGGCTCACGACCCGTAAACACTTCGTAGCTATTGCCGGCATTGAATACCCCTTCGCCAAACGGTCCTACCAGGGCAAGCGACTGATAAGGAGGTATGGCCTGGTTGCCGATGATACCATAGCTGGCGCGCAGCTTCAGGTCATTGATAGCTTCCAGGTTTTCCATAAAGCGCTCTTTCGACACACGCCATGCAAAAGCACCGGAGGGGAAGAAACCGTATTTGTTGCCTTCCGCAAATTTGGATGATCCGTCTACACGACCCGTGAGGGTAAAGAGATATTTATCATCGAGCGTATAGTTGGCACGACCGAGATAAGAGACCATGCTCCACTCCGACTCGCTGTTGGAAGGTTTCTGCGGATTCAATGCAGAGCCGATATTGTGGTACCCCGTACGGTTGTCCGGAAAATCGAATGCGTATACAAACATCTGCTCGTTCTGGAATTGCTGAAGAGTGTATCCCAATACAGCATTTACCTGGTGGCGGCCACCAAAATTATTATTATAGGAAAGGGTGTTTTCGTTGAGCCATGTACTTCCTATAGATCTGCCCAGCGATGCTTCGCCATTGCTGGCCTGAGTACGTTTCAGGAAATTGGGACCGAAACTATTTTCGCTGTTGGTATAGGCATCGAGACCAAAAGTGGTTTTGAATATCCAGTTTTTATTGAATGAATACTGTGCAAAAGCATTACCCAGGAAGCGTGACAAAACTGTGTTGGATGTATATTCTTTTGCTTCTGCAATGGGATTACCCAGTATTTTACCCCTATCGTTTTCGAATGTATAACCACCATTTACACTGGAGTTATAGACCGGCAATACCGGGTTAAACAGCAGTGCCGAAGTAACCACACCCGGAACGATCTGGCCACCGTTGGTCAGTACGCCTTTACTTGCCAGACGGGAATAGGAAAGTGTGGCACCTACCGTGAGCTTATCATTTACTTTCTGCTCGAGGTTGGAGCGGAAAGAATAACGTTTAAAGTTGCTGCTCTCGATAATTCCTTTCTGGTCAAAAAGCGAACCGGAGATATTGTATTTGGTACGATCGGTACCGCCGGAGAAAGACAGCTGATAGTTGGCCATGGGTGCTGTGCGAAACAACTCGTCCTGCCAGTCTGTTCCCTTACCCAGGTTGGGTGGATTTACATAAACAGGGATTTGTCCGGCATTTAAGCGGCCTTCATTTACAAAATCGGCATACTGTGCAGCGTTGAGTACTTTCAGTTTATTAGCCACGGTCTGCCATCCCTGGAAGGTTTCGAAGTTGATCGTGCCTTTTCCGGCTTTTCCTCTTTTGGTAGTAATCAGTACTACGCCATTGGCGCCGCGTGCGCCGTAGATAGCGGTAGCAGAGGCATCCTTAAGGATTTCAATAGACTCCACATCGCTGGGGTTGATAGAGGATAAGGGGCTGATGCGGGGACCGCGGGTACCGCCTGCGCTCATATCTGCGCCATCACTATTGACCAGCATTCCGTCGATCACATAGAGCGGTTCATTGCCGGCATTGATGGAGCTGGTACCGCGGATACGAATGGAGGTTTCAGCTCCGGGTTTGCCGGATATCTGGGTTACCTGTACACCCGCTGCGCGGCCCTGCAATTGCTGATCGAGGCTGGTGGCAGGAATTACTTTCAACTCATCTGCCTTGATCGACACCACAGAACCGGTGAGGTCACTTTTACGGGTGGTACCATAACCAATTACCACTACGTTGCTGAGTTCGGCCGGGTTTTCGCTCAGCCTGATCTCCATCGGAGCGTTCTCTACCGTTACTTCGCGGGTGATGTAACCTACATAAGAGATGACCAGTGTTGTTTTTCCCGACACAGCCGGGATGCTAAACTTACCATCGGCTCCTGTGGTCACCGTATTTTTATCGTCTTTCAGTGCAACAGTAGCGCCAGACAGCGGGGCACCATCAGCGTTGCGAACCGTACCTGTGATGGTACGTGCGGGGTCTTGTGCTAACACACCGGCTGCCAGGAACAGAGCCAGTCCTGGCAATACCAGCCGCAAAAGGAGTGCAAACTTTCTCATTGAGCAAGCATTAATCGTTAATAAAATCGTTTTTTTATGTCCGAATGTACATACATATTATCCGACAGGATTGTGCGCAAAATGCAGCACAGCAGTCCTATCGGGCAATATCTATGGTATATGTAAACCGGTCGGCCCGGTAATACCCCAGGTTATATTCAAATGGTCTGTCTCCCGGGTCAAATACCACCCGTTTTCTGAACAGGATAGCATCGCCCACTTTTACATTCAGCAGTTTGCTGATCCGGGCATCGGCCAGTATAGCACTGATGCCTTCGCGTGAAACTGCCGCTACGATATGATGTTTTTTCTCCAGTGTTTCGTACAATGGTTTGGAAAAATCGTCATCGGCGGTCAATCCGGTGCGGGGATGGAAATAAGAAATAAAGTGTACAACGGGACCTGAGTCTGGCCCTTTCACCCGTTCCATCCGCAGCACTTTTACACCTTCTTTTATATGAAACAGCTGCTGAATCTCTTTATCCGGCACTACCATACTCACTTTAATACTATAGTTCTTAAAGACCATCCCCTTTTCATCCATTTCATGGGTAAAGCTGGTCCATTTGTTAAGCCGGGTGATAATATTGTTTTTTACCACCTTGGTCCCCACCCCTTTCTTACGTACCAATAGCCTTTCATACACCAACTTATTGGTCGCCTGTCTGACCGTACTTCGCGATATCCCCAGGCGTTGAGCCATGTGAACCTCATTGGGTAATAGTTTACCATTCTGATACTCCGGCTGATCGATCAGCTTTCTCAGAATGTCCTCTACCTGCACGTGCAGGGGCAGGGCGCTGGTATGGTCTATTTCAAAATCGTTCATGTATGTCTATATGTACGTACATATCAAATGTATTGAGATTTTGCAGACGAGCAAATTTTTTTTGGAAATACCCTTAAAAATGGGGGCTGCCGGAGATGACCGAGGAAGGTCCGGCACTCAGTTTGACGGGTTCATGTCGCACCCCCTGGAAAAGCATTGCCAGAAGATTCGGAGCAGGAACGCCTTGCCCGGTTTGCATACCAAAGCAAGTGAAGGTGTTTACCAGGGGAACGGTATAGGTCATTTATCTATAACACTAATTCCCGGCACTTACTTAATTGATGTTTGCACCAACCAGGTTGAAATATCCTCGATTCTGGTGTATTAAAACAATTTACAAACAGGAATAAAAACAACATCCGGACTAGATATGTACGGTTCCATTATTGAGGCCGCCACATCCGATCGCTTGCCCGCTATACCATAATAGCGATGTCCTGCGAAACATCCCTTTTTGCCGGTAAAAATCAACTTCTTATGAGAAAACTATAAATTCACCACGTATTACTAATTCAGACAATATAATTAGTGTATCTTGCATTATTAAACAAAACATGCCACTATGTTGAAATCCTCAATCGCCGCCCTATTACTTTTTTTCGTATTTACAGCCTGTACAAAAGACAATGATGAACCCAGTTCCAAAACAGACATCCTTACTTCAAAAACGTGGGTATACGACCTTTACATTACACGATTCAATACGACGAATTCCATCTATCAGTATAAGAAAGGTAAACCCTATAATGCACTCAATCTAACCAATGATTGGATCAAGTTTGATAAGGATGGTACATATACCCGGAAAGATTACCAGGGGTTAAACAAAGCTGGTACCTGGAAGTTTGTAAACGACGAAACAGGAGTAGCCACTACCGAAGATGGAGTAACGCACACCAATACTATAAGATTATTAACAAAAGATCGTTATACATGGTATGATCCCGCGGATGATGCCTATGGTGAAATGATACCCCAATAAGCATATCTCTTAAGATGATAAAAAGGCCGGTTATTGCGCTGAACAATAGCCGGTCTTTTTTATGCAAAATGCCGACCATAAAAATCATTAATTGTGCTATTGATTGAGACTATTTCAGATTGATGAAAATTGTGCTCATGATCGCAAATTTGCAGAACTCTTGCTGGCTTTTAAGACGGAAAGGGCTGTAGACTCTTTTCCAGCAATATCTTTGAATGAGAGTAATATGTCAACTATTACTGAATTGATTGATCAGAATAATTTTACGAAACCTAAGTATGAACTATACAGCAGGGACGAATACCATTATCTGACAACCTTTTCCAGGTCTGGAGGTGATTTTCGCAATCCCCCCTAACACAAAGGCGCGACGACGGATATTTGTAAGACCAATGCCGTCATTACGCAATGAGGAATCAAACCCCTGGCCATCATCCCTGACTAAGAGCGTAAACCCTTTTTTATTTATCTCTACCCGAATAGAAACATTGCGGGCTTTTGCATACTTCGATATATTATTCAATTGTTCCTGAACTATCCGGTAAAATGCAGTTCTTACCTCCGTGGGCATATTGTTTGCCTGATCTGTTACATGTATTTCCGTTTTTAAGCCATCGTCCGTGTTCATCGTAGCAACAAGGTACTCTATCTGATCACGAAACGAATCCTTTACATCTGTCGCAGGCGCCAGCCGATGCGACAACCTTCTCAACTCATCAATTGCCTGTATTGTATATTTTTTCAGGTTATCAAGTGCTTCGGTGACGGTCCTTGTATCTGATAGGTTCCCCCGTACAAAATCTACGGTTAGCAAAGAGGCCGCCATAATCTGTTTTACGTTGTCGTGTAGTTCCATCCCAATCTGCATACGTTCTTTCTCCTGGGCTTCATTAACCGCCCGGCCGATCCTGATTTCCTCCTCTATCCGGCTGGTAATATCAAGCAAAGTACCGATCCATGCCGGCCTTCCTTCGTAGATGATTTCTGACGTTACTATTTCAAGGTATACAAATCTTCCGTCTTTCCGGAGCGCCCTCAGCACATACTGATTTTGATGACCGGCCGTATCGCTGCCGGGTTGATGGTAGGCTCTGAAATGCGGGATATCCGCCTCATGTACGAGCGATTCTATGTTTTCCATCGACTTTAGCTCCTGCAAACTATACCCCATGATTCTCTGATGGGCCGGATTGATATAAACAACTTTTCCCTCTTGCAGGATATAAACTCCAGCCAGACTTTTCTCAACCAGATTTCTAAATTTTTCTTCGCTTTCCTTTAATTTATTCTGTGTTCTTTTTCTTTCAGAAATATCCCGCAGGAAGGCGGTAAACGTTGTCTCATTCTGGCGGGTCACGGGAATGATAGTCAGCTCAACAGGAAATTCCTCCCCCATTTTATTGATGGCCGATACTTCGATCAGGCGCTGAAGAATTGGTCCATCGCCCGTTTTCAGGTAATGCTCCATTCCTTTCCGGTGTTTTTCCCTGTATTGTACGGGTATAATTTTATCTGCCAGCAATTGTCCCAATACCTCCTGTTCGCTCCAGCCAAAAACTATCTCCGCCTGCGGGTTCCATGCTACAATCACCCCCCGCTCATCCATGCCGATGATAGCATCCAAAGCTGCATCCATGATCATTCGCCGCTTTTCCTCGCTATCCCTGATCATGTACTCTGCCGTTTTTCGTTCAGTTATATCCATCAGTGTACACATCAAAGCCGGCCGTCCTTCATAGGTCGCTACTGTTCCATATACCTCTAAAAAGATCTGTTGTCCATCCTTTTTTTCTCCGATCGCCTCCACCTGCATAAAATGTGCATCGTCTGTAGTTGAATTGCTCTGCGGGTAGCTGAATATATAACGACTCTCATCAGCCAAAACTTTCGCTGCAGGAGTACAGGAAGCCATCTCTTGCTGACTATATCCAAAAATTTCAGCAAACTGCGGATTCACATAAGCAAACCTGTCGCCCTGAATAATACAAACACCTACCGGAGATCGCTCAACCAGGTTACGGAATTTAATTTCCGCCTCTTTCAATCTCGTAATAACCTCCGTGAACAGTATAATGCCCCCAATATCGCCATTGTAATGCCGCCAGGGATGAACCTCCCATCTCAACCAGATGGTTTTCCCATTTTCATCCACATAGAAATCTTCTTCACTTTTTGCAGTTTCGCCATTCATGCAACGGCGGTGAATGTCGCGCCAACGCTGCGGATTATCCGGAAACAACTCGTAGTGTATCCGACCAATTACCTGCTTTCCCTCCAGACCATAGTCGCTTAGCCATCTTTTGCTGGCCATCAGATAGCGCATGTCTTTATCAAACATAGCCAGTGCAGCAGGACTGTATTCAATAAACAAACGCAGTTGCTGTTCCCTGACCTGCAATAGCTCAGCAATTTTCTTTTTTTCTGTTATGTCTTCCGTCTGCGTAACAAAATAGAGGAGACGTCCGTTGCCGTCTCTTACGGCCGATACGTTGAGATTCACCCATATTACCGCGCCTCCTTTACAGATATACCTTTTTTCGGTCCTATAATTGCCTGCATCTTTTTGCAGTGCGTCTGTCATGAATTGAATCCCTTCCTGCTGATCCTGGGGGTGAGTAATATCTTTAAAACTCATTGCCGCCATTTCTTCCGGCAGATACCCCAACATTTGGCATAACGCCTTATTAACCTTCAACCATTTGCCTTCGGAGCTCACCAGGGCCATACCTATGGCAGAATGTTCAAATGCCCCCCGCAGTGTGGATTCGCTTATTGCCACCTGTTTCTGGGCTTCCCTTAAACCGGTCAGATCACGACCAATCGCCAGATGGTGATCACCATCTATTTTTTTTACACTGAGTTCAATCTCTACGAAACCTCCATCCTTCCTTGCCAATCGAATTTCCTGCAACAGTTCTTTCCCCTGCTGTTGAAAATTCAGATAGAACGGGTCGGCGGCTACCTGAAGAGGGTCGACCAGTGCAGAAAAATTTCTGCCAACCAATTCCTCCCGGGAAAATTGCAATAGCTTGCACACACTGTTATTCACCTCTGCTATAACCCCAGCAGCATTAATAACAATAATAGCATCGGATGCTTTCTCGAAGAAAGAGAAATACCGTTCTTCGCTGGCCTTTAGTTGCCTTGTTTTTTCACTTACCAGTTGTTGCAGCCGGTAAGGTTGTCCAGCACCATACCAGGCAAAAAGCCCCCCGAAAACCGAAAACAGTAAGCCCAGTATCATAAAGGGAAGCAGTGCCACCGCTGTCCGGTTATTAACGAACCGTGCATATATCTTCCAGTCACCTTCTGCCATGGCGACCGACTCCCAGTCGCTTTCGCCCCAGGCTCCATCATGCGGTAAGAAAAACTGTTCCTCGCCAGTATTGGGGTTAACTTTGGATAACTGGAAAATATAATCCTTATTACTCCCGCTATCCAACTGAGCTGCCCTGATCAATGTAGACAGTTTCACTATTGCGGCCGAAAAACCCCAAAATTTGTCGTTAATAAAAAGAGGCAACCGGCCTACGATCCCAACATAGCCTTGTTTCAATGGCAGTGGGCCGGCATAGAATAGTTTCTTTTCCCTGATTGCACGTTCCGCCTCTTTATTCACCAGTGAATCTCTTAATATATCATATCCGATTGCGGCAGCATTTTCTGCCAATGGGTACACATTGGTTATAGTGCCCCCCTGTACCAGTTCCAGCGCATCTACATACTTATAACTATCAAGCAATTTTCTGGCTACGGTGTCAAAATTCGTCTTACCTCCTTCCTGTATCACCATAAACCCCAGGGTTCGGGTGGCAACAGAACTGAAATCAAGTACATTTTTTAATTTGTCTCTTGCATTAAGCGCTGCATTTGCCAGTACACTCTTCCTCGCTTCCTTAAAAAGTAAGTAGCGCTGATAAGACAAAAGTATCACCGTCACAAAAAGAAGAAGAAATACCACCCACCCGATGACAGATGGCCGCTTAAATACAGTTGATTTACGGTAATGAGCAACGAGCATTACATACAGCGCCTTTTAAGATCTATGAGTATAGCCGTTTAAAGCTCTATAAGATACGATATATTACTTATTTTTCTCATTTTTTTATAGAACCAGAATTATCAAATCGAAATACAGCTTTCAATGCACCCGCTATATGTTAGCGTAATCAGTCTAATCGCCATTTGAATTTTATCCACCACAGACCGGCACACGTTTGACTTTCCCCACCTTATCACGGCAAAAACTACTTCTCTAAGTCAATGGTTATCTAAGAAGCCTGTATGCGAATAGTTTTCGAACCATTTGGAAAACAATACCAAAATATTGTCGGGCATTTCCGGCTAATATAACGGCAGCTATCGATGATGCAGCGTCATCTAAGCAGATAGCCGAAAAATCGCCAGGGCTATACAAAGGACCGTACTATCAATTATCGCATCCGAATAATCAACAGCAGAAAAAAAATAGGTTTACCTGATAAATTCAGGGATACTCACTGTAACCAGACGCCGGCTTAATTCAGTTGAGTAAGTCATCAATAGAAATACACGCCAGATAGGGAGCGAGATGATCTGTACTATGGAATACCCGATATTCAAGAACCTCCTTACTCACACAGCAGCAAAAAGTTTCTACATAATATTCGTGCATCTGGAAAAGAAAGACCAACCGGTCATGAAGCTGTCTTTTACCAACAGCAACCCCTTCAGTCATAACAATTGATCTTTTGTGATCCTCGGGCAAAGCGATAAATTCTGATAGTTTCATAAATGCTGTTTTTAATGGACTCAAAAAGGCAATTACTAAAACGCGTAGTTGATACGGACGGGGAAAAGGCCAACTACGATAATCAATGAACTTACGAGGCAGAGGCAGAAAAAGGAATCCTGCGGCAGTTTTTTAACCGGTCCGCATGGACAGACAACAAAGATAGAAAAGAGTTTTCAATCAGTTTTTAATTTATTCGGATTTTACAGGCAAAGATTTAGAAAAAATCGGAAACTCCTGGTCGGCATACACACGGTAGAACTAAAAGCTCCATTGTTTATTCATTCAGTTTCTTCAGTAATGCATCTGCTGAAATCATTGAAAGCGGAATTTTGGCTTCTGCAATAGTAACCTGGTGCTTTTCCAGCTTTTCAATTTTGGAGAGTGCAACTATAAACGACTTATGAACACGCAAAAATTGCCCGTCGGGCAATCTGCTTTGAAGCTCAGTTAGAGTCATCCGGGTTAAAATGGATTTCTCCTTCATAACCAATCTGGCATAATTATCTTCACCTCGGATATAAAGCAATTCATTTAATTGGACGGCCACCCAATCAAAACCATCTTTCACAAATAATATCTCGGCTTTAGGGCTCTGGGGAGTTCCTGTAAGTTTTCTTGATTCCGCTAATTGACACGCTTTTAAGAAACGACTGTAATTAATCGGTTTCAACAGGTAATCCGTTGCAGCCAGCTCGAAACCTTTCAGGGCGTGTTCCGGATAGGCGGTCACAAAAACAATCTGCGCGATGTTCTTTACCATTTCGGATAATTCCAGGCCAGACAGTCCGGGCATGGAAATATCCATAAAAATAAGGTCTACCGGATTCGTTTTAATGTAATGAAAAGCCTCCGTTGAACTTAAAAACGTAGCTACCAAATCAACGAATGGAATCTTTTCGCAATGACTTCTAATAACATCAAGCGCTACAGGTTCATCGTCAACAGCTATGGCTCTTATCATTTTGAAAATATTTCTTCCAGTTTTTTACGTAATTCGGTGGGTGTTAATCCTATTGCAATGATAACACCATTTGGATCAATTAAGAAATTCTCGGGTATTGCATGAACGCCATATAATTTAGATACACTGTTATCCCAATGCTTTAGGTCGGAGACCTGTGTCCAGGTTAACTGGTCATCTTTAATCGCTTTAATCCAGTCCTTTTTACTATTCTGATTATCGAGCGAGACTCCTAAAATCGTAAACCCCATATCTTTAAAATCATTAAAGATATTTACGAGGTCAGCATTACCTCTACGGCATGGGGCACACCATGACGCCCAAAAGTCAAGCAACACATACCTGCCTTTAAATTCCGAAAGCCTGACTGGTTTGTTCCACTGATCGTTCTGTATAAAATCAGGTGCAACAGTACAGGGGGTGACATTCTTTTTGCCAAGCAAAAATTGATGAAATGCTTTGCCGTCGAAGGTGTTTCTGACAGATGGGGAAAGCCGATAAAACATAGGTTCAATGATCTCCAGATCAGGAAATGCACCAGCAAGAACCACCATATTTTTCAGGGAAATATAACTATCGGGATTAGCGTCAATAAACGCTTTAATAATTGGAAGTTTTGCAGACGCCAGGCTATCTATTGCTTTCAACCATCCGCTAAGTTCTAATGAATCTTGTACTGACAATCGTTTTCCCGAAGCGTCTTTACCAACAAACCCTCCTGCTCTCAGTAAGTTACTGATCCGCATTTCCTCCTCTATAATAGGTTTCAATTTTGACTTAAGGCGTACATTATCTGCATTTATAACTGATCCTGAAAAGACGGCTTTACTGATTAAACTATCTGTCTTGATTTTAATCGAACCAGGATGGATAAAAAACTGCAATGCATCAATACCGACGCCTTTTTTCGCCTTTCTCATCAGTTGCCCGGAGCCCAGGTTTTCAAAATCCGTAAGTAGTGTGGCATCTAATGGCCGATCTATCTGGCCAGATAATACGAACAACCCATTCTTTCTTTTTGCAGAGTCTATCATTGTCTTTCCTTCAGATTGCCAAAGCAGATATACGCTTGTTTTATCATCCGCAGCCTTTATATCAACATAAACTGTGAATCTTTCTTCATTAGTTTGGGCAATAGAAATCAGCGGCAGCAGAAATACCGCTACCAGGCTTTTTATTTTGTTCATCATGTTTTGGGTTATGGGTTAAGTGCTATTTGCAAAGTCATTCGATACGTATTGCCATCATTAGTTTGTCTTAGATTGTAATTATGGCCGTAAAGCAAATTCAATCGTTTAATGGTATTTTTAATCCCTGTGTTATTGCCCTTAATTTTGATAGGCTCCTGAACGATACTATTGCTGATGTCAATTAAAAGTTTATTGCCTTCCTCTTCAATTAAAATGTTTATAAAACACTGCTCATCTGTGCTGATTCCGTACTTAAATGCGTTTTCAATAAAAGGCAAAATAATCATTGGAGCAATCAGGGCATCCGGTAAAGCGGAAGGCATCTGAATATTTATCCTAATATTATCTGTAGCTGGTAGCCGAGCCTGTTGCAGTGTCAGGTAATCATCAACAAATTTGAGTTCTTCTTGTAGTGACACGAAATTCTCCTGTATTCCAGCTATAGTGTATCTCATCATACCCGAAAGTCTATCTATGCCATCGGCTGTAACCGCTGCCTTTTCCTTAAGCGCAGTGCCATACAAGTAATTTAAACTATTAAATAAGAAATGTGGATTTAATTGTGCTTTCAGGGCGTCCAGTTCATTTTTAGATTGTTGCAGTTTTAAGCTTTTCTCATATATAGTCTGATACAAATAATTACGGATAATCGAATAGAGCCACGTATAGATCGTAATGATTACGGTTTGGCTGAGGTATAAAAGTATATTCTCATGGGTATTAGGTTGCAGAATTATGAAGGTTGCAGATCCTACTATTCCAACAACCACGCAGGAGACGGTAAACAGGAAAAGGTTAAGTTTTTTAAAGAAATACTGATAATTAATTTCGATATACAAAAGACATATCAATAAAATCAATGTATCACTATCCTGAAATAAATGATACACAAAAAACTCCCAGGGTGCGCGGCCTTTGTAAAGCGTGTCAGTAATATACTCATAAATATGAGACAGGTTTATTACCAGCATTACTCCAGCGAAGTGCGCTAACCAGCCAGTTATTATACTTTTTAACTTTACTTTCATCTTTCAGCATTGATGGATCAAAGAAAAGAAAGAATAGAACAAGTCTATAATCGATGTGGTGTAGTCCGAAAACGGTGTGGTGATCGCCGATAGAGCTATGGTGTAGAGGATTGTTTCAAAATCAGGTATCAGGGCTTATTTTTCGTATCCGCACAATTTACCGCTCTACCAGGCAGTATTCCCTGCCACAGCAGGCAGTTGCTGGAATCCGGGTAACGGTTTTCAATGGCCCTTTGAAAATCATTGAATGATCGCTGCAGGCTATCCCGGTATGATTACCCAGCTGAACATCCGTTTCCAAAAACACTTGCATTTTCCACTGTTTTTTACTAGTCTTGCGAATTGTTTAACTATATCCATATGAAATACCTTTTCTTTTTAGCCCTCATCATCACTGCCAGCAGTATCACGGCCTGCAACAATGCAGCCGAAGCTGACCCTGCTGAAACCAATTTGCCTCCACTTGAAGTTACTGCCGTCAAACTACTGGCAGATTATGAAGCCGATGAAAATGCTGCCGGAAACTTATATGGCGGTCGAAACCTGGTTATAACAGGGGCTGTAATGAGCATTGATAAAAAACCGGATGGTTCAGCAATTATTCTATTAAACTCCGACCAATCCAGCATAGGCAGTGTCCGTTGTCATTTCTCAGCTGAAAAAGCAGCGGCACTGGCAGCTGTGGAAAGAAAAGATTCGATCATTGTCAAAGGTGTTTGTTCAAATATGGATTCGCATGTGCAAGTGGTAGTGACTGACTGCAGTATTACCTCCGCCGCACAGGAAGTGGCAAACTTCAGTGGCAAGCCCAAAGATCATCCGAATAACCAAAAAGCGACAGAAGAGATTCGTAGCGATCTTTTTATTCTTGATAATTTCATTTCGGATTCCGGTATCTTATACGTGAGCGTCTCAAAAGATACGGAGAACCTGAACACTAAAATCAAAGAAATCCGGAAGATCCTGGAAAAACACCAGTCTACAATCAGATGGATCAAGATGATTGAGTTCGGAACAGCTAATCCCAGCAACCCTGATAATGCTTTTGGTGTTTTACTTGCTGAAGAACGATGGTAATGTAGCTCAGGTCTATACTTGCAGATCGGAGAGGTTGTAAAATGCTGAGTATCTACATTTATTCCATTTTCAAAAAACTTTAAGCCGCAATCCGCTATTGCCAATAGAATGTGATGTGCCATATCTCAGATTGTCATAAGTACCAAAAAGCTCTGCCATTAATGTTATTGTAAATATGAATGTTGTCAGGTCTGTATACAATAATTAAAATTTTATCCCAATTAATGCCTGCCCCCCTTAATTGCGGCCCTTTGTCAGACACCTTTTAGTTTACTTCGGACAAAATCCCGAAAAATCTTTTCTTCAGTTTTATCAGAAAAATATCGCTTAGGGATTAGTATCGCCATCATTGTATCCAGATATAAATAAAAGCTTTTCCCATCCTCTTCCATTGATTTGACAGCCTGATACTGAAAACGGCCCTCGGAATCTTTATCACTGTAAGAGAAAAATTCCTCGGAAAAATCATACACTTTCTTTCCGAGAAATGAACCATTGTCTTTCGGGATTGATTTTGATCTGGACAGGATAAAATATATAAGCGCTGCAAAAATTAAGATGTAAAGAATTGATGAAATCATCACTGTAGAGATGCTCACATTTTCTTTATCCTTATTAATTGAGTATTGAAGAATTAACAGGCCGACCAATCCTATTGCCGAAGTCCGAACGAGACTTTTTGTACGGAAATGACATCTATTAAAATCCATAAAGTCCTGTCGCGTAATTTCAATTTCGATCTTCATATTGCTTTTTATGCTACCTTTTAGTCACCATTTTGCATTTGGAAAACGCCGACCGCGAAACTATAGCCGATTAAAGATACTAAATAAATTCCGGCAGGTTCCGCTCTTAAATAAATGGGATATGTAGCCGTCAGGAGTACTACCGCCATGAACCCTTATATCAGTTTTATAGTCTTTTTGAATTCATTAAATTCGTTATCTGCCCACTGACTTTGAGATTTAGACTGATGACAATTAAAGTCATAGTAATAGCCGTTATGTTCTGCCTTTAAGGCTTTCAATTCAACTTTAAGAGGGTTATCTATTTCAACATGCTCAAACATATATTCGGCGTCAAACTCATAGAATTTGCAATTACTTATATAACCTGGAGTGTAACTCTTTGTCAGCCTGAAGTCTTTCAAAATTCGAGATACTCCGTAATGCGACATGTCTATTATCTCTTCCAAAGATTTATTACCTAACTCTCCAAGCTCACTTTTGGGCGTGATATTAAGAGTTATGGTTGGCGAAAAGATCCCCTTGTATTCAGGTTTCTCCTGATAATATTTTGTTGCCACACAAATCGGATCACCTAATTCCTGCCAAATTTCGTCGGTAGTTTCATCCAGTCCTTCTCCGATAATCTGCTCAGATTTTAGTCTTCCAAATTCTTTTACTGCAATAAAACCCCAGCCCTTTGGTTTATTAAATAAGATGCCCAACTTTTTATTTATGTAAGTGTCGTCATTAATAGCGACTGCATTCAATGGATCCACTGAAAGCCCTGCTAATGCCAGTCCCATCAATCTTAAAAATTCTCCTCTCCCGATACCCATTTGCTTTGCCATTTTTAAATTTCTCTATCGTGTAAATATATGCTCTTAAGGCAGCTTACAAGTAAAAAAAATGATCTTCAGTTTTTTAAAATTTATACCGTTTATAACAATCAGCTTCGACACACATTGTATGGGTTTTATAAATTTAATTAGATACGAAATATCTAAAAAAATCAATTGAATCTTACGATTAGCGAAGACCAGGCAGTGCATTTTCCGACAAGTTGCTGCTTTCGTTAAGATTTCACTCGACCATGATTCATTTCTACGGGATGACGCCGAACCGTTTGATTTATGCTGACGACTTGACAGATAATGTCTTTCAAAGCATCAAACCCATCTGCTGAAAGTCAATTTCTCCAGATCATGGTATGATCCGGCAGACGATGCTTATGGAGAAATGCTGCCTCAGTAAGAATATTTGTTTAAATAATGTAGACGGTTATTGTTTAGAGCAATAGCCGGCCTTTTTTACATTGGATATTTTAAATCACAACTTGATAGCCGCGGCACCTATATTATACCCATAGAGCTTTCAGCTCTACCTTTTATCCAAATAAAAGCCGCCACAACTGTAGCGACTTTCTCCGAGGGCCTGGTTACTTCGAAACGCTGTACGCCCTACAGTTTGCGGGGCTGCCTGACTACCCGATCAATACCACCATTAATTTACATTGCCTCCTGCCTTTCACCCTCTACCTTCCACCCTTCACCTCACATAAAAAAGCCGCCACAACTGCAGCGACTTTCTCTGTGTATTAAATAAACTAGCGTCCATTCATGCTTAATGCCATTTATGCTCGTAAGAAATCTGCAGGCCTTCACCTGCAGATTCTCTTTGATTGCCTTATCACTTACGATTTAGCAAACTTTTCCAACTCAGTATTAAACTTTTCCATTTCCTCTACAAACAAGGCATGGCCGCTGTTTTCAAATTTCACTATATATGAGTTTTTGATCCCCTTGTGTAATTGTTCGGCGAATACAAAATCACACAGTTTATCTTTCGTGCCATGGAAAATCGCAACTGGTATATTGATCTTGCCGAGTACGGGACGAAGGTCGAGGTCACGAAGCGCGGTGATAGCCTGCGTGGTAGCATAAGGCGATGCATCTAAATTGATGCTGGCCAACCAGGCCGAAGTGGCGGGAGAAAGGCTGGTTTCTGTTGCGCCGAACCCTTTACCAAAATCCTCAATCAGTTGCTGCCGATTGGTTTTTGTTGTATAAATCAGGCCTGCTGCGGCTTCGTCAGTGGCTCCGAAAGGAAAATCTGCACGCTGCTTCCATGACGGCGCTGCGGCTCCAAACAGGGCCAGTTTACTCACGTGTGCGCTATTATACTTCGTGATGTAATGAATCACTACGGCCCCACCCATCGAAAAACCACCCAGCACTGCATTTTCGATCTTTAGTTTATCCAACACTACTTTGATATCGTCAGAAAATACATCGAAGTTATATTTCCCATAAGGCCTGTCAGACTTTCCAAAACCTCTCAGTGAAATCCCGATCACGCGAAATCCTTTTTCGACGAAGTACTGGTATTGATATTCATACATCGCATCGTTCAGCGGCCAGCCGTGGATCAATACGATGGGTTGCCCATCCCCAAGATCAGTAACATGTAGTTTCACATTTTTCTCTACTTCAATGTATTCCGCTCTGCCAGCTGATGCCGCCACTCTTTGGGCCTGTGCATTTGAAGTTGAAGTAAAACTTACGGTAGCTGCGAGAACAGTTGAACAGATAAGTGCTTTCATGATTGTCAGTTTTTATTTTTGTGTTGTTGTTTACTTGCGATTGACAACACAAAGATGACTCACAACAAAGCCTGGAAGAATGGACAAATGGCAGGATGTCTTGCAGATTTTTCCCGTGCGGGCCGGATGAGTAGAATTTAACGATAAAACCGATGCAAAAGCCGGAACCGTCTTCTGACAAAGCGGGACTTCATAGGTTCAAAAGCAGAAATTTCCTTTCCATGTACACTAATGATGATGCGAAAAGGTTGCCCGTACTTTTGCGTGAGATGATACAGGGTTATCAGTTCCGCCAGGTCTTCGTGCCAACTGGCTGTACTGTAAAATGAAGCGAAGGGCGTGCGGATCAGTGCTTTGTAAACACCGGCAGCTTCGGCTTTCCGAAACTGCCGCCCTTTACTTCGAAACCTGTTCTTTACCACAAATGAATCCGTAAAATGCCACTCGTGTGTGGAGATATCTTTCCATATTCCTTTTGAAAAATTCGTTGCAAAGCTATTCATGCCCGGCTTTCCCACCACTGTATCCATGGCGAGCAGATGGAGCGAACCATCTACCACATGTGTGCCCTCATGCAGCAATATATAGGTCATCGCGTTTAGCAATCCAGCCTGTATTGATATAGTAATGGCTGAATCATCCTCAACAAACAGATTACTTTCTTTTTGAGTCATCCATTCTGAAACTGTTTGATGCAACAATCCGGCACGAAAGGTAATATGATAAAGCTTAACAGCTTCATCGCCGGTAACCGGAGAAGTAAGGGCTGTATTGGGCATATTATCGAGGAAGCTGAAACTTTTCAAGTGCTGCTGCAGCACCCGTTGATGTAAAGGAGGCAGCACGGCGATGGCGGATTCAACTGTACTGATTTCTTCACTCGTAAGCATATGTTCGGTGGGTGAGATACCTGCTTCCTTAAACATTTCAAGTACGTCATCAGGGGTTTTGCTCACCCGTTTCAGCAAAGGTGTGGCAGGGTCTAGTCCATATTTTGCCTGTACGGCTTGTAAAGTTTTATTGCCTCCATTATTTCCGGAAACCTGCGCAAATCCCTGTTTCACGGTAGGGGCGAGTAGCAGCAATAATATCCAGCTATAAAATGGGCGGCCCTGTTTTATACTTATCGATAATTGAAATTTCATGACAAAACAGTATTGGAAGGAGTAACCACGGCCTCACCCTTTGCTAGATACTTTGCCCTAAATGCAGAAGGCGATTCACCTGACTTGATTTGGAAGAGGCGACTGAAATACGCCGGATCTTCATAGCCCAGTTCATAGGCAATCTCCTTTGCGCTCATTGCCGTATGCACAAGCAAGCGTTTCGCTTCAAGCATAATACGGTTTTTGATGATCTCGCCCGGTTGTGGCAGATTCATTCGTTTGAATTTATTAGTGAGCGTTTTGGGAGCAACCAGCAACAGGTCTGCATAATCGGCAACCGTATGCTTTTGTTTATAATGTGCGTCTACGAGTTGCGTAAATCTCCGAAACATGTCGGGGTCGTTGTCCTTATTGGTAAGCACCCCATCCAGGTGCTGCTGTTTCCACAGGCGTGTCGACTTGATCAGTAACTGTTTCAGGTATGTGCGCAACATTTCCTCATGCGAAGATTCCTTTAAACGGAACTCGTCCTGTAGCTGACTAAACAGATAATCAATAAAACCGGCTTCTGAAGGTGGCACAACCGTCATCGGCATATTATGGATGTTATTAAAGAGCAGTCCATCACATGCCACTTCATCGTCATGAAGCTGGATACAGTAAAAATCCTGGTTATAAAAAATAAAAAAACCGGGAAGCTCGCCTACACGTTCAATGCTCAGGCGTTGGTTGGGTGCAACGAAAAACAGCGCTGCATCCTTCGTTTCATAAAACTCAAAATCCACCTTAACCCTACATCCTTTCGGCAGGTAAAGTACCTTAATGTATGAAGTATATGCAGACGAATTGATCCTTCCAAGCGACTCGCCATTAATATGCAGCAGACCAATTGTTTTAAGGCTCACATCAAAAATATTGTCGATCATGTTTCCCCGCGATTTAGACTCGCTATACGTACAAATATATCAATCGCATAATATTACTACTTACCTGCGAATGAAAGCTTGTAAACTATATTAATTTCCATGTTCAAGCGGCTTTCAGGATTATTTTAGAGGTTGCGCAATGGTAACGGTGCATCCGGCTGATACCAGCATTTATTTAGATCGAAACCCGGCCAATACCATCATTCTCCTTACCTTTCACCCCTACCTCCTACAATTTAATTTGACGGCCACCGCTGATGCTTCCACAATACAAGTGTTCTCATTCAATACGTTTCTGATTGTGTCAAGAATATCCACGTTGAGATTCTTTTTACTAACGATAGGCAATACAACAAAAGAGAAAAGAAATAGGAAAGGTCTACCTACAAAAACCCTATGACAAGTGCAACGTTCAAGTATAGTCATCAACACGCAATAATGCAAATATCCCACTTCTTTCATTAGATTATTTTTATCGCGTTACCAGGCCTTGATAGGAGTTGAAGGGGGGGGGGGATTTTGGCACTATAGAATTTAGCTATTTTTTACCTTTATCAAAAGCCCAGGCTATGCATGATTACACAAGGCTACCTGAAACACCGGATGATCTCACCGAATTCTATACCAGGCATTTGAATTTAGTGAGTGCTATTTCACAACAGCTATCCTCGGTCCAAAAAATTGTGGAGGCTAACGCCCCCGAGAAAGATACATTGGCCATGAGACTACTCATCCGTCATTTGCATATCACCGGATTAATCGTCGGCGGAATGCTTGACTGTATTACGATCTCTAAAGGTCTTGGCCGTTCCGAACTCTTCTGGGATAAGCTATATTATTTCAGAAAGATATATCTTACGATTTACGAAACCATACGTACATTCGATAAGCTTAACCCTACCATTCGCGAGATTGTCAACCGACGAGAAGAGGATGCCAAGGCGCTTTATCAAAATGTCACAAAGAGCCTAAAAAAATTTAAAAAAGAATATCAATTTGAGGGCCGAATGAGCAAGATCAGGAATACAATTGGTGGTCATATCCATTACAATTTCATCGAATACTTCGATCAGCTTAGCCGCTTTGATATGGAGGAAGCACGAAAGGCGGTGCTAGATTTCGCTGAAATTCAAAAATCCCTGCTACTTCTGCTTTTGGGTATTCTTTCAGCGCCAGAACTTAATTCTATCGAACAGCAGATCCTGACGAGTAATCTTCCCCTTGAAGCTTTGCAACAGTTAAAGACTGTATTGGACAAGATATAAAAACAGAATGTTAAGATACGAATCAATGAAACAAATACTACGGGATATGTTTGTGATATTAATTGGAAATCCCTTTTATGCCAAGTTCTCGTGTTCTAATATTAGTGGTAATGCCGGCTATTTACCTATCTATTCCTGAAGCAGAAAATACACGACGGGAACGCAATACTGCTGACGGTATGTGAAGGCCGAAAAAGCTTGGGCGATGGCCTGCCAGAGAAGCCCCGCCAACTTCGAACCGCTCTGTACGCCCCGCAGTTTGCGGGGCTGCCTGGCCACCGGCTTATTTCTTCGAAAATCCTTTAACCCTCTACGTCCTACCTTCCACCCCAAATAAAAAAGCCGCCACAGCTGTAGCGACTTTCTCCGAGGTCCCTAGCGGATTCGAACCGCTGTACGCCCCGCAGTTTGCGGGGATGCCTGGCCACCCGGCTCATATCTTCGAAAATCCTTTAACCCTCTACCTCCTACCTTCCACCCCAAATAAAAAAGCCGCCACAAGGGTAGCGACTTTCTCCGAGGTCCCTAGCGACTTCGAACCGCTGTACGCCCCGCAGTTTGCGGGGCTGCCTGGCCACCCGGCTCATATCTTCGAAAATCCTTTAACCCTCTACCTCCTACCTTCCACCCCAAATAAAAAAGCCGCCACAACTGTAGCGACTTTCTCCGAGGTCCCTAGCGGATTCGAACCGCTGTACGCCCCGCAGTTTGCGGGGATGCCTGGCCACCCGGCCAATACCACAATTCCCCTTCCTTTAACCCTTTACCCCAAATTAAAAAGCCGCCACAACTGTAGCGACTTTCTCCGAGGTCCCCGCCGACTTCGAACCGCTGTACGCCCCGCAGTTTGCGGGGCTGCCTGGCCACCCGGCCAATACCACCATTCTCCCTTTACCTTTCACCCTTTACCTCAAATAAAAAAGCCGCCACAACTGTAGCGACTTTCTCCGAGGTCCCTAGCGGATTCGAACCGCTGTACGAGCTTTTGCAGAGCTCTGCCTAGCCACTCGGCCAAAGGACCTGATACTTTAAAAGGATGGCAAAAATAGGGTATTTTCGTTGAATACTTTTATTATAAACCGCTGAAAATATTCGTCATGAGCCGTATTGCCGAATCTGAGCTGATCATCAACCCGCGCGGGGCCGTCTACCACCTCGACCTCCGGCCCGAAGAAATTGCCGACACCGTCATCACCGTAGGCGATCCAGACCGGGTACGCGAAGTGAGCAAATACTTCGATAGCATCGAAGTGCAGGCGCAGCACCGGGAGTTTATCACCCATACCGGCCGGATAGGCAATAAACGGCTGACCGTACTCTCCTCCGGCATCGGTCCCGATAATATCGATATCGTGCTCAATGAGCTGGATGCACTGGCAAATATCGATTTTGAGACAAGGCTGATCAAGCCAAAGCTGAAAGCCCTCAACATCATCCGCCTGGGCACTTCGGGCTCGCTGCAGGCCGACATTCCGGTAGACAGTTTTGTAGCCTCTACCCATGGCCTGGGTGTCGACAACCTGCTGCATTTTTACCGGCTCGAGCAGAATGAGGAGGAAAACCTGCTGTTGCAGTCTTTTGTAACCCATACCCAGCTGCATGGGCAGGGCATCTCACCTTATATCAGCGGCTCGGCCCCCTCGCTGCTCAAACATTTTGTGACGGGTTTTCACCAGGGCATCACGGTTACCTGTCCGGGTTTTTATGGTCCGCAGGGACGTATTCTGCGCCTGGGTGTCCGCAATCCGGATCTGATAAGCCGGCTCACCGACTTCCGTTTTGGTCCGCACCGGATCAGCAATTTTGAAATGGAGACCTCGGCTATCTATGGCCTGGGACGCTTGCTGGGGCACAACTGCCTGGCACTGAATGCCATTGTAGCCAACCGGGTGCAGCAAACCTTTTCGAAAGACGGAAAAGCGGCGGTAGAGAACCTGATTAAAAAGTTTATTCAGACCTTTGCAGACTCCTTTTAACAGAAGGATCCGATAACAATAAGGTCATTAACGCTGCTTGCCCCGTTTACACTATTTTTGCACGCTGCAAAAGCAATTGCTGAGCAGTATCACTTTCCGAGGAATTAACCCATGACACTCCGTTTTTTCAAGTACCAGGGCACCGGCAACGATTTTATCATTGCAGACAATCGCAGCGGCGAATACAGCCAGCTTACTACCGATCAGATCAGGCGACTCTGTGATCGCCGTTTTGGCATTGGCGCCGATGGATTCATGCTGCTCAATGACAAACCCGGTTATGATTTTGAAATGAAATATTATAATGCCGATGGCCGCGAAGGAAGTATGTGCGGCAATGGCGGCCGCTGCATCGTAAAGTTTGCCTACCACCTGGGCATTCACCGCAGCGAATACAAATTCATGGCGGTGGATGGTGAGCATGAAGCGGAAATCGATACCGATGGCACTGTGTCGCTGAAGATGAAAGATGTGGATCGTGTCACCAAGCTGCGCGGCGACTTTGAACTCAATACGGGATCGCCCCACTACATCAAGCTGGTAAACGATGTCATGAATATCGACGTATATAAAAAAGGACGTGATATCCGCTACAGCAAAGACTATGAAGCCGAAGGCATCAACGTAAACTTTGTGGAGCAGGTAGGCGACCACGAAATCATTGTGCGTACCTATGAGCGCGGGGTGGAAGATGAGACCTACTCCTGCGGCACAGGAGTTACAGCCGCCGCCCTGGTATCGTACCACAATGAAAATGGATTCAACGATGTGCAGGTAAAAACACTGGGCGGCAGCCTGGTGGTGGAGTTTGACCGCACAGACGACGACCACTACCACAACATCTGGCTTTGCGGCCCCGCCGAAAAGGTATATGAAGGAAGTGTAGAACTGAAATAAATACAGTCACCGGTACCAACCAAAATCAGGAGTCATCATGGTACAGTTTTTTAAAAACATCAACCACCGTACTGTCGAAATCGACAAACCCGAAAATGGCGCCTGGATCAATGTTCTCCCTCCCCTGCGGCAGGAAGAATTTACGGAGCTGGCCGAAGAACTGGAAATCCCCCTCGACTTTCTGACCGACTCGCTGGATATTGACGAACGCAGCCGTTTTGAAAAAGAAGACAACGTAAAACTCATTGTCATCAAAACGCCAACGGAAAACAATTCATTCAACGAGAGCGATGCCTACTATATCACCATCCCGATCTGTATCATTCTCACCCATACACAGATCGTAACCGTCAACTCTTTCGAAAACACGGCTATCAAAAAATTCCTGAACACCTTTCAAAACCGGCATGAAGACAAGAAAAACATGATGGTGCTGAAGATCTTCGAAAAGGTGGTACAGAATTTCATGGAACACCTCAAAGAAATCAACCAGCGGCGCAACGTATTTGAGCAAAAACTCTACGATGCCAGCCGCAACGAACACCTGCTTGAGCTGATGCGGATCCAGAAAAGCCTGGTTTACTTTGTAACGGCCCTGCGATCCAATGAACTGCTGCTGATGAAACTGGAACGCAGCAATTTCCTGGGGCTGAATGAAGAGGAAAAAGAATTCCTGGGCGACCTGATCGTAGACAATTCACAGGCCCTTGAAATGGCCAATATCTATACCAATATCCTGAGCAGTACGCTCGATGCCTTTGCCAGCATCATTGCCAACAACCAAAACCAGGTATTGAAACGCCTGTCGGTGATCACCATCGTACTCACATTTCCGGTACTGATCGCCAGCGTATTTGGCATGAACGTACGAAATGGATTCGAAGACTCTCCTTATGCCTTTTACATTGTCGTATTCCTGTCGCTTGTGATTTCACTCACGGTAGGCTGGTTATTCCTTCGTAAAAAAATTATCTGATTTTACATGCAACAGTTTTCTATCCGCGTATACGGGCTGCTTATCAATGAACAAAAACAGGTGCTCGTAAGCGATGAGTTCATTCGCGGCAACTATTACACGAAGTTTCCGGGTGGCGGCCTCGAGTTTGGCGAAGGCACCCGTGACTGCCTGAAGCGTGAGTTCAAAGAAGAAATGGATCTGGAAGTACAGGTAGGTGACCATCTTTACACAACTGACTTTTTCCAGATAAGTGCTTTCAATAATGCCTACCAGATCCTGAGCATCTACTATTTTGCCCATGCCCTTGAACCCATTAAAGTGCCGCTGCGCACCCGCCCTTTTGATTTCGATGCCGCCCAACTGGCTGTTTACGAACAGAAAAAAGAAACAGAAACCTTTCGCTTTGTAGACTGGAATGATTTTTCGGCTGAGAGTGTGACACTGCCGATCGATAAGGTGGTGGCACAGCTGGTGAAAGAAACGATGTAATACAATGTGCTGATGTGCTAATGTGCTGATGTGCTGATACACCTCGGTTTTCAAATTGTATACTACTTTAAAACCTCTGCTCATTGTAAAGCGATCTCATAAGTAATGACTGCTGTATCATCAGCACATTAGCACATCAGCACATTAGCAAATCTTCAAATCATTCCCTCATCGCTCCTTTCTTCATTTCCGCTGCCAGCTCATGTCCCAGGTACTTCTCTATCCAGCCATGTATGAGGTAAATAACCGGTGTGAGCAGTATAGCTACGAGGAATTTGTAGATGTAGTTGACAATACCAACGGCCAGGAAGAGCTTGAAGGGCCATACGAGATCATTGCCGGTATTGTTGACGCGCGAGCCGATATAAAAAGCGATAAACAACACCACAAAGCTGTCGATAAACTGTGAAATAAGTGTGGAACCGGTAGCCCGCAGCCAGATGCGTTTTTCGCCCGTCACTTTTTTGATCCGGTGAAACACAAATACATCGATCAGCTGACTCAGAATAAACGCCGCCAACGAGCCGACAATGATAAAACTCCCCTGTCCCAGTACACTGTTATAAGCTTTACTCATATCCGGCACACCACTGCCCTGTTTGCTGGTAATAAAGAAATCGGCGGAAGTGAGCTTCATGGCGCCGAAAAACATGATAAAGGCAAAAGCGATCAACCCGGCAGTGAGCCAGGACAGGAACCGTACGCCTTTCATGCCATAGTACTCATTGATAATATCTGTCATGATGAACACGACCGGCCACAGCAGTACGCCGGCCGTAAGGTTAAATGACAGGTCATTGCCCAGGATGTGAAGATTGAGCGGCGGGACACCCAATGTCTTTTCGAGGGAAAATATCTTTACGCCAATGAACTCGGCAATGAGTGCATTGGCAATAAAAAAACCACCCAGGATAATAAACAGGCGGGTTGGCTTATGCCTGATGATTGTATTGACCATTCTGATAAAGAAAATAAAGTATCAACAAACATAAGAATAATATGTTGGCTGTGACGAGCCAGGCCGGCACGTAGGGCCTTAACTGCCTTTTGACCAGTAAAACCCCGAGGTAAGAAAGATTCACCAGCGGTAACACTACCACGCCCAGTACCTGCCCTATTATCACAATGGTAGATACGATAGCCTGGTCTTCGGTCCAGTCACGTATCAGTAAACTGATGGAAACCAGTAAAAAGAGGCCGCAGATAAAAGCCAGTCGCGACAAAAATAATAGCCAGCGCATCCGTATTTTTCGTGTAAAATAGCATTATTTTGGCAGCCTGAAAATGAATCGGGACGGGAGTTTTTTCCTGCTATTCACTAAAACTTTATAATGAAAAACGAATTGGTAAAAAAGGCCCTGCCCCATGTGGTGGCGGTTTTGATTTTCCTGCTGGTTTCGGTACTGTTTTGTAAGCCGGCACTCGAAGGCAATGTACTGGATCAGCACGATATTGTGGGTTGGAAAGGCATGGCCCAGGACGCTTTTGATTATAAAGAAAAGAATGGCCACTTCCCGCTGTGGAATACTCATCTGTTTAGTGGTATGCCCAATTACCTGATTGCCATGGAAGGCAAATCTGTGTTACCTGATCTCAGCAAGGTACTGGCACTGGGATTGCCTCAGCCCATGAATTTCTTTTTCCTGGCCAGCCTATGTTTTTATCTTCTCTGTCTCGCACTGGGTGCCAGGCCAGTAGTTGCCATCTTTGGCGCCCTGGCTTATGCATTTGCCACGTATAATCCCATCATCATTGCAGCAGGCCACGTGACCAAGATGTTTGCCATTGCCTATATGCCCCTGCTGCTGGCTGGCCTCCTGCTTACGTACAACAAAAAGTACTGGCTGGGTCTGGCAGTGTCTACACTAGGCGCTTATCTGCTGCTGGGAGCTAACCACCCGCAGATCAGTTATTACTTCTTCCTGGTAGCTGCTGCTGTAACCCTGAGTTATGTGTTTGTATGGATAAAAAATAAGGAATGGAAACACCTGGCCCTTTCTGCCGGTATTGTTGGCATTGCCGCCATCGTCGCCATACTTACCACCTCCTTATCGCTGCTTACCACTACCGAATACAGCAAGGCTACCATGCGGGGTGGTAAAAGTGTGGAAATTGCCGGCGACAGTGTGAAGAATGTAAAAACCACCGGACTCGATACCAGCTATGCCTTCAGCTATAGCCTGGGCAAAGGCGAAGCGCTCACACTGCTTATGCCTAATTCATTTGGCGGCAGCACCCGCCAGGTTTTTGGCGAAAGCTCAGGACTTATTAGTAAAATGACAGCCAAAGGCATCCCGGAAAATGTAGCATCTCAACTGGCCGAAGGATTTCCGCGTTTCTGGGGCGACCCCAGTTCAACAGGTGGCGGCCCGCTGTATGCCGGCGTGATTGTATGTCTGCTGGCATTGATGGGATTTGTATTGTACAAACATCCACTTCGCTGGGGCTTACTGGCTATTTCTGTCATTGCCATCATGATGGCCCTGGGTAAATACCTACCCGGCTTCAATATTTTCCTGTACAATAACCTTCCGCTCTATAGCAAATTCAGAGCGCCTTCCATTACCATGGTGATACCACAGCTGGTAGTTCCCGTAATGGCTGTACTGGGCCTGCAAACGATTCTATTCCGCGAAAATGCACAGGCCGCCCTGCAGGCAGATTTCCGTAAACTATTATACGCTGTTGGCGGACTGCTGGCTCTTTTACTGATCTGTTACCTCATGATGGATTATGGCTCACTCATTGACCAGTCCATTACCGGCAATCTTAAAAATGCCGGTGCAGATGACAACTTCATCCGCAATGCCATCAATGCCATGAAAGAAGAACGCCGCTCTATCTTTGGCATGCAGATACTCCGCACAGTTGGTTTCATGATACTGGTGCTGGGTCTGCTCTGGCTTTACCTGAAAAATATTTTAAAACCGGTTGTAGTGGCCGTGATCTTTACCGCCATTACGTTTATTGACCAATTGATCGTAGATAAAGATTACCTGAACGCAGAGAACTATAAGCCGAAAGATGAAATGGAAAGCCATCTGACCGTGAAAAACAATATCGACAACCAGATACTGGCCGATAAGGAACCACAGTTCCGCGTATATTATGCCGGACAGGATCGCTTCATGGCTACCGACTATCATACCTCTACTTTCCATCGCTCTATTGGAGGTTATCACCCCGCTAAGTTGCGAATCTACCAGGACATCATTGAGCGCTATCTCTATGGTGGCGATGCGCGTCAGGTCCTGAATATGCTCAATGT
The DNA here is from genome assembly GCA_001898485.1 of Sphingobacteriales bacterium 46-32. GTDB lineage: Bacteria > Bacteroidota > Bacteroidia > Chitinophagales > Chitinophagaceae > CAYMZZ01. Next base: position 15,690 of record MKTY01000015.1, on the reverse strand, counting down.
GAAATACATTATTGCGCCCAATCCGCAAAACGGACAGGAAACACTTATTCCCAACCCTGAGGCTTATGGTCCCTGCTGGCTGGTAAAAAATGTAAAACTGGTGAGCGATGCGGCCACTGAGCTGCAAACCATTGGCCATACCGACCTCAAAGACACGGCTGTAGTACAGGCCGCCAATGCGCCCAACCTGGTACAGCCGCAATGGGACAGCACGGCCAGCATCAGCCTTGTCAAATACGACAACGACGAGATTGAGTATAGCTTCAATGCATCTACGCCCCAGTTTGCCGTATTCAGTGAGGTTTACTACGATATGGGTTGGAATGTATATGTAGATGGACAGAAGTCGAGCTATGTAAAAACAAACTATGCCCTGCGTGGCATGTCGCTGCCCGCGGGTAAACATAGCATCAAGTTTGTATTCGAACCCGAATCAGTAAAAAAAGGAACTTCGCTTTCCTTTATCGGCTCCATACTGGTATTGCTGCTTACACTCGGCGGACTCTTTATGAACTGGCGGCAAAGCCGGCAGACACAGCAAGCATAATTTTTTATAAAAGGGCGGGCCGGTAGCCCGCCCTTTATTTTTAACAGTACTGTACTACCTTGCATTCATTCCTGATAATGTCTCATGACCGAGCAGCTATCCTTACTGATCATTACCTATAACCGTCCGACCGACCTGCTGGAATTACTGCAGAGCCTGGCCGGGCAGGATCGGCTTGACCTGCTCAATGAGGTGCTGGTACTAAATAATGCCTCCACCGTCAGCTACGCCGAAGTGGAAGAATACATCAACGCCCATCCCGAACTGAAAGTAAACTACCAGGTATCCGCAGAAAACCTTGGCGTATCACGGGGGCGCAATCAGCTGATGCAGGCCGCCACATCTCCGCTGCTGCTGGTACTTGATGATGATATTTTGTTTACAGAAAAGAATGATCTGGAGAAAATAGCGGGCACTTTTCAGAAACCTGCATTTCAGCAGGCACGCTGTGGTGTAGTAACCTTCCGGGTTATTTATCATGAAAATAAACAGGTACAGAAAACAGCACTACCCCACAAACAATTTGATACCTACAAAGACAGGCCGATTTTCTTCACCTCTTATTATACGGGATGCGCTCATTTGTTGCGCCGGGAAGTACTGGAAAAAACAGGCTACTACCCGACCGATTTTTTTTATGGCATGGAAGAATACGACCTGGCTTACCGTGTCATCGATGCCGGCTATACCATCGGGTATGACAGCGCTGTTACCTTTGAGCATAAAGAATCTCCGAAAGGACGTCAACCACATTACCGGAAACTGGCTTCGCAATGGTTAAACAAGAGTAAGGTTGCGTGGCGTTACCTGCCGGCAAAATATTATCTCACCACAGCCATCGCCTGGAGCGGAGAATACCTCAAACATGCCATCAGCCATCCGGGTACTTTTTTTCGCACCTGGGGGCGGGTGCTGGCAGTTCCTTTCCGGGAAAAGAGAAGAACTGTTAGTGCCAAAGCCATGGAGTACCTGAAAATTGTAAAGGCCCGACTCTGGTATTGACTACCGGATCAGCAATCGCACACGAACCCATCAAAGCATTTTATAGAAATAAGGCCTGTTACGAATCATCCGTGGCAGGAGCGCGATACTACGGCATACATTGCCTGTATAACTGGCAAAGGAGTGCCAGTGAGCCGCACGGTGCGGACGAAATAAAAGTGTTGAAAGCAGAAAAGCGAGGAAGTAAACCGGGATAGCCGCCGCATACACTGCAGCATGGAGCAAAAGCCAGCCAACTCCAAATTGCTTACGGATACGTAACCAGCCACTCACAAGCAGCTGCAATCCCTTTCGGTCTGTCAGTTCTGTATATCCTCTGAAAGAAGAACCAAATGCTTCGCTGGCAGTCATCCCTACCAGGTGAATTACATGCAGGTCTCCATAGATCACCATTTTGCCCGTCTTATGCAACCGGCTGCACCATTCTATTTCTTCCGCGTAGAGAAAAAAATCTTCGTCCAGCAGACCGGCTTTTTCAATAGCCTCCTTTTTAACCATCAGGAAGGCGCCATTGATCCAGTCTACCTGCACTTCACCTTCTGCCTGTGCCACATTTGTCTTCTTCACCTTCAACAATAAACCTGCTGCCCTGATCAGGCGACCGAGATACGGCACACTCATGAGATGATTCAGTCCGCCTTTCATAAAGAGGTTGCCACTGATCTGTGATGTACGATCGGGATTGAGCAGTTGCACACCGGCGGCAATGGCGGTGCTCTGTAGCAGCCGTTCGGCACATCGCTCCACTGCATTCCTTTCATTAAGCGTATCTGAGTTGAGCAACAAAATGGCCCGACCTTCTGCCACCCGGATGCCGGCATTATTACCGCGGGCAAACCCACTGTTATATCCGGTCTGTATCCATTTCACCTGTGGAAAAGCGGTGCGGATAAGCATTTCGCTCTCATCGCCGGAGCCATTGTCAACCACAATTACCTCCATCTGCACCAGGCCGGTCGAAGGCAGCAGGGTGTGCAAACAATCCAGTACCAGCCGGGGTGATTTATAATTGACAATGATAACCGATAAATCCATATCTGCCTGTTTATGCCGCAGACTTCAAAGATAATCGATGCCAGTGGGTTTGAAGAGATCGCGCCTAACAACAATGGGCAAAAAATATCTACTTTTGAGTCTGTTCAAGCAGACTATATGACAGGTATTTCAAAAGATTTCAATCCCGGCATTACGCATCCGGCCTGGCTGATCAGGAGTCGTTTACTCAAAGGTATCCGCGCACATGCTGCTGAGCTGCATGGCCGACTCATGGATTTTGGGTGCGGATCCAAACCTTATCGTTCACTTTTTACCAACATCAGTGAATATATTGGCGTGGACTATGACAGCCCCGGTCATCCTCATACCAATGAAGATATTGATATATATTACGACGGTAAAACATTACCATTTCCCGACAATCATTTCGACAGCATTTTTACTACCGAGGTCTTTGAACACATTTTCAATCTCGCTGATATATTAAAAGAGCTGAACCGTGTATTAAGGCCGGGTGGAAAAATACTGATTACTTGTCCCTTTGCCATTTGCGAGCATGAAGTACCAAACGATTTTGCCCGCTACACTTCTTTTGCCATGGAAGATATGCTGGAGAAAAATAATTTTACCGTAACTCACCTGGGCAAAACCGGCAATGCCATTGAAACAATCTGGCAAATCCGTATCACCCACTGGCATCAGCATATTTTGCCCATTTTCCGCAAAATACCCGTGGTACGTTCCGGCATGCGGTTGCTAGTATATACAGGCATGAATTGTATGGCGGCATTCTGGAGCCGGGTATTGCCTAATTCCTATGATCTTTATCTAAATAACCTGGTACTGGCACAGAAAAACAGTTAAATGAAGATTGCAGTAATATCCATGATCAGAGAGCCGTGGGGAGGCAGTGAAGAACTATGGGCCAGTATGGCCAGTGAAGCTCTTTCTGAAGGCCATACCGTCATTCATTCGACTTTTATTTTTGACCGGAATTCTCCCAAAGAAGAAATGCTGATCAAAGAAGGGATGATTCATATTGGCCGAACAGGTTTTTTCAAACCGGGTCTGCCTGTGCCTGTACGTATACTGCGTAAATTTCTGCTACGTATACGGAACATTTTTTCAAATCCGTTTGCAGCTGTATTTGCTTTTAACCCAGATCTGGTTATTTATAACGGCACCTGTTATTCCATTGTTGGGGAAACGCACTTACTGCAAATACTGCGCAAGAAAAACACTCCCTATGTAATAATAGGTCAATTAAGCAGTGAAGACGGAAAGGAGATTACAGACAGGGAAGCTGTTGCTTTACGGGAAATATACAGGGAGGCAAAAAAGGTTTTTTTTGTAAGTAAGCGCGGCTATCAAAACGCCTGCAAACGCATTGACAGGCCGATCCCTAACGGACAGGTGATCCGAAACCCTGTTAATATCACGTCATTTGATACAGAACCCTTCCCTACTTCCGCTACTGCTCAACTGGCCATGGTTGGTCTGCTGCGTATCGTACACAAGGGACAGGACATAGCGTTGAAAGCGCTGGCGGGTGAAGCCTGGAAAAACAGGGACTGGCACCTGAATATTTATGGCAGTGGGGAGGATGAATCATTGCTTCGCCGACTTGTACAGGACCTGAATCTGCAAAACCGGGTAAGCTTTCATGGACGCGTACAGGATATACGGAGGCTTTGGGCAGACAATCAACTGTTATTGATGCCTTCGTTAATGGAAGGCATGCCCCTGGCAGTGGTAGAAGCTATGATTTGCGGGCGACCGGCCGTTGTAAGTGATGTGGGCGGGCATAAGGAATGGATCGAAGAAGGCGTACATGGCTGGATAGCCGGAACTCCGGCCGATTTTGCCAGTGCACTTGAAAAGGCCTGGATGCAGCGGGCGGAGTGGGAAGAAATGGGACTGCAGGCACACCGGCGCGCTATGCTGCTTTGCGATCCTGCTCCGGGCAAAACATTGTTGATGCTTCTTAAAAACATCATTCCGGCACAGGACCGGTAACTCCTGTAAAATGTAATAACTTGCCGACCTGACCGGTAATGGTGAACTATAAAATATGGAAGATTGAAAAAACTATTGTTCATAGTAGGTACCCGACCCGAAGCCATTAAAATGGCTCCTCTTATCCTTCTTTGCCGCCAGGAAAAAAACTTTGAAGTAAAACTTTGTATTACCGCCCAGCACAGAAGTATGCTGGATCAGGTACTTGATTTCTTTGAGATAAAGGCAGATTATGATCTGTCTGTTATGCAGCCAGGGCAGTCTCTTTTTACGCTCACAGCAAATTGCCTCAACGGCCTGGAACCTGTTTTGGAAACCGAAAACCCGGATCTGGTACTTGTACAGGGAGATACTACTACCGCTTTCGCCGGCGCCCTGGCTGCATATTATAAAAACAAAAAAATCGCTCATATTGAAGCTGGCCTCCGCAGCGGGAACAAACATTCCCCCTTTCCCGAAGAAGCCAATCGCCGTATGATCGGTACACTCGCCGATTTTCATTTTGCGCCTACAGCACAGGCCTGCCAACATCTAAACCATGAAAATATTACACAAAACGTTTTCCAGGTAGGCAATACAGTAATTGATGCCCTGTTGATGGGACTGGATAAGATACAACACGATCAGCGATATGCAGATCAGTTCCCTTATCTCAACCATATGGGTCGTATGGTCCTTATTACAGGACACCGCCGTGAAAGTTTTGGTAAGCCTTTTGAAGATTTTTGCGGTGCTGTAAGCCACCTGGCTCAACAGTATCCTGATGTAGAGTTTGTATACCCTGTGCACCTGAACCCCCAGGTGCAGGCTCCGGTTAAAAAGATCCTGGGTACGCAAGTAAATATTCACCTGATTGCCCCTGTAGCTTATCCTGAAATGATCTGGTTGATGCAGCGCTGTTATTTTGTGATCACCGACTCGGGTGGTGTGCAGGAAGAAGCGCCCAGCCTTGGCAAGCCGGTTCTGGTAATCCGGGAGGTAACAGAACGCATAGAAGGTATTGAAGCGGGCACCGCATTGCTGGTGGGAACCAATCCTGACCGTATCAAAGAACGCGCTATAGCCCTGCTGGATGATCAGGCTACTTATCATCAGATGGCCAATGCCGTTAACCCCTATGGAAATGGAACAACCTGCCGGCAGATTATCGATATTCTGAAAAAAAATCTATGAGCTCACCACTGGTTTCTATCATACTGCCCACATACAATGGCTCACGTTATATACGAACATCCATAGACAGTTGTCTCGGTCAAACCTATCAGCATTTTGAGCTCATAGTAGTAGACGACTGTTCTTCAGACAATACAGCCAGTATTGTGAAAGAATACACTGAAAAAGATAGCCGGGTAAAGTATATTAAAAACGAAACCAATAAAAAATTACCACTATCGCTCAATACTGGATTTGCTGCTGCACAGGGCGAACTGTTTACCTGGACATCTGACGACAATTATTATACACCGAATGCCATTGAAGTAATGGTGCAGGCATTGCAGCAGCATCCGCAAACGGGGCTGGTATATACTAATTATAAGACCATTGACGATGACGGTAATATTACGGGTGAGAAAATTTTTGGTGACGTAAATGAAAGTATGGTTACCTGGCTGGGAGCCGGAGCATGTTTTTTATATCAGGCCCAACTACATACAGAACTCAACGGATATGATGCTTCCGCATTCCTGATAGAAGATTATGATTTTTTTATACGCGCCCTGACCAAAACCCGTTTTCATTATATTAACCGTACTGATTTATACTATTACCGGCTTCATGGAGGATCACTCACCTCACTCTATGGTTTTTACAACTTCGACCTGCAAAAGATCGTAATTGAACGGCAACTCGGCAAACTAATTCCAATAGCTAGTCAACGCGACAAGGCACTCTGGTACCGGAAGTTTGCCATTTATTATGGGGTTTCAAAAAACAACAGTGCGCGAATGAATCATTATCTGCAGCTCTTGTTCAGTGTTTCTAAAAGTCAAACCTTCATAACCTCGTTCTATATAATATTCCTGAAGGTTGTGACCGGTATCCGAATCAGTTTTGTAGCTTTTGTAAAACTTTTGGCATTGTGTGCGGGGAGGAGAAAAAGAGAGGGTAGTTATTAAGAAAAATACAGTTTCTTAATAAAGCTGTATGTAGTACCCGTATAGTTATCTTGTGTCATTATTAACTACGCTGGCCCTCTGTAAGAAAATGTGCATAGGCTTTTTCAAGTCCTTTATTGATTGAGTAATGCCACTGCCATCCCAACGCTCTGATACGTGAGCTATCCATCAGTTTACGGGGCGTTCCATCCGGCTTACCGGCATCAAAACGAAGCTCCCCTGTGTAGCCAACTACTTTCCCAACTGAGTTAGCTAATTCTGCAATGGTCAATTCTTCTCCTGTACCAATATTAATAAACAACCGTTCATTAAAATGATTCATTAAGAAAACGCACCCATCGGCCAGATCATCAACATACATAAATTCCCGCAAGGGCTTACCACTTCCCCAAATTTCTACAAAAGGCGCATTCGCTACTTTAGCTTCATGAAACTTGCGAATCAGCGCCGGTATAACATGCGAGTTTTGCAGATGATAGTTATCCCCCTGCCCATACAGGTTGGTGGGCATAGCTGCAATAAAATTGCATCCGTACTGATCGTAATAGGTTTCGCACAACTTGATACCTGCAATCTTGGCAATGGCATAGGGCTCATTGGTAGGCTCAAGCAGGCCTGTCAGCAGATGTTCTTCTTTTAACGGTTGCGGAGCCAGTTTGGGATAAATACAGGAACTGCCGAGAAAAAGGAGTTTAACCACTTTGTAAACGTAGGCTGCATGGATAACATTGGCTTCCAATATGAGATTCTCATACAGGAAATCGGCCCGGTAGGTATTGTTAGCCATTATACCACCCACTTTTGCGGCCGCCAGAAATACATATTCGGGTTTTTCGGTGGCGAAAAAATCGTTTACAGCCTGCTGATTACGCAGATCCAGTTCGGCAGATGTGCGGGTAACAATCCGGGTAAATCCTTCTTGTTGCAATTTTCTTACGATAGCCGACCCAACCATTCCACGGTGTCCAGCCACATATATTTTACTGTTCTTATCCATCATTCAAATTGTCGCAGCGTTCTGAACCCTGATTGACGCAATACTATATCTTTCCGGAAATGTTGTATATCAGCTTCCATCATTTCTTTTACGAGTTCGGGCAGCGAGTAGCGGGCCTGCCAGCCCAGCTTCTCTTTTGCTTTGGCGGGATCACCCAAAAGCAGGTCTACTTCGGTAGGGCGGAAATAACGCTTATCCACTTCCACCACCACATCTCCTTTACGCAGGCTGATATCAGGAATAGACACGGCTGTAACCACGGCTCTTTCAGTTTCTCCCGAGCCCGAAAACTCAATGCTTACGCCGGCATGTGCAAATGCCAGTCGTACAAAATCACGTACGGTTGTAGTAACACCGGTAGCCACTACATAATCATCAGGCTCGGCCTGCTGCAGCATCAGCCACATAGCTTCTACATAATCGCGGGCATGTCCCCAGTCGCGTTGCGCATCGAGATTACCCAACCACAATTTTTTCTTTAGTCCCAATACTATCTCAGCGACTCCACGTGTTATTTTACGGCTAACAAAAGTTTCTCCGCGCAATGGACTTTCGTGATTGAAGAGTATTCCGTTGCAGGCATACATGCCGTAAGCCTCGCGGTAGTTGACCGTAATCCAGTAGGCATAAAGCTTAGCTACACCATAAGGAGAACGGGGGTAAAAAGGAGTCGTTTCAGACTGTGGTACAGCCTGTACTTTACCATAGAGTTCAGAGGTAGATGCCTGATAAATACGTGTCTTTTTCTCCAGACCCAGTATACGCACTGCTTCCAGTATACGAAGGGTACCGATTGCATCTGTATTGGCTACATACTCGGGTTCTTCAAAACTCACATGCACATGGCTCATTGCACCCAGGTTATATATCTCATCAGGCTGTACCTGCTGAATGATGCGGATAATATTGGTAGAGTCGGTCAAATCGCCATAATGCAGTATCATTCTGAGGTTACTCTCATGAGGGTCCTGATACAGATGATCTACACGTTGTGTATTAAGAAGAGAAGTACGCCTTTTAATACCATGTACTTCGTATCCCTTTTCGAGAAGAAGTTCTGCCAGATAAGCACCATCCTGTCCGGTAATACCCGTTATAAGGGCTTTCTTCATATCTGTTAAGCGTTTAGCCGCAAAGATACTCTTTTGGGCATTCAGAAAGATAGCCCATCCCCCTTACCTGATCAGTACAAACGTGCCTTTCCGGAATACCTCTTCTGAACAGAATGTTTTTGCCCGTATCATATATACGAATACGTCGCCATTTTGCTTAATACCCTTGTACGTTCCATCCCAGCAGGCCCGTGGGTCGGTCGTATAAAAAATACGCTCGCCCCACCGATTGTAAATACTGAATTCGAGTTTATCAATAGTACCCCAGTATTTTATTCCATAACAGTCATTCAAACCATCACCATTCGGAGTAAAGGCATTGGGCATAAGATAACTGCCCTCGTTTACTTTTTCTACTTTAACAACGACCGTATCTGCAGCCATGCATCCATTCGCATCTGTTCCCTTTACGACGTACGAAGTAGTGGCACGTGGGGTGGCTACAGGATTACGGATACCGGCATTCGTGAGCGTAGCTGCAGGCGACCATTCATACCTCAACGCTCCTGTTGCATTCAACTGGCTGCTTTCAAGTGTACAATCCAGATCATTGGAACGGGTGGCAGAAACAACCGGCCTGGGAAGTACAGTAACCTGAGTTGACAGGGTGGTAGATATATTACAAATCGTCTCCGTAATGGTTACCTGATATTGCGTCGTGAAGCCTGGACTCACGCTGGGATTCGGTACATAAATATTATCAATAGCGTTGTCCGCCGGAGACCACTGATAAGAATCTCCCCCACTTGCCTGTAGCTGAATGGTATCGGTACGGCAGATCCTTACCGGCGCATTAACCGTAAACACAGGCAACGGACGAAGAGCAACAGTTACGGAATCTCTGTACGAACAGGTATTGACATCTGTAATAGTCACGAAGTATTTGGTATCGGATGTGGGAGTAGCCACGGGATTGGACACAGTTGTACTGCTAAGTGTGGGATGTGGCGACCAACTGTATGAAACACCTCCGGAGACATATAATTGCGCCGTGGTGTTGTGGCAAATACTGGTATCGGGTGTAATGCCAATGGCAGGTTTCGTATAGATACTGATATCCACAGTATCTTTTGCCACACAACCATGAATAGTTGTGCCCGTTACAATATAGCGGGTATCGGCAGAGGGAGTGGCAACCGGATTAGAAATAGTTGTGCTACTAAGACCTGTTGCCGGAGTCCAGGCATAAGCAGCAGCTCCGGAAGCCTGCAATTGTACCTGGCCTTTTTCACAGATAGTGGTATCTGCATTTGCCTTCACCAAAGCTGTGTCTACGGAGATCTTTACTGAATCCCATCGGATCAGTACCGGCGCAAAAGAAATATCATCGAGTGCAAAATCATTACCCAGTACCTGCAGGTTCTTATTGACAATCGAAATAGTAGCTGTAGTATTTGAACCAGAATTCCAGGTGGTATAAAACTGAGCCCATGAACAGGTTGCGGGAGATCCTGTTAACTCCAGGCCAACCAGTTTGCCGTTAATAGAAAACTGCAGCTGAGCGGGACTGGCAGACGAAAGACTTTGAAGCCAGGAAGAAAAGGCATAATTCGTATTAGGTTGTACCGAAATGGTTTGTTTCCACACTTCTGCACCCAGGCTACCCGACCCATTTACAAGCATCATATTTCCGCTGCCGCCGCGACCAGAGCAGTTGGACAGTCCACTATGCCATGCCGGTACACTGGTTGCTATTGTATAAGTACCTTCATTAAGCCCGGAGGCCGGTGAATAATTATAAACCGATGAAAAGCCGGTGTTGCCCTGTGAAAAATCGCCGTTCTGAATCAGATTATTACCTTCTACCTCGGCTGTAAAGTAGTATACAATTTCGCCGGGCGTGGATGTAGTGGGATTAGCCAGTAAAGGATTATCGAGGTAATCTACCGGCTTCCAGCAAAAACTTAATACCGGTACAGTGCGCAACTGCTTAGTAGCCCCCAGGCAGATTGTTGTATCTGGAGTAATGATAAGGTCCTGCCACTGTATATCAACCGTAATAACTTTACGGACGGTATCTGCACACTGGCCGCTTCCGACTGTATATTTTATCATGTAATTGCCAGGACTGCTAAACGTATGAACCGGATTGAGGTTACCGGTGATGATGGTTCCATCTCCCATATCCCAGTAAGGATTGGTTTGTGTATTGCCAACACCGGAAAACTGATAAGTCAGGGTATTACACACATCCGCCGTATAATTAAAATCAAAATCTGCCACCTCCACATTCAGGCGGACGGCGAAGCTGTCCTTACATCCGTTTATGTCTGTGGCAACCAGTTTTACATCGTAGTTACCACTGGAAGTATAAGTATGACCTGCGTTTTGAGTAGTGGCAGTACCGCCATCACCAAATGTCCAGTTCCATGTTGCAACCGGAGCTACGTTTACATAAGCAAGACCTTCGAAAGTCCATTCCGGACAGGTAATTTTTGTCTCATGTATTCTGACCGAATCAATATTCTTTTTAAAGGGTGTGGTTGCAATGGGAAGACTCAGGTCATTCAACTGCAACCCGATTGAGCCTGCAGTAGCTCCCCATGCGTCATTTCCGGAGCCTGTATTGGTGCCATTAATCCCTCCTGTAATAGTCGCCGTAAGCGATGGTGTTGCCGTACCGGTAGTCCAGACTACGCCGCCACTACCGCCCCCGCCTGGTCCCAGTCGTCCTATACCCACAGCCACCATGTCGGCCCCTTTTCCTCCCCGTGCTACTGCAGTAGCTAGGTCTGTATACGTCTGGATACTGAGTAAAACAGCCCCTCCGCCACCTCCGCCGCCCATTCCTTCGTGACAATAGGTATTGGTACCATTGCAGGTGAATCCGGCATATCCGTCCGCCTTTATTGCATGTCCGTTAGCGACCAGTGTATTGGCCGTGACCAGGATGATGCCACCGCCATTTCCTCCGGATGCCTGAAAACCATCGGGATTATTGCTTTGCCCGGCGCCGCCGCCGCCGCCCAGAAAAACCCGGTTTTCTGTATTGGAATAGGGCAATGCTCTTCCGCCTATACCGCGATTATCAAAAGGAACGGTTGTATTGCAGGGAGCAAGATCATAATTATACCCCCCCATACCTCCTGTTGCTGCATTCGCACCTCCACCACCGCCTGAGTTATGCGAGTTCCCGCCGCCACCACCGTTTCCGAGAGCCCCCCGTCCAAAGGATTTAGCCACTGAAAGTTCTGCAATACCCTCCCCTTTTTGTGATGCCAGATCAGGATTGGGCGGATAAAAATACTGCGACTCATAGCAGTACATCGGTGAGGGATTCGAAAAAGGATCAATGCCACCACGAAACCCTTTACCACTCACATCCAGATCATGATTCAACGTAAGCGTGCCTGCCACATTATAGGCCAGCACACCCCCCACACGACCATCCCAGGGCAGACAGGTCATTGTCTTTGTGGTGGAATAATTCTGGTAATAAGGTACCCTTATAAGTTGCACACGCCCATCGGGAATATCATATGTACGAAGCATGATATTGCGCAACTCAATACGATTACCGGTTTTGCCTGCCACAAAATTATATTCATACTGGCCTGCATTGCGATAATCGCGAATGGTTCCAAATGCAGCGGTGTTGGTACTGTCGGCAACGGCACCTTTCATCTGCATGATAATAACCGTATCACCGATATTGAACCGGCTGGCATCGGATACAATAATTTCATTTTTACAACCCTGGTCCACCCCCAGCACCTCTGTATAATCGTTTACCACTATAGAATCAGGTTGAAGTAGTCGCGCACATGAATCTGCAACGAACGAGCAGTCTGGTATTGTCGCATTAATACTGGCACTACCTCCCAGCACACCATTCCAACTGGCATTGCCTTGTTTATTCAGTAAGTTGTCAAATGTATAATAAGCGAGTAATCCGGTTTGCGATCCGGGATTGGGGAGAGATGCGGACATATAGGTGCGTATCTGCGCCTGCGTACGGGCTACATTCCATATTCTCACTTCGTTGATATATCCAATCAGGTTTTCCTGATGTACCAGTGCGTCATACAGGCCTATACGTGTCTGAAAATTATTCTGGAACATATTCCCTGTACAGGCAACACTACTCATCAGAAATCCGTTCCTGTAAAACTTAAGCCGCGTACCATCGTAAACCATAGCGGCATGATATACCTTGTTTAACTCAATTTCGCAAATGGGAGGAGTGATAAAGTAGCCGTTAGTGGTGGTTATTTCGGCATTGTTGGGACGCAAAAGATAGTTTACATCAGGAGGATTGTTGTGTTTGGATACAAGATCACCTGCCCACACAGGTCCGCCTGTATAAGGAGCAGTACGCATAAAGACGGCCTCCACCGTAATCTGATTGCCGGGCACATCAAGGTCGCCCACACTTACATATGACTGATATGAAGGAAGATTGAGCCAGTTGTCGCAGGTTTGCGATAAAGCGGGGAAGAATAATCCTGAAAAAAATAGCAGGAAAACTACACGGATAAGGTACATAGCAGGTGGTGGCGGTTCTGGTTTAGAACGCTAAAATACACTATGTATTTCCTATCCGGAAGCTTTTGAAGGGCTTAAAGGTCCAAAATGCTCAAAAAATGCTTCATTCCCGCCCTTTTTTTCTCATCCAGCAGATAGCTTAGATGCAGTGTATAGTATTTCCGGAGATCGTAGAGAGGATAAGGGTTGGCGGCCACAATATCATCAATATGCGCCAGGCCCATCTGGTTGGCCGCATCAAAGCGGGAAATAAAGTCTTCGGGTAATGGCTTTGTGCTGATCCAGGCCGCAAATACAAAGGGCAGCCCCGTGATGGCTCTCCACTCGGTACCGAGATCATAAATAAATGTGGAGACCTTGCGCTGTTCGAGAGCCCGGTCGCCAATAACCAGCCCTGCTGTAGTCCCCTTGATTTTGTCGCGGTACGACTCATCGGTAGCCGGGATGATGGTGGGATGAATGCCCCATGACTCCCGCATGAGCCATTTCAATAAAGCGACCGAAGAGCGGCTCTGATAATCGAGATACACTTCACGGATTTCGTTCATGGGGACTTCACTAAAAAGACACACAGAGGCGATCTCACCTTCAGCACCAATACAATAATTACCAATTACATGATATTCGGGCAACTGAGGGATAGCAGCCACCGGAATCAGGCCCAGGTCAACCTCACCGTCCTTCAGCATCTGCGCCAGCCGCGCGGGATAAGCCCCTACCAGATCGATCTCACTGCGTATCGGCTCACGCTCCAGCCCGTAAATAAGCGGTTTTGTGTTTAGGTAATTCACAATCCCTACCCGTATCTTCTCCAAATTCGATTATTTTTGCGGCTGCAAAGTTAACCAACCTGCTATTCTTTTAAAAACAAATCATGGAACTCAGCTCCCTTACCGCCATATCAGCCATTGATGGCCGCTACCGCAAACAGGTACAACATCTTGACGAATTTTTCTCTGAATATGGCCTCATGAAATACAGGGTGCTGGTTGAGATCGAATACCTTCTTTTCCTGGAAAGGAAAAAATTTGTAAAACTGCCTGTCAAAGCTGCCCGACACCTGCAAAAACTGAAAACAGCATTTGGCCCCGAGCATGCACAGGAAATCAAACAGATAGAAGCCACCACCAATCACGATGTAAAGGCAGTAGAATATTTCCTGAAAAACGAACTGGATAAGGCCGAAGGCAGCGAAGCCAAAGAATGGGTTCACTTCGGCCTCACCTCGCAAGACATCAACAATACAGCTATCCCCCTTTCCTGGAAACATGCTATCGAATACGAGTATCTGCCCGGCCTGCTCAACCTCAATACCCAATTGCGCCTGCTGGCCAAAAACTGGATCGACATCCCCATGCTGGCCCATACCCATGGACAGCCGGCCAGCCCCACGCGCCTCGGCAAAGAGATCATGGTATTTGTAGAGCGTATCCAGAACCAGATAGAGCAGTTTATCGGCATTCCTTTTATGGGAAAATTTGGAGGTGCCACAGGCAATTTCAATGCTCACCATATCGCCTTCCCCAAAACTGACTGGATCAAATTTGGCAATGATTTTCTGCTCAGCATCGGCCTATCACGCCAGCAGTTTACCACCCAGATCGAACACTACGACAACCTGGCTGCCCACTTCGATTGCATGAAGCGGATCAACAATATCCTGATCGATTTCTGCCGCGATGTATGGACCTACATCTCCATGGAATATTTCAAACAAAAAACCATTAAGGGAGAAATAGGCTCATCGGCCATGCCGCACAAGGTAAACCCGATTGATTTTGAAAATGCCGAAGGCAACCTGGGTATTGCCAACGCCCTGCTTGAGCACCTGGCTGCCAAACTGCCGGTCTCACGCCTGCAGCGCGACCTGACCGACTCTACCGTACTCCGCAATATCGGTGTACCATTTGCCCATATCATCATCGCCTTTAAATCGATCGAAAAAGGATTGAGCAAACTGCTGCTCAATGAAGCACAACTGCAGCAGGACCTGGAAAACAACTGGGCTGTTGTTGCCGAAGCCATCCAAACGGTATTGCGCCGCGAAAAATACCCGCAGCCTTATGAGGCGCTCAAAGAACTGACACGCGGCAAAAATGCGATTGACCAGAAAGCCATTCACCAGTTTATCGACAAACTGGATATCAAGGCCACGCTCAAAAAAGAATTAAAGAAAATCAGTCCCCACAATTATACCGGTATCGTAGCCCGTGTTGATTAAATGAAAAGATAAAGGGCGGAAGGGGAAAGGCGGAAGGAAGGACACTGCTTTTATCTATGTACGGGAAGTATAAACCGGCAAAGGGTTTTGCCGGCATCTTCATATATTTCTACCTGCTCAAACCCGCATTTGAGCAGCACCTGCAGCGATGCCAGATTGCTCTGTTCGGCAATTGCGGCCAGCTCTTCAAGCCCCAG
>MKTY01000014.1 GCA_001898485.1 Sphingobacteriales bacterium 46-32 | reverse complement strand
GGATCATTTAGGCATTCATCAAAAGTTATAAGGTATTAAATGAACCTTTTACCTTTCTACTTCTACCCTATGCCCTCATTTATACATTTCCTCCCGCAGCGTCTTCACTCTGGCATCGCTCAGGTACTCATCGAAGGTCATGAGGCGGTCGATGATTCCTTTAGGCGTGAGTTCAATAATACGATTGGCGACAGTCTGCATAAAGGTATGATCATGGCTCGTGAGCAGGACAATGCCTTTATACTCGGTACACTGTTCGTTGAAGCTTTGAATACTTTCCAGATCGAGGTGGTTGGTAGGCTGATCAAGCAGGATCACGTTGGGGTTTTGCAGCATCATCCGGCTGAGCATACAACGTACTTTTTCACCCCCGCTCAGCACATTGGTTTTCTTGAGTACATCCTCACCACTGAAAAGCATTTTGCCCAGGAATCCGCGCAGGAATGGCTCATCTACATCGGTTACATGCGGCGGTACATATTGACGAAGCCAGTCCATCAGGTTCAGCTCCTTCTGAAAAAACTCACCATTTTCAAGCGGCAGGTAAGCATGTGTAACCGTGCTGCCCCATTCATATGAACCACTGTCTGCAATTGTTTCTGCGGTTATGATATTGAAAAAGCTGGTTACTGCAAGCGGGTCGCGGCTAAGCAGGGCAATCTTGTCGCCTTTATTTACTGTAAACGTAGCGTCTTTAAACAGCATACGGCCATCGACTGATTTGGTCAGCTTTTCTACGTTCAGTATCTGGTTACCTACTTCGCGCAGCGGCTGGAAGATGATGCCCGGATATTTGCGGTAGCTGGGTTCAATTTCTTCGATAGTCAGTTTTTCCAGGGCCTTTTTACGTGAAGTAGCCTGTTTGCTTTTGGAGGCGTTGGCACTAAAGCGGGCGATGAAATCGAGCAGGGCCTGCCTTTTTTCTTCTACTTTTTTGTTTTTGTCATTAACCTGGCGGGCCATCAGTTGCGATGATTCATACCAGAACGTATAGTTACCGGTAAATATCTTGATCTTCTGGCGATCCACATCTGCCACGTGTGTACATACCGCATCGAGGAAGTGACGGTCGTGACTCACTACGAGTACAATGTTTTCATAATCGGCCAGAAAGTTTTCGAGCCAGCTGATGGTTTCGATATCCAGTCCGTTGGTAGGCTCATCAAGCAGCAGGATATCGGGGTTACCAAACAGTGCCTGTGCCAGCAGCACACGTACTTTCATATTGGAGGGAATATCCTTCATGAGCGATTGATGGAAGGCTTCGCTTACGCCCAATTCCCCCAGCAGGGTGGCTGCATCGCTATCTGCCGTATAACCGCCCATTTCGCCAAACTCGCCTTCAAGTTCGCCTGCACGCATTCCATCTTCTTCGGTAAATTCTGCCAGCGCATAGATCGACTCGCGCTCCTTCATGACGGACCACAATTTGGTATGCCCCATCATTACGGTATTGATTACGGTTTCTTCATCAAAGGCGAAGTGGTTCTGTTTGAGTATGGCCATCCGTTCACCCGGCGTAATATCTACTGAACCTTTATTGGGTTCAATTTCTCCGCTGAGGATTTTAAGGAATGTACTTTTTCCGGCACCATTGGCACCAATTACACCATAACAATTCCCTTTTGTGAAATTGAGGTTTACTTCTTCAAACAATACCCGCTTGCCATAGGCCAGCTTCAGGTCTTTTACGCTGATCATGAATTTTTCGTTTTATTGGCCCTACTGAGCCGCCAGGGCCATTTGGCGAGGCGCAAAGGTACTGCAAAAATGGGGTTCCGGGAAGTGATTCCTCATTATGGAGATTCCATGCAGCCCGCAGCCGGTTTCTGCAAAAAACAAAGGGTCCCGATTGCCTGGCAACCGGGACCCTGATATAAAATGAACTGATAATTAATGGCCTATTATCACTTTTCCTTCAATAATCTTTTTACCGTTTGTGTCACCCAGTACAACCAGGTAAACTCCGCCACCGGCTCCATTGAGATTTACAGGCAGGAGCGTATACGGACCAGTCAGATTAAAGGCTGCACTATAGATCCTGCTACCCTGCGAGTTATAAATGGTCAGTGTCTGACGGCTATTGCTCCAGGCTGAATTATAATAAGAAACCGTAAACTGTCCGGTGCTGGGGTTAGGATAGATAAAGAGGCGCTGGCTGGCCTGGGCACCAATAGTAAGTACCTGCGATTGATTGCTGCAACCGGTTGTGGGATTGTTGATAGCAACGCGGTAATCGCCCAGTGTGGTCACATCGGCAGTAAAGCTGGTACCGGTAACGCCAGGTATCTGCGTATCGTTGCGGAACCAGGTAATATTGAATCCGGGTGCAGCTGGCTGAATACCTGCAGTAATCGTACTGGTTTGACCCGGCTGCAGATTTAGCGAGGGTGCGGTGAGGGTCACTACAGGACGTGGATTCACTGTAAGTATGGCCACTCCCGATGTAGCGGGTGAAGTACAGATCGTATTATACACCTGTGCTCTGTAGCGATAATTATTATAATTGGCCGGCAAATTGGTCAACGTGAGTGTAGAAGTTGCAGCACCTGAATAAACGCCTCCATTGGCAACATCTTCAAAAGCAGCCACGCCGTCAACACTGCGTTGCCATTTGTAGAGGACGCCGGTACCTGCACCTGTTACACTGAAACTTACATTTCCCGTTTCGCATTCTGCGATTGATTGCGGGCTGGCAACAATCTGCACGGGGCTTATTACAGTCAGCGCGGCTGCAGATGAGGTTGCCGGTGAAGGACAGGTGCCACTCACCACTACGCGGTACTGACTGCCGCTGACAGACGGTGTAATGTTATTAACGGTGTAGCTGTTGCTGTTGGCCGAAGCGATATCTGTAAATGTATTACCATCGGTGCTCGACTGCCATTGATAAGAAAGACCTGTACCCGCAGCAGTTACATTAAATGTAGCATTGCTGGCCTCACAAAGCGTAGCACTTTGCGGAACAGCACTTATACTCGGCGCCGTTTGAACGGTAAGGGTTGCAAAAGCAGATGTTGTAATACCACATTGTCCATTGGCCAGTATGCGGTAGCGGTAATTATTGAATGCAGTAGTCACACTGTTTACCGTATACGATGTACCGTTGCCGCCGGCAGGAACATTGGCGTAGTTGGTTCCGCCATCTGTGCTTACCTGCCATTGGTAACTTACAGCGCCTGTGAAAGCAGCGCTGAAGGTTGCGTTGCTGCCAACACACACCGCCTGGTTGGTGGGCTGTGTATTCACAGTGGGACCGGTACCAGTCTGTACAACAAAAGTAAGTACGCGTGTACGTACCTGTGCGCCGGCAGTTCCTGTTACTGTAATATTATATGAGCCATTAAAAAGCGTGTTTGTTCCATTAAGTGTTACAATGGTACTGCTGCCGGGCGTAAGCGGATTGGAACTGAAGGAAACAGTAGTGCCAACGGGATTTCCGCTTGCTACAAGATCAATAGGTGTTGTGAAGCCATCTACTGTTGTAGTTGCCAGTGTAATGCTGGCAGAAGTGGGTCCGGCACAGGCAACAGTTTGGGTAGCCGGCGTACTGAATTCAAAGCCATCAACAGGAGGGGTTACCGAAAAGTTTTGATTGGAGATATCGAAGAAGATATTATCCAGTGCTTCAATCTTAATGCGGGCTGTAGTAGTAGTAGTAGTACCCACAGGAATTACCACTGCTTCGCTACCATCATTCGGTGTACTCGCTGCCAGCACGGTGTTATAGGTCAAACCGCCATCTGTAGACATGGAAATTTTTACATTGGTACAGTTGATGGGGGCTACATTGGTATTGGCTACACTCCAGGTAATGGTTTGAGTAGAACCACCGGGATAACTCTCACCACCATTGGGGCTAACCACAGCAAAAGGCGATGTTCCCACCGCATTGACCTGAAAAATCTGGGCATCCTGGCAGCCATCTCCGGCAGATACCACTCCACCTATACCATTATGGACATCACGTACGGTAAGACGGAATTTCATGGTACGGGCTATTGCAGGCAGGACTTCGCCGCGCAAACCATCCATGGCGGAGGGAGCTGATGTGCCGGGATAATTTGCCGCAATAACACGTATGTCCGGAAAAGTGCGTGAGCCGGTAAGTTTTGACACCCTGGTACGGAACAAGGGTCTTGTGCTGCTATTAACCGCACTGGTCCAGGTTCCTGCAGGACCAAAATCCCATCCATCCCAGTTGTAAGTAATAGGATCGCCATCAGGATCGGTTGCCGTGGCCGTAAGTGTAAACGGAGTATTGATGGGAATGCTGATGTTATTTGCCGGCATACTCGTAATGACGGGCAGGTTGTTGCCGGTATTGCTCAACACTCCGCACAAACTACCACTGCCGGTTGTAACATAATTGCTGATTTCATCAAAACTCATCGGGTGAAAGATCGGATCGCTGTTGGGCTGAATGTTTTCAGATGCAGCACAGATGCCCGCATAGGCCATAATTGTTGTACCTCCTCCCGGCTCGTAAGAGCCGCCGGCACTGGCACAGGTATTTGAGTTGAAAGTGTGGTTGGCCCCGAACTGATGCCCCATTTCATGAGCTACATAATCAATTGCATAGCCATCGCCAATAAGGTCCGGACTACCCGTTGCTCCTTTTGCCTTGCTAGACGTGCAGACGGAACGCAGAATGGCTACTCCGTTATCATCGGATGTGAACAAGTGGCCGATATCATAATTGCCGGAGCCAATAACAGCATCGATATTAGTCTGGTTGGCAGTAAGCTGATCAGTTGATACCACATTGGTATAAGGATCAGGGTTGGCTGTATATTCAATCAGCGAATTATTGGCCACCAGCACCATTCTGATAGCAAGCTCTACTTCGTATACACCTGTTACGCGATTGACAGTATTCACAATGGCAGCATGTGTGCCCGCTACGTCCCCGCCCGCCACTGCAGCAGAATATTCTGCCGTACAGGCCACAGCTAGACGATAAGTTCTGAGTTGAGTGCCACGGCAGGGCCCTGCTTCAACTTTTCCTTCCAGACCGGCTACATCAATGGGTGTGTCTGTTACCCCACATTTAAAAGAAGAACTACGTATATAATCTCTTTGATAATAAGAAATATAATTTTTTGTATCCCGCTTAGCGTACGGATCAATATAGATTCGGCCGGAAGGTGATAGAATTTGGGCACTGAAACCAAAAAAAGGATTAAAATCGCACCGTATGGTTGCATATGGGTCATCTATACCCTGGCCGCGAAAAGTTCTGATTTCTGAAAACCTGGCTTGCAGGGCGGGTTCCTGAATGCTACTCTCCCATATCTTAAACCTTGCCATAGTGCCATCTGGCATAGGCAGCGCAATAACCTGAGCTGTACTTCTATTGCTTATTACATTTTCTTCGGATGGCAGCGCCCACAGAAATGATTTCAACGCAGCCACATTCAGCTCCGAAGTCCGGAACCGATCCGGCACAATCATTCTTCTACCCTCGGTCTGAACAGAAACGTTTTGCCCTTTATCAGCAAAGAATGCGGTTTGAGCATTTACCGACATCGCTATAAAAGAAAATAGAATGGCAACAATAATATTACACATTTTTCTCATAAGTGGCAGTTAAGGTATAATTAATGTGAACTAAAAATATCAATTATTCGCCTACCTGCCAATAATAAAAATTGCGTATAAAAACAAGAGCCCCGGCTGGTTTTCAACCAGTTCCGGGGCTCTTATAAGATATCGCCCAAACGGGCGATTGAGTCGATTAATAACCCATGCCGCCCATGTCAGGAGCGCCATGTGAGTGAGGGGCTTCTTCTTTCTTGGGTTTGTCGGCTACAACACATTCTGTGGTGAGCAGCATACCGGCGATAGAAGCGGCATTTTCGAGCGCAATGCGTGATACTTTAGTAGGATCAATTACACCAGCTTTCAGCATGTTTTCATACTGCTCTGTGCGGGCGTTGAAACCATAGTCAGCTTTACCTTCTTTTACTTTTTGTACCACGATTGAACCTTCGATACCGGCATTAGCCACGATCTGACGCAGCGGCTCTTCGAGTGCACGTTTAACGATAGCGATACCAGTAGTTTCATCTTCGTTGGCACCTTTCAGTTTTTCCAGGGCCTCAACAGCGCGGATGAAAGCTACACCACCACCGGGTACGATACCCTCTTCCACAGCAGCACGTGTTGCATGCAGTGCATCGTCCACACGGTCTTTCTTTTCTTTCATTTCCACTTCAGTAGCAGCACCTACATTGAGTACGGCAACACCACCGCTCAGTTTGGCCAGACGTTCCTGGAGTTTTTCTTTATCATAGTCAGATGTAGTGATTTCGATCTGAGCTTTGATCTGGTTGATGCGGGCATTGATATCTTCTTTCTTGCCTTTACCACCCACGATAGTTGTATTGTCTTTGTCGATAGTTACAGTAGCAGCAACACCGAGGTAGCTAAGGTCAGCACCTTCCAGTTTGTAACCCTGCTCTTCGCTGATCACGATACCTTTGGTAAGTACAGCAATATCCTGCAGCATTTCTTTACGGCGGTCACCGAAGCCAGGAGCTTTTACAGCAGCCACTTTCAGCGTACCCCGCAGTTTGTTTACCACCAGTGTAGCCAGCGCTTCACCTTCGAGGTCTTCTGCAATGATCAGCAGCGGACGACCGCTTTGTGCTACTTTTTCGAGGATGTGCAGGATATCCTTCATATTGCTGATCTTTTTGTCATAGATCAGGATATAAGGGCTTTCCAGCTCAGCTTCCATTTTCTCGCTGTTGGTAACGAAATAAGGAGAAATGTAGCCGCGATCAAACTGCATACCTTCTACCACTTCGATACCGGTTTCAGTACCACGGGCTTCTTCTACAGTGATCACACCTTCCTTACCTACTTTCTTCATTGCTTCAGCAATCAGCTTACCGATTTCTGAATCGTTGTTGGCAGAGATAGATGCTACCTGCTGAATCTTGCTGTTGTCGTTGCCTACGGCCTGAGACTGACTCTTCAGGTTTTCAACAATTTTTACAACGGCCTTGTCAATACCTCTTTTGAGGTCCATGGGATTGCTGCCTGCAGCAACCATTTTCAGACCTTCGCTGATGATAGACTGAGCCAGAACGGTAGCTGTAGTAGTACCATCACCGGCAATATCAGCCGTTTTAGAAGCTACTTCTTTTACCATCTGGGCGCCCATGTTCTCAATGGGATCTTCCAGTTCAATTTCTTTGGCTACTGTAACACCATCTTTGGTAACAGCAGGAGCGCCAAATTTTTTCTCAATAACCACGTTGCGTCCTTTGGGACCCAGGGTTACTTTAACGGCGTTGGCCAGTACGTCCACGCCTTTTTTCATTTTATTTCTTGCTTCAATGTCGAAGAAGAGTTGCTTTGCCATATTAGTCGATTTGAAAATTTGAAGATTTGAGAATTTGAAGATGATCGTTCAATCATGCTTCTTACATAATGGTCAGTTATACGATTGCCAGGATGTCTGACTCACGCATGATGAGGTAATCCTGTCCATCAATCTGGATCTCCGTACCGGCATATTTGCCATACAGTACCGTGTCGCCGGTTTTTACAGTTACAGGCTCGTCTTTCTTACCAGGGCCGGCAGCGATAACTACACCACGCTGGGGCTTTTCTTTTGCAGTGTCAGGGATAATGATACCACCTGCGGTTTTTTCTTCGGCAGCAGCCGCTTTCACAATTACCCTGTCATGAAGTGGGGTAACATTGACTTTCTTGGCCATAATTGTATTGATTTTTTTGTTTTGTGCTATTTATTCAGGCCCGCATCCCGGGCCAGACAAAGGACGGCAAAGCTACACGAATAATATGCCACTCGTGCAAACAGGTCATTTTTTCATTCCATCCCCCCTTATCCGCCTGCAAAAATTGCACTCTGTGCGGCCGAAAAGACATTTTTTCACGTCTGGCCTGCCATAACGTGCAGTTGATCAGCTATTAATAGCCAGCTCTATCACTTCTTCCAGCCGGGCCAGGTCAACCGGCTTGGGCAATACAAAGTCGGCTCCGGCCTCATCTGCCAGCGCCTGGGCATTATTGGTGCCGGTAAAAAAGACAACAGGAATGTGTTTATGACGGGGAGATTCTTTCACCAGACGTATGCCTGCAGCCCCCTTCATACCGGGCAGGTGATTATCGATCAGTATTACATGGGGGGTATGCAGATCCAGGATACGCAGGATATCTATGCAGTTTTCCTGCGTAATCACTTCAAAATTCAGCCCTTCCAGTATAAGCGAGCAAATAGTCCGGGTATCCTTATCGTCGTCAAAAATTATGATCCGTTTCCGCATCCTGCTGTATAAAATATTAAAAGACAATATTAAAACAAAACAATTACTGACATCCGCAAAGAGCGCGCCATGCCGTACATTCACATGGGTTTCTTATTATATAATACTCCGCCCAAACGATGACGAACCTTACTACCTTTTACCTTTTACCTTTTACTCTTTACCTTTTACCGCAAACCTTTCTCCCTACTTAATCCCTATAACTTAATGTAACATAGCTCCCAAACGATGACGAACCTTTACTTTTACCCTTTCCCTTATACCACAAACCTTTCTCCCTACTTAATATAACATAGCGCCAAACCATGACAAACCTCTAATTTCCTTTCACCCTTTACCTCTAACCTTTCTCCCTACTTAATACCTATAACTTAAAACTTATCACTTATCTTTGCCTGCTCAAATAGTTCTTACCGCAATGATTAGTAGAAGAAATATCCGGGTAAAAGTGATGCAGACCCTTTATACCGCAGAGTCTCTGGAAGGTCTGACCAAACCGGGTGAACCGCAAAAAATCCTGCAGCAACATTTTGATCAAACCCGCTCGCTGCTCGTATATCTCAACTGGTTTTTAATGGAAGTGGCGCGCTATGCTGAAACAGAAGCTCACAAACGTGCCAGCAAACATCTCCCAACTGCAGAAGATCTCAACGTAAATACAAAGATTGCCGGCAACGACCTGCTCTGGAAATTAATGGAAGATCAGGGCCTGCGCGAACAATTTGACAGAGACAAACCGCAGCTTCGTGGCGATATGGAACTGGTACGCAAGGTTTATCTTGACCTGGTACAGACCCCTGAGTATGCGCAATATATTACCTCTCCCCTGCGCGAAAAACAGGAAGAGCGAAAGATACTTGAATTTATCCTCAACGACCTCATACTGGCCAATGAGACGGTTGTAGCACATATTGAAGAAAACTTCAGCAACTGGGATGATGATGGAGAACTGGTGGTACAGCTACTGGCCGGTTACCTGCAAAAACCCGGCAGCTATGATTTCAAAAACCTGCTGAGTGCAGATAAGGCACAGTTTGCAAAAGCCCTTCTGCAGACTGTAATAGAAAAGGCCGATCACCTGGAAGGCGTCATTGTTCCCAAACTAAAAAACTGGGATCCGGAACGGATTGCTCATCTCGACATGGTGCTGATGAAAATGGGGGTGGCAGAGTTTCTCTACTTCGAGACAATTCCTCCCAAGGTCACTATCAACGAATATATTGATCTGGCCAAAGAATACAGTACCCCTCAAAGCGGCCAGTTTGTCAATGGCATACTTGACAATATTCACAAGGAACTGGTGCAACAGGGAAAAATGCATAAAGTAGATTACAAAAAAGCGTAATTAACTTTTCCGGCAGATCAGGCTTTTCCGGTTTCACCGGTTCACCCTACCTTTGCCGGGCATAAATGAGACAAATGAAAAAAATCTGGATTGTATTGGTTGCAGCTGCTTTTACAGCCTGCGGTACATCTGACAAAAATTCGCCCCGGATCAGTGCGGAAGAAAGCCGCAAAAGCCTGGCTGATACCGCTAATTATACGACTATCCAGTGGCTTGATTCTACCACCCAAAACCTGGGCAAAGTGAAAGAAGGCCAGGTGGTAGAGGTACGGTTTCGCTTCAAAAATACCGGAGACAAAAATCTGATTATCGAAAATGTAAGCGCCAGCTGCGGTTGCACTGTACCTGAAACGCCCGATCGTCCATTTGCCCCTGGTGAAGAAGGAGTGATCAAGGCAAAATTTGACAGCAACAGACGTCTGGGTGTCAACGACAAGAATGTATTTGTAAAAGCAAATACCAAAACAATGCAGTTGCACACACTCAGTTTCAAAGTAGAGGTTACCGAATAATTATAAACATCAAGAAATGAACTACACTAATTTATTGCAAGCCACCGGCACTGCCACAGGAATGAGCCAGTACACATCACTGATTCTTATGGGAGGTATGATCCTGGTATTCTGGCTGTTTTTTATCCGTCCGCAGGCCAAACGTGCCAAGAATCAGAAGAAATTTATCGAAGAACTGCAGAAAGGTGACAAAATCGTAACTATTGCCGGCATTCATGGCGTGGTTAACAAAGTAAACGAAGACGGCACCCTCAATATCGAAGTAAGCCCCGGCAGTTATATCAAAATTGAGAAATCAGCTATCAGCATGGACTGGACAGCCAACCTCAATAAAGCAACTGCTGAAAAGAAATAATATTTCTTTCTGTTTATTCAAACCAGATACTCTTTGGGGTATCTGGTTTTCTTTTTTAGCTTCGTCACATGTTACGTGTAGGTATTACTGGAGGTATTGGCAGCGGCAAAAGCACGGTAGCCCGTGTATTTGAAGTACTGGGTATACCCGTATATAATGCCGATACGGCCGCCAGGCATCTCATGAATGAAGATGAAGACGTACGCCAGGCTATTCGTCAGCATTTTGGCGAGGAGTCTTATAAAGACGGCACACTCAACCGTAGTTATATTGCTGCGCTTGTATTTAATAATCCCGAAAAACTCGCGCTGCTCAACAGCCTCACCCACCCGGCTACCATTCGTCATGCAGAAGCATGGATGCAACGCCAGCGGTCTCCCTATACGCTCAAAGAAGCAGCCCTGATTTTTGAAAGCGGCTCGTCGGCCCAGCTCGATTTTGTGATTGGCGTATACGCGCCACAGGCATTGCGTATAGCGCGGGTAACGGGGCGCGATCAGGTGAGCCGCGATGAAGTATTGAAGCGGATGCAAAGACAGATCGATGAAACGATCAAAATGAAACTCTGCGATGCTGTTATTATCAACGACGATCAGCATCCCGTCATTCCGCAGGTACTGACTCTGCACCAGCAGCTGTTAGAACGGGCAAAATAAAAAAGGGCATACATTTCTGTACACCCCTTTATCATCATTATTTATCAACCCAACGGTTGGATTATTTCAATTTGGCCAGCGCCACTTTAATACGGCTCCAGGCTTCTTCGATCTTCTCCATACTGTTTGCAAAGGAAAAACGCACGCACTGCGGGTCGCCAAAAGCCTCACCCATCACTGACGATACGTGAGCGGTATTGAGCAGGTACATGCAAAAGTCGCCGGATGTATGGATCACGGTTTGTCCATCCGATTTGCCATACCAGGCACTTATATCCGGGAATATATAAAAGGCGCCATCAGGAGCAGAGCACTCAATACCGGGTATTTCACTAACCAGTTCCAGTACACGCTTGCGGCGGCGGGCAAATTCCTCCACCATTTCTTCAGTAGGACGAAGATCGGTAGTAAGTGCAGTTACCGCAGCTTTTTGTGTGATACTGCAGGTGCCGCTGGTAAACTGTCCCTGCAGCTTCTCGCATGCTTTGGCAATCTCCGGTGAAGCCGCAATATAACCCAGGCGCCAACCCGTCATGGCAAATCCCTTACTCAGTCCATTGATGATCACCACACGGTCGCGGATATCTTCAAACTGGGCAATGCTTTCATGTTTTCCTACAAAATTGATATACTCATATATCTCATCCGAAAGGATGGTGATATTGGGATATTTGCGGAATACATTTACCAGACCTTCCAGTTCCTCGCGTGTATAAACTGCGCCGCTGGGATTGCAGGGCGAAGAAAACAGAAATACATTGGTATGGGGAGTAATGGCTGCTTCCAGTTGCTGGGGAGTGATCTTGAAACCATCGCGCGCAGCAGTCTTGATCTCCACCACACGGCCGCGGGCAATCTTTACCAGTTCACTATAAGTCACCCAGTAAGGAGTGGGGATAATCACTTCATCATTTTCATCGACCAGGGCCAGTATGGCATTGGCCAGGCTTTGTTTGGCGCCGGTAGACACTACAATGTTTTCCGGTTTATAATCCAGTCCGTTATCTCTTTTCAACTTTGTACATACCGCTTCACGCAGATCCAGGAAACCCGGTACAGGCGTATAATGACTCCAGTTGTCCTGAATGGCCTTAACTGCTGCATCTTTGATATGCTGAGGCGTATCAAAATCGGGCTCTCCCAAACTGAGATCAATCACGTCAACCCCTTTTGCTCTTAATTCGCGACCAAGCTTGGCCATTTTCAGCGTTTCAGGCTCGTTGAAGCGCTGCAACAAAGAAGATAATTGCATTGTATTTGTTGATTTATAAAATATGATTTGAACGATGGAGGTTCCACCCCTTCAGCAAGCGGAGCAAATTTATGGAAAAAGGATAATGGTTAGCTGTAAAAGGTAGAAGCATTTCAAACAAAAACATAAATCTTTAAACCTAATCCAATAACTACTGTTTGTTGCGCTTCTTTTCCTGTTCGTAAATAAGCCGCGACAGCGCCCGCATAAACGGATAACCGGTCTGCTCATACTCATACCGGTCATCATTGAGTATACCATCACTGTTGCAATAAACAGTAGCAGAAAGTAAAAATTCAATCCCTGTTTTTTCATCCTTCACATAAGCCGTGTTGGTCAGAAACCCATACGCTCCTCCTACCTTATCGTATACCTTAAATTCCGGTGCATGCAATACATTGCCGGCGGCAGCAGCAAATACTTTCACCACACTATCCGGTTTTTCGTTTCCGGCATAACCCGGTACCATTCCCTCATAAGGGTATGCGCTCATACACGCTTTCAAAAAAGCCAGGTCTTCAGGCAGCAGGTTAAACCGTTGCGAAGCAGGCAGGGCCGCGGGAAAGAAAATACTCTTCATCAGCTGATGCAGGTCTGCCAGCGCAATACTGTTTTTCTGTGAAAAATCGAATGGTTCATTGATCAGGCGGCCATTTTGATAAAAGCCATTACCGATTTTCACAACCGGTGCATCGGATACCCATTGATCGTTTCTGGCCGGCAACTCCAGAATGGGATATGCGTTACTGTCGAGAAAACGAATGGGATTAAGCTGTCGGTTTTCCTGTGCATTCATCGCCACACTTAACCGATGAACAATGCTAGCACTCCTGAGTCCATGCGCCCGTAAACTGTTATTGATATAATCAGGTCCTAAAAATTCATACAGCCTGTTAAAGGCGTCATTGTCACTTACCAGAAAAACTTTCCGGATATACTGCGCAACCGAAGGAATGCCGCCGGCACTGGTGGGATCGTTGTACGCAATGCTTTGCGATGCTGTGGCCGCTTCGGTAATCATCATAGTCTGCCGGTTGAGCAAGGGTTGATTGAGTTCCCGGAGACGCTGCAGCGCCAGCAATGCCACGGGCAGCTTTACAGTACTGGCCGGATAGAAATACTGAAACGTATCGGCTCCAAAACGGAAATCTTCAAACCAGATTTTTCCCTTCCGGTTGCGATGAATGCGCGAATAACATATCTGTACCCGCCAGTCGGCCCGGTGAGCCAGCACAGTATCAAAGACAGGTGATGCTGCTTCCATCCAGGCCTGTAGCTGCCCCGACTGCGGTTGACCCGAGACCCGCCGGCCCGTGCTGCAGCCTGTAGACAAATTCAGGGCAAGGAGACAAATGAGCGGGAAAAAGGAAAGAGATTTCATTAATTAAAAATAAGGGAGCGGCGGCCGTCTCTGAGGTTTTTTGAATGCCGGACGGCTTTTAAAAGTCCGGGCAAACTTATAAATAATTGATTACCAGTATAAGAAAAACATTTTCTGAAAAAAGCGGCTCCGGAAAAGGCCATGAAACATATACCTTAAAACCCTATCTTTGCCGTCCTTTAAAACCGTATAACGGCTTGCCCCCCTGTGCAATGCAGTGGCAAGTTCAAAAAATGTAAATCACATCAACGTATGCAACTGAAAGGTTTGGTTCGCTTTTTTACGATCCTGCTGATTATTTACTCTCTTTACCAGCTTTCATTTACATGGTTTGTTCGCAATCATGAAAAGAAACTGGCCGAAAGCGCGCGCAAATTTGTGAACGCTACCAATCCCAACGCTCGCGGCGAAGAATTTGACACGCTCTACGACTCCCGCCTCAAGCGTCTTAAAGACAGCACCAAGGATGAAATAATCACCTATGGTATCACAGGACCGATCAGCTACCGTAAAGCACAACAGGAAGAACTAAGCCTGGGTCTCGATCTGCAGGGCGGTATGAACGTAACACTGGAAGTGGAAATGAACGGACTGCTCCGTACACTTTCCAACAACTCAAAAGATCCCAATTTCCAGAAAGCGCTCGACAATGCTAATCTGCGCAAAGGCAACAGCGACGCTAACTTTATCACACTTTTTGTCGAAGAATATCAAAAGCTGGCCGGCTCCAACAAACTGGCTGGTCTTTTTGCCGCCGGCAACAAAGAGCTGATCAAGATCACCGACAGTGATTCAAAAGTGCGTTCTGTACTCGAGTCGCTTTCCAAAGATGCATTTGATAATACTTTCCGCGTAATGAGCACGCGTATCGACCAGTTTGGTGTGGCCCAGCCCAACATCAACCCCGATCGTGATAAAGGCATCATTACGGTAGAGCTTCCCGGCATCCAGGATCGTGAACGTGTACGTAAGATTCTGCAATCATCAGCCAACCTGCAATTCTGGGAAGTATACAATATTGGTGAGCTGGAAAACAGCATTACCCGTGCAGATGCCGCATTCTATGCTGCAATGGGCGGTAAAACAAAAACCGATACAACTGCCAGCAAAGACACCGGCAACCAGGCTGTAAAAGATACCAGCAACAACAGCCTGCTCGCCAATAACGGGGCCGATACAAACACTACTGATAAGCCCGCACTCAATAGCGACGAAGAAGCTAAAAAACACCTGGGTGGCTACATAGGCTTCCTGGTACAGGGCCAGCAGGATGATAAAGGCAATATGCGTTATCCCGCCGCTATCGGTTATGTGCCTATCAATGATACCGCACTTGTACGCAGCTATCTCGAAATGCCTGCTGTAAAAAATGCCTTTCCATCTCAGCTGGTTTGGATGTATGGTATTGCCGAGCGTGGCAGCGACAACCGTGCGGCCTCTGCTGTACCGCTGTATGCGATCAAGACCTTTGGTCGTGACAAGCCAAAAATCGAAGGTGATGTGATTACGGATGCCCGTGCCGATTATAATCAGTTGGGGCAGCCTGAGGTGAACATGAATATGAATGCAAAAGGACAGCGCGACTGGGCAGATATGACCAGCAAAAATGTTGGTAAGCCTATTGCCATCGCTCTCGATAATATTGTTTACTCTGCTCCTTTTGTAAATGATCCCATCACAGGGGGTACATCCAGCATCAGCGGCGGATTTACTGTGCAGGAAGCACAGGATCTGGCCAACATGCTGAAAGCCGGTAAACTGCCGGCTCCTGCCAAGATCGTACAGGAACAGCAGGTAGGTCCTACCCTGGGTACCGCTGCTATTAATGGCGGTTTGATGGCTTTCGGACTTTCCTTTATCGTCATCTTTATCCTGATGCTGGTGTATTACAATACCAGCGGATGGATCGCCAATATTGCCCTTGTACTCAACCTGCTGTTTACGGTAGGTGTACTGGCTGGTCTGGGTGCCACCCTTACGGCTCCCGGTATTGCCGGTCTAGTACTTACCATCGGTATGGCTGTAGATACCAACGTAATCATTTACGAACGTATCAAGGAAGAGCTCAATCGCGGTAAAGGATATATTCCGGCTATCGATGAAGGCTACAGACGATCACTGCCTCCTGTACTGGATGGTCACATCACAACCCTGCTCACAGCCATCATCCTGTTTTACTTTGGTCTTGGTCCGGTAAAAGGTTTTGCCACTACACAGATTCTGGGTCTTGTGCTCTCCCTGTTCTGCGGTATCCTGGTTAGCCGCTGGATATCCGACATCTTTACCAACCGTAAAAAACACCTCGAGTATTTTACAGGTGTATCCCGCCGCATCTTCAAACATGCCGCTTATAAATTCGTTGAATTCCGTAAAACAGCCTATATCATCTCGGTAGTAGTACTGCTGCTTGGTATTGGTTCTTTCTTCAACGGATTTGACTACGGTGTGGAATTTGACGGTGGCCGCAGCTATACGGTTCGTTTCGATAAGTCAATGAGCAGCGAGGTAGAGAAAATGCGCGATGAGCTCAAAGCTTCTTTCGATAACGAAAACCCGCTGATCAAAACTGTAGGTAATCCCCGTACACTGGAGATCACTACATCTTACCTGATCACTGATCCCCGTGCCGGCGTTGACTCTATCGTAGAATCACACCTGTTTGCCGGTCTCCAGAAACACCTGCCTGCAGGATATACGTTCAACCAGTTTACCAATGCAGAAAAAAGCGCTACCGCTCCCGGTAAGATCGCTTCTAAAAAAGTACTGCCTACTATCTCCGATGACCTGAAAAGAGGCGCGGTGAAGGCTACTATATTTGCCATCTTCGTAATCTTCCTGTATATCTTCATCCGCTTCCGCGACTGGAGATACTCACTGGGTACGATTGTGGCGCTGCTGCACGACGTACTGGTAACACTGATTGTGTTCTCCTTTGCCCGGAAGGTTGTACCCTTCCCGCTGGAGATCGACCAGCACTTCATTGCGGCGATACTTACCGTAATTGGTTTCTCTATGAACGATACGGTGATCATCTTTGACCGGATCCGTGAAGACCGTCGTCTTTATCCTTCGGCTCCGCTTGCAGAGACAATCAACCGTGCCATCAACGAAACCCTGAGCCGTACTATCATGACATCGCTCACCGTATTCCTCACTATCCTTATCCTGTTCCTGGTAGGTGGTGAAGTAACCCGCGGTTTTGCCTTCGCCATGCTGGTAGGTGTAATCACCGGTATTTACTCTTCCGTATTTGTGGCCGCCCCCATCCTGCTGGATCTGGGTCGCAGCAAAAAAGAGAAGACTGGCAGCAGTGCTTCCAACACCGGTAAGGTTGTTGAAAAAGCCAGCTAAAAGCAACTCATTTAATTATACCCAGGCCCCCTTTACAGGGGGCTTTTTATTTATGCTAATAAAAAAACGCCTCCGGACTGAAGGCGTTTTCTATTACATATTTTTCCTGTAACCTCTATACTGCAAAACTGGTACCGCAGCCGCAGGTAGCACTGGCGTTGGGGTTACGGAAGGTAAATCCCCGGTTATTGAGCCCGTCCTGCCAGTCTATTTCCATACCCGCCAGATAAAGCTCATGCGCCCGCTTCATGACACAGGGAATACCGGCAATGTCAAAAGCATGATCTCCTTCTTCCGGCTTGTCAAAGCCCAGAATATAAGACATACCCGAGCAGCCCCCACCTTTTACACCAATGCGAAGCACCTGGCTTTTATCAAAACCATCAGCCTGCATCAGGCGGGTCAGCTCTTTAATTGCACCAGGAGTAAGTGATACGGGGTTTGCTAAAGTTGTTTCCATAAAACAAATTTACGAAAAACTGCTTTCCGGACGGTTTATCACAGCCATACGATATGTTACAAATTTGTAACATCGGCGCAGACTTTCAGCTATTTTTGTAGCCTTAACCCTTTACCACTAATTGATTGTCTATGGATCAAAATCTGATCTCCCTGTTGCTTGCACTGGTTGCCCTGCTGGTGTCTTTTTATTGTTTTTATCTGATCAATGATTTTCGCAAACGGCAGGCCGCCAAAGCTCCTGCTGACAATTTCAATACAAGACCACTCCAGTTGCAGGCTTATGAAAGGCTGGTAATGTTGTCTGAGCGTATTGCCATCCCTAACCTCATAAGCCGTGTTAACACCAGCGGTATAAGCGCCCGTGAAATGCAGTTGCTCTTACTGGAAAGCATCAAGCAGGAATACGAATACAATACATCACAACAGATCTATGTAAGCCCCGTAGCCTGGGAGGCCGTCCGCAACCTTAAAGAACAGAATATGCTGATCATAAACCAGGTGGCAGCTACCCTGCCCCCAGAAGCCGGCAGTGCCGATCTCAATAAGCGACTGCTGGAGTTTATCATGACCCAATCCAAGGGTGCCCTGCACAGCATTGTACTCGAAGCCCTGAATTTTGAGGCCAAGAAAGTGATGCGTTAAAAAAGCATTTATTTTTTTTCATTGAATTCAATAAACGGTATGGCTGAAGAATCCAAATACACCGATTCCGGTATTTCTATCAAGACCCTCTACCAGCCCGACGATTTGCCTGCCCAGCCCCTTTCCTTACCCGGTGAATATCCATTTACACGGGGCATTCAGCCCGACATGTACCGGGGTAAACTCTGGACCATGCGGCAGTATGCCGGCTTTTCGACTGCTGAAGAAAGTAATAAACGTTACCACTACCTGCTCTCGCAGGGGGTAAGTGGTCTTAGTGTGGCATTTGACCTGCCCACACAGATTGGTTACGACAGCGACCACCCACTGGCCGATGGTGAAGTAGGTAAGGTAGGTGTTGCTATAGACAGCATCGAAGACATGCAGGTACTCTTCAATGGTATTCGGCTCGAGGATGTGTCGACCTCCATGACCATCAACGCCACCGGTTTCATACTCCTGGCCTTCTATGTAGCACTGGCCCGGCAGCAGGGCGCCGATCTTAAGAAAATAAGCGGCACCATACAAAACGATATTCTGAAAGAATATGCCGCCAGGGGCACTTATATCTATCCGCCCCAGCCTTCCATGCGCATCATCACCGACATCTTTGAATGGTGCAGCCGTGAGGTGCCAAAATGGAATACCATTTCCATATCAGGCTATCATATTCGCGAAGCCGGATCTACCGCCGTTCAGGAACTGGCTTTTACGCTGGCCAATGGACGTGCCTACGTAGAAGCTGCCCTGCAAAAAGGACTTGATATAAATGTATTCGGAAAAAGGCTTTCATTTTTCTTTAACGCCCATAACAATCTCTTTGAAGAAGTCGCCAAATTCAGAGCCGCCCGTAAGTTATGGGCCGAAATCATGAAAGACCTGGGCGCCACAGACCCCAAGGCTATGATGCTGCGTTTTCATACTCAAACCGGCGGCAGCACCCTCACGGCACAACAGCCGCTTAATAATATTGCCCGCGTAACTGTACAAACGCTGGCTGCCGTGCTGGGAGGCACCCAATCGCTGCACACCAACGGATACGATGAAGCGTTGAGTCTGCCTACAGAAGAAGCTGCCCGGATCGCTCTGCGCACACAGCAGATAGTGGCTTTCGAGAGCGGTGCACCAGACACTGTTGATCCCCTGGCCGGCTCGTATTATGTCGAGAGTCTTACCAGCCAGGTAGAAACAGCAGCCCGTGAGCTTATGCAACGCATTAGCGATATGGGCGGCAGTGTTACTGCCATTGAAAAAGGATTTATCCAGGAAGAGATTGCCCGCAGTGCATATACATATCAGCGGCAGATCGAAACTAATGACAAGATCATTGTAGGTGTCAATAAATTTACAGTTTCAGAAGAACCATCGATCCCCATCCTCAAAGTGGATGACCAGATAAGAACAGTGCAGTCTGAAAAACTGCAGCAGTTGCGGCAAAGCCGCAATCATGCCAAAGTAGATCAATGCCTGCAGGAGCTCAACGATAAGGCGAGCAGCGATGAAAACATTATGCCGGCAGTACTGGAAGCAGTGGAAAACAAATGCACGCTGGGCGAAATTGCCGACACTCTCCGCGAAGTATTTGGCGAACACCGCTGACCACACAACATTGTCTCACACAAACCGCATACCGTATGCTGATACCCGATATTGTGCGCAACATCAGCGACCTGGAACAGATACTCCTTCTGCAGCAAAAAAACCTGAAAGAACACTTGTCTGCAGATGAGCGTAAAAGCCAGGGGTTCCTGACCCTTAGCCATAGCCTGGAGATATTACATGCCATGCATTCCATGGCGCCGTCTATTGTAATCCGCGATCAGGATACCGTAGTAGCCTATGCCCTCACCGAAATGCCCGCCTGCCGCCACCTGATGCCGGGTCTGGAACCCATGTTTGAACTCATCGACACACTCGACTATAAAGGCCGGCCGCTTTCTTCCTATCTCTACTATACCATGGGACAGATTTGCGTGGATGAGGCATACCGCGGCCAGGGGCTCTTTGACCTGCTTTACCAGCACCACCGGCAGATATTCGCTCCTACTTATCAGCTGCTGCTCACCGAGATATCTACCAGCAATACACGCAGCCTGCAGGCCCATCGGCGGGTAGGCTTCGGGGAACTGTGCATTCACCGCGATGATTTGGATGAATGGTCGCTCGTAGTCTGGGATTGGATGGGATAATTGATTATTTTCATTTTCCTTTACCAATATGCAAGCCATGAAATACACATACCTGCTTCGCTGCCTCCTGCTACTCCTGATATCTTCGCAATTGCTGCATGCGCAGCCTCCTTCATTTATAAGAGATAGCCTGGATAATTATATACGCAAGGGGCTTGCAGACTGGGATATTCCCGGGCTGGCTATTGTGATCATTAAAGACGGACAGGTAGTGGTACAGAAAGGCTATGGAGTAAAAGACATGAAGGGCACATCGCCGGTTGACGAAAACACGCTGTTTATGATTGCCAGCAACAGTAAACTGTTTACCGGCACGGCTCTGGCACAACTGGAGGTGCAACGAAAACTTTCGCTCAACGATAAAATAACGCGTTATTTCCCCGAATATCGCCTCTATGAAAATACGAGTACCGAGCTGGTCACCATACGCGATATGCTCTCACACCGCATCGGTACCAAAACCTTTCAGGGCGATTTCACTTTCTGGAACAGTGCACTTACCCGTACCGAAATAATGAATAAGATGCGCCTGCTTAAACCTGCGGGCCAATTCAGACAGGACTATGGCTATTGCAACAGCTGTTTTCTTGTAGCCGGCGAGGTAATTCCTAAAGTAACCGGCCAGTCCTGGGAAAAGTATATCCAGGATAGCCTGCTCACCCCGCTTGAGATGACGCGTTCGACCGCCATCTCTGCCGGTATGGAAACAAAAGAGAATGTAGCTGTTCCCTATACCACCAGTTATACCGGTTCATTACGCCGTGTACCATACGATCAGTGGGACAACCTGGGACCTGCTGCCAGCATTATCAGCAATGTAAACGATCTTTCGCACTGGCTGCGTTTTCAGCTTGACAGTGGCCGGTATAATGGCCGTCGCATCATGCCTTTTGCTGTTTTGCAACGTACGCGTGATGTGAACATCAGCACAGGCAGCCGCAAGTCGAGCGTCTATCCCATGCATTTCCGGGGCTATGGTCTGGGTCTGTTTGCCGCAGATTATAATGGCCGGCAGATTTACTGGCATACCGGTGGTGCAGCCGGCATGGTGAGCAATGTATGTTTTGTACCCGAAGAAAACCTGGGAATTGCGATCCTGACCAACAACGATAATCAGAATTTTTTTGAAGCCCTCCGCTACCAGATACTGGATGCCTACCTGCAGGTGTCGTATGTTAACCGCAGTCAGCAATTTCTCCAGGGCTTCAAATTTGCACAGAAGACCCAGCTCGATGAGATCAATGTATGGAAACAAAGGGTAAAAGGCAATAAACCCCCATTGCCCTTATCCAGCTATACAGGAACTTATGAAAATGAATTATATGGCACGCTTAACATTATCATCAAAGATGAAAGACTGGCTGTGCGCTTCAATGGCCATAAAAATCTGACCGCCTATATCGACTTCATGGACAATAATAACTGGCTGCTGCAATACGACAATATCGAATACGGCATTCACATCATCCAGTTTCAGACCGCCGATCAGCAGGTAAAAGGAGTAGAAATAAAGGTGAATGACTTTGTAGAGCAGGATTCGTACCGGTTCAGTAAAGTTGCAAAGTAAAAAGACTGGTATAAAGAGTTTAAAGGGTTTAAAAGTTTAAAGGGGAAAAACTGTTCGCTGTTAACTGTCAACTGTCAACTGTTCACTGTCAACTACCCTCTGATCGGACATAAATCACCTTTTATCCTGACTGCCATCAGGTTCAGCAAATGTGCAATCAGCTAACTTTATCGAAAATAAACCAACATGACTTACACAAATGCATCAAAAGCAGGCCAGCATCACAGCGACATACTACAGGGGCTCGACTTTTATAAAGAAGAATTGCAGCGTCTCCGCGAACGGCTTGATGAAATAGGCGCCAAAAACACGGGTGAAGAAGTGAGAAAACAACTGGATCATTTTGAATCACAATTTCTGATACAACGTACAAATATTGATCAGTTTCGTCATGATTTTAATCAGCACTTCCAGCAACTGGCAAAAGAGTCGGCTGACCATGCCGGTCATGTCAGTCAGCAGCTGGTAGCCGAAGATCAATCACTGACCGCAAACTACGCTACACTTGAAAATGTAATAAAGGAACTGCGGGAAGAATTCAACCGGTTTTCTGCCACGTGGATGTGATTGAGGCAGATAGTAAAAGGTAAAAGGCGAAAGGAAGATGTTGACCACCAAATTGGCCATTCTTCAATACTCCTTTTACCTTTACCCTTTAACCTACTTATAACTTACCACTTAAAACCCACCACTGCAATCACCCTTTCTGCGGTTTCCAGCCATCTTTTAGTCCAACGGTTCTGTTAAAAACCATGCCGCTGGTGCTGCTGTCTTTATCCAGTACAAAATACCCTTTGCGGATAAACTGGTACGCATCCTCAAACTTAGCTGTTTTCAATGCAGGTTCTGCAAAAACAGATTTGAGCACCTGTAATGAATCGGGGTTGATGTATTCTTTAAAATCGCTTTCTTCAGAAGAGGGGTCTTCTACTTTAAAGAGACGGTCATACAACCGGAGCTCAGCTGTAATGGCATGTTTTACACTTACCCAATGAAGCGTGCCTTTCACATTTATTCCGGATGTATCGCTGCCACTTTTGCTTTCGGGGATATAAGAGCAATGCAACTCGGTGATATTTCCTGCAGCGTCGCGGATCACTTCGTCGCAGCGGATGATATAGGCAGATTTTAACCGCACCATCTGACCAGGAGCAAGGCGGAAATATTTTTTAGGCGGATTTTCCATGAAATCTTCCCGCTCGATATAGAGTTCGGCGCTGAATGGCACTTCGCGTTCGCCGCCATTCGGATCTTCGGGATTGTTTTCACTCAACACCATCTCCTCCCCCTTCTCGTAGTTGGTAATAACGACCTTAAGGGGATCAAACACTACCATTCGGCGAAGTGCTTTTTTGTTGAGATCTTCCCGCACACAAAACTCGAGTAATCCCACATCCACAATATTATCACGGCGGGCAATACCGGCCCGATCGCAAAACTCGCGGATGGCAGCAGCTGTATATCCCCGGCGGCGCATGCCGCTGATAGTAGGCATACGCGGATCATCCCAGCCACTTACATGCTTTTCATTGACCAGTTGCAGCAGTTTCCGTTTGCTCATTACCGTATAGGTAAGATTGCGACGGGCAAATTCATACTGATGCGAGGGATATATCTCCAGTTTTTCGATCAGCCAGTCGTACAACTCGCGATGTGGTACAAACTCAAGTGTACAGATCGAATGGGTAACCTGCTCGATAGAATCACTTTGTCCATGTGCAAAGTCATACATGGGATAAATGCACCATTTATCGCCGGTACGGTGATGATGGGCATGTTTGATCCGGTAAAGGATGGGATCGCGCATCAGCATATTGGTATGAGCCATATCAATACGGGCACGCAGGGTGCGGCTGCCGTCGGGAAATTCTCCCTTTCTCATGCGCTCAAAAAGATCCAGGTTTTCTTCTATTGTACGGTCGCGGTATGCACTGTTTCGTCCCGGCTCTGTAGGAGTTCCCTTCATAGACGCTATCTCTTCCGAAGTACTGTCGTCTACATAGGCCAGTCCGAGCCTGATCAGCTTCAGCGCATATTCGTAAAGCGTATCAAAATAGTCTGAGGCGTATAATTCGTTCTTCCACTCAAAGCCCAGCCATTTCACATCATTTTTGATACTTTCCACATATTCCGTTTCTTCCGTTACGGGATTGGTATCATCAAAACGAAGGTTGGTGTATCCACCATACCTGGCTGTGAGGCCAAAATTGAGTACAATGCTGGCAGCATGACCGATATGCAGATAGCCATTGGGTTCCGGCGGAAACCTTGTTACAATCTGTTTGTAGCGGCCCGATTTTAAATCCTGGTCAATTAATTCTTCCAGAAAATTCAAACTTTTCTCTTCCGACATATTTCCTTAATAATTAGGCGTAAAGATACAAAACAGGGGCCATTTCTGCGCTTTTGACCGGTTCCGGACAAGGATCAGCGATATAGCTGATTCCAGTCAGTTGCCTGCCGGCCTGCTAATTGCATATTGCGCTTAAATCGTTGTGATGAAAAAAATTCTGGTACCTACCGACTTTTCGCCCAATTCGCTGAGGGCTGCAGATTATGCCGTGCAACTGGCCCGGCATTCGCATGCCAGCATCTGCCTGGTTCATACCTGCAATCAGATACTGGAAAATGCCTTTGCCGGTCAGCAGGCTATGATCAATGAATACAACGAAAGTATCCTGAACAAAGCGCGCCAGGAGTTAAGCAACCTGCAAAACAGCATCCAGGATACGGAGCAGTTGACTGTAACCACCCACATATTTGAAGGTGCTATCAGGCCAGGTATTGAAAAAGCCGCACGTGACCTGGAAGCCGACCTGGTTATTATGAGTACACTCGGGCATGCAGGCCTAAGGGAATGGATTTTCGGAAGTCATACTGCAGGTATCATCAGCCATAGCGAAGTACCGGTACTGGCTATACCACTCGAATATGAATGGAGCTGGCCCAAAAAACTGCTCATTACCATCCGGGATAAAGAAGAAGCTGGCCTGTTGCGTCCTGCATTTAAACTGGCGGCCGCATTTGACGCAGAAGTGGAAGTGGCTTTTTTTTCAGATGAAGACGAACGCACGGCAATAGGATTTATGGAAGATGCACGTGAGCTGAACAGACTGGAAGAAGAATTACACCGGCTCTACCCCGCTGCACACGTAACTACCGCGCATCTTTCGGGCCATCGTTTTCTCGAAACATTGCAGGAGCACATCGAAAAACAATCTATCGACATCCTGGCTATGATCACTCACCCGCGTACACTCGTGGCGAGCCTCTTCAATCGCAGCCTGACCAGACAAATGGCGTATCAGAGTAAAGTACCGTTGCTCGCAATACCGGTTTGAAGAATGATGTGCTGATGTGCTAATGTGCTAGTGTGCTGATGATGAAAATACAATTACCTCACCTTACTTATAACTTAGAACTTAGAACCTATTACTTATAATCCCTTCTGCCATTCACCTTATTCCTAATTTTCGATTTCCGTAGTAAAAAAACCTACCGCGGCCAGAATACTTGCGGTATCGGTATAATTCATCAGACTACTGAGAATGATAGCGCGTAATTCATCCTTATTGGCACAATAGGCGGAGTTGTAAAGGGACAGTTTGTAAGAACTGATCTTAAAAGATGCCAGGCGGGCTGTTTGCTGGGTGTGTTCCTCAATCAGGTGAAACTCTTCGGCAATATGGGCCTGGTCATTGTAAAAAGACTCATGCATACGGACGGATATTGGTTTTTCGGATCGGGATCAACTGGATAACGACAACTCTTTACACAAAATTGCATACACTAAACACGCCAGATCCAAAAGATATGTTTTCAGCTGTAATTCATGCGCTTAGCCATTTGGCCTGAATTGATTCCTGTCAATCAGCCGGTAGGAAAAAACTGATATCCCCCCCTTTCCTTTCACCATTTATCCTACTCCCTTTTCCTTTTCACCTCATCTCGCCACACGAATCATCGTTAGCCTCAAATCTCTACTAACTAAGTGCAGTTCAATGCACTTTAGACCCCTTCAATGTATTAATTTTGAGCAACTATCGGACGAATGATGAATGATGAACTGCTGCGGCAACTGGCCCAAACACTGGAAGGAGAACTGCATACAGATACGGTAATGCGCACTTTATATGCAACGGATGCATCGGCTTACCGCGAAATGCCCCTGGCCGTAGCCATTCCGCTTCACCAGGAAGATTTACGGCAACTTATACTCTTTGCAGGAAAACATAAGCTCTCGCTGATACCCCGTACTGCCGGCACTTCATTGGCCGGACAGGTTGTTGGCCCCGGCATCGTGGTAGACCTTTCCCGCCATTTTACCCGGATACTTGAACTAAATAAAGAAGCGCATTGGGTGCGTGTGCAGCCGGGTGTGATACGCGATGAACTGAATTATTTCCTGAAACCGCATGGCCTCTTTTTTGGCCCTGAAACATCTACTGCCAACCGTGCCATGATCGGTGGTATGGTGGGCAATAACAGTTGTGGCTCCAACTCGATCGTATACCGCAGCACGCGCGAACACC
Source organism: Sphingobacteriales bacterium 46-32 (assembly GCA_001898485.1). Lineage (GTDB taxonomy): Bacteria > Bacteroidota > Bacteroidia > Chitinophagales > Chitinophagaceae > CAYMZZ01. The sequence continues at coordinate 349,371 of MKTY01000014.1, read as the reverse complement.
TGCTGGAGGTAACAGCATTGCTGAGCGACGGGAGCGAAGCAGTATTCGGCGCCTTAAGCCTCGATGATTTTCATGCCAAATGCGAAGGAGATACGCTTGAAGCAGCCATCTACAAACGCACGCGGCAGCTGCTTGGCAGTTATGATACGCAGGAAGAGATCAGACGCCAGTTTCCCAAAAAGACAGTGGAACGCCGCAATACCGGCTATGCCGTAGACCTGCTCATCGATATGGCTCCTTTCCATGCCGGCGGCCCGGATTTCAACTTCTGCAGCCTTATTGCCGGTTCAGAAGGTACGCTGGCCATGATCACGGAAATAAAACTGAATGTAGTACCGCTTCCGCCACGTGAGATAGGACTGCTGTGTGTGCATTTTCACTCCGTAGACGAAGCTTTGCGCGCCAACCTGGTAGCAGTACGTCACCGCATCAGTGCCAGCGAACTCATAGATCACTATATACTCGACTGTACCAAACAGAATATTGAACAGCAAAAAAACCGCTTCTTTGTACAGGGAGAACCGGGCGCAATACTGGTGATCGAATTTGCCCGCGATACCCGGGAAGAAATACAGGAAGAAGCAGCCCGCTGTGAAGCAGCCATGAAAGCACAGGGACTGGGTTATCACTTCCCGCTCCTGTTTGGTGCCGACAGCAAAAAAATCTGGACATTGCGTAAGGCAGGGCTGGGATTGCTGAGCAATCTGCCCGGCGATGAAAAAGCTGTACCGGTTATTGAAGATACCGCTGTTGACGTAAATGATCTGCCTGCTTATATCCGTGATTTCAACGAGATACTGAAAAAACACGGGCTTTACTCGGTACACTATGCACATGCCGGATCCGGTGAGCTCCATTTACGCCCTATCATCAACCTCAAAACACCGGAAGGCAACCTGCTTTTTCGCCGAATAGCCGAAGACATTGCCACGCTGGTAAAAAAATATGACGGCTCGCTGAGTGGCGAACATGGCGATGGCCGACTGCGCGGTGAATTTATTCCGCAAATGATAGGCCCCAAAAACTATGAACTGCTGCGGGAAATAAAAAAGACATGGGACCCCCAACATATCTTCAATCCTAATAAGATTGTAGATACTCCGTCTATGAACAGCATGCTGCGTTATGAGCCGGGACAGCAAACACCTGCATTCAAGACGGTTTTCCGATTTCATGACCAGGATGTGCTGCAGCATGCCGAGCAGTGCAATGGCAGTGGCGATTGCCGCAAAACACATCTGAGTGGCGGCACCATGTGCCCCTCTTATATGGCTACGCGTAACGAAAAAGACAGCACTCGTGCCCGGGCCAATATCCTGCGCGAATTTCTTACACACTCTACCAAAGCCAATCGTTTTGACCATAAAGAGATTTATGAAGTAATGGATCTCTGCCTCAGCTGTAAGGGTTGCAAATCGGAATGCCCCAGTAATGTGGATGTGGCTAAACTGAAAGCCGAGTTTTTACAGCATTATCACGATGAACATGGTGTACCACTCCGTTCACGCCTGATTGCCGGTTTTGCCAGAAGCTCCAGACTGGGTAGCCTGGTACCCGGTTTATATAATTTTTTCATGACCAATAAGGTCACCAGCAACCTGATCAAAAGCACCATCGGTTTTGCGCGTGACCGGTCTATGCCCACCCTGCAGAAAACAACCCTGCACAAATGGTTTACCCGACGTGGTCCGGGACCTAAAAAAGGACATTCCGGCCGTAAAGTGTACCTGTTTTGTGATGAGTTTACCAATTACAACGACACGCACATCGGTATTAAAGCCGTTGAACTGCTGGAAAAACTGGGATATACGGTAGAGATTCCGGCCCATATTGAAAGTGGCCGGGCACATCTGTCGAAAGGATTGCTGCGGGAGGCGAAGAAAATAGCAGAACGCAATGTAAGCATGCTGGCTCCTTTGATCAGTGCCGACTCGCCGCTGATCGGCGTTGAACCTTCTGCCATTCTTACATTCAGAGATGAATACCCCGATCTGGTAAGTGATGAACAGTTACCCGCTGCACGGCAACTGGCCAAACATGTGCTGCTGATCGATGAGTTTATTGCCGGCGAGATCAGCAAAGGAAATATTCAGGCCAGTCAGTTTACCCGCAATAAAAAGAGTATCAAACTGCATGGTCACTGTCAGCAGAAAGCGATGTCATCTGTAGAGCATAGTGTGAAAATTCTTTCACTGCCCGAAAACTATACCGTAGAAGTAATCCCCTCCGGATGTTGCGGCATGGCCGGCAGTTTTGGTTATGAAAAAGAACATTATGACCTGTCTATGAAAGTGGGCGAGCTGGTATTGCTGCCTGCGGTGAGAGCGGCCGCGGCCGATCAGCTGATAGCAGCACCCGGCACCAGTTGCAGGCACCAGATAAAAGACGGCACGGGGCGTAAAGCACAGCACCCGGTAGAGATACTCTGGGAGGCGCTGGAGCATTAATTGTATAAATGCCGGCCATCGTGCATACGGCGCACATTATAAAGCCGGTACAATGCATAACCGATCACGCAAAGAATGATCACGAGGCTGATCTGCAGATACGATTGTATAACAGATCCGCCTACCAGCGACTGCGATGCATCTTTTAATGCGCCGCCTTCGCGCAACTGCAGGGCGATGAGATCGGACAGATACCGGTTGGCCTGATAAAATTCCCGTTCCAGTTCCAGGCTCAGACTTCGGTCGGGTGTTGTGCCCACAACCAATTGCGCCTGCGCCTGATGAAACTGATCGAGCGATTGCCGGAAATAACGCCATTGCTCCTTTTCCAGCCGTGTAAGATAAGTTGCCTCATAATCCTTCATTACCCGGGCCATTGAATCCTGAATAGCCTGTAACTGCTCCTTATAATGCTGGCTGCCTACCTGCTGTGGTGATATCATTTTCTGATGATACAGCTGATCGTGCAGGTTAAACAGGTAACTGGCCGGTAACAGCCGGTCATTGTAAATGGACGAAATGTGCTGGTTTAACCGGTTAAACTTTTGGAGAGCCAGGTAATTACTGAGCAGCAGCATGAGTAATACTACCAGCAACGCCAGTAAAGTCGGTACAGGCCGGGGGCGAACGAAGATATTTTTCATACAGCCAAAAGGGTTAAACCTAAAGATAGTGGATAGTTGACAGTTGACAGTGGACAGTTGACAGTGGACAGTTGTACATTCCTACACATCAGCACATTTTCTCCTATCATCTTCAAATCTTCAAATTTTCAAATCAGCACATCAGCACATTAACATATCAGCACATTTCCCTTCAAACCCGTTTTCCGCCTTTTATCCCAAAAAATTCCCTCTTCATGCAACATTCCATGCGGAATGGTTACTTTATAATAAACCAATTGTTTGACATTAACAGCTGTGATTCCCTCCGTAGATGAGTTAGTGGCACGGGTCCTTAACGGCGATACCGCTGCATTCCGTTTGTTGTATGAACGGTATTCCAGGGCTATGTACAATACAGCACTGCGCATCACGGGCAATACAGCAGACGCGGAAGATGTGTTGCAGGAAGCCTTTACAGATGTTTTTTTTCAGCTACGCAGTTTTGCCAACAAATCGACTTTTGGCGCATGGATCAAACAGATTGTGGTTTTCAAAAGCGTAAACCTTTTGCGCAAACGTAAAATATCATTTGATCCGCTGGAAAGTGATACAGAGCTGCCCGAAGCTGAAACAGTAATGGAAGAAACGGAAGTGAATCTGACAGTAGACCGGATCAAACAGGTGATGAGGAGCTTACCCGATGGATACCGAACAATATTATCGCTTTACCTGCTGGAAGGATACGATCACGAGGAAATCGCCGACATTCTTCAACTGGCCCCCTCCTCGGTGCGTACCCAGTATATAAGGGGTAAACAGAAATTATTGAGTCAATTGAAAAAAGAAGAACGCCATGCATAGAAAACTGGATGATTTTATTGAAGACAACCGGCGCGCTTTTGACGATGAAGTGCCCGCGGGCCGTGTATGGGAAGAGATAGAAACGAATATTAAAAGAGCTCAGCACCGGAGCCGGTTTTACAGCCGGCGATGGATGGTGGCCGCATCAATAGCCCTGATCATTGCAGCTTCCGGAGGCTGGTGGTTATGGCAAAAATCAACCTCTGACAAGACAGAAAAAATGGCAACCCAGCCGCCGGCCATACAGCCAGACCGTGATATGGCTGCACTGGCACCGGAGTTTGCCGCCTATGCCCGTAAAGTGAGTGCAATGATAGGTGAACGACGCGAACAGTTAAAGGCTGAAACAGCCAAACAACCTGAATTGTACGAGCAATTTACGCAGGATTTGTCGGCGCTCGACAGTGCCTACCGGGTGCTGCATAACCAGGCCTTACAGACACCTAACCGCGAAGTCATAATCAGAGCCATGATGCAAAACCTGCAACTGCAGGCAGAATTACTCAACAAACAACTTCAAATCTTAACCGCATTTCCGATCAAAAAAAACAGAGAGATATGAACAGAAAAATACATGTAATGGGCAGCCTGCTGCTGTTACTGATCAGCTCGATCAGCTTTGCTCAGCCAAAGGAAAAATATGAATTCAAAAAAGAGAAGACCATCAACAAAACCTACCCAGCCTCCGGCAACAAACTGTCAATCAACAATAGCTTTGGCTATGTAAAAGTAAAGACAGTAAGTGGCAATGAAATAAAAGTCGATATAAGTATTGAAGTTACGGCCAACAAACAGGATATGGCTGAACACATGTTTGAAAACATTGAGGTAACCGATAAGCAGAACGGCAACAATATACTTTTCAAAACTACCGTCGACAGTAAAAAGAAAAACAAAGATTACTCCTGCAAAAATTGCAAGAATACGCTTCAGATCAATTATGAAGTATCACTGCCAGCCAATGTACCGCTGGACATAGAAAACGTATTTGGCGATATCGTTGTACCCGACTATACCGCGCCAATCTCTCTTACCAGCAAATTTGGTAAACTGGAAGCCGGTAAACTGGCGAATGTAAAAGATATTCTTGTTGAATTTGGCAGTGCTGAGATTAAAAGCCTGGGTAATATAAGCGCCTCCTTCAAATTCAGCCAGGTTAATCTCGGCAACCTGACTGGTACCAACAAACTGAATATCGAATTTTGCGATGTATCACGTGTTTTTCTTGACAATAACCTGAGCTCACTCACCGTAAACCAGTCTTACAGCACTTTAAATATTATGCCATCCGCTTCGCTGGGTGCCGACTATAAGATAAGCACCAGTTTTGGCAATGTAGATGACCGCGCCAAAATCGGCATCACACGTACCGATAAACCCGACCGTTATGGCCCCGATTCAAACCGCGAGTATAGTGGACAAACCGGTAATGGTCAAAGCAAGATTGAGGTTAAAACAAGTTTTGGTGACGTCATCATTGGCGAACCAGCCCCTGGCACACTGGAGAAGAAAAAAAATCGCTCCTCCGGTAAAGGCAGCGCTAACGCAGGTAGCTCCAGCAAAGAGGTTATCTGAACAACCAACTGCCCAATAAAAAAATCCCCTTGCTGCGCAGGGGGATTTTTTTATCCATCAACCATCCTTATCCGGCTACTCAAAGAGGCCGCACACTACCCGAACCGGATATATGTGTACTCACCTGAGGGCTGCCTGCATAGAATATTGAACCACTACCAGAGATTGAGGCATCCAGCGTTTCACTTAACCGCAGTTTAATATGACCGGAACCGGATATTTCGGCTACCGCATGTTTCCCCTGTAATGTCCGCAGATCCATATGTCCGCTGCCGCTTACCCGCAGGCTTTCATTTATCACCGATCCGGCACCTGTTATGATATTGCCCGACCCACTGATTGTGGCAGTAAGTTTGTCCGCAATTTGCATTTCGCCGGTAAGAATATTTCCTGAACCACTTACCCGCAACGACAGGTTGTCTGCCTGCAACACGCCCTGCACATCCAGATTACCTGAGCCACTCAGGTTAACAGCTTCCAGAACAGGAGCCGTAATTGTTACCGTTACAGGCTCATGTGAGCGGATATTCACTCCGTCTTTTATTTTCACAACCAGTTCAGTACCTACGATCCGGGTTTGTAATACTTCCAGGATATTCCGCTGCGCCTCTACTTCTACCCGGTAAGTGCTGCCTATTTTATAATAAACCTGACCGCCGATACTGGATGATACAGACCGGAATCCCTGCAGGTCTCTCACCTCTGTAGTGAGAGGCCCCTCGCCTTCCAGCTTTTCGCAGGAAGAGAACGTTACAAGACCCATGACTGCCACTAACATAAATAATACTGTTTTTTTCATTTTCGTTTATTTGATAAGGTTACAAGAAAACAGGTACAAATTTGAATAGCAGCTACCAGAACAGAAATTACCGGCCGGTGAATTGCCATATTGAATGACTGAACGGTAGCAACTTTTATCAGAACTCAATTTTATAATTCAATACAGGAATCAGGCCTGTCTGATAGTTAGTAGTAACCTCACCTTTCTGGCTGTCAAACCACTGGTTAAACACATTGAGGCGGTTGGTTACATTCTGGAGATCGAGCGAAAGTGTGCTGGTAAATCCTTTTCTGTTCCACTTCATACTCAGGCGCAGGTCTGTGCGGAAATAATCGGGATTTTGTAATGAATAAGCACGTTGCTCATCAAATACCGTGTACCCTTTTGCCTGCGATTCTTCTACATTTATTGGCGTGGTACGCTGTCCGCCAGCCCAGATCGTTTTCAGGTTTATACCAAAACTGCGCGTACGGCGATATGTTTCAAATTCTTTTCCGATGATAAATGTGGTGATATAATTGCCGTTAAAACGTGTATTACGCTCCACTCCGTCGAGTGCCCTGTACTTTGACTGGTAAAGGCTTTGGGATACGGTGAAATAAAAGTTGTTGCGCAGATAACGTTCAGCAGAAATCTCAACGCCATAATTACGTCCTTTGCCTTTATTTACCAGAGGATCATTAATAAAATCTTCTATCACGTTGAAAGTCGAAAATGTACTGCCCGTCTCCGTACTCACCGGCGCATTGTACAACTGCTGCAGGTATAATTCTGTTTTCAGCAATAAAACAGGTGATACACGCTGGCTGTAGGATAATATATAATGATGGGCTTTTGTAAAACCAAGATTCTTATTCAGAAATTTATCTGATCCATCCGGTTGCTGTTGTTTCGCAAAATAAATCCCCATAGTCTGTATCTGGCTGTGATGGCCATACCCCAGGCTTATACTGCTACCCGGGTTGATAGCCCATCGTACTGAAAACCGCGGGTCAATAGCAGATGTATTGTTGAGCGACAGATGCAACCAGTGCAATCCTCCATTGAGCAGCAGATGATCAGTCAGCTTATACTGCAGTTGCGCATAGGCCTGCTGCAGCGATGTATTACCGCGGCTGCGGATCACTTCTTCGAGTGGCTCATCTTCGTGCTCGCGTCCGAGCATATAGTAATTGTAGCGGATGAGTTGGGCTATGAGACCGGCCCGCAGCTGAAGTTTGTTTGAAAAACGATGATTGAATGTACTATTGAGCTGAAGCTTACGGGTACGGTGATCATCCTTATAATCCCGGTCGAGCTTATACTGATCATTCATCAGCCATTGGTCATAGGCATTGCGGGTAGATGAATAACCAATGCCGGTCCGCAGGCTGCTCTTAGCGCCCAGCTGTATAGTATGATTGAGGCCGTTCATAAACGTGTTGGAAAGAAATTTGGACGTATACCGGTCCCACTTCGATTCCCAGTCGGCTGAGTCCGTTTTTGCCTTGTCCTTATCATCGCTCAGGCCTCCGAATCCGAAGAGACTGAACTGCCCCCATTTACCTGCCGGCAGATAAATATGATACGATAAATCCTGAAAATTGGTAGCAGTCTCATCCGGCAGCAGGCCCAGTTTACTTAAGACATTCAATGTAGAATACCGGTAATTTATCAGGTACGATCCTTTATACTTTTTAGAAAAGGGGCCTTCGGCGGCTGCATTCAATCCCAGCACACCGGCCTGCAGGGTATATTCCGGTTTTTCATTATTGCCTTTACGAAGGCGCAGATCAAAAACCCCGCTCAGCGCATTTCCGTACTCTGCTGCAAAAGCACCGGTCACAAAATCGGAGTTGGCAAGCAACTGAGTACTGAGAATAGAAATACCGCCGCCACTGGTGCCCACACTGCTGAAGTGGTTGGGATTGGGAATATCAAGCCCTTCCATACGCCATAGTAAACCAGCAGGTGAATTACCCCTTATAACGATCTGATTATTGCCATCGTCTGCACCCACTACGCCGGGAAAAGCCATGGCCATGCGCAACGGATCATTTACAGCAGCTGCATAACGCTGGGTTTCTTCCACACTGAAAGCCCTTGCACTCACCAGGCTCATTTCATTAAGGGGTTTGTTTTTGCGACTGTTAGCTTTTACAACAACCTCCGCTTCAGTATGTATAGCTGTTTCCATGGCTATCTGCAGCACAGTTTCCTTACCTGTGTTTAGAAAAACATTTTCCAGTATTACCTCCTTATATCCTGCATAGGAAACTTCTAGCCGGTAAGAACCAATAGGGAGTGAAGTAAACCGAAACCCACCTTCAGCATCCGTTATTACCGTTTGCGACTGGCCGGGCAGCCGCACCGTAGCGCCAACGAGCGGGCGCTGCAACAGTTGATCTATCACTGTACCGCGAAGCTGCTGTGTCAATGGCTGCTGTGCGACGGCAAGTAATGAGTAAAAGGAAAGGCTTAACAGAATTAAAAAACGAATCATGTCTGTCTGGTTGATTGATTAAGTATTTAATAGAATACAACCAAACAGACATGTACCCCTATGAGAGAAGGTTAAAAAGTTTAAAGGGTTTAAAGAGTATAAAGGGTTTAAAAAGTAGATGGTAAAATCTATCCGGCACAATTCCCTTTCACAATATCCCTTTAAACACTTTAAGCCCTTTACACTCTTTATACCATTAAAAAACTACCAACTTTTAGAAAAAACTAACTCCTGCCTGCCACCCCAGCCAGCCTTTCGTTTTTTCACCCCATTTGTGAGCGGAGTAGCCGTTGCCCGGAAGGGGATATTTGTACGTATCTATGCCGGATGTCTGATCAGACTTATAGATATTGTAAGAAGGACCGGCAAATACAGATACCCATTTGCCTAAATGTACATTGAAGTTTACCTGTATGCGGCTCAGGATATTACTATAGTCCCAGGAGCCCATATAAATGTATTGTGTTGTGAATTCGGGATTAAATGAGAACAATTGTTTCTTTCCCAATCCCCATTCGCTGCCAAGGCCATAACCAAAAGAAAACCGTTTGCGGGCAGCACCGCCATTCATACCTGCCAGTAAAATGCTGTAGAGTCTCCGGTTGCCTGTTTTAAATGCCACCGTATAATCCTGCCATTCATTGGTCCATATGCTCAGCTTATGATAACCTTTCAGCACAATATTGATAAGACCAATACTATATCCGTCGGAGCTGTCAGCAATGTTAATCAAGCCTATCTGAACGCCTTTCAACCGCTTCGTGTAGTTGAATACTCCAGATATCTGCATGCCGCGTGTTTCGCGATTACTGAAATTGATGACTCCTGCCAGTTGTACACCACTGACGGTACGCCGTGCAAAGTTGGCCACACCACCAATCTGCAGCCCCCGTACACTATCTGTGACGTGATTGTATACGCCGGCTACCTGAAAGCCGGTTAAGCTCCCCTTCACATAGTTGTTAACTCCACCAACCTGAACACCTTCGACCGGCTTTAGCACTGTGTTGGTCATACCCGCCACCTGGAACCCCTTCATTTCTCCTCCTACCACATTGAACATCCCCCCTATCTGCACATACCGTACATCTTTCTGATCGATGTTGAAAAGGCCGCCGATTTCAACGCCATTGGTTCCGGCAGTATATCCACCAAACAGGTTCAGTGAAAAGTTGTTGACCACCTGCGATCCCAGGTTTCCATGTGTACTCAACCCCGGCACCAGCGATACCTGGAATGGTCTTTTTGTAAAGAAATTCTTAAGGTTCAGGCTTTGCACTTTCTGACCGGCCGTCAAAAAGAACTTACCCACCCGCGTTTTTTCCACGCGCGCCGGCTCTGGTACATCGGCCACAGTTCTTATTATGCCAGTGTCCTGCACAACAAGTGCAGGACTGCTGGTATCGGTATTCAAATAATCTTCTGGCGAAATGATGATCTGGTCATCTGGTCGCTCATATGGCATAAGCGTGATAGTGAGTTGTTGATTATGCCGTGGCTCTATGACCACGGTAGTATCTTCGTAAAACTCTTTACTTACTGTGAGGGAAGCGGTTGATTTCCGGTTGCCTTTTAGTTTTAGTTTAAAAAAACCATCGGGATTAGTGAGAGTAGCTGCGAGTAATCTCTTTTCATATACACTGGCATCGAGCAGGGCTGCGCCGGTCGCTTCATCATATACATAACCGGTGACCATATAAATCCGGTCTTCTTCTGCTGCCTTATGCGTGATCATGGTAACACGAATGGGCGCTTTCCGGATAATAATATAGTTGCCGCTCTCAATAAACTCATAGGTATTATTAAAAAGCTGGCTCAGTACCTCGCGCACCGGTCGGTTATGCACCGACAGGGAAACAAGGCTGTCTTTACGCACCACGTAGGATGAATAGGAAAAATAAAAATCCCCTTTATTGCTGAGTATTTCCAGCACATGATCAAGCCGCTGGCGCTTTACCTCCAGTGAAACATTCCTGGACAGCAGCGACTGTGATTGGACTGTAGCAGGCAATACTATCATCAGGACAAGGCAGGTCAGCCATCCCTTTTTTTTCAAAAAACTTATTCTCATTACCTGATTTCAATTTGATTCCCTGTGCGGGATATTTGCACACCACAGGTTTCGCTGATCAGATTCAATACGCGTTCAAGCGATTCATTGTTAAAAGTGGTATTGATCCTTTGTGAACGGGCATAATCTGTAGTCAGCGTAATTTCCACTCCATAAGCTTCATTCAATACCTCTGCCAGTTTCCAAAGCGGAGTATCATTACATACAAATTCGCGGGTACGGTAATAATTATACAGTTTGTCTGGCTGAGATTCTTTTTGGAGTGTGGAGTCGGCAGAGGCTATCAGGGTACGCTCGTTGGCCTGCAGCTCAATTGTACGACCAGCATGCGATACGCGTACGCGACCGGTTTCTACCACCACTTCAGTACGTCCTTTTTCATCGGTACGGATATTGAATGAAGTGCCCAGTACGGTTACTTCCACATCATTAACTGTAATAACAAACGGCTTTTCCTTATCCGGCTTTACGTTGAAAAAGGCCTCTCCCTGTAAACGAACCGGACGCTGCTTACCGGTAAAACGGGATGGGTAATGCAGGCTTGAGTTTTTGTTGAGCGTAACCGTGGTGCCATCAGGCAACGAATCTACCAACACGTTCCGGACGGTGCTGACGGCCATTTCCTGTACTTTTTCTCCTCCGCCAATCCATTGAGATATGGCCCAGCCCAATGCTATTAATAAAGTCAGGGTGGCTGCCACCCGCAACCATTGCAGGCGAATAACGGGTTTCTTTTCTTCGACCGGCTGAATCCGTTGCCTGAAACGTTGCCATGCCTGATCTTCGTTCACTGCCGACTCACTGGCCAGTTGGCGGCTCGACTCCCATACCTGCTGCAACTGGGCAAAGTACAGGGCGTGATCAGGCGATTCGGCCAGCCATTCTTCTACCTGTTGCTGTTCCCGTGCCGAGGTTTCTCCAAGCAGGTGTTTTACCAGCAGGTCATCCATAATATGTTCAGATCGTGGTTCCAGCCTGTGAATGATTAACGGTTAAATAATAGCAATAATACACTAAGAAATTCGGCCAGGCGGGTTCGCAGTATGCGTAATGCTTTTCCCATCTGGTTTTCGACTGTCTTTACAGAAATATTTAGCTTATCGGCAATCTCGCGATACTTCAATTCTTCAAACCGGCTTAGCTGAAATACGGTGCGGCATTGCTCGGGCAGCTCATTGAGGGCTTCCCTGATCCGGGATTCCAGTTCTTTGCCGGCCATATTTTTACCCGGCTGATCCGATTGCTGTTTCATGCTGTACGCTACGTGTAGTTGATGACTTGCCTTTACCTTCTGGTGTTTGAGATAATTGAGGCATTCATTGTGCACGGCGCGATAGAGGTATGCCGCTACTGATCCGGCAATCTGAAGACTCTCTGCCCGGTCCCACATCCGAAAGAAAACCTGCTGTACTGATTCTTCAGCCTGCATTTCGTCTTTCAGTAAGGAGATGGCATAGGCATGCAGATGTTTGTAATGGGTTTTAAACACCTGTTCAAATGCCGCCTCGTTTCGCCGGGCCAGCATACCAATAAGGGAATCTTCAGTTAATTCCATGCTCAATCGCTGATATCCATGCTCCAAAAATGCCGCTGCGCCCAAAAATACTTTTTAAGGATAACAACTGAACAGTTGCTTACCCCTACGGCATTCCCAAAAATTGTTAAGAAAAATGAAGAATGGGTTTATTTTCTGTGATTAATAGCTGTTTTTCAATCTCATGCATAAATATTTTAGCCCCACGGGTATTCAGATGAACCCCATCTGTTGTGAGGTGAAGCCGACGCCGCTGGCTAAGCACATCGGCCTGACCGAGCCATTTGCAAATCCATTTGTCAAACCAGGTCACCTGCCAGAAAGATGGCAGGAAATAGTTGCGGGTGCACCGGCTTTCGAGATATTCATCAAACCGTAAGCCGGGATCAGCCAGCTGGCACTGCATATCCCAGGCCACATCTCGTATTGTTTCATTGATCTGGTTGCGCTGCTGACGTAATAAACTGCCCGCACTTTCATTCATGGCCGAAAGTGTACAGAGAATAATTCTTGCCCGGCTGTGCTGCCTGATGAGATCAATACATTGGCGCATCTGCAATTCAAATGCAGCAGGATCAGGATGAGGCTGATGCCCTTTGCGCAGCAGATACTGATACGATTGCCGGAACAGGTATCCTTTCTGCGATAGCGCGGGCAACAACAGATCATTATGCCCGGCCACCAGCACAATACAATCATAAGAATCGTCTTTCAGTAAGGCTGGTAACCGCTCTGTTATCTTATTGAGTGGTTCACCGGCTGCGCCCGCTGCTTTTAATCGCCAGCGTGGCCTGCGCTGTGCCAGTAAAGAAATCCAATTGATACCTGTGCTACCTTCAATAATGCTGTCGCCTGCCAACAGTATTTTCATTCAGAACCTTTTGTCATGCAAATTAGACCTGCGCAACAGGGTTCCCTACTAACAACTGTATGAATTGGCTGATTTGTGGAATTGACTGGCTGCTCAGATATGAAAAGCAACCCTTAATCCCCAGAAATTAAGATCGGTTTTGCCGGGCCAAACCTCATATTTTCCCTGAATATCCAGGCCCAGTAGCCGCACCCCCACGCCCGGCGATAGCAGCCAGGTATTACCGGATTCGTTTTTAAGATTGGCCGGACCGGTCTCCATTTTAAAATAGATAAATGGTACAGGGCGGTATTTGAAGCCGGCTCTTATGGGATATGCTTTTACTGCATCGGCTTTGCCCTCGGGTGTGGAGCGCCCGGAAAATTGCAGATAACCTGCCGAACCGGTTAATCCCAGGCGTTCAGATAAGCGGATATCGGCCGATAACCCGATACCCAGTCCATCTTTATGTGTGGTTGAATGATGTTCGCTTAGCCATGCCCGCTCAAGGTAAGGTCCCAGACTAAATGGCTTGATCTGTGCCTGCAGCTGCTGTGCAGACAAGAGCAGTACCAATAAAACAAGACGCTGCAATAAGGAAACTTTCATGGCTTCAGTAAGGTTTTATCACAAATAAAAAAAAGGAATTACATGGCTATTGTCTCAAAGGCGGTACATGGTTGATTTTGATGTATGAATTGCCGCAAACTTGTTGCCATTCTGTCATCGCTACCCCCTTTTGGGGATTTTTTAGCTAAAAGAAGCAGCTGATTCGTTAAAACATATGGGTTTAAGTCAACCTCTTTCCCGCTGGCATATTTTATGCATTTCAGTCTGTAAATCATTTGAAATGAAAAAGCTGGCCATCCTTCTGTTATCGCTGTCACCCTTGCTGGGACTGGCACAGGATAAAACGGAACCGGTCACTGTAGCACAAATGCTGACCGACCATAATTATATTTTCAGCGCTGAAACGGCCTTGCCACAACAGGGACGTATGCAGCAACTGACATCCGAATTTGACCTGACTGTAACTCCCGACACAATCATATCCTATCTTCCTTATTTTGGCCGGGCCTTTGTTGCCCCGGTTAATCCAGGCGAAGGAGGAATCAAATTCACATCGGTAGACTTCACCTACAAGGAAGTAAAAAAGAAAAAGAAACGCTGGGAAATCACCATTGAGCCGCGCGATGCCGGCAGTGTGCAACAACTCTTCCTGACGGTTTTTGATAATGGTACCGCTTCATTGCGTGTCAATGACCGCAACCGGCAAAGCATTAGTTTCAATGGTCGTGTAGTGGCTGGCCCTCCGCGAACTAAGAAGGGTTTTTGACCGGCAGCAGCCTGAATACAAATCCCGGGTTTTCGACGGCAACATATAAGTAGCCATCAGGACCCATACGCACATCGCGCAGCCGGCCAATATTCTTCAGCAGCATTTCCTCGCCGGTTACCTGTTTGCCTTCAATATGAGAAAGGTTCAGGTATTTGAAGCGCAGTGAACCTGTCAGCAACTGCCCTTCCCACGACTTATATCTTTTGCCCTGTACAAATGCCATACCGCTCGGTGCAATAGAAGGTATCCAGTATTTCACAGGCTGTTCCATTCCCTCTGCAGCGGTCTTGTTCGAAATAATTTTTCCATTATAATTGATGCCATAAGTGATAACCGGCCAGCCATAATTGGCCCCTTTCTTTACAATATTTACCTCATCCCCGCCACGCGGCCCATGCTCATGTGACCAAAGCTCACCGGTTTGAGGATGTACTGCCAGCCCCTGGGGATTACGATGACCATAGGAGAAAATGGTTGGCCTTGCTCCGGGCGTCTGAACAAATGGGTTGTCGGCAGGAACACTTCCGTCATCTCTGATCCGGTGAATTTTTCCGAGATCATTTTCCAGTGTCTGCGGATTTTCTTTTTCGTTGCCCCGCTCGCCCACCGAAAAATACAACATTCCGTCGCGGCCGAAGACCATACGCGAGCCGTAGTGATGCCGGGTGCGTGAATAAGGAAATGCTTCAAATATGACCTGCCCGTTTACCAGTGCATTGCCTTCCAGCTTTGCCCGGTAAATGGCTGTAGTGCCAAGCTTCCTGTTCCCGTCTTCTTTTACGGCACTGTAGCTCAGGTACACCAGTTTATTTTTACGAAAATCGGGGTGAATGATCACATCCATCAACCCTCCCTGACCTTCATCAAGTATCGGAGGCAGACCATTCACTTCCGTAACTTTTTTATTGTTGGCTACAGCATACAGGTGACCCGATCTGTCGGTGATCAGCATACGACCATCGGGCAAGAAAGCCATACCCCATACAGACTTCATGCCCCGCACTACGGTATCCAGTCTGACCGACACAGCGCCCGTCGTAAATATATTACCGGAAGGAGTGGTATTTGCAGCAGCTGCATACTGATTGAAGTGATCGATTCCCTGGCGCATGTACACTGCCAGTTCCTCCATTTCAGCATCACTGAAAGTGGCGGCAAAAGCGGGCATGCCCTCATCGGCATATCCTTCTTTTACTGCACGAACAAGGTCGGCCTGCGACTGTCCGTGTTTCCATTGCCGGTCTACAAATGCATCCATCTTTTCGCCATGACAGCCAGCGCAGTAACTGGCATAATTGCGTGCGGCGCGCAATGAATCAACAATACCGGGCACGGCGCTTTGCGCAAGGCCAATTGTGGATACAGGACGTGTTATCCAGCTCAGCAAAGCAACAGTCGCCGCTATCGTTCCGGAAATGGCAATGAGTTTGTTCATGTGTGATGGTAATAAAGTGATAGTAAAAATCAATATCTCCAAAAATAAGGAGAATACCTGCAGTACGTTCACCCTTCATCATTACCCGCCGAAATTGTTAATTCCATTAACCAGGTACTCCTTTCATTGTCCATAATTGCCTTTTGTACGGTCTGTCGTTAAAACCGTCGACTAACGGTAGGATTTTAAAGACAAGTGTATTGAAACGGGGCGCAGATCACTTTGCCGGCCAAATCCTTACTTCTATCGCCCGCCTGCATCCGTTAAGCTAATAGAAAAACTTTACGCCTAACAGCTGATTAGTTTTGAGATGTTAACCATGTATCATTTAACCTGTTCAGCCATGAAAAAAGAAATTAAACAAATGATCTTCGCCTCCGGTTTCTCACTGATTGCAGTAATGGGATGGACGCAGGACGAAACGCCTTCAACTCCCAAATGGGTATCTGACAAAGGCTACTGGGTAGTGGAAAGTAATATAAATCAACCGCAGCAGTATACAATTCGCTTTTACAACAACCAGCATGAACTCATTGGCCGCAAAGACCTGAGTGGCATAAAACTCAATGTACGTAAACGCAAAACCAAAATGATGCTCCGCGAAAGTCTCGAATCGAGCCTGGAAGCGTGGGCGAAAAATAAACGTACTGGTAGCGAAATTGCAAAAAACAATGAGTAGGCCGCTATTCGGGTATAAAAGTATAAAGGTTTAAAAGTTAAACGAAAACCTCTTATACCTTTATACTTTTATACCTCTGTATTTTCGTTTGTCGCCGAAAAACAACCTTCTGACTACAAAACAGCTTCCGGTGCGGAGGGAATAGCCGGAATAGTTATTTTAGCGGTGTTCACATGCTACAGCACCCATTCATATTTTCTGACGAGCCTCGTTACCGCATTCGCCGGCATGTTTACTTTTGGGTAGCCTGGTGGCTGTTTCAGGCTTTTCTCTATTCGTTTATTGCCATCAACAGGGCTACGGATTATTATCTGCGATTGCCGGTATCGATGCTGGAGTCGCTTATCTACCTCTCTGTACATATATTCCTGGCTTATACCCTGATCTACTTTGTCATCCCCCGCTTTTTGATGAAGCAACGCTACTGGCTGGCGGGACTATTAATAGCTCTCTCCTTTCTGGTAGCAGCCGCTATGTCGGCCGTATTATCCATTTTCGTCATCAATCCCATGCGCGACTGGCTGATGGGCGACCAATATGTAGGTCCGCCACGTACTACCTGGATCACTTTTTTCCTGAGTCTGATGGCTGGTTTGCGGGGAGGTATCACCATCGGAGGTATGGCGGCCGCTATTAAACTCATGAAAACGCTTTATCTCAAAGAGCAGCGGAATCTGCAATTGCAGAAGGAAAATGTGCAGGCTCAACTGCAATTATTAAAAGCACAGGTGCACCCTCATTTTTTATTTAATACACTTAATAATATTTATAGTCATACACAGAATACAGCTCCCGTAGCGGCCCGTATGGTGAGTGGCCTCTCGGCTATACTCCGTTTCATTCTTTATGAAAGTACACATGGCAAAGTACTGCTATCAAAAGAACTGGAATTGCTGCAGAATTATATTAACCTTGAAAATATCCGGTACAGCAACAAACTCGATCTGCATATCGACCTGCCCGAAAATACCGGCAACCTGAAGATTGAGCCATTGCTGCTGCTGCCCCTGGTAGAAAACTGTTTTAAGCATGGAGCCAGCCAGATGCTGGAGCAGCCATGGATCAGCCTGCACATAACCCTGCAGGATGCTGAAATGAATATGAAACTGATCAATGGCAAACCTTCTGAAGCGGTCTCCAATCATCAACCATCCGGCATCGGAATTCAGAATGTACGTAAACGGCTTGAACTGCTGTATCCCGGAAAACATTATTTTTCCATTACCGATGACGAAGATGTATTTATTGTAAACCTGAAACTTGAACTCGAGCAATCGGTCAGTACCCGACCCGAACCTGTAGCTATTGAACATGTCTGAAACCACTCCCATACGCTGCCTGATAGTGGATGATGAACCACCTGCCCGTGAAATCATCCGCCGTTATATCGAACAGGTACCAACCCTTCAACTGGCCGGCGAATGCGCCAATGCCATTCAGGCCCTCACGGCCCTGCAACAGCAGCATATTGACCTGATGTTTCTCGACATCCGTATGCCGCAACTCAACGGAAACGATTTTCTGAAAACGCTAAAAAATCCACCTAAAGTCATTTTCACAACTGCTTATTCTGAATATGCACTGGAAGGATATGAACTGGATATAGTGGATTATCTGATGAAGCCGGTAACCTTTGAGCGTTTTCTGAAAGCCATCAATAAAGCCTTTGAATTAAGATTGCCCCGCACAGAATTGCCCGCACCGGCCGATGAAACCCGCTCCGCCTCTTTTGTCTATTTCCGGGCCGACCGCAAAATGATCAAGGTAATGCTGGCCGACATTCTCTATATCGAAAGCATGAAAGACTATGTAAAAGTTTTTACAGTTTCAGGCCCCCTGATCACCAAACAATCGATCAGCTCGGTAGAAGCCATGCTGCCGGAACAGGAATTCATCCGCACTCATCGCTCATTTATTGTAAACCATCAGAAGATAAAAAGTTATACCAGCGAACTCATCGGGATCGGAGATACAGAAGTGCCGATTGGCAAGTTGTTCAGAAGTACGGTGCTGAAGGTGCTGGGAAAAGGATGAAGGAAAATGTGCTGATGTGCTAATGTGCTGATGTGCTAATGTGCTAATGTGCTGATTTGCTAATGTGCTGATTTGAAAATTTGAAGATTTGAAGATGATAGGATAAAATGTGCTGATGTGTAGGAATGTACATCTGTCCACTGCCAACTGTCAACTGTCCACTGTCAACTGTCCACTGTCAACTGTCAACTGTCAACTACTTCATTCTTATCCTTATTTCTCCATCCGTATTTTTTAACTCAAATGATGCTTCTTTCCAGTTGGCTGCACGGAAGGCAGGATAAACATTATTGGAAAAGCCATATTTTTCCCTTGGAATACCGAGCAGGTTAGTGCTCATTTTTTTATTCCCGTCCTGATCAAGCAATACCGCAATGGCATAACGACCAGCTGGAATATTTTCAAAAACGACCGACACCTGCTCCTGCTCATCAACGGCAAGAGAACGGGTAAAAACCGGCGTACTCTGCTTTTTAAAATTTACTTCAGTATTATACCAGGCGATATAAAGCGTACCCTGCTTTTTTCCCAAACCGGATAAGACTACTGTCTGCATGCTACCCTGCCCATATGAGAAAGAGTAACTGCAAAGCAGTATGAAAGAAAACAGCGCCGAAAAAAACACTGACCGGATCATAATGCAAAAATAAGCGTAAATGCGGACAGTGGCTAGGAGACGGTGGACAGTGGCTAGTGGACAGTGAATAAGCCACCCCTTTAAACCTTTATACTTTTCCCCAATCCGATGGGAGCCACTACCGGCTTTTGTAACTATTCCAGAAAAAGTTATCTTTACCAGACTATAAAATAACTACCATGTCGCTCCTGAATCAGCAGAATAAAAAAGGCAAAAAGAAAGACAACCGCAAAGGCACAACAGGCAATGCCGCCTCTAAGTTCATTGCCAAACCAAAATCGGGTGGATTTGTAAACAAACAGTCCAATACCGGCTCTCAAAGAGGCAGCTAAGCCCCTCACCTGTCAGATGCCTTTCAGCAAAGAATCTTTATTGCAGGAACTGTCCCGCGATACCTGGGCAGCACTCCGCCCCTCGCCTGTGCACGGCATAGGTGTATTTGCCCTGCGTGATATACCTAAAGGGTGCCGCAGTTTTTTTTCGGCCGGCCAGGATGAATGGATTCGCCTGTCTTTTGAAGAGGTAGAGGCGCTGCCGGCACACTCACGCGAACTCATAGAAACCTATTGTCTTTACGATGATAAGGATTATTTTGTACCGGCTCAGGGGTTTAAAGTAATGGACATTACCCTTTATCTCAATCACAGCTCTACGCCCAATGTAGCATCGGTCAACGAAGGCGAATACTTTATTGCGCTGGAAGATATTCCGGCAGGAACAGAACTGCTGGTTGACTATGGCAGCATCGCCGATGTAGAAGGCTATGAATGACCTGTTATCGCTTCAGATATTTTCCTTTGAGTAAACGATCCATCACTTCGTCTTTCAGTGTGCGGCTGATAGGAAGAGAATGTGTGCCTATGCGTACCATATTGCCTTCAATACTGTCAATACGCGATGCGGCTACCAGGTAAGATTTATGTATACGGATAAACATGTCGGCAGGTAAAAACTCCTCGACAGATTTAAATGTCAGATAAGTGATATAGCGGTGAGTAGTGGTCTGAATCACTACATAGTTCTGCAGTGCCTCGGCATAGAGTATGTCCTGTAGCGAAATGCGTACTAATCGTCCATCGGCCTTAATAAAAAAATCCTGGCCTGCAGGTTTCAGATTCTCTTCACGAAGCTCATAATATTCCCTTGCCCGCAGCGCGGCCTTGTAAAAACGATCAAATGCTATTGGCTTTACCAGGTAATCCAGCGCGTTGAGTTCAAAACCTTCCGGTGCATACTGGGGATAGGCTGTAGTAAAAACAACTGGCGGTATGCGTGGCTGCGCGCGCATAAAATCAAGCCCGGTCAGTTTAGGCATTTGGATATCCAGGAAAATGAGCTGTACATCGCCAGCCGCGAGGCGGTCCATCGCCTTCATCGGATTTTCGAATACGCCGGCGAGATGCAGAAAATCCACTTCCGACACATACTCTGCTATTCCCTTACGGGCCAGCGGCTCATCATCTATAATAATGCAGTTGATTTTCATGATCACAGCTTTTTATGGTTCATTCCCGACTGATCGTCTATCTGCAGATAAAGATCGGCCTGGTATTGATCGGTGCCCGTACTCAGTTGCAGGCGATACTTTCCCGGATAGAGCAATTCCAGGCGCCTTTTCACATTAGCCAGTCCGACGCCGCCTGGTTCACCCGGTGTTGTGACATGCTCTGTTGAATTCTGCACAGTAAAATGCAGCCAGCCATCATTTTTGGCCAGGGTTACATGTATATAATTCGGACGCTGTTCAAAATGAGATATATGCTTGAATGCATTTTCAACAAAAGGAATCAGCAGCAAGGGCTCAATGGCAAAACCTTTTACATCCGCTTCGCAATGCAGATTCACTTCATAGTGTGTTTCTTTGCGGAGACGCTGCAAATCCATATAATCACTCAGATACCGTAGTTCTTTTTCAATAGGGATACGGTTTCCGTTAGCTTCATAGAGCTGAAACCGCAGCATGTCCGAAAACTGGTGAAGTGCGCGTCTTGCTTCCGTATTTGATTTATCAATTAAGAAGTAAACACTGTTCAGGGAGTTGAACAGAAAATGCGGATTGATCTGTGATTTAAGAAAATTAAGTTCGGCTTCTGCTTTCTCCCGAGCCGTTTCGGCCAGGCGCCGTTGCAACCCCGAATAGTCAAACATCAGCTTGATGGCTGCACCGGCAATGACCAGAAAAAAATGCGGGATCATATTATCATAAATACGCCGCTTGAGATTGCCCTGTAGTGAAAAAAGCTGTGGATCGTGCAGGAGCTGTCCCAGCAGTTTCATCTTGAGGATGCTGCTGACCACGATCATCAGAACCAGCAGCACGGTAAACAACACATATTTTTTCCGGTAAAACAGCCGGGGTAGCAAGACATAATTGGTAATATAGACCAGCAATGCCAGGTCGGCTACTTTTAAGGCCGTGACTTCGGCTGTCTTTTGCCAGCTTGAGTAATCGCCCAGGCGCAAAAAAAACCAGACCCCGAATACCAGGAGCCAGCACAATACATGATGCAGCTTATATCTCCAGAACCAGCCTGTTTGCATATAACAAACTAAATGTAGGAAATCCCGGCGGGAAAAATCATTACACGAACAACAGATAATGCGGGATGAAATGCCACCATTACGTATAAAGAGTATAAAAAGTTTAAAGGGTTTAAAAAGTATAAAGTGGTATGAAGCTCTTTAAACCCTTTAAACCCTTTAAACTTTTTAAACCCTTTAAACTCCTTATCTCACTCCAAACAACAAACTCCCTATCCTAACCATCGTGCTGCCTTCGGCAATCGCCAGCCGGTAATCGCTGCTCATGCCCATCGACAGAATGGAAAACTGATCTGGCAGCGGCATTTGTTTTTTTGTATGAGAAAAAAGCTGCTTTAAATGAGCAAATTCCTGTTTTACCTGCTGCTCATCTTCGGTAAACGATGCCATACCCATTAGTCCGCAGATACGGATGCCGGTAAAGGGGGCATGGGCTGATGTAAGTCCGGGCAGGGCTTCCTGCAGTGAATGGTCATCGAACCCAAACTTAGTTTCCTCACTGGCAATATGCACCTGCAACAGGCAATCGATGACCCGGTTATTTTTTAATGCCTGCTTATTGATCTCCTGCAGCAGTTTTACACTGTCAACACCGTGGATGAGTGATACAAAGGGGGCGATATATTTCACCTTATTGCTTTGCAGGTGGCCTATAAAATGCCAGCGGATATCGGCAGGCAGGTGTGTTGCCTTATCAGCCAGTTCCTGCACATAGTTCTCGCCAAAATCCCGGTGACCCAGATCATACAAAGCCTGGATATCTTCCACTGGTTTGGTTTTGGAAACAGCTACGAGTGTGACTTTTGCAGCAGCAAGTTCATCTCTGACACGGAGATATGTTTCAGCATTGATTGGCATGCGGTGCAAGATAGGGAGAAAAATGTGCTGATGTGCTGATTTGCTAATGTGCTAATGCGTTAATACTGGTCAGCCTATTTGTTTTTAAACAGCATACTATTCGGATTTAAAAGTGTAACGCCAGCTTTGCTGGCTTTCTTATTTCAATTATTTTAATAGTAAATGGTTCATCCATCATGAGTCCATTTTCTCTATCATCTTCAAATCCTCAAATTTTCAAATCTTCAAATTCATTAGCACATCAGCACATTGTACAATCACTTATTCACATACACCTCTCCGTCCTTCATCACAAACTTCACTTTATACAATGTTTGCTGAAAATCTTTTTCGAGGTCGCCGTCGAATGCGACTATGTCGGCGCGCATATTTTCTTTGATAATACCGGTAAAACCATCTACACCGCAGGCGCGGGCAGCATTGCGTGTAGCGGCCTGCAGCGCATCGGCTGCTTTACTGCCAATAGCCTGATAAATGGCCTCAAGCGTATTTTTGGCCGCATCACCCTGTGGTTTGGGCGTAACCAGGTACATGTCTGATCCGTTTACAATCATTACGCCTTTCTCAAAAGCTCGTTTAACGATACCCATGGTATTGTTAACAAAGCTGGTTAATCCCTCCAGTTCTTCTTTGCTGCGTTTATTTTCCGGATCATAATAGGATTTATATCCTTCGTAGGTGCCAATAGTGGGAACCAGATACACCTGCTGACGGGCCATGCGGTCAAGCAGGCTGTCGGCAATGCTGTAACCATGTTCAATACCATCCACCCCTGCATCCAGCGCCCGCTCTACCAGCATATCATAAGTAGCATGTGCTGTTACCTTAATCCCATACCTGTGTGCGGTATTTACAATTTCTTTTACTTCTTCTACCGGCAAAGTCAGGCGTCCATCACCCATTACCACTTTGATAAGGTCGACCTGGTGGCTGATATGATCTTTTACGGCCTGGCGGGCTTCTTCAACATTTCGCACCACTGTATATTCCCGGTCTATAACCGGCCTGTTCTGTAATGACAAGCCAAAAAACTGTCCGTCTTCAGGACTCAGTATCGGCCCTGAGATGATCATGCGGGGGCCTGCTACCAGGCCTTTATCGATTGCACGCCGCATATTCAGATCCAGGTACTGACCGGAGTTACCCAGATCGCGAATGGTAGTGAAGCCGGCGTCCAGAAATGTGCGGGCAATTTTTACAGCACGAAGTGAACGTTCGATATCTGAGTTCATCAGGATATCGACCTCCATCGGCTCTTCGGGTTTTTGCAGATAGAGAATATGCGTATGTGCATCGATGAGTCCGGGTGTAACAGTACAGCTTCCCAGGTTGATGACCTCGGCCCCTTCCGGCTTTTTAAGACCGGTTCCCACTTTTACTATCTTATTACCCTGTACCAGTATTTCCTGGTTACGGATAAAAGTATTTTGCTCGCTGTTGTACAGTTTACCCACTTTGAGCAAATAGGCCTTTGGGGCCTGGGCAAGAACCATAGAAAAAAGCAGGCAGAGAATAGCTGACAGACAAATACGCATAGAAAAAAATTAAAACAGGAAGATACAGAAAAAGGTAAAAGGCAAAAGGCAGAGGGTAAAAGTTGACTATTCTTTACTACCCTCTCTCTCTTATCCTAAAAAAGGTAAAAAGCAAAAGGTAGAGGGTAAAAAGCAGGGAGTAAAATATTATTACCCTCCACCTCCTTCCCTCTACCTTCTCCCTCGACCTTCAACCTTATGCCTCCACCTTTACTTCAGTATCGACCTGCTGATCACAATTCTTTGCACTTCGCTGGTGCCTTCATAGATCTGGGTAATCTTGGCATCGCGCATAAGGCGCTCTACGTGGTATTCTTTTACATAACCATATCCGCCGTGTATTTGCACAGCTTCCACAGTTGTCCACATGGCTGTTTCGGAAGCAAATACTTTGGCCATGGATGAGCTAAGGGTATAGTCCTGCCCCTGATCTTTTTCCCAGGCAGCTTTGAGGCAAAGCAGGCGGGCCGCTTCAATGCGGGTAGCCATATCGGCCAGTTTGAATGCAATAGCCTGGTGATTCATGATCTCGGTACCAAATGCCTTGCGCGTTTTAGCATAGGCTTTTGCCAGTTCATAAGCTCCGCTCGCAATTCCCAGAGCCTGTGAGGCAATACCGATACGGCCTCCAGCCAGCGTTTTCATGGCGAACTTAAATCCAAAACCATCTTCACCAATCCGGTTTACTTTAGGCACTTTTACATCGGTAAACATTACGGTGTGTGTATCGCTGCCACGGATGCCCAGTTTATTTTCTTTGGCCGCAACGGTGACGCCAGGCCAGTTTTTTTCTACAATAAATGTATTGATGCCTTTTGAACCTTTGGCCGGATCAGTTTGCGCCATAACCAGGTAAACGCTGGCCGTGCCCCCGTTGGTGATCCAGTTTTTGGTACCATTGAGCAAATAATAATCACCCATGTCTTCTGCGGTAGTGCGCTGCGAGGTAGCATCGCTGCCAGCCTCGGGCTCACTCAGCATGAATGCGCCAATATAAAGCTCCCCATCTTTTTTGCCCTGGGCCAGCGGTGTCAGATATTTCCGCTTCTGTTCTTCGCTGCCATAAGCCTGCAGGCCATAACACACCAGGCTGTTATTGACGCTCATGCACACACTCACGCTTGCATCTACTTTTGAGATCTCTTCCATTGCCAGTACATAGCTGACGCTATCCATGCCGGCACCACCATATTCCGGATCCACCATCATGCCCATAAAACCGAGATCGGCCAGTTTCATGACCTGTTCGCGAGGAAACTTCTGATGCTCATCCCGCTCAATCACTCCGGGCAGGCATTCCTGCTGGGCAAAATCGCGGGCAGCCTTCTGGATCATCAACTGTTCTTCTGACAATTCAAATAACATATAATAATAATATTAATAAACGTTTGTGTCGCAAATATAAGGGCAAAGACCTCCGCTTTCTGCACCCGCAGGAAATGAAACGGTTGCAGTTGAAACAATTTCAGCATTAATTTAAAAAAAAGAGCTTCACTGCCAAACCAAATCATTTTGCTGGTGTTTAATGCAAAATCGCCGGCTGACAGTTTTTTGACCTAATTTTGCAGGTCAAACTGACAATCCTGCCTGGAGGGGATCCACCATGAAAAAGATACATATTATTTTGCTTGTCCTGATCGCAGCTGCCATTGCAGTGCTCATTACATTTCTCCAAAACACCAGCACCTATGATACGGTAGACACGGCCATGGCCAAGCCCGGTAAGTATGTGCACCTGATGGCCCGCTGGGATAAGAGTCAGCCGCTGGAGTATGATGCCATCAAAGACCCGAACTATCTCAGTTTTACTGCGGTAGATACATTGGGCAAATCTGTTCGCGTAGTTTACCATCAACCCAAACCCGAAAATTTTGAGATCAGCGAGCGGCTGGTTTTGAAGGGTAAATACGAAGATGGTACGTTTAACTGCGAAAGCATTCAGACCAAGTGTCCTTCCAAATATAAAGACGATCCCAAAGCGCAACAAAAGAGCGTGGAAGGACAGGGCGGTTCAGGTTACTGACCCTATCCCTCACGTGGCCGGACAGTTTTGGCCGGTTGACGGCATACGTGCAAGGAATTGCGGCCATTGATCAAACCCATAATCTGCAAGAATGAATTACATTGGCGAGAACCTGTTGCCGGGTCAGTTTGGCCATTTCTTTATTATTCTATCCCTCGTAGCCTCCCTGCTGGCCAGTTTTGCTTATTTTAAAGCCACTGGTCCGGTACTGGACGAGAACCGTACTTACTGGCGCCGTCTGGCACGAATCTCTTTTACCATTGAGTGCATTTCCGTTTTCGCCATATTTGGAATTATCTTTTATATAGTATCCAATCACCTCTACGAATACAAGTATGCCTGGCAGCACAGCAGCAAATCGCTGGAGTATAAATACCTGCTGGCTGGTATCTGGGAAGGTCAGGAAGGAAGCTTCCTGCTCTGGAGTATCTGGCACTGTGTGCTTGGATTAATACTAATGCGTACCGCCGGAAAATGGGAAGCTCCTGTAATGACTGTAGTGAGTTTTGCGCAGTTTTGCCTGGCTACGATGATTACCGGTGTCTATTTCCTTAACTGGAAAATGGGCTCCAATCCCTTTATCCTTTTACGCGAGTCGGGCATTTATGACAATGCACCGGCTATGCATATCAACTTTGATGTAAACCTGCCGGTTCGCCCCGATTATCTGTCAACCATACGCGATGGGAATGACCTCAACCCATTATTGCAGAATTACTGGATGGTGATTCACCCACCCGTACTTTTCCTTGGCTTTGCTTCAACCCTCGTACCTTTTGCATTTGCTATTGCCGGTCTGTGGACCCGTCAGTTTGGCGACTGGATTAAAATGGCGCTGCCCTGGTCATTGTTTTCGCTGGCCGCGCTGGGTGTAGGTATTATGATGGGAGCCGCCTGGGCTTATGAATCGCTCACCTTTGGTGGCTACTGGGCCTGGGATCCGGTAGAAAATGCCTCACTGGTGCCCTGGCTCATCCTGGCCGCAGGTATTCATACCCTGCTTATTTATAAACATACCGGTCAGTCGCTCCGGGCAACATTTGTATTCCTGATTCTGCAGTTCTTCTTTATACTCTACAGCACTTTCCTTACGCGCAGCGGTATACTGGGAGAATCTTCCGTACATGCCTTTACTGATCTGGGTATGAATGCACAGCTTTACCTGTTGCTGTTTGTATTTGCCTGGCCATTTGTGGTACTCACTGCAGCGCGCCCGGCCATGAAAATGAAGATGGGTATAACAGCACTTGCGTTGCTCACGCTAACCTGGCTATCGGGTGAGTTTGGCTGGGCAATAGGCGGTTTACACCTCGCTCCCATGCTGGCATTTGGTACCATACTGGCCGGTGTCATCGCACTCATCGGCGTTATTCAGAAAAATGTACCTGCCTTACATAAAGAAGAAGCGACCAGCTCACGCGAGTTCTGGATGTTTATCGGCTCACTGATCTTTTTCCTGTCGGCCATGGTAATCATCTTTAAGACCTCGCTGCCGGTTATTAATAAAGTATTCGACATGAAAAAAGCAGCTCCCCAGGATGAGGAGTTTGCCTATAACCAGATACAGGTATTTGTAGCTATCATCATTGGTTTGCTTACAGCAATTACCCAATACCTGAAATACAGCAATACTTCCGCTAAGTTTTTCTGGAAAAAAATCGCCCTGCCTACTATCCTTTCTGCCATAGCCGCCACCCTTATCCTGGCTTTTGGCAATGTCAATTACGATAAACACGGACTTGGTTTTCTCGGTGCTATCTGGCTGGCGATTGTATGTGCGGTGTATGCCATCATTGCCAATGCAGGTTATATCTGGATCGGATTAAAAGGAAAGCTGTCGCTCTCCGGCGGTTCTATTGCACACTTTGGTTTTGGACTTGTATTGCTGGGGATTCTTATCTCTTCGTCTAAAAAAGAGATTCTGAGCCACAACACCAGCGGTATTCATATTCCTTTTGGCGAAGGCAGTGAAGAAAAAACAGGCGAAAACCTTACGCTTGTAAAAGGTATGACTATGCGTATGGGTAAATATGATGTAACCTATACCGGCGATTCTGCTCATCCCCGCAAGCAGCAGTGGTACTATAAAATTCATTTCAAAAGCCGCGAAGGGGATGAAGAGTTTACGCTCAAACCGAATGCCTTTGTAAACTACAAGGGAAATGAAGGATTGATGGCCAATCCTGATTCACGTCACTATCTCACCCACGACGTATTTACCTATGTTTCTTCTTTGCCCAATCCCGATAAAAACAAAGACACGGCCAGCTTTGCGCCATTTGATCGCAAACTGGGCGATACCATTTTTTACTCCAGGGGCTTTATCACACTCGAGCGTGTAGCTACCCGCGACAGCCTGCCTTTCGAAGGCTTCAGTCCGGCAGACTCTGCTACGGTAGTGACATTGAAGGTGCAGTCGATGAACAATACCAGCTACACTTCTGAGCCGCTCCTTATCAATCGTAATGGTGTGCAGCTTTCATTGCCCGATACCGTTATGGCTGAAAGCCTGATACTCCGTGTCAATAAAATGACTACCGGCGGTGGAGTTGAAATTGGTCTCAAAGAATCGGACGCCTTATTGCAGTATGTAACCCTGAAGGCTTATAAGTTCCCTATGATCAAAGTATTGTGGCTGGGTATCATTATCACTGCCATTGGCATACTCATGAGCATGGTACAGCGGATTAAAGCGATCAGAGCGGGCAGGGCTAAATGATAATTGCAGGCTCATACAGCGAAAAAGCGCCGGTCTGTGTCTGATAAAAAGAGTGCCGCTTGGCCGAGCGGCGGCGCTGTTGTAAATTTATAGCCATGGTTCGCGCCCTTGCCTGTTTTACAGTTATCTTTTTGCTGATGCTTATGGCACCGGCAACGCATGCCCAGATAATACCCGAAGTGGCGCCAGACACTGTTCCGCCTATTCCCTCTTTCAAAGAAAGGTCCAGCAAATGGGGGCCCAACGACACCATTATTGTAGATGCCATCTGGTACAACCGCGAAATGCTGAGCTTCCGCGAAGAAGAGAATATATGGGTGTCTAACCTTTCGCCCAGAGAGCTTGAAAAGTTCAAAAAAGAATGGAACCGGTTGCGCAATGCCGTTTATGTAACTTATCCCTATGCCCGTGTTGCCGGTGCCACCATCAATGATATTAATGCAAAGCTAGCGGGTGTTACCTCCAAAAAAGAACGCAAGAAGTATATTAAAAGCCGCGAAAAAGAGTTGCGTCAGCAATTTGCCGACCCGCTCTCCGAACTCAGCGTGTACCAGGGACGCGTGCTCATGAAACTGATCAACCGGCAGACGGGTAATAACTGCTATGAGATCATTAAAGAATATAAAGGCGGCTTTAATGCCCGCATGTATCAGACGGTTGCCTTCTTCTTTGGCAGCAACCTCAAGCAGAAATGGGATCTTACCGACAAAACCGATCGCCAGATTGAAAGTTTTGTAAGGGAAATTGATGGGGCATGGTATGGGAATCCGTACAGGAAATGATATGCTGATGTGCTGATATGCTAATGTGCTGATGTGCTAATGTGCATACAATTGGTTAATTTCAAAAAGGTTTTCGCCATTCATTGTCCGTTTATGAACCGGATTGGCCAATAATTTAAAAGATTTTCAACTAAAAGCATCCCCAAATCAGCACATCAGCACATTAGCACATTATTTCTCTATTTTTGCATCTATGAAACTCGACATTCTCGCCATTGGCGTACATCCCGACGATGTGGAACTGGGTTGTTCCGGCACGTTGATCAATGAAATAAAAAGAGGAAAAACAGCCGGGATTGTAGATTTGACACAGGGCGAGCTCGGCACCCGCGGTACGATCGAAACCCGCTATGCCGAAGCTGCTGAAGCGGCCCGCATTATCGGCGCTGTGGTACGCGAAAATCTGAAAATGCGCGATGGCTTTTTCCGCAACGATGAGGAACATCAATTGCAACTGATCCGCATCCTGCGAAAATACCAGCCCGAGATTGTGATCGGCAATATTCTTAGCGACCGCCACCCCGATCACGGCCGTGCAGGTCACCTCATCAGTGATGCCTGTTTCCTGTCGGGCCTGCGCAAAATCGAAACCGTTGACGACAATGGACAGCCCCAGGAAAAATGGCGACCCAAATATTGCCTGCAATACCTGCAGGACTGGTATCATGAACCGGATCTGCTGATTGATATCAGCGACAGTTTCGAACAACGAATGCTGTCTATCCAGGCTTACAGTACCCAGTTTCACAGCAGTAACCCCAACAGCGCCGAGCAGGAGCCTCAAACCTATATTTCTACCCCCGATTTCCTGGATAGTGTCATTGCCCGTGCCCGTATGCTGGGCAAGCGCATCGGGGTCAAATATGCCGAAGGCTTTGTGACCGAAAAAAAGATCGGGCTCCGCAACCTGGATGCGCTGATTCAAAATGAGACATGATCGTCTGCAAACCAGTGGCTTACAAAACCATGACGAAAAAAAATCTTTTCCCCAAAACCGTATTTTAAGGGTTTGTTGTGTGCCAATAAGCGTACCTTTGCCTTTGCTATTATTTCACTTACTAACCCGAGCAGAATGACCATTCCAAAATTTTCGAGTGTTCCCCACTCTTTCCATACTGAACTGAAGAAACGTATCAGTGATTATTTCAAAGAAGTAGGAAAGTCTACTACAGGCAATTACAGCCTCTTTATCAAGGCGGTCATCCTGGTGGTGTCATTCCTGTTTGTATATGTACACCTTGTTTTTTTCACCCCTTCTATCGTTTGGGCTATTCTGGAATGCCTGGCACTGGGTTTTCTGACGGCGGCAATTGGCTTCAATGTGATGCATGATGGTGCACATGGCAGCTTTAGCCGTTATCAGTGGATTAATGAGCTGGCAGCCCTGTCTGTAAATTTCCTCGGCGCCAATAATTTCATGTGGAAGACCAAGCACAATGTAATACACCATGCTTATACCAATATTGATGGTGTGGATGACGACATTGATGCCAAACCTTTCCTGCGTCTTTGCGAAACACAGAAACGGTATAAGGTTCATAAATACCAGCATCTTTATTTCTGGGCAGCCTATTCACTGCTTTATCTGTGGTGGGTTTTTGTTGCTGACTATCAGAAATATTTTCTGCGCCGTGTTGGTAATATGCCCCTCAAAAAAATGCAACTGTCAGATCATATCTCCTTCTGGGTATTTAAGGTTGTGCACCTGATTTTATTTGTTGCCATTCCTATCTATACAGTAGGTTTTACACCCTGGCTGGTTGGTTTCCTCATCTACGGCCTGTTTGCAGGTTTTGTACTGAGCATCGTTTTCCAGTTGGCACACACTGTGGAGCATACCCATTTCCCTCAGCCAGCCGAAGGTACCGGCCGCATGGAAGATGAGTGGGCCATCCATCAGTTGAAGACGACTGCCAATTTTGCTACAAACAACAAACTGATCAGCTGGCTGGTTGGTGGCCTCAACTTTCAGGTAGAGCATCACCTTTTCCCCAAAATATCACACATCCATTATCCCGCTATCAGCAAGATCATCAAACGTGCCTGTCAGGAATATGGCGTCACGTATATTGAATATCCCAAAATGAGACTGGCTGTAGCATCGCATGTGGCATTTCTGCGTCAGATGGGAAGGAAGTAATGTGATGATGTGCTGATTTGCTAATGTGCTGATGTGCTAATGTGCTGATGTGCTAATGTGCTGATGTGCTAATGTGCTGATGTGCTAATATCGACAGAACATCTCTCGCTTCGCTTTCATTGGGTGCTTCGCGTCTTTGCGTACTTTGCGCCTTCTTTCTTTGCGCTCTTAATTCGCTTGGCGTTCTTTGCACCTTCTTTCTTTGCGTTCTTAATCCGGTTTGCGTCCTTTGCGCCCTTTACCATCCACCTTTTCTTCCTAAATTTGCAGTATGGCAAAAGTAAAAATCGGCCTGGTGCAGATGAGTTGCACCGCCAGTAAGGAAGAAAATCTGCAAAAAGCGATCACCAAAGTAAGAGAAGCCGCTGCTAAAGGGGCCCAGATCGTGTGCCTGCAGGAACTGTTTACCTCTCTTTATTTCTGCGATGTAGAAGATTACAGGAATTTTGAACTGGCAGAAGCTATACCAGGGCCTTCTACAGAATCGCTGGGCGCTGTAGCAAAAGAACTGGGTGTAGTGATCATCGCTTCATTATTTGAAAAAAGAGCCGAGGGATTATACCACAATACCACTGCTGTACTCGACGCCGATGGCAGCTACCTCGGTAAATACCGCAAAATGCACATCCCCGATGATCCGGCTTATTATGAAAAATTCTACTTCACACCAGGTGACCTTGGTTATAAAGTTTTCAAAACACGTTTTGCCACAATAGGTATCCTCATCTGCTGGGATCAATGGTATCCGGAAGCGGCCCGTATTACCGCCCTTATGGGTGCAGAAATCCTGTTTTATCCCACAGCTATTGGTTGGGCTACCAGCCAGGACACTGCAACCAATACAGAACAATATAATGCCTGGCAAACGATTCAACGCAGTCATGCCGTAGCCAATGGCGTACATGTGGTGAGCGTAAACCGTGTGGGCTTTGAGCAGGAAGGTGCCATGAAATTCTGGGGAGGATCATTTATTGCCAATCCCTTTGGCAGCATTATGTACCAGGCCTCGCACGAAGAAGAAGAAGTGTATGTACACGAATTGGATACGGCACAGACAGACCGCTACCGTACCCACTGGCCATTTCTGCGCGACCGCCGGATCGATTCCTATCAGCCAATTACGCGCCGTTATATCGATGAATAAACCGGCTACTGATTTGTACCCGTTTTATCAGCCTCATTGCACCATTATTGACAAACTTAATGAGTACTATGTCTGCCACACCCCGTCAACAGGGTTATTATTTTCCTGCTGAGTTTGCTCCGCATATAGCTACCTGGCTGAGCTGGCCGCATAAAGAAGCCAGCTGGCCCGGCAAAATCGATAGCATTTATCCGGCTTACTCTGCCTTTGTAAAAGAGCTGACACGAGGTGAACTCGTACGCATCAATGTGGCCGATGCTGCACTGGAGGCTGCTGCTACCGCTCATTTACAAAAAGCAGGCGTACCGCTCGAAAAAGTACAGTTCTTTCACCACCCTACCAACGATGCCTGGTGCCGCGATCATGGCCCGGCCTTTCTGGTAAACACCGACTCATCAAAGCCCAAAGCCATTGTAGACTGGGGCTACAATGCCTGGGGTGATAAATATCCTCCGTATGACCTCGATGATGTGATCCCAACACGTATTGCCGAACATTTCAGGCTGCCTGTATTTCATCCCGGTATTGTAATGGAAGGTGGTTCAGTAGAATTTAACGGTGCAGGCACTCTACTCACCTCTACCGCCTGCCTGCTCAATCCCAACCGCAATCCGCACCTTAACCAGGAGCAGATCGAACAATACCTGCGCGACTATTATGGCGTGGAGCAGATACTGTGGGTTGATGAAGGCATTGTTGGCGACGACACCGATGGACATATAGATGATACCGTTCGTTTTGTCAATGAAGACACCGTCGTTACAGTGATTGAAACGGATAAGCGGGATGAGAACTATGACCTGCTGCAGCATAACCTCAAACAACTGAAAGCGATGCGCCTTATCAATGGCAAAGCGCTCAACATTATCGAACTTCCTATGCCCGATGCTGTGATCTGGGAAGATCAGCGGCTGCCGGCATCCTATGCCAATTTTTATATTGCCAATAAATCGGTGATTGTACCCACTTACCGGTGCGACAAAGATGAGCAGGCCCTCCGTATACTGCAGGACTGCTTCCCCACCCGCGAGGTAGTAGGTATTGACAGCACCGACATTATCTGGGGCCTGGGCAGCTTTCATTGCCTGAGCCAGCAGGAACCTGAATAATGTGCTGATGTGCTAATATGCTAATGACGCAGCCCAAACTATTTCTTATTAGATCCCCCTTGTTGATAAAAAGTCTCTTTATCAACACATTAGCACATCAGCACATTAGCACATCAGCACATCTCTTTTGTAGTTTGCATTTTTAGCCTAACTTGCACCGTTTTCTTAATCCCAGGGAAATGGTAGACCTAGCTAATTACGATCCGAACGCCGTAAGCAATCCTAATAACAACATTTTTGGACTTCCCAGCTCAGAAGAGAATGCTCGTCTGGTAATAGTACCCGTGCCATGGGAAGTAACTGTGAGCTATGGTGCTGGTACGGCCCGCGCTCCCGAATCTATTTTCCGGGCTGCCCTGCAGGTAGATCTGTATGACCCCGAAGTGCCGGAAGGGTGGAAACAGGGTTATTATATGCGCCCCTGCGACCGCAAGCTGCTTATGAAAAGTGATTACCTGCGAAAAGAAGCAGAGTTGTTTATCGATTACATTGCCCAGGGAGAAGATGTGGCTGCGAACCAGTTTATGTGTAAAACCCTGAAAGAGGTCAACGAAGGCGGTGCCTTCCTGAATGGCTGGATCTATGATCAGACAAAGGCTTTGCTCGATAAAGGCAAACTGGTAGGCGTGCTGGGTGGAGACCATAGTGTGCCGCTTGGTTTCTTTAAAGCGATTGCCGAAAAACACGGCGATTTCGGTATTCTGCAAATCGACGCCCATTGTGACCTGCGCGAAGCTTATGAAGGATTTAATTACTCGCACGCCAGTATTATGTACAATGCGCTGGAAGAGATTCCCCGGATCGCACAACTGGTACAGGTAGGTGTGCGTGATTATAGTGCTGATGAATGGGAATATATCCGCAACAGCAACTTCCGCGTTATAACCTATTTTGACCGGGAAATCAAACAAAGACAGTTTGAAGGAGATACCTGGAAATATATTGCCGAAGAGATTGTAAGCAAACTTCCTCAGAAAGTATATATCAGTTTCGACATCGATGGACTTGACCGTAAACTCTGCCCGCATACAGGTACACCTGTACCCGGTGGATTTGAAGCCGAAGAGGTTTTTTACCTGTTCCGTAAAGTCATTGAAAGTGGTCGTCAGCTTATCGGATTCGACCTTTGCGAAGTGGGGGTAAACTCCGATAACGACTGGAATGCCAATGTAGGAGCACGTGTATTGCTGAAGCTGTGCAATCTGATGATCGCCAGCAATACCATGACCAACTCCTGACCTGTTTTTAATCAACACTTCCCCGATGCAGCAATTTGAACTGGTATTAAAAAATGAACGCGCGCAACAATACCAGTTGCTGACCAAACTTGCCGTTGCCATCAACCTGCTGGTCTTACTCATACTTGCTGTAAAAGCAGGCAGTGGCAGTATGCGCCTACAGATTATTGCAGCAGTAGGTGTGATGATGCTGGTTGTGCTGGCTCAGTATTATCTGCAAAAAAGCCGTCTGCCTCAATTGATGGGAACTGCGCTTGCCTTTATACTTATCACGTATCTTTTGCTCCAGTTCTGGTGGGCTGCAGGCCTGGTATTGCTGCTGCTTTTTATGTACAGTGTTACACAAAGAAAATTGATTGTAGCAGTCAATAACGAACAAATCATTTACCCCAGTTTTCCCCGGCGTAATATTGCCTGGACAGACCTCAATAATCTTATTTTGAAAGATGGTCTGCTTACGATCGATTTCCGCAACAATCGTGTGGCTCAAAATCATGTAGTGAATAGCGGAAATGATAATAGCTTGAATGAGACAGAATTTAACGAATTTTGCCGCAGACAGCTCAACCAGTCCAAAAGCCGCTGAGGCGCCGGACTTCATCCATTTAGTTAACAATCATGGCACTCACACAATCACCCTATATTTTATATTCAGACGGTAAGGGAAATATTTTTGAAGACACCTCACTGTACGTAGCCGGCCGCACAGGCTGGGATGCCGTTCCCGTACCTGATGAAGAATGGATCGAATTGCCTGATGGCGGTTCACTGTATGAGTTGCCCGGTCGCCGGGGTATCGGCATAGACGTACATACCGGCGAAATGCGTTTATGTGAAAAAGGCTGGGCGGTGGCCGCATTCATTCCACCAGCTCATACCGGTTTTTACCTGGCCGCTTATGAAACAGCCCCCGACGCCCCCACACTTCCGTTGTTTTGCTATACTGCAGTAGGCTGGTATAACGATAAATTTTATGTGCCGGCCGTTCGCATAGAACAGGATATACGCCAGGATTGCGCCGGCTATGACCAGCAAAAAGTCGAAAGCGGAGTGGAGCAGCTGCTGCAGGCCTATCCGCATAACCGGCTGGTGAAACACCTGGCCGAAAATTGCGCCCTCACCTATCATTGTCCTGCTGCACGTAATTATTTCCTGGGACGCTGGGAATGCCCCATACCGTCTTCTCCGGCCTGTAATGCCAATTGTGTGGGCTGTATTTCGTTGCAGCCCGATGAAGAAACGATCGTATCAACCCAGGACCGGCTCAAGTTTAAACCCACTGCCGAAGAAATCGTAGAGTTTACCGTACCACACCTGGAAACCGCCCCCTATCCCCTGGTGAGCTTTGGACAGGGTTGTGAAGGCGAACCGTTACTGATGTGGGAAACCATTCGCGAAGCAATTATAGAAATCAGGAAACATACCCCTAAGGGAAGCATCAATATCAATACCAATGGATCGCGACCCGATGCAGTCCGTAAACTCTGTGAAGCCGGCCTCGATTCCATCCGCGTGAGCACCAACAGTGCCCGCCGCGAAATATATATGCCGTATTACCGGCCCAATAACTACCAGTTTGAGGATATTATCGAAAGCCTGAAGATCGTAAACAGCTTTGGCGGATGGACCTCTATCAACTATTTCGTTTTTCCGGGCATGACAGACAGTGTGGCGGAATATGAAGCCCTGCGTAAACTGATCCGCGACACAGGGCTGAAAATGATACAATGGCGAAACTTCAATATTGACCCCGATTGGTATCTCGGCAAAATTGGCGTGGGCGACACAGGCGAATGTATGGGCGTGGGACAACTGATGCAATTAATACGGGATGAGTTTCCTGATCTGAAATACGGCTATTTCAATCCCCCGATGGAACGAATTAAAGGGAAATTTGAATTAGACTTTGCACACCACTGAAAGCCAATATTTTGATATGCTGGTGTACTAGTGTGCTAATGACTAAGCTCCTTATTGCCATATTTCATTAGGCCTTTTGCCCTTTACCTTTCACCTATTACCTAATACTTAGTACTTAAAACTCCAATCTTAACATTTATTAAGCGAAAAAAAGGGCAAGTTGCATGGCCTTTGATCCGTTAATACACATCTGTGTAAAAGAAGCCTGCCCGGCCAAAGAGGGCAAAAATGTACATTTGTATGAATAACTCCCTTACTATGTCCGCAGCCTTTGAATCAAGGAAAAACACCCAGGCCAGCATGATCACCGCAGGATTTGCTGCTTTTATGCTGCTGCTGATGTTTTTGCTGAAATGGAGTATTCCTGTAATTGCTCATCCGCCCGCAGAACAAGGCATTCTGGTAGACTTAAATCTGCCGGATGAAGAACTGGTGCCTCCGGCGCGCGAAAGTGGCGGCGGCGGTGGCGGTAACCCGGTTCAGGCCGCTGGTCCAGCCGGAGCAGCGCCCTATTCACCTCCCAATCCCGGCACAGATGATGATTCACGTGATGTGGAAGACACGAAAGACGAGGCCGATCCCCCGGTGATCAAACCCGACAATCCGAAGCCTACCGCTACAAAAATCAATGAAAATAAATCGGTGGTAAAAACGGAGCCCAAACCCAATCCGCAGCCTCCTGCCCCGCAACAGCCCAAGCACGTATTACAGGGCCGTACGCTCACAGGTTCGGGCAATGGCGGTGGCGCAGCACAGGACTATGACCGCAGTGGTGGCACGGGTACCGGCAGTGGTATTGGCCGTGGCAGTGGCACTGGTGGCGGATCAGGTACAGGCGAAGGCGGCGGTAATGGCTCCGGAAGCGGTCTGGGTAATGGCCCCCGTGTTACCAAGGGAGATCGCCGCATAGTATCCAGTTATACTTTCGAAGGCGATCTGGACAAAGCCACTATTTATGCCGAAATAAAAGTATCGCAGGACGGTGTAGGTACCTTACTGGGCTTTGCTAAAGGATCTACAGCTACCAGCTCCAGTTATCGCAGTGCGATTGTTCAATACCTGCGTAATATCCGTTTTAATAAATCAGATCACGAGTCAACCGTCACGGTACAGTTCAACTTCCGTGTCAATGGTTAATCACGATGCCCTTAACTATATCAGCGGTTCAACATTTTGTTGAGCCGTTTTTTCTTCCTGTTGCCTCCTGTCTTAGCTTTGTATAATGACAGCAAGAATTGAAATCATCCGGGGAGACATTACGCAGCAGAACGTAGATGCGATTGTCAATGCCGCCAATACTTCCCTTATGGGTGGTAGTGGTGTGGATGGCGCTATTCACCGTGCCGGCGGGCCTGCTATACTGGAAGAATGCCGGGCCATAGTAGCCCGCCAGGGCAAATGCCCGGCCGGTGAGGCTGTAATCACCACAGGCGGCTTATTGCCAGCACGATTTGTTATCCATACGGTAGGCCCGGTATGGAATGGTGGCAAAAAGAAAGAGGCGATGGTATTGTCCAATTGCTACCGCAACAGCCTGCAGCTGGCCGCCACACATGCTGTAAACAGCATCGCTTTTCCCAATATCAGCACCGGAGTATACCGTTTTCCCAAACCTGAAGCGGCCGATATTGCACTGACCACAGTAAAGGAAGTACTCACGCAACTGGAAAGTATGGAACGGTTGCTTTTTGTTTGTTTTGATGAAGATAATTACAACCTGTATTCATCACGGCTCAATTCATAAACAACCTTCTTTTCTGCCGCACCAAACAAATCGGGAGAATACTAATTTTGCTGCATGACCTACGAGCAAACTGTTGATTATCTTTTTACGCGGCTGCCTCTGTTCAGCCGTATCGGGGCGGCGGCCTACAAAGAAAACCTGGATAATACGCTTGCCCTATGCGCCAGCCTGGATAATCCCGAAAAGCAGTTTCGGTCCATACATATTGCCGGCACCAATGGTAAAGGCTCCGTAAGCCATATGCTGGCGGCTATTCTGCAAGAGGCCGGTTATAAAACCGGTTTGTATACCTCGCCGCATCTTCGCGATTTCCGGGAACGGATCCGCATCAATGGCGAAATGATTAACCGCGATTTTGTAGTTGATTTCACAGAAAAGATCAAACCACTGATTGACCGGCTGGAACCCAGTTTTTTTGAGATCACCGTAGCCATGGCATTCGATTATTTTAGCTCACAGCAAACAGATATTGCCGTAATCGAAACCGGCCTTGGCGGGCGGCTCGACAGCACCAATGTGATCACACCTGAACTATCGGTAATCACCAATATCGGCTGGGATCATATGAACCTCCTGGGCAATACGCTGGAAAAGATTGCCGCAGAAAAAGCCGGTATTATAAAAAAGAATATCCCCGTAGTGGTGGGTGAAGTATTGCCCGAAACCATTGCTGTATTTGAGCAAAAAGCAGCCGGGCTGGCAGCACCTTTAAGTATCGCTTCCGAAAAAAGGCAGGCACTTGACTGGAAGTGGACCGAGCATCATCAGTTACAGATCGAAGTAGCAGAGCAGCACAAAACCGATCACCAGGTTTACCGGCTCGATTTGCCTGGTCTGTATCAGACACGCAACCTGCTCACTGTGCTCGAGGCCTGCGCGCAGCTTCGCGAAAAGGGCTGGTCAATTACAGACAATCATATCAGGACCGCCCTGCAAAAAGTAAAAAAGACAACCGGTCTGCATGGACGCTGGGAAATGCTGCAACAACACCCCCACGTCATTGCCGATGTGGCACATAACGAAGCAGGACTCCTTATGCTGGTTGAACAACTGGAACTTACCGACTATAAAAATCTGCATATCGTGCTGGGTATGGTAAAAGACAAGGAGGTTGAAAAAGCTTTAGCGGTACTCCCTGTGCATGCCCGGTATTATTTCACCCAGGCACATTTGCCCCGGGCGCTGGAAGCTGCCCAACTGGCCGCACTCGGCAAAGCCAGGGGTTTGCAGGGTAATACCTACTCAAGCGTGCAGGAAGCACTGGATGCGGCAAAGCAGAATGCCAATCCGGAAGATCTTATACTGATCTGCGGCAGTGTGTTTCTGGTAGGCGAATTATACTAAATTTTACAGAGAATCAAGCTGGCCCAGTTTGCGTAGCGCATATAAGATGCAGGTTACATGCATGGATTGAACGATGGCATTGTCGCGTATCAGCTGCTTCAGTTCTTCGAGGCTAATGAGTTCTACTTCGATATCTTCATTATCATCCAGTTTCTGCTCCGCATTCTTTTCACCACCGGTAGCCAGAAACATATGCATCAGGTTGTTGTTGGTAGATGGATTGGCCGAAGTGCGTCCCAGGTATTGCAGTTGCTGAAATGAATAACCGGTTTCTTCCAGCAATTCACGCCGGATAGCTGTTTCCAGATCGGGATCGGTATCATCCACACAGCCCCCGGGTATTTCCATACCTACTTCACCCAGTGCATGGCGATACTGGCGCTCCATTATCACTTTACCTTCTTTGGTGATTGCTACAGCTGTTACCCAGGTTGGAAATTCGTATACGTAATAAGGATCCACGATATGGCCGTTGGGGGCTTCGCAGGTATCGCGGCGTACTTTAAACCAGAGATCTTTAAACAGGTAAGTGGATGAAAGTATTTTCCATTTCATAAATAACGAACTCCAAATCTTTTATTCAGCACTACCACCCTTTTTGCTCACGCAGGGTCGTAATATGTGCCACATGATGTTTGCCATGCCAGGCATACATGCCCAGCACATACCAAAGCCGCATAGTACGTTTATGTTCGGGATGAAAGAGTGTGCGGTTGTTCCACTCATCATCTGTAACATACTTCAGCATCTCATACATACGGGCATGCAGGGCATGCAACAGCGTAATCGAAATATTGACAGGTAATTTTTGTACATCATACAGCTGCACCCACCCGTTTTCATCATAGGGTTTAATAACAGGATTATCCTCTGTGAGCCCGAGCCGGAAACGGCAAAATGCATTGATATGGCTGTCGGCAATATGATGTACGAGCTGATGCACTGTCCAGCCACCTTCC
This sequence comes from Sphingobacteriales bacterium 46-32, assembly GCA_001898485.1. Lineage (GTDB taxonomy): Bacteria > Bacteroidota > Bacteroidia > Chitinophagales > Chitinophagaceae > CAYMZZ01. Next base: position 307,985 of record MKTY01000014.1, on the reverse strand, counting down.
CGGTAAGGCGTATGCAGCTGGGCTTCATCCAGATTAGCTACCGCATTTTCCAGGATTATGGGCAGAAATTTTATATCGGCCAGCCATTCTACTTTTGTTTCTATAGAAAAAGGCCGGGCCTCATACTGTCCGATGGGATAACGTGGATCAACCATGGTTGGCATATAGCGTTGGTTTTATACTATTTCCAGTAATTCTACTTCAAACATCAAAGTGGCTCCTCCGGGAATATCACTGCCTGCTCCCCGATCGCCATAAGCCAGATCAGACGGTATCCACAAACGCCAGTGGCTGCCTGTTTTCATCTGGGGTATGGCAATCTGCCAGCCTTTAATCAAGGAGCGCAGCGGTGCGGTAAAGGGCTGGTTGCGCCGGAAGCTGCTGTCAAACTCACGTCCATCGAGCAATGCCCCTTTGTAATGCGCTTTAACCGTACTTGAAATAACCGGTTGCGCCCCGTTACCTTCCCTGATTATTTCATACTGTATTCCTTCAGGCAATACATGCACACCCTCTCTGGTTTTATTAGTTTCCAGAAAGGCAATGCCTGCTTTCTTTTGTGCTTCTATTTTGTCTTGCATAAATGCGCGGAGTTTATTTTGAAGACCCATGAGATGATTTTAAAATGATGTGCTGATATGCTAATGTGCTGATATGCTAATGTGTTGATGTGCTGATGTGCTAATGTGCTGATGTGCTAATGTGCTGATGTGCTGATGACTTAAGAATTACGACTACAGAAAAGTTTCTTTATCTCAATGCCTTCCAGCTTTATCCCTATACCCTATACTACCCTTCACCCTACTTATAACTTATAACTTACAACTCATTCTAACTTTTCCCTATACCCTATACCGTAAACCCTTCACCCCACTTAAAACTTATAACTTATAACTCACAACTCATTCTAACTTTTCCCTATACCCTATACCGTAAACCCTTCACCCCACTTAAACCTTATACTTATAACTTACAACTCATTCTAACTTTTCCCTATACCCTATACCGTAAACCCTTCACCCCACTTAAAACTTATAACTTATAACTTACAACTCATTCTAACTTTTCCCTATACCCTATACCGTAAACCCTTCACCCCACTTAAACCTTATAACTTATAACTCACAACTCATTCTAACTTTTCCCTATACCCTATACCGTAAACCCTTCACCCCACTTAAAACTTATAACTTATAACTCACAACTCATTATCAGGCTTCGCGCAGAGAGTGACCGGTTAAATGAATAAAAACATCTTCGAGGTTTGCCTTCTTCACTTCTTTGGGCCGCTCAAATCCTGATGCCACGAGGGTATCAATCATATTATCCGGAGAGTCGAGCGCTACTATACGTCCTGAATCGATAATAGCAATACGGTCGCACAGGTATTCGGCCTCATCCATATAGTGCGTGGTAATGATCACCGTAGTTCCCTGCTCGCGTATATTGCGGATCAGCTCCCAAAGACTGCGGCGTGCCTGGGGATCGAGGCCTGTGGTGGGCTCATCCAGGAAAATAATGCGTGGCTGGTTGATGAGGGTTGTGGCAACAGAAAAACGCTGTTTCTGTCCTCCACTCAGATCCTTGAATTTGGCCCGGGCCTTATCTTTCAGATTCACCGTTTCCAGCAGTTCCATCGGCGCTACCTGGCGGTTGTAAAGTCCGCTGAACAGCTCAACCAGTTGTACCAGGTTGAGGCCTGGATAATAGCCGCTGGTCTGCAGTTGCACACCGATGATTTTTTTTATTTCACCTGCCTGACGGTCAAGATCCAGTCCGTCAACAATCACTTTACCACTTGTCTTTTCACGCAGGGTTTCGATGATCTCAAGTGTGGTCGATTTTCCGGCACCATTAGGTCCCAGCAAACCAAATATTTCACCTTCCCGCACATCAAAGGAAATACCCTTGACAGCCTGAAAGTTGCCATAATTTTTAACGAGATCAGTAACAGAAATGATTGTATTGCCTTGCATGGCGGCAAGTTACTGCAATTCCGGATAAGGAAAAGCGCGGCGGCGATTAGTTGACAAAAAGCTGGGTGTAATAAATCACCCCATTTTTATCTTTTGCCGTACCTATACCGATATACCTGAATGTCCCCAGCATATTGCGCCGGTGGCCAGGTGATTCTTTCCAGTCTTTTACCACTTCTTTTCCTGAAGTAGCGCCATAGGCCACATTTTCGGCAAAGGCGGTGGAGCCGGGTACTTTTCGCTGGGCAGCAGCTTCGCGGCTGGCGAAACCACTATGTCCAAAAGCTACCCTGCCGGCAGCCATATTTTCGCTGTGCTTCCGGGCAATGGCATTCAGATCTTCGCGCATCTGAAGCACTGCCTTGCCCCTCGATCTGCGAAACTGATTGGTAGCAGCCAGTATATCATCATCAAGGCCTGCAGGAGGCAAACCGGCAAAACTCAGCCATCCTATACCCACTGCCAGCAAAAGGGTCATATAACGAAACAAATGTGAACGCATATTTTTTTTCATTGCTAATTATGCCTCAACATCTGTACCATTGCATCAATGGCTGGCGGCAGATATGCTTAGAAGTGTGTTAAAAATATATTTTACACGGCGGCCTGCTCAAGGCAGGTATCCAGTTCATTCATCATACCCTTACTTCCAATAAACATGGGGGTGCGCTGATGCAGTTGAGTAGGCATAATATCCAGTATGCGTTCTGTGCCGTTTGTAGCACGGCCGCCAGCCACTTCCACAATAAATGCAAATGGGTTACACTCATACAGCAGGCGCAACTTACCACCAGGTTTATCCGTAGTACCGGGGTACATAAAGATGCCGCCCTTTATGAGGTTTCTGTGTACATCCGATACCATACTGCCAATATAGCGCTGGGTATAGGGACCGCCGGTTTGTTTATCTTTTTTCTGACAAAGTGTAATATAGTTCTGCACGCCCTTGTTGTACCGGAAGAAATTACCGTGATTGACCGAATAGATATTACCCCATTCGGGACAGCGGATATCCGGGTGGCTGAGTGTAAACTCACCTATGGATGGGTCAAGGGTAAAACCGTTTACACCACGGCGGGTAGCATATACCAGCATGGTGCTGGAGCCGTATACGATATAGCCGGCAGCTACCTGCTTAATTCCCTGCTGTAAAAAATCCTCTCTTGAAGCCTTATCACCTTTTTGGGTAACCCGGCGATAGATTCCAAAAATGGTTCCGATAGATACATTCACGTCAATATTACCGCTACCATCAAGCGGATCAAAAAGACAGACGTATTTGGAGTTGCGGCTTACTGCATCGTCAAAGGCTACGAATTCGTCCAGTTCCTCACTGGCGATACCGGCACAGCTGATGCCATGCTGCAATACGCCCATAAACTGATCATTGGCATAAACATCCAGTTTTTTTACATCTTCGCCCTGCACGTTCACACTGCCGGCATCGCCCAGGATATCAACAAGACCGGCTTTATTTACTTCCACATTGACCCGTTTGGCAGCCAGGCCCAGATCGCGGAGAAGATTACTGAGCTCACCCGTGGCATGCGGAAAATCGCGCAGCTGCTGAATGGTAAACTCATCGAGTGTCAGAATTTTTCGGTTAAATAGCATAGCAGTTAATGGTTGTACTAACAAATGTAAGTATTATGTAAGGTCGGAGGTAAAAGGAAGAAGGAAAAAGTTGTGCTTCTTTCTTGACACGCTTATCACTGCTCCACTAACCTTTTTCCATCCACCCTCTTCCTTCCGCCTTCTCTGCCTTATTTTTGCGGCACATTTCCTTTATATGCAGGTATTCAAATTTGGCGGCGCGTCCGTAAACAGTGTTGAGCGTATTGTAAACCTGGCGTCCATTATGAAGCAATACCAGGGCGAGCGGCTGCTGATTGTTATATCGGCAATGGGCAAAACAACCAATGCGCTGGAAAAGGTGGCAGAAGCTTTTTATTCCGGTAAAAAGGATGAAGCGCTTTCCCTATTTGAGCAGGTAAAACAGCAACATCTTACCACAGCAAAGTACCTGCTCGTAACCCATGCACTTGCCTGCGAAAACCAGTTGCGTGATTTCTTTACCGAAGTGGAATGGCTGCTGCACGACAAACCGGTACGCGCTTTTGATTATTATTATGACCAGATTGTATGTGTGGGTGAATTGCTGAGTACTGCTATCGTTAGCCATTACCTCAACGAAACCGGCAGTAGCAATCAATGGATGGATGTGCGGGACATCATTCGTACCGATAATAATTTTCGTGATGCCAATATCGACTGGGAATATACAACAGCACAGGTAGTTCGCTATGTAATACCTGCACTCGAACAGCACCAGTTCGTGATTACCCAGGGATATATAGGATCTACTGATGAAAATGAAAGCACAACGCTGGGACGGGAAGGCAGTGACTATACGGCCGCGGTTTTTGCCAATCTGCTCAATGCCGAAAACCAGACTATCTGGAAAGATGTGGAAAGTGTGATGAATGCCGACCCCAAACAATTTCCTGATGCCCGCCCCATACACGAACTCAATTATCGCGAGGTAATTGAAATGGCCTATTACGGAGCACAGGTTATACATCCCAAAACCATTAAGCCGCTTCAAAACAAATCGATTCCCCTCTTTGTAAAATGTTTCCTCGATCCCGGTTTGCCGGGCACCGTCATTCACAACCATACGGTCAAAAACCTGCCACCGATTATTGTCTTAAAAGAAAAACAGGTGATGCTGGAAATGAGTTCCCGCGACTTTTCCTTTATCGGCGACAGTCATGTGGGTACTATTTATCAGTTACTCGAGGAAATGAAGATTCGTCCCAACCTTACTCAAAACGGAGCCATTAGTTTTGTATGTGTGCTGGATGACCGGCCAGACCGGATAGAGAAACTGGCACTCGCGGTGTCAGCCTTTGCAGAAGTACAGGTAACCCGTAATCTTTCCTTACTTACTATCCGCCATTATCAACTGGAATTACTGGAGACGCTTACTGCCGGCAAAACAAGCCTACTGCGCCAGCAGACACCCGATACTGTGCAGGTGTTAATGGCTTAAAAATCTAACAAACAGCCTGGATTAATTGGCCTCAACAGATATGGTTTGTACCATTTTTTTGGGAACCGGTTTATCGTGCAGGATAGCAGGTTTCCAGTCAGGCATTTTTTCGAGACGGGTTATCAGCTCATCATTAAACTCTTCATCTTTCATTCCCCGAAGTACATTGAAGTTGGTAGGCGTACCATCTTTATCAATAATAAATTCTACCTGCACAAATGCTTTTTTGGTCCCCTGCGGCAAAAATTCAACCATCTCATTCCCTAACTTATCGAGGTATTTCATAAACGCATCTCCACCGCCCGGAAATACGGGCCACTGATGCACAGCCTCTGTAAGGCCGGTGATCGTTCGGGTACGATGTGCAACGGGTGTTCTTTTCGGTACCGTAGCCACTACTGCAGGTTCTTTTTTCTTACCGGCAGCTCCGTTGATATAATACTCCCCTTTATCATCTACCATCACCACAGGCAGTTGTTTGTATTTTTCAAAATAATCAAACGCATCTTCGAGGCGTGAAGTAAACTGTTTTAGTGAGGGATCATCTTTAGTAAGATTGCCCAGATAACTTACACTGCGGGGCACATCATAACGGATCGGAAAAATATGTACAGGAATATAATCCTGTCCCTGGCTCTTGGCATAAGCCGCCAGAATATATACTTCATCGATCTGCTGATCGGTAAGCGGAATACAACCAACCGTTACGCAACTGCCATGAATATAAATTTCGCCCCCCGGACGCAGTGAGTCACTTAATATGCGGTCAGAAATATTTGGATAGTTAAGTCCCAGCGACAAATAATAAGTGCTCCGGGGGTTAAATTCATTGATGTAATAAAACCCTTCCGGTACCTGGTAGTCTCCTTCCAGGCGCTTAGGTCCCAGTGAACCTGCCAGTGCACAAACCTTATAAGTTTTAAACAACTTAAAGGGGTCTTTCATTTCATTTTTAACCCATACCTCCAGCTTGCTGTCATACTTGAACGAACGGATATAAATGTAACGGGCCGGCCAGGCCAGCTTTTTCTCGGCAAACTGTTTCTGCAGCGTATCTTCTTTACGCTTAAATGATTCTTCAGGGCGGGGAAAAGTCCTTTGGAAATCGACAAAAGAAGACCCGCCTTTGTAAGGCTGACCTATGGCCTCGCCTGCAAGGCCTGCTACAATCAATATCAGAAGAATAAAACGGTTATTCATGCCTGTTTCGCTCCCGGATTAACGATGCTTAAAATAGTTTATTATGGCTGCTCTGCCAACCTTTTGTAAAGATAAAACAGTATTGGGGAAGAGCTTTTCATAAAACCATCCACGCCGGTACGTAGTTTTCCACCGCTGTGCACTATTTCTGCTTGATATATTGACAGTAAAATGCGATAAAAAATACTAATCTGAGGTATTGGGCTGCACCTGTCCCCAGCCCTCCGGCTTAGAGATTTCCTGCCTATCCACGCCGGTAAAAATTGCCGGAAACTGGTTATCAGCCAGTTTTTTTCGCCCTATAACCATTGACCCTTTGGCAAACAGGCGCATCTCTTCATTCACTCTGGCCGGAGGAAATGCCACCAATACCCGCTTGTTATCGGGCGCCTCATTGATCAGACGCATAGGAGGTAACAGATCAGTATCGCCTGATATGATCATCGCCGCATCAAATTTATTTTCATAATAATCTTTTACAAGCTCAGTAACAATAGCCGTATCCGTCATTTTCTCACACTTACGCTGAAATTCATTTCCGCAATGCAGGCAATTGTATTTTTGTTTCTGAAATTTTCCGAAAAACACCTTCACCAACTCCTGTGTCTTTAAGGCTTCCAGGAAAGCTCTTTGCCGCAGCCGCCCTTCCAGATCATTAATAACCATTGTAGTGAAATAATTTACCTGCAAAAGTTTTTGAGCTGGTTTCAGCAGAGACTGAACCAATCCCTGAATATTCAACCATCTGTATCGTCCAAACCCGGCATCCATCATGCCGTAGTAGAGGTTAAACCCATCTATGTAAGCAATCACATTTTCCATACGTTCATTTCATTTAAAATTTTTTAAAAAAAATTTGGAAGCTACCTGATAAATGTCTTAGCTTTGTGTCATTCCCCGCTGGCTTTTTAGTCAGTCCGACGTCTCCCAAAAGGAGGCGTTTCGCTTTTTATGCCCTCTCTATACCCGTCTGTTGTTTTCATGTATCACTTTATTCGTATCAATCAACCGGATTAAGTTAGAATCAGCGTGCTTTTGTGATAAGTAATATAGTCAGAGTAGATTATCCGGCAACTGCTTTTTACCTGATTTGTTGCGTGTAAATCATCATCAATCGCTGGTGTTTTCACCAAAGAAAAATGATAAAAAAAGCGGCCACAATTGTGGCCGCTTTTAACTTACAGACAACTTTCAGATCAGAGATTTCCGCGGGCTTCCTGTTCCCGTTCGATGGCTTCAAATAAAGCCTTGAAATTACCCTTACCAAAGCTTTGAGCTCCTTTGCGCTGGATGATTTCAAAGAATAATGTAGGTCTGTCTTGAACTGGTTTCGAAAACAGTTGTAACAGATATCCTTCATTGTCGCGGTCAACAAGTATACCCAGTTCTTTAAGCGGTTCCAGGTCTTCATCAATATGTCCCACCCTTTCGAGCAAGGTGTCGTAATACGTAGTAGGTACTTTTAGAAATTCAACGCCCCTGCTCATGAGGTTGCGTACTGTAGAAACGATATCGTTGGTAGTGAGTGCTACGTGCTGCACCCCTTCTCCATTGTAGAATTCCAGGTACTCTTCTACCTGCGATTTTTTCTTGCCTTCTGCAGGTTCATTGATCGGAAATTTCACATACCCATTACCACTGCTCATAACCTTACTCATCAATGCAGAATACTCTGTTGAAATGTCATCATCATCAAAGCTCAGAATATTTCTGAACCCCATTACATCTTCGTAGAATTTAACCCAGGGATTCATCTGGTTCCAGCCCACATTTCCTACACAATGATCTACATACAGCAGTCCGGTATCGGCGGGTTGAAAATGCGGGTTACTCCATGCACGATAACCGGGCATAAAGGTCCCCTTATAATTACGACGCTCAATAAAAAGATGCACGGTGTCGCCATAGGTATGAATACCGCTCATGACCACCTCGCCATGCTCATCAGTAAGACGGGTTGGCTCCATATACGAACGCGCACCACGCGAAGTGGTTTCCTGCCACGAACGTGTGGCATCCTGTACCCGTAGGGATAGTGCTTTAACACCATCACCATGTTTATAAATATGATCAGCAATGGGATTGTTGGAGCGAATAGGTGTAGTAAGCATAAAAGTGAGTTTATGCTGACGCACCACATAACTGGCCCTGTCTTTTACACCTGTTTCGGGGCCGGCATAGGCCAGCGCCTGAAAACCAAAAGCGCTCATATAATAATGGGCTGCCTGCCTGGCATTACCCACATAAAATTCTACATAATCAGTACCCTCCAATGGAAGGAAATCGACCGGCGGCGCAGCCGGTATGGCAGAAGCCGTTTTCGTATTCATGATTAAAACAATTTTGTAAAAAGAAAGAAAAATGAGGAAGAATACAGTAGTAACTGCAGGATCAGGAGCAACTGTCCATAGCCAGTGTTTCCATTAACAGGCTGAATTGACCCCGGTGGTCAGCAAATCTTTTTTGCGGATAATCCGGACGCATGCCACAAAACTAACTAAAGTTTGTGGATTAATCCATTAATTTCCACCACTGTGGCCCGCTACATTGCCGAAACAGGAGATTCCGGTTCCTTAACCTTTCTCCTTCTACCCCAAACCCTTTATACCTTTATCTTTGCGACCATGCAAAACATTGGAATATTGGGAGGCGGCCAGTTGGGCCGTATGCTCCTCCAGGCTGCGGCCAACTATCCGGTAATTACTCATGTGCTGGAAAACGATGCGGATTGCCCGGCAGCCCATCTTTGTCATCATTTTACAAAAGGAGATATCCGCGATTTCGATACAGTCTATTCATTTGGAAAAAACCTGGACGCCCTTACCATTGAGATAGAAAATGTAAATGTAGACGCTCTCGAAAAGCTGGAAGCCGAAGGTAAACGGATATATCCCCGCCCGGCCGTTTTGAAAACCATCAAAAACAAGATTCTTCAGAAACAATATTATCAGCTACACGAAATTCCGACAGCAGATTTCACGATCACTGCTGATCTTTCCGAATTAAAAAAGGCAGCTGCAGATTACCTGCCTGCTGTACATAAAATAGGCGAAGGCGGATATGATGGAAAGGGGGTACAACTATTGCAACACGATAAGGATATTGACAAGGGCTTTGATGCACCGGCTGTGCTCGAAAAAGCAATAGACATCCGTAAAGAAATTGCACAGATGGTCGCCATCAGTGAAAACGGCGAAACAGCCCTTTATCCCCCTGTTGAAATGCTGTTTGATCCGGATCTCAACCTGCTGGACTATCAGCTTTGTCCCGCCGAGATTGACGAAAAAACACTCTGGAAAGTAGAGGCCATCGCACTTTCTGTAGTCAAAAATTTCAAATCGCCCGGCCTTTTTGCTGTCGAGTTATTTCTGGACAATGCAGGAGAAGTATACGTAAATGAAACCGCTCCACGTGTTCATAATAGCGGACACCATACGATCGAAGCCCATTATAGTTCACAGTTTGATATGCTTTGGCGTATTATGCTGCAATACCCATTGGGGAATACAGATGCCATTCTGCCCTCCATTATGGTCAACATTATCGGAGCCGAAGGATACAGTGGTGATGTAAAATATGAAGGACTGGAAGAAGTACTGAAGATCGAAAATGCCTTTGTACACCTGTATGGAAAATTACAAACCAAACCAGGCCGCAAAATGGGGCATGTGACTGTCATGAGTAAAGAAAAACAGGAGCTGTTGTTTCAGTCAAATAAAATCAAAAGACTGTTACTGCCCAAAAGCTAACAGCCGTCCATCCTGCGTTTAGGCCGCTCATACCGGCCTTCTATCCGGGCGCATGATTGGCAATTGCCTGACGTCCAATAGCAACCCGGCGCAGGCCATTTAAAATGATTGCATTTTCTCACCGGAAGTCAAATCCACGGAAGCCAATTTGATACACATGACGAAATCAAAACTCTACTATTGCATACTGGCAGCTTCGCTGCTGGTGATGGCCGGTTGCGGTCAAAAAGATAAAAAACAAACACCTGCTGCAGGTGCCAATCGCCCGTCCGGCCCTGCCCGTGTGGATGTTTTTGTGGTAAAAGCCGAGCCATTTGCAGAAAACCTCGAAGTACCCGGTACAGTCATCGCCAATGAAGCTACAGAAATTCACCCCGAAGTATCAGGTCGAATAATCCGCCTCAATGTTGCAGAAGGCAAATTTGTAAGCCGCGGCACCCTGCTGGCCAAACTGTATGATGCAGATCTGCAGGCGCAACTCAAAAAGCTGGAGGTACAACTGCAGATCGCACAAACCAATGAAGAGCGTTCTGCCCAGTTGCTTCGCATACAGGGCATCAGCAAGGCAGATTATGATGCCAGCCTGCTCAACGTGAATAACATTAAGGCAGATATGGACCTGATCCGTACCAGCATTACCAAAACGGAAATCCGTGCTCCTTTTGATGGCAAACTTGGTTTAAAAAACATCAGCCCCGGCGCATATGTTACGCCAACCACCATTATTGCTGTTATTAATCAGACCAGCCAGCTCAAGCTCGACTTCACCATACCGGAAAAATATTCTGCACAGCTCAAAATCGGGCAAATAGTGGATTTTAATTTCGAAGGGGCTCCGGAAAAATACAAGGCCCGCGTGATCGCCACCGAATCGGCCGTAACTGAAACCACCCGCAGCTTAAAAGTGCGTGCATTGATTCAATCGCGCGAAGGAGGTCATTTATTGCCCGGCGCATTTGCCAAAGTGCAATTACACTTCGACCCCAACCCCAATGCACTGCTGGTACCTACTCAGGCTGTACTGCCCCAGGCCCGCGGCAAAAAGATTATCCGTTACGAAGGAGGTGTAGCCAATTTTATTGATGTAACCACTGGTGTGCGCGACTCTGCAAGAGTTCAGATACTGGAAGGATTGAAAGCCGGAGACACCATTGTTGTCACCGGTTTGCTGAGTACAAAACCCAGCAGTAAGATCGCCATCAACAATGTGATAAACAGCCAGCCGAAATAACTGCGCCTTATTTACAGAAACGTATTGTGCAACATTAAACTCATTGCATGAATATCTCCGAGCTCAGTCTGCGCCGCCCCGTACTCGCCATAGTGATGAATATTATCATTGTGGTATTTGGTGTTATCGGGTTCAAATTTCTGGGTATCCGTGACTACCCGGCTATTGATCCGCCCAACATCAGCGTACGCACTTCGTATGCCGGAGCCAATGCTGATATTATCGAGACCCAGATCACTGAGCCGCTCGAAAAAGCGGTAAACGGCATCGCCGGCATCAAGAACATTACCTCTTCCAGCAGCAACGGTACCAGCAATATCAACGTGGAGTTTGAACTGGGCATTGACCTCGAAGCTGCTGCCAATGATGTGCGCGACAAAGTATCACAGGCACAGCGCTCACTGCCTCCGGATCTTGAAGCACCACCGGTGGTATCGAAAGCAGACGCCTCTTCGGATGCCATCCTCTCCATGACAGTACAGAGTAATACCCGCAACCAGCTGCAGGTAACGGAATATGCCAACAACGTACTGGTAGAACGGCTGCAAACCATTCCGGGTGTAAGTGGTATCCAGATATGGGGCGAAAAGCGATATGCCATGCGGATCTGGATCGATCCGGCACGGCTTTCGGCTTATGGACTAACTCCCGGTGATGTACAGGCAGCCCTGCAAAAAGAAAACGTAGAACTGCCTTCCGGAAAAATTTCGGGCAACACTACTGAACTCACCGTACGTACTTTCGGCCGCCTCAATACGGAAGAAGAGTTTAGCAATATTATCATCCGCAATGTAAATGGAGCCGATATCCGCGTACGTGATATCGGTGAGGTGATATTGGGACCCGAAAATGAGGAGACCATGCTGAAAGAGAGCGGCATCCCCATGATCGCCCTCGCCCTGGTTCCCCAACCCGGCTCTAACTATGTGGCTATTTCCGATGAATTTTATAAACGTCTGGAACAAATTAAAAAGGATGTTCCCGACGATATCAGCATCAATATCGCACTTGACCAGACCAAATTTATCAAACGATCCATTTCCGAGGTAGAAGAAACATTGATTATCGCGATAGTACTGGTGGTAATTATTATTTATCTGTTCTTCCGCGACTGGCTTATTGCCATACGTCCGCTGATCGATATTCCGGTGTCACTGATAGGAGCATTCTTTATCATGTACCTGATGGGATATACCATCAATGTACTTTCACTCCTTGCCATCGTGCTGGCTACCGGCCTGGTGGTAGACGATGGCATTGTGGTCACGGAAAATATCTATAAAAAAATGGAGAAAGGCATGGGTAAATGGCAGGCTGCTAAGGAAGGTTCGAAAGAAATCTACTTTGCCGTTATTGCCACATCCATCACCCTGGCCGTTGTGTTTCTCCCGATCATATTCCTGCAGGGTTTTGTAGGCAGTCTGTTTCGCGAATTTGGCATAGTGGTAGCAGGTGCTGTACTGATCTCGGCTTTTGTATCGCTTACGCTTACACCCGTACTCAACGTAAAGCTGAGCAAAAAAAATGCGCACAAGCACTCCTGGTTTTACCTGAAGACCGAACCTTTTTTCCGTGGCATGGAAAACGGTTACCAACGTGCGCTCACAGCCTTTATGCGCGTAAAATGGATCGCATATCTGCTTATTCTCGCCTGTGTAGGTATCATCTTTGGTATTGGCCGTAATCTTCAGTCAGAGCTGGCCCCCATGGAAGACCGGAGTCAGTTTCGTCTGCAACTCACAGCACCCGAAGGCACTTCGTTTGATGCGATGGATAAATTCGTTGACCGCGTAAGTCAGCTGATTGTAGACAGTGTACCGGAAAAAGAAATAGTGCTTAGTGTAACCTCTCCCGGTTTTTCAGGAAGTGGTAATGCCAATACCGGTTTTGTGCGGGTAACCCTGGTTGATCCCAAAGACCGGAAACGCTCGCAGGAAGAAATCGTAAACATGGTGAACCGGAATATCCCGAAATTCAATGAAGGCCGCGCCTTCGCCATTCAGGAACAAACCATTTCAGTAAACCGGCGGGGTGGCCAACCGGTAGCCTTTGTTATCCAAAACAACAACTTCCAAAAGCTCACAGAAATACTACCCAAATTCCTGGAGGAAGCAGGCAAAAGCAAAATTCTTTTACAGGTAGATGCCGATCTCAAATTCAACAAGCCTGAGCTGCGGGTATCTATTGATCGCTTAAAAGCCAGCGAACTGGGTGTTAGCGTCAACGACATTTCAGAAACACTTCAGCTGGCCTACAGCAATCGCCGCCTGGGATATTTTACCAAAGATGGCAAACAATACCAGGTGATGGGCCAGGTAGCCCGCCGTGACCGCGATGATCCTAATGATCTGAAAACACTTTTTGTACGCAACAGCCGCGGCGAAATGATCAGCATGGACAACCTGGTAAATGTGGAAGAGGCCAATACCCCTCCTACTATTTATCACTTCAACCGTTACAAATCCGCCACCATTTCTGCCGGCCTGCAGCCTGGCTATACTATTGGTGACGGTATTAAGGAAATGGACCGGATCGCCAAAGAACTGCTGGACGATACATTTGCCACTTCACTCTCCGGATCATCACGCGACTTTGCCGAAAGCACCAGCAATACCAGCTTTGCCTTTTTACTGGCGCTGGGGCTGATCTTCCTGATCCTTGCCGCTCAGTTCGAAAGCTTTATTGATCCGCTTATCATCATGGTCACAGTACCACTGGCGATGGCTGGTGCCGTACTCAGTCTGTGGTTATTTGGTCATACGCTTAATATCTTTTCGCAGATTGGTATGATCATGCTTATAGGGCTGGTGACCAAAAATGGTATCCTAATTGTGGAGTTTGCCAATCAGAACCGGATGAAGGGAATGCCCAAACTGGAAGCAGCCATCTACTCTGCCACACAGCGGTTACGCCCCATCCTGATGACCAGCCTGGCAATGGCCCTGGGTGCATTACCGCTGGCACTTTCACTGGGTGCAGCCGCCACCAGCCGTATACCGCTGGGCATAGTAATCGTAGGAGGTATCATGTTCTCGCTGGTACTTACCTTATTTGTATTACCTGTTGTGTACTACCTGTTTTCCGGCAAAAAGAAGATCAGCGAAATGGAACGGCTTTACCCGGAACATACTAATGAATCCTCACCCTCTTCTGTGCCACCAGCATCTGCAGAGGCTTAACTAAACCGGCATACATGAAACGTATACTTGTTATCCTATCTTTTTTCATTTTTACCGGCAGTCAACTGGTCGCACAGCGCATGCTTACGCTGGAAGAAGCCATTGCCACGGCATTGCAGAACAATTTCGACATTCGGCTTTCACGCAACGACTCGATGGTAGCGGCACTTGACTATTCTTACCGCAATGCAGCATTTCTGCCCACGCTCAATGGCACCCTGGGCACTACCTGGAACAATAACGATCAGCGGCAAACGCTGGCCGATGGCTCCAAAAGGGAACAAAACAATATCCGCTCACACAATACCGCTGCCTCGCTGGCATTGAACTGGACACTCTTCGACGGATTGAAAATGTTTGCCACCCGCGATAAAGCCGGACAACTGGTAGAACTCGGATCACTGGCTGTAAAAAACCAGGTGGTTAATACTGTAGCTGCTGTTGTCAATACCTATTACAATATCGTACGACAGAAGCAACAACTGAAGGCGGTAGAAGAGCAAATATCCCTGAATGAGGAAAGGGTAAAACTTTCACAATACAAACTGGATATCGGCACAGGCGCTAAACCAGACCTGCTTCAGAGTAAGGTTGATCTTAATGCCCAAAAGGCATTGAAGCTGGAACAACTTACCCTGATTGATCAATTGAAAGAGCAGCTCAACCAGGCGATGAACATTACTTATGGAACTTTTTTTGAAGTCAGCGACTCCATTCCTCTCAATATGGGCATTGTGCTGGGCGATATCCAGATTGACCTCGAAAAGACAAATCCCACCCTCTTGCTGGCACAAAAAGGTATTGACATTGCAGAACTCACACTAAAGGAACGTAAAGCTGAGCTCTTACCCACAGTTTCCTTCAATTCGGCTTATAATTACAGCAGAACAGACAACAAGACTGTCATTAACCCCTTCTCTCCTCTTTTTAATAAATCATACGGCCTCAACTATGGGCTGTCGGCATCTATTCCCATATTTAACCGGTTTAACCAGAAAAGACTGATAAGACAGGCCAAACTCGATATAGCCTACCAGCAGCTTATTTTCGACAATCAGCGTTCACTGATCAACCTGTCTGTCATCAATGCCTTCAAGAACTACGAACAACAGAAAAAAGCATTACAGCTCGAGGAAGAAAATATATTGCTGGCCCGTGAAAATGTAGAGATCGTTTTCCAGACCTATAAACTGGGTGCGGCGACCCTGGTGCAGCTGCGCGAGGCGCAAAACAGCCTGGAAGCTGCCAATAACCGTCTTATAGCCGCCCGTTATGCTACCAAACTGGCAGAGACCGAACTCCTGCGTATTAAAGGAGACCTTGTACGATAAGCGCCGGATAATTATTCAGGCATCTGGAAAATTATTTTAGCCGGCTCCGATTATTTGAAGAACTTTGACCGTCAGCAAAAAGCGAAACAGTATGGCAAACAGTAAGGCCCTTGTGGGCATAATAATGGGCAGCGATAGTGATCTTCCGGTAATGCAGGCAGCGGCCGATATGCTCAATCAATTTTCCATTCCGTTCGAACTGACCGTGGTTTCAGCTCATCGTACTCCCCTTCGCATGGTGTCCTATGCACAGGAAGCTGCCGGCCGGGGATTAAAAGTAATTATTGCCGGGGCTGGCGGAGCCGCGCATTTGCCGGGCATGGTGGCTTCCATCACGCCATTACCTGTAATTGGCGTACCCATCAAATCTTCCAACTCCATTGACGGCTGGGACTCCGTACTCTCGATTCTTCAAATGCCCAATGGCGTACCCGTAGCCACCGTGGCGCTCAATGCAGCTAAAAATGCCGGTATCCTCGCTGCACAAATTATCGGCGCCGACAATAAGGATATTCAGCAAAAAGTAGCTTCCTATAAAGCGCAACTGGAAAATGAAGTACTGGAAAAAGTAAGCAAACTGCAAAAAGAAGGCTGGAGCAACGGTTACGATATATAATAGTTAACAGATGACAGATGACAGTTGACAGCAATTACAGATGATTGATACCTATAACTTATTACTTAATACTTAACACTTATAATCTGTCAGCTTTTCGCCCTGTCCTTTATACTTTTATACCTTTAAACTTTTATACTACTTCATCTCTACTATTACAAACTCCTGCTCCACGCTGAGCGAATGCTGATACAGAGCCTCTATAAATGACTGTCCCCATTTGGCATAATACTGCATGAAACTTTCTGTGCGTTCCTGCAATCCGCCTCCGGGGAAAAGTTCCTGGCGAATGGTTTGCAATTGATGTTGCTGACTGGCAAACTTTCTTTTCTCCGCACGCAGCATTTTCTTTTCCAGCTCCTGCAGGCGATACACTGCTTTTGTTTCCAGCGCCTCCACATGGGCTACAAGTGTGGCATCAATTGCTCCGGCCTGTTTTTTTAATTGTTCATATAAGCGACGGGCCTCTTCGAGACTGCCATTCAGTTTCAGCTGATGCTCCGTTTCCCTGTTTACGAGCATGTTGAGCAACACATCTGCCGGTTTAAAAAGATCAACAGGCGAAAATCCAAGCCGGATAATCTTCTCCTTCCACTTCTCTTCGAGCAACATAAAAGAATTGCGAAGGATCAAAACAGGATAGGGCGTTTTATAATGTGTAAATAAAGAACGTAACTGCAGCCAATAGGCAGTTTCTCCTCCGCCTCCTATAAAGGCAATATTAGGCAGGATAGTCTCCTGGAAAAGACCGCGCAGTATTACATTGGGGCTAAACCGTTCCGGATGCTGTTTCAATTCCAACAGCATGGCCTCTTTGGTAAAGCGGATGTCGGTTCCGGCAACAGCATATATTTCACCGGTTTGTTCGATCCGGTTACGGATTCCCTCTTCGAGGTAAAACAGGTTGATATCGCGCGGATGGGCCTGCACTTTGTATCCGGCAGTTGCCAGGGCCTCTGCTGTATTTTCAACGAGGGCTATGGAGGGTTGTTGCTGTAATTCATCTGCAAATACTTCCTGCATCAGTTCTTTGAGCGCAGCGTTGTCAGGTATCAGTACCACCACACCCCATTGCTTTGTGAGCGCATTTACCAGGCCAAATGTAGCCTGCTGAATAGTTGCCCCGGGGATAAAATGAGTCTTAAGCAATGTTACCAGTTGCTCCCCGTAAGGCTGTACTGACAATTGTCCCTCTATGGCTGTAATGAGCGACAGCAATTCTTTATCAACCTTCATCCGCCCCACGGCACCGGTTTGACGGGTATTCCATACATGCTTATCGCCGGTTAGATAGAAATGTCCCAGCTCGTCGAGGTCAGCATCTTCACTACCCATGTAATAAACTGGTACAAAATGATAAGCCGGAAAATGCTGTGAGCAGGCTTCCGCCAGGCTTACCGTATGCAGGATTTTATAGATAAAATAAAGCGGACCGGTAAACAGGTTGGGCTGATGGGCTGTAGTGATGGTAAACGTGGTATCCTTCAGCAAATGGCGGATATTTTCCCGCGTGCGGTCGCTCGTATCTACCCCTTCGTATTGTTTTTCGAGTTGATCTGCCAGTACCTTTCTATTTGTTTTAAAACGGCTGCGTGCTTCTATTGCGGCTTTTATGCCGGCCCAGTCGTTGCTATGCTCAAAAAAGGGGCGCAAAGGGGCCGCCTGATCCACATAATCGAGCGTGATCTTCGAAAAAAAGCCTGTTGCCCTGTAAGGAATGCGGGTAGATGTACAATCCATAGAAATATAAAAGTAGCAACTCTCTCGGGATGCCACCGGCCTATCAACAAATTTTTAACTAAATCGTTCAGGAGAAAAAGCCTCCACAGGCAGACTGCTCTTTTTTCCTCCCAGCAATTGAGTAATCAGTAACCCTGTGCCAGTTGCGGCACTTACCCCCAGCATGGCATGCCCTCCTGCAAAATAAAGATTCGAATAGCGGCTATGAGCACCTATATAGGGCAAGCCATCGGGCGTCACCGGGCGATACCCATACCAGGCGCGGGATGGGTCTGCTGCCGGCAGGTTCATACCGGGATAATAACGGGCAAACGCACGGGCAATAGCCTCTACGCGCCGGGGTAATACTTTTTCGCTATGCCCGCTCAGTTCCATCGTACCACCAATGCGCAACCAGGAACCTACAGGTGTGGTAGCTACCCGGTCATCGACCAGTATGGACGGGCGTTTAAGATTCTTACTCAGATCAGTAAACTCCATACTATATCCTTTGCCCGGCTGCATGGCAAGTTTCAACCCCAGCTTTTTCGCAAATAATCCCATCCAGGAGCCATTGGCAACAACCAGTTGCTCACAGGGCAGTTCTCCTTTGCTGGTCATCAGCCTGGTAATAGTCCCCTGCCGTGTTTCCACACTGAGCACATCTGTATTGAGCCAGAATTTGACGCCCTGTTGTAAAAGTTGTTTATACAAACCCTGCATCAGTTGCCCGGGCTGTACATGACAATCATCTTCATACAGCACACCACCCAGTACATCTACTTCCACTTCCGGCTCCAGTGCCTGTACTTCGGCTGCAGTGCATATGCGGGTACGTAATCCTAATGCATTGGCCTGTTCACTGAGCTCTTTTTCATGATGTCCTGTTTTTTCCTGCTTGTACAACATCCAGCAACCCTGCTGATGCAGCGAAAATGCTTCGGGCATCTGCCGCTCCAGATCAACCATCAGTTCGCGGCTTAGCTGCAATAACCCATTTAGGGCAGGCACAGCTTTCTTTACGTTGGCTGCTGTAGCATTTTTTGAGAACAGCAGCCCCCAGCGGATCAGATCCATATTAAGCCGGGGTTTAATATAAAACGGGCTGGATGAATCCATCATCCATTTCAAACCCTGGCGTATGATACCCGGTGTAGCCAATGGAACAAAATGTGAGGGAGAGATATATCCCATATTACCGAATGAACAGCCATCCTTCAATTCATGACGATCCACCACCGTCACTTCATATCCCTCTCTGCGTAAATAATAAGCCGTGCATAAACCAATAATGCCCCCGCCGATAATAGTTATGTTCATTCAACCGAGATTTAATGCTGTATAAAAGTTTAAAGGTATAAAAGTATAAAGGTGGGCGGCGAAGGGTAAAAGGAAAGTGGGGATGCAGAAAACTATCCACTATCCACTGTCCACTATCTACCGGTCACTGTTCTGATAAACTCCGTCTCCGCTTTATCATAAGGTGTTCCATCCTTACGGAAAATATCGTGAAACCAGACAGCTGGTTCGCTTCCGTCAGGAATTGGTGTATCCCACTGATAGATAGTGTTGCTTTTCCCGGCAACAAGCCCCCAGTTGATGGCACCTACTTTATATTTTTTAAATATGGGCAGATGTGTTTGGAAACGGCTTCCGCGTGTGCGGGCCATGTATTCCGTGCAGATCAATGGACGTCCCAGTTTCTTTTTGTCCGCTATTTCTTTTTCGAGGCTGGCAGCATCGTTGTAGTTGTGAAAGGTAATGACATCGCTATGCCCCAGTTGAAAATCATTAAAAGCTTTATTGTCATACCAGGTGCCGCAGGTGAGTGGTTGCGAAGGGCGAACGGCCCAGGCCCACGAAAATATTTTTTCCAGCAACGGCAACGAGCTCAGATTATAACCGCTGTTGCCTGGCTCATTGTACAAATCCCACATAAGAATGCGGGAGTCATTGGCAAACCGGGTAAGCACATCAGTAACATATTCCTTCAGATAGCCCCACTGTGTGGAATCATTATGCACGCCCATGGCCGGGCTCCTCACCCATCCACTATTATGAATACCGGGCCTGGGTGCGGGCTGAGTGCCAATTGTTGCATCAGGATTCCAGCAATCATCAAAAAAGACAAACAATGGCCGGATCTTTTTTGACGAAGCGATCTGCAGGAAACGATCCATCCGGTTTTTAAATCCCGCCGGATCGGCTTTCCAGGCAAGGTCATGCAGGTATACCCGCATTACATTCATGCCGAGACCGGCCGCCCAACCCAGCTCGCGGGCAATGGTAGCTGTATCGAAGGAAGCTTCCTGCCACATCTCCAGCTGATTAATAGCTGTACTGGGAAGAAAATTAGCACCTACCAGCCAGGGTTGTGCCGCATACCAACGGTTTGCTTTTTCGGCTGTCCATTGTTGAGAGCCTGATTGCGCCCGCAGCACAACAGTCAGCAACAACAGGAAACAGATCCCGAACAGTTTTTTAGAAATTGCCGCCATCATCTTTGTTTGTATTGTTATTGATCATGATTGTTTTGATACGCGTAGGCAACCATACCTGCATATAATTAGCGCCGCGGTTGGCCCATACATAATAAGGAACTGCCTTAATAATCCGGTTCTTTAACACAATCGCCTGTCCGTTTGTATCAGGAACAGCTGTGGGCATTTCAGACTCCAGTGCGATCACCTTTTCGTCGAGCACCTGATGCTGCACTGGCTTAAACCGGCAGCTTTCACTGGCGAGTATATTCCATACTCCTTCCGGATTATCTTTTTGTTCCACACAATATAACAAGGGCCCGCGTTGTATCGCCAGCCTGTCTTCATTCTCTTTTACAGCAGCATCAGCCCGTACCCATTGCGCTTCCATCGGCAGTTCAAGACTCAGCACATCACCCGCTTTCCACTCCCGGTTTATCTGGATATAACCATTCACGATCTGTGCAGCCACGGATTTACCATTGACCATACAATTGAACGCCTGTTCAGCCGGTTTACTGGTTGTATAATAGAGTCCGCCCGGTACAATCTCCTGACGGCACCAGCCCGGTATACGCAGGTTGATGCTGAACTTTACTTTTCGCACCGGGTCAACCCGCAGATTGATTTTTCCGTTCCAGGGGTATTCGGTTTGCATATTCAGCGCCACATCTGTCTTACCCATCTTTATTTTTGTATCGCTGGATACATACATATTAATCCAGGCGGCCTCTTCGCTTTTACCATAAATATATCCGCCCAGCGAGGTCACCAGTCGTGCTATATTGGCCGGACAGCAGGCTGTACCAAACCAGGCTTTACGGCTATGCTGTCCATTACTGGCAAGTGGATTATCATAAAAAAAACGATCGCCGGCAAGACTGATGCCATCCAGTGCACCATTATACAGACTGCGTTCCAGTACGTCCAGAAATTTTGCATCACCGGTGAGTTGTGCCATTCGCTGGTTCCAGAATACCATGCCCACACTGGCGCAGGTTTCGCAGTATGCCTGTTCATTAGGCAGATCATAATCCACCGAAAAGCCTTCATTGCTACCCGCAGATCCGATACCACCTGTGATATACATATTACGTTCTACCACATCCTGCCATACTTTTTGCATAGCGCCCATATACCTGTTGTTTCCGGTAAGTGCCGCCACATCGGCCGCTCCGCTATACAGGTACATGGCTCTTACGGCATGTCCCGTTATCTCTGTCTGCTCTTCAACCGGCTTCAGGTCCTGCCAGTAAGCCGGTGTGAGCCAGGTGCTCTGATATGGAAACTGATGACCCCGCTGCTCAAGGTACCATTGCGCCAGTTTCAGATAGCGGTCCGTGCCCGTAACGCGATACAATTTTACCAGGGCCAGTTCAATTTCTTCATGACCGCTGATCCAGCGCCGGTTGGGTATTCTGAAAGTAGTGTCAATATGATCGGCCAGCCGGATAGCTACATCCAGCAATTTGCGTTTACCGGTGACCTGGTAATAAGCCACAGCCGCTTCAAACAAATGACCGGCATTATAATCTTCATGCTTTTCCACATCAGTCCAGCGTTTATCGATACCACGGAGTGAATAGTAGGTATTCAGATATCCGTCGGGCATTTGTGCCGCAGCAATCTTATTGATCCATTCATCTGCCTTGGCTTCCAGTTTGGCATCAGGATGCGTTTTGAGTGCATAGGCCATTGCTTCAAGCGCTTTGTACACATCACTGTCATCGTAATAGATGCCTTCATGTTTTTCGCCACGGGCACGTGCCACTTTCTCAAAGTTGCGGATTCGCGGTGTACGCTCTTCGGTCTGATAGATACAGGCAGCCATGGTTACGGTAGCTACTTTGTCGATTTTGGGCCTCCAGAATGAATCGGTGATATTAACCTGTTCGAAACTGACCGGTTCAAACTGCTGACGGGCCTGTGCAGCCAGTTTTACTGCAGGCGCTATTAGTAGTACAGCCAGGAGCGTTAGAGATATCTTTAGCATCAACGAGGTATATTTTATTACACAAAACAATGCTCAGATCACCTGAAAGCCATATGCATACGGATCATCATCCGGATCTATCCAGATGCTATTGTACCCATATACACGTGCCCAGCCTTCAATAGAAGGACGAATAGCAGGGCGGCCGGCTACGGAAGTTTCTTCGGCAATACGGCCAGTGAATTTACTGCCAATAATGCTTTCATGCACAAATGCGTCTCCGGGTTTCAGCAGACCTTTGGCATACCATTGGGCCATCCGGGCACTGGTACCTGTGCCACAGGGGGAACGGTCGATTGCCTTATCGCCATAAAATACCGCATTGCGCGCTGTGCTGGCGGCATCCAGAACGGCACCTGTCCATAAAATATGCGAACACCCGCGAATGGTTTCATTATCGGGATGAACAAATTCAAATTTATCATTGATCGCCTTACGCAATGCACGAGCCCAGACAATGAGTTTATCAGCACTGTAATGTTCCAGTCCGGGAAAATTTTTCTGTACATCTACAATAGCATAAAAATTTCCGCCATAGCTTACATCCACTACCAGTTCGCCCAGATCTGGACATTCCGCAGTCAATTCTGTGGCATACAGAAAGGATGCCACGTTGGTCAGTTGCACACTTTTTACTTTCACACGTCCATCTGCTGTAGCGGTCTGTTCGTAGGAAATTTCTACCAGGCCGGCTGGTGCTTCCATCCGCACACGTCCCGGAACTTTGGGTTTTATCAGGCCCTCCTCGATAGCAATAGTAATAGTACCGATGGTGCCGTGGCCACACATAGGCAGGCAGCCACTGGTTTCGATAAATAATACAGCCACGTCATTGGCGGGATCATGAGGCGCATATAAAATGCTGCCGCTCATCATATCATGCCCTCTCGGCTCAAACATAAGACCAGTGCGGATCCAGTCATACTGCCGGAGAAAATGCTGGCGTTTTTCACTCATGTTCAGGCCCTCCAGTGCGGGACCGCCTTCTTTTACCAGGCGTACAGGATTACCGCAGGTATGTGCATCAATGCAATGAAATAGATGCTTCATCAGATATTTTGTAAATTCGGTTACAGATTGTTTTGCTATGGAAATGTACGGAAAGATACTACTGATTGCGATGCCGCTATTCCTGGCGCTCGTATTATTTGAAAAATGGTATGGCTGGAAAAAAAAGCGCGATACCGTACGAACCATGGATATGATATCCAGCCTCAGTTCGGGTATCACAAACGTGACAAAAGATGTACTGGGTCTGAGTCTGGCTATCCTCGCCTATCCCTGGCTGGTGCGCCACCTGGCCCTGGTGCACATCGAATCATCTGTGCTGGTTTATATAATCGCCTTCATTGCACTCGACCTGGCCGGCTATTGGGTACATCGTGTACAGCATGTATATAATTTTTTCTGGAATGGCCATATTATTCATCACAGCAGCGAAGATTTCAACCTGGCCTGCGCGCTCAGGCAAAGCGTTTCTACCGTAGTGCGCATATTTGCCATATTCCTTTTACCCGCAGCCCTATTGGGTATCCCTGAAAAAGTAATCGCAATAGTAGCCCCGCTGCATCTGTTTGCCCAATTCTGGTATCATACCCAACACATCAATAAGATGGGCTTTCTGGAAAAAATTATCGTAACACCTTCTCATCACCGGGTGCACCATGCCATCAATCCCGAATACATTGATAAGAATTACGGGCAAATATTTATTTTTTGGGATAAACTGTTTGGCAGCTATCAGGAAGAACTGCCCCAGGTACCGCCTGTATATGGTATTACACGGCCGGTACGCACCTGGAATCCGATCCGGATCAACTTTCAGCATGTATGGCTGCTGATACAGGATGCCTGGCATACGCGCAGCTGGAAAGACAAATTACTTTTATGGTTCAAACCAACCGGCTACCGGCCGGCAGATGTGATAACGCGCTACCCCGTTTCAAAAATCGAAGACGTATATAATTTTGAGAAATACGAACCCGCATCTTCGCCTGCATTACGCACCTGGGCATGGATTCAGCTATTC
Source organism: Sphingobacteriales bacterium 46-32 (assembly GCA_001898485.1). Taxonomy (GTDB): domain Bacteria; phylum Bacteroidota; class Bacteroidia; order Chitinophagales; family Chitinophagaceae; genus CAYMZZ01. The sequence goes on along the minus strand of MKTY01000014.1, from coordinate 283,430 downwards.
GTCATACTGCTGTTTACCAGTTATCTGTTTGGACAAATAGCACCTATTAAAAGCCTTAACCCGGCTTATATCTTCTGGTATGGCGGTTTCCTTTTCGTGTCGGTTTATTCGCTTACAGACCTGATGGATCGCAACAGTACTGCCGTCATTGCCGAAGGCATTCGTCTCCTGCTGGGCGGGGCCTTCCTGATTAATCAACATGACTGGTTTGGCATCAACAATTTCTGGCAGCCTGCCTGGTATTTTATCGGAGCATATTTGCTGCTATCGTTTATTATCACCGCCTGGTTTGTGTGGAAACATTACCAGGAAGATCAGCCGGTAAAAATATCCGGCGCACAACCGATATAATTAATTTCTCTTCACCGGCTCTTTGGTCAGTTCATCATTGATGGTGCGCCAGATGCCCCATGGATTTTCGTCCTGTAATGCAGCAGGCAACAGCGTGTTGTCCCATTGCTGATAAGCCAGCGGACGGGCAAAACGGCGTATCCCATCTGCCCCTACAGCCGAAAAACGGCTATCAGTAGTTGCAGGAAACGGACCACCATGCTGCATACTCAGGCATACCTCCACACCAGTTGGCACTCCATTTAAAATCAGCCGGCCACAGATGTCCTGGATAGCATTGATCAATGCAGTATGGCGAGCCGCTTCGGCAACCGTAGCAATGACCGATGTGGTTAGCTGACCTTCCAGCGCCTGTGCCACCTGCAGCATTTCATCGAGTGAGCTGCATTGTACCAGCAGACTATAAGGTCCAAACACTTCCTGATGTAATAAGGGGTTGGTAAGAAAAACGGAGGCCGGAACGGTGGCCAGCGTAGCAGCAGCCTGGTTGTATTGTGGCTCCTGTGCCGACACGGCCAGCATTTCTACATCGGCCTGCGACAGGGCTATTGCACGTCTTTCCACATAATTTTTAAATATACCTGTATGCAACATGGTGCCAGGTACTGTACGCTGAATTGCCGCAGATAATTCACCAATAAAATTATCCAGTGCGGGAGAGGCCACAGCTATCAGCAAACCGGGGTTAGTACAAAACTGGCCCACTCCCAGCGTAATGGAAGCAGCATATTGCTCTGCAACACTTACACCATCTGTTTCCAGTTTTTCAGGTAAAAGAAAAACAGGATTAATACTGCTCATTTCTGCAAATACAGGAATCGGTTGTTTACGCTGATTAGCCCAATCGAAAAGTTGTTTGCCTCCGGCAAATGAACCGGTAAAACCAACAGCTCTGGTATAAGTATGCTCTACCAGGGCTTTACCAACTTCATTTGATACGCCATGCAAATGTGCAAATATGCCCGCAGGCATGCCGCATTTCATAGCGGCCCGCTCAATGCAGGCGGCAGCCAGTTCGCTGGTGCGCGCATGTGCCGGATGCGCTTTTACAATCACGGGACAACCTGCTGCAAAAGCACAGGCCGTGTCTCCGCCGGCTGTAGAATAAGCAAAGGGGAAATTGGCCGCACCAAACACAACAACCGGCCCTAGAGGTACCAGCATCTTGCGGATATCGGGGCGCGGAGGTTGCCTGTCTGGCAATGCAGTGTCAATACGCACATCGAGCCATGCACCACGTTCGCAGGCCGCACCATAACTGGTAAGCTGAAACTGTGTACGTGCCAGCTCCGACCGCAGCCGCGCCTCAGTGAGCTGCGTTTCTTCCATAGCTATATGCACCAGTTCTGTTGCCGACTGCGCCAGCTCATCGGCTATAGCACGCATAAAATCGGCCCGCTGCTGCAGACTACTGTTCTTATAGGTTTGAAAGGCTGTCCAGGCCTGCTGCATCGCTGCTTCTATCTGTACAGGCGAGGCATCTGTGTATTCCATCATGTTCGGATTATTTTCCGGCATCAGCCGGTCGTTCAGCAATCAGTATCTTATATCCCAGGGCGCGCTGCTACTCCGGCTTTAATAATCTGCAGTACACGCGCACGCTCCTCACCTACCAGGGTAAGTCGGGGGGGACGCACATGTTCACTACCCAGGCCTACTTCGGCTTCGGCCAGCTTGATATACTGCACCAGTTTGGGATGAATATCCAATTCCAGTAAAGGCATAAACCAGCGATATAATTTTGTAGCCTCTTCAATCTTTCCGGCTTTCACCCATTCATATATTTTCACTGTTTCGCGGGGAAATGCACAAACCAGTCCGGCTACCCAGCCATCTGCTCCGAGCACCAGTTCTTCCATGGCAAGTGTATCCACGCCACACAACAGTTTATAGCGATCACCAAAAGCATTGCGCATCCGTGTTACATTGGTTACGTCACGTGTCGATTCTTTTACAGCCGTAATATTCGCGCTGGCGGCCATTTCCTCAAACATAGCAATGGTTACTTCAATTTTATAATCAACCGGATTATTATAGATCATAATCGGCAGATCCGTAGAATCGGCTATCGTACGAAAATACGTCACCGTTTCGCGATGATCAGATTTATAACGCATGGGAGGCAGCAACATCAATCCCTGTGCGCCCCATTCACGAGCCAGCTTTGCCTGTTCCAATGCTACTTTGGTACTTCCCTCTGCAATATTGAGCACCACTGGCCGGCCCTGGCTATGTTCGATGGCAAAACGAACGAGTTGCTCTTTTTCTGCTACTGTCAGCACACTGGCTTCTCCCAGCGTACCGCCTAAAATAATACCGGATACACCGGCATCCAGTTGCGCCCGCAGGTTAACTGCAAATAAATCCAGATCCAGTTGATCATCAGCCGTAAACTTTGTGGTCAAAGCCGGGAAAACCCCTTTCCATTCAAATGCCATGATGTTGAGTTATTTGATTCGGCTAAAGATAAGGAATAATAATATGCTGATGTGCTGGTGTGCTGATGTGCTGGTGTGCTGATATGCTGATGTGCTGGTGTGCTGATGTGCTAATGAGATTGGGTGATTTGAAAATTTGAAGATTTGAAGATGGGTTATTAGAAGGTATTCGCTATGCTTTGCGCTCTTCGCGTTCTTCGTTCGCTTTGCGCCCTTTGCTTTCTTCGTTCGCTTTGCGCCCTTTGCGTCCTTTGCGTCCGTTTATCGATATATTCTACCTTATGGTCGAGTTTATAAATGCCTGCTTATTGCCACGATGCATATTGCAATAAAAAACATGCACAGTAGTATTATGAATCGTACCGTTGGCAGATTGATGCTGCTTCTTATTCTATTCCTGACCGCAGGTCAGCATTCTTTACAGGCACAGCCACCCGGCGACGGCGGTCCGCGTTTTCAGCAAGTAACGGCCGAAGATATGGCCGACGCAGAAACGCAATGGATGAAGAAAAAATTAAAACTGAAAAAGCCGGAACTGAATCGCGTAAAAGATATCAATCTCCGTTTTGCCAAAGAGCGAATGACTTTATTAAAAACGAATAAACCCGACCCTGCCCGCATGCAGGCCCTGGAAAAGCAGCAGGAAGAAGAGCTAAAGGGGGCGCTTTCCGAAAAACAATTCACCAATTACCTGAAAAGAAGAGGTGAAATACGGGAAGAGCTGCAAAGTTCGCACAACAACAGCCTGCCGCCACCCCCGCCCGATCGATTCTAAACAAATCCACGCAACGTTTTCGCTGATGGGACTGTCAGCAAACAAAAAAGCATATGCGTATTATCGCCATTTTGCTGCTGGCAGCCCTGAGTGCAGGTTGTACCAAATCCAAGAATGAATTTGACAGTAATCTACCCGGTACCTGGGAGTGGACAAGCGAAGTGCCCAATATGGCTTCATCGGCCATCATTACACCCCAATCGACTGGTATAGTGGAGTTCCTGATATTTGATAGCAAAAACCATTTCGAGATTATCCGCAATGGAGTAACCGCACAGGAGGGTACTTATAGCGTATCGGCTCCACAAAGAAATAATAACCTGACTGTAAGACAGATCACTTTTCGCGCATCATCCAGTGGTACAGACAACACTACGTTTTATTACCTGGAAGATGCCAAGTTGTCTTTCAGCCGGGACTATGGTGGCGGACTCGGAAGTTCCATGCGGTTTTATGAACGCCGGTAAATCTGGCCCGCTTTTGCAAGTTTGGTTTAATCATATATTTCTGTACCTGGACAGGTAATTGACGGCTATAGTCAATTACCTTTTTTATTATTCAGATAAAAGGACCTATGCTGATCGCAGAGGCATTTTGGTTTGAGTAACGATTATATTTACTAACTGTCAGCAATGAGCACCCGTTATCACATTATCGAGTTTCCCAGTAACCTGGGTCTTAAAGAACCTGCACCCGGTGTAGAACCGGGCGTCCGTAATTTACCTGACTGGCTACGGCAATGGGGATTTCAGGAGGCCTTGCAGGTAGCAGACCCGGTTAATGTTCAAGCCCCTCCCTATTCGATGCTGATGCATACATTCAGCGGCATACGTAATGCGCCAGCTATTGCCAGCTATGCACAGAAGCAGGCAGAAGCGCTTCAACCGTTGCTGGAAAAACCAGGCAAAATTCTGGCTATCGGTGGCGATTGCAGCATACTTACAGGCATTGGACTGGCATTAAAACAGCACGGTAATTATGGCTTGTTTACAATCGATGGACATACGGATTTTATGCCGGCTTCTTTTTCAGGAACAGGTGGCGCCGCTGGTATGGATCTGTCGATCGTAACCGGTCATGCAGATGATATACTGGCCAACATAAACAATCTGGGGCCCTATTTCTCAGAAGAGAATGTGTGCTGTGCCGGCAATCGTGAAATGGACACCCGCTATGTGGACTTTATCAGGCAATCACGAATAAGGTATATCGATCTCTTTGAAATGCGCCGGCTCGATGCAGCGCGGGTATGTTGTGACTGGCTGCAACGGATACAGCAGCAGCAGTTGGATGGATTCTGGCTTCACCTGGATGTGGATGTGCTTGATCCCCGATGGATGCCAGCTGTAGATAGCCCGGATCCAGGAGGGCTTTCATACGATGAACTGGGTAAATGGCTGAGCCCACTGCTGGCCAGTCCAATGCTTACCGGATTAGACATTACGATTCTTGATCCCTGCCTCGATATCAGCGGCGATGTAACCCGGCGTTTTATTAAAGAAATGTTGCCATTGTTGCAGGCACCCTCAGGCTGCCAACAATCATAGCTGCCGCTGAGGCCGGTCATATCCATCCTTTTTGCCTTTTTCTATCCTTGTTAAAAATTCGGGCCTATGTCATTTGCTGAATACTGGCCGGCATGGCTGGTTTCTAACCTCGTTGCCCTGCTTTTATTGCTGGCAGCCATCAAGCGGCCGAGAACAGGGCGTATTTTATTCGCTCTCCTGTTTATCGGCGCAGGTATTGTCAACAATATTACCATACATACCCACCCGTCGTTGTATCAGCTGTATGCAGATACAACTTTTCTGTCGTCGTACCGGCATTTTATCAATGGCTATTTTGCCGCGAACAGTGTTTTTATTGTAAGTATGATTGCACTTTGCCAGCTGATTGCCGGTTTTGCGCTATTAAACAGCGGATGGTTTTGCCGCACCGGCTGTATCGGAGGTATTCTTTTTTTGCTGGCCATAACGCCACTCGGTATCGGCGCTGCCTTTCCGTCTACCATCGTAATGGCTGTTGGCCTTTACCTGCTTTGTATCCGTACCTCCGGCATCAGTCCGCTTGCCGGTAAATGGCCAGGCTCCGCCCGGTCGCTGATCAACCAGTCTTCCTCATCATAAAACTTATTGAATGGCTACTTCAAAATCTTCTTCAGCACCACGAATGAATGCAGACTGGCATCACAAGCATCCTATGCCTGCCAATGCCAGCTTTGAACAACGCGTGCAATGGCATCTTGCTCATCTGCAAAACTGCTCCTGCCGGCCCATACCAGCCAAATTATTGGCTCAGATGAAAGAAAAGGGAATGAACGTACCGAAGAGCAAATAATACTGCTTGTTATTAAAGGAATACCCGCTTTGTTTTATCCGGTCTGCAATATGCGTACGGTAACCAGCAGTTGTCCGGTATGGCGCATTGTATGTTCTGCGGCGTGTACCAGCAATCCGATAGTGGTAGAAGGTATGGCAGCGCGACCAACCAGACGGGTTTCTGTCAATGTTATCTCTGCTGTTTGCTGTAGTTGCTGCAACGATTTTTCTACCTGCTGATCAAAGGCAGCTAACAGTTCCATCACAGACGTTGTACCGGAGTCTGGCTGACCTTCTCCTTTCAGTTGATTAAGTTGATCCGGGGTGAGTGACTGACCACGGGCATAGGTGAATAACCGGTCGAGTACTCCACGCAGGTGTTGAAGATGAAAACCAACAGACGCCAGTCCGGCAGGCTTTTCCCAGAGGAGATGTTCCGGGAACTCAGCGGCTATTGCCAGTACTTCGCGCCGGGCCTGTAGCAGGGCATGGGCCACTGGTTGCAAAAGTGGCGGGATACCTGCCACCGGGCCACTCAGCCAGTATTCGGGTTCTTGATTACTCATAAACTGCAAATTAGCGAAACAGACAGTCGTTTCACCATGCGTAATTTCCCGTTATTGCTGTACCCATTAATGGGTATTGACTGGCAAAAGCAGCTCAGTTATTTTTCAGCAAAAAATGAAACGCAGGACCTTCCTTCAGCAAAGCAGTTTTGCCATTTTTGCAGCCGCCGGTTTACCAAAAGCAATTCGCAGGCTGCAGGATTCGCCCACCTACTATGTCACACCCAAAAACAATTCGTTACAGGCGCAGTGGCTGTATGATATCGCCGTATATAACAACACGCTGAGTAATTTCTCTACCGCCTCCGACGAGGCAAAAAAACTGACGCTTAAAGCTTATTTCTTTGAAAACAGCTCGCAGACAGAAGCCAGCAAAGTCACTGAATATGGCTTTCGTATTACCGGCGTGAAAAAGCTGGAAGACAGCCCGGTCAAATGGGAGGTCAGCACCAAACTGGATAAGAAAGATGGTGATCACAAATTCATAAAGCAAATACCCAAAAATCCAAAATTCGTCATCACTCCTTATCTCAGCGCTTCACTGCTGGATAAAAAAAATAACCCGATCCTGAACTTCAACTATCATGACCCCAGCAGTATTTCTGAAGGAGGCAACTGTTTCCTGACTACAGCCTGTGTTACACACCGGGGGCTTGCCGACAATTGTACGGAGCTTAATACCCTGCGCAGACTGCGCGAGCAACATATGCGTACCAACAGGGAAGGAGAAGAAATGCTACAGGTATATGACAGACTGGGACCAGCGCTGGTAAACGCCATCCGTTCTGCCGACAATAAAGAAGAAATTCTGGAATATATGTATCAGAAAATGATCCTGCCGGCTGTTGAACTGGTTCAGCACAACAAACCGGCAGATGCGATCAGCTACTATAAGATTTTTACACAGGCCTTAAGCGAAAGGTATTTATAAAGGTTAATGGTGAAAGGGGGAAGCTGAAAGGCTTATAAGTTGTAAGTTCTAAGTTGTAAGTACTAAGTTGTAAGTTCTAAGTTGTAAGTTCTAAGTAACAACTATCGGCTATTAACTTGTCAACTGCCCACTGTCAACTGTTCACTGTCCACTGTCAACTGCCCACTGTCAACTGCCCACTGTCAACTGTTCACTGTCAACTGTCAACTGCCCACTGTCCTCCACTATGCTGCTATTGGCAGATTCGGGAAACTGAATGAGATGGTTGTTTCGGGGCGGGTGATGCTGATGTTAAGGCAGCCGCCGATTTTTTCGGCCAGGCCCTGTACTTCCTGCAGGCCACAGGCCATGGCATAGCCATTAATACTACCCGACTCACGTACTTCCAGTACCATCACATACCCATATTTGCGGGCAGAAAGACGGATACAGGTATCGCGTGCATGATCTATGACCGTAGCCAGCATGCCTCCAATTACAGAAGCTACCCATTCCTGGTTATGGTCGATCGGCAGATCGGCCGGAATATCATTTATAAAAAAATTGTTGTGACGTACAGCTGCCGGAAGGAAACTACCGGCAATACGGCCTGCAATGTGTTGAAGTGTTTCCATACATGATTGGTTTTATAGGTTATTGGGATGATTAATAAGAAAGCAGTTAGTTTCCATTTCAGCATCAAAGTAAATACAGGTCAGCAGCAAATAAAATAGAACAAGCACTGAATGATTTGTAAAAAATGTACGGCTGCAGGTGTAGCGCTTTTACTACATGTTTCATATTAGGGTTTCCATTTCACTACACGTATGCCTGGCCGTAAAATCACTTTGATATTTATCAAATCCCGGCTTTAATCAGAAACCGACATAGCGTTACTTTCTGTTATGAATGATGACCATGGCTGATTGAGCCCCGTCCTCTTTCATAACACCTGCACGTAAGTATCCCATCAGGGCACAATCGCGGCACCTATTACATGCTTCGCAACGAGTCGTTGAAGCTTCTGCCGTAGCAGCGACCGGTTGCGCCAGATTGTATATATCGTTAGTATCAGCATTTTTCAGAAATAAAAGTGCCACCCCCGGTGGAGGGGTGGCACGAAATTTTAGGACAGCTTTTGAGGTTCCGGATGGACCATTTGTTTTTCATGGCTACCGCACGGGCGGTTACTGGACTGTTGGATCTTTGTTTTCATCAGGATAAAGGATAAAAAACGGGCTATAAGCTTGTAAAAGGGTGCCTCATTTGCTGATACAAAGAAAGAACATCGCTGCCCCCAAAAAAATAGTTGAAGCGCTCATTTGCCTGTAATACCGCCCCCCGACGATTTGTAGTATGCATACTACATGTAATTGGCTGGTCTGAGACCAACCAAAAAAGTCTCAGGCCAACCAAAAAAGGTCTCAGACCTACCAAAAAAGTCTCAGGCCAACCAAAAAGGGGGCGGTCACAGACCAGCCCCCTGATTATTTTTCACGATTCTCATTGGTTGGTCTCAGAGCAACCAAAAAAGGTCTCAGACCAACCAAAAAAGTCTGAGACCAACCAATGAGATGATTATTATTCTGTCCGCAGACTATTCATCGGGTTGCTCCGGGCAGCACGCAAAGCCTGGAAACTAACTGTCAGCAAGGCAATGCCCACCGAAAGAAGTCCTGCCGCAGCAAATACCCACCATTGTATAGGTACACGATACGGGAAATCTTTGAGCCAGTTGTGCATAGCCCAGTAACCAAGCGGTGCGGCAATTACAAATGAAACCAGGATCAGCTTCAGAAAGTCAACGGAAAGCAGGCGGGTGATAGAACCTACGGAGGCTCCAAGCACTTTACGCACACCTATTTCCTTAATTCTGTTTTCGGCCATATAGCTGGCCAGCCCAAACAGTCCCAGGCAGGAGATCACAATTGTCAGCAATGCAAACAAAGTGGCCAGTGTGCCGGTACGTTTTTCGTTATCAAATTTGTGCGAATACTCTTCATCGGTAAAGCGATAGTTATAAGGGTATTCAGGATTATGTTTCTTGAAGATGGCTTCAATCTTACTGATATTGGCTGTATTGGTATGCGCAGGATTCAGTTTCAGATTAATAACATTAAAATACCCCTTTGCTCCATGTATGGCCATGGGGTTTACTGGCTGATAAGGCGATTCTACAATAAAGTCTTTTACAACACCAATTACTTTAAACTCCTCTCCCATATCCTTTATAATCTGACCCAGGGGCTCTTTTAACCCCATCAGTTTTACGGCGCTTTCGTTGAGGATAGTGGCATTTGAATCGGTTGGGTAAGTAGTAAGATCAAAATCACGTCCCTGTACCAGTTGAAGACCGATTGTTTTTACTATTGCATTATCAGCACACAGCCGGTTTACAACCCGTTTGTCATCGGGATCCTTCCCGTTCCAGTACATACCCCAGGTATTGCTCCAGCTTTCTGTGATAGGTGCGCTCGTTTTGGTGATGGAAGTGACTGCACCGGAAGAAAGCACCTCCTGTTTGATCACCTCATAATTCTTATACATATCCCCTTCCATAAATGTATAGATGAGATTGCCTTTATCGTAACCCGTCTGCCGCTGCTGGGCATTATACATTTGCTGACGCACAATGATTGTGGCAATAATGAGTACAATAGCAAATGTAAACTGGCCTATCACCAGTACCTTACGCGGAGTAATCAACGCATTGGCCGCCTTAAATGTGCCCTTCATCACACTTACCGGCTTAAACGAAGAAAGGAACAGCGCTGGGTAACTACCTGCCAGCAGACCGGTGGCGATTACAAATACCAGGGCGCCCAGCCAGAATGTACCGTTGTTCCACTCCAGCGCCAGCTGACGATCCACGAGTTTATTGAATGCAGGTAATGCCAGTTGTACAATCAGCACTGCTACAACAGCAGCCAGCAACGACATCAGAACAGACTCGCCAAGAAACTGAGCTATGAGTGAACGGCGGCGGGCACCTACTACCTTGCGTATACCTACCTCCTTGGCGCGTTTCTCACTACGAGCAGTGCTCAGGTTCATAAAATTGATACAGGCTACCAGCAGAATAAACCCGGCAATTATGCCAAAAAGGCGAACGATCTCAATACGTCCCCCGGCTTCTTTGCCATTCTCAAAACGGCCGTGCAGATAAGTACGTGTAACCGGATAAAGAAAGGTTTCCATATCTGGATCTTCCTTATCGTATTTTTTACGCAGTGTAAGTATCTTGGCCTGCATCGCATCAAACGAAGCATTCTTTTTCAGCTTTACATAGGTACTGGTTGAGTTATTGCCCCAGAAACTATCATCCTCGCCCATAAACCGCAGATAGGCCCAGGAAACCAGGCACTCAAAATTAAACCGGCTGTTGCGGGGTTTTTCTTTCAATACACCCGTCACCGTAAAATTGTGCTCGTTATTCAGCTTCACGACCTTGCCCATCGGATTTTCATCGCCAAATAACCGTTTGGCCAGATCCTGTGTAACTACCAGTGAATACAGACCATCAAGAGCCTTAGAACGGTTACCTTCCAGCAGGGGCAACTCGAAAATATTCAGAAACGTAGAGTCTACAGCGCAGGTTCGGGCTGTAATCCGTTTATCACCGAGGCTGAATAATACAGATGTAGGATAATTAACCCTCGTGGTTTGCTCTACCTCCGGATAATCAGCCTGGATGGCGCTGGCCATCACTTTGGGCGTGGTGCGCCAGCAATTGATTTCGCCGTTTTTCTTAAACCGGTTCCAGACATCATAAATCCGTTCTTTATTGGCATACCCCTGATCATACCGCATTTCACTTTGGATCCATAACAGGATAAGCACGGCGGCTGCCATTCCGATAGACAGTCCCGTAATATTAAGAATGGAAAAACTTTTCTTACGCCACAGGTTACGCCAGGCAACCAGAAGATAGTTTTTGATCATGTGATAATGTGGTATTAGATATGTCGGTAAGTAAAAAACAGGGAAGTCATCTTCCCTGTTTCATTCATTAATGAAATTTGAGATTGAGTCGTCCGCTATTGGCGCGCGCTTCTATCCGGGTACCCCCTCCTTTCAGTTTGCCTTCTACACGGTCGCGGTCAATTCGGCCACTGAAGTCTTCCAGACGGTCGGTTTCAATTTTATTGCCACTAAGGTCCAGATCCATCGCCTGACCCTTCGGCAGGTCCAGCGTAATACCACCTGCAGAAGTATGTACATCTACATATTTATCCAGGCGTACCATTCTTACCGTTACATGACCGCCGCTGGTACCTGTTTTAAGATTGCCTGAAATATTATCCATCGTGATACTGCCACCAGATGTATGTGCCGACAGGGTGCCATCAATATTATTTCCTTTTATGCTGCCACCGCTGGTGCTGGCGCCGATATCACCTTTCAATTGCTGCAGGGTCAGCGAACCTCCCGAAGTGGTAAGTCGAATATGGCCATTACTGTTTTTAGCCTCAATGCTACCTCCACTGGTAGTAAGGCTTATATCTTTTGCCAGTTGGTCTGCATAAATACTGCCGCCACTGGTAACGCCATTAATTTTGGCATCTACACGCTCTACCCTCAGACTGCCACCGCTGGTAGTAAATTCATGAGTACCTCCTTTGAAATCACTAAGCTGAATGCTGCCGCCACTGGTGACAAAGTCGGTGGAGGCCGATGCTGGTAAATACAGTTTAAACGATATGCTGAGCGACTTTTTCCAATTCTGATTATTCTTTTTATTGCGGGCAGTTGCCGTCAGTTTGCCGTTTTCAGTACTTACAGTCAGCTCATAATTTTCGTTCAGCAAAGACTGGATTTCTTCCTGCGGCCATTCCTTATTTCCATTTCCGCGGATATATACTTCAACACGCGGTTCAGCAGCAGCTCCGCTGGCATGAATATAACCACCGCTGGTGCGTACATAGGCCTCGGTGATTTTTTTATCTTTCAGCGAAACGGTCTGATAGGGCGTTTGATCATTCTGAGCAACCAACGAACCTGTAAAAAGAAGCAACGTAAGAAAGGATAGAATGCTTTTCATTGTAGCTGTATTTAAGAATAAACTGTTTAATGAATAAATTAACCGATAAGGCAGGCTTCGATGTGCTGATCGGGAATTTCAGCCTTGTTGGAAGGATGCAGCTCCACATCGGTCTGCCGAAGGGCTTTTTCGCGGGCCTGCTGCAGACGGATTTGCACCGCATGCACCGGTCGGGGATGTCCTTCCTCGTCGCGCAGACTGGTCAATACATGAAGGGCATATACCGCATCATCAATCAGCCGGCTGTTATGATCAGCAGCTATGCGCCAGGCATTCCAACGGGCTACCTCAATGGGATCTGTCTGAAGATACCATTCATAAAAACTGTTGTCGAGCAAAATGGATTCAATAGTGCGATGTGTCATGTAGCAGTTATTAACTCCGAATCCGAGTGCCGGCACCGGCTGAGTGATGCCGGAACCCTGGACCGGAATATCAAAAAAACTGGTTCACGGCAACTATGAAAAGCAAAAACGTGCCAGAGAAAGCATCTATTGATTTACAATAAATTAGAGATAGACAACCGTTTGAGATGTACGGTTTTGATACATTGATTGTACGGTTTCAGTAGTGTACAGGGTGACAGTTAACAGTTAATAGTTAACAGTGGACAGCAAGAACCACTTTAGCTATTTAAACTTTTAAACCTTTAAACTTCTCTCCCCACCACTTCCCCCTCAAGGTCATAGTCATACGCTTTTGTAATGCGTACGTTCACAAATTCGCCAACGGGTAGTTTATCTTTGGAGTGAATAATCACTTCATTGTCTACTTCCACGCTGTCAAATTCGGTGCGGCCAAGGTAGCGGCCGGCTTCTTTTTTATCGATGAGTGTTTTGAAAACGCGGCCTACTTTTTCCTGGTTCAGTTCAAACGAAATTTCCTGCTGCACTTCCATAATCTCCTGCGCCCGGCGCTCTTTCTCTTCGGCAGGAATGGTATCGGCGAGGTCATAGGCGCTGGTGCCTTCTTCATGCGAATAGGAGAAGATACCCACCCGGTCAAACCGTTGTTTCTGCAAAAACATTTTTAACTCATCCACATCATCTTCGGTTTCGCCCGGGAATCCGGCAATCAGTGTTGTACGCAGACAAATACCCGGCACTTTTTCACGTATAGCCGATACCAGGTCTTCCATTTCCTCGCGGGTAATCTGGCGTTTCATTGCTTTCAGCATGTTGTTGGCAGCATGCTGTAAGGGCATATCGAGATAGTTGCAGATATTCGGACGCTCACGCATCACATCCAGTATTTCGAGCGGAAATTTAGAGGGGTAAGCATAGTGCAGGCGTATCCATTCCAGGCCCTTTACATCGGCCAGCCGATGGAGCAGATCAGGCAGGGCGCGTTTTTTATAGATGTCCAGACCGTAATAAGTAAGTTCCTGCGCAATCAGCATCACTTCTTTCACTCCTTTTTTCACCAGCCCTTCTGCCTCGCGTACAAGGTCATCGATAGATTTGCTCACGTGTTTGCCACGCATGAGCGGAATGGCGCAGAAAGCACAGGTACGATTACAGCCTTCTGATATTTTCATATAGGCATAATGCTGCGGTGTTGCCAGCAGGCGTTCGCCCAGCAACTCCGTTTTATAATCAGCATCAAACTGTTTGAGGATAAGCGGCAACTCCATGGTGCCAAAAAAAGCATCTACCTCGGGAATCTCTGTTTCCAGGTTGTTTTTATAACGTTCACTCAGGCAACCGGTCACATATACCTTGTCCAGTTTGCCGCGGCGCTTCAATTCCACCTGGTCCAGTATGGTATTAATACTTTCCTCCTTCGCCTTATCGATGAACCCACAGGTATTGACAACCACTATATTATGATCCAATCTGGCATTTTCATGCACCACATTAATATCGTTGGCACGCAACTGACCACTGAGCACCTCACTGTCAACCATGTTTTTGCTGCAGCCCAGCGTGATGATATTAACCTTGTCTTTACGGAGTGTTTTTGTTTTCATTGCAGACGGCAAAGATAGTACATAGTGGACAGAGAACAGTTGACAGTTAACAGTGGACAGTTGACAGTTAACAGTTGACAGTGGACAGTGGGCAGTGTAAAAATGAACAGGCCCTTTAAACTCATTTAAACTCTTTATACCCTTTATACTTTTAAACTCCTCACCGCTATTTTCACCGCTCCAAGAGCAGACGCATCTGCCTCATCCGACACGATGAGTTTTTTATTTAGCTGCCGGGAAACAATATCGAGCCAAAGTGCCGATTCAGTAAAACCACCACTGGCATATACCCGCTCAATCTTTTCGCCTCCAGCTTCAATGGCTTGTGTAATCTGGTAAAGTGATGAGGCCACAGCTTCCAGGATAGCCCGGAGAAAATGAGCTTTTGTATGGCCGGCATGAATACCGGTAAAAGAAGCTTTGGCTGATGCATCCCAGATAGGAGCCCGCTCACCATACACATAAGGAATGCAGCGAAGTCCGTCTGCACCGGGTGCTACTAATGCTGCCTGGTCAAGCCAGTAGCTTAAGGTGGCAGCCGTGGTTTGCTGTCCCTGCAGGAAGATATCCGCAAACCAGGCAAGCAGGTTGCCGCCGTTATTGATAGCACCGCCGGAAAGGTACTGACCTTCTGCCGCAGCATAATGAAATAAGACACCCTGCTCATCGGGCACTGGTTGCGAACGCAATACCCGAACTGCGCCACTGGTGCCGATGGTAAGTGCCATATCTCCTGGTTTTGTAGCTCCGCTACCCAGTGTGGCCAGGTATCCGTCGCTCCCTCCTATCACCCATACCAGGGGAACCTTCCAGTGTTTCAAATCCGCATAGTGATTGCCTGCAGGAAGATGATGAAATACGGATACCGGTCGGCTCAACTGAGACTCCGTAATGCCCACCAGCGTCAATGCTTCTGTACACCATTGCCTGCGGTGAATATCAAAAAGACCGGTAGCGGAAGCTACTGAGTGATCGATTTCATAATACCCAGTCAGACTCTTCCATATCCAGTCTTTGAGTGATACCACGCGCGGCTTTTGCTCCATTACCTCCGGACGATTTTCCTGCATCCAGGCAATTTTGCAAAGCGGCGACATCGGATGAATGGGGGTGCCTGTGAGCAGGTAGATATGACGTCCCTGACTGGTATGGCGTAATGAGGCTGCCTGAGGCTGGCTGCGTGTATCGGCCCAGGTGATGATGGAGGTGAGCGGTTGATCGTTTTTATCGAGCAGCAGCAGGGCATGCATGGCTGTACTGAAACCTGCTATGCAACGGCTGGCTCGGGGCGGAATAACAGCAGCCAGTTCCCGCAGTGCCAGCAAAATAATAGCACGGATAGCCAGCGGATCCTGTTCCTGCCAGCCCTGATGAGGCTGCAGACTTTGTACCGGCCATTTCTTTTGCCATAATACCTGTTCCTGCCCATCGGTCAGCACCACTTTAAGATGTGTGGTCCCCAGATCTATGCCGGCAAAAACATCCATGGGCTAATATAAGATTTGAAATACGTTGTTACAAAGCCGGGTGAGTGGCGGCAGGAAATGCAGCCTACTTCTTTTCGAGGCTAAACAGGCTGTCGACAAACTCGTGTTTGTCAAATACCAGCAGGTCTTCCATCTTTTCGCCCACTCCTATAAATTTAACCGGTATCTTAAACTGGTTGGCAATGGCCAGCACTACGCCACCTTTGGCGGTACCATCCAGTTTGGTAATGGCCAGTGCCGACACATCGGTTGCGGCTGTAAACTGACGGGCCTGCTCCAGGGCATTTTGACCGGTAGAGCCATCGAGTACCAGCAGCACCTCATGTGGTGCATCCGGAATCACTTTCTGGATAACGCGTTTGATCTTACTCAGCTCTTCCATGAGGTGAGCTTTATTGTGAAGGCGACCGGCGGTATCAATCAATACGACCTCGCTGTTGCGCGAGACCGCACTTTGTACGGTATCAAAAGCCACAGCAGCCGGGTCGGCGCCCATGCCCTGTTTAATAATCGGTACGCCGGTACGTTCGCTCCAGATGGTGAGCTGGTCTACGGCGGCAGCCCTGAACGTATCTGCAGCACCGAGTAAAACCGACTTCCCGGCTTTGTTGAAATTGTGAGCCAGTTTACCGATCGTAGTTGTCTTACCCACCCCGTTTACCCCCACTACAAGGATAACGTATGGCTTCGAAGGCAACTCCGAGTTAAAGGCATAACTATTTGACTCAGGCGCATCTACCAATATTTGTTCGATTTCTTCCTGAAGTATTTTATTAAGCTCGGTACTGCTCATGTATTTGTCGCGGGCCACTCTCTTTTCAATCCGTTCAATAATACGCACAGTGGTTTCGATACCTACATCGGCTCCTACCAGGGCTTCCTCCAGGCTATCCAGCACTTCTTCATCTACTGTACTTTTGCCGGCAATAGCTTTTGTGATACGCGCCAGAAATCCTTCCTTGGTTTTCTGCAGCCCCTGATCGAGGCTTTCTTTTTCTTTCTTACCGAATAGTTTATTGAAAAAACCCATACAATTCTTTTTAGATAGCAATTTGTCGAATGAAGGTAAAGGGTAAAAGATGGAAGGAAAAAGGAAGAACATTTTACCGTTTACCTTTATCCTTTGGCCTTTTAGCTTACTACGGATAAAACAACAAAAGCCATTCGTGTTGTCACGAATAGCTTTTAACTATATAATACCCTCTCAGCTTATTTCTGAGCCAGGTAATCTTTCACTTTGTCTTTGTGGATGATAGCTTCCTTGAAGGTATAAGCACCGGTCTTGGGGCTGCGTACAGCCTTAATTACTTTAGTCCAGTTCTTTGCTTCTGCAGAGGCCTTCAAATCCTTTACTTTCGCGTTTTTTGAAGCTGCTTTTGCCATGATATCTTAATTTATCAATTCTGATTGAAAGGAATAATACCGGTTGACAGACAACCCGCTTTATCCTTATTTAATTTCTTTGTGAACAGTCACCTTCTTCAGGATAGCGTTGTATTTTTTCAACTCCAGCCTTTCGGGATTGTTCTTTTTGTTCTTTACCGTGATATAACGGCTGGTGCCGGGCTGACCACTGGTCTTGTGCTCAGTGCATTCCAGGATCACTTGTACACGGTTACCTTTCTTTGCCATAATGCTTGTTTAAATATATTCTGTAGAAACAGCAGCCTGCAGCTACTTATTCCCGTTTGTTAGATCTTTTCGCCTTTAGCTCTCAGTTCTTTTACTACACTGTACAAACCGCGCTTGTTGATGGTGCGGATTGCATCAGTAGACAGTTTGAGCGTGATCCACTTATCTTCTTCTGCCAGGTAAAATTTCTTCACCTGCAGATTAGGCAGAAACCGACGCTTGGTTTTAATATTGGAGTGAGATACCTTGTGACCTCCAATCGGTGTTTTGCCTGTTACCTGACATACTCTGGCCATGATTGATACAAAATTTTGGATCGCAAAGGTAAGGATACATTGGCAATTAGCCTATTTGTTAAGAATGATTTTTTCAAAAAATCTCGGGAGACCCGTTTTAAGTAATAAGTTATATGTCTTAAGTTAATTAATATAATGATTACCAAATAATTAAAAACAACCTCCCTTACCTCCTCCCCTTCACCATTGACCTATTACTTAAAACTTATCACTTAAAACTTTTTACTTATAACTCCCTTCGCTTTGCGCAAAAACCTTAGTATCAGAAATACGGAGGCAAAACTCAGTCCGGCAATCAACCCAATCCACATGCCCGGTGCACCCATATCAAATTTAAACGCCAGTATATAACCAAGAGGCAGGCCTATTGCCCAGTAAGCAATCGCAATCAGTATGGTCGGCGTCTTTACATCCTTAATTCCGCGCAGCAAACCTGCTCCGATAGCCTGTGTACTGTCTGATATCTGAAACAGCGCAGCAAACAGCAGCAGCGTGGCCGCCAGGCTTATTACCGCTTCATTTTTATTAAAGAAATGGGGCAGCTGGTTACGCAGCAGCGAAAAGAGGACGGCACAGAAAATACCATAACACAGTGCTGTAACCAGGGTGCTGCGACCAATACGCGATATTTTGGGCCAGTTGCTGCTGCCAAATGCGTTGCTCACCCGAATGGATCCTGCCTGGGCAAGTCCCATCGAAACCATAAAAGTAAATGCCGCACAGCTAAGGGCGATCTGGTGAGCTGCCTGTGCAACCGCACTAATGGTACCTATCAGAATACCCGATACAGCAAAAGCCCCCGCCTCCATACCAATCTGCAGGCTGCTGGGTACACCAATATGCAGCAGCTCGCCCAGTGTACGCTTTTTAAGACGCCACTGCACAGCCCGGTCCTGGATATAAGGTGCAAAGGTGCGATGGCGTAACACTACCCATCCCAGCACCACAAACATCAGCGTACGGGTGATGAGTGTTGACCAGCCCGCTCCCTGCAACTCGAGTCGCGGAAAACCCCAGTTGCCATAAATAAGCAGGTAGTTGAGCAGGATATTAAGCGGCATACCACAAAGTGATAAAACCATGGCCGTACGTGTAAACTGCAATCCATCCGTAAACTGCTTAAGCGTCATAAACAGCAGCATGGGAATTATGGATAACCCCATCAGTTGCATAAAGGGCATGGCATAAGCTACCACCTCCGGATCCTGGCCCATGTGCAGCAGGATATTTTTTCCAAATACAAGACCGAGGGAGATTGTGACGGCTGTTAGCGCGCAAAGCAAAAAGCCATTATAAAAATAATGAGATACCTGTTTATCATTCTGACGGCCATGCGCCAGGGAAACCATTTGTGATACCGAAATAGTCATGCCAATACCCAGAACGAAAGGAATATTCATGGTATTAATAACCAGCGCCGCAGCCGCCAGCTGTTTATAGCTGATGGCTCCCACCATGGCTGTATCAATTATATGCAAGGCCATCTGCGCCAGCTCCCCCACTACAATGGGTATAGCCAGCCTGATCGTTTTACCTGCCTCGTATTTCAACGTTTCCATAAAAAAGCCTGCAAAGATAGGGTAATAAGACAGAAGGAGAAAGGCGAAGGGTTATAAGTAGTAAGTTCTAAGTTGTAGGTTTTAAGTAATAAGTTGTAGGTTTTAACGGTGCAAAACTCAGTAGTTGAACTGATGAGTTGTAACTCCTTTAAGTGTAACTGTAGTACAGCTGAAGATGTAACTCTCTTACTTTTACCTTACACCCTCAGCCCCCTACCCAAAACTTAAAACCCAACTGCTACTTTTCTTTTATACAAAACTGCTTTGGCTTTGCAGTCAGCAGGTTCCCTATTTTAGTATATGGAAAAAATCATCCTGATAACAGGCAGCAGCCGCGGCATTGGTGCAGCCACTGCCATACGTGCCGCAAAAGAAGGCTATAAAGTATGTATCAACTATCGTGAAAATAAAGCAGCTGCCATGCAGGTGGCAGAACAAGTGCGTGCATCAGGCGCAGCCTGTCTTACCATACAGGCAGATGTAAGCAAAGAAAACGAAGTGCTTTCCCTCTTTGAAAAAATAGATAAAGAAACAGGCACCCTCACGGCCCTTGTCAACAATGCGGGCATCCTGGAACAGCAAACGGGTATACTGGGACTGGATAGCTCCAGATTGCAGCGTATCTGGGCAGCCAATATCGATAGCGTCATACTTTGTAGTAGAGAGGCGGTAAAACGAATGTCGACCGAGCGGGGGGGCCATGGTGGTGCCATCGTAAACGTGTCTTCCGTTGCCGCCCGATTGGGAGCGCCCGGCGAATACGTAGATTATGCTGCATCAAAAGGTGCGGTAGACAGCATTACCCTTGGACTGGCAAAAGAACTGGCGCCCTGGGGTATACGGGTAAATGCAGTGAGGCCGGGTTTTATCTATTCAGACATACATGCCAGTGGTGGCGAACCCGGCCGGGTAGACCGCCTGGCAGCCAGCCTGCCCATGAAACGGGGCGGATACCCCGATGAGGTAGCTGCCGCCATACTCTGGCTGCTTTCTGCCGATGCATCCTATACAACCGGCAGCTTTCTGGAAGTGGCAGGAGGACGATAGAAGGAGAGTTATAAGTGATAGGTGTTAAGTTTTAAGTGATAATTTACGCTAACCTTCTACCTTCCGCCCTCCTCCTTTTCCTGGTAAATACTAAACCCTGCCCCCTTCCGTTATAGCAGTGAACTATCCGGTATCTCCTATGCAAGACCACTATCCTGCCTGTTGCGAAAACTGTCACAACCCCGCCACCGAAGCATTGTTACAGGCATCTATGCAGGAATGGGGACAGGCACTTTGCCGCTCCTGCCAGGCCAACTTCAAAATGAAAATGGAAAACAGTATCTGGGAAGCTATTTCCCTGTGCATTTCCCTTAAGAAAAAAGGAGTGGATGCCGAGTTGCTTGAATCAGGCAGAAGTCATTCACTGGCTATACATCTGCCGGCTTATCAGTTACAATTATTCATCGACCTCTGGCAAAAAAATAAATCCACTACTTCCGATATGCAGGAAGCCGCAGCACTTTCACGCAGTCTGCATATTGCAGCTCCCCAATTGCATGCGGATGTGGAAGCAACGGCTAACTTTGTAGCCGGATACGTACGCAATAATCCGTATCGGTAATTATTCTGCTTCATGTCAGTAACCCGGGGATTTCTGAGTTTTTTCTTCATCGTATTGTTTTGTGTAAAGGCAAATCCTCATGAGCCGGCTGCATCGGCCATTCTTATTCGTAAAGGGAAGGTCATAGCAATAAAAGACGGAGACACGATCAGCCTGCTTTATAACCGGCAAACACTTACCATCAGACTGGCGCATATCGACTGCCCGGAAAAAGGCCAGCCTTATGGTGCCCGCGCACGGCAATTTATTTCCGACAGTTGCTTTGGTAAAAACATAACAGTAACGGGTACCCGGTTTGATCGTAATAAACGACTGATCGGAGTAGTCTCCACTGCCGCCGGTACCAATATCAATAAAGCCCTGATAGAAGCAGGTCTCGCCTGGCATTACAGGCAATATTCCTCCGACAGCAGTTATTCACTGCTCGAAAAACAGGCACGCCTGCAGCGCAAAGGATTATGGGCCGAAAGTAAACCCACTCCTCCCTGGAACTGGCGCAAAAGGAACAGATAAAGACTATTGCATATCAACTCATTTCTCCTACACTTCACCGGCATAAAACACAGCTCATACCGGCTCAATACGCAATTTAATATCCGTGCCTGTAGGTTTGTATTATTACATACCGCCGGTAAAATGATTACCGGGTCCACTTACCGGCATAAGAGCTTTCCTCTATCCTGCAGACCGGGCGCGAGGCAACTGATGATGATGGCCTCTGCAGGATAGCGACCTGGTAAATCGCGAGGAATGAAGGATGGGCAATTATACGGCATGGATTTGCCGGTATAATTGCCCCTTTTAGTATTCTGTTAAAAGAAACCACCGGCACAACCTAATACACTCAGATTTGTTACTTTGCTGTTTAACTAATATGAATACGCGCCGATTATTTTTATATTTTCTGTTACTGCTCTCGCCTGCCTGGTTGCAGGCCCGGCAACAGGACACACTTTTTACGCTTTACAAGACCAAACAGTTTTCGCATTTGCATGAGCTAAACAACAACCCTTCTCATCCCCTGTACTATTTTTACAGCGCGGCATATGCGAATGCCTGTAATCAGCCGGCAATATCCAATCAGCTGCTGAAAAAATATATAAAAAAGAAAAAGCAGCCAGCGGACTTTATCGCATTCGATTACTATAGCCTGCTGCACGACAATTACGTTCGCTCCTTTCAATACCGCGAAGCAGCGCGCAGTGGTCAGTACCTGCTGAAACACTACAGTGACCGTTATAAGGGCAGTGACCTCCAGGGACAGAAATATGCCACCCTTATCTGGAAAGCGCTGACCGGCGAACCTGCACAACAGATAAAGCAGCCGGTATCCGACAGCATTCCTTTTAAACGAGATATTGCCGGACTCATCAATATACAGGTTACAAGCAGCGGTCAGCCAGGCCAGTTTATTTTTGATACTGGTGCAGGCCTGTCCTCTGTTTCGGAATCATATGCCCGGCAATTGGGTTTTCGCATACTCCCTGATACCGGTATCTATGTTGCGGGCTTTACCGGCATTTACAACCCTGTACGTATTGCTGTGGCTCCCGAGTTACGTTTTGGATCCATCGTAATATATAACGAACCATTCCTTGTTTTTCGCGACGAGGCTCTGAGCTTTGCCAACGGCGCTTATAAAATAAATGGGATCATTGGTTTCCCTGTTGCCAAAGAGCTGGGGCGTATCACCATTACACGCAAAAGTTTACTGATAGACGCGCACAGGGAAGACAACAGCTTTGCTAAAAACTTTTTTGTAGAGCAACTCCGTCCGATAGTATTGTTAGGCTATAAAGGCAAGCTACTTCCATTCAATTTTGACACCGGAGCCGGCAGCTCCGACTTTTTGCGACCCTTTTATGAACTGGACAGTAATGTACTGAAAGCATCCGGCAAATATGTGGATAAGCAAAGCGCAAGTGCCGGCGGTGCTCATACACGGCGTATACTGGAGATTCCCAATCTGAAACTGGAATTAGGCACGCAAACAGTCAGCATCCCGCTGGCAGGCGTGGATCCCAGCGCTTATCATATATCATCGCAGGAACTCTATGGCAATATTGGCCAGGACCTGCTGAAACAGTACAATAAGGTAATTCTTGATTTTGGCAACAACGTGCTGCGGCTGGAGTTTTAAGTTCTAAGTAGTAAGTTTTAAGTGATAAGTTTTAAGTGATTGATTGGGTAGAAGGTTGAAGCTGGAAAGGCGTATGGATAAAATCTTTCTTTTCTTTATTTCCAGTTATCACGATTAACTTAAAACTTATCACTTAGAACTTAAAACTTAAAACTCAAAACCTACTCAATCCGCTTGCCAAACGGCATCATCGAAATTTCGATCAGCTTAAAATGCTGCATACCCCAGGGTATGCCGATAATCGTAATGCAAAGCAGCGCGCCCATTACCAAATGTACCAGGGCTGTATAAAGTCCGCCGCAAAGTAACCAGATCAGATTAAATAATAATGGCAGGCAACCACTGCCGCTGCCATCGCTCACCACCCGGCGCCCAAAAGGCCATAGTACCAACCCGGCCAGTTTAAAACATTGCAGCCCCCAGGGTATCCCGATAATAGTGATGCAAAGCACCAGTCCGACAACAAAATAACCCACGGCCGCCATAAAGCCGCCAAAGATGAGCCAGAGAAGATTGCCAAAAAGGTTCATTAGTCAGGGTTTAAAGGGTATAAGGAGTATAAGGAGTATAAAGAGTTTAAAAGGTTAAAGATATAAGAAGGACTTATTACATATTAACCTATTCAAAAAAACCTGTCCGCAGACTGATTATTTCTTATCCCGCTACCATCTACCCTTTAAACTCTTTATACTCCTTATACCCTTTAAACTCTTTATACTCCTTATACCCTTTAAACTTTTCCTATGTACATTTCCGACACCCGCACTACCGCCAGCATAAAAACAGCCACAGAACTTGTACAGGCAGCGATTTTGATGGATAATTGTATATGCAGAAAATTGTACTGATCGGTATAGGAATCCTGATGTCCCTGTCTTCCCTGGCACAGCCAGCTTCGGAAAACAACTGGCGTTTTGTCGTTGTTGGCCCTGCTCAGGAGCCACTTGCTGGTGCCACCGTAAGCCTGCTGCGCAACGACTCAAGCGTCTTTAAGCAGGCCATCACCGACAGCCTGGGAGTAGTACAGTTTTCTGTTGCAACCAACCTGTCGCTGACAGGTCGTATTTCGCGAATTGGTTTCCAGACACAGTACCTTAGCCTGGGCAATGAAACAGACCGTGTTCTGCGCACTATTGTGTTGCAGCCCGCCGAAGCCACGCTGGGCAATGTAACCGTAACTGCCAAAAAACCACTCGTGCAGTTTCTTACCGATCGTACCGTGGTCAATGTAGATGCTTCCATCACCAATGCCGGTACATCGGTTATGGAAGTACTCGAAAAATCGCCCGGCGTCACAATAGATAAAGACGGCAATATCAGCCTCAAGGGCAAACCCGGAGTACAGATCATGATCGATGGCAAACCAACCATGCTGGCAGGTGCCGACCTGCAAAACCTGCTATCTGGCATGAATTCCTCGCAGATAGAAACCATTGAACTGATCGATAACCCCTCTGCCAAATATGATGCAGCAGGAAACGCCGGTATCATCAACATCCGCACCAAAAAAAATAAGCAACGGGGATTCAATGGCAGTGCCACAGTCGCAATAGGTCAGGGACGTCTTCCCAAAAACAATGACAACCTGCAGTTAAATTACCGTAATGGAAAATTCAATTACTTCCTGACCTATAGTGCAAACCTGAACCGTCAGTTTATGGATATGTATGCCTTGCGTACTTATTACGATGTTGACAATAAGGTAACCTCCCTGCTTGAGCAACCTTACTATACCCGCAATCGCGGCAATACGCATGTAGTGCGTACCGGCGCCGATTATTATCTCAGCAATCGCACTACACTCGGGCTTGCTCTTTCTGGTATGAGCCTGCAGCGGCATAATACCGGCGAGGCCACTGCCATCTGGATGAATGAGCAACACCAGACAGATTCTACTATTTACACCTCCAGCCTCAATACCAGTCGTATGCGACAGGGAGGTATCAATTTCAATATGCGCCACAACTTTGACAGCAAGCGCGAACTCTCCGCCGATTTTGACCTGATCCATTACCGTATCCGCACTGCACAGCATTTCGAAAACCGGTTAGGCACACTCAGCGGTTTGCCCGATGATGCTTCTGAAGGCGATATCCCCTCTACACTGCGTATTCTTACCGGTAAAATGGACTATACCCAGCGCTTCGATAAATGGACATGGGAAACCGGATGGAAATCATCGCGTGTAAGTACCGATAACCTGGCTCAGTATTATACCTGGGAAAACAATGGATGGGTAGATGATCTCAACAAAAGCAACCACTTCCTCTATACAGAAAATATACATGCCCTCTATACCAATGCACAGGCAACCCTCGGCAAATGGAGCCTGCAGGGCGGATTACGTTATGAATATACCGGTTATGATGCCCGGCAACTTGGTAATGCACGGGTTAAAGATTCTTCGTTCAGTCGCCAGTATGGAAATCTTTTCCCCTCTGTATTTGTGACCTGGCAGGCAGATTCGGTCAACAGCTTTACCGTTCGCGCCGGACGCCGAATTGACCGCCCCCCTTTTCAGAAACTGAACCCTTTTGTTTTTATCATTAACAAATACACCTATCAGCAGGGTAATCCCTATTTCAAACCCCAGTTTACCTGGAACTTTGAGTTATCGCATTTATACAAAGAAGTGCTTTCCACTACATTCAGCTATAACCTGATCCGCGATTATATTTCGCAGGTTTTCTATGCAGATACCAGCACCGGCCTGATTGTATATACCGAGGGAAATATTGGTAAAATGCAGAACTACAGCCTGACCATGAGCACACAATTATCCCCTACCCCCTGGTGGTCATTCAATCTGCAGGGCACAGCCAATCACAAAATCATTGAAGCACAGCTATGGCGTAAATACCGGGCACGTATAACGCAGGCCAGTTTCAGCCTCAACAGCCAGTTTAAACTGGGCAAAGGCTGGGGTGCTGAATTAAGTGGTTTCTATATTACGCGCGCACAAAACGATATCCAGGAAGTGCTGAAACCGACCGGACAACTGGCTGTTGGTTTTTCGAAACAGGTATTACGTAATAAAGGCACCTTGCGCCTTACCGTACGCGATCTTTTCTATACACAGGCTATGGCAGGCCTTACAGACTTCCTGCAAACCAAAGAATATTTCAAATTACAACGCGACACAAGAGTAGCCACTCTTTCTTTCAGCTGGCGCTTTGGAAAAGCTATGAAGCAAACAGCCCGTCGTAATACCGGCGGCGCATCCAGTGAGATAGAACGGGTAGGCACCGTCAACTAATAAGGTGTAAGGTAGAAGGTAAAAGGTCAATGGTTTTCCTTTTACCCTCTACCTTTCACACCGCTTTAACCATAAAAATTTGGAAATATTATACCAATCGGTATAATTTTACATCATCAAACCCCGCTCATGGCAGGAAAAGCAGAAAGAACCAGGCAGCATATCATCGAAAAAGCAGCGCCTTTTTTTAATAAGAAAGGATATGCGGATACTTCGTTGTCAGACATTACTGCCGCTACGGGCCTCACCAAAGGAGCCATATATGGCAATTTTGAAAATAAGGACGAGCTGGCCCTGGCCGTTTTCTCTTATAATCTCGATCGCCTGGCCGGAGGTATGCTGCTGGCCATGCAGCAACAGGAAAATGCAGTAGACCAGCTGCTGGCCATGATCAGGTATTACCGTGGGGTTTACCAGCAGGTATCCGTACAGGGCGGTTGCCCCGTAATGAATGCCGCCGTAGAAGCAGATGATAATTTTCCGGCGCTGAAAGTAAAAGTAAAAGGCGCCGTCAAAAACTGGACACGTACTATTGCCCGTACAATTGATACGGGTAAAAAAGAGGGATCCATCCGTTCACAGACAGATTCCGGCGCCATGGCTACCCTGCTGATCGCCCTCATAGAAGGAGGACTGATGCTGGCCAAGCTCGCTGATGATGCCGGCCCGCTACAAGTGACACTTGACCGGGCAGAAAAAATCATCCGGACAGAACTCGCAAAATAATTTTTTTACTCAAAAATATACCAATCGGTATAATAAAACACCCAATCATGACAACAACAAACAACACCGTACTGGTTACAGGCGGAGGATCAGGTATCGGTTTTGAAATAGCCCGCCGCTTTCATGCTGCCGGCAACAACATCATTCTGACTGGCCGTAATGAAGCCAAACTTAAAGAAGCTGTTGCTCAGCTATCCGGTGCCGAATACCTGGTAGCCGATGTGACCAACCGTGCTGAGGTAGCCAACCTCGTCATTCAACTTACTTCCACTTATCCTAATCTGAATATTCTCGTCAATAATGCAGGCAAAGCCTACAAACATCTGCTCGACCAGGCGGTAGATACGCAGGCACTGGCACGCGAAGAAATGGAGACCAATTACCTGGCTGCGGTACACCTGACCGACCTGCTGCTTCCCCATCTTAAACAACAGCAGGAAGCTGCTATCATTAATATCAGTTCAATCGTGGGATTTGTACCCGCACTATCCATTCCTACCTACAGCGCCAGCAAGGCTGCACTGCATTCCTATACACAGGCCCTGCGTCTCACCCTGGCCGGTACAGCTCCACAGATACGGATAATAGAGGTTATGCCCCCACTGGTCGACACAGCTTTTGCGGCAGCCCTTCAGGGTGATAAGATCAAACCCCGGCAGGTAGCGGATGAATTATGGACTGCGCTGGAAAACAATCAGACTGAGGTACACGTAGCCGGTACGGCAAAACTGTATGAACTCTTCCTGCAATCACCTGCCGCAGCCGCACGGGCACTCAACGGCATAAAAGAAGTAATATGAACCCAGCCCTGCGCTTTTTTGAAGAACGTATAGGCCAAAAAATGCTTGGTACGCCCTCGCCTTTCATGCAATGGCTCGATCCGGTATTGGTGAAAGCAACAGAAGGGCAATTAACATTTGCCTATACCATACGTCCCGAAATGACCAATCCAATCGGCACCCTGCATGGTGGTGTTACCGCAGCTATCATCGATGATGCTATTGGTGCCACGATGTTTTCACTCGGTGAACCACATTTTTATACAACACTTAATAATGTCATCGACTATTTTGCTCCGGCCTGGCCGGGACAGGAAGTACTGGCTATCACCAGCCTCATAAAACGGGGAAGACAGATCGTGCATGCCCAGTGTGAAATACGTGAACGGAATGAAAACAAATTACTGGCCCGCGGTATCAGCAACCTGATGCGTACGGACAGAAAAAAGGAAATAAATACATGAAACGAGTAGTTATAACAGGTATGGGTGCCCTTACGCCGATTGGCAACAATGTACCTGCATTCTGGCAATCACTGACAGAGGGCCGCAGCGGTGCCGCACGCATCACACATTTTGATGCATCAGCCTTCAAAACACATTTTGCCTGCGAACTGAAGAACTTCGACATCACACAGCACCTGGAAAAAAATGAGCTCCGCCGTTACGATCCTTTTACTCAGTACGCACTGGTCGCCGTGGAGGAAGCCCGGCAAATGGCCGGCATCGATTTTTCGCAACTGAATCGCAACCGTATTGGGGTAATCTGGGGGTCGGGCAACGGAGGTATCCAGACCTTCCAGGACCAGCTGCTGGAATATGCTGCGGGTAATGGCACACCCCGGTTTAATCCCTTTTTTATTCCCCGAATGATCGTAGACATTGCAGCGGGAGTCATCTCTATCCGATATGGATTGCGCGGGCCCAATTTCGCCACGGTATCGGCCTGTGCTACGTCCAATACTGCCATCATCGAAGCATTCAACTATATCCGGTGGGGTAAAGCGGATGTAATGGTGACCGGCGGATCCGAAGCCCCCATCAATCAGTCATCGGTAGGTGGTTTTAATGCAGCACGCGCACTTTCTACCCGCAACGACGATCCGGCAACCGCCTCCCGCCCCTTTGATCCAACCCGCGATGGTTTTGTGATGGGCGAAGGAGCCGGAGCTTTGATTTTAGAAAGCCTGGAACATGCATTGCAGCGCAATGCTCCCATTCTGGCCGAAGTGCTGGGTGGCGGCATGGCAGCAGATGCCTATCACCTCACAGGTACACATCCGGATGGAGAAGGAGCCTGGCTTGGCATGCAGGCCGCGCTGGAAGAAGCCGGCCTGCAACCGGGGCAGATCGACTATATCAATGCCCACGCCACTTCTACCGATATGGGCGATACCAGCGAACTCAGGGCCATTGCCCGCCTGTTTGACGGACATGACAAACTGGCCATCAGCGCCACCAAATCCATGACCGGACACCTGCTGGGAGCCGCTGGTGCAGTGGAGGCCATTGCCTGTATCCAGGCTATCCGCCACAGCCAGGTGCCGCCCACAGCCAATACAGAAGAAATCGAAGCACCATTTAATCAGCTATTCCGTTTCCCCCTGCAGAAGGCCAGCCATCAGCCGGTACAGTATGCCATGAGCAATACGTTTGGGTTTGGGGGGCATACGGCTACGGTGGTATTTGGAAAAGTATAAAGGGTATAAAGCGTATAAAGCGTATAAAGAGTTTAAAAGGTATTATAAAGGCTGAATAACCGATAAGACTATAATCATCTTACAAATACTATCTTTTATCCTGATACCCTTTAAACTCTTTATACGCTTTAAACACCTTGCACCTCTTAAACCTGTTATATTTAAATTCAGCCTATTTTAATACCTTTGCCCCTCAATCATCTAATCAATTAATAATCTTAGACATGGCATACGATGTAGTTGTGCTTGGCAGTGGTCCCGGTGGTTATGTGGCCGCTATCCGCGCCTCGCAATTAGGCTTGAAGACAGCTATTATTGAAAAAGAAAGCCTGGGCGGTATTTGCCTCAACTGGGGCTGTATCCCTACCAAGGCTCTTCTAAAAAGCGCGCAGGTGGCAAATGATATCCGCCACGCCGAATCTTATGGTATTGAAGCTACCGGCACACCCCGTTTTGATGCCATCATCAAACGCAGCCGTGGCGTTGCAGATAAAATGAGCAAGGGAGTCAACTTCCTGATGCGTAAAAACAAAATTGACGTGATCATGGGCTTTGGCAAACTTACCGCTCCCGGTAAGCTGGAAGTAAGCGATGCCGAAGGCAAAAAACAGATCGTGGAAGGCCGTCATATCATCGTGGCTACGGGTGGCCGCAGCCGTGAGCTGCCCAGCCTTAAACAGGATGGTAAAAAAATCATCGGCTACCGCGAAGGCATGTCACTTCCCACCCAGCCCAAAAGCATCATCATCGTTGGCAGCGGCGCTATAGGTGTTGAATTCGGCTATTTCTACAATAGCATAGGCACCAAAGTAACCATC
This sequence comes from Sphingobacteriales bacterium 46-32, assembly GCA_001898485.1. Lineage (GTDB taxonomy): Bacteria > Bacteroidota > Bacteroidia > Chitinophagales > Chitinophagaceae > CAYMZZ01. Next base: position 253,061 of record MKTY01000014.1, on the reverse strand, counting down.
GTAGAGTTTCTGCCCCGCGTAGTGCCTGTTGAAGATGAAGAAGTATCAAAAGAACTGGAGAAAAACTTCAAAAAACAGGGCATCGAGATCATGACCAGCAGCGAAGTAACCAGCGTGGATACCAGCGGCGATGGCGTAAAAGCAACAGTAAAAACGGCCAGCGGCGAGGTTACCCTCGAAGCCGACATCGTATTGAGCGCAGTTGGTGTTGCCGCCAACATCGAAGGCATTGGACTCGAAACACTGGGCGTAAAAACAGACAAAGGCAAGATCTCTGTCGACAAATATTACAAAACAAATGTTGCCGGCATATACGCTATCGGCGACTGCGTTCCCGGTCAGGCACTGGCACACGTAGCCAGCAAAGAAGGCATCATCTGCGTGGAAGCAATCGCTCACAGCGAAAAGAAATACAATCACCAGCCCGAGCCACTCGACTACGGCAACGTACCGGGTTGCACCTACTGCTACCCCGAAATTGCTTCGGTTGGTTTCACCGAAAAACAGGCTAAAGAAGCCGGCTATGAAATCAAAGTAGGCAAGTTTCCGCTCAGCGCCAGCGGCAAAGCCTCAGCTGCAGGTCATCCCGAAGGTTTTATCAAAGTTATCTTCGATGCCAAATACGGCGAATGGCTGGGTACGCATGCTATCGGCTACAACGTAACCGAAATCATCGCAGAAACCGTTACCGCCCGTAAACTCGAAACCACTCACCACGAAGTACTCAACAGCATTCACCCCCACCCCACTATCAGTGAGAGCGTGAAAGATGCGATTGAAGTAGCGTATGGTGAAGCGATACACCTCTAAAAGTTTAAAGGGTTTAAAAGTATAAAGAGTTTAAAGCGTAAGTCCTCTCATTTCTGAGAGGACTTTTTTTGTCCGAAAAAAACGTCAATAAATGTTTTTTCTCCCATGGTCTTCCTGATAGAAGGTTCTTACTTTATAGTAAAATCATGAGATTATGGCAACTGTGCAGAGATTTGAAGACCTTGTAGTATGGAAGCTGGCCCGTGAGCTTTATCAGAATATCGCCCATATAATAGAAGAGAAAAAGCAAAAAATGGACTATGCCTTTATACGCCAGATCGATTCATCATCAGGCTCAATAATGGACAATATAGCTGAAGGGTTTGAGCGAGGTAACAGAAAGGAATTTATTCAGTTTCTCGGATATGCTAAAGGTTCATGCGGCGAACTCCGATCGCAGACATACAGAATGCGGGATAAACAACTTATTTCTGAAGAGGAATTCCAGGCGATCCTAAACCTTTGTCAACGCACCAGCAATCTGATTTTCCGTTTAATGACCAAGCTCCAGCAATCTTCTATTCCTGGCAGCCGCCATAAATAAAAACAAGACTAACCTTTTAAACTCTTTAAACCCTTTATACCCTTTATACTCTTTATACTTTTTATACTTCCTTCCCCCCCAACATCGGCACAAAGAGGAAATTATCAAACACCTCTTCTTTCAGCGCGCCGTTTTCGAGTTTGGTGATACGCATCATTCGCTGCACCTTATCACCCCCAACGGGAATTACCATTATACCGCCAACGCGAAGCTGCTCAATAAGGCGTGGGGGAATTTGCGGAGCGGCTGCCGTGATCAGTACGCGGTCAAAAGGGGCATAGGTAGGAAGACCCTCATAACCGTCTCCATAAAAGAATTTGATAGTAGGATATTTTTTAAGAAAATCGAAATTCTTATTGATATCATACAGCTTTTTCTGCCGCTCAATAGTATACACCTGCGCACCCATTTCTGCCAGTACAGTTGCCTGGTAAGCACTGCCAGTGCCTACTTCCAGCACTTTCATAAATGGCTTCAGCTCGAGCAGCTGTGTCTGATACGCAACGGTATAGGGTTGCGAAATAGTTTGATCTTCACCAATTGGAAATGCCCGGTCTTCGTAGGCCACTTCGTCAAATGCAGATTCAAGGAAAAAATGACGGGGAATGGAACCAATGGCCTCGAGTACTTTTTCATTGGTTATACCCTTGGCACGAACCGTATCTACCAGTTTTTTTCTTAATCCCTTGTGCCGGTATGTATCTTCTGTGGGTCTCATAAGCTGGCTGCAAGATAGCAAAGTCCGCAGCATTTTTACTAAGGAACCGGCAGGTTTATATGTCTTTATTACAGATAATTATTTCTCAAATAAAAAGCCGCTGTTGTTTACAGCGGCTTTCAGCTTTTTACTTAAGAAAAATCACAACTTCATATCCGTAATAATCGCTTTGATCTTATTATCCAGTTCTTTATTAACCTGGTCAAAATCAGCCGCTGATTTCAACGCCTCTTTTACACTGAAATAAAATTTGATCTTGGGTTCTGTGCCACTGGGACGGGCGGAAATAATACTGCCATCGGCCAGGATAAACTGCAGCACATTTGACTTGGGCAATGTAATACTCCACTCTTCGCCTGTCTGCGGATTGCGGCCTTTACTCAACTCATAGTCCAGCAACTGCACTACCGGTGAGCCGTTAATGGATTGGGGTGGATTAGCCCGGTAACCTTCCATCATCGCAGCTATCTGCTGCTGGCCATCCATTCCTTTTTTGGTGATAGAAATAAGGTCTTCTTTATAAAATCCGTATTGCACATACAGATCTATCAGTTTTTCAAAAAGAGTGCGCCCTTTATCTTTTTCGTATGCAGCCATTTCACAAAGCAGGGCTACCGCACTTACGGCATCCTTGTCGCGAATCTTATCGCCAATCATCAAACCAAAACTTTCTTCACCACCCACCACATAATTTTCCTTTCCTTCTTTTTCACGAATCATTTCAGCGATCCATTTAAAACCGGTGAGTACCCGATAACAATTCACGTTGTTACCTTTGGCAAGTCCATCCACCATTCCTGTGGTAACGATGGTGGTAATCACCATATCATTTGGCTGCGCAATACCCCTGGTACGGCGTGCTTCAAGCAGATAGTTAAATGCCAGTATTGCCGTCTGGTTGCCGTTCATAAGCACCCACTCGCCATGATTGTCTTTTACACCAATACCCACACGGTCGGCATCAGGATCGGTACCCAGCAGAATATCTGCATCAAGGTCTTTAGCTTTCTGTAAGCCAATACCCATTGTCTCTTTCTCTTCGGGATTGGGATATACTACTGTGGGAAAATTGCCATCGGGTATACTTTGTTCTTCTACGATATGTACATTTTTAAATCCAAACCGCTCAAGTACCTGGGGCACCAGTTTAATGCCGGTACCATGAATGGGTGTATACACGATCTTAAGATCGCTCTGGCGTGCAATGATATCGGGGTACACACTTAATTCTTTCACCATGGCGATGTAGGCCTCGTCAATGTCTTTTCCGATAAGCGTGATATTCTCTTCACCACCGCTCCATTTCACCTCATCAACAGAGGCAATTTTTTCTACTTCTTTTATTACGTTTTTATCATGCGGCGGCACCAGTTGTGCACCATCGTTCCAGTAAGCCTTATAACCATTGTATTCTTTGGGGTTATGCGAAGCCGTACAAACTACTCCACCCTGGCAACCCAGGTGGCGTATGGCAAAAGAAAGTTCAGGTGTGGGCCGCAGACTCTCAAACAAAAACACCCTGATTCCATTGGCGGCAAACACATTGGCAGTGGTTTCTGCAAAGAAGCGGCTGTTGTTGCGGCTGTCATGTGCAATAGCCACTTTCACATTATTGCCGAAGCATTGTTTGAGGTAATTGGCATATCCCTGGGTGGCCATACCTACCGTATACTTATTCATCCGGTTGGTACCTACGCCCATTATACCGCGAAGGCCGCCGGTTCCAAATTCGAGATTGCGATAAAATGCGTCTGCGAGTTCCTTCTCATTTTCGGATTGCAGTTTTTGTACCTCCTCCCGGGTTGTGGCATCGAAGCTATCACTAAGCCAGGCATTCACTTTGGCAAGTATTGCAGCGTCTATCATGTACAGATCTGTTTTAGGTTTAAATGAGTTAATGATCGGGGCCTGAAGTTATCAATTTTTAGCTATCAAATCCAGTTAACCTGTTGAAACGTATTTTTGTCTCTATGTTTCGTTTTACTCCGCTACCGCCTGCTGTATTTTTCTTTACCAGCCCATGGGGCAGGCGGCTGCGGCTCCATTTACTTACCTGTCTTTTGCTGCTGACCGGGAGCCATATCCCGGCGCAGTCTCCTGTCAGCGACAGTAGTGCACCTACCGTTCTTGCAGACACCGGTACCGGAGCTGTCAGGAGCCGTGTCTGGCTGGTAACGGGAATAAATGTGGTGGGTTATGGCAGCACCCTGGCCCTGCTCAATAATGCGTGGTATAAAAATGAAGCCCGCACTTCTTTTCACACTTTTGACGATAGCCGGGAGTGGCTGCAGATGGATAAATGGGGCCATGCCTGGACCACTTTTAATGCAGCCCGTGCCAGCACGGCACTATGGGAATGGACAGGGTTATCACACCGTAAGTCGGTATGGCTGGGCAGCGCTACTTCCCTGCTTTATATGACCGGCATTGAATATCTCGATGCGCACTCGGCAAAATGGGGCTGGAGCTGGAGCGACATGGCCGCCAATGCAACGGGTGTGGGCATTTATGCCGCACAGGCCTTATTGTGGAATGAGCAGCGTATACAACTCAAATTTTCCTTTCACAGTAACCGCTACAGCAGTCAGCAGCTCGAAGAGCGGGCCGACGACCTGTTTGGCCGCAGCTGGTATGAGCGGATGCTGAAGGACTATAATGCACAGACCTACTGGCTAAGCTTCAATCTGCATTCTTTTTTACCCGAAAGCAAACTACCCGCCTGGCTCAATATAGCCGTTGGGTATGGCGCTAGCGGTATGTTTGGCGGTTTTGAAAATAAATGGACAGATAGTCAAAATCAGGCCATCGACCGTGGCGACATCCACCGGCTGCGTCAATTTTATCTGTCGCCCGATATCGATTTCACCCGCATTCCTACCAAAAGTAAGTTTCTGAAAACGACTTTTTCTATCCTCAATGCCTTCAAACTTCCGGCACCCACATTCATGATAGACAGCAAGGGAAAAGCGAAGGGATACCTCCTTTATTTTTGAATGTGCTGATTTGCTGATTTGCTAATGTGCTGATGTGCTAATGAAACAGTGTCTGCTCATTTACCCAGTCCTTCATAAATGAGTTGTCCATTTCCGCAGTTTGAGCCGAGTTTTGTATTTGAAATAAACACATCTCCAGGATTTATCGGGTTGATTAATCTAAAACCCATTAGCACATCAGCAAATCAGCACATCAGCACATTAAACACTATGCCAGATACGCCCCTCTCACCTTCCCTTCTTCCACTTCCACAAAAATATGTTCCTGCAATGTAGTGGCGATTGAAAGGCCTACGTAATCGGGGTAAACAGGAAAGCTGTTGTGGCTGCGGCCCACCAGCACAGCGGTCTGAATGCGGGCCGGCTGATACTCCAGGAAAGGCTTCATCGCATACAGCAGTGTCTTACCGCTATTGGCTACATCATCTACAACAATGATTGTTTTATGATCAAAATTAAGCGACTGGTTCAGCTCGATGGCACGGGGAGTACGCTTATCAAGCGACAGGTCGATCAATACGGTTTTTACGGGTGAATACTCCGCAATAATACCCTGCAGAATCCGGGCAATAGCGCTCCCGTTGTCACGTATACCAGCCAGTATCAGTTCTTCCGTACCGGCATTGTTTTCGATGATTTCAAGAGCTATACGGCGCAGTTTTTTATCCGCCACCGCCGCATCCAGTATATAATTTTTGACTACAGTCATCTTACTCATTCATTAAAGTGTAAATTAGCACTTGTAATTGATTGCTTATGCAAATTGCCCAACAAATTTTATTTGTTATTATCAGTGTCGCGGCCATTCTTCTCTTCGCCAAAAGAGCACGTCAGCTTATCCGTAATATCCGGCTGGGACATGAAGAAGTGATCAATGATCAGCCTGCACGTCGCTGGCGCAATCTGTTTTTACTGGCCTTTGGTCAGCAAAAAATGTTCCGTAATCCGCTTGTTGCTGTTCTGCACTTCTTCGTATATGCCGGCTTTGTTATTATCAACATAGAGGTACTGGAGATCGTACTGGATGGCATACTCGGTACTCACCGTTTATTTGCTTCCTCCCTGGGTGGTTTTTATACTTTTCTTATCAATGCCTTTGAAGTACTGGCTGTACTGGTTATTGCAGCCTGTGCCATATTCCTGGTACGTCGCAATGTGATCAAACTGCGCCGCTTTGCCAGCAAAGACCTCAATGGCTGGCCCCGCAGCGATGCCAATTATATTCTTATTACCGAGATCGTGCTGATGACGCTGTTTCTCTTCCTCAATGCCAGCGACACCTTACTGCAGGCACGCGGCGAAGAACATTATGCCGCCAGCGCAACCGGTAATTTCATCTTCTCTCATCTGCTGCAGCCGCTTCTGACCGGACTGGATAATTCAGCCCTTATCGTACTGGAGCGTACGTGCTGGTGGCTGCACATAGTAGGTATTTTCGCTTTTCTCAATTACCTCCCCTATTCCAAACATCTGCATATCATACTGGCCTTCCCCAATGCCTGGTATGCCCGTCTTGCCCCCATGGGGAAAATGGAAAACATGCCCTCCATACAGAAAGAGGTGTTATATGCTATGCAGCCAGAGCTGGCACCTGCCGGCGAAACGGCAGAACCGCCCAAAAAATTTGGTGCAAAAGATGTAATGGATCTGAGCTGGAAAAATATTCTCGATGCCTATAGCTGTACAGAATGTGGCCGCTGCTCCGCCGCTTGCCCGGCAAATATGACCGGCAAAGAGCTTTCTCCCCGCACGATCATGATGAAAACGCGTGACCGCGCAGATGAAATTGGCCGTGGGCTGGATAAAAAACAGGAGGCCGGCAGTGATGGTAAAAGCCTCCTGCATGATTATATTTCGGTAGAAGAGCTGCGAGCCTGTACAACCTGCAATGCCTGTGTACAGGAATGTCCGGTAAGCATCAACCCGCTTGATATCATTCTCCAGCTCCGTCGTTACCTCGTGATGGAAGAAAGTAATACCCCACCGGAATGGGCTGCCATGTTTGGCAACGTGGAAAACAACTTTGCCCCCTGGAAATTCAGCCCCACCGATCGTGATCAGTGGACCGTACAAAGCTAACCTGACACAGATCATAGTTTAAATGCGCAGATTTTCTCTCCTTTGCACCGTATTTAGAAAATCTTCCATTCAATTATCCGCCTATGCAGCTGCTCAAGCGGCGCACCCGTATTTATGCGGTTCACTTTTTTCGCCACGACTTCAAAGCCAGCATCACTGTCTTCCTGGTCGCACTGCCCCTTTGCCTGGGAATTGCCCTGGCCAGCAACGTACCTCCTTCTTCAGGACTCATAGCAGGCATCATCGGCGGATTGCTGGTGTCTGTACTCAGTAAATCGCCCCTGAGTGTAAGTGGTCCCGCTGCCGGACTGACCGCCATAAGCGTGGGCATCATCGCTGAGCTGGGAAGTATGCAGGCATTCTTTATGTGTATTGCGCTGGCCGGTGTTTTGCAACTACTCATCGGGCTGGTACGGCTTACCGGCTTTACCCAATTCATTCCCTCGGCAGTTATTAAGGGAATGCTGGCTGCGATCGGGTTACTGCTGATCATTAAGCAGCTGCCCTTATTAATCGGTTATGATAAAGCCGACTTCTGGACCAAAGAGCTTTTCAATATTTTCTCCTTTCACAATGCCTACGAGCATGTTCAAACCATCTACACGCATCTTACACCGGGAACTATTTTGCTTTCACTGATCTGCGTGCTGCTCACCATCGTCTGGGAAAGAAAATGGAGTAAGCGCTTTTCATTTATCCCGGTCAGCTTTGTGCTGGTGGTGGCTGGCAGCTTGCTAGCAGCTGCTATGAACCGCTGGCTGCCGCAACTGGCACTTGCACCATCGCAATATGTGCAGGTACCGGCCAATCTCGCAGCCAACTGGCAGATGCCCGATTTCTCAGTGATCTTTCAGAACAGCCTGATCTGGAAAAATGCCGTCATCATCTGCATTGTAGCTTCGCTCGAAACATTGTTAAGCATAGAAGCCATTGACAAACTCGATCCTTATAACCGCATTACTCCGCAAAACCGCGAAATGATGGCACAGGGCACGGGCAATCTCCTGAGTGGCCTGCTGGGCGGCTTACCCATTACTGCTGTAATTGTGCGCAGTTCTGCCAACGCCGAAGCCGGCGCACGCACACGCTGGTCGGGCTTCTTTCATGGTATTTGGTTATTGCTGTTTGTATGGTGGGGGTCAGGCCTGCTCAACAGCATACCCTATTGTATACTGGCGGTGATTCTGATACGTACCGGGTATAACCTGGCCCGGCCCGCCATGATAAAAGCTGTTTACCGGCTGGGACGTGAACAGTTTATGCCCTTCATCGTTACACTGCTGGCCATTCTCTTTACCGATTTGCTGGTCGGTGTGGGCATTGGAGTGGCCTATGCGGCCTATTATCTTTTTAAAAATACCTACAAAGCCGGATTCACACTCCGGCAACATATGGAAGGCCATATAACCTATTATCATTTTGACCTGGCTATTAATGTAAGTTTTCTCAACAAACAGCGACTGAAAAAACAACTGGATCTGCTGCCACCCTACTCAGTCGTTACCATTGACGGCTCAAGAAGTGTGTATATCGACTATGATGTCGTGGAAATCATTAATGAGTTTCGGGCCAAGGCGCATCAGAAGCATATTGAATTACATCTGGCGGGGATAAAAGAGGTGGAAATTATTAGTCACCATTAAAAGTATAAAGGGTATAAAGAATTTAAAGGGTTTAAAGGGTGAAGGAAAAAGGCTATACACTTTAAACTCTTTATACCCTTTATACTCCTTAAACGTTTTCCTGAACTTTCTTCTTCTTTCTCATCATCCGCCATATCTGGATCACTGCTGTGAGGGCAAAGATGCCACCAATCACCCAATTGAGTACATGTTGATTGTTGTTGATGCGGTTAGCGATCATAAGACCGCCAAAAATGAAGATGCAGTTGCCTGCAAATGTGCCCAGGCCGATGCCCAGGATGTAGACATTATAATGATCGCGGCGGGGTTGTAATATATTTTTTGTAAAAAGAATGGTACTCCAGCCAAACCAGAATGGTATCTGTACAGGGTTGACGGCACTCATTACGATACCCAGCAGCCAGCGGGGTAGTGTACTGCTTAGTATCACATTTTCGTTGACGGTTGGATTCATTGCAGCATAAAAGCTAGATGCCGCAAGTGCCAGCACGATTACGAGCGTAACCCACTCAAGTGCCTTCAGCAGTTTTTCCTGGCGCCGTACCCAATCCATAGCTACAAGCGACAAACGTACATAGATCACTTCTACCAGTAATGATCCCATGGAAAAAAACATGGCCGCTGCAACGCCATCGGTAATAGCGATCTGCATGGCAGCAATATTAAGTGTACCAAGTGGCAACGATCCCAGAAAACTGACCAGCATGCCAGTAAAGAATATGCGGATTAGCGACTGCAAGGAGGTTTAAAAGTTTAAAGGTATAAAAGTATGAAGGTATAAGGGTATAGGGGAAAGGGTATTAAGTATTAAGTTGTAAGTTTTAAGTAATAAGTTTTAAACCTTCTCATCTTCAAATCCCCAAATTTTCAAATCTTCAAATTTCATTAGCACATCAGCACATTATTAATCATATTTCTCCAGCATCTTAAAATGATCTCTCGAAACGCGCAGAAAATCCCATCCTCTTTTAAATGACCAGTAGGGTGTACCATTTTTGTGGTTATACCGGCTGATGCGATACAGGGCTTTCCAGTGCTTCAGGATTTCGCCATAGGCCCGCCAGAGACTCATGCCGCAATCATAGATATGATTAGGCTCAGCACCACAACCATTGAATTCGAGAATAAGAAAGTTTTTGCCGGCTTTCAGATCTTCGATCGAAGTGGTTTTGATATCGTACCGGCCATAATAAAACTGGTTGGTAAAATGGCTCAGCTCATCAAAGACCTGATGCAGCTGCTCATCAATTTCTGCATGAAGATTGGTAAAATGGGCACCACGGTTATGATTACCGGCATATGACAGATAGAATATTTCACCAACGGCCAGTATCCGGTCAAACCGATGACCATGACGATGGCGCATTTCTTCCATTCGGAACCGCGCACGCGGATGTATACTTATCAGTTGCTCCAGGTTAGACGTCCCATCCCCTTTTACCTGCAATAATTCTTTATGGATAAAGCCGCTGACCGTTCCTTTCTGGTCGGGCGGATAACGATAATAAAAAACACTTACTTCTACTGGCAGTTCCACCAGATCCTGTACGATATACTCTACCGGTATCCGTTCATGATACTTGATTAACTGCTCCTCATTTTCAATTTTGCGGAAAAGGATTCCTTTCATACCCACATCCGGTTTCACAACAAAAGGAAAAGTAAAGCCCGCCTCTTTTATTTTGCGGAGCACTTCGTCCATTGGCCAGTCATGCATTATGTAAATAGTGCGGGGAACAAGATGAGAGGGCAACTGGTCATACATTTCCTTTTTTCCTTCACCTTCAAAGCCACCAAACGTAATGGTGGGATTGGATGAACTGAAAAACCAGAATGACCGGCTTCTAATGCAATACCATAACCAAACCGGGCCGATGGGGGCATAGAGCACGTAAAAATTCCATAGTTCCCAGTTGACGAGCTTTTGAAAAAATTTCTTAATCTTCATGACAGGCCAGCAAAAATAAAGGAAAGCAAAAGACAATGTCCTTTAATATGCTTTTTCCTTTAGATTTGAATCAAATTTCGACCTATGCATGTTCCAACGGTTGCAGGTATGGCGGCAAATGGGCAGGTTCCTGATCTCTTGTTCTGGGTAGGATGTGCCGGCAGCTTTGATCAAAGAGCGCAAAAGATTACCCGTGCCTTTATACAGATACTGGAAAAAGTGGGTATTTCCTATGCCATACTGGGACAGGAAGAAATGTGCACAGGTGACCCTGTAAGACGTGCCGGCAATGAATTCATGTTTCAGATGATGGCCTATCAGAATATCCAGGTGCTTAATAATTATGGCATTAAAAAAATTGTTACCGCCTGTCCTCACTGCTTCAATACACTGGCCAACGAATACCCTGAACTGGGCGGACAATACGAGGTAATCCATCACACCGTGCTGCTGCAGCAACTGATCGACGAAGGAAAAATACGACTGAAAGACGGCGGCACTTACAAAGGCCGGCGCATCACCTATCACGACAGCTGCTATCTTGGCCGTGCCAACAATATTTACGAGGCGCCACGTAAGGTACTCGAAGCACTCGATGCCGAACTGGTGGAAATGAAACGCTGCCGTAGCAAGGGGCTTTGCTGCGGAGCTGGCGGTGCACAGATGTTTAAGGAAGAGGAAAAAGGCACCACTACCGTCAACCAGGAACGCAGCCGTGAGGCCCTGGAAACGGCGCCTGCCGTCATTGCTGCAGCCTGCCCTTTCTGCAATACCATGATGACAGACGGGGTGAAACTCGCCAATAAGGAGGAAGAAGTGCAGGTACTGGATATTGCCGAACTGGTAGCAGCCAGTCTTGATTAACCTTCGTTAAAACGCATTTCCCGAGAGACATTCCTGTACTTCAATAGCTTCGCGCAGTTTGCCGCGGGGCACTGGTATCTGTATCATACGCATACGCGAGGCATTCTGTCCCATCAGTTCATAAATAATCTCCAGCACATGCAGCACATCGGTCTCACGTAAGTGCACACGGCGCAGTTTGCGAGTTTCATCGGCAAATATTTCCACCTGGTCGTTGATCCATATCCGTTGCCCTGTAACGGTAATTTCCGGCATATCCAGCACCCGCCGGCCCCTGATGCGTGATAACCAATAGGCAAAAACACCTTTACGCCGTAGCTTCCAGTGTTCAAAAAAAAGCCATTCTTCCCGCGTATATACCCAATGAGCCAAAAGCGTCCGCTGGTCCTGTATCACTCGCATGCGTATTATTTTTTCTGCCGTAATTTAGCAGCATGAATCTTGACTATAAATACCTTCTCGACGGTAATTTTTCGCCCGACTCGCGTGTATGGATCTACCAGTCTGGCAGGCTGCTGAGTCTTGGTGAGGCCCTGGAAGTGGAAGACATGCTGAATGAGTTTACCAAAAACTGGAAAAGCCATGGCACTCCCGTAAAAGGGGCTGCTTACCTGTTTTTCGGCCAGTTTATCATCCTCATGGCCGACGAAACAGCCACGGGAGTAAGCGGCTGCAGTACAGACAGCTCTGTTCGCCTTATAAAGGACATCGAACAAAAACTGGGCATCAGTCTTTTTGACCGCACTTCGCTGGCTTTTGTGGTAAAAGATAAAGTGCAGTTGCTGCCACTGGCTCAATTCAATTATGCCTTAGACCAGCAATATATCAATGGCGATACCCTGTACTTTAACAATGTAGTACAAACCAAAAAAGAGCTCGAAGAAAACTGGATCATTCCGGTGAAAGAAAGTTGGTTGGGGAAGAAACTAAAAGTTTAAAGGGTATAAAGAGTATAAAGAGTTTAACGCGTATAAGGCTATCAAACAATAGTAATCAGAACCGAAGCACTTTAAACTCTTTATACCCTTTATACTCTTTATACCCTTTAAACTCTTTATACCCTTTAAACTCTTTATACTTTTACACCTTTCTTCACTGGCTTTGTAAGATTATACGCAATCGTGATCCGCACATTGCGGGTAAAGGTGGTACTGGTACTCTCGAGATAGAAGTTTGACCCGTAAGTTATATTCTTATTTCGCTGTTGCCGGAAGGGATCAATAAAATTGAGCGTGGTGGTAAGCCGCTTATTGAAGAATCGGCGTTGAACACCCGCATTCATCGCCACCGCCCAGCGACCATACCCCTGCGGATTGGCAAACCGGTTTACATTAAAGCCTCCCGTTATACTCCATACATCAGACGGCGTTGCATTGATACTGGCAGTGGAAGTAAATGATCCGCCATTACGATACCGGTTTACGGTACGGTCAAACTCACTATAGGCATTGTAGGTATAACTCGCGCTCAGATTTACACGCAGTTTTTTCTGCAGCGTAATACCACCCCAGGTGCTTACCTCATATTCAGAACGACCTGAAATATTTTCCCACGACACCTGCGTTTTACCATCTTCCAGCAGCGTACGCACACGACTGAAAATATTCTTTACTTTATTATATCCCAATCCCAGGTTGATAAAAAAGCGCTGACGCGTGCGTGCCAGCACCAGATCAAAATTATCGGCCGTCGACGCTTTCAATTTTTCATTCCCAAACCGGATATTATAAGGGTCCGAAAAATCGATGGTAGGATTTAACTCATTGATGCCCGGTCGCCGAATACTGCGCCGGTAGGCAAAGGTGAGATTGAACTTATCTTCCCAGCTTTTGTTGAAATTGGCAAATGGTAAGAGGGTCCAGTATCTGTTGTTGGCAACAGCATTTGTTTTCTTCAGGTCAAAATGTATGTCTGTCTGCTCGGCAGAAAGTCCGGCTGTTACACTCAGGTTAGCCGTCAAAACCTGCCTGACCGATGTACGCAGATTCAGTACACCCTGGTAGAAGTCAAAGAAATTACTCAGCAGGCCGAGCGGGCGATATTCCATCTCCGGCTTTTTCAGATAGCTGGCATCTACCGCTATATCGCTGACCGACCGGTTATAGAACGCGCCAGTGGAAAGAAATGTACGCGTGCCTATCAGGGGGCGGTCATAACTGATCCGCAACGAATACCCCGTATTGATATTGCTGTTCAATTGTTCCTGAGTACTGTCTATGCCGTTGGGCGTATGATCGGGGTTAAAAAATTGCTGGTAAAAATCACGGTCACTTTTAGATCGGGTACGATTGGCCGATGCTATAAAGCGAAACTGCTCACCCGGCCTGAGTGTGCGGGTGAGATAAGAAAGACTGAACGATCCATTCAGGTTATCACCCTGGTTGGTTATATGCCGTTCGCTGAGCCGGTAAAGCTCACCCATCCGGTTGATATTGGCATACGTGGTCAGACTGTTGTTGTCATAATCATTATAGTTCAGCTGCAGTACCGCATTCACCGTCTGAAACCGGTTGAGGTCCATATCGGCAGATGCCCGCAAATTTGGACGAAGGCTCTGATTGCGAAAAGAATTGGTCGTATTGAAGAAATTGGATGAATCGGTATAAATATTTTGCCGGCTTGAATACCCCTCGCCCTTCTGCACATTATAACCAATGCCTGCATTAAGACTAAAAACAAAACCCTGCCGGCGATAATTGAAGCCGCCGTTGAGATTCGATTCTCCACGCGTACCTCCGGAGAGACTGATACGTCCGGTTTTACCTACACGGCCTTTCTTCATTACAATATTTATCACCCCACCCTGCTCATTGGCGTATTGAGGCGGAGGATTAACCATCACTTCAATTTTTTCGATAGCACTGCCCGGCAACGACTCCAGCAAATCCTGCAGTTGGGCCAGGTTAAGTTCTACCGGCTTATCATCAATAAGGATACGTGGCTCCTTACCCCGCACAGAGACTTTGCCATCCCCATCCTTTGTTACCAATGGCACCTGCTCCAGCAGTTCGCTGGCACTGGCGCCTGCTGCCAGCGGCGACTCTGAGGCATTGAAAGTAATATTGCCATCCTTTGTCTGGATCAATGGCTTCTCCGCTACAATCACCACTTCCTGCAAATTGGTACTCGCCGCATTCCGCATCACCAAATCCTCCCACGAAAAAGAGGACTTCTCACTTCGTACATGCACGGTATCCACGATCAGGGTTTGCATACCCGTGTAGCTCATCTGTACCCGGTAAAGCCCAAAGGGAAGCTGATCGAATTGAAAAGCACCTGTTTTATCGCTGGTCGCCATTCGGGAAAAAAGACTGTCTGACCAGGAACGGAGCTGAATAGTAGCACCTGCCAGGGGAGAGTTTCCCTCATCATGCAGGATGCCCGACACAACGCCGGTAACAGCCTGGCTCCAGGCAAAGAGGGACCAGAGCAACCCTATAATGGTGGTGAGGATTTTCTGCATACAAACGCCATAAAGATACAATGTGCTGATGTGCTAAATGTGCTAAATGTGCTGATTTGCTAATGAATTTGAAGATTTGAAGGTGGGGAGAAAATGTGCTGATGTGCTAATGTGTTGATATGCTAATGTGCTGATGTGCTATTATATGTAATCCCCCTTAAACCCTTTATACTCTTTATACTCTTTATACTCTTTATACTCTTTATACCCTCGCCCTTATACCTTTATACTTTTATACCTTTCCTGCCATCCTGTCATAAATCCCCCGTTTATCTTATATTTGCCGTTCAAATTAATTTACAGGAATGCTCGATTTGGTGACAGGAAAGGTACAGGACGAAAGCCGCCAGGGTGAGGCATATGCCCCCTTTGCGCTGGACCCGAATACATATAAGAAACATTTTTATATAGAAAGCTATGGCTGTCAGATGAATTTTGCTGACAGCGAGATCGTAGCCAGCATCTTAAACAATGCCGGATTCGGCGCTACGCGCAATGTGGAAGAAGCCGACCTCATATTTATAAACACCTGCTCTATCCGTGAAAAGGCCGAGCAGACTGTACGCAAACGCCTGACGGAATTCCGCAAACTGAAAGAACAGAAAAAAGGTATGCTGGTGGGGGTGCTGGGCTGTATGGCTGAGCGACTCAAGAGTAAGTTTCTGGAAGAAGAAAAACTGGTCGATATGGTAGTGGGGCCAGATGCCTACCGCACACTACCCGGTCTGGTTGAAGAAGCGGAAAGTGGCCAGAAAGCAGTCAACGTTTTACTGAGCCGCGAAGAAACCTATGCTGATATAGCCCCCGTTCGTCTCGACAGCAATGGCGTAACTGCCTTTGTGAGTATCATGCGCGGCTGCAATAATATGTGTTCATTTTGTGTAGTACCGTTTACCCGCGGCCGCGAGCGCAGCCGCGATGCGGAAAGCATCGTACAGGAATGTGCCGATCTCTTTGCGCGCGGTTACCGTGATGTAACCCTTCTGGGACAAAATGTGGATAGCTACTATTATGTGGCGCCCGATCAGGAAGCCAGCGGTACGGCTGCTCCAATTACCTTTGGGGCATTACTCGAAAAGGTAGCACTCATCTCTCCCCTGCTGCGTGTTCGTTTTTCAACCTCACACCCCAAGGATATTACCGATGAAGTGTTGCATACGATGGCCCGCTATGAAAACATCTGCAAATACATTCACCTGCCTTTGCAGAGCGGATCATCGCGCATATTGCAACTGATGAACCGTACCTACACACGTGAGTGGTATATGGCCAAAGTAGATCGCATCCGCGAGATACTGCCTGGCTGCGGTATCAGTTCGGATATTATTGCAGGCTTTTGCACAGAAACGGAAGAAGACCATCAGCATACACTCGAAGTAATGGCTCATTCAAACTATGACCTGTCTTATATGTTTATCTATAGCGAACGCCCCGGCACACTGGCACAGCGCCGCTATGCCGACGATGTACCGGATGAGGTAAAAAAGAGAAGACTGGTTGAGATTGTGGAATTGCAGAATCGCCTTTCGCTGGAAAGTAACCAGCGCGATATCGGTCAAACCTTTACCATTCTGATCGAAGGCGACAGCAAACGCAGCCCCGATGACTGGATGGGACGCAGCTCACAGAATAAGGTAGTGGTGTTTCCCAAAGCCAATGTGACCGCTCAGAAAGGAGAATATGTAACGGTGCAGATAACGGGTTGTACACAGGCCACACTCCTGGGTGTTGCTGTTGAAGCATAAGCCAGCCAGGTTGCTCATTTCATAAATAAGAACATGGACATTCAATCAATAAAAAATCGCTTTGGCATCATAGGCAACTCACCTGCCCTCAACTATGCATTGCAGGTGGCTGCTCAGGTAGCCAATACCGACCTCACTGTTCTTATCAATGGTGAGAGCGGTGTGGGTAAAGAAGCGTTTTCCATTATCATTCATTCGCTTTCCAACCGCAAACACAATCCCTTCATTGCCGTCAACTGCGGAGCCATACCCGAAGGCACCATTGACTCAGAGTTGTTTGGCCATGAAAAAGGAAGCTTTACCGGTGCAGTTGACTCACGTAAAGGCTATTTTGAAACAGTAAATGGCGGCACCATTTTCCTTGATGAAATCGGAGAAATGCCCCTGGGTACACAGGCCCGCCTGCTGCGGGTACTGGAAGCCGGCGAATACATACGGGTAGGCTCGAGTAAAGTACAGAAAACAGATGTACGCGTAATAGCTGCCACTAATAAAGATTTGCTGCAACTGGTACAACAGGGAAAATTCAGGGAAGACCTTTATTACCGCCTCAGCACAGTTCCTATCAGAGTACCGGCCCTGCATGACCGCAAAGAAGACATCCACCTGCTGTTCCGGAAATTTGCTGCCGACTTTGCAGACAAATACAAAACCGGATCTGTACAGCTCGATGAGGAAGCGAAAAACATGTTAATTAACTATCCCTGGCCCGGCAATGTGCGGGAATTGAAGAATATTGCCGAGCAGATTTCTGTGCTGGCCCAGGATAAACATATTACTGCCAGAGAACTGAGCAAATACCTGCAACCCTATTCCAGCAACCGCTTACCAGCTGTTGCCGTTAACGCCAACGGATCAGGGCCGGAATTTTCGAATGAGCGCGAGATTCTTTATAAACTCTTTTTTGACATGAAAAAAGATGTAACGGAACTCAAGCGTATGTTCCTGGAAGTATTGCAGAATCCGGGATCGGCCATTCAGAACCCCGCATTCATCAACGAACTGAAGGATCTGAAACTGCACGATAATCTGCCTGTGCTGGTACAACCTGCCGGATTGCCGGTACCCGGCAATCCACAGCCCGTACTTCTGCACAACGACGACATACACGATCATGAAGAGGTGGAAGAAAGCCTCAACATAATGGATAAGGAAAAAGAGCTGATCATAAAAGCGCTGAAAAAACATAAAGGAAAACGAAAAGATGCTGCGCTGGATCTTGGCATTAGTGAACGAACCCTTTACAGGAAACTGAAGGAATATGACATTGAAGAATAATCATCGCACAAACTATACCCGCAGACTGCCTGTTCTCATACCCGTTGTGGCAGTTGCCGTGCTGCTCTTTTCACTGCTGGGCAGCACCAGCAGCTGTGGCATCTATAAATTCCGCGACATTTCCATACCAGACAGTGTGAAGGTGGTGAAAATAGAGTATATCGAGAATAAGGCATCTTATATCAACCCCAACCTGTCTCCCCGCCTTTCAGACCGCCTGCGGCAGAAGATCGTAAGCCAGACCCGTCTCAAACAAACCACCGGAGATGATGCCGACTGGATCATTTCTCCTGTAATCACCGGATATTCTTTCAGCACATCGGGTATCTCGAACCAGCAGGTAGCCACTAACCGCCTGAGTGTTTCCGTAAAAGTTACAGTGAATAAGGTAAAGGGTGATAAGATTGAAACCTACGACGTATCACGCAACTTTGATTTCTCGGCCACGCAGTCTATTCAACAGGCCGAATCATCGCTTATTGATGAAATGGTACGTGGCCTCGCCGATGATATCTTTAACCGGGTATTTTCTGAATGGTAATACCGCTGTCAAAAACCGGCATACGATCCTCCTTTTCCCGTTGTAATACCTTTACTTTGCGCCCATGAACCCCAGCATGACCCAATTGAGTACGGCACTAACCGGCAAAACGGACCTCGCCCAGCTTTCGTTGAGCGAACTGCAGCAGCTGGCAGGCCAGTATCCTTACTGGGGGCCTGTGCAGGTACTCATTGCCGGTAAGCTGGCCCAGGAGGGATCGGAAGAACTGAATGACCAACTGGAACGCAGCATGCTCTACCTGGCCAATCCATTGCGGCTGCAGCAACTGCTGAAACCGGAACCCTTCCTCACGCCCGACGATGATACGGATGCTGCCGATGAAACATGGACGGTTGCCGTTACCAACGACCAGCCAGCAATAACGACTCCTGTTTTTGCTGCAGAACTGGAACAACCTGCTACGGTTGAAGAAGTAGTGATACAGGAAGAAAAAAACGATACCGTATCAATAGAAGAAAACAAGGAAGAACAGGCACCCGAAGTTCCGGTAACAGCGGTTCACGTGGATGAGCCGTCACCAGCCAAAACAGGGCAGGTGATCCCCACACTGCCCGGTATGGAAAATGCCAGCATGGAACTGAGCTTTGAGCCTTATCATACAGTCGATTATTTTGCCTCCCAGGGCATTCGTATCCGGGAGGAAGACAAAAACCCCGATCGTTTCAGCCGTCAGTTGCGCAGCTTCACAGAATGGCTCAAAACCATGAAGCGGCTCCCTACGGGAGAAGCCGTGGTAGGCAGCCCAACCGACGAACGTAAAGTGGTACAACTGGCCGAACATTCCATTCAGGATCGCGATGTCCTCACCGAAGCCATGGCCGAAGTATGGGAAAAACAGGGAGACTATGCCCAGGCTATCCGCATCTACGAAAAATTAAGTTTGCTCGATCCCGGCAAAAGCTCTTATTTTGCAGCCAAAATTGACCAATTAAAGCACGCTTGACATGACTATCTTATTTGTGATCCTGCTTATTGTGGCCTCAGCGATTCTGGGACTTATTGTTCTGATTCAGAACCCCAAAGGTGGTGGTCTGGCTGGTAATATCGCCGGTTTCAGCAACCAGTTCATGGGTGTTAAACAAACCACAGATGTACTCGAAAAAGGAACCTGGATCTTTGCCGGCGTAATAGGCGTTCTTTGCCTGCTGGCCAGCTTCTTTATCCCTGCTACCGCCGTGAGCAGCACTGGCAGCAGCAATACCGAAAAAGTTCGTCAGGCTGCAGTACCCGGAAGTAATACACCTGCTCCCGGTACTTCAACTCCGCTCACAACACCTCCGGCCCAGGATACTAATTCAAAATAAGTTTCCATTCAATATTATTTTTAAACCCTGTCGTAACAGACAGGGTTTTTGTTTAATTTGACCGTATCTATGAAAAAGAAAACCCTGCTCGGCATAACGGCTGCCCTTTTATTAATCCTGGTCTTTACCGGCTGGAAGTTCTTTCTGGCCAGTGTACATCCTCCACAGAAAAAATACTTCTACATATCCACCGGCGAGTCCTTCAGCAGCGTTCGCCAGCATCTCCGCGATTCCGCCATTATCGGCCAACCCCTGTGGTTTGACTGGGCCGCCAAAGCTGTTGGCTTTAAAAACATCCGCCCGGGCCGGTATGAGATCAAACCAGGTACAAGCATAATGAGCCTGGTGCGTATGCTTAAAAACGGACGCCAGTCGCCCGTGAATTTTGTAGTGACCAAGATCCGCACACGCGAAACGCTTGCAGCACGTATCGGAAAAGCCTTTGAATGCGACTCGCTCGACGTTATCAATTTTATCAACAGCCCCGATTCATTACAGTCCCTCGGATTTGACAGCACCACTATTATGGCCGCTGTATTGCCGCTTACCTATGAAGTAAACTGGAATACCACAGCCGGCACCGTCATGCGCCAGTTTGCCGCTGCCTACCGCAATTTCTGGACAGATACCCGAAAAGAAAAGGCACGGACTCTCGGACTTACCCCGGTAGAAGTTGTGACCCTTGCATCCATTATCGACGAAGAAACCAATGCCCCTGCCGACCGCGCTCCTATTGCCAGCGTTTATCTCAACCGACTGGCCAAAGGCATGCCGCTGCAGGCCGACCCTACTGTTAAGTATGCACTGCGGGAGTTTGGATTAAGACGCATCTACCTGGTGCATACACGTGTTGCCTCGCCCTATAATACTTACGTAAACAAAGGCCTGCCACCAGGCCCTATCTGTACGCCTACCCTTCAAACGGTAGATGCTGTACTGGACGCCCCTAAAACTTCTTACTTTTATTTTGTAGCCAGTCCCCGTTTCGACGGATCACATGATTTCAGCGCTACCTATGAGGAACATCAGAAAAAAGCCAAACTATATCAACAGGAATTGAATAAACGCAACATCCATTGATCAAACGTCTTATCACACACATCAAACGGAGGTTTCTCACTTCTTTACCTGTTAGTTTTCTAATCAGGAAAAGTAAACGCATCGTGCTGCCTGGCTTCAAGGGTATTCCTCTTTTTGATGTGGTACGTTTCTTCTTTCTGCAGGCCCGCAAAACCGGTTTTACCGAACGCTCTTCGGCCATTGCCTTCAACTTTACCATGGCCATACCGCCAGCCATGATCTTTTTGTTTACCCTGGTACCGTATATGCCTATTTCCCAGGAATTCATTACCCAGATGTTTTCACTCATCCGCGATGTTGTACCGGGCGAAGAAAACAACCAGGGACTGATCTATTTCCTGTCCGATATTCTTAATAAACCTCGCACCGGTTTGTTGTCGGTAGGTTTTGTACTCGCCATGTTTTTCTCCTCCAATGCCATGATGGGTATCATGCGCTCATTCGACAAAAACTATGTGGGTTTTATAAAAAGAAAAGGATTGCAGCAGCGAGCCATGGCACTTCGTCTTACCCTTATTATTTTTATTCTCTTCATGATTTCCATTACCACGCTGGTCATGCAGGGAAAGGTACTCCGCTGGATGGGGGTCAAAAATCAATTACTCATCAGTATTATTCACAATTTCCGCTGGGTAATTATTGTATTGCTCTTTTTCTTTGCCATATCCATCATTTACCGGTATGCACCGGCAGTGCATAAGCGCTGGAAACTCATTAACCCCGGCTCCATTCTGGCCACCTTCCTGATGATCCTGTTTACCGGCGGTTTCTCGTATTATGTGAGCAACTTCTCCAACTACAACGAATTGTATGGATCCATCAGTACTTTATTGATCCTCATGCTCCTTATCTATTTTAACTCGCTGGTATTGCTGATCGGGTTTGAGCTCAACGTAAGTATAAATTCGCTGAAGCATGAAGTGGATGAGCGCAACAAAAATCTGGCAGGCGGTATTCATGCTGCATGATTTTTGCGGAAATTTGAATACACCCTTAAACTTTGTCAGATATGAAAAAAATACTATCGCTGCTGGCGATACCTGTCCTGGCAGGTATACTGGCCTTTCGCCCCGCCAATGACCCATTGCCCATAGGTGCCGCATTACCCCAGCCTGAAGTAAAAATGAAAGATGTGAGCGGTAAAGAAATTTCATTTGCTGATGCCCGCAAAAAGAATGGCCTGCTGGCCATGTTTAGCTGTAATACCTGTCCGGTAGTGGGTAAATACCAGTCCCGCACATTGGAGATAGCCCGCTATGCCATCTCCAATAATATCGGTGTTATATTACTTAACTCCAACGAAGCCTCCCGCAGCGATGGTGAATCAATGGCCGATATGCAGGACTATGCACAGCAGCAGGGCTATGATTTCAGTTATGTGCTGGATCCTTCTTCCAATATGGCAGACCTTTTTGGTGCTACACGTACACCCGAATTATTTCTCTTCAACAAAGACAACACACTGGTATACCATGGCGCTATTGACGACAATGCCAATGATGCAGCTAAAGTAACCCGCCAGCATGCCCGCGAAGCTATCAATGAGCTGGTAAGCGGTAAAGATATAAGTACCAAAAAAACCCGCTCCGTAGGCTGTACCATCAAACGCCTCAATTAATCCCGGAAAAATAATCTCACCTGAAAAGCCCCTTTACGGGGCTTTTTTTATGGAAAAAATTAATACCGGCATCTAACTGCCAACACACTTCATCTCTAACCTGGCTGCGGCAACTGGTTTGCCCCCGCCACCAAAACCATGCTTATGCTTGCTCAAGCTATGTATAACCGCCTGCTCATTCTGGCTTTTATGGTATTGGTAGGTTTTATGCTTGCCAAAAGCATCTATGCCGGCAATACACTGGCAATAATCCTTTCATTTGTAAGCCTCGCCGCTTCTGTCTATTATTTGTACCTGGTATTGAAGTACCGTGCAGAGGCAGAGGAAAAACGTTGATCTCATTGCTGACTGCGTGCAGGCGCCAGCATGGTAGCAATCTGCAGTTGTACCTGCGAAGCAGTAAGAGCCCGCTCCTGAAATGAGCGGTAGCCGGTTTTATTATTTACAAACAGCGAGGCTGGTATTGCACCTGACCAGGATGAATCCACACGCGGACAGAAATAATCCGCATCGTACTCATCAAGCCAGTAAAGCATTCCCTTTACTTTAAATCGTTTGACAAAACTATTTACCTTATCAGGATAATCTTCTTCCAGATCGAGGCTGACCAGAATGAGTTGCACACTGTCTTTGCTGTACTGCTCCGCAGCTTTCACCAGACCGGGCATTTCTTCGAGACAGGGTTTACAATAAGTAGCCCAGAAATTAATCACCAGTGGCCGCTGGCTTTGTTTGATCACCGTCTCCAGTTCAGTAATCTTCACCTTACGAACTGACTGTGCCTGCACCAGGCAAACCATCAACAGGCATACTGTAATGAATGTGGAATATTTCATGATCTATTCTTCCGGGTTGAGCGTCCATTGTTCCAGCAATCCTTTCTTCATCGCATTATCGAGATCCTGCCGGTCATAATGCCCTGCCAGGTTTTTTTGACGGTATGCTTCATAGAGACTCACTGCACAGGCCACACTGATGTTGAGCGAACGGATAATGCCTACCTGCGGAATAATAAAATTGCCATCGGCCATGGCCCTGATCTCATCACTCACACCGCTATGCTCATTGCCAAATACCAGCGCAACAGGCTGGCTGAAATCAATCTCATATAAACTTATAGCATCGCTGCTGAGATGAGTTGTTAAAATCAGCGGAAACCGCTGCCGTAGTTGCTTAAAGCATTCTTCGGCATTATCATGCTGATGTACAGTAAGCCATTTCGCTGCGCTGGAAGAGCTGCGGGCGCCCCATTTTTTATGGCGGGGAATACGGGTATTTAAAATGGATATTTCCTGTATACCTACTGCATCGCAGGTACGCATAACAGCAGAAATGTTATGCGGGTCAAAGACATTTTCCAACACTACCGTCAGGTCCGGCTGCCGGTTCTTTAATACATACATGAGGCGTTCTCTCCGTTCGGGTGTCATAGACAGGATTGTAATTTCTGCAACACTAGTAAAAAAATCGCATAATCCCTCCCTGGCTGGTATGATACCAGCCAGGGAGTATGATACCGCCAGGGAGAAGGCTGGTATGATACCAGCCAGGGAGGGATTGTACCAGCCGGGGTTTAGTAAGTTTCCGCCGTTTACCACAACCAGCGGCCAATCAGTCGATTTCATGTTGACATTCTGGCTTCATATTTGCAAATTTGCATAAAAAACAGGCCATTATACTATGAAGAAATTTCTAAAAATTACGGGCATTACCCTTTTGGTGCTGCTCGCACTGGCTTTCCTTATCCCGATCATATTCAAGAAACAGATCACCGAACTGGTAAAGAAAGAAATCAATAAAAGCCTTACTGCCAAAGTTGATTTTACAGACGTGAGCATTTCCCTGTTTCGTCATTTCCCCAAAGTATCTATTGGCCTGAATGATCTGACGGTAGTGGGAACCGGTGTGTTCAGCAAGGACACACTCATCTCTGCCAAAAGCCTGGATGTGTCTGCCAATCTTATCAGCGTGATCAAAGCAAAGGATATTAAAGTTTCCGGTATCTATATCGAATCACCCCGTATTCATGCGCTTGTTACCAAAGAAGGGCAGGCCAACTGGGATATTGCCAAAGCCTCGGGCGATACCAGCAGCAGTACAGACACTTCCGCTTCCGAGTTTAAACTCACATTGAAGAAATACCGGATCAGCAACGGTTATATTTACTATAACGACGAAAGTGGTGGCATGAGCGCCGAAATAGCCGGCCTTAATCATGAAGGCAGTGGCGATTTTACGGCAGATGTTTTTACGCTGGCCACTCAAACCGAAGCCGATGCAGTCAGCTTTACCTATGGCGGAGTCCCCTACCTGTCAGCTGTACGCACCATGATCGATGCCGATCTGGGTATAGACAACAGCAAACAAACCTATACCTTCGACACAGAAGATATTGCTCTCAACAACCTGAAGCTGACAGCTGCCGGTTCTTTCGGTATCAGCAACGACAGCACCTACCAGATGGATATCCGTTTCAAAACGCCTTCCAACGACTTTAAGGATATCCTCTCTATGATACCGGCTATTTATAAAAACGATTTCGACAAAATAAAAACAACCGGCAAAGCAGCGCTGGAAGGCTTTGTAAAAGGCACTTACAGTCCGCAGCAATTGCCGGCCTATGATGTAAAGCTGAATGTAGAAAAAGCATCGTTCCAGTATCCGGATCTCCCTAAACAGGTAAAAAATATAAACCTGGCCCTGCAGGCCAGTAACAGTGATGGTGCGCCCGACAATACCGTCATCAACCTGTCGAGTGGTCACCTCGAAATGGATAATGAGCCCTTTGATTTCCGTTTTCTTTTCCGTAATCCGGTTACGACTCAGTATATAGATGCTGTGGCCAAAGGCAAACTTGACCTGGCCCAGGTTACTCAATTTATTAAACTGGAAAACGGAACCCGGCTGGGTGGCCTGGTAGCAGCTGATATCTTTGCCAAAGGAAATATGCAGGCGTTGCAGACACAATCCGGCAATTTCGCGGCAGGGGGATTTCTCCAGATTCAGCATCTGCTTTATTCATCACCCTCCTTTCCTCAACCCATTCAAAATGGCAACATGCGTATCCAGATTGCCAACCAGGGTGGTGTAGCCGACAATACCAATGTTGATATTGCTGCAGGCCATATAGAAATAGGCAAAGACCCTATCGACTTTACGCTGAAGCTGAGTCAGCCCATGAGTGTCGTCAATTTTGACGGCACTGCAAAAGGCAGTTTCACCCTCGATAATGTAAAACAGTTCGTAAGCTTTGAGCCTGGCACTGATCTTACCGGTCAGTTACAGGCCGATGTACGCTTTGCAGGTACAAAAGCGGCTATCGACAAGGGGGCGTACGACCAGATCAAAACAAGCGGTACAGCCAGCTTACGCCAGGTGAAGTATACCGCTAAAGATTATCCCGGTGGCATCAGCATTCCCCTGGTTCAGGCCGGTTTTACCCCCGCCAATGCCAGCATCAGCCAGTTTAATGGCAGCTACCTGGGCTCTTCCTTCAGTGGCAGTGGCAGCATTGACAACCTCGTTGGGTATGCCCTCAAAGATGAGCCACTAAAAGGTGTGCTTAACGTAGCAGTAGACAAAATGAACCTGAATGACTGGATGGGTACCTCCGGTACAGAAGCAGCTGCAGGAAGTACAACGACTACCAGCACATCATCAGGCCCCTTTCTGGTACCTGCCAATCTCAACCTGCAACTCAATGCCAGTGCCGGACAGGTTACTTACGACAAAGTGAATTATAATAATATTAAAGGCACGCTGGTACTGAACGATGAAACGGTTAAACTTCAGAACATATCTGCCGCTGCACTGGATGGCACCATTATATTCAATGGCACCTACTCTACCAAACAAAGCAAGGCCGATCCTGATATTGCACTCAGTTACGAAGTAAAGGATGTCGATATTCAGAAAACATTCTTTGCATTCAACACCGTACAGAAACTAATGCCGATAGGTCAGTTCCTGGCAGGAAAACTCAACTCTCAATTATCTATGACAGGTCATCTAAACGGAGATATGATGCCCGATTTTTCCTCGCTGAGTGGTAAGGGTAACCTGCTACTGCTGGAAGGTGCTTTAAGAAAATTTGCGCCGATCGAAAAGCTGGCTAACACATTGCAGATAGATGAACTCAAATCCATTACTCTCCGCGATATCAAAAACTCCATTGAATTTGCCAATGGTAAAGTACTGGTTAAACCATTTACTGTAAAAGTGAAAGATATAGAAATGCAGATAGGCGGTATGCATGGCCTCGATCAGAGTATCGATTATGTAATTGCCATGAAAGTGCCCCGTAAATATCTTGGCGAGCAGGGCAATAACCTCATCAATGGACTGGCTACACAAGCGGCCAACAAAGGCATCAATGTAAAACTAAGCGATGTGGTGGACCTGAATGTAAAAATGGGCGGCAGCATCAGCAATCCCTCTATCAAAACCGATCTCAAAGAAGTAGCAGGCGATGCTGTGGCCGATCTCAAACAGCAGGCGCAGGATTTTGCCCAGCAAAAAATAGACAGTGCCAAACAAACCGTACGTGATACCCTGACCGCTGTAAAGAACCAGGTAGTCAATGAGCTGAAAGATGAACTGAAAGATAAACTGCTGGGGCAAAAAGATACCGCCAAATCAAACTCGCTCAACGAAACAAAAAAAGAAGCTGAGAAAAAACTGAAAAATACATTTGAAGGACTGCTCAAAAAACCCAAAAAAGCAGCGGCAGACAGTGTAAAACAGTAAAACGCATACTACTAAAAGGACAAAGCCGGCCCCCATCTGGAGCCGGCTTTTTATTGTCCCACCTTAACCCTGAAAGTATATTTAAGGAATCTGCTGTCGGCCTGCGGTACTGCTTTTTTGCTGTGTACTACCGGCGCTTAATGTTCCATTTCCCACATATCTTATCTGAACAGCCGCTGAAGGATCTGTTGCTCCCGGCAAACCAGACAGCAGGACTGTATATATTTTGTTGGCCTCTACAGTGATGCTTCTGTTAGCCTGAATGTTGCCCCCATTCGATACGGTTATATCCACATTGCCCGGTGCAATAGCAGTAAACTCAGATGCGTGCCGGTAAGCAGCGGATTCATTTACCACATCTGCTCCACCTGCCTGAAATGTAATTACCGGAGCTGATGAATCGGGTATGGCATTTACATAACGTACATAGGCCTGGTTGGTACTGGCATCGAGACTGTCCAGCTTATCTTCGATTACCAGATTTTGATAGTTGCTGTTGGCGCCAACTACAAAAAGCGAATAATACCTGCCAGTCATAAAGCTGCTACTGGTTGTGGCGATCGGACTACTGGTCGTAAAATCATAGCTCTGTACCTGACGTGTACCGGGATAAATGCCCAGATATACCCCGGTATAATTGCCAAAAGCCAATGGCGTATTGGTAATTATATTTCCCGAGAGAGCCAGGCTCACTGCGGGTTGGTCTGGTGCCAGATTAAAGGCCATCAGTCCTGCAGCATCTGATCCGCCATTATTTCCATTATCATTTTTGTTACAGGCTGTAAACAACACACCGGCACTGATCAACGCCATTCCTGCCACGAGTACAGATAAACGCAAAGGTCTTTTCATCATCATTGCTGTTTTAGAATTGAATAAATAAAGTTGAAACCCTGGTGCAGTTGTTTTGGAAAAGCAGGATAACACCTGCTGAAGGAGATTTATACAGCGGAAAAAACAATGCCAGAATAGTATAGCCCCGATAACCTTCACGAGCCGTTAACAGACTGAGGAAACGTATGAAAGTATAAAGGTTTAAAAGTATTAAGTGGGGATAAAGATCTCCCACAGACATGTTTTTAATTTCATCGACAAATACTAATAATTAACTACCAATCACTTACACTCATATATATAATATTATCATTGGAATCGTCGCCCGGTTGATACGCTTTTCCCGTTTCTTTTATTGATTATCCGGACCATTTCTTAGGTTTACTATCACAAAATCAATAAAGCCCTCCGGCAATTCATTAAAAACTTTCTTACGCATCTTTTACTCACGATTCTGCTGGTTATTGCCGGCCTGCTGATTTTGGTCCTGTTGCTGGCATTGGTAGGAAAAAAGGAATACAGCCTGTCGCGCAGCATCCGTATCAATCGCCCTGTTGCCACAGTATATGATTATCTCCGCTTTCTAAAAAATCAGGACGAGTTCAATGTATGGACTATGATGGATCCGCAAATGAAAAAAACATATACCGGTACCGATGGTCAGGTTGGTTTTATTTATGCCTGGGATGGGAATAAGCAGGCGGGTGCCGGCGAGCAGGAGATCATAGCGCTTACCGCAAATGAGGAGGTGGCGATTGATGTTCGTTTCAAACGCCCTTTTCCGGGTCTCATTCATACCCCATTAAGAACTGAGAAAATAAACGACGATCAAACCCAGGTCACCTGGAGTATGAAAAGCCGCATGGCGTTTCCGCGCAACATTTTCCTGTATTTTATTAATATGGATAAGGTGCTGGGCAAAGAGCTGGAAAAGAGCCTTGGAAGGCTGAAGGGGAAAATGGAAAGCTGATTTGATGATGTGCTAATGTGCTGATGTGCTGATGTGCTGATGGATTAAGTACAGATCAGCTTTTATTTCTGCTGAACTATTTCCTAACGAATTAAAAATGTAACGCCGGCTCCGCCGGCATTTTCTATTCCCACCTGAATCTACTTATTGTAAGCATTTTTTACAGATGCAATAGATGTCTCTGCCTCCATCAGCACATCAGCACATCAGCACATTCCTCTATTTGCTTCTTCGAATATGAAAAAACCCGGCTAATGCCGGGTTTTTTCATATTCAGGTAAAATTCTTATCAGTATTGTACTGCAGAAGTTGTCTGGCGCCCCTGTATACGGCCGCTTTTCATGAGACCGTCATACTGACGCATCAGCAGTTGTGTTTCTATTTGCTGCAGTGTATCCAGAATTACGCCTACCATGATCAGCAGTGAAGTACCGCCAAAGAAAGTAGAGAAGCCCTGGCTCACACCCAGACGTTCTGCAATACCAGGCAGGATACCTACCAGGGCCAGCAGGATGGCACCGGGGAAAGTGATCTTATCCATTACATTACCGATGAAATCGGCAGTAGGCTGACCAGGTTTTACACCTGGTATGAATCCATTGCTTTGTTTCAGGTTTTCGGCAATAGTCTTGGGATTAAAGATAAGGGCTGTGTAAAGGAATGTGAAACCGATTACCACTACTGAATAAATGAGCATATACCAGATATTCTTGTGGTCGGTAAACATGCGTAGCATTTCATTCGATGATCCGCCCAGTGTAAACAGGGTAGGCAGGAACATGATGGCCTGGGCAAAGATGATAGGCATTACACCAGCACTGTTCACTTTCAGTGGCAGGAACTGGCGGGCACCACCAAACTGGCGGTTACCTACAACCTGTTTTGCATAATTGACGGCTACTTTTCGTACCCCCTGGATCAGCATAATACATCCCAGGATAATAGCTATCAGGATAACAATTTCAAGAATGAATACCAGGATCAGACCATTGCGGGTTGATTTGGCAGTCAGTTCCTGCAGGAATGCCTGTGGCAAACGGGCCAGGATACCGATCATGATGATCAGTGACGTACCGTTGCCGAGACCTTTGTCGGTAATTTTTTCACCCATCCACATCACAAACAGGGTACCTGCAGTGAGTACAATTACAGTAGAAAGCCAGAAGTAAGGCTCATAACCCGGCATGATGGCCTGACCGTGCATTTGGCGCAGGTAGGTTACATAAGCAGATGCCTGCAGCAGGGTTACCACTACGGTAAGGTAACGTGTGTACTGGTTGATTTTTTTACGGCCGCTGTCGCCCTCTTTGTTCATTTTCTGAAACTTGGGGACCAGAACGGTCATCAGTTGCATGAAGATAGAAGCAGAGATATAAGGCATGATACCCAACGCAAAGATGGAGGCCATATTAAAGGCGCCTCCGGCAAATGTGTTGATCAGGTCGAGGATACCATTGCCCTGCACTTTATTTGCTTCGATGATCAGAGGGTTCATACCGGGCAGCACAATGTGTGAACCGATACGATATACCACGATCATCACCAATGTGAAAATGATCTTGCTGCGCAGCTCTTCGATGCCCCAGATATTCTTAAGCGTTTGAATTAATTTCTTCACGGGAGTTAAAAAAATTTAAGAGCCCTTAAAACATAAAGGGACGCATGTTTTTCATGCGTCCGTGCAATTTAGTGAAAATTACTTTACTAGCTCAATAGAACCACCAGCGGCTTCGATGGCGGCTTTAGCTTTATCGCTGGCCGCATTCACTTTGAAAGTGAATTTGCCTTTGATTTCGCCATTGCCCAGGATCTTAACGCGGTCTGTCTGGCTGATCAGGTTATTGATATAGAGATTTTCAAGAGAAAACTCCGTGATGCCATATTTTTCAGCGAACTGGTCAAACTGGCCCAGGTTGAATACTTTGTATTCTATACGGTGAATGTTGTTGAAGCCACGTTTGGGTACCCGGCGTTGAATAGGCATCTGACCACCTTCGTGAGCCATTTTGCGTTTATAA
Organism: Sphingobacteriales bacterium 46-32; assembly: GCA_001898485.1. GTDB lineage: Bacteria > Bacteroidota > Bacteroidia > Chitinophagales > Chitinophagaceae > CAYMZZ01. Next base: position 221,844 of record MKTY01000014.1, on the reverse strand, counting down.
CCGGCACGGCTTTGACCACCTTTTGTACCTTTTGTAGATGTTCCGCCATGTCCGGAACCATCACCACGACCAATTCTTTTTTCTTTTTTAGTAGCGCCTTTTGCAGGCTTCAGCTGATGCAGTTTCATGATTTAATTTTTACTTATCGGGGTTGTTTCCCCTCGCGTTATGTAATGAGGTAAAGGGTCGAAGGTAGAAGGTCGAAGGTTTTATGCCTTTTGTCCTTTACCTCTTGCCTTCCACCTTATTTAGATTTCCTCCACCTTTACCAGGTGAGTTACTTTACGAACCATACCCAGTACCTGGGGAGTGGCTTCTACTTCCTTGCTTGCGTTGGTTTTGTTGAGTCCCAGTGCCTGCAGGGTCAGTTTTTGCCTTTCAGGACGGTCGATGGGGCTTTTAACCAGCGTTATCTTGATCTTTTTCATGTTTAAAAGTTAAGTAAGGTCAAAGGTTGAAGGTAGAAGGTGGAGGGGTATCCCTTTTGCCTTTTACCTTTTTAGCTTTTACCCTGATTTATCCGTTAAATACTTTCTTCAGCCCCAGTGTACGGGTTTTGGCTACTTCAACAGGCTCACGCAGCAGCGCCAGCGCTTTGAAAGTGGCTTTTACCACGTTGTGAGGATTGGCAGAACCGAGTGATTTGGCGAGTACGTCTGTTACGCCAGCGCTTTCCAGCACCGCACGCATAGAGCCTCCGGCAATCACACCTGTACCATGAGCAGCGGGTTTGATCAGCACTTTGGCAGCGCCTTCTTTGGCCCATTGATCGTGGGGGATCGTACCTTTCATGATGGGTACTTTGATCAGGTTCTTTTTAGCATCTTCAATGCCTTTGGTGATCGCTTCCTGCACTTCCTTGGCTTTACCCAGTCCGTGACCAACCACGCCATTTTCATTGCCTACTACTACCAGGGCAGAGAAGCTGAATGCACGGCCGCCTTTGGTGGTTTTCACCACGCGATTGATAGCAACCACTTTGTCTTTCAGTTCCAGGTCCCCTGCTTTAACCCTGTTTAAGTTTACTTTTGCCATACGTTATTTTGGAATTGAGGCTTCAGATAGTATGGGAAATATCCGTTGCCAGTTTTTTAGGTTTATGCTTTACGCTTTTTAGTGATCCCTCAGGCCGGCTTGATTAGAATTGCAGACCGCCTTCGCGGGCACCATCTCCTACCGCTTTTACACGACCATGATACAGGTAACCGCCGCGGTCAAATACCACCTGCTGGATACCGAGTTCGCTGGCTTTGCGGGCAATAGCTGCACCAACCAGTTTGCTTTTCTCCGTCTTGTTGGTTTTCTGGGCTGCAATATCCTTATCACGTGAAGAAGCAGCGGCCAGAGTTACACCATTGGTGTCATCAATGATCTGCGCATAGATATCCGCATTGCTACGGAAAACAGACAGACGTGGTTTGCCAGTCACACCGCTTATCTTACGGCGAATCCGGTAACGAATATTCTGGCGGCGTCGTGATTTAACTTTTGCGTTCATCTCTTTATTTTTTATCTCCCTGATACTGCCAGGGAGGCATTTTATAATTTTCAGTTTCAGTGGTTGTTTCAGGCAGCAACAGCAACATTAGACATGAAGCGATTGCCTGACCTGTACCGATTACTTACCGGCGGCTTTACCTGCTTTCTTACGTACCACTTCACCCACATAACGTACACCTTTTCCTTTGTAAGGCTCGGGCTTGCGGAGACTGCGGAGTTTAGCAGCAACCTGACCAATCAGTTGTTTGTCGATGCCTTCAAGGGTGATGATGGGGTTCTGACCTTTTTCCTGGGCAGTAGCTACTTTCAGCTCCTGGGGTACTTCAAACATGATGTTGTGTGAGTAACCGAGAGAAAGATCGAGAATATTGCCCTGGTTGGCAGCTTTGAAACCTACACCAATCAATTCGAGTTTGCGCTGATACCCATCGGTAACACCTTTAACCAGGTTGTTGATAAGGGCACGATACAGACCATGCAGGGCACGGTGACGTATCTGATCAGTAGGACGGCCAAAAGTAACCTGGCCATCTTTTACTTCTACGGCGATATCGCGGTCGATAGCCTGTTTCAGTTCACCCTTCTTTCCTTTTACCGTTACCACATTATCTTTTCCTACAGTAATGGTCACACCTTCAGGAATTGCGATCGGTTTCTTACCTATACGTGACATGATTCGTTGTTTAAAAAAGTTTGTATTATGTTTTATTCCGGGCCGGTCAGCCTGATAGGTATCGGCTTAATGTACCCGGATTTTTGTGGTTCTTTTCAGAACCGGATCTTAATAAACGTAGCAAAGAACTTCACCACCTACGTTCTGGGCTTTTGCTTCTTTATCTGTCATTACTCCTTTTGAAGTAGACACGATAGCGATACCCAGACCGCTTTTAACACGGCGGAATTCGGCCGGTTTAGCGTATTGACGCAGACCGGGGCGGCTGATCCTTTCCATGCTCTGTATAGCAGGTTGCTTGGTAGAAGGATCATATTTGAGGGCAATCTTGATGATCCCCTGCTTATTGTCGTCTTCGAATTTGTATTTCAGGATATAGCCCTGATTGTACAGAATTTCCGTCATACGCTTTTTCAGGTTAGAGGCGGGAATATCCACCACACGGTGGCCTGCCATCTGTGCGTTACGGATTCTTGTCAGGAAATCTGCTATAGGATCTGTTACCATTTTATGTGAATTATCAGTTATTTAAATTCCGTGAGACATCATGCGTCTGTCGTGAAAGCCGTTCATTGGCGGAGTCGTACTCACGTTTCACGACCCACGAACAGTGACGCTTCTTACCAGGATGCTTTCTTCAGTCCGGGAATCTTGCCATTAAGAGCCATATCGCGCAGGGCTACCCGGCTGATACCGAAATAGCGGACATAACCTTTAGGACGACCGGTAAGCTGGCAACGGTTTTTCAAACGTACCCGTGATGAGTTACGGGGAAGTTCGTCCAGTGCTTTCCAGTCGCCGGCTTGTTTAAGCTCTTCGCGTTTGGCAGCAAGCTGAGAAACCATTTTCTCTCTTTTCCTTTGCCTGGCTTTTACGGATGTTTTAGCCATAGTCTTGTTTAAATTTTCTGATTTTAAATACCGCCTGCATTATAGCCGGCGATTATCTGAATTAGTTATTGTTATTGTTTTTGGCGTTGCGGAAAGGCATGCCCAGCTCTTTCAGCAGTTCATACGCTTCCTCATCGGTTTGGGCGGTAGTCACAAAAGTGATGTCCAGACCGGTGATGCGGTTCACCTTATCGATGTCGATTTCGGGGAAGATGATCTGCTCTGTAACACCCAGAGTATAGTTGCCACGGCCGTCAAATGCTTTTTCGTTGATGCCTTTGAAGTCGCGTACACGGGGCAGCGCCACAGAGATCAGACGATCCAGGAACTCATACATTTTTTCGCCACGCAGTGTCACACGTGCACCGATTGGCATGTTTTTACGCAATTTGAAGTTGGAGATATCCTTCTTCGAATTGGTAGCAACAGCTTTCTGGCCGGTGATGGTGGTCAGTTCTTCGATGGCGATATCGATCAGTTTCTTATCAGATACGGCGCCATTTACACCACGGTTCAGGCAGATCTTCTCCAGTTTGGGAGCCTGCATTACGGTATCGTAACCGAATTTTTTCACCAGGGCAGGTACAACATCATTTTTGTACTTATCTGCCAGCCGGGGGTTGTAGGTTTTAGTACTCATTATTTTTTACCTCCCTGTGCTTTTTTAGTTTTAAATACCCGCTCGGTTTTGCCGTCTTTACGCACCCGGGTAACCCTGGCTCCAGCTTTTTGTGCGGGGTCCCAAAGCATTACATTGCTGATATGGATTGGAGCTTCTTTTTTCACAATACCACCTTTGGTGTTTTGTGCAGAAGGTTTGGTATGACGGGTAATGATATTCACGCCTTCAACAATCACTTTAGCCTCATCTACCAATACTTCTTTAACGGTGCGGGGTTTTGCCAGATCCTTGTTTTCACCGGCGATTACCACCACACTATCTCCTTTCCGGATATTGTACTTTGGTTTAAATCTTGTTTTCATTTTATCTGTTCTTTACTCCGTTTTTGCGGAATTGTTTGTTATTCGATAATCGTGAATCGGTTTTCGTGAGACTTTCCTGGCGGGTGTCACACCCCGACTCACGCCTCACGGGTAGTTTCCTTAGAGCACTTCAGGAGCCAGGGATACGATTTTCATGTATCCTTTGTCACGCAGCTCACGGGCTACAGGGCCGAAGATGCGGGTACCACGGGGCTCATCAGCCTGGTTGAGGATCACTACCGCATTATCGTCAAAGCGGATATATGATCCGTCTTTGCGGCGCAGCTTGTTGGTAGTGCGAACAATTACGGCCTTGGCTACAGTACCTTTTTTGATACCACCTGCAGGCAGTGCGTCTTTTACTGTTACTACGATTTTGTCGCCGATACCAGCGTAACGCTGACCGCTGTTGCCCAATACACGGATACAAAGCACCTCTTTGGCACCGCTGTTGTCCGCTACATTCAATCGGCTTTCTTGCTGAATCATCTTATTAGCTTTTAGCTTTTAGCACCGAGCTGCGCTCGCGCCTAAATGTTTTATTAATCTTTATAGGTTCCGGTATCTGTCATCACAAATACAGGCACCCGCTTACTTCACTTTCTCTACCACTTCAACCAGTCTCCAGCGCTTAGTCTTGCTCAGCGGGCGGGTTTCCATGATTTTCACTACGTCACCAATGCTGCATTCGTTTTTGTCGTCATGCGCATGGAACTTGGTAGTCTTCTTTACGAACTTACCATAGATCGGGTGCTTTACTTTTCTTTCAACCGCAACGGTGATGGTTTTCTCCATCTTGTTGCTGGTAACAACACCAATCTTTGTTTTTCTTAAATTTCTTTCAGCCATTTTATTTCAAATTTGAAATTGCTTGATTTGAAAATTTGAAAATCCGCTTTGAACGCTGAGCCTTCATTTTTTCAAACCGGCTCACTCCAAACTTTCAAATTTATTTTGCTTGTTTGTTCTTCAATTCAGTTTTCAGTCGTGCAATATCCCGGCGCAGGCCACGGATAGTCATCGGATTTTCCAGCGGAGAAATGGCATGGGCAAACTCCAGTTTTTTCAGGCGTTGCTTGTCCTCTTCCAGGCGAGCTTTCAAATCGCTCTCATTCATACCGTGGATACTTTTTACAAAATCTGCTTTCTTTGACATCTTACTTAATTTGAAAATTTGATGATTTGAAAATCTGGATATGACTCCCGGAAAATGATCCTGTAAGACCCCTCTCCTTTTTCAAATCAAATTATGCGGTAACCAGGTCTCTTCTGGTAATGAATTTGGTCTTGATGGGCAGTTTACCGGCAGCCAGAGAGAGTGACGCTCTTGCTACCTGCTCACTTACACCGTCGATCTCAAACAGGATGCGACCGGGTTTTACCACAGCAGCCCAGAATTCGAGGTTACCTTTACCTTTACCCATACGCACTTCAAGAGGCTTGCGGGTAATGGGTTTGTCAGGGAAAATGCGAATCCACACATTACCTTCCCGTTTCATTTCACGGGTAAGAGCCTGGCGGGCTGCTTCAATCTGACGATCAGTAATCCAGTGTGAATCCAGCGCCTTCAGTGCATAGCTGCCAAATGCAATGGTCGTACCTCTTTTCGCATCACCTTTCATGCGACCTTTCTGCATTTTCCGGTGCTTCGTTCTTTTCGGTTGTAACATCTTTATTCAGTTTGATAATGTATCAATTTGCTAATGTGTCAACGTTCGGTTCATTAACAAATCAGCACATTGGCTAATTAGCTAATTAATGTTTTCTTTCACCACGGCCACCACCACGGCGGTCTCCGCCACCACGGCGATCATCACGACGGTCTCCACCACGCTCATCGCGACGGTCACGGCGATCACTTACCTCGCTCTTACCACCAACGAAGTTGGGGTTAAGATCACGCTTAGTCAGTACCTCACCTTTACAGATCCATACTTTGATACCGATTTTACCGTATACTGTCTGAGCAAATACGTTGGCATAATCGATGTCCATACGGAAAGTATGCAGGGGCACACGGCCTTGTTTGAATTCTTCGCTACGGGCGATTTCAGCACCGGCCAGACGACCACTCAGCTTGATTTTGATACCTTCAGCACCCATACGCAGTGCAGAAGCAATCGCCATCTTGGTGGCACGTTTGAAGTTGATACGGTTTTCGATCTGGCGGGCAATGGTATCACCCACGATCATCGCATCCAGCTCAGGACGACGGATCTCCAGGATGTTGATCTGTACATCATCTTTACCAGTCAGTTTCTTCAGCTCTTCTTTGATGCGATCAACTTCGCCACCACCTTTACCGATAATGATACCGGGTTTGGAAGTATGGATCGTAATGATCAGCTTACCCAGTGTACGCTCAATCACGATCTTGGAAATACCACCTTTATTAATCCGGGCATTCAGGTAGGTCCTGATCTTATTATCCTCGATCAGTTTGGAAGCATAGTCTTTCTTGCTGCCATACCAGTTAGATTCCCATCCACGGATGATACCTAACCTATTACCGATCGGATTCGCTTTTTGACCCATGTTTAAATTTTATTCCAGTTATCTAATTTCAGCTACCGGTCAGCCCGGTCACTGATCTGTTAATGATTATTTTGACTCCTTTGTACCAACAATGATTGTTACGTGGTTGCTGCGTTTGCGAACACGGTAGCCGCGACCCTGGGGAGCCGGACGCATTCTTTTCAGTGTACGTGCACCATCAACAAATATTGTCTGAATGTACAGCTGGCTTTCATCGCCACCTTCATTCTTCAGCTTCCAGTTGCTGATAGCACTCAGTACGAGTTTACGCAGGGGCACTGCAGGGTGCTTGGGGTTATGCTCCAGCTCTGCCAGTACTTTTTCAACCTGCTGACCACGGATCAGGTCGGCCAGCAAACGCATTTTGCGGGGAGACGTAGGATAGTTATTCAGTGTAGCACCGAAGTAGTTTTTCCTTTCTTCTTTACGGGCCTCAGCCGCAAGTCTTTTTCTAGATCCCATTTTGATATTTGTTTGAGGTTCGGTATCAACCGGTATAATCTCCGGCCTTTACTTCACCTGTATTAACCTTCTTTTTTAGAGTGTCCTTTGAATTGGCGAGTGGGGGCAAATTCACCCAGTTTATGACCTACCATAAATTCAGTCACATACACAGGGATAAATTTGTTGCCGTTATGCACAGCAAATGTGTGTCCCACAAAATCAGGGGAGATCGTGGAGCGACGGCTCCAGGTCTTGATCACACCCTTTTTAGATTTGCCTTCGTTCATAGCCAGTACCTTCTTTTCGAGGTGAGTGGCGATATAAGGACCTTTTTTAATTGAACGAGCCATATTTTAGTTTGTCGATTTGAAAATTTGAAAATGAACTTCTGTTTTACTCTCCTGCTGTGCTGATTCAATTTCAAATCTTCAAATCAGCACATTTTCAAATTACTTAGAGAGTTTGCTTCCGTTTTTCCGCTGGATGATCAGCTTATCGCTGCCCTTTCCTTTGGTACGTGTTTTCAGACCTCTTGAGTACTGACCGTTACGGCTGCGGGGCTGACCTCCGGAAGCTCTACCCTCACCACCACCCATCGGGTGATCTACAGGGTTCATAGCCACACCACGGTTGCGGGGGCGGATACCTTTCCAGCGGCTGCGACCAGCCTTACCCATGCTCTGCAGACTGTGGTCGCTATTGCTTACCACACCTACTGTAGCATAACAGTTGATCAGTACTTTGCGGAGCTCACCAGAAGGCATTTTCAACACCGCATACTTTTCTTCCTTGTTGGTCAGCTGGGCAGATGAACCGGCACTGCGGGCCAGCTTGCCACCCTGACCAGGCTGCATTTCAATATTGTGAATGTTGGTACCCAGGGGCATGTTCTTCATCTGAAGAGCATTACCGATTTCGGGCGCAACAGCATTACCTGCTTCTACTTTAGCACCTACCTGCAGACCCTGGGGAGCCAGGATATAACGTTTTTCACCATCTGTATACTGCAGCAGGGCGATGAAAGCTGTACGGTTAGGATCATACTCGATAGATACTACCTCAGCAACACCTTCTTTATTACGTTTGAAGTCGATAATACGATACTTCTTTTTGTGACCACCGCCTCTGTAGCGCATGCTCAGATGACCAGAAGAGTTACGGCCACCAGTGCTTTTCTTGGGCTCTACCAGGCTCTTTTCAGGAACATTCGTGGTTACTTCCGCATACGCGTTACCGATTCTCCAACGAGTACCGGCGGTAACGGGTTTAAACTTTCTTAATGCCATTTTTCGATTTCCAGATTAATAATTCAAATTCCAACACTTCGCGGCGGTTGATTGCCATTCCTCGATCGCCATAGCTTCTGCGAGGAGATCTGTCTGCTTAAATGTTTGCGTACAGATCGATTGTTTCGCCTTCGGCTACGGTAACATAAGCCTTTTTATAAGCAGGCTTACGACCTGAGATCACACCAGATTTGGTGAAGCGGCTTTTGTTTTTGCCGGGAGTTACAGTCGTGTTCACGGCTGTAACAGTTACTCCGTAAAAACTCTCCACAGCTTTCTTGATCTCCAGTTTGTTTGCCTTCCTGGATACTTTGAAAGCATAACGACGCAGTTTTTCCTGCTGTGCGTTTGCCTTCTCGGTCAGGATAGGTTTTACCAGTACTTCAGAAAGTTTCATCGCTTTTATTTTTATTCCGGATTCCTTTTTGACGGGCTTCCGGGTTTCATGTTGATTGATTGCTTGGCGGATAATCCGCTTTCTGCTGTTTGATCAGGCAGTCAGCATGCTGCCGGCTTCTTAAGCCTTGTCTTCGTCAACAAAAATGCGTGCAGCACTTTCAGTCAGCACCAGCACTTCCGAATTCACGATATCGTATGTGTTGATATCGCTCAGGCTTACACCCAGTACAGAAGGCACATTGCGCAGAGACAACTGAACGTTTTCGTTGAAATCAGGCTGAATAAACATCAGCTTCTTGTCTGCCACTTTCAGGTTAGACAGAATCTCAACAAAGCTCTTTGTTTTGGGAGTATCCATATTGATGTCTTCAACGACAACGATGGCATTATCCTTGGCTTTATGAGACAGTGCAGAAATCTTAGCCAGATCCTTCACTTTACGGTTCAGTTTGATATCATATGCATGCGGTTTGGGACCGAAGATGGTACCACCACCCTTATAAAGAGGGTTGCGGATATTACCCTTACGGCTGCCACCAGTGCCTTTCTGACGATGCAGCTTGCGGCTGGCACCTTTTACTTCCGCACGTGTCTTTACTTTGTGAGTGCCCTGACGCTGAGCAGCCAGATATTGCTTCACAGCCAGGTAGATCACGTGGTTATTGGGCTCAACTCCGAAGATCTCCTCAGGAAGCTCAATCGATCTGCCGGTCTTGGCACCTTTTGTATTTAAAACTTCAACTTGCATTTCTTTATCGTTTGTAGTCTTTTGCCTCGTCGCCGATCAAAAAACTATGACCAAATATTATTTCTGAATAAGTACAATGGAACCGTTATGACCAGGTACTGAACCGCTGACAAGGATATAGTTTTTATCAGCAAAAATCTTTACTACTTTCAGACCTTTCATCTTAACACGGTCGTTACCCATACGGCCGGCCATGCGCATACCCTTCATAACGCGGCTGGCGTCTGAAGAGTTACCCAATGAACCAGGAGCACGCTGACGATCATGCTGACCGTGAGTGGCATCACCAACACCAGAAAAGCCATGACGCTTAACTACGCCCTGGAAACCTTTACCCTTGGTAGTACCTACTACTTCTACATTTTCACCTTCTGCGAAAATGTCAACAGTAACAGTTTCACCAATATTTTTTTCGATGGAAAAATCCCGGAATTCCTTTGTGAATTTTTTGGGAGCTGACTGAGATTTTGCGAAGTGGTTGATCTCAGACTTAGTGGAGTGCTTTTCTTTCTTGTCGCCGAAAGAGAGCGCGAGTGCATTGTAGCCGTCAGAATCTTTTGTCTTAATCTGCGTAACTACACAGGGACCCGCTTCAATAATGGTACAGGCCGTTTGCTTGCCTGACGCATCGAAGACGCTGGTCATCCCAATTTTTTTACCAATAATACCTTTCATGGTTTGTACAGTTTTTAGCCTGCAGGATTATTGGGACAACCTTGTACATCCCGATAAACTATCGGGAGGTTTCAATCCCCGTTCGCCACCGACCTTTTCCTTTAGTCGCAGAAGCTTCAGTAAAAGCGATCCTTGTGACCGCACCCGAAGTTCCTCACTTCATCGTAAGTGTCCGCCCAAGCCAGGCTTAAACGGATGACAGAAGTACCGATGGTAAACAAACCCTGAATGGCTTGTTTTATGTAAATCAGCCAGAGCTCTTTTCTGCGCCGGTAAACCAAACGCCTTTGAGAGATAGCAATATGTTTATCAAAAAGAACTTACAAAATAAAAAACGCCCCCTAACAGGACGTGCCGGCGTACTACGCCTTGATCTCAACCTCAACACCACTGGGCAGATCCAGCTTGCTCAGCGCATCTACCGTACGGCTCGATGAGGTATAAATATCCAGCAAACGCTTATGCGTAGCCAGTTGGAATTGCTCACGGCTCTTCTTATTAACGTGCGGTGAACGCAGAACTGTAAATATTTTCTTGCGCGTAGGCAAAGGAATAGGACCTGTAACTACGGCACCGGTGCTGCGCACTGTTTTCACGATCTTTTCAGCTGATTTATCAACCAGATTGTGATCGTAAGACTGCAATTTTATTCTGATTCGCTGAGACATTTCTAAAAATCCCCATTTTCATTTGGGAGTGCAAAGGTAGGGGCCATAATGATATCCTCCAAATACTTGGGAAAGAATTTTATAGAATGTGCACAATAATTCTTTTCCATCCCCTTCAGCCTCAATACAAACGATGGAAACGCAGGCTCAGGGTGGCAAAGCCGCCCAATTCTATATGCTCCACCCTAAACTTATGTAAACCATTTAGTTGTAGCTTAATTCGACGGTTAGGTGACTCATCAAATTTGTACAATGCAGGGTTCCATTCATCCAGTACCAGCTTATCATCGACATATACACGCACAGCATCGTCCCAGGTCACCGCCAGCTCATAACTGCCGGCTGCAAAACGACCCTCACCCTCCGCCAGGGTCAGAAACTGCACACAGCTCTCCTCCCCTTTTATTCCACCCCACCAGGCATAATTCAACTGGTCTGTTGCCTCGGTTTTTACAGGTCGCATACGCACGTTGGGGGGAAAAAGACCTTCTTCCCTTATGGGATTGAATCGGGCAGTGTCCACACAATACCAGCGCACCTGCCAGGCCACCGGCTGAAAGAAATAACGGTACGAAAAACTAAAAGTTTTACCGGCCGCAACATCCTCACCGGTCTCCGTAATTACTTTTCCTCCTTTATACTCGAGGATAATCTCTTCATCAATTCCTGCAGCGGGCAACCGCACGGCCGTCATGGTTGCCGGAAATGTTCCCTGACGGGCTGTAAGAATTCTTAACCCCTTCACCTGTTTCACCTTCCACTTTCCCTTCGGGCCCAGCAGGTCAAACCGGAGCGTATCCCCTTTATCGGCCGGATTGGTACGCCATATCAATGGCCGGCGATAATCATAAGGCCCCCATTCGGTCATACGGATATGCTGCCGGCCCGCACGGCGGGACTGTGTTCCCCATACGCCTGTCACCGGCTTTACGTCGGGCGCAGCCACGGTAAATGCCTCAGGGTCATCCGGAATACTATCAGTACGGGTGGTGAGCGAATCCTGTTTTAACCAGCTGGCCACTTCTCCATACGTATTGGCAAAAAGCCAGGTACTGTCTGTACGCGCCAGGTTTACAGCCAGAGAGGTGCGGTTAAAACTGTTTTTCCAGATCCGGTTGCCCGCACTCCGGGTATCACGCAGTTTGGCATAAGCCCAATCGGCCGGCTGGCTGGCCCTGGCCCAAAGGCGGATAGCCTCCCTGTCCTGGTTAAATAAATTGTACTGGATATTATTCTGCAAACCGTGCTCAATAGCAATGGCAATGCGGTTATCCCTGAACTGATTGCGGGCGATATAGCTATCGTAGCTATAACCACCCCAGATGCCATGATCACACTCAAAAACCCTGTTGCCCACAATATTATTCCGGCTGAATGTAACCTCTATGCCATTGGTTGGTGCATAGGAAAAATCATTCTCGAGCAGGAGATTATCATTACAGCCCCCCTGCCCGTTGTCCATCGTACTCTGTCCTGCCCACAGAAAAAATCCATCGCCACTGTGTGTGGCAGAGTTTTTATAAAAAACGTTATTGCTGCTTTGTTCATATACCAGGAAACCGGCGCTATCCTGTCCCCGGTTATACACGCCATGGCTATACCCCCGCACATTGAAATTGACCTGGTTGTAGGCAAACAGGTTATAGCTGCTGCGGTATAGTCCTATTCCAATACCAGAGTTAAAGGAGAAATCATTTCCTGTCACTTCCGCCTTATTACAATTACTCATCATCAGTGCATTCTGTCCTCCCGTGACCCTGCATTGCCTGATCACCGGCTGTGTGCAGTTTTTAAGGTAAATAGCTGCTCCATATCGCAGCCATTCATCTTTTTCATTCTGATGGTAGCTCATCCAGTCGCTCAGATCTTCTTTTTCGGGTGTGCTGTTGAGATGCTGCCGGTAGTTGTAACTGAAATCGCAGTTTTCGAGTACTAATTCATCTACCTGGCGGGCCATCAAAGCCACTTTATATCCTCTTACGCGGAGGTTTTTTATAGTCACCCGCCGGCTGTTTTCGACGAGTACAGCCAGGCCTGCATAGGTATCGGGCGACTGGCCGGTCTTATTGCCCTGCAGCATTGTGTTGGCAAAATCCAGCACTATGTCATTGCCCTGTATTCTGATCAGGGGCGAATTGAAAGAACTGTCTGCCTGCAGGTAATAAGTGACTGTTCTGAACCGGGTACTTTGTGTAATGGTCATTCCCTTGCGCAGCCGCGCATCTTTTTGCGCAGGCGCAATGAGGCAACTCATGATTGCCAGCCACAGTATTACCGTTCTTTTTATCATCAAATTGATTTTACTTGCACCAATATTACGGCAATAATGGACAAACCCACCGCCTCCGGCAGTAAAGCCGGAAAAATGCTGAAACTGCTGATCAAAATAGCCGTCTCCGTACTCTGCCTCTGGTATGTATCGCGGAAAATCGATTTTTCGGCAGCTGCCAGCGCTTTACAGAAGGCCTCGTATGGTTGGATAATACTTGCATTCGTTTCGTTTGTAATTTCAAAGATACTTTCCTCAATCCGGCTCAATCTTTATTTCCGGGACATTAATCTCAATCTTTCCGAAGCAGATAACCTGAGACTTTACTGGATGGGAATGTTTTACAACCTCTTTCTTCCGGGGTCTATTAGCGGCGATGCCTACAAAGTAATCGTCCTGTCAAAACGTTACCAGCTTTCTTATAAAAAAACAACGGCAGCGGTATTATTAGACCGGCTCTCCGGCCTATTGGGTCTGGGATTGATTCTGGCAGCATATGCGTTTCCTGTATTGAAGCCTATATGGCTTGGGCTGGCTGTGGCAGGATGCGCACTTCTGGCCGTAGGGGGCTTATATTTTGTAATTAATAAATGGTTTCCGGATTTTAAACGCAGTTTCTTACCCACCCTCTCCTGGGGGCTGACTGTGCAGGCAATGCAGGTAATTTGTGTTTATTTCATACTTCAGGCCCTGCATCTAAACGATCACCGTCAGGAATATGTTTTTCTTTTTCTAATATCTTCAATGGCCTCAGTTTTACCACTTACCATCGGCGGCGGATTAGGAATCCGGGAAGTTGTATTTGTAGAAGGAGCAGCCTATCTGGCTGTTGCAGGATCACAAGCCGCAGTTGTTAGTATCCTGTTTTACCTGATCACGCTTTTTACCAGCTTCTGGGGTGTAATTTATACATTCAGGGAACCTATCCGGAATGAGCTTAAATGAATAGGGCCGGCATTGCCGGCCCTATTCATTTAAGCCTTTTATATCAGGGTAAGATGTGCAGCGTGTCTACTGTAGTAACAGCTCCTGCATTTACGGTAATGCCTGTCAGCGTTGTATCGCCGAGGGCCAGGTTGCCTGGCTGAAAATGGAGGCTATAGGTAGCCGAAGGAAGTCCTTTCAGGATATAGCCACCGCTAAGTCCTGTAAAAGTTGTGGCTACGGTATCGGTACCATTCAGCGCCATTACCAGCGTGGGTGAATCTGCGGGAACCACTGCACCTTTGATGCTTCCGCCTACCGACTCAAGGATACCGCGGATTACTGGCTTCAGCATGAATTTGCCGCTACCGGTTTCTACGATAGATTTAGCCACGTCAAAGTCGAGTGTGACTTTATAAAGCAAGCCAGCCTGTACATCCTGCTGAAAATTGAGTTTCAGCCCAGACTGTTGAGCACTGGGTGTGGTGAGTGGCTTCAGCTCGCCGTTTATTTTCACATAGTTTTCTGTTCCCAGTACCAGGCGAATCTGATGAATGCGGCCCGAAGGGATATCTGCCTCTGCCAGCAGCGTGTCCTGGTCATTTACCAGCGTGAGCAGGTCATAACTGCCGCGGCGAACACCATCGAGGCTTTGCCAGCCGTTGTCGGCATCGTTGGTCACATTAATCTGTACGTCCTGAACATCAACAAAAACAGCTTCATAATCGCCCGGATCATCGGTCAGATAGATTTGTAAACGTGCTTTTGAGCCATCTGGCTTATCCGATTTGGAGCATGCTCCTACCACAACTGCCAGGGTCAGGGCCAGCATAAGAGGCCAAACTATTTTTCGTATCATTTCTGAGGGTTTGAAAACAAACAGGCAATTCCGATGCCAAACTCTTGATAGTTAGGCTAGTAAAACTACTAAGCTCTCTAAAAGAAAAAGGACTCAAATGAGTCCCTTAACCTTTTTAGCTCGTGTTTTTCACAGAACGGCAATGGCCTTCTGAGATACAGATTTTAAAAACGGAGTGAGTTCCGGCAAAAACCAGCAAATTCCGGGCCATGGATCGTATTTCTACTTGATCTCAGTTAAGTATTCATAAAAAAACCCGGGCTACAGCCCGGGTTTTTATGTTTCAACGTTGATTTAGCACTTAAGCATTCACTTTACCTTTCACCTTGGCAATCACTTCTTCAGCGATGTTGTTGGGTGCAGGGCTGTAGTGAGAGAACTCCATGGTAGACGATGCGCGGCCAGAGCTCAGTGAACGGAGTTGGGTTACATAACCAAACATTTCGCTCAGCGGCACTTTGGCCTTGATTACCTGTGCACCGTTACGGCTATCCATACCTTCCATCATACCACGACGGCGGTTAAGGTCACCCGTTACATCACCCATGTATTGATCGGGAGTAACTACTTCTACTTTCATGATCGGCTCCAGCAATACGGGTTTAGCCTTGCGGGCAGCCTCACGGAAACCTTGCTTGGCGCAAAGCTCGAATGACATACCATCGGAGTCAACCGCGTGGAAGCTACCGTCGAAGATGCGGATCTTCATGTTGTCTACAGGATAGCTGGCCAGAACACCAGTGGTCATCGCCTGTTCAAAACCTTTTTGAATCGGCGTATGGAACTCACGGGGAATTGAACCACCTACGATGTTGTTGACAAACTGGAAGTTTTTATCCGGGTTTTCTGCTTTCCATTCTGCATCTACAGGTCCGAGGGCAAACTCTATATCGGCAAATTTACCACGGCCACCGGTTTGTTTTTTCAGCGTCTCGCGGTGTTCTACAGTGATGCTGAACGCCTCTTTATAAGCAACCTGGGGAGCACCCTGGTTTACTTCTACTTTAAACTCACGACGCATACGGTCGATGATGATTTCGAGGTGCAGCTCACCCATACCACGCAGGATGGTCTGACCGGTATCTTCATCGGTATTTACACGCAGTGTGGGATCCTCTTCTACCAGTTTGGCAATAGCCATACCCATTTTATCCACGTCGGCCTGTGTTTTAGGCTCTACGGCAATAGCGATTACCGGCTCGGGGATAAACATGTTTTCGAGTGTGATAGGATGGTTCTCATCGCAAAGGGTATCACCTGTTTTGATTTCTTTGAAACCAACAGCTGCACCAATATCACCAGCCTCGATATACTCGATGGGGTTTTGCTTATTGGCAAACATTTTCATGATACGGCTGATACGCTCTTTTTTACCGCTACGTACGTTGAGTACATATGAACCGGCATCGAGGCGACCGCTATACGCACGGAAGAAGGCCAGACGACCTACGAAGGGGTCAGTCATGATCTTGAAGGCCAGCGCTGCAAAAGGCTCTTTCGGATCAGCTTTACGCGTAATCTGCTCGCCTGTTTCAGGATTGGTACCTACAGTATCAGGAATATCTACTGGTGAAGGCAGGTAACGGCATACAGCATCCAGCGCCGTCTGCACTCCTTTATTCTTAAAGGAAGAACCACACATCATGGGCACAATGCTCAGATCAATTGCCGCTTTGCGGATAGCTTCATGAATTTCATCTTCAGAGATGCTGTTAGGATCTTCAAAGAATTTTTCCATCAGCGTATCATCATACTCAGCCACAGCTTCTACCAGGTTGGCACGCCATTCCTGGGCTTCCTCAACCATGTCGGCAGGAATATCGATCTCGTCAAATGTCATACCTTCTGTTTCGGCATGCCAGATGATTCCTTTCATCTTGATCAGGTCAACCACGCCTTTGAAATTATCTTCAGCACCAATTGGCAACTGCAGCGGCACAGCTTTAGAACCCAGCATTTCCTTTACCTGCTTCACTACATTGAGGAAGTCGGCACCGGCTCGGTCCATTTTGTTTACAAAACCGATACGGGGTACACCATAACGATTGGCCTGGCGCCATACAGTTTCAGATTGAGGCTCCACACCATCAACCGCAGAAAACAGGGCAATCAGACCATCCAGTACACGCATAGAGCGCTCTACCTCTACGGTAAAGTCTACGTGACCGGGAGTATCAATAATGTTGAAATAATATTTTTTAGTATCCGGAGTGGCCTTACCCAGCACGGTGGGGAAGTTCCACTGGCAGCTTACAGCCGCGGATGTAATGGTAATACCCCGCTCTTTCTCCTGTTCCATCCAGTCTGTAGTAGCGGCGCCATCATGCACCTCACCAATACGGTGGATCATACCTGTATAGCGGAGAATACGCTCCGTGGTTGTAGTCTTTCCGGCATCGATGTGGGCAGCGATACCGAAGTTTCTTTGAAATTTCAAGTCTGCCATGACTAATTTAATTTGAAGTTTAGTTTATCGAAAAGAGTTATGATTGCTTACTAAAATACTGCCGGTCGGCAGCGGGTAATTTATATACCCATATGTCAGCCTACAGAAAATCATCCCATTAAAGGGGACAATTGGCTGATATGTGAAGATTAGACTCTCATAGATTGCCACATGAAGCCAAACCCCTGATCACCAGTCTGTTCACCTTTGGTTTGACCTTATGGCGGCGCAAAGGTAGGAATTTTTTGGAAAATGTGCTAATGTGCTGGTGTGCAAATGTGCTGATGCGCCAATCTACTGAGGCACGAGCGCTGCTAAATTCATGCATATACATGATAATCAAACAATAATAAATGCTGCCAAGGCATTAGCACATCAGCACATTTAGCACATTAGCCTATCCGTTTTTTTCTATTTTCGGCGGCATCAGCCGGTATATCACCGGCGTTACAATACGCGACAGCAGGGTGCTGCTGATAAGCCCGCCAATCATTACTATGGCCAGGGGTGAGATCAGCGGATTGCTGGATAATGCAATAGGCAATAATCCTCCTATAGCGGTGAAAGTGGTAAGGATAATAGGCAAAAACCGTTTTTCACCAGCCTCCTCAATAGCCTGCATCAGCCCCATACCCTGCTCACGCAACTGATTCGTAAAATCTACCAGCAGGATCGTATTCTTTACCTCGATACCGGCCAGGGCCACTATGCCAATGGTAGCCACGAAAGAAAGTGAATTGCCGGTAACCAATAAAGCCAGTACAGCACCCACTATACCCAGCGGAATAACTGACAATACAATCAATGTGCTCTTGAATGTTTTAAACTGCAATACAAGCACGGCAATGAATAAAAAGACCGTCACCAGTATGATGCTGCCAAAACCATCAAACGACTCGTTACGCCCCTCCACTTCACCTCCCATTGTGTAACTATAACCAGCAGGCAATTTCATGGCTCTCATCTGCTCTTCAACCTGGTCAATAACAGCACTGTTGAGATAACCTTTCCGTACAAACGAATTCACAGAAACGGTACGCGTCTTATTGAAGTGATTAATGCTCAAAGGAGATGTTTCGAGCTCAATGCCGGCCAGTTGCGATAGCGGAATGGATTTGCCCTGTACATTGTTTACATAAAGGTTGTCAAACACCCGCAAATCAGGATAGGCAGGCCGGGGCGTGCTCAGCAGAATCGTATAATCATCGCCCTCCGAAGCAGGATCCGTAAATGTGCCAACGGGATAACCGGCTATGGCCATACGCACCGTACGTCCGATATTGACGGTAGGCACACCCAGCATCATCGCCTTTTCCTTATTGATCTGAATCCGGATATCCGTTTTCAGATTACGGACCGGATTATTGACATAAATGGTGCCTTCTGTACGCTTGAGCATCGCCTCCACTCTTGCCGACAATTGACGCAACGTATCGAGATTTTCTCCTAATAACCTCACTTCTACCGGTGAGATCATAGGCTGCCCCTGCTCAAAATTTTTCACTTCTACTTTGGCACCGGGATAAGGAGTCCACTGCTCACGCAGCTTTTCGATGATTTCCAGTTTACGTGACGGATTGGTACCGGGATCAAGCTGCACAAATATTTCGGCAATATCGGTACGTTCATTTTGCTGATTTACATTATAGTAAATACGCGGGTTGCCCTTGCCCACATTCGAAGCATAATATTTTATTTCCGGTACACTACGCAATTGCTTTTCGATACCACGCGCAATAGAGTCGCTGTAATAAATATTTGATTGCAACGGCGCCGTGATATCAATAAGAAATTGCGGTTTTTCGGAGGCCGGAAAAAGACTGGTGCCTATAACGGGTATCAGTGCCAGCGAGCCGGCAAAAATCACCAGCGCCACTCCCAGTGTCTTCCAGGGATGTTTCAATGCCTTATCAAGCAGACGGGCATAGGTGCCATGAATAACGCGTTGTAAAGCACGCAGAAATATATTTCCCTGCTCTTCGCCGTGTGCTCGCAGCAGGCGGCTGCTCAGAAAGGGAACAATGGTGAGTGCCACGATCAGTGAACCGATAATGGTACCAATAACCGCAACAGGCAGACTGCGGATAAACTCTCCTGACGCCTCCGGCATAAAGGCAAGTGGCATAAATGCGATAATAAGTGTGGCCGTACACCCCAGCACAGCCTTGCCGATCTGGCTGGTGCCTTTAATAGTCGCCTGCAACCGGCTATGCCCTTCACGCATCCAGCGCTCAATGTTCTCCACAACAACAATGCTGTCATCAACCAGCAATCCCAGTGCTACTACCAGCCCCACAATACTCAGCTGGTTAAGACTGTAACCCATCAGGTTTATAATGATGATGCCTATGCCCAGCGATAGCGGAATGGATATCATCACCACCAGCGAAGCGCGGGTGCCTAATGGCAAAAGAGTAATCAAGACCAATCCGATGGCTATCAGGAAATCCATACCCAGGTTGCCCAACCGGGCATTTACATTATCTGCCTGGTCAAAATGAAGCTGCAGGTCGATATTGGCCGGCAGTGTTTTTTTGAACGATTCTATCACCGGCAGATAACTTTTCTGAACAGTAGAGATGTTCTGCCCTTTTTTCAGCGCCGCTATCACAAACACAGACCGGTGGCCATTGAGCCGGGTGATATGTGTTTCGGGTGAATAATCGAAATAAACCTTTGCCAGGTCTTTCAGGTAAATATTGTTAGCGCCATTGCTGAACACAATTGTATTGCGGATTTCATCCAGATTCTGATAATCGCCGTTGGTTTTTATATTGAATGATTTGCTTCCTTCGTTTACACTGCCACCGGGTATGTTGGCTATTTCACTCTGCAATGCCGATGCAATACTGGTGACAGGTATATGCCATTGCGCCAGTTTTTCGAGTTGCAGGTCGACCCGTATCACCGGATCGGGCAGTCCCTGTACTTCTACATTCTTCAGTTGGGTGACCTTTTCCAGCGCATCCTGCAGATCTTCTGCCGCATGGCGAAGCCGGTCGCGCGAGGCGTTTTCAGATACCAGCGCTATCTGCAGAATATTCACATTGCTGGGGTCAATTTTTTTGGTCTCAATACTATAGATATCCTGAGGCAGTTTGGCGCGGAGACCATTCACTTCACGCACCAGTTCCTGGTATTTATCATCTACATTTACCCCATACCTGTATTCAACGGCAAGCACCGCCAGTCCGTCGTGAATGCTCGTCTTAATACGTTTGATATCGTCGAGGCCGTAGATCTCTTTTTCCAGCGGTTTCACTACCAGTTCTTCCATGTCTTTGGGGCTGGTACCGGGGTAAATCACTGCTACCGGGAAAATAGGTGCATTGAGCTCCGGATCCTCTGAACGGGGCATATTAAGTACCGTGGATATGCCCACTGCTACCACCATCAGCACCATGATAAGCGTAAACTGGTAGTTACGTATGGAGTATTCTGAAATTTTCATGTTGATTGATTAAGAAAGTAAACGGGAAATGTTCTGTCAGCGTTTGCCTCCAGCACTGTCGATGCGTATACGCGATCCTTCATTGAGATAGGCGCTGCCAGATATAATCAGGGCTTTTGCTCCTTCCAGACCAGCACTGACCATTACCTGCCCGTTCTCTACGCGCGACACCTGCACTTTTACTTTGCGGGCTGTCTGGTTATCATCTGTTACAAATACATAGGCATCACTGGCATCACCATCCAGCAGGGCATCGTAGGGAATTGCCCATGCATGGATGGATTGTGCAGGAAATAACTGCGCCTTTCCAAAC
Organism: Sphingobacteriales bacterium 46-32; assembly: GCA_001898485.1. Lineage (GTDB taxonomy): Bacteria > Bacteroidota > Bacteroidia > Chitinophagales > Chitinophagaceae > CAYMZZ01. The sequence goes on along the minus strand of MKTY01000014.1, from coordinate 200,780 downwards.
AATCCCGATGCGAGCATACCGGCCGGTACATCGCTTACCTGCAACTGTACCATGAATGTGCCACTGAGCGGATCCACTCCTTCACTTTTCTTGATAACCTGCGCATTCAAGGTTTTTCCTGGAGCTACGTCGGTTGTAACCGTAGCCCTGTCGCCCAATTTTACCTGTGCCCATTGATAATCGCTGAGCCCTGCTTTCAGTATCCATTTACCCGATGCAGCACCATTGATCTGCAGTATGGGGGTACCCGGGCCCACTACCTGTCCCTCATTGGCAAAACGGCGCAATACATAGCCGCTTTTATCAGCTCTGATCTCTGAATAGGTTTGATTGAATCCCGCACTGGTATACTGCTGCCGTGCCACTTCGAGTGCCGTTTTAGCATTCTGCATCTGCTCAAGTGTGGCTACACTGTCGCGGTACAGATTGCTGGCACGCTCATAATCACGTTTGGCTTTCTGGTAAGCCTGGTTGGCCTGCTCAGCCATGGCATTTATTTCTGTAAGATTGATAGTAGCCAGCAATTGCCCCTTGCTAATGGCATCGCCTTCTTTTACATAGATGCGTTGTACTATGCCGCCGTTTTTGAATGCCAGGTTGGTCTCATCGTCTGTAGTAAACTGCCCGGCTACGCGAAAGGAGCTATTGATGGTATCCTGGATGAGTGACATTGTTTTTACCGGTATCACTTCTTCTGATTGTTGCTGATCTTTGGCGGGTGAGTGACAGGCCATCAGCGTTGTAAGAATTATAAAAAAGAGAGAAGCGGCAATACTTATTTTTTGCATGGCCATTTATTTTTTAAATGAATAAGAAGCGGTTTGACGTTCAAGATCGGTTGCTGCAATCATCACTTTATACCGGTTTACGGCCTGTAGCAGCTGAGCCTGCGTATACTGGTTGCGGGCATCTACAGTTTCAATAAAACTATTGGTGCCTTCACGGTATCCGCGCTCGATCAGTCGCTGATAAGTGGCTGCTGCTTCGAGTTGGCGGTTGCTGGCATCATAGGTTTGCCAGGCTGCCAGCAGATTGTTGGCCGCTACCTGTGCGGCCAGTTGCAATTGCAGGCGGGTATGCGTGAGGTCTATTTCTGCTGATTGCAGATCGAGTGAAGCATTTTTGATTTTATTACGGTTACGATAACCGGCAAAAAGGGGAATCTCCAGTTGTAATCCGGCCATATAGTAGCGTGACTGGTTGTTGAAGGCAAAGTTCTCTGCCTGAGAACCCAGGTCCAGGAAGCCACTCAGCCGTGGCTGGTACACACTCTTATTCATTTTTAACAGCGTCTCGCGTATCGACACCACCTGCGTCATGGCTTTCAGTTCTTCCCGCATAGCCGATTCAGGCTGGCCGCTCAGCTGACGCTGCACCGATGCGATAGCAGATGATTCATCATAGTTATTTTCAATAGGAGAAGTTCCATCGCGATTGAGCAGAAAATTAAAATACAGCTGTGCATTACGGGCCTGCTGCTCCGCAGCAGCTACCTGTGCTTTTACCTGTTCCATTTCGCTGTCGGCACGCAACACATAAGCCGGTAATCCCTTTCCATTATCGAGCAGTTTCTGATTTACCCGGCGGCTTTCCTGAGCCAGTTCCAGTGCCGCCTTATAGATATCGACAGCCCTTAGACTGCTCAGGTACTGGAAGTAAGCTGTCTTCACCTGCTGTACGAGATCGCGCCGGTAGATCTCCAGTTCGTAATCGCTCAATTGTATCTGCTGCGTGGCGATCTCCCGGTTGTAGCGAATATCCGGGTTAATGATCGGCACCGTGGTACGTACTTTCACATCATAAAAATTGCTGGGCAAAAAGTTGACCTCCTGATTTTTCAACTGCGGAAATGCAGTAGACGATGTCAGTTGATTAAGCGTGCTGTATACGCCATTCAGCAAATCGCCCAGTGGAAGACTGATAGATCGCCCTCCCCCGGCTGTCTGATAACCTGCCTGAAAACTGACTGTCGGATAATACCATCCTTTGGCAATAGACAGGGCTGTCTGCGCTTTTTCGAGCGATACATTTTTTTGCTGAACTACCAGGTTATTGCTCAGCGCGGAATCAATGTAGCTCTGGAGCACATTGTTTTGAGCTGTTGATGTCTGCCAGCTCCATGCTGTGAGCAGGAAGACGGTAAAAAGCCGTGGTTTAATAAATACCGTTATCATTATTTACACCGTTAAGTAATTGAATAAAAAAAACCTAGAGATTTTCCAGCACCTGCACAAAGGTTTCGAAAGTGTGGTTCATCACATCTTCGACTCCCAGTAATATCTGCTTGTTGGTAACTACTTTTTCGAGATGGCCGTGCAGCTGAAGAGTACAGAGCCCATGCATAGTACTCCATACGAGCATGGCGAAAGACTCCGATTCAAATTTTTTGAAATATCCTTTTTCCTGGCAGGCCTTTACTGTACTCAGCAGTTGATGAAATGCCTGGGCACCTTCTTCCCAGTGGTGATCGGCACATTCCTGGCCCAGGTAATCGATCGGTTCTTTCATGACAAACATGAGCTCATAAAAGTCGCGGTTTTCGAGCGCAAATTGCATGTATACACGTCCCATTGCTTTGAGCCGCTCAAACGGATGCTCAATATGTGTCAGCACCTTGAATTGCTCAGCCAGCACTTTAAAACCCTCCTGGTGCAGCGCGTGGGCGATCTCGGTTTTGTCTTTATAATAGAGGTAAATGGTCGTGGGACTGAATTCGATCTCTGCAGCTATCTTCCGGATAGACGTAGCTTCAAACCCCTCTTTCAAAAACAATTTCTTGGCAGCCTGTAAAATGCTCTCTTTCAGGTCTTCCTTATGTTTTTGCTTCCTTTCACGTATTCCCATTTGTATATTATTTACGATGCAAATATACTTAACAGTGTTAATTTACAAAAAATAATTCTCCCCCCCTCAACTCTGTATTGCTGCGCTTCAAAACCTAATTACTCCCCCTACCTTTAACCTTTAACCTTCAGCCTTTTACCACTTAGCACTTAAAACTTAAAACTTATTACTTCTTACGCTGTTGTAATGCCAAACTATACGTTATGAAAGTAGAAATATGGTCGGACGTAATGTGTCCGTTTTGCTATATTGGCAAGCGCCGTTTTGAAAAAGCGCTTGCTGCATTTCCCGCACGAGATCAGGTGCAGGTAGAATGGAAGAGTTTTCAACTGGCACCCGGTTTAAAAACAGAAAAAGGTCAAAGTCTCGATCAGTATTTGTCCAGCAGCAAGGGATGGTCGCTTGAGCAGGCCCGGCAGGCCAATGAGCAGGTTACTGCCATGGCTGCTGGCGAGGGGTTATCCTATCATCTGGATAAGGCCATTGTAGCCAACAGTTTTGACGCCCACCGTCTTATACAATTGGGAAAAGCATATAACCGGGGCAGCGAAGTGGAAGAGGCTTTATTCCAGGCATATTTTACCGAAGGGAAAGATATTGCGGATGCCAACACACTCCGCCAGTTGGGTGTGGCTGCCGGGTTGCCCGAAACAGCGGTAGCAGACCTGCTGCAGAGCAATGCTTATGCAGAAGCAGTGGAAAATGATATTTACGAATCGAGGCAGATCGGTGTGAAAGGGGTTCCCTTCTTTGTATTGAACGACAAGTACGCGGTAACCGGAGCCCAGGCAGCAGAGACATTTGCAGGCGCCCTCGACAGGGCTTTTTCTGAATGGGAAAAGGAAAAAGACAACCCTGCTGTTGCGGGTTAACACTCCAGTAAGGCCGGTAATGGCCGATAAAACTGCTTTTATTGTTTGTTACATCAAAAAAAAGTGGGGTGATTCGGCTTTTTAATGATGAATGATTGTAATTTCAATTCGGCAATGTTGTAAACAATCATCGCTCATTCATTAACCATCAAAATTTCGTCGTATGCCTTCCAAGAAGAAAGCAAAAGCCAAACCGGCCCCGAAGAAAAAAGCTGCGAAAAAACCGGCGAAGAAAGCCGTAAAGAAAGCAGCGCCTAAAAAGGCTGGTAAGAAAAAAGTAGCTAAAAAAGCTGTTAAGAAAGCCGTGAAAAAAGCGGTGAAGAAAAAAGCAGCCCCCAAAAAAGCCGCTAAGAAGGCAGCACCCAAAAAAGCAGCCGCTAAAAAGCCGGTTAAAAAAGCAGCTCCTAAAAAAGCCGTTAAGAAGGCTGCTCCCAAAAAACCTGCTGCGAAGAAACCTGTAGCCAGGAAACCCAAACCAGCTCCGGCACCTGCGCCCACTCCCGCACCTGCAGCTCCGGTAGCAGAGCCTACACCAGTTCAGGGTGATATCTTCGAACCTCTGGCAGATGCTGGTAGTTCCGACAATGGCAACTCCAACGATTAATTAGCATAACAACTATACATTTCATTCAAGAGCTGGTTTTGCCAGCTCTTTTTTATTGCCGGCAGTGTGCATACCAGACAGCTGCCTGTTTAGCGGAATGGAAAAATAAAAGCGCCGCTTGGTTGAAGCGGCGCTTTATCAAATGCTTTATTCTCGATTATACGCGGAAGTGAGCGAAAGCCTTGTTGGCTTCTGCCATCCGGTGTGTATCTTCTTTCTTTTTGAAAGCAGCACCTTCGCCCTTGCTGGCAGCTACGATCTCGTTGGCCAGTTTATCAGCCATGCTACGACCGTTTCTTTCGCGGCTGTAACGGATGAGCCATTTAATGCTCAGAGATACCTTACGGTCAGGACGTACTTCAGAAGGGATCTGGAAAGTGGCACCACCAATACGACGGCTGCGTACTTCTACAGCAGGCGTAACATTAGCCAGTGCACGTCTCCATACTTCATATCCGTCCTCACTTGTTTGCTTGGCTACTTTTTCCAGCGCGTCGTAAAAGATAGTGAATGCTCCACTTTTCTTTCCTTCCCACATCAGGTTGTTGACAAAACGGGTAACCAGTTTGTCGTTGTACCGGGGATCAGGCGCCAGGGGGAGTTTTTTTGCTTGTGCTTTCCGCATGACTTATAATAGATTGTACTTGTGAGCTGATTAATTATGTCTGATTATTTCTTCGCTTTTTCTTTCTTGGTACCGTATTTAGAACGGCTCTGCTTACGGTCTTTTACACCAGCAGTATCCAGCGATCCGCGAACGATGTGATAACGTACACCTGGCAGATCTTTTACCCGGCCACCGCGGATAAGCACGATAGAGTGCTCCTGCAGGTTATGACCTTCACCTGGTATGTAGGCAATCACCTCCACTTTATTGGTCAAACGCACTTTGGCTACTTTACGAAGAGCAGAGTTAGGCTTTTTGGGAGTAGTGGTATACACACGTGTACATACGCCACGACGCTGGGGACACTGATCCAAAGCCCGGGATTTGCTCTTTGCCCGGATTATTTCTCTTCCTTTTCTTACTAATTGCTGAATAGTAGGCATTCTGAATGCTTTATTTTTGGGACGGCAAAGGTAAAGGCCCTGACGGGAAATACCAAAAAAACGTCCTTTTATTTATAATTATAAATCCCCAAAATAATCGGTACTGTGGATAAAAGGCACTTGGAGGCCAGCTGTGAATCAGCTTCTTAGCCCCTTATACCTTCACCATCCAGCCAAATTTATCGGCAATTCTTCCTTCCCTGATATCATTGAGCCAGGTCTTGATTGCCGGCGAAATACGATAACCATCGGTATCGAATGTCATTGAATAACCTTTGTAACTCAGCTCTTTAACTGGCGCTATCACCGCTGCAGTGCCGGTGCCGAACACTTCCGTGAGCTGCCCGGCTTTATAGGCAGCCACCAGCTCATCTATATTGATCCGACGCTCTTCAACGGGGATGTTCATTTCCTCCAGTCCCCTGATCACACTGGCGCGTGTAACCCCTTCCAGAATGGTTCCTTCCTCGAGTGAAGGGGTGATGGCCCGGCCATTGATCACAAAAAACACATTCATCATCCCCACTTCCTGCAGCCATTTATGCTCAAAAGCATCTGTCCACAATACCTGGTCAAAACCCTGCTGACGGGCAATCGTGCTGGCCAGCATACTGCCACCATAGTTTCCGGCATTTTTAGAAAAGCCCACTCCGCCCGGAGCAGCACGTGTATACTTCTCCTCTACCAGAATACGCATGGGATTAACGAAATAAGGACCGGTAGGGCTCAGCAGGATCAGAAATTTATAAGTGGCCGAGGGCCGTACACCCAACGCCTCATCAGTAGCAAACATCACCGGACGGATATACAGACTATGATCTTTGTACGCAGGCACCCAGCCTTTGTCCAGCGCAATGAGCTGGCGCATGCCTTCCATAAAAATTTCCTCGGGTACCACAGGCATATTCATACGCTCGGCAGACTGATTAAACCGGCGGAAATTATCAGCAGGACGGAAGATCCAGGCATCTCCCTTTTCGTCTTTATAAGCTTTAATGCCTTCAAAAATAGCCTGACCATAATGCAGTGCAGCCATTGATGGCTCCATTTGCAGGGCCTGGTAAGGGCGAATCGCCACCTTTTTCCATTCCCCATCTGCATAGTCGGCCTCCAGCATATGGTCGGTAAAGTATTTACCAAAAGGAACATTTTCCAGATTGATGTCCTGCAATTTGCTTCTTTGCACTTTAGTCACTGAAATATCCATAACCCCGGTCATAATGATTTATTTTTGCCCGGCAAAGAAACAAAAAAAACCTAACACCTATTCGTTTCAATCGTTCAATATGCCGCTCAATGATATTCAATTGCCTGCTTCTCTCCTGGCCGACCTGTACGGACAGATGCTGGTGCTTACGGATGATGCAGAAAAGGTAAAAGGTAAAAGGATAAAGGAAGAAGGTGTTGCCGAAGATCATGTCAGCGGAATAGCAGAGGAATATGTTGCGGATTCAACCCCTCCCCCCTCACCTTCTGCCTCCGACCTTACACCTTCTGCCTTCCCACCTTCCGCCTCCTCCTGGCAGGCCCTGGGGCATAACCAAAAGGATATTTCTATTGTGGTAAACTATGCCGGCATCACGCACCTGCCGGATCCGGAACTGCAGTTTCTCACCAATATTCTCAGCGCCTGTAAACTGAGCCTGGCAGATGTGGCTATTGTGAACTATCATTCACATGCCGGCACACCGGTACGTCGGTTCCTGGATCATTTCCATAGTAAAACGGTACTGCTTTTCGGAGTCACACCCGATCAGTTTGGCCTATCGGCCCGCTTTCCTGAATTTCAGGTACAGCAGCTGGCCGGTGTCACTTATTTATCCTCACCTCCCCTCGAGATATGCAGTGCGGATGTGCAGTTAAAAAAACAACTCTGGACAAGCCTGAAACGCATTTTCAGCATATAAAAAAGTTTCCATTATCTTGTCGCCATGAAGCTCATTTTCGCAACCAATAACCAGCATAAAGTGGACGAGATCAGGCATGCAACCGGCGATATGCTGGAGCTGCTTACACTTAAAGAAGCCGGTATTGATATGGATATTCCCGAACCCTTTGATACGATCGAAGCAAATGCTTCGGAAAAATCACGGGTCATCTATCAGCTTACCGGCCTGGACTGCTTTAGCGAGGATACCGGTCTTGAAGTAACCATACTGAATGGAGAGCCCGGCGTAAAAAGTGCCCGTTATGCAGGCGATGAAAGATCATCCGAAAAAAATATTGATAAACTGCTGCAAAAGCTGGAAGGTGTTAGCGATCGCCGCGCCCGTTTCAAAACCATTATTTCATTACTGATTGATGGAAAGGAAACTATTTTTGAAGGTATTTGCGAAGGCCATATCCTGCCCGAACGCCGGGGCGGCCAGGGTTTTGGCTACGATCCCGTTTTTGTACCCCTTGGCGATACCCGTAGTTTTGCCGAAATGGGCCTGGCCGAAAAAGAACAATACAGTCACCGGGCAAAGGCTACGCAAAAACTGGTAACATTTTTGAATACGCTGGCACAGAAATCAGAAAATTGAACGCCGCAAGCAACCAAAATATCACTGAAAGCGACTTAATCAATGGATGCATTGATGGAGACCGCCGCATGCAGGAAGAGCTCTATCGCCGCTTTTCGCCCCGAATGTATGCCGTCTGCCTGCGCTATGCAGGTAATGCAGAAGAAGCAGAAGACATTCTGCAGGAAGGCTTTATCAAAGTATTCAAAAAGCTGAGCAGCTTCCGGGGCGATGGCTCCTTTGAAGGGTGGATACGCCGGATTTTTGTCAATACAGCTATTGAACATTTCCGGCGCAAACGTTACCTGCAGCCCGTCACGGAAAAAGAAGAAAACAGCATCGAAGGAAATTACCTGTCGGTACTGGACAACCTGGCCGAGCGTGATATCCTGGAGCTGGTACAAAAACTTTCGCCTGGTTACCGCACGGTTTTTAACATGTATGTGGTCGAAGGATACACACACAAGGAAATCGGCGATATTATGGGTATTAGTGAAGGCACCAGTAAATCACAATTATCCCGAGCCAAAGTGCTGCTGCAGGAAATGGTAAAACAACTACTGGATAAAAAAGTGAATAAACGACCATGAACAGCCTCCGCGATAAAATGCGCAATTACGAAGTGCCGCCCCCGGCCGGGGTATGGGACCGTGTAGCTGCTGCACTGGATGAGGCTGAGCAAGGCAGCAATTTTGTAACTGCGCTGCAACAAATGGAAGCAACTCCTCCCCCTGCAGCCTGGAAAAATATTGCCCGTGCCCTGAAAACCGATGAAAACGCCATACCCGCGGTAAAACCTGTTTACAGAAGACTTCCCCAGATTGTACGGTATGCAGCAGCCGCTGTTCTTTTATTGCTGGCTACCTACGGTGTGATGAGGCTTACCTCAGATGTGGAGGAATCAGCCCCCCCCATGGTCAGTTCTGCCCCTTCCGTTTCTAAAGACAGCCAGGGCACACATAAGGTCAGTCCCAATGATGCCGTAGCTGCCAACCCCTCATCCATTGCCGCCGCAGAAACACACGCACAGGCACAACCGGCCAGCCGCGAAGCTTCTGTACGTTTTGCCCGCAACGCAAGCAGCAATACTGCAGCAATGGGCCAAACAATGTCTGCCAGTGATCCTGGCAGAGCCATCTATACCTATAACGACCACGTACCTAAAATAGCCGACCGTTATATTACCCTGCTCACACCCGATGGATCATTTATCCGCATGGCAAAAAGATGGGGCAATCTCCTTTGCTGTGTGGCGGGAGAAGAACAGGATGCGGATTGTAAAAATCAGTTAAAGGCCTGGCAGGATAAGCTGGCCGAGTCATCTGTGCTGTCAGCACCGGGCAACTTTATGGACATTGTAACCCTCGTCAACTCCCTTAACGACGATACGCAGCTCTGATCGTTTTCCTTATTTTTACCCGAAATACTTTTGCATGGCCCGTATCAAGATCGACCTGCCCGCCCGGTTTGCTTTTACCTGTTCTATTCCTGTACGTATTTCTGATATCAATTACGGAGGCCATGTAGGTAATGACGCCATTCTTTCACTGGTGCATGAAGCCAGGCTGCAATACCTGCGACACCACGGCTACTCCGAACTCAACCTCGAAGGTGCGGGACTGATCATGGCTGATGCCGCCATAGAATTCAGGCAGGAATTGTTTTACGGAGAACAGGTGCTCGTATCCGTAACCGCAGCAGAATGGAGCCGTATCGGATTTGACCTGTACTATAAACTGGAAAAGAAAAAGAACGATGACAGCACTGTACTGGTTGCTGCTGTAAAAACCGGCATGGTGTGTTACGATTACAACCAAAAAAAGGTAACGGCCGTACCGGCTGCTGTAATAGCCCGGATGAAAACGGAGGAATAAAAAGAAATAGACTCGCTCCTTACACAGCTGTTGCTTTTCACAACATCGCGCTGCCTGTCATTTTACCTGAAGCCTGACAACAACACCCCAACTGATCCGCGGATTCAGCTATTCCAGATCTTCCAGCTTTCTTCTGCCTGTATCACCAGCATATCCATCCCGTTTTTGGTGCGGGCGCCGGCAGCTACCCCCTTTTGCAGAAACAGGGTTTGCTCCGGGTTGTATACGAGGTCGTACAAATAATGATGAGAAGTCAGTGCCTCATAAGGTAACGGCGGGGCTTCGGTAATATTGGGATACATACCCAGGGGGGTGGTATTGATGAGCAATGTATGGGTCTCCAGCAATTTTTCTGTCACCTCTTCGTAGCTGAGCTGGTCATACATTTTACGGCGTGAAACCAGCTGGTAATCTATGTTCAGCTGCCGTAAAACATAACAAACGGCTTTGGCGGCTCCACCCGTGCCAAACACGAGCGCCTGCCGGTGATCGGGTAATAACTTTTCCTGCAGGGAGCGCTGAAAGCCGATGGCATCGGTATTAAAGCCCTGCAACTGTCCCGCAGATATACGAATACAGTTGCAGGCGCCGATTGCTTTTACAAGTGAATGCTGAGTACCCAGAAAAGGAATGACCTGCTCTTTATACGGGATCGTTACATTGAGCCCGCAGAGTTCAGGATATGCTGCCAGCAGGGCGGGCAATTCATCAATGGCTGCCAGTGGAAATAATTCATACCGGCAATCTGTTATGCCTTCCTGTTCAAATTTTTCCGAAAAATATTTTTTGGAAAATGAATGGGACAAAGGATAACCAATCAACCCAAACAGCCGGCCAGATTGGATTGCCGGCTTAGCCATTTTGTTTTTTATCGAGATACAGGTTGAAGGTATCGCCCCGGAGACCGATACGCATAGCTTCCATAGCTATCACCTCCGTAGGAGCAATATTGCCCAGATTCACATTGCAACCCAGCAGTTCGATGAAATAAAGCTGCTGTGCTTTTTGCGGAGCTTCCCAGATGATCTTCTCACCCGGTATCTGAGTCAGGATTTCCTGTACCAGACCTTCACGTACTTCGCCTGAACCGCGGTAGATACCTACGTTGCCCGCTTCACGCGCTTCAGCAATAACATAGGAGGCACCGGCATTCAGTTCTGCACGCATCAGTTCAATCCATTTATAAGGAGGAATGATATGTGCGGCATCTTTACTGCCTACTTCGCTGAGTACGGTACCATGCTGTGTCAGTTTCTCGATGTAACCGCATTTTTCTGCATGAGGTATGGTAATGCTGCCATCACTTACTTCCATATAGTTGATGCCATAATCTTTACAAACACTCACATAGTCATCAAACTGATTGCGGATCAGGAAGGCTTCAAACAGGGTGCCGCCAAAGTATATGGGGAGATCATATGAGCGGTACAGTTCGAGTTTCTCGCGGAGGTTGGGGGTGACAAATGAAGTGCCGAAACCTAATTTAATAATATCAACATGGGGGTACGAAACACTGAGGAAATTTTTGGCTTCATTCACACTAAGTCCTTTATCCATCACCATGGTGATACCGGAAGTGCGTGGGCGTCTGTTGCGATCCGGCATCTGCGAAAGATTAAAATTCATGCTTTCGGGGGTTTGTTTTCAAAAAAAGAATCTGAGTCGTTTCCTTGTAACCGGCGCAAAAGTAATAAAGAATCGCTTTTAAAAGACTGACCCCCATTTATCGGACTTAAATAGACTTCTTACGCTTATAGCGGGCTATCAGGTCCACTATCTGCTGGTGCTGGAAACCGGCCGGGTAAAGATCGAGAAACCGACGCAGCAGACGCGGAGCCGTCTGCATGGCCTGCTCGAGCAGTAAAATACCCTCTTTTGACTTACCCAATCCCAGCAATGCGGCAGCTTTATAAAAAAGAAACAGCGGTTTACCCTTTGTAGACTCCAGGGCCAGTTCTGCCTGCACCAGGGCTTCTTCCATAAAGCCTCCTTTACAGAGGCAGCGCACAAGCGCTTCCCATCCGGCCACATTGCGCGGACGGTGTTTTATGACCAGCATCAGTGAGGTCACGGCCTCACGATACTGCCCCAGTTGCATCCGGCATTCACCCATCAGCAGGTTATATTCTGTCTGCAGACGATGAATTTTTAAAGCCTGTTCCAGTTGCTTCATACAACTCTCCCACTTGCCCTCATTGTAATAGGTGCAGGCAATCTTATACAACAGCTTACTGTCTTCCTGATTGAGGTGCGATGCTTTTCTGTAATAGAAACGGGCCTGGGCATGATTTTTCAGCCTTTCGTAACAATGTCCCATGGCTTCATAGATCACGGCCTCCGGTTTGGCAAGTTCTGTTACCTTCTCCAGCACTTCAATCGCTTCCTTATACTTACGCAACCGGATATAGGCATCGCCCATATTGCGGTAAGCGTAATCAAACTTCTCCTCCACGGTTACCGCATACTGATAGGCATCAATGGCTTTTTCATATAATTTGAGCCCCTGGTAGGCTGCTGCCAGGTTAAACCAGGCCAGCTCATTATAGGGATGCTCATCGATGATCCATTGGTGCAGACGGATACTTTCTTCGTTGCGGCCCGTGAAATCTGTCCAGAAACATATTTTGTATAAGGCCTCCTCATTGGTAGGTTCCTGTTCCAGAATGGCTTTAAGGCAGTCAAACACTTTATCAAACTCTTCATAGTCGTCGTATACATCCGAAAGCTCGAAGAGCAGTTCAATACGCTCCTCTCCTTCAAAATACTCCAGCGCCTCATTTAGCAATGTCACTGCCTTTTCCTGCTGGTCGAGCGCGAGGTACGCATCCGTACGCAGGATATAAAGATTGATATCGGTACTGTCAAACAAAGCGGCCTGATCAAGTATCTCCAGGGCATCCACATACCGGCGGGTAGATAACAAAATGTCTGCTTTACGGATAAGTAAAGAGGCCGAATAAGGAAACTGCTCAATGGCCATTTCGGCGGCTTCCATGGCCTTATTCATTTCCTCTTTTTCTTCGAAATACCGGATAATTTTTTCAAAGGATTCCTCCTCTATAAAAGAATGACTGCGGCCTTGCCGGAGATCCTCAAACTGCCGGAGCAGTTCTTCAATAGGCTCCCGATCTTCCTGATATGGATTGTCTTTCATCATAATTCCGGACGTTTATAGGGTTGAAAAATGAAAAGAGCTGAAGGGAGAACTACCCGCAATGTAGCGGTTTAGGTTATTATTATCAACAAGTTAGACGAAAAAAATAATACCTTTTGTACCCTAGTTTTCCCCACCTGTGCAAAAGCCTCCCTCTTTTTTTTAGAAAATGTGTAACAATTTTGCGCCTGAGGCGTTAAATAAGTTGTAATATTCTGGACAAACGGTAACCATCATTTACTGAATTATTGTTAAATTTGCGGCAAGTTGCAAACTAACTCTTATATATCACCCCTTAGCGGTAAAAAACTGGCTGCTGTACTGGTCTTCTTAGGACTCAGTGCTTTCGCCTCTTTTGCTACACTGGGTGATGGTAAAACAAAGAAACTAACTGCTGACAAGCCATTGCTTTCCCGTACTGCTACCCGCACTACCAATTTCTCCCTGAAGTCAGGATATAATTTCCGCGGTAGCCAGGTTATTCGTACCGATGTCAGCAACAGTATGAAAGTCCTTGATCTTAATACGGTGATGACTTACCAGCAAGGCGGAACCACTTATGTTATGCCTGTTCGTAAAAAAGTGTCTGTGAACCTCGGCACTCAAAACAAGGTAAGCGGCGCTACCGTTAAGATCAACCTGTAATAATAAAACAATCAGTTTCCCCAAATAGTTGCAGCTCCCCTTCAGGGAGCTGTTTTTTATTGGTTGCTGCTCCCTTCCAGACTTTCTTCGTAAGTCATAACCCGATATCCGGATTTGGGAAGATCAAATTTGGCAGCCGGCACAAGATTGAAGTTGATGGATGAAACGGTATAGGTTACTTTACGTTTTCCCATACCGGCTTCATATTGCATAGCCAGACCAGGCAGGTCTTTATTGAGGTATTGAAAATCCTTATTTACCGGCACCAGGTCACGTGTAAAATACACGGTAAACGTGCTGCCATCCGTGAGTGTGCCAATTGCTTTCTGACAGTTATACCCTGAAATGGTTTTAAACTCATTTTCATAGGTAAAAGTTACTCCTTCATACTTCTTATTGGAAGCTTTCCAGTTGTCGGCCGTCAGGTTGATCATGTATTTCTTATCGCCATATTCTTTCAGAATAGTGACTTTGCCGGTTTTGCCATCTACAATCGTAGACTGGCTGCCCAGTGAGCTGATCATTTCCGAACGGCTGCTGTTTCCCTTCAGGTAAATCACACTTACCGCACCATCCAGCAAATCGGCCGCTTTAGGGGCTGTATTGGCCGTATTGATCTCAATATCATAGGTGATGGTAGCCTCCGTAAGCCGCTTCTGGGCAAAGAGTGCCGCCGGCAGCGTACAGGCAATCAGCAATATGAGTAGAAATCTGCTTTTCATTGTTCTTCTTTTTCAGTTAATAGTATGACGCTCCAAAATAACCAATAAGTTGCGTTTGGGAAAGAACTTTAACAGAAGGTAAATGGCGAAAGGTATAAGGCTGAGGGTATTTCTTTTCTACTGCCACCTTACGCCTTCCACCTTAAAATCAGAACCCGGAGCTTTACTCCGGGTTCTGATTTTAAGGACTACCTTTTTCCTTTTTGTTGCATTTCCTTCACCTTCTTCTGCTGCTCCTGCATTTGCTCGAGCCGCTCCTGCCATTTTGATTTCGTCTTTGGCTTCTTTCGATTTTCGGCTATCTGAGCCAGAATCTTATTATGGTCGATAATGTAATTCTGAATCACAAACTGAAGGAGAAGTGTGATAAGATTGGACACCGTATAGTACCAGGTAAGGGCCGCTGGTAATGTATTGAAGATAAACAACAGAAATACCGGGAAAATATAAGGCATGTATTTCAGTACCGGGTTACTCTGATCCGGCGACATATTCATGCTGTAGATAGATATAGCCAGACTGGTCAGTACAGCAGTGAGTGTAAAAATGCTCAGGTGATTGCCCAGCAGTGGAATTTCTACACCAAACTTAATAACATCATCAAAGGCAGAAAGATCATTTGCCCACAGGAAACCGGCTCCGCGTAAATCCACATTTGCATTAAAGAAACTATAGAGGGCAAAGAAGATCGGTATCTGCAATAGAGCGGGAATACAACCACCCAGGGGATTTACGCCTGCTTCACGAAACAGTTTCATCTGTTCCATACTCATAGCCTGTTGATCGCCGCCAAACTTCTCTTTGAGCTGCGCAATCTCCGGTCGCAATGCTTTCATTTTGGCGCTGCTGAGATAGCTCTTATAGCTGAGCGGAGAAATCAGCAAACGGATAAATAGGGTTAAAAGAGCAATAACCAATCCATAATTGCCTACAAATCCTTTAATAAAATCCCACACAGGCATTACAACATACTTATTAAGCGGGCGCACGAAAGCATATACACTCTGACCAAGATTTATGAGTTTATCCATATCCTGACCATACTTACGCAAAAGATGATAATCTGCCGGGCCATAGAACAACTGAAAAGAAGCCCCTCCTCCTTTCAACTGCAATTTCATATTGCTCGTAAAGTCACTTATTGTCTTCTTTGTTTTATCCCCATTTTCCACCCAGCTTATATTGCCTGAATTAAACTTGTCTTTTGAGATCAGGATACTATTGAAAAAACGCTGACGGACTCCTATCCAGCTAACCGGCTTGGAAAAATTGATGCTGGTACGACTCGTGATATTAAAAAAGTCAAAGTCCTCATTTTCTACAAATCCTACCTGAGTATTTCTCTTCTCCAGCGTTAAATCCGACTCCTGCTGTGCAGCCTGGTAAGCCCATGTTAAGTTTAGTTGCCCCTGAGGCAACAACTGCTGCACATTGTTCAATTTCACATCAAAGTCCATCATGTATTCGTCTTTGCGAATAGTATAGCTATGCACGATCGCAGCTGTTGTACTGCTACTATCATGAGAAAGAAGAGATAAGCGGATAGTTTTGCTGCCATCGGCATTGGTAGTGGAATCAACACCATTAAACAGAAGATCGTTTGTCTCCATGGTTTTTCCTTCAGCGGTAACTATGGGGTAGCTTATGTGATCAAAACCCGAATTGGCAAGCATCACCAGACTGCTATCCTGGCTTTTGAAGTGTTTCAGCTCAACCCAGCGAGGTTGCCCGCCTTTGGTGCTGAATGCAACACGCATCAGATCGTTTTCCGTAATGATCAGTTTTTCTTCGCCGGTAATAGCCGGAGTGAAATTACCCGCACGAGCCTGCTTATCGGCTGAGTCAGCCTGAGCGGCCTGTTGTTTCTGTGCAAGGGTATCTGGTTTGGGGCGGCTTGCATTGGCAATGGAATCCTTGCGGGCTTGCTCCCGCATATAATTCGCTTTTTCTTTACTGTTAAAATAAAAGAAACCAAAAAGCATAATAGCCAGTAATCCAAAACCAATGACGGTATTCCGATCAAACTTCATCAGGGAGTATTTTTTAAAGAGGGCAAAGATAGGAGATATTGACCAGCCACCCACGGCCAAACAGCAGCAGTCCGGCAGGAAGTAACACTTTCCTGCCGGACTGCGATTTATATCGGTAAATACCAGATAATCAGCTGGCTGAATGCATCAGCGACTGCATCAGATCATTTCACCCTGCAGCAGCGGACTTTTAACATCTGCTTTCTTCTCTGCATAGGCTTTGGCCGCCTTAATAAAATGAACAAATACGGGCTGTGGATTTTCGACGGTGCTCTTCAGTTCGGGGTGATACTGCACTCCAATAAAGAAGGGATGTGCAGGCAGTTCCACTATTTCAACCAGGCCTGTAGCAGGGTTTTTACCACTGGCTACCATACCGGCCTGCTCAAAGCGCTCGAGGTATGTGTTATTAAACTCCCAACGGTGACGATGACGCTCGTTGACCAGTGGCTGACCATAAATACTGTAAGCCAGTGTGCCGGGTTTTATTTCGCAGGGATAAGTACCCAGGCGCATAGTACCGCCTTTGGCCGTAATCTGCTTCTGCTCTTCCATGAGGTCTATGACCGGATCAGGCGTTTGCGGATCCATCTCTGTAGAATGTGCCGTTTTAAGACCAAGCACATGACGGGCATATTCAATAACGGCCATCTGCATACCGAGGCAAATACCAAAGAAAGGCAGTCCTTTTTCACGGGCATACCGAACCGCTTCAATCTTTCCTTCCACCCCGCGCTGACCGAAACCGGGCGCTACCAGCAGTCCATCGAGACCAGCCAGTTTTTCGGCTACATTGCTGTCGGTAATATATTCACTGTGCACATTCTGTATCTGCACCTGGCATTCATTCATAGCACCTGCATGTACAAATGCTTCAAGAATGGATTTATAAGCATCCTGCAGCTCGAGGTATTTACCAATCAGACCGATCGTAACCTTGCTTTTGGGATATTTCAATTTATCCAGAAACTCTTTCCACTTACCCAGTTCCGGTTCACTATACTGGGTAATGTTCATCTTTTTGAGACAGATAAGATCGAGTTTTTCGCGCATCATGGTAAGCGGCACCTCATAGATCGTAGGCGCATCTGCTGCTTCGATCACAGCTTCTGATTTCACATTGCAGAAGAGCGCAATTTTGCGACGCAACTCGGGTGTAAGCGGGCGCTCTGTACGGCATACAATGATATCGGGATGCACCCCCTCCTGGCTCAGCATACGTACACTGTGCTGAGTGGGCTTGGTCTTCAGTTCTTTGGCCGCTTTCAGATAAGGGATGAGTGTAAGATGTACCACCACAGAGTCTTCTTCCGGCAACTCCCATTGCAACTGCCGAACGGCTTCTACAAAAGGAAGACTCTCAATATCACCCACTGTACCACCTATTTCTGTGATGACGATATCATATTTATTATCCTGACCCAGCACCAGCATGCGGCGTTTGATCTCATCGGTGATATGCGGCACTACCTGCACCGTTTTGCCCAGGTAAGCGCCTTCGCGTTCTTTGTTGATTACTGTCTGGTAGATACGGCCGGTGGTCACGTTATTGGCCTGTGAGGTGAAGATGTTGAGGAAACGCTCGTAGTGACCCAGGTCAAGATCGGTTTCTGCACCATCTTCAGTCACATAACACTCCCCGTGCTCGTAGGGGTTGAGGGTACCAGGATCCACATTAATGTAAGGATCAAATTTCTGAATAGTTACCCGCAGTCCGCGGGCCTGCAGCAATTTGGCCAGCGAGGCCGCAATAATACCTTTACCTAATGAAGAAGTAACACCACCCGTAACAAAAATATACTTAGCCATAACTGGTCATTTTATTTTCAACAAAAAGAAGGCGCCGGCAAAAACATTTGCTCAAAAAAAATGTACTGTCCAAAAGCCAGTACCAGTCTGTAAATAAGGTAAGAGAGAAATGTAGCCCACCCAACGTGACCATCGGATATTTCAGCCAATCCAACGAATGAGTGAATAGGAGATTTCCGGGAGGTCATGCAAAGCTACATGAAATTTGAATGGTACAAAAATCAAGCTGGGGGGATGTGGAAAAAACCGGGTAAATTGGTGAGCAAAATACGCGTAAAAAATGAAGCCGGTAATCGCCTTTTTACTTTGCTGTCTGCTTGCAGATCAATTAACTGCGCAGCGCACCCAGATCTGGTGCGGAACACTTATAGACGGGGTCTCCGCTACTGCCCGCAAAGAAGTGACTATCATCCTGGAAAAGAACCACATTGTGGCTGTCGAAAAAGGGTATCGCAAAGCTGCTACCGGCGATAAAACCATCGACCTGCGTACGGCTACGGTAATGCCCGGCTGGATCGATATGCACGTGCACCTGGAGTCAGAGACCAATCCCAATCAATACCTGCAGCGTTTTACCCAAAACCCCGCCGATATCGCTTTCCGGTCGGTCCGTTTTGCCGACACTACTCTGATGACCGGTTTCACTACGGTGAGAGACCTGGGCGGTACCGGAGTGAATATTTCTCTCCGCAATGCGATTAATGCAGGCCTTCTCCGGGGACCCCGGATTTATACAGCCGGCAAATCGATTGCCACTACCGGAGGGCATGCTGACCCGACCAACGGCTACCGGCAGGACCTGATGGGCGACCCCGGACCGGCAGATGGCGTGGTCAACGGACCCGAAGATTGCCGCAAAGCGGTACGTCAACGGTACAAAGACGGCGCAGACCTGATCAAGGTCACTGCAACCGGTGGGGTGCTGAGTGTGGCGAAAAGCGGCAAAAATCCCCAATTTTTCGATGATGAACTGGAGGCCATTGTACAAACTGCCAAAGACTACGGCTTTAAAGTAGCTGTACATGCCCATGGAGCCGAGGGCATGAAAAGAGCCATAAAGGCTGGGGTAAATTCTATAGAGCATGGCACTTTCATGGACGATGAAGCTATGGCCCTAATGAAACAATATGGCACCTGGTATGTACCTACCCTTACAGCAGGCAGATCTGTTGCCGACTCGGCATTAAAACCCGGCTACTACCCTGCCCTGGTGCAACCCAAAGCGCTTGAAGTGGGACCACAGTTACAGCACACATTTGCCAAAGCCTATAAAGCCGGCGTTGCCATAGCGTTTGGCACAGATGCAGGCGTTTACAAACACGGACTCAACTGGCTGGAGTTTACGTATATGATTGATGGCGGCATGCCACCCATGGAAGCAATCAAAGCAGCTACCATTCATGCAGCCACTCTGTTGGGCGAAGCCGATAAACTCGGAAGTATTGAAGCTGGCAAACTCGCTGATATCGTAGCCGTCAACGGCGATCCGCTCACCGATAAGAACGCATTTGGGAAAGTGGTGTTTGTGATGAAAGACGGAGCGGTGTATAAGCAGCGGTAAAAAGTATAAAAGTTTAAAGGTATAAAGGGCAAAGGGTAGAAGGTAAAGGGTAAAAGGCAGAATTAATGCCAGCCTTCTACCCTTTACCTTTCACCTTTATACATTTATACCTTTATACTTTTTACACCTCGAAATTAGTCACGGGCTATTTTCTTATAGCTGGCCACCACGCCTCTGATCAGCGATGAGCTGAAGCCCTGATGTTCCATCTCATTGAGGCCGGCAATGGTACAACCCTTGGGTGTAGTCACTTTATCAATTTCCTGCTCGGGATGTGTACCTTTTTGCAGGAGCAGTTCGGCTGCGCCCTTTACGGTCTGAGCTGCTATGAGCGAAGCGGTTGCAGCATCAAACCCGATCTCGATCCCCCCCTGTATATTGGCCCTGATGTAACGCATGGCATAAGCCGTACCACAGGCTGCCAGTACCGTCGATGCTTCCATCAGCTTCTCATCTATCTGCGCTACTTTCCCCAATTGTCCAAACAACTCATGCACATAGGCACTGGTCTGCGCATCGGCATTTTTGCTGCAGATGCAGGTCATACTTTCTCTTATGGCAATTGCCGTATTGGGCATGGCCCGAAAACAGGCAACCGGCCTGGCAACCAGTTCCTCCATCTCGGCAATCAGCACACCGGTAACAACAGAGATCAGTATTTTTTTTGTGGTAATATCTTTCTTAACAGCGCGCAGCACTTCGGCAACCTGATAGGGTTTTACCGCCAGTATGATCACTTCGCTTTTTTTCACCGCCGCATTGTTATCGGCCGTCACGGCCACGCCTTTTTCACGCAGACTTTTTAGTGTATTAATATTACGTTTGGTAATAGTAATATCCTCCGGTTTACTGAATGCACTCACCAGTAACCCTTCGGCAATAGCCGTACCCAGGTTGCCGCCGCCAATAATGGCTATCTTTTTTCCCATTTCTATTTCCTTTTGCGATAAAGATACGGCCTGCCCTCCGGCATTTTATCAACAGGTTATTAACGCTGTATAAATCTGGAAACATTTTTGTTTCGTATGTGCCAGGGCAAGCATGTCTTGCCGGTAATGCCCGTTTCTTATTCAATGGCAACAGGTGGCTGCAGCTGACCTGTAAAAACACCAGCAGCATACCGCGTCGCCAGTGATATTTCGTACTTACATGAAAAAGGGAGCAAACGTATGTTTGCTCCCTTGCTTTTATTTCTTGATTGTTGCAGATCAGATAGAACTAAGGGCTGAACCGGCTTCTTCTTTGGCCAGCTGATTGCCGATAGCATTGTCATATCGATCCTGCCAGCTTTCGATATTTCCCCAAAACTCTCCATCTACCACCACATCGCCACTGGTTACCACACCTATTTTTTCTGCGGGGAAACCGTTGAGGGCTTTTTCAAAAGCCGCCACTTTATCCAGCGCCACACTCACCACTACACGGCTCTGACCTTCGCCAAAATAGAAGGCGTCTTTACGGATACCATCTTTTGAAGCTACGGAAAAACCAAGGCCATCGGTAAAGGCACTTTCACAGAGAGACACAAACAGACCTCCTTCGGCCACGTCATGCGCAGAACGTACCAGTTGTGCACTGATCAATTCACTCAGCTTCTGCTGCAGTGCGTACTCCTCTTCAAGTTCGAAATGCGGAGCCGGAGAATATTTCACACCCAGCACCTGATACAGGTACTCAGAGGAATGAATATCGTTGGTGATATTACCCAGCACATACAGCAGATCTCCTTCGCCTTTGAAGTTAAGCGTCATGCGGCTGCTGATGTCTTCAAGCAGTCCCACCATGCCAATAGTTGGCGTTGGGTATACGGGACCATCTGGGTTCTGATTATAGAAGCTTACATTACCACCCGTAACAGGGGTATCAAATTTGCGGCAGGCCTCGCCCATGCCTTTAATAGCGTTTACAAACTGATAATATACTTCGGGATCGTAGGGATTACCGAAGTTGAGGCAGTTGGTAATACCCAGGGGCTGACCACCACTGCATACGATATTGCGCGCAGCTTCACTTACAGCGATCATAGCTCCTTTGTAAGGATCGGCATATACATACCGGCTGTTGCAATCGGTAGTTACCGCCAGCGCCTTGCTGGTTCCCTTTACCACTACAATAGCTGCATCAGCAGGCAGGTTTGTTGTAGCGTTTACCGTACCTACCATGCTATCGTACTGTGTATAGATCCAGCGTTTGGAGGCGATGGAAGGCAGTTCTATAATTTGCCCGGCTACAGCTTTCAGGTCTTCGGCTACGGGAACGGTGCTGGCATCGAAAGCAGCGATTTTACTGAAATAAGCCGGTTCGCGGTAAGCTCTTTCATATTGCGGAGCTCCACCACCAAGTACCAGTTCTTCTGCCGGAAGCTCTGCTTCAAGTTCACCATTCATATAGAAACGAAGCAGGCCGTCATCGGTCACTTCGCCGATTACAGAACAGGGCAGATCCCATTTTTCAAATACACGCTGTACTTCTGCTTCACGGCCTTTCTGCGCTACCAGCAGCATCCGCTCCTGGCTTTCGCTCAGCAGCAGTTCCCAGGTTTTCATATTGGGCTGGCGGGTAGGTACTTTATCGAGATCGATGCGCATACCCACACCACCTTTGGCACTCATTTCGGCGGTAGAGCAGATGATACCGGCAGCACCCATATCCTGCATACCTACTACTGCGCCGGTCTGAATCACTTCGAGGCAGGCTTCCAGGAGTTTTTTCTCCTGAAAAGGATCCCCCACCTGCACGGCAGGCAGCTCCTGTACACTTTCGGCAGTAATATCGGCCGATGCAAAAGAGGCTCCGCCAATACCATCTTTACCGGTGGCACTTCCTACAAACATTACCGGGTTGCCGGTACCTTCAGCCGTGGCTGACACAGTCTGTCCCGCTTTTACGATACCTACACTCATGGCATTGACCAGCGGGTTGGTATGATAACAGGGATCAAAATATACTTCACCGCCTACCGTAGGTACGCCAAAGCAGTTGCCATAATGGCCAATGCCATGTACCACACCCGACAGCAGGTGTTGTGTTTTATCTTCTTCGAGTTTGCCAAACCGCAGCGAGTTGAGCGCGGCAATCGGGCGGGCGCCCATTGTAAAAATATCGCGGTGAATACCACCTACCCCTGTTGCGGCTCCCTGAAAAGGTTCGATTGCGGAAGGGTGGTTATGTGATTCAATTTTAAATACTACGCCAAGGCCGTCGCCAATATCCATAAGACCGGCATTTTCCTCACCCGCCTTTACCAGCATTCTGCCTCCTTCGCGGGGCAGTGTTTTCAACCATTTAATGGAGTTTTTGTAGCTGCAGTGTTCGCTCCACATGCCGCTGAATGCACAAAGCTCATTGAAGTTGGGTACGCGGCCCAGCTTTTGCTTAATGAGTTCAAATTCTTCTTCCGTAAGCCGAAGCTGTTGCGCCGTTTTTGCTGTGATTTCCATTGAAAAATGTAAAATAGAGTATTAAGAAGATGCGCAAAGCTACGCAAATAAGATCGTTTCGGCGGTTGCGATACTATATGATGTGTAAAAAAAGTGGAACGATGCCGTAATTATTTATTTTAGCAAGTTAAAACCAATACTTTTTGGACTTTCTGCTGTTTGTAATCTACCTTTTACTGTTTGCCTGGCTGGTGACCAAAACCCGTTTCTTTAAGGCCAGCGGGCTTAGCACGACCACGCTGCTCATTCTTTTTCTGCTGAAAGTAATAGCCGGCATATTTTATGGATGGATGGGTACACATTACAGCGGCACAGCCCAGATGGTCGACACCTGGAATTATCATGCACAGGGCATCCGGGAACTGGAAGTACTTTTTGACCGGCCGGGCGAATACTTCACCAACCTGTTTCACAATCCTTATCCGGATGGCTACAGCAAGCTCTTTGCCTCGAGTGGCTCATTCTGGAACGATCTTAAATCAAATATTTTCATCAAATTTATTTCCATCCTGGATCTGTTGAGCCAGGGCAGATACTATGTAAACGTCATCTTTTTCGCCTACATTACCCTGTTTGGCCCAATCGCCGTTTTCCGGGTGATGAAAGAACAATTTCCCCAAAAAGAAAAATGGATCCTGGCCGCTATTTTTCTCTGCCCTTCATTTCTCTACTGGAGCAGTGGTATACACAAAGAGGGATTACTGTTTTTAGGACTAAGCCTTATTATCTATCATGTTTATTTTACAATAAAGGAAAAAAGGATTTCGGTCAAAAGGAGCGCCGGCATTTTCCTCGGCCTCTTACTGTTATTTACCCTACGCAATGCGATGCTGGTCATTGTTGTGCCGGCACTCATAGCCTGGATGGCGGCATTGCGGTGGAATAAGCGGATACCGGTGACGTTTGGTATCGTTTATCTTATTTTCTTTACCTTGTTTTTTACACTCCGGTATATTAATCCGCGGCTTGACTTTCCACAGGCAGTAGTCGAAAAACAACAGGCATTTGTAAACCTCGTAGGCTATTCCAGCATCCCCATCCGGTCGCTGGAGCCAACAGCTGTAAGTTTCCTGATCAATCTGCCACAGGCGCTTTCTCTTTCTGCACTGCGGCCTTACCCATCAGATATACGGCACTTACCCTCCCTTTTTTCAGCAATAGAAACGGCATTGATACTTATACTGCTGCTGCTTTTCATTTTTTTCAAACGACCACGCATATACCCGCCCGATGCCGTATTATATTTTACTGCCTGCCTGTCTTTTACACTACTACTGGTAGTGGGATTCAGCGTCAATAACCTGGGCGCTATTGTGCGTTACCGTAGCATTGTATTACCACTGATCTTAATACCGGTCGTTGCCGGAATGGACTGGAAACGATTATTTGGCCTATTTTCAAATTCAAAAATCAGGGCACAACAGCCTTAAGATATCGTCCCAACTGAAGCTATGATAAACTATACGGATATTATCGAAAAAGCCTGGAATGGTTATGACCCTTCGCGCCGCATAGCACGCGTCGAAGATATCAGTCCGCTGGTATCGACCAATCATGTATATCGGGTAACCTTTACCGATGATGACATCATTATCGCCAAACTATCTTCGTTTGGAAAATATGAGCATTTTAAAGAAGATCACCGCATCATTCATGCATTGGGCAATAACCTGCTTTACCCGTTTGAAAACCTGCTGGCCAAAAGCCTGCTAAAAAACAATCGTGTCTACACATATCATTATAAAAAAGGCAAAACAGATGCCTGGGTGGTGTTTTACAATCCGAGCCGTGTAATGCAGCGTCTGCCCCGCAGACTAGACGAACCACTCATCCGAAGCCTTGGCCGCCAGATCGGCAAATTTCACCTGGCCTGCAGCCGCATCCGCAATGTATTACCCAAAAGCAGTAAAACACTGCGCACAGATATAAACACACTGCAGGAGCAACTGGCACAAAATGAAAAAAAGTTTGGCACCCGCGCACAGGCTGATTTGCTGCGTTACCACTGCGAACAGTTTCTGCGCAACCGCAATAAATGTAATGCCGGATCATTCGAGATCATACCTGTTTTTATTGACTGGAACATCGGCAACTTCTCTGTAGTGAATAAACATGAACTGTATAGCCGGTGGGACTACGACTGGTTCAGGATGAGCAGCCGTATGCTCGATTTTTATTTCTTCAGCCGGGTAGTAAGCGATGCAGGCGATAAAACGGTATTCAGCTATTTGATCAATCCACTCAACGAAGAGAGATTTCTTCTTTTCCTCAGCGAGTATCATAAAGTAAACCCGCTTTCTGCCAATGAAATCCGCTTCCTGCGCGAAGTATACCGTTTTTTTATTTTAAACTATGTGGTCAAAAACGGTGACTATTTTTTTGCTGAGCCATATGCCAGCAAACTGAAGGCAGAAGCTTTTGATATATACCTGCCATCAGTAGACCGGGACTTTAATCCCGAAAAAATAATTGCTCATCTCAAGATCAAAGAAGCATGAAAGATTTCAAATCCCTTTTAGCCGATTACAAAGTGATTTTCTTCGATTCCTATGGGGTGATCCGTAACTACAACGGGCTGATACCGGGTATCCGGCAAACCTTTGAATGGCTGCAGGCAGAAGGTAAATCTTATTATGTAATCACCAATGACGCCAGCCGCAGTCCCGAATTGCTGGTAGAATCGCTGCACCGCAGCGGACTGGACCTCATACAACCCGATCAGATTATTTCATCGGGTATGCTGGCCAAGGAGTTTCTGGACAACAAAGTAAAAACCGGTGTGGTAGCCTACCTGGGTACCGAAAATTCGGCGCATTATATTGAACACCCGGGGCTGGAGATCATTCCCATTCAGCAGGTAAATGAAAAAAATATGGACAGCATTACTGCCCTGGTATTGCTGGACGATGAAGGTTTTGAGTGGCTCGATGGGCTTAATAAAGCCGTAAACCTGCTTCGCTGGCGCACCATTCCGGCTATTGTAGCCAACCCCGACGGCGCCTATCCAATTTCGAAACAAAAAGTGGGTATTGCCATTGGCGGTATCTCCTGGATGATTGAAAAAATAACCGGCAAGAAGTTTATCCGTTTTGGCAAACCCGATTCGCAGATCTTCATGTTTGCCTGGGACCAGCTAAGAAGCCGCCATCCCGACATTTCGAAAAAGGATATCCTGATGGTGGGCGACACCCTCCATACAGATATTCTGGGTGGTAATAAGTTTGGCCTGGATACGGCATTGGTTCTCACCGGCAATATCCTGCAGGAAGATGTGGATACACGCATTGCATCCTCCGGCATTGTCCCCACCTACATCTGCCATTCAGCGGTAATCGACAATCAGCTTAATATTTATAATAAATAATTATAATATTAATATTTGACCGAGATTGTCCACATATTTTCCAGTTTTAAATCAATTATTTCCATTTTTCACTCAGCCTAACACTCGTTTTGCTACTATTTCGCTAAAATTGTGAAATATTTGAATTCACAATCTAAAACCACTTTCTTCTTATGTCAGTAGCGAAACTTGAGTACATCTGGCTCGATGGTTACAAACCCACGCAAAGTCTGCGTAGCAAGACCAAAATTGTAAAAGACTTCAGCGGTAAGCTGGAAGATTGCCCCATGTGGAGTTTTGATGGTTCCTCTACCGAACAGGCCCCCGGTGGTTCATCAGATTGTTTATTAAAGCCCGTTTATATCATTCCCGATCCTCAGCGTAAAAATGGTTACCTGGTAATGGCAGAGGTGTTGAATGCCGATGGCACTCCGCACGTTTCTAATGGCCGCGCCACTATCGATGACGACGATAATGATTTCTGGTTTGGATTTGAGCAGGAGTATTTCCTGTGGGATCCCTCAACCGAAAAACCGCTTGGCTTTCCTGCAGGTGGCTATCCCGGCCCCCAGGGCCCTTACTACTGCTCTGTAGGTGCTAAAAATGCTTATGGCCGCCAGATTGTGGAAGAACACCTGGATGCCTGCCTCGAAGCCGGCCTTAACGTAGAAGGCATCAATGCTGAAGTAGCCGCCGGCCAGTGGGAATTCCAGATTTTTGCCAAAGGCGCCAAAGAAGCCGGCGATCAGATCTGGCTGGGTCGTTACTTGCTGGAGCGTATCGGTGAAAAATATGGTGTATCTATCAACTGGCATTGCAAACCTCTCGGAGCCCTCGACTGGAATGGTAGCGGTATG
This sequence comes from Sphingobacteriales bacterium 46-32, assembly GCA_001898485.1. Classification (GTDB taxonomy): domain Bacteria; phylum Bacteroidota; class Bacteroidia; order Chitinophagales; family Chitinophagaceae; genus CAYMZZ01. The sequence continues at coordinate 173,471 of MKTY01000014.1, read as the reverse complement.
CACGCCAACTTCTCCAACGAAACACTCCGCAAAGGTGGCAGCAAAGAAGTTTTCGACAAGATCTGCGAAGCCTTCCGTCCTGTAGTAAAAGAACATATTGAAGTATATGGTGCCGACAACCATCTGCGTCTGACCGGTAAACACGAAACAGCCAGCATCCATGATTTCAGCTATGGAGTATCTGACCGTGGTGCCTCTATCCGCATCCCCGTATCAGTACCTGTAAGCGGCTGGAAAGGTTACCTCGAAGACCGTCGTCCCAACTCAGCTGCTGATCCTTACAAAGTGGCTGCCCGGATCATTAAAACGGTGAAATCGGCTATCTAAAAGAAAGTTGCATCCTTGTTTTTAAAATCCCTTCCGCCTGTGAAGGGATTTTATTTTACAAACCCGCGGAGCCTGCAGCGAAATCACCTGCTTTTGAATAGATTTGCCAGCGCTACCCGTTTTGCATTAACATAATAACGATCTATGTCTTTACGATTCAATGCACTCAACCGGCTCAGCCAAACGAGTGCAGAACAAGTGGAAGGAACCACCAAAATCACCGCCATTTTTGGTGAAAATGTATTTGACCTCAAAAAAGCCCGCCAGTACCTCAGCGATGAAGCGTATAAAAGTCTGCTGGGCTCCATCCGCGCCGGCCAGAAGATTCAACGCAATGTAGCCAACCAGATAGCCAATGGCATCCGGGCCTGGGCCGAGTCAAAAGGAGTGACTCACTATACACACTGGTTTCAGCCACTTACCGGCACCACTGCCGAAAAACATGATTCGTTTTTTACCCTCAAGGGAGACGGCACCCCTATTGAAGAATTTGAAGGCGATGCCCTCATACAGCAGGAGCCCGATGCATCCTCATTTCCAAGCGGTGGCATCCGCGCCACTTTTGAAGCACGTGGCTATACAGCCTGGGACCCCTCCTCGCCTCCCTTCATTATGCATATCGGTCCGGGTAAAACACTGTGCATTCCGACTATTTTTATTTCCTATACCGGCGAATCGCTCGATTACAAAGCACCACTGCTGAAAGCCGTTGAAGCGCTCAACAAAGCAGCGGTAGACGTTTGCAACTATTTCGATAAAAACATTTCCAAAGTATCCGCCACACTGGGCTGGGAACAGGAATACTTTGTGATTGACGAAGCTCTTTTCAACGCACGTCCCGACCTGGTCATGTGCGGCCGTACGGTTTTTGGCCACAACTCCGCCAAAAACCAGCAACTGGAAGATCATTACTTCGGTTCTATTCCCGAACGCGTATATGCTTTCATGCGCGATTTTGAAGAAGAGTGTTACAAACTGGGTATTCCCCTGCGCACCCGCCATAACGAAGTAGCGCCTGCCCAGTTTGAATGCGCCCCCATCTACGAAGAAATCAATCTGGCGGTTGATCACAACACCCTGCTGGTAGATATTATGGGACGCGTTTCTGCCCGCCATAAGCTGCGTGTACTGCTGCACGAAAAACCTTTTGCTGGTATCAATGGCAGTGGCAAGCACAACAACTGGAGTATGGCAACAGACACAGGCATCAACCTGCTGGCACCGGGCAAAACCCCTAAGACCAACCTGATGTTCCTGACCTTCTTTGTAAACACGATCAAGGCCGTACATGATTATGCTGATGTACTGCGCGCTTCTATAGCCAGTGCCCCCAACGACTATCGCCTGGGTGCCAATGAAGCTCCGCCCGCCATCATCTCCGTTTTCATCGGCCAGTATCTCAGCAAAGTGCTGGAAGATGTGAAGGAACGGGTGAGTGAAAAATTTGACGAGCAGGATGAAAGCATGCTCAAGATCGATATCCATAAGAGCATCCCTGAACTGCTGATGGATAATACCGATCGCAACCGCACATCACCCTTTGCATTTACAGGTAATAAATTTGAGTTTCGTGCCGTGGGTTCCTCAGCCAACTGTGCCAACCCTATGACTGTGCTCAATACCATCGTGGCGCAAACACTCCGCCAGTTTAAAGAAGATGTAGACCGGCTGATCGATCGTGGTGAGAAAAAAGAGATCGCCATCATGCACGTAATACGTGAGTATATTGTGGCCAGTGAAAAAATCCTTTTTGAAGGAGATGGCTATAGCGAAGCATGGGAAAAAGAAGCGGAGAAAAGAGGACTTCCCAACCTGAAGACAACGCCGCTGGCGCTCGATGCCATGGTAACCGATAAGGCAAAGATTCTGTTTGACAGTAATGGCGTATACAGCCATACCGAACTGGAAGCGCGTCACGAAATTGAACTGGAGAAATACATCAAGAAGGTACAGATCGAAAGCCGCATTATGGGCGAGCTGGCTACGAGCCATGTATTACCCCCATCGATCCGCTATCAGAATCTGCTGGCCAAAAACATCAATGGTCTTAAAGCCATTGGCATGGACGAATCAGCGTACAGCAATCAAAAACAGATTCTCGATAAGATTTCTGAGCATATCAACAAAGCCAGCGACCTGGTAGAAAAAATGATTGAAGCCCGCAAGATCTGTAATGCCATAGAAGATTCGCGCACCCGCGCTATAGCCTATCAGAGCCAGGTAAAAGATGCGTTCTTCGATCAGATTCGCTACCACGTAGATAAACTGGAACTGCTGGTAGACGATAAAGAATGGTATCTGCCCAAGTACAGAGAAATGCTGTTTCTTAGATAAATAAGAGTTTCCGTTACATGAGAAAAGCCACGGGTCATCCTTACGGGGATGACCCTTTCTTTTTATGGAAAACAACAGTAACTTGTCCATATGAAAAAAAGAGCGCGGCGTATCGGTTGGTTATTACTCATTCTTTTCCTGGTCGTCAATGCCGTCTGCTTCATGCATGCCTGGAAGTTTACGCACTTCGCTGATGCCAGTACTGAGAAAACATCTGCTTATAATCTCTCTGTTTTTGATAAAATAAAAGCCCTCGCTTTGGGTGTAGATCAACCAAGACCGGTACATAAAATAACTCCCACTGTACCGTATGAAAAGGTATACATACAAAGCAATAAGAAAATTGCCGGCTGGTATATGCCTGTTGAAAAAAGCAAGGGCACCATCATTCTTTTTCATGGATATGGCGGTGAAAAATCGAGCATGCTCGACAAGGCAGCAATATTTGCGGAAATGGGCTATCACACACTTGTCATCGACTTCATGGGCTCCGGCGAATCTGCCGGCAACCAGACCACCATCGGATTTAAAGAAGGCAAACAGGTACAATCTGCGTATGAATATATACAGCAAAAAGAAGAGAAAAATATTTACCTCTTTGGCACATCCATGGGTGCTGCAGCTATCTTGAAATGTATGAATGATACGGCCCTTACTCCTAAAGGTATTATCCTCGAGTGCCCGTTTGGAAGTCTGTATCAAACTACCAGTGCCCGGTTTAAAAAAATGGGTATCCCTGCTTTTCCAATGGCCGGATTGCTGGTTTTCTGGGGAGGCATACAAAATGGATTCTGGGGTTTTGCTCATCAGCCTCAGCAGTATGCAAAAGCGGTAAAATCGCCCGTGCTTCTATTTTACGGAGAAAAGGATGACCGCGTAAGCCGCGCAGAAACAGACCGTATCTACACATCACTGAATGGCCCCAAAGAACTCATAACCTTTCCCGAAGCCGGTCACGAGAATTATCTTATACGTTATAAGCAGGAATGGACCAGGGCTGTTACTGATTTCATTAATCAGACTCCGTAAATTATTGCTGATAATATTACTAATTACTCCTTTGCAGTGCCGCTATAAATGACGCTGCCCGGCAACCTTCAAACGCAATAACGCCGCCATAAATGGCGGCGCTACAAATCATACTTTATCTGCACCAATCGGTTATATCGGAATTATTTAAGGCAGTTCCTTAATACGAATATCTTTCCAGCGCACTTTAATACCACCACCATCGTGAATCTGCAAAGCAATAAATCCGTTGCCGGCGCCTATTCGCGCATCACTCAGGGTAATCATCTGTTTGCCATTGAGCCAGGTAGTGACATTATCGTTTACTACCCGGATACGCATTTTATTCCACTTGCCTTCCTTCAATGCTTTTTCCCGTACAGAATCAGGTTGAATCAGCCAGCCACGTCCGTATGATTCATAGATACCACCGGTATGCTGACCTGCAGGTGCTACTTCTACCTGCCAGCCACTGATCTTGACCCCATCAATGGAAGAGCGGAAAAAAACACCGCTATTACCATTCGCCTCCTGTTTGAACTGCAAGGTGAGTTCAAAATTCTTATAGGCTTTGTTAGTAGACAGGTATCCATACTGTTTATCGGGGCCGCTTTCGCAAATCAGTTCGCCTTTTTCCACATACCATTTTTCGGTACCATGCGCCGTCCATCCGGTAAGATCTTTGCCATTAAAAATAGAGGTTGACTGGCCGTAAATGACCGTTGTAAATGCTGTAGCCAGCAGAAGAAAAAACAGTTTCATACTTTTCCTTGTTTATGACAAGCAGGTAAAGGTTCTAAGTTAGAGGTTTTAAGTGATAAGTTTTTCACGCAGGTTTATTTGCTGAAATTGGCCCGCATGACCCGCAGCACATTTCCGCCAAGTATTTTACGGATGGAACGATTACTGTAACCGCGCCGCATAAGCTCATGTGTAATGGCTGGGTATTTACTTACATCTTCCAGTCCGCGAGGCACTGAACTAACGCCATCATAATCGGCACCCAACCCCACATAGTCGTCTCCTACCAGTTTCACAATATAGTCGATATGATCCACCAGGTCACTGATGGAGGGTCTTACCGCATCCATAGCCTGGTCATAATAACTATTCCAGGCCTGTTGCATAGCTGCAGAATCACCCTGGTACACACGCAATAAAGAATCCTGGATACCCTTCTTACCGGCACCATTCAACCAGGTGGAACGTTTGTCGTACGCCGCACTCACAAACCCTGAATAAAAATTAATACAGATCACACCATTGTTCTGTGCCACGGCTTTTATCTGATCATCTTTTACGTTTCTGAATACCGGACAAAGTGTCCATACGGAACTATGCGAGAGTATTACGGGCTTTTTAGTAACTGCCAGCGCATCGTAAAAAGTTTGTTCACCGGTATGCGACAAATCTACCATTACTCCCAGCTCATTCAGCCTGCGCACCACCTGCCTTCCAAAATCTGTAAGCCCTTTGGAGCGCCCCGCAAGTACAGCAGGGTCCGTGGAGGTTTCATCCATTGCACTGGTGGCCCAACTGGTGCTGTTATTCCAGGTAAGGGTAAGATAACGCATGCCGCGGCGGGCCAGGGCATCCAGCTTACCGAGATCATCTTCAATCATATGCCCTCCTTCCACACCAATCATTGCCACGAGTTTGTTTTGGCGTATGCCACGCCTGATATCCTTATAGCGCAAGGCCAGGGCCAGTCGCTGATGATTACGCAGTATGATCCGTTCCAGTGAGTCTATTTCCTGGTTGGCATCTGCATAAAAACCGGTTTTGTTGCGGGCATTTTTGTCGGTCCACACGGAAAAGAACTGCACATTCACTCCTCCTTCTTTCCAGCGTTCGAAATCGCTATGGCCAGTTGCGAGGCGCTTACTGATATCTTTCCCTTCGAGCACTGCAGACGAAAGCACGTCATTATGCGTATCTACCAGTGTGGCTTTGCGATGCACCTGTTGATAGAGCTGGGCCGAGGGCTGGCCTGCCAGCATCAGTAGAAACAGTATCAGCAACAGTGGTTTCATCTGCTTTATTTGTTCCTAAAATTAAAAAATCCCGGCCAGGTGGCCGGGATTAATATTCTTTTCAGAAAAACTTATTTCATTTTAAATCCGTCGAGGAATTTGGTATTGAAGTCACCGCTTCTGAAACGCTCATCCTGCATCAGCTGCAGATGAAAAGGTATGGTGGTCTTCACTCCTTCGATCACGTATTCGCTCAGGGCACGATACATGGTATCGATAGCTTCATTGCGTGTACGGGCCACGGTTATGAGTTTTCCGATCATGGAGTCGTAGTAAGGTGGTATCACATAGCCGGCATACACATGGCTATCTACCCGTACACCATGTCCGCCGGGCTGATGCAGTGTAGTGATACGGCCGGGTGAAGGCCTGAAATCATTGTAAGGATCTTCAGCGTTGATCCGGCATTCGATGGAATGCATCTGCGGAATATAATCCTCGCCGCTGATACGCTCGCCCATGGCTATTTTGATCTGTTCCTTGATGAGGTCAAAGTTGATCACTTCTTCTGTTACGCAATGTTCTACCTGGATACGCGTGTTCATTTCCATGAAGTAGAAGTTGCGGTGTTTATCTACGAGGAACTCGATGGTGCCCACGCTTTCATAGTTGATGGCAGCGGCCGCTTTTTTGGCCGCATCGCCCATGCGCTGGCGCAGTTCATCGGTCATGAAAGGTGAGGGACTTTCTTCTACCAGCTTCTGATGACGGCGCTGAATCGAGCAGTCGCGCTCGCTCAGGTGGCACACATTACCATACTGGTCGCCGGCTACCTGGATCTCGATATGACGGGGTTCTTCCACAAATTTCTCCATGTAGATACCATCATTCTTGAAAGCCGCTGCGGCTTCGGTCTTGGCAGTGGTATAAGCTCTTTCCATCTCCGACTCTTCCCATACAATGCGCATGCCCTTACCGCCACCGCCTGCAGTAGCCTTAATGATAACCGGGTAACCCATATCGCGTGCAAGGCTTTTGGCTTCTTCCACACTTTGCAGCAGGCCTTCGCCACCGGGCACTACAGGTACGCCTGCTTTGATCATGGTGTCTTTGGCAGTGATCTTATCGCCCATGGAGCTGATCATGTCTGCTGTGGGACCAATGAATTTGATACCATGATCGTTGCATATCTTGGCAAACTTGGCATTTTCTGCCAGAAAGCCGTATCCGGGGTGAATGGCATCCGCATTGGTGATTTCAACGGCTGCCATGATATGAGGAATGTTGAGATAAGAATCGCTGCTTTGAGGTTTACCGATACAAACCGCTTCGTCGGCAAACTTCACGTGCAGGCTATCACGGTCGGCCGTGGAATAGACGGCCACTGTTTTAATACCCATCTCGCGGCAGGTGCGGATTACACGCAGGGCAATCTCGCCACGATTAGCAATCAGTATTTTTTTAAACACAGTTTTGAATTAAGGATTGAAAACTTGAACCCACCGTCTTCACAGGCTGTGGGTATTGTCCATATTACGGGTATTGGCCAGATCAGGCTGGTTCTACCAGGAATAAAGGCTGATCGTACTCAACCGGTGAAGCATCGTCTACCAGCACTTTTACGATACGGCCACTCACTTCACTTTCAATTTCATTGAAAAGTTTCATCGCTTCGATGATGCATACCACTTTGCCGGGAGCAACCTCATCACCCACTTCTACAAAATTGGGCTTATCAGGTGAGGCTTTCCGGTAGAATGTACCAATCATAGGGCTCTTTATGGTAATAAGGTTTGATGCAGCGGGTTCTGCAGCTTTCGCTTTATCGGCGGGAGCAGCCGCAGGCGCACCGGAAGGTAAAGCAGCGGGCTGAGGAGCTGCATAGGCTACCGGAGCTGCCGCAGCTACGCTGGACACCACCTGTGTTACATGCTCTTCTTTCTGTTTAATCGTGATGCGAAAATCTTTCTGCTCAATGGTCAGCTCTCCGATATTGGATTTGTTGATCATTTTGATCAACTCCTGAATCTGTTTGAAGTCCATGCTTTTCAATTTAACAGGTATTTTATTAATGAAAAATGTTGGCTAAGTTAGGGAAATAGCCTGCTGCAAATCAAGATTATTTTTGCGATTTTGCCTCAAAATTGGCAAAAAACAATAAAAAATGGCCCAAAACCGGTTGATTCTGGGCCATTTTCCTGTAAATAAGGTTAGTCCTTTACGCGTTCCACATACTCACCTGTCTTGGTATTGATGCGGATCATTTCGCCATCATTGACAAACAGGGGTACGCTCACCGTAGCACCGGTTTCAACGGTAGCAGGTTTAAGCGTACGTGTAGCGGTATCGCCTTTAAGACCCGGCTCGGTATAAGTTACCTGCAATACGATTTTATCGGGCAGCTCCACACTCATGGGCTGTTCGGTTTCTGTATTTATCAATACGCCCACTTCCTGACCATCTTTCAGAAACTGGGGAGCATCTATCAGATTCTCCTGGAGAGCCACCTGCTCAAAGGTTTCGTTGTCCATGAAGTTGTAACCGGTATCATCTTTATACAGGAACTGATACGCACGTTTTTCTACACGTACCGGATAGATTGTATCACCAGAGTTCCAGGTTTTTTCGATAGAGCGGTTATTGTCCACACCCTTCAGCTTTGCCCATACTTTGGCTGCTGCACGAGCCGTTTTGTTTTCACCAAATTCAACCACAGAGTACAAACTGCCATCCAGTTTGATGATCATACCCCGGCTGATATCAGCTGTATTTGCCATAGAAAAATCAGTTTTGAGGCGGCAAATATAGGGGTTTAAAGGGAAAAGGCAGAAGGAGCAAGATAAAAGGCCATAAGACAATTTGCTAATGTGTTAATGTGCTGATGTGCTAATAAATGAATACACACTGCCTTTCTGGCCCACCTTCGCCTTCTACCTTTTCGCTTCCACCTTTTCGGTAGTGATTTCCAGCACCGTACCCGCAAAATCAATCCCATAACGCCTTGTGGCTTCAGCGGCCGTAAGTGTTTGCATACGAAGCGCATACCCGGCTGGATTGAGATGCAGCTCATCCGGAGCAAGCGAATTGCCATCCACAAAGACCTTTTCCAGCTTTGCCTGCCGCAGCACAATCGCATCTGACTGCATCACGGTTTCTGTTGCTTCATCCATCGCCATGGCATTGCCCATAAGGGTCAGCGTATTTTTATCTGGAGACCAGATCAGGCTATCGGCCGCCAGGTAACTGAACCCCGTAGATTTTCCAGTATGAGCAGGATTTACCGGCCGGCTGGCTGCCGGGGCTATTTCTTTTTTTCCTGTATACACTGTACTGCTGCGGGGTGGCGCGGGCGCCCTGGGCGGTAGTTCGCCATAATTCTTTTTAAACTTGCTGACCGATTCCTCATTGTTTACATTATACATATCCCACTTACCATTTTTAAAATAGATGATCATAAACATATCACCTTCGTTCAAACCGGAGCGGGCGGGCGTTGCTTGCCCATTACCTGTACCTGCAATTTTTACATCGGCCATATACCCCCAGGCAATCCGCTCCACTGCAGGATGGCGGCGGATAAAATCTTTTTGCGATTCCGTTGGCTCAGGATTCCACTCGCTTTTGACAGGAGGCACGATAGTATCAGAAACCCGGAGGGGAGACTGCCCTGCAATAGTTGTTTTTAACAACATTAGACCGGCATGTTCGTCCACAACCTGCCTGCTGCGAAAAGCAAGCAGCAGGACTGTGAGCAGGGGTAATAAAAAAAAGAAACGGATGAGGTGCATACGGGCACTTCGCATTTTGTTCATCATGGCTATACGTTTTTTTAGTGAGTAAAAATTGAAATGACTGGCTATACTAAAATTTTTATTTCCCATTACCTTCAATAACAGATACTGGTATTGTTTGCGGTCTATTCCGCTTTGAATAACCTGCCGGTCTGCAATAAACTCGAGGTTCTGCCGTATGGCCCGGCGCAATAACCAGGCGCAGGGGTTATACCAGTTAAGAATACACAATAACTCTCCCACAACGATATCAACAGTATGCTGCTGCTTTACATGAACAAACTCATGACGGATAATATCCTGCAACTCCGATTCGCTATGCAACTCCCTGTTTATATAAATACCATTGCCAAATGAAAAAGGAGCGATGGGCCGGTCGATCAGGTAAAGCTGCATATTGCCTTCATCTACCCGGGTTGCACTGCGGCGAATGCGGCGTATCGACAGTAAACTCAACAGGAAGCGGACTACCAGTAAAATCATCCCGGCAGCCAGCAGCACGAGCAGCCAGTCCCATATTGTACCGAATGTCTGAACAGGGCCACCGGCCTCGTGCCCTGTCCCTGTCATTTGTATAGTCAGGCCCTCCACAGTGGGTATATAAGTTAATACCCTGTTTTGTGCAAGCGCATGCTGCTGCAACAGCGGAGTGATATCTGTAAATGCTACCAAAAAAGACAATAGCGAGTATCCCAGCAGGTACCAGCGATTCCAGTTGTAAAATGTAAGCCGCCTTAATACCAGCTGATAAAAGCCATAGATGACTGTAAGCGTAAGCGATAGCTTTATGATATACTCAAAAATGGGAGGCATAAGAAAGGTTTAAAAGAGGATGTGCTAATGTGCTGATTTGCTAATGTGCTAATGTGCTAATGTGCTGATTTGCTGATGTGCTGATGGAATTTGAAGATGTAGCGTATGCCCTCACTGTCAACTGTCATCTGTCAACTGTCATCTGTCCACTGTCCACTACTTCTTCCCTTCAATCATATCAATGATCTCCTTCAGTTCACGTGCCGACAATTTTTTCTGTTCCACAAAAAAGTTAACCAGCTCTTTATAGGAGTTGTCGAAATACTCGCGCACCACGGTACCCATAAACCGCTTCTTATACTCTTCTTCCGTAATTGCGGGCCGGTAGAGGTAGGCATTGCCAAGCAGCCGGCTGTGCAAATACCCTTTACGCTCGAGGTTCTTCACTGTAGATGCTACCGTTGTATACGGCGGTGGATCTTCCAGGTGCTCCATAAAGGCTTTGATATTGCCCTCACCGGTCTTCCAGATGGCCTGCATGGCTTCTTCTTCCTGAATGGTCAGCTTCTCCATATCTACGAATTTTTCGTAAATATTACGAAATTTTCGTAGACCACCAAATTTTTTTTCCCTTTTTATTAAGATAATGAGCACGCCCAGCCTTTATTTATTTAGTTTCTTTGGGTTATGAAAACGATCCTTTTCTTTTTCAGCTGCCTGCTGCTGAGCACCGCAGCTATGAGTCAGCAGAACCCGCCTGCGGAACCACCTTACAAGCGTTTCCCTACCGTGCCTCCGTTCAAAGTGTTGTTAGCAGACAGCACTACATGGTTTACCCGCGATGACCTGGCCAAAAAAGAGTCGCTGGTTATTATGTTGTTTAGCCCTGAATGCGACCACTGTCAGCACCAGACCGATTCCATCCTGGCACATATCAAAGAGTTTAAGCAGGTTCAGTTTCTGCTGGTGACGGTATTGCCTTTCGACCGGATGAAGAAGTTTTACGACTCATACGGACTCGCTAATTACAAAAACATCATTGTGGGACGTGATCAGCAATTCCTGTTTCCGGGCTTTTTTCAGACACACAGCTTGCCCGTACTGGCATTTTATAACCGGAAAAAGGAGCTGATAACGCTGGCCGAAGGCAGTATGCGGATAGATGAAATGCTGGCCCGGCTCAAAAAAGGCTAACAGCAGAAATGCCGGATATGGCAGTAGAAACTAGCTGGTTTACTATACCTTTGCCCCGCAAATAATTTCCTCATTCCATAAATCAATTTGTTCATGAAAGTAACTGTAGTAGGTGCCGGTGCTGTAGGCGCTACCTGCGCTGACAACATCGCCCGCAAAGAACTGGTAGAAGAACTGGTATTGCTGGACATCAAGGAAGGTGTGGCAGAAGGGAAAGCCCAGGATATGATGCAGACAGCTACCCTGCTTGGCTTTGATACACGCATCACCGGTTCAACCAACGATTATTCAAAAACTGCCGGCAGCGATGTGGTAGTAATCACTTCCGGTCTGCCCCGCAAACCCGGTATGACCCGCGAAGAACTGATTGGTGTAAATGCCGGTATCGTAAAGAGCGTGGCAGAAAATATCCTGCAGCATTCTCCCAATGCGATCATTATTGTGATCAGCAACCCCATGGACACCATGACCTACCTGGCACTTACCGCTACAGGCCTTCCCAAAAACCGCATCATTGGTATGGGTGGCACACTCGATAGTGCACGCTTCAAATATCAACTGAGTCAGCACCTGGGTTGCAGCCCTGCCGATCTGAATGCAGTGGTTGTTGGTGGACATGGTGATACCACAATGATCCCCCTGATCCGCCTGGCTACCTGGAATTCTGTACCTGTTACCAAATTCCTGACAGAAGAACAACAAAAACAAATTGTAGCTGATACAATGGTAGGTGGCGCCACGCTTACCAAACTCATCGGTACTTCTGCCTGGTATGCTCCCGGTGCTGCCGGAGCGGCCCTGGTAGAAAGCATTGTACGTGATGAAAAGAAACTGTTTACCTGCTGTGTAAGCCTCGATGGAGAATATGGCCAGAAAGATATTTGCCTGGGCGTACCCGTTATTATCGGCAAAAACGGCTGGGAAAAAATTCTTGACTTCGGTCTCAACGAAGCTGAGCAGGCTGAATTCAACAAAAGCGCCGCTGCTGTACGCAGCATGAATGATGTGCTGAAAACACTCTGATAACACGTGCTTACAGATAATAAGGCCCCGGCAGCAATGCACGGGGCCTTTCGTTTAGAGGGCTATAAGTGTTCTCAGACTAACCGTTCATTGAGGGCCTTACTCACCGCTTCTATTTGCGACCGTACATGCAGCTTATCGTAAATACGTTTAATATGCGTACGTACAGTATCCAGGCTGATGGATAACTCGGCAGCAATCAGTTTAAAACTGTTGCCTTTTGATAAAAGCTGTAATATCTCTTTCTCGCGGTTGGTGAGCTGATAATCTTTATCGGAGATGGCCACAGACTGCTGCATATTATTAATGATCATACGCGCAATAGCGGGACTGATTGGCGCTCCGCCATGCAGCACTTCCTGAATGGCCTGTACCAGTTTATCGGAAATATATTTTTTAAGCAGATACCCATTGGCCCCGGCATACAACGCTTCATACACATGGGTGTTGTCGTCAAAAACAGTGATCATAAGTATCTGAACCTCGCGGTTAAACTGACGGATACGCTTCACTGCATCAATTCCGCTTACTTCCGGAAGATCAATATCCATGAGGATCACATCAGGTTTATCTGCTTTCACCTGTCGCTCCACATCCATACAATTACCATAGCTGGCTATCACCTGATAATCACCGGTAAGACTAAGCAGATTGTGCAGGCTTTCGCGCAGCGTGGCATTATCCTCGTATATTGATAGTTTTACCGCCATTGTTCATTCAAACATTTCATTATGCAACTTACTATGAAAACATTTCAGGTACATACCCTAATCATGTGACCGGTACACGCAACTCAATAGTTGTTCCTTTACCGGGAGAGCTGTGAATGCCAATCACGGCGTTCAGTTGTGCAGCGCGGCTCTTCATGTTGCGCAAACCATTACCACCGGTTTTCTCACTAAGGGTAAACCCCGTACCATCATCCATAACGCTCAGATAAAGTTCCCGCTGCCGAAGACGCAGTACAATCTTCACTTTTTGACCATGGCTGTACTTAACCGCATTATGAATGGCTTCTTTGAAAATGAGAAATATCTCTTTCCGTTGTTCGGGATTCAGTAACACGGGATACATCGAAGCCTCATCCACAAACTCGTATTGCAGTCCGGCAGGATCCATCATCTCTGCCCCCTGCTCCTTCATACGCAGTACCAGTTTTTCGAGATTGTCGTTGTATGGATTAATAGCCCAGATGATATCGCTCATGGCATCCATGATCTGCCCGGAATGATCCTTTATCTTTTGCAGCTGCTCCAGCAGCAACTCATTTCCGCCTGCATGTTCCATCGCCAGTTTGCTGATAATATTAATACTCGTAAGAGTCGACCCCATTTCATCGTGCAGGTCGCGGGCTATTTTCATACGAAGCCGTTCTTCGATCAGAAACTTGGATATCTTGGAAGCAGAAATACCGGCAATCTGGGTGAGCAGTTTAAGATGCCGCTGGTTATAAAAGCCTTTGCGCGTATGCTCCGAATCTATAACCCCGAATAACTTATTGTCGACAACAATAGGTACTGCTATTTCAGACAACCTTTTACAATCATCTACTATGTAACGTGAATCTTTGGAAGTATCCGATACTATCTCCGGCCGGAGTGTGGCCGCTACAGATCCTACAATGCCGGCTCCGAGAGGTATTTCGATAGGATTAAAGATGGTATGGGTATCAGGATTCTTGGGCCCGTAAGCTGCCCGCTGTACGAGCATTTGTCTTTCCTCATCATATCCATAGATCACACAATCCTGAAACCTGAGCTGGCTGATACAGTTTTTTGCAATATCCCAGTAAATATCCTCTACCGTATTCTGTCCATACAAAGAGGTGGCAAAATAGGTCAGGAGCTTTTGTGATTTGATCCTTTGCCGCAACACGTTGATCCATGCCATTACTCCGGCTGCCAGCACTAATATGATGATGCCCACAAACCACCAGCGCCGCCAGAACGGAGTCACTACTTCAAACGAAAACGGAGTAGATACGGCTATCTGCTGGTTACGGTTATTGAGTGCCCGCACCCGGAATACATAACGGCCTGGCTCGAGGTTCTGAAAAGAAACAGACCGGTTGACCGAAGTAGAAATCCATCCATCATCATACCCCTGCAACTGGTATTGATAATGCAGGTTCTGATTGAGGGAATAAGACAGGCCGGCAAATGAAAAAGAAATGGCATTCTGGGCAAATGCCAGGCTAATCTGTCCCGAAGGAGACTCAACAGTATCTCTTCGCTCTCCCCGCCCGGTGATCAGCCGAGTAATCACCAGCGGATAGGGTTGCACGCTGGGTACCTGAACTGCCGGTTGCAACAACAGCCCTCCTGCCACAGCTACAGCCAGTTGTTCATCTTTTGTGTTATAGAACATGCCATGCGGCAGTTTCTCATCGGAAAGAAAACGGGTAAAAGGAAAACCGATCTTACCACCAGGATCATTGACTGGTTTACCATCGAGCGTAAGGCTAAACAGTTGCTGACCACTTAACACCCAGATGCTGTTGCCGGCACCATTGGCCAGTGCCAGGCAGTTATTGCCGGGTATCCCTTCGCGCATACTGAACCGTCTGACTTCCACTTTGCCACCGGGTTTATCAGACCAGCGAAACAGACCGCCCGAATGAGTAGCTATCCACAGTTGCCCCTTGCGATCCAGATGAATATCATGTACCAGGGCATGTGAGACACTTACACCCGCTACTTCGGCCAGATCAATATGTGTGAGCTGACGACTTTTAAGATCGTAGCGGAATAAACCTTCACTGAACGTGCCAATCCAGACAGCCTGCCTTGCAGAATCGGCACACAATGCCATCACCTTACGGGTATACGCAAACTCGCCGGTATCAAGCACCATCCACTGATGGGTTCCCCTGGGTTTAAAGAACAGACCTCCTTTATAAGCAGCCGCCCAATAGTTGCCTTCATAATCCTCGGCTAAATCCCGAAAAAACTCTTCGCCATTGACACGCGGCATTGGCTCACGTACAAAGCCCTCCCGGAAACGATCGTACCGGAATACATCGCGGGTGGTGAGTAACCATAACTGTCCCTGCCGGTCCATGCTTAAGGAATGACAGGCCGAAAAAGGCCTGCCATTGAGATCCTTTTTTATAGCAATCAGCTTTCCCGTTACAGGTGTAATCCGGAACACTTCATTTTGTTCGCCGGCGCAAACAAAATAACTGTTGCTGGGCTCATCCCAGATTACTCCACCCATCTGATTGGGCAATGCATCATCTTCTATTTTTACCAGTGGCAGAAAAGAAGGCGAAGAAGAACTGGTTTCAGACTTCAACACGCCATTAGCAGTCGCTATCCAGAATAAACCTGGTTGTTCCACCAGCACCTGCCGTACATGACCTGGCTGGGGCATACCGCTCCGCCGCGGCAGATCGCGGTATAACCAGGCATGTCCTGAAGTTTTGCTTATTTCAATCACCCCCTGCGCAGAGCCGATCCATGTATCCCTGGCCTGCGGTAAATGATAAAACTGTGAAGGATATGGCATAGGTTCAGGGCTCAACTCACTAAACTGGTCTTTGAGCTCATCGTATACATATGCCTCACCATTTTCGATCGTAAGAAAAACTTTGTGCAAAACGGAGTCATATTTCAGTTCCACCACATTGGCACTGTATCGTCCGCCCATATAGGTGAAATTGCCGGTAGCAGCATCCAGCTTTACGAGTCCGCAGGTTGTACCCAACCAGTATGTTTGCCCACTACCTGGCACCAGTTTCTGAATAGAGCGATAGCTGTACTGCTTCAATTGCTTCTCCTGTCTCGCAAAACCAGGCCAGTCGTAGTAGGTATACTGCCCCGTCTTTACATCCAGCGCCGATAATTCAAACACATCGCTGGCTATCCACAGACGGTTGTCTTTGCCCCATACCAGGTCCCATACAATAAAATTGGGGAGGCCTTTCTGTTCTTTTTTTCCCGAAGGCAACAATGTTTGCCAGCGAAGGGTAACGGGGTCCAGTTTGTTGAGCCCTTCCATGGTGGCCACCCAAATATGTCCCTCCCCGTCTTCGGCTACAGAATTAATCACTTCATTGCTGATGCTGTTATGCAGGCCTGGCCTGAAAATGCGGAATTCATGTCCGTCGTAACGATTGAGGCCATTGCGGGTGCCAATCCACATAAACCCCCGCCTGTCTTTATAAAAGCAGGTCACATCGTTATCAGAAAGTCCATCGCGGGTAGAGAGCAGGGTAGTTCGGTAATAAAGCTGTGCAATGGCCCCCACAGTGGGTGCGATCAGGCCAGTACAACACATAGCTACTATGATGACGAGCTTCTTCAACCAGCTTATACATTAGACTGAATATACGAAATATAGTTGACAGTGGACAGTTGACAGATGACAGATGACAGATGACAGTGGACAGTTGACAGATGACAGATGACAGTATAGAAATATTCTTTAACCCCTTTAAACTCTTTATACTCTTTATACTCTTTATACCCATTACACTTTTAAACCTTTATACATTTATACTTTGTCTTCCTTCCCTATCCGAAAACACCACCTGAACAGCCGGCCTTCGAAATCAAAGGGGGTGGTAGCGCGGGTAATATCCCTGATGCCGGTACTCCGGATGGCAGATTCCTGCAGTTGAAATTTGCGGGCATTGGTACTGAAATAGAGGACTCCACCCTGGTCAAGCAGTTGCAGACACTGGTTGATCAGCTGCACATGATCCCGCTGAATATCCAGAAAGCCTTCCATCTTTTTGCTATTGCTGAAGGTAGGCGGATCCATGATGATAAGGTCAAAACTGCCGGCATCGAGTTGTGTCAGCAGGGCCAGTACATCGGCCTGCACAAGGGGATATTTTTCGCGATCACCGAAGCCATTAAGCTGTAAGTTGCGACCGGCCCAATTGAGATAGGTGTTTGAGAGATCGGCGGTCACCACACGGCTGGCCCCGCCAGCCGCCGCATATACGGAGAACGAACCGGTATAGGCAAACAGGTTCAGCACACGCTTACCGGCCGCCTCGTCCCTTACCCGCGCACGGGTAAGACGATGATCGAGAAACAGGCCTGTATCCAGGTAGTCGGTGAGATTTACCAGAAATTTCAGACCATTCTCCTCTACTTCAAATTCTTCTTTTTCTTCCTGCAATTTCTGATATTGTCCCAGCCTGCCCTGTTTGCGGCGCCTCAATTTGCTATAAATCCGTTCCGGATCTATCTGCATCACATCGGCCATAATATCTGTACTGGCATCAAACCAATCCTGATGTTCTTCTTCGGTAAGGCCATGGCGGCGATCATACTCGGCCACATAAAGGCGGTCGCCATATAGTTCGATACAAAACGGGAATTCCGGCAGATCATGGTCGTATACCCGGTAGCAGCTTACGCCCTGACGGCGGGCTATCCGGCTCAGGTGACGGTATACTTTTGTAAGCCTGTTGCGAAACATTTGCATTTTTTCTTCCATGCCAGCTGCCGATTTTTTGCGAAATTCGTGATTATCCCGCAAGCCGCGGGAATGAATATTACGATCTGTACATGTATGCTGTTGTTGATATAGAAACTACGGGTGGTTATGCAGCTGCCAATGGCATTACAGAAATCTCCATTCAGCTTTTTGACGGAGAATCGATCACCGGTAAATATGAGACCCTGGTCAATCCTCACCAGTCCATTCCCCGTTATATCCAGGCAATGACGGGTATTACCGATGCCATGGTAGCCGACGCTCCTTCTTTTGAAGATATAGCGGCCAATGTGTACAATCTATTACAGGATCGGGTATTCGTGGCTCACAATGTAAATTTTGATTATTCCTTTATCAAGGCCCACCTGGCAGCGCATGGCTATCAGCTCAACAGTAAAAAGTTGTGTACAGTACGCCTGAGCCGTAAACTCATACCCGGTTATCCATCCTACAGCCTGGGCAATCTGTGTCATTCGCTCGGCATTCCCGTATACGACCGGCACAGGGCGGGTGGCGATGCAGTAGCTACCGTAGCGCTGTTTAAACTCCTGCTCGAAAAAGATCAGCAGCGTTTCATTGCCGGCAGCCTGCAGCGCAATTCAAAAGAACAGGCATTGCCACCTCATGTACCCAAAGAGCAGTTTGAGCAACTGCCGTATATGCCGGGGGTTTATTATTTCCATAATGAAAAAGACCGGATTGTATATGTAGGCAAGGCCAAAAACATAAAATTCAGGGTCAACAGTCATTTCAGCAATAATTCAGACAGCCGCCAGAAACAAAACTTTATGCGGCATGTACACCGCATCTCCTACCAGGTTTGCGCTACAGAACTGATGGCACAGATTCTGGAGTCGGCCGAAATACGGCATTACTGGCCCATATTCAACCACTCGCAGAAAAGATGGGAAGACACCTACGGTATTTTCAGTTTTGAGGACCAGCGCGGATATCTCCGGCTGGCCATTGAAAAAAATAAGAAACACCTTCGTCCGGTCTATACCTTTCATTACCTCAGCACCGGGCACTCCTTACTCCGGCAACTGATCCGGGATTTTGAGCTCTGTCCCAAACTTTGTTTTTTACAAAAAGACCCCGGCGAATGCCAGGGTATTACCGACAGTTATTGCCATGGCGCCTGTGAATCCGAAGAGAAATCGGCCAGCTACAACGAACGGGTGCAGCAGGCTATTCAATCGCTGGAAGCAGCTCCGTCTTACCTTATCAGAGACGAAGGCCGCGACCCTTCAGAAATGTCGTGTATTCTGGTAAGTCATGGACGGTTTTATGGTATGGGATATCTGCCAGCCGACCATCCGGTAGATGAACCGGAACTGTTGAAAACGGTATTGACGCCTTATAAAGAAAGTATGTTTATACGTAACCTGGTGCAGGGATATGCCGCCCGTTATCCGGAAAAAGTTATTTCGTTTCCCCTATCCGTCTCCGCAGCAGATCGCTTAATAAACGAAAAGCTTTAAGATCACTTTAAACCCATTAAACACCTTATACCCTTTTACCTTCTACCGTTCTTCACTGCCATTCAAAATCTTCCGCAAGAGGCATTTGTGCAAACACCTCTCCCACCCTGGGTGGTGGTGTAGCAAGCTTTCTCCGTTCCACATCCAGCCAGGCACCATCTACAGTGAGAATTGCCGACAGGGTATCTCCATTCTTATATATCTGATGTCGTATAGACCAACGGCTGTAATCAGATTTGGCTTTTATCAGTTGCAGATCAATGGCAACCTGGTCGCCCAGACGTATTTCTCTTCTGAACTGGCACTCTTCGCGAAACAGGATAGGGCCAAATTTCAACTGCTGCAGCAAACCGGTCGACAATCCCATTTCGTCGAGAAAAGAAATACGGCAGTAAGCGCCCCAGTCATAATATACCGAATGGCGTAAATGTATATTGGGATCAAGATCTGACCAGCGGACCTGAACCTCCTTTGTATATGTTTCCATAGTGCTAAAATAAACCTGCATTCTTATTATTTCCTCCTGACCTGTTATTTTTGCACCTTAACCTTTACGAATGAAGAAATCATTGTTGTTATGGTCTGTGTTGTTAAGCGCCGGTATGGCTGCTGCCCAGACTACCGGCGGCTCCAAAGCACCGGCACGTCCCGCCGCCAAACCGGCCACTAAGCCAGCCTCCCGGCCGGCTTCAAAACCTGCCACTGCTGCGGTGCAGGGTCCTTTACTCAAAAACCTGGCCGACTCGGCTGGTTATGCACTGGGCGTGGATGTAGCCAGCTCACTCAAGTCGCAGAAAATGGAAGCCATCAACCGGCCGCTGATCACTAAAGGCTTAAATGATGTGCTGGCCGGCAAGCCAAGCCTGATTGATGAAAATGAATGTTTCCTGATCCTGAATAATTACGCCACACTTTGCATGCAGCCGGAAGGATATAAACCCACTGCCCCCAAAGCAGGTACTGCTGCCGCTAAAGCATTTCTCAAAAATCTGCCCGACTCGGCCGGATATGCGCTCGGCGTAAATATTGGCACCTCACTGAAACTGCAGGATATGACTTCTGTCAACCATAATCTGATTCAAAAAGGACTTGATGATCTGCTGGGCGGCAAACAGGTATTGCTGAGCCCGCAGGACAGCTATTCCATACTCAGCCGGTATGCACAAAAAATGGCTCAGGAAAAAGCGGTGGCTGTAATTGCTGACGGCGAAGCCTTTCTCGCAGAAAATAAGAAACGTGCCGAAGTAAAAACAACCGCCTCCGGTCTTCAATACGAAATACTCAAAGAAGGCACCGGCATTAAACCAACAGCTCAGGATACTTTTGTAGTTCATTACCGCGGTACCCGCATCGATGGATTTGAATTCGATGCTTCGTATAGAAGAAATGAGCCCCTCATATACCCTATGAGTGCGGTAATTGCCGGATGGACAGAAGGCCTGCAGCTGATGCCCGTAGGCAGTAAATACAAATTTTATATCCCTTACCAACTGGGTTACGGCCTTCGCGGTGCACCGCCCGATATTCCCGGCGGAGCAGCGCTGATATTTGAAATCGAGCTGCTGGATGTTAAAAAGAATCCGAATCAATAATATTATCCCCTGTATAAAAATGCCGGCTGAGTTGCCGGCATTTTTAGTATCCTATAACGGGTAAAAGTGGTCAGTGCTTTCCCAGACGCTGATCTACCCAAGACAGAGCCAGCCTCAGCTGTTCTTCAGGAGTCAGGTTGGTGTTGTCAAGCACAATAGCATCTTCTGCCTGGCGCAGCGGGCTTACTTCGCGGTGAGAGTCGATATAGTCGCGCATCTCGAGGTTATTTTTCACCTCTTCGATGGTGATATTGGGGTTCTTTTCATACAGCTCACGGAAGCGGCGCTCCACGCGCACGGCGTTATCTGCTGTCATGAATATCTTGAGTTCGGCTTTGGGGAATACAACGGTGCCGATATCCCGGCCATCCATGATGATTCCTTTTTTTCGTCCCATTTGCTGCTGCTGATGCACAGCAAAAGCGCGTACTTCTTTGATGGCGGCCACATCGCTCACTTTTTCGGCCACCACGAGGTCGCGGATTACATATTCTACATTCTCTTCGTTGAGATACATCTCGCTGGACTGTGTTTTTTCATTGAAATGAAAATCGAGTGAAATCTCAGTAAGTGCTTTCTCCACTTCTTTTTTATCTGTCCAGTCCACGTGATTGCGGAGAAAATAAAGCGTGATAGCGCGGTACATAGCGCCACTGTCGACATACACATAGCCGAGTTTACGGGCCATTTGTTTGGCCAGCGTGCTCTTACCGCAGCTTGACCAGCCATCTATCGTGATTATGATCTTCTTTTCCATCTGCTGTGGCAAAAATAGGGCTTCAGCAGATTTGCTCTTCTTTCTATCCTTTAATTCTTGCCGGGTGTGCAAAAAAAAGAGTGCCTTCCGGCACTCTCTTATTCTGTAATTACACCCATCATGCTTTTGATTCTTTTGTCTTCGTCTCTGCTTTCTTAAAGGTGAATCGTAATTTATTATTTTCCTTATCCAGGTCGGCTTCCAGCACATCACCCGCCTTCACATTCATGTTGAGTATCTCTTCTGCCAGCGGATCTTCGAGGTATTTCTGAATAGCTCTGTGCAGCGGACGTGCACCAAACTGTACGTCATACCCTTTATCGGCCAGAAACGACTTGGCTTCTTCTGTAAGCGTAAGGCTGAAGCCCAGGTTGCTGAGACGTTTCATCACGCCCTTCATCAGGATATCGATGATGCTGAAGATATTTTCCTTGGTAAGGCTGTTGAAGATAATCACATCATCTATCCGGTTGAGAAACTCGGGAGAGAAGGTGCGTTTCAACGCTTTTTCAATTACAGCCTTGTTGGCTTCATCTTCATGTTCCATTTTAGCAGCAGTGGTGAATCCCACGCCGGCTCCAAAATCTTTCAACTGGCGTACACCAATATTGGAGGTCATGATGATGAGGGTATTTTTAAAGTCTACCTTACGACCCAGGCCATCGGTAAGCTGACCGTCGTCGAGCACCTGCAGCAGGATATTATAAATATCCGGGTGAGCCTTTTCAATTTCATCGAGCAGGATCACGCTATAAGGTTTGCGGCGTACACGCTCAGTAAGCTGACCACCTTCCTCATAACCTACATAGCCGGGAGGTGCACCAATCAGGCGGCTTACCGTAAATTTCTCCATGTATTCACTCATATCGATACGGATCAGCGCATCTTCTGAGTCAAACATATGGCGGGCCAGCGCACGTGCCAGCTCGGTTTTACCTACACCGGTGGGGCCGAGGAAAATGAAGGTGCCAATGGGTTTTTTGGGATCTTTCAGACCTACACGGTTACGCTGAATGGCTTTTACCACTTTCACGATAGCCTCATCCTGACCAATCACCATACCTTTCATGTCGTCGGTCATCTTACGCAGCTTCTCGGTTTCTGCCTGTACCATTCGTTTTACAGGAATACCGGTCATCATACTCACGACTTCAGCAATAGCTTCTTCATCGATCGGGTAACGCTTGTGTTTGCTTTCTTCTTCCCAGTCTGCCTTTGCTTTTTCGAGGTCTTCGGCCAGTTTCTTTTCTGTATCGCGCAGTGAAGCGGCCTCTTCAAACTTCTGGCTCTTCACTACTTTATTCTTTTCGTTTTTAACCTCTTCGATTTTCTTTTCGAGGTCTACGATGTTTTGAGGAACGTTGATGTTTTTGAGGTGCACACGGGCGCCTACTTCATCCATTACGTCAATGGCCTTGTCTGGCAACAGCCGGTCGGTGATATAGCGGTCGCTGAGCTTTACACAGGCCTCAATGGCTTCATTGTTATAGATCACATTGTGATAATCCTCGTATTTGGACTTGATATTGTTCAGAATCTGGATGGTCTCATCCACGCTGGGGGGATCTACCATTACTTTCTGGAAGCGACGGTCGAGGGCACCATCCTTTTCGATATACATACGGTATTCGTCGAGGGTGGAAGCGCCAATGCACTGAAGTTCGCCACGGGCCAGAGCAGGTTTAAAGATATTGCTGGCATCCAGCGACCCACTTGCACCACCGGCGCCTACAATCGTATGCAGCTCGTCGATAAAGAGGATCACATCGCGATTTTTCTCCAGCTCATTCATGATTGCCTTCATGCGTTCTTCAAACTGTCCGCGATATTTGGTACCTGCCACCAGGGCGGCAAGATCAAGCGATATCACACGTTTGTCAAACAACACGCGCGACACCTTACGCTGCACAATGCGAAGCGCCAGGCCTTCCACAATGGCGGTTTTACCCACACCGGGCTCACCAATGAGGATGGGGTTATTCTTTTTGCGGCGGCTCAGGATCTGCGACACGCGCTCAATCTCCGACTCACGGCCCACAATAGGATCGAGTGTGCCCATTTCGGCCAGTTTGGTAATATCACGGCCGAAGTTGTCGAGTACCGGTGTTTTGCTTTTGGCATTACCGGCCTGTTTGCTGCCTTTTTGCTGAGAATACTTTTTCTCGTCTTCAAAATCATCATCATTCTCATCGGTGTATTCTGCTCTGGGATCATTGGATTTCACAATGCCCAGTTCCTGGCGGAAAAGATCGTAATCCACGTCAAACTGATTTAAGATTTGAGTAGCTATATTTTCTTTGTTCTTAAGAATGGAAAGCATGAGGTGCTCCGTTTCCACCGTGCTGCTCTTAAGCGCTTTTGCTTCGAGCACGGTTACCCTGATCACCTTTTCTGCCTGCTTGGTTAAAGGCAGGCTGTTTATATTGGCAATATTCTTTCCGGTCTTGTCTTTTACGGCCAGTTCTATTTCCTTCCGCAATTCATATAAATCGACATTGAAGCTCTTCAGAATGCGTACGGCCGTGTTATCACCTTCCCGGATAAGCCCGAGAAGCAGATGCTCCGTGCCGATAAAATCATTCCCGAGCCTTAGTGCCTCCTCCCTGCTAAACGAAATAATCTCCTTGACCTGGGCTGAAAAATTATTATCCATATTTAGATAATTGGTTGTTATACAATATTAACAAATATATTTGGTTCCTGTTCGCCCGTTATTATAAACGGAGTGTTGATAATTTTAGTTGTTCCTGACCTCCTGTTTTGTTTTTTACAATTGAATCCGCCAAATTTGTTTAATGCAGGTCAAAACCGATACCAAAGAGAAATTTCATGCCATCACGGTGGCCGAGCCCGCAATTTCTGCAAGTATGACAGAAGAATTAGCGGATTGCTTACTTCCTATCCTCCAAAATGACGTTAAAAATGTGGTTCTTATCCTGTCTGAGGTAAAATCGATCGACAAAGAGGCAGCCGAAACCCTGGTCAACATTCAGCAACAGTTCTATGAAAATAGTGCATCTCTGGTAATTTGCGAACTGCAGGAGCAGGTAGAAAATTTTCTGGACCAGCACGAACTTTTGGAACTGATGAATGTTACCCGCACTCAAAGTGAGGCCTGGGATATTGTGCAAATGGAGGAAATAGAACGTGAACTGCTCGATGGCGAATAAGCCCTGCCCTATTCTAAACCTTTGTAATTTAGCGCATGCTAGCGGTAACCATCCTCGGAAATAATTCTGCCGTGCCGGCTTTTGATCGCCACCCAACCAGCCAGCTGGTGACACTGGATGGCCAGCATTTTCTGGTCGACTGTGGCGAGGGTACACAGATTCAGATGATGCGTTATAAGATAAGACGTGGCCGTATTTCCCATATTTTCATTTCTCACCTGCATGGTGATCATTATTTTGGTCTCATTGGCCTGCTCAACTCCTTCAGCCTGCTCAGTCATTCGCAGGAGTTACATGTTTTCGGGCCGGCGCAACTGCAGGATATTATAGAAATGCAACTCAAGGTAGCCGACACCCATCTTTGTTTCCCCCTGCATTTCCATGCCTTGAATGGTGCCGCCACCCTGGTTGATAATGAAAAAGTGGAGATCCGCTGTTTTCCTACCCAGCACCGGATAGAATGTTATGGTTTTATATTCCGGGAAAAGAAGAAGCCGAGACGGCTAATACTGGATGCCGTACGGGAAAATAATATTCCCCTCCATTTTTATGAACGGCTCAAACAGGGCGATGATTTTGTGACCTCGGCCGGTGAAGTCATCCGCAATGAATGGCTGACCACGGCCGGTACGCCCGGCAGGTCCTATGCTTTCTGCGCCGATACCCGGTATAACGAAGAAATGATTCCCTATATCCAGGGCGCAGATATGATCTATCATGAGGCCACTTATCTCGACAACCTCAGCGATCGGGCACATATACGCTTCCACTCCACTTCTAAACAGGCTGCAGCTATTGCCAAAAAAGCCGGCGTGGGCCGGCTGTTGCTGGGTCATTTCAGCAGTAAATATGATACACTGGAAGAGTTTGAACAGGAAGCACGTGAAGTCTTTCCGGCCTCAGAACTGGCACTCGAAGGCGTATCCTACAGGGTATAACCTGTACGGGGCGCACTCGAAATGTTGCGGCGCATATAATCCAGTATTTTCTTATACGGAATCTCCTTTCCTTTCTGAAAGATGAGCAGGTCTACCTGGTTCAGGTCATCATCATAGTCCTTATCCAGCACACCCAGGCACTGACCGCGTTTTACCTTATCTCCCTTTTTCACATTCACCGATTTAAGGTTGCTGTATACAACAATATCTTTCTTTTTATTTTCCAGAAATACCGCATACACCTCATCTATCTGGCGGATCTCCGAGATAGTTCCTTCTTCGAAATGAAAAACAGAATCGTAGCGCGACATCACATTCATGATGGGCATAGAGTTGAGCGAAGCATATACCGAACGGGGCTCATATTGATAGATTACCCCTTCGCGTACAGGGTATCCGTAGACTTTTACGGAGTCAACTATTTTCTGCGAAAAGACCGCAGAAGCCGCCAGCAGACCGGCCATCATGAGGATACAGGCTTTTTTGTTTTTCATATAGGATACAACGGGCATTAGCCCTGATTTATTTCTAAAAGAAATACAAAAAAGCTGCGGAAACAATAAAAAACGTCCGAATAATTGATTCCGGACAAGGGAAATGGAAAAGTTACGTAGGCGAGATACGAAAACAGGTATAAAGGGTATAAAGAGTTTAAAGGGTATAAAGGGCAATAGTACCGGCACCCATTAAACTCTTTAAACTCTTTATACCCTTTATACTTTTAAACAACCTTCATCAATTCTTTAATCCTGCTCCGCAGCGTCTCACTCACCGGCCATACCGGCTGGCGAACAG
Organism: Sphingobacteriales bacterium 46-32; assembly: GCA_001898485.1. GTDB lineage: Bacteria > Bacteroidota > Bacteroidia > Chitinophagales > Chitinophagaceae > CAYMZZ01. Next base: position 146,884 of record MKTY01000014.1, on the reverse strand, counting down.
CTTCTGAGCAGAGTCCCATCTGGCTCAGGTAGGCTTTTACACCACTGGGGCTGCCTTCGGCAAACATGGTCTGAATGATATCTGTGTACTGATAATGCAGGGTGCGGGCTTCCTCAAATTTGCCCTGCAGGCAAAGTCTGACCATTTCCGAAAAACCGGCAGGGTACGCATTGGCCACTACCGAAGTCACCCCATCGGCGCCCAGGGCGATCATGGGCAGCGTGATGCCGTCATCGCCACTGATGACCATAAAATCAACCGGTTTGTTTTTGATGATCTGCATGATCTGCTCAAAATTTCCACTGGCTTCTTTGGTGGCAAATACATTGCGGCATTCCCGCGCAATACGCAGCTGAGTATCGGCCGTCATATTCTGACCCGTGCGCGAAGGCACATTATAGATCATTATGGGCAGCGGCGTGGCAGCATCCAGGGTTTTATAATGCTGGAAAATACCTTCCTGGTTGGGTTTATTGTAATAGGGCGACACAGAAAGGATCGCATCATAACCGCTGAGATCAAAGCTGCGGAAACCTTTAAGCACCTCCTGCGTATCGTAGCCGCCAATACCTGCTACAAGAGGCAGGCGTCCGGCCACCTTATTTTTTACAAAAGTGAATACAGCCTGCTTATCCTCACCATGTACAGTAGCACTTTCACCGGTGGTACCGAGCACAACCAGGTATTCCACCTTACCCTTTATCCAGAATTCGATCAGCTTTTCAAAACTGGCCCAGTCAATGGTTCCATCCTGCTGAAAGGGGGTAACGATAGCGATACCCGTTCCGGTAAATTTGCTTCGAAGTGACATAGTGTAGAAATGTTGGGTTTTAGTATAAACAATAGAAGCGGCCAGGGGCCGCTTTGATTTTAATTTTTTATGACCATACAGATCATTGCGGCAGTTCTTCCCAGAAGCCCATCTTCGCAAACTTTTCGATACGATCGTTTACGCGCTGCTCTGGCGACTTCTGCTTCAGTTCCTGTATGGCGATCTTGATATGCTCTTTGAGCGTACGGGCAGATTCATCATAATCCCAGTGTGCACCACCTGCGGGCTCTGGAATAATGCCGTCAATCAGGCCAAAGCCCAGCATTTTATCGGCCGTGAGCCGCAGCTGCTCTGCTGCTATCTCCTTCTGTGCCCAGCTACGCCATAAAATGGTGCTGCAGTTTTCGGGAGAAATGACCGTATACCAGGAGTTCTCCATCATAAACACTTTGTCACCCACACCAATACCCAATGCGCCGCCACTGGCACCTTCGCCAATGATGACACAAATGACAGGTACTTTCAGCCGCATCATTTCATAAATGTTACGGGCAATAGCTTCTCCCTGTCCGCGCTCTTCTGCTTCCAGTCCGGGATATGCTCCGGGTGTATCGATGAGGGTAACGATGGGCTTGTTGAATTTTTCGGCCAGCTTCATCAGGCGAAGCGCCTTCCGGTAACCTTCGGGATTGGCCATACCAAAATTGCGCATCTGGCGCATTTTGGTATTGATACCTTTCTGCTGACCAATAAACATGACGGTCTCCCCATCCAGTGAGGCAAATCCGCCCACCATGGCCTTATCATCCTTTACATTGCGGTCACCAAATAACTCCACAAAATTGTCGGTCATTTTGGTGATATATTTCATGGTATAAGGCCGGTCAGGATGGCGGCTAAGCTGTACGCGCTGCCAGCTGGTAAGGTTGGCAGTAATCTCTCTCCTCTTCTCAAGAATCTGATTTTCAAGATTCTGGAAAAGATCTCCCATATCTACATTGGTCTTTTCCTGACGTTGCCGATTACTCTCCATCACATCCAGGATATCTTTAATCGGCTTTTCGAAATCAAGAAACTGACGATTGGCGTTCGATGGCATAAGTGAATTATGAGCGGCTAAATTAAGGAGTTTTAAGTTATTGTGGACAGTTGACAGTGAACAGTTGACAGTTGACAGTTGACAGTTGGACAAGAGCCCTTTAAACACTTTATACCCTTTATACTCTTTATACCCTTTATACCTTTATACTTTTCACCCTCTCAGAAGCGAGCTGCGCGAAAGATATCTTTTATCAGGAGAATAAATGAAGAGGCAGGTACCGTTGCGCAGTGTATTGATAATATCCCGTGCTTCTTCCTGTGGTACGGCCGGGCAACCCTGGCTGCGCCCGATATAGCCCTGCGACTGAATATAGGATTCATCCACATAGGCAGCACCGTGCATTACAATAGCACGACGATAGGCTTTATCATTGATACCGTATTCGAGGCCCTGCAGTTTGAGTGAATATCCATTGCTGCCCTGATAGGTATCGCCGGTGATGTAGAATCCGGGACTGCTTTTATAGGAAGAAGGTTGATTGCTGAAAGAAGTGGCCATTTCCTTACCGGAATTGCGGCCATGTGCCACCAGGGAGTTGTGCAGCACCTCATAGTTCTCCATATCCAGCACAAACAGGCGTTTTTCGCTGCTGGGTCTGCTGAAGTCAATAATGGCTATGATGGATCCATTGAGGAGTTTACCCTGCTGCATGAGCTTACGCCATCCTTTCTGGGCATACTCGAATGCCTGGCGGCTGAGGCCAGCAATCTCGAGATGCAGACTGTCGTAAACCGATTTAACGGGTGCTACCGGCATCAGCCTTGTAAGCGAATCTTCCATGGTCACTACACGCGTGACAGAATCCGCTGCATCGCGCAGGTGATTAAAGGTAGACTTACCAAAAGCAAAGGGTAAATGAATGATGGTAATAAATACCGAAGAGATGAGCAGGTAAAATGCCTTAAACTTTTTTTTCATGACTACTAATACGAATTAACCATTAACCTTAAAAATGTTCAGATCGAGTTGACGCTATTCTGTTAGTTCGCAGGTTCTTCTGTCGGATATTGCTCAGATTATCAATTGCAGACCGGATGAATAACGCAGGTTTTGCCTGCTTAGTATGCCTCTGGCTGCGGTCTCAAAACCCCCGAAAACCGAATATAAGGCAAAAGCCTGATGTACCGGGTGATTTGGTGGGCAAAATTACCGCATAAATTCCCCGCTGCCGCGGTTGAATTGTTAAAATTTAGTGCATTGGATCAGCGTTTTGTCAATAATTGACTGTGTGGAGATTAGCTGCCCGGCCTAGCTTACCACGGTGGTTATACGGGTGTGGACTGCGGCGTGGTATCAGTCTGTTGCAGGCTAATTAAACATGGCAGGCTCATTTTTTTTCGCTATCTTCACCAATGTACTTTTAAAAGCACCTGCATCATTCAGTCCGGATCAGTATCAATGTTTACTTTTCGACTCAGTAATTGTTTTTCCTCCTCTTTGCTCCTTGCTGCGGTTTTTTATCACGTGCACTTTTTTCATCCGTAAATTTTTCATCATGAATATGTACGTATCAAACATCAGTTTTCACACGACCGAGACTGATTTACGCAGATTATTTGAGCAATTTGGAATGGTTGATTCTGCCCGCATCATCACCGATCGTGAAACGGGACGTAGCCGTGGCTTTGGTTTTGTGGAAATGCCTTCAGAAGAACAGGCCGGCGATGCCATTAAAGGACTTAACAATAAAGAAGTAGAAGGCCGTCAAATGTCGGTTTCAGTTGCCCGTGAAAAGAAAAGCAACAATTCCGGTAATCGCTGGTAAACAGTAAAAGGCTGCATGAAAAACATTCAGCCCGGATTTGCGGTTACATTTATATTAATGATTATTCAACTTATTCAACACAGATATGACCAGTGCCGAGATAGAAAAATTCATGTTACAAAAGAATAAGCAGGCCAAAGCTGTACAGATCAGTTTCAAAACACGCGCCAGCATGAAAGGATTATTTATTGAACTGCCGGATTATGATGATCTGAAGCGTAAAAACCTCTGGCGCATCGTAAGTGAATCGAACCTGGGCGCTTACAAGCAGACGAACGACAACAACCTGGCCCGCATTTTCAATGGGGTGGAGATTACCCGACTGGAAGTCATATAACCCGGATGCTGATCTGCCCATCATTCGTACCGGCAGATTAATTTAAAATATCAGGCCGGCATATTTGCTGCCGGCCACCAGCCTGCAAGACAGGTAAAAACATCTTTTTACTGATTAAAAACAATTATGGCAAAACCCAAAGAAACATTTAACAAAAAAGAGAAAGAAAAAAAGCGACTCAAGCAAAAGCAGGAAAAACAGGAAAAGATGGCCGAGCGCAAAGCCCAGTCTAAAAAAGGCAAAAGCCTGGAAGACATGATGGCCTATATTGATGAGAACGGCAACATTTCCGACACTCCTCCCGATCCCCGCCGCAAGGTCATTTTCAAGACTGAGGATATCCAGATCGGCGTGCCTAAAATGGAAGACATCCCCGACGAACCGCATACCGGTATCGTATCCTTCTTTAATGACGCCAAAGGCTTTGGCTTTATCAATGAGCAGCCATCCGGCGAACGAATCTTTGTGCATATCAACCAGCTTACGGAGCCCATACGTGAAGGAGATAAAGTGACCTATGAAGTGGAACGTGGTCCGCGTGGCCTCAATGCCGTTCAGGTCAAAAAATTGTAACAAGCTGCAATTCCCCGCATCAGACCAACCCGTGCTGCAGGAAAACCTGCGCCCGGACTTTCTTTATTTATTTTAAACTCTCCTTTCATGGCCTTTATTGACGACATCTTACAAAAGCCCTCCTATGGCTGGACCAATGCCGAGGGTGAATTGTCTGTACCCAGCTTCCGGCAACTGTATAAAGAAGCTTTTTCGCGGATCAATATTTTTAAAAGCAGGAAAAACTGGATTTCGCTCATCAGCTGGCTGATGGCTGCCTGTATGCTTCCCTTTTTTATCTTCTTTCTGGTCTTGCACTTCAGCTGGCCACTGGCTATTGCCGTAGTCGTCTACAGTATGATCATCATGGGCACGCATGGCACCATCTGGTTTCACCGGTATTGTACCCACAACTCTTACAAATTCCGGCACCCGTTCTGGCGTTTTCTGACACAAAACCTGGTCATCAAAACCTTTCCCGAAGAGATCTATGTGGTATCGCACCATGTACACCACGCCAAATCCGATCAGCCGGGCGATCCCTATAATGCACAGGGCGGGTTTTGGTATTGTATGCTGTCTGATGTCAATCACCAGAGTATTGCCAAAGACCTTGATGAGGCCACCTACGGTAAAGTAGCCCGCTTTATGCGCCATACCGGTGTACGCGTCAATACATATGCCCAGTACATGAAATGGGGGTCGCTTGCCTCTCCCCTGTATACCATCCTGCTCTGGATCTTCAACTGGGCAGCCTGGTACACTATTTTTTATCTCATAGGCGGACATGCACTGGCCTGTGCCCTGTTTTCGGCTGCCATGCTCTGGTTTATACTTGTACGGGCATTTAACTATACCGGCCATGGGAAAGGAAAAGAAGAGCATCAGGAAGGGGTCGATTTTGACCGCAGTAATCTGTCGGTAAACCAGCTGCGGCCGGGTTTATTTGCGGGTGAATGGCACAACAATCACCATCTGTATCCCGGTAGTGCACGTGCCGGCTTTCTGCCCTACCAGCTCGACCTGGCCTGGATATACATTTTTGTATTGTACAAGCTGGGAGCCGTATCTTCTTTTCATGACAGCAAAAAGGAATTTTTACGCCGATATGCCGGGAATAAAAAGGATTGAATTTCAGAAAAAAACGATCAGACTTTGGCATAAATAGAAGAAAGTCTTACATTTGCCGCCCAAAGAAAGAAATTCAGCTTTAGCTCTTTTGAATAAAATCTTCCCCTGCTGCAGGTCACAGACCGGCGGCAATAAGTTCGGGACGTAGCGCAGCCCGGTAGCGCACTTGCATGGGGTGCAAGGGGTCGCTAGTTCGAATCTAGTCGTCCCGACTTTGCCCGCCTTCGCACACAGTGCTTTGGCGGGCTTTTTTGTTTTAAAGCTGAATTTCTTTTCGCGGGACGCTTCGTTCGGGATAAACCGCAAAAGAATTGTTTTTTATACTTTCATGGAACGGGATGTAGCGCAGCCCGGTAGCGTACCACGTTCGGGACGTGGGGGTCGCTGGTTCGAATCCAGTCATCCCGACTGATGAAAAGCTCATGCATTGCGTGAGCTTTTTTGTTTTCGGCAATTCCGCAACGGGATGTAGTCCCGCCGCGGCGGGGTACCACGTTCGGGACGTGGGGGTCGCTGGTTCGATCCCGAGGCATCGGGACAGTCATCCCGACTGATGAAAAGCTCATGCATTGCGTGAGCTTTTTTGTTTCCGGCAATTCCGCAACGGGATGTAGTCCCGCCGCAGCGGGACGCTTCGTTCGGGACGAAGAGGCCGCTGGCTCGGCCTCTACCTACGATCATCTTCCCATAAAATAAAATACTGCAAAAAAGTGTCTACCCTTTCCCCAGTCCAGGCCTCCATCTTTTTAATAGCTCTTATGCAAGACTTTGCCCTATCAGCAGGTGAGTGCTTAATACAACCCTGTTCCAAAGATTGATAGTAATTACAGCCGTTATTATATCTGCGATTTGGGTCTCGTTAAAAAACTGTAAGGCATTTGAATAGGTTTCATCTGACAATCCATTCCGATGGATTAATGTTATCTCTTCGGTTATTGCCAACACTGCTTTTTCTTCATCGGTAAAAATACCCTCAGTTTCTCTCCAGGTATTCAATAAAAAAATACGCTGATTGGTTTCGCCATTTTTAATTGCGTCCTGCGTGTGAGTGTTGATACAATACGCGCAGCCGTTGATTTGTGAAGCGCGGATTTTTATAAGCTCTTTGGTTGTCCTGGATATAATAGATGACTGTGAAAGATAGATTTCTAAACCAACCATCGCTTTTAGCGCATTTGGAGCAACTTCTTTAATGTTAAATCGTTTTTGCATTGTATTATTCTTTTAAAAATGTTCAATGCAAAATTGGAAAGCAGGAAATTGAAAAAACTTAAACTGGTTTAAGAAAGAAGTTTCTTTCGGATTTCGCTTAAATATTCGGGAGTAAAACCCAGATAGGAAGCGATTAAGTATTGAGGAACTCGTTGCACGAATTCGGGATGATTTCTAACGGCCTGGAAATAAAATTCTTCTTTTGAAAACGAAAAAAGAAATTTGATCCGTTTTTGGGCTGCTGCATAAGCCCGCTGGTAAATAAAACGGAAATAGCGCTCCATTACCGGAAACTCCCTTAATAGTTTCTCTTGTTTTTCCTGAGTAATGCAAAGCACAACAGACTTTTCTACAGCCTGAATATAAAACTCCGTAGGCACCTGATTTTCGTAGGCAAAGTTATCAGTAAGCCACCAGGTTTCTATTGCAAATTCAGTGGTTTGTTCAATGCCTTTTTCGTTGATATAAAACTTTCGCAATAAGCCGCTCAGAACAAAATAATGATGTCTGCAGATTTGTCCCTCCTGTAAGAGGTTTTGTTTTTTAGCCACCTCTTTCGTGTCAAAGTAAGTTTTAATTTCTGCAAACTCATCGTCAGCTACTTCTGCGAATTTGGCTATATGATTTTTAAATATATCCAGCATTGGGGGTAAAAGAGTGTTTGGTTTAGGATTGCAGGTAACTCTTGTATTGGCAAAATTTCACCAAAGACCTTCGTAAATATAGCCATGTAGACCCGATTTGCGAAAGCTGCTTTAATTTATTGAATTTCATCACATAATCGATGTACTGAAGCATAAAGCGCCAAGTTTGCACGTTATCGTATTCGGTTCAGCCGGTTAAGTAGTTGATAGTAGCACTAAGACGAGGATTTATTCTTTACGCCTGCTGATGCAAAACTGCCTGTTACAAGCAGTACTTCTCAAAGTTTGAATTCAAAAATTTGTCTGCAAATGTCAACCTTGTTTAATCTTGTAACACCTTGAAAAACTGTATTTGAAAGGTTTGTTGTTGAATACAAAAGCTCAAAATAATAGCTGCCCTTTTTGATAAATTTATACTTCGAGCAGTCTTTATCATTGGGTGTCCATGCTTGGGTGGTTTGACCAACTCGTAAAGGCCTTACTGATGAAACAGTGTCACAGTATTTTATGTTGATATAAAGTGGATAATGTTGGGTCCACGAATCGTCGCCTATCTGTTCATATAGTGTACCGAAGAAAAATGCATTATTAGGATACCCATAAATTTCTTTACCGCCAATGTTTTCTATATTAAATGTTGCGTCAGAATTAATTTTGGGTTTGTTAAGAATAGAAAACTTTACATAATTTGAGTTGGCCTGGAATTTCAAAGTCTTGATCTCTTTTATATAATCGCCTGTTGAGTCCGATGTTGATATAAAAACAAAAATTTCAACTCTTGAAGTAGCGCTGTCAACAAGCAAAGTGTCGGTGATATTTTGTTCTTTGTCCGTTTTGAATGAAATATTCATTTTATGTAGACCTGTCTCAATATCCTCACTGTACTGAAATAGGTTTGTATTTGAATACCATCCGTCCTTAGAAAATTTGTCAAATGTGAAATCATGTGTCGTGGACGTTGCATTTGATATTGAGAAATGTAAGTATTCCGTCCTTTTTACTCCTGTATCTGTAATAAGTGAAATTGTCACTTGTGTTTGTGCAAATAATAACTCTGTAAAAAAGATGAGTACAAATAATATTTTGAAGTGCCGCATTAATATTGCTTGTAACTCAAAAATAGGCGCAATAATATACTTTTAAAAATCTTTATATTATAACTATAAATAGATTGCCTTTCAAGTACTTGTGTAGGCAATACGCAACAGAACAGTTGTATACAACAATTGGTAAAAACAAGAAAAGCCGTTACGCCAATCATATCCTTTGTCATTTCCGTATATTTTACGATGTTTTTACAGGCTCCCCCGATTTAATTTGTACAAAGTCTTCATGCCTGGTAAAATACTCCAGCCCTAAAACCAATAGCATCGAGGAGATAATGTATACCTTCTGCATAATAACTGCCAGCTCCATATAGCCAAACCCAAAAAAGAAAAAGAAACAGTAATACGTCAGTAAGCAGATAATACAGCAGAACTTGAGTAAATGAAGCTTCGACTTCAGGATGAATACCGTAATAATAAATAACCCGATTAAGGTTAAAACAATGGATATGGTTCCCAGGTCATGCAAGGGTGTCGCGATTAAGAAAATAAATAGCATGCTGGCAACGCCTATTATCTTAAAAATATCAGCCCAGGGCCTTAAAGAGATCTTTTTTGACATGTTGATAAAGAAAATTCCATAACCAACCGAGTGAAATGCCATGCCGGTAACTGCCCAGATCCATCCTGGGTTCTCTGAACCATTCAGCGCTTTTGCGGCAAATAAATTGCTCAGGAAATTTTTCGACCAGCCAAACCCGATAGAGTTTTTATCAGCCAGTGAGCCGCCCGGATAAGCCAGCGATGCGATCACTAGCAATAAAACCGAAGCAACCATACATATCAAAACCGAATACTTCCGGATCATCTGTTTCAGATTCTGGTCAAAAAAATAGATTCAGCTGTAGTAATGCCGCCTGCAATAACCGGCTGTCAGCGCTTCGCTGTCGCTTTTTCTTCACTTACATATTCCAGAATATCACCTGGCTGGCAGTCCAGGGCTTTGCAAATTGCCTCTAAGGTGCTAAAGCGGATCGCTCTTGCCTTGCCTGTCTTTAAGATAGAAAGATTAGATAATGTCAAATCAACCCGCTCTGAAAGCTCATTCAGCGAAATTTTCCGTTTTGCCATCATCACATCCAGGTTTACAATGATTGGCATAGTTAAACAGTTAAATCGTTTTCATTCTGGATTTCAACACCCTTTTTAAAAATAGCGGCAATAATATAGATCACAGCCGCCATCAGGATGAATGCCTGACTGTCTGCCCAAAACTGATTCAGGTTGTCGATAGCATAGCCATGGTGCTGTAAATTTTTGGCCGTTTGCCGGGCTATATAACTTACGATACCAACGGAAAAAGTACAGTAAGATATTTTTGTAATCTGTTCTGAAACGAAGCTGTTGAATGGTTTTGACAGATCTATTTTGTGCATAAGCATGGCAACTATATAGAATAAGTATGCTTTCAAAAATGCGACGACCAGGATAAAACTATACATTCCATAAAAAGCCCATTGGCTGCGATTATACATTTCACTCAAGTCCAGCTTCTGATACAGGTTTTTGACCATTGCAGGATTGTAAATACTAAATACAAAATTGGTAATCAAAGCGCCGGCTTCTATGCACAAACCAACGAAAATGACCCAGGCCACAATATGCAAACCTGTAAATACAAAGCTGTTTCCTTTAGACATACTGCTTAAAGTTAAAAGTACACCGCAAAAGTAATAAATAATTATTGATAAACAATAAAAATACAGCTTTTTTCAAAAAATAGGCGCAGTTTATACTTCATTACCGGATGTAAGCAGAAAAGTCCTTTTCTGCTTCTTACCAGAAACTGTTTTTTACTTTTGCCGGCACAAGAGGCCCCGGGCCTTTTGATATGTTGACGCTAACAGGAGTTGTGATCACGAACAAATAACAGGATACTATATGCAGCTTGGTGAAAAAATAAGTCTGGCACGCAAAAAAAAGGGCTTAACACAGGAAGAATTAGCCGGCCTTACAGGGCTGACAGTTAGAACCATTCAACGGATCGAATCAAATGCCACTTCGCCCCAAAGCTTTTCTTTAAAGAAAATCGCAAGTGCCCTGGATCTTGAATTCGAGAACCTCATAGCAGTCCCCCTTCCAACACCGGCAAACGAAGAGCCCATGCCGGTAAAAGACCTACCCTATCCGGACAATACTAGCTATCATTTTATGACGGTTTTCAACTTTTCCTGTTTTTTTTACCTCGTCATACCCTGGGTACACTTCCTGGTTCCGATTCGTTTATTGAAAAAAAGAACGGACCTGCCAGCTGCTGATGTTGAAATGGGCCAAAAAATAATCAGGCAACAAATCTATTGGATCATCGCCCTTCACATTTCAATGTTGCTCTTATTAGCATACAACCTAATCACGGTTTCAATTAATGGAGACAAGGGTACTACCATCAACTATCTATGGCCGTTTTTCTTACTGTATGCCCTCAACGCGGTGCTCATTCTCCGCAACGACTTTATGATCCGAAGAAGACACAACACATTGATTACCAACGTCAATAAGGGCTATGTCGGGTAGATGTCGGGTGTTTGTCGGCTATGCGAAGCGAGAGGCCACGCTATTTTTGTTTTAAAAAAAATGCGACTATTCAAAACGCTGCAGGCCCTCTCCGTTCTTTTCCTTTTTCAACTTTGGACCGTTACTTCCTGTGCGCAGGGAAACAGCATAAGCGCCATCAAGATTCCGGACAACCGTTACAAAATCTCCTTTATCTGGAAATCCGGTACAGAAAATGGCCATGTGGAAAAACACGAAGCCTTACTGCTGCCTGTCAAACTCCTCAACTGTCCCAAACAGTTCTATATGCAGTTCGATTTGGGAGCACCTACCACCATTTTCTATAAAAACAAGCTGGCATCTATTAGCCAGAAATATCCGGGGCTGGTACCTGACATAGACACGGCAGCGAAACTGAAGGAGATTGTTTTCTCCATCGGAAAAAAACGGGTGAAGGCCACAGAAATAAACCTGATAAAGACCAGTGAAGGGGGCATTGACTGGGATAAGGATGTACAGATTATTGGCACAATCGGTGCTGATTTTATTGACAACAGGAGTATTCTGATCAACTACCCCAAACAGTATATTGAAATGAACAGCACGATTCCGGCCAGACGAAAAGCAGAAGCAGCCGATTTTACCTATATGCAACGCAACATTATGTTTCCTGTAACCGTACGCGGAAAAAAAACCATGCTATACTTCGATACGGGCTCCAGCTCGTACGAACTGCTCACATCCAGGAATATTGCTGAATCATTTGCAGAACCGGGAGCAAGTGCAACTAAGTCCACTGCCCTATCCTGGGGAAATACACTTTATGTCTACAGCCTGCCAACAACGGATAGCATTGAAATAACCTCGCAAAAACTCCCGATCACGAAAGTCAGCTACGTGGAGGGGGCAAGTGAGGAACAGGTGAATCGGATGCTGAAGTTGGGCATTGGGGGCGTTACGGGGAATAAACTATTCCTGCATTCACAACTTTTTCTGGACACAAAAAACAAGAAATTCCTTGTTTTCCCATAAACGGACTAGTCGCCAGTCAGGCAATAATCAAAAGCTGCTCTCCTACCAGCCCATGTTTGGAAACAAAGAGTTGATCAGTAATAAAGCGTCAACTTTCAATCTGATACGCTCAATACATACCATCAACTCTTTGTTTCATCAGGGCCATTCAAAATAGCCGCGAAATAATCGCAAAAAGCGGAGCGCCTTTGCAGCACATCGATTGACAGATACGGTAGATTGGCAAAAAGCCCCTTCCTTTGCCGGATAGCCTGTTTTTCCCTCACAATCTCAATAGCCCGCGCAAAGCAGAGGGCCACAGATTCAAAACGACCAACTAATAAACAGAGCCCGGTCATTAAAATCCTGGCATTGGCCTGTTCAGCCAACCGGCAGGTAACTGATTTGAACGCACAATTAGTTAGTACCTCCTATAAATGATCATGGCTAAACAACTACCGGCGATTGGCTGATCTGTTGTTCGGCGATTTTTTAAGCTGCTCAGCGATTTCCCCTTTTTAGCCGAATATGGTAAGTATAGGTTTGTGGGGGTAACCATAAAACCATTGAAAATGGCCATCAAATCCGGCAGATTCGTCTTACCCTTACTAGTCCTTTGTATAGTGTCGTCGTCCTGCAAAAAGGACACGGTTACGCCTGGTGGCAATGGAAGCGCATCAAAGAACAACCCCAACTTCATATGCCAGCATCAGCCGGCATCTTCATCATTGAATGGTCAGTTTGTAATTTTCGACCTTGACCACGATGCCAATGCAGAAAAAAAGTATTTCATTGTAAGCGCACTAACGATCGGCTCTGAATATTCAGACAGTTTCCAGGTGGTGCAAAATCCAAAACCCATCGACAGTCTTGCAATGGGCTGGCCTGCACCAATCAAATCTGCCGGCATGGGTACCACCCGAAATATTCTCACTGATGCCAAAAATGCGGTAACAAGCACAGTATACGACCCCTGGACCTATGGCCCCATCTCCAACAGCAGCAACTTATACCGCAAACTGAATGACCCGCTATATGCCGCTGCCAAAGCCGGACAGAAACCATTTGGCAGCAACTATTACAGTCCGGTATATTATCCCACGCCCACATATAGTCCATATAACCGTATTTACCGCGAGATCACTTATTACTTCAAAGACGGAGTATATACCGAAAATGTTTCCGGCGGTGGATTGAAACTGCTCGACACGTTGTTTGTTGGCGCAAACGTCATCAATTGGCGCAGTATCGATCAGACTGTTTATATAGATTTTGAAATCAGCAGCACCAACACGAGGTATTACAGAAAATATTTCTATATCGACTGGACAAACTGGAAGTATTATGTGGTCACCGAAAGCGAGCGCCGCGAAAATTATCTGAGTTACGCACCGGTGTATTACATACGTTGGGATGTGAAGCAGTATAGCCTCGATCATTTTTGCAAATGGCCGGCTGGTTGGGGCAAAAGATAAATAAACTGGAATTGCTGCCATTACCTGTTAAACATTATCCATTCTAACACTCATATCATGTCAACATCAAATCATAATCAGTCGCGCAGGACTGCTCTTCAGCAGATGCTGCTGGCAACAGCTGGACTAAGCCTGTTTTCGATGCCGGTGGAGGCGAGAGGCAAAAACCAGGGCAACGCAGGCATTGAAAAGTTGAAGCCCTTTTACCTCCCGCCCATGGAACCTCTTCAACCCGGCCCCGGAGGCCTTGATATCAGAACCTGGGTCAGGAGCGCTCAAACAAATAAGCAATTCAGTTGTGTGGAGTTCGCTGTAGCGGCCAAAAAAATGGGACCGGCTCCCCATTACCATAAGGAGCTGGATGAGCTGATGTATGTACTGAATGGCACCGCTACGGTGATGGTGGAAGATACTATTTACGAGATACCCGCCGGCGGATGGCATTTCCGGCCACGGGGCATGGTACATACCTTCTTCAACAATACAGACAAACCCTTTCGCGGAATAGACATGTATTTCAACCAGAATTTCGAAGATTATCTGGAAGAACTCTTTCACAAAATCATCCCGGAAATGCAGGAGAAAAAAATTGGCCCCGAAGACGCCTCCATTGCTCAACGCATGAAAATTCTGCACGAAAAATTTGGCCTGGTGGGATTTCCGGAAAAACGAAAAGCCATCATCGAAAAATACGGATTGATTCCTTAAAAACACGCTAGTGAAACAAATTCTGATTACCACATTCTGCACGTTGCTGTATTCAGCAGGATTTTGTCAAAGTATTACGGGATCATGGAAAAGAGTGTCCACCACACTGGAATATACAGATGGAAAAAAAGAAGACCTGCAAAAGACCATGGAGAAAGGTTTACCCTGCACCGCCGGCACCACTTACATTTTTAAAGCAAATGGTACGCATTACACCCAATCGCCTGCGGGCTGCGAAATAGTGGATAAGATGAGCAAAGCTGTCTGGAAACTGGAAGGAAACAGGTTAACGGTCACTACCAGCACCGATAAGAAGCTTAATACCGGCGGTACTGTCTATACACTTTCCTTCAGAGCAAATACGGTTACGATGGTGCATGTTTATACAGAAGCAGAAAATAAGGAGACCAATACCCGGGTTAAAAAAATAACGATTGTATACCAAAGAGTCTAAAACCATTACTATGCGCAATTTACCAGGTTCGTATTGTTTGCTTTTTCTGCTGGCCGTTATCACAGCCTGTGGTTCGCCGGATTCAGGCGATACTAAAACGATATCTCCGGTTGCCACATCTGCCAGGGAGGATCAAAATTATCTAACCATGAAAGTGAATGGCATCGAATGGAAGGCTGATCATGACATTACAGGCATCGTTCACCCAAAGGGTTACAATAATGCGATTATTATATCGGGGAAATATGGCCCGGCTGATAAAACGGAACAAACATTTAACCTTAATCTCTACAATGTCAGCGAACCAGGAGTATTCGATTTTGTGCCAGGAAATAAAGATTTGTGCGAAGTGCAACTGGCCAATTTAAGTGATGAACATTATCTCTACGGAAACGTGCTGGGCTTTTCATTTCATACCCAAATTGTCAAAATGCAGAAAAGTCCGGCCATCCTGGAAGCCTTGTTTGAAGGACTACTGATAGGGAATGCGGGAGATTCTATAAAAATAACAGACGGTAAATTTTATTTCCATGAATAAAGTGACCTTTTGGGTTTGCTGCTTATGTATTACGGGAACGGCATATGCACAACCCCTGACTGA
The DNA here is from genome assembly GCA_001898485.1 of Sphingobacteriales bacterium 46-32. Classification (GTDB taxonomy): domain Bacteria; phylum Bacteroidota; class Bacteroidia; order Chitinophagales; family Chitinophagaceae; genus CAYMZZ01. The sequence goes on along the minus strand of MKTY01000014.1, from coordinate 131,521 downwards.
TGGCGAATACCTTATAAAGGTGAACCAGACTGGAAAATATCTGGCGGTGGCTGGCGCTGCCACAACAAATGGAGCCATGCTTATTCAGTGGGATAATGAATACAAGGCGCATTTTAAGTTTATACTGAAAAATATCGGAAATAATATTTATTCAATCAAAGCCGCTCACAGCGGCCGCTACATCAGCACCGAAGGGAATGCTGTACGTGGTGCGAAAATTATTCAGTGGGACTGGCAAAATCAGGATAACCAGAAATGGCGGATCGAAAAATCTGCCACGGGATATACGGTTACCTGCATACAAAATGGCCAGCGGCTGTATCTGTCGGGATCCAACGCAGCCACCTCTACCCCTGCTAATGGTGCGTATTTTATCTGCAACAGCGACGCTCCTGCTATGAATTTCACTTTTCGTAAAAATGAAACTGACCGCCCCCTGATCGAAACCCAACCGCAGGTTGCCCTGTCAAAGGAAAATATCCGCACATCTGCCATATCTCCACAGCTTGCAGCAGATGTGCCTGATGGAATCTACAAAATTCGTATCAATGAAAGCGGAAAATATCTGGCCATAGCAGGAGAGGAAGATATGAACAATGGAATGCGGTTAATACAGTGGGACATGCTACCCCGCAATAATCACCTCTTTCAGTTAAAAAAACTACCCAACGGTAATTATGAGATCAGCGCCGTACACAGTCACAAACTACTCGATGTGGTGGATCGTAAAACAGAAGATGGCACCCAGGTGCAGCAATGGGAAAACGTAAATGGCGACAACCAGCAATGGAAGCTATATGCGGTGGGCAACGGATACAGGATCGTGAGCGCTGCCAGCGGAAAGGGACTGCAATTGTCTGCCGGGCCCAACAACAAAAATGCAGGAACGCCCCTGATTATTTCCGGAGCCGCCACACAAACATTTTCATTGCTGCCGGCAAGAGCTAATTCCTTTACGGAATACATTACGCTTAAAAATCTCCGGCTTACGGTACCACATGGCGGAGACCTGGACATCTTTGGTGTGATACAGGTGCAGGTGATCAACAGAAATGGTCTCAGTCTGAATAAATATTATCAAACAGCCAACGTCATTTTCAGTATTCCAGAATCGATACCCATCGATATGGACAAAAAAAGAGTGGTAGACTTTCTGGCTGCTGATGTGAAACTGGCAATACCCGCAGATGAAATAGCCGGTGCCCGGGTGAGAATAATTTACGGACTTAATGAGAGCGATGCTGACGTCAACAATCCGTTTAAGTCGTTTGGCACGGTACCTTTTAAACCGGGTGGCCCTCCCGATGAAGCTACCACTTTCAGTACCGGGCCCTTTGTGGCCGGTGGTGCAGATGATTACTTTCTGCTAAAAAATGTACTCAGCAGTTGTCTGAAAAGCCAGGTAGATGCCGGACGATTTTCAAATACCCAAACATTTCTGGTAAGCGATATTCCAAATCAATGCCTCGTACATGTGAACCTGCAGGACGAGGATGGCAGCGATAACTGGATCGATGTATTTTTTACCATCACTAAAGAAAGAAAACAATGAAACGATTCATCCATTCCCTGCTGATTGTTGTGGGCAGTACTTTGTCTTTGTCGGCACAAAACGGTTATATCCAGAAAGAGTTTCAGTTACCAATGACGGATGCACCAAAGTCATATTTTGTGAAACTGGCCGGAACAGATTATATCCTTAATGGCGATATAGTGGTGGGCAATACGTTGCAGAGCCTAAGGCTTTATCAAACCAATGACCGGAGCAGGTTTATATGGCCCAGGGGAAATGTGCCGGTTGAAATAGATGAGAACATCAAACAAAACTCCACGGTAAAAGACAAGTATAACACCAGTCTATACGACCGGATACTCAGTTCGCTGCAAAGCCTCAACAGCACGAACCTTCGGCTGATCAAACGCACTACAGAAAAGGATTATATCCGGATTGTAATGGTGGGTCCGCAGGAGCTGGGGTTTCATGGCGGCACATCGCCCGTAGGCAGGGTGGGTGGCGAACAGGTAATCCGGCTTACCTACGATTGCGGCGAATGGACCATCACCCATGAACTGCTCCACTCGCTTGGTTTTTGGCACGAACAAAGCCGCTACGACCGCGATCAATACATTGTTATTGACACCTCCAATATTGCCAAAGAGAACCGGCATAATTTTCAGATAGAACCAGGCAATGCACTCGGGGCTTACGACTATAAATCGATTATGCATTATGGAGCATATGATTTTGCACTCGACAACAGCAAACCGGTCATAAAGTGTAAGAGCGGAAATACAGTAAGCGAATGCGAATTCGGCCCAGGCAAATACCTCTTCAGCGATGGCGATGTAAAATCAATCAATACGGCCTATTATTTTAATGCGGGACTACCGGCAGTTACTTACCGGGAGTACAGTGTAAAAGAATCAGGAACAGTGTTCGATAACAAAATTTCCAACCCAGACAGATTTACCAATACGGGAGTAAGCCCAATTACGACCGGCTGGTATAAAATAAAGATAAATCAAACCGGCAAATACCTGGCCATTGAAGGGATCAGTATGGAAAATGGGGCCAGGCTGGTACAATGGGATTTTGTAAACCAGGGGAATCATAAATTTTTTATACAGGAGCTTGGTGGGGGTGATTATCAGATTAGTGCCCTGCACAGTAATAAGTATATAAATGCTGCGGGCAAGGGTACTGCAGATGGTACAGCCGTGATACAATGGGATTGGGCCAACCAGGACAATGTAAAGTGGAAAATTTCTTATCGCGCACAAAATCAGGGATCTCCTCCGGGTTGGGTAATACTGAATAAAAACGCCAGTTCGCCGCTCTGCCTGAGTAATATGAACAGTAAAAACAATGGAGAATTCTTTATACTCCGCAAGCCAGCCTATGAGGACGGCGCTTATGAGCCCGAGCAGACATTCAGTTTTGAGCGCTTAACCGAACAGCAACCAAAAATGAGAGAAGATAAATTATATGAGAAGTCGCCCCGTATGCTGGAGCCGAAGAAAAAGAATTAGACTATGCTGTAAATTTTTAAGAAGATGTGGGAGATGGAAACAGCAGGGCAAAAACTGTTCCGTTGCTGTTTGATTGTACTGTTATCCGGCATTGTATGGCCTGGGCAAGGTCTTTAACAATGGATAGCCCAAGACCATGTCGTCCGCCAGATACCGATGAATCCTGAAAGATATACGGAATTTTATCCTGCGGAATACCGGGGCCGTTATCGGTTATCGTGAGCTGGATGCCCTCTGCCCTGGTTGCGGCATTCCATCGGATGATACCACCGTCAGTGTTACGCAGCGCATTTACCGCATTAGCAGTCAGATTGCGCATGATGGTCTGCAGGTAGTGCAGATCGGTTTGTATAACCAATCCGTCTGCTCCCGAAAAATCAAACTGTGCAGTGCGCCTATCGTCAAAAAAACGATCAATGTAATCAAATAAATCACTGACCGGAACTGCGTCAATATCCGGTGTAAAATGCTCCATCTGTCCCTTGCTCCATAGCAAAACAGCCTCCATGGTTTGCATCAGGTTTTCTGCCGATTGACCGATTTTTTTCTCACGGTCAGCAATCTGGGCTTCGGTGAGTATACCGGGATTTCTTTTCTGCAGCGTCAAAAAATTGATCAGGTTGGCGATGGGGCTGCGAAGATCATGGCTCAGTATCGCAAAGAATTTTGCTTTTATCTTATTGGCCTCATCTAATTCATTATTCAATTGCTGAAGAGCGGAATTGGTTCTTTTGCGAACAATACTCTGACGATAAAACACAGCACCGAGGATGAGCAGGAATGCCACTCCGGCGGCGAGCAACCACATCCGGCTCTTCTGCTGATCGATGGTGAGTTGCTTTACCGCCAACTCTTCATTTTTCTTCGCGATCTCGTATTTTGATTCGGCTTCGGCTATCTGGTTCCTGTTTTCCTGGGTAAAAGCAGAATCTTTTACGGCGGTGGAGAATGATTTTAATGCATACGCCTCTTTATAATTACCTGTATATACCATCAGTTCAGCATACTTTGCCGACAAGTCGGCTTCCAGCAGTATATGTCCGTTTTCGCGGCATTCTTTCAAAGCCTTTTGGAAATAATAGATTGATTTTTGTTGCAAATCCCGGGTACCTGCCGGCAGCAGTTTTTGGGCACCCGGTAGTGCGCGCAGGCTATCCTGTTTAAGAAACCTGAAATAGATATAACCAATCTCTCCGCCATTTGTAATAGACATGGTGTTTAACAGAGAGTCTGCATTGAATATTTTTTCAGCTTTTAACCGGTACTCTAGTGCGAGTGGAAGATTTTGCTGGTGAAGTAAGGCCAGTTCCTGATACACATCGGCTATGCCGATCCTATACCCTTCATTTTCAAAAATAGCCAGCGCTTTTTTCAGGTATTTGTCTGCATTCGCGGTGTCATTTTTTGATCCGTACACACTGCCAATGCGCCGGTAAATATCTGCCACTGCGCCGCTATCGTTGAGCGTTTCGAGCAACTGTAATGACTGTTGTGCATATTGAAGTGCTTTGTCGTAGTCCAGCTGCATATCGTATACATAGGATATAGAATTGAGCACACGGGCTTTCAACCCATTGAGATGCAGCTCATCGGCGATCTTTAATGCCTCAAAAAATGTGGATTGCGCTTCGGGATATTTCTTCTGTGTAACCTGTGTTACGCCTATATTGCCCAGCTGAAAAGCCATTTTATCTTTATTGCCGGCTTTTTTATAATATGCATATGCTTTTTTAAGAAAGATAATTGCCGTGTCATAATTACCAGTCTGGATACAAGCTTTCCCCAGCAGGGCATTTGAGGTTGCTGCTCCGTATTCCCATCGTATTTCATCCGCCAGTCGCAATGCCTGTCTGGCATATTCAATTGTCATTTCCGGATCAAGCTGAAAATGCAGCTCCGCCAACTGGTTTAAAATTTTACACTGTGAAGAATCTCTTTTTGCTGAAAGCAATTGCTGCTTCAATGAGTCGGTAGTACGGCTATTGTTTTGCCGGCCCCAAACCACTGCAGTAAAAAAGCAGGATATCAGCAAAACGATATTCTTCATAAAAGCATTTATGATATAATTGTTTTAAGCGCCTCTTTATACACTCTGCCCACCGGCAGTATGATCTCATTTACCTGTACATGGGCAGCCCCTACTCTTTTTATGAAATGTTTTTGCACAGCATAACTCCGGTGAATGCGGACAAAATTGTTGAAAGCGTTTCCTTTAATAAAGCTCCCCAGCGGCGAAAGCACGGTATATTTCCCGGAAGCGGTCACAACGCAGGTATAATCTTTGAGGGCTTCCAGGTAAATAATATCATGTAGTTGCAACTTCACCTGCTCCGTACCATCCTTTATAAAAATGGTATCTCCTCCAAGTGTATGCTCCAGCAAGGCTGCTTTCTGACGGATTGCCGCATGCTGGCGAAGCCGCTGCATCATACTGGAAAAGCGTGCAGCTGTTAACGGTTTAACTAAAAAATCAAGCGCGGCCATTTCAAATCCTTCCACCGCATAATCCGGATAAGATGTAATGAATACGCAGGCAGGAATATGCAGTAACTGTTTTCGTAATTCCAAACCGTTCATCTCCGGCATATCAATATCTAAAAACAGCACATCCGGAGTATTTTTTTGTGCAGCTGCGAGTGCGTCTACGGGCGATTCAAAAATACCCTGCATCTCCACAAATGAGTAATCTTTTAAAAAAGAGACAGTCGTCAGCCGGTCTATTTCATCGTCGTCCACCACCATACAGCTGATCATATTGTCCATCCGGGAAAGATTATAATGAGTGTAGAATTCAAATATAATTCATAAACCTTAATTACGCGGTTTAACGATTATCGCTGCAGTTTGCCGCTTCTAATCGAGGGGGAGGAAGTTTTATTAGCAGCAGAATACTGTATTGCAGGGGCTCAGCAACTCCTATTGGCAGAGGGTCACGGGTACAGCAAATACTTTGCCCGTATTGCCTTAAACTTCTGCAGTCCGGGTTCCCAGCTTTTGCGGATGTCGGCTTCGGACATTCCCGCGATAATCTGCTTTCTCAACTGATCTGTACCTATGCGCAGGTCAAAAGCCGAGATATCCTGGTTGGCGCGACCCGGGGTAAAGAAATTGGCCTTATCCGGATAGGCGTTGTATAATTCAATTAACCAAGACAGATTGATCTGGCGGCTCTCCCGGAGTTTGTTAACATCATATTTGCGGAGATCGAGGCCATAACAAACGGCATCTTTATGACGGGGGCTTTCACTCATGCCCGGAATACTTACGGGTTTGTAGGAAAATGAATAACTGTCTTTCAGGGCAGGTGCACCTAAAATAGTAAAAGGCATATAAGTACCCCTGCCTTCATTGATCATCGTTCCCTCAAACATACACAGGCTGGGAAAAAGCATTACAGCCTGTTGTGTATTCAGATTGGGTGAGGGCTTAACGGGCAGTACGTAGGGCATATCATGATTGTAATTGGCCACTTTGACGATCCTTATTTTACACGGCTTTGAGAGATAACCTTCCCCGTTAAGATATTGGGCAAACTCCCCTATCGTCATGCCATGGGTCATAGGCGTATAGTGTATGCCTATGGCCGATTTAAATCTGTCATCTGTCATTACTGGTCCGTCAACCACATACCCATTAGGATTGGGTCTGTCCAGAATGAGCAATTCCAGGTTATTTTCTGCACAGGCCTCCATCACATGCTCCAGCGTATTGATATTGGTATAATACCGGCAACCCACATCCTGGATATCGAAGACCATAATATCAATGCCCGCCAGTTGTTCTTTTGTAGGCTTCTCATTCCGGCCATATAAAGAAATAATAGGGAGGCCGGTTTTTGCATCTTTTTCATCACCTACCACAGCCCCATTACTGGCATTACCTCTGAAGCCATGCTCAGGTCCAAACACTTTTACAATCCTGATTCCAAGAGCCAGCAGACTGTCAACGATGCTTTTCTCCCCGATGATAGAACTTTGATTGGCCACCATGCCAACCCGTTTCCCTTTCAGATAAGGCACATATTTCTCTGTCTGGTCGGCACCGGTTATTATTTCCTGACTCAGAGAAGCTGATTGCTCCAAGGCCATTTGAGCTTTACACTCAATACTACTGACCGTAACCAGTATGAAGAAAAGCAGAAAAGTTAATCGTATCATCAAAAAAAATATAAAATTGAATACTGCAAGCCAATTACTGATCAGCCGCTAATTTTAATTACCCGGAAGATGCGCCACAAGTTCTACCTCCAGTTTCGCTTCGGGCATATATAATCGTGACACCTGCACCCAGGTAGCAGCAGGAAAATCATTTTTATAAAATACCTTTCTTGAATTGTTATTTCGCTTCATAGCCTCTATATCGGTTGTATACAGATTTTCTTTTACCACGTTCTGAAAAGTAGCCCCAAAACTCTTTAATGACCGCTCCAGTGCCCGGTAGACCTGGGTAATACCCCCGGGAGTGATCTCTGTACTGACCGCTCCGGAAATATACAGCACATTGCCCACTTTTACCACCTGCGCATACCCTGCCGTGGTATCCTGTTTCAGCTTATTATCCCAATGCCATTTCTCTTTCACTATCCCGTTATCCTGAGCCAGCAGGGCCGAGTTAACAAACAATAGCAATAACAGGACTGTGTATTTCATAAAACTATGCTTTACTGATATTTTCAGATGTCTTTGCGAACGTTATTAAAGATAAAGAGAATCGATGTAAGTAGCTGACTGAAAAATGCCCTTTTAATATGAATTTGATACAGACAACAACGATTCCGATAACTACTTGCGTTACATTTCTCACAATAAAAACCAGCTGGCCCAGTAATCAGTCATGGGCACGATTAAGCAGGATAATTTTATCAACTGCCGAGTCAAATTTTTCTATAGCGGGATAAAAGGTAAGCGAATATCCATTGCCGGTGGTTGCATTGGCCCCTGCCAGCACCCATTCTTCCGGACCCAGTCGAATAAAGCGATCATCCGGAAGAGACTGATATCCGCCACTCTTTTCGACAAAACATTCCAGCAACGTACTATCCTTTATTACAAACCAACCATTCTGATCCTCGGCAATAAAGTGAAACAAAACGGCACCGGAGTGCAAAGAGACCGGCGGAAACAGCGTGTATATTTCGCTTTCCAGTGAGAAAAGAACCTGCATCTCCAGGTTGCCGTACACGTCAATTGTCCAAAGCTCTGCCTTGCCGGAGCCCGGACGCACAGCAAGAAGCCTGGAGGGCTCATCTATTGCAAGACTCAACACTTCTAAGGACTCAAATTCAGGAAGCTCAACTGTTCTGCTGAATATAGGCCTGCAATCACGATCCAGTTGTTCGTGCATAACGGTATTACTGCCCTCCTCTCTCAGCAGATGAATATAGTTGCCCTTCAACACTCCTTTGGTAAAAGTCTTATACACTTTATTCCTGTGCACAGTAATATCCCCGTTTTCAAAATCCACCCGTTTCAGATGCCTGTAGGATAAATAATACCCTGTATTCCCCATAAATCCCAACAACCCTTCCCCAAAAGGTTTTGTAATAACCCCCTTCGCTGCATTGTTTTGTGGAAACAGCTTACTCACCAGGGTTTGCTTTTTCCCATCGGTTTCCTTCTCAAGAGCAACGAGAATGTCTCCCTGTGGATCTTTTATGAAAATGGGATACTCCTCTCCGGAATATTTTATATGATCCGTTTGCCCGTCGTGTTTACATAAAACGTATTCGATATCAAAATCGCCACTGGCATTGTATACTTCCAGTGCCAGCAGCGACTGACCGCGATAATCAATTTGGGTGGAATAAGCAAGCCCATTGGGGGAAGTGATCGTGTAAATCACTCCATCGTTGATTGAGCTGACAGCTACATTTGTCATAAAGGGTGACCAGATAATTTAAGCCAATTTTCAAAATACAGTAAGTTTTCCCAGGCATCAGGGCCTTTTAATCGTACATGGCTATACCGCGGCAAATACGCAGTATGCCGTTACTATCACGGCGCCAAATGTAAATATTTTTGCCAGTCACCACACCCGACCAGTCTCCGCTTCTGACAATGGCAATATGCGTGGCATATTCAATCACATACCCATCAAGATCTTCAATACGGTCTGTACGGATATCCAGTTTCTCAAAAACCGGCAACTGTTTCACATGATCATCGAGAAAGGCATCAATCTCCTTCCTGCCGCGGTATACGGGATGATTGCTGTACAAAAACATAAAATCATCGGCATAAAACTGTTTCCAGCGTATGGCATCATGCTCCATAATAACCTTTTCCTGAAAACTGTTATAAGCAGCGAGCTCAAAACTGAGCGGATCTTTTACAGGTATATGCGCCTGGTATGCCATATTTACAGAAGGCACATCTCTCACAACCAGGCTATCGGCAATTGCCGGCGGCTGACTATAATTCCATGCCTGCGTCGCCAGCAGGAGAACACCCTTCGTATCTCTCGACCATATATTCGCATATTTGCCGTGAACCGTATCTGCACTGGTTTTTGATCTTAGCTGTACTATGCTGGTAAATGTCCCAAACTCAACAACCACTCGCCCCAGATCCATTACATCCAGGGGTTCCAGTTGGCAGTCTTTTACCCGAATGCGGGAAAGTAGCCCCTGGTAATACTTGAGCACATGTACCTTTGTCCAGATCGTAGGCTGATTTTCCGGCATTAGACGGATACTGTCTGCAAACAGACGTGTTGCTCCGGCAGGATCATTAGCCTTTAAGGCTGCAACATAATTCTTCCGGAATTCAGCGAGACTGGAAACGGTTCGGGAATCTGGAGTAACAGAACGCTGGCTGAATGCTTTGCACAACATCAGGCAGAAGCATGAAGTAAGTAAGATTTTCATGGCAAAAAGGTTTTCGGCTTTGTAGTCTGGATACTCAGTCAATATAAGCAATATCCCTCTGCCCGGCAAATGGAAAATAGTCTCTTTAAAGTGTTTAGCAGCCGCTGCCATGTTTAATACTGGATAAGGACTGGTAAAACAAGCTGCCAGCAAAAACGACTCAATGGCTCTTTACAATCTCGGGCTTTGTTACAAAAACGGAGACGGGGTAAACCAGTCAAACAGATGGGCGAAATATTATTTAAAGAAGGCAGCAGCCAGTGGTCATAAACCGGCCAAAAAAGCACTGAAGAACATTGTTTAGCCACACACGTTATTGCAGCCATTATCAATATCCGGGTCTTCGCAGACCCATGCTCCCCGTCTGGTTCTAATTTTTCCCTATCTTCAATCATATGAAGAAACCTATCACCAGCACCCTGCTTTTCCTGATGGCCTGCACGACTATTGCTGCCCAGGACACCATACCACATGTGACCGGCAAAGTGAATATCTCGGTCAAAAAAGGCACTATGGAGTGTGATCTCACACTTTCTAATATGCCACGCCTCACCGATTATTATCTCCGGCTCAATTCGGGTATGAATATCCGGTATATAAAAAATGGTGAGAGTGCCGCATCGCAACCACTCCAATACGACAAATCGGTATACGACAGTATGTCGTCTGGTGAATCATCGGCTTACTATATTCCTGCCTATAATAAAACGGGCAAATACCTGCCGCGTGCTGTCCGTTTCAACTATGTAGGCATGTTCCCCGTTATCACCGACACATCGAGTGTGGCCGACTGGCGCGGCAATCTTGCTTTCAACGGCACCACCCTGCGCGCAGATGGTATTCAAAGCGCCTGGGCGCCCATATTGTATGATGTCAAAAACGACAAACGATACGAAAAAGTGACCTACGACCTGGATGTCACCTGCAGCGACTGCCAGGTGATCTATGTAAATGGCAGCCAGCCGGTGACCGGCACCCGGGCGCAGGTCAAAAGCACAAATGCGCAGGACCTGACCATGTTTTTAGGCGACTTCAAATCGGTATCCATCAATGGCAACTATTTCCTGAATCCGGATGCAGATGACCAGCAACTGGCCGAACTTGAAAAAACCCTGCAGTCTTATCAAAGCTACCTGGGCAAAAAACTGGGCATCCCATACAAAGGCAAGGCCGTGTATATTCAAACCACGCCTGTGTCAAAATACAATTCCTGGCTCTTTGCCTCCTATCCCACTATTGTAAAAATCGGCTGGGACGAAGGCATGAAGTCGTTTGTAAGCAAAGAGGAAGGCCCCGGATTCAAACAATATATGGCACATGAACTGGCCCACTATTACTTTGGTACATTCCGCACCTTCAACTCGGAGCTGGGCGATATGATCTCTGAAGGTTTTGCTGAATTCCTGGCCCTGCACATCACCCGTACCCAGATCAGCGATAGCCTCTACCGCCAGAAGCTGGAGTCGAAGGTTCGCTCGATGCGCAACTTCAAGCCAACAGCTATAGCTGCTGTGCGCTCCAATAACGATTACCAGGACCGGGAATTATATGTCTACTACTATGCGCCGGTCATTTTCTCCGCTATTGAAAAAGAAATCGGTGAAGAAAAAACGTGGGCATGGATAAAATCGTTGTTGCAGACCCCAGCCGTTTTTACCAATTATTCATTTTTTGAACAGACACTGATCGAAGTAGTGAAGGATAAAAATAAAATGGCCCAGTTGCGGGAAAAATACCTGATACCTGCCAATGCTTTGCAGAACGCCGTTGCCACGCTCGGTATCACAATTAATGAAGCCCCCCGCCCTGTCACAACCGGCGAAAAACCGGTAGCCAAAACCTATTACTACTTCTTCTTTTCGCGTCCGCTGATGGATGCAGGCATGTCGCAAAACAGGATAATCAAACACACGGAGATCCGCGAGATCACCTGCACACGCGAAGAGTTGTCAAAAATGGCCGACCCTATCTTTGACCGCCTTAAAGCCGAATGTGAAAATGAAGCGGGCTGCAGCGCAGATTTCAATACCTACGACTCGATGGAAAAAGCCGAAACCGCATTGAAGCGCTGGCTCGACCGGCACAAAAAACCGGGCATGGAGGTCAGGATACTGAAACCATAAAACACGCATCGCCAAATAACGGCAGCCATCATACTAAATAAGAACCCGCTCCAGGAGCGGGTTCTCTGCTTAACGGATATTGCTTTAACAACACATGAAGACAACTTTAAAACAGCCAACGCACAAAAGCTTCCATGGCCGCATAGCGGGTAAGACCCAGGTCGGCATAGAGCTGTGCCGTAGCAGCATTACGCTCTTCGGCCCTTTGCCAAAACTCCCGGTCATCACTACCCTGAAAAGGCACGGCATCTTTTTGTGACTGATGGATAAAAATGCCGAAACGTTTCCGCACCACTTGCGCAGGACTCATGGGAATGGCCATTTCAATATCCCTGATATCCCACTCCTGCCAGGCGCCTTTATAAAGCCACAGCCAGCAATCATTGATCCACTCATCGCCTTCGGCCTTTATGCGCTGCAATGCGGTAAGTACGGCGTTAAAACAAACAAGGTGGGTGCCATGCGGATCGGCAAAATCGCCGGCGCAATACACCTGCTGCGGCTGCACTTTCCGGAGCAGCTCCATCGTAAGCAGCACATCTTCTTCGCCCAGCGGATTTTTTTCTATAGTACCGGTTTCATAAAAAGGCAGATTCTGAAAATGAATATTATCCGGTTTAATCCCTACATAATTGCAGGTAGCCCGCGCTTCACATCTCCTGATCAATCCCTTGATATTGCGGATGGTCACGGAATCCATCTGATGCGCATTTCTTTTGTCGGCTATAAATTTTTTGGTTTGAGAAAAAATCTCCCCGGGTATTGACGAGCCAATACCAGCTATATCATTAAAGCCTACGGCAAAATCGAGAAAACGGGTTACAAATTCGTCTGTAACGGCAATATTACCTGATGTCTGGTAGGCCACATGCACATCATGCCCCTGGTCATGCAGGCGTTGAAAAGTGCCACCCATGCTGATGATATCATCATCGGGATGGGGAGAAAATATGATTACCCGTTTGGGATAAGGCGTGGAGCGTTCCGGATGCGAAGGCACACTCACGCCGGGTTTGCCCCCTGGCCAGCCGGTAATAGTATCACGCAGCAGGTAGTAAACCTGCAGGTTAATCTCATAGGCATCGCCTTTTTCTACCAGCAGTTCGCCCAGTCCATTGTCTGTATAATCTTTATTGGTCAGGCTCAATACAGTCTTGCCCAGTTGAAGCGCCAGGCCCACTACGGCTTTCTTCACGAGCCGGGGTGTCCACTCGCACTCACCGGTAAGCCAGGGCGATTTTATACGCGTGAGCTCTGCTGCCGCGCCATTATCGATCACAAAAGAAACATCGTCATGATTCTGCAGGAGAGAAGCGGGCAGCATCTCGGTATCGTCATCTTCCACGGCTTTTTTAACAGCCGTGGCCTTGCCGGCTCCCCAGGCCAGTACAACGATCTTCTTTGCTTTCAAAATCGTACTGATGCCCATGGTAATAGCCAGACGCGGCATATGGGCAATGCTGGAAAACTCATGCGCATTGGCCATACGTGTACTGTCTGACAAATTCACTAGCCGGGTTTTGGAATAAATGCCCGAGCCGGGTTCATTAAAACCGATATGCCCATTGTTGCCAATGCCAAGTATCTGCAGATCGATACCACCAGCCTTTTCTATCTTCTTCTCATAGGCAATACAGGCTGCTTTAATATCATCCTTTGCCACTTCGCCATCGGGAATATGAATATTTGCAGGATCCATATCTACCTGCGAAAAAAGCTGTACCTGCATAAAATGGTGATAGCTCTGAACCGCCGTCTTGCTGATGGGGTAATATTCGTCGAGATTAAAGCTTACCACATTGCGGAAACTCAGATTCTCCTCCCGGTGCATGCGCACCAGCTCGGCATATAAATATTTGGGACTTGAACCTGTGGCCAATCCCAGTACCATCGGCTTACCGGCCAGTTGTTTCTCGCGGATGGCACTGGCAATAAGCTTTGCCACTGCCAGCGAACCGGCTTTGGCATCTTCAAAAATGTCTACATTGATTTTCTCCAAACTGCTCATAGAAGTGATACGTTTTAGGTAATAAGTTTTAAGTAGTAAGTTGGAGAGGGCGGCCAGACTCGCCTGTGTAAATACACACTACACATCTGCGAACGCCACATCTGTTGCGGCATGAAGCGCCCCTCCTGCTTTTCATAAAAATTCAGGCAAGCCATCCTTTTTACAGGACTACGTTAATAACTTTCAGTTGTATGCCGGGACAATCACCACATGGCTTCAATCTCTTCCAGCGATTTGCCGGCAGTTTCCGGAATATGTTTCCAGACAATATACATATACGGCAGACACATGACGGCAAAGAGCCAGAACGTGCCATGCGGAGTGAGTACATCGAGCATCCAGGGAGTAAGCTGACCGATGAGGTATGTACCTACCCAAAGAGAAAATCCGGCTATCGACATGGCCATACCCCGCACTGCGTTGGGATATAATTCGGAGAGCAGAACAAAAACAACCGCAGATACCGACACGGCACAGCAAAACACATAAAACAGGAAAAGAAACAGCAATACTTCATTGGGCCATGACCACTGCTCTCCACGCCAGAAATACACGCCTATCAATACCAGACAGAGTATCATACCAGACACACCCCAGTACACCAGCTTTTTGCGGCCCACCCGGTCGATAATAAATATAGCCAGTACGGTGGTGAGCATGTTGACCAACCCTACCAGTACCTGATAAAAGAGCGAATCACCTTCAGACAATCCGCTGTTTTTAAAAATGGTGGGGCCATAATAAAGCACGGCATTCACACCCATAAACTGACCCAGAATGGCAATAGCCACACCAATAAGCAGTACTTTGAAATATTTCGGCTTCAGCAATAACCGGTAATTCAGCTTACCCTCACCCGCTACCATTTTTTCTTTAATGGCCGTGGCTTCCTCATTCGCCACTTCGCGGCTTTTATTTATTTTTTCGAGTACGGCAACCGCTTTGTTGATATTATTCTTCAGCAGCAACCAACGCGGACTTTCGGGGATAAAGAAAAGAATGAGCAAAAACAGCAATGCCGGCATGGCTTCCATTCCCAGCATAGCCCGCCATACTTCTGCAATAAACACTTTCTGCAGGGTGGCATTCTCAAATTCTGCGCCTGAAACAGCGTATTGCAGTAACTGATAATTGACCAGATATGCGCCCAGAAATCCCGCTGTAATGGCCAGCTGATACATGGCGACCAGGCGACCGCGGTATTTGGCAATTGCTATTTCCGAAATATACATGGGAGAAATGATAGACACCATGCCAATGGCCAGGCCACCAATAATGCGGTAGATTACAAGCGCATCTATGTCCTGCGCAATGGCGCATCCGATACCGGACAGGAAAAACAAAATAGCCGAAAAAAACAGCGATAGTTTTCTCCCAAACCGCTCGCTGCAATATCCTGCAATCAGCACCCCTATCATTGACCCCACCAGTGCACAACCCACATACCAGCCCTGCTGAATAGAGCTGAGCTGATATTGCGCCGTCACCTGCTCAATGGTTCCGGATATAACGGCAGTATCATAGCCAAACAGAAAACCACCCAATGCTGCTACTACTGTCAAAAAGACAACGTAACCGATATTTTTTTCTTTCATAATTAAAAATTCAGGTATTCTTTATAACGGTTATAGAGATGGCCCGCCTGCAAATAGGCAGACTGGGGACTCATGAAATGTGAAAATTCAAAGGTGATGCCCTTATCATATCCGGCCCTTGCAGCTGCTTCGAGTTTCATCCGCAGCTTCTCAAATTTTATAGGCAAAAACCTGATGGGCATATCGCGGTCAAAGGTCTCGGCATTTGTCCAGCATTTCATGCCATACTTATCGGCCAGTTTTTTATTTATACTAAAGAAAGCATCCAGCTCATCGTAATCAATATGCCCGTCCTGGAAGGCACAGGCATCCACCACACCCTGAATGCCCTGAAATATTTCATTCCATTCTCTTTCATGCTCCATCACCGATACCGAATTGACTTTGGTGATTTGCCCGGAGGCGGCTTCCACCGCTTTTTTACCATCAATCCAGGGCGAAATAAAAGTGGGTAAATTGCCCGACACATCCTTACACTGCTTACCCATGGCACGAAAAGCATCGATCGCTCCTTTGGTTTTACGGCTTATTTCGCCACTGATATACCAGCCTCCAAAACTTTTATGTTTTGAACCGTATGCCTGCCATACCTCATCAATCACATATTTATTGTCTTCTATCTCTGCACTCAGATCGCCGGTATCCCAGTATTTGCCGGAATCGTAGAGCCCAAAATAAAATTTCATGTTGTGTTTGTCTGCCAGTTGCAGAAATAACTCCAGCAGATCGGTATGCGGCTTGTAGCACCCTTTCTTTACAAGGTATTTTGATGGGTAGGTAATAAACTTGCGGTAACCGCTACGGATCATGATCACGGTATCGATGCCGATCCGCTTCATATGCTTAAAGTCGTTATCCCACTCCTTCCGGCCCCAGTTCTGGTGAGGAATATCATGCGAAATCTCATCCAGAAATGTACCTGTAATGGGCAGTATAGTACCCGCAGCGGGCGCTGCCGGCTCTATCAGCGACTCACCTGCTGCGCCGGCCAGATAAGGCGTTGCCAGCATGGTAGCTCCGGCTTTACCAATCCCCGACAAAAATTCCCGTCTTGAATTTCTTTTCATATGCAGTTTTTAAATTATCACTTCGTATACTGCAGACCATCTGTAGCAGTTCCGGTCTGCCGTATACATTACACTAAATCTTTTTATGACTGATATATTCCTCACAACGGCGTGTAATATACCGACAGGATTACTTCCCTTCATTACAGACACCGGCATCCTTTTTCAGGAAACCTAATTTGCCTGCTCTTTTATCATTTTCAATAGCAACTCCGGCTCATCTGTGGTAATCATATCAACCCCTTCTTTCAGGAAACGCTGCAGTTTGCCCGTATCATTGACCGTCCACACATTGACCGTTAACCCCAGTGCATGCGCTTTTCTTACGAGGTTTGTATCTCCCTCATACGAGTAAAAGGAATAATCAATGCCGCTCAACCCATCTTTTTTCACCTCCTCTACTGTTTTATCGCCGGTGAGATAAGAAATATCAGCAAACGGATCAAGCTCACGAATACGCAGCAGTGCATCGTAACTGAAGCTGATATACTTCACCCAGCCCTGGGCATGGTGGCGAGTCACCATACTCATTACAGAATCGACAGTAGTGATCATGGCGGCCTTTCCTTTTGCCGAGGGTTTAATCTCGAGTACCAGTGTGGTGCTGTTCTGCGTTTTGCCCAATTGCAGGTATTGCTCCAGCGAGGGAACAAACTCGCCCGCCATTAAAGGCACGTTTAGTACCTGTGCGGCTGCTGTATTTTCCACTACATAACCGCCAATGGAGGCGTCGTGCGAAATGACGGGAATGCCATCTGCAGAAAGCCATACATCAAATTCTGCACCTTCACAGCCTAACTCAATAGCCTTTCGCAGCGACCCCAGCGAATTTTGGGATACCTGCTGGTTTTTCCACGCACCCCTGTGCGCTATCACTTTGTTTTTTATAAAACGGTCTGCAACCAGTTCGGCAGTTACCACCACGCCATCTACCGAAAATTTCAGCGGATATGCCAGTGATGGATCTTTTTCCGAAATCTTTCTGTTCTTTTTCAGGTAAAGGGCATTATTCTTCACGCGGAAGAGCCGGGCCGGGTCATCGATTATTTTCAGTTTCAACCCGCCTCCTTTTGTATTAAAAGGCTCGGCTATTTTTGCTCCCTTTTTATTTAATGGCAAACGATATGCAGACAAACCAACGCCGTTGTTTTGCGCAGAAATCGCCTTAACCAGTAACAGGAGAACCAAAAAGAAAAAATACCGCAGCTTCATAACATACATTTTTTCAACCGTAACCCTATTTAATAGATATCGATTCATTATATACTCTGCCAAAACGGTCGGTTACCCGTACAGATACTCGCTTCACATTTTTATCGATACTCATTTTAAATAAATGGGCGGTGAGCACGGGTTTCATCCAGGGACTACCCGGCGGCAGAGAGTTGTAATAATCAGCCATTACCGGAGAGTAACCGATATAACGGGTCATTTCGCCCATCTCCTTTCCATCGGCTATCAGTTCTACTTTCCATTTGGCATCCCAGTTCCAGACATTCGCCACCACGGACCCAATTGAATCCACATAGGTCAGTTGCATCTGGTGATTCCTGTCTTTACCGGCACTTTGAAAATACCAGGAGATGCTGTCATTCTTAATTTCATATACAGCGTAGCCAAGGGGTGCTCCATCAAAGGAAGTCTCACCACCCCACCACGCGCCGCATATAGCACCATGTATATGATGAAAAACATTATTGCTCTCAAAGCTCTGATTCCAGTGCGTATGTCCCGACATGATATGCACTTTGTAGGGAGCCAGTATCGAGTACAGGTGTGCCACATTCACGACCGGGCTATCGTCGGGCAGCGAAACGGCTTCAGATCCTGCGGGTTTTTGTCTGTCATATTCAAATGAAATATGTACAGACACAATCACCGTTGTACCCTGGGGAACAAACTTCAGGTCATTTTCCAGCCACTTCATCTGCCGCTCGGTGACATATCCGAAATAGCGGGAATCTTTTCCCATGTAAAACACATCATCCAGCACCACATAATGGATCTTGCCTTTGTTGAAGGAATAATACTCAGGACCAAAATTATCACGGAAAGCTTTCTGCGATCCTTCATCACTACGCGCTTCATAGTTTTCGTCATGATTGCCGATGACCTGAAAAGTGGGAAAACCCATTGTCTCAACCGCCTTCTTGTGATTGGCAAACAGCGAAAGATCATCGCCTACGATATCGCCGCAAAGAATACCCAATTTGGGCAGTGAACCATACTTTTCCACAACGGGCTTGAAATATTCTTTGGCAAAATTGGACCACTTTTGTGCGGCCTCTTTATTAGCAGGCTGAGGATCGGCTCCCACTATGAGGATATGATGTGCATCGTCGGTCTTTTCTTTTGATAACGCAAAATTGTATTTGTTCTGTCCTTTCTTAAGACGCTGATAAAATTTAGGCAAAAAACCTTCGGTAGGAATCTTATATCCGCCGGGCAGTGACAGGTAAACAAATTCAGCATCGGGGTGACTATAAAAAGAGTAAGCGCCCTTTGCATCTGTGCGGACTACACTAAACCCATCGGTAACGGCTACATTGGGTATAGGTTTCCGGGTATCCTGGTTTGAAACCACACCAGACAGCAGGCGGTTTTGGGCCTGCACAGCAGTTACCCAAAAGAAGTGAACCAGCAAAAGAGCGTACATTTTTCCAGCAATCTTCATGTCTTCTGTTTTATCGGATTATACGGTTATTTTCCTGTTGATTTGCGAAATGTATTACCGGCCGGCAGTAATACGTTTACCGGCGCCTTCTTTTCCCGAAGCAGAGTAAGGCGTTACAAAAAACCGGTTAGTTTCCCGCAGCGAATTCGCTGCTATCTTCACACGCATATCTTTCTGCACGCCGGGTTTATACTGCCATTCGGCATAAAGCTCATCGTTGAGATATAAACGATAGCCGGCTACATTTGCCTCGGAACCACTTCTTACCGACCATACAAATTCTTTCGACAGATCGGTTAATGTAATCAGATCTGCATTTTGAATATCGGCAGACACTTCCGTATCGGGCAGCTTTCCGTTTTTCAGGTAGTAGAGGTAATCTTTATGAAACTGGGGATTGTCTTTCCAGGGGCTGTAATAATGGCTATAGGCAAAGGTGATATAGTTCGACACATAGGGTTTTACTATTTCCATCTGTTTTACAAACCGGTCTAGCGTGGCGCTGGTCCAGAAACGCTGATCAAATGTTTCGGTATCTACCCAGAACTGAAGTCCGGGTTTGGTATCAACAGCTTTTTTGAGTGCAGCAAACCATTCACCCAGCACTGAAATTGTAAGGCCACCCGCACCCACACAATCCTGGGGCGCAAAAATATCGCCTTTCTTAAAGTTGGTTTGCCGGAAAACGTTTGTCCAGATGGTTGCCGATTCCTGCGCCGTGCCAAGCCTGTGATTAAAAAACGGACAAAGCATAAAAGGCATATCAGGAGTTTCCTTATTCAGGTAATCGAGGTTAACATTCAGTGCTTTTGCCAGCAGTGTTTGCGACTGGGCCGTAGTAGTATGCAGGTTATCTACTTCCCAAACCCAGTACCAGCCATACATGGTTTCTTTGTAACGGCTTTTATACCGGGTTATCAGTTCACCAGCCAGTTTATTACCCAACTCCATTTGGGCAGTGATCCACTCCAGCGTAAAATTGGCCTGCCACCATTTTTCATCAAAGTTGAGTCCCAGGAAAACTTTCATGCCGGCAGCCTTTGCATTGCGCAGGCAATTTTCCACAATATCATTTCCATACCGGTTTGTTACCCCGGGGAGTGAAGTAGGAAATATAGCGTATGTCTTTCCGTCGTTATCTGTATTGAGCGTGGAACCAAGAATGAGGTATTGCATACCGGCTTCTTTCAGTGCGGCAAATTCGCGTTGCCACCGCTCATCGGTCCAGTCTCTGACCAGGTAGCTTTGAATAAACGTTCCGTCTGATTTAGGAACAGTAATACCCGTCGTTTTAACGGAATTAACTTCTTTATGTGCACAGTTCAATTGCACTGCCAACAATAATAGGCCAAGCAAATATCTTTTCATAATTAATAGATTATATAATGATCAGTCCTGAATTGTTTTAAAGGCAACCCTGTCTTATCAAACAGATTGGGCACTGCAGTATTCTCAAAACAGTAGCGGAGCGCAACAGGCTTTGCTACTTTTGGCGAGCTCACTTCTATTTTATTATTCCGGAGCAGCTGCGCTTTGGCCGGATAAAACACCGAATCGGCTCCGGCCAGCTGAAATCCGGATATGTTCGTGCCTTTTGCCTGCAGCGCACCGGTTGCCTGGTAAGTGGCCAGCGCCGATCTGTTTTTAAAATCAACTTTTAGTATAGATGGAGGATAGGGTTGAAAGGCAGATTGGTCATATACCTCTTTCAGCACGAGGTCCGATAAGCGAAGCCCGACTTCCCTTTTACGATCGGGATGAATATTGGCTGTATCCGGTACAAGATCCTGAATAGCGATAGAGCCATATCGGGGAATGGACCGGCCGGCATTTTCAATCTGCTCGCGTAATGCTGCTGCCCGTAGCTTCTTATACCCATTCCAGGGAGCCACCTGCACCGCATAGAAATAAAAAGGATTTTCAAAAAGATGGCGCCACGACTTTACCAGCGAAGTCAGCAACACGCCATAGCTATTCCACTCCCAGTCTACATTGGCTTCGCCCTGATACCAGATACATCCCTTTATGCTGTAGCGATGCAGCGGATAAATCATGGCATTGAATAAGGTGCTTATTCCCTTGGGCGCCCAGCCATACGGTTCTATATAGGTGCCCTGTTGTCTTTCAGATACGGGCGGCAATGCTGCAGAGGGCATCCAGGCCTGTATATTGGTACCACCCCAGTAAGCGCCTATCAGCCCTATGGGTGTCTGTGTATTTTGCTGAATGTTTTTTCCAAAGAAATAACCAACTGTACTGAATTTTGAAGCGCTCACCGGATCACATTTCACCCATTTTCCCCGGCAGTCACTCACCGGTATTTCATCATAGTTTTTTTCTACTTCAAAAAAACGGATCTCGTTATTCTCCACGATGCTGTAGTTGCTATCGTTCCTGTTGATACCCCAGTCGTAATTAAATTCCATGTTGGACTGGCCGGCACAAAGCCATACATCGCCCAGCAGGATGTCGGAAATCTTTTTTGTTTCATTACCGCAGATAAAAACAATACTGTGCGGACCTTTTTCTGCCGGCGTCTGAAGTGATGTAACCCAGCTGCATTCCGCTCCAATCTGCAGCCTGATTGTATCGGCCGGACTCCACGATGCTACGATCTTCAATTCAAAGGAGCCAGGTCCCCTGCCCCACAATTTTACCGTGGCATTCTTTTGTAATACGGCATGATCAGAAAGCAGATCGGGTAGTTTTAATGGCAATTGCGCCGACAGATTGAGCCAGCTGCACATACTCAGCATTAAACACCAACCAGCGATATGGAACGATTTTATTCTCATTGTACAGAAATCTGGATTGATGCTGTGTAGACTTTCCCGAACCTGTCGGTAGCCTTTACGGTTACCGATTTTGTACCGGGTGTTATTCTTCCTTCAAACAAGTGTGTGGTGAGCGAAGGTTTTACCCATGACCAGCTTTGCGGCAGGGTTTTGTTGAACGCCGTCATAAACGGATCATACCCGGCAAACCGTTTTAATTCACCTGCATCGCGACCATCTTCCTGCCAAATGGTTTTCCATCCCGCATCCCAGTTCCATATGTTGACCATAAACCTTCCCAAACTGTCAGGCTCATATACCCGCATCTGATAATCTCTGCTTTCGCCGGCGCTTTGAAAATACCAGGTCAGGCTATCTCCATCTATCTCATATACGCCGAAACCAAGCGGTGTTCCGTCTGACGAGGCTGGACTTTGCCACCATTCACCGCACATCGCTCCATGTATGTGATGAAATCCGGCCGCATTTTCAAACTTCTGGTTCCAGTGTGTATGTCCGGCCATGAAATGAACTTTATATGGCGCAAGAATATTGTACAGGTGTTCTTTATTTGACATACCGGCACTCTCCGGCACTGCTGTGCGACCAGCCACAGTGGTCGTATCGAAATCAACCGGGATATGTGTAGAGACGATTACAGTGCTGCCCCGGGGAATATGTTTCAGATCTTTTTCGAGCCAGGCCAGCTGGGCTTCGGTCACATACCCCGTATACGTAAAGTTTTTTCCCATGTAAAACACATTATCCAGTACTACGTAATGAATGCGGCCTTTATTAAACGAATAGTATTCCGGGCCAAATGCTTCTCGGAAAGATTGCTGAGAGAGGTCATCGGAGCGTGCCCCATAATCAGCGTCATGATTACCGAAAACCTGAAAAAAAGGAATACCGATTGCCTTCAATGCCTGTTTATGGTTTTTATACAACTCATGTGTGTCACCCACAATATCGCCACACATGATACCCAGGGCCGGAACACCCTTATGCCGCTCCAGTACTGGCTGAAAATACTGCTGAGCAAATGACAACCATTTCTTCCCGTCTTCGTTTGTCATGGGCTGTGGATCGGCACCCACGAGTAGCAGGTGTTTCTGATCGCTCACCGTTTCTTTTTCGAGGTAAAAATTATAGCTGCTGCCTTCTGTAAGTTTTGTATAAAAAGAAGGAACACCTTCCGCATGCGCTATGCGGAATCCGGCTGGCGTGGAAAGAAATACATAGGTTGCTGACGGATGCCTGATAAACGAATACCGTCCTTTGAGATTAGTGGCAACTACATTGTATCCATCACTTACGACCACGCCCGCTATACCTTTGCCTGATGCTTTATCCAGCACGTAACCCTGCACAGCAGTGTACTGCCCGATAGAAATTACCGGCAACAGCAGCACCATCATCATACTTACAAACCAGCGCCTTGTCATAACAATACAGTTTTTCAGAAAATACGCATAGATATGCATGCAGCAGACGCTTGTGCGCCTCCCGGCATTATCATTTTATTTTTCGTCAAATACTCCTGTAAAATCCTGTTATCGCTTACTTTCTTTGTCCGATATTCTTCTTGTCGCCATACACAAGGCAATCAACCGTTCTGAATTCATAAGAAGGGTTTGGATTAAGCACCTTGATATGTATGCGGTGTTTACCTGGCGGGAGTTTGTATTGCCAGAATAATTCGGTCCTGCTGCTGATAGCATCAGTTGGGAAATTGGCCACTTCTACCTCTTTATCATCGACAAACAGTGCGGCCCGTAAAATGTGATTTTCTGCATCAGCGACCTTTTTGGCAGCATGCCCGCGTATCACAAACCCAATGCCTTCCATTTCAAAACTAAATTCATCGGAAAAGTATTTTCCCAGCGGAATAAATCGCTGCGGATAATGACCGGCAAAGTTTTCTTCAAAGGGTACTGATATTATTTCGGGCTGAGGAAATACGATTGTTTCCTTGGAGATATCTCCTTTATTGGCTTCGATATTTGCCAGGGCATGTTTATAGCCCAGCTCGTACACTTTCTCGAGTGAAAGTGTGGTATAGGAGAAATTACGTTGTTCTGCTTTCTGTAATGGCTTTATCCAGTACTCAGGAATATTGCTGTATCCTTTCACTACGCCCAGCACACCTGTTGCGGTAGCCGGATTACAATCCGAGTCCTGGCCCAGGCGGGTAGCTATTTCGAGTGTTTTGGTGAAATCACCTTCTCCATACAGGAGTCCGGTAACCACATAAGCGGCGTTTAACTTGGCATCGATGTTAAGCGGATGAAAGACGCCATTGGGACAGCCATCTTCTTCGGCCCACTTTTTTTGTATCTCAAACCAGGTCTGCTTCCAGTCAGTCGGATTTTTTTTATGCCAGGCAATTACATCGGCAATACACTGATAAAACTTGCTCTGTGCCGGTATGGCTTTCAGGGCCTCCTCCACAATAAAAGGTACATTGTCGTTGGCAAATGCAAGTGCATACAGGTTTGCCACATATATACCGCCATACAATCCATCGCCCGAGTTGACCAGGCGGCCCAGTTTATTGGCAATAGCGGTAGCGGCTCCCGGCATACCCGGGCTCATGAGTCCTGCAAAATCTGCTTCGATCTGAAAATCGATATCATCGGCATGCGGATTATGCAGCCAGTGACCTGATTTATCTGCCGGCACGCCCTGCTGCAGATTGTATCTGCCTGCCTGATTGGCATGCCACAACTCATATTTTTTGCCGGCAAAAGCAGCAGCAAAAGAATCGAGCGGTGCATGTATGCCCAGCTTTTCGAACACTTCCACAAATGTGAGATCCACATACACATCATCATACAGACCGGGGAAAGTGGTCATCGCTTCATTCACATAATCATCATGCCAGCGAATGGTTTCATAATCCTGGATAAACGTACCCAGGTAACGAAATTCGGAGGGCCAGCCGAATGTAACCCCTACAGTCTGGCCAGCCCATCCTCCTTTGATTTTATCCAATAACTCTTTTTTGCTTATTTCTTTTTTAGTTCCCGTTGCGGCACTATCACTGCTCTTTTCCGCGCATGCAGAAAACAGACACAGGGTAAGGAAAGAAAAAATCAATCGGTTCATGCAATCTTTTTTAATAGGTTCAACAGCAGGCTTTAAACGCCCGTTACAGATTTATTTCGTTTGTCAAGCCAGGATTTATACTGATTATACAACCGTACCGACTCCTGGTTGCGATGGCCGGCGTAGGCAGTAGTGCCTGGTTTATTGAAACAACCGATATACTGATAGATAAGGATCTTGTCAACAAAAGGCGACAGATCTTTCATCTGCTGCAGAATGCGGGTCTCGAAATCAGCGGGCAGCAGGTTGTCTTTGGTTCCCTTTTCGAAATAAAACACTTCCATGTCTGCCCATATCCTGGAGCGGGCTGCTTTCTGATGTGCCTTATACAGGTTTTCAAAATGTTTGGCCGGCTCGCCCAGCTTTGTATGATTCACCCCCACGCCATCCTGATAGGCTATCACATCAATATTCATTCGTTCCAGCTGTTTTACAAATTGGTCATCCGACTTTTCGGCTTTAATGTTATAAGGTGCAATGAGGTTAAAAGAAGCCGGTTGCAGTGAGCGCGCTACATGCGAGCACTCATTCACATATTTAATGAACTTCTCATCAAAATAAGGCATCAGGTATGACTCGTTGGGAAAATACCATCCGTAAAAGCTGGAATGATGACCGTATTTTTTTACGATCTCTTCCATGGCGCCATTACGCAGTTTCTTAATACCGGGGTCAGTCATCAGGAATTCTCCTTTCTGGCAATCATCCCAAAAATCATTACTCAAAAAGAACTTCATCCCCACTTCATCGCCGGCTGCCAGTACAGCCTCCAGCGGATCTGCACAGCCCAGTTTGTATTGCGGTACGAGTTTTGACGGATAAATAGATTTTCCGTCCAGCGCCACTTCCTGTATTACCAGGTATTCGAAACCAAGCTCACTTATTTCCTTTACTTTTTCCTTCCACTGCGCTTCGGTAAACTTTGCCAGATCCGGATCCCAGTACTCTCCTTCTGCAGGAAGCAAGTGCTGAAATTCAAACCAGGAACCTGCTATAGGTTTTATGTCGCCCATATTGAAACCAGGGCGGTGACCTGTATTGGCAATACCAGCCGTACCTATTGACATTGCTGCCGAACCAAGGGCTGAATATCGTATAAAGTTTCTCCTATTCATTTCTTTCGGTTGTTGTAAGATGAAAAAACGGATTGACGGATCATTTTTTTACTGGTGTTAGTTTTACCAGTTTAACTCCATGATAGGGTACTTTGGCGGAGTACTTTCCTTTTGCCCTGCCAATATCCTGTTGCTTCCATAAATCCCTGACAGTATATTCACCGGTAAGCCCCAGTTTAGCCCAATCCACAGACAGTTCATATTCCTGGTTCTGAATAGCTTTTTCTTTGGTTTTATCCCAGAGAATATAATAGGGATCGATATTAAAAAATCCTACTGCAACAGAACCGTCTTCCAGTTCTTTATACCATATCTGTCCGTTTTCTGTAACGATCTTTTTGGCAGGTTTTACCAGGGGGTCCTGGTTTACGGCAATCACTTCATCGTTAGTAAGCAGGTTGAGAGTAAAATCATCTATCGCATTCATATCGCAGCCAATGAGCAGAGGCGATGACAATAAACTCCACAGACTCATGTGGCTGTACTGTTCGTCTGCGGTGAGTTTCGAATCATGCATCTTAGCGCCCCAGCCACCGCCGAGTTTGCCAACTACGAGCATATCCGGGTCATTGTACTGTCCTGGTTTGGTAACCGGCGCACATACATCCTGAAATGCACCTATTGCCACTACTACATTCCAGTCGTCGGTGATATCGCGGGTGGTACGCCACTGATGTCCTTTAGCTTCCTGCCCCCAGTACCATACGTTGGGTGCTCCATAGCCAACACAATAAACAATATCACGGTTCACCTTCTGCAGTTCATCACCCATCAATATATACGGATCCTTAATGAGGTTTTCGGTAGGCACGGGAGCGATCTCACTATAAAGGCAGTAATCATATTTGAGATAATCCACGCCCCAGTTGGCCCAGGTACGGGCATCGATGGCTTCGTGCGCATAGGTACCGAGATAACCACCGCAGGTTTTAGGCCCGGGCGATGAATAGATACCAAACTTCAGGCCTTTGGAATGAATATAATCAGATAAGCGTTTAAAGTCGGGGAACTTGGCGTTGCCCAGCAATTCACCTTCTTTGGTGCGCTCTTTTGCTTCCCAGCCGTCATCGATGTTGATATACGACCAGCCATGATTGATCAGCTCCCGGCTCATGAAGTCAGCAGCATCTTTCACTTTCTGTTCGTCCACATTCAGTCCCCAGCAATTCCAGCTATTCCAGCCCATGGGTGGCGTCAATGCGATCTTATCACCCACTTCTACAGTCACCCTTCTGAAATCGCCGCCGAGTTCATTATCGGCTCTTACCACTATGTAGTAGCGGCCGGCTTTTTCTACAGTGCCTGTTATCAAACCGGTTTTTTCGTCGATAGAAAGCCCTTTTGGAAGCTGATAGGCAGTAAACTTCATCGGCCGTTTGCCTGTGGCAGCTACCTGGTAAAGAAATGGATTACCCGGACGCACACCAAATACCCGGGGAGAGTTAATACGTGGCGTCTCCCTGGGTTTGGGTGTGAGAATATATTTATCCTTAGCGATCGATTCCGGATAAGCTGTTTGGGGAATCACTTCGCCCGAGGTTTCAATTTTAACTTCCAGCCAGTCGGCATGGTCATACATGATACCATCGCCTCCTTCTGTCACCATCAGCACAATCTGCTGTTTGCCTGTAAGGTCTACGTTGAACCGGAGGGCCGGCATTCCTTTCCGCATAATATTGCTGGTCCAGATAACCTTCCCGTCGGCCAGGATCTTAAATTCCATAGATCCTGCATAGTCATTACGATCATCGGCACCCACATAGCCACTGATGGAAGTAGCCTTACCGTCCAGTTTCAGCATATATCTGCTCACAGAATGTGTACCGATGCCCCGGGAATATTTAACCCCGGCCACTGCAAAAGGAGTACCCAGCACAGATTTGTTGACAACGGGACCACCCCAATCCTGCAGCATGTAGCTTACATCCAGCTTATCGAGATATACTTCTTTGGAAAAGCCGGATACAGCGATGCCTAAAGCTGTAATAAGACTAAAAAGATAACTGAAACGACGAACCATGATTAACTAAACATTTATTGCAAACAATCGCAAAGGCTTATTTGCCTGTACTATTTGCGGTTATAGAAAAAACGCTTAATGCCTGTCTTAAACCAGATATGCTCTATGCAAGGAGCAGGCTGGTATAGAGCCTATTCTCCTTTTTTATAAATTCTGAAATTATCAAAATACATGGCCACCTGCTCTACCGGCGCAAAATTTTCAACCCGGAAATTGAGCGAGAAGCTGGTTGATGTTCCTGTATTACCCATGGGAATAATTTTCTCCAGAGGTATGGAAAGCGTCTGCCAGCGACCCAGGTTTTGAACTGTAAATACATCGCCCCCGATAGCTGTTGGCGCAACCGCCCAGTAGTAATAAATAAAGAAATTTGTTTTGCGGATAGGCAGTGCCATATTCAGTTCAAACTTGAGTACATAATTTTCGGGATGCCGTATCATGTCTAACTGATAATTGTAGCTATTTTCCATCAGGTAGAACCAGCCAAGGCCGCTGGGGTAACGTTGCTGATCCACTTCAAAGCGGATATACTTTCCTGATATCGGTTTGGGATCGGGCCATTCGCCCACCCATTGCTGGCCTGTGCCGCTGGTATAGGGAAAATCGGTGTCGAAAGAAGTGATCACATATTTCTTATCCTGATAATAGCCCGGACAAACAGCTTCGGCGTTGTACTTATTATTTATCAGCTTTACTTTCACGTTCTGCTGTACGGTCACCGGCACTTTAGCTGTTATATAATTATCAGTAGCCGTAATAACCGGAGATTCCTTATCCCCAAACATCACCACCGAATTGGAAGCATCCACCTCATACAGCTTCAGGAATTTACCATAGATGCGGATGGTATCGCCGGGAGGCGTATACTCATTAAACATACCTGTGAGCTCCAGGTCAGGACTGTTTACTGTGAAAGGAAGCTCGGTTTCTCCCGCTGCTGTTTTCAGATATAGTTTATTTGTAACCTCAAGCGGCAGTCTGACAGGTATTTGCAGGTAGACCACGCCATTTTCTTCATACATCTCTTCCAGGTCAACCAATACGTCATTCAGCTTTATTTCAGTAATGCTCGAAAGACTGGTACCGTGTATGGCGATCCAGTCGCCCATATTGCCGGCATAAATGATGCTGTCCAGTTTTTTGATCGTAGAGATATTCAACAACTTTGGCGCTGCCAGTTTAATATCATCCTTTTTACAGGAAGCCATAAAAAGTGCAGAAAGGACTGCCAGGCAAATGAACAAACGCTGTATATATGTCTTTTTCATTTTCTTTATGATTATGATTTGATACAATTACCAACCGGGGTTATTCGCTTCAATAAAGGGGTTGGTATTCACTTCATCTGCCGGCAGGGGCAGCAGCAAATGACGTTGTTCGCGCCGCTTGATCACACCATTTTCATCTGTTCCTCCCAGGGCATTCATTGTTTGCAGATAGATACCCCAACGCAGCAGATCGAACCGGCGTATACCTTCTGCGGCAAACTCCTTGGCGCGCTCCTGCAGTATATATGAACGGAATGACTCCTGCGTCCAGGGTGTATTGGTACCCATCGTTGCAGCCAGTACGGCCTTGTTGCGGGCGTTCAGCTTATCCACCTGCTGTATAGCGTAAGCAGAGGGAAGACCATTTACTTCGTTGTCGGCTTCAGCATACAGGAGTAATACTTCGGCATAACGCATAAAGGGGAAATTGAAATCAGTACGATTGCCATCCAGGGCATTTGATACCTGGCGGAATTTCATCAGCTTAGATCCGTACAAATGAGCATCATAACGCAGCTGATCTGTGGGCTTGTACCCATCCAGCCCAAGACGCACTTTTACGCTGTCTTTGGCAGGGTAATAGGAATAATAAAGAGTATTGGTATTGGCATCGTAGGTAAAAGGCACCCGGTGCATTACACCCCAGGTAATACGCTCATCACCATCATCAAACAACTGGTACCAGTGATCGCGCTGTACGTAGTAACCGCTCTGCAATTGTCCGGAAGGCATATAATACCCACAGTAGTCGGTAGCTACAAAGTTGCTCAGCGCAGCGTTGCCGGCAATTGTCTGCAGGGTGAAGATAAACTCCTTGCCGTTTTTACTACCGGGAGCCCAGAGCTCAGCCTGAGAACCATACAAATCGAAATCGTTCAGTTCAATCAGTTCTTTAGCTTTTTCCATACCCAGGCGATAGTATTCTTTTGAATCGAATGACTCATAACCCGCTACCTGATTTTTGGCAAAATTTTGTTTGGCAGGATATGGCACACGCACCTTGTTGCCATTATCGTCGTAATAAAATGCAATACCACCCATTACCGATACCGGAGAGCCTGTTGCCATTGAAGCAGAACCAATCGTACAATACACTTTTGCCAGTAATGCTTTGGCGGCTCCGCTTGAGGGATGTCCTTTCTGATATTTGCTGCTGTGCGTTGAATACATAGCAGTCTCAGCAATTTTGAGTTCTTCTATGATATGCTCATATACATCCTTAATCGGCGAGCGCGGTTTATACAATGGTGCACCTTCAGATACAGAAGTAGTATAAAGCACCACATCGCCATAAAACTGTACCAGGTTGAAATAGGCCCAGGCTTTCAGGAATTTCAGTTCGCCGATAGCATTATTCTTCTCGTCTTCCGGCACATTCATCTGCGAAACCAGGTAAGAGTGATAATTGGCCCGGTGAATAGCCTGATAGTATGACTGATAAAAACTACGGGCAGAGCCATTCTCATAAAAGTTACCCGCACCAATCTCGCCAAATGCCCAGGTAGGACCGCTCTGATAGTCTACATCAAAGTTGACAATATTGTGATAGTTACCCCATTCAAAAGGAAAACTCAATGTATTATAGGCGCCGGCAACGAGTTCTTTATAGTTTCCTGTTCTTATCAGATCCTCTCCCGACACAAATGTATAAGCCTGCTCATCGAGCGGTTTTTTGCAGGAAACCGCCATACAAGTAATCGCTATTACCGTTATGAATTTTGATAAACTTTTCATCGTTATCTGAGTTTTAAATATTGAGTCAACGAATTAAAATGCAACCTGTACACCAAATGTGAAAGTCTGGGCAGATGGATAAGAAGCCATATCCACCCCTCTGCGTGCAGGATCACTTCCAAATGCATTTACATCCGGATCGTACCATTTGTATTTCGTTACAGTCAATAAGTTATTTGCTGATAAATTGAAGTTCAAAGAGCTGATCTGTTTGATCGGCCGGTCCCAGCGATATCCGAGCGACACGTTTCTGAGGCGCAGGTAAGAACCATTGTCTACCAGGCGGTCAGATGCTTTCAGGCTACGGGTAAAAGTGATATCAGCACGGGGATACTGAGCGTTCTGTTTATTATCGGGTGTCCAGCGGTTATCCCATACAAACCGGGGCATATTGGTGGTGCTGGCCATGTCAAATGAACGCAGGTTGGTATTAAGGATATCGTTTCCGCTAATGCCCTGGAAGAAGAAACTGAATGTCCAGTTTTTGTACGTAAGTGTATTGGTCACACCGTAGATAAAGTCGGGATTGGTGTTGCCAATAATTGCTTTGTCGCGGTCATCGATAATGCCATCGCCGTTATTGTCGCGGTATTTCACCTGACCTATCATGCTTTTAATCTTGGCATCGCTTTCGTTTTTATAAGCGGGATCGGCACGCACTTCTGCTTCATTATCATAAAATCCTTTTTCCTGATACCCGTAGATTGTACCGATAGCATAACCATTTCTGCGGAGGAACATACTTTCGAGTCCCCAAACAACATCTGAGAACTGGTCTGCATCCAGACCGCTTATTTTATTTCTGTTAAATGCAATATTGGCATCCATCTTCCAGGTAAAATCGCGTTGCTGAACGAGCCCGAAGCTTCCGCTGATCTCAAGACCTTTGTTTTCAACATTACCATAGTTAGTGGCAATACTTGAGAAACCAGTGCTAAGCGGAATAAAGGCATATTGCAGCAGATCGGATGTCTTTTTGTAATAATAGTCTATTACAAAGCTGATACGGTTGTTGAGGAAGCCCATGTCAAGGCCCACGTTTATCTGGCGGGTTGTTTCCCATTTCAGATTGGGCGCTGCGGGACCACCCCAGCGGTCTTCCGCATAACCGCTCTGCAGCGAGCCGTTGTAAGGATAGTTTTGTGCAGTCATTCTGGAGCGGGTGGCATAAGCACTCACTCCCTGGTTGCCTGTTTCACCATAACCTGCACGCAATTTCAGCTCATCAAAGAGATTGAGATTTCTGATAAATTCTTCATCGGCCAGCTTCCAGGCTACGGCAAATGAATAGAAGTTGGCCCATCTTCCCTGTTTGGAGAGCCTGCTTGATCCGTCACGACGGAAGTTGGCTGTTAACAGGTAGCGGTTGAACAGCGAGTAGTTTACACGACCCAGGAATGACATCAGCGAGCTTTTTCCTTTGCTCGATGAGTTTATATTCTGCAGCAAGGCAGATCCCATGTCGTTATTCTCCGTAATGTCATTGGGGAAATTGGATCCGCTCATGGTCTTGCCGCCCCAGGTCACATTCTCGTAAGTGAAACCTGCCACCCCATCGATACGATGAATATCGGAAAGCTGTTTGTTAAAATTCAGGGTAGACTGAAGCAATACGCTCTGATAATAGTTGTCTGATTGCATGCCATACCCGTTGGTAGGAGCAATACCGCCGCTGATATATCTGTTATAATAGATATCGCGCTGGTTGTAGCTGTAAGCATAGCCCAGATCCTGTTTGAATGTAAGGAAGTCGGCCAGCTTCAGTTTGGCAAAAGTTGAGTTGTACAGATTCATCGAACTCAGAATGTTCTTTGCTGTACGTACATATAAATAAGGGTTGGATAAACCATTCGAAAAATCTTCCGACACACCAGAAGGCTGATCCGGATCAAACACGGTACGTGTGGGCGTAAAGGCCAGTGCCGATGGGATAATACCGTAGGTTTCTGAATTGGTACGTGCCATCCTGTTATCTGACTTGGAGGCGGTGAGGTAGTTACCAAAGCTAAACCAGTCGTTGATCTTACGGTCTATGTTGGAACGGATATTATACCGTTTAAAATAAGAATTACGGATTACCCCCTGCTGATCGAGACTACCGATCGAAAACATATAGGTGCCTTTATCATCACCACCTGAGATGCTCAGGTTATAATCCTGGGTCAGCGCTGTATGGAAAATCTGATCCTGCCAGTCGGTACCATTGCCCATATAACCATTGCGGTAATCCTGGGGGCTGGCATTATAAGCGCTGTCGATGATGGTAGGCAGACCGGTAACGGGATCAATAACGGTTGTGTAACCCCATTTGCCGGGAATAGGATAAGGCAGGCTTGAATCAGGTACAAATTCACCCCCATCATACAGGTATCTGTTCCGGATCATTTCGTTGCGGTACTCGGCATAGGTAGCAGCATCGAGTACTTTAATAAGTTTAACCGGTTTGGATACTGTAGTAGTTGAACTGAATTCAACCCTGGTTCTCCCCTTTGAACCCGATTTGGTGGTGATAAGTACCACGCCATTGGCACCGCGTGATCCGTAGATGGCGGTAGCCGATGCGTCCTTCAACACTTCAATTGACAACACATCTTTGGGATTGATGAGGTTAAGCGGGTTATTGGTTTGTTTCGTGGCATAATCCGAACCAGGAGCTTCGCCGGTATTAAAAGGCACACCATCTATTACATAGAGAGGTTCGGTACTGGTGGTAAAAGAGTTGGCACCACGTATCTGTATATTAATACCTGCACCGGGCGCACCATCTGCCTGACTTACTACCACACCAGCCAGTTTACCCTGCAGGGCCTGGTTAATGCTGGTGGGGTTTGTCTTCATCAGTTCCTCGCCTTTGATGGAAGCAACGGAACCCGTTACATCACGTTTTTTTACCGTACCGTAACCCACTGCTACCACTTCATCGAGCACGCGGGTGGCGATTTCCAGTACCACGCTGAGGTTGGTTTTTCCACCTACAGCCACTTCTTTGGGCTCAAAACCCGCCGAAGTAAACACAAGTTCTGCCTGTGCCGGGTTGGTGACAGAAATTGAAAACTTACCCAGGGAATCAGAAACCGTTTGATTTCTTGTTCCTTTTTGCAAAATGGTTACACTGGGCACCGGCAGGCCGGTAGTACCAGTAACCGTTCCTTTTACAACTGTCTTGTTTTGTGCAATCGTTGTGAGGAATGTGAAACATAATAAAGCAAGGACCATTATTGGTCTCAAATGCTTTTGGCTAATCAGCGCTTTACTTTCCTTTTCCATAAGTTCTAATTAATAAAATTAGTTTTGGTAATCCCGGTTTAGTTATGAAACGATAAAGAAATTTGCTACAGTAGTCATTTCTTATTCTCAGCAGTTAAACAAATCCATTCATTGCAGTTATTATCAATCAGCGAATGCCGATCGGCTGTTTACAGCACAGGAACTTCCTTTTTTTCCACGATCGACTCCATCGTTTTCCAGATGTTCAGTAATGCCCGGGGCACATGAAAACAGCATTTCCATTTCCCCCCTTTCAATGGCAGCAGCACTTCTCCCTGGCGATTGAGATAGGCATACCACTCTCCGAATTCCGTATCGCGGAAACGAGCCCAGGTATAGTCGTGCAGTTTTACAAACCAGTTATAGCAACGGATATCGTTGGTCAGCGCATATCCCTTGGCCATGGCTACCAGGGCTTCGAGGTGCACCCACCACAATTTCTGATCCCATTCCAGTTGCTGGGGGGGATAATCGTTTCTGTCGAGGAAATAAAAAATGCCCCCATACTTTTCATCCCAGCCATATTCAATTTCCCGGATGGCAATATCCACTGCTTTTCTGATCAGGCTATCGTCCTGTATTCTTTCGCCCAGGTCCATCATAAACCACATGGCTTCGATGGCATGGCCGGGATTCAGGAGACGTCCGTCGAAACTGTCGACCAGCGATCCGTCGGGCGCCACATTTTCCACGATCAGCCCCAGCTCGGGTTTGTAAAAAACCTCCATTACTTCATGAATCACTCCAGGTATAAAAGCGTCTACCCTTTCTCTGCCCAGTATATGCTCCATCTCCAGCGCCAGGTTGGATAATATCATGGGCAATGCAAATCCTTTGATGGGTCTGGTGGAGGGATAAGCTTTACTGTATTTGCCTTTGGGGTTTTCCTTTCTTTGAAGAATCTTTTCAAAAGTCTGCAGGGCTACTTCGCCATAACCCTGGCCGGGCAGGTTTTTGTCGAGTATACTTAAGGCCATAGCGGCAAAACAATCGCTGAAAATGCTGTGCGGCTGGGTCAGGGGTTTGCCTTCACGGGTAAGTGAAAAGTACCAGTCGCCCTGGTTATCCCTGCCATGTTTCAGGATAAACTCAGCGCCCTGGCTGGCCATCTCAAGCCATTGCTCATTGGGCTCCACCTTTTCATACATCGTGGCGAAGGTCCAGACCTCTCTTGCCTGCAACCACATAAACTTGTCTGTATCATATACAGATCCGTCTCTGTTAAGGCAATTAAAGTAGCCGCCAAATTCAGTATCGCGGCTGTTCTGCATCCAAAAGGGCAGTACATTTTCCAACAGCTCCTTTCTGTAAAGTGTGCTATAGCCGCTTAGCGATTGTTCAATTTCTTTGCTTTTATCCACCTTATTTAAATTATTTGCTAAATATAGGGGCTTTTTAATAAAATAATTTATTAAGTAATAATTATTTAATAATTTATTTTATCTATAAGGCTAACAAATTGGTTTTCAGCAAATATTTTTAATTAATATTT
Source organism: Sphingobacteriales bacterium 46-32 (assembly GCA_001898485.1). Taxonomy (GTDB): domain Bacteria; phylum Bacteroidota; class Bacteroidia; order Chitinophagales; family Chitinophagaceae; genus CAYMZZ01. The sequence continues at coordinate 95,381 of MKTY01000014.1, read as the reverse complement.
CGTAAATTTGCTTTATTATTTTTTTATCCTGGGGCTGTTTTCTTTAAAAGATTAATAATAAACCATCTTATGTCTATGAAGATTTCCAAACTGAAGCATCTTTTCACCGACGAGGAGCAGGGAGGTGTGGCTTTTAAACACCTGACCCGCAAACGAGAGGTCATCAGTCTGCTGGATGCCCAGGAGGAATGCACCATTCCCGAAATTTCCCAAAACCTCAACATCAGCATACCCACCGCTACAAGTATTATCACAGAACTGATCGAAGATGGTATTATTGAAGACTGCGGAAAGATCGATTCCATTGCCGGAAGACCTGCCAGTCACTACGGTCTGTTAAGCGATGCCTGCTATTTTCTGGGAATGGATGTAAGGGATAACTATATTAATATCGGACTGCTCGATTTTAAAAAGAACCTGACCCATACCGACATGGAAATTCCCTTTGTGCTCGAAAACACGGCACAAAGCCTCGACAACCTGATCGAAATCCTTCAGCGCTTTTTAAAGGGACCCCAGGTAAAAGAAAAAAATATCCTTTCCATTTGCATCAACCTCACCGGACGTATCAACACCAACAGCGGCTACAGCTTCAGCTTTTTTCATTTTGGAGAGGAACCGTTGGCCAGCTACATCGAGAGCAGGATTGGCGGCATCAAGGTTTATCTCGAAAATGACTCGAGAGCCATGGCCTATGGTGAATTTCACAAGGGTGTGGTGAAAAATGAAAAGAATGTCTTATTCGTCAACATCGACTATGGTCTGGGCCTTGGAATCCTGATAGACGGAAAAGTATATTATGGCAAATCGGGGTTCAGCGGAGAGTTTGGCCATATTCCCCTCTTCGACAACGAGATCATCTGCCATTGCGGCAAGAAGGGCTGTCTCGAAACGGAAGCATCCGGAAGGGCCCTGCTTCGTATGTTCAGCAAAAAAATCCAGGATGGCTCTGTTTCCAATATTGTACAGGAAACAACCGATGCCGAAAACCTGACAATAGCCGATATCATTGAAGGCACCCGGCAGGAAGATGTACTGGCCATCGAACTCATTTCAAAAATCGGCTACAACCTGGGCAGAGGCATTGCCGTACTCATCAACCTGTATAATCCTGAACTGGTCGTACTGGGCGGATCCCTGACCGCTACGGGCGACTACCTGTATCTTACCACAAAAATTGCACTCAATAAATATTCGCTCAGCCTGGTCAACAGCGACTCCAAACTCAGTGTATCAAGGCTCAAAGAAAAAGCGGGCATTATCGGCTCTGCTTTAATCGCGCGAAACAGGGTACTGTCATTTTATTAGATTAAATAACCGGACAATCAGCACTGCTGGTTGAGGTCTGCGATATCAGTGGTATGTGTTTATAAAATCACAGACAGCTATCCTGCTTCAGGACTATTTATTACTCCGGAGCATTGTGCACAAACCATTTTTTAAACAAACTCCGCATCATCGCATCTTTTTACGGGACTCAGTCCCGGCATTTTTGTGTGCATTCTTTCCCGGCAGCCAGCAATGAAACGACCCCAAAAAGGTAACAAGTTCCTCCGAATGGGGAATTGAGTAATATGTCCTGAAGCGGCTCTATCCCGAAAAGGAGTTATACAAGCACTGCTGCTGAATGGCCCGGCATTTGTTTCAGTATAGTATTCGATTAACTGACTATACATTCTTAAACAAAAAACCTGGTTATGAAAACAGCAACAATCAATCAGACAGAAGTTATCAATGACCTGCTTCGTATCAACATGGATCGTGTGGAAGGATATCGCAAAGCTGCCAATGAAACAAAAGACAAAGACATGGACCTGCGGCAGCTTTTCAATACCATGGCTGATCAAAGCCAGGCAATAGCCGGCGAACTCAGAAAACAGCTCGATGAGCAGGGCGAGACACCGGTCACAGACACCAGTCTTGCAGGCAAGCTTTATCGCACCTGGATGGATGTAAAAGCCACTTTTACGGGTAAAGACAGAAAGGCCATTCTTTCTTCCTGCGAATACGGGGAAGATGCCGCACAGAAAGCATATAACTCAGCCCTCGAAGACCGTGATGTATTAACCAGCGATCTGCGCGAACTATTGATGGATCAGCAGCGCCGGCTCAAACAATCACATGACCATATCAAACACCTGCGTGATCAGGAAAAATAAGTGCGCCAGCAGCAGGTAAAACCCATGTTTACCTGTACTTATCTGTTCATAAAATACAGAAACATGGAATTTCACCGTAACAGACCTACAACCCGAAGACCAGAAGGGGGGCGTGTACTCGACGCTCCCTTTGTACTGATAGACACTCATTCGGTCGAAGATATCCTGAATGCAGAGAGAGAAAGAGAAAAAAGGGACAAATTTGGCTACACTGTGTTTAAATCAGCGGACCTGGCCATTGTATTGATACAACTGCAGAAAGGTGGCCGTATATGTCCCGGGGAAACAAACGGCACCCTGGTATTTCAACCCTTAAAAGGTAAAATCGAAATCTCTATACAAGAGCAAAAATTGTGGCTGGAACCCAACCAACTGCTGACGGTAACGCCCAACCTGTTTTGCGAAGTCGTTGCTTTACAGGATTCGGAATTCTATCTGTTCAACGCCATGAGCTGGAAATAAATAAGCAGACAGCCTGGCAGCTTAGCTTACCGAAACCGATCGATGGTCAGAGCAGCTTCTGCCACACTGGTCTTGATATGTTGAAATGGTGGATTATATCTTCTCCTTCCAACATCAGTAAGAATAACGGAGCCGGAAATTCTTCAGCTTATTATAAAGTGTTTTCCGGTCGATATTAAGTATAGCAGCGGCTTTCTTCTTATTGAAGTTGGCTTTTTTCAGTGCCTGAAGAATGGCCTGATATTCTGCTTTATTGGCCGCTCCCTTGAGCCGGTCATATACTGTAGTGATATCTTCCTGGTCATCAAAAGCCAGTTCCTCCTGCAGCGAGCTGTCAGCCACTGCCTGAGGTTGACCGTCTGCGGAGATAGTTTTGCGGGCGGTCTCTTCAGCATTTTCCGTATTCCATAATTCAGGCGGAAATGCCTCCAGGCTGATCAATTGATCCGGCGGTGTTAATAAAACAGCCCTCCTGATTATATTCTTCAATTCCCGCAGGTTGCCAGGCCACGAATACCCGCGCAGAAATGAATAGACATTCCGTTCAAAACCGGCAGGTTTATTGCCCGTCTCTTCCCCGGCTTTTTGCATAAATAACTGGGCCAACGGAATAATATCTTCTTTCCGTTCTCTTAAGGGAGGGAGTGATAGCATAAACTCATTAAACCGGTAATAAAGATCCTCCCGGAATCGTCCTTTCTGATGCGCATCTATAAGACTTTCATTGGAAGCTACTACCACACGAACATCTGCAGGCTGCTCACGACCGCTTCCCACAGGTCTGAACCTTCGTTCCTGAATGACTCTTAACAAGGTGGTTTGTACTTCCGGTGGCAGATTGGCTACTTCATCGAGGAAGAGTGTACCGCCATTGGCCGTGGCAAAATGTCCTTCGCGATCATATAAAGCCCCGGTAAAAGCGCCTTTTACATGACCAAAAAGTTCGCTGCCTGATAACTCACGCGATAAGATTCCACAATCAACCGCTACAAAGGGCTTGTTTCTGCGGAGACTTTTTTCATGAATCATCCGCGCTACCACCTCTTTACCTGTACCGCTTTCGCCATACAGGATTACATTGTAGTTGGTTGGAGCAACAACATCTATCATGCGGTATACTTCCTGCATGACAGGCGATTTGGTTTTAGTATAGAATTCAGTAACGGTTGCAGGTGCGGGTATACCCTGAGCCTGCTCTCTGCCCGCTGCAGATGGTGTAGTGTGGGCCGATGATACCGGAGCTGTAAGCGCCTGTTTCAATACAGCCAGTAACTCATCCGGAACAAGAGGTTTGGTGATGTAGTCGCGGGCACCGAGTTTCATCACTTCCACGGCTACCCGGGTATTTGAGTAACCGGTAATGACAATTATAACAGCTGCTGCGTCTGCCTGGCGAATAGTTTTAATAACATGAATACCATCCATGTCGCCAAGCCGGTAATCACAAATCACTGCATCAAACTTCGAGGCCTGATAAGCGGCAATTCCTTTCTGACCTTTATGATGCACCATCACTTCAAAACCATTTTTTTCCAAAAAACGCTGAAGCAGTAAGCACATGTCATGATCATCATCTATGATAAGAAGACGGCCGGGCATACTGAAGGGTATTTAATAAGCAAAGACTGACTCCCATTTGCTTCCCAAATCATGCCAGACTGCACTATACAACATATACATTATTCCTTACAATCAATCCACACAGTGAATCAATAAAATAAACCCAGACACTTCAGTCCGGATACTTTCCACATTAATAGTTCCCTTGTGGTTGAGTAGAATATTTTGTGCATTTGTAAGTCCCAAACCATTCCCATGTGGTTTATGGGAAAAATAAGGATCAACCATTTTCCCGATGTTGCTTTCATTTATATCAGGCCCATTATCGGTTATTTCAATCCGTCCATACTCCTTCTGACGGGAATCGGCGATCACTATATGTCCATTGCGGCCCTCAACTGCTTCCAGCGCTTTACAATTATATTCAATATAGCCGCTTTTATTTCAGGTACATCAACCCCACATAACAATTATAATCCTTGTAAGATATACTCCTCCGTATTTTTTGCAACAGCATACGATTCTTTGACATAAAAAGAGCTGCTTCCATTAATACCACCAGCGAAGATCGTAACCGGGCCGCACCATGGGGCACAAAAACAGTACCAACCCCATGGAGGGTAAAAGAGACAACAGTAAACTTCATGATCTATACGTACAGCGACATGGCACATACTTTGGATTAAAAAGTATAAACTGATTATTATGGAAAAAACTACCAAACGATCCACAAGAAGTGCATCCCGCACAGCACAAACAGAAACGCTGTCTGGTAATCCCGAACTCGATAAATTCTTCTACACAGAACTTCGGGACATTTACTGGGCCGAAAAGCAATTAACCAAAGCCCTTCCGAAAATGATGCAGGCCACCACGTCTGAACAATTGCAGGAAGCCCTGGACATGCATCTGCAGCAGACACAGGAGCACGTAGAGCGGCTGGAAGAAATTTTTGAAGCAATTGGCAAGAAAGCCCAGGGCAAAAAATGCGAGGCCATGGAAGGCCTGATCAAAGAAGGAGAAAGTGTAGTGGAAGATACCGCGGAAGGAAGTATGACCCGCGATGTAGCCATTATCATTGCCTGCCAGAAAATAGAGCATTATGAAATTGCTGCCTATGGCGGACTGGCCCAGCTGGCCCGCAATATGGGTCGCGAAGACATTACTGAACTACTCGAAGCCACACTCGAAGAAGAAAAACAAGCTGATCTTTCTCTTACAGAGATTGCCGAAAACGACATTAACTGGGAAGCCCAGACAGAAAACAACGATTTGGAAGCGGAGGAAGAATGAAGTCAGCTATCAGGTGAAACAGTAATGGCCGGATGCATATAGCGTCCGGCCTTACTTTTAGAAACCCTTTTTTTATATAGACTTCATGTGTCCTCAGACTGGTATTATCCACGATGGATTCAGCAGATTATTAACATGGTGATGAAAAATTTCATCCAGTTGCCTGGCCCGTAGATTGTACGTATGCGAAGTATGTACACGGTTTAATGCAGCCTCACCGATAGCGATCCTCCCTTTTTCATCGATTTGCTCAAGAAGCACTTCTACCTCTTTTCCATTTTTGGCAACGAGTATTTCCCTGTCTGGTTCAAAGAACTCATTTATCCCATCCCAGTAATCGGTTATAATACAGGCACCAGCCGCGGCCGCCTCAAATAATCGCGGTGAAGGCGAATAACCCTCAGCAGCCATACTGTGACGCGAGATATGAAGTACTGTTTGTGCGGAAGCATTCAGCACATTATGATCTGCAGTGAACACATGCCCCAGGTTGCCGACATTGGGAGGCAGATGAATGGTTTCCCAGCCACTTCCTCCAAGCAGAAATTTTTTATGCGGAAGACTTGTGGCAGGAGCAAAGAAAAAATCCCATACACGTGCTTCCCTGTCGGGTAACCGGTTGCCTAAAAAAATCATATCGGCCTGGTACTGCACCTGTGCAGGAACAGGATAATGAACGGCCAAATCTGCCGCGTTATTAATAACATAACAGGCTTTTGCACCCAGACGGTTGTAAGATCGTATAACAGGCTTACCGCCGCCGTTGGCCAATACCAGATCATATCGGGGAATCAGAAGCCTGAAGGGATCAACCGGATTCTCTTCGAGTTTCTTCAGGGTCAACGGTGCTTCCATATCCCAGAATACAAGCAGGTTGTTTTCGCGTTTCAATGTCAGTATTTCAGCTTCAAGCCATGCATCCAGTACACCTACCCCACTTGCTTTAATAATAATATCTGCGGTGGAGGCTTCATCCAGCATCAGGTGTGCTGCGGAAAAAGTGGGATCATAGGTTTTCACCTGTACCCATTCCGGCTCGTTAATATCTTCATACCCGCGCCGATCTGGTAAATCGGGTTCGTAGAATACGGTACGATATCCTTTTTCATACAATGCTTTGATCACCCCGCGGCAATAAGTAGCAGTGCCATTGCGATAAGCAGACAGGATACCGGAACCAAAAAAGGCGATGGTCATAACCTGAATTTTAAACAGTAGAATAGATTCCTTCCGGTTCAATTGCCGAAAGTGTGCCAACCCATTTTATCAATTGCACTGCCCGATGCCGGCAGGTATGGCGTTTGTTGATTGTAGAGAGCGCGTTACCGGCCAGCATCTGGCGTAAAGCGGTGTCCTTACGCAACCGTTGCATATAGCCCATCAGTTCTTCGCGGCTTCTTACTTTCAGGTAATCGTATCCGGCTGTAAACAATGAATCGTCGTCATGCCAGTCTGTGGTAATTAGCGGAATACCGCAGGCCATGGCTTTAAAAGGCTGAATACCCGGTCCTGTTTCGCTTTGATTCCTGCTGGTATGGGGAGGAACATATACGGTGAATAAAAACCGGGCGAAAATTTCGGGTACGCTGAAATCCGGGACCCATCCGCCATAGCTTATGCCTGCCTGCGCCAATCCTCTTTTTGCCGAATCAGAAAAACAGGTGCCGTATACCGTTGCTTTTATACCCAATTTAGCTACCGGTTCTGCCAGCCAATGAAACAATTCCTGGCCTCTTTCTCCACTACCCCAGTTACCTATCCATACCATCTCACCTTCGTATCCTGCTGCTTTCACTGGTTTGAACACAGATGTATCGGCAGCCGGGTGCCATACCAGTACAGGAATCCGGGGCCAATGCCGGCGGTAGACTGATTTCAACACACTGCTAAAAACCAAAATACCAGCCACACCCGAAAGATCATAAGGAGCGGGTGTACCGGCACTGGCAAGTGGCCGGTGGCAGGTATCCTGAAACATGAGACGAAATGCAAACTGCCGGCGCAGCAGACTTAGGCGAACAAGCAATTCCGGATCATTCCAGTCATGCACTATTACCAAATCCGTCTCCTGTACAATCGAAGAAAGATCGGGTTGACCTGCTCTGTACCTTACAAGCTGAAGATCGGGATAATAAGATCTGAATTCATCGATTGCAGTAGCGCCTTCATGCCGCAAGAGTTTGGTCAGGCTCCAATTGTTAATTGACTCATAGAAGCGGACCTCATGTCCCATTTGTGAGAGCGCACGGGCTATACCGCGGAAAAAATGAGCATTCTCGTTGGTCCAGTCTGAAATTACAGAATGACAAAAGTATGCAATCTTCATAGTGGCAAAAGGTTTAAATATCGTTAGCATATTTTTAGCAACAGATGGCATAGCGGGTCGGCAGGCCATCCTTATACAGAGTTGCTGCAAAGCCTTATTCTTTTTAGATAGGAGATATATCACTGCATGCTGCAGAACGGGATATACACACCTGTAGCTTCCATCTACACTGCCTGTTCATATATGCGATCTAAGAGCCTGGCAGAATGGATATAGTTCTCTGCTGCGGGATCATAACGTGGATTAACAGAAAGCCGCCTGATCCAATCCAGGAGAGCTCCGTCAGTCCAGTTTTCAGGTGTACCTGAAAGCCATTGACGGCTGGCGCCCTTATGCAGAAAAGCTGCAAAATCAAAAAAAGAGCCGTTAATATTTTGCAGGGAAACTGCTCCCCTGGTACCATAGAAACCAGCCCTGATGGTTGCAGCGCTGCCGGTATGCAAATGCCAGGAAGAAGTAAGTGTCAGCTGTACTCCGGTTGACAGATCGATCAATGCGGTTCCATAATCTTCGGCCTGTGCGCGTCCTTCAATCCGTTTTCCTTTTGCATACAGCCGGCTCTCTACCCTTTTTATATCCGGAAAGCCCAGCGCCAGAAGCACAAAGTCCAGCAGGTGCATTCCCAGATCCGTCATACATCCTCCGCCCGACTGACCAATCTGATAGTACCATTCTTTATCGGGTCCCATTGCGCTATGGAAGCATAGTTCTACTGCAAACAGTGTTCCCAACTCACCGGAATCAATTATTTCACGTGTCTGCTGAAAGGCGTCGCAGTAGCGGTAAGAAAAATCCACAGCAAGCAGGCGGTCAGATTTTCCTGCAGCTTCGATCATCACTTCCACCTCGGCAGCTGAACAACCTGGCGGATATTGGCAAAACACACTCTTTCCTTTCTCAAGTGCCGCCACAGTTTGTGCCTTATGCAGGAAATTGGGTGTGGAAATAACCACGCCATCTACTGCCGGATGATTGACCGTTTCTTCCCAGTTATCATACAATTCGGCCTGCTGTGCCAGTTCAAGTGCTTCTATACGGCATACAGCAGAAGGATCGGCAATCACCAGCACTTTAGCAAGATCGCTTTCAAGCACAGCCTTTAATCTCATCTTTCCCATCCATCCCACTCCACAAAAAGCCAGGGTTGGCTTAGGGTTAGAACCAGGAGAAGATAAACTGTTGTTCATATAGGATAACCAATTTGCCTAATTAATTCTGTCCAAACCGTATAAACCGGTCAGCAGTACTCTGCTCCTTCAGCCACCCGGTTATTTCGGCAAGTCCCTGATCCGGAAATACCTGAGGACGATACCGGAGCTCCTTCCATGCTTTGCTAATGTCTGCAAAGCAGTGGCGAATATCTCCTTCGCGGTATTTGCCCGAAATTTCAGGACGAATATGTTCCCTGCCGGTAATACGCGCCAGCATAGTAGCCACATCATGGTAGGTAGTGGATTGGCCACTACCGATATTGTATACGCTACATCCGCTATCAATCATATCCATAGCATTGCAGCAGGCTGCCACAGCATCTTTGACATGTACAAAATCACGTTGCTGCAGGCCATCTTCAAACAACAATGGAGCCCTGTCGTTGAGAAGGCGCCAGGCAAATATGGTGAGCGCACCGGTATACTGATTGGAAAACATCTGATGCATTCCATATACATTAAAGAACCGTAATGCCACTACCGGTATACCGTATGCTTCACCTGCAAGCAGGCACATCCGCTCCTGCGCAGCTTTCGATAACGCGTAAGCTGAATGTATCCTGGCCTGTTTAAGCTCTGATGTGGGACAGGCCAGCAAAGGCCTTCCCTCCAGATCAACCGGATTCCAGCTTTTTTGCTGCAGCTGCTCCACAGAGCGGTTTACATTTTCTACCAGTTGCCCATGTACATCCTTGTAAAGACCTTCTCCATATACACTCATGCTACTGGCCACGACCAGCTTTTGGACCCCGCCATGAATCAGCTGTTGCAGTAAAACCGCAGTGCCGGTATTGTTGACAGATGTATACTGCGCCTGTTCATATGTATGCTGACCAGTGCCCATACGGGCAGCCAGATGAAAGACAATGTCCACGTCTTTCAGTGCCCTGCGAACATCCTGTTGATTGCGGATATCACCTATCATCAACTCCACCTCATCGCTCAGGCGCTCTGGTCGCCGGGCCGCATTTCCATGTACTTCCGGAGTCAGATTATCCAGCACCCTCACCTTATAACCACGGGCCAGTAAAGTATCTGCCAGGTGAGAACCAATAAAGCCGGCGCCCCCGGTTATAAGTACTGTTGATAGCATATAAAAAACTCTTATTCAGAAAAATGAATAAAAAAACTATGCCAGTACATCACTACCAGTTATATAAGCTGCGCAACAGGCAAAATGTAAAACCGGTAGTTTTTTGTGTACAGACCAGCCTGGTCTAAGTGGGGAAATGGCGGGTATTATTATCTACAGCAATTGAAAAAGTAATAAGAGCGTACAGCATCTTTCATGGCAGACAATTTGCACAATTTGCATAAAAAATCAAACAGGTGAAGGTTTGGAGTGATTCGCTGAAAGAATATGCCCGCGGAATTACCGGTGGTCTGATATTCAGCCTTCCGTTATTTTATACGATGGGAATGTGGTGGACCGCACAGTCTATTCCACCCTACCGCCTGCTGGCCTATATACTTGCAACCTTCCTTTTACTAATGGGCTATAACCGGCATGCGGGTCTTCATGCGGGAGCCAGCTGGACCGAAATATGGACTGATTCGGTTGAAGAGATTGGGCTGGGTCTGTTTTTGTCTGTGATTGTGCTTCAATCGCTGGGGCAGCTTGACTGGCATTATATAAATCTTAATGAAACAGCCGGTAAGATCATTGTACAGGCTATGCCGGTTGCTATTGGCATCTCAATCGGTACAGCCCAGTTGGGAACAAAGATGCCTGCCGAAAAGAAAGGCAACCCTCCTCCGCAAAACGAACCGGAAGACGATAGCGTAACAGGCCGGTTCATACTGGCTCTTTGCGGCAGCGTAGTGCTGGCCGGAAATATAGCTCCTACGGAAGAAGTAAAAACCATTGCCGTCAACAGCACCATTGGTTCACTGATAGCTCTTGTTACCGAATCGTTGCTGCTCGGGGCTGTCATCCTTTTTTTCAGTGACTTCAAAGGATCGGTTGCTACCGGAAAAACGCCACTGGTACGCACTATCCTTCTTCATACAATTCCCGCGTACCTTGCTTCGCTCTGTGCTTCGGTACTGATGTTATGGTTTTTCGGCCAGTTAAACGGCACCGGATTATTCACCTCTATTTCTTCTGTGATCGTGCTGGCCCTGCCTGCCATGCTGGGGGCCTCTGCCGGCCGGCTCCTTATTAAACCAAATCCATAAAAAATATGTCGTTTTTCAAAGCATTCAGCGTACATTTTCTCCAAGAAAAAAATAAACTGGAATGGGTTGTTTTTTTCGCAGGCTTTATTCTGCTGGCAGGGCTTCTTGTTTATCTGAGCTATCAATGGATCAGGTTTTCTGAAACAGCACCCCGGTTAACCTTTGAAGTAAAAGCTGTACCGGAAGTTTTTGATCCAGGAAGGTATCAGTTACATGTGTACAACGAAGGCGGTCAAACGGTAAAAGAAGTTCAGCTAGAAGCAGCTTTATGGCGTCAGCAAAAACTGATCGAAAAGACCTGCATCCGTCTTGATCTTCTGCCGAGACATTCTGTGCGTACAGCATGGTTTAGTTTCCGGGAGCCGCTACCGAACAACGACTCTATCGGATTTCATGTGCTCAGCTATCAGTAGTTTGCGTTTCAGAGCAACAAGGAATATAAAAGATACCCATAGCTTTTAGTCATCGCCTCTGATAATTCTAAAAAAAGTAAGAAATAGTGCTACAGCACCGATGATATGAAACCACAAAGGCGGCTTTGCAAATGCAGCCACCATGTACCATACAGACCAAAGAATGAGCAACAGATAAAACAAACCCGTGCCCGTAAAAGTTTTTTGTCCCATACCTCTGCTTACTGCAATCCTGATACCAGAATATGATGCTATACCCCCGTTGAGGTAGCAGCACCCCGTTTGTACCACACCCACTTATATATATTCAGTCGTTTACGTGTGAGACCAGAATTGCATCCTTTTTGTGTTTTACCAATAAAAAAATGGGAATTTTTCCGTTAATACTATCCATCATTGTGCTCGTCATCCTCATTGCCGGTTTTGTTGCCAGCCGATCGCGGCGCGATTAAATACTACCGGGACCAATAAACCTATTCGTTCATCTTAAATTTTACATTATGCCTATCGTAAAAGTTATTGAAGTAATCAGCTCCTCAGAAAAAAACATTGAAGATGCACTACAACAGGCGCTTCAGAATGCATCAATGACCATCAAGAATATTGATTCTATATACATAAAACATATAAAAGCCCATGTACAGGACAACAGGATCACCAGCTATGGGCTCAATTGTAAAATCTCATTCCGTGTGGATAACCAGGAAAAGAAAAATGGACTTTAACTGCATTGCCCTGTCTTGAATACCACACTTTAAAAGGCAGGGCATTTCTATTCTTCTGAAAATCTACATTTCCGGCAGCACGGCATACTCCTGCAACGTAAGGCGAAGACAGTTCCTTCTTTTGGCAGCATCATAGATAGCAGCTATTATTTCCATATCCCGCATTCCCATTTCGGCGGATACCGGGCTTTGCCTGCCAGTTAAAATACAGGATGCAAAATCGTCCAGCTGAGCAGCCTGCTGATTAATAGGCGTAACAGATATGGGGCCGTTAGTTGTTTCACCTTTTAGTCCATCGTAAGCAAATGCAGGCTCCAGTTTAAACCAGCCCGACGCTGCTTCTACCAAAATCATATCCTCATTTGCGTCGTAGCGGCTCTCGCAGTCGGCCACTACATTATCGTCAAAAAAAAGTTTCCACCGGATTCCCTCTTCCACCTCATTAAAATGTACAGCAGCTTCTTTTCCGGAAAACTGAGCCGACACAGCTACTGGCAATTTACCCGTAATGTAAATAGCTGCCTGAATACAGTAAATGCCATTATTCATTAGCGGTCCGCCACCGGATCGTTCTGCATCCAGCCGCCATCCTTCCTTCTCAGCATTCATACTATTGCGCATCGTAATGCGTTTTACGGGTCCAAAAACCTCCTGCTGGCCCAGCCGCATCAGTTCTCGATGAAAAGGGTCGAAGTGAAGGCGATATCCCATCGAAAAGCATACATGGGCATCCCGGGCTGCCCGGATCATCTGCTGGCACTCCATCGGATTCATCGCCATTGGTTTCTCGCAAATGATATGTTTTCCCGCAGCCGCAGCGCGTATGACATACTCGTAGTGAAGAAAATTAGGCAGGGTGATATATACGAAGTCAACGGCCGCATCATCGGCAATGGCATCAAACCGGTCATATGTATACAAATGTTCCTGACCAATTCCAAGTTGCCTTCCCTGTGCTGTAAGCTTCTCTTCATCGCCGCTCACCAATGCAGCGAGGTAACAGTTTGATGTTTCCTGTAAGGCAGGTATCAACTGAGTGACTGCATACTCTCCCATACCCACCAACGCCACTCCTGCTTTTTTGTTTGCCATCTTTTCTTTTTAATTAATTCTCAAAAAAACTTATTCCTCAAAATATCAGGCCATTGCTTCTATCCACCGGTTTCCTCGTGCGAAGCATCTACCGGTTTGGATTGTGGCGAGCCTTTCTGCCGAAGAAAAACAGATAATACTATAATTGAAAAAACAGACAAAAATTCACTTTGCCAGTTTTGAAAAGACTCGAACCAGAATCGCGTATCGGCAAGATAGTCCGGCAGACTCTCCGCCTGCTGACCTTTTCGGAGTAGTTCTTCATTTTCGTCCTTAAGACTTCCGTACAGGTGAAGCATAAACGAGAGCAGAAACAATACCAGCAATACAATAGTCAGCGATCGTTGATACAACCAAAGTTGCCAGCCCCCTTTTTTAACCGGCGCAGGCGCTCCTTCCCGACAAGGATCCGGTTCGCGGTCAACCTCTTCACCACCTTCCAGTTTTTTTGATTCAGAAGATCCTTTCTGCCTTAAAAAAATAGTTAACCACACAAATAACGCCATCTGCAGAAATTCGCTCTCCCAGTTTTCAAAAGTCGCCTGTATAAAATGTCCGGAAAAAGTATACTGTGTCAGTGGAATGGCTGGCAATCCATCTTCTTCCCTGTTTTTATTATATGTGTGATGACCGGTGAGCCATTGGCCTATCCAGGACAGGAAAAACAGGCTAATAAAAACGAGAGACAGCCCATTACTTTTCAGAAACCGTTTTATGCTCATTTTAAAGTTCAAAGACTTATATCTGCTATCATTTCTGTTGTGCAACCGGCCAGCACTTTACCTTCGCCCCGCATCAGGGCATCATAACCACATCTCGCCACGATTGCGGGATCGGCCAGTAGCTCCTTACTTTGAAGATGGTGTACATTTTCTATACCAGCTTTATTAAAAAAATCGGTATTGGTAGGGCCGGGCAGTAAAGCAGTTACCGTAATACCGTCCTCCGTCACCTCCTTGCGCAATGCCTGCGTAAAAGATTCCACAAATGCTTTGGTAGCACAATAAATTGCCTGGCATGGGGCCGGAGGCTCGTTTACCATACCTGCTATGTTCAGTATCTTTCCGCTCCGCCGGATCAGCATATCTTTCAAAAAGAGTTTCGTAAGAACTACCAGGGAAGAGATATTAAGATTAATAATTGCCAGTTCGCGGTTTATATCGGTGTCTTTAAAGAATCCATACTGCCCCTGGCCGGCATTGTTGACCAGGATATCTACCTGCAGGCTCAGCCTTTTCACTTCTGCGAATACGTTAAAAGCCGTTCCCTCTCCAAAAAAATCTGCCGACATGAGTATGACATCTACGTCAAATTCTTTCAACTCAGCTACTGCCTTTCGAAGACCACCCGAATTACGGGCTACGAGGATAAGATTATGTCCATCCATCGCAAAAAGACGTGCGAGTTCCAGGCCTATTCCGGAAGACCCTCCGGTTATAAGCGCATAGGGATTGTTTGCATGCATAGTATTATTGTTAAAATGAAGAAAGCACTGTAATCGTTTCAAACCTCATGCCTGATTCCATACCTTATTATTATCGTTAGGATTAATGATATTTCTTTCTTCCGTGTATTTTCCCCAATTTGGCACGACTATTTGTGCAATAAGTGCATGGGATTGAGCATTTATAAGAAAAAAAGATCATTTACCCATACTCCCGAGCCTGAAGGCGGAACGAGTAAGGCCAAAAGCCTGCAATTTGTTGTACAGAAGCACGATGCATCGCACCTGCATTATGATTTCCGGCTCGAAATGGAAGGTGTGTTAAAAAGCTGGGCCGTTCCCAAAGGCCCCTCGATGGACCCCGCACAAAAAAGGCTGGCCGTAATGGTAGAAGATCATCCCTACAACTATCGCCGTTTTGAAGGCATTATTCCCAAGGGACATTATGGTGCCGGCACGGTAGAAATCTGGGATCATGGTACTTATACACCTGCCGGAGAAGGAAAAAACAAAACGGAACAGGAAAAGAACCTGTTGCGCCAGCTTAAAAAAGGCAAACTCACTTTCATACTTTATGGAGATAAATTAAAAGGTGAATTTTCGCTTGTAAAAATGAAGCAGGCAGAAAAAAACCAATGGCTTCTTATCAAACATCAGGATGAGTATGCCACAGAAAAGGATATTTTACGCTCACCGAAAACTGTCAAAAAGAAATCAACTCCCCGAAAACCGGCCCTAAAAAAGAAAGCAGTAAAAGGAAAAAAACGCAAGTCGGCAACAAAGGACGTTCCCGGTTTTATCTCCCCTATGCTGGCCACAGCGAGCGCCTCCACTCCCGCTGCATCGGATGCTGACTGGCTGTATGAAATCAAGTGGGATGGATACCGCGTAATTGCTTCCTGCAATAACGATTCCGTTCACCTGTACTCCCGCAACAATCAGCGATATGATGAACGTTTCTATCCGGTACGCGATGCCCTGCAGCGGCTTGAACTGGAGGCTGTACTGGATGGAGAAGTGTGTGTGCGTAATACAAAAGGCTATCCCCGATTCGGTGATCTGCAAAACTGGAGATCTGAAAAAGAGGGTCAGCTGATCTATTACGCATTTGATCTGCTGTGGCTGCACGGAGAAGACACCACAGGCCTCACCCTCGCAGAACGCCGTTCGTTGCTGAAAGAATTATTACCGGCAGATCGGGTAATCCGCTACAGCGATAATGTAAAACTGTCGTTACTGAAATCGGCGCATAAAAAAGGACTGGAAGGTCTTATAGCCAAAAAAAGCGATAGTCTCTATGCACCGGGTATCCGAAGCAGGGAATGGCTCAAGCTAAAGATCAGAAACAGGCATGAGGTAATACTGGGCGGCTTTACACATAAAAAGGATTCGCCCCGTGCCTTCAGCTCCCTGCTGGCAGGAGTATATAAAAACAATAAACTGATTTATGCCGGCCGTATAGGTACAGGATTCCCCGAGCCGCAACAGCAAAAGCTGATGAAGAAAATGCAGTCGCTTGCTACTAATGTCTGCCCGTTTATTTTCCGGGCCGAAGAAGCCCGTGCCCGCAGCGCAGAGGAATTCATCACCTGGATAAAGCCGGTATTGGTGGCAGAAGTTAATTTTACGGAACTCACGAGCGATGGACTGATGCGTCATGCCAGTTTTGAAGGTCTGCGTGATGATAAGACCGGTGCCTCCATGCGCAAGGAAAGTGCAACAACAACACATACTTCAAAATCACTAAAAATGGCAAACCGGACTGCTGCACTGATTCAGGATACCAAAGGCCAGAAAAAGGTCACCCTATTGGTTGATAAAAAAGAATTACTTATCAGCAACCCGGATAAACTGTACTGGCCTGACGATGGGATTACAAAAAAAGATCTGTTGAATTATTACGACAGTGTAGCATCTTATATGCTGCCTTATATAATCAACAGGCCGCAATCGCTCTATCGTTTCCCGCATGGCATTAAACAGAAAGGATTTTATCAAAAAGATGTTACCGGTAAAGTGCCCGACTGGATATACCAGTATCCGTATACTACGGAAGGAGAGCGTAAACACTTTCTGGTACCTCAATCGGAAGCCGATCTTATCTATATGGCCAACCTGGGTACTATAGAGATTAATCCCTGGAGCAGCACCATCAAAAACCCTGACCATCCTACCTGGTGCCTGCTTGATCTGGATCCCGGCAAAAAAAGCAGTTTCGAAGATGTGATCGCTGTTGCCAACGTCATCCGGAAGATACTGGAAGAACTGAAAGTTGAAGGCTATCCCAAAACATCCGGCTCAACCGGCTTACATGTATACCTGCCGCTGGGAGAAAAGTATACTTACGAAGAATCTCAATTGTTTGCCCGGCTGATAGCCACTGAGGCGGAAAGCCGCTTGCCTGAAATTGCCACAACAGAACGGATGATACGCAAAAGAAGAGGACGTCTTTATATCGACTTCCTGCAAAACCGTCCATCTGCCACCCTTGCTGCGCCCTACTCTGTGCGGCCCAAACCGGAAGCGCCCGTATCTATGCCACTCCACTGGGATGAGGTAAAAAAAGGATTGAAGATCACGAATTTTACCCTGCGCAATGCATTAAAAAGAATTAAAAAAGAAGGCGATCTCTTCAAACCTGTATTGCAGAAAGGCATTAACATAAAAAAAATACTTCGGCAGTTATCAGCTAAAAATTCCGAAACATGAAAGCAATCTGGAGCGGTGCCATTGCCTTTGGACTGGTCAACATACCCGTCAAACTTTATTCAGCCGTGAAAGAATCACGTCTTGATTTTGACATGCTGGATAAAAAGGATTATTCCAATATCCGTTTTAAACGCGTTAATGAGCAAACCGGAAAAGAAGTGACCTGGAACAATATTGTGAAAGGTTACGAGATCAATGGCAAATACGTTGTTCTGGCCAAAAGCGATTTCGAAAAAGCCAGCCCTGAAAAGACGAAGTTAATTACCATGGAAACATTTGTAGATCCCGCAGAAATAGATGTGATACTCTACAACAGCGCCTACTACCTGAGCCCTGCCAAAGGCGGGGAAAGAGCCTTTGCACTGCTTGAAGAAGTACTGCGAAAATCAAAGCGATGCGGCGTGGGAACATTTGTACTCCGCAACCGCGAGCACCTGGTGATTATACGGGCTGTTCATCATATGCTTATTCTCCATACGCTGCGTTTTCTGCAGGAAATTGCCGACCCGGCTGATTTTATCATCAAACAAACAGCTCAGAACCGGGTAAAACCCGGAGAACTCAAAATGGCCACCAGTCTTGTGCGCAGCTTGGACTCATCATTCGACATTAAGAATTACAAGGACACCTATACCAAAAATCTGATGAAAATCATCCGTGCCCGGGCCACCGGCAAGAAATTGCCCGCAGCCACGCCCAAAACGGAAAAAGCTACCGGTGACCTGGTTTCTCAATTACGGCTGAGCATCGCCAACCGGAAAAAACGCAGCTGATTTTACCCACTGTGGTTAGAATGCCCCATGCCGGGTACTGCAATCTTCCTGCTTTCTCCTTTTACAATATGGCCCTGCCTTTGCAGTAGTACCTGATAACAAAAGGGCATTTAGCAGGGCTTATGAAAAAGATATATTTATTTATAGCGATTGTGACATACTGCTTCAGTTGCAGCAACAACGAGCCTGATTCTGCATCGCCCAATACGCCGCATGCCGATTCAGCAAATTCGCCGGTACCCGACAACAACTCTTCGAAAGATACGGCCAGCTATGAGCGCATGCCGGCTTTCCGCTTCGATAGTGCAGGAAGAAACCAGTGACAGATCATTATAAAACCTTTTCTATGCAACAGGATACTGAAACCATTATATGTGCCACATTGCTGATAATTACATTAGCCTTATTTATAAGAATAGTGTGGGTTGGTATAAAACAATTGAGTGGCAAAAAAAGATAATTCTTTCCGGGCAAAAACAGGCACCCTTAAACACGTTCCCCTCACCTCTGCTACGCAGGGCATAACACGTGTCCGAAGAGGAAAGGGCTTCTCTTACCATTACCGGGGCAAACCAGTGCGGTCTGCCAGTTTACTTAACCGGATCAGGGCCCTGGCCATCCCTCCTGCCTGGGCCCATGTATGGATATGTCCTTCCGCCAATGGACATTTACAGGCCACGGGTGTAGATGCAGCAGGCAGAAAACAATATCGCTATCATCCCTTATGGGTCAATAAACGCAGTCAGAAAAAATATGACCGGCTGCTTCAATTTGGCTATGGCCTTCCTGCGCTTCGCCGTCAGGTGAGTCATGATCTCCGTGACAAAGAATGGAATGAACGGAAAGTGATTGCCATCGCCATCCGATTACTGGAGTGCAGTCATATAAGACCCGGCAATCCTGAATATGAAAAGCGCTATCACAGTTTTGGGCTTTCTACACTGCGCGACGATCATGTGAAGATCGGCAACGGTAAAATGACCCTCACTTTCCGGGGTAAAAAAGGTATTATGCAGCAGCAATCCATACGAGACAAACACCTCATCAGGCTTATACGCTCCTGCCGTGAACTTCCGGGAAAAAAACTATTTCAATACTATACCCCTGCCGGTAACCGAAGATCAATAACCTCCACACTCGTGAATCAGTATATACAGGAAGCATGCGGGGAAAATTTCAGCGCCAAAGATTTCAGAACCTGGGCAGGCAGCATTTACGCGCTCGACTTCCTCCTTTCGAAATCAGCCACACCGTCCAATGATTCTCCTGCACAGGATTTAAAAAGTATGCTCTTACACGTGAGCAGCCGGCTTGGCAATACGGCAAGTATCTGCCACGGCTACTACATTCATCCTGTAATCCTGGAATACTACAAAGAAAAAAACTGCCTTACCCTCATCAGGCCTGCGAGGGCAGGCGTGCTGTTTGGGAAAAACAGTTTATCATCACTTGAAAAAACATTTTTACGGCTCCTCAAGAAGAAAAGGAAGACGGACTAAATCCCGAAAAAGCCTGCAACTAAAGTTTATCACGCAACAACGGGTACTTTGCGACGATGGATCTACCAGGTATCTTACAAAGTATTTTCTGGTAATCCTTGCAAGCAAACACAAGAGACTACCAGAAAATGACAAACAAAACACCAACTTACCTGATACGATCCTTCAATACTTTTAATGAATCGAGATGCGACCTTAGCAGTGGTAAAGTATTTTGAGCGAATGACCTCACCTGGTCGTCACCGCTTTTTTCCACAGCCTCTTCAAATACTTTTATATCGCTCTGATGATCATCGATCATAACGTTGATATATTTCCGGTCAAAATCTTTTCCGTTTTTACCGGAAAGATCCTGATAGGCCTTCATTTTATCTTCGCTTAAACTATCCGGAAGCATTACACTTCTTTCTGTGGCCAGGGTCTTTACTCTTTCGTTGGCCTGGTTATGATGCTCAATAAGCATAGCCGAAAGTTTCTTTACATCATCGCGAGATGATTTTCCGGAAGCCAGCTCGGCCATCCTTACCTCCGCTTTGCCACCATTGGCTGCCCTGACAAGGAACTTCGAAGTAGCTTCATCGGCCGTATATGCGCCTGTACTATCTGCTGCTTTGCGTTCGACCTTATTGGCCGAATCGGCTTCTTCCACACTATCTTTTCCCTGATTGGCACAAGCCCATACAAACAGACTTAACAGAAAAACACCGATGGTAGCCATCATTACATTTCTTGGTCTCATAAAATTCTTTTTATAGTAACAGAAGAATTATCATGCCAGACTTGATCACTTCTGATGCAGAAAATATCTGAGGTAAATCAATACCCACCTATTACCCATTTGCCCCAAATTGGGGCAATTACGTATTTCTTGCTCATTTTAAATCGCTCAGAAAACCTTCGAGCAATGATTTCCACTGCAGCTCCGATAAACCCAGAATAGCCCCGGCACCCACCATGGTATTCCTTATATTATCTGATACTCTTTCGGTAGCATTGTTTACCACTTCGTTTCTTCCAAAATAGGAAGCAGTAACCAGCGTATCTTTTCTGTTGAGAATAAACGTAGAGGTTGCACCCTTTTCGAAAAAATGAGCTGCATCGTCACCAGCTTCAAGCGGATCATTGCTTACCATCAGTTGCATACCCGTAGACTCTTCGTGCCTTGAATTGCTTTTCTGCTGTTCGATCCGTGTAACTGTGACCCAATCATAGCCATGGCCGGCTACGGGGCCGGGTCCGGGTATATCTATCCGGATATAATCGCCCATTGATACCGGCCGATCTATTGTATTCCCATCCCTGTCTGTCTGCATAAAGTTTGTTCCAAGCTCTCCTGCAAGTTCGACCCAGCAGGCCGGATTGAGCAGGCGATCACGCGCATAACTAAAGATGAGCGCAGCTTCTGCCTCGTTGTTCATTTTCCTTTCGCTGAATAACTCAGCAGATTTTCCTTCTTCCTGTACTGGCACCAGTTGTTTTTCCATAATGATTATTTTAAATCAGTTTCTATATGCATAGCTATCGCAACCCATATGCCATGAAAGGCATAGTGTTTGACTCTTTAATCAAAACCTTTTAATCATTCTTAAAAAATCATTTTATGAACAGACAAAGAAATGATCAGCGCAGATATCGACAGGCTAATCAGGAGCAAAGGCAACATCCTTATCGTAACAGGCAGGGCGAATGGCCACGTGAACGTGCGTACCAGGACAGTTACGAGTTTGATGACGAATACGAAGATGGCAGCAATCAGCGCCAGGGGCGTTACGAGAGCGACATGGATGATTATTTCGAAGATGAGTATGAAGATTATGGATCTGATTACGATGATCGTAATCCCGGTTTTTCACGGCAATATGCAGAACCGTTTGATGAAAGAGGAAGCCGGTTCAGAAACCGCGGCTACCGCGAGCAACAGCCTTCTCCGCAAAACAGAGGGTATAATTATAATTATTCATCGCAGGACCGCTATCCGTCAGGTCAGGAAGCCCGTTCCGGCTATGATCGAAACCGCGGATATGATATAGATGAAAGGCGTCAGTCAAGCCGTTACCGGCCCGAGCAAAGCAGCCAGCAATACTCCCGCCGGGGTTTTGCATCTTCCGGCAATGGCGGATACAGGCCCGATCGGAATAATAATCGCAGAAGCAGGCAAAACTATTATTGACCCTGCTCCAATTATTGCCTGCCATAAAGAAACCGGGAACGTGCTCAGATACGTTCCCGGTTTTTTATTCATAGGCGACCGGTCATACAAAAAGGCTGCTACTCGAGCAACCTTTCCATGAACGATACTTAACACTTACGCTTGATTAAACCGAAACTTCTTCATTCTTCTGCCAGGAATAAGGCCCTTCCTGCTCAGCACGTACGTTAATAAAGCTTTCTGCTATATAGGTCAGTTCGCGGTCGGCTTCTTCTTCTTCCTTCAGCGTTTTATCAAGCAAAGCCGCTGCCTGCCCGAGTTCCATCGTCAACGCCAGTTCCAGCAACCCGCCGTAGGTAGCAATTTCATAATGCGCTGTTTTTTGCAGGGCAATAATAATCGCAGCATCACGCGTGGCCGAATCTTCGGGGGTCATCTCTATTATTTCCTTTGCCTCGGCGACCAGGGCCTCCATTACTGCACATTTTTTCTCTGTCGCTTCCCGGCCCACCATTGAAAATATCTTTTCAATACGCTTCACCTGTCTTTCTGTTTGTTTCCGGTGATCCATAACAGCATCTTCCAGTTCTTCGGACGTACAATACCCTGCTATTTCATTGAGCGTGTCAAGTAATTTATTTTCTGCACCATACATATCCTGCAACTGGCTGATGAAAAAAAATTCAAGCGGAGAGGCGGATGAATGATTGTCTTTTTGCGTCACCTGCTTACTCCCTGCAGCTTTTTCTGATTGTGAATTGTGTTTCATAATTTTTCTTATGAAAGCTTCATAAACAATACCAGAAAAACCGAGACGTAATATCTTTCCGGTACAATTTGCTCTTGTATGCTGTATCCCCATTCTGGGGAATATTCCCCAGAATGGGGATACAGCATTGATTCTTTAAAAAAGCCATTACCGGCTGTTCAAAAAATATTAATTATACAGTAGGCATTCCTCCCGTTACCGGTATGGTAGCGCCGGAAATATAACTAGCTTCACCAGAAGCGAGCAATACATATACAGGCGCAAGTTCTGCAGGCTGTCCGGGTCTTTTAAAAGGAGATTGCTGCCCAAATTTGCTCGTCCGTTTTGCATCGAAACTGGCTGGAATAAGTGGTGTCCATACCGGACCTGGTGCCACACAATTAACCCTTATCCCTTTTTCTGCCCACAACTGAGCGAGCGCCGCTGTAAAATTCTGTATCGCTCCTTTGGTAATGGCATAGGGTATAAGTGTGGGATTGGGTGTATAGCTGTTTACACTGGAAGTATTGATAACCGAGCTGCCCGGGCGCAGATGTGCTTCCGCTGCCTTACATAAATAAAACATGGAATGAAGGTTTGTCCGGAATGTATAATCCCATTCCTCCGGCGAAATATCCTGCAGCGAATTATGAACTTGCTGATAAGCTGCATTGTTGACCAGGATGTCAATACCCCCCAGTTCACGTACAGCCTTATCAATAATAGTGCGGCAGTGTTGTTCGTCGCTGATGTCGCCAGGCACCAGCATCGCCTTTCTTCCTGCTTGCTGAATATAATCTGCTGCTTCGCGGGCATCTTCATGCTCATTTAAATAAGAAATGCAGACATCTGCGCCTTCGCGTGCAAATGCAATCGCCACGGCCTTACCAATTCCGGAATCACCACCCGTAATGATAGCTTTTTTCCCTTTCAGCTTTCCTGTTCCCCGGTAAGATGTCTCACCATGATCCGGACGCGGGTCCATCCTGCTCTCTTCGCCGGGCATATTCTGCTCCTGCGGCGGAAACGGAGGCTGTGCATACTGTTTGACAGGATCTTTTTTCTGAATCATAATCACTCGTTTCGGAAAAAAAAATCAAAAACCATTCCAGCACCGGAGAGGCGCATCTGCCAAAAAAAATCCGGTCGCTTCTTTTTGATCAATTATGGCAAAAAAGATGCATTAGCAGCTCCGCATTTTTTATACCCCTTATAAAAACCAACAGGTAAACTGCCATTCATGCAAACCCTCATGAAAAGAAAAGCGGCCATTGAGGTAAGCAATAAATGCTGATCAATGACCGCTTTAGTAAATATATCAACTATGCTTTACCTCATTGACCGATCATTACCCTTCCGGTTTTCATTTCCTTATCAAGGCTAAGACGGTAGGTATACAATCCGGCCACCGGAGTACGAAAGACCGACTGATATTTTCCCTTACCCATTTTGCCTGATGCCAGCACTTTTACCAGGCGGCCATTAGCATCAAATATTTCGAGACGAACCGAAGCTGTTTTTGTCAGCGTATATTCAATAGTTGTCTGCGATCCGGCCGGATTGGGAAAGGCTCGCACAGAATTTTCAGTTGGTGCTGCATCAGCAACCACCGCCACCGGTGCTGCAGGAGCCGAGTTAACTCCCCTTGCAATACCATCACCCACATACTCCGATTGCAGCACCCAGATAGCATAGCCCCGTGCAGGAGCCCACACATGTACCCGACCATCATTGGCCACGGTAGTTTTTTGGGTAGTATCGAGTGCGTTGACCAGTACCTGATTTTTCCAGTCGCTATAACCAGATGTAGCCGTACCGTTGGGAGAGCCATCGTTGTCTACCCAGATGCCACGGGTAAGACTGTTATTATTATTGATCACAAGAATACCCCCGCTTTTGGTGCCATTACCCTGCCTGCGGGCTGCATACACATTCCAGGTATCGCCCGCAAAAGTTGTAGTGCCATTGGGCGAAGGCTCGGTTACAGGATTGCCCTGCTCCGTGAGCACAATCATCGAATTGTTGAGGTAAGTGCGGCGGATAAACATCAGCTTGTCGATATCCCGTTTCAACGATGAGGGCGGTGTTACAGTAAGCGATGGATTATGATTGTCGGTTTGCGTGACACCATAGTACTGCGGATAAAACAAGCAGGGTCTGCCTTCGGCAAACAGGATATAGGCATAACCCATCCTCCAGTCCTGTATCACCCATTTATCATGTTCCTTTCCTGTATCATGGTTTTCGAGGAATGTAACGACCGAAGTACCACCCAGGGAGTTGCCTCCATCGTCTCTTACCATACCGGCATGATTGAGCCAGGCCATATTAAAGCTGGCACCTGTGCCATTGGTCATTTGCGTAAGTGTGTTTTTTAGGGGAAAATCAAATACATCCACATCCGCACCATCGCCCGCCAGTGTATTGACCCAGTTTTTCAACCTGTATTTATAACCCGTAAAATACTCAGCTACGATAAACCGCTGCGCTCCACCTTTGAGTGGAAGGTTGTTTACCCAGTCTGATACAAAATCTTCCTGGAAGCCGCGTACAAAATCGAGCCGGTAGCCATCAAATCCTATTGTATTGGTAAGCCAGGTACCCCATGTCTTCAACCGGTTTTGCACAACTGTATCATATGTATTGAAGTCCATCCCAAACCATTTGGTATTGGGCACCAGCTGATCTTCATATCCACCTTCGGTGCTGCCACCATCACCGAGATAATCGGCAGCATCTACCGGGTGAAAATTGGTATAACTCCAGGTATAGTTGGGTTCATCCGTACCGGTGTGATTCACATAATCGACTGCAGTAGCGGTAAAAGCTTTGAGTGAAGAGCTGGCAATATTGGAACCATTGTACCAGACAGCAGAGGGATAGTAGCCATTTGTCTGGGCAGCCCATTGCCACTCCCATGCGTTGGTAGACGGGTTGGTACCTTCTCTGCGGGCAGTCAGAATAATTTCGATGGTATCGGCAGTAGCCAGTGTGATTTTGTATTCATCGATATCAGTTGAGTTTTGCATATGACCGCTGTAGGTACGCTGATCGAGCGCTACGTTATAATTACCGCTACCATTATTAGGTTCATATTCCCATAACTGGCTGCCCGGTGATGGCGGTGCCGCATCGGTAAATTTAAAATACACATCGTATCCCCTTTCGCCAACTGCGCCGCTGTAATTAAGAAAATAACCGCTGATTTGGATATAATAATCACCCGCAGCTGCATTGGGAATAAGCCACCGGATTTCATTGGTGGGATAGGGAACCCGTTGTGTACCTCCGCTCACAGCTTTATTATATACATAGGTTTTTACGGCGGGGTTATCGCCACTCTCCTGCGCCAGTGAATTATCGGTATAAATATGATTCAGGATTACATCTGCATACACATCCATATAGGGAACTCCTCCCGAAGTTGAATGTGCATCAGTGATAAGACTGGCTAATTCGGAACGGGAACCAAAGCGGGTTTCTGTTGTTCCTTTCTGATTGTAATCGCCCAGGTCATAATGATCAAAGATGCCATAGCCCATGTCGCTGATTCCAAAATTACCTTTCGACGGCGGCGGCATCCATAAGGCCCGTATGCCGGCCGATTTCATATCGGCAAGTTTAGCCCGGAGTGTATCGTACCATGAGCCGTTTTTGCCGGCTTCATTTACCGGCACATTCCAGTAAAAAGCCTGCATCATTACATCATCCTGTGCGTGGAGCCTGGTGAGGCATAGCAATGCCGCCAACACCAGGGATAGTGTAGCCCTTTTTTTCATAATGGATAGTTTAATCGTTAATGGTTTAATAAAGTGTACCAGATACACAATTTAAAAAAATCACTCCTTCGTAACAATTTTTTCTGGCGGGGAGTCCCACAACATGTCGCATCCGCCCGCTTACAAGACAGAATATCAGGGACTAACAGGGGTTATGAAGATTAACACTGATTTTCATCTAAGTGTTTTACGGCTTGCATATCCGGAAACGGGAAGTTTTATGACACCAGTGCGGTAAAGATCAAGTGCCTGTTTAATGAGCGTGCTGATTGTTTGAACGGGCAAATCGCGGTTGGGATCCAGCAGCATAATTTTCATACGTGATCTTTTCTCCTGCAACAAAAAAGGTTGAGTAAAATATTTGCCTTCGACCAATCCGATATAGGGCTGACCGGTTTTTTTATTCACCCACAGATAGCAGAACATTTTTCCTTTATAGCAAAAAAAAGGCATTCCATATTTCAGTTCGCTGGTCACCTCTTTATCCTGTGCAAGAATTAGCGCTTTTAGTGCCAGAAAAACGCCTCTTACGGATTCTTCCTGTCGTAAATAAAAATTGTCGAGCGCTTTCATACATTATTTTAGTGTCGTTACCGGCTACATAGTTAAGCTATTTTTTCCGTCCTGTGCTGTACATAGAAAACAAGACAATAAGGTGAACTAACTTAAATAGCAATCCGTACTGATACCGCCGTACAACCTGTTTTTGTTAAGACTATTCAACCTTGTATTTTATAAGGTGTTTATTATCAATACCAGCATTTAAAACAAGTGGCATCCATTTTTGCAACCACAGTGAGATTATAAATTATCCGTCACCGCATGCGGAAGCAAAAGAAGGTATTACTTTTGCAGCCATGAGATTCCTGTTTCTTTTTCTGGGACTTTACCTGCTCTGGCTGTCATTCATTCCCTGCAGTGACAGTAAAGATTGTATTGCCCCGGTAGAAGTGAACATCTCTGCAGCCAATACTCACCAGGAGCATGAGCATTCCAAAGAAGCATGTACGCCTTTCTGTATTTGTTCCTGCTGTGCTGCGTCCTCTATTTTTTCTCCGGTACAAAAAATTCAGGCAGGCCGGCTTATAATGCCGGGTAATCCATTTACACTTTATTCAGTCGGCTTAAGCTGCGAAACCCTGCATAACATCTGGCAACCTCCCCGGCTTTCCTGATTATTTCTTCTGTCAAATCCGGTCAGTCTTTGTGCTGACCAGGTATTTACTACCCGTAAACAATACATCTGTTGACCGGCAATGGTTGAATGAAAGAATGATTTCATTCTTATCATACCGATGCTCATACCTGTTGCAGGCCGCCGGCTATGATTCATTCAACTACTGCCTGCTGCGGTAATGCACTGTCATTATCTGCATGCATAATCATCCTTACTGTATGTTAAATAAAATCATTTTATTCAGCATCAGGCACAAACTTATTGTAGCCATGATGACGCTGGCACTTATCATCTGGGGAGTTTGGAGTGCCGGCAAGCTGCCGATCGATGCTGTACCCGATATAACCAACAACCAGGTACAAATCATCACCCTCACACCAACTCTCGCAGCACAGGAAACGGAACAACTGGTAACTTATCCCATTGAACAAAGCCTTGCCAATCTGCCCGATCTCGAAGAGATGCGTTCGATATCACGGTTTGGGCTTTCGGTAATCACAGTCGTATTTAACGACGACGTAGACATTTATTTTGCCCGACAGCTTATCACCGAGAGATTAAAGGAGGCCGAAGAAAAAATTCCCAAAGGCATCGGCAGTCCTGAACTGGCTCCGGTGAGTACCGGGCTCGGCGAAATCTATCAGTACGTTATTCACCCCAAAAAAGGAGCAGAAAACAAGTACTCTGCTATGGACCTGCGTACCATGCAGGACTGGATAGTGGCCCGACAGCTGTATGGCACCAAAGGCGTGGCAGAGGTAAACAGTTTTGGCGGTTTATTGAAACAATACGAAGTGGCGGTAAACCCGGCCCGGCTCAACTCAATGAACACAACCATTGCCGAGATATTTACAGCATTGGAAAAGAATAATGAAAATACCGGTGGCGCATATATTGATAAAAAACCAACCGCTTATTTTATCCGCGGAGTGGGACTCATTGGCAGCATGGATGACATTCGAAATATCGTAATTAAAAAAGTAAACAATATCCCTGTTCTTATCAAAGACGTGGCAGAGGTGAAAGCCGGCAATGCTATCCGCTATGGATCCGTCACCTACAACGGAGAAAAAGAAGTAGTAGGCGGTATTGTTATGATGCTGAAAGGCAGCAATAGCGCTGCGGTGGTAAAGCGTGTAAAAGAAAAGATGGAGTCTGTCCGCAAAGCGCTGCCGGCGGATGTGGAGATTGAATCCTATATTGATCGTACAGGACTGGTAGACCGTGCCATCAATACGGTAAAAAATAACCTGATTGAAGGTGCGCTGATTGTGGTATTTGTGCTGATTCTCTTCCTGGGAAATATCCGTGCGGGCCTTATTGTGGCTTCTGCCATTCCGTTGTCGATGTTATTTGCACTGGGCATGATGCAGCTGTTTGGCGTAAGTGCCAACCTCATGAGCCTGGGGGCCATTGACTTTGGGCTGATCGTAGATGGAGCGGTAATCATTGTAGAAGCTACCATGCACCACCTGGGTTTAAGAAAAAGCACGGGAAAACTCACCCAGACAGAGATGGACCTGGAAGTGTATACATCGGCATCAAAGATCAGGAACAGTGCGGCTTTTGGTGAGATCATTATTCTTATCGTATACATTCCCATACTCACCCTGGTTGGGATTGAAGGTAAAATGTTTCGCCCCATGGCACAAACCGTAGGCTTTGCCATTTTGGGTGCACTCATTCTTTCGCTCACCTATATCCCCATGATGTCGGCTCTTTTTCTTTCAAAAAAGCCGAAGCATAAGCCCAATTTTTCCGATCGCCTGATGGATTTTTTCCAGCGTATATATGCGCCGGTTATCCGCTATGCGGTAAAAATTAAGTATACGGTGGTATCTGCTGCGGGGGCCCTGCTTATACTGACCATTGCCCTCTTCAGCAGGATGGGCGGCGAATTTATTCCTCAATTGCAGGAAGGCGATTATGCCTTTCACTGCATACTGCCGCAGGGCACTTCGCTCACACAAAGTGTAGAGACGTCGATGCAGGCCAGTCGTATACTCCGTTCATTTCCTGAAGTAGAAATGGTGGTAGGTAAAACGGGAAGTGCCGAAGTACCCACCGACCCTATGCCGCCTGAAGCAACCGATCTTATTGTGAAATTGAAGCCAAAAAAAGAATGGACCACAACAAAGGATTACAATCAACTGGCAGCAATGATGCTGGAAAAGTTGGAGGTAATTCCCGGCGTATTCTTTGAAGCCTCGCAGCCCATACAGATGCGTTTCAATGAGCTGATGACGGGTGTACGCCAGGATGTAGCTGTCAAGATATTTGGTGAAAACATTGACACACTCGCTGCGCTGGCGCCTCGGGTAGCTACGGTCGTACAGTCGGTAAAAGGCGCTACTGATCCGCAGGTAGAAAGAACGGCCGGCCTTCCGCAGATCACCATCGAATATGACCGGGCAAAGCTGGCCGGATACGGACTCAACATCAGCGATATCAACAAAGTTGTCAGCACCGCATTTGCCGGAGAGGCTGCCGGGGTGGTGTTTGAAAATGAACGGAAGTTTGATCTTGTCGTACGGCTCGACAGCACCAGTCGGCAGTCTATTGATGATGTCAGCAATTTATTCATTCCTGCAGGCGACGGCAGCCAGATTCCACTGTCGCAGGTTGCTGCCATCTCATTTAAAGAAGGTCCATCGCAGATCAGCCGCGAAGAAGGCAAACGCCGGATCGTGATCGGATTCAATGTAAGCGGACGCGATGTGGCCAGCGTGGTAAAAGATATACAGGAGAAACTGGCCTCAACCCGCATTTTACCAACCGGTTATTATTACACCTATGGCGGTACATTTGAAAACCTGCAGCAAGCGTCTGAGCGGCTCATGATTGCCGTGCCTGCAGCACTCGCCCTCATCTTTATGCTGCTTTATTTCACCTTCCGGTCGTTGAAAGAAGCGCTGCTCATCTTTACTGCTATTCCCATGAGTGCCATCGGAGGTGTATTTGCCCTCCTGATCAGAGGTATGCCTTTCAGTATTTCGGCGGGCGTGGGTTTTATTGCCCTTTTTGGCGTAGCCGTATTAAACGGAATAGTATTGATCAGCACATTCAATCAATTGCAAAAAGAAGGAGTCGCCAATGTATTGCAAAGAGTCTATGAGGGCACAAAGATCCGCCTGCGGCCAGTGCTTATGACGGCTTCGGTAGCTGCACTCGGCTTTATTCCGATGGCCCTTTCGGGCGGAGCCGGAGCAGAAGTGCAAAAACCGCTGGCCACGGTGGTCATCGGCGGCCTCATCACCGCTACCCTTCTCACCCTGATCGTATTGCCCTTACTCTACATCATTTTTTCCGGCAAAAGAAAATCAATACGCCCCATTGCTCCCGCAGTCACACTATGTCTGTTGATACTTTTTTCTGCGGCTACAGCCACTGCGCAAATTCCCGGCGTAAAACGATTGTCGGAACAGGAAGCTCTTGGATGGGCAAAAAACAATCTGTTGTACAGCATAAACACGCAACAGATCGAAAAAGGGAAAGCTCAGATAAAAACCGCTACTGCTTTTCCCAAAACCGGAATGTTTGCAGAAAATGAAGATATGCGCCCATCTGATAATACCGGCATCCTGAAAATAGGCGTATCACAGTCTGTAGCCTGGCCCGGACTGTATAAAGCACAGAAAAACCTGTATAGCGAACAACTGAAGTATTATGAATCGGGTACAGGTGTAATTGATGCAGAGATCAAAAAAGAAGTGCGGTCTGCGTACTATCAACTCTGGTATCTGCAAAACAAGCAGCAGCTTTATCAGCAATTGGACAGCATCTATACTTCCCTGACCGGAGCAGCGATACTGAAAGTAAAAACAGGCGACAGTCCCGGCCTTGACAGTATTGCCGCCAATGTGCGTATGGCTGAACTGAAGGCATTTATTATACAAATCGGCAATGATATACGCATCCAGCAACGGGCGCTTATGCAATCTCTGAATAGTACGGAGCCTGTGCTGCCATTGGCGGGGCCTTTACTCAAATTACCCATGCCACCTCTTACTACAGACAGCCTGCATCCGGTGCTTGCATTGCAGCAGCAGCATATCCGGATCGCCAATGCCGGCATTGCTGTTACCCGCAATGAGAACAGGCCGGAATTTTCCGGACGCTTTTTCAGTCAGCGACTATGGGGAGCCGGAGATCCATTTACCGGCTTTTCGGTCACGGCAGCATTTCCCCTCTTTGGCAGCAATGCTTATCGCAATAAAGTAAAAGCCGCCAGGGCCGAAAAGCTGCTTCAGGAAAAACAACTGGAATACGATCAGCAGCAATGGACAACCCGGCAGTTGCAACTGTGGCAGGATGCTGACAAGAGCAATAGCATGTTGTTGTTTTATGAATCTGCCGGCCTGAGGCAGGCAGACCAAATTATCAGCGCTGCTTCGCTCGCTTACAGGTCGGGCGAGATCAGTTTTGCCGAACTGTCACAATTCCTGGCACAGGCAATCGACATTCAGAAAAACTATCTCGAAAACCTGAACCAGTACAATCAGGCCGTCATCAGATACCGTTACTATATCAATCAATAAATGAGTATGAAAAAGTATTTCTTACAGGCATTGTTTATGCCATACCTCCTGCTACTGGTAGCCTGTAGCGGGCCAAAAAATGATCCAGCCAAAGAAGCGGATGGAACCCCAAAAAAAGAAGATCATGCAGATGAGAAAATCACCACGCTTACAGAAGAGCAGATAAAAAGCATTGGCATAACCTTTGGCGCCATTGAGCAAAAGCAACTTACCCGATCGCTCAAGACCACCGGTATGCTACGCGTGCCCAATCAGAACAAGGCAACCATCAACTCCTTGTATAGTGGTGTGGTAAAAACGCTGCTTGTACAACCCGGCGATATTGTGAGAAAGGGACAGACCATTGCCAGTATTGCCAATCCCGAATTTGTGCAGGTACAAAGCAATTACCTGAGCGTGGATGCCAAAATAGGGCTGGCCGAACTGGAAGTGAAGCGGCAAAAAGAATTAAATGCGGGCAATGCCGGTGCGTTAAAAAATCTGCAGGCAGCCGAAACAGAACTCCGTACCCTTCGTACCGCCAAATCAACCTATGAACAGCAGATACGATTAATGGGTATTAACCCTTCCACACTCAGCAACGGTAACCTCATTTCTGTTTTATCTATTACCAGTCCTATCAGTGGCGTAGTGAGCAGCGTAAAAGTTGAAATGGGTAGTTTTATCGATCTTTCTACTCCAATTGCAGAAATTGTAGACAATAGCCAGCTGCATCTCGATCTGTTTGTTTATGAAAAGGATCTTCCGAAACTAAAGGAAAATCTACTGATTCATTTCACGCTTACCAACAACCCCGGCAGAGAGTATGATGCGCAGATTTATTCGCTGGGCTCTTCTTTTGAAGGAGAAAGCAAGGCGGTAACCGTACACGCCAAAGTACAGGGCGACAAAACCGGCCTTATTGATGGCATGAATATAACTGCAGTGATAAGTCTTGAAAAGACAACCGTCCCCGCTGTACCCACAGAATCGATTGTAACGATGCAGGGCCAGGATTTTATTTTTATTACGGTTGCAGATACGGGTGAACACGAAGAAGGTGAAACCGGGTTTGAAATGATCCCTGTTGCCCGGGGCACAACCGATGTAGGTTATACGGAGATAACCCCATTGAAAGAAATTCCGCCAGGTGCCACTATCGTAACCAAAGGGGCTTTTTTTATAATGGCTAAATTTACAAATGCCGGCGGGCATGAACATTAACCTTATTCCTGTTCTTCGTAAATTCAAACTATGACCTCGTTGCTAATTGGAAGTTTCCTGATCAGCCTGCTTCATGCCATTATACCCAATCACTGGTTGCCGGTACTGGCTATTGGACGTAAGGAAGGCTGGAGCCTCGCAGAAACGACCCGTATCACCTTCATCAGCGGGTTGGCGCATGTGCTGAGCACTGTAGTAATAGGTCTGCTGCTGGCACTTATTGGCAACCAGCTGGCTGGTTACATAGAAGATTTTTCCCGTATCATCGGTTCCGCCATACTGATACTGATGGGGCTTTATTTTATCCGTCAGCATTATACCCATCATCATTTTCATGTAAACGAAAAACAGCTCAATACAAAGAGTAAAAAGGGGTTACTGATCAGTCTTGTCATTGCCATGTTTCTTTCGCCCTGCATGGAAATAGAAGCCTATTTCCTGGTAGCGGGTAATAATGGCTGGCATCAGTTTATCATCATCGCCCTACTCTATTCCACCATATCCATCTCGGGTATGCTGATCTGGGTAAGAGTTGCCTATAAGGGTATGCTGCGACTCAACTGGCATAAGCTGGAGCACAATGCGGGGATCATAACCGGCGGCATCCTGATAGCAACCGGCATTTTATCATTCTTTATTCATTAAATCATGAGCAAAATACATAATCACTCTCCATCGGAAAAAGAACACTCCCATGAGCATGGCGGACTTTTCGGCAAACGGACCGAGCTGATCTTTTCGCTGCTTTGCGGACTGTTTCTGGCAGGGGGATTCCTGATACAGCAATTAATGGCAGCCGAGGCATTTGGGGTGGTTCTGATTGCGTATATCACTTCCTATTTCTTTGGTGGATTTTACGCCTTAAAAGAAGCCGTTGAAAGTATTGCGCGCGGCAAATTTGAGATCGATTTCCTGATGCTGGTAGCAGCAGGCGGTGCTGCTGCACTGGGCGAATGGCCGGAAGGCGCCCTTCTGCTCTTCTTATTCAGCCTGGGGCATTCGCTCGAAAACATGGCGATGGAAAAAGCCAGAAAATCAATAGAAGCGCTGGCTGGCCTTGCCCCTAAAACGGCTACCGTTCGCCGTAACGGGCAGGTGAGCGAAATAGCTGTAGAAGAACTTCAAAAAGGAGATATCGTAATTGTAAAGCCGAATAGCAAGATTCCTGCAGATGCGGTGATAGTTGCCGGCAACAGCACCGTGAACCAGGCACCTGTTACCGGCGAAAGTATTCCCGTTGACAAGACTGCGATAGATGAAAACGCAGCAGGTGCTGATGAAAAAAATATTCAGGCCATACACAAAGTATTTGCCGGCACAATCAATGGTGCGGGCACACTGGAGATCAAAACACTGAAAGAAGCCAAAGACTCCACACTGTCGAGAGTGGTACAGATGGTGAAGGAAGCAGAACAGCAGCAGTCGCCTACCCAGCAGTTTACCAAAAAAATTGAGCGGTATTATGTGCCGGCTGTGCTCCTGCTGGTAATTACCCTCCTGTTTGCCTTCCTGATCGTTGATGAACCTTTCAGCAGGAGTTTTTACCGGTCAATGGCCGTGCTGGTAGCAGCCAGTCCCTGCGCACTGGCTATCTCCACGCCGAGTGCTGTACTGAGCGGCGTGGCGCGGGCTGCCAGACAGGGCATACTGGTCAAGGGCGGTCGCCCGCTCGAGGACCTCGGCTCACTCACTGCGCTGGCCTTCGACAAAACCGGTACCCTCACCGAAGGGAAACCCAGGCTGAATGCAATCGTTACGATGAATGGTGTGAGCGAAACTGAGCTGCTTACAACCGTCATTGCAGTTGAACGGCTTAGCGATCATCCTCTGGCTGCCGCTATTGTAAAAGATGGTATGAAAAAAATAAACGGCATCGATATCGGTGAAGCCGGTAATCTGAAAGCAGTGATGGGCAAAGGTGTGGAGGCTACGTATAAAGGTCAGCGCGTGGTGATCGGCAACGCCGAATTGTTTAAGCGAAATGAACAAGACACTCTTCCTGCCGATCTGCTGCAATCTGTGTCGCAAATGCAGCAGGAGGGCAACACTACCATGATCGTACAAAGAGATAATATCTTTATCGGTATACTGGGTGTGATGGACACCCCTCGTCCCGAGGCAGTTAAAGTATTGAAAGAACTCAGGAATACCGGCATTAATAAAATGATAATGCTCACGGGCGACAATCAGCGTGTGGCAGATGCGGTTGCCAAACAGATCGGGCTTACCGAAGCCAAAGGAGATTTGTTGCCCGAAGAAAAAGTAGCGGCTATCAACCATTTGCGTGAACAGGAGAATAAACTGGCCATGGTGGGCGATGGTGTAAACGATGCACCCGCAATGGCGAAAAGCACGGTAGGTATTGCTATGGGAGCGGCGGGTAGTGATGTAGCCCTGGAGACAGCCGATATTGCGTTGATGGCCGACCGGCTCGATAACCTGCCTTTTGCCATTGGGCTTAGCCGGAAAAGCAAGTCTATCATCCGGCAAAACCTTTTTATCAGCCTGGGTATGGTCGCCTTACTGATTCCACTTACTATTCTGGGTGTTGCTAATATAGGTCCCGCTGTTGCAGCCCATGAAGGGTCAACGCTGGTGGTGGTACTGAATGCGCTGAGACTGCTGGCGTATAAGTTATAACCTTTATAGCGTGCACGACTGGCCCTCTATTTCTGAACTTTAGTATGCCTGGATCAATACGTCAGCTGGTATCTGTAATTTTTCCGTCA
This sequence comes from Sphingobacteriales bacterium 46-32, assembly GCA_001898485.1. Classification (GTDB taxonomy): domain Bacteria; phylum Bacteroidota; class Bacteroidia; order Chitinophagales; family Chitinophagaceae; genus CAYMZZ01. The sequence goes on along the minus strand of MKTY01000014.1, from coordinate 59,214 downwards.
GTTTACGAATCATAGCCAAATTAAGCTTACGCTTGCCGGATAATATTTCCGACTTCCGGGATCGGTAACCTAATATATCAGACAACTCAGCCTCTGACATATTAAGCTGCTCGAGACGAAATTTGATGGCTTCAATAGGGTTAGGCTTAGGCACCGGGAGATATTCATGCTCATATTCTTTTATCAGGATAGAAAGCACTTCCAATTCATCAGATTCTTTCGAATCGGGTTTAAGGTCAATCTGCATCAGCTCATATGCCCGGGCTAGAGCTTCTTCGTACTGTTTCTTATTTTTTATTGGCCTTAGCATAGCTTATTTTTTTAGCATCCAGTTTATCATATTGTGCATGTGTTCCGAACCAAACAACGAATACAATCTTTAATCTGTATTCGATATCTACTATCAAACGGAATTTATTTCCGTGAATATTAAATACAACTCTCTTATCTGTTAAAATGGATGCGTTCCTGTATTGATCTTTCAAATCATTTGGGTTATCCCAACCCGCAGTTTCAACCTCCTCATACCAGGATAGTAGTGATTGTTTGGCCTGAGGAAATTGTTCCCAACATTGCTTCAATGTTCCTGCTGCAATTATCCTCATTTGCAAATATACAAAATGTAACCAAATTGGTAACATTTTGTATAAAACGATTAACTAATTGGTTATAAATATGTTACAAAGGAGAATATTTCTCCGCCAGTTTCCTGATGACACCTGTACGTATACTCAATTGCGATGGTTGTATGAGGGCAATAAACTGGTCATGTGTGGCATGAAAGCCCATATAATAACACCACCAGCCCAGGCTCAGATAAGGAATTGCCTTGAGTTCGGCTTCACTCAATGAACGTAACTGGCGATATTCGGTTAACAGTAGTTGAAATGACCGGTCAGCTTCTGCCTGCGTCATACGGCCGAAATGTACATCCAGGCACAGATGTGTCCAGAATGTCATGATATCATTTACCAGCCAGCCGTGACCAAGAAAATCAAAATCAAATAAAGTGATCGCGTCACCTTCAAAATGAAAATTCTTGGGTAGAAAATCATACTGACAATAACCGATAGAAAAATCAGACAGCGGCAATTGAGTCAGCGCGGATTTTGCCTGGTCCACGGCTTTCAACCACCAATCATATTCTGCGGGAATAGAAACAAATGCGGGTTGCAACCGCTGTAATGGCTCATCAAAAATGGTCGTCAGATTATATTCCCAGCGCTCCGCCTTCAACTTTACAGAGGCTGATACAGTATGAAATGCAGCCATCGCACGACCGAGGTTTTTCAATTGTGCGTCATTCAGCTTGTTGACGGTCATACCCGGTGCATAGGTAAATAAAACAGCCGGCCGTATCCCTTCTGCTGCCTCCAGTTGCTGTATATAATTCCCCTGCCGGTCGGCGAGAGGATAAGATACAGATACAGATGCTTTCTTCAATGCAGCAAGCATTTCAATCTCCGCATTTATCTGCGAAAGACTCCTGTGACTGCCGCGGTATACCCGCAGAATAAACCGTTGACCGGCGGATTTGATCAGATAAGTGTCTCCTACCCCGCGCACCAGCAACTGTCCGGATGCGCCTGGTAGTCCATAACGGGTCGTTACCAGGCCTGCCAAAGCCTGTGGATCCAGCGTAGAGTAAATGGTAGGGAAAAGCGACATATTGAAGGGTTATTGCAAACGGCAAATATATCCACTAAACACCTTGCTTTAACCCTTCTCTTTTTACTTAATTTCTACTGCTACTTTGCGGCGGCTTTATCCGTAACCTTCCTGTTGGGTGTTTTGCTTTTTCTGGCTTTTTGCAACTGCGTTTTACGGATCCGCAGCCTGCGCTTTGCTGCCTCAGCCGCTTTCAGGATAGCATCCTCAAAAATCAGGGAACTGCTTTTTACATACTCATCCTTTCCCGGTACACGCATATTAAGAACACAGGTTGTTGTTTCCTTATTACCTTTTACCGCATTTTCAACCGTCACTTCCACTTCCTGCAGGTCTTTATAATATTTGTCGAGGCTGCCCAGTTTCAATGTAATAAATGCTTTCAATGAAGGGCTGATTTTATGTCCCGGCGATTCGATACGAAATTTCATAAAATGTTTTAAGTGATGAGTTATAAGTATTAAGTTACTGATTATTGCACACTCTTATACTTTTATACCTTTATACATTTCTTACCGCTCTGTAATTAAGTCCCGCCGTAGTACCTGCTGTCACATCAATTGTTACACCGGTTATAGATGCCGCCATGTTTGACGACAGAAAAACTGCCGTTTGTGCAATATGATCCATTAAGGGCAATCGTTTCAGCATGGTATCGGCATTCATTCCCTGCAATACATTCGTCATTATTTCGGGATAGTTTTCAATAGCTTCTTTAAATATCCGTGAATCGGGAGAGCCACCTGAGCGAATATTCACCACACGTATACCATATACACCCAACTCGGCCGCCAGGTTGCGGGAGAGGCTTTCGATAGCACAACAGGCCGGTGCAAATCCACCTGTATACGGATAACCGATGCCACCAGGTGTGGCCGTGAGTGAAAGAATTACTCCCGACTGCTGTTTTATCATGACCTGTGCTGCTGCTTTGGCGGTAATAAAACGACTATGCAGCATCCGCGTAACCGGCTCTACAAAATCAGCAGCTGCCAGCTGTATCAATGGCAGATCCTGGATCACATCAACACCAACGGCATTAAAGGAAATATCTACCTTACCTACCCTTTCCTGCAGATGATTGATATGGGCTGCTACAGCCTCCTCATCCATTCCATCCACTACGGCAGCTTCTGCGCTGCTGCCGGCTGCGCGAATAATACTGGCTACCGATTCTACAGATGCCGCTTTATGTCCGGTCAGAAATACTCGGGCCCCTGCCGCAGCCAATGCTTTTGCCACTGCACCGCCCAGCGATCCACCGGCACCATAGATCACTGCATTTTTATCATGAAGTAACATGGAAATTGCTTTTATTAAAGTTATGACTTCACTGCCAAACAACGCCCCGTTATAAAATCAGGATTTATGCCTGTATATTTATAGTCACCGGTATGAAATCAAAAAGTAAACTCACAGGAATAAAAATCATCCACACGCTGGTATGGATATTCTTCAACGTAGTTATTTTTTATATGCTCTATGCCGTGCTGATCAATAAGATTGATCACTGGCTTTGGATCGGATATGGGCTGGTGTTGCTGGAATGTATTGTATTGCTCTGTTTCAGACTATCCTGTCCGCTTACCGTTCTGGCCAGGCGCTATTCAGATTCTGATCGCAGCAATTTTGATATTTATCTGCCCGAATGGCTGGCGCGGTATAACAAACAAATCTACACAGGCATCATGGTCATTATTCTGCTGCTGACCATCTACCGGCTACTGAACTGATACCCGTCTTACGGGTGCGCGTGGCGGTTTACGGTCCCGCGTTACGATCTGTAGTCCCGCGTGGCAACGCGGGCCTACGGATTTTTCCTTCTGATTCACCCGCCCGCGTGGCAACGCGGGCCTACAGATTTTTCCTTCTGATTCACCCGCCCGCGTGGCAACGCGGGCCTACGGATTTTCCCTTCTGCTTCACCGGCCCGCGTGGCAACGCGGGCCTACGGATTTTTCCTTCTGCTTCACCGGCCCGCGTGGCAACGCGGGCCTACAGAATTTTCCTTCAGCTTCGCCGACCCGCGTGGCAACGCGGGCCTACGGATAATTTCACCTTCAACCTTTCACCCTACACCTTCTACCTTTCCTGGTGTTGTTTCCGCACGTATTTCGTGAGTATCACAATCTGCTGCCCTTCCACACGACCTTCGATTTGTTCGGTATTGTCTGCCACCAGGCGGATATTGCGTACAACAGTGCCCAGTTTGGCAGTAAGGGTTGACCCTTTTACATCGAGCGACTTTATCAGCACTACCGTATCACCATCCAGTAACTGATGACCGTTACTGTCGCGGTGCAGTTGTACGGAGCCATCATTTTCATGATCGCCGGTAGCCTTTGCCCAGGCCAGGTTTTCGTCAGACAAATACATCATATCTATCGCATCGGCAGCCCAGCTCTCCTGTCGCATCCGGTTCAGCATCCTCCAGGTCACCACCTGCACTGCTGGCACTTCACTCCACATGGAAGTGGTAAGGCATTGCCAGTGTGTAGTGTCGAGTTCGGCTTTCTTTTCAATCTGAGCCAGGCAGGCAGGACACACCAGGATGCTTTGCTCTGCATAGGGAGCGGGATCAGGGGGTAATTGATATACACTTAAGCCCTGTGATTCGCCACAAAGTTCACATTTGTGTTCACTACGGGCCTGTAACTGTTGTTCGAGTGTCATATATAAAGTATTTGAAAAACGGCGCGAATGTAGCTTTTTTCCTGCTCCTTTTTACTGATCTGCAGCCGGGCAGAACAGTAACCAGTTTCGATACTTTATCAGCGGCACAGATAGCAGGCGCTATTTTTTATCAAACCAAAAACAACCGTTAACTTCGCCCCTTAATGAAAATCCTCATTAAGCAGGGCAGGATTATTGATCCTTCTTCAGCTCTCAACGGCCAATTAGCAGATATTTTTATTGAAAACGGGGTTATTGCCCGTATCGGTCAGGATTTGACCGTGGATGCCGACCAGGTGGTGAGGCTCGATGGCGCATTTGTATCTCCCGGATGGGTAGATGTATTTGCCCAGTTTGGCGATCCCGGCCTGGAGTACAAGGAAACGCTCGAAACAGGCGCTGCTGCCGCAGCAGCGGGAGGCTATACAGATGTACTGGTGATCCCGAATACCAATCCCTGTATCCATAATAAAGCTGCTGTAGAATATGTAGTTCAGAAATCAAAGACATTACCGGCCCGTGTACATCCGATTGGCGCCGTCACGCGACAGACGGAGGGTAAGGAACTGGCTGAAATGTATGATATGCGTCAAAGCGGGGCACTGGCCTTCAGCGATGGCACTTCGCCGATCCAATCGGCCGGGTTGCTGGTAAAAGCATTACAGTATGTCAAAGCATTTGACGGTATCATCATCCAGGTTCCTGATGATAAAAGCATCAATCCGCACGGCCTGATGCACGAAGGCATTGTATCTACCCAACTCGGTCTGCCCGGCAAACCCGCCATGGCCGAGGAACTGATGGTAGCCCGCGATATCGAACTGCTCCGTTATGCAGACTCACGCCTGCACTTTACCGGCATTGCCAGTGCGCAATCGTTGTGGAGCATCCGCAAAGCCAAAGAAGAAGGCCTGAACGTATCCTGTTCAGTGACACCAGCACACCTGTTCTTTACAGATGCTGACCTGGTTGGTTACAACAGCAATCTCAAGATAAATCCGCCCCTTCGGCTGCAGGCCGATCGTGAAGCGTTGCGCCAGGGCGTGCTCGATGGCAGTATCGACTGTATTGCCAGCCATCATCAGCCGCATGAATACGACAGCAAAGTGCTGGAATTTGAATATGCGAAATATGGCATGATTAGTCTTGAAACAGCATTTTCGGCCCTGAATACAGCCATGCCGGATACTGACCCTGAAGTATGGGTGCGTCTGCTGGCTGTGAACCCGCGCCAGTTATTTGGTTTACCTTCAGCCAGTATTGAAACCGGCCAGCCAGCCAGCCTTACTTTCTTTGAACAGTCCGGCACATGGACCGTTACTGAAAAAGAGCTGCGGTCTAAGTCAAGAAATTCTCCCTTCCTGGGTCTTGAGCTTAACGGCCGGGTGCTGGGCACAGTGAATCAATCCAGTATTTATATTAATTCCTGAAAATGTCCCTGACATGATGAAACTTACACCGCTTGTAAAAGGCGCTATTACCGGAGCTGTGATGCTGGGTATTACTCTTGTGCTTTCTTCTATGAAAATAGCCGCCAACTCAGGTGCACAATACCTGATCTATGCCACTTACGCAGGCGGCATTATCTGGACCCTGATGGCTTATGTACGCTCCGGTTCATTTACCGGCAAATTTGGAGAGCTTTTTGGTCAGGGCTTCCGGTGTTTCATTGTAGTAACCCTCATCCTGGTTATTTTCACCTTCATATTCAGCAGTATGCACCCGGAATTTGCCGAACAATCTGCTCAGTATTACCGGGAAGACCTGGTGAAAGCCAATAATCTTACCCCCGGTGAAATTGACAAGCAGGTAGCCAGCTATAAAAAATCATTTACCACTACGGTGGTATCAATGACAATTTTTCAGAATCTGATTCTGGGCACTATTTTTACAGCAGCCGGAGCAGGTTTCATCCTAATGCGCAGAAAACAATAACATGGATATTTCGCTGGTCATACCGCTTTTTAATGAGGAAGAATCCCTTCCCGAACTGGCCGCCTGGATAGAACGGGTGACGGCGGAGCATAAGCTCAGCTACGAGATCATCTTCGTAGATGATGGCAGTACAGATGACTCCTGGCAGGTGATCATGCGCCTGCGGGCAGGCAATCCTAATATAAAAGGTATCAAATTCCAGCGCAATTATGGCAAATCAGCCGCCCTCAACGAAGGTTTCCGCGCTGCTCAGGGCGAAGTGGTGATCACGATGGATGCCGATCTGCAGGACAGTCCCGATGAAATACCGGAACTGCGCCGCATGATCATCGAAGACAAGTATGACCTGGTAAGCGGCTGGAAAAAGAAACGCTACGACAATAAACTCACTAAAAATCTGCCCAGCAAACTGTTTAATGCGGCCGCCCGGCAGATGAGTAAAATAAAACTGCACGACTTCAATTGCGGTCTGAAATCATACCGCAACAAAGTAGTAAAGAGTATAGAAGTATATGGCGAAATGCACCGCTATGTGCCGGTACTGGCCAAATGGGCGGGTTTTCGGCGTATCGGCGAAAAGGTAGTAGAACACCGTGCGCGGAAATATGGTGTCACCAAATTTGGCTGGACACGTTTCATCAATGGTTTTCTCGACCTGATGACCATTTTCTTTATGGGCAAATTCGGAAAACGCCCCATGCACTTCTTTGGACTCTGGGGTTCGGTATTCTTCCTGATCGGAATTGTTTTTTCCATATATCTCGCAGTTTCCAAGATCATCGACTTCAGCTATCCTATAACTAACCGTCCGGGTTTTTATATGGCACTCACCTCGATCATCATCGGCATGCAGTTATTCCTGGCCGGTTTTATCGGTGAACTTATATCACGCAATGCCTCGGGACGTAACAGCTACCTGATAGAAACCAAAGAAGGATTGTAATGGCAAAAGTGGTGATCATAGGGCCGGCACATCCCCTGCGTGGCGGACTGGCTACCTTCAATCAACGGCTGGCAAAAGAGTTTATGGCGCAGGGAGACGAATGCAGCATCTGGTCCTTTTCGCTGCAATACCCTTCTTTTCTTTTTCCGGGCAAGACACAGTATAGCGATGAACCTGCACCCGAAGGAATTTCCATTCACACGGAGATCAATTCTATCAATCCGCTTAACTGGCTGCGTGTAGGAAACAGGTTACGCCGTATGCGGCCCGACCTCATCATCGTCCGTTACTGGTTGCCACTGATGGGCCCCTGCCTGGGAACCATCCTGCGGCGGGTGCGCAAAAACAGGCACACACGTATTGTTTGTATTGCCGACAACATCATTCCGCACGAGAAACGTCCCGGCGACAAACCCTTTACCCGCTATTTTGTAAAAAGCTGCGATGCTTTTATTACCATGAGCGAAAAGGTGATGGCAGATTTGCGCAGTTTTGAAAATAAGAAGCCAGCCCTGCTGATCCGTCACCCGCTCTATGATAATTTTGGCGATCCGGTTAGCAAGGATATTGCCCGGCAGCATCTGGCCATTGATCGCGTACAGAAGCTGGTGATATTTTTTGGGTTCATCCGGAAATACAAAGGGCTGGACCTGCTGTTGCAGGCAATGGCCGATCCGCGTATCCGGCAGGCGGGTATTCGGCTGCTCATTGCGGGCGAATTTTATGAAGATGCGCAGCCTTACCGAGAGCAGATCGAACAATCAGGCATCAGTGATTTACTGATACAACATACCGATTTTATCCCCGACAGCGAAGTACGCTACTATCTCTGTGCAGCAGACGCTGTCATTCAACCTTACCGCAGTGCTACGCAAAGCGGCGTGACCCCGCTGGCATACCATTTTGATAAGCCCATGGTCGTAACCAATGTGGGCGGTTTACCCGACCTGGTTCCCAACGAAAAAGCCGGATTAGTTGTAGCTCCCGAGCCAACAGCTATCGCAGACGGAATACTTCGTTTTTACCAATTAGGAGAAGACTATTTTATTCCGCATCTTCGCACGGAAAAGCTGAAATACAGCTGGCTGAATGTGGTAAATGCGGCCCGTCAACTGGCAGCTGCCGGCAACAGTAATTCCTGAAGTCGCCCCATTCCGCCGCTGGTAATTCTTACGGAATGATCTACAGAAGCAAAGCCCCTCTTCGTATTGGCCTGGCCGGTGGTGGCACCGATGTAAGCCCCTATGCCGATCAGTTTGGTGGCGCCATCCTCAATGCCACGCTTTCCATGTATGCCAATGCAAGCATCGAACTCACAAATGATGATACCATCGTACTGGATGCGATCGACCGCCAGGAATCCGAAACCCATCCATGGACCGGCCAATTGCCCATCAACGGCACCTTAAACCTGTTGAAAGGAGTGTATAACCGTATTCAACGCGACTATGGAATACCGCGCCAGGGTTTTCGCCTGTCTACATTTGTAGACGCTCCGGCAGGATCAGGACTGGGTACCAGTTCCACACTGGTAGTAGCAATTATCGGTGCATTTACGGAGATGCTGCGCCTGCCGCTGGGCGAATACGATATTGCCCATTATGCCTACGAAATCGAACGGCAGGACCTGCTGCTTGCCGGTGGCCGGCAGGATCAGTACGCCGCTACTTTTGGCGGAGTGAACTATATGGAATTCTACGAAGGTGATAAAGTGATCGTAAATCCCTTACGGATCAAACAGCAGTACCTGTTTGAACTGGAGAATAACCTGTTGTTGTATTATACATCAACCAGTCGCGAGTCGGCCCATATCATCGAAAAGCAAAGCAGGAATGTAACGGAGAAAAAAGGCAGTTCGATCGATGCCATGCACCTGCTCAAAGAGCAGGCCCGCCAGATGAAAGAAGCCCTGCTCAAAGGTAAACTCCACGAAATTGGCGAGATTCTTGACTTTGGTTTCAAACAAAAAAGACAAATGGCGGAGGGTATCAGCAATCCGCTGATCGAAGAAATATACGAAACAGCGAAAAAGGCCGGCGCCACGGGAGGCAAAATTTCCGGTGCCGGTGGTGGCGGTTTTATGATCTTTTATTGCCCGGGCAACACCAAGTACAGCGTGATCAGGGATCTGGCCCGCTTCAACGGTCAGCACCGGCGCTATCAGTTTACCGAGCATGGGCTCACGACCTGGACTATCTGATACTGTTTTGTAATAACGTTTAATCATGACAAGCATTCAGCACCTCATACAATCTTCTATTGATGTAAAACAACAGCTCCTGAATGATGCGCAGCTGCTGAATACCGTACAGGCAGTGACAGATCGCATCACCGAAGCCTTCCGGCGCGATCATCGCATTTATTTCTGTGGCAATGGCGGCAGCGCTGCCGATGCCCAGCACCTGGCTGCAGAATTTTCAGGCCGTTTTTATCTCGACCGCAAAGCCCTGCCGGCCGAAGCATTACACTGCAACACATCGTATCTGACAGCTGTTGCCAATGACTACAGTTATGACGCCATCTATGCGCGCCTCATTGACGGACTGGGACAGGAAGGTGATGTACTGGTGGGTCTCTCCACTTCCGGCAACTCTGCCAATATTGTAAAAGCATTTGAGACAGCGCGCAGCAAAGGACTTGTGACCATCGCTTTTACGGGGCAAACAGGCGGATTGCTGAAAGCGCATAGCGATTTCCTGATCAATGTACCCAGTACAGACACCCCACGTATCCAGGAAGCACATATGCTGCTGGGTCATATTATCTGCCAACTGGTAGAAGCCGCTTATTTCACTCAATAAATCCGCACATGCAGATCAAAGAAGCAATCATACTGGCGGGCGGGTTTGGCACCCGCCTGCGTACAGCCGTTCCTGACCTTCCCAAATGCCTGGCACCGGTAGCAGGAAGACCTTTTTTATTTTATGTCATCAATGCCCTGCGGGCACAGGGTGTGGAACGGTTCATTTTTTCGCTGGGATATATGCACGAAGAGGTAGAACGCTACCTGCACGATCATTTCCCCACACTTGACTATGACTGTGCCATAGAAGGTGAACCACTGGGCACCGGAGGAGCCATACTCCTCTCCTGCACCCATAGCCAGGCCGATCATATCCTTGTGGCAAATGGCGATACATTATTTGAAACATACCTGACAGATGTAGTGCATGTGCATGAGCAAACCGATGCCATCTGTACGCTTGCATTGAAACCGATGGAGAATTTTGACCGCTATGGCGTGGTCACCGTCAATAGTGCAGGTATGGTAGAACAGTTTCATGAAAAAAAATATTATGCCGAAGGATTGATCAACGGTGGCATCTATCTCCTCAATCGTAAACGGTTTCTGTCACTGCCCTGGCCTTCGACCCGTTTTTCTTTCGAAAAAGATTTTTTAGAAAAGCAGGTAAGCACCGGCACCATCGCCGGAGCCATCAGCAATGGCTACTTTATTGACATTGGCATACCCGAAGACTTTGAACGGGCCGGACGCGATCTGTTACAACCACCGCTCGACCTGCAGGCGATTGACAACACCTGGTCTCTCTTTCTTGATCGCGATGGCGTGATCAATGAAGACAAACCGGGCAGTTATATATTCACTCCTGAAGAATTTCATTTCATGAACGGCGGCCCGCAACTCTTCAGCAAACTGGCAGCACGATTTGGCCGCATCCTTATTGCCACCAATCAGCGTGGCGTGGGTCGCGGGCTGATGACGGAAGACACACTTACCACTATACATAATCAGATGAAAGCGGCCATCACGGCAGCAGGCGGACGCATAGATGGTATTTACTACGCCACTGCACTTGAGAACAACGATCCGCTCCGCAAACCAAATCCCGGTATGGCACTGCTTGCCCGCCGCGATTTTCCGGATATCGACCCGTTCAAATGTATCATGATCGGCAACAATGTCAGCGATATGCAGTTTGGCCGAAACGCAGGGATGTATACCATATTTTTAACGACTACCAATAAGGAAATACGCCTGCCCCATCCTGATATTGATCTCATTTTTCCCGATCTGGCTCATTTTGTGGAAGCTTTATGAGAAATCATAAAATTTTATCCCGCTTCGGCCGTTAGCAGTGCGCGGAAGACGCCAGAAGCCGATTTCGTATCTTTGTAATTATAACCTCAGCATAGTGAAAATGAAGTTTTTTCGCCTGTTTATCTTTCTGACAATGAGCATTTTGCTGGCTCAGCAATCCCTGCTGGCCCAGAATAAGCCTGCTGCGGCTGATCTCAAAAAGCTGCAGGTAAAAGAAGACAGCCTGAAAAGATATGCCCGGGCCATGGTCACCGATACCATCACTGCAGACCGCATGATTGCCGACAGCTTTTTTACCCGCATCCTGGTGCGTTCGCTGCAAATTCCCCAGTCTTTTTATTATCCTTTTGACTCCGTAAAAGGTATTTCGAAACTCTATGCGCCCGATAGCAGCTTCCGCATTTTCACCTGGAACCTCACCTACGACGAGCATTATTCGCGTCAGCGCGGTGCCATACAAATGCGCACCCGCGATGGTGCACTTAAATTGTACCCATTGCGCGATGTATCGGAGTTTTCTGAAAATGTAATGGACTCGGCCCGCGACCGCCTGCACTGGATCGGTGCTGTGTACTACAACATGATTAAAACGCAGTACAACAACCGCAACTACTATACTTTATTCGGTATCGACAATCATAATTCACTCAGCACGCGCAAATGGATTGAAGTGCTTCATTTTGATCAGAAAGGCGAACCTGTTTTTGGAGGTCCGTTATTCTCCTATGCCAATGACAGTATACCCCGCCCTGCAGGCAACCGCGTTCGCCTGGAATTCAAAAAAGATGCACGTGTACTGGCCAACTACCTGCCAGATCTGGGTATGATACTCGTAGACCACCTGATCTCCGAATCAGATGAACCCGACAATCCCTGGACTTTCGTTCCCGATGGCGACAATGAAGCCTACAAATGGGAAAACGGAAAATGGGTACATATTGATAAAGCCTTTGACTTCAAGGTTGACATGAAAGGTGCCGACCCGTACATGGGCAATCCGCCTGTAGGAGACCCATTGCTGGATGCACGTGGCAACAGGAATGAACGCAAACTGGAAGAAAAATCGGAAAAAAACCGGGGGAAGGAGCAGCAGAAGAAGATTGAACCCTGAACAATGTGCTAATGTGCCAATGTGCTGATGTGCTGATGCATTTAGGGCACATTCGCTGCTTAATAATGGTAATCTTGTTATCTGCTATGAATAAGATTTTCTACTTACCTTCAAAATCAACTTTAAATGCTGTTGCTCATTAGCACACCAGCACATCAGCAAATCAGCACATCAACTTCCGCTCCTTAACATTTCCTTATACTTCCACTCTCCCCTACCCGTTATCTTTGCATTCTTATATGCTTTTATTTCTGCGCCAGACGCTGCTGTGGATTATGGCTCTCTCAATCCTCAATACCAGTATTGATGTGATTGAATGGGATACTCCTTCCTTTGCCACAGAAAATGCGCATAACAGCCTGGCCCAGTACGATGAAATTGAAAGTATCGTGGAATGGGTAATGAGCGAAGCTTCGGATGAGCAGCAGCAACTGCCCGATACGAATTCGGAACAGCAAAAACTCGCCAAGAAAGCTACCAGCTTCGACTTTTCGCTTCCTGTAAAAAAAGTACAGTTACTATCCGATCTTCTGATTGCAGGCACATTGAGGCCCACCCTTCTTTCTACCTGTCATCATCTGCCAGACGGCTTTACCGCCATATTTACACCGCCTCCGGATCTGGCATAACAACTCCCCTTCTCCGCAACACATTTGCGGCTTTACAACGCTGATTATTCATTTCGCATGCCTGCTGAAACAGTACGTGCATGCGACCAATTTACCCCGCATGATGAAAACCTTACTGGTGCTCACATGCCTGTTCATGAGTTACTGCATATCTGCACAACCTGCAGATACGCTGCGGCTGACCATGGACCAGGCCGAGCAATTATTTATAGAAAAAAATCTTTTACTGCTGGCCCAGCGCTACCAGGTTGATGCCGCCCGGGCCAATGAAGTACAGCAACGCCTGTTCGACAATCCCAATTTCTCTTTTGAAGGCGCCGTTCATGGCCGCAACGTGAAGTGGCTCGACATGGGCCGCAACGGCCAGAAGTCGTGGACCCTTGATCAGCTGATCACACTTGCCGGCAAACGCAATAAGCGTGTACTGCTCGCAAGGGAAGAAACCAGGGAGGCGGAACTGCAGTTTTATGACCTGCTGCGCACACTCAAATATGAGCTGCACCAGCAGTTCTATGACCTCGCCTATGCCAACGAACTGGTTGCCCAATATGATGAGCAGGCAGAATTGCTACAGCAGATCATCACCGCTTATGACGATCAGGCTAACCGGCGTAATGTATCACTGAAAGATGCGGTACGGCTTAAAACTGAAATGATCCAGCTCACTACGGAACGCACCAATATAATGCGTGACGCGATCGCCGCGGGCAGCAATCTGCAGCTTATGCTAGACACAAACGCTGTTATAGTGCCGGTAAAACTTCCCTGGCCCGGCCCGGCCGTGTGGCCCGATTATCAAAGCCTCGTTGACACCGCCCGTAAAAACCGGAGCGACCTGCTCATTCAGAGCAGCCGGTTAGCACAGCAACAGCTGAATTATAATCTGCAGAAAGCATTGGCTGTGCCTGATCTCACCCTCGGTGCGGCATACGACCAGCAGGGCAGCTACACCAATCACCTGTACTCTATCCGTGCCTCGTTTGACCTTCCTTTCTTTAATAGAAACCAGGGCAACATAAAAGCGGCCAAAGCTCAGATAAAGTCAGCCGAACTCATACAGCATTATACCGCATCGGCCGTAGAAAAAGAAGTGCTCTCCGTATTACAAAGAGCCCAACTGGCCGAGAAGGAATACCAGCAATCAGTAAAGACCTTCAACAGCGACTTTCCCGCAGTCAACAGAGCCGTCATCGAAAACTTCAATAAAGGAAATATGAGCATCCTGGAGTTTCTCGATTTTTTTGAAAACTATAATGCTGCAATCCGCGAACTCAATGGCCTGCATAAGCAACGCCGGCTGACTATGGAAGAGCTAGAATTTACCGTGGGCAAATCCCTCGGGCTTTAATCACACTCAATACTTATACCATGACACGCTATAAAATTACCGGAACGATATTTCTCCTTTACGGCCTCTTTGCCTGCCAGAGCAAAAAGGAAGAAACGCCGGTCGGGCGTTTTCAACTGACCGACACCATGCGCCAGCGCATCAGCATCGATACAGCCACCCTGCAGACAGTACAAAGCGAATTGCGTTTTTCGGGAAAAGTAACGCCTGCCGATAACAAAATAACCAGTGTATTTCCGGTGGTATCAGGCTTCGTAACCCGCCTCAATGTATCACTGGGCGATTATGTGCAAAAGGGACAAAGCCTGGCCAGCATCCGCAGTACCGATATGGCCGACTTCGAAAAGCAACGCCGGGATGCGGAAAATGATCTGTTGCTTTCCAGGAAAAATCTGAAAGCCACACAGGAACTTTACGATGCCAAACTGAATACAGAGCGAGACCTGGCCGTGGCACAAAAAGAAGTGGAAAATAACCAGGCCGAACTGAGCCGTATCAACGAAGTGTTATCGATCTATCATGCGCGGGAAGGATCGATTTATAATGTAGTAGCGCCTATCAGTGGATTTATTATTGATAAAAAGATCAATGCCGATATGCAACTGCCAGCCGGCTTTGGGGAAAGCATTTTTACCATTGCACAGATAGATGAGGTATATGTAACGGCTAATGTATACGAAACGGATATTCCCAAATTGAGCCTCCACATGCCGGCCGAAGTCGAATTGATCAGCTATCCGGGTAAACGGCTTTCCGGTAAGATTGATAAAATACTGAATGTGCTGGATCCCGAAACACGCACATTAAAAATACGCATCCGGCTACCCAACCCGGGTTACCTGCTCAAACCAGATATGGCTGCTACTGTTTACATCAAAAGAAATGAAGGGGAACAAAAACCAGCCATTCCGGCCGATGCCGTTGTATTCGACAAAAGCCGCAACTATGTAATGGTCTATCACCGCGAAGACAGCATTGAAACCCGCGTGATCGAACCGCTGCGTACAACAGGGCAAACAACCTATGTACGCGCCGGCCTGCAACCGGGCGAGCGGATCATCACCCGCAATGCCCTACTGGTATATGATGCCATAAACGACTGATCACTGTCTTCTTTCCTGACAGACATCACCCATTATCCGCCGCTACCGGCAGGATGGGCCATGTCATTAAAACTTTTGTATGAATAAATTTATCCGGAACATTGTTGCCTTTTCATTGAAGAATAAATTCTTCGTTTTCTTCATGACCCTGGTGCTCATCATTGCCGGGGTAGTGAGTTTTATCCGCACACCAATCGAAGCATTTCCCGACGTTACCAACACACAGATCATCATCGTGACGCAATGGCCCGGACGCAGTGCAGAGGAAATTGAACGTTTTGTAACGCGACCTACCGAAGTAGCCATGAACAGTGTGCAGCGTAAAACCAATGTACGCAGCATCTCCATGTTTGGGCTGAGTGTAATGAAGATCATTTTCGAAGACGATGTAGACGACTTCTTTGCCCGGCAACAGGTCAATAACCTGCTGCGAAATGTAAGCCTGCCCGAAGGGGTGGAACCGGAAGTGCAACCTCCTTACGGTCCCACAGGCGAAATATTCCGCTATGTGTTGCGCAGTCCGCACCGCAACAGCCGCGAACTGCTGACCATTCAAAACTGGACGATCGACCGGCAGCTTCGATCCGTACCCGGTGTAGCCGATGTAGTAGCATTTGGCGGTGAGGAAAAAATCTATGAAATACAGGTCAACCCCACCCTGCTGCAGAAATATGATATTACTCCCCTGGAAGTTTTCACCGCTGTCTCCAAAAGTAATCTCAACGTAGGAGGCGATGTGATTGAGAAAAACAATCAGGCCTATGTGGTACGTGGTATTGGACTGCTGGATAAAAGCAGTGATATTGAAAACATCATCATTGATCAGAATGGCGATGCACCTGTATTGATCCGGCATGTGGCCACCGTAAAAGAAAGCGGATTACCCCGAGTAGGCCAGGCGGGGCTCAACGAAAGTGATGATGTGGTGGAAGGTATCGTAGTGATGCGGAAAGACGAAAACCCATCGGCCGTACTGGCAAGGGTAAAAGAAAAAATCGCCGAACTCAATCAACAAATACTGCCATCAGATGTGCAGATGGAAACGGTTTATGACCGCGACAACCTGATGGCCTACTGTACCGAAACCATCTCGCACAACGTACTGGAAGGGATCGTACTGGTGACGGTAATCGTCCTCATTTTTATGGCCGACTGGCGTACCACGGTGATAGTATCTGTAATCATTCCCCTCTCGCTGCTTTTTGCTTTTTTCTGCCTGCGGTTAAAAGGCATGTCGGCCAACCTGATTTCGCTGGGTGCCATCGATTTTGGGATCATCATCGACGGTGCGGTGGTGATGGTGGAAGGCATGTTTGTGGCACTGGCCCATCTCTCGCACAAGATGGGTATGGAACGGTTTAACAAACTCTCCAAACTGGGATTGCTCAAAAAAACCGGTGGCGACCTCGGCAAAGCTGTTTTCTTTTCGAAAGTAATTATCATTACAGCCCTCATTCCCATTTTTACTTTTCAGAAGGTAGAAGGTAAAATGTTTTCACCGCTGGCCTGGACACTTGGTTTTGCCCTGCTGGGTGCATTGATCTATACGCTCACGCTGGTACCAGTACTTTGCTCCATCCTGCTTCGCAAAAATGTACGGGAAAAGGAAAATTTCATCGTACGCTTTTTTAACCGGTCGGTAACCAACGCATTCACCTGGTGCTTCCGCCATAAACGAAAAAGCCTGGCGATGGCTTTCGGTTTTATGGCCATCACCTTTGGCTCTGCCAAATTCCTCGGATCGGAATTTCTGCCCGAACTCAATGAAGGCGCCCTCTGGGTAACTGCCGAATTGCCCATGAGCACTTCGCTAACAGAGTCGATGAAGATCACTAAAGAACTGCGAAGCAAACTGATGGGCTTCCAGGAAGTAAATGGTGTATTGTCGCAAACCGGCCGCAGCAATGACGGCACCGACCCCAATGGCTTTGGCTTTGTACAGTTTCAGGTAAATCTGAAACCGGCCAAAGAATGGAAAATCAAAAGAAGCAAAGATGAACTGATTGCCGCCATGGATGCACAACTCGGACAATTGCAGGGTATCACCTTCAACTACTCACAACCGGTGGTAGACAATGTGGCCGAAGCCGTGGCCGGCTTCAAGGCGTCGAATGCGGTAAAAATATTTGGCGACGACCTTAACAAACTTGATGAACTGGCCGACGAAGTTTATCAAAACATCAAAGACATTCCGGGTATTAAAGATGCCGGTATACTGCGCAATGTAGGGCAACCAGAGATCAGTGTATTGCTGGATGAGGAAAAAATGGCGCTCTATGGAGTAGCTACCGCCGATGCGCAGGCTGTAATTGAAATGGC
Source organism: Sphingobacteriales bacterium 46-32 (assembly GCA_001898485.1). Lineage (GTDB taxonomy): Bacteria > Bacteroidota > Bacteroidia > Chitinophagales > Chitinophagaceae > CAYMZZ01. The sequence goes on along the minus strand of MKTY01000014.1, from coordinate 41,425 downwards.
GATTGGTGGTAAAACCGCTACATCAAAATATGAAGAGGAAAAAAAGTTTGACGTGCGCATCCGCTACAGTCCCGAATACCGCAAGGATGAAGAAGATATCCTTTCGCTGATGGTACCTACATTAAAAGGCAATAAGATACCCCTGGCCAGTATTGCAGAGATCAGGAAGATAACCGGTCCGGCTTTCATCTATCGCGATGCCAATAAACGATTCATTGGCGTAAAGTTCACCGTACGCGAGCGTGATCTGGGCAGCACCATCCAGGAAGCGATGGCCAAAGTGAATAAAACGATCAGCTTACCGAAAGGCTACAGTATCGCCTGGGCGGGTGAATTTGAAAACCAGGTAAGGGCTACCAAACAACTGAGTGTGGTGGTGCCCATCAGCCTGCTGGCTATTTTCATTATCCTGTTTATCACGTTTGGCAATGTAAAAGATGCGGGCCTCATCCTGCTCAATGTACCGTTTGCATTAATAGGTGGTATACTGGCACTGCATATTACAGGTATCAACTTCGGCATTTCTGCCGGTGTGGGTTTTATTGCGCTCTTCGGCATCTGTGTGCAGAATGGTGTGATTCTCATTTCCGTATTTCACCAGAACCTGCGGCAAAAACTACCGCTGGCACAAGCTATCCGCGAAGGGGTGATCAGCCGTATCAGGCCGGTGGTGATGACGGCGCTGATGGCCATGCTGGGGTTGTTGCCGGCAGCATTATCAACAGGTATCGGTTCAGAAAGTCAGAAGCCACTGGCAATAGCCATCATCGGCGGTCTTGTGACAGCCACCGTGCTTACCCTGCTGATATTCCCCATCATGTTCTGGATTTTTTACCGCAAATCGGCCGTTCATTCTCTGACTTAATTGACGATGAAGAAGGGTAAAAGGAGGAAGGTAGAAGGTAGAAGGAAGAAAGCAGAAGATAGAAGGTAGAAGGAAGAAAGCAGAAGGTAGAAGGTAAAAGGAAGAAAGCAGAAGGTAGAAGGTAGAAAGCAGAAGGTAGAAGGTAGAAGGGATTGCCCCTCTTTTACCTTCTACCTTCCTTATTTTAATGTCAACTTATCCTTTTACCTTCTACCTTCTACCTTATACCCTAAACCCTTCTAATCGTCGAGCTTCAGCACAGCGAGAAACGCTTCCTGCGGCACTTCTACGTTACCGATCTGGCGCATTCGTTTCTTACCTTCTTTCTGCTTCTCGAGCAGTTTACGTTTACGGCTGATGTCGCCACCATAACATTTAGCGGTTACATCCTTACGCATGGCAGAGATATTTTCGCGGGCAATAACCTTGGCGCCGATAGCCGCCTGGATGGCGATCTGGAATTGCTGACGCGGCAGCAGTTCTTTCAGTTTTTCGCAGAGCTTACGACCAAAATCCTGTGCCCGGCTGCGGTGAATCAATGCACTCAGGGCATCAACTTTGTCACCATTGAGCAGGATATCCATTTTCGCAATATCACTGTCGCGGTAGCCGATCGGATGATAATCGAAGGATGCATATCCGCGTGTCTGCGATTTCAGCTTATCATAAAAGTCGAATACGATCTCGGTCAGTGGCATTTCAAATATCAGCTCTACCCTTGTAGTGGTAAGATAGCTCTGGTTGAGCAGGATGCCACGTTTGCCCAGGCAAAGGGTCATGATATTGCCGATATAATCGGGTTTGGTAATGATTTGTGCTCGGATATAAGGCTCTTCGATCCGCTCGGTCTTTACCGGGTCAGGAAACTCGGTGGGATTGTTGACGATTTTGGTTTCACCATTGGTCAGGTAAGCAATAAAACTTACGTTGGGTACCGTAGTGATCACCGTCTGGTCAAACTCGCGCTCCAGCCGCTCCTGGATGATTTCCATGTGCAGCATACCCAGGAATCCGCATCGGAAACCGAAGCCCAGGGCCTGCGATGTTTCCAGTTCAAAGGTGAGTGAAGCGTCATTCAACTGCAGCTTATCCATACAGTCGCGCAGCTCTTCAAACTCATCGGTGTTAACCGGATAAATACCGGCAAATACCATGGGCTTTACTTCCTCGAAACCCTGGATGGCTTCGGGCGAAGGATTGGCTGCGAGAGTGATGGTATCACCCACTTTTACTTCTTTGGCATTTTTGATACCGGTAATAATATAACCTACATCACCAGCCTTCACTTCGGCACGCTCCGACATCTTTAGTTTCAGGATGCCCACTTCGGCCGCTTCGTACTCCTTGCCGGTGCTGATGAATTTTACCAGATCATTTTTGCGTATGGTTCCATTGAGAATACGATAGTATACAATGATACCGCGGAAGCTGTTGAATACACTATCGAAGATGAGCGCCTGCAGGGGTGCTTTTTCATCGCCCTGTGGTGCAGGAATACGCTCTACGATGGCATTCAGAATACCTTCAATACCGATACCGGTACGGCCACTGGCCAGCAGGATATCTTCGGGTTTGCAGCCAATGAGGTCGATGATCTGGTCTTTCACTTCCTCGATCATAGCGCCATCCATATCGATCTTGTTGACCACGGGGATGATCTCGAGATCGTTGTCGATAGCCAGGTACAGGTTGCTGATGGTTTGTGCCTGTATACCCTGAGTAGCATCTACCAGCAGCAGGGCGCCTTCGCAGGCTGCCAGGGCACGGCTTACTTCGTAGCTGAAGTCTACGTGGCCGGGTGTATCGATCAGGTTGAGCACATACTCCTGTCCATCGGTATGCTTGTAGTTGATCTGGATGGCGTGGCTCTTGATGGTGATACCTTTTTCGCGCTCCAGGTCCATATCATCCAGTACCTGGTCCATCATATCGCGGTCGCTGATGGTATTGGTAGACTGCAGCAGGCGGTCGGCCAGGGTCGATTTACCATGGTCAATATGGGCAATAATGCAAAAATTGCGGATATTCTTCATGTAATTAAGTGCCTCTTTATCAAATAAATGCCCCAAAAAAGCGGGGCATATTCCGGATTTTACAGCCCGGCAAAGACGCACGAAGGTAGGTAAAAATTGGCAGGTGCAGAAGAGTGATTAAAGGGGTATTTATACCCAATCGGATAACAAAAAAGTGAAGCAACTTCGTATCAGTCTTTCATCTCATCTTCCCAGAATGGGATTTCAAAATCAAAAAGTTCAGCGGGATGCAATTCATATACCAGGGCTACTTCCAGTAAGGTATCGATACGCAGATTAATCAGGCCTTTTTCAATTTTCGTTAACTTGCTGTGATCAATCTTATTTTTAAATGAAAAGCTGCGGATGCTCGGGTAACCCAACTCCTCACGGCGTTTCTTCAGCAGAGCGCCCATTCTGACTCTGATATCTTTCTTTTGCTTAAGATTCATCCGGCACTTAAACCGGAAAATTGATCGTATTTGTGAAAATAAATATGGTCGCTAACGACCACAATCAAAAAATGTTTTTTAGATTTGTTTAGTACTTATATGGCACATTACCGGGTATTCAAGTTAACTCCCCGAAAAAATCGGATACCCGGTAAAAAATCACACGATCATGCACCACGTGTGATTGGCATTCATTCAACACCCCATCGCTGACCCAAAAGGTCACCCTGCCAACAATCCTGTTTGCGGGCCAGAAAACATTTAGTTCATCCTTTAACCGTGATGTTATGGAAACCTGTGTTACCCCGGAGGTGTTGAGTTTACCTGCTGCTGTCAACGACAATGCCTTTTCCGAACTGTATGAAAAATATTACCAACAGCTCTTGTTTTTTGCGGTGAAATGCCTGGGCTCTACCGAAGGAGCTGCTGATGTAGTGCAGGATTGCTTTATAAAGCTATGGCAACTTCCCAGGAGCCTTAGTGAGATCTCATCCATCCGAAACTACCTGTATACAATGGTTCGCAACCGCTGTACCGATCTGCTGCATAGCAAAACAAGAGTCAGCAAACTGGAGCAGGAATGGCAGCTCTATCAGGAAAATGAGCCGGCACCCTCAGAGCTTTTAGCCATTGACCGCGATATCCTGCCTGAAATCCTTTCCGCTATGAAAAAACTTCCTCCGCGCATGCAGGAGGTATTCCGTCTCTACTACCTGGAAGGTAAATCGTATGCAGAAATCGGCGAACTGCTGCACACGCAACCCGGCACGGTAAGGAATCAACGTAATAAAGCTTTACAGAACATTCAAAAATTATTGCAGAAACAGGCATTGCTTTCCGATAAAAATTAATCACCCGCCATAATAACCGAACATGAAAGAATATATTTTTCATAACAGCGTATGGCATGGTCCGATCGACCAGCAGATCGCCAACCTGCTACAAAAGTTTTTTGATAATAATTTTCTAACCGATGCCGACTATGCAACACTGCAGCACTGGCTAATGGCTGCTCCGGAAAATATGGATCATTTTGAATGGCTCACCAGTCAGGAAAATATGCTGATATGATAAATGTGCCGGTGTGCTAATAAAATTTTTGCGCGCTTCTTCGTCTTTGCGTCCTTTGCTCGCTTTGTGTCCTTCGCGTCCTGAAGAAAACAAAGGTCTTATTCCAATACCGGATTATTCGCCCCAGTACACAATGGTTTCGTAATCCATTTTCACAAACCCGTTTACGTTGCAGGCTACAAAGAGCTGCACCAGGGCCGAGATCATCGTCTCATACGAAGGATGGCCGGGCAGTGGTATATAGGATACGGACAGCAGCTGACCTTTCAGGGCATCAAAATTGAGCAATTGACGATTAGGGAAAACGCGGCGCTGTGCCTTTCCTTCAAAAAAGGCCTGTATTTTTTCTTCCTCCACACGCGGATGCACTACATCCTCAATCTTGTACCGGTCTTTGAGATCGGCATAGGCCTGCAAAAAAGGCGTATCTGTTTTTTGAATATTCCAGGCCAGCACTACATGTCCGCCGGGGCGCAGGATGCGGGTAAACTCCTGCCGGGTGAGTATAGGGTCCATCCAGTGAAAAGCCTGGGCCACGGTGATGAGGTCAATACTTTGTCCGCGTAAGCCTGTAGACTCTGCACGGTGGCGGCGGCTGATGAAAGTAGGGAAATGTGATAAACGCGCTTCTGCGGCCTGTCGCATCTCATCATTAGGTTCTATACACACTACTTCATATCCTTTTTCGAGCAATGGCTCGGCAAAAAGGCCGGTACCCGATCCGATATCGGCGATGCGCTGCCCCGATGCAAGTCCCAGTTCCTCTTCGAAAAAAGGCAGGATGGATGCGGGATAGGAAGGGCGGTATTTCACATAGTTTTCTGCCCGGTTAGAAAAACGTGTGGTGGGTGTCAGTAAGGGTAACTCACGTGTCATGGCCCTGAAGTTTGGGCGCAAGCTAGTATTATTTTGAAAAGACCTTCGCGGTTAATCAAAATTTAATCCATCCCCCGCTGTCCCCTCCCGCTGTCTCTGACAGCGGGATTTCCGACAGCGGGGTTTCCGACAGCAGGATTTCCGACAGCAGGATTTCCGACAGCAGGATTTCCGACAGCGGGATTTCCGACAGCGGGGTCTCCGACAGCGGAAATAAAAATCATTCCTGCCGCAGACTCTTTACCGGATTAGCTCTGGCAGCCTTTACCGTTTGCAGCGTAATGGTCACCACCGCTATGAGCAGCACCAGCAATGCAGAGAGTGCAAACAACTGCCAGCCAAGCGGAATGCGGTAGGCAAAGGTCTGCAACCAGCGTGAGCTGGCCCAGTAACCCAACGGTATGGCTACTGCTACACCGGTGAGTACCAGCAATACAAAATCTTTGCTGAGCAGTGAAGCAATATCGAGCACACCGGCACCGAGCACTTTACGCACTCCTATTTCTTTTCTGCGCTGACCGGTAAAGTAAGCGGTAATGGCAAAGAGTCCCATGATAGATATAACAATAGCGGTAATGGCAAAAATGCCGATCACACGTTGAAGACGGATATGACTGGCCAGCAGTTTCTGGAAGTTATCATCGAGGAAACTGTAGCGAAGCGGGAGATCGGGTTCTATTTTCTTCCAGGCAGTTTCCAGACCGGCAATGGTGGCTGCTGCATTTTGCTGGCGGATCTTTACCAGTATGCCGCCACCCGATTGAAACATACAGGCAAAGTTGCCGATTGTATAAGCCACCGGTTTTACGGCCGACTCAAAACCCATCACATGAAAGTCGTTGACCACTCCTATGACCTGAATTGGCACTGTATCACAATTGTCGAAATAGATGGTTTTGCCAACAACATCCTGTCCCAGCAGCCTTGCTGCAGACTGGTTGATGACGGCGCTGCGTGTCTGCTGATCGCTGCTGCGCTCATCGAACAGGCGGCCTTGCTGCAGTTTAATGCCCAGTGTATTAAAAAAAGGAGTGCTCACTTTTACGGACGACAGGCGGTATGATTCACCTGCATAGCGAAATGGATAGCTGGAGGTATCTGCATAGGCATCACCGGGCACTTCTGTAGACTTGGCTACTTCCACCACACCGGGTACGGCCAGCAACTGAGCGCGGGCAACATCAAAATTCTGATCGCGTGTGCGCTGCATGGCCTGGATACGCACTACCTGATTTCCATCAAATCCTTTATCGCTGTTTTCCATAAAGCTGATCTGCCGGCTGATGACGAGGGTGCCAAATACAAAGAAGCCTGCTACCACAAACTGCAGTACGATGAGGGCATTGCGGAAACGGTTTCCTTTTTTTCCACTCGAATACTCGCCTTTAAGTACGCGTGAGGTGTTGACCAGCGACAGTACAATGGCGGGATAGAGGCCCGACAATAATACCACTACCAGCAGGCACAGCATCAGTTGCCAGAGAATGGTCCACAGTTGTGCAGTATTGCCCAGCGAGAGCGACACGCCAAAGCTGTCGTTGAAATAAGGCAGGATAAGTTGTACCAGCACGAGGGCAGCCATCATGCTGATCACACATTGCAGGGCTGTTTCGCCCAGGAACTGTGCTATCAGCTGACCGCGTCCTGAACCGAGGGTCTTACGGATACCCATTTCCTTTGCACGCCGGATAGAGGCAGCTATTGACAGATTACTGAAATTGATAGCGCCGGCTATAAGCAGCAAAAAGGCTAGCACCAGCAGTACGGTGACGGTTGTAAAGTTGCTCTCGCCATGGCGCGGAAAGTTGTGAATGTTTTGGGCGGCATCTGCAAATAAACCAGCCTCGTGGCCCGAAGCCCGGAAGTCGTGATAAGATTTGGTATCGTTTTTCAACCGTTTGTCGTAATAAACGGGATTGATCAGTGCATCCAGTTTACTCACAGGCATTACTTCTCTGGTGCGGACATAAGTCTGGTAAGAAAGATTGTGCCAGTGCATATTTGACCGCTCATTTACACTGCGCCAGGCAAACTGCACATTGAGGTGCGAAGGTCCGGAAGGTTCTTCCATGACCGCCGTGACCTCGTTTTCGAGGATATTAAAAATTTTAACCGTTTTACCAATCGGATCTGCATCGCCAAACAGCATCCTGCTCAATGCCGGCGTAATGACCATGGCATTGGGTTTGGCGAGCGGGTTGAGCTTGTCGCCCGCAATAATACGGTAGGGAAAAACCTGGAAGAAGAGCGAATCCACTTCAATACTGCCTTTGGCATACAGCTTTTGCTCACCCGCACTCAGGGGCACTTCAAAGCTGCCGGCCGGTTGCACACGGGTGGCGGCCTCCACTGCCGGCAACTCCTGTTTCAGAAACTGAGCCAGCGGAGCGGCTGTCTGCTCCATTACCTCTCCGTCTGTGCGTTCCGAAATCTTATAAACCCGCTCCATGCGGTTATCCCATTTATCGTAGCTGAGCTCGTAATTGAGATAAAGCAATACAATCACAAAGCCAGCCAGTCCCACCGTGAGGCCGGCTATATTGATAAAGCTATAAACCCGGTTGCGGCCAAGCTGCCGGAAGCTGATACGAAGAAAGTGTTTGATCATGATACAAATTGGTAACCAGCACATTAAAAAATAATGCCAGCCCGCAATTTAATGATTACCAATAGCTTAAAAATGATCCCTTTTTTAAGGTGTTCGGTTATAGTACACCTGTTGCATGAAAATGGACAGAGAATGGTTAACAGTTGACAGATGACAGATGACAGTTGACAGTTGACAGTTGACAGTTGACAGTGGACTGTGGACTGTGGACAGTATAAACTTAAAACTTACAACTTATCACTTAAAACCTAAAAAAAAATCTTAACCAGATTGGTGGCTGGTTAAGACTTTTTAAAAGAGAAATGGTGGTTTGTAAAAGAAGCAGTGAGTTCGTGCGACAAAACTATAGTTGCAGATTCGCAATCACAATACATATCAGTTCATAAACGGATATTTTGACAATTATCAACTTCTTAAATTGGCTTATATAAGTTTGCCTGTTTCTGTTTCAGCTAAAGAATCTCAATGCGCGAAGGATCCTTTGCCAGGCGATATAAGCGTGCGTTTCGAAAACAACTCCTACGGCACAATCGTGATAAAAAGATAAGCGATAAAGATCATGATCAACACGAGTCCATACAGCACATTGGTCTTGCCAGTAATCAGGGAAAGCATGACCGTAAAGATGGACAGTATCAGCAAAACGGTAGAGGCTGTGTCAATACCCAGCAGTACATTGGTATTGGAGTAAATAGAAAAAATAGCAACAGCAGGTATCGTCAGCCCCGTGCTGGCCAGCGCTGAACCAAGCGCCAGGTTCATACTGGTCTGAAGCCGGTTCTTTCTGGCATTCTGCAAGGCAGCTATCCCCTCCGGCAGCAGTATGATCATGGCAATGATCACTCCCACCAGCGTCTTGGGAGCACCTATACCTGCTACACCCGCTTCAATGGCCGGGGAAAGTTTTTTGGCGAGTAATACCACCGCACCGAGACAACACATCAGCAATACCAAACTGATAATGGCGGTACGGTTACTGGGGGGTGCCGCATGATCTTCCTCATCAACCTGGCCAACGGGCAGAAAATAATCGCGGTGCCGACCCGACTGTACTCTTACAAACCCTACATACAGCACAATACACACAATGGCCACAAAAACCAACTGACTGAGGTTATACATGGGACCAGGATGACTGGTCGTATAGTTGGGCAGTACCAGGGTAAGCACCAGTATGGCGGTAAGCACCACCAATGCCGAGGTGGCAGCATGTTTGGTAACGGTTTGTTCGTGATATTTCAGTCCACCCACCAGCAGGCATAAGCCAATAATTCCATTAAGGATGATCATATTTGCCGCAAAGACCGTATCACGGGCCAGTGAAAGATTCTCCTCCCCTCCGGCAGACATCAGCGTTACGATCAGCGACAATTCAATGATCGTAACCGCCAGCGCCAGTATAAGTGTACCAAAAGGCTCACCCACGCGATGTGCTATTACTTCTGCCAGGTGTACAGAAGCCAGCACAGCAGCAATGAGTACTGCACCCTGAAAAACGGTTAATACTGCGGATGCACCGGGTTGAATAAGCGCTATGGCGAGCCAGGCAAGAGCAGGTGCAGCAATAGTCCATACAGGCAGGGGCAATCTTAGTTTCATGCTGTTGGTTTGGATGGTGATACAAATAACTTCCGCTCAAATTTAGCCCATTAATGCTTGTGGTTGTTGTAAAGATGTTTTAAAATGAGCTAAGCTTACTGATCTTAGAAAGCTATTAGAATTTCAGGATATAAATCTATGCAGTGCTGATTCGATTGATTGCGGAAGACGATCACAGTTTTACCAGCAAGTTGATAAAGTATGGCAGGATGAAATTTGTGGGCAATACAGCAAAACCCGACGGAAACACTTCGACCGGGTTATATCGCAATTCCCAACGGAAAATACAATTTCCGGCCGTGTATAATGATGCTACTATGGAAGTTGCCAAGTAGTCAGGAATGAACAGTTATTCGTTCAAATTAATTATAGATACGAAAGATAATAGCATTCTTAAAAAAGATGCACTATATATCACTCGCAAGTTTTGAACTTTTCTGAAATAAAGTAAATGCTGACATTCATTAACCTTTCCGGATGGACTTCATAAACGCATCTTTATAAGTATCCCCAATGGGTATTAGTTTATCACCGATATACAGGACAGGCCCGTCTATCATTCGGACCTTACTGGTGGATATAATATAAGATTTATGAACGCGGTAAAATGGCGGTTGCGGCAGCTGCGTTTCTAAATCGCGGAGAGACTGATAAGTGATGAGGCGCTGAGTCGCAGTATATACAGATACATAATTTTTTAATCCTTCGATATACAGGATATCAGCATAATCCACTTTCAGGAATTTATTTTTGCTATCTCCTTTGATAAAAAGATAATCCTTTGAAGAATTCGTGGTAATAGTGTTCAATGCTTTTTCGGCAGCTTTAAAAAAACGATCGAAAGCGACAGGTTTTACCAGGTAGTCTATAACATTATATTCATAGCCGTCCAGCGCATATTCTGCATACGCTGTAGTCAGTATTACTTTACACTTATCACCGCAAAGCTTCAGAAAATCAATCCCTGTCAGGCCGGGCATCCTGATATCCATGAACACCAGATCAATACCGCCCGCACGTACTATCTCCCATGCATCGATCGCGTTACTGGCTGTGCCCGCCAGTTCAAAGTAAGGAACTTTGGCAATGTAATCAGCCATCATCCTGGTGGCATATACTTCATCATCGACGGCGAGACAACGGATCATGGTATACATATATTTAGTTCAGTGTAATACTGAGATGTACTGTATAGATTTCTTTATCCTGCACAATCATTAACTCGTGTGAACCGGGATAGATCAGGGAAAGCCTACGCCTGATATTGGCAAGACCTATCCCGCTCGAATGATCCTTATCATCATGATGGATACTGTTCGTTACCCGGAACAGTAACTGATCCCCCTGTATATCCAGTTGAATCTGTACCGGTTTAGCGGCATCATCCACGATGCCATGTTTGAAAGCATTTTCCACAAAAGGGATCAGGACAAGCGATGCGATCCTTTTATTTGTTGCATCACCCTGTATGCGGAACTGTACAAAAAAATGATCTTCAAAACGGAGCCGGTATATCTCTATATAATTGTTGAGGTAATCAATCTCTGGTTGCAGGCCGATCATTCCATCCAGTGTATTATGAAGCATATAACGCATGAGCTGCGATAATTTAATAATAGCTTCTGCAAGCCGGTCTGAGACAGGGTAGGCCAGCGAATACATATAATTCAGGGTATTGTACAGGAAATGTGGGTTAACCTGCGTTTTCAGGAACAGGAGTTCGGCCTGTATTCTTTCTTTTGTCAGCTGCTCTGCTTCCCGCTCCTTTTTGAAGGTATCAAATAGTGCCCATACAATAAAACTGAACAGGACGGGCTGCAGGCCACGCCACCAGTTATCACTGATATACTGGCCGGAGGTGACACCGGGATCATAATTACCATGCCCCAGGATCAAAGGATACAGCACCTCTTCAATGAGATAACGTGATACAATAAATAATCCGTCGGCAATGAGTAGTCCCGGAATCAGCCAGTGCATCTTTTTTCTTTTCAGCCAGCGCGGGTAGACAATAAAGAAACAAAAGGAGAATCCTGTACAGGTGGCTGCCAGGTTAGACCAGATATAAGGCTGGTAGCCTCTTTTATTGATCACGTTATCAATATAGAGATAGAATGCCCAGCAGGCCCAGATCAGTAAATAATACAGTATTACGCGATTCTTTTTCACCTTGCTGTTTCATTCTTTATAGCAACAAATATATGACTTTCCATAGCGGGCAGATGGCGTTGGGATAAAGTTCCGGGCTGTTGGGATAATAGAATTTACCGGTGATTGTAATGACCGCATTTTTGAGTTTTAATATATGTAAACAATGAAATATCTATTTTTATCTTTTGTACTGTTAAGCAAGTTTTTCACCTACGGGCAGGAAACAAAAATATTAAGCGACCAGGAAAAGTTAGCGCAATGCATCAAAGGGCATACAAATTATTTTACTTTTAATCATGACCGGCCGGAAGGCAAAGGCTGGGAGATTCTGGAACAGCTTTTTGCCAATAACCAGTTTGTTGCATGGGGTGAATACCATAATTCACCTGCACTTTCCAGGCTTACCGCTTACGCGATGGCAAGTGCAAATAAGTATGGATACCATGCACTGTGCGTTGAGACAAGCCCATTTGTGGCGGAGGAACTGATGCGTATCTCCCGTACTCAGCATGCTGCTGACACTCTCGCGAAAATATATAGTGACGGATATCCCGGTATAGGAACTTTCCCATTTTTTCATAGTGCCGAAGATGCACAGATACTGGAAGCCGCAAATAAGTTTCAGTATAATATCTGGGGGATTGACCAGGAATTCCAGATGGGATTTTCTTATGCCCTCAGCAAAATTTATGCTGCCCAGTCTAAAAAAATAAAATCAGAATTTAAAACTGTCTACGATAGTTTACAGGCAAGATGGTGGTACCCGCAGACAAATTTGCTGGACAGTTTAAAGCAGGTTGTGCCACAAAAGAATTACAAAGCATTAATCGAAGAAATAAAAGTATCCAAAGAAATCTACCGCTTCAATGATAACCAGGGAAGGGCCTTATTGATGAAAAAGAATTTTTTCAGGTATTACGATTCATCAAAAAACAAAAAAGTATTCCTGAAACTGGGTAGTAATCACCTTGCAAAAGGGATGAACCTGCAGACACAGATATATGATATAGGTAATGCTGTATACGAACTGGCACAAAGAAACGGAACAAATTTTGCCAATGTGTATATCATGATCCGTTATACAACTGACAAAGGGATTGTCAGCGATGATATGACGAGTGAAGAAAATGAAAACCCAAAAGTTTTTTCAGCACTGTACCAGCGTGACCAGTGGGTACTGGTAGATATCCGTTCGCTACATACCCAATTCAGGTATGATCACAGTTTAGCGGAAGACGCTTATCGCCTCATTGAAAAGTATGACTTTGTACTGGTATCTCCCGAGGTATTATAACAGGTTGCCTGAATAATTAATGACAAGATTAATCGATTTGATGTTATACTAATTCTATTTCTGGAAACTCTGCGGGAAGATCAGGACAAATAAATCCTGTTCTCTGTAAGATAGGCAGGTGCTTTTTTTTCGACAAATTAGCTTGATTGTAAGAGACATAACCAGAACAATTTTACTCGATTCGAGTAGTCTGAAATCAGGTCTACTTCATAAAATTGTTACCCTGTTTTTAAAGTCAGTAAGATTCTCAATGGGTTTTGTTATGAGACTTTGAAAGTCAGCCCCTTAAAAGTAAAGTAAGATAAAAAGCAAAAAAGGATCATCATTGCTGATAATCTTTCTTGCGGCCCAAAACTTCGGGACCGAAGTCTCAGCCTCGAAGTCCCGGAATCGAACCCACCACCTCCGCCGTGAAAACAACCTGGTACTCCAACCTCCCCCAAAACAAAAAACCCAGCATTTCTGCTGGTTTTCTGCGGACCGTCCCGAAGTCTCGGGATCGAAGTCTCGGGATCGAACCCACCACCTCCGCCGTGAAAACAACCTGGTACTCCAAGCACCCCCAAAACAAGAAGCCCAGCATTTCTGCTGGGCTTCTGCGGACCGTCCCGAAGTCTCGGGACCGAAACCTCGGGATCGAACCCGCCACCTCCGCCGTAAAAACAACCTGATACTCCAAGCACCCCCAAAAACAAAAAACCCAGCATTTCTGCTGGGTTTCTGCGGACCGGACGGCGCGGTGAACCTTTGCCGATAACATGTCCATCAATATTTTGCTGTGGCCAATTATGCAGTATATCCGAACTGATACCTCGCCAAAAAAACCATTTTCACGTTCCAATCGCGTCCGCAAACTTATGAAAATTGGTCCGTATTGGGCCAAAAATATGCTCCAATTTAGCGTCAAAATATCCACAATGCGTTAGACTGAAAATATCTTTATTGTGTTCGAAAGCACCGGGCAATTACAATTGCTGCCCAGTTAATTAGTTAAATTGCGGAATGTCCCGATTAGCTCCGAAGCAAGAAACCATACGTGCGTTATTCGCCCTTTCCGGTAATCAATGCGCTTTTCCCGGATGCTCCCATCTGCTTATCAGTAATAAAGGGACATTCATTGCCCAACTATGCCACATCGAAGCCGCTAATAAGGGAGGTCAGCGATTTAATCCTAATCAGTCTGAGGAAGAGAGAAGATCACAAAGCAATCTATTACTCCTCTGCTATGCTCATCATAGGGAAACTGATGATGAGGATGAATATACCCGTGAGCGATTATGGGAAATGAAAAAGGCTCATGAAGAGCAATTTAAGAATCAATATGAATTACCTGAAAGCTTGGTAGAAAAAGTACTAGGTTCAATTCAAGTATACCTTGAACAGATATTCGCTATTTCTAAGGATACAAATATCGTGGTTCATGCTATGGAGGAAAAGGTAAACGAATTATTACGCAGAACGGAGGCCCCTTCGGACTATGACGATAAACTGTATATTTCTCAATTAGAATTTATTAAAGAGCTAAAAAATCAAGGAAATTATAAAACAGCAATTGACAGGTATATAGACTTTAAGGAAAAGAACTGGGAAAAAATTAAACCGGAGTTGAAATATAAAGTGTTGGCGAATCTGGGAATGTGCTATCTGGACCTGCATGACAAAATTAACGCTGGTAAATATTTAGTTGCTTTAGCAGAAATCCCATACAAGTCCGCCGATAGTCTTGCCATCCTTTGTCTAGGGTATGCCATAACAGGTAAAAATAAAGAGTTTGATGCCTGCTTTTCCACGGCTCTAAACGAAGGATCAGATAATATTAATCTTTGGGTGGCATATATAGAGCGACATAGCAAATCAAAAAACACTGATAAATTACTGAAAGAAATACCCGCAGCCGTAGCCGATTCCGTACCTGTTTTATTCAGTATCGGCGGAATAATGATTGAAGAAGGAAGAAAAAAGGAAGGCATTGATCTATTGAAAGCGACGCTTGAAAAACAAGAAGAAGTCCCTGAAAAGAAGGCAGATAGTCGTGCATTGATAGCAACCCGTATCCTGCAAGATATTGTTGACCCATTCAAGTTCATGTACAATCATTTTTCTGATGATGAATTACAGGCCCTGGAAGAAGCAAAAACCCTTTTAACGGAGGCATGGAATGTCATCGGTAAAACAGAAATGGCATCCTTCAAATGGTACATTATCCTTAACCTTGGAGTGATAAACAAACTGACAAGACAAAACAATCAGGCTGTTCTGGATTTTCAAAAAGCATTTGATATTTCCAGGGAATTCCTGCCTTTTAAAAATCTGCTGATGATGTATATGCAGGTAGGCAATCTATCAATGGCTGAGCAATTATTGGAAAATCCGGGAATTTTTAAACCACTAAGTGAGGAAGAATTATTCGAGATGCAAACCTTTAAAGCAAGGCTACTTTGCTTGCAAGGCAGATTCAAAGATGGGCTTGGATTATTGATTAATGAATTAGATGAAAGTAAAGAAAAGAGATATATTGAAATAGTTACTGTGATAATTGCAACATGCTATGAAAATAATTCACCGCAGGAAGCAATGCCGTGGTGTGAGAAGCTGTTACAAAAATTCCCTGAGTTAATAACCACGCACCTGTTGTCAGGCTATCTCTGGACAAAGATGGATGATAAACAGAAAGCCCTGAGTTTTTATAATAAAGCACAAACCCTCCTTGCAGAATCTACCCGTAATAACGAAATCTATGAATTGGCATCAGGGTATATGGATTTGGAAGAGTATGAAAAGGCAATACCATTGTTTGAAAGGCTTGCAGATAAAAACCGATTAAATACATTTTCCCGCGGGTTAATTCATGCCTATTTCCAATACGGTGACCTTCAGGCCGCGCTGGCTATAGCAGAGAATTTGTTGCTTCAAAATCCTGGTCATGTTTACCTGGTAGAAATTATCAGTACTATTCATCAGGAAACAAGGCAATTTGATAAAGCAATTGCCATAATCAGGCCATTTCTGGGTTCAACGCATGGTCGTGTGAAGGACGTCTTTAGTTACCGGCTTGCAAAACTATATTCCTTTAACAGGGATTGGGAAAATGCCAAGCATTTTGCGTTACAGGTGTCCAATTTCGAACATTTGTCCATGGTAGAGTCTTTCGGAATTGCAGGAATTTTGGTGAATGCAGGAGAAGTAGACAAAGCCTTAAGTATAGCGTTTGATATCCGCACAAGGTTTTTTGATAATAGCGCAGCGCATCTAAAATATACACAGGTTTGCATTGCGGCTGAAAAAGAAGAGAATGATCTATTTCCGGATATTGTAAGAAGTGATTGTGCTGTAATTTTCAAAACGGAAACGGAGGAAGAGAAAACATTCATCATAACGGAAAAGAATGCAAAAGGAGAAAATGTCATTAAGCCGCACAGTCCTTTTGCCCTACAATTGATCGGCAAGAAAAAAGGGCAAAAAATAACTATAGAAAAGGGCTACGGTTTTTCCACTGCAATTACAATTACAGCAATACTTGAGTTATATACGCACGCTTTTCAGGAAAGTATGCGATTTTTTGAGACCCGTTTCGCTGGTGAGCAAAATGTCGGGGTTTTTCATGCAGATCCGGGACAACCAGGGGATCAACTGGAACAATTTATCAGGGAGTCTACACAAGAACGCAACGATGTTGATAAGCAAATCTACCAACTCTATAATCAGCGTAAAGTTACTATTGGAGTTGTTGCCAGGCTTTTCAAGCGGAATGCAGTAATTCAGTGGTTTAATTTGTTGAGCTCCTCAGAAGTTTTCATCTATAGTTTTTCCAAGGATGAGTACCCGGCAGCACACGAGGCCATACAAGGTAACAAGCCAGTCGTACTTGACCTCACTTCCCTGTTGTCGATGTTCTTTATTTCTAAGGATACAAATTACTTTACTTTTCTCACCAATAAGTGTCTTGTTAGCCAATCTACAATCGATGAGTTAAAGGAATGTTCTGAAGAGTTGGAGCGTGGTTCAAAGGATGGAATTTTTACTGTAAGATATGAGGAAGGCCAGATGGTTGGTAACAACATTTCCGCAGAGACAATACAACGTCACCGGGAAATCCTTGAAAAGGTCATTGCATGGTGCAAGGCGAATGCCAGTATCATAACCCCAAGCAAGTTGCTAGAAGTAAGAAGAGAAGAAAGAGAACGAATGTCTGATATACTCGGCACTTGCTTTTATGATTGTTTATTATTGGCCGAAGAGCACAATGCTGTTGTCATTTCAGATGATGATAATTTTAAGAATCTCCTGCGTTCTAGCAACAGGCAGGCTCCTTTTTCAACGTATCAACTCGTACATTATATTGCCGGACAGGGTAAAATCACACATGAGCAATTTGATCTATTCAGGTTACAGATAATCCTGTCTAACTATATATTTGTTCCTGTTTCAGCGGAACAACTATGGCAATGTTTTGATGCAAGTGGGTTTAAATTGACCAAACCCTTTATTGTTGCTGTGAAAGGCTTGATTGTAATGAAGCCAGAATTCTCTTCTTTGCGGCTGGCACAATTTCTAAAAAAATTGTACCTGGAAGCAGGACTGGCAATTAGCCGCAATCAAACGATTCTCTATATACTGAACGATGTTTCAAATCGAAACGATTTTGAAGAATTTAAAAGGATGCTGGTATTGGCAGTCGAAAATGAGTTTAGCCTGTTACCCATATTCAAAGAAGACTTCTTTCAATTACTCAAGGCCTTTTAACTCAAAAGGCTCCAAAGTTGAATAACGTTGATACTTGAGCCATAATTTCTTTCCGTGAAATACAGCTGCGATGCCAATGTATTGACCATGCCCTCTGGTTTTTAATTCAATAGCATACCTGTTGGCAACTATTTGATTCAATGCTTCATCGAGAAGGGCGGCTATCGTTTCTATTTTATCGGTCGATGATCGTTTAACTTCTATTATGATGCCACTGTACTCAAGAGTGTAGGGGATCAACATAATATCAAATCGTCCAGCTCCAGCTTCTTTATTAGATTCAATACGATAGAATTCCTTAAACCCGGTAAATGTTCCTAATAAAAAGCGTGATACACTTTTTCTGGTTCCTGCCCACCTATATCATGGAAGCTGAAAAGGCTAAGAACTAATTCTGAAAGATCACGACAAAAATCATCCAGTTTATCTTCCAGCAGGAGGCTAAGTAACTTAGTGCTGGAAACTCTTGCTTGCTTCTGAGCTAGGAACTGTTTAACAATTTCCTTTAACTCGTTAGGAATATCAAAGTGTTGCCTGATTTCATTGTGGTATCCCAACTCTATTTCGATAGCTTTTACTAAATTCTCAAAGACTTTATCAATGAACTGCCCCTGTCCTTCGTAGTATCTTTATTCTAAATAAAAATAAACCTGTTATGCTTCGTTTGCAACGAAGCATCTGTTCCAATCAACAGTCATTTCATCAGATGAAAACACAGTTACTCATGCAGCAAGAGGGGCTTACGTAGGCGCCCTTATCCACACAGATAAGAAAAGGATAAAACATTTCTCCGACCATCCCGAAATTTCGGGACCGAAGTATCAGTCCCGAAGTTTCGGGATCGAACCCACCACCGCCAAAACAACCTCATACTCCAAGCCCCCCAAAACAAAAAACCCAGCATTGCTGCTGGGCTTCTGCGGACCGGACGGGACTCGAACCCGCGACCTCCGCCGTGACAGGGCGGCATTCTAACCGACTGAACTACCGATCCTTATAAATGCTGAGGAGAACCTCGGGCATCCCCGTTAAGGGACGGCAAAGATAGGGGTTCCCGGGTATTCAAAACAAAACTTTTGCAAAAAAAATTGAAGAAAATCTTTGATCTGCGGCAGGCATTTCTGCTACCCGACTTCTTCATTACAAACGGGTTGCGGGAGGTGCCACAGTCAGGCAAACAATACATCCATGGTGAGGCTTCGCTGCACCAGGCTGGCCGAATAATTATTTTCTTTTAGGCCATAGGTGGTGACCATGGTTAGAAACAGGGTCTTGCGGGTGCGGGTCACCTGCCGGAAAACATCCATTTTCTGCTGCAGGCTGGCTGCATAGGACTTATCGATCACAAACGGGCCGGTACTGAATTTCATTTCACAAATGCTGATACACCGGTCCTGCCGGTCGATGAGCAGGTCGATCTGGGCGCCGCTCTCCGCCCGGTCTTTTGCCGGCACATGGCGCCAGGCATTTTCTACGGTCTCCACTGTTTGTATACCCAGCCCCTCTTTCAACTGATCGATATGTTTCAGGCAAACGGCTTCAAAAGCCATTCCGCACCAGATTTTATAGGTAGCTCCGGCAGTCAGTTTCATCCAGGCATCTTTGCCCGGCGTCTTTAGTTTCTCTATAAACCGGAGGTAAAAAATAGAAAACTCATCGATGAGCCGGTAGATCA
The DNA here is from genome assembly GCA_001898485.1 of Sphingobacteriales bacterium 46-32. GTDB lineage: Bacteria > Bacteroidota > Bacteroidia > Chitinophagales > Chitinophagaceae > CAYMZZ01. The sequence goes on along the minus strand of MKTY01000014.1, from coordinate 22,079 downwards.
CATCCTTACTGTTTTTACCGAAGGGAATGGCCGACCGGATAAACCCGGACTCTTCCAGCTCAGTTAGCATGAGCGTTGTGCGGCCACCGGAGCTGAGTCCGCAGGTATCGATTATCTCCTGCCGCGTGAGTCCCCCGGGTGCAGCGGCCAGCGCTTTGACTGCTTTTATATGATTGTCGGCCATTTCGAAAAGGGAATCGTACAGGTTATTAAACTCACCGGTGAGCAGTCCGTCTTTGGTAAAACATATCTTTTGAATGACCTGCATGGCACTGCTACCCTTCCCTACATTTTTGAGATACTGCGGTATGCCACCCAGCGCCATATAAATCTGCAGCACCTGATAGCGATCGAGTTTACTGCCCTGGCTTTTGAGATAAGCCTCCGTTTCGGCAAGAGTGAAAGGCAGTAACCGGATCTTTTGTGTAATGCGGTTATGAAGTCCGCCCTTGTTGTTAACGACATGACTTATCATCCACGAAGCGGCCGATCCGCAGATAACGATGAGCAGCCAGGACTGCCGGCTGGCCCATGTATTCCAGAAATGCTCAAAGGCTGAGAGAAAACCCGACTTCCGGCCATCGAGCCAGGGAAACTCATCCAGGAATACCACCCATTTCTTATTCTTCTTTTTGCCTTCGAGATATTTTTCCAATGCGTGAAATGCTTCCACCCAGGTAGCCGGCGGCTTTATCTCCAGCTGCGACCCCATTGCACGCTGCATGGCCTTGCTAAACTGCAGTAACTGATCTTTCATGCTGGCACCATACATGCCCGTGAGTTCAAATGCCATACGATCCTGAAAGTAGGTGCGGATGAGAAAAGTCTTCCCAACTCGCCTTCGGCCATATACAGCTACGAGGCCTGCATCCTTACTCTTTACCATCTCCTCCAGCAAGGCAATCTCCTCTTTTCTGCCTGTGATCTGCTCCATATACAGTATTTGCAATAGTCAATTAATAGTTTTGGCCGCTTATAAAGTTATTATATAAGGCCAAAATCAGGAAAAAAAATAAGGTTTTGGCCACATATAAAATGATTATATCCGGCCAAAACTGGTTGCTTTGCACATCAAAAGAATCTAATAACCATAAAATCAAGCACTTAATAAAGCATCACCCATTTAGGCTATTGTATACATGAAAGCAGCCGGATATCTTTAAAGCTATACAAACCAACACATGCCCCAAGCCGCTCCCCTGCAGCAAGAAGAACGCGCCGATATACTGGACATTCTCAGAGCCTTTGCACTGCTGGGTATCTGTATGGCCAATGCGGGTTATTTTTCGCTGTATATTTTTCAAAAGCCGGCCACCATGCAGGCTATGCCAACAGCTACAGCAGACCGCTGGCTCAGCTGGTTTCATTTTGCTTTTATAGATGGAAAATTTTATTCCCTTTTTTCTCTCTTATTTGGCATTGGCTTCTCCATCATTTTCCTGCGCAATAAAAAAACAGGCCGCAATGGCCTGGCAATTTTTTATCGTCGACTCATCATACTACTGCTGTTTGGCTTATGCCACAGCCTGCTGCTCTGGGACGGAGATATCCTACTGTTTTATGCACTCACGGGTATGCTGCTGCCCTTATTCCGCAACTGCTCCGACAAAACCCTGCTGATGCTGACCACAGCACTCCTGCTTTCACCACTGCTGTTTGACCTGCTGAAAGTAATAACGGGTGGCAGATGGAACATCAGCCGCCCTTTTCTGCTGCAGGCCCTGGCAACGGATAAAAAAGGGGGTATTACAGAAGACAATCTCGACAGCTGGCTCATGCAGCACCGCAGCTACAGCGATCTGCTTACCTGGAGCAGGTCGGGCACGTGGTGGAGCTGGCAGTTGCGGCTCGACAGCAACCGGCTGCCAAAAGTACTGGGCATGTTTATCCTGGGTCTGTATGCAGGTCGCAAAGAAATGTACACAAACCTGGAAGCCTGCCGGCCTTTGTTCAGAAAAATACAACGCTGGGGATTTGCAGTGGGCCTACCTGCCGGTGTGGCACATGCCTGGTTTGAATTTGATCACAAGGCATTGCCGGCAGCAATGGGGTTATTTGATACGTTGAGTTATGCGCTGAACGTAGTACCCCTCAGCCTGGCTTATACAACCACTATTGTTTTGTGGTATATGAACAGGCGTGACAGTGCTTTTCTTCAGTCCATTAAACCCGCGGGCCGCATGGCACTTACCAATTACATCATGCAAACGCTGCTGGGCATCACGATCTATTATGGAATCGGGTTTGGTCTGGGTACACGGGTGGGGCCTGCTATTTTCCTGCCGGTAGCCATCGCTATTTTTATGCTGCAGGTAATCTATAGCAACTGGTGGTTCAGGCATTTCAGCTATGGCCCACTGGAGTGGATTTGGCGGATGCTGACATATGGACGAAGATTGCCGATTAAAAAACGGCTACTAATACGTTAAGTCCCTGGTGCGGCCTGCCCGCTACTGCAGCATGTCTTATCCTGATTGCTTACATTGTCACTTTTGTACGAATGCCGGCACGCGCAAACCCCTGATCTTACTCACTATAAACTCGCCCAGGGCGCGCCCCTGCAACACGCCATTATCCACTGCATCCCTGAAATGTATGCCGCCGATAATACGAGAAACGGCTGCTTCGCCAGCAGCAGCCCGAAAGGAAGTAAAGGCCCGGGTGGGCAATCCGAAAAGATGCTCCGAACTGTCGCGGTAGGCAAACTGATCGCCCAGGAAATAGGTGAGCACTTCTGCGGAGGCCGCAGAAACTACGCTATGGCCGCTTGTATATTCGGGAAATGGTGGCGTCTGCAACAACGGCTGCCATTTAGGATCAATATACCGATTGATAACCGTCTCGGGTCTGATCCGGTTACTGCTGTATTTCTCATCCCAGCAACTGATAAAGGCATCCATTAATGTCAATCCCAGTACAGCCTGCACGAGTACTGATTGTGAAAACTCCAGCCGGGCCTGCTGACAGGCAATACCGGCAATGGCCATCCAGTGTCCGCCGGGGCTGATTTTTTTAAAGCCGATGGCCAGGTGGCCGGCGGTAGATACGGCAAAGGGATTACAATCCCAGAATGCGGCACTGGCCAATTCGTCACCGGTTGCCTTATGCGAATAATCATATACCTCACGAGCCAGCTGCATAAATGCACTGCTGCTATCTTTATCGAACGCTACACAGGGCAAAGGGCTAAACTGGTTGCAGGTATCCATGAGCATCGGCCGTACCGTACGCCAGTTGGGTTCTACCGCTTCCATATAAGCCGGTGGTGTGGGATACCAGTATCCTTCGCCTTTTTTGGGTGTATACCGCAGTTTTGCACTCAGCTGATTATAGCGATCGGTTCTGGACCAGGCCACTACTTCACGCGCTGTAGCCTTTGCTTCTCTCCGGCATCTTCCGATGCGGGCAGTATCCATTCCATCCTGTTTCAGATCGGCGGTAAATTTATCGAGCTCCGTATCGAGCATATAACCCGATGGCAGCATCATTTTACCGAGTTCCAGGATAGAAAACAGAGCCGTCACCCGATAATCATTCCCTCCGGTTTTTTTACCTATTGTCGTGCGCAATACCATCTTCGGATCCGGTATGGCCGCATCGGCTCCGGCTGCATACTGCCAGGCGCCGAGTAAGCAATAGGCATAGTAGCGTGCCGCCGCAGGCGGATTCACTACATCATGCATCATGACGCGCGACAGGGCATCCACACTCCAGCCCAGCCGCTGATTCCAGTCTGGCTGGGTCTGCGCACGCAATGACACTGACATAATCAGCCCAATCAATCCTATCGTAAACTTATACTTCATCCATCAGTATTTAAAAAATAACAACGCCCCTTCTGCCCGACCGATTACCAGCAGTCGCTTTGCGCCAACTGATAGCGGTACAGCCGTTTTTACATCTCCTCTTATCTGTAAACCGGACTCCACCGGCGATACATACTTGAACCGCCCCTTACCATCTCCTTTCAGCAGACAGCCATAGGAAGCATCGATGCTACCCAGTTTTAGCCGGTTATCGGACCGGTTGCCCAATAGCAATAAGTCTGTTTTACCATCGCCATCGGCATCCTGCACCAGTATCCGGTTTACCACACTAAACTGAGCCTCTACGGGCAATGCCTGCTTAACAAAACGGTCTCCTTTATTAAGAAAAACAACAGTGCGCAGTTCGGTAGCGGTATACTTTTGTGCAGTGGCCAGTTCTGCCGGAGTAAAAATATCTTTAAGCTGAGCTGTGGAATAATCGCGGTATGACACAAACCGTTTGCGCATGCTGTATATCTGATCATTCAGTTCGTCGCGGCTTACAAACGGATAACTCACGCCCTGCACATAAAAGGTGAGGAAAGGATCAACAGATCCGTTTTCATCAAAATCGGCATAATATAATTCAACCGGCTGTTCGATGCTTGCGTGCAGGGGTGTATTCAATCCAAGATTGCCGGCCACGATATCAGGCTGTCCGTCTCCGTCTACATCCGCTACTTCGATCGTGTTCCAGAAACCGCTATTCCCTTCTTCAAAATACCGGCTGGTCTGATCCACGAATCCTGCAGTTGTATTAATAAAAATTTTTACCGGCATCATTTCGCCACATATCAGCAGGTCTGGCCGGCCGTCTTTATTAACATCCGTAAAGCGGGCATCGGTCACCATTCCAGTTTTTTCAAAAGGTCCTGGCTGAATACTAAATCCTTTATTGCCATTATTGATCAGCAGATAACTGAATGGTGTTTCCGGATAACGCCCCGGTATTATACGCCCGCCTATAAACAAATCCATATCGCCGTCACCATCTACATCGGCTGCACGTACGCAGGATTTGGCAGAAGCATTTACTGCCGGCAGTTCCGCACGTACGAAACCTCCTTTCCCATCGCCCAGCCAGAGCTGATCCTGCAGGGCCGTTGTACCGGCTTCCCATAAACCATAGCCACCATAAGCCAGGTACAAATCTATCTTACCATCTGCATTCAAATCCGTCAGCAACGCTGCAGCCAGTGTGGCCGTATCGCCTGTTTGCCAGGCTGCGCCGGGTATGGGCTTAAATGTACCACCGGGTTCCTGCCGGTAAATACGGGCGGGTGTGGCAGCATCGCCCCCCACCAGCAGGTCCGTCAGTCCGTCGGCATCCACATCGCCGGCAGCCAGTACGGTACCTACCGAAGAATACATGAACTGCATCAATAGCTGCCGCTTAAAATCGTTGATGCCGGCAGCATGCTGATCAACATCTATCAACGGCTTTATTTCTTCAAAAACCACAGACTGGCTCACTGCTTTATCGCTGCTTTCAATATCTCCCTGTTGTGGTGTAAGTGTCAGCAACTGATCGGCGGGCAAACCGGTATACCGTTCTTTTTTGCCGGCGGGCCAGTACACCACTACTGAATCTGTTTGCGAAGAGGCGCCCAGGCCAAAATGCAATACGGCGGGCAGACTGGAAAGATAGCCACGGCAGGCCACTACCTCCTGGTACTGAACTTCACCTCCCGTATATACATATACACGCGCGCCAATTGCCCGTGTATTTTTATTCGTTTGTTTTAACTGTACCTGCAGAAAATGCCGCTCCGGCTGTAGCTGACGCGTCTGGTTTTCGTATACAAAAGCTTCCTGGTTAATATTGTTAACGACAAGATCGAGATCGCCGTCATTATCCAGATCGGCAAAGGCTGCTCCGTTTGAGAGGCTGGGCTGATCGATGCCCCATTCCGCCTGCCGGTTGAGAAAATGCAGATCCTGGCCGTTTTCGAATACATAATTGGCATAGCGGGTCACCGGCATCGCTTTTACGAGGTCCATTAATTGTACCGGCTCCCGGTCAATCGCTTTCTTCACCTTGTAGTCGCCCCAGTAGCGAAGAAAATCTTTGTTGGTATAGTCGCGCAGGTATCCGTTTGATACAAACAGATCCTTATATCCATCGTTATTAAAGTCGGCAAACAGGGGTGCCCAACTCCAGTCTGTACGCGCCACGCCGGCCAGCTGACCTATTTCGCTGAATGTGCCATTGCCATTATTCAGATGAAGCATATTGCGCATATACTGCCGGTGAAGTCCCTGGTCTACCATCAGCTGAAAGGACTCATAGTTTTCCTGCAGCTGTAATAATTTTTGCCGTCGGTTGTCTTCGGGCAGCATGTCGAGTGTGATTACATCTGGCCGGGCATCGTTATTGAAATCGGCAATATCGACCCCCATGCTAAACTGAGATTGATAACGGAAACATTCTTTCGCTACATCCTTAAATGTTCCATTGCCCTGGTTGAGGTAGCAGTAATCCTGCTCATTATAATCATTACTCACATAGATATCTGGCCAGCCATCCTGATTTATATCGCAGATAGCCAGGCCCAGTCCGAACGATAGCGGGCTCTGGCGAATGCCGGCTTCGGCTGTGATATCGGTAAAATGGCCGCCATCATTTCTGTACAGTTTATTTCCGGCCAGGCTATCGACATCATATTTATACCGGGCCAGCTCGAGGTTATCGATCTTTTTTACGTTATGATTCAGCAAAAACATATCCAGGTCGCCATCATTGTCTGCATCAAAGAAGGCAGCCTGCGTACTATAGCTTTTATCGTCGAGTCCATATGCAGCGGCTTTTTCCGTAAAAGTGCCATTTCCATTATTAATAAAAAGCTGGTTTCTCCTCTTAGCCGCATCTACCTTTCCGGAATAGCAGAGGTAGATATCCAGCCATCCATCGCCATTTACATCGGCCATGGCAGCGCCGGTTTTCCAGCCATCAGCCCGACCGGCCAGGCCCGGGCCGGCTTCGGCAGTGATGTCTTTAAACTTCATTCCTCCCAGGTTCAGAAACAGCTTATTGGGCCGCATGTTGGCCGTGAGGTAGATGTCGGGGAGATTATCGCCATTGATATCGCCGATAGCCACACCGCCCCCATTGTACAGGTATTCATACGCCAGTACATTCAGATTTTCAGTTTCGTTGATATCGTTGGAAAACCGGATGCCTGTTTCTGTTGCTGTACGCAACATCATTCGTTTTGACTGACTATGCAGGCCAGTCCCAAGTAACAGAAAACTGCAAATGGCAAGCAGGTATTTCATTGCGCCTCTTTTAAGTGGAAAAGAAGCGGTGGGCTGTCAACAACGGAAAAGGGGGCCGCCTTGAAAGACAGCCCCGTTGCTTTTATCTAAACTTTAAAAATCGAAATTTTAACAGTACCCACCGCCATTATATTTAGTCTTACTTATCCCACCACACACGGGAAGTCCATATATCGCCACCGGTAAGACTGCCTACACCGGTCTGATAGTTTGTGCCATTGCTGGTAGCTTCGCCTGTTGGATAAAGCTGACGGCGTGGAATAGCACCTCCCGAGAAGTTGCCTACATAGTTAACGGCTGTAAGTGCCGGATAGCCGGAACGGCGCCAGTTGTTCCATGATTCCACAAAATTGAGGAAGATACCGGTGGTAGCCCAGTATTGTTCATTAATCATTTTGAGCGCAGCATTGGTGCTGCTCTGGTTGAGCGGATTGGCAGCCGCATAGTTATTGGCTACTGTAGCGCTGATGGCCGCATTGGGACTCATAGTGCCGAGCGATTGTAACGCAGCAGAAACACCGTTGCTATAGTGCGTAGCGGCATTAGCGCCCACACTCCAGCCACGTACAGCTGCTTCTGCCAGCAGCAATTCCGACTCTGCATAGGTAAGGATAAAAACGGGTGCATCCAGATCGGTATATACATCGGTGCGGGGACGTGAATATTTACCAATAGGTGTAAAGTCGCCTCCGCTGCCGGTACCACCGGGATAACCGGGTGCATGTGAAATGTCTGTTGCCCCGCCATTCATATCCCAGCCGTTGGGTAAGCCCAGTTGATTGGCATACGTACGATCCCCTGCCAGGTCTACATTCTGATTGGCGGCCAGTCCTGCCTGGGGTACTTCAGCAATTGCCGTTACGCGGGGGTCGGTGGTGCTTTTCAGGTAATCCATCAGCGTCTTGCTCCAGCGTACCTGGTAATAGTCGGCTGGTGTAATCAGCGCTCTTGCATTCTCATTACGATATCCGTTTGCATTATCACTGATAATATAGGCATCGTCTGCAATACCTGCCATGGTTCCGCCTGCGGCTGCTTTTTCTGCATAGCTCTTTGCCGTAGGCTCATCAACCTTGGTAAGACGCATGGCAATACGCAGCATGAGCGAGTAGCCGAATTTTTTCCATTTACTCACATCGCCTGCATAGGCGAACAGGTCGGCAGTAGGCTTGGGTTTACTTACATCAAACTTAGTGAGTGCTGCATCCAGCTCTGCAAGCATGGCCGTATAAACAGCCTGCTGTTTGTCGTATACCGGCAGGTTAAGCCCATCAGCTCCTTTCAATGCTTCCGAATAGGGAATATCGCCATACAGGTCAGTTACATACTGAAGGGCGAGTACTTTCATTACGATGGCCGCACTTACCACATTCACTTTTTCAGGATCGCTGCCCAGGTTGCGCACAATTTCGTTGGCCAGGCTGGCTGCACGGTAGTTAACATTCCAGCCGCGACTTGCATAGTCATAGGTATTGCCCGATGGCACATACTTATCCATATTGCTGTAATAGTTGGCAGCACCCGATGTGGTGGAGGCAAATATCTGTGCCCAACCACTCTGAAACAGTATGGCACCATTGTAACCCGTGATGGCATTTACATAGTTGGCCTGGCTACTCGATAAAAAGTAGTTGGCATCAAAATTAGCCGGCGATGACTGCGTTGGGTCCGTATTGATTTCTTCGAAGTTTTTGGTACAGGCTGTCAGCAGCGTTAGCCCCAGCAGTCCTGAATATATAAATGATCTTTTCATTGCTTTCATTTTTTAAAGGTTCAACTACTGCGGTTGCTTATTTTTTGAATTTGAGATTGAGGTTTATTCCATAAGTGCGGGTAGAAGGAAGGCTGGTACCTTCTATACCATAATATCTCACGTTGGAACCGAATGTAGCCTCGGGATCTATGTTATCGCTCTTCTTCATCAGAATAAGCAGGTTGCGTGCTACCAGTGATACCTGGATAGACTGGAACAGGGGCAGACGGCTGATTACTTTATCAGGCACTGTATAGCCCAGTGTTATCTGGCGCAGTTTGATAAAGTCACCGTCGAGTACGTGTACAGAAGTCACGTTTTGTGCCAGTGACCGATAGTAACCCTGTGCATCTGCTTTTACGGTATTCGCTGCTCCGCTTTCGGTAACACCGGTAGTGATACCATCGCGGCCTTCGAGCGTCATTTTGTTCAGACCACGGAAAATGCTGTAGTAGCTGGTAGCCGAAAGAATTTTATTGCCATAATTATAATCGATCAGGAAAGAGAAATTGAACTGTTTATAATTAAACTCATTGTTCAGTCCACCGTACAACTTAGGCAGCACACTACCCATCGGGATCAGGTTGCCACGCATGGGGTAACCTGATGCATCAACCACCATATCTCCTTTTGAGTCGCGTTTGTAATCATATGCCAGGATCTGGGGACCTGCCAGGCCTTTTACGTAGGCTGTGATGGCATTGCCGAGCGTAGCGCGGTTCTGACCGAGGTTCACATTATTACCAGCCTCATCTGTTTTCAGGATCTTGGTGCTTACGCTGGTAAGGTTAAGCGTAGCTACCCACTGAAAATCTTTGGTTCTTACGGGTGAACCACTCAGCTGCAATTCAAGTCCGCGGTTTTGAGTGGAACCATTGGGAATAAAGCCGCTGGTATAACCGGTAGCGATGCTGAATGTAGCGCCCATGATCTCGTTCTTCGTCTTCTTGGTAAAATAGGCTACATCGACATTGAGGCGACTGTTGAGGAAACGCAGTTCTGCACCTACTTCAAGTTCGCTGGTCGTGAATGGTTTCAGCAGACCGCTGGGAAGTGATGTACTGAAATTACCCACCGGCACGCCATTAAACGGACTGCCGAGTGAATAGTACACCGCTGTCTGATAAGCATCGGTCAGTTCGTTGCTGGTAACCGCATAGCTGGCACGCAGCTTACCATAGTTGAGGCTGCGTATATGCGTCAGTTCACTAAAGATAAAGCTGGCTGATACGGAGGGCACAAAAATGGTATTGTTGTTGACGGGCAGTGTGGAATAAGCGTCGTAACGGCCGGTAGTACCAAGCGTCAGGAAGTTTTTATACCCAAAATCAACGGTGTAATAAGCGGAATTGACCTGTGTTTTCCAGAAGTCATAGTTGTCGTTGGGATTGGTACGCGGGCTCTGTACATTGCTGAGTGTATAGAGGTAAGGTAAAATAAACGGACCGCCGCCCACGGCTATTTTCTCATACCTGTTTTTGCGCAGGTTGGCACCTACTGCCGCATCTACAGAAAAATCATTGGTGATTTTCTTTGACAGGCCAATCAATCCATCCACATTCAGCTCATACCGCTCCTGGTTGCCCAGATCATCGAGACCGCCACGGCGACCGGTAGAATAAGCCGTACCCCAGGGTGTAACGCGGAAGTTGCGGTCATGTGCGAGATCATATCCTACACGTCCCTGCGCATACAGCCAGTTTGTAAAATCATACCGAAGTGTACCGGATGTAATCAACCGGCGGCGGCTGAGGTTATTCACATACTGATTGACCACAAACCAGGGATTGGACACATACTCATCGTCGCTAAACTGTGTTTCATAACCGGTGGCAGCATCATATCCGGGAGCCAGTATTTTCTGATTGATATTAGTAGCCAGGAATAATCCGTTGTTGGGGTTCATAGGACCATCGCTCAACTGCGAACGGTTCTTTGATTTTTCTTCGATATAGTTGGCGATGAAACGAACCGACAGTTTAGGTAAAATCTTTTGATCAACATTCAGGTTGATCGTATTACGTTTGATACCGCTGTTGCGTACAATCGATTCGTTGTCGAGGTGTGACAGCGACAAACGGAATGAGCCGGCATCACTTCCTTTCGACAGGGCTACTGTATTGGTAATGGAAGGGCCCGGACGATAGAAGGTAGAGATATTATTTTTAACTGCCGAGTAGGGATAACTGTTGCCATCAAACTGGATCACCGAAGATCCGTCGAGCGGTGCACCCCAGCTCATACGTCCTGATTGCTGTGCGGTAGCAGCGTTGGCAGGTTTTACACCACCTATACCCTGTCCATATACATATTGAAAATCGGTGAGGTCCATCGCTTTGTCGACCATTGCATTGAGGTTATACTCCACCTGCATTTCTCCTTTTTTACCCGACTTGGTAGTAATCAGGATCACACCGTTGGATGCGCGCGATCCATACAGTGCCGATGCTGATTGTCCTTTCAGCACGGTCATGCTCTCCACGTCATCGGGGTTGATGTTGCCGATACCATCACCATTATCTGATCCGCCCCACTCGCCTGATGCACCACGCTGCGTATTATCCATGGGTACACCGTTAATCACAAAAAGCGGCGAGCCTGCGCCGTTGATACTGGGCAGACCGCGCAGCAGCAGTTTTACAGTACCACCCGGACCACCACTGGTACCTGCTACTTTCAGACCAGCCACACGACCGGAGAGCGAGTTGGCCACATTGGTCTCACGGGCCTGGTTCATCTGGCCGCCATCAACTGTGGTAACAGCATAGCCCAGCTTGCGCGATTGCTTGCTGATACCAAGTGCGGTCACCACCACTTCGCCCAACTCGGCAGTTGTTGGGTCCATCGACAGCATGACCCTGGCCTCGCTGGCTTCAATGGAAACGGTTTTAGCAGCAAATCCTACTGAAGTAATTTCGAGTACTACATTGCCCGCAGGCACAGACAATGAAAAATTTCCCGAAGCATCTGTAGTAGTCTGAATGTTTTTTCCTTTGACTTTAACAGTAGCAGAAGGTATTCCTTCGCCTGTTTGTGCATTTTTGAGAAGGCCGGTCAGCGTTCGGTTCTGTGCCTGCGCACAAAGACCAAACAGCAGCAGCATGAAGAGGCATACTTGTCTCATGAGTCAGTTGTTTTTTTACTTGAAGACTTTCCGGCGTCGTTCACCGGCAAACAATATCAAAGAGGAGGTACGGAGCCGCGGGCCTTTGTAACTCACTGATAGGAAAACCAGGTAATAAACCGGCCTGTCTTTTTTGAAAAAATGCCTGCGGCGGATGGCTGCTTTCTTTTTGCCCAGTTATTACTTATATAAAAATCAACCAGATAGAACAGGCCGGCTTTCCCCTTCCATTCGTCTCTTTTCCATTTTTTGCAGGAAGGGGGAAATTTCTTGCATAAGTAGGTTACAAAAGAAAAAGCAGCTGTATTCTGATAATTACAACAACGGAATTTTTGCGCGTTATCCAAACTCATATTACCAGTAGTTTGCAGATCCCTTTTGCAGTGATACGAAAGAAAGGAACTGGCTTCAGCTCCTGCCTGCATGCGCATCCGGAATTGGAGCTGGTGCATGTACGGGCAGGCAATGGACGACGCATCGTGGGTCACCTGATTGCGCCGTTTCAGGAAGGAGATATGGTATTACTCGGCAGTATGCTACCCCATCGGTGGATATATGAGCCCACGGGCAATCATCAACCCGCCTCTACGGTTCTTTATTTCAATACCGACACACTTGCCGGCTCTTTTTATGAAATGAACGAATGCCGTCCGCTACAGGATTTACTACAGCGTGCCACGCAGGGCTTATGTATAAAAGGAAAAACCAGGCAACTGGTTGCCAGCCGACTCGAAAAACTGAGCCGGCTGAAAGGACTTCCTGCCTTCACCGGCATTCTTGACCTGCTGCAACTGCTGGCCACCAGCAGTGAACTGGAATCGCTCGCTGCCGGCACGCAGGAAGCCAGTACATTCGCTACTGTGACTGACCGGCTCAGCGAAGTCTATGAATATATTGCCGCCCACTATCATGAAGAGCTCACACTATCGCGTGTAGCAGCTGTTGCACATCTGAGTGAAACAGCGTTCTGCCGATTGTTTCGTCAGCGTACGCAAAATCATTTCACCGCTTATCTCAATGAAATAAGACTGCAGCATGCCTGCCATCGCCTGCAGTCAACGGATGAGCCCATCAGTCTCATAGCAGAAGCCTGTGGTTTCAAGACCGTTTCTAATTTCAATAAATGTTTTAAAAAAGGAAGAAAGAGCTCGCCGTCAGCGTACAGACACAGCTTTCAGCAATTAGCACAGTGAACAATGTGCTGATGTGCTAATGTGCTAATGTGCTAATGATACGAATAGTCTGCCTGGTTCAACACTCTTTAAACCCTTTATACTCTTTATACCCTTTATACTCTTTATACCTTTATACTTTTATACTTTTAAAACTTCACAACCACCGCCGGCTGGCCTGCACAACTCCTTTGAGCCGATGCCGGCAAGGTTACTTTAATTTTCCCTCCTTCTTTTTTCCAGCTTAAACGGGTGCCTGTTTGCAGCAGGATGACCGATGACCCTTTGGCGGGTTCGGGTCCCTGCCATTCGATCGTTGCCGGCACAGGCTGACCTGCATCGAGGGTTGTAATGGCATAGATGGCACTGCTGTCTTTTTTCTGTGTAAAATACGTATGCTCCCATTTGAAAGCAGCAACGGGACGTGTGCCATAAATCGCTTCCCCGTTTTTATCGAGCCAGCGCCCTACTTCCTGCAGCCGGCTGGTAACGGTATCGGGAATGCGGCCCTTTGCATCTGGCCCTACACCCAGCAACATACTTCCTCCTTTAGCCACTACATCGATCAGCTGATGAATCACGGTGGCAGCGGGTTTATACCGATCGCCGGGTACAAAACCCCAGGCATCGCCCAGCGTAATACAGCTCTCCCAGGGATAAGGTAATGGCGCAGCTGGTATACGCTGTTCGGGTGTCAGATAATTTTCATAAGGCCCATGTACCGTGCGATCCACTACGAGCAAACCGGGCTGATAACTGCGCGCCATACCTGCCACCCGCGGTATATCTACATCCTGACTCCAGGCAGGAATGGCAGCACCCCAGGAACGCACTTCATCATTGACTGTTTCCAGCGGACGTACCCATCCCCCATCGAGCCATAGAATATCCATGCGGCCATAGTCGCGCATCAGCTCCTCTACCTGGTTATAGGTAAATTGTTTGAACCGGTTCCAGCGCCAGGGAAATTTGCGGATGTCGTAGTTATTGTTGCGATCTGGCGTAGCATACAGAGGCCACCAGTAATCAGTATTGTGCCAGTCGGGTTTGGAAAAATAGGCACCGATCATAAAGCCTTCTTTCCGGAAAGCATCAAAGACATGAAAAGCCACATTCGCTTTTGCATTTTTTCCATAAGGCGTATGTGTAATGCTGAAATCGCTTTGTTTGGTATCAAACATCGAAAAGCCATCATGATGCTTGGTAGTAAATACCAGGTATTTCATACCCGCCTGCCGCGCAGTCTTTGCCCAGCTTTCGGGATCAAAATCAACGGGGTTAAACTGGTCTTTCAATCCCCAGTACCAGCGTTTATACTCACCATAGTCACTCATACTGTCGCGCGTGATCCAGTCTTCGGAACACAATGACCATGATTCGATAATACCCGGCACGGCATATAAGCCCCAGTGAATGATGATCCCAAATTTCTGATCCTGCCACTGATCAAGTTTTGCCGCTACCTGCGGATCTGTAGTCGGCACATAATGAGCAGAGGTCGGATGCACATTGGGCTGTGCGAGCGAAATAAAAGATAGCTGAGCGAAGAGTAAAACTATACTGAGTTTTTTCATAATCAGGGAATAAAAAAAAGTTTAAAGAAAAATGTGCTGATGTGCTAATGTGCTGATGTGCTAATGTGCTGATGTGCTAATTGATTTGGCGATTTGAAAATTTGAAGATGAACATAGACAGGACAACTATCCAACCGCCCACTATCCACTGTTAACTGTCATCTGTCAACTGTCATCTGTCCACTGTCAACTGTCCACTGTCAACTGTCAACTGTCATCTGTCATCTGTCATCTGTCCACTCACTTCACCTGCCAGAATATTTTCCGGTCGCGGGTGTCCTGTTCTTTTACATTGCTATAATAAGGATTATATGCGGTTTCTACTGTAGGATAGGTAAGTCTTTGTGGCGGACTTTCGAATCCGGGCAGCGGAAGTTGCATAAAATGCAATTCCGGAAATCCGGTACGCCGGTATTCTGTCCAGGCCTGTACGGATTGCAGAAAACCGAGGTGAATCCATTTCTGTGTGGCGATTCGTTTGAGTCGCTCAGCGGGAGCTGCATCGAAATCGATACCTGGCTCCTGCAGAAAAGACTGTATGGCAGCTTCGGCTGGTGGCGGCAACGGATCGCGCGTGGTTGTATTAAGACTATTGAGATAAAAATAAAAAGCAATTGACTGCCGGATGGCACGCTCATAGTAACTCCGGGCATCACCACCTCCCCAGCGCTGGTATGCTTCGGCTTTTAAAAAATTGACTTCCGCTGCAGTAAAATGAATACCGGGTAAAGCGCGGTTGAGCAAAAATGTAGCCGAGTCCATAATGGCATACGCTCCTATCAGCGGTTGCTGAATAGTGGCAGATACGTCGACGGGCAACCCATTATACTCTGTATTGGGAACAAAAACGCCATTTATATTTCGTCCGTATTTATCAAAGAAAACGGGTATACGCGGATCATTGGTCGGTTTCATGGCTGAGTCGAGCAGGTAATGAGGGGCAGATATATTGTTGAGCTCACTAAGTGCCAGGTACAGATCGCCCTCGTAATTACTTAATGGTTTCAGCAGCAGATCATCTCTTCCCGGCACATAGTTCATACCATCCGGCAACGGATACATGGCAGGATTCTGCACAATTTCAAGTACGGCTGTACGGGCTTCGGCCGGTTTATAATCTGCCAGCCGCATCCATAGCCGCAGGCGAAGGGCATTGGCATATTGCTGCCAGCTCTTGAGGTCGCCATGCAGTAAAATATCCTGTTGGGTAAACGTAGCCTGTGTAACGGTGGTGAGCTGCAATGTGCTGAAGTATTCTGCCAGTGTACGCAGCTCATCCAGCGCATAGGCATAAATGGATGCTCCGTCATCAAATGGCGCATAACTCATCGAACCATTGGCACCCAGGCTACCGGCTTTGAAAAAAGGAATATCACCCCACATATCTACCATCTGCGTTGCCTGATCCAGTAAGACTATTTTGGCTGCTGCCATATACACAGCCTGTTGCCGCTGCTGACCGGGTTGCGTAATCTCTTTAAACGCCTGCTCCATGGCACGGTAGTGTACCAGTATGCCGGAGCCATTGGCACCGGTACGATAAAAATCGCTCCAGCGATCGGCGGTGTAACTGGCATTTTGCTGATAAGCCGTCAGGTGATTGAGGTAGCCAACGGTCTGGCTGTATATACCAGTTTGTAATACTACAAATGTGCGGATCTCCCAGTAGCTGGGGCGTACGCGGTTATTGTCCAGCATCTGCGTAAGGAGTTTTGGAATGGAAGCTTCTGTTGCCTGATCGGGATCGTTGTAAAGCTCACTCAACTGCCGGCGGCAGCCAGCCAGCAACAGGCCCAGTATAATTATCCATATATATTTATCCGTTCCTTTCATTCACTTAAAAAATTACGCGTATAGCAAAACCAATACTTCTGTTGGCCGCCATGGTGCCTTCATCGATACCCTGCCGTGACCAGTTTGAACCAATTGCCGTTTCGGGGTCAAGATCCTTCAGCGTACGCCAGAGGTAAAACACGTTGCGTGCCAGCAGCGAAAATCTTATTTCACGCACACTTTTTATAGTAGCATTCCGGGGTTTAAATGAATAAGACAGCACGATCTCCCGCATTTTGATATAGCTGTTACGAAATACCATGCCTTTATCGTTGAGCGCATCAGGCCCCCAGCCAAACATATTCATATAATAAGATGCAGCATCGACCAACTGGTGATTAGTCGCACCACTGGCATCTACTCCGTCGAGTATCAATCCATCATGATAAACTGTTTGTCCGCCGGGTGCTGCCGCATTGTGCGAAGGCAGCAGTACCTTTTGACCACGTGTATCAATATAATAGGGCAATCCGCCATTTTTTTCATCGCGGTAGCGCATGGTACTGGCATACATCCCTGCTCCCATATTATATTTTACTACAGGCGAGACCATTTCTCCACCCAGCCGGAAATCGAAAGTCTGCTCGAGTGTAAACTGTTTCCAGGTGAGCTGATGACTCATGCCGCCGACCCAGCGGGGCATGATGTTGCCCACCCGCTCATAGCGCGATTTATCGATTACATACAGTCCGTTGGCACCTACTATTTTCTGCCCTTTTTCATTAACCAGTTGCGGGTACACATAGATTTCTCCTACATTCTGCCCGGGCAGGGCTACTACTTTTACTGCCTGCTGCTCACTGTTGTAATAGACCACTTCGCGCACATGCTGCCCCAGTTCGCTTACCTGGGTACGGTTACGTGCAGCATTTATCTGCAGCTGCCAGGTAAACTCTTTCTGTTTTACAGGTGTTGCTTCGAGCGACAACTCAAACCCTCTGCTATGCAGCACACCTCCGTTGATCAGTTGCGAGTAAGCACCTGCGCTTGCCGGCACGGTAAGTTGCACGATCTGGTTGCGGATGCGGCTGTTGTACCAGCTAAAATCGAGGCCCAACCTCCCCTTCAGCCACTGTAATTCAATGCCTGCTTCCGTTTCATATTTACGCTCAGGTTTAATATCCGGGTTGCCGAGATCGCGGGGCACACTTTGTGCCGCTACCGGGCCATTGGCAGTGGGGAGTGTGGTTTGCACATAGGTAAGTGCGGCTGCATAAGCGGGAGGGGCATTGCCCACTACACCATATGAGACACGCAGTTTCCCATAATGAAATAATTTCTTCAGGTTCCAGCGCTCGGTAAACACATAGGCACCATTGGCCGAGCCATAGAAATAATGATTATTGCCCGGTGGTAAGGTAGATGAATATTCCTGCCTCGCCGTAACCTCTCCAAACAGGTAATTGCGATAACTAATTGTAGCAAATGCGAGGTAGGCCAGCCGCAGCTGTTCACTTCTGTCGAGTGTGGTGTTGATAACAGCAAACGAATTCTGCAGGTTAAACCAGTTTTCTTTCAACAAGCCTCCTTCGGTCGATGATGTCTGGTCAGAATATTTTTCGCGACGGGCCTGGTAACCGGCATTCAATGCAGCTGTCCAGCTTTTGCCCATACGCAAGTCGTACGACAGCAGGGCATCGCCGTATAAAATACTGTACCGGCCGTTCTGCATTTTATACAGGCCGGTACTGTTGATCACATTAAACGCGGTGGGATATTCATTAAATCGTTTTACATCCGTTCTTGAACTGGTAAAGTCGTTACCCAGGCGTGCGCGGAGCCGCAGGCGGGATGCAATGCGGTAATTGAACGTAACGCTGTTAATAAAGCGGTCCTGATTTTCATCTTCTTTATTGCGCAACTGCATCCACAAAAAATCAAGTGCTTCCGCCTTCATCGGATAGCGGATTGCTTCGGCAGGATTCAGCTGCGGCTCTGTCCAGCTCACCCATTTATACCCCTGCGATGTCTGATACTTCTGCAGCAGGAGATCGGGATATTCTGCGCGGCTCAGGAAGCCAGCATAAGACGCCATCAACCGGCTCAGCTGATAGGGACGGTTGTGCACATAACTGTGCGTGTAGTAAGTAACCCAGTCCACACTGATTCGTGGGCTTATTTTTACCTGACTGCTTACCTGCAGGGTATTGCGTTGCAGGTTGCCGCCAACCTGTATGCCCCGGTAGTCGTGACGTGAATAGGAAAAGCGGTAACTGCCTTTTTCGCTGTGATTAGATACCGATATATTGGCCTGCGAACTGTAACCTGTCTGGTAAAAGGCATCATAGTTGTCGCGCTGCAGCTGGTACGGGCGCAATTGCCCATCCCACCAGGTTACCATACGTCCATCGAGGCGCGGACCAAACTGAGCATAGGAGCCGAAATTGGGGCGGATACTTTCTGCCACTCCATCGCCATTATTATCAACCGGTATCCAGCCGTTTTCATCGGCACCGTCGGCCAGGTTGCTGATACGATCATAACCGGGACCGTATTCTTTCTGATAGCGGGGTAGCGAGGTCTTGCTTTCGACCGTTCCGGCATAATTCAATTCAACCCGCAATCCCTGTCCCGGCATGGCCTTTTTAGAAGTAATAAGCACCACGCCATTGGCAGCCTCAGATCCGTAGAGAGCGGTAGCACTCGCTCCTTTCAGTATCGTGAGTGATTCTATATCCTGCGGATTAATATCCAGCAGGCCATTACCTCTTATACGCGGATCGTCCCAGTAGCCGCCATTGTTGATGCCCTTTATTCCTTTCTCATTTGTATTACGAATGGCAATGCCATCCAGAAAAAATATAGGCTGCGAATTAAAGTTGAGCGAGTTGAGCCCGCGCACCTGCATCTGCACGGCACTGGTAGCACCACCCGGCGCGGTGAGTATACGCACACCCGGCACCTTGCCGTACAGGGCCGCGACTACATTGGTATAACCGGGATTGTTGATCTGTTGCGTATGAACCACGCTTACCGGGTAACCCAGCGTCTTCATTTTACGTGCCACATCAAAGCCGGTGATGATCACTTCATCCATCTCTGTTTCTTTCAGACGCAGCTGAATGATGAGTGGTTCATGAAAGTTTATCTGCGACAGCGGAATATCCACCGGTTCATACCCCACACAACTCACCTGCAATGTCTGCTTTTGTTTTATGCTGATCCGGAAAAAACCGGCCGCATTGGTCAATGCGCCTACCCCATCGCCGGCCTGTAAAGTGGCCTGTGGCAAAGGAGTACTATCGATACCCAGCACCCTTCCGCGGAGCAGTAACCCGGCATCGTCGTGTATATTATCAGGATCGCCGATGGCTCCTGCCACATCTAGCGGTACCGTACTTCGTGAATAAATTACAACAGTCTGCGCATTGAGCAGCTTATATGTCAGTGTTGTTTTTTGCAGTAGTTTGTCCAGTATTCGTGGCAAGGGATCTTCGTTGCTGTATATAACCGGCTCAACAGACCAATCGCCCATGCTGGCATCGGTCAGAAAAAAATAGACTTTTCTTTTTTCGTTGAGTTCCTGAAGCAGCGAAAATAATTTGCGGGGGGAGGCAGCACGATTGTTTTGCACAAAAGCAGTGAGCGGCAGCATACAGAGCATACCCAAAAGCAGATAGCGATTCAGCTTAGCACAGCGCATAAGCCAGCAGTTTGATACAATAGGCAATCGTCACTGGTAATTTAGTCTTTTTTGCGGCTGCATGCGCCGGCAGGGACTATTTTTTATAGAGATGCAGGATATTTTTAGTACGTTCTATCCGGAAGCCCTGGGCAGTTTCCAGCGTCTGTACCAGTATGTCCAGATTATCGTTGGGGAAAATGCCAGACACTGCCGTCTGATCCAGTGCAGGCTCTACCTGTACCTGCACACCATAATGTTCTGCTATGATAGCGGCTACTTCGGGAAGCAGCGTTTTTTCGAAAAAGAGTTTATGATCTTTCCAGGCCAGTTGCGCTTTTCCATCGGTCATGGATTTATCAAGCTTACCATTACGAAGCTGTATCCATTCACCCGGCTGCATCTGCACGGGCCCGTGTCCGCGGGCTTTTAACTCGACCGCACCCTCTTCGAGCATCACCCCCTGGCGGCCGTCACCACGGTCCAGCACATTAAACCGGGTACCATGTACCACTACATCATACCCGTCTGTATGAACTGTAAATTTTGCTTTATCCACCGTTTTGGCAACTTCGAGAAAGGCCTCGCCTTTGATCCACACTTCTCTTGAGCCATCTGTATATCGGAGTTTGGTATTGGCATTGAGCATGGCGATGCTGCCATCGGGCAACTGCACCTGGCGTGTTTCGCCAAACTGAGTGAAAATCTCTTTATAGCCCGGGGCTGAACCGAATTGCCACCACCAGATGCCAGCCGCAAAAACAAAAAGAGCGGCTACAGCCACCCATTTCCGCATCGTGCGCCAGCGGCTCATCTGCACGACCTGCCCGGATTGGGCCTGGCTTAACTGAGCACGAAATGCTGCGATGGCCTGTGCTTTATGATCCTGATCAATTGCTTTTTCTGTCAGCAGCAGCTGATCCATGACTTTTACAGCAGCTGCTGTGTCTGCACGGAGGGCCGGATCAGCTTCCATCTTTTTTTCCCAATCCGCTATCGCGCTTGCATCCATTCTTTTATACCAGGCGAGGAACTGCTCATCGAGCAGCAGGGCCTCTACCCGGCTTTCCTGATATTCCATGTTCTATACAATAGTGTCCAAATATAGTACGCTCACAGCGCTTTTGTAACCCCTATATTCCAAACATTTAATAATTTCCCGCCCCCGGACTGGTCATGCTGAGGATCAGGACGTAAGGCAACGGAAAACTGCTATGATCGACACTGCACAGGAAGAAGCGGCATTATGGGAACAATTCAGGCAGGGCAACCAGCAGGTACTGGCCATCCTGTTCGAGCGCTTTTATGAGCGACTGGTACTCTATGGCTATAAACTGACCACCGACAAAACAATGGCCGAAGACTGTGCCCAGGAGCTTTTTGTAGACCTGCTGCACAAAAAACAAAGTCCACCCGTAGACTTCGTACGCGCCTATCTCTTCAAATCACTTCGCTACAAGATCATCCGTGCCAGTGAACGCCTCAAAACCCGTCAGCGGCATGAACAGGAATCGGAGCAGCAGTTCCTTTTACAAAACCTCGAAACCGACTCCTGTGATCCCGCTGCTGAAGCACGCCGTCAACATCTGATTCAATCGGTCGACAGCCTCTCGCACCGCCAGCGCGAGATCATTTACTTACGGTTTTACCAGAATCTGTCTTATGATGAAATAGCCCAGGTGATGGACCTCAACTACCAGACTTCGCGAAACCTGCTGCATAAAGCGATCAGGTCGCTGCGGGAGAAAATGGGATGAGGGGAGAATGTGCTGATGTGCTGATGTGCTAATGTGCTGGTGTGCTGATGTGCTGATTGCCTTGGTAGTATTACATAAACTGTGTCAGATCTCATTTACTTAAATACTTAATTTCAATCTTTCTCCAAAAATAATCGATAACTGAGCCAGAGTTTGATTCCA
>MKTY01000013.1 GCA_001898485.1 Sphingobacteriales bacterium 46-32 | reverse complement strand
ACGCCCAAATAACAAATGCGTACATTAATTACACCGCCGGAAATCAGGGAACAAGGTGTAATTAATGCAGATGATATGACTAACCCAGTTAAACTGAATAAGTATGATGTATAATCTGAAAAGCAGCATAGCCTGTATCGCTATTTTACTTTCATTTAGCTGCTTACATAGCCAGTCAAAGGTGATGATTCAGAATGCAGAAGATTTTAGACGATTCTTTGAACGGGAAATCGACCGTTATGATGACAGCTTAAGCAAGAGTGTAAAACTCAGCGGTACGATGTTTTTTAAATTTAATATTGCAAAAGACAGTACCCTGGTGAATGTAGCTTGTTCTGAGAAGCAGCCGGCTCCCTTAATCAATATTGTGCAGGAAGTTTTAGCATCTGTTAAAATAGGCTTTACCGCAAGTCAGCTAAACAATAGCCCGACCTATGTCCTTCCTCTGTTCTATTATTATGCACCCGAGCCTAAACCTGTTACAACAATGGAAAATCTACGTGAACAGGTGCCGGATATCAATCCGTCTAACCTGAGCTCTTATATAAACCTGAATTTCAACAATTTCTTTAATACCGATGCTGCCAGTGGTGACTTGTGGGGTATCAACTGTGTGATGTTGACGCCTATCAAAGTTGCACGCCCTATTAACCATCATTAAATTTTTTCAGACGTTACTATCTGCATTTTAAAGAGGCTGTCTCAAAAGTAGAGAGGGCCTCTTTTTTGCAACCGCGCTTCATGGATCGTATTCGTAAGTGACTAAAGGCTAGCTGTGTTGGGGAGCAACCAGCCACTTTTTTTTCGGTGGCTTGCTGATTTTTTCGGCTCTTAGGCTATCTTTTTTCTTAAATTATCGGCGGATCCCCGGATATACATAATATGTCTTTTGAGTAAAAATCTACAGTTATGCATCGTTCGTAACCAAGCATAATACCTCACTCACTTTTTGCCCATTTTACTGCTTACCCAATGTTATCACAAAGCCCGATCATAAGAATAGTATCAACAGGAAAAGCAAACTAGCTCTCCATGCCGTTAAGCGTAACGTCAAACTTTTCAATAATCCTTAACAAAAATTTTATTTTAAGTAAATAAGGAATATTCATAACTAAAACTATTTCATGGCGCCAGGACCTTCATGGAAAATTTTTCTTGTCCAAGGATTAATCCCTACCGAAAAAGACCTACCGCCTATTGAATGATTAAAAAATATTGTTGATTTTTATTATGGAGCATCTTCATCTAGCAAATCCCCTATCTCATTTCTCCAGTATATTAAGACATGCTGCGCGTGTTTACCTATTTCTTTCCACTTTGGATCATTAATAATTTCAATTCTAGTCTTATTAGATTCGTCATAGTTATTTAATAGGCCTCGAAGAATCTTCAATTCTCGAGCAAATTCGGCAGATAAATTCATTTCACTTGCCTCTTTATCGACAAATAAATTAAAATCATCATCCTCCAAACTATTTATTAGCTCAATAAAGCTTGATATTTTCCCCTTGTCACCCTTTATCCAATAACTGATTTGTAGCTCTGTACTAGACAATTCCGTAAGATGATTATAAATGTTTCTCAAAACCGTCTTATTAATCATGTCAATTAAATTTCGGCATTTTATTTTGATCGAACTCGTTTAAAGGAATATGAGCTTCTGGCGTTTCTCCACCCGAAACTTTTTTTTCCATTTTTGTCATAAAAAGAACCATTTTTTTGATATCTCACATAAGGCGTTTGCTGAGAAGGGTATCCGCTACCAGCGTCCCCGGGCATCTGCCGAATAACATTTCGAGAATTTTTAGGATCTATATATCGGACTACTCCACCCTTTTTACTCTTTTTTGCCCAGAAAGATTTCCACTCTTCTTTATTCATCTTTTTTTGGTTCGCTTTATCGTAAGCATCCGGTTAATAAAGTGACTGAACTGCTGCCGCATCAATACAAAAAGTAGCCCACCCTGCAAAGGTGCTTTACTTCTCCTTCTTCACCTGCCGAACGATACTATCCAAGTTTTACTGATCTATTATATTTTGCCACAACTTTTTTATCAAAAGAAGTGTTAATCATCTGAAGATAAAGTCTTCTGTTTTTTTCGACGGACAAGTCATAGTATTCTTCTACCCGCTTATTATCCAGTAAAAGAAAGTGCATGGTTGCCCGTATTCCTACACCGCGCATATCATATAGAGTGCGCATTTCCAAACCCCTAACTTCTTCATAATTGCAAACATTTTCACTTTCATGAAAGTTATATTGTTTTCGCCACCCACCAACTTTTGACCAGTCAATAGCCTTAGATAACGTTATAATTTGATTCGTATCCTTAAAAATCGGAATTGATTCATTCGATACATCTACCTTTCCGATATATTTCCACGCACCTTTTCCTTTTGTATTCGGCAACTTATTTAGTGGCACTGGGCCGTAAAGAACTTCAAAGTTGTGCAATTTTTCAACAGAAGGAATGTCCTCTAAATCTGTAATTCTAAAGTTCAAAACAGAAACTAATGCGCCATCGAATGGAGCGACATCGGTGTAATCTGAAAACTTACATAATGTGTAACCCAATTTAAAATCTAACGGAACTACATATATCTGTCCTGAATTTCTATTAATCATTACTATTTTATTGAAATTTGAACAATGTTTCCCTGTTTTCCATAGTATGCTTACTCTAAAAAAACTGTTATGCTTCGTTTGCAACGAAGCATCTGTTCAAACTACCAGACACTTCACCACATAAAAACCAAATCCAATAAAGCACATTCTTTTGTAAAAAAGTAATCTTTGGCACTACTATACATATAATGCTCTGGTTTCTCCACTATACCAGCTTCTACCGGGTTATTATGAATATAATTCATTTTTTGAAAAATAAATGAACTGTTATACAACTCTTGTGGCCGATTATCTTGTCGCCAAAATTGATACTTAGTATTGCGGCTATTTGTTTGCCCCGCTTCCCGAAATATCGAAAGCATCCAGTTTTTTCGGCTTTCGTGCTGGCTGCACTTATTGCCGATACAATCTCCTTACTCGTAAATTTCTTGAAATCGCGCAATAAGCTACTTAGATCATTATTCTTTGCAGAAAGAATAAGATGAAGATGATTGCTCATTATGCACCAGCAATGCAGCAGGAGCCCTTTGTTGTTCTGGCAGAATCTAATACTATCCAGTACAATATCCCGATACATCTTTCGGGTAAAAACATCTACCCATTCTACCACAGAAAAAGTCACAAAATGAATAGCTGCCTGGTTCCGTATCCGATACCCACTCTTATCCATGCTTTTTACACAAAGAACCAGCATTCCTCCGGCAAATAACTCGTTTATCCATCACAAAAAAATACTTTTTTAACGGTAAGATTTCTGTAAAACCACCTTTTAGACCAACAGACCTTAAAACGAGGTTATGCTTAGCCACAAGCCAAGCATAACTGTATTAAAAAAGTAAAAAATACCAAACTAAGGAGAACAGGGTTTTGACAGTAGATTTCAAGTAAAAAAATTCTTGAAACAGACATGCTTTCCGAGGCTATGCTTAGTTACAAGCTAAGCATAACAGTATTAAAAAGGTAAAAAAATACCAACCTCAGGAAAACAGGGCAGCTATCTTGTTTTAAGGCCTTAAAATTGGCTTTCTATACATTATCCTGCCTTCCTACCAGCAACAACTTTATTAATACAGTCAAGCCAATCTTCCCAGTATGCGGGATCCGCAGTACCTCCCTCTTCCAAAATAATCATAGAGCTAAGCATCATAGCTAAGCCTTCATCGTTCGTCATTGACCAGACATTTTCAACAAAAAGCTGCATAGCCAGGTAAGCTTCTTTCTCAGTTAATAATACTTTATCCATATTTACGGGTTTATTATTCCTCCAATTGGTGCAACAACCGCTGACAATCCTGTAGCAGAATTAAACTTTTTCGGCACATCATTTATTCCTGCAGCAGTAATTAAATCACCTCTAACCTGGATCCATACCTGCTTCCCACCTTCCATAATTTTGGCATACCACAAAGTTCCGTACTTATCCCCACCCAATAAATTATTTGCGTCATGTGCAATATCAAGGATCATATCTCTGGTCTGAGGTAAATCTTCAATAAAGTGGCCTGCTTTATCCCTAAAAATATGCATTATTCGACTTTCATCTATAGCTAATCTCAGCCGCGCCCGAGACAATCCAATAGAACCTGTCTCATCAAGAAATTCAGCTAATTTGTTTCCTATGTACCCTGCCACTGGTGCATACCTATAATACGCCAGCACGCCCCTCGTAGCCACAACGGTCGCCTGCGCTTTTGCTGTAGCTGTAAGCGTGGATACAGCTACAGTACCGTTTTGAACTAGTGTCACCGCATACGGCGCTGTATATATTATTGTTGCTGCCGCTGCAGGCAATGCAGTCAATATCTTTGCTGCGCCTTTGCTTGTCCTTGACGCCAATTGATCATCAGTCTCAAAAGGCACCAAGGCGCCCATTGTTTCCGACATCCCACCTGGATGATGAATTTTATAAATTCCTACCTTATGGGGGTTATCGATGTTAGGATCCACATAGTAATACTGATATTTCTTACCCGGGTGATCAGGAAACGTGTAATCGTCTTTTTCTGTTTTATAAATTGTAAAAGGATTACCGTTGGCATCTAGTATCCCGAAAGTATACGCACGATCTCCTCCCATACCATTGTTCGTAACCCGCCTTTCCATCGTTACTGAAAGCCATGTCCTCCCTTTAGTCGCTTTTGCCCAAGGTGAATTTGGCAAATGTCCCGCAGGGGCTCCTTCCAATCCATCTAAATCTATTGCCCAGATAGGTGTATTAGAAGAAATTTGATATGGTGTTAGCATTGGATAGCTTGAAGTCAACGGATCCACACTCAAAAACTTCCCAATAGCCGGATTATATATCCTGAACCCATAATCATAGGCCGTCAGGCTGTTAATGTCGTTATCCTTCTCCTTCCCATTAAACCCATACCGGTAATTACCTTCTGAATATTTCCTTCCCGGCATAATCATCCCAAACGGATAATAATCATTGGCCGTCAGCACCTGTGGCAGGTAATAATCCACCACGCCATCGGGTGTGGAGTTTTGTTTGATATAGACATCATAACAGGGCAGGCAAGCAAAACCTGGCAGACAGGTGGGACAGGCCGTGAGTACCTGGTAGGTACCATCATCCACCGCGGTTCGCGCATCGCTGATCGTCACCAATACATTGCCCAGGTGATTGCTCAGCTCAAACTGTACCCGCCCACGTTCCCAGCCACCGGCAATACCGCCGCCGGTACCCGTCATGGGGTCGGTGTCAAAGAGCTCCCAGCCCGTCGTTTCCACTTCCCGATCCGGCCGCCATACGCCCAGCCGCGAGCTGCCATATAAAGGTACTTCAATCTGCGACAGCAGCCCGCCATTCACTTCCGAATTCCCCTTCTCATATATGGCCATCACATTGCCACTCGCATCCCGCACATAAGCGGTTTGCTTCGGTGTGCCGGCACCTACCTGTACCCATTTGCCAATCCGGTTGCCCGTGGCATCGTAGGTATATTTGATCACGGTGGTGACCCCACCGTTGGTCTTCGTGATCTGGCTGATCTTGCCGTATACATTCCACTCGATACCACCACTGGCAATACCTTCCGATTCATCTTTAATCAGGTTGCCGATGGCATCATAACCATAGTTATCACTGGCCTGTCCGTTTTTCAGATCCCCATAACCCGTGGGTGTAGTGGTCACGGCGTCCGTTACGTGGCGCAGCTTATTGTTCTGCAGCCAGCCGCCCGACAGGTTGTAGGCGTAGCTCAGGTTGTCCATGCTGGTATTAGCACCTTCCCCATTGCGCAGATAACTCAGAATATTGCCATTACCATCGTAGCTCACCCGCTCGCGATAGTGGGTCGTGCCACTGGGTACAAAACTGTTGTTGCCACTATTGAGTCCCGTATAGGCGTTCATCGCCGTAAGGCGGTTGAGCTGGTCATAACTATATCCATACAGGTGTGCATCGCCCAGTTGAGGGATATTCACCAGCATCGAAGAGATATTACCGTTGTACAGCCCACGGCCTACCGGCTGCGCATCCGTCACCGGTGCCAGGTAATCTACTTTTACAAAAGGATATTTACCCGGCTATTAGAAGTAAGAATCAGGAGCCCGGCTGCAGTGCTACTAGCATCGTTCCTTGCGTCGCACACTTCAACTGCAGAATCACAGATCGGCAATATTGAAGACCAATAAAGAAATTAATACAACTTGGCTTTTCTTCCCCACGCCAAAAACATGCTTTTTGACAGTAGATTTTCAGTAAAACACCTTTGATGCAGACATACCTTCGATTGTTGTTATGCTTAGCTACAAGCTAAGCATAACAGTATTAAAAATGTAAAAAAAACCAAACTAAGGAGAACAGGGGCCGAATGGTCCACCTACTATCAGGCATCCTGGCGTATGACATCGCCCACTGCTCGTTTAATCATAGCCTAGAGGAAACCAAACCCCTCTAAAAATCGGCGATTTCATGTTTGCAAGCACATGATTTTGATCTAATTCTTGTATATCTACATCTTCAACAATTTTTTTGATTGGGGGGATACCAACCGTTTTAAAAATTTTAATATTTAAGATACTTACTACATCTTCCATACTGTAAGCCGTGACGCCGCATCCGTAGCCAATACCAATGGGATAATCGCTAGATCGATTGATTTCAAACTCAATCCAATATTTTTTTAATCTCATATAATTAAATTTTAACCCCCACTATTTATTCCTGGCTGAAAAATTGGTTTTAGAGCTCCTGGTTCAAATTTTATAGATGGACCGATATGCGGATTAGCAGCCCCTGGTATTATTCCGCTTTTGGGGTGTAATTCGGGAAGTTTTTATTCCAATCCCCTATAGTATTCAGTCGAACCTTGTGAAACTGGATAATCAATATCGCTTTTCGTACCTGAACCTTTACCTATAGGAAAATTGGAGCCAACAACTTAGCTTTTCTTCCCTGCGTCAAAACATGGTTTTAACAGTAAATTTCAAATAAAAAATCTTTGAAACAGACATACTTTCCGTTCACACCTATTTTTTAGCACTTTAATACCGGCATACCTTCACGCGTTGTTATGCTTAGCTACAAGCTAAGCATAACTGTATTAAAAAGTAAAAAATACCAAACTAAGGAGAACAGGGCTTTTCTTGGCAGTATTTCAAACTGTCAAGAATTATATCTTGATATACTGGTCTTGTAAACACATCAATCCATTCCACCACCGCAAAACTCAAAAAATGGACCGCTGATTGATCCCTGATCTTATAACCGCCGGAAGAAATGGTTGCATCTCATTTTGTCGTGCAAGCTATGAGGTAGACGACCACGTGGAATGAGAAAATCCTCAAGAAATAGCAGTTTAATACTGGCAGTAAACTGATTGATCCTTGTTGGCAGCATTCATTAAAGTTGCTCTCCGTAGCCGATGCTACGGAGAGCAACTAAAAGTTTGAAGGCTGATTTGGTGCAGGCTACGGACAGCAGGGGCCGATCCTGAGACACAGTCTCAGGATAACTACCCTATAATTTTTATTTTCCTTTACCCTACAGAACACTACCCACAACCGGAGTACGGAACCCGAAAATCAACTAAGACAAGATGCCGC
Source organism: Sphingobacteriales bacterium 46-32 (assembly GCA_001898485.1). Lineage (GTDB taxonomy): Bacteria > Bacteroidota > Bacteroidia > Chitinophagales > Chitinophagaceae > CAYMZZ01. Next base: position 5,781 of record MKTY01000013.1, on the reverse strand, counting down.
CGGTCGCTAAATGAAAAAGAGCCGGATGATCAGCTCTCTTAAACATTTATTTACTATTATTCTTTTTAAGGCTATCCTGATATACCACCCATTTGTCGCCTATAAAAGTCTTCTGAACCAATCGCAGCCGTGTAATCTCCATATATCTCTTCAAACATTTTTTTTCTTTTTAAATATGATTCCTTCAATGCTTCTTTTACATCTTCATTATAAATATTATAAACCTTTTTTGCGCTAATATCCGTAAGCATTGAACCCTTGGAACTAAAAAGAAATGATAACAATCGATCTAAAGCTGACAATACAGAGTCCATCGGATTACATAACGTAACTCTTATTGACAAAGAATACAAATCTTGAATTTCAATATCTATCCAGTAATCATTATCTTTCTTATAAACATATTTCTTCCCTTCACTATTTACAATGTCCTTGTTCAAGGTTATTGCATGCTGTATTTGTTCTTCCGAACGAAAAAAGAAATTTATTGCTTCTAATCCCATAATTTTAATTTAAGGCTCAACTGGTGGTATTTGAAAAGTTGTATTTGACCAATTTGAATAACCCACTGGTCCTCCTGTACTTTTAAGAACCATATTCGGTTTTACTCCCAATTCCATATAAGCAACAAAACGATGATGTCCATCCTCTATAAAAATTCCTTTTGCATTTTTGTATGTGATAATTGGATCAAGTTTTTGCCCGCTTTGTATTAAAGATTTATACTCTGTTACTTTTAAAGGATTAATAAAATCTTGAGTTGGCAAAACCTCATCAAAAGTCGTCCCTACTATATTCTTTCCCGGTTTAGAAGCTAAGTTCAAAATACGTCCCACAGGAATTAATGTAATACCTACATCAACTCCGGCTCTGGTAAAAGACTTTCCAGCTCCGGGAAGGTTATAGCCTGTTCTCCTAAACCCTTGAACTATCGGTCCAATAATAGGAATTTTGTCCGCGGCCCTCTCACTCTGCAGTTCCTTTCTATATTTTGGTATAATAACTTCAGCGTAAGGATCAATTTTTGGCGTTACCTTATTCTTTTCTGCTGCACTGACAGGTTTGCCTGGAGACAGAGTCTGAACAGGACGTAGTGGATATTGGTTAATAAGCTGTTGCATTGTTGTCAACGGAACTTTCTCCTCGTTTCTGGTATTGCAGCCGATGCAACTCGATTCAGACTTTGAACGATTATCTTTTTCTGTTGGAAATTGCCCCGGTGGTAACCAACCGGGTTCGAGACCATCTACATCAACCGTTTTCACTCCAATATTGCCCGCAAACTGATACGGCGTATACCATGGATAATCCTTTGTCAAAGGATCCACACTCAAAAACCTTCCCACCCTCGGATCATAAATCCGCATGCCATAATCCTGCTGGTTACCCTCCCCTTTTACATCATTGTCATTTTCTTTCCCATTAAACCCATACCTATATTCACCTTCCGAATATTTCCTTCCCGGCATTCCCATTCCAAATGGATAATAGTCATTGGCCGTCAGCACCTGCGGCAGGTAATAATCGATCGGACGGTAGCAGGCGGGGTGAACCGGGTCATCACAGAGTTCGATGCCTTCCGGTACCAGTACCGGAATACGCACATCACTGATTGTGACCAATACATTACCTAAGTGATTACTCAGCTCAAATTGTACCCGGCCGCGCTCCCAGCCGCCGGCAATGCCGCCGCCGGTACCCGTCATGGGGTCGGTGTCAAAGAGCTCCCAGCCCGTCGTTTCCACTTCCCGATCCGGTCGCCATATACCCAGCCGCGAGCTGCCATATAAAGGTACTTCAATCTGCGACAGCAGCCCGCCATTCACCTCCGAATTACCTTTTTCATAGATCGCCATCACATTGCCACTCGCATCCCGCACATAGGCGGTTTGCTTCGGTGTACCGGCACCCACCTGTACCCATTTGCCGATCCGGTTGCCGGTCGCATCATAAGTGTATTTGATCACGGTGGTGACCCCACTGTTGGTCTTCGTGATCTGGCTGATCTTGCCGTAGACATTCCATTCGATACCCCCACTGGCAATACCTTCCGATTCATCTTTGACCAGGTTGCCGATGGCATCATAACCATAGTTATCACTGGCCTGGCCGTTTTTCAGATCCCCATAACCGGTGGGTGTAGTAGTCACGGCGTCCGTTACGTGGCGCAGCTTATTATTCTGCAGCCAGCCGCCCGACAGGTTGTAGGCATAGCTCAGGTTGTCCATGCTGGTATTAGCACCTTCCCCATTGCGCAGGTAACTCAGTATATTACCGTTACCATCGTAGCTTACCCGCTCGCGGTAGTGGGTGGTACCGCTGGGTACAAAGCTGTTGTTGCCGGCATTCAGTCCCGTATAGGCATTCATTGCCGTGAGGCGGTTGAGCTGATCATAGCTATACCCATACAGGTGTGCATCACCCAGTTTCGGGATATTTACCAGCATCGAGGAGATATTGCCATTGTACAGCCCACGGCCCACCGGCTGGGCATCCGTCACCGGTGCCAGGTAATCTACTTTTACAAAAGGATATTTACCCGCGGCCACCGCTTTGTAGTCTCCTGCATTATACTGCAGGCTATAGCTGTAGGCATCGCGTGTGGGGCGGCTGAGACCCAGTCCATCCCCTCCCATATCAAAGCTGCTGCCAATCGCATTACTATTGACGCCCTTGAGCCAGCCCTGCAGGGTATAGGCATAGTCGATGCCCTGCACCTTCAGTTGTCCGAGCTCCGTACGCGCCAGTGGCCCATGCCGGTAATAACTGTAGCCGGCCTGTTTTTCCCAATGCTCCCGGTCGGCGCTGGTATATACCTGGGTCAGCCGGTTTTCGGCATCGTAGACATAGCGGTGATAAAACTGATCCGTCATTCCCGGCTGGTACGCCACTTCATTGACCTTGCCACTGATAAGGTCATAGTTGTATTCGATCCGCTTGGTCATGTGCCCGCTTACTTCATTGAGCACACCTTTGCCATAAGACTGCAGCAGGGTATCTACATTGCCATGTATATCGTAACTGTAATAGGTAGTGCTGGTCCGGTCACCCACAATGGCATCGGTGAGTGAGGTATAACTCACCCGGTTGCGCAGGTTGGCCTGACATAAGAATCAGGAGCCCGGCTGCAGTACTACTAGCATCGTCCTTTGCAGCCTGCCCCGCTCTGCGGGGACGCTCCGTTCAACTGCAGGATCACAGATCAGCAATATTGAAGACCAATAAAGAAATTAATGCAACTTGTATTTTTCTTCGTTTCATCCTCGTCTAAAAAATGTTTTTTGACAGTAGACTTTCAGTAAAACACCTTGCAGGCATACCTTCACGCGTTGTTATGCTTAGCTACAAGCTAAGCATAACTGTATTAAAAAAGTAAAAAATACCAAACTAAGGAGAACAGGGATCTGGCTGATCTTGCCGTATCACTCAATCTAATAAAACTTCAACTCCTCCTCAAAATAGGAACTTTCAGAGGCCTTTAAATATTTTATGTATACAGCAGCTATTTTGATATACTATTCATTCTTAATAACTCTTTCTATTGATGTTGCCAACTTTTTTAAAAGGCAACGAATAGCTTTCCCTGTCAATTTTTATCGCAATATAAAATGGAGGGACCGATACTTCCCCCATAAGGTTATTTTGTTTAACATATCCAATACATTCCCCGTCTAAATTAGCTGAGGCGACTCTCCATTTTCCTTCACATTCTTTCAGCCGCCTGTCATTAGTTTCAAAATAATAAACTCCATTTTCTCTCGAAATCAAATTAACTGTATCCCAATTGTTGCTTTTTACCAGCTCCAAACACTTTGGGTAACTAATGAGACTTGTGTCAATTTTAAATCGACCAATGTAAAAAGGCTTACATTCTTCATTTCTATAACAAGCCGAAAAAAAAACAATAGTTAATACTAATAAAATGTATTTCATACGGTAATGTTTTTTATTCACGTCTCATTATCGGGCGTTCTGCTTTCCTAACAGCTTCATCAATACCTAGCTTCCTAATAACGTCATTATAATTTAATCGCAATCTATATGTTTGTGAAAAGTTTGTATACGGCTGGGGTGATCCATTAGAAGGATCTCCGTTCTTCGCTGTATGCTTACTCTAAAAAACTGTTATGCTTCGTTTGCAACGAAGCATCTGTTCAAACTACCAGACACTTCTTCAGATAAAAACCAAATCCAATAAACCACGTTTTTTTGTAAAAAAGTAATCTTTGATTTCAAAATTCCAATAAAAACAATCTAATACTGTTGCCTGGCTTCGTATCTAATATCCGCCCTTATCCATGCTTTTTACACAAAGAACCAGCATTCCTACGGCAAATAACTCGTTTATCCATCACAAAAAAAAGCTTTTTTAACGGTAAGATTTCTGTAAAAACACCTTTTAGACCAACAGCCTTAAAACGAAGTTATGCTTAGTTACAAGCTAAGCATAACTGTATTAAAAATGTAAAAAATACCAAACTAAGGGGAACAGGGTATTCCTCATACAATCGTTTTTATCAAAATTTCTAATGCTTTATTAACGGTAAATCAAACCCCGTACGAAAGAGTCTTTTACCTCCCTCACTAATCACAGACATAGTTATACCTTATTAAAATGAAATCGTGTAACATCATCCTGATAAATAATGGTTTTCAAGGTGTCAAAAAAATTATCCCGAATTCCATAAACATCATTATCTGTTATCATATAAAATTTCCCTGAATCTGACAATACCAACAAGGCAGAATCCTCATTTATACTTCCAACAGGGATTAAATTATCCTGAATTGCCAACGAAATTTTATCTATATATATTTTATCAACATCCTTTGCAACTTCCGTATTCAGTCTAATGTTGCCAAAATAGCCATCCGGAGTTTTAAACTCAATATTGAGATTCCAGTACTCTTTTAATAAGTCCCGGATTTGTTTATTATTAATCACATACCCTTCGTTTGAAAGTTCTTTGATTATGTATTCTACATCAATGCTTCGCCCCTCATACCAACCAGCATCTTCTAATAAACTTATTATATCTGCTTTATTCATACAATTTCAATTTTGACACCACTATACCAGCTTCTACCGGGTTATTATGAATATAATTCATTTTTTGAAAAATGCTTTTACACAAAGAACCAGCATTCCTCCGGCAAATAACTCGTTTATCCATCACAAAAAATGATTTTTTAACGGTAAGATTTCTGTAAAACCACCTTTTAGACCAACAGATCTTAAAACGAAGTTATGCTTAGCTACAAGCTAAGCATAACTGTATTAAAAATGCAAAAAATATCAAACTAAGAAGAACAGGGCTATCTCAACTTTTTTTAATGACTTTCTTGTTTCCCCTAGCAGCCCTCTTAACCTGACCTTTGTAGAAACTAACCTTAACGGCGTACCTGGAGAATCCTATCAGATTCCCGGAACCAATAACTGGCAGATCAGGCTAAATAATAATTATACCTTTGGCGGGCAATCAATGTCTCAGGAGGCATGGGGGGCGATCATAGCTCATGAGATATTGCATATTGCGATATCAACAATCGGTAATTCAAACATACAAAGCAACTATTCACAACATTTAATCATCTTTAACAACTTTGCGACCACTACCCAGAACCTGTTGCAAAGTGCATTCGGATTACCTCAAAGCGAAGCCCTTTTACTCGCCCTCAATGGGTTGGGTGATTTATGGACATTCGGGGATTTCGATCAGCTAAGTATGCAACTTTATGGAGTTAACAACGCCCAAATAACAAATGCGTACATTAATTACA
>MKTY01000012.1 GCA_001898485.1 Sphingobacteriales bacterium 46-32 | reverse complement strand
GGGCAGAGGGACGCCATGATGGAAATGGCGGCATAGATTACTATATTGCAGAAGTTCTTTCACAACAGGATTATTATGCCTTTGGTATGCAGATGCCGTACCGTCATTTTGCACATGGAAACGATGTGTATAGGTATGGATTTAATGGCAAGGAAAATGACAACGATGTAAAAGGAGAAGGGAACCAGCAGGATTATGGAATGCGGATTTATGATCCACGATTGGGTAGGTTTTTGAGTGAGGACCCTTTAACTGAGGAATACCCCTGGTATAGTCCCTATCAATTTGCTGGAAACATTGCTATCAAAACAGTTGACGTAGATGGGCTAGAACCTGGATGGCTTCCTCCCGGACAATTTCCGACAGAAAAAGATTATCGATCTCGTTCGGAGTCAACATGCATTGGTTGTGCTTCGCAGCCTACCAATCAAGAAGTGGCCAAACGCACTATGCAACAATATGCGCCAAAGCCAGCACCAAGCATTTCGCCGGGTAAGTCAACAAATACTAAAGGGCGATACAACGTTGCTCCAAAGGTCGATCCATATGTTACAACGATCATTCCTCAGATGGTTGCAGAAATGCAGAGTGAGAGAGCAGGAGATGGCATTCCTATTATCGGTCCATTAATTCAAGGAGTCAGAAGGACAAGTTATGGTGTTCCGGGAGCTAAGAAATCGTTTGTGACAGCGGGAATTGAAACTGGGACCTCATTAATTCCAGTTGGTCCAATTGCACGGTATTTGGGCTTAATTCCTACAACAGTATATAGAGTTCAACGAACAGGGCAGTTTCTAGAATTAGATGATCTTGGAAATGTTGTTTACAATAGTATGAATGGAAAGCCTAAAACGGTTTATATGTTTGTAGGCGATAAGTCTAGTGCTATGGCATTTGCTGCAAAAAAACCGGGGTCTACAATTACAGCGTTTGACATTAATTCGCATTATGCAAGGACGATTTTAAGATCGAAACATCCACAGGGTCTTGGTCTTAAAAGTATATCGGAAGCAGATATTCAAGTTGCGAACGGATATTACAGAATTGGTGTGCATGAGAATAAGATACAAGGATTTCTTAAATGGCAAATACCCGGGTCTGGGCGAATCATAAATCCATAAAAAATGAAAATAAAGGATATTTTAAACAACGGCTATGAGAATATTTTTGACTTATATTCGGGGGATGAAAATTTTGTTAGCGAGGCTGAAGGGTGGGAGTACTATTCATCTGTGCCGATCAATGCTCCTATTGCCGTTGGTTGGTTTAATGATGATAATCTTTTTATTGTAAGTATTGATGGGCTATTTATTTATGACACAAGTAAGAAGGAAATTGTGTTTGAAGATTATTATTCGGAAGTTTTAGAAGGAATATCTCAAAACAATCTGAGGTATCTCATTAAAGAAAAAGGGATCGAAGTTGATATTTTTGGAGTCAGGGGAGGTGGAGGAAATCTTTTTACCAATGATAACAAATGGTCGATAAGGTTAGTCAATTTGGCTTGGAATATTGTTGTGCCCATACTTACAAGTAACAGGACACGTAAGTTTTATTTTTTGAAGCTTGAGCAACTATTTTATGAAGGATATAAGCATGTCGGGTTTTCAAATTCGGAGAAATATTTTGTTGTAATGGGAGATCAAGGATTGGATGTTTACTCGTTTAAGTAAGATTAGGCCAAATAAGCGTATTTCTTCTTATATCCTAACTTTGCCGTATTATCTACAGCACAATACGGCACCATGTCCAGCCTCCGCAACATCCTCACCCGCGAATTTCAGGCGCTCTTCCAGTTTCGTAAAACGGAGCGGCCCTGGTATGTGCCCGTGCTGGCAGCATTGAGTACAGGGCTCCCGCTTTTCCTCGGATATATGATTGATCGGCCTGACTATGGCAGCCTGGCCTGCCTCGGCGGACTGGTGATTCTTTACCTGCCCAACACAGCGCTTGATCACCGTATGGCCACGCTCGCTCTTTGTTCCTTTGGGTTTGTGCTGAGTATGGGTGTGGGACTGGTGCTGGGTTTTCATCCTTATTTGTCGGCCGTACTGGTGGGGGTATATGCGGTACTGGTCAACTGGCTGGTTAATTATGCGCAGCTTAATCCACCGGGCAATTTTTTCTTTATCATGATCGCCTCCATGGCTAGTTGTATGTCTTTTGATGTGCAGGCCGTACCGGTACGCGTGGGACTGATTGCCATAGGCACCATCTTTGCCTGCATCTTCGCATTGCTGTTTAGTTTATATCTTTTGCGTATCCGGAAAAGACCGGTGACGGTAAAAGTCGGTGTGGCGCCCAAGCGCTCCTATGCCAACCTGAGTGAGTCGATCATTTTCGGCATATTTATCATGCTATCGCTGATAGTGGGTCACCTGTTCAAATTGCATAATCCTTACTGGATCCCTATTTCCTGTCTGGCCATCATGCAGGGCATGAATGCCGCGCATGTGGGGCAACGGAGCTTTCATCGTATGCTGGGCACATTCATCGGCATGGGACTCAGCTGGCTGCTATTGAAATTTCACCTGCAGCCCCTGGCGATGGTTTTTTGTATTCTTCTTTTACAGTTTATAGTAGAGGTACTGGTGGTACGTCATTATGCGCTGGCGGTAGTGTTCATCACACCCATGACCCTGTTTCTCGCCGAACTGGGCCAGGGCAATCGCCTGGATGCCGATCTGCTGATCCGCACCCGATTACTCGATATCGTAATAGGCAGCCTGATCGGCGCAGTGGGTGGATGGTTGTTGCATAGTCGTCAGGTGCAGCAAAAAACGCAAAGGCAGATAAGGAAAACGAGGGTCGCTATGCTTCGTAGATAAAGTATAAAAGGTTTAAAGGTATAAAGAGTATAAAGTGTGTTGGAATGCCAATCATTGACAAATCAGCACCTCAACACTTTAAACCTTTTAAACTCTTTATACTCGTTAAACTTTTACTTCACTACCCATTCGAGCAACTTCGCTCCAAAATCATCCATACTGGTATTCGTCGTATTGGCAAGTACTATAATAGCAATGGGCTTTTCGAGTACTCGAAGAAACACCGCCTGTGCGCCCATGATACTGCCGGGTCTTTTCAGAATGGTATAATTGCGGCCATGCAGGGTGTAGTCATTATAGATCCAGGTGCCGAGACCATACTCGCCTTTGCCGGAAGTACAAAGCAGTTTTAAAGATTGATCATTGATCAGTTTACCGGAGAAAAGGGCATTGGAAAAAGTGAGCAAATCATCAGTAGTAGAGTAGAGCGCGCCTGCAGCATACCAGTTTTCCATATACACGGGCAGATCAGGAGTGAGCCGGCCACTGGCATCGCGGACAAAATAAGTGTCGGCCAGTTGGGGAAGTATAGTGCCCTGCCGTAGCATGCCTGTGTTTTTCAGGCGGAGCGGAGTCAGGATCATAGCTTTCAATGCCTGTTCGTATGTTTTCCCTGTTATCCGTTCTATTATTTTTCCAAGAACTATAAAGTCGGCATTGTTGTAGTCGAAATTGGAGCCGGGAGTATTGACCAGGCTGTCGCTGCAGAATTTTTCCAGCAGCTCATCGCTAGTGTGAGGTAACTGATATACAGGCATGCCATTGCGCAGTGCACTTTCTATGGAGCTTACCGTGTCGATATTCCGCATGCCGGATGTATGATTGAGCAGCTGATGCAGGGTAACCTTATGGCCGCCTTCGCCTTTGTAATCCGGCAGGTAAGTGCTGATCGTTTTTTCAAGATCCAGTTTGCCCTGCTCCTGTAGCTGCAGCATCAGTACAGCGGTAAATAACTTGGTGATAGAAGCCACCTTAAACCGGGTATCTTTTTTATTGGGAGTATGGAATGGAATATTAGCCTCACCCCAGCTGCGCTGGTAGGTGATCTTTCCTGCCTGGCTGATGAGGATATTGCCGCTGAAATGATTGGCTTTGCAATAAGCACCAATCAGGCTGTCGAGCCGGCGGTTTTGAGCTGTGCCGGCCAAATGCAGCATGGCGATACAGAAGAGGAAGATAAATTTCATAAAGGATGTATATAGGAGGTAAAAGGTATAGGGTATAGGGTGGAAGGTGGAAGGTATATATGTATTAGCCTTTACCTTCCGCCTTTTGCCCTCAACCTTTCCCTCTGACGTGGTTGTTCAGCTAAAGTTACGGCTGAATGAAAAAAAATTACGCGTCTCTTTGCTGCCCGTTTTTGATTATCAGGTTCAGTTCAATGAGACAGGATTGACAAAGGCAGTCGGGGAAAGTTTTTTTCAGGAGATCGCTGGTCTCTGCACTCAATGCTACATTACTGCACTGGCAGTGAGCTATATCACCCATCCGGCAGATAAAAGGCCGCTGGCAACTCGGACAGCGTTTTTCTTCGTGTGTCTCCATTGTAGGAAAAAGTACAAAAGTATAAAAGTGCAGCGGGCTATAATAGGTAAATAGGGAGGGCCTGGTAATTAATCAGTATATCAGCATATTGTCTTCTTTAGTGCGATAGCCTTATCGCAACAGACGAATTACGCGGAATACATTTTCATCAAATAGGGTACATTTATAGTCCCTAAATAATTGCTATGCCTGCTGCCCGTCATCGCCGCACCTGTCACAATGGACATGTATATTACAAAACCAGCGACTGTCCGGTTTGTCCGCAATGCGAAGCAGCCAGGCGACCGCAATCGGGCTGGCTGGCGAAATTATCTGCGCCGGCGAGAAGAGCTTTGGCAAACGCCGGGATACAAACCATTCGGCAACTGGCTTCGTTTTCGGAAAAAGAAATACTCGCGCTGCATGGCATGGGGCCATCTTCTTTACCCCATTTGCAGGAAGCTATGAAAGAAGCCGGACTTTCATTTAAAAATAAAAAATAGGAGATAAGGGATTACAATGCACCAATCAGTATCCGTAATCCTACCAGCCCGATACAGACAGCCAGTACGCGGATGATAATCCGTCCATGTATCTTATGCGACAGATAAGCGCCCAGTTGCGCACCTGCCAGTACGCCGATGGTCAGTGTAATTACCATCCGTACAACATAAGGATCGTTGTAGCTGCCGTTGAGTACGTGTACCAGCACACTTACAGATGCCATAATAGCCAGGATGAAATGTGAGGTTGCTGTAGCAACATATACGGGGAAATGAAGCCAGTTGACCATCGCCGGCACATGAATGATGCCGCCACCGATACCCAGCAGCGGCGAAAGATAACCTACAATTACACTGATGATAATGCCCAATGTCTGATTGTAAGTGTAACTAAAGCGTGTACCCTGTTTGTCTTCGATACTATGTTGCTTCCAGCGTTTGAGTGCGGGATTGTAAGATGCCGGATGGCTGTGTGCTTGTTTTTTTAAGATTAGATAAGTGGCCAGCACTAAAAGAAGGCAGCCAAAAATGACATGAAAAAGATGAATGGGTATAAACCGCGTACTGTAAACGCCGATGATACTGCCCGGTATGGTGAACAATGCGAAGATCAAACCGGCTTTATAGTCAATCCGGCCAATACGCGCATAGGCAACGGTACCTGAAATGGCATTGCCGGCTACTACCGCAATGGAGATGGCGGTGATTGTTTCAGCAGAAAAATCAGGATGGGTAAGAATAAGGAGTGGCACCAGCACAAAGCCTCCGCCGGCACCTATAAGCGTACCCAGCGTACCAATAACAAAGCCAATCGTTAACAAGACCGCAATACTGTCCATGCGGCAAAGGTAGGGAGAAAGGTATAAAGAGTTTAAAGGGTATAAACAGTATAAGCAGAATGTGCTAATAGGTTAATGTGCTGATGTGCTAATGTTTGTCGCTTTGCACATTTTAAGCCCCTTATACCCTTTAAACTCTTTATACTATTTTTCTAACTCACTCAACCACTTCTTCACAAACTCCCTTGCCGTTTCGGTAACTTCTTTTCCTGCGCGGAAGCCTTGTTTCCATTCCGTACGTTTTGCTTCATAGGTGGGGTTGGCAAATCTCTTTTTACCATATTTTTCTACCAGGGCAGCAGAGTAGTCGATGCCATTGGTGTACTCCAGCATCCGGCGAAGTTTGTCGGCGATAAAGAGGTTGACGTTTTCAGGGTAATCTTTTTTCCATTGCGTCATGGCTTCTTCGTAGCGTTTCCGCGCGTCTTCCTGCTGATATTTTTCGCCTTCAGCGATAATGGCAAACATTTCATTTTTCGGGTTCTTATAATCTTTTAGATTTTGCTTCAGCATTTCCAGTACCGGCTGCAATGATTTGGCAACATCGCCTCCCAGTTCTTTCATTGACTTTTCCGTGTCTTTGATTGATTTTTCTGTTTTTTCTATTTCTTCTTTTTGAATTTCTTCAATCGTACGCAGTTTGCGCTGTTCCGGTGCAATAGGTTTGGCATTTTGCCTGGTCTCTTCATATTTTGTTTTGAAAGCAGCACTACTGATAAATTCACGGGTATAGCTCAGCAGATCGCGCGCTATTGCCTGGCGATCCTGTACAGCAATATTTTTGATATTGCGTGCGCCATAATAGTTGAGGTAGCCATTCAGAAAGCTGTTTCGGATGTTATCGGTTCCGGCCTGTTTGCTGATGCCCAGGCTGGCCCAGATATCGGCGGCGGCCTGGCGGCTTTTGAAGGAGCTGAAACTGATCAGTGCAGCCAGCAATAACAACAGGGTAACCGGCGCCAGCAACAGCGATATTCTTTTTGTACGCATAAATTTTAAAGGTTTAATGGTTTTTAGGTAAATCTGGTAACGAAATTGGCCGCTGTTTCGCCTTTCTCAAAACCCAACTGGCATGGCCTGCCGGAAAAACAGTATGAATTGACTGTAATGGCTTGTGAAACATGGTAAACCTGGGGAGGGGATGCCCCGGAAAAAGGAAGAAATCCGGGCACCCAGTTCAACCCCTCCTTTACACAATTCATGCGGGTAATCTCACAATCAGTAAGAGAGAAGTTAAAAGAAAGGTTAAAAGGCCTTAATTTGCTGTAAGCCAGATGATAAAACTGCCACGATACACCAGTAATGATCTGCCCATAATGCTGGGCACCATCGTACCCTTTACTGTTTTGCTCAATTGGGTCATTTTTGGAAGCGCTTATTTTACCGACTGGCGTACCCTTTTGCCGGCATCGCTCATCAGCGGGATTGTGCTGATCTTTAGTTTTATCGGGTATGGACATATTGCCCTGGCATTCCGAAACAGGTTTAAAGACGATACGCAGTTCCTGAAACGGGTGGTGCTGCAAATACTGCTGTTTCTGCTCATGACAGCCCTGATACTGGTAGGCCTTTTCAGCCTGTACAGCCTGCTGGGAATGGCAGATGGCAGTTATGAAAATAATTTTATCTGGGCCTTTGTACTTACCGGTATCCTGAATGTTTTTCTCAGTTTTCTTAATGAAGCCATCTGGCGTTTTGAACAATGGAAGGAGGATTTGAAAGAAACCGAGCAATTGAAAATTACTTACAAGCAGGGACAGTTAATGGGCCTTAAAAGCCAGATCAACCCGCATGTATTGTTTAACAGCCTTAACTCCCTGTCCGGCCTTATACAGGAAGATACTGAGCAGGCAGAAAAATTTCTGGATGAAATGAGTAAGGTTTACCGGTATATGCTGCGCAATGAAGAGGAGCAACTGGTAACGCTGGCTACCGAATTACAATTTATCCGCTCTTATTATGCCTTGCTGAAAGCGCGTTATAATGAAGCCCTGGATTTGCAGATGCAGGTCAACGAAGAAGATATGAACAGGATGCTGCCGCCGCTTAGCCTGCAGGTGATTATTGAAAATGCCCTTTTTCAGCATGTGGCCAGCCGTGATTGTCCTCTTCGCATCCGTATTCAGTCAGTGAAAGGAGAAGCGGTGGTAGTGAGCAACAATGTGCAGCGTAAAATTGCCTCTGAACTGATAGATTATGAAGCCGGGCTCGACAACCTGGTCAAAAAATACCAGCTCATGAATCAGCTGCCCGTAGAGATACGTGAGGGCGAGGAAGAGCGGAAGATACGTCTGCCCCTGATCACTCAAACAGAGGAGGCCGCCCTATGAAGGTTTTCGGAAAATCCACCCGCATACAATGGCTGTCGTTTCTGACTTCCATGCCGCTGATTGATATTGCTATCAATCACGTATTGTATGGCGAAAGGCTTTTCAGTGACAGCCGTATCTGGCTCATCTCATTTCCGCTGATCTGGGTGATAGGCCTCGGTACCTGGTACCTGCATGTCCTGTACGAAGACTGGGTACAGCGCAAATATCCGGAAATACGGGAGAGTGGCCGCCGCATACTGGCCAAGAGCCTGGTTGTATTTCTGGTAATGACACCTGCAGCGCTGCTGATTTTTATTGGCTATGACTGGTTTCACATTCTTGGTTATGAACTGACCGAACTGGATCTGAAACTGGGAGTGCTTATTGGCTTTGCAGTAAACCTGATATTTCTGACCCTCTGGGAGGCCATTTATATCATGGAAAAACATAAGGAAAGTATGGCGGAAAAGGAGCTGTTGCGGCAGATGTCGCTCCAGCAGGAGTTTGATGTACTGAAAAGTCAGGTCAATCCGCATTTTCTGTTCAACTGTTTCAATACCCTTTCTTCGCTGATAGCCGAAGATACGGCCCGGGCAGAGACGTTTCTGAATGAGCTGAGCAAGGTATACCGCTATCTGCTGCGCAACAATGAAAGCAGTCTGTCTACTTTACAGAACGAATTAAGGTTTATTGAATCCTATTTCCGGTTGCTGAAAACCCGTCACGGCGAAGCGATTCAGCTGCAAATGGAAATTGATAAACGATATGATAATTACCTGCTGCCTTCGCTAAGCCTGCAGTTGCTGGTTGAAAATGCGGTAAAACATAATGTGCTGTCGAAAAACAAACCGCTTACTATTGATATATTCACCATGGCCGGCAACCGCCTGGTAGTAACTAACAACCTGCAGCGGCGTACGATTAAGGGACCTTCCAATAAAATTGGCCTTGATAATATCAAAGCCAAGTACGATCTGCTGCGGCAACGCGGTTTTCAGGTCATGGAAGATGCACGGAGTTTTACGGTAGTGCTGCCGCTGATCTGGAACAGTGGCATAGACGAGGGACAGTGGGGGCACAGGCAGGAAATAAAACAGCAAACCAATTTGTAGAAACAATAACCACATAATACAACCACACATGAAAGTCCTAATTGTTGAAGACGAAGACCTGGCGGTAAAAAAAATCCAGAAAACACTGGCAGCCGTCGACCCGGATGCCGAAGTGGTGGGCGTTACAGACAGCATTATGGCCACCGTCAGCTGGATTGAACAGCATCCTGCTCCGGATCTCATACTCATGGATATTGAGCTGAGTGATGGGCAAAGCTTTGAAATATTCAACCGGGTTGCCATCAAGAGCCCTGTTATATTCACTACGTCGTATGACGAGTACGCATTGAAAGCCTTCAAGGTAAATAGTGTGGACTATCTGCTTAAGCCAATCCAGAAAGAAGACCTGGCAGCAGCCTTGCAAAAACTCGATAGCCTGAAAGGGATTTATCAGCAGCAATCAGCCGAGGCCAGGCCGGAAGTAAACATAGATTCTCTGGTGAAAGAATTGCAGCAGAAATTACAGCCCAAAGAATATCGCAGACGCTTTCTCGTGCGACATGCTCAGAAGCTCGTATCGATCGATACAGACGAGATCGCTTACTTCTTCAGCGATGGCCGCCTTAACTTTTTTAAGACTTTCGACAATAAAAAGTTTGTAGTGGATTATACCATGGATGAGCTGGAAGAAATGCTGGACCCCAACAGGTACTTCCGCATCAGCCGCTCCTTCTACATTTCTGTAAACAGCGTAGATCAGATACACGATTATTTTGGCAACCGCCTGCTGCTTCATCTCAAACCAGCTGTAGATAAAGAATCGATCGTGAGCAGAGAAAAGGTGACAGAGTTTAAGAAGTGGATGGGCAAATAAGAAAGGGTATAAAGAGTATAAAGGGTTTAAAGAGTTTAAAGTGTGTGAAGAGGCTATTGTCGGCACATTTGCACCCTAAACCCTTTATACCCTTTAAACCCTTTATACTTTTATACCTTGTTACTTTACCGGCACCATCAGCAACACCGCTATCCCACTCCGGTCGTATTGAATGTCTGATTCGGCATGCAATGCAGCTGCATGTGTATTTATGCTGCGGATAATGGCTTCTATTTCGGGAAGATTGGTGTCCAGCCGGGCAGTGGAATCCTGCAGTTTTAAAGAAAGTCTGTTTTTGAACAGGTCTATATTGATCAGTGTGTTGCGGCCTTCGGCATATTGCACAATCATTTTCAGTCCCTCCTTAAAGATCAGGAAAAATTCATGCCTGATCTTCATATCCAGTTTCAGTGACTGTACTTTTTTATCTACGCTTAGTTGAATGGTAGCCGCATGCCTGTTTTTTAATGAGTCGGTGTACTCCATCATCCGCAGAATGGTTTTTTCCATACTGTCGTTTTGGGGATCGATACTCCAGAGAATATCATCCATGGCAATGATCATATTGTGACTCTTTACACTAATCTGGTCTATATATTCTTTTGAGCGGTCAATATCCTTGTCGGCTTTTATCTTGGCCATCTCACCCAGCAGGTTGATATTGCTGAGTGTAGTAGTTACATCTTCATGCAGGTTGGTCGCAATTTCTGACCGTATGCGCTGCAGTTCATTGAGCCGGCGAATACGCTCGCGGTCAATCCAGTAAAGTACGGAGGTGGCAAAGAGCACAATCAATCCATAAAACCACCAGGTTTGCCAGAAGGGCGGGGCTATGCGAATCGATACGCGGGTAATATAAGGCCCTTCTTTACCGTCCGCATCTTCACTTTTGGCTATGAAAGTGTAGGTGCCGGATGGGAGATAGGTATACACGGCCTGGTTGGCTTTATCTGATACGCGCCAGTCTTCATCAACTCCTTCCAGTTTATAACGGGTGAGGTAAGCTCCGTTGAAATTGAGGCCCGAGAAGCTAATGGTGATGGAGTTCTGTTTATAGGATAATTCAATTCGTTTTAGATTAAGCAGTGAATCTACCAGCAGTGGTTTGCCCATCAGCGAAAATCCTGTAATCGTAATGGGAGGGGTGGCGTTGTTGATTCGCACCTCACCGGGATTAAAAACAGTAAACTGATTGTCGGCACCAAAAGCCAGTCGTCCCCCCGGCAGTTTGGCGGAAGCTGCCACCAGAAACCGGTCATCGGCGATGCCATCGACCCGGTCAAAATGCACAAAGATGCGGTTATAGATATTTACACGGTAAAGCCCCTGAGTGGTAGATACCCAGAGGTAGCCGCTGGCTTCATCTTTTTCTACGGCAGATACCACTCCGGAAATTGTTTCAGGCGTGCCTACTGTTCGCAGTTTCCGCGTGACGCGGTTATACAGGTGTACGCCGGTGCCGCCGGCCAGCACCATGATGCTGTCGTTGTATTCTGTGATAGAAACGACCGGCTCAACCGGTGTGCTCCTGCCGTTGGAGTCAATGGCAGGCAGGTGCTGTGCAAGGCTTCCGTCGTTGGGGTTGAAGATGTATACACCCAGTCCCACACTGGCTACCCAGATATAACCTTTTGAATCGATATAGATGTGAGCGATGGAAGTGGGAGGCACATCTTTTACAGGTATTATCCCGTCTTCAAATTTTTGACTGCCCTGCACAGGATCCCAGCGAAACAGACCAATGCCTTCGGTACCGATCCATAGGAAACCCTTGCGGTCTTCGCGTACCTGTCTCACAGTACGGTGTTTTAAGATCGCCGGATCATAATAGCGGGAAGTATTGCGGCGGAGATCATAGGCAATAATGCCGGGCTGACAGCCCATCCAAAGTATGCTGCTATCGTGGTTCAGTGTAGTACCCCAGACGGTAGCATTCTTTTTTTCGCTCATGCCGCCAATATTCAGCGGCTTGAGATTGAGCTGCTGATCATAACGGTAAATACCATCTCCCCAGGTAGTGACAAGCAGGTCGCCGGAAGGCAGATTGGTAAAACTCAATACGCCGCCCTTGCCACTCACACCCGACAGGCGGTTGATATGCCGGACATTGGTAAAATACTGTTCAGCAGGATTGAAACGGTAGAGTCCGTTATTGTTAGTGGTGAGCCAGATATTATTGTCATTGTCTTCACAAAACGAGGTCACTTCTTCATAGACAATGCTCTGTTCATTCATATAGCCGTTATAGACCAGCTGAAATTTGTTTTCAGCTTCGAGATACTGGGCCAGTACGCCAACGCCACGCAGCCAGATGGTGCCATCCTGCTGCTGCATGAAGCCATGTGTTTCATAATAGGATTTGATCTGTGTAATAAACTCAAATTTCTGCAGCAGGAATTGCTGCTTTTTAGGATTATAACAGTTTACATAAGGGAAACCCGGACCCCAGTAATTGAACCAAAGCCTTTTCGATTTGTCAAAGAAAAGACCATAGGGTATAGCAGTAGAATCAATCAGCTGAAGAATGGCTTCCCTTTCTATATTATTATTACGTGAGCTGAGGGTTTGCTTATCGCGGTTATAGATAAGCAGTCCTTTTTGCCCGGAGATCCAGTAGCGTCTGTTGCCTGGTTGCTGGCAGACGTCAACCGGTTCCACATCGGTTGGCAACGGAATGAAATTATAGTCAGACGACATATCGCCACGCTCTGCATTCCAGGTAAGCAATTCACTTCTGGCAGCAACCAGCATTACATTGCCATATTCGTCTTTTACCAGTTTTTTTATTGCCATCCGGGAAGAAACGCGTTTGAAACGAACCGGTACGGGAGTAAACTCCATCCGGCGCGGATTGAAGATGGCTACCTTATTGTCGCCGCAGAGTACCCAGATGAGGCCATTGGTATCGGTTAGCAGTTGAATGACGAAATTATGCGGCAGTGAAAGCGGGTTGTCTTTGTCGTGGCGCAATGAGATAAAGCGGGCGCCATCGTAGCGCAGTAGGCCGTTGTTGGTGCCGATCCATACATAACCATCCCGGTCATGCAAAACTGCCCTCCCTTCATTTGAGGTAAGCCCGGCCGAAGCGCCATAATGGGTAAAGGAGTACTGACGGGCATCCTGGGCATTTAAGCCACAGCAATCCGCTAGCAGGAAAAAGGCAGTTAGAAAAAACAGGTATCGCAAGGTATGTGCTTGTATAGTCAAATATACTTAGGCCCGCATCAAATAGCCGGATTTTACTCCTGAATTGTCAGTATCGTGGTTGGATTGCCTCAAAACCCGCCTGAATTGACCGGCACTCCTTATTAAATACAGTTGGCCCGGCATTTATTGCAGCTCATGCTATTGCCGCTTGTCTCCAGGCATACAGGCTGTCAATTTTGCCGGGCTTAAATTATTAATCATTAAACCTTCGTTATGCAACGGTACAACATGTTTCATCAGGTGCACAAAGGCTTACGGGCCATGCTCTATGAAACCGCACTTTGCCTGCAGCACACAGAATTTGACGATGCTGTACAGGCCCGCGAATCCCTGGCGCAACTCCAGGAAGTAATTTATCTTTTTAATAAGCATGCACATAGTGAAGACACCTATGTGTTTCCGGCAGTCGAAAAATTTGAACCATCTGTGGCAGATGCGTTTGAGCAGGAACATGTTAAGGATCACGAACTGGGCGAATTACTTGATCAGGCTATTGCTGCCTGTGAGGCAGCTACGGGTGTTGCAGCCCGCCTGGAAGCCGGCCGTCATGTACAGGAAGCATTTATTGCATTTATGTTATTTAACCTGGAGCATATGGCTAAAGAAGAGTCTGTAATCAACCCTATTCTGCACCGATACTATCAGGATCATGAATTGCATGCTATTACGCAACAGATCGTATCGGCGATTGTACCGGAGGATATGGCGCGTTTCAGCCGCTGGATGATCCGTGGACTGCATAATGCCGAGATCAGCCAGTGGTTAAAAGAAGCTGAACTGCATGCGCCCGAGCCGGCATTTCAGCAATTATTCCAGAGCGTGGAAAAAGAATTGTCGGCAGTTCGTTTCAGGCAGGTGCTGGAGAAAATGACAGATGGAGCAATGATGGCATAATAAAAAAACCGCGCTCAGCGCGGTTTTTTTAGGTCGAAGGTGAAGGGTCGAAGGCAAAAGGTCAGCGATGAAGGATTTAGGGTAAAAGATAAACGAATTGAATCTTATCTATTCCTTTCCGCCTACAGCTCTTTACCTTCTGCCTTTTACCTTATTTTACTTTCATCTCATTCGGCGGCGTATACGCAGGCACCACATTGTTTACCGGTTTAGTGCTCTTCAGGAATGCAAAGATGGCTTTCAGATCATCGTCATTAAGCTGACCGTAGTTCTGCCAGGGCATGGGGGGCATCAGCGGACGGCTTTCATTCATGCCTTTATACTTGCCTTTGCGCAGGGCAATTTTGAATTGATCTTCAGACCAGGAGCCGATACCGGTTTCGTCTGAGCTGATATTAGCTGCATAGGAAATACCCCAGGGGCCAACTGTTGCGGTGTTGGTTAAATTAAATAATACCCAGCCCTGGCTCATCACACTCGTGTCGATTTTGCCAAGAGGGATATTGGCCAGATGGCCGCCAAAACGATGTTCCATGTCCAGCTCCGGACCTTTAGGTCCCATTTTTTTTGAAGTATGACAGTCATCGCAGCCAAGGCCACTTACCAGGTAGCTGCCCCGTTTTATCAGGCTGTCCTGGCTGATGACCGTGCTTTCGGCAGCAGCAGGTTGTGAGTTGCAGGCCAGCAAAGCAATGGCCGTGGTGCCGGCGATGGCGGCAAGTACAAGAAACGTTCTTTTCATTGTGTATAGGTTGTTGGTTTAGTTTAGTTGATTTCAGTTGCCGAATATCATGCCAGTGAGCAGTGCGAGAAAACCGCTGAGGTTCACCACCTGCCTGGCCTGATAAAAAGTTAACCAGCGATTACGGTATTGATTCCAGTTGGGGGGATAGGTGGCCGTGCTCCAGCTATTGATGATTTCATTCAGCGGCCTATTGCCTTTCAAGGTAATGATAATATCAATAATAATTGCCAGCAGTGCTACAATAGCGCTGATAAAAAGTAAGCCGGAAGGATTGGTAACACAAAGTGTTACCAGTACTATAGACGATAGGAGCGTAGCATAGTAAACTCCACTGAGGGTTGGCCGAAGGCTGCTGTCGAGCAGTTGGCGGGCTTCAATATATGAAGCGGCCTGTAGCCTTCGGGTCACGCTGGTCATACCCAGCAGATAAAAAAAACTCTGGCTGATCACAGCAGCATAGAGCAGAAAGGTGATGAATAATGCGATTTTGATTCCCATGTGAATTAAATAAGGTTGTCAGGTTAATTGCCTGCAAGATAGGTTGAGGGGCAGGCCTGCGGCAACGGCGTAGCGTGTAGACTGTAGCAATGCCTGCATGAATTGAGCAAAATAAAAACCGCCTTACGGGGCGGTTTAAAGGTTCGGATTAATGGGTTTTCCTGTCAGGACACTAATTCAAACGGGGGCTTCTCCGTATAATAAGGACCGAGGAAAATATGATAAAGTGCTCCGGCAAATGCCAGCACCTGTTGGTTACATAGTGCCATGTCCGATGCATTGGTATAGTCATCGGGACGCCGGGCTCCGGGAAATTCGATGGTCAGCACACGCATGGCATCACGGTTGCGGGTGCTGTCAGATTCCCAGGCTATGGCTGTGGTGCCCCAGGTACCCAGCGATACACCACTGCCACGGCCACCGCGCAAAGCAGAGCCGGTCATATTGCGTGCCTGCCACTGACCTGGCAGTACCGGCGCGGGATCTTTATAATAAAGAGCAGTGGGTCTTGCCTCCAGTTTATTGCCTTTTACATTCGCTCCAGCCAGTTGTGCATGACGTGCCATGTCTACAGCCAGCGAGCTGTCTGAAGCATAACCAAGTGCCAGTCCCAGGTGGTCTGTACGCGGATCGGCATAAATACCGCCATAGCCTGTATTCCGGATAGCATGTAAACTGGCAATCCGCGATGGACGAAACCGGGAAATAAGATCGAGTAATAACTGATTTTCCCATTCAATGCTGCGGCCGATATGATCCAGCCCCGTAGCTGCATCAAAAGCATGTCCGGGTGTGGGCATCTGGCGGTTGGGATCAGTAGCGGCGGCATGGGTATACCGGCCGATATTTTTGACGGAACCCAGTTGCTGTGGTTGCATACCGGCCCTGGCTGCATTGTCGGGAAACAAACAGGGAATCACGATCACGGAATAATAAGGTTTTTCCTGCTCACGCAATTGCCGGATCAGTGCATCAGCCACTTCGGTCGACGACAACTCCGAACCATGCACGCCACCGATGACCAGTGCGCGCTCCCGGCTTGTGCCCGGAAAATACCAGGCTTCAACCGGACGCCCTTCGCGTGATAGTCCTATCCTCATTCTGGCAGCAGTGCCGGCAGTGATCACCCGGTTGATGTCCGTCATCACTACCAACGGGCCTGCATCCGTTTTTTCGCTTGTATACCCTGGCTCAAACATTAGCAGGCTCAGCAAGAAAAATAATAACCGGGAATGCATAATGGTACAATATTCAGGGTTACAGTTTCACAAATTCAACACGGCGGTTAGCTATTTTCCCTTCACGTGTTTTATTATCGGCAATAGGCTGTGTTTCTCCTTTTCCTTCCGTTTCGATACGACCGGCATCGATGCCAAATTCGGATACCAGCAGATCTTTTACCGCTGCAGCGCGTTTGCGTGACAGTTCCATATTAGCGTTGTCATCGCCATCGCTGCTGGTATGTCCCAGCACTTTTACACGAATACCGCTATTTTCTTTCAGTACCCCGGCAATGTCTTTCACAACAGCGTACGATTCGGGCTTTATCACAGCACTCTGGAAGTCAAACAGGATGCCGTGCGTGGTGAATTTGCCTTCTTCAATCAGTTTATGACGGGTATCGGGTTTGCCGGTAGCTACTTTGATGTTTCCGATATAAATAGCATATTGCTCTTCGGCGTAATTGGTACTGCTGACTTCAAAAAGCAGCTGATTCATTACAATACCGGGCGGCACTGCTCTTGGTGCATCAAATATCTTATCACTGTTGATCCACATGCGGAAGCGCTCTTTCTGTACCTGCATGGAAATATGGATTGGTTTGCCATAATTCTTTTCGATTGCTTCATACATTTTCGGTTCGCTGGCATAATGATTTGTATTCTTTGCGTAGGAGTTTACACGAACCTTACTGTTACCGGATTCGCCAGGAGAGAGCGTAGCATATAAACTGCCATAGGTGTTATTGTTTTTCAGGAATTCATTTTCCTGATTTGATTTATCACCACTTGAGAAAACACCGAATTCAAGCTCTGGATACATCCATCCATTGTTTTTCAGTTGCAGGATTGCGTCAAACTCAATAGTGTAATTGTCGCCAAACTGGTTTTTATTGCCACTCAGGTAAGTGAAGCGTTTGTGTACACGCAGCCAGTTGCCGGGATATTTATCGAGGGTCATGACTTCGCCGGTCCCACTGGTATTCCAGTTGAGGGGCAATTCGCCGATCTGATCCTGCTGAAAGTCTTCTGCATAAAGGATGGAGTCGCCGGGTATAAAGTCAAATTTGGAAAAACTCTTCAACGGTGCTTCCGCCGGTTCTGTCTTTTCTTCTTCTGTTTCTCCACCTGCAGCATTATTGTTGCTGTTGCCGGCAGCAGGTTTTTTCCCTTCGGCTTTATCCAGTGCTTTATCCATTTCTTTATCGACTTTGTTGTCGATACGGTCTTTTGTTTTGTCTTTTGCCTTTTTGAGCAGGTTGCCAAACTGGGCCTGTACCCCAGTACTCAATGTAAAAGTGATAAGCAGTAGTAGTAATGCCCTTGTCATGATTTATTTTTTGGGGCAAGATAGAACTGCGAAGAAATCAGGAATAGTTCATACTGTTTGAACTGCCGGAAGGCGGTGATGAAATGGAGGAAAGCCGGGGTGTAATATGCTAATGTGCTGATGTGCTGATGTGCTAATGTGCTAATGTGCTGATGTGCTAATGTGCTGATATGCTAATGTGCTGATGGGTTTTGGATTGATCAATCTGATAATTTCTGGATATACATTTAATCCAGATTAACAGCCTGGCTCAATGTGCTGAAGTTGGCTATTTCATTTACTAATGGGTTGTACAAGTAAGCAGAAATTATCTCATCAGCACATTAGCACATCAGCACATTAATAAGCGTTTTTCTCTCCCTTCGCCATATTAAACGCTGTCATCAGGATGATGCGGGTATCGAGCCAGAGGCTCCAGTTTTCGAGATACCAGAGATCGTATTCGATACGGTTATTGATGTCTTCAAACATTTTGATCTCGCCGCGGTAACCATGTATCTGTGCCCAGCCGGTAATGCCGGGTTTCAGAAAATGGCGGATCATATATTGATTAAGCACCTTGGAGTAGTCATCTGTATGCTTGAGCATATGGGGCCGCGGACCTACCACACTCATGTCACTCATAAATACATTAAGAAACTGGGGCATTTCATCCAGGCTGCTTTTACGCAAAAATGCACCCAGGCGGGTAATACGGGCGTCACCTTTGCTGGCCTGTTTCATATTGGCGTCTTTATTGACGCGCATAGTCCTGAACTTGATGCAATTGAACGCCTTTCCATTTTTACCGCTGCGTTGCTGTACAAAAAATACAGGACCGCGTGACTCCAGTACGATCAGGATGGCAATGATGGGTACCAGCCAGCTGAGAATAAACAGAATCACCAGCGAACTCACTACAATATCGTACAGCCTTTTCTTGATACGGTTACCCACATCATCCAGCGGTTCTTTGCGGAGTGAAAGCACCGGCAGGTCGTTCAGATAATCGATATGTACCGGCTTGCGGATAAAATGGCTCAGGTCGGGAATGATCCGGAAACGGATACAGGCCTGGTCGGCCTGAGTCATCAGCTTATAGATACCAGTCTGTTGCTCCGGCGCAATCGTAGAAAAGATTTCGGTAACCTTATGCTGCTTCGATGTTTCAATAATGTCTTCTCCCAGTCCGCCAATGATAGGGTAGCGGGAGAGTTCGGTAACATTTTCGGGCTCTTCAAAAAAACCCACGATTTCGGTCTTTACAGGTTCCTGTTCCAGGTATTCCGCCAGTTTTTTGGCACGGTCATTATATCCGATGATCATGACCTTGCGTACAATATGATTCTTACTTTGAAAGAGGTTGTGCAGTGCCAGGTGTAAAAACCGGTTGATGAGCAGGCAA
This sequence comes from Sphingobacteriales bacterium 46-32, assembly GCA_001898485.1. Taxonomy (GTDB): domain Bacteria; phylum Bacteroidota; class Bacteroidia; order Chitinophagales; family Chitinophagaceae; genus CAYMZZ01. Next base: position 98,394 of record MKTY01000012.1, on the reverse strand, counting down.
ATGGAGAACGAGGCAAATACACTTACCAGAAACAGGCGCGAGATGTCGGCCTTTTTATTAAAAACGATATATAACATGCACAGCCCCAGAAAATAGGCATAAGTCGAAACCGTGCGCTTGGAGAATTTTTCAAAAGAGTATATATAGTTATCCTGGTAAATACCGGTGGCCCAGCTGGCAACTACCCAGGCGGCATTGCTGAAAAACCACAGATAAGTATACTGAATTTCAAGCTCACGCGACAGGTGATCGCGAAAAGCGAGGTGACAGATAATGAAGACAAGGTTTAGAACAACCAGGTCCAAAATGACAAAACTGATACGGAGTAAGGTCGCAAGTCTCTGGTTCATGGTATTAATGGGCTACGAAGATCGTAAATAACTCCTTAATTTTCTAATGGATTACAGGTACATATAATGAAAAAATAAAATGACATCGGGATTCCGGTGCCGCTTGACTTCCAAAATCAGCCTTTTCCGATCACTTGTTAGCCTGAAAACTCGGGATCCGGAATTCTGTTGGTGCAACATCATTGTTCAAACAACCGCAGATTATTGATCTGGCGCAAGTGTTTGTGCCTTTTCATCGAATTACTACTAACAGGAGGTTCGGATTGTACGCGGAATTGCACATATTTTATTCACACATGTGTATAGTGTCTTGATTTGGCAAAGCGCTTGCTATTTATTTGTGTCATCCGAATTAACTGGCAAGAAAATTGTCTCACTGTTTTGACTCTGACAATATCATTGGAAAAGCCAATATCTATGAAACGTTTTTACTCTGTTAGCAGCAAGTTTGTCCTGTGCGCATGCCTACTGGCTTCCACTATGTGGCCGGGTATGATGCAGGCTCAATCCTTATCTTTTACCCAGATTCCTTATTCAGATCCCGATCTCAACAGGCCGGGTGCAGGTGCAGAGCAATGGAATGATCAGAATATGACCAACATTCCGGTTGAAGGCACCAATACGCGCCGGCTGGATAAGTATTTCCGCTTCAGCTGGTCTATGTTTGAAAGTGGTCAGGGTGTATATACCTGGACCAAATTTGACCAGGAAATCAATGACGCCATCAGCAAAGGTCAGAAATTCTCTTTTGGTATCATGACCCACTATCCCGATGCGGTATCGCCGCACCGGTTAAACTATGATGGTGGTTACTCCGTTTACCCGCAATACCTGCACAACCTGATGCAGGCAGAAACAGTGAAGGACTGGCGCGCAAGTAATGGCAGCTGGGTACCCAACTGGAACAGCGAAGCCTATCTGAGCCGCCTGCTGGCACTTAACCAGGCCATCAATAACCACATCAATACCACCTCTTACAATGGAGTAGCTTATAAGGATGTGATCAATTATATAGATATCCGCGGCTATGGGGCTTTTGGTGAGTGGCACAGTTACACGATTGTAGATGTAATGAGCCAGTATCCCGCTGGTACACGTGCTACTACAGCCTCTCTTAACCGCATTATTGATGCTCATGTTGATGCTTTTCCTGATTTTCCGCTGGTGATCATGGTATCTGCTTTTGATGGCAACCGCCTGGGCAATACGATGAATCCTCCCGAGGTAGCCTATCATGCGCTTACACGCCGTAATAATTACGGTCCTGTAGGCTGGCGCCGCGACAACTGGGGCGCAACTGATACTTACCTGCGCTGGTATACCGATCAAAATACCCTTACAGTAAGCGGCATGCGCCTGGATACGGCTATCATGAACCGCTGGAAATATGCGCCCGTAGTAGGAGAACCCTGCTGCAATGCCGACTACGCAGATCTCGAGAATCAGGTAAAACGTTATCATGCTGTATCTTTTGGAAATGGAAACTTTTCACCCAACGCTACCATTAATCCCAATATGCGGGCCGCTTCCAAAGCAGCCGGTTACCGCATTGTTCTGGAAGGTGGCAGCATAGCCGCCAGCGTGAGCACCGGTACCGCATTTCCTGTAACCCTGCAATGGAAAAACGTAGGCCTCACCCAGAGTTATGAAGACTGGGATGTATTATATGAACTGAAAAACAGTGCAGGCACAGCCGTATGGTCAAGTGTATCGGCTTTTAAAATAAAAATGTTTTTGCCCGAGGCTACTGCCCGTGCACATACCGATAACCTGACGCTGCCAGGCAGTGTGGCCGCCGGTACGTACACCCTTACAGTGAAAGTGCGGGATGCAGATGGGTTCCGCAGTCCCATGCCGCTGGCTATTACCGGCCGCAACAGCGACGGTAGTTATACATTGCGCACACTGACAGTAAGCACAGGCAGTGCGGTACCCAATCAGCCACCTGTAGCCAACGCAGGATCTAACCAGACAATTACATTGCCAACCAGCACTGCTACCCTTAATGGCAGCGCCTCCAGCGATCCTGATGGTACTATCGCCAGCTACCTGTGGCAGCAGGTAAGTGGTCCTTCCACATCTACGCTTTCGTCTGCGTCAACCGCTAATATTACCGTAAGCAACCTGGTACAGGGCACCTATACCTACCGCCTTACGGTTACGGATAATGCAAATGCCACTTCCAGTGCTACCGTAACAGTTACAGTGAATGCTGCGGCCAACCAGGCTCCTGTTGCCAATGCTGGCAGCAATGCTACAATAACATTACCTGTAAACAGCGTCAATCTGAATGGCAGTGGTTCTACTGACCCCGACGGAACGATTGCCAGTTATCTGTGGCAACAGGTAAGTGGCCCGTCTGCGTCTACCCTGTCATCTACATCAACTGCTAACATTACGGCAAGCAATCTGGTACAGGGTACCTACACCTACCGCCTTACCGTTACGGATAATGGGGGCGCTACCGCCAGTGCTACGGTAACAGTAACGGTCAATGCGGCTGCCAATCAGGCTCCGGTGGCCAACGCAGGCAGCAACCTGACGATTACACTGCCTGTCAGCACTGCCACACTTAATGGCAGCGCTTCTACAGACCCGGATGGTACGATAGTAAGCTATCTGTGGCAGCAGATAAGCGGACCGTCAACATCTGTATTGTCGTCTACATCAATAGCTACAATTATAGTAAACAGCCTGGTACAGGGCACCTATACCTACCGACTTACCGTTACGGATAATGATGGGGCTACCGCCAGTGCCACTGTAACGGTTACCGTCAATGCAGCGGTCAACCAACCTCCCGTTGCCAATGCTGGAGCAGATCAAACTATTACCTTACCAGTTAGCACCGCTAACCTTAGTGGCAGCGCTTCCAGTGATCCTGATGGTATTATCAGTGCTTATCAGTGGCAGCAGGTGAGCGGTCCGTCTGCATCTACTTTGTCGTCTGCTTCAACGGCTAATATTACAGTAAGCAACCTCGTACAGGGCGTATATACTTATCGTCTTACTGTACGTGATAATAATAATGCAACATCAACAGATCTGGTACGGGTTACAGTAAATTCACCCACTAACCAGACACCTGTTGCTGATGCCGGTGCTAATCAGGCCATCCGCCTGCCTGTCAATACAGCTTCGCTGAATGGCAGCGCTTCGGCTGACCCCGACGGGTCTATTGCTTCATATCTGTGGGCTCAGTTGAGTGGCCCGGCAGCATCTGTGTTGTCATCTACTACAACAGCCAGTATTACTGTAAGCAACCTGGTGCAGGGGGTATATACCTACCAGCTCACTGTTACAGACAATGCAGGGGCTACGGCAACAGATTTAGTTACGGTAACGGTCAGCGCAGCAAATGTGGCGCCCGCAGCAGATGCCGGCAGCAACATTACAGTTACATTGCCCTCCAATGCCGCCGTGCTGGATGGTACAGGTTCGTCTGATACCGATGGTACGATAACCGCCTATACCTGGCAGCAGGTGAGTGGCCCGTCTACGGCTACGTTTTCTGCCACCAATACGGCGCGTATTACGGTAAGTAACCTTATTCAGGGTGTTTATACCTACCGCCTCACTGTACGTGATAATGATGGAGCCACCGGTACTGCAACTGTAACGGTTACCGTAAATGCAGCTCCTAATGTGGCACCGGTAGCCAATGCGGGTACTGACCGTACCATTACATTGCCTGCTAACTCCACGCAATTAAATGGCAGTGCTTCCAGCGATCCCGATGGTGTAATCAGTACTTATCTCTGGCAACAGGTGAGTGGTCCTTCAACGGCTGCACTTTCTGCCACCAATACAGCAATTATTACAGCCAGTAACCTGGTACAGGGTGTATATGTGTTCCGTCTTACTGTACGCGACAACCGCAATGCTACTGCAACCGATCAGGTCACGATTACCGTTAACCCTGCACCCAATGTGGCTCCCGTAGCCAATGCGGGCAGCAACCGCAGTATCACTCTGCCGGTCAATTCAACCGTACTTTCCGGTGCCGCTTCCAGAGATGCAGATGGTACCATCGCAGCATATACCTGGCAGCAGGTGAGTGGCCCTTCAACAGCTAATATGTCGGCCCCCAATGCGGTAAGCAATACAGTAACCAACCTGGTACAGGGCGTATATGTATTCCGCCTGACCGTTCGTGATAATGCAAACGCTACCGGGTCAGCCACGGTAACAATTACGGTGCTGCCGCAGCCCAACGAACTGCCGGTAGCTGTTGCAGGCGACGATGTTTCCATTACTACAATCAATAACAGTACTACGCTCGATGGTAGTAAATCATATGATCCTGATGGTACCACACTGACCTATTTATGGCGTCAGCTTACCGGGCCTTCCAATTCAACATTCTCGGCAACAAATGAGGCCATCATAACAGTAAGTGATCTGGCGGCCGGTGAATATGAGTACATCCTGACTGTGCGTGATAACCGTGGTGCCACTGCCAGCGATACTGTAAAAGTGGTAGTAGTGGATAATTTCCAGGGCCGGGGTCAGACACTTGTATTGTTCCCCAACCCGGCAGACGGCTCCAGCACTAACCTGCGGGTGCTTTCTGAAAAACCAGGATACCTTTCCGTTAATATCTATGATATGACCGGTCGTCGTATTCAATCACCGGTAGTGGTCAACAAACCCCAGGGCGCATATACTGTTACACTGGATGTCAGCAAACTTCGTCCGGGCAACTATGTGGTAGAAGCCGTATTTGACGGACAGAATAAAAAAGTCACTACCAAGCTTATCAAACGATAAATTTTAAAGAAAGGAATAATACAAAAAGCCAGGCTTATGCCTGGCTTTTTGTATTAAGATGTAAGGAAGAAGGTAAGGGGTAGAAGTTTAAGAGTATAAAGGTTTAAAAGTATAATGTATAAAAGTAAAAGGGGCACGTATTCAGCCGGACTGCAGTTACACTTAAAGTTTAGACTTGCGCACTGTCAACTGTCCACTGTCATCTGTCCACTGTCATCTGTCCACTGTCATCTGTCCACTGTCAACTGTCAACTATACTGTGGAAAACTAACTTATCCACATTCTGAATTATATAAATAAAAATCTTCTCATAAAACGCATTGCCCGTAAGCGTTTTTCAGTGTAATGACTTTTCTTATACGGATGTTTACTCTTAGTTACTATTATTGAATTGATCATGATCATTTGTAGTTGCGAATGATCAATACTCTGCGGCAGGGATTTTGCAAACTGCTAACATATTTTATTAGTAGCTAAAATCTGATATCCATGAAACAACTAAAACCTTGCAACAGGACTGTTGTGCGCCTGTCTGCAATGCGTAAGGCTCTCTGTGTAACCGCGACCGCAATTTTGATGCTCACGGTTATGAAACAGTCCGGCTTCGCACAAACAACTGCTTTATCGTTTACCCAAATCCCTTATTCAGATCCCGATCTCAATCGTCCCGGTGGCGGTGCAGAACAATGGAATGATCAGAACATGAGCAACATTCCTATTGAAGGCACCAGTACGCGCCGGCTGGATAAGTATTTCCGGTTCAGCTGGTCTATGTTTGAAAGTGGTCAGGGTGTATATACCTGGACCAAATTTGACCAGGAGATCAATGATGCCATCAGCAAAGGCCAGAAATTCTCTTTTGGTATCATGACTCACTATCCCGATGCGGTATCGCCGCACCGGTTAAACTACGATGGTGGTTACTCCGTTTACCCGCAATACCTTCACAACCTGATGCAGGCAGAAACAGTGAAGGACTGGAAGGCTTCCAATGGCAGCTGGGTACCCAACTGGAACAGTGAAGCTTATCTGAGCCGTCTGCTGGCACTTAATCAGGCTATTAACGATCATATCAACACGACCTCTTACAATGGAGTGGCTTATAAAGATGTGATCAACTATATAGATATCCGCGGCTATGGGGCTTTTGGTGAGTGGCACAGTTATACGATTGTAGATCAGATGAGCCAGTATCCCGCTGGTACACGTGCTACTACAACTTCGCTCAACCGGATTATTGATGCGCATGTGAATGCTTTCCCCAATTTTCCACTGGTGATCATGGTATCTGCTTTTGATGGCAACCGCCTGGGCAATACGATGAATCCGCCCGAAGTAGCCTATTATGCGCTTACACGCCGTAATAATTACGGCCCTGTGGGTTGGCGCCGAGACAACTGGGGCGCCACCGATTCGTACCTGCGTTCTTACACAGATCAGAATACAATCACTGTAAATGGTATGCGCCTCGATACGGCTATCATGAACCGCTGGAAATATGCGCCGGTAGTAGGAGAGCCCTGCTGCAATGCCGACTACGCAGATCTCGAGAATCAGGTAAAACGTTATCATGCCGTATCTTTTGGAAATGGTAATTTCTCACCCAATAGTTCTATCAATACCAATGTACGTGCTGCATCAAAGGCAGCGGGATACCGTATTGTACTGGAAGGTGGCAGTATGGCTACCAGCGTGAGCACCGGTACCGCATTTCCTGTAACCCTGCAGTGGAAAAACGTAGGCCTCACCCAGAGTTATGAAGACTGGGATGTATTATATGAACTGAAAAACAGTGCAGGCACAGCCGTTTGGTCAAGTGTATCGGCTTTTAAAATAAAAATGTTTTTGCCCGAGGCTACTGCCCGTGCACATACCGATAACCTGACGCTGCCAGGCAGTGTGGCCGCTGGTACGTACACCCTTACAGTAAAAGTGCGGGATACAGATGGGTTCCGCAGTCCCATGCCGCTGGCTATTACCGGCCGCAACAGCGATGGCAGCTATACGCTGCGTAGCATTACGGTAGGTACAGGAACTTCCACACCCAATCAGGCGCCTGTAGCCAATGCGGGAGCTAATCAGACTATTACATTACCAACCAGCACTGCTACTCTTAACGGCAGCGCTTCCAGCGACCCCGATGGTACAATTGCCAGCTATCAATGGTCGCAGGTAAGCGGTCCATCCACATCTACGCTTTCGTCTGCATCTACAGCTAATATTACCGTAAGCAACCTGGTACAGGGTACCTATACCTATCAGCTGAAAGTAACAGATAATGCCGGTACCAGTTCAACTGCTACAGTAACCGTTACCGTGAATGCAGCAGCCAATCAGGCTCCTGTTGCTAATGCAGGTTCTAATCAGACGATTACTTTGCCCGCCAATACTGCTACGCTCAATGGCAGCAGCTCACGCGATGCAGATGGTACGATTGCCAGCTACCTGTGGGCGCAGATCAGCGGACCTTCTGCTTCTGTATTATCATCTACCAGCACAGCCAGTATTACGGTGAGCAGTCTGGTGCAGGGTGTATATAGTTATAAACTGACTGTACGCGACAACAGCAATGCCACGGCTTCTGATACAGTAACCGTTACGGTAAATGCAGCGCCCAACCAGGCGCCTGTAGCCAATGCCGGTGCAGATCAGAATATCACGTTGCCAGTGAGCACAGCTACGCTCAATGGCAGCAGCTCACGCGATGCAGATGGTACAATTGCCAGCTACCTGTGGGCACAGATCAGCGGACCATCCACATCTGCTTTATCCGCTACCAATACAGCCAGTATCACGGTAAGCAACCTGGTGCAGGGTGTATATAGTTATAAACTGACTGTACGCGACAACAGCAATGCAACAGCATCGGATACGGTAACCGTTACGGTGAATGCTGCAGCCAATCAGGCGCCTATAGCCAATGCGGGAGCAAACCAGACCATTAAGTTGCCGGTAAACACAGCCACACTCAATGGCAGCGCCTCGAGTGATCCGGATGGAGTCATCAGCAGCTATCGCTGGGCACAGACCAGTGGTCCTTCTGCTTCGGTGTTGTCATCTTCTGCTACAGCCATTATCACCGTTAGCGGTTTGCAAAGTGGCGTATATACTTACCGGCTTACTGTGACTGATAATAACGGTGCTACAGCTATTGCCTATACAACGGTTACTGTAGACTCGGTGGTAAATGTACCGCCTGCAGCCAATGCAGGCGCAGATCAATCCATTACCCTTCCGGTAAATAGCGTTACGCTCAATGGTAGCGCTTCGTCAGACGCAAATGGTACTATTACCGGCTATCTCTGGAAACAGGTAAGTGGCCCCGCTGCGGCTACTATTGCAGTAAATTCAGCGGTAACAGCTACAGTGAGCAATCTTCAGGAGGGTATATATTATTTCAGCCTGACGGTGACAGATAATAACGGTGCTACTGCCAGTGATACAGTAAAAGTGACGGTGAATGCAGCAGCCAATCAGGCCCCTGTTGCCAATGCAGGTTCAAATCAGATTATTACCTTACCTGCCAATAGCGCTACACTCAGCGGCGGTGCATCAACAGATCCGGATGGCACTATTGCCAGTTACAGCTGGGTGCAGGTGAGTGGTCCTTCTACTTCTGTAATCTCGCCTGCTGCTGCAGTTTCTACTACAGTAAGCAATCTGATAGCAGGGGTATATACCTATCGTCTTACTGTTACCGATAACCGGGGTGCGCAGGCTTCTGCTACGGTAACTGTTACTGTAAACAACAATAATACCTCTGTAGGAAATAAACCTCCGGTAGCCAATGCCGGCAGTACTCAGACGATCTGGTTGCCTGCCAGCAGCGCTACGCTCAATGGCAGCCGTTCTTATGATCCTGATGGTCGTATCGTGAGCTATAGCTGGAAACAGCTGAGTGGTCCGCGCAAAGCGAGAATATCGAACAGTGCAGCGGCTATCACTTCTGCCACCGGCCTGAGCCGTACGGGCGACTATGTATTCCGTCTCACTGTAAAGGATAATAATGGAGCAGTGGCCAGTGCTACAGTTACTATTACTGTTCGCAAGAGCAGCTATAGCGGCAGAGGTGTAAGTACTGCTGCAATTGAAGAAGCAGAAGTTGCAGCGATGACTCCGGATTCAGCATCAGTAATCGCAGTAACCCCCGAAAGTGTTCAGAAATTGACTGATACCGGTAAGGCTTCGTTATATCCCAATCCGGCGCAGGACCAGGTAAACCTGGTGGTAGATCATGCTTATACCGGAAAGGTACGGATACGCGTATATAATATGTCAGGTGAGCAGGTGCTTGGTACAACAGAAGTAAACAAAACTGCAGTGCGTTTAAGCACCACGCTTCAGGTTAATACATTAAAAGCAGGTGCCTATACAGTTGAGCTGGTGTTTAGTGCCAGCGAACGTAAGACACTCCGCTTTGTGAAAATCTAGGATGGATGGCTACTATGAAAAAGGGCGTTGAGATTATCAACGCCCTTTTCTTTTTGTATACCTGTAAATTATTTTTCAATAAAGCAGGCTATTTTACTTTTTGTGCATCAAACTGGCGGATCAGGCTCATCGTCTCCTCGATATTGCCTTTGGAGGAGGCGCCGAAGAGAATAGACTCAATATTGGGAAGGCTGCACACATACTCAATAGCTTCTTTGGGTGAAATAGCTCCGCCACCCAGCACCTGCATGGCAATCGCTCTTACCTGACGGGTTTCGAGCGTTTTTTCATACAGCGCTTTGCCTCCCGACATACGGAATGCAGCTTTATTGATGGAGGCACAGATTACAGGATTTTTAATGCCCTGTTCTTCCAGCACATCCAGCAATTTGGGTAGGTTCATCGTAATGAAACCGGCCTCGGCATTGTATTTTTTCCTGATATAGTTATGGAAAGCGAGAAACACTTCGCCTGCACGAAGTCCCAGCAGCAGGTCGGTGATTACGTTTTGCAGGAAAATAACAGGTGTGTTGATGCCTTTGAACATTTTCATTTCGGCATCAATCAGCAGTTCCATGATAGCCATATAGTCTTTCGACAAATAAGCTACGCCGCCTTTAAACAGCGAGCCAAAGAAATTGCCGGGTACATATTGTTTCAGTGTACCGGTGATACCCAGTTCGGTTACTGCATTGGCATACTTATGCGCATAGGGCATACACGGAAAAATGCTGTAGCCATTATATTTATCAGGGTTGGCCCTGATATGATCGCAAATATTGGCAATGCGGTCGTGCGTAGTGCACATAAACGTATTGGAGCCGGCGGCACGGGCATAATCCAGCGTGCGGATGATGGCCTGGTCGTCTTTGAACTTGATGGATTGTGCACGCGATTTTTCATCGCTGATATGGTTTACCGCAAAAAACTGGTTATCGCCAAATAATATTCTCTCCATCGGTACTTATTTTGAACTTTTTTTAATGATTGAAATAGCTCTGTCTGTAAGCCAGGCACTTTCAAAAGTATTGATCGTGTTGGGCGCCTTACCCAGGGCCGCTTTCACGAAATAATCAATCTGGGCAGAGTATTCCTCGCCACGCAGATAAAAATCCACTTCTTCCGTCAGCTCGGTAATGTATTTAATCGTCCATCCTTTTGAGTAACCGGCCGGAAAATCTTTTCCTTTCAGAAAGACCTTGAGCTCATTTGCATCAGAGATGATTTTACCATTGGTACCCTGGATGGTAATGGAAGTAGTCATTTTACGGTGTGTATCGTCACTCCAGTTTACAGACAGTACGCCGGTGAGACCAGATTGCAGTTCAAGCAACGAGTATACGGCATCCTCAACCTGTGTGCTGTATACCGATTTGAGCAGGGTGCCTCTCGATGCTACTACCGGGGAAAGCGTACCGTTGATGAGATCAATTACGTGCGATGCGTAATCCAGCAGGCATCCGCCGCCTTCAGAAGGATCAGAGCGCCAGGTATCCTGTTTTTTACGTATTACCACGGGCCCGTAGGCTTCGCCGGTGAAATGATAAATATCGCCCAGTACACCACTGTCAACCAGTCTTTTTACCTCGCGGAAGGTTCCTACAAATTTGTTGTGGTAACCTACCTGTGTGATGCATTTATTGGCGGCAGCCAGTTTTACCAGTTCATCGCCCTGCTCTACAGTGAGGCAAAAAGGTTTTTCTGCAAAAACGTGCAGCTTTTTCTGCAGCAGGTCTTTGATAATGCTGTAGTGAAATTTTGTAGGCACAGCCACAAAAGCCGCATCAGCATTTACCTGGCTCAGCATTTTCTGATAATCGGTAAAGCAATTGAATTTACCGTAACGGGTCAGAAAATCATTTACCATTTTGGATGTATCACATACCCCTACCACTTCTACATCGGGATGGGCTCCCAGGATAGACAGGTGGGAAATACCCATCTTGCCTGCGCCAATCAATACAACTTTAAGCATGTTTATTTTTTTTGTAAGCTTTTTTCAAATAGTTCAACATATTGATCAGTAATTGTCTCCCAACTGTATTCTTTACTGATCCGTTCTTTGGCTTTGGCTGCCAGCTGCAAATGCTCATCGCGGTGCTCAAGTGAATATTCCAGTTGGCGCGTAAGATCATTTACGTCCGATTTTTCGAACGTAAGCGCATCCTGGTGTACCAGGTACATATTTTCCTTGATGTTGCTGCAGATAAGCGGTGTGCCCAGTCCCATAACCGAAAGCATTACCGGCGACAGACCTTCAATATCAGAAGGCTGAATATAGCAATAGGCATTTTTCATCAGCGTCACGGTGTCATCGCCGTAAATGAATCCGGGGAAAATAATGCGCGGGTCGCTGGTGTTCTTTAAGCCGAGCTCAAACTCACTGGGATTGGGAGAGCCTCCCACCAGCACCAGCTTTTTGCCTGTCTTCAGCTTTTCGAAAGCGGGTATGAGGTATTGCAGCCCCTTGTCCGGAATAAAACGGCCTACAAATAAAAAGTAGTCGCCTTTCTCCAGCCCCAGCTTTGTTAATATGTCTGTGTCGGTCGTTTCTTTGATCTCACTGCCAAACGAGATAAAGTCAAATTTCTTTTTGAATTTTTTCTCAAACAGCTCTTTGGTAAAGATGTTGTCGATGGCAATATACTTGCATGACCATACGGCCAGGTAGGCATTGGCCAGAACGAGCTTGCGCATGAACCAGGACCATTTTTCGCGTTCAAACTCCGTACCGTCAATACTCAGGATTACTTTTTTACCGAATATTTTCAGGATAAAGGCAAACAGGGCATTATTACCCTGGATATGAACAATGCGGGCCGTATTGCGGGTCAGAATATGCCAGGTTACTTTGGCTGAGTGGATCATAGAGTCAATCCCCGATTTGGGAATTGTCTTAAAATAATACACACGCACCCCCTTATAATCATCCGGTCCTTTTGTCTGGCCGGGATATATCCGGTTATAACCTACCACTTCATAGCCACGTTCAGCCAGTCGCGGTAAAAATTCAACAGCAAACTTATCGGCACCGGCCGATCCTTTCGAAGGAGGAATTGACCGGAATCCAAAAGAAGCTATCCGCAGTTGCTGTTTGCTCATCAGAATTTGTCTTTCAGATAATCTTTAAAATACGTATCGATATAATCCTGCAGGGCTACACGCCAGTCGCGCATAACATTGATGCCACGGATATCCAGTTTTTTATTGACGAGTCGCTCACAGGCCGGACGTGGAGCGTGGTAGGTATCTTTAAAGTAATCAGAACTTACGCTGTTGAGTTTTACCTTATCAGCCAGTCCCAGCACTTTTACCAGTTCTTCTGCAACTTCCATGCGGCTGGTCTGTCCTTTACATACGAGGTTGTAAAGGCCCCAGTATTCTTTTTCAAACAGCACTTTTACGTTGCGGGCAAAATCTACTGTGTAGGTAGGAGTGCCGTCTCTGTCATCTACGATAAAGAGTTCACGTTTGCCGCTTACCAGTTGTTTGACCAGTTTATTGATAAACTTTTTGTCTTTTGAAGGACCGCCTCCCATCATCCAGCCGGCACGGCAGATAATATAACGGTTGGCATGTTCAACCACATAACGTTCTCCCATGTATTTCGAACGTGCGTAATGCCCCAGCGGATTAGGTGTATCCCAGTCATCATACGACTCTTTTTCACCACCGAAGATGCCGGCGGTGCTGATGTAGAGCAACGGGATGTTAAGCTCATTGGCTATATAAACCGCATTTTCTACTGCCAGTGTATTGGTAGCATATGTATCGTCTATATTCAGTTCGCAAAACTCCAGATCAGTATAGGCGCCGATATGAAACAGGTAGTCGGGCTTAAATGCTTTTACATCTTCACGGTATTTGTCCAGATCGCGAAAGTCGAGAAAACTCAACCAGTCGGTATTCACATCTTTATCCGTGCATTTGAGTTCAAACTCATCTTTAAATACACGATAAAAGGCTTCGCCCAGCATACCGCCGCTACCGGCGAGATAAATTTTCTTCTTCATTATGATCTCAGTTTTGATTAAGGTTATAGTTATGAATGACTGACTGGTAAATACCGATCAGTGTCTGATAATTTTTTTCTGGCTCAAAATTTTCATTGGCAAATTGCCTGGCCTGATGCGACAGATGTGTATATGCCTCATCACTCAGTGCAGCTGCCTGTTTCAATCTTGTTGTTAGTGCTACTTCATCGCCTGCGGGAAACAGGTAACCTGTATGCCCATCGCGGATAATTTCTGGTATACCTCCGATGGCGGAGCCAATAACCGGTTTGCCCAGGCTATATGCCTCCAGTATAGTCAGCGGATTGTTTTCGTACCATTCTGAAGGCACCACCACGAAACTGGCCTGTTTTACCAGGTTCCACAAATCTTCGCCGGTGCGGTGACCCAGAAATTCGATATTGGCAAAACGACTGTTTTTGTACTTTTCTGATAATGAGCCGGTTCCTACGATTTTGAGCGGTATTCCGGCTTCCTGGGCCGCCTGAATCAGGGTTTCAACCCCTTTCTCCCGCGACAGCCTGCCATAGAACAGAAAATATCCGCCTTTAGTATGCACCGGTGCTATTTTTTCAAGGCCGGGCACAAAGTTATAAAGCAGGGTCGACTTGTCCGAGTATCCTGCATTAAATTCCTGATGTTTATGCTGAATAAACTGGCTTACAAAAATGAAACGATCCACATATTTTACCGGATTGATCCGGTATTTGCGGTAGTATGCATCTGCCGTCAGAATAAGGCTCTGGAAAAAACTGCCTTCCGAACAGCGCTTGAGTGTACAGTTGAGGTAAAAACCACCTTTACATTTCTCACATACCTTGTTTTGTCCATCCAGGAAAAGATAGGCCGGGCAAATAAGACGATAGTCATGAACTGTTACAATAACAGGTATTTTCCTTTTACGTAATACGGGCAGAATGGAACTGGTCAGCTTGCCCAGGAATAAATGTATATGTGCTACATCGGGCTGATGCTGCTTCAGCAACTCCTCCAGTTTATGCGCTGCATCACGGTTATGAACAAATGCCGGTACAGATTTTATTTTTTGCAGGGTAGAAGCCTGTCTCAGGTCCATACTCTCTGCAAAAAAAGTTTCATCAGCATCAGGCAGATTTTTTTCGTCCTTCATGCTGAAGCAGATCACTTCATGGCCTTTGCTGCGCAGCAGCTCTGTGGTGTTGAGATAAACCACATCTGCACCGCCACGCCGGTAATGTCCGCTATTGATCTGTAATATCTTCATGAGGCCAGTCCAAATATTTTCTTATAAGACGAAACCATCTTCTCTTTCCGGAAATGGGTATATGCGTAAGCATGAATATCTTCTTTCCTGAAATCACTATTCAATCCCTTGAGCCAGTTTTGGGCAATGCTGTCATCTTCTGCAACACACAAAAAGCCATTCACACCGGGTGTGACCATTTCAGCAGCACCCCCCACATCTGTCAACACTTCGGTTAATCCGCAAGACATAGCTTCCAGCGCTGCTATGCTGAATGTTTCTACCCGGGATGATACCAGGGTAAATATATCTGCAGCCTGGTAAAAGGGCCGTACATCTTTTTGCAGACCGGCCAGTTTAATATAGGAACTGATACCGGAGCCGAGCACAGCTGCTTCAATAGCCGGACGTAATACGCCGTCGCCTACGAGCAGCAGGTAAGCCCTGCAATTATATTTTTCATGCAGCAGCTTCAATGCCCTGATACCTCCGGCATGATTTTTTTCGGGCCGGAATGCTGCGGTCAGGATGATCACCGGTGCATCTTCGGGTATGCCCAGCTGTTGTCGGACTCTGCTGCGTACAGATCCCGTAGTGTCGGGTTTCCAGTAGTCTGTATCAACACAGTTAAGTACCACATCAAATTTGCGGCGGGGTATACGATAGGTGCGTATGGTGTAATCTGCCTGGCGTTGCGAAACGGCTACTATTTCATCGCGTTTGGTGAGCAGGCGGGCATACAGGTGATGCAGCCAGTGCTCTTTGCGCGACACATGCTCCGTACTGTGGTAAGAGATAATGGTACGTGGTTTATAACGCAGACCAAAAAGAGCACAGCGCAATACGAAATAGCTGAAAAAGTTGATGCAAAAAACGATATCGGGCTGTTCGGTTTTTATGAGCCGGCGTATTTCTTTGACGGGCTTCAGGTCAAATTTGCTCCTGCGGGGTAATGCAATAAATTCTATGCCTGGGGTAATTTCCGGTGCAAGCACATTTACGTTGCTAAGGCTGATGATCCACTGTTTATCTGTATCAGGTATCAATGCACCTGACAATGATAGCAGGAAGCGTTCGGCACCGCCAACAGGCAGGGCGGGAGTGATATAGAGGATTTTCTTTTTGTTCATAGTAGGTAACGGTAGTACTGCGCATGAAAAGAAATGCCTGCGCTAAGTAGCCTGCAGCCTCCTCTTCTGCTCTATTAACGTATTTTCAGCAATCAGACTGATAATAAACAGGAAGGTAATGCTGGAGGTCAGCTCGCCATTTTGTCCCAAACAGTAAAAGATAACAAAAAGCAGGGTCGTTACCAGCGGAGGAATGACATCTTTGGTTAGCTGCAACGAACGGCGAATGATATTGACGATAAGGAAAATATACATAGCCAGGCCAACCATACCTGAGTCCATCAGTAAAAACAGGATACCATTGTGCGGAGGCAGGCCGCTATGCCCCAGGTCGCGTACTACAAAGCCCCAGTACCCGATGCCAAAAACCTGCTCCACAAAATCGAGGTTCAGCCAGGCTTCAAAGGCATCTCTCGATGCTTCCTCACGCCAGTCCATCGCTTCAAGCGACTGTACATTATAATTCATGCCCAGGTGCTTGTTGAATACAGCAATGGGCTCATCGATAAGCCGGAAGGTGATCCGCTCCATGAAGTCGCTGTCTACATTGAGGTAGCTCTGCAATGTGGTGAAAACAAAAATGCAGAAAAACAGAATGCCTACGGCCATGCTGATAAGCATATAGGCTTTCTTGGCCCGCTCGCGATGCTTGAGCTCGCGGCTGATAAGAAAAATAGAAACAAAAATAAGCCCCAGCAGGGTGCTGCGCGAAGTAGACATAAGCACACCCAGAAACATTACCGGCAGTATGAGTAATACCAGTTTATTGGCATTTTCCTTATTAATAAAGTCATTGAGCAGGTACACGAAGCCCATACCACATATAAGGCCATAAAAGTTGTGATTGATCACTTCCACAAACTCACCCTTCTCATCCACAGGTATGGGTACTTTTAACAGAAACTGGTAGATGCGCTGTACGGGAAACTGGCCATAATAGCCATAGGTAAATACAAGATCAAAGAAGCAGATAAAGCCGGCAATGATCAATGCCAGTTTTAAATAGTCCATGCCTCCTTTCTGAAAGTAATAATAATAACCACAATAAATCGATATCAGCGTGAGAGCCGAAGTTTTAATAACCTCCGGTGTGAGCAGATCGTAGAAAGCGGTGACTATAATGGCATAAATGGTGAAGACAACGATCAGTAAGATATTACTGTTTAGAAAGAATCCGGGATCATGTTCGTTTTTACCGGATACGAGCGTGCGTGCAAACAGTGTAAGACCAATAATGGCACGGATGTTCAGCGGTAAGCCGCCCAGTTCAAAATTGACATCAGCAATGGTGATAGTAAAAAAGAGGACCGCAATAACATGGGGCTTTACGGCCAGTAAATAGCCATAAATGATAGCACCAAGTATGAGAACTGCGATCACGATCGGTTAGTTTTAGTGGGTTTAGGGATTAATAGCGGATAGGCTTTTTCAGGATCTTGCACCCCAGCACATAACAATAGGTCGGGAAATTGCGCATCACGATGCGGTTAAAAAATATCCGGCCAAATCGTTTGTTCTGTATGCAGGCTACCTGCCAGCGTTCCGCCAACAGCGCGAAAAGTAGTGAATTATTGTAAATTTTCTTAGTACTTAGCTGATTATATATAGAAATAACCCAGTCTTCCAGGGCTTTTATCCGGTTTTCTTCGCCAAACCAGGAACCCGCGAAACTGAGCATTTTAGAGTGTATTTCCAGCTCTTCGGGTGTATAGTGAACGCCGGCATCGGTCAGTATCCTTCCTGCGAGTGTTTTTACAATAGCGAACATCCGTTCTTTTTTGGTAATGCTGATATTGTTGCCATGTACCCGGTAGAGTGTCAGGAATTCCGGGATGTTGGCCAGCTTACCTTTCTGGGCCAGGCGGATCCAGAGATCATAGTCTTCTGCTACTTCGCAATCTTCGGCAAACCGTAATTCACGCATAAGGGGTCCGCGTACTATGGTAGAAGAATTGCAAAAACTGTTGACCAGGAGCAGGAAACTGCGCAGGTCTTTGTCGGTAACGGGAAAATAACTTTTGAGCAAAGGACAGCCCTCGCCATCGATATCCTGGTGCAGGGTACCGCACATCACATAATCTGGATTGGCTTCGAGAAAATGAACCTGTTTCTCCAGGCGGGTGGGCAGCGAAATATCGTCGCTGTCGAGCCAGGCTACGTATTCGCCACTGGCCAGTTTAAGTGCTTCATTGCGGGTACGTAATACACCCATGTTGAATGGGTTTTCATAATACTTTACCCGCGGGTCGGTATAAGACCGGCAGATAGCTGCAGTCCCGTCGCTGGAGCCATCGTTCATAATGATGAGCTCCAGGTGGGGATAGGTTTGATTAAGAGCACTGTCGATAGCCTCTTTCACATACCGTTCTACATTATACACGGGCATTATGATTGAAACAAGCGGCTGGCTCATAGGTTAAGCAACGGCGTTTTTAGACGAAAAAAACATTTTACGGAAAATAAATATCATAATAAGGAGGTACAGCAGGTGTCCGCAGGCATAACCAATGGATCCGCCGATACTGCCAAAAAGATTAATAAAGAGAATGCTGAATAATACCTGGGCCGAACTGCTTACCAGTTCCATCGTCACATAGGTACGTGTCATAGAGCGGGCGATCATAATATAGCCCAGCACCCATCCCGACATTTTAAAGAGATCGCCCGGCAGCTGATACAGAAAAAATTTATCCATGGGCCTGAACTCAGGCGTAAACAACAGTTCAATCAGCAGATAACGTCCGGCAAAAATGATAATGGAGGCCAGGATCAGGAAAGGAATTACCAGCTTGTAAACAGAGAATACTTCTTTACGCAGGTCGTAATCCGTTTTTAATTCAGTAAGCCGGGGCAGGTAGTACACACTGAGCGATGTAGTTACTACCAGCAGATACATGGTTGAGAGTTTATTAACGCCTTCCCAGTACCCTGCTTCCTGCAGGCCGGCATCGCCGGGCAGGGTGTGATTGGTAATGTAATTCCGCACTATCATCTGCGCAGCAGGCATCACAATAGCACTCACCAGCGCCATAAGTGAGTAGTTGCCCAGTTTTAACGCAGCTGATTTGCTGAACTGATGAGTGAATATGCGCCATTTAAACCAGGGCGCGCGATGTACGAGCGCCAGTGTGATAAAGAAAACGACAGACTGGTAAGTTACAAAGCCAATGAGTGCGCCAATAGTATTGTAAAGGGTGGCAAGTACCACTGCGAAGATCAGTCCTACAATGCTTGCCGTGATATTGGCGATCACATATTTTTTGAACTCCTTAAATCCATTCATGATGGAGATGAGGAGCATGTTAAGGGCGTAGAGTACGATGGTAAATCCAAAAATATAAAATACCAGCTGGTATTCGTTGCTGTGCAGGATGGTATGAGAAAAGAAGTTGGCGCCTATGATGAGTACCAGGCCGGTGATAACCGACAGTACAATGGTAATCCAGAATCCTGTACCGATAAACTTGTTGTATTTCTCGGGCGAACCGGAATGTTCGGCCGTATACTTCGTTACGCCGGCATTGATGCCTCCGGTAGAGATACCCAGCAGGATTGTGCTGAGATTATTGAGCTGGCCCAGAAGAGCAATGGCGTCTGCGCCAATGCCGGCAACTATCTTGTTGCTGACAAGACCGGTCAGCATTTTGATAAATGTGGCGATGGCATTGAGGAAAGATACCTTTACCAGATCTGCAGAGAATATTTTCTTAACGCGTTGCACGTTGTGGGCTTAATAGTAGTGTTGTTTACAATAATTCAGTACATACCCATCCCCTTCCGGAGAGGAGCGTTATAGTGATGCTACTTAATATGATAAAGGACGTTGGAATTCCGGGTGGCAATATTGATCCCGGAGAAGAGACTATTAACGGCTGCCGGGGAAAAAGTCAGACAGCACGTTTGTTTAGTTCAGCCAGCGGGCGTACAGTTTTTTCGGGTTTCTCTTCACGGATCTCAGCTACCAGCGCATAACCCAGTGAGGGGAGCATGATCTTTACCACATTTGTACGTACCTGCACAATCTGACCTTCCCACATCATGAGAGGGCCGTTGATGATCCGCACTTTTTCATTGAGATTGACAGACGCTTTTTCAAGCGATACAAAGTCGTATTCGTTGAGAAATTTGCGGATAGTATCAATTTCTTCCTGGCGGATGATGGCAGGCTTGTTGAGCCAGTGGATGAAATTAATAACGCCATCTGTTTCGCGGATACGCTCCTGGTCAGACTCAGAGGCATATACGAAAATCAGTGACTGGAAAAGAGGTTCCATAAGGGCCTTTTTCCGTTCGCCCCACTGCCGGGGAACCCGGTTCATGGGACAATAGACTTCCAGCTTCTTTTTTTCAAGTGTTTCAGTCACTCTTTTCTCCCATTTGGGACGGGTGTAAAGGGCGTACCACTGTTTTGTTGTCGCTGTGTTCATACAGATCAGTTTTTTAGTGTACAGAGATGTTGGCGTAACAATCAGGGTTTTCAGAGGTAACGGCCACTTTGATCTGTTTTTTATCTCTCAAAGCAGGCAAGCCGTTGGTCAAAGGCCGGCTCACAAGCCTGTATATTTTACTTCTTTTTTGCTTTTCCATACGCGGTGTTATGGATGTATCCATAACCATACCCGTATCCATATCCGTTTTTGGTGAATCCGCGCGAACGGATGCCATTGAATACGATGCGCATATTCCGCAATTGGTTGCCTGAGTTATCTTCATCCAGGCGCTCCAGGAATGCTTTGGGCGTGTACTTGTGTTTAACAACGTACAAAGTAAGGTCGCAAAGAGGCGACAATACATAGGCGTCAGTAAGCAGGCTGGCCGGAGCGGAGTCGATCACCACCACATCAAATACATCATCGAGGTATTTGAGCAGATCTTTTACACGGTCACTCATCAGCAACTCAGTAGGATTTTCGGGCAGCGGACCGGCTGGCAGGAAAAACAGGTTTTCATTGATAGCGGTACGCTTGATGATATCTTCCGGTTCTTTTTCACCCCACAGGTAATTGCTTGCGCCTATTTCATAAGTAACGTTCAGTTTTTTACTGAGCGAAGGATTGGCAAGGTCAAATTCTACCAGTACCACTTTCTTATCGGTCAGGGCGATGCTCTGTGCCAGATTAAGGGCTACAAAGCTCTTTCCTTCACCAGAAAGGGTAGAGGTAATGAGAATACGTTTTTTACCGGAACTGCCACCTACATAACCAATGGAAGTACGCATACGGCGAAACTGCTCGGCAATAAATGTGCGTTTACCTTCCTGTATTACGAGCGGATCTTTTGATTTATCGAGACTGATCTCGCCAATGATGGGTGCGTTGGTGAGGTTTTCGATCTCGTGGCGGTACATCACTTTGCGGTTCAGCATTTCCTTACCGGAGATAATACCAGCGGGTAATGCCAGGGCAAAAATGAGGGATACCAGGTAAATGAGTTTGCCTTTGGGTGAAACAGGTTCAGGTGTGCTCTGAGCGCGGTCAACAATACGGGTGTCCTGCAGGTTTGATTTCAGTGTCAGGTCGCTCTCCGTTTTTTTCTGCAGCAGGAATGCGTAGAGGTTGCTCTTGATAGCCTGCTGGCGATTGATATCGATCAGTTCTCTTTCTTTCTGGGGAATAGACTGAAGCTGGCCGAGATAAGCATTGTTGGTCGATTGCAGGTTTGTTTTACTGGCCTCCAGGCTCGAACGCTGCGTCTGAATACTTTCCAGGATGCTCGGTTTCATTTTATTGATCCGGTCCCTGATGGAAGTAAGCACCGGGTTGTTTTCACCCGTTGTCTTTTTCAGCTTTTCGTAGTTCAGCTCTTCGTCGTACAGTTTGGTCACCAGGGTAGACATGGTAGGATCTTTCAGCCCTACTGTAGACGGTACTACACCGCCATCGCCACCACTTTCTTTCGATTTTACATATTTCTCTACTTCATTCAGAACAGACAGCTGGTTAGACACATCTGCCACTTTCTGATCCGTTTCAGTGATATTTTTCAGGAAAAGCTGGCCCTGTGTGCTGATGTCTACCGCACCGCGGGTGGCTTTATACTGCTGTGCGCGTTTTTCAATATCATTCAATTCCTGTTCTACCACAGCCAGGCGTTGCTCAATGAAATCAGAAGCGCTGGAAGCCAGGCGGTTCTTTTCGGCAAGATTGGCTTTGTTGTATACAGCAATCAGTTCATTCAGGATATCTTCGCCGCGGTGAGGGTCAGTATCTTTTATTTTGAGGGTGATAACAGTTGTAAGTTTGGAAGGAGCTGTGGTGCGGAAGCTGGCCAGCAGACCCGAGGCGGCATTACGTACTGTTGTCAGTGAAAAGAATAATGGTTTTACCGGCTGAGACAGCTGGTTTTCATTCAAACGGAAACGAAACTCACCCCAGGGAGTGGCAACCGGTTTGTTTAGGGGGTATTTATTGGCACCGATAACCACCAGGCTGTCTTTCGCATCGTAGCGAAACTCTACTTTGGGAACTACAGTAAGTTTGTCGGGGTTAACGGCCTCCAGCATGATAGGGGAGGTGGTATAAGCCGATTTCGGCACCATGTCATGGCTTTCGAAAAAGTTGGCGTAGAGAGCGAGATTTTTCACCACATCCATCATCAGGGCCTTCGATTTCAGGATCTCGATCTCATTATCAACCACTTTTTTACCATCCACCTGGTTGAAGGAGTTAATAACGTCTTCATTGCGGCTTTCCTTTTCCTCTTTCAGCATGATAGAGGCATTGATCTCGTACTGAGGAGCCGTGGTACGGAGATAGAACCATGCCGCAAAAAGGCAGGCTATTGCCGAAAAGATAAACAATGGCCAGAAGGGCATGTACTTGAACAGTACGGCTCCAAGCAGTGATTTGCCTTCTTTGGCTGTCTTGTTGGTAGTAGTTGCCATAGTTCTGTCGTTAATTGATTACCCGGTCTGCTACGATAGCGGCCAGCGAAAGACCACTGAAGAGGATCGGTAACCATTGGTTGCTGCGGCCTGCACTCGCTACCCTGGCTTTATTAGGCTCCACATACACGATATCGTTGGAGCGCAGATAATAAAACTGCGAGTTAAACAGGTCACTTGAATTCAGATTGATACGGTTAATTGTTTTCTTGTTGTTTTCTTCACGGATTACCATCACATTGTCTTTCTTGCCATAGATCGTAATATCACCAGCCAGGCCTAATGCTTCGAGCAGTGATATTTTTTCATTGGGCACATTCACAACAGATGGACGGTTTACCTCGCCCAGCACTGTTACACGGAAATTGGTGAAACGAATGCTTACGAGAGGATCCACCAGCAATTTCTTTTCAAGGATAGAAGCTACTATCTGATCTTTCAACTGGTTTTTGGTAAGGCCCTCGGCTTTGATGTTGCCGATCAGGGGAAGTTGGATCTGGCCATCACTGTTTACCAGGTAACCGGTACTGCCACCCAGAGAGGCAGAAGTGAGGGGACCATCATTGGCATTGGCCGTTTGCGGATTCAGAATGGCTGACGCTTCGGCATTAGGGCTACTGATAGTGATACTAAGGATATCATTCTTCTGGATTACCGACTCGGGAATAGGCGTGTTGGTGGCGATCGTTCCATTGCCGGCATCCGGAAAATATTTCGCTCCACGGGTATTGATACAAGAACTGCCCATTACCAGCAGGAGAGAAAAAAATACGATTTCACAAAGTACAGCATTACGACTAAGTCTTCTTAGCATATAGTTTATAGTTAGGAAACAAAACGTTCCGGTCAAAATTTGGCTGATACCAGATTTTGCTCTAATCAGGTGCTACTTCGAATAAATTCGTTTCAGAAGAATTGGAACAGATGTTACAAGGTTAGGGCGGACTTCAATAGGAAGGATGTTAAAGAATTGACCCCACTAAAGTATAGTATAAATACCTAATGAAACTGTTCTTTTTTGTTCAGAGATATTATTTTTCTGTAACCGGCTTCGATTTTATGTTCCGGAAAGTGGTGTACCCGGTTTCGGTTACCAGTTGATCCAGTTGCTGTTGCTGGCGTTGCGTGTATTTGGTAAGTGCGAGCAAAACCAGGTTATTGTATTTGCGGTGGAGGTAGTAATTGTACGAGGGGAGCAGGCCTGTTTTTTTGCCGGGCAGCTGCCGGCGAAGCCTTTCTTTGCGGCTGCTGATGATATATTCCCACATGGCAAAGGGATTTACGGGATTGTCTTGCCGGGAAAAAGCCAGCAACGATTTACCCCGCCTGATATATTCGGCTCCTTCTTCTTCCATACCGGTGAGTACCAGGGCCTCACATACCGCCAGTTCAAAATCGGGATACGTGGGAATGGGGATATCGCGGCTACCAGCCAGCAGCGATACCAGGTACTTGGTGGCATCGGCCAGGATAGGTTCTACCGGTTCATGACATACCTGGGCATAGAAAATACGGGCGGCAATAAGCCGGCCCAGCACATGCGAGGGACAGGCATTGGTAATTGTCAGGGTTTGCAATACCTGCATATGTTTGTCCATGCCGGCCCGGTTGCCGGTAAGCCAGTAGCGAAAGACCTGCAGCGAATGGGCAAATAACTGGGCATCATCGGTATGGCGGGCACGCATATAATAATGGAGTCCATCCCCGTAATACCCGTTTAGCTGGTCCATATTTACAGACAACTCATAATAATAGTACTGACCGGAGGCCGTACGGGCTATTTCACGCTGAAACGGATCGATCAGCTCGGGATGCCGGTCCAGAAAACTCACCGTTTGCAGGACTACCGACTCGGCCGCGGGATTATGCCCCTCCGCCAGGGGCAGATTTTTGAATAAGGAAACGAGGAAATGCAGCACCTCATCGGCTGCCAGCTCTTTTTTGTCGCTGGCCGGAGGCAGCTTGCTTAATTGCGAAAGCTCATCGACCGAGCCAAAACCACAATATTTGGAAAGAATGGTAAGGGTAGAAGGAGAAGCGCTGTACTGCGTTCTTACAAGCCCAAAAAATCGCCGGAGTGTATTGGCATTGACCGTATAACCTGTTTTATGATAAATGTCATCTACCAGCTGCAGGCAATCACGCGACGACAACACTTTTCTCCCAAAAGTATTCTCAATCTCTTTGCGTAGTGCCGGAAGCAGGTGTTTGTCCATATTAGTTGAGGGTTAATAGTGGACGGTGGATAGTTGACAGATGACAGTTGACAGATGACAGATGACAGATGACAGATGACAGTGGATAGTTGACAGTTGACAGATGACAGTGGATAGTTGACGGTTGACAGTGGACAGTATTTAATATGTGTCTGTTCATGAAGGCCAAATTTTCAAATTTCAAATCCATCAGCACATCAGCACATTAGCACATCAGCACATTAGCACATCAGCACATCAGCACATCAGCACATTAGCACACTTACTTCAGTTGTTCACTCATCTTTGCCAGCACATCTTTTTCGATCATTTTCTGTGCTACGTGAATCATATTCTTAAAGGCGGTGGCTTTGCTGATGCCATGTCCGATGATGACGGGTTTTGATACACCCAGCACCGGTGTGCCGCCGTAATTTTCAAAATTGAACCGGTCAAAATAAGGGTTATCTATCTGCTGAGCGCGGCTGATATCATATAATGATTCGGCCAGTTTGAGAATGATATTGCCGGTAAAGCCTTCGCATACCATTACATCGGCCTTGTCGAGCAGTACATCGCGGCCTTCGATATTGCCCACGAAATGAATATGGTTATTTTCTTTAAGCAGGGGATAGGTAGCCTGTGCCAGCAGATTGCCTTTGCCTTCTTCTTCGCCTACATTGAGCAGCGCTACACGGGGCTTTTCGATACCCAGTATGAGCTGGGCGTATACCGAACCCATGATGGCAAACTGGTTGAGTTGTTCCGGTTTACAGTCGGCATTGAGGCCAACATCCAGCAGCAGGCCGGTCTGCCCGTTTTCTTTAGGAATAATAGTGGAAATAGTGGGGCGCAGTACGCCTTCTACTGCTTTAATGCTGAAAAGAGCGCCTACCAGCATGGCACCGGTATTGCCCGCACTGATGAAGGCTTCCGTTTTTCCGGAGGCCAGGTAATGGAAGCCAATTGCTATCGAGGAATGAGTCTTTTCTTTGAGGGCCCTGGTGGGGTGCTCATGCATATCAATCACCTGTGGTGCGTGCACCAGTTCCACTTTTTGCCGGTCAATGCCCAGGCTGTCTAACAAAGGCTCAATCTGTGCGGTATCGCCAAAAAGTTGCAAAAGGGCGGGGGCTTCTGCTTCATTCAGATAGGCCAGCACACCTTTGGCAGCTTCCAGCGGAGCCAGATCACCACCCATCATATCAAGTCCGATCTTCATTGCAAGCGTAAAATACTAATTCTAAAATAAGAAATTCCAAATCACATCAGGTGTTTACCCAATGAATTTGGAATTTTCGTCTCTTTATAGCGTGAAAAGACTTTGCTTACTTCTTCACGGGTGCTTTTTCGGCCACCAGCTTTCCTTTGTAATAAAGCTTTCCTTCGCTCACATGTGCCCGGTGACGGACATGTATTTCGCCAGTAGTGCTATCGGTAGACAGCGTAGTGGCAGTAGCTTTATAATGCGTTCTGCGTTTAGCGCTTCTTTGCTGGCTGTGTCTGCGTTTGGGATTTGGCATAACTAAATATTAAAAAAGTTCAACTATTCAAATTTATTTCGGTCTGTTCCTTTCCTGAAATTATTCCAGGCCTTTAAATTTTTCCAATCCTTTCCAGATCGGATTATCTTTTTTCTCGGGTTCTTTGGTTTCCAGTTTCTTCAACATGTCCAGCACTTTTGGATTGCAGTGAGGCCCATCCATTTTTTCGTACTGGCATTTCTTCTGCATCGGAATGCTCAGGTTAATGAATTCGTAGATCCAGTTGGCCACATCAATATGGCTTTCGCCGCGGCTGATGTAGTATACATCGGGATCATCTTCCTGGTCATTCATCAATTCCGGCTCGTCTACCATCTTCACCGTCACATTAAACTCATCCCAGAGTTCAAATGGAAGGGGATTGCTGCAGCGGTCGCAGGTTACTTCCAGGCTACCGCCAATTTCGAAGCGGAGTAACATGAAGCCGGTCTTTTTATCGAGCGACAACTTTACCTGTGCCTGGCAGTTTTTAAAATCCTGCTGCTGGAATGGCTCAAAGAACTTATCAGTAATCACGTAATCGTACTCGTGGACCCCGGGTTTCAGCCCCACAAAAGCAATCTCGTATTCCCGGCGGTACCCCATGTGCGACTTTTTAAAGAGTTGGCAAAGGTAAGGGTTTCTGGCGAAAAATTACAGGCAAATTTCGGATTATTTTGCTGCCAAGTGCCTAATTTAAGGCCCTGATTCCTAACAGGTTTAAAAAGCAACTACGTGCAACGATTTCTTTCCCGGCTATTTAGGCACCTTATGAAAAGCTGGAACTGGGTGCTCCTGATCCTGCTGACCATTCTTATAAAATGGGCTTCCTGGTATCCCGAATGGGTGGAGATTAACTACACATACGGTCTTTATCCCATGATTTCCAAGACACAGCGATTATTGCTGGGCTGGATACCATTTAGCGCCGGCGACCTGTTTTATGGCTTCCTGGTACTGGTGCTGCTGTTTAGAGCGGTACAGCTGGTACGTGTGCTGCTCCGCCGCCAGTTCAACCGCAAATACCTCCGGAACGGACTGCAGCAACTGATTTTTTTCTTCCTTTTTGTATATGTTTTTTTTAACCTGCTATGGGGGCTCAATTATAACCGTAGTGGTATTTCGGCCCAGTTGCAGCTGAAAGTGGAGGCTTATACCCGGCAGGACGTAGACACGCTTACCAGTCTGCTCTATGAGCGGCTCAACGAATATGCCACTACGGTCACGCCTGCCCGGCGGGATAGTTTTCGGCGAAAAAAGGAGTTGTTTCAGGAAACAACAGCGGCCTACAGGCGGGTAGCTGCACACTATCCTTTTCTGGCCTATAAGTTTAAATCCATCAAGCCATCTGTTTTCAGTTATGCCGGCAATTATCTCGGGTTTCAGGGGTATTACAATCCCTTTTCGGGCGAGGCCCAGGTCAACACCACCATTCCATCATTTCTGCAGCCTTTCGTGACCAGTCATGAAGTGGCACATCAATTGGGGTATGCCAGGGAGAATGAGGCCAATTTTGTGGGATTTCTGGCCTGCCGCTACAGCGAGTCCCCGGTATTGTTGTATTCTATGTATTACGATATGTTCAATTACGCCATACGTGAATTATACCAGTCAGATACGGCACGTGCGGGCACATTGCTGCGGGGCCTTCATCCGCAGGTCAAAAAAGACCGCGAAGAGTACCGGAGGTTTTATCTGCGGCACCGAAATCCGGTAGAGTCGGTGGTAATGTGGGGATACGGGCACTACCTGAAGGCCAATAATCAACCGGCAGGAAAGGAAACCTATGATGAAGTGGTGGCCTGGCTGATTGCTTATTATAAAAAATTTGGCGCCGCCGCTATCTGATATTTATTTACCTTTTAAACCGGTAACATGCGAAAAGGAATTCAATTTGCTCTCTGCCTGCTGCTGCCACTGGCAGTGGGGTACATGTCAGCCTTTTTTGTGGATACAGATGGCTGGTACCAGCAGTTGCATAAACCCTCCTGGACACCCTCCGGCACGATTATTATGCGGGTCTGGATAACGCTCTACGTATTGATGGGTGTAGCTCTTTTCTCCTTTTTAAATGCAGATAACACTGCACGGCAGGCAAGAACGGGCATCGTTATTTTCCTGGTGCAGTTACTGCTAAACTTCAGCTGGTCATTTATTTTCTTTTACCTGCAGGAGCCCGGCTGGGCACTGGCAGAGCTGATAGTACTTTGGGTCAGTATCCTCATAAATATCCTTGTCTTTGCTAAAGCGGGTAAGCTTGCAGCGATACTGCTCATTCCTTATATCTGCTGGGTTAGCTTTGCAGGATATCTCACGTATACTATCTGGCAGCTCAATTAAGCGGGAAGATTATTTCTTTTTGTCGGAGCTAAACCGGAACGATTGTTCCATTAGTTCGTAATCTTTCTTAAGTGTTACAAAGTCGTCGTCGTAACACTGCTGTACCACCAGCATTGACTTGTCGTCGTCGGCATAAACAAAAATGCGCACAAAACCTTTTGTAAGTCCCAGTAATTTACCTTTCAGGATTTTTCCCTGCCCGGTATAACGTCCCCATTGGGTGAATTCAGTGATTTCAGGATTTTTGATGAGTTGCTTCTGAAATTCTGTTACCTGCTGATTGAGCATTTCCTCTCCGTCGATGGGGACGTTCATGATAATAAACATGATCATGTTGTTGCCGTCAGGAGAGTCGAAGCTAAACAGCGCATCCGGATCATAATCCGGATCTTCCTTGTCGATCGTCCAGCCGGTAGGATAGCTGATGCTAAAGCTGTCGCGGACAATTTTGGTGCCCTGCGCCGAGGCGAGCGTGCATAGTAACAGGAAGAAAGGCAATAGTCTCATACACCGGTTGTTTCGTAATGTATTGATGAGTATCAGAATGTGTTTTTCCACATCATGCTTTCGATCGGCTTATCGGGCTGACCGCTGTATTTGGCATTTTTTTTCTGATTGTAGGCTACCTGTATTTCGCCATCAACAGGGAAATAAATCAGCTGGCCTACGGGCATACCTTTATATACTTTCACCGGCTGTTTCACCGATATTTCGAGGGTCCAGTGCCCGCAGAAGCCCACATCGCCTTTGCCGGCAGTAGCGTGGATATCGATACCGAGACGGCCGGTCGATGATTTTCCTTCCAGGAAAGGCACATGGGCATGGGTCTCGGTGTATTCCAGCGTTACCCCCAGATAGAAAATATGCGGATAGAGCACAAAGCCTTCCTCCGGAATTTCGAAATACTCGATCTCATTGTGTTTTTTGGCATCCAGTATATGTTCACGGTAAGTGGCCAGCCAGCGGCCCAGGTGTACATCGTAAGAGTTGCTGCCCAGGCATTCTCTGTTATAAGGAGACAGTACAATAGTTCCCTTGTCGATTTCTTCCAGTATACGGCTATCAGATAATATCATAATACGTGCAAATAAACAGCAAATACTTTTTTGCTACGCTTCAAATATCGTACTTCGTAGTTCTTAGGACCGACAACATGCCTGTTTTTTTTCAACATCGAATCAACGCTGATACCAGGTTGGGTATTTGGAAGATAGAAGAAACCGAAGCGTTTTTTAAAGGAAACGTTCCGCAGCACCGTGATGTGACGCATCCGCATAAGCGGCTGCAGCACCTGGCCGGTCGTTTTCTGCTGCAGTTTCTGGCGCCGGATTTTCCGTACGAGCTGGTGCAGATAGCCGATACCCGTAAGCCTTTTTTGCCGGACGACCGGTATCATTTTTCTATTTCCCATTGCGGCGATTATGCCGCCGCTATTGTGAGCCGCTCGGCCCGGGTAGGTATTGACATTGAAGTGCCGGTGCCCCGCCTCGCCGGTATCCGGCATAAATTTCTTTCACCCGAAGAGCAGGACCGTTTCGGATTGATGCCGGCGGATGATGACGATCTGTGTAAACTCACCGGTCTCTGGAGCGCCAAAGAGGCCGTATATAAATGGTATGGAAAAGGCGGACTAGACTTCCGCACCGATATGCCGCTTTATCCAGGTTCGGATATTTCGCTGGTCAGTTGCCGGTTTACACCCACGGGAGAGGAACTTTCCGTGCAGGTACATAGCCTGGCTCCGCTCATGCTGGCCTGGGTAATGAGCTGATATTATTCAATAGCCGGATCTGCCGGAGCATCATCGAGCAGGTTAAGGTCTACGGCGTCCATACCGGCAATGCCTTCTATGGAACCGCGGATATGAGCGGCATTGAGCAAAACCTTTTCCAGCTGTTTCTCGCGCGCCTTCCAGAGCTTCTCCATCGCATCGCGTTCTTTCTGGATGGAGAGCCGCATACTCATAAATCCTTCGCGTATGGCTTTCCACTGTTCCGCAAACTCAGAACTGGTGAGGTAATTATAGAGCAAGTGCATTTTGTCGCCCTTATTTTCCTGGCTGCGCAGGGCACCCGCTATTTTAATAATACCATCACGGAGCATATGCACCACGGCTTTGACTTCGGCAAAAGAGCAGATCCAGACACCATTTTTTTCGCCAAAGCGATCCAGGTCACGCGGCATGACCTGTGTGACCAGCACAGCTACATCGGCTCCCTGGCTGCGCATGTCGGCCTTTAATTTTTCGATCCAGTCACCTCCGAATTCCTTGGTACGTTTACTTTCAAAAATGATCCGGCCACATTCCAGGCCCTGGGCATTGCGTACGGTTTGTATACAGTCTGCGCCCCGCACACCTTTACCAACCTCGGTGACCTGGTCAAAGGGGAACGTGCTGCGCAGCATATCTTCCAGCACCAGTTCCTGGATCTCGCCCTGCAACTGTGTGGAACCCTGCTCGGCCCTTCGTTTCATTTCATCTGCCAGGCGTTTCTGATCTTCCAGCTGCTTTTCAAGTTCCTTCATGCGCAGCATGAGTTCGGTTTCCTTTACGGCAACTTTCTGCTCTTCTATTTTGCGAATCTCTTCCGACAATTTTTCGCGCTCCAGCTGCAGTTGTTTCTGCACTTCCAGCTCCAGCTCGGCCTCTTTATTCTTCAAATCCTGCTGCTGGCGCAGAAATTCAGCTTCTTTGCGGCGTGCTTCCTTCAGCCGTTCTTCGTTTTCGCGGTTGTTTTGTTCCAGCAGTTGCAGCTTGTTTTCAAAATCGGCGCTGATGCGTTTGCGGATAGCCTGATCGAGCTCCACCTGTAGTTGTTCTTTTTCCTGCTGCAGTCGTTTATTCAGGTCGGCATCTTTTTGCAGCATCTGCTGCTGCCATTCCTGCTCGCGCCGCGCCAGTTCCTGTTCTTTCTGTTTTTTATAGGTTACCAGCTGCTCACGCAGTTCCTTCTTATACTCCTCCGATACAGCAGCTTCCAGCGGAAACTCGTGATTGCAATTGGGGCATTTGATGTTTGTGGCCATTTTTCGTAGCTTCTTTTCTCAAAAGTAGGAAGGAAAGCGGTTAAGGCTGCGATTTTACGCATTATTCAGCTCAGTATTGACTCAGTTTGAAAAGCCGGGAAGGATTTATCTGCATCCATCTGCGTCATTTGCAGCAAATTTTACCCGCAGTAAACACAGAATATAAATCTCAACCATGCCGAAGTCTGAATGTAGTCACTGCCTTCAGTTCATGCAGTTATATCTCCGGTTCATACGTTTTTGCATCAAAATTGTTTCTATCGCAATGTAGTTTTAGTCTCATATCCTGCACACCGGTTCACCAGCATTATTAGTTCTATTTAAACACGCTCTTAATGAAAAAAACATTGCTATTAGCATTGGCCGGCATCGTATTCTCGTGCAGTAAAAATGATACTCCTGCCCCGAATCCCGATCCGGGGGTACCCGGTAACCCCGTTACGCTCCGTATTTCATCCGTATCGCCCGAGATAGGCGATCCATCTGCCACAATTACTATTACCGGCACAGGGTTTAACCTCAACGCAGCCGCCAACGAAGTAAAGGCCGGTAATTATACTGCTGCAGTAAAGACTGCATCTGCCACCACTCTGGTAGTTACGTTGCCCGCAGATATGGAAGGCGGTTTGTATGATATTATCGTCAAAGCCAACAACAAAGTGGCCACCAGTGAAGATGCATTTCTTTGTATGCGCTGGTAGATGCAAACATTTGCCGGTTCCGGCAGGCAGACGGCTATGGATAGAATAAAAAATAAAGATGATAGTTTATGATTCCCTGCAACGCAGGATAAAGCATGTAGTTGTTTATTTTCTCTTTGGGCGGTTAATATGAGTTCACGTGTTTCCCGGTCATTTGGGAAGTTTCTTTCCATCATTTCAGGGATGCATGTGATATGAAATAACTCGATTAACCGGTAAAAGCTATTTTTGACGAATGGCGCAGAGCTGGCATATTACGATAATACTACTGCTAATTCAGGGCAGCATAAGGGCGCAGGAACCGCTGTCTTCTATTACCCAGGAAAATGTAAGGCATACAATTTATTTCCTCGCTTCAGACACGCTGCAGGGGAGGGGAAATGGAACTGCAAAACAATCGGAGGTTAGTACTTTTATTGGTCAGCAGTTTAGCAATGCAGGGCTTGTACCCTTACAGGATCAGCCGGATTATTATATCCCTTTTTCTTTAAATAAGAAATCGGTAGGGCCAACGGTGGCTTCGTTGCTCTGGAATAACGGTTATATACCGTATGATGCCTATAAGTATTTTGGCATAAGTGAAAGGCCTGTGTCAAAAGATCTTGCTGATTTTACGGTAATTAAGATTGATACAACGATTACAGAGGATGTGTTTCTTCGTTATAAAGACCGGGGTGAAAATATCCTGGTCTGGTCCACTCAGCCCCGTACCGGTGAGCTTTTTTTTCCTGTAAACTTTAAGCGCCCCGGCAAAGAAAGCCAGCAAAATTTCCTGTTGGTGTACGCAACAGGTGAACCGCAACTGGTAAAGCTGCTTGCCGGACCAGCCTGGTCTGCCGGTGTGGGGTACAATGTGGTTGGAATGATTCCCGGAAAAACAAGACCTGAAGAAATTGTTGTTTTCAGTGCTCATTATGATCATGTAGGTGTAATGAAGGGAAAGACAAAAGGCTCTTCATCGCGGGATACCGTATTTAATGGAGCCAATGATAATGCATCGGGGACCACGGCTTTACTGGAACTTGCCAGGTACTTTGCAAAAAAGGATTATAATGAGCGGACAATACTCTTTTGTGCATTTGCCGGCGAGGAGTTGGGCTTGCTGGGGTCAGCTGATTTTGTGCAGTATATTAATCCGGATGATGTGGTAGCTAATATCAATATCGAAATGATCGGCGTTCCCATGTACGGCAGGAAAAAGGTTTTTATTACGGGTGAAAATATGTCTAACCTGCCCCGGATGTTATCAAAAGGTCTGGCCGGTGCAGGTATCAAAGTAAAACCAGAGCCGGATGAACGAAAGCAGCTGTTTATGCGAAGTGATAATTACTCTTTCGCAAAATACGGCGTGCCGGCGCATACCATCATGAGCAGCGATGATGACGATCGCTGCTATCATTCGCTGTGCGATGATGTAAAACGGATCGATATTGGTCACCTTACCAGCGTCATCCAGGGAATTGCGCAGGCTGCTTCGGGCTTGATTAACGGCACGGAAACGCCGGCAAGGATAACAGTGCAGTAAAGAGTTACCGATTAATAACCGGAAGCGGCGGATAAAATCCCTGGCAAAAGATGAGGCGCTATTTGCTGAAGGCTTTGTGCCCAATCCCGAGTGTTCGGGAGGAGTTGAACCAATACAGCCATTGCAAAAAAAACCAGTCGCTGGACTGGTTGTGTAGTGTGTTTGTGCCCCGGTCCCGAAGTATCGGGAGGAGTTGAACCAATACAGCCATTGCTGGCCGCAGGATTTTAACCCCGAAGCTTCGGGGCTGCGTGTCTAAATTGTAGGGCTATCATTTCTCTTTATTACTTAGTCTTTCAAAAACGCGTGAAATAATAGCTGGATCTTCTTTCAGATTACGAATGAAAACGGCCGACTTCATGCTTTTAATAAATCGTTCCAGGTCATAAGCCTGCTGGCTGGTTGTACAGGGAATTGTGTGAAAGAGAGTCCAGGGAATGCCTTTAGCCGTATAGGCATTGGGGTAATGAGCTGAGTTATGTTCACATAAGCGCTTGACCGGATCATCGGTTGTGCCGATATAAAACCGATTGAGCTTTTCAGAAAATAATATGTAAACAAAATATTCCATACACTACGAAAAAACCCAGTCGCTGGACTGGTTAAGCAGTGTGCCCCGGTCCCGAAGTATCGGGAGGAGTTGAACCAATACAGCCATTGCAAAAAAAACCAGTCGCTGGACTGGTTGTGTAGTGTGTTTGTGCCCCGGATCGGAGTTGAACCGATACGGCCATTGCTGGCCACAGGATTTTAAGTCCTGCGTGTCTACCAATTTCACCACCAGGGCAGATGGTTAACTTTTTTATCCCAGGATTTTAAGTCCTGCGTTCCCGAAACTTCGGGATACCAATTTCACCACCAGGGCAGATGGTTAACTGTTTATCCCGGGATTTTAAGTCCTGCGTTCCCGAAACTTCGGGATACCAATTTCACCATCAGGTTAGATGGTTAACTGTTTTATCCCGGGATTTTAAGTCCTGCGTTCCCGAAACTTCGGGATACCAATTTCACCACCAGGGCAGGCAGTGGTTTGGGTTCAAAAAAAAATCCTCTCTGTTTCGAGAGAGG
The DNA here is from genome assembly GCA_001898485.1 of Sphingobacteriales bacterium 46-32. Classification (GTDB taxonomy): domain Bacteria; phylum Bacteroidota; class Bacteroidia; order Chitinophagales; family Chitinophagaceae; genus CAYMZZ01. The sequence continues at coordinate 63,216 of MKTY01000012.1, read as the reverse complement.
ATTCTGGAGCGGAAGACCGGGCTCGAACCGGCCACCCCGACCTTGGCAAGGTCGTGCTCTACCAAATGAGCTACTTCCGCATATTTATTTGCTGATCAGGTTATTTTCCCTCTCAACAACCAAAGAACTAAGGGGTTGCAAAAATAGGTAAACAACCTATTGTAAAAAAATTTTTTAGGAAAATTATTTGTACTTCGGGGTGTACAATGTGCTTTCCTGTACAACAACCTTCGGTTTTTCGAAGCGTTTAGTATACAGCTTGTAACAGCCACCAAAAGCAAAAGCCACCAGGCAGAATACACTCAGATAAAAAATGAAACCGGAAGAAGAAACCCAGCTATGGGTAAAGTCTTTATCCTGTACTTTTTTCAGTTCTTCGTTATAGTCGTAATGAGGAGCGCTCATAGTGATTTTTTTACGCTGCAAAAATAGGGGTTAAGTACAAATAAATCAATGGGTTTTCTGCACAATTTCTGAAAACTTATTTTTCCCGCGTGCAAAATGAAGCCAGGCAAGGTTTGCAGACAAAACTCCCTGTAGCTTTCCCTTTCGTCTTATAGGGAAATTGCTCTTTTTCCGGCCATTAAACAGCCATCCAATAAATGCAAAATGCGCTTTCACAATTGCTTTAAACGTTGCACTGTCACCGCTCAGTAACTGCTTCCATGCAGTAACCCCATCGAGGCAAAACCGAAAAGGAATGATCCATAGCCGCTGCGGCCAGGTTAGGTTTTTGGCCAGCATAATATGGTTGTTGCGGAAATTAAGAAAGGTCTTCCGGCTATTGCCCCGGGGCAGCGTACCACCTCCTACATGATATACAATTGAATCAGGGCAAACGTATACACTATACCCTGCCAGTTGCATCCGCCAGCAGAGATCAATCTCCTCCTGGTGGGCAAAGAAATAAGTATCAAACCCACGCAACTCATGAAATACGGAAGCACGTACAAACATGGCTGCCCCGCTGGCCCAGAATATGGGCACTGTATCATTATACTGACCGGTATCTGCTTCCAGTTGTTCGAAAACACGCCCGCGGCAAAAGGGATAACCATAGCGGTCGATCCATCCACCGGCCGCCCCAGCGTACTCAAAATGATCGCGCTGATGGTAGGACCTGATGCGGGGCTGACAGGCGCCGATTGTATGATCCGATTCCAGCAATCGCACCATCGGTTCAAGCCAGCCGGCTTCTACCTCCACATCTGAGTTGAGCAGTACATAATAATCTGCCTGCACCTGACGCAGCGCTTCATTATATCCTTTGGTAAACCCGTAATTTTCAGATAGTGAAATGATTTTTACCTGCGACCAGTTCGCCTTCAGATATGCCAGCGAATCGTCTGTACTGGCATTATCGGCAACATATATTGTACACGGCTGATAACCCGAAGCCGTCACAGACGGCAGGAATTGTTCCAGGAACTGGCGGCCATTCCAGTTAAGGATCACTACGGCTACAGTGGGAGCAGGCATCAGCAGAACATCAATGTTGAACGAATAAATTTGATCAAATGTAAGTCAACACGCCTGAACCGCCTTAAATTCGGGCATGCTTCAGCAATTACTCACCTGGCGTACGGTACTGGCGACTATTGCCATTGCCATTGTAACAGGAACTATTTTTTATTCCCGCTACCTGGCCCGCAAAATTGCACAGGAAGAACGGGTAAAAGTGGAACAATGGGTGGAAGCCAGCAAGTCGTTGCTCAACCCCAATATTACCGATACGCAACTTCCTTTCAAAATCATCCGCGACAACCACGATATTCCCATCATTGAAACAGACGAGCGGGACAGTATTACCAATTATGTAAATATAGATTCAGTCCGTGCACTCCGCAACCCTGCTTACCTGCAGCAACGCCTGGCTTCATTCAAAAGCGGCAATCCCCCGATAGAATATGTAGATCCCCTGGATTCTACCCGCCGCAACCGGTATTATTATGGACATACCAGTCTCTTAAATGAAGTACGCTATTATCCACTGATCCAGTTACTGATCATCGGCCTGTTTATAGTGGTAACGGTGACCGCTCTTCGCAGTAGTTACCGTTCGGTTCAAAACCAGGTATGGGCAGGAATGGCTAAAGAAACCGCCCATCAACTGGGCACACCCGTATCATCGCTCGAAGGTTGGGTGGAAGTGATGCGCGAAGATGAACGCTACAGCGATATTGTACCGGAACTCGCCAAAGACGTGGGCCGGCTAAGACTGGTATCGGACCGGTTTGGTAAGATCGGCAGTTCACCCCAGCTTGAACCCACGGATATTATCAGACAGGTAAACAGCATGGTAGACTACATCCGTAAACGTGCGCCCGGAAGCGTGCGGTTTACGGTAGATACGCATGGACTGGAGGAACTGCTTGCCCCGGTTTCGCCACCCCTCTTTGACTGGGTGATCGAGAATCTGCTGAAAAATGCGCTCGATGCCATGGAAGGCAAAGGTGCCATCAGCGTGGATATCATGGAAGAAAAAGGACAGGTGCAGATTGATGTGACCGATACCGGCAAGGGCATTGCCGCCCAGAATATCAATCAGGTATTTAAGCCCGGGTTTACTACCAAACGAAGAGGCTGGGGACTGGGGCTAAGCCTATCCCGCCGTATCATTTCACAATACCACAAAGGGGAGATATTTGTAAAGCAGTCAGAAATAGGTAAAGGCACCACTTTCAGGATAGTACTCAAAAAAGAAAGCGCCTAAATGAATAAAAAGTAGAAACGTATAAAAGTTTAAATACTCAAATCCTGTATATTTGCCTCCCCAATCCCGAAAGGGTTACAGGGGCCCAGGTGGCGAAATTGGTAGACGCGCTACTTTGAGGTGGTAGTGGCCGAAAGGCTGTGCTGGTTCGAATCCAGTCTTGGGCACTCAATAGCCTTGTAAACGTTTGATTTACAAGGCTATTTTATTTGGTACGTGTCATTTTTGTGTCCTTTTATCCGCTTTCTACCACTATTCCTGACACACAAATGACACGCACTATGACACGCAGTTTTGCAGTGCTCCTATCGGCACATGACCTGCAAAAAGTGGTGGAAAAAACGGCCAAAAACACCCCCAAAAATGGCCCGTTGACACACACTTTGACACGCAGTCTGACACACAGCTTTGGCAGTGCTTTCCTGCTAAATTGTCCCTTTTCTTTTCTTGCATCCAAACAATTCTCAAAAGTTTCTTTCATCCGGTTTTCGCCGCCTTTTCCCACTCTAACATCCCCGCTCCTTTCGCCGCTTTGCAAAGTGGCAGTTTTCATCACTCGGGCATACACATTGAAGCTTTATTTCCTCACTTCTAAATCCGTATCCCTATGAATCTTCTTCAACGATCAAACCGGAAGGGCGATAAGATATTCTTTCACTATGACTATGGCCGCGGCCCTGGTCAACGCCCCGCAACAGGAATATTCGTTTATTCCAAACCGAAAGATGCAGCACAACGCCAACATAACAAGGAAGCGCAATCACTGCTTGAAATAAAAAAAAGCCAGCTCACCATCGAGCAACAGGCCATCGGATCAGCTTTCATACCCGCGCATAAGTTTAAAGCCAATTTCTTTGACTACTATGAGGAATATGTCAAAGAAAACACGAGAAAGGGAAACAGGCATCTGGCGAACAGCCTGGCGCAGTTTAGAAGGTTTGTCAAGAAAGACTTTATTACGCCTGTTGACATCACTGAGAATCTTTGTAAGCGGTTCCGGCAATTTCTGTTGGACAAATACACTGGTGAAACGCCCCTTAACTATTATGCCCGGTTCAAGTGGGTAATAAAAGCTGCCACCAAAGAAGGATATTTTCAGTTTAATCCTACCGAAGACCTCGCTTGCAAATCGAATCCGTCAGTTCGTATCAAAGCCAATTTGGAGATTGAGGATTATCTCGCATTGCTTTCCATTCCCTGCAGAAATCAGGAAGTAATGGCAGCTTTTCTTTTTTGTTGTTATACCGGTCTTCGTTGGGTGGATGTAAATAAAATGGTATGGAATGATATAAAGGGCAGCGTATTAATGACGCGTTTAATTCAGGCTAAAACTAAACAACCTGTTATTCTTACCCTTCATGAAATTGCCAGAGGGATATTAGAAAGGCAGCGCATAAAATTTGGAGAACTGGCTTTCGGGCAAAATAAAGTTTTCAGGCTGCCCACCCAGGATGGAGCCAATAAGGTATTAGAAACATGGGTCGCAGATGCAGCGATTGATAAGAAAATCACCTGGTCTTGCGCCCGACTCAGCTTCTCCATATTGTTACAGGATAAATTAGTAGATGATGCTACCGTAGCGGCGTTGATGGGTCATACGACTACAGAGCAGGTCAAGAAAATATATAAACGGCATCGCCCAAAAAATCAGCTTGAGAGCATTAATCAGCTCCCAATGCCGGAAAGACTGCCCTATTTTCTTGCATCTGCCAGTTAATAGAAAGGCGGCCATTGCGGTCGCCTTTGCTTTTTAATTCGTTATTTATTATTGTTTGACTAAGCCTGTCTACTATCAATTTAAACTAATGAAAAAGGCAACTACTTCATCGGTTTTCATCCAATATGCGTCGTGTCCACGTATTGAAAACATTGATTTCCTGATCTACTAACGAGTCTCGTTGAAATTCTAACTCAATTGTAGTAGAGGGCGTAGTTGTTCCAGGATAGTAATTGATTATTTTTACACAATCACACTTGAACATCTCACTGTAGTACCGAAATAGTTTGAAAAAAGGGTGATTTCTATCACAGCGCAAATAGATCTCTGTGGAAAATTCGCCTTTCCCAAAATTCTGATTAAAAATCATTCTCTTATACACTACCTTGTTAATAGCCGTGTCACTGTTTGCTCGTACTGGAGATGTCGCGTACTTGTTTTTCTCCAACTTCATAAAATTCCATGCTCCTGGAAAGTCATCCTTTCTATTAAGTTTATAAGAATTCAGCATTGTCGCGGTATCAGTAAAGCTACTGAACTCATAAAAGTCTTCTGTTATAAGGTCATGAAACAAATAGTGACTTAATACTATTTCTCTTGACTTTACACCAAATGTATCTATAAAGACAATTTTTTTGATTTCTTGAATAAAAAAGCTGTCCTTATACCATATCCGTGTATCAAACGTCATATCCAGGGCTTTATTCTTAAGCCAATGACTATGCGTTATTTTAACAACGCCTGAATTATTTTCTGTAGCCCTTAATGTTTGATGACAAGAGGTAATCCATAGCAACATTAATATACCAATATGGTGCTTCCTTAATATCATAAAATTAAAATAAGCTATCAAACCTCCAAGACGTATATCCTTCAATAGTAATCAGCGGCGCTCCATTTTTAGAATACTGCCCTCTTACTCGACTTGACGCATAGGAATCAGAGCGATTTACATCACTATAGGTCTCAAAATATAATACATCTAGCCCATTGCACGTGCTTGAGTGATGCGTTACTTTCGTAAAATGCCCTCCTTGCGGATCGGAAGAACGATAGCGCCCCCAACAATTTTCAGATGCCTTTACTTCAAATGCTCCCAGTTCTGGAGGATGCTGATATACAGTCCAAGTCTTTGTTCTAAATCTAGTAGGTTCTTCCTCTTCAGAGCCACCGCCACCGCCTCCACCACCGCCGCCAACTTGCATACAAATGGACGAACAGGTAGAAAACTGGTATTCTTCGCTTACGACAATATTCGTGAAAATATCATAGGTTATTAAATACCAATCTATGCAAATCATAGTGGAGGATGAATTTGGATCACACGGAGCCATCATGTCCCTCATACTGGAGAACTCATAGTCAGTATCATCTTTTCTAAGAATAAGTTTTATACTCTCATCAGTCTCTCCTTGATGAAAATAGCTAATTCCTTTGTTATTTAACGTTATGTCAGTAAAAAGATCAATCTCCATTGGAATAGTATTTTTGGACACTACGTTGCATGATTGATAGTATGAAGTGTCTTCTAAATCTGTTTCCAATAGTAAATACCGCTTTAACTCAGATACCTTACCGCTGTCATCTAATGGAATTAGGTCCCTCCGTATTGTTGAATTGTATTGAGTTAATTCTTCCTCCACAGCATACCTTCCAAAAAATAAAAATTCCCCGTATGTTGCGCTATCCTCTATTTCGTATTCTCCACTTGCGAGTATTCCGGATATAGTAACGTCATCACCAGCGGGTTCGGAAATCTTTTCCTGCTTTCGACAAGAAACAATAAGTAAAATAAACAGGATTAGGAATGATAAAATTTTAATCTGTTTCATAAGCATGGTTTGAGTGTAAGAATAAATTTTCATTCATTGTAATAGAGGTAATGTTATTACAATGAAACTGTTGCTTATAACGACGGATGAACAAATAAGCTCTTCGCTATTTAGTTAAAAACGCTTGAATGGCAAACTAGTCAATAGTGAAGTTATTGAATGTTACGAATTACTAAAAAGGTTTAATTTCTCTCTTTTTTTGGAGTGTATAGACTCTTCTTCTGTTAGATAATTTTCCATAATAGGTAAGGGTTTGCATTTAGAGGGCTTGATATTTGTTGCGCAACATTCCCTTTCCAGTACATTTTTTTGCAAATACCCCAAAAAATTTATAAAAGAACTGATGCAGAACAGTATGGGATGTTTTTGATCCCTATCAATATATCAACTTTCTATTTTGTATAATCTCTCCGCAACGTACGAAAAAAGCGATCTATCAGCCTGCTATCTGCAACAACAATTTCTGCCTTTGCCTGTAATCCCATCCTAAATTGAATTTTCTTTTCCTGATTAGTAACCAAATCATGCGGTAGAGAAATCTTTGCCAGGAATCCGCTATCACTAGGTATGTTGTTAAGATAAGCCAGTTCGCCCTCCAGAATACCAAACTCTTCCCAAGGATAGGCTGTCAGTTTAAGCAATACCTTTTGCCCAGTTCTTATTTTTCCAAGATTATACTGAGGAACGAAAGCCTCTGCGTAATAATTGCTGTTAGAAGGATTGACAAAGCAAATTGTCTGATCCGCTTTAATTTCCTGATTCTCCTGAAAGAATCCGACAAATGTAATCTGTCCGTTTAACGGCGCTATTAGAATGTATTTCATTTTCCACTCTTCGACCTGACTTTTCAGAGTTTGCAGCGCTTGAGTAAAAACTAGTTGCTGTTGCAAAATTTGATTGTCTAATTCTGCAACTTCCTTTCTCTTCTCATGCAATTGACTTTTGTTATTGATGATCGCCATTCTGACCTGCGGAATGGTTAACTGCTTGCTGATCAGTTTGCTTCTTTCGTTCCGGTACTCCATAGGCGAGATCACTCGATCTTTTTGCAGCGATTCATGCCCTTTAAAAGTAGTATCGCTTAACAATAGGTCGAGATTCATCAATTGATGCTCTTCTTGAAGTTGCCCTTCTAACTCTTCTAAAAACTGCATATCCCTAGTCAGCATACCACGCTTCTGCACATAGAAACCGTTAGATAAATAATTTCCAAACTCTTGAAATTTGGTCGCGAATGTTTGATAAGCCATTTGCAACTCTCCCAACCCTCGAAATCGCTGATTTACAAACAAGGTTAATTTATCAGGAGAATCTTCCAGAAAATAACCAATTGTGTCCAGCCAGTTGGAAAGACGGATAACTTCCTGGTGATTTGCTGTGCTTTCTAAAAACGCAAGAGGTTGCCCCTTTTCAACGGCCTCCTCGTTATGAACTAAAATCTTAACCAGTTTTCCGTTGGTTCTCGTAACCACCTCTCTTGGGCCGTCTATAGAATTCAATACAGCCGTCGCTGGCACGGTATCTGGGTATCGAATGAACCAGGCCAATGCTGCTACCAATACCCCAATAGCAGCTAAGATGGTAACCCCATGCCGCTGAACAAATGGCGGTTTGGAGCTGATTAGTTCCGATATATCTGCACTTCTTTTGATAAGCAGATCAGGATGGCCGTTTGATCGAACAGCGATTTCTTCGGAATTGAATCGTTCTGGCATAGGCTTGCTATTAAGAATAAACAGTATTTTTTGTCACCTTATGTTAGGCATCCAGTTCCAGTTGATTGCGCACCAACTCATAGTATAATCCTCGTTTCTTTGCTAGGTCTTGATGACTTCCCGACTCGACAATTTCACCCTGGTGCAGTACAATAATATTATCCGCGTCGCGCACGGTGCTTAACCGGTGAGCGACAACGACAACTGTCTTTCCATGAAAAAACGCTCTTAAATTGCTATGGATCTCTTTTTCGTTATTTGCGTCTAATGAATTGGTAGCTTCATCTAAGAAGAAATAAGGAGGGTTTTTATAGATTGTCCGAGCTATTATTATCCGCTGCCTTTGTCCACTGCTGATCCCATTGCCTTCAGCCCCGATCTTGGTGTTAAAGCCAAGCGGTAGGTTTTCAATAAATGTCAAGATATTTGCTACACGGCAGGCTTCTATCAGCCGGGAGTAATCTGGATATTCTTCTTGTACGCAGATATTGCCAACAATAGTGTCATTAAAGATATAGCTGTCCTGCATTACTGCACCAATCTGTTGCCTCCAAAAACGTAGGCTGATTCCGCGCAGAGAATGGTTGCCAATTGAGATTTCCCCCGTATAGTTTTCGTAATAGCCGAGCAGCAGTTTTAAAAGAGTGGTTTTACCGCTCCCGCTGACACCAACAATTGCGGTAGTCTTCCCTTCGGGAATTGTAAGGGAAACGCCTTTAAGCACCGGCTCATTTCCCGCTCCGGCATAGGTAAACGTGAGATTGTTAATCTTGATTTCCTTTGCTGAGGGAAGTTGATGTAAATATTCTGCTCCGAGCGGCTCTTCATCTTTTAACTCATGTATCTCGTTTAATCGGTCGAGGGATATTTTAGCGTCCTGTGCAGACTGCATAAACCCTATTAATTGATCAACCGGGCTATTGAGCTGCCCAATAATATATTGAATGGCCAACATTGCGCCCAGCGTCAACTGACCATCAATGACTAATTTGGCAACAATAAACGTAATAAGAATATTTTTACCTTCATTTAGAAAAACAGCACCAGCCTGCTGATACTGACTAAGGGAGAGACCTTTAAACGACAACTTAAAAAGCCGGGTCTGAACACCTTCCCATTCCCATCTTTTTAAGTACTCAGCCCCCTGCAATCGAATCTCTTGCATTCCTTCAACCAGTTGCATGGTAATCCCATTTTCCCGGCTGGCGAGCGAAAATCTCTTATAATCAAGTTTTCTACGGTAGCGGAGAAAGGCCCTAATCCATAAAAAATACAAAACACTACCTGAAAAGAAAATAAGAAAAACGGTAATGCTGTACTGTACTAGAACAATGGAGAATATAAACAGGTTAAATAGAGAGAATAGGGTTGACAGGGCGGTTCCTGTCAGGAAAGATTCTATACGCTTGTGATCACCAATTCGTTGAATAGTATCTCCGAATTGCTTGGTATCGAAATAGGAAATCGGTAAGCGCATCAGCTTAATCCAAAAATCAGAAAGAATGGAAATATTTATTCGTGTGCTGATATGCAAGAGTAGTCGGCTACGGATGAACTCAATAATCATTCTGCTAATAAAAAGCATGAGTTGGGCAATCAAGACTAAAGTGATAAAAGGAACGTTCTTTGTATTGATGCCGGTGTCAACGATATTTTGGGTAAGAAAGGGAAAGATGAGTTGAATAACGCTTGCCATCAACAGCGCCAACACGATCTGCAACAGATAAGACCTATAGGGCTTTAAATATGGCCAAAGTCTCATCCATCCTTTTTCTGGTTCTGCACCACCTTCCTGAAAGGTTTCCTCTGAATAAAATGCTGGTGTCGGCTCTAAGAGTAGAGCAATTCCTACAGGGGTGTGCTCTTCATCTACGGAATGTGCCCAATGCTGAGATAATTCTGTTTTTGTATATCGCAAAAATCCTCTGGCTGGATCAGCGACAAAGATGCCTTTATCCTTAGTCTTCGGGGTCACCACGACAAAATGTTGATGCTCCCAGTGTATGATGGCAGGCAACTTAGCTTCATTTATTAGTTGATGGCATGAAATGAGTACCCCCGTTGTTTTGAAGCCAATTTTTTCCGCTGCTTCTGCAATTCCAAGTAAAGAAACCCCCTGTTTGTTAAAGTGAGAAATCCGCCTCAACTGTTCCAAACTGTAGCTCTTCCCATAGTATTTTGCTATCATCTGTATGCAGGTAGGGCCGCAGTCCATCGCATTCTTTTGTCTGAAAATTGGAAATGAAGCCATAACTGTTTAAAGATGTTAAAAACAATAGTGTTGTTTGGCGGCGATATTTTCAGGAATCTTTGACCATTCCTGCCATTCCATTGTTTCGGGATTGTAGCCGCATTTTAAGGGTTTGCTATATATATCTTCAGGTTGCGTCAGGTATGCCCTGCAGTCTGTACAGATCATTCTGAATTCGCAATTCCTACATACATCAATATTTTTCTTGGCAATAGTCCCAATAAATTGAAATTCTGGACGGAGGGCAATGTCCCGCAGGCGGGTTTGGGTGATAGACCCGAAGGATTCCTTCATAGAGGGGCAATTTCTGATCTGACCATCTGCATCAATGCTTATTTTCTTGTATAAGCAGGTATTATGGGAGGTTGCCTCTATAAAGACTTCCCGGTTTATACTGAAATAGGCTGGGTGTATGATTCCGCAAAACTGGTGGTCGAGAATTTTCTGAGAGTAAAAGGAAACTGGTTTGACCAGCGAAGTTAAGATCACATTATCCTGGGGTGCATTGCAAATATTAATCCCGGATAATCTGGGAAAGCGGTCACATAGCTGAAGATAGGCATTCACCTCAATTGTTTCATCGTATTCAACCAAAAGGTCGATATTTTTAATTGAAGAATCATCAAAGAGTTGCAAAATCCGTTCAATTTTCTGCAACTCTTCCCGGTAGAAAAAACGTAACTGGACAGCCGGGCAATTTAGTTCATCAAGCTCACTAGTAATAAACTTCCAGTTGTGATTACTGTACTTCTGGCTATCAATGATACAATTATTGATAAGAAAAGGGCTTTCTAAGGATAAAGAAACGTCCGGGAACTGCTCTGTTTCGGATTCCTCACAAAAAAAGATATACTCATTATCCAATAGAAACTGAAAGTATTCCTCAATGACAGAACGGTTATCTTCTCCGTAGTGCTCAAATATTCTCTCCATTTCATGCCCCTTTTTGTCCACGAGAATTGCATACAGTTCGTTCGGAATGAAATCAAAGGATTGCCTGGATAAATCGCATATCACTGATCGTGATACACCCCTCACAGGAATACACCAGCTATGCAGGCGAAAATATATTTTACTCTTATCTAAAGTAGCGCTATTTGGCATCTGAAAGAACTGGCTGAATTATTTTAGAAATAGGTTTCGCAAGGTTATTCCTATAATAAATTGGCGTGTTCAGTTTAGATATTTTAAGCCCTCTTACACGCCACATATCTATTATTGGCATAATCCTATCCGGATAAAATTTAAGGAATTGAGTATAATTCACTGGCACACGCATCAGCTCCTCTGAACTAAACATTCTTTCCATAACTCATACTGATCTTTAAAATATTTCGCTATACGTTTTTCTATCTGATACCCACCGGCACTACTTACAAATCCAAATTGTCCGACTGGATTTATTTCAAGAAAGTAATATTCGCCAGTTTGGTCAACGATAAAGTCTATCGAACCGGAGTTTAGGTTTAACTCAGCCATCAGTTGAGCTATTGCCTTTTCAATCTTAGAGGGAAGTTGGTATCTGGTTAGCCTATTCGGTTTACCACTACTGCTTTCCAAGTTTCGCCCGTCTACCAGAGATAAATCATTAGATTGGGAGAAATTTGCAATAGAATAGAACTCTTCCTTAAAGACAAAAGTTCGGACCTCAAACCGTTTAACAATTGCCTGCTGAAATAGCGAGTAATGGAACTGAGTAGGCAATTCCCTTAACCTATCAGATTCAATTAAACTCGTTCGCTGCGCTATATGATAATGTTCCTTACGAAGCGTGGCTATATCCTGAATAGATTTGGTAATTACAGAACCCCAATGACGAGCAAATTCCCTTACATCTTTATTGTCTTTGGTAATTACCGTTGCTGGGGTTCGCAGACCGTATCTCCGGGCAATGTCTAATACGATTAACTTATTAACAACATAGGTAGTGGGGGCATTAATTGAAATCTTTCGCAGCAAATAATACACATATCTATTTACAGCCTCGACTTCATTAAATAAGTGACTTTGGAGGGTTGCTTTGAAGGACTCAGGCATATCAATTGTGGCAAAATAATTCTTTGGCAATGCAGGCAATGATCCTCTCCTAAACCATACGGAAGAAATGTCCCTGAGCTTTATTTCTTTATTCCCATCTCTTAGCAGTAAGTCAGGGCCATAATTGCTAACGGAAAGGCTTATAGATACCTGCTGATTGCTTTCCACATTAATTCTATGAAATGGAATATCCCATCGAATGAGCCACTCCAATACATTGGAAGTGCTGGAATCAGTCTCTTCTGAAAATACTAGAACCATAATTTCTTAACAGCCCCTTTTTGCGTTAGATCAGAAAGAAATACTTTATAGTCTTCCTCTGGCATATTCTGTCGAAATAATTCTAAATTCAAATCGCCCGAACATCCCTTAAAAAGAGTATTTTGTAGTAAAAGCACATTCTTAGGAATATCTTTTTCCAAACTGTCGAGATAATACCTCTTCCGATTTGAATTGACAACTTCTATCAAGCTATCTGATTGATTCATTTCAAGAAGATGATTATTAATAACTATAGAAGTAGCGCCGAAACCTAAATCGGGCTGACCATCTAAGTACTTTTTATTCACGCTGTCAATATCACTTCTATACTCAATCAGTTGGGCAAGAATACTGGGTTTGACCCGCCCATTCTTTATATAGGCATATAAAACATTATCCAAATCTGTAAAGCCCCATCGCCTGGCGTGCCAGGCCACTAAGAAACACGCTTGCAGGCTCTTTTCTCCCTGAATTGTTTCTGAATAGCTTGTCCTGCCTAACAAGGAAGCAATGAATTTTATATTCGCACTGTCAGTCCGGTAGAATCGTTCCTTACAGTCCGCGTTAAGGTTATTTGGGCATTCTTTTCGGACCTGTTGATCTACAGCCCGGATTGAATCCATGATTAAGTCAAACGCCGTTTTCTTCCGTTGACGAGTATATGCACTAATTCGACTTTTTATGGTAGTTGGGCATAAATTTAATACCCGGACATTGTTCTTTAAATCATTGACTAAATCTGGCTCTTTCTTTATCAAGTCCCAGATATACTCAACCTTTATAGAATCCTTTGACAACAGTGCGGTTTTAAATGCATTCCGCAAATCTGCATAGAACGGAGTTCTCTTTTTGAAGGCCGCACAATAATTAGCCACTGCTGCGCCGTAATCCTCATAACAAAGATTTCCTTCGGCCTGATAAATAAGCCGGTAATATTCCTTTAGATTATCATGAGTAGGATGGAAACTGCAGAAAAATAACAAGCAACTAAAACACCAAATGATACGCATACGGATAATGTTGAAATGTATAGTTTAATATTAATTGCCGCCTTACGGCAGCAATTAATATTAAGATTGATCAGCACTGCGGTGCTGTAGGAGAATCTTGGGGACTAGAAGCAGTGTAATAAATGTTACTTCCTTCTTCTCCACCCACGTTCAGACAGTCAGCCGACCAGGTTCTGGTTACGGTTTGAGGCCCACTTGGCGTCTGGTAAGTGTTCGTAGATGATCCTCCACCAGTGCATTCATCAGGAACAGGCATTGCATACCCTCCAATTACCTGCCGCATCTGGCTTTTTTCCAGTGTTTTGAATTTTGTTTTTTGCAAACTTTCCAACTTTTGCATATCGGTCTAATTAAGGTGAATAAAACGGTACTCTTTTTTTGACAGGTTCGTAACATCTCCTGCATTAAGTGGCCACCTAATATTTTTATTATGGGATAAACAACCGGGGCTAATATTGCTGCACAATAAGGGTTTATTCTTACAATGGTTGCCTTGTATTCGATACCATAACCTGTTCTATGTGTCATAACACAACCCGTCAAGGCATTACATCCCGTGGGGCAATGCTTGGATTCGACTAATTCTCGTATTAACCAAACAGGAAAAAGTCAGTGCAATAAAGTAGAGTAGCTAAACTATGGAGCGGTCATGAATTATTCAGGCGGGGGATGGCAAACAGAATGTTGCCAGACAATTATTCTCATGTGGGACAAGGTTTAGGTTTATAATGAAGTAAGATAAGAAAATTCTTTACTCGAAAAAATAAATTTTGAAGACTTTAAACCTTTTTTATGAATCCAGTTTTGGCCCCAGGAAACCTTTTTTGCGCCATCATTCTCCATTTAAAAGAGATGGCTTCCCTTGCATCATCTTGTCTAGGTCTACCTTTCGGTAATATCCCTGACTGGTTTTATAGATTCTGTGATCTTCGCATTTTTTAGCTAACTGAGTACGACCGAGGTTGCAATAAATCATGGCCTCCTCCGGTTTTAGATAGGGTTTAAAGCAAAGGGCAATACCTCTCATTACCAGTGTTTCATCTTTCTTCATCATAGGATCTAATTAAAACTTTCGTGTTATTATGCAGCCATTCGTTCAGTGTCTTCAAATATATTTATTTTACCACCCTGGTTAAACCGTCCCATTTGCACCGCCTTTCCTTTCTCCGGCACTTCTATCACTACGTCCACATCATGCTGGAACGTATTGGCTCCCCGGAACGCCCCGGCTTTGGTCGTCTGGAAAATGAAAATGAATGACTTGCTAGGATGGTCAGCTCTCAGCTTGTTCAGGTCATCCGGTGTCAGTCCCAACCGGCTTACGCTATCCAGAAATATAAAGTCAAATTGATCTAATAAATCGTAAGGGATATTTTCAGCGACCGTTAAATTCGGGTGCTTCACGCTCTCGATCTTCTCCTGTAGCGTTAAATCCAGCCCTTCTTCTTTGGCTACATACAAAACCTTCCCATGATTGCGGGCTAAGTACCCGGCAAAGTCAAGACATAACCAGGATTTGCCCAGTTTGGGTTTACCGAATACCATAGCGGTAAAGTTGCGGGATGGGTCGCCGATCAGGTCCAGCCATTTCCCCTGAAAGCCCAGCGTTTCAAATTTCAGTTTTGCAAAGTCCATACTGTTCATGATCGTTGGTCTGTCTTCCGGCCCGTTAAGCTGCTGACAGGAACAGCCTTCCAGGGAATCACACTTTCCACAACCGCAGGCACAGCCGTCTAAGGCTTCATTAATGCCATTTAACACCGCATCATGAATAACCAAGCTATCATTTTTACGGGCGGAAGTAACAAACGATCTAAGAGATTGCAGTATGCGTTGAATCGTTTTCATGTATGGGTCAGTACCAATGATCTTTCCCGCATTCATAGCCGTAGCGATCAGGTTATACAGGCGCTTGGCCTTTTCTTTGTCTATGCCTTTACCCTGTAAAGCAATATACCGTTTCATATACGATACCGACAGGCGTACTTTTTCAGAACCGGCTATTTCCTGCAATTGGGTAAAGATGTTACCTCTTACATTGCCGCTTAGTACTATTTTAATGGTTGCGTCCATATTGTCATACATTCCTATTAGCGCCGTCTGGATAAAATCAATATGTTTTGCGTAAGGGGAAGTCTTACGGATACGTTTTTCCACGATGGCCCGCTGCAGGGAATTAATAAAGCTGCGTACTTGATCAGCCGTCTTGGTTTTTCCGTCCAATAGCACAAAGCGTTTGATAAATCGAACTGCCTCATCCACCCGTTCAACCGGGCTTGCTTTATCGTTCTGTCTTTTTTTAACGGCAATTTTCGGGGCCTCATCTTTGATCTCATTATACAGTTGTTTCAGAGAGAAAATGAAATCAACCTTTTTTCCTCTGAGGACAGTTACATTGACGGTATCTCCATCTACCTGAACAGAATTTCGGGTAACGGAGCCGGACAATTTGCCGGTTCCGAAAGACTTTAAGGTATCGCCTCTCAATACAAAGGGTTTAAGCAGGCGTCTAGCGAGTTGCCGGGCTAACTGCTGCTGCCGGGCACTACTTTTTACAGGCTGCTTGGTTGTCTTTTTCGCTGGCGGTTGTTTTTGTAGAATTTCCTCATAAATGTCTTTCAGCGGAAACGTAAACTGAACAGCTACATTTCCAATTTTGGAAATATGGATTTTATTATTGCTTATGTCCGCATGGAATTTTGCATTGGCGCTGCCTAAATGACTTTTGCTAAGTTGCTGCATGGTTTCCCCTCTTAGTACATAAGGACGGATAAAGTCTTTGGCTATCTCTCTGGCTGCTTTTTGATCGGGTTGGGAAGTTCTGGCAGTACCGGAACCTTTACCTGAAGGCTGGGCAAGGTGCGCCGCCAGTTCCGCAATGTATTGATCTACGGCGGCCTTTATATCGCCGTCCGACTTGTAATACTTCCAGGTGGTAAAATTCTCCGTTACTTCCCGGACAAATTCAAACCCTTCTTTGAGTGAAGCGGGCAAACTGTCCACCTTTATTGTTTTGGCAGTCTTGAACAAATTGTCTTTGGTGATCATAGGATATGGTTTTTTATTTCTTTCCTTTTTGCAGCAAAGCCTTTGCTTTCATCGCCATAAGTTTAACCTTGTCTATTTTATCTGGTGCTATTGCTATCCGTTCAATGGCAGCAGCAATAAAGGCATCGGTCTGTACGAGTGCCGGCAATAGCCGGGCCTTTGTTGAAACATCTGCTTTATGCCATGCTGCATTAGCCAGCAAAAACTGTTTGATAAGTTCCTGCAGGTCATCTGCCAGGCCGCTAAAAGACTTTCCGGATCGTTCCAGGATCGCAGGATAGCGAGGTGAATATGTTTTCACCTGATTCATACCCGGTTCAATTGTTCAGTTAGCGTATTCATGGTAGTGGTAATGTCATTGATCGCTTCTCCTTCAGAAAAAATGCGACCCATATAAATGCGATTGGGTGCTAATTTGGCAATGGCCGTATAGGTGGATTGCTCGATGGTTTTAACGAGGTTCTCTCTTTTGTTAAACCCGTATCCAATATCGCCCGGCACTGTTTTTCCAAAATGATCGTAAACGCTGTATATACCTTTGAACCCGTCATAGCGGTAAAACCGGGGGTCAGAACTAAGCAGTGCCAGCAGGTTGGTATCTAATCCTTCGTCATAATTCTTCACCGGCACGATGCAAGCATAAACACTTCGCTTAAAATTATCTGGCGAGGTTCCTATTACAATACTGATCTTCGTGCTGATACGTGCCTGTTCCAGCAACTGCCCGACGATGATCGCACTGATACCACTGTATAAGAAATCCGCTGCTTGTACACCGGCTGATCCGCCACAGGATAGATAAATTTCTACGGCACGCTTCTCTTTGTCCCTTTTAGGGAAATAGGCGTAGATATTCTTACTCGTCGTACGGATTTTGGGCGACCCGTCCGGCTTTTGCTCAGGCCGCTCAATAACGGGTGAACCGTCAGCAAGCAATTCATATCCTTTTTTGACTTTCTTGACGGCTGATCTGTCAACTGTTCTGTTCAAAGAGGGACTGAATAATTCGGTCAGCCGGTACATCCCCATTGCTGCCCGGTCAAACAGGAACACGCCAAGCCCCATTGCATTGTACTCCACCTTCTTTACTTTTATCTTATCCTTTAAAAGCGGTGTTACCGATGCCGTGACCTGGTTGTACATCCGTTCGATCAACTGCGGGTCCTTATAACTGGTAATACCCGCCTGTAGCTGCGCATAGGTCGTTCCTTTGCCAAACCAGGCCGGGTCGCTCTCTATCGTCCTTTGTATATTTTTTTGCGAAAAAAATGGGAGGTATTTACGGTTAAGCGTGGAAATATTTTCCATCGAATGCTTCACCCACTGTTGGTATTCCAGCAAATTGTTAAAATCATCCTTTATATAGGCTTTCAGCATCAGAATACTATTTTTTTGTTAACGGGGAATCCACGGTATTCAAATCCTTCAAATAACTCACTATACCGTATCCGCTCTTTTAGATTTCCTTGCTGCACACTTGTAAACGTAGAGAGATAACTATCCACCGCTGCTTTGAAGGTCTTGCCGTCGCTGGCTTTGATACCGTTTTTCGTTTTGCTATTAAGCCGCTCCCTTTCCAACAGGTAGGCATCTCTCGCATTTTGCATAAAGCGAAGGGAAAGTTGTGCTTCGTATTTCAGTTCCTCGATAACCGAACGCAAATGGTCACAAATGCTCCAGATCATATCGTTCTGTAAAACCTCCCGTTCGATAACTGGATTTTTTTCAATAAAGTACACGCTGCCGGAAAACCTGTCCAGCAGCGATAAGTCCTGTTTATTGTTTGCCCCATAGGTCACGCTTTCATTAATAGGGTAAATATTGCCCGTGGCAATGCAGCCAAAATCCTTGTGTTTGACAAAACTCTCTCTCCGGGAATTAAAGATCACGGCATCTGGTATTTTGGTCTTGGCCAGTGCATCATTGAACAGCCCGGCAGTATTAGGGTCTATCTTTGGCAGTTCGTCCAGTATCAATATATAGCCGTTTACCCAGGCTTCGATCAGTTTCCCTTCCACATATCCGTCCATTGTCTGCCCGCCGATGATCTCCGTGGGCGTTGTCCACTGCGAACAGTTAATGGTAAGATGCGTACGGTTGAGCGCTTTCTTTGCCAGCAGGATTTCCGCCAGATAGGTTTTGCCGGTCCCGGCGCCGCCTATCAGCAATACATTATTACCCAGCAGTACATCGTCCACTATATACTGAAAGCTGAGGATCTCCGGTTTTTTAAAAGCAGTAGTGGTGATACCGGGCAGGGCATACTGGATCAAAACCGGGGCCGCCGATAATTTTTGTTGCAGATCGGTGTCTAATTGATGGTAGGTTATTTTCGCCTGGGCCAGACTATCCTGTACGGCCTTTGCAATATCCTCCGTAGAAAACGGGGTACGCGGGTCTTTCAGGGCTTCAAACAGTTCATTGAACAGTTCGTCTATATTGGTATCCTGTGCAGGTTTTGCCTTTACTTTTTTAGAAACCGGCATAGGAGCTTTTCTGCCCGATGAAGGAGCTGGTGGCTCATCCGCCTGTTCCAATTCGAGTTGTTCGGTGAGCAGGCGGTCGAGTTCAAGGGCAGTAGCGTTTTCTTTGGTAAACCCTTCGCTTAATTTCTCGATCAGAGCATAGCGTTTCCGGGTATCCGCATCCTGGCCTTCAATCAGGTGTTTATATTGCGTGATGCTATACATAGCTATTTAATTAAAGTCCAATACCTCTGTACCATAATTCAGCAGCCGGGCGTTTTGCCGAAACTTTTCCAGCTTATCCGGATCAATACCAGACAGGCCGGATCGCTTTTTTTTACGTTCCAGTTCTACCCGTAGCTTCAGCAGTTCGAGTTCCGCTTCGGCTTCTGCTTCCAGTGAGTTTGTATCAGTGGATGGTTCTGTAGATGGAGTAAGTGCAGAAGGGGCAGGTGCGCCGGGGAATTTCACCGGGCTTCCGTCCTCGTTCATGACAATGACCCTTACAATAACACCTGTTGAATTAAATGCCTTTTTAAACGCACCATGGATAGGTTCGCTGACATAGGCGTTCTGTTTTTCGAGCAGTTGACGAAAAGCCATATCTTTTTTAAAGGGCCGGGAAATATAACCGTTCCCTACAACAGCAACGACCCGGCCACCGGGTCGAAGCAT
Source organism: Sphingobacteriales bacterium 46-32 (assembly GCA_001898485.1). Lineage (GTDB taxonomy): Bacteria > Bacteroidota > Bacteroidia > Chitinophagales > Chitinophagaceae > CAYMZZ01. The sequence goes on along the minus strand of MKTY01000012.1, from coordinate 43,492 downwards.
GGTAAGCGCGTGCGTTACGTGCGCTATGTCCTGTCCGTTCTCAAAGGGTGGGTTCATGATAATACGGTCATAGGTCATGTTTTCCGGTTTGGATGCCAGAAAGTCGTCGCCTTCAAGACCGTGGGTCTTCAAGTGCAGAATATCCCGTAAAGTGTCATTGACTTCAAAAGCGAATAACAAAGGATTTTTACCGGGAAACCGTTTTAAGACAGCATCGAGTATATCCCCTTTGCCAGCCGAAGGATCAAGAATAGTTTGGTTAAACTGTAAGTCAGCCATATCAAGCATCCGTTCGATCAGATCAGGTGGCGTGGGGAAGAAGCCTGGAATATTTTGCAGAAAGGCTTTTTCTTCCAACTCTTTTATTTTTTCTTCGTTCTCTTGCAGAATACGCTGCGTCATTGTTGGCAAATGATCGTCCAGCAGTTTTTGCTTTTGTTCATTTGCCTGTTGCCAGTCTTGTACGCTATGCAGACCAAGTCGCTCAAACTCTTCCTTCCTTTGTGAGAAAAAGTTCTTTATATCCCAATCTTTACTAACCTTCTCATAAAGGTTCAGTAACCGTATTTGTTCTTTGTTCCGGTAAACGCTGAGTAAAGGATATTGCACCATATCGTCTTTCCGGTATGCGTTTGCCAGTGCCCGCAGGACCCTTTGTATATCCAGCAAGCGGTAGCCATCTTGCCGCATGGAGGCAGCCACCCTTAATCGTTTGGCGGTAGGACGTTGTTTGGAAGTGGCCGAATGAATGAGCTTGTCTATATGCGCCGTCATGCCATCGGCTAGTTTGTCGAGCTTTGCGGCAATGGCCTCGTTTTCTTCCAGCGACTTATTTGTAGAAGAGGTGCTGGGTTCTTCTTCACCAATAACTTTATTATAAAACCGTTTAAAGTAAAGCTGCCCTTCGGAAATCAACTCCTTGACGGAAAAAGCACGTTCCAAATAGGACTTGGAATAAAAATACTTAGGCGGCTCCGTCTTTACCCAGAATTCAGTGCGCCCGCGCAAATTGCCATACTCTTGAAAATTTTTGACCCTTACCCAAAAGTTCAGCTTTTCATACCGGGTCGTATCTACTTGCACTTCTTCATTCGCCCATTGTTCTGCAAGCTGGCGGGACCTGGCATTATCTACTGCGTACCACATGGTTTGCTTTTCGGAAAACTGGAACCCGTGATCTTTTAATACCTGCCGTACCTGTTCAACCGGCTTTGCTGCGCCAAAACGAATTTCAATGCCGTCCGGCGCTTTCTTTCCATTGCGATAAGTCCTGGAAGTGTTAAAGGTGATTTCCGGTTTTATGGTCGTGATCTCACCCAAACCTTCTGCTTCCATGTCCATCTGAAAAAGAGCAGTCCCGGCCATAGCTTCGCCCGTCACGCCACCTGTAAAATAGGCGTTCCCGTTGACGATGATATGTGCCTGCGGACTGCTCATAGCTGCCGAAGTGCTTTAGCTGATGATCCTTTTACCAAGCTGGCGGTGATGTTTCAGAATGGCTCTTTGCAAGGCAATAGGCAGATTACGCTTTTGCTTTGCTGTTAACTGAAACGTTTCACCAGCCCCGTTTAAACAACCGCGTTTCAGTCTTTTCCTTTTTGCTGCCTTCCCGTCTCTGCTTAATACCTTAGCGGATTTTGATGTGCCACGGGTACTTAATAAATGCCCCGCTTCGCTAATGAAGTACGGCGGCCTGCAATTTGCAGCAGTCCGCTTACGTTTTTTTGTAGCCATATTGATTGATTTATGGTGACTAAAAGTGCTTACTCAATAGGGCCAGGATCAGGCGGGTCAGGATAACCCTGCAAAAAATCCGATGTCCATTCATTGAGTAGTTGCATTAGCTGTTCCGTACCGCTGATTGACGGACTGATCACACTTTCCGCCTGGATAAAAATGCTGTGCATACAGCACCCACCGCCAGTATCAATACGGACAATGTTATCCCGTATGGTCTGAATAGATCTTATCTGGTGCTTCATCAGGTAAAAAAAGCCGTCGTCACTGATGAAGCGGATGCTGGCCCCGGTGTCTATAATTTGATAGCTCATGTCTCAGGTGGTTGAACGTTCAGCGAGAGTTTCACCAATGATGGAACCTATAAAGCCGCCCAGCATCACATAAGGAACCGCATCCTTTTTGGCTGACCGGGCATACCAATAAGCCAGTAGTGATGCCAGCAGCGTACTGACGGAAACAATGGTTTTTTCTTTCATGGTTAGCGGTTGGTGAGGTAATGAGTAGCTATCCCGGAAAGAACAGCCGTGCCGATCGCCAGCCAGCGACCGCTGGCCCGTTGTCGTTTCATTCTTTTTTGCAGATGGATATAATCTTTTACCAGACTTTGCTGTTCGGCCAGCGATTGTTTAAGTAAAGAGGAAAGTTGCAGGTTCTCATTTTGGTGAAGTGTAATAACGGCCTGTTGACCTTCGATCAGGCTATCCTGTGTCAATGCCTGTACTTCGTATAAATTCTCCTTTATCTCCGTTTCTATCATAAAATCCGCAAGAAGACTTACTAACGAATCGCACTTTTCAGGATTTTCTGCAAAGGAGGTGGACGATCCACCTGTCTTTTTCAGCAGTTCCTTCGCCGGATAGCCGGGTGGGTTCAGTAGCTGTTTGATAGCAGCAGCTTTCGTTTTTGTCTTTGCTTTTGCAGCTTCCAGTTCCGCTTGGGTTGTTTGAAGTTGCCGGTCGAGTTTTTTGTTCTGACTTTCCAGCTCGGAGATCGCGGTCTGGTAGTGCGTATGCAGGCTATCGGCCTGCGCTTTCAGCAATTTTGCGTGTGCAACATTTGCCTGTTTGTCCTCTTTGCCGCAACGAGCCATCAGTAGGAAAGCTGCGCAGCAACCCAGGACAAAACTGATGAGAGCGATGCTTAATGTACTTCTGAAACGTAAAGAAATCATAGGGGATAGTTTTTAAAAATTCAGGATTTAGTTTTCTTTTCTATGGAATAGCCAAAACATCCGGCGCTCACCATGCTTACAAAGGCCCAGAACATGAACTCCGGCACATCCAGTTTAAAGAACTGCTGTGCGATCCAGCTTACAATCAGCACCACAATGAACAGAGCGGTCGCCAGTTCGCGCAAGGAAAAGTTGCCGTCCTTGTCCTTGAACAGTTGCAACAGGAATAATACAATGCGTTTTTGTTTCATGGTTTCATCAGTTGATAGACAAAAAACCCGGTTCCAATGCCGACACCTATTCCGGCAAGACTGATCGCCAGTTTCTTTTTCTCCGATCGTGCAATAGCTCTTTTATCAATCAGTGTATAAGTGAAGCTATTGCCGTATAACTGCCGGTGTTGTTCGCAGAGCTGCATGAAGCGGTTAAAATCGTTGATATCAGCAAAGACCTGGCAACCGGCAGAATATTTATCTACTTCCTTTGTCGTCCCATTGACCGAGGCCCGGTGAATATTGATACCAAACAGACCGGTGTCGGGTTTTCCGTTCATAAAATCCAGTACGGCGTTTCGGTCATAATCCCGCAGTACCGTGACCGGCCCGCGTTGCACCAGTGCATAATATTTCCCTTTGTGCAGCCCGATCTGGTAAGCGTTCCGGTACTGTCCCTGCTGTAAGATCGCCGTTCCTTGCGGGTGCATCGGTGAACGCAGCCAGTAGGTCCCCGGATCGGTAGTGGCTGCAAACAAGTAATGTATCCACTGACCCGCACTGTTTTTAAAGAACACATGAATCTCATCATCAAACCGGTTGGCTTCCGTACTTTCCGAGCGAACGCCGATTATGTTGAGTTCATAGGGACGTACATAAACCGCATAGTCCCTGCCTGCAATAGCCCGTACAATGGCTGCCAGCATATCAGGCTGCTTTACTTATCGGATCATAGTTCTCCAACCAAGTGGTTACATCAAAAGCCGGACAGCCCTTGATCCATTCAAAAGGTTCGATGACTCCGTTGTGATTGGTATCGGGACTGAAGTCCCGGTGTCCGCGGATCGTCGCATCGGGATAGCGGCCTGCCAGTTCCAGCAGCTTTGCATACATGGCCTGCTTTTGTGCATCCGTCCGGTTATCCAGTGCTTTGCCTTTTTCGTCAATGCCGCCTACATAAGCCAGGTGGATCGAATACCGGTTATGCCCCGCCACCCCGTTGGCAATGTTCTGTTCACTGGTAACAGTTTGAATCTCTCCGGACGGAAGGATCAGGTAATGATAGCCGGGGTTCTTCCAGCCTAATACATTTTTCCAGTAAGCCTTCATGCTCTCCAGCGTGACTGTAACCGGCGTTGCCGTGCAGTGAATGATGATAAATTCAATTGTTCGCATAGGAATGTTTTTATGACAGCATTAGTGCGCTGCTAATTGCGGTAAACATTTTTTGATCAGGCTGAAAGCAACAGATCAGGTTCATAGTTCCTGATCCAGTCCTTTACCGAAAAGCCGGGACAGTTGGCTGTTGCATCCAGTTCATTATGCCCGCAGATTTTAGCACCGGGGTATTTGACCGAAAGGGCCACGATCTTATTAAAGAGGGCTTCTTCCTGTACCGGGGTGCGCGTATCACCGAGCGCACCGGCTTTGTTGCGCCCACCTGCATAGGCTACATGGATCGCTTCTGCATCTACGGAAGGAAGATGTTTGATTACCGAATTTTCAGGATGAATCTTTTTGATCTCACCGGTGCGTTCTACCACATAATGAAAGCAGCCGTAGTGCTGGCTTACTTTCGGGTCAAAAGTGGCCGTGCTGTGAATGATGATGTGTTTGATATACCGTTTCATATAGTCGGATTTTTAGCTGAGGTATTGAATGGATTTAGTGCCCACCAAAAAATAGTTGCCGTTATTCTCAAACAGGGTATAGTCCAGCCGTCTGCTCACTTCGCTACCGAGTACCATCCGTGCAGGGACTTTTACTCCTTCAGTGGCATTGATCCAGACCGTTGTTTCTTCTTTGGTCACAACGGGGCGACCATCAAAGCCCGACAAGCTCCATTTGTTCCCATCATATTGCAATCCCATGCGCAGGAACTCCAATCGGATCGCTTCTTTCTGTGTGGTACTGGTAAACGTGTTCAGTAGGCCATTGACGATGGTTTGCCGGACGCTGCCCAACCGGTATTGCTTGAACACTTCATTGGCACGACTGTAATCGTCCACTGACTGCATTTGCTTTAGTAGTGATAATGTCTTGCTGTAATTCTTAGAGACTGCAGCATTGTAAAGGTCTTTACCCAGTGTGGACGTATCTGGTTTACTACCTTGTGTAAGCACATGAAACGTGCTTTCGTTGATGGAATCCGGCAGGCCCGCTTTTTTCAGCGCAGTGGCCGTCTCTGAACCAAAGTCCCCATCAGCTCCATAGCGGGGCAGGATGCTCTTGCCATATTTGGCGATCAGTGCCTGCTGCAACTGCCGAACGTTCTCTCCCTTGCTGCCTTTTTTGAGCGGAAAGCCTGAACTGGCAGTTGCAGTAGCCGTATAAGGCGTGGTGCTGGTTTTCGGAATGGACGGCAGCGTGATCTTCGGCGGGGTATAAGTTGAAGCAGGATAACTGCTCTGCACTGATGCACTGCTTGCTTGCAGGATAGCATCCAGATCGTTTCCTTGTCGGGCCTGTCTTTTTTTCTTCAAGTATTGCCAGCCAAAATAGCCGAGTATGCCCGCCGCACCGACAGCTACTGAAGTAATGATGATCCTTTTGACTCTGGCCTTCTTTGTGCTTCCCGTCTTTCGGTTATTTCGTGCTTTCATGTTTTCGGTTTTTTCATTAGGATGTCCATCATCGGCACATATTCCCAAACCTCCAATTCGCTTTGCAGGTCTTTAAGCAACTCACTGCCATATAAGGACTGATAGGCCGCCGCCGTTTGCCAGAAGTCTGCCTGCGTTCGCATTTCCATGAACACGGCCTTGATCGCGTCCTCATCTGTGCCTGGGAACATCCAATAAGTAATGTCAAAGGCCGATTTCAACCGCTTTGCCCAGGATTGGTATTGCAAGGGCGTGGGTTGAGCCGTTACCTCACTGCTGCCTGTTTCCGGTTTGGCCGCAATGATGGCCAGCATTTCACTATACTCACTTGTCGTCAGTTCGCTTTGCATGTCGGCCATCATACTGCGGGCATATAGTTTCTGATAAGAGTTGATCACTTTTCGCATGGCATCCTTACTGGGAATGGCTTGCAGTGTTTTTCGCAGTGCTTCCTCATCCGTTCCCCATCCCAACCAGTTGTCATTTTCAAAAGCCATGTTGATCTGCTTGGCAAACGTGGCAGGGCTTCCATCCTCGTAAGTTTTCTTTTCTTCCGCTGTAGCCCTGGCTTTTCGGATCAGGCTCCTTCCGATAAAGAAACTTCCGCCGATCATAAGCAAACCGACAATACCATAGGTCAGCTTTTCTTTGAGGGTAAACTCGTCGGGGTTATGGACGGAAGTTTCTGTTTTCATAGGAGGACACGGATTAAAACGGGGCTTCGTTATTACACTCCTAAGTATTTTTTAGCCAAAGCCGTTTTGACCGGATCATGCTTGATCACATGGGCCAGTTTGGATAATTCCTTTTCACTTAACCGGGACGCCAGCGTAGTGAGTGCCTGCATCTTGGCGTCAGCTTCCGGTTCTGTCTTGGCTTCAATGGTCATGGTGTATTGATATTTCATGCGGGTTTGGTTTCAATGTTGAGTAATTGGGCCACCGTCTGAAGATGAGAAGGCTCCTCAGCAAATTGGCGGATGACCTGCATCACCATTTCAAGTTGCGTTTCATCGAACACGGCATCGAGTTGTTCCAGCAAAGCCACATACGCCGTCCGGTCTGATTTTTCTTCCGGGGCTTGTTTTTCATAACTGGCGGCGGGTTGTTCAATTCCCGGATCTACAGCCGGTGGAGTGACCAATCCGGCTAATCCCATTTTTTCCAATGCCCCTGCATTTTTAACGGCCATCCGTTCCAGAACAGCACTACCTAATTCTACCAGGTCGAGCTTACCGAGCTTGTGCTTATTATCCCGCGCCTGTTCCAACTGCCTTTCCAGTTCTTCTGCGTATTCTTCGGCTTCTTCCAATTGTTTTTTGGTTTGTTCCAGTTCCTGTTTGATCAGTCGGGCCTCATGCTCCCGGTCACGCGCTTCCAGCTTTTCCTGGATGATGCCGTCAAGATCGCCCAGGCCATTCAAGGGCTTTGTTTGCCTGCTATGCTGGATATAATAGCAGTACTGGTCATTACGCGGCGAGGTCAGGGAATAATAGATCAGGATGCGTATTTTCTCCGTGTCCTCATTGATATAGTACTCATAGTTCTCGAACTCTTTTACATCTTCGGTCTTGGTAACGACCTTCAATCCATCCACAAATATTTCAAATGGCCGGGCTTGCCCTTTTGCAGCCAGTTCCGTCAAAAGATGCTTCAGCTTATCAATTTTCAGTTGATCGTATTTTTCTGTCGTTACGGGCATGGTGTGCATATTTTGGGAATGACCTGGATAAACCTTGCATGATTGAGAAACACGGATTGGTTCAGCAGCACAATGGTTCCCCGGTGTTCATATTCCAGTTCATTTGCCTTGTCTTCGCTTAAATCAAAAATGGCGGTGGCGCTCTCTACCCGGATCAAACAATAGGGTTCCACCAGGATAAAAAACTGGTTGTGCCCGTCTATCATCCGCGATTCATGCGGTTGCAGTACAAAATGACGAAACCGGATCGTGTACTCCTTTCCATAGCACAGTTCACAAGCTCTGCCGCGTATATATTCTAAAGCCAGATCAGTGGTCATGCAACACATTTTTCAATCCATAAATACAAGAACACTTCATACTCCAATCCCACAAATTCGTACTGTCCGAAATTGGCATCTTCAAAAAAACCTTCGACGATCCCGGCGCTGACATTAAAATCAATCTCTTCTCTTTTTTGACTGTGCATCCAGGGTTCAGGTGAAAAGAGCTGCGCATGGATTCCTTCGTACTGCGCCTTATTGCGGTTCTCTATCAGATCACCCTGGTAAAACAGTCCCTCACAACTGCGATTCTGCAGGCTTAACCGCCCGATCAGCTTATTGGTGTTTCGTTTAAAGTAAGGATCACCATCGGGGTCAAAGACCAAACTGACGTAGGGTGTTTCTTCGCCGCTGGTCTTCCGTACATCATATTCCAATCCAATTACCCGGCGGCTGTCACGCGGAAGCCGGAATTGGAAAAAAACTTTTTCTCCCAGGCGGGCTATCGTAAAACGGTGCGTAATGGCTTGCTCAATTGTCATAAGAGTTCGGTGGTTTCACAATCCAGGTACAGCGATACCCGGTAGCCCGCAAACAATAACTGAACGTGCGTATTGTCTTTGTACTCAACCCGTACCTGTCCATTGCCCGGCTCCAGTCCGCACAGATCATAGTACCGCTCGTTAGGCGATACGTTCACACCACTCATGAGCAGTTTGGCGGCATAACCTTCGGGGAAAATTTCCTGGCGGTTGATCTCTATCTTACAAGTACCCCGATAATAAAGGAAATCGTCTCGGTTACTTTCGAGTAAAAGACCATGCACTTTGACAATATTTTTGTCCAGTTCAAATGTCTTCGCATGAAGCGCATCTGCTTGCGTGATCTCAATATCATAGCGTTTTTTAATGCGGGTTAACATGATCGTTACTTAGGTTGTTAAAAGTTGTCCACCGGCCTGCACATAAAACCGGAGCAGATCAGTGACCGGTCGTTCTCCCTGTCCATAGCCTGCACCGGGAAAGGAGGCCCAGACCTTGCGGCATTTGTAGATCGCATCAGCAATTCTACCGCTTAGAATATCAGGTAAAGCCCCTTTTCTTCTGATCAGTTCAACGGTGGCCTTATCCTGCGAAACAGGACTGAAATCCGGCAGCTTCAAATCCTTTTGCAAACTGCTCCAGGTACTACCTAAGAACTGATAGGCTCCGGCTGCCGTACTGGTTATACATGCTCGTGTCACCGCTATACCCGGATGCTGGTCGTAACTGTTGAATAATCCACCACCGAACAGCATCCGGTAAGCATTAGGTCCCCAGGTTCCTTCCGCATATTGGATCATCTGTAAAAAGGCACGAAGGTTCCGGTAAAGCTGATTAAGAGAAGGCGGTCGGCGGGTCGCCGCGAGTAGCACACCGGGTAACAGTAAAGCGGCGACAATGGCTGTCCACTGGTATTTATTCAGCATCCGCTATTACGGTGTGGTCACAGTGCCGTGCAGACCGGCGAAGATGTAGGTGTTGGCCGCCACACCGTCCATACTGCCCAGTTCAATGGTCATTTCAATTAAGATATCATCTTCGATCAGCCGGGGATTAGCCAGCTTGTAATAACCGATCGGTACCTGGTGATAGGCTGCTGTCTTGAACACCGCGTTGGAGGTTTCCGGGACGATCTGCTTTTTGTTCGATTTGAGTGAGAACTCTCCATTGGCAAGTGCATTGAAGTTTTCGAGTCCTTTGAACTCGGTCGCAATGATCTTGTCTTTGGTGGCATCAGCCGATACACCCGCCAGCAGGTAAATACCGCTCACCATGAATGCCTGGTTCTTGGGCAGTTTGGCATTGGACACGTTACGCAGACCGATCTCCTTATCGTCCTGTGTCTCGAACATTTTGATCGTTTTGCTCGTCACGGGCTTGATGGAGTAGATAGTCATATCTGCCAGCCGCAGGCCGCCATTGGCCAGTCCTTCTTTGATATGGGCCGGTAATTCACCAAAGAATTTTTCCATCTCCGCGCGTGATCCCCGGCTTGGTGCGCCGGTATTGGCCAGTTTATTCATCGTCCGCTGCCGTTTGACCGGGTTCATGCGTTTGAGCGCCCCCAGCAGTTCTCCTTCATCGCCATCCAGGCCAATCAATGCGCCTGCATTGTTGTATTCTTCAATACCATCCAGAATGCCTAACATAGTTGTATAGTTTACGGATTTAAAAAAGTTGTTTTCAAAACAGGTAGTCGAATCTTAATAGTTTATGCCTTCCAGGTCGCCTATTTCCAGCTCATCATCGCCTCCCGCAAGCCGTCCCTGAAACTGCCGGGCTGATTCAGCGATCTGGTCCTCGATATCATCCAGGGCGGCAAGTGTTCCACTCATGGAGTTATCGGGATAAGTGAAGTATTGCAATTCTCCAAAGCCTTCTGTTGTACCTGCCGCCGCTGCTTTTTTCTTCAACAGCTTATCGAGGTAGAGTTTTTCAGAAAAGGTTTCGCGGTAGGCTTGCAGACGTTCCTTAACGCCGTCGAGTCCTTCAAGACCACTTACGGCATTTCCTTTCTGAAAGCCATTGGAGGCCATCATACCAACCCCGAATATTTGCAGCAACTTGCTATCGGTAAAGTGACCGGCCCCGGTGGTGGCGATCCCCAGCAGCAGTGAGGGGCGGCCAATGGCTGCTCCGACAAAGCCGCCGCCAAGTACCCCCACCAACAGGCTCAGGCCAGTTTCCATGACGGAATTTTTCAGGTTGCCTTTGGTCGGCAGTCCCTCGTTGATGCCTGCGAGAAATCCTTTCTTGCGGGCTTTTTTCTCGTAGCTGTTTTTGTTTTTTGCCATTGTATAAATACTTTGAAAGTTGATTGGAATAGTTAGAGCAGCGCAACCGCTTTTATACGATTATGCTTTTTGCGGCCCTTCTTTTTTCTTTTTCGTGGCAGGCCAGATAAAGCCGCAGCTTTGGAAGATTTGGGAGCTGCTTTTTTGCTCTTGATCAGTTTATATCCGATGGCGATCAGGGTAAGGCCGCCCACACCAATAGCCACCGGTTTGAGCCATTTCTTGTTTTTATCCCAAAAGCCGGTTTTAGGAGTTGTGTTGCCGGAAGCCGCCGGAGTGCCTGATCCTGTAGGGGTACTCATGGCCGTGCTATAATCTGCTTCAGGTTCGGGTACTTCGGCGGAGCGCTGCGTAGTCATGGCATAGCTTTGATCGCCGCTATCTGCCGGGGACGAAGTATCACTCTCCAGGATAGCAGGAAGGCTGGCCGCTTCAGCCGTTACAGGGGCAGTATTAGCAGCGGCGGTTGCAGCCGCAGCAGCAGAAGCCGCGGCAGAGGCGTTCACATTGTTTTCAGTAGAATCGGTCAACGCTTCATCAAAGTCTTCTGAACCCTTTTCCTTTCCCTTAAAAATGCTGCCGATCTGTTTCAAGGCAGAGACAATGCCTGCGATCACACCCATCGCAGCGCCGATACTGGCAAGACTGATCGGTTCACCGAGTTCACCAAACCCACCAAAGCCTTCCATGCCTTCCACGTTTTCGGAATGGTATATTTCATCCCCCAACAGTTCACCGAGTGAACTGTATTCGTTGAGTACGCCTGTCCATTCCTGCATGGGAAGCATCCCCAGGCCGCTGACCGCTTTATCTTTATTGCCTTTACCATTCAGGATCGCTTTGCGCAGGTTTTTGGGATTGCCACCGGCCCCGTAGAAGATATTCTCCAGCTTCATCCGCGTATTGACCAGCTTTTGATATTTGGCGGGATCTATACCGTGTTGGGCGATCTTGTCAGCAGGCAGATAACTCCACCGCAGGCGTTTGGCGACGTTTTTAATATTCAGCTTCATGGCTGCGAGTACTCCGTTACGCAACAGCAGTGTGGCCGGGTTGATCTTATTGACCACGTTCAGGACTTTCTTAAAGAAGCCCTTCTTTTTCTTCTTGGGCGGCGGTGGCGGTGCATTTGGGTCCAGTGAAGCGGCGGCAGCAGCAGCGGCTGCTGCCGCCTTCTTCTTTTTCTTTTTGCCGAACAGGCCGAGCGTATGTCCCTCCAGGCCATCGAGTCCGTCCAGGTATTGCAAATCCATAGGAAAATCTTTTTTTTCTGAATAGGGTACTTCAAAGTCAAACTGATCGGTCACGCAGTCAAGGGTGATATGCCGTGATCCATGCGGAACGACCGGGTAAATATGCTGGAAGTGTTTGCGGGAATATTTCGTGATCCGTAGCGTATGGGCAATGCCCAAATTGGTAAGGATGCTGGAAATAAACACCGAATAACAGTCACAGTCTACGCCTTCCTCCCGGTCATGCCATGTCCTTGCCGGGCTGCGTATCTGTTCAAATCCTTCCTCATCTTTTTTATACTGAATATGGTCATATACAAAATGCCAGATGTTTTTACAGGTGTCATATACATTCCTTCCCTTCAGCCTTCGTGTAATGCCTTCGGTCTGTTCCAGTGTATCTTTTACCACTTTCGGAATGAATACCACCGTATCGTCCAGGTTGGCGTTGCGCCGGATTGTCTGATTACCCCGGTTCGCTCCGGGGAACAATTCATCGAACTCATTACCATGCCTGATATGTCGGGGTTTGCGTGCTTCCATTATTTTTTCAGAATAACCTCGTGACTTTCTTCAAAAGGAACTTTTACCAGTCCCAGGTCAATGGTCGTTAACATCGTTGCGGTGATCTTCACCTGCTCTTTGTTTTGAATGGCTTTTAGGATCGAAGTGGACACCGAAAAAATGCTGATCATCGGTATAGTGACCATCAGTTTGGTGATCTTAGCCTGGCCGAACGCCGGTATCTCAATGTCTTTGTTCACGACTTCGGAACTTCCCACCAGTGTATTTTTATACATCAGCTTAATGAAGGGGAACTTGATGGAGAAGCTCCCCTTCGTGGGGTTTTTCAAAACAATGTCCAGGCGAATGATAAGACCGTCCCAATTCACGGCGTGTAAGCTGGCATCCGGGATCACCTGCAATTCTGCCGTCGTCTTTTTCATGTTCGCATAAAAGCTGTACCCGGCTATCAGCCCTCCGCCGATCAAGGTCAGTACCAAAATGTTTTTACTCATCTTTCGGAGGTTTTGGCGGATTGCTTTTTCTGTTGCGATCTATCCGGTCAGCCGCCAGTTTAAAGGCCAGCCAGATACCGCCACCGATGACCGCCTTCAACCCATATTCCAAAAGGCCGGCAAAGTCCAGGTTTGCCAGCAGGATAAAGCCGGTCAAAAAAATGTTTTGTGTGGTATTATCGGTTTTCATAGTTGAATCGAATTAATGTTTGTGATCAGGCTGCACTCCGCAACGCATCTTCTGCAACGACTGTATTTAATTTGCGCGGTAATCCAAACTGCGCGATCATGTACTCAACCTGTTTGATCGAATAGTATTTGCCATCTGGCTTGCCCATTTCTTTTTCGATATTGCTGATCCATCTTTTGAAAGTGCGGTAGTTCACATCAAATATCTGCGCGAGGTCTATGAGCCGGTAAGGCTTGATGATAAGACTTCCTTCCTCATCATAGAAACGTTTGCTTTTGTGGATAGCCATCTTCACAGGGTTAGGTGATAAATCTGTTTTGCTCTCAACTTGTGAAGACAAACATACTATTGGGGGAAAGGGGCATTGTCCCGTTTGGGAGCTGAAATACTGTGTTGTCCCCAATATGGGACGAAGTGGTAAGGAAATGCGGCTAATTCCTTGTTGTTACCAGGCTGTTTAAATGAATAGAGGTGTTCCGAAATCAAAAAAATAAAACCCGGCGGAAGTACCTGCCGGGTTTACATCCTCCGTTCAAGTGTCTAGTTTTTTAAAATAAAACGGCGACGCTTGCAGAAATAGAATGTGTAAGCTGTGCGGTGTTCAATGAAATGATCATGTGATAGGCATGTGATAGTCATGCGTAAGTAATGTGCTATCTATGAGGTTTCATACCTCATCAAAGGCCGGTGGAAAACCGAGTGCATCAAAAATGGCCTCCATTTGCCGGACATTATAGTACCTGCCTATTCTTTCACCGATTCGTGCATAGTGAGGTTTTAACCAGCGGGACATTGTTTTTCTGTCCATGCCATACATATTGGCCAGTTCTTTAAGACTGGACGGCCTTATGACCGCCCTTTTAGGGGAAGGGTTCGAGATTTTCATATAATGATTGGTTTAGGGCGACGGGGCTTGAAGTTCTTATGTAAGAACACAAAAAAAGTAACTGCCATTCGGTTATAACAGCCTGGATAGAGGGGAATGCCGTTTAAATCTTGTCATTTTCTGAAAGGACTGCAAGTTATTTATGTAAAATGGGGGTTTGGCTATACGAAAGAGGATCAAGTACGCCTGAAAACGCTGAGATAAGTATTTTCACTTTGAAGTTTAACACTTTTTCCTTTCCTGAAAAGAGCATCTATCACAGATGTATTTAACTCGCGCCTTGGAAATTCCCCATTGAGCGGCTAAATCATGCAAGGCTTTTCCTTCTTTAAATCCGGTGTATATTTCCCTATTGCGTTTGTCTAAATCCGGTTTTTCCTCAAATGCGTTGATATACTGCCGCAGTTCTTTTATTTCTTTTTGGAGCTTCTTTTGCTCTTGCAAGGCTAAGATCAATTGGGCTTTTGCTTCACATAGTGACCGGTACATAAGGTTGAGGATTTAGCACAAAATACCCATTATTCAATATTATGTTATGGTCGTATTCGACCATAACTAATTCATGGATTATAGGCATTTTTGCTAACCTCAAACCTTAGCTAATGAAAAAAATCCCACTCCATAAGGACGATATTCAACTAATCCGACAAACTATCTTCTCTGCTACACAATACATTTTTATTCCAGTAGAACGATCATTTCTCCGGCTTTTTCTATGTGATATTATTTGGATCGAAGCAGCGGGATCGTATGTTAAATTCCATACATTTCATGGTATTTATCTTTCTCTGTTTAATCTGAAAGAGGCAATGAATAGATTGCCTGCGGATAAGTTTAGCCGCATTAATCAAAGTGTTATTATAAATATCATTTGGATAGACTGGTTTGACAAGGATCAAATGATATTAGCCAATGGGCTACCGTTTGGATTCGGGAAGGATGGCAAAAAAGACTTGATACAAAAGATTTACATCCTTTAATATTCTAGTTTCAAACTCAACTCATTTTTGAAAGGCTGCGTTAATTATGCTAAACTGCCTTTTCGCTATGCGAAACGTCGTTTGGGCTGATGATTTCAAGAATAAGGGTTGATAGCTTTGTAAAGAAAACACCTTATCCCTTCCACTTTAAACCTTAACGGCATGAAGCCGCCGAAAATTCAATCCAACCGGGAAAAAACCTTGAGTGTCCAGCAATATATACTTGATAACCTTGAAGACCCTCGTCTTGGTGGCCTCAGGGAATTAAGCGAACGATTCTATATCACCGCCAAAACCCTAAACCGGGTCTTTAAAAAAGAGTTTCACCATACTATCCCACAATTCATCAAAGAGCGCAGGTTGCAACAGGCGTATAAACTGTTGTCGCAGGAAGGAAAACAAGTACAGGAAGTGGCTATTCTGATTGGATATACAACTGCGGATAGTTTCAGTAAGGCTTTTAAAAAGAAATTTGGCCAGCTCCCCGGATCATTGAAACGGATACCATAAAATGGGGCCGCCCTATCATCTCTGGTAATACCTCATGTTGTATAACGATGAGGGAATACTCTTATCAACTTAAAGCTGTTTGAAAAAGAATGTACAAAACGGACGGTTTTTTGTCCAAAACGATCGGGTAGTTTTCAAATAAATCTAACCAACTTTATAGAGACATCTGGATGTTGTTGCAACAAATCTGTTCATGCTTTCGGGAAGTACGAACAGTTACCTGCAGGTTTCCCGAACCAGCACTAATCAGGACTTTGATTGGCAAGAGATGCTTTCGATATTGTTTTGATATCCCTGGCAATACCATGCCCACCTGCCTCCTTTGTAAGAGAAAGGAGCAAAGACGTAAAGGATGAAACAAACAGTTCCCGGACGCACGACTAGCTAACCTGTGGTATCTATCTTCTATCTCTTGAAAAAAGGTAGAAGATTAATTTCAAAAAATCAAAACTTCAAACAATGAAGAAAAGCACAAGGATCTCCATGCTTGCTGCTATAGTAGGCATGATCCTATCTGTCGGAGCTATTTCTACATTAAGCTCTTTTAAAAAACAAAATCTCTCCGCCTCTAAAGACCAAAAAACCGTTTTGGTGCAGGCATGGTTTGAGTGTATTGATCCTGCGAATCCCGACAACCCGGAAAGCTATCGCTATCTGACAGGTCAAAGTCCTAGCTGTAGCGGTTCGGAAGATGTTTGCGCCATCTATGCCGATGTGCAGAATAATGCACTCCCAGATGCCAACAAACGGCCTGTTCAAATGGCAGCATCAGGAAGCGGGTACAGTCTGGAAGACCTTTCCAATGAGAGTGATGAGTTTACCATCCAGACTGACAATGTAAAACTGGAAGAGTAGTAAAAAGGCTGTTACAATTTTGTTCCGTATTAGTTAAATATCAATTTGGCAAAGAGGAATTAATAGTAACAGCCTTTATTTTATCTTTCGTTTTGTGGCATAGCCGTCATTGATATAACATCAACTGGTATGTAATGCGTATAGCGTGGTGAATTCGCAAGTAATATATATTCTATACCATTCAGCTTTCTGTTCAGCGTTTTGGCATATCTTGAATCCCTGTTCAATCTGCGTAGATCAAACCAGCGAACACTTCTCATAACCAGTTCCTTTCTTCTCTCTTGTAGTATCAGATCCAGCGCTTCATCAGGTGTATTGGCAGTAGAAGAACTGAAAGTT
This sequence comes from Sphingobacteriales bacterium 46-32, assembly GCA_001898485.1. Lineage (GTDB taxonomy): Bacteria > Bacteroidota > Bacteroidia > Chitinophagales > Chitinophagaceae > CAYMZZ01. The sequence continues at coordinate 26,955 of MKTY01000012.1, read as the reverse complement.
CCGGTTTTCCAGCGTTGGCTTAAAACAGTATCTAAGTCCTTAAGTGAATTACTTATATCACCCTTTCTTGCAAGGCATTCTGCTCTTATGAAGTAAATCTCGTCTACAGCAGGGCCATTGAAATAAGCGCTGGCCGTAGTACCATCATAATTTCCTTTAAAACCATAAGTCCCTGAACCGTTCGATTTAAAGAAGGCGATTCTACGGAGATCATTAATGTGATAGGAATCAAAAAGGAGCGAATCACAACGCCAGTTGCTAACACCTAACATAGACACACCAAGCGTAACGGAAGAGAAAATGACTTCCCTGTTAAATCGAGTAAAAGGTGTATTTGCAGCAATATTTATGTTGTTATAGTTTATCAGATCATGCTGAATTTGCAGGCAACTGTCTGCATACAGATAGGCATTTTCGTAATCGCCCATGACCAAAAAAGACCGGGAGAGCATGGCGAATGCGGCCTGTTTACTTGGTTTGGATAGAATATCCACCTGAGTTGGTAATAGTTGGGATGCCTGTTTGAAATCGGTAACGATCTGCTGCCACGTTGCCTCCAAACCAGCACGGATACTGGGTTCGTTAATATTGCTATTTAACCGAAGCGGGATACCCATTTTTTGCGAAGCTGTTTCCTCATCATATGGTTCCGCATAGTATTGAGCGACCTGAAAGAAGGCGTTTGCCCGGTGGAATAACGCTGCTCCTTTTACCCGCTTCCATTCCGCGATGTTATTGTCAACAGGAACAACATCGTTAACCGTCTCTAAGGCAATATTACTTCGCAAGACGATCTGATACATATACGACCACTCATTTTTGTTATACACTTCCTTTCCCCATCGGTAGTTGTCTTGATTAGTAGTAGAAAGCGTGTTCCAATAGGATTCTAATAAATAATAATCATCGTCACCCTGCAGCCCAATAAAAGGAAAAGATGCATTGAACAAACTGTAGTTATCCATTAAAGCAGCTGCGTCTTGGATCGTTTCTGGAACCACCCATTGAGTATTCGGCTTTTCATCCAGATACTTTTTGCATGATGGCAACACGGCAAGGCAAAGCAGGATCGAGGTAATATGTTTCATGTTTCGAGTATTAAGTGTTAAAAGTCAGTTTTGATGCCGATGGAAAAACTTGGAGATGGAGGGATGCTGTTCCCGAAATCGGGATCAAGCCCGGCCTTATTAGCCCGCCACAACAAACCGATATTGTTGCATACACCATAAATCTGTAGCGCCTTTATTGCCCTTCTCCCTTTTTCAGAAAGAGGAACATTCCAACTGATGTTTAGGTCTTGCCACCTTATCAGATCGCCTTTCTCTATGGTAGCTTCCGAATATGCATAGAACTTATCGCGGTTCGCGTTTGCTGGATAGGGCAAGGAAGGAATAGAGGTGTATTCTTCGTCACCTTTCTTCATCCAGCGTTTTGTATAGTCGTTATGTCCTATCCAATTGCTGAATAAGGAAGAGTAATTGATTGTATTTCGCCTGAAATAGTATTTAAATCGAAAGCTGAAACCGGCAGATACGCTGATTCCTTTCCAGTTAAAAGTATGAATCCAATTTCCAAAAAAAGGAGGTCGGGTTGTTCCCTTGAAAACAAGATCGTCCCACGAAGTTGCATTTACGATGGAAGTATAGTTTTGACTTTGCTGTCCTGCTACAAAGCCAATAGGATTTCCTGTCTCCGGATCAAGCCCACCCCAACGGTAACTTATAAGCGAGTATGGGTCTTTTCCTTCCAGTGGGTTAATACTGTACCCATTGCCAGCATAACTGCCTTTGTTAGCTGATTCGAGCAAATAACGCTCCACTTTGTTGCTGACATAGCTAAACAGTAAAAGGCTATTCCATTTTATTCCCTTATCTACAAGCCTTGTGTTAATCCGGATATCAAGTCCCTTTCCTTTGAGTGCAGCGGCGTTGAGAGTTAGCGTGTTTACACCGACAGTCGGATCAACAGGAGCAGTGCTTATCAAATCCGTTACTTTTTTGACGTAAAAATCAATGGAGCCAGCTATCCGATCACCTTTGAGAGAAAAGTCTAACCCAATGTTTCTCATTTGATTTCTTTCCCACCTAAGTTCTGGATTGGGTGATGTTCTAAGCGAAGCGTAGGGTAAATTGGTTGGTGATGTAGCCGGTAGATACTGAATGATAGCAGCAGCCGAAACGGAACTATTCACATTGCCACTATACCCGTTTGTGAACCTTATATTTAGAACAGGCAGACAGTTAAGTTTATAAAACGGCTCATCAGATAATTTCCAGGCAATTCCTGCAGACCATAAGGGTTCCCATTTTTGGTTTGTGCTTACTCCAAAAATGTTAGATGCATCTTTTCTGACACTAAGGTTTAGGGTATATCTTTTTAGATAAGAATAAGCGGCATTCGAGAAAAGTGAGACAAACCGGCTCTTTGTTTCTGCCAGATTAATCCCATTGGGAATAGCCGAATTTCCCAAATTTCCATACAAAGGGAACTGCGTGAAATAATCCACGTTTGAATAAGTTAGTATGTCACTGTTATATCCATAAATCCGGCTCTGTCGGAACTTGTTGCTTATCTCTCTAAGTTCTGCTCCTCCAATCATAGTAACGTTGTGTTCCTTATCCCACGACTTATCGAAATTTAACTGCACTCTTGCATTCCAAGCGTTAAGGTTGCTTTGTGAAATATCCAAAATATCTCCAATTGGGATATTTCGCTTGATTGTATTTCCGTTGATCGTTGAATATAGATTGATCATGTTCCGGGAGTAATAACTGGACACTGAATTATTAAATTCTGAATTATTCCGGCTATTCTCTAGTTGCGCTTTTGCTTCTGCGGAAAGAAATGGTGCTATTTTATACCGGATATTAACGCGGCCTAAAAGATTCAGTCCTTTGCTCCAATTATTATTTAATGTCAGTTCATCAAGTGGTCTATATTTCCAATCCAGCAATAACCCGTTTCCGGCTGTGTCAGTATAACTATTTCTATAATCCCGTTCAATAGATAAAGGACGACCGTCGTTATCAGTCAAATGAGCGTAAGGATATAAGGTGCTTTTGCCGCCACCCGGCGCGATTTGCGAAATACCATTATAATTGGCATTTGTAATGGAAACGTTTAAGCCGATCCCTATATCTATCTTGGGAGTTGGCTTTAAATTAGTCATGGAATTGATGGTATAGCGACGAATGCTTTCTCGTACAAGGTTGGACAAATTATTATCATAGCCGATATTCAGCAACCAGCTTAACTGCTTATTCCCTGCGGTAAGCGAAACAAAGTTTTGCTGAGATACAGCATTCCGATATAGATAGCGCAAATAATCCCTTCGCACATCATGTATTGACAATGCGGAGATCTGTTTATCCGCCTCTTGCTGACTTATTTCTCCAGCAGTTTGCTTATATAATAGCTCCACTACTGGTGATAGTATATAGTAGGCTGGAAATGCCGCTTGATCATGGTAATAACCCTGATCGAAAAGAAATCTTTCTGTTTCAATGAACCCCGGAGCCGTCAGAAATCCCGGATCATCCAAAAGGCGGGGCTTTCCTTGAAGAGTAACATTGCTGGTCAATGATACCCGCAGGGGGCGGCTGAATTGCCCTCGCTTGGTCGTTATTACAATAACCCCATTGCCTGCACGGGAACCCCATATAGATGCGGCTGATGCATCCTTTAATACTGTCACAGTCTCTACGTCGTTCGGATTAAGGTTCGACAGGCTACTCTCATAAGGGAAATTATCAACAATAATTAGTGGCTGCGTTGCGCTTTGTAGCGAACTAAGCCCCCTCATATACAGGACAGGCTCACTCCCGGTTCTGGAAAAAAAAAGATTACTGACGGAACCGTCCAAACGACCTAGAATATCAGGTGATATACGCCTGTTAAAAAGACTGCTGTCTACTTTCTCAAAGGAACCGGCAGATCGCTCCTTATTCAGCTCTTGATAACCTGTGTTAACGACAACTTCACCGAGAGTAACCGCCTTTTGTCTCATAGTTATCGTAACCTCCTGTTGACCATTGATAGGGTATTTGACCGGTTCATAGTTAATGCCTGTGATCAGAATAGTATCGGTAACGACGACATTTTCGATTGAGAATAATCCTTGTTTATCGGACAGTGTTACAGCTTTGGTGCGCAGTAAAGTAATCGTGGCTGAGGGAATCGGATTGCCATTTTCTGATATGATTTTTCCTGAGATTATGTTCGTTTGACAGAAGCTGGTAATCGGAACCAGTATCATTGCCAGTATAGTGAGCCGTTTCATATAAATAGTTTAAGCAGTGTTTTGGTATAGATAGAAGGATCAATTCTCTATAAAAGTGGAGGATTTAATCTGCCTAATTATAAGAGAAGGTTTTTTTTCGCCAGCAATTATGCCTTCAAAGTTTAACCAGCAAGCAAGGTCTGATCTTATTTTTTGCAGGCATTCCTGTTCTGAGCAACAAAGAGGAAAGCGAGCCTCATAACAGTATGTGTTTTCCAGCTTCCATTGGTTACGATAAGAATTTGCTTTGTCATAGATTATCTTGCTACTATCTTTCACATCCTGCAATTGAAGACGATCAGGGGAAAGATGAAGCGGTAAGCGCCATAGCTTACTGAACATTTCAACTATAGACAAATTGATCATTCGATACCACCTTATACCAGCAGCAGAATCAACCCCTTCCATATATCGCCGGGGCACACCTGTTAAGTGGGAAAGTAGAACCGAACAGACTGACGAAGCAATAGCATTAGAAGGTGCAGAAATAAGTGATTGTGAATAATCATAATCCGGACGATCATGCTTCAATGGTAGCGAAAAAGTCGGGGCTGAATACGCCCTTTTTACATTATCGAACGTCACATATTCACTTCCCGTAATGGCAATGACCTTGTTATTTTTTATCCATACTTCATGGGAGATGAATTCATGAGGGAACAATGCTTTTAATAGTGAATCCTCTACAATAACGGGGAAATTGATACTTCGTCCGATACGTGTATTTGCCAGGAAAGATTCAAATCTTGTTCGTTTGTCGCTGGTGATAAGAACGATCTGAACTGCCTTTCCTAACTTTTTCTGGATTGAGTCCATTTTCGGTAATGATCTTATACAACTCATGCAATCGGCAGACATAAAGTTGAGGATCAAAACAGCATCTTTACCTATACTGAGGCTGGCATTTGAGGCATTTGCCCATTGAACAGAGGGGAAGTCTGGAACGCGATCTCCTATGGAAAGAAAGCGGATATTTGCTGAATGGGTTTGTGCAAAGAAATTCAGGACCGGCCATAGTACGACCAGTACGCTCGTGCGCAATTTTTTCATGCAGTGTTGTTATTGTAATAAAAAGAGAAGGTTGCAAATCTTTAACCGGTCTGAGTGGGCCGCATGAGAAACGGCCCACGACCGGTTTCTTCCTAAACCTAAACAGGACCTTTAGGCTTGCAAGCGAATAAGATTAAAAAAAGATGTAGTGCAAAACCAAGGGCAAGGTGCAGAAGGTTATCCACCTGTTGAAGAGGTGAATAGCGTAGTATAAAAGAAAAAGAAAGTTCTCGTTTCATCCTTGCAGCGAATGGCTTTTAGGAAGTCTACTGTAAGGAAGGGCTGATAAAAAAAGATAGGGCGAGCCCCGTCTTACCGATCAGAGGCACCGCGAGGGCCCGGAAACGATAAGCTGATAGAGGCCCACCCTATATCGCTATAGAGCAGGCTTTCACTACCATCTCGTTTCCTTGAAAATTCGCGGTTTTCTGATCGAGACTTATAGCGAAATCCTTCTAATTATCAACGAATGAAGAATTTCAAAAATAATGATAATAACTCTGTTGGTCAGCTTATATAAGCAACGCAACATTCAAATATAAGAGAAAAATGAATATGACGTAATATTTTACGTCAAAATATGTGTAAAAATCTTCCAGCTTTCCAAACATTATGAAAGCACAGGAAAGGGAAGAAAAAGTTGCCATAAAGTTCCGCTATGCAGTAGGGCTCTATAAGGCATTAAAAAACAGTTCCTTAAAAAGTTTTAGAAAGTTGGCAAAGGAAGCAGGAATGGAGCCTGCTCACATTCAAAAAATTTCAGTTGGGAAACTGGATGTATCCTTGACCACAAATATTGCTATTGCGCAGGCATTAGGGATTTCATATACTGATCTCTCGGCCTATTATGATGGTGTTACCGAAACGGATACACAAGAATTTAGGGAATACTTGGAAAAGCAAAAGATATTGAAAGGAAAAGAGAAGGGTAATAAGAGATCGAAAAAAAAGCCGGAGTAGAACTTTAAAGATGTTCCTCATCTAATCAGCGTTTCGCTATCATTATAGAAGTCAGTTATTAGTAAGATTATCGCCCCGGCGGGATGGGCATGCCGGGAGTTTCATCCAAGGCATTAAAATATGGTGATCCAGAAAATAAAAAGAAATTTAATAGGATTGAACATACAACGGATTTTGATTTGAATAGATACGATGCATTCTATAGAAGTCTTGATCCATAAATTGGAAGATGGTGGGCAATAATCCAATCTTGAGAGCTGACCCATTAGGTGATACTGCTGTTTATTACAGCTATGGAGACCAGAAACTTTATAGAATTAATGATGGAAGCAAACGGATAACTCCAACTATAATTTCTCAAAAAAATCAAAAGGCCTTTAATGAAGCGATTGCTGATGAGAAAGCGACCGTTGATGAACTAAAGGGATTTAGCCTCACCTATGATACGAAGGCATTTTCAAAATTCTATGCTGATAACAAAAACAAATTTAAGGCAAACAAAGTCGGAAACCTGTCAATAGCAAATACAACTGATGTTGCTGTAGATGGCAAAGCTGTTGATAAAAATTCTCTAAAAGCTGAAGCTACCAGCAATACAGTGTTAAAAGACGGCTTTGTAACTGTTGGCAATAATCCTGCAAAATCTGCAAATTCAATGACTGGATCTGTACAAGATGCAGACGATGAGCCTAACCGTACGGGCTCAAAACACCTACATCCTACTGCTGTAGATATGACATACAATTGACATATGGATTCCAGATCAAGGGCGTAACAATTCATGGCGGCGCCCCGCAGGTGGGCCTGGAAAACGCGCGGGAGACTATAAAGAACACACAAGGGCCTTCCAAACAGGAGAAACAAAAAATGGAGCTCGATCAGTAATGGTTGACGCGAAATACATTTATTTATATAATTCAAGTCCGAATCAAACTATCAAAATTCCAAGATTATGAAACACATTGTCTGGATAGCTATAGCAATTGTTAGCCTAAACTGCAATAACGATAAGAAAGAATCAGGAAAGGTAACCACAACTTTAAACTCGGATAATTGTTTTGTATATCCATCAGTAGTTGATAGCTTAGGCGTTCATGATTTATATGATAGTACAAGATGGTATGTTTATACATGGGAATGCGATGGTACATATTTGCCCAAAAGCGATACAACAAAAAGCATTACATTCGGCGAATTACCGCTACAATTCAAGGATTTATCCTTGAAAAATGACACTTTAATGCTCAATTTTTTCTATTTGGATGAACAGACGCCAATATTAACAAGCATGACTAGAGATAATAAAGAATTGGTGACAGGAGTTGTCTTTAATATAAAAACAAAAAAGAAAATTTCTATGTCCTTTGGAGGTGGTACTATAACAATAAGTGGCGGGGATAACAGGTTTCAAAACACGCTTCATCCTGAGGTTGCACTCTACTTAGAACACCACTGGGCAGCCCTCAATAACTGCTTCAAAAAATTAGCTGAGAAAAATGGGGTAACCTCAGGGAAAATAGATTATTGAAACGGCGCAGTAATGTTGAGCAGTTACTGTAATGCTTATATCTGGTTTTCCCTGCTAATCCTAAACTGAAGAAGTTTCTGCATCCCAAGTGGAAGATTGAGCAAAATAGTATTGGTTGTCATTCTAAAGAGCTGAGAGCGATAAGTTTTCGGATTGATATATCTCGTTGAAAAAGGGAATATAGGATTAGAATACTTCACGTTGTTAAGGAAACTGATCGCACCCTTTATATAAAAACTTAGTACAATTAAAAATTTCCTTTGACGGATCGTTCAAGGTTTGATACACATAACCGATCAGGTTTTTCGTCTTTAAACAATTGATTAGTTCCGGCTCCTTTATATTGGTCATGGCGACAATACTTGCATTTTCGTTTACCTCCTTTAATTGAACAATCAGATCAGTTTCTGAAACTGTATAGAAATTTCCCGCCCAACTGGCATCCCTCAGCACAATGTCGGGATTCAGCTTTAAGTATTCGCTTTGACCGTGGGTGCTATTATTACAGGTGCCAATGATTTCGATGTTATGCGTAGCTAAATAAGGCTGAATACCCTTAATAAAGATACTATTCTTGCAAATACCTAGAACTTTAATCATAATAAATAAGGGTTACGCAAAAATATTGAGAGCCGCGAAAAAAGGGAACTGCATTCGGCCAAAAAGCCATTTCCTTCATTTATTCGCCTTGCCTTCAATAAAGTTCTACATAGCCAAACCTGTCCCTTGTATAGCGAAACACAGATTTGGCATAATAAGTTTTTGTTCCCCATTGATAGGATAGATGTTTGAATGGTTAATTACCATGCCCGAATGGCAAGATCAAAAAACATGCACAATGGAAAAGCGAAAAAGAGTTTTCATCAATGGGATCAGTATCGCCCAGCTAGAGAAAAGATACAGCAGGTTAGTAACAGGAGTCCAGTGTTTCCTGTTTTTTAGTTGTTGCTTTGACACTACCCCACCTATACCCGGTTCAGGTGGGGTATAGAAATCCAACATGAGGAATCTGCTTACAGGTTCCTTTTTAAATTCTTGTAAAAACGTCAACTATCAATATGTCTGAAAGATATATTACTGCACGGAATGAAATCATATCGGGTTATCCAAATAACGAGATCATTGAGAATGATCCCAATTTATATGGGCAATATACGATGGTAAGCGCTAACCTTGCCAATTACCTGCCTGACATAGACCCATACGGGCACATGGAGGTATTTATTCAGCTTTTGCGCCATAATAAGTTAAGTAAATTGGAACAAGCTAATGAGGTTGCATTAGAGTATTTAAAAATAGAGGGCGACGACACTATTTTCGAAACCCTTAAAGGAGGAGCTATTATTACTACCTTCCATACAGGTTCCTATCGTATAATCAACCTTTTTTTAGCTAAAAAGAAAATACCGTTTACACTGGTTATTGGTAACTCGATAATCGAGCAGGAAGGGAGTGAATACATTTCGACCTTCAGGAGTTTGTTCAACAATAATAGCAGTAACCATTTCAGAATAATAGATGCAGACAATGCACTAAGTGGTTTGCGGATGCTGCGGGAACTTAAAGAAGGCCGTATCTTATTGCTATATCTGGATGGTAATTCGGGGGCAGGTATTGAAACAGCATCTAATGAAAATCGGTGTATCATTGATTTTCTGGGCCAGCAGTTATACGCCCGAAAAGGTATCGGTCACTTGGCCTACACCGCAAACGTCCCAATTCTGCCCATTATTGGCTATAGGCCCTCATGGGATGAGATAAGGCTCAAAATCGACGCTCCAATTGTACCCGACAAAGCCCTCAGCCGGGAAAACTTCTCTGTGGCGGTAACGCAATATCTATATAGTCAAGCCAGTTCCATAATAAGAGAATACCCCGAACAGTGGGAAGCCTGGTTAAGTCTGCATAAAGTAGCTAAGGTTTTCCCACAAAGCAGCTCTCCCGCAATAAGAACATCGGGAAATATTGCTACATTTAATCTTAGACACTTCGGGCTATTTCAGATTGGAGGAGAGTCATTCCTATTAAAGAAAAGTTTATATCAGTCCTATGTCATCAAAAGCCCCTTATTTCAGCAGCTCAGAACAAGTATCGGCCAACCGGTAAGTATAGACGATTTTGAGGTGGAAATATGGGAAGAGCTAATAGAGAATGGAGTTCTGATTTGTGTGGCGTAAAATAACGTCATAACTCAATTTATATATCATGTTATCCTTTCTTCCCGGCGAAAATAAGCGGTTAGCAACTGTACTTGTTCACGGGTCATTCTGGATCGCTTATACAGGCATTACCTATTTCGCAAATTATATTGCAGACCCTTCCGTAACAATACTTGGCGCAGTCCTGTATATGATTCCGTTGCTGGGAGTATTTTATCTCAGCCTTTATTGGATCGCCAGATACAGAAAAATGGGTTCTGTGCTGAGTGGCATAACCTTCGTAGGAACATTTGTCATTCTGGGCCTTATTACTTATGGTTATGTATATAAGGCTTTGCCTACGGCGAATCTTAAACTTTTCAAAACAACAGAACTTCGGCATTTTATAAAATATACTATCCTGGGATATATTCAATTCTATGCCTACGCCTTGTTATACTATGTCGGTAACGGCTTGGTTAGAAAAGAAAGGGAGCTAAGGATCTTACAGGAAGAAAAGTACATTAAAGAATTGGAAAATGCCCGATTAAAAGAACAAGAACTCAAAATGCAATATGCTTTTCTAAGGGCACAGGTAAATCCTCACTTTCTTCATAATTCACTAAACACAATATTTTCAAAAGCCCAAGAATATTCAGATGAGTTGGCTGAGTGCATTTCCAAGCTGGCTCAAATGATGCGCTATTCCTTTGAAACGCTGGAATATGAGACAGATATAGTGCCTTTGGAAAAAGAGCTTAGAAATCTCAAACTGCTTATTGATATAAACAATATCCGGTTTGCTGAAGAAAGTGTCATCAACTATACCGTTGAAGGAGAAATTGACGACCAAGTAGTGCCTCCTTTATCAATGATTACAATTGTGGAAAATGCTTTTAAATACGGAGATCTTACTGATTCAAACAACCCTCTGTCCATACGCGTACATTTAAGGCCCAGGCAAACCTATTTCTATTGTAAGAATAAGAAGCGCCCACGGGAGCCAAACCTTACGTCAACCAATTTTGGGATCGCCAATCTTAGGAAAAGACTGGATGCATTATTTCCCAATAAATATCAAATGAAAACCGAAGACGAAGATGATTTTTTCAAATTTGAACTGACAATTAATAACTAATTCAATGATCCGCTGCCTTATTATTGATGACGAACGGCCTGCTATTAATGTGCTAAAACGATATATAGATAGAACCAATGGTCTAGAACTTATTGCGACCACCACTAATCCTGAAACCGGAATTGAGTTGATTCAATCAGCAAAGCCTGATGTCGTTTTTCTGGACATACAGATGGGGGTAATCGGAGGAATGGATGTGGCAAAATCTATTGGCGAACTTACAAAAATTATTTTTTGCACAGCACATTTTCAATATGCAGCACAGAGCTATGAAGTAAATGCAGTTGACTATTTACTTAAACCATTGCTTTATCCACGATTTCTGATCGCCATTCAGAAAGTAATGGATGCAATTACCGGAAAAGTAACACCGGTAGAAGCCATTGCGGATGATTACATATTAGTGAAAGATGGGGAAAGGGGGAAACTCCATAAAGTGGACATGGACGACATAGTTTTTATAAAGGCATTGAGCAATTACGTCTCGATCCATACAACAAGTAAAATAGTTGTAGCTTACCTAAGCCTGAAAGAACTGGAGGACAGATTGCCTGCAAGCAACTTTGTTCGTGTACAACGATCTTATATCGTCTGCCTCAAGCAAATTGAAGAAGTTAATCTTTATGAGATTAAGTTAAGGAAATACCCAACGCCAATTCCGATCGGGGCAAATTTCAAAGAAGCTTTTCTAGAAAGAATTAAGGAGAAATTATTGCCTAAAAGTAGGTAAACAAGCGCTAGTATCATAGAGTCAAAAAGTTTCATTTTGGCCTAATAAAAAATCTGCCGAGGATATAAGTAAAGAGACTTACGGCAACACGAGTGGCTCGACTTTTAATGATCTCTATGATAAGGATTAAAAAATACCGTTGACAGTGAGCTAAGTGGGCGGAAGCAAAAAAAGTACCTATCACTCTATTATTGACGCTTCAAAAGGGGCCAAACGAAGAAATAAATAAGAAACATGGAGTACAGTAAAAGTTATTTAGGACTGGTTCAGGACAAAGGAAGACATCAGCTCATCTCTTCCTTTATTAGTACTTTTGATCAATACCTGGATATAGTCAAGAGACTAACTCAAAGATTACATCGGTAATAAATACATTACTCCTTTCAGGAGTAAAACGGATCTATACTGACAATGTTCCAACGTATAGAAAAGTCATATTAAAATAAATTCATATATTTCTGTCCTATCTGATTAATCCTATTGAAAGATGAGATCTTAACCTCGAACGCATTTGAAACGCTAAGTAGAAAGACAATATGTTTTATCAGAGACAAGAAAATGCTTGATGCCTGTTTTAACATAGATATTAGGAGAGATCATTGATTTGCAAAAAAAGTCGTAAATATTGAAAAAAGCTTACTTTAGTGCCCTGAAAAGCAATCTCCCCTGACTAAATGAAATTGTTACGGCATATAGCATTCATTCTTCCCCTTCTTATAATGATGGGGCACGATGTAGCGCCGCATATTCATGAAACCAGCTATGCTGAGACTGCGGATCACGTGATCATCCCCTCACCAATGCAGCCCTCGAACACCTCTCTGTCTGGGCTGTTCTCCGGGCTTAGGCACAATTGTTCTGTCAATGCGTTCATTTACACTGTAAGTTTGGAACAACAAAGCGAGCTCAATCTGGACGTTCCGGAGCCAATAGAGGAATACACAGTGCATTATAGGCTGCAATGGCATGCTAATCGTAAAAAGCAACGTTTCCGGGATGATCAACCCGCTTTATTATTCCAGCGTTTCCTTCGATTATTCTCCCACCGAGGTCCTCCTGTTGCCTGAACAGGCTAACAGTTCCCAGGACACAAATCAATAATCCTGTTTAATGGATGCTTTACTCTTTTTGTGAAGCACTATTTATTGCTGTTATCGCCTGAAATAACCGGTAGCCTGTGCTACTGATATTTCCCATATTCACACTTTAACAGATAGCAGCTATGTTAGATCGGATTATCAGATTTTCGATAAAGAATAAACTCGTTATTGGCATTTTTACATTGGGATTGATTTGCTGGGGAAGCTACTCACTCAGCAGACTTCCTATTGATGCCGTTCCCGATATTACCGATAACCAGGTCATGGTTATTACGGTTTCCCCTACACTCGCCGCACAAGAAGTTGAGCAACTGGTCACTTTTCCAGTTGAACAAACCATGGTCAGCATTCCAGGTATAAAGGATATGCGCTCCTTTTCTCGTTTTGGCCTTTCCATCGTGACTATTGTTTTCAATGAAAGCATTGATATCTACTGGGCGCGGCAGCAAGTACAGGAGCGCCTCACACAAGCCGGAAATAATATTCCTGAAGGTGTCGGCAAGCCTGAAATGGCTCCTGTAACAACTGGTTTAGGTGAGATTTACCAGTATGTAATACACGCCAAAAAAGGATATGAGTCCAAATATGACGCTACTGAACTGCGTACCATCCAGGACTGGATCATAAAACGCCAACTACTTGGTACGCCCGGTGTAGCAGAGGTCAGTGGATTTGGTGGTTTCGTTAAGCAATATGAAATAGCCGTTGATCCCGACAAGCTCCGAAGCATGGATATTACGATTACTGATATCTTTCGCGCTTTGGAAACAAACAACCAGAATACAGGCGGTGCTTATATCGACAAAAACCCCAACGCTTATTTTATCCGAAGTGAAGGACTGGTGGCCAATCTGAATGAGATCAATAAGATCGTTATAAAAAATAATCGAGCCGGTCTGCCAATCCTCATCCGAGATGTGGCGTCAGTGCAATTTGGCCATGGTGTACGTTATGGAGCGGCAACACGGAATGCGCAAGGCGAAGTTGTAACAGGTATTGTAATGATGTTAAAAGGTGCAAATTCATCGGAGGTTATCACTAATGTAAAGGAAAAGATAGAACAGATCAAGACCAGCCTGCCGGAAGGCGTTACCATTACTCCTTTCCTTGACCGTAAAAAATTAGTTGATAGCGCTATTGATACCGTTGTCACCAACCTGGCCGAAGGAGCACTGATCGTCATCTTTGTACTTATTTTATTCCTTGGTAATCTCCGCGGTGGATTGGTGGTAGCATCGGTCATTCCGCTAGCTATGTTATTTGCTATAGGCATGATGAACCTGTTCGGTGTATCCGGCAACCTAATGAGCCTTGGTGCAATTGATTTCGGGTTGATCGTTGATGGTGCCGTGATCATTGTAGAAGCGATCATGCACCGGATCGGGAGCAGGAATTATTTTCAGCAGGGCATTACAAAACTTTCCAATAAACAAATGGATAATGAAGTGTATGAAGCAACCCGTAAGATCCGTTCGGCAGCAGCATTTGGAGAGATCATCATCCTGATCGTATATCTACCCCTGCTTGCTTTGATCGGCGTGGAAGGAAAAATGTTCAGGCCGATGGCACAAACCGTTTCCTTTGCTATCCTAGGAGCATTCATCCTCTCTCTTACCTATGTGCCGATGATGTCAGCACTTGCGCTCAGCCGAAAGACTTATCATAAGATCAATTTCTCTGATCGCATGATGCTTTTTTTCCAACGTATTTATAAACCAATCATTAACGCTGCCTTGCGAAGAAAACTGTTGGTTGTGCTTATCGCTGCCGGCTTGCTGATCATCGCCATCTTTTCCTTCACTCGTATGGGAGGAGAATTCATCCCCCAACTTGATGAAGGAGATTTTGCAGTAGAAACGCGAGTGCCGGTTGGAAGTTCCATCCAGCAAATGATCGAGGTCTCGAAAAAAGCTCAAAATATTATTTTAAAAAATTTCCCGGAAGTGAACCAGGTCGTAAACAAGATCGGGTCAGGAGAGATCCCTACCGACCCAATGCCAATCGAGGCCGGGGATATGATGGTGGTACTGAAACCGCATAAAGAATGGACTAGCGCCAGTACCAGGGAGGAACTGATCGAAAAAATGCAGGAAGCATTATCTGTGATACCTAATGCCACGTTTAGTTTTCAACAACCCATCCAGATGCGGTTCAACGAACTGCTTACTGGGGCCAAGCAGGATGTTGTGCTTAAAATATATGGCGAAGACCTTGATATCCTGTCTGATCTCGCTGCCGATGTGGGCAAAAAGATCCGGCGCGTGGAGGGCGTTGAAGATTTATACATTGAAGCAGTGACCGGTCTCCCGCAAATCCGGATCAAGCTGAACCGTGATAAGATCGCGCAATACGGAATGAATGTTTCAGAGATCAATAATGCCATCGAAATTGCCTTTGCCGGAAAAGCAGCAGGATTGGTATTTGAAGGAGAGCGCAGATTTGACATGGTTGTAAGACTCGACAGCGCCTACCGGACAGATATTACGGATGTTCAAAACCTCTATGTTAACACTCCTTCAGGCAATCAGGTGCCGCTGAGTGAGGTGGCGGATATTTCCTATAAAGCTGGACCCGTCCAAATTCAACGGGATAATGCTAAAAGGCGAATCACCCTTGGCTTTAATGTACGCAATCGCGATGTGCAAAGCATTGTAAAAGATATTCAAGGTATTCTCGCATCAAGCGTAAAAATGCCGGCGGGTTATTATGTTACTTATGGTGGGCAGTTTCAAAATCTGCAGGAAGCGGCTCAACGCCTTTCAATCGCTGTTCCCGTAGCATTGCTATTGATCTTGCTACTACTCTATTTCACGTTTAATTCCATCAAGCAATGCCTGCTGATCTTTACCGCTATCCCACTGTCTGCTATTGGAGGCGTATTTGCTTTATTGATCAGAGGTATGCCATTCAGTATATCGGCTGGGGTTGGTTTTATCGCTCTCTTTGGAGTTGCTGTATTAAACGGTATTGTGCTGATCGCAGAATTTAATCGGCTTGAAAAAGAAGGCATGAGTGATGTTTACGAACGCGTCCGGCAAGGTACCATTGTTCGCCTACGGCCCGTACTAATGACAGCGATGGTAGCCTCTTTCGGCTTTCTTCCAATGGCACTTTCCAATACATCCGGAGCAGAAGTGCAACGCCCGCTGGCAACAGTGGTTATTGGCGGATTGATCACCGCAACACTTCTTACCCTCATTGTGCTGCCGGTATTATACACCTACTTCTCTTCTAAGAAAATGAAATTGAAACCAGTTTCCCCTGTCATCATCCTGGTATTGGCAGGAGCCTGCTTCTATCCGGGGTTAGCCAGAACCCAAAGCAACATTCCTCCGCAACACAGAGTGGTCACACTTTCCGAGGCAATTGATGAAGCATTGAAAAATAACAATGCAAGCCGGATAGCACAGTTCCAGGTGGAATTGCAGGAAGCACTGAAAAAAGGCTCCACTACTATCCCCAAAACGGACCTGACCTTTACACAGGGTGTTGTCAGTAATCCAACTGTACAGGACAATATTATTGGGATCAACCAGCGGCTTGATTTTCCCAGTGTATATACCAACCAGTCAAAACTAGCCACCGAAAAAGTAACAGCGAGTCAGCGATTCAAGGTAGTCCAGAAGAATGACCTGATCAATAGTGTCAAGCTCGCGTATCTTCAATATCAATATGTTTCTGAAAAACGAAAGCTATTATTTCACCAGGACAGTATTTATCAAAACCTCGACCGATCTAGCAACCAGCGCTATAAGGCTGGAGAATCCACCAAGCTTGAAAGTGTGACTTCGGCAGTACAGGCCATGCAGATTAAAAATGCGATTGAGCAGAATACAGCCGATCTGGAGATCAGTAAAAGTCAATTGCAACTGCTGTTGCATACAATGGATGATGTGATCCCGGCAGACACCTCATTAACTCCCGGCAATATTGAGATACCAGCAATACCGGCAGACAGCAGTACTATCAGCCAGGTGCCATTACTGGCTTACCTGCAACAAGAGCTTAAAGTGAGAGAGCGGCAAACAGCCCTAGAAAAAAGTCGGGCACTGCCTGACATCATCCTGGGATTTAACAGTCAAACCTATAAAGGAACACAATTCATCAATGGGGTTGACAGAACATTCACTGGTAAGAACCGATTCAATTTCTTCCAGGTAGGTGTAGGCATTCCGATATTTCCGGGCGGATACAAAGCTCGCGTCAATGCAGCAAAGATCAATGAGCAAATCGCACATTCCGAAGTTGAATTGAAAAGAATTACGGTGCAAAGTCAGTTGCAGCAACTGGTACAACAGTATGTCAAACTGAAAAGAACGATCGAATATTTCCAGTCGCAGGCCCTCCCCCAGTCAGAGCTGATCATTCAAAATTCACAGCTTGGCTTTAAGAGCGGCGATATCTCCTATGTACAGCATCAGCAAAATCTCACACTGGCCCTGAATATACACAAAGAATACCTGGACAATCTGTATCAGTACAACCAATCGCTGATCTTTATTGAAACACTTTTAGGTAAAAGATAAATGAACCGTAAAAAATCTATTATGAATAACAAGCTTCAATATATAGCAACAATATTTCTTGTTTTATTGTTAAGCGCCTGCTCAGGCGATGATAAAAAAAGCAGCGTAGAGGAATCTGCTAAGTCCACCACTATAGACACCAGTAGCACCGCTCTGACTACAATTACATTCACAGCTGATCAATACCAGCTATCCGGCATTGAAACCGGAACGATCCAAAATAGAGAGCTCAGCAACATCATAAAGTTGAATGGAATTATTGATGTTGAACCATCCAATGTTGCTTCCGTGTCGGCTCCGCTTGGTGGTTTTATTAAAACCGCCGGATTGCTTCCGGGTCAACCGGTTAAAAAGGGGCAGGTACTTGCAACTGTCGAAAACCCAGAGTTTATTAACCTGCAGCAGGAATACATGGAAAGCCTGGGAAAACTGCAATACCTGGAGCAGGAGTATAAACGCCAGCAAACACTCCGTGAACAGGATGTAAACGCTGCAAAAACATTACAGCAAGTTACATCGGACTACAAAGTAATGCAGGCTCGCGTCAATGGACTTGAACAAAAATTAGCATTGGCCGGGATCAGCAGCAGTGCTTTACAACAGGGTGGGAAGATTTCAAGAACGGCGAATATCTATGCTCCGATCAGCGGCTTCGTTACGGCAAGCAATGTTAATATTGGCAAGTATGTGAACCCGACAGATGTATTGTTTGAGCTGGAGAACAGATCAGACCTGCATCTTGCTTTAAACGCTTTGGAAAAAGACATCACTAAGGTCAAGGTTGGGCAAACCGTTAAATTTTCGTTGGCAAATGAAAACAATTATAACCGGTTAGCCAGTGTTTTCCTGATCGGCAAAGCGACCAACAATGATCGGAACATACCTGTTCATTGCCACCTCGCAAAGCAAGATGAAAGTGCCTTGCTACCTGGCATGTACGTAAAAGCCTGGATAGAAACCGGCGCATCCAGCCAACCCTCTGTACCAATCGATGCCATCATTCAACTCGAAGGAAAAGATTATATTGTTTCACTTGTCTCACAATCGCAGAACGGCTATACGTTCGAGCTTATTCAAATCCTGAAAGCAACTGAACAGGAAGGATATGCAGGAATAACGCTTCCAGAGGATATCAATATAGTTTCTGCAAAAATCGTGACGAAGAACGCTTATGCAATCCTGTCTGCTATTAAGAATGCGGAAGAAGAGGAGTGACATGCCGGACTTACTCATTCATAGACCATGAGATCAAGACAGCGTAAAAAAAAGAAGAAGTTTATTCCTCCACCGGTTAAAACGTTAAAAAAGAAAATAACGGTGAGGGACATCATTGTAACCATCGTATCTGTTGCGTTAGTCATTTTTCTTATGATATGCTTATACATGTGTATGAAAAATCACATAATGTTCAGACATAGGCATCCGGCAGAAAAAGGATTCCAGGCAAAGCCGTAATCATTATTTAACCAATGTAATCACCATAAAAAGAAAAGTTATGAGTTTTATGCAAACATTTTTCTCACGGCAGTTTCTTTGGGAGATTGTCAGAATCATCGTTGTGGGGATAGCTTGCCTTTTGTTTTATCTCGGCGCACTTCCCCTTACGGTATTGTTGGCAGCTATAGCTTTCGGCTTGTACTCGCTTGTTTCAACCGCATTGAAGGATATTATCCGGGCCCGTAAGATCGGAACGGAGCTTTTTATCACTATTGCCGTCGTTATTTCAGTACTGGGCAAGGAATACATGGCAGGCGGTGTCGTATTGATGATCATACTGATCGCTGAATACATTGCCAGCGCCAGCGGGGAAAGGGCACGTCAATCTATTAAAGAACTGATCGGCAGTGTTCCCCAGACGGCATTGGTGAAGCGCAACGGACAGGAGGTCTCCGTTCCTATTAAAGAATTGAAGGTGGGTGATATTATCCTGGTTAAGGCCGGTGAGAAGATCCCTGTTGATGGCATTGTAACAAATGGATCAGGTTCAGTCAACCAGGCGCCTATCACTGGCGAAAGCGTACCCCAGGAAAAAACAAGCGGCAGTGAAGTTTATGCCGGCACCATCGCTGAACTTGGTGCGTTCGATATTCAAATGACAAAGGCGGGCAATGACACGGTTTTCGCAAGGATCATCTCCATGGTTGAAGAAGCAGAAAACCAGCAAGCTCCTATAGAAAAGCTGACAGATAAAGTGGCATCATGGTTGATCCCGATCGTCTTTCTTTTTGTAGCCGCCGTTTACTTTTATACTCGGGATGTAAAATTAATCATTGCCCTGCTCATCTTTACTTCGCCCGCTGAATTGGGACTGGCCACTCCACTTGTAACGATCGCCGCTATCGCCCGCGCGGCCAAAGAAGGTATCCTGGTAAAAGGTGGGTTGTTTCTGGAAGAACTTGCAAAAGTCACCACTATTGTTTTCGATAAGACCGGCACACTGACAGTAGGAAGTCCTTCAGTAAATAAAATGCAGATCGTTGATCCTGGTTGTAATGAACAACAGCTCATCCGCTGGGCCGCTGCTGCAGACAGGCGGTCGAGCCATCCCCTTGCTAGTGCAATCTTAAATTATGCCGGCGAAATGAATGTGGCTTACCCTGATCCGTCTTCTTTTGAAGTTATCAAAGGAAGAGGTGTTAAAGCCTCTGTTGAAGGCAAAGAGCTGCTGTTAGGTAATGCAGCCTTCATGTTGGAAAATAATATTATTGTTCCCGAAAATACTGATGATTCAGCCAGTACTCTCATATTCCTCGCTGCTGATAAAAATCTAGCCGGTCTTTTTTATGTATCCGACCAGGTCCGCGATGGCGCAAAGGAAATGATTGAAGAATTGAAAAGAAATGGTATCAAAAAAGTGGTGATGCTGACAGGGGATAATGAAGCCACGGCCGTGTCTGTGTCAAAATCAATAGGGGTTGATGAATACCGGGCAAACCTTCTGCCGGAAGATAAGATCAATCAAATAAAAAAGCTCCAGGAAACGGGAGAAAAAGTAGTGATGGTCGGTGACGGGATCAATGATGCCCCCGCTTTGGTGCAGGCAAACATTGGCATTGCCATGGGGGCCATAGGTACCCAGGCAGCTATGGAAGCCGCCGATATTGTGTTGATGCACGACAACTTGGAAAAGATAGCAAGAGCAAGGGCTATTTCAAGGAAGGCCTTTCGTACAATCAAAGAAAACATCATAGTAGGGGTCGGCGTGGTCCATGTGATCGGCATCACCCTTGTTCTATTAAAGATCCTCGGTCCGGTTGAAGCGGCTGCCATTCACCTGCTGCCGGATACGCTTGTGTTTATCAATTCAATCAAGCTGCTTCGTATAAAAATTTAGTACTCTTTATTTATCTAAAACCAAACAAACATGAAACAGATCAGAAAAGTTGGACTTATGTTCTTCGCTATCGTGATGACCGGTTTAGCCTCTTATGCGCAATCAGGTAATCATTCCCATGGAGCCCCCCACGGCGGTACAGTGCAGGATGCCGATGGTTATCACATCGAAATGGTCAAAGCCAAGGACACACTTAGTTTTTATATACTGGGTGCTGATGGTAAAGCCATTAAGCAAACAGCTACAGGTAAAGTGGAGTATGAATTAAGCAATAAAACGAAAACAACTTCCACACTGGTTGCCGGTAAGGGCGGTAGTTTGCAGGCCGGATTACCCAAAGCAAATATCGTATTGTACTGCACGGTAACGCTGACAGTCGGTGGAAAAACGATCTCTTCAAAATTTAAGAATACCGTGTCGCAGGCTGCACAGCAACACGGGCATGAGCATTGATCACAGAATAACAAGAATACAAATTTTTAGCATTCTCCCGCTTTTGGCGGGAGAATGCTGATAAAAAAAGATTATGCACGTTAAAAAACTACTTTCCTTTTTGGGAACAGTACTGCTGATATTTATCTGTTCAGGAGTACAGGCCCATGGTGTGGATGGTGATACCAAAGCGTTTCTTGCCGATAATACCGGTGTCGCCTTTGGGCCATTCCTGTATATTGGAGCCAAACACATGCTCACGGGTTATGATCACTTACTATTCCTGGTTGGAGTGATCTTCTTTTTATACCGTACAAAAGAGATCTTGCTGTACGTAAGTTTCTTTACGATCGGCCACAGCACAACACTTCTACTTGGGGTAATTGCCGATATGTCGATCAATGCTTATCTGATTGATGCCATTATCGCCCTTTCGATCGTTTACAAAGGCTTTGATAATCTTGGCGGGTTCAAAAGGATTTTCGGCTTTCAGCCAAACACGAAAGCAGCTGTCTTAATTTTCGGCTTGTTTCATGGGTTTGGATTGGCTGCCAAGCTCCAGGAGCTAAACTTTGATAAGGACGGCCTTATCGCCAACCTTATAGGATTTAACATTGGAGTTGAAATAGGTCAGTTTGTGGCATTAGCGCTTGTTTTGGCATTGATCACTGTTTGGCGCTCACGGCCAAGCTATTTGCGTTTTTCTACCTTGACCAATACACTATTGATGGCTGCAGGCTTTGTATTGCTTGGCTATCAGCTCACTGGTTTCTTCATCAATAAATAAAAAATATGTCTGAAAATAATTTTCCCAGATTATCAAATAAAAAGATCATCAGGTCTGTATTGTTCGCTTTAGGTATTGCGATCCTAGTACTCGTATGTGCAGTGTTACCCGCTGAGTACGGTATCGACCCGGTCGGTACAGGCAAACTCTTTGGGTTTAACAAACTATATATCCCTGAAGATACAGCGCAAGACAAAGAAGGCATTGTTCGCAAGTCATACCCGCCTATTAAAATGGAAAAAGCCGGGTCTGCTCCGGATGTTAAAAGACCAGTCGAGGCCGACAACCCGCCACCAGCGAAACAATTTGAGCTGCGGGAAGACAGTGTACAGGTTGTTGTGCCTGCTGGAAAAGGGATCGAATATAAAATGTACGTGTTGAAATATGGCAATGTCAAATATGAATGGACGACAGACAAAGATGTATTATATTTTGATTTCCATGGCGAAGTGAGCCAGGAGCAGGAAACCAAGGATGTTTATTATCAGAGCTATGCTATTGCATATTCAAATAATATGGTAGGTACTTTTATTTCACCATTTGAAGGTAAGCATGGATGGTTTTTCCGCAACAATGGAAAAGAAGATGTAACAGTCACCATCCGGTTGAAAGGTGAGTACGTACTGTAAATATGAAATTAAGAAGGAAGGCGATAATAGTCATTTTTTAAGCATACGCTTTGATAACAAGCCCGATCCCGGCAGCCGCAAGTATAATAAGCGGTTCCGGGATCTTCTTTGTCCAAAAAAGAATGGCAATTACAGCAGCACAGATCAAAACCGTAGGGAAATCAAAAATACTACGCTTACCCAACACTATCACAGCTCCTGCTATTGCTCCAATTGCCGCTGCCGTGATCCCATCTATGAACGCTTTGATACCGGGACGCTTTCCATATTTCCTGAACCAAGGGGCAGAAATAATGGTGAACAGGTAGCAGGGAAGGAATGTTGCCAGGGCGGCTACAGATGCTCCGGAAACACCGGCGGCCAGATAGCCGATAAATCCGACCGTGATCACTACCGGCCCGGGTGTGATCATCGCAACAGCTACCGAATCCATAAACTCCTGGTCATTCAGCCAACCATATTCTTTAACTACCCCGCTATATAAAAAAGGTACAATAGCGAGCCCGCTTCCAAAAACAAAGGCCCCTGCCTTTGCAAAGTAGAAAAACAATTGCTGCAATTTATGATCATAAACATCTGCAGAGACATTGATTTGCAGGAATACAGGAAGAAATGAAATTTTTGAAGAGGGAATATTCCTTTTGATCCCTGACCTTTTTTTGATCAACCAATAAAAGATACCGGCAGCAATGAAGAGCAATACGTTCTCATTCTCCGTAATAATGGTTGTGGCAGCAGTTACCAGGTAAATAAACCACAGGTAATAATCCTTAGCAAGGGACTTCTTTGTTAGCTTCCATCCACTGACAGCAATGATCCCGATCACTGCTGCACCAATGCCATAGAATACTACCTGCATCCAACCAATTCCCTGATAATATTTGTACGCGATGCCCAGTCCCAACACCATCAGGAAGGATGGCAATACAAATGCGATTCCTACCAATGTAGCTCCCCGCAGGCGATAATGTACATACCCAATATATATAGCAAGCTGTGCAGCCAGCGGGCCAGGTACAAGCTGAGATAAAGCAAGCCCCTCTTTGTAATCATCCTCTTCAATCCATTTGCGATCTTCTACAAGGTCATGGTGCATGTAACCTACCAGCGCTACCGGTCCACCAAAACCAATAGTGCCTAATTTCAGGAAATAGAGCACTAGGCTCCTTAATGAATAAGGTGCATTCACTGTTGTTGCCTTTTGATATCCTCTGAATGTTAGTGCTGTTTCGCTTTGCCTGTCTGATCCAGCGCGGCTTTTAATCCATTGGCCAGTTTTTCAGCCGGACCAACACCCCAATAGTGCAGGAAGAAAATGCGGGGATGTTCGTGTACCATGTGGTTATGCACAGCCACTACTTCGATACCATTTTCTACCAGCTTTGCAATGACAGGCTTTACTTCATCTTCCAACATTGCAAAGTCACCGGCTACTGCAGCTTTGTCCGGTGTTCCCTGCCAGGCAGCCCAGGTATTGAACCCGGCGAAGCTGCTAACGGGAATACCGTGCTCCTGCAACGATACATCCGGGCGACCAATGGTATATTTGTAAACACCTTTACTCAATTCGCCTTTATAGTCGAGAATGGAATCCAATTGAGGGATATTGATGGTATTGACTACACTGTCCGGCTTGCTCTCTTTCGGATCATGCCCCCTCACTGCTTTTACTTTATCAAGGATAGCTTTCACACTGGTAGCTACAGTTTCAATCTTGCCCTTCCCATCAATGTGCATGTACATTACATTGGGATGATTCCGTACAAAATGATTATGAATAGCGGTGATAGAAAATCCTTGACGGATCACTTCCTGTTGTACAGGAGCGAGGTCGGTTTCGGTCAAAACAATATCACCCATTGCCATAACACTGTCTGCACAAGGTGTAAAGCAAACCCAACTGCCCAGGCCCATTGCAGGAATGATCTTAAACCCATCTACTATTATTTTCAGGTCATGTTGCGGAATGGATATCTTATATTCGCCGTTCTTATAAACGCCTTTTATACCTGTGATCTGCTGAATGTATGTAGTATCTACTTTACTGCTGCCCGGAGCACAAGAAATGGTGTCTTTTTTCGCATCCGTAGATGCGGATGGTGAAGTAGTTGTTGCCTGGTCGTTACAAGACATCATTGCTATAATTAATAAAGCCAGAGCTGCGAAAGAAAATTTCATTTGCAAATATTTAAGTTTAAAGTATGCTTAATCCTCTTCTGTAACAAATGAACCATCGGGCGAGATATGCACTTCCTTTTCTTTTCCATTTTCCTTCCACTTAGCTTCAAAATAAAATTTTCCATCCTCTCTTTCGGCTTCCCATTTTGTCACATTTGCATTTGGATATTTTGCTTTCAACGCAGATACTACCTCTTTCGGCACTTCGGTTTCTTTAATTTCAAATTCAGAAGAGCAACTCACAATGGAGACGCAAAAGGTGAGCAGGCCACCAATAAACCAAATTTTCTTGTTCATAAAAAAAGATTTTTGTTAACTTATCTGAATATATCCATCATGAAAATGCAATAATATAAAACCAGAATTTGAAGAAATTCTATGCATGGCAATAGCTTGATGCCCGTGGATCAGGTTCAGACCGGTTGCCAGTTGTGCTTTTCATCCTGCCAGTATTTAGCCCAGGAATACAGCGCATCATACACCTTCATCCCAATGGCCAGCATTTCCTGGTCATTCTTGAAATTGTAGGACAGGCCGGCAGATATAGCCCATAATCCGGCAGCCTGCGGTGCCAGGTCAAAATCATCCGTATCTGCTCCACGAACAATGAGTGCCATTAAGTGAATAGCTGGATCATTTAATCCATGCTTTTTAATAATATAATCGAATGTGCACTCTTTCCCGTAGTGGGTATATTCCGCACCGGCAATATCATAAGGGATCGCTGACAGTTTTTCTGCCTGTTCAAAAACCGCTTCTTTGGGAACATAGATAAACTCAGCATCCGAATCTATAAACCGTTTGATCGCCCACGGGCAGGCGATCCGGTCGATCTTGGGCCTTTCTCTAGTGATCCACCTCATAACCGTGATTTAGCACCACAATGTTATCCATTCTTGATCTCACAACATAGAACAAAAATTACCTGCTGGTACAGTTTTTACTTTTCTGGCATTTTTTTCCGGTAATCAGAAGGACTTGCCCCGGTATGTTTCCGGAAAATCCTGGAGAAATGGCTTTGATCTGAAAAACCAGTCAGATAAGCAATTTCTGTTAGGGAATAAGTATGCGTGCCCATCAATTCTATAGCTTTTTCGATGCGCTGTTTCCGAATATATTCTCCAAAACTTAGGTCATCGAAGTGTTTTGAAAATTCTCTTGACAGATAGGATGGATTAATATCAAGGCTATCGGAGATTTCCTTCAGGCTAAGATTGGTATCGATATGGTCCTGGATCAACTCTTTCAGTTCCTGAGCCCAGGCGGGAATCTTTTTCCCGGATTTCTTTTTCAGAAAATTATTGAAGACTTCCAGCAGCAGGTTTTCGTCCGGTTGTTGGGTATGCTTTTCCTTTTGCAAATGTTTGGCCCAACTGTAGAGAGCATCATATAATATTATCCCCTGTTCCAGAAGAGAGTAGTCATCAGGATGATTGTATGCCAGGCCAGCAGAGATGGCCCATAAACCCGCGGACTGAGTAGCAATTTCATGATGATCGGTATCTGCTCCCCGGACGATCACTCCCAGTGTTTTCAATGCTGGGTCAGTAAGCCGGTGTTTTTTAAGGAAATAATCAAATGTGCACTCTTGGCCATAATGAGTATATTCTACATCCGGAATATCAAATGGGGTCGCATTTAACTTTTCTGCCAATTGGAGTACCTGATCAAATGGCGTATAAATGATCTCCGCACCCGGATCAATAAACCGGCGAATCAGCCAGGGGCAGGCGATACGGTCAATTTTTGGATGTTCTCTGGTTATCCATTTCATGAACACTAAGTTAATTGGAAACTATCCTACTTGAAAAATGGATTTTTCCCATTATACAATTTGCATCCCTTTGCTATTATTTACTGATACAAGATTTATATTGGAGCATCTTTTTTACTACCTTTGAAAGGATAGGTAGAAAGTGAATAAAAGAAACTTGAACTGGCAACTTTAGTGCCTCTTCAAAAGTTCTGACACTTATTTGACACGCAGCGTTTATAAAATATTGATAGCCAGGACAAGTTCGAATCCAGTCTTGGGCACAAAGCCTTCAGCAATGCTGGAGGCTTTTTTCTTTTCGACATAGCGGTTCGAATCCATCCCGAACACTCGGGATTGGGCACAAAGCCTTCAGCAATGCTGGAGGCTTTT
>MKTY01000011.1 GCA_001898485.1 Sphingobacteriales bacterium 46-32 | reverse complement strand
TCATATATTTCTACCTGCTCAAACCCGCATTTGAGCAGCACCTGCAGCGATGCCAGATTGCTCTGTTCGGCAATTGCGGCCAGCTCTTCAAGCCCCAGTTGTGCAAATGCATATCGTATACCTGCACGGGTAAGTTCTGTAGCATAACCCTTACCCCAGGCGGCCTGTACAAAAGCATAGCCTAACTGGGTCTGTCCGGTACGCTCCAGCGGAATAATTGCAAAGTTGCCAATGAGCAACCCGGTTTCTTTTTCTTCCACTGCCAGACGCAGATCGAGTGAGCCGGGTGTATACCGGCTGATCACCTTTTCGAGAAACTCGCGGGTGCCGGCAAAAGTCTGTGGCGGCCTGATATACCGCATCACTTCTGCATCGCCAATGATACGGTGATAGGCATCCACATCAGTTGGTTGCAGGTGCCGCACAAGCAGACGAGGTGTTTCAAACAGCACCGCCATACATCAGTTTATTTATGAATTTCGGAAGTGAAATGGAATTCTATATCGGGATTGTTATTGCGTTCCGTATTCAGATACCATTCACTCTGGGCAAAATAGACCATGTGATCGTCTTTATCTGCTCCTATACTGGCTTGTTTGAACCGGGCAAAATCCTCCAGCTTTTTGGCATCCTTACTCGACAGCCAGCAGGCCTTGTAGAAAGGCAGCGCATTAAATACCACCGATGCACCATACTCATGCAGCAGGCGGTATTGAATCACTTCAAACTGGAGTTCACCCACACAGCCGATGATCTTTTTATTGCCGCCAAACTGGGTAAATAACTGCGCCACCCCTTCATCGGTCAGTTGCAGCAATCCTTTTTCCAGCTGTTTGGTCTTCATCGGATCCTTATTCACTACCTCTTTGAATATTTCGGGAGAGAAAGAAGGTATGCCGGTGAAAAAGAAATTTTCGCCTTCGGTCAGCGTATCACCGATCTTGAAGTTGCCGGTATCGAACAGGCCCACCACATCGCCCGCATAGGCATCTTCGATGATACTCTTATCGCGTGCCATAAAGCTGTAAGGATTGCTGAAGCGAACATCCTTATCGAGACGCACGTGATGAAAATATTTATTACGCTCAAAACGACCCGAGCATACACGGAAAAAGGCGATACGGTCGCGGTGGCGCGGGTCGAGGTTGGCATGTATCTTAAATACAAAACCACTCAGTTTTTCTTCCTCTACATCTACCAGCCGGGTATTGGTTTCGCGGCTGCGCGGAGTGGGTGCAATACGGATAAACGTATCGAGCATTTCCTTTACACCAAAATTGTTGATAGCACTGCCAAAGAAAACAGGAGCTACTTTACCCGCCAGGTAATCATCTACATTCAATGCACCATGCACGCCGTCTACCAGTTCTACATCTTCACGCAACTGGGCTGCATCTTTTTCGCCCAGTTTTTCATCGAGAATGCTTTCCTGCAGGTCGCTGATGGCAATACTGTCTTCATCGTCGCGGGTATTGGCGGTAAACAGGCGGAGGCTTTTATCGTGCAGGTTGTATACACCCTTAAATTCCTTACCACTGTTGATGGGCCAGGAAAGCGGATGCAGGGTAATAGACAGTTCTTTTTCTATTTCTTCCAGCAGGTCAAACCTGTTTTTACCATCGCGGTCCATTTTATTAATAAACACGATCACCGGCGTATCGCGCATTCGGCACACTTCCATCAGGCGGCGTGTTTGCTCTTCTACCCCATTTACACTATCAACCACGAGTATAACACTATCCACAGCGGTGAGGGTTCGGTAAGTATCTTCTGCAAAGTCTTTGTGACCGGGTGTATCGAGCAGGTTGATGAGGATATTATTGTACTCGAAGCTCATTACCGAAGTAGCGACCGAGATACCCCGCTGCCGCTCTATTTCCATAAAGTCGCTGGTAGCATGCTTTTTGATCTTATTACTTTTTACCGCACCGGCTACCTGGATGGCTCCGCCAAACAGGAGGAATTTTTCAGTAAGCGTAGTCTTACCGGCATCGGGGTGGCTGATGATAGCAAAGGTTCTGCGTCGTTGTATTTCGTTGTGATACTTCATGATTCTGATAAATAGTGGTCTGATCCGGCTTGCGGATGACTTTTGAGCCCGCAAATGTACGGTGGAATGCCCGAAAATGGGCGGTTTACAGCCGGTCGCTGTCCAGCCGCCCCGCTGATATAAAATCTTTCGTGGCACGGGGGTAAGCCCCTAAATTTGTTATATGATCCGCCGGACACTCGAGATTATCAGCAGCAGCCTCAAAATGGCCCTTCAGGAATTATGGAAAAATAAGCTCCGTACATTTCTGTCGCTGTTTGGTGTCACCATCGGCATCTTCTGTATCATAGGCGTGCTGGCAGTAGTTAACAGCCTGGAACAGAACATCAAAAACGAGGTCAACTCGCTTGGCACCAACACCATTTATATCGACAAATGGGAATATACCGGCGGAGGTCCCGACTATCCGTGGTGGCGGTATGTAAACCGTCCATCGCCCCGCTACGAAGAGGTAAAACAGATCAAGGAACGCACCCCTATTGCCAAATATGCCTCTTTCCGCATTACCACCCAGGACAATGTAGAGTATAAAGGGGCCACCCTCAGCGGAGTGAATCTCTATGGCATCAGCGAAGATTTTGATGACATTCAACCCTTTGAAGTACCGGTAGGCCGCTACCTGACGGATGCAGAGTTTGACCGCGGCAGCAATTCCATTGTTGTGGGCAATGATGTAGCTGAAAAAATCTTTGGTTCACCCGAGCAGGCTCTCGATAAAGAAGTGACCATCCGCGGCAAAAAATGCATCATCGTGGGGGTTATAAAAAAACAGGGTAAACAGATGATTGGCGGCTGGGACTTTGACCAGAGTGTGGTAATCGCCTTCAAGTTTGCCCGCACCATGATGAATGAACTGCGTACGGATCCCATCATCATGGTACAGGGCTATGAACAGTACAGCAGCAAGGCCCTCAAAGACAACCTGGCCGGCACTATGCGGGCTATCCATAAATTAAGCCCCACCAAAGACGACGATTTTGCACTCAACGACATCAATGACCTGAGCGAATCCATCAGCTCGGCCTTTGTAAGTCTTAATATCGGCGGCTGGGCTATTGCCGCCCTGTCACTTATTGTAGGCATGTTTGGCGTGGCCAATATCATGTTTGTAAGTGTACGCGAACGCACCGGCCAGATAGGATTAAAAATGGCCCTGGGTGCCAAAAGCCGGGTTATCCTCGCCGAGTTTCTGCTGGAGTCGGCCTTCCTTTGCATCATCGGCGGACTGATTGGTTTGTTGCTGGTATTTGTACTGACCAAAGTGCTCACCGGCGCCCTCGATTTCCCTGTATACATCTCCACTTCCAATATGCTGATGGCTATCGGCATCTGTATTCTGGTAGGTATTATTGCCGGTTTTATTCCCGCCTCGCAGGCAGCAAGAATGAATCCGGTGGTGGCGATACGGAGTAAGTAACTGTATAAAGAGTTTAAAGCGTTTAAAGGGTTTAAAGGGGCTTAAACATTTTAAACTCTTTAAACCCTTTATACTCTTTATACTTTTTATAATAGTTTTGCATCCGAATGACTTCTATCACCCTCCTCGCTATTGAATCAAGCTGCGATGAAACATCGGCAGCAGTTTGCCGTGACGGAAAAATACTTTCCAATTTCACCGCCACACAGGCTGTGCATGAAAAATATGGCGGCGTGGTACCGGAGCTGGCATCGCGCGCACATATGCAGAATATTGTGCCGGTTGTCAATACCGCACTGAAAGAAGCCGGCATAGCGATGCAGGAATTAAATGCTATTGCCTTTACCCAGGCACCGGGACTTATCGGATCATTGCTGGTAGGATCGCAGTTTGCCAAATCGCTTGCACAGGCCCTGCATATTCCGCTCATCGCTGTTCATCATATGCAGGCGCATGTAATTGCCAACCTGATAGAAGAACCCCAGCCAGCCTTTCCTTTTCTTTGCCTTACCGTGAGTGGCGGCCATACCCAGATCGTGCGTTGCGACTCACCCACACAGATGCAGGTGATCGGCGAAACCATCGATGATGCCGCCGGTGAAGCGTTCGATAAATCAGCCAAACTGCTGGGACTGCCTTACCCCGGCGGGCCATTGATCGACAAGTATGCCAAAGAAGGCGACCCAACCCGTTTCCGTTTTCCCGAACCACAAATACCAGGGCTCGACTTCAGCTTCAGCGGACTCAAAACCTCTATTCTTTATTTTCTGCAAAATGCAGGCACCAGCCTCGTATATAAAGAAGAATTCAGGGCTACAGAAGAGGCCCGCAAAGCGTTTATTGAAAATAATCTGGCCGATATCTGCGCCTCCATTCAGCAACGCATCATCAGCATCCTGCTCAATAAGCTGCAAAAAGCAGCGCGCGAAACCGGTATTAAACATTTGTGCCTGGCCGGCGGCGTATCGGCCAACAGCGGTCTGCGGCAGGCTTTTACTGAAATGGGAAAAGCCAATGGCTGGCATACACATATCCCCGCCTTTCAAT
Source organism: Sphingobacteriales bacterium 46-32 (assembly GCA_001898485.1). GTDB lineage: Bacteria > Bacteroidota > Bacteroidia > Chitinophagales > Chitinophagaceae > CAYMZZ01. Next base: position 6,851 of record MKTY01000011.1, on the reverse strand, counting down.
ACTGTACCGACAATGCCGGTATGATCGCTATGACGGCTTATTATAAGTTTATCGGACAGCAATTCAGCGATCTTAGCGTCACTGCTTCTGCCCGGGCTGAGTGGTAAATTATTTATTCAGCACCCGCTCTTATAGCCCCGTTTTGCTATCAACATTTTCATCACAAATACTACCTGTTTGGTCACAGCGTAACCTGTACTGCTGACCTATGCCGTATTCTTGCAGAAAGAAACAGTTATGCAGATTCAATGGCGGCGACATGAGATATTTCTGGCAGGCATTATTGCCTGTTGTTATATCCTGTCGGTATGGGTACGCGACTCCGGCGTTCCGCCTGCCATGCTGGAAGACATTTATGGCAGCAGCTTTAAACGGAGCGGCATGCCCTTTAATTATATCCGCAATGTGGGCGGTCCGGAAACGCTGATGGCAATTGTACTTTTTACCGGCCATCTGCTCCTCAACCTGCTACTCACCAAACGTTCCCTCTTTCAGCAGAATATAGTAAAGCTGCTGCCGAGGCTGGCATTAATCTTCTTACTGTTGCTGGGCGGTGCGTTTATTGTACAGTACTTCGAAGAGCAGTACCTCTATCATGGATCAAACAGTTACCGCCACTCGCTCACCTATGCTTTTGCCCGGGGAGGTAAGGCGATTATTCATATCCTGGTAGTGTATGTACCCTATCTCCTGCTGCGCGAGCTCATCATTCATTACCTGGAGCGGGAACACGGTCATCGCTCCTTCCGGATATGGTGTACCAATCACCTTACAGCCGGTGCGACTGCTTATTTTGCCATTTTCTTCTTTGCCATCTTTTTTGAACTTTTACGCATCAGGGCCTTCATGGTCGTCTATTGTTATGCAATTCCACCATTGATACTGGGCTTTTATGTTTGCCTTTTTGCCTTCTCCCGGCATAAGGGAGCACAGCTGTTTAAACAAAAGCAGGACCTGCTTCGTTACCTCACGCAGCTGCAGGTGCTGGTACTGGCGTTTGACTTATGGTACGTAATTGTAATGGAAGCAGGACGTCATTTTGTGCCGTTTCTGATCATCGTCACCCTCATTCAACTGATCGCCGCTCCTACTATGGCCTGGCTGGTCTATAATATACAGCGCAGCAAGATCGATATGCTGCAGGGACTGCAGGCAGAGCTGGGACAAACACAGGCAAGCCTGCAATCGCTGCGTGCACAAATCAATCCGCATTTTTTATTCAATGCACTCAACACCATTTATGGCCTGGCGCTACAGGAAGGAGCCAGCCAGACAGCAGAAGGTGCACAGAAGCTGGGCGAAATGATGCGGTTTATGCTTCATGAAAATGCTCAGGAAAAAATACCGCTGCAAAGAGAACTGGATTACCTGCGCAATTATATTCATCTGCAATTGTTGCGTACACAGCTAGCCCCTTCTATCCGCATAGATATCCAGCTGCCCGAAAAAGTACCCACAGCCGATATCCCACCCATGCTGCTGATACCATTTGTGGAAAATGCATTCAAACATGGTATCAGTCTCGAAAAGCCTTCTTTTATCCGGGTCACACTCACGGTGCATGAAGGCTCGCTGTTTCTGGATGTCCACAACTCTATCCATCAGCGCAGCGGGGAGGATACAGAAAGAATGAACAATGGCATAGGCCTCGTAAATGTGCAGAAAAGACTTGAACTGTTATATCCCGACCGGCATGAACTGATCATCCGCGCAGGCGTACACGAATACTTTATACACCTTACTGTTCAACTAAACTGACATGAAACGTTTCCTTTTATTATTCGGCCTGCTTTTTATCAGCAGCCAGATACTGCTCGCCCAGTTCACCCTGTCGGGCCATGTCAGGCAATGGGCGGGAGAGGATGCTTTAAACGTCAACATCCCTTTTATATACGGCTATTACAACGAACATAGCTACAACATACCTATCGACAGCCATGGAAACTTTCATACCAACCTTCCGGTATCTGAGCGAAAATTGATCTACCTGCAGCATGGCGGACAGTCTCACCTGATTATGGCCGAGCCAGGGGGCAGCCTGCAGATCAGCTGGGACAGTCTCCATGCTGCGCCGGAAGTTCTTCAGGGCAGCACAGCAAGCGTCAATCAGCTGTTGTGGAAACTGAACCTGAATAGTATTCCTTTCTTTATGCAGGAGGAGTCGGTCAAAAGCGACTATGCAAAAATTTCGCCTGATCACTGGACAGATTCTGTACGCCAACCCTGGAAAGCCCATTATGATGAACAGGTAAGGATGATCCGCCATTCGGAGCTGGACGATACGGATAAAAAATGGCTGCTGGCAGAAACTGAAGCCAACTTTAATCAGCAACTGTATTATTATGCAAGCGGGTACAGCAACTGGCCCAAAGAAGAACGGTTGCCGGTAATAGCTACGCTGTACGACTCCATTGCGGCGCCACAGGCTGCCGTATCACCCGCATTGCTTCAGCACTACTATGCCGACTCCTATACCCGCTATCTTGAGATGAAAGCATTCTATTATTACCTGCAGCACGGCAGCAGCAATGAAATATTGCTACCCTATTATCAGCAGCGCTTCGACTCACTCAACAACCAGATAAAAATCAACGGTAAGCCTTTTGTAAACTGGCTGCTCGTAAAAAACAGTTTTACGCCGGCAGCAGCTGAGACCTGGCTGGCGCAACAGGTATGGCTGCAGGGGCGTAATAAAGATCTCGCAACTTACCGGCAATTGTTTTCCGAATTCAAAAAAAATTATCCCCGCAGCCGCTGGATGAGCAGTCTTGCCGGTAAAGAGATACAACTGGAAAAACTGCTCGCCCAAAGCGGCAATGACACGAGTGTGAGACTTGTAGCCAACTATAAAGAGATACGGTCTATCTACAAAGTGCTGGAGCAACTGCGGGGAAAAGTAGTATACCTCGATATCTGGGGCACCTGGTGCGGTCCCTGCCGCATGGAACTGGCTTACACTCCGCAATTAAAGCAACGTTTTGCCGGAAAAGAGGTCGCATTTCTCTATCTCGATATGGACGATGATGAGAAAGACGGTAAATGGCGTGAGTTTATTAAGTTAAATGGTATGAGTGGCTGGCACCTGCGCAAAAACAAAACAGAAATAGAAACATTCTGGAAAGAACTGCTGCCCGCCGGTGCAAGCATTGGTTATCCCACTTATTTTATTTTTGATAAAAAGGGGAAACTGGCGGTGACGCAGGCATTGCGACCCAGCGACGGAGAAAAACTCTATGAGCAGATAGAAGAAGTGCTCAAACGTAAATGATCTGTATATTTAATTTTGCCATAGAAAAAAGAAGCTATGACCGCTATTGCTATCGATGATGAACCTATTGCACTGGAAGTGATCAAATCGCTGGCAGCCAAAGTTCCGTTTCTCGAGCTGAAGGCCTGCTATACCAATGCCATGACGGCGATGGCCAACCTGCAGGAAGACCGTCCCGACCTGATATTTCTCGACATCAAAATGCCGGATGTGAGCGGCATTGAATGGTTGCGTGCCGTAAAAGATCCTCCCCTGGTGATTTTTACCACCGCCTATAGTGAGCATGCTGTGGAAGGTTTTGAACTCGATGCGGCCGATTATTTATTAAAACCTTTTTCGCTGGTGCGGTTTCTGAAAGCCGTCAATAAAGCACAGGAATTGCTGCACCTGAAGCAACTCTCTGCTACCGGCAGCCCCAACCTGGGCGACATCTTTTTGCGCAGCGGCACAGAGCAGATAAGAGTGAACCTGGCCGACCTGCTGTATGTGCAGAGTGCGGGCAACTATGTGCAGTTTATTTTTACGGGCAGCAAATTGCTGAGCCGGCTTACGCTCAACGAAACGGAAGGCCTGCTCCCCTCGCGTCACTTTACCCGCATTCACCGTTCCTATATCGTAGCCAACAACCGCATTACACGGGCCGACAAAAACAGTATTTATATTGGCAATATCACCCTGCCCGTTGGCGCGGGTTATGCCGAGAAAGTAGCTACCCTGGTAAGGCCTATTGGCTAGGCAGTGCTTATCTTGCAGCTATTATTGCTGCACCATGGCCAATAGTTATTTTCAGTTCAAACAATTTACCATCTATCAGGATCGTGCTGCCATGAAGGTAACAACCGATGGCTGCCTTTTTGGTGCCTGGGTGGCGGACCTTGAACGAAAACGGCTCACTGACAAAACCACTGATACGCTACTACTCGATATCGGTACCGGCACGGGCCTGCTCAGCCTGATGATTGCCCAGCAATGCCCACATCTCATCACTGCTTTGGATATAGATGCAGCTGCGGCTGATCAGGCAAAAGAAAATGCCGCTGCTTCTCCCTGGGGTGATCGTATTACCGTATTGCAACAGGATATAAAAACCTGGCCGTCTCCGCCATTGTTTGAGAGCATTGTCTGCAATCCGCCTTTTTATGAAAATGAATGGCAATCGGATCGTGCTTCGCGAAATATGGCACACCACAGCAGCCACCTTACGCTGCAGGAACTGGTACAGGCTATTAACTCTTTAGTATCGCCCGGCGGACGATTATACCTGCTGCTGCCTTTTAAGCGCTGGTCTGCTGCACAGAATCTACTGAAAGAAAATGGATGGCATTTGCATCAGCTGTTATTTGCCCGGCAAACGCCGCGACATCAACCCTTCCGGGTGCTGATACAGGCCGGAAAAAATGCCGCCCAGCCAACCGAAGACGAAATCATTATTAAGAATGAAGAGAACGGGTACTCGGAGAGGTTTAATGAATTGTTGAAACCCTACTATTTGCAGATTTGAGAGAGCAATGTGCTGATATGCCGATGTGCTAATGTGCTAATGATTGACCAGCGGACTGAATTTAGTCAATAACTGACAGCCCCCTTTAAACGCTTTAAACTCTTTATACCCTTTATACTTTTAAACTCTTTATACTTTCAACTTTCTCCCGCATATTCTTTCAGATACGAATACTCCGCTGTGAGTTTACCATTTTCTGTCATCGTAGCACGGCTGATGAGTGCTGAGCCGCCTTTGACCAGGTCTTCGAGTACAAATTTGATGAGTTGTTCGCCAAAATACCGCGAAGCGTCGCGGGGAAGTTCATTGGGCAGGTTACCCACGGCCATTACGTCGATGGAGTTGTCGAGATAGGGAGCTGTTTTCTGCAGCGTATGGCGGTCTACTCCGTATACCGGATCGGCAATCGACTGATCGCCGAGATTGATGGGCACTGATCCATCGGCATCGTCGGTAATGTCGGCAATGGTGCGGATGATAAAGCCATCGCGGGCTACATCTGTTTTTTCAAAGAGGCGGGGCACATGCTTATCCCAGTACACCCCATTCATCAGAATATCGGTTTGCTCTGCATAAGGCAGAAATTTGCAGCCATATTCCTGTGGATGCTCATGAAAATGCTGACGGCTGTATTTACCTGTTTCCCGGTGTGCATACAGGTCTGCTCCCTTCAATTGCGTGTAGACCGGGTAGGCAAATCGGCGGCGCAGGTAATCTTCGGGTTCCACCTCATGAATGCCCATCAGGTTCATGATCTCGAGTATGCCATGCGCCACGCGGCCACTGCCCGTTACGGCAATTTTTACATTGGGCAGGCGCAGTCCGAAATAGGTGTGGATCAGTTCGCGGAAGCTGCGTTGTTTATACACGCGGTCTAATTGATATAAACCCGAGCGCTGGCCATAGGCCATCATGCCATTGTGTGCGCCGACCACGCCGGCAAAAAAACCAAAGCCAATGATGCGCTGGCCATCTTCGTGCTCCAGGCATTCATAGTCGATGAGGCGGATCTGCCGGTCGAGGATGGTACGGAGCAGTGGCTGGTTATAGGGTTGTTTCTTTTTGGTATGGGAAAAAAACAGGTAGGTTTTGCCGGCAATGAGTTGCGAAACGGGTACTTCTTTAATACCGAGCAGGATATCGCAATGCGACACATCTTCCATCACTTCGATGCCGGCCGATGTGTATTCGCGGTCGGTAAAGCAGCGGTCGGGCGAGGATTGTACAGCTATCTGTACATCCGTACTGTTTTTGAGGATCCATTTACATTGTGCCGGTGTAAGTGCCACCCGGTTATCGGCCGGGGTCTTGCCTTCGCGGATAAGTCCGATTTTAATCATATAGCCTGAGATCGTTGTGCTGAGAGGCAAAGTTGAGATTTCTGGCGGGTTTCACCAATTGATTCCTGAGAGTGGTTATAACATTTCGTGTAAGGCAGGCAATCGTATCTTTGCGGCATGGAACAGAAAGGGTGGAAAAAGGTATTGATGCAGGTGGGCCGCTGGCTGGGACGCATTTTTGTGCCCAAAAAGCGCTGTTGCCGGCCCTGATTCAAAATTTCGGGTACTGATTCCCTTCATTTTAGCCGGAATGCCGTAATATTGCAGCCCCTTATGCCCAGATGGCGGAACTGGTAGACGCGCTAGACTCAAAATCTGGTTTCAGCAATGGAGTGCAGGTTCGATTCCTGTTCTGGGCACGGTGATTAACAATTTGTCAAACAGGCCGCTTTAGTGGCCTGTTTTGTTTCTGGGGTATCCGTTTTGAAATAAAGATCATTCGGAAAATTTTGGCCCCGGCAACAACGCGTGATTTCCTGAAACATCGATATTCAAGTAAACATCGTTTTCTCATCGAATTTCATTTAAAAAAGCTGACGTCACTGTTGTTCCGGGAAGTCGTGGACTTATTCAAACCAATATTATCTAAAAATTATTGGGCAGATTCTGTATCATTTTCAAGTTACAAATCTGCAGAAACGAGAGTGTTACAAAAAGTGTGTCAGTTTGAAGTTTTGTAACTTTAAAACTAACACAAATGGAAATGAAAGACAAACAGTCATTTGACTTCGAAGCTTTCAAA
>MKTY01000010.1 GCA_001898485.1 Sphingobacteriales bacterium 46-32 | reverse complement strand
GCCATCAAAAGATGTCCCTTCTTCAAATATTCCAGAATCGCTCTTTGATCAGCATTTCCGCACACTTTCCCAGTCATGACAAAATCCAGGGGAAGCGCTTCATCTATATCATTATATTGACGAATAAATCCAACAAGTTTCATTATTATTATTGAATAGAAGTATTAAAGAAATGCCCCGCCCTTCACTTTCCGTTGCTAAAAAATTGGTTGACTGATTTCATATTCTGCTAATATATTTACTTTGAAAACCTATCGAGTAAAGAATTCATTATCCAATGAATAAATATATCCAACTACTCTCCTCACATCATCCGTAAGAAAAAGATCTGTATGAAGCTTTAAATTTGATCGCTTGCCTTTCCTGTCGAATTTACTCTCTTTAAAGTACACTATTTTAGGATAAATAAATCTATTTCTATTTCGATCTTTACTTATTATTATTTCTCCCAATGAAATGTTTGTAGAATCAAAAACAGAAATAACAACAAGAGAACCCACAGAAACAATATCTTCTATAGTAGGACGTCCTTTATCTGCTTTAATAAAATTTTCGAATCTATATGAAACCTTTCTTTCTCTGTTGTAAAAAATTAAACGCCTCTTTAATGTCTCAATGGGAATATATCCGGATGTATCGTCCAAATGTTCATTCACATAATAAAGAATCAAGAAAGTAGTATCGTATGAACAATAATAGACCTTACTATCAGGAGTATCATAATCGTTTAAGAAAAAGTCAAGAACAGCATCTGACTTACCAACTGGAATAAATCTAATACAGCTATCCCGAATTATAAGGTTTCTAATAAACAGTGAATCAGAAATATTTGACAGTATAGCCCTATTCTGCCCTGAACAAATTTTACCGATACATAACGGCATTAAAAAGCATAGCAGATACTTCATAATTTTCATTTATTATCTATCCGACGTTGAACTTCACTGACAGTAAAACCGGGCAGCTTAATTACGCATTTGCAATTATCATAAACCAATAAACAAAAAATAACTCTGCACAACCGTAAAAATGTTCATAAATAAAAAATATTTATTAAGTATACTCTTGGATTTACGAAGAAATATTCTTTTCATTTTCGTTGTAAAAATTAAACACGTCCTCAATTAATGCAGCTGAAAACTTTCCACCGGACTTTCGGATTCGCTGAAATAACTCTACTACCCGTTTATTTTTAAAATACTCGGCGCTATTAGTTGTATCAGTAATGCCAAAAATTAATTCATAGGTAGCCAGGTCGTTTTTTTCCATATAAAACTCAATGGCGCTGCATATGGCTTCATAAATAGACGGGTCAAACAGAACTTTAACGCATTTAGCCACTGATTCGGCTCTATCTGGAAAATTAAATAGTAAGAAAAATAAAAAATGTTTAATTAAATCTAATTTTTCCGAATCAAGTCTATAATCAATCAGGTTTTTGTTATAAAAAAAATCCAGATAGTCTTCCCGTTCACGCTCACTATATCTGTTCATGGTAAAACGTTCTATAAGAAACCTCAAATCTGATAGTGCATGATCGTGTACCTTGTACGTATCAGATTGAGCTCTGTTAAATAAAGAAATTAACTCATCATCCATAGTATATGCCATAAAATTTAGCTTTGTATTATCTTCAAATCTGGAGGTTAGTTAGTAGAACTTATCTCAAAAGTACATTTTGGAAAATTCTTATATACATTCGTCTCCATCCTGCATTGGTTTAAGAAGAGCAGAACTGCCGGCAGAATCAAAAAAAAACAGTAGTTTCTTCTTATAATTCATTTTACAGCCAACTTAAACAAATATTTTCAAATTTGCTAGCAGGTCTTTAACAGGGTTGCCTATTTGGACTCACCACCAACGTCAGCTTCTGATTTTTCAAATACTTCTTCAATTGCATCATGACTAAATTTCGTGATTGCATCTAAAAGCTGAATTTCAGTATCTGCATATTCGCTTTTGTAAGAATAAATTACATTTTTTCGACTAGAAAAATAAATGCTTTTACTTGTCTTAGAACACATTTCTTTTAATAGTTCATCATCAATTTCACCATCTAAGATGGTTCTATCCTGACTCTTTACTACATTTTCAATGTTATAAAAAATAGGCAAGTAGCTTCGCCACTTTTTTTGACTAAATACTTCAACTAGCAAAAGTTTCTCGTCTCTAAAAATGTCTAATAGTTGCCAAAACTTCATACTACTATTGTTATATATAACCAATATGTAACTGAATGAATGCAGCAGATCACAGATATCATTCAACTGGCAAATTCATGACTTCTTTCTAAACCATGTTCAACTGAGCTGCAAAGTCATCAGCCCTTTTACATCACCTGTTCATTTCTATATGCACGGCATCCGCCAAACTTAACCTGTTTGTTTCCGGATATTGTTCAAATAATTCCCTGTAAACAGGAAAAAAAGGGTTATAAGTCATCTCTCCTTCAATGACAAGCGGTTCGTAAACCGCAGTATCGAATGCACTAGTCACTATGGCCCATTCTGCGTTGTTCAGTGAATTTTTAATTATTTCTCCCGCGTAAGCTACCAAACCGGAAAAAACTGCTGGAGTAATTTCAGTTCGCCTCTTCATCAACTGCTCATCAATGATCTTCAGCTGATCAATGGTGGGCGTACTGTCCTTTAATTTGAAAACGTCCACAACCATTTCCAGCAGACCAGGTATATGGAGTAGAAATTCTTTTCCATACAATAACCGGTTCTTTAAAATATGTGAAGGAAGTTCCTCGTCCTGCATCTTCCTGAGCTGACGAATCCAGTTCTTTAAATCGGTAAAAGAACTATACAAAAAACCATGCGTATCGAAATCCACTACTACATGCCCATTGGGCAGCAAATAGGTGTCATTCAAATATTCTTTGCTGAATATAGGTTCTAAAACACCCTTTTCTTTTGCAATCATTTCTTTTAATTGCTTCCTGGAAAGACGTATTCGCTGAATAACGTTTTCTTCATTCTTTTTCTGGGCCATACATATATAATTTTGAACCCTTCATAGAAAAATTATTGGGACTTTGCCGTTTGTCAGCTGGCCCACTTCACTCAGCGCTTTTTCCAGCCCTTCCTTATCTACTTTTGTATTAATAATGGCGATGCTGCCGTCTTTCTTTTTAATAGTAACCGTATTCCAAAAAGAACTAACAGGAAAAATCACTGAGACTATTTCAGAAAGAATAAATCTTCTTTTGCTAAGTCTTAAATCTGCATTTATCGATTCTATTTCCTCAAAGACAAAGCGCCATTCTTTTGAGAAAAAATCAATCGGATGCTGAACCTTAAAAACAATCTCCGCTTTAAAAACCAGCACCTTGTTATATCCTGACAAAAGAATAGCTGCAATAAGAAATGCAAGAACGCATGAAAAGAAAAACGGGTTTTCATTAAAACTCAATACGCTGTATACCACCCCGAAAAGGCCGAGAATATCTAGAATATAATTTCTTATCCGCTGTAAAGACGGCTGTGCCGAAAAAAGAATTTTATTTCGTTCACCCCTTTTCATTTTGAAAGCCTGGTTTATGTTTTTCCTGTTAGCCAGATATTTAAGCTTCGGAACACCTGCACTTCGTTAGCTTCAAATCTCTACACGAGGTATTTTTCATCCAAATATTCAACCACCTCTTTCAATGATGACATATCAGGGAAATATATAAAAATCTCTAATACAACAGCTAACGATTCCTGCTTCCAACTCTCTCTATGAGCTGTTGAGGAAGTGATTTTTTGGGAAAGTATGCTCTTACCCGTATGGCCACCTGCAAATCTTTCCACTTCTGCTACATACTGGGCCAGCGTCGCGATTGGCTCAGGCCAGTCATTTATAGCCGTTAATAATATACTTACAGCAGCCTTATCCCTTTCAAATAGCTTACCGGAGTCCATCAATATGTCAAGCTTATCTGCAGTGAGGCTCATCATTACTGTATTAAAAATACTATTTCGTCTGCCGAAAAAAACAGACCTGGCAACAGCAGAAAATATCGCTTACTACAATTCGTATTCACAAACCCATCGTTCTCCCAAAAAAACGGATAATTGCCCGGCAAATCCTATTTCGCAAAGCCTAAGCTTTACAACGCCTCACCACCCTCCCGGTCTTCATTCACAATCACCTGGCTTTGCATGACGACTTTCTTTTCCGGTAGCTCTTCTTCGCGGTGATGAATAAGATGCAGCAGCATTTCTGTAGCGCGGGTAGCCTGCTCATAAGGAAATTGCTCAACAGAGGCTACAGGCGGTTCATCGAGATAGCTGGTCACCGGCAGGTTGGCATAACTTACAAATGATATGTCCTTATTAATACGCAGCCCTTTGCTGCGCGCATATTTGATCGCATCGAGTGCCACATAATCATTAAAGGCAATGATAGCGGTGGGCTTTTTCTTCAGGGCAAACAATTTATCCATCGCCGTCCAGGTCTGCTCCTTACCCAGATCAGTACGCACTACATAGGCCTCATCAACGGGCAGCTTATTTTTCTTTAATCCTTCATAATATCCACTCAAGCGCTCCTGCGAAGGGATGATCTTTTCGGGTCCTTTGATAAAGCCAATAGCTTTATGTCCACGGCTTACCAGCCAATCAACCAATTGTACTGAACTTTGACGCAGATCGCAGCTGACCGAATACATATCGGGCGAATCCGGCACGCGGTCAAAGAATACAACGGGAATATTGTATTTACCCAGTTGTTCAAAATGCTCCAGGCTGTCGGTGTTTTTGGAAAGCGAAACAAGTATACCATCTACACGATGGCGGCGCATGGTATCCAGCACCTGTTTCTCGCGCTCACTGTCATCGTGCGACTGGCCTATGAGTACGGTGTAATTATTTTTGATGGCTATTTCCTCAATACCATTGATAGCAATAGAGAAAAACTCTTCGCCCAGGTTGGGCAGTATCACACCTATCGTAAATGTTTTTCCCTGTTTGAAGGAAATAGCGGCCTGGTTGGGTTCATAATTCAACTCTTCGGCCAGTTTCTGCACCTGCATTTTGGTACGCAACCCAATACTGGGATGGTTATGCAATGCACGCGACACCGTAGACACCGATACATTGAGGCGCTTGGCAATCTCCTTAATAGTGGCAGGCTTCTGACTCATAGCTGAAACAAAGAACGGAAATTACTGCCTTTTACTGCAAAATCGCAGAAATGACAACCCTATTTGGTTTTGAACTTATTAAAAAACTCAACCCACCTAATCCCTTCTACCCTTCACCTTCTGCCTTCTCCTGCTTCATGCGGTGGTGTGCCCCTTTGAGCATGTAGGACTTGCTCTGTTCAATAGCATCCATTACCTGCTCCAGTATCTTATCGGTAGGGGCATCGTAATCGATGGCAAGCGGCTCTTTGAAGCGTACGGTGAGCGTCACTCCCTTTTTACGGAAGCGCAGCCCTTTCTTATCAAAGGCCCGCCAGAAGCCATTGATGACTACAGGTATCACAATGGGTTTATTCTGTTTGATGATAAGTGCCGTGCCCTTACGTCCCGGCGCAAAGGGTTTGGTAGTGCCCTGGGGGAAAGTGATTACCCAGTTGTTGTCCAGAGCCCGCGTAATCTTGCGTGTATCGGAAGGATCGAGTCCCTTGCGGGTTTCATTGGCCGAGCTGTTCCAGGTACGGCGTACAGTAAGCGCCCCGGCCAGGGTAAAAAAACGGCTGATCCAGCTGCCTTTCATCGTCTGCTCAGCTGCTACATAATTGACACGGGTAAATGGGTTGAGAAAATAATAGGGTAATCCCAGGCGGTTTTGTTTCCGCCATTTCACTGCACAGAAGATGTGCAGAAAAGTGATCACATCCGCAAAATAGGTTTGATGGTTACTTACAAAAAGAACATTGCTTTTGGGAAGATTACGGATATGTTCCGTGCCGGAGATGCGCAATTTATTGACAATGGCGAGACCCGGATAGGATGCCAGCCCTACAATCAGATAAACCAGCTTACGCACCAGCTTTACATTCTTTAATCGCTCTGTAAATGCCCCCATACAGTTGTTTTAGAAATCCTGCTGTTCAAAATTAGGATTTAGGCGCTGGTTATGGACTATATGTATAAAAAAACTGCCCGCAAAGGCGGGCAGTTTAAATTTATACGGATCAGCAGATCTTATTCAGATTTTGCTTCTTCGTTACCGGCATCACCGCTCTCCAGTTTTTTCTTGAGGTCGGCCAGCACACCGAGGTCACCCAGGGTTGCTTTTTCCACCTTGTTCTGGATACTCTTCACGGCTTTCTTGGTTTTTTCCGCTTCAGAACGGGCTTCTTTCTTCGCAGCTTCTTTTTCTTCTATCTGACCTTGTTCCCAGATACGGCTGTGTGAAAGAACGATACGTTTTTCGTTGCGGTCAAACTCGATTACCATGAACTGAGCAGTTTCATCTGCACCAATGCTCTTGCCATCTTCCTTGTTGAGGTGACGGTTGGGAGCGAAGCCTTCGAGGCCATAGGGCAGTTGAACCACAGCGCCTTTATCGTCGCGCTTGATCACTGTACCTTCATGCAGGCTGCCGATAGCAAAGGTATCCTGCAGGGTATTCCAGGGATCTTCTTCCAGCTGTTTGTGTCCCAGTTGGAGTTTGCGGTTTTCTTTATCAATACCCATGATCACTACATCAATGTTGGAACCAACCTTGGTGTATTCGCTGGGGTGATTGAAACGTTTGAGCCAGCTCAGGTCGCTGATATGGATCATACCACCAATGCCGGGAGCCAGTTCTACAAACACACCGTAGTTGGTGATGTTTTTCACCAGGCCGGTATGACGGCTGCCTTCAGCAAATTTGGTTTCGATATCGTTCCAGGGATCAGGCGACAGTTGCTTGATAGAAAGGCTCATCTTGCGGCTTGCCTTATCCAGGGTAACGATTTTGGCTTCATGCTCATCGCCCAGTTTGAAGAACTCTTTGGCGTTGATGGGTGTATTGGCCCAGGTAATTTCACTTACGTGAACCAGACCTTCCACACCAGGCATGATTTCGAGGAATGCACCGTAGTCTTCAATATTAACTACTTTACCTTTTACTACATTGCCTTCGGCAATTGTTTCAGGCAGCACATCCCATGGGTGAGGAGTCAGTTGTTTCAGACCAAGGCTGATGCGTTTTTTCTCGTCGTCGAAATCGAGAACCACCACATTCACCTTCTGATCCATCTTCAGCACCTCGCTTGGGTGAGAGATACGACCCCATGAGATATCGGTGATATAGAGCAGACCGTCCAGACCACCCAGATCCATAAAGGCACCGAAATCGGTAATGTTCTTCACAGTACCTTCCAGTACCTGGCCTTTCTCGAGTTTGCTCATGATCTCGGCACGTTGTGCTTCGATATCGCTTTCGATAAGGGCTTTGTGAGATACTACAGCGTTTTTGATGGTTTCGTTGATCTTAACCACTTTGAACTCCATAGTCTTATTCACGAACTGGTCGTAATCTGTAACGGGTTTCACATCGATCTGTGAACCGGGCAGGAAGGTTTCCATACCAAATACGTCAACGATCAGACCGCCTTTCGTTTTAGAGGTAACAGTACCAGTAATAACTTCGCCGGTTTTGTGAACTTCCACAATGCGCTCCCATGCACGTGTGATACGGGCCTGTTTGCGGCTGAGGTTCAGATGACCATCGCGGTCTTCTTTTTCCACTACCATTACTTCCACTTCATCACCCACTTTCAGACCGGGTAAGTCACGGAATTCGTTGAGCGAAATAAGACCATCGCTTTTGAAACCGATATTCAATACCACATCAGTCTTTGTGAGACCTACGATAGTACCAAACATCAGCTGGCCATCATTGAGCTGTACGAATGTGTTGTCATACACATTATCGTACTTCTCTCTTTCTTCTTTGGTGTAGGAGATAACATTACGTTTGTCTACACTCCAGTCAAAATCGTCGTGGGCAGTAGCCACGGGTTGCACAGGTGCATTTGGTGTCGCTGTAGCGGCATCTGCATTGGCAGCAGCCGGCTCCTGGGCATCAGCGTTTAAGTGTTTTTGAATCAGATTTTCAAACATGATAAAATCCCGAAGGTTTTATATCGGGGCTGCAAAGATACAACAAAAAAGTTGACAGTTGACAGTTGACAGTTGACAGTTTTTTTTCATAAAATCACCTTAAGTTATTGATAAAAAGACATTTACAACCACACCCTTGCCTTCCCTCCTCCATGAGTAACAATAACTGGCTTGCAAGGGCCTTCCGCCTTATACCTTTTGCCCTCTACCCCTACCTTCTACTTATAACTTAAAACTTAAAACTTACAACTTTCCTATATTCACCAAAATTTGGTCTTGCTGTACGCCGCCCTGAAAATTTATATCCGCCTGGCCCTGTTACTGTTCTGCCGTAAACTGACTGTAAACCGCCCCGAACTGCTCCGCCACAACGGGCCTTTGCTGCTGGCCGCCAACCACCCCAACTCTTTTCTTGACGCCATTATACTCGATACGCTGTTTTCAAAACCGGTCTGGTCACTTGCCCGGGGCGATGTGTTTGTAAATCCTTTCATCCGTCGCCTGCTGCATGCCATCCGCATCCTGCCCGTATACCGCGTGAGCGAAGGCGTTGAAAACCTGAGCACCAACTACGAAACCTTCGATGCCTGCCTGGAAATATTCCGGAAAAAGGGAGTAGTCCTCATTTTCAGCGAAGGCAAATGCATCAACGAATGGCACCTGCGCCCACTCCGCAAAGGCACAGCCCGGCTGGCTTCCAGCAGCTGGGAGCAGCAGATCCCCCTGCAGGTATTACCAGTTGGAATCAACTACAGCTCCTTTATACGTTTCGGAAAAAATATCTGGATCAACCTGGGTACGCCCTTTGGACAGGATGACCTGGAAAAACAGGCTACAGAAGGTTTGCGTCTTCAGACCTTTAATCTGCAACTGCGGCAACAGTTGGAACAACTGGTCTGGGAAATAGATAAGAATGACAGGCAACAGCAACAGGCCTTACTGACGATACCGCTTTCGCCGGCATTGCGTGCCGTACTTGCCCTTCCTGCTATTATTGGCCTCATCACCCACCTCCCGCTCTACTGGCCCATCCGTTATTTTACCCGTAAAAAAGCCGCACACAACGATCACTACGACTCTATACTGCTGGCCCTACTACTGGTTTTATATCCATTTTACCTGATGCTGCTTACGGCAATCGGTTATGCCGTTACCGGAAGCGGATGGTTACTCCTGCTGCTGATCCTTTTGCCATTGTGTGCGAAGGCAACGATGAGAATGAATGCACAGGTTTGATTTGATGATGTGCTGATGTGCTAATGTGCTGATGTGCTGATGTGCTGATGTGCTAGTGTGCTGATGTCCTGATGCTATTGCAGCACCTATCTGTTTTGTATGGATAATTCTTTAATAATATAGAAGAATATAATTTTACGCAAAAACAGTTGTAAAACCGGCTTTAAACAGTTTCCGCTCATTAGCACATCAGCACACTAGCACATCAGCACATTAACTCTTCGCTACAATCATCCCACTCGTCCACGCGTGTTGAAAATTATAGCCTCCGGTAATGCCGTCTACGTCAAGGATTTCTCCTGCAAAATAGAGGCCGGGCACTTTACGGCTCATCAGTGTGCGATGGTCTACTTCGCTCAGGCGAATGCCTCCGGCTGTTACAAATTCATCCTTGAAAGTGGTTTTCCCTTTTATATCAAATGTATGATGACAACAATTACGGATCAGTTGATTTTGCTCCTTGCTGCTGAGGTCGGCCCAGCGCCTTTCCGGTGAAATATGACTCTCCTGTACGAGGTATTCCCAAAGCCGGTGCGGTAATCCCAGTTGATTACGGTTACTGACCTTCTGAGCTGGTATCTGCTGCCGGTATTGCTGAAAAAGGGTACGCAGACTCTCTTCATGATGCGCCGGCAACCAGTTGACCGTAATGGAAAAGTTATACTGCCTATCATGCAACTCACGAGCCGCCCAGGCACTGAGCCGCAGAATAGCCGGACCGCTCAGCCCCCAGTGTGTAATCAGTAAGGGACCTGTTGACTCCAGTTTACTGCCGGCTATCCGCACACGCGCCTGCTCCACACTCAAACCCATCAGTTTGGTTATGGAATGCCCCGGCATATTGAAAGTAAACAGCGAAGGTACCGGCGGCTCAATGGCATGCCCGGTAGCGGCGAGCCAGTCAAACTGGCTGAGCTTGGGAAAACCACCACAGGCGATACATACGGCAGGGGCCTGCCAGCTGCGGCCAGTGGCAGATATCAGTTCAAAATGATCGTTCACATATTTCAAATCCTTCACATCTGCATTCATCTCGATCGTCACCCGATACCGGTTTACCTCCTGCATCAGACAATCGATAATGGTTTGCGAGGAATTGCTGACAGGAAACATACGGCCGTCTTCTTCGGTTTTCAGTTTCACTCCTCTTTCTGCAAACCACTGTACTGTATCTGCCGGACCAAACTGGTGAAATGTCTTTTTTACAAAGGTGCCGCCACGCGGATAACGCCTGCTCAGTTCATCAATATCAAAACAGGCATGTGTTACATTGCAGCGTCCGCCGCCGCTGATCCTGACCTTGCTGAGCAGCTTACCGGATTTTTCCAGCACCAACACCCGCCGGTCGGGATGCAACCGGGCCATATTGACGGCACAAAATATACCCGCGGCTCCGCCACCTACAATGATAAAATCTGCTGACTGCATGGGTTTATAAAACAAACCCCTCAGGAGAGGGGTTGTACAAGGTTTGCTTTTTTACTCGTAAACAGGTGTGGATTCTTCTGCTCCGCTTTCTCAATAGGCGCATAATCGGATAAAATATCTCCCCGATCCTTTCCTATGGCCACATCATGTTCAAAATGCACAGAAGGTTTACCATCACGCGTACGCACTGTCCAGCGGTCACTTTCAGTAAATACATCTTTGGTACCCATATTGATCATGGGTTCAATAGCCAGTACCATACCCTCTTTCAGTTTAATACCGCTGCCGCGTTTACCATAATTAGGTACCTGTGGATCTTCATGCATGCTGCGGCCAAGACCGTGACCTACCAGTTCACGCACCACACCATAGCCATGTTTTTTCTCGGTATGTTCCTGGATGGCAAAAGCAATATCGCCAATACGGTTGCCTGCTACTGCTTTCTCAATACCTTTATAAAGCGACTCTTTGGTCACATCAATCAGCTTCAGCACTTCTTCACCGGGATCACCAATGGCAAATGTATAGGCATGATCGCCATGCCAGCCATTCAGGATCACTCCCACATCTACCGATACAATATCACCTTCAATCAACTCTTTCTTTTTAGGGAAACCATGCACCACCACATCGTTTACCGATATGCAGGAGTTAAAAGGATAGCCATTGTAGTTTAAAAATGAAGGAACAGCTTTATGATCACGCACAAAGTTTCCGATCATTATATCGAGCTCCAGGGTCATCATACCCGGCTTCAGCACCGTAGCCACTTCGGTAAGCGTCTTACTTACCAGCAGGGCGCTCTGACGCATCAACTCAATCTGTTCAGGGGTCTTAATAATTATCATATAGCCGGCAAAGGTACTTAATGATTTGAAGATTTGATGATTTGACGATTTGAAGATGGGAGACAATGTGCTGATGTGCTAGTGTGCTGATGTGCTAATGAGTTGAAAACCAAAATAAATCGATTGAAGAGAAGGAAGCAATGGGATGATGGGATGATGGGCTAATGTGCTGATGTGCTAATGTGCTGATGTGCTGATTATTCTTTGCGTTCTTGTACCCGCTTTGCGCTCTTAGCGAACCGCTCTTTGCGTTCTTTATCCGCTTTGCGCCCTTTGCGAACCGCCTTTGCGTTCTTTGCGAACCGCTCTTTGCGTACTTCATCCAATCCGATTGCCGTTTGAACAGATTGGGTAAGCCCGGGTTGTTACAAATAGATAGTTTTATCGTACTACTATTACCCAATTTTTATCAACGATGAAAAAACTTATTTTTTTCCCGGCGATACTGGCCGGGATCTTACTGGCCTGCCAGCCATCTGCAACTCCTGACAGTAAAGAGGCCGAAAATGAGATCAGGCAGGCAGAAACCGATTTTGCAGACATGGCTGTATCGCAGGGCGTGGCGGCTGCCTTCACCCATTTTGCTGACAGTAATGCTGTCATCAAACGCGGTAAAGACTCCCTGATCTATGGCAAAGCCGGTATTGCTCATTATTATGCCGCCCCCCATTTCAAAAATGCCCGGGTAAGCTGGTCACCCGATTTTGTGTCCGTATCTGCCGGCGGTGATCTCGGCTATACCTATGGTAAGTATTTGTGGATCAACACCGATTCGGTTGGCAATACCAGCCAGTCGACCGGTATCTTTCATACCGTCTGGAAACGGCAGCCCGATGGCAGCTGGCGATATGTATGGGACTAATGTTAAATAAACATTACAAAAAGTAAATTATTTATTACATTATGTAATGTTTACTTTACATTTGAAGAAATTTTATAGCCATGATTAAAAATCTTCTTCTTCCCAACCGGTACAAATGGTTAGGCTGGTGCCTGCTTTTACCCGGACTCATTGCAGGTATTATTATTACTGCAACCGATTATGAAGCCAACTGGCTGAGTATGCGCATGTTTAGCATTGCAAACCAGGACCTGCTGGGCTTCGCCAGGTATTTTACATTTACAAAAGTCAATTTTACCGGCACCCTGGCAGGCATTCTAATACTGGTGGGTGGTATGCTGGTGGCATTCTCGCGCGAAAAACAGGAAGATGAATTCATTGACCGGCTGCGTCTTTCGTCGCTCATGTGGGCCGTTGTGGTCAATTATGTATTGCTCTTGCTGGCATTGCTTTTTGTATATGGCATGTCGTTCTTTCATGTGATGGTTTACAACATGTTTACGGTACTGCTCATCTTTATTGCCCGTTTCAATTACCTGCTTTACAAAAACAATAAAACCGCACCCGATGAAAAATAAAATAAAAGTAGAGCGGGCCATCAAAGGCGTTACGCAGGAAGAGCTGGCGCAGGCGGTAGCGGTAAGCAGGCAAACCATCATTGCCATGGAAGCCAATAAATATGTGCCGTCGACTGTACTGGCTTTAAAAGTGGCCCGGTTCTTTGATAAAAAAGTAGAAGAACTGTTTATTCTCGAGGATACTGATTAACCATCGTTTTTATAGCCATGAATCACAGCCCAGCAAAAAAGGACCCGGCAACCGGGTCCTTTGCATTACAGGCTCAGGCTACATGGTTCAGTATGTACGTTGATTGCGACGCTCTGCTTCGTAGTCATAATACTTTGACTGACGTTGCCGCTCTCTGCGCTCGGCTTTCCGGAAAAGCACAATACCAATGATAAGCAGCAGCAATCCAACAATGCCGATTGCAAAGAGGCCGATGGCATAACCGGTGTCATAGGCTGCATCGCCCGTTTGGGGATATTCGAACGAAGGCGCAGCCAGACCATTATATGCCATGGCAAGAATGCCCACTACAATCAGAATAATGCCGGTAACTTTCATAATATTTATTTTTTGAGATGAAGGATGAATAAAATTCCTCATTCACCGCTGCCGCCCCAATACACATTTTGTAGTATCTAATACCTCGGGGACATACCTGCACTAGCTAAATAAAAAAGATACTCCCTAGTTTTGCCGGATGAATTCATTAATGATTATTCCCGCCACTACCGAAGACGTACCGGCTCTCGTTGCACTTGTAAATAGTGGTTACCGTGGCGACAGTTCCCGCCAGGGCTGGACTACCGAAGCCGATTTGCTGGGCGGCATCCGCATCGATGAAGAAAGTATGACCGATCTGATTAAAGCACCGGGTTCGGTAGTATTAAAAGCAACTGATGCAAACGGCATCATACAGGGCTGTGTGCATTTACAGGATACCGAAAATGCCCTTTACCTGGGTATGCTTACCGTATCCCCCACCCTTCAGAATGCCGGTATCGGCCGGCAACTCATGCAGGCCGCAGAGGAATTTGCACGCACTAAAAATCTTCCCGCAATCACCATGACTGTCATATCAGTGCGGGAAGAACTAATCGCCTGGTACCAGCGGCGTGGCTATGCCGACACCGGCGAACGCAAACCTTTCCCGATGAATGACCCGCGCTTCGGCTTACCCAAACAGCCACTGGAGTTTATTGTAATGGAAAAACAACTGAAGCCGGGAGAATAGTTATTCTACTGACACTTCATCCACGAGCAATAAAGCCGCATTCCCCTGGCCATATTCGCCTGTGGGAATGATGCCCTTATTTTTTGCACGGATACGAATAAAACGGGCAGTTCGTTTACCGAATACCGCTTTCACTGCATTTATACCATTTACCGGAAACCGGTCCTGCCTGTATACCCGGTCAAATTTCTTTCCATCGCGCGAGGTAAATATCTCGAGTTGCACCGGCTCCCACATCCGCTGCCAGTGATAACGTAAAAATTGCGTACTCACGCGGCTGATCTGTTCCGGTTTTTTCAATTCAATCAATACATCCAGGTCCTTTCCCGCAAAGCCAAGCCATTGCTGATCGTTGTACCGTGTATTTCCTGTCAGCCCGTTTACCAGCGCATCGGCTTCGGTATTGAAACGGGCGATAGCGGGATTCACTAATTCTACCTTAGCATCGCTGGCCTTATGGATGCGTATTTCTTTCGATAAAAAGCTTATTGCTGTATCAGACTGCGGCGGCCAGAGTCCAGCGCGGATGGTTGCCGTGCCGGTAAAAAAAAGAGGTTGCGTATAAAGCGGACTCTGCAGGGTTGGTGCACTTCCATCCAACGTATAATGAATACGTACTCCGGGCCATTCACTTTCCAGCAATACTACCCTTCCGCCTGCCGCCGGTTTACTGCCAAATTGTATGGATTCAAATGCGTTGTTTCCATAAATACCTTTTGCCGCCAGCAGGTTGAGCTGAGCTGGCACCCGTTCTAAAAACGCTGCATAGTTTTTCCGGGTGGGATCCGTCCACCCTACCTCTGCCAGTGCCAGGATACGCGGGTATAACATATACCAGGCCTGTTGCTCACTATAATAATATTCACTCCAGGCCTGCCCTTCCACACCTCTCACCCATCGCCTGCTCATACTATCTATGCGGGTCAGCGGATCGTAGTTATAGACCTTATGCAATGGATTAAATCCGCCGGAAGCCAGCGGTTCAGCCATATCCATACGCTGATAATAATCAAAATAAAGATGTGTTTCGGGTGTCATGATCACCGGATGCCCCTGCGCCGCAGCGGCTACACCACCTGCCTCACCACGCCAGCTCATCACCAACGCATCAGGCGGCAGCCCACCCTCCAGTATCTCATCCCAACCCATGATATGACGCCCGCGGCTACGTACAAAAGCCTCGATCCTTTTGATAAAATAGCTTTGTAATTCTTCTTCGTCTTTCAACCCCTCTTTTTGCATGCGCTGCTGACAACGCACACAGGCCTTCCATTTATCTTTTACACACTCATCGCCACCAATATGAATATAAGGTGAGGGAAACAGGGTCATTACCTCATCGAGTACCTGTTGCAAAAAAATAAATACGCTGTCATTGCCTGCGCAAAACACATCATCAAAAATACCCCAGAAGCGAGCGGTTTCGTACGGTCCGCCCGTGCAACCAAGCTGCGGATAAGCTGCCAGGGCTGCCAGTGCATGACCCGGCATTTCGATCTCGGGAATAACAGTAATACCCCGCTGCTGCGCATAGGCAACAATATCTTTTATTTCGCTCTGTGTATAATAACCGCCATATCGTTTATCATCAAAGCGGTGTGGCAGTTCTTTTTTATGTCCGATAAGTGTGCCACTGCGCCAGGCAGCCACTTCCTGCAGCCGTGGCAGCGATTTGATCTCAATCCGCCAGCCCTGGTCGTCTGTAAGATGCCAGTGAAATGTGTTGAACTTATATAATGCCAGCAGATCGATATACTGACGAATAAAAGAAACGGGAAAAAAATGACGGCTTACATCCAGTGCCATCCCCCTGTAAGCAAAGCGTGGCTCATCCCTTATGTCGAGTGCAGGTAGCCAGTACCCCTCCGAAGCCGGTTGCCATAACTGTCGCAGAGTCTGCACACCCCAGCCGAGTCCCTTCAGCCCACCAGCCTCTATGATCAGTTCACGTTCCCGGATTTTTAACGAATAGGCTTCGGAGGAATGGCCGACGGCCTTATTAATACGCAGACGGATGATAGCAGGTTCTCCTGCACCATCAGCCTTATTGCTGCTGTGTAGCTCACCCAGGTATTGCCGTAACAGATTAGCGATTGACTGCAGAGAATCGTGCTGTACGGTTATACGGGTATCTGCTCCCAGCAGAAATCTGCCGGATGATGTTTCCCACTGCGCGGGTGCAGGAATAACCGGCAATAGCTTAGCCTCCTGTGCCGGTACAGTCAAACAGCACAATAGTGATAAACCAACAACAGGTAAAATATTTCGGAATAAGCAATGCATGTCTACAGGTGTTGAATAAGTGCAGACTGTAATGCCGGTGATCAATCTTTTACAGCCACGAGTATCATGGTGGTGATGGGATAATCCATGGGCACTACCTGGCCATCGGCAAATGTGCCAATAGTGCTGCAGTTCTTCCAGCGATTTTCAGCGATCCATTCATTGCGGAATGCATAGGAACCGGGATGGATCCGGAAACCTGCTTTCTGCAACTCCTGCTTCCATTCTTCAAAATCCCAGAAACAAAAGGTTTCGTGCATTTCACTTTCCCAGTTATCTGCATAATCTTTCCGGCTTAAAAATTCAGCCGCATCGGCCAGCCGCAATACATGATACAGTTTCCCCTCTATTATTTCATCGCGGTACGGCAATGCATACCCCTCTGTTTTTCTGAAATCGCGGGCAAAGCGGTAAAAACGTGCACGGGTAGATAAACGGCGGAGTTTTTCGGGAAGAGCGTATCCTGATAAAAGGGTTTCGTCATTTTCCCCGTCATCCTCACGCAGCCAGAGGTATACTTCTTTCTCTTTATCAAACGGAGCCACTACATCGCGGTTGATCCAGCAACCGCCATGTACCAATTCTTCAAAACGGTTGCGGATAAACTGAAGCAGGTCGGCCCGCCCGCCATATGATTCGATCTCATGAGTAAGTGAAGATGTATGAATCGTGTTCATAGAGAGCCATGGGAAAACAAGTCCGGTCACCGCATTTTTCTGTGAAAAGAATACAAACGGATTTACGAAATCACCGTTGAGCTTACGCTGCTGACAGAGTTCGAATAAAAAACGGGACACTTCGATACCATAAAAATCGGATTCACGCAATGCCGGCTGCGCACAGGCCATGCGAATCCAGGACCCCACCGCACAACCAATATCACCTATGCGGCCTGGTTGAATGAAGGGAGCCGTATCATCAAACTTGAGTCCGGCTATTTCATCCATTTGCCGTACATATACATTGTAATCGCGGGTGCTGGTCAGATCGCCATCGCTGCCGATCATTTTATCGGAAAACAACATGCTGATCTTTTTCGGCAACTGATATTGCTGCCACAACTGCCGCGCTGAGGTATGGATAAGCGAAGCAAAGGCCGTATCATTCTCCCATTCATCATTTCCCGCAATCTGCTCTACCAGTTGCCAGGGCATAGCGGTATGATAAGACCAGGTGGACTCATCACGCAACTCTGCCGGCAGGATACTGTAACCCAGGGCGCGATACATCTGCAATACCGGTGTGGAGCAAATCACCTGCGTATTGCCGGGATGCAGATCCAGCAAACCATCGCTTTCATTCACGATACGTTTGATGGTGTAATCGGCAAAATCAGGTGTATGGCCCAAATCATCAATTCCATAAACGTAACAGGGTATGCCAAGCGAAGCAGAAAACCGGGCCAGCATCATGGCCCGCAAATAAAAAGGCAATGGATTACGACGGGTATTGCTGTGATTGGCCGAGGTAACGGCAAATACAACAGCAGCGGGATATATCCGCTCACCCTCCTGCCCGTATCCCTCCCGGATCAGTTGCTGCAGATAATCATATTGAAATTGAGTAACCAGGTGATGGCGGCCGGGAAACAACAGGTACATAGTAGCAGATTATTGGCTAAAGATAATTGCTTTGCCTTTTTTACCTTCGGTTATTGAGTTGAATTATCTTGCGCTTATGTCTGCCACACCCGGTGCCATAAAAGTAGCTGTTGATGCCATTGTGTTTGGATACTCCAAAACTGATGGTGTATCTGTATTGCTCATTCAGCGGAGATATGAACCTTATAAAAGCAGTTGGGCATTGCCCGGAGGTTTTGTACTGGAACATGAATCGCTCGAAGAAGCCGTGAAACGGGAATTAAAAGAAGAAACCGGCGCAACTGTCAACTACCTCGAGCAGCTGTACACATTTGGTGAGCCGGAACGTGATCCCCGTCAACGGATTATTGCCGTGGCTTATTTTGCCCTGGTAAAATCGGCCAGATACCAGGAGCTGAAAGCCACTACCGATGCAGAGAATGCGCAATGGTTTCCGATCGGTCAGCTTCCGCGCCTCGCTTTTGATCACAAAGAGATCGTACGGGTTGCTATTGAACGGGTACGCACCAAGATCCGTTATCAACCCATCGGATTTGAACTGCTCGATAAAAAATTTCCCTTTTCTGACCTCGAAAAGCTCTATACCGTATTACTGGACCGGCCCATTGACCGGCGCAATTTTGCCAAGAAAATAATGGCCCTGGGCATCCTCGATGAAACGAACGAACTGGCCAAAACCGATGGCAAGGGAAGGCCCAGCAAGATGTACCAGTTCAACCGGCAGCGTTATCAGCAATTACTGAAGGAAGGCATACACTTTGAAATATAACTTAGCTGCAATCCCAGGTGTACATCACCCTGCTGAAGTCAAGACGTGCCAGATCATCCGGATGGATAAAGAAATTGGCTACACCCACATCTCCCCACATAATATGATCATCGGAATCAACCTGGAGCAGCAGGATATAATCTTCCAGCTCCGGCTCATCTGATCGCGGATCATCCTGGGTAAAACAGGCATACCCTCCTGCTTTATGTCCATTACCGCTGAGCGTATCATACACATATTCATTCAACTCATCTTCATACTCCGGATATTCACCAGCCAGCCGGTCAAGCATCGGACGAATACGTTTACTGAAGCGGTAATCGATCATGTTTCCGTGATCAGTTCCTGATTCAAAGCTAAGCGCATGAGGCCCATCTACCGGCGATTCTCCAACGGCGATGACTTGATCAAGGAAGGAGAAATCTGTCTGATATTCCTTCACTTCTTCTTCTGTAAAATAATGGACCCTGAAATCTTTTTGCTCCCGCAGGTTATCAAAATTGATTCCGTATGTATCGTTGGTTGAAATGTAAAATTGTAAGTAACCACTGGGTGGGTACCCGGGCAATGCCGGTAAATCCCTGCAGTTAAGCTGTGCCAGCGGATACATCAACTTTCCTTCACTGTCGGTGGGATATGCGAATCCGCCAGGGATACAGGGATAATTACCAAAACTGCTTTGGTGCAATGAAATGTCACCCTGCGGCTGCGCAGTTATTTTTATATAGGGCAATTGCATTTCTTTGGCTGTTCGGAATATATCCAGCAATACGGCTGGCACGGTAAGACCCGGTTCCAGCTCAACCGGCGTCATATCCGGCACATGCCCCCTGCTTGCCGGCTTTTGTGATGCCGGAGCTTGCGGAGTTGGTTTACGCTTCAGAAAATCAAAGAGTCCCATCTTTTTCAGGCCAATATAGGATCATTCAGCCGGATTCGACCGGGTTTTATTTAGCGTATTTTTTACGCAAAATATTTGGACAATACATTTTCGGTCATTAAATTTGTGTAATAATTACGCAAAATGAAACCAATCGCCGTCATCGTAGCCCGTTTTCAGACACCGTATCTGCATGAAGGGCATCTGCAATTACTGAAACAGGTAAGTCAGGAAGCCAGCCGTCTGGTCATTGTACTGGGTGTGTCTCCGCTTCGATGCACACGGCGCAATCCGTTTGATTATTTTACCCGTGAACGAATGTTGCGTGCCTGGGATTCTACGCTGACCATTTTTCCCCTCCCCGATCATCCGGATGATGGGCAGTGGAGCCGCAACCTGGATCAGTTGCTGCTGAGTGCCCTGCCTGGTGAGCAATTTCTGTTGTATGGCAGCCGAGACAGTTTTATAAGTGTCTATTCCGGTTCCTTACCTGTAAAAGAATTAACGGCAGTGTCTGGCCATTCCGCAACAATTGTGCGCGAGACAGCTGCTTCGCAGATTGCCGACTCTGAAGAGTTCCGGATGGGCATCAACTATGCCTGCCAGCATCGTTATGCAGCTGTATTTCCCACAGTGGATATTGCTGTATTCAGCAAAGACGGCAGCCAGTTGCTGCTGGGTCGCAAACCACAACGCCCGCAATGGCGCCTGCCTGGTGGATTTGCCGATACCGCTGATCTTTGTTATGAAGATGCGGCCCGGCGCGAATTGCAGGAAGAATGCGGTGAATTACAGACTGGTCCCATGTATTACGCCGGCTCACGCCGTATCGACGACTGGCGTTACCGGCAGGAAGCAGATAAGATCACCACTTTGTTATTTTATACGCACCTGCAAAGTGGTGAAGCCAAAGCCCAGGATGACCTGGAGGCTGTTGCCTGGTTTCCTTTGCCCGCATTACCGGCCATGATGCATACTGGCGAGATAAATGCCGAGCATGTGCCACTGATCGAATTATTATTATCGCGTATGCAGCAGGATGTTTTTATTGACCCTAATAAAAAAGAAAAAGATGAACAACGATCATAATCTTGTACTGATGGCAGATGCCTATAAGTACTCACACCATAAGCTCTATTATCCCGGCACCACACGTATTTATTCATACCTCGAAAGCCGTGGTGGTGAATTTGATGCTACCGTTTTTTTCGGATTGCAGTATATCCTGAAAAAATGGCTGGCCGGCCAGGTCATTACCAGGCAAAAACTGGATGAGGCAGATGAAGTACTGCCTGCTGTTTTTGGCCGCACAGACATTTATGACCGCAGCCGGTTTGAATACCTGATCAGTAAACATAATGGCCGACTGCCTGTTCGCATCCGCGCCGTTGCGGAAGGCTCCCGTGTCGATACTCACCAGGTTCTGATGACCATCGAAAATACCGATCCTGCTTGTGCCTGGATCAGCAATTTCCTGGAAACAATCCTCATGCAGGTCTGGTATCCTACTACGGTAGCTACCGTATCGGGTCATGTACGTGATGTGGTCAGCGATTACTTTCAGCAGACAGCCAGTACAGGAGCCGAAGCAGGTATTGACTATGTATTGAATGATTTCGGCTTCCGCGGAGCGAGTTCAGCGGAGACAGCCGCCATCGGCGGTGCCGCCCACCTGATCCATTTCAGTGGCAGCGATACCATTCCTGCCAATCAGATGATCAGGCATTACTACAACAGCAACGCCATTTATGGCCGGTCTGTTCCTGCCACCGAACATTCTATTTGTACATTGCTCGGCGAAGAAGGTGAACTGGAAGTTTTCCGTCATATATTGAATACAGTACCTACAGGTATTGTAGCCTGTGTAAGCGACTCCTACAATATCCTGCGTGCCTGCCGCGACTACTGGGGTGGTGCGCTCCGGCAGCAGATACTCGATAGAGACGGCACATTGGTGATAAGACCCGATAGCGGTGATCCCGTGATCACGCTGCTCAGGGTATTTGAAATACTGATGGATCGTTTTGGTTATACCATCAATGACAAAGGTTACCGCGTGTTGCCGCCACAGGTGCGGGTATTGCAGGGAGATGGGGTAAATATTGATTCCATCCGCGCCATATACGGAGCTCTTACGCTGAATGGCATAAGCGCAGAAAATCTGTTACTGGGCATGGGCGGGGCCTTATTGCAGAAAGTGGATCGCGATACACAAAAATTTGCCCTCAAATGTTCCTATGCAGAAATAAACGGAAAGGCCGTTGATATCCGCAAATACCCTATGGAGCTGGATGGCAGTGGATTGTATCAGCCTTCCTTCAAACAGAGTAAGGCAGGACGGTTAAAACTGATCAGGCAGGAAGGAATGTATAAAACAGTAGGTGAACAGGACGAACCTGCATTAAAAGATCAGCTAAAAACAGTTTTTGAAAACGGGCAACTGATCAACGAAAGCAGCTTCGAAGAAATCAGGGCAAGAGCAATGCAAACTGTACACCACAATCAGATGGTCTAAACAACAATAACTAAAAAAAAATGGATAACACAAAACATATCAAACATATCAGCAAACTCATGAGCCTGGCACTTCGCCACCGGCCGGAGGTAATCGGCATCAGCCTCGATAAACAGGGCTGGGCCTCTGTAGATGAACTTATCAAAGGGATCAATGAAAAAGGGCTGACCCTTGACCGGGAGCTGCTGCAACAGGTAGTTGCCGGCAACGACAAACAACGTTTTTCGTTCAGCGAAGACCAGACAATGATCAGGGCCAATCAGGGGCACAGCATTGATATTGACCTGCAACTAAGCCCTGCAGAGCCGCCGGCCATACTCTATCATGGTACTGCCATCGATCATTTGCCTGCGATCCGTGAACACGGACTGCAACGTCAATCGCGCCAGCATGTACACCTGAGCGACAAACCAGAAACAGCCCGCGAAGTAGGCATGCGGCATGGAAAAGTGGTGATCCTTAAAATTGATGCCGGAAAGCTTCATGCCCAGGGCCATCTCTTTTATCTTTCTGCCAACAAAGTATGGCTGACCGATGCCGTGCCGGTTGAATTTATTACCTTACCCGACATTGCAGGTACTTCGTCTTAATCCGAACCCGGAAATAGAGGTGAAAGGCGGAGGGTGAAAGGAATAGGGTCCTTCTACCATTAAGCTTAAGGCAGAAGGCCCCGGATTCCCCTTTAAACACTTTAAACACCTTAAACCCTTTATACTTTTATACATTTATACTTTTATACTTTTTCTCAATTCGTTCTGGCTTTTTCTTCCTCTGCAGCTGCTTCACGTTCCCTTTTTTGCTGCTGCGGTTTCTTTCCAAAGCGCCAGGACAGCGACAGGCCAAACCGTTGCGTATCCGACTGGCTCGTTTGAATATAGTCGGCCTGTTTCAATCCGATTGATCTGTTGTGATAGACCCATGATCCGAAAATATCTTCTGCAGACAACCGCACATTCAGCTTTTCTCCTATTTTCTTTTGCACACCGGCATACATGCGAAACATGGCTGAAGTTGCATTTTGTCCATTCATATCAGCACTGGCTAAATAGCTGCCCAATTCTGCCGTAACAGACGTTGAAAGCGTAAAGTAATTATTAAACTCCCAGCGCAGTACATTGGTATTAGGCTGTAGCCGCTGACCATCGATCGTACCGCGCAGGCCGATACGCGACAGGCGAAGTGTTGTATTAAGCGACCACCAGGGTGCAACCCGGGTATTATACCCGATGTTGAGCAACAGCATTTTCCCAAAACGAAAATTGCCGGGACGTGTAATCAGTGTATCCTGCACCACTTGTGTTACCGGCACTATTACACCGGTAAATGGGTTGTAACTAAGACCTGCCCACAATTGCTGCCCATGCTGATACTTGAGCTCGATACGGTTTTGAAATTGCGGATTGAGGAGTGGGTTGCCACCTGTATAAGAGTAATTATCCCGGTAAAAAAGAAAAGGATTCAGTTGCTGGTAATTGGGGCGGTTGATACGTCTGAGATACAACAGGGTTAGCACCCGCACACGTATAGTATCCAGTTTGTAGCTGATGGAAAAATTGGGAAACCAGTCGGCATAGCCACGGCTAAAATCGGTGCCAGCACCTTGCGCCTGCCGGCCTTTGCTATGTGTATATTCCATACGCAAGCCGGCCATTAAACCTATTCTTTTCCATTGCTGCTGCGCATTTATATAAGCTGCATGAATAAATTCTTCGTAAATAAAATGATTCGACAAGCCAGGCTGGTATACCGGATTATTATCACCAATCAATACGCGGGTGTTATTTTCATTGCGGACAAAACTGGACTTCCAGCCCGCTTCCACACGGCCTTTAGCAGAAAGAGGTTCAACGTAATCGGCTTTCGCGGAATAGATACTGATACCTGCAGGCGTCTGGTACAACCAGCCGGGTTCCTTTTCCGGTTCAGCGTTTGTCAACTGCAGATAGCGCGACTGCTGCTGACTGCCATCCATGTCATAGCGCAGGTAATTGAAATCGGCAGTGAGCTCGCGGCCTTTTCGCGCGAAGTTGTGGAGAAAATTAACTCCCAGTCCGGTATTGCTGCGTGTATCCTTATTCCGTGTATCTCCATATCCGAGTTCTGTCTGTTGTTCTTGCGCATCCTGTGTTTGGCTTTCATACGTAAACAGTCCGTTTCTTTTACCAGTATTGAAACTCGCTGTTAGTCCCAGAAGCGTACGATCCGTTAGCTGATAGTCCAATCCTGTATTCAGATTTATTCCTTTACCTGTATTCTGCTGCCAGTTAGTAAGATTTACTACAGACAACAGTTCACTGGCCGTTGTAAAAAAACGGCGACGGAAAATATCTGTTGAATAATTTTTATCCACTCCCACCCCAATGTTCATATAGCTGCGCAAACGATCGTACTGATAATTCAGATTCAGCGAATAAAAATGACGGTCATAGCGCCCCTGCGAATAGCCGGCAGAAAAGCCTCCGTTAAATCCGGCCACCCTACTCTTTTTCAGACGCAGATTGATGATGGCATTTCCGGCTGCATCGTAACGGGCCGATGGATTTTCGATCAATTCAATCTTCTCCAGCGAAGCAGCCGGCATTGAACGCAGGTAAGTCGCCAGATCCTGAGCGGACAGGTAAGTTGGTTTTCCATCAATCAACAGTTGTACGCCGGTCTGGCCATTGAGATTGATTTGTCCCTGGTTATCGACCTGCACGCCGGGCGTACGGCTTAAAATATCCATCACATTGCTGGCCGCACTGCCCGGCATGGCTTCTACATTGACCGTGGTTTTGTCGGGACTGAATTCGAGCAAAGATTTGCGGGATTGTATTACAACGCCTGACAATTCTTTTGCCGCAACAGGTTCCAGTACGATAACGGGAATTTTATATTCCTTAAGCGTGTTATCGATAGTAAAGAAACCGGTTTCATAAGGCTTCCAGGCCAGCGAACGGATAGATATCATAAACTGTCCGGGATTCAAGCGCGAAAACCGGAAGCAACCAAGTGAGTCACTGACTACCTGTCGTTGTATGCTGTCGCTCGTTGATAAAAGTGCAACTGCGATGCCGGCAGCCGGCCGTTGATGCTGATCTACAAGTTTGCCTTCAACAGAAAGCTGAGCCATTAACCCATTTATCATACCTGTAAGAAGAAGGCTGAGAAGAATCTTTTTCATTGTCGGTTTGTTTCAGCCACAAATATTGGCCGATAGCCACAGGTGCTCAACTAATTGTGTCGTATCTTGGCCACGGCCTGATAGATCGCTTCGACAGGCTGACGGATGAGTTAGTCATGTATAAACCGGATTCTGTCAGCCCCGGGTTAGAATCCGTCAACCGGGGTTCGCCTGGCCGGTACTGCAGCCGATATTTGCCACCGAGGTCTTAAATTGTAAGTCATGAGTAACTCTTTCCGCAATTTTTTTGGCAATCGTTATTACATCTTATTTGCTGCCATTTTTGCGATCCCTGTATGGCAGGCGACTGAGTCTTATCTGGGTACGATCAACATAAACGATGATGAGACGGTAGCCACCGGATTGACCATCGGTTTTTTTGCCGGCATATTTTGCGGCCGGTATTTTACACAGTACTGGCTGGATAAAGGTTATAAGCCTTCCATGCGATTGATCATCGCCCTTTCGCTATTGCTTACCGGCTGTGTTTCCTGGCTTTTCTTTCATACCGACTTTCCGCTGCATGGCCGCAATGCCATCAACTTCCTGCTTTACCTGTTACCTTTTCTGCTCAGCAGTCTGCTGTTAGGTATTGTTGTAAAACTGGTGAGAGCTATCACACAGGGGCAATTGCGGGAGGCCCGTATTTCCGCTGAGCAACATAAAGGCGAACTACAGCTATTACAATCGCAACTGAGCCCGCATTTTCTTTTTAATACGCTGAATAATCTCTATGGCCTCTCACTTACCCAGCACGAAAAATTACCTCCCCTGCTGTTGCGCCTGTCGGATCTTTTAAGGTATAGTGTCTACGAAGCCGGAGAAAGCTTTGTGCCCCTACAAAATGAGATCGACTACCTGAATAACTATATTGAATTTGAAAAAATAAGAATGGGTAGCCGGCTGCAACTGGAAACCGATATTCAACCGCCTGCCGATACTCAGGTACGCATTGCTCCCATGCTGCTGATCGTTTTTGTGGAAAATGCATTTAAACATGCCGGCAATACCACCGCCAGGCAGGTCTATATCCGTATAGAACTGGTAACAGAGAAAAATGTGATCGGTTTCCGCATCATCAACTCCTTTGAAATAAACCGTGAAACATCTGCCATTAAAAGCAAACATAGCGGACTGGGACTGGCGAATGTGCAAAAAAGGCTTGATCTGCTTTATCCCGCCGAACATATTTTTTATCAGACCCAGGAAAACAATCTATACACCGTATCACTACAGCTAAAAGCAAAATGATGACTTACCGATGCCTCATAGCCGATGACGAGCCAATTGCCCGGCAGATCATTGAAACCTATTGCAGCCACCTTCCTTATCTGCAGGTACTGGCCTCCTGCGGCAATGCCCTGGAGGCTAAACAGATCCTGCAACAGGAGGAAGTGGATATTCTTTTCCTCGATATAAATATGCCTGTCATCGACGGATTATCATTTCTGCGCAGCCTGAAAAAAACGCCCGCAGTGATACTCACCACTGCTTATAGGGAATATGCGGTGGAGGCTTTTGAGCTTTCCGTAAGTGATTACCTGGTCAAACCCTTCTCCATGGAGCGGTTTATGAAAGCAGTAGATAAAGCCATTGAGAAAATACAATCTTCCGTACCGGTCAGTCCCGTTTCATCGCTGGCAACAACACTGGCAGAAAACAGTGACACCGCTTACCTGTTTTTGAAAACTGACCGGAAAATCTATCGCGTCAATCACAATGATCTGCTGTATGCCGAAGCCAGTGGCAACTTTACCCGGTTTGTAACCACTACTGAAACGCTTTCCGTGGGTATGACTTTTACCAATACAGAAGAATTGCTTCCCCGGCATCTCTTTGTCCGGGTACACCGCTCCTTTATTATTAATAAATCGAAAATCAGCCTGATTGAAGGCAACCGGGTATATATCGGCAAAATTGAAATACCGGTTGGAAACAGTTATAAAGAAGACTTTTTAAGAGAGATTGGGATGGAAGGAAATGTATAAAAGTTTAAGGGTGTAAGGTTTAGGGTTCAGGGTATAAGGGAAAATGGTAACAAACTGCTTTTTCTTACTTATACCCTATACCTTCTACCTCGCACCTTTTATACTATTCCTTCGCTAAAACAAACCTCCTTAACAGCGGCAGATGGTCCGAATACAAAACAGCATCTGTTTTATATTCTACAGACCGGATACCATTCCCCAACAGGATATAATCGATCTTTCTGTTGGGCGCTTCGGCTGGAAATGTATACAGAGGACTTGTGGCTTCTTCTCTCAGATACTTCGTCAATACTCCAATCTCTGGTGCCGTGGGCGAACCATTCATATCGCCGGCCAGTATTACCGGGTAATGATTTTTACTCAGCAGTTGCAGCATTTCACCAGCCTGTCTTACACGAGAGGTCTGGCTCCGGTAATCCATATGCACGACCGCTACAGTAATAATCTGATTATTTGAAATCCGGATATCAGCCATCAGAAAAGCTACGGTTTTATGCTGAGCCGAACTATCGATAGGCAGCCGGTATACGGTGGTATTCATTATCTCATATTTCGAAAGAATAGAAATACCATACGCTCCCTCTTCCCAGGGAAAATGACGGGCAAATACGCCTTTCATTCCCGCAGCCTTCGCCAGTACTGCCGTCTGATCTACCGAGCCGCTTCTCTTACATACACTATCTACTTCCTGGAGGCATACAATATCGGCACCCGACAGCTTTATATATGCTGCCATACTATCTAATGTGTTTGTTTCGGCTTTGTCGGCCCCATGATGAATATTGTAAGACAGAATAGTAACACCTCCGGGCGCATCTGCATACAAGAGGTATTTAGCTCTTTTTTTTCGGAAAGCAACTAACTCAGGCTGCCACGACTGCTTTATCGCAGCTACACTGCAACCAGCACTTACCTGCATACGCAAGTCAGCACCTCCCGCCAGGTAATCAAAATGCAGAATGCCTGTTCCGGGATCAGCCGTACTGGTAATAAAAAAATTTTCTTTGATCGGGTAAGCTTTATAAAAATCAACGAGCCAATTCAATTGCAGTCCTCCGCCGATACCAAAGGAAGTAAGCGGATAAGCACGCAGGTCAAGACCGTAGCAGGTATCGCCCTGGTATTTGGGTTGTTCCGATTTTCCTTTTATAGATCGGGGTACAAAATTATATCCGAATTCATTTTTCAACACTGGAGCACCTATTGCCTCAAAAGGGTGATCAGTACCCCGGCCATCACTGATGGCAGTAGCTCCAAACCAGCAGAGTGATGGATACAATTTAATTGCCTGCAGGCTGCCGAGATTGGGCGATGGAGGAACGGTAAGCTGATAACTATCCCCATGCCGGTAACCATCAAGCGGAATAACAGTGAGTTTACATTTTATGCCGTTCTTCAACCATTTTTCTCCATTGATCATTTGTGCATATTCGCCGATTGTCATGCCATATACGACAGGAACCGGATGCATGCCGATAAAACTCTCATAACCGGGCTTCAATACGGGTCCGTCTATATATCCATCGTTAGGATTGGGTCTGTCAAACACAATAAGGGGTATACCCTGCTCGGCACAGGCTTCCATTACGTAATGCAATGTAGAGATATACGTATAAAACCTAACTCCCACATCCTGCATGTCAAATAGCATAAGGTCAATTCCTTTCAGATCACTGACTGCAGGCTTAAAGTTTTTGCCAAACAGAGATACAATGCGCAGTCCGGTAGCAGGATCAACAGCATTTGCTACTTCCCTGGCAGCACTGGTGGTACCTGTCCATCCATGCTCCGGGCCAAACAGGCGGATCACATTTGCTCCGCGTTGCAGCAATACATCCAGACTGCGTTTGCCGGCAATCTGTGAACTGTGATTGGCCACAAGTCCCAGTTTCTTTTTATTTAAAAGATGAAAATAATCATCCGGATACTCAATAGCGGGAACAGCTCCGGTATCCGGAGCGTTCCCTGCTTTTGCGATTGCCCACTTTGCGGTGAGCTGGCTTAGAAGAAAAAAAGACAGAATAAGTATACGCATTCAATAAGTTTTATTGCCAACCCGGATTTTGTTGAAGGTTGGGATTAAGAACAATATCGGAATTAGCAATGGGTCTGTAATATTTCTTATCATCAAACGAACGCAGCTCATCATCACGCCAGGTCACCCAGCCTTTGGTTCCTTCCGTAAGACGTGAAGCACTGCCATCGATCACATAATAAATGACACCGGGCAGGCGGGTAGCGGGAATTGTGTTTACAAAACATACATCCATAGTACCATTACCATCCAGATCTATGGGGGTATCTTTGGCCGGTACATAAATTCCCTTCCACTGCATTTCAAGCAACCGGCCTCTTTTCCACCGAAGCAGATCGGCATAACGGAATCCTTCATAGACCAGTTCTACTCCCCGCTCCCGTCGTATCTCTAAAAGGTTTTTGTCATTTATTTCAGGAAAATAGGTTTGTTGCAAATAGCGGTCAGCCGTTGCCGGTGCCTGCGCTGCCACCCCGGCCCGTTGCCGCAAAGCACCAATAGTCAGATCCCAGTCGGCCTGTGTAAACTGACCCAGCTCAGCCTTTGCTTCTGCATAATTGAGCAGTACTTCAGCATAGCGAACCAGTGAAATGGAATTACTGCCTTCCGCTGTACCATCGAGGCGTTTGTCATCCAGGCTGAATTTAAGGATATGATAGCCGGTAAATGTATAGCCGAAATTGGGAGGCGCCGCAGTGCCATCACTTCGTTTATAGCCCAGTGAGCGGATTGTTTGGGCCAGGCGCGGATCGCGGTCTTTCATTTCCCGCACAAACTGAACAGTGTCATATCCTTCAGCATCTGTAAACCGCGAACCATCCTTCATCAGATAAGTATTAATAAACTGTTTGTTCAATCCCCAGCGGGCTCCATAGGTAGCGCTATTGAATTTCCAGGTTATATCGTTCCATTTCCTCAACGCATTATTATATACGACCGCCCACATGATCTCGTCATTCGAAGGTGTTTCCTGTGTAAAAAGGAACCGGTAATCAGCAGCAGAATTGCCGGTGGAATGCAGGCGGTACTGGGCCGATTGCATAACGGCCTGTGCGGCATCTGCGGCTGCCTGCAGCCAGTGGTCGGCTGAGGTCTGCAATCCCAGTTCTGTATGATATTTCCTGAATGTTCCTTCAAAAAGACATACGCGTGACTTGAATGCCTGTGCCACCTGGCGGGTCACTGTAGTGGAACTGGTATTTTTTACATTCCGGATATGTCCGACAGCAAAATCAAGGTCGGCCAGTACGGAATCCATCACCAGCGTGCGTGGATCCCGTGGTTTATAGAGTTCATCGGCGTCATCTACATCCAGTGGCCTGTTGTACCAGGGTACATCCCCATAAGTTTTCACTTTATCGAAATAGAAATAAGCACGAAAAAAACGGGCGATGCCTTCATAATGATCCCGCGCTTCCTGGCTGATGGCGGGATTATTGAATTTGGCCAGAAAATAATTGATATTGCGGAGATCTGTCCATGACCAGCCAGCCTGGTCTACCGGCTTAAAGGAACCGGCAATGAAAGCAGGCGAATTGGCTTTGGAAGTATAGTCACCCATTTCATCTGCAATAACTACCGACAAGCCTGTAGGCACCATTCTTTCATAAAAAGAATTAGCATATAATTCAAGGTCCTTTTCTGACGTGAAAAATGAGTTGGGCACCAGTTTATCAAAAGGTTCTTTATCCAGAAAATCCTTACTGCAGGAAGCCAGCAGCAGTACGCCCGCACCAAGTATCAGCGTTGAAAATATATTTATGCGTTTCATATAGAAATTAAGATGTTTAGAAGTTAATATTTAAGCCGATTGTAGTTGTCTTGAGCATGGGATAGGCATAGCCCTGACCACTGTTATTGAGAAGATCACCCAGTGGATTTTCGATGATTTCAGGATCAATACTATCTGTATACTTAAACATGCCTGATATTGTAAACAGGTTCTGCATACTTACAAAGATGGTAGCACTATTCATTTTCCAGCGTTGCATCCAGGCCTTTGGCAACTGATAATCTATAGTAAGTGTTTTGAAACGCAGGTAACTGGCGTCCTGAAGATACCGTGTTTGCGGAGCGCCCAGCGAGCGGGTAGTTGTGTTGGCTGCATACCCACGCAGGCGCGGAAAATAGGCATCGGGATTATCTTCTGTCCAGTAATTTTCCATCATTTTCACTGACTGATATCCATACGGCCTGTTGTATAGCCCCCAGAACATACCTGCCTCCGGTGCAAAGTACCAATCGCGTTTTCCAATACCCTGAAAGAAGGCTGACAGGCCAATTCCTTTCCAGCGACCAGATAAGGTAAATCCAAACTGGTAACGTGGCGAGCTATTGCCAATAATCTTTCTGTCGCCTGGATTATCTACAGTATTATCACCCTGGTTGATAAAACCATCTTTGTTCAGGTCCACAAATTTGACATCGCCCGGCAGCAGCTTGCGGCTATTGGAGTTTTGTAGAAAATCCTGGTTGGCATGCCCCACTATTTCTTCCTGCGATTGAAACAAACCGTCTGTCATGTAACCCCATATTTCGCCTACAGTATGTCCGGTATAATAGGTAGAGGAAAGTGTACGGGTAGGATTGTTGAAACGGGTGATTGTGGATTTGCTGTCCCATAGCGATCCGTTGAATCCATATTCGAACGGACTGCCAAAGAGAGTTGTTCTGTCTTTCCAGGCTATCGTCAGCTCCCATCCTTTTGTAGACATGTCGGCATAGTTGCCATAAGGCACCGTTGCACCAAATACAGCGGGCAACGGGCTACCAGCGATAAACATGCCCGTAGTTTTGCGGTTAAACCAGTCGGCCGTAATCTGCAGGCGGTTACGCAGCAATACGATATCAGTACCCACATCAAGCGTGGTAGAACGCTCCCAGGTTAACCCTTCCGGTATTACGGCAGGTATTTGTGTGTAGTTGTTTTGTACGCCATTGAGAATAACACTCATTTTTGATACGCCCATTTGCTCCAGATAGCGGTAAGGTTCTACATTGCCATTACCGAGCGAACCATACGAAGCTCTGATTTTCCAGTCGCTGAGCCAGTTGCGGCTGGCCTGCATAAAGTTTTCACCGGAGATTCTCCAGCCCGCCGATACTGAAGGGAAAAATCCATACCGCTGACTGGAAGGAAATTTGGAGGATCCGTCATAACGGCCATCCAGTTCGATCAGGTAACGATCCTTAAAATCATAGTTGACCCGGTAAAACAATCCGCGATAAGCCCACTCATTACCACCACCGGTTATGGTGTAGTTCAGTCCATCCATCAGGTTGAAGTCCGGCCGCTGATCATTGAGCAACCCATCCCGGCTGGCATTGAATATTTCATAATGCGCGGTTTCCACGTTCATACCACCGAGCACTTTCAGATGATGCAGGTTATTGAAAGTTCGGTTATACTCAGCTGTAAAGTTGGCCGCCAGATAACTTCTGTCAGATGACAGTTGCTGCAGCAAACTACGCCCCAGGCGGGCTGTCACCCCGGGTGCCGTGCTGTAGTCTACAAAATTATTAACCCTTTTTTCTTTATTGGTCTCCCTGGAGTAGGTGAAATCGGTTCGGAGCTTCAACTGATCTTTCAGCACTTTTGCCTCCAGTGCTACTGTATTCCTGAAATAAATATCAGTAGTCTTCGACTCATTGTTACCCGCTTTGAAAGCCCCAATACCCGAGTATACACCGGTGTGCGAGAAAGTACCATCGGGGTTATAAATCGTGGCCATGGGAAATGAAAGCAGATCCATCATACGCCAGATGGTCTGATTGTCACGATCGGCCAGCATGGGGAAGGTATAGGTATAATTGGAAAGCTCGAAATTGTTCTGCACTTTTAACCAGGGCTTAATCGCCACTTCTCCCTTTGCTCGCAGGTTATATTTATTGAATTTATCGGTATTATCATTAAAGATTCCATCCTGGAAATAATACCGGCCGGAAAGATAAAAATTGGCTTTCTCTGATCCGCCAGATACGCTGACAGACTGTTCGGTAGAAGGGATGCGATCTTTATACAGTTCTTTAAACCAATCCGTATTACCAAAATATTCATACCTGCCCAGTGCAGAATTGTACTCTACTTTAGGCAGTGATGGATTTTCATCATGCTGGCGAAGACGATCAAGATATTCGAGTGAAAAGGGAAAAATATTGTTTACTACAGTAGGATGTGATGTATAATCATTCCATCCGGCAAAGGATTCATCAAAATTCTTTGCCCACTCATATCCGTTCGTGATGAGTTTGGGCGTAACGGTACGTTGATTGATGGAGTAACTGGAACTGAAATTTATCTTCACTGCATCTCTTTTGGCCGACTTAGTAGTGATCAGCACCACGCCAAAAGCCGCTCTTGATCCATAGATAGCAGCAGACGAAGCATCTTTCAGCACCGTCACACTTTCCACATCATTGGGATTGATAAAATCAGGATTACCTTCTACCCCGTCAATCA
Source organism: Sphingobacteriales bacterium 46-32 (assembly GCA_001898485.1). GTDB lineage: Bacteria > Bacteroidota > Bacteroidia > Chitinophagales > Chitinophagaceae > CAYMZZ01. The sequence goes on along the minus strand of MKTY01000010.1, from coordinate 92,845 downwards.
GTACAAGAGCAGCGCCGCCTGCTCCGATAGAAGTGGTACCGCGCACATTGTAACTGGCACCGCGGATAGGGCTGCCATCCACCATCCTGAGGTTGAGGTTGGGCAGGGTTCCCTGCAGCAGACGGGTAAGACCTGGCGAAGGACGATCCTCGAGCACTTCACCACTGATCTGCGATACGGCTCCCGTCACCTTGGTACGGCGTTGTGTACTGTATCCCGTCACAACCACATCGTCGAGCGTATGCGTAGCCTGTTTCAACTGAATTAGCAGGCTGTTGGTAATACCTTCCTTCACCATATATCCCGCCTGCAGATAAGGAGTGTATCCTACCATGCTGCATTGCACATCATAGACAGTGCCTGCCGGCAGGTTATTGAACAAAAAATTTCCTTTGGCGTCTGTAACTGTCGTTTTCTTCTGTCCGTTTTTTTTCTCCGTTATTACCACGGTCACACCTTCCATAGGTTCTTTCTTTTCGCCAATGACGGTGCCCTTGAGTGTAGCCAGTGGCGCATGACCTGCCTGCCCTGTAAAGGCCGAACAAAGCAGCACCAGCAACAACGAAAACTGCTGTAAGTGTCGTAACATAATAGTAGAGTTTTGGTAATAAGTACCCGCTCCGCCTGTTGGCAGCTGCTGGCAATTAATATGTATGTTGTTTATTTTTCGGAAATAACCCAGCTATTGTTTTGCCAGGAGAATATCAGATCATTCATCTGGCAGATCGTGGATAAGATTTGATCAAGCTGATCTGTTGATTCAAAAGAGCCCGTAAACCAGCGGTTATTCATTTGCTGTATATCAAACTGGATATTTACATTATAATGTTTCATAAGACGGTCAAATACGGCTGTCAGCGATTGTTGGGTAAATGAAAGTCCATCCTCTGCCACAGGCTTTGATTTATTGCCTGTTCTTGCAGGTACACGTACGGCAGGCAAAGATTGCGTGGCTGTAAGTGTATGTACACCGTTGAGGAGATTGATCATGATCTCCTGTCCCGGGCTCAGGGTTTGCCTGTCCTGATACTTTGAAGACGGATCTGTGGCATCTACCAGCACCACCCCTTCGATCAGTTTCACTTTAACTGTACTGGCATCTTCAATACGCACATTAAAAATGGTTCCCAGAGCAGTGGTCCGTATCCCTTTGGCCAACACACTAAAAGGTTTCTGCTTGTTCTTGTGCACACTGAATGCTGCGGCTCCCCGGTCAAGAACAATCTGCCGGGCTTTCTCTCCATAATCGGCATAATAACTGACAGCAGAGCCTGGTTGCAGCAGTATTTCAGAGCTATCCGGCATCAGCACGGTTTTTGGTGTAGTTGTCGCATTATACTGCTCATAGCGAACCGGCACAACAGCCTCAGCAATCTTCCCGTTTTCCCCGCCGGTCGTTTTGCGGCTGGTATAATATACAGTCAGCGTTATAGTAACGAGCACGGCTGCGGCGGCGGCCCATTTCAACACAGGTAAATTAAATAACCTGGTCTTGCGGTCTGCAACCGGCATTGCTATTCCTACCTGTTCATGCAATTTTGCCTGCATGGCAGCAAACCATTCCTCATTGCCGCTAAACGTTTCCTCCTCCGTTAAAGATTCCAGTATGGCATTACTCAGCCAGCTTTGTTCATTGGCTTCCAGTTGCCGCAGCTTTTCCAGTAAAAGCAAACGCTCTTCAGCAGTAGCCTGGCCGCGCCAGAAAGCATCAATGAGTTTATCCATAATGTGGTCCTGTAAATAAATACCCGGGAGGGAAAAAAATCGAAACGATCTGGTGTTACCGAATTGTTATCAAAAGCATCATCAATCTAACAGGAGTAAAAGCAGTGCGGCCGAAGCAGAGAGGGCCGGCTGACGGCTGGCTGTGTCGAGGTAAGATTTGATACTGCGTACGGACTGCTTAAGATATTCCCTGACAGTAGATGGCGTAATTTCCAGCTCGCTGGCAATTTCATCAACCGTCAGCCCTTCAAATTTGCTGAGTGTAAATACCCGTTTTCTTTTATCAGGCAACTGCTCTATGGCTCTGTTGATCATAGCCATTTGTATGTCATTATCTGTTTTATCAGCAGTAGCTGGTATTGTTTCGAATGGCTGATAACTGTCTACCAGGATCAGCGAGTCGTTTACCTTCCTTTTCAGATAAGAAAGTGCTTTATTCTGGCTCACTACAAAAAGCCATGGAGCAATGGATTCAACAGATTTTACTTTGTGCAGATTTTCCCATAAAGCCAGGAATACATCCTGAAACACATCTTCTACTCCTTCAGGCGAGTGTACAAATTTCCGGATATTAATATATATGACCTTATGGTACTTTGCATAAAGGTCATTGTAGAGCCGGATGTTTTGGGGAGACGATTCGGTACTAATCTTAATTGCGCTCAACGATGATGCCTGCATTGGTCCGGGAGGGATTTTGTCTGTAGGCAAAATTAGCCCATCGAAATAGCTGCCTGTTTTAAGTTATTGTAACCATTTTGATGAATAGATCAGCTGTCAGCAAACGACTGGTTAACCGGGCAAAACAGTTAAATCAATACTTCCTGGTTATTTCTTGCTACCAAAAAATGCTTTCTTAATAGCAGGATCCCCCTCCACTTCCCGCAGTTTATCCCTTACCTCCTTTTTATGACTGGCAGAATAGAAGATAAGAGAACGCTCTGAAGCAGGAAGATCCTGGGCGAGCCGGAAAAAAAACTCGGGACGTTTGGCAGACACCTCGTGTATGACCGTAGCAAAATAGTGGCTGGTACCAGCCCATTCCGCCGGCAATTGCTTAACCCCATCCAGCAACGTGCTGTATTCAATGCCGGGCATTTTTTCCAGTATAGTACCCATAATATTTTCGTACGTAGTATGTTGCCTGCTCACACTGTCTTTGATCTGCTGAAGTTGCGAATCGGCAAACAGCCTGAACTGGTCAATGTCCTGGCTTTTTTGTGCATCCGGTATCGTACGCCAACTACCAAAGCCAGCTCTGAAACTGTAATGCTGTAACTGATACTCTTTATTCAACTCATCGGTCATGGCAAAATAATTCTTAAGATAATAACCGTTATTGATATCGGTTTTTACTTTTTCCGTATCTGCCGGCTTCAGGTCAAAATGGTCCCTTTTGCTTCCGTGCAACGTCACTTCATACTTATCGCCCTCTTTTTTCAACTGCATCTTATCTGTAGCAAAAACTCCGTCTCCCTGCTGCCGCAAAGTGTCTATACTGATAATAGAAAAACCGGTACCGGCTTTGTCGAGATAACGTCCCATTTTAAACAGCCGGGCCCGATTGTCCTGTACCTGTATATAATACAGCCGTCCTTTGATTTTTCCTTTCAGGTATTGAATACCGGATACATCCTGGGCCTGCAATCCGGCAGCAATAATCAGGAAGAGAACAACAACAACTGGTTGCTTCATAAAAGTCGTTTATGAGTGAGCCTGCACTCCTTTGGTCAGATCACTTTTAAATATACTGCTAAAAGCGTTCTTACATCTGCCGTTGATTTAATATAACAGATCAGGCCATTTCGGAGATGATTCAGGCCAGACCGCAACCTACTCCCTGTCTTTTACCCATTTCCGGTATTTTTCCGAAAACGCATTGATCTCTTTCCGCTCTTTAATAGTGTTCAGATAATATTCGATATTATTAAGATTATCAGCGCAGAAGGTCGGGATACAGTTTTGTATTCCCGTTAACAGAAAATACGGCATCTTATCAATAGTATCTGCCATTATCGTTGCGCCAGGTTCTGGATTTTAACTAAATGATTTTCCAGCTCTTATTAATTTATAAATAAAAAATTTGTGTACTTCCGGAAAAAAATTCAGCTTTGTACTGCTTTGGGCTGCGGCCTGGAGCCTACGCAGAAGGGCGGTTACCTCACAGAGGCAACCGCCCTCCCTGTTTTCAGAGCAATATAAGATGCTCATAGAGTGTTTCGTCAAATATCATTCCTCTTTCAGCCTTGAATAAATTTCGGCCGGCTGTTATGATCCATACCGATCTGATACTTTTATTTCTTGCGGGTTGAAGTGCCCCTACTATGCCTTTCTTGACATCCTGAATTGCATAATCCCGATTAAGCAGGTTAATAACGGCTACCGCTACTTTTTGCTGCGCACAGGAATAGATACAATGATTAATAGTGGATTGCTTTACTAAAACTTCCGGGTTTGGCGTTTTAATATCGCCAATGATCCTGTTATCTATTCGTATATCTGGATTTTTTCGATGGGCAACGTCCGGCAGCCAGGTTTGGCGTGCTTTGCCCTCTGCTTCAGGAAAAGTTGGTAACAACTGAATATCGTGGCCATGATCGGCCAGGATGCTGGCTGCCAGAATATTCTCGCTTAATTCTGCATTTCCATGTAAAGGATGCAATTCAACCTCGCTCCCACAGGCAGATTTATAAATACATGTATACTCCATACTCAAATAACATCTACGACCAGGTCCGTATAAAACTATGTAAACACGGTTTTTAACAGACAGATCCAGTTATCCGATGGTGCATATGAATTACAATTTCGCTTTTATTCGGCAATTCGCAAAGGCAGAATTAAAGAGATCAAAAGAAGGGATTCAGAAAAATCTTTTCAAAGCTGATTAATTTCGGTAGGATTTTAAATTTGCTGGCTAACGCCCTTAAACACATCGCGCAGGTTTACAACTTTTACTTCGTCGTATTTATTCTTTGAACCCGTAATAAAACTTATCAACCGCAGCCAAAATGATCTCTTATCAAAAATATACTTACGGGTAAACCGGGGGCTATCCGGATAATAGCTGGTGATTAATTCCGAATGAATAAGCTTACCCTTATTATAAAAAGTTTTTTCAGTGCCATGAAGTCCCTGTTTAAGCAAATTATCGATTCCGCTAACATTTATCGATTCGAAATCCAGCCCCGGACCACCATAGTCCTTTTCCGGATGGAATTCGTATTTATAAAGATATTCCGCACGTTGCCGTTGGTTATTACCGGGAGTATCGGGGTGAAGAATATAAACATACAACAGGGTCATAGATGAAAAATAAGATACCTCTATAGTGGTATGTAAATCTCCGGTAATGGATTTATAAATCTCTATATCCTGATCTCCTCTGACCTGGGAGTTAAAGAAAACAAAGGCTCCGCTATCCACCAGTGTTTTTGAGAAAAAATCTCTCCAGTCTTCGAAACCCAAAACTGTATCTTCCATAAACTATAAACTGGGAGGTTTAATGAATAATTATTTTGCGGCTTCTTCGTGGCCTGCTATTGTCCCAATGGATTTATCTACTACGTTTATATTCTCAGAGGTTTTCCGTCACCTGAATTCCAATATTTCTCTACCATTACATCAACCATTACTTAAATTAATCCATTATCCTATTCGCTAAACATATAACAGAAGTCGCTCACCGGAGCAAGATAAGCGGAATATGTCGTTTTCCACTTTGAAACAATAAAGCCCCTGAAGAATCAGGGGCTCGCTACAACAGGTACTGATGCCTGTCTATCTGCTTTATTTATGGCCGGTCTTTGGTAAAAAGGGTCAGCTCACCCATGGCCTGAAAAGTGGCCGTTGCCCCCCAGTGAGACAATACCTTAATACGTATATAACGGGTTTTGGGAATATTGGTGGGCATCACAAACTCATGACCCGCCTGTGCTGCCGCAATATCTTCTGCGGTATTGGTACCCGCAGGCGAACCGGAAGGCTTAATAGCTTCGCAGGTACGCAGGAAAGTCCAGCTATCCCAGGAGCCGTCTGCATTGGGGTCATTGCTGCCATATATCTCAAAACTCCTTACCGCCTCGAGGTTATACAACCTGTCCATGGGCTGCCAGTAAATAAACCGGTTGATCTTGGCCGATTGCCCCATATCAAACGTAAACCATACTGGTGTGGGGCCTACAGCTGTGGCATAGCCATTGCCGGTCACATAACCATTCCAGAGATTCGTCATGGGCCAGGTTGCATACTGACTGGCGCCGATATCGGTGGGCAGCTGCATACGTCTGAATAATGATTTGTCAAACTGCCTTTCGTAAGGAGGCAACGCATTGAGCACAACGGTCGAAGGCTGTACCACCCAAAAAGTATCATACGAATTGGCATTGGGCAGGTATGCAGAACGATAATTCAGTTCACTGCCGCCCTGGTAATCTTCCTCCGATAAAGCGAGTACCGATTCAGTCGGGAGGAGTAAAACGGTTTTCGCTTCACCGGCAGCAGTAAGGTAGCTGAGCTCAGTCAGTATCTGTCCGCTGTTGGCATCATTCCATTTCACGATCAGCGAATCCACACGCGTATTGGGCGCCACCGATTGAATGGTACGATTGCCCAGTGCATTTACATAATCGTCGCCATAAGCCATGCCCGAAGCTGTCCGCACCACGGAAGCATGACCTTTTTCATCGTAGGTATACACCGCAAAACTATAACTGCGTGCAGCCAGGTCAGGTATCAGCATATTGATCGTGTCTGAAGACAACGGACGCTGGATCGGCATTTCCAGCGAATCGCCGCGTTCATTCCAGTAGGCTCTTACTTTCACTACCTGCTGGTCTTTCCCCAGCGTCATTTTAAGATTTATCCGTTTATAACCTGACTGTGCTATAACGGTATCCAGGGCACCGGCATAAATGATCTCGCCCCCTTTCTGAAATTCGTCTTTATATTCATCCATTTTGGAACAGGAGAAAAAGCCGGTCAGTATGGCCAGCACAACCACAATGCCCCAACTGTATTTTATCCTTCTCATAAGTTGCAGTTTTAAATCTTGATTAATTTGAATCACCAAACATTTTGATCTCATACACGTACACGTATACGGTATTGCCCCAGTTCTTTAGTGTTTTGAAACGGATATGCCGCACTTTGGGCGCATCCACCGGGAACGGTACAGTAATACCCTCTTCAATAAAATTGATATCGGCCTGCGTAAGTGGCGATCCCTGTGGCAAACCCGAAGGTTTCTGCATGCTGTAAGTGGTGAGCAGGGTCCAGCTGTTATCAAAACTACCATCGGGATTTGGCGCATTCGATCCCCACAATTCTATTTCTTTTGGACTATGTTCATCATAATATTTGGTGCGGTCTGGTTTCAGATAAAATACCATCCGGCTCAGCTTGGCTTCCACACCCATATCGAATGTAAACCATTGCGGCATGCCGGTAGCCCCACTGCTATGGTAATAAGAAGTCATGCTGAAATTATTGTCAAACAATCCGGCAAACGTACCTGAGTAACCCAGTGCAGCATCTGTAGGCAGGGAATAACCGCGCATTTTTGTACGATCCAGTTGCTCTTCAAAGAACGGCGTGATCGTAGTCAGCAGAGTATCCGACACATTTCCCCAGCGGTCGCGGATAAATACACCAAACTTCCTTTCAACTGCTGCAAAGCCGCGTGCAGTGAAGTTGCCAGTGCGCAGATCGGTATAATGAGTATAGCAGGGCGTGAATTTACCGAGCGAATCGTTGGTCAGTACAACAATGGCAAGGCTGGCTTCTGTAGGATTTTTAAAGGCTACATTCAGTCCGCCAAAATCGGCAGCTGTCTTCAGGCTGTCGAAGGCTATCCGGTAAACGGGTTTCAGCGGGTTTACAGTTACCTCTACCGGCGAGGATACATTTTCGCCCAGGTCCACCGCATTGAGCGTTACTATATAGCTGCTTTCATCGGCAAAACCTTCCAGCTTAATCTTGTTGGAGTAACGGCTCACTTTATTTTCCCGTACCACTCCGTCTTTAGTCGTATACCGGGCCTTTACATAGGCCAGATCAGGATCAGATGGCGGAGTAAAAGTGATGCTGACAGCACCATTGAGATTCTCCACTACGGGCAGGCTCACAGGCCCCGGAGCTATGCCATCGTTTTCTGACGGCCCCAGTTCCATCCGTGTGCAGGAAGCCGCAGTCATCAGCAGTAAACCAGCCAGGCAATTATTTATTAGTCGTCTCATTTTTTTAAAATTTAGCAGTAGTTGAATGAATTGGTTTCCGGTTACCATCCTGTGTTTTGAACCAGGTTGGTATTGATCTGCAATTCCGATTCACTGATGGGCCAGAGATAATCACGCGGCGCTGTAAACGACTGGCCGAACTCCAGTATGCGCTGATAATAATCTTCGGTGTTTTCACGGCCCACATTCCAGGCGTAAATGGGCGCATTCAGCTCCTGGAAGGCACGCTTCCACCGACGCAGATCCCAGAAGCGGCTGGCTTCAAACGCCAGTTCAATCCCTCTCTCCTGGTGAATGATCTCACGCAATCCATCGATAGTAGTATACTTGCCGGGACGATTGGAAAAATTGCTCCAGCTGCTTTCCACGGTATTCAACCCAGCCCTTGTGCGAATTCTGTTCAGATAAGGCAGGGCTTCGCCTGATTTACCATTTTCATTCAATGCCTCTGCATACAGCAGATACAGATCGGCCAGCCGCATCACCGGCCAGGGATAACTTTCGACCGAAATACTGGTAGAGCTGTAAGCCAGTGTCCAGTTCACCAGTTTTTTGGTATAATAACCGGTGATGGAATAAAGACGTGTGTTCTTTTTACCGGAGGTCTGCAATGCTTTGGCCTGAATATTATAGGGAGCCTGCGCACTGGTATTGCTGCGCATAAACCACTTGGCTCCGTCAAAAGCCACATCGGCATAAAAACGGGGTTCGCGGTCCAGATGCAACGCAGCTGTTTTATAACCGGTCTGCAGGTAATTATCCTGCGTTGTGACCGTTTTGACCTGATAGCGGTTGGCATAATCCCAGGTTTTATCTTCTTCAATAGGCACTCCATTTTTGGTATAAAACAGTTCCACCATTTTGAAGGTAGGTGCCAGCTGTCCTTTCAATTCAGTATTAGTTACCAGCGGATCCAGTTGCGGGCAGGCAAACAATTGTATCCAGTAGGTGGGGCGACCGGCATAATTGGTAGGCGATGTGGTACTGCCCCAGATGAGCTCATTGTTCCATTTCTGGCAGATGGCATTGCGAATACTCATTTCTGTGAGCACGGCAGCATTCTCTCCTACTATACTACCGGGTTGCTGATAATACAACGTGGCGCCTGCACTCTCCGCTGCCTCTACTGCAATGCGGCAGGCTTCTTCGGCACGTTGCCATTTGCCTGCCTCGAAGTTGGGATTAAAGAGCGCCTTTCCATCTTTATTCTTCAGATTAATATAATCGGTATTGCCGTTGAATAAAGGACTGGCCGCCGTCACCAGCAGACGGGCTTTCATTGATAATGCTGCCACTTTCGTTACACGCCCCATTTCGTCGGTCTGATTGAGGATACGAATGGGTAAGCCTTCAAAATCGGCTCCTTCACTCGCTTCATCATACAGGCGCGCTATATAATTCACCACACTGTCTACCGGCTGACGGCTTACTTTCACCGCACTCACGTCAGACTCTATAGCCAGATTATTATCTATAACAGGAATAGGTCCATACATTCTGAACAGGTACCAGTGATAATATCCTTTGAGGAATTTCACTTCCTTTACCCAGCGGTCTTTCAGCAAAGGATCAATATCTCTTACCTTATCAATATTTTCCAGAAAAATATTACAGTCGCGGATTCCCTGCCACATATTACGGCCATCAAATCCGCTCCAGTAATTCATGTACACATTCGATTTATTCTGCTGGCCACGGGCTATGCGATAGGGATCTTTATAGAAAAAATCATAGACAGGCTCCCAGTACAGCCACAGTTCATCGCCGGCATTAAAACCGGGATTGCTGTCGGGGTCACCTTCTTTGGGTAAAAAAGAATAACAGGTAAACAGGAATTTTTCCGCCTCAATGGCACTGGTAAATGCATTGTCGATGGTGGCGATATTGTCCGGAACAATATCTAGATAGCTCTTCTTACAGCTCCCCAGCATCCAGACCGCAAGCATCAGTACAAGCCACTGGCGGCTCAGCCGAAACTGGAAAAAAATATTATTAACAGATCTCATGACTTAATTGCTTTTTAGATTTCTAATCTTACACCCATGTTAATCACTTTCTGAACCGGATACCCCAGCCCATTGCTTCCCTGCTCGGGATCCCAGAGTTTGAAATCGGTGAACTTAAACAGGTTGTTGGCATTGATATATACACGCAGACCGGAGAGACGAATCTTTCTCAGTTGCTTCTCAGTCAGATTATAGGCCAGCTCTACCTGCTTGAGACGCAGGAAGGCGCCATTGCGCAACCACCAGGTAGAAGGCTGCGTATTATTGGCATTGAGCGTGGGACTCAGGCGTGGCCAGAAAGCATAGATATTCTGGTTGTCTTCGCTCCAGTGATCTTTGGCAATGATATCCAGCAGACCGTTCTGGTTAGAACCAGACATCACAAAGGGTGAAATCTGCGACGGATCTATATAAATGGATGTACGTGCCACACCCTGAAAGAATGCATTAAATTCAAAAGCCTTATAACCGGCAGAAAACCCAAAACCATATACAATTTCAGGAGAAGCTGAATGTCCCAGGCCATTTACCCGATCCAGATTGGTGATCTGGCCATCGCCATTCAGGTCGCGGTACTTGATATCACCACCACGCACTTCACCAAAGGTTTGCCGCGGTGAGTTTTTCACATCCTCATCGTCTACAAATAAACGCTCCGCGATCAATCCCACATTCATCACCAGCGGATGCCCCAGGCGGGAGAGATAATATTCATTCGGCGCATATTCCGGCTCTTCATTCTGCGTCAGCTTACTGGCTGCATAGGTGAAGGTGCCCCTTGCACTGATCCAGAAATCACGGAAGCTTTTGCTGTAATCCAGCGCCAGGTCAATACCTTTTGAAGAAGCGGCTCCCACATTGGCACTAGTGACTGCAGTAAGACCCATGGTAGCTGGAATAAATGCACGTGGCATCAGGATGTTGGTACGCTTTTTCTTAAACACATCCACAATCACATTAAGCGAGTTGAACAGCAACATATCCATACCCACATTGGTCTCCTTCGATATTTCCCAGGTAATATTTTCGTTGGCATAGCGGGTAATGGCTACGCCGTTGCGGGTATATCCAAAATTGTCGCCAAACGTAGCACGACGGTCGGGACTGTTGAGCGATACTTCTGACAGGTAGAAGAAACGATCACTGGAGTAACCGATCTGATCATTACCCACTATGCCATGCGTGGCACGCAGTTTCAGACTGGTGATCACGCCCTGCAGCGGTGTAAAGAATTTCTCATTACTCACGATCCAGCCAATACCTGCTGAGGGGAAGAATCCATAACGATTGTTTTTGGCAAAACGCTCGGAACCATTGTAACCAAAGTTGGCTTCAAACAGATAACGCGAGTCATAATCATAAGTAAAACGCCCCGATACACCCAGGTTGCGCGCCGGCAGGGAGGTTTGCAGTGTGGCTGCACTGCCATTGAGGTGATTGCGCATGATGCCGATCACCATACCGCTGATATTATGTACATCGGCCACAGTTGTCTTATAGTTCAATGCAGCTTCGATATAACCAGTAGTATTCTGAATCTTATCACTCTGGTTGGGGTTATAGTTCAGGTATTCTGTTGCCGTAGTGGGATTCAGCAGGTTGAGGCGGTATCCCTTTTCATTATCATTGGTTGGACTGGCAGAATAATAAAACGGATTATACTGGCGCGACAGGTCAAAATAAGAGTAACGTTTGGTATAAGCCATCACGCGGCCTTTCAACCCCGGTGTAATAAATTTAAAATCCTGCTGGATCTCCAGCTGCACATTGAGTGTAGATGTATTGTACTGCTGGTAACCCGATACCATGGTGGCATAGGGATTATTATAAAAAGTATTGGAGCCCTGAGAAATGAGGGCATTTCCAAAAAGCGGGTGATTATCGTACGGAGAATCGGATGGATCAAATACGGCTGGAAACAATACCGGGTTTGATTTCAGTACGCTGTTAAATACGACTGAGCCGCCATTGATCCGGTTGCCATTGGCATCAAAGCCACCGATGGGGCCCGTATAGTCATCGAAGTTGCCGGAAGTGCGCACGATACCGATCGTTGTGGGCGTGAGGTTGACCGTTACGTTTGAACGGATCTCATAACTTTTGAGTTTGATATTATTATCAAAACTGTTGCGGCTGTTGTTTTTCAGCACACCATTGTCCTGGTTGTAACTGGCCGCGATATAATATTGCGCTCCTTTACCACCACCCGTCAGGTTCATATTGAACCGCTGGTTGACAGTATGATCTTTAATGAGTAACCCCATCCAGTCGTTGTTGGGATACAGCATGGGGTTTTCGCCGGCAATGGTGGCATCGATTTTATTCTGGCTGTAGGGAAGTGCTTCGCGGGGATTGCGGGTGAGCACGGCTTCATTGGCCAGTTTCATATACGTGATATTATCGGCCATTTTGAAATTGTCGGTATTGCCGGAGATAGAATTTTCAAACCGCATATTGAATTTCGTCTTACCGGCCACACCAGATTTGGTCGTCACCAGGATCACTCCATTGGCACCACGTGCTCCATAGAGCGAAGATGCTGCCGCATCTTTCAGCACAGAAAAAGCAGCGATGTCATCGGGTTGCAACCGGGCCAGATTGGTCGGAGTCGATTCCATCCCATCGATCAGGATATACGGATCCAGTTTACCCGAACCGAATGAAGTAATGCCGCGGATAAAAAACGAAGCATTATCTGCACCGGGTTCACCGCTACGCTGATAGGAAACCACACCGGCCAGGCGACCCGCCATCATGGTGGTGAGGTTGCTGGTAGGCCCTTTCAGTTCTTTGGGTTTGATGGTTGTAATAGAACTTACCATGCTTTCTTTACGTTGTTTATCGAAAGCCACTACCACCACTTCGTTGAGGGTATTGTTTTGTTCCAGCAGTATAACGTCGATTGTTTTGCGATTGCCAATCGCTACATCCTGGTCTTTATATCCTACAAATGATATCTCCAGTGTAGCAGTATCTGGTACGCCCGTCAGCATGAATTCACCACGGTTATCTGCCTGGGCGGAGACTTGTGCGTTTTTTACTTTTACGGTAGCACCGGTCAGCGGCAGACCACTTTCGTTGAGTACACGGCCGGTGATGGTGCGGTCTGTACGGACAGCTGGTTGCGAACCCGCTTTGAGTGTAATGATCACTTCTTTCTGATCGACCCGGAAAGCCAGGTTTTGACCAGCCAGGCATTTCTCCAATGCCTCTTCAAGCGTCACATCCTTTACATTCACCGTTACCAGTATTGTCTCGGCTTTTACCTGATCGTTGTACAGGATATTGTATCCCGTTTGCTCGCGGATCATCTGAAACACCTTGCTGAGGGGTTCATTTTTCACATTCAGCGTCACCAGGGGCGCTTCGGAAGAGATCACCACCGTGTTGTGCATGATGCGGTAAGTGAAAGGCTGACCTTTGAGGGCCTGTGCCAGAAAATCCTTCAGGGGCTGGTTAGTGGCACTGATGGTCACCGGCTTTGAGTTGTCGAGCGACGAGCCCATCGAGATGACCGAGTAACCGGTCTGTGATTTTACCGCGTCAAAAATATTCTTCAGCGGAACTTTTTTTCCTGTGTACGTCACGGTTTGCGAAGCACCGTTGTTTGCGTACACCGTCATGAAGGACAGCGTCAGGAAAAGCGACGTAAGCCTTCGTACGGATTTCCATAATCCGTAAGCAGTTTTTTGCATAGTTTTGATGCAGTTTTGGTTGATTTGAGAATGATTCCTAACTGTGTTTTCGATTCATCCAGACTTTCTTTGCAGGAAGTGTCACCCACACTTCCTGTTTCTTTTTCCGGACAAAATTTTTATATAAATAAGGAGCACTACACCATACTCCCGCGTTATATCAGGGTAACAATACCAGCCTCCTGCCCTCTTCCATCCGGAAATGCAGGCCCAGCACACTCAGCACTTCCAGCACATCGGCCAGGCGCAAATCGCGGCTGATGCCGCCCACCAGCGTGGAGTGCTGAATACCTTTTTTCAGCAGTCCCTCATCATATACCACTTCTATATCGTACCAGCGCGCCAGTTGCCGCATGGCATCTTTAAGCGAGGATCCTTCAAAATTGAAACTGCCGTTTTTCCAGGCAGTGGCTTTCTCCACATCCCCTTTACTAACCGCAATAGCAGATGATGTTGTATGCGACATTCTCCCCTGCTGTCCGGGTACGAGGGATACCTCACCGCTTTTTCCCTTTTCCTGCAGTCCGGCCCACATATTTACCGATCCCTCCACGAGCGTGGTATTGATATTCGGCTCGTCGTCGTAGGCATTAATATTAAAGCTGGTACCCGTCACTTCCACTTCTGCCTGGTTGTTGATACGCACATAAAAAGGCCTGCTCTTATCTTTCTTTACTTCGAAATAGGCTTCGCCCGTCATTTCCACCACCCGCTTATCACCAGTAAAGGCTGCGGGAAAACGAATGGAGCTGGCAGCATTAAGCCATACACGTGTACCATCGGGTAAGGTAAGCTGGTATTGTCCGCCCCGCGGAGTAGTCATGGTATTCATCATCACCTCACCATCATTTTCCGCATGTGCATCATACACGATAGCACCATTCTCTGTTTTGGAGATCAATACATCGCCTTCCTGCGCAAGAGTACCGCTGCCGGCACTATCGAGCAGAATGGTATTGCCATTAGAAAGGGTCAGTACTGCACGATCCCTGCCGGGTGCGATGGAAGCGAGGTCAACAGGAGGTGTACCTTTTTTGCCGGCAGGCGACAGAAAGAAATAATAAAAAGCGCCCAGCCCCAGTAGCAGCAAGACAGCAGCTGCATAACGAAGCCATGGGCGCCGGAGAAAACGCACAGGTGAGCCCTCAGCAGACACTGGCGGCTCCTGCACTGCATCAACACTGACAATACTTTGAAGCAATAGATCGAGCCGGTCGGGGGAAAGCACCGGTCCATCTGCCGCATTTAATTCGTCTGACTCTATAGCCTGACTGATCAATGCCAGCGCCAGCTCCTTATTTTCCGGAAGAGCCAGCAGACGCATCAGCTCCTGCCGCTCCGCTTCACTGGCATGACCCTGCAGCCACACATTATATAATTTCTGTATTGATCCCGTCATAGATTGGGGGAACCTGTCATTCCTTATTGCTATTGACGAAACCCGGATCCGGTTTGGGGGAGGCTGCTAAAAATATTTTTGCCGGGCAATAGCCAGTGTCAGCAACAGCACACCCAGCCCGATGCGGCTGATGCAATAAGCGCGGATGCTGCGCATGGCCAGGTCGAGGTGGCTCTTGACGGTTTCAGGCGAAACCTGCATCAGCTTTGCCGCTTCCTCGCGGCTGTATCCTTCTTTTTTTATCAGGGAAAAGGCCTGCCGCTGTTTGGGACTGAGCCGCTCCACTGCCTGGCCCACCAGTTCTTCGAAAGCATTGCCCTCGCCCATAGTTTGCTGGCTGAGCTGCTGCAAGGGTTCCAGCTCTTTGATCCAACTGGCCAGGTGGCCTTTCTCCGCGTGCTGCTTGCGGAGCATATCATATATAACGTGTGTGGTAATGGTAACAAGCCAGGCCCGAAAGTTTTCAATCTGTGGCAGTGTACTGCGTTTGAGCCATACTTTCAGAAAAACTTCCTGCACCACATCTTCGGCCTGCCAGGCATCATTGGTGAGTTTGAGTGCAGTACGATAAGCCAGGGGATGATACTCCAGCAGCAGTGCCGCAAAAGCCTGATGATCTCCTTCTGCCACCCTCACCAGCCAGTCCTGTTCCTGATATGTAACCCGGTGCTCCAATAAACTAACATCTGATAGCGTGCATCCTGGGAGAATGCCGCCAGTTAAAGCCTTATACCGGTTACAATATTAGGGGATTTGGGGGAGAGCAATAGCGCCTGAACTAATTATTTAATTCACACATTTGCATTTACTCATATATAACCTATGGTTACATATACTTCCTACATCTGATCTGAAAAGAGCGAATAGTAATTTATAGACAAATTATATGAACTTTCTTTTTATCTCTTTCAAATTTTCAATTGTTGTCCAAGGTCTATTTCGATGCAACATTCTGTGACAATTTGAGCAAACTAATATCAAATCATCAATTTTTGTTTCCGTTTCACTCTTTAGTTCTGAAATGGGATAGATATGATGAGCCTCAATAAACCCTCTCCCTAGTTCTCCATAATTACTAACGAATGAAAAACTGCAAATTTGACAACTCAGTAAAGCATCTCTTTCCAAATATCTTTTTTTTGCTAATCGAACCAATTCCGAATTACGCTCTTTCATTAAATGAAGTTTATATATTTCTTTCCCCTCCGGAAAGCATATTGCATCGTCGTCACTAGAAACGTTTATTTCTTCCGGTTTATTCTCAGAGTACAAGAAAGAATACTTCACATAAATATCTCTCACTAGTTTCATAGTTACGTTCTGAATTAATTCAAAATACTGGATATGATTCTTCAAAGCCATCAAGGATGTAAGCAATTGTTCGCTCCCATTTTCCAAATAGATTTGACTCAGATAATAATCAAAAGACTGAGCACTTACTGTTCGACTAAATGTACGTCCGGTAATCAAATATGCATAAACACCAAAATAGATGGACGCGGTACCCTTATTCATAGCGGTCTCCCTCAATCTATCAAGACCTTCATTTCTACTAATTTCTCTATTATAAACTGCTTTAGAAACCGCGTAAGCCAATTCAATCTGTTCTGCACTTATTTTTTTCATAGAAAATAGTAAATTATTTACCATTTAAATATACAATACTCTTCTATTTAAAAGAAACAGGAAAATATAGCTTTGATTATTATACATAACAAATCTCAACTTCAAAATCTAGCTGCTGAATCCTCCTAATCATCATATTAAATGTTATTAAGCTAAAAAATGGCAACCTATCCACAAAGGCTTCTTTTCCCGAACCGGCCAACAATACAATCAAATATTTAACTTTTCCATTTTTAAATTCATTAGAAGGCTTAAGAAAAATATTCTTTTTAAAAAAAGTAGACGATCTCTCCTTAATCCACTTTCGTATAGATTTATCCGATTTT
The DNA here is from genome assembly GCA_001898485.1 of Sphingobacteriales bacterium 46-32. Classification (GTDB taxonomy): domain Bacteria; phylum Bacteroidota; class Bacteroidia; order Chitinophagales; family Chitinophagaceae; genus CAYMZZ01. The sequence goes on along the minus strand of MKTY01000010.1, from coordinate 75,832 downwards.
AGAAGTTGCGCCGAAACATAGGTTTGCATGAGCAGATGACTATTTAAAGCTGAACTGGACATTTTTTTAATATGCATAACATAATTCGGTAATAAAATATCGCAAAATTCTATCCCGTAAGAAAAATCAGAATGAGTGTAGAGCATTTTATCCCAGCATTGCCCGTTTATTGCTTTAGCTGCAGCAACATTATATCCGCCTTCATTCTGTACCCCATCCCAAGGCAGTAATCCAATATCAGAAGACTTTATCTCTCGAGCAGTCACATAATCTTTTAGGTCCTGCAAATATCTTTTTTGAACTTCATACCAATTTCCTTTATACAATATGTGTCCGCCGATATTTAATGCCAAATTAAAAAACAAACATTTATAAATAGACCATTCATCCACACGTTGAAAGTCCTTATCATACACGTAGATTCGTTTCGTCTTTAAATACTGAACTGTGAATTTCTGTCCTTTATTCAAACTTTTATACAAATCCTCCATCTCAATATCTAGCAAGGTATTTCCTTTAAGACTAAAACCATAAGAATCGATATTTTCGGAGTGTTGGTAATCTACTAAAAAGACTGTTTTAGATCTTTTATTTAGAGCTTCACATAATTTATCATCTAAAAAATCAATAAGTTTTTTTGATTTAATTTTTGATACGGCTGTCAGCCTTTTATAATCAGAATTTTTTATCACTTTTTCGTATTCATCTGCAATAGTTTGACATAGGTTTTTTATTTCATTTAGGTTTAATGGTGCTGGAATTGAGAAAAATTCTTTCCCCTTTATTAAAACAGCTTTTGTCATCGAAAAATATTTCCCGCTTAATTCTGTTATCGTTTCTATGTAATCGTCTATGTTAAAATTATTCTGCGTAGAAGGCAAAGCAGCACTTCGATTATTCCTGATAGGGTTTTCTGTGAGAGTATAAGACTCCATTGTCTTGTAGCGTTTATTGGGAATACGGTTAAACGCTACCGCCAGTCCAAAATCGTGTATAATATTCTCTTTATTTATATTTCCCACCGAAGACCCGAAACAGCAAGCTAAAATCTTGTTTTTTGTTTTTACAAACAAGATCGCTCCAGAAGTTGCTGTGGACATATTAAGTGAGCCAAGATGAGCAAATCCTTGAACTATATTTGTCCATTCTGGAATTAAATCATTGGACGGTTTTACATAAACTACAACACTAGGATCAGCATTATGCAAACTAATCTTTGAAAGTGGTTGTCCCGTCATTAATCGAGAAACGTCAAAAGTAGTTATATGATCTTCAAACAGACAAATTGCCATTCTCGTTGCCATAATAAATAAATTAGAAATAACGTCAATTATTAACTTATAAACATATAAACTTCGGAAAGGGTCGTCAACCCGTGTTTTCACCTTATGAAATCTCAGAAAAAATGTTAAGGGGATTTTCATTAGCGAAAATGACTGTGTTGAACACTATCTGATTGAATAGAAAATACGGGATAGCAGGCTGCTCCGGTCGAAGCATATTCTGCAGTAAAAGTGAGAAATCCTGCAAACGCGGGACAGGCCACAGGCGATGATAGTAGCACTGCAGCCGGGATTATAAAAAAGTTAAAGGGTATAATGAATATTGAAGTAAATCAGCCGGGCTGCTGCGTGGTCGAAGGCTTCAGACTGACCGAGCGGTTAGGTCAAGAGCATTTTGCGAAATGCTGTTTACCTGATAAGAAGTCTGTGTATCGAACTCGCTCAGGCCGCTTCGCGGCCCGAGCGGTCTACTACAGTTCCGAACATACCTTTCTCCCCCACCATCACTTTTACTTTCCAGCTTTTACCCTCCGCCTTTTACCCTCCACCTTCATGCAAAACCACCTTTATACTTTTAAACCTTTAAACCCTTCCCCCCTTCACCTTCAACCTCATAGATTTCCTCTATATCTCTATCAATTTAATCAATTAGGTTTATTACCCGAACTGTCACAAATTTGCAACGCAGCAAAATGCTGTACAAATACTGATAATAAACTACATAGATGTCTTTTATCATACATGAAAGACAACTGGTGATACGATTGATCCACTTAAGAAAATCTATTAACAATGGAAAAAAATTCAGGCGACATCAGCAAATGCCCGTTTCATGGGGCAACCCAGCAACACAGCGTGGGTGGTAATGGCACACAAAACCGCGACTGGTGGCCCAACCAGCTCAAACTGGGTATCCTCCGCCAGCACTCTTCGCTGAGCAACCCGATGGGTGAGCAATTCAACTATGCCGAAGAGTTTAAGAGCCTCGACCTGGCAGCGGTGAAAAAAGACCTGCAGGCACTCATGACTGATTCACAGCCCTGGTGGCCGGCCGACTTCGGCCATTACGGTCCGCTCTTTATTCGCATGGCCTGGCACAGTGCCGGTACTTACCGCACGGGCGATGGCCGTGGTGGTGCCGGTGCCGGTCAGCAACGCTTTGCACCGCTCAACAGCTGGCCCGATAATGTGAGCCTCGACAAAGCCCGTCGCCTGCTGTGGCCTATAAAACAGAAATATGGCCGTAAAATTTCCTGGGCCGACCTGATGATCCTGACAGGTAATGTGGCACTGGAGTCAATGGGCTTTAAAACATTCGGCTTTGCCGGTGGCCGCGAAGATGTGTGGGAACCGGAGCAGGATGTATACTGGGGTTCTGAAACTACCTGGCTGGGTGGCGACAAACGCTACTCCGGCGACCGCGACCTCGAAAATCCACTGGCTGCCGTACAGATGGGTCTTATCTATGTAAACCCTGAAGGTCCCAATGGCAACCCCGACCCCATTGCTGCTGCGCGCGACATCCGCGAGACATTCAAGCGTATGGCGATGGACGATGAAGAAACAGTGGCACTGATTGCCGGCGGACACACTTTCGGTAAAACACACGGCGCTGCTCCTGCATCGCATGTAGGTCCCGACCCCGAAGCTGCTCCTATCGAAGAGCAGGGCCTCGGCTGGCGCAACAGCTTTGGCACTGGTGTTGGCAACGACACCATCACCAGCGGACTGGAAGTAACCTGGACCACCACTCCCACCAAATGGAGCAATAACTTCTTCTGGAACCTGTTTGGCTACGAATGGGAACTGACCAAGAGCCCCGCCGGTGCACACCAGTGGAAACCCAAACATGGCGCCGGTGCCAACACGGTACCCGATGCACATGATAAAACCAAACGCCAGGAGCCGCGCATGCTCACGACCGACATCGCCCTGCGTATGGACCCGGCTTACGAAAAAATCTCCCGCCGGTTTTATGAAAACCCCGATGAATTTGCCGATGCCTTTGCCCGCGCCTGGTTCAAACTCACCCACCGCGATATGGGCCCCCGTGCCCGCTACCTCGGTCCCGAAGTGCCCCAGGAAGAGCTGATCTGGCAGGATCCCATCCCCGCAGTAGATCATGCACTGGTAGATGCTGCCGATATCGCAGCACTCAAAGCTAAAGTCCTGGCCTCCGGTCTTACTGTAGGCGAACTGGTATCTACCGCCTGGGCTTCCGCTTCTACTTTCCGTGGATCAGATAAACGTGGTGGCGCCAATGGAGCACGCATCCGCCTGGCTCCGCAAAAATTCTGGGCTGTCAACAATCCTGCTCAACTGGGTAAAGTGCTGGAAATACTCGAAGGCATACAGGCTGAATTCAACAAAGCACAGGCAGGCGGTAAAAAAATATCGCTGGCCGACCTGATCGTGCTGGCTGGTGCTGCCGCTGTGGAAAAAGCCGCCAAAGATGCCGGCCACAACATCACAGTGCCCTTCACTCCCGGTCGCGCAGATGCTTCACAAGAGCAAACAGATGTAGAGTCATTTGCTGTACTGGAGCCCGCTGCCGATGGTTTCCGCAATTATCTGAAAGCGAAATACAGCATCTCTACGGAAGAGCTGCTGATCGATAAAGCACAACTGCTGACACTCACCGCACCCGAACTGACCGTACTGGTAGGCGGTATGCGTGTACTGAATACCAACTATGATGGATCCAAACATGGTGTATTCACCAGCCGTCCGGAAGTGCTGACCAACGATTTCTTCACGAACCTGCTCGATATGGGTACTACCTGGAAAGCCGTATCTGAGCATAAGGAAATCTTCGAAGGCCGCGACCGCAATACCGGTGATGTAAAATGGACCGCTACCCGCGCCGACCTGGTATTTGGCTCCAACTCAGAGCTGCGTGCCCTGGCCGAGGTATATGGCAGTGCCGATGCGAACGAAAAGTTTGTGAATGATTTTGTAGCTGCCTGGACCAAGGTGATGGAACTGGACCGTTTTGATCTTCACGGATAAAACGGTGAAAGGATTATTAAACTTGAAAGGCCCGCTGCGCGGGCCTTTCAAGTTTAATAAGGTTGATGGTAGAGGGTGAAAGGTATATCAGTTTATATAGTATTTACTTCACCGTAAAATCTATCCATTCAGAACTATTTATTTCGGAGGAGTACCCCCTGTCGGGATTAAAATAAACACGAACTCTGTATTGTCCGGGAGGAAATCCCCTGGCCGATGAGTTCCCATCCGAAAAAAGTGCTCCTGCCACATACAGTGTATCACATAAATGCTCTCCTTTCTTAAATAAGATATATTCCTCTTCTTCAAAAATCGGATCGATATCGGCCGTAGGTGTAAATAGTATAAATTTATCTCCCTTCAATTGCCGGAGTTCCACTATATAATTCCCCAGCGCCTTAATATTCTCTCTTTTGTAATCTGTTTGACGGTGTTTTAAAATCCGGACATTATCGGCCGACGAATTCACAACACTTACTTTCAATTCCAGGCCTTCCCGTTGGGCTGGTTTCACTAATGAAAGAGCAACAGAATAACCGGCGGGAATAAACTGGACTAGTGCTATCAGAAGCGCAGGAAAATGTAAACCATAAAGGAGCCGATAATTTTTATTTCCGGAGAAGCCAGGACTCATATGTATTGCAATTTAAAATAGTGATATAATACCAGGTATCAGTCGTAACATCATCCCAGTACAGATCGAGATAATGTGTAAGCCAGTTCAGTGAATAATGCCTTTCGTAAACAATACCCGTATGCATTTTTCCAGACGCCGGTTTATCATTTACGCATGCATCCACGCATGCCCCGTCAAATCGTAGAATCAGGTCAGCCCGATCCAGAATATTCCTTCTAATCGGAGTTTTGCCTTGGTCGCTGAACTGCTGACTTAAGTCGCGGGTCCGCGATGCATCGCGGGCCTACAATGTTTCTGAAAGCATAAATTATCCTTCTCCCAAAGCTGCCTGTTTGATCTTCATGCCGGATCATACAAAAATCATTATCAAGCTCTCCTATTTCCTGCCTTTCTTCTTCACTAAGGTTGTCATAAAATACCGGGGCGGTATAAGCAAGGGCAGGCCAGCCTTCATGTTATCTTCAGCATTTGTTGCAGAGATATGTACGGGACTCTTCCATAATTATAATCCATGTTCTCCGATTCGAAGCCCACTTATCACCACCCCATGCCCATCCGGGTCCTTTATCAACACACCATTGCTGATCCAGTAGGGATTTTTGGGCTTTACTACTTCCACCTGGTTTGCGATTACACTATTAAGGATTTGCTCAAATTCCTGTTGCGTAGTGGGATAAAAAACGAGCAGATCGTCTTCATCAAACCGGTGATCGGCTTTTTCGGCAGAGCTGGTAAACTCCAGGTGCCAGGATTGTCCCTCCTGTCCCAGAAACACACCGTCATACCCCTCATGTGCATTGAAGCCGCCGAGTACTTTCAGTTGCAGTATTTCCGTATAGAATTGAATGATCCGTTGCAGATCGTTGGTATGTCTTGCTATCCGAAATATCATACGTTTTTTTAAAAATTAATCCGCCGGCCGTTCATAACTGCTGCGGTTTTTCAAGATACATATTCCTTTTGTTGTATTGAATTTTGTTTGTACAAAAGAATCCTTATCGTAGGTAAGTTTTGTCTTTACGGAAAAATGCAGATGCGGTCTCACCACCTGACCAGTGGCTCCGCTAAAACCTATCCGCTGCCCCTTATCCACCCGCCCTTTTCGTACCAGCACGCCATTCTTTTGCAGATGCCAGTAGCAGCCAAAGCTGCCATCATCATGCCGGATGATGATGTAATTGGCCTTATTCTTATAACTACCAGTCAACCCACCCTCATCACTATTGTCTCTGTAGCTGTATATTGTCCCTCCTCTGGCAGCATACACAGGTGTTCCTTCCGGCATTTCAAAATCGAGCGCTGCTATATGTCTGTGAGAAAAGAGTCCTCCATAACCCTGTACTACCTGGTGGCTGGTGCCGGTTGCATAAGGAAGAGCATATACATAACTATCTGCTTTGTCGGTTACTGCTGTTTCATAATAAAGTAAAACAAACAAGCTGATGAGTAACAATACCAGTAACCCGGTAAACCACTTTATTATTTTAATGAATTTCTTCGATTGTCTGTATTGCATGCGGTGATGTTGACTACCTGGCAAAGTTCTTATTGCCATTTAAAAGAATCAAGAATGCTGGTTGAAAGATTTTCAAACTGCTCTTCCTTTGTAGCCTCCATCGTAAACGTGACAGCAATACCGATATCTTCTTTTAAATAATAACGCTGGATGGTGAGTAACGAAAACTTACCCTGCAGTCCTTTGAAAGAAAGCCGGTAACAGGGTGTTGATGCTGCCGTATCAAGACGGCTCTCTACAATCACAGCATCATTGACCATGTTCCTGATCTGCTCCTCACTCTCCTTGCCCATTCGCAACAGATCATATCCCTTGCCTTTCAGATCCTGTACAAATACGTTTACATTTTCACTGAACCTGTCCAGACTATCCTGTTTGGGAGATTTTATAAAAACATCTCCTCCCAGAAATCCGCTTGAATCTACGAGCCAGGATGCAGGATAATTAATCGAGTAGTAATGTCTGTGCAAAACGGGAAATGCAGCTACTTCATGGTTGCTGACGCCCTGAGCAATTGCTGCCGATACAAAAAACAACCCGGAAAAAAACAGAAAGACACGCTTCATGCGATACTTTTTTAACCATTAAATATAACCGGTCAAACATTCAACAGCGAATAATTCCTATCCATTTTAGCCGGATTAAAACCCAAACTGGATTTATTTTTTGCAACATTATTGCATTTATTAAAATCCCCCTATATTTGCCCATGCCCCGGCATATCCGGATATCATTTCAAAAATGGGGAGCAGCTTTATTACTACTGCTCCTGTTGTCGCTGCAAGTGTTGCGGGTATTTCATACGCATGCTGTAAAGAAGAACCCAGTAACCTCGGTTAATCTGACCGACAAGCGTGATAAGACGGAGTTTTCTTCTTTCAATGCCGGTTGTGCTGTCTGCAGCTTCGAATACCTGCGCGAAGCAATGCCCGAAAATGAATGGTTGTCGGCAAGACCGGTTACCCCAGGCTGCCTGTTTTTATTATCCGGCCCTCTTATTGCTGAAAGCATTACCCGCATTCCATTCGATCACCGGGGACCTCCCGCAGCCTGACCCTCCTGCTGCCCTGTACGCTGCTGTCTACAGGCTTTGTAAAACATCGGTTCCACTGGGACTCATTTTCTCATTCTTCCATTTACTGTGATGAAAAAAGGCTTTTTCCTTTTACCCGTCTTGTTTTTGTTTTCCTGCATGGCCACACGGCAGGCAGGTCATTATACCCGTATGCATACCGCACTGGCAGATTCTATGCTTACAAAAGCGCTCGACTACGAAGCGCTGTACTCACTGCTGGACACCCTGAAACCTATCAGAAGCATACTTACCATTAAGATGAATCCTGGCACTCCCGTTTCAACAGATACGATCATTCTTTACCAGCAGCTATGCCAGGAATTAAGCACCCGCCAGGTACAACTGGTAGCTGTACCTTTTCGGCAGGCGTATGAGGATAAAAAGCTGGTTGAGCTGTACGCGGTCAATCTGCATCGCTATCGCAGCCGGATAAACGAACATGCCGCTTTCTTTGCCAAACTCGGCATTACCAGCGAAACGCCAGCGGTGCAGACAATCACCATTGTGGAAAATGCCGACAAGTATGACCGCTGGCGTGGCTATGGCTACCTGTTTGGTTACCCCGCTTATGCGGTAGATTTTTTTGTACAGGCTGGTATGACCCAGGACTCGACGGGTGAATTTGTAAAGCGTGATTTTTTCCAGATACCGGTGCAGGCAGGTGAAAAGGGACATTTTACCTATGCGATGCCAAAGGGATACACACCGGGAGTTGCCGATTCAACACTTTATTACAAAGCCCTGCATACCTTACAATCCTATCAGCAGCTGAGGGGAAAATACACCAGCCCACAGGGCCTGCATGCCCGGAAGTTGTGGGCAGACTGGTTTAAAAACCGGTAAGACACCGCTTCCTATTTTTTTGAAAAGCTAAATCCCCCCTTTATGCGCCTTTGCATGATGTGGCTGCTCCTGCTGTATGCAATAAGCTGCCAGTTGTATGCCCGTCAGACTAAAATTGACTGCAATATTTACGGACAGGTCATTACAGCCGGCAACAGACCGGTACCCTACGCCAGCTTATCGCTGATAGCCGTGCCTGCAGGTACCCAGATACAAAACAGCAGTGCTGATAGCCTCGGCCGCTATTGTTTTACCGGCATTGCGCCGGGAAATTATATCCTGCATACTACAGCTGTGGGATTTGCACTGCGCAGCGACAGCATCCTGTATGAGGCAAAAAATAGTTTGTACACAATCTTTTTAACCCCTGCCGAACAGACCTTACAGGAAGTTGTCATCAATAACAACAAACAGCTGATGCGTATTGATCAGGGACGTATTGTTATGAATGTGCAGGCCAGCAGCACTGGTGCCGGTAGCAATGCCTGGGAACTATTGAAAAAAATGCCTGGCATAAGTGTGGGCTCCGACGACAATATAATACTTCGGGGAAATGCCGGCATCAATGTGCTGATCGATGGGAAAATGAGTTATCTCAGCGGCAAACAACTGGCAAATCTGCTACAGGGAATAGCCGGCGATAATATCAGCAAAATAGAACTGATCACTGCCCCTTCAGCTGAGTATGATGCGGCCGGTAATGGAGGAATCATTAACATAGTTACCAACCGGCAACGAAAAAAAGGATATACCATTGACCTGAAGAGCAGTATTTCAACAGGCAAATACTGGATGACCAATCAGACTATATCCGCCGGCCTTAACACTGCATCCTGGAATGCATACGGCCTGTTTGATTATAATACACCGCATTCCTACACAAAAAGCCGTAGCGGCAACAGTGTCATCAGCAGCAACGACAGCATGCAATTGCGGCGCAACAACAGCACCATTTATAAAATACGGTATTATACTTACCGGGCTGGCCTGGAATGGCAACCGTCAAAACAGCATCAACTTGGTATCCACTACCACGGTTATTTCGATGATTTTCTGGCAGACAAGTATTCCACATTGCAACAAACCCATACCAACGGTGTGCCACCATCAACACTGCAAACATCTACCCTTATTGATGAGCCCTACTATTACGATGCCCTCAATTTTCACTATCAGTATGAATGGGATTCTTCAAAAAACAAACTGAGTTTTGATGCGCATGGCATCAACTACCGCAATTATTCCGATGGCACGATGACCAGCACCAGTTTGCTACCCGATGGGTCGCCTGCCCGGGATACCGAGCAATTATTGTCGCATCAGCCAGGATTCATACGCATCCGCACTGTCAAAGCCGACCTGCACAAACTGCTGGGGCGTTTTACACTGAAAGCAGGGTTAAAATATGCTTTTGTTTCAAACGACAACAACTATCATTTTGACTCCGTCAAACAGGGTATTCGCAGAGAAGCCCTGAGTATGTCTGACCACTTCAAATACACCGAAAAAGTAAGTGCGTTTTACACCTCCCTGTCGCGTGACTGGCAAAAAACAGCCATTACCGCCGGCCTGCGGCTGGAATATACCGATGCTACAGGCCTTACTGTCAAAACCGGTTCCAAAAACGACTGGAACTACCTGCGCGTATTTCCCAATCTGTCGATTGACCAGCAGATAAACAGCAGCAATAAACTCAATATTTCGATCAGCCGGCGCATTAACCGGCCAGCGTATACAGATCTCAATCCCGTACGCTGGTACAACGATCCGCAGTTTTATTATACCGGCAATCCGCACCTGATACCCGAGATGGCCTGGATCATTTCAGCGTCGAATTCTTTCCGTTCACGATATATCCTTACAGCCAGCTACACACGCCGCAATCACTATATGACCAAACTGCTGCTCAGAGACAGCAGCACCGGTGCAATCAGTAGTCTTACTGCCAATCTTTCGGGCATGGATCGTGCAGACATATTACTGTCGGCTCCTGTTACCATTACGGCTAAGTGGTCTGTACAACTTACCACAGGGGTAAATTACAGCCGCTACCCGGTGCAGGAAAAAAGCGGGCAGCAGTTTTTACGGCAATGGGCCGCCACACTCACCGTACTACAGCAGTTTAAACTACCCTGGCAAATACAGGCCGATCTCAACACCTATCTGTTCAGCAATGAATTGTGGGGAGTATACCGAAGATACGGTACGGTATTCACTGACCTAGGGCTGAAAAGAAGTTTTCTTCGCCGGCAGCTCGACCTGGTCATCAACTGCAGCGATGTATTTAACAGCAACCGCTTCAAAGGAAAATCACTTGCCGCAGAGACAGACTACCGTTATTACGACAAACGTGATACTCATCGTCTCACGCTTTCTGTACGGTATCACTTTGGAGGAAAAGATACAGGCAGAAGACCCAACCGCATTGAAGAGCAGGACAGGCTGTAATAACGCTACACTACGGCTTTTTTATTCAAATAATACAAATATGAATCAACAACAAAAATTGCCCGTAACCGTACTAAGCGGTTTTCTGGGTGCAGGCAAAACCACCCTGCTCAATCATGTGCTCCACAATAAACAGGGATTAAAAGTAGCCGTTATTGTCAATGACATGAGTGAAGTAAACATTGATGCGCGGCTGGTGGAAGATCAGCAGGTACTGAGCAAAACGGAAGAGCGACTGGTGGAAATGAGCAATGGCTGCATCTGCTGTACCCTGCGCGAAGACCTGCTGCAGGAAGTTGAAAGACTGGCCAATGAAAAAAGATTCGATTACCTGCTTATTGAAAGTACAGGCATCAGTGAACCACTGCCTGTAGCACAAACGTTTTGTTATCGTGACGAAAAAAATGGAATTGACCTTAGCCGCATCTCCCGTCTCGACACCCTCGTTACGGTAGTAGATTGTTTCAACTTTATGCGCGATTACGCCTCTGTACAAACCCTGCAGGATCGCCGGCTCACCGATATGCCACAAGACCATCGCAGTATTGTAAACCTGCTGACCGATCAGCTTGAGTTTGCCAATGTGATTATACTTAACAAAACCGATCTGGTACTTCCCCATCAAACCGGGCTTATCCGCCAGATGGTGCATCAACTCAATCCCACTGCAAAAATCATTGAAGCAAGCAGGGGGCAAATAGATATTGCTGAAATACTGCATACCGGGCTCTTCGATTTTGACCGCATGAGCAATCAACCTGCCTGGATCGAAGAAAAACACCAAACACATACTCCCGAAACGGAAGAATACGGAATCAGCTCATTTGTGTTCCGCGCCCGCCGGCCTTTTCATCCAGAACGGTTGTGGAAATATGTGAATGAAGACTGGCACAATACTATTATTCGCAGCAAAGGACTTTTCTGGCTGGGCAGCAGGCCCGAGCAGGCCATCAACTGGAGCCAGGCAGGAGGCAGCCTGCAGACAGAACAGGCCGGCACCTGGTGGTGCAGCATGCCTTACCAGGAACGCATCCGCTATGCATCCTTTGTAGATCACCAACAGGAAATCGAAAAGAAATGGGATAAAAAATATGGCGACCGGCATATTGAACTGGTGCTTATTGGCCAGAATATGGATAAAGGTGCCATTTATCGCGAACTGGAAGAATGCCTTTGCACGGCAGCTGAATATGATGAACTTATGGCAGGCAAGGCAGTAAAAGACCGTTTTCCGGGATGATGTTCTACCCGGCAACACAGCCGGAAACTCATCGTTCGGCATCAACCATCCGTAAAATAATTTTCTTCGGGTTTACAGAAATCCCCTAAATTGCGACCACGTTGCATTTTTCAATTTGCGAAAAAACCAAACCATACGTGCTATACTGGGCAGTTTTCTGCTGCTGATGTTTGTGGTAGGCATTACTCCCAAACGCTACTGGCATGATATGCTGGCCGATCACAAAGACAGTTTTTCGCAGTTGCATACAGGCAAAGACCAGCAGGTTAACAAGCCTGTTTTTAATTGCGACTGGAACATGCAGGTAGCTACATCTCCCTTTACGCAGGAAGATGAGATCACAGTCCCTGCCCCCCTGCCCGCACATAGCAGGCACTATCAGGTTACGAAGAGTGCAGTTTTTGCAGTGCCCATTTTCTATCATTGCCTGCGTGGGCCACCTGCCATTGGATAAACCGTTGTGATATGCAAAAGCCAGCCGGCTTTTGTCGTTGCGTTTATTCAATTCTTTTCTAAGTGAAATATCTGTTATTGCTGGCAACCATACTGGTTGCGCCATCCTTACTGTTTGCACAAAACTGCCGTTATTCTTTATCTGGTCATATCGAGGATGCAGACCTTAAAGAGAAACTGGCCGCCGCCTCTGTCTATATCCGCGAAACCAATTCGAGGGTCGTAACCGACAGCAATGGCGATTTCCGCTTTGGAGCCCTTTGTGCCGGCAGGTATACACTTATCATTACGCATGTCAATTGCGATTCTGTCATAAAAATCATACAACTCAATCGTGATGAGCATATTGATCTGCGACTGCCCCACTCGCTGCAAACACTGGGCACAGTTGTGGTAGAAAGCCGGAAGGGAAGAGAAAACAGCGGATTCAAAAAAGAACTGAGCGGGCAGCAAATGGAGCAAACACGAGGAAGTTCGCTGGCCGAAGCACTAAGCAGGATAAATGGCGTGACCATGCTGCAAACGGGCTCAACCATTGCCAAACCCGTAATACACGGATTGCATAGCAGCCGGATACTGCTTATCAACAATGGCGTACGCCAGGAAGGGCAGCAATGGGGAAATGAACATGCGCCGGAAATCGATCCCTTCATCGCTGAAAAGCTGGCGGTAATAAAAGGTGTGGACGAATTGAAATATGGCTCCGATGCCATAGCCGGTGTAATACTGGTAGAGCCGCGTTCACTTCGTAATGAACCTGGCTATAATGCGGAGTTCAATACCGGCTGGGCTACCAATAACAGACAAATGATCTTCTCAGGCATCTGGGAGCAAACCCTGAAAAAGATACCTGCGTTTACTTACCGGTTGCAGGGTACTTTCAGAAAGGCGGCCAACGCGGCCACCCCCGACTACCGGCTCAACAATACCGGCGCCGAAGAAAAAAATTTTTCAGCAACAGCAGCCTGGCAGAAAAAAATGTTCCGGACGGAGCTCTTCTATAGCCGGTTCGAGACAAGCCTTGGCATATTTACCGGTTCACATATCGGCAATATCACCGATCTGCAAAATGCCATCAATACCAGCAGGCCAGATCCTGTTTTTACGGGCCAGGACTCCTATCGTATTAGCCGGCCTTATCAACAGGTGACCCACCAACTCGTCAAGTCAAAATCTGTCCTGCTCAAAGGTGCGCATAAATTTAACCTGTCGCTTGCCGGACAATTCAATCACCGCAGGGAATATGATATTGTACGGAGCAGCAGCAATAGCCGGCCCCAACTGGACCTCTCCGTCAATACTTTTTCTGAAGACCTTAACTGGGAGCATCCGCGTACAAACAACATCGCCGGCACACTGGGTATATCGCTGGTGCAGCAACGCAATCACTACAGCGGGCGTTATTTTATTCCCAACTATAATACCTATACCTATGGTGCTTACTGGATAGAAAAATGGAGCCGTCACAGATGGGATATACAGGCCGGTATCAGGTATGATTATAAAACCATCGATACCAGACGGCTCAAGTATAATGGAGACACACTTGATCACAATTTCAACTTCTCTACTGTTGCCGCCTCCTTCAACAGCAATTTCCGTGCTTCAGCTGCCTGGATATTTAACCTGGGCATAAGCCTGTCGAGAAGAGCTCCTTATGTAAACGAGTTACTCAGCGATGGCATACACCATGGTACTGCTACCTATGAAAAAGGAAGTATTGAGCTGAAACCCGAACAATCACTTTCACTTCATTCCGGATTACAGTTTCGTAACCACGATGGCAAGCTCAATGCAGAAGTGTTGTTGTACGCCAACTTCATCCGCGACTTTATTTATCAGCAGCCCATGCCCGAAAATCCGGTACTGACCATTGCAGGTGCTTTTCCGCTGCTGGAGTACCGGCAAACGGATGCCCTACTCTCAGGAATGGATTTATCAGTTGACTGGGATCCCGCAGGACCGTTCAGATTATCTGGCAAAATAGCCATCCTGTATGGCTATAATCGTATAGCCCGTGACTGGCTTATCCTGATGCCAGCCAACAAGCTTGGTAGTGAGATTAGCTATGTTTTGGCCGACAAAGGTGCTTTCACGGGCAATTCTTTATCAATGGAATGGAACTGGACCGACCGGCAAAGAAGAGTACCGGACGCCGGCAATGGCAGTCAGGATTATAAAGTACCTCCACCAGCTTATCAGCTGATCAACCTGCAGGCGTCCTCTACCATTTCAGTCAGCCAAAGACCGGTCACCGTGGGCATTGGCGTACGTAATCTGTTCAATACCCGCTACCGCGATTACCTCAACAGTATGCGCTATTTCGCCGATGAAATGGGCCGCAACATCAGTTTTCGGTTAAAGATTTCAATTGAAAAAAATCAGCGGGACAAAAGTATCAGCAAACATTAAAATCAGATAAAATGAAAACACAACTGACAAAAATTGCGTTCGCGGCATTTATGGCTGCAGTTCTTCTCACTGCCTGCAGCAAAGACAAGGATGAAGTAGAAGATAACGAAGAAGAAGTGATCACGACACTCAAACTGACGTTTACACCGGCAGGAGGAGGTACAGCATTGACTTACCAGTTCAGAGATCCGGATGGTCCGGGCGGTATAGCTCCCACTACCGATGAAATTGTACTGGCTCCTTCCAAAAGCTATGATGTGGCTATTGAAGTATTGAATGAGACCACAACACCTGCCGAGGATATTACTGAGGAGATCGCAGAAGAAGCTGCGGCCCATCGCTTCTATTTTCAGCCCTCTGCCGGCAGCAACATCACGGTCAGCAATCTCAATACGGATGGCAACGGTATAGCTTTGGGGCTGGCCAGTACCTGGACGACTACTGCTACTGCCACTGGTACTATAAAAGTAACCTTGCGCCACTATCCGGGCAATCCTCCGGGCAAAGCCGCCGCAGATCCAATAGACAGTCCTAAATCAGGCACCGATATAGAAGTCACTTTTAATACAAAAGTTCAGTAATCCGTAAAATGCGCAGGGGTAGATCTCATGCTATCCCTGCCATACTTTATTTAAGCAATGCATCCCTTAAATGATCATACGATTATTCATATGCTCAAAGAGCTGGGTGTATATGTAACACAAAACAGAGTCGCTGTTTTAAAAGTTTTCCTGCAATGTCCGGGAGCCATCAGTATATCACGGATCCGCAAATTATCTGCAATAAAACTCGACAGAGTGTCGGTATACAGAACATTGCAGGCTTTTGTAGAGAAAAATCTGATCCTGATAGTACCCAATGCCCGGGGGAAACCACATTATATCCTTAAAGCCAGCCCGGGTCTTGCCCATCAAAACGGAGCAGCCTTTTTTATTTGTGCCTGTTGCGGAGATTCTGAGCTCTTACCTGATACGGTAAAAATCAATCACAATCATCTGCCAGGCCATCACCTTGTAAAAAGCCAGTACCTGGTACTGGAAGGATTCTGTCAGAAATGCCAGCATCAGCATCCTCCTCATTCTGTTTCATGACCCCTGTAACACACCCATACCGATCTTTTGCTGCCGCAACGCTGATGCTGCTCTATGGACTTGTGTGCATACCTTCCTTAATGTGGCATGGCCATCCTGCCAGAACAACAGCAGAAAAAAACAGCTATCGCCGGACAACTGAAAAGAAAAACAGTTTACAATGGAGCCGGCATCATGTGGCCGGTGTTTGTAAAATATGTTCGCATCAGCAGGCCTTCATTGCATCGCTGCATATAACCAATTATGAAATAACAACGCCGGTTAGTTATCTCCGGTCAGCAACAACACTACTCTACTGCATGCTACCGGTCAGCGAGACCTGTGGCTATTCAAACAAAGGACCACCTTTCCGCCTGTAAATACTGCCTTATTATTACACAATTATCCGCATCAGCAACTGCTGACAGGAGATCATACGCTATTCCTTTCAGGAACAGGGTACTGATCACGACAACTTATTTCCCTATCACTTCTTAATCATAACTACTGTCATGTTTTCAAGGCTCATTATTCTCTCAATATGTTTATTAACATTCTCCTTCATTTCAGCTCAGACTGCTAAAATCAGGGGGCATATTGCCGGCACAGACCAGCAGCCTCTGCCCGGTATATCCATACAGTTGGAACCTGGTAGTCAACACACTCAAACTGACGATAATGGCGATTTTATTTTTACTAACCTGGCTGCAGGTACGTACCGGCTGCTGGCTTCAGGCGTTGGTTATAGTGCCAAAAGCCATGCGCTAACCCTGGCTGCAGGTAAAACTGTGGAGCTGAATCTCGAACTCAACATTGTTACTTCCACACTTACGGAAGTAAGTGTACGCGGCATTCGCCGCAATACCACGGCCGGTGCCATTACGCGGATGAATACTCCCCTGCGCGACCTTCCGCAAAACGTGCAGACTATACAACGCACATTGCTCAATGATCAGCAAGCTTTTCAACTGGATCAGGTTTTCCGAAATGTAGCCGGCATCACATCTACTGACTACTATGGTGGATTCATTTCACGCGGATATACGTCTTCCGCCTCCGGCATTACAACCAACGGTATCAAAGGAAGTCCTTATCCCGAAGGTCAGATCGCACTGTTGGGCAATATCGAAGCAGTAGAAGTCATACATGGCCCCAATGCCATCCTCTTCGGACCTGGTGGTATGGGCGGCAATATCAACCTGGTGACCAAACAACCAAAAAAATACAGCAGCGTCAATGCCGCTGCTACTTACGGCACATTTGACCTGGTACGTTTGCAGGCCGATGTTTCGGGCAGCATTAATAAGAAA
This sequence comes from Sphingobacteriales bacterium 46-32, assembly GCA_001898485.1. Taxonomy (GTDB): domain Bacteria; phylum Bacteroidota; class Bacteroidia; order Chitinophagales; family Chitinophagaceae; genus CAYMZZ01. The sequence goes on along the minus strand of MKTY01000010.1, from coordinate 58,536 downwards.
AAAATATCTACTTCGTAACAGGTGCCGCTTTCCAAAATGGGGGCAGTTTTACAGATCATTTTGATCGCCGCAATCTGCAGATTTATGGATCTGTCAAATGGGAGATCAGTGCCAAAACAAGTTGGCAGCTCAATGGACTGTATATCAGCGATGATGCCAGCAACAACTACCAGCCCCGTGTACCCATCTACAATACGAATAATAAAGACAGCATTTTCCTGGCTCCCTACACTTTCAACCCGGGTACCGACAGCCGGTATAAGGGCAACAATTATCAGCTGCAATCCATCATGGAACACCATTTCTCCGATAACTGGAAACTGGGGCTGCTGCTGGCCCTCAATGAATCCAGGGCAGACAGGCAGCAATACACTGCTTCCGGATATATCCGGCCTTCTGATAATACAGTGAGCAGGGCTTATACCTGGCAACAGATCAACTCACCTCAAAAGACCATTAATCTATATGCAGTAGGCAAGGCCCGTACCTGGGGTGTTAAACACAGCTTCTCCTTTGGCGGAGATGCCATCTTTTCCAAAAATTATTACCCGGAAGGAATACTACAGTATTCTGCCAGCAGGATTTCGGTATTCAATCCCCGGCACGAAGACAAATATGATACCACCGGTATGACACGTTATCTGAATTCTGCCTGGGAAAAATTTACGTACAACGTAATGGGGGCCTATATCCTCGATCAGGTTGAAATATTTACAGACCTGAAACTGCTGGCTGGTCTGCGCTATAATAATTATTTCCGTCGCTATAAAGCCGTGAACCCCGATGGCTCCATTACAAATAACGAAAAACCAGAACGAACAGAAAATATATCTCCGCGAATCGGGCTCGTATACCAGCCGATAAACCCCCTATCTGTATATCTCAACTACAACGAGGGCTTTTCGCCACACTACGGCAACTTTGCAGAATATGGAGGTCCTTTCGATCCTGAGACGTCCAAAGAATATGAACTGGGTGTAAAAGGTGAGTTCTTCAACGGTTCATTAATCCCCTTCATTACTGTATACCAGAGTACGAAAAAGAATGTACTGCAGAGTGTACCACGGGATGGATTTCCTTACTGGCGCGAGGCCATCGGCGAAGTCAGAAGCAGGGGGATAGAAATGGGTGTTAGTGGTACAATCCTGAAAAATGTCTATATCAATTTCAACTACAATTACAATAAGACAAAGATTACGGAAAGTGTGAAGCCCGAAGACATTGGCCAGTTGTTTGCCAACTCGCCGCAAAACTCGGCCAATGGCTGGGTAAAATATACATTCCGCAAAGGTGTTTTGAAGGGACTGTTTGCCGGCAGTGGTTTTCAGTACGTAGATAGCCGCTACTTCAGCAACAAAAAAGTAGCCGCCACCAATGTACTGGAAATGCCCGCTTACACAATCATGGATGCTGTACTTGGCTATCGTTTCAGACAGTACACACTCCAGGTCAATGGCAGCAACCTGTTTGACAAAAGGTATGCGCTCAGCGGCCTTTCTTCCGCTTACACACCCGGATCTCCCCGCAACTACCAGGTCACGTTCAGTTATTCATTTCGTTAATCGTAATCATGAAAAAAACAGGAAATATTTTAACCATTGCCAAAAAAGAATACCGGGAGGCATTACGGAATAAGATCCTCTGGTTGTTTGCCGGTATTACCTGGCTACTGATCATTTTCGCTGCTTTTGCCGGCTGGCAACGGCAAGAGGGAATCCATATTCAGAAACAAAAAGCTACGGCTCTGTTTCGGCATGAATGGGAGGAACAGGAAGCCAATCCGCATTCGGCGGCTCACTTCGGCACCTATCTTTTCAAACCATCATCGGTACTGGAGGTATATGATCATGGGCTAAACAGCTATCTCGGCAACACATACCGGGTAGAAGCACACGTACAGCACGAAGTGAATCATTCTGAAGCGGAGCACGCCGATACAAACCTCCGCTTTGGCGAACTTTCGGTCGCCACGGTATTTCAGTTGCTGCTGCCCTTAATGATCCTGCTGCTGAGCTTCAGCAGCATCACGCGCGAACGTGAAGGCAATACGCTCAAAATACTGATGATTCAGGGCGGCAGACCTGCCCGCCTGGTATGGGGAAAGCTATTAGGTATATATGCGATCGTATTGACAGTGGTTGTGCCGGCCCTGTTGCTGCTCTCCACACCGCTGATGGCAGCCGATATACAACCCGATTCTCTCCTACGTTTCACCCTTTTCTCACTTACTTATCTCGTCTACTTTTTTGTATTTACAGTCATTGGCATCTGTATATCGGCTATCAGCCGCTCTTCCAATACGGCCCTCGCTACCAGCCTGGGCATCTGGGTACTGCTGGCCGTATTGCTGCCAAGAGCAACCATCCGGTGGATAGACTCGGCTTATCCGCTGCCCTCCCGATATGAATTTAACCGAACCATGAGTCAGGCCTATCAGCAGGGCATGAACAAAGATGGCACATCCAGTGAACGATGGAAAAAATTCATGCAGGAAACGCTCAAAAAATATGGTGTTGATACAGTAACCAAACTGCCTGTCAATTTTGATGGACTTGCCATGCAGATGGGCGAGGATTACAACTCGAAAGTTTATGACCGTTTTGCCGGACAGGTAGAGCAACTCATTAAAAAACAGCAGACCCGGCTCGAACAATGGAGTATACTGAATCCCTTTCAGGCTATGCAGCAGCTATCAATGGGTATGGCAGGCAGTGATTATTTTCATCACCTGTACTTTCATCATCAGGCCAAATCCTATCGCGATGAATTTGTACGCACCTTAAACCTCGATCTTGCCAACAGCGGATCGGCTTATTTGTCGTACAACTATACTGTAGGGCCTGATTTTTTTAAACGTATGAAAGACTTCACCTATCAGCCGCCTTCCCTGAAAGAGGTCATCCGGTTTCACCAATGGTCATTATTTTCTATTACGTTTTGGTGTGGCCTGTCCATATTATTGTTTATTCCTCTGGCCATACGGCTGATAAAAATATAATTATGTTATTACTGAAAACGATTTTCCGGCATGAATGGAAACAATTGACACAGCAGCGCTGGATGTGGATTAGCCTGCTGGCCTTCGTACTTATATCCGTTCTCTCCCTGGTTACAGGCAGGCGTTCGGTACAAACCCGGCTGACGCAGATCGACAGTATACATACTGCGTACAATCGTGATTATGCCGCTGTATTGAAAAAATTTACCGATACATCAACTGCCAAAGCAAAGACTGATGCCAAAAATGCGGGCATGCCTGTAATGATCAATTTCCGGCTGCCACAACCCGCTATTAAAACTCCGGCCACTCTTTCCCCGCTTGCTACGGGCATGATGGATATCCTGCCCTGGTATCAGCAGATCAGGTATGTAAAAAATTTCAATGAAGCAGCTGTAGTGCCTGTATCAAATCCGTTGGTCCTCTTTGCCGGTAGCTTTGACTATTCGTTTGTGCTGATATACCTCTTACCGTTACTAATTATCAGTTGGTGTTATGCGGTATTTGATTCAGAAAAAAATGCTGGTACTATACGTCTGCTGGCCGTACAATCCGGAAAACCTGAAACCATCTTCCGGCTCAAGCTACTATTCAGAGCTGTATTGCTCGCAGCTGTTGTTGTGCTGCTCAACATCGCCGGCTTTGTCGTATGCTCAGGTTTACAGGACACAAACTGGATGGCATACGGCTGGTGGATGCTGTTATCCCTGCTTTATCTGCTTTTCTGGTTCTCCTTATGCAGATTATTTGTTGCATTCCGAAAATCGGGTATTGCCACAGCGCTTTACCTGATTACCAGCTGGCTGGCTTTGCTGCTGGTAATCCCGTCTCTCTGCAACACCTATATGCAGGCTAAGTATCCCTTGCCACTGCAGGACGAAATTGCAGCCTACAGACGCCATCAGTCAGAAGAGATATGGAACAGTGCGCCTAAATTGCTGGCAGATAGCTTTAATAAAAACAACCCCCAGTATGCTGCATCCATTGATGAAGCAAAAGATACAGTAAAGCTGAGCGACCGGTACGTTGCAGGTTATTATGATCTGCTGGAGCGCAGGATGAATCGTGTATTACAACCCCTGCAACAGCAAATGCAGACACGAAATACAGCTTTGCAAAAACTGCTGGCCTGGAATCCGGCTTCGTTCACTCAGGGCAACCTTGCCGGACTGGCTGGTACCAACCTCGCTGCATACGATTTCTACTCGGTAAAAGCTGATAGTTTTCAGAAACGCTGGCAGGCTTTTCTGTATCCCTATCATCTCGCCGATCAATTATTGAAACCGGAACAGTTCAACCAATTCCCCCAATTCAGTTATCAGGATCCTTCGTTAGATGTTGCTCATCTGCGGCGTAGCATCATTTTGCTCAGCCTGTTTAGCCTTTTGTTCCTGATACTGTCCAATCGGGCCGATCGATATTTCCGGTTTATCTGATTCTATCAACTATTAAACATTATTTATGACCAATGCGCTTGAAGCCGCACAGCTGGCAAAAAACTACAATAATCACATCGCTCTCCATCCTCTTGAACTACAGATACCACCTGGGCAGATCTTTTGTCTGCTTGGCCAAAACGGTGCCGGCAAAACAACCACTATCAATTTATTCCTTGGTTTTATTGAACCCAGTTCGGGGCAGGCGCTGATTAATGGAGTGAATGTGGCAAAAAATACAGACATCACCCGGCAGGCCGTTGCCTATATCCCCGAAGTGGTACATCTTTACGGAAACCTGACCGGGGTAGAAAATCTTGACTTTTTCAACCGCCTGGCAGGATTCCGTTTTTCTCCGAAAGAGCTAAAAGCCTTCCTGCTCAAAGCTGGTCTGCAGGAAGAGGCTCATGAAAAAAAACTGGGCGGATACTCAAAAGGCATGCGACAGAAAGTGGGGATCGCTATAGCGCTGGCAAAAAATGCATCGGTAATTCTGATGGACGAACCTACCAGTGGTCTGGATCCCAAAGCTACGCTGGAGTTTAACGCTATATGCCGGGAATTATCAGACCAGGGCAAAACTATCCTGATGGCCACGCATGATATCTTCAATGCCACCAGCCTGGGGCATCGCATAGGAATTATGCGCGACGGACATTTAAAACATATCGTGGATGCCAGCGGAATAACTGCTGAAGGCTTACAGCAGTTGTACTTCGAATCAATTGGATGATCACAACAGCTGAACCCGGCTTCTTCTGTGCCGGGTTCAGCTTAATCAGCCAATGCCAGACCTTTTCGGGGAAGCCCTGTCTTCAGTTTAATCAGCAGATCACTCATGGCAGCCTCCGACTGTGCCACATCTGCACACCACAAGAAAACCTTAAGTCCCAGTTCGTCGCCCTGCAGTTTGGTAAACAAAACCTGAGGCTCGCGTTCTTTAATTATATAAACGGACTCTTTCACTGTTTCTTTAACAGCCGATGATACGGTTTCCATATCGTCGCTGCCTTTGATAAGCAGATCCAGTTCCAGGCGGCGATGATTGTTGGTAAGCGTCCAGTTCACAATTTTTTCAGAAAGAATATCGCCATTCGGAATGACCACTTCTGCCCCATCGCTGGTTTGAATGGTGCTGGAGCGCAATCCTATTTCCCTGACTTTTCCCGAATGACCACCCACTTCCACTATATCTCCTATCTGCAGGGGTCGGTCAAAGATGAGAATGATACCCGATACAAAGTTGTTGACAATGTTCTGCAGACCGAGGCCAATGCCCACACCCAGGGCACCCAGTACAATCGTTATTTTATCGACCGGCACGCCTGACGCTGCTACCGCCAGCAGATAACCAAGACATAAAAGAATAAGCCGGGCTATGAGCAGACGTGAGCGCTGCCGCTTATCCTGTGCCTCTTCATCTGAATCGCCGGCTCCGAAAAAGTAGCCGATATAACGTTGCAGCAGGTGCGCTATCCAGATTATCATAAAGAATAACAGCACTCCCCCCATCGTAAATGATGCATCGCCGATTTTTCGGGGTGCGGAGAGGAAGGCTGTCAATCCATTCAGGAGCGTATGATAAATATTCAGGTTGGTGGTAAATACGATTACCCACAGTACCACTACAAGTGTGAGGATAAGCCTGCGGAAACTGGTCAGTACCGGCATGTAATCAAACCTGACCGATAGCGAACGTTTGACACGGCTGGTTATAATCTGCAGCAAAATGGCCTCCATACATATTTTACTGAATACAGCCAGTCCCACCGCCTGCATGAAAGAGAAAATAGCGGCATTGCCCAGCAACTGCGCCAGCGTAAACCGGCCAGTAAGATTACAGATCACAGACAGCACATTCATCACATTGTGCAGGATGATCACAAACCGCAGGAAGCCTTTGAGGTGCAGGTGATCCTTCATACGAGTGAGGAAACGGCTGCCAAAAACAACAGACAGCACATTTAACCCGATCAGCAGCCAGCGCTGCCACATATAAGGATCTGAAATATGATGGAAGAACGAAAAACAGATATACAGCAAGGCCATTACAATCCATACGACAAAGAGCGGGCGCGGCCATTTCTTCCAGCAGATAATAGTTAATATGATCAGCAGCAGAAACTGCATGGATTCGATATAAACCGAGGGTGCATGGAGATCAAAAAATGGTGCAATACAAAGCATGATCACCAGCGCAGAAACTACATACCCTTCGGGCAGGTAAGTAAATGGTAACCCGTTGAGCTGGTCAAGCCCTCCATGCTTTTTGAGCAGGCGGATATTACGAAACATCCAACCAAAAAACAGAAACCCTATCAGCAACAGGAATATCCTTTTGAATCCGCTGTCTTTAAAATAATACTGTACGGCCTTACGTTCGGCGCCGTAGGCCTTTGTAAAAGCGGCACGTGCATTTACCGGCTGACTGACCGTATCCCGCTCCCACATATAATTATATTCCTTTCCAAATATCCTGGCGGCAGATGTATTGAGCAGTTCATTTACCCGTTCGAGCAACTGGCTGCTGGTGATGATAGCTGAAGAGGTCTGGGTCTGAAGCTGGTTAATATCGGCCAGGCTGGTACGCAGTTGTTCGCTTGCTGCGCGAAATTGCTGCCGCATACTTCTGACCTGAGGAGAAAATTGCTGACGCAGTGCTGAGTCGCGGTACACCTGCCGCAGGATTGTATCCCCTACCAGCGGCTTCATGCTGGTACGTAAATCATTCAGATCATTTTCTGTACTGTCGAGCGTGGCACGGTGATCGCGCAGGTCTGTCTGCAGGTCCAGCAAAAGCGTCCGGAATACCTGAAGATTGCGCAGATTAAGCGCACTGCTGTTATTGAGGATATTCTCTTTAAGTACAGAAAGAACCGAGTCACTGTCTCTAAGGCGTTTCCGTATCAGTAATACCGGAAATCCCAGTTCGCTCTTATTGCTTACATTGTCGAGTATGACAAATGCCTTTTCGATCTGGAGCTGGTAATCGCTGCTGGTGAGTTTGGCTGTATCGGCGAAAATCTGACTCATAGCCGCCTGGCGTGCCCGGCGGAGACTATCCCGAAACCGGGTACTGTCTGCAGCGTTGCGTTGCTGTGCAATCAGGGGTTCAACAAAGAGAAAACAAATCAATACTAAGGAAAGCCTGAACAGACCTTTCATAAAGGGAGATTTGACGCTAAAAATACTATAAGGAAAGAAATGGCGGGTATTTATTTCACCGCTGTTGCCGGTTAAAAGGCCGGTGTGAAAGAAATAACAGACAGCAGTTATTTCCTGTAGCCGTTCGGTCAGGTTCATCATATGCTTCGCTTAAACATCCACAAAAAGCCCCTGTTACCAGGGGCACGGAAAACTGCGCAATGAAGAGAACGGAAAAGAGGTGATTATTCTGATCGTAAGCTGCGGACCGGCGAGGTCAATGCTGCCTTAACAGACTCATAGCTTACCGTAATCCATGCTATCAGCAATGCGGCCAGGCAGGCTGTAGCAAAGATCAGCCAGCCGGGCTCTATATGATAGGCAAATGACTCGAGCCAGCGATTGACGGCAAACCAGGAAAGCGGTACTGCAATGAGCATGGCGATCAGGATGAGGCGGGTAAAACCGGTCGATAGCAGGTACACGATCCCAAACACACTTGCCCCCAGCACTTTTCGCACTCCAATCTCGCGTACGCGCTGCTCAGCCAGGAAAGCCGATAGCCCATACAATCCGAGGCAGGAAATAAAGATAGCCAGTCCGGCAAACAGATTGAACAGGTTGCTCAGACGTCGCTCGCCTTTATACAGATTGGCAATGCCCTGGTCAAGAAAATCGTAGCTGAATGGAAAATTGGGATTCAGGTTGCGACTGATCTTTTCGAGTGCAGCGATCGTATTTTCAGTTTTGCCGGGTGGTGTACGCACCACCACAATGCCACCCCAGCGATTCAACCGCAATATCATTGGCTCAATGGCCTTCTGTATCGGCTTATAGTTAAAATCCTTTACCACACCAATGATCATCCCCTTTTCGCCCTGAAACTCTATCTTTTTGCCTACTGCATTATCGAGTGTCATGCCCATGGTAGCCACCGCCTTTTCGTTTAAAATAAAACTGGCAGAGTCGCCCACAAAGGATCGGGAAAATGCACGGCCACGCAGTATCGTCATCCGGAATACATCGAAGAAGTCTTCACTTACATCCATATTGGGAAATACAATCATGGCATTCGGATCCTTGCCCTCCCATTTTACCGACACGGTGCCACTCTCCAGATCAATCGGCAGATCGGAAATGATACTGTAGTTTTTAGTGAATTCATTTCCGGCCAGTTCCGCCTTCAAGGCAGCCTGCTGCTTCCACAGGTCTCCCTTCATAGGCATGTAAACCAGGTTTTCTTTATCAAAACCGGCGTTGCGGTTTTTAATAAAATAGAGCTGTTTGTATACGACCACTGTGCCTACCAGCAATACGATTGACACTACAAACTGAGTAACCACCAGGGTATTTCTGAACCACAGATTACCTCCCATCGTTTTCATATTACTTTTCAGCACCCGCGTGGGGCGAAATGCAGAAAGAAAGAATGCAGGATATACACCGGCAAGCAAACCGGTAATAATCGCCACGCCAATCAATCCCCCAATCATTCGCCAGTCACCTAGATTGAAATAAATTTCCTGTCCGGCTATGCGGTTAAACAGGGGCAGAAAAAGAAATACCATCCCGATTGCCAGCAACAAAGCCAGGAAAGTGGTGACCACAGACTCACCGAGAAACTGTCCGACCAACTGCCCCCGCAGGGCTCCTACCACTTTGCGCATACCTACTTCGCGTGAGCGGCGCGCCGATCGGGCGGTTGCCAAGTTCATAAAATTGATAGCAGCAATTATTAAAATAAATACAGCCACTACCAGCATAATATCTACATACTGCCGGTTGCCATGCCCCGGCAGATCTACCTGCAGCGTTGAATTAAAATGGATACTGGTAAGTGGTTGCAGAAAAAAATTGACTTTAAGCACCTCCTCCGATTCATGCTTTTTATAAATATTATCCATTGCCTTATTGAATGTGGCAACAGAAGCCCTATCGCCCGGGAAGCCGGGATCCATCAGCAGGTAAGTGTAGTAATCGAAGTTATCCCATACTTTTTCCCGAAGATCCCGGTAATCCTGCGTGAAGTGTGAAAGCGGAATGAGTATATCGAATTGCAGATGTGAGTTGCCCGGCACGTCTTCCAGAATACCCGTCACCACCAGGTCTTTTTTATTATCCCTACGCAGCACCTGCCCCACGGGATCCGCTGCTCCAAAGTATTTCTTTGCAGCAGATCGGGTGAGCACAATAGCATCGCTTCGTTGCAATGCCTGGTCTGCATTGCCTTTGAGCAGCCGAAAATCAAAAATGCGGAAGAATGTAGAGTCGACGAAGAATATCTTTTTTTCTTCAAATTTCTTATCGCCTATTGCCAGCGTTGCCGATTGAGGATGAGAAATTCTGACCGTACTGCGAATGGCAGGCAACTCAGCCTGCAATCCTTCGGGCATACCTGCCGGATTTACGGCAAAATCAAAATCGCCGGCCCGGCCAATGATCCGGTAAATAGAAGCCGCCTTTGTATGAAACCGGTCAAAACTCTGTTCATGCTGTATCCACAGGAAAATAATAATACTGGAAGCCATTCCAATGGCCAGTCCTGCTATATTAATAAATGAATATGCCTTATGGCGAAAGAGGTTCCTCAACGCAATCTTCAGGTAATTACGCAGCATGGTTGGTTTTCTTGCTGATACGAAGCGAAGATTGGAAAAGTTACAGGCGGCGGAAAAAAAGTGGAGGGGTAGTAAGGTAAAAGGAATAAGGTAGATGGTAATGGGCTACTGGGTTTTAATAATGTCCGCCTTCTACCTTTAATTGGCCACTACCGGGGAAAATACGTAAAATAAGTCCGGGAAAGCGAGTAGGTTATAAAAAGACCAGCCTCACTAAAAGAGGTGGGAATTCCGTTTTTCATTTCATTATACTCAGAAAGAATTTTGTGAAAATCTTCTTTAAACAATTTAACCGAATCCGGCGGAACCAGGAAAAACAGTTCTTTAAAACTGTACACCATAAATCGTGTCCGTATTTGGCCAAAACGCAATTCGATTTTATTCTTCCTTTTGACCCGCCATCTGCCTTTGCCCAGATCATAATTATCCATGCAGCTATATTCAACCATCCGAAAAGTACCGTCCTTTTCAAGCGCATACTCAATACTAAGAAACCCGATGCGAGTAAAAAAACTGCCTGAAATGGTATCAAGTGCAGGTCCTGATAATCGTTTCAGACTCGCCTCATTAAATCTGTATAGTGTGATCGTATCAGGAGTTATTTGTCCATAGCTTCCATAAATAATACCTAATAACAGACATATAGACAGCAAAAAATATTTGGTCCGCCTCATGGATAATACTGTAGCTTTTTTAAACGCCAAAAAAGCTGTTTTATTCTCCAGGGTTCAATTCAATTAACATTTCATATCCGGCCGTCCGCATTCTTTTGCCATTGGGGTAGATAGAATAGAAGCCTGGTATTAATTCGGCGATCCGCTGTGCAATAGCAGCATCATCAAAAAAGAACTCGAAAAAGCCATAGTCATAATCCAGCTTGCCATAAAACAAAAAAGGAATTGAATATGTCTGTATATTTTGGCTATACCAGTTTTGAATACCGTCATACTCACAATATGAACCCTCAAATAGTACAGGGTATGGAAATTGAATCAGCATATTCAACCGATCCGCCTGGTCACTTTTTTCCAGTTCATCTATGCCGTAAGCCGTCAGCATTTCGTCAAAAGATCGCAGCAACATCCTGTGTAAATTTTATCGCAATAAGACAGGAAAGTCCCCCCTGTTATTTATTTACCGAAATAAAACTATACTTCTTCATCTCAAAGTTATCTCCACCCATTATATAGAATATTGTAAGAAACAAAATTTCCTTAGTACCATCTTCATCCATATCCAAACAGGCAACCCATCTGTCTGCAAGTAATGTTTTTCCCAGATCAATACGAAAACTATCTATTTTATTTTTTACATGGAGAATTTGCTGCCCTGCTTCCATGTCCGTTTCCAGGCCGATAACAATCTCATCGAAATGAGCCTGTGTAGTTTCAAAATTCAGTAATTGCATATGCAGACCGGATGTATCCAGAAAACGATCTGAAACAATACCTTTACGAATTAATTCCCGGTAAAAAACATCCTCTTCATTATCGTTCCGATAATCCGGTTTGGTTTTACTAATAGAATCCAGTTGCTCATCCGTTGGAGTTCCAAAAGGATAATTATAAGTTCTTCGAAATAATAAATCGCCTGTCTCAACGAGCGTTTTCTTCTCTGATCTGCAACCAACCAGTAACAATAAGGCGGACAAATAGAAGATTTTTTTCATGGTCCTGTCGGCTTATAGCTTAATATACAACTCTTTCTTCTATAAACCGGGCTACTTCAGCCCCAAAATAAACTTCTGCCACGGCTTATCAGCCGCAAACAGCTCATCAAATGACACTACATAAGGTACATCCGGAATAACGCCGCGGTGTGGTAATCCGCCACTGGTGCGAAACCGCTGGTACAGCAATCCGGTATGCGCCGTAATCTTTGAATTGGGTAGTGTAAGATCGAGTCCGATGACCGTACCGCCTCCGGCATAGGTACCAATCGTTTCCTGACCCACCACCGTAGCCAGGCCAAGACTTTTCATGACAGCCGCAAAGGTAGAAGCCGCAGATGAGGTGCCTCCATTGACAAAGAGATACACTTTTCCGGTAAAGCGGTCAGCACGCGGCTGCAGCATTTTCAGTTCACCAGCATACTTCGAAAGTTTTGTATATGACTTCCCCTCCTTCAGCGGTTCGATATAATCATATTTGGATTGCCTGATCTCATCCGGGATACTGGCCAGCTTCAGGTATTCGTCGCTATCCGTAAGCAGGTAAGAATATTCCACAATACTGGTGGGCTCAGTAATAAAATAGTTCAGCAGGTCTGCAGCCAGTTCTACTTCCCCGCCCCCATTATTGGCCAGTTCTATAATCAGTTTCTCTGTTTTACCGGCCGCCATTACCTTAAAAAAACTATCCAGCTTGCTGCGAAAACTGTTCATATCTGTAGCAAAGCTCAATACACTTAGTACCGCCGCTTTCTCCTCTGGCAACAACTCGAGGTGCAACGGCTCCTTTCGCCAGGCCTGTAATTGCTTAACCAGATCGAATACTGGCTTGTTGACCGGATTTTTGACAGCCTGAGCATTCAGTTTTTTTAATGTCACCGCATCTACAGTCTTATTGATCAACTGCCCTTCCCTGGTACGTACTACAATCTTAAATTGTTTGGCCTGCTCTACAAACAGATAATACCAGATATTAAATGCCATTGCCGACAACTGATTATCTTTTGCCTCCGTAATGTGACCATCTGCCGGTATATACTGATACAATACGCGGCGGATACTATCGATCGGGTAATTATTAATAGACAATAACTCATCGCCTGGCCGGATGTCTTCCTGCAACGTGAGATTAACCACAATATGTACTTTGCCGGGCAGGAAGTAAAGCTGATAAGGAAAGAAACGGGCCGAATGCATCAGTTTATCAAACCCCTCACCATAACCACAGCTGGTATGCTCACACCCAACCTGCGCAATGAGGTAGGCTATTTTTTTATAAAATCCGAGAAACGGCAGCGGTTTGTCCATCGTTGCGACCAGGCTATCCATGATAATCTTCATGGCTTCGGGCGTATGATGGATATACAGCATCGGATGTGTAGCCTCCAGGTAATGTCTCAAATAGGCAAAATCTTCACGCATGGCAGCCGGCTCCAGCATGGGTTTGGACTGAGCCCTGCCAAAGAGGCCTATCAACAGCAATAAAGCAATTAAAACAGTACGCATCTTTTTTACAACAAACCTCGCGTGTACGCAACAAATGGGAAAAAAGGATCACTCTCAAATCATGTTTTGAGCAACAATACCACTTACCGATAAGTTTATTTTATTGAAAACAAATGATATATAATTTATCATTAACACTCACCCATCTCACAGGTTCAGGTGCTTTTTTCCTCTTCTTCTGCCCGTTTCCCGACTGATTTCAGAAAAGCAGAGGGCGCCATACCTGTGTTTTGTTTGAAAATACGCTGAAAAGTAGCGGGTGAGTTGAAGCCGCATTTCATAGCCAGCCCGGCCATGGTAAACTGGCTGGCACTGTCGCTGGTTAGCCGTGCTTTAAACTCTTCTACCCGGTAGTGATTGACAAAAGCGGTGAAACTGGTCGACCGGTGCTGATTGAGTAATTCCGAAATCTGACGGGTGGTGAGACCTGTATGCCCTGCCACTTTCTCCAGGTTGAGTTCGGGATCCAGGTAAAGGCGGTCCTGTTCCATAGAGGTACTCAAGCGCTGCCAGGCACTGTCAACCCAATCGGTCTGTACAGCTTTTTTAGGAATGGTCAGCTTCAGACTGGTCAGGTAGCCCTGTATACCCAGCCAGTATACCAGGATGGTCATAGGGATATAAAGCGGGAACCAGTCGACCGCCTTCAGCAAGGGCTGCGTATATGCCGGAATAATATAAGGTATCAGGTAAACCAGCCAGATTAATTGAAAAGCAGCAAACAAGCCGGTAAACAGCTTCAGCCACTGCCGGACCTTTTTTGCTGCAGGCTGACTCTCCTCATGTGTTTTCAAATGCCACACAGACAAGCCGAGATAAAAACTTACCGATAGCCAGCGCGGAATATCTGCATAGCGGTTATACCAATCATCCAGTTGCCGGTAATCATCGCGGGTGCCTGCAGAAAAGCCCATCCACAGGGCTATATAAAAAATAATAGCGGCCAGTTTGGGCAACAGGTCAATAATCAATGGCAGAAAATGCAGCCGCTGCTTTTTACCCAGTTCAAATGCCGGCTCCGTCAGTGCCCGTACATAAAACCAGATCAATGGGCCAATGGGCATGACCACTACCATGGGTGTGATGTCGTGTACAAAGCGGGTAAAATCGTTGAGCTCATACCCGCCTTTATAATGCAGGTATAAATGAAAACCCGGGAGAGACATCAATCCGACGATACCTGCCAGCAACCGGTTTGATAACAACCGGCCACGCGAAAACAGCAAAAGACCGCAGATAATCACTCCCTGGAGAGAGCCCAGGAGGATAAGGGTATACAGGAAATCGCGCATAAGCTGAAGATAGAAAAAAGGCGGCAGGCAGGCGAAACCGGGATGTTAAAGGAAGATAAAAGATGTGGTAATACCTTGTCCGCGAACATTTAAAAACAGTTGTAGGTTTTAACCAGCGAAATACATCTGCCGGCATCTGGCTTATCCGATGCGCTTCTGAGTATATAACTTTATGCGCAGTTCCTCATCTGTCAGATTTCTGATGGTTTACGGTTATTATCTACTCCATTGCCGATGTTCAGAAAAAAAATGCATACGTGAATAAAATACAGTCCTGCGCGCATCCGTGTTTTCACGGTATCAATTAATCAGGATCAATTTTTTATTCCTCAAATTTAAAATCCACGCAAGAATGCTCTAACTTATAAGAGTGTTCGGGACGGGCTGACACGTTGTGACTGCCCCGTAATTGTCAATGAACAACTCCAATGCGAAAAAATATTTTTTGGTATGCGCTCTCCATCCTGTTGCTGGCGGGTGTGCTATACTTCTTCAACCGATCGCATAAAAGTATAAGCGAGCATTCCAGGCTCATGGGTGTAAGCTATGAGGTACACAGCCATTTTCAAAAACTGTATAATCAGTTGTATAAAGCTGCCATTCTTCATCCGGCACTTATTGCCGCTCAAAAATCAGCCGGAACTAAACAGCCTTTCTATATTGACAGCGCCACAATAATAAATCAGGCAACATTGCTGCAGCAGACGGTAGAAGATTCTGTGAATAAAAAAATTGCCACACGGCTATACGCTCTATTAGGCCAGGAAATTGGCTGGTTACTCAATGCCAATCTACCTGACTCCATGCAGGCCGGTCAGAACCAAAGTCACATTGACGTATTTAGACGAATGGATTCGCTGATCACGGCAGGCATTGAGCGAACAAAATTTCTTATTGCTTATAGAACTGATCGCCTGAATGAAGTAATCAACCATGTGCGAACACTGATGATCGGCTTTATTGTAGTTATTGTAGCATCGCTCTTATATACCAGTCTCAATTTCTTCAATCAGCGTTACAAACGAAGGCGTGGCGAAAAAGAAATGGCTACTGTTCTTAACCGCATGAGCGATAGTGTGATTTCGCTCAATAAAGAATGGCGTTATATCTTTCTCAATGATGCAGCGCTGACTACCCATCCGCAGGGCAGGCAGGCTACGCTCGGCAGGTTAATGTGGGAAGTACATCCCGAAATTAAAGAGTCCGCTTTTTGGGAAAGCTACCAGAAAGCGATGACTACACAGACGGTTGTAGAAGTAGAAAGCCTCTTTGGCCCGCTTAATACCTGGTTTTCGGCCCGCATCTACCCTTCGTACAACGGAATTACTATCTTCTATAAAGATATAACGCAGGCTAAACAGGCAGAACAACAACTGGCAAAAACAATCAGGGAACTCACCGATTACAAGGTAGCTCTTGACGAGTCGAGTATTGTGGCCATTACAGACCAGAAAGGAACGATCCTTCATGCTAATGATAATTTTTGCCGTATATCAGGATTTAACAGAGAAGAGCTGATTGGTCAGGATCACCGGATCATTAATTCAGGCTATCATCCAAAAAGTTTTATCCGCGACCTGTGGATGACCATCGCCAATGGATATATCTGGAGGGGTGAATTAAAAAACCGTACAAAAAACGGAAACATCTATTGGGTCGATACAACCATTGTTCCATTTAGAAATGACGATGGAAAACCTTACCGCTATGTAGCTATCCGTTCAGACATCACTGCCCGTAAACTGGCCGAAGAAAAACTGGTTCAGAGTGAGAATATCTACAAGATGATCGCATCAAGCATACCTGGCTCAGTGATCTGTATTCTGGATACAAAGCTTACTTACCTGTTAATAGAAGGAAAATTGCTGGAACAAATCGGTTATTCCCGACAGCAACTACTGGGCAAACAGGCAGCCAGTGTGCTTCCGGCAGATGTTTACGCCGAATCGGAACCCTTTTTCAAACAGGCACTTGCAGGCAATACCGTAAAACGAGAGTCACACCGTACGGGGTATGATTTTATCACCCGGTATATTCCCCTGAAGGACGATAAGGATGAAATATTTTCTATCATGACCGTTTCTATTGATGTAAGTGAACTAAAAAATGCCCAACGTAATATCATTGAGCTGAACCGCGGCCTGGAAGAAAAAATAAAAACCCGTACAGAACAATTGCGAAAGTCGAATGAAGAGCTGGAGGCTTTTTCCTATTCCGTATCTCATGATTTGCGTGCTCCGTTACGGGGCATTATCGGATTTTCCGCTATACTGCAGGAAGAATATGGCAAGCAACTGGATGAAGAAGGAAAACGCATTACGCAGGTAATCATCGACAATACTCAAAAAATGGGACGCCTTATTGATGATCTCCTGGAATTTTCGCGTACCGGAAAAAAAACGATCCAGAAAGCAAACACCGATTTTAATCTACTTGTACCCGGCATCATCGAGGAGCTTAGTCCGCCGGAACAACGGAAAATTAAATGGGAAATAAAACCGCTCCTCACGGCCGAAGTAGATGCCAGTCTCTTTCGACAGGTTTGGGTCAATCTCCTTAGCAATGCTATCAAATACAGCCGTACAAAAACTGACCCAGCTATTACAGTCGGCTGCCTGGCAGAAGATACACAAAAAGTTTATTATGTACGAGATAACGGCGTTGGCTTTGACGAGGCCTATAAACATAAATTATTTGGCGTTTTTCAACGGCTTCATGATGACCATGAATTTGAAGGCACTGGTGTGGGTTTGGCCCTCGTTGACAGAATCGTAACCCGGCATGGCGGTAAGGTCTGGGCAGAATCAAAAGAAGGTGAAGGCGCCTGTTTCTATTTTTCTTTACCAGCAGAATTATAAATCAGCAAAAAATGAACGATCTCAATTCTATAGAAGTTTTACTGGCTGACGACAACAGCACAGATTCAGAACTGACCATCAGGGAGCTGAAAAAACACCGTTTTGCCAACAACCTGATACATGTTAAAAATGGCCAAGAAGCCCTTGATTTTATTTTTGCAAGAGGTATCTATGCAGATACCAGAGATATTATGCACCCACCTAAAATAGTGCTGCTTGATATACAAATGCCGAAGATCAACGGCATCGAAGTACTTCAGGAGATAAAGGCTGACCCCCGTACCCGTCATATACTGGTGGTTATGCTTACTTCCTCAAAAGAAAGCCCGGATATCCAAAAGTGTTATGATCTCGGAGCAAACAGTTATATAGTTAAACCAGTCAATTTTGAACGATTTGCTGAAGCGATCAGGAGCCTTGGCTTTTACTGGCTATTATTGAACCAACCTTCCGTGTAACCATGCAAAAGCAGCTTAAAATATTATTACTGGAAGATAATCGTACCGATGCCGAAATAATTGAACGGCTATTGATAAAAGAGGTTAGCCCCTGCGAATGCCGGCTTGCCACGAACAAACAGGCTTTCATCGACCTGCTTACAGACTTTATACCAGATGTCATTATTTCCGACAATACACTACCCAAATTCAGTGCTGGCGAAGCACTAAAGATTGTCCGCGACCAGGGACTGGAGTTGCCTTTCATACTGGTCACTGGTACTGTATCGGAAGAATTTGCTGCAACTATCATTAAGCATGGCGCCGATGACTATATCCTCAAAGATCGCATGGCCCGGTTGCCCGCAGCTATTGATGCTGCGGTGGTTCGCAGACGAATAGAAAAAGAAAAACAGGAAGCTGCCAAAAAACTACGACAGAGCGAAGAGCAATATCGCACAATTATGGAAAGGATCACCGATGGATTTATAGCGCTCGATCGAAACTGGCGATATACTTATGTAAGTGCTCAGGCAGGCGAAATACTAAAACGCCGCCCGGAAGAGTTGCTGGGTAAACATATATGGACAGAGTTTCCGGAAGGAGTCGGACAAACATTCTATAAAGCCTACCATCAGGCACTGGCAGACCAGGAATATATTCACCTCGAAGAATATTATTCACCATTTGATATCTGGCTCGAAAACCACATCTATCCCTCACCCGATGGCCTTTCCGTATTCTTCAGAGATATAACTCCCCGAAAAAAAGCCGAACAACTGGTCATGCAGACCAAAGAAAATTTAAAAGCAATTTTCAATAACTCATCAGAAGGATTCGTTTTGCTGGACGAATTTGGCACCATCAAAGCCTTGAATGAGCGGGCCAGTGAGAGCATACTGGCCAGTAAAGACTCCTCCGTCAAAACCGGTCGAAGTATTTTTGATTTTGTAGAACCTGCCCGTCTGACCAATTTCAAAAATGTTCTTTCAACTGTGTTGCAAGGCGAAACAGTGCAGTACGACCGTCCCTTATCGCAAGTGTCCGGGGACCTGAAATGGTTTACGTTTACATTTAACCCGGTTCGAAATAACGGGAAAACAGGAGGCATCTGTATAACCTGCCTGGATATTACGGAAAAAAAGCGTGTTGAAGAGGAACGTGAATTTGATCACAACAATCTAAATGCATTAATCAATAATACCCGCGACCTGATGTGGAGTGTGAACCAGGAGATGAAACTCATCACTTTTAATCAGGCATTTGAAGACCTTGTAAAATCGGCTACCGGTGATAAACCGCAAAAAGGGCTGAATGTTCTCGACTTTGCATACAGCACTGATCTTCAAAACCGGTATACAGCCTATTACGAAAGAGCACTGGCCGGCGAAAGTTTTACCGAAACCGAGTATAACGAAAACCCGGTAGAATTCTGGTCAGAAATATCATTTTATCCTATCTACGAAAAAGGGCTGGTAAGCGGAACAGCCTGCTTTGCCCGTAATATCACCGACCGTAAAAAAGCGGAAAAACAACTGAGAGAACTTGAACGGGAACGCCTCAGCAGAAAACTGGAGGAACAGAAAAAAATCGGACGAGCCGTACTCCGGGCACAGGAAAAAGAACGGAATGCCATCGGAATGGAATTGCATGATAATGTCAATCAACTGCTGGTGAGTACAAACCTGATACTGTCTATGATAAACGAGTGTCCGGAAAAAAACAGCTATCTCCTGCCATCCTGCATCGATCACCTAAAACAAGCCATTGGAGAAAACAGAAAAATAGCGCATTCATATGCCTCTCCTAATCTTGAAACAGAAAATCTGTTGACGCAACTGGAGAAACTATGCCAAAACATGCTGGGAACCTCAGGAATTAATACAGT
The DNA here is from genome assembly GCA_001898485.1 of Sphingobacteriales bacterium 46-32. Lineage (GTDB taxonomy): Bacteria > Bacteroidota > Bacteroidia > Chitinophagales > Chitinophagaceae > CAYMZZ01. The sequence goes on along the minus strand of MKTY01000010.1, from coordinate 38,690 downwards.
GTTTAATGCGGATGATTTCCGGGAAGAAAGTCTTGATGCAGATAAAAAATTCAATATCTATCGCATCATGCAGGAGCAGTGTACAAATATTGTAAAGTACTCAGCAGCTACTGATGTCAATATTACCTTAACCACCAGCCCCGAATATTTTTTAATGAGTATTGCGGATAACGGCAAAGGAACAGACAATGTAAATACCGATGGCATTGGCCTCCGGAATATGAATGAGCGTCTAAAACTCTTTGATGGCAGCAGCAGGATCATTACCGAGCCGGGCCGGGGCTTTAACCTCGAAATAACCATTCCGCTTAAAGAAAAAAACCAACTGCCGGAAGATATGCCCGTTTAACGACTTCAGAAACCTCTTTACTGGTAAGACTCAGCGGTCCCTATTCCATAATAATAGCATTGCAGATTATCCAATCCGGTTGTCCTTATGCTCTACCGGATTCCGGTCTTACGACTCAGAAATACGTATTTCTTTTTCAAGGCGGGCTGTCTTGTCTTTCGTCTGATTCTTTTTGAACACATACGGCCCCAGTATGGCAATAAAGCCACCCGCACCAAGGTTCTCCACAGTAGCACACAGATATAACAATGCAAGCATACTCCAGTTTTGATTATTCAAACCTACCGGAGCATCTTTCAGGACATTATTGCTATCGCCAGACATAAATTCAGGTATATAAATAAAACACAGAATAGTGGTTAATAAAACAGAAAATATAATCCCCAGCAATACGGCGAAATGAGCCGCAATAATCATCATCCACGAGCTTTTATATTCAGGTTTCCGGCGAGACAGTTTTACTACATAATGCATAATTGTAAACATAAAGAAAAACGACCCCAGAAATATGATCCACATATGATTGTAATCCAGAAAGAAAAAGAACACCCATACCGGAATAATGAAACCAATAGCCGCTATCAGTCCATACCAAAAGTATTCGTGGATGTGCCTGGAGTCATACAGTCTGTTTTTTATAACTGTTTTTTTCATAGCAAGAGACTTTCAATGGGATTAAACTATCATCCGATCACCCCTGTTCCATTATATGCGCAAATTCTTCCCCTTATGGGGGACATGTAACACATACAGCCGGTAAACTCAGTGGCGCGATTCTGCTTTAATACGCACTGCAAATAAGTACAGCGATTGTATGATGAAGAATTTTGTCCATATTTATTAAGATGATTCGTATACGCTAAAAAGAAAAACTATAAGCCGTTACGTCAACTTTCTACTTTATTCAATAAAAGCATGCTTAGGCCTATCAATCAATATGACAGCAAATGTCGAGCCATGCCGGGCAAACACTTTTCAATGCTGTAAATGATCTCATTTAGTTAATACACAGATTTGCGCCATCAGCACCTGAAAACAGAAATAAAAATGGCGTCATTCACCGGATATTTATGCAACTAACCGGTTAATTGCCGCAGATTGACCTATTATAAGGGTCACAAGACGAATAAATACTACAACTGAATCCAATTCTTTCTACTTTAGATTGCTGCCGGACCATCTACTGATCTTCGCAGGAATGCCCGGCACCGTTCATCATTAACCAAAAACTGCTGCATGAACAGGCAAACCAGGCTGATAATTTTTAGCTTTTGTACCGTCAAACTCATTCTTCATCTTATTGCAGACAGTCATTCCGGCTTTCAGGGTGATGAACTATTGCATATCGAAACCGGCAATCACCTGGCCTGGGGATATATGGAATTTCCTCCGCTAATCGGATTATTTGCTTTTATCCAAAACCTGTTTCAGTCAGACGCTGTTTTTGTCCATCATATTTTTCCGCACCTCGCCAGCATGCTCATCCTGATTTTTGTCGCAAAAACGACGCTTGAACTGGGAGGTGGAAATAAAGCTGTATTCCTGGTTCTTCTCGGCATTATCATTGCCCCTGGATTCGAACGCTCGCAACAGCTCTTTCAGCCGGTGGTGTTCAGTCAGCTGTTTTGGGTATTGAGTTTTTATTATCTGGTACGATTTGCAACACTGCTTGATAAAAAATCGCTCTGGTTGCTTACCCTCTTCTGCATACTTGGATTACTGGTTAAATACGATGCCGTCTTCTTTCTTTTTGGCTTATTGTCGCTGTTATTCTTTAAGCGAACAAGAGATGCGCTTATCCGGAATAAGTGCTGGATAAATATTGGAGTCTTTGCGCTGGCCATTTTACCCAATATCGTATGGCAGATCGCGCACGACTACCCGGTTTTACAAATGTTTTCCCGCCTTTATGAAACGCAACTGGACAATGTCAGCAGGCTGGATACGTTCCGCAATCTTTTCATCAGTATCAATCCGCTTGTCTCTCTCCTGCTGGTTGTACCGGGGATCATATACCTGTTCGTTTCAAAGAACAAAACCACGATTTACCCATTGGCAGGCGCCATTGCGTTATCATTCCTCTTCCTGCTTTATAAAAACGGAAAGGCCTATTATTTTTTCCCGTTAATACTTACCATTATTCCATTTGGCGCAGTATATCTGGAGCAACATATATTATCAAAAAGAAAATGGTTTTTCTACCCGGTGACGGTGCTGATGATACTGGGAGCGGTCATGATCCCGTTTGGAATGCCCGTATATCCGTTGAATCGATATCTCAGCAAAGTATACCCGTATGAAAAGAAACAGAAAGGAGATGGAACATATACGGTAAAATTTGAAGAATACTATAGTACCGATCTGTGGAAAAAAACCATGCAGGAACTCAAATCGGTATACGATAGTCTGCCGGCAGAAGTAAAAAGCTCGTGCCTGTTGTGGGGCAAACATTACCGGCAGGCCGGGGCTGTTAGTTTGTTTGGTAAAAAGTATGGCTTACCCGCTGCATTCTCTTACCATGGCAGTTTTTACAGCTGGGCACCATCGGGACAAATGCCACAGACCGTCGTTGCATTGAGCAATAAGGTCAACGGCTTTTTTGAGCAATATTTTACCGATGTAAAAAAAGTCAGGGCCATTTATAATTCCTATTCGTACAAAGAGGAGGAGTCTTATCAATACATTTATGTTTGTCAGAATCCCAAACAGGATTTTGATCAGATGAAGGAACTTTTCAAACACAGGATATTTGAATAACTATGCGCAATTAATCGCTGTCCTGAGTCTGCAAGCTCAGGACAGCGATTACAGAAGAGTCTGCGTTTTAAAAAATGCTATTGCCAGGCACCACCAAGAGCTTTATATAATTGAATGAGTGCATGTGCCTGATTTCGCTGCAGTTTAATAAAGTCCATATCGGCCGCCAGTTTGCTTTTTTGTGCCGAAATGATCTCCAGGTAATTGGCATACCCGGCCACATACAGGTCGTTTGATGCGTCTACTCCTTTCGTAAGTGCGGTTACCTCCTTTGATTTGAGAACAAGCATATTTTCTGTCTTTCCCAGGTAACTCAATACGGTCTTTACTTCCTGGTAGGCATTCAGTACGGATTTCTGATATTCCAGGAAGGCCATTTCCTGGCTGGCAGTTGCTATTTTGAAGTTGGCTCTTATTTCATGCCGCTGAAAAACCGGTGCAACGATATTGCCCAGCAACTGAAATACGGCAGAGGTGGGATTAAAGAAATACCCTGCGTTAAAAGAGTTATAGCCGCCATAAGCCGACAGGGCGACAGTGGGAAAAAACGCTGCACGGGCCGCCCTGCTATCTGCCAGGGATGCTTCCAGTTCACGAAAAGCGGTCAGTACATCGGGCCGGTACTGCAGCAGCTGGGCAGGCTGCCCATGACGGGCCAGGTAGCCGGTACCATTGATGGTTATAACATTTCTTCGCTCAATGACACCCTCGTATTTACCACAGAGAAGCAAGAGCTGATTTTCGGCAGCAACAATCTGCTGCTGCACATCAATCAGCACTACTTCTGTATTGGCCAGCTGGGCTTCAAACTGCTGCACCGCCAGTTCGGTAGCCCGGCCTACTTCTTTCTGCACCCTAACCATTTCGAGGGCTTCCTTTTGCAGGTTTATATTTTCATGCAGCATATCTGCTTCCCGGTCGAGCGCTATCAGTTCGTAATACAGCATAGCAGTCTGGGTTACTATTGCCGAGCGAAGCAGATCTCTGCCATGCGTTGTTGCCAGAAAGCGTTCGCGGGCAGCCTTCTTCATTTGCTTCAGTTTCCCCCACATATCTATTTCCCAGCTGGCATCAAGCCCCAGCCAGTAATTGGGTGTGATGCGGGTATTGACCTGCTGGCTTTTATCAATATTAGGAGACAGATTGGTATCGAAATTTCCCACTCCTTCGATGGTATGCCGGCCATAACGTGTACCGGTTGCTTCGGCCCGGATATTCAAAGATGGCAACAGGGCTCCTTTTCGCATTTGCAATAAAGCTTCTCCTATCCTGAGCCGCTCCGTTGCAATCTTATTATCAAAATTATTGCTGAGCACTTCAGCAATCAGCTTTGCCAGTAAAGAATCGCTGAAGTATTCTTTATAACTCAGTGCTGCAACAGAAAACGTATCTGTCTTACTATCTGCACCGTAGCTAACCGGAGGTGCTGGTATTTCTTTCCGGGATACTTTTTGGGGTATCGTACAGCCGGCAAGTAGCAGGAGAAGGAAAGCTGCCGGCAGAATTGTTGTTATAGTTCTTTTGTTCATTTCATTAGTTGTTTGAAGCGGGAACAGGTGTCAGATGCGATGCTTTTTTCTTTTTTCGTCGCGAAAGAGATGCGAAAAGCACATATAAGCCGGGAATGACAATGACACCGAATAATGTACCGATCAGCATTCCGCCGGCAGCGGCTACGCCAATGGATCTATTACCCATGGCGCCTGCTCCCGTAGCTATGCATAATGGAATCAGCCCTGCAATAAAGGCAAATGATGTCATCAGGATAGGACGTAACCGTTGAGCAGCTCCTTCGATGGCTGCCTGGAGCACAGATAAACCTTCTTTTTGCCGCTGAATGGCAAACTCTACAATGAGAATAGCATTTTTGCCCAGCAAACCGATGAGCATTACCAATGCCACCTGGGCATAAATATTGTTTTCCAGTCCCGCCAGCTTCAGGAAAATAAATGAGCCGAATATACCTGCCGGTAAACTCAGAATAACCGGCAGCGGCAATAGGAAACTTTCATACTGCGCAGCCAGCAATAAATACACAAACAGCAGGCAGAGCAGGAAAATGTACACAGCCTGATTGCCGGATAAGATCTCCTCCCTGGTCATACCACTCCAGTCAATACTGTAGCCTCTCGGTAATTTTTCATCTGCCAGCTTTTCAACGGCAGCAATGGCATCTCCGCTACTCACGCCGGCAGCCGCCTCACCATTTATCATCGCCGATGTATACATATTATACCGCGTGATCTGTTCTGGTCCGAATACGCGTTCTATTGTGGTAAACGATGAAAAAGGCACCATCTCACCTTTATCGTTCTTTACATACTGCAACAAGACATCCTGCGGGGTATTTCTGTATTCGGGTGCTGCCTGCACCATCACTTTATACAGCTGATTGAACCGGATAAAATTGGTTGCATAATAACTGCCCAGCAGTGTTTGCAGCGTATTCATGGCATTATCCACCGTTACACCTTTTTTTGCCGCCATGTCATAATCAATATGTATCAGGTACTGGGGAAAAGAGGCATCAAAGCTGGTAAACACATTATTCACTTCGGGTGTTTGCTCAATTTCTTCCATAAACTTAGCGGTCACAGCGGAGGCTTCCTGCATGTTATCATTACCCCGGTTCAGCAAACGCAATTCAAAGCCGCTGGTATTACCAAAACCCGGAACGGTTGGCGGTGAAAAGATTTCTATCCGCGCATCGGTGACCGGTGTTGTCTGCCGAGTAAGTTCCCCGATGATTTCATCGGCACTTTTTTTGCGATCCTTCCATGCTTTCAGATTGATCATACCCATACCATACGAAGCCCCGGCAATTTCGTTGGTAAGGCTGTACCCTGCTAGTGTTGTTACACTCTCCACGCCTTCCACTTTCGAGGCAATGGCTGTAATATCATCCAGTATTTTTTCTGTACGCTCTACCGTTGCACCCTGCGGGGTAGTCACGTTTACGTATATCATTCCCTGATCTTCTGCAGGAATAAAGCCTCCGGGCAAAATGGATGCTGCGCCCCAGGTAAGAACGAAGAATAATACAAGTGTGACCAGTGTAAGTATACGACGGCCGGCCATTCGCTTCAGCAGCGATTGATACCTGCGGTTGGTCGCATCAAACCTGTTGTTGAATCCATTAAAGAATTTTTGCAGCCATCCTTTACGCCCCGCCGGATTGGTATGTTTGAGCATGAGGGCACAAAGTGCGGGAGTAAGTGTAAGCGCGTTTATCCCGGATATAACAATGGCAAAAGCAAGTGTAAGCGAAAACTGCCGGTAAAACACGCCTACTGGACCACTCAGAAAGGCTACCGGTACAAATACAGCCGACATGACCAGCGTAATGGCAATGATAGCACCGGTTATCTCCTTCATGGCCGCAATAGTGGCATCCAGCGGCGACAGGTGATCCTCTACCATTTTTACATGCACCGCTTCAACAACCACAATTGCGTTGTCGACCACGATACCAATGGCCAGTACCAGCGCAAAAAGAGTAAGCAGGTTGATGGAAAAACCCAGCATCATCATAAAGGCCAGTGTACCTACCAGCGATACCGGCACTGCCAGCACGGGAATAAGCGTGGACCTCCAGTCCTGCAAAAAAATAAATACCACAATACCTACCAGTAAAAAAGCTTCCACCAGTGTTTTTAATACCGCCGATACAGACGCATCCAGGAAACGCGACACATCATACGCATAGCTGTATTCCATACCGGGAGGGAAAGATGTTTCTTTCAGCTCCCGCATTTTATCTTTTATATTATCAATTACATCGCTCGCATTGGAGCCCGGTCTTTGTTTGATCATGATGGAAGCCGCCGGCCGGCCATCACTTTTGGATGACATATTGTAGCTCATTGCTCCAAACTCTACATCTGCCAGATCCTTTAACTTCAGAATGGTACCATCGCTGTTGGCCCTGATAGCAATATCTTCATACTGGCGCGGCTGCGAAAACTTGCCCGTATAGCGCAATACATATTGCAGTTCATTTTTTGTCTTGCCGGAACTCTCTCCTGTTTTTCCCGGAGCTGCCGAAACGTTCTGATTGCGGAGCGCCTGAATCACTTCATCGGTAGATACATTATAGGCTAGCAGTTTATCGGGCTTTAACCATACCCGCATCGCATAATCCTTCTGTCCCATGATCTCGGCCCGGCCTACTCCTTCTATACGCTTCAGCTCCTTAAGAATATTGATATCGGCGAAATTGTAAATAAAACTTTCATCAGCATGCGGGTCTGTACTGGTAATATTGAGGTACATCAGCATGCTGTTTACTTCCTTCTCTGTGGTCACACCTGCTTTGATAACTTCTTCAGGAAGCTCATCCAGCACAGTGGTAACCCGGTTTTGTACGTTTACAGCTGCCATGTCGGGATCTGTACCCACTTCGAAGTAAACAGTGATCATAGTCACGCCATCGTTACCTGTTACAGTAGACATATAGGTCATACCAGGCACGCCATTAATGGCTTTTTCAAGCGGTACCGCCACCGCATCTACAGATACTTCGGCATTGGCGCCTGTATAACGTGCCGTTACGGCCACCGAAGGAGGTACTATATCCGGGAATTGGGTAACCGGCAAGCCAAAAAGAGCCAGTACACCCAGCAGGGTTATAAAAATGGAGATAACCAGCGACAATACCGGTCTCCGTATAAATGTTTCTATCATTATAATCTTATTAATCGTTGTTCAGGAAAAGTGAACGGCCGGCAGGTATCCTGCAGTTACAGCATTTTGACCTGCACTTTCTGACCGTCCCTTATTGACTGAATGCCTTCCACTATTACTTTATCGCCCGAGTTAAGTCCATCGTTTACGATATAGTAGTCTGCGATCCGCTGATTGACGCCTATACTTTTCATTTTTGCTACATTATCTCCATCGAGCATAAAGACATAATTTTTGTCCTGGATCTCAAATACAGCTTTTTGCGGCACGAGTATGGCATTGGGTACAGCGCGTTCGATCAGTATCCTGCCCGATGCGCCGTGACGCAATACATGCTGAGGATTTTTGAAAATAGCCTTATAGGCAATATTGCCGGTATTGGCATCTATCTCACTTTCTGCAGCAGCAAGTGTGCCGGTGTAGGGATAGACAGAGCCATCGGGAAGCACCAGCCGTATGGCTTTATTTTCCGGGCTACCCGATCCGTTTTGTACGATCTGGAAATATTCGTTTTCGGAGATATTAAAATAGGCATACACATTACCTACATCCGAAAGGGTAGTTAACAGTGATCCCGGGGACAGCAGACTCCCTTCTTTTAATGGTATACGGTCTACCACCCCGGCAAAAGGAGCCAGTACCCGGGTATAGGAGATTTTCTTTTCAATGGCATTCTTTTCTGCGGCGGCAATATCTGCCTTTGCCAGCAGGGCCTTTTGTTTGGCTTTTGCCAGCTCCAGTTCTGTCTGGGTAATCACTTTCTTTTCAACGAGTAGCTGTACCCGGTCTACTTCCACCTCGGCCACCCGCGCATCGGCCATCGCACTATTATAAGCGGCTTCTGCACGGCTTTTCTCGATCTGCAAATCACTATCGCTGATCTTAAACAGCAATTGCCCTTCCGCTACATACTGTCCTTCTTTGATAAAGATATTCTCCAGCACACCTTCCGTACGACTGCGCAGTTCTACATTTTTCTGAGCCTGTATGTCGGCAACATAAGGCACATTGAGCAGTGTATCTTTTTCGGCTACCTTAACGGCCGGATAAATTCTTTCATCATCTCCGTTTTTTTTGTTGTCAGACTTACTGTTGCAAGCCGCCAGTAGTACCAGTAAAAGCAGGATAGAGAAAATAGATTTCCTCATCATTTAGTTATTAAAAATGAATAATGACACCGGCATGATCAACTCATCCGGTCAAAACCTGAATAATAAAATGTAAAAGATTACCAGGCAGATCAGTAAATATCAACTGCTGGTTGCCCGAACCGGGAATCCGAAAAAAAATAAATGGGGATCAGAATAGCTGCTGTAGAAAAAGAAGGCCGTAACAGACATCCTGTTTGGCATCGGAATTTAAGTAGTGGGTATTGCGCTTACCAGCCGAAGCGAGCAATTCGTCTGCTGCGATATTTTCATTATCCGGTTCAACGTCCTGCAGCTTTCGTCTGATCTGTAACTTGCGGAATGTAACTATCTCATCGGGCATCAACTCAGCACCTTCCGCATGAATACCATGGCTCTCCGTAACTACATCCACAAAAGACGCACCCAGCGATGCACCTGCCATGACATTGCACAGCAGTGTACCGATAAACAGTATAATGGGTAATAATCGTTTGAATAGATACTTCATCACTTTTGCGGATGCGCAAAATTATAGAAAAAAGATGAAGAATATTTGCATACTAGATTTTAAAGACGATCGTCATATTCCATATCACTTAAGTATAATAAACTGTTACCCGGTAAACCCAGAAAGGGAATTTGTGTTCTTGAAAGTTTCCCCACTGCTTAAGTGTTGCAAAAGAGTTAATCAAACAGGTTGTTGCCCTCACATTTCTGCTTTCGTTAGTTGCTTGCGCCTACTTTTAATCCCGTTTTTTTGCCTCCTCGCCGGCGGGGCCGGTAAGGCGGTGAAATAGTGCCATTAGTGACACAAACGAGCCCTATTTATTTACAGGGAATTGTTGTCAACAGGCATCCGGATCATTTGTATGAGTTTAATTAATAAACTTCTCTTTTCCCATAGCAGCTTTTTCTGAGCAACAGAAGCATAAATCATTTAATTGTGCCTGTAGATGGAAAATGAAAATAAAAGAGCTTTCCTGTAAGTAAACATCATTGATTATTCAGCTCAGCCATTTTGCCTCCTCTTCCTACCCGGTTAAAGGCTTTCATCCGGATAAGCCCTTTTTCAGTTATCGGAGCTGTATATAATTTGCTTTGGGCATCAGGTTCTTTGCCATTGACCGTATAGCGGAGTTCAAATCCCGGCAGTTGAATATTTGCTTTCACTACACCATTTTCTGCGATCAGTCCGGGCGTGGGTATGCGATAGGCAAAACCGCCGGCCAGGTGATCGAGCTTTGGCAATTCCCGTTTACCTACGCGATTCACAAATTGTGACCAGTCTTTCCAGTAGGCTGCTCCGGCCATTGGTTCCGCTTCGGCAGCCCAGGCCGGATCGGCACTCCAGGCACGCTCAGCCAGGCCCAGCAGTTTGGGTAGCAGCATGTATTCCATCAACTGCTGATTCACGAGCGTTTCACTCCACAGCAATCCCTGCATACCGGTGATATGTTGTTTGCCATAATCAGTGAGCCGTTCTTTGTGTTCAAAAAAAGAAGCGGGCAGGTCTTGATTGAATTTATCTTTTCGGGCATTTTTATAATAATCATATGGTATGAATTGCCAGGGTTTGTCGAGGTCAATAAACCCTCCCCAGTAGTAACCGGGTTCATCGAAATTTTTGTAATAGCACATATCAAAATACACATTACTTACCGGCGAAAGCACGATCTCGTAACCGGCATTGGCCAGCCGGTAGGCCAGATCTTCGGCGCCCCAGCCCAGCATATTATTCCATACATCGAGCTGAAAAAAACCTTTTGCAAAATCGGGATTGGGAATATAATGGGGTTTGCCATCGAGCATGGTTTTACGCATACCGGCTTCTTCCCAGCCATAAGCCTGCAACCCTCTTTCTTTTAGTAACTGGTTTACTTTTTCATAATAATAATACCAGAGGTCTTCGGTTTTGTGAAGTCCGGGCTCCCTGGCTATTAGCTCCTGTGCAATGGGCGATTTTTCCCATACACCTGCCGGAAGTTCATCACCGCCCACATGCACCATGGTAAAAGGAACGCCGGCTTCTTTGTACAGAGCAATGAAATCATCGAGTACACGGCCCAGGAAACGATATACCGATGGCAACGCCACATTCATGGCATTGTCACGCCATCCCTGCACAGAGCGGTAGACCGATCGGTCGTTGGGATCATGCAGCATATATTCTTCTGCCGCTTCCTTTTTTCCCTCCTTCATCAATCTTTCATAACGGGCCTTCATGCTCACCACTGCAGCGCGGGCATGTCCCGGTGTTTCGATCTCGGGTACAACACGTATATGCCTGTCGGCAGCATACCGGAGTATTTCTATAAAATCTGTTTTGGAATAATAACCACTGCCGGCAGAATTATTATCGGGACCGGAGCCATAACTGGGCATCAGTTGTTTACTTTCATCAACCGGAAAACCACGCCGGGCTCCAATAGTTGTAAGTTCCGGCAGCGAAGGCATTTCTATACGCCATCCTTCATCTTCGCTGAAATGGAAATGAAACACGTTGAGTTTATACAAAGCCATCAGGTCAAGCACCCGCAATACCTGCTGTTTGGAATGAAAATTTCTGCCCACATCGAGCATAAAAGCCCTGAAACCAAAACGCGGCGCATCTTTCACACTCAGTACAGGGATGGTAACGGCAGATTGTTTACCGGCAAATGCTTCTGCCGGCAACAGCGAACGAAGCGACTGAATACCATAAAAAATTCCAATGGCATCGCCCCCTTTTATCTCGATGCTGTTGCTGGTCATGACAATCTCGTATGCTTCGGAAGGCAGGTTGGTTTTAGAAAGCAGGATATGCGGTGCATTACCGGAAGTGCCTGATGAAACGGGTATTTTTTTACCAAGTACCTGTTCCAGTTCAGCAGAAAGATAACCGGCTTCCCTGCTGAAAGCTGCATCAGTGATAATCTGGGTAATATTATGGAGCGCAAGCTGACCTCCTTCTTCCTTATAATAAGAAGGAGTGGGAAATATTTTGGTAAGGCCCTCTGCCGGCAGGTCCTGAATTCCACTGTTCTGCTGATAAAGGTCGGCCGGTGTAGTAAATCCGTATTTGTCTGCAGGCGCACGTTGTATTTGCTTCAGCCGGGTCGACGGAATGATGCGATAGTCTTTTACGGAATGCCCTTTATCGGGCTGGCTGTCGAGTACCCAGAAAAGTCCCTGGGGGGCATCGGTATAATTAATAACCCAGTCGCTTCCCACAAACGGAACACGGATAGACTGACCAGGCTTAAGGCCGGCAAAATCCGCTGCCGGACTAAGTTTGAAAAGATCACCATTGATATTTTCAATGATCATGCCCCCGCCTACCGACTCCGGTCTTATAGCCCGTGCTATATTGAAGTAGAGCGACCATCCTTTTGCGGGAAGAGCCGTTTTTCCTGTGTTGATAAAGGTAAACACACTTTGAAACCCGGATTTGCCCTGGTAATGATTCTCAACGATCTCCCACTCCACCCGCACCTGTTGTATGGGAAGAACACTATTCTTTTTCTGCGCAACGGATGATAGACTTGTAATACATACAATAAGGAGCGAACAGACAATACGAAGCATAATCGTTTACTATTTGTTGAGGTTTGACAGGAAGCCGGCAACTTAAAAAATTATATAAACTGTTTATTACACATTATAGATAAATCCCGTTAAAGCAGGCCGGTTAATGTCTTTAACAGAACAAAATAAACCCTCTTCCAGTCTGCACAGCCTGATCGGATGCAACCAGGAAGGCAGCAGTCATTTCCGTATACACGTAGTGGTAAAGGCAGTTTTGTAATATACAAACAGAAAATATTCCTGGCCCGCCACTGATTTTTCATAAATCCACCGGCAAAACCCCGCCCTTCCAACGCCACCCGCCAATTGTTAAAAAATAAAAAAAAACAGGATGATATACAAAACGTACGTTTTTTATCGTACCTTGGCTGTATGAAAGGTTCAAAGAAAGATAATCAGGCCGCCGCGACTCCAACAAAAGCAGAGATGGATGTACTGCAGGTATTGTGGGCCCATGGCCCTTCTACTGTACGTTTTGTGCACGATACGCTGAACGAGCATAAGGAAGCCGTTCAATATACGACTACCCTTAAACTTATGCAGGTGATGACTGAAAAAGGTATGCTTGCGCGCGATGAATCGAGCATGAAACATATCTACTCTTCCCTGCTGGATGAAGAAAAAACCAAAGGAGAAGTGCTTGGCAGGTTTGTAGACACCATGTACAACGGTTCGGTAAGCAGCCTGGTAATGGCCCTGATCGATAACGAAAAAACATCTGCACGTGAACTGCAGGTATTAAAAGAGCTTGCTCAAAAACTTTCTGACCAAAAGAAATAAACAAGAGAAAGTATGACATTACTTTTTTCTGATAACCTACTGCGCTCCCTTAGCTGGACATTTGTGCATTCGCTATGGATGGGTTTATTACTAACCATTGCAGGTGCAGTGATCATGCTGACCACCAAACGCTCCTCTCCTTCGCTGCGGTATGGATTACTCTGCTTTAGTTTCTTTGCATTTCTAATAGCCATAGTTGCCGTATTCATCATAACCTGGAATGACTATGGGTTAAATACCGATACAGGCCCGGCCGCTAAAATCGCCGGACACAGTGCCCTGCCGCTGGTACAGCAGGTACTTACATGGCTCGATACCGTACTCACCGGCTACAGGACCTGGATTGTATCTGTCTGGTTTATTCTTTTCATGGCCAGGGCCATAAAGATGGTCAACGATCTGCAGCAGGTGCGCCGGTTAAGAACCGAATTTACTGTTGCACCTGTGGCAGAGTGGCAACTCCGGTTTAAAAAGTTATGCAGCCAGTTGAATATCCATACACCGGTACGCCTCCTCGAATCTGCCCTGGTAAATGTGCCGCTCGTAATCGGACACCTGAAACCAGTGGTACTCGTGCCCGCAGGCATATTCAATAATCTTTCTGCAGCAGAAATGGAAGCTGTATTGCTGCATGAGCTGGCACATATCCGCCGCCATGATTATTTCGTAAACCTTATTCAGCGTATTGCGGAGATGGTCTTCTTCTTTAATCCCGGTTTTTTATGGATATCTTCCCTTCTACGTTCGGAACGGGAAAACTGCTGCGATGATGTGGTGATTGTGCATACGCACGATAAAGAGCGGTATGTAAATGCGCTTATCCGTTTCCGGGAGCACATGATGCAGCATCCATCTTATGCCCTTGGTTTTCCGGGGCAGGGTAAAAGTCTTTTTAACCGGATTTTCCGGATCGTGTACAGCAAAAACAGAAGCCTGTCTGCTTTTGAAGGTGTATTCGCAGCAATGAGTATCGTGGTCTGTACAGCTTTGCTGACACAAAGTGCTAACAAAGTACCTGAGACCGTTAAACAATCATTTGCAGCTGTACCGGCCAATAGGGATGCGACTGCATCAGTGTCCTACTTTAATGCTATCGCAATGCAGGCATCAGAAACCAGCAAATCGACCTCCACAAAGCCCGTCAGAAAAACTACAAGGCAGGCGCAACCTGATCGCACTGCGGCTATTGACATACATGAAACAGTAAAACAACAGATCAGCACTATTTCATATAGCGCTCCTGAAAAAACAACGCTCCATACAATAGACAAAAAACGGGAAGAAGCGGATGAGCAACGTAGGCTGGCCGAAAAACAGCGGAAGGAAGCGGATGAGCTTCGCCAACTGGCTGCTCTTTCCCGTGCTGAAGCGGAGACGCAACGTAAGGAGGCGGAAATACAACGCTTCGAAGCACAGAAACAACGGGAAGAAGCAGAAGTACAACGGAAAAAAGCGGATGAGTTTCGTGCACAGGCGGAAGTGCAGCGAAAAGAAGCAGAACTGCAACGGATACAGGCAGAAAAGCTGCGTCGTCAAGCTGAATTGATCCGGTCAGAAAATACAAAGTCAAATAAAGCATAAATAAGATTATTATACCACATTCAACAATAGCTTAACTCAATAAGGAAAAGTCAGCAGGTACACCTGACATTTCTCAACCTATCACAGCCCTTAAATAATGTAATAAGCAAAAAAGCGTCTGTAAGACGTACAGGCCATTTTTTGCCTCAACTGTTCATCTTAAATAAAAACAACATGAAAAGCAAACTCTTATTCGCCTCATTGGCGATAGCCTCCCTGACATTTTCTGCTATGCCGGCAGCTGCACAAAAATCGGGCACTTCAACAGAAATCAGATCTGTCTATACAGACGATGATGAAACCACGCTCAACTTTTCGCGTGATGACCATAAATATAAAATCCGGATGACGGGCAATAAAATCACCGAAATGTTCCGGGATGGAGTAAAAGTGGCACCCGAAGACTACTCCAAATATGAGTCACTGATCAATGAAGTGCTCATAGAAGTAAAAAAGCAACAGGAAGAAGCGGAAAAAATGAGGAAGGAAGCGGAAGTACAACGGAAACAGGCCGAAAAACAACGCTTCGAAGCAGAGAAGCAACGGGAAGAAGCCGAAGTACAACGGAAACAGGCAGCTGTTTTCCGCGCAGAAGCAGATAAACAACGTGAGCAGGCCAGCAAACAACGTTTCGAAGCAGAAAAGCAACGTAAAGATGCCGACAAAATGAGACTGGAAGCAGAGCAACAACGCAAAAAAGCTGATGAATTCCGTGCAGAAGCCGAAATGCAACGAAAAGAAGCCGAGAAACAACGTGCAGAAGCGGAAATACAACGCAAGGAAGCTGAAAAAAACAGGGCACTGATGGAAAAAATGCTTGATGAAATTGTCACTGAAAAAATCGCAGACAGCCGCGACGAATTAAAAACCATCGTGCTCGATGATAAGGAATTTGTAGTAAACGGGGTAAAACAAAGCGATAAACTGCACAGCCAGTTTAAAGCAAAATATCTGAAAGGAAAGCAAATCAGGTACGAGCGTAACGATTCTTTCAGAAGAATTTCTATGGATTGATTGATTATTTATAGAGCTATGAAAAACGGCCCCGGCTTTTGCCGGGGCTTTTTTTGAAATACAGTTGCTCCGTTACCAATCCTACCCATAAACACAACTACATAAGCCGGATTCTGAAACAGACCAGGGCTCATAAGTCAGAAAACCCGGATGTAGTCATCCTTAAACGGGAAAAAGACCAGATTTTAAAATATGCGGCTTTCGTCCTAATTTCAGCAGTACCGTTGTTGCTGTATCGCCTCAAAAATATATCTTAGAAAGAGGAATTAAACACGGATATACAGGGCCCTGGTTATAGCTACCTCACGCGTTGTTGAAAACAGAAAAATAAATATACATGATAACCAAACTCCTGTCTGCTATACTGCTGCTGGCCGCTTGTCCGGCATTTGCCCAAACGTACATAACCAACGTTACGGTGGCCGATGTTGAAAAGCAAAAACTGGTGCCCAATCAAACGGTTATTATTACCAATGATATCATTTCGAAAATTCAACCTGCCAGGGTAAAAATTCCCGGTGACGCTTCTGTAATCGATGGAACCGGAAAATACCTGTTTCCCGGACTAACAGATGCCCACATTCATTTCTTTCAGAATGGTGGTTTATATACCCGACCGGATGTAATTGACCTGATGAGCCATACTCCCTATTCAACAGAAATGAAACTGGCTCACCAAACGATGGAAGATAAGCTGCGGAGATATTTGAAAAATGGTATCACTACGGTGGTTGATGTAGGATCATCTTACAGCTATCTGAAACAAAGAACCACTTATACAGATGCGTCATATGCACCCAGTATTTACATAACAGGCCCGCTGCTCACTACTTATGAGCCCAAAGAATATAAAAATATGGGCGATGAAGCTCCTTTTAGCCTGGTAAAGACCGTAGAAGATGGAATAAAAATGGTACAGGCACAATTGCCTTATAAACCGGATTTTATCAAAATCTGGTATATAGCCGGTGCCGATGGTTTAGATAAAGAAGCAAGTGCGCAGAAAAACCTGCCTGTTATCAAAGCCATTATTGAAGAAGCGCACAAAAACAAATTGAAAGTAGCGGTACATGCCACCGAACGTATAACAGCCCAGCTGGCTGTAGAAAACGGAGCCGATTTCCTGGTTCACAGTGTTGAAGACGAAATTATAAAAGACGACTTTGTACAACTACTGAAAAAAAATAAGACAGTTCTTTGTCCCACATTGCAGGTCATGGATGGTTATGATAATACGCTGGGACAAAAATTTGACATCAGCAATCATGAGTTAAGTACAGCAGATCCTTATCAACTGGGCAGCCTGCTCGATTTAAAACATTTGCCCGATACCTCGCTTATCAACAGATATAAGAGAATAATACGATCAGCCGCCTATCAGTCAAAAACCGGTCAGACCAACAATATCTGTTTGGAAAACCTGAAAAAACTGGCAGCAGCCGGAGTTACTATTGCAACCGGAACCGATGCGGGAAATATCGGCACCTTACACGCTGCCTCGTACCTGGCAGAATTAAAACGGATGCAGAAAAGCGGAATGAGTAACTGGCAGATCATGCAGGCCTCTACTATTAACGGAGCAAAGGTTTTAAACAAAGAAAATGAGTTTGGAAGCATTACCGTTGGTAAAAAAGCCAACCTGCTTTTATTATCAGCCAACCCTATTGACAGCATTGAAAATACCACAAAAATATTCCGGGTCATCAACAGAGGTATTGTCATCAATCCCGATACCCTGATAGCTGAAACTCCCGTTGCCCTGGCCCAACGGCAATTAAATGCGTATAACCTCAGAAATATTGAAGCTTTCCTCGAACCGTATGCAGATGACGTGGAGGTATACTTATTTCCAGGTAAACTATTGTACAAAGGCAAGGAACAAATGCGAAAAGAGTATTCAGGCATGTTTGAGACCACCCCTGATCTGCATTGTGAGCTTTTAGGCCGAATTGAACAGGGCAATGTGGTAATAGATAAAGAACGTGTCCGGTTCAGCAATAAAATGATAGAGGCTGTTGCGATCTATCATATAGAAAATAATAAAATCAAAAAGGTATACTTTATTGATTAACGAACTGAAAGAAAACGGCTGGTTCAACTGCTACAACCTGTAATATCTGATTTGCCAGCAACTAACCGGATTGAATAACCGTTTATCCAAATCCCTTATTGCAGGTTCTGTCAGCTTGGTTCTGAAATCAAGGTTTTCATCTCCCCTGTATCATCTAACGCACCTGCAGGTTTAATAGAAAAATACGTCCGTAGTTCCTCCAATTCCTTTTGAGGGGAAGGATTTCTATATGCAGCAATAAATTCAGATGGTTTCATAAGCCGGGATGAACTCTGGCCTGACAGGTTTTTTTGGTATCATAATATTCCCTGGCATCTCTGTATATACCGGAAAAGGCGTGGATGCTGTTTCATCCCCACAAATTTCCTATATTAGAAGTATCACCTTAAACCTTAACCACCATGAACAGGTACGAATTCGAAAGCAAACGTGACGGCCGCAAACTACTCAGGCAGGCACTGGCCGGGTTACTTCTCACAGCAGGCGTTTTTGGCGCAGCCTATGGAGCAGACCATGTTTTTCACGATCACAAGCCTCCGGTAACCAGGGAAGTGCATATGAACGAACCTGGCTTACACGCTTCCTCCTCCATACATGTGATCGCTTCTCCCCAGGACCTGGATCCAGGCATAGACAGCCTGGAAGTACCTTGTATATATCCGGGAAATCGAACAAAAGTTCTTGATAAAATATAAGGTCGACGGCAATACCGTACCGATTCTCGGCGGCAGGTTGTCTGCACCAACAACCAATATCCCCAAAAAGGATAAATAACAGGGAGCACAAAAGCACTCCTGACAGATAATAACGGAAGGTACCGGCATGCGCTATCCACCGATATCTTCTAAGGCCATCGCTGTAAAAGCCAGGGGGATATTGCAGCCACTATTCCGCATAACCCTGCTTAATTTATTAAGTAATTATTCAATAAATTTGTTTCTGCCAGCGACTAACCACCTTGACTCATTATTCTTTTTACCGGCCTTTGTCAGCAGCCCTGCTGCGTTTATCTGTAGCAGTGCTATTGTTGCTGGCATCATCCCGTTTGTTTTCACAGGAACGCCTCTTTACCAATCAGCAGCATTTTGGTGTGGAAGACGGGTTGCCGCAAAGCTATATTACAGGTATTATACAGGATGCAGACGGATTTATCTGGTTAAGCACTTTCGATGGTTTTTGCCGCTACGATGGCCGGGCTTTCAGAACATTTCGCTATTCACCTAAAGACTCAACAGGACTTTCCACCAATACATTGCTGGCGCTGGGAAAACTGGCTGATAATACAGTGACGATTTATTACAGTCCCACCCAGGCAGATGAATTTAACCTCCGGACTTTTAAAACCACGCCCAATACCATTCGTAACCAACTGGCCGGGATACCCGGCATCCGCTGGCAATCATACCGGTTTGGCTATGATAGTCCCAACTGGTTTTTTACGGTCAATAATAATAAAGGTATTGGCTGGTTAAATGGCAGGACCGGAAAAATGTACTATGCCAGTACAGCCAATGGACTGTTACATAACGACACAATCAGTGCCATCACCCAATCAGCCGAGGGAAGGATATATGTGGTAAGTGAAAAAGGCGTAGAGATTAGTGATACAGCACAAAAGAAATTTGAGTGGCATGGGTTTAATACCACTCTCAAACAGCGATGGACTGCCCTGGAGAATGATCCGTTTGGTGAAAAATTTTCAATCGCCAGTGCTCCCGGCCACAGAATTGCCATGCTGGAGAACGATAAACTCACGCTGCTTGATGTAACTAATAAAAGTGCGCGCACTATTATCCTCCCACCCCGAAAGGCGGATGCAATAATGGGACATAATAATATACGTGTCGACTCGCGCGGTCGCTTTTACTTTGAATACTATGGCCGCATTTACCGCATCTCCGAAAAAGGCGAATTAAAACTGCTTTGGGAGCATACTGGACAGCCTACCCGCATCAGCGCATTGTTTATAGACCGGTCTGATGTATTGTGGTTAAGCTTAAATGCGCAGGGGTTGCTTAAGATAGACCTGAAGGCGCTTCATTTTGAATCGTATAAATACCGCAGCAATTTTATTGGTGAAATGACCATGTGGATTGGCGGAGATAAATCGATGCTGCCTTATGAATGGGATTATCCCGATGCCAGTTATTACTTTCGCCAGGCTATAGACAGTAAAAATAATTTTTATACCTGCAATAGCTGGTACCAGCCTGCTGGTATATTTCAATTTACTGCACAGGGATTTCGCCGTTTCCCGCATTTGCCCGATAACAAAGTATTTTATGCTGTTGTGAGCCGGGCCAATGGTGAAATATGGGCCTTTGATCATACTGAAGCGGTATGGTATAAATGGAATGATTTCAATGCTGTGCCGGAAAAACAGCAACCCGACCCGGCCAGCTACGCAGACGTAGAGCTGGCTGATGCACGCGAGATAGGCGGATACATCTGGATGACCACCTATATGCATGGCCTGTTTCAGTTTGATGGAAAAAAAATAGTCGCCAAATATGCAGGCCCCGTAGGCAATAACACTGTTCCCAAAACGCTTACAGAGATCTGCGTAGATCCGGTTAACAAAAACAGGTTTTGGATTGGTTCACGTGGAGGTGGTCTGTTGCTATGGGATGTACATAAAGGACTGCAGCGAATCTACACCACCGAAGATGGCCTGCCCAACAATACCGTTTACTGCATATTGCCTGATAAAAAAGGCAGAATCTGGTGCAGCACCAACCGAGGACTTTTCCGGCTCGACCCTGCTACCGGACACATTATTGCCTTCGAAAAGACAGATGGCCTGCAAAGCAATGAATTTAACCGTGCCCATAAATTTGTATTACCCGATGGCCGTTTAGTATTTGGCGGACTGGATGGCTATACTGTTTTAAACCCCGATGATTTTGACACGGATAATAAAACAGACCAGGTACCTGTTTTATTAACAGGATTTCAGATCAATAATGAGCCACAGGATATAAACATAGCCAACAGCATTGTTAAAGGATCGCTGAGCACCTTATCCAGCATTGTACTACCGCATGATAAAAATTATCTGCGTTTTGAATTTGCTGCGCTGCTGTATAATCAGCCCCAGCGAACAAGATACCGCTATCAGCTGGCAGGCGCCGATAAAGGCTGGATAGAAAACGGCTACTCCAATGTAGCTTCATACTCGGCACTTCCCCCGGGCCATTATACCTTCCGGATCAATGCCACTGCAGATAATGGCTTGTGGAGTGAGGCGGTTAAAGAAATAAAAATTGTTATCAATCCACCTTTCTGGGCCACCTGGTGGGCCTGGCTTACTTATGCACTCATAGCGGTAGTGCTTGTACGCTGGTATCTTGTTTTCAGGGAAAAACGGTTGAAAATTCAGCAAAACCTGGCCTTTGAAAAAAGGGAGGCGCTTCGCCTGCGTGAGGTCGATGAATTAAAAGACCGTTTCTTCAGCAATATCACCCATGAGTTCCGAACCCCACTGACACTTATCATAACACCGCTCGAAAAACTGGCTCAGGACAATTCGCTTTCCCCTGTAGCAATCAGCAACGTGAAAACTGCTCAAAGAAATTCGAAACAACTGCTCCGCCTTATTAACGAATTCCTGGATTTCTCGAAGCTGAATGACGGTCAGTTAAAACTAAAAACAGCAGCAGGTGAGCTGGCAGTTTTTACAGCCGATTGTGTGGCATCCTTTGATATAGCAGCTAAAGAAAAAAATATTGCCTTAACCTTTACCGCCACAAAAGTAACCGGCTACTACCTGTTTGATGAGGAGAAATGGGAGAAAATAGTGACCAACCTGCTGAGCAATGCCCTGAAATTTACACCCGTCAACGGTCAGGTAGCTGTCACACTTTCGGTTGATGAAGACGAAATGATTCAACTAACGGTAACGGACAATGGCCCGGGTATACCGGCAGAGCTGCAGCAAAAAATATTTACCCGCTTTTACCAGGTCGACGATTCCGCTATCCGGCATTATGGAGGCACGGGTATCGGATTGTCGCTGGTAAAAGAGTTAACGGAGCTGATGCAGGGTTCTATTCAACTCCACAGCAGGCCGGGCGATCTGACCAGTTTTATAGTGAGCGTACCCATGAAGAAAGTGGAGCATGGCGAAAACACGGCCGCCGCGGCAACAATCGTTAACCAACAGCAGCAGTCGCCCGTGGCTGACGCTGATGCGCCCCTGCTCCTGATCGTGGAAGACAATGATGAACTCCGCTCATTTCTTGTAGAAAGTATGGGTAAATATTACCGCGTGCTCGAAGCGGCAGACGGTTTAAAGGCCTGGGACCTTATTTTACAGGAAATGCCGGATATGGTGATCAGCGATGTCATGATGCCGGGACAGGATGGATTTGACCTGTGCAAAAGAAGCAAAACAGATAACCGCACCGCCCATATCGGTTTCATACTTCTTACCTCCAAAGCAGCCCATGAGGCAAGGCTGCAGGGATTAGGCACCGGGGCTGATGATTATATTACCAAACCCTTCAACCTGTATGAGCTGGAACTGCGGGTTGGCAACCTGTACCAGTTACAGCAAAAACAAAGGGCCTGGTTGCAATTACAGCTTAAGCATAATGCCCCCGCCGATCCACTGCCAGAGATTACCGACCCATTCCTGCTACAACTGTATAAGGAAATGGATGCGAAACTGGAGGATCCCGAACTGGGCGTTGACTACCTGTGCAAAACCATGGCCATGAGTCGCAGTACGCTCAATCGTAAATTAAAATCGCTGCTCAATATTTCCACCAATGACCTCATCAGGCAATACCGGTTACAGAAAGCTGCCAGCCTCATTTCGGATGGTCTCGATATAACTTCAGCAGCCTACCGGGTTGGCTTCAGCAGTCCCTCCTATTTTAGCCAGTGTTTCAGGGAAAAGTATGGCATGACGCCATCAGACTGGGTTTCAAACCAGCATTTGACGCAAAATTGATAGTCTTTGAACCGATTGTTACAGTGCCTGGCCGGGGTGCTGCAGTAGTTTTATGTCCGGTACAAATTACTCGTTATCAACCTTAAACTACATCAGTATGAACCGCTCCATCAAAACCAACGCTGCCGCGCTCTTACTTGGCCTGGGCATATATACCGCTTCTCTGGCCCAGGGTATGGGTGCCGTTAACCCCGCACAAACAGAAGTAAGTTTAGCTGATGCCGGTGAAAGCAATGCCGGCGAAAGCAACGCCAAAGCCAGTTTTTCTACCCTGTTTCCAAATGCCAGCCAGCCAAAATGGACCAGTGCCGAAAACAATAGTTTTGTTTCCTTCCTTAACAATGGAAGAAAAGCAACGGCCAGTTTCTCCGAAAAAGGAAAGCTGAATTACGTAATTACCGACTGCAGCATGAATGAGTTGCCCGCAGCTTTCAGCAAAAATATCAGGAAGGATTATGCCGCCTACCAGCTGTTTCATGCCATCGAAATAAAGGCACACGGTGAAACCGCCTACCAGGCTGTGCTGGAAAACACAACAGGATACCTTACGCTTAAGTTCACCGCAGATGGTGTGGAAGAAATACAGCAGGTAAAAAAATAGGATCATAGCCCCCATAAACCGTCCTGCCGGCCTGGCCTGTACTATCAGGCCGGGCCACAGGCATTAATAAGAGACCGAATAAGCCAAAAGCCGCTGCGGCATTTAGCTTTTTGAACTTTTCTTCCTGTACATAGCGGAAAAGAAAACAAGCGGCAGCCCCATGGCCACTATCAAAATGATCATGCCTTTTATCATCGCCACAGGTTCCATTTTTGACGCCGGCACCCTGCTCATAGGTAATACAAGCAGGTTCATGACGATCCAGATCAGCAACCCATATCCAATAGCGGTGAGTACCTTGTGCCTGGCTAAAAAAATATTCTTCGCAAAAAGGAAAAAGAAGGCCGTCGTAAAAGAGAATGCAACGAGATAATGAAACAGCAAGCCCCAGCCTGCCATACGCGGACCTCCCGCAAATGCCTCCGATCCGAAATAACCGCTGGCAATGTATTGCAGCACGCGTGTGGGCGTCACAGCATTACTGAGCCATGCATTCAAAAAAGCAAGCAGTATATCCAGGCTGCCGGCCACCAGCGTTGTAATAATAATTGAGTTGGTGCGGGTGCGAAACATGGAATGAATATACGGAATCGTACGAAGTTGTAATAACCACGATGAATTGGTTCTGTTCAGAACGGCGGATAGGATGTTCCTCCATTAATGCAGCAACCATATCACCAGTTGGGGAAACCCGATCGCCACTCCTACCCCATACAGTAAATCGAGCCAGAAAAAACTACCGAGCGAGCCTAAATAGATCAATCCGACTATGGGATAAGACAAAATTTTGATCCATAGTGCTGTTTCTTTCTGACTCACCTGCGACCAGATAGCATTCGCATCTCCTGTACTGGGAAATGCATGCATAGCGATAGAGATACCAAGGTAAATCAGTATGTAATCAACAGGACCTGCACTATTGAACTGAAACACCGGCAATGCAGCAGGAAACGCAATCAAAGCACCGAGTACGGTATTGACGATAAACGGACCAATACTGATCATAACTCCGTGCCATTTATTAACAGGTGTTTCATGCACAACATAGCCCACCGGGTTTTCCATCTGGAAATAAACCACTTTAAACACGGGAATTTTATATAATCTGCAAAACAACTGATGCGCCAACTCATGCACAATGACACCGGGAAATGTCAGGATACTAAGCAAAACGCCTGGGATAAAAAACATATCGTTGGGATTAATTTCTGAATTTTTCTTTTCCTGATATCACATCTTCCGCATATTCCAGGTAACTGGAATTGCTTGAATCCTTTCGCAGCTTATCCATAAGTCCTGCACTCTCGGTAGCTTTATTGTTAAAATGATATGCCAGTGACAAGGTGGCCATCACGTACCCATTATCTGGCTCAATAGCATTGGCATCCAGTGCCCATTTAAGCCCTTCTCCATCCTTCCCCTCCATAAGAAAAGTACGTGCACGGGAAGCCAGGCCATACGATGATTCAGGATTGCGGACCAGTATTTGCCGGCAATAGTAATGTGCAGAGTCAAATTGTTTGAGTTGTCTCTTAACACTCGGTTTTATGGCAAGCGCATTCAAATAAGAAGGATCAACCGCAAGAAGTATGTTTAACAGACTGTCCGCTTCGCCAAAACGGTTCTGATCGAATAATACCGATGCCAGTTTGGATGTAGCAAAAGGTTCCCCCGGATGCAGTAATACAAAGGCCTCAAATTCACTCAGCGGAATGCTATCAATGCCATGATAGCGCTCAATTAGTTTAAAAAAAGAGTCGGAAGGAAGATAATCCTCTCCTTTAAGGATCAGCGAATTTAGTGTCGATAAAAGTTCTTCATCATCTACCTGTTTACCTTCCAGTTGTCCTACTATTTGTGCAAACAGGCTAATATCACCATTATGAAATGCCGCAATAGCCAGGTATTCTTTCGCTTCAAGAAAATTGGGCTTCTTGTCGATGACATCTGAAAGCTCCCGCAAAGCTGTCATATACTTTTTTCCGGATATAGCCTCCACGCCTCGTTCAAAATGTAATCCTACGGAAAGGTTGGAAGGCAGACTGAACATAGAAAATGCCACGAGTAGCGCTATGGCAATACCGAATATTTTAATGCCGGTTGGAATCGGATATTTAATAAATTTTGTGCGGCAATCACTGCATAATGGTGTGGGGTAGCCTGGTTCGATGACAGGGTGGTTGCAATTGGCACAGCCGGCAGCAGCCTGACCAGGCTCCGATGGCAGTTGGTTCGGTTCCATGCGATGGTGT
This sequence comes from Sphingobacteriales bacterium 46-32, assembly GCA_001898485.1. Taxonomy (GTDB): domain Bacteria; phylum Bacteroidota; class Bacteroidia; order Chitinophagales; family Chitinophagaceae; genus CAYMZZ01. The sequence goes on along the minus strand of MKTY01000010.1, from coordinate 12,954 downwards.
TGGTTGCAACAAATATAACAGGCCAAAACCGGAAATGCAATACCTGTTCCTGGCAGGAAATTCAATTGCCCGTCCGAAAACGATACCAAGTCAACGAGTTACTGCATTCACTCACAAAAGCTTATACCCCTATCAGGGAGTTGACGGATCCCCTCATTTTATTCGGCCTGCAGGGTTTTGACCGGCAGTTGTTTTTGCCAACATTATTTCTGAATAACTGATCGGCGAAATAATCTATCGCCCCACAGTTCCCAATAATGGAGGAATCACAATTAAGTATCGTCTGCCGTAAGAATTAAACAGGTAAAGTACTCTGGCTGCCGTCTTATTGCAGGGATTGAAAAGCTGGCGCTCCTTTCACTTAATCCATTCCAACGCCTTTTCCAGTAATTCATCTTTCCCTTTACTAACGCCTTCGGGAGTAATCGTTACCGGCAAGTTAATCTTAACACCGGTCTTTTGCGCAGGGCTGCCATCTGGATAAAAAACGGCATTACCGGTAAAATTCACCCGGTAACCACCTGGCAGATTCAATACTTTCTCATCTCCGTCTGCCCCGGCAGAAATCTCGCCAATCGTCTGCGCATTTGGAAATAAATACTGGATATGCATGGTATTCCACTCACTCTGGCTCAATGTCTCCGGATCGACCAGGATAGCCACTTTCCCATTATAAGGAGGATTAACCACACTCAGGTCTGCACTCATATACACCTCCGTGAGCGGTTTATAACGGTAAGTACCCAACCTCTGCCTGTTGACTTCATAATATTTAGCGTACTGATAAGGAGTAGTGCCAAAACTGCGTGGCAGATAGGTATAAACAAACCCACCCCAGTCGGGATATCCGCGCATATCGAAAATAACGGCCCGTTTCTTTCTGACCAGACTGAACAAAGAATCCATATGCGCATCAATGAGAGTATCCGGTACTTCTCCGAAAAGCCGGGCAACATTACTGATTTTGAAATACACGATATCGCCGGGCAGCAGAATCAGCCCGGAATCTTCCGATCGGTCTGACCGGTCGATGGAAAGATATTCGTTCAGTTGCTTCAGTGCTGCCGCATCACTGCTACTCACAAAACTGACCTTCAAATTGGTATTTTCATTTCCCCTTTTGATCTGCAGTACAGGATATGGATCATCCATACCCCATACCAGGTTGTCGGGATAGGCCGACAGACGATTTATAAGAGTTGGCCGGTTGGAAGCGGAAAGTAAACCCGCGAGTTCATGGATGCGTTGAGATACCGGCTTACCGTTAATACCCACAATAAAATCGCCCTTATTGATCCCCGCATTGCGGCACCAATCGGGAATAATAATAGCTGTAACCAGTATGCCATCTGCAAAGACCTGGTAATCGAATGGAGGATAGAACGCATTATTAAAAATGCTCTTGCGGTAAACCATTTGCTTAAAGAAGGAAAAGGAATGAGTATCCTGCAGGGAAGCGACCAATGTCAACAAAGTACGCTCATAAATCAGGCGGTCACCAGTCTTAATCAGCGTTCGGATGGCCTGCCTTAACAATTCGTCAAAAGATTGTTCCATCAGGTACTTATGCGGATAGAGATAATCCACGGCACCCTGCAATTTGGCAAGTGCCAGCAGCCGGTACTTGAGCGATACGCTATCGGTCTTTCCGATAGCATAAGCCGGCTCATTGGGCAACTCAGCGAAATAGTTTTTAGCGGGTAAATAATAATGTACACTATCTGTATAACGCTTGCTGAACAGCGCTTTCAGACTATTGCGGTTAGCCCGGTTCAGTATGTTGCTCCGTTCATACCAACCGAGATCAAAATTGTTAACCAGCAGGTCGCCGTTATCAGCTGCCGGTACTATCATCGTATTGGGAAGTACATAAGCCGAGAGTAAATCCCTCATTAAAACATTAAAAGAACGGACGCTGGTATTTTCCAATACCTGGGGCAGGGTTGCAAAAAAAAGACTGTCTGCATTTTTCCTGCCACTGGCCAGTTCAGGATGGTAATATTTCAGAAAATTCCATGTTTTAAAATACAACAGACAAGCCTGTTCTCGCGGGAGAGGTTTGGCAATTGAAGTAAAATAAAACAGTGTTGAAAAAATGGATACTATCAGATAGCGCATAATTCTATTCATATAGGGTAACGACTATGGTATAGCCGCTTTTTTTATTAAACCAGCGAATATTCCTGATCACCCTACACAATTTTATGGAGATCAGGTCGGTGGGTAAAGATAATCTATAATGAAAAGGCCGGCTGATTTATCAAAATAAGAATATCACAAAAATAAAGTTGATACGTCCGAATAGACCGGTATTGTTATATGAATGGTACCCAATTACGTCCTGCCCAAAGCCTTGTTGGTGTAAAAAATTTCAGGCCGGCTATACGTACTGCTACATTCGTGCGGTGAACCATTTCATTCACTATCCAACGCCGTACATTATGCACAAATTCCTGATACTGGCCGGTCTTTTTATTCTTTTATCGGCCCCGGCTACCGCCCAGACCAATACAAACAGCATTACCATTGGCGACAGACACGTTGTCCTCAACCCGGAGAATACCCGGTCACTTTACCAGCTCGGAAAGGTCTGGGGCTTTATCAAATATTTCCATCCCTCCATTACCGAAGCAAAAAAGGACTGGGATACCGAATTGATCAATTTCCTGCCTGGCTACCTGAATGCCGGATCGCAGCTGGACCGCAATGATTCGCTGCTGAACTGGATTGCCCGGCTGGGTGATATTCCACCCGTAGTAGCCCCCGACTATCATACGCTGGAAGCGCCAAAGCTGCTGCCAGATTTCAGCTGGATATCGGAGCAAGAACTTGGTCAGGCGCTGACAAAAAAACTGCAGACCGTACTGGTCCATCGCCAGCAGGGAGATCAGCGGTACATAAAATTCTTCCGAACAGAAGGGCTGAATATACCCGTGTTTCAAAATGAAAAAAGATTTCCTGCAGCTGAGTGGAGTAAGCCAGCCGTGAGATTGCTGGCACTCTTCCGGTTTTGGAATGCCATGGAGTACTGGTATCCGTATAAATACAATCTGCCTGTGTCATGGGACCGGATACTGAGCACTGGTATAAACGAATTTCTACAGGCGGGCTCTCCGGAAGCATATAACCTCGCCATCATGCGCCTGGTGACGGCCTTACACGATGGTCATGGATTTGTGACATCGGCTGTAGCCAATAATATGATGGGGGCTTATTACCTGCCGGTCCGTTTCAACTATGTACAGGGTCAGGTAATTATCTCATCAATCAGTAAAGACAGTGTGGCTGCAGCGGCCGGACTCTCCGTGGGAGATATTGTGGAATCCATCGATGGCCGTTCGATAAAAGAAATACTGGAAGAAAAATTGCTCATCACACCCGGGTCTACCAGGGCATACCAGTTATACTTTATTTGCGTTAATCTCAATCGCAGCACATCTCCCACTACCCTATTAGGAATAAGGAAAAAGAAAAAGAGGCTGGTGATCACCGTCCCCAATGAATTGAATAAGGGCCGGGTCGATCCATATGTTCCTGCTTTTGCCCTGCAAAAGGATTCTTCGCTCAGCATGCGCGATAAGGGTATCCTGTATCTCAACATGGGTAAACTCACGATGAATGAAGACAGTGCCCGCCTGGTTCAATTGCTCGAAAAAAGTTCAGCACTGATAATAGATGCCCGGCAAAATGCTATAGAAGATCCGAAAAGACCGAATGTGATCGGGCTGCTGGAAGAATGGATTTGTGAAGGTAAACAGCCTTACGTATTTTCAACCGGTCAGCCGGAGTATGCCGGTGCATTTTTGCTGGCAAAGGATAGTGCACCGCCCTTCAAACCACACGCGGCCAGGTACAACAAACCGGTGGTGATCCTGATCAATGAAGAAGCGATCAGTGTGGGCGAATTTATGTCGATGCTGTTCAGTCAGGCTCCGGGTGCCATATTGATGGGGAGCGCAACGGCGGGTGCCGATGGCCCCTCGTCCTACTTCCAGCTTCCGGGAGACGTATATGCCGGTTTCACGGGTACGGGCATATACTGGAAAGATGGACGTGAAACGCAGCGGGTAGGCATCCGGCCCGATGTGGAAGTTTTACCTACCATTAAAGGTTTCCGGCAAAACCGGGATGAGTTAGTCGAAAAAGCAGTCCGGTATTTAACAAGAAAAATGAAATGAAGAAATTACTGAATAAACTCCATCCGGTATTGCGGCATCTCCTATTGTGGTTGCTGCCGTATGGAATCTTATGCTTACTGCAGCTATCGCAGGCCGATGCACACGAGTACAACTGGTTTACCCAGGTTACGGGTTCATTCCTGGTCATGGCCGGTATTTCTTATGGCAATGTTTACCTGTGCCGGCGATTCTTCTTTTCGCAAAAAAGAACCTATCTCTTTGCCGCCACCCTCATGTATTGCGTATACATCCTGGCGGTTTATGTGTTCCTCTATCCTGTGGAAGACAGCACACTCACCGGCCGGCAGTCTACCCTTTTCACTACCCTGTTTTTTTACAGTGTCTTTTTCCTGCTGATTTTCCTTATTTCGTTTGTGTTCTGGCTGGCAACAGCCGCTTACCGTAAAGACCGGGAACTGGCAGCAGCAAAACTGCAGGTACAGGAGTTTAAAAACGATCAGCTGGATGCCGAGAATAAATTTCTGCAATCGCAGATCAACCCGCATTTTCTCTACAATACCCTCAATTTTTTTTATGCAGAAGCGCTGGACGTATCACCCCGTCTGGCCGACAGCATCCTCCTGCTCTCCGACTCGATGCGTTATGCGCTCGAGATTAAGGAAAATGCAAAGGGAATGACCTTACTCGAAAATGAGCTCACCCATATCAACAATCTCATCAGGATAAACCAGTACCGGTTTCACGACCAGTTGCAGATCCAGTTCCTGATTTCGGGCGATATCAAATCGGTCTGTATTGCTCCGCTGGTGCTGATCACTTTTGTTGAAAATGCTTTTAAACACGGTGAATTACAAAATCCGCGTGATCCACTGGTCATTTCGCTGCAGATAGCAACCGCCGAACAGCAGATCATTTTTTCTACCAATAACCGGATCAAAAAAGGGTCCAAAGAGATTTCGACAGGTATTGGGATTGATAATGCGAAACGAAGGCTTCAGCATCTGTATGGCAGCCAGTATAAGCTGGAGATCACGCAGGACGAGGAGTATTACAGCGTTTCACTAGCTTTGCCTTTATACAAAGATTTCACCCTTTGACCAATCCCGCCGAAATAAAATGTGTGGCCATCGACGATGAACAATCGGCGATCAAAGTAATCCGGCACCTGGCCTCGCAAGTTCCTTACCTCAAGTTCGTCGGAGGGTATATTTCTCCTGTAGAGGGATTGACAATGGCCCGGACCCTGGAGGCAGATATTGTATTCCTGGATATACAGATGCCGGAGATCAATGGGCTCGATCTGTTGAAGCATTTACCCGCAAGATGCTGTGTGATCCTTACAACTGCTTACAGCCAGTATGCGATCGATGGTTTTAACCTCGATGTGACGGATTATCTGCTCAAGCCCATTTCCTTGCCTCGTTTCCTGAAAGCAGTGGAAAAGGCGAAGGACCAGTTGCTCCGCACGGCTGCGGTAACAGCTGTTGAAACACAGCCTGATTTTCTGCTGGTCAAAGGCGATGCGAAAGGGAAATATATCAAGGTCGATTACCGGGATATCGATTATATCGAAGGGCGAAAAAACTATGTGGCCATTATCTGCGGTACACAGTCCATCATCACCCTGATCACGATAAAGGAACTGGAAGAAAAGCTGCCCGCCGACCGCTTTGTGCGTATTCATAAATCCTGCATCGTCTCCATCGGCAAGATCGATTCTATTGAAGGGAATATAGTGCGGTTAAAATCCAGGGCTGGCTCAGACCTGGTGATTGGAAATACCTACCGGGAAAGTTTTTTTGAGCGGATGAATGGGAAGAGGCAGTAATAGTATTTGCGACAGAGGTAAGATATTACAACTTAAAGGCAGAAGTTAAAATCATGTTCTTCTGCACTACTATTATAAAACCACTTATTATTTAGAATACGGCTTGTCAGCCTATTACTCAAAGTCATAAACGGTCGTTTTAATTTCATGTACAATTAAAGTATTGTTTATGATTTCTTCAATTTCCGTCCATTGTCCACCAGCAAGTCCACAGCCAATCCTTGGCATATGAACATTTGCATTTTGTCGCTTAGCAAATTGACGAACGCGTTCTAAGCATTGCGAAAGGAAAGTATAGCGAATTGGAGGAAGTCCATCTTTGCCGGATCTAATACCACGTTGAGCAATCATATTTGCAACCCAAATATCTTCAGTAACCTTAACGAACTGAACATTCCCCAATTCAAATTTTGTTTCGTTTGAATGTTTATCTCTATGCAGGAGCCGTTCGAATTGCACTGTTTCTGATTCTTTCAACTCCTTACATTTATGCCAATTTCTATATTCAAATTCGGGCTGTTTCCATCTTTTAGAAACTGCTATCACAAACCCTTTTCCCCAACCACCAATGTCATTACAGATATGAACAATAATTTTCATTCCATTATCAGTTGGATTTGTTGCGTCGCCCTTGGTATAATTTATTGGAATCAATTCTATCTGCTTAAAGTAAGTGTTCAATAATTTGGTGTCGATAGACAAAGAGAATCCGTTATATGCGGGATCGATTTTATCCGAATATGCAACAATTCTCTCTTCAAGCTCGTCAGCATCAACCGGATAACAATAACAGCCTATTGGTTTATCCCGATTGGGTTACCAATGATTACGCGTTCTCCTTTAATTAATTTTGCCTTGCCGCCACCAGTATGCGGTGCCATAAAATGTGTCAAATAATTGATTTGAATATCCCGAACAGCTTCAAAAACTTCGCCGCCTTTGGGATAAACTGTACCTGACAGCATAAGCGCTTTTGCTAATTTTCGCCTAATTCCAATTGTTTTCACACCCGCAGTTTTTCCATTTCGCCCAAAAAAATCCATCGACGGTTTTGCAACCCAAAAATCGATATATCAGGCCCCTATTGTTCATAGATTAAACGCATAGCACTGTAATGTATAAAGATAAATTAAAAGCGTCAAAGTAAATTACTAAAAAGGCTTTGGATGACAATGGAATAATTTACTGCTCATTTGTATTACCGTTCGGCGATAAAACCCTATAATATCCTGCTCGCAGAAAAACAGGTTATGTAATGTACTTTGTATGCTATATTGGCGAAACCCCACTTTCGAGGCAATACTGATATTCTTTATTGTTTTTATCAATATAAAAAAACAATCCTGTTATCCGCGGATCACCAATAGTTATAAAGTACCATTGCTCTTGTTTAAACTTCAGAGGGCAAACAGAATGTTCGCCGAATTTATTAAGCCACCAACGCTTATTCATCGTATCTAATGATTGTCGTAAAAAACCATTATGGATGTACCTTACTTTAATAGTATTCTCATCCCATGAATATTTGCCTGGTTTATAGAATTCAATTTTAACAGGCGGGATTGTCGGTTTATTTTTTGAGGGAAGGATATTACAGGAAGTCGAGTATAATACGGTATATTTTACCGGGTATTCATTCTCCCCAACTGAGTCAACTTGAATTTCTTCAATTGTTACTCCGTTAACAAAGTTCCTGTTTGTGGAAATATAATCCCTGGTAACCGTCACCTTTGGAGGAGAAAAAGCACTAAAAAAAGAGATAAGGAAATAAAACCCGGCAATAACAACTAGTGCTATTATCAAGAGAATTATACCACTTTTCTTATTTATTATTGACATAGAAAGTGCTAACATATTGCCGGCGCCACATAAATATACGCTATTAGGTTATAATTAAAGTTTATGGAATCCGTAACCGTATTTTGTTGCCTTTAAACCTATCATTCTCCTCTATGATTATATCTACCGCCTTCGGATTGTCAGCCAGGCAAGCATTTGAAATCGCAAAAGCTGAAACCAAAATCACATCGAATCACTACCTCGGCAGCTAAAAGCTAACATTTCGTATTGCCCCCCTCCCGAACCGAAGCTGATTATACCATTTAAATACCGATTAAGGTCAAGCCCGGTCAGGCGCAGCTGGTATATTTTTCCAGTAGCGCATCAAAGCTGACTTTTTCAATTTCCAAATGCTCTGCTATTTCATGCTCCTTCATAAAATTCCATTTGGCTCTGCTACTAATCTGCAATGGTTCAACTTTTCCGCTTAAAGGATATATCTGCCTGCCAGTAAGCATGGAAAACTCTTCTCCATAAATGTCAAAATCGAGGCAGGGGAATTTCTTTTTTAAGTTGTATTGAGCATCCCAGAGGTGCAGCACTTCATTTTCACCAAGTTCAATAATGTACAAATCACTTTCATCCTCGTATTCAGGTGCTATTGCTATTCTTTTCGCATTAATGCGGCAAACACTAACCTCAGCTTTATCAATTATTGAATTAAGCTGATACAGGAATGCCCTGCATCTCTTTTTGCTTTTATACATTTCATAAGACCCAAAAACAATAAACGCAAATGACAAAACCGCCAGCGTACCGAAAATAAAAGTCCAGATACTATCAGGCAGCATAGCCGTAATATAAGTGAGCCCGGCGCCTAAAAGACCTGCAATAAAAAAGTGATACAGTTTTACCCGGCCGCCTCTTTCTTTTTCCTTCTGCTTTTTCAGTGTTTTTAAAACGCGGATCTCATCCGGATAAAAATTTCTATTTGTATAAACAATGTCCATAATCGAAAACGATGATTGCAGTTATACCAAATGTCTACTTCAACATTGGATTTACAGATTGAAACTGCCTGCATTTTTTGTCAACCTCGTTCCGTATACATATTCTGATACGTTTTCACCAACTCCGCAGACGGCATCTGCCCAAATATAATAAAAGGAAAGCCAGTATAAGAACTTGTATGTTATGCCACAGGCAAAGAGTTGAATCCCAAATCAATATATTGAGTTTAGGTCTAACCAGGCTATTATCATCAGCAGACCAGCTATGACCGCCGGCTGAATATTTTTTTTTCAAAATCAAAGGCTCACTTATGAATGTTGCTGCGCAAAGCTATTCGGGGTTTCGTATCAGAATAAGATCATTCAATAAGCGGCAGCATTCGCTTAGTAAAGAGTGGTTATTGATTTGCAGGGCGAATCCGGTGTCGGCCAAATTTCTCTTTCGAGAAAAAATGAGATCACCCATCCGATTTATAGCAGATTAACAATATTTCCTTCCCTTATAAGATAAGGTTGCCTGAGCAGCCGGATCTGACCGCTGTCATATCACCAGTGTTATATTGTTGCCGACATCGGGCTCTAATCCAGGTGATTCTTATGGCACTATGAGAAGTCAAAACCGCTTTGTACCTTGGGTCCCCTAAACAAATACCCTTCTCATGGTTACTTCGCTTGCCAGCTTCACCGGTCAGTACGCTTCCGAACTTTTAGACCAGGGGCGCATATTATTCGAAGGCGGTCATATCGCGGCATCCTCCACGCAGGACAAAACCTATAACATGACCGTGATGGACGGAGCAAAAAAGCGGCAGGTAATGGTCCGGCTGGAACTCCCCATGGTGACAGATATTTTCTGTACCTGTGGGCCAAAAATCTGTCCGCATGTGATTGCCGCTTTCTTTCAATTGCAGCAGGATCTGAATATACAGCCCGAAGCTTTTGATCCGGCACTGCTGACAAACGCAGTGGCTCCCGACCCCAACAAAAAGCCCAAAGTCATCCAAAAAGTGGAAAAAGCTATTGAAAGGAAGACCAAACCTAAAATAGCTCCCACTAAATATGAACAAAACGCACAGGGCAAATTCAGCGCAACACGCCTGGAGGCAAAAGCTGTAAGCAAACTTTCCGGCAGTGACTTCAACCCCGTCTTCAATGGCGCAGATGATCTGCTCGAAGAAGCCTGGGCCGAATATGAGGAGCAGAATTTTGAACCGGTTTTTGCCATCGCAAAAGCGGTACTGACGGGCATCCTTCGTCTGGGCTATCTGGGTGGTAATGGACAAATGTGCTGCGATGAAGCGGCAGAGCTGATAAAGGAACTATACAATGATGAAGATGTACCCCTTGATCTGAAAGAAAGAATATTCGTCTGGGCGCTAAAAGCCTCTGAGAAAGAATTGTATGAATACTACGACACAGACCTGGTTGCAGCCGTGGGCACCCACCCACAGACGGCTGAACATGCCCGGCTGGTCCTCCAGTTTATACAGGACAAATCAGCCACAGAGATGTTATCGAAGACCGAAACAGATATCGTATTCCGGCTGCTGACAGAATCAGGTAAACACAAAGAAGCCAAAGAGTGGAAATATCGTTATGCGCTCCACTACCGGATTGAGTTGATAACAGCTGCCCTGGAGCGAAAAGATTATGCAGAGGCAAAAGCGCTGGCTACAGCCGGCATACCCGGGCGCGACCAGGAAGCCTGCACGCAGTTTCTTTACGAAATAGCCGTTGCCCAAAACGATCCTGTGGCATTGTGCCATTATCATACAGAACAACTGGTAAAAACCGGGGATTTGTCTCATTACGAGCAAATACGCCACTACAGCACTGACGCGGAATGGCCAGAGGTGCAAAGGTCACTCATCGGAGTCTTGTCTCAAAAAAAATGCACCGTACCGCTGCACCATATATTAAAGCAGGAAAAGATGGCAGAAAGGCTGCTGGCCCATGTAACCGCCCATCGCCAATTTGAATTGATGATTGATGCCGCCCCCATACTGGAGGGACCTTACCAGCAGGAACTACTGGCCTTACTGCATCGCGAACTCGAATACGAAGCCCCCCTCAACCTCCAGCGCGACCGGGCAAAATTGTACGCCGAAAAGATAAAGGCCATCCGTAAGGTAAAAGGCGGCAAAGCCATGGTGAGCCAGTTCCTCACTGAATTATTCGAAGCCCACCCCGGTTGGAAAGTGCTGCGTTTTGAGGTGGAAAAGTATATGTAGGAATGGATTGAAATAAGAAAATAAAACTCCAATTTATTACACTGTCACTTCCATTTAACGTACAATCATCTGAAATCCTGTTTATAAACGTTATTGGTCTGCCGTGAACAACACAAACCGTTTTTCCGAAGCTGCCTTTTTCCAAAACTCTAAAGACTCGTAAAACCAGGTCCACGTATATTCAAAATCTTCGTCTGTCAAATCGCAGCCATAATCTTTGCTGTCAATTTTATTATACCCTGTTCGCAAGTCGCTCTCCGAAACTGCAACAATTGCTTCTGCAATTTTTTCAACTTGCTCGGGCGTCTTTAAAGACATAATATAATCATCTTCCTGATAAATTTGTTGTCCGCCCAAAATGACATGATTAAGCGGGAAAGTACCGTTACTCCACTCAAGCTTTCCATCAGTCAAACTTCTATGCAAGGCATCCCATGATTTATCAAGCTCCGCAAACCGTTCGGATTCGTTTCCCATAATTGTTTCTTCAATATCTTCTTGTAAAAACGCTAATCTATCTTCGTCTGATTTGAAAGATTTGAGCTTCGAAACTGTTTTTTCATCAAGCGAAAAGAGCACACCTAAACATGCCATGTTTATATTAGTTGTATTTAATAATAGGCGGACTATGCTTGCAGGCAATGGCCAGAGCTTACTGCAGTCCTGGTATTTTTATATTCGTCAGCCCAGAACTACAACCTTATTGAAAAACTGAAGTTGAAGATATGCAGAAAAGCCCAATAGTAAAAGTCTAGCCCGGTCTTCTGCCAGGTTAACAGATTAAAATAAAGAAAATAAAACTCCAATTAATTAGCCCCTAAAACACCCAAACTTATCCTGCTCAATTTCCTTCAAAAACCCGAAAGCTTTTTAACCTCAGGTTTCGGCTCGTACAGGGTCCATTCTAAATTGCTTCGCAACCAATAAATTCTCCACTTGTTACTTCCTTTGACAAAAGTAGTCTTAGCAAAATCGTGATTTAGGTACTTTGTTTTATCATTCCAAATTGGTCTGATTTCAAAAAGTATTATTGATTGGTTTTCTATTCGATAGTTAATATCCAGCTCGTTTCTTATTTCCTTTGGGGGCCGAGTTCTGGAAATATAATTTTCCATTATCTCGATTGTATCTACTGCAGTCATTATGTCAAGTGCCATAATTTCAAATTTTAGAACTGTCTGTTAGCTGGCGTCACGTGCCTACTTTCATTTCTATTTGTGTTAGCTTTAAAGCTGCAAAACTTCAAACAATTTTTGTAACACTCTCCGGTAGTGGTTTACGCGGATGCCAATTTTTTTGCTTCAATAAACTGATTGGTCAGTTTTAAAAAGAAAATAAAAAGGCCGATTATCAAAAGGATAATTCCATTCAAAAGAAATTCACCAGTCGCATTATTGAGCTTTTGTCCTAAGTACCAAAAAATCCGTTTTAAATAAGCCCAACCCAATAACTCAAACCTATAAAGAATGTACATCAGGAGAACGGCGAATAAAGAGTTCACCCAAAACCAATGTCGTTTAATTGAAATAGTAAGCGAAATAATAAAAGCCACCAACAGTCCCACAAGTCCGGAAATATTCGTCCATAACAGAAAATAAGCTACATCAGATGCTTCAATTTTATTGTCGCCTAAAGCCTGATCATTGAATTGTCCGTTTGATTGACGAACTATGTCTATAAGTTTTGTATCATACAAGTAGGAAAGTGTCTGGAAGGCGTGAATAAAAAACCAGCACGCAATAGAGTGCATTAGAATTTGCCGCCAATTCAGTTTTGCTATGAAATGTTGAAGTGTCATTTTTTACTAGTACCGCCAACGTTAAAGCATTAACAAAGTGGCAGTGTAGGCTTCCCCAAAGTTCGGCCAATGAAGTTAGAGTTAACAAGGGTTTGATTTGTTAACTTTAAATTTTAATACATGAGAAAGCGATTTACAGAAACTCAGATTGTTTCTGCCTTAAAGAAAC
>MKTY01000009.1 GCA_001898485.1 Sphingobacteriales bacterium 46-32 | reverse complement strand
CTCGTTAAAATGGCGTTGGTAAGACTTCGATAAAAAGCTCTGGTCTTCTATTGCCAAATCGGGCGCATAGTTCTCTTTGATGTACCAATCCTGTTTGTGAATGACCGTAAAATCCGGCAAAGTTTTGATTGCCTTGTGCCAGGCGGAATGAATGGCTTCATATTCCGCAGAAGCTACCGTAAACAGTTCGGGCAAATGCACTTCAAAGCAGGCGGTAATGTCCGCATCTTTGGATAAGATGCAGTTGTTCTCTACTGCCAACAAAGGAAATCTGTTTTCCAGTGTTGTTGTTTTAGATACATTTCTCATACGGCATTCTGTTTAGGAGTGAATTTTAAATAGCGGTGTACAGGCTTGCGGCAGATGATGTAGCGGGGATGCCGTTTATTAGCTGCAATTTTCATCAGCCCGTGTTCACCGTACTTCCTGTTGAGTGAAAAGGTCTGCCATACAATGAGCGATGCACCGCCTGCTCCGAGGAATAGGCAGATGTAAGAGTTTACGCCTGCCATATACAGTATCATTACGAAGATGAGCGTACCGAGTAGTCCGCCAGCGAAGATGAAAAGGTATTGCGCTTTCAATCCTTTAAATTCTACCGTTCTTCCGATGCCTTTGTTGATATTGTAATTGTTCATAAGGCTAGGGATTAAAGGAAGAATGAACGCAGGATAGTAGCCGCTACAATCAAGAATATACACGCACCAAACCACGAAGCCGCAGTTTTCGATGTGTCAGGGTCACCCGAACTGAATTTGTTGTACACCTTAACGCCCCCGATGAGCCCAACAACTGCACCGATAGCGTAGATCAATTGAGTAGCGGGGTCGAAATAACTTGTTACCATTTGGGTGGCCTCGTTGATACCTGCAGAGCCGTTTCCCTGTGCGAATGCACCAATTCCTGACAGCATTGTCACTGCTACCAGCAAAACTTTTTTTCTTTGTTTTTCCATAATTGAAACACATTAATTTGTTACTGTTTATCCCGCACCTTGCGAGCTTTCGGGACAAATGTCTTATGGAAAAAGAGGCGTTACCTTAAAGTGGCAGTCAGAGGAATTGTTTGGCTGTTAGTGGCGGTTGTAAAAGGTATTTTTATAACTTAGGCATCTATTTATTTTAATACGCTAACATTATGATTGATTTTGAAATAGCAGAAATTGAAGCTGCTAATCAATTTGCCCAATTGCTAAACCCAAGGGTAGATTTTGCAACACCATACGTATTCTATTACGATGAAACCAATAATATCAAAACATTCTATGTAAGAGAAAATGATTTCAATTATACGTTTACAGCTAATTTTGTTTTGGGAGGAGTTCTACATGAAGGAGCAGTACCGGATGTACAGCCATTGATAGATAGTTTTAAATTACAGAAGACAGCCAAGGAAGTAAAATTTAAACATATCGCATTTGGAGATTTTCTTGATTGTCTAAAATCCCAGAAGCTAAACCTCTTCTTTCGCTTTTTAAAAGAAAGCGATCTTTATGTCCATTATTCAAGTTTAAATATTTTGTACTGGTCTGTAGTTGATATTGTAGATTCTGCGATAATGAATTCTGACGCAGCTATGCAATTAGGACCTGGATTTGACAATCAAATGAAGAATGACCTGTACAAACTCTGTCGTCTTGAAATAGATGCCGTCGTTCAACTTTTTTATGCTTTCGAATATCCTAATGTTAAACCTGGGAAAATTGGTGATTTCATAGAAGCATTGAGTAATCTTTTCGAAGAATATCTTCCGTTACAAGAATTTCATTTTGGGTTGGAATCTTTACGGCAGATATTGAAAGAGTCTAAAAAGAAAGGTGAGCTAGCTTTTGTTATGGATGAAAAAGATCACGTACTGTTAGCAGATTTGACACACTTTTATCTCAGACCTATATATACCTTCAAGAATTCAACTCATATTTTCGACAACGAGGATTCTATCCGAGAAGCTTTGAACGATTACAGAATGCTAGATAAAGGTGTAGAGTTTAAAAACTATTCTTTTGTTGATTCTCAGGGCAGCCAATTGACACAACTATCTGATATTTTTATTGGTTTCATGGGTAAATATACCCAATACAGGAATACGCATACTATGGAAGAAATTAAAGCGGATATCGACTCTTTCTCAGCCTTACAGTTAGTAAATATGAAGTTATTTATTGATATCATTAATAAATCAGATCAAAAAAATCCTGCCTTTCTACACGCAACAGATAGTTATGAAGAGGTAATGAAATTTGGGGAGCTATGCGAAATTATTGCAGGAAAACAACCTTAATTAGTATTAGATAACCCAAAGACAGTATATAAATAAAGCCGAAGAATTACCTTCGGCTTTATAGAAATAAAAATCAAAGTTCTACAATCGGAAAAATTTGGAGATTTTCTGCCAAATAGAAGATTTTTGACTTTCTTGAGGTTCTTCTTTTGGAATATCCGGCATGTCAAAATACTCCGTCTTACGTTCTAAGTCATTTTCTCTACCTAGACGGATTTCCTTTTCTGTCCAATGACCAGCAAACTCAACGTTATTGTTTCTTATCCAATAATGAGACTGACATTCAAAATTCCAATTGCCTATAGACGGATAAAGCGTAATTGATTTGCCATTAAATGTCAACCTCCAATCAGTCGGAGACAATGGAGTTACCACTTCGTTACCGCAACCACATACACATTTATGTATTGCAGTGCAGTATTCGATTGAGACGTATAAAATACCTTCTTCAACCTTCTCGGGAATGAACTCAACGAACTTATGCTGTAACGACATCTTCATTAAAAATTTTAGATGTGCTAATAGCATATGAGCTATGATGCTCATTTTCCAAATCAACATAAATTCCAGATAGCTTCTTCCATTTCAGGATAGCAAAAATTGCATTCAATGCATTCAATTCCGCAATTTGAATATTAGTAGCATATTCATTATTATCGGAATCTTCTGAAAAAATACGAAGAGGTAAATGGTCATTTTTGTCACGGGTGGCAGAAGTAACTCTTACAGCACCCGTAAGCTTGTCATCAACGACATTCACACCCAAACCTACATCGGAAAACGGAATACCTGCGCTAGCCAAATAATCTGTTACCATCTTCCTGACAGCATTTTTATCAACACATATAAATACATAATCCATTTTATCTAACTCTAATAGATTCTCTTTCTTCACATAGTAGTCATGGACATAAATGTATTTGTGCATGTTAGAATACAACTTTTGATAATATGCAGCCTTTCTCGGATTTTCATCAAGGTCACTCATTGATGCAGCACCAGGCGAACGGAATGCATTGTGTTGGTCAAAGCTATCCCCATCAAAAAGATGGATTTCCTTTACCGGTGTTTTAGCCACCATATCCAAAATATATGCTCCAGTTCCTCCTAAACCAACAATTGCTATTTTCTGATTTTCCAATTTCGAATTAATAGCTTCTATGTTAGCACGGCTTGAATTAGTATCAATGTATTGGAATACTGTTTCATTAGAGCTGTCTGCTATCAGCTTAAAAGTCTTTTCCGTAACTGACGGATACAAATATTTGGCGGGAGCGGAAATGATATCTGCATACCTCTTGACCTTTTCGTAATAGTTAGGATATCCACCAGTAGGCTTATTAGAAAATGATCTATTTACGGTAATCTGATTGTTTAATACAGAATTACTGTTGCCATGTTGAATAGCGGTAATAAAGTTGCCGTCGATTTCACAGGGATTATCTCCTATAAAAAAAATAACATGGTTTTGAATATCATGTAATGTAGTTACCAATATACCGTATTGTAGATTTTTGTTTTGATCAACAAAGGGTATATGATGGATAAGTAAATATCCACCACGTACCTCGATCTCATAACCTTCGTCTCTTAGACGTTTAAGGTCGGGACTATGATTTATCAGTTGCTGTGACATCGAAGATCATTTTATTTTTGACACGAACAACTGAACCTTTAACCATAGTGCCTTCTGGTTTAGGTTCCCAACCTCTACTGTAAGTAACTGTATAACCTTTGTTTGGATTATTATCATATGATCCAAAGGCTAAAACAACCAATTGCTCAAAAGAAATGTTTATTTCTTTCCATATGTGCGGACGTGCATTGACAATGATGGTTACTTCAGTTGGTCTTGGCTTAGAAAAGAATCTCTCTTTACCCGGACGAGCTAAATCAACTACTTCATCATCGAATATTTGATCGTCTTGCCAGCCTTCCTTGATGTCAAGGAAGATATCATCTTCCGCAGGTATGTTGCCCAGCTCTCTGATTTGAACACCTCTGATATATTGCTTATACCAAGTAAAAGGCTTGTCGTTAATGAAAAACTGGAGTTTTTTCTTTACAAAGAAATATTCAGTTTCTGGCCGAGCCAGATTTACCTGCTTTTCATTTTCAATAAGCTCATCCTGATAAGGTTTACTAATTGATAAAAACAACTCGGTATCTAAAGGTATCCCAGCAAGTTGTTTTAATTCTGCCCCTGTTTTGTATTGGTCAAAAGTCTCATATTCTTTGCCTTCTATTACAAATTTTAGGGGTATTTTTGGGCTATGGGAATGCAAATCCACTTGATGATTATCTAACTTCATCGTAAATTAAATTTTGATATTAACTAATAAATAATTGCTTATTGCCTATCATTTCAGCAATAAATAAGGGCTTGCCCTACGATAGTTTTAATCCTGATGCAATTGAAATTTTATACTATTAATACCAAGCCCTACTGCCTGAATTGCAATGACAGCAGGTTAAAATCACGAAAAGCTTGTTTATTACAAATAAAGGAAGTAGTTTTGAAGTGCAAAAACATTACTACCAAGAGCCTTGCAAGGGCTTTTGTTTCCTTTAAGGAATCAAGCCAGGTGATTTTCGCCTGGTTTTTTATTTTCTTACCTGCCTTTTTTCATTAAAATTTTGTGTCTGTTATTGATTTCGGATCGTTTCCGGGTTTAACAGTATCGCTATCTCTAATAGGTCCACCATTCGGGCGATGTATTCTAACTTCTCCTCCGCCATTTTTTGATGAAAATTGTTTTGCAAGTTGTTCAGCTTGCTTTTGAGTACTGACAATTGCTGATGCTTTCTTGCCGCCTTCCTTTTGGACGTTCCACCCGTCTTGTCCTTTTTTCTGTGTTACATGATAATTTGCCATAATTATAAATATTAAATTAAACTCTTGGTACAATTCGAGCTGCAGTTTTGATATCAACGGCTTGGACTCCAAGCGACTGTAGCATTTGTCGCATATCATTAAATACTGGTTTCTCACTATCAGGATCAGAAATTGTTAGTATTGCTGTAAACGGTACACCTGCAGCTGGTAGAGTTACACCATCTCTTGATAAGTACTCTACATCTAGTTTCCATTCTGTCGATGGTCCAACTCCTCGGGGGAAAGTTTTTTCATAAACTTTCACTGGACTCCATTTGAAAGAATGTTCAATCTGATCTTTCTCGTATAAACTTCCATCACCATCTTCAGGCGTGTAAATTGCATTCAACCTTCCTTTATAGTTACCATTATTTTGCAGTTGCCTTAAAGCTGCGTCGATATTTATTCTGACAAACTCAGAACCAAATCTGTAATCAAACCTTGGCGTACTTACAATGGTAAGTTTTGCATGCCCAAAGCATTTACCATCCCTTACTAAACTTGAAGGCCACGTAAATTTAAAACTCATCTTATGTCCACTTATAGCTCGGTTTGCAAATACTAATGTTATTGCAGATGAACTTCCGTTCAAAATATCTTCAGAACCGTCCGGCATACCAAATCCAACCAAGTGTTTGGAGACGTTTCTCAAATTTTTGTCGTTAAGGGACTCTGGTAATACAGCATGATGGATTCCCAGAGCGATTAGTGTTTCTCTTGAAACAATACCTTCAATTGAATGATCAAGACTTGCTAAAGTCTTTGCTACATTAGGAGCAGCATAGCTAGTTCCGCAACCATCGACAATGTTACTCGTAGGGTCTAGAGATAGAAGACCATGTCCTAAAATTGGATGACTAGTCCCGGATCCACCGATATGAGCAAAATCAGGTTTAAGGCCTACTCGTAGTCCAGGTCCTCGACAGCTGTAATTACTTAGAGCGTAAGGAACAACACCGTCAAGATGTGGAGGATTTAAAGCTGAAACACTGATATTACGACAGCTTTCAGCTGGTTTTTTAATAGCATCATTTCTCGAAGAAGCTAATATTTTTAATGCATCAAAATGATCCGAAGGCCATTCTTTTCTAATATCTCTCGGATGGGTATTACCCGCCGAAATAACAAAAACGACATCATTTTCTTCCGCAATCTTGTCCAAAATTTGTGCAGGAATGCTATAACCTGTAGTTGATGCATGTTCTTCTATATTCAAGCTGAAATTAAATATTCGAACTCCAGTTCTAGCTTTTAATTCCTGAACAGCAGTTTCAAGTTCATTAAAAAATTCTAAAGGTTTTGAATAGTAGGAACTATATCTGTCAACACGAGGCAATATATCAAGATCTACAATTTTACAACCATCAACCTCCCTGCAAATAGCCTTTCCGTTTAATTGTTGACCAAAGATTGCTAATCCAGCTATAAAAGTACCGTGATTTTCGTCTTTATCCGTGCTGCTAATTAATCCCCAACGATCTTCTATCCAGTCACCATAAACGTCCGAAACACCACCGTCTACAACGCATATTTTCGGATATGAGCCTTTGTGATCAGGAGCAAGAACAGTAAAGTTTTTACCTTTGACCTGAGATTTGACAGTTGAGCTTTGTGTAATGATGGGAGGAAGAGTAACTTTTTTTACCAATGGATGATTTCCTAAATATTCTAACAATTGGTTATGTCTCTCCAAATCGAGGTCGATAGATTTTTTCTCTCCTGATTTGCCTGCTGTTGACGATGAGTAAAGTTGTATTACCGGAGACGAATCTGTTTTCTCTAATTTTATACCAAACACAACAGATGAACCCTGACCGGTAGTAATTCTTGATACAAATAAGCCTGTGCCCAAAACGGTTAACCCGCCAAAAAAGCTATCAAACAAATCGAATTTGTATTTGCTTAGTAGATCCCAATCTTGTCTCGCTGGAGGAGCTTCAAATAATTCTACCATATACGAACCGCCAGTTTGAGGATTAGATAGCCATTTTACGGCTTCTTTGACAGAAAAATTCCTTTTGTCACTTGCGGTGTATGGACTAATTTCTTCAATTGCACCAACTTCACTTCTTAATCTTGAAGGATTAGGTTCATTTTTTCCATTCTTTTCTTTATATCTTGTTTCAGGCTCGGCCTGTCCAACTTTAGTATTTATTTTATCAATACTTTCAGGAGTCAGTTCGACAAATAATTCTCCCAAATCCCCAGCTCCAATTATAGGAGCAACATCCCTTTTGAAAACTTGGGAAGTTGGACGATGGCTTTTTGCTAATGCAGTTTGCTTTAATGTAACTTTCGCATAAGAAACCTTGGCGAAACTATTTACCAACTGCATACTCTTTATCTCACTAAGCTGATTTTGAATGTTATCCCTATGCTCAATGAATTCATTATCATTTCCAGCAAAAAAGTCTTTAGAACCACCGCCACCATTATTTTCTAATGCTTCAATAAAAGCATCGCTATTTAATACTATTTGAACAGGACTATTTGCCATAACTTATATTTTTTCAGAATCTTTAAATTTTGATAACTGTTTACTCAAAGTTGACGGAGTCATTCCGAACAATGATGCTAGATCTTTCTGTTTAAAAGAGTAAACCTTATCGTTTAATAACATATTGATAAAATCTTCATCACTGTGAACCATAACATTTCTCTTTTTTGCGTCCACCCTTCCAGAGTTAAGTACAGCAAATTGCTTCATTACTTCCACTATATTGCTTTCCCTTTCTAAAACAAAAGCTCTTTTTAGCCATTTAGAAAGCATTTCTGCATCAGCACCTGATGAGCCATCTAAGCACCATGCTAAAAACTTAATTTCACTTTCGTTAAATTCTAAAGGCGTAATAAAAGTCTTAAGTAATTGAATCATTACCTCAGGGGAAGGTTTGGGAATTTCAACCTGTATATCAAACCTTCTCCAAATAGCAGGATCAAGAAGACTTTCATGGTTAGTTACACCAATGGTAAAACCTTTTTCATGACGTGAATCCAAACTTTGCAACAAGGTATTCACCACTCTTTTTACTTCACCAACCTCCTGCGGATCGTTACGGAGTTTAGCAATTGCATCAAACTCATCGAGAAGTAGGATGCATTTATACCTATTAGCAAAAGTGAATAGATTGCCAATATTTCGAGATGTAGTTCCTAGATACGAAGACATAAGCCCTTCCAACCTTGCCAGTACTACAGGTAATCCAATTTGTTTTGCAATCCATTTTGCTAAATGTGTCTTACCAGTTCCTGGCGCACCGTAAATTAAGCAGGAGCTAGCTGGAGTAGCATTAATTTCTAAAAGTTGATCGAATTTGCTCCATTCATTTACAATTGAGTGAATAGCAAGCTGGATGTTATCATCAAACATTGGAGCTTTCTCTGGTAGATCATCAGGAAAAAAAATCTCTGCTAATGGTGTTGATGTCTCCTTATCTACAGGAATTGATGTCTTAGGAGTTATCTCTTCACCTTTTAAAACCACGAAAGATCTTTGGATTTTACTTGGGGACATCTCAAGCGAAGATTCAGAGGCAGTCAGTAAAGCCTCCAATGACTTAGCCTCTTTAGTAAATCCATCTTTTTCCAAGCTCTCTTTTAGTCTTCTAATTTGATGAGTGACAGCTTCATTCGGCATTGCCAATGCGGACCTGCTTAAAGCTTGTACTATACTGAAATATTTGAGCATTTGCTTATTGTTTCTTAATTTATAAATGCAAATATAGTAATAAATTTCCAAAACAAGATTTTAATTTCCATTTTTTGATATAAATTTCCAAAAACAGACTTTAGTTTCCTTTTTTTTCTTTATATCATGTTTAATAGCGTGAAAATGAGGATGTTTAAGGAAACATTAAAAATGTAAATCATTTTCAAATAGAAAAAGGGAGTTTGCTTACACAAACTCCCCAATGTCAAAATCACTCAAATTACTTTTCCGCAAAGTGGAAGAACTGTTGTCCGTTACAGCCGAAAGTGTGCTATCCAAAAGCTCGGCAATTTTTCGGGAGGCACCCTCCATAGAATTTTCCAATAGGCTGAATAATTCGGTTCCTTGTATTTTTTGAACTATCGCTATCGCTGTTTCCTTTTGGGATTGTTCCAAATTTTCTTTTTGGAGCAATGTCCCTACGGAGCTCAGTTCGTCGTAGGTAACCCCTTGGGCAAAACCGTTATCGTCACCGGATATTCCGTACCTGTTCCATTCTTCTTCCTCTTCGTCCAAATCAGGCATATTACTAAAAACTTCGTCCAGCTCTTCCTGCGGAATTTGAATGCCGACGGCTTCATTCTCGTCGTATTCTATATCTAAATTATCGGGGTTTATCTCTGGTTCCATTATTTGGCGTTCATTGGCAATGTTTGGCACTGAAAGGCTTCTTACTGGCTTGGGCTGCCCCATAATATCGGGCAGGTTCGGGTTAACTTTCTCCGGCCTCGGCTTTTGTCCCGGCCTTTTATAAATGACAATCTTATCCTGCAAAAGCAGGACAATGACGATGAGCAGGCAAATCACAATTACTATTTCCATAATCAAACGCTTTAAAAAATTGGTTTATATTTTTCGTTGAAATCATCGGTAATGGCTTTTTCAAATTGCTCAAAATGATGCTCCAAGATATTGTCGAGGTACGCATAAAGGGGTATCACATCTTTACCGATTACCTGTACAATACGGGATAAGCGTTCGTGATATTCCTGCCGGATATAAATGCTTTTATCGCCCCGCTTGGTCATCGAGTGCGTTTTCAAAAAATGTTCACCATAACTTCCGTCAAGATTTTTCTTGGTGCGGTTACGTTCCTTTTGTACAGGTTTGCTTTTTGATAAATCATCCTGCTTTACCTCCTCTTTAGTCGCCTCCTTTTCCGGCTCTTCGGTAGGTAATTGCAAACCGTCTTTTTTAACGCCGTCCACCATCAGGTTCATCATCAACTCTTCGTTGATGTCCGGCGTGACTTTTCTTTTATTGTCTTTTTCCATAGCACTACAATTGAATGATGTTTAAAAATTCGCTGATGAACAGGTCTAACTGACAGGCTTTCATCAAACGCTCATCGGGAGGCATTACCGTAGAACGGAAAACCGTTTTACTGTCGGCTTCGCTTTCCTTGCGAAAGCGGGTACTGTTCTTCACTTGGCTCTGCATCAGGCTTAATCCCAGCTGCTCAATAAGCTGATTGTAAACGTCATATAAGGGAGTGCTTTCCCTGCCGTCCACCTGGTTCCAAAACAGGTTAATGGTCTGTATGGAAGTTTCGCCCTTTTTCATAATTACATCCTGTAAAAGCTGGGTGAAGATGAGCGTACTTTCCATTACCACACGGTCTGCTGTGATGGGTGTAAAAATATGGTGCATTCCTGCGAGTGCTTTGAGAATGCCGGGCGTGTTCACAGTTCCGGGCAGGTCAAAAAACACCACATCGATCGGAACGGCAGAAGCCGTTACAAATTCGTGTGCAGCATCCAATACGCTATCTGCTTTATGCTGTGTAATGGGATAGGCTTTCTTGTTGATAGTGGTAAATTGTTTGTACGCCAATTTTTTCAAAGCCTCATTTTCCATTACCATGGCCAAATCACGGGTTTTCATTTTCATCAGGCTGTGCTGCGGAAAATCCGCATCAAATACGGCTACGTTGTAGCCCAAGCGATAGTGCATCGTACTGGCGACAAGCGTAGTGAATGTGCTTTTGCCAACGCCGCCTTTTTGAGAAGAAAAGGCGACAAACAGAGGTTTCTTTTTTGTGTCCATATTTTTAAAATTTAAAGTTTACATCTACCTGTTTTCAGTCTTGCAGGCGTTCTGGAAAGCCGTTCTGATTTTCTGCTTTCTTTCAGGATAGCTATCAAGGTTGCCTGCGTTCTTACCTGATTGCCTGCTTCCTTGCAGTACAGTAGCTTTGCAATCATTCGGGTAGCTTATCAGGCAGGCTTGCCGTCATTCTTTCATTCCGTCAATCAACCAATCAATCAGGTGAGCCGGATAGTTGGATAGCAAGCGTTCACGCTTTCCGTCAGTCGTGCAATCTTGCTTTCTTGCATTCCTGCAATCCCGCAGGCAGGATTGCCTGCATTCCTGAATGTGTGCCGTCTGCTCTTCCTGAAGTACGGGCTGCCTGTCTTCCTGCCATCATTCAAGGGCAAAGAACCAATCAATTTCATTCGGTTGTATAGCGGTGGCAGTGTTTGGCGATCAGAGGCACTGTTTGGCATTATGGTACAGTGCAACGCTATCGAGAACAGGGCTTTACTTTGTATTGTGATTTTTATTAACGGATTTATGCAAATGACTTTTGACATATTGGTAGGTAACGGGAACGGCAACAAGCCGTTTTTCCCTGTTACATCCAATCCGTCCCGCAGGGCGGATTTTTGTGTTCACCGGAACACGGCAAGTTGTGTTTTGAGGCACTCGAAACCGAGTTAGTGCCTCAAAACAACTTGCCCCGCCGGGAGCTTAAAAAACGTCTTCCGAAGTCAGCGTTTTTGTGTGGATTAAAATGGATTTGTGATGAACGTGAACAGAAACAGCAAACAGAATAAGGGCGGACGGACACCAAAAACCGACCCAAGCATCCACCGCCACGTTTTCCGTCTTACGGACGAAGAAAACGCCAAACTCTTATCGCT
Organism: Sphingobacteriales bacterium 46-32; assembly: GCA_001898485.1. Classification (GTDB taxonomy): domain Bacteria; phylum Bacteroidota; class Bacteroidia; order Chitinophagales; family Chitinophagaceae; genus CAYMZZ01. Next base: position 119,414 of record MKTY01000009.1, on the reverse strand, counting down.
TTTTGAAGCATCGGGAATGCCTAATAAAGCCAAGTTTATCATTTCCCTGCTGTTCAGTAAGGAAATGAAATCGGTTAAGATTGACAAAGGAACAGTTGATTTTTATATGCGGTTGACCTCGTTTCATAGCCAGTTCCGTTCCGTAGGCGTGAATTATAATCAGGTTGTAAAGCTGCTGTACAAACATTTTTCCGAGAAAAAAGCGGCAGCGTTCCTCTACAAATTGGAAAAACAAACGGCTGAAATGGCGATGCTATGCCAAAAAATCATCCAACTAACCGAGGAATTTGAAACAAAATACCTGAAAAAACAGCCTTAGAGATGATAGCAAAAATCGGTAGAAGCGGAAATTTATACGGAGCATTGGCATACAATCAGCTTAAAGTAGAGAATGAAAACGGGCAGATTTTGTTTGCCAATAAGATGATTGAAACCGCAAGCGGTCATTATTCCGTGGCACAATTAGCCCAGTCTTTTGCCCCTTACCTGATAGCGAACCGCAATACCGAGAAACATACGTTGCATATTTCGCTTAATCCTGACCCGAACGACAAGGTAAGCGATGATAAGTTTAGGGAAATGGCAGAACAGTATATGCGGGAAATGGGTTACGGCGAACAACCTTTTGTGATGTTCAAACATACCGATATAGACCGCAGCCATATACATATTGTATCGGTTTGTGTGGACGAGCAGGGCAAAAAGATTTCGGACAAATTCGAGAAAATGCGGTCTATGAATGTATGCCGTGAACTGGAAAGAAAACACGGGTTGATACCCGCAACAGATAAGGAGCGCAACCAAATTGATAAGGTTTTCCGTCCGGTCGATTATCGGGCAGGCGATGTGAAGAGCCAAATCGCTTCGGTCGTTCGCCACCTGCCGAATTACTACCAGTACCAAACTTTGGGCGAATACAATGCCTTGCTTTGCCTGTTCAATATTACCTCCGAGAAAATCGAGGGCGAATTACAGGGAAAGATGCAGCAGGGTTTATTGTACATTCCATTGAATGAAAAAGGCGAAAGAGCTGGGCATCCGTTCAAGGCTTCGCTGTTCGGAAAGAGTGCGGGGCTTCCGGCTTTGGAATCGCATTTTGCGAAATGCAAAACCGCTTTGAAAGACAGCCCAACCAAACAGACCCTAAAATCTGCCGTTACCATTGCCCTGAAAGCTACGAGCGATGAACAGGCTTTTAAAAAGCAGTTAGCGGAACAAGGCATTAACGTAGTAGTACGCCGGAATGATACAGGGCGTATTTATGGTATCACATTTATTGACCACAATTCCAAAGCGGTTTGGAACGGTTCACGTTTGGCAAAAGAACTTTCTGCCAACACCTTTAATGATTATTGGAACAATAACATCAAACCCGATATTAAAGAACCTGCCGCTTTACAACCCAAACTATCCACATCAAATGATGCGGATCTTCCTGCGGAAGAACCACACCATTTGTTCGACTTCTTAACTACGGACAAACACGAAGACGGTTTGATTGAAGCACTGGGCGGCTTATTGCCCGAAGCCCAGGGCGAAGATTACGAAGAACAGGACTTTGTCAATAAGATGAAGAAAAAGCGCAAACGCCAACGAGGTCAGAAATAATATTTAGCCAAACACTGCCACATAACGCCACTGGCTGCCACATTCTTAGAGCCACCGCATAGAGCCTTTAAATTCACGCCCGAACATTAAAACTCAAAATAATGCAGGGAGAAGACGATTTAAGAGGGCTTGCCAAGATAATGGCTTTTATGCGGGCAGTCAGTATTCTTTTGGTGCTGATGCACTTTTATTGGTTCTGCTACGGTTTCTTTTTAGAACGTGGTTGGACGTTGGAAGTAATCAACAAGATATTAGGCAATTTCGACCGGACGGCGGGCTTGTTTTCACACACCCTTTACACCAAAGCATTCGCTTTGGTTTTATTGGCGTTGAGTTGCTTAGGGACAAAGGGCGTAAAGAATGAGAAGATAACGTGGACTAAAATTTACGTGGCGTTGGGCGTTGGCTTTGTGCTGTTCTTCCTGAACACACCGTTGCTAAAGCTATCCCCGGAAACAGGCACATTCCTGTATATGCTTACTATCTCATTAGGTTATATCGCCTTGCTGATGGCGGGCGTATGGATGAGCCGATTGCTCCGTACTAATTTAATGGACGATGTTTTCAATAACGAGAATGAAAGTTTTCAGCAGGAAACTAAATTGATGGAAAACAAATATTCTGTCAATCTTCCCACAAAGTTTTATTACAAAGGCAAATGGAACAACGGCTGGATTAACATAGTCAATCCTTTTCGAGCCTCGATTGTGTTGGGTACGCCGGGTTCAGGAAAATCGTATGCCATCGTAAACAATTACATCAAACAGCAGATTGAGAAAGGCTTTAGTATGTACATTTACGATTTTAAATTTGACGACCTTTCTACAATTGCTTACAATCATTTATTGAAGCATCGGGATAAGTACAAAGTTCAGCCGAAATTTTACGTGATAAATTTCGATGATCCCCGCAAGAGCCACCGTTGCAATCCACTCAATCCCGACTTTATGACGGACATTTCTGATGCTTACGAAGCAGCATATACCATAATGCTGAACCTCAATCGAAGCTGGATACAGAAGCAAGGGGATTTTTTCGTGGAAAGCCCAATTATCCTATTGGCGGCAATTATTTGGTATCTGAAAATCTATGAGGACGGCAATTATTGTACATTTCCACACGCCATTGAGTTGCTGAACAAAAAGTATTCGGACGTATTTACCATTCTGACATCATACCCCGATTTGGAAAACTATCTTTCTCCGTTTATGGATGCGTGGCAATCAGGAGCGCAAGACCAATTACAGGGACAGATTGCATCGGCTAAAATTCCTTTGTCAAGAATGATTAGCCCACAGTTGTATTGGGTTATGACTGGGGATGATTTTACGCTCGACATCAACAATCCCGAAGAACCAAAAATTTTGTGCGTGGGTAATAATCCCGACCGTCAAAATATCTACTCCGCAGCTTTGGGTTTATACAATTCAAGAATTGTAAAACTCATCAATAAAAAAGGTCAGTTAAAGAGTTCGGTTATCATAGATGAGCTGCCTACAATTTACTTCAGAGGGCTGGATAATCTTATCGCTACTGCGAGAAGTAATAAGGTAGCGGTTTGTTTAGGCTTTCAGGATTTTTCGCAATTAACAAGGGATTACGGCGACAAAGAGAGCAAGGTAATTCAGAATACCGTAGGTAATATATTCAGTGGTCAGGTAGTTGGCGAAACGGCAAAAAGCCTTTCGGAACGCTTCGGTAAAGTATTGCAGAAACGTCAAAGTATGACGATTAACCGCAACGATAAATCTACTTCTATTTCAACACAGTTAGACAGCCTTATTCCGGCTTCCAAAATTTCAACACTAACACAAGGTATGTTCGTGGGTTCTGTATCGGATAACTTTGACGAACGCATCGAGCAAAAGATTTTCCACGCTGAAATTGTGGTGGACAATGAAAAAGTTGCCGCAGAAACTAAAGTATATCAGAAGATACCGAAAATCCTATCCTTTGTTAATGAACACGGAGAAGATAAAATGAAGCAGGAAATTGAAAGCAATTATCGTCAGATAAAGTCAGACATTCTGCATATTGTTGAAAGTGAAATGGAGCGTATCAAGAACGACCCCGATTTACGGCATTTGGTAAAAGAAGGATAATCAAGAACACAGGTCTTTTTGATAAGCTCATTCATTTCAGTGGAATAACCGAAAGAATGATACAGCACAAGTACGTCCATAGTGATGGAATGTTGTAGCTTGACTTCCCATATCAACCTGTTTAAACACGATGTAAATTATGTATTAACCTTTCAAGAGTACAATAAAGAACTACGACCTTTTAGAGTTTTAGCGAATGTCATTTCGACTTCAAAAACAGTCGTTTTGGATACATCTGTTTTTTGAAAGCGTTGCACTTTTGCAATAACAAAAAAGAAAAAATATGAAGATCGTAATTACAGGCTCATTGGGCAACATCAGCAAACCTCTTGTAATAGAATTGATTGCAAAAGGCCATTCGGTATCCGTTATCAGTAGCAAAGCCGACAAACAGAAAGACATTGAGTCCCTTGGTGCAAAAGCATTAATCGGCTCAGTAGAAGACATTAATTTTCTAACAACAGCTTTTGCAGGTGCCGACGCGGTGTACTGTATGATACCTTTCAATTTTATGGAAGAAGACCAAACAGCTTATTTCAAAAATATTGAAACCAATTATGTACAGGCAATCAAACAAAACGAAATTGAGAAAGTTATATTTCTAACCGGTTGGGCGGCTGATACAGAAGACTCTTACCTGCTTAATCAGCTATCAGACAGAACGGTCATCGAACTACGCCCCGGTTCTTTTTACACCAACTTTTACAATGATATTCAAACCATAAAAGAAAATGGCGCATTATTGGCAGGCTATGGTGGGAATGATAAAATTGCTTTTGTTTCACCAAATGATATTGCGGATGTGGTTTTTGAAGAACTGACGACCCCATTTCAAGGAAAAAAAGCCCGCTATGTGGCAAGCGAAGAATTAACCTGCGATGAAGCTGCAGCAATTTTAGGCGAAGCCATTGGCAAGCCTGACCTGAAGTGGATAGCGCTACCGGAAGAGCAGTTACTCAACGGCTTAATCCAATCAGGCTTTCCACAACAGCTTGCACATCAATTCGTAAGAATGCAGATGAAGACACATCGTGGGGAAACATTTGAAAATTATCTTAAAAACAGACCCGTCTTAGGTAAAACAAAATTAAGAGATTTTGCAAAGGAATTTGCAAAAGCATACCATCAAGAATAGTTATCTTTGAATATGGCAAATACAAAACCAAATAGGATAAAATCAATTAGTGAGTTTCATCGGCTAAGAGGTTTATCTAAGCCCGAGCATCCTTTGATTAGCGTATTGACAACGGAAGATTTTACCAAGCTTACCGACCAAATCACTATGAATGTGGTATTTGATTTTTATTTTATTGCTTTGAAACGTATGAAAGGTGTGAAGTATAAATACGGACAACTGCATTACGATTTTGATGACGACGGCGTGCTGTTCTTTATGTCGCCCAATCAGGTGCTCGAACTTGAAATTATTGAAGAAGAAAATGCTGAAAAGCAATCAGGTTGGATATTACTCATTCACCCCGACTTTATTTGGAACACGCCATTGGCAAAAACAATTAAGCAGTATGAATTTTTTGATTATTCGGTAAATGAAGCATTACTGTTATCAGAAAAAGAAGAAAGAACACTCAACGGCATTATTGAAAACATACGTCAAGAATATCATTCAAACATTGATAAATTTAGCAAACAAATTATTATCACACACCTTGAAAATTTATTGAGCTATTCCGAACGGTTTTACAACCGCCAGTTTATCACAAGGGAAAAGGCCAATCATCAAATTTTAGAACGTTTGGAAAAATTGTTGGCGGATTACTTTAACAGTGACGATCTGGCAATAAGAGGCTTACCATCTGTTCAATATGTTTCGCAAGAACTAAATGTGTCGCCAAGTTATTTAGGTAGTTTGTTGCGAACGGTAACCGGTCAAAGCACCCAACAACACATCCACGACAAACTGATAGAAAAAGCGAAAGAAAAACTATCCACCACAAACCTTTCCGTAAGCGAAATTGCCTACGAATTGGGTTTTGAACATTCACAATCGTTCAGCAAACTATTCAAGACAAAGACAAACGTTTCGCCTTTGAGGTTTCGGCAATCGTTTAACTGAAAAAGAGAACTGGTAAAGCCAATCCACACCCCAAACAATTTAACTGTTCAAAAGAAATTTCATTTAGACTACAATAACAGCTAATTTGGATACATCTGTTTTTTAGGGATGCCGCACCTTTGTATAAACAAAAAAGTATAAAAATGAAAGTATTTGTAACAGGAGCCTCGGGCTTCATCGGCTCTGCGGTAGTCAGCGAACTAATCGGTGCAGGGCACCAAGTAATTGGTTTGGCACGATCGGAAAAATCTGCAAAAATTGTCCGTGATTTAGGTGCGGAAGTTTTAAACGGCAGCCTTGACGATCTGGAAATCTTAAAGCAAGGTGTTCAAAATGCTGACAGTGTTATTCACTGCGGATTTAACCACGATTTTATGAAAGGTGGACAATCCACATTTATAGATGCAGCGGCAACAGACAAAAACGCTATCGAAACAATGGGCGGAACACTAATTGGCACAAATAAAGCAATCGTAGTCACTTCGGGGATGTTGGGCTTGCCACTCATCAATGGATTTGTAACGGAAGAAAGCACCACGCAACATTCGCCAAGAACTTCGGAAGCAACAGCTTTGTCACTGGCAGAAAAAGGCATTAATGCTTCCGTCATTCGTTTAGCACCGTCCGTTCACGATAAAGGAGACTATGGCTTTATTCCATTTATCATTTCACTTGCACGTAAAAATGGTATTTCTGCTTATCCCAACGAAGGTGAAAATCATTGGTGTGCTGTGCATCGTTTGGACGCTGCAAAAGCCTTTCGTTTAGCGATAGAAAAAGGCTATAAAGGTGCTTTGTACAATGTTGTTGGCGACACAGGCATTGAACTGAAAACAATCGCAACCCTAATTGGCGAAACGTTGAACTTGCCTGTAAAATCTGTGTCAGGCGATGAATTAGCGAAACACTTTGAATGGATGAGTAATTTCATTACTATGGAAGGGATGGCTTCAAATTTCAAAACACAAGAGCAATTAGATTGGCAACCTACACACATCGGTCTGTTGGAAGATATGCAACAAAATTATTTTTAAATTTGTTTGTGGAACAACGGCAAAGTACCCAGCAACACCAACACCAAAAATCCACGACAAACAGGTGGAGTATTTTTGTAATTTTATATACTCATAAATAAATTAGCAACAATCATAAATCGACTGTAAACAATGATAAACGAATGGGACACTTTCAAACATCTTTTTAAACGGCGGGAAGTTCCTGCCAAAACAATCCTTTTACAGGAGGGAGAAATTTCGAGAACAATGTTCTTTATTGAGAAAGGGTGTTTGCGGACTTTGGTTAATAATGACGGTAAAGAAATTACTACCCAATTTTTCTTTGAAGGGGATAAAGTGTCTTCCATTGAAAGTTTCATGACAAACCAACCGAGCTTATATAGCATCGAAAGTTTAGAACCTTGTATTTTACAAACTATTCCTCAAAAGGATTTTCAAAATGTTTTAGCGCATTTGCCTGAAATCAAAGAGGAAATGCAGAAACATCTGTTCAGACGATTTTTAAATTCTCAAAAAGCATTCTATTCCTATCTTAAAAATAATCCTCAAAAACGCTATGAAGAGCTTATTGACGAACATCCACATATTATCCAGCGTATTCCACAACATTATATCGCTTCTTATTTAGGCATTACTCCTGTTTCGTTAAGCAGAATTCGAAACAGGCTATAATGGCGGTGTGAATGAATTTAATAGCGTTCCAATTTTAATGTGATACTAGTGCACTAGGGTAACCGGGTCTTAAATTGTTTGTAACCCCAAAAAAAAGTGGGTATGATATGAGACCATTCAAATAAGCTAACGTGCAACTTTAAACGGTTAGTGGCAATTTTGAAAAACCATTTACATATGCCGCTGATATAAACTCCTGAATTCAAGCGGCGTCTGGCGTGTAACCTTTTTGAATAGCTTGCTCAATGATTGTGGTTGTTCAAATCCTAAGTTATAGGCGATCTCGCTTACGGTAAGTGTCGTAGTAGAGAGTTTGAGTTTGGCCACCTCTATAAGTTTGAACTGGATATGTTGGCTGGCATTATTTCCTGTTGTATTCTTCAACACGCTACTCAGATAATCGGGAGTTTTGTTCAATTTTTCGCTGAAATACTGTACTGTTGGAAGCACCCGTTGCCTATCGTTTGTTTCGTTGAAATATAGCTCCAGTAATTCTTCAAATCTTGTGAGTAATTCGTGATTACTACGTTCTCGCGTAATGAATTGTCTTTTGTAGTAGCGATTTGCATAATTCAGCAAGAGTTCGATCTGGGAGATGATAATCTTTTTACTGAAATCATCCATATTCCTGCTGTATTCTTCGCGGATGCTGTCCAAAAGGATACCCATATTGTACTCTTCTCTCTCGGAAAGAAAAAGCGCCTCATTGATGGCATATCCGAAATATTCATATCCCTTTATCGTTTTGGCCAGCGTGGTATTCCATAAAAAATCTGGATGGATAAGCAGTATCCATCCAGATGGCTCCTGCCTGGGTAATTCATCGTTGAATTTAATATTTAGGATCTGTCCTGGTGAAAAAAATGACATCAGACCCTCATCGAAGTCATAGGGCAACTGTCCATAATTAAACTTTCCCAGTACATTCTTCTTTAATGCAATGGAATAGAATGACTGTGACCAGCACTTAACCGTTACCCCATTATACATTTCCGCATAATCTACCAAGCTGATCAACGGATGTAAAGGCTTAGGTAAATTATACAAACGGTGAAATTCGCTAATGGTTTTGACTTGAATGATTTCCTCCATGGGTTAAATTTACCAAATAATTACAAGTTACTACCACCTGACACCTCAATTCGTTGAGCATTGATCCAATAGGCTTCTTCAGTACAGAGAAAAGCAACTACAGCGCCGATATCTTTAGGCAGACCAACTCGCCCCAAGGTTGTTTCAGCAGCCAGTGCAGCATTCATGTCTTTGTTGTCCCTCACTGCACCTCCTAAAATATCGGTCTCGATAGCGCCCGGAGCTACTGAATTTGCACGGATTTTTCGTGTTCCCAATTCTTTAGCCTGATATCTGGTAAGTACTTCAAGTCCGCCTTTCATGGAGGCATATGCCGCAAACCCCGGTGTGGAAAAACGCGTTAACCCGGTTGAAATATTCACGATTCCTCCTCCGTCGTTCATCATACGTAAAGCATGCTGGGTGATAAAGAAGGGTGCCATCAGATGGATGTGTATCATCTCCTTAAATTGATCGATGGTAGCATCGTCAAAAGTTGAAAAAGCAATAGCTCCTGCGTTGTTTATCAGATAGTCTAATTGTGAGTTGTTGAAATTGTTTTTTAACAGTGGTGATAATTTCTCCGAAAAAAAAGGGGCATAAGCTTCATAGGCAGCAACGTCCAATTGTAAAGCCGCTGCTTTATTCCCATAGGATTTTATTTGTTCGACAACCTCATTGGCTGCTCTTTCATTGGATAGGTAGGTGATAATTACATCTAAGCCCTTTTTTGCCAGGTTAAGCGCTATATCCCGACCTATTCCACGGCTTCCGCCGGTTACTAAGGCAATTTTCTGTTTGTTCATTATGATTTTTATTTTAATTACCCTACAAAGGTCTTTAAAACAATGGCAGCCGAAGTATCCCAATCCGCTGCGCTTGTGGTTAAATCCCCAATTCAATCAAGAAATATCATTAAATAAAAGATTTCGAGCTGAAAGTATTTTCACTATTAATAAGATGATTTTTAAACTGAGTATATTATCAATAGATTCACAGCCCTCATTTCCAAAGTAGGTTCCAAGATATCACTAGAAGCCTTCAGTATTCGTTTATCCATCGTTGGTGAATCTGAGGATATTTTTTTTACAATTGTGATCGTTTTGCTTATTCAGTTCATTGTAACTTTGTAAAAAAGAATATATTAAAAGTATTCTCAATAATGGAGAAATAGTAAAGCATAAAGTTTTTACAGAATTCAGATTGAAAATACTAAAGTGACCCAATGTGATGAATTGATCTTACTAATAGGAGTTAACAAAGACGAAAACAAGTTAGAATCAGTAATATAATAACAATAGATAATGAAAATAGTAAATAGCACCGAAATAGATATATCTGAAATATTTAGACTTTATAAATTAGCCACCGCATTTCAGAAAAAAAAGTTTCCCGAAAACCAATGGCCGGAATTTGATAAAACATTGATAGAAGAAGAAATTGCTGAAAATAGACAATTCAAATTACTGATTGATAATGAGATTGCCTGCGTTTGGGCAATTACATACAGCGACCCAGAAATTTGGAAAGATGACGATGGGGTATCTGCTCTTTATATTCATAGAATAGCAACAAACCCGAGTTTCCGGGGCCACAATTTTGTAAAAATAATTGTAGATTGGGCAAAGGATTTTGCGAAAGATAAAAAATATATCCGCATGGATACTTGTGGTGAAAATGTAAAGCTGATTCAACACTACAAAAATTGTGGATTTAGTTTTTTGGGAATCAAAAAGTTGAAAAATTTTGTGAATCTTCCTTCACATTACCACAATGCAGATGTGTGCTACTTTGAAATTAAGTTATCTAAAATAGATTTTTAAGCTAATAGAACCATAAACAGTAAATGACTGAACAGAGACAAAATCAATACATTCGGTTCTTTTGTTTATTGGTAAAAAGGAAATGGATTTGTTACAAAATGATAAAGCCTTTCAAAACCTGTTCAATAAGTATCTCATTAGCCGTGTAGCCTCATACCAACATTTATTGATTCAACGAATTCAGGACAAACCAGAAGTCCGATACAAAAAATTCTTCAGGAAAATCATGAGATATTATTGCGTGTACAGCAACATTATATCGCTTCCTATTTAGGCATTACATCTGTTTCATTAAGCAGAATACGAAACAGGCGATAAGTTGTTCATTTACTCACAGGTTTTTTGATTATTTTCTGTGTTCGTGAATCGCTTTGCGATTTCTTAACAATTGTTATCGTCCAACTATTTGCTACTTCTCAACTTTGCAGTATAAAATTAAGCAAAGTAAAAATGAAAGTAGTAATAGTATTTAATCATCCCTATGAAGGAAGCTTTGGAAACGCAATTTTAAATGCTGTAACCAAAGGGCTTAAAGATGCAAATCACGAGATAGACCTTATGCATCTTGATAATGATGAATTTAATCCCGTAATGTCAAAGGCAGATTTGAAAGCATTTGTGGATCACAAACCTGTAGATCCACAAGTAATAGACTATAATGAACGTCTGGAAAAAGCAGACCACCTGATTTTTATTTTTCCTATTTGGTGGGATTTAATGCCTGCAATGACCAAAGGATTTGTTGATAGAGTTCTTACTCCAGGAGTTGTGTACGACCACCATCCAAGAGGTTTTGGTTTAGTACCACTTTTAAAAAACTTAAAAGGTGTGACAGTAATCACAACCATGAATAAACCCAAGATAATGTATTCCCTGCTTATTGGCAACTTAATCAAGAGAGCAATGATAAAAAGTGTTTTCAAAACTATGGGTTACAAAAATCTTAAGTGGATTAGCTATAATATGGTAAAGTCAGTCAGTCAGGAAAAAAGGGTAAAATGGTTAACTGATATTGAAAAGAGGTTTTCAAAATTTAACTAAACAAAACTTGGTATTATGAAATTGAACAGAAACTATATTACACCCTTTATTTCCTTGGTTTTTCTTGTCGTGGGACTATCGGGCTTATTGATGCTTTTCCATTTGTTTGACGGCTATACAGAAGTTGTACACGAAATTTTAGGTGTGTTTTTCATTATATGTGCCATTTTCCACATTATACTCAATTGGAAAGCATTAAGAATACATTTCAAAAAAGGTGTCTTTATTCCTGCTTTATTAGGTGTATTAGTCCTATCTGTTATACTAATTATCTCAGAAAGGATGTCCCCTCCCGTGGACTTAATCATTTTCAATAAAATGGTAAAAGCACCTATCAATGATGCTTTTAGGGCGTTAGATATCAACTATGAAAAAGCATCTGAAAAACTGAAAGAAAATGGATTATCAATTGAAGAAGCTACCACAATAGAAGACATTTGGATTAACAACGATTCTAACCCAGAAAAAGTAATTGATTTGATTATGGAGTGAATGGATTTGTTGTCGTTTTACTTTCCAAATACCCACACAACAAAAACAGATAATATTTATTAAACGACTAAGAACGGTACCATAACTGAGCATTTTAATAATGAAATATTTAGTAATAGAAAATAAAGAACGGGAAGTAGATGAATGTCTTTACGACATTGCAGACTTCTTCTGGAACAATGGAAACGAAGTATATATCAGCAACAATTATAATGATGAAAATGACTATCGGGATTTTGTAAAACATTGTGATTGGGTAGTTTTATTGATATATGGGGATTGTTCACTAGTATCATTTTTTGAAAATGAACAGCACAAGCTTCAAAGAGAGTTTAACTTAGAGAAAAGTAACAGCAAGAAATTAATGCTTGTTTTCTCAATAAATGGCGTTTATTCAAATGCTATTCCATTCCCTCATAAAATTTTCCATTTTGATAGGTTAGACCAAAATGAATTAAAACACTTCTTTAGTTGGTGCAAGAGGTTAAATCTTGTTTGATAAACAAAGATAGGTACTGATCTCTAAAAAATAATTGATTTAATAGTAAAATAACTATGAGCGAAAAAACCATATTATATATTAACGAGATTGTACAGGAAACTGCGGATTCTATAACAATACACTTCTCCCAGCCCGAGCAACAATTTGATTATCTGTCAGGTCAATTCCTAACTCTGATGGGCGAAATTGACGGAAAGGAAGAACGACGAGCTTATTCGCTTTGCTCTTCACCTTATATAGATAAAGACTTATCTGTAACAGTAAAAAGGGTAAAAGGGGGAAAAATGTCTAACCACCTTAATGATAATCTCAAAGCTGGAGATACGATGATTGTATTGCCACCTATGGGAAATTTTAATTTAAAACCAGAAAACATTCCAAACCATATCGTGCTAATTGCCTGTGGAAGCGGGATTACACCTTTATTTTCTATGGTTAAGTCAGTACTTATAGCGAACTCAACCTCTAGGGTATCCTTAGTCTACGTGAACGCTAACCAGGCTGCTACGATATTTTATGACCAATTAGAACAATGGTCTTCCGAATATTCATCACGTTTCCGTATCGTTCATTATTGGGGAGATGAAATGAAGAGCAACCAATCAAAAGCAGGATTTTTTGCAAGACTATTTAAAAAGAAAAATGCCCACAGAATTAATACTACATACCTAAAAACTATTTTTAACGAGTTGCAAATTACGAAAGAGACAAGCTCTTTGTTTTACCTATGTGGTCCACAAGGACTGATGGACATGGCAACCAAAACGATAATAGAAACAGGATTTTCTAAAGAGGTGATTCTTAAAGAAAGTTTCTATACCGTCACAAAAGGAAAGCCTGCATCAGAAGAACATCAGATAAAAATACTTTTTAAAGGAAAAGAACACGAAGTAAACGTATCCTCGGGTAAGTCTATTTTATTTGCCGGGCTTGAATCGGGAATTGATTTGCCCTATTCCTGTCAAAGTGGAAATTGTATAAGCTGTGCAGGGAAGTGCATATCAGGAAATGTAGAAATGCTAACAACCGAAGGGCTTACAGAGAAACAAATAAAAGACGGATATGTCCTTACTTGTGTAGGATATCCAAAATCTGATGACGTAGTAATTGAATTTAATTGAATAATAACTCGCTTTAAAGATACCAACTATTAAATTCATCCCTCAAATAATGAAATTCATCAGAAATATTAGTGATTTGTCATACACCTCAAATGAAAATTTTATTTTTGAAAAATGATTCAATTTAAAAAAATAGGTATAAGAAATCTACTCGTTTTTTTCTCCTCCACACTGATTTATGCTTTGTGCCAGATGCTTTTCAGCATTATTCTGATGAAGGAAGATTTGTGGAACAATTTTCATATCCAGTTGTTTTCGCATTATTTGGTAATTGTTACCATGTGTATAGCAGATTTTCTTTTATTAAGATTCCTTAATAAGCATTTGCCTTATTCCAAAAATATTCTATATCGAATCATGGCTGATATTACAGGGTTGGTCGTAATATGTCTGATTATATTATGTCTGTTCAATTACGTGATTTATGACGTCCTGTTGATTTCCGAAGAAGGATTACCTTCTTTCCTTGTCAAATTTGCATTTGCAATGACAAATAACATCCCAATTCTGCTGTCATTTGAATTAATTTATTATTTCCAGTCCGAACAAAAAGCCATAACCGATTCTGAAATAGCGAAACGTAGAGTATTGCTATTCCAGCATGAAACATTGAGGGCACAGATAAATCCACATTTCTTATTCAATTCATTAAATGTGTTATCTTCTCTAATATATATAAATCAGGAAAATGCCAACAAGTTTACGAAAGCCCTCTCAAAAACCTATCGGTATGTACTCTCACTCACCCAACAGCCAGTGGTATCGGTGACCGAAGAATTGGATGCTTTGGATTCATATATATTCCTGATGAGAATGCGATTTGAAAATGCTTTTACTTTTACGGTAAATAAAATATCTTCCTCAGAACAGTATAAGATTATTCCCCTTACCCTACAATTATTGATAGAAAATGCTTTCAAGCATAATAAGGCAACAGAAGAATCATTATTGAATATTAAGATTAATGTGGATAGCGAGTATATTACAGTCGAAAACAACATCCAACCGTCCCACGATGTTGAGAAGGGCGGAATCGGGCTGAAATATATTACGCAGCAGTATAAATTATACGGTAAAGATGTTGTTGTGGATCATACCACACAATTGTTTATGGTAAAAATCCCCTTTATAAAGTCATGAAGTACTTGATAGTTGAAGATGAACGCTTCGCTTACGAAGAAGTGAAACGTATGATAACGAAATTACGTCCTGATTATTTTTTGGAGAAGCAAACTAAAACAGTGATAGATACCATCGAGTTTTTGAAAACTTCTGCCGTAGATTTAATTCTTATGGACATACGTCTTGCAGATGGTAACTGCTTCGAGATATTTAATCACATAGAGGTCACCACCCCGGTAATCTTTACAACTGCATATGATGAGCATGCGATTAAAGCGTTTAAATTAAACAGTATTGATTATCTGTTAAAACCATTTAATGAAAATGAGCTGGAAGTGGCGTTAATTAAATTTGAGAATATCTTTCATAGTGTTTCCTATAAAGCCAACCCTAAGAACTATGAACAGCTATTATCTGTCAGAACCAAAAACAGGTTTCTGATATCCAAAGGGGAAAACTATCATTATATAGAGACTAAGGATATCGCTCATTTCTATAGCGAAGGCGGAGTTGTCTTCCTCCATACATCCAACGATAAGCGATATATCATTAATTATACTTTAGACCAGTTAGAGCACCTCCTTGATAGCCGGTTATTTTTTCGTGTCTCACGTAATTGTATTGGGAATGTAAAGGCTATTAAGAATGTTGCTAAATACTTCAACAGCCGTCTAAAACTTTCCTTTTTGCCAATATGCCCACATGAGGTTTTGGTAAGCCGTGTACGCGTACCAGACTTTCTAAAGTGGATGGATGGTATCGTGGAATAACCTAAGACCGAAAATTTCATCCCTTTAATAACGCATTTCATATATTAGATTCTAAAGCCTATAGTTTCCTGATTTCGTAATCGCTCAGGGCATCGTTCTTTTGTTCAGAATTTAAAAATAACATTCAAAATTTTAAAACTTCAGAACAATGAAAAAGAACATGTTAACATTTGTTTTCGCAGTAGGCACACTAATTTTTTCTACTCAATTATCCGCACAGGAGACCCCGTTATCTGTTGGTTTCAAAGCCGGCGCAGGTCTATCAAATTATCGCTTGGGAGGTGATATGAAAAGCTTAAAAAGTAAAATGAGCTTTGGCGGTTCCGCGGGTGGTTTTATAAAATATGACCTAAGCCCAAATTTCGCAGTGCAATCTGGTATTGATGTGTACTACACCACCTCGAAACTTGAATCTTTAACTGATAAATCATCTGATAAACTCAAATCTTTTGGAGTAGAGATACCTCTTTACGGAATTGTTCAGGGAGAGCTTGGAAGTGGAAAGGCTTTTATAGGTGCGGGTCCCTATGCCGGCTATGGTATCAGTACGAAATTGGATGGTGTGAACTTATATAAAAAGAACAATGGAACAGGAACCACGATGAACCGTTTTGACTATGGTGTAGGGGGAGTCGTTGGCTACGACTTTGATAAGAACTGGCAGATAAATGCAAGTTACAAATTTGGACTAGCCGATCTGCACAAAGGCAAAGGAGGCTCTATGAAAAACCAAGGTGCATCCATCGGTATAGCCTATAAATTCTAATATTCATCACTACGATTAATTAATGCTTTGCGTACCGAATTTTAACCCCTGTCAGTAACAAGATGCCTGAAATTCGGTACGCAATAACCTCTTTCACCCGATAGGTAAATTTTAAATTACATTCTACCCATTATATTCTGCAATTCATCCCTTTGATTCTGAAGTCCACAATTTATCGCTTTCTGCCCTGCTTCATTCATCGTTGCTTTGCTTAACATAAATTGAAATTATCTCAAACATAAATTGAAATTATCTCAAACATAAATTTAAAAATCAAATGAAATTAAAGTCATTATTATTAACAACGTTAGTGACGTTGCTATATCTACAAGGAAAAGCACAGGAAGTAACTTTCAAAACAGAGTACCTCGGAAAATCCGGATACTACTATCTGCCTCCTGGCGAGAAACCAAAAGAAAAAATTGGAAATGCAAAAGGATCAGCAATGGTCTACCAAGCATCCGCTAATATTCCCTTATTCATGGAATTGAATGAAAAGAAACGTCCTACGGCATGGGGTATTGGTTTTGGAGGGTCTTATGTTTCGTTGAAAAACCAAAACTTCTCGGAGCAAATGGTGTCCGAAATCATGAATTTTCAAGTAGGAATTTACCATTTGCGACCATTGAATGACAAGTGGTCGATGAGGGCTAGTCTTGGCATGGGTGTATTTACCCCTTCTACCGATTTTTCAAAAATCGGCTTCAAAAATGTGCTTGCAAGTGGAAGTGCTATTTTTATCCGTCATTTGAATCCTAATCTTTCTATAGGTGGCGGGGTTGCAATAAATAGTTCATTAGGCTATCCGATGGTGTTTCCGGCCGTGTATGTAAAATGGAAAACCGAAGGCAAATTTGACCTGAATGTAGAGCTTGTCGACGGACTGGAAGTGTCAGCAGGTTATGATTTCAGTGACAAATTTAAACTCTCGTATGCGCTTGAAATGAATGGTCAGCTTGCATTGTTGAAAAAAGACGGCAAGGATGTGATTTTTGCTCATCAGTATATTGTTACTGGGTTTCGTCCCGAGTATAAAATTAGCGAAAAGCTATCTGTGACTGGTATGGCAGGGCTCAATCTCTACCGTCCCGCATCTTATATCGATAGAACCCTAAAAGGTGTTTTTGCATCTGATAACGATTACTATTTTTCTGTTTCACCCTATGCGTCAGCCGGGTTAAAGATGAAATTTTAATGGTGGACAATCTGAAGCAAACCCTGCGACTTTTTGTATATAGATTTGTCTATGTAGCTATTTACCTGATAAGTCTGCTGCCAATGACTTTCTTGTATGGGATGGCTTCTTTTACTTTTTTCATTGCTTATTATTTAGTTGGATACAGAAAAGAAGTTGTTATTCAAAATGTTGCCCGTTCATTCCCCGACAAGCAATACGGAGAGATTCATGCCATCGTAAAAAAATTCTATGAATGCTTTGTGGCCTATTTTGCCGAAATGATAAAAGGTGTTTCTATTCCAACAAAAACACTTGACAAAAAAGTAATATTTGAGAACCTCGAGTTAGTGGATCTATATATAAAATCGGGGCGCAATGTTATCGCTTCTGTTGGACACTGTGGTAATTGGGAAGTATTAAATTTTTTACCTCATAAGGTTCATTACGACGTTCATGCAGTATACAAGCCATTGAGTTCCAAGCTAGCGAATAGTCTTATGGTCAAACTCCGCTCTCGTTTCGGTATGAAGTTAATTCGTGACAAAGCGGTAACACGATATATACTATCCAAGAACTCGTCTCCAGCTGTGTATCTTTTTATTGCAGACCAATGTCCAAAGATAAAAGATGAAGAATACAGGTTCACTTTATTGAATCAGGAAACATATTTTTTTTCAGGAATGGAAAAACTGGCCCGTAGAAGTGAGGCGGCAGTCATATACCTACATATTACGCAACTTACAAAAGGAAATTACAAGGTAAGCTGCATACCCATAAATGCAAAAGCAGAATCTACAAAAGTGGGTGAAATTACTCAAAAGTATGTTGAGTTGCTTACAGAAAATATCAAAGAAGAACCATATGGCTGGCTATGGACACATAAGCGGTGGAAAAGATAATTCTTTGGTTTATCCAAGGCCAGACTATATAGTAACCGTACAATCTAGATATGCCGAATTAAAAGTAAATAAACATGAAATTAAAACATCAGCCCTTAAGGTTTTATCTATTACTATTTTTCACTCTGATAATTGGAAAGATAAATGCCCAGCAGACTTTGTCCCGTCTGACTTTGGAAGGATGCATAGATTATGCACTACGGAATAATCTAAAAATACGACAAGTTGATCTAGAACAAAAAGAATCGCAATACCGAATCAGCGAAGTCAAATCAAAAATGTTACCACAGGTATCAGGTAGTGGTTTGGCAGACCGAAATCTGGTCATCCCCACTATGATTCTCCCGGGTGAACTGGTGGGAACACCTGGCACGAAAATACCCGTGCAGATGGGAGCCAAGAATGTATTGGATTTCTCTATACAGTTGGAACAAGTGATCTATGACCCGAGTTTATTCGTTGGGCTAAAAATTGCCCGAACTGACCAGGAACTGTATCAACTTAGAGGATTACTTACTGAAGACGAAATGATTTATAATGTCAGCCATGTATTCTATGGATTAATGGGCTCATCCGAGGAGCTCAAAGATATAGACACCATGCTTTCCAAGCAGCAATCACTGGCCGAAATAGTCCACGAAAAGGTGATAAAGGGAGTTTCTAGACAAGTGGATCTAAATCGTATCCAGGTAAATATCAATAATCTTAAGTTAAAAAGAAAAAAAATAGAAAATACTGTATTCCAACAAAACAATTATCTAAAGACGCTAATCGGAATGCCTGTTGAAGAAGTATTGAGGGTTGATTATCATCTTTCCACATCTGAAACTACACCTAATTCCTTGATCTCAACTTTGGACAGCAGTCATGTCGAACTTGATATTCTTGAAAAGAAAAAGGAAATGATAGATTACCTCATCAGACAGGAAAAGAATAAATATTTACCCACTTTGTCCGGTCTGGTTTCTGGTGGATATCAGTTTCAATCAGACCAATTGCGGCTCACAAAAGACCCGTGGTATAACTCTGTTGCTGTAGGGTTAAGATTAAATATTCCAATTTTTGATGGATTTGCTAAACGTAACAAGATTCAGCAGTATCATTTCCAAAAGCAAAACCTTGATTTTCAGATGAGGGAAATGCAGCAAAATATTGTCTCTAACAAACTCAATGCGATCAGCCAACTCAATGTTTCTCTTTCTTCCATTGAAGATCAAAAACAGAATCTGCTACTGGCTGAGGATAATTACAATAAAACAAACCTGCTGTATAATGAAGGTTTAATTGACATAATCGATGTTTTTGAAACAGAGACAACTCTTTTGGATACAAAAATAGCATTCACCAGAGAGCTTATCAATCATAAGAAAGCGGAAGTGGATTTATTGAAAGCATTAGGAAAATTAAAGGCCTTATCAAAATATTAATGAAATGAAAATAAGAATTATCATACCGGTAGCGGTATCAATTATCCTTACCGCATTCATGATCTGGAAATTGTCTGCTAACAAGGAAGAGATGGAGAAGAAATTAAAACAGTCGACTGTTGTCAATATGACAATCCCGGTTATCGTTGAAAAGCCCGAGTTGCTGAGGTTACAAAATAACCTTTCCCTACACGGAAGTATCATTCCAGATAATGAGATACTTATACTCTCAAAAGCACAGGGTACTATCACAAGGAAATACAAAAGAATGGGTGACAGCGTTAAAAAAGGTGATTTAATCGTTCAGATTGAAAATGAGGTTCTAAAAAAAGCTTTAGTGAGTACCCGGGCAGACTACGAGAAAAAAGCTAACGATGTACAACGTTACGAATCCTTACAAATGCAAGGTGCGGTGGCTCAGCAGGAGGTCGAAAATGGTCAGCTATCTTTACGGGAAGTAGAAAGACGTATTACAGAACTTGAGGATCAAATTGCTCATACGACTATCGTCGCTCCTTCTTCAGGGATTATTTCTAAAGATTTTGTTGAAGATGGACAATGGGTAACAATAGGAAGTGAAATAGCTCATATTTTTTCTGGAAATGGTCTAAAGTTACAGGTAAGTATTACCGAAGCAGATATACTCAAGATCAATAAAGGGGAGCAAGTAAAAGTACATCTTCCCTCTTTAAACAACGAGAGCTTTTCGGGTGTTGTGTATAGGGTTGCCCCCACAGCAAATGAGCTACATTCCTACGCTGTGGAAATCATGCTGAAAAGTAAAGATATCCGCCTAAAACCAGGAATGTATGCTATAGCATTTATCGAATCTTCTAAAACATCAATGCCAACGATTACGATAAATCGAAAATCTGTCGTAGGCGGAATGAAAAACCCGTCCGTTTTCATTGTAAAAGATGGTAAAGCCTACAAAAGAAGTATAAGGATAGGATATTACGATAATGAAAGACTGGAAGTTATTTCAGGCCTAGCTTTAAACGATACGGTCATAAATAGCGGACAAATTAATTTATCGGATGGAATACCTGTTTCCATATTAAATAGATTATAATATGAAAATAGCCAGATTCTCCATCAAACGTCCCTCTGCAATCATTATCTGCTCTGCCACCCTATTGCTGTTTGGTTTATATGCCTTAATGAACATCAATCAGGAATTAATGCCAGAAATAGCTACAGGTACCATATCTATCAGCACCATATATCCTGGAGCTGCCGCACAGGAAGTCGAAAACGCAGTGACAAAAAAAATAGAAGAAGCTGTGTCTTCTTTGGAGGGTATAGATGATATCTCAGCTACATCCATGGAAAATTTTTCCCTTGTCACCATCAATTTGAAAGGATCAACAAACCTAAATAAAGCTATTCAGGACGCACAAAGAAAAGTCAATGCCATACGCTCTGATCTGCCGGATGATGCCAAAGATCCCGCCATTACAGATTTTAAAATTACTGACATTCCTATAATGACTATCGGTGTTACATCTACGATCGAAGAAATGGATCTTTTCGATATTGTAGACCGTGAAATAAAACCTCAGCTTGAAAGGATTCCGGGAGTCGGAAGGGTGTCGCTTATCGGGGGGCTTGAAAAAGAAGTGCAAGTTAACTTGGATGAGGACAAGATAAAGTCCTATGGTTTATCAATAGGAGATATTACCCGAAAAATACGAGTTACGAACATGGATTTTCCAGTGGGAAAGCTCATCAATGAGAACAAACAATTGCAGATCCGTTTAGAAGGGAGGTTCAAAAGACCTTCGGATATTGGAGATGTTGTTGTGAAAACGTTACCTGATGCTACGGTAATAAAAGTACGGGATATTGCAGAAGTTGCAGAAACCTATAAGGAAGTCAAGACCATTAATAGAACAAACGGTATTCCTTCAGTTGGTATTACGATCCAACGTTCTTCGGATGCCAACACGGTAGAGATTTCTAAAGCAGTGACTGCTAGATTAGAATCTATAGAAGCAAAATACCATCAAGAGAAGATGTCTTTTGTTGTCGCAGTAGATAATGCTGAATTTACGGTGCGGAGTGCAAATTCTGTACTATTCGATCTCTTGTTAGCAATAATTTTGGTCGCAGCTACGGTATTTCTGTTTTTACAGAGTTTCAGAAATTCCATTTTCGCCGCCGTTGCGATACCTTTTTCTCTGATAATTACATTCATTCCCTTGTTGCTATTGGGATTTAGCCTGAATATCATGTCATTGCTTGCATTGACATTGGTGATTGGTATACTGGTCGATGATGCCATCGTTGTAATCGAAAACATTCATAAACATCTTGAAAGAGGAAAAACAGTAATCCAGGCAGCATATGATGGAGTTAAGGAAATAGGGTCTACGGTTCTTTCAATTACATTAGTAATCGTGGTGGTGTTTGTACCCATATCTCTGACCGAAGGCACTATTTCCGACGTATTCCGACAGTTTGCGCTCACCATCGCCATTTCTGTGCTAATCAGTTTAATCGTGTCCTTTACAGTTGTACCATTGCTTTATTCCCGGTTTGGTAAATATGAGCATATTCGAAAGGACTCGGTTTTAGGGAGGTTTCAATTACTTTTCGAAAAGGGCATCTCGGATATAGCGTTGTGGTTCGGAGGTCTATTGAAATGGTCTTTCAAACACAAGACGATTGTCTTTCTAACTGTTGGCAGTATGTTTATAGGTAGTTTCGCCTTGGTTGGCATGGGTTTTATCGGGAGTGATTTTGCACCGCAGGGTGATCAGGGACAGTTTGTAATTAAGTTGGAGCTACCCCGTGACGTCACTTTACAGCACACAAATCAGATTACTTTAAAAGCTGAAAATACGGTGATAAACAATCCATTAGTGGAGAATATTTTTACCACTGTAGGGGCTGAGGAAAGCGGGCAAGTGCAGGCTCGTTTGTCAGAAATACGAGTAAAACTTATACCCCATAACGAACGTTCCGTATCGGCGAAGGACCTTGCAGGATATTTGAAGCTGGAACTAGAGCGTACACTGCCCGGAACGATTGTAAGCCTTGGTATGACCGACATGATGGGGAATATCGATGAAGCCCCCGTACAATATTATATAGTTGGCAGAGACGTAGATTCTGTTCGAGTTGCTGCCAATATAATATTGAAGGAAGTTAAAAACATCAATGGGGTTATGGGACCCCAAATTTCATCAAAAGATGGAGATCCCCAGATTAGCATCGTGGCAGACAGAGAGAAAATGGCACATTTGGGAGTATCCTTCGAAAACCTCGGTCAGACCCTGAATTTGGCATTTAATGGTAATACTGATGGTAAATTTCTAAGGGGGGATGTGGAGTATGATATCAATATGAGACTCGATAGATCAGATAGAACACAGATTGGTCATGTTGAAAATCTCTCTCTATTGAATAACGAAGGAAAATTGATACAATTGAAACAGTTCGCACAGATACAAGAAACCGAAGGCCCGACCATTTTAGAACGCAGGGATAGAATGCCTTCAGTTACGATCAGCTCTCAGATTGCAGGAAGACCTCTGGGAGATATCGGAGCAGATATAAATAAAGTCATCGAAGATCTGCACCTATCCGATCAAATAGAGGTAATACCTGGAGGAGAACTTGAAATGCAGGATGAGAGTTCCGGGTCATTGGGACTTGCGCTTATGGTTTCTATCTTGTTGGTATATGTTATTTTGGTATTGCTATACGATAGCTTGGTGTATCCTTTAGTAATCCTGGCATCTTTACCACTGGCTGTAATAGGAGCACTTCTTGCATTAGCATTGACAATGGAAACCTTGAACATCTTCACAATGTTGGGTCTTGTGGTTCTCATCGGTCTTGTTGCTAAGAATGCGATATTATTGGTGGATTATACAAATCATCTTAAATCGAAAGGTATTCCATTACAAGAAGCATTGATAAATGCCACACATCAACGCTTCAGACCTATTGTAATGACAACGCTCGCTATGGTAATCGGCATGTTGCCAGTCGCCTTAGCTACTGGTGCAGCTGCCGAATGGAAGAATGGGTTGGGCTGGGTAATAATAGGCGGGTTAATCAGTTCTTTGTTTCTGACTCTTATTGTTGTACCCCTCCTATATTACATCTTGGAGCGAACCATGATACGAATGGGTTTAAACAAACATAAAGAAATAGTTCTGGTTGAAAATGATATTTAAATATAATCTCAATAAGCAATATGTTTACCAATAACAAACACATTGCTTATTGAAATCATATTTTAGACCAAATATCGCAACCAAGGGGAGTACCAGTCTCATCGATCTCCTTGAGGAAATAAAACAAATAGGGAGAATTTTTGGTGGATAAATAGAGGCTATTAATCTGATAAAATCTTTTGCGATCAACTATATACCAGACTTTACCTTTTGCACACGTTAAACAGCATCGAAGAAAGACAATCACTTACCATATTACCGACTGACAACTGATCATGTTTGAGCTAAATGTATATATTTTTAAAACAAGGTTAAACATTACAATAAAGGACTTTTTTAGAGCATTAAATGGATAATTGAATGGATAAATTTTACAATGAAACGCTTCACAAACTAGAAATGAGAATCAGCGAATTGGAAATTGAAACAGACAGATCTATGGAACGTATAGAAGCTATTATTAAACTTGTGGTCAAGTGCCTTTGCGATGTAAAAGAATATGTTCAAAAAAGAGGATTTAAAAATGTAGATGCGGAAATCTATTTTTTTAAATACCTGAAGCCTGTCATTCTCTCAAAACTTATTTATTACAATGCCATCTACAAGATAGAAACCAAAAAGCCTTTTGGTGGTGAAAAAACAATCAAAAAATACCTCAACAGAGAACTTGAAAAATTAAAGAGGTATTTTAACAATAACCTAGATTTTTACAAATATTATAGAACCAACAGTACTTATCTGGATGATGCATATTTTATCCGAGGAAGGCATAATATAAAGTTGAGCTTAGATACTTATTACTTCGAAGCGGACCACAGTTTCTCAACTTCACACGATTTCAAGGTAGCTAAAATTATTGCGAACGATCTGATACAAGTCTATCTTGAAGACCAGCTAAGTAGTCACAAACAAAAAAAAGTATATGAAAGCTATCCTTTAAATTGGACAGGAAATAAAACGGCATTAACAGAATTAATTTATGCGCTTCATTCACAAGGTGTTTTCGATAATGGAAATGCCGACATCAAACTTATTGCTAAAACATTTGAACTTGCTTTTAATATTAGTTTGGGCGATTTCTATCATACGTTTATGGAACTTAAATCCCGGAAAATAAACCGTACCAAATTCCTTGACAGCCTTAAAGAAAGTCTACTTAAGAGAATGGATGAAGAGGATGAAATTTAATGAACTTTCTTATAATACCCACATGGTATATGAATACCTTTTGTCTGTATAATGGTTTCCGAAACCTTTGTGGATTCTTTCTGTTTTTCGACCTCTTCTGATGGTTGTTCTTTAGGTTCCGGTGTGATAGACAATTGTATCTTTCGTTCAACGGAAGCCAGTTCCGTTTTGAGTTGGCTCAATCGGCTCTCCTTAGACCACGTACCATTTAACACTTCCTGAAGAACAGGTAAATCCTTTTGTATTTCCACAATTTTCTTTTGCTCCTGTTCGATATAGCCGGGCAATTTCTCCAGTGCATTAAGGAAGTTCGTAGCAGCCAGCTTTTCATCTTTAGCAATCAGACCGTTGTTGTAGGTGTATTTGATATTACCTTCTCCTTGTACCAAAAAGCGGTTTACCCTTATATCCACACCCTTTTTTTCGGACATTTCCGTTTTTACCAAAAGTGTAAATCCGTATAACGTACCGATTTCTTCATACTGACCTCCGGTTCGGGCTTTGTCTGCAAGCTGGTTGAGCTTTGCACCGATTAGTTTTATATCCGCATTGGGCGGTAAACCGTCCAACTGTACAGGATTTGCAATTGAGCCGTCCGACTGTTTTTGTATGCGTTGCTGTAAATTTCCCCAATCAAGGCTCATTCGGTTAAAACGGGATTGAGTACTTTCCAGCAATTCCGTAAAGTCTTGCAGTTTGTATTTGGCACTGAATTTAGAACGGTTGAACGCCTGTTTTTCGCTTTCCAATCCGGCAATTTGTTTTTCTAACTTGGCTTTATCCAACAGGTCTGTATTTCCCGAAAGGATAGCCACGTATTCCGAAAAATTCATTCCCGATTTTTCGTCCATACTGCCCTCATCAATGGTACGGTTGCCGAGGTTATTGTTTTTTAATTGGTCTATAAAAAGTTGCTTATTGTACAACAGGTTGAACTTATAACTATCCAATGATTTTTCAACGGCATAGATGATTACATCTACTTTGTTGTTGGCAAAGAACTTGGCAATCTCATTGCCTTTTCTTATTGCACGACCGTCCCTTTGGGCAAGGTCGCTCGGTCGCCACGGCGTATCTAAATGATGAATTGCAACGGCTCTTTTCTGTGCGTTTACGCCCGTTCCCAACATGCTTGTAGAACCGAACAGCACACGGATTTTACCCTCGTTCATTCCTTTGATAAGTTCCTTACGTTGCTTATCATTTTTGCCCTCCTGTATAAAACGGATTTCGTTTGCAGGTATGCCGTGGTCTTCCACGAGCTTGCGTTTGATTTCGGAGTACACATTCCATTCGCTCGGCTTGTATGTTCCCAAATCGGAGAAAACGAACTGCGTTCCTTTCTGTGCGTTGTATTGGTTGTAATACTTGGCAATGTTTGCCGCACAATGCGAAGCCTTGTTATCGGGGTGGTCATCATACGCACCACTTACCATTCGCATATCGAGCGACATCTTACGGGCGTAATCCGTAGCGATAAGCATCTTTGCTTTTTCTTCCGATGGAGATAAAGGTGCTCTTCCGAGTAGTTCTCCTTTTCCTGTTTTTGCAAATTCCATCAGGCTTTGGATAAATTCTTCCTGGTCGGGCGTAGGCGGTATATTATACAATACCTCGTTTTTATTGGGGCGGTCAATACCTATATCCTTTGCCGTTCGGTAATCCGTAATTTCGGAGTAGAACTGTGCAAGCTCTGGTACTTTGATAAAGTAGCGGAAACGCTCTTTGGCAACGATATTATTGGCAACCGAAAATTCATAATCGGTTGTTTTCCTTGCATAGATAGCTGCCCACGCATCAAAAGAATGAATGCCTTGTTTTTCCAATGCTCTTGGTCGCAGATATTTGAACAATAGGTATAGTTCGGTAAGCGAATTACTGATAGTTGTACCCGAAAGAAAGGTTGCTCCCATATCCGCATTTGTTCGTTCCTGAATGGTACGGATAGCAAAGAGCAGGTTCAATGCTTTTTGGCTTCCGTCCACATTGCCCAATCCGGCTACCCTTGTATGCCTTGTGTTGAACATCAGGTTTTTGAACTGGTGGCTTTCATCAACGAACAAGTGGTCAATGCCCATCATCTTAAAATCCACCACATCATCTTTACGGTTTTCAATATCGTGTTGCAGGGTTTTGAGCTTGACTTCGAGGTTTTCTTTCCGCTTGATTACTCCGGCAAGCATCCCTCTGGTAACTTCCTTGCCTTTCGATTGCAGTACATCGAGGTTACGCTCTACGCTGTCTAATTCGATTTCGAGTATTTCCTTTTGTATTTCGGGCGATTGCGGTATCATTCCGAATTGGTCGTGCGTTAAGATGACAGCATCCCATTCATTGTTTTTAATATCTCCGAAAATCCGCAGGCGTTTTTGGGGCGTAAAATCTTCCTTACCCGGAAACAATATTTTTGCGTGAGGGTAAGCGGTACGATAGGCTTCAGCAATTTCGTGAACATTGCTTTTCAGCCCGATAATCATCGGCTTATGGGCTAACCCCAAACGCTTCATCTCCTGTGCAGCCGTACACATTACCAACGTTTTTCCTGCACCTACTTCATGGTCGCAGATAGCACCGTTATTTAACTTAATCATCCAGACCGTGTCCTTTTGGCTCGAATACAGGTCTTCAATGCCCAATGCCTTACGGTCTAATCCCGGAAAGTCCTGATGGCTGCCGTCATAGTTCGGTCGGACGAAACAGTTAAACGTATCGTTGTATTGGTCGGTTAGCCTGTTTTTAAATTCATCGTTTTGGGCGTGAAGCCAATCGGTAAAGGCGGTACGGATTTCGTCAATCTTGGTGTTCGCCATTTGTATGGCTTCCATATCCCGTACCTTGACCTCTTGGTCGCCAACCATCACTTTTTTGGTTATATCAGGCGTGGTATTGACAAGAGCGTGTTTGAGCAGGGCAATCCCGTCAAACGTCCGGCTTTCTGCTTTGACAGCGTATTTTTCCCATATATGCAAATTCTTACGGTCGCACTTTAGGGAAAAGTCATCGGAGCTTTCAGAGTAATGAACGAGTACATCTGTATCAAAAAGATGCGAAGCAAATCGGGCATAAATGCCTGTTGGTATCCAGCGTTCGCCCAAATTAAAATCGAGTTCCTCAAACTCAATTCGTCTTGGGCGGGCTTCTTCCAAAACCGTAAGGCTTGCTTTGGCTTCGATATCATCGGGATTGCGTTCGAGGTAGGTTCGTACCTCTTCGGCTTTCTCCACTACGTTGCCAGCAATCCAGCGTTCGGATATTTCATATTCCCTTTGTAAAGGATTGTAGAAAATACGACCGTGTAAGGCTACTTTCAAAGTATCATCGGTCATACCGCTGATTTCGGACATATAGCCCAAATCCACGCTTCCGTATTTGTTCAGCGAAGCCGCTAATGCTTCTTCGGGATTGTCCGTTGCTATGGTTATGGTAGAAAAACTTACAGGTCGGCTGAATATATCCGCTTTGTGTACCACACCACCAATCACACGCTCCAAATAAGGGATTTCCTTACCGGAACTATCCGTTTTAATGAGCTTGATATTATCGGCAATGTTGAGGTTGCCGTATCTTTTGACAAAGGCATCATATAAACGGTTAAGATTTTCCCTTTCTCCCTTGTATTCAGTCTGATGCTGTGCCTCTTTGGTGTAAAGCTCTTGGTAAACATCACGCACCCCGATATACGCTTCGGCTCTTGCTTTCTGTGAGGGCAGTAACTGCAAGGGATGGAATATTGCCGTACCGTCTGATGTATCTACATTTTGCAGATGACCCACCCAACCATTATCCACCACAAGGCAATCGTTGCGGTGGAACGATTGCAGTTCGCCACTGTACGGAGCAGGTTTGGGAATGCTATCGGGAATGGCTGGCTTATCAGCTTGGCCATTCCCACCCAAACCTGAAAACAGGTCGCCGATAGCTTCCTGTTTTTTGCCGTTGGCTGATGTATTTCCATTGGTGGCTCTATTGGTAACAGGAGGCGTATAAGGTTGCTGCATCGCACTGAACAGGTCAGTTTGGCGACCTATTGCACGGCGGTTTGTTTTAGTGCTTTGCCTTTTGGCTTGTGTCGTTCTTTTGGACGGAGCAGCAACCATTACAGGCTCGTTCGCATTTTCAAACAAGTCGAAGATGCTTAGTTGCTTTAATTCCTGTGGGCTTTCCCGATGGGTTACAGGCGTGGGTACAGGTTGCGGTTTTTGCTGAATGCTTACAGGTTCGATAACCGGAGGTGTAACCGTTGGCGTTATCGGAGTTTGTATAACAAGTTCATCGTTCCGTTCGCCTTTGTATAAATTCAAATTCAGGTGCTTGCCAAAATCTTCGGAAAGCATTTGTTTTAAATCTTTGGCAATTCCCTCAACGCCGCCTTTATGCGTATAGATTAATGCAGGTTGTCCGTATGGGTCGGTATCTAATTTACGGTCGGTATGCACAATCCTTGTGTTGTCCTGAAAGAGTGCATTACCAGGTGTATTGTATTCTGTTTGCCTGCTTCGGCAAAACAGATCTTCCCTTTCGGTCAGATTTTGTTTTGCAATATTTTTTTGCAGTATAATGAGGTCGCTTCCGACTTCCGTACCTGCATATTCCGTAAACAGGTTGTTGGGTAAGCGAACAACCGAAACCAAATTATTATCCTGCATCAACGCCCTGCGTATGGGTTCGTTCTTAGGACTATTCAGAATGCCCTGTGAAGTAATATAAGCCAGCAAACCGCCCTCACGGAGCATATCAGCACCTTTCAGGAAAAAGTAATTGTGTATGCTTCGGGCAGCCTGTACTTTTGCGTTATCTCTGTTTCGGGAATAGGAAAGGTCGAAAACGGAAGTATCGCCAAACGGTATATTGCTGGCAATTACATCATAGCTGTTTTGTTCCTTTTCAGGAATTTCCTCAAAACCACTTATACGGATATTGCTTTCGGGATAAAGCTGTTTTAAAATCTTGCCTGTGAGCAAATCCTTTTCATAGGCGGTAACACTGGCTTTTTGATTTTCTGAAAAGGATTGTATGAATGAGCCGATACCTGCGGACGGTTCGAGGAATTTATCAATGTTCAGACCGCTTTCACGCAAGGTTGCGGAAATCGCATCTATTACCTGTGGCGGTGTATAAAAAGCTGTCAGTACGGAGCTTTTCATACTGTCCACATACCTGCGATATTGCTTCTCGTCTTCGGAATTTTCTTTGAGTAGCTGGTGGAGTTCCTGCGTAATCGGGAAAAAGTCGTGTTCGGTCTTTCTCCAATGATTGATGTCTATTTCATTCGCTATGGGGTTCAGAACGAATTTAAGACCGCCAAATCCGCTGTATTGCATCATTAGCAGTCTTTCCCCTACGGTGGCTTGTCGTTTCTCCTTTTCAAGTTTAAAAGCAATTCGTAGGGCATCAATGTTCTGTTGGAGATGTTGGCGTTTACTGAAGCCCATTTTCCTCTATCCATATTGCGATGGTTCCGGTTATTTCGGTATAGAGCAGGTCGTACTCTGTGTTATAAGCGAAATCATCGGTTAGTTGATAGCCGGAGAAAACAGGCTCACAAACAAGGAACATTTTAAGGGCGAACGGGCGCAGTTCCTCATCTGCCATTATGGTATCGAACTCATTGCATACCACCTGAAAAACGGTGTCGAATTTGGAGAAGTGCAAGCCCTCAAACAGAATGTAGTTGGCTATCTCGTTGCATTGTTCAACTGCATTTCCCGAACTGAAAGCACCCTCGTAGGCATTGGCAGCCCACGAAGAACGTTGCTCAATAAATTTTTGGTCGTTTGCTTTTTCGGGGAAGCTTGTGTTTAATAATTCTTGCAGTCGTAACCTGAAATACGATAAGTCTTTTTGCTGTGTATCCATACTATAATTTTTGTTTAGAATTTTGCTTGAAGCCTAAAATTAGGAGCAGAAGCAAATGCCTTTGGAAATGTTGCAGGGTTTGGCTTTGAGTGGCGGGATTTGGCGTAAGCTAACGCACACGAAGATTTAATTTGTATCTTAGTATCCGTATCTAATTTTTTCAGAAATCCTTAAGAAAATTAGCTATAGTAAAAAGTCATAGTACGTTATTTAATGTTCCAAAGCAATAAGAATATACCTGTAAACACCATAGACGACAATTTAAGTCGAGGTATTGCTATTGACAAAATCAGCATTAAAAAATCTGACTTTAAAACCCAAGAACAATATGAAGAAGCAAGTCAATCTCATCGGGACGAGGGGCATACATTTCATATCCTTGAGCAGGGTAGTGTTCTTATAGAAATTGATTTTCAAAAATACAAAATCAACGCACCAACAGTTGTTTATATGCACCCTAATCAAGTGCATCGCGTTTTGGATTTCTCCAATATGACTGTTTGTTCTTTGGCTATCAAAAATGAAAATCTGAATTCGGATTATCTTACATTTTTGGAAGAACTTGCACCAGTAATGCCATTAAAATTGACAAAAAATATTTACACAGATATTTTTGAAACCTTTTCTCTTATCCTGAAATTTTCAAGGCAAAACGAGAACAAACTGCATTACTTGCTTTTAAAAGACAGTTGCAATACGTTGGTAGCGTTAATTATTTCAGCATTTTTAAGTCAGAATAAATCTTCAAACAAACTTTCGAGAGCTGAGTTGATTACAAAATCTTTCCAACAATTGTTAGAAAAAAATTACTGTACAATTAAGCGGCCGACAGCATTCGCAAACAAACTCAATATTTCTACTCATTATTTAAACGAAAGTGTAAAAAACACGACAGGTTTATCTGTTTCACAACACATTCAAGACCGAATTATATTGGAAGCAAAACGATTGCTTTATCACACCGACAAATCGGTAAAAGAAATCGCTTTTAAATTGGGCTACGATGATTATCCCTATTTTTCCAGGCTTTTTAAGAAATCCACAGGTATATCTGCTTTAGCTTTCCGCAACAAAAGGCACGATTAGTCCAATACTTGCTCCGATTGGTCATTTCCTATTTTTCTTATTCTCACGAATTTTGCAACATAAAATTTAAACGAGTAGAAAATGGAACAAACTAAAAAAGTACTTGTGTCGGGTGCAAGTTTTGCAGGATTAACAGTAGCTTATTGGCTGAATAAATTGGGCTATAAAGTAACCGTTATAGAAATCGGAAGTCATCTCAAAATGGGAGGAACGCCAGTCGATATAAAAGACCAAACTGTTGACATCATTAAGAGAATGGGACTTTATGAACAAATAAAAGCCAATAGAATTGGACCTGAAAAATGGGAATTTAAAAATGCTGACGATGTTACCGAACATTCTGTTCTGTTGCAAAAGTTACCTGACAACGAATTTGAAATAGAGCGGAATTTGTTGCTCAATATGATTTTTGACCTTATAAAAAACGATGTTGAATTTATTTTCAACAACAGCATTATTGCCTTAAACGAAACAAACGAAAATATTGAAGCTACGTTTAAAGATGGTACACGACAGGCCTATTATTTGGTATTTGGCTGTGACGGTATACATTCTACGGTAAGGAAAATATGGTTTGGGAACGAAACGCAATATGCGCATTTTTTAGGTCAGTATTTTTCCGTCGCCATTACAGATAAATTATTGGTAGATGAAGGCACTTACCAGATGTTTGCAGAACCAAATAAAGGTATTGCGTTGTATGCATACAATCACAAAACCGACATCATTTTTACTTTCCGGCTCGAAGCAGAAATTCTTTATGACTTCCGAAATCAAGGGCAGCATAAGCAAATAATTTTAGAACAATTTGAAAATGTTGGTTGGCGAACCAAAGAATTATTGAAGGAACTAATAAATTCCCAATCATTTTACTTTGATAAATTCTGTCAGATAAAAATGCCCTCCTGGACAAAAGGACGAGTTGCATTGGTAGGCGATGCTGGTTATTGTGCTTCGCCTGCCGCAGGAATGGGCGGTTCATTGGCTATTGTTGGTGCAACAGCATTGGCAGACGCATTTGAAAAACAGAAGGGAAATTTTGAATTAGCTTTTGAAGCATACAACAAAGACCTGCGACCATTCATAGATGAAGTGCAGGCTGGTGCAGTAGAAACGTTAGACAAACTTCTTCCCCGAACCGAAGAAGAAGTGAGATGGAGAAATAAGAATGGTTTGGAGCTATAGATATACGAAATTGCAGTTTTTTTTCTTAACATTATGAATATACTACACTCATTGTTTGTTCAAGATTTGTAACATCCTACCGACTTCAATATCCATTCTCGAAAAGGCAAACCATTTTTTGCCCAGGTCTTTCAGTGATGCTCCGATATGGTAGAGTTCCGTATCGTCAATAATTAAAAAGCGGTCGTGAGCATCGGAAAAAATCTCAATTTCAATTGGAGGGTATTGGCTGTTGTACCGTTGTACATCCAGCCTTAGCTGGTTGCCGATATTTTTGGTATAGATAGTGGCAGTTACGGCATCGCCACGTTTACCCAATAAGGTCAGTACCGTATCATCTACATAATTATCCAAAAGGATAATGGAACTTTTGGCACTTCGGATAATATCGGAAACAAAGGCATAGGCATCAAAAACCTGCCCGTCATAAAAGATACCTTTTTCGCTGTGGAGCTTGTCACTTTCCATAGCCTTAAAAATCTCTTCAAATTTTTGGTCGGCTTCTAATTGCTTTAATTCAATATTATCCAAACGATGAAACAAAGAGGCATTACTGATAAGCATTCGCCGCATTTCTACAAAGGCTTCCATAATTTCAACACTGACTTTAACCGCTATATCTGAACGGAGTATAGCAGAAGCCATTGCAACCCCTTGTTCGGTAAAAACATAGGGCAAATAACGCCTTCCACCATAGCTTAAACTTGAGGTTCCAAATTGGAACCTCAAGTTTTCAACTTCCTCTTCGGTCAGTTGAAAGCAGAAAGAAGCAGGAAACCTTTCTACATTCCTTTTTACGGCTTTGTTAAGGTTTTTTGTTTCCACCTGATATAAGGTAGCGAGGTCGCTATCCAACATCACTTGCTTGCCACGTATGGTATAAATCAGGTTTCTGATTTCCTTGCTGATAATGATGGGTTTATTTTCCATTACTTTTTGTAGCTTTTATTTTTATCAAACTCAAAAGAGGTTGTACAATCCTCTTTCAATACGATATACGCATCGAATTTCTTACCTGCCTTGCTTTTCATTCCTTTGATGAGTGAAGTTTTCTTATTATTGATAAGGCTTTCAATATCGGCTATGCCGATTTGTACGCCACACACATTACGGAACTGTACCCAATTACAAGCCTCATCAGGACACTTCACGATTTTGTCACGGATAAGGAGTTGCTGGCTTTTGCATTTTGGGCAAACCAATTTGGGCAGGTTGTTTTGGGCAATGGAAGTTTGCAGCAATTCATTGGTAATAGATGAAGCGTAAGTTTCCATTTCCTTTTGAAATGCTCCGGCATCCGTTTCGTTGTTTTCGATTTTCTGCAATGCGAGTTCCCATTCGACAGTCATTGCCACATCTGCAATTTTGCGGTCTTTGACCAATTCATACACTTGCAATCCCTTTTCGGTAGGGATTAAGGATTTCTTTTCCCTTTGGATATAGTTACGGGTAAACAGGGTTTCGATTATTGCGGCTCTTGTAGCCGGAGTACCGATACCGATATTTTGCAGGGCTTTCCGTTCGTCTTCATTTTCGATTTCCTTTCCGGCACTTTCCATAGCCGACAAAAGCCGTGCTTCGGTATAAAGCACAGGCGGTTTGGTTTTCTTTTCGAGAACGGAGGCTTCTTTTATTTTGAGTTCATCGCCTTTTTTCAGTTCCGGTAAATCCTGTACAGGTTCGGTATCATCGTCCGTAAAACTTCCCTTAACGGAACGCCAGCCAGCTTCTATAATCTTACAGCCTTTTGCGGTAAAATCGTAATGCAATACCTGTAAACCGACATCGGTTATCTCCTTGATACAGGCTTGTGAAACGGCTTCGAGCAATCGAAAGGCAATCATATCATAAACGGCATTTTCCTTTGCGTTCAGTGCTGACGGGATTTTGTCTGTAATCAATAGCCCGTGGTGGTCGGTAACACGCAAATCGTTCACGATACGTTTATTGAAACGTCCCCATTTCATTTTTGATACGGCTTGCTTGCAGGTTTCCCTATCCTGCAAAGCCCTCACGAGGTTGGGAATTTCTGCCCACATATCTTCAGGAATGTATTTGCTTCCGGTACGTGGGTAAGTGATAAACTTCTTTTCGTAGAGGCTTTGGGCAATGTTGAGGGTTTCTTCGGCAGAAAGGTTCAGCTTTTTATTGGCTTCCTTTTGCAATCCGGTAAGGTCGAACAATAAAGGAGGTTGTTCTGTAACGCTTTTGGTTTCTACTGATATAACTGTTGCCGTTTCGCTTCGCTGAATGGCTTTCAGCGTATCATCGGCAAGTTTTTGGTCTTCCCATTTGGTTTTGGAAAGGCTTTTAAAATCTATCAGTTCTTTGTGGTGTAATAACTGTATCTGCCAATATTTCTTTACCGAGAAATTTTTGTTTTCCAAATAGCGTTTGCATATCAAAGCCAGTGTAGGTGTCTGCACTCTTCCGAGCGAATAAATGCCATTGCCTGCGGCAATGCTCAACGCCTGTGTAGCATTGATGCCCACAAGCCAATCGGCACGGCTTCTGCCTTGTGCCGCCTGATACAATCCGTCAAATGCTGCCCCGTCTTTTAGATTGTCAAAGCCTTGTTTAATGGCTTTTTCGGTAAGCGAGCTTATCCAGAGGCGTTCAAAGGGCTTGGTACATTTCAGGTATTCATAAATGTACCTGAAAATAAGTTCGCCCTCACGTCCTGCATCAGTAGCAACAATGATGCTGTTGCTACGGCTAAAAAGCTGCTCGATAACTTTCAGTTGCTTTAATGCGCCTGTATCGGCAGTATAGCCTTTGTCTTTTTTGACTTTGCGGACGGTCAGCAAAAAAGGATTAGGGAGTATTGGCAAAGCTGATTTGTCAAACCCCGAAATCCCGTAATCTTCGGGCATTCCCAATCCTATTAAATGACCGAATGCCCACGTAACAAAATAGCCGTTCCCTGTCAGGTAGCCATCTTTTTTATCAGATGCTCCCACAAGTCCGGCTATTTCCCTTGCTACGCTTGGTTTTTCTGCAATAATTGTTTTCATACTTGATTACCTTTTTACGCCTTTTGACTTTGCAGGAGCTTTGGGTTTTTCCTGTTGTTCCTGCTGTTGTTTGTTTTTCGGGCTTTGTTGCCCTTTCTTCAAAGGCTCATTGATGTTTTTGGTCGCTTCATTGGTTTTACCCTCCGAATTGACGGCAGTCTGCGTTTTGTGGGCTTCGGTAGGTTTTGCCTGTGCCTTAACCTGGCTTGGAAATTGGAAGTTCGTTTTTCCGGTTTCTGCATTGAAAGTGATATAACCCTGATACGGTTGCCCTTTTTTATCTTTCAACCCGTCAATGTAAATGGTTTGCCCAGCTTTGAAATCTTTGTGCTGCTCATCGGTCAGTTCTTTGCCCCTGAATGTTTTTGGAGCTTCCTGCGGCTGGCTTTGCTGGTTGGTCTGTTGATTATTCTGCCCGTTGCTTTGCGTTTGCCTGTTAGAGTTGCTTCTGTCAAAAAGGAACTCAACATAACGCTTGTCAGCATTGAACTGTACTGTTGCCGAAAATTCCGTTCCTTTCGTAGAAATCATACCCTCTAACTTTAGCGGTTTACCCTCCATTAAAGTTTGCTTTTGGGCATCGTCCAGTTTCACACCCTTAATTTCATCGGGAATTTTTATAAACTCCGTTCGCAATGCAATTACATCATTGGTTAGCCTGTCTATGCTGATAATGGACGGCATCAGTTCGCCTGTTTTGGAATTTTTCAAATCAACCACCCGTCCCATATTGCCTGTTTCGAGCAGGTTTTTCTTGTCTTCATCAGTAAACTTGTGTCCGAAAAACTCAAAATGCAGGTTTGGCTCTTTCTTGATACCGTGTATTCCTACCACAACTTTTCCGTCTTCCGCTTGCTGTAAAGATAGGCGGGCATCCGTGCGGAGAATAGTACCGCCAAGGTTAACGCCAATCGGTAAGAGTTCATTAGTTTTATAACCTTTCAATAAAGGTTCAAGCAGGTTTCTTTTTTCAAGGTACTCTTTGCTTAATCCGAGATTGGTCATAGTGTCCCAATCAATCTGCTCCGGCTTGTAGCGGTATTCGCTGGCTTCCGGTGTTGTTGTTTGTGCTGTTGCCATATTATTTTGATTTTCTTGTTTCTGTTCGGTTTTTACTTCGTGTTCTTTCATCATTTTTTCGCCTTCGGGAGTTGGCTTATCTACCTGCTTCTGCATTTCCTGTGCTTTATTTACGGCTTCATCAGCCGATACTTTGAAGAATGAAAAATTGGTAGGGTTCTTTAACTGGCTGAAAAAATTGGAGAAGAAGTTGGAAAAGAAATCGCCGCTTTTGTCCACACGCATAAATTGATTTTGGTTTTTCTTCGTGGGGTCAACGGTTTCCATTTTCCCGTTTTCGTCAATGCTCTTTACGGCTTGGATTTTCATTTTTTCTTTATTCAGCACCAATAAGATGTCCGATAACTGTTCGGGCATTTCCTGTTTATTTGTTGTTTCTTCACTCATAGTCTGAAAATTTTAAAGTTTACCGCCGAATGTAAAGTAAGCGTTGGCTGTATTGCCCGAAGTGGCACTCAAAGGCAGTCTTTGTCTTTCATTGGCGTTCATTTTGAGGGTGGATTAAAGCTCTCCCTGATGAACTGATGCACATCGGACAGTTTGTAATATAGTTTTCCGCTTATCGTATAATAAGGCAACTTGCCGATGGAGCGATACCGTTGCAGGGAACGGTTGCTGATTTTCAGCATTTGTAGTAAATCCTGATTGTCGAGCAGTTCCTCGCCATCTATGCTATTACGTTTCTTTTGCAACTCATCTATATTATCGCCCAGCATATCAAGGCGACCCATCAGGCGTTCCATCCACGCCAAAAATTCCATTCTATCAATATTCATAGGGATATACTTTTAAAGGTTCATACCTATTTTTTATCTGTCTTTAACTTTCTACCTTTTTCGATATAGCTTTTGCCTTTTGCCATAAGCTCCTGCACAAATTCATCGCTGCTTTGTATAGCGTTAGCGTTGAGCATATCCTTAATGGCTCCAATGGTGTAGAAATACTGACCGTAGATTTTTGAATAAGCTATCTCGCCTTTGGTTCGCATACGCCATAAGGTCTTTTCGCTGATGTGCAGGTATTGGCATACCTCGTGGTTATTGAGCCACAGGTCATCAAAACTTTTATCTTCCTGTCTTTTAAGGTACTCGGCAATGGCGTTGATACGGCTGTTTAGTTGTTGCCAGGCTTCTTCCTCAATAGTTATTATTTTCATTGCACAGCTTTTAAATGTTCACTATGTAAAACTCCTAAAGGTGGCAGTGTTTGTCTGCCAATCCTCACCCATTGGTTTGGCGGTTTTTTGAAAATTTTTATAATTAGAAAAACCCTTGTTTAATAAGGGTTTAGGAGAGGGTGGGTATTTTGTAATAAGGATTTGCCAATTGGCATATATGGGCAAATAAAAAAGCAGTACATTTTGTGTACTGCTTTGAAATTACTGTATTGAAACAGCTAAAGGTCTTTATCCATATATTCTTCGAGGGATATTTTGAGTTGGTCTAAAAATGCCGTTCGGGAACCTGCTCTTGTTTTCATTCGGTGGAAAGAGTGATGTATGTCGTTTAATGGTGTTCGGAATAGCACCTGAAAAATCAAAGCTAATTTTCGGATGCCTATTTTTCCATACGCAATGGAATTTGAAGCATAGAGAGCGTATATCAGTTCGATAAGTGCATTTTGAGAATTTGTCCACGAAATATCTTTGTTTGCATCTCCATTTAGTAAAATTGTATCGGGATTTTCTTCGGGGTTGATTTTGGTAAGCATATAAGTATAAAGTAGTTCATTGGCTATAATATAGGCTATCTTGTTGTCATAATACGTTGAGAAACTAAGGTCAATTTCAAACACACCACTCTTTAATCCATCGTGGTAATTGATTTGTCCGAGCCTGAAATAAGTATGGTCACGGTCTGTCCTGCCTGCACGGTAGTATCTGTAAAAATCCTCATTGCAAATACTTTCTTTATATTCTGATTTGAGATTTTTTAATAGGTTCTCATAATAGTTTTGATGTATTTTGCCATTACTGACGGGGCAGGTAGTTTCGATGCGGAATACTTTGTTATAGTAGATAAGTTTCCCTAAAATTTGTGGTTTGATATTCTTGAAAAAGTCAATCTCCTGTTGTTCATTTGTAAATCCGGCTTGTAAGACTTTGACTTTTATAGTACACAGCATTTCATTTAGGAACAAGGTCATTTGGTAAGCCTCGTCTGCCGCTCGCATCATTTGAGAAGACAGCTTGTCTTCCTGATGATGAATTTGTGATAATATTTTACTCAACACGATTTCCATAGCATAATCTTTTAGAAGTTCTCACAATTTGTTTCGGAGTTGCATCTATTGTTGATATGCCAAAATTTGGGAATAATGTTGAAACCATTATCACAGTTTTCCCCCTATGGGGAGATTTTATTGATATTGCAAGTAGAAAGGGAAAGACGAAAAAAGAGGCCGTCTCAAAATTAAGAGACGGTCTTTTTTCATTTACGACGGTATATGGAGTGTAATAGCAAAAGCCCCGGGAAGAATAAAATTTTGTGTGCGGAGACCAGGGATGGAAGTTTTTTGAAGCGGGCCTGCCTTGTTTTCAGGCTGCTTTCTTTCTTAAGTTGTGCGCCAGGGCGAGTAAGCCGGTTTCAACTGTTACTTTTTCAATGCCCCGCAGCATAAACCTTTTGAAGTGGTGGTTGTGTTTAATATTACCAAACACCGGTTCGGTATCGAAGCAGCGCTGCTTTCTCTTCTGTATACCCCGCTTGCTCTTTAATCGCTTTTCTGCCGCCTCTTTCAGCCGGGCATTATTCAGGGAGACTTCTATTATCCGGTCTCCCTTTTGAGTATTACAGATGCCATTCAAAAAACAGCCTTTGCAGTCCTTTGCCTGGAACTTATCAATGATCTGCGGATATCCTCCTTTGGTTTCTTCGATCTTCCAACCCTTGTGTGTCATTGACTCGCCTATTGGGCACAGGTACTGGTTCTTTTCTGCATCATATTCCAGCCGGTCAACGGCAAACGGTTTCTTGTTGCGGATGTTCTCATGCTGCATCCGGTCGAACTGGTTGTACTTAATATAAGCAGTAATCCTTTTTTTCTCCAGCCACTGGTAGTTCTGTTCACTGCCATAACCAGCATCAGCGGTGATATTGTTTGGCTTCTGTCCGAACTGCCTGATATGCCGGCTAACATGGTCTATGAGGGTATTGGTGTCGGTGGCATTCTGATGGATACTATAGGAGGCAATGTATTGGTTATTGGTACTGATCTGCACATTATAAGCAGGTTTTAACTGACCATTCCTCATGTGGTCTTCCTTCATCCGCATAAAAGTCGCGTCCGTGTCGGTTTTGCTGTAACTGCTCCTGCTTTCTCCCAGGATCTTTTCCTGCTGCTCGTATTTGTCCAGCGCTGCAGGCCAGTGATTCTTCGCGTAATTGAGTTTCTGCTTTATCTTTTTGTCTACTTCTTTATCCTTCAGTGCCGCATTAATAGTATCAATGGTCTCTGCCATCTTCTCACTGTCTATTTTATCAAAGCCTGCAGGATCGGTATCGTCCAGTTCCGAGGCTGCTACGGACTGGGCGTATTGCCACATCTCATTCAACTGCTGCTTCATCTTCTCCCGGTTGGTTTTGATAGAGTTGCCCCACACAAAAGTATAGCGGTTGGCGTTTGCCTCTATTTTGGTTCCATCGGTATACAGGTCTTTTATGCTTAACAAACCTTCTTCACACAGCAGTAATACGACCTGTGTAAAGATCGGCTGCAGGCTCTTTTGCAAACGCTGGCCACGGAAACGGTTGATGGTATTGTGATCAGGCTTGCTCATGCCGGCAAGCCACATGAAGTTAATATTCTGGGAAACAGCTTCTTCTATTTTGCGGCTGCTGTAGATGTTATTGATATAAGCATATACCAACACTTTGAGCAGCATCCAGGGATGGTAGCTGCTGGTGCCGCCTGGCTTGTACTGCTGTACTAACCGGCTGATATCCACTTTATCCAATACAGCATGAACAACACGCACAGGATGATTTTGAGCAATCAGATCGTTCAGATCAGGAGGCAGCAGCATCCCCTGATTCTGAAAGTTTTGCTTGAAGACTACTTTTAGTGTTTTACCTCTGGCCATGACAGAATAAGCCACAAAAACGATACTAAACCATTAACAACATCAAGTCTTTTTATACAGATATGTGAATAAGATCATCACTAAATACGAAAAAGGTCGCCTCAGGTACTTTTGAGACGACCTCATTATTTTATTACATTTGCAGTAATGATTTACAAGGTAATCAAATGAAAGTAAGTGCAGTAAGCACCATTACTAAATCGTTACCGATAGTGTTTTCCTCTCTTGTAAACTACTCTTTATTAGCTGGTTTGGGCTATATTAATCTTTTTCATTAAAAAAAGTTTAGTCGACAAAATAGACATTTCCCGGATACATTAGTATTATTTTCGCGCTCACAAAACCCGCTGTTTATCCACACATTCCGGCACATATACGCATTATTTAAAAAAGACCTGCTCCTGGAAATCCGCCAGCAGTACAGCTTTTATGGCATATTGTTATATATCGGTGCTACCATTTTCGTATTATTCCTGGCCATCGATGAGCCGGAGCATAAGGTATGGAATGGCCTGTTTTGGGTTACCCAGTTGTTTATATGTATCAATGCCGTAGCCAAGAGCTTCCTGCAGGAGAGCCGCGGGCGGATGCTTTATTTTTATTCCATTGTATCACCTGCTCATTTCGTACTCGCCAAGCTGCTGTTCAATTCCCTGCTCATGTTGCTGATGAGCCTTTTAAGTCTGTTGCTTTTCAGCTTGTTGATGGGTAGTCCACTGGCCCGCCCCTGGTCTTTTATGGGCCTGGTATTGCTGGGTGGCTGGAGCCTCAGTATGGTTTTTACGTTTCTGGCAGCCATTGCCGCAAGGGCACAGCAAAATGCGGCGATCATGGCGGTGCTGGGTTTTCCGCTGATCATCCCCCAACTGATCCTGCTCATGAAAATCTCCAATGCAGCCTTTAACCCGGTTATTACCTTCAAGGCAACAGACCTGCTGCTGCTGGGTGCCCTGGATGTGCTGGTAGGCACCATGGCGGTCATACTTTTCCCTTTTTTGTGGAAAGACTAAGCCTTGTTCTTGTCTTCCTGAAAAAAGATATTTCCCGTTAAACCAATTGCAGCAGAACTTGTTGTATGCAATTTTCAAAAAGTATTCACCTTCCCCCTCTTATTATAATTACATCAGGATGAAGCAGCCTCCAAAATATATGTACAGGACATGGTGGAAACTATTATGTGTCGTCTTGCTTATCTACACTATTGTCGGTGGATTATTATTTCCCGTGCCTGATTTACCGGCATTGGAAGAAACTATCCGGAATCTTTACTTCCACGTATGTATGTGGATGGCTATGATGACCCTTTTTAGTTTTTCAATAGTCTATTCTATATTCTATCTCCGGAGTTTTGACCTAAAGTATGATATCTATGCAAGGCAATTTGCGACCACAGGCATCTTATTTGGTCTATTGGGTTATGCCACTGGCGCTATCTGGATGAGCTATACCTGGGCTGACCCCAATAACCCGGTTTTTAAATCATTTGGGGCGCTGGCGCGGGAACCCAAGCTCATTGGTACTGCCATTGCTCTGTTGATCTATTTTGCCTACCTGGTACTGCGCGACTCTATCCAGGATATGGACAAGAGGGCACGCGTCAGTGCTGTCTACAATGTTTTTGCCTATGCTATGCTGTTTCCGGCGATATGGATCATACCACGCCTTTTGCCCAGTCTTCATCCGGGACAGGAAGGTAATCCAGCCATGAAGCCAAAAGATATTGACAGTACTATGCTTATGGTATTTTACCCTGCAATTGCCGGCTGGACTTTACTGGGAATATGGATAACAACGCTCAAAATCCGTTTGGCAATTTTTCGGGAAAATAAATTATCTCAAAATCAAAAAAATCCTCTGTCTGATTCCTGATTTTGAA
Source organism: Sphingobacteriales bacterium 46-32 (assembly GCA_001898485.1). GTDB lineage: Bacteria > Bacteroidota > Bacteroidia > Chitinophagales > Chitinophagaceae > CAYMZZ01. The sequence continues at coordinate 76,178 of MKTY01000009.1, read as the reverse complement.
CATATTGTTTTTTATCCTGTTCAAAAAAGCAGCTGAAACTTAAACAGCATTTAACAGATTATGCTTTTTCAGAAGATTTCAGGTAACCTTTTGCCCCCCTTTATCGTTTTTTAATTTTTGCGGGGGATTAACGGCCCCACCTTAATTTTGCTGCACTTTAGCTCCTTAATGATCTGATCATGACCCGTCCTGCAAATTATATGTACAAATCCTGGTGGAAGATTCTCAGTGTGTTGCTGCTGGTATATACGGTCATAGGCGGGCTGTTGTTGCCGGTACCTTCCCTGCCGGCACTGGAAGAAACCATCCGCAACCTCTACTTTCATGTATGCATGTGGTTTGCCATGATGATTCTTTTCAGTCTTTCCGTGATTTATTCCATTTATTATCTGCGCGGTTTTGATCTGAAATATGATATCTATGCCCGTCAGTTTGCCACCAGTGGGATCGTCTTTGGTCTGCTGGGTTACGCTACCGGTGCCATCTGGATGAGCTATACCTGGGCCGATCCCAATAATCCGGCCTTTCAGTCATTTGGTGCACTGGCACGTGAACCCAAACTGATCGGAGCTGCGATTGCCCTGCTCATCTATTTTGCCTATCTCGTACTGCGCGACTCTATCCAGGATATGGACAAACGGGCGCGTATCAGTGCTGTCTACAACATTTTCGCCTACGCCATGTTATTTCCGGCCATCTGGATCGTTCCCCGCCTTTTGCCAAGCCTGCATCCGGGTCAGGAAGGCAATCCGGCTATGAACTTTAAGGATATCGATGGCCGCATGCGTATGGTATTTTATCCGGCTGTCATTGGCTGGACCCTGCTGGGCGTCTGGATCACCACACTCAACATCAGAGTTGCTTTGTTTAAAGAAAAAAAATTATCCGCATGAACAGATTGAGATCACTCGTTACTGCTTTGTTTCTTTTCTGCTGTACAGCCTGCTTTGCCCAGGGCGGACCCGGTCAGTCAGCTATAGGTGAAACCATGCGGAGCAATGGCCGCATCTATGTAGTTATAGCTGTGATACTGGTCATACTTGCCGGTCTCATTCTCTATGTGGTACGCCTGGATAGAAAAATGACCCGGCTCGAGAAAGGACAATAAACCTGCCTCCTAATTGTATTTATTTCTAACGAATCATATGCTTGCTATTTGAACACTAAATTTTGAATCATGCCCGACAAACATTACAGTTTTTTTAATGCCGTAGAAAAAAGTTTTGATAAGGCCGCCCGATTCACCAAATGGGATCCGGGTATCCTGGAGCAGATCAAAGCCTGCAATGCCATCTACAGTATGAAGTTTCCGGTAAAACGTGATAATGGAACCATTGAAGTAATTGAGGCCTATCGTGTGCAGCATTCGCAGCACAAAACTCCCTGTAAAGGCGGTATCCGTTTTGCTGCCGAGGTAAATCAGGATGAAGTGATGGCCCTGGCTGCCCTCATGACCTACAAATGTGCCATCGTAAACGTTCCCTTTGGTGGTGGTAAGGGTGGCATCAAGATCAACCCGCGCGAATATTCTCCTTTTGAGCTGGAAAAGATCACACGCCGCTATACCAGCGAACTGATCAAAAAGAAATTTATCGGACCCGGCACCGATGTACCGGCACCCGACTATGGAACCGGTGAACGCGAAATGGCCTGGATTCTTGATACCTATACCACTATGCACCCCGGCGAAATTGATGCCGCAGGCTGCGTAACCGGTAAGCCGGTATCGCAGGGCGGTGTACGTGGCCGCCGCGAAGCTACCGGCCTGGGTGTATTCTTTGGTCTGCGTGAGGTTTGTAATATGCCTGATGTAATGCAGCGTCTCGGTCTCACTACCGGAGTAGAAGGAAAACGCGTAGTGGTACAGGGATTGGGTAATGTGGGTTATCACAGTGCCAAGTTCTTCCAGGATGCCGGCGCCATTATCGTGGGACTGGCCGAATATGAAGGCTCTATCTGGAGTAGCGAAGGTCTGGATGTAGATCAGGTATTCCAGCATCGTAAAGCTACCGGCTCTATCCTCAACTTCCCCGGCGCCAGCAATTTTGCAAAAAATACCGAAGCGCTCGAAATGGATTGCGACATCCTGATACCTGCGGCACTCGAAAACGTAATCAATGGCGAAAATGCTCCCCGCATTAAGGCCCGCCTGATAGGTGAAGCGGCCAATGGCCCGCTTACACCCGAAGCCGATGAGGTATTTGCCAAAAAAGGAACCCTGGTGGTACCCGATATGTACCTCAATGCGGGTGGTGTGACGGTATCATATTTTGAATGGCTGAAAAACCTGAGCCACGTGCGTTATGGCCGTATGGAAAAACGATTCAACGAAAACATGAACTCACATATCGTGGCACAGATTGAATCACTTTCCGGCAAAAAAATGGGAGGCAAGGAAAAAGAGTATATCGTACACGGCGCCGATGAGGTTGACCTCGTATACAGCGGCCTCGAAGAAACGATGATTGCTGCCACACATGAGATCATGAATGAATGGAAAAACAATCCCGACATTCCGGATATGCGCACAGCGGCTTATGTAGTTGCTATCAATAAAGTAGCAACCAGCTATGCCGAACTCGGCATCTTCCCCTGATCTGTTTCCACACATTATATTGTCAAAAGGGCCCATACGGGCCCTTTTTCTTAGCTTTGGAATACTCCCGCCGGCAAAAAGAAATGTTAACTATAAAACGGATCGTACATTTTGCCTCTCATTTGCATCTGAATAATATAATGTACAGGCGTATGCGTATAGCTTTACTCGCTTTATTTATCGGATTAATGCCCGGCCAGCCGCTGAAAGCCCAACAGGTTGACAGTATTGCTTTCCATTTATATACCGACAGCCTCAAAAAAGGCACTCACAATTACATCAATGTAGATGGCCTGCAAAGCAATGGACGCTGGCTGCCGCTCACTGATAAAGAATTGGAATTCAGATCGTCTGATTGCTATTTTTTGGGAAACAACCTGGTAATTCCTGCCGATTTCAAGGGAAAAAAGATAACCATTACTGCCATACTCAGAAACAAAACGGCTCTGCACATTGAACGAACAATCTGGATCAAAATATTGCCAGACCCGGATTTATAGGCTCCCTTGATTTCAAATGAGATAGTGCTCCAGCTACATTTTTCTACCCAATGCCTAATGGCAAAAAAATCAAATCGTCGGTAAAATGTTGTTTTATTCAACAATAAGTGCAACTTTTACATATCAATTTTCAGCCCTATGCAAGTTACTTCCCAAAGATCACTCACCCGTTTGTTTTCTATCTCCTTTCTGTGCCTGTTTGCAGCTGCATTAGTAATATTGCCCAGTAGCTGTAGCAAAAAAGATGATAAAGAACCGCCAGTTCCGAGTATTTCGGAATTCACCAGCTCAACCGGCTCACTTTCAGGCCCTAAAAACACTGAGATTATTATTTCCGGACAGAATTTTCCGGTTTCTGCAGGCAGCATTGTTGTTAAAGTAAACGGAAAGGAGTGTACTATTCTTGAGCAAGGTGCCAACAGAGTCACCGCAAAGATTCCAGCCCGTTGCGGATCCGGGAAAGTAGAAGTTACTATCAATGGGAAAGCAACTGAAGGACCTGAATTTGCTTACCAATACAGTTATGAGTTGGTATCAGTTACAAATGGCATAAAAGGGATGGAAGACGGCCCAATTAACACCGCCAAATTTGATCAGTTGGCGGGAATAGCCATTGATGCCGATAACAATTATTATCTGGGGCACTTCCCGGCACCAAAATTACGTAAGGTAAGTGCTGCAGGTATGGTATCTCTTTTAGCAGGTAATGATCAACGAGGGATCGTGGACGGTACGGGTGCAGCAGCTGGATTCCGATATCCTGAATATCTGTCTATGGGCAGAGATGGTAATATCTATGTTGCAGATGCCGGTGTTCCCGGCGCTATTCGTCGTGTTACTCCTGCAGGAGTTGTAACTACACTTGCAACTTTTGAAAATCAGCAGATTTTTGCTGTCGCAGCTACTCCTACTGCGATATATGCAACTAACAATTATAATTATATATACAAGCTTGACTACAATGGCTCACTGATATGGAGCCTTTTTACCAAATATGATTTTATGAACAGCAACAGTAACTGGTATATTGATGGTGACACCAGCGTAGCATCATTTAATATGTATGGTAATATCACCGTTGATAAAGACGAAAAATATCTCTATTTCGGAAATATTTATGGCCCTCGTGGAGGAAATACAAAAGCATCTTTTCTTAGAAGACTGGATCTCACAACCGGGATAATGAGTACCCTGGCAGGAGGCAATACATCAATTGCAGTAGATGGGCCCGCCGCCCAGGCCAGGTTTAACCTGATATGGGATATAGAAGTAGGACCTGATGGGAAAATCTATATGGCAGAAGCGATGAATAACCGAATAAGAGTTTATGACAATGGCACTGTGTCTACCCTGGTTGGAACGGCTGGTGAAGGCGACGTCGACGGGAATCTGCAAAATGCAAAAATAGATTATCCGGTCAGTCTACAGTTTGACAAAAACGGCGATTTGGTAATTGTTTGCAGTGGTTCAACGCTTCCAAAAATCAAAAAGATTATTATTGATTAGAAAAACGCTTATAATGTTTCTATAAAGCAAAAGGCATCTGTCATAGATGCCTTTTGCTTTATAGAAATGGGAATCAATTATCACGCAAATTTCTTCGCATCTTCCAGGAACTTGGCCAGACCGATATCTGTCAAAGGATGTTTGAGCAAACCAAGAATTGAATCAAGCGGACAGGTACATACATCGGCACCGGCTTCGGCGCATTTTACGATATGCAGTGCGTTGCGGATTGAAGCGGCCAGGATTTCTGTCTTGAACCCCTGAATAGAATATATCTGCGAGATCTGGGCAATCAGTTCAATACCATCCCAGCTGCTGTCATCAATACGACCGATAAAAGGTGAAACGTAAGTAGCGCCGGCTTTAGCTGCCAGAATAGCCTGACCTGCCGAAAATACCAGTGTACAATTGGTACGGATACCATTTTCAGTAAACCAGCGCAGCGCTTTTACACCATCTTTGATCATTGGTACCTTTACCACGATATTGGGATGGATGGCTGCGAGTTTTTTACCTTCTTCAACGATGCCATCAAAATCAGTTGATATTACTTCGGCACTTACATCACCACCATCTACCAGCTCGCAAATGGTCTTGTAATGGTTCTGCACAGCATCTGTTCCTTTAATACCTTCTTTGGCCATCAGCGATGGATTGGTAGTTACCCCATCCAGAATTCCTAACTCATGGGCTTCTTTGATCTGCGCCAGATTGGCTGTATCAATAAAAAATTTCATACGAATTATTTTTTCTAAAAGTAGGGCGATCGGTATCGCCAATCTCAAAAATAAGCAAAACCGATGGGTTAGTACAAAATAAGAAGACCTGTTTGGAAGATAGGAGAATAAAAAAAGCCGGATACCGGCTGAAAAGAAAAAAAAATGGCAGGCTACTCACATCGCACCGCTACAACCATCTATCCTTGCTGCCTTCCGGCCCTGGGGAGGTTCGACAGGAGCTGGTCGTGTAAGACCTGCCGGCGCAAAGATACAGGCCCACGGGCATTTTTCCTCAAAAAAAGGCTTTATAAATAAAAGAAAAACCGCCTGTTAACGCAGTGCCAGGGAGTTGACCTGTGCATAGCCAATCAGCTCATCGGCCCTGGCTCCAAAAGGCCGGTAATAAATCAGCACCATGTAGGCATTTTCGGTAGCATTAAAATTGCCCTCTGTATTCGAAAATGAAAACCGGTTGTTGGGATCGGCACGATAATCCTGGGTTACATAGGAGTAGTTGTAGTAGCCCTGTTTTAAAAACATTGCCTTTTCGTATACACCTTTATCTGCATTGAACGTCATCTTCGAATTTTCATCGGGCCGGTAATTGGTCAAATCGCCATACAGGTAAATGTCTTTGCCGGGATAGGCCTGGTTATTGGGCGGAACAAACGTAAAATGAGTCCAGGCATAATCGCTCTGCCAGTAGGGATTATTCCCATCTGTATTTTCAATCGTATATAATCCATTCAGATCACGATAATAGATATACACTTGCGAGCGGCGTTCGGCATCGGGTTTTACATATACCTGCATCTGTCTTGCACTATCGGCCATACGCGCCATGCGGTCGCTCATAAGACGCAAACTCCGCAAGTCGATCCAGCGCCACTCTCTTCCCGCCTGAAAGGTGGTGGCATCATCGTTGTATTCAAAATAATTACCTCTGAAAATGGTCGGCTTATCTACACGGGCTGCATTCTGCCAGGAATAATTCTGGAGTACTACCAGTTTGATATCCTGGGGAGATAGTATATTGATCCGGGCATTAGCTGTATTCAGTATTACATGTACCCGCTGGTCTGACTGAAACAGGCGACTGTCAAACGGCTGACGCACCTGTGCTCCTACTGATACTTTATTCTCAATTACCAGAAAACGGCGCGTAAAGTACAGATCGGATGTATCATTATTACGGAATACTTTCAGCAGATAGTTACCCGATCGTGTGGGTGTGCCATTACGATCGGGAAAACTGGCCTGGTAATGTGTATAGCGATTGATCGAGATAGATGAATTACGGTAGTTGGTGATACGCGTACTCTGAAAACCCCGCACATAGTCGAAAGGGAGCAGGTTGGATACCGTCCAGTCGGCATTGCAAAGCTGGAAGCTGAAGTAATAGTTTTTAATATCTGCATCCATATCATCAAAATGCAATTCCAGCTGCTCATTGCTGTTGAGTGTTAGGATGGGATAGCTATATATATCACCAGCTTTGTAAAGGCGAACCGAGCGGATATTATCTTTATATACCTGATCGGGCTGTTGTGCATGAATAAATACCGTGACCAGGGCAAGCAAAGAGGTAAATAAAAACTTCATTCCAGTAGTTTAGTGGTGCTCAATATTATGAAAAACAGTTAAATAATCCTTTTAATCTGCTGATCCGCTTATTTTTGTTGACCGGTCAGCCCAGTCAGGATACTGGCTCTGCAAAAACCAGACCCGGATTTCAGTTTGAAGGTTGCAACATTCATAGCAAACAGGATCGCTTTTAATCAGCAGCGGTCATTTTCCCGGTTTATCATCCGGCTCAGTACGGTGGCCACTATCATCAGTGTGGCCGTAATGATCATTGCGCTGGCTTTCGCCAATGGTTTTCAGTCGGAGGTCAGCAAAAAGGTTTTCAGCTTCATGGGGCATATCCGCATAATGGAGCGCCAGCCTATGAAAGCGCTGATTGCTGAAGAAACACCGCTTATTGAAAATGATACCCTGGTAGCCGATATCCGCAAGAATCCGGCTGTGCAGCAAATTCACCCATATGCCACCAAGTACGGCATCCTGAAAACAAAGGATGAAATAGAAGGTGTGCTGGTAAAAGGATACGACAGTACTTATCAATTCGATTTCTTTAAACGTTTTATCAGGCAGGGGCGCCCGCTTCAGTTTGTACCCGGTACGTATAGCCGCGAGATCATGATCTCTGAATATACGGCCAAACAGCTGGGCCTGCGGCTCAACGACCGGATAATGATCTATTTTATCAGACCCGATGGTCAGCCCCGGCCCGACAAGCTTACTATTGTTGGCATTTACAAAACAGGTATTGAAGAATACGATAAAACATTTGCCATCGGCGACCTGCGCCTTATTCAACGTCTCAATGACTGGGACCCGATGCAGGCAGGCGGCTACGAGGTATTTCTGCGCGACTATAAGCAGGCCGACCAGGTAGCCGAAGCCATCTTTGATATGGATAAATTTCCGCTCAGCTGGGAAGCAGTGAATGTGCGGGATGTTTCGCCCAACATCTTTGACTGGCTCAATATGCAGGATGTGACCCGTAATGTGCTCATCGGTATTATGATCTTTGTAGCCCTTATCAATCTGGTCAGCTGTCTGATCATCCTGGTGCTTGAGCGGGTACGTATGATTGGTGTACTGAAGGCCCTCGGTGCCAATAACTGGACGATACAAAATATATTTCTGCGGCATGCCATAATCATTACACTTACCGGCATTATAGCTGGTACACTACTGGCTCTGGGACTGTTGTGGCTGCAGAAAAAAACAGGATTTATCAAGCTGCAGGAAGAAGCTTATTATATCAGGGAGGCTGCGGTGCAGATCAGTGCGCTGGAAATATGTACGATTGCCGGCTGTACGCTGCTGATCAGTGCCCTGGTATTAATGATTCCTACCCTGCTGGTCAGAAAGATTCAGCCGGTACGGGCCATCCGTTTTCAATAAAATAAGCGGGATATCAGGTCAGTTTCGAGAGCAGGATGCCGGTTGCCACCGCAGCATTGAGCGATTCGGCTTTCCCTTTGCGGGGGATAGTAATCCGTACATTCACCTTTGCCATAACCGGTGCGCTGATCCCTTTTGATTCGTTGCCAATTACCAGTACGCCCGATTTGAGTACGCCCATTTTCCCTGCATCCTGGCCTTCGAGCGCAGCGGCATATACCCGGCAACCGGGCTGGCTTTCTATCCATTCTACCAGGTCTGCATATAATATTCTGACCCTGGCAAGGCTTCCCATGGTCGATTGTACCACTTTGGGGTTATAAATATCTGCACATTCACGGCTGCATACAATCGCATTTATTCCAAACCAGTCGGCAATACGGATGATAGTACCCAGATTGCCCGGGTCCTGGATGGTGTCGAGGGCCAGTACAAGTGAGGAGCTGGCCTCTAATGCAGCAGGCGGCTCCTGCTGATGTACCACAGCCAGCACCTGGTTGGGTGTCTGCAACTGTGAAATCTTTGCCAATTCATCTTCTGTCACTTTCTGCACGGGTACCGCTATCTGCCCATGCTGCTCTATCCATTGTTGCGTGGCATAAATAGTTTGCAGGCGCAAACCATGCTCCTGTAACCATTCTCCCACTATCTTTGGCCCTTCGGCCAGAAAGAGCTTTTCCGCATCGCGGTGTTTTTTATGGCCTAAACTTTGAATATATTTGATCTGCGATTTGGTCAGCATTGTTGATGTTTCAAATTTTCTATGTCAGCCGGCAAATCTACGTCCCATACCGTCTACCTGAAAGCCATTGTTGCCGGAATCTGGATTGCCCTCCTGGGCTCCTGTACCATCGTCAAGCAAAGCCCTGCCGATAAAAATTTTGTTTATAAAACAAATATCAAGTTAATAGGCAACTTTTCAAAAGAAGAAAAAGCGGATCTGCTGAGCGGCCTGGAAGGCCAGCTCGACGATAGCCTGAAGGTACGGAGTATTGAAAAACTGGCCTGGCAGGTAATGAAAAAGCCACCCGTCTATGACAGTGTCAATGCCGATAACTCTATCGTATATATGCGGGCCCTGCTCAAGTCAAAGGGATATTTTCATGATTCCATTTATTATGAAAGTCACCTGAAACCTCCGCGCAGTCTTTTTCCGAAAGCATATCACCATCACCGGATGGTTATTGATTTTTACGTGCGCCCCGGCAAGCAGGTCATGCTTGACTCCATCAGTTACACTATGCGTCATCCGGAATTGCAGCAACTGGCCGATTCGTCGCGCAAAGACGCACTAATCCGCAAAGGCACTCCTTTTGCCAAAGCTCCTATCAGCGCCGAACTGGACCGGCTTACAGAGCTTTATCGCAACAACGGATACCTGCGCTTCAGCCGCGATGAAATGATGGGGCTCTGGGATACGCTTGATGTAGCCCTGCTGCAACCGGGTCTTGATCCTTTTGAACAGCTTGAGTTGCTGGAACGCCTGCAGGAGCGCCGCGAAAATCCAAAGGCCAATCTCGATATCCGCCTCCGGTCTTACGACAGCCTGCGTCTGACCAAATTTTATAACGGTCATGTTACAATCTATCCTGATTACCGTGTAGATACGGCCGGTCTGGTCAAAAAAATTGACAGCGTAAAAAATATGCGGATTGTGCAATACCAGCGAAAGTACAAGACCAACATTTTTCCGCTGCTGGTCAATATTCCGCAAGACAGTATCTACCGGTTGCGTCGTTATACCCGCACATTGAATAACCTCAACAACCTTGGCACCTGGCGTATGGCCAGCATCGATATGGTGCCCCGGCCCAATTCAGACACGGTTGATTATATTATTCGCTTAAGCCCTGCCAGTAAATATTCCTTCAATACAAACCTCGAAAGCAGCATTAACCAAAGTGCTATATCGGGCAACCTGTTTGGTATTGGTATCAACGTAGGTGTGCAAAACCGGAATTTTGCCCGGGCAGCCAATACGGCCAGCACCAACGTACGCTATGGTGTGGAGTTGGGCGCCAACGGCAGCAGCCAGTTCATACAGACCCAGCAGGTCAGTTTCAGTCATACTATCATTTTCCCCCGGTTTACTCCGGCCATCAAATGGATTCCCGAAAACAGGCGCGATAATTTCCGTACCCAGTTTGCCTTCAATGCAGCCAATACGGAAAGACGCCTGTTGTATAACCTAACCAGCATCAACGGATCATGGGGTTACGAATATCAATGGCGCAATCGGGCTCAAAGTGCCAATAAGCTTTTAACAGTTAAGCTGCCTAATATCGAATACTCCCGGCTTATTCAGCGCGACAGTCTGAAGACACTTATCAGCAATAACCCTTCTCTGCGCAGCATTTTTACCGATGGTTTTATTGCATCCATCATTACCAATCTTACCATCAGCGGCGGAAAGGGAAATAAGCTTAATTTATTTCGCGCCAACGTCGAAGAATCGGGCACGCTTACCGGTTTAATCCGCAACAGTTTCCTTGATAAGCAGCTGTATCGTTTTATTAAAGCGGATGTGGAATTTGCCCATCTCATACGACGTCCCAAATCGTCTATAGCACTCCGTTTGTTTGCCGGATTGGGTTATGAGTTCAATTCCACACGCGATCCGCTGAAACGTAACAATCTGCCTTTTTTCAAACAATATTTCAGCGGCGGTCCAAACAGTATGCGGGCATGGGCCTTGCGCCGCCTGGGTCCGGGCTCTACCGTCAAAGAGTTTAACGGGTCACTGGGCACACCTGACCGGTATGGCGATGTGCAACTTGAGGCCAATGCCGAATACCGGTTTCCGATTGGCACTCCCTTTGGCGTAAAAGTAAATGGCGCCTTCTTTACCGATATCGGGAATGTCTGGTTCCTTAAAAAGGCAGATAACAGGCCTGCAGAAGAGGTATTCAAACTCAGCCGGCTGGGACAGGACATAGCCATTGGCATGGGTGGTGGCCTGCGTGTAGATTTCAACTTCTTTGTAATCCGCTTCGATTATGGTTACAAAGTAAAAGATCCCAGCCCTTCCGTTACAGATGCGCAATACCAGAACCGCTGGTTCAGCTATCCCTTCTTCAAGGGTAGCCAGTTTCAGTTAGGTATCAACTACCCCTTTATATTCTGATTTATTTCGCGTTCTTTCAGCACATCTGCTTCAAACTGGCTGATGCTGATAGATTGCTCCAGTGTAAACTCACCGATGCGGGTTCTGCACAGGCTGCTCAGATAGGCCCCGCATCCCAGGATAGCTCCAAAATCATTGGCAAGGCTGCGGATATACGTGCCGGTAGTACATACAACGCGGAAAGAAATTACAGGCAATTCGATTTTTGTAAGTTCAAAAACGCTGATGGTTACAGGGCGTGGCTCCAGCTTTACTTCTTTACCTTTCCGGGCCAGTTCATATACCCGTTTGCCACCCACCTTTATTGCCGAATGTGCAGGTGGCACCTGCATAATTGGCCCTGTAAGCTGTGCAGCAGCTTCCTGCATTTGCTGCAGAGTGATATGCTCGAAGGGTTTAAAATCCTGCGGCTCACTTTCCAGGTCATAGGTAGGTGTAATGGCTCCGATTGTGATGGTACCAGTATATTCTTTTTCCCGCGCCATGTATTCATTGATGCGCTTGGTAAACTTGCCGGTGCAAATAATAAGCAGACCGGTAGCCAGGGGGTCGAGTGTGCCGGCATGTCCTACCTTTTTAATACGGATCAGGTTGCGCACTTTACGTACGGCATCAAAAGAGGTCCATTCCAGCGGCTTATCGAGCAAAATCACGCGGCCTTCTTCGAAAGTATTCATCGGACAAAGGTATGAGTTAGTTGACAGTTGACAGTTGACAGTTGACAGTTGACAGTGAAGAGATAAAGTTTAAAGGATTTAAGAGGTATAAAGAGTCAAAAGAATTAAAAGTTTAGATGGCATTCTGTTCTTACTATCCACTGTTCACTATCCACTGTCCACTGCCCACTGTCAACTGTCAACTGTCCACTGTCAACTGTCGACTAAATCGAAACCCGTGTCTTTAGTTCCAGATACTTATTGACCGTATTTACGTTGAGGTTTTCGGGTGTGGTGAGGATAGAAAGAATTCCATTATTATGCAGTTCTTTAACCATTTGTCTTTTTTCGAAAGCAAATTTTTCGGCAATGGTTTTAATATAGATATCTTCTACTGTAGAGGATGCCTGATTGGTAAGCGCTTTCAATTCTGTGTTTTCAAAAAATACCACGAGCAGCAGGTGATAACGTGCCAGTCTTTTTAAGGCGGGCATTTCCCGCTCAAGGCTTTCGAGCGATTCGAAATTGGTAAACAAAACCAGCAGGCTGCGATGCGTAATACGTGTACGTACCACGGCATATAATTTTTCGAAATCAGGTTCCAGAAAACGCGTTTGCTGACGGTAGAGCGCCTCCAGCAGCAGGTTCATCTGTGTGGGCTTTTTGTCAGCCGGCACAAAGCTGTCGAGGTTTTCGGCAAAGGTGATGAGGCCGGCTTTGTCCTGCTTTACGAGCGCCACATTCGACAATACCAGTGAGGCATTGATGGCATGATCGAGCAGGGTCATACCACCGAAAGGCATTTTCATGACGCGTCCCTTGTTGACAATACAATATACCTGCTGGCTGCGTTCATCGGTATAGTTGTTGACCATAAGCCCGTTTTTACGGGCAGTGGCTTTCCAGTTGATCGTACGGTAATCATCACCAGGTACGTATTCCCTGATCTGTTCAAACTCGAGGCTGTGTCCCAGGCGGCGAATGCGTTTTACCCCTACTTCCTGCAGGCGATTGCTGACAGCCAGCAACTGGTACCGGCGCATCTGCACGTAAGACGGATATACCTTTATGGTTCGCTCCTGTGGTATCCTATAGCGGCGCTTGACGAGTCCAAGAGGGCCATGTGCAAAAACATTGATATCGTTAAAAACATATTCTCCTCTGGTAACCGGTCGCAGCATATAAACCAGCTCGCTGCTTTCGCCGCCTTTGAGTTGTACTTTTTTTAACCAGTGGCGCTCCTGAAACTGTACAGGCAATTCATCAATAATACTAAGCCGCACCGGAAACGGGTAGCGGTTATGCAACTCCAGTGTCACTTTATTTTCGTCGCCAATGCTAAACCGGTCTGTCGTGTCGCGTACAGCACCGATAGCCTGCCTGAATGTATAGAGCAGCAACACTTCTATTACAATGGCAATACCCAGCAGCAGTAACAACAACCAGCCTGCCTGGTACATATCCGGGAAAAAATAGCCAAGTGTGAACAGCACTGCAGCAGCGCCGGCCAGGTAGTAGACTATATTATTTAAAAAAAGTGATTTATACATATTAAAGGCTGCACAGCGCTTTTACCGGGGTATATCAAGCCCCTGAATGATCTGGCGGATGACTTCCGCTTCGGTTACTCCTTCCATTTCTTTATCGGGCGACAGCATGATGCGGTGTCTTAATACCGGCACGGCTACTTCGCGGATATCGTCGGGTGTTACAAAATCGCGTCCCTGCATGGCGGCAATGGCTTTTGCAGCATTCATGATAGCCAGCGAGGCCCGTGGAGATGCACCCAGGTAAATGGATTTATGATTGCGTGTCTGATGCACGAGCCGGGCAATAAACTGCAGCAGTTTTTCTTCGATAAGAATGGTACGTATCTGCTTGCGTATTTCATTGATCATTTGTCCGCTCAGCACTGGCTTTACCACATCGAGTGCCTGCTGGTTGCCCATTTTATGAAACTGGCTCAATATGGCCAGTTCTTCTGCTTCACTGGGATAAGGCACTACCACTTTAAAAAGGAAGCGATCCAGTTGCGCTTCGGGCAGCCGGTAAGTACCTTCCTGCTCTACTGGGTTCTGAGTGGCCAGTACCATAAACGGAGCATCCATGAGGTAGGTTTTACCATCTACAGAAACCTGTTTTTCTTCCATTACTTCGAGCAGGGCCGATTGTGTTTTGGCAGGGGCACGATTGATCTCATCTACGAGTACAATATTGCTGAAGAGGGGCCCTTTTTTGAATTCAAATACTGCATCGCGTGGATTGAATACAGGAGTGCCCAGTACATCGGAGGGCATAAGATCGGGTGTAAACTGGATACGCGAGAACCCTGCATCCACACTGCGCGCGACCAGTTTGGCCGTAAGCGTTTTGGCCACACCCGGCACACCTTCTATCAGCACATGACCATCGGCCAGCAGGGCTGCAAGAATCAGTTTTACCATTTCATCCTGCCCCACTATCACTTTGCCGATCTCGCTGCGTATGCCCATTACGGCCTGGTTAAGTGCTTCGAGGTTAGTACGCTGCTCAAAGATTTGTTCTTCCATGTCAACGGTTTTGGTTTATCTGTTGAGGCCGGTATAAAACAGGCCAAAACGGTTTATTGATCAGTAATTATAAAAATTTTCGAGCGAAGCATGAAAAGCAGCCAGTTCTTTTGCCCCCAGACTTGTCCGCTGCTCCAGCACTTCTATTGAACTCGTTATCGACAAAATCAACGACAGGTCGATTCCGGATTTATAATGCAGCGCATCACAAAACTGCTGGTCCAGTTTGTTGGTAGGCAGTTTATACCTGTTACGTACATGCTCCAGAAAATAAGCAGCCATTTTACGGGCCAGGTTCAGGTGATCGCCTTTATCATGATACAGGCGGCCAATCGTTTTCACGAAATCGAGCGAATCATTGGCTGGTTTTTTTATGACAGGAACAGGACGTTGTTTACGCCTCATTTCATTGAGCACATATAATAATAGCAAACCGGCCAGCACCCACATAGCAGCACCAAATGGTTTTTTCCCCTCACTGTTCTTAAGATTCATCAATGCCGTGAGCCAGTTGGGTTTAGATTGCTTATTCTCTCTGTTGCGATGGCTGATAAAATATTCATCCCAGGCTACCACACTGGCACTGGCAGGCAACAGTGAAAGCGCTTTTTCATAATAGGCCATATTGGCATTATGCAGAATAAAATAATTGGTAAACGCCATGGGGGCCAGGTGCAGAAAAAGCTGCCCCTGCCCTATGCGGAGCATCACAAAATTGGGCCTTCCGTTTTTTGAATATCCTAATACCAGGGCACGGCTCTCATCTACCCGGTCAAACTGCATATCAATGCTGTGTCCCGGATAGTTGAACTGCTGCGGTATTTTTCCAGAATCGATTGCTAGTGAAATGGTGAGTGAATCGGGTCTATCTGGCGCAAACTGACGAAAGATATCAAATGATACTCCATAGATATCTGCCCCGATGGCCTCGCGCAGGGAGGACGGCAGTTCGGTAGTGCTCAGGAAAACAGAGTTGCCGTTGCCGACAAATCTCAGCAACGCTGTTACTTCCGTCTTGTCGATACTTACCTGTGGAGTAACAGCCAGCAGCACCTGGCCACGGCCGTTTTCATCGAGACTTTTCCAGATACCCGGCGCATTTCTTTCCACCTTTATTTCCGCCTTCGGAAAAAGTGCGGGCAGTTGGTTGTATGCCACATAAGTACCGTAAGGTATCTTATCAGTTTTGCGGAAACTGAAATGAGTGTTTAATTGCCGGAATTCCTCCCTGCTGCGCGTAAACAGCAGCAGACATACCAGCACGAGCAAAACGCCCATTAAAATATATGGAATACTTTTTTTCAAATTAATACCTGAGTTTTTCTAAAGCCTGCCTGTATTCATTACTCACCTGGTTATATTGTTGCTGATCGATGGGAAACTGGCCGTACCATACATATTCGTAATGGCGGGTAAGCCGGAAAAAATCATGATACCAGTTTGACTTATGCAGCTGCACGAGATAATCAAAATTGGTGCGTGCCGGTGCATACTGAATGATCTGTTTTTCGGCCATAGTTCGTAATAGTTTCAGAAACTGCAACCTGACGGCCAGCCGGTAGTTACCCATTGCCTGTGCCTTATCAATCTCCTTATCGTAGTTGATCTCGAATATATCCTCGGGAATATCGTTTTCTCCTGTTTCATCCTGTGCAATCTGGTGCGAACTGCGGCGAAAGAGGCCTACGCGATCGCTGGCAAGGTACAGCACTATAATCGCTACAAAACAGCAGATGATGATGACCCACATGATGGTGCGGAAAGCATCGGTTTGCCAGAAGCGAAGGTTGATCTGTTTTTTTTCCTCTTTCTTTTTAAAAACATAATTGGCGTACCAGAAGTCTTTATCTGCTGCCAGAGCTGTACGTGCAGAATCGCCCAGACGCCGCTGCAATTGTACCTGTGCCCATTTACGCTCTCCAATGCTATCTATAGGCAGAAAATAATGCGCTAATGATGTTGATTCCACTGCCGGGGTATAATCCTCAGAATCCTGCTCTTCTACCAGCATCAGCGTTGAATCCTTTGGCGAAACAATTGTATCGGGAACTGGCTCTATGTAAGGTACGGTGGTATCAGGCTCCAGGGTTCGCTCCTGCGCAGAAAGGAAAACGGGCGAAAGCAGGCCGCAGATCATCCAGATAGTTATGATCAATGTCGTCTTCCTGATTTGGTATAAAGAATACTTGCTCAAAATGCTTATACCTCCTCGTCCTTTACAGTAGCCAGTCTGCGACCCAGCCTGGCGGGCAGAATTACAAAATACCACAGCACAAATACAACCGACAGAGAAGTGATCAGTGTGGTCAATACAGAAAGATCGTTGTATAAACGGGTTATAAACCCTTCAAAAAAAGCAGCCAGCGCAAAGATGGGCATGAGACCAATCAACAACTTTACGCCGTCTTTGGCCCCTTCCTTAAATGCATCGATTCGTTTGGCTGTACCCGGAAACAGAAAACTTTTTCCCAGGATAATACCGGCAGCAGACGCAATAATAATAGCAGTCAGTTCCAGTGTACCATGTACAAAAACCACGAGGAAAAACTGCAGACCCAGTCCATTCGCCACAAAAAACTGGTCGAATGCGCCAACCATGGCTGCGTTCTGTGCCAGGATATAGATGGTGGGCAAGCCGGCAAAAAGTCCCAGTACATATGCCAGTACAGCAACTTTAATATTATTGATCATAATACGCAACCAACTGAATACCGGAGGGCCTGACTCATATATTCCGAAGGGGTTGCCTTTGGCGATATTGTCCTTTGTTTCGTCTACATAATCTTCGCCAAGAAAACCGGCGGTAATACTCTCATCCATTTTTGACAAAAAGAAACCAATGGCAAAGAATAGCAGAAACAGGGCCAGCGTAAAGAGAACAACGCGGCGATGTTTATAGATTGTGAGCGGCAGATCATATCGCCAGAAAGTTACCAGGCGGCTCGACTCCTCTTTCCTGTTTTTATAAATCCGGAGATAGCCGTTAGAAGCCTGGCTATTGATATAGGAGGTCACCTTACTACCCGGATAAAACGTCTTGGCATAAGCCAGATCGTCTACCAGCTGCGTGAACTCGCTGGCCATTTCATCGGGATTATCAGGTGGCATCTGCTGGTTTTTGAGCCAGCGATCCTTGTTCTTTTTAATAAAAAGTGCCTCTCTCAAATTGCCTGTTTGCGTTGTAAAATACTATTTTTTATACTTGCTTACTAGCTGTGAGGCTATAAATATCACCGAAAAATTGACTATTTTGGGCTGGTTAAAACCTATGCGGAGCGAATGGCCAGTATTAAGATTCCAACGACCTTTAATATCGATGTAGAGTTTGAAGTACCGGAGTTCTACCGCCGGTTACTGGCACTTATTATTGATTTCGTTGTTCAATACATTTATCTGCGCATTGGTGTGAGTCTGATAGATTCAATGCGGTCAGGTCAGAATATTATTGAGTCATACTACACTGTGGCAACACTTTATCTGTTGCTGTGGATACCTGTGATACTTTATCACGTTACGCTCGAAATATCCCTCAATGGCCAGAGCATCGGCAAAAAGATCATGGGTATACGGGTGGTCAACGAAAATGGAGGCCGGGCCAGTATCAGCCAGTTTCTCATCCGCTGGCTGCTGCGGGTTTCCGATACCTGGATGGTGATCCTCTTTTTTCTGCTGCTTCAAAGCGCAGAAAATGGCGACAATTCCAATACATTTATCCTGCTTGTAGGCTTTGGATTTCTGATAGCCGATATCATCCTGGTCATTGCCACACCAAAAGGGCAGCGCATTGGTGATGTACTGGCACGTACTATTCTGATCCGCACACATTCCAAATCGAGCATCGAGGAAACGGTCTTTCAGGAGGTATCAAGTGACTATCAGCCCGTATACCCCGCCATTATGCAGCTCAGCGATAAGGATATCAATGCCATTAAAACCATATTGGGAACAGCCCGCCGCAAAAATGACTGGACTATTGCTGAATCCGCCGCGCATAAAATACGCACCCACCTCCAGATAGAAACTCAGCAGGATCCCATTGATTTTCTGGACACCCTGCTGAAGGATTATAATTATCTGTCTGTTAAATAAGCATACCGTTTAGATCGTACCGGCTACGAGCAGCCCAAGGAAGACCAGCGTCATAGCCAGGATCACCAGGATGGAGATGATCATGAAATAGGCTTTGAGGCTGCCAAAGCTCTGCCCCAGGCCCATGGCATTCCCATTCTCCAGCTGACGCCGGGTCGTCACAGCAAAACGGATCAGGATTACATTAATGACCAGGGTGATAATGATAGAAATAATACCAGAGCCTATCGCTGCATTGGATACCATTTCAAATCCGCCAAACCCTTCGGTACGACGCGCAAATATTTCCCGGGGTCTGTATGCTTCATAAATAGAAACACAGAGTAAGATGATGCTGCAAATGCCTGCAATAAGTGCCCAACTGGCCATACTGCCTATATAGGACTTAGCCATTGGGTCATACTCCAGCTCTGAAAAAAGGCTACTTTGATTTTCGGGTTGTTGCATACAACAATATTTTTTGTTTAAAATAATGCCATGAGTGAGAACAAAACGCGCAAAATGCTCAATATGCCAAACATGATAAAATAATTGCGGAGATTGGCCAGACCACTGTTAAAGAGGGCCTGATCATTGTCGCGCAACCCCGTTTTGATACGGGTGGCACCTCGCAGCAGAAAAAACAGCAGCGTAAAGAAAACGCCTAAAAATAATACAATAATTAGGAGGAAAAATCCGCTGGAGGCACTCACCAGACTACTGCTGTAAGGATCGGGATAACTACCTGTAAAAGCTGTCATGATATTGTTCCAGGCAAACGCCAACATGAGAACAAAAATTCCCATAAAAACATAGCCGACAATGGCCAGAAATTTGCCCCAGCGGGCTACTTCGGTAAGATTGGCTCTCCCCTGCGGCTCTACTTCCATGCCCAGGATCGATTGATTTTCTTCCATGCTGATTTGGTTTTGGTGCAGACTAAAAATAAGCTGCTGCCTGTGCTTTTGCAAATCTAATTTCTGCATAGCCGGGGCCCTATATAAAAAAAATACCCCGGTGCTGCCGGGGTATAGATATAAAGAGATCAGGTTGATTAATAGGCGCGTGCAAATAATACCCGTTGGCGTGAAGGTTTGCCGGTAAGAATGCAGGTACCGTCTTCGAGGGGATTATCCAGCGGAATACAGCGGATAGTCGCCTTCGTCTTTTCTTTAATGGCTTCTTCCGTTTCTGCACTGCCGTCCCAGTGAGCAGACACAAAACCAGCTTTTTCATCGAGCAATTGCTCAAACTCTTCCCAACTGTTGGCGTGGCGGATATTTTCCTGCTGAAATGCTTTTGCCTTATTAAACATTTGCTGCTGTATATCTTCCAGCAACTGGCGGATATACACTGCAATGCCGTCGAGGCTTACACTTGTTTTTTCACGTGTATCACGACGGGCTACCTCCACTACATTATTTTCGAGGTCACGTGCACCAATAGCCAGGCGCACAGGTACTCCTTTCAACTCATATTCGGCAAACTTCCAGCCTGGTCTTGCATGATCTGCATCGTCGTATTTCACACGTATACCCATGCTTTTGAGTTCGGCAACAAGGCTATGAACCCGGGCATCGATCAGGTTTTTCTGATCCTCACCTTTGTAGATCGGCACAATCACCACCTGCAGGGGTGCAAGGCGGGGAGGCAGTATAAGACCTTCGTCGTCACTATGCGCCATTACCAGCGCACCGATCAGCCGGGTGCTTACACCCCAACTGGTCGCCCATACATACTCCAGCTGATTCTCCTTATTGGCAAATTTTACATCAAATGCCTTTGCAAAATTCTGACCCAGGAAATGTGAAGTACCCGCCTGCAGGGCTTTACCATCCTGCATAAGCGCTTCGATACAATAGGTATCTTCTGCACCGGCAAACCGCTCATTGGGAGTTTTCACTCCTTTTATCACGGGCACGGCCATAAAATTCTCTACAAACTCGGCATATACATTCAGCATTTTCACTGTTTCTTCCACAGCCTCCTCTTTGGTGGCATGAGCGGTATGCCCTTCCTGCCACAGAAATTCTGCAGTACGCAGAAACAGGCGTGTGCGCATCTCCCAGCGCACTACGTTGGCCCATTGATTGATGAGCAGGGGCAAATCGCGGTGAGATTGTATCCAGTTTTTATAGGTATTCCAGATAATGGCTTCGCTGGTAGGGCGTATTACCAGCTCTTCTTCCAGTTTTGCTTCTGGATCCACCATCAGTTTGCCTTTTTCCGAAGGATCCGTCTTAAGGCGATAGTGAGTCACTACGGCACATTCCTTGGCAAAACCTTCCGCATTTTTTTCTTCTGCTTCAAAAAGGCTTTTGGGCACAAAGAGGGGGAAATAAGCATTTACATGCCCTGTTTCCTTAAACATGCGGTCAAGCTGATCCCGCATATTTTCCCATAATGCAAAGCCGTGCGGCTTAATGACCATACAACCTCTTACAGCTGAATAATCAGCCAGGCCACCTTTAATAATCAGGTCGTTATACCATTGGGAATAGTCCTTCTCGCGTGACGTGATTTCCTTGCTCATAAAATCTGGTTAGGCCCCCTTTCGGATCGCCTGAAATTGGGTTATTTTATTTTATTATTAACAGCGGTCATTACAATAACGACCAATTACACTGTAACTTCGACAAACAATCGTTTGCCCCGGTTGAAGTCGCACAAAATTAGTAACTTCAGCCCTAAACCACTAAAACCGTTTGCCATGAAACGCACATTCCTTTTATCAGCCCTTTCGGCACTGGTTCTGGCCAGTTGCAGCACGGCCTATAAAACCGGGCAGACGCCCGATGATGTGTACTTTTCCCCGGCAACGGATAAGGAAGAGTACGTGGTTGCCGATAAGCGTGATGACCGCTACTACGGCGGCACCGATTATTATGAAGACCGCTATCTGCGGATGCGTATAACCGACCGTTATCGCTGGTCGGCCTTCGATGATTATTACAATAACCCTTACGCTTACAGCCCTTACAGCTACTACCCCAGTTGGAATAGTCCCTGGAACAGCTACTGGGCCTGGAACAATTTCTACAACCCTTATTGCGGATGGAATTTTGGCGGAGGTTACGGATATGGCCATGGCGGTGGAGTCGTGATTATAAAGAATCCGGCTAACTATAATCCCCCCAGCCGTTCACTGGTACTGAATCCTGCCAGCTATAATATCCGGACAAATAGTAATGCTAATGGCAGCTATGCTCCCGGCAGGAATAATACCTATACCGGTCCCCGCTATAATAACAGCAATGCCAACAGCGGACTGGGTGGTACCATTCGCCGTACTTTCTCCGGATCAAATAACAACAGCAACAACAGTTATAACGGTTCTCATAACAATAACAACTCTACCTCCACTCCCACACGCAGCTATAATCCTTCTTCATCCAGCAGTTCATCATCCGGATCAAGAAGCAGCAGTAGCAGCAGCAGTGGTGGTGGTGTAAGCCGTCCGATTCGCTAAATCTGCAGGCGGGTCCGTACCATTAATGCGGTCTCTGCCTGATCTGAATATACTTTCCGGGAGGAAACCAATTCTATGCTGATTCAGGGAATGTTTCCTCCTTTTTTGTATCCCAGCAATACCTAATTTGACATGAAAAAAATCGGCATCCTGCTATTTGGAATGGCCTGCTCCCAGAGCCTGCTGGCCCAGATACCCGAAGACGTTCTCAAATATTCCTGGCAACCCGTAAATGGTACTGCCCGTATCAATGCCATCGGAGGAGCAATGGGCGCCCTGGGCGGCGACCTCTCGGCCACTTTCACTAACCCTGCCGGCCTGGGGTTTTATAAAACCGCCGACCTGGTTCTGTCACCCGGCTTTAACGGATTACGTAACAAAGGCAGTTTCAGAGGAACAGATGCAAAAGACAAAAAATCATTTTTTAACCTGGGCACGTCGGGCATCGTTGGTGGTCTTAACGGCAACGGCCGATGGACCAGCAAAGCCATCAGTCTGGCTGTCACCACCACCGCCAATTTCAACAGCCATGTATACTATACCGGAAAAAACGACTTCAGTTCTTTTGGCGAACAATATGCAGCAGAAGCCGCTGGCAGCGGTTTGAGCCTGGCTGATATCCTCAACAGCAACAGCGTATCGCTGGGTACCCGTATGGCCGTATATACCTTTCTGGCAGATACCGTTACCCTGGGCAATAATCCCAATCCGGATATTGTGAGTATGGCGTTGCGCGACAACCTGAAAAACAATGCCCCCTACCTCGTTGAGCAATCACAACGTATTCAGACTACCGGGGGTATTACAGAAGCCGCTATTGGCTACGCTGCCAATATGAACGACAAGTTCTATATAGGTGGCTCACTGGGCATACCTATTTTACGCTACAGCAAAAACAGCTGGCTGCGGGAAGCTGATGCTACCGGCAACAACAACAATGATTTCAACTTCGCGGAACTGAATGAACATTTTACCACCAAAGGAACCGGTGTAAACCTCAAGCTGGGCATGATCGCGAAACCCAGTGAAGATCTGCGCCTGGGTCTGGCCATCCATACACCTACCTGGTATACGCTTAAAGACAGCTATACCGCCGATATGGCTGTAGACCTCGATCAGTACCGTTCTGTACCTGGTGTATACAAAGTGTCCAGTGATCTGTTTACCGGAGGAGAAGCCCCTGTATACCGGTATGAGCTTTTTACACCCTGGCGTTTTATGCTGAGTGGTGCCTTTGTATTGCGTGAAGTGGAAGATGTACGGCAACAACGCGGATTTATCACAGCCGATATCGAATATGTAACCCATAAATCGAACCGTTTCCGCAACGCCGAAGACTATGATGATAACGGTTATTATGACCAGCTGAATGAAGTGATCAAGAATTATTATAAAAATGCGATCAACTTTCGCCTGGGTGGTGAGCTCAAATTCACTACGATCATGGTACGGGCAGGCCTTGCTTATTATGGCAGTCCCTATGCCGATGGCGCGCTGAAGTCAAATAAATTCTTCCTGAGTGGCGGCCTGGGTTACCGTAATGCAGGTATGTATATTGATCTGGGGTATGTGCATGCTTTGCAGAAAGATGTGAATTTCCCTTACAGATTGCCTGATAAGGCCAATACCTTTGCCACCATCAATGGCACCGGCAGCAACCTGATGCTGACGATTGGCTTCAAAATCTGATTTGTAATCTTTTTTAAATTATTAAAGAGCCCGGCCAAATAGCCGGGCTCTTTTTATGGGGGAATACTACTTTTTCCTTCTTCCTTTTACCGCATACCTGTAGCCCCGCAAAGCATTGCGGGGCTACAGAAGATTTCCTTCCGCCTTCTTCCTTTTACCGTATACCGTAGCCCCGCAAGGCATTGCGGGGCTACAGGAATTTCCTTTCACCTTCTTCCTTTTACCATATACCATAGCCCCGCAAAGCCTTGCGGGGCTACAACGAATTTCCTTTCACCTTACTCCTTCTACCCTACACCTTTCACCTTTCCTCAGTCTTCTCCCCCGCTATCGCGCCGGTTGCGGTTGGTGAGCGAAAAATTGGGATCGCCAAATTTGTAGGTGAAGGTGAGACGAAAACTGCGCACATTCCAGCGGCGGTACGCATCCTGGTAAAATTCTTCCGTATCATAAATTGTACCCCAGCGATTGCTGTTAAATACATCATTGATACCAAACGTGAGATTAGCCTTGTCATTCTTCAGGAAATCTTTGCGAATGGCAAAATCAACACCATACTGCGCTTTGCGGCGTCCTTGCGGTATTACCTCGGCCGATTCATACTCTCCCAGCAACTGGAAGCCCAGCTTATTGAAGAAAGAAGTTTTCTGTGTTACGATCTTATAGTTCACCGTCAGTTTCGCATCCCAGTTGAAGCCTTCATTGCTCAGGTCCATATCTTTTACCCGGGCTTTAACGGTCCGGTACTGCAGGTTGACGGTAGGCGTAATTTCAAAATTTTCATTCCATTTGTTCTGCAGGGTAAATTCGGCGCCGTAGCGGTTCGTAACACCAGCATTGATATACGTATTCAAAATAGCATTGGGATCGACGGCCGCATTTTGCATTTGCGCATACTGGGCTGCCGTGATGGTATCACTGTACTCCGTGATATCATCGGGATTATTACGGAAATAGACTACAGCCAGGAAATTTCCTTTCGCATAGTTGTGACTGTAATTAAGTTCAAATGAATTGATGAATTCCGGACGCAGCTGGGGATTTCCCTGGCGGATATTGGCCGGATCATTGATATCAATAAAGGGACTCAACTGCCAGAAGTTGGGACGGCGGATGCGGCGCGAATAGTTGAGCTGCATCTGGTCATCTTCATTCAGTTGTTTGGTCAGAAACAGGCTGGGAAAAAGTGCATTCCATATATTTTTAACCGTATTGGGATATTTATAGCCAAACTTAAAAGCACTGTCAATCAGCAGGCCATCAAACTGAGAATGCTCAGCACGGAGACCAGCCTGATAGCCAATACTGCCAATTTTATCGGAATAGGTAAAATAAACAGCATTTACGCGTTCGGTATATTCATAGTTATTACTCAGTGGCAGCTTTTGCGGCTGACCATTATTCAGAGCAAAAGCATCGTAGAGGCTGCGCGATTTGTTGATATAACTGCGTACGCCCATTTCAACCTTCCTGGTTTCGGTTATGGGATTTACATAATCTGCCTGAATGGTCACCTGGTCATTGCTGCCATCACCATAGTTTTGCACCAGTGTGGAAGGCTGATATACGCTGCCATTGGGATTAAAGAATGAATTGACGAGAGCTGAATTCTCCGTACGGCTGCCATAGTTATAAGTAATATCGGCTGTAAGCTCCTGGCCCTGGCGGGGAAAGCTGTGTTTATAGTTAAGTGTGGTGCCTCCCCTTTTAAAAACCGATTTACCGTCACCCAGTCGTTCACCATAATACTGCAGTTCTTTACTGGCATTCAGGTATTGCTGATCCTGGTCTTCTTTATAGCTGAACCGGCCGCGGCCAAACTGCTGAGTAAGACTGATGGTATTGCGATTGTCAATAAAATAATCGGCACCAAAGCGGATGTTTGCAAACAGGCGGCGACGGTCATTGTAAGAGAACTGATCGAAGTAATTGCTGGTTTGCCCGTTTTGACGGTTGATACGATGCGTTTCACTGCGAGCCTTTCCGCCAGACTGGTTGAAGCCTCCGCTCAGGTAAAAATTCAGTTTACCCTGGCGCAGATTAAGATTAAGGTTGCTGCTGGCAATACGGGGTGTACCAATACCGGCTGTAAACACACCATTAAGACCTACGCGTTTATTTTTTTTCAATACGATATTGATAATACCACCCGAGCTGGCTGCATCAAATTTGGCAGAAGGGTTTGTAATCAATTCTACTTTATCGATATTATCAGCAGGTATCTGGTCAAGTGTGAGAATAGTAGGTCGACCATCTACAAATATCTGCGGGCTGCTGTTGCGCAGTGTTACATTTCCATCTATATCCACCGACACAGATGGAATATTTTTCATCAGGTCAATGGCAGTGCCACCTGTAGCCGTAAAGCTTTTGGCAGCGTTGAATACTTTGCGGTCGATCCCCATCTCGAGTGCCGGCCTTGAAGCCACAACAGTAACACCGCCCAGTTGTTTCACATCACTTTGTAAAATGATATTGCCCAGATCGCGCTGCAATACAGCATCTGCCGGGTCTACGACCTGTTCATAAGGTTCATAGCCGATAGCAGATACCTGTACACGGAATTTTGTTTCGCGGGGGAGATTGTCAAATGAAAAATCGCCATTGGGGCGTGTGAGCATGCCGCGGATGAGACTATCGCCTGCAAACAATTGTACCGAAGCAGCCTCTATACCCTTACCGGTATTTTTATCAATCAGTTTACCATAAATACGATTGCTGTTTACCTGGATCACCGGGTGATCCGGAGTGGGTTGTTCCCGTTCTACCTGTGCCCGGGTTGATAATGAAAAAATGGATAATACGTACAGGATTAGTATTTGCTTCATGTGATTGGTGATTGGTAAAAGAGACCGGAAGAGCCAACAACCGGTTGCTAAAAAAGTTCAGTAGGTGTATTTGAAGGCAGCATCCGTATGCACGGAGTAAAATGAACGGCAAAGATAACCCATCACCGGCGGCACACATGATGAAAATGGCAGAAATTGCCAAATAAAAATAGGACCGCTTATCAATTAAAACTTTCCTTTAACGCTCCTGCAGATGTTGTGAAAAGAAATTAATAATACCCGTTGTATCGGCCGGATGAAACCATTGGATATCTGTCATACGCCGCAACCAGGTAAGTTGCCGTTTGGCATATCTGCGTGTATTTTGTTTAATAAGCTCAACCGCACGCTCCAGCGAGTGAGTACCATCGAGATAAGCGAAGAGTTCGGCATACCCTACCGTCTGCAGTGCATTGAGTGACCGATAGGGATAAAGTGACTTTACTTCTTCGAGCAATCCTGCTTCCATCATTTTATCGACACGCGTATTGATGCGGGCATACAGTTCTTCGCGCGGCAGGTCCAATGCAATGCGTATACTCCTGAAAGGACGCTCCTGTTGCTGCCCGGTATGAAAACTAAGAATAGATTGCCCGGTAGTCTCCACCACTTCCAGCGCACGCATCAGACGCTGCGGATTCAGTATCTCTCCTTTCTGATAAAATAAGGGATCTTTCGCTGCTACCTCTTCCTGCAGCCATGTCAATCCTTTTTGTGCGTAGCTATCCTGTATCAGCCCGCGCAGTTCTGCAGACACATCAGGTATATCGTCGAGTCCTTCGCAAAAAGCACGGATATACAAGCCGGTGCCGCCAGCCATCACCACCTGGTCATGCTGCTGAAATAAACGATGCGCCACCTCCATTGCATAATCTGCAAATCCTGCTGCAGTCACTTCCTGCTGTATGCTGTGCGAAGCAATAAAATGATGTGGTACCTGATCGAGTTCATCCTTATCGGGACGTGCTACTCCTATATTCAACTCCCGGTAACATTGCCGGCTGTCGGCCGATATGATCTCTGTACCAAAATGGCGGGCCACTTCAATGGCTACAGCCGTTTTTCCAACGGCAGTTGGTCCCGCAATAACCAGTACAGATGGATGTTTTTTCATGTTGGTGCTTCTATAAAAAAAGCTCCCCGGGGGAGCTTACTATTTTTCCTCCGTCATGGTATACACGGCGGATATGTAAGAATATTATACTTCTTCTTCTCCGCCCTCTTCGCCTTCGGCAAATCCAAGATCTTCACCATCTTCATCTTTTTCGCCAAACCCGTCTCCTACCTGGCTCAGATCATATTTCTCTTCTACATCGGCAAATTTTTCTCCGAGCAATCCTTTAGTACCATACTGGCTGGGTGCAATTCCCTCTGCACGTACAGTAGAAGGATAACTCATGCGCGGATTTTCTTCTTTCGACACATTGATCAGCTCTACGAGAAAAGTCCAGTTTTTATTAAAATCATAGAGGTAGATAAACTTCTGATTGGGGTCGCGAATCTCCGAACCAATAGAAGTCTCTTCCATTAGCAGAGGCGGCGCCTTATACTCCTTATCATATTTTTCCAGGCTTATTTCACGCCCACGCTGCCAGTGATCATTACTCCGGAAGAAAGTGGCCTTATGCTTATTATCAAACTCATATCCTTTCAGGATGCAGTCATGCAGATCCCTGAAAGTCTGGGTATGCCGGATAGCCACATCGCGGTAAATACTTTCGTCTTCTTCAAAATAGATCCTGAATTTTAAAATTGCCATATAGCGAAATTACGAAATAAGTTTTAAGTAGTAAGTTGTAAGTAATAAGTGGTAAGTATGAAGTTCTTAACAATTGAACTGCCTGAACCATTTGAACTTATTAAATTTTCTGCCCCCCTTTTTGCAGTTATAAGTACTAAGTTATAAGTACTAAGTTCTGGCATTTGAACTACCTGAACCATTTGAACTTATTCAATTTTCTGCACCCCTATTTCCGCGGCTTTTTTTATCAGGAAAGCCTCCGCAGCTTCTACTGTATTGGCTATTTCTCCGTCCAGTATGGCATCTTTCAGGGCATCTTTTAATATGCCCACGGGTTTGGAAGGAGGCAGTCCAAACATTTCCATAATAGTTTCACCCCTGACCGGGGGCTGCCAGCTGCGGATATGATCTTTTTCTTCCACTTCCCTGCACCGTTGTCTCACCAGCTGAAAGTTTTCGAGATAACGTTTCACTTTCACTTTATTCTTTGACGTGATATCGGCTTCACACAACAGCATCAGTGCTTCAAAATCATCGCCGGCATCAAAGAGCAACCGCCTGATGGCCGAATCGGTAATATTTTCTTTTGTAAGACTAATCGGACGCAGATGCAGCTCAACCAGCTTCTTCACAAAACGCATTTCTTCGTGCAGGGGTAGCTTGTGCTGGGTAAATATTTTGGGCACCATTCGTCCGCCGACCACCTCATGACCATGAAAGGTCCAGCCATGTCCTTCTTCAAACCGTTTGGTTGCCGGTTTGCCGATATCATGAAGAATGGCCGCCCAGCGCAGCCACAGGTCTTGCGTGTTGATGGCAATATTATCGAGTACCTGCAGGGTATGATAGAAATTGTCTTTGTGCCCATGGCCATCAATATACTCTGCTCCTGCCAGATCGACCATCTGCGGAAAAATCAACTTAAGCAGACCTGATTTATAGAGGAGATCAAAGCCAATGGATGGTTTAGGTGCGCGAATGATCTTGTTGAGCTCATCCGTAATGCGCTCACGCGAAATGATGCGGATACGCTGTGCGTTGGCGCGGATAGCCGCAAATACGGCCGGCTCAATGGTAAAGTCCAGTTGCGTGGCAAAGCGGATAGCCCGCATCATCCTCAGGGGGTCATCGCTGAAAGTCTGTGCCGGATCAAGTGGTGTGCGGATAATCTTATCGTTCATATCCTGTATACCATTGAATGGATCTATCAATCGTCCATAATCCGCTTCATTAAGGCTTATGGCCAGTGCATTGATCGTAAAGTCGCGGCGCTCCTGATCATCGCGGAAAGTACCGGGTTCTACCTCCGGTTTACGTGTATGCTGACGGTAACTTTCTTTACGTGCACCTACAAACTCCAGATCAATATCCAGTTCTTCTTCATGTCCCGACAATCTGATGCGGATATGAGCGGTTCCGAAGTTTTTAAAATAGCTGACAGATGGTGCCGGGTCAAACAACCGGGCAGTTTCCTGCGCCAGTGCAATACCATCGCCCAGGCATACTACATCTGCATCTTTGGTGATACGTCCCAGCAATTTATCACGCACAAAACCGCCGATGAGGTAAGCGGGTGTCTGCAGCGAAGCTGCAGCACGGGCTACCCTTGCCAACATTTCTTTTTCCAGCGGTGTACATTGTATTTCCATAAGCGGCGTAAAGATAACGGATATGTTTTTTGGAGCTACGTATCAGGGTCTGATGACACGTATCTGCCCGTTGTCCCAGGCAATAATAGAAGAAGCCCGGGCCGGACTCGTATCGTTCTGCCGGTAGTTGACTACATAATCCACTCCCTTCTTAATCACCTCCTCCACTGAGGCGAAATGAGTGGGCGATGGCGAGCCGGAGATATTGGCGGAAGTAGATACCAGCGGACGCCTGAGGCGGCGGATGAGGTGACGGCAGAAAGGGTCATGGCAAATGCGGATACCTACAGAGCCATCGGCGGCCACGAGATTTGCAGCCAGCCCGATTGCACCGGGATAGATCACCGTTGTTGGGCGCTCCTGTGTCTGCAGGTAATCAAAGACCGCCATATCAGGTGCTGCCACATACTGCAATACATCGCGCTCATCGGCTACCAGCACAATCAGGCTTTTGGATTCTTCACGCTGTTTTAATGTAAATATTTTCTGCACGGCTGCTGCATTGGTGGCATCGCAGCCCAGCCCCCAGATGGTATCTGTAGGGTATAGAATAATGCCGCCTTCCTGCAAAACTTTCAGGCAGGGCTCTATATCACTGTCGAATGCGTTCATATCTTTTCATACACCTGCATAACAGATGTTACATATTTTTCTGGTGTAAATCCCTGTGTATGCTGCCAGCCTTTTTGCTGCATCTGTTCACGCAACCCCGGCTCTGTAGCTATCCGTTTCATACAGACTGCAATTTCCTCAGAGCTGTTGGGATTTGCATACAATGCTGCCGGTCCGCCCACCTCAGGCATACACGACACATTGGAGGTGATGACGGGCAGACCACTCCACAGCGCCTCCATAACGGGCATACCAAAGCCTTCAAAAAAAGAAGGATAAATCATGGCCTCTGCCTGCTGATAAATACCTACCAGGTCGGCTGTACTCAGATAACCCGCCGGCTGCGCCGGTTGTTCAGATAAAAAGATCACCCGGTTGCTCAATCCGTTTTGCAGAATAAAATCCTTTACCTGCTGATAATAAGGTCCATTCCCTTTCCCTACTACTACCAGCGGAATATCCAGTTCGTCGCGCAGCAGGTAAAGTGCCTTACATACATTGAGCAGGTTTTTGCGTGCAATGATGGTACCAACCGAAAGAAAAAAACGCGGTGGCAATCCATAACGCTGCGCGATCTCCAGCTTTCGTTCGCTGGTATACTGCACGGCATACTCCGGCGAACAGCTTTGATAACAGACAGCTATCTTTTGTCCGTCTATGCCATACATATCCACCAGATCACGTTTGGTTTGCTCACTGGTAGCGATAATGCGGGCCGAATGGCGGCAGGCATATTTATACTTGCGGGTATATATTTTACGGTCGATGGCCTTATACTGTTCGGGATAGCGCTCATGGATCAGGTCATGAATGGTAACAATAGCCGGCACACTGGTGTTATCGATGCCTACAGGAATCTCATGACTCAATCCATGATACAGATTAATCCCATAACGGTCAAACTCACGCACTACCCGGCTGCTGCGCCAGAGCGAAGTGAGCAATGTATCGGGAAAACGTGTGGGTCTTACTTCTTTTACAGAGGGGTGCCGGAACGGAAAACGGCCGGAGGATTTGGGATTAAACAACACATACTGATGCTGCGGATAATGGGTTGCCAGCAGCTCGATGAGTGTGCGGCTGTAGTAACCCAGTCCTGTTGTATTATGAAAGGCCCGCTTGGCATCAAAACCAATGATCATATATGCGTCAATGAATTCCTGCAAAAATAGGCGCCCGCAGTCAATCTGCATGACCGGTTGGTATTTCGTTTTTAAAATGCAGGTGCACACAGGCCCGACCATATCGCAATTACAAGTAAATTCGCAGCAAAAATCAGACAAGTATGAAAGAACATATACTGGCTGCATGGGCCGACAGAGAGTTATTAAAGGAAAATGAATATGCCGACGCAGTGCGGGTAGTGATCGAAGAACTGGATAAAGGCCGTCTGCGGGTAGCCGAGCCCACCGAAAATGGCTGGGTAGTAAATGAATGGGTAAAACAGGCCATCCTTATGTATTTCGGTATTCAGCAGATGCAGACCTGGAATGTAGAGCCTTTCGAGTTTTATGACAAAATGCTGCTCAAGAAAGATTATAAGACCCTGGGGGTACGTGCTGTGCCACATGCGGTAGCCCGCTATGGTGCATTCATCGCCCGCAATGTGGTGCTTATGCCTTCTTATGTCAATATCGGTTCTTATGTAGATGAAGGTACCATGGTTGATACCTGGGCTACTGTAGGCAGCTGCGCCCAGATCGGCAAAGGAGTGCATCTGAGTGGCGGCGTGGGTATTGGCGGTGTACTGGAGCCTCTGCAGGCCTCACCCGTAATCATCGAAGATGGTTGCTTTATCGGCAGCCGCTGTATTGTGGTAGAAGGTGTACGCGTGGAAAAAGAAGCCGTACTGGGCGCCAATGTGGTACTGACCCAAAGCACCCGTATCATTGATGTGAGCGGTGCTGAACCGGTAGAATACAAAGGCTATGTGCCTGCCCGCAGTGTGGTGATCCCCGGCAGTTATCCCAAAAAATTCCCCGCCGGCGAATACCAGGTAAGCTGTGCACTGATCATCGGTCAGCGCAAGCCCAGCACCGACCTGAAGACCAGCCTCAACGATGCCCTGCGCGACTTCAACGTATCTGTTTAAAATACTGAAGCCGTGCTCCTGAAGCACGGCTTTTTTTATCACCCGTTTCAATACCCCGCTATCAAAAGCAATCAGTACATGGCAGGATTCCTGATCACCCTTATCGGGGCGATCCTGTTTTCTACCAAGGCCATTATTGTAAAACTGGCTTTTGCACACACAACCATCGATGCCCTTACCCTGCTCACGCTCCGTATGGCTTTTTCACTCCCTTTCTATGTAGCCGCCGCCTGGATCGGCAGCAGCCGCAGCGAACGGCCACGGTTTACCAAAAGACAGTGGATCTATATCATTTCGCTGGGGCTGTTTGGCTACTACCTCAGCAGCCTGTTTGATTTTGTGGGGTTACGTTATGTATCTGCCGGACTGGAGCGACTCATCCTCTTCCTCTACCCCACTTTTGCCGTACTGATCAATGTATGGTTTTTCAAGGAAAGCATCAGCCGGCTGCAGCAGTTTGCCCTGGCACTTACCTATGTGGGCATTGGCATTGCCTATTTTGGCGAAGTAAAGATCGACGGCAGCAGCGGCGACATCTACTGGGGCAGCTTCCTGATCTTTCTCTGTGCCATCACCTACAGTATTTATATAGCAGGCAGCGGCCGTATGGTAAAGCAGGTAGGGCCTACCAAATTCACGGCCTACGCCATGCTGGCGGCCACCGGCGGCATATTTATGCATTTTATCCTGGCGGGCAACTATGCCCAGTTGAGCCAGGTAGGCGACTCCTGGTATTATGGCCTGCTGCTAGCCCTTATCGCCACCGTCATCCCCACCTTTATGCTGTCGGCCGGCATGAAGCTGATCGGTACCAACAATGTGGCCATCATCTCCGCCATTGGTCCGGTATCGACCATCCTGCAGGCGCACTGGATACTGGGTGAGCCCATTTTTGGCGCCCAGATAGCCGGCACCCTGCTGGTAGTGATTGGTGTAATACTGATTGGCTGGAAATCGCGTAAAAATTTGGCGGAGAACGAATAATTCTCCTATATTTGCAACCCCAAACGGGCGCCCAGGTGGCGAAATTGGTAGACGCACTGTCTTCAGGTGGCAGCGCCGCGAGGTGTGCTGGTTCGAATCCAGTCCTGGGCACAAAAGCTGAGCAATTTGCTCAGCTTTTTTTTATTTCCATCTTATCAGATTTAATGCCTTTGAATCAAATTGAGGAACAGGATTTAAGCCCCCGGCTTAGCCGGCCCCGATTGCGCCGGTCGCCAAACCAGGCTACTGCTTCATTTATGATTCTATCAATATTCCTGAAATTGTCCTAAATATATACAGGAGGGTAAGGTCGTACTAATCATGAACTCAACTGTTGCCTCGCAGTATTCACAGCACCAGTCTAATTTAGCGCATCGGACAAATACCCTTTATCAAAATAATAATGAATGGCTTCCACAACCAATATCCGATGATAATTTATAGCCCACATCAAAACACAGAAAAAACATCAGACCAAATACTTCATGTCAGCTATTGTTCAAAATAAGATCTTATATCTACTATATACCGGTTAAAAAAATCCAATATAACTTTTTCAACATCGGGGTTCTTTATTTTGATCTTCCCCCTTTTATTGAAAACATAAATTGACTCTGGATATTCATCAGAATACTGTTCAGGAATCTGGAACTCATAAGGCGCAAAAGGAACATCCTTCTTTGAAGCCACATCATCATTATCATTAATTATCAGTTCACCACCGTAAAACGAGGAGTATATTTCATTATCAAGAGTAATTTTCACAAATCCTGAATCATACGCAAAATGAAACATGGTCATTGCAATTAGATCAGAACCACATTTGTTTTTATTGCAGATTATAGCAAAGTCCCGAAAAGAAATCAACCCTTCACCGGAATAATATGGTTTATAAACATAGTTCCGTTCTTTTATAAACAAATGTATTTGTTGTCTAAGCTTCTCCTTTGAGACCTTTGGAAGTTCTATTGTTACTGAGCCATTGGTTAGGTAAACAGCTAATTTATTGCAGGTAAAATAAGATTGCTGCGCAGATGCAGCTTTTGATATAACAATCAGCATAATTAGAGCAAGTATACCTCTCATCGGGTCCCGGTTTTTACGTGAATAATGATTTGGCTCTGGTCAACATAGAATTCATAGTACTCTGTCAAACTGTAGGAATAGGTATTGTCTTTGGCCGCTTTTTGTTCCAACACATTTCCGAACTGGTCTGTCACAACATACCCAGGCCTGTAACTTCCACCACTGCCTGAATAATGATTTTCAAAAATGTAAACAGTAATACCATTCGGCTGCTCATTCTTTTTAGTAAAGCCTCCCCATTTGGTTAATAACTCAGAAATACTGGCTCCAGCCCAATTTGTTATTGTAAAGATTTTTCTTTGGGCATCAGCATAAATTTTTTCCTTATTATATCTTGCCTGAGCCCTGGTATTCTTGCTTGCCAGCGTCTGAGCCTCCATTTTTGAAGCCGTGACTACCAAATAAAACACAAGAGAAAAGAGCCTGACTGTTTTTTTCATTTTGATGAAATTTAAAAATTGGAGCTGACTGGCTTTCCTTTGATTAGAATGAAACAACTTTAAGGTAATACTAAATATGATTAGAGAATTCAATTAATCGAAAACGCCTCCTCGCCCGGAAGTTATGCCGAAATATTATAATTATCACCGGATTTTGTTTCGGAATAGCGTCTGAATCACCCGGCGCCTTATTAAATACATACAGTTTTTGAGAGTAGTAATTGATATCTACTTCTCCTGATAATTCTCTTTGAGCTTTCGCATTAACAGTCTTACGCCTTGTGTGGTATTATCTCCGAAGGAGTTGGTAAAAATGATATACGCCTTCATTTTTAATCTGTCTATATGAACAAGGCTATAGTATGTACCTGCCGTTCCGGAATGAGTAGAAAGTTCATTCCCGTTTTCATAAATATTAAACCAGCCAAGTGAGTAATGCTCAATACCTTTATGAATAAAAGCATACGTTTTAGCCTTTAAATAATTATCCTGCCCCTGAAGCCCTGATATATTCAGTTGAATAAATCTTATATAGTCTTTGAGTTTTATATTAATGTCACCCGCCGGCTCCGTATAATCCAAATGATAATCTGTAGCTGAAGAAACAGGGGCCAATTGGCCATCATTATAAGTATGTCCCCATGTATCTTTTTGTTGCTGGTTTTCTGGCCATGAAAGTTTTACGTTTAACTTCAAATCTTTATTGAATACTTTTTCTACCAGTTGCTCCCAACTTTTGCCGGTCACTTTTTCTAACATCAATGTCGCAAGTGTATACCCGGCATTTGAATAAACAAACAGATTTTTTTCGTCAGCCTTTACTGGTTCCAGTGTTAATATAAACTGGCCAAATTGTTTTCTTTTTTCAGGATTCGTTCCATGAAAGCTGGGGATTGTCGGATCTCCTTCCCCCTGAAAGGGTTGTATCCCCGCTCTGTGCGAGAGCAGGTCCTGCAGTGTGATTGCGGCATACGCACTGTTGCTTTTTTCTTTCCATTGCGGAAATAAATCAAAAAATCTGGTATCCCATTTCAGTCTCCCTTTTTCAACATACTTAGCAATAATAAATGCCGTCATGGCCTTCGTATTTGAACCAATGTGAAACCTGTCATTTAGTGTTGCTGTGTCCGGAAGCGCTACAGAATGTTTACCCAGCGCCGCAATGTCAAAAATTGTTTTCCCATCAAGTACTGCGTAACTGAGCTCCGGTATGTTGTATGAGGCTCGAATTGAATCAGCATATTGAACCGTCTTTTGGGCCGATGCGTACAAAGAACAGAGTGTAACGAAAAATAAGAGCAATATCTTACCCATATCGGTTAAAGTATTTATATGCAAAAGTACTACAGCTACCGACCGACTTATTTGACCTAAGTCAAGTCCTTAATTTTTTTCTTATCCTGCTTAGCCTTTCCTGGGATATCCCTAAATAAGCCGCGATATAAAAAAGGGGAATTTTCTCAACCTGTAAATGTGGCTGCAGAAGCATTTTTTTATATCGCTGCTCTGCTGTCAGCGAAATGGCTTCAACAACCCTGTTTTCAAGAATTGATATATAATTAGCCATTATATTATTTGTGATACTGGAATATTTTTGAGGAGAGCACGCCCTTTGAAAATCTCTTAATTCACAAATAAGGATCGTGCTATCCATAATTGCCTCGATAGAAAAATTATTCGCGACGCCTTTCAACAAAGAGGTAGGGCAACAGTCGATATCATCCTCAAACGTAAAGCCAAGGATATAATTCTTATCATCCTTTTTTACCGAAGTTTTAAATGCACCATTTATTATGTAGAAAAAAAAGGAAGGATTCGAACTGTAACGAATAACGGCTTCCCCTTTTTTGACACTTTTTTCTTTCCCTATTTTCCGGATTATCGATAAAAAATATTTCGATTGTTTCTCGGGAATATTACTATAAAGAAACTCGGGGGAAATCATAGATTTTTTTGAATTAGCAGGTCTTATTCCCTAAAAATATAACTTTCCCACAATCTGATATTTTTCGTTTTCCAGATTTTCGGAATTGCTCCGGAGCAACGAATACCGGTATTGAGGACAGTAATCAAATAATCTTTACTACAGGCATACTGTGAAAGAGAACAGAAGGCGTGCTCCTATATTCCCATTTTATTGGCTTAAAATACGGTAACCTTTTCATCCTATTCGACTATCCTGAATTAAATACTTTCCCCAAAAGTCAGTAAATTATTGTCCGGGTCAAGCATTGAGAATTCTTTTTGGCCCCAGGGTTTCGCCTGCAAATGCCCTGCCGGGTGAATCTTGTTATTTTCGTCGAGCATCCATTTATAAAGCGATTCGATATCATTTACGCGAATGTATACCTGTCCATAATTCTCTTTAAGATCAAGTCCTTTGAATTCAAAAAAATGTATTTCTACATTATCTTTTTTTACTATCAAATATTCTCCAAACTCAGCACTTCCGATGTCTGCAAACCCTAATTTCGATAAATAAAAATCCCTGGTAACCACCTTGTTCCGCATGGGGAGTTTGGGAATAATGGCTGTAAGCATAAATACTCATTTGTTTTACTTGTGAGATAAAATTTTCTATTACTATCGACTTCGCTAATGGAAGCATTGATACAAACATCAATAAAGAGCCGACTGTTATCCAGTTTTCAATTCCGGGAAAAATCAAAATCAAGACATTTTAAAGAATAAGAAACAAAGGAATCCACTTCGATCCGACTTTGGTTTTATAAAGCGATGTATCCGAAAAAAACGTATAAAATAAAAATAGACAAAGCGAATGATTTTTTTGAAATACCAGTCTTTATTACGCCGAGGAACCAATGAAACTGAGCCTATCTTCCTTAGACACTTACAGAAAATAACCTCCGTTAAAATTCATTTCGAAACTCCTCGTTTCACAATAAGTCAAAAACAGATTTACCAATTTTATTCTATACCCTCTTTCACTTTTTCCAACTTAGACCTACCCGCATTCTAAAATTTATATTTAACGGATACTAGAACTATGCGAGGAAAAAGCAGATAACTGGTCAAAGACGTGCTGATGGGCGAAAATACAGCTGTGGTATAATTCGTTTGGTTGTTAAGATTTGTCCCTCTAAGGCCAAAATTCCATTTATTGTTTTTGGTTTGAATTAAAATACCGGCTTCCGTGTTTGCAAAGTCGGCTGCTGGTTGATGGTATGGTTTCACAATAAAATAAGTAGCCCTGCCATCCAGGAAAAAGTTATCTGTGAGCTTCCAATTTGCATACAGGGAGGCAGTCCAGTATTGGTTGTACGTAGACCGGACGAAAGTTTGATAGAATATATTGTACTCCAGGCTTGTCCTCAACTGTATTCTGCCCACCTCCTTATCAAACCCAATGTTTCCCTGCACCTGTAAGAATTTCGTCTTTTTCTCCATATCATTCTCTACACGGTAGTTATGACCTTGTATAATGCTTATGCCCGGGGCTATTTTCTGACGAAAGTTCTTTGACAATTTCTGTCCGCTAACTCGCAGGATCAACATCCGCGTAGTCTTTTGAGAAGGTACATATTCCATAAAAGTAAAATCAGGGTGTGCCTGAACTTTGGGAATATAAAAAAGCGGCATTTGAGAGAAGGAAAGGAAAGAATAAAAAAGTCTTTTCCTGTCTGCTATATTGTTGGATACGAAGGATAAATTCGCCGACCGGGACAATCTTTGCTGCAACAGGTTAAGATTACGTGACACTGTATAAAGGTTCCTGATTACATAACCCTGACCCAAAACAGACGATTCTGCGAAGCGGTTATCCTGATTCAAGGCAAAATTCAATTGTGAATACCTGCCCAGTTTATAATTGAGTGAAAATGCAGGCAGGAGGCGCATTCCATTTATGGAATGAGAATTGGCGACTCCGGTATGATTTGAAAGATTATTCTCATAATAGAACAATGTAGCCGAAATAGTTGCCGCAGCGTTCTTGTTAAAAAACCAGGTATCCTGCAGCGTATTGCTTACCGTAGTTAATTTGTTACCCAGGCTATTGACCGAATCAGAACTAATAAAATCTTCATGGGTGAGTGTGGTATGACTAATAGCGTTGGACAGTTCTTCTTTTTTCAACGAAGTGGATAAGGTACAGGAAAGGGTATGCCGTTCATATTTTTTTAAAGCGGCCAACTGACCCGAAAAGTTTTGATAATATTGACGGCTCTGTTGATTCAGATCACTGAACGGATCGGCAGGCATGAAAAAACTGTTAAAAGCCGCTGGTGAAATCCGGTAGGTCAGAGGCAACCGGCCCTCCATATAAGAAACTTGCGAAGAAAAAGAGGCCTGCTTGCGGAACAAATGATTATAAATTAGTCTTATTCCTGTTTGTTTATCCTCCTCGCTCAGGTTTTCCAGCTTTTCATCCTCCGCAATGATATTCCCGCTAGTTGATTTATTATTCTCTGCCGCTCCTTTTAGCAGCAGCAGCAATTGATCCCGTCCCTTGG
This sequence comes from Sphingobacteriales bacterium 46-32, assembly GCA_001898485.1. Taxonomy (GTDB): domain Bacteria; phylum Bacteroidota; class Bacteroidia; order Chitinophagales; family Chitinophagaceae; genus CAYMZZ01. The sequence goes on along the minus strand of MKTY01000009.1, from coordinate 36,425 downwards.
GCAGATAGTAGTTCATCAAAAGGGTCCCTTTAAGGGTTTGCAATCGCCTTTTTATATCATTTTGCTGCACGATATCAATGGGAGGACTGGCGGTCACATAAGTCACCGTGTTATTCATAAACTGCCGATAACGGTCGTACGAGAAATCCAGACGACCGCGCAGTGACAAGGTTTTTACTGGTTTTAACAGGAAAGTAAGCATAGAGGAAGCTGTATTGTTTTCTGTTAAAGCTGTCACATCCTGCATACCCGTATTAATATCAGTAATGGAGGTTAATGGTTTATATTGTACCGCAGGAATATCAAATACCGGATCAATTTGCAGATCTTCCGGAAGCATACTTGCTCCCGGATTTAAAGTGGTTTGCCCGATATTGTTCGCCCGTTGAATAAATAATCCCTTTACCTTGTTGAATAATCCCAATGCCTGTACGCCTCCATTATAGGCCGTAGCCGGAAGTCCGGCCGCAGCATCAGCGACCCCGAAGATGCGATGTAACCATCCTCCTTTATAGACGATATTTAAGGCTTGCTCATTGCCGGATGTAAGGGATGCCGTGATGCTGGTCGGATCGGAGTAATTTCTGATAACCTGCATTTCTTCAATGCCGGCGGGATCCAGATTGCGCGTCAGATAACGATAGTTCTTTCCGGTAAGATCATCGCCATTGATGATCACGCGATCAATAACTTTTCCATTATAGGTGATAATGCCACTACGTCCAACAGTGAACCCGGGAATATTAGCAAGCAGTTCATTCACATTGCTTTCATTGCCGCGCTTAAACTTGTCAACTAAATAAGCGGTTGTATCACCAGAAACCCTGACAGATGGTTTATTCCGGACAGTAACGGTTTTCAATTCGGCTGTCTGTACGGGTAATGTAATAGTAAGTTGTCCGGAAGAAGCCTTCATTTCTGCCAGGTGAAGTACAATTGTTTTATACCCTATTGCCGATACTTCCACAAATCCTGTTAAACCGGCAGGAAGGGTTAATTCATAATTTCCTTTTTCGTCGGCTATCGCATAGGCTTGTACAATTGCATCGGCCTGGATCTTCCATTTAACTGAGGCAAAAGAAACAGGCCTGCCATCTTCTGACAGAACCTTTCCCGAAAGAAGGGGCTGGGCCATCAGAATTTGGCTAAATAGGGCCAGGATAAATGTATATCCACACTTTCTGAAGTTATTAAAGCACATTGAAACTCATCAATGGTTAAGTACTCCGGGTTGGCCTTCCTTTATCTGATTTTTGTAATGCTCAGACATATTTCTTAAATCCTGACTTCGTTTGGCTTGCTTTTGCCGCAATTCAGAAATAGTGATAATGGATATGTCCGAAGGAAATGAAATATCCTGCCTTTCCTTAACAGGATAGTCAAGACTAAGCATTCTGACAGAAACAGGTTGCGTGTCATAGGAAGCCTCTACCAGCAATCCGGGAAGTCCCCTTAAGGTAAACGGTGCAATGGAGGTAGGGATTGAAGGGGCAAACCAGGCAGTTATCTTTGTCTTGCTAACCGCAGTTGTACCAGCAGCTTTTTGGCAAAGCAAGCCACTGATTGTTTGCGTGTCGTTTTGCACTTCCCATTTCACAAAAGGAGTGCTGTCGATGATGGCGTAAGACGACTCTCCGACCCTCACAACGTTATAGGTTTCCTTTTTGCCTAATTCGGCGTAATACGTTTGCACAGAAGGCATCTGCGTAAGAGCCTGCTTACGGATTTCCATTTTCTTTACATCAGCAAGAGAATCCTCTATGCTATTGTAACTGCTTTTCATTCCGCCCTTTAAAATAGCATCTGCATTCAGATTTCTGGAACATTTGTATGCGTTGCCGGAAAACCACATATCGAGAAAATCAATTGTCTTCCCCGAAGTGTTCTCATAAACAATTCTTCCTATTGCGGTTTTGGTTTGAGCAAAACAGGCGGAGGAAACAAAAAGAATAATAAATAAAAATCTCATGGTTAAGGTATTCATGTTATGAAATAGCATCGGGTATTGATAGAGTTAGACCCAATGAACTATCTGGTGATCTTCGCAGGCGACCGTCTCGCCCCAATAGTCATGATATACGCTAACGATCTGATTATTCTCGTTGACCATAATGCCAAATACTCCTGCGGCCATTACGGTTCCATCAGGACAGGTAACCTCATCCCAAAAGAAATAAATCTGATTTTTGAGTTGAGTTTCATCTCCGTCCTGCTTTTGATTTTTTTTAATTTCGGTTGTTGATAAATTGTCTTTTGCAAATGTTGCTGAAGAAATTGCGGAGAAAAGTACAGTGGCCACGAAAGCCAGGATAAAAGGTTTAATTTTCATATATTCCTTTTTTAAAGATTAAAAAAAGTATATACCCGATGCGTAAATGAAAACTACCATTTTCCCTTTAAATAACAAAAAAATCTGCCGGAGAATAATTAGTATAGATATAATTTAATTAGCTTCCATTGATCCTCATTTGTTCTGAACAACATCTACGGGTGATTTAACGGGTCCTTATTGGGTGAAAACACCTGCCGGCGAACTCAATCTGCATTTCCTTGAAACCCTATGTCTGAAATTTTAAGTGGAGTGATCTATTTATACTAAACTGCCTTTGGACCATACGAAGCAGAATTTCGACCAATCTTACTCGTACAACTTCGGCGTCATTATCCCCATTTTCTGATAATGGTCTTTATTCATTTCGTAATGCATAGCCGTCATTTCGTTTAAATACTCTTTTAAAGGCCCCAGGTTATACTGCTTTCGCAACTGATCTACATGCAGCGAATCAGTAAGTCCGAATTTGGGGATTGCCCTGCCTGTGGTATTTACTTCATAGGTAACCTGTGTGCCAAACAGCTGTTTCTTGCCTGCATTTACTTTAACCCGATCATACAGATAGGCATAATTATTAGCATTGGCATTATCTTTTTTCACCTCTTTATCCATGGCCTTTAAGACCTTCCGTTGAAACGCAGGATACTTATCGCAATGCTGAACCAGGAGCCAGAAATGATTGGAGCCATCTTTGCCCACTTTGTCGAAGCCCAGAAATCCATATTTCTTAAACATGGCTTCAACCCGTCTCTTATCACTTGAAAAAACGCTGTCTTTAAAACTGGTCCATTGCTCTTTTGTATACTCTTTGTATTTGCCCTGGGGCATAGAGGCCGCCACCTGGTCATTTTTGACCATTTCGGCCAGTTCGTTTTTTAAAGAAGCCTGTTTATCCGCTGTCAATCGTGTTGCACAGCCGGCCAGTATGACTGAAGCGCCAAGAATGAGTGCTATACTTTTCATTGATTAAAATTAAATGCCCCGCACCACAATTCAAAAAACCGGCCCATCCCTCCTTTTCCTTATCGGCTGCCATAAAAGAAAATGCCCGGTCCCGGACCAGGCATTCCTTTTTATACATACGATTAAAAACGCTCTTCCCTATTTCCCCACCGTTGAGGTCTGTCCTACAAAATTGCCGCTGATAAATCCAGTCAGGTATTTGCGGTCAAAGTTGTCGAGGAAGGTTTCGGCGTTGTTGAGCGTGATCCGCTTGTTGCCCAGTGTCGGGTGAGGCGTACCATTCTGATCCACAAATTTGAGAACCAGTGTGACTCCATTGATCTTCCAGGCATCGAGGGGGAAATTGGGGGTATAGTAAATGCTCAGCCGCAAACCGTCTTTCTCGATAGACTCGAGTGTGTAATCGGGAGTATTGTTGGTATACTTCATGAGGCCGAATACAGAGGTCTTGTTGGCAGGAAATTCGACTTTCGAATTTTCAATCGGCTGATAATACACGGCCCGGTTTGCGTTTTGATTGTACAGCCACATAGCCACACCCGATGGAGCCTCCTTATTATCTGCCCCGGTATTGATCTCCACACTGGCTTCTTTAAGTGTATAAACCAGGTTATCAGGCACACACAATCTTTCGGTATACTCATCGGTAGCACTCAGTGCCGATACGGTGGAACCATTCATATCGCCCATCGTATAATAGATGGGTCGTGCATGCTGGAAGGTACAGGTAGCCAGCAGGGCTCTTATTTCCTCATCCAGTTTATCTACATTGAATGTGCTGGCTGTATTGGGCGCCCCGATCACATACGCATTCACTGTTTTGGTTTCTTTGGAAGCCTTGCTCAGAAACTCTCCACCGAGGTTGAAGTTCACACCGCCTTTGGCACCATACTCGGCATTGAACTTCATGGCATCCTCACGCTTGTCGAGTGTGAGCTCAATATTGGCCAGTATCCTTGTGCCATATGTAATCTCTTTTACGTACAGCATATTGGGAGTAGCTGCTATTGCAGGGTCATTAAAAAATCCATTGGCCGGCTTCTCGGCTTTCACTGTAAACATGGGCTTAACCACATCGATGGTGAGGTAGTAACGGTTGTTGACGCTGCTGGTACCGAAACTGGCACTGGCACTAAAGCCGCTGTAGCTGCCACCGGCAGAAACCTTGATGGCCATTTCTGCTGCAGAGTTGGATGAAAAAGAACGGTACTTGATATCGGTACCGCCGCCGCCCTGGTTGATGCTGTTGCGGATAACAGGCAGACCAGTGGAAGCATCGTTGACTGTGGCACCGCTGGGATTATTAACCGTAATAACAGATACACCACCGGCTTTTACAGGCTGATCGGTATATATCCGGATAGGATTACGCCCTGTCACAATTTCGTTATAACCGCCACCAAAAAAATCATCAAATGTATAAATGGCTCCCGGATAAAGGCGGATGAGATTAGAGTTGTTGCCATTCATAAAAGTGGTGCTTTCGGCAGTAAAAGTCACTTTATTCACTTTACAGGTCATGCTGCCCGATTTCTCATCAGGAAGCGTTGATTTAGTCTCCTTGTTAAAGGCCGGCTCGCCACCGGTATTTACATCACGCATGAGCCTTACATTCACACCGCTGCCATTGCCAATATTGACCCGGCGCGATATGGTGGGGCTGTATACGGCAGCAGTCGCTCCCGTTGTAGTCCTGATTGGTATCACTTTCGTGGTATTTATCTTTTTGATCTCTTGCGTTTCAACCTTTCTTACCGGCAGGTTGCGTGTCTGTGTGGGTTGAGCCTGTACTGCGATCGCAATGCAGGCCATAAAAAAGAACAGGAATAGTTGTCTCATGATTAATAGCGTTTGTGGTAAAGATTAGGATCCAAAAATGAATTGTTTTCGATTGCCCTGCCATCCCGTAAAACAGTGATTTTGGATCCGGACATCCGGTAATTATTTACTTAATGAGATATTTGCGCCTTTGATATTTTGAATAGGGGGAGGTGGCGGAGCCAGCTGTTAGCGCACTGCAGTAAAAAAGAACATATCAGGCCCCGGTATATACCATCGCAGGAAAACAACTACCGCTCATATAATTTACCTTTTTCCTTGCGGGAAATATGTATTTTTTTGACAGTCACATCCTGATAAAGTGTGTTTAAATTTAGGCCATGAAACATCCTGCTGCACCCCTACGTTTTTCAGATACGCAACCGGGTATTCAGCATTACCGGTATAAAGACAATAACTTCAATGTGTCTTCGCTCTACGAGTTTTACAAACCTGTTATGGCCAGAGGATTTGCTATAAAATTCGTAACGCAGGGTGAAGAAAGATATACGGTCGACAAACATATCTATCAGGTAGATGCAGGCAGCTATTTATTACTCAGTGGCGACCGCGACATAAAGGTGGAAATTGAAAGTAAAAAAAATGTCAACGGTATCTGCATCAATATTCACAATACTATTATGGAAGCGGCACTGGCCAGCTACCAGACTCCGGATAGCCCCCAGCCCGACCAGGAACTGGCGGCTTTTTTTTACTCCGATCATTTTTTCGAAAATCAGTACCGGGTCAGCAATACTCACCTGGGCAGCAGACTGCAACAACTGGGCAGAGACGTGCAGGCATCGGTTTTTGGTGTGGATGATATTAATGACGAACTCTTTTTTACGCTGGCAGAAGAAATCATTAAGGATCAGGTACCCGTATTCCGGGAACTGCAGCAGATTCGTGTACTCAAGACCGCCACACGAAAAGATCTGTATCGGCGGATCCTGCGTGGACGTGAGTATATTGACCAGTCTTTTGCTTTACCACTAAGTATAGAAATGGTGGCCCGCCACGCAGCTATGTCCGAATATCATTTTTTCCGCTTGTTCAAAACTGTGTACGGAATTTCCCCACACCAGTATATTTTACGTAAACGTCTTGAAGCCGGCAGGGAGCTGCTGCAAAAGCAGTATTCGGTTTCTACTGCGGCCATCGATTGCGGCTTTTCAGACATCTACTCCTTTAGCAAAGCATTCAAAAAACATTTTGGCTTCCCTCCTTCCTCTCTAATCAGGTAAAATAGCAGTATTTGATAAACGCGCCGGTTGCTGATTCCTGATTTTTACGTGGTTCGTTGACCGTCAAGACATTTGACATGTCCGCGGCCTGCCTGTGCCATCAAAAAGGCAGTATACCCGTAAAACTTATTTATGAAAAATTTTCTGACCGGCAAACACTTCCGCATTATCCTGGGAATAATTATCGTACTGGGGGCTATCTATATTTTCCGATCCGGCCATCAGTTTGGCCAATGGCTTTACCAAATCAACCACCGATAAGCTGACCCGTTTATGAGAAACAAATCCCTAAAGCCCGCCGGCATTCTGCTGACGCTGGCCTTTTCATTTATCTTCCAGGCAGCCATGGCCCAACCGGGCAATATAAAAGGACAAATCACCGGTTTAAGGGAAGGCGAAACACCTGTTGTAAACCTGCTGAAAGCAAGTGATTCATCCTTCCTGAAAGCAGGCATTTGTGATGCCGGTGGTAAATTTGAATTCGAACTGCTCAGAGACGGAACCTACCTCATCAGCATCACTCATGTAGGTTATCAAAAATATATCAGCACGCCTGTTTCTGTCACCAATGGCCATTATAGCATACAACTGCCGGAAATAACCCTGCTACCCGGCCAGGTAGAACTGCAGGGAGTACAGGTGAGTGGAAAAAAACAATTTGTACAGCGTAAGATTGACCGGGTTGTAATCAACCCCGATGCGCTGATCGGCAATGCGGGCACCAGCGCACTGGAGGTGCTGGAAAAATCACCCGGTATTCTTGTCGACATCAATGGCAATATTTCACTCAAGGGCAAACCGGGTGTGGTTGTATTCATTGATGACAAACCCACCTATATGGCCGCTGCTGACCTGTCAAATTATCTGCGTTCGCTGCCAGCCGGCAGTATTGAATCGGTGGAGATTATGACCAATCCGCCTGCACGCTACGATGCTGCGGGCAACGCAGGTATCATCAATATCAAACTGAAAAAAAATATTGCCCGTGGAGTCAATGGCGGCCTGAGTCTGAGCTATGGGCAGGGCCGATATCTGCGCACCAATAATAGTTTCAATATCAATTACAGGGTAAATAAAGTAAACCTGTTTAGCAATATCAGCTGGAATCGTAACAACTCTTACCAGGACCTCCGCATCAACCGGTATTATTATGCTGCAGACGGCTCCTACAGTTCAGGCTTTACCCAAAACTCCTATATACGGAGAGCTCAAAGCGGCCAGACAGCCCGCGTGGGTGTGGATTATTACATGAATAAGCAAATAACCCTGGGTGCTGTAGTGGCTGGCTTTATCAATCCTGCATCGGGCGAAGTAACCAATAGCGCTAAAGTGCTGGATGCAACCAATAACCCGGTATCGCTGGTGGCAGCTTATAACCCTTCGGATAAAAAATGGAAAAACGGCAGCATCAACCTCAACTACGCACATAAGCTCGATGCCAAAGGCCGGGAGTTATCGGCCAATGCAGACTATATCCATTATACATCTACTTATACGCAACGGCTGGAAAACAGCAACTATGCACCCGATGGTTCATTACAAAGCAGTTCCACCCTCGCCTCTACCCTGCCGGCTACTATTTCCATCCAAACTATTAAAACAGATTATACCCATCCGCTTGCAGGCGGAGGCAAGGCTGATGCCGGTTTCAAAAGCAGTTTTGTACAAACAGACAATACAGCCTCCTTCTTTGATGTAGCAGGCAACAACTCTACTCCTAATTACGATTTTTCGAACCGGTTTCGCTACAAAGAAAATATCAACGCTGCATACCTCAATTATGCAAAAGACTGGAAAAAAATATCTGTACAATTAGGCCTTCGTCTCGAAAATACCAATATCAGGGGCAATCAGTTAGGCAATTCCGTTATAAAAGATTCCAGTTTTACACGGCATTACACCAGCCTCTTCCCCACTCTCTACCTGGCTTACCGCATCGACAGCCTGCAAAAACACCAGCTTGGTTTTTCATTCGGGCGTCGTATCAATCGTCCGAATTACCAGGACATGAATCCCTTTACCTATCCCCTCGACCGGTATACCTACTATGCAGGCAACCCCTTCCTGCAGCCTACATTCTCTTACAATTTTGAAATCTCATACACGTATAAGAATTTTCTCACTACAACCATCGAATACGGATTTGCCGACAATCTGATACAGGAGACCAATGAGCAGCGGGGCACTATCTTCTACAGCCGTCCCGGAAACTTTGGCCGGCAAACAGCCTGGGGCATCGATGTGAATGGTACATTTCAACTCCGGAAATGGTGGATACTCCAGCTTTACAGCGAATTCAAAAACCTGGGATATAAATCGCTGGTCTACGGACAGGAACTGAATGAAGACCGGTGGTACTGGTATATAGGTCCCACTAACCAGTTTATCCTGTCAAAAACACTCAGCGCCGAACTGGCGGGTTCTTACCAGACCAGGATACTGGTGGGGCAATTCCTGACTATTCCTGTATGGCAAATGCGTGCTGGATTATCGTACCGGCTTTTTAAAGGAAAGGGATCGGTAAAGCTGGCCATCACGGATTTGTTTTATACCAATCAGCCCGGTGGTGATATCAGAAATATTGCCCGGTCAAAAGCCGACTGGTTAAGCCATCTCGATAGCCGCGTGGGTACACTCACTTTTACCTACCGTTTCAACAAAGGAAAATCTCTCAATGCGCGGCAGTCCGGAGCATCCGATACAGAAAAAGGCCGTATAAAAACCAATTAATTCTTTTAACCGCATCTAATTATGTATACCTCCTGTTTCAAAAAACTATTCCCCGCGCTGCTGCTGATTCTGGCAGCTACAGAGATCAATGCACAACCTGCAGGGTCTGCGGCCGAAGATTCGATCCGGCATATCGTGAACACTACTTTTATTGCCATGAAAGAGAGTGATACTATTCTATTAAAAACCTGCTTTACCGAAGGAGCCCTGCTGCAGACTTTTGCCCCGGGCAAAGGAGGTAAAACAACAATTGTCACTGAAACAGTCAGCAGTTTTGCCCGCAGTATTGCTTCTTTACCCAAAGGCATGGCCGATGAACAGGTGGAATTTGAACGCATCCAGATCGATGGCCATATGGCTGCTGTATGGGCACCCTTCAAATTATTTCTTAATGGAAAGTTTTATAGTTGTGGAGTAAACAATATACAACTGGTCCGTTTAAACAACGAATGGAAAATTCAGTACATTCTCGATACCAGGCGAAAAGATAATTGTAAGTAACGAAGAAATCCCCTACAAACATTAAACACTCCCGGACATATATATATATGAAAAAGATTTTTCTCCTTTTTGGGCTTGGGATAACCATTGCCTGCGGAGGCCAGCCTTCCGGTAGCCTGGTAGTAGTAAACAAGGCAGACCATGCTGTTTCGCTGATTGATCTGAAACTGGGAAAAATCGTGGCAACTATTCCGGTTGAATATGGCCCCCATGAAGTGGCCATATCGCCATCCGGAAATATCGCTGCCGTTACCAATTATGGAGACGGAGCCAAAGTAAGCAACAGTCTTACTATTATTAATATTCCTGAAAAAAAGAAAATAACCACAATAGATCTGGGCGAATACCGGCAGCCTCATGGCGCTGAGTTTATTAATGAAAAAGAAGTATTGATTACCTGCGAAAGCAAAAGCAGGCTGCTGCTGGCAGACCTTTCTACCGGCAGCATTACCGAGGTGGCCAATACAGCACAAATGGGAAGCCATATGGTCGCCTATTCCGTTACCGACAAAACGGCTTATGTAGCCAATGTATTTTCCGGCACGGTGAGTGTAATAGATGTACCGGCCAGAAAATTAACGACCGTCATCAATTTCAAAGCCGGTATTGAAGGCCTGGCAGTGTCGCCAGATGGAAAGGAACTTTGGGTAGCTAATCGCAACGATAGTAATGTAACAGTTGTTAATACCACTACCCGGGATGTACTGGCTGTATTACCGGCACACCAGGTAGCATTTCGGGTTAAGTTTCTGGCAAACGGATCGCATGTACTGGTAAGCAATGGCATGTCGGGCAATGTAAGCATCTACGATGCGAAAGCCAGGAAATGGCTGCGTGATATCGATGTGGCATCAAATGACGGCCAGCCCGTACCTGTTGGCCTTACTGCCGACATTCATAACCGCTATGCCTATGTTTGCCTGGCCGGATACAATGAAGTTGCTGAGTTAGATACAGGCAACTGGTCCGTAAGCAGACGAATCGCTACAGGCAACGAACCGGATGGTATCTATTTCTCACCAGTCAGTATCAAGGAATAAGTATGCCTCCCCGACTGCAGCATACCATACGGCTTGCATTCATTGGCATATTAAAAACAGCAGTACTCCTGGCTTCTGTTGTCTTCCTTACGCTGCTGGTTTTCTCCTTTACCAACAACAGCGGTAAAAATACCGTTATGCAATGGGTCATCATATCTGTTGCGGCCAGCATTTTATTTCTTTTGATATCCCTGCTTATTCAGCATATTAATTTCAAAGCCCGGTTATTCCCCCCCGAGAGTTTTGATGAAGATGACCTGAAAACATGCACTTTTGTCATCAACACTTCATTACCCGATGCCATTAAGGTGCTGGAAGAAACTATTCCTGTCATTATAAAATCTTCGATTCCGGGTTATGATAGTGTAAATGGTCTTTACACCCTGCGCACCTGGGATTCGCCTGCTGCACGTGCAGAATGCATTTTTATAAAATTACACGCGCTGAATTTCACCAGAACCATGGTATCCATTACCAGCCGCAAACTGGTATTATCTGCGACAGATGGTTTCAGAAAAAACAGCGCACCTGTAAAGAAGATAAAACAGGTATTCCAGGAAATATCCTGAAGGGAAATTTATTCGTTTATTTCTATCATTAAGTACTCCTCAATTAGCAGGATTTCATAAACCGGCACACAGAATAAAGGGGATCTTTATAGCTATTAAGCAGTAGGTGATAGTCTGTGTTCTATCACCATTTATTTTGATGCGATGGGTGGCCGGTAATACTTGCTGGTCACCCTCTCATCATTTACAGGAATAACAACCGCTACTTATTTGCCTCGTTAAACTACCAGCTAATTAGCAGGATTCTACAAAAGTCTTGTGAGCAGCTTCTTTTCCTTTATGGAAAGGCATTAATCATGATCCGGATTTTTGTACTCATTATAGCTATTTTAAGCTGTCAGCAACAGGTTTTCGCACAACACATCAAACGCCGGGGCACGCTGGGTGTGGGATTTTATCAGAAGCTGCCCGATAGCCTGCAGCAGCAATTAGCGTACAAACAGGGAGCCGTTATTCAGTTTACACAACCCGGCACTACGGCAGCAGGGCTTGGCATCGCTGCCAATGATATCTTAACACGCATCAACAATATATCTGTTGTAAAGCCATCCGATATTTTTACTGCGGCCAAAAGCCTGCGGGAGGGCGATCGCATAGAAGTGTCGCTTATCAGAAATAAAAAAACAGTGATACTCAAAGGCACTGTAGCCGGCCGGCCGAGGGAAACGAGTACTACTGCCGATATAGTATACGGTGAGTTTGCTTACAAAAAAGGTTATATACGGACCATATATAAAACCCTGAAAGGGAAAAAACCACTGGGTACCATTTACTTTCTGCAGGGCCTGCCCTGCTACTCGATGGATAACTTCAAGGAAGGCGACATGACTAAACAGGCGCTTGACGCCATGGTTGATCGTGGCTTTGCCGTTTATCGGATGGAAAAAGCAGACATGGGCGATAATGTAAATATGCCTCCCTGCGAAACCATGGGATTTAATGAAGAGCTGGAAATGTATATCGCGGGATATAAAAACCTGCTGACGTTGAAAGAAGTGGATACTTCGCGCATCTTCCTGTTTGGTCATTCGATGGGCGGGCTGACGGCTCCCCTGCTGGCAGAGAAATATCAGCCGCGCGGCGTGGTGGTATATGGTACCGTATTTAAACCATGGATGGATTACCTGCTCGATGCCTTCCTTATACAATCACAGTACTTTGGCGAAGACCTGGCTGTCCTGCGCGATAACCTCGAAAAAGTAAAACCATATATATACGATTACTTCTATGGCAACAAAACCGAAGCACAGGTCGCTGAAACACCCGATGGCATAGCCGCACTGAGTGCCATTACCGGTTATGATGCTGCTACCGGGCTGGCCGCTTCCGGCAGGGCACTTCTATGCCATAAAGAACTAAATCAGCACAATATGGCCCGTGCCTGGAAAAACACCAATGGCTATGTACTGGCCATTTATGGGGAATGTGATATTGCGGCCAACAATGCCGATGATCACCAGGCCCTCATCAGTTATGTTAATAAAATACACCCTGGTAAAGGTACTTTCTGGCAGGCACCCGGCACTACCCACCTTTTTGAGGAGATAGGTACGATGGAAGAATTTGTGAGATGGCAATCAAACCCGGTTGCCTTTGCACAGTACGCAGCCACACGTTTTAATCCAAAAGTATTCGACTATGCCTGTAACTGGATGAAGTCCGTTCTTGATAAATCATAGCCGTCATCAGGTCCGAAAACGAAACTGTTATTAAATGATCAACAGAAACTTCCTGCAGTATCTGCTTTGCTGTGCGATACCGGCAATCTTTTCCGGTTCGCTGCAAGCACAACCAGTACCGATAAAAGAGTTTACGCTGAAATATAAACTGGCCAAAACAGTTGAAGCCAGTAACGGCAATATCAGAACCAAACTGTCATCGACCGAAATAAACATGGCCGGCAACAGGATGCGTATCACCAATGAATTAAGACCCGGTGTACTGACTACTTATTTGTATGACCCGGATAAAACCAGCAGCCAGGTTTTTATTCACGACGCTAATGACTCCATTACCTACCAGGAAGAATACCGTCGCAAAGAGTTACTGGATATTGTGCTGGCAGAAGAGAAAGACGGAAAAACGGAGCTTCTCACCGACACCCGTACCATCAATGGCTGGTCCTGCCAAAAAGCTATTGTCACATTTGACAGTACGGCTATTACCGTTTGGTATACAGATAGCCATATACTCAAACCGGCTGGTATCGGTTATGCACTCAAAGACATTCCGGGGTTACCCGTAATCATCTCTTTCAATGAAGGTAATCGGCTGAACATGTCGATCGTGACAAGTATTCACAATACTTATATGCTGGAAAAGTTTTCTATACCCGATAATCCGGCAGCCGCATTGGCGGTTCCCAATGCGGAGCGCTACCGTGTCGTAAATGCACGAACTGAGCGCACTATGATTATGCAGCAGATGTTTGCTGGTTCGCCTCCTATCATGGAAGTGCCGGAGGAGATGAAACCATTTATACTTACAAGCGCTAACTAAACCTGCATTATAACCGCTGATCATTCCCCGGGTGAAAAGCAGCATTTTACAAATAGCCCTGTCAAACGGCTGCTATTTTGTAGTCGAACCGCTTTAACCATTATCTCCTCATTTCTCAATCGCGAAGACTTAATATGAAAAAAAAAATCTTACTGCTGATCACCATTGCCTTTGTTTACCTGCAACCACTGGCGCAGGATATCAATGCCGTCATTCAGCTTGAAAGGGAAGTTAAATATGGGAAACTCACCAATGGGCTCACTTACTATATCCGTAAAAATGCCCGGCCCGAAAACAGGGTTGAAATGCGGCTGGTGGTAAATGCCGGATCCGTACTGGAGAAAGACGATCAGCAGGGTGTTGCTCATTTCCTGGAACACATGGCATTTAACGGCACCAAAAATTTTCCGAAAGGAGAATTATTGAATTATCTGGAAAAAGCCGGTGTCAGATTTGGTGCCGATATCAACGCCACAACAGGATTCGACTATACGATTTATATGCTTCCCATCGCCAGTAATGATCCCAAACTGCTCAACAATGGATACCAGGTACTGCGCGACTGGGCAGGCAATCTTCTTCTCGATAAAGAAGAAATTGAAAAAGAACGAGGAGTTATTATTGAAGAAAAACGCATGCGGCAGAACGCTGGCCAGCGTGCCTTTACCCAATACATACCCGCACTTACCAACAACAGCCTGTACGGCAACCGAATCCCAATTGGCCGCGAAGAGATTATCAAGACGGCTCCGCGTCAGGCATTTGCCGATTTTTACCACAACTGGTACAGGCCCAACAATATGGCTGTGATCGTAGTGGGTGATATTGATCCCGAGGCAACCGAAGAAAAAATAAAAACCCTTTTTACAGATCTGAAAAATCCAGTTAATGCCCCCAAACGTCCGGATATCATACCTATCACCTGGCACCAAACAAATCAGGGAAAAGTAATCAGTGATCCTGAAAACACCAACAATACGCTGAGTGTGTACTTTGATATGAAAGTTCGTAAAGATGACAGATCCTGGCGTCCCTATTACGAACAGATGATCTCCCGTATCATTACCGATCTCTTTAAAGGAAGGCTGCAGGAAAATCTGGTGAACCCGCAATCGCCCCTGAGCTACGCTGCCATAACACCAGATGGAGGTTTTCTTTCATTTAGAGGATATTCCATTTCCAATCTTTTTGCTGTGGTGAAAGACAAACCTGCAGATGCACTCAGGCTGTTGGTAGCTGAAGTATTAAAAGCTCAGCAGTATGGGTTTACCGGGCCCGAATTGGAACGCGCCAGGAAAACTATGATTAAATTTTATGACGAGGGTCTGGCCGAAAGGGGAAAAACGGAATCGGCGCTTTATGCAGGTGAGTATATCGAACATTTTCTGTACAAGGAGCCTTCACCAGGTATCGTTGCAGAACATGCCTTTGTTCAAAAAATGCTTACGCAACTTACACTAAGCGAGATTAATGACCGGGTTAAATTACTTGACTTAAAAAAAACGGTATTTATCCTGTATAATACTACAGATGCCCAGAAAAACAGCACTTCAGCAGCTGAACTGCTACAGGAATTTGACCTGGCCACCAAGCAAAAAGTAACCGCTTATGCAGAAACAAAAGTGGCTGACCGTCTGATGGAAACGACACCAGAGCCGGGATCGGTAACAGACCGTACTACCAACCCAGATTTTGAAAGCACCACCCTCACTCTTTCCAATGGCATTAAGATTATTTATAAAATAACGGATTTCAAAAATGATGAAATAGTGTTCAAAGGCAGTCAGTGGGGTGGCTGCACCAATTATACACCGGAAGAAATTATGCTTTCGCGCAATCTTATGCTTGTAGCCGCACTCGGAGTGGGTAAGGTAAAGGCAGGCGATATGCCGAAAGTGCTGAGCGGAGTGGATGCACGGGTTGGTATTAACCTGCTGCCTACCCAACTCCTCCTATCCGGTGGCTGCAGCGCGAAAGACCTGGAAACGTTTTTTCAACTGCTTTACCTCCGTCTCACAGACGTAAATTTTGATCCGGAAGATTTTAAGGGAATTCAGTCGGCACTTGCCAGTCAGTTTGGTAATATGCTCAAAAATCCATCGATGAAATTTGCAGACACGCTCAATCAGGTAAGATACAACTACTCCAACCGGATTAATGGTTTTCCTGTTGCCGAAAATATACTAAAACTGAAACCCGATGAGCTCAAAAATTTGTATAAAAAAATAACAGGCAACCTCAATGGTCTGGTACTCACATTTTCCGGCAATATTGATGAATCGGCGTTCCTTCCTTTGATTGAAAAATATGTAGCCAGCATACCCACTGGTGCTCAGCCTGTGGTACTAAACAGGGAAAATGTTCCATCCGCTATTGCCGGCGATAATAGCTTCAGTTTCCGGATGGGAAAAGAAAATAAATCGGAGATCAACCGCGCTTACTATGGGAAACTATCGGACATAACCGATCGTGAAGTGCTTTGCTTCTCGCTGCTAAGCGAAATGCTGCAGATACAGGCCAATAAAAAACTTCGCGAAGAAATGGGCAACACCTACGCACCGGCTGTTTCTTCTTCCCTGCAGCGCCTTCCTGTTGGTGAATACAACCTGGCACTTATTGTGTCGGCACTGCCTGCCAATACCGAAAAGATCATCGCAGCTTTTGATGGCCTGATTGAGCAGATAATAAAAGGCGACTGGGATGAAGAAGACCTCAACAAGGCAAAAGCCCAGCGAATCAAAATGCTGGAGACTCAGCGCAAAACAAATGGTTACTGGGCCAATACGCTCGAACTACAATATAGTTATTCCGTTGACCCTAAAGCCATCACCGATTACGCTGCCAGAACACAGGCTATTACCAAAGATGATATTACCGGGGTTGCCCGAAAATTTCTGGGCAACTGCAGCAAACTCAAAGCTGTGATGAACCCTGAATAAACGAACGCATCCAACCGCTCTTTCTCGCATGTGTGGAGCCTTTATAAAAAGGCTTATGCCTCCTCCGGTTCTCCGGAGGGGGCTTTTTAATAGGCGTATCCCCTGATCATCGGACTAAAATCACTGTTTTGGAGGAGTCGGCTAAAGCAAACATTTTTCCATTTTTACGCCGAACAATAAATGTCCCCATGGCCTTATTTAAACATAAGCTGGCAAAAGGTCTGATATGTATCACCATATTGGCCACGAATTTAACAGCCTGCAAAAAAGTACCGGTAACAGGTCGCCGGCAACTCAACCTGGTTCCCGATTTTATGATCAAAGAGTTGTCATTTGCGCAATACGACTCGGTGGTAAAAATCAGTCGCACATTGCCTGTTACAGATGAACGCACACAACAAGTGGCCCGTGTAGGATCACGCATTCAACAGGCAGTGGAGCAATACCTGCAGGAGAAAGGGATGCAGAAAGAACTGAAGAGTTTTAAATGGGAATACAATACCATTGACGAGCCAATCGTAAATGCCTGGTGTATGCCCGGCGGTAAGGTAGTCGTATATACCGGCCTGCTACCTGTAACACAAACCGAAGAAGGACTGGCTGTAGTAATGGGACACGAGATTGCACATGCCATTGCCCGCCATGGCAATGAACGTATGAGCCAGGGGTTGCTCATCAATATGGGCGGACTCGTACTGCAGGAAGCACTGAAAGAAAAAAAGGAACAGACACAGCTTTTATTCCTGGGACTTTATATGGTAGGCAGCAACCTGGCTCTCGCACTGCCCAACAGCCGCATGCAGGAAACGGAAGCCGACAAACTGGGACTGATCTTTATGCATATGGCCGGTTACGATATCGACGCCGCTGTTCCGTTCTGGCAGCGTATGTCGGCACTCAACCAACAGAAAACACCGGAGTTTCTCTCCACCCATCCCAGCAATGAGAGAAGGATCAGGGATCTCACTGCATTGATTACTGAGATTAAAGGTGGAAGGTAAAAGCTCGAAGACAGAAGGCTATTACGAATACATATTGAAACTATGCCTTTTACCTTCTACCCTCTTCCCTCTCTCCTATCATCCGGGCTGCCGCTCACCTATACAATAACAAAGCCCATCCGGCGCTACTACAAAAAATACTTTCCATAATGTATCTCCATAACGTTGCCAGTCATAATCCGCTGTGTCCCGTTGCAGGCCACGTGCCTTCATTTCGGTAAAGGCCATTTCCACATTATCTACTTCAAAAAAACAACCATCCTGCGCGGGATCACCGCTATTTTCAGCCAACCCTATTTGTACGGCATCCCGTTTTAACAGGATCCTGCGAAAAGGCTTTTCCTCTTTTCCTGTCTGCGAAAAACCCATTACCGTTTCATAAAAAGAAACAGCCTCGTCAACGCTGGCAACCGGCAGACTCATGGCATCTTTCTGATAAGGCCAGGCTCCTTTAAAAATCGTTTTTGTTATTTCCATGTTTTGCACACTTCTTACTGAATAATAAAATGCCGGCCTTTCACCAAAAAACCTGTCATGCCTGACACCCTTATAAAATTAACGGTTATACCGGATCCTGTACAACCGCACGATCAATCGCCCTCAATATTCTTCCAAACCGGATTAGCAAAAAAAGATTTATGACAGCCAGCCTAAAAATTTACACAAGCCTACTATTTGCCGTGAAAGCCTGCAACAGATAAAATTCGTTCATTTATGAAAACCAATTTTCGGCTAGATTTGATGGTATGGAACCTGATTCTTCCCTGTTAATGCAGGCAGATTCTGCTCAGCTGCAGCAGGCCGCTGCTGACAATCACCGCGAGTTGTTTCATTTAAACGCGGTGATAAAAGGCGGTGAAGTAACGTCTGCTAGCGGTCTTACCTGGACCTATACGGGAAAAGGCAATGGCGCAGAAATTGTTTTCCCGCAGTTGAATGAGGAAACAGCTGATGCAGTACTTGATCAACTGATGGAATATTACCGGAGCCACATCCCCAATGGTGTGGGATGCTGGTCGCTGGCGCCTGCCCAGCCGGCCGATCTGGGTATCAGGTTGCTGGCCCGCGGCTTTCAACCCGGCTGGCAACCCTGCTGGATGGCACTCCATCTGCAGCAGTTACCTGAAGACTATACCGTACCTGCGGGCCTGCAGATCACAGCCGATAACAATACTTCCATTGCCGATATCAGTGGCATGCCTTACGGCGATGACAATGGGTATATGTCGGGGCCACTGTTGCAGGCATTTCCCGAAAAAGCTCAGCGCTTTCTTGCCGTACTGAATAATACTATTGTAGGCCAAACCTGTTTGTTTCTTACTGCAGGGCCGCTCGGTAATGCCGGCATTTATAACGTAGGAGTCTTGCCGGCTTATCGCAAACGAGGCATAGGAAAAGCACTTGTACATGCTGTCTGTGCATATGCCCGGAAAAAAGGATATACCTATGCAACGCTTAATGCCAATGATATGGGTCGTCCTGTATATCAGCAACTGGGCTTTCGTATTATCGGCTATGGCCTCACCTGGTGGCTCATGGGGCAACGCTTCATTACACATCCACATTCTCCAGCCTTAGTAAAAATTGCAGAAGCTACCGGCCGGGGAGACATAGCCGCACTCGATGCAATAAGCAACCAACTCAGCACTGAAGAACTCAATACCCCACTGATCAATAAAATGAGTCTGATACAACTGGCTGCATATTGCAAACAACCCACTGCAGCAAAATGGCTCGTCAGCAAAGGAGCACATTACTCCGCACTCGATGCCTGGGACCTGGGCTGGCGGCAGCAGGCAGCCGAATTGCTGGCACACGACCCGCAAGAGGTAAACAGACGGTATTACGAATGGAATGGCACACTGCTGCATGTAGCTGCCGAACGAAATGACCTGGAGCTGGCCAGGCTGGCATTGTCTGCCGGTGTTGATCTGTCGCTGCAGGATACCATATACCAGGGAACCGGACTGGGCTGGGCTATTTTTTTCAAAAGGGAAGCCATGGCAGATCTTATCAAAAAAAAGCTGGAAGAAACCGGCGGAGCAGTCGATAAATAAATTTTAGATCATATAAACCTTAGTAGTGTTACGTTCCTGTTTTAAAAAGGGAAACCTGTTTTACTGGCTCTTTTGGGGCGTCTATATTATTTACGGCATCATGGACTCGCGGGGCTGGATCATGCGAAAAGGTTTTCTATGGTCATTACAGCCGCTCCTTTTATTTTTCAGCATGATTGGCCTGCTGCTGTTTGCCAACATCCGTATCCTGATACCCATGCTGCTGGAAAAAAAGCGTATCTTTTTATACATCGCAGGTCTGTTGGGCATTCTTTTTTTGTATACCTGGCTCCGAAGCCTGAATCAGCAATACTGGGATGCACAGGTATGGCCCGATGAACCTATGACAATCGATTCTTATCTGCACTGGAATTTTCTGAATGCGCTCTGGTTCGTTGTTATGTCTATTCTTCTCTTCTATGCGCTCAAATGGCATCAGCAGCGGCAACAGGTAAAGAATGTCCAGATACACCAGTTGCAGACCGAATTGAAATACCTGCGTGCGCAGATCAATCCGCATTTTCTGTTTAATGGCCTCAATACTATTTATGGGTCAATTGACCGCAACAACCAGGAGGCCAGGAATATCTTACTGCAGTTTGCCGATCTGCTCCGCTACAATCTTTATGAGGCTGATGTGGACTGGGTGGACCTGGAAAAGGAAGCTGCTTATCTCCGCAACTACATAGCTTTGCAGCGGGCGCGAAGCGACAGCAACCTGCTCATTGAGCTGGAAACAACAATAACGGATGCTGAAGAGATAGTGGACAGTGGACAGTTGACAGATGACAGATGACAGATGACAGTTGACAGTTGACAGATGACAGTGGACAGTTGTACATTTTTTTGCCTTTGTCTGTAAAGTTCACTACGCTTTAAACCCTTTATACTCTTTATACCCTTTATACTTTTATACTTTTATACTTTTATACTTTTTATACTTTTTATACTTTTTATACCTTTTACCTCATCCATCGATACCAGCAACTGATCTGTCGACCCTAACATTTTTTTAGCGTAACGAAGAAATAGTTTGCGCGAAAATTGAAAAATGAGGGGTGTATTCTATTCTGTATTGTTTTTATTATGCAGTGGTACTGCATTCTCGCAAAAGGTATCGGCCGGAATCGAATCTTCGTTATTGTATAGCCGCATTAAAGGCAATGGCATGGATGCTTCATTGAGGCAGGGTTATGAACTGGGAGCCTGGGTACGGTATGGAATTGGTGGCCGCTGGTCGGTAAAACCGGGGTTGTACTATAGTTTTGAACATTTCCGTGCAGCAGACAACTTTACAACGTATTACGTAAACCAGGTCCGGTCTTCGGGTTATAATCCCGATGTCTATTTATCCAGTTTACATATACCGGTTCTGGTGCAATATCAGTTACTGCCCAAACTGGGACTGCAGGCGGGTATGGAATTTTCTTTTGTATCCGAAGAAGACTCTAAACTGTTGAAAAGTACACAACGTGTGTTTCGTAACGCTGGCCGCACAGCTGTGCTGGGAACAGAAATACAACTCAAACCGGTTCATTTTTATGTGCGGTACAAATACGGTCTGAGTGATGTAAACAATATTACCGGAGTACATAAGTGGTCGGTACAGGGAATACAGGCTGGTATCGGTCTGAAACTATTCTAACCTACCGGGTTTTACTGACCAGAAGGCAAAAAAACACTTAAAAACAGCTGACAGTAAGTAGATTATGTAGTTTTCCGCAAAAGCCCACCGTAATTTCCGTTGCTATATCGGGTAGATTTTCTCTTGCAGGGCCTGAGCGGCGGTTGTATGTTTGTATCAGAAGTTGATTGATACACACTATCAATCTATCCAATATCCAAGAGAAAGACTTATATCCAATATCAATCCGAAAAAACCAAAAATCCAACGATCCAAAAAAAACCACCGGTTAGTCCGGAAGTAAAATCCAATATCAGTCAACTTCTTTGTTTTAGATTTAAGGTTTACTGTTGTACGAGTTTAGAGCCACTGTCATCCCACAGTGGCTTTCTCTTTGCCGGTATGTTATCATAGCTGGTAGATACCTTCGCGAATGGCATATACCACTATGCCGGCTGTATTGTGGCTTTCCATTTTTTCCTGTATTCGCTCCCGGTGGCCCTCGATGGTCCGCACACTCACTGCCAGGCGTGCGGCTATTTCTTTATTTGACAGGCCGCCACATATTAGCCGGATGATACTGATTTCCCGTTCAGAAAATACAGGCTTTACGATTTGTTTGCGTCGTACCAGATTACTGTTGGCCAGGATACGGGTCATCTGCTGACTGGTATCGCTGCAGTAATAGGTACGGCCATGGCAGACGGTACGTATTGCTTCCAGCACTTCCAGTTTGGAAGCACTTTTGAGTAAAAATCCACGCGCTCCGGCTTCCAGCATATCTACAATCAGCGGTTCTTCGCCATACATGGTAAAGCCGATAACACCCGTAGCCGGTCGGCTGGCAATCAGCTCACGCGTTGCTGCAATTCCATCCATCACCGGCATCCTGATATCTGTGATTACTACATCAGGCTCCTGAGCGCTGACCAGTTTAAGCAGTTCGCGGCCGTTAGCGGCTACTCCGGCCAGTGCCACGGCAGCATGGCCGGTCATCATGGCTTGAAATCCTTCTCTTACCACTTCATGATCATCTGCTATCACAATCTTTACCGGTCGGTTTAGAATAATAGCCATAGGTTATAAAGGAATTATGAGCTGATAGCGGGTGCCACGCCCCGGAGCCGTATCGAGGATGAGACGTCCGCCCAGCAATGCTGCCCGGTTGATGAGATTACCGAGTCCCCTGCCTGTTTTTTTGCAAAACGCTTTTTCTGTATCAAAACCCTGTCCGTCATCACTCGTCTGTAATAACAACTGTGAGCCGGTACATTGTAAACAGATTGTCAGTTGCTGTGCCTGTGCATGCCGGATTGTGTTGGAAATAATTTCATGGGTGATGCGGTAAATATGCAGGCTTGTACCTTCCGGCAAACCCGGCAGTGGACCCGTTTCCAGCTGCACCCGCAATATGCCCTGGTTATTATAGGTATCAATGGCCGCCTGCAATGCAGCAGATAGTCCTTTCGCCTGTAACAAGCCTGGTAGCAGGTCGCCGGCAATTTCCGTCATGCGCTGCAGCAGGGTATGCAAATGCACCTGTACCCGGTCAAGTGTCTGCGCATCGCGGTCCGATGCCGGCTCAATACTATGCAGGCTCATGCGGATGCCTGCAGTGAGCGCTCCCAACTCGTCATGCAGATCGGCAGAAATGCGCTGACGCTCCTGGAGCAAGAGGTTCATTTCACCCCATACACGTTTGCGGTATGAACGGATGGTACGCCGCTGAAACCAGATACACAAACAGGCAAATGAAATAACGAGAATTAATACCAGCAATGCGGCAACTAAAACGGCAAGGTAAAGCGGAGTTTCGCGGGCATCCATAATATAGCCAGAGCATAGATAAGGTTACAAAGCACATTAATGTATATCAGGATCCATACCATACCACGTCTGAAATCGGCACTCCCTCCAAAACCATAAATCCAGAATACACCTACGATCACCGTATAGGTGAAGTATAGAATAAATGCCAGGCAAATAAGTACAACCGGATTCTTCAATAACCTGCCACGCTCTGTACTCAATTGTTTATTCAGACATTCAATACTCATGATCACAAGAACAAAGGAATAAAAAATACGGAAACCGGTAATGCTTTGATTCCATGCGGGCACCAAAAACATTTCAAGCGCCCAAAACGCTATACAAAGCAGGATGAATACTGTATAGAAGCCTTTAAAATAATGAATGCCGTTCCAGTTACGCAATTGCCAGGTTATAAGAAATACTTCGCCCAGCACAAACAGGTTGCCATTTACAGCATTGGAGTAGCCGTTATAAATAAGAAAATAGCTGATCAGTTCATTAAGTAATCCCAGCCAGCATAGATAAATAAAGGGATGATAGGTTGGGTGTATCTTGCGATAACGCACCCAACCTATCGCAGCTGCAATCAGGATAGAAAAACTAAACGCATCTATAAGCGAAAATTGCAAGTGCATAAAAAACAGTTAACTGCCTCAAAGTGGAGGATTCGGACAGAAATCCGGACAGGGGCGTCCCAATTCAATAATACCCGTGTCAGGATCGTCTGCAGAACGCTGTGCTGACCGCGAAGGTAAAATGTCTTTATTATCGGCGTCAACGCCCACAATAATAACTTTTACTTTCAAATCCTCTTCCATACCGAAGTAAATACGTAATCCCACACAACCTTCTTCGGCCAGCACGCTGTCAAATGGTGCACGGTTAAAGGTCTCGCAGATAGAAAGGATGTTTTGTCCCCGGTACGCAGGAGCCAGTATATTTTCTTTCTCGGCGCGGAAACGGGCCGTCATGGCCTGGGCGGTGGCCAGGGAAATAAAATGATTGTGGCCCGGCAACAATTCTGTGTTACTCATACAAAGATGATTTTGGATTAAAAAAATTGTGTGCCGCCAAATTCAGCGATCGTGACTCCGCGCTATGGGGTATTAGTACGGAAAGAGATTCCGTAATTGCCGCAGATAAAAGAAGAGAGGGTAAAAAAAATCCCGGCCACTCTTGCCGGGAAACTTTCAGGAATAAGGTTCAGGTTAATAGTTACAAACTATCGCAAAACTGGGGTATTCTTTTATTTAAAACAACCCGTGTAAACACGGTTTTTTATTTCAAAGGAATGCCTCAAATTGCCGCAGGCCAGTATTTACTCTTATATAAAAGAGTATTCATCACCTTATCCGTCTGCCATGATCTGTAAAACATTTTTTGCAACCGTGTATCTGTCTGCCAGTAGTGCCTGTTTATCGTCGTCTCCCTGATACCTGTTCTTTCAGGCAGCAACCGGTCCTCATCTTATTCCTGCACTTATCCTTTTGTATGGATACCCACGAAGTCGCATTATTTACAGCTATTATCATCACGGCAATTGTGCTTGCGGTGATCATTGGTTATTTTATATGGTCTATCATGCGCCAGCAACGCCGTACGCAGGCGTTGCATCAGCAATTGCTGCTCACGGAAATGGCCACACTGGAGCAGGAACGCAGCCGCACAGCCGCCGATCTTCATGATGAGCTGGGACCATTGCTTTCCGCTATCCGGTTCAGGATCGATCATGCACGGGGCGAAAATGAAGACCTTGCGCTGGCCAGTACTCAGATAGATGAAGTAATTGTGCGTCTGCGTGCTATTGCCGGTAATCTTATGCCACTGGCGCTTCAGCGCAAAGGATTAACCACTGCGCTACAGGAACTGGTTGCCGACACCGAAAGACACAGCCATTTACAGATTTCATTTACTACATCAGCAGTCATTGAACTGCCCTATCAGACATCCGTTCACCTCTACAGAGTATTGCAGGAGGTGATTCACAACTGTGTCAAACATGCCGGGGCCACCCGGCTCAGCATCAGCATCACCAAAAGTGAATCAAAACTCGTAATCAGCTGCCGGGATAATGGTCGGGGCTTTGACCTGGAACAGGCTGTTGGGAAAGGTATCGGATTAAAAAGTCTGCGAAACCGTACTGAGCTTACAGGCGGACAACTGCAGATCGAAACAGGCATCGGAAAAGGGACTTCGCTGTTGTTTGATATTCCACTGACAAACGAGCTAATCACCATACACAAAAAACAAGTGCATGCCAATTAAAGTAATGATAGCCGACGATCATGCTATTTTCAGAGACGGATTCAGGTTGCTGCTAAAAGATCAGCACGACGCGTTGCTGGTAGGTGAAGCGGCAAACGGACGCGAACTCATTCAGCGGGTAGAAGAGCTGCATCCCAACATCGTGATAACCGATATCAAAATGCCCGATACGGATGGTATTGAGCTCTGCCGCCAGTTGCGTACCCATTATCCTGAAGTGGATGTGATTGCTTTATCTATGTTTAGCGACGATCACCTGATTGCAGACATGCTGGAGGCAGGGGCTAAAGGTTATTTACTAAAGAATACTAACCGCATCGAACTGCTGCAGGCCATCCGTACCGTATTTGATGGAGGCACCTATTACTCACCTGCCACTGGCGAAAAGCTGGCTCGCCTGATCGGCAAAAACAAGTTTCAGTTACCCAAAAAACAACTCAGCGTAAGGTTTAGTGCGCGGGAAAAAGAGATTCTCCAACTCATCTGCGAACAATATACCACCCGTGAAATAGCAGGTGCATTGAATCTGAGTATCCGCACAATCGAATCATACCGGCTTAGTCTGCATGAAAAAACCCGTTCACGCAATTCGATCGGCGTTGTCATCTACGCCATCAGAAACGGTCTGTTTCCCCTGAATGAATAAGGAGGGGACGAATATCCCCTCCGCACAGTCTGATAACTGTCATGAGAAAGAATGGTTGATGAATATCGACTAAACTTATACCCGCAAGCTACGGCCTGCCTGTATTGGTTGCAGTACTAATCCATCAACGCTATGGATATAAGGATGAACACAGAGACGTAAAGGAAACTACCAGCCGCGTGAGCTAAACAGATGCACAAGTGCGGCCGTATTGGGCATACCTGTCTTTTGTAATATGCGGTAGCGGTGTACTTCAATCGTTTTGGCGCTCACTTCCAGCAGTTCAGCAATTTCGCGTGAAGAAAGTCCCTGCCTTACCATGGATACTACCTGTTTCTCTCTTTTGGAAAGGGTTTCTAATAAAGGAATAAAAGGATCCTCACCCGAAAGTTGCTCCTGAGTAAGGCGATCCTTTATTTCCCGGCATACATATTTCTGTCCCGCATACACCTGGCGAAGCGCTTCGAGCAACTCTTCCTGTGGCGAATTTTTGGTAACAAATGCACGGGCACCGGCCTGTAAAATGCTTTTGGCATAGGCAACAGTATGATAAGGGGAAAGAGCCACGAGGGCTGCGCGGTCATATCCGGCTCTGAACTGCCGGATATCATCCAGGCCCCGGGCGGGATCAGCGGGCATTTCCATCATCACCACATCGGCATCGTTGGTATCAAGAAAATGCAGGGCCTGTGCCACGCCTGTGGCTTTACCGATTATATCAAACCCTTTAACGGAAGTGAAGAAATGAGACCATGCATCAAGCAATAGCTGGTGAGGATCTACCAGCAGTAAGCGGATCGGATTCATGTTGGTTTTGGCGTTAGTTGGTTACGTTGGCATAAAGTAGAAAAATTTCTGCCAGCTTAACTATCAACATGCGTCAATGGATCAAATTGCTGCATGAATAAACCACAAGTGAGCATGAAAAAAATGATTGCTGATAAAAACAAGGGGCAGCCGGCAATTGCGGCCACCCCCTCCCATCGCACTACCAGACCTTAACCCAGTAATTTATCCGGGTTGTAACCCATCGGGACAAACCTTCATGGGCGGCGGATTATTTTGTTCCTGTGAAATAATATGAATACGGGCTTCCAGCTCTTTTTTATACCCTTCACCAAAAGCGAACTTCATGCCTTTGAGAATTACTCCATCTTTATCGAAGGAGAGTATCCGGTTGATTGGTACTATTATACTCCGGTTGACACGGCAGAACATATCCGGAGGCAGCAAACGGATAAGCTGCTTCATGGTCATGGGTGTAAGGTAGGGACTGGTTTCTGTATGTATTTTTACATAATTGGCCAGTGATTCTATATACACCACTTCACTATATGTAAGCTTTACATGCTTACGACCAACACGAATAAAGAAAAAAGGTTGAGCAGGCATAACATTCTGATCTAAGCGTTTTCAATAGAATCACAATACCGGCAGGCATCACAATCCTTTTGCTTACCGGCAATACCGGTTTCAGCACATTTTTCCGGTAAATAACAATTGAATAAACAGGAGACTTCCTTGCGGCATTCATACCTGTTGGTACAATCGCTACCGTAATCGGGTGGCACATTTATCTTGACGGGTTGTAAGCAGGTTTTAAACATCTGCGGATGACACTTTTTTTTTTCGCCAGACAAATAGTGCTAAACTTGTTAAGAAAAATCTCCATTGCGGATATACAACAGGAAAAGAAATGAATCGGGTATTGAAGACTGACTTCACCCCCTCTGCTTCCTGCCAGTTTTTTTTGTGCAGCGCCATAATCAAATGCAATCACATTCATCAAAAAAATAAGTCGGAACCGGTTGTCGGGATAATATTTATGCGGATAATCGGGTCGCATAAGAAGAAGAATAAGGTTTATGATGAAAAGATAAGCGGCCTGTTTTCAACCTGCTGATTTACTCCATATTCCCAGTCAGTTTCCTGATGAAGGTTCTTTTTTCCCATTTTTTTGCCTTATATGTCGCCATCTTAACTTCTGTATAAAAGGGACGGTAGACACCGCCCCCGGGTATTTACAAGAAACAGATCACAACATTATTACAGTCATATGCTGACTGTAAACAGAGGGGAAAGTAGAGACCCTCCCCGTATCTATCACATGAGAAAAAAGGCTCGCACTAAATCGCATCTGTCAAAAGCCGATGCAATATAGAGTTCACCCCCACCCATATTTTTTTCATATTATAAAAGCGATTGATTTCGGGATAAAGAGGAAAAACGATATGCCAATGTGCTGATGTGCTAATGTGTTGATGTGCTAATGTGCTAATGATTAGGTTGAAGAATCTCAGTCAAATTGAAATATCTTTCTCCGGTATGGTAAAATGCTCTAGTAATTTGTTTGGGTGACACACAAATCTCATCAGCACATTAGCACATCAACACATTAGCACATTGTATTTAACTATTCTCCTATCTTTACTCCCGCATGGATTCCATTACTCATATCGCCCTGGGAGCCTGTATCGGTGAAGCTTTTTTTGAAAAAGGATTTGGCAAAAAAGCTATGCTGTGGGGAGCACTGGCACAAAGCGCGCCTGATATTGACTTTATTGCCGGTGCATGGATGGATCTGCCCGAAGAACTGCTGGGCCATCGCGGCTTTACACATTCCATCCTCTTTGGTATACTGATAGGTCCCGCACTGGCCCTGCTGGCAGCCCGCATTCACCGCAGCTGGACAGTACCCCTTCGCAAATGGATCTGGTTTTTCTGTATAGAAATATTCGTGCACCTGCTACTCGATGGGTTCAATAACTACGGAGTGGGGTGGTTTGAGCCGTTCAGCCATCATCGTTTTTCTTTCAATGCCCTGTATGTTGCCGATCCCTTCTTCTCTATCTGGCCGGGCATCGCCATGGTGGTCTTACTTATCAAAAAAGCAGAAGCCCGGCACCGCACGTTCTGGTGGCGCCTGGGCCTCTTCGTTCCGCTGCTGTACCTGACTTACTGCAGCTATAATAAATGGCAGATCAACCGCGATGTACAGGAAATACTGACCCGGCAGCAGATTCCCCATACCCGTTATTTTACTACCCCCACCCCGCTCAACAACTGGCTCTGGTATGTGGTTGCGGGCAACGATAGCGGTTATCACGTCGGTTACCGTTCAGTATTTGACAGTAAAAAAGAAATTGATTTTCATTTTTTCCCCCGCAATGATGCCTGGCTCGATCCACTGCGCAACACAGAGGATATGCAACGGCTGATCCGTTTTTCGCAACAGTTTTATACAGTGGAACAATGGGGCGATACCCTGGTGTTTAATGATCTTCGTTTTGGACAGATCACCGGCTGGCAAAACGCCGGCAACCGTTTTGTATTTCATTATTTCCTTACACACCCCGAAGCCAATAGCCTGGTGGTACAGCGGGGAAGATTTGCCGGCTGGAATGCGAGCACCGCCCGCGCTATGCTACGCCGCATCCGGGGCAATTAAATCCCCCATCCCCATTTCAGAAAGACAGGCATAGCCCTGCCCCAGGTAGGTATATCATGACGGCCATCGGCCATTTCGAGATAATATATATCCTTTTGCCGGTCATATCCTTTATTGACCAGCTCCTGCATAAGATCGAGCGTATCATCGATGGAATCAATAATACCATTATTGTTGCGGTCATTGGTTTCATCCATGTTTCCGCTCTGAAAAAAGAAACGTTGTCCGGGGTGATAATCACCCTGCCGGATAACCTGGTGCATAATCCGGTGCAACTGATCATCATAGGCAGCCTGGTCCTGATCAATGCTGCGCCACCACAGCGAGCCCGAAAACACGCCCGCTTTTGTAAATAAAGCCGGGTGATTCCATACTATATCCAGCGCCATCAATCCCCCCAGCGAAAAACCGGCAAAAGCCTGCTCTGCAAAGGAGCGGATAGCATAGGTCTTCCGGATGTGCGGAAGCAATTCTTCCAGTATAAAGGAAGTATACTGACCGGCATGAGCACCGCGGCCCAGGTAATCGGGATGACCCGAGATACCATACTCCATTTTACGGTCAGTACCCGCATGTACTGCAGCACAAAAAAGCGGCCTGATGGCTCCCGCAGTATAGAGCTCAGATAAAATACCGGCAAAACCCATTTCCTCCATATTCTGCCCGTCGTTGAGGATCAGCAGGCTCATCTCTTCGGGATGAGTTACGTGAATGGGCAAATAAAAGTCGATTTCCACAGTACGCTGCAGATACAGCGATTCCAGCTGGCAGTTTTCAATCATCAGTCCTGGCACATTGAGCAGTTGCATGGATTCAAAAATAAGGATTCAACGATAAATCGCTGCGTTTACAAAAATGTTTCAGGAGCTTATTTTTAGTAGCCCTCCCTTGCAGATTGCAGCATGATTCTGCCCCTGCGTAATCTTTTATCTGCGCCGTCTGCAGGCATAATTTCTCTAAGATGGCCAGATATACACAGATAAATCCTTCCCGGGCTTTCAAATTGAGTCACCAACTGCTTTTTTCTGCATTTCTTTCATTAATTTAAACAGTTCATTTTTCTTTCCCTCCATACCCAATAGTTAATTTGTTTATGTGATCCTGAAAAAATAAATTTGGTACAGCCCCTTTCGCAACAGCAAAGGCACCTTTTATCTATCCAAAAAACTTGTTTATGAAAAAGATTGGCATTCTCCATGGTAAAGAACGCTCTTTTCCCGAAGCCTTTGTGAGCCGGGTCAACAGCAAAAATATTCCCGGCATTACAGCTGAACCCGTACGTATTGACAAAGCCATGCAGGGCGAGCCCAGTGGTTATGCCGTCATTATCGACCGGATTTCGCAGGATGTTCCTTTTTACCGTACCTGGCTCAAAAACGCCGCCCTTACCGGTACCGCAGTTATCAATAACCCGTTCTGGTGGAGTGCAGATGATAAATATTTCAACAACTGCCTGATGACAAAAGTGGGGGTACCCGTTCCTAAAACAGCGATCCTGCCCAGCCGCGATCTGCCTGATGACACATCGGATGAATCATTCAGTAACCTTGCTTTCCCCCTCGACTGGGAGTCTATTTTCAACTATGTAGGCTTTCCGGCCTATATGAAGCCCTTTGCCGGCGGCGGCTGGAAACATGTATATAAACTCCGCAATGCAGAAGAGTTCTTTCAAAAACACAGCGAAACCGGACAACTGGTGATGCTGCTGCAGGAAGAAATCGTGTTTGATGAATATTACCGCTGTTATTGCATAGGCGGCAAACATGTGCGTATTATGCCCTACGAGCCGCGCAATCCGCATCATCTGCGGTATGTGGCCGATTTCAAACCCTCACCCGAGCGCCTGCAACAGATGACAGATATCGTACTCCGCATCAATCAGTACCTGGGTTATGATTTTAATACGGTGGAACTGGCAATACGCGATGGTATTCCCTATGCCATCGATTTCTGCAACCCTGCTCCCGATGCCGATCTTGCCAGTGTGGGTGAAGAAAATTTTGAGTGGGTGGTGGAAACCTCCGCCAATTATGCTATTGAAAAAGCGCTGGCCAACAATGGGGGCGATAACCTGACATGGGGCGAATATGTAAAACGCAGCTCACAACGCCATCCACTGACCTGAACAGCACCGGTGAACCAACCTTAAAGAACCACAACAAGTAACCGATCAATATGACATTAAACTATAAAAGCTTTACCCTGGGCGTTGAAGAGGAGTACATGGTACTGGATCCCACTACCCGTGAATTGAAGAGCCATGAGCAGAAAATTGTGCAGGAAGGACAAAAAGTGATCAAGGATAAGGTGAAAGCCGAAATGCATCAGGCTGTAGTGGAAGTAGGTACAGATATATGTGCCAATGTAGACGAAGCCCATGCCGATGTAAGCACGCTCCGCAAAACGATCTCCGATATTGCCGGCAGCCTGGGCCTTGCTATGGGAGCATCCGGCACCCACCCATTCAGCCATTGGGAGAGCCAGTTGATTACCGACCATATCCGCTACAATGAGATCGTGAATGAGCTGCAGGAAGCAGCCCGCAGTAACCTCATTTTTGGCCTGCATGTACACGTAGGAATGGAAAGCCGCGAGATGGCCAACCATATTGCCAACTCTACCCGTTATTTTCTGCCTCACGTATTTGCCTTAAGCACCAACTCCCCCTTCTGGGAAGGCCGCAAAACGGGATACAAATCGTTCCGCACAAAGGTATTTGACAAATTTCCCCGCACCGGCATACCCGATGCATTCGAAAGCATCGAAGCATACGACAACTATGTAAAACTGCTGATCAAAACGAACTGCATCGACAACGCAAAAAAGATCTGGTGGGATCTGCGCGTACATCCGTTTTTCAACACTGTAGAATTCCGGATCTGCGATATTCCCATGACAGTTGATGAAACCATTGCACTGGCCGCTCTGTTTCAGGCACTCTGCGCCCGCATTTATATGCTGCGTTCCAAAAACCTGAATTTTATCCAGTATTCCCGCGCACTGCTCAATGAAAATAAATGGCGCGCCAGCCGTTATGGTGTAGATGGTTACCTCATCGATTTTGGTAAGGAGGAAGAAGTAAATACGCGGGCACTTATTTATGAGCTGCTCGATTTTATTGACCCGGTACTCGACCACCTGGGTAGCCGCCACCGCGTGGCATATGTTCACAAGATTCTCGAAAATGGTACAGGCGGCGACCGCCAGCTGGCCGTTTTTGAACAAACCAAAAATCTTTCCTCGGTGGTAGAGTATATCCAGAATCAGTTTCTGGCTGGAGTGTAAGCAAGTATAAAGGGTATAAAGAGTATAAAGGGTTTAAAGGGAAGAGATGCTACAGAAATAATAACTGTTTCCTGTTACCGCCACTCTTTAAACCTTTTAAACCCTTTATACTCTTTATACCTTATTCTTTCCATTTCTTAAAATACGTTAACAACTCCCTCCGCTCGTCCCAATCGCCCGATTTGCTGCAACGTTAGGTCTGGGTTTTGTGTCAAACCTGCCAAAAACCAATTGACCTTAAACGTATGAAAAAATGGATCGTGTTATCATGTATGCTGGTAGTGCTGGCAGCATGTGAGAAAGAAAAAAGAATCTGCACTGCGCAGGAAGAACGAAGCTATTCGAGTACCGGCTTCAGCAAAATTGCCGCCGGCGAAACATTCCGCATTAAAATAACCAAAGGAGAACAGTTTCAGGTAAAAGCTACCGGCTGTTCCAATGATCTCGACGATCTGCGGGTGGTAAATGGTACCGGTGGCATACTCAGTTTCGAATATGACCGGTTTGATAACGATCGGCAGCCTGTAGATATTACGGTGGTCTTACCGCATCTCGTCAGCGTACAACTGGATGGCGCTGCCCGTGCCGAAATCAGTGGATTTGGCGGACAGCAAACTGTCATTCGCAATGTACTTGCCGGCGTATCTGAATGTAATATGACAGGCACCGGCATCAATGCCCAGGTAGACCTGTCGGGCACTTCGGTATTACACCTGAGCGGCGATACGGAAAGCCTGTATGGCACCATCAGCGGTGCAGCGCGCCTGCATGGGTATGATGTAAAAGCCACAGAAGTTGATATCAGTACTTCCGGCACTGCCAGAGCCTATGTACAACCCACTCAAATGATCTTTGCAGAAGCCAGCGGAGAAAGCCGGGTATATTATCGCGGCAATCCTCCCACTACACACTTTTCAACCAGTGGCAACGGGAAGGTTATAAATGAATAATGTGCTGATGGATTTGGCGATTTAAAAATTTGAAGATTTGAAGATGCAGAGAGCGGGTGTGGGCTGATGAATTGGAAGATATTTTAACCTGTAGGCCCGCGATGCTTCGCGG
Source organism: Sphingobacteriales bacterium 46-32 (assembly GCA_001898485.1). GTDB lineage: Bacteria > Bacteroidota > Bacteroidia > Chitinophagales > Chitinophagaceae > CAYMZZ01. Next base: position 2,590 of record MKTY01000009.1, on the reverse strand, counting down.
GCCCTCTGCGATTGCGAATGTCTGAAAGAAGAATGAGAATGTGCAGATATGCTAATGGATGTGAAGATTTGCCAATTTGAAGATTTGAAGATGAGCGAGAATATGCCAATGGGTTAATGTGCCAATGACTTCTTTGCGTCCTTTATTTGCTTTGCGCCCTTTAAACTTTTAAACATTTATACTTTTTTGCCCAGCTGCAGTACTACTATCATCGCCTGTTGCCACGCTCGGTTCAGGGTTCCGAACGCTGGTCGGCAATTCAGGGCACTCTAAATATGATTTGAAGATGGCGGGGGAGAATGTGCGAATCTGTTTAATGTGCCAGTGGATCTGAAGATTTGTCAATCACTGTTGTCCGGAGAAAATAAATGTAACAAAAAAGAGGTTTGATAATCAGATTTGAAAAACAGCGCATACTTACCTGTCATTCAGTTTGAAAAAATCAGGAAGGATTTATCTGCGTAAATCTGCGCCATCTGCGGGAGATTTTGTCTGCAGAAAACGTAGAATGCCACAGATAAAGATATTTCCCCGGACAACAGTGATTTGGCAATTTGAAGAGCTAACGCGAACCGTTGCCGGTTCTTGCCTCAGCTATTCAATACATAATCTACCGCCGCCGTTGCATGAATGCGGGTAGTATCAAACAGAGGCAGATGACTGTCGTCTGCACTTAGCAGCAATGGAATTTCGGTACAGCCCATAATCACCCCATCGATACCCTGCGCGGTATATTTATCAATAATAGAGAGATACCCAGCCTTCGTTTCCGGTAAAAACAGGCCGCGACCCATTTCTTCATAGATACTATTGTTGATATACTCCTGATCGGCAGCATCGGGAATGGTAAGTTTGATGCCGTTCTTCCCCAGCAATTCAGGGTAAAAAGCTGCATTCATGGTATAACGGGTGCCCAGAAGCAGCACGTGTTTAACCTGTTGCGCCCGGATGGCAGCAGCTGATACATCTGCTATATGAATGACGGGAATGGCTATCTGTGCCTGAATCTCAGACGCGATCACATGCATGGTATTGGCACACAGTAAAATGCAGGAAGCCCCGGCCTGCTCGGCCTTGCGGGCTGCATCCCCAATGATCTGCGCTATTTCATCCCATTTGCCCGCTTTAGTCAGTGGCACTATTTCCCCATAATCTACTGAATGCAGAATCAATTTGGCCGCATGCATGCCTCCCAACCGCTCATTTACAAGCTGGTTGATGATCCGATAATAATCGATGGTTGACAACCAGGTGGTGCCGCCTATAAGTCCGATAGTCTTCATACTGCAAAAATAGATATTACCGCGGCTTACCGCCAAATTTCCGGGTGCACCCGCCCCACCATTCCTGTAAGTACATTTATTTTTTGTGCAGTGGGGCAACTTTTCTGAACTTTATACCGCTTAGTTCCTTATACCTTACATCAATATCATAACAATGAAAGCATTGAAACTATTACCAACAGCAGCGCTGGCTGCCTTATTGCTGGCTGCCTGCAACAATGAGCCGGCCAAAGAAGAACCTAAAGCTGAACCCACCGTGACCACACCCGCTATCAAAGAAGATAATATAAGCTACACCGGCGGTGGTATTTCCATGAACGGATTCGTGGTATATGATGAAAACAAACAGGGACCACGTCCTGCAGTGATTGTAATACCCGAATGGTGGGGACTGAATGATTATGCTAAAAGCCGGGCACGTTCACTGGCCGATCTGGGTTATATAGCAATGGCCATTGACCTCTACGGCAATGGAAAAACTGCCGACAACCCCGACTCTGCAGGCAAATATGCCATACCCTTTTACAAGGACCCCATCATGATGCAGACACGCTTTGATGCAGCACTGGCAAAGCTAAAAAGCTATACACAGACAGACAGCACACGTATTGCAGCTATCGGTTATTGCTTTGGTGGCGCACAGGTACTGAACCTGGCCCGCCTGGGCGAAAACCTCAAAGGCGTGGTTAGCTTCCACGGCAACCTTTTGGGAGTGCCTCTTGATGCCAGCAAGCTGAAAGCAGACATCCTGGTTTGCCATGGCAATGCTGATCCATTTGTGCCAAATACAGAAGTGGAAAAATTCAAAAAAGAAATGGATGCCTCCGGCAAAAGTTACACTTTCAAAGGCTATGACGGCGCCACCCATGCATTCACCAATCCCAATGCAACTGCGATGGGTGAAAAATTCAAAATGCCTATTAAATATGACGCCGCTGCAGACACGGCATCATGGAACGAGATGAAAGTGTTCCTGGAAAAAGTATTTAAGTAATAAGTAGTAAGTTCTAAATTTCAGGTCGAGGGCAGAAGGTATAGGAAATATATCTTCTGCCCTTTTACTTTAATAATGCGCTGATTGATTTGAAGATTTGACAATCACTGTTGTCCGGGGAAAATAAATGCGTCCAACAAAGAAATTTGATAATCAGATTTATACAGATGCTTTTGCAGGCTTTGGGAAAAGCAAGCCCCCCCTGTAACATTGTTGGTATTTCAGTACAGTGTGCGAACTATTTTATTGCTATTTCCCTGTCGTATTCAGGTTGCGAAGAAAGCAATGCGGGTGATTAGCACGCTGGCACATT
>MKTY01000008.1 GCA_001898485.1 Sphingobacteriales bacterium 46-32 | reverse complement strand
GTAGCTATGTACGGACAGGATAAACGCTGAAAGCATCTAAGCGTGAAACCTTCCTCAAGATGAGTTTACTTTTAAGGGCCGTCAAAGACTATGACGTTGATAGGCTATAGGTGTAAAGCTGGTAACAGCAAAGCCAAGTAGTACTAATTGCCCGTACGCTTTAATTTTTATTTCTTAGATTTTCTTCTAACATTTCCCAATATGATCTTATTACAAGGCAAAAGGTATAAGGTATAGGATATAAGCACCGCTTCATTATCCTCCCTCCTTACTCCTTAATCCCTTCACCTTTTTATGGTGGTTTTGCCGAGGGTGTTCACCTCTTCCCATACCGAACAGAGAAGTTAAGCCCCTCATGGCCGATGGTACTGCACCACAATGCGGGAGAGTAGGTAGCTGCCATATTTATTGAGCCCTTCGAGAAATCGAGGGGCTTTTTTTTTGTACCTAACGCTTCAATACCAGTAGTTGACAGTGGACAGTGGACAGTTGACAGTGGACAGTGCGGAAGTCTAAACTTTAAAAGTAACTGCAGTACGGTGAAGACCTGCCCCTTTTACTTTTAACCTTACACCTTCAGCCCCCTACCTAAAACTTAGAACTTATTACTTAAAACCTATTTCCTTTTCACTATTTTCAATGGACCAACCAACTGCCATTGAACCTCCGAACGCCTAAACACAAAACTTTTTTCTTCGTAGCCATCGGACTGACCAGCCTGTTTGCTACTCTTACCGGCTTTGGTAAAACCTTTATAGTACCATCCATCCGGGGCTACTTTTCTGCCCCTCCCGTTATCTATATTCACGGAACCCTGGCTTTCAGCTGGGTCCTGCTTTTACCTTCAGAATAAATACCAGACCAGAATGCCCTCTATTACTTATACAGCTCAGGCTAAACCTAACCGCTGGAGCCATGTCCCTGAACTGCTTCTCGGCTATGGAACAGGCCTTATAGCCTGCATGCTGCCTCGTTTTTTTGCAGAGGATAAATCGTTGCATCCCGGACCCTTCCTGGGCGTACTATTTAATATTGCAATAGTCCGAATAGGTTTTCCCGAAAACCGAAACCAGCTTTATCAACTAATGGTCAACGAGTCAACCCGGGAGATAAGCATCCTCTATTTCAACCCATACAACGGGTTTGAAAAACATTCGGCACCATTTGGGCAGGTACAGATCCGGTTTATACGCAGTTTTTGGAAAAAGCAGGTGAGGGGTATCGGTATTTCGGTAAAAGGAGGTGAACCTTTCATTTTACAAAAAGGAAGACTTCAGGTTTCAGAAAGTGCATTGAATGAGGCCGTAGCACAGTTGGGTGCAATTACCCATGTTGTTGGCAGGAGCAACCGGGAAAACCAGTGACAGAAGACGAACTGTAGTATACTATACACAGGTACTCCGATCGCATTTCCGTATATTCAAATCACAGTTTATCAAATCAGCCACCATGACACCACGTAGTTTTTTCCTCCTTGCTCTCCGGATCATTGCAGTACTGCTAATACGTGATCTGATTATAAGCATCACAGATGTACTTGCAGCTGTTTGGAGCACATTTGAACTCGTCCCCTCCAGAGGATTATTGCTCCTTTTCTTCTCTTTAATAAAAGCAGTTCTGATTCTTGCTCTGGGATATTGGCTTATCTTCAAAACGGAAAAGATCATAGATTCATTCGGCTTAGATCAGGGATTTAAAGAATCGCATATACAGTTTAATCTGGGTATGAAGTCTATCCTAAGGATATGCCTGGTAACAACCGGAGCTATTATTTTGGTGTATGAAATACCTCAGATGGCCGGCCTGGCTTATGATAATTGGGTATTTAGAAGCTATGCCGGAAGAGTTGTCGAGCTCGGACCGTTTAATTGGTCTCCCATGATCACTTCAGGTATTCGGATTATCCTGGCATTACTGATTATTGGGGAACGCAAGCGGATAATCGATTTCCTTGTTAAAGAAAATAAAAATGATCCTTTCCGCCCGGAAAACTCTTCAGATTTGCGATCCCGATAGCATAGATTTACACCACCTCAGCTGCGGCAAAACAGGCTGCTACAAGATGCCAGAGCCCAAAAGAAAAAACGATTTCCCCATAGCCAGGACTGGCTGGGCGATCTGCTGGAAATGCTGGGATATTTCGTCTCTGTGATATTCGAGATTTTTTGATATTGCCTGTACTACAGGCACCTGGTGGTTTCTTTAGTAAAACTTCATAGCTGACATTAATGATTGTCAATGCACAAATTTTTTCTGATACTCGCCTGCCTGATTATTACCCTGCCTGGATGGGCAAATCGCGGCCCTTGTTTTAAGAATAAGAAAACTATTGTAAAGGCCGTGAACCAATCCAAAATTACCGATGAGGTGATCCTCCTGAAAAGAAATGGCTATTTTAAATCTTATACAAGCCTGGCGGCGCTTCGCATAAACAAACTCACGGGTACCTATTTAGTTAAAGGAGACAGTATTTACCTGAAGGTATGCTGGAAAGGAAATGTAGCAGAAAACTATGCTTTCGGAGCAATTAATACAGTAGAGATGAATCTGTTTTTCCCGGATAAAGCGGAAGCAAAACAGTACGTATTATATGATGTAGAACAAATAAAGAAGAAACACCGCACAACTAAAAGGCCTTCCTCCCGTGCCAATGGCTCACAGCCACACTCCATTTACTAAAAATGCTGATCAGATAGCGTTCAGTTAGTTTAAGTTTATACTGCAAAACGCAATCGCTCAATTTACCGGCAAAACAATCAGCATATGTCTGCCACATCCCCATTATACGCTTTACTGTTTTGTGATGAGCCACAGCTATACCTGGCCAATCAGCAAGCTCCTTACAGTTTTCCTTACAATATACTGGCCAATGGCCGTGATAGTGTGCAGCTAAGGTCACTGGCTGCAGATACCAGCCAGGAGTCGCGCATCCGCCTGCTCGCCTTCCATCAGTTAGGGCAAACCGGTCAAATCACCGAGCGTAAAGAACTGCTGGGTGTGGTGGTCGAAGTGGCGTTATCAGAAGGGCTTGATGTACTGGCCGCCTATGCAGACGGCACCGCCCGTTTTCTGCATCATACAGGGCGTGTTATCATCTGGGAAAATGGAACGGATAGCCGCTCCCGGCCAATCATCGATCAGCTGTTTACAGAATCCGCCAGAGTAGTGGCACAGATTGGCCCATGGAATCAGCCACGCCGGCCAGCACCGGCGCCAGGCATGGCGCGTATCAGCTTCCTGGTGGCAGATGGACTTTATTTTGGCGAAGCACCACTAAATAATCTCTTCAACGATCCTTTAGCTGCACCTGCACTGCAGGCTGCTACCGCGCTCATGCAGTTCCTTACCACTATACAGCCGGCAGAATAGATATGCGGCAGGAAGAATGTGTTCTCTGCCTTCATTTTCCGGCATTATTGTTTTTTAGCGCTCAAGTCTCCATGCTTCTGCTATAAATTCTCTAACGAATACCTGCAATGGCTTATCTGCACTTATGCAGGGTGATTTGCCATAGAAAACATTGTATTCCCCCAATTGTCGCTCACAGCGGAAATGTATAATAAGGATTGGCTGATCCTGTCATAGTTCGTAACTTTCCTCTCAAAGCCTCTGATTATGCATAAATCATGCAGCTTCTTTTTAGCAATTGCAGTATTGGCATTCCTGTCTTCGTGTAACGACCCGGCCAAAACACCGGATTATTCTGCCCAGTTAATGCGTATAAATGATCAGTATGACAGTGCCTTGCTGAAAGGCGATACTGTTGCTTTGGGTAAACTGTTTGCCCCCGATTTCACCCTTGTAAATCCCGACGGCCGCCTGTTAAACCGCCAGGAACAACTGCTCAATGTAGCTACCTCTGAACTTAAATGGGAAAGCGCACGCAGTGAGAATGTATCTGTTCGTGTATACGGAAACACTGCCGTGCTGCTGGGCGAATTTCGGGGCACCGGCTCATACCGGGGAAATCAGCTTACTGTTCATGAGCGGTATACCACCTTCTGGGTAAAGACAGATACCAGCTGGCAACTGACAGCAGAACATGCAAATCTTGTTCGCTAATGCCTGTGAGCATGAAGCAGTTTAAAAAAATCATACCGTCACTCTTATTGCTGGGTGTCCTCTCTTTGTCGTACAGATCTGCAGAACTCCGGCGTTTTTATATCAGTGGCCGCGCTCAGGGCACTACTTATCATATCACCTATTATGCGGCAGACTCGCTGCTTACCCGGTCTATGATAGACAGCATATTTGACCAGGTAGATAGTTCCCTCTCCCTGTACAAGCCTTACTCACTCGTCAACCGCTTCAATACTTCGGCCGAAGCGGTAAAAATGGACCGGCATATGCGGAAGGTGGTAAAGGCTGCTCTGGAAACCAGTCGCATTACCGGAGGTATTTTTGATATGACAGTATTTCCACTCACGAATGCCTGGGGATTTGGTCCGGCAGGCCAACAGCCTTTGCCTGATTCTGCTGCTGTACGAAACCTACTGACCTGTATCGGCAGCGATAAAATCCATATAAAAGGCAACTGGCTGTATAAAACAAAACCCTGTGTACAACTGGATCCCAACGGGATTGCACAGGGCTATGCAGTGGATCTGGTGGCGGATAAGCTGGAAGCACTTCGTATCCATAATTACCTGGTGGAACTTGGTGGTGAGTTGCGGGTGAAGGGACGTAAACAACCTTCGGGACAAAAGATGAGCATCGGCATCGAAGCACCCGGCGAAAACGATTTCGAGCCGGTCATGGAACAGGTGATTTATCTCGATAAAGGAGCGGTGACCACATCGGGCAATTACCGGCGTTATCATGAAACGAACGGGAAGCGCCGCAGTCACCTGCTTGATCCGCGTACCGGCTACCCGATCAGTAATGAACTGATCAGTGTTACAATTGTGGCGCCAGATGCGATGACCGCCGATGCACTTGATAATGCCCTGATGGGCATGGGACTGCAACATGCATTACGGTTTATAGAAAAAAGGCCGGCACTCGCTGCTCATTTTATTTATCACCGGCCCGACGGATCGGTAACGGATACCATGAGCAGCCGGTTCAAACGATTACTGAAACCTTAAATCTTCGTGACAGTATATGGATAGAAGACATTTTCTGGAAATGACAGGGTTGTTAAGCGGGGTATTAATGTTGTCTCCGGCAACATTGCTGGCACACCGCGAAGATGCTATCCGCATAGGCATTATCGGTTGTGGCGATCGCGGACAGGGTATTATGCAGATGATGGCATCGCTCAAAGAGCAATATGCAATTACAGCTATCTGTGATATCCTCGACTTCAGACTGGAAGCAGCCGCAAAACTGGCTCCCGCTAAAACGTATAAAGATTACCGGCAACTGCTGGACGCCAAAGATGTGGATGCCGTAGTTGTCGCCACATCGCTGCATATGCACTACGCTATTGCAGCTGATGCCATACGTGCAGGCAAATCGGTATATCTCGAAAAAACGATGACCTACAACATACCGGAGGCACAGGAACTGGTGAAGCTTTGTGCGCGTTATACAGGGCAAATACTGGCTGTGGGACATCAGTACAGGTATACGCCGCTTTATTTCAAAGTAAAAGAGATGATCAGCAAGGGATACCTGGGTGATGTAACACAGATCGATTGCCGTTGGGACAGAAACTGGAACTGGCGTCGCCCTGTTCCGACCGGTTACGCAGATGAGCAGATCAACTGGCGGATGTATAAACGCTACTCCGGAGGACTGCCCGCTGAATTACTTTCTCATCAGATGGATTTTATCAACTGGGCCTTTGACACACATCCCGATGAAGTGATGGGCACCGGAGGTATCGATCATTTCAATGACGGACGTGAAACCTACGACAATGTACAGGTGTTGCTGCGGTATAAAGAAAAAGGAATGATAGGCAATTTCGGAGCTACCTGTGGCAATGCGCACGAAGGCTATATTTTTAAAATAAAGGGTACAAAAGGCATGGTATCATTGCTGCCTGATAAAGGAGTGTTTTATCCGGAGGAAGCAGCTAAAAAAGAACTGCAGACGGTAGATGGTGTAAGCGGGGCTACCCGCCTCGAATGGAATACAGACGGAGGTATTTCTATTGTAAATGAAAAAATGCAGGACGGTACATGGTATGCATTAAAAGAATTTTATAACACTGTAAAGACAGGCACTCAGCCAGTATCGAATGTAAAAACCGGTGCAACAACGGCCGTTTGTGTACACCTGGCCAATGAGGCTATTTTTTCGCATAAAATACTTTCCTGGAAGCCGGCCTACAATTTCTGAGGAAGCTGCTGCATGAACCGGTATTTGCAGTAACTTCCCTTAATAACCCCTACCAAACGATTGGCGTATGAAACAAGCTGTTGTTTTTTTTCTCCTTCTATGCTTTTGCTCACCGCTGATAGCACAAAAAGGATGGCATTCTCTTTTTGACGGCAAAACACTCAAAGGGTGGCAACAGGTAGCAGGCTCGGCAAAATATACGGTAGAAGAAGGTGCTATTGTAGGTACTACCGTACCGGGCAGTCCTAATACTTTTTTAATAACTGAAAAAACATACGGTGATTTCATTCTTGAGCTGGAGGTTAAGATTGAGGACAGCAGTTCTAACTCCGGCATTCAGTTCAGAAGTCATTATGATGCTGCCGGCAACAAGGGTAAAGGAAAGGTATATGGCTACCAGTACGAACTGGATCCTTCTGCCCGCCGCTGGACCGCCGGAATATATGATGAAGGCCGCCGCGACTGGTTATACCCGCTTTCGCTCAACCCATCTGCGCAAGACCGGCTTGAGGTTGGTGTATACAACCGCGTAAGAGTGCAGTGCATGGGTGAGACGATTAAGACATGGATCAACGATAAGCCTGCCGCCTGCCTCATAGATCGCGCCGATGCATCAGGTTTTATAGCATTGCAGGTGCATAGCATTGGCAAGGCTTCTATGGCTGGTAAACGTATCTGGTGGAAAAATATCCGTATCCGCACCGGTCACGTTGAACCACTACCTTTTCCTGCATCTATTTATGCTGTCAATACCATTCCCAATACGCTTACATCATTTGAAAAGGCAGGCGGCTGGAAACTGTTGTTCGATGGCAAAAGCACTACCGGCTGGAAAGGAGCCTATAAAAATGAATTTCCTGCCAAAGGATGGGAAATAAAGGACGGCATATTGAGTGTATTACCTTCTGATGGAGCCGAGTCGACCAATGGCGGCGATATTGTGACAACAGCGCAATTCAGTGCCTTTGACCTTTCTTTCGAATTTAAGCTTGCGCCGGGTGCCAACAGCGGAGTGAAATATTTTGTAACGCTGGCAGAAAATAATAGTGGCTCCGCCATTGGCCTCGAATATCAATTACTGGATGATACGCTGCATCCCGATGCCAAACTGGGCCGTGATGGTAACAGAACGCTGGCATCTCTCTATGATCTTATCAAAGCCGAAAAACAAAGCCGTTTCATACATCAGCCAGGCGAATGGAACTGGGGGCGTATTGTTGTTTATCCCAACAATCATGTGGAGCATTATCTCAATGGTATTAAAGTGCTGGAGTATGATCGCGGTTCAGCAGCGTTTCGCGGGCTGGTAGCTATCAGTAAGTACAAAGTATGGCCCAATTTCGGTGAAGCTCCAAAAGGACATATTTTGTTGCAGGACCACGGCAATGCTGTGCAGTTCCGCAGCATAAAGATTAAAGAGTTGTAAGTGGTAAGTTTTAAGTAATAAGTAGAAGAGAAGGTATAGGGCAGAAGGTAAAGGGGAAAAGGGAGAAGTGTATAGGTATGTGAGATTAGGTGGATAAAAGAGTCGTCCGCTTCTAAACTCCCCGGCCAAGCGTGTACACATTTCTAACCTTTAAGCCTCCCCTGCCTTTAAACTTTTAAACCTTTATACTTTTATACTTAACTGTCATCTGTCAACTGTCAACTAAATACTATGAATCGCAGAGACTTTGTTCGCCAGGCATCTATTACAGCTGCCGGTATTACCATTCTTAATTTTCCCGTGTTTGGGAAAAATTCGCCCTCCAATAAAGTGGTGGTAGCCGTGATGGGTGTCAACAGTCGCGGTGCTTACCTGGCCGAGTGTTTTTCCAAACTGCCCAATGTAGAGGTGGCTTATATCTGTGATGTGGAAGACGCTGCTATTGCCAATGGACTTAAACCATTTGCCAATGCGGCGCGTAAACCGCAGGTGATAAAAGATGTACGCGAGCTGGTAACAAAAAAAGATTTTGATGCGCTCATCATTGCTGCTCCGGATCACTGGCACGCACCAGCTGCATTGATGGCTGTGGCAAATGGCAAACATGTATATGTGGAAAAGCCCTGCGGACATAATGCGCTTGAGGGCGAATGGCTGGCAGCGGCTGAAAAGAAGTACGATAAATTGATTCAGATGGGTAATCAACGCCGTTCATTTCCTAACCTCATTGAAGCTGTGAGGCTGGTGAAAGAAGAAAAGGTAATTGGCGAAACCTATCTGGGTAAAGCATGGTATGCGAATAACCGCAAATCAATAGGCCGTGGCAAACAGGTGCCCGTGCCGTCTACGCTCGATTTTGATCTCTGGCAGGGACCGGCACCCAGGCTGCCTTACCGCGACAACCTGGTACATTATAACTGGCATTGGTTCTGGCATTGGGGAACAGCGGAGACCTGTAACAATGGCACGCATGAAGTAGACTGCTGCCGTTGGTTTCTGGGAACTGATTTCCCCACCAAAGTAACCTCTGCTGGTGGACGCTATGCTTTTACGGATGACTGGGAAACGCCCGACACACAGGTAGCGAGTTTTGAATTTGGTCCCGGTAAAGCCATTACCTGGGAAGGGCGTAGCTGTAATATTTTCCCTGTAGAAGGTGCCGGTCGAGGATTTGTGATCTATGGTACAAAAGGTACGCTGGTCAATAAAGGCAATGACGATTACCGCATCTATGATTATGATAATAAACTGGTGAAGGAAGTAAAAAGCGATGCAAAAAATGATCCTACCAATCCCGTTGCTGCCAGCGGCAATCTTGATTATTATCACTTCAATAATTTCATACAGACGGTACGCGGTGAAACAAAACTGACTTCACCGGTAAGTGAAGGTCATAAATCGGTATTGCTTTGTCACCTGGCCAATATTGCGCAACGTACCGGCCAGACGCTCATTTGTGACCCATCCAATGGACATATACGTAATAGTCAGGCTGCCATGAAATTGTGGGGAAGAAAGTATGAGAAAGGCTGGCAACCCATAAGGTAGAAGGTAAAAGGTTGAGGGTTTTAAGGTTCCATGAGTAAGGTGAGGCCCTTTTTCCTTTGACCTCATTCCTTTTACCCTACTTACAACTTTTTTACGATCTTTGGCGCTTGCAGTAATGAGCAAAAAGGAACGCATCATACTGATTTTGCTGGCAGGGCTCAATTTTACCCATATTCTTGATTTTATGATCATGATGCCATTGGGTAATTACCTGATGCCGGCGTTTGATATATCTGCCAGTCAGTTTACCTGGCTGGTAAGCGCTTACTCCATCAGCGCTTTTGTGGCCGGTATCGGGGCAGCGTTAATTGTAGACCGGTTCGATCGCAAAAAAGTACTGCTGATATCTTATTCTTTTTTTCTTATCGGCACCCTTGCCTGCGGGTTGGCTAATACCTATTCTTTTCTTTTTGCCGCACGTGTCATGGCTGGATTATTCGGCGGTATTATTGGTGCGCAGGTGCTGGCGATAGTTGCCGATCTATTTACCTATGAGCGCAGGGGGCAGGCTATGGGAACCGTGATGAGTGCGTTTGCCATTGCCTCCATCCTGGGTGTGCCTTTTTCTTTAAAGCTGACCAATTATTTTGCAGAAGACTGGCATATCCCCTTTTTACTTGCAGCTGGTGTGGGAATAGTTTTAGTGCCATTAATTATCTGGAAATTGCCTTCCATGGCGGCTCACTTAAGGGATAACAGGCCGCAAAGAAGCTCACGCGAAATTCTCTCTACCGTATTTTCCAATCCTGCAGCCCGATCCGCGCTTATATTTTCAGGCTTACTCATGATGGGGCATTTTCTGATTATCCCATTTATCAATCCTTTTCTTGAATTCAATAAAGGGTTTTCGAAAGATCAGACGCCGCTGATTTTTTTGGTTGGAGGCTCGGCTTCCCTGCTTGCAGCTTTATTACTGGGCCGCCTTTCGGATAAGATTGGTAAGCTGCCGGTATTTTCTGCCTGTGTATTTCTCTCACTTTTTATGGTGATCGTCATCACACGGATGCCGCCTTTGCCATTTACACTCGTACTCCTGTTTTTTGCTATCTGGTTTATATTCGCCACAGGGCGTGCTGTTACAGCACAGGCTATGATCAGCGAGGTCGTAGAACCAGAACACAGGGGAAGTTTTATGAGCTTCAATGGCAGTATTCAACAATTGGGAACCGGTCTGGCCTCTGTAGTGGCTGGTTATATAGTGATCAAAGAAAAGTCGGGTCGTATCATGCACTTCGACTGGCTGGGGTATGTGAGTATAGTGGTGCTGATAGTAAGCCTTGTTTTAGGTCGGCTGCTTTTTTCTTCTATGGACAAACAGACGGCCACTGGTGCTGTAGCCGTACCTGCAGGAGAAGACAACAGCGCAGTGTAAGGTATGTTGGGGATTAGCGGTCTAATCAATTATAGCCTATGCGCATTTTAATAATCATTTCTTCATTTCTTTTTCTTCTTACTTCCTGCAATACAGAATCGGCGCTGAAGTATAGCGAAGACGTGGTAGCACTGCAGCGGCAGTTGATTGACTCTGTGAATGAGGCTCAGCCGCAGGTCGGTCATTATATGAAGGAGGGACTGATGGATAGTCTTGCTATCATCAGCCAGCAGATGGAGACAGTAGCCGCAAACAAACTGGCAGACGTGGAGCAATTACCTTTGCCCAATGTAAAAGGCGGTGAAGCTTTTCAACGGGCATCACTACTATATTTTTCCCATGTGCGCAACATTTATGCTTCCTATAAATCGTATGGCAGGGCACAGGGGGATTCGAGCCGTGAGCAGGAGCGGCAAAAGATGATACGACTCGAAACAGAACTGGAAGCAGTAGTAGCAAAAATGCAGAAGGCGCAACAGGAACTGGCGAAAGCCAATGGCTTCCGCTTGGAAAATAAATAAGACCGGCAAAGCCGGCCTTATTAGCTTTATTTATTCAATAATAATTATTTGGATATGATCCGGTATACCGGGTATTGCAGGTATGCAGGCTCGAACCAGGGCGATTGCTGGAAGACGAAGTTTAGCTGATCACGACCACTCTTTGCAAAGGCGGTATCGCTGTTACGGCGGTCATTCAGTTTCTGCTGCAGTTCCTTATTGTTTTTCAGGTATTCGGCTGCAATATCTTCGAAGGCATAGGCCGAGTAACCTTCTTTCTGGCCCAGTATGGCATCAAAGAAATTCCAGGTAAAATAAGAATCCTCTGCACGGGGCTCCAGTACTTCAATCAGGAAGCGGTTGGCGTCCTGGTTCATCGGAATCAGCCAATCTCCTTTACGGAAACGGATCTGTTGAAATGAACTGCTGGTTTTTACTTCTGTATTTATGTGATGCATTTCATACTGGCGGGCACCGGCTTTATAGTCCGTAATACGATATACTTCCACTTCAATGGTAGTATCCTTTTTCAACTGCTGCATATTGACCTTATTAATTTTCAGCAGGTCAATTACTTTCCACCAACCCTGGGGTATGACATAGGCCACCGGTTTTTTAATAAACTCTTTGGCCACATACTGATTGTAAATAGGAATTTGTTTTTCGTAAGGTTTACTGCGATCGTAATAAAGCCGGGGCAGGCCAGATACTTCGCTGGGCTTTTTGCCAGAGGCAAAACCCTTGTACAGGAAGTTCTGCGAACGGCTTCTGTCGAGTGTCCAGCTAAGGGCAAATTCTGTTTGCGTGCGAACAGCCTGTTTACTTTTGGCACGAAGCTCACGGATGGTGCTACTGTTTTTGCTCGTAAAATCAATAAAAGTCTGCATCAATGCGTAGGATGCTTTTACGCGTTGGTCGTACGGTTTCAACATATGGCTTTCGGGCATAAAAGAAAAGGTATGAAACAGGGCGCCAAAGCCGGTGCCATAGCGGGGACTGTCCCAAAATGCCGGCCAGCCTTTTTCGGGTGTTTCGCCAAAAGAGTTTACGTAGGGAATGAGGTCATAACCTTTATCTTTCATGCCTGCATACAGGCCTGGTTCAAACTGGGCATTCATAAAGTCGCCCATAGCACCGCCCAGTTTATTATGCTGTGTGGGAAGCAGGGTCATTACATGCTGGTAGTCGGCTCCATTGCTTACATGATTGTCTACAAAAACATCGGGGTCGAGCAAATGGAATATTTCTGCAAAAGCGCGCGCATCGCGTGAGTCGCATTTAATGAAATCGCGGTTAAGATCGAGGTTCTGTGAGTTACCGCGGAAGCCAAATTCTTCCGGTCCATCCTGGTCTACGCGATAGTTGGCGCTACGGTTAAGACATCCGCCGATATTGTAAACTGGAATGAAAGCCAGTACAATATTATCCGGCAATTTCCATTTGTTGGCTACGATATCGCGGGCCAGCAGCATGCTGGCATCAATGCCATCAGGCTCGCCGGGATGAATACCGTTATTGATCAGTACGATCCTTTTATTGTTTTTGCGGATGTTGGCAAAATTGTAATCCCCGTTACTGGAAACCACTACCAGGTGCAGCGGGTATCCGGCATCGGTCATACCCATAGTGAGCATTTTAACTTTTCCGGAAGCTGCATCCAGTTTTTGCCACCAGTCGATGATTTCGGAGTAGGTGGGGGTCTGGGTGCCTTTCGACTGTTCAAACCGGGTGGTGATGGTCTGGGACTGGGCCAGCAAGGGCAGCAGAAGGGCTGCGAGCAATAGTTTTCTCATGAACCAAATGTAGGAAGAAAGGTGGAAGGCGAAAGGCTGAGGGCTTAGGCTGCTGGTAAGCGAGTCAACCGAGTGGAAATCGAAGTGATCTGTTGAAACGGGTTGATATCGGGATCCTTTTTTTACCCTGTACCTTATGCCATTTACCTTTTATAAAGCAGAAAGGCAACCCAATGGGTTGCCTTTCTGCTTTATAAAAAAACTTCTTATTTAGCGGCAGCTATACGCTTGGCCAGTTTGCTCTTCAGGTTAGCGGCTTTATTCTTATGAATAACACCACGTTTGGCCAGCTTGTCAATCATAGAGGCTACTCCAGGCAGTTGCTCAGACGCTTCGTTACCTTTTGCTGCTTTCAGGTCACGGATGGCATTACGTGTAGTTTTGCCATAGTATTTATTTCTTTCACGGCGTTTTGCAGCCTGGCGCACATCTTTTTTCGTAGCCTTGTGATTAGCCATTTCGTATCAATTTTAAGGACGGCAAAGGTAAGGGGGATATAGGTAATCACCAAATTTTGAGCATTTTTCCTGGCTGGAAAATGCTCAAAATTTAATCAGACCGGCCCTTTGGGCAGCAGGATGCTGTAAATCAGGGCATAGCCGGCCGGCATGAAAACGTTTCCGTAAACCACTCCCGGCCAAAGAGGCCCGAAAATCTGCTTTTTTAACCAAAATCCCCCCTGATTTTCAGACTTTTTAGGCGATATTTGTGTCCCAAAATAAAAGTAGCATGTCTGCAGGCGGCTACGAGGCAATAGCAGGGTTTACAACCCACGACCATATCGGCTAAGGCAGCGGAGAAAAGCAGTTGCAGACAGCAAACAGGTACCGCCGAAAATATCCACATTCATGAAGGATTTCTCATATATCACGAATTCTCACCCTGCGTTTATTGAAAACCTGTATAGCGAGTTTGTCAAAAACCCTGAAAGCGTAGATCCCGATCTCCGGAAATTTTTTGAAGGCTTCGACTTTGCCATAGGCAATGGACATGCAGCCACTCCTGCTCAAAACGGTACTGCTGCGGCAACCGGTGCAGACAGCAACTGGCGTAAGGAGTTGGGGGCCTATCGTATGATCCTTGGCTATCGCAACAAAGGCCACCTTATCGCAAAAACAAACCCCATTCGCGAACGCCGCGATCGTAATGCCAATCTTACGCTTTCATTCTTTGGACTGGATGAACAGGATATGGATAAAACCTTTCAGGTGGGGGAGCGGATTGGACTGGGGGCTACTACGCTGCGTAATATCCTGGGCCATCTGCAGAAAGTATATGCAGGCCCTGTAGGTATCGAATATAAATATATCAGCGACCAAAACCGGGTAAACTGGCTGGCTACCGAGATGGAAAAGAAATTTGCCGATCCCGTGCCGCTGGAAAAAAAGAAACGCATTCTGGAAAAGCTTAACCAGGGTGTGATGTTTGAAGAATTCCTTCACAAAAAATATGTAGGCCAGAAAAGGTTCTCGCTCGAAGGTGGCGAAACCACCATTCCCGCACTCGATGCAATAATCAATACGGCAGTTGATTATGATGTGCAGGAAGTGGTGATTGGTATGGCCCACCGTGGCCGCCTGAATGTGCTGGCCAATATCATGGGTAAAACCTATGAGCAGATATTCAGCGAATTTGAAGGCACCGCCCAGGTAGATCAGACAATGGGTAGTGGCGATGTAAAATATCATATGGGCTTTGGCAGCGAAGTGACCACGCCAACCAATAAGGTGATTCATCTCAAACTGATGCCCAATCCTTCGCACCTCGAGGCTGTAAATCCGGTAGTAGTAGGCTTTGCCCGTGCCAAGGCAGATGTGCTGTACGAATCCGAGTACGAGAAAATACTGCCGATACTCATACATGGCGACGCTTCAATAGCTGGTCAGGGCATCATGTACGAAGTAATGCAAATGAGCAAGCTGAGCGGTTATTATACCGGCGGCACTGTTCACTTTGTCATCAATAACCAGATTGGCTTTACTACAGATTTTGATGAGGCCCGCAGCTCCGATTACTGTACATCACTCGCAGCGGCCATTCAGGCTCCTGTTTTTCACGTAAATGGTGACGATCCGGAAGCAGTGCTGAAATGTGCAGAGATTGCCACACGCTACCGCCAGGAATTTAATTCAGACGTATTCATTGATATGGTATGTTACCGCAAACATGGCCACAATGAAGGCGATGATCCCAAATTTACACAGCCGCATTTATATGCTTTGATTGAGAAACATCTCAATCCCCGCGAAGTATACATTAATTACCTGATGCAGAATGGAGAGCCGGATGCCAAAGCACTGGCTGAAGAGATGGAGAAAAAATTCTGGGCCGACCTGCAGGAGCGACTGGATGAAGTAAAACAAAAACCACTTCCCTATCATTATCAGCAGCCGGAAATCTGGTGGCGTAATCTGCGTAAGGCAACAGAAGAAGATTTTGACCACTCACCCGTAACTGCCATCAGTGAAGAACAGTTCAATGCTGTGTTTGATGCTATGATGAAATGGCCGGCAGAGTTTAAACCCCTTCGCAAGATCGAGAAGATCATCCAGGACAAAGTGAAGCTGTATGAAACAGAACAGAAACTTGACTGGTCGAGTGGCGAACTGATGGCTTATGGCAGTCTGCTGATCGATGGCAAGGATGTGCGCATGAGTGGTCAGGATATACGCCGTGGCACCTTCTCTCACCGCCATGCTGTATTGCGCGATGAGAATAATGACAGCGCCTACAACCGCCTGAGTCGTATACCCGATGCCCAAGGACGTTTTCTTATCTACAACTCTTTCCTGAGCGAATATGGTGTACTCGGATTCGAATATGGTTATTCACTGGCCAATCCCAATGCGCTGGTATTATGGGAAGCCCAGTTTGGCGATTTTGTGAACGGCGCACAAACCATGATCGATCAGTTTATCAGCGCCGGTGAGCAGAAATGGAACCGGATGAATGGTCTCGTGATGTTACTGCCGCATGGGTATGAAGGCCAGGGGCCTGAACATAGCAGCGCCCGCCTGGAGCGATTCCTGCAATCCTGCGCCGAGCTGAATATGGTTATTACCAACATCACTACAGCCGCCAACTATTTCCATGCTATGCGCCGCCAGATCGAATGGCCCTTCCGTAAACCATTGATCAATTTCTCACCCAAAGCAAACCTTCGCCATCCCGGCAGCTACTCAAGCAAGAGCGAGTTTCTGCAGGGAGGCTTCCGTGAACTGATAGATGATGCCAGTGCCAATGAAGCCGACGTGAAAAAAGTTCTTTTCTGCAGTGGCAAGATTTATTTTGATCTCGCTGAGCGGAAAGAAAAAGAGCAGCGTAAAGATGTAGCTATTATAAGACTGGAGCAGTTATACCCCCTGCCTTACCGTCAGCTGGAGGAACTGTATCAGAAATACAATAAGGCCACCTGGTTCTGGGTACAGGAAGAGCCGCTCAATATGGGTGCAGCATCTTATCTGCAAATGCAGCTCAAAACAATTAACTATGGAGTGATCAGTCGCCAGCCGGCTGCCTCACCCGCTACCGGTTATATGAAAGTGCATAAGCAGGAGCAGGAAGAGATCATCGAAACCGCATTCAGTATCTGATAGCAGCATCAACAACTAAACAACAGATAGCATCACATAAAAAGACAGTTTAATGATAGATATTAAAGTACCAACAGTAGGGGAGTCTATTAGCGAAGTGACCCTGCTGAAATGGATCAAGAAGGATGGAGAATATGTGGACCGCGATGAAGTGATAGCCGAACTGGAAAGTGAAAAAGCCACTTTTGAGGTAAATGCCGAGCAGGCTGGTGTGCTGAAAACAGGTGCCCAGGAAGGAGATACACTTAAAATTGGCGATGTACTGGCCAGCATTGACGAAACAGCAGCGAAACCAGCAGCATCATCTGCTGCACCTGCACCTAAGCAGGAAGCACCCAAAGCAGAAGCTCCAAAGGCGGCCGCTCCTGCATCGGCAGCGCCGGTTACAGCTGTGCCCAACGATATTAAAGCCACACCCGTGGCCTCTGCAATTATTGCTGATAAAAAAGTTGATCCCAAATCGGTTACTCCCAGCGGCTTCCAGGGTAAGATACTGAAGGAAGATGTACTGGCAGCTCTGTCAAATCCCGGACGCAAAGCTTTTGCCGGCACCGAACTTTTCAGCCGTAATGTGCGTACAGAAAAGATGAGCAACCTGCGCAAAACTATTTCACGTCGCCTCGTAGAATCCAAGAATACCACAGCCATGCTCACCACTTTCAATGAAGTGGACATGACCCGTATCATGGATATCCGGGGTAAGTACAAGGATAAGTTCAAGGAAATACATGGCGTTGGACTCGGCTTTATGAGCTTTTTTGCCAAAGCCTGTGCAGTAGCTCTGGCAGAATGGCCTTCTGTAAATGCCTACATCGATGGCGATCAGCTGGTGTATCATGATTATGCCGATATCTCTATTGCCGTGAGCACGCCCCGCGGTCTTACCGTTCCTGTGATCCGCAATGTAGAAAGTCTTTCTATGGCCGATATCGAGAAAAAAGTAATTGAACTGGCAGGAAAGGCACGCGACAGCAAACTCACTGCAGAAGAACTAACCGGCGGTACATTTACTATCACCAACGGTGGTGTGTTTGGTTCGCTCATGAGTACACCTATTATCAATATACCTCAGAGTGCTATTCTGGGTATGCACAAAATACAGGAGCGCCCGATGGCCATCAATGGCCAGGTAGTGATTCGCCCGATGATGTACATCGCACTTAGTTACGATCACCGCATCATCGACGGACGCGAATCGGTAAGCTTCCTGGTACGTGTGAAAGAATTGCTGGAAAGCCCTGAGCAGCTGCTCATCGGAAAAGATCCGGTAAAAACACTGCTGGAATTATAAATGATTTTCTCCCAGATAAAATAAGAAGGGCTCCTTTGCGGGAGCCCTTCTTATTAAAGAGCAAAGCCAATCAGGATTGTTATATTGCAGTGTATGAAATATTTCTCGCATCTTAATACGGCTCAAACTATACTGACACGCTATCAGGGTGCTCAACCATTTCATCACTTTATCCGCGAGTTTTTCCGTCAGCATAAAAAATATGGCTCCAAAGACCGGAAAAGTATTGCCCGCCTCTGTTACAGCTGCCTCCGGCTGGGGTATGCGGCCCGGCATCTGTCAATACAGCAACAAATACTGACAGGATTATTTCTTACCAGCATGTTTGCCGATGAAATGACGCTTCAGCTTATTCCGGAGTGGAATGATTCAATTACCCTGCCGCTGACAGATAAATTCAACCTTGTGCAGTTGTCGCCAGCACGCATTTTCCCCTGGCAATCTCAGTTGAGTGAAGGAGTAGATACAACGGCATTTGCAGAAAGCATGCTCGTGCAACCAGATCTTTTTTTACGTATAAGGCCGGGCTATGAGCAGAAAGTGAAGGAGCAATTACAACAGGCCGGCCTGGCTTTTCGGAAAATGAATGACCGTTGTGTGGCGCTCGACAATGCGGTGAAAGCAGATGAACTGCTGATGATAGATAAAGAAGTGGTGATCCAGGATTATAGTTCACAACAGATAGGGAACTTATTGCAGCTTATTCCATCGGCAACCATACAACAGGTTTGGGATTGTTGTGCCGCCAGCGGAGGTAAGTCGATTCTTGCCTACGATCTCATGCCGGGCATCGAACTTACAGTGTCCGATATACGGGAATCCATTCTCGCCAATCTGCGTAAACGGTTTGCGGTAGCGGGAATAAAAAAATATGAACTGTTCAGGGCAGATATGTCTGTGTCGAAAATCCGCCCGCCGCTCTCTGCTTATGACTTAGTGATTGCTGATGTGCCCTGCTCAGGCAGTGGTACCTGGAGCCGCACCCCGGAGCAGTTATATTTTTTTGAAGAAAAGAAGATAGCAGAATATGCTTCGCTGCAACGGAAGATTCTGAGCCAGGCAATTCATTTTGTAAAACCAGGCGGCTATTTTCTTTACATTACCTGTTCTGTTTTTAAGGAGGAAAACGAGATACAGGCAGCATGGTTATGTGAAGCCGGATTTGAGACAATACAGCAACAACTCTTTACTGGCTATCAGTTGAAAGCCGATACGCTTTTTGGAGTTTTATTAAGAAAAAAATTATAGCCGTAGCAAAGTCAGCTGACTGAATATTTCTTTTCCTGAAAAAATATTAACCAGGTACTGGCCTTTGGCCCACAACTGACTGGGAAGATTATATACGGTTCTGCCTGCTTCCTTGCTGGCCTGCTGCTGATAAATGAGATGGCCGGCCATATCATAAATACGAATAGTAAAGCCAGGCAGGTTTTTTATGCTTTCGATCACGAGGTTGGTATTGCCGCCAGATGGATTGGGCGAAAGATATGCCCTGTCGTGCTGAACCGGCGGACAAAGATCTGTTACTACCACGCTGACCGTATCAATATAACGGGCTGTAAAACTGGCTGCTGCTGTATCAATAATCTGCCGGATGCGATAGGTGATAAGGCCTTTGCCGAGACTATCGAGCGAGAGACTGCGCTCATAAGAATGAGTATGCAGCGTAGTGCCAGCAGTTGCTGCGAGCATATCTACTTTCTTAAACTGCGTTTCTCCGGGCAGTAACCGTTCAATTTCATACCGCATGGCAGAGACATCCTTACTGGTCCAATTGATTTTTACCGTGCAGGCTGTCTGTGTAATACTGGCAGTAGAAAAAGCCACCAGCAAATCTCCCACAGCTTTTTTCATATCCGGAATGCCATAGCCGATCCGGTTGTTGGGGCTATTATAAATGCTACTGGCTTCTTTCAATGCCTGTACGATTTGCATATTCGAAAATTCCGGAAAGCCCTGCCAGAGACAGGTTGCCAGTCCCGCCATATTGGGGCAGGCAAAAGAGGTACCATTCGATGCGCTGATGGTATTTGCAGTAGACTGGACCAATGCTGCTACACCAACCGATGCAAGGTCTGGTTTTACGCGGCCATCGGCCGAAGGTCCGTAGCTGGAAAACGTTCCCACCACACCATCAATATTTACGGCACCGACGGCTACCACACTATCGCCATCGGCAGGTGTAGTAATACGTTTCCAGTAATCATTACCTGAGTTGCCGGCAGAGTTAAACACCAGCAACCCTTTGGCCGCAGCTATATCAGCAGCACGTGCTGAGATGGTGGTGTTGCCATCCAGATCGCTGAATGGATAATCGGCTACAGGTGAACTGAATTCATATCCATAACCCAGCGAACTGGAGATAATATCGGCACCTATACTGTCTGCCCGTTCAGCCCCGCAGGCCCAGTTGAATTCCTCGATCGGGTATTCAGATGACACATCTTCGGTACGGAAAAGATGAAAGCTTGCTTTGGGGGCTTTACCGATAAACTCTCCGGGTATATTAGCCGCAATTGTAGAGAGGCACATCATACCATGTGAGTTGTCTTCTGCAACACTGGCATTCCGTGCTACAAAATCCCAGGTGCTTAATACCTGGCCGTTGATATTGATGCTGTCAAATGCACGCAGACTGGTATAGTTAAAAAAACCTCCATCGAGCATGGCTATATGCATACCCTGTCCACGCAGACCTATGTTGTGCAAAAACTCTCCATTGTGCAAATGAATTTCTGCGAAAGAGTTATTGCCATACTCGTAATAGTCATTGGTTAATTGTCTTTGTGCACGACGCACCAGTGGAGGATCTGCCAGCAGTTCTTCTTCTTTGGGCATACGGGGAGCAATACCACGTGCAGCGAGTCCGCTTACGCTGCGTACAAACGGTAAGGCTTCAATACTGCTAATGGAGGCGCTGCTGCTGGTTTGAATGCTGATAGCATTGAGCCAGCGTGACTGGTTAAGGATCGTTACACCGGCTATTTGCTGTATCTGCTCAATGTAGCTGGCTGGTATGGGAATATCTGTACTGTCGACTGGAATCTGAAACCGGCTGCGGCGTTCCAGCGCGCGTGCAGACAGGTAAGCTGCGGGGTTGGCAAGACTGAAAGTAGTAGCACCTTTGTGTTTAAACTGAACCAGGTATCGGTTGTATTGCGCACCTGCCTCTGGCAGCAGTGAGCATAGAAGCAGTATTGTACAAAGAAGGTATTTCATAAAACTCCACATTGCCTTCTTCAAAGTTAGGCAATTGGGTTTTAGTTATGGTCCACCATCCACATCGTGATGCCAAAGCCTGTATAATAAGGGTCGGGACCGCTGAGGTTAGGTTGGTATTCCCATAATTCATATTCGCGGTAAACCAGTCCGATGCCCTTGCTGTATTTTTCTACCGAGCGGCTTTTATATCCATAACTTTCAGGATCAGCTACCGGCACATTTGAAAAGTCATCCTGTTGTTCTACTGTCCATACATCAGCATAGGTTTCGCCATTTACGCTATAGCTGGATTCGAATAACTGGTAATAAAAATCCCAGGTACGGATATCATCATCGTTACTGAAATTGAAACCATATGAATCATAAGGGTCTGTGGGCAGGTATGTGTTGCCCCGCCAGGTTGTTCCCTCTCTCACAGGGGCCTGTAATTTGATAAAGCGGAGATTATCTTCTACCAGTTCAATCCGGTTATTGAACGGGGTGATCACATAAGAACCATTGGCATTCCATTCGCCCGAGCCATCTGCATTTTTTATATAGCGGTAGATGCGATAACTGGGATTGCCCTGACCATCGGTGATTTGTGCATCTACAACATGTTTTACCAGATAACTATGTGTTTCCGGGTGGCGCTGAAAATCGACAAATACCAGGGAATCGAGGCGGTAAGTAATGTACTTACCCACCTGCACGGGGATATAATCGGAGACAGGTTCCAGCTGCAGGTCTTCTTTCTTGTCAGAACAGGAAAAGAGGCTGATGCAGGAAAGAGCAATCAGACCCAGCCGCAGGCGTAAAAAGGAAGTCATAAGCGTTTAGTTAGCTCCAGGATACAAATTGAAAATCATAAAACCGTGAAACGCAATTATTTGCATTTTAATCCACAGGTGGTATTGATAACCAACTGGATAAAACGTGAAGGGGGAGTTTTTATTGCGTTTTGATCAGCCTGGCAATCGGGTGCCCATTTGAATAATACCACCTCCGATTACATCATCGCCTTCATAAAAAACAGCACTTTGTCCGGGAGCAATGCCCTTGGCATGCTGATAGAAATGCACTTTCATGGTACCGTTTTCGGGATACAGGTTTGAAAGTGAGCCGCTGTCTTTATAACGAATCTTGGTCGTGGCTTCCATGCCCGGGGTTACCGTATCATATTTAAGCATGTTGAGTTTGCCCACGATCATTTCGTTTTGCTCCAGGTCTGCCTCATCGCCGAGCGTAACGGTATTGGATGCGGGGTCAATACGGGTTACAAATACGGGTCGGCCCAGTGCAATGTCCAGTCCCTTGCGCTGACCAATTGTATAAAAGGGGTAGCCTTTATGTTTTCCTAAAACATTTCCGTCTTTATCAACAAACAGGCCACCGGCCACTTTGTCTTCAAGGCCTTCCACACGGCGTTTTAGAAAACCCCGGTAATCGTTGTCGGGTACAAAACAGATCTCATAGCTTTCGCTTTTGGTAGCGAGGGCTGGGTATCCGTAGTCCATTGCCATTTGGCGGATCTCCGTTTTGCGGTAAGGACCGAGGGGTAGTAATGTCCGGCTTAGCAAATCCTGCTGCAGCCCCCAGAGTACATAACTCTGGTCCTTCGTTTCGTCTACAGCTTTACTTACGTAAAAGCGGTCATTGCTATGCCGGGCTATTTTGGCGTAATGCCCGGTGGCAATATAATCGCAGCCCAGTGCATCGGCACGTTTGAGAAGGGCACGCCATTTAATATGTGTATTACAGAGCACGCAGGGATTGGGAGTGCGGCCAGCAAGATATTCGTCCACAAAATTGTTGATCACAAAATCACCAAACTCTTCGCGGATATCAAGAATATAATGGGGAAAGCCGTGCTCGACAGCGGCCTGGCGGGCATCATTAAAACTATCAACATTGCAGCAGCCGGTTTCTTTCTTACCGCCACCACTGCTGCTGTAATCCCAGGTCTTCATGGTTATACCCACAACTTCATAACCCTGATCATTGAGCATGAGGGCCGTAACGGTACTGTCAATACCGCCGCTCATCGCTACCAGCACTTTTCCATTTCTGCTCATAAAAAACACTTACACCCGGTTTTGACGCCCGGGCAAGAGGCAAAGATACTACAATTGAAGAAGTGGAAGGTTTAGGATGATGTGAGAATCTGAGTAATGTGCTGATGGGTTAATAACTCTTTGCGTCCCTGACGATTTGAAGATCACTAGTGTCTGTGGCCAGAGATAAAGGGTATAAGTAATTTAAAGAAATCACTTTAAACTCAGCATCAGCACATTAGCACATCAGCCCATCAGCCCATCAGCACATTAGCACATCAGCACATTAGCACATCAGCACATTAGCACATCAGCACATTACTCCCTCCTCTTCAAATCCCCTCATTTCCCTATCTTCCCCGTTCCAATCAATCAACAATCTATGAGAAAATTTTTCTTTATGCTGGGCTGTGTGCTGCTGGCGGGCCTGGCTCAGGGGCAGGATCTTTCCTATTATCTGCCCGACAGTGTAAAGTACAATCCCGCTATTCCCCGTCCCAAAGACGTGATCTACCATGAAGTAGGTGAATATCATGTGACGCATGACCGGCTGGTCAATTATATGAAAGCCGTAGCGGCAGCGGCACCCGATCGCATCAAACTGGAAGTGATGGGGTTTACGTATGAAAAAAGACCACAGGTCTTACTGATTATTACGTCTCCGCGCAATCATCAGCGTCTCGAAGAAATCCGTAAGCAGCATGTGCAGCTGACGGATCCCAGTCAATCGGCCAGTCTGCCGATTGATGATATGCCGATAGTTGTATACATCGGACATTCTATTCATGGCAATGAGCCCAGTGGCGCCAATGCAGCACTGGTAAGCGCCTATTATCTGGCAGCGGCACAGGGGCCACAAATTGAAGCACTGCTCGACAATGTGGTGATACTATTCGACCCATCTTTTAATCCGGATGGATTACAGCGTTTTTCGACATGGGCCAATCAGCATCGCAGCAAAAACCTGGTCAGTGATCCGGCATCGCGCGAGTTTAACGAGGTATGGCCCGGTGGCCGCTTCAACCACTACTGGTTTGACCTTAACAGAGACTGGCTGCCTGCAGTACATGTAGAAAGCCAGAACCGGCTGGCATGGTTTCATAAATGGAAACCTAATATTCTTACCGATCATCATGAGCAGGGTAGTAATGCTACTTTCTTTTTTCAGCCAGGTGTTCCTTCGCGTGTCAATCCGCTAACGCCCGATAAAAACCAGGAGCTGACTGCCCGGCTGGGACAGTTTCATGCCCGCTATCTCGATCGTATCGGATCACTTTATTTTACCAAAGAAAATTATGATGACTTCTATTACGGAAAAGGATCTACGTATCCCGATGTAAACGGAGCTATAGGTATTTTGTTTGAGCAGGCCAGTTCGCGCGGGCACCTGCAGCAAACCAGCAATGGATTACTGAGCTTTCCTTTTACTATCCGTAATCAGTTTGTAACAACGTTGTCTACACTCGAAGGAGCCCGTGCGTTGCGTAAAGATTTTTTACAATGGCAGCGGGAATTTTATCGCACAGCTGTGCAGGCAGCAGGAGCTCCGTCTGTATATGTATTCGGCTCTGCAACCGATAAGCGTAAGACTTCTCTCTTTGTGCAGATGCTGTTGCGTCACCAGATAGAGGTATATGACCTGAGAGCCGGTATAAAAACGGAAACACAAAATTTTGAACCCGGTACCTCTTTTGCAGTGCCGCTGCAGCAACCTCAGGCCAGGCTGATAAAAGCCATATTTGATCGTACCACTACTTATCGCGACAGTCTTTTCTATGATATCACTTCCTGGACCATGCCGCTGGCATTTGGTCTTCCTTCCATGCAGGTATTGCCGGCTGCCGCTGCACTGGGTAAAAGGGTAGACGAAGCCGTATTTGAAAAAGGGCAGGTAACAGGCGGACAATCGGCCTATGCCTATTTGTTTGAATGGGACGAGCTGCTGGCTCCACGGGCATTATATACCTTACAAAAGAAAGGAGTGCTTACACGGGTAGCCACGCAGCCATTTGAAATACTGGCAAACGGGCAATTGCGCAAATTCAATTATGGCACTATTGAAATTCCCGTATCGCTGCAATCGATGAACAGTGCGGCTCTCTATGAACAGATAAGACAGGCGGCAGAAGAAAATGGATTGAATGTATATGCTGTGGGGTCCGGAAGTTCTGCCAGCGGCAGCGACCTCGGCAGCAGCCGTTTTGCTCCACTTACAACACCAGCTGTTGCTATGATAGTAGGCAGTGGTGTAAACGCCACCGATGCAGGTGAGGCATGGTTTCTCCTCGATCAGCGAATGGATATGCCTGCCACACATCTGGAGCAGTCGCAGTTTAATCGGGTAAATGCGGATCGTTATAATACACTTATTATGGTAGGAGGGAGTTACCAGGATCTGAATAAGGAAAAATTAAAAAGCTGGGTACAGGCGGGTGGTACGCTTATTTTACTCGAAGAAGCGGTAAGCTGGGCTGCGCAAAACGGTATCTCGGGGGTAACTTTTAAAAAGGTAAAACCAGCAACTGACAGTATGCAAAAGCTGACCTATGCCGACAGGGAGCAGGTTGCGGGAGCGCAGCAGGTAAGCGGAGCTATTTTTGAAGCCAGGGCCGATCTTTCTCATCCGCTGGCCTGGGGTTACCGCCAGCCGGTGGTAAGTATGTTTAAGGCCAACCGGGTGTTTATGGAAAAGAGCAAAAATCCTTATGCTACTCCATTTGCTTATGGTGCCAAACCGCTGCAAAGCGGATGGGTGAGCCGCGAAAACCTTGAAGCTATTCAGCAATCGGCAGCGGTAGTGGTGAATACAGTGGGAAGCGGAAGGGTTATCAATATCGCCGACAATCCTAATTTTCGGGCATTCTGGCTGGGTGGAACCCGGTTGTTTATGAATGCCATCTTTTTTGGCCGTACGATTGATGCGGCAAGCGCCCGTACAGAAGACTGACGGGTTTATACAGAATTAAAGCGTTTAAAAAACAGGAATTCGGTGAGGTTTTTCTCCTGAAATTCCTGTTTTTTTCTCTTGGAACAGGCTGCCCGCCAATTGTATCTTGCATACATGGGGTAGTTGGCGGTAGGTTAGTAAAAGTTATTAACAAACCTGTCAGGCTCTGGTGCCTTGTTCTCTTCCGGCGCTGACAGGCCCGATAATAATACTAACTTGCCGCTTTGTTTTAAATTGTAAAAATCTACCATTATGATAAAAATGCAAGTTATTGGTAACCTCGGCAAGGATTGCGTGGTGAATACCGTGAATGGCAAGAATGTGATCAACTTTACCGTTGCCCATACAGAGAAGTATAAAGACGCGCAGGGTAATCTGCAGGAAAAGACGACCTGGGTGGATTGTTCTTACTGGACCGATCGTACGGCTGTTGCTCAATATCTTACCAAAGGCAAACAGGTTTTTGCAGAAGGCCAGCCTGAGGTGCGTTCCTTTCAGCGCAATGACGGCACGTCCGGAGCATCACTGGTGCTGAGAATCCGTGAAATTCAATTGCTGGGTGGCAGAGGTACTGAAGGTGGTGGCGGTAATGCTGGGGCGTATTCCGGTGCAGGTAATAACAACAATAGCTACAATAGTGGCAATAGTGCCGTGTCTTCCGGCAGTGATGCTGGTGCGGATGCTGCTGATGATCTGCCATTCTGATATTAGTAGATTAAGCCGCAGCATATTGCTGCGGCTTAATTATAACCAGCTCTAAAAGTGTTGATTCTTACTGCATGCAGGAATTTGTCTTTGATTATAGCCAGCTACTGGCTTTCACACGCCACGTGTTTATTGCAATAGGTTGTCCCGAACAACAGGCTGCCACAGCTGCTGAAACCTTATTGTCAGCCGATCTCAGGGGTATAGATTCTCATGGTGTAGCCCGCCTTAGCGGATATGTGCGGTTATGGGAAAATAAACGCGTAAATGCGACTCCCGATATCCGGGTTATTCATGAAACGCCTTCTACGGCGGTAGTCGATGGTGATAGCGGACTGGGGCTGGTAGTAGCGCCCTTTGCCATGAAGCTGGCTATTGAAAAAGCAAAGCAGGTAGGCACAGGTTGGGTGAGTGTGCAAAACAGTAATCATTTCGGGATTGCTGCCTGTCATGCCATGATGGCGTTGGAATATGATATGATGGGAATTGCGATGACCAATGCCAGTCCATTGGTAGCACCTACTTTCTCCATCGATAAAATGCTGGGTACAAATCCCATTTGCGTAGTGGCTCCTGCCGGGGAAGAACCTCCGTTTGTGGCTGATCTGGCGACTACTACCGCTGCCAACGGTAAACTCGAAATCCTTCAACGCAAAAGTCAGCCGACACCTGACGGTTGGGTTCAGGATGCCGAAGGTAACCCAAGCAATGATCCGCATATTCTGAAAAAAGGAGGTGCATTGCTGCCGCTGGGTGGGGATCGCGATCACGGCAGCCATAAAGGATATGCACTGGGGGCTATTGTAGATATTTTTTCAGCCCTGTTAAGTGGCGCCAACTATGCGCCCTGGGTGCCGCCATTTCCCGCTTATGTGCCACTGCCCAGCCAGCAGCCGGGCAAAGGCATCGGCCACTTTCTTGGGGCCATGCGTGTAGATGCGTTCCGGCCTGCAGACGAGTTTAAAGCCAGTATGGACCACTGGATTCGCGGTTTCAGAGAGGCAAAGCCGGCTCCAGGTCAGCAAAAAGTACTGGTACCCGGCGATCCTGAGCGCGAAATGCAGGCAGAAAGGTTACAGCAGGGTATCCCGCTGCTGCCGGTCGTGTGGGAAGATCTGCAGCAATTAGGTAGACGATTTGAGCTAGATTTGCCTGTTCTTAAATCTTAATATGAAATATTTATTCTTACTCCTTATCCCCGTTTTTCTCCTATCCTGCCAGCGTGAGGTAGATGAAGAATTGCCCCAACAAACACAACAGGAATTATTGCGTGAAATCATCTATCTCGATACGACCCGCCCTGTGGGTCTGGACACGGTTGATAAAACTACCCTAACCTACGATGCGCAAAACCGGTTGACCCAAATGCTTTTGCTTGATCCTTTTGATGGGTTTACCGTACTTACTGAATTCTTTTATCGTGGCAGTTCGAAAGAGCCCTATCTGCAAGTTGAAACCTCCCGCGAGGATGATGATCTGGAAATAGATAGTACTTTTTATACGTATTCAAACAATCTGGTTAGTGCGGATTCATCTGTTTTATGGTCCAAAGTTCCTCCCGGACGTCCTAATTTGGAATTGCGATATCGCGTAGCAAATGATTATGTTATTAATGGCAATAAGGTAAACGTTTCAAGACGCACCTATACTTATGATTGGGGAAATTCAACTCCATTGGATTTAGAGGAGATCGAAATGTCCTTTACCGTTCTCCAGTCTTCCGGAATGATTCATGAAGAAAGATGTGACGAATCGGGGGGGATTGTTTTTAGTGATTATTACAAGGCAGTTTTTACCGGAGCAAAGAATCCGCTAAAAGATCTATTGCCCGTATACCCCGTTCACCTGGCCGATGATAATGATGGGGTGTTAGGGAAGTTTGAGCACTACTGGTCCAGTGAGCAGTTTGGCAGCGGGCCAGATCCTTATATCATTACTTACCGTTCGCAAAACCGGGCCGACGGCTTGCCACTCTACATCTGGCAGGAAGATAACTGGTCGCCCACCATATTTTACAAAATTGCTTTTATTTACCGGTAAAGAAGCTCCATACGGCATTCTGCTAACACGCGTTTTTACCACTTCTCCTATCTTTGCCCTCCATTTATTAAACTGTAAAATTTCGGTAAGGGGGAACCAATCATGAAAGTAATGAAGTTTGGAGGCACCAGTGTGGGCAAGCCTGAGCGCATGCACCATATTGTATCACTGGTGACCCGTGAGACAGAGCCAACCATTGTGGTTTTATCGGCCCTGTCTGGCACCACCAATGCACTGGTGGAAATAGGTGATAATATCGCAAAAGGTCAGCGCGATACGGCCAGGGAGTGCATCGATAAGCTGGAAGCGCATTATCATAACTTTATTACAAGCCTGGTATCGAAGCCCGAAACCATTGCGAAGGCAAAGGCAATCGTGGCCGAGCATTTCGAATTTCTGAATATCATTCTCAAAATTTCTTTCAGCGAAGCACTTAGCAAGGATATCCTGGCACAGGGTGAATTGCTTTCTACCAAACTGTTCTGTACTTATCTCGAAGAGCAGGGTATTCCCCACTCACTTCTGCCAGCGCTGGAGTTTATGTCAATTGACGCTAACGACGAGCCGCAGATTAGCAGCATAAAAGCTAAATTGAGTCAGCTGCTGCAGCAGCATTCGGATAAAAAACTTTTTGTAACACAGGGTTATATCTGCCGCAACAGCCGTGGTGAGGTAGATAACCTGAAACGTGGCGGAAGCGATTACTCCGCTTCATTGATCGCTGCGGCCATCAACGCCAGCGTATGTGAGATATGGACCGACATCGATGGCATGCACAACAACGATCCCCGCGTCGTGAAGAAGACAGTGCCCATTGAGCAATTGAGTTTTGACGAAGCAGCCGAGCTCGCTTACTTTGGTGCCAAAATCCTTCACCCTGCCAGTATCTGGCCCGCACAGCAATATAAGGTGCCGGTAAAACTGCTCAATACCATGGAGCCGGAAGCAAAGGGCACGCTCATTACAGAGCAGGCCGGAAGCGTAGGGGTTAAAGCTGTTGCTGCAAAAGATAATATCATTGCAATCCGCATCAAAAGCAGCCGCATGCTCCTGGCTTATGGTTTTTTACGGAAAATATTCGAAGTATTTGAAAAATACCGTACTCCCATCGATATGATCACTACTTCGGAAGTAGCGGTATCACTCACTATCGATAGCTCACTGCATCTCAAAGAGATATTGAAAGAACTGGAGCCGTTTGGTACTACCGAGGTCGATCACAACCAGACAATTATTTCTGTGGTAGGTAATGAAATTGGCCAGACAACAGATATCGTGAAAAAACTGTTCGGCTCTATCATGAATATTCCTGTGCGTATGGTGTCGTATGGAGGTAGCCCGCACAATATCTCCTTATTGATTTCTGCAGAATATAAAACGCAGATCCTGCAACAGCTCAATAAAGGCATGTTTGGCCTGGAATAAGTTAATTACCGTTAATGCCGGTTATATTCGGCAATCTTCTTTTATATTGCCGGTATGTTACGCATACCGGCTTTTCTTTTCCTGTTTTGTACGCTGATCTCGCTGCAGGGGATCGCTCAATCTGTCATTAAGGGCAGGGTGGTCAATGCTGTCAGCCAGGAGCCAGTGGCAGGTGCCAGCGTGTTTATCAGTAATACCTCGAAAGGTACCGTATCTGATAAAAACGGACAGTTTGAATTAAGTGATATTGCAGCTGGTAAATACGACCTGGTTATCTCGAGTGTGGGATATGAGACCAATGCGTTTTCTTTCAGCTCAACCCAATTGCCGCTCAATCTGAAAGTTGAAATGCAGGTAAAGGTGCGTGAGCTGGAAAATGTAGTGGTGGAGCCTTCCGTTGAAGAAGGCTGGGATAAGTGGGGGCGCCTTTTTACTGAAAACTTTTTGGGCATGACGCCGGCAGCTGAACAATGCAAGATCAAAAATGAAAAGAGTATTCGTTTTCGCTATTATAAAAAGAGCAACCGCATTATCGCTTATTGCGACGAACCGGTTATCGTTGAAAACAAATCGCTGGGCTATCGTATTAAATACCAGCTCGAAAGTTTTGAAGTGAAATTCAGAGAAGGATCTTCTTCTTATACTGGGTTTGCCCTGTTTGAGGATATGGATGAAAAGAAAAAAGAAGTAAGACGGCGCTGGCGGCAGTCACGCGATAAGGCATTTTATGGGAG
Source organism: Sphingobacteriales bacterium 46-32 (assembly GCA_001898485.1). Classification (GTDB taxonomy): domain Bacteria; phylum Bacteroidota; class Bacteroidia; order Chitinophagales; family Chitinophagaceae; genus CAYMZZ01. The sequence continues at coordinate 101,817 of MKTY01000008.1, read as the reverse complement.
CATGATGCATTTTATGCGTGCTGCCTATGAAAATACCCTGGTGGCAGAAGGTTTTGAAGTGCGCCGCATGGTTCGTCACTATAACCTGGAAAAACAGCGGGTAAAAGAACTTTATCGTGAACGGGCGAGGGTTAGCAGCGGCAACGTACTTTCGGTACGTGTGGGTAATGGCAGTGCGCCTGTTATTCAAGGTAAAGACAGCACCGGTGCAGATTCATCAGCCTATTATACACGTATCTTAAACCAGGATGATTATACAGATGTATATGCGCGGGAAACACTTACGGCCGACAGCTTGCTGTATGCAGTTCACCCGGGTTATAAAGAGATATACTTTCCCAATTACCTGCTGATCACCTATAAGAAAGAAACGGAAGATCCTGCTTATCTGGCATATCATCGCGAAAAACGAAGTGTTACTTTTCAACGTTCACTCGTGTGGCTGATCAATCCGGTTACGATTGCCATATATCCCGATGGCAGTTATTATCCGCCCGATCAGGTGTTTTCCAGTGCGTACTGGGGGTGGAGTGAAAAAATGGCCGAAATGCTGCCTCTTGATTTTAGACCGTTCGATAAAAAATGATTCACTGGCCGGTCATAGACCGGCCAGTCAGAGACCGGCCAGTGACCGGCCAGTCAGAGACCTGCCAGTGACCGGCCAGTCAGAGACCTGCCAGTGACCGGCCATTTATTTATTCAATAAAACGACGGAATGTAAGGTTGATGCGTGGGCTGTGTACCCGCGCGCTTTTGGGTAAGCAATGCAGCCAGTTGGTTTGCGTATTTTCCTTCATGATAAGCAGGCTGCCCGGCTCCAGTAAGATATCTACTTTGTCGCCGCTACGTTTATGTTTAAAAGAAAAGCGGCGGGCAGCACCCAGGCTGAGTGAAGCTATAAAGGGCTTGTCGCCCATACATTTTTCATCATCGCTATGCCAGGCCATACCTTCTGTGCCATTGTGATACAGGTTGAGCAGGCAGGAGTTGAAACTGAAGCAGCAAGTCGCTTCAATCCGGGTGCGAACCGATTGCAACTCGGCAGTCCACGGCAGGGCTGTTCTGGTTATTTTAGAATAAGCATAATCAAAATTCCCGTCGCCATACCAGGCCACTTTACGGTTGGTAATAATATGGCGGCCAAAAATGAAAGCTTCATCATGTTTCCATTCGATCGAATGCAGCAAAGCCTGATAGGTTGCTGCTGCTTCCGCAGCAGTTAAGAGATCAGGCAGGTAAGAAGCATGCCCGTCAAAGGGCAAGATGTTTTCAATCGGAGTGCTGGTGAAGAGTGTCATGTTTCCATTTTAAATAAGCTGCCCGGCAGCAATGTGCACATGGTCTGAAACCGGCTCGTAAAGCAGCTTTTTCGTCAGTAAAAAATATCCGGTTTTCCCTTTTCATCCGTTTGCCCGACCGGCAATGCAGTGTGCCATAAATCTTCAGCCTTTTATGCCCGGCCCATTTTATCTGGCGGGAACGTATAAGGCGCCACAAGTCCTGGTCAGTCGTGTGTTGATGCTCCACTGGCTATGAATTGATCTGCCTGTGCCGACTCCCAGCCCAGTAAGGCCATTTTGCGGTCACTGCCCCAATGATAGTCGCCTACGATACCACTCGACCGGATTACGCGATGGCAGGGAATAAGGAATGCTACAGGGTTGTCGCCAACCGCAGTGCCTACCGCCCGGGCAGCGCCTGGTTGTCCGATAGCGTGTGCCAGCTGACCATAACTGCAGGCCTGGCCCTGTGGAATACGGAGCAGTAGTTCCCATACCCGTAGCTGAAAAGGGGTGGCTTTCAGGTGTAGTTTTATTTCTCCGATATCCTTTCCTGTACCGCTGATCACAGCCAGGGCATGTGCCTGGTATTCATCAGGCTCCTCGATATAGTGGGCATACGGAAAAAGCCGGGTCAGTTCGTTCATAGCCACGGCCTCATCATCTGCAAAAGCCATGTAGCAAATACCTTTTTGAGTAGATGCAATCAGCAGTTTTCCAAAAAGTGAATCGGCATACTGATACCGGATGGTGATGCCTTTACCTCCTTTTTTATATTCACCCGGCGTCATGCCTTCCAGCTTGATAAACAAATCGTGCAGCCGGCTGATGCCCGAAAGCCCATTTGTGTATGCCGTATCGCTCAACGAACGATGTCCCGAATTGAGCATTTGCTTGGCATGCTGCAGGGTGATATACTGTAAAAATTTTTTTGGACTCACGCCGGCCCAATCAGTAAAAATCCGATGAAAATGATAAGGGCTCAGGTGTACGCGTGCTGCCACCTCCTCCAGAGAAGGCTGATGGGTAAAATGCGCACTGATATAGGCAATAGCCTCTTTTATCTGGGCAAAATGTGTGTGCGTAGTATGTGCTATTGATTGCATAGGGCAAAAATAACTTACCCTGGCACCCTATCCTATCCGATTCTTGCGGTTTTGTAAAACAGGCGGTAGAACGGTAGAAGAGGGAGCTACAAAAATTCTTTAATGACAGGGTATAGCTGCAGGAAGACGTTTTTGGTAGCTTTCCATTTTTCAAGTTGGGCGGCGCGGCTTCTGTAGCGAACGAGTCCCCGCTGATCGAGCAGGATGCTTCCGCCCCGCGTATGCTCATTGTTCAGGCGTATGCTTTCCTCAGGAGAAAGGGAGATGAGTTTGAACCCAATATCGTAGCGTTTACAAAGTGCGCTCACAGAGTCGGCAGAGCCCTGTACAAAGCCAATGCACTCAAAGTTTGAATGGCTGCGCAATGAATTGTACAATTCATTCAGTAGTTGTAGTTCGGCAACAGCTGATTTTTCGAGGTCAGGCCAGAACTGCAGAAGCACTGTTTTGCCAATAAGTGATTCTTTGGTAAAAGTGCGGCCATTCCAGGTAAAAGAAAAATCGGAAAGATCATTATCAGCGGCGTCCTCTTTTACTACAGCCGTCTTTCGTTGAAAAAGGGCGGTAACCAGGCTGTCTTTTTCCATTTCGGTAAAAGCCTGTGCCTGTGTGATGACACCTGCCAGTAAACCGATAATAAGTAGACGATAGCGCATGCCGTTCCTGATTTGTCTAAAGATACAGGATTAACCTGTTCGTAGTTCGCGTTCTCGTTTTTCGTGCATGAACTGTTGATAATTTCCGGATAAAAGAAAAGGCTGCCCAAAGACAGCCTTTATTAAGAAATGTTGAGAACTATTAGAATGCCCTGGGTTCAGTAGGCGCCCCTGTAGTTTTAGGCGCCTGTTTTACATATTTCTCCAGCCAGCTAAACTGCTCGGCCAGTACGTGCAAAATGTTTTCTCTGCCGGCATAGCCATGGCTTTCATACGGCAGGCTGATATATTTAGCCGTTCCTCCATGACCTTTAATGGCATTAAACATCCGCTCACTTTGAATGGGGTAGGTGCCTGTATTATTGTCGGCATCGCCATGTATCAGCAGGAGGGGAGTTTTGATCTTATCGGCATAGCTGAATGGGCTCATGGTATTGTACAGATCGGGTGCCTGCCAGTAAGTGCGATCTTCGTTCTGGAAACCAAATGGGGTAAGCGTACGATTATAAGCGCCGCTCCGGGCAATGCCGGCTTTGAAAAGGTTGGTATGTGCCAGCAGATTGGCAGTCATGAATGCACCATAGCTATGGCCGCCCACAGCAACCCGGTTACGGTCTCCCACACCCATGTCGGCCAGGGTATTAATAGCCGCTTCGGCATTCATTTTTAACTGGTCTACAAAATTGTCATTAGGTTTTTTGTCTTTATCAGTAGCTACAATAGGCATTTCCGCATTGTTGAGAACAGCATATCCCTGTGTTACATAAAATACAGGTGATCCCCAGTTTAGCAGCGTAAAGCGGTGTTCGCTGCCACGTATCTGTGCCGCATCAGCAGCCGAGTTGTATTCTGCCGGGTAGGCCCAGATAAATACGGGAAGAGGACCGTCTCTTTTAGCGTCATATCCTTTGGGCAGATACAGGTCGCCGGTAAGATCAATGCCATCGGCCCGTTTGTATTTTATTTTTTGTTTGCTTACGCCGTCCAGTTGCGGGTAGGGATTGGTAAACCGGGTAAGTGGCCGGTCCGCAATACGTGCTTTCAGGTCTTTGAGCCAGTAGTTGGGCATATCTTTTTCTGACTCACGACGGGTAACCAGCGTCAGCCGGTTGGCATCCAGCACACGTACCACCGTTTCAAAAGTGCCTTCGGGGCAACGCCAGAGCGTGTCTGCTTTTTTTGTATGAATGTCATACGACAAAAGGAAGGGAAGGTCGCCTTTGGGTGAACTCCCTGTAGTATTGTTGAGCAAAATCTTATTACCATTGTCGATAGTCAGCAATACGCTGCGGTCATATTTGTTAGGAGCAGTAATAGGGAATCCGGGGTTGGCATAGGCATCTGTTGTATTGCGTGTGATCAGTTTTTCCAGATCACCGGTGATGCTGCTGTAGCGATCCAGTTGGGTGATCTGCTTGCCCGTCAGACCTTCGGTTACCAGGGCTACTGACTGATCGCCCCAGGTGGTGCCGCGGTACCGCATTTTTGTTTTAAACAGTTCGCGCGGTTTTTCGGTAAATGGAGCAGATTGTGCAAATACGGCATCGTGATATTCTACTTGCTTTTTGATGAGGCCACTATCCAGTGGCTCGCACCAAACCAGCGTGGCTGGCTCATCGTCGCGCCATTCAAAGCCACGTGCTACCGGTTGCACATTGTCGTTGCCCGAAGGAGCAGTTTCGGAGGAAGGCAGGTCTGCAACCTGTTTCACCAGTTTGCCATTCACATCGGTGATCGCCAGTGTGCTGGGAAAACCTCCGGCCGGAACCAGGTACGAAAATGGCTTTTTAATCGTGCGGATCAGCAGGTATTTTTTGTCGGGCGAAACATCAATGCTGCTGTAAATGGCCGGTTGTCCGATACGCGTTTCCACACCATTTACATTCTTTACCAGTTGGGTGGTTGTATAAAATTCAAACAGCTGCTCATCATACGGGCTTTTAATCATATCCTGATATGTGGGGCGCGGTGAAGCCTTGCCATAATTTTCCTGCGTGGCCGGACCTTTGGGCAGAAGAGGTTTGACAGGTGCTGCAGAAACAGGTTTTATGATGGCGCGATACAGAAGTGTATTACGATCAAACCACTGATAGCCGCCATAAGCAGTGTTCAGCGCGGTCTTATTAATCCGGGTGGCTTTCTGCGTAGCTACATCAATTACATAGAGGTCAACCCGGCTGGCAGTTGTATGCGTAAAAGCGATTTTGCGATCGTCGGGGCTCCAGCTTACAGCACCTGCATAAAGCGGAGAAGGCAGGCCTGTTATTTTACTCTCTTTACCTGTCTTGAGATTACGTAAAGAAATGTTGTTGATGAAATTCTGCCGGCTGGGCGCAAAGTTGGCCGGGTTGAGACGCAGACCCGCAATTTTTAATTCAGGCCGGGCCAGTTCTTCTACCGAAGGATAACTGCTGCTTTCCGTCAGTATCATCCATTCTCCTTTGTCATCAATACTTACATTGGGAGTTGGTTTGGCCAACAACATGTCCATAATGTCTTTGGGAGGAGTCTTATAACTGCCATCGTCCTGGGCAGCTGCTAAAATGGGTAAACACAACGTGAAGAGAGCAATACGAAAGCGTTTCATATATGCATTGTTTTGGATGTGAACAGTCAGTAATACCGGCCCGGAGGCCGGTTGCCGAAGATACTGATTAGCGGATAAAAGAGCCGGGCCATCTGATAAACGGCAGACACAGCCATAATGCCATTAACTGGTTCAATTTATCCATTTGCTCATCTGACAGCAGACTCGCACGGCAGGGGCCCTAGCTTTGCGCATCCATTTAATCATTTAAACCTTTTGTATGAAAAAAATCTCCATTATTGTGACCGCAATGGCCTTGCTGATGGCCTCCCTGTTTACCATGAGTGCAAACGCACAGTTCAGTGTGGGCGTGAAAGCCGGAGCGGGCGTTACCAATTTTTCTGAGAATGCCGATAATGAACTGAAAGGCAAAACAGGTCTTGTGATTGGCGCATTGGGTACTTACCAGATCCAACCCAAACTTTCTGTGCAATCCGAACTGCTTTATTCTATGCAGGGCGCCAAAGAAGGAGAAGGCTCCTATGATTTCAATTACATTAATCTGCCCATTACCGTTCGCTATAATGTATGGAACAACCTGCATTTGCATACAGGTCCCCAGCTTGGTTTTCTGGCATCTGCCAAAATCAAGTATATGGGCAATAAGGAGGATGTAAAAGACAACTTAAAAGGGGGCGATTTTGCCTGGCTGCTGGGAGCTACGTATGAGCTTAAAAACGGTTTCCTGGCCGATCTGCGCTTTGTAAAAGGACTTACTGATATTTCAGACAACAATGCTGATATCAAAAATACCGGCCTTCAGCTGACAATAGGCTATCGTTTTGGCACAAAGAAATAAATAGAATGTGTGGTTTTAAAAAAACAGCCCCGGCCTGGCCGGGGCTTGTGGTATATTGGAAAATGACTTAATAAAGTTGTTGCAGCAATTGTAAGCCATCCGGCCAGCTGCCAGGACCCGCCGATGAATTGATATATCCTTTATTTCCCACATTGATCAACCGGCTGCCCCACGAAGTATGCTCTAATCATACAAATTCAGGGAAAGGACAACAGGGTTACTTTCACCGGCAATTACTGGTATCCATTGTAAAACAGGTGGGCATATGTGGCTTTGCCGGCTCCTCTTTGCGCATTTAATGATTGTATGGCTTTGAGAAAGGCCACCACAGGCGGCCAATGCCATCAAAACGAGGCAGCAACTTATTTTACTCATAGCTGGAGGTTTAACTAATGGGTGTTCATATTAGCTGAATTTCATAAAAAAATTTGATGATTTCCTTTTTTGCATTCATATTTGCAAACAATGAAACAACAATTCAATACTATTCAGTGGTGGTGGCATACACAATCCCCGGGGTTGCTGTAATGTCATTGCTTTGTATATAAAGTAATTCAGGCCCCGGAATAATCCGGGGCTTTTTGTTTATATCCGCCACGGCGGATGCATTAAAGGAAATGATCTGTATGAATAAAATTGAGTTATTTACTTCCTGTAGCCGCATGCTGGCAGATGTATATACCCCGGTAGGTATTTATCTGCGCCTGCGCGACCGGTTCAGGGATACCATTCTGCTGGAGAGCACCGATCACCATCTGGCAGAAAACAGTTATTCATTTATTTGTATCAATGCCATTGGCGGCATGGAGATACGCAATGCGGAAGAAGTAGAATATAAAATACCCGGTCAGCCCCCCCGTCGTCAGACACTGAAAGCAGATACCGATGTGCCGGCATTGCTGTGGAATTATATGCAGCGTTTCGATGCCAAAACAGATGGCAGCCGCGAAGCAAGATTTGGCCAGGGTTTGTATGGATATACTACTTATGATGCCGTTCGCTTTTTTGAAACCATTCACTTAAAGGATAAGAAGAAGGATACAGCCACACCCATACCGCTCATGCGCTACCGGCTCTATCAGTATGTGATCGCATTTAATCATTTCAAAGACGAATTGTTTATCTGTGAAAACAGGGTAGGGGAAATGGAGAGCGAGCGCACCCTGCTCGAATCGCTGATAAGAAGCAGGGATGTGCCGGTATATCCGTTTCAGGTAAAAGGCAGTGAATCGTCTAACATGACCGATGAGGAGTACCGCCAGATGGTCAAAAGCGGTATCAGCAGCTGTATGCGGGGTGATGTTTTTCAGATTGTGCTTAGCCGGCGTTTTCAGCAGGCATTTGCCGGTGATGAGTTTAATGTGTACCGTGCATTAAGGAGTGTAAATCCCTCGCCCTATCTTTTCTTTTTTGATTATGGTGACTACAAACTGATGGGTTCATCGCCTGAAGCTCAGATACTCATTCACGACGGCAAAGCAGTCGTGCATCCTATTGCCGGAACATTCAGGCGTAGCGGCGATGATGCAGTTGACCGCCTCGAAACAGAACGGTTGCTACAGGATGCCAAAGAAAATGCAGAGCATGTAATGTTGGTAGACCTGGCACGCAACGACCTCAGCCGTCTTTGTGATGATGTGGAGGTGGCCCGCTATAAGCAAATTCAGTATTACTCACATGTGATTCATATGGTGAGTGAAGTGACAGGAAGTGTTCGACCCGGCAGCAATCCCTTTGCACTGCTGGCCAAAACTTTCCCCGCCGGCACATTGAGCGGCGCGCCAAAGTTCAGGGCAATGGAACGTATTGATGAACTGGAGCCTACCGCACGCAGCTTTTATGGTGGCGCCCTGGGCTTCATCGGTTTTGATGGCAGTTGTGTACATGCCATTATGATCCGTACCATCCTGAGCCGCCTCAATACGCTGACTTACCAGGCAGGTGCCGGAGTGGTAGCGGCCAGTCAGCCTGAAAACGAACTACAGGAAGTAAACAATAAACTCGGCGCACTCAAAAAAGCTATTCAACTGGGCGAGGATGTGCGTTAATCATATTACCGGAAATAATCGTGCTGTGAAAATATTAGTATTCGACAATTACGACTCTTTTACCTACAACCTGGTGCACCTGGTAGAAAAAATCCTGCATCAGCGGGTAGATGTCTGCCGCAACGATCAGATAGCGCTGGATAATGTTGCCGCATACGACAAAATCATTCTTTCACCGGGTCCTGGTATTCCCGAAGAAGCCGGCCTGCTGCTGCCATTGATTAAAGAATATGCGGCGGTAAAATCGATACTGGGCGTATGCCTGGGACATCAGGCAATCGGACAGGCTTTTGGCGGCAAACTGGTCAACCTCTCTACGGTATACCATGGGGTCGCTACGCCCATTCAGCAGGTAAGTGGTTTGGTACCCGGCAATTTCCCTTCTTTACTCGATGGCCTTGCTCCCGAACTGGAAGTCGGGCGTTATCATAGCTGGGTAGTGGCGGAAGAAGATTTTCCGGCCGAACTGGAAATCACCGCCCGCGATTCAAACGGATATATAATGGCACTGAGGCATCGTAAATACGATGTGCAGGGGGTGCAGTTTCACCCCGAAAGTGTACTTACTCCACAAGGCGAAAAAATGCTTCGTAACTGGCTGCAGCAATAAATAAGGCGGTGTTGAATGAATATTAAAAGAAAAAGAGAACTCGGAATATGAAAAAAATACTGACCCTTTTATTTGAACATAAGACCCTCAGCAGGGCTGCTGCAAAGGACGTGCTGGTAAATATAGGCCGGGGTGTTTATAATGAACATGAGGTGACCGCATTTATGACCGCTTTTTTGATGCGCAGCATTACTATCGAAGAATTGCACGGTTTCCGGGATGCGTTGCTCGAACTATGTGTGCCGCTTCCCGTTACGGGATACGATACGCTTGACATCGTAGGTACAGGTGGCGATGGGAAAGATACATTCAATATTTCTACTCTCGCCTGCTTTATTGTGGCGGGTGCGGGACAGAAAGTGACAAAGCATGGCAACTATGGAGCGTCTTCTGTGAGCGGTGCATCCAATGTAATGGAACAACTGGGTTATAAGTTCAAAAATGATACAGCTGCTTTGCAACGAGAGGTAGATGAGGCCGGTTTCTGTTTTCTGCACGCCCCTCTGTTTCATCCGGCACTTCGCACGGTGGCCCCGATCCGCCGCAACCTGGGCATGCGTACGTTCTTCAATATGCTGGGACCTATGGTGAATCCGAGTAATCCGAAATATCAGCTGGTTGGTGTGTATAGCCTCGAGATGGCGCGGGTATATAATTACCTGCTGCAGGAAACAGACACCGCATTTACTATCATTCATAGTCTTGACGGGTACGATGAGATATCACTTACAAACGATACTAAGGTAATCACCCGCGCCGGTGAAAAGATTATGACTCCCGAACAGCTGGGCAAGCGGATGGTATATCCGGCAGATATTTATGGCGGCACTAGCGTGGAGCAGGCGGCAGATATTTTCCTGCAGGTAATTAAGGGCGAGGGTACCTGGGCGCAGCACGCCGTAGTACTGGCCAATGCTGCGATGGCCTTATTCAGTACAGGAGGATATTCCAGCTATGAAGATGCTTATCTTGCGGCAGTGGAAAGCCATGAAAGTGGTCGCGCATATGCTTCACTTAAAAAACTGTTGAGTTTACAATGAGTAATATCCTTGATACGATAGTAGCGCAAAAGCGAAAAGAGATTGAAGCGCTCAAACCACTAAGCAGTATTGAACGTTTCCGGCGCGAAGGTTTTTTCTGGGAGGTGGCGACACGCTCACTGCGCGACTATCTGCTCGTGCCGGGCAGCAGTGGTATCATTGCCGAGTTTAAACGAAAAAGCCCCAGCAAAGGCTGGTTTAAACCGAAAGAACTGGAAGTAGAACCGGTGGTAAGAGCTTATAATGATAAAGGCGCAGCGGGTATGTCGATCCTTACCGATCAGCAGTTTTTCGGCGGAGACCTCGATGATCTTATCCAGGCTAAAGTGATCTCTGATATACCGGTATTGCGCAAGGATTTTATGATCGATCCCTGGCAGATAGCAGAAGCCCGCGCTTTCGGTGCAGATGTAATCCTGCTTATTGCAGCCTGTCTTTCGCCTCGTGAAGTAAAGGAGATGGCCATTTTTGCACGCACTATCGGGCTGGAGGTATTGCTGGAAATACATAATGAAGAAGAGCTGGATCATATCTGCGATGAAGTAGATATGGTAGGTGTGAATAACCGTAACCTTAAAACATTTGAGGTGGATATTAATACTTCGCTGCAGCTTATCAACAAAATCCCAACAGATAAAGTGGCGGTGGCTGAGAGCGGCATCAGTAATGTAGAAACGATCGTAACTTTAAGACAGGCCGGCTTCAGCGGATTTCTTATAGGTGAAAACTTCATGAAAGAACCGGAGCCCGGTATTGCCTTCGAAACGTTTGTAGAAAAACTGCGTATAGCGCAACACACTTATTAACGATTGCAGGCCAGTTCATCATAAAACTGGTATAATTATGCAGGAGAACACAAGCATTCCGGCTGCACGCCCCCGATCGGCAATGCGCATCAAAGTATGCGGCATGACATTGCCCGAGCAGGTAAATGCACTCGATGATATGGGAGTCGATTTTGCCGGCTTTATCTTTTATCCCAAATCGCCACGCTATATGGCGCAAAAGATATCGCCTCAGAAAATGCGGCAGATCAGGGGCAGGATTGCCAAAGTAGGCGTATTTGTGAATGCACCGTACGAGGAGCTGATGCGTACGGTGGAAGACTACCGGCTCGATATGGTGCAGCTGCATGGCGATGAGTCAGCTTTCTTCTGCGAAAAAGTGGCCAATTATGTAACTGTGATCAAGGCATTTCGGTTGTCAGACAATGATCCTATAGAATGGATTACACGCCCGTATCATGACAGCTCCGATATGTTTATGTTCGATACCATGGGTGCAGGATATGGAGGTACGGGAAAAAAATTCGACTGGACCGTGCTGCGGGAAGCGCAGCTGGATAAATTGTTTTTTCTGAGCGGAGGAATAGAACCCGGCGATGAGGATACGCTGCGCGACTTTGCAGCGGAAGAAGCCGGAAAACGATTATTCTCCGTTGATATCAATAGCCGCTTTGAGGTCAGTGCAGGTGTAAAGGATATGACCCGGGTGGCCGAATTTGTACAAAAACTAAAAGAAAAATAGTACAGGGAAATCTGCAAACAGATTACCTGTCGCAGACAGGAGACATGGAAACACAACAATCAACAACCGGTTATACATCGCCCAGCGAGCGTGGCTATTATGGAGAGTTTGGCGGCGCATTCATTCCGGAAATGCTGTATGGCAACGTAGAAGATCTGCGTTCACGCTATCTCGATATCATCAAGGATCCCGGTTTTGTGGCTGAATTCAGGCAATTGCTGAAAGATTATGCCGGACGCCCCACACCACTTTACCTGGCACAGCGGTTAAGCGAAAAGCATGGTACTGCTGTTTACCTTAAACGGGAAGACCTGTGCCATACCGGAGCGCATAAAATCAATAATACCATTGGTCAGATCTTACTGGCGCAACGTCTGGGTAAAAAAAGGATCATTGCAGAAACAGGAGCGGGGCAACATGGTGTGGCTACTGCCACTGTTTGCGCGCTCAAAGGACTCAACTGTATTGTATACATGGGCGAAAAAGATATCGAACGCCAGGCGCCCAATGTAGCACGTATGAAAATGCTTGGCGCTACGGTGGTAGCCGCTACATCGGGCAGCAAAACACTGAAAGATGCTACGAATGAAGCTATACGCGACTGGATCAATCATCCGGCCGATACACACTATATCATTGGCAGCGTGGTGGGACCACATCCTTACCCGGATATGGTAGCCCGTTTTCAGTCGGTGATCAGTGAAGAGATACGGTGGCAGCTTGAAGAAAAAACGGGCAGCGAATTGCCTACACATGTGCTGGCCTGCGTGGGCGGTGGTAGTAATGCAGCCGGTGCATTTTATCATTTCCTTGATGAGCCGGCCGTACAACTGGTTGCTGTAGAAGCCGCCGGGTTGGGCGTCAATAGCGGACACACTGCTGCTACTTCACAACTGGGTCGTCCGGGTATTCTGCATGGCAGCAAAAGCCTGGTAATGCAAACCGCAGACGGACAAGTGGTGGAACCGCATAGTATTTCGGCCGGCCTCGACTATCCTGGTATTGGTCCGCTGCATGCGCATTTATTCGTATCCGGCCGGGCCCGTTTTCTTAGCGCTACCGACCAGGAAGCAGTGGATGCCGCCTTTGAACTGGCCCGGCTGGAAGGTATCATTCCCGCCCTCGAAAGTTCACATGCGCTGGCGGCGCTGCATCAGCTGAAATTTACAGACAGCGATAAGGTGGTGGTTTGCCTGAGCGGCCGTGGCGATAAAGACCTGGCTACATATATGCAATTCATAAAATGAGCCCTGCATGAAATTTATCTTCTTTTTTGCTTTTGTTGTAATTCTTTGCGCGTGTAACCGCGATGAATATGTGACCAGTAAAGTAAAGTTGTCGAGAGTGGCAGACGGATGCGCCTCAGTAAGCGCTGCCATGCGCAGTATATCGAATATAGGTGGCGAACGTTTTGAATTTCAGAAGTGCCTGCCCGATGATGAAAAGCAGCGCCGGGTAATTGCAGAAAGAAAAGGTGATACCGTAGTGGTACGTTTTGATACAAAAGGAGCAACAGCTCCGCTGGCAACATTTGATGTGATCCTCGATATAGACAGCTATCCGGCATATCGATTCATTACTATTGATGACAACACATTTCCCATGACCCGGGAAGACTATTAATCTTACAAGTATCATGAGCCGTTTACAACAGTTATTTGCGCAAAAGAAAGAACGCGTATTGAATATTTACTGTACAGCCGGTTATCCGCATGCAGACAGTACTCTCAAAGTACTGGAGGCGGTACAGGAAGCCGGGGCCGATATGGCAGAGTTGGGTATGCCTTATAGCGATCCGCTGGCCGATGGCCCGGTGATTCAGCATAGCAGTACCATTGCATTAGAAAATGGAATGACGATGGAGCGTTTATTTCAGCAGCTCCGCGAATTGCGCAGAACCGTTCATATTCCCATTGTACTTATGGGGTACATGAACCCGGTATTGCAATACGGCTTTGAACGATTTTGTGCCGATGCTGCTACAGTAGGTGTTGATGGGCTTATCCTTCCGGATCTTCCCGAATATGAATTCGAAACAATCTACGGAGCAATAATAAAAAAACACGGACTTGACTTCATATTCCTGGTGACACCCGAAACTGATCCGGTTAGGTTGCGCCGGCTGGATAGCCTGAGCAGTGGTTTTCTCTATGCGGTTTCATCTTCTTCCACAACCGGTACAGACAAGGATATGAATGCGGTGGCTGCCTACCTCCGGCGACTGCAGCAGATGCAGCTGAAAAATCCCGTATTGGTAGGCTTTGGTATACGCGATAAAGCCAGTTTTGATGCGGCCTGCCTCCATGCCAACGGCGCCATCATTGGCAGCGCTTTTGTACAGGCCCTTGAAAACAGTGACAATGAGGTAAAAGACGCACAGCAGTTTGTGCGTACGGTGCTGGCCTGATGTTGTAGAAATGTTAACAGACTGGCCGATCCGGAAATGTGCTGGCTCGCGTATGTATGATCAGTAAAACCTGAGTATCTTTACACGCTAAAGAAGCTGATAAACTATGAAAGCACGCATGCTGTTTTTACTGTTGTGGCCATTGTGCAGTATAGGTCAGGAGAAGCTGATCATTAATGGTAAGATAACTGGATTGAAAGAAGGGTCGTTGGTTTCGCTGACCGATGCCAACCGGCCCGATGACACACTCGCGCGTGGCATGGTGAAAAAAGGCACATTTGTGCTCAATGCCGAACTGAAGGAACCATTGCTGGTAAATTTCAACCTTGCTGCCGGTAAAAGTATCATGTCGTTTATATCACCGGGAAAACTCCGTATCAACGGAGATGTAAATAAACTGAAGGATATAAAGTTTGCAGGCTCTCCAACGCCCAACGAATTCAAAAAATTTCAGCAAACCTTTGACCCGCTTTTTGAATCGCTCGTAAAGATCAATCAGGAAGCACAAATGGGCAACCGCTCAGATAGTTTGCGTATGCAAATGGATGAAACCCGTCAGAAGATACAGGACGGCGTGGATAGTTATATCTCCGCTAATAAAGAGTCGCCCGTGAGCGCTTTTGTTCTGGCGGCTACTTATCAGCTAACCGAAGATATATTGCTGACAGAAAAAAGACTGAATCAGCTCAAGCCCGATGCCTTGGGCAATATGTACGGCATTTATGTAAAGGAGGCGGTGGCAGAAGCCAAAATTACCGCCATTGGCAGTCAGGCTATGGACTTCACCCAGGCTGATACGGCAGGGTTGCCCGTTTCACTTTCTTCATTCAGGGGAAAATATGTGTTGCTCGACTTCTGGGCCAGCTGGTGTGGTCCCTGCCGTGCAGAGAACCCCAATGTGGTAGCCAATTTTCAGAAGTTCAGGGAAAAGAATTTTACCGTACTGGGCATTTCACTCGACCGGCCAGGGCAGAAAGATCGCTGGCTCCAGGCCATTCATGCCGATAATCTTACCTGGACACATGTGAGCGATCTTCAGTTCTGGAACAATGCGGTGGCACAGCAATATCGTGTACAAAGTATACCACAAAACTTCCTGGTCGGCCCCGATGGGCGAATTATTGCAAAGAACCTCCGCGGTCCCGACCTGGAAGAAAAGCTTTGTGAAATATTGGGCTGTAACTAAGCGCTGATCCGCTTATTCTTCATCATCCAAACCCAGCAGTTTACTGATCTTGGACCAGTTGGAAAGACGCTGCTTATCGTATTTGGCAGAGGCGTCATCTGTCTTTTTTTCAGCAAAATCGATAACATACTGTGCCTGCTGAGATAGTCCTTTCAAAACCACAATTACCTCTTTGGTATAATCTATATCGGATTGTGCTTTGAGCGCTTTCATATCCAGCATATCCTGCATCATTTTTACTATGCTGCCGATCATGCCAATTTGTTCTTTCATGAGCTCAATGGAACGAGCTTTATCGTACTGTTCCGACACGAACGCATCAGCTACAGCTCCCACGGTGATATAGGTATTGTACATATAGCCGGCGCATAATCCGCCCATTACTTCCAGTTTTTTTGTTTCCTTCTGTTCATCAGTAACCTGGGCAAATACAGAAGAGGAGAGTACGAAGATGGTGGCCAGGAGAACGGTGATTTTTTTCATTTGTACAGTTTTGCGGTAAAATACGGCGATATAAGTGATTTACATAATCCCTATTTATAGTGAACAGACTCATAAAAGGTTCTTTAACCAACGGCAAACCTGGTGTTTGAGACCCCGGAAACCCGTATTTTTGCACTGATCGGCAGGCCGCTGTCCTTACTTCGGCAACGCCTGTAGATTTTTCATAAGTATTTAAAAATCAATTTTTTATTGTGGCATTGATTAAAAGTATATCCGGGATCAGGGGAACGATTGGTGGGGTACCCGGAGAAAACCTGAGTCCTATTGATATTGTAAAGTTTGCAGCTGCCTATGGTACTATTCTCCTCGAAGAAAAAAAGACGCCCACGGTAGTGCTGGGCCGCGACGGGCGCATCAGCGGTCCAATGGTTCGCGACCTCGTGGCCAGTACCTTAACCGGCCTGGGTATAGATGTAGTGGATCTGGGGCTTTCTACCACACCAACGGTGGAGATGGCAGTGGTAATGGAAAAGGCAGACGGAGGTATTATCCTTACGGCCAGCCACAATCCCAAAGAGTGGAATGCACTTAAGTTGCTGAACAGCGAAGGTGAATTCATTTCTGCAGCCATAGGGGCACGTGTACTGGAAATAGCTGCAGCAGAATCCTTCCATTTTGTAACAGTAGATAAACTTGGAAAGGTCCGGTCAGATGATTCCTATTTGCAGAAGCATATTGACGCTATACTTGCCTATCCACTGGTTGATAAGGAAGCAATTGCCCGCCGCAACTTTAAGGTCGTGGTAGATGCCGTAAATTCTACCGGTGCAACCTTCGTTCCCGCGCTGCTGAAAGCCCTGGGAGTAGAGCAGGTAATTGTATTGAATGAAGAAGTAAATGGCCGTTTTGCCCATAACCCCGAGCCTCTGCCCGAACATCTAACCCAATTGAGTGCCGAAGTGGTCAAACAAAAAGCAGACCTCGGTATTGCAGTTGACCCGGATGTAGACCGTCTGGCATTTGTATGTGAAGACGGTAGCATGTTTGGCGAAGAGTACACACTGGTAGCGGTTGCTGATTATATTCTTAAACACCGCAAGGGAAATACAGTGAGTAATATGAGCAGCACCAAGGCACTGAAAGAAATTACCCTAAAGCATGGTGGCGAATATTTTCCTTCGGCCGTGGGAGAGGTGAATGTGGTAAATAAGATGAAAGAAAAATCTGCTGTAATCGGTGGTGAAGGTAATGGGGGCATTATTGTTCCCGATTTCCACTATGGCCGCGATGCACTGATCGGGATCGGTTTATTCCTTACACACCTGGCTGGTCAGAAGGGTGGCATGAAGTCGTTGCGCAGTAATTACCCGGATTATTTTATTTCAAAAAATAAAATAGAACTCGAAAAAGGAGTGGATGTAAAAGGTATTTTTGAAAAGATCAGGAATAAATATCCTAAAAATCCCGTCAATACAGAAGACGGTTTGAAAATAGAATTTGATAATGACTGGGTGCATCTCCGCACATCCAACACCGAGCCTATCATTCGCATCTACGCCGAAAGCGATTTTGAATCAAAAGCGAATAATATCGCCAGCAGGTTGATGCAGGATATAAAAGAGTTTGTATAAAGAGTATAAAGGGTATAAAGAGTTTAAAGCGTTTAATAGGTGTTACCAACCTTCATCACTTTAAACGCTTTAAACTTTTTATACCCTTTATACCCTATCATTGAAAGGCAGAAAGCATATCTGAAACAAAGTCAAGCGGAAGGATAAGACGGGCCTGCATCACTGAATGCCGCAGGTCTGGACTGGTCTCGAGGAATTTGCTGAAGCTGTGCTGGTAGCTGAATTCTATACCCCAGTTAACGAGTTTATCAAAATTAAATCCAACCACTCCCACGCCGCTCCAGACACTTTTACTAACCGCATCTTTATTAAGTTCGAACTTCTCTCCGCCCAGGGTCTTACCATGACCGCCTACCTGGAATCCGATCTGAGGGCCTGCTCCGACAAACAGTGACTGAAAAGATTTGATGGGCCTGTATTTCAGAATTACAGGTACATTGATGTAGTTGATGTACAGTTTCTTGATATCATCATCGTTGGTCGCATCTTTATTGCCAAACCCCTGTTGCGAAAAGTAGCCTTCAATATTCAGGATGGTCCGGGCATGTTTTCCAAACAGGGCAAAAAAAGTCAGCCCACTATTAAAGCCTGCTATCCGTTGTACCCCCGATTCGGAGGGATTATCCCATCCTGTGGCACTGGCATAGTTTAATCCGGCAGTGACATAGACGCCGGCTTTGGCTTTTTCGCGGGTATACTGTCTGGCGAAGGTGATTGTACTGATCGGGATAAATAGAAGCAGTAAAAGGCCTGTTCGTTTCATAAGGTGATCTCCTGTTGATTGGTTAAAGAGATCCGCAAGATAGAAGCAGATAAAAAGTACTGCAATACTCAAAAAGAGGGACAGAGAAAAGTTTAAAGGGTTTAAAGGTTTAAATGAGTTTACCCCACTTGCCTGTAGCCTTTTAAATCGATAAACTTTTAAACAATAAGTTTATCTGCTGTAATCGGCAGCGTTCTTATTCTTTTTCCCGTTGCATTATAAACCGCATTGGCCACCGCTGCTGCAAAGCCGATCAGCGCAATTTCGCCCATTCCTTTGGCTCCCATGGGGTTGAGGATGGGGTCGGGTTTGTTGACAAACAGCGCATCGATATGGGGCACATCTGCATGAACCGGCACATGGTAGTCGCCAAAATTGTTATTGACATACCGGCCATACCGGTGATCAATTACCGCCTCTTCCGTCAGCGCCATGCCGATGCCGCCCACAGCGCCGCCGATCATCTGGCTACGCGCTGTTTTTTCGCTAACGATCTTTCCGGCATCACCTGTTGTTGCGATTTGTTTAATACGAACTACTCCTGTAAGCGGATGCACATGTACTTTCACGAAGTGAACAGAAAAGGAGTAAGAAGAGTACTTGCGCAATTCACCCCCGCCGGCAGAAGTTTTCAATACTTCAATTTCCGGAAGACGGTTGCGGTTCATGATATCTGAGTAGTTGATCCGTTTGTTTTTATCTGCATTGGTAAATACCTGCCCGCTTTCAAAAACAAGGTCTTCGGGTTTCGCATGTTCCAGATAGGTATGCAGGTCTTTTACTGCCAGTTCTTTTAGTTTGCTTTTTATCTCCGTGCAGATATCAAATACAGCCGAGCCCAGTGTTGAGGTGGTGGCAGAACCGCCCTGGGTAGGACCGGGAGGCAGTGATGAATTGCCCAGTTCGAAACGGATTTTGTCTTTGGGAAGTTGCAGTGTACTGGCGGCAATTTCTACCATAGCCGTAGCTGTACCCGGACCCATATCGCTAACGGCGCTTTGTAATACCAGTGTGCCATCGGCTTTCAGAATACCACGGGCTGCAGCCTGCCACCGCATAGCACTAAAAACACCCGTACCCATACCATATCCGGTAAGCATTCCTTCTTCTTTCAGAGAACCGGGTTTGGCGGGGCGGGCCTGCCAGCCGATCTTTTCTGCCCCCAGCTGATAACATTCTTTGAGGAACTTGCTTGACCAGGGAAGATTACGCTCGGGGTCGCTATCTGCGTAGTTGCGAAGGCGGAGTTCGATCGGATCAATATTGAGTTTGTAGGATAGTTCATCAAGTGCAGACTCCAGGGCAAAACAGCCGGTTGCTTCTCCAGGCCCGCGCATCCATATAGGCGTACTCACATCGAGGGGTAATACTTTGTACGATGTATTAACGTTTGGGCAGCTATAGAGAAATTTGCTGGCGTTTACAATGCCTTCTGTAAATGTTTCGTACGAAGAGGTGAGTCCGACTGCTTCATGTGTGAGGCTGGTAAGCTGTCCGTCGGTTGTAGCGCCCAGCGCTATGCGTTGCCAGGCGAAAGGACGATAGCCTACCATGGTAAACATCTGATCGCGGCTTAACATGAGTTTTACGGGCCGCATTAATTTTTTAGCGGCAATCAATGCAGCCATTTCATGCGGCCAGGTACGTAGGGCGCTGCCAAATCCTCCACCCACATATTCTGCAATTACCTTCACCTGGTCTTCTTTTAATCCAAACGCCTGCATGACGGCTCCCTGTGTGTCTTTAGGTCCCTGCGTTTTGGTATAGACCGTTACTTTATCGGGTGTTTCCCAATGAGCAATGATGGCATGCAGCTCCATGGGATTGTGCGTTTCTATCGGTACGATATAATCAGCCTCTATCTGCACAGCTGCTTTTTTCCAGGCATTGGCTTCACCTCTTGTATATGTAGGGGCGTTCCATCCGCCTTTAGGCGCAGTGGCTTTGGAAAGATTTTTTATAAAATCAGTCTCATGAGGCTGGCGGTCATACTGCACTTTTATTAAAGAGGCGGCATACACAGCCCGCTCATAAGTGTTGGCTACAACCAGTGCAATAGGCTGCCCATTGGAATATATCTGGTTGTCAAAAAAAACTTTTAAGCCTTCCCAGTTCTGACCTTTTGGATCCGCTTTTTTATCGACAGGCTTGAAGCCGGGAACACGGATGGTGTTGAGATGCGAAAACACACCCAGTACACCCGGCGCAGCAGCAGCAGCTTTTGTGTCGAGCTGGCGGATGCTGCCTTTGGCAATAGTACTGCCTACCAGTACGCCATAAGTCATACCGGGAATAATATGCTCGGCCGCATAACGGGCTTTTCCGGTTACTTTATCGCGACCATCCACACGATCATCCGGCAGAGGCCATCCGGCAAAATTGGTATCGGAATAGTTCATGGCAAATGCGTTTAGTTATTGTGGTCCGAAAATCAGGCAGAAATACCGCTGGCCCTGGTCAGTGCTTCTGTAAGGGCAGCGGGAGCCAGTTTTAGTTTAAAATTGTTGGCGCCGTAGCCTTTAGCACCTTTCATCGCTATTTGAGCTGCCTGCTCAAACACAGGTATAGAAGGGGTCTTGCCTGTCAGGTTTTTTTCTGCTTCAAAAAGACGCCAGGGTTTATGTGCCACGCCACCCATGGCCAGGCGTGCGGTCACTATCCTGCCATCGCGGATGTTGAGTGCCGCGGCTACCGATACCAGGGCAAAGGCATAAGACGCCCGGTCTCTTACTTTGAGGTAATGCACCCGGTGGCCAAACTGATTGGCAGGAATATAAACGCCGGTAATGAGTTCGTTTTTATTCAGGTTATTATCTTTTTCTGGTGTCGCGCCCGGCAACCGGTGAAAATCGGTAAAGGCAATTTTGCGATCGCCGGCGGGGCCGCTTACCAGTACCTGTGCATCGAGTGCAGCCAGTGCCACACACATATCGCTGGGGTGTACGGCAATACAATTGCTTGAGCCGCCAAAGATGGCATGCATGCGGTTATATCCCTGCAGCGCACCGCAACCACTCCCGGGTTTACGCTTATTGCAGGGCATGGCAACATCATAGAAGTATCCACAGCGGGTGCGTTGCAGCAGGTTGCCGCCAACAGTAGCCATATTCCGCAATTGTGCCGAGGCTCCCGCTTTCAATGCCTGTGAGAGCAAAGGATAGGCGGCCTGTACTGATGCATCATCGGCAAGGTCGCTATTGGCTACCAGTGCCCCTATTCGAAGGCCAGTGCCTTCATCAATGATTTCTTTCAACGGCAGGTTGGTAATATCTACCAGCCGCCCCGGACTGGTTACCCCTTTTTTCATAAGGTCGACCAGGTTGGTGCCGCCGGCAATAACGGCTGAATCGGGATATTTGCGGAGTGCATCAACGGCAGCTTTTACCGTACTGACCCGCATGTATTCGAAGTTGATCATACGGTATGCCCTCCTTTTTTTACATCCATAATAGCGTCTACTATGTTGGGGTAAGCGCCACATCGGCAGATGTTGCCGCTCATAAACTCGCGGATTTCTGCTTCACTGTTGGCGTGCCCTTCACGTATGCAGGCAATGGCCGACATGATTTGTCCGGGCGTGCAGTAGCCGCACTGAAAGCCATCAAATTTGATAAAGGCCTCCTGCATGGGGTGCAATTCATCTCCTTTGGCCAGGCCTTCTATTGTAGTCACCTTTTTATCATGATTCATAATGGCCAGCGACAGGCAGGAGTTGATTCGGCGCCCGTCTACGAGTACGGTGCAGGCACCGCACTGGCCATGATCACATCCTTTTTTGGTGCCCATGAGCCCAAAGTGTTCACGCAGCAGATCAAGCAGGGTGGTACGCGGCTCCACCGACAATTCATGAAACACTCCATTCACTTCCAGCTGCAAAAATAGTTGTTCAAAAAGAGCAGCAATTTTTTCGTCCTGTTCAGCCGCTTTTATCAGGGCGGGACTTGCGGCTGCCAGTGCGGCAAGTGCAGTTGATTTTTTCAGGAAGCTGCGGCGGCTTTCTCCTGCACAGCCGGCTTCCTGATCCTTTTCATGATGGATCATTGCAAAAAAGTTGTGGTACTAAATTTAAGGAAAAGAGTTTAAAGCGTATAAAGGGTATAAAATGTTTAAAGGGAGCGAATATTAAACCTCCCTTTAACCCCTTTAAACATTTTATACACTTTATACTTGTAAACTTCTGTCCTCCGTCACAATGCCGACTCTGATCGCCCGCAATCCGCTAACGCCCTGCAATTCTTCCAGTTCCAGAAATTCAAGATCGTTATTCAGGATATTTTTTTCCTGCAGATGCTGGATATAGCTGATATATTCATCGGCATCTTTCTGGTCAAAATAGACCAGGGCAATTTTGCCGGGCTGCGTGAGACGTTCGCGGCTGTTGCGGATATGAACCTTGTCAATCCTCTTTTTGAGAATATGATAGCGGATATTATAGCCGCCCTCCACATCAAAGCGGCGCTCATCATTGCGGAAGCTGATGTCGATGGGGTTGGAATAGATAAAGATGAGTTGGGTGGTTTCAAGCGGAACCTGCATGCGGGGGATGAGCATTTTCGACAGTCGCGCAATGGCCGCCATAGATCCCAGTTGCCAGAGACGCAGATTTTTCAGGTAAACACTGTCAAAAGGACGATCGGGAGCAATCGACTGACCGATATAGATGTCGTATTCAACACCATCTGTTCTGAATTTTTCAAAGTAACTGGGGTAGGCCTGCTGTATTTCAACGTTCATGAGATCGAGGTAGTTGTTGACGGCTCCATTGATCAGCTGCATCGATTCTTCGAGTTGCCTGCGGTTGAGCCATGCCTGCCCGGTAGCGGGGTCTGTCTGTGCAAAATAATCATTAATAACAGGCTGCAGTTCGGGGTGCGATTGCTGAAAATGTTTCAGGAAAGGATGGGCTTCGTCATTCACAAACTGGTTGATGCGAATCTCGTCGTGCGTTGTAAGGATATCGTCGAGCAGGCGGCGCCATTTACGGCACTTGAAAATGAAATCGTCTGTAAGTGCAAAGCCAACACGCTCTTTCAGTTGTTGCAGTACACTGTGCAACAGGTCAAACTGATACTGGAGATCGGATAGTACGGCACGGTTGCGCTCAATGGTAGAATTGCGCATGTCGATGGCACCATATAAAGGGTATACCTGGCGGAATTCGATTTTGCGGATGGCCGAAGGTTTGCCATCCATCCGGCTTTGATAAATATAGTCCCAGGCGGCTTCGTTGAATTTCCATTGTACAGAAGGCTGGAGAGAGGTGAATTTTTCGCGGATGGTTTCATTGATACGGGCATTGAAGTCGTCGATACTGTTTTGTATCAGTTGAGCTACCAGTGTAGTAGCTGCGTCAATACGGGCAAAAACCTGCTCATTCAGTGCGTCTTTTACCCGCGAATACATTTCAAAAGCACCAATCACATTTCCATTGTAAATAACCGGCAGCAGTGAATAGGATTTTACGCCCGACAATTGAAACAACTTGCCTACCTGTAATTGAGCAGGAGGCGATTGCTCCAGGTCGCGGAAGTAAACGATGCGGGGATTACTGACAAACTTTTCGATCAGTGGAAGGAAAAAATCTTTCATCACGCCTTCCTGTTTACCCATCGAAAAGAGGATGCTGTGCGAGTAGGCGTCGTAATCCTGTACAATTTTGTTGTTGATACGGAATATTGGCAGCAGGCTGAATTCGACATCCTTACTGCCGGCCAGCGCTTTCAGGCTCTGGTTGATGGCTTCATAATTTTCCTCATTGGCTTTGCCGTGCGAGTTTACCAGCAGGTCGCGCATCTTTTCCATTGCCTGATCCTCTGTTACATCTGTGATGGTGAGGATAGAAAAACCGGTAAAGCTGAATAGTTTAAAAGGCAGAATTCTTTCGAGCACATCGATACCTGACTCTTCGTGCAAATGTACCTGCAGGTTTTCGAGATTTAACTCCGGTAGCTGGTCGTTGGTTGTAACCTCTACAAAACGGGTATCGATGTTGATCCGGTAATAACGCAGCAGGCCGGTCTGCCTGTCAAACAGCGGCTTGATAATGGCATTGCGCTGGTTGAAATTGAAATCATAGAATTTGTCAAGCAGAAAGGAATAAAGCATTTCACATTTCTGACGATGCATCTGGCTTTCCTTGTCATCTTGCAGTTCTTCGCGTAACTCCTGTGAGTCGGCTTCTGTCAGGAATTCATAAAGGGCATCTGAGCCAAAGAAGAGCTGCGGGGTCACCGGTACCGAAATACCCCACAGTACTTTTTTCTCATCTTCAACTACAGTAGACAATACAATGTACAGCAGGTTGAGTAATTCTTTATACCGGCCTGCATCTTCTACATTGATCACTCCATCGAGTTCGGGATATTTGGCAAACTTTTCAAGAATCAGTTCATAAATCTCTTTTTTGATGGCGTCTTTATCTTCCAGGCGTTTGCGGACGTAATCAAGAAATGGTTTGAAGGAAAGACGCGCATCAATGGCTTTATCTTTCTTATCTTCTGCAGACTTAAACGTGATCAGGCGATGTTGCATAGTGCAAAGTTAGGCGTACCGTCCGTATCAATACCGGTTAAAACCGGAATCCAACAGTGAAATAAGGCAGCCAGCCTTCTTTTGAGTAGCCGGCTACCAGCTGTAAAATAGCCATGCGGGCAGGTGCATAGTAAAAACCTCCGCCATAACCATTGTGCCATTTCCGGGATTCTTCTGCCGGTTCCCAGACCCGGCCGATATCAAAAAAGCCGGTCAGCCCAAACTGGCCGGGTAAAATATAGCTGGCAAAATCGGCCAGTTTGATCCTTAGCTCCAGGTTATTGAAAAGTGCATGCTGCCCGGCAAAACGATACTGTCGGTATCCGAGCAGGTTTTCGTGCCCCCCTATAAACTGGGATTGGTAGAAAGCTGTTTTGCCGATAGTAATGCCGCCACCCAGTCTTTCTGCGAGTATAATACTACGACGTGCATTCAATGCTTTGTATATTGAAATTTCGGGATTGATCTGGATAAATGAACGTGCTA
This sequence comes from Sphingobacteriales bacterium 46-32, assembly GCA_001898485.1. Classification (GTDB taxonomy): domain Bacteria; phylum Bacteroidota; class Bacteroidia; order Chitinophagales; family Chitinophagaceae; genus CAYMZZ01. The sequence continues at coordinate 76,716 of MKTY01000008.1, read as the reverse complement.
CGGTATTCATGCCCCGGTATCCCTGGATACGCAATTTTACAAGAGAACCCCAGGTTGGGATCAGTGCATTGTTGCGCGTATCATTTTCAAAATTCAGGAAGAGACCCAGGTGTAATTTATGTTTCTCCATACTGCTGCTGTCGTAAGAACCAATCAGCGCAGCGTTGCTTATAAAACGGCCTTCATTTTCATCGCGGTCATACCGGTAAAGCTGCATAGCCGGGCCAATACTGAAGGAAGCCCCTTTGGCTCCCCGCCAGCGCAGGGCCGCCTCTGCCTGGTAGATAGAGAACCGCGCCCGGTAATACCGCAAAAATCCATCGGTTTTGTAAAATGGCGTGTTGTTGCCGCGGCCAAAGAAATTCTGGGTATTATCCGGTGCTTTTATGAGTGCCTGCAGCAGCAGATCTGCTTTTCCGGCTACCTGCATCCATTCGCTTTTGTAACGTATTCTGTAGGCTTTGGTCGAGAAGGAGTGAGCTGCCAGCAGCTGATGGGTGCTGGCATAGGGTACTTTGCGAAAACCCTGGTGGGTATGTTTGAAACCCATTCCGAAAATCAACCCGTCATCGAGGTTGTAGCCGGCTGTAATCAGGGGCATGGTGATGTGATAAAGATTTGTTGGTGCAAAGCTGGTAATGGCCGTATCGGCAGATAACCTGCTGCGTACACGCCTGCCGGGGTCGTGAAGGTGTACAGAGGCGGTTTGGTCGTATAGCCTGATCTTCTTTTTACTGCTGTTGACCTGGTATGCTTTATAACCCCCTCCTCCAATGATGCGTATTTTAATGTTGGAGCTATTGTTTTCTACCATAACACTGTCACGGCCGGCTTCGAGATAAATACGAATCTCTTTGGTCACCGAAGGATCAAAATGCCGGTCCATCAGCTGATCTTTGAGCTCGCCTTCTTTGTTGATCTTCCTTGCTGTGATACGAAGGCCGCCATTATCTGTACCGGTTATCCGGACGAATTCATTTTTTTGTGTGCCACGTATGTCCACAATCCTGCTCGTAAAGCGATAATATTCTTCCATGGCAGCGGGTATCTGATCGCGGCGCTCTTTCATTTCGCGAATCAGCTTTTCACCACGAAGATTAAATGCAGCTGCGGGCAACTGGTGAAATGCTTTTTCTATGACGGAATCGGACATAGCGGTTACAAACTGCTGCGTTATATTCATCCAGTCCTCATAATTCCACTGATCGGCCATGAGTGGACTGATAAAGGATGACTTGATAAGCGAATATTTTACCTTGGGTATCCGGCTGCCGAATCCCTGCAAGGTGGGCAATACCCAGGAGCGGGAGGCAATCTGTGGCAGTATGCCTTCACGGATATAAAGAGCCTGATCGCGGTCACGCGGTACCGGTACGTAGTGTTTTTCCTTTCCTTTACGGGTATCTGCCCAGCGCCACTGGTCGGGGTGCCGGTCCCAGTCGCTGATAAGCAGGTCGAGCAGCCTTGCCCGTAAAAAAGTCCGGGTGTCAACGGTGTTGTCGTTGTCGGCAAGCACCTTCTGCATCATTGCTGGTGTGTTGTCTGACTTGCCGGCCGGTTCCCGCTCTTCGAGCAGAGCTACCCTGCCTGCAAACAGCCGTTGATATTTTCCCAACAACGTGTCTGGTGCCACGATGCCGATGATGGGGTTGGCATGGGGTACTTCTGCAGCAGTGGCCAGTACGGGCACTACCAGCGGTGCAAAGGGGTTTTGAGCACTCATGTAATCATCGAGGAAGTCGCGGGCAAATGTGCCGCGCAATTCTTCAGGTAGCAGCGGGTCGGGATTCTTTTCGAGATTACGGAGCACCCATTCGCGGCCTTTGGCATCTTCGAGCCGCAGGGAAATGGTTTGCATACCACCACCTCTTTTCTGCGGGGTAAGCCCGCCATGAAGTTGCGAAAGACGGATTACGGGCAGCGTGACAGAAGCGGCAAATTCCTTGCGGTAGTTTTCGCCAAATAGTTTTCGCTTGAGACCACTGACGCTGTCGTATTCTGGACGAATGCGTACTGTCATGCTATCGCCCTGTATGGCCGCATAGGTTTCCCACTCCTGTTTTAGTACGTCATGGTAAGGCACTTCGTACTGATAGGCCAGTGAGATTTGATTGCCAGAAAGGGTATAATATTTCAACACCAGCTTATTGCCTTTATACCAGTCGGCTATTACATAGCCATTGCTGGCTTCGCCAAAAAGGGAATGTTTGCCTTTGATAGTGTAATTAAGTTTGGCTCCGCTGCCACTTACGACCTGTGTTTGGCCGCTGTGGGTATTGCGGATCAGCTGCAGGCCATGCTCATGCCCCGCTACATGCACCAGATTTGGCGTTTGCCCCATAATAAGATCAATACGCCTGCGCATGTCTTTGTACAGTGGGTGTGCCAGATCTTCAGGATTGGTAAATGTTTTGCGCAACAATGGGTATAATGAACCTACTACTGGAAGAGGGATATAAAGGTTTTTATTGGCGACTGTGAGCGGAAACAGGTGGTCTTTCCATGAAAACCGCCCACCGTGGGTGCCATAGCTCTGAAACGGATGATGGGCGGCCAGCAGAATCATTTTGTAACGGTTTTCATAAAACAGCTCATTGAAACGTGCCAGTACTTCATCGCGGCTCTGACAGTCACAGTCGGCCTGCGGGTTTTGTTTATCGAATGGGAAAAGCCACCATTCAGAGTCAAATGCGATGATCACCAGGCTGTCGCCAACAGGTATGGCTACGGGATCGGGACAGCCATTGGGTGGTACCAGTTGCAGCAGCGAATCCTGTTGATCCTGTACAAACTGCCATTGCCGTTTTATTTTGGCCAGCCCGTTTTTGCCCATGCGGTCCCAGTCATGATTGCCCGGTATAAAATACACGGCAGAGCCAGCAGCTCTTAATGGCAGCCATTGTGAGCGGAGAATGTTTTCGGTCCTGCTTTGATCGGCGCTGCCGGGAAGGCCTATACCACGGGGATAGATGTTGTCGCCCAGGTAAAGCACAGTAGTACGACCGGGCAGTACCCGGCCTGCTGCATCGGGAATAAGCGATTGCTGCGCTGCATCCATTTCGCCTGCATCGCCAATGAGGATCACGCGATGTAATACACTGTCCTGCGCTGCTGCCAGCATTGTCCATAGCAGGGCGCAGAGAAATAAGAGTCTTTTTGTCATAGCGCGTGGTTATGGTTGTGAGTGGTAGGCAAATCGCAGCACATTGCCGTTCGACAGTTCATCGCCTTCATTGGATATAAAAAGGTTACCGTCTTTATCGAAAGCGATGCCTTCGGGCTGACGGAATCCTGACGGATCAAGCGGATATGCGCCCTTTACTTCCCATTGCGCACTGACTATCACCAACAACTTATTTACAGAGCTTAGTATAAACCAGTCGCCGGTTTTTGGGTGCCGTGCCAGAGCAGAAGGTTGAAACCGTTGTTTCCTGCCTTTTTTCTTTTCCGCCTTTTCGAAAATCAGATCGGAATTGATGCTGAAGGCAGCGTCTCTTACCAGCATGCTATCTGTGCCCAGGCGCAAAGTATACCCGGTCACCATGGTTGAACCTTTATCTTCACTACACTGCTTGCACAGCACATAGAGTAAATGCGCCGCGGTGTCGGCATACATACCTTCAAACTCACCTTTGGGCAGCAGGCCTTCCCATTCTTTTACAGTACCGGCATGGTCCGATTGTAATTCCGCCTCCGGGAAACTGAAAATAGTTCCATCACTGCGCAACAGAAAAACATATCCGTTTGCGATAGCGATATCTTCATAGTCGCCCCGTTTGCCGAAGCGGGTTTCCCTGTTTTTTTTCTGACCGGGTGCCAGTGCAAATACTTTTCCCTCTTCATCCTGCTGGGCATAAAGTGTATCGGCATTGCCGTTTCTGAAGGCGATACCGGAAATTTCAAGCAATACATCAGGCATGATATATTTTTCGGGTTTGCCGAGGTCATAGCCTGGCGGGTTGCTTACAGGTTCTGCCTGTTTGCTATTGTTGCAGGAAACAATGATTATGATAAAAGAAAAAAGAAATAAGTAGAGTTGTTTAATCATCTGAATTTATTTTTTTCCAGATAGCCTCCTGCGAGCGCAGCGGTTCTCCCTGCACGGGCACAGGCTGGTTATGCAATGCGTTGTCAAGACTGGTGGCTTGTTGGTTGTCTGACCATTGCAGGTCAAATAGCTCAATCAGTTGTTGCCGTAGTGCAGCTTGTACGATGGGAAAGCAAACTTCAATACGCCGGTAAATATTCCGTTCCATCCAATCGGCACTGCCGGCAAAAACTTCGGGGCTGCCATTGTTGTGGAAATAGTAGATGCGTCCATGTTCGAGATAGCGGTCTACTATACGACGTACTTCAATCCGTTCACTTATGCCTGGTTCGCCCGGTATCAGCCGGCAAATGCCACGCACGAGCAATAGTATGGTCACTCCCGCCTGTGAGGCTTCATAGAGCTTGTTTATTAACACCGACTCTTCGAGATTGTTCAGTTTAATATGAATGCGGGCAGGCAGACCGGCTCTGGCATAACTGATCTCACGGTCAATGAGCGCAGTAAACTGTTGCAGCAGGTTGAACTGTGCCACCAGCAGGTGTTGAAAATGAATGGGATTATCTGTATCAGGATGTTTGCGTTTGGCAAGAAAGAGAAAAAGCAGTTCCAGTTCCTGCAGCAGTTCGCCGTTGGCGGTAAACAGGATATGATCGGTATAAAACCGGGCTGTGCTTTCATTGAAGTTGCCGGTAGCCAGGAGACCGGCATAGTGTACCCGGTTTCCGGCTTGCTTTTTAATCATGGCTATCTTGGCGTGCACTTTCAGCGTGGGAATGCTGTATACGATACGTACGCCGGCTTCCTTCATTTTTTTTGCCCACCGGATATTATTGGCTTCGTCAAAACGGGCTTTCAGCTCCACAAAAACGGTAACCTGCTTACCGTTGCGTGCTGCTGTAATAAGGGCAGTGGCAATACGCGAATCACCTGCAATACGGTAAAGAGTAATCCAGATTTCCTGCACGCCGGTATCCAGTGCAGCTTCATTAAAAAAGCGCAACACCAGGTTGTAGTCATGATAAGGAGGGTGCAGCAATAGGTCCTGTTGCAGAATGCTGTCGAGCAGGCTCGGGGAATCAGCTATTGGCATCCGTTTGCCCGGCCATCGGGGATAACAAAGAGTGGCATGCTGTACAGGAAACTGTGCCAGGTCGCGCAGGTGGTGATAGCGGCCGCCTTCCATTACAGAAGCATGCCGTAATCCCAGCGCCTGTATCAGTGTGCTGGTTACTGTATCTGGAATGCCCGGGCTGTATAAGAGCCGCGTGGCAAAACCCAGGTCGCGGCGGGCTATCTGCTTCTCTATCTTTTCTGCCAGGTCGCCTTCAAACTCATCCTGCAGATCCAGTTCTGCATCGCGTGTGACCTTTATACTCCAGGCTCCGCCAATAGCACTGCCAGGGAAAATGGTGGGTAACATGTGCCGGATAATATCATCGACAAATAACACATAGGTAGTGGCACCGTCTGTGGTCATAAAAAAACGTCCCAGCGAGGCGGAAGGAATATTAAGCAGATACGTTTTATCCTGATCATTTTGCCGGAGGCAAACGGTCAGGTATAGTTCATTGTTAACAGGGAAAAAGTCACTTTTTTTATCCAGGTTCACTGGTTGCAGGAAGGCCATTACATGGGTGAAAAAATAATCTGCTACCTGTGGCCGGATCGGTTCAGGAATCTGGCCATCGTAAATAAGCTGAATGTGCTGAGCGGCCAGTTCCGGCAAAATATTTTGTTGTATGATACTTCCAAACTGCCTTAGCTGACCGTGTATTTTTTCTGTCACTGCCTGCAGCCGTTCCGGAGTACTCACTTTTTCTTTATTCTTTTTTATTTTTTGCAGGGCCATCAATGCAGGAATGCGAACCCGGTAAAACTCATCCAGGTTAGATGAGTAAATGCTGAGAAAGCGGATACGTTCCACCAGGGGAACCTGCGGGTTGGCAGCTTCATCTAATACACGGCCATTAAAAGAAAGCCAGCTGAGGTCGCGGTCAAAATAAGGGTAGTTCACTATGCCGGGTTTAATAACTGATCTTTATTTTCCTGAGAGAATGGAAGCTGCAACAAATGCCAGTACGGAGGCAATCAGGCCAAACATGAAAATATTATAGGAAATACGCAACAGCTTATACTTGCGACCGAGTACCACACCCTGTGCGTATACATCTTTAATGAGTGTACCATAAAGAAAATCGCGGTCATTCATAACCTGCAGCATGCCTGCGCTGTAATCGGGCAGATTCATTTTGTAAAAGTTGCCGAAGAACAGCAGGTTCACTTTTTTCTCATCCATATCCTGCTGGGTAAATGTACCTGTAGGCAGGCTGGGGCGTGTAGCCAGGATGGAAAAAATAATGGTAAGCACACTTACCGTTAGTATCAGATAGGTAGGCCAGGCCAGGTAGCTGTATTCTTCGAGTTTGCGCAGCAGAATGCTGATAACCGCAGAAAGAATGATAGAGTTTACGGTAATCATGATCTGCGCTTTATTGTCGGCCATATCGCTCAGGCGCTGATTGTTGTTGCTGGTAATGCGAAACATGGTCTCGATGCCGCGGTCGGGTCGTTTATTCCTGTTTTCTTTTTCTGCAGATTTAGTGTTATCAGCGGCCGGAGAAACCGGTTCTGCAGGCACAGTAGTGGCAGATGGAGGAGAAACCTCCGGTTCGGCAATGGGCGGCTGAGCCAGTTTACGGGCGGCTTTTTCTTTTTTTTCTTCCGCTTTTCCTTTGAGCCTGTTCAGGTTTTCCTGCTTGGTATCGTTGAGCAGGAGCTGGCAGTAACTGGTAAAGTAATGATGGCTTTCCAGTAGCCGTATGGTGCCGAGCCGCCATTCGTCTTTATTGATCGCCAGGCCTTTTTTGAGTTCGGCTTCCTTCCGCATTAATTTGTTTTTCTCTGAAAATTCGCTGGTGCCCAGGTGAAAGAGGTCGGCATCGCACACTATTTGCTGCAGCAGGTTATGGGGCGCCTGGGGCATACGTGTAGCCAGTATGCACTGGCGTATTTCGTCAATTACCGCTTCCTCCACGCCCTGGCCATGCAGGAAAGTCGCGGCCAGATCAGCGCCGCGGCTTTCATGATCGGAATAGTCAACATAGTAACCGGCATCATGAAACCAGGCGGCAGATACCACTATGAAATAATCACGTTCATTCAACTGATAATGGTCGGCTATCTGGCTGGCGGCCTTCACTACCCCCTGGGTATGGGGCAGGTTATGGTATACCAGGTGCGCATCCGCCTGCGACTGGAAAAAATCAAGCTGATGCCGGGCTACACGCTGTAAAAGCTCAGAAAAATTCATGAAAGGAGTGTTTGGGATAAAATTACTTAAACTGGGCGGTACGGCCCCGGCTTTCTCTTATACAAACCCTCGTATTTGTTTTCTGTATCAATACTTAACTTTGCGCCGGCCGGTCATGGACCGGGTAACCCTTTTTTAGATTTCAGCTATGGACCGTATCTATTTTGACAATGCCGCCACTACCTCCCTCGACCGGGATGTGCTGGACGCTATGCTGCCCTACATGACCACTCATTTTGGCAACCCCAGCTCTATTTATTCCTATGGCCGGGAATCGCGGCTGGCTATTGAAACGGCCCGTAAGACGGTGGCAAAGCTATTGAATGCCCACCCGGGTGAGATATTTTTTACCAGTGGTGGTACAGAAAGCAACAATACGGCCATCCTGTCGTCGATCCGCGACCTGGGATGCCGGCATATCATAACCTCTCCCATAGAGCATCATGCCGTATTACATACTGTGGAGCATTACGACAATCAGGATGAGGTGACCAGCAGCTATGTAAAACTGTTGCCCAATGGCCATGTAGACCTGGCCGATCTCGAAGAGCAACTCAAAAAATCTACCGTTCGCTGCCTGGTGAGCCTGATGCATGCCAACAATGAGATCGGTAACCTGCTTGATCTCGATGCCGTGGGTAATCTCTGCAAGACCTATAATGCCATTTTTCATTCAGATTGTGTACAGACAGTAGGGCATTATCCCCTCGATCTCCGTAATACACCTGTGCATTTCATTTCCGGCGCCGGCCATAAATTTCATGGCCCCAAAGGAGTGGGTATCCTGTACATCAACGATAATGTAAAGATCAAGCCATTCATTTATGGTGGCGGGCAGGAGCGTAATATGCGGGCAGGAACTGAAAACCTGTATGGTATTGTTGGTTTTGCCCGGGCGCTGGAGCTGGCAATGACGCATTATGAGAAAGACAGTGCTTATATCCTCTCGCTGAAACAATATATGAAACAGCAACTGACAGCACAGATTCCCGGTGTACAGTTTAACGGCGATGTGGATGGCCGGTCGCTGTATACAGTGCTGAGTGTGGCGTTTCCCAAAAATGAAAAGTCGGAGATGATCCTGTTCAATCTCGATATCAACCATATTTGTGTATCAGGAGGGAGTGCCTGCAGCAGCGGGGCCGATGTGGGCTCGCATGTGATCCGCGCTATTAACAATGATCCCAACCGGGTGACCGTACGTTTTTCATTCTCCAAACACAATACCACGGAAGAAGTGGATCGCGTGATAGAGAAAGTAAAAGACCTGGTTTAAAAGTATAAAGGTTTAAAGGTATAAAAGTATAAAAGTACTGTCCACTAAAGATAGTACCAGGGGTTTCGCTTAGCGGCGTACATGTATTTGCGCATATTGCGCCAGAAGGCAAGGATCATGTATACGATGATAGGGGAGCCCATGGTGAGGATAGAGGCATACATGAAATACTGCCTGATGCGACTGGTGGCAATACCCATTCTGTTGCCAATGGCGGCACATACCCCAAAGGCATTCCATTCCACAAAATCCTTGAATCGGTTCATACAGCTAATTTAGGTAAAACCCCGAGATCCTGCAAGGGGATTAAGAAGCGTTAAGAGAGCCGCTTTCTGTTTCCAAAAGCGGATGCTTTGTCGTAAATTCGCAGCACTTTACGGATTGTGCGGTTGGTTAATAGCCCGCAGACGATTAAGCTCCTGAGTTACATCCTCTTGTTTTGCTCCGCCTGCTGGCCGACGATCCCCCTGCATTTTCTGATCCACATTATTAAAATTCATCTCCATGGTATTTGATCTCGACCTCATTAAGAAAGTATACGCTGAAATGCCGGGTAAGGTAGCAGCCGCCCGTCAGCTTCTGGGTAAGCCATTGACTCTGACCGAAAAAATTCTTTATGCGCACCTGTTTGGTACGCTCCCCTCTACCCCGCATACCCGGGGTAAGGATTATGTAGATTTTGCACCCGATCGCGTAGCGATGCAGGATGCAACGGCCCAGATGGCCTTACTTCAGTTCAGCACCTGTGGTCGCGACCAGGTAGCCGTTCCTTCTACCGTTCACTGTGATCACCTGATCCAGGCCAAAGTAGGTGCCGTTACGGATCTGCAGGTAGCCAAAGAGACGAACAAAGAAGTATACGACTTCCTTTCCTCTATCAGCAACAAATATGGTATCGGTTTCTGGAAGCCCGGAGCCGGCATCATTCACCAGGTAGTGCTCGAAAACTATGCGTTTCCAGGTGGTATGATGATTGGTACAGACAGCCATACACCCAATGCCGGTGGTTTGGGTATGGTGGCAATTGGTGTGGGTGGTGCAGATGCCGTGGATGTAATGGCCGGATTGCCCTGGGAGCTCAAAATGCCCAAACTGATAGGTGTGAAACTGACTGGAAAAATGAGCGGCTGGACAAGCTGTAAGGATGTGATTCTGTGGGTAGCCGGACAGCTGACTGTAAAAGGTGGTACCGGTGCCATTGTTGAATACTTTGGTCCGGGTGCCGATAGCATGAGTGCTACCGGAAAAGGTACTGTTTGTAACATGGGTGCCGAGATCGGCGCTACCTGTTCGCTTTTTGCTTACGATGAAAAAATGAGCGCTTACCTGAAAGCTACCGGCCGCGAAGAAGTGGCTGCGCTGGCAGATGGTATCAGGGAGCATCTGCGTCCCGATGCGGAAGTATATGCTGATCCCGCCAAATATTATGATCAGGTGCTGGAACTGGACCTGAGCACACTGGAGCCTTATGTAAACGGACCTTTTACTCCCGATCTGGCAACGCCTATTTCTCAGATGGCAGCCGCTGTAAAAGAGAATGGCTGGCCCGAAAAACTGGAAGTGGCCCTTATCGGTAGCTGTACCAACTCCAGCTATGAAGATATTAGCCGCAGTGCTTCTATTGTGGAAGATGCTGTAGCCAAAGGGCTGAAAGCGCAATCTGAATTTACCATTACACCCGGTAGCGAGCAGGTACGGTTCACTATAGAACGCGATGGGTTTATTAATACATTTGAGAAAGTAGGTGGTGTGGTACTGGCCAATGCCTGCGGTCCCTGTATCGGTCAGTGGGCACGTCATATCGACGACCCCAACCGCAAAAATACCATCATCACTTCGTTCAACCGCAACTTTGCCAAACGTAATGACGGCCTGGCCAGCACCCATGCTTTTGTGGCTTCGCCCGAGATTGTAACAGCAATGGCCATTGCCGGCAGTATCAGCTTCAATCCGCTGGTAGATACACTTACCAATGAGAAAGGAGAAAAGGTGAAACTGCAGGAGCCTACAGGTTATGAACTGCCTCCCAAAGGATTTGCTGTAGAAGATGCCGGCTATCAGGCACCTGCTGCCGATGGCAGCAGCGTACAGGTAGTAGTAGCCCCCGACAGCAATCGTCTGCAACTGCTGTCGCCATTTGCCGCCTGGGAAGGCACTGACCTGAAAGGACTGAAGCTGCTTATCAAAGCCAAAGGAAAATGTACGACCGACCATATCTCTATGGCGGGTCCCTGGCTCAAATTCCGCGGCCATCTCGATAATATCAGTAATAACATGCTCATAGGCGCTGTGAACTTCTACAACGAAAAAACAGACAGCGTAAAAAATCAGCTTACCGGCGAATATGGTCCCGTACCTGCCACTCAGCGCGCTTATAAGGCTGCTGGCATTGGTAGCGTGGTAGTGGGTGATGAAAACTATGGTGAAGGCTCATCCCGCGAGCATGCGGCTATGGAGCCCCGTCACCTCGGGGTACGTGCGATCCTCGTACGCAGCTTTGCCCGTATTCACGAAACCAACCTCAAAAAACAGGGTATGCTGGCCCTCACTTTTGCCAATAAAGAAGACTACGAAAAAGTGCAGGAAGATGACAGCATAGATATCCTGGGACTGCAAAGCTTTGCTCCCGGTCAGCAACTCACCGTAGTGCTCAATCATGCCGATGGCACTAAAGATGAGATTAAAGTGAATCATACTTACAATGAGCAGCAGATTGAATGGTTTAAAGCAGGCGGTGCGCTGAATGTGATCAGGGCGCAGTTCGCTAAGAAAGGATAAGAGGTAAAAGGTAGAAGGCGTAATGTGATGAATGAAAGATGATACTCTTTGCAACTAATAACAAAAGCACCCATTGGGTGCTTTTGTTATTTAGTATGAGGGAAAGGTAAAGGGTAAAAAATGTTTACCTTCTACCATTTACCCTTTCGTCCTTCTGCCTAAACGTTAAAAGCCCCCGATAGGGGGCTTTTAACGTTATAATATGCGCCTGATTTAGCTCAGGTGTTTGGCAAGGTGTTTCGCCATGTCAAACATAGATACCTGTGCTTTGCCGCCAAATACGGGTTTCAGCTTGGCGTCAGCATTGATCATACGTTTGTTGGTTTTGTCCTGCAGTTTGTTGGCTTTGATATAAGCCCAGATTTTTTTCACTACCTCTGTACGGGGCAGAGCTTTTGTACCAATTACTGCACCCAGCGCTGCACTGGGAGTAAGCGCTTTCATGAAAGCGGCAGAAGGTTTGCGGGCAGATTTTTTCTTAGCGGCTTTTTTGGGAGCGGCTGCTTTTTTCTTGGGAGCTGCTTTCTTAACAGCTTTTTTAGCTGCGGGCTTTTTTGCAGCAGCTTTTTTCTTTGCAGTTTTTGTTGCCATCTTGTTTTTAGTTTAGAATGTTAATGGGTTATTGGGAATACCCATACCAAATATAGATTATTTCTTTTCCCAAAGAAATCTCCGCCATTTTTCTTTTTCCACTGTTTCCCTTCGGAAAAAGGGAATATCCCCATCCCTTATCAGCCTCCCGCAACCCTTTTTTCCGAAGGGGAACTGATTTTTATCCGACTTTTCTTTCTGTTTTTGTTCAGTAAGAAAATCGCTGAAATGCAGTGTGGTGGCTTATTTTGGCGGATGCCTGTGGGATGGCCTCTTTGTTTTCTCCAATGAAGATTCCTTCCTGCCGCCAAAGAAATAGACCTTTTTTGTCAGGGAAAAACACCTATGCCCTCCCTGCAAAAAAGTGGAAAACCGGTGGGGAACTGATCCTTTTCTCTTCGGAAAAATGCCGGTTTCGGGGAGGAAATGAACCCCTTTCCCCGTGTGTAAAGACCATTTCTCTTCGGTAAAACGGGAAAGCGGGTAGTAAAACGACTACAGCATGGCTGAAAAACAAAGGACAAGGGAATGATGTCTGCGACTATTTTTTTCGGCTGTCTGTGATGGTAGCTTAGCTTATTGTTTGGCAAAAGACGTACCCTGCTTTAATCCGTATCCATGAAAATCTGCCGGTCCTAAACCATTTTTAAAAACCATTTGTACACTACTCACTATGAAAAAGTATCAAAACCAACCCTGGAAAAACCTGCTGGATGTAAGTGTAAGCCTCGACCATTTCAACTTTACCCGCGAGCTGGTAGAGAAACTGGCCTACCGCCCGTATTCCGAAACAGAACATGTTGATCTGCCAGACGGAGAGCTGCTCGAGCTGTCGGCCATTGAAGCCTATATGAAAGGTAGCTTTCATTTAAGCATCGGCGACGACGCTATTAAAATGCCTTTTATAAGCAGCTTCTTCTTTACCTGTACCCGCCTGCAGGATGACCAGAACCGACTTACCTGGACCCACTCCCTTTCCTGACGACCGTCCCGATTGCCTTTTCCCTGTCAATCTGGCAATTTTGCCGGTTTGGAACAGCTATTGATAAACCTGGTTGATTCTTTTAATCAGTTTAAACAGTTTATTCTATGGTACAGGAAAAAGGCACCATTTCCATCAATACGGAAAACATATTTCCGATCATTAAAAAATTCCTCTATTCCGACAACGAAATCTTTTTACGGGAGCTGGTTAGCAATGCCGTAGACGCCAGCCAGAAGATACGCCGCCTTGCCACACTCGGTCATTATGCACAGGAGCTGGGCGATATCCGTGTAAAGGTTGCAGTGGATGCAGCTGCCAGGACCATTACCATTTCCGATAATGGAATTGGTATGACTGCAGAAGAGATCAAAAAATATATCAACCAGGTCGCTTTTTCAGGAGCCACAGAGTTCATGGAAAAATTCAGGGAAGCCAAAGATGCCAATGAGATCATCGGACGGTTTGGCCTGGGTTTTTATTCTGCGTTTATGGTGGCCGACAAAGTGGAAATACAAACCCTCAGCTACCAGGATGGTGCAGAGCCCGCTCAATGGACCTGCGATGGAAGCACCAGCTTTGAAATCACCTCCGGCACGCGTACGACCCGCGGCACTGATGTGATCCTGTATATTAATGCCGAATCAGAAGAGTTTCTCGATAATAGCCGTATACAGGCTATACTGGATAAGTATGCCAAATTCCTGCCTGTGCCGGTACAGTTTGGTACACGCAGCCAGACAGAACCCGATGGCGAAGATGAAACAGGTAAACCAAAATATAAAACAGTTGAGGTCGACAATATCATCAACAATACCACACCTGTTTGGGTAAAGGCGCCGGCTGAACTGAAGGATGAAGATTATCTCAACTTTTACCGCGAACTCTATCCCTTTGCCGATGATCCCTTGTTCTGGATACACCTCAATGTGGATTATCCATTTAATCTTACAGGTGTACTGTATTTCCCCAAAGTGAAAAATGATTTTGAAATACAGAAAAACAAGATCAAACTCTTTAGCCGCCAGGTATTCATTACAGATGAAGTGAAAGACATTGTGCCGGAATTCCTGCTGCTGCTGCATGGCGTAATCGATTCGCCGGATATTCCCCTCAATGTAAGCCGTTCTTTTTTGCAGGCCGACAGCAATGTGAAAAAGATCAACAGCTATATCTCCCGCAAAGTTGCCGATAAGCTCAATGAATTGTTTGTAAAAGACCGGAAAGGGTATGAAGAGAAATGGAACGATATCGGTCTGTTTGTGAAGTATGGCGCTATATCGGACGAGAAATTTTATGAAAAAGCCAAAGACTTTTTACTGCTTACCAATACAGCCAATCAGCATTTCACACTGGCAGAATACCAGGCCAAAGTGAAAGATTTTCAGACAGACAAAAACGAGACACTGGTATATCTGTACAGCCATGATCCGCAATCGCAGGACAGTTATATTCAGGCTGCTGCCAGAAAAGGATACGATGTGCTGCTGATGAACTCGCCTATTGACACACACTTTCTCTCACATCTCGAGCAAAAGCTGGAAAAAACCAGCCTTAAGCGTGTGGATGCGGATGTGCTGGATAAATTAATAGAGAAAGGTGAGGAACCGGTTCATCAGCTCAGCGAAGAAGAACGCAACCAGGTAAAAGAGCTTTTTGACAAAACGATCAATAATGCCAGCATGCAGGTGCAGATCGAAAGTCTGCCGGCCGAAGCACTGCCTGTAACCATTACCATGGAAGAGTGGATGCGGCGTATGAAGGATATGGCCAAACTGGGCGGCGGCGGCATGCAGTTTTACGGATCTATGCCCGATAACTACAAAGTGACCGTGAATGCCAATCACCCGCTTATCGGCCGTATTCTGGGCGCTCCGCAGGAGCAGCAGGCAGATATGATTCAGCATGCGTATGACCTGGCCCTGCTCAATCAGGGATTGCTGAAAGGACCGGCGCTGACAGCTTTCGTTGAGCGTAGTGTAGGAAAGATATAAACCAGCAAGACATCCTCAGTAAATAAATAACCCCGGCAATTACCGGGGTTATTTTATGGGCATGGCAGGACTCCTTGTACGTTAACTTGCTTTGCGGTGTTCCACAGGCATGGGCGTTGGCTCCACCACCAGAAACTCAGGGGGATCAGGATATTGCTGAATCAACTCGCGATACTTTACCTTCAGGTTGCGTTTGAAGCTACCCAGGTAACCCGGCACGCGAAGACTTTCCTGGTTTACGGTAACCGATTCTATAAGATCATTACCGATATACATCATGAGTTGCATAGACGTTCGTTTGCAGATACAAAGCTGCACCAAAAATCAATGAGGCGCAATATCATAACTACTCAATTTGCATGGTAAGTTTACGAAAGGGGAAAATGCGGTTTTTCACGATCCGGCTGCGGCGGATCTTATAACAATGTTTAAACATTGATTTGTTGAAAATACCGTACCTTTACACTGCATGAGTCGACGTAAATTCATACAAACATTAACCGGAGGGATTGTAACTATGGGAACGCTTGCAGGTTTTAAGAAGTTTACGGATGGGTTGAAAGAGCAGGAAAAGCCAATGCCCGTCCTTTTTATAGGTCATGGTTCGCCCATGAATGGCATTGAGCATAATACATTTAGCCAGGAATGGGCCCGCCGTGCCGCGCAGATGCCCGTGCCAGCAGCTGTACTGGTGATCTCAGCTCACTGGCTTACCAGGGGCACACATATTACAGCCATGGAGCACCCGCGAACGATTCATGACTTTGGCGGTTTTCCGCAGGAGTTGTTTGACGTGCAATATCCGGCTCCGGGTATGCCTGCCCTGGCCGAAGAAACCCGTAGCCTCATCAGCAGCACCCAGGTAGGTCTTGACCATGACTGGGGCCTCGACCATGGTGCATGGACGGTGGTGCGTCATATGTTTCCCGACGCGAAAATTCCTGTGTTGCAGTTGAGCATTGACTATGCGAAGCCTGCGGCCTGGCATTATGAGCTGGCCAAAGAGCTGGCCGCATTACGCAGGAAAGGGGTGCTTATTATCGGCAGCGGAAATATGGTGCATAATCTTCGCCTCATTGCCTGGGATAAACTGGAGCAGCCTGGTTTTGGTTTTGACTGGGCCATAGAAATGCACGAACTGTTCAAACAAAAGATCAGTGCGGGTGATCACCGGGCCCTGATCGAATATGAAAAGCTGAGCAAGTCGGCCCTGCTGGCCGTACCCACGCCCGACCATTATTATCCGCTCATGTATGCACTGGGCCTGCAGCAACAACAGGAAACGCCGGAGTTTTTTAATGACCAGCTGGTAGCCGGTTCGCTTAACATGACGTCTGTTCAGTTTGGGTGACAGGCCGATTTTTTATAGCCTGATGAGGGTATATTGGCAGCTGGTATTGTAAAATAAAAACTGAATGATTAAATTCGGTCAGGCCTTTCCTCTTTTTACCGCCAAATACCAGCACATGTTTGCCCGAATTCCGGTTCCTGTAAGACTTAGTCTTGCCTATCTCATTTTTGGAATTTTATGGATCGTTTTCAGCGGCCAGCTGGCTGCCCGTATTGCAGCCGGCAATACCGAACGTATGCAGGAAATAGAACAGTACAAGGGTATTTTCTTTGTGCTGTTATCCACTCTTTTTCTTCTCATCCTCAGCCGCTCTATGTATAAACGGCTTATACGTACGCTGGAAGAATACAAGATCATGGAGAAAAAAAATGATGCCCTCGTCACGGCAACCAAAGAAGGCATCTATGAGTATAATATCCGCGAAGACAAAGTGATCTTCAATGCTACCATGCGCCAGATACTGGGTATTACCAATAACAAAACAATCTATGATGCCCGCCGTTTCTGGGAAACACATATTCATCCCGACGATTTGCAGCGGGTATTGCAACAATTTGATGGAGCAATGAAAGCCGGTATTAATTACTGGCGTGAAGAATACCGTGCCCTGACCATCACCGGCCAGGTCCGGCATGTATTACATAGCGTGTATATTCTGAAAGATGACTGGGGTACCGCCTACGGAGTTATCGGCGCTATTCATGATATGACTGAATTTCGCTTGCTGGAGCGGGAATATCACCGTCAGCAGCTGCTGCAAAAAATGGAACTCACCCGCTCTGTAATCAATGCAGAAGAGAAAGAACGTAACCGCTGGGCAGAGGAGCTGCACGATAATATTGCCCAGATGCTGAGTGTGGCAACTCTCTATGCCGGCTCTTTGCAGCAAGGGGGGAAAGACACGGATGCACTGGCTGCCCGCATTAAGGAAATGCTCGACATGTCGGTGCAGGAGATCAGGCAGCTATCGGCCAACCTGAAGCCACCCCGTTTTGAAGAGCAGCTGCTCAAAGATGCGATTGCTTCGCTTATCCGTTATATTACCCGGGTGAAATCGGTGGAGTTTTCTGTACTGGTGGCAGAAGAGGCCGATCAGTTGCTCGATGAAGAGCAAAAGCTGATGGTATACCGGATAGTGCAGGAGCAGGTCAATAACATTATCAAACATGCTGCGGCCTCGGCTATTTCCATCCGGATTGAAGCCAGCGAAGAAAATGCACTGGTACGCATCAGCGACAATGGTCGCGGATTTGATGTACACATCCAGCCTGAAGGCACAGGGATGAAAAATATCAGGAGCCGCCTTGAATTGTTTCAGGGAGCGCTTCATATCAAAAGTTCGCCCGGACGTGGATGCGAACTGCAGGCCAGTTTTCCTTTACAGCAACTGGCCTGATCAGTTATTCCAGATTCCTGAATTTGAAACATTCCCGGATGATGATACGGCAGTTTTCGGCCATATCATCCAGGTTACAGCTAAGCACCTGCAGGTTATGCGGCAGCCCATTGCCGGTCTCCACCAGGTCGAGTTGCAGTACATCGCCATCTGTACCTCTCGGGCGACACAATAGTTTTCCAAACAACTCTTCCGCCTGCGCCCGGCTGCTGCTTACAAAAAATTTTCCAAAGGGCTCAAAGCCTTCCGGCGTCTTTAATTGCAGTACTATATAAAAATGTGTTTCTTTCATACCCGATATACCAACAACCGGGATGCCAAATCTATTTTGCGGGGCCTGGCAGATGTTAAAACGGGTAATGCCGGATGTTGGCAGCTGACGATTTACTTTTAGCATATTCGCCTTAACTTGAGGCGGATATGAACTGGATATTACTGATCGAGATCGTTTATATCACCATTCTGGTGCTGGTATGCCTGCGGATCATTTATGATACACGCAGCGTTACCAAAACCATGGCCTACCTGCTGTTTGTAATCTTTTTTCCGGTAATAGGTATGGTCTTCTACTTTTCCTTTGGTATTAATTACCGCAAAAGAAAATTGTATAACAGCAAATTGCTGGCCGATGAGCAATTGCTGAGCGGGCTGCGGGAACATATTTCGTCTTATGCTGATGAAAGTCTTCGGCAGAGTGCCGGCGTATTGCAGCATAACCGGGAGCTGGCATCATTTCTTACCCGCGATCTGCACAGTCAGCTCACAGGGCACAATCACGTAAAAGTATTGCTGAATGGCGAAGAAAAATTTCCCGAAATGCTGAAAGCCATCAGCGAAGCCCGTCACCATATTCATATTGAATATTACATCTATGAGAATGATGCAATCGGTCAGCAGCTGGCAGAGCTGCTGATGCGGAAAGCCAGAGAAGGAGTGGCCGTGCGATTTATCTATGACGATTTTGGCAGTCGCCGAATCCGTAAAAAACTTGTGCCAAAGCTGAAAGCGGCCGGTGTACAGGCGTTTCCGTTTCATAAGGTTTTGATCCTGCTGCTGGCCAACAGGCTTAACTACCGCAATCACCGCAAGGTGGTGATTGTAGATGGGCAAACTGCTTTTACCGGGGGCATAAATGTGAGCGATAAATATATCAATACCCCAGACAGTCCGCTTTACTGGCGTGATACCCATTTGCGTATAGATGGCCCGGGCGTGTATTATCTGCAATATCTTTTTTTATGCGACTGGCGCTTTTGCTCGGGTGAGGCACTGGCTGCAGATGAAATGCTGTTTATGCCTCCCAGTCTGGAGGCAAATAATACACTGGTACAGATAGCTGCCAGCGGCCCCGATTCCAATCAACCCAGTATCCTGTATTCTTTATTGCAGGCAGTATACCTGGCAGAGAAAGAGATTCTGATCACTACTCCTTATTTTATTCCGGGCGAAAGTATGCTGGAGGCATTGAGTATTGCTGCGCTCAGCGGATTGCAGGTAAAGTTGCTGGTGCCCGGTATCTCAGACAGTAAACTCGTCAATGCAGCTGCCCGTTCTTATTATGGCGATTTGCTGGATGCGGGCGTTGAGATTTATCTCTATAAGAAAGGATTTATTCATGCCAAAACGATGGTGACCGATGGTAAGCTGGCTGTAATAGGATCAGCCAATATGGATTACCGGAGCTTTGAATTGAATTTTGAAGTGAATGCATTTGTTTACGATACGGCCATTGCCGCTTCTCTGCGGGAAACTTTTTTTGCCGATCTGCAGCATGCCACCCGTATAGATCCGGCAAGCTGGGCGCAACGGGCGCTTTACAGGGAGATAGTGGAAAAAATTGCCCGTTTAGTATCTCCGCTTTTATAGATTTCTGCAATCGTTAAAAAAAGGATACAGGCCTTTCTGCCTGTATAAAATCGGTAATTTTATGGTTTTAAGATGAAGTGCCCATGGTAAAACCAATAGTAGTAACCGCAGCATTGTTGATAAGCAGTATGGTTTGGTCGCAAAGCAATCCGCGTCCATTTGTGAAACTCGTGCAACCGGTAAGGGAGTCAACAGTTGTGAAAAATGCCCGTCAGTTTATTTCTGGCAGCACCTGTAAGGGATGCGAACTGACAATCAATGGCAGCGCAGTTAAAGTATATTCTTCGGGCGGCTTTGCCTATGAACTCAATCTGAAGCCAGGCGATAATCAGTTTAATCTGCTGGCACGCTCCGGCGCCAATACCATTGCCCGGCTGGTTACTTTCCGCTACGTACCGGCCACAGCACCAGATACGGTAAAGACACTCGGTATCGCTTCTGTTGAAGTAAATCCTGCCGGCAACCTGCTGGTGCGGGCCGGTGATAAGTTGCGGTTCCGTGTAAGAGCATTACCCGGCGCCCGCGTATATGCGATTGATTCTATTCCGTTGTACGAGTTGCCCACAGGACCATCGCAGCCAATGCCGGGTATATATCAGGGTGAGTACACCGTTCGCCCAACAGATTCTTTCGCCTCTTTACGAATCCCTTTCTTTGTAAAAGACAGTAGCGGCAATACCGTTACCCGAAGGGCTGATCAAACTATCAGCATACTGAATTCGCAAAAACAGGGAATGATCATTACCCGCGGAAGACTGGCTCATCTGCTGTATGGAACAGGGGAGGACAGGTTGGGAGGCGCTAAAATCGGCTATATAGATTCATCTATTGTATTACAGGTTACGGGTAAGGTAAATGATCTGTACCGCGTACAGCTTACCCCATACCGCACCGCTTATATTCCTGACGATGTAGTGGAACCGGTACCGCCCGGCTACCTGCCGCCCAAATCGCTTACAGGTAACTGGCGGGTGTATGGCGACTCAGCGAGTGATTATGTAACAGTAGCACTTGATGCCCGGCTGCCTTATCAGTCTATGCAACTGGTAGACCCCTCACGGATTGTAGTGGATGTGTTTGGTGCTACCATCAATACCAACTGGATCACCCAGTTTGAAAATACCAGCGAGATCAAAAATGTCTCCTATGAGCAACTGGAAGATGAAGTAGTACGTATTACAATTGATCTTCGCCATCAGCAGCACTGGGGGCATCGTATATTTTATACCGGCAACCGCCTCAATATACAGGTGCGACGGCAGCCGCAACAACTCGATTTGCGTCATCTGCGTATTGCCATCGATGCAGGCCATGGCGGTAGTAATACGGGGGCAGGCGGACCCACGGGAAGTATTGAAAAGGAACTGGCGCTGGCTGTATCGCTCAAACTCAAGAAAGCATTGCAGTACTACGGCGCTCATGTAATAATGACGCGGCAAACAGAACAATTTGTAGACAATAAAGAGCGCATACTGATGTACCGCGATAGTATGCCCGACCTGCTCATCAGCATACACCTCAACTCATCTGCAGACCCCGTGAATGTAGGCGGCACCGGTACATTTTACCGGTACATTGGATTTCGTCCGCTCAGCCACCTGATTTATAAACGAATGCTGGAACTGGGTTTAAAGGAATATGGCAATACCGGTAGCTTCAATTTCATGCTCAATAGTCCAATAGAATACCCCAATGCACTTGTGGAAATGCTTTTTATCAGTAATCCTGAAGAAGAAGCGCTGATCCTCGAAGAGAAATTTCAGCAGGATATTGCAGACAAAATCGTTCAGGGAATAAAAGATTTTTTACAATCCTGCCAGAAGGACGCGGTACGGTAGCGACGTATTGTTCATTGTAGCGACGTATTGTTCATTGTAGCGACGCATTGCAATGCGTCGCTACACCATTGTGCATCGTTACACCATCGCGCGTCGCTACACCATTGCGCGCCGCAAATATTAACCGTTCAGAACCTTTTGAACCGTTCCACACAGGCTCTTTCCAGTTCTTCGCGGTCATCGGGATGAGCAATATCTATCAGAGCTTTTGCGCGCTGGCGGAAATTTTTACCAAACAAATAGGCAACACCATATTCGGTAACTACATAGTGCATATGTGCACGGGTGGTGACCACTCCGGCACCTGGTTTCAGGAAAGGTACAATCCGCGATATACCTTTGTTGGTGCGCGATGGAAGTGCAATAATGGGTTTACCTCCTTCGCTCAGGGCAGCACCACGCATAAAATCCATTTGACCACCTACTCCGGAATACTGATAAGTACCAATGGAGTCGGCACAAACCTGACCGGTAAGATCAATTTCAATAGCGCTGTTAATAGAGACCATCCGCGGATTGCGGCGTATGATATGCGGATCGTTGACGTAATCGATGTCAAGGAAGTTGAACGCCGGGTTGTCGTCTACATAATCATACAGCCGGCGGCTGCCCAGCGCAAAGGCTGTTACTGTCTTATGCGGATGGATCAGTTTGTACCGGTTGTTGATCACATTTTTTTCGACCAGATCAATGATACCGTCTGAGCACATTTCGGTATGCACTCCCAGGTCTTTATGTCCGGACAGGGCTTTCAGAACGGCGTCCGGAATGGCGCCAATGCCCATCTGCAGTGTGCTGCGATCTTCGATGAGATCGGCTACATGACGGGCAATTCTGTTTTCAATATCAGTGACGCGTGATGCATAGTTGTTTTCATATAAAGGAGCATCGCAATAGACCATGCTGCTGAACTGGCTGCAATGAATGAGTCCATCACCATGCGTACGCGGCACCTGCGGGTTTACCTGGGCAATTACATACCGGGCCGTATTGACGGCAGAGCGCGCAATGTCAACAGAAAGCCCAAGCGAACAGTACCCATGTTTATCCGGCGGAGAAACCTGTACCAGGGCCGCATCAAGCGGCAGTATATTGCGTTTGAACAGTTCGGGTATTTCGCTCAGGAATACAGGTACATAATCGGCCATGCCTTCCTGTACGGCCTGCCGGATACTTGCTGATACAAACAGGGAATTGAAATGAAAACTTTCAGCGAAGGCCGGCTTATCTACCTGCACATCTCCGAATACGGTAATCGATACCAGCTCTACATGGCGCAGGCGGGGAGCTTCTGCAGCCAGGGCCTTCAGCAAAAAAGTGGGCGTTTGCGCACTGCCCTGTACGAAAATCCGCTGACCTGACTGTACTACAGACAGTGCTTCGGCAGCTGTCTGGTAAACGGGTGTTTGGTTCATATGGCAAAGCTATAAACTATGCCTTTATAATAACTGATCAGGCTTAGGTAGGCGGCTGACAGGTGTCAACCGGGTTTTGCAGGGCTGGCTGCAAATGGCGCCTACAGCCTATCTTCGCAGCCGCATGGGCAATAATAACAGTCAGAATAATGAAGCATTGCTGGGCATTGGCCTGGCATTGCTGGCTGTTGTGATATGGTCGGGCAATTTTGTGGTGGCACGTGGCGTGATCCATCAGATACCGCCTGGCAGCCTGGCTTTCTATCGCTGGTTTACAGCTACTGTCGTATTGTTTCCTTTTGCAATACGTGCGGTGCGGAGAGAGTGGAAACAGGTGCGTCCTGCACTGGGATATTTATTCTGGACCGCCCTTGCTGGTATTACACTCTTCAACACATTTGTGTATATAGGTGCTCATTATACGAGTGCCATTAACCTGGCCCTGATTGGTACAACCTCATCACCCGTCATGGCGATTTTACTGGCGCGCATTTTCCTGAAAGAAAAACTCGACAGTTTCAAGTTGTGGGGACTGGCACTCTGTCTGAGTGGAGTATTATTGCTGCTTTCGCATGGCGACTTAAATCATCTACTGCATTTCCGGTTTACTGCCGGCGATGGCTGGATACTGCTGGCCGCTTTTTCTTTTGCGGTTTACAATATCCTGGTGAGACGTAAACCCACAGGGTTGTCGCCCATTACCTTTCTTTTCATGCTTTTCTTTATTGGCACATTGCTGCTGATACCTTTCCTCAGCTGGGACCTGGTACATGGAGAGAGGATTGCGTGGAACGGCTCACTGCTTGCCATTATTCTTTACCTGGGTATTGGTACATCCGTTATTAGTTTTCTATGCTGGAATAAAGCCCTTTCATCGCTGGGTGCCGGCCGCACAGCATTGTTTGGGAACCTCATACCCGTTTTCAGCAGCCTGGAGGCGGCCGTTTTTCTGCATGAGCAGTTTACCAGCCTGCATGTATGGAGTATGCTGATCATTTTTGCCGGTATTATACTGGCCAACTGGCTGCTTCTTAAAGCGTCTTTCCGATAATGTATTGTCCGGCGACGCTTGCTGAAAATATTGATGGTATCTTAGCGTCTTATTCACTATCTCAAAAAATCAGGACATGGAATACAGAAAATTAGGCAAATCTGATCTGCAGTTATCTGTCATCACCTTTGGGGCATGGGCCGCGGGAGGATGGATGTGGGGTGGTACAGAAAGACGCGACGCGATTGAAGCAATCCGCGCTTCCTGGGATATGGGCGTAACCAGTATTGACACTGCACCCATTTATGGACAGGGTGAGAGTGAAGAGATTGTCGGAGAAGCCATCAAAGGGCTGCAGAGAGATAAGGTGCAGATCATAACCAAGTTTGGGATGCGCTGGGATCTGGCCAAAGGTGATTTCGCATTTCATAGCCGTAATAACCAGGGGCAGGAAATTGATATTTACAAGTATGCCGGCAAAGAGAGTATTATAAAAGAATGCGAAGACAGTCTGCGCCGGCTGGGTACAGATTATATTGATCTGTATCAGATACACTGGCCCGATGTTACCACTCCTATCCAGGAATCAATGGAAGCAGTTGCGCAACTGATCAGTCAGGGTAAAGTGCGCCATGCCGGCGTATGTAACTATAATGAAATACAACTGGCGGAAGCATTAAAGTATGTACCGCTGGTATCAGACCAGGTGCCCTATAGTATGGTCAAGCGTCAGATAGAAACGGCTGTTGTGCCTTTCTGCCTGCAGCATGGGCTGGCGATACTCGCATACAGCCCGCTGGAGCGAGGATTGCTGACAGGTAAAATGCAGCCGGGTCATCAGTTTGCGGCCGGTGATCACCGCGCAGGGATTCATTTCTTTTCACCAGAAAATCTTGCGCGCACCAATGCATTTTTGGATAAGCTGCGACCATTGGCAAAAGAGAAAAATGCCTCGCTCAGTCAACTGGTATTGCGCTGGACAGTCGAGCAGCCTGGTATTACTATCGCACTGGCAGGTGCACGCAATAAAGAACAGGCCGTTCAGAATGCCGCTGCAGTTAATGTAAAGTTGAATGCAGATGAAATCAGTTTTATCAGTGATGAACTGGCAAAGCTGGAATTGGTGAAGAAGAGTTGACTAAAAAAGTATAAAAGTATAAAAGTTTAAAGGTTTAAAAGTATAAAGGGTTTAAGGAGGTTTATGCACTCTTTAAACTCTTTATACTTTTAAACTTTTACACCCATTATACCTTTCTCTTAAAACCTATTGGCCGGACAACCTACTTTTTTACTTCTTTTTGATCCCGGCAGTCCGGCAATCTGTTTGTATTTGTCAAAGTAAAAACGTAGAGTGAAGGTGGCGGCTATGTAGAAATAGCCGTCTTTGTTTTTGCTGTTGCCACGGGTGGCACCCGCAGCGGGATAGGGGCCAGCGCCTACCTCATCGCCTCTATAGGCGAGGTCGACAGCCTGTTGCCCTTTTGCAGCAAAAAGGACCGACTGGTCTGCATAGTTGCCGCTTACGTCGTCGAGGTGATCGGTAAATAATTTGCGATAGCCCATTTCAAGGCCTACCCGCATATCTTCATTGAGCATGCGCTCTGCACCGATGCCGAGGGGGATATTGAGTTGAGTGAGCTTGTATTTATCAACGCCGGCTACTACGCCCTGGCCTTCGGTAGAAAGTGGCTGAAGAAAAACCTTTTCACCGTTTTCATCTTTGGTTCGCGGCTTAAAATGATAAAGGGCAATACCGGCATACACATAGGGCGTCCACCAGTGATAATTCAGGTCGAGTATACTGTAGTGCAGACCGGCTTCCCATTCAAAGATGCTGCTGGAGAAATTAAGGTTACGCATTTTCATAGAGGCTGTTCCTTTTTTGTCATCGGCCCGCAAACCGCCCAGAGTCAGGTAAGAACGTAAGGCAAGGTGCTCAGTAAGATCGTACCGCACACCCAGTGAGCCCATAAATTTACTCTGGGACAGTGAGAGTGATTTGGCTTTGAGATCACCCTGATATGACATTATGCCCAGGCGGGTAGAAAGATGGAAGTTCTGGGCCATGCTGCCCATGGGGATCAATAGTAACAGGAATGCCAGTTTTTTCATGAATATGCGTAGGGTCTGCTTACGGATATAACGAATGGGTAACGAAAAAAGTATGTGCGGCCGGGAGAGAGAATGTGCTGGTGTGCTAATGGGTTAATAAACTAAACAATGCTGCATAGCGAACGATTGAAAAATGCGGTAATGATGCAGCTAAAATTTCAGTAAGATTTAGGCCCGTATTGTAAATTTTTCACCGGCGATAGGCTGCGCTTTCTGCGGGCAATATTTCCCGAAGATGGTGAAGACTTACATACACAATTCTCTCCATGCCTTTAATCCTGAATCACTGTCAGCAAGGAGCTGTTTTAAGATGTTTTACAGCATACGGTTATTCTATCTTTTCTCCTTTCATCGTCAATCTTCAAATTGTCAAATCACGAAACCCATTAGCACATCAGCAAATTAGCACACCAGCACATTCTGACATCAGCTTCCGCTGTTTTTCACAATACTGCGCTCCAGCCTTTGTACAAAATCATGGATAATGTCTTGCTGTTGTGCGGGCTGGTTAGTAAGCCTTGTTTCCGGGTTACCGGGTACAAAAACCATATCCCGCCTGCTAGGGATGCAGGCGGTTTTGCTACAGGAGGGCGTCGGCTTTGTACAAGCCCTGCGGTTGTCTGCAGATATGGTACAATTGCTCATGACAGATTTTATTGATAGCGATAAATCAGGTTGCTGGTGCTGGTTGGTTGACCGGGCAGTCCCATGGTAATAGTGGCTCTTTCGGGCAGGCCGTTGCTATTGTAAGTGTAGTTATAGGCGAAGCGATCGGATTGGTTCAGCAGTGCGTCGAAGTGATTTTCCTGCAAAATATTATGGGAAGAAACGCTTTCCCAGAACAGTGAAAGCAACTGCCGGTGTTGAAACAGCGGATTGGTCTGATCATCGTAGGTGAAATCTACGTGACCGCTGCGTTTAAGCTGACCCGGTATGTTATTGCGCACAAACGCAACCGTTCTGCTTACGCTGCCTGTAGTATTGTATTCAAAGTCAAATCCAAGAAAAGGTTCATAATCCGGCTGGCTGCCAACGTATATGATAACGCGTTTGAGTTGATTGGCTTCATAATGATAAGTAGTATATGCTACCCGGGTGTCGGCCATATAGTAATCTGCCCGTACTATGTTACCGTTTTCGTATACAGGTATCAGTTCATCGCCGTTGGTTGCACTGAGTTTGGCCAGTTGGTTGCCCTGGTAAGAAACCTGAAACTCCATGGTCTCATCGCTGAGATTCAGGTCGCTTTTTACGATTACTTTATTTACACGGCCTGTACCATCGTAGAAAAAATTGACCTGCCGGTCATCATTTTTTACTTCGGCGAGGCGGATTGTATTGCCGGGTGTATCAGGCTTACTGTCTTTTTCTTTTTTGCATGAAGAGGCTGTGAGCAGCAGAAAGGAGCCCAGAAAGATACCTGTCAGCGTTTGTTTAAAAAAAGATATTGTCATGGCTGTTGATTTTTGTATGGCAAAAAAACGGGATGCCGCTTTCCTGCAGAAGCCAAAACTGTATGAATTGCTGAATGGAGAGTTCAGTTGAGTGGAAGCTGTAGCAGACAGGTGATAAGGAAGGGGAACTAAAAAAAGGCCGGCCATGCCGGCCTGTCGCAATGCGCTAGCGCCTGGCAGTAGCTGCACTGCCGTTGGCCAGTAGAGCCAGCTGACGGCCATCGGGTAATTCACTTGAGGTGTAATAAATACTCCAGCGAACCTGGCCCGCCAGGAGTTTAAGGCCGGGGGCTTCATTTATTTTGAATTTCATGGCATTACCTGGAGTGGCATTATCGGCAAAACGCCAGGTTTTGACGATTTCTCCCTTTTCATTTTTTATATCTATCCTGCGCGATTTACCAGTCTTTCCGCAATGATGATAGCGAATGCTGATTTCATTATTCACGCCGGGCTCCAGGTAAAGGGTACTGGCGCCGTTCATGTTTTTACCAAAAAGCTGAACAACGAGTTTGTTGTTTAGAAATACTTCAAATCCTTCTCCGCCTCTGTATGTGGTATAACTCATCAGCACGCTACTGATCAAAAGCAGCGCCATACATCCGGTAAGAATCCGGTAACTGATCGTTTTCATGACGTTAATTTTTATTGATGTAATAATGAATTGCAACTGCAAAGTAGCAGGTCGCAACTGCCTTAAAAATTAAGCTTGATCATCGGGTGCTTATTCTTGATAAATAACAAAAGCCGCTATACAGCGGCTCTGCAAATAAGATTGTCTGTATAGAAAAATGGCTAAATAGAGCGGCGGTTGCGGATACGGCTTAATGTTTCGAGTGTAATACCCAGATAAGAGGCGATGTATTTCAATGGAATCCGATTGGCCAGGTTGGGGCGGGTTTCTACCAGGCGCTTGTATCTGCGCTCGGCAGCAGGTATCCGGGAAATATAAGCCCGCTCTTCGGCAGCACGGTAGCTGTCTTCCAGAACTTTGCGGCCTACAATATTTGACTCGGGATAGGTGGTATATAATTCTTCTACCAGTTCGTAAGGCATGCCGATCAGTTCGCAGTTTTCGATAGCCTGAATAGATTCTTCCGAAGGTCCCGCCAGGCCCAGATTTCTGATAGTACCTATAATTTCGTTCTCTTCATTGATCCATGTAGTGATCTCCTTCCCGTCTTCTACAATATAGCCCCTTACTACTCCTTTCAGGATCAGGTACAGGCGGTCGCCTTTACTGCCAGGTTTAAAGATCATCTCTCCGCGTGCGGCATGTAAAGGGAACGTGCTGGCATCAATGCGCGCAATCGCCTCCTGGCTGATAGGATGAATGTGATGAAAAAAAAGGCTAATCGGTGAATGGCCACCATATTTCGACCAGCGATCTTCGAAAGGTTGTTTTAGTAAAGACATTTTTATTATAGGCAAAGGATGTTGCAGGTAGTGGCAAAGGGCAAAGCGGCAGGAAATATTGTTGCCAATAACAATCCTGCATTACGCCTGGCCTGTTATGCGGTAAATATAAATGAGAATTCCCGTAAAAGTCATTATTTGATTCCATTCCACGCAATAATCCTGACAACAGGCAATGTTAATTTGTTAAATGGTTATTTTTCCTGTCTCAGTCAGGATTCTGCAATGCTAACAACTGTTTTGCAGGAAGGTTGACGGGAAAGTCCTATTTTACCATTACATTCTTCATTTTTTTTACACCTCGATAAAAAAAGATTATGCGTGCGATTTTTCTGCCGTTAAGCTGTCTCTTCTGCCTCTTGTATATTTGTCCGATCGCTGCGTGTGCACAGAAGGGTGGCGCACCTGTTACGGTCATTGCCTATTATTCCGGCAATGTGAACCAGATAGATAGCTACCCGGTAGAAAAACTCACCCATATCATTTATAGTTTCTGCCATCTCAAAGGCAACCGGCTCAATGTAGATAATGCCGGTGATACCGCCACTATCCATAAACTGGTGTCGATGAAAAAACGTAACCCTGTACTGAAAGTTATGTTGTCGCTGGGTGGCTGGGGTGGTTGTAAACCCTGCTCTGATGTCTTTGCTACCGGGCAGGGACGGCTCGACTTTGCTTCTTCCGTGAAAGAGATCAATAACTATTTTAAAACAGACGGTATAGACCTCGACTGGGAGTATCCTGCCATTCCGGGGCATCCGGGGCATCCTTACCGCGAAGAAGACAGGCCCAATTTTACCGCTCTTGTAAAAGCATTGCGAGATAGTCTGGGCAAAAACAATGAGATCAGTTTTGCAGCCGGTGGTTTCCCCGTTTTTCTGGAGCAGGCAGTGGAATGGGATAAACTGGCTCCACTTATTGACCGTGTAAATCTCATGAGCTATGATCTCGTAAACGGTTTCAGTACTGTTACAGGCCATCATACGCCGCTTTACTCCACATCTAAACAGGTGGAGAGTGCCGATCAGGCTGTGAAGTATCTGGCCGGTATTGGATTCCCGCTCAGCAAAGTGGTGATTGGTGCAGCTTTTTATGCCCGTACCTGGGAGCAGGTAGACGGGACAAACAATGGACTTTACCAGTCGGGGAAATTTAAAAGTTTTGTGCCTTATTCCATTTTCAGGAGCACGATTACAACAGAAAAGGGGTACCGGTTTTTCCAGGATAAAGAGGCCGGAGCCGCGTATGCCTATAATCCCAAAGAGAAAATATTTGCCACCTACGATGATATGAACTCCGTTGCTGCCAAAACAAAGTATGTAAAAGAGAAAGGCCTCAATGGAATTATGTTTTGGGAGCTAACTCTTGATATAACCAGTGGCGGATTGCTTGATAAAATCTATAGTACACTGCATCCTTAATCTTCGTTGCTGCCCCAGCGGAATGTTTTTACCGGCAGACCTGCCAGGTCCAGCACCCGGTCTACAACAGTGGCTGCTACATCCTCCAGCGTTTTGGGTTTGCTGTAAAAGGAAGGAGTGGCAGGGCAGATAATGCCGCCGGCCTGTGTCACCGTTTCCATATTACGGATATGAATGAGGTTGTAAGGAGTGTCGCGCACTACACAAATAAGCCGGCGTCTTTCTTTCAGCACCACATCGGCAGCCCGCGTAATGAGATCGTTGGAAATGCCGCCTGCAATCCGGCCCAGAACGCCCATAGAGCAGGGCACAATGATCATGGTATCGTATTGGCCCGAACCGGAAGCGAAGGGGGCCAGAAAATCCTGTGTGGAATAGGCCCGAAACGGAAGCCTTGAATAGCTGTCATCATCCAGTTCTGTTTGCCATACCTGGCGTGCATTTTCTGTCATCACGATATCCACAGCCGACCAGTGTTCTTTCAGTAATTCCAGTTTCCGCAATACCTGGCGGGCATAAATGGAACCGCTGGCTCCGGTAATGGCTACGACTATTTTCTTCATAAATAATATTCTGAATGTAAAATTCTGCTAATTACTGAAGGATAACAACGAAAGTTAGACAAACGTTTGCGCAAGCAAATAGTTTAACCGGATATATCATTAATTAACGTTATAACATTGAGACCAGTCAATAAATGGTGTTTTTTTGACACTTTCAGCAAAAAAAAATGGCAAAAAGTTTTGTGTTAATTCTTTATTGCCGATATTGCCTGTGAATTTTCATAGGATAAGGTTTAATGGTTAATGGTTTTTGATTAGGGCCCTCCCGGATTTCATTCGGGAGGTTCTTTTTTTTCAGGTATTCTTTTATCATCAAATCATAGCTGTCCGCAATAGCAGTTACGGCTGCCATCAACTTAATTCTGATTAGTACAGGGATAAAAAAAGAGAACGTAATGACGTTCTCTTTTTCTTTTACGACAGTATTCTGTCTTTATTATCTTGATTCCGCCATATCGGGGATTGCTTCTGCTTTGTATTCGCCGGCGTCCAGCTTTTTCTTGGTGGCTGAGAATGCTTCCAGTGTAGCCTGGATATCTGCATCTGTGTGGGCTGCAGTTGGAATAAGGCGATAAATGATATGTCCTTTCGGAATTACGGGGTATACCACAATAGAGCAGAAGATGTGATAGTTTTCGCGCAGGTCCATCACCATGGCTGTAGCTTCTTCCACACCTCCTTTCATGTATACGGGTGTTACCACCGAATCTGTTTTGCCGATATCAAATCCGCGTTCTTTCAGGCCACTTTGCAGTTTAAGTGCATTCTCCCACAGTTTTTCTTTGAGGGCGGGTTGCGTACGTAACAGTTCCAGGCGTTTGAGGTTGCCGATTACCAGTGGCATGGGCAGACTTTTGGCAAAGATCTGAGAGCGGATATTGTAACGGATATAGTCAATGATCTTGCGGTCGCCTGCAATGAACGCTCCTATAGACGCCATCGATTTGGCAAAAGTGGAGAAGTAGAGATCGATCTGATCCTGTACGCCCTGTTCTTCTCCGACGCCGGCACCTGTTTTTCCGAGTGTGCCGAAACCATGCGCATCATCTACGAGTAAACGAAACTCATATTTCTTTTTCAGTTCGGCTATTTCTTTCAGACGGCCCTGGTCACCTGCCATTCCGAATACGCCTTCGGTAATCACGAGAATACCGCCGGATTTTTGCTTTTCAATAAGGGCAGTGGCACGTTGCAATTGTTTTTCAAAATCTTCGAGGTCGTTGTGTTTAAAAACATAACGGTGACCCGGATGCAGGCGCAAACCATCAATGATACAGGCATGGCTTTCTGCATCGTATACGATTACATCGTGACGGCCACAAAGCACGTCAATCAGGCTTACCATACCCTGGTAGCCAAAGTTTAGCAGAATAGCATCTTCTTTATGTTCGAAAGCAGCCAGCTCGGCTTCCAGTTGCTCATGGTAGTTACTGTTGCCACTCATCATACGGGCGCCCATGGGCAGCGCCAGTCCAAACTGCTGTGCTGCATCTGCATCGGCTTTTCTTACCTCGGGGTGATTGGCCAGCCCCAGATAGTTGTTGAGGCTCCATACAATCATTTCCTGTCCGCGAAATTTCATTCTTGAGCCAATTTCACCTTCCAGCTTTGGAAAGGCGAAATAACCATGTGCACGCTCACGATGCTGACCAATAGGGCCGGCATGTTTCAGAAGTCTTTCGAAAATATCTGCCATATTATGGAATTGTTATTGAGTGGATAAAACTGCGCAAAGGTAAGGTTTTGGCGGCTTTGCTCAAAGTGCAGGTTATTAAGTGTATGTGATTGATTTTTAGTGGTAATATATATGCTGGAAAAAGAAATGCCCCGCCGGGTGGCAGGGCATTCAAAATAGCAGAGAACGGCTTATTTAGATAATCAGCAGGGCGTCGCCATAGCTGAAGAAACGGTATTTGTCCTTGATGGCTTTTTTATAAGCCTCCATGGTGAGTTCATAACCGGCAAAAGCACAGGTCATGATCAGCAGGCTGGTTTTGGGTAAATGAAAATTGGTCACCAGCGAATCGGCAATATTAAACTCGTAAGGAGGATGGATAAACATGTTGGTCCATCCTTCAGAGGGTTTCAGCAGTTTTTGCGCGGTGAAAGAAGATTCCAGTGCGCGCATAGTGGTGGTGCCGATAGAGCAGATACGATGGCCATATTCTTTGGCACGATTCACAATCTTGCAGGCATTGTCTTCTATACGATAGTATTCTGCATCCATTTTGTGTTTGCTCAGATCTTCCACTTCAATGGGGCGGAAGGTACCGAGGCCGGTATGAAGGGTTACTTCAGCAAAACGCACACCTTTAATCTCAAGCCGTTTGATGAGCTCGCGGCTGAAGTGCAGGCCGGCTGTAGGCGCAGCTACTGCACCTTCGTGTTTGGCATATACGGTCTGGTAGCGCTCTTTATCTTCCTCATCAGGCTTGCGCTTTATATACTTGGGAAGCGGTGTTTCGCCCAGTTTTTCCAGTTGCTCACGAAAGCCTTCTTCAGAACCTTCCCAGAGGAAACGGATGGTGCGGCCGCGGCTGGTCGTATTGTCAATTACTTCGGCTACCAGGTCTTCCTGATCTCCAAAGTACAGTTTGTTGCCCACGCGGATCTTACGGGCAGGATCAACAATCACATCCCAGAGGCGATTGGGTTTGTTCAGTTCGCGCAGCAGGAAGACCTCGATTTTTGCACCAGTTTTTTCCTTGCGGCCATACATCCTTGCGGGAAAAACTTTCGTGTTGTTAACTACAAATACATCCTTGTCATCGAAGTAGTCGAGGATGTCGCGAAAGTGTTTGTTTTCGATCTGACCGGTGTGACGGTGTACCACCATCATACGCGCATCTTCTCTTTTTTTCGCAGGATTTTGGGCAATCAGATTGAGGGGCAGGTCGAAACGGAATTGTGAAAGCTTCATGAGTTTATTGACAATTTTATATAAGGTCTCATGACTCAAACCGGTAGAAGATACCTGGGGAGCGTGCATCCATCCCCGGTCTTACGGCACCGGGCCTGGTCATGCGGACAGCTTTTAAAGCGTGCAAAGGTACAAAATTAACCAGATAACCCCCAGAGGGGTGTATAATTTTTTGATTCAGGCTGTTTGTCAGACTTTTTGCTCTTTTTTCCCGTTAATACCCCAAATCGGTGGTAATTTACCATCCAGCCCACCTAAAACACTGCCTGCCAGATATTGATGCGCCGGTTGGGAAGTGACTGGCTGTGTAATTGTCTCCAAAATGAATCATAGGAATTGTATGAAACGAACCCTACTCCTCCTCTTATTGCTGCCCTGCCTGGTAAGCGCCCAGGCCCCCCGCCTGAAAAACAAAAAGTATCAGGGACTGTTGTGGGAAATTACCGGCAATGGCCTCAAAAAACCTTCATACCTCTTTGGTACCATGCACGTGAGCAGCAAACTGGCTTTTCACCTGGCAGACTCATTTTACCTGGGTATACAGCAGGCCGATGTGGTGGCACTGGAAACAAACCCCGAATCGTGGCAGGAAGATATGACCCGCTACGACCTGGAAACCGAACGTTATCAACGCTCGCGGGGCAGCGACTTCTTTTCCCCTCCCGGCGATTACCTTACACAGAGCACACTTAAATTTTATAAATACGATAAAAAAATAGAACGTGCTCTTTACAGCAACCCGTCTGCTATCAATAATCTGCTGTACCGGACTTATGGCGATGAATCAAACGATTTTGAAGAAGATACCTACCTCGATATGTACATTTACCAGTGCGGTAAGCGCTGGGGCAAAAAGGTGGCAGGCGTAGAGCAGTATGCAGAAAGTATGAAGCTGATGGCAGAAGCATACAAGGATGCCGCCAAAGAAAAAGACCGGAAAGAGCGCAGTTACGATAATGAAGGAAGCTTCTCTTCCGGCCGTCTCCAGGAAGCCTATCGCAGCGGCAACCTCGACTGGCTCGACTCGATCAATAAAGTAAACAGTTTCAGTCAGGCATTTGATGAAAAATTTCTGTATCGCCGAAATGAAATACAGGCAGGCAATATCGATTCTATTTTGCGTACCGGCCAGTCGCTGTTTGTAGGAGTGGGCGCTGCACATTTGCCCGGGCAAAGAGGCGTGATCGAAATTCTTCGTGCCAGCGGTTATCGCCTGCGCCCCGTAAAAATGATAGATCGCGATAGCCAGCACAAAAACCAGGTAGAGAAATTGCGGGTACCTGTAGTATTCTCCACGCAAACAGCAGAGGATGGTGTATATAGAGTAGATATCCCCGGCAGGTTCTACCGTTTTGGGGAACAAAATGGGATATCGCAGGAGCAGTATGCTGATATGGCCAACGGCAGTTATTACATGGTCACACGTGTAATGACGAATGCCTGGCTCTGGAGTCACTCCACTGATCGCGTACGCCATATAGTAGACAGCCTGCTTTACGAAAACATACCCGGCAAAATTCTGACACGCACCAATATTACGCGCAACGGTTACCAGGGGCTGGATATTACCAATCGCACACGCCGTGGTGATATACAGCGCTACAATATTTTTGTTACCCCGTTTGAAGTAATTGTTTTCAAGATGAGCGGTACCGGCGAATATGTGAGCAAGGGAGAAGAAGCTTCCCGCTTTTTCAATAGTATTCAGCTCAAAGAATTCAAGTCAGTACCTGCCCCGGCTCAATGGAAAAAAATCA
This sequence comes from Sphingobacteriales bacterium 46-32, assembly GCA_001898485.1. Lineage (GTDB taxonomy): Bacteria > Bacteroidota > Bacteroidia > Chitinophagales > Chitinophagaceae > CAYMZZ01. The sequence continues at coordinate 41,234 of MKTY01000008.1, read as the reverse complement.
CGGCGCCGATGGGAGGCTTTGTGGCCGATATGCCGCATGACCCCTTTACCGGTAATGACGGTAGCTGGATATACGACGCGGCAGATGTTGCGAACGGCAATTTTTTCCGGATCATCCGGTCTGATATCCATAACCACAATTTTGCCGAAGAAGACAGCTTTGATCTGCAGCTGATGGAGGAAAGCTTTGGCGCTTCTGAATATATGGACAAACAATTGACCAGAAAGATGGGCAAATGGCAGGGCTATCCTTCGCTCGACGCCACCTATAAAGATAAAAATGGTCGTTTTTACCAGGTACGATTTATCATCGAAGGCCCGCATTACTACACCCTTATAGCCTGCGGTAAAAAGAACGGACCGGCACTCGATCATTTCATGCGTTCGTTTACCATCAAACCCTACCAATACCCAGCCGCGGTAAAACGGGTAGATACCACGCTCAATTTTTCTGTGATGAGCCCGGTATTTCCTGAGGCAGCCAAAGAAAAAATGGAACTGCCCCAATACAATTATGGGTATGGCGGAGGAGATGATGAAGATGAAATGGAACGTGTAATGAATGGTGGTGTATTTAAAAGCAAGATCATTCGCAACGATACCACCGGTGAGCGCATCTTCGTGAATTTCTATAAAGTGGGCCGTTATATGGAGGTAGATGATACAACGGTTCTTGAAAAAGAAGCCATATATCCGGCAGGCAGCGATACGACCTGGATTGTACGCAGCAAAAAGAAATATGATCTGCCAAACGGATACAGAGTTTGGGAAAGCCAGTTGTCAGACACCGCCAGCAGCCGACTGTTATGGGTTAAAAATTATTATAGAAAAGGAGTTGGGTTTGGGTTGTCTGCCCAGCTGGATACACTCAGTCAGCCGAGTAGTTTTTTGCGTAATTTCTTTGATAGCTTCACCCCGTCCGATACCCTTACCGCGTATGATCCTTTCACCAAAAAATCAAAACTGTTCTTCGACGATTTTCTGAAAGGAGACAGTACTGCCCGTAAGCGAGCGGCAGGCGGATTAAGTTACCTGCGGGTCGATTCTACCGATCTGCCTCAATTGATACAATCGATCGGCTCATTGAGCTGGAGCGAAAAGAAATATCTCGACACCAAAAAAGAACTGATTGGCAAGCTGCGCAGAATACAAACGCCTGCTGCCACAGATGCGCTGGTTAAAATCTACCAGGCGGCCAATGATACCCTCGACATTCAACTGGCAGCACTCAACAGCCTGGTACAGCAAAAGACAAAATATGCCATCGGCAGGTTCAGAGATATCGTAACCGCAGAACCACCGGTACTGGGCGCTGCATCCAATTCGTGGAACGAGTATGGTAATTATACCATACGTAACAGCAGAGGAGGCGACCGGCCTTATTTCGGCGGCAATTTTATGGGCAACCTGTATGATTCATTGCAGCTAACCAAAACTGTACTCACCGATCTGTTGCCATTGATCAACCTCGGCGATTATAAAGATGTGCTGATGATGCTGATGGCAGAAATGGTTGACAGTAACCAGCTGAAGCCTGCCGATTATGAAAGCTACTACAGCAAGTTTCTGCTGGAAGCCAAACAGGAGGTGCGCAAACAGGCCATTCTCGAGAAACAAAAATCCATTAAGGAAGCAGAAAAGAAAAGAGATGATGAAACCGGCAACGGATATAACCGCTACAATGATGGCGATAAAGACCCGGGCAACGATGATCTGCAGTTATATGCCCGTCTGTTAATGCCGTTCTGGGACAGTAAACCTGCCGTGCCAACACTGATGCAGCAAATGCTGGCATCTGCGGATAAACAACTGAAGTATACCACTACGCTGCTGCTGCTGCGCAATAAGAAGAGTATCCCCGATACCATGCTTACTTATTTTGCCAGCCTCGATGAGTATCGCTACGATCTGTATAATGGGTTGAAGAAAATAAAACAGCTGGATAAATTCCCTGCACGTTACAATAACCATATCGAACTGGGACGCAGTAAGCTGATTAGTGCAGCTTCCTCTTATTCAAAACCCGATTCAGTGGTGTATCTGAGTCGTTTGCAGGCAAAGGTTAAAGGGAAAAAAGGGTATGTCTATTTCTTTAAGTATAAAAAGAAAAAAGATGATCTTACCTGGTATCTGGGGTCAGTAGGGTTGCTACCGGCCGACGAGAAGAAGTTTGCCTTTGCAGATATTGAAGAGAGTGAGGATGAGAGCAGCGAATATTATTATTATGACCGGTCATGGAGTGCGCAATCGCCGTTTCGTCTCAGCAGGCTGGGTACTACCCGGTTAAAAGAAGATGAACCGGTGGCAACTCAGCTGGCTAAGGAACTCAAGCGTCTTATATACAGCCATCGCAGAAGCGGCCGTGAATTTTTTGATAGCGAAACAGATAATGATTCGGACGAAGTAGTGCCCGGCATTGTTGATGAGGAAGGGGATTGATCAAACAGGAATGCCTGCAGGTATGGCAGCAATCAGTCTTTGTGTATAAGCCGATTGCGGATGCTGGTATACCTGTGTGGCAGGGCCGCTCTCTTCAATTTTTCCTTTGTACATGACCATTATCCGGTCGCTGATGTAGCGCACCACCGAAAGATCGTGTGAGATGAATACAACCGTAAATCCAAATTCTGCACGCAGATCGTTGAGCAGGTTGAGAACCTGGGCCTGTACGCTTACATCGAGAGCCGATACCGATTCATCGCAAACCAGGAAGGACGGATTGAGAGCCAGCGCACGGGCAATAACAATCCGTTGTCTTTGCCCTCCGGAAAACTCATGCGGGTAACGGTTGTAGTGCGTTGCATTTAACCCCACTTTTTCAAGCAGCTCCATCACCCGCTCTCTCCGCTGCTGCGCATTGAAGGCAGGATAATGTACCTGCAGCGGTTCTGCAATGGCAGGCCCCACAGGTAAGCGTGGATTGAGTGATGAAAACGGGTCCTGGAAAACCAGTTGTATCTCTTTTCTTAAAGGACGCAGGCGGTTGCCCGAAATGCAGCTGATGTCTTCCTCTTTATAATACAGATGACCGCTGGTTGGTTCGATTAGCCGCAGTAGTGTGCGTCCTAAAGTGGTTTTACCGCATCCGCTTTCACCAACAAGGCCGAGTACTTCTCCTTTATAGATATCGAAACTCACTTCGTCAACTGCTTTGGTATAGGCAAGAGGTGTACCCAGCCACGATCGCCGGGTGGGGTACCAGACAGATAGTTTATCGGCCTTTATCAGCACTTCTGAAGAGACAGGCGGTTGAATAATACTGGTCTGATTAATCGGACTGTGATTGCCGGCAAGAAAATCGGCCACTACAGGAAGTCTTTTTCCTTTTTCATGCAACACAGGCCGGCAGGCCAGCAGACCACGCGTATACGGATGTACGGGGTGGTGGAAAATTTCCCTGACGGTATTTTCTTCTACAATTTTCCCTTTCAGCATCACGATGGTGCGGTCTGCGATTTCTGCCACCACTCCCAGGTCGTGTGTGATAAAGATGATACCCATACCTGTTTGCTGTTGCAGTTCCTTCAGCAGCTCGAGGATTGTTTTTTGTACGGTTACGTCCAGTGCAGTGGTCGGTTCATCGCAGATGAGCAGCTTCGGTTCGCAGCACATCGCCAGAGCTATCATGACCCGTTGTTTCTGCCCTCCGCTCAGCTGATGCGGGTATTTCTGAAAGGTATGTTGCGGGTCGGGGAGTTTTACTTTGGCAAACCAGTTGAGCGTTTGTTCCCGGGCCTCCTTATAACTCAGTTTTTTGTGCATACGCAGCGCTTCCATTACCTGCCGCCCGCAGGTCATGACCGGGTTAAGCGATGTCATGGGCTCCTGGAAGATCATGGCAATATGATGTCCGCGTATTTTCTGCAGCTCTTTTTCAGGAAGGGTTAGCAGGTTGAGAACTGGCCTGCTGCCTTCAGAAAAATATATAGCGCCCTCTTCGTATCGGGCAGTATGAGGTGGGAGTAATTGTAAAATGGAAAGTGATGTTACGGATTTGCCGGAGCCTGATTCGCCCACCAAGGCCACCACTTCACCGGCAGACACGCTGAAGCTGACCTGCTCCAGCGCCCGGGTAGTGCCATTTTCTGTATGAAAAGAAAGCGTAAGATTGTCTATACGCAGCAGCGGCTCCATTATTTGGGTACTACTTTTATGGATAGCTTACGCGATGGTGTTGGGTAATAGGCCATACACACGGCGCAGTTTTCCTGTTTGCTGGAGTCTATGTAGAAATAAAACTCATCGCCTTCTTTGATCGTATCAGGAAACCGGCAGGGATTACCCAGCCCAAATACCTGGCTGTATGTTTTGCCGGTTGTCTCATCTGTCCAGCTGGAATTGATGAGCGTGGTATCTATCTTACCCTCCAGCAGGCTAAGTGTGTAGTTCATACAAATGCCTTTAATCTCCAGTTTTCCCTTATATCTGGCGGGTTCCTTACTGTTGCCGGAGCAGCGCTCGGCAGAGATAGTGAGCACAAAAACAGCACTCAATACCAGGAGCAGTTTTGTATTCATACATACAGGGTTTTTAAAACTTCAGATGACGCACCGTAAGGCCGTCATTGATCAGCTGTTTGAGAGAGTCGATGCCGATATGCAAATGTTTTTCTACATATTGTGCGGTTACTGATTTATCGCTCTCTTCTGTTTTTACGCCTTCCGGAATCATTGGCTGATCACTTACCAGCAGCAGCGCTCCGGTGGGAATCTTGTTGTAAAAGCCAACGGTGAAAATGGTAGCAGTTTCCATGTCAATGGCATAGGCCCGTACTTTTTGCAGGTATTCTTTAAAGACTTCATCATGTTCCCACACACGACGGTTGGTGGTGTATACCACACCGGTCCAGTAGTCGACGCTGTAATCGCGGATGGTGGTGGATACTGCTTTTTGCAAGGCAAAGGCAGGGAGTGCCGGAACCTCTGCAGGCAGGTAGTCGTTGGAGGTTCCTTCGCCTCTGATAGCAGCAATGGGCAGAATAAGATCGCCGAGTTTGTTCCTTTTTTTCAGACCGCCGCATTTTCCGAGAAATAAAACAGCCTTGGGTTCAATAGCGGTCAGCAGGTCCATAACAGTGGCGGCAGTGGGGCTGCCCATACCAAAGTTGATGATGGTGATGTCGTCGGCAGTGGCACATTGCATGGGGCGTCCCAGGCCAATGACAGGTACTTTGTTCCATTCAGCAAACATGGTTACGTAATTGCTGAAGTTGGTAAGGAGAATATACTTACCAAAATTTTCCAGGTTCTCGCCCGTGTAGCGGGGGAGCCAGTTTTCTACTATTTCTTGTTTTGTCTTCATCTGTCTGATAGGCGGTGCACAGACCCGGTAAGCATTTGCCGGGCTGGTGCGCCATTTCGCAATTTAATCAATTACTTTTGAAGCATGCTATCTATTGAGTATCCGGTCCCGGATTTTATGGTAAAACGCGAAAAAGGACGGGAACTGATCTTTGATCGCCTTCGCCGCCGCTGGCTGGTTCTGACGCCGGAAGAATGGGTGCGTCAGAACTTTATTCAATACCTGGTACAGGCGCTGCATTATCCGCCATCGCTGATAGCACAGGAAAAGACGATCAGGCTGGGTGAGCTCAATAAACGTTTCGATATCCTCGTGTATAATAAAGCCCACGAACCCTGGATGATGGTAGAGTGTAAAGCTCCTTCGGTAGTGCTGGATAACCAGGTGTTGCAACAGCTGCTGCGTTATCACCTGGCAGTGCCGGTAGGGTTGCTGGTAATAACCAATGGCCACGCGGCATATGGCTGGGAAAAAAAAGGGCATGACCTTGTTTTGCTCAATACATTGCCTGGCTGGGCCGGCAATGTATGACAACAATTATTTACCCAAACAAATCGCTGCTCAGATAACGGTCTCCCCGGTCGCAGGCAATAAATACGATTACTCCAGACGAGAGTTCGCTGGCCAGACGTATAGCTGCTGTGGCGGCTCCTCCGCTGCTCATGCCGGCAAAAATGCCTTCTTCTTTGGCCAGTCTCCGGCTCATTTCAGTGGCTTCCGCCTGCGATACATCCAGCACCCTGTCTACCCGCTCCGGTTCGAATATTTTGGGAAGGTAAGCGGCAGGCCATCGACGGATGCCGGGGATAGATGATTCTTCCGTAGGCTGGCAACCTACGATCTGGATAGCAGGGTTTACTTCTTTCAGATAACGCGAGCAGCCCATGATGGTACCTGTAGTACCCATGCTGCTCACAAAATGAGTGATGCCCTGCTGTGTGTCGCGCCAGATCTCCGGGCCAGTCGACTTGTAATGTGCCATGTAGTTGTCGGGATTGGCAAATTGATTGAGAATATGATAACGGCCGGTTGCAGCCTGCTCTTCTGCATAATCGCGGCAGGCTTCGATACTCTCCAGCAGGATCACTTTGGCGCCATAGGCTTCCATGGTAAGCGTACGCTCACGGGTACTGCTGGCCGGCATAATGAGCTCTATTTCCAGGCCATATAAACGGGCAATCATGGCAAGGGCAATGCCGGTATTGCCACTGGTGGCTTCAATGAGTTTCATGCCCGGTTTTATATCGCCACGCTCCACCGCCGAACGGATCATGTTGAGCGCAGGACGGTCTTTGACACTGCCGCCCGGGTTGTTGCCTTCCAGTTTGGCGTATATACGGATGTGTTTATAAGGATTGAGTTGCTGAAGTTCTACCATCGGCGTGTTGCCTACGAGGTCTGCAATAGTTGCCATACTTACAGATTGATTTGTTGATCTACCACTTCTATTTCAGGTTTGTGATATACGGTTGAATAAGGCGCTATGCTGCGCGTAAGCCATACGTTACCGCCTACAATGCTGTGATGCCCGATCACAGTATCTCCTCCGAGTATGGTAGCTCCGGAGTAAATGATGCAATGATCTTCTACAGTGGGATGACGTTTGGTATTGGCCATACTTTTATCTACACTCAATGCACCCAGTGTCACACCCTGATACAATTTTACATGATGCCCGATTACGGTGGTTTCTCCTATAACAATACCGGTGCCATGGTCGATAAAAAAGTGTTCACCTATTGTTGCTCCCGGGTGTATGTCGATACCTGTGGCGGAGTGGGCATGCTCGGTCAGGATCCGGGGTAATATGGGAATGTCGAGTTGTAATAGCATATGTGCTATCCGGAAAATAGCAATAGCATAAAAACCCGGATAGGCGCGGATTACTTCAAATTGGCTTTGTGCAGCCGGATCGCCGGCCAGGATGGCCTGGATATCTGTATCCATGATGCGCAACAGTTCCGGTACAGTATCAAAAAACTGCCGTGCTTTTTCTGCATGATCGCAGGGGCCACAGGCGCGGGTGGCTTCGAATAATATAGTGAGCTCGCGTGCGAGCCGCTCAAACTCTTTTTCAACCATATCGGCAGAAGCGGGAAAACTGTCTGATCGTTCCGGATAAAGCAACTGCAGCAATTGATTGGCCCAACCGGCAATACGTTCATTGGGCGGAACCTGTTCGATGCCCTGTTGTTTCTGATAAATTTTTTTATAAAAGGAAGGGTTCATGCTGGCCGGTTTCTGAATAGAAAGCAAAATTACACTATCTGAAACAGCGCAGTCCGGCCCGGGTTTACCATTTTAGATAATAATAGGCTAAAATTGCTCGTGCAACAGGCAAAAGAAAACCCGGCATATCAGGCCGGGTTTTACATTTATTTAAAATAAGCGCCTGTTATCAGGGTTTATCAAAAATTTTCTCGTCAATCGGTACGTTCACTTCGATCTTATCAAATTTTACTGACTGAAACTCTTCGCCATCTGCTTTCTGGGTACGTGTGGTGAAAAACTTGAGGCCATTTACGTCTTTCAGATCAGAATAAAAGGTTTCCACATCCATGCTTTGCCCCATCAATTCCATATTGGCTACCGATTTGATAAGCGCATAGTCTTTAGTACTGATGTAGAAGGTGGTCGGTTTTTGCGTATCGCCCTGTGTAAGTTTGATTTTAAATGTTTCAACGCCATCTACCGTTTCTTTTCCGGCCATTTCGATTTTGTGACCACGGGCTTTATAGTCCATTAAGATACTTGAAGCATTAGCCTGTGCTTTCAGGTCGGCCAGTTCGCCTTCCGTTACATCGGTAGGATCTGGGGCGCCTGCAAATTGATTTTGTTTCCAGCCTTTACCATCTTTATAAGAGCTGATTACAGCGGTTCCCATCACTTCCACATCGCTGCGTACGGCCTTTCCGTTGATCACCTGTACGGTGATCGGAAGTTCCATACCCTGAACGGTGATAGAGCCAGACATTTTCAATGTTTTCACGTTGTTGAAAGCCTGGAGACCACCCAGGGCCTGGGAGTATTTTCCAACAATTTCTTCAGCCGTTTGAGCCTGTGCACTCAGGTAGCCCAGTGTGGCTATCATCAGTAATAATTTCTTCATGAGGTGTTTTTTAGATAGAATGATAGAATGAAGGTAGGGGGAATTGGGATATGTGCAAAAAGCCTGCCGGTGAACGGTTGAAAAAAGGGGGCCAACTGCACGGGGACGGCAAACAAAAAACCGGGCCCTTTCCGGCACCCGGTTTTCTATGAGAATAATGCGGTTTCTAATTTTTGTTTTTGTCCTTATCTTTTTTTCCGAACAGTTTATTCAGAAACCCTTTTTTCTTTTTGGGTTCTTCTACCGGCGATCCGATTGGCTTAGTGGCCTCCGTTTTTTTTTCAGGGCCTTTTGCAGTGTCTTTTTTGGGTTGAGGTACATTGTCGTCTACAAAAGGTTTGGAATCGGTAGGGATTTTCATGTAATCATCAGGGTTACCAATTCCCTGGTCTTCGCCTTGTGCAGGTGGTTCAAACTGTAAGTCGCTGGGAATGTTTTCAGCACTGTTAATCTCGTTTTCGAGTTGTGCCGGTTTTACAAAACGCGCCGATCGGTCAATACCCAGGGTTTTGTCTGCATATACTTTGGCAAAAAAGGCTTCCCAAATGGGGCGTGCTGCTGCACCACCAAAGCCACCGGCACCTTCGTTGCGGATAAAACGATCGTCGCAGCCTACCCAGGTTCCGGCCAGCAACTGCGGAGTATAACCCATGTACCAGGCATCGGCATTATCGTTGGTAGTACCTGTTTTGCCCGCCATCTCGGCAGCACCCAGGCGGCTCATCAGTCCGCGGGCAGTACCAAAGTTGACCGTGCCTTCCATCATGCGGGCCATTTTGTAAGCCGTGGCCTCGCTGGTGGCTTCCTTGCGGTTTACGCTATAGTCAAAGCGTTTTATCACATTGCCATTACGGTCTTCAATCCGGTTGATGAAATAAGGTTTGGTAGTAAAACCGTTGCCGGCAAATACGGTATAGGCCCACATCATTTCAAACAGGGAAAGATCGCAGGCGCCGAGTGCAATAGAAGGGTAGGGTTCTATTTTGGTAGGTATATTCAGCTTGCTGTTCAGGAAATCAGCGAAAGCCCGGGGGCCTACTTCTTTCATGATATAAGCCGTAGCACAGTTTCGTGAATAGGCCAGTGCACTCGCCATGGTCATGGTTTGCCCACTGCACTTTTTGGACGTGGCAGGTACCAGTTGTTTGTTGCCAAAATCCTGCTGCTGATCCACTACTTCGGTCTCGGGGCCAAACCCGCGGTCTTCCATAGCCTGCATATACAACAGGGGTTTGATCGTTGATCCTACCTGTCGTTTTGTATTGATATTGGCATGATCAAACTTGAAGGTTTTGAAGTTGATGCCGCCTACCCAGGCTTTGACTTCACCCGTCACCGGATCCATCACCATAAAGGAGGTCTGAATCATCTGGCGATGGTATTTGATGGAGTCATAAGGAGTCATTACAGTATCTTTTTCGAGCCTGGAATTCCAGGCAAATACTTTCATGGGCACCTTCTGATAGAAAGTAGCTTTGATTTCTTTATCGCTCAGTCCGTCATCGGCCAGGTTGCGCCAGCGGTCACTCGCCTTCATCTGCTTTTGCAACACATCTTCATGGTTTTTCCATACACTGCCATTGCGGATATAGGAAAGTGCGTTGAGATTTTTTTGGAGAATAGGCAGCTGCATGGCTACGGCTTCTTCGGCATATTCCTGCATACGAGGGTTGATGGTGGTATAGATCTTGAGACCATCCCGATAGATATCATACGAGCCGCCATCGGGCTTTTCGAGTCCTTTGAGGGCATTGCGTACTTCATCTTTTAATATTTCGCGGAAATAAGGGGCATAACCGGTATTCTCATTCAGCTTGTTATAATTGAGATTGATGGGTGTCTTTTTCAGTTTGTCGGCTTCGGCTTCACTGAGTTTTCCGTTTACTACCATTTGGTTGAGGACCACATTACGGCGCTCCAGGGCTGCTTTGGGGTTGCGTCGGGGATTGTAAATGAAATTCCCTTTGAGCATGCCGATGAGTACCGCTGCTTCCTCAACTTTGAGGCGATCGGGTTCTTTCTGGAAAAATGTACGGGCAGCATTGCGGATACCGTATACATTATCGCCAAAAGGAACGGCATTCAGATAAAGCGTGATTATTTCTTCTTTGGTGAAATTGCGTTCCAGTTTTACCGCAATGATCCATTCCTTGAGTTTTTCTACCATCCTGTTCAGGAAGTTCTTGCTGCCCTGATCGAGCAGGGCCTTGGCCAGTTGCTGGGTGATGGTACTGCCGCCACCCTGGCGACCCATTGTAAATACAGCCCGAAGGGTAGATTTGGTGTCAATGCCGGAGTGATCGTAAAAGCGTTCGTCCTCGGTAGCTACCAGGGCGTTGATCACATTGGGTGAAATGTCGCGGTATTTCACATTGCTGCGGTTGCCGCGCTCAGTATAATATTTACCCATCAGCGTGCCATCAATAGCAAAGACTTCCGAAGCCTGCTGAATAGCGGGGTTTTCCAGCTCTTTCAGTGATGGCATTTTACCAAATACACCAAAATTGGCGAGGATAATCAGGAGTACAAAACCGCCAAAACCGATCAGGAAGAGGCGCCAGAAAATACGAACAGCTTTTTTCATAGTTAGATGTATAAGGGCCAGGCCCATTTTTCAGCAAACCGAAATTAACAAAATCTGATCCGGCTGGCGGCTGCCGGCAATTAATTTTTTCCTAAAGCAAAAGAAAGGTATCAGAACTTACCGGGCAAGTTCTTGTCCAGGAACTGTTTGTATTTGTCTATGTCCTTGTAGTTTTTGAGCAATTCAAGGTTAGGTGCCGAAATGATCAGGAAGCTGTATTTGCCGCCGCGCAGCCAGGGCAGTATTTCAGTGGGCGTTTTGGGACGGGCTCGGTCCACATAGGCCAGGGCTTCTTCTGCATTTACAAACGGATTAATAAGGATTAAGCGGTTGTCTGCATCCATATCAAGCAGTTCGGCTTCCAGTGGCTTGCCAGAATAGTTGTTGCGGTTATAAATCGCAAAAGCATTGCGGGCTTCGCGTACAAACACAGGGTCTACCTTATTGAGCAGTATGACTACGTAATGAGGTGCAGTAGCATTATACTGATAACTGAGTGTTTGCAGTTGTACAGCGGGTTTGTTGAGCATAGAATCGGCTGTAGTGCGTCCTTTTTGGGCGGTATCACGAAGTGCACGGGTAGAGCCTGAGTCCGGTATGGCCGATACGGGTTTCTGCAGCGGTTTTTTGACCGGTTCAGCAGCAACAGTATCGGTTGGAGGAGGAGTAACAACCTGCGGTGGCGGATTGTAGGTGACAGGAGGTGCCACTTTTCTGGCAGTATCTTCTGCAGGCATTACGATGACCAGGTTGCGCAATTCCTCTTCAATCTCGGCACGGCGATTCAGCACATCGAGCATGGTTGTGGCTTTTTCGGCAAGAGGCTGACCCGCAAACTGGCTGATGATATTGCGTAAAACAACCTTTGCTGTGGAGTCTTCGCGTTGTTTTATATAGTATACAGCTTCTATATACAATAATTGCGGTGTCCAGAAAGTGCGGCCATAAGTGCTGTCGAGTTTCTTCTTCTGCGCTATGGCGTCAGTAAAATTGCCTTCGATAAACTGATCATATACACGCTCGTAGGCGCGTGTGGCTTCGTCATTGCGGCTTTTACCCTGCGGGTCTTTACCAGTGGTGACGATAGCTGTGAGGTTGCTGTGACTGAAGTTTTCATTCATCAGCTGTTTCACCGCAGTGGCTTTGAGATTTTCGCCGTTTTTACGATAGCAATAATAAAGGCTGAACAATACCTGGTCCATTTTGGGATGGTCAGGGAAGCGCATCCGCAATGATTCGAGGGTGTCTGTACCGGTACGGCAGTCATCGAGCTCCTGTACCAGGGTGTTGCCCAGGCTGAACAGTGCATTCATCACAGAATCCTGCGATTGTTTCATCTTTTCTTCCGTAAGAGGAAGCCGGTCATATAGCGCATCGAAAGTAATTTCTGTGCTGATAGCGCCTGTATTAATGCCGGAATAGGCCCCGGACTTAACCGGATCCATATTTTCATTCTGACTGTTGCGTAGTCCTGCGGCCTGTGCTGCGCTGCGCCGCCAGTTGTCTGTATTGGGGCGGGTGCCCCAACGGGTTTTAAATTCTGTCTGCCCCCTTTGTCTCAATGTGGCATTATAGAAATACCATTCACCCTTTTTGTTATCGGAGAAAAGACTGGTGGCGTTTTGTTGTTGCGGATTCAGGGTAGAGCCTGTACTTACAATGCCTTCTTCTTCTTTCAGTCCCTGCTGGCGTCTTAACTGTCGTGCGATCTTACGTACAATGCCGCGACGTTCATCTTCAGGGAGGCTGGCCAGGTATTGGGCACTGTCCTGCCGGTGCAGTACATCGAGGTCATTGACTACTCTGATCAATACTGCTTTTCGGGCCATGATGGCATCGGGATCGGTAATACCCGGATCGCCGAGCTGTACGCTGTCGTAAAAATTGCGGGCGGGGCGGTAAAGCCGTTGGTTATAACAGAGATCAGCCAGTTGCAAAAATGCTTTATTGCGTTGCTCCTGGTTGTTGCTGATATAGCGTGTACTTTTTAGCAACAGGTTTATAGCGGCATCAGTGTTGTTGCGTTCAAGTTCCATTTGTGCCGCCATGTAGTAGATGATGTCGCGGTAGTCAACATACTTGTCCCGTTTTGCCATGCGCTCCAGGGAGGCGATATTTTTTGCAATGGCATCCACTCCTTCTTCCTTATCAACCCTCACCAGACCCAGGCGGGCATATACATCCATGATCGGGTCGGTAGTATGGGCAATAGCTTTACCATAAAAATCGGCAGACTGTTCCAGCCGGCCCTGTTTTTCATAAAGCTGTCCCAGCAGGTATTCCCAGCGGGCGCGTTCCTGTTTATTGGTAGCATTGTCCAGCGCCAGTTCCAGGTGGGCAGCGGTGCTGTCCCATGCCTTTTGCCGGTAAAAATAATAGGCCTGTACTTCTTCCAGGTCTTTGCGCAGCCGCGATGGGAATGCGGTATCATTTCTGAGTGCCAGTATAAGACTGGATGCTTCCGCATATTTGTCCTGCATCAGGTAATTGCGTACCTGCCAGATAAAAGCATCGTTGCGGCTGGGTGGCTCACTGAAAAGTCGCCGGGGCAGTGAGTTTTTTTCTTTGGTGGCAATGCTGTTAGCGCTATTGCCATCGCGGGCACTTCCGATTGTCAGATAATAACCATCCTTTTCTTTGGTAGCAAAGGCATAGTTGATAAACTGAAACATCAGGTATGCTGAGTCAAATTGTTTTTTTAGATAATAACTGGCACCCCAGAGCAGATAGAGATTGTCGGCCCAGTCGCTGCGCAGATCATGGAGTACAATGCCGGTCTGGGCTTTGAAGGAAACCGAATCGAGCTCGAGGCTGTCGGCAGCTGTTACATCGAGGCTGTAGTTATAAAAGGGGAGCAACCGGGCGTAGTCTTCCTTAAATGAAAGTTTGGCCCGGCTGATGACCTCATTCAGTTTATTGTTGGCATTAAAAAAATAATTGTAATGTGAGACGGTATTCTGGATGAAGCGACGGGGGGCAGTAAATTTTTTCTGCGGTTTTTCAGAGCGCAATACCCGATTCTCGAACTCTTTTGGTTTTTTGATGTCAAAAGAGAAGCCATACTGACCAAAAGCAGTGGTAGCCAGTACACTAAGCAGCAGTGGAATCAGAAACCGGAAGGCTGTATGGCGAAAAGATAACATGGTGTGGCGCAAACTAAGTCCTTAATAACTGAATTTCAAATATTTTAGTATAAAAGTAGGGCAATTTTTTTCAGTGTTTGGGAGTTCTGTAATAGTGCGAAACCTCGCTCATTTTCTTACCTTTAGCCACCATAAATCCCGACTATGGCAAAACTTGATGAATCATCTACACTAAAACGGCTTCGGAACCGCTACCGTTTGGTGGTGATGAATGATGATACGTATGAAGAAGTGGTCACTTTTAAATTGTCCCGCCTGAGCGTTTATGTCGGTTTGTGCACAATTTTTGTGGTGTTAGTGGGCCTGACTGTGGCCCTGATTGTTTTTACGCCGTTAAAATACTATATCCCCGGATACGACGATTTACGGGTTGGGCGCGAATACCGGCAGTTGAAATACCGGGCCGATGCGCTGGAAAAGCAGGTACAATATCAGGAAGGTTATATTGAAAATGTGCGTAAAGTGTTGCGGGGCGACGCAGCAGCGCTGGATACCGTTCAGTTGCAAATGCCGCCCGATGATATTTCAGATGATTGAGCAATTGGTAAGATAGCCCGGCTATCAGGAGCAGAGTGGTGGTTGATCAGGATTGACTTTTTGTAAAACCCAAATATCTATGTTTAACTCCAAAAACAAAACCGACATGCAACCTGAAAAAACCAGCGCTGGCAATGGCACTACACTCATTGGTGCCGGCACCACGCTCAAAGGCGATATTCATAGCAACAGTGATCTTCGTATAGATGGCACCATTGTAGGCAATATTCATAGCACGGCCAAGGTTGTAGTAGGCGCCAATGGTGCCGTGGAAGGTGATATTACCGGCCTGCAGGCCGATGTAATTGGTAAAGTAGCCGGAAATATCAAAGTAAAGGATCTTCTTCAATTACGCGGCGACTGTACCGTGAACGGTAACATCTATGCAGGCAAACTGCAGGTAGAACCTTCTGCCACGTTCAATGGTCAGTGTCATATGGGCGGAGCCGCCACACCCGTACTGGAGGCCAGTCAGCGAAATGGAAAAGCCGAAAAAGAAGCCATACTCCAGTGATCCTAATGGCTGGATGCGCTATATGGGGTTAGGGATGCAGCTGCTGGTTGCCATTGGCGGAGCCGTTTTTATTGGGCTTAAAACCGATCAATGGCTGCATGTATCGCCGTTGTTTGCTTCTGTATTACCTTTGCTGGTAATAGGATTGATATTTTATAAACTGATCCGGCAAACTGGAAATACTGGCGATAATGAGAAATGACCATTTCAAACCCCTTCGACCCCTCTTTGTTTTATTTTTATTACTGAATGCCGGTTTTTTACTGGCCAATTCCTGGCTCACTCAAAAGGGCCTGGATACGCGGGTGCTGATCACCGGAAACTTTATAGTGTTTCTGGTGATCCTGATTTCTTTTATACTGACGCGCCGCAGCTTCGATGATCCCAATCCCAATGTTTTTGTGCGGTCGGTATACGCCGGCTTTATTATTAAATTTTTTGTTATCGCCGTTGCCGCGTTTGCCTATATCATAGCAGTACGCGATAAGGTCAATAAACCCGCACTCATTGCCTGCATGGGACTTTATGTAGTATATACCGTCATAGAAGTTCGTGCATTGCTGCAGCTGCTGAAGCAGAAAAAGAATGGCTAAGAAAGAAGTACCGATGGGAGAGTTGCAGGCATTCCTGCCGCCGGACACTTATCCGGCGGTGCTCGAATTTTTGCAGCAACACAAAGTGCATCTTACAGTAGCCCGGGAGCGGAAATCAATTCTGGGCGATTACCGTCACCGTACGGCCAGCAGCAACCACCGCATCAGCGTCAATGGCAATCTGAACCCCTATTCTTTCCTTATAACACTGCTGCATGAACTGGCCCATTTACTCACCTTCGAGCAGCATGGACATGCCGTATCGGCACACGGCCGGGAATGGAAAAACATTTATGGCCGGCTGCTGGCCCGGTTTCTTACACAGGAAGTTTTTCCGGCCGATATAAAAGACGAATTGCTGCGCTCGCTGCATAACCCGGGGGCAAGTACCTGTGCCGAGGAAGGATTAATGCGTGTACTGCGCCGGTATGATACCAATAAGAAGGATGCCCAGTTAAAACTTGTAGAAGAGTTGCCGCCGCAGGCATTGTTTCGCACGGCAGACGGACGCATCTTTCAGAAAGGTGAACGACTGCGCAAGCGCTTCCGGTGCCTGGAAGTGAAAACCGGCAAACTCTATCTTTTTAGTCCGGTGTATGAAGTGTGGCCGCTTAGCTGAACTTTCATAAAGGCTTTATTATCTTTGTGTTCTAAAACAACCTTTATGAAAAAGACAATCCTGATTATGATGCTGGCAGCATTTACAGCACCGGCATGGGCTCAAACGGAAAAAGGCGACTGGCTGGTAGGTGGAAGTTTTAACCTAAATACATCTGACAATAACACCCGGATATCACTGACCCCCAACGCAGCGGCATTTATAATCAAAAACCTGGCAGTGGGCGCCAATGTTACACTCAGTTATACAAAAGAAGGACTGATCAAAACCACAGCATTTGGCCTCGGACCATACGTGCGCTATTATTTTACCAGCGCCAATGTACGTCCGATTGTGCAGGGCAATTTTAATTTTATCAGTTCGAAGACAAAAGTGAATAATACCTCTTCCACTAATAATGGTACCAACTATTTTCTCGGTGGCGGTGCTGCCATTTTCCTAAGCAGTCATGTGTCTCTCGATGCAGTGCTCGGCTACGATCATACCAAGTACAACAGTTTGCCCGGTGGCGGTGGTTTTGCTATGAATGTAGGCTTCCAGGTATATCTGCATAAGCGTCAGGTTGAGCGTCTGCGCGGACGATAGTGTAAATGATGTGCGAAATAGAATGTGCTATTGGCGATTTGAAGATTTGAAAATTTGAAGATAGGACCGGAATGTGCTGATTTGCTAATATGTTGGTGTGCTAATGATTTCTTTGCGTTCTTCATCCGCTTTGCGTCCTTCATCTGCTTTGCGCCTTTGCGTCCTTAATTCGCTTTGCGCCTTTGCGATATGATTTTTCTATAATAAAACGGGTGCGGCATCGGCTGCACCCGTTTTATTTAAAGTGTACGAAGCATCCAAAGGCTGCAGCCGGTGTGGCCGGAATTTCCCATTGGCTGATCTATATATTCAAACCCAAGGCGTGCATACATGGCGAGTGCCTGTTTCAGTTCGGGCATGGTTTCAAGATATACCTGCGAAAAACCGGCAGACCTGGCCTGTTCCATACTGTGATCTACTAACATGCGGCCAAGACCTTTGCCCCGTGCTGCGGGCACCAAATACATTTTCACCAGCTCGCAGGTATCGGCAGGCAGACCTGCTGTAGGAAAAATGCCGGCACCACCCAGCAACTGTCCATCCTGTTCTGCAACAAAATAGCCGGATCGCGGCTCACGGAATAATTCATATAAATGGTCAGTGGTAGGATCATAATAAACCGTGCCTGGTTTATTGGCACCAAACTCTGACAGCGAATCGCGTATGATACGGGCCAGCGAAGGATTGTCGCCGGGTGCTATGGGACGAATCTTTATTTCCATGTTGCAAAGCTAATTCAGTGTTTACAGTCTTTAATCCAGTCGCACCACTTTGTTTTTGGGATATTTAACGGAGTAGCCTATACGTACAGCCGCATCTTTGCGGGGCTCCAGTTGCAATTGCCAGGTGACCTGTTGGGTTTCTTCATCCAGTTTGCCTGATTTGTCTCCTACACGATCTATTTCAATGTCTTTGGATGTAGAAACCGGAAACTGATCCTCCACAACGATATTAACCGGGTATTGCTTATTGTTGCGCACGGTGATTTCGTACTGGCGGGTATCTGTACGATTACTGCCCAGCAGTTTTTTGGTGCTGAACTCTTTGAGCAATGTTCGTTTGAGTTGAATGCCATTATCGCGACCTAATGATAATTGCAGCGTATCATCGGCATTATTGAGATCAAGCCATGAATTGCCCAGGAAGCTGCCCTCGAAAAACAAACTGGCTTCTCCGGAAATAAGATTCAGCTCCTGCCAGTTGCTGACTTTTGCAGTGAGGTAAGCATAAGGATCCAGTTTGGGAGCGGCATAGTATTCATAAACGGCGGGCACATCAAAATCCTGGATATGTGCACGATACTGCTGACTGTCGCTGGGTACGCTAAAGGGCTCCTGTATTTCAAAGACAGTGGTGGTGGGCTGATAATTTACATTCGTTAAAATACCAGTGGGGGCCTGTTTGCGTGTAGTGCGATTGGATTTGCCGCGCCAATCATCCGGTTCATAGCTATAATCGCCACTGCGGTTTATTCCCAGCGCCGTGACGACCACTTCACTCAGCTCAGCAGAAGAGGGTTGGAGCATAATGCGGTTAAAACCAGGTTTAGCGGCGATCTCGGTACTGTTATAGCCGACAGAACTTACTACAATTGTACTCACTGAAGCGGGTAAATTGAGCGTAAAGAGTCCCCGCTCATCGGCAGTAGTACCTGCCGATGAACCCTTGCCCATAACGGAGGCAAAACCCAGGGGCAGACCATCCGGTCCGGTCACCACACCACTTATGGTCGTCATACCCGTGTTGTTGCCGGAAGCAATAGAAGAAATACCCCGAATGCGGATCGAAGCTGGTTCCGGATAATAAAACCGCAAAGGCCAGGGACTCATTACAGGCTTTTCGCCGTTTTGCTGCGGATTGCCCGAAGAGAGTGACAGCTTAACTTCCTGCCAGTCTTCGCCTGAATGCTGACTGATGATTGCTTTCATTTGCAGGGCCAGCGGCTGGGTGATATTGGCAACACGTATATCATAGGCCGCCTGCCAGTAAGCCTCTTTTACCAGGTAGCTCAGCTTAAATTTTATCGGGCCGGCTTCTTTTATTTCTACTGTGGCCAGTATATCGCTTGTTGACAGATCTTTTTTCTGATGCAGGGCTGTCAGCTGCTGCACGGTTTTCTGAAGAGATGCCTGTAGCCGGGCTTTACGTGCCAGCACATCACTCCGTTCTTTATAAAGCGTTGTGAGCCGGTTGCGCTGAAAATCGGCCGCTTCTTTCAGTTCAGTTGCCTTCAGCGTGGCCTGCTCGCCTTTTATCTGTTGATTTTTTAGCAGCAATTGCTCCTCCTGGTCCAGTACTGTTTTCAGATTATCTTCTGCGGCAATTTTTTCTATCCAGTCCTGCTGCTGCTGTTCCTGCTCTTTTATCTGGTCATTTACCTGTTGCTGTTTGATAAAATTCTGTTGGCGTGTTACAGAGAGTACAGTGATTTTTCCTTCGGCTTTCAGTTGAATGCTTTGGTCTTCCAGCTGTGAGGAGAGTCCGTTGAATACAAGGGTATATTTTCCCGGCTGCAGGGTCTGGCTGGCCAGGCGCTCAATCTGTGCTCCCTTTTGAAAAACGGTTACTTTATTTATCCGCGAAGGAATATTGACCGTGTTTTTTTGGGCAGCAAGAAAATTGACGGCACAAAGGCATAGAACTGTGGTCAGCAATCGTGTCATAGCAGTGGTTTATTAACCAGATGCGGCTATGTCATGAATTGCATAAAGGCGTATGAATGTTGGCTGGCAGTAGGTTTATAATGTGAGGGCGAGCTGATAATCTGTTACCTTAAACCCCAGCCGCTCATAAAAAGGCAGGGCGCGCTGATTGATGCCAAATACGTGTAAGCGGATATGTGACACGCCCTGCTCTCGGCCAATGGCCGCTAATTCCTGCATTACGGAAGAGCCAAGTCCGAGGTCGCGTTTGTTATCCTGAATCCAGATTTCATAAAGATAAAGAGTGTGCGGAGCGCTGTTTTCAATAGCATACCAGCAATAACCCACCATCTGTTGCTGATAAATGATGCTGTAAAAGAAATGGCCGGGCGTATGCTTTCCGTTTGGGAGGAGTTGCTGAAATGCTTTCGTTGCATTTTCTGTTGCTGTTTCTGCCGGCCAGTCGCCATTCTGTATTTTGTTACGGGCAAATAAGGGGATAGCCGTTTCTGTAAAGAATAGAAACTGCTCAGCGGTCATGGATTGTAGTAAACCGGACATGGTGCAAAGTTGCAGTAAAAGAGAATAAAATCATGCAAACAACCGTGTTGCCAGCATAGCCAGTTCCTGCCAGCTGCCGGCTTTCTTTTCAAATCCCAGCAGCGAAGTGATCTGTGTATAAATCTCAGCAGTTGACCAGCCCATCTGACGCAGTTGAAGGATAGAGGTATCGCCGGCAGATTTGCTGAGTTTTTGCCCCATTGTTCCCAACAACAAGGGATGGTGAATAAAGCTTGTTTCTTCAAAGCTTTGTATCCGCAGCAGGCTTGCCAGGTAGAGTTGTGCCCAGGTGCTGGGCCAGAGATCGATGCCCCGTACAATCAGATCAGTTCCTGCCAGTTGATCATCGAGAAGCGATGTAAGCTGATAAGCCGGGTCGCCATCTTTTTTCCGGACTACAAAACCATGCATGGATGCAGGTAGTGGCAGACTGACGGGCGATGTGCCCAGACGCTGTACGGTTAATGTCCTGTTCTTATATGTTTTGATGCGCCAGCTGGCATCAGGTGTATCGAGCGGCAGTTTTTTATGCTCACAGGTGCCGGGGTATCCGCTGCCCGCTGGCAGTTGGGCCAGTTGCGAGCGTGAGCAGGTACAGGCAAAAATATGACCTGCCTCTGCCAGCTGTGTTAAAGCCTGCTCATAATGCGGCATACGCAGCCGTTGGGTATGCTGCTGTGCATAATCTGTATAATTTGCCGGTCCTTGATCCCATGGCAGCCCCATAAAAGCTAATGTGTCGAAAATATCGTCTACATACTTTTTTTCAACTCTCAATTGATCCATGTCATCGATGCGAAGCAGGATGCGGGCGCCGGTACGTTCGGCAAAATAGGCGGTGAGCGCAAAGGAAAGAATATTACCCAGATGCAGGAACCCGCTGGGAGTAGGGGCCAGCCGGGTAAGAATACGGGATGGATATTCACGGATACTATGATAGCTTGTCAATACAAATAGTTATAAAGCAATTTACTTCATTTGTGTTATTGAAAGCAACGGAAGGGTACTGATTCTTTATCTGAAAAAAAGCCCGGCAGCATTTATGAGATCGCTGGATGGTATTGGTTAGGCAATGAACCGGATTCTGCCGGGCTATCCAGTTGGGATTCAGGAACACTGTTTAGAAGCCAGCGGTCTCATAAAGAATGTTGAATTATAGGTAAAGGGTATGTGGTAAAGGGTTGATGGAGGTGTATTACTTTAAGAAGTTGAAGGGGCGCATGCTGTTGATGCGCCGGCCTTCAGGTTCTCAATAGGATGCGGACTTATCTGTGGAAGAAAGAAAGCATTTTCTGTAGAGACGGCCCCTTCCGGATTCTCCGGATCTTCAAACTCTTCGAGCTGAAGAATAAGCTGTTCTTTAGAAGGCAGGATGCGGATCCGTTTCTTTTCGGTAAAACCCAGTTTTTCTAACCATTTGCCACTAAAACGGATTTCGGGAACCCGCGTATCCTTAAACAGACTGCAACGAATTAAGGGCTGAATTTTGAGGGATCTGGGCTTTAGATCCACATCAATGGCGGCTTCCAGTACAGGCTCCTCTTCGAGCATTCGCTGCCGGGCACTCTTGCGGGGAGGGCGTACAGGTTTCTTCGATTTGGGAACGTACTTGACGCCTATCAGGCCAAGAGAATAAACTCCGTGTAAATGATGAACTGGTCTTGTCATGTTACGAAGCTACATCCCGCCGTACCCCCTTTCCAACGCTTTTTCAACAGATTTTTATCGTTTTTTTCTGGTAAACCAACGGTGTTTTTATCAGCTATAAACGTAAAAAAGCCCTGACCGGAAGGCCAGGGCTTTAAAGAAGTGAGATTATATTAGTTAAGCAACGGCTTTTTTTACCAGCTCAGCTGCTTCACTCAGCAGAATCGCGCTTTGTACTTTCAGCCCGCTTTCGTCGATCAGTTTTTTTGCTTCTTCGGCATTGGTGCCCTGCAGACGCACGATGATGGGTATATTGATATTGCCGAGATTTTTATAGGCTTCAATAACGCCTGCAGCTACCCGGTCGCAGCGTACGATACCTCCAAAAATGTTGATCAGGATGGCTTTTACCGCAGGATCTTTCATGATGATTTTAAAACCAGCTTCCACGGTTTGAGCATTGGCTGTACCGCCTACGTCCAGGAAGTTGGCAGGCTCACCACCACTCAGTTTGATCATATCCATGGTGGCCATGGCCAGACCGGCACCATTTACCATACAACCCACATTGCCATCAAGCTTCACAAAGTTGAGATTGTATTTGCCGGCTTCTACTTCTGTAGGGTCTTCTTCGGTTACATCGCGAAGCGCTGCGAGATCGGGATGACGGGTAAGTGCATTGTCATCGAGATTCATCTTGCAGTCTACTGCAATAATCTTATCGTCAGATGCCTTGAACAGGGGGTTAATCTCCAGCATAGAGCAATCTGCACCTACATAAGCATTATAGAGATTGGTTACAAACTTTACACAGTTTTTGAAAGCTTCGCCGGTCAGTCCCAGGTTAAAGGCGATCTTGCGCGCCTGGAAAGCCTGCAGTCCGCCAGATGGGTGAACCCACTCTTTAAATATTTTTTCGGGAGTGTCATGCGCCACATCTTCAATATTCATACCGCCCTCAGTACTGTACATGATCACGTTTTGTCCCTTGCTGCGATCCAGCAGTATAGAAAGATAAAATTCTTTACGCTCGCTTGGGCCATCGTAGTACATATCCTGTGCTACCAGCACTTTGTTGACTACTTTACCGGCAGGACCTGTTTGAATAGTCACCAGGGTACCGCCCAGCAGTTTACCGGCTATATCCTGAACGTCTTCAAGCGACTTGGCTACTTTTACTCCATTCATGCCATTTTCCCTGATGGCTCCTTTTCCCCGCCCGCCGGCGTGGATCTGTGCTTTAACTACGGCAAACTTGCTGCCCGTTTGTGTTTTGATCTGGCGGTAGGCTTCTTCTGCTTCCTGCACACTGGTGCAGGCAAAACCTTCCTGTACGGGTACATTATATTTCTTCAGTAGTTCTTTGGCCTGGTATTCGTGAAGATTCATGAGCAAAAAATTTCGGCGAAGATAGGTGATTTCGGCTTCGGTTGACGTCTTAAAATGGGTGCACAGCCGGTTCATTTACCTATTTTTAATACATGCAACGATTCACTTTTTTTCTCCTGGCGATACTCCTTACTGGCTGTGTTGGCTCCAGACCGCAACTGCCCATTGCCCGCCATGGCCAATCCCTTACAGGTGCTGCCTTTTATGCAAAGGCTGCTGCCTGGAGCTGGCAGCAGCGCGATTCACTGGCCGCTTCGGAGATACTGGCAGGCAACATACCCGACCGGTTACGAAAGCTGGTACCAGTGCCTGTGCTAATAACAGACAGTGTTAGTGGGCAAAAACTGTCAGCTATTTTTTATGTGACCGCAGACTATCTGGCAATCGGGCCTTCGGATAACTGGGCCCGCATACCGCTTACGCCAATGGCCGGGCAGCGTATTGCAGATAGTTTTCATTGCTATCTGCCTACGCCACGACTGGTAGACGCTATTTATAATGCGGCGAAAGTAAAACTGGAGCCGGTGCCCATGTATGCCTTCCGCGATAGTACACCCACTATGTGGCAGCATCATCTTATCATAGAAGGACAACGTCAGGGGCGAGAGGGATTGATTGCGGGAATCAAGAAGGATGTGGTAGTAAGTCTCCGGCTGCTGCAGGGTCAGAGGGGTCACCGGGTGGCTATCTACGGCTGGCATCGTGCTGATGGCAAACCTATTCAGCCGCTCTATACAGGTCATGTTGACTGGTATGTAGATTACAGTCATGGTATCAGGCTGGTTTGGCATCGGGTAAAAGTAAATGGTCGCTTCATGGAGTATGAAGAGGTGCTGGCGCATCCGGTTTACCGGCACCTGATCACCGATGAGCCGGCATCGTTTGCGCGGTACCCCAAAGAGTAACGGGCAATTGTAGTGCAAAACCTATATTTGCCCAATTGAAACGAAAAATATGAGTTCGCCGATCCTTCAGCAAATCCAGGAGACAGTCAGCTATCTGAAGACACGTTATGCTGCAATACCCGAAGTAGGCATTGTGCTGGGCAGCGGCCTGGGCAATTTTACCCGGGAAATAACAATAGAAGCAGAAGTGCCCTATGGCGAGATACCTCATTTCCCCGTATCAACGGTGGAAGGACATAGCGGCCGTCTCATTTTTGGCGAACTGGCTGGTAAAAAAGTAGTAGCCATGGCTGGCCGTTTTCATTATTACGAAGGATACAGTCCGCAGGAAGTGGTCTTTCCTGTTAGGGTGATGAAATACCTGGGTGTAAAAACGGTTCTGTTGTCAAACGCAGCCGGCGCTGTGAACCCCGGTTTTAATGTAGGTGATATTATGATCATCCGAGACCATGTGAGCTTTTTCACCCCCAACCCGCTGATCGGTAAAAACATTGCAGAACTCGGTCCGCGTTTTCCGGATATGAGTGAGCCTTATAAAAAACAACTCATTCATACAGCAAAAGCTATAGGCGCAGAAAACGGGTTTGATTTGAAAGAAGGAGTGTATGTAGCAGTGACCGGACCAACTTTTGAAACCCGGGCCGAATATAAACTGATTCACGTTGCCGGAGGCGATGTGGTAGGCATGAGCACCGTTCAGGAAACCATTGCCGCCGTACATATGGGGCTCGATGTTTTTGCGGCCAGTGTGGTAACCGACATTGGTATTCGTGAAGAAGAGAATGTGATTACTCATGAAGAAGTGCTGGCAGCAGCCAAAGAAGCCGAGCCCAAGCTGGCTCTATTGTTTAAAGAGCTGGTCAGGACCATTTAACAATTTTAAACCCAGAATCTGCCTCTGCCGCAGTAATTTGCGCTCGCGCAGGAACCAGTAGCCTGGCTCCCCATGCGATAAACCAGTGCATCCCCGACATGGCCAACTACCACAGTCAATATCTGTCATTCTTAAATAAAAAAAACAACCGTTCAGCTGCCCATCGGCACTGGCAGGTCGTTGTAATGCTGGTCCTGCTGCTGGGTATCAGTGATGCACTCCTGGCGCAAAATCCGGTATTGCGGGGTGCCGGCGGGCGTCTGCGTAGTTTTGGACGTAGTATGTCGGGAGGGGCTAATACAGACAGTCTTAAGCGGCGCGACAATAACGAAGATTCTATTACCATCCGTTTCAGGTATCTTGACTCTACGCGCAATTATCTCCTCGATTCGTCGATCAACGATTACTCGCTGCGCTTTCCCTTACCAGCTACCTATATATGGTTAGGCAATAATGGTACCGCTGCCCGTTCTCTTTTGTTTGATCCATTGATGCAGTCTGGCTGGGATCCGGGCTTTCATGCATTTGATATTTATAAGTGGACAACCGATAAAGCCCGTTTCTTTAATACCACCAGGCCTTATTCCGAACTCAATTACCAGATCGCTTCAAGAGCCGAACAGATCATTGAGATCGTACACACGCAAAACATTAAACCAAACTGGAATTTCCTGTTTCAGTACCGCCTGATCAACTCACCCGGTTTTTTTAAAAACCAGAAATCGAATCATAACAATTACCTGCTCACCTCCTGGTATCAGTCGGTAAAGAAGCGATACAACGCCTACCTCATACTGCAGGGCAATAAGCTGCAGGTAGGAGAGAATGGGGGTATACTGGATACGGCTGATTTTCTCAACGATCCGGTATATAAGGACCGGTTCAATATCAATACCAAGCTGGGCGGCGACCCTGTATATGGTTCCAATTTCTTTTCGACCGATGTGGGTACTGGCAACCGGTACAGCGATTTTACCGTGCTGCTCCGCCAGCAGTATGACCTGGGCCGCAAAGATTCACTGGTAACCGACTCCAGTGTGGTGCCACTGTTTTTTCCCCGGCTCCGTTTTGAGCATACTTTCCAGCTTGCCCAGCACAAATACAATTTCCGTGACTATGTAGGCGATTCAACCTATTATAAAGATCATTATGGGCTTACGTTCTCCTTACCAATCGATACCGTACTGGTACAGGATAAATGGCGGGAAATACTCAATGATTTTTCGATTTATCAGTACCCCGATGAAAAGAATCTGCAGCAGTTCTTCCGGGTAGGAGCGGCTTACCAGAATCTTCAGTTACAAAACCTGAAGGGAACCTTCAACTTTTACAATATCTACGGGCATGCCGAATACCGCAACCGCACCCGTAATCAGAAATGGGATATAGAGGCCAATGGCAAACTTTATTTTGCCGGTCTCAATGCCGGTGACTATTCGGCTATTGCCAGTCTGCAGCGGTATGTGGGCAAACGCCGCGGGTATGTAAAGCTCGGTTTTGAGAATACCAACCGGCGCCCTTCTTTTGTCTTCGATAATCGCAGCAGTTTTTATCTTGGAGCTACAGCCCTCGACCTGAAAAAAGAAAATATCCTGCATCTTTCTGCAGCGCTCTATCAGCCTGCATTGCAATTAAAGCTTTCCGGCCATTATTATCTGCTTACCAATTATACCTATCTCAAAAACTGGTACGAGCTGGCTCAGGAAGGTACCGTATTCAATACGCTGCAGATCGCCATACAGAAGACCATCAGTCTGGGCCGCAACTGGAAATGGCATGCCGATGTATATCTGCAGCAGGTGATTGGCAATGCCCCGGTAAACCTGCCGGCTGTGTTTACCCGCAACAGGATTGGGTATGAGGGTAAACTGGGCTTCCCCAATCTTAATATTGCCTTTGGTGCAGAAGTAAGGTATCATACGCCTTATAAAGGAGATGCCTATTCACCTGTACTTGGCCGCTTTCAGTACCAGGATACTACCACTATCCGCAACCAGGTACCTCATATCACCGGTTATGTACATTTCCGGATCAGATCGTTTAAATTTTATTTCCGCGCAGAAAACCTGAATACGGCCAATACGAAAAATGGCTTTGGGTTTACCAATAATATCATCGAATCTGCCGGCTATCCCTATCCCGGCCTGGTGATGCGTTTTGGCATCTACTGGAGCTTTGTCAATTGATTGTCAGTGCTGTGCGCAGGTGAAAATGTTAAGATTGATAAAGATCATTGCAGGTATTACAACCGAGCTTTATCTTTGTTTTCATCTTGAGAAAAATAGCTGTTGGCATATTGACCGTTTTATACCTGCTGGTTACTACCGGTGTGGTGGTCAATTATCATTACTGTATGAACCGGCTGGCTTCAACGCAGTTTTATGCGGCAGAAAGCAAGCAATGCGGCAAATGCGGTATGCATATCAGCAAATCGCATGGCTGCTGTCACGATGAAGTGAAGGTTTATAAGCTGGACGATGACCAGCAGGCTGCTTATCAAATCGGTTTTTCGCTCACACAGCTGTCTGCACCTGTTGCAGAACTTTCTGTTTATCTCTGTGCAGATTTTTTTAATACACCAGTTAATTCTCACTGGTATAATCATTCCCCGCCTTTACTTTCCGGACAGGATACGTATTTGCAAAACCGCGTTTTCCGGATTTAGAATAAATACAACGCTGCTTAACCGCTTCTTCGTGAAGCTTCGCATCCGCATGCCCAGGCAGCGCTGAAACCTGCGGATAGTGATTTTATTCCCGATCTGTTTATTCTAAATAAAAAATTATATGAAAACGATTCGTTTTTTCTCTATAGCTCTTCTTTCTGTTACCATCAGCATGAGCGCCATGGCGCAAAAAAAAACCACTGAAACGGTAGCTGTATCAGGCAACTGCGGTATGTGCAAATCATCTATTGAAAAGGCAGCAAAAGGCGCAGGAGCCACCAGTGCCGACTGGGATAAGGATGCCAAACAGCTTAAAGTGACCTACAAAAGCGGTACTACCGATCTGGCCAAAATACAGAACGCCGTTGCTGCCGTAGGCTATGACACCCGCGATGTGAAAGCTACCGATGCGGCTTATGATAAGCTGCACGCCTGCTGCAAATATGACCGTGCTGCCGCTGCCACAGAAGCAAAATCATGCTGTGCCGCCGGTTGTGATATGAAAGACGGCAAATGTAAGGACATGGCTGACTGCAAGGAAAAAGGATGCTGTAAAGATGCTGCTGCCTGCAAAGAAAAAGGTTGCTGCAGTGCCGGTAAGGCAGATGCAGCCAAGGCAGATAAGGCTTCCTGCTGTAAAGATGAAAAAGGAAGCATAGCCAGGGCAGACGTAAAGAGCTGTTGCAATGATGCTCATTAATCAGTAAATTTAGTAATGATGAAAAGAGTTTTGTTGCTGGTTCTGATAACCGTGGGCAGCCTGGTTACACGTGCACAGGATTTTAAAACAGCCCAGTTGCAGGCTACAGGTCTTACCTGTGCCATGTGCAGCAATGCAATCAATAAGGCATTGCTGGAATTGCCTTATGTGGAATCTGTAAAATCGGAGATACGCACGTCTTCCTTTGCCATTGTATTTAAATCCGGTCAGGATGTAAATATCGATGGTATCCGGAAAGCAGTGGAAGATGCCGGTTTTTCCGTAGGCAGCCTGAAGCTCACCGGCAGGTTCAATGCTGTAAAACTGGGCGATGACGCCCATGTGATGATCGGAAAAGAGGCTTTCCACTTTCTTGATGTAAAAAATCAGGTGCTGGAAGGCGAGCAGACCATTACAGTACTGGATAAAGGGTTTATCACAGCCAAACAGTTTAAGAAAATAACCAATGGACATAAGATGGCCTGTGTGGTATCTGGCAAAGCAGCGTCTTGCTGTGCAGGTCAGGGTATTACTGCCGAAGCCCGGGTTTATCATGTGACCATCTGACGGTTTTTGTAAATGAAGAGGTGTGCGTCTGTACACCTCTTCATTATTAATTAATATAAATGCGTTTAAATAAAATCATTGCTGCAATAGGCCTAAGCCTGCTCCTGTATAATGTGCAGGCCCAGGAAACGGCTAACATTTCCGACCCCCGCCTGCAGATCCGGCTGCCTGCCGTGAATGGTGACTCCATCAGCCTGGCTTCATTAAAAGGTAAAGTGGTGTTGCTTGATTTCTGGGCCAGTTGGTGTATGCCCTGCCGCGCTGCCAACAAACACCTCGCAAAACTGTATGCCAAATACAAACCAAAAGGGTTTGAAATTTTCAGTGTATCGGTCGATGAGGAAAAGAGCGCCTGGAAAAAAGCTATAACAAAAGACAGGATCACCTGGCTGCAGGTCAATGATGCAGCCGGTAATATGGGTAAGACCATTCTTGACTGGAATGTTTCTGTATTGCCCACTACTTTTCTGATTAATAAAAAAGGAGATGTGGTGGCCATTGATCTCGAAGGGAAGGCACTGGACGAAGCCGTAGCCCGGCTGTTGCAGGAATGATGCTTTTACCATGAAAAAAATATTATTTCTCATAAGCCTGCTTACAACAGGTATAGCCTATGGGCAGGAATTGTATGTATATACCGAGCCTGCTTCAAACATTCCCGCACGCTCGCTGAGTACCAGAATCAGTGTAAATGGTATCAGTAAACAGCGGCCTTATTACCGTTCTATGCAGCGGTATCAGCCATCGGTCATGCTGGGACTGAATAAGAACTGGATGATAGCCGCAGGTGCAACTATTGCCGATATGCATACCAGCAATACACGCTGGGAGTCTGTATTTCTCTATGGCAAGTACCGGTTCTTATCGCACGACAATCTGCATTCTCATTTCCGGATGGCGGTATTTGGGGAAGTAGCCTATACGCGCAGCCCTTTTCATTTCGATGAAGTGTCGTTGCAGGGCGATAAAGACGGGGTACAATTAGGGTTAATTGCTACGCAACTCTGGCATAAGCTGGCGGTATCTGCTTCTGTGAGTCATACGCAGGTATTACACGCATCGCGTACAGATAAAGTACTGTACCAGCCTTCGCGTATCTATCAGGTTATGAACTATTCACTGTCTGCCGGCTACCTGGTGTTGCCGGTCACCTACAAAAGTTATAAGCAAACCAACCTCAACCTGTATGCAGAAATGCTGGCTCAGCAGTCGCTCGACCGCAAAGCCTGGTATGTAGACCTGGCGCCTGCAGTTCAGCTCATATTCAACAGCAATACCAAGGTAAACTTCGGTTATCGTATGCAACTGGATGCAAGAATGCAGCGGATGGCGCGCAATAGCTGGCTGGTGACGGTAGAGCGTACTTTTCTGAATGCCTTAAAGAAAAAGAAGGCACACTAGGCTGAATCCTATTTATTATAAGAGGCTGTATCAAAAATAAACGAAGTTCCTGAGAATCGCTTAACCCCTAGTGGTCCCCATCAGAGGCCCGAATAAAAACAAGCTACCTCTAGCCTGATTAACTAAATTGACGATAGAGGCAAACCAAGTGGCGATGTCCGGTGTCCCATCTTCCTGATACAACTGACGATTAAAGATACTAAAGCTGTTATTTATTTTGTTTCCAGTCTTTATTCATCAGCGGAGAACGAGTTGATTAGCGAAACTGAAGTCGCGAAGATAGTATTCTCACCCAGCCATATTACCAATGTATGATAATGATAAGATAGATAAAACTTCGAAAGCTACCTACTTTCCTTAATAACATATTACCGGAATCCGTAAGCAAAAAAAATCTACTCTTTGTTCAGCCTTTTCGTAAACATGAAAAACATGGAAAATTTAAAGCTCACTATAAATGGTGCCTGGGGCCTACACAAAAAAACCTGCTTCGCTTTGAAGGTCTCGATTTTGAAGTAATATCATATACCGGCTATTTTGGATATAGTTATTATGAAAGGATACCTATAATTCGCAATCTGGAAAAACTAAAAACAAAACTTTTATTGAAATATCCGCTACCATCCCTATGCAGCTATTCACATGTATTACTAAAACGGCCAGACTGACTCAGAAATGAATCTGAAACCCAATACCAGCATTGATATTCCGCATAGTCGGATATAAATTCCTTTCTGTTTTTCTTACCTGATAACCGACAATAAATTGTAACGCCACCGATGGGGTTAAGAATACGGCCGACCCAGTTGAAAAGGCCAGTGTGCCTGTAGTATAGCGGTCGATACTGCCGATTTTTTGTACACCAAACGCATAAGTGCTTTCAATAAAAATATTCGTTTTCGCAGCAGCTTGTAAAACGTAATAGCGAATAAACGGTCCTACTGCCGCCACAGTACCTTGTTGACGGGGATTATCTCTTTCTCTAAAAGATGTAAACTCAAACTCTGGAGACAGGCCTATTGCCAGTTTATTTACTAGGAAATACCCCGCATTGCCCGAGAGTTTTACTGACATTGTCTTTTGATCAGCAGACGGTAGAGTGGTAGAAGTAAAAGCCGCACTGCCACCCGCCATCCAACTACCTTTTAGAATTTGCGCTTTGGTAGTTGTAAAAAGAAATAACAGGACTATAGGTAAAATTATTTTCATATTGGAAAGATTTAGTAACTAAAATACATCGTCTCGCCTACAAAAAAAGTTAAAACTCTCGTACCACAGAACGACATGCAGGTATAGACCGTCCCATCGCTAAAACGAAGAAAGCAACTTGTATCGGAAAATAGTTGCCAGTCAGCAAATTCGAATTCATCCGCCAGTGACCTAGTAGTATTATTAAACAGTTTGTGGTGACTTTTTAAATAATTGTCGTTACCGTTTAATTCGGAAGGCTATATCAGGTAGTGTAATCAACGACAAACGTTCAGAAGAAAACTCTTTACCTTCTTTTTTATCGTTATTTTTAGTT
This sequence comes from Sphingobacteriales bacterium 46-32, assembly GCA_001898485.1. Classification (GTDB taxonomy): domain Bacteria; phylum Bacteroidota; class Bacteroidia; order Chitinophagales; family Chitinophagaceae; genus CAYMZZ01. Next base: position 9,374 of record MKTY01000008.1, on the reverse strand, counting down.
TCATAGCGATGGCAATCCAAAGACTGATTTACTTCTTTAAAAAATATCTCCTGTATACTATCGGTTATGATAACTGCGTAAGGGATGGCCGTCTTTTGTTAGTTATGATTTTCTATTAGAACGATGTGACGCAATCGGTTCTGCTTATTGTTTTCGAAGTTTTTTTATCAGCTTTGTTGCTATCATAGGCGTGTTCGGCTATGATCCGTTTAATGCTTATTCAGACAAATTGGCCCGATTGCTTTTTACAATAAGCTAAATCTCGTGCGTGTTTGCTTTATGTGTACAAACGAGGACATGAAGACCATTTCGGTCTGCTATTGCCATGATCTTGGAACCCTTGCACTGTTTTGTCTTTCCGACTTCAACGCCCTTTTTAGCGGCTGAAGAGCTACCGTCCGGGTCTATTTCGGTAGATCGGTCTCACTTCTTCCCTTCAGATCCTAAGCTGGTGCAGCAAGATATTTTCCCAATGACTTGCCTCACCCACTTACGGAACCGGCGAGTGCAGGTTTAATAAGCAGGATAACGCCTGGGCATATCTTTCCAGAGAGCACCTGTACGGCAAATCCATTAGATACCTTTAAATATTTGCTGATCATCCTGTCGCGGACGGTCACCAATCAACTTAACCGGATTGAGATAACTGCTGGTCACTGGCTCCCTTCAAAAAAAAAGCCGGTGGAGGGCAAGGGTCTTTTATAAATAGTATTATATTTGACTAAATATAATTTTAGGCTTGTCTAAAATATTATTTAGATAAACATAATCATGAGAATCTTTTTACTTCTTCTGCTGTCGGCAGGTATACAGTGTGCAACCGCTCAAAGCCACGTGCAATCGCGGGTAGCAGATGCAGGCAATGGTGAGCCGCTGGGTGGTGCACAGGTAACCAGCAAGGATGGCAGTAAGCAGACGCTCACCGGCCGCGATGGCCGTTTCCGGCTGGAATTATCGCCGGCAGATGATTCGATCCGTATCAGTGCCGTGGGATATCATACACAGCTGTGGTCTGTAAGTGGCGTTATGCCGGCTACATTATTGCTGCAGCCTGTGCAGCGCGAGATAGATGCTGTTGTCGTAAGCGGCACCCTTCGCCCTATGAGCAAACTGGAAAGCCCCGTGCCGGTAGAAGTATATACGCCGCAGTTTTTTAAGAAAAACCCAGCGCCCAGCATTTTTGAGTCGCTGCAGCAGGTAAACGGTGTGCGCCCGCAACTCAATTGCAGCGTTTGTAATACAGGTGATATTCATATTAATGGACTGGAGGGGCCTTATACCATGATCACCATTGACGGTATGCCCATCGTAAGCAGCCTGGCATCTGTCTATGGGCTTTTCGGTATACCCACCCAACTCATCGACCGGGTCGAAATTGTAAAAGGTCCTGCCTCCGGATTGTATGGCGCAGAAGCTATTGGCGGACTGATCAATATTATTACCAAATCTCCTGAAAAAGCTCCGTTGCTGAGTGGCAACTTCATGATGACCAGCTGGCAGGAAAAAAACCTCGATGTAGGTATTAAGCTCAAACCCGGCAGGAAAACAAGTTATTTGCTTGGCCTCGATTACTATCACTATGGCCGGCGAATCGACAAAAACAACGACGGGTTTACCGATGTGGCATTGCAGCACCGCATTTCCGTATTTCAGAAACTGAGCTGGCAACGAAAAGAAGGACGCAAGGCTTCGCTGGCTGCCCGTTATTTTTATGAAGACCGCTGGGGCGGAGAAAATAACTGGTCAAAACAATTCAGGGGAGGCGACAGTATTTATGGCGAAAGTATTTATACCAATCGCTGGGAACTGATAGGTCAGTATCAGTTGCCGCTGAAGGAATCGGTAAATCTGTCTTTTTCTGCCACACACCATAACCAGAATTCATTTTACGGCATCGTTCCTTATAAAGGCGAACAACGAATTGGATTTGCCCAGCTTGTATGGGACCGCAATCTGGGGAGGTCGCACAGTTTGCTGGCTGGTGCAGCCTTGCGTTACAACTGGTACGACGATAATTCCACGGCTACGATCGATACAGCCAGCGGGCATAACCGGCCGGAGCGCTACTGGCTGCCCGGTCTTTTTGTACAGGATGAATGGAAGATCAATGCAGCCCACCGGTTACTCACCGGTGTAAGGATCGATCATCATCCTGCGCATGGCCTCATCACCACCCCTCGTATTGCATGGAAATGGCAACTGGCACCGCGAGAAGTGTTGCGTGTAAATGCAGGAACGGGCTTTAGAGTCGTAAGTCTTTTTACGGAAGATCATGCAGCGCTTACGGGGGCAAGAGCGGTTGAGATCCGCGAAGAGCTTAAGCCGGAGCAAAGCTATAATGTCAATCTTAACTATACGCGCAGCTGGCAATTGAACCGGGCCGTTTTTCAGATAGATGCATCGGCCTGGTATTCGCATTTTACCAATCAGATACTGGCCGATTATGATACCGACCCGCAAAAAATTATTTACCAGAATATCAATGGCTATGCCAGCAGTAAGGGAGCAACATTAAACATGGAACTCAGCATCGGGCACCGGTTTAAAGGAATGGCAGGAGCTACCATGCAGCGGGTCATGAAACACAGCCGGCTGCAGCAGGGGGGATGGGAACATCAGCGGCCGGTTCTTACAGAAAACTGGAGTGGTACCTGGACCTTGGGTTATAGCTTTCCTGCAGCTGGTCTTACCGTGGATTATACAGGGAATATATATGGCCCCATGCGCCTGCCGCTTTTATCCCCACTGGATCCCCGCGCTGCCAACTCGCCGGTATGGAGTATTCAGAATATTCAACTATCCAAAAGAGTGGTTACCGGCGTAGAACTGTTTGCCGGGGTAAAAAACCTGCTTAACTGGACCCCGGCACGCAGCACAGCTTTTCTTATTGCACGCTCGCACGATCCGTTTGATAAGCAGGTACAATACGATGGTGCAGGACAGGTGATGGCGACACCCGGCAATCCCTATGCGCTCAGTTTCGATCCGTCGTATGTATATGCTCCTAACCAGGGATTAAGGGTTTTTGCAGGGCTCCGCTGGCAGATTAAGCCGTGAGAACAATTTTTAATGTGGAATAATCCGGCGCTTTAGTACCTTTAACCGGTGAAGCGCATCAGCGGCATATTTCTTATCTCGATCTACATGTTCACCTTTGCAGGCTTCGACAACCTGCTGAAGGCGCCTGTGCTGCTGTCTCATTTTAAAGAACATCGTCAACTCGACGCCAATATCAGCTTCTGGACGTTTATTAAGATTCATTATGTAGGACCGATTATCGTCGATGACGATTTTCAGCGCGATAAGCAGCTTCCTTTTCGTGATGCCGCATTTTGCATGGTCGCGGTTAACTACGCCTGCGAATGTCCGCAAACCCAGATTGAAATAGGCGAGCCTGACCAGGCCACTACTGAGTTTTCCGATCATTACGTATTCAATAAACCCATACGGGCTCCCTACGAAATATTCCAGCCTCCCCGGCGTGCCTGAGACTATATGAACCCCATTTCTCATTAAGGCACAAATTAATTTTACATGTTAAATGCAATTATTCGCTTTTCCGTAAGGAATAAGCTGATCATTGGTATTGGCACACTCGCGCTGCTTATTTGGGGTGTGCTGGACCTGAGAAAACTACCTATCGACGCATTGCCCGATATCACCAGCAATCAGGTGCAGGTGATTACGGTATCGCCCACTTTAGCAGCACCCGAAGTAGAAAGGCTGGTTACGTTCCCGATCGAACAGGCCAATGCCAATATTCCGGGATTAAAGGAAATGCGTTCCATCTCCCGTTTCGGACTCTCTGTGGTGACGGTGGTATTTAATGACGAAACTGATATTTACTGGGCACGCCAGCAGGTGGCTGAACGCCTCAATGCAGTGCGTGAACAAATTCCTGTTACTGCGGGCAGGCCTGAACTGGCTCCTGCCACCACAGGCCTGGGCGAAATCTACCAGTACGTATTACGTCCACAAAAAGGATATGAACATAAATATGACCTAACCGAACTGCGGTCTATTCAGGACTGGGTGGTTCGCCGGCAGTTGCTGGGTACGCCCGGTGTAGCCGATGTAAGCAGCTTTGGCGGTTACCTCAAGCAGTATGAAGTAGCCGTAGTGCCGGAGCGGCTCAAGGCCATGAATGTAACACTCAGCGATGTGTTTACTGCCCTGGAAAAAAACAATCAGAATTCCGGCGGCGCATACATTGAAAAAGGACCCGCTGCTCTTTTTATACGCACCGAAGGACTGGCCGGCACACTGCAGGATATTGAAAAGATATTTGTTCGTCATACTTCTGCGGGTATACCGGTATTCATAAAAGATGTGGCCGATGTACGTATTGGTCATGCCATACGCTATGGCGCTATGACGTATAGTGATAAAGGCGAAGTAGCCGGCGCTGTGGTACTGATGCTTAAAGGAGCCAACGCCTCACAGGTCGTAGATGAGGTGAAAAAAAGGATTGAACAGATAAAAACTACTCTGCCCGAAGGGGTGGTGCTGGATACTTTTTATGATCGTACCAAGATGGTCGATAACGCAATTGGTACGGTGAAAAAGAATCTGCTCGAAGGTGCACTCATCGTCATTTTTGTATTGGTGCTCTTTCTGGGTAATCTGCGTGCCGGCCTGATTGTGGCATCGGTCATACCACTGGCCATGCTATTTGCTATCATTGGAATGAATATGTTTGGCGTATCGGGTAATCTCATGAGCCTGGGTGCGCTCGATTTTGGATTGATTGTAGATGGCGCCGTCATCATTGTAGAAGCTGTACTGCACAGGCTTTCTCATTCCAAAGCACTGGGTGGCATTTCACGTATAGATCAGCGGCAACTGGATACAGAGGTACAGAGCTCGGCAGGCAAAATGATGAACTCTGCCGTGTTTGGCCAGGTGATCATACTGATCGTTTATTTACCCATACTTACACTCACCGGTATTGAAGGAAAAATGTTCCGGCCCATGGCTCAAACAGTTTCCTTTGCACTTATCGGCGCATTTATTCTTTCGCTGACCTACGTGCCAATGATGTCGGCACTTGTACTCAGCAAAAAGCTGCAGCATAAACCAACCTTTTCGGATCGTTTCATGGAAAAATTGCAGCGCTGGTATAAACCGCTGCTCGAAAAAGCGCTTGCTTTTCCGAAATGGGTGGTTGGCGCGGCCCTCATACTTTTTGCCGGAGCCGTATTTCTTATTGGCCGCCTGGGCGGAGAGTTTATTCCGGAATTGCAGGAAGGCGATTTTGCAGTAGATGCCCGCTTGCTGACAGGTAGTTCACTCACGGAGACTATCAATACCACACAGAAAGCTGTACGTATTCTGGAAGAGAAATTTCCTGAAATAGAAAAAGTAGTGACACGTGTTGGTGCCAGCGAAATCCCCACCGATCCTATGCCGCTTGAGATGACAGATATTATTATTTCACTGAAACCGATCAGCGAATGGACATCGGCATCAGGCTTTGATGAGCTGGCAGATAAAATGAGTAAAGCGCTGGAAGAAGTGCCGGGAATGACAAGTGGTTTTCAGTTTCCGGTGCAGATGCGGTTTAACGAACTTATCAGCGGTGCCCGTCAGGATGTGGTATGTAAGATTTTTGGCGAAAATCTGGATAGCCTTTCGGGTTATGCACACCGGCTTGGATCGCTCATAAAAACAGTCAGCGGAGCTACCGATCTCTATGTGGAAGTAGTGACGGGGCTGCCACAGATCATCGTAAAATATAACAGAGATGCTATGGCGCATTACCAGATGAGTGTGGCGGATGTGAACCAGGTCATAAGGGCTGCTTTTGCGGGCGATGTGGCCGGTACCATCTACGAAAACGAACGCCGTTATGATCTCACCGTTCGCCTCCGCGATGAAGGAAGACGTGATCTGTCTGATGTACAGCAATTGCTGATTCCCACACCAGCAGGCTTGCAGGTACCGCTGTATCAGGTAGCCAATGTAGAAATAAAAGAAGGCCCCAATCAGATACAACGCGAAGATGCCAAACGAAGAATCATTGTAGGTTTCAATGTGCGCGGCCGCGATGTGGAATCGGTCGTAAATGAATTGCAGGAAAAGGCCGGCAATCAGTTGAAACTCTCTGCAGGATATTATGTGAAATATGGCGGACAGTTTGAAAACCTGGTGGAAGCCCGGCAGCGTTTATCCATAGCTGTACCTGCCGCCTTACTCATGATATTCCTGCTGCTTTATTTCGCCTTTGGCTCACTTCGCTACGGAGCACTCATTTTTACTGCTATACCCCTCTCTGCTATCGGAGGTGTACTGGCGTTATGGATACGCGGCATGCCTTTTAGTATTTCGGCAGGTGTGGGATTTATTGCGCTCTTTGGCGTGGCGGTATTAAATGGCATTGTACTTATTACCGAATTTAACCGGCTTAAACAGGAGCATCCGGATGATATTAAATACATTATTATGCAGGGAACACGTGTAAGGCTACGTCCTGTGCTGATGACGGCAGCTGTAGCTTCTTTGGGATTTCTGCCCATGGCACTTAGTCATGGTCCCGGTGCCGAGGTGCAGCGTCCCCTGGCAACGGTGGTGATCGGCGGCCTGGTGACAGCAACGCTGCTTACCCTGGTTGTATTACCTATTTTGTACCAGTGGCTCGAGAAGAGACGCTTGCGTAAAGGCCATGTACCCAAAACAGCGATGCTGCTACTGTTGCTGTCTGCAGCAAGTATGTCTCAGGCGCAGCAGGTACTTACACTGGAGCAAATGAAGGAGCAGGCGATAAAATCCAACCAGTCGCTGCAGGTGCAGCGCAGACAGGCTGATTACTGGAAACAATTGCAGACTGCGTCTTTCGATCCTGGCAGAACAATAATTGGCGGCGAATATGGCAATATCAACAGTGCACAAAGCGACACCCGTTTTTATATTAATCAGTCATTCAGTCTGCCGATTGTATATAAACGCCAGCGTGAGTTATACGAAGTACATGCACGTGCGCAACAGGATTTTGTGAAATGGAAGGAAGCGGAGCTGATGCGTTATGTGTCGCAGACCTTCAATCAACTGGTGGATTTGCAGGAAAGAAAAGAAATATTGCACGGACTGGATACGGTATACAGTCGTTTTCAGCAATCGGCCACACTTCGCCTGCAGGCCGGCGAAAGCAATGTGCTGGAGAAGACAACAGCCGATGCTACTTTGCAGCAGATCAAATTGCAACAGCAGCAGTTGGAAAGCGATCTGCGTATGGCTCAGCAGCAATTGCAATGGCTGCTGCATACAGAAGAATGGCTGTTGCCGGCATATACAGATCCAAGGATGCCCGCCACCGCTGTATTGCTGGCCGACAGTACATCTGCGGCGCATCCGCAATTGCAGTACAGCCGGTCGCAGGAAGAACAGGCCCGTGCACAAACCCGTATGGAGCGGTCTCGCCTGTCTCCCGACTTTACGCTTGGTTATAGCAATCAGAGCATTGTTGGTTATCAGAGTACAGATGGGATATCACAAACGTATTATGGGGCCGGCCACCGGTTCAGCATAGTGAGCCTGGGTGTAGGGATACCCCTTTTTAATAAAGTGACAAAAGCGCGTATACGTGCTGGTCAGGTAAATGAAGAAGTGACCAAACTGAACACAGCAGCCACCGAAGAGCAGTTACGCATTAACCTTCAGCAGCTGAAAGAAACCTTCCGTAAAAGACAGCAGGAACTGCAGTACTACGAAAGCAGCGGCCGACAGCAGGCTACAGCAATGGTACAGCATGCCCGGCTGGCTTTTGAAAAAGGAGAAATCAGCTACATGGAGTGGGTATTACTCATGAATAATGCAGCCACTATCCAGCTCGGCTATGCTGATGCATTGAAAGGGTATAACGATGCCCTGGTAGAAATTGAATACTTAACAGGAAAAGAAAAACAATGAAAACGATCATTTTTAGCATACTCACCACGGTTTTGCTGGCCTGCGGATCAGCACCCAAAAAAGAACCTGCAAAAGAAGAAATACAGGCAGACGTTGTGCAGCTGACTTCCGCACAGCTTGCTACTGCCGGTATTGAAACCGGTGTTGTAGAGAAGAAAACAATCAATGCAGAACTGAAGGTGAATGGTATGGTGGATGTGCCGCCGCAAAATATCGTATCTGTCAGTTTTCCCCTGGGTGGATATCTTAAGACGTCTAAACTGCTGCCAGGTATGCATGTAAATCGGGGCGAAGTAATTGCCATTATGGAAGACCCTGCACTGGTGCAGCTGCAACAGGACTACCTGATGGCGCAGGCAAGACTGGTTTACCTCGAGCAGGACCTGGCCCGGCAAAAGATGCTCAACGAAAACAAAGTGAATGCCGATAAGGTATACCAGCAGGCACAGGCAGATCATACTGCACAAAAAGTGCTGGTAAAAGGTCTGGGCGAAAAACTACGGCTGATTGGCATGAATCCGGATAAGCTTACCGAAAACAACATTTCACGAAGCGTACCTGTTTACTCGCCCATCAACGGATTTGTATCGAAAGTAAATGTGAATATTGGCAAATACGTGAATCCGGCCGATGTACTTTTTGAACTCATCAATCCCGATGATATGCATGCGGCACTCACGGTTTTTGAAAAAGATATTGCCCGCGTAAAGCCACATCAGAAAGTAATGGTCACTTTTGTGGATGAACCGGATAATGAGTATGAGTGTGAAGTGCTGCTGGTAACCCGCAATGTGGATGCCGATCGCAGCGCACTGGTACACTGTCATTTTGAAAAGCAACCAGATCGCCTGTTGCCCGGCATGTTTCTGAATGCACGCATTATGGTCAATAATGTAAATGCGCTGGTAGTACCCGATGAGGCTGTTGTAAGGTATGGCAATACAGAATATGTGTTGCAGGAAGAAAGTGCCGGCCGTTTTCGTCTGCTGGCAGTAGAGACCGGAGCACGCCAGGGCGGCCAGGTAGAGATTAGTAGCAAAGAAGTGCAACTGGAAGGGAAAAAGATCATTGTTCGCAATCCTTACCCGGCGCTGTCTCAACTCAAAAATGCAGCAGAGGAGTAAAAAATGCCTTTAAAGAACGTGTGGTTCACAAGCCACCGGTAAAATCATATCGGTCTAAGGCGCTGGAGGTTGAATTGCCAGGCGATGCGAACATTTGTTGGAATGTATTAGTTTGAAAGACCGGAAGGTTATATCTGCGTATATCTGCGCCCTCTGCGGGAAATTTTGCCCGCAGAAAACGCGGAAGACCGCAGATAAAAGATTTCAATCGAGGTAAATCATGCTGAAATCTGAATAGTGTTCTTGCCGCATTTTTGCCAGCGATTGGGTGTGAAAGACCGGAAGGTTATATCTGCGTATATCTGCGCCCTCTGCGGGAAATTTTGCCCGCAGAAAACGCGGAAG
>MKTY01000007.1 GCA_001898485.1 Sphingobacteriales bacterium 46-32 | reverse complement strand
CAGAAACAATCTGAGTTTCTGTAAATCGCTTTCTCATGTATTAAAATTTAAAGTTAACAAATCAAACCCTTGTTAACTCTAACTTCATTGGCCGAACTTTGGGGGAGCTTACAGATGTAACCCCGGTTTATATTCTTTCCACAAATTGTTCTGACGAGGATTTGTTGTCAACTATTCTAAAGACTTTGAATAATAGTGCTAAAAAAGTTAAAGCTCCTGACAGGAGCGAGTTTCCGATGATTCAAAAAAAAATATTATCTGATCTAAAGGAAAAATCTTTTTCTAAACTGTATGTGACTTCTTCGAGTTGCTGCATAAGAGTTGAGGGTAATAGCATGAATATATATCCAAATAAGCTAATGACAGAAGGGCAGCCCAAAGATGGATTGATTTGGGTAGAAGAAGATAAAGTTGTAATTGAAGAAAATACCGCTAATGTTGATACCTTGGTTTTGAAAGTAAAAGAGATGCTTAGCCGTAAATATTATTAGTTTTTGAAGCTCCGTTCTTAGGAGTGTTCATATATAACAATGAATCTTCAAACGTTATCCGGAGTTTGCAACAGGATGCAAAAAGTATTTTGTAAGTCCGAACGATACGCTGAGCATTAAGAGCATTGAGTAAATTTTTAAAATTCAAGTAGAATTTATAGTAATAGTGGAAACATTTTTTAAAATACTATTGACAAGTGATTCTTTAGAGGAGCGTCCCCCGATATCGTATCGTATTTGCGAATATTTTGACGAGTTTATATCTGAACGTATTCAAGAAAAAAAGCCAAAGTTAATTAGCAAGAAATGGAAGACTGATTTAGCTATTTATTTTATGACCGAAGGTGAAAGAGGTCCTAAAGGAATATTTTTAGCTAAAAAACCGAGGACAATAAAATCGGAGGGGCTAAAACTTTATGAAATGGTTGTTCCTTTGAAATTAATAACGAATGCGAACGATCCGCACAGAAAGGCGATAGAAATAATCTATGAAGGGATAAAGATTTTTTTTACTTCGACTTACAAAAGTGTTTCTTCGGAATTTATGGATGAATTATGGAAGGAAGTAGATTTGAAGTATTTACTTTCTCTGCCATATCCAGCTCCATTGAAAGAGCAGAGATATGTCGGTGATTATTTGCATGTAAAGCCAGATGGAACAATTGGAACGGTTCAAGTGTAGATTATTGTTTAAACAAAATACGAAGTCGCTGAGCGATCCGCGGCTTTGTCATTGCAACAATATCTGTTTATTTTTTTTATATTGGTTTCAATAATTTTTTTCCAGGTGTCGGTTGTGGCTTTGTGCCAGTTAATGGCGATGCGGAAAGAGCCGTCATCGTTAAAAGCGTAGTCCAGTAAATCATTAGCGGCCATTTACTGAATATTTCTTCATTTACCACTATCAGTTTTTTATTGAAAAGGAAACTGCTTGCGGGGATTGAGGCTACTATAAACAATGGTTCCGGAATAATATTTTTATTCTGAAGTGAGGTAGATACTTTTACTGGTAATCTACTGTAAAAACCATGTTTTTGATTGGCCGAATAAAATCAGGATGTATTTATTTATTGATCTTCCATATTGCTCATCTGTGATCCTGCAGTTGAAGTGTGCGACGCAAGGGACGATGCTAGTAGCACTGAAGCCGGGCTCCTGATTCTTATTACCAGGCCAACCTGCGCAACCGGGTGAGTTATACCTCACTCGCCGATGCCATTGGGGGTGAGCGGACCAGCACTACTTATTACAGTTACGATATACATGGTAATGTAGACACGCTGCTGCAGTCTTACGGCAAAGGTGTGCTCAATGAAGTAAGCGGGCACATGACCAAGCGGATTGAATACAACTATGACTTCATCAGTGGTAAGGTCAACCAGGTGAGTTCCAGCCGGGACAGTCAGGTGCCTGCTATCACCGGTATGTGTATGATGCAGCCGGCAACCGGATCATGAAGCAAACTGCGACCGACACTACCGTGTATACACGGGATGCCAGCGGCAATGTGCTGAGTGTATACAGCAAAGCGGCGGCAGGTACACTGCAACAGACAGAGAATCATCTGTATGGCAGCAGCCGGCTGGGTATGACCACGCAGCATTCGGCGCCGGATACTACGGTATTACTGGCTACCGGTTTTGGATATGCGAGAAAATCCTTGTTTATTAGAGGTGCGAAGCTCTTTGAATTGTCCAATCACTTAGGTAATGTATTAGTGACCGTAACCGATCGTCGTCAGCAAAGCAGTGGTGCTGGGGTGACTGTGGATTATTACCAGGCGGATGTGGCGGGTGCAAATGATTATTACCCGTTTGGGATGATCATGCCGGGAAGGAGGTATGCTTTTGATGATACTTACCGGTATGGATTTAATGGAAAAGAGAATGATAACGATGTAAAAGGCGAAGGAAATCAGCAGGATTATGGGATGCGGATTTATGATCCGAGATTGGGAAGGTTTCTTTCAGTTGATCCATTGACGCGTTCCTATCCAATGTTAACCCCGTACCAATACGCTTCAAATCGGCCGATAGATGGCGTGGATTTGGATGGACTTGAATATTTAACTGTCCACATCTATTTTGCTAAGGATCAGAATGGAGATGTTTTTATTCAAAAGAAGACTTATGTTGATCATCGAAATATGACTGCAGAGCAAATTAAAAAAGCTCATGGTATGTCTGTAGGCGAGTTTTATCGCAGATTCTCACAATCTTTCGGCAAAGAAGGACGCGGTATTAAGTGGGTTTATCATCGGGAAGATGGCACTATTGCTCCTCCTATGTGGGAAATGCGACAAGAGGGAGATTTAAGAGGAATAATTCCAACAGATTCCGAATTAGAGTACCATGGTATATATTCGGGTGGTGGATGTATAACTGCGGATGGTCCAATGTTTAGCCACCAGGGCCCTAACACATTGGGCCTTGTCGAAAAAAATGCATACGATTTTACCCAACGTCCTATTGATATTCCTGATGCTATTTCCAAGACACATGATATGATGCAGGATGGGATAGTGGATTATCAGGGATGGCTTGAGGATACCAGAACGTTAGAGTCTGATAATATGCTATATAACAAGGCTGAAGATTATCTTAAATCTGTAAGTACAGGCGATACGCCAGGTATGATACCATTTACTGATAAATTTACAGGTAGAAGAGCTTCCGGAGAGGCGATAAATCGTGCCAAGGGCATTCGAGTTCTATTTGGAGCTGCTATCGCCTATAAAGAATTTAAGGAGGAGGCACTTCGTTCAATAGGATTAGATCCAAATAATGCCTGGCATCAGCAATTTGTGACTTTGGATGATTGGAGGCCTAAATGGTATCAGTTCAAGCAAAGAGCGCAGAAAGCACTTTTAGAAAAGTCGGGAGGTGGAAAAACAAAAGAACAAATGGGTGATTATTGGAAACCAAAAAAATAATATGATCATGCGGTTAATGTATATCTTTTTTATTTTTTGTTTTTGTAGCTGCAATAGCAGCTTGTTTAATCGACCTGATCTTGAATGTAGGGTTGAAGTAACAAGAGATTATGTCTCTTTTGACCATTGTTATAATGGCCTTCTGATTAATGAACTTGAAGTAAAAGATGTTAGTATAAATTTATATCCTAAACTTTACAAAAAGATTAGCGGATTTCAATTATTGCCAATCGATAGCACTTCGTCGCCAACAAGTCAGGGCTTAAAGATTTATTTTAATAGCTTAAACAACTCCTTCCGTTGGCAGGAGTACGATTGTGCTGACTATGCCTCAAAAGATTGTTATCTTTCTGGAGGTAATTACGAGGTAAAGGATAGTGTTAGCTTTTTTCAACCAAATACCTGGTATTTGTTTGACTTTTTCAACCCCCATTTTGAGTTATTCGTTCATTGTGATAGTTCTGGCAATGTTAGCTTTGTGAAGAAAGATTTAAATGCGAATTTCTAAAATACTAATATCTGACAAGATGTGATTGCTTTTGGAGGAGGCGTTCATGAAATTGATATATGTTTATTTACATGCTATTGTATTTCTTTTTTCCTGTAACACTGTGGAGAAAAAGGAAGAAAAAGCAGATGCCTCTATTGTACGTGATTCGATAGGGGAAAAAGAAATTCACCCCCCTTGCGACTCGAATCATATTAATCTTATAGTTATCGATAGTTTGGGAAATAGGGTATCAGATGCCTTACTTGCTATTTTTACTAAAGGAAGTGAAGAGGATTATACATCGGTGTTTAGGGATACCCGGCGTACATTTAGGATCAATGAAGCAGGGCTGTTGTGTCTTAGTCGCGATACATTATACAAAAAGTATTTTGTAAGCCCGAAGGATACGCTGACTGCTGCTATCTATAAAAAAAGGATAGGGTACTCTTATCCTTTTCAGATTTTTCTTTCGGAAAAGAGTAATGTTACTCATGTCAAGTGGGGGTTTTCTGAAGACGATCGCCTCTAGTGGGCAATCGTGTATGGTTTATTGATGTAAAGGACAATTGCCGGATGTATTTGATAACGGGTTTAAGCATCATGCAAAATGCTAGGGGTATGAAATTTTGGCAATTACTAGGCATTTTCAGAGATGAGCAGATTCTGTTGACAGAAGTGTTTGGTCCAATTTCTTTAAATAAATATTCGAATGTGAAGGGTAGACTGAAGTTTGATTTCGACTTTGAATAGAAAAACAATAAATGAATCAGTTTATAATACGAATTACTTTAGTTATTTTTTCTTTAGTAGTCTTTTCCTTTTTTGTTGAAATGCTCTACGTTATAGAGTTTGTTCCTTCAGTAAATGTTTTTGTTAGGAACTACCTCTATGTAATAGGTTTTGGTTTGTCAATTTTGTTATTTTTCGTCTTAAATAAGATGTTGCTAACGTCGAGGCTTTTGAAATTTTTGATGATTGCAGGGCTTGTGGTGTGTAATGCGAGGTTTTATCTAACGTCCTCAATATTTAATATGAAATTTGAGGAAAGGCTTGAGATCGTATTGGGCCAGAAGGATAAAGTTTATATTAGTAAAATAGTTAGCGGATCAGCCCTTTTTGGCACACAAAGTTACTATCGGTTTTTTAGGAAAAATGGGTTCTTTACTAAAACGATTGAGATTGTATATGCCTCTGGGGTACAGCTCATAAAATCTGACACAAAATTTTATGTGGTCAAAGCCTATAAGAAAAATGGAGTCGATACTCTTTATATACCCGTCATCCATTAATTGATTAGAGTGGCACAGCGGCTATTAAATCTAAAAAGAATAAGCATTTTGTTTTATGTATTGGCGTTTTTAATATCATCGGCCAATTGCAATTTTGATGTGAAAAAAGATAGCCCGCAGACAAAAGGCAATACAACGATTAAGACAGAGTTGATTACAGTAGGCTTCAAGAATAAATTTGATTCTATTTTTGCCTAAGACAAGACGTTAATTGGATTTCCTTTCAAGGAATTGGTAGAAAGGAGTCGAGTACAATAGGTTTACCATATCCTGTTTCGCTATTTGCTTATAGGGGTAATGAGCTTAATATATTCGTATATTTTAGCGAAAAGGATGTTGTTGTACAGTGTTTGGTAAGCTTGATTAATAAGTATGATTTTTCATATTGTTTTTATTACAGCACGGATGCGAGAGATACATTGATAAAATGTTCTTATTTTCTGTCGAATAGGAAACGACTTGATTTTTTAACTGATAGCAAATCTTTTAATACAAAAGAGTTTTCGTTTTCGGGATTTACTGTATGGGAGGAAGATTCAGCTTCGAATTGTTTGATTAGTAGTTATATGAGTTCTGACTATTCTGGGAAAAAATATCATTTATCAGATTGTATTAACGAAATTTCCAGTAATAATTCACTCCCCGTATCTGACGTCTTTCAGGTAGAGAAGTTTAAAATAGAAGGGGCGAGGTTTTTG
Source organism: Sphingobacteriales bacterium 46-32 (assembly GCA_001898485.1). Classification (GTDB taxonomy): domain Bacteria; phylum Bacteroidota; class Bacteroidia; order Chitinophagales; family Chitinophagaceae; genus CAYMZZ01. Next base: position 140,389 of record MKTY01000007.1, on the reverse strand, counting down.
AAGTTTTATGACAAGAGAGTGGATAAATATCATCCGGAAGAAAACTGGGAGCGAAGTAAAACTGAGACCCAATACGAAAATCTAAAAACGCCATCTTTCTTTTATCACTATGTAAAAATATTTTCATATTGCACTTGCGGACTATGAGGCTTTTTTCGCGAAACTTTATTTGAAAGTCGAATGTGAAATTTATGGAATCTAAAAAAATTGTAAAACAACTTAATGCTTTGATTGACCATGATGCAGGTCATCAGATCAGAAATGTAGTTGAACGAATGCGTATATATCCAAAGAGGAATCAAACGTCTTATCGTGATGAGTTGTCCGCTTTGATTAATAATTACGAGATGAGTAATGTAGAAATAGGTGTATTCAGTTTTTTCGATGGATACAAGGTAGTTGAAAAGTACTTATTGTTTGGAAAAATCGAAATGGATTTGCTTGCTGTTGATAGGAGTACAAGAGAGATTGTGTTACTTGATCATGACAACATTGATCATGTTATGATCAAATGCAGCAAAAGCTCGTCAGATTTTTTGGAAATTTTGTATGTGTATTCAGAGTTTACCGTTAATCGGTTACTTGATAATGATACGTATGTTTTACCGGAAAAAATGGTTCTTTATGAAATGAGTGGGGGAGATGCTTATGGGAAATTTGTTGATTTTTTATTTGACTTTTAATGAATAATAAAGCACTCCGATTCTGTTATGGCTTACATGTGGTTGGTTTTTGAATATGTTTTATTTGGGTTATGAATAATGGCAAACGAATACTAATTCCAAAAACAAAGGAGGCTATTCAGCATTTTAAGAAGGATGTCAACTTTGAGATGGAGGGAGGAAAAGCTTTTTCTCTTTCGGGAAAGGAATTTGAAATGTTGTGGCGTTCAGGGATTCTTAATCGATTTTATGATAAAACAGGTATTCTGATAGATGAGTTTGAAACCACTATCATTGACGATATGGAGCAAGTGTCTTTCCTGGCTGAAGTGATCTCCGAGGAGTCTACTCTTTCTATCGGATTTTTATTGAAAAGGAAACTGCTTGCGGGGATTGAGGCTGCTATAAACAATGATTCCGGAATAATATTTTTATTTTGAAGTGAGGTGGGTATGAAAAAATTTAATTTGATTGGATGACGAAATGGTTTCAAATACTTTTAAGTAGTACTTCTTCGGAAGAAAGACCTCCTTTGTCGGAAAAGGTTCGAGACTATCTGGAATTTTTTTTCAGCAAAGAGTTGCAAAATTCGAAAATAGGAAAAAGCCAGTGGAAGTCGGTTCTGAGCATACTGTACATATCTGGAGGGAATCATAAGCTTATAAACACAGTTTTGGCAGATGCACCAAGAACGATTAAATCGGAAATGATAAAGATGTATGAAATTCATATCCCATTATCTTTGATTAATAAATCGGAAGATCGGCATAGAAAATCTATTGAAGTTTTACTTGATGCCATATTTTTGTTCTGCAAGAGATTCTCGAAGCTGAAGGACGCGCAAATTCGGGAAATCTTCAATAAAATCGATTGGGCCTATTTGTTGAGTCTTCCTTACCCGGCTTCCCGGGAAGAGCAAGGATATCTTGAGGATAGAATCGGCAGTTTTGAATAGCTTGAGTAAAGGAATATGCAGTCTGATCGCGGAATTTTGAGTAGATATGCGACGTCTACGAACCGGTGATAGGCAGATGATTGTTAGCAAATCATAAAATCAAGATCAATAGAATGAAGGTTGCCTAACAATGGAGTCGTTTGCCCAAGAGTTGGTAATTTTATAGGTACATGGCAATAAGAACTCTAAAGGACAATGACCCGGGTGTATTTGGTACATTATGAAGTTAAAGCAAGTGTTAATTTTTTTTAACAACCCACAGCTCATAGATACAAAACTTTCTCCTGACTATTTAAATAAAAGATATTCAGAGAGTGTTAAAATTGTTGTTTCAAAACGGAAGAGCTTGTTGCTGTTTTTCTTTATGCTATTTATTGCCATTATTTGTTTGACGGCTGTCAAAGAGAATAATCTCGGGAGTTACATTTTTTTGACTGTTATTGTTGCGTTCTCTGTCTACAAATTAGTTGACACCCGGCCGAAGATAGTGCTGTCAAAAGAAGGTATTAGATTGAAGAGGGCATTTGTCCAATGGTCATTAATTACGCATACGAAAATCGCGAAACTTGATGACCCCAGTGCTGATACTTATGAGCTTTGGGTGTATTTCGGAAAGAATTCAAAAAAGAAAATTCTTCTAACAGATTTAAATTACGAATGGGAGGAAATATCCCATATGGTTGAATTTTTTAAACAGCGAGGAGGATAAATTCGGTAGACTCATTTTACAGATTACCCTTATAGCTGGTTTATGTGTTACGCCCTCCAATTGCATTAATATACCTTTTCCCGCTTTCCGTTGACAGTTGATTCGGTTTTATAGAATACAATTTTCAGCCATTGCTTTATGTGCTATTATGCAGGGGATATTCTGCATACTGCAATACCAATACTATGTTGAGACTCCTGCTGATTGTTGCTATTCTTTGCCAGTCGTTAATGCTCTCTGCGCAAACTTATTATGTTGATGCCGCAAGGCCTGATAATACCGGTGCGGGCACATCCTGGGCCAGTGCCAAAAAAGATTTGCAGGCAGCTATAGCTGTTGCCGCAGCCAACTCGAGTATTTGGGTTAAGGCGGGCACTTATTTACCCACACATGACCCTTTTGGCAATGCATCGCCTGCCAATAACCGCGACAAAACCTTTATGCTAAAGAATGGCGTAAAGATCTATGGCGGTTTTGCAGGCAGCGAAACACAGCTAAGCGAGCGTAACCCGGTAAATAATATAACTACTTTAAGCGGCGACCTGGGAGTGCTGAATACGCTTACAGACAATGCCTATCACGTAGTCATGTCGGTCAATCTGTCCAATACCAGTTTGCTCGACGGATTTACAATCACAAAGGGGTATGCTGCCGCGCCTGGACAATCCAGGGTTACTGTCGCTACAAGAGTGATTGACCGGCATAAAGGAGGCGGTATCTATAATGCTTTTTCTTCTACCGTTTTTTCAAACTGTATTGTCATGGGAAACAGTGCAGATTGTACCGATAACAATGATGATGCCTGGGGAGCAGGAATGGTTAATGAAGAGTCGTCGTCGGTAATTACTGATTGTGTTTTTGATGCCAACTCGTTCCTGAATGGGGGAGCCAGTTTCGGTGTGTTTGGCGCAGGCATGAATATCATCGGCGGAGCCTGTGTTTTGACCCGTTGTTATTTTGTAAATAATACCAGCGGTTCGGGCTTTTTGGATGGGTCGAGGGGCGGCGCTTTGTATATTGCTTATGGATCTACCAGTGTCACAAATTGTGTATTCTATAATAACAGCGCTCAAAACGGCGCGTGTATCAGCATTGGTGGTGCGGAAAATAATCTCAGCACTTTTACTAACTGTACCTTTGCCGGCAATACCTCCTCTTATGCAGGCACGGCCTTTTCGGGTTTTGCTGATGCGCAATTCCGGAATTGTATTTTCTGGAACAATACACCCACAAGCAGTTCTGTTGCTAACCGCAATGAAATCTACAGCCAGGAAAACCGCACGCAATATCAGCCGTCTTTTACGAATTGTATCATACGCGATGCGGCGGGCTCGCCATTGACTGTTACCAATACAATAACTACAGCCATATTAAATGGCAACCCACTGTTTGTTAACCTGGCCGATGGCGATGGGCCAGACAACCGGTGGGGTACCGCCGATGATGGGTTACGTTTGCAATGCAGTTCAGCTGCATTCAATGCGGGTACGGGGGTGACTCCTTCAACAGATATACTCGGGTTGCCCAGAACCGGTTCTTTGGATATTGGCGCTTATGAAGGCGGACATGTAAACAGCGCTGTAAATCCCCTTCCGACCGCGGCAACTATGGTACAGATTGGATTGAATGCCAGCGGGACCAATTATTTTTCCAACTGCAGCAGCCTGGTAGGGGCGGTGCAATCCGGCAGCCCTTATACCATTTCAGGTACAGTAACCGCCCGGGTGTGGATTGAATCAACACAGCCAGCTCAGTATGTAAAACGGCATTACGAAATCACTCCTCAGCTCAACAATGGTACGGCAACCGGCCGGGTTACTCTTTACTTTACACAGCAAGATTTTAATGATTTCAATGCAGTCAATACAATTAAGCTTCCGACTGGTCCCGCCGATGCCGCAGGCATAACCAATATGCGCGTCGAAAAAAGAGGTGGCACCAGCAGTAATTCATCCGGCCTGCCGGAGACATATCCGGGACCAGTACAGACTATCAATAATGCATCGCTGTCTAAAGTATGGAATGCTGCGGCAGCCAGATGGGAAATCAGTTTTGATGTGACCGGCTTCAGCGGTTTTTTTGTAAAGACACAACTATATCCGCTACCGCTGCGCTTACTGGATTTTTCTGGCCGTAATAGAGGCGATTGTAATCTCTTGCAATGGCAAACTGCCGATGAAGTCAATGTCAAAGAGTTTTCGATTGAAAAAAGTTCAAACGCGACAGATTTTTCTGCTATTGGCACGCAGACAGCCATTGGTAGCGGTAACAATTCCTATTCATTCAGCGATTGTGCGCTCGCTCCGGGCATTGCCTATTACCGTTTGAAGATGATTGATCAGGACGGACAATATAAATTCAGTCCGGTCATTAAAATCAATACACCCCGCGAAGGCGACCTTACCGTATTCCCTAATCCGGCAAAAGACAGGACCCGGATATCTTTCGCCAATCCGGCTATGTTGAATACGGGCCTTAAGGTGATCGATGCAACCGGTAAGTTGGTGATGCAGGCGGTTTTGACCAGCCAGTCTTATCTGCTCGATATTTCAGCCTTATCGCCCGGTATGTATCTGCTCCGGTTTAGTGATGGCACAGGCCGGTGGTTACTGAAAATAAGTGAATAATCCGGAGCGCGGCGGGCTAAGGGGCTTACACAAAGCGGTATGGCCCTATTGGTTATTTCTCCGCCAGCTCTTACGTATTGCCCACAGAGTTCGTGCAACTGCACATGCCGGCTATGATCAATGCTTTTACCCCAAAGAGCCGGCTCAAAGGGGGAAGCCGGCCATGGGCGGTGCCCGCATTCTTCCCCCTGGGATTACCGAATACCTGCTATGAACCCTTATGATGTTAATCAGTAAAATGACTGATCAGGCTCTTTTATTTTCAAAATAGGGACAATTAATTTTAGGTGGGCAGGTTGGCGAAAAGTTTGTTTACCGGGACTATATCTTCGGCGCTCGATTACCTCTGGTAAGCCTTTTGGGGCGAAGCCAGGTTTCTGGCGCTTATGACCTTTAAAAGGTTTGTGGCTGACATTGCTCAGGGTTCGGTAAAGTGACGCTTTTTAATTTTATTGAATGAAATGGTCTCTTTCAGTAGTTGCTTTGCTTCTCATAGCCTGTAACCGCAAAGAAGAAAATTTGATAAAGCCTGCAGTCCGGAATATCACAGCGTCTGTGTATGCTTCCGGTATTGTAAAAAGCAGGAACCAGTACCAGGTTTTTTCGACGGTAAATGGCATTATTTCACAAAAGCTGGTTAGTGAAGGTGATATTGTAAAGCAAGGCGATGTTCTTATGGTTTTGGCTAACGAAACCCCGAAGCTCAACACCGAAAATGCACGAATAGCTGCCACCTATTCTTCTGTAGCTTTTGGTAGCGACAGACTGAATGAATATAGAATAAATAGTGACCTGGCGCGGAAAAAAATGCAGAACGATTCTGCTTTGTTTCAACGGCAGCAGTATTTGTGGAATGAAGGAATAGGAACGCGGAATGAACTGGAGCAGCGGGAACTTGCATGGAAGAATTCACAAACGGCCTACCAGGCGAGTGTGTTGCAGTATAACAACCTGGTCAGGCAAATTGATTTTGCCGCACAGCAGTCGCTGAAGAATCTGCAGATCAGCAATTCCGTAAACAGTGATTATTTTATTAAGGCCAGGCAGAATGGAAAAGTCTACAATATATTAAAGGAGCAGGGAGAAATGGTAAATACGCAAGCTCCTGTTGCCGTTATTGGCGACCAGGAGGAGTTTTTGATGGAACTGCAGGTGGATGAATATGATATTGGTAAGATCAGACCGGGACAAAAAGTATTTGTAACCATGGATAGTTACCAGGGACAGGTATTTGACGCTGTGGTAACAAAGATTCAGCCGATCATGGATGACCGCTCCCGAAAATTTAAGGTTGAGGCCTCTTTTACTTCGCGACCACAGCCGCTCTTCCCTAATTTAACGGTAGAGGCCAATATCCTGATCAGTACTAAAGAAAAAGCCTTGATAATTCCCCGTTCTTATTTGCTTGATGATAATACCGTATTGCTCAAAAACGGCGAAACGCGAAAAGTGACTATTGGTTTAAAGGATTACCAGCAGGTAGAAATAGTCAGTGGTTTAAGCAAAGATGATCTAATAAAAAAACCTTCGCGGTGAATTATAAGTTGAATATAGAGATAGCGGGATCGCTTTTACTGGCACGCTGGAAACAGACATTAGTGGCCGCAATTGGTGTTACTTTTAGTATAACGATGTTTATTGCTCTGCTCGGTTTCATGACCGGCTTAAACAAGTTGCTAGATGGATTGATTTTGAATCGTACTGCTCATATACGCCTGTATAATGAAATAGAAAAGAATCCGCGTCAGCCTGTTTCAAGGGTGAGTATGTATAAAGATTTTTACAATTTTATTTCTTCCGTGGAAGCTGTCAACAGCCGCGAGGAGATATATAACAGTGAAGCCATCATCGGGGCTATTCGGGCTGATAAAAGGGTACGCGGCATTTCTCCGAAAGTTCATACACCTGCTTTTTTTAACGAGGGAAATATACGTATAGCCGGCGTGATCGATGGCATCAACGCCCGGGAAGAGAATGAGCTGTTTCATTTTTACGATTATATCACCGGTGGGTCTGGAGATGATTTAATGACCATTCCCAATAGTATTATTCTGGGAAAACCGCTGGCGGATCAATTATTGGTGAATATCGGCGACCAGGTTTACGTCACTACGCCGTCCGGAGATATCTTTCCTTTAAAGCTGATTGGTTACTATCAATCGGGTATAAGAGACCTGGATAAGATACAGGGATATACTTCCATAGTTACCGCCCAGAAAATAACCGGCAAGCCTCCCGACTATTATACAGACATACAGGTAAAATTGAATGATCTCGGAGAGGCTCCGGCAATCGCAAAGGAGTATAAATCGCTCTTTGGTTTACAGGCGGTAGATATTCAAACGGCCAACAGTGAATTTGAAACCGGCAGCTCTATACGAACACTTATTTCCTATGTGGTGGGAATTACGCTGCTGATAGTGGCCGGCTTTGGTATTTATAATATTTTAAACATGATGATCTATGAGAAAATGGATTCTATTGCTATCCTGAAAGCCACCGGGTTTTCAGGCAGGGATGTGAAAATAATTTTTTTGATGATAGCCTTGGGTATCGGCATATTCGGTGGTACTATGGGATTGTTATTGGGTTATCTGTTATCGCTATTGATTGATGCTATTCCTTTTCATTTCAGTTCGCTTCCCACTATAACCACTTATCCGGTCAATTACAATCCGGCTTATTATGTTATCGGCACGTTGTTTTCGCTGATAACAACTTACCTGGCGGGTATGTTTCCTGCGGCAAAAGCAAGTAAGATTGATCCTGTCATTATTATCAGAGGTAAATAATATGAGTAATTCTGTTCTCGAAGCGAGTCATATCAGTAAAACCTTTCATGATCATATCGATGTGCCCGTATTAAAGGATATCAGCTTTCAGATCAATAAAGGCGAATTTGTTTCGGTAATGGGTAAATCGGGATGCGGTAAATCCACGCTGCTGTATATCCTGTCTACGATGGATACTGATTATGAAGGAAGCTTGCTGATTGACGGTGAACTGATGACACGCAAGCCCGGTATACGTTTGGCCGAAGTTCGCAATGAGAAAATCGGCTTCGTGTTTCAATTCCATTACCTTTTAAATGAGTTCAGTGTGCTGAGAAATGTAATGTTGCCGGGCCTGAAATTGAACAGGCAAAGTGAAAAACAAATTGAACAGAATGCATTGAAATGGCTGAATGTTTTGGGGATTGATCATCTCAGCGCCAGAAAGCCGAATCTTATTTCAGGCGGAGAAAAACAACGGGTGGCTATTGCGCGGGCATTGATCAATGATCCTTTGATTATTATGGGTGATGAACCTACCGGCAATCTGGATAAAAAAAATAGCTGGCTTGTGCTGGATATATTTAAAGAACTAAGCGAACAGTTTCAGCAAACCTTGCTCATAGTAACACATGATCCGGAATTCGCAACACATACCAATAGAATGATAGAGATGGAAGATGGAAGAATCATCCGTCAATAAGTGTATGCGCGTTTAAGGAAGATTCAGCCGCCGGATACCATTGGTAAAAGGCTTCAGGCAAAGGGCCTTTATGTGCTGACAGGTGAATAGGGGGCAATACCCGATATTTGGCAATGTCGTTTATTTGTCGTATCTTCAATAGATTGAACATAGGTTCTCCATCATCCAGTCAGGATTAGTTTTAATTCTTACGCTTCTTCAGGTAACAATTTCTTCTCCTCTTTGCTCTTGTTGTAGTCCTTCTGTTATTTTTAATTTTTACAATCATTTGTTATGACAAACATGTTTGTGTCTAACCTGGGTTTTCATGTCCGGGAAGAAGACCTGAAACAATTATTTGGATCTTTTGGCGAGGTAAGTGCCGCCAAAGTTATTATGGATCGCGAAACCGGACGCAGCCGCGGATTTGGTTTTGTGGAAATGAAGTCTGCATCGGAAGCCGACCAGGCAATGCACGCACTCAACAATAAAGAAATTGAGGGACGTAATATATCCGTGAATATTGCACGGGAACGCGAAAGCCGTCCGCAACGCTCGCGTTGGTAATCCAGCGATCACAGGAATGTGGTCGGATATCTTCGTTAACGGTCGTAGGCCCGCATTGCAATGCGGGCCTACGATGGAATAAATGGGTAAAAGCTGAAGGGCCAACGATCCGAAATTCAATGATAACAGGAATACAGCGTAGTGTCTTTGTAAACGGTTGTAGGTCCTCATTGCAATGCTCGCGTTGGTAATCCAGCGATCACGGGAATGTGGTAGGATGTCTTCGTTAACGCTCGTAGGCCCGCATTGCAATGCGGCGCTACAATAGAATAAATATTTAAAAGCTGAAGGGCCTGCCGGTCCGAAATCCAGTGATCACAGGAATATAGTGTGGTGTCTTTGTAAACGGTTGTAGGCCCGCATTGCAAAGCGGGCCTACGATGGAATAAATATATAAAGGTGAAGGTCTAGCCGGTCCGAAATCCAATGATCACAGGAATACAGCGTAGTGTCTTTGTAAACGGTTGTAGCGCCGCATTCCAACGCGGGCCTACGATGGAATAAATAGGTAAAAGCTGAAGGACCAGCCGGTCCGAAATCCAGCGATCACGGGAATGTGGTAGGATATCTTCGTTAACAGTCGTAGGCCCGCATTGCAATGCGGGCCTACGATGGAATAAATGGGTAAAATGTGAAGGGCCAGCCGGTCCAACTTATCTGGCGGGCTGGTGCTTTTTTATTTCCTTACCGTCCTTGCGCCAAATATGCGGCCTGCGGTACGGTTGTGATTGGCCTCAATACGCACCGTAATGCTTTGTTTGCCCCTTAGCAGTTCAGCAGGGATAGGGTAGGTGATATTGTAAAACTTACCCGTAGTGCCGCCTTTCCAGTCTTCGGTAGCAATAAGTTTACCTTCTACAAGTATGTCAAACTTTCTTCCCTTGTCATCGCCGATATAGGTCAGCAGCAGATCTGTTTTTTCTGCTGCCTGCGGATCGATTTTCATTTCGAAGCTAAAGTAGCTGCCGCTTCTGGCCTCACGTCCGTTGATGCCCAGCGCATCGCTCACATAAGATTTTTCTCCGGCCGTCAGATTGTGATCCCGCTCGGGTTGCATTTCTCCGATGCGGAAATGATCGATGGTTTTTTCTTCTATCTCCCGGGCTGTTTTCTTCTCTGCTTCATACTCCGCCTGGCGGCTGACCCATTGATCGGGCGTAAAATAATCCCAGTACACACTATAGTATTGTTGGTAGGTGCTGTAAAACGGCGACAGCTGCACATCCATAGGTTTTCCCACTCCTTTTGTGGTAAACGTGAGTGGTGCTGCTGCAGGAGTTATCCAGTCGCTGATGTTCTTATTAGCTGTTAATAGTACGGGTACTCCATATACTGGGTCGGGCATCTGCGTACCGAGTTGTCCGGCCAGCACCAGGGGACCGTATAGAAAGGCGACGCGGTTGGGGTTGTCGGGCATACTCTCTGTATACAGATTCATGGGGGCAGAGAAAGTCAGTACATCGTTGTTGTTCCATTTACGCTTCACGACAATAAAGCCATTTTCTTCACCGCTATTGCTGATCGTTTTCCCGTTTACCGTGATGCTGTAGCCACTGGTAGCCCACCAGGGCTTCCGGAGCCGGATGGCAAAATCGGACGGCCTGGCTGTGCGCACAGTGAGTTTGGTAAGACCCTCTTCGGGGTAGCGCGTTTCCTGTCTTATAGTGGCATGCTTTGTTTTCCAGTTGAGCTGTGAGGGAATAAAGAGGTTCACAAACAGGCTGCCATCAACCCCTTCGTAATAGATGCCTTCCTGGTATTTGGAATGGTTTTCCATACCGCTCCCTACGCAGCAGGTAAAGGTATTGAAGGAATCACTGAATGTTTTTTGCGTACCCATGCGAAGCGGCACGAAATAACACATCATACCTGTCTCTGGATTTTGCGAGGCCAGGATATGATTGTATAAAGCCCGCTCATAATAATCGCCCAGCTGGCTTACCGGCTGCCAGGAAAATAAGTGCCGGGTCAGCTTCAGCATATTGTAGGTATTGCAGGTTTCGTTGGTGTTATCGCTGAGGCGGTCATTGAGTTTATCCGGTTCGCCACAGTATTCATAATTGCTGTTGCCGCCAATCACATAGCTGTGGTGATTGGTCATGCGGTCCCAGAAGAAAGAAGCAATGGTTTTATCCGATTCCCTCCCCGTAAGTTCATACTGCCGGGCGCTGCCAATGGCTTTGGGCACATTGGTATTGGAATGTTTTCCCGGCATGGGATCAATTTTTTTTGACAGCGGTTCCATCACAAAGTCGTCGTAGAATTTGTAAGAAAGATCGAGGTATTTCTTTTCGCCGGTAAAAGCGTACAGGTTGGCCAGCAGGTCATTCATGCCACCGTATTCGCAGCGCAGCATTTTTTGTAACTGCTCCGCGGTGAGTGGGTTGACAATACGGGCTGTCCAGTCGGCCATGCCTTTCAACAACTGCAATGCTTTGCTGCTGCCGGCATACAGGTAAGCATCTGCCAGGCCTGCCATCACTTTATGTACCGTATACCAGGGACTCCAGCCGCCGTTGAGGTCAAAGCCACCGGTTTTGATATCGCCGCGCGCTACTTTGCCAAAGATCGAATCTTCGTTGGGGATGGCGCCAATATAACCAGTCTTTCTCGCTTGCTGGCAACGCTCCAGTTCACTCACAACATAGTCCACTCTTTCTTTAAACGCTTTGTTGCCGGTGGATGCATACATCATGGCACAGGCAGACAGATAATGGCCCAGCGTATGCCCGGATAAGCCATCGCTTTCCCAACCGCCGTATACCGGCGCCTTAACCGGCAGGCCGGCATTTTGGTTAAAGCGATGCAGCAGCCTGTCAGGATTTAACGATAACAGGTAACCGGCATCTTTCTCCATTGCATTTTTAAAAGGGCTGCCCTCCAGCAGCTGTACATCGCGGAGATTGAAACCATAAGCTTTTACAGGTATTACCGGTTTTACTTTTACCAGGCTATTGTTTTTCTCCGGTATATATGATTGTGCAGAGCTGCCCGCTACAAGAAGAATACTGCAAAAAGAAACATATAATTTGTTCAGCATGACGTATCAGTTGTTGATCGTTTTTGTTTACAGCTATTGTCCGCCTTTTACCTTTTTCCTTAAACCTCCTGCCTTATTTGCGCCCGTTTTCTACCTTTTACCTTCAACCTTCCACCTTCCACCTTATTTCACTATCCACTCATGTATACCCGTTGCAAACTCCGCCGGTAACTGTACTTCCAGTTTTAGCGCGGTAGTTGTCACCGGCTCAAATTTTACAGTACTGTATTTGTCTTTTTCAATTTCGTAAGCCGAAGTGTTTTTTACCGGAGCCCATTCGCCACTGGTGGTACGATAATAAATTTTCCAGGAGGCAGGAATACGGCAACCACCCCAGGGGCTGTCGTCAAACCAGTACACAATGGATTGGGAAACTGTATAGCTGCTGTCAAAATCATATTGCACCCATTCGGTGGTATTTTTTTTGGGCCACCAGTGCAGGTAAGAGGCGCTGGGGTCTTTCGAATCTGCCGGTTCATACTGATCGTTGACCGACCGGTACATGCGGGGATTGTTTACAGATGAGCTTACCCTGCTGCGCGATGCAATGGATGGTGCGGGTTTTGGTTTGGCTACCGATGCTTCACTGGCAATCCATACTTCCATTTCGCTGGGGCCCCGGTTGGCCCAGGCATAATAGGGTATGGCGGTTACGTTTTGTGATGCCTGCAAAAGTGCTTCACTGTTTGCCTGCCGCCTGGTGGCCAGTCCTGTCATTTGCAGGGTCATGACGCCATTCAGTAAATCCGGTTTATAGACGGCCTGTACGGGTGTTTCTTTCGGTACGACAATATTCATCACTGAACTGTCGCTGTTATCAGGACTTTCCAGGCAATAGACCAGTGGACCGCGTTGTAAAGCGAAACGACCGGTATTGGCTTTTACCTGTTTGTTGGCTATTACCTTTTGAGCCTGCATGGGCAGGTCAAAACGGATTTTATCACCGGCAGACCAGGTCCGGTTGATGATGGCATACCCTTTCTCCATTTTATAGGAAACCGGTTTACTGTTTAATAAAATTACGATGGGTTGACTGGCACCTGTTTCTGTGTATAACCCTCCGGGCACCGGTTGCTGTTGTGCCCAACCTGGTATGCGGATATGCAGGGTGAAATTTATCTTTTTAGCAGGATTGATTGTGATCTCGTTGCTGCCTTCCCAGGGATAATTGGTGTTTTGCAGGATGGTTAATTTTCCTGCAGGCAGGGTGATTTCGGAGCTGCTGCCCGCAAAGAGGTTAACGTAAAGATTGTTGTTGTTTTGCGCATAAAGGTAACCCGGTATGGAAGGCATGAACCGTGTCATGTTAGATACACAACAGGCGCAGTCCCACCAGCTTCGTCGCTGGTGCTGCCCCATTGAAGCAAGCGGGTTGGGATAAAAAAACTTATCACCGCTGAGCGAGATGCCGGATAATAATCCGTTGTATAAAGTGCGCTCCAGGACATCGATGTATTTGGCATCGCCATGTAAAAGAAACATGCGGTTGTTCCAGTATACATTGGCAATGGCAGCGCAGGTCTCTGCATAGGCGCTCATGTTGGGCAGGTCATAGGGTTGACCAAAAGCTTCTCCGTTGCCGGTAGCGCCAATGCCTCCGGTGATATACAGCTTTTTGTCCACCACATCGTTCCAGATATCATCGATGGCATGCAGGTATTGCTGATTGCCGGTTAGTGCGGCTACATCGGCCATGCCGGAGTACATGTAGGTCGCCCTTACGGCATGTCCCACCGCTTCGTGCTGATCAGTTACCTTTTTATGTGCCTGGCTATATTCATGATTGAGGTGTCCTTCTTTTCCCCGGAGGTCCAGGAAAAACTTTGCCAGATCGAGGTATTCCTTCTTACCTGTGACGCGGTAGAGTTTTACCAGCCCGGTTTCTACAATCTGATGACCCGGAAATTTTTCTTCTTTACCCCAGCCAAATGTTTTCACGAGCAGGTCTGCATTCTTAATGGCAATATTCAGGAAATTCTTTTTGCCGGTAGCGATGTAATGTGCGGTAGCCGCTTCATAGAGATGGCCTGCATTGTAGAGCTCATGGCTGAGGTCTTCTTCTTTTTCCCAGCGCTTCGAGCCAATCCATTCGTGCGGTTGAGTCACGCGGGTGGTGCGAAAGGTATAGAGATAGCCATCTGCTTCCTGAGCATCGCCGATGATAGCAATTAACGTGTCGAGGTATCGCTGCAACTGTGGGTCAGCCTTTGTTTGCAGGCTGTAAGAAGCGCCTTCGATGACTTTATACAGGTCTGTATCATCGAATGTAAAACTGGTGAGCTTATCGCCAGTGGGAATTTTTCCTGCGGCTTTTAAAAAATTATCGATCCGCCCCGTTTTTTTACATTGTTCCAGTACATAGGGGATGGTTACATCGGCATTTATTTTCATGCGCGGCGACCAGAAATTATCCATCACGTGTACCTGGGTGAATGCAACGGGTTGTATGGGGTAGTCATTCTTCACCTGGGCAGGCACACTGCCTGCCAGCAAACTTCCGGCGAAAAAGGGTAATAATTGTTTTCTCATAATACTGCGCACTTTTGATCGCTGTTATTTTACGGATAAAACGAGTTGTGTAAAGGAATGCGGTGGAAATGTATAGGTGAATTGTTTACCGCCGGCATCAAAGCTACGCTCCACCGTTTTTACTTTTTGCTGGGTTACCGAATTTTCCTCTTTGAGGTGACTGCCATTTACTTCGTAGGCCGTTGCTTTTTTGGCCAGGGTACCAAACTGGCTTTCGATCGTTGTTTCGATTGCCTGCGAAGGGTGGCGGTTAACGACGTTGATGACCAGTGCTTGCTTTTCTTGCTGGTAGGTACAGGATACGTCGAGGTAAGGAATGCCTTTGCTGCGTTGTGTGTTGAAGGTGTCGCTTTGTACAAATGTATTGACCGACTCACCGTAACAATGACTGGCAAATAGCTGCAGGGGATAATAAATCGTTTGTTTCCAGAGTTTATCATCGGTGATCATCATGGGGGCAATTACATTTACCAGTTGCGCAATGTTGGCCATTTTTACAATATGCGCATTGCGTATGAGTGTATTCAGGAATGTGGCGATGGCCAGAGCGTCCTGCAAATTATATTTTTCTTCCAGCTTTTCTTCCACACCGGTCCGGTACCATACGTTATATTCATCGAAAGCAATGTAAATGGGTTTATCTATCCGGTGTTTGAAACGCACTTCGTTGATGATTGCTTCGGTTTGTTTAATCTCTTTTTCCGGCTCCTGCATGGAGGCCATATATTCCAGGTAATTATTCGTACGGTCACCGAAATAATAGTGTAAGGCAATATAATCCGCATATCCTTTGAGGTGGGAGAGTACGGTCCGGTTCCAGTCGGGTGTGCCGCTGCTCCAGGTACTGAGGCCGCAAACGGTGAGTTTAATGGAAGGATCTACCCATTTCATCAGTTTGGCGGCTTCCAGGGCGTATTTGCCGTAGTCGTCGGCATTCTTGGCACCCATTTGCCACCAGCCATCCATCTCATTGCCCAGGCTCCAGTACTTCACTTTGTAAGGAGCGATACGTCCATTCTTCGCACGCAGATTGGCATAGTACGTACCAGTATCACTATTGCAATACTCCACCCAGTTGCGCGCATCGTCGAGTGTACCGGTGCCCAGGTTTACCGGAATATAGGGTTGTGCTCCCATACGCTCAGCATAACGCAGAAACTCATCGGTACCTACCTGGTTGGTTTCAATGGTATTCCAGGCCAGTTCTTTTTTACGGGGACGGTTAGCTGCGGGGCCAATTCCATCCATCCAGTTGTAGCCGGATACAAAGTTGCCGCCGGGCCATCTTAGTATGGACGTGTTTAGTTCCTTCGACGCCTGCAGCACATCTTTACGAAAGCCATACTGGTCGGCTTGTGAAGAGGCGGGGTCATAGATACCGCCATAGATACAACGCCCCAGGTGTTCGGTAAAATTTCCGTAGAGCAGGGAATCGATCGTGCCGGTTGTACGTTCGATATCCACTTTAATGCGTCCTTTCAGCGTCTGGGCGGGCAGTACAACGGAGCATAAAATACTCCCGGCAATAAAAACAATATATTTCTTCATGTTCCTATAGAATAAAATGATCAGTTACGGTGAACTCTTATCTCCTGCGGCGCTTTTTTGTTTAAGCGATACCAGGCAGACACTGCTACCAGAATTTGGCATAGAGAGCACCGATTATCAGCAGGGTTATTACAATCATCGCGATGGTAGGTGCCGAAAGCCTGCGCATTTCTTTATCATGTACAAAGGCTTTTGGATTGACTTTAGGTCCTGCGAGGCTAAGCGCCACCATTACTGCTACCGTTATAAAGAAGGACCATCCCATGTTGATCAGGAAGGGGATTTCGATAACCGTTTGTACTACACCATCGGCCATTTTCTGGTATTCAAAAGCCGTGTACAGCCACGTTTCTTTACCAAAAATACCTACCGCGTAATTGTTAAAGAAGACAGACAGACCAAAGCCGGTGATGAGTCCAACGATAGCGGCTGTACCGGTGGTTCTTTTCCAGAACATACCCAGCAGAAACATCGCAAAAACGCCGGGGCTTATAAAGCCGGTATATTTTTGAATGAATGTAAAGCCGCCTTCGCCACCAATACCCAACAGATCTTTCCAGGTAAACAGGAGTGAAAGTATGATAGCCGCGAGGATAACAATCCGGCCCATCCATACCTGTTTCTTTTCAGACGCATCGGTATTGATATATTTTTTATAAATATCCAGCGTGTAAATGGTCGAGATGCTGTTGAGCTTACCGGCCAGTGAGGCCACGATGGCAGCGGTGAGTGCCGCAATAGATAATCCTTTCAGGCCTTCGGGAAGAAATCCAAGGATGGCAGAATAGGCCCCGTCTTTTCCACCACCGAACCCTTCGAGGTGTCCGTTTTTATACAGTACATAGGCTGCGATACCCGGCAGCATAACGATCACCGGCATCAGCAGTTTCAGGAACCCGGCAAACAATATTCCGGTACGGGCGGTTTGCAGATCTGCACCCAGTGCCCGCTGAGTGATATACTGGTTACATCCCCAGTAATTGAGATTGACGATCCACTGGCCGGCAAAATACATCGCGATGCCGGGCAGTACCACATACTTCTGTATTTCGAGATTCATAGGTGTGTTTATGACAGCCGTTGTCTCTGCGGGTTTCTTCAGAATCATTTTAAAATGATCGGGCGCATCTTTGATCAGCATTTTAAAACCCGCAATGGCATCTCTGCCCACACCAAATTTTTCTCCTACGATGGTAAGGGCCAGGTAGGTGGTAGCCAGACCACCAATGATGAGTATGGCAACCTGTATTACATCCGTATAGCCGATTACCTTCATGCCACCCAGGGTAATGATAAGCGCAAATACGGCCAGTCCAACCATGATGAAGTGCAGATACTCTCCGCCTACCAGTCCGTTGATGGCTACGGCACCGAGGTAGAGAATAGAAGTCAGGTTTACGAAGACGTACAGGAATAGCCAGAATACTGCCATAATCAATGCCACCGTGCCGTTGTACCGCCGGGTAAGAAATTGCGGCATCGTGAATATCTTATTCTTAAGATATACGGGGATGAACCATACGGCAATAATGATAAGTGCTATAGCCGCTATCCATTCGTAGGCGGCTACTGCAATGCCTACAAAAAAACCTTCACCGCTCATGCCGATGAATTGCTCTGCAGAAATATTGGAAGCGATCAGTGAGGCACCAATAGCCCACCAGGTGAGCGACCCTTCGGCCAGGAAGTAATCTTTTGTGCTGGTGCTGGCGGCTTTTTTGCGGCGGTAGACCCAATAGCCGTAAGCAGATACGAGTACGATGTAGAGCACGAAAACGATATAATCGGAAAGAGCGAGTGTGCCATTCATAGACAATTTGTTTTGCAGTGATAGCTTGGTGTTTATTTATAACAGGCTTCGTTCCATCGCAATTCATTTTTCAACTGCCGCAGTTGCGTCTGGTTATCGATCAGTACATATTCAATACCGGCCAGTGCGGCAAAATCTTCGAGATAGCCGGCATGTAAATTCTGGCTATAGCAGGTATGGTGCGCACCGCCTGCATAGATCCATGCGGCCAGCGCAGTGTGCATATTGGGATGCGGTTTCCACAGTACCCTTGCTACAGGCAGTTTGGGCAGATCTCTTTGCGGCGAAACGGCTGTTACCTCATTTACCAGTAACCGAAAGCGGTTGCCCATATCCACCATTGAGGCATTGAGGGCTGTGCCGCCGGCTACATTGAACACCAGGCGCACGGGGTCGGCTTTGCCGCCGATACCGAGCGGATGTATTTCACAGGATGGCTTACCATCAGCAATGCTGGCGCAGATTTCGAGCATGTGCGAGCCCAGTACCATTTCATTGTTGGGTTCGAAATGATAGGTGTAATCTTCCATGAAAGAATTGCCGCCGGGTAATCCGGTTGCCAGTGTTTTCATCGCTCTTACCAGCGCCGCCGTTTTCCAGTCGCCCTCTCCGCTAAAACCATATCCTTCTGCCATGAGACGTTGTACAGCAAGGCCGGGTAGTTGTTGCATACCATGCAGGTCTTCGAAGGTGTCTGAAAAACCTTTGAAGTTGCCATCCTGCAAAAAATGGCGTAAGCCAGCTTCAATGCGGGCTGCTTCGCGAAGCGAATCGTGGCGCTCACCGCCTTTGCGGAGTATGCTCATTACATTGTAACTGTCTTCATATTCCTGTACCAGTGTATCCGTTTCGCGGTCACTTACTTCGCCGATTACTTTTACCAGGTCGCCGATACCATAGGTGTTGACCGAATAGCCAAACTTCAGTTCCGCTTCCACTTTGTCGCCTTCTGTAACCGCTACATAACGCATATTGTCGCCAAAGCGGGCAAATTTAGCTCCCTGCCAGTCGTGCCAGGCGGCAGCTACGCGTGACCATTCACCAATCTGGCGGATCAGCTTTTCATCCTGCCAGTAGCCGACCACCACTTTGCGATCGATGCGCATACGCGAGGTCATGAATCCAAATTCACGATCACCATGCGCGGCCTGGTTTAAGTTCATAAAATCCATATCGATCTCACCCCAGGGTATATCGCGGTTAAACTGCGTATGGAGGTGAAGCAAGGGTTTGTGCAGAATTTTTAATCCGCCGATCCACATTTTGGCGGGCGAGAAGGTATGCATCCAGGTAATGATGCCGATACAGTTTTCGGCATTATTGGCTTCTTTGCAAATAGCTGTTATCTCTTCACTGCTTTTTACAACGGGTTTGAAGATAATTTTTACCGGTATTTGCGGCGCCTCATCGAGCCCATGGGCGATCTGCTGTGAATGGATAGCTACCTGGCGTAATGTCTCTTCACCGTAGAGGTGCTGGCTGCCGGTGATAAACCAAAGTTCCTGTTCGTTGAAATGTTTCATCTGTGTTGATTAGTTGTATTCAAATAGAAAATGTTCAATCGATCGATGCGGAAAGAGGCTGGCAATGGGCCTGGTTCAATTATTTCTTTCCTTCTTCGTTTATTGATTATTTATGCCAAACCTGTATATCGTTGTCTGGCGATACGTTTCTCCGGGTTTTAAAATGGTGGTCGGAAATGAGGGCTGGTTGGGACTGTCGGGAAAATGCTGGGTTTCGAGGCAAAGACCCGCATGCTGAATGTATTTTTCGCCGTTCCTTGTTTGGGTGAGTGAGCCATCGAGGAAGTTGCCGGAATAGAACTGTATGCCCGGTTCGGTCGTCCATACTTCCATCACACGGCCGCTCGCTGTATCAGCCAATTCGGCTATTTTTTCCAGGTCTGTTCCTTTTTTGTTCAATACCCAGTTGTGATCATAGCCGCCTTTTACGCCGGCAATATCCCGACCAATGAGTTTGCGTGTGGTGAAATCCATTGGGGTGCCTTTTACCGCAGGGAGTTCACCCGTGGGAATAAGTTTGTCATTTACCATGGTATACCGGTCGGCGTTGATCATCAGAAAATGGCCGAGTATGGTTGGTTGGTTGCCGGCAGATAAATTAAAATAAGCATGATTGGTCAGGTTCACCGGCGTGGCTTTGTCTGTGGTGGCCGTGTAATCGATCTTCAGTTCATTGGCAGCAGTGAGTGTATAAATTACATTGATCGTCAGATTGCCGGGATAGCCTTCTTCGCCATCCCTGCTCAGATAGGTGAGTTGAAGGCTGCTGTCGCCTGCCAGTTTTTCTGCTTTCCATACTACTTTGTCGTATCCTTTGATGCCGCCATGGAGGCTATTGCCATTGTCGTTTGCCGAAAGCTGATATTTTTTTCCTTCCAGTGAAAAGGCTGCATTGGCTATACGGTTTCCATAGCGGCCGATGAGTGCACCAAAATAGGGGTTGCCTTTTTGGAGATAGCCATCGAGACTGCTAAAACTAAGCACAACATTACCCTTGTGACCGTTTTTGTCGGGGGTAACAATATCGGTAATAGTGCCGCCATAGTTGAGGATGCTGACCTGCATGCCCGAAGGATTGGTGAGGGTGTAACGTATGATAGTATCTGTACCATGAATACCATATATGCTGTCTGCAATCGATGAAACAGGCGTATTTTTTTCTGTCTTTTTATCATCAGCATTCTGGCAGGCTGCCAGTGCCAGTGTGGCGATCAGCGTGAGGGCGGTTATTTTTTTCATCAGCAATCGGGTTGTTTAAATGATGGAGTAAATTACGTTTGCAGGTTGTTTTGCAGTGCAGCGCTTATTGCTGTCCGTAATACGAGTCCGGGCCGTGTTTGCGTTCGAAATGTTTTTTAATCAGTGCTTCTTTCAATCGCGGAGCAGTAGGGTTGATCTGCAGCGTCAGGTGGGCCATTTGTGCAATGTTTTCCAGGACGGCACTGTTGTAAACCGCTTTCGCCGCTGTTTTTCCCCAGGTAAAGGGTGCGTGATTGCCTACCAGTATCATTTCCACTTCTTCATAACGCAGGTTTCTTTCTTCGAGACAACGAATGATCTGCAGCCCGGTTTCATATTCGTAATTTCCCCGGATCATTTCATCCTTCATCGGTGGGGCACAGGGAATGTCAGTAGTGTTATGATCGGCATGGGTGGTGCCAAACAGGGGGATATCCCGCTGTGCCTGCGACCAGGCTGTTGCATAGAGGGAATGTGTATGGCAGATTCCGCCGATATTGCCCCATTGACGATAGAGTACGGCATGGGTTTTTGTATCGGAGGAGGGACGCAGTGTGCCTTCAACCACGATGCCATCGAAATCAACGATCACCATTTTATCGGCCGACAATTCATCGTATGGCACACCGCTTGGCTTAATGGCAAATACACCCAGGTCGCGGTCAGCGGCACTTACATTGCCGAAGGTGTAAAGGACCAGCCCGAGTTTGGGCAGTTGCATATTAGCTTCAAAAGCCTGGTGCCTGATGTGCTGATATTTATCCATGTTCAATAAACCTCCCTAGTTTTTTGTATTGAGCGTATCTTTTCTGGTATAGCGCTGCTCTGTTTTCATTGGGATAATACGTCGTGTCAAAACCCTGTCCCATCGCTTCCATAGCTTTTTCCACAGTTGGATAAATGCCCGCGGCCGTAGCGGCAAACATGGCAGCACCTGCTGCACAGGTTTGTTCGCTTTTATGAACACGGATAGGCATATTCATTATATCGGCCATGGTCTGCATGATATAAGGTGATTTTTTAGCAACACCACCCAAACCGATCAATCCTTTAATAGTGATTCCCTGTTCCGTAAACCGGTCTGTGATGGCTTTGGCTCCAAAGCAGGTGGCTTCTACCAGTGCTTTGAAAAGGCGGGGCGCGTCTGTTGCCAGGCTCAGTCCCTGCAAAGCTCCTTTGAGCAGTTGATTGGCATCGGGTGTGCGGCGTCCGTTTAACCAGTCTATAGCGATCTCGTCTGTTTCCTGCAGGGGCAGTTGTGCCGCCGCCGCTGCTAATTCACCCATGATCTTATCGCTGATGCGTTCTTTTTCTTCTTCATCAGTAATCCATTGCAATGGCCAGGCCAGCAGATTTCTGAACCAGGCATATACATCGCCGAAAGCGGATTGTCCGGCTTCCATACCGATCATGCCCGGTATAATGGATCCGTCGACCTGTCCGCAAATACCATTTACCAGGATGTTGCTGACTTCTTCTTTGGGTGCTACCAGCATATCGCAGGTAGAAGTGCCCATCACTTTACTGAGATAATACGGCTCTATTTGTCCGCCAACGGCTCCCATGTGGCAGTCGAATGCCCCAATGCCGACAACAACATCAGTCGACAGGCCCAGTTTACCGGCCCATTCAGCAGAAAGATTACCCGCAGGCTGATCTGCTGTATAAGTGTGGGTAAAAGATTGGTCGGTAAATCCTTTTAACAGCGGATCGAGCGATGTGAAAAAATCATCAGGTGGCAGTCCATCGAATTCTTTTGCCCAGAGTGCTTTATGTCCTGCACTGCAAATACCGCGTTTCAGTTGTGTGGCATCGTTACCTCCTGTCAGCAGAAAGGGGATCCAGTCGCAATGTTCAACAAAAGAGTGAATGTGTTGCCGAATGGTCTCATCTGTGCGCAGTAAAAAAAGCAGTTTGGCCCAATACCATTCGCTGCTGTAAATGCCGCCTACATATTGCAGATAATTGGTGGAGAAAGATCGGGCATGCTCGTTAATCTGTGCGGCCTCTTTCGTAGCGGTATGGTCTTTCCACAACACAAACATCGCGTTGGGATTTTCCGCAAATGCTGGCAGAAGTGATAGCGGTATTCCCTGCTGGTTGACCGCGATGGGGGTGGAGCCGGTGGTATCGACCGAAATACCTTTTACCTGTGCGGCAATGGCGGGACCCGCTTTCTGCAGACATGTTTGAATGGTTTGTTCCAGTCCTTCTATATAATCGAGGGGATGCTGACGAAAGCGGTTGGCAGACGGATCGCAATACAATCCTTTTTTCCAGCGGGGGTAATAAAAAACTGCAGCTGCTTTCTCTTCGCCCGTTTGCGCATCGATAAGAACCGATCGCACAGAATCCGTTCCATAATCTACACCGATCACGAATTTTTTTTCCATATCAAGCAATTCGTGTCAAATTAACACTTATTTTTTTAAATAAAAAAAATTAACCGTTAGGGCCTGGTTATATTAAAGGGGGCGGGGTATGGGGATAATGCTGAGAAAGGCCTGGAAGTTGGTCTTATAATTCTTCGTATCCAGTTTGTAATAATAAGCGCCCTTGCGGGAGTTGTCTTTATCCTTGTCATTTTGTTTGATCAGCAGGTTGGTGGATAAGACTTTGCGGCTGAAATTGCGTTTATCAAATTGCGTGTCATATACCGATTCATACAGGGTTTGCAATAGTGGGAGCGTGAATTTTTCAGGCAGCAGTTCAAACAGCAGCGGGTGCAGGGCCGCCTTGTAACGCAGTTTTTCGCGGGCCATCTTTACCATCTCGTTGTGATCGAAGATAAGGTTCGGCATTTTGTGGAGGGGAAACCACTCAGCATGGTACTCATCGCTCAGTTGTTTTTCGTAACGCTGGATATCTATAAGGGCGAAATAGGTAATGGAAAGAGTGCGTTCAATAGGGTCACGGTTGGGGCGGCCAAAAGTGTGCAGTTGTTCCAGGTATACACCATCGAGTCCGGTCAGGCCTTTTAAGATCCGGGTAGCGGCATCATCGGGGCTTTCATCGGGTTGTATAAAACCTCCCATCAGGCTCCATTTTCCCCGCTCGGGTTCAAAGCCACGTTGAATGAGCAATATGTTGAGTTCGTGTCCGTCAAATCCAAAAATGATACAATCCACGGCAGCAAGCAGTCTGGTTTGTTTCTGGTATTTGGTCATGGGCAACGTAATTTTCAAAGCTATTAAAATCCGGGCTTTGCTTAATCGTTTATATGGCCGCTGTCAGCTGTTGTGTCAGGGAAAGATAATCGTTGTTGAAGGAAACGATATTGCTATAGTTAAACTCTTCTTTCCGGTGCATGGTGGTCAGGACCACGCAATCCATACCTGCATTGAGGGCTGCTTCCACACCTTTGGGGGCATCTTCAAATACCAGGCAGTGCTCCGGAGCAATACCCAGCAGTTCGGCACATTGCAGGTAAGTGGCCGGGTCGGGCTTGCTGGCCTGTACATCATCGGCGCTTACAATCGCGCTGAAATAATGCCGGATGTTTAATCCATCGAGTACGAAGTCAATATTGAAACGAATGGCTGCCGATCCGATTGCCATGCGGATTCCCTGTTGACGGGCTTGTTGAAGGTACTCGTCCAGGCCAGTGATCAATTGCAGGTAGGGTTTAAACTCCTGCTGGTATTGCTGTTCTTTTTCCAGGCTGAGTTTGTCCTTTTCCGACTCTGTAAATCGGCCGGGGAAAACGCGATCGAGCAATTCATGATTTTTGCCATAACATTCTTCTTTGGTACGTTCCAGGGAAATGCCGGCACCCAGTTCATTCAGAATCCGATGCCATGCACGGATATGATATTGCATATCATCGATCATGGTACCATTCAGGTCAAAAAGAAAGGCTTTATATTTCATCAGTTTTGTTAATTAGCGAACAGGTAAATCCCGATTATGCATCGCTTTTTTATTATTTAATCCCTCCGTGAGGGCTGCGAGCCGCAAATTTACGACAAATATGCCTCCCGGAAGGGGTAGAAAGGGTGATTAGCCGGTTGCTGATATGCCAGTGTGCTGATGTGCGAATGTGACTGAAATCTTCGCCTTCTTTGCGTTCTTTGTCGTCTTTGCGTTCTTAATCCGCTTTGCGTCCTTCGCGTTCTTTGTCGTCTTTGCGTCCTTAATCCGCTTTGCGTCCTTCGCGTTCTCGGTCAGCTTTGCGTTCTTAATCCGCTTTGCGTCCTTCGCGTTCTTTGTCGTCTTTGCGTTCTTAATCCGCTTTGCGTCCTTCGCGTTCTCAGCCAGCTTTGCGTCCTTAATCCGCTTTGCGTTCTTTGCGTCTCCCAATTTTATCTACGATGTGTATCAGGATCGAAGAATTTCGGCATTAGTAGAATTAATTCTATAGGTATTGTCGTCCGCAACACGTACCTTGCGGCCTCTTTACCCTGTCTAAACATGCAGTGTGCCGTCCGGCACGCAAAAAATCGCTCAGCGATCAATCGGGCATCCTTTGCACCAATTTTTAATGATGTGTATTGTTCATCGTACTTCGGTTAAGTACATTTTTCAATAATAGTCGAATGAAAAAAGTTTTTTTTGCATTTTTCCTCTTGTTTTTGGCGCTGAAGGCAGCATTTTCGCAGTGCACACCGGCCACGGTGCGTGGAACAGCCACCGTCAATACCCCCAACTACGCACTTAACACGGCTTTCAATTCGGGCAATGCGGCTCCTGCTACCATTTCCAATCTGAGCAGCGGTATGTTTAGTTTTTCCGGTTCGGTAGCCGGCACGGCAAGATGGGGCAATGGTATTCGGATTCAGAATGACCCAACGGTTGGTGATTATATATATGTACAGCCGCAAAGTACCAACAATACTACCACAGCCAATATTGCTACGTATACCCTGCAGTTTAACGAAGCTGTTACCAACTTCAGTTTGCGTTGTGCAGGTCTCAATAACCAGGATCAGCTGCGTATTACTGCTTTTAACGGAGCCACCGCCATCACACTCAGCAATGCTAATTTCACCGATAACGTAGCCGATCCGGGCAACTCCGGTACGATTGTTATTTCAGGTGGTAATGTGCTTACAGGCAACAATACAGCGGGTGGTACCTCTGTAAATACCAACCGTATCACACTTACTATACCCGGACCGGTAACCCGTATCGTGATGACCAGCGGTAAGGCCGATGCCAACAATACGAGTACGGTGACGCTGGGTTTTACCTCACTGTCTTACACACGTTGCGTAAAAGTGCCCCCGGATATCAATGCCAGTTTTGTGAATATGCCGGTTACCGGCAATGTTGGGACCAACGATATAAAGGCAACCGGTACTACCTACGGAACTCCAACAGCCCAGCCGGGCAACCCTGGTCCGGCATTGCCTTCCATCAATGCAGATGGTACCTATACTTTTACGGCAGCTGTGGCTGGTGTCTATAAGTTTTCGGTACCGATGTGTCCGGGCAGTGTTGTATCGCCCGACTGTCCGCTGATTGATCTGGTGATACGGATAAGCGATGCTTCGGCCAGTAACAACAAACCTTTTGCCAATACCGATATGGCCACCACACTGGTCAATACAGCGGTCACCCTGCCTACACTTGCCAATGATAAGGCCGGCAGTAATAATGCCGTTACGCTCAATCCTGCATCGGTTGTCATCCTCACTCAGCCCCAGCATGGTACAGCCAGTGTAAACAGTACCACCGGTGAGATTACCTATACACCCGGTGCCGGCTATACCGGATACGACCGTTTAACCTACGAGGTATCGGATCGCTCATTGCCGACTGCGCAAACGGCCACCGCCGATCAGATTATCACTATTTTGCCTGCAGCCAGCGAAAACTCTACCGTTGCCTCCGATGATTACAACAGTACACCTTTAAATACAACTGTTTCGGGCAATGTACGTACGAATGACATCGACCCGGAAAACAATACACAAACCATCACCACTCAGACTACTACCATTACCGGAAAAGGAACACTTACACTGGCTTCCAACGGTGATTATACTTTTGTTCCGGTTTCCGGATTTAACGGACCGGTAAACTTTCCTTATCAGGTATGTGACAATGGCGCTCCTTCGGTCTGTGCAGCAGCCACATTGTACCTGCTTGTATTTCCTTCTTCTTCACTGCCACTCGATTTGCTATCCTTCCAGGCTGTGAGTGATAACGGCGATGTAAAGCTGATTTGGACAACGGCCAACCAGGATAATGTAAACCGGTTTGAGCTGGAGCGGGCACCGCTCTCTTCGGGATCGTATTCGGTAATTGGAACAGTGCCGGCTAATACAGAGCGTTCCGGTACTTATTCTTTTACCGATCTGCAGGCCAGCCGTTTTATGGACAGGGGGTATTACCGATTGAAAATGGTGGACAATGACGGTCGTTTCAGATACAGCCGTACTATCCTCGTAAATACCGGCGGTTCGGTCACGACCACGTTACAGCCAAATGTGGTGCCTGCCGGTCAGCCTGTGATGCTGTATGTGAGCGGCACGCAAAATCAACGTGGTTACAGGGCCGATTTAATCAGTGCAACCGGACAATTGCTCCAAACTGTTAAAGGCGTTGCCGGCAGCTATCAGCGTTTCGATACGTATTCATTGAAAAAAGGTGTTTATATTATTAGGATCATCCGCCCGGCGGGTGTTGTGACAGAGAAATTGGTGGTGCAATAAACGATCTCAGCGTTCAGGTACAGGACGAAGAAGGCCCCCGATGATTTGGGGGCTTTTCTATGAAGTCTTTTAATATCATCGGGCATTAATAGGTTGCAGGCATGAGCACAACGGTATAAAGAGTTCTTTATACTCTTTATACCTGTTATACCGGGGCGCCATACATGGCCGGAAACAGGTATTGCGTTCATGGCTTTAATCCAATGGGATTACCGGCATATTTACATCCAGGTATCTCCGTTCTTTCAGCCGGCTAAAAGCCTTATCCAGCATCCTGCCGTCTGCTACACGTATCACTATCACCGGGCGGTTTGCCTGGTCATAAAAAGCGGCGATATAGTTTTGTGCCTGCTGTCCCTTCAGGATGGGTTCCAATTCGGGTAATATCTTTTTCAATTCACTGATTGTAGTATCCTGATTGCGGTCTATTACAATCAGCTGTAGACTTTTGCTGGTTTTAATGTACTGGAGACTGTACTCGTGCAGGATAGGGCTTGACAGATTATAGCGGCTCGACTGGAAATATTTCCCCAGTTCGTTTTTCAGTGCTTCACGTTCTATACGGCCTTCCGAATCGGAATACAAAACCATATTGTTCAGAAGGATTGAATAATCTGCCAGCGCACGTGGATAGTTTTTTGCAAATAGATCAATGGCACGCTCCACAAAAAAGCTGTCGATTGCCCGACCGGCCCCGAGGTATTCGCGTACCAGCGGGTACAGGGCATGTGCAAAGCCATCGATATATTCATTGTTGTACCAGGCCGTGGTGTCAGGCTTGCCGGAAAATTGTTCATAAGCCCATCCATTGCCCAGGGCTGTCGCCATTGCCTCGTCAAAGAAGCTGTAGGCGATGGCGGCATACGGTGACTTACTCTTAGTAAACACTTCATCCAGTTCGAACTGCACGTCGCTTGTTTGTTCGTCGTACAATACATGACAGAGCTCGTGCATGACAACTCCCATCGTGCCAGCCAGATTTTTCTGCCCTGTTAGCACAGATACACAAAGACTGTTGGCATGCGGCGTGGCAGTTGTATTACCCTGCGTGACGGGTATGGGAAATACAGCCACCTCGAAAGGGATATCATCGGGCCAGCTGGAACGATAAAAAGTCCGGAATGCCCGAAACAACTCGTTGCTCTTACCTGCGTACCTGATAAAGCCGCCCATCTGTTGCTTAACGGCTTTTGCTGATTTTTGCCATACTACCCGCTCATAATAGGGCGCTGCTTTTACCAGTAACTCATAAAGCTGTTGATGAGTACTGTTGGGCAGGATTCCGATCGTATTTGCCCGGAATTCTGCCATGCTCCTGCTTCTGACCGCTGCAATAACGATCAGGTCATAAGTAGAGCGGGTTTGCCGGCGGTTGCTGGGATATTCATCCCGCCTGAAATAATAGGTTAGGATGAGTCTGCTGAAATCGCTGACTATATTATTAAAAACTGTATCCGTTTTGCTGATTGCAGTATCTAAATACTGGCGAAAGGTGACAGAATGGTTTTGTAAACCACCGGCCACTTCAAGAAAACTAAGCAACGAATAGGGCCGGCTTACATGGAAGCGAACAATCGACTGAGCAGAGGCAGGATGTTGTAGCAAAGCAAGGAAAACGGATAAAACGACAACTTTCAAACGCATATGTATCGGTATAAAGACACAAGTATACGAAATGTGTCGTATTTTCGGAAGAAATGGGATAAACGGAATGGGGAAGGGCTTATTTATATACCGATTCTGTTCAGGATAGTTCTTCGGCTTTTACAAAAGCTGTAAACAGTTTTTTACAATTTTTCATATCGCCGGCCTTCAGAGGAAAAGTAAGGCGATCGGCCATTTCAAAGCCTTCAACAGCACCCCATTCTAAGGGACTCCTGTCCATATTTCGGATAACGGTTGACATGCCGGAACGGCGATTTTTTTAATGAGGACCATATTGGGTCAGTCACTCAGCGGATGGCCTATCTCCCAGATATGTCCGAATGGATCGGCGAGTTTACCGATTTTCCAGGATTCTTCTGTGGTGACGGGGCATAGCTGGGTGCCCCCGGCGTTGATGGCGTTTGCAAAAATGGTATCCGGATCGTTTACTATCAGTATCATGCGCACGGGACTTCCTTTCAGTGTAGCAGGGCTGTAGTTGCCAAACTCCGGTTCTTCGCTGCCCAGCCAGAATTCGTTGCCGTCGATAGATAATTTGGCCATTGTTCTTCCATTTTCCTGGTCATATCGCTCCAGTACCTGCGCATTATATGCATCGCTGTAAAACCGGATAGCTGCAGCTCCGTCTGTTACCACCAGAAAAGAATGTAATATTGTTTTCATCCGATAAATGGTTGTTATCCGAAATTCGGAAAAAAATAGCTACCATATAGCCTTAATAAACTACTCTTTCGTTGTATTAGTCAGGTGATTCCACCTGCGAACAATAAGCTGTCTTGCTTGCGGCAATAAAAATAAGAGAGCAGGCCGGGGCAATAAGGAGGGATATTCCGATTGGTTAAAGGGTTACTGCTTTTATAAATCATGCGTCAGGGTCTTATTATCCATGTGTGCTGTTTCCTTTTCTTCGTTTGGCTATGAAAGCGCCGGCAAGCGCAGCTACGCCAAATGCAGCGATGGTCAGCAGTGCCGCCATTCTTTTTCTTTTCTGCTCTTTCCTGTGTTGTGCCAGCACCTGTTCAGTAGCCTTTTCAATTTCAATGGATTTCGCGGTTGCAATATCCTGATTGAGCTTTCGGAGAGATTCATTCATTTCCTCCTGAAATGCACTGTCTCTGGCCAGGCGTACTTTATGTAAGGAATCGCCCAGCCGGTTCAATCGTTCCATTTCTGCCGACAGGCTGTCTTTGTTTTGGGCAAAAATTGAAGCGGAGATAACAATTAACGAAAGAAACAGAAATACTTTTTTCATGCTGGTGGAAAGTGGCTTTCTAAATATACGTAAAAGTAGTTAACAGCAACCCATCTCTTCAATGGCATATTTTTGGTCCCCTTTTTGTTCCCTTCTTTTTCATTACCCGGGTTTTACCGGAGCCGGTTACATCCTATACTGTATTTTTCTCTTTTAAGCCGCTGATGCTACAGGATACCTTGTTTTTGTCATGTGTAAAACCTACAGAATGGGGTGATAAGTAGAAATTATTACTCAAACAATAAGTACTCGATAATACGAATAACTCAGCCGGTGCTACTTTGTGCGATACAACACACAGGCACGATAGCTTGCGATAGGATAGTAGCGGTGGCATGAATTTTACTGGATTGTTCAATAGCCCTGTAGAATCAGGCAGCACTATCTGAAAAATGCCGTTATGAATGGTCCCGGTTTTACACCCAGTCCCCAGGTTTCTCAGGAAGATTTAAAGAAAAGCTTACGGCTGGTAATCTATGATGGTTTGACAACTGAAGTGATGACCACTTTTACCGGCAGCACATTTCTTGTAGCGATGGGTGTGCTGTACGGCGCATCCAATTTTCAGATCGGAATACTGGCTTCGCTGCCTACGTTTACCAATGTTTTTCAATTAATGTCTATCTGGCTTGTTCGCCGTTACAGCAGCAGACGACTGGTTAGCGTAGTATGTACTATACTTGCACGGATTCCTTTGTTGTGTGTGGGGGCAATGATTTTCTTTTTTGCCTCTTCGTTTGCCAGTATTCTCTTTTTTTTATTCTTTTTTTATCTCTTTGGCTCTATTGCAGGTCCTACCTGGAATTCCTGGATGAAAGATCTTATTCCGGAAAATACCCTCGGCGCTTTTTTTGCCAGGCGTGGCAGGTATACACAGACGCTCAATGTCGTTCTCAGCCTTGGCCTTGCCCTGCTGGTTGATTATATAAAAGACCGGTATCCGGAATATGAGCTGACCACCTATGCCGCTTTCTTTGTAGTGGCGGGTATTGCCGGTTTGATGGGTGCTCTGTTTCTGGGCAAAACATACGAACCGCGTTCGCTTCTGAGTAATGAAAATATTTTCCGGATGCTGCGAAAGCCGCTGGTAAACCCCAATTTCAGGCGTTTGCTGATGTTTAACTCCGTATGGCTTTTTGCACTGAATTTCGCAACCCCTTTTTTTACGGTGTTTTTACTCCGTAGCATGAAGGTTCAGCTTTCCTATATCATTGTGCTCGCTGCTATAGGTCAGGTGGCCGGCATTTTTGCCCTCAGGGTGTGGGGACGGTATGCAGACCGGTATAGCAATAAAACCATTATCGCCATCTGTGCCCCGCTTTATATCGCCTGTCTTGTCAGCTGGTGTTTTGTAGGTATATATTCCAATTTTTATAATAACCTGATTCTGCTGGTGTGCATTTTTATATTTAGCGGAATATCCACATCGGGTATCAATCTTTCTCTAACCAATATCGGTCTGAAGCTGGCACCGGCAACAGAATCCATCGTATACCTTTCGGCAAAAAATATTGTGACTTCTGTTTTTTCGGCCACAGCTCCGCTTGCAGGAGGTATAGTCGCAGATTATTTCACAGCCCGCAGTCTGGACGCAAGTGCTACCTGGAGCGGACCGGGACTCGTCAAAACCTTCCGTCTGCTGGAGCTGCATGACTTCAACTTTCTTTTTGCCATCGCTGCTCTGCTTGCTTTTTTTTCACTGGAACTGCTGGCCAGAATAAAAGAAGAAGGTGAAGTAGATAAAGATGAAGTGGTGCGTGTGATGCGAAGCAATATTAAGAATAATATCAAAGATGCCTTCGTGGTTGGGCAGTTGATAGACTGGCACCAGCAGTTCTGGAGTATTTTCAGAAGACGAAGCCGCCTGCATGATGCTGGTGAGGCGAGCGCGGCTAAACCTGATGATGATAAGAGGAAATAAACCTGCCAGTGTAAAGGCTCTGAAGCAGGTGTGTACATATGTGTCGCTCAGCTTGTATACTAATTTCCGGGATTTTGAATCTGCAAAGGCGGGTCTGCCGGTTCTGGCTACTTACTATCAATCCTGAAAGACATATATTGTAACTATATTACCCTGTGCGGTAAAGTTTCCTTTACCCTGTTCATCCAGCGTAACCGAAAGATCATTATTGCCGGCAACAACCATTTTCCGGCCTCCGTTTTTTTGCCCCATTTCCATCGACAACTCAGCCGTATCACCAGTATTCAGCAGTACAGCACATCCCGTATGGCTGTCGTCTGTGCCCTGTCGGGTCCATCCGATAAGATTCGGTGAGTCGAAATGGTCGCTTTGAGGCCCATAGGCCTTCTCTTTACGGATTCGCATCAGCTGTTCAAGAAAGGATACTTTTTCGATCACTATTTTTTCCTGGTTATTTTCATCGCCACCATCGTGGTAACTGGCGCCGAAGAAATCGGCGTAAAAAACACAGGGTATGCCCTGTTCCCGCAACAGAATAAAAGCATAAGCATGTGTTTTAAAATTTGCTCCCACAAAAGATTCCAGTGATTGTTTGGGCTGTGTGTCGTGATTGTCTACAAAGGTGATGGCATACTCAGGTTTTGTATGCATGAGTGTGCCATCGCGTATTGTGCGGAGATCGAATTCATGCAAACGCGAAGCTCCTTCAAAAAAACGAAAGTGGAGCGGTACATCAAACAACTGCATGCAGTATCCGGTTTTTTCCAGGTAATTGTTGAGTGGTTCCATATCTCCATTCCAGTATTCCCCGATAACAAGGGGTTTCTGAGGAAAAATTTCCCCCGTTGCGTTTAGCCATTCCGGAAAAAAATCATAGGAAATATGTTTGAGTCCATCCAGCCGCCATCCGTCGAATCCGACTTTTTCGCGGTACCATACAGCCCATTTTTTCAGTTCCTCACGCACATAAGGATTTCTGAATTCGATATCGCACCCCATGAGGTAATCGAATGAACCCCGGTCCTGTGCAGGCACATCATCCCAGCCTTTGTCTGTATACTCATGCCGGATCAGTTTGATCTCATCATTTAATTTTAAGCCGGTGAAACAACGATGATCCCAGATGAAATCAGAATATTTTCCTGCTCTGCCCGGGAAAGTAAAAAGGGTGGGGGCGCTTACCCAGTGTTCCTCGCTGATCCATTTTTTCCGGTTTTCTGCATCTACTGTTACCACGGGAATCTGCTCTTCTTTATCACCACCCAGTTTATGATTAAGTACAATGTCTGCCAGCACTTTGATGCCGGCTTCATGCAGCCGGTCAATAGCTGCTTTATATTCCTGCAATGTACCATACCGGGTGGGAACCGAACCTTTCTGATCAAACTCGCCGAGGTCATACAGATCATATACTGCATAACCCGGTTCCCCGGCTCCCATTGCCGATTTGTAAGCAGGGGGGAGCCATACATGGGTAATACCCAGCTCTGCAAAATATCCGGCTTTTTCCTGAAGAAAGACCCATAAGCGCTCTTCTGGTGTATTGTACCAGTGAAAACACTGAAAAATGGTGAGATTCATAGAAAGACTGTTGTCATTGTATTCCAAACCTTATACCAAGGCTGTGCCAGTTAAAGCAGCACTCTTTTTGATGATTTCATAAAAAGGATGGGAATGATTCCGCTCATACTATTACTTCTTTTTGTGACGGCCTTTTTTATTACACTGTGGACCGGCAAAAGAAAAAGGTGACTGCATCGATTAATCTATGGCAGACGGCTACTTTCGGTCAACGATTGATTGATAAAAGTCAATCAACGCTTGTTGCGGACTACCTGCTATGTGTTTGTAGTAAACATACGGTACGAATCAGCCGGCGTATTGCCGGCGATATCCTTTTTTCAACTTTTAGTTTTGAATGATTAAAAGCCGGCGTACCCCGGCAGATCAATGAGTCAAAACCTAATCAAATTGCGAATGAAAAAGATCTTTGCAGCCCTGCTGGGGCTTTCCGTAACCGTATTGGCACAGGCACAGAATGGCGGATTTAAGAACGGCGATAAACTGCTCAACCTGGGTATCGGCGTTAATTCCTATTACGACAAAGGGATTCCCTTTGGTGCATCCTTTGAAGCAGGTATTACAGATGCGATCAGCGTTGGTGGCAATGTAGATTACCTTTCTTCCAAATACGCCAGTGATTTTAAATTTACGGCGCTTTATATCGCCGCCCGCGGTTCTTATCACTTCAATGAACTGCTGAAGATAAGCAACGAAAAAGTAGATGTATATGCCGGTGTTACACTCGGATACCGGGCTTTTTCCTGGAAAAATGATTACAATAACGGGGGATTGGGCAATAGTTATGGCAGCGGTGTTTTCCTGGGTGGTTATGCAGGCGCCCGCTATTATTTTGGCACTGGTATCGGCGCTTTTGCTGAACTGGGTGCTATCGGCTCCACCAATGCACGTCTGGGTGTAGCCTTCCGATTTTAGGGTATAGGTTGCGGTTTGTTTCCACGGCTATTGTGGTTTATAAGCGAGAGTCCGCCCCGGCGGACTCTCTTATTTATTACCGCATGGGATGTGGTTATTGCTTTCCGGAATATCTACTGCAAGAAATACCGTAAAGATGGTATTGCGAAAGCAGAAGAGAAGGATATTTTCACGTTTTCCAAAACAATTAACCTTCTTAACTTCTGATTATGAACTTTGTCAAGACAATCCTTTGCCTCTTGCCGGCTGGTATGCTATTAATCGGCTGCAAAGATGAGGGTACAAAAGCCCTTCCTCCGGCGCCTTCATCAGTAGCTCAGACATTGACATGGTTGCAGGGGCGTACACTCACCGTACAAAAAGCAGGGTTTTATGGTGCGCTCACTGTCAATAATAATACAACTATCAATTGGATTGATACAACGGATAAAGCGGAACCTCTCGTAAAAGAAACTGTCCGCGAGCTGGGCAACTGGAATCTGCGCCTGGGTACTGACTCCAGTATTGTTGTGAACAGCAAAGGCGACAGTTACAAGGGGTATTATAAAGTAGATGACCAGCCGCAGGAAGGTGAGACGCCCGGCATAAGGCTGCGTGTAACCTATCCAGACCCAACATTTAGTTTTGGAG
Source organism: Sphingobacteriales bacterium 46-32 (assembly GCA_001898485.1). Taxonomy (GTDB): domain Bacteria; phylum Bacteroidota; class Bacteroidia; order Chitinophagales; family Chitinophagaceae; genus CAYMZZ01. Next base: position 105,107 of record MKTY01000007.1, on the reverse strand, counting down.
GGAGCGAACCTATGGAAGTAACGTATACCTATCTGGTAAAAGGAATAGATGCGAAAGAGATGCTGCTGGAACTGCCGAGAGAAATCAACCGGCAAAAACTACTTGCATTGATGGAAGTGAGATGAGTATAAAAAGTTTAAAGGGTATAAAAAGTTATGGAGCATGTTTGCTTTAAACCCTTTAAACCCTTTATACCCTTTAAACTACTTATTAATCCCAACCGTTCTTTTTATTCCCTGAAACAAGCTCTTCCAGCTCAGGTGAAATATCGACCTGCGTGTATCGCGTTGCATGTTGACTTTGGCGGTACGTATATTTCCTTTTTTGTCAGCGGGGTTCGATTTGCGGATGATGATATTGGCTGCAAGGCTGGCCAGCTTCTTTTTGCTTAGCTCTCCGGATCCGGTCTCTTTTTCCAGCAGGGATACTTTGAGGTCTTCGTATAGCATACGTACGGTACCATACATGCCATAGTTGTGACCGGTAAAATTAAACTGAAGGTTATTAATCTGCCCTTTTTCCATCCTTGCAGGTCCCATTGGCTCCGTAAGTACATTGACCGCAGCAGCAGGCATGCTGCTCAGTTCTCCGGTAACGGTAAATTGTCCTTTGGGATGAAACAGGTAGAAGTTCCATTGAAGTTGCAGTTGCGCCCGGTTGAGAAATTGTGTTTGAATCCGGACCTGCATTACAGGATGCTCCCGGGCATATTCTTTTATGTTGGATAGATGCTTTACATGTGCCCGTGTATGCTGAAAGCTGACGATGCCCGCCATGCGGGTACCAGCATTTCGTTCTTTATAATTGATCGAAGCGGTTTCTATCTTAAGTGCATCAATACGTGTAGCAAGACCAAAGCGCAATAATGCCTGATGAGGATAGGTGCCCACACGGTTTTTGCCGTCATGCGGTAAGCCCAGGTCGCGGTATATCTGAAGCAATGCCTGCGACACTATCACACTATCGGCATGCAATGTATCGTTGAGCAGACTGTTGAACCGGACGCGGAAAAACTCCAGATCACGAATGTCTGCTTCAAACCGATCGTCTGCAAATCGCAGACTACGTGTAAATGCGGCTTCATTTAATAAAGGTTTAATGGCAAAACGGGCAATGGAAGCGCTTTGCGAGCTGGCATCGAGGCGGATGCTGTCGCCCTGCAGCCGGTATCGCCCATCTGCTGAAAGCCAGCTGACCTGATTTACCCGGGCCAGCAATTGCCGGGAGAAAAGAATTCGCGAAGCATCTTCGTTCGAGACACTGTCTATAGACAACTCATGCAGGTGCAGGTCTGCACCACTTATCCGCACCAGGTTGCTGGTGTCGCCATAGCGATAACTCAATATCTGCGCCTGGTTGATGAGTACCGAGTCCAGTTTTATTAGATTCAGATCTCCCAGTATCTGCTGGTAGATAGCGGGGGCAGGAGTATGGCGCAGACTGTCGGCGCCTTTGTTGGTGTAAAAAAGTTCGATCCGGGGTTCCTGCAGGCGTACATACTGCCCAATGAGTTCCTGTCCCAGTAAGGCGCGGGGAGTTTTTACCCCCGAAATGATCAATTTAGGAATTAAAATCCGCAATAACATACCTGGCGCCTTACCTGTAGTTGCCAGTTGCAGAAAACGGGTGCTGTCATAATTAAGCCGCAAATTGGTAACAGACAGGTGCCCGTTTACCTCATCCAGCACCAGCTTATCATAGCTGATGCGGTAAAGGCCGTTGCTCTTGCGGATTACCGTCGCCTCCAGTTGCTCTCTTACAATCTGCTTACGATAGATAAACCAGTAAAAAAGGCAGGCTCCAACGGCAGATAACAGTACCAGTCCCAGTACAACAAGGATTATTCGGCCCCGGCGGGTTTTTCTCGCATGGTGGAAACGCTGTTTGAGTGAACGCATACCGGAAACTAATCAATTATTATTCCATACGTGCCAACAGGCTTTAGCACTCTTTTTGTTTAGGCAATCTACTATCTTAGCATTACTATGCCCAGCTTTAACAACCGCATCAAGCAGATACTGCTCCTGTCAGTCATCCTGCTGCTCGTATACCTGGTGATCAAAGAGCTTTATTTATTTCTGCCCGGCGTACTGGGAGCCATCACCCTGTATATCCTTAGCCGGGCCAACTATTTTCAGTTGATCTTTCACCGGAAATGGAAAAAAGGCTGGACAGCCGGAATGTTTATTATTTATTACCTGATATTGATCGGCCTGCCTGTTTTTTTAGCTGTGACGCTCATTAGTCCTAAAATCAATTCGTTTCTCGCCGACCCGAATGCTACGATCAATGCAGCCAAATCGAGTATCAATACGATTCAGCAGCAGCTGGGATTTACCGTCGTATCCGAATCATCGCTAACCAGCTCATTAAGCAAACTTACTACCATAATTCCATCACTGCTTAATAGTACGGCCAACCTGATTACCAACCTGGCTATTATGCTGTTTGTATTATATCATATGCTGGTAAACGGTCGGGAGATGGAGCGTGTGCTCAACCGCATTATTCCATTGAAACAGGATAATATCAATATGCTGGCGCATGAGACCAAGAAAATGGTAAAAGCCAATGCGCTGGGTATTCCGCTTATTTCGCTGATACAGGGTGTAACGGCTGCATTGGGCTATTTCCTGTTTCAGGTACCCGAATGGGGATTATGGGGTTTTCTGACGGGCGTATTTGCCTTTTTCCCCGTCATTGGCACCATGGCCATCTGGGTGCCACTGGTTATTTATATGTATGCCTCCAGTACGGTGCCGCTGGCTACCGGTCTGTTGCTGTACAGTGTGATCGTAACCGGTAATGTGGATTATATTGCGCGTATCACCCTCTTAAAAAAGATGGGCGATGTGCATCCGGTAATCACGATCCTGGGCGTGATCGTGGGACTGGGTTTATTTGGTTTTATCGGATTGATCTTTGGTCCGCTTGTTATCAACTACATCATTCTTCTGTTCAATGTATATATGAATGAGTTTATTGATACGCCCCCGGGCGAATTGCCGCCGCAGCCACAGCCGGATGATTCGGGTGATCAATAGTATAAAAAAACCGGCCTGAAATGCGTTAATCGCTTTCAGGCCGGTTTTTTTATAACGAATCAGGTGCTTAGTTTCTGTTGAGCTTCGACAGCAGGCGCAGGATTTCGAGATACAACCACACAATTGTAACCAGTAAGCCAAATGCGCAATACCATTCCATGTATTTGGAGGCTTTCATTTCTGCACCGGTTTCGATGGTGTCGAAATTAAGAAGCAGGTTAAGCGCAGCCAGACACACCACCACTACAGAGAAGCCAATGCCCAAAGGAGTGGCGGCATTGGTAAATGCAGCAAAATTATAACCGGCAATCAGGAAAAAGATCCATTGTGCCAGGTAGAAAATACCAATGCTGATAGTTGCAATGGTAATGATTGCACGAAAACGCTGTGTTACACGGATAATACGGAAGCGATACAGCAGAAACATCACCAGCGTAACGATCAGTGTAAGACCAACTGCCTGCATAACCAGGCCGGGATATTTTGTCTGAAAAGCATAATCATAATAAGCCGAAACGGATCCAACAAACAGACCTTCGAGGATGCCAAATACGGGAGCCAGTACAGGCGACCATTGTTTTTTAAATGCCATGATCAGCGATACAGCCAGACCACCAAACACACCAACCAGCATTAGAGGCATGGGATTGCTGCCTTTATAAAACTGAGTCCAGGCAAAGAAGGTGCTGCCCAGCATAAGTACGAAAATGACACCAAACTTGTTGAGTGTACCTCTGATCGTCATTACCTGATCTTCGGCGAGGCCCTGGAAGATGGTACCTTCAAAAGATTTTTCCTGCAGCGCAGGGTTACCTGATTTGAATAAAGCCATAGTGGTTTGTTTTTTTCAAAAATAACTAATGAAACCGGTTCTGAAAAGAAGGGCGGCCAAATAGATGACCGCCCTTTGTTAATTATCTCTAAAAAATTGACTATTAATAGAATAGAGCTATTTTTAGCCTGACTTTTCAGCTGTTTAACATTGTTGTTGTTAATAATACCAGCGCACAAATGCCTCCATAGCTGCATAATGGGTAAGTCCCAGATCGGCATAGAGTGCCGCGGTTGCAGCATTGCGCTCCTCGGCTCTTTGCCAGAACTCTCTCGAATCGCTGCCCTGAAAGGGTACCATATCTTTCTGCGACTGGTGAATAAAGATGCCAAAACGTTTTTTCAGTACCTGGTCGGGACTCATAGGAATAGCCATCTCGATCTCTTCAATGCTCCATTCCTGCCAGGCACCTTTGTACAGCCAGAGCCAGCAGTCCTGAATCCAGGGATCTCCGGCGGCCTTAATGCGTTTAAGCGCTTCGAGTACTACGTTGAAGCAAACGATATGTGTACCATGCGGATCAGCAAAGTCGCCGGCGCAGTATACCTGCTGGGGTTTGATTTCGCGCAGCAATTCAATAGTGAGCTTAACGTCTTTTTCTCCCATTGGCTTTTTCTCGATTGTACCTGTTTCATAGAAAGGCAGATTCATGAAATGAATATTTTCATCTTTCAGCCCTACATAACGACAGGTTGCTTTTGCTTCGCCACGGCGAATAAGGCCCTTTATGGCGCGAATGGTAGGCGTGTCAATCTGGTTTGATTTTTTTGAGGCCAGAAACTTACGCGCATTGTCAAGGATTTTACCGGATTTGCTGGTGTCGATGCCGGCAATCTCTTCAAAGCCTACAGCAAAGTCAAGAAAGCGCGTTACAAATTCATCTGTAACGGCAATATTGCCCGATGTCTGGTAAGCTACATGCACATCATGCCCCTGATCGTGCAGACGCTGGAATGTACCACCCATGCTGATGATATCGTCATCGGGGTGAGGGGAGAAGATGATAACTCTTTTGGGATAGGGCTCACTGCGTTCAGGGTGGTTGGGGATAACTGCATTGGGTTTACCACCGGGCCATCCTGTGATGCTGTCGCGCAGCATATAATAGACTTGCAGGTTTATTTCATAGGCATCGCCTTTTTCAACCAGCAGATCGCCGAGGCCATATTCATTATAGTCTTTATTGGTAAGACTGAGAACCGGTTTTTTGAGTTTAAGCGCCATATGCACCACTGCTTTTTTGATCATGAGTGGTGTCCATTCGCAATCGCCCGTAAGCCAGGGTGATTTGAACCGCGTAAGCTCGGCTGCGGCAGATTCGTCGATATAGAATGTAACCTGGTCATGATTCTGCAACAGCGAAGCCGGCACATGTTCGGTAGAATCTTCTTCAACCGCTTCCTTGATTACAGGAGCCTTATTGGGACCCCATGCCATGAGTGCAATACGCTTGGCCCTGAGAATGGTGCTGATGCCCATCGTAATGGCCAGACGGGGTACTTCAGATATATTGGCAAACTCATACGCATTGGCAATACGGGTAGAGTTATCGAGTGTGATGAGGCGGGTACGCGAGTTGATGCCAGAACCGGGTTCGTTAAACCCGATGTGTCCATTGTTGCCAATACCCAGTATCTGCAGATCAATGCCACCAGCTTTTTCAATCATCTGTTCATATTCCTGGCAATGTGATTTGATCTTGTCTTTGCTGATTTGCCCGTTTGGAATATGAATATTAGCGGGTTTGATGTCCACATGATCAAAAAGGTGGGTATTCATAAACCGGCGATAGCTCTGCAATGCATCATTGTCGATGGGATAGTATTCATCGAGATTGAATGCAATTACATTTCTGAAGCTCAGTTTCTCTTCGCGGTGCATACGAACCAGCTCTGCATACACTGTTTTGGGTGATGAGCCGGTTGCGAGCCCCAGTACACAGGGTTCTTTCTTACGTTGTTTTTCTTTGATCAGTGCAGCTATTTCCCGTGCGAGGGCGATGGAGCCCTGTTTGATATCGGGAAAAATCTTAACGGGAATTTTTTCAAAACTGTCTGACAGATCAATGGAAGGTGCCTTTTTTGCCATGCTATTGGTTAATGTCTGATTGAATGAGTTCAAAGATATTAAAATGTGTCGCCCGCTGAGCAGTAAATCGTTTGCACAATTTTACAGTGACGTAACTGCCCGGTTTGTAACGTGGCTTATTTAACTGAAAATTGCAGCCGGAGCGATTTAACCGACTGGTAAAAAAGGTTGCGGGCAACCTGGTAGTTGATATTCATGACCTCGCTGATCTCTTCATAACCAAGTCCCTGGTAAATGCGCAGATAAATGATTTCTTTCTGGCGGGCCGGCAGGCTGTCAATAGCCTCCTGAATCTGCCTGGTACGCTGGGCATCTTCTTCGCCCCGTACAATAAAATGCTCATGCGGAAGGGTAAAAGGAATCTGATCGGGTGAGTTGAGGCGTTGCGCCTGCTGGTTTTGCAGCCTGATCTGCCGAAACAATTTGTATTTAAGTGCCTTGAAAAAATAGGCTTTTACCGATTGTACCGGGGTGGTGGAGCGGCTCTGCCAGCATTCAATAAAGAGATCCTGGATGGCGTCTTCCAGCATTTCCCGATCTGTGCATATTTTTGAACCAAACTGGGTGAGAACGGGATAGTAGCGGCGGAAAAGGTTGTCAAAAGCTTCCCTGTCACCCTTTTTGAAGGCGTTCCACCAGTCTATATCATCGCGGTAGTCGTTCAAATGCAGTTGTTTAAGCCCGATTGCGGTTTTTTGCAGCGTGTAAACTACAAATAAAAAATCTTTCGTATAACATTACAAAAAAAGCATACAGGCACTTATAGACATTAAATTGTGGATAATATGAATAAAGTGTTTCACCAGGTAGAGGATGTGCTGGCAGACGAGGAGTTCAGAGCCTGGTATTTCAGGCAATCACCAGAAGCTGTACAGGAATGGGAGCAATGGGTAAAAGGGAATCCACAGTATACCACGCTGATCGGAGAAGCCGTTGCATTTATGCAGGCAATGCCGCGCGAACGGGTCATGAGGGCCGAAGCCGATACCGAAAAACAATTACAGGAGCTTACAAAACGGATCAGCGAAACAACACAGGTGCCGGCAATTCCCGTACAAAGAAGAACCTACCGCATTTTCTGGCAGGCTGCGGCGGCTGTATTATTACTGGCAGGAGTCTTTGGTATATGGAAATGGCTAACCCCTGCCGCAACATCGCTACAAACTGCCTACGGACAAACGATCAGTCAGGCATTACCTGATGGCTCAGATCTGTTATTAAATGCCAACAGCCAGGTTAAATTGGGGAAATCATGGAATAATGGAAAGGATCGTGAACTCTGGCTGGATGGAGAAGCTTTTTTCAGCGTAAAAAAAACGCCGGAAAAAAGCCGCTTTATCGTACATGCCGGTACTGCAAGGATTGAGGTTACCGGTACGCAGTTCAATGTAAAAAGCCGTCATAATAAATTGTCGGTTTACCTCGCAGAAGGCGGGGTAAAAGTGCACACAAGCGCCGGTAAAGTAATATCTTTAAAACCCGGGGATTATCTGGATTTGGAAAAAGGAGAGACTGTAAGCCAGCCATCCAGTCAGGAAGATATACTGGCCTGGCGGGATAACCGGCTTTCGTTCAACAATACTTCTTTGGCAGAAGTGGCGCAGGTGATCAATGATTATTATGGAACAAAGGTGATAGTGAAGGATGAAGAATTGAAGCATGTTTCACTTACGGGCATATTACCCAACGATAAACTGGATAATCTGCTTGAAGCCATTAAAGAAGCATTAAATCTGAAGATAACCCGCACGCAGGATACCATCCTGATAGAAGCGGGTAATCCATAAGCAGCTGGCTCCGGAAACAACTGCGTATGAGTCTTGTCTGTGCTATGCTAAAGCGCAGCACTTCACTAATAGTGCTGGTACTGTCCATGCAATTTGCCATGGCACAGCAGTCTGGTGCAAAAAATAATTCTGCTGCTTCTCTCCGCCGCTCATCTGCTGATACGGCTGGCCGTCAGCCCCTACTCACAGTATTGAAAGCCCTCAATCAATCGAAAGGGATATTCTTTTTATATGCAGAAGAGAATATGAGTCAGCGTCTGGTCAACGCTCCAACCCGCCTCGATGGTGACCTCGATCAGCTGCTTGCCGGCGTATTGCGCAATACAGGACTTAAGCATAAACGTATTTCTCCCAATACGGTTGTCATTCTCAATAATGACGATAAAGGCTCACGCGGCGAGGTGTATTATCGCGCTGATATTGCCGGCGACATCAATGAGAATCCCGGCATTACAGTCTCCGGAAAAGTGTCCAATACAGACGGACTACCGCTTCCTGGCGCTACCATCCTGATTAAAGGAACGACCAAAGGAGCTACGGCCAACTCGCGTGGTGAGTTTTCGGTGACGCTCCTGCCGGGACAGGTGCTGCAGATAAGTTCCATCGGATACCGCAACATGGAACTACCGGTGCAGCGCGATAAATATGTGAATGCAGTATTGCAGCAGGCCGAAGCCGAAATGAGTGAGGTAGTGGTGACTGCACTGGGTATTACAAAAGAGCAGCGAAGTATCGGCTTTTCTGCCACACGGCTCACGGACGATGTGTTTACACAGGCCCGTGAAATAAATCTGGGTAATGCCCTGGCCGGATTGGTTGCCGGCGTTAACAGCAGCGCACCCCTTACCGGACCCGGAGGCTCTTCGCGGGTTACCATACGGGGCAATTCATCTCTCTCTTTCGACAATCAGCCATTGTATGTGGTCAATGGTATTCCTATTAATAACGATAACCTGGGCAGTGCTGCCAAATATGGCGGTGCCGATTTCGGGGACGGTATTGTAAGTATTAATGCAGATGATGTAGATGAGATTACCGTATTAAAAGGAGGTGCCGCCGCAGCACTCTACGGACAAAGAGGAAGAAACGGAATCATTCTCATCAGTACCAAAAAAGGCAAACCATCGCGCGAACTGGGTGTGGAATGGAACAGCAATTTTGTAACGGACCATATCAACGACTTTACCAACTGGCAGCAGCAATACGGGCAGGGCTTTCAGGGCAATAAGCCGGTCGACCGGACATCGGCTCTCATGAGTGGTTTGTACGCCTGGGGAGCGAAACTGGATGGCTCACCCGTGCCTGTTTTTGATGGGTCCCTGCATCCCTATTCACCGGTGAGCGGGGGCAATCTGCGTTCGTTTTATAAAACCGGTATTACTGCTGCCAATACGATCGGACTTTCGGGAGGAAATGATGCAGCACGTTTCAGAGTCTCGCTGGGCGATCTGCGTAGCCAGTCTGTTTATCCCCAAGCCGGGTTTAACCGGCAAAATATACAGACCGATCTTCAATATCGTATTTCTGATGAGTGGAGCGGATTTACCAATATCTCTTATATAAGAGAAGTAGGTAAAAACCGGTCTAACCTGAGCGATGCGCCAGGCAACGGAAATTTTGCCATCCTCTTTTTACCACCCAATGTAAAAGCCGGCTACCTGGCACCAGGTTACGATGCCGGCGGACATGAAACTCAGTTCAACGATAATGCTTTTAATACCAACCCGTACTTTGCTTCCGCGCGTTTCAGCAACGATACCTATCGCGACAGGGTGATGGGAGTAACCAGCCTCCGTTATCAGCCCTTCAGTTGGCTATATGTACAGGGCCGGCTTACGCACGATTTCTTTTCGTTCAATGCCTCTTCACTCACACCTGTGGGCACCGCCTATAAACCAACCGGCACTGTTAATCTTGAGCGTTCCTATACCTATAACGAAACCAATGCAGATCTGTTGCTGGGCGCTAAACGGTCATTGGGCAAAAAAATGCAGATAAATGTAGTGGCGGGAACAAACCTGCTCCGCATGCGGGCGCGGGTGCTGGATGTGTCTTCAGACGGGCTGTCATTCCCGTTTATCTATAATCCCGGTTCTGCGAATACGCCATCGCCCAATCTGGTGACACCGCGCAAGGAAGTGCATTCTGTTTATGGAGCAGTAGAACTTTCCTATCGTGAGCGGCTTTTTTTAAGTCTTACCGATCGCAACGACTGGTCAAGCACATTACCCGCAGGTAAAAATTCCTATAATTATCCTTCGGCCAGTCTGTCGTGGCTGTTTAACGGATCACGCAAAGGTGAAACAGTGACAAATAACTGGTTTACCTCAGGCCGGTTGCGGGCAGCTTATTCGATGGTGGGGGGTGATGCTCCCATCTTTTCTACCAGACAGTATTACAGCATTATTGGTGAAATCAATGGTGCTCCTATTGGTAATATCGGCAGCGAAATACCCAATCAGGCATTAGAACCATTAAAGGTGAAAGAGGCTGAACTGGGTGCTGAGTTTAATTTTTTCAATAACCGGTTACGGCTTGATGTTGCCTGGTATAACAAACATACGCTGAATGATATTGTAGCGGCTACCGTATCCAGTACTGCAGGTTATTCCTCAGCTCTGCTCAATGTAGGACGCATCCGTAATCGGGGTGTTGAGTTATTGCTGGCTGGCACACCGCTGCAGCGGGGGGCTTTTAGCTGGAAAACTGCTGTCAATTTTGCTCACAACCAAAACCGTATTATCCGCCTGGCACAAAAACAATCATCGATGCAGGTGATGAATGGAGAGTCACGTACAGAGCGCGGTTTTATTCAGCATATAGTGGGGCTGCCTTTTTCGCAGATCATGGTATATGGTATCAAAACCAATGCAAAAGGACAACCCGTGCTCGGCGCAAACGGTCTGCAACCCGGCGATGCGCTGGTACCTATGGGCACGGGCGTGCATCCGGTTACCGGAGGCTGGAGCAATGAGTTGCGCTGGCGCAAATTTCAATTCAACTTCCTGATCGATTATAAATTCGGTGCTTCACTGTACTCAGGTACCAATGCAACGGCTATACAAAGAGGACTGCATCCGCTCACACTGGAAGGACGTGAAACGGGGGTAGTGGTAAAAGGAGTGGATGCCCAGGGGCAGGACGTTGAAAAAACGATCCCCGCCCAACAGTATTATGAGTCGTTGTACCGCATATCGGCACTCCATGTATATGATGCAGGATTTGTCAAATTCAGATCGGCCAGTATTGGCTGGCGTCATACGCTCAGGTTGATCCGTAAGAAAGAAGCCAGCCTGCAGGTATCGCTGGTAGCACGTAATCTGTTTTATATTTATAAAGCAACGCCGCATATTGACCCCGAATCAAATTATTCAAACGGTAATGCACAGGGGCTCGAATATGCGGCCATGCCCAGTGTACGATCCTGGGGTATAAATCTTCAATTGCGTTTTTGATGAAGGGTGGAAAAATATATACTCTTTTTTGCAGGCCAATGCCGCTGATCGTGGCATTGATTGTGCTGCTGCAAACCAGCTGTACCCGCCGGTTTGATGAAATCAATACCGATACAGGCAAACTTACGGCCGATCAGTACACTGCCGAGTATAGTCTTACCCGTGCCCAGCTTGAGTATACCGGCAATAGTGATTACAGTTATGAAACATGGCGGGTAAATATTATTTACTGCGGAATGATGATGCAGCAACTGGCTAATACCAGCTGGTATGCAGGCGATAAATATATTCAGCATGATGGATGGTCGTCTTCATATTTTGATGTGGCATTTAAGGATCAGGTAAAATATGTGGTGGACCTGCTGAAGGCAAGCCAGCCACATGAAGAACTTTCTAATCTCTACCAGATAGGACGCATCATGCGGGTGCTGGTGGTACACCGGCTGACTGATTTGTATGGCGATATTCCCTATACTGAGGCGGGACTGGGCTATTACGGACGCATATTCACCCCGCGATACGATGATCAGCAAAGCATCTACCTCAACATGCTGCAGGAACTGGATGAGGCCGCACAGCTGCTTGACCCGGCCAAACCTGCACCTGGTAACGGAGATCTGATCTACCGCGCAGCGCCGGATGCTTTGCTGAAATGGAAAAAACTGGCGTATTCCCTCATGTTGCGCCTGGGCATGCGCCTGGTGAAAGTAAATGAGCAGCTGGCAAGACAATGGGTGGAAAAGGCCTATGCGGGCGGCGTGATGAATGCTGTTGGCGACAATGCCTATATCAAACACAGTACCAGCGGAGGCCGTACTACAGTCAACCGCAACAGCAATATTCTGGGAGGGGAGTGGAATGCAACCGGGTGGGATCGCTCGGGCAATGCCAAACGCGAAGTGTTTCTGAGCAAAACCCTTATTGATTTCTTATATACAAAACACGATCCGCGATTGCCCTGGATGGCGCAGTTGAGAGGGGATGGAAATACGGATCCCGATCGTCAGCAGGGACTGCCCAACGGATATGATCAGAATGGCGGCTCTACCGATATCAGCAGGAGACCTGACTATCCTGGTTCGCTGGATGGCTATTCCACCATCCGGGGCGATGTCTGGCTAAAACTGGATGCGCCTACACTGCTTGTCAGTTATGCGCAGTGTGAGTTGCTGCTGGCCGAGGCAGCACTTCGCGGCTGGCAGGTGGGGGCTAGTGCAGCCACACATTACAATAATGGTGTTACCGCAGCTATGCGCCAGCTTTCGCTGTATGAGCCATCAGCGGTTATCGGCGATGCTACGATAGCCGAGTATTTATCAGAAAATCCTTTTACGGGCGCAAATGGGATGGAGCAGATCAACCAGCAATACTGGCTTAGCTGCTTCCTCGACTGGTATGAAGCCTGGGCCAACTGGCGCAGGACAGGTTATCCGCAACTGGTGCCGGTAAATTATGTGGGTAATGCTACCGGTGGACAAATACCGCGGCGCATGCTCTATCCTTCTTCCGAAGCGGCCGTCAATGAGGCCAATTACCTGGCAGCCATCAGCCACCAGGGGCCCAATACATTTCTTACCCGGGTATGGTGGGATAAGGAGTAAGTAATAAGTAATAAGTAATAAGTAGTAAGTAATAAGTGAAAGGCCACCTGGGTTGGTTGGTATCGAAATAGTGTAAAACTGTAATTCAAAATCCGTATCTGCTGGGATTGAATTATTGAACACATATTTTAACCGATACCGGCCTAATTTACTTCCAGCTCATCTACAAACAACCAGGCTTTATGACCGGCACCGGCCTGTCCGTCGCCGATAAGCCCATGGTTTTTGATCAGCACTTTTACATAACGTGCTTTCTGCGGTGCAAAACTTACACCTACGGTTTTAAGCGGAGTAACCTGAACAAACATACTGGCGGTGCCTGCTTCACGATAGGACGAGCCATCGTCAGAAAGCCAGACCGTAATGGACTGCGGACGATAAATCCAGCTGCCATTCTGCTCCAGGATATGGGCTATTACTTCTTTTACTTCGGTTGCATTACCCAGATCAATGACGGCTTCGCAATCATCTCCTTCGAATCCCAGAAACTCTTTTGAACGTGCCAGGCCTTTTGTATTCTGAATACCATTGACAAGCGTAAACGCACCATCGCCGGGATAACTGCGCCCGGGCTGATAGGTGAGTTGTATTGGCTTGCCGGTAGCTTTATTGAATTTGAATTCCTGCACCACTGCATTGCCCATGGTGCCATTGGGAGCAACGCTGCGTGCGGTGATCGTAAGACTTTGCTGTACGGCAATCGGAGCTTTATAGGCAGCCCAGGCTTTGGCCGGCGCCTGCCCGTTTTTCTGAACCAGGTAGCTTATTTTGGCGCCAGCCTGTTTGGTGGCAAGTTTCCAGGTGAGGCCTTTATAGTCAGCCGCTGGCTGCACAGTGGCCTGCAGATCGAAATAAGCTTTGCTGTAATTGGCCTTCCACAGGTCATACCGGCGAAACTGTGTTTGCAGTCTTTTCTCAAAACTATCCCAGTTGCGGTTTTCTTTCGATGACCATTGTACTTCCGATAAAGCACTCATGCGGGGAAACACCATGTATTCTACTTTACGGGGATTCTTGATATACTCCGTCCACAGGTTGGCCTGTGCTCCCAGAATATATTTGCCTTCGTCTGCGGTAAGTGCAGCCGGTATGGGTTCGTAGCTGTACACTTTTTGTACTGTAGTAAAGCCACCAATCGTCACCGAGTCTTCCTGCTCGCTTTGTGTATGGTCAAAATACATCCAGCCGCCGGGAGTCATTACCACATTATGTTTTTGTTTAGCCGCTGTAATGCCGCCTTCTTCACCACGCCAGCTCATGACAGCAGCATTGGGTGCGAGGCCGCCTTCCAGTATTTCGTCCCAGCCAATGATGCTGCGTCCCTTGCTATTGAGGTATTTTTCCATGCGCTGAATGAAATAACTCTGCAATTCATGTTCATCCTTCAGATTGTGATCGCGCATGCGTTGCTGGCATTGCGGACAGCGCTTCCAGTTCGACTTGGGGCACTCATCGCCACCCACATGCAGGAGCTTACCGGGAAACAGTTCCATTACTTCGTCCATTACATCCTGCAAAAATTCGAACGTGGTTTCTTTTCCGGCACAAAACACATCATCAAATACGCCCCAGGTTTGCTGTACCTGTTTGCCGGTTGTATCACCTGCCCAGGCACAGTCTGCCGGATGCTGTGTTGATTCGGAAGGAAAGCAGCTGAGAATCGGATAAGCTGCAATAGCCGCCGAAGCATGTCCGGGAAGTTCTATTTCGGGTACTACTGTAATAAAACGCTGAGCGGCGTAGGCTACGATATCTTTGATTTCATCCTGTGTATAGTATCCGCCATAGCGTTGTTCATCATTGCCTGTGCCTGGATACCGGCCAATGATGGTGCCATTACGAAAACCACCGATCTGAGTAAGGCGCGGATATTTTTTTATCTCTATGCGCCATCCCTGGTCATCAGTCAGATGCCAGTGGAAATAATTCATTTTATGCAGCGCGAGATAGTCGATATATTTTTTTATAAAAGCGATGGGAAAGAAATGACGGCCTACATCGAGGTGCATGCCGCGATAGGCAAACCGGGGCGCATCTTTTACCGTAACCGAGGCAATTTTGAGACTGGCCGCTTTTTGAACGGGCAACAGTTGAATCAATGTCTGAATGCCCTGAAAAGTGGCTGCATACGAATCACCTTCTATGCGTACCCCCTGCGGACCAGAGATCAGCTGATATCCTTCAACGGCAGGAGCCTGAATGAATTTGCGCGTAGTAAGTACAATACTGTTGGCCGCAGCTTTATTCTTAACCGCCAGTTGAAACCCGTATATCTGTTTCAGATAGTTGTTAAAAAAAGAAGCCGAAGACTCATCGCCGGCATCGGTTACCACCAGTGCCGTATTTTTTGTGATCACAAATGCTCCCTTATGCTGCTCCAGAGATACTGGCTGGGGAATAATGCTGACCGTTTGGGCATAACTGCCCGCCACCACAGTAAGAAGGATAAGACCGAAGATCAGACGCATGATAAAGAATTTTGAATACAGGGGCAATTTAGGCGAAAATAGTTGACAGTTGACAGTTAACAGATGACAGTGTTTAAAGAGTCGTCTATCCACTTGTTAACTGTCAACTGTTAACTGTCAACTGTTAACTGTCAACTGTCCACAGTCTACTGATTCATCACCGGCAAACTGATATAGCTGCTATTGCGGCTGTCGTGATACAGTTTGATCGTATTTTTCTGAAAATCTTTTTCATCCATATTGGCAATGGTGCCAAACTTGTTGGGGTTGCGGTCAACCAGCGGGAACCAGCTGCTTTGTACCTGTATCATGACCCGGTGTCCTTTCTTAAAGGTGTGTGCCACCTCGTTGAGTTTGAAGTTTACCTTTTCGATTTTATTGGGTACAAATGGCTCGGGTTTACTAAAGCTGTTGCGGAATTTACCTCTGAATACTTCGGCCCGTACCATTTGCTGATAGCCGCCCATTTGCGTGGGACGCTGGCCCTGTTGCGTGGCAGGCAGGCTCGAAGGATCGGGCCATACATCAATAAGTTTTACGATGAAATCAGCATCGGTACCGGTCATCGATACCAGCAGGTTGGCCACGATTTCGCCTGTGAGGGTGAGGTCGCTGCTGAGTGTGTCTGTTTCAAATACCAGCACATCCGGGCGACGCGCGGCGAACCGCTGATCTTCCACCATATATTCGTTATTACGTCCGCCTGAAGTAACTGCTGTATAGGGTACAGGTTTGGCGGGATCACTTATATAGCTGCTAAAACCGCCATTGGCTGCGGGTTTGCCGGTGCCAAGACCACCTGCTGGCTGGAGATAATACGGAGTGGGTGTGCTGCCGGCCGGAGGCCAGGTACTGTATTGTTTCCATTGATTACTGCCTGTTTCATAGACCGTGGCTTCTGACAGTTGAAAGCTGCCCTGATCTTTGAGATAATAGTTGAAGAACGGCGTTTCAATTTCATCCTGGTAGTACTGGTTGAGGTTGGTGCCAAACTGGTAAGTACCAAAAGAAGTCCAGCTGGGAGCCGACCAGGCGCCATGCGTCCAGGGACCCATTACCAGGCGGCTGTTGTTGCCGGGTGATAATTTTTCAATAGCGGCATAGGTTTTTAATGCACCAAACAGATCTTCGGCATCAAACCAGCCACCTACCAGCAGTACGGCAGGTTTGATATTACTCAGGTGCTGGCGGATATTGCGTGATTGCCAGAATTCGTTGTAGGTGTCATTTTTTACCGTCTGACGCCAGATGCTGTTGCTGTCACGGAAAAAGGCTTCATTGTTTACATTTTTCAACGGACCCATTTTCAGGAAATACTGATAGGCATCTGAATAACGGGCACGGAAAAAAGGAGTATAACTTTCTCCATTTGCTGCTTTCGGGCCATCAAAACCACTGTAGAAACTAAAATTGTCCAGCAGAAAAAAGGCACCGTTGTGATAACAGTCATCGCCAATAAACTCATCCGACATGGGAGCTTGCGGACTCACGGCTTTCAATGCCGGGTGTGCGGCGGGTAATGACGCCGTGGAGTAGAAGCCGGGAAATGAAATACCATACTGACCCACGCGGCCGTTGTTGGGTGTATTGGCCAGCAACCACTCAATAGTATCGTAGGTGTCGCTTGATTCATCTACGTCTTTATTGCTCTTTTTGTTGGCGATAAAAGGAGTCATTTCGCGAAAGCTGCCTTCGCTTTTATAACGGCCACGCACATCCTGATACACAAAGATGTAACCGGCTTTCATGAGCTGTGTGTTGGGGCCAAGGCGCTGGCGGTACTGATCGGCGCCGTAGGGGCGTGAGGAGTAGGGGCTGCGTTGCATCAGAATAGGGTACTTGCCCGATTCGCGTGGTGTATAAATAACAGTAAAGAGCTTTATGCCATCACGCATGGTGATGAATACTTCCGATTTGGTAAAGTTTTGACGTACCCAGCCAGTGTCGGGGGCAGACTGTGCAAAGCCCGCGAAGGGCAGGAAAAGAAGAATGAGTCGTGCAATGAAAATGCGCATGTAACTTGTTTTATAAATGTGAACGGGTTGATTATTTTACTACAGGTAATACAATACTACTGGCTTCAAAAATTCGGATGGTTGATAGCTTAAAGTCTTCCGGTTTCGCTGTATAAATATTGACAAATTGTTGGGGATTGCGGTCGGCAAGCGGAAACCAGCTGCTTTGTACCTGTATCATCAGCCGGTGGCCTTTGCGGAAAGTGTGGGCAACATCAGGCAATTCGAATTTCACCGTTTCAGTCTTGCCCGGTTTGAAGGCTACGGGTTTTTCAAAGCTCTGCCGAAAGCGTCCCCGCATGATTTCGCCGCGTACCAGCTGCTCATAACCGCCCATGGGGTAGGAGCCACCGGCGGTACGGCCGGCCTGGGGTGCGTCGCCGGGGTAACTGAAGTTGTCGGGAAAGACATCAATCAGCTTTACAACAAAGTCGGCATCGGTGGTGCTGATGCTTACCCTGAGGTCGGCAGTTAGCGGACCGGCCAGGGTCAGGTCTTCGTCAAGCGGTGCCGTTACATAGGTAAGTACGTCGGGGCGGCGATGGGCAAAGCGCTGATCATCGGTCATGTATTCGCGCGTACGGCCAAAGTGTACATCTTCAGTATACGGAACGGGATGAGCGGGATCGCTGATATACTCTCTGTAAGCATTGCTGCTGCCACCGGCATTCCAGCTCAGGTTGCCGTTGGCCTGCAGATAGAGCGCGGTTGGTGTCATGTTTTGCGGAGGCCACTGCGGCAATTGCTTCCAGCTGTTTTCGCCGGTAAAGAAAATAGTGGCTTCCGGCAATGCCGGATCATCTCCTTTCCCTTTGAGATAGTAGTTGAAAAAAGGAATTTCGATATTGTTTTGATAATCGAAAGCTGTGTTGCGGCCAAAACGCACATTACCCAGGCGGCTGCCGTCGCGGCTGGCCCACTGACCATGGTACCAGGGACCCATTACGATTTTGTTGTTGGTAGCAGGGCTTTGTTTCTCGATTGCTTTATAGAGGTTCCAGGCGCCGTAGCAATCTTCGGCATCAAATAATCCACCCACTACAAGCATGGCAGGTTTTACATCATACATGGCCACTCTTGCATTGCGGGCCTGCCACCACTCGTCGTAGTTGGGATGGGCATACAATTCTTTCCAGAATTTTATGCTGTCGCCCATATAATCGGCCAGTTGCTGCAGTGTGCCGGCCTCGAGGTAGAATTTGTAGTTGTCTCTGACTTTGAAATCAAATCCTTTAGGTCCTATTTTGGTCGGCTGGGGACGGGGTTTGCCAAAGCCGGAATAAAAGCTGAATCCATCCATCTGGAAAAAAGCTCCGTTATGATGAAAGTCATCGCCCATAAACCAGTCGGTAACGGGGGCCTGCGGACTCACGGCTTTCAATGCAGGGTGACCCGAGGCGGCAGCCATGGTGGAATAAAATCCGGGATAAGAGATGCCGAATACACCCACATGCGCATTATTATTGGGCAGGTTGTTGACCAGCCAGTCAATAGCATCGTAGGTGTCACTGGCCTCATCAATATCCGTGTTGCCTTTTTTGTTTTTATTGAATGGCCGAACGTCTTCAAATTGTCCCTCGCTCATCCAGCGGCCGCGTACATCCTGGATGACGATGATGTAGTTTTCGCGCAGGTAATACTTCCAGTGATTCATCCAGAAGGCTCTGAACTGGTCTTCGCCATAGGGTGAGCAACTGTAGGGAGTGCGGTTCATGAGGATGGGGTGTTTCTCGCTGGCATCTTTGGGGAGATACACGGCAGTAAAGAGTTTTACGCCATCGCGCATCGGAATGTATAGCTCCTTTTTGGTATAATGCTCACGAATCCAGGCACTGTCCTGCTCATGCTGGGCTACCAGGACCAGGGGCAGCAGGAAAAACAACAGATAGAAGAGGGATCGTCTCATACAATTATTAGATTTGGCCTTTAAAAGTAACGTAAACCACCGGAAACGGCCGGGCAACAACCGAATAATTATGAACAATCAACAGCAGCTCATCGAAACCTTCTATTCAGCATTTAACCGCCTTGACCATGCGGCCATGAATGCCTGTTACAGTAAGGATATCGTTTTTAATGATCCTGTATTTGGTGTACTGCAGGGCGATGAGGTGCGGGCAATGTGGGAAATGCTGTGTGGGGCCGCCCGGGATTTTTCGGTTTCCTATGGCCCAATTGAATTGCTCGATGAAGAATATGCCACCTGCCAGTGGACCGCAACCTATACCTTTTCGCGTACCGGCCGCAAAGTAGTCAATAAGGTAAAAGCCTATATGAAGTTCAGCGACGGAAAGATTGTGGAGCACAGCGATGCTTTTCGGTTAAGCACCTGGATAGGGCAGGCCCTGGGCTGGAAAGGTCAGCTGTTTGGCTGGACAGGATTTATGAAAAGAGCCGTGCAGAAGCAGGCGAGGAAAGGACTGGAGAGGTATATGCAGGAAAAAAAGTGAGGTCTTGATGTGCTGATGTGCTAATGTGCTGATGAGGGAACAGTCACCTGAACAGGAATACCAAATAATGAACGAAATGAAAACTGCCGGCGTAGCCGGCAGTTCACTTTAACATCACAATAATATTGATTCTCTAAGTAATAAACGATAGCTCAAGCCGAGTTCCATCAGCACATCAGCACATTAGCACATCAGCACATCACTCTTCGAGTATTCCATATTTTCCCGCATTCACATCTGTAATCGCCTGTTCGACTTCTTCCCAGGTATTCATCAGGAAGGGGCCATACTGGGCGATGGGCTCATCGATTGGTTCCCCGGAGAGAACCAGGATGACGGCATCGGCAGAAGCTTCTATGTTTACCATTTCTCCATCGTTTTTAAACAATATGAAATGGTCGGCAGGTACAGAGCTGCCATTTATGTTGGCTTCGCCGGCAACGATCAGCATACCTGTATTGTAATGGGCAGGCAGATCCAGGTCAAGCCGGGCGCCTTTTTTCAAACGCAGGTTGTATACATGCATGGGCGTAAAAGTGCTGGCAGCTCCCTTTGCGTTTGCGTAAGAGCCGGCAATGACTTCCACTTCGCCCTTGTCGTCAGGCAGGGGCACCCGCACCAGTTTATCAACACTCAGTTCCTGGTATTTGGGCGCAACAGTTTTGTATTTCGCCGGCAGGTTTACCCATAACTGAACCATTTGAAATGGTCCGCCCTGGCGGCTGAATTCTGCTTCATGGTATTCTTTATGCAGCAGACCCGATGCAGCTGTCATCCACTGTACTTCACCTTCGCCAATGATACCGCTGTTGCCCGCACTATCGTGGTGAGCAATACGGCCATGATAGGCGATAGTAACGGTTTCAAAACCGCGATGCGGGTGTACACCCACTCCGCGCGGTTCTTTACGGGGCGAAAAATCCATGAGGGCGTTGTAGTCGAGCAGGAAAAACGGGCTCATTCTTTTTTTGCCAATCAGCCCGTTGTCAGGAAAAAAACTATGAACCCTGAATCCATCACCCACCATATGCGGAGGGGGAGGAGCCAGTACAGTTTCAATTGTTTTTTGCAGTTTCATATCGTGTTCTCCTTTTTTTACAAACGATGTTTATAAGGTTGCCGGTTCCTTTACCAGGCGTTCGGCCAGCCACAAAAACTCTTTAACAAAATTGTGCACGTTGTGCGTAAACGCCTCATCGATTAACTCGCCGGTTTCACTAAACTTACGGTCTACATGTGGTACAGCCAGCATATAGGGTGATGCGATGCCAAACAGCGCAGGTATCAGTAAAAGCATTTGCTGTGTAGCACGGATGCCCCCCAGCGCACCGGTGGATGCTGTTACAATACCAAAGGGCTTATGGTGTTGTTTTGGGAAATGGTCCAGCAGATTTTTCAAAGCAGCAGAATAACTGCCATTATATTCCGGTGTAACCAGTATAAACGCATCGGCGGCAAAAATGCGCTGACTCAGTGGACGAAAAGCTTCGGGCGTTTTTTCCGCATTGAGAAAAACTGATTCAAGCGGCGGAAGGTTCCATTCATACAAATCGATCACACCCACTTCATGATCTGTATTGGTGCTCAGCCATTGTTGCAAATGCAGGGCCACACGACGCGATGTGCTGTGCTCACGGGGACTGCCTGCCAGTATTTCGATACGCATTTTCAATTTATTTAGTACAAAATTACAAAATCAATGTTTAAACATCAAAATATATTCCTAACTCTTATTCCGGCAATTCTGTCAGCATAAGCCGGGCTACTGTCTGTCCGATAGTAGCAGAATTTGGGAGCAATAAAGTGACCCGTGGTTTATCTTATTGAAAAGGAAAAGATTAACTTAGGCGCCTAAAGCAAAACAATGGTTAATCGCAGAAAGTTCATCTTATCATCTTTGTTTAGCTCGGCCGCCGTGCTGGCAGGTCGCAGCAGTATGGGTCAGGGTACTGTAGCTGGGGTAAAAGGGCAGCCGGTTGTCATTTCAACCTGGGATGCCGGCCTGGCAGCCAACAACGGTGCCTGGGAAGTGCTGGGCAAGGGAGGCAGGGCGCTCGATGCCGTGGAGAAAGGAGTAATGGTAACAGAAGCGTCTCAGAATTGCTGTGTGGGACTGGGTGCCAATCCCGACCGCGACGGTTATGTAACGCTCGATGCCTGTATTATGGACGAACATTTTAACTGTGGGAGTGTAGCCTTTCTTGAGCGCATCAAACATCCGATAGCTGTAGCACGCCGGGTGATGGAAAAAACA
The DNA here is from genome assembly GCA_001898485.1 of Sphingobacteriales bacterium 46-32. GTDB lineage: Bacteria > Bacteroidota > Bacteroidia > Chitinophagales > Chitinophagaceae > CAYMZZ01. Next base: position 83,113 of record MKTY01000007.1, on the reverse strand, counting down.
CCGCACGTAATGCTGGTGGGCAGCGGCGCACAGCAATTTGCCGTTGCTGAAGGCTTTCAGCTCGAAGAGCAGAAGCTGTCGCCCGACGCACAACGGGCTTATGACGAATGGCTCAAAAAATCGGAATATAAACCGGTCATCAACATAGAGAATAAAGGGAATGCCCGTATTGATGTACCCACCCGTTTGCCCAACGGCGACTGGAATCACGACACGATCGGGATGGTAGCCATGGATGCTATGGGTAATATGAGCGGAAGCTGTACCACCAGCGGTATGGGCTTCAAAATGCGGGGACGACTGGGCGATTCTCCCATTATCGGAGCAGGGTTATATGTAGATAATGAAGTGGGAGCCTGTACGGCTACCGGCCAGGGCGAAGATGTGATACGTGTAGCAGGTTCACATAGTGTGGTGGAACTGATGCGCCAGGGTTTATCGCCTGAGGCTGCCTGCCGCAAAATCATTGAGCGTATTGTACGTATCAAGGGCGCCAGGGCAAAAGATATACAGGTGGCATTTCTGGCGCTTAACAAAAAAGGCCAGGCAGGAGCTTTTGCTATTCATAAAGGCTTCAGCTATGCTATCAAATCCAATACACAGGAAAAGCTGATCGCTGCCAAAAGCTGGTTTAGCTAAGGCTTTTTTCATTTTAAGCTTAAGTGATGTTATATGGGACCGGCTCCATCGCGTTTTTTACTTGAAATAGCCACTTCCGATTTTAATACTACCCGCCAGGCGGTGGCCGGAGGTGCTGACCGGATTGAATTATGTGCCAACCTGGCCGAGGGAGGCACCACGCCCAGTATGGGACATATCAGGCAGTGCAGGGAAGCTTTTTCATTGCCGATATTTCCGATCATCCGTCCCCGCGGAGGAGATTTTTTATTTAATGATGAAGAGTTTCAGATTATGCGTCACGATATCAGACTGTGTCGTGAACTGGGCTGTGATGGGGTAGTGATCGGATTGCTCAACCGCGATGGAAGTATTGATGAAAAACGTACGGCGAAACTGATTGAAGAAGCCTATCCGCTGAGTGTTACCTTTCACCGGGCTTTTGACCGTTGTCGTGATCCTTTCGAAGCAATGGAACAGCTTATCCGGATTGGCTGCGAACGTATACTTACATCGGGGCAACAGCCGCAGGCGCCGGATGGGATTACTTTACTTAATCAATTGCAACAGGCCACAGCGGGTCGTATAACGATATTGGTTGGCAGCGGAGTGCGGCCAGATACCATTGAAGCCCTTGCTGCAGGCACCGGCTGCACAGAATTTCATGCTTCTCTTCGCCGTAAAGAACCCAGTCAGATGGAATTCATACATCCGGCTTTTGCCGGTGACCCGGAAAGTTATACCAACAATGATATAAATCCTGAAGAGGTGAAGGCAACCAAAGAGATTCTGCGGGATTTCTTTTCTTTGCAGCAAAATTCATAATAATACTGCGAATATGATGCGCACTGTTCTGCTTCTGATGGCCTCCAATGTGTTCATGACATTTGCCTGGTATTATCACCTCAAACATGAAGGCTGGCCGCTTTGGAAGGCCATTCTCATCAGTTGGCTGATAGCACTGGTGGAGTATTGCCTGGCTGTGCCGGCCAACAGGCTCGGAAGTTCGGCCGGAGTGGGCCTGTTTCAATTAAAGATTATCCAGGAAGTAATTACGCTGGTAGTTTTTGCCCTGTTTGCCGTGCTGGTCATGAAAGAAGCCTTTCACTGGCGCTACCTGGTAAGTTTCGCCTTCCTGATGGGGGCCGTCTACTTTATGTTTACCAAAAGGTTTGGCTGATCTGCTCCGGTTTATTCAGCGCCTGTTTTATCACCCTTGGTCTTTTGCTTCTGCCGGCGTATCAGGTCGGCTTTCACTTTATGCACAGCTCCACTGCCGATAAAGAGAAAACCTGCATTGAAGCCTATGGCAGTCACCACAGCCCAGAATACCCAGTCCTGCTGATGTTGTTTGTTAAAACAAATATAGATGACGGCAAATGAACTGGCTGTTGTAAACAACAGGCCAATCAGCGTATTGAGTAGAAATCTTTTCTCGTGTTTATTGTTCATATAGCAGTTGTTTGGTGGCTCCCGGGCAGGAGGTGGGCAAAAATAGGGAAAAAGAAGATTTGTTAAGGGTAAACAAAAACGGGATTTTCTGTGCCGGGTGTATTGTAGATTTGGGGAGAAATAAAGTAACTATGAAGAAATGGATACTGTCGCTGACCCTGCTGCTGGGCATTTCTGCTACATGGGCGCAGGAGGCTCCTGAAGGATTGTTTCTGAACTCCAAAGCCCCCGATTTTAAGGCAAAAGATCAGAATGGCAATGATGTACGCCTCAAAGATCTCTTGAAAAAAGGGAAAGTGGTACTGGTGTTTTACCGGGGGTACTGGTGTCCGTTTTGTAATAAATATCTGCAGAAACTGCAGGACTCCCTTTCGCTGATTAAGGAAAAAGGAGCAACGGTAGTGGCCATATCTGCCGAGTTGCCGGAAAATGTCAGCAAAACTGTTGAAAAAACAGGTGTTTCTTTTCCTGTGCTGTATGATGAAGGCCTCAAGATCATGAAGGCTTATGATGTGGAATTTGAAGTGCCTGAAAATACGCTTACCCGCTATCGCAACAGCGGTATTAAAATAGATGAGATCAATGGCCGTAATGGTAATTTTCTACCCATCCCTGCCACATATATAATCGATAAAGAATCAACCGTTGTATACCGGTTCTTTAATTCGGATTATAAAAAGAGACCGTCGGTGGAGGAAATATTGAAGAACCTTTAAGGAGAATGTGCTGATGTGCTAATGTGCTGATGTGCTAATGGAACTCAGTTTGAGTTATCATTTATTAATTAGAGAATCAATATCATTGTGATGTTAAAGTGAACTGCCGGCTACGCCGGCAGTTTTCATTTCGTTCATTATTTGATATCACAGCCTGTTATTCTGTTCACCATTAGCACATCAGCACATTAGCACATCAGCACACCAGCACATTAGCACATTATTTCCAAACCAGTTTCCCCACCTTCCCATTATTTCCCGCCAGATACACTGTGGTGCCAATGCGGGCTATACGCAGACTGTTGAAGCCTTCTTTGCTGATCAGTTTCCAGGTCTTGCCTCCGTCTGTGCTCAGGTCTACGCCGTTGATGCCACAGGCAGCAATGTCTTTTTTATCGAGATATTCAACAGCACTGCGGTAACCATGAGGGGGGATTTTGGGTTTGTTCCAGGTCTTGCCGCCATTTTTTGTATAGATGCAAATGTCCTGCCGCAGTGAGTCGGCTGCAAAATCGCCGCCTACAATGATCATGTACTTACCGGGTTTATCCGGAAAGCCCTCATCAAAAATATCGATCGAATTGGCACCGGTACTTTCTTTGCCCTGCATGAGCGGCAGGGGGGTGGTGCCTTTATTGGTCAGCAGGCGACTTTTTCGTCCGCCGCTGACAATGAAAAAATCGTTATTGGCAAATAGCCGCACATTGGTACCGCTGGCAGCAAAAAAAGCTTCTCCGCTGTCGACTGCGAGGTTGAATGCATCGGCATTTATTTCCGTCCAGGTATTGCCGGTATTGTCGGTGCGGGCTATAAAGGGTTTGCCATTGATAGGATCGCCAATGACGATGCCATGCTGGTTGTCTGAAAAATCCATGGCATCCATAAACATTCCTTTGGTGGTATTTTCATATACCACTTTCCAGGTGTCACCGCCATCAGTGGTTTTAAGGATATAGCCCGGCTCGCCGATAGCCATGATAAGGGCGGTATTGGCATCAAATGCTTCTATATCGCGAAACTCTGTTTTTTCATAACCATTTACTGTCACCCATTTCCAGTTTTTACCTCCATTGAGGCTGCGGCCTACCATACCACGACTGCCACTTACCCACACTACATTGTCGTTGACAACGCTGAGTCCACGCAGGCTGGTTTTGGTGCCGGAAGTGAGTATCTCCACTTCAGCCTGTTTTTGGGCGGATAACGGATTACAGGTGCTGCTGATAATAAAAAAAAGCAGCATGGAGGAAACGATTTTCTTCATGGAGTCGTTTATATGATGACAAGATAGGGGCTTTCCCCCAATTTCCGATACTCGTCCCTGTGAAGCGGATACAGAAAAAACCTTTATTTTTAACTTTTAATTCCGCTTTAATGAAAAGACTACCCTTATTCCTGTTTCTCCTCCTGGGTTTATGTGCGGGCATGATTTCGTGCCAGAAAGAATTGAGCTATGAAGTAAGCAAGATACCCTCTCAGGGCACCCTGCAAAAAGATGGTTCAGGCGATTGTCTCCCCAAAACAGTAGTGGGAACTTATGAAGAAGGAGTGGGGCTTAGTGGCACCGCTAATTACCTCGAAGTGGAGGTAAATGTGCTCACTGCAGGCTCCTACGTGATCGCTTCCGATACTGTAAATGGTATTTTCTTCCGTGCTACCGGCATTTTTACCACTACCGGCCTTCAAACCATTAAGCTCCCCGGCTCAGGTACCCCCTTTGCTGCCGGTATTCATAATTTCGTAGTCAGCTATGGTACATCGCAGTGCGTCGTAGCTGTCACAACCCTGCCACCGGGTGGTGGTGTGCCGGCCGAGATGACGCTCGACGGTGCCCCGGGCAATTGTATTGACTATGTACTGAATGGCAGCTATATTACCGGTACTGCGCTTAACTCTTCCAATCAGGTTGTCATTAAGGTAAATGTTACTACGCCGGGTACTTATAACATTTCAACCCCGGTCAGCAATGGTATCACATTTGCAGGAGCAGGCACGGTAAGCACAACCGGCCCGCAGACGATCACTCTTACCGGCAGTGGTACACCATTGATTACGGGCGCAACTAATATTCCTGTTACCGTTGGTGCTTCCAGTTGTAGTTTTGAAGTAAATATTACCGGTCCGGCCGTGTATACCATCAACTGCGGCAGTGCAGTGGTAAGCGGCACCTATGTATCTGGTGAAGAGCTGGATAATAGTCACGATGTGGAGATTACCGTTAATGTGACCACTCCCGGAGGTTATAATATTACCGGTACTATCAATGGTATGACTTTCAGCGCTACTGGTAATTTCAGTAACACAGGTAACCAACCTGTCACACTTTCGGCAAGCGGTATTCCAACCGCAGCGGGCGATTTTAATGTACCACTCAATGCCGGAACGGCTGCCTGTACTTTCCCCGTAACGGTAGATCAGGGAGCTGCTACTTTTGGCACCTGGGCATTTACCGCAGGTGGAATAAACTACTCCGGCACTATTGAGCTTTCGCTGATGGATGTAACAAGTTCACCGACCGCCGGTGTTTGTCAGTTTGTGGGTAGCAATGCAGCAGGTGATGTCATGATGATGAACCTGATCGATATGAATAAGAATTTTACGAATAATGAGACCTACAGTTTTACCAGCCTGCTCAACAATACCGGTATATTCTCCTTTGAAAATGCAGCAGGCACCATCTCATATTCCGCAGACCCGACTCAGTCAACCACCACATTATCGGCCAAAGTAACCAACCACAATACGGCTACAAAAACGATTACCGGTACCTTTGCCGGTAAGGTAATGGATGGAACCAATACACTTCGCGATCTTACAGCCGGTAGTTTTACCGTTACTTATCCCTGATCACTTTATTTCCCTGAGCATAATAAAAAAGCGATGCCCTTTTGAGGCATCGCTTTTCTTTTATCGGGTAGGAATCCGGTTAGAATCCTTTTTTATCGGCCGATTTCAACGGAGGCAACTTGAAGTCGTCGAGTGCACTTTTCTGTGCAATCAGTTTTTCTATATCTTCTACTGAGCGGGGGGCAAAGCGGGAGAGCAGCTCATAACCGTTTTGAGTGATGAGAGCATCGTCTTCGATACGTACCGCAATGCTCCACCATTTTTTATCGCAATCGCTGCCGGCAGGAATATAAATGCCGGGTTCGATGGTGATCACCATGTCTTTTTTGAGTGTGCCATAGTTGCTGCGGTCATGCACATCCAGACCAATATGGTGGCTCAGGCCATGCGGATAATATTTGCGGTTTTCTTTTTTATCCTTGATGATCCCCAGCTTCACGAGGCCTTCGGCAATCACATCGCGGGCGGCGTTTTCGGCCTCAGACAGTTTGGCGCCATCTTTCAGGGTTTTGAAAGCAGCTTCCTGTGCATCATAAACCAGTTGATAAATGATTTTTTCTTCGGCACTGAATTTACCGTTGGCAGGTATGGTGCGGGTTACGTCGGCAGAATAGCCATGGTATTCGGCACCTACGTCCATCAGCAGCAGGGTATTGCCTACACGGGTTTTGGTATTTTCCATATAGTGCAGCACACAGCCATTTTCGCCGGCACCTACAATGGAACCATAACCAACGCCTTCGGCACCATATTTTTTGTGAACATATTCATGCAGGCCCTGGATTTCCAGCTCGCTCATATCCGGGCGTACCACTTTCATTACTTCGTTCTGACCCATGCAGGAGATTTCCACCGCTTTACGGATCAGTACCAGCTCTTCGGGTGTTTTTACCTCGCGCAGGGCGCCGGTGAGCTGACGGTAGGAGGCATTGTCATAACGTTTGTCTTTGGCCGTTGCGTCTGTAATGCCGGCTTTCTCTTTGAATTGCTGAATGAGGTCAAAGAGGTCGGCACGGTCGCGGCTGTTTGATACATCATCGGGCAGGCGGTCGAAAAGGATTTTATCGAATTTGCTGAAATCAACGGGGAAATTTTTGAAGGCTTCACCGTTGAGCGCCATCCGGATACCCAGTTTTGACTGAGCGCCTTCAGTACCCAGGCGGCGACCGGTCCATTGTTCCTGCTGGGCATTTTTCTTTTGCACAAACAGTACTTCACTGTATTTGCCACCGGCAGAGTCTGTCTGCTCGTCTTTGAAAACCAGCAACAGTGAGTGCGGCTCTTTATAACCGGTGAAATAGTAGAGATCAGGATTCTGATGATAGAAATAGTCTACATCATTCGAAAACACCCGGGTGGGATAAGCAAAAACTACCATTACAGAATTGGCAGGCATCATTTCACGTAAAGCGGCCCGGCGTCCGGCGTGAAATTCTTTGGGCAGATAATCTTTTGGCTGATCGTCCTGGGCATGCAGTCCGGTGGTAATCCCTCCCAGCAAACTAAGGCCAAGCAGGAAGGATCGCGCAATTTTCTTATACATAATAAAAAGGTGATTGGTTGCACTAAAAATAGTGGATTCCAATCACCTGATGCAATAAAATCCATGAGTGGCGGGATCAATCATCATCGTCTTCTTCGTAGACGTCTTCGCTGCTGTAATGGGCCTCCCAGGCCTTTACCGCTTCGTCGCTCAGGCATTCAATAATGTCTGCCAGCACATCGCTCTTCAGCTTCCATTCTGTTTGTGTGGGATCATCGAAACGTTGCACAAACAAACAGTGATCTGTTTCCACCGCTACTTTGATCAGGGAAATAGGTGAATCTTCGGCTTCCCTCACCAGATAATAGCATCCGTTTTCCAGCAAATCATACGTGTACATAACTCCTCCCTTTATTTTGTGTTTATTCAGTGGTCTTCTGTCTCCATTCCGTTAAGTAAGCCGACAACAATAGTACCGGTGTTTACCTTGCGGGTCATGTAAGCAGCTGCTGATGGGGGAATTTGATGGGTGTAGTGAGGCTGTAAAATTACGAAAAGGCAATTATCCCACCCGAACCCGGTATTATTTTGCCGGGAATTTTTAGTTAATCTCTTATTTAATTGATTATCATATATTTGCTACGTAATCAGCCCTGTTTTCCAATGCCCTGTAGATCAGTAAATTGAGTATGTGAAAATTGTTTTAGTGCTTTCCGAATGCTTATTTTTCAACCAGTTTTGATATAAAATGAATTTCTCCATACAACCCTCCCTGGCCAACGAAAAAGCTGCCCTTGAGCCATTGCGCGAAGCAGATTTTGCCGAGCTCTATGCCCTGGCAGCCGACCCTAAAGTGTGGGAACAGCATCCTAATAATGACCGGTGGAAGGAGGAGGTTTTTCGCCTGTTCTTTGAAGGGGCTATGAAAAGCGGGGGAGCCTTCCGGGTTAATGATGCCCACTCAGGCAAAGCAGCAGGCTGCACCCGGTTTTATGATTACAACGAAAGTGACAACAGCATTTTTATAGGATATACTTTTTATGCTACCCGCTTCTGGGGTACGGGCATAAATCTTTCTGTGAAAAAACTAATGCTCCACTATATTTTTCAGTATGTAGATAAGGTTTACTTTCATATCGGTGCAGGCAACCTTCGTTCGCAAATCGCTATTGGGCGGTTAGGTGCAGTAAAAGTGGGTGAAGAAGCCGTAGCCTATTACGGTACTGAACCCCGGCAGAATTTCCGCTATGAAATACGGAGGGAAAACTGGGACAGTTAACAGTTGACAGTTAACAGTTGACAGTTGACAGATGACAGTGGACAGTTGGACAAGTGGACAGTGGATGGTGGGCGGTGGATAGTGGATAGTGGTTAGTTAACAGTTAACAGTTGACAGTTGACAGTAAAAGGGTAAAAACTTAAAACCTAAAACTTATAACTTAAAACTTATAACTAGCTTTTATGAACTGGATATTGCTGATACTGGCAGGACTATTTGAAGTTAGTTTCACCTTTTGCCTGGGTAAGGCAAGGGCAGCAGAAGGGAATGCCATGTACGGATGGTATGCAGGTTTTGGGCTTGCACTTATTATAAGTATGTACCTGCTTATTAAAGCTACAGAAACATTGCCTATGGGAACAGCCTATGCGGTATGGACCGGCATAGGAGCGGTGGGTACTGTGTTGCTTGGCATCTTATTTTTTAAGGAGCCAGCCAGCTTCTGGCGTTTGTTTTTCATTTTTACGCTGGTGGGCTCAATAGTGGGACTGAAGTTTGTGAGCCATTAAAAGTATAATGCTGTACGGATTGAATAAGGTAGTTCAGTCCGCTTGTCCATCTGTTAACTGTCATCTGTCAACTGTCATCTGTCAACTGTCATCTGTCAACTGTCATCTGTCCACTGTCAACTGTCCACTATCAACTATTCTCCATACAATAAATCAGATAATCTGTTTGCACGGCCTCCTGTCCCAGCATCCGGAGCATATTGATCAGTTGCCCGCGGTGGTAGCTCCCGTGATTGACAGTATGAAAAACACTGTCGGCGAGGCTCATGTTAAGCGAGAGATTATTTTGGGTAATGATGGCTACCTGTTCCAATCCCAGCGAAGGCCATTCCAGAATGGCCGATTTCATTTCCTGCTGCACCGGAAGCCAAAGCTGTATCAGGCTTATAGCATCTTCGGTTTGCCAGTGATCGGGGATGGCTACTTTGGCATGCCCTTTCCAGCGATGCAGCCATCGCCAGTCTGCTTCAAGCAAATGCCGCATCGTGGCTTTGATCGAAGGAAAGCTGCCCCCGGTATGCTGGACAAATAATTCCTGCGGCAATTCCTGTACACGTTCTGCTATGCGGGTATTGGCCCAGGCGTTAAAGTCAATCAGTTTAATGAGATCGGTCATGAGGGAGGTTTTTTCAAAGGTATTTAATCCATGAAAGTATAAAGAGTATAAAGAGTATAAAGGGTATAAAGAGTATAAAGAGTATAAAGAGTATAAAGAGTATAAAGAGTATAAAGAGAACCCTTTATACTCTTTATACCCTTTATACATCCTGATTGCAGATAAATGTATAGCTTTGCGGCTTATTCAACTTATTTTTCATGTAGAATCCGATTTCTTTCATTCATATCGATAGCAGCGAGCCGGTGCGGCTGCCTGTTTTTTTATTTCTCCGAAAGAAATCATCATGATCAGCATACAACATCTTACGTATGCACATCCCAACAAGGATGTGCTGTTTAATGACTTACAATTTACAGTGGGAGAGCGTGTCCGTGCCGCATTGATCGGCAACAATGGATCGGGTAAATCGACCCTATTGAAACTTATAGCCGGAGAACTGCAGCCGGCAGGCGGAAAAATACAACTCAACGCATCACCCTGTTACCTGCCACAGTTATATGGACAATACAATCATATGACGGTAGCGCAGGCACTTGCTGTAGAAAAAAAGCTGACCGCACTACATGAAATACTAAGTGGTCATGTGACCGCGGCTAATATGGATATACTCAACGACGACTGGACACTTGAGGAGCGTTGTGCACAGGCGTTGCAGTACTGGCAACTGACGGGTATTGATCTGCAGCAATCAATGGCCAGCCTGAGTGGTGGGCAAAAGACCCGTGTATTGCTGGCTGGCATCAGCATTCATACACCGGCTCTTGTGCTCATGGATGAACCCAGCAATCATCTGGATGCAGAGGGAAGGTCGTTGCTTTATTCTTTTGTTGCGCAAAGCAACAGCACTATGCTGGTAGTGAGCCATGACCGGGAACTGCTCGACCTGTTGACTCCTGTGTACGAACTTTCTTCGACCGGCATTACAGCCTATGGCGGTAATTACAGTTTTTATAAAGTGCAAAAACAACTGGAGCAGGAGGCGCTGTACAGCGATGTAAAGAACCAGGAAAAGGCGCTGCGGAAGGCCAGGGAAAAAGAGCGGGAGACACTGGAGCGACAGCAACGGCTGGATGCGCGTGGCAAACAAAAGCAGGAAAAAGCTGGTGTTGCCCGAATAATGATGAACACGCTGCGCAATAAAGCAGAGAACAGCACTTCCCGCATCAGGGATGTACATGCCGGAAAAATTGACGGTATTTATCAGGACCTGCAATCGCTAAGAGCTGAGTTACCTGTTACAGATCAGATGAGATTTGGTTTCGCCGATGCCCAAATTACCAGAGGCAAACTTTTATTCGGTGCCCGGCAAATCAACTATCGCTATAAGCAGGAATGGCTCTGGGCTGTCGATCTTGATATAGAACTGTACAGTGGCGACAGAGTGGTACTTCGCGGAGCGAATGGGAGTGGAAAAACCACGCTGGTTCGTATTATACTTGGGCAATTAGAGCCGGGTAAAGGGACTGTTGTTAGCCAGCCGGTAAAAGCCGTATACCTCGACCAGGAATATTCACTGATCGATGGCCGGCTTGGGGTATATGAGCAGGCGCAGCAATTTAATACGGCTGCATTGCAGGAGCATGAAGTAAAGATCAGGCTCAACCGGTTTCTTTTTTCATCACAATACTGGGATAAATCCTGTGCCTCGCTCAGCGGGGGCGAACGAATGCGCCTGGCTCTGTGTTGCCTCACGCTGAGTGAGCAGGCACCCGATCTGCTGATGCTGGATGAGCCAACCAATAACCTCGATATTCAGAATATAGAGATACTGACAAATGCGTTAAAAGAATACCGTGGTGCGGTTGTGCTGGTTTCTCACGACAATACTTTTTTGAAAGAAGTGGGAGTGGAGAAGGAGATATGGTTGAAGGCATAAGGTAAAAGGCATAGGTCGCAAGGGGGAATACGATTTTTTCAGAAAGAACGGGTGACTGGAGCACAGATCACCGTCTTTGACTGATTTTTGTTTTGCGTCCATATCAGATGGTTTTTAAAACTGCATCTTCAATCTTTCTTCCTCCAGGTCTATGAGGTATAACTGTTGGCGAATGGTTTCTTCGTCGGTGTCGGGTCTTTTATTGAGTATTACGAGAAACTCGCGTTGTTGCTGAAGCATTTCAAAAAATATAAGTTTTGTCTGCTCGTCCATCCAGCGGTCGTCGGCTGCTTTTATTTTTTCTTCCCAGTGATGCAACAGTTTTTGTAAGCCAGCATGATCGTGCAAATCGCCATCATATTTCGTTTTTAGAAACTGGTAGGTATGGTCGCGGAGGCCATGTTTCAGCTGATGGCGGGTTGTTTCTTCCGCATCATCATTAGCCAGATCAAATAACCTGGTCTTTTTAATAATAATGGGGAGTGTGAGTCCCTGCAGCAGCAGTGTGAGTAATATCACGACAAAAGTGATAAACAGGATAAGGTTTCTGTAAGGGAATGCACTGCCATCGTCGAGGGTGACTGGTATAGCCAGCGCAGCGGCAAGTGATACAACGCCGCGCATGCCTGTCCAGCCCAGCAGGAGCGGTATCAGGAATCGGCGCCGTGGTGAGCTGGCCCGGGGCGCTACAGAGGGTCTGAAAATTATCGTGGCAATCATGGCAGCATAAGAGCTGATGATGCGTGCCAGTATGAGTACACCGGTAACCAGCAGACCATAGCCGATGGCTGTGCCGAGCGGAATGCCCTTTGCCCGTAATCCATCCACAATTTCGGGAAGTTCCAGTCCGATGATCAGAAACACTATGCCATTGAGCATAAAAACAAAGCTCTCCCAAACGCTATAAGCCCGGATGCGGCTCGATCCGTTTAAAAACACGAGCCTCCTGTTGGCCATAAACAGGCTGCCGGTCACAACAGCCAGTACACCGGAGCTATGGAACTGCTCGGCCACCCAGTACATAAAATAAGGCTCTATAAGCGTAAGGGTAATGTCAGACGGCGCATCGGTCGGTAAACGTTTATGAGCCTGTACAAAGATCCATCCCAGTAGGAGGCCGATTCCCACGCCGCCGATGATCATCCATACAAAACTAAGGGCGGCTTCCTGCCATACAAACTGTCCGGTGCCCACCGCTATCAGGGCAAACCGGAATATAATAAGTGAAGAGGCATCGTTTAGCAGGCTTTCTCCTTCCAGGATAGCAGAAGTGGACCGGGGGATTTTTACAAATTTGGTAATGGCACTGGTGCTGACAGCATCAGGTGGTGAAACAATACCGCCCAGTAAAAAACCCAGTGCAATCGTAAAGCCGGGAATAAAATGATTGGTGACAACAGCTACAGAGAGGGCCGTAAAGAATACGACCAGAAATGCAAAGCTGCCAATGATACGCCACCATTTCTTCATTTCTTTAAATGAAATATTCCAGGAGGCTTCACACAGCAACGGTGGCAGGAAAATGAAGAAAATGAGATCGGGATCGATCTGTACGCGGGGTAAACCGGGGATCAGGCTCACGATCAAACCTACCAGCACCAGTAAGATGGGATAGGCTACCTGAAGTTTATTGGCCAGCATTCGCAGGAGTACGATGGCAACGATCATTGCAAGAAAAAAGGGGAGGATGCTGTGCATGGAAACGATGGTTTGTTATAAAATATATCCGGGCCGATAAACAGTCCGTGTATTGCAGTACCCTTCATCACCTTACCGGAATGGTACTGCAATACTTCAAATTAAGGAAATTTTAAGGTTGCTGTCAAAATATTAAAACGGATGTATTGTTTTTGCCGTCACACGTGTTGAGTTTTATAAATGGTGAGCCGGGTGTCATTTTTTTGGCAAATGTTGCATGGGCTGTTATTCATAATTGTCTGTATTTTCCCTGCTGAATTTCTTTTTTAGATAATATTCCTGCCGGGTTTCTGCATGTTGCCGAAACCTTAAAACCAGGTTAGAAAAAACGCTTATGAATATGTCTGTTCCGAAAAGTTTCACAGGGCTTTTATTTCTTCTGAGTATTACCGTTGCCGGCAGCGCGCAGAAGCAGGCCCGGTTGGCGGCTTTCTTTAAGCGAATCGAAAAGACCCGTCAGTTCAGTGGCAATGTACTGGTAGCTGAAAATGGAAAGGTTATTTTCAAAGGCGCGTATGGCTATGCAGATTTTGATACCCGCCAGCCTAACCGGATCAACACATCCTTTCCCATTGCGTCTATTTCCAAAACCATGGCAGCTACGGCTATATTGCAATTGGCAGAACAGGGCAAGCTGACTGTAAACGATCCCGTATCCCGGCATCTCGCCGGTTTTCCTTATCCGGATGTCACCATCCGGCATCTACTGTCGCATACATCCGGATTACCGCCCTATAATGCTTTTTTCAAACCGGCTTTTGAAAAAGACTCCACGCGCGTATTTACAAATGCTGATTTTTTGCCCGCAGCTATCGCAGTAAAACCGGCATTGATTTATACACCCGGGAGTAATGGCAACTATGATAATGTCAACTACCTCGTTCTTGCCCTGATCATTGAAAAGATATCCGGCAAAGCCTTCCGTGATTATATACAACAACATATCCTGGACCCTGCAGGTATGAAACATACCCGGTTTATTCCACTCAGTACTCAATTCAATACCGATACACTGCGCAATTATGCATTTCCCTATCTCTATCGCGGTATGTTTGATGTGTCGCCCGTAAAGACCAAATCAATTCCGTATGTTCGTGACTACTGGCGCACCTACGCGGTGACTGGGTTTGGCGAGTACGTCAGCACGGTAGAAGATCTGCTGCTGTACGACCAGGCACTTTACACTAACCGCCTGCTACGTGCAGAAACGCTGCAACAATCTGTTGAACCGGTAAGGCTCAATGATGGCAAACTGCATCCACAATTGTTTGGGCTGGGGTGGGAGGTAGAAGCAGACAGTACCCATGGAAAGGCGGTATATCATAGTGGCGCAGCCACAGGGTTGAGTTCTGTGATGATCCACAATATAGATAAAAACCTGACGGTGATTCTCTTCGACAATTGCCATTACAATGCCCACGAGACCGGCGACCTGGTCATGAAATTGCTGAATGGTGACAGGGTAGAGAGGCCCAAATACAGTATTGCCCGTGCCTATGGTATTACACTGCAGAAGCAGGGAGCGGTAGCCGCAAAAAAACAGCTGCAAAAACTCATGAAAGACACGCTGAATTACCGGCTGTCTGAAAGCGAAATAAACCAGCTGGGCTATGATTTCCTCGGCACCGACAACCCTTACCGTCTTCCGGAGCGGCACCTGTATGCCCAGGCGCTGGAAACATTTAAGCTGAATACCGAATTGTTTCCTAACAGCTGGAATGCCTACGATAGTTACGGGGAGGCCTTACTGATGGCAGGCCAGTTGGATCAGGCCGAAGCAATGTATCGGCGATCGGTCGAACTAAATCCCAATAGTACAGGAGGTAATAAGGCATTGGAAAAAATTCTGGAAAAGAAGAACGCAAAAGGAAAATAGGAGGAGAGAAGCATGCTGTATGGCCTGCATGCTTGAGAAACGACCATCTGCTTTGTGCTTATCTTCTTTTGATAATTTACGTCCCCCGAAATAGTCTGCTTTTAAACAGTGCTATAAGGGGGGCTTTCAGTTGGGATCTTGCCCCGTGATCAGTTGGACGCCTGGCGGTTTAATGTCTTTATTATTAACTTATGAAAAAGACTGAGTGATTTGAAATCGTTCGTGCTGTAAAGTGAAAATCTGAGCCCGCAGACACACGAGCACTGTCTCGCTTGATCAATAGCCTGATTTTGTTTCAAAACACATTTTAATCTGAATGTATACTTTTCCGGGGTGATATTCTCTACATTGTCAGGGCTGGTTGCTGCTGGTTTGTAGCATTTGTGATAATGGGTCTGATTCCACCTGCCTGTCTTTACTGATAAGTTCAACAGCATTTCAGTTCCGCTGATCCGGAGCTATTTCTTTTCTGCTTTTTGTAGCGTTTTCGGAATTATATTACCGATTTATCGATTTTAAGAGGGTAAAAATCAAATAATTGATCAAAATCGGCAATATATTACATATTTGAGCTAATTTATACCTAGATTATCCTATTTTTATAGAAAATCAGTAATATAATACCGATGAATGCTGTAGAAATTGGTAATGCCATTAAGTTTAGACGCGAATTTTTGAGTTTAAGACAGGAAGACCTGGCTGAAATGAGCGGTATTGCCATAAAAACGATCCACCTGGTAGAAACTGGTACCGGGAATCCATCTGTAGAAACGCTGGACAAGCTGGCTACTGTATTAGGGATGGAGCTGGTGATCCAGGTTAAAAAGATTAATTAATGGCAAGGGCATTTGTATATAATAATGGTGTTCTTGCCGGTATCCTGGAAAAGAGGGGGCCGGATGACTACCAGTTTACCTATGAAAAAGATTACCTGGCAGATGCGGGCATGCCTTCCATAAGCCTTACGCTTCCCCGCAGTGAGGTATCGCATCATAGTACGGTATTGTTTCCCTTTTTTGCCGGTTTGCTTGCTGAAGGGATCAATAAAGACATACAATGCCGCCTGCTGAAAATAGACGAGGAAGATGATTTTAGCCGCCTGCTAAAAACAGCAGGGAGTGATACGATAGGCGCTATTACTGTAAAAGAAATACCAGCATAAACCATGTGTCCGGGATGTTATAGACCAGATGTTGAAGGCTACTGCCTGAGCTGCCGCAAAATTCTTTTTGATGGGGCGAGGGTTTCACCTGTACTTTCCTTTGATTCACCCAAAGCGGATACACTGCCGGCATATCAGGCGAAGACAAAGCGCTTATCCATTTCCGGGGTGCAGCTTAAATATTCACTGCGTCTGGAGGGCAGGGAACTTCAACTGGCGGAGACAGGCGGCCAGTATATACTTAAACCGATTCCGCCAACAAACCAGATCGTTGAACCTGAACAGGCGCCGGAGAATGAGCATTTGACCATGCAGATTGCCTCACAGGTATTTGATATCAAAACGGCGGCAAATGCGCTTATTTATTTTAAGGACGGAACGCCAGCCTACATAACGCGCCGTTTCGATGTAAAGCCGGATGGCAGTAAGTACCTGCAGGAGGATATGGCGCAGATCAGTGGCCGCAGCCGCCAGACGCGCGGCGAAAACTTTAAGTATGAAGGTTCATACGAAGAAATAGGGCAGCTGATCCGGAAATATGTCGCCGCCTTTCCGCCGGCACTGGAGAGTTTTTTTAAGCTGGTACTATTCAATTATCTTTTTTCTAATGGGGATGCTCATCTTAAGAATTTCTCGCTAATACAGTCAGATATGGGTGATTATACGTTGACGCCTGCCTATGACCTGATGAGCACGGTGCTTCATACACCAACGGAAACTGATCTGGCACTTGAGCTGTACAAAGGAGATATGGATGGTGCTTTTTATCGCTCCTATGGTTTTTTTGGGCAACCGGCGTTCAGGAACTTTGCTGAGCGGATAGGTTTAATTCCCAACAGGAGTATGCGAATACTCACGCAACTGTTAACCAGGCAGGAAAAAGTGATGGACCTCATTAAACGTTCTTTTTTAAACGAAGAAATAAAAGCAACATATAAGCGTAACTACCAGGAAAAGGTAAGACGTATGGGGATGACCCATGACATGATTGCTGCGGCAATGAGCCCGCAATATCCAGGCGTATATGCGCCAACGTCAGCGCCGACTAAGCTCGCCTTCCGGGATGGAAGTACCATGGTGGGCTATTTCCAGCATCGGGAAGATATGGATGTACTGGGGGCTGAAAATAAATACACTTTTATCCAGTTGAAAGATAAGGACACTAAGGATCCCTTTACCATCGTGGAAGGCGACCAGCTGGTCAATGTAGAATGCCCCTCTTCCCAAAATTAAATGTAGGAACAATTGCTTGTCTCGGGTGATCTTCCTGTTGCAAAGCCCGAACCGGAGTGTTGTTGACTGAATCTGATTATGAATATTTGAAGAGGCAAAAGCAGTTGAATTTATTTTTAATTTTAACCTGTTAGGGTTTGTAAAAAATACTGCAAGCATGTGACTGTAATTAAGAACTGACAAATAACTTAACCAGATAAAAGGCGCAAAAGCATGAAGTATATCTTTTTTTTATTTTTTCTCATCTCCGTCAACGCTAAAGCGCAGGATATTGATGTTTTATTAATAGGTGTCTCTCATGATTATAGTAAATATCCGGCACAGGATTTTTCCGGCATTTATAATAAAATCAGAAAGTTCAGGCCCGATGCCTTTTTTGGTGAGTTTTTGAGTAAAGAAGACGAGCGGCTCGTGATGGATTATTGGTGTAAAGAGCAAAATGTAAGTCGGTTAAAAACGCTGAGGAGCAATCGGACTATAGAAGATGAATTATTGCCGCACACGATTGACAGCTTAAAGAAACTGTCTCTGCGGAAACCCAACGATTATCGTATAAAAGCTGATCTGGCCCATGCTTATTACCTTGACCAGGATGTGGCAAATGGTCATTACCAATTTTGGCAGGTTTATAATTTCCTGCAGCAACACCCTGATGGCGAACTTGAAAACTATGTCGAAAAATTGCTTAGCCCTCAGTTGGATACAACCGGGCGAAGTATGAAAAGGCTGAAAACTTCGGAATATGCTTTTATAGCATTCCCGATGATGCGGGAGTTGGGTATCCGGGAATTGCTTTCCATGGATTGCCAGGATTACGATTTGAACTGGCAGGCGTCCTGGGTGGCATTCGATGCCGCATTCACTTTGTTCAGGAAAAATATCACCGCTTCCGAAGAAAATAATTTAAAAACCGCTTTGGCTACCATTAATAATGGATTTGAGAAGTATAGTAATATCGAAAGGTCTTCCCATACGATGACGGAATGGCTTAACACTGCGGAGGCCTCCGCAATTTCAGCCTCAGGTGATTTTTACCTGTCCGCTATGTATAAAATGAAGGGCTTTCCTGAAGAAGAAATGCTGTCAAAAATACATTGGTGGATTAAGAGAAATGAGGGCATGTGCCATAATGTTGTAAACAGGGCGAGAATGGCAGGGGCTAAAAGAGTGGTCGTACTGGCAGGAGCCAATCATAGAAAATACATGCAGGACATTTTCAGGGATATGCCTAATGTAAGAGTGCGAAACATTAATGAGGTTGACTAGATAGTAACTACGTTGAAGATGAAACTTTGCCCGTGGGGCAAATCAAATTCTGCGCGCATAAATTCTTATAAAAAACAACGCCTGGTGAAATTATTTGTCTTCACCTGGTGCCTATGTGGCCCTGTGGTACAAAGTCCGAACTCTTTGGTGGAGGATTGGGGGGATGCATTTTTTTTGGTGAATATCAGTCCTTTAAGTATCCCCTCTAGGCTATAACTTCCAGGATACGTTGATCAAGAAAATAAATCCAAGCACTTCTGTATATACATATTTGATACCCTTTCCTGCTCCAGTCTTCGGTTTTCTTTTTGTAAAAATTGATACATTTTTTGTTCATCGGGATGTAGAAGAGGCAATTCGATCTTCCGGTATACGGAGTGTACCGAAAACCCAGAAAATTCGTTGTAGGTCATTTCATCCATTAAAAAACTTTTGGCATTTCCGTAATGTTGGCGGATCATGTTCAGCATCTCAAAGCCAGCGGCATCCATATCAAACCAGCAATAGAGCTCACAATCGGCCAGCCAGGGAATATATTTGTTGACGCGGCTTTTAAAGCCTTCCCCAAAAATGGCCACGCTGCTTTTTATTTTAGGAAAGGACCGAAAACAAGCTCCATTCTCAATGATAAATACCTTTTCTGGCTGCCAGGTGAGCAAGGCGGCATCATCAATGGTAAGCGCCAGTTCATGGTAGCCCAACGTAGATTTTAGTGCATCATCCAGTACCCTGACCTGCGTATAGATATTGGGCCGTTTTACCTGATACCGACCGAAGAAGTCTTTTTCTTCAAAGTTGATCTTGTCGGCAGGTAACATTATATCCAGCATCTTCTTTAAGGGCTTCGTATTATCCTCAATAAACTTTGTGTGTACCTGTATCGGCAACTCACGTAAGTAAAGCTGATGGGGAGGCGTATGGTCAAAGAAATAACGGACCACTTTTAGCAGGTCGGGCATGATGGCTGCGTAGGTTAAAAGAAAAGCAGGTTCTTCTTTTGCCCAGGCGGCATTGAGTGGAAAGGAAGTCGCAATTAGTTCGTACACTCCTTTTATTTTCGAAAAGTCTTTTTCACGCTTCGTAAAAAAGAGGTAGTCTTCCAGGGTTTCATAATATATTTTAGCGGGAATTTTCTGTTGAGAACCTTGTATGTTTTTTGTTTTCCATGCTATGGTGTATCCCTTACCTTTTTTGTCTTTTGAGTGATTATAAAGTGGTATGAGGGCACTTTGCAGGTTATTAAAACCAGTGTCTTGTATCTTTTTGTCGGATGGGATCACCAGGGGAAAAGGATTTTCATCCTTTAATACAGCACCTGCTATTTTAAAGAAGTGTTTGTCCGATTTATCCAGAAGTTCCTGTGGCGTTATCATTCTGTTTCTTCCGTTACTTGTTTAAAGTTTTCTTTTTGCTTATAGTATTGTTCCATCGTAAGGTTATGCAGCACAGAGTTTTTCTTGTTTTTAATCTCCACAAAATGCACGGCATGAATATAGGGTTCTGCAATATTTATTTTGTCCAATGGAGTTACTACCAGTATTTGCAGGTTGAGCTGTTCACAAAACTCCATTAAGAAACGACTTTTCTCAGGATCTAGCTTACTGAAGGCCTCGTCTACTGTTATAAAGCGGAGGCTTTTGTGCTGCCGTCCCTGCTGAAAGATACCAAATTGGTGTGCAATGGCTGCTCCCAGGATGGCATAGGTGAACTGTGCCTTTTGTCCACCCGAATAGCTGGCCGTGTTGTCGTGGTATTGCTCCGCCCTGTTTTCCGCCATAGAGTATTCTCTTGCGCCAAAGCTGAGCCAGTTGCGTACGTCGCTTACCTTCCTGCGCCAGGCTTCTTCTTTTTGCAGTTCGGTAACGAGATTTTTTATTTTCTCAAATACCTGTTCCCTGTAGTTGTCATCCTGCTGCGTAGCAAAGTCCAACGCATTGGGTATGGCTGCGCTGAGTTGCCTGCGGAAGATATTGATTTCGTTTTCACCGCGTAACGGGCGGTATTCCAGTTGCAGGTAGGTGTCGGGATTTCGGTTGAACGTGATTTTCTTTAAAGGAACGTTCAGCTCGTCAATCATATCCTTGATCTTATCCAGCTCATTGTCCAGCCAGGTGCGATAACTGGTAAGGGCGTCCAGCATGCTTTTATCCATGTATTCGCGGAACCTTTTTTTATGCTCTACCAGGCGCTGCGTTTGTATAGTGTTGTAGAGTTCTTCAATATCCTCTATGCTTTTAAGATCAGCGCTGATATTGATCACATCGCCCTGCCAGCTTGGAAACTCTCGTATTATTTTCTCCTCAGGGTGTACAAAAGCCGCCATGTCTTTTATAATCTTTTGCTCCAGTTGATTGACGGCTTCAGTAGCAGCTTTCTGTCTCGCTTTCAACCTGCCGGCAATTTGCCGCATTATCGTTTCAAACGCAGCCAGGCTTTGCTCGTTACTGATGTCCATTTTTTCCTCCTGCATAAATACTTGGATAGCCTGTGTACCGGCATCGGTTAGTGCTTCAAAATCCAGGTTTAGCAATCTGGCGTTTTTATCATTATACTCTCGCTCAAGTGTTTTTATTTTCCCTATTAGCTCGTCTCTCTTGTCACGTTCCGAATTTAGTCCTGCTTCTACTTCCTTTATCTGCCCAACTATGATCTCGTAAGCCTGCGATGATTTTTTCAGTTCATCTATCTGTTTGTTCAACGATACTATTTTTTCCGCATGCCGCTGCCAATCTATCTCGTCGTAGGTTTGATAGCGGAGTATGTTGGTGACAGCATGTATGGTTTTATTAATGGCGTCTATCCGTGGGTTTATTTGCCTGATTTTACCGCCAAGATGCTCATAGTTTGATTCTTCCTGCTTTTTCTCTTGTTGCAGGTATTTTATGGTTTCGCGGTTATCCCATCCCAGGCGGTATTTTCCTTTATGCCATTTGCCGGGACGGTCATCTTTTTCATGGCGGTTTACATTCCGCATTAGTCCATTGGAGGTAATGGCTTTTTGGGATCCGTAAAACACTTCCAGGTCATCGGTACAGTAATAGTTGAATCGTTCCAGCAAGGCAGTTTCTATCCAGTCCTTAAAACCCGATTCTTTGAATTCGAGTTTATTAACCAGGTCATCTTCATCCGTGGGCCATCGGAGTGGCTGCACCCTTTTCTGCTCTACTTTCTGGTACACCAGTTTGGTGCGCATGTCATTGTTATAGATAAAATAATTGACGGACTTTATAAATTTTTCGGGTACCAGTAATTGCATGGAAAAATTATGTAACAGTCGCTCAATAGCATCTTCCCACTTTTGTTCTGCCGGCAATACCTTTATCAGCTCTCCGGCAAAAGGAAGCTCAGCTTCTGTTATGTCCAGCAGTTCCGTCAGGCGTTTCCTGACCTGTACGAGTTCATCGGGAATGCGGTTTTTCCGCTCCATTAGCGAGTTAATTTGCTGTTGTAAATCTTTAATATTTTGCTCTGTGCTTTCCTGTTCAATTTTCCATCTCGTTTTTTGATCCAAAAGCGTTTCCAGTTCTTTGGGCAGGTTTGCACTTAGCGTCTTCGCCTGATTATAGTTTTCGTTAAATTCATTGCTGTCTCCAGGCATGTCCAGATTCAATTGCTTACAGGTGGTTTCATATATATTATACGCGGCAGACTTGTCATTTTTTTTGCCCGTCTCAGTCGCTACATCCTTGTTTAGTAGGGTTACCTGGTGATCTATGTTGAGGGCGGCCTTTTGAGTGGTCAGTTGATCTTTTTCCTGCTCCAGGGCCTTTATTTTTTCTGTGGCAAGTCGCTCTTCTTCCCGGGCGACTGTGGCGTCCCGCTCTGTCTGGCTGATATGTGCGGCCAGCAGCTCATACTCTGTTTTATTGAGATAGAAGGGCATTTGTTCTTCCACAAAATCGAGCTGGGCTTTACCGCTGCGCTGGGCATACAGCGTTTCTTTATGGGTAATAATGGGTGTAAGCAGCTCCAGTTGTTTTTCATCTTTCTGTATGGCTTTATGGCTGACCAGCAGGTCGCTGTAATGCTCATGCAGGTTTTTAAATTGCTCTTCGGCATCGGATTCTTCCAGCATTTCCTGCCGGATAAAGTTGGTCAGATCGCCCAGTACTTTAATACCCACCGTTTGGCTAAAGAGCGACAAGGCTTTATCTTTTAACCCAAAGGTTTCGCTAAAGTGGGCAGCATATTCTTTAAAGCTGTTGTAGAGTTCTGTTTTGGGAAACTGGTTTTTAAGTTTCTTTTTCCAATCACCCCGAAAATCAAAATGGTCTTTCCCAAAATGGTCATCGATGTTGAGCAGGTAGGGGGCTATGATGAATACTTTTTGCAACCCACCATTGTTGTACCACCTTACCTGAACCAGCGATATGGTATGTTGTGTACCCGAGTTTTGAAAACAAGCCAGCAGCACGGAGTAAGGGTTATCGGCTTTTTGCCGCAATTGCTCGGTTTTTGATTTGTCTTCCAGCTCGGAAAAAGTTTTGCCATAGTAGCCCCAGAAGTAAGAGTTCTCATCCCGCTCTTTTTTCGATTCGGCCCCCGATGATTGGTTGTAAAACCGTTTGCCGGTGGGTACCAGTATGGTGAGCAGCGCATCGATCAGCGTCGTTTTGCCGCTGCCGTTAGCACCGGTAAGCAACGAGGTGCGCCCATTGGGCTGTAGTTTGTGCACTTTACCGTTGAATGTGCCCCAATTGAATATTTCGAGGTATCGCAGCCTGTAGCCATTGTCTGTATTATTGTTGCTGAATAGTGTGGACATAGTTGGCGAGCTTTTGTTTTATTTCTTCCAGCTTTTCGTTGCTGATGAATGCTTTTACAATACGTTTTACTTCGTACTGGTTGTTGTCTTTGTTAGCCGCATCTTCGCGGTTGAGCTTGAGGATACCGATGCTGAGCAGGGCGGTAATGGGTTTGGACAGGTCGCGCCACAGCT
Organism: Sphingobacteriales bacterium 46-32; assembly: GCA_001898485.1. Classification (GTDB taxonomy): domain Bacteria; phylum Bacteroidota; class Bacteroidia; order Chitinophagales; family Chitinophagaceae; genus CAYMZZ01. Next base: position 59,540 of record MKTY01000007.1, on the reverse strand, counting down.
TACTTTTATTGGTTTGCTCTTTGTAAAACAGTTCAATGCGTTCTTTGATCTCTTTTTGTGTCAGAAAGTATTTGGTGCCATCGCTGCGTACATCAAATTCTTCCAAGCCTTCCCGTAGCATTACAGCCAGCAGGGTGGCCTCGTAGTTTAGTGCCTGCTTTTTCATCAGGCGGGGCAAGGGTTGCTCTTCATCCTCGGCTGCTTCTGGCTGCAGCACCCGGGCAAAGCCATCTTGCTCGGTAATGGTTAGCTGTAGTCCTATTTTGCCAAAGTATTCCTGTATGGCCGATTGCCAGCCAAGTATTTCACGCCAGGTGTTTTTATCATCGGCATACACCGGTCCCTGCAGCAGTTTAATAATAGCGGCAGCGTAGGGCGCCCTTTGCATTTTCGGTTCCATATCAGTGTACATTTGGTTTTGTATAAATAATCATGGGCACGTTTACCCACCGGTCGCCCACCAGTATCGGCTCTCGGGCTTCCTCTATAATAATGTGGTGGCTGCTCTCGGTGGCCAACGAAAAGTAACCCACCACTTCGCTCAGGCCGTTCTCTATGCCATAAGTATCTACGATCTCTTTTAACGTTGCCTGGTCTCTTGTTTCCAGCATTTGTTCTATACGCTGTTGCAGCTTTTTTTTATCAATGGTAAACTGGTCAAACAGGGCTGTAAAGTCCACTTCCTCTTCTTCGCCGATGCTGCTGTCGGGAAACAATACCGCAGTAGCCATATCCCGCTCTTCGCCGGGTTGCCAGCGATCGAAAAGGTTAATGGCCGGCTCGTCTTCAATGGTAATAAACTGCTCCTCTTTTATTTTAGTGTCCATAAGGTCAAAAGCCATTTGCCGTATGTCGCCAATCAGTTCCATGGCCCTTCTGCGCTCCAGCAGGTTTTTTTCGGAGAGTACACGGCTTATTTTTTCGCTTAGTTTTTTGTTGGCATCAATTACTTTACGCCCGGATACGTGCAGGTAACGTTTCAGGTTTTTCAGGAATTTGTCGTTATTGTAGTCAATATTGTTTTCGGCCAGCATCTGGTATAGCCGCTCGGTAAGTGCGCTAAACTCCTGTTGCCGATTCTCGTTCATTAAAAATTCCCAAAAGGCTTTAAAGCTTTTTCCCTGCGGCTTTTGATCTATGTCGTCCAGCGCATCCAGCGCAAATACCAGCAGGGTGCCTTTGGCTATGTCACGTTCGGTATATTTTCGTTGTATGTCCTTACGTATCTGCTCAAAGTTTTGCTCCACTTCCGAAAAATCTGCCAGCAGCTCGCGGGCCATTTTATTGAGGTCGTAGAACTGCTCTTTAATTTCCGTTTCATCAAACACGTTGGGTTTTTTGCCCATTTTGATGAGGTTGATCTCATTTTCTATTTCCCATTTCTTTTTTTGCAGTTCTTCTATGCGGGCTTCAGGGTCTTCGTTGGTTTGTTCCACCATCTTTTGCAGTTTAAAAAATATATCTTTAAACCGGCTGTTGGTGCCTATATGTTCGCGTGGGGCCAGGTCTTCCAGCCATTTCAGTACTTTGATGGTATCGGGTGTGAGCTCATGCAGGTCTTCGCCATCGTCGCCCGGATATTTACGCAGGTAGCCGCTGTTGCTCCATTTGTCGATGTATTGGGCGGCCCTCAGGGCAAAGTCGTCGAAGAGGGTAGTGGCATCGAGCTCTTCGTCCTTTTCTTCGTAAGACAGGTCTTCCATATACCCTTCCAGCTTGCTACGTAGCTCGCTATTAGCAATAGTGGTGGTATGGGCATCGGCAAATACTTTGTGCAGGAAGGAGATGATAAATGGCGCATTCCTTGCCCGCAACAGTAGCAGGGGCCGGGCCGTTTTAAATTGCTGGAGGAGGGATTCGAAGGTCATATTTACAACTTTTAGGTGACCGGGCAGGCTATGAATAGCCTGGTAAAATGTTTTACAAGTAAAAATTTAATCATAAGTAGGCATATTTTCATAATCGTTTGTAATAACGCCTGCTGGTTATTTACATAGAAAATTTGCTGCTATGACACATGCTGCTACTACACCCAGTAGGATACACGAAGGACGTCCCGAACTATCGGGATTAAACGCTTCCGCGAAATGCTGGGCATCAAGCAGGATGCACTGGCTGCAGACCTGGGCGACGACTGGAACCAGCAAAAAGTATCGCTGCTGGAGCAAAAGGAAACTATTGATGCGCCCCTGTTGCAACAAATTTCTGCGGTATTAAAAATACCTGTTGAGGCTTTCCAGAATTTTGATGAGGAAGCTGCGATAAACGTCATTTCAAATACTTTCAACAATCACGACCATTCCAGTCCACAATTTGCAAGCATTATAAACAACACACCAACTTTCAATCCCCTTGATAAAATGGCGGAGTTATACGAACGTATGCTGCAACAACAAAAGGAAATGATCGACAAGCTGGAGAAGTTGATTGAAAAGAAATAGTTTCTTTACCAGGGCGTGCCCCCTGCCCGTTTTACATTTATCAAAGAACTACAAAATACTGCTGGCAGGGGTCGGGCTATTCGCTCCAAATCCTCGCTCGTACCTCGCTGTGGGCTTTCCGCTGCTATCCATCACGCGGGAGGTGTCGATAAATACCTTAGTTTGAATAAGCATTTTAACATTACGGTATAAGAAGAATTTTATTATCGAGCTAAGCAGTCTTACCTTTTATGTTAATGTTTATTCAGTCTTGATATTAGACTGGTATAACGGAGTTAGCTAATCGCTTTTCATTACCTACTTTTGTCGTATAGTAGCGCTGTTCAATACCATAAAGTAGTTTCTTCAAATCCTCCTCATTTGATATTGAAAAGTTCTCTGCGTCTTCATCAAATTCCAGGTCTGCACAATATTCTCTGATGTAGCTAAATATTTGCTTCTTCTCCCGTCGGTTAAAATTTTGTAGCGTTGCCTGAGCCATTGCAATACGCTTTCTATTTGCTTTTTTTACCGTATCTGCGCTAAAATCATCAATTAGATTTACGAAATTATTTTCCAGAAAAGCTTCAGTCTCTTCTTGTGTTGCTTCTTTATAAAGTTCATAAATACCCTTAAATATGGTTGTTATTGCAGGTAACTTTCTAAAGTATAGTGTGTCTTCCTCACGTACATAAATCGCATCAGGAATTTGGTTAATTATAATGATTGGAGTATTTTCTAAATCGGGTTGGTCCGAAATTGAAAAATATCTTTTTCTAATAAACTGACTTGGGTGTAACTTTTGAAAGCAATAGACTCCGGATTGATAAGCGACTAAGTAATCTATATTATGATACCCCGCTCTTGAAAGCTGGTTGTAATCTGTTGATACAAATCTTGTCATTAAAAAATCAAGGCAGTATTCCTTTTCAGAAAACTCAGTGATTGCAAACCATTCGTCATCTTCGAGCTTATAATCGGAGTTATACTCAATTCCATTATTTAGGTCATCAGGAATATCAAAAATCTGTCTGTTTGAAATTACTTTAAAAAAGTCTCCATTTCGGCCTTTCGTTTTTGCTAAAAGGTGATTCATACTTTTATTTGTTTTTATCGATGAATGTAAAGTCATTGATTCGTTTCAAATTTGGGAAACCTAATCCCTTGGGGTTTTTCAGGTTTCGTTTTGAAATCACGAATATTTTGATGTTCGTTTCAGTAGTTACATAGTAAAAATGATAACCAAAAACTAAAAACAAAGGATTAAAGTAAAGTGTCTGTGACAGGAAAGTGAAAAGAAACAGAATTATAAAAACGAAAATCAATGTGTCGCAATGAGGCACACTTAAAGCGACAAAAAAGTATCCTAGGTAACTTGGTAAATAGGCATTATTAGCTTGTTCTACTTCCTTTATTACAGGCTGGTTCCTTTCTGCTTCAATGCTGTCATCGGCCAGCTTATTAGATAGTAATAGACTGAAAAATGTCAACAAAACAGGAATAGCTAAATACAGTAGATAAGAACACCAATATGACATATTTAAAAAACAAGACAACCAGCTGTTTATTACTATTTTTTCTTTAACCAAATAAACTACCAAAATCAATGAAGTAGCATTAAAGGTTAAAAACAACCTGAACAATAGATTGATAATATTCATATTTTTCTCAGTGTTAAAAATTGACTAAGCTAGCTATACCCTCTTTCTTTTAGTACTAAATTCGAAAAGCCCTCTTTTTTAAATCATTTTAATCTCTCTGCTATAACGCCATTCCTAGCAGCATTTAGCCTGTAAATTTTTGCATCTATGCCATCATTTTGCAACTTGCGATAAAAAAAATTGGCTTGGGTAGAATCATGCGTACTCATCATTATCTGAAAATCCATATCGATTATATAATCACGAAGCACATCAAATACAGCAGATGCATGTACCAAGTCATGGTGTTGAGTGGGATCATCTAGCAATAAAGCTTTCCAAGGTGTCCATTGGTGTTTTTTAGCCATTGCCAGCATAAACGTGAGTTGCAAGTCGGTTAATTGAGCCTCGCTGGCTATACGGATAACATCAACGGGATTATTATGAAGTGCAGTTTTAATATTGGCATAAGTTCTATTTCTGTATGTGCCACTGCTTAAAAGTTCGCCATCGGAAAATCTGGAATCAACTACAATCCGTTTCAGTAGTTTTGTCCACGATGGATTAATTGCTGTAATGTGCTTGTGTATTGTGTCTTGTTCCTTTTTCGCATTTGCAAAAAAATCAGTAAAGGTTTTATGTTTTAGGACAAAATCCTTAACTAAAGCCTCATCTGAGATTACTTGGCTGTTTAGCCGCTCCAAATAAACCTCTTCACTGTCAGGGGCAATTTTGGTCTTGATTTCTTCTACCACCTTTAAATAGCTTTCCGCACTACGCCACCGAGAAATTTCCTGGTCAATCTTCTCTAATTCACTCTTTACTGCATTTAAATTATTCTGACTTTCAGAAAGTGATTTCTTCGCTTCATCTAACCTATCTTTGACAGGATAATTCTCTAGCCTGGCACTGCTCCATTTATTTTGGATACCGTCCTGTTGGCTTTTTACCTTTGCAATAAATTCAGTGCATTCGATTATCTGGTTTTTTAGCTCTTTAATCTCTTTTTCAAGAGTCTCTTTTGAAAGTGTTAATTCCCGAACCCGATTTTTAATTTCATCTACCGAATTTTGTATTGATGTAATATCTGCGTTAACCTTCTCGATCGATTCATTTTCAATTTTGGGCATTAAATCATTGAGTGATTGCTCTTTGTTCAAAAGAGTGATATTTGAGGCTTTGATTTTCCCTTCGTGAATAGTGTTTAATCTCTCTAACTCTGCTTTTCGAAGCTTTGATTCGTTCAGTGATTCTTCAGTTGGTTTCTGCTCCAGGCTGCCTTTACGTTGAATAAGGGCTTCAATGGCTTTATTTGCATTTTTTTCTTTTTCTTCAAGGAATCTCGCTGCTTCAACTGAGCTTTTGCAATTAGGAAAATTGGGAATTATGATCTTTTCCTGAGTATCAGTATATTCTGTCAACAAATTTCTTTGTGCTTGTAAATCAGCATTTGCTTTATCCAGGGCACTCTTATTTTCATCAAGCGTTTTTTTAATGTCGGCCTCGGTTTTTATTGCTACGCTTTCTTCCTCTACGGCTATCGATATAAGTGGATTGATCTTATTCAAGGCACTTGTTATTCTATCCTTTAGCTCTCCTGGATTATACTTTGCCTCACATACGGGACAATCTGTAGCGGCATCAGAAATATTAGAAGCAATGGTACTTACCGCCTGTTGTATATCTCCCGAAGCTTGCCTTAACGATTTCAACACCCTTTCTTTTTCCTTACGAACCGCAGTGGCATTCGCCAAGCTTTCATTTAAAGCAAGTAATGCTCCTTCTAAAAATATTTTATCTTTTTCAATCGAGGGTATTTTTACCTCTTGGATTTCTTTAATGTTTGATGAAGTCTGCTCCCACTTTTTTTGAAGCTCCCAGAGTTTTGCTGTAAGAGACTTTTCATTTTCGTTCTTCTCAATATCATTATCTATAAATCGATAGTTATCAAAAATCTTGTTTGTTTTTTCTATTACATCTTCTATTTTTCTTAAATCCTCTAAATCCCTTTTTCGAATTTCTTCTTGTTTATTTATCTCTTTTCTTAAATTTGTTATCTCATTAATCGTTATGTCTCTTTCAGAAAATAAGTTCCTGATTTCTTTCAACTTATCCAATTGGGCTTCCCGATTTTGCAGTTGTTCATTAGCTCTGTCAAAGGATTTCTGACCATTTAATCTAGATTTTTCCTTTTCAGATAAGGCAACGTTATTATTGTCTTGCTCCTTGGCTTTTGTTTCTAATATTTTTAAGTTATCAGAGTATAATTGGATAAGGCTGTCCAATTCGGCATACTGATTCGCTGTCAATAAATTGTTGCTTATTAGCTGATTGACGGCTGATTTAATCTGCTCGAAAAATGCCGCCACTGAATCCACGTTATCTTCTGCCTTCGCTTTAATATCGAGCTTAGCATTCTTACATGTATTATTGAGCTGTGAAATGATTTCGGACAATGGAATACGCTCAGCATTCGATTGGAACTGGCTTTGCCGAGCAAGCAGGGCCTTAAATTCATCCAATATTTCCTTTGACTTGGATAATTTATCCTCTAGCCTTTTTTGTTCTTTGGTAAGAGCACCTGTAATACTCTGTTTTTTGGCCAAAATATGATTCAATTCTCTGCCAATCGACAATTTATCCAAGCGAGAACCGGCATCATTTTCTTCCGCTCCAACAAACCAATCTTTTCCGCGCTGTTCAAGCAGATGAGTTAATCTTAAAAGATAGGGAATGGAGTCAATTTTGTCTCCAAACAATTTATCGTGATCACCGTTTAATATAAGATCTTTATTCAATTGGTAAGCAACTTGACATATTAGGTCATTACTAAATTTCAGCTGAATATCTAAGCCTGATTGCTGATCTCTGACCAAAGCATTCGGAGGTTCTCCAACTCTGTCCAACTTCCCTGTCAGTGCTAATTCAATCGCTTCAAAAACGGTTGTCTTTCCAGTCCCATTAGGGGCCAGTAAAATGGTTGCTCCTTTACCAAAGTCAATATCGACATTTTCCCCAAATCGCCTTGCATTTCGAATGTTTATGTGATTTAGATGAATCATTTTTAATTTTTTATTTCAGGAAAAAGAGATTCTATTAATTCATTACCTGTTTCATTAGACAATAATGCAGCACGCCATTTTTTTTGTTCCTCCACAGTGAACCAAAGGTGTTTTTCTGCCGTAGCAGCCATAGCTGTATTAATTGGATCTACGGCATCATCCTGTAACTGGGTATCTTCCAATTTGCTTAAAAAAGTCCTGTCGATTAACTCATGGGCTGCTTGCCCCGGCCTCTGTATATATTTCCTGCAGTACTTTTCAGAAGATTCAATGCTATAACATTCATCAATGGAAATGTCGATATCGTTGCTGTCAAATAGGATCAACAGATACAGATCAGCGGTTTCAGGATCAAGCAGAGCATCCTTTACTGTAGCAGACCATTGTAATGCTGATTGAATATCTTCCTTGTCCTTTAATTCAACCATAAGTAATGTCTTCCAGTTATGGCGATTGCCATTTTTTGTGATTCGCTGAAGGCGGAATACTTCTTTTTTGCCTATTTGGTTTGTGTCAAATCCCAAAAACTGATTTGCTACACTAGGGTCAGTTTCTCTTTGAAAGCGTCCTTCTATGTGGCTTTCAATAAATGTATTTAGCTCTTCAATTTTCATGCAATTTCTTCTTTTTTTATTAGCATATTTTTTAGATAGTCGCTTATACCTTTGATCTCTCCCTTATTAATTAACTGGCGTAGATGAATATTATATGTCATTAACATTTTTAATTGTTTGCCTTCAGCCAGCGTATTTTCCTTTTGAACAGGTTCATCAATTTTCAACCCCAATACCTCGCTATGAGAAGCCTGCACCTTGGAAAATATCAATAAATCGGCGTGTTCCATTCCGATAACTTCTTTGCAATTTTCGATTACTTCTTTCACGCCTTTTTTATCATCAAATAGCCCACTCCAATATTGTAATGCAATGGTATTGGCATTGTATATACCGGCCATATTATTCCAATCACCTTTACCGTCATTATCTAGGCAAACCGAAGCAATCAGCAACAGCCACAACCCGTCTGTAAGTATACCTACAGTTTTGGAGCCTATCCGTATATCACTATTTATTTCCTTCCCCTCTGCATTAGGATGAAGCATTTTTCTAAAAAGGGCTCTTTGTTTTTCAGGTGAGTCATCAAATTGGGGCACCCAGATTCGCCAACGGTTATCCATAGCATCCCTAAGCTCGCTGGAATGATTCGTATTGAGTAACCTTATCTTATCAGCCATTTTAGTTTTTATAGCTTGCCAAGTAATTAAAAGCATATTTTTATTCAATTCCTCTGCATCTGTTTCTTGATCAGCAATACCAACCAGTGGCCTGATTTCGGCTGAAAGAAAGCGTTCATTGTTTTCTATTATGTTGAGACCTGATGTATCATTGTCTGAAAGCCCCAGGGTGTTCCCAATCTTTGACTTTAAATGATGTTCCCAATCAGCCTTACCAGTGAAATACGACATTTTGCCGCCGCTTTGATGAATTGCTATCCGCATCAGACTTTCAGACAATTTGCAATTCGGCTTATAGGTTGCATTTACTTTTAAATGATTAAGAAGTGTATTATTCCATAGCTTCGGGACAATGACGCTAGATCGTTCTATCTGGGAGTTGAATTCTAAATCCTGCGTACCGCATATATTCCATTGCGAACCATTGTCATCATATTGTGTCCAAAAATTAATATCCGAGCGAATAAATTCTTTTAGCTCAAATAATAGATTGCGAGGCCCAATGGCTCCTGAAAAAGTAGTATTTTCATTAGTATAGGCAGTAATTCTGGATCTTACTTCTTTCACCTTATCTGAAACAAATATGTCAGTAAGCCTATTCTCAGTTTTACTTTCGATATCAGACTCCATTCCGGAGTTTTTGACTTTGAGAAATTGAAAGACATTTAAAATATGTTCCCAATCTTTAAAATCACACCAGCTTTTAAGCCACACAAAGCAATTTTTGATATTTTCATCTGCATCAGCCAAAGCCTGTAAACCAGCAGCAGTAGTGACAGCCGACTTTATATGCACATCACATAAATCTTTTAAGTCTTTTATGCGAAGCCCCTTCTTTATTTTCGTAGTTAGTTCTGGTAATTCAATCCAGAACTCTCTTTTAGGAGACATAGTAGTTATATCAACGTCTTCAAACCAATCCGCCAAGCTTTTCAAGGTTTCGTCCAAAGGTGACAAGTCGCGTTTTTGACCTAATCGATCCCCCTTTTTATATTCATTTCTATTGCATTCATCTAAATCACTACCAAAGTCTCCTGAGGTTTGTCTTTTAACTTGAATATGAATCTGTGAATTCCGTTCTTTTTCAATCACTATATCATCCCATTTTGATATACCACCTTGTTCTGAACCTATCCGCAAATAATGTTTGCGGCCTAAGACAAAATCAACCAGCATACACGAAATTTCGTAGGTAGCAAGTGCCTGTTCATATTTTTTGGTTTGGTCTAATCGTAGTTTGGCTAACATCTATTATCTATATTTTATTCATTTAAACGAGGTTTTGTCAATTTTTCAACACTCTGCGTGAGGGATAGCAACGGAAAGCCCGCAGCGCAGCGAGGACTTGCAGCGGATAGCCCGACCCGAAGGGGCACGCCACCTAAATATTTTTTGTTTTTATTGTTGTTATACTTCATTGTCTGTTTTTTACACGCCCACCAACTCCACCTTGCTCTTGCCACTCTGCTGCTTACTCACCTTTATCTGCACCGGTATCCTCTCCGTCATTTCCTGCACGTGGGAGATCACACCCACCTTACGCCCCTGGTTTTGCAGGCGTTCCAGCGCATCCATCGCAATATTCAGCGTAGCAGGGTCGAGGGAGCCAAAGCCTTCATCAATAAACAACGACTCTACCTGCATGCGGCTGCTGGACAGCGAGGACAGCCCCAATGCCAGCGCCAGCGAAGCCAGGAACGATTCACCACCCGAAAGAGAGAACACGGTACGCACTTCATTGCCCATGTCCTGATCTATCACCTGCAGGCCCAGGGTGTTGGGGATGCGCTGCAGCAGGTATCGGTTGCTGAGCATGCCCAGGTGTATATTGGCATAGCTGAGCAATACATCCAGCGTATATTCCTGCGCTATGAGCCGGAACTTTTTGCCATCTGCGGAGCCAATGATGTCGTTGAGCCTTGCCCAGTTTTCGGTGATAAGCGCTTTGGCTTCAATCATGCCCAGCAGGTCGCCTATCTTTTGTTTGTTGGCCAGGTCCTGTTGTAGCTGGAAACCGATCTCGTTCTTTTGTTGTACCTGTTGTTGCAGGTTTGTTTTTACGGTGTTCAGTAATTCGTTTAACGCTTCGGCACTTCGCTCAGAAAGCCGTTGCTGTTCATGCCGCTGCAGTTGCGTGGTACGTTCCTGTAATACGGATTCCGCCTGTGTAATGGCATCGGCTATCGCTCTTAATGCGGTACGTTCTGTTTCTATCCAGTCGCTGCTATATGCCAGCAATTGCGATAATCGCTCTTCATCTAATGCCGATGCATTGCGGCTATTGAATGTAGTCAGCCAGTCCCGTATTTTTTGATGGAAAGTTTCGGCTTGTTGTTGCAACAACAGTATATCCTTTTCAGCTTGTTCTTTTTGTGTGGTGGTACGGGTAAGGCTTGTTTGCAACAGCTCCCTGTCAGCCTTTATTTTGTCCACCGCCTGCTGTGCTGCTGTTACAGCTTGTTTTAAATGCTGCTCTATAGTTGCGGCAGCCTCGCCGTTAAAGATGGCTTTTCGCTTTTGCGTAAGGGTATCCTGTTGTTCTTTCACAGCGCTGAGTGCGGCTTGCTTCTTTTGTACTTCCACTGAAGTGTTTTGTAGCTGGCTCTTTGTGGCTTCGAGTGTTGCCGTTAATACGCTATGCTGCCGGGAGTCTTCTTCCAGCTTTTGAACAGTAGCTTTCCATTGTTCGGCGAATTTACTAATGTGCTGCACGAATGCCGCAGCATCATTTTTCCAATGCGTAAACCACCCGGGTGCGGTAAAGTAAGCAGACAAGCTTTGCTCTATAGTAGCCAACGCCTGGTTGTGGTGCTGCTCTTCCTTATGGTATTGCGCCGCTTGATCCTGCAGGGATTGCAGGCGCCGGTCTGTGTCTTTTACGGCATTGCTGTTTTCGTGCTGCTGCCGTTCCAGAGCACTTATTTTTTGCTGCAGTGCATCCAGCTCCTGTTTTTTTGCAGTGTATAACTGCATTTGCTGTTGCAGGGTTTTTTGTTGTGCCCTCGCATCCTGTAGTTGCTGTGCCAGCCAGGCTGCTTTTTGCTCATCGGGTATTTCAGCAGCATGGGGATAGATGAGAAAGCTTTCCCAGGTTTTTTGATGTGCTGCAAGTACAGTTTTCTTTACACTTGTTTCCTGCTCCTGCAAGGCGATGGTTTCTGTTAGCCGTTTTATCGTTTCCTGCAGACTACTTTCTGTTTGCAGGTAGGAGGTATATGCTTTATCATTTTGCTGGTGTGCCGCTTCCAGCTCCGCCAGCACATGATTCAATTGAGGCTGTTCGGTAACATAGGGATGCGCTGTGCTGCCACAAACGGGGCAGGGTTCATCGGGTAGTAACTGTGAGCGCAGGGATGCCACATTTTCAGCAGCAGCCAGGCGTGCTTTATTCAACATGCGGAGCGATGCATCCCGCTCTGCGGCAGCCACCACCAATTGTCCCGAGGCCTGTACCAGTAATGGTGTTTTATTGTTTAATTCGTTTTTATTGCCAGCCAGTTGTTGCTTTACTGTATGAAGGTCTGCCTGGCTGTGGGATATTATTTTCCAATGTGCTTCGGCCGCAACCAGGTCTTCGATGCGGGAGTCGGTAGCTGTTTTTTCTTTTTCTGCAGTTGCAACAGGTATGCCTGCCAATGCCTGCGATGCTGCGGTATGCAGTTCCTTTTCTGCCTGTAATTGTTGTGCAATAGTTACGGATGTTGCTTCCAGGTCAGCTTTTGACTGTTTTGCTTCGGCTATAGCGGTTTGTGTACGTTCCAGCTCCGGCAACAACGATTGTGCAGCATCCAGCAGGGCCTGCGCATCACCGAGTTTTGCGCTGATGAGGCCATGATTTTCGGCAATGGGCTGCCGGGTACTATTGTCTGCTTTCCATTGCTGCAATTGCGTAATAGAAGCCAGTAACTGCCCGGATTGTTGCTGCTGTTCCTGTAATTGTTGCTCCAGTTGCTGATGGGTAGCCTCAACTGCCTTTGCTTCTGTTGCGGCCTGTTGTGCCTGTTCTGCTTTTTCTTTAATCTGTACATCCAATGCCCTAGCTTCTTCTAAAAGTGGTACGGCTAGTTCCTGTTGTTGAATAGCGGCAACGGCGGATTCATGGGCAGTTTGTAGTTGCTTGTCTACTATTTCCAGCTGCTGTTGCAGGCTGTCAAGCATTGTTTGTAAGTGATGCAACGTTGCTGCCTTTTCGGCCCCTTGCTTTTCAGCCGCCTGCTGTCCATCTACCCAGGTACGGGTAGGCTGCACTTGTTCTACCTGCTTTAATTCCTGCTCACGGCCTGCGGCATTTTTCCTGGCTTCAATGGCTTGCTCTTGTGCACTTTTTGCTGCGCCGAGACCGGTTTGCAATAATGTAAGCTGAGCATGCCAGTCCATTTCCTTATTTAAAAGTGTTGCTTCTTTTTCTTGTATGGCTATGCTTTGTTCCATAGTTGTTTTCTGCCGCTCCAGCGCTTCCAGCTCTTCTGGTGTCAATGTGGCAATGCCTTCCCGTTCCAGGTTAAGGTCTTCCAGCTCCCGTTTTTCCTTACTGTAATTAGCAAATATCTGCCTGGATATTTCAGAATAAATACGGGTTCCCGTAAGCTTTTCCAAAAGAGCTGATTTCTCATCTTTGGCTGCTTTTAAAAATGCTGTAAAGTCGCCCTGGGCCAGTAATACAGAGCGGTTGAATTGTTCGAAGTTCAAGCCTACAAGGCGTTCTATTTCATCGGCGGTTTCTTTCTTTTTTCCCGAAAAAACAACGCCTGATAGTTTGTTGATCAGCTGAATGGAATCGGGCCGTAAAGCGCCATCGGCTTTGTCCCTGGCCCGCCTTACTCGCCAGGAGGCAGTATGTACTTGCCCATCGGTACCTATAAAATCTACCTCGGCAAAGCCTTCTCCGGCACCATCGCGCAGAATGCCCCGTTGATCGCCCTGGTTGATGGTAGTACCTTGTACATCTATAATATCGATGCCAGCTTCCTGCCCTTGTTTGTAACGGGGTGTTTTACCATACAGCGCCAGGCAGAGCGCATCGAGTATGGTGGATTTACCCGCGCCGGTAGGACCAGTAATAGCAAAGATGCCTGCTGAGGACAAAGGCTCCTTTGTGAAATCAATTTCAGTAAAGCCTTCGAGCGAGGCGAGATTTTTTATGCGGATACCCAGGATTCTCATTCGGCTTCGGTTTGGGCCACCTCCTGGATCACCTGGTTAAATAATTGTAGTAGTTCTGCGGGAACCGTAGTGTGGTAGCGCGATTGATACACCTGTTCCAATACATCGGCGGGCTGTAGTTCACGAATGCTTTCTTCGGTGACAGTTGCTGTCCGGCTGTCGGTGCTATTGGCGGCTGGGTATTTAACATCAATTTTAGCCAGGCGCACATGTTTGCCGCTTAGGGCGGTTTCTATTTTATGCCGCAACCCAGGTTCTGGTCCATCGAGCAACACCCGCACTTCGAGATATGGGGCTGGCAGATGAACGGTACCCGCAACAGGTAATTGCTGTAATGCATTCGTTACCTCGGCAAGTGTGCTGTGTACCGAGGGTACTCTTTTTAAGGGTACCGACACGGGTACTTCGATGGTTTTCAAATTGCTGATGCCTTGTTCTTGCAGGTCGAACACAATTACCTGGTGCTTGTAATTCAGTTCCGAAAACGACATGGGGATAGGGCTACCGCAGTAGCGGATATGTTCTTTACCACCAATGCGCTGGGCTTTGTGGATATGCCCCAGGGCCACATAGCGGATATCTTCATGGAAAGCCGTTGCACCAATACATTCCACACCACCCATGATGGCACGTTCTACGGATTTGTCTACATCGGTCATGTCGGTTTGCTGGGCATGCAGGTGGCCCATACAAATGATGGCCTGGTTGGCAGATTTTTTAGCACAGGTGTAGTCGTAAGCCCCGGCATAAAATGCGGAAACGCCAGCTGTATACGGATTTTCTGCTTCAGTAATAACAGGATAGTCGCCCATGCGTAAAAAGGGAACTGCCATACACCATGCTTTAGTCACTCCCTGTCTATCTTTTAATGGGATGATGAGTTTTTCATAATCGAAGCTGCCATCTTCTTTTTTTTCTACAAGACCAATAATATGTATGTTGGATGATTCCAGCAGGGGTTTGGGAGATTCCAGTCTTGCCGCCGAATCGTGATTGCCGGCAGTGATAATTATTTGCAGATCTGGATTGTCTTTCACCGTCTGGTTGAGGAAGGTGTAAAACATTTTAATGGATGCAGCCGAAGGGTTTGACAGGTCGAAGATATCACCGCTTATTAGTAAGGCCTCTATGTTTTCGCTGGAGAGTGTTCCCCTCATCCAATTCAGGAAATGCTGGTGTTCGTAGGTACGGTCATACTCATAGAATAGCTGACCCAGATGCCAGTCGGCAGTATGAAGAATTTTCATGACGGGATAAGGTTGTTTTTACAATAGCAGCATGAAAGGGAAGCTATTGGCGTAAAAGATAATAATAAAAATCAAAAAGTATAAATCCCGGACATTAAACGTGAAAAACACCTGATTTTGCTGGTCGGGGACAGTAGTTATATCATTACCGTTATCCGGCGGGCAACTATAGAAAGGAGAAGAAGGCGTTCTCAACGCATACGGATACAAGCAAGACGATTCGTGTTAAGTGCGATGTGTGCCGATCAAATAGTTACTCCGGCTTAAGGAGCGGTGAGTGAGGAGGGAGAGTGCATTCTGTCTTATAAAAAACAACGCCTGGTGAAATCATTTGTCTTCACCTGGCGCCTCTGTGATCCTGTGGTCAAAGTTCGAACTCTTTGGTAGCTCGCGGGGGTGTTAATAAGTTTCCCGGAATCTTTTTGTGATACATTATGAAATGCACTTCCCGCCCCCAGGCGGATGCTGCAAAAGAAATAGTATCGATGAATATCGGATTGTTTCCTTCGGATCGGAATATGTCCAGGTTGTTTATACCGGTATTTATTTCGGTGCATTCCAGGGGGCGCTGAAATGGTACGAGCCAGAGCCTACTTTTAGCACCACATATTCTTTTTCCCTGCCTGCTATCCGGATATCTTTGGATGCACTTAAAGCCTTTCCGTTCTCCGTTACTTCGCCGGCATCTGTAGCCGGTATATAAACAGTAGCTGTTGTATTGACAGGGATTTCTATATCCAGCAGTAATTTATTGCTATCAATTTTCCAACTGGCAGACAATTTTCCGTAACGCGTAAGATAGCTGGCTGCTGCCTGGGTAAGTCCTTTGCCGATATGTGGCTTAATGGTGCTTTTTTTGTATCCAACGCTTTCTTCTTCGGTATCAAGCCCCGCTATTACCCGGTACATCCAGTCGCCAATGGCGCCATAGGCATAGTGATTGAACGAATTCATGCCTGCATTTTGGAAACTGCTATCTGGCTTCATGCCATCCCAGCGCTCCCAGATGGTAGTAGCGCCCATTTTTACCGGGTATAACCAGGAGGGGTAGCTTTCCTGTAAGAGAAGGTTATAGGCCACATCTGTGTGTCCGAAACGACTGAGCACATGGCAGAGATAGGGGGTGCCCAGAAAGCCGGTCGTCAGGTGTGTGCCGTATTGGTTGATATTTTTCACCAGCCTGTCTGCCGCCTGTTGCCGCAAGGCTTCAGGCAACATATCAAAATGCAGGGCCAGTACATACGAAGTTTGTGTATTACTTACGGTAGCTCCGTTTGCTGTGGTGTATTCATTTATAAAAGCATCTTTGATCTTAATCAGAAGATTGGAGTAGGTAACAACATCGTCAGATTTACCCAGTACACTGGCTGCCCTGATCAGCAATTGAGCAGAGTAGCTATAAAAGCATTGCGCAATCAGGTATTTGTCGGTAATGGCTGATCTGCCATCCACATCATCGGTGATGCTGTAAAACAACCAGTCGCCGAAGTGACCTCCTTTATTCCAGAGATAATTGGTGCTTTGGCTGGTCATGAAGTCTACCCACGCCTTCATAGAGGGGTATTGGTTTTCCAGTATTCTTTTATCTCCATAGGCCAGGTACATATTCCAGGGTATGATCGTAGATGCATCGGCCCAGCCGGCACTGCCACCGTCGTTGCCCAGCACATTCGGGATTATATGAGGTACACTGCCATTGGAGAACTGATCTGCGGCCAGATCTTTCATCCATTTGTTGAAAAAATTGTCAACGTCCATTAAAAAGGAAGCTGTACGGAAAAATACCTGTGCATCGCCAGTCCATCCCAGGCGTTCATCTCTTTGCGGGCAATCGGTCGGAACGTCGAGAAAATTACCTTTTAAGCCCCATTCAATATTATGCTGCAGCTGGTTGATGAGTGGATTGGAGGAGGTAAAGCTGCCGGTAGGCTTCATGTCGGAGTACAGCGCTACGGCTGTAAAGTTTTCCGGCTTTAATTCGCCGGGGTATCCTTCCACTTTAATGAAGCGGAAGCCATGCCAGGTAAAATGAGGCTCAAAAGTTTCTTCTCCGTCTCCGTTTAAAATATAGGCATCCTGTGCTTTTGCTCTCCGGAGATTTGCTGTGTAAAAATTTCCAGCTTTATCCAGCACTTCTGCATGGGAAACAAGGATGCTGTCACCCGCTTTTCCATTTGCTTTGAGTACGACCCAACCGACCAGGTTTTGTCCAAAATCAATCACCTGCTCGCCGCTGGGTGTTTTAAAAATACGTACGGGTTTAAAGGTTTCGTGCTTTTTGACGGGTTCATTGTGCGTAGCAATCAGGATGTCTTTGGGAAAATCGGCTTGTTTGGCCTTACTCCATTCCTGATCATTATAGCCGGCGGCGGTCCATCCGGTCTTCTCCTGCCGGGCGTCTATTGTTTCTCCATGATAAATCTCCGAATAGCGGATAGCTCCGGTAGAAGACTTCCAGGTTTCGTCAGATATGATACTTTCAGTAGTTCCGTCGGTATAGGTAATGTCCAGCTGAAATAACAGCGCGATATCTTTACCGTAGATGTTCTTTTGTTCTTCCCATACCAGGTTGCCACGATACCAGCCGCTGGCAAGGGTTACAGCTATGGCATTGTCCCCTTTTTTTACGAGATCCGTTACATCATACGCCTGGTATTGCAGGCGTTTCTTATAGCTTGTCCAGCCAGGTGTGAGAAAGGCATCTCCGGTCTTCTTCCCATTGATGCTTGCTTCGTAGAGGCCGTGTGCAGTAATATAAGCAGTCGCTGTTCTGATCTTTTTTTTACCAGTGAATTCTTTACGAAACAGGGGAGAGGCCCTAAGACTGTCTTCTTCAAAGCCGGGTACAATCCAGCTGGCTTTCCAGTCAGTCGGGTTTAGCAGCCCCATCTGCCAAAAGGCTGGTTCACTCCAGGCAGAAGCCTGGCCTGAATTGTCCCAAACCCGCACCTGCCAGTAATAGCGTGTGCCGGAGCGGAGAGGTGTTCCATTATAAGCTATCAGGATTGACTGATCAGAAATGACCTTGCCGGTGCTCCATGTTTTTTTACCACGGATAAGTTCTCTGGAATCAGTTGCAACTCTTATTTCATAGGCGGTTTGCAGCACATTACGTTTGGCGGAAACAAGTTGCCAGCTAAAATGAGGTTTGGGCACATCGAGGCCAATCGGATTGCTCCGGTTTTCGGTACTTAGATTTTGTACCTGCACTTGTGCCAGGGCGAAAGAAACGCAGGTAAAGATGTGGAGGAAGAGAAAATATATTTTTTTCATATAGCCTGTAATGTGGGAATTCAAGTTACTGTTTTATCAGTAAACCGCTGACTCCGGAATCCGTGCGCAATGATGCACAGCTGTTATGGCTTCCGGATGAAAAGAAGGGTGTGGTACAAAATAAGAAGGGCACAATGAAAGAACATTGTGCCCTCAGTGACCCCGCAGAGACTCGAACTCTGGACCCGCTGATTAAGAGTCAGCTGCTCTACCAACTGAGCTACGGAGTCAAAAAAGCCCCGGATGAAACCGGGGCTGCAAAAATAATGTTTTTGTGAAACAGACCGCCTGTTTTTTAAGAAGGATGCACCGGCTGTGAAGCGGCGGTGTTTTCCCACAGCAATTTCTGGGTGGGAAAGGCAAACTCGATGCCTTCGCGCTCAAAGGCTTCATAAATGCCCAGGCATACAGCCTCCTGGATGTTCATGAATTTGACATAATCGGCACTCAGCACATAGTACACGATTTCGAACTGGATGCACGACTCGGCCAGTACGGCCAGGTGAGTGCGGTCAAACTGGGTTTCGGGTATCGCCGTTACGATATCTTTTACCATGCCGGGTATACGACGCAGTTGAGCTGCTCCGGTAGTGTAAGTGACACGGATCGGAAAAAGTACACGGCGCCGCTCCATCCGTTTGAAATTCTGAACCCGGGAGTTGGTGAGATCGGTATTGGAAACGATTAGTTGCTCGCCGCTCAGCGTACGCAGGCGGGTTGTTTTGATGCCGATATATTCTACAATTCCGGAGTGGCTGCCGGTAATTACAAAATCACCTGTTTCAAAGGGTTTGTCAAAAAAGATAACAAGGTAGCTGAAGAGATCGCCCAGGATGGTTTGAGCCGCCAGTGCAATCGCAATACCTCCGATGCCGAGGCCGGTGACAATGGTGGTGATATCGTAGCCAAGATTATCTATCAGGAAAATAAACCCGATGACCCAGAGTACTACTTTTATGATCAGCAGGATGCCGCGTGCCTGTTTGGCCTGTGCCGGATCGTGCGAAGCGTTGCCGGCAAAACGCTGAAATGCATACCCAAGCAGATCGCTCACCATACGTATGACAAAGAATACGACTACTACCAGTGAGGCAGTCTGTATAATCTGTGTAGCCCGGGTGGGTAGATTCAGATATCCAATGCCGGCATTAAACACGCCCAGATAAAGCAGAGGCATTACTGATCGTTTAAAGAGACGGATGAGGAAATCGTCGAAACCGGTTGCCGTACGGCTGCTCCAGGCCTGCAATCGTTTTAATACGATGAGACGAATGATTCTTAATAACAAAAAGCCACCCGTTACGATTGCCAGCGTGATTGTCCAGTCGCGAAGCGTATTACCCCAGAAGAGCGTATCCCAGTATCGTTCCATAGGATTTTGTTTAGGTTAAGCGCGATAGTTGACGCTGCAAATTTCCGTGCAGGATATTATGGAGACCTTAAGCTCTTATTAAAATAACCTTAGAGCGGGCGGGCAACGGGTAATTCTATGGTAAATGTAGATCCTGTACCGGGAGCAGATACGACGCTGATATTGCCTTTATGTAATTTAATAATGCGATGGGCCAGCGAAAGTCCCAGTCCAAAGCCTTTTGCTTCATGCGCATCATTGATACGATAAAACGGCTGAAAAATATTGCTCAGCTCTTTTTCATCCATACCCACGCCTTTATCGCTGATGCGGATAATAAACCATTTGTCGGTTACCTCCAGGCTTACATCCGCACGGTTATCGTTGGAGTATTTGCAGCCATTGGTGGCAATATTGCGGATGGCGGTAAAGAGCAGTTCCTGGTTACCCAGCACCAGCAGGCGGTCTTCTTCTTCGGGAAGAGGACCAAACTGCAGGCTGATATGAAACTGATTATCCTGTTTATGAATTTCACCGGGCAGTTGCATCAGTACCTCATCGATTCGTACCAGGTCAATATTGAGTCCGCCGGGATTGCCAGCCGCTGTAGCAAACTGCAAAAGTGTTTGTACCAGATTGTTCATGTGATGCACATCCTGCAAAACGGTATACATGATCTTCCGGTATTCCTCGTCGGTACGGTTGCGCTGCAGGGATACTTCCAGCTGGCTGGAGATAAGTGTAAGGGGAGTAGACAGCTCATGCGAGGCATTGGAGATAAACCGGCGTTGCAGTTCAAAACTTTCCTTGAGCCGGTCGAGCAATTCGTTGAGGGTGGCAGACAGCTGATACCATTCATCTCTATTGTGTCCGGTCTGTATACGCCGGTCGAGATTGTAAGCGGAGATATCAGTTACATCAGCGGTGATCTGACGAATGGGTCGCAGCAGACGGCGGGAAAATATCCAGCCTACCATCAGTGAAATAAGAGTGCCGCAGATAAAACTGGTTAGCAGGATGCTGCGAAGCCGGGCCAGGTTGTTGAGCCCTTCCGCATCTACTGCGCCACAGACCACTACGGGTCCTTCGGGATACTTGCTGTTGGCAAAGGCTACGACTTCCTTGCCCTTTTCTTTGTAAAACAACGATCCCTTTTGCCTTGCCTGCGCCTGTACCTCGTTGCTGACATGAATCGTATCATGCGGCAGGTCGCTGTACGAATAGATTTTACGGCCATGGCTGTTGTAAGCCTGTACCGTTTTGTTTTGAAGCGTGAGTGATGTAGAGGAGTCTATACGGCGAATCAGGTCGCGGTCAAATATTTCGGACTGCGCCAGCAGCCGCGAAATAGTGGTGGCCCGGTTAGTAAGGCGTTTGCGGATTCCGGCCTCGCGGTTACTGGCAGAAAAATAATAAATGCCCAGGCACACGATGCCGAGAATGACAAATACGGCAGCAGTAAACAGGAGCGTAATGCGGAAACGAATGGGCATGACTAGCTATTTTCTTTCAGCATATAGCCCATGCCTACCTGTGTATGAATAAGTTTATCGGCAAAGGGCTTATCTACTTTATTTCGCACATAGTTGATGTATACATCAATGATATTGGTATTGGTATCGAAATCGATGTCCCAAACATTGACGGCAATATCGGCCCGCGATACCACCCGGTTTTTGTTGCGCAGCAGGTATTCGAGCAATTGAAATTCCTTGGCAGTCAGATTGATCAGTATGTCATTACGTTTTACCTCCTTGTTGTCGAGGTTCATAACCAGGTCGCCTGCCCGAAGCAGGTTGCCTACCGGCGTATTGGGGTCACTACTTCTGCGCAGCAGTACCCGGATCTTCATCAGCAATTCGCGAAACTCGAAGGGTTTGATGATATAGTCGTCGGCGCCGGCATCGTAGCCTTCAATTTTATCGTCAAGTGTACTGAGTGCGGTGAGCATGATCACGGGTATCCGGGCATTGGCCGCCCGTACCAGTTTGCAGAGCTCATATCCATTGATGCCAGGCAGATTGATATCCAGTACCACCAGTCCGAAATCGCCATTTTGAAATAAACGATATCCGATCTGGCCATCATATGCCACTTCCACATCGTAACCATTTTCAGTAAGTCCCTGACGCAACGTATCGGCTATACGTGCTTCATCTTCTACCAGTAATATCCGGATTGGATCCATGTGTGCCATTTTGGTGAACAAGTAATGCTAAGTGGCAAGGTACGATTATTCTGGCCGGTTGAAAATGCAGGTAGTTCCAGGATTCTAATATTTTTTTAATTCATGATTAATGGATGTTTAAGAGAGAGGAGTCATTTTTAGCACATGGCCACTGGCTTTAGTCATATTTTGATACCAGTCGATTTCAGCGTAAATACTGAAGTGGCAATTGCCCGCGCTGTTGACCTCGTGCAGTTGAGCAGTTGCCGCATTACATTACTGCATGTGCAGCGTATCCTGCTGCCCGGTATGGTGCAGAGTATCCATTGCTATGTAAAAGGTTATTCGCGTCAGCAGGTTAATGCCGACAGGCAGGTGCTGGTAGATAAACTGCAGGTATTGAAGCTTGCGATAGAGGAGCAGCATCCGGCACTGAGTGTGCGTACGGAACTTATTTTCGGTGAGCCGGTGCAGGAGTCGATTGTGCGTTGTGCCATGACACGTGAAGCCGACCTGATTATAATTGGTAAAAAAGGCGGAACCCGCATTTTCCCTTTTCTGCATACTGTGATCCCTGCACGCGTTGCCGCAGCTTCTGGAGTGGCTGTGCTGACAGCCAAGCCGGGGTCATTGAATAATGAAATACGTACAGTCGTTGTTTGTATCGGTGCCCATTCTTCTGCACGTAAACTTGCTATGCTCGAGGCTTTGCGGCGCAAATCAAAAATGCAGGTGAGACTGGTGTCTGTAGAAGAAACAGATCGTGATGATGGCCCCGGCCGGCAATCACTTTTCAATGCTTTCAGACTACTGAAAACCCACTGGCCTTATCCCGTAGCGTATGAAGTGCTGCAGGGAAATAATAAAGCCCGAACGCTGCTCAAATATTGTAATAAAGTGGGAGCAGATATGCTTATTGTAAACTCAGGAACGGAAACAACGGTGAGTGGCTGGACAAAACAACAGATATCAGATCTGTTGCCGGCCAGTTCGCGTACGCAGGTGCTGGCCCTTGATCCGGCCTGATATTTTTTATCCAAAACAACAGATGTATATGATAAAACAAGCAAAAAGGTTAATGACGCTGATAGGTAGCAGTCTCCTGCTTTCACCGGCTATGGCTCAGTCGGTTAAAGAAGGAGAAGAGTTGATTGCCTATGAACGGTACCAAAGTGCAGTCAACGTATTTCAGGAGATATTGAAAAAAGATGCCAGTGATGCAGATGCGTGGCTGGGATTGACACGTGCCTTCCTGTTTAACGGGGATAGTGCAAAAGCCGTAGCGAGCCTGGCTACTTTGCCGGCGTCTATTGCAGATGAGCCGGCAGCACTCGTTGCCCGCGGAGGAGTTTTGCTGAAGCAGGGTAAACTGGCCGAGGCACAGGCTGATTTTGATAAAGCGCTGGCCTCTACCCGCGAAAAGGATGCTGATCTTATTGGAAAAATTGCCGACTGGCATGTGGAATTGATGCCAGGTGATGCAACGTATGCTCTTCAGATACTGGAAAAAGCTGTCAAGCGTGATAAGAAAAATGCCGGTCACTATATACGCCAGGGCAGGGCTTATAGAAAACTGCATAAAGGCACCGAAGCATTCCAGGCTTTCCGGGAAGCAATTGATAAAAATAAAAATGCAGCAGCAGCTTATCATGAACTGGGACGCATTTTTGTAACCCAGAAAAATGAAGATGTTTACCTGGATTATTTTCAGCAGGCAGTTGCCGCAGATGCCGGTTATGCGCCGGCTCAGTATGCACTGTACAATCATTATCTCTATAAGGATCCAGCAAGGGCTAAAGAATATTTTCTTCAATACCTGGCCAATGCGGATGCTTCACTGCAGCAGCAGTATGATTATGTAGATCTGTTGTATCTCACCAATCAGTATGATTCTGCCATACAAAAAGCCGATGTGCTGATAGCGAGTGAAGGCAGCGATGTAAAGCCGCGTATGTATAAACTGGTTGCCTATTCCTACCAGGCCCGCCAGGATAGCAGCAAGGCGCTTGATTACATGAAAAATTATTTCGCCCGCGAAGTTGACAGCAATTATGTAGTGAAAGATTTTGAAACCATGGGTCTGCTATATGCCGCACAGGGCGGGCAAACAGATTCAGCTATGAAATACCTCGCTGCTGCCGCCGATCGTACCACCGATTCGAGTGCCATGGTGGTTTATTTCCGCCGCCTGGCAGGTCTGGCACACCAGGCCAGTGACCTGGCTGCCGAAGCTAACTGGATGGGTAAAGCTTATCTGGCTGACCCCCGCGCCAGCAATGTCGCTTTGTTTAACTGGGGACTTACCGCTTATAAAGCACAGGATTTTATGCAGGCCGATTCTGCTTTTTCCATTTACACCAGCAAATATCCCGAGCAGGGTTATGGTTATTACTGGCGTGCACGGAGTAATGCCGCTATCGATACAGCAATGGAGCAGGGGCTGGCGGTACCCCATTATCTGCAGCTGATCGAGAAGATTAATAAAGATTCCATGAGCGCATCAGATAAAAAATGGCTCACCGAAGCTTATGCCTACCTGGCCAGTTATGAAACCAACACGGAAAAGGATTATCCCGAAGCGGTTACCTATTTTGAAAAACTGCTGGAAGTGGATCCGGCCAATGACCAGGCGCGTAAGTACATCGAAATACTGGAAAAAAATATTGAAGCCGGTCGCGGTACCCAATCCGCCGATGGCAATGGAAGTAAATAATATCCGTGGTCTGTGTCACACAGACCACGGATATTATGTGACACATACCATGGATATTGTGTCACACATACCATCAACTCTGTGGTCGAGTTAGAATGACGCCTCCCCCGGTCTGTTTTCAACAGTCGCCCCGGACTGTGTCACACAGTCCGGGGAGCTGTCACACAGTCTGGTAAGTTGATATTCAGGCACTGTTGCCGTGCAAAATCCATTCTAATGGTATTTTAATATCAGCTTAATCTTCTGCTTGGTTCACCCACCTAGTTTTGTGCGTGCTTCAAAAAAGGGGGGTGACCAGGCTGGAGGCGGATAATTGACATCTGCTCCGTAAGGCTGATAATGGTCATCGGGCTTTTGCCTTTCTTTTCGATAGAAAGCAGGCCTTTGTTTGGTTACATCATATCTGTATTGTCGTAAAAGACATTTCTTAGTATCCCCGCGCCCGAAGCCGTTTGCAATATTGCACTCACGCTAAAAACGGAAAGTCATGTTATTGGCAACGGATCTCGATGGCACTTTTCTGGGAGGAAAAAGCCTGCATAAACAAACACTGTACCGGCTCATCCGGGAACGCGACGATATTCAACTGGTATTTGTGACCGGTCGCGGGTTAGAATCTGTTTTATCTATTTTGAATGACCCGATTATTCCCAATCCCGATTATATTATCTGCGATGTAGGAGCCACGATCGTAAATGGGCATACCCTGGAGCCGATCGAACCGCTGCAGGGATCGATTGAACAAAAATGGCCGGGTCGGCTGCGTATAGAAGAAACATTGTCTCATCTGAGTGAACTCAATTATCAGGAAGTACCGCAGCAAAGGCGGTGTTCTTTTTTCACCGCCAGCGAAACAGTGATTGAAAATGTGCGGGAGTCGGTAGCCGTACTGGAATGTGATGTAATCTATTCGGCCGGTAAATTTCTCGATGTGCTGCCTCAGGGTGTCAATAAAGGAAGTTCTCTGCAGCAGCTGATCAGTTATCTGGGTGTTGATGAAGGCGAAGTACTCGTAGCAGGTGACACCCTCAATGACCTGGCCATGTATAACTGTGGCTTTAAAGGAGTAGTGGTTGGTAATGCCGAAGCATCGCTGGTAAAAGCGATTAAAGGTATGAAACAGGTATACTATGCCCGCAGTGCCGGCGCCGGAGGTATTCTTGAGGCGATGAGCTGGTTTCACGATTTTGTAGGCAAATACCCGGTAAAAGCAGAAGAGATCATAAAAGAAGAAAATCAGGGACCACCTCAACTGGTGATGATGTATCATCGTTTTCCCTATGAAAAAATAGAGACCGATGGCGAGATACAGCGGGTACCTCCACGCAGCCCCAATGGAATCTTACCCACTTTGCAGGGATTTTTTGCCAATGGCCGCGCCGGTGTATGGATTGCCTGGGAAGAAGTGAATACGCCCGGTGAGCAGCTCCGGAATATTTATATTGACAAAGAAAAGTATCCCAACCTCATGGCCTCACGGATCGGTCTCATCCGCGAGGAAGTTGAAGTGTTTTATAAATCATTTTCGAAAGAAGCTTTCTGGCCGACAATTTTTGCCTTTGTGGATAAGGTGAAATTCAATCATGATCACTGGGAACATTTTGTAGAGATCAATCAGCGGTTTGCAGAGAAGGCAGCCCTGCAGGCCGATGCAGGGGCTATTGTCTGGATTCATGATTACAACCTGTGGCTGGTACCGGGGATGCTCCGCCAGTTGCGTCCCGATCTGACGATTGCTTTTTTTCATCATACAGCTTTCCCGGCTGCCAATACATTCAACATCCTGCCCTGGCGGCGTGAGATCATCGGCAGCCTGCTGCAATGCGATTATATCGGATTTCATATTCCACGGTATGTA
Organism: Sphingobacteriales bacterium 46-32; assembly: GCA_001898485.1. Lineage (GTDB taxonomy): Bacteria > Bacteroidota > Bacteroidia > Chitinophagales > Chitinophagaceae > CAYMZZ01. The sequence goes on along the minus strand of MKTY01000007.1, from coordinate 33,412 downwards.
GAGAATTTTGTGGATGTGGTCAACAGTCTTTTCCCCAGTCGTATCAGGGAAACGGCGAATTGTGCCCCGCGGTTTTTGACCTATAGTGCTGCGATTGGTGTAGACCGGATGACTACGGCGCTGGAGTGCGGTCAGCGAACCATTCGCCTGGGTGCAAATCCGGTAGGGATTGATGTGGAATATATCCGGGAGCATTTGCATAAGCCGGCGGTGACACAAAAGATCGCGGAAATGCGCCGGGAGATGAATGGAAAGAAAATGATCCTTAGTGCAGAACGGCTGGACTATGTGAAAGGACCGCTGGAAAAAATCCTGGCTTATGAAGCTTTTCTGGAAGCCCATCCGGAATACCACGGCAAAGTGGAATTGATTAATATCTGTACCCCTCCGGCAGAAGGCATGAAGATATACGACAGCATGCGACTGGAACTGGAGCAGGCCGTTGGGCGCATCAATGGCCGCTATGCGAAGCTCGACTGGACACCACTACGAGTCTTTTTCCGTAGTGTTCCCTTTGATGAAATACTGGTCTATTATGCTGTGGCCGACATTGCCTGGATCACTCCGCTGCGCGATGGACTCAATCTTGTCGCCAAAGAATATATAGCCGCACAGGGGCAGCAGGAAAAGAAAGGGGTGCTGATTCTTTCCGAGTTTGCCGGGGCTGCCGTGGAATTTCCCTATGCCGTACTTACGAACCCTTACGATATGGCTTCGCTGCAATCATGCCTTATACAGGCCCTGCAGATGAATGAAGAGGAGCGTATCCGGCGTATGGAGCGCCTTTATGAAGAGGTCAGTCATTTTGATATTCATTACTGGGCCTCCGAATTTCTGCAGGCCGTTATGGCTACCCGTGCTGAGAAACCGGCGGCTGCCACTCCTGCGCCTGCCCCTGCTGCAGTTGAAGATGACGTGTAATGCACGCAGGCATTTCTTCGGGGTAATGCGTCACATACAATAAGCTGACAGGGTACTGTGCGCAGATATGTTCTATCCAGGCTTTGATGCGGGCAGACTGTACGCTGTCAAGCCCCTGGCATGGTTCATCGAGTATGAGCAATGGTGGTAGTTTCACAAATGCCCGTGCCAGCAATACCATGCGCTGCAAACCGAGCGGCAGTTGAAACAGGGGACTGTTGGCCCAGGTATGCAATTCCATCCACCTGAGCCATTGCTGTACCCATTGCTCCTGGGCTGGCTGTAGTATTCTAAACAACCCGATCGTATCAAAAAGGCCCGAAGCTACCACATCAGCCACCCGCATGCCACGGTCAAAATACAGGTGCAGTTCAGGAGACACGAAGCCAATCTTTTTCTTGATATCCCAGATGCTTTCGCCACTGCCCCGGCGCTGATCAAACAAATAGATTTCGTTGGCATATGCCTGCGGATTATCTGCAGCGATCAGGCTGAGCAGGGTGGATTTGCCCGCGCCATTGGGACCTGATATGCTCCAGCGCTCACCCCGTGCCACTTCCCAGTTGATGTCGTTTAAGACAATACGGTTTTCGTATTTTACCGTCACATGCCGCATTTGCACGACATAATTGAATGCAGGCTGCTGGGGTAAGTTTGAAGGTAAAGGGGGCAGGGGGGAAGGGGAGACGGTTATTGCATGATGAGTGTGTTGCTGCCATTCTACGGCTGGTCCGGCAAAGGCAAACAGGCCATTTTCAAGCAGCGCAATATGGGTAGTGCAGGCGGGCAAACGGCCGGGTTCTGTCACTACGATCCAGTGCACACCCTGTTGTGCCCAGTGGCTCATCACTTCATCGAGCAACTTGCGTCCTGCCGCATCCAGCCCGGTAAACGGACTGTCAAGGATGATGATATCCGGTTGCCTTCGCAGCGCCCCTACGAGTTGAAGCCGTTTATTTTCGCCATTTGATAACTGAATGAGCGGCTGATCTGCCAGGTGCTGCAACTGTAATTGCTGCAACAGTTCATGACATAGCCGATCTGCTGTATCCAACTGCAGATATTCCCGGATGGTGAGGCTGTCTGCTGCATCAGATGAGTTGAAACGCTGCTGATAGTAAAAAGTCTGGATATGACTTCTGTTGCTGAACTGATGCTGCTGAGGCACCCATGCTATCTGCAGCGGGCGGCCATGCTGGCCGGTACCGTATCCAATGCGGCCACCAGCCTGCAATTGCCCGGCCAGGATCTGGCAAAAAACGGATTTGCCCGCGCCGGATGCACCCATAATAACCCAGTGCTGCCCCCTCTGCAGTTGCCAGTCAATACCGTTCAGAACTGGCACCGTTTGTCTCTGCCAGTGCAGGCCGCTGACCTGAATAAGTAGCTCCGTCATGATTTGCTAAGCTCTGATAATCAATTTAAAACGAAGCCGATTCGGCCCAAAAATTACCCTGTTTTTTATCCACATCCCGTGTATAACTCCAAATTCGGCAGGGGCTGTCTGTTTCGGTATATTTGCCCGATTGCGAATGCCCGTATCCTCTCGGAAGAGTAGCAGTAAGGCATTGGAACTATCTAGGAAAACTATTGGACATCATGGCGAAAGAAAAGGACACGAACCTGTTTGAGTACAACGAAGACAGTATTAAATCACTTGACTGGAAAGAGCATATCCGGCTGCGTCCGGGTATGTACATCGGTAAACTGGGCGATGGCTCCTCGCCCGACGATGGTATTTATGTACTGGTAAAAGAGGTGCTGGATAACTGTATCGATGAATTTACCATGGGCCATGGTAAGGTGATCGAATTGAGTATTGAAGGCCGCGAAGTAGTTATACGTGACTATGGCCGCGGTATACCCCTGGGCAAGGTGGTGGATGTAGTGAGCAAGATCAACACAGGTGCTAAATATGACAGCAAGGCTTTTCAGAAGTCAGTAGGTCTGAACGGTGTGGGTACCAAAGCAGTAAATGCCTTGAGTAATTACTTTAGAGTAACCTCTGTACGGGAAGGAAAAGAAAAAACAGCCGAGTTTGAAAGAGGCGTTCTCGTTAAAGAGCACAAAGAAGTTAAAAGCGATGAATCAAATGGTACACGTGTAACTTTTATTCCGGATGATACTGTTTTCAGAAACTTCAAATTTCACCCGGAATTTCTCGAAAACCAGATCTGGAACTATTGCTTTCTCAACGCCGGGCTCAAGATTATTTTTAATGGCAAGACCTATGTGAGTAAAAATGGTCTGCTGGATCTGCTGCAGCGCAAATCGAATGCCGATGAGATCCGGTATCCGATCATCCATCTTTCCGGCAACGATGTAGAAGTAGCTATCACGCACAATAATGACTATGGTGAGGATATCTACAGCTTTGTAAACGGCCAGCATACTACACAGGGCGGTACACACCAGCAGGCCTTCCGCGAAGCCTTTGTGAAAACCATACGTGAGTTTTTCAAAAAAGATTACGATGCGTCTGATATCCGTACGGGTATTGTAGCTGCGGTTTCGGTACGTGTGGTGGAACCGGTTTTTGAATCGCAAACCAAGACCAAACTCGGCTCGCTGAACGTAGATGTAAACGGTCCCAGCATGCGGCAGTTTATGGCCGACTTTCTGGGTAAGGAGCTGGATAATTACCTGCATAAAAATCCAACGGTGGCCGATGCGCTTAAAAAGCGTATTGAACAAAGTGAACGTGAGCGTAAGGAAATGGCCGGTATTAAAAAACTGGCTAATGAGCGCGCCAAAAAAGCGAACCTGCACAACCGTAAACTGCGCGACTGCCGGTATCACCTCAACGATGAACCGCCGGCCAAAGGCAAAGAAGAGTTTCTGTCAAAGCTGCAGGATACCACCATCTTCATCACAGAAGGTGATAGTGCCAGTGGCTCTATTACCAAGGCACGCAGTGTGGATACGCAGGCCGTATTCAGTCTGCGGGGTAAACCGCTGAACTGTTATGGACTGACCAAAAAAGTAGTGTATGAAAATGAAGAATTCAACCTGCTGCAGCATGCCCTTAATATTGAAGAAGGTATGGATGGATTGCGTTTCAATAATATCGTAATCGCCACCGATGCCGATGTGGACGGGATGCACATCCGTCTGCTGCTGATGACATTTTTCCTTCAGTTCTTTCCCGACCTCGTAAAACATGAGAAGGTGTACGTACTGGAGACGCCATTATTCCGCGTACGGAATAAACAGGAAACGATCTATTGTTTTGATGAGCAGGAAAAGCAGGCGGCTATCAAAAAACTGGGAGCCAAACCCGAGATCACCCGCTTTAAAGGTTTGGGTGAAATCAGTCCCGATGAGTTTGCCCAGTTTATTGGTGCCGATATGCGCAAACAACTGATGCGTGTGGAAGAAGGCGATCATATTCAGCAATTGCTCGAATACTATATGGGCAAAAACACCATGGACCGCCAGGAGTTTATTATTGATAACCTGCGTGTGGAAATGGATAAGGTGGAAACAGAAGAAGCCGTTGCTTCCTGATCGAATTGAACCCTAACTACAACTACAATTTTAAATAACGTATGATCCATATCGTATTTAACGAAAGTGAAATTGAACTGATGCAGAAGGTGGGAGAACTTGAGCCCACACTGGCTGGCGATGTATGGCAGATCCGCGACGATTTTGCTGTAGGTCCGCTTACAGCACTGGATACCGATGAAGGCTGGGCAGCCCGTAAAGGCTGGTGGATGGGATTGCTGGAAAATTCACCATACGATCCAGCCATTACCAGCGAAATCGATGACCGCAAGACCGTACAACAGCTGATAGACCGCCTTACTGAAAATCCGGATGAACAGATCTGGATATGGATGGGGCAGAACCAGCATGACGTATGTGGTTATTACTGGCTCATGCCTCAATTGCGTGCCTTTCAGGGCCGGGTAATGATCCTGTACATGAACAACCTGCCTTTTATCAATGAAAAAGGACAATTGTTTTATCCCTCCTGGCTGCATGAGATACAACCCAAAGAACTGATCAAGGCACGTATACTCTGCCGGCCGATTACATTGAGCGAATTTGAAGTGGATCCCGATGAATGGAAAAAACTTGTGGAAGAAAATGCCACCGTGCGTATGCTGGAAGGCGGGAAAAAGATCGCCGGCAAAGGAGAAGATTTTTATGATGCCGAGCTTGTAAAGAATGTGACGGCTGACTGGCAAAAAGCTACCCGTGTGCTGACCAATACACTCAACCGGATGAAAATAAAAACCGGTGATGTGTTTCTGATGTGGCGCATGAAAGAGCTGATTAAAAACGGTCGCCTCGAAGTAACAGGAGATACCGGTAAAACCTGGAAGGATTTTGATATCCGCCTGGCTGGCAGCAACAAGACCGAATCGGCAGCAGCCGAAGAAGCAAAAGCCTGATCAACGAACTATTTTGAAAAATCTGGATTTTAGTTTGACTAATATATGAGTGCCGCTAAGAATAAACTTTTTGAGATCACGAATAATGACTCCGGATTGCATGGCCAGTATAAAACCTGGTTTCTCGATTATGCATCCTATGTAATCCTGGAACGCGCCGTACCTGCTGTAGAAGATGGATTAAAACCCGTGCAACGCCGTATCCTGCATGCCATGAAGGAAATGGATGATGGCCGCTATAACAAGGTGGCCAATATCATCGGACAGGCGATGCAGTATCACCCGCACGGCGATGCCAGTATCGGCGATGCCCTGGTGAACATGGGACAAAAAGACCTGCTGATCGATACCCAGGGTAACTGGGGAGATGTGCGTACAGGCGATGACGCAGCCGCTGCCCGTTACATAGAAGCGCGTCTCAGCAAATTTGCCCTTGATGTGGCATTCAATGCCAAGACCACGCAATGGCAGCTTAGTTACGATGGCCGTAAAAATGAGCCCGTAACCCTGCCTATGAAATTTCCCCTGCTGCTGGCCCAGGGTGCAGATGGGATTGCGGTAGGCCTCTCCACCAAAATATTGCCGCATAACTTCTGCGAGCTGATCGATGCTTCCATCAAATGCCTGCGCGGCCGCAAGTTTGAACTGTTTCCCGATTTTCAGACAGGCGGTATGATCGACGTGGCTGATTATAATCAGGGTAAACGCGGCGGTAAAGTAAAAGTGCGGGCGCATATTGAAGAAGTAGATAAAAAAACACTGGCCATCCGCACCGTACCCTATGGCGTTACTACTACACAGCTGATGGAGAGCATTGTGAAAGCCAATGACCAGGGTAAGATCAAAATCAAAAAGGTAACCGATACCACGGCAGCCAATGTAGAGATACTGATCGACCTGGCACCCGGTATTTCACCTGATATTACCATTGATGCACTCTATAAATTTACCGACTGCGAAATCAGCATTTCGCCCAATGCCTGCGTGATTGTGGACATGAAACCGCAATTTATCAGCGTGCAGGATCTGCTCCGTATTTCGGCCGATAATACTAAGAACCTGCTTGAACAGGAACTGAGGATCAAACTGGCCGAACTGCAGGAGAAATGGCATTACACCTCACTCGAAAAAATATTCTTTGAAGAAAAGATTTATAAGGAACTGGAGAAAAAGCACGATAGCTGGGAAAAAGTAATTGAGGCCATTGATAAGGCTTTCGTGCCCTTCAAAAAACAACTCAAACGCGATATTACCCGCGAAGATATCCTGAAACTGACCGAAAAGCCTGTACGGCGTATCTATAGGCTGGATATCGATGAGCTGAATGCGCAGATCAAAGGCCTCGAAGGAGAGATTAAACAGGTAAAACATGATCTGGCCAACCTCATTGATTATGCCGTGGCTTATTATGAAAACCTTCTCAAGAAATATGGTAAGGGCCGTGAGCGTAAAACAGAGATTAAACAGTTTGAGATCATCGAAGCCAAAAATGTGGTGATCGCCAATACCAAACTTTATATCAACCGCGAAGAAGGTTTTATCGGCACAGGTTTGAAGAAAGATGAATTCCTGTTTGAATGTTCGGATCTGGATGATATCATTGCCATTACCAAACGGGGCATCATGAAAGTGGTGAAGGTGCAGGATAAAGTGTTTATTGGTAAAGACATTTTACATGCAGCTGTATTTCAGAAAAATGATGAGCGCACTACTTATAACATGATCTATACCGATGGCAAGTCGGGCATTAGCTTTGCCAAACGGTTTAATGTAACCGGTGTGACGCGCGATAAAGAATACGACCTCACCAAGGGCGATGATAAGAGCAAGGTGAATTACCTGACGGTAAACGCCAATGGAGAAGCGGAGGTTGTAAAAATTACGCTTAGCCCTTCGGCGGCTGCCCGTATCAAGGAGTTTGATTTTTACTTTGAAGAACTCGGCATCAAAGGCCGCAGCAGCATGGGCAACCAGGTTACCAAGTACTCGATCCGTTCCGTGAAGTTCAAGGAAGCCGGACGGGCCACGCTCAGCGGACGTCAGCTTTGGTTTGATGATAAATTTGGCCGTCTTAACGCCGATGGTAAAGGCGTATTGCTGGGTAGTTTTGAAGCGGAGGACCGGATTCTTATCATGTACTCCGATGGGTATTATGAAATCACTGACCAGGAACTTACGCAACGTCTCGATGCAGAGAAAATATTGCTTATCGAGAAGTTTAATCCCGAGAAAGTGATTTCTGCAGTATATCTCGATAAGAAAAATCTGCAGTTCAACGTTAAGCGGTTCAAAATAGAAACCACCACTTTAAAGAACCGCTTCCTATTTATCAAAGAAGGTGATGGCAACTACCTCGAAGCAGTATCTACTGCCAATGAGCCGATACTGGCTGTGCAAACGGGCCGTGGCGACCAGGTACGTAAGGCCAAGTTCAAGATAGCCCGCCTCACCGAGGTGATGGGCTGGAAAGCGGTAGGTACCAAACTGGCCGATTTCAGCAAGAGCCTGCAGATGGAATGGGTAAAACCAAAAGAGGAAGAAGATAACCAGCCGGGGCTGTTTGAATAATTGAAATAAAAACTGCGATATCAACTGGCGGAATACTCCGCCAGTTTTTTTATTTTAAGAAACGATCGATCGCGTTGATGAGTGCGGTATCACTCGGGCGTGGCGCATCGGCCATCAACACTTTCCCTTCTTTGTCAAATAACATGTACCGGGGTATTGAACTTATGCCGTATTGCTTAGCAAAAGGAGCATTGTCGCGATGGAGGAGCAGATAGCTGTTGTTTTTGTCGAGTTTTTCATGCGCCGCTGCCTTTAACCAGTTTTCGGTGTCTTCGTCAATAGAGATATAGAGGAATGAAACGGGTTTTTCGCGGTATTTTTCTTTCAGCACGGCGGCATAAGGCATTTCTGCTCTGCAGGGAATACACCAGCTGGCCCAGAAATCGATCAATATTAACCGGCCTTTGTGCCTGGCCATAACATCATACAGGTCTTCGATGGTTTTACCGTCACCAGCTCTCAGATTGTTGCCGTTTTTCTTATCGGCAGATATGGCATCGGCTTCGGTGAGCCGGGCGCTAATTAGGTTCCGGTATACCTCATTTTCACAAACAGTGTAGTACTCCTGAAGTGTTTTAGGTGCAATGGGAATGGCTTTGTTATAAGCGTCCAGCAAGAGCCGGGTGAGGAGAAAATCTTTTCCCGGGCCTGTCATATGCATCTGTATGGCCCGGTACATCTTTAACACACTGCTACTGTCATTTATCAGGTAATGCGGGCTTCCGGTTAATAATGCACTGGAATAGGCGCCAAGCAGTTTTGTATTGAAAATAAATGGCTGAAACCGTAGGGCATTGATATTGGTTAGCTGACCGGTTATCTTTTCCTGCAATTCCTTACTGCCCAGCAGTGAGCGGTTGTTCCAGTATAAAACCAGGTTGTCATATAAAGCAGCACTGCGGATGGCATTGGTTGCAATCTGCGAAAAACGATTGCTCAAATCATTGCTTTCCTGCTGTAGCATATTCATTCGTTGCAGAAGAATGGCGTTAATCTTTTTTTCAGCACCTGCCAGGCTGTCTTTTGTTGATACTGCTGACAGGTAGGGCATTGATTTGAAGGCATACGACAGGTTATTGGTTTCTCTGATCAGTTTTTGGAAAAAGTTCAGTTCAGCCGACCGTTGCGCATTTCCTTTTACATACATGTATATATCGCCGGTTTTTGAATAGCGGATATGGATATGCTCCCCGGGGTATACCAAAAAAGGAGTCTGCCAGTCATCGGCCCTGATAAAAAAACTGGGAGCATTTAAAAAAATAGCGGTCTGCCTGTTAAAAATGGTAAAAGGATGTCCATACCCCAGGGTGTCGTGGTAATACAGGTTGATATTATAACTATTGCTGGGTGGAGTGTCGCTGCTGTCGTCAATAATAAAAACGATGGAGTCTTTGACGGATGAAGGGAGGATGGTATCGTTGCTGTGCTTATCGGTCTGCGAGCAGGCTATTGAGATGATTACTGACAGCAGGGGGATGAGAATACTCCGGCGCATGCAGAAAGGCTTTACTGGTAAATTGCTGTGATGCAGATAAGCTGTTTTTCCATAGCGTATTCTTTTTATTTATCCGCTGTGGTGAGAGGCCGGTTTTCTTTTTCCGCTGTAATTAGTTCTTCTTTCGCCTGATCCGAACGCTGGCGTTTTTTTGTAGGTTACTGCTGAGCCTGATCTGGTATTGTTTGTTGCCGTCTGTTACAATCATAAGAGCTGTATTGGGCGGAATGGAGCCCAGGTTGTCGGCAAACATGGTTAGCTCATTGTATGCCCGGGCACTGTCCAGAACCAGGTTGAAATGAATGGAGCGGGTACTGAGTTTTTGAGAAAAAGCCAGCAGCTGGTTGTTGAAGAAGACTGAGATTGAGTCGCCGTCTACTTCACCATTATCATAAAAATCTACCTGCAGCGAGTCGCTGTTGACTTCGATTTCCTGGGCCAGCACGGTTTCTCTTTCTTTAAACTGATTTTCCACTACATAATTCACCACTTTACGTTGAATGACGGTAACTGCAGTCTGTGTATCGGCAATACTGGGTTGCCATACCTGGTAGGTTTCTTTATACTCCCGGATAGCTTTCAGTACAGAGTCTTGTTTGCTGTCTTTATCGAGTGTGAGATTGAAATTGATATCAACACAGGTGTATTTGTAATCGGGAAGGCTTACAAAACGTCCTACCAGGTTGGAGCCGGCGCGGGCTACCCGCAGGCTGGCCTGCAGATTCATGATGCAGTCGATCTCCATATTGGTGACGGAGGCGTGGTAGGTTACGGGGATATCGTAGAGGCTGAGCTGGCGGGTATTGGCATCGTAGTTGCCTTTTACCTGCAGGCTGCGGAAGGTGTTTTTGAAATAATAGTTAAGTACGCCCTTTACATGATTCTTTTCAGGCTGCAGGATCATTTCAACGAGGTAGTTGTTGGCGGCATTATTGCTTTTGACGTTGGCAAAACCATACCAGTAGCCAAAGACCGATTGGGCGGATGCATTGAAGGCCAGGATCAGGAAGCCGGCCACCAGTAAGTTTTTTATCATGCGCTTAGCTGTCAAAAACCATGCTTGTTTTGGCGGGCAATGCCCTTATTTAAGATAGCGTTTCATTTCCCGTTCGGCATCTTTCTGGCGAAGTGTATCTCGTTTGTCATGCAGTTTTTTACCCTTGGCCAAACCGATTTCTATTTTAACCAGGTTTTTATCGGTAAAAAAGATACGCAACGGAATCAATGTATAACCCTTTTCTTTCAGTTTGGCTTCGATGCGGCTGATCTCTCTTTTTTGCAGAAGGAGTTTGCGGTCGCGTACCGGATCGTGATTGTTGATATTGCCATGTGAGTATTCGGCAATATGCAGGGATTTGACCCATACTTCACCTTTATGGATCAGGCAGTAGCTGTCGTTGAAACTTACCTTGCCACCGCGAATCGATTTTACTTCCGTACCCAGCAATACCATACCTGCTTCATATTTTGCGTCTATGAAGTATTCATGATAAGCTGCTCTGTTTCTGATATCCGACATGAAATTGGCTGAAAGTTCCTTTGTAAAAAACAGGAAAACAGGGTGCAAGGTACGATTTAATGGCGTATAGATGCACAGCTGCGGGCCATGTATCTATACGCCATTGATATAGTTATTGCGTTAATTGGCGAAAAGACGGAGAACCTGCGACAGTTTTTCCCGGAGTTCGGTACGGGGTACAATAAAGTCGAGGAAGCCATGCTCAAGCAGAAATTCGCTGCGCTGGAATCCTTCGGGCAGATCTTTTTTAATTGTTTCCTTAATTACACGTGGACCGGCAAAGCCGATGAGGGCGCCAGGTTCGGCGATGTTGAGGTCGCCCAGCATGCCAAAGGAGGCCGAGATGCCGCCAAAGGTCGGATCGGTAAGGAAGGAAATGTAGGGGAGGCGGGCATCGCTGAGCTGCGACAGTTTACCACTTGTTTTGGCCAGCTGCATGAGCGAGAAGGCGCTTTCCATCATCCGGGCGCCACCACTTTTGCTGATGACCATATAGGGCATCCTGTGTTCAATACAGTAATCTACGGCGCGGGCAAATTTTTCGCCCATAACACTGCCCAGTGAGCCACCAATAAATTCAAAGTCCATACAGGCAATTACAATCGGCTGACCATTCACATTACCTGTTGCCACACGCATAGAGTCTTTGAGGTTGGTTTTACTCCAGATGTCTTCCAGCCGTTTTTTATAAGGCTTGAGATCGGTAAATCCCAGGAAATCCTTGCTGCGGATATTGTCAAAAAGCTCCGTATACTGTCCTTCGTCGAAAATGATGGCATAGTATTCTTCGCTGTTGATGCGGTGGTGATAGCTGCATTTGGGGCATACAAAAAGATGCTCGCGCAGCTCATTCATGGTACAGATATAATTGCATTCGGGGCATTTGGTCCAGAGCCCTTCGGGAGTTTCTTTTTTTTCGGAAGTCTTTGTGTTAATGCCGGTCTTGATCCGCTTAAACCAGCTGGTTTTCGTCTCCTCGGTTTTCCCTTCTTCGCCAGCCAGGTTTGCGTCAAAATCCTCGACTTGTTTTGCCATACATGATTTGTTAGGGTACAAATATAGGGATTGTTGACAGTTTACAATCTGCATCCGGGTATTCATCTGAAATGCTGATTGTTAGCTGTTTAGCCCCTTGTGTCTGGACCCCGTTCCGGGGCAGGGGCATGAAAAAAGCCTGCCTGGGCCGGATGGCTGCCAGGCAGGCTTTTATTATACGAAAGAATGGTCTTAGAATCCTTTCTTTTCGGAGGCATTGCCGGCCATTTCGATCATCGCCGAAAGCTCCTGTACCAGCTTGTCATCACTGCCATCGAAACCAACGGTTTTGAAACGGATCTTTCCGGCAGGGTCCAGTACAAACTTGGTGGGGATACCATCTACTTTAAAGGATGATACCACCTTGTCTTCATCATCGAGCCATACGTCGAAATCGTATTTCTTTTGAGCCACAAAGTCTGCGGCATTCTTTTTCTTATCGTCTACGCGCTCCCAGGTGTCAACAAAGATGAATTTCACATTGGGATTGTCTTTGTATTTGGCAACAGCTTTTTGCATGCCGGGGAAAGAGGCAATACAGGGGCCGCACCAGGTAGCCCAGAAGTCTACTACCACCACTTTACCTTTCAGGTCAGCAATATCTGTCTTTTTGCCATCGAGGTTGTAGAGCGCAAACGAAGGAGCGACTTCATCAAGCATTGACTTGCGCAGCTCAGCCAGCATTTTTTCATGCCCTTCTTTCTGAAGAGCTACATAGTAATCTTCGAAGCCGGCTTCCGATTTTTTGCTTTTGGTATAGGCGCGTTGCAGGATTTCTTTTACTTCAGAAGTGGATTTTCCGTTTTTAACAAACTGCTCCAGCTCTTTTACATATTGCTTTTGGGGCAATGCCTTTTCGGCCAGCAGCGCATAGGTGTTGTTTTGATCGGCATCTTCGCCTTTATTAATACCCAGTGCTGCTTCTTTCGCTACTGCTAACCCTTTTTTGTATTTGCCGTTGCGATACATAACCATGCCATAGGTATCTGCATACATGGCATACATCATCTCGTTATTTTTTGCCCATTGCTTACCTGTCATATAATCAGGTTTGGGGTCCTGTGGGTTTTTCCAGTTTTCTTTGGCATAACTGGTGGCCATTTCTGTAAACTCTTCGGCCAGGGGCAGGTTTTCGCCGTTTTTCTGCATTTCCCAGGCAGCGCTGTTATACATGGAAGCCAGGTCGGTTTTATTGGTAATACCTGATTCCGCTACGGCTGTTTTGAATTCGTCCCATTTTTTCTGAGAGATGTAGGAGCGGGGAATTACTCCGCGGTAAGAATTGAGGTTGGCCTTGTAAACCTGCCATTTTTCATCACCGCTTTCTACGTTCTTAACAAACTCGTTGAGCAGTTCTTTCTTTTTGGTCATATCTTTTTCAGAAAGGTAACGGCTTACGAGATCCTGCACCTTCCAGGAGCCATCGGGGAATTTTTCCTTGCGCATGCTGTTGATCAGCTTGGCCTGTTCGGGCAGGCGGGCTACCTGGTAAAAAGTTTCCAGGTTAGAATAATCGCTTTCTGTTTTAAGTCCTTCTTTAAGGATGCTTTCGATCTCTTTCTGATAGATCTTCATCGCATCTTCTTTCTTAAGCTGAACCTGCACCCGTGCATAAGGGTATGCATATTCCTTTTTGCTGTCTGGATTCAGTTCAAACTCTTTTTCGATTGATGATTTGGCTTTTACATAATCAGCTTCCACGCCTACAGAACTGCCTGCGTACTGATAAAAGTTTGATTCGGAAATGTAAGCGCCTTTGCGGGGTTTGCCGTTTTCGTAGAGGGCAGTAGTATAACCATTGCCGCCATTGTTATCATATTTTTTCTCGATCGAAAAGCCGAAGTACAGGAAATTGGCGGCTGTATCGGTAGTGACCGATCCTACCCATTTCCCATTCTTGCGTTGTAATACAACATCATCTGCTTTGTTACCTTTTTTAGTTACCTGGTAAACGACGCCTTCTACAGGCAGGATGGAGCCGGCCAGATCGCCGCCGGGTGTGTAGGTGATGGTGATTACATCACCGGGTTTTGGTTTTTCGGGGCTGATTTCCAGATTGTCCTGGCCCCAGGCTGTTAGCGACCAGCTTGCTGCCAGCAGCAACATCCATTTTTTGTGATTCATTGCTATTTGGTTTAGGTGATGAAATTAGGAATAAGGGGGTCCGTGAAGTTAAGTGTTACTTCTTTAATACACGTTCAAAAAGTTTGAAAATCCGTTTGTATTCATCCGTCCAGCTGCTGGGCTCCACAAAACCATGATCTTCCATTGGGTAGGAGGCCAGCTCCCAGTTGTCTTTACCCAGTTCGATCAGCCGCTGTGCCAGTTTTACTGCATCCTGATAATGTACATTCACATCTACCATGCCATGGCAGATAAGCAAATTGCCTTTCAGGCCATCGGCAAAATAGAGCGGACTGCTGCGGCGGTAAGCCAGGCTGTCGGTAAATGGTTCGTTGAGGATATTGGAGGTATATCCATGATTGTATTGTGCCCAGTCGGTAACGGGGCGGAGGGCTGCACCGGCAGCAAATACATCCGGTTCGGTAAACAGAGCCATCAGGGTAATAAAGCCCCCGTACGAGCCACCATACACACCAATATGCGCGGGGTTTACGCCATAGGTCGATTGCAGGTACTTCACCGCGTCTACATGGTCGCTCAGGTCTTTGCCACCCATATGGCGATAGATGCCGGTACGCCAGTCGCGGCCATAACCCGCACTGCCGCGGTAATCTATATCCATTACATAATAGCCGTTATCGGCCAGCATATTGTTGAACATGAATTCGCGGAAATAACTGCTCCACCATTTGTGGGCATTCTGCAGGTAGCCTGCACCATGTACAAATAAAACAGCTGGCTTATTGGGATGCGGATTGGCCGGTTTATACACCCGGGCATAAACCTCTGCGCCATCAGCCGCTTTGAAACTGATTACATCCGGTTGCCGCCAGGCATAAGAGCGAAACTCGGCCGACTCGGCTTTATCCGTTATCTGCTGTGCTTTGGCGCCGGCTTTGTTTTCCTGTACATACAACTCCCATGGATGTGTGGGTGAAGAGTACAGGTAGGCGAGGTATTTCTCATCGGGGGAGAGGCTTACCTGATTGGCACCGGTCATAGAGGTCAGCTGCTGACGGCGTCCATCGGCAATAGACACTTTATAATAATGCTGCTCTCCGGGATGTACTTCGTTGCTGCTGATGTAGAAAAACTTTTTATCATTTGATAAACGGGCTTGCTGTACTTCCCATTTGCCGGCAGTAAGTGCACGGCGGGTTCCGGTTTTTATATCATGAATATATATATGCGAATAGCCGGTTTCTTCTGACTGGTACCAGCACTGCGTATCATTTATCCAGCCGATGCTGCCAAACATGCCGGGGCCTCCGATCCAGGCTTCATCGCGCTGACGGCTCAGTAGCTGGTAGCGCGACGTGGCGGGGTCCAGTAAAATGATCCAGCGGTCTTTATTGTCGGTAGACCGGATTTCGACCAGTGCATAGCTGCTGTTGGGTGACCAGTATGTATTGCCGAAACGCACATTACGCAGTTCATTCTTTTTTTTACGTTGCTCTGCCTGTGCCGGATAATCTTTTACATAATCGGGCAGATCGCGAATGCCGGCGAGCGAATCTGATTTAATTGAGTAGATGGTGTCCTTTTCACGATCATACAGGAAGAATGAGTAGCTACCTTCTGGTGCACCTACTTTGCTGCGGGCAGGAATGTCAACAGTAAACCCCGATTCGGTTACATAATTGGGTACGATGGTGTTTTTGACACCTGTTGGGGCTTTATAAAGTGAATAGGTCACAAAACGTCCATCGGGACTTAAGTTGAGACCCATGAGGCTACGGTCCTGCAGGGGGATGCTGCGCAGTTCAGGTTCTTTGGGTGCTGCTTTTCGGGCATCCGCAGCCTGTTCTCGTTTATCTTTCCGGCTGCGTAATACATCGAAATAGAGCAGCTGATCTTTTTTCAGCCAGGCCTCCTGTTCACTCTCTGAATTGCTGCCGCCGGCACCACCGGCACCTGAGCGACCTCCGCCCGGACCAGTCGGTCCGGCTGTACCTGAGCGTACGTTGGTGAGTTGCAGGGTTTCGCCGGTTTTGATATCCCAGGCGTAGAGGTTCTGATCGCGGCGGTAAGCGATCTTTTTCTGCTGAAATGAAAACTGTGGGCCACTTTCCGTCTCTACCGTTTGTGTAATGCGGCGGATAGTATTGTTTTTTAGGTCTTTGTAAAATATATCCCCATTTTTACTGTAAACCATTGCCGAGCGCTCCTGGTTATACACAACAGCATTGGCTGATAAGAAATTTTCGCGGTCTGCGGCACTTGTTTTAACGGGTTGAGTACGGTTGGTCTGCCATACATACACCGAATCGTCGGGTGCTGCATCGGGATTCCAGTCGAAATAAAAGCTTTTGGCATCCTGTGCCCATTGAATACCTGAAGGGGAGCTGCCGATCCATTTCGGATCGCGCATGATTTTTTCTACAGTAAGCGGCGCCAGTGGTTGCTGGGCCGTTGCTACTGCTGTAGTAAGTAGCAGTGAGCAAAACGAAACGGCTTTTCTCATGTATGCGTTGTTTGGCTCTAAGTTATAAGTTTTAGGTAATAAGTTTTGAGTTATAAGTAGTGAGTAAGGTGGATGGTAAAAGGTAGAAGGTAAAAGGTAAATGGTCGTAGGCCCGCATTGCGATGCGGGCCTGGTGGAAGGCAGAAGGTTAAGAAAACTGTAGGCCGCATTGCGATGCGGGCAGGGTGCATGGCAAAAGGCAGAAGGTTAAGAAAACTGTAGGCCGCATTGCGATGCGGGCCAGGAGGATGGCAAAAGGTAGAAGGTTAACAAAACTGTAGGCCCGCATTGTGATGCGGGCCTGGTGGAAGGCAAAAGGCAGAAGGTTAAGAAAACTGTAGGCCCGCATTGCGATGCGGGCAGGGTGGATGCAAAAGGTGGAAGGTTAAGAAAACCGTAGGCCCGCATTGCGATGCGGGCCTGGTGCATGGCAAAAGGCAGAAGGTTAAGAAAACTGTAGGCCCGCATTGCGATGCGGGCATGGAGGATGGCAAAAGGCAGAAGGTTAAGAAAACTGTAGGCCGCATTGCGATGCGGGCAGGGTGCATGGCAAAAGGTGGAAGGTTAAGAAAACTGTAGGCCCGCATTGCGATGCGGGCAGGGAGGATGGCAAAAGGCAGAAGGTTAAGAAAACCGTAGGCCCGCATTGCGATGCGGACCTGGTGGATGGCAAAAGTCAGAAGGTTAAGAAAACCGTAGGCCCGCTATGCGATGCGGGCATGGCAGAAGGCAGAAGGTTAAGAAGACTGTAGGCCGCATTGCGATGCGGGCAGGGTGGAAGGCAGAAGGCAGAAGGTTAAGAAAACTGTAGGTCCGCATTGCGATGCGGGCCGGTGTAGGCAAATAGTTGACGTTAGAGGGGCATTAGCACCGCCCTGCCTGGCGGTGCGGTGTTATGGAAATCAATTGCTCTGTGAAATAGATTGAATTATTCCATTAAGGCTTCTTTATACATTTTTCGAATAGAACTATAATCATCGGCGCTGTATTGCCGCAGGCAATACTCAAAAACCTTTAGATTAATAGGGATAAGATTCTTTTCAATATACTTTTTATGCCTCTTGTAAATCCGTTTCGTTAGGATATATCCTTCCAGGATTTGCGGGTCTTTTTTTAGGTCAATATTGAAAACTTCAATGAGCTTGCTGGTTGGTATATGCGATACATTTTCGAAAGCGTAAATATTTGAGTCTTTCTTTTTTCGTAAAGCGATTTCCAGGTAAAAAAAGTGAAATGTTTTCGGCTCGGTATTTACAGGTCTGGTGTTGTCCATAATCTGATGCTTCGATACGATTCAATTATTTCCGGATAATTTCTGCCGGGGATATTTACCGGCATATTCGGTTCGATAAACAGTTCCCCGGATAATTTAACTGACTGATCTAACTGCGCAACTGACCAGGGTTGTTGTTGCCGGATAAAATAGATGATACTATCGCTATGGTTGCGGATAGCTGGCTGACCAAACTGATTGATTGTTTTACCAGATATGGAAATGAGCGCGGGTGTCAGTTTCCAGTGGGGGGATAACAGCGTAAGTGATGTACCGGTCATTTCCTGCCTTATTACTCCGTCGGAAGAAGCCGTATGAATTTTCGTTTTGAGCCGGCCGGTTACTGTAATTTGCCGCCCGTTTAAGCTGTCTTCCCAAGAATCAACTTTGTTGAGAAAATAAAACGCTACTGGTTCTATTGTGCTTACCCCGGCACCGGCTTTACATTCCTGCGCATAGCCGGTAATACTGACCAACTGATACGACTTGCAGCCAGCAAGCAGTATCAGCAGAAAAAAGATAACGGAACAACGCATGATCAGATAAATTAAATGATTTCAATTTGCCAGAAAGTCAACAACAGCTCAGGATAGAATATCCGCTACATTCCGTTGTATGTTCTGAGCGATTTTATCAGTGGGTACATCATTCTCATCACCTCCAAAGGGGTCTTCAATTTCTTCAGCAATCAGCTCAAGACTGGCCAGCACATAAAAAATGAATGCTACAACAGGGATCACCCAATAGCCCAATTGAAAGACATACCCAAAGGGAAGGGTCATTACATAAACGAAGATGAATTTTTTGATAAATACGCTGTAAGAAAAAGGAATGGGGGTGTTTTTTATCCGTTCGCAGGCCCCGCAGATATCAGTAAATGATTGCAGTTCGCCATTGAGGAAGATCAGTTGCTCTCCGCTGATTTTACCCTGCTGATGTAGCTGATGAATATGCTGATACATGAGCAGGGCCATTTGATTGGGTACATGTTTGGCCGTATCGATCTTGCTGAAAACATGTTTGTGCTCCTCATCTTCAAACAACTCAATGCGTGTTTCTTCTCTTCGCAGGTGCTGGTGCAGGGCATTGGCATAGGCTGGTATGATCTTCCGGAAAAATGATCGTTGTGCTATTTCCGATTCGGGTAAGATGGCTTTTAATTTCAGGGCCAGATTGCGGCTGTTGTTGACAAGAGCACCCCACAATTTACGGCCTTCCCACCAGCGGTCGTAAGCCGTATTGGTACGGAATACCAGCAACATGGAAATGGCAAAACCAAGCAGGGAGTGCATGACCGGAATATTGCGTACAAAATTGTCAGAAGATAGTTTCCAGTATTTGAGTTCGAGATAGGCAATGAGTGCAGAATACACACAAATGGCCACGATTAGCGGGGCCAGCTTGCGCACCGTGTCGGCCTTATGAAACCGAAAGATAAAACCAAACCAGTCTTTGGTATTGTAGGAGATCATAAATGCAATCTTTTGTCAAATATAAAGCAGTGGCACTGAATGTGATAAAGCTGGGTTTTAAAACTCTTTTTAAGGTACTAGGGGTTTTATTGCCGCCCTGTAGTGGATAGGCTACAGGAAGGGGCAAAGAAGCTCTACCCGAGGTTCAGCATTTGGACTATTTTTTTCGGCTCTGCACAATCGTTTCTTTGTGTCATCAGCGCAGCTAATCTGATTCCTTTGAAAACCGCCACTGATCCGTACCACTGAAAAGATTGAACTGAAAAACCAATGAAACTGTAAATCCAATCCTTTGAAATGGTAATCCAAATCCTTTGAACCCTGATTCCTGATCCTGTGAAAAACCGACAATCCACCGTCCTTTGAATTCCGAATCCAGATCCTGAGAAAACCAACAATCCGTACCCTGGCTACCGCCACCGAAAACAAACCGTACTCATGAAAGAATCCGTACACTGCCCTGCAGAAATTTGTCTGAACACCTGGGTAACTGAATGGTTAAGCGAGCATGCCGCAGCCATACAGGAGCCAGCGGTAAAGGTCTGTAATCACATTCCGGCGAGTGTGATGGTTCGCAACAATGCTGGCGGAATCCGTCATCTGTTGGGTAAACTGCTGCAGGTAGTACTGGAGCATGCACAGGGAGGCTGTGTAAGCATTTCCGCAAAAATCTATAGCGATGTGGTACTGGTACATGTACGCGACAACAACAGTCCGGACTATGGTGCTATTGACGAAGGTTTACAACGCTGGAAACCGGCTGCCCGCGAATTGGGTGGTTTCCTCGATGTAACCAGTCAGCGAAAGAAACAGACTACCGTTGCATTCAGTTTCCCGCAATCGGGCCGTCTTTTTCATTAAATTTTTCAGGCAGCAGCCTTATGGCCCTGCCATTTTTTTATGGCAATCAGTACTGCTCCCAGCAGTACAAATAATAAGAGCATCCCCACACAGTTTATACCCACCTGCTGCCAGCTGTTTAGGGTAGGATTTATAAACGGATAAGCATATAGGCCCTCCAGTTTTCCACGCAGCAGGGCATAGCCCAGGTATAATGCGGGATAGATCAGCCAACCCGGTAGCTGCTGCCATCTCAGCCCTTTTCCGTTTACCTGCAATAACCAGTATATAAAATATGCAGCAGGTACAATTACATGCAGCAGGTTATCTGCTACAAGTTGAAGTCCTGCTGGTTTCCACAAGGCGCGCAGAATAGTATTGTATACCAATCCCACTACCAGTATGTAAAGGCATATAGCCGTTTGTGTACTGCTTTTCTCAAAAAACCGGCCTGCTGCACCTGCTGGTTTCAACACGATTGCTGTGCAGCTGATTGCTACCAGCATGTTGCTGAGGATAGTAAAAAATAACAGGAAGCGACCCACAGCCTGCCATGCTGTAAGCCCATTGCCGGGTATGCCTGCCAGCAACAGATATTGCTGTATGATCAATCCGGCCCAGGCAAGCAGGGCAATCAAAATTATGTAGTAACGGGAGCGCATGAGAGATTGTTAAAGATAAGAAAGGAAAGGATGATGTGCTGATGTGCTAATGAGAAGAGGCATAAGACAGGAGCCTTGTTTTGTAATTCATTAGCACATTTCCACTTCAGCACATCCAATCTCACCATCTTCAAATCCTCAAATTTTCAAATCTTCAAATTCATCAGCACATCAGCAAATTAGCACATCAGCACATCAGCACATTTTTCTTACATTTATTCATTACAAAATCCTGCTTGCAGTTACTCTATCTGGTATGAATCAATCTCCTTCACCTGCAATACGCTGGGCCTCGGTCGATGCGCTCCGTGCACTTACCATGTTGCTGATGATCTTTGTAAATGACCTCTGGTCACTCCGCAGTATTCCCGGCTGGCTGGAGCATACCCAGGCACAGGAAGATGGAATGGGGCTTGCTGATACAGTCTTTCCGGCATTTCTTTTTATTGTAGGTATGTCAATACCTCTTGCCATTCGCCATCGCATCAGCAAGGGAGATTCTGTTGCGGATTTACTCTGGCATATAGCAGGGCGCTCGCTGGCCCTGCTGGTCATGGGACTCTTTCTTGTAAACGGTGAAAATATTAATCCGGCTGCCACTGGTCTGTCGCGCGGTGCATGGAATTCGATTTGCTGTACCTGCTTTATCCTGATCTGGAACAGCTGGCCCGCATCTGTTCCGGTCTGGCTTAAATTATCATTGCGGCTCTTGAGTGTTGCTGTGCTGGGTTGGCTGGCCTGGCGTTTCAGAAGTGGTGAAGCGCCATCGCTGAGGGGATTTGAAACGCACTGGTGGGGAATCCTTGGGTTGATCGGTTGGGCTTACCTGGTGAGTGCGGTCATATATGTGCTGTTGCGCCGGCGGTCATGGATATTGCTGGGTGCCTGGTTGTTTTTCCTGATAAATTGTGTTCTCGGACATAGTGGCCTTCTTTCCGCATTGCCCTGGTGGGAAACCCTCTTATCGCCACTCGGTGGCGGGGCCATGCCGGCCCTGGTACTGGGCGGGGTATTGTTAACGACAATACTCCTGTCTTATACGGAAAAAAAGGAGCAGGGAAAACTCATTGCTATTATACTTACCATAGCGGTATTACTGATTCTTGCCGGCTTCGCGCTGAGACCGGCCTGGGGCATTTCCAAGATCAGGGCCACGCCGGCCTGGGTGCTTATCTGCAGCGGCATCACCACCGGCGTATTTGCACTGGTGTACTGGATTACCGACCGCAAACAGATCAACTGGTGGGCATTTATGCGTCCCGCTGGTACGCAAACACTTCTTTGCTACCTGATGCCTTATTATGCCTATGCGCTTATACCGGTACTGGGTGTAGGTCTGCCGGCCATTCTTCTTACAGGCACAATAGGTCTTATAAAATCGCTAGCATTTTCACTGCTCATGATTGCGATTGCAGGACTGCTCGGAAGGGTGGGAGTGAAAGTGAAACTGTAGCGGTAGTATGCTAATGTGATGATATGCTGATATGCTGGTGTGCTGATGACAAACAGGATCACAGATTGGGAAGTCAAATAATTTGTAAAACTCAGTATTTGATCTGGCAAGTCCTCTTTTTGATGTGGGAGGATGTAATGCTGATTTTTTGTGTAAATATCATGGATAAGAGTGGGTGTCAGATAAGGAACCAGGCAGCTATTCATTTTGTGACTTTTTCTGTGGTAGAATGGATCGATGTCTTTACCCGAAAGATGTATCGGGATATTGTACTGGATAGTATTAGATTCTGCCAGGAAAACAAAGGACTCCTGCTGCATTGCTGGTGCGTAATGAGCAATCATCTTCATCTCATTCTTTCTGCAAAGAATACTACGAAGAACAGTGGGCAAAACAATCCCTGTTCTCCCTGGTTTGGTATTTTTTACTGCAATCATACCGTTAATAAAACACTTTTATTGTTGGATAAACGAGTTGTTTGCCGAAGGAATGCTGGTTTTGTGTTAAAAGAAATGGATAAGTGGTCAAAAATGGAGGATCAATAAAATCTCAATCTTAAAAAGATGAAAATTCTAACTAAATCAATTAGGTCTATTCCTATTTTGTTATTGCTTTCATGTAGTAATCGGATAGAAAAAAAATTAGTCAACACAGAATTAGACATATGGCATGTGATCCAACATGGCTCTGTGAGAAGAGATTCTTCTTTGAGATATTATAGATTCAATAAAAATAATAGCTACGATGAAATATATTTTTTTGACAATAAATTTAAAATTATAAGCTCAAATCCAGATGTAAAGAATTATCATAAATGGGCCATTGTTAATGATTCGCTCATTACGATTTCGTTCCTTGATTACAAGATACTCTTACTTAATGATAGCCTGGTAAATTTTGTAAGTATCAAAAGGCCAACGGATAGTTTATTTCTAAAAAAAGTCCCTTTTGCTAGATTTTAAGTTTGACGGCATAGACGGTAGTATTACATTAACTGTGTCAGCTCTCATTTACTTAAACACTTAATTTCAATCTTTTTCCAAAAAATAATTTATAACTGAGCCAGCGTTTAATTCCAGTTGTGTACCGGCTTATTCCACTTGCCGGTTATATTGCTGGTGCATAATAAGCAATCACCTTCATCTTATCCTTTCTGCAAAGAAGAATGATCTAAGAGGCTTGTTGCGCGATTTAGAGAAATTTTCAAGTAAACCTTACAAAGATTACTATTTTTCAAAAAAATGTGGTTTATTGGATTTGGTTTTTAGCTGATGAAGTGTCTGATAGTTTGAACAGATGCATCGTTGCAAACGAAGCATAGCAGTTTTTTAGAGTACGCATACTACGAAGAACGATGAGAGGGGCAACTTTAAGAATAATTAAAAATACCTATAGTCATGCATGAGTCGACAATTAAATATAATGTGGAATTAATAACTTACATACTTTTCATATTAGCTTCCGATTTAACCGAATATAATAAGGAACAGTTAGTGGATTTTACAGAAGAAATTGAAGGGAATGTTGATGTGCTCTTTAAACCGGAATTTTTGGCCAAAATATCTAATGGTCTTGAGGTTCCAGAGAGAACCGTTTCAAAAATGGCTGAATTAAGAAGCTTGTTTATAAAGCTATATGAAAGTGGATGGCATAGAAAACTAATTGATGTAGGATCGATCTTGCCGATAAGATCGCTGGCACTATCGATTTTAACAGACTTAGAAATTGAGTATACAGAACCGTTGAAATATGCAAATACCCATTTAGAGTGGTAAAAACAAAGTTGTGTTGAAATGCTTAAAAACAGTAACTACAGGTTAAGTGGCCTCCTGTTTTCATTTTGTGGTAAGCCCCTGTTCTCCGTAGTTTGCAAAAACTCTGTGCTTTTATTGTTATGCCTAGCTTGTAGCTAAGCATAACTTCGGTTTAAGGGCTGTTGGTTTAAAAGGTATTTTTACAGGGATTTTACCGTTAAAAAAAAGCTTTTTTTTGTGATGGATAAACGAGTTGTTCGCCGGAGGAAAGCTGGCTCTTTGTGTAAAAATCATTGATAAGAGTGTGTATCAGATAAGGAACCAGACAGCTATTTATTTTGTGATTTTTCTGTGGTGGAATAGGTGTAAGCGTCCGGCCAGGTTCCTCCCAAGATAGGTATAACAGGATTATCTTTTTAGAATAAGTATACTACGAAGAACGGGGGGGGCTCTAATCAAAAGATCATGGAAGATGTACAAAAATTGTCTAAAAAAGATCAGGTCAATAATATTTCAGTTAGAGTTCAACATCCGCAGTTTTTAAACAAATAAATTATTTGAAAATAAGTGAAAATGATTTTTGAAATATCTTCGGTTGCGTTAGAAAGTGAACCGGCAGAAATAAAATACCTGAAGTTTATAGATGCTTTATCAATGTATGGGGGAGATTGGAGAATTGATAAAAATTTTTTTCCAAAATTAGATTTCGGAGAAGATTCTACTGCGATAATTGAGCTGAAAAACCTTCCTCAAAAAGGGGTTAAGTTTACGCTTTTTTTTAGGTATAGAAATTTTCTGGATGACCACCATTCCTCGGATGATAGAGTGTATATAGAGTTTGGATCAAAAATAAATGAGTATGGAGGTTTGGTCAATAAAACATTTGAATATTATATTACAGGATTTAATGCTTATTTCGCTCAAATTTCCCCGGAAAGCTTATTATATGAAGACTTCGAAATTTCGCGTAATAAGAATTATCGAAAATTTATTCCCCGATTTTATCCAATAATGTTTATTTCTAGTGTCATGTGTAACGAAGTGTTTCATGTTACTTTAGATATGTTTGCAGAAGTAGTTTCTAAACATGTTGAAAAAGTATGGAAATTCAATGACGGTATTGCTTACATTTATTCGTCGATTCCCCCAACAGTTGAGGAATGTAATGAGTTTAATATCAAAATTAAGAATGAAATAAAGAAAGTTCAGATTGTGTAATTGGTTTTCGTTGTTGGGCTCTATTAGCGCTGTTCTTCGTGGTATAAAATAACCTTTTTTTTATTGTTATGCTTAGCTTGTAGCTAAACATAAAGTAATTGCATAAAAAGAAAAATATGAATGAAGAGGAACGACAACTTTTCGATGATCTTCTTTTTAGAAGAATAACCAAGGAAGAGTTTTTGAAGCAGTATCCGGTTCCGTTAATTAATAATCGGGAGTATATCTATTCTGTTTTGAAAAATATCTATGACACTAAAGATGCAGATTCTTTAGAACAGGCTCTTGATTTGACTGTTTTTGATCTGAGTATTTTTTCCTGGGATCAATTTTATCATTTGATTTGTCAATTCTTAAAAGAACAGTGGCATTTTAGCCATGAGGGCCTTGTCGGAGCACTTCCCGTTTTAGATGTTCCAGTCGTTATTGAAACGCTGTACGAAACGGCTTTACTGAAGTTGGATTATCTTTCCTATGACGATACTTTTGCCCTTGCCCGCAGATGTATTTTTACATTGGGTGAAATAAATTCGGTAAACTCGAGAAGAAAAATTGATTTATTGGGTGAATCGGACAATCCTGTTATTCGAAAGCATATTAAGGAACAGCTGGAGATATTACGACAATCAAAGTTTGACCGGTGACTCCACTGGTAGCAGAACTGCCGCTTTTTCCCAGTCTTTCCGATCAATCAGCTGTTTAACTTCCTTTGCCTGTAGAGTTATTAAAATAATCTTATGAAAAAAAAGAATTTTTATTTTATCTAATGTATATCACATTCGTTGAAAGGCGAGAACATGCTTTTTAATAACCGGAAGGATTCTGCCCATTGTGTCACGGTTAAATCCATAACACAAGTTTTGCTTTCCCTTTCCTTGATTCAAAGAACTATTTATCAACTATTCACATCAAAATGTACTTTTGAGATAAGTTCTAATTAATTAAAAGAGTTTTCTGCCTGTAAGATCAATCCCTGACTATTGCATTTTTTCATTGCAGAAGCTCTATATATCATCAGCAAATCAGCAAATCAGCACACTCGCACATCAACGCACTAGCACATCTTCCTACGCGATTGTTATCGTCTTATCCAGATACACATCCTGTATCGCATTCAGAATCTGCACGCCTTCCTGCATGGGGCGCTGAAAGGCTTTGCGCCCGCTGATGAGGCCCATGCCGCCGGCGCGTTTATTGACTACGGCTGTGGTTACAGCTTCGGCCAGATCACTTTCGCCCGAAGAAGCACCCCCTGAATTGATGAGTCCCGCGCGTCCCATATAGCAGTTGGCTACCTGATAGCGGCACAGATCGATTGGGTGGTCAGAGGTGAGTTCGGTATAAATGCGTTTATCATTTTTGCCGTAGGCAGATTCTTTTGTGTTGAGTGCATTGTATCCGCCATTGTTTTCGGGCAGTTTCTGTTTGATGATATCGGCTTCTATCGTTACACCCAGGTGATTGGCCTGGCCGCTCAGGTCGGCAGAAAGATGATAATCCACGCCATCTTTTTTGAAGGCGGGGTTGCGCAGATAACACCAGAGTATGGTGGCCATACCCAGCTCATGTGCCATTTCAAAAGCCTTGCTCACTTCCTGTATCTGACGCGTGGCTTCATCACTACCAAAATATATGGTAGCGCCAACAGCAGCGGCACCAAGATTCCAGCTGGCTTTAATGCTGGCAAACATGATCTGATCAAATTTATTGGGGTAGGTCAGAAATTCGTTCTGATTGACTTTTACAATAAAAGGTATGCGATGCGCGTACTTCCGGCTCAGCATTCCCAATCCGCCAAAGGTGGTGGCAACTGCATTACAACCGCCTTCGATGGCCAGTTTCACGATGTTTTCCGGGTCAAAATAAATGGGATTTTTTGCAAATGATGCTCCCGCGCTGTGTTCGATACCCTGGTCTACCGGCAGTATACTGAGATACCCCGTGCCTCCCAGCCGGCCATGGTCATACATGGACTGAAGATTACGCAATACCTGCGGATTACGATCGGAGGGGAGCCAGATGCGTTCCAGGAAATCCGGCCCGGGCAGGTGTAGTTGTTCTTTCCGGATTGTGGTCGATGTATGCTCCAGCAAATAAGCTGCTTTATCGCCTAATAATTGGTGAATGGCAGGGGTAGACATATGACAGGGTTTAAATTTTAGCTAACAGTTGTTAGGCAAAGATAGAAGAAAAGGTGGAAGGAAAAGGGCTAAAGTATAAAGAGTTTAAATCGTATAAAGAGTTTAAAGAGATATGGGTATAAAAAAAAGGTTTAAAGAGCATATGCAGCCCTTTAAACCCTTTATACCTTTATACCTTTATACCCTTAAACTTTTAGCTGTTCCTGTTAATACAGTTCAGGTCTTCAAATGCTGTTTCGAGACGTTTGATAAAGGTTTCTTCACCTTTACGCAGCCATACGCGTGGGTCGTAGTATTTTTTGTTGGGCTTATCTTCTCCTTCAGGATTGCCGAGTTGGCCCTGCAGGTAAGCTTCATTTTTCTTATAGTTTTCCAGGACACCTTCCCAGAAAGCCCATTGCAGATCGGTGTCAATATTCATTTTGATGGCACCATAACCGATTGCTTCACGGATCTGGTGTTGCGGAGAGCCGCTGCCGCCATGAAATACGAAGTAAACCGGTTTTTTATCAGCTGTATTGAATTCGCGTGCAATGTACTCCTGGCTGTTGTGCAGGATGACGGGACGCAATTCCACATTGCCGGGTTTGTATACGCCGTGTACGTTACCGAAAGCAGCAGCTACGGTGAATAAACGGCCTACCTGACCCAGCTCTTTGTAGGCGTAAGCCACATCTTCGGGCTGTGTATAGAGTTTTGAATTTTCTACATCGCTGTTGTCTACACCATCTTCTTCACCACCCGTGACACCCAGTTCTATTTCAATGCTCATGCCGAGTGGAGCCATTCTTTTGTAATAGGTTACTGAAGTGCTGATGTTTTCCTGAATGGGTTCTTCACTCAGGTCAAGCATATGTGAACTGAAAAGCGGTTGCTTTTTTTCTTTGAAAAACTGCTCACCGGCATCCAGTAACCCGCTGATCCAGGGCAACCATTTGTGTGCGGCATGATCGGTATGGAGTACTACGGGAACGCCATAGTATTTGGCTACGTTGTGCACATGCAGGGCGCCTGAAATACCACCCGCTATGTTGGCCTGAAGCTGATCGTTGGGCATGCCCTTTCCGGCAATGAACTGTGCGCCACCGTTCGAAAACTGGATAATCACCGGCGAGTTGACCCGTGCAGCAGCTTCCAGTGTGGCATTGATGGTATTGGTACCAATTGTGTTTACGGCAGGTAAAGCAAACTGATTGTTTTTTGCATCCTGGTAGAGCGCTTCTAATTCTTCACCAAACAGCACCCCGGCTTTGTACTTTTTCATGTAAGGCAGTTGTTCTTTTAATGATAGAAATTGATTCAATTGATCTGGTAGTGAATCCTTATTGAACAGTGAGGCGGGAATACAGTATAAACGCAGCAGAGGAGTGTTATTTTTCCGTCTTGTTTATTGCTGACCACAGCGGCTACTATCCAAAAAAACAGAGCTACTACCAGTATTCTCAGGCAGGCAATCGTTAAAAAGAGCGCTAATATAAGTTATTTCCACTAAGCAAAACCGCTATTGAGGCCGATCAATCGTTCGTTTTTCCGAGATTGCGCTGTACCAGCAGCAGGTTTTTCTGTAGTGTATGTTTGAGTTGCCGTTTTACGACCTGTCCCATCGACTGGCATCGGCTGAAAATAGAAGTATGAAAATGCAGATTAAGTTCTTCTTTCAGCTGCATGACTTTTTCTGGGGGAGATATCTGCTCGCGTGTCATGATATCGAGCAACTCTTTGATACGATATCGCGAGCTGGCCAGCCGGAATGTAATAAGTGTTCTTTCTTCGGCCTGGTATTGTGAAATAGATTCCTGATTGAGGTGCTGCAGACATAATGCTACAAAGGCATTATTCTCTTTAAAAAACTGGGGACGGTAAAAGTTTTTTCTTCCTTCATAACTCTGCTGGTCAAAATCAATAGCTCTGATGCGATACTGGTAATCTTCAATGTCGGGGGTGATATCGACAACAAAATTATAACTGCGCATATCGCCCAGCAGGCGCACAAAGCAGCGTTCATTGAATTTTACAAATTCCTTTGCCAGCCTGATGCGGTTCGTACGCGGATCAGCTAAATATTCTGTGATAAAAACATCGCCGGGTACACCGGGGATATGTTCCTCTACCAGTGTGCCCTCGTCTGTAAAAAAAGTGATACGGTTAGGAGAGAGAATATGCTCCAGTTCCAATCCATAGATACGGGAGGCATCGGCCACTTTTATATAATAATGATCGTAGTTGTCGTTGTATTTATTGACGATACGGATGCGGAAAGGGTGGGAGTTGCCAAAGCTGCAATAATCGATACGGGCCACATCGAGATGGCTGGTAAAACTAAAGTCACCTTCGGTTTTGAGGATGGCATAAATTTTCACCAGTCCTTCACGGATGTAATCCCAGTCACGTTTGTCGTAGATCGTTTTTTCCCAGAGGGTATCCCTGCCTTCCTTGTCACATATAGGGACCGAATAGGTGTAGTGCAGCAGGTCTTTATAAGATACCGGCAGTTTTACCTCGCGTCCATGATGGCGGAGATACTGACGCAGGCCGCTTTGTATGGGATACATCGGTTTGCGTTGCGAAGGCTTGCCGCTTTCGTTGGGATCAGCAGGTTGCAGGGAGTCCATGATGGAAGTTACGGAATTAATGTGCTGGTGTGCTGATATGCTGATGTGCTAATGGAACTGGCGGGAAAATGTACCAGTATGCTAATGTTTTCTGGAATTTGATATCCGTTACCTTCCGGCTTCAGCCATCTTCCTTACTTACCACTTATTACTTAAAACTTATTACATCCTTTTGCAATTGCATCAGATAGTCCGGTGTATGCAGCAATGACGCCCCATACCAGCTAAAGACTTCGCCATTGACGAAAAGGATACATGTTTGTGGCAGTAGCTGCTGCAGTTCTTCGGCGTGAATAGCTTTAAAAGGGTAGGGCTCGGAGGAGAGAAAAAGCAAATCTGGCTGCAATTCCTGTATTTGTTCGCTGCTGAGCGATGGATAACGTGTCTCATCGACCAGTACATTGTCAAACCCGCCTGCCTGCAGCATCTGGTGTATAAATGTATCACCTCCGGCTGCCATATAAGGATTACGCCAGATGAGATACAGACTGCGGTAACGGCGGATAGGGGCAGGTAAAGAAGCGAATGCGGTTTCTATGCGCGATACCAGCTGCATGGCTTCGGCTGTTTTGCCGGTAAGTTGTCCCAGGGCATGAATCATATGAACCGTATCAGCCATATTACTGATATCGCTGGTCCATACAGGCACCTGCAGATTCAGGGTATCTATTTGTTCTTTTACATTTTCTTCCTTATTGGCAAGTACGAGGTCTGGCTGTAGTTGTAATACCTGGTCAATATGTACATCTTTAGTGCCGCCAATGCGGGTTTTTGTTCGGTACCAGTTATCGGGATGCACACAAAACCGGGTGATGCCTACCACTTCATCTTCCAGTCCCAGTTGATGCAGGGTATTGGTGAGTGATGGCACCAGCGATACAATGCGACGGGCTGGAGCCTGCAATTGTATGTAGCGACCGGTCTGATCGGTAAAAAAAGGCATAAAAAAAACCGACTATAAAATAGCGGTAGTGCAAGTTAGGCAGTAAAAGGAAAGAAAGTAAAAAGAAAAGAGAATGAGACTGCGAGATCACCGCGCCTCCTGCTAACGGGCTCTCCAGGGGAGGTACATGTTAGCAGGAGGGGTTCCGGACTTAAATACTTTTCATGGATTTGGACACGGTGACTTTTCGGAGTTCTTCAAGGAAATGGATTGGATGAATTTGGTTTTTTCGGATTTGGATTTCCCTGTTTTGGTTTTTCAATAGGTCATGGTCGGGTTTTCTAAAGGATTCGGATATTAAACGGGACGGTTTTTCAAATAGGCTTCTTAAAAAAGAAGAAGTTGACTGATACTGGATTTTCCGATCGTGATTCGGTTTGGTTTTTCGAAGGATTTGGTTCTCTAATAGGTTATTGGACGGTTTGTTCGGATTTACAAGGATTGGATTCGAATGTCAACGATTGATGTAGTAATCAATCAACTTCTGACACAAAAATAATTGGTAGACCGTTAACAAAATAGAGCAAAATTGCTCTATTTTTTTTCGCAGTATTTCCGTGTTTTTATCGTAAACCGGCGCGTGTTTTTTGCGTTTATAGCGCAGAAATAAATCGTAGAAATACGAATACCTGCTTATACAGACGTTTTATACCTGCTGCAGATAGGTGTTTCCGCTTTATTGTGTGCTGTTACTGGCCCAATGCCTGCAGTACATCATACTTGGTGATGATATGATAATTGCCAGCTTCATCCTTTGCCAAAACTGCGCCATTCTCTCTGCTGATAAGTGTGCTGAGCTTTTCAACCGGGGTATCGAAGGCTACCAGTGGCAGGCGGGGTTCTATGACATCGCCGACTGCTGTATTTTTTATAGCAGGATTATCGAATATCTTCTGGAAGAGACCGCTTTCGCTGATGGTGCCCGACAATTCACCTTGCTGCATCACCGGAATCTGTTCGATATCATATTTCTTCATCAGATCCACGGCTTCGGCTACGGTTTGTGTGGACTCTACCGTAATAAGCCGTTTGGCTCCGCGTGCACTAACCACATCTTTAAAGGTCTTTACATCCAGGAAGCCACGCTCTATCATCCACTGATCATTATAGATTTTGCCTACATAGCGGCTGCCATGATCATGAAAAATGCAAACAACGAGATCATCTTTTTTTAACCGGTCTTTGAGCTGCAGTAATCCCTGGAAGCAGCTTCCGGCACTGTATCCGCAAAACAATCCTTCTTCACGTGCCAGGCGGCGGGCCATTATGGCTCCATCGCGGTCTGTCACCTGCTCAAAATGATCTATTACACTCATATCATAGTTCTCGGGTACAAAATCTTCGCCGAAGCCTTCGCTGATATAAGGATGCACTTCATTCATATCTATTTCACCGGTATTAAAATATTTAGTGAGCAGGCTGCCGTAAACATCAATGGCCCATATCTGAATATCCGGATTCTTTTCTTTCAGATACATGGCTGTACCGGTTACCGTACCCCCCGTACCTGCCGTGCATACCAGGTGAGTGATCTTTCCGTCTGTTTGACGCCATATCTCCGGGCCGGTGGTTTCGTAATGAGCCAGCCGGTTGGCCAGGTTATCATACTGGTTCATATGATAGCTGTTGGGAATTTCCTTTGCCAGGCGTTTAGCCACACTGTAATAGCTGCGTGGGTCATCGGGCATCACATTTGTGGGGCATACGATTACTTCGGCGCCCACAGCTTTCAGGATATCTGCTTTTTCCTTCGATTGTTTATCGGTGGTTACAAAAATGGATTTATACCCCTTAACTACCGCAGCCAGGGCCAGGCCCATACCGGTATTACCGCTGGTACATTCTATGATGGTGCCACCGGGTTTAAGTTTGCCTTCCTGCTCGGCCACTTCCACCATTTTGAGGGCCATCCGGTCTTTGATAGAATTGCCGGGATTGAAATAATCCACTTTGGCCAGTACGGTAGCCGGCAGCTCGCGTGCAACTTTATTGAGGCGAATGAGCGGCGTATTTCCTATTGTCTCTAATATGTTGTTTTTGATATCCATATAGCAAGGTTGTTGATGCTGCAAAAGTAAGGCAAAAGGAGGGTTATACGTTTTAAGTAATAAGTGGTGAGTAAGAGGAATACAGAAGGAGGAAGGTAGGAGGTAAATAGCAGTTCAATTAAGGCGATCTTAATCATTAACACATCAGCATATTAGCACATTAGCACATTTTTCCCCTTCGTTAAATCTTCCCGTCAAACTGAAAAGCCCCCCTGAAAACAGGGAGGCGACCGGACTTAATGAATAATCATTAAGCAAAGAGTGCTGAGAGGATGTGTTGATATGCTAATGTGCTGATGTGCTAATTAGGGAATCAAATACAAAGAATACTAAAATGATAAAGAGGGCGAAAGGGGTAGTATTACATAAACTGTGTCAGATCTCATTTACTTAAATACTTAATTTCAATCTTTCTCCAAAAATAATCGATAACTGAGCCAGAGTTTGATTCCAGTTGTGTACCGGCTTAT
>MKTY01000006.1 GCA_001898485.1 Sphingobacteriales bacterium 46-32 | reverse complement strand
TTTCTCTTTATACTCCTTAATCTCTATGTAATCCGAAAAGAAGGAGAAGGGTATTCTTTTACGGCATTAAAGTATGGAGAACCTGTGAGGTAGAAGGCGTAGAAGGAGTGTTGGGGGTAATATGTAATAGTTAGTATTTGATCTGAAAGGAAATCCTGATTGACCTGTAAGATCAAGCCATGACTATTTCAGTATACGCAATCATTTTCTCTTTATACTCCTTCTACCTTCCTCCTTTTGCCTTTCACCTTTTTAATCGAGGTTGCTCGGAATACGCTGATTAGGATTTTTGGAGCCATCGAGGTCCAGCATGAGTGTGAGCTGGAAGAAATGTTTACCTGCGCCATTGCCATTCCGGTAATCGTACTGATATACATAACCCGGCTGAATACCTATATAATTATTGATCTGGTAGCCACCACCTACAAAAACGCGGTTGCGTTCGAAATAAGGGGCTTTATTGGTTAAAAAGATTTCGTTGAATGCCGCCACATACGGAGTGCGGGGCTCTATCTTATTGTGACCGATGGGCACTGCCGCATTGAGCCGGTAACGGAAGCGGTTGCGGTAACCTGTTTTAAACCATCGTTGTTCTACACGATACCGGTGTTCGAATTTTATCTTTTCCAGATAATTGTTCATGGTGAGCTGCTGCCAGAAACGAAACTCATTGCCTGTAATGGGTTTTGTGAAACTACCGGGATCGCTGTAGGTAATATAGCGGCCGGCACCAACGAGGAAAGAAAAATTCTTATTGATAAAGTACGATATGCCGCCTTTTACTTCGTAATAAAAATGGTCTTTATAAAAGGACTGGGAGCGCAGCTGCAGCTCATTAAATGCTTCAAACCGGGGGGCTAATGTAATACGGGTGTTAATTACATTCCATGAACCGAAATGTGACTTTTGAGCACAGGCAATACCTTGCATCAGCAATAGTATTGCAACAATACAGCTTCTCATCTTATTACCGTCGTCTCTTGCAGTTTTTAATAATCCCTTTCGCTGTTGAAGTTCTCCAGTTCTTTTGCCACTGCTGTGAGGAACGTAGCGCCAAGGCTTCCATCCACGATCCGGTGATCGTAGCTCATGCTAAGATACATCATGTGGCGGATTGCAATGCTATCGCCCTGCTGGGTTTCTATGACAACCGGGCGTTTTTTGATGGCGCCCACGGCCAGTATAGCCACCTGGGGCTGGTTGATGATGGGTGTACCCATCAGGCTGCCAAAGGTGCCAACGTTGGTGAGGGTAAATGTGCCGCCCTGGGTATCATCGGCTTTCAGTTTGCCATTGCGGGCGCTGTCGGCCAGGTTATTTACCTGTTTGCTGAGTCCTACCAGGTTGAGCTGGTCGGCATTTTTGATAACAGGTACAATCAGGTTGCCGGAGGGCAGGGCCGTGGCCATACCGATATTGATATCCTTTTTAATGAGGATGCGGTCGCCATCAAGAGAGCTGTTGATCAGCGGGAATTTTTTGATGCAGCGTACAATGGCTTCGATAAACAGCGGAGTGAATGTGATCCTGGTACCTTCTCTCTTTTCAAAATCTTTTTTCACTTTTTCGCGCCACAGTACCAGGTTAGTCACATCGGCTTCGGTAAAACTTGTTACGTGAGGACTGGTGTGCTTGCTGCGTACCATGTGATCGGCAATCAGCTTGCGCATGCGGTCCATTTCCATTATCTCCACGTTACCGCTATAAGACACAGCGGGGCGGCTTTCTGCCTGTGTGGCTACGGGCTGGCTGACCACGGGTTGCACAACAGGGCGGGCTGTTTCTGCCGCAGGTGCTGCTGCTGTACCACGGGTGGCTACATATTGTAAAATATCTTTTTTAGTAACACGTCCTTCGTTGCCGGTGCCGGGTATGCGCTCCAGTTCCGTCATGCTGATGCCTTCGCTGGCGGCGATATTAAGAACCAGGGGAGAATAAAAACGATTAACCTGGGTACTGTTAACAGGAGCGGCGGCTACCACGGGTGTTCTTTCTGCCTGCGGTGCTGTAACAGGGGCCGGGGCAGGAGTAGCAGGCGCGGCGGGTGCCGGCCTGGGTGCAGCCGTTTCGGCAGCACCTGTTCTGATGCGGGCAATAGCAGCGCCAATAGGCACTACATCATTGACCTTATAAAGCAGTTCTTCGATCACTCCTTCGGCCGTGCTGGGTACTTCACTGTCTACCTTATCGGTAGCAATTTCCAGAACGGTTTCATCCATTTTCACCGATTCGCCGGGTTGTTTATGCCATTTCAAAATGGTGGCTTCCATGATACTTTCTCCCAGCTTGGGCATTATGAGGTCTACAAGGGCCATAATTAGTTTCTGTTTAGCAGCTGCAATCGCTTATAATCAGGGTAGCCGGCCATCTGGCCGTTCCCTCAATCAGGTTTAATTTTTTAACCGGCCAAAGGTAATGAATTGAATAGATTATAAACTATCAGGTGTTAGTCAAACCTGATAAGTTTTCTACACTGGCCGGCTTCTTTTATTGTCCGGCATGCTCCAGCACAAATTTCCTTAAAAAGTTGAGTGCCTGTGCGGCAGTGAGTTGGATATTGCGGATGCGGTCAAAACGTAGATCCAGCCGCAGCGTACTGATTTCCTGCCTGTTGCCCACCGCTATCCATACTGTACCCACGGGTTTTTCCGGCGTACCTCCATCCGGACCCATAATACCCGATGTGGCCACCGCGTAATCTGTATGCAGGGCATCGAGTGCTCCCTTTACCATGGCGCGTACGGTTTCTTCGCTCACGGCGCCATGCTGTTTTAGTATTTCTGTGGGTACATGCAGCAGATTTTCTTTTACCTCATTGGCATAACTCACAATACTGCCTTTATAATAGGCAGAAGATCCGCTTACACTGGTGATAAGATGGGCAATATAGCCGCCGGTACAGCTTTCTGCAGTAGCGAGCGTGCGATTCTGCTGCTTCAGTATTTTGCCAATCACCACTTCCAGCCCTTCATCGGCATCGCTTACAAGAAAAGGGGCTACCCGCCCGAGCAGTTCAGCAAAATAAGGCGCTACTTCTTTTTCTACCAGTTCCCTGATTTCACCCTGCGCCGTAAGCCGCAGTTTCACCATACCATAGCTGGGCAGATAAGCCAGCTTGATATGTGCAGGCAGTTTTGCTTCAAAATCGATCAGCCGTTCTGCGATCATCGATTCGCCCTGTCCGGCGGTAAAAGCAGTGCGGTGTACAATAGCCGGCATAGTGAAATGCTGCAGCAGGCGCGGCAACACTTCATCGGTCATGAGGCCTTTCATTTCATGTGGTACCCCAGGCATGGAAATAAAGATGACCCCGTTTTTTTCAAACCACATACCCGGTGCTGAGCCGCGGGCATTGTGCAATACTGTAGCTACATCCGGTACTTCGGCCTGTTTGAGATTACGCTCCAGAATGGGGCCCGGGCGGCGATATATTTTTTCAAATAGATAATGTACATGTGCCAGCACCTGCTGGTCCACGATCATTTTTCCATTGAAATACTTACATAATAAAGGCTTGGTGATATCATCGGCTGTAGGCCCCAGTCCGCCGGTAAGTAATACCAGTTGAGAGTGTGCACTTTCCTGGTCAAGCGCCTGCCATATTTCATCAGCCACATCACCTACGGCCACACGTCGCCTTACCCATATCCCGATTTTGTTCAGTTCCTGCGCAATAAAAGCACTGTTTGTATCAACAGTCTGGCCGATCAGCAGTTCGTCGCCAATGGTGATGATAGAGGCATTTATGGTACTCAAGAGAAAATAATTTTATATGCAAATATCTGACAGTAACGATTAATAATATCAGTTGGTTCGGTCATGCTGTATTTGTCTTTTTTGTGCCCCGTTTCTTTATACTACTTTACAGGACAAACAGAATCTTATGCGTTATTTTCTTGCTGTAGCTGTTTTACTTTTTTCGAAGGCAAACCTGCGGGCGCAACAGGCATTGCCCGGATTGCAAAAGGCCTTTCAGGCATTCCTGACCGATGCACAAGTTCGCTATGCGGCTGTATCGCTGTATGTGATAGATGCGGCTACGGGCAAAACCGTGCTGGCTCATAATGCCCGCATAGGCCTGGCGCCGGCTTCCACACTTAAAGTAGTGACGAGTGCTACCGCTTTTGATCTGCTGGGTAGCGATTTCAGATTTAAAACAGATTTTTATTTCAACGGGAAAAAAACGGGCAGCGGATGGACTGGTGATATATACATAAAAGCAGCGGGCGACCCAACCCTGGGCAGTGACCGTTATGCTGGTACAAATGCAGCTGCATTACGCACCCGGCTTACAACTGCTTTACAAAAAGCAGGTATTGACCGCATCAATGGACAGGTAAAGGCTGTGATCAGTAATCATGATCTGCAGGCAGTACCCGATGGGTGGATTTACGAAGACTTGGGCAATTATTACGGAGCAGGCAGCAGTGCATTGATCTGGAAAGAGAACCAATATGACCTGGTACTCAAACCTGGCTCAAAGGCTGGCGAGCCGGTGGCAATAATCAGTACTGAGCCCGCTCAGTCTTTTTCTTTTGAAAATGCACTCAGCACAGGCACCCGGCAAAGCGGCGACAATGCTTATATCTATCCTGTACCCGGCACCAGTCGTGCACTGGTAAAAGGTACTGTACCCTGTTGTGTCGACTCATTTGTGATATCAGGTGCTGTACTGCAGCCCAACGAAGCAGGTGTACAGGCCATACAGAACCTGCTGCAGGAAACGGGGATATTACGGGTGCAGGAAACAACGGCACCGGTGATATATGATGCAGCCGCACCCGGTACAGTATTCTTCACACAGGCATCACCATCGCTTGATTCGATGGTGTACTGGTTTAATCGCAAAAGCATTAATCTGTATGGAGAAGCGCTGCTGAAACAGCTGGCACTGCAGGGTAAAGGAAAGGCCGATACAGAAGCAGGGATACAGTTATTGCAGCAGCACTGGCAACAAAGAGGTGTGCAGACTGGCGAAATCAATATCTACGATGGGTCAGGGTTGTCGCCGCTCGACCGCATAACCACTACAGCGCAGGTAAACGTGCTGGCTTATGCCCGCCGCCAGCCATGGTACGCCGCTTTTTATAATTCCTTGCCCGAGTATAATGGCATGAAGATGAAATCCGGTACGATCAGCGATGTAAAAGGATTCTGCGGCTATCACCGCAGCCGTGCCGGACGGGAGTATATTTTTTCTTTCCTGGTAAATAATTATAACGGGTCCGGTTCTTCGCTTACTCAGAAAATGTTTAAAGTGCTGAATGAATTGAAGTAGCGTGAACTTGTAGTTTTATACGAAAGGATATCCTTTTTGTCCTTTGTGCAGAAAAGTGGTTGGGCTCCGGCTTATACAGTTGTCAGCCGATACCGAATGCGCGCAAAAATGAAAATCCCATTCCAATAATCCAGGGAGCGCCGAGTCCGGCCAGCCAGATCACCAGCACAATCAATTTACCCCAAACAGGCATATCCTGCACAAGGTGCCGGTGCAGCAGGCTTTCTACCACACTCTGTATTTTATCTTCACGGGGGTGATAGGCGTAGGGTGGGGCAGGTGAAACATTGCGAAAAGCAGGATGTTCTGCAATGATGATGTTGCGCACTTTCCAGTAATCTTCATCCGGCAATTCTTCGTAAGACTTATTCATATCTATGCCGGATTCTTCCACTTTTTTTTCCAGTTGCTGCAGGCGCTTGTCGCCAAACATGCGGTACAGCATCATGGCGGGAAAGATGAGCAGGGGATAAATGGGCTGGCTGAATCCATATAGCGCAAACCATACCAGGAAGGCGATGGAAAGCAATACAAAGCCGCGGCTGATCCAGCTGTCTTCATCCAGAAATACGCGGTTGAGCAACTGACCGCCATCAAGCGGGTAGACCGGGAAAAGATTGATCAGATTAAGGAAGATGAAAAAACCGCTTATGCTGAGGCTCGACAGATCTCCAATAAAAAAGGGCTGATGATAAAAAGTGATAAGATATATAACAACACCAACGATGATGCCGGGAGTGGGGCCGGCCAGCAGGATGATAGCCGATTCGCGCTGCGATACTTCACGTTTGCTGCCAGATACGTAAGCGCCCAGTAGCGGGATGAAAAATATACCCAGGTCTTTGTACCGGAAGGCTTTCATGGCAGCGAAATGCCCCAGCTCATGCAATACCACAATAAGCGTAAGCAGCAGCAGAATATCCCAGCTTTGAAACAGCAGAAAACCGAGTATAAGATAAAGGGCCAGGCTGCCGGCCGATCGCAACCAGTTAACACCCTGCACTTCAGGCTCCTGGGGAAACTTGGGCGGTACAGTCAATAGTTCTTCGGCGATAGGCACATCGGATGCTTGCAATGGGTCCATCCGCTAAAATTATATAAAATATGGCTGCAATTTCAACAATAAGGCCTCGGGCATGGTGGTACGTTTCATGGTACCCGACTCCATAAAATAAAGAATGACGCGGCCCGCAGCCAGTTGCTCGCCGCGTTCATTGAATATGTCCTGGTGAAATTCGATCTTATGATGTACAGGCAATTCCTGCAGTGTGACGCGAACGGTGATCAGATCATCATACCGGGCCGGCCGCAGATAACGGCACTGCACTTCTACCACGGGCATGATAACACCCATCTTTTCCATATCAGCATAGGTAAAGCCCAGCTCACGAATAGATTCTGCTCTGGCAACTTCAAAATACTGGAAATAATTACCATGATACACTACGCCCATCTGATCTGTTTCGGCATAGCGCACTCTTATCTTCGTTTCAAATACAAACATATTCGTGTGTTGAAATGACGCTTATTTGCCAATGAGCTTATCAAGGCTCAGTTTGCCGGGACCAACAAACAGCAGGGCAATCAGTCCACCGAGGAACAATGCCGCCTTTTCGCCTTCTGTGAAGACCAGTCCGTGATGTGCATGAAATGTAGCTACAGCCATTGCCACAATCGGCGGAATACAGGCCAGCCGGGTAAATAAGCCAAGTACAAGAAATACGGCGCAGAAAAATTCAGCAAAAATGGTCAACGCCAGTGAGGTGCTGCTTCCGATATGAAATGGATCGGAAAAAGTAGAAGAATACTTCGCAAAATTCATGAGTTTACTGTAACCGTGTGTAATGAGTAAACCGCCGAAGGTGAGGCGCATGATGAGTGCTGCGAACGTGATGCCATTGTCACTGTACCTGGTACTGAAGAGTTTTTTCATCTGGTGTGGAGTTTTCAACTGCAATGTTACTGAAAGAAAAATTAATAGCTATAACCTCCCTGATAATGAATAAAATGTTAAAGATTACCCCTATTTGCACTTATCCACACCTGTTTGGAATGATGTTTGGCTGTAGCTGAAATAATTTGAATATTCGCAACGTTTATCCCACAACGGTTAAAGGACACCCTTCATGAAGAAATCTTTTTCTCTGGCGCTCGCGTTGGTTTGCGGTGGGATTGTATTTTCCCAGCAAACCAGTTATTATACCGACCCCGCCACACAATTCAAAGAAGCCAAAGAGTATTTCCAGAAAGGTCAGTACAGCCTGGCTTATCCCTTGTTAAAGGAGTTGCGGCAACAGGTGCGCGAAACAGATGTAGCGAACCACGCCGTCACCGTACAGGAAATTCAGTATTACGCCCTTTCCTGTGCGCTGATGCAGAACGAAAGCCGTGCAGAGCAGGAGGCTATTGATTATATTGACCTGGAAAAGAACACAGCCCGGGTACAGATGATGAACTACCAGCTGGGTGAGTTTTATTTCCGCCGGCAGAATTTCCGCTCAGCGGCCATGCACTATGAGCAGGCGTCTATCGCGAACCTGAGCAATCAGGAGATATCGGCGATGAAATTTCACCAGGGCTATTCTTATTTTACCCTGCAGCGCTTTAATGAAGCCAAGCCGCTCTTCAATACCATCCGCAGTATGCGCGATGATCCCAATTATCTTGATGCCAATTATTATTACGGATTTCTGGCTTTTCGCGATAAGCAATATGCAGAAGCACTGCAGAGTTTCCGGATCGTAGAAAATGAAAAAGCCTATGCAACTGTAGTACCTTACTACATTGCCCAGATATACTATATCCAGGATAAAAAAGAAGAGGCACTCAAGTATGCCGAAACCAAGATCAAGGCCGGCGGCTCACAATACTATGACCTGGAGATGAAACAAATGATCGGCCACGCTTATTTTGAGCGTAAAGAGTATACCAAAGCGTTGCCTTATCTCGAAGATTATGTAAAAAAAGCTCCCAAAGTACGTCGCGAAGACCTCTATGAACTTTCTTATTCTTATTACCAGGCCAATCAGCTGCCTAAAGCTATTGATGGTTTCAAACAGCTGAGTGGCAAGGAAGATTCGCTGAGTCAGAATGCCATGTACCTGCTGGGTGATGCATATCTCAAAACCGGTCAGAAAAGCAATGCACGAAATGCATTTCTTTTTTGCGCAGCCAACAGCAGTGATAAAAAACAACAGGAGATCAGTCGTTTTCAATACGCCAAACTTTCGTATGAGTTGGGTTACCAGGACGAAGCACTTAACAGTCTGCGCACATTCCTGACAGACTACCCCAACTCTGTTTATAATAATGAGGCCAAAGACCTGCTGGTTGCTGTACTCACCAATACCAACAATTATCGTGAAGCGCTGTCGTTGCTCGATGGCATGAGTAATCCTACCGCCAATGCCCGCAGGTTGTATCCGCGTATTCTCTACGGCCGTGCCACGGAGTTTATCAACGATGACCGGCTGAATGAAGCAGAACCTCTCCTTGATAAAGCATTAAAGGATCCGAATAACGGTGCTGTTCTGCCATACATCAATTTCTGGAAAGGAGAGATAGCCTATGATAAGAAGGATCTGGATAATGCCATCAAATACCTGAATGCCTATGTTGGTGCCGGGGCGCCCAATAGTGGAGAAGCCAATATGAATACGGCCCGCTATAACCTGGGCTATTGCTACCTCGAAAAAGAAAATTATCCGGTAGCCCGCAGTTTCTTCGAGCCTCTGTCGCGCAATGCCTCGCTCAGCTCCGATGAGCTGACGCAGGATGCTTACCTGCGTACGGCAGATTGTTACTATATGGAACGCAACTTTACAAAGGCCAAACCGATGTACGAGAATGT
Organism: Sphingobacteriales bacterium 46-32; assembly: GCA_001898485.1. Classification (GTDB taxonomy): domain Bacteria; phylum Bacteroidota; class Bacteroidia; order Chitinophagales; family Chitinophagaceae; genus CAYMZZ01. The sequence continues at coordinate 9,127 of MKTY01000006.1, read as the reverse complement.
AATAAAATTCTCCTGGCCCGATGAAGATTATGCCACCTATCAGACGGCACTCATAGCTGGTATTAAGAGCTCGAAAGATAAAGTGAGCCTGCTGGCAACAATGACACGCAAGTTTCCGGCTTCTTCGCTGGTTACAGATGCCAATATGGAGATCGCCAAAACCTATATGTCTGATGAAAAATTCGGCGATGCCATTCCGTATCTCGATAAGGTGATCAAAACAAGTGGCAATGTGAGTTATAAGCCAGAAGCGCTGCTGCGACTGGGTACTGCGTATTATAACCTCAACAACAACAGCGCCGCACTGCAGCAGTACAAAGCACTGGTTGACCAGTATCCCAATTCAACCGAAGCACAGGATGCCCTGTATAATGTACGTAATATCTATGTTGACGATGGTAAACCCGATGAGTATGCCAATTTTATGCGCCAGGTAGGTAAACCTATCAGTGTAAGTGCAGAAGATTCGCTGACGTATGCTGCTGCTGAAACACAGCTTACCAATGGCAATACGCAGGCAGCCCTTGCAGCATTCAACAACTATATCCAGAAATTCCCCAACGGCACATATGCCATTGATGCCAATTTCTTCCGTGCCGATATTTATCATACCAAAAAGGAATGGGCCAATGCATTGTCGGGTTACGAACCCGTGGCTGCACAGGCGCCCAACCGGTATGCTGAACGTGCCATCCTGGCTGCAGCGCGGATTTATTTCTTTGAAATAAAAGATTACAACAAAGCCGAAGCTTATTACACACAGCTGAAACAGCAGTCATCCACACAGGAAAATAAACTGGAAGCCATGCGCGGTTTGCTGCGAAGCCAGTATCAGCTGCAGAAATGGACTGAGGCAACTGAAAATGCCAAAGAGCTGACTGCTACCAAGGGCAGCAACAACGATGACAAGGCGCTGGCCAGTATGGCTATTGGCCGCTCTTACCAGGTAAACCGCCAGTATGACCAGGCGCTTGCCAGCTTCAAAACGGTTGTGCAGCTCAACAAAGCCGCACTGGCTGCCGAAGCCCGCTATGAAATTGCCCGTTGCTGGTTTGAACTGAATAAAATGGCCGATGCCGAAAAAGCGGCGGTGGAAGTAATCAACAAATCAGGCAGCTATGATTTTTGGGTAGGTAAAGCTTATGTATTGCTGGGAGATATCTATTTCAAACAAAAGGATTATTTCAATGCCAAAGCTACCTATCAGAGTATTGTTGACAATACCATCGATCCCAATCTGAAGAGTGAGGCCCAGGCCAAGCTTACACAGGTAATTGAAGCAGAAAGTAAGGATAGTAAAATTGGCGGTTAATTCATTTAAGTCATTTACAGTAATACCTGGCAATAGCCGGTCACAAATAAGTCAAGATGAAACACATGATAAAAGTCAGCCTTGCATTGATCATCTGTATGGGAGCTGCACTTACAGTGAGTGCACAAAAGAAGGATACTACCCGGTCTGTGGATATTACCTCTTCTTTCCGGCCTATCCTGAAAGCTCCGGCCAAGCTGGCCTTTAATGCCACGCCGCCTTCGGCCGATACCAGCAAGCCCAGGCTGCAGTATGATATTCCCAATCCCAACCTGCTGTTTGCCTATCAGCCCGGCAGTCTGAAGCCGCTGGCCCTCGCCATAGATACCAATGTGGCATTCGCCAACAGTAATTATATCAAAGCTGGTTTTGGCAGCCTCCGTACACCGTATGTACAGGCGGGCTTCTCTTTTGGCGATGGCAATACAGCCGGTGTCAATATCTATGCCCGTCATGTGTCATCACAGGGGAAAAAAGAGTTTCAGGATTTTACCAATACACAGGTAAAACTGAGTGGTTTTTATAAAACGGCCGGTAATGTGGAATTGAATGCGAGCCTGGGTATGAAACAGGAGCGTACCTACAAGTATGGCTATCTGCCCGAAACGCTTTCTTTTCCCAAAGATTCCATCCGTCAGCGTTTTCAGACGATCTCTGCTCGACTGGCTGCCCGTAACCTCGAGTCGACCGAATTTGGGCTCAACTATGCTCCTGAAATACGTATCGACATCTTTGGCGATCATATAAAGAATAATGAGAGCAATACGGTGGTTAACCTGCCACTCGAAAAAACAGTGGGTAAAGACTTTGCCGTAAACCTGGGTGTTACATTTGATCTCACCCGTCTTTCGCCCGATAATAAATCGGCTGTGAATAATACCATGTGGTACCTGTCGCCATCTGTCGTGTACAAGAGCACCACCTTACGTTTGCAGGGCGGTATCCGTCCATCATGGGATAATAAGACATTCAAAATGTTCCCCAATATCCTGGCAGAAGTGGGTACCGATGATCAGCGATTTACTTTCCAGGCAGGATGGACCGGCTATGTACGCAAGACCAGTTTCCAGTACCTGGCTTCACAAAACCCCTGGCTGTGGGTGCCCGGCGAGTTGCGTAATACCTGGATCGAAGAGCGGTATGCAGGATTTAAAGGAACAGTGGGTGATCATTTTACCTATAGCGCCAAAGTGGGGTTCAATAAGCTGTCTAACCAGCCGCTCTTTATCAACGACACTACTGCGGCCGGCGATGGTAAATCATTTGCGGTAGTTTATGCGGATAAAATGAATGTGCTGAACCTGGGTGGTGAGCTGGGATATACGGTTGCCGAAAAATTTTCGGTGATCAGCAGCCTGAGCTTTAACCAGTTTACGGGCCTGCGTGGTCAGCACAAAGCATGGGGTATGCTGCCCCTCGAATTTAATACGGCCCTGCGCCTGCAGGTGATCCGCGATCTCTGGCTCAAAACCGACCTGTTTGCCTGGAGTGGTCCCCGCTACATGCGTCAGGATGGGTCTGATGGCAAACTCAGCGGCGCATTTGATCTCAATGCCGGACTGGAATTTAAAATTACCCGCAACATCAACCTGTGGACTCAATTCAATAATATTTTTAATAAAGAATACCAACGCTGGAATCAATACCGGGTTTATGGCTTTAACTTTGTAGGCGGTATCATTTTCTCTTTTGATCAAAAACCCTGAGTCCTGCATGCTGGGCCAATTACAACAATATTTTCTGCAGAACCGGCAGCTTTACCTGCCGGGTATAGGTCTGCTCCGTCTGGAGCAGGCCGCTGCTGAGTTGGATTTTGGCAATAAGCAGATCGTTGCTCCCCGTCAGAGTATTCGCCTGCATGCAGGAGCGCAGCAACCTGAGCGTCGTCTTTTTTCCTGGCTGGCAGCTGTGCTACTCATCACTGAGCGCGATGCAGTGATCCGGTTCAATGATTTTGTATACAGCCTGAAGGAGCGGATTCAGAAAGGTGAAAAACTGGACTGGCCGGGTGTGGGCGTTTTCAGTAAGGGGCTGGCTGGCGAGATCCGTTTTGAGACAGCTGTGGCCGATCAGCCGATGGGTGGGCCGGTATCTGCTCAAAAGGTGATGCGCGAAAGTAATGCCCATATGGTACGAGTGGGTGAAGAGGAGCGTACGGCTGCAGAAATGAAGGAATGGCTGCAGGCAGAACCTGAGCAGAAATCCTGGTGGTTTACGATCGGTATCATACTGGCTATACTCCTCTTTATTTTCATAGGATATTATTTCTCTGTGCATGGCGTCAGCCCCCGGTCTGCCGGCAATCAACAACTGCTGAAGCCGGCACAGGCAGCCCCGGTTTATCAAACACCCCGCTGATTTTTCTACTGGTATCGCATTTTGGACTTATTTTGCCGCCGGTCCGGCCAGGGCCTTTCAATCTATGGAGGAACGCATTCATTATTCTATCTGTCCTGTGTGCGGTAGCCAGCAGTTGCAGGATGTTTTCGAGGTTAAAGACTATACTGTATCACAACAGTTATTTATGGTATTGGAGTGTGCTGATTGTACAGCCCGTTTTACGCAGGATGTACCCGGCCCCGCCGCCATTGCTCCTTATTACAAATCGACAACTTATATCTCGCATACCAATTCACGGCAGGGGCTGCTTAACCGGCTGTATCACTGGGTACGCCGGCGCACACTGGTTCGTAAACGCCGCATGGTACAACAGGCCACTGGCAAACAAACCGGAGCCCTGCTGGATGTAGGCAGCGGAGTGGGCGCATTTTTAAAAGAAATGCAGGATCAGGGCTGGAACTGTACAGGACTTGAGCCGGATCCGGATGCACGCGCTGTAGCTCAAAAAGATATGAATGTTGTGCTAGACGACAACTCCCGCATTTATCAGCTGCCCGATGCGCAGTTCGATGCTATTACCTTATGGCATGTGCTGGAACATGTGCATGATTTGCAGGGATATTTTCAGGCTTTCCATCGCCTGTTGCAACCAGGCGGAGCACTGCTGATCGCCGTTCCCAATTATACTGCTGCAGACGCTGCTTACTACCAAACATACTGGGCCGCCTATGATGTACCGCGGCACCTCTATCATTTTTCGCCCCGGTCAATGCAGGTACTGGCCGGGCGGCATGGGTTTCGTATCGAAGCCTATCGTCCTATGTGGTATGATAGCTTTTATGTATCGCTGCTGAGCAACCGCTATCGCAGCGGCAGCTACGGATGGATCAGTGCATTATGGAATGGACTACGCTCCAACTTTAAAGCATTGTTTGATAGCAGAAAATGCAGTTCAGTAATTTATATTCTTAAGAAGAATCAGTAAAAAAGTTGACAGTTAACAGATGACAGATGGCAGTGTTTAAAGAGTTTAAATGGTATAAAGAGTATAAAGGGTCTTTCCTGTAAAATATCTTTCTATACACTATCCACCATCCACTGTCAACTGTCATCTGTTAACAGTCAACTATTCTTTACTTACTGAAAGCTATTTCATACAGCTCCGGCCAGAGTTTGCCGGTGATGTAGAATTTCCCTGTAGCAGAGTCATAGGCAATGCCATTAGGTACATCCGCAGCCGGATCGATGGTCTGAACCCGTTTCCATATAGCAGTCAGATCTGCCTTGGCTACAATATGACCCGAGCCCGGATCTATTTTGAGAATATAGGGTGCCTGGTATTGATTGGCATAAATAAAACCATCGATATATTCCAATTCATTCAGATTGTAGCTGAGTGAGCCGGCTTCGGTAATGGTTTGCGTACGGAGTAATTTGAATCCATTCGGATCGTAATAATAAAGCGTAGAGGAGCCATCAGAGGCAATCAGGTCTTTACCATCGGTAGTAAGTCCCCAGCCATCTGTACCAAGATCATATTCCTTGACCTTTTTGAAATCTTTCAGTGTATACACCAGTACTTTCCGTTCTTTCCAGGTCAGTTGATAGATGGTATCGCGTAGTATAGTGATGCCTTCGCCAAAAAAACGAGGGTCAAGAGAAATGCTTTGAATGGCTTTGCCGGTATTCAGATCTACTTTTATGAGTCGCGAGTGGCCATAGTTACCGGTTCCTTCATACAGTTCTCCATTATAGACCTGCAACCCCTGCGTATAGGAGGAGGTGTCGTGCGGATATGTTTTTATAATGGAAAAGGTAAGGGCCCTGGGTGGCTCTGCACCCGGAATAATGGTTTCTTGCGGCTTCGATGGGGAGTCTCCACCACTGTTGCAGCCGGCAATCCAGATCAGCGATACGAGAAAAAGTAGTTGTTTCATGAAATAATCGGGCTTGAATGTCAGCAAAAATACATCCTAACAGAATAGGTAGTTGTTAAAGCGCTGAACAGGTTTTTGCTACTCTTTTTCAGCCGGTTAGAAATAATTCATGCGCTTTCAAGAAAAACTTTATATTTGAGGATCAGTCAGCTGTCCCTGCTGACCTATCTTCTCAAAATCGTATCCCCGGAAATTCCTTCTTCTGATTTCCTATTTCGATCCCTTTTCTTCCAATGCCGCATGAATGCTATGGTAGTATTATTGTTATTGCCATAACGGACCCTTACAACTTGTTTTTAATGAATCGGATTATTACAGGCATTGTGGGTGTGCTTTTCTGTTTGTGTCAGGCTACAGGGCAGGAAGCATGTTATACCAGCAATTATCTTCAGAATATATGGCAGGGCTCACCAGAAGCTGCCCGGCAGGCAGAAGCTGTTAAGCTGTTTGTAGACCGGCAGATTGCTGCCCGCCAGGCCGATCTTTCATGGCGTGGAGATGGCACTGCGGTGATCACCGTCCCGGTTGTTGTACATATTCTTTATAATACGCCCAATCAGAATATCAGCGATGATCGTATTTACAGCCAGCTCAAAGTGCTCAATGATGCATTCAGGCGGATGGCAGCAGACACCGTCAATACCCCCGACCGCTTCAAAGACCGCGCGGCCGATGCTGAAATAGAATTCAGACTGGCTACATCCGACCCCAACCGGCGGGCCACCACCGGTATTATCCATCAATACACCCCCATTTCGCTGTGGGAGCCGGACGATAAAATGAAATACAGCGCACAGATGGGCGCCGATGCCTGGGATACTGACAGCTATCTCAATATCTGGGTGTGCCCGCTCAGGCGTCAGCTCGGCTATGCCAGCTTTCCCGGGGGCGATCCTGTACTGGATGGAATAGTGCTTAACACCGCAGTGGTAGGGGTGACAGGAAAAGGAGATTATAATCAGGGTAAAACGGCGGTTCATGAAGCCGGTCACTGGCTGGGACTTCGTCATATTTGGGGCGATGATTACTGTGGCGATGACGGGGTGGATGATACCCCACAGCAGGCCAACTTTACGAATGGCTGTCCGACGGGTGTCCGTGTTTCCTGTGGCAACAGTAAAGATGGTGGCGACATGTATATGAATTACATGGACATTACAACCGATCCCTGTACCAATCTTTTTACCGAAGGGCAGAAGCAGCGTATGCGGGCACTTTTTGATCCCGGTGGTGCGCGCTATGCCCTGTTACGTTCCGGTGCACTCAATCCTCCTTTGTATCAGGAAATACCTGTAGCGGAAGACGCACCTACCTGGCTGCATCCGCAGCTTTATCCCAATCCGGCTACAGCCGGGGTTACGCTCGACCTGGCCTATGATCCGCGTTGGGTAGGGGCCACCCTGGTAGTTACCAATCTGCAGGGAGTAGTAGTTAAAAAAGCGGTCATCAGTAATAAAATCCAGGTGCTGGATATCCGTACATTGAAGCCCGGGTTATATCTACTCAACGCCCGCCGGGCCGATGGTGTTTCCCTGAAATTTAAGCTGGTAAAAATTTGAGATGTTGTTTCAGGCAACATCAGGATGATGCTGGTACAAATTGTTCCAGTAGTGCGATTCTCTTTGCAACAGGAGGGTGAGTGGCAAACATGTTATCCCAGGAGGCCGATTGGTGGGCAGATGGTTTGGGATTGTCAATGAATAGTTGTGCCACATCCCTGCTTTCCACCGCTTCAATCAATGGGTCGGCAGTTATTTTGCGAAGGGCCGAAGCCAGTGCAAGCGGATTGCGGGTCATATCGGCAGCGCTGGCATCGGCCAGGTACTCGCGTCGGCGGCTGATACCGAAACGTAACAACAGCGAAATGAGGTAAGCCACGGAGGTAAGTACAATTGCTATGAGTATAATGGCGCCTGCCCCTTTACTGTCTTTGCTGCTGCGCCGGCTGCTGCCTGCAAAACGAATGCTGCGAAAAGCTATCTCTGCCAGGTAAGAAAATATGCCCACAAAAATGATGGAGATGATAAGCAGCCGCACATCGCGGTTGCGGATGTGTGACAGTTCGTGTGCCAGCACGCCTTCCAGCTCTTCATCAGTCAGTTTGTCGATAAGCCCCTGCGATACCGAAATGGAAAAGCTCTGTGCATTGATGCCACTGGCAAAAGCGTTCAGCGAATCATCAGCTATAATAAAAAGTTTGGGCATGCGCATGCCCTGTGCAATACAAAGGTTTTCGAGTAAATTATACACCCGTTTGTTGGTCATTCTGTCCAGCGGACGTGAACCTGTAGCCAGGCGTATGAGGGCGCTATGTCCCAGCCAGGCAATGCCAAACCAGATAGCCACTCCTGCCAGCACCCAGGGGGCTAAGTGCATAAACTGGCTATTGGTCGCTTCCAGCGTTTGCTCGCCCAGAAAATAAGCGAATTCATACAGCAATCCCAGGAGCAGCAGGGGAAATGCAATCAGCAACAGGACTGAGTTGAGGTTATTGCGCTTTATCTGCGCATAGAGGCCAACATACTTCATATGTTATAAAGCAGGAGGCGGGTATTAGAAACTGATTTTGGGCGGTTCTTCCATGCGGCGGCGGTTATCATCGCCCAGGTCAAAGAATACTTCGCGCTGGAAGCCGAAATTCCGTGCCAGCAGATTACCCGGAAATGTTTCAATGGCATTGTTGTATTCTGTAGTGGCGGCATTGAAAAAGCGGCGAGCAGCTGCCAGCTTATTTTCGATATCACTCAGTTCTTCCTGCAGCTGCAAAAAGTTTTGATTGGCTTTGAGATCGGGGTATGCTTCTACCTGTACACGAAGGCCCTGCAGGGCTGCGGTAAGCTTCTGTTCTGCGGCAATCTTGTCATCAATGCTCTGTGCATTCATGGCACCGGTACGGGCTTCTGTTATTTTGATCAGCAGGTCTTTCTCATGACCGGCATAGCCCTTTACGGTTTCTACCAGTTGTGGTACCAGGTCATGCCGCTGGCGCAACTGTACATCGATGTCTGCAAAAGCATTTTGACGGCGGTTGCGCAGCTTTACCAGGTTATTATAAAGGCTCACCAGCCATAGGGCGATGACGACCAGGATAGCGATAAGGATAACGACGGCCATAAGCAAAAGTTAGAGGTTAAAGTGTCTATGCTGAAGATACTGAAAAGTTGTAAGTTTTAGGTTATAAGTTTTAAGTGAAGGTGGGGGGTAAAAGGCGGAAGGAATAGGGGGAGGTTAGGGTGGAAGGTGCAGGGAGGAAGGTGGAAGGTGGAAGGTGGAAGGTGTAGGGGGCAACCCATTAGCACATTTTCTCTCTCTCTCAAATCACTTTCTGTAGCTGCAGGCCCACGATGCTTCGCGGGCCTGCAAGTTTAAAATGATCTTCAATTCAAAAAATCATTAGCACATCAGCACACATTCGCTCTCTCCATCTTCAAATCTTCAAATTATCAAATCACTAGTGCCCGGGGAAAATAAAAAGGTAGCCTTTTTTCGGAAAGTTATCGTCCATCCTTTACTGTTGAATTGAAGTATTCGGTACCGG
>MKTY01000005.1 GCA_001898485.1 Sphingobacteriales bacterium 46-32 | reverse complement strand
TTGTTATTTGGGCGTTGTTAACTCCATAAAGTTGCATACTTAGCTGATCGAAATCCCCGAATGTCCATAAATCACCCAACCCATTGAGGACGAGTAAAAGGGCTTCGCTTTGGGGTAATCCGAATGCACTTTGCAACAGGTTCTGGGTAGTGGTCGCAAAGTTGTTAAAGATGATTAAATGTTGCGAATAGTTGCTTTGTATGTTTGAATTACCGATTGTGGATATCGCAATATGCAATATCTCATGAGCTATGATCGCCCCCCATGCCTCCTGAGACATTGATTGCCCGCCAAAGGTATATTTATTATTTAGCCTGATCTGCCAGTTATTGGTTCCGGGAATCTGATAGGATTCTCCAGGTACGCCGTTAAGGTTAGTTTCTACAAAGGTCAGGTTAAGAGGGCTGCTAGGGGAAAAATCGTATAATTTACAAATACATGAAGGAGAATTTTGGATTTAAATCGCAGAAAGCTGTGAAAAATTGGCTAAAAGAGAATAATTTAACTCCACATCATGCAGACGGAAAAAATGTAGAATTAATAAATAGTGACTTGCGTGGAAGTATCCCTCATCAGGGAGGAGCGTCTGAATTACGTAACTCAATTGAATAGAATATGGAAGATCAAAAACTAGTTGACAAAATTTCTTCTTTGGGCGGGTTTAATCGAATCGATAAAAAAGTAAGGTACGTTGGTGAAACCAAGTTTGCTTTTAATTCCGATTCTCAGCTTCCTAACAACTATTTGGAAATAGGGAAAAGATATAATTCATTTTCTTTTACTAACTGGGTAAAGGTAAAATTGTTGGAAGATACTCCTATATCAGACGAAGGATACGTAGACGTTGAATGTTTCTATGAAAAAGATGATGCGTATGCTTTAAAAAGTAATTATTTTGACCAGCTTCCTATTGACTTATTACCGATTTTCAGTTCTTTTCCTGGTGATTTAATTTGTTTGAATCTGTCGAGTAAACAATACGGTAAGGTTTATTATTGGGATCATGAAGGGCCTTCTGGCAGTGATACTTTTCTAATTGCACATAGTTTTGATGAATTCGTTTTAAAGTTGGAGGTAGAAGATGAGGAAGAAACGGACAGCAAGCCGATGGGAAAGATTACGAAAGTTACAATGACGAAAGAATTCCTTGATCTTTTGAAGAAAGATGGTTACGGGCCTAAAGATGATAGTAATCCAAAATGACTTTCCTGTTATGAGGCTGTCTCAAAAGTATGAGGCAGCCTTTTTTTATTCGGTTGCCTGATGGAGACTGGTAGTGTCTAAGCTGTTCTCAGGCCCTGTTCTTCTTAGTTTGATATTTTTTACATTTTTAATACAGTTATGCTTAGCTTGTAGCTAAGCATAACTTCGTTTTAAGGTCTGTTGGTCAAAAAAGGTGTTTTTACAGAAATCTTGCCGTTAAAAAGCATTTTTTTGTGATGGATAAACGAGTTGTTTGCCGGAGGAATGCTGGTTCTTTGTGTAAAAAGCATGGATAAGGGCGGATATCAGATACTAAGACAGATAGTATTAATAAATTGTTTTTATTGGAATTTTACAACCAGAGATTACTTTTTTACAAAAAAATGTGGTTTATTGATTTGGTTTTTATCTGAAGAAGTGTCGGATAGTTTGAACAGATGCTTCGTTGCAAACGAAGCATAACAGTTTTTTTAGCGTAAGCATACTACGAAGAACCGAGCATGGTGCTGTAGTTATGAGGTACTGGAAGAAACCATAGTAGTAAAGAAAGGAAGAAAAAACAAAAAAAAATGAATAGAGAGGAATGGAAATCTTTCTGGGCAGGGGTCGCCATTTTCATTGTTATTGTTGTTGTTCCATATTTCTGTCGAAGATCGAAAAGGATAGAAATTGATAAGCATACGGCTTATGCTGTTGGCGTTATAACAAAAAAAACAGGCTCTCTTAAGAATGGCAAACACTGGCATTACAAATTCATGTATAAAGGGAAGGAGTATGAGGAGTATAGGCAAACGGAGGAAGTGTATGACGTGGCAATTGGTGACTTTTATCTAGTTCGGTTCTCGTATAAAGAACCGGATAAAAGCACTATATTATACGAGTATAAAGTAAGACCTGAAATGGCCGCGACGCTGCCAGATACCTTTTGGACACGATTGCCAAAGGATATTGCGGAGTTTCGGCAAAAAAAAATTAGGTTTTGACTAAAAGGGAATTCGGAGGTGAATGGCGGGCTGCTGTCGCAGATTGAAGTACCTTTATACGGCAGCTCCCCTGTTCTCCTTAGTTTGATATTTTTTACATTTTTAATACAGTTATGCTTAGCTTGTAGCTAAGCATAACTTCGTTTTAAGATCTGTTGGTCTAAAAGGTGGTTTTACAGAAATCTTACCGTTAAAAAATCATTTTTTGTGATGGATAAACGAGTTATTTGCCGTAGGAATGCTGGTTCTTTGTGTAAAAAGCATGGATAAGGGCGGATATCAGATACAAAGCCAGGCAACAGTATTAGATTGTTTTTATTGGAATTTTACAACCAAAGATTACTTTTTTTACAAAAAAATGTGGTTTATTGGATTTGGTTTTTATCTGAAGAAGTGTCTGGTAGTTTGAACAGATGCTTCGTTGCAAACGAAGCATAACAGTTTTTTAGAGTAAGCATACTACGGAGAACAGGGCTCCTGATTCTTACTACCGACAGACCTATTGTGTATTATTTGATAATGGAATAAAGACTATTATCTTACAAAAGAATATGCTTTACCGGAGCCGGTTTTTATCTGATGAAATCCCTGGAGATAGAAGCAGATGCTTCAGTCCAAGCGAATCATAACAGTGGAATTATTCGAAGTGAGGAGAATTTAAGACCTTATCAATTAATAGCAAGATGATTACGGTTAATCCAATTTACATTGATGAAGTGCTGGGCCCTCTAATTGGCGGTGCTGATGACGAAGCTTCAATTGATGATTACGGCTATTATAAGTCTGACATAGAGGAAGATGTAAAAAGTTTGGCTAAAGATGTCCTTTTGCCAGACTTTAAAAAACAAAAAGAGCGACTACAGGATGTTACGAAGAACACGCTTGCCTATTATTTAACATATCCTGGGAAAGTGAATTTTGAATCGATTTTTAATTCGCTGCTTCTGCCAATTGAGACGCCTGTAAATGCACAACAATTTTTTCAATGGATATGGGAGGTTTTTTTTGAAGGAGAATCGAAGGATTATATAAAGAAGGAATTTATTGTGGAAGATTTTAATGTAAATGCTCCTCTTGAACTGTTAAAGGAGAAAGATTGAGCGGTTGTGAATTAGAATAGGCGAGATGTATATGAACCTCTGGTCTCCTTAGCGTGTAACTAAACATAATTTCGTTTGAAGGCCCGTTTGTATGATTTTGTGTTTAAAATCTGCTGTCAAAAGCTAAAACGAAGAAAATCAGGGTGTATTAATACCTTTATTGCTCTTCAATATTTCCATCCCTGACTGCCATACACCCATCTGTATAAAATATTTTATGAAAAGAGAATTATTATGGTATAAAATATGTCCTTTTTGCAATCAAGGGCGATTGTTTATCTTCAAGAACCTGGATGCAAACAAACTTTATTTACATTGTGAGGAATGTGAAAGAGGGTACTATGATCCCAGTCAAATAAGTGTAGAAAATTCTTTTTTGACTTTGCAGGAAGACTTTGAAGCGGTTGCCGCAACCTCAGCGGATATCAAGGAGTATGGATGGGGTGAATTGGAGATAAATGCATAGGTTTTTTATAAGGGATTGAAACCGAAGATGTGGTTGTTTGTAGATCGTAATGTATTTGAAATAATTCGCCATGAATATTGGTAAAGATATTTGTAGGACTCAAACGATAGAAAATGATAGAAATCATTGTTCCGGATTTTGTTGCTATAAAAATGGATAAGGTTTCGAGTGAAGAAAGATATCTTTCTTTCGAAATAAATGTAGGTATAGAACTGGTAACTTTTTCCGGGAAGAAAGAAATACAACTTAATTCAGTATGATTTGAGCAGAAATCCTGGGATGAATTCAATTTCTGGCTTGGAAATTTTGAAAATTCGGGCAGTGCAATTCTTTCTGATATGAGTGAGAGGCTAAAGATTAAGATAACCAGGGAGGAGCAATGTATTTATTTTTATTTGTCGGGGCAGGAGAAATTTGCAAATGATGAGTTTGGATTTCAGTATAAGCGTAGCATTGATAGAGGCGATTTGGAGGTGATTGCTGCGGCGTTTAGGCGTTTATGAGGTTAGTTTTACGATAAAATGGATCCGGGAAATATTTTTCAGTCTTCCTTCTTTCGCTAATTTTTATCTTTTTTAATACTGGGTAGGCTTAGCTTGTGCCTAAGCATGATTGCATTTGAGTTTCAGGCAGGGATAATTTCAAAGAATGGGTGTATTTTTAAAAAACAAACAGTAAGCAAAAAACATTTTTTCCGAATCTCTGAATAACGTATAAATGCCTGAAATAGCTCCTCACGAAAACTAAAATATACTTTCGATTAGTTTTTTGAGTTGAACGAATAAAAAGTCGATATGCAAATGATCAATGAAGCTATTAAGAAAATAGTTGTTGAAAATTATCATGGCGATGAAGACAGTTTGCAGAATACAATTAGCTTAATAAAGATAGCAGGGTATTCCCAAATGGATACTCTAAAAGCATTAATATGCGAACTTGATTTGCCTATCGGAGAAGCTGATTCGATAATATTAAACTCGAAGGCGTGGGCAGAAGAAAAGGATGATAATTTGAGATTTCGCCACGAATTAGGCGAAAGCTTAGAGGAATAGAGGGCAGATGGCCGTTTTTCTTTTCAGTGTACTCCTGATACCCCCTCTTCCTTATAATTTGACACATGTAAAAGAAGTCTTTGGCTTTATTTTCGTTCAAATTTATCTATCAGTGAATTTAATAAGTTTAATTGTTCTTTTGTAATTAGTCCAGCTTGTTGTGCTGGTATCATCATATCAATTACGTAATCAAGTTCAGATTGATTGGATATCTTATTTTTCTTTAAAATCTTTTCAAGTTTATTTGTCCTGTTAATATCAATTCCTTTCTGTTTTAGTTCTTTCCAAAAAAAGGAAACAGCTTCTCCTGATGATTCTTGAAAATAAATTAATGCGTCGTTCTTTATGTAGGTTAGACTTTTTATATTTTTGTATTCTGGCTTTGGGTTTGTTGCATTGCTTTTTAATTCCACATAAGTATTGACGAATTGATTTAAATGTGAGGAGTCGAATTCTTTAGGAGGGTATTTTCTTATTGCATCAATAGCGGTATCAATTATTGTTACAGTTTTATTTACTTCGGCAGTGTAATTATCTTTTGTCATTTTGAAAGCATTAAGGTTAAAATTCTATTCAGCTTTTTACAAGGCTTAGAGTTTTGCAGATTTAATCAAACCGTCAATAGTTTAAAGAATGTCTTACTTGTCTTTATCATGTGAGGCAAAAATATCAGTCCGTTTTATAAGGCAATGAGAGTGTTACAAAAAGTGTGTCAGTTTGAAGTTTTGTAACTTTAAAACTAACACAAATGGAAATGAAAGACAAACAGTCATTTGACTTCGAAGCTTTCAAAAAGCAAGCG
>MKTY01000004.1 GCA_001898485.1 Sphingobacteriales bacterium 46-32 | reverse complement strand
TTTTGATGAATGCCTAAATGATCCCCGGGTGAAGACGCTGCGGGAGGAAATGTATAAATGAGGGCATAGGGTAGAAGTAGAAAGGTAAAAGGTTCATTTAATACCTTATAACCTTTGATGAATACCTAAGTGATGCCCGGGTGAAGACGCTGTGTAAGGAATTGTGTAAATGTGGGCAAAGGTAGAAAGGTAAAGAATTCATTTTTAACCCGTTAACCTTTCTTCTTCAACCTTTTACCTTTTTCCCCAGCCTGTGCAAAAAAAATGTACCTCCTACACTTGCGGGCCGGGATTCTAGTTTCTATCTTAGTTCCCGCAACCAAAGTTCTTTCACCATTTCTGATTCCAGCTTCCTACCTGACACCTGTTAATCCTACCGGGAAAAACCTAGTATCCGGGCCGGGGGTATGTTTTGACTGCTTTGCAGCGAATATTCGGGTTGAAACCAGAAAAAATGATTTTGAAAGCTTCATCGGATGATGAAGCTTTTTTTATTAGTAGTAAGTTTTAAGTTATAGGTGGTAAGTGAGGTGGAGGGCGGAAGGAAGAGGGCTGACGGTAATTAAGGTACTAATAAGTTTTAAGTTATAGGTGATAAGTGAGGTGGAGGGCGGAAGGAGGAAGCTTGAAGGTAATTAATTGATGTATTCCCATATTAGCAGATTAACACACTGGCACATGTTGTCTTTCCATCTTCAAATCCTCAAATTTTCAAATCTTCAGATTATATTAGCAAATCAGCACATCAGCACATTAGCACATTAGCAAATCAGCACATCAGCATATCAGCACATTAGCAAATCAACACATTGACTATTCCTTCTCTTCAAAAGAAAATCAGCTTCTGGCCGGCTGTGGCCATTATAGTGGGCAGTATTGTGGGCTCGGGGCTGTTTATTAAACCAGCTTCCATGGCGGCACAACTGGGTTCGCCTTTCCTGTTGATGCTGGTATGGGTGCTGGCTGGTTTATTCTCCGTAATGGGGGCGCTGGTATTTGCGGAGCTGGGTGCAATGATGCCGGTTACCGGCGGCATATATGCTTACTTCAGGTATATGTTTGGCGATTTTATTGCCTTCCTGTATGGCTGGGCCGCATTCTCTGTCATAAACACAGCTGCTGTTGCTGCGATCGCTTATGTATGCGCCCAATATGCTGATTATTTTCTTTCACTTCCGCGTTTTTCTGAATCCGTAGAACTTTCCTTTCGTCTGCATATTCCCGCTATAGGCGATTTATACCCCTTACAAAATTTTGGTATAAAAGCGCTGGCGGCCTTGCTGGTGATTGGGCTTACCTGGCTGAATTATGTGAGTGTCAAAGCCGGCAGTGCTTTCCAAAGTATCAGCACACTTGCCAAAGTGCTGGTCATTGGTGCACTCGTGGTCGGTATATTCAGTTCACCGGCCGGCTCATTCTCTCATTTTTCGCATAGTTATAATACACCCGATGCCGCTGGATTGATAGGGGCGGTTGTTGTAGCCATGACAGGCGCCTTCTTTGCCTATGACGGATGGATTAATATATCATTCATGGCTGGCGAGATACAGCAGCCGCAACGGAATATTCCCCGCAGTTTGTTGCTGGGTATGCTCGTCTGCATCGGTATTTATCTGCTGGTCAACCTGGCCTATTTATATGCCTTACCGATAGAAAAAATGGCGTCATCTCAATTGGTGGCAGCCGATGCCATAACAGTAGCAATGGGCCCAACCGGAGCTGCTATTGTTGCCGCTATGATTATTATCTGCACGCTTGGTGCTGTAAACGGCAACCTCATGGCTACCTGCCGGGTTACTTACGCCATGGGGCAGGACCGCATATTTGCTCCCTGGGCAGGTCGTACGCATTCCCGTTTTCAATCGCCCGGCAACGCGTTGTGGCTACATGCTATATGGACCTGCCTGTATATATTTACCGGCTCATTCGATATGCTGGCAGATATGTTTGTGTTTGTTACCTGGATTGCCTATGGGGCGGGTGCGGCAGGTATTTTTCTTTTACGCCGGCGGGAGCCAAACAGGGAACGCCCTTATCGCATCATCGGATACCCGGTTGTTCCTTTCCTCTATATTGCCTTTACAGCTTTTTACCTCGTCATAACCATCTGGAATGATGTAAATAATTACCTGCAACACCGGCAACCGGTGATCAACTCCCTGCTTGGATTATTTATTACAGCATTGGGTGTTCCGCTGTTTTATTATTACAGGAGAAAGAACAAAAAACGGATGCCGTAAATTAAACTAGATCATTTTTCGGATAAGCCGCCCCAGTACCTGCAAGCCATGCTCTGCCTGATCATCCCAGGGTTTACCAAAACTTACACGGATGCAGTTGTTGTAGTTGCAGCTGGCCGAAAATATTTTGCCCGGCATGATTGAGATATGTTGCTTCATTGCTTCTGTACGAAGCCGGAAACTGTCTACTTTTTTATTGAGTTCCACCCACAATACCACACCCCCCTGTGGCCTCGAAACCTTGGTATCATCTGGCAGATGTTCTACAATACCCTGCATATAGCGTTGCATCTGTGCATGCAGGCAGGTGCGCAGATTTTTAAGATGGTACTCAAAACGACCATGCTGCAGGTAATGGGCTACTGCTGCCTGCGTAAGACCCGGACTGCTGATAGAGAGAATACGCTTGAGTTGTTTTACTTCTTCCATATACCGCCCCGGTAATACCCAGCCGATACGATAACCCGGAGCAAGCGATTTCGAAAAAGATGAACAATGCATGACGATGCCTTCACGGTCATAGTATTTGCAGGTACGGGGACGGTTTTTACCAAAATAAAGTTCACCATAAATATCATCTTCTATTAACGGAATATTATGACTGGTCAGTAACTCCACCAGTTCTTTCTTTCGGGCATCGGGTATACAGCCTCCGAGCGGATTATTGAAATTGGGAATGACCACACAGGCTTTTACAGGCGATTTACGAAGTGTACGGCGCAGACAGTCCAGATCCAGACCGGTAGTAGGATCCGATGAAATTTCCACTACTTTGAGTCCAAGATTTTCGATAGACTGAAAGATGCCAAAATAATTGGGCGATTCTACTGCTACCACATCACCTGGTTTGGTAACAGCCCGCAGGCAAAGCGTAAGCCCTTCCATACACCCACTTGTTACCAGTACATCATCGGCTTTTACTTTTCCACCCCAGTTGAAACTCTGGCGGGCAATCTGTTTACGCAATTCCGCATTGCCCTGGGTATGCTCATAGTTGATGGTGGAATCGGCCTGGTTACGCAATACATACGTGACAGCTTTGTTGAGTTTGGCCGCAGGCAATAATGATACATGCGGAACAGCCAGGGCGAAATTGATTGTTCGTTCATTGTTGGTCGCAATATCTGAATAGAATGAGGCAATCATTTCCTTTACCGAAACGTTATGCGATAATACATCGGGTTGAATAACCCGTGGCAGATCCCTGAATCGCCGGGGACTAAACCGTACATAATAACCGGATTTGGGCCTCGACTCAATCAGCCCTTTGCCTTCGAGATGATAATATGCCTGAAAGGCAGTGCCCATACTGATGCCATATTCTTCGCTCAGCACACGTACAGAAGGAAGTTTGTCGCCTATTTTCAACACATCATCCTGGATCATTTTTTCAACGCCACCTGCAACCTGCAGATAGATATGATCGGTGTCTGTAAAATTATTTTTAGCCATAACAGTTTGTGACCGGTTTAATCTGATCTAGTCAAAAATACAAAATCTGAATCTGTTTTAGTTGCTGTTTTCTGCCCAATTTTACAACGTGATCTGAAGTTTAGGCACGCAGGTCTTTATATCTGTCACAAGTAACATAGTAAAGCGAATGAAACGGGAGAAGCAACTGGCTTATTTATCACTGGGTTTAGTGAGTATAATATGGGGTACGACCTATGTGGCTGCACGGATTGGTGCACAGCATATGCCGGGTTTCTTTGTAGCCGGGCTGCGCCAGTTTTTTTCAGGTCTTGTTGTGGTAGCTTATTTTCTTGCACGAGGGTATAAGATGCCGGAGTGGCCTGTTATCCGGCAATTGTCTGTGCAGGGTATACTGCTGTTGTGTATCTCCAATGGTTTAATTACCTGGTCCATGGAGTATATCAGCGGCGGTCTGGCTGCAATTATCGTGGCACTGGTGCCACTGTTTGTAGCTTTTTTTACAGCAAGACTTTGCCGGCATAAGCAGATCACCCGATGGATGGTAGTGGGATGGATTACCGGTTTTGCGGGTATTGTTGTCATCTTTTACGATTATCTGGGAGCTTTACACAATACCCGGTTTGTACTGGGGGTAGTGCTTGCATTCATTTCTGTCTTATCCTGGTCGTATGGTACAGTATATGCAGCCCGTACTCGTCCGGCTGTAGATATACTTTTCAGCGCCGGATTACAAATGCTTATAGCGGGTGTGATCATGTTACTGATCTGTGTATTTACAGGCCAGTATGTGTTTTTGGGCAACGCCGGCAGAGATGCCTGGCTGGCCCTGCTCTATCTGGTAGTGTTTGGTTCGCTCATCGCTTATTCGGCCTATGCTTTTGCGCTCAGCAAACTACCGGCCACACAGGTATCGCTGTATGCTTATATCAATCCGATCGTTGCTGTGGGATTGGGTTGGGCTATACTGTCGGAGGAAATGAACCTGCAAATGTTAATGGGTGCATCTATTACCCTCACGGGAGTATACCTCGTTAACAGCGAAATAAAAAAACAGAAACAATGAGTGCATTGAAAATTGTGGATTACCAACCCGCGCATCAGCCATTTTTTGATGCGCTGAACCGTGCTTGGATAGAGGAATGGTTTCAAATGGAAGCGGTGGATGAGTGGGTGCTGACCAATCCCGATAAAGCCCTGCTGGATACCGGTGGCGCTATCCTGATGGCAGAGTGGGATGGCAGACCTGTTGGTACGGTGGCCCTGCGCAAGGTGGCAGACGATTGTTATGAATTCACCAAAATGGCGGTTGACCCTGCTTACAGGCGACGTGGCATAGCGGAGGAGCTTACAAAAGCCAGCTTCCGGCATGCAGCTATACTGGGAGCACAAGAGATAATCCTTTACTCAAATACAAAAAATGAAGCCGCCATCAGGCTGTATGAACGAATAGGCTTTCAGCATCTGCCCGTTGAAAAAGGTGTATATGAAAGAGCCAATGTAAAAATGAGAATAGGTATTGAAGACGCTATGCGTATAGGTGAATCTGCATCAACAACCGTTAAATCATAATCATCATGGAAGCAATTATGGAAATTCCCGTGCGTCGCGCTGTTCAGAGCCGGCTGCAGGAGGTAGACTGGACATCGCTCGAATTTGGAAAGTATGTGGCAGATCATATGCTGGTAGCCGATTATTTCAACGAACAATGGCATAATCCCCAGATTACACCATTTGCCAACCTTAGCTTAAGTCCTGCCACACTGGCGCTGCATTATGGCCAATCTGTTTTTGAGGGCATGAAGGCATTTCGCGCTGCCGATGGCCGGATTAATATTTTCAGGATCGAAAAGCATTATGAGCGGCTGATTCGTTCATTGCACCGGATGTGCATGCCTGCACCATCTTATGAAATGTTTGAACAGGGATTGGTAATGCTGATTGGTACAGACCGCAACTGGGTGCCATCTGCACAAGGCTCATCGCTGTATATCAGGCCCTTTATTTTTGCCAGTGAAAGCAAGTTCGGCGTAAAAGTATCCGATGAATACCGCTTTATCATCTTTACCGGACCTGTGCCCGCTTTATTTACGGCACCCATAAAAGTGAAGGTAGAAACGGATTTTATCCGCGCTGCTAAAGGGGGTACAGGTTTTGCCAAATGTGCCGGTAACTATGGTGGTGCATTTTATCCCACACAGGAAGCGCGCAGACAGGGATTTGATCAGGTATTATGGACAGATGGTGGCAGCGATCCGGCTATTGAAGAATCGGGCATGATGAATGTATTGTTTGTGATCGATAATAAACTGGTTACTGCTCCCTTGTCCGATACGATCCTGGATGGTGTAACACGCGATTCGCTGCTGACCCTGGCGGCAGACAGCGGAGTAGTGGTGGAGCAGCGGAGACTTCGGGTGAGCGAACTGGAGGATGCACTCCGGCGGGGGATCGTACAGGCGGCATTTGGAGCAGGCACCGCTGCAGTGGTGGCTCCAATCCAGACTATACAGATTGCTGGAAAAGCATATCAGTTACCGGCTGTAAAACCGGACTCATTGATGCATCAGCTAAAGCAACAACTGGATGCTATCAGGCTGGGAGAGGCTCCTGATACGCATGGCTGGAACACGTGGATATAAAAAGATGGGTTATTGAATAGCATGAAGGCACTATCTGATAAGCACGGTAGTGCCTTTTATCATTATACCACTCAGCGGTATTCTGTTAGTAAACGCTAAATAGTATACCTGTTCTCCGGATTGGAATATAATTCCGCGGTTTAGAAAAGAACCTGCTGTAAATTACAAAACAATTGGTACACTCCAACCGGGTGGCAATCAACCGTCAGCTAAATGTTGTGTTATGAAAAATGTACTTGTAAGCGGGGCTTCGGGCCAGTTGGGCCAGGCAGTTATCAATCATTTCCTGAATGAGGAAAATCAGGTAGCCGGTATTGCGGGCAGCAACAAAGCCCTGCCTTTTTCCGGTCATCCCCGGTACCTCCATTACCAGGCAGATCTGCGCAATGAAACGGCCGCTGCTGAAGTGCTGACCAAACTGACCGGCCAGTGTCAGCGTATAGATGTAGCCGTACTTACTGCAGGTGGATATGCCGGAGGCAAACTGGCCGGTACGGGTTCTGCATCTATTCACGAACAATTGCAACTGAATTTTGACACAGCATACAATCTTGCCCGCCCCTTGTGGCTGCAAATGATGACGCAGGGGTATGGACGTTTATTTCTGATCGGGTCAAGGCCGGGCTTAAATATAGAGCAGGCCCATGGCTCACTGGCCTATGGTTTGTCAAAATCTCTATTATTCCGGCTGGCTGAATTATTGAATCATGATGCAGGTACGGCCAATGTGGTGACCAGTGTAGTGGTACCATCTACTATCGACACTCCCCCCAATCGGCAAGCGATGCCCGATGCAGACTTTACTAAATGGGTAAAACCGGAAGCAATCGCTGCACTTATTGCTTATCACTGCAGTGAAGCTGCCGATGCTTTAAGAGCGCCTATTATAAAAGCTTATAATGCAGCCTGAAAAGGCTGAGGAAAAAAATCCCCTTTTTCTGACATACGGTTTTTAAACGTTGTGAATCAGACCTGGTCTTAGCTCAGCGGCCCCTGTATTTTATACAAAAAAATAACGGCTGCCAATTCTGGCAGCATGTTTGTCTGGTATCAACAGCTGCCAGTGGCTTGCAGACTAATATTTTGAATTTAAAACTGTACGATTATGAAAAAGACAACGCTCGCCTTATTTGCCCTGCTGGTTTTTGGAATTGGAGTCCAGGCTCAAAAGTCAGCTGCCATCCTCCGCGGTGGTGTGAACCTTGCCAATGTTTCCAATAATGATGATGGTGGTTATGACGATAACCGGATGCTCACCAGTTTCCAGGTAGGTGTTATCGGAGATCTTAACATTACTGAGTTTCTGGCCATTCAGCCGGGTATATTGTATACCGGTAAAGGTATCAAATGGGAAAACAACACACAGAAACTTCAGCTTAATCCGCGCTACATCGAAGTACCGGTAAACCTCGTATTCAAAACTCCAACCGGCGCAGCCAAATTCTTTGTGGGCGCAGGTCCTTATGTGGCCATGGGCGTGGGTGGTAAATTTAAAGCAGATGGCCTGCTGAATTTTGAAGAAAATATTCAGTTTTCGGACGATGATCCGCTGACTTCTGAAGAAGAAGGAGCAGGTGCATTTATCATGCGTCGTTTTGATTATGGTCTAAATGGTACAGTAGGTATTGAAGCCAGTAACCTTGTGATCAGTGCCAATTACGGACTGGGACTGGCCAAACTGCAATCGGGATCTAATTCCAGCAACGATCAGAATAACAAACATCGGGTACTCAGTTTTACCCTGGGTTTCAAATTCTGATGGCAGGAAGGATAGAAACGTGATATTGTCAGAAACCGGCAGTGATATGGATTGTCCATGCTGCCGGTTTTCTTTTGGTATACCCGCCCTTGCGCACTCCTTTCTTCTTCCTATCTTGCGCACTGATGAAAAAACTACCGTTGGCAAAATGGATGAAATGGCTGGGTACACTGGCTGGCCTTGGTCTGATTGTAACAGGTTTTCAACCCTGGGTACATGTGGTCAGCAAAGACCTGTGGCTGAGCGGAGTGGATACAACAGGCGCCAGCTTTGGCCGGCCGGCTTATTTTCAGTTTGTGTTATTGCCATTCTTCCTGTTGTTTAGCTGGGTGCCGCGTATATGGGCCAAGCGGGCCAACCTGATGCTCTGTGCTATCAACCTGGCCTGGGCCGTACGCAATTATTTTATGTTTAGCACCTGCAGGGGAGGAGAGTGTCCTGAAAAACAATGGGCACTCTACACTATGTTGTTGCTGTCTGTAATAATGATGCTGTCTGCGCTAATGCCCGATATGAAGCCTGTACAAAAAGATAATAGCTGATCAGGATTGACTTTTCTGATATTTTCAGCAACTTTCTAAAAAAATATTGAAAGGAATGCGGTTTCAATATCTTTTTGGTTGTATATTCGACATGTCTCTGATTGATCCTCCAATCGATACCCTCTGTAAACAAATCTCTGTGTGTTGGCTAAGTGATTTTCCCTGCTGAAAATTTTCCCATCCGTCATTTATTGTAAAAAATTACCTGCATGCACCTGTGCATTCTGAATATGTTGTGCATGCGTACAAGATAGTGTTCTTAGGAAAACCGTTCAGTAATCCGCTCTGCAGCCACCGGCACACAGAGCGGATTTTTTTTATTCAAATAAACGGGCTACCCCAAATGCTGCAGAAGCTGCCAGTGCTCCGATAAGTGTTACGCGCAAGGCGCCAGCCCAGGGATTGACTCCGGTAATACGGCTCTTGAAAAATCCGAATATGAAAAGGAAAATCAACGTTAGCGCGGCCGATATTTTTAATCCATCGATGGGGTGGGAGGTGAAAAAGTATGGGCTTAATGGTACCAGCCCGCCTATGGCATAGGAGAGGCCAATGTTGAGCGCCGATTTGGTAGCGCGTCGCGGGTCTGGTTTTTCCAGTCCCAGTTCATGCTTCATCATAAATGCAACCCACTGATCGCGATCGCGCGCAATTTCTTCCACTGCTTTTTCCTGCATTTCTTCACTGAGACCAATATTGGCAAAAAAACTCTTTACTTCCTGTTTTTCCTTTTCGGGAGTATTATCCACTTCCTCATACTCCCGTTTTAACTCTGTCTGGTAATGGTCCTGTTCGGTTTTTCCGGCCAGGTAGCCACCCAGACCCATGGCAATAGAGCCGGCCGCAATCTCTGCAATACCGGCAATGACAATAATCGAAGTAGAGGCAGCAGCTCCGCTTAAACCTGCCGCCAGCGCAAAAGGAACGGTAAGGCCATCGCTCATGCCTATTACAATATCGGTTAAAAAGTCGCTGTTGCGCAGATGCTTTTCCTGATGCATAGAATTAGTTGACAGTTGACAGTGGACAGTGGACAGTTGACAGTTGACAGTGGACAGATGACAGTTGACAGTGGACAGTGGACAGTTGACAGCTTATAAATTCTGCTCATCATCAAATCTTCAAATCATCAGCACATCAGCATATCAGCACATCAGCATATCAGCACATTAGCATATCAGCACATTCCCCTTTAAACTTTTACACTTCAGTCCAGGCAATGCAAAGATCGGCCAATAATTGCAACACATTCTTCTATTTGTTCGGCCGTAATGACAAGGGGTGGTGCAAAACGAATCTTGTCGCCATGCGTGGGCTTGGCCAGTAAGCCATTTTCTTTCAATTCGAGGCAAAGCTGCCAGGCTGCATCTGGATTGCTGTGTTTGATCACAATAGCATTCAGTAATCCTTTTCCCCGGATAAGGCCGATATGCGGTGAATGCAGTTGCTGCAATCCATGGCGAAGCAATTCACCCATGGCAGTAGCCTGTTCGGCCATCTGCTCGTCTTTCAGCACCTGCAGGGCTGCAATGGCGGTGCGGCAGGCCAGCGGATTGCCTCCATAGGTGGAACCATGCTCACCGGGACCAATCGTCAGCATGACTTCGTCGTCGGCCAGCACAGCACTTACGGGCAGCATGCCGCCACTCAGTGCTTTGCCCAGCAAAAGAATATCGGGGCGAACGGCTTCATGATCGCAGGCGAGCATAAGCCCGGTACGGGCCAGCCCGGTTTGTATTTCGTCTGCAATCAGGAGCACGTTAGCATCCGTACAAAGCTGGCGGGCTGCCGCGAGGTAGCCTTCATCGGGAACTACTACGCCGGCCTCACCCTGTATAGGCTCTACAAGAAATCCCGCAACTGACGGATCTTTTAATGCTTCCGCCAGCGCAGACAGGTCATTGTACGGAATGCTGATAAAGCCAGGCAGGTAAGGGCCAAAGTGTGTAGTGGAAGAAGGATCAGAGCTAAAGGATATTACACCCATGGTACGACCATGAAAATTGCCTGTACATACAATCAC
This sequence comes from Sphingobacteriales bacterium 46-32, assembly GCA_001898485.1. Lineage (GTDB taxonomy): Bacteria > Bacteroidota > Bacteroidia > Chitinophagales > Chitinophagaceae > CAYMZZ01. Next base: position 12,985 of record MKTY01000004.1, on the reverse strand, counting down.
TTTGGCCTGGCCATCAGGTATTCCTTTTACTTCGTAGCCCCATTTGCGGCAAAGTTTGAGTCCGGTTTCCACCGCTTCCACTCCCGTATTCATCGGCAATACTTTATTGTAACCAAAAAAGGAAGTGATATACTGTGCATACTCACCCAGCAGGTTGCTGTGAAAAGCGCGGCTCGTCAGCGTCAGTTGCTGCGCCTGTGCTGTAAATGCCGACACGATTGCGGGGTGACAATGTCCCTGGTTGACGGCCGAGTAGCCGCTCAGAAAATCATAATAACGGTTGCCATCCACATCCCATACAAATACGCCCTGCCCGCGCTCGAGCACTACAGGCAGCGGATGATAGTTGTGTGCACCATACTGTTGTTCGAGATCCAGGTAATGCTGTGCCTTTTCAGACATAGTAGAAAGCTGCGTATGCATAACAAAGAAATAAGGTGAAAATGAAAAGAAATGTCAGTGAAAACAGGCGGGTATGCGCCATTCACCTCCCGCAGGGGAGGCGCCTTTACCAATCATCGATGATTGAGCAGATCGAGATTGCGTTGAAGAAAAGCCGGTATGGTCAGCGACTGGTTGATGGTTGTAAAGGTAGGTATAAAAGTTTAAAAGTATAAAGGGGGAATGTGCTGATGTGCTAATGTGCTGATGTGCTGATATGCTGATGTGCTAATGTGCTGATGATTTGAAAATTTGATGATTTGAAGATGAGCAGAATCTATAAGCTGTTACCGGTCCACTGTCAACTGTCCACTGTCAACTGTCCACTGTCAACTGTCAACTGTTAACTGTCAACTGCCAACAGTCAACCCTGCCCGCTTTTTACAAAATAATGATCCGGAAAAGCAGGCAATTGCAATTCTTTCTGATCAAACAGTCCGAATACAGTGCTGCCTGTACCGCTCATGGATGCAAAGACGGCTCCGGCCGACAGGAGTTTTTCTTTGATAGCACCAATTTCAGGATGTAATGCGAATACCGGTGTCTCAAAATCGTTGATCACCCGGCCCTGCCATTGAGCCGGAGGCAGCTGAATCAATTCACTCAGCCTCTCTTCCGGTTCTTGCGGTGTTATGGCAGCAAATGCAGCTGCAGTGGATACATGTATACCGGGATTGATAAGCACCCAGGAGTAATTTTTCAGATCGAGCGAAACGGGTTGGAGTTGTTCACCTCTTCCTGTACCCAGACAGGGTTTATTATAAAGGAAAAAAGGGCAATCGCTGCCCAGGCTGAGGGCTAGCTGATGGAGCAAGGCGTCAGTGGCTGAAAGGCGAAACAGCTGGCAGAGCAGTTGCAGGGTAAAGCTGGCATCGGCACTCCCGCCTCCCAGTCCTGCGCCGGCAGGAATGGCTTTATGCAGAAAAATATGAACAGGAGGGATTTCGGGAAAATGTGTTTTCAGCAGCTCATAGGCTTTGAGCACCAGGTTTTGCCCCGGGAGAATACTCGTTGCCAGACCCGTACACTCAAATGAGGGATCGCCGGTATGAGCAGGCAGTATTTCCAGCGCATCGCAAAGAGGGAGTGGGTAAAAAATGGTTTCAATGTCGTGAAAGCCATCATCCCTTTTGCGCAGTATGCGCAAACCCAGATTGATCTTTGCATTGGGAAATACGATCACGTAAAATCAGGTTGAATGAGAAGAGGTCAGCGGTTCTTTTTCCGGCTATTGATCTCATCGCGTATAGCAATGGCGCGGATATAGTCTTCACTTTCCAGCACTTCACTCAGCAGCGTGTCCAGTTCTTCCAGCGTCATGGTCTTGAGGTCTTCATGACCGGTAGTGCTGGGTTCTTCTACCACTACTTCCTGCTTGGTTTTGCGTTTTTTACTGCTGCCGGTGTCTTCCATCAGTATGCCGGCGCTTTCCAGAATGTTTTCGTAAGTATAAATCGGGCAACCAAAACGAACAGCCAGGGCCAGTGCATCTGAGGTGCGGGAATCTATTTCGATCGTATCATTTTCTGAAGAGCAGACCAGCTTGGAGTAGAAAATGCCTTCCTGCAGATCGCAGATGATGATTTCGTGAAGCTCAATAGCAAAAGCATTGAGGAAATTCTTCATCAGATCGTGGGTGAGTGGACGGCTGGGATTCATTTTTTCCAGTGCTACTGCTATAGCCTGTGCTTCAAATCCGCCGATTACGATAGGAAGCCTGCGCAGTCCGTTTACTTCACCCAGCACCACAGCATAGGAATGCGTTTGCGTGATGCTATGCGATAAGGCCACTATTTCCAGTTCTATCTTCTTCATAAAATATCGCACGAAACTAAGACATTTGACGCAAAAAAGAAGCGCATCTCCTGGCCCTTTTTTACATTTAGTCTTTCTGCCTTTGTGTATAATCCTTTGGGAATCTGAATAGTTTGGATAGCTTTCGGGTCTTACCCGGGCGTAGCTGCCAGGCCCGGCTCAGCAGGTCAAACCGGAGAGCGGCAGACCTTACCCGGATCGCGAATCCCAGGCATACATGACCATTGGTAAAAAGGGGAACCATCTGCTCGCGGCTGAGCGAATCGGGGATGGGATAGGACAGGTGGCTGGCATAGGCGAAACTGGCATTTACCTGACTTTTTATCGTATCTGTGCCTTTGACTTCCGTTTTTTCGATCCACCCGCTGCTATAGGTCCTGACAGGTTGCCCCAGTATTTGCGAGGTATCGGCGGGTTGCAGGGCTGGAAGATCCTGTTTGCTGTTTTCACCTCCGATATTTTCGCGCTCCACGATTTTCTCCTTATCCTTTATCCGGAAAATAGCCGCCTGTTCAAAATCCAGGATGAGCAGCTCTTCTTTTATGTCTGCTCCCGCCGGCACTTTTACCGGCTGCATGTGGAACCGGATTCTGCCGGGTATAAAGATGGCCTGCACCCGTACATCCAGACTCGTATCGGTATTGGTGAGCCGGTAGTCGATGGTGCCGGTAAAGGTTTTCTGTGCAGACAATGTGACCGGCAATAACAATGTAATTAGTAAGCGTAGATGCATAAAAAAAAAGCCTGAATGAAGATAGTTCATTCAGGCTGTATTGCATTAACAGGTAATTAATCAGGCCGTTCCTTTCAGTTTGCGGATAGCCGCGGTCAGCTGAGGTACCACTTCAAAGGCATCGCCCACAATGCCATAGTCGGCGGCTTTAAAGAAGGGTGCTTCGGGGTCTTTGTTGATTACAACGATCACCTTGCTGCGGTTTACACCAGCCAGGTGTTGAATCGCCCCAGAGATGCCGATAGCAATATAAAGGTTAGGGGCAATGGCAAAGCCCGTTTGTCCCACATGCTCATGATGCGGACGCCAGTGGGCATCGGCAACAGGCCGGCTGCAGGCTGTAGCAGCATGCAGTGCCTTCGCGAGATCTTCCACCATACCCCAGTTTTCGGGGCCTTTCAGGCCACGTCCGGCACTGACCACCACCTCGGCTTCTGTAAGCGGAATTTCACCACTGGCTTTGCTCACGCTGGTTACTTTCACCCGTGCTGCGGGCAGGGCAGGAGTAGCCTGTACGACTTCGGCTGTTCCTTCGCCTTTTGCAATGGGATAGGCATTGGGGTTAAGGGAAATGATCTTAACCGGTGTGTTTACACTCACATTGGCAAAAGCTTTCCCGGAGAATACATTTTTCTTTACCGTAAATCCATTGCTGGTATCAGGAAGGGCAACTGCACCGGCTACCAGTCCGGCTTTCAGCCTGGCTGATACACGGGGCGCAATTGCTTTGCCGTTGAGATTATGCGAGAATACGATGACGGTGGCACCTGTGCTGCCGGCAATTTCAGCCACTGCCTGTGCATGTACCTGGGCATCCAGTTGGTTGAGTGCCGCATCATTTACCTGGTGCACTTTGCTGATCCCATACTGCCCCAGCGATGCGAGGTCTTCGGTAACCGAGCCCAGTACAACGGCTTCTGCAGTGGTGCCCATTTGTGCAGCCAGCTTAGCGCCATAGGATGCCGCTTCAAGTGAAGTCTTTTTTATTTGCCCGTCGGCAATGTCGATATATATGAGTACTGACATAATACAAGTTTAAAAAGGTAAAAGGTATAGGGTAATGGGTAAATTAAATGGCTTTAGCTTCTTCGTGAAGGAGGCGAACCAGTTCATCTACATTATCCGGGGCTACCAGTTTTACGCCGGCCTTGGGAGGGGGAGTGCCAAAACTGGTCACGGTGGTGAGGGCTTCTACCGCTACCGGTTCTACCACTTTCAATGGTTTGGTACGGGCGGCCATGATGCCACGCATATTGGGAATGCGCTGTTCGGCCATTCCTTTCTGTGCACTAACGACTACGGGAAGCGCCACCTCATTTACCTCTTCGCCGCCTTCTATCTCTCTGGTAATGTTTGCAGTTGTACCGTTTAATTCAAATTTTGCTGCCAGTGATATAAAGGGCATATCCAGCAACTCAGCCACCATACCGCCAATGGATGAACCATTGTAATCGATGGTCTCCTTGCCGGTAAAAATCAGGTCATAGCCACCTTCTTTGGCGACGGCTGCAATCTGTGACGCGATATAAAAACTGTCGTGACTGTCTGCATTTACCCGAATGGCTTCATCTCCACCCAGAGCCAGTGCCTTACGAATTACCGGTTCAGCATCTGCAGCACCAACTGTAACCAGATGCAGAACTACAGCAGGGTCTTTTTCTTTCAGCTCAATGGCACGCACCAGCGCATACCACTCATCATAGGGATTGATGATCCACTGCACACCATTCTGGTCGAATTTCGTGTTGTTGTCAGTGAAAGCTATTTTTGCCGTTGTGTCCGGCGTTTTACTGATACAAACCAATATTTTCATATAGAAAGTTTTTAGAGAACCCCACGTTAGCAGGAGTTGAATAGTTGTTTATGCAACTAAACAAAGATAAGCGTTGGGAAGTAAAATACGGTCATTTCTTTCTAAAATTTTTCGCTGATATGGATCGTGTACAAAGACTGCAGGATTTTCTGAAACAAAACCCCGATGATAGTTTTTTGCAGCATGCCCTGGCGCTGGAATATGTAAAAAAAGGGGAGGCCGGACTGGCCCGTCAGCAATGGGAGCAATTGCTGCATCGCGATCCGGCCTATGTAGGCAGTTATTACCACCTGGCCCAGTTGCTGGTACAACTGGGCGAAACGGAGCAGGCAATCCGCTGGTACGAGCAGGGTATGGCAGCCGCCAAAGCAGCCAATGACCTGCATGCGCTGGCAGAGCTCCGGTCTGCTTATGAAGAGTTCTGTTGACAGTGGACAGTGGACAGATGACAGTTGACAGTTAACAGTGGAAAGTGGATAGTTGTACATATCTTCAAATCCTCAAATTTTCAAATCCTCAAATTCATCAGCACATCAGCACACCAGCACATCAGCACATCAGCACATCAGCACATCAGCACATCAGCACATTAGCACATTCTCTTTCCTTATTTTCCCCATACAACAGCCATCATATCCTACCTTCGCAACACATGCATTTACTGGATTCATTCAGAAAATTTATTGAAGCCGAAAAGCTTTTCCCTGCCCGTGCCCATTTGCTGCTGGCGGTGAGTGGAGGGCTCGACTCGGTGGTATTGCTCGATCTCTGCCGCGAAGCTGGTTATAGCCTGGAAATACTGCATTGCAATTTTTCCTTGAGAGGAGAAGAAAGTCAGCGGGATGAAATTTTTGTAACACAGCTTGCGCATACATATGGGGTTCCCGTACAGGTACAGTTGTTTGATACATTGTCTTACGCCGAAAGTAACGGAGTGCCGGTACAGGTGGCTGCACGTGAACTGCGTTACAGCTGGTTTGAAGAGCAACGAATCCAGAGCAGCGTTCAACCTGCCTTTATTGTAACAGGCCATCATCTGGATGACAATATTGAAACTTCGCTGTATAACTACTTTAAAGGAACGGGTATTGCCGGACTTCGCGGCATGCTGCCTGTACGTGATCATATAGCACGTCCGTTATTGTTTGCAACAAGAGAGCAACTGGCAGACTATGCCCGTGAGCGTGGATTGCAGTGGGTAGAAGACAGCAGTAATGCCAGCGATAAATATGCGCGCAATTACCTGCGGCATCAGCTGGTACCGGTAGTAAAGAAGATATTTCCCGGTGTGGAGCAGCAACTGGCCGATAACCTGCAGCGACTGCGTGAGACGGAAATGATTTACCGCCAGGCAATCGGGCGTATACGCCAATCACTCGTAACGCAGAAAGGACAGGAGTATCATATTCCCGTGCTTAAGTTGCTGCAGCAGGCCGCTCCGCGCACGGTATTGTATGAAATAATCCGTGATTTTGGTTTCAGCCCGGCGCAGGCCAGTGAGGTTCTGGCGCTTTGCAGCAGCACTTCGGGACACTATGTGGCTTCGGCTACATATCGGGTTATCCGTAACCGGGCCTGGCTGGTCATTGCGCCTCAGGCCGGTATTGCTGATAGCTGGCTGCTGATAGAAAAACCCGGCACATTCACTACACAATGGGGGCAACTACGGGTGGAGCAACTGAACATCGAACCCGGCGAAGTGATTACCCCTGATCCTTCTATCGCCTTACTCGATACCCGGCAGGTACAGTTTCCCTTACTGCTGCGTAGCTGGAAACAGGGTGATTATTTTTATCCCCTGGGAATGGGAAAAAAGAAAAAACTGGCCCGTTTCTTTATCGACCAGAAGTTTTCCAAAACGCAAAAGGAGCAGGCTCTCGTAGTGGAAATGGATAAAAAAATCATATGGATACCCGGCCATCGTATCGACGACCGTTTTAAGATCAGGCCTTCTACCACCAGCATCTGGAAGCTTCAATGGACCCCGCTGTAAAAAGAGAAATGCCCCCGCAAGGGAGGCATTTCATGATCTGCAGTTAGTATTGGTCAGTCAGTTTAATTCTTCAGGATACGATAGCTTTTATCCAGAATCTGGATAATATACATACCGCTGGGCGTTCTGCTGTCGAGCTGAATGGCGTTGCTGCCGGCAATATCAAATGCAACCGGAGCGCCCGTTACACTATAGATACGCACATTGCCTTTGTTGAGATCAGCTGCAGAGATACCCGCTACCTGAATGGTTTCATTGCCACGCACAGGATTGGGGAACAGGCGGATGTTGCCCAGTCCGGCCTTACTGTTGTTGACATAAACCACTTTTGAATAAGTGAATTTATTATCCAGGTCTACCTGCTTGATGCGGTAATAAGCCACATCACCGGCACGGAAACCGAGGTCGGTAAAGGAATAATTTTTTTCCTCGTAAGAGTTTTCTGCTCCTGCAATTTCACCTACCGAAGTATAGTTAACACCATCGGTGCTTTTTTCAACAACGAATTTGGCGTTGTTGAATTCATACGAAGTGGCCCATTTCAGCAATACGCCCTGCGACTGAATAGTGCTGGTAAAGGAGGTGTACTTTACAGGCAGTGTGGCAGGAGTGGAGATTACTACATTATTACAGAAAGCACCTGTGCTGAGGTTAACGGAAAGCACGGCGGTGATAGGGCCCTGGCCACAGGCATAAGGCACAACAACGGTACCGGCTCCGTTGGCAGTAGCCTGTGCTACATAGCCACCGGCATTATAAATACTTACGTTGGAGTTGGGGATTGCAAACTGTACAAACATAAAACAGTTGCCGCCACCATTCAGAGGGGTAGCTGTCATGCCCTGAGGGGTGAGGCATTGTGCACTGGCAGAGCCGGCCAGCGTACCTACAGTTACCAGTAACAAAAAGAGTCGTGTAAAAATCCGCATAGGCTAATTTTTTAAATGAGTTTACAAAAAGGAACGGGATATGGACCAGGCATCCAGCGCCAGCGGAAATTCCGGGGATATTGAATACAACAATGTGTACTGAAAATTTCAGGAGATATTGAATACAATAGTATTCAGGGGGTGGGGGATTAAAGGGGCGATAAAAATAGGGATATTTAGAAAAGTGACAAAAACTGTGGATATTATCTTTCTATTATACAAAAGTATAATGTAAGATGCATTAGAGATTTAAATAATAACGCAGGTATCGCATAAATTGAACGAAGAAGTTTTCATGTAATAAAAGCCAACCAGCTGCTCCGGTAAAAGTTAGTCCAAAAATGGCTCCCCAGAAATGCGCGGAATGCCCAATGTTATCGGTTCCTTTTTTTGCCATGTAATAGGATCCTGCAAGGAAGAGAAGTCCATATAAAAAACCTGGTATCGGAATGGAAAAGAAAAGCCTGATATCGCTGATCGGGTTTAATAATATACTGGCAAATATAACAGCTGAAACTGCTCCCGAAGCTCCGAGACTCAGGTAGTAACTATTATGCCTGTGTTTAATATATGACGGAATATCGCTGACAGCCAGCGCAAGTATATAGAGCGCCAAAAACAATGGTCGCCCCCATTGCTGAAAATAGTCAATGAACATGGCTTCTACGTATGGACCAAAAAAGTACAGCGAAAGCATATTCAATGCAAGGTGAGGATAGTGTGCATGAATAAGTCCCGAAGAAAAAAAACGATACCATTGTCCGCGTGCAATGGCTGGAGGATAGAAAATCAGGTCATCCATTATTTTTTGATTGGAAAAAGCACCAATAGAAATAATAGTTGTAATAATGATAAGCGTGAGTGTAACGGCCGATACTTCCAGCGACATAAACATCATCGGTTAAATGTTTAGAGATTATCGAAAATAAGCCTTATTTATGATGGTATTTTTCGTTTTTAAGAATCGTGCAGGCGCGGTATACCTGCTCAGCCAGTATGAGTCGTACCAGCTGATGCGGAAACACCAGTTGTGAAAGGCTCCAGCTGAGGTTAGCCCGTTTCATGACGGCCGCATCCAATCCATAGGCTCCGCCGATGAGAAATATTAATCGCCGGGTACTTTCATTGGCCCTTGTCTGCAGCAGTTGCGCCAGTCCTTCTGAGCTCAGCATTTTACCCCGCTCATCGAGAGCTATGAGGTAATCATCTTTCTCGAGCGTTTCCAGGATTATTTCACCTTCGCGTTTGCGCAGATCGGCCTCGCTCAGCTGTCCGGCATTTTTAGGAGCCGGCAGCAGCAGCCATTCCACCTTAAAATAATTACCGGCCCGCCGCGTAAAATCTTCCACTCCGGCTTTCACATACGGCTCATGCGCCTTGCCTACCGACCATAACTGGATCTTCATACGGCGCAAAATAAAAAAAAGAAGGAAGCCAGGGCTTCCTTCTTTTCAACGTGTACTGGAAATTATTAAAAAGCCTTTTTAGGTTCGTCAGTAATCTGTACTTCGGTAACCGGGCCATATTTTTCAACAATCTTTTTAATATCGGCCGATTTACCCACCATCACAAACTGCAGTTTGTCTTTGGGGAAATATTTGTTGATGATCTCCCGGGCTTTTTCTACGGTGAGGCCATCCACATTTTTCTGGAAATTATTGATAAAACTTTCATCGAAGTTGTACCAGAACATTTGCGTCAGCAGTCCGGCCAGTTGCCCGCTGGTTTCATAATCGGGAGGAAATTGTCCTTTTACATAGTTTTTGGCGGATGCAAGCGATTCTTCGTCCACACCTTTTTCGTGAAGCCTGTTCAGCACTTCGAGCGACTTATCGATGGCCGCTTCGGTAGTGTGGGAGGCCGTAAAGGTGGAAATGAGGAAAGAGCCACCGTTTTTGAGCGTAGAGAACCGGCTGCCGGCGCCATAAGTGAGACCGGTATTTACCCGCAGCTCATCATTGAGCATAGAAGTAAAGCGACCGCCAAAAAGCGTGTTGATCACTTCTACTGCTACATAATCGGGGTTGTTGCGGCTGATGCCGGGTGCACCAATATAAAAAGTGGTTTCCTTGGCATCGTTCTTATTGATGAGCAGTACCCGGTTGCCTTCGGGTTTTTTGATCGGCGCGGCAGCAATATTCGCATTGGGCTGTTTACCTTTTTGCCAGCCGCTGAACAATTTTGTGATCAGGGCTTTCATGTCTTTGCTGTTGAAATCCCCGGCAATGGCAATGGCAGCACCATTGGGAATATAATTTTCCTGGTAAAACTTACGGGCGTCGCTTACGGAGAGGCCGGTCACTGTGCTGACTGTACCGCTGATGATATTGCCATACACATGATCGCCGTAAAGGAATTTGTCGAACTGTGAACCAATGACAGAGCGGGGGCTTTCCTTAGCCTGCTCGAGGCGTACCAGCAATCTCTTTTTTTCTTTTACAAACTCAGTGCTGTCGAACGAAGGAGCGGTCAGCAATTCAACAATGATCGGCAGTACCATCTCTTTGTCTTTGGCAGCGAAGCTGGCAGAAAGGCCGGCCGATTCCTTGCTGGCATAGGTATTAACACCGGCACCGATGAAGTCGAGGGTTTCATCAAGTTTTGTCTTGGGGTAATTGCGGGTGCCGTGGCGCAGGGCTGTGGCAGTAAGAGAGGCCAGGCCTGCTTTTTGGCCATCATAGATGGCACCTGCAGGCAACACCACCGATACGCTGATCTTGGGTACTTCGTGCTGTTCCATCAGGTAGACGGTCAGCCCGTTTTTTAATTGAAATTTCTGATAAGGGGGCAGTTTATAATCCTGCGCCTGCAGCAACTGGCCGGCAATCAGGCTCAACCCCAGCAAAAAACTATAGAGAAGCTTTTTCATATTATTCTTTTTGGAATGAAGGACGGGCTACGAACGCCAGTCCAACCGGATTAATCGTCTGTTTTGGTTTGCAATACACCAACGGTACGTGTACTTTTCTTAAAGTAAGTATTAGCCACTCGCTGAATATCGGCCAGGGTTACCTGGTTGAATTTGGCCGGGGCTTCAAACATCTTGCGGTAATCGCCAAAGAACACTTCGTAGGTACCGATATTGTTGGATTTACCATTGATGGTTTCAATCTGGTTGTAAAAGTCAATGAACCGCTGATTCTTTACTTTCTGTAATTCACGATCCGTTACACCATCTTTTTTGATTTTTTCAATCTCGGCATAAATGGCTTCTTCCAGTTGTTGCGCCGACACATTTTTGGCAGTAATGCCATAAAATCCAAACAGTGTGGGGTCAAAGCTTTCGCTGTAGTTGGTAAAAATCGATGTAGCCAGTTGCTGGTTATCGATCAGCGAGGCGTAAAGACGTGATGATTTGCCACTGCTCAGGATATCGCTCAACAAGGTGAGGGCATAATAGTCGTCGTGTTTGGCCTCCGGTGCCTTGTAGGCGATACCTACATACGGAGTAGCCACATCTTTTTGTACTACGATGCGCCGTTCGCCGGTTTGTGGCGGTTCCTTAATATGTACGGCAGGCGGTTCGGGCTGGGCAGGAATAGGCTCCAGGTATTTCTCGGCCAGCTTGCGTATATCGTCCGTTTTAATAGCACCTGCCATGACCACCACGCAGTTGTTGGGCGCATAGTAAGTACGGAAATACCGCTCCAGGTCGCTTTGTTTCCAGTTTTTCATATCATCTTCATAACCGATCACCGGCCAGTGGTAAGGGTGTTCCTGAAATGCCTGTCCCTGCATCGATTCCATAAGCAGGCGCCAGGGCGAGTTTTCCAGCCCGGTGCTGCGCTCGCTTAGTACCACGCCACGTTCACTTTCCACCATTTTGGGATCGATGCTGAGGCTGGCGATGCGGTCGCTCTCCAGGTCAAACATCACTTCGGTAGCCGAGGCCGGAAACCAATCGGTATATACGGTCACATCCTCGCGCGTGTAGGCATTATTGGCGCCCCCATTGTATTCCATGGTACGGTCAAACATTTTGGGGCCGTATTTTTTTGCACCATTAAACATCATGTGCTCAAAAAAATGGCTGAGACCGGTAATACCCTGGTACTCGTTGCGCGAACCCACGCGATAAAACAGGTACATATTGGCATTGGGGATCGAGAAATCTTCGATCACCAGGAATTTCATCCCGTTTTTGAGGGTGAAACTGTGTACATCGTCTGCCTTCAGCTGGGCCTGGCTGGTAGTGGCCAGCAGCAAAAGGGCAGGCAGTAGTGCTTTTCTTTTGATCATGTGATTTTAGATTGGGAATAAGGGCTAAAACTAAGCAAACCAACTATATCGGCCTTGCCGCTGGTAAAAATTCCTTCAAAAAGAAATGGGAAATCTTTTTGTTGAAAAATGTTTTTCCATTACTTTTGCAACCCGCTTGTACATCAGGCGGCTGGGACTGGCTCTGTAGCTCAACTGAATAGAGCATCTGACTACGGATCAGAAGGTTTCAGGTTTGAATCCTGACAGAGTCACAGGAAAAAAGCGTCAGCATAGCTGACGCTTTTTTTGTTGACAGTCGGCAGTGCACAGTTAACAGTTGACAGTTGACAGTGTTTAAAGGGTTTAAAAACTTATCACTTAAGACTTACTACTTATCACTTATAAAAGTATCTGGGCAGCTGACTACGGATCAGCAGGTTTCAGTCCCGAAATTTCGGGATGAATCCTGTGACAGTCGGCAGTTGACAGTTAACAGTGTTTAAAGAGTACAAAGCGTTTAAAGGGTTTAAAAACTTATCACTTAAAACTTACTACTTAGAACTTAATGAATATCTTCTGCCGCTATTTTTCGGCTTCAATTATTGCCCAGATGTTTTCAAATTTGTACCTATGGCAAGAATACGAAGGCAATTTACAATACATTAAAGGGGGGGGCATTGATAAGTTGGCAGAATTTGAAGGAGCTATTGCTGGTGGTGTTGATACTCGAAAACAGATAATAAAGAAAATATTAAATGTGGGCGTTCCAAAAGGCGCAAACGAAGAACAGGTAAAAATGTTTCAGCAAGCGATAGAATATGGTAAAACATTAAATGTTGAAGTGCAAATAAAAGCAGTTAAGTAGGCTATGAAATCTTGTACTATTTATAAAACTTTCAAGAATGAATATAAAATAGTTTCTCAATGCGAAACTACCGCGGGGTATTTATTGGATGTGTAAGCTCCCCTTTTTTTAGTGCCGTTGTCAGTTAGAGTTTTCAAATATAATTTTCTTTTCAGTATTTCCCGCTTTATCCACTACCGGCTGCGCTTCAATTTGT
>MKTY01000003.1 GCA_001898485.1 Sphingobacteriales bacterium 46-32 | reverse complement strand
CTCGGGATTGGGCACAAAGCCTTCAGCGATGCTGGAGGCTTTTTTTATTGCATGATGCTGGTTCGAATCCATCCCGAACACTCGGGATTGGGCACAAAGCCTTCAGCATTCCCGGAGGCTTTGATCAGTTACTCGATTTCGAGCGGAGGACCCGCCTGCAGGTAAGTGATGGCAACATTGGTTGGCGAATTACTATTATAAATAAAAGTGCCGGTAGTGGTAAGTATGCCATCAGCGCTTCCTCCCACACCGCTAAAATAAGTATCAGGGCTTGGCAATGAAGAAATCTCGCCATTCACGAATTTATCAAAGTCTGCATAGTAGTTAGAGAGGGCGAGGTGATCGTTGGGACCAAGACCGCCAACCGCAGTGCCCTGCTGCATGGTAAAATGTGCGCCATTTAAATGGTACGAAAGCAGGTTATTGGCAATAAAGGCACCGAAGGAAGGGGCATAAGGCTGGCCATTTTGTCCTGCCGGAATCGTATACGGGTACAAGAAAGTACTTTCGAAATTAATTCCTCCGCTATAAGAAGTAACATAGTCGCCCGAGGAATTTAATACGACATGCGTGGAATGTCCTGTACCGGGAGGCAGCATGCTAACAGGAATATCTTCTTCTGCTGACTCGTTTTTTGCTTCTTTAGGTAATTCATTTTTCTGTTTACTGCAGGCACACAAAACAGCAATCAGGGAAAATACGAGAAGGGTTCTCAGTTGAATCATAACGATAGGTTTAGGTTTTTGAAATTGAAAGATTGGATATTCAATATACGAATATCATCTCTTCCGGATGATAAGGGTATACTACTAAGCAGATGTATTTTACAGCATCATCAGAAACGATGAAGTAAATGCGGTAACTTTCCGGAAGAGGTTGATTGGATTATATGTTGCCAAATGTTATTCTAAACGAATTACTGGAAAAGAACAGATGAGGTGTATTCCCAGCTGCCTTCAGCAATTTCGGCATCCAACTCCGCTGCATCCCAGCCACAATAGCCGATAAACAAACGGATGTCTTTTTCTGTAAGGGTTTTGTTGTTGATATATTTTACAGCATCGTTGATATTTCCGCCAACATAGAGGTTGTCTGCCACAGCATCGCCCCCGCTTATAAGGTCCGGACGACGATGGATGATAAAAAGATGTTCCCGGTCAACCGGACCGCCATCGTATAATGGAAAAGCCGGGCTATACCTGAATTCTTCCAGTTCATTCAGCGTTCGCGCAAAAGGTTTATTGACAACAAAACCGATGGCTCCGTTTTCGTTGGACTCAGTAATCAGGATAATCGAGTCTTCAAAGAAGCTATCATCCAGTAGGGGAGTGCTTTTTATAAATGTGCCGGGTTTCATGGAGCAAAATTAGGCCGGCCGGCTGGAGTTGCAATAGGAATGTATGTTCACAATATTTCCCGCAGCGTCAAACTCGTATACATCGCAGGAGTTGACTGAGTTAATGAGCTTTTTGTTTCGTAAAAAACGCGCTTTGCCGTAGACGGCCACCGTATTTCCTTCTGCAATACAGCCACTGGTTTCAAATGCTGTAGTTACTGATTGGAAGTATTCGGCTATCTGAGCGGCAAAGTCCAGCACGGCCTTTTTGCCAGTCAATGCCTGCTTTTCTTCATAAATATGCCAGGTGACCGTTTCTGTCAGAAATGGGGCTGTCAGGTCAAAATGACCTTCGGAGAATAAGCGGGCAATTTCTTTTATATCCATGTTGTTAATGACAGGAGCATCGTTTTTTGTAAAAATGATTTTAGTAGTTTACGATAAGCGATGCTGCCGGTAATATTATTTTAATAATAAGGGTAAGTTATGTAAAAATTAAAAACTGGCATCTTATATATAATCGGGTGCCTAATCCATTATCGAAATCGATATTGGCCTTTCTGTGTTTATAATTTTCAATGTTTGAGACTCATGTTGGATTCGACAATACGGATGTTTGTGAAAAGATGTAGTGTAAAACCGGAACACTTTAAATATTTTTTCTCAAACCCTTTGATTTTTTGGAAAAAAAATCACAACTTTAATTGTCCGTTCTGCTGGAAGCTACAATTGGTATAGGCGTCAATAGCTGGAACCTGATGTCATCTGATCTTATTGCTCCGCTTTCCCGATTTTTTTAATACAATTTCATAACAGGCATTGGCTTGCGGTATTTTATGCAAACGTTTGCCGTATGATTGCGTCAATATTTGTATTGATATAAACTAACTATACATCCACCAAGCCCCTCATCCATGAAAATGCGGAAATACTTCGCACTGGCATTATTTTGCCTGTGCTTTGCCACAGCGCATGCTCAGCATGTTTATAAAATCAAGACAGACAGCCTGAAAGTGACCAACGACTCCTGCACGGCTGAACTAATTCTTGAAAACAGCACGAAACACATTAATGGTTACCTCTACAACAGGGGTAATGGGCGAACGGAGTTTCGTAGCCCAATCACCAAAATCAATGACTCCGTATTTTATTTCACTTTGGGCAACGATACCATAAAAGTTGGCCCCGGTGTATCCAGGCTTCTGGCCGGGAATGGTTTGAGAACGGTTGGTGATTCCATTAAGCTTGGCGGCACGTTAACTGAGCTGACCAAGATCAATATGAATAAAAAGAGTATTCAGTTTAATATCACAAATGATTCTATACCTTATAAGGATGGAGATGTACGGATAAAGGCTCTTCGTGATACAATTACCAACTACAATAATCTGTACGTAATGCATTTTCAAAAGGGTGCAAGGATTACCGGTAGCAACGATGGGGTCGGGTCAATATATGCAGAAACCTGGTATGAAACCTCCACGCCTTTTAATACAGGGGTTTTCGCGAATTTTGTATCAAGACATAAAGGCCGAAATGCGGAATCAGTAACTATGCCCAATGTGGCTCTTTTTGGCTTTAGGAGCATGTTTGAGGTAGGGAATCTTCATCATTACGGAGAGTTGACCCATTTTCAGGCACAATACGTGTTTAGCAGTGGCACTTTAGCTAAAATTGATAAAGCATACGGCTTGAAAGTGGCGCCTCTTAAAACAGTTAATACTGTAAGTTCTTATGCTATTAATACAATGGGAGCCGAGGACTCTGTTGTAATACAGGGACCAGTTAAGTTCGGGAAGTACAAAAACAACGCAGCTAAAGATTCTGTGCTTACCGTAGACTCAGTAGGTAATATCAGCCTCAAGGCTTCCGGCCAGTTGGGCGTGAATGCAACTGTACAAACACTGAAAGACTCTTCCACAGTAGTCTGGAACATGAACAATGGTATAAACGGAAGCATCAAACTGAAAGGTGTCAACCGGATTCTTTCCATTCAAAATCCGGTGACCGGGTATACGTATCAACTGAAAGTAGAGCAGGACTCGACAGGCGGCAGAACCATCACCCAATGGCCAGCCGGCACACGCTGGGTAAATGGAGTGGCTCCTACTTTTACTTCTTTGCCTAATAGCATTGATCTCGTCAGTCTCTATTACGACGGAGCGAATTATTACGGCTGGATCCGTAATAAATTCCTGGATGGTCCGGCAGAAGTGGCTATTCATACCTATGATGCGCGTGTGGGCACAGGTGCTAATACCCACAGCCTGACCAATGTGCCGCCGGGAGCATTGCTGGTGCTGACAACATCACATGGCACACATCTGGCCAATGCAACGATTACCAGCTCACCCTCACTTACCTGGACAAAACGTGCGGACGCATCCGAAGATGAAAGCGGAGATGCAGAAATTTATACCGCCGTATTCAGCGCCGGTGGCAGCATCTCTGTGACCAGTACCTGGACAGGTTTTTCTTATCTCCAGTCCAGCACCTGCTATGTGATTATCAACCAGGAAAGCAGTTTTGGCGGGGCCAGCGCTATTGGCGAAGGACAGGCTGCGCCTAATGTATCCATAACTACCACACGTGCCAAAAGTCTGCTGATTGGGGTGTCCAGCGACTGGAATGCCATTAACGGTTCATCACGAACTTACCGCAACAGTGCAACCGAAACCAATTACTCATATGGCCTGGGCGATATGGCCGGGTATCACTATTATTATCTGGCGCCTACTGTTACTTCCTATACTACCGGGCTCTCTGCACCTACCGGACAGTCTGCCGGTACCTGTATTCTCGAAATCAGAGGCAACGAACCATAAAACGATTAACATGAAATATATTCTTTTAGCCCTGCTGCTGAGCGCAGGTGTGCGTGCACAAGCTCAGGTTAATGTAAAACTGGGACACTTAAAAACCTATGTAGGTGATAGTGTTCGCGTCTGCGGAAAAGTGGAGGGCGGTACATACCTCCCCAATGCAAACAATTCTCCGACGCTAATCAACTTTGGTATGGCCTATCCGGATCAATTGCTGACGGTTGTCATCTTTGGAGAGCATCGTTCGCTCTTTGAAGGTACTCCTGAAACAGACTGGGTAGGTAAAACGATTTGTGTAACAGGTAAAGTGGAGTTGTATCGCCAGAAGCCACAGATAGTGGTACGTAGTGTGCAGCAGATTCAAATACAACAGTAATGTTGTAAACAGTCTTTTTTTTGTTCTTTGAAATATTGTCTTATCCGATCGAAATAAAAACGGGATGCAGGAGTAATCCTGGATCCCGTCTAAAATCTCCTGGTGTATATTAATATTTGATGATACTGACACGGAATGTGCCGCTGGCCGGATCCTGTGCCCCGGAGGAATAGTTGTTGAAGCGCACCGTCACCGTATCGGCAGCACTTACCCACGCAGTGTAAGAGCTGTTGCTGAGCACTGCTGCATTGGGAACAGCCAGCGATACGGCATCACCGTCGGCCGCGCCTGTGACAGTAATAGTCAGGTCGGCACTGCTGCCGGCTGAGGTACTTCCAAAATTGAGTGTGGCGGTATTGGTCAGTGTTTTTGCCAGCGTATAACGGGTAGAACCGGAGGTTACAAAATAGTTGGTGCCGTTATATTCCACCGCACCATTTTCCGGAGTAGTCAGATTAGTACCGGAGGTGAATTTCAATGGTGCAGTACTGGCGGTAGCTGTGCCGGCTGCCAGTTGCAGTACCGCAGCTGGGCTGGTAACACCAATGCCGATTTTTCCGCCATTCCCATAAATCCAGTTGCCGATATTGAGCTGGTTAGATGCGGTATTGGAAATGGGCGCCTGTACATTATAACCGATCATGATATTGGTACTGCCGGAAGTAATTCCACTACCGGCATCTACGCCGATGGCTATATTCTGTGAACCGGTTTTGGAATAACGAAGAGAGCGGTAACCAACTGATACATTATAGGAGCCGCTATCATTGCTTGGCAGCGACAGGTAACCGGCAGCTGTATTGTATTCTCCAACTGTGTTGGTAACTAAAGAAGAATGACCCAATGCTGAGTTGTAGTTGCCCGTAGTATTATTGTTGAGCGCATTTAAGCCAAATCCGGAATTATTGTTGCCGGTAGTATTGTATCGCAAAGCATTGGTGCCGGTAGCGGTATTTTGGGCTCCTGTTGTATTCAGCATCATAGACTGACTACCCAGAGTGGAATTGCTATTGCCGGTACTGTTGTAATAAAGAGATTCATTCCCAACTGCTGTATTGCCATTTCCGGTCGTATTAAACCCCATCGTTACATATCCAATACTCGTGTTGGCATAGCCTGTTGTATTGATAGTAAGTGAGTTCCTTCCTACTGCTGTGTTCTGATTGCCAGTGGTATTACTTGCCATTACATTATACCCTACTGCAGTATTATTTCCGCCCGTTGTATTGGCAGTAAGTGCCCGGTAGCCCATAGCGGTATTATTTTGCCCGGTTGTATTTACCATTAATGAGTTGGCGCCTACGGCCGTATTATTCTCGCCAGTTGTATTGCCCTGCAGGGCAGCGTAACCAATAGCGGTGTTAATACGCCCGGATGTATTGTTCATCAGTGCACGATAACCTACAGCCGTATTGTAAACACCGGTAGTGTTGTTGGAAAGTGAGGCATTGCCCACGATAGTATTGCTTAAGTCATTGCCCACACCACGGCCAATCAGCACATCATTGACACGAATATCATTGACAGCCCTGATCGATCCATTCACATCCAGTTTGTAATTGGCATTGGTGGTGCTACCGATCAGAAAGTTGCCATTACCCAGCAACGTAGCCCGTTCGGTATTGTTGGTGCGGAAAACAAGGCGGGTGCTGTCTGTGGTGCCAACGAAGTGAGTAGAGGGGGTAGTGCCGCTATTGCCGCTGAGCCGCCAGGCATTGAACAGGCTGCCAGACAACAGCAGCAGCGTATCACCTCCAACTGTATATACGCTATCATTGATTTTGTAAAGAATGGATTTGAACTCTGTACGGCCATTACCTCTGTTGTAGAGATAACCATTAATATGTTTTGTACTGTTTTCGAGAATCAGCTCGGCCGTACAGGAGTCATTGGTGATTTTAACGCTGTCGGCTTTGATCTTGTAAGTAAACTGAGCATTGGCCTGCTGCATCACACACAGCAATATTGCCAGCGATAAGACAATTTTCATAAGAAAGTTTTGGTATTGAAGATGGGGTTGCTAAATAGAATATTCATTAGTCAGCAAAGGTTCGGCTGATCTAAAGATAAGGGAGTAAATCTTATTTCTGATTTAAGAGTTAACCACTATGTTGATAAACCTGTGTAAAAAGAATTATTGCGTACAACAATTCTGATCTGCACGTAAAACATTATTTTCAATTATCCGATATGATCGGAGCATCAACCAAACCACCAAATCTTATCCAATTGCTTATGAGCGTCTCCACCCGCTTAACAGCTCTTGCGCTTGCCTGTTGCGTGCATTTTGCCAATGCACAGCAAGCTGTGGTGGAGGATACGGTTGATAATCCTTTTTTCCTGCGCATGTGTAAACTGCCTCCGGGGTACATGAGAGGTACGTTTGAAATATCTTCCGCCTCATCTGTAAATAAGGAACGAAAAAAACTACTGGATGTGACCGGCGAGCTGGGTTACCAGTATTTCAACCGCGATGGTGCCAGTAATGAAGTAATGCTTATTCAATCAACCAGCCAGCAGATTTGGGGCAGGTTGCAGATCGTCTATAAAGAAACTTATCCATACACAGTACAATTCAGGTATAACCATACCACACCGTTTCAACTGGATAATCAGTATGAGCTGGGACTGGGTTTTGACCGGGAGCAGTTTCGCCGGATGATGTATGAAAAGATGCAGCAGAAAGTGCATACCGATATTAAAAAGCGGTACGAGGATCTGCGTCAGCAATATGTGAATGCATTTAAGCAGTATCAGCAGATGCGTCAACGCATATCCGGTCTTTCCCAGGCACAACGGGCAGTAGAAGAAAAGATCAGGCAACGTACCAAAGCAGAAGGTGTATTGGCAGGGCTGGATATTAAAAAGCCATCATTGCCGCAAAATAATTTACCAGCGATGCCTTCACTTGATGTGCAGGGCTGGAGTGGTATGCTACAGGATACATTAGTGCAGAAAGCCGGTATTCCTGCATTACGTGAACAATTGCTCAGGGATCCGTTGCAACTCGATTCCATGCGGCAGGTGGTAGCCGGACTGGAAAAGAAGATCAATTCATTAAAGGCTGAACAATCCAGGCGTATCGATTCACTTGGTCGTGAAATGGCCAGTCGTAAATCAATGGACTGGTTACGGAAAAATAAAAAGAACATAGATAGAGATTCGGCAGATATACCCGATGTGCCGGCGCCTTTCTGGACACGTGCTTCTATAAGGCTGGGTAAGTACCTGGTACAAATGTCTGAACTCACTGTCTCGAATATTTTTTTACACGGGGCAGGTATTCGTTATGGCGACCGCTATTTTGTAGAGGTCACAGGCGGAGCGTATGACTTTGCTTTTAATCGGCTCTTCTCTTTCAGACCAGATACGCAATTGCGAAACCGGCCTTACCTGCTGGCCATGCGTGTGGGGCGTGATGACGGTGCGAATATGGATGCTGTTTCATTTTACTATGGTACCCGGCGCAACCTTACCGGCCTGGTGAATGGGCCTGCATTTAAAACGATCGCCGGTGTGTCGGTAGAGAAAAGAATGGAATGGTCGCCCAATCTGCGGCTGGCACTTGAAGTGGCTAAGTCAACGCCACGGGCATTGCTGGTGGCTGAAGAAGATAATAAAGGGCTCAAAGATTTGTTTACCCGTTTTTCGGGCAAAACCCTGGGTGCTTATGGAAATCTGCAGGCATCTTTTCCTGAACAGCGGCTCGATGTCGAGGCCAGTTACCGTTACTGGGGTGTTCAATTTGAATCATTCAATGCTGCTCAGCAGTTCAATCCGCAGAATGTAGCTCAACTGCGCCTGGGCAAAGCGTTCTGGAATCGTCGGCTGCAGGTAAACAGCGGATTGAAGTATACCAATTTCAAAACAGCAGGTATTGCCAGTAATCTGAAAAGCAACACGCTGTTTGCATCACTGAGTACCGTATTGCGTTTGCGCAAGCTGCCTGTAATCAGCCTGGGTTATTACCCCGGCAGTCAGCTCTACTGGCTCGAAGATAAACGGCTGTATGAGTATCATTACTATATTCTCAACGCTACCGTTAGTCATTATTTCACAGCAGGCACAACACCCATGCAGCTTACGGCAAGCTACAATCGTTTCTCTAACCGGTACACAGATTCTGTAGTGACGGCTGCTCAATCGTTTTACAGTTTGTTTTATACGACCTGGAAAGGGCGTTTTAGCTTTTCTGTGAATGCTTCACGACAGGAAACCCTTGTAAAGCGGTTACTGACGCTGGAAGGCGGAAGCAGTTATGCCACGCGCTGGTTCAGGCTGAGTGCTGCTGCAAAATGGAACCAGGTGCCGGGTGTGGTACGATGGGGCTATTCTTTTTCAGCGGGATTGTTGCTGGGCAAACTGGGCACTATCAGTATACTTACCGATCGTTCTTTTCTGCCTGATCGTACTGGTCAGTTTATACCGGTGCGAATGGGGCAGATTCAATATACCAAACCACTAAATTTTTCAGTATGGCGCTAATGAAACGGCTTACAAGTGTATGGCTGGCAGTGCTGTTGTGTACAATAACAGCTTCGGCGCAGGTAGTGCTGGTGCCGGAAGTGCAGGCTGGCGGTGTAATTATGAAGCAGCAACTGTGGTCATTTGTGGTCAATAACCTGACCGGTGCATCTATGCAGGCTACAGCGCATATTACTGTTACCGACCGGGTGACCGGGCAAACGCTGGTAGAGACAAGCTCCGGGGTATTGCTGCTGCCATCCGGTGCCAAACGGATTACCTACCAGGAGCAGTCGCCACTTAATTATGGTATTGTATCGCTGGGCTTTGCTGCCGACCGCCCTATGAATCAGCCATTGCCGGTAGGAGAGTACCAGGTATGTTACCGCCTGCTCGACAGAAGTGCCAAAAACCTGTTGCTGGCTTTTGAGTGTGTGAAAATACAGGCAGAACCTTTATCACCACCGCAACTGATACTGCCGGAAGATAAGACAGTGATACTGGAACCACGCCCGTTGCTGACCTGGACACCACCTGCTCCTGTACACATGTTTACTGCCCTGGGTTACGAGGTGAAAGTAGCTCCTTTATATAAAGGGCAGTCTCCACAGGAAGCCATGCAGCGTAATATCCCCGTGTTGGTACAGCCGGCAACGCAGAATGTGCTGGCTTACCCTGCCTCATTCACCAACCTCGAAGCCGGTAAAACGTATGTATGGCAGGTGCAGGCTACGGATGCCGGCCGGCCCGCGGGGCAGAGTGATGTGTGGTCCTTTACAGTAATACCCGACTCAGTGGTTCGGATTGTGTCGGCGGCGCCGTTTGTAAAAGCAGATGGCAGCGTGAGCAGTACGGCTGTTATGCACCAGGGCTTTTTGAAACTCGAGTATATAAGTACTACTTCAGACAGTCTGCTGCGCATAGATATAGCGCCGCAGGGAGTCAGGAAAAGAAAAGGTTATTCTTCCTATACACAGGAAGTGAGTATCCGGCCGGGAGTCAATTTTCTGACTGTTAATCTGAATGGAAAACTGAAACTGGATGAAGGAGTAATGTATGAAGTAAATGTAGGTACGCCACGCGGACGCGGGCAGCGCCTTCATTTCCAGCAATATAATTATCTGAGATAAAGTCATTTTGTTCTATACCACCGAAAGAAAGAAAATTATGGTACATCGATTCACAGGCAGGTATTGTAAGCTGATCGCATTGTTGTTTATGTCGCTCATGTATGGAGAGCTGGCGGCGTCATTATATATCGGCAGCAACTGGTATAAACAGCAGCAGTTGATAACGCATAGGTCTATAGCGGAATATGCGGCTGCGTATTTTAGAACCGGAAACAAATCGGCAAGCAGTGCAGAAACATTCATTCCATCTAACGCGCTCAATCCCGGCAGTATAAAACTGATGGATCCCCAGGTGATGAAACTGGATGCGGACAGCAGTGCGGGGCAACCGGAAGATATTGGTGGGCCCACACAACCTGAGATGACCTCGTTCAAGTCTGCCAGCGTCGATAATATGGTCAATCTGTTTACCGGCGATTTTTCTTACAACATTCCGTTGCTTGATCTGGGTGGTTATCCGGTCAACCTGTTTTATAATGCAGGTGTGGGTATGGACCAGGATGCCAGTTGGGTGGGCCTGGGCTGGAATCTCAATCCTGGTACAATAAGCCGTAATATGCGTGGACTGCCCGATGACTATGATGGAGATGAAGTAGAGAAAGTGCAAAACATGAAATCGGATCGTACCATTGGCGCCACAGGATCTACCTCTAAAGAATTTGTGGGTGTACCCTTTAGAGGCACTTTAAAGGCGGGGATATTTTATAATAATCGGAGAGGACTGGGATTAAGTGTAGGAGCAGGCTTTGACTTTAGCCCGCAGCGACTGCTTTCAGAAAAAGTTAAAGATGATAAGACTATGATGGATTCGGCCAAAGGGCTGGCGTCAGTTACCGGAGGTATAACCGGATCAGTAGATCTGAATTCGCAGGAAGGTCTTTCACTTGATATGGGATTTGAGATATATAAATTTAATAAGGAGAAGATGTCTCTTCGTGGACTGAGTACCTCTATCGGGTTTCATTCACGGCAGGGATTAACGGATCTTACGATAGATGCGGAGTCGGCGAGGTACAAAAAGGAGAAAGATGACGATGGAAATATTGTTTTCACCCCAAGAGCAAATCAATATCATGCATCATCCATGAGTTTTGCCCGAGCCAGCTATACACCCAGTATTAAAATGCCCCTTACCCGCAGTAATCAGCTTTTTGCATTAAAGCTTGGCAGCGAACAGAAAGCCTGGTTTAAAAATGGCGAAATATCGGGTTATGTACAGGAAACGCGGATCGAAGCAGTGGATACGGTACAGCGCAGACCGGCTTATGGGTATATGCATTATCGTAATGCAGAGCAGAATGGAGACGCGTTAATGGATTTTAACCGCCTGAATGATGGTGTGTATACGCTTAAAACGCCTGTGATCTCTGTGCCGGTGTATACCTACGATATTTTTACAATTAATGGTGAAGGTACCGGTGGTTCATTTCGCGGCTACCATGGCAACCCCGGTTTTGTGAAAGACAATACCACCCGTTCACGCTCCAGTAGTGTCCAGTTAAGACTTGATCTGGGGGCAAAAAAGATCTTTCATGGAGGTACTATGATTGGAGGAGTATACAGCAATACAACTGCGGGAAAGTGGCGATCAAATAATGCCTTGATCAGAGGCGTCTCATTAAAAGAATCGGATTCATTATATGAAGGATTTTATTTCCGTAATCCGGCCGAGAAGGCGATTACAAACGAGAGTTACTACAATCAGCTGGGGGGCGATCAGCTGATCCGTCCTTATCTGATCAATACAAAATCCGCATCGCCTACCCTGGCCGGTGGTTACCGGATAGTGGATGAAGAACGAAAACTGGGTGATTTATTACCTGTTAATGAAGGAATGAGACGTATTGAAAGAGATAAACGTTCACAGGTGATTACGTTTCTGACGGCGGAAGAAGCCAGTGAAATCGGTTTGGATCCCCTTATTTATTCTTATACGGAAGGAAAATTTAAGCCGGGTGTATGTGATGATCCGGAATACAGGATAGGTGTTGGCCGTTACACTAAGGAAAAGGAAGGTTATCGCAGACAGCACCATATATCGCAGGTGAATGTGCTGGAGTCGAGCGGACAGCGTTATGTGTATGGTATTCCGGTGTATCAGATCAAACAAAAAGAAGTGACTTTTAGTGTGGAGGGAACGCCCGAAAATCAGCAGATCGCTTATGCTGCCGGCGATGATAATTCTGTTCGTAATACCAAAGGTAGTGACGGTTTTTATCAACGGGAAGAATTGAAAGGGTATGCACACTCTTTTTTACTTACCGGTATTCTTTCCCCGGACTATGTGGATGTAACGGGCGATGGTATCACCGATGACGATCTCGGTACAGCAGTAAAATTCAATTATAGTCGTATTAATCGTATGATGTTGCCAGATCCTTCTCTCCCTCATGGTCGGCCTTACTGGTTCCCTTTCCGCTGGCGTACGCCGGTTGAAGCCAATAAAGCCAGTTATAATGAAGGACTGAAGGCTGATAGCCGAGACGACAAAGGGATGTATACCTATGGTGAAAAGGAACTCTGGTACATGCACAGTATCGAATCCAAGAATATGGTTGCTGCTTTTTATATCAGCAACCGCGATGACGGCAGGCAGGTTTTAGGTGAAAACGGAGGAACCTCTGCCTCTCCCTTGCGCCTGCAGAAGCTGGATAGTATTCGGGTGTTTACCAAGGCCGATCTGCTCAAAAATCCTACGAATGCGCGGCCGGTAAAAACAGTTTATTTCAAATACAGTTATAAGCTTTGTCAGTCATATCCGCTCAATGGTAAATCAGGCGATAAAGGAGGGAAACTTACACTCGATTCTATCTGGTTTAGTTATAATGGACATTATAAGGGCAAAAGGAATAAATATGTTTTTCGTTATGGCGCAGTCGCTACGGGCGATATTGAAAACCCAACCTATAATTCATCATACTCAGATCGCTGGGGTAATTACAAACCTGCTTCGGCAAATCCGGATATTGATCTTACTAACAGCGACTATCCCTATTCT
Organism: Sphingobacteriales bacterium 46-32; assembly: GCA_001898485.1. GTDB lineage: Bacteria > Bacteroidota > Bacteroidia > Chitinophagales > Chitinophagaceae > CAYMZZ01. Next base: position 12,592 of record MKTY01000003.1, on the reverse strand, counting down.
GTACAGAACACCAGCGATGCCAATCGTTTTTCCTATGCGTGGAACCTGACAGATATTTTGCTGCCCAGCGGAGGAACTATTTCTGTTAAGTATGAGGCAGATGATTATGCTTTTGTACAGGATAAGCGCGCCTCGCAGATGTATACCATCGCTGGTTTTGCCAAACATAAGACGGATAATCCTACCAATAAGATATACTCTTACAGTAGCTCAAGACTGGAAGAAAAGAATAATCCTGCACTGGCCGATCACCGCTTTGTGTTTTTTGATGTCGCTACTCCCATACCTGACAAAGAAGCTGTTGCTACAAGGTACCTTCAGGATTTTAAACAGCTGCTGATGAAGCTGTCTGTAGAAATGCCGGCGGGAAATATAGGGGAAGATAAAGCCTACGAGACCGTAATTGTATATGGTAATATTGTCGATTATGGCCTGGCTCCAATAAGCGAGAGTGAGGATAACCCCCTTCGTTTTTATGTGGAGCTGGAGCCGACCCGGAAAGATGGCAGTCCTATCGTGCAAACGGTTATACAGTTTTTGAAGGAACAATTACCACACAGAGCCTATCCGGGTTATCAGGTCAACGGCGATGGAGGACTAAAACAAGTTGTACGTGCAGTATTGGGCCTTTTTGATGGATTACAGAAATCGATCCTGGGTTTCGAAAAGGATATGAAACTGTATGGAAGATGCAGGCAGGTGAGTCTTGCTCATAGCTTTGCCCGCCTCAATAACCCAACTTACAGCAAAAAGGGTGGAGGGCACCGGGTAAAAAGCATCATTATTGGCGACAACTGGTCCAAACTTTTAAAACGTACAGGCGAGGCCAATAAGCTCGATTCCTATTATGGCCAGGAGTATGATTATACCACACTGGAAGAAATTAATGGTGTACCCACTGTTATCAGTAGTGGTGTTGCCTCCTATGAGCCGGGTGTTGGTAATGAGGAGAATCCTTTCCGGGAAGTATTACAGTATCCCAATACGCGTCAGCCACTCGCACCCACGCTGATCGGTAATGTGGAGATGCCTTTTGCCGAGACATTTTATCCGGCGCCAATGGTCGGATACAGCCGGGTGACCGTCCGCAGCATTCATAATAAATCAAACAAACGCATAAAAGCCGGTATTGGTTTGCAACAAACCAATTTCTTCACAACGCGCGACTTTCCGGTGATTGCAGATTATACCAATTTTGACCAGGAAAGCCGTAGCCACCACAAACCTCCGCTGATCAATAAGGTTTTCAATTTCAATAAAAAAGAATATATAACTCTGGCACAGGGATTCAGGGTGATCCTGAATGATATGAATGGTAAGGTGAAATCACAGGCCAGCTTTCCCGAAAATGATTACAAGACACCGATCAACTTTACAGCCTACCATTACCGGCTCACCAAAAAAGGGGATGGTAAATATAAACTCGACAACCAGGTACCCGTTATCAGCGGTCCTGATGGTGAGATCAGCAGTAAAATGATTGGAAAAGAAGTCGAGTTGATGAATGACTTCCGCGAGCATCTTACCTTAACGCGATCCGCAGATATTCCTCTCAATGTTGACTTTTTTACAGCTTGGTCTTTCCCGGTGCTGATCCCCACATTTTTCCGGATGGCATTCCGCGATGAATCGAGGTACCGCGCTGCCAGCACACTCAAAGTGGTCAACGAATATGGTATACTCGATAGTGTGGTGACGATCGACAAAGGAAGTGTGGTGGGAACCAAGAATCTGGTGTATGACGCAGAAACGGGTGATGTATTATTGAGCCGCACTTACAATGAGTTCAAGGATCCGGTGTATCAGTTTAGCTATCCGGCCTGGTGGGTGGAGTCGGGCATGCAACCTGCCTACAAGAATATAGACATGGTATATAGCGGTGTCACATTCCTGAACGGCATGGTAGAAAATGCTCCCGAAGGTATGCTGGATAATTTCGAAAGTGGTGATGAGCTTTATATTATCTCCAATTCGAGTAAGGCACAGCCGGAAAGCCCCGGCTGTGTGGCCTCCGGTTATCCGCCAACGATAAAGTCAAGTGATGAAAAACTGATCTGGGCAGTGGATATGCGTAAGGATGACCGCAATACAGTCAAAAAATTTATTTTCCTCGACAGGTATGGTAATCCCTTCAATGGTACCGATGTTAGGTTCAGAGTAGTGCGTTCAGGTAAACGGAATATTGTCGGGGCTTCTGTCGGCGGATTTACTTCGTTGGAAAACCCCATACGGCAGGTAGGAGATGGCGAGCAGATTGTAGTGGATAACAACACGAAGGTCCTGAATGCCGCCGCTATGGAATTTAAAGAAAAATGGCGGGCCAATGACCAGTTCTTCAGTGCCGATACCTCTATTGTGACCGTGCGGCAGACGCCAATATACTCAACCAGTTTTTCCAATGATAGTACTTATACCGGGTATTTGATGAATATCGTAAATCTAGCAACGGGTTATTATAAAAATAAACAGGGACCTATACAGCTGTATAAAATGAGTACCCCATCCCCTGTTAATTCTTTGAAGCGAACATTTCATGATATCAGTACCTGGGCATGGTATAATGTGCCTTCAGTCTTGAACGGGGCGAAAATTCATGAAGCGAAATTGAGTTTGTCGGGGCACCGGGGGTATCATAAGGACAATGAAGGTACCGATGCATATAAAAGAGGAGCACATCCTTTCGATCTGCCTCATATCAGTTTCCGGAGCTACGATCATTCTGCGCCCATGACCATCAAGCTTTCACGGATGATCACCCCCTGGTACAATACAAACAACGATGCACAGTGGCGGCAGATATTTTTTGACAATGCACAGACAGACCTGTTGAATGATTATGTATTATTCACACCAAGCGGAAGTATTCCCAACAGTATCAATTTTCCAGGATCTTATGATATCAATGTAACCAACCTCGTGCAGGGCATGGCTGATAATTATGGTAATCCGAACGCGGCTCCGGCTATTAAATTCGGGTTTTACAAAACCAGCGATGCTATCGTAGACAAAAATAATAAACATCCCTGGCGCTATTGTTTTGACGGATATACGGTTAGCCCACAAAGTGAATGCAAAGGTTGTTATCCCCGGATACCCTCTATTTTCGTTAAATATTCGAAATGCAGCGAATCGGATCCTATTGTATATGAGGGTGGTTTAGCTGATGCACCAACTACACCACCAGCTAATTATACCTATTGCAAAACCTATGTTACCGCCAAATTGTGTTTCTCTACATTTTCCAAAAAACAAATGAATCCCTACATCCAGGGTGTGCTGGGCAACTGGCGGCCTTATCGCAGTTATGTGTTTTATGGCGACCGCCAGCAAAAATCGGTGACGGAGACCACCGATGTACGGACAAGTGGAGTGCTGGCCAATTTTGTACACTACTGGGCCTTTGATGACGGAGGTATACAACTGGCCAAGTCAGGTAATAGTAAATGGGTCTGGAACTCAGAAGTGACCCAGTACAACCGGCGCGGTGCCGAACTGGAAAATCATGATCCGCTTGACCGGTATAATGCAGGTATCTATGGATACCAGGAAACGCTGCCCGTGGCTGTGGTCAATAATTCGCGCCTGCGCCTGTCGGCTTTTGATGGCTTCGAAGATTATGATTATAAGGATGAGCCCTGTGAGCCTTATTGCAAACCTTCCAAACGTCACTGGAATACCGGTATCACTACGGGTCAATTGGTGAGCACAGAAGCGCATACCGGCCGGCACAGCCTGATGGTGAATACGAACAGTACACTCAATATTGATATAAAAAGCAGTGCAGATGACCGGGTGATCAACCCCGACCTGCGGATAAAAGTGAATACCGCAGCTGTAGAAGGTATAACACGGGTGCTCCCCAATGGAAGAGGATTGAAAGGCTACTACTATAATGATATGATATTTTCCACTCTAGCTGACACACGGGTAGATGAGAAAATTAACCTGTCTTTTGAAGGATCCGATGATCCTGGCCGCTTGCCCTGTAATCCGAAGAATAATGGGGGCAAGCCCAGTGAGCAGCATTGCAACCAGATATCCATGAAATGGAAGGGAAGTGTACAGGTAGATCGCTCGGGTTACTACCAGTTTGACCTCAGTAGTGTGGATGATGAGGCGTGGATCAATGTGACCGATAATACCAGCACCGTGGTACAGGCTGCCTACGCCAATAATCACAGAAACCAGCCGCATATTCTGCAGCAGGTATACCTTACAGCCGGCACACTGCATACCATTGAGATAAGATATATCCAGTATTCTCATTACGGATATATCAACCTGGTATGGCGGCAACCAGGTCCCGATGGCAACCAGAGTTCCAGTATACCCTACACATCGATACCTCCTAAAAATTTATATCCGGAAGGTGAAGAAAGCCGGGCCAGTGGTACAGTCCTCACCTCTACAGTGTATTGTACCAAGCCCGATACCATCCAGGCGATCAATCATCAGCTGATCGATTCATTTAACCTGGTACCGGGTACTAAAATGATAGCCAGCATGTGGGTGAAAAAAGGCGGTACAGATTGTGCCTGCAACAGCTACGATGACCTGAATCTTCGTATCAAAAATACAAGTGGAATCACCGAAGGCAAATTTATGCCAAGAGAAAAGGTGATCGAAGGCTGGCAATTGTTTGAAGCGGAATTTGATGTTCCGGAAGGTTACAGTAAACTGATACTGGAGCTCAACGCACCGAGCGGCGACCCGCTGTATGTGGATGATCTGCGGTTTCATCCCTTCAATGCCAACATGAAATCGTTTGTGTACGATCCGGTCACCCTGCGGCTCGTGGCGGAACTGGATGAAAACAACTTTGCCGCCTTCTATGAATATGATGACGAAGGCACATTGATAAGAACCAAAAAAGAAACCAGGCTGGGTGTCAAAACAATCACCGAAACCCGGAGCGCTATTCAAAAAGAAGTAAAAGACCTTTAATACTCGCCGATTATGAGAAAAAATATGCTGATCCTGTTGTGTTGTGCAATATCCTGCTTTTCTGCTACGGCCCAGCCGGCAAACCTGGATAGTGTGAAAACGGAACTCTACCTGGTCAACAAGGTATTCGACAGCTCCCGTTACCTGGCTTTTGATGTCATTTACCGCATGAAGAGCGATACGTCCTTCGGCAAATTCGGACAGGATGAAATGGCGGTGAGTTATATCATCAATAACAAAAACCTGTATTACCGCACGGGCGAGGAGGAATTTGTGCAGACAGATTCTTTCAGCTACAGTATCTATCATGATGACCGTACTATTATTATGTCGCGTGAGGAACCCCTGCTGGTAGGCAACCGCTTTCCGCTTCGCGAGTTTCTTGACTCTATTATTACATGGTATGACACTGCTTATTCTATTCGTCTTACGCAGACAGATACGATGCACGCTATTTCGTTTGTAGCATTAATCGATAGTGTGCCGTACTCACGGTTTGCTATTTATTATCGTCCGGGCTCCTATCTGCCCACAGCCATTGAAATGGAAACCCGCGAAGCATTTGACCGGGGGGATATTCCGGATACGCTGCTGGCTAAGGTGAGTCTTAAACCGGTTAAACGAAAACTCACCATGAGTTTTCTCAACTATACTTTTCCCAATACACTGGAAGTATTTGACGATAGCAAATATGTAATATATGACCGCTTCAGACGACATTACCAGGTGGCGGCTAAATACCGGGATTACGAACTGATAACAAATAATATGGAAACATCGAGGAGGAGTCCCAATGCGGAGATGTACCCGGAAGGGACAGAGCCCGAACCAATCGATTGAATGAACAATATTCTTTGAATAAAAGATTTTTTGATAGCACCTCCTGCCTGTGTATGCAGGTAGTAGCCACATAAAACTGATCAGGAAATGACCGGACCAACCATTTCATCTGCCCGACTGCAAAGAGCAGTCATCCGCTTACTGCTGGCCTTCAGCTGCCTCCTGCTGACCTGCGTTCAGGTCTTTGCATCAGAAGACCCGGTGCTGGTAACTGTGCTGCAGGGCAAAAACGGCGCTATCAAAAAAGATTCGCTGCGGGAAACCGTTGATGTAATCTATTACTCCCCACTGGTGAGTAATATTGCCAATCCGGCCAATGATAAGTACATTAATACTGTCACTTTGTATGTGGATGAGGATTATCGGGTACCGGCACAGTCTTCTTTTCAGGCCAACTTGTGGGTGACGATCATTTATACTGATCTGAGTGGTAACCAGGATTCGATCAGCCGAAAAGAGTTTATGGTTAAGTATGATACGGCCATCGGAGCCCGTCATATGAGCCGTAATTCATTCCGCTTCGATAACTGCCGGAAAGTGAAAATGCGCATCGACAGCGTGAGTATAAATGGTGCTGCATGGGATGTGACGCAAATGCTGGTACTCGAAAACCGAATGAGCGTAAGACGGGATTATGCGTTTAACTGTGATGTAATAAAAGTATCAGCTGTAACTCATCTCGAGGGAGATACTTCTTCCTCCGGCAATATAGATGAGCTGAAAGTGAAGTGGACACTCGATCCCGGTGCCGGTATTACCCACTACGATGTGGAATGGACCTGGGTAGATGTGGAGGCTCTGGATTATTACAAGACAGAAGGCGTTTTTGATCCCGATAAACTGTTTATCAAAAATGCGACACGGGTCACCATTATTTCAGCACTCGATGAATACCGGGTACCACTTATCTATGACGGAAATGGGTACCTGTTTTACCGCGTGCGACCGGTGCAGCAAAAAGAAAATGGCGATATCGTGCCGGGAATATGGAGTACAGACGATAATAACATCACCTGGTATCACTATGTAAAGGGACACGAACCTGGCCTCAACTGGCAGGTAAGCACCTCCTACGCAGAAGATGGTAAACGCAAGACGGTGATTCAGTACTTCGATGGTACGCTTCGCGGGCGTCAGACCGTTACTAAAAGTATCGATAGGCACTATCTTGTTGGCATTGATAGCGTCTATACTACTGTGGCCGAAAGCCTGTATGACTACCAGGGCCGCCCCACCATCAATATCCTGCCGGCCCCCACACTTAATCGGGTCATCGAGTATGCACACAACTTCAACAAGTTTACGACCGATGTATATCCCAAAACTCTCTACGACCTGGTGCCGCTGGAGGGAGAAAAATGCGCCACGTATACACCTGATCTCGATAGTAGCTCAGGTGCTTCGAAGTATTACTCTTCCAACAATCCGCTGATTGCAGCCTATGTGGCTACCAGTCACAACTATATCCCCTCGGCGTTTGGATATCCGTATACCGAAACCCAGTATACGGCCGATCCTACCGGTCGGGTGGCTGCGCAGGGTGGAGTGGGGCAGGAGTATCAGCTCAACAAAGGCCATGAGACAAAATACTTTTATGGCAGTGCCGACCAGGAAGAACTGGATGCGCTCTTTGGTACCGAGGTGGGCGATGCTTCGCATTACTTCAAAAACATGGTACGCGATGGCAATGGACAGTACAGCGTTTCGTATGTGGACATGCGCGGACGCACCATTGCTACCGCCCTTGCCGGACCTGTGCCAGACAGCCTCGATGCGCTCAATAGCTTTAAGACCCGTACCTATACCCGCAACCTGCTGGCCAATGGCAACAATGTGGTCAAAGATCGTAGCATTGAGTCGTCGACTACTTTGCTGGTGACGAAGAAGGGCTTGCATACCTTTCATTACGAATTGAACCCGCAGAGCGCAGAGATCGTGGCCTGTAAACCGCCAGGAGAGCCGGTCTGTTATGACTGCTATTATGACCTGGAAATACGCATTACTTCCGACTGCATGGATGAACCCATCGTGATCACCCGAAAGAATTTCACTTTTGGCAGTTATGATGTGGAATGTGGTAATGCCCCTCCCACTCTGGTGGTAGATGAAGAGTATGAACTGGATGAAGGAGAGTATAACATCACCAAGATACTGACGCTTAGTAAGGATGCGCAGGACTGGTATCGCAAAAACCTGTTTGCTGTAAACAATATCTGTAAAACACTCGAAGACTTTTATACAGAGAATTATAATGTACTGCTAGCCGCAGCCAACTGTAATGTGACCTGTGAGTCGTGCATTACTGAACTGGGCTCACCCAGCGATTTTCGTACCCGATACCTCGAGTCGCAGGGGTTAAATCCGGCCAATCCCGTTGCCTTTGAAATGGAAATAACTGCTGCCTACAATGAAGCACTGGCAGCCTGCCAGGCACTTTGCGGAGCAGCCAATGGCACAAATAAACTTCTCTTTTTGAAAGAGATGATGCTGCAGGATATGATGCCGGATGAAGGACAGTATGGCCGTCTTAACGGATCAGCAGACTATGGCGATGGGAACCCACAGTATGAGGAGAGCAGTACTAATCCGTACAACATCTTCAACCAGGCAGTTCCTTATGAAGGATACAAAAATCCCTGGAGGCAATTGTCAAATGCCTCAGCGCTTCTGCCATTTTACAGAAATCCCTGGAATCCTGCTACCGGAGTGAACTATTATGCTGATGAGCAGGGCCAGCCGGTAGTCATACCAGATAATGCTGAATCTTTCACCCAAATATTTCGTGAAGAATGGGCGCAGTCATTGCTTTACCTGCACCCGGAATATGATAAGCTGCGCTATGCAGAAACGAACCTGGGCACCAGTTACGACTGGGATGTAACGGTAGAGAATACCGATACCTGGCAGGCCGCAGATGCTGCCGGCTTTATCAGTACCAATATCCTTAACCTCGATCCTTTCTTCAGCGGTCTGGGTGCTGCCGAAACCACCAGAAATCCGGATTATTACGGGCTCACTTACCGCAACATGATGAATACCTTTCTCACCAGCAGTTACCGTAAAACCGGTAAGACAATTTGGCAACTGGCCTGGATGAGTGTGAACTGCAAAGAAGATGACGGCAATTGTACTATCAACGCGATACCACCATTTGATATAAAGGAAGGTTGCTCCGGTGACAAGGATATGGTATGGCGCCTCTTCCGCAGCATGTATCTGTCGGAGAAGGAACGCATGCTCAGCGAGCTTATTCAGTTTAGAAATCTGGATACAAAACGTGATAATATCCTGAATAACCCGGCTTTCCATTATCAGCGGCGCTTTGTAATGCCCGACGATGTGAGTAATAATGGATTCTTTACCCAGTACAATTTTGCACTGAATGCCAACGGTGTCAGCCAGGCCACAAACATGGCCGATCAGGAAATGGCACTGGAGTTTAAAGAAACCTGCGAGTCTTATATTTCCATGTGGACGTCCAAACTGGAAACCTGCCCCGAACTGGCTGCTCATCCTGAGAAAAAAGAAATCTTGCGCAAGATCATGGACGGTTTGGTAAATGTCTGTATACGGGGCAGTGATGCAGATCATCCAACCGGCTCTTCAACTGCAAATCCGAATGAGCTATCGTTCCCCAGTAGTTTTGAAGAAGTGATCCGTAGCGTATTTGACGACTACGAGATAGACGAGTCAGTCGTATGTACCCCTTATGTAATCGATTACCCCAAGCCATACGACAGGCAGATGCCACTTAGCAACCCCATGGTGGTTGAGCAACAGGATTCATGCCTCTGCGCACGCCTGGATGTACTTGAGGCAGAAAAAAATCAGCTCGGATTCAGTGGTACACTCAGCGAGTTTATTGCGGCACAACATGGCACACTTATCCGGCAGAGTTTCCTCGATACACTCCTCAGTGGCTGTGCCAATGGTATCGATGCCTGCAAACTGTATGATCCTCCGCTGGAGATACCGGCTATCCTCGATTGCAACACGCCGCTTAACAACTGTATTGATTGCCGCCAGTATAAAGCAGCCAAACTGCAGTTCAATACGCTTTATCCCACACATGCGGTGATCTATGAGGGCGATGAACTCACCGATGAACAACTGGCCAGCAATAAACTGTTTGAACAGTTTATGAATGCCCGTACAGGATTGAGCAGGGGCTGGGATGATTACCTGCAGTTTGAAAAAGATTGTGCGGCCTACAACGATGACTGGAATTGTGATGAGCTGCAGGATGTACGCGATGCCTTTGTGCTTAGCTATGGCGACAGTACCTGGGGCGGCGCCTGTGAGTCGGCTTTTGTTACCTATTTCAATACACACTTCGGCACCACGCTCACTTTTGCACAGATACAAAGCTTGTTTCAGCAATACTGCGGTAGCCTGCCCAATGTTTGCCAGCCCACTATAAATTGTGCCGGCTTCGAAAACGTGATCGACAGCTTCTATCGCCGCTATGGTATGCCCATCGCCATCAATGCGCAATGCGATAGCCTGTTTGCCGATCACTTCAATGGTATCTATGGCACCGACTATAGTTATCCCGAGCTGGTACAACTCTATCAGACCACCTGTGGCGGCCAATTGGATGTATGCCGCCAGTTTGACTGCAGCCGCCTGCAGGATATAATCGATGGCTGGACCAGTTGTCGCCCCAATGTGATCTTTGCCGGTGAGTGTGATTCGTTGTGGGTCGATTATTTCAACAATCTGTATGGCCTGGAGCTCGAAGGCTGGCAGATAGACAGTATTTACCGGAGCTGCGGTATTGTACTCAACCCCTGTGGTACCACGCTGAGTTGTACCAGCCTGCAGCAGATGCTGATCTCGTATAAAAATATGGGCACTGCTGCCTGTGCCGGTTCTGGCCTCGACTCACTAAGCAGCACTTTCTGCAACGATTGTTTTGTATGGTATGTAAATGACCGCCTGGGAACGACCTATGTCTATAGTGAAATAGCTGCGTTGTATCAGAAAGCCTGTGGCCGGCCGCTGACCCTGTGTCAGCCGGTAGACTCCTGCGGTATACTCACCAAATTTGTACAGGACTTCAATACCTGGTTGCTGGTAAACCCCGGCGTGGGTCCCTGCGACAGCCTGTTTACCGTACAGTTCAATGCGCATTTTGGATTGAGTTACGATTATGGACAGATCATGTTGTTGTATAAACGTACCTGTGGTAAAACAGTAGAGCTTTGCAATACCCTGCCCGCCATCACCTGCCAGCAACTGCAGGATATTTATAACAAATTCAGGGGCATGTACCCTGATCCCTCGCGTTATTTTGCCGACAGTTGTCAGCAGGCATTCACTTATTTCTTCAATGCCAATACGGGCGATACGCTCAGCTTCCCCGAGATACAGATGTACTATTACCAGCTCTGCGGTATGGAGCTGAATATATGCCAGCCCGATAGTTGTGGCCGGCTCGGTGAAGTGATAGTGCAGTACAATGCGGCTTTTGGCAGTGATGCATTGCCCCGGCCGTTAAGCCGTGATGTGTTTGTGGAGTTGTACAACGAGTTGTTTAAACCGCTGCGGCGGGTGACCTGGGGCGAGGTGGCGCGTATTTATGGAGCTTGTGGTGTGCCGCTGCCGCTTTTTCCGGAAAACACTACCTACCTGATGGATTGTAATCGCCTGTCGCCGGCAATACGGGCATTCTATATGCTTAATAAGGGCATGCCGCCTGATCAATGCGGTCAGTTGTTTACCCGGTTTATAAACCAGTATTACAGCATGGCGTTTACGGATTATGGACAGATACGGCAATGGGCGCTCGACAACTGCGATGTGGAGCTGAATGTATGTGGCGTAGAAAAAAATGCGCTGACGGTGCACCTGCGTCCTGCAGCAGCGCCGGCCACCAGTGTGTTGCCGCCGCGATTGTGTAATACCAATGCGGTCATCCCCTCTATAGTGGAGGATGAAGGTGATCCCTGCGATTACCTGACCGATATGGCCCTGCACCTGGCTACCGAGCAGTACAATAAGTATGTGCAGCTCCAGTATGAGAACTTCGACAGCACTTACCGCGCCAAATGCCTGAGTGCCGGTGCGCTGGAGCAGTTTACCGTCACGGCAGATGTAGCGGAATATCATTTTACCCTTTACTATTACGATCAGGCGGGTAACCTCGTGAAGACCGTACCACCCGAGGGGGTAAGCGTATCAAAGATGGATGATACGGAGTATGATAACTGGATAGCCCTTGTAAAATCCCAGCGTGCACTGGATGCGAGTGAGCCGGCTGATAATAAACTGCTGACCGAATACCGGTACAACTCGCTCAACCAGGTAGTAGAGCAGATCAGCCCCGATGGAGGCACCAGTCATTTTTGGTATGACCGTCTCGGCCGCCTGGTGCTGAGCCGCAATGCCCGGCAGGCCGGCAACGATGAATACAGCTATACACTGTACGATGCGCTGGGTCGTATTACCGAAGTAGGGCAGCTCACGTCGGTTACCGAGCCAGATGACGATATTACCCGCGATCCCGAAAACCTGCTGGGCTGGCTCACCGCTGCAGCAGCCAGTCGTGAGCAGATCACGACGACTTATTATGACCTGCCTGCAGAAGAGTTGGAGGAGGGGACAGAGCGACTGCTCTACCAGGCTAACCTGCGCAACCGGGTAAGTTATACCAGATTGAAGGACGCTATTGGCGATGACCCGACCAGTACTACCTATTACAGTTACGATATACATGGCAATGTAGATACCCTGCTGCAGTCTTATGGCAAAGGTGTGCTCAATGAAGTAAGCGGGCACATGACCAAGCGGATCGAATACAACTATG
>MKTY01000002.1 GCA_001898485.1 Sphingobacteriales bacterium 46-32 | reverse complement strand
ACCGGCTACCAGGAAAAAGATGATTTAGTAGCAAACCATTTTAAAAAATCTGTCCAGCTAATAAGGGGTTAAGACAATAGTAATATATGTAATAGTTAGTAGTTGATCTGATAGATTAGGATTATTTATGTTTAATTTTCAAAAGGGTTGGATTAAAATCTAGGCAGCTGTTGAGGTTTAATCAAGCTGCTTTTGTTTTGCCAAGTTAAAGCACTGAAAACTTTTAATAGCCAGATAATTAATTATAAAGTAATTCCATAAAAAAGAAAAATATGAATGAAATGGAAAAACAGCTTTTCGAGGATCTTCTTTTTAGAAGAATAACTGAGGATGATTTTTTGAAGCGGTATCCGGTACCGTTAATTAATAATCGGTAGTATATCTATTCTGTTTTCAAAAAAACCTATGACACTAAAGATGCAGATTCTTTAGAATTTGCTATTACTTTGACTATCTTTGATCCGAGTATTTTTTCCTGGGATAAATATTATCAACTGATTTGTCAATTCTTAAAAGAGCAGTGGCATTTTAGCCATGAGAGCCTTGTAGGGGCACTTCCCACTTTAGATATTCCAGTGGTTGTAGAAACACTGTATAAAACGGCCTTACTGAAGTTGGATTATCTTTTCTATGACGATACTTTTGCCCTGGCCCGCAGATGTATTTTTAAACTTGGTAAAATAAATTCGATTGACTCGAGAAGAAAACTTGATTTACTGGGTAAATCGGACAATCCTGTAATTCGAAAGCATATTAAGGAACAGCTGGAGATATTACGACGGTCGAAATTCGACGGGTGACTCAACTGGTAGCAGGGCTGCCGCTTTTTCCCAGTCTTTCTGATCAATCAGCTGTTTAATTTCCTTTACCACTGGAGTGATATCTGTGATCTGCTGTATCCATTCATTCACATAGCGTTCAATAGCCACCGGTTTGAGTCCTATCTGAATACTCCGATATGGAAGCTTATTGCCCTGTAGATCACGTTCCGGATCCCACTGTATTACGACTGGACTATTGTTCAGTTGGCTTTTCCATTGTTCATAGCTGGTATGTATTTTACCGTCATAATGCGATAGTGCGGCATTTTCAAGAGCCCATCGAAATCCTTCGCACGTGATATCAATAGCCAGTACACGCTCCTGGTTTTCTTTACTGGCCCAGCCACAGCGTTCCATCATCCAGCAAAAAGAAGGCTTGATCCAGGTAGCCCTGTCACGCTTAAAGGGAGGCGATACAAAAGTTTGATGAGCCACGGCACTGGTGGCAATAGCGGCATTATAGGCCTGGTAAACCCTGATAGAGGAATCAGTATAGTTGGCGTAGATTTCTTTTTCGGTACGTGACATAAACAATTTTGAAAGATCAGGTGCTACAGTGCCTGCAAGATATTTATCACCAGGTAAATTATACAAATGTTTTTGGGCTGTAAAAAGAAAAATTTACCCTGTTCTACTTAGTTTGTTTTGCTTTTTAATACTGCAATGCTTACCCAATACCAACCAGTTGAAGCAGGTGCTGGATGAAGTCGGGTATAGCGGAAACTATGCAGCAGATATCGACAACCAGACCGAGACGGAAAACTATATCTATGATGCCATCGGCAACCTGGTACAGGATAAGTCTGAAAATCTGACTGTAGCCTGGACTGTTTATGGTAAGATAAAATCCGTTACAAAAGTGGGTGGGACTATTTATTACACCTACGATGCCGCCGGTAACCGGATCAGTAAAACCTATGATGGAAAAACCACCGTATATGTAAGGGACGCCAGTGGCAATGTGATGAGTATTTATGAAAAGGATGGAGTGGGGGCACTTGTGCAGGCCGAGTTGCATCTGTACGGCAGCAGCAGACTGGGGCTTTCCGGCACGCAAACTATAGCCCCTGAAACGGGTATCAGCCTGGCAACCGGTTATGACCCTGCAAAATTGATTACCTTTACCCGTGGCGAAAAGATCTTTGAATTAAGCAATCACCTGGGCAATAGCTTGTCCCGCCACCGGCGGGATGCTGGCTACCATCAATGACAAGAAACTGGCTACCGATGATGGCAATGGAGAGGTGGCCTGGTAAGAAGCGGATGTGCTGACGGCCAATGATTATTATCCGTTTGGGATGATCATGCCGGGAAGGAAGTATGCTTTTGATGACACGTACCGGTATGGGTTTAATGGGAAGGAGAATGATAATGAGGTAAAGGGTGAAGGCGGCCAGCAGGATTATGGGATGCGGATTTATGATCCGAGGCTAGGGAGGTTTTTGAGTGTGGATCCGATTGGTGATGAATATCCTGAATTAACTCCATATCAGTTTGCAAGTAATACTCCTCTTTGGGCGATAGATCTGGACGGATTAGAAGGGCTAATAGCGACTGGAACTACACCTCCGTTTATGTCAGGTAAGCAATGGCCTACAGGAATGGTTGTATCTGATGAAATGGGACATCGTATCAATGCGAAATTAACTCCCGAACAAAAATCAGCGCTGCTAGATGTTCTTCCTCTTATTGGCACTGCTAAAGGAATATATGAAGCCGTTACAGGCGAAGACTTTGTTACAGGAGAAAAATTGTCTGCAACTGATAGAGCTTTGGCTGTTGTACCCTATGTAGGGAAAGCTAAAAAAATCACCAAAGTTGCAAAAGCAGCGGATAAAATAGATGAAGTTAAAGGTGTTGCAAAGGCAGCGGATAAGATTGATGATGCGAAGACAACCGAGAAAGCCTTAGTAAAACCTAAAAATAAGAATGCAAATGATGCGGAGGGAGAATTCATGTTGTATGATGTGCATTCTGAGCCTAATAAACAGGGTGAGTTATTAAAGGTAGGAAAGGCAGATGCTGAGAGAATAACGTCAACAGGTGAGCCTGTTAGAATGAAAGCAAGCGAAAGGAAAGCAAGAAGAGCTGGATACCCTAATGCTACTGCGACAGAAAGGAAAAAATTAGGCCGCACTACTACTGGAAAGGCTAAGGAATCCGAGGCTGCTGAAGTCAAGATCGAACGCGAAAAGGGTAACCAACTTCCATTAAACAAAGAAAAAGAAAAAAAGTATAAGTTATGATAGTAAGGGTTTTAGATTCTGCATATATATCTGATTTTATTGATGCTGGATTTAGCGGAAATGAGATTCGCTCAGTAGTTAAAAATTATGCTGAAAAATTTTCTGATAAAGTGGTGAATGAAAAGCTAAATGATTGGGAAGTAACTTTCCGGTTTAGGTATAATCATGTAAAACAAATCCTTATTTATTTAAAGGAACGATCCTATCCAGTTGAGAAGTACAAAGAAATTACGATTCATATCCCAATACCGGTAAAAGGTAATGTGCCATGGGGTGTAGATTTGGAGCAATATCTTTATAAGGATGAAAATTATTTGAACAAATTGATGAAAAATTTTCATTGTTTGGATGTTGATTACTTGGCATTTAACAATCGGCAGGATTATATGATTAATTGTATGTGTAGAGCTGTAGAATATTGTTTTACTGAAGGGTTTACAATAAATGGGATAAAAGTTAAATTGAAGTAAGATTATTTATTGAACTTAGTATTTGATCTGATAAATAATCTTGTTCTCCATAGTTTGAAAAACTTCTGTTCTGAATTGTACTGCTATAGTTTATAGCTAAACAGAATTTCGATTGAGTGTCTGTCGGTATTAACGATGTTTTTTTACCGTAAACCTTGTATGGAAGTAGCCGGTTAGGCTGATCAATCAATAACATATACTTAGCGAGGCGAATGAATCTCCTGTTGGATGCGTGAAAGCTTTTTTGCGTAGGTCTAATTTCTTCTTTTTTTGTAAGCCTCTGAGCAGATATAGGTTTCAATTTTTCAGATTAATAATTGAAAAATTTTCATCCTCTTTCATGTTGCCGATCGGGGATCCTGTAGTTGAATGGAGCATCCCCGCAGAGCGGGGCAAGCAGCAACAGGCGATGCAAATAGCACTACAGCTCGGTTAATACTTTTAATATCTTATTGGATTCTTTCAAAGTGACTCCATCGAACATAAAAGGAAAATTTTCGCAGTCAAATAACTGCCCTCTTCTCCTTAGTTTGATATTTTTTACTTTTTTAATACAGTTATGCTTAGCTTGTAGCTAAGCATAATTTCGCCAGAAGGTCTGTCGGTCTAGAAGTTTTTTTTCACCGAAATCCTACTGGCAAAAATATATTTTTCACGCGGGAAAAACGGGCTGTCTGTAAGGTGAATGCTAGTTCTTTGTGTAAGAAGCATGGATAAGGGTGGATACCAGATATGCGTCTTGGTAAATTGATTACCTTCACCAGAGGCGAAAAGATCTTTGAATTAAGCAATCACCTGGGCAATGTACTGGCCACCATTAATGATAAGAAACTGGCGACCGATGATGGTAATGGAGAAGTGGCATACTACGAGGCAGATGTGGTGACGGCCAGTGATTATTATCCGGGCGGTATGGTAATGGTTGGGAGAAAGTTTGAAGCAGGTGCATACCGTTATGGGTTTAATGGAAAGGAGAATGATAATGAGGTGAAGGGAGAGGGAAATCAGCAGGATTATGGGATGAGGATTTATGACCCGAGGTTGGTAAGGTTCTTGTCTGTCGATCCGTTAAGTAAATGGTATCCGTTTTATACACCCTATCAATTTGCCAGTAATTCACCAATTATTGCAGTTGATGTTGATGGCTTGGAATCAAGTAAGATTCTAAATAAGGCTGAGCAAATGTTGAATACTCCGTATGAGTTTGGTGGTAAAAAACCAGCACCTGAATTAATCGGGCTGCTACGTTCAGAAGAAGGTAAGACGTTTTGGAGCACTTTGCTTTTACCAGGTCTTAGAAAGATTTCGAATTATCATCCTGGTCATTATAAGAAAGGGCCAGGAGAGGTTTGTACCGCTACTGATTTGTATCAGCAATGGGCAGAGGTTGTAAAGAGTGTTTATCAAGATTTTTCTACCTATTCGAATAAAGGTTCTCTTGGTATAGATTGCTCTGGTTTTGTAAATGCTTCATATCAGGAGGATAAAAAGTTACTATTTGATTCTAAAATTTTGAGAACTGGATCAAGCGGTCAGTTAGCTGCATTTAGAAAAGCGGAAAAAGAGGGTAAGGCTTATGTTCATAAGGATTTTAATTTGCTATCGGAAGGCGATTTTATTTACAAGCCTGACCATGTTATGATTGCGACTGGGAATGTTATGGTTGATGAGTCGGGAAAGGTTATTAGCTTTGAGACATATGAGGCAAATTCAGCCGATGTCGGCACTGTTAAAATGTGGAGGAAAGTAGGAAAATCTTATACAATAGGTCATCCATTCAGAACTTCTGATGACGGAGGAAGTATTAAGTTAGAAATCCCGTTCATTGGTACTGTTACAATACCTCTACCAACATTGCCCTCCGAGAATGCTAAACAACGAACTATTGATAATCAGGAACGAAAAACCATAGAAGTAAAAAAAATCAAAAAGTAATGCGTTTTTTATTAGCGATTTTATTATTTTATTCCTGCCAATCTGGGCCAGGGAAAGCGGATGAAAATATTCGCCCTGGAGATGATGATACAATGAAGCCACAACCTTCTCAGGCCTTAGTTAAAGAGAATACTTTTCTGGATAGTATATCTGAGAAAAAAGAGTTATCTATCTATCAAATAAGTAGACATTTGAATATCGATAGTCTTTATTACACTGGTATATTTTCACAAGCAATTTTTACAGGTGATACAGTATTTAATTTTTCTCATGGTATTAAAGGAGCTATAATTAATTACGATGATCAAAGAAATTGCGTGTCTAAATTTTTATTCACTTTCACTTCAGAAGGTAAAAATTTGGATAGTAAGATAATTGCAATGGATTGTGATCATGATGAAAGCGTGGGGTATTCAATTTTGTCTTACAAAATATTAAGCGATTCTTCTTTTATGAGTAGTGAGATTTATACTCCTCCAGGGGGCAAGGAGTCCGATCAACAGAAAAGGGGAAATCTATGGAAAGTTGATGCTGATGGTCGTTTTGTGGATATAACTAAGAAAGATTAATCTTAACTGATTATTCATAAAATAAGAAGAGGCTATCGTTTGAGAGAGAGTGTTACAAAAAGTGTGTCAGTTTGAAGTTTTGTAACTTTAAAACTAACACAAATGGAAATGAAAGACAAACAGTCATTTGACTTCGAAGCTTTCA
>MKTY01000001.1 GCA_001898485.1 Sphingobacteriales bacterium 46-32 | reverse complement strand
GTTAAAGGTATAGGGTAGAAGGAAAAAGCAGAAGACAAAGAACGAATATGCTGTAGTCCCGCCATGCCTGGCGGGCCGGCGATAAGCAGGAAGCTCGTTTGCCAGATTAATTTCTGGCAGGCAGTTGTTTTAGAGACGGCGTCCTGATTCTTCAGGATGCCCTTTTTGAGTTTTAAGTGGTAAGTTTTAAGTTATAAGTGAGGTATAGGGTGAAAGGTATAAGGTAGAGGACAAAGAGTGAATATCCTGTAGGTCCGCCATGCCTGGCGGGCCAGCGATAAACGGGATGTTTTTGAGTTTTAAGTGGTAGGTTTTAAGTTATAAGTAAGGAGGAAGGCCATATTCCTGCCCTTATATTTTTTAACCTTATGCCTTCAGCCTTTCACCTTAAAATATACATCAGCCGCGTGGCCGAGTGGATAGGTACAGGTCTGCAACACCTTTTACGTTGGTTCGAGTCCAACCGCGGCGTCAGAGAAATATCGGGTAGAATAAAACGAATGCTTAACAGGTGAAGAAATTATCACATTGCTGACATTTACCGGCATGATAATCGCGGCTTATAAATGAAATAGTTTACGCATTTCGAAAAGATTTTTTGATTAAACATTAACTACCATCAACTTCAAAAAATGGATAAGATCTACTTAAGTGATGCAGGTCCCAAGGTATCGCCTGCCATCTATGGCTTCTGGCGTTGGGATGAGTCGGCCAGTACCAGTACCGCAGAAATGGAACGTATTATTCAAACCTGCCTCGGGCTCGGCATCAATACCTTTGATCATTCGGATGTTTATGGCGGTTATCAATGCGAAACACTTTTTGGAAAAGCCATCCGTCAGCGTTCTTTTCGCCGCGAAGATGTAGTATTGTTTACAAAATGCGGCGTACTGCTGCCACATGTGTCCAGACCGGCTGTAAGAGTCCGTTATCAGGATACTTCTGCTGCACATATCACACAGAGTGTAGATAATTCGCTGCGCAATCTGCAAACAGATTATATCGATATTTTCCTGCTCGATGGGCTTGATGTGCTGGCTAATCTCGAAGAGGCTGCGCTGGCACTGGAGCGTCTGCGTATCTCCGGCAAGATCCGTAATATCGGTGTAGCCAATTTTTCTGTCTTTCAGCATCAGTTGCTGGCATCGTACCTGCGTATTCCCATAGTAACTCATCATATTGAATTAAACCTGCTCAACACTACCGCACTCGACAATGGCCAGTTTGACTATATCAAGCAGCGCTATATGCGACCACTGGCATCGGCACCACTGGCGGGCGGGCGCATTGAGAACGGTACAGATGAGCTGGCGATCCGCCTCAATCTGAAACTTACAGAGATTGGTGCGCGTTACGGCGCCAATGTTGAATCGGTAGCGGTGGCCTGGTTGATTAAGCTCGGCGCATTGCCGCTGATTGGTACCCGGCAGGAGTCCCGCATCAGACATATCGTAGACGCTTTCAATATTGATCTTGATCCGCAGGACTGGTACGATTTGTATGCAACCGCAAAAGCCGGTGCGCAGAAACCAGAACTCCGCCATCAGTATACCGGTGAAGAATAAATCTGTTTTAACGTGTTAACCCCAATACTATGAAACGAATAAAATATCTGCTGGTTCTATTGGCGCTGCATACCCTCATACAGGCCCAGGCACCCATTAAAACGCCGCCCAATTACCGTATCCAGGGAAAAGTACTGGCAGCAGATACAGGTAAAGAAATAACTAATGCGCACGTATACATCGTGCATGGAGAAGAAGAAGCGCTTACGAATACCCGCGGACAGTTTGCCATCGACTCCTGGCAAAAACTACCGCTGAAGGTATATGCCGCGGCAAAAGGATTTCAAAACAATTCTGTAGTAGTAAAAGACCCGCGCCAGGCAGTTACCATTTATTTACGGCAGCAATAACCCATTGAATAGTGCATGCAATCGTTAGCGTAAGAGGCCCCCGGCTAAGGGGGCCTTATTACGAATTATTGACACATTCCATGCCGCAGCCCGTATCTTTGCGGCTCATTAAACGTTGAGCCCTCATGTCACAACATCCCGAAACGCGTGCCGTACGTATTCAGACCCCACGTACCGAACAGAAAGAGCATGCCACGCCCTTATTTCTTACCAGCAGTTTTACCTACGACTCTGCGGAGGATATGGCCGCAGCATTTGCTGACGACAGCCTGGATGTAAATATATATTCACGCTTCTCGAATCCTACGGTAGATGAGTTTATCCGTAAGATAGCCGACCTGGAAGGTGCAGAAGATGGTGTAGCCACCGGCACAGGTATGGCAGCTATTTTCGCTACGTTTATGACATTTCTGAGCCAGGGTGATCACGTTGTATCTGCTTCTGCAGTATTCGGCTCTACCCATACCATTCTTACCAAATACCTTCCCAAGTGGGGTATCAGTCACAGCTATTTTGATATGAGCCGTCCCGATGATATTGCGGCACTCCTAACAGATAAAACCAAAATGGTTTATCTGGAAACACCTTCCAATCCCGGTCTTGATATTATCGACCTGGAAAAAGTAGCGGCGATCTGCAAAGCGAAAAACATACTTTTTGTGGTTGATAACTGTTTTGCCACGCCGGCCGTGCAACAACCCATTCGTTTCGGTGCAGACCTCGTATTACATTCAGCTACCAAGTTTATCGATGGTCAGGGTCGCGTACTGGGTGGTGTGATTGTAGGCCGCGAAGAGCTGATAAAACCGCTTTACCTGTTTATTCGCAATACAGGCCCTTCGCTCAGCCCATTCAATGCATGGGTACTCAGCAAAAGCCTGGAGACGCTGCATATCCGAATGGATCGTCATGCTGCCAATGCACTGGCACTGGCCCGTCATTTCGAAAATCATCCGAAGCTCTCTGCTGTAAAATATCCTTTCCTGCCTTCACATCCGCAATATGCTATTGCTCAGAAACAAATGAGTAATGGCGGCGGCATACTTACTTTTGAACTCAAAGGAGGTATAGAAGCAGGGCGGGCTTTTCTCAATGGTCTGAAGATGATCAGCATGACTAACAACCTGGGCGATAGCCGTACCATTGCGGCTCACCCGGCCAGTACCACACACTCCAAACTCAGTGAGGCAGAGAGACAGGCGGTCGGTATCACACCCGGACTCATCCGTATCTCAGCCGGTCTGGAACATATCGATGATCTGATTGCTGATATAGAGCAGGCGCTGATCAATTGCTGATTAATCAACTCTGTAAACTTCGTACGCCTGTTTGACGGAGTTTTCAAGGCTGGAAAAACTACAGTTGAGTTCCCTCACAGAAATAGCCAGTGGTGTGCTCAGCAGCCTGTTGCTGGCGATAAGACTTTTGCGCCGGAATGGATTTTTTACCCGGCTGATATATTTTTCCGGGTCACTTAACCGGATCAGCAGAAAATCACGCCTTAATAAAGTACGCTTTTCAATTCCTTTAATATCGCTCCAGGGTATGAGGCCAAGTGCATTATAATTGGATTGATCGGTTATGCCGGTACTGTCAATTACAAGTCCTGGTTTTCTGTATTGAAAAAAATAAGCGATGGCGTAATAGCAGGAAATGATAAATAAGATTCCTGGTATAATAAGCGCCGTAATTCTGCCACTGCCCTTTATCATCAGCATACCGCCGTCATCAACTGTTTTGCCCAGCGCAATCCAGCAAATAAAAGACAGGGTAATAACGGCTATGATAAGCTGGTAATAACCCATGTATTTTTTTCTGCTGATAATAACGGGCTCCATATTTATTTCTTTACGGCCCTTTTTTCCAGTTGCTGCAAAGTGGCCCGCATGTCTTTTGGCAGCGGAGCTTCGATACTCACCATACTTCCATCGACGTCTGTAAAGCGCAGCGAAAATGCATGAAGGGCAAGCCGCGAAAGGATGGGCCGTTCTTCCAGTTCGTATTTAGATAATTTGAATTTGGGTTTGATACTGGAAAGCAGGAATGGTTTGCCATCGCCATACAATTCATCGGCAACCAATGGATGCCCCAGCTGCTTCATGTGTACCCGTATCTGGTGCGTGCGCCCGGTATGAATCCGGAACTGCATCCAGCTGTAAAGCCTGAAGTCGCGCAGCACTTCATAGTCGGTCAGCGCGTCTTTACCCTGCCGGTGAATAACCATCAGCCCTTTTTGTACAGGATGTTCGGCAATGGGAGCATCAATACTGCCGTTGGCTGGTACGACACTGCCGATTACCAGTCCCTGGTAATATTTCTCCGTTTGTCTTGATTCAAACTGCTGGGAGAGATGTTTATGAGCGGCTTCATTTCGGGCAAAAATGATAAGCCCGCTCGTATCGCGGTCAATGCGGTGTACGGTGAAAATGCTTCCGTACTGTTCAATCAGCATTTGCTTGAGCGAAATCTCCTTTCCTTCGCGGTCAGGAATAGAAAGCAGGCCCGATGGTTTGTTGATGGCAACCCAGTTGGCCGTTTCCTGTATAATAAGTTCGGTCAGTTTCATGAGAAAAGTAAAAAGTGCGTGGTAAACGGTTAACGGCCTCTGCCGAAGTGTTTCAGATCCCGGACTTCCTTTTCGGAAAGGAAACGGTATTTGCCACGTTCAACATTCTTTTTGGTGAGTCCGGCAAACATCACACGGTCGAGATTTTTTACATCGTAACCCAGTGATTCGAATATGCGGCGAACAATGCGGTTGCGCCCGCTATGGATCTCTACACCTATCTGGCGTTTGTCTTTGGTGTCGGTATACGCAAGTACATCAACAGATGCAGGTCCGTCTTCGAGTGTGATACCGGCCAGTATCTTGTCAAAATCGGCTCGCTCCAGTTCCTTGTCCAGCGTTACGGCATATATTTTTTTGATCTCGTTGCGGGGATGAGTAAGCTTTTGTGCCAGTTCGCCATCGTTGGTCAGCAGCAGTACACCGGAGGTATTGCGGTCGAGACGGCCTACCGGATAGATGCGCTCACGTGTGGCATTGCCAATAAGATCCAGCACGGTTTTCCGTTTTTGCGGATCATCGGTAGTGGTAATATAGTCTTTGGGTTTATTGAGAAGGATATAAACCAGGTTGCGGGCCAGGAACACTTTTTTGCCATTCACCTTTACTTCATCTTTCGCAGACACCCGGTGTCCGGGTTCAAGTACCACTTCATTGTTTACTTTTACCAGCCCCTTTCTTACAAGGTCTGCAGCTTCGCGGCGTGCCGTCACACCACAATGGGCAATGAATTTATTGAGCGGCATCGAAGCGTTGTTTACAGGGGCTTTGATAGCGGTGGCCTTTGCTTCGAGGTCGGCACGACCCTGGGCAACTTTTTCTGCCCGCTTTTGGTCAAAAAAAGCTTCACGCTCTTTTTTATGCTTACGTTTTTCCTGTTTGAAACTTTCTTTGATGGCAGCATTGCTGCGCTTACGGGAGAATTTGTCGAATGGAGAGGCAGGAGTCTTCTTTTTCATAATAAAATTGCTGTTTTTCAACAGTAAAAAATAAATATAATACGAACTGCAGCTTACTGATCTTTATTGGCCAGTTGTCCGCAGGCAGCATCAATGTCTTTGCCACGACTGCGGCGCAGGCGTGCATTTACCCGGTTCTTTTCGAGGTATTGCATAAAGGCTTCTACTTTTTCTTCATCGGGTTTTTCGAAGCGGGCAAATTCGATCGGGTTGTATTCAATAATATTTACCAGGTCGGCCGGTACCTGGCGATAAATCTTGATCAATTCATCGGCATCCTTAAGCGAATCGTTGAAGTTTTTGAACAGGATATATTCAAAAGTGATTTCGTTTTTGGTATGCTTATAAAAATAATTAAGGGCATCGATCAGCGACTTGATATTGTTTGTATCGTTGATGGGCATGATCTCGTGACGCTTGATGTCGTTGGCGGCATGCAGGCTGAGCGCCAGTTTGAACTTAACCTTGTTGTCGCCCAGTTGCCGGATCTGTTTGGCCACACCGGCAGTACTCACCGTTATCCGGCGTGGACTCATGCCCAGCCCGTCGGGTGAGGTGATGCGATCGATAGCGCGTAATACGTTTTTATAGTTGAGCAGGGGCTCGCCCATGCCCATGAAAACGATATTGGTTAATTTTTTTCCGTAAATGCGTTCGCTCTGCTGGTTGATCAGCACTACTTCGTCATAGATCTCGTCAAATTCGAGGTTGCGTTTGCGGGGCAGGTAGCCGGTAGCGCAGAACTTGCAACTGAGTGAGCAGCCAATCTGCGATGATACGCAGGCTGTTTTGCGTTCTTCTGTAGGAATCAGCACGCCTTCTACCAGGTGGCCGTCATGTGTTTTGAAGCGCGACTTAACAGTGCCATCAGCCGAATACTGCGTAGCATCGATGCTCAGGGCGGGTAAAGTAAAATCTTCTTTCAGGCGTTGACGCAGCTCCTTACTCAGATTGGTCATGGCATCTACCGATAGGGCAGATTTTTGCCATATCCATTCATACACCTGTTTGGCCCGGAATTTTTTCTCTCCCAGTTCCTCAAAATACTGCTCCAAATCACTCAGGCTCAGTGTACGTATATTCTGTGGGGCTGATTTTACCATTCTGCAAAGATAGTACAGAGAAGGTAAAGGGTAATAAGGTAGAGGGTTAAAGGTTATGATTGACCGCCTTTAACCTTTTACCTTCTACCTTCTGCCTTTTTCCCGGATATTTGCAAAAAACGATTAAATGCCTGACGCTTATGTAATTGATGTAATGCGTACGCCGGTTGGAAAATTTGGCGGCACGCTGGCCCATACCCGGCCCGATGATCTGCTCGCCGGAGTAATCAGGGCAGTCCTGATGGCGAATGAGAATATTGAACTTGAAGCAATTGAGGATGTAATTGCCGGCGCAGCCAACCAGGCAGGCGAAGACAACCGTAATGTGGCCCGTATGGCTGCTTTGCTGGCCGGCCTGCCGGTAACGGTAGCTGGCAATACGGTCAACCGTCTTTGCGCATCGGGCCTTCAGGCGATTATGGATGCAGCCCGCCAGATCCGTTGCGGCGATGCAGAGCTTGTGCTGGCCTGTGGAGTAGAAAGCATGACCCGCGCGCCCTTTGTGACGGCCAAAGCCAGCTCACCATTTCAACGTTCAGTAGAAACTTTTGATACTACACTCGGCTGGCGCTTCATAAATAAACGCCTGGCAGCCATGTATCCTCCCTTCAGCATGGGCGAAACCGCCGAAAATGTGGCGCAGCAGTGGAAGATAAGCCGCGAAGAGCAGGATGCTTTTGCTCTCGCCTCGCAGGAAAAATATTTTGCCGCACGCGAGGCCGGCCGCTGGCAGGATGAGATTGCCGCCGTAGAAATACAAAAGGATGGCCTCATTACCTGGTTTCTCGAAGATGAACATCCGCGGCAGACCTCTCTCGAAAAACTCGCACGCCTCAAACCAGCATTTATAGAGAATGGTACCGTCACAGCCGGTAATGCCGCAGGCATTAATGACGGTGCCGCTGCCATGTTGCTGGCCAGCGAAGCTGCCGTAAAAAAATATGGACTGCAACCCATGGCCAGGATAGTATCGATGGCTGTAGCAGGCGTTGATCCTGCCATCATGGGAATTGGCCCTGTGCCCGCCACGCAAAAAGCGCTGCTGCGTGCAGGACTCACGGCCAGCCAGCTAGACCTCATAGAACTGAATGAAGCATTTGCTTCACAATCTATAGCCTGCATACGCGAGCTGGAGCTTGATCCTGCCAAAGTAAATGTAAACGGAGGAGCTATTGCAATCGGTCATCCTCTTGGCTGCAGCGGTGTGCGTATCTCGGCCACCCTATTGCACGAGATGAACCGCCGCCAGGATCGTTACGGCCTCGCCACCATGTGCATAGGGGTGGGGCAGGGGGCTGCTATCATATACGAGCGTGTTTAAACAGACGGAAAAAAACTGTATTTTCAGGAAGCATTTATCTTAAACCAAAACATTTATGAAAAGAATATTTTTCTTCCTGCTGATTTCATTCTATGCCAGTGCTGTGAGCGCTCAGACACCTGCACCATCGGGGGATTCGCTCAAGATATATACCGGTAAATATAAATTTCCCGAAGGCAGTGCGGTAGCAGAAGTGCGGATTACTATTACCAATGGCGCGCTTTATGCCGATTCAGATATCGGAAGTTCTGAATTGAAACACTCTTCCGGCGATGTATTTGAACTGCTGGCGTATGATGGCACTGCTACATTTAAGCGCAGCACTGAAGGTAAAGTCAATGGTGTGCGTATAGAGGTCGGCGACATTTTACTTGAAGGCCCCAAAGCGGAAGATACGATCAGTGCGCTGAATGAATTAAAAGCCAGTAACTGTCTGGCATGGCGATAAAGGTGTAAAGAAAAATGTATTACAGGCCATCACTCAGGAACGATGGCCTGTTTCTTTTTTGATCAACCGGTCTACCAGTCTGAAGTTGGCCCAGGCCGACAGCAATACTAAAACCATTGCCAGTGCTATCACAGCTACATGTACCATAGTCTGCAACTCAGGCCGGTTATACATGACCTGCGTGTGAAAGGCCCATTGCATAACCTGCACAGCAGCCAGTGCAGCAATGATGATGAAAAAATATACAGGGATAAATCGCCGGGATACATGACTGCTCAGCCAGCGGGGCGAATATCCCAGCGTGAGTAATAAACGCAGACTGTCGCGGCTGCGCGCAATGACCAGTTGGAGATAGAAGGAAAACAATAGCAGGGCCAATACGACAACCAGTATTCCAAATACAGCCAGCCCGCTAAAGATGCCCTCAAATACCTGTTTTACGCGACCAAACTTGGTTTTATCCTTATTCACTTTATAGGCATGCAGATCAAGATACCGGAGCAGGTCCGGATTGTTGGCATCACTTGTTTTTATATATACACGCGAAGCACGTTCTGCCTGTTTGCCTTTGAAATGAAGGTTGGCCCATTGCAGGAATGACTGCGGTACAAGTACGGAATTGATCCGATCGCTGAAAGCAACGATCTGTCCCTGAAAATCCTGCTCCAGGTTACCATCTCCATGGCAGGTGATTACCACCGGAATACCCGATGCTGTTTCTGCAGATACCTGTGGCAGACCATAGCTGGGGCCAAATACATTAAATATTTCGAGAAAATCGGATGATACGATAATGGGGATGCGGGTCTGCCCTTCCTGCCAGGTAAATCCCGCAGGCAGGGTGTCGAGAAAAGCATCATCGATACTTTCCAGAAACAGGTTGGTGCTGAAGGGGAGCAGGTTGCCGGCACTTAACTCTACCTGAAACTGGTTGGCTTCGAGAGGTGCCGCATCAGTGATAAACGGTTGTTTTTTGAGATCATCTATTTCGGCAGCGGAGAAAAAGAGCTTGTCTTTTTGTCCCATATTTTCATTAGTCACCTGCCGGGTGATAGAGAGATAGTCAAATCCGTTTTTACGTACAGGGCTTGTATGCAGCAGTTGCTGCAGGTTAATGTACATCTGCACCGCGCTTAACAACAATAATACACCGATGCCCAGTCCGATGTAGGAAAACCAGCGTGAAGCGGCATTGGTGCCGGTTTGCAGCAGGGGGCGTATGGGTTTAAAAGATGCAGCCACAGTGAAACGGGTTAAAGATGGTACAATTGGGTAAACGGATAAATATCGATGCGCTCCAGGTCGGCCAGCAATACACAGGCCTTACGGCTGGCGGCTTCTTCGAGGATCAGTTCAATAGCCTTGCTGGTATTCTTGTTGTCGAGATGACTGAATGGTTCATCCAGCAACAAGAGGTTAAAAGGCTGCAGCAGCGCGCGGATAATAGCCGTACGTTGCTGCTCACCGTATGAGCAGCGGCCCGCAAGTGTATCAAGCCGTGAGGCAATGCCAAGCCGTGCAGCCATCTCTTCGATTTTTTCAGCAGGATGATAAGGCTGCAGCTGGCGTTTTATTTCCAGGTTTTGCCGTACGGTTTGCTCGGGAAACAAACGCAGATCCTGAAATACCACGCTGATCGCAGACTGGCGCAGCAATGCAAGTTTTTCAAGACTCAGTGCACGTAGTTCCTGTCCGTCATATTGTATCTGCCCGTTGTAATCATTGCGCATGCCATACAGGAAATTGATCAGCGATGATTTGCCGGTGCCCGATGGTGCTACTATTTTCACCAGCTGCCCGGGAGAAAACACGAGGTCTTTACCCCATATTTCAGAATCTGCTGTACGGGACTGCTCAAAGTAGGTGGGCAGCAAGGAGCGGATAGACAATTGCATAGATAAAAATAAAAAAGCCGTAGCAAACTACGGCTTTGTGTAATTATTTCAGTGATTACCGGGCGGAGTCAACCGGTGCAGGCATGGGTGTCAGTTCTGCATCGCTCATATCCCAGGCTTTTTCTTTGGGACGCAATGTGTACATTTTGTCGAGGTATTTGTTGAGCTGTACCAGGCTATTGGTGTTTTTGTCTTTTAAAACAACCTCCGCATAGCTGGTCAGCACACCGTTTTTCACATCACCATTGGCAACTACCTCATCCCAGAAAGAGGCAGATGCATCGAGCATGGCTTTTTCTGACTGCCATCTTTCTGAAGCGGCATCGGCTTTTTCATACTCCTTGATGGTTTGCATAATGCTGAAAAGGCGATTGAAGTTGAGATAGAATCCGGCATGATGGCCGGCTATTTTAGATGCATAAGCAGGCTTTGAGCCTCCAGCCAGGAAGGCATCTACCTCGCCCGTGCTGGTACCAGTGGCAAACCAGCTGTCTCCGAGTTTGTAACTTACGTTGGGTTTTGCCTGGTCTATTTTATCTGTTTCTTTCAGGAGGATGCCGATCAGTTTATTAAACGCTTCTTTATCGTTTACTGAAGTACCGGCCACGAAATTGATTTTGGGTTCATTGCGGTAGATGTATGATTTTTTACCGTCAAAATCTTCATAAGCAGTAGAGTCTCTTTTGAGGTCAAAATCACTTATTGCAAAAAGGATTTCTCCTTTATTGGCCTTTATAAACTCGTCTACACTATATCCGGCTCTGCCAAGGAATCCGTTGACCATACCATCCATACCTATTAACTGCAGCAGGGCTTTGAGGCCTTCGGGTTTATAGCTGAAGGCACCTGCAGCCAGTACTTCGCTGGCAGGCAGCCGGCTGAGTGTGGCCTCAGAGATAGGTTTGGGCTCATACTCTTTAAACAGGTTGGTCACTTCTTTGCCCACATACTGGCGTGAGCGGGCAGTTATTTTGCCATTATCGAAGCTGATAGTGGCTGCAGTAGCTGTATTTTCTACCAGCAGGTTTACCTTCATCATAGAAAGCATGCCGCCGGAGTATTCATTGAAAATAGTGGATACGTAATTGCCCCACCAGTGCAGGTCGCCTCCGTCTGTAACCAGCTCGGCAAAACGTTTGTCGCTTCCGAGTAAGGCATCTCCCTTACGTTTAAAGAGATTAACTGCAATCTGCTTCAGCGAATCAACCGTCAGTGGATTGCCGCCGCTATAAATGCCATCATTACCGGGAATGCCATATTTGTCGGCGCCAAAATTTCCCAGCATAAGGAATTTGCTGTTGTTCCAGGCAATAACAACATCTTCATTGCTGGATGCAAGGTTGAGATCGCCTTCTTTGGTAAAAGAAGCTTTTTGTTCTTTATCTACCTGGTGCAGAAATTTTTCAAAGGCGGCAGCATCTTTCAGCGATCCTTCAAAACCAGTATAGAAAGAACGGGGTTTGGAGCTGGCAATAAAAAATGTCTGACTTTTGCTGGTATTCACACCTGATTGGGCAGGCTGGGCCAGCAGTTGCTTCGCTACACTGTCTGTAGACGCTTCTTTGGCAATATCCTGAAACCAGTTGGTTTTACTCACCTCATCCCAGCTGAGCTTGGAAGAAAGTGATTCCAGGTTGATATGGATGGCCATCAATGCTTCTTTGGGTACAAGCAGATCGGGCGATTTTGAGTTCTTACAGGCGGTAAACAGCAGCAGAGAGGCTGCAGCCAGCAGAACCAGTGATCGTAGTTTCATGATGAAGGTTTATGGTTGTTGTTTGTTTATTTAATAAATCAGGAAAATGAAAAAAGCAACAGTTCGTCAAATGACAGCGTTTGTTGTACGCCTGTGCGGATATCCTTTACATTGCAGGAGCCATTTTCGAGTTCCTGGCTGCCTATAATCACGATATAAGGAATCTGTTTCCGTTCAGCATATTTGAATTGTTTGTCAAACTTAGCAACTTCATGATACAGTTCGCAACGGATTCCTTTATGACGCAGCCGCTGAGCCAGATCCAGTGCCTTTTTTGACTCCGCTTCGCCCAGGTTAAAGAAAAGCACTTCGGTGCCGGTATGTACCGTTGCAGGAAACAATTGCAGCTCTTCCATTACATCGTAAATACGGTCTATGCCAAATGAGACGCCCACACCCGGTATGCCGGTTACACCAAACAGGCCGGTAAGATCATCGTAGCGACCGCCACCGCCAATACTGCCCATACTTACACCCAGCGCCTTTACCTCAAAGATGATACCTGTATAATAATTAAGACCGCGGGCCAGGGTCAGATCAATCTCCACTTTGGAGGCCGTGTCGGCATCGCTCCAGTCAAGTACATATTCCAGCTCGGCAATGCCGGCCAGGCCGGTGGCTTCATCGCCGGAGATGGTCCGCAACTGCTGCAGCTTTTCGGCATTGCTGCCACTGATGAGCAGATAAGCTTCAATAGTGGCAATCTGATCGGCTGTCAGGCCTTTTTGTACCAGTTCCTCTTTCACTTTTTCCAGCCCAATCTTGTCCAGCTTGTCGATGGCCACCGTTATATCAATAAGTTTTTCGGGGCCGCCACAGCGGTTGGCCAGCGAAGCCAGCAATTTGCGGCTGTTGATCCGGATGCTCACGGGTATACCAAGGGCTTCGAAGACCTGGGCATAAATAGCAGTTAGCTCCACCTCATTCAACAGCGATTGACTGCCTACCACATCGGCATCGCACTGATAAAATTCCCGGTAGCGTCCTTTCTGAGGTTTATCGGCCCGCCATACGGGTTGCATCTGGTACCGTTTGAAAGGGAAACTGAGTTGGGCGTGGTTCATAGCCACATAGCGGGCAAAGGGAATGGTGAGATCATAGCGGAGTGCGCGCTCGGTAATGTCTTTGTTGTTGCGGCCGGCAAGTACCTGTTCAAAGGCAGCAAGGGTCTTTTCTCTTTTTTCGGGACGTTCCAGTCCGTTGTTGAGTATTTTAAAAATGAGTTTGTCGCCTTCGTCGCCATACTTGCCCATAAGGGTCTCCAGATTTTCCATTGCAGGCGTTTCGAGTGGTTGAAAGCCGTAGCGTTCAAATACCAAACGGATGGTTGAAAAAATATAGGAACGTTTGCGCACCACCTCGGGTCCAAAATCACGTGTACCCTGTGGTACACTCACGGTAACTTTTGCCATGAAATAATATTAGGGGTTGATAGGAGTATGAGTTATTTAAATGGCTTTGCTGCTAAGTGTTTCGCTGGCCTGAGCAGCATAGCGGGCAATGATCTGGTCGCAGGCCTCGCTGATCATGGCAAATACTTCATGGTAGCCGGGTTCTGGTCCATACCAGGGATCGGGTACATCCTGATTAGCGCCGGGTGTAAGCTCATTCATCAGCAGGTCGGCGCGGCTGCTGTCGAAGCGGGTACCGGCAATGGAACGCATTTCGGACAAAACATCGCCAGCCAGGGCATAAATTTTATCAAACTGCTCAAAATCAGCAGCTACAAAGCGCCTGGCGCGTTGGGTACTGATGTCGATACCGTTGAGCAGGGCTACTTTTTGCGATAGGCGATGTGGCGCCTCGCCCACATGGTAGCCATTGGTGCCGGCACTCTCAATTTTCCAGTCAAGGCCTGCTTCGGCAGCTTTCTGCTGTAAAATGCCTTCTGCAAGGGGGCTACGGCAAATATTGCCCAAACAAACCATCAGGATCTTCATAACTGCAAATATAATCAAGCCGCGCAGTTGCCGGAAGTGGCTCTGTTCAGATGGCAGCATTTTGTGCTGTTATTAGCAAAACTTTTATCCGCAGGCAAGATTTCCCGCAGAATGCGCAGATAGGCGCAGATGGTCTCTTTATTATGTCCGCTGCCTGGCTTAAAGGTTGCTAGTTGAATCAATCAGCCTTTTCCCTGTGGCGAGCATATGATCTGCATTCTTCGGCATAATCCGCAGGCAAGATTTCCCGCAGAATGCGCAGATAGGCGCAGATGGTCTCTTTATTATGTCCGCTGCCTGGCTTAAAGGTTGTTAGTTGAATCAATCAGTCTTTTCCCTGTGGCGAGCGTATGATCTGCATTCTTCGGCATAATCCGCGGGCAAGATTTCCCGCAGGTCACTATCTGAAGGCATCTCTTCCTGAGCTACTACCCCTATTGCTGTAAATAACTTATGGATTTTGGAAAGAATGCTATCTCATTTCTAAAGTATTGCCATGATGCCTTCCAACACCATTCCGCCATCTTTTTTAGATATCTTATTTGCCAACCGCAATAAGGCTTATGGAGCGTATGCACTCCGGGTAAACTATGCAAATCGTTTATGGTTATCGCTGGGAGCCGCATTGTCTGTAGCTGGATTTTTTGTAATAGCTGCATTGTTGTATGAACCTTCAGACACACCCCCTGTTCCTCGAAAAAAAGATACCGTGACGGTAATTATTGATCCGGGAATTGTACAGCCTAAGCCACCGGCTCCGCCACCAGTGTCAACTCCGCCCAGATCGCAACGTGCTGCAGTACCGGCACAGATAAAATATAATACCATCAAACTCGTGCCCGATCATATTGCCGATCATATCATTCCTGCAGTGGAGGATCTGACAGATAAGCAACCTGGTAATTTTAATAATGCCGGTGAGTCGCTAAATGGGCAACCGATTATGAATGGAGTTCCGGGTGGTGAAGGGCAGGTTGCTGCCGCAGTGCCTGTAGAAAAGCCCTTTGTGCCCGATCAGCAGGAGCCGGAGTTTCCCGGTGGTCAGTCAGCCCTTGTCCGTTTTTTACAGAAATACCTGATCATTCCCGATCAGCTGGAGGCAGGAGAGAAGAAAATGGTGCGGGCCCGCTTCATGGTAGATGCACAGGGCGTGGTGTCGCTGGTAGAAATTACGGAAACCGGGGGCAACGTCTTTGACAGAGAGGTGATCAGGGTGTGTAAAAAAATGCCCAGGTGGAAGCCTGCCATACAAAACGGCGTACCCGTATCAAGAAGTTATGTGCTGCCAGTAACATTTGTGGGGGTAGAACAATAAAAAATCAATAATTTGCCCGTCCTGAAATGATGATTAGTACGATGAATGAAATAGAAGAATACGAACGGAAGAAACGAAAACAGATCGCTACCATGCGTTCGTTACTGGATTATGGGTTAGGGATAGCCATTATTACGGCAGGTGTATTCCTGATTATCCGTGACAGGCTCAAACTGGAATTTAATGAAACATACCCGCCCAGTTATACCGATAAGCTGTTTGGCGCTGTTTGTATCCTGTATGGTGCCTGGCGGTGCTATCGCGGGTACAGGAAAAATTATTTTAAATGAAAAGGGGGTTAGGCTCTGTAAACAAAGGCATATCTGGCGGGATCTTTGTTTTTATATTGCTACTTACGCTGTATGCCTGCCAGTCTGATCAGGCGCGTGAAGATGCTATGCCTGATACTCCAGAGCGTGGACGCATTTATGTGAGTGCCGATGAATCGTTTAAACCCATCGTGGATGAGTTGGTGAAAGTGTATGAGTCCAATAATTCCGGAACCGAAATAAAAGTACTGTACAAACCGGAAGCAGAATGCCTGACAGATCTGCTGGTGGATAGTATTCGTATGGTAATAGCCACCAGAGGCCTGTTGCCGCCCGAGGAGAACTATATTGTCGACTCGCTCAAACTGGCACCACAGAGTATGGTGGTTGCCCGCGATGCGATTGCCGTTATTGTGAACCCGGCTGCTCAGGACTCCATTTTTACCATGGCTGAAATCCGGCAAATCCTTCAGGGGAAATTTAAGAAAAATTTAATCCCGGTTTTTGACGGAGTAAAAGCAACCAGTACGGTACGTTTTATCATCGATTCAGTATTGCATGGAGATACCATCACCAGCAGGGCAATGGCAGCCCGGAGCAGCGAAGCGGTAGTTGATTTTGTAGCCAAAAATCCGGGTACGGTAGGATTTATCGGAGTAAGCTGGATTGGAAATAAAGAAGATACGGCACAGGTTGGCTTTTTGAAAAAGGTTAAAATAGCTCAGTTGGAGAGCACGGATGTACCAGGGGGATATGTGCTGCCGGTACAAAATAATATTTACCTGCACAGATACCCAATGGTACGCGATTTGGTATATATCCGTAAAGAGAAACACAAAGGACTGGGATATGGCTTTGCTCAATTCATGTCGGGACATATCGGACAACTGATTTTCAAGCGGGCTTACCTGGTGCCAACACAAAAAAAATATACGTTGCGCCCTATAAGGCTCAATGAATAAACAAAGTGGTTATATTTACAACTCTTAAAATGTGAAATTAACAATGAAGAAAGTTTCTGTTTCCTTCCTGGTTGCGACTCTGTTGATGGTCGGTAGTCTGAAGGCTCAATCCCTCCAGGATGGAGTGAATGATCTATATGCAGAGCGCTATAAGAGCGCAAAGGCCACTTTTGAGAAATTGCTGGCCGGTAATCCCAACAATCTGGACGCAATTTACTGGTTGGGACAAACTTATCTTGAAATGGATGACGTGGCAGGAGCCAAAGGCGTATATGAAAAAGCACTGCTCGCCAGTGCCAATGCCCCATTGGTGCTGGTAGGTATGGGCCAGGTAGAGTTGATCCAAAACAAGCCCAGCGAAGCCCGTCAGCGTTTTGAAGCGGCTCTTGCAATGACACGCGGCAAAAAAGGTGACGATCCTGCTATTCTCAACGCAGTAGGCCGTGCTATTACCAGTGTATATAATGATAAAGAGAAAAAAGGCGATATCAATTATGCAATCGAGAAACTCGAAGCCGCCGCTCAGCGCGATCCCAAGAATGCTGAAATATTCCTCAACCTGGGCAATGCCTATCGTAAGGCCAAACCCGGTGAAGCAGGTGGTGTAGCTTTCCAGAACTATCAGAAAGCAATTGATGCCAATCCTAAATTTCCCGTTCCTTATTATCGCATCGCCATGCTGTTTAGCAGCCAGCGCAGCTGGGATCTGTTTCAGCAATATCTTGAGCAGGCTGTAGAGAAAGATCCCAAATTCGCTCCGGCATACTATCAGTTGTATTACTTCAAACTCCTGCGCCAGGATTACAACAATGCTGAGCATTATGCCCAGAAGTTTATCGAGAATTCTGATCCCGATCCGGCCAATGACTTCCTGAAAGTGCAGACATTATGGGTTAAGAAAGACTTTGATGCGGCTATTGCAGGTGCAAAGGAAATTATAGCCAAAGCCGGCAACGAAACCAAGGCCAAAGTATACAAGTTGCTCGCCGATGCTTACCTGCAGAAGAAAGATACCGCAGCAGCCCGTCCTTATATTGACGAGTATTTTGCCAAAGCAAAACCAGATGAGGTTATTGCCAACGACTACAAACTGAAAGCAGATATCTATACTGGTATCCCCGGCCAGGGCGATGTGGTAATGCAGAGTTATGTGGAAGGTGTAAAGGCAGATACCGTGCTGGAAAATAAGATCGACCTGCTCAAAAAAGGTATTGTATTCTTTAATAAGAATAAGCAGTTTGCCAACGAGAAAGAGTTGCAGGAGCTGCTGTTGCAAACAAAGCCCAACCTTACAATCAATGATTATTTCGGTGCAGGTCTGGCCAATTACCGTGCAGAGCAATATGCCCGCTCCCGCGAAATATTCTCTACCATAGCCGAAAAATTCCCCGACCAGATTTATGGATGGGAGTGGAAATTGCGTAACTCACTGGTGATCGATACCGTTAAAAGAGACAGTATTGCGGTACCAGATGCATTGAGTCTGCTTGAGTTTGTTAAAGGCGATACAGTAAAATATGCATCTCAGATAAGCCTGGCTACGTATCCGCTGGCGATGTATTACAACGATAAAGGCGAAACAGATAAGGCTGTTGAGTATCTTAAGCTCATGAAATCAGCTACTACTGACCCCGCCCGCCGCGAAAGCAT
This sequence comes from Sphingobacteriales bacterium 46-32, assembly GCA_001898485.1. Classification (GTDB taxonomy): domain Bacteria; phylum Bacteroidota; class Bacteroidia; order Chitinophagales; family Chitinophagaceae; genus CAYMZZ01. The sequence continues at coordinate 23,596 of MKTY01000001.1, read as the reverse complement.
TGAAAAAAATATTCAGGCGCTTTCTGCCCAGGGACAAAAACAGAAACCATCGGCAGGAGGCTCAGCCCCTAAAACATCCGGTAGCGGCAAATAACCGCAAACCCCAACATTTTTCGAGGCCCCGGCAAAGTCCGGGGCTTTTTTTATCAATACCCATTTGGCTATTTTACCTTCTGCCTCCGGCCTTTTACCTCCCCGTGTCTGCCTGATTAATCTGTAAAAAAGCAGCCTGGCAACAGAGCTTTCCGGATTGTCATAATATTCTAAGGATAATTGATGTTGCTACCTTATTTTTGCCGTTAGGGTAAAAATTATGATCCATTTACTCCAGATAAATCCAACAGATACCGCCAGTTCTTACCTGCCGGTCGCCATCCAGTTTATTTTTGCCGTAGGCCTGATCGTTGTTCTTACAATAGCGACCCACCTGCTGGGGCCCCGGCGAAAGACAGCCGATAAGTTGCAAAATTTTACCAGTGGTATTGATACGCATGGAGATGCGCGTCAGCCAATGGCTATCAAATACTTTCTCACCGCTATCCTCTTTGTGTTATTCGACGTGGAAGTGATCTTTTTCTATCCCTATGCGGTCAATTTCAAAGACCTGGGCTGGAGTGGTTTCTGGGCCGTCCTGATGTTTGTAGGTTTCTTCCTCTGTGGATTTATCTACATCATCCGCAAAGGGGCGCTGAAGTGGGAAGATTAGGTAGTGCAGGGTGTGCATAAACAGGGCCTGCAAGCGGAAACCATCCGGTTTTCCCGCTTGTTATAACCAGGTAATACAGACTCGGTTCTGCCTCTTTAAATTTTCAAATTGTGTAATATGTCACGTCCCGTATCATTCAATATCAAGCAAAAGCCACTGGTTAAGGATATCAGTATGGCAGATATGCCGGAAGGTCACCAGGGCGAAGGTTTTTTTGCTACTTCACTGAATAGTGTAATTGGTCTTGCACGTAAAAACTCTATCTGGCCCCTTCCCTTTGCTACCAGCTGCTGTGGTATCGAATTTATGGCCACCATGGGCGCACACTATGATCTGGCCCGTTTCGGGAGCGAGCGCGTGGGCTTCTCTCCCCGTCAGTGCGACCTGCTGATGGTAATGGGTACAATTGCCAAAAAAATGGGCCCCGTGGTGAAACAGGTATACCTGCAAATGGCAGAACCCCGCTGGGTGATAGCCGTAGGTGCCTGCGCTTCGAGCGGTGGCATTTTTGATACATACAGCGTATTGCAGGGTATTGACCAGGTGGTGCCGGTAGACGTATACGTACCCGGCTGCCCGCCACGCCCCGAGGCTATCCTCGATGGCGTAATGCGAATCCAGGACCTCGTAGGTAAAGAAAGCCTGCGCCGGCGGAACGGTGAGCAATATAAAGCCCTGCTCGAAAGCTACGGTATCCAGTAAGATGTTACTTCAGTAGAAACAGATTTCATGCAACTGACTAACGAATACATACAACAACAGCTGACCACCCAATTTGGCGAAGCTGTTCTCTCTTTTGAAGAGTCATTCGGACTCCTGAGCGTGACCGCTCCCGCAGAGCTTAACCTCAAGGTGATGAATTTTCTGTACGACGATGAAAATCTCCGGTTCAGATTTCTCACCGATCTGTGCGGAGTACATTATCCCGATCAGGCCGGCAAAGAAATAGGAGTCGTATACCAACTGCATAATATGGAGGCCAATGTGCGCCTTCGTCTCAAAATATATGTACCCGCCGGTAAACCGGATGTATATACCGCTTCTGCATTGTTTTCTGCGGCCAACTGGATGGAGCGCGAAACCTACGATTTCTATGGTATCAACTTCATAGGCCACCCCAATCTCAAACGGATCCTCAACGTAGACGAAATGGATTATTTCCCCCTGCGCAAACAGTATCCGCTCGAAGATCAGACCCGTGTAGATAAAGACGATGAGATGTTTGGCCGTGGCGGTGCTATCGGATTTGGTACCGAAAAAACAGATCATGGCACAGTGACCGAAGCCGGAAAACACGAAGAAGGTCACCCGATTGTATAAACGAATTGACGATACTGAGGCTGGCCCGGTGCCCGTCTCGCGAACAAACTGATTTATGGCTGAGCAGCATATCAAATTGCCCGAAGGCAGCATCGAAAAAACAACCACCACGCTTAACCTGGGACCTACTCACCCGGCTACGCATGGTGTGATGCAGAATATCCTGGAACTGGATGGTGAGCGTATCGTGTCTGCCGAACAGACTATCGGTTACATTCACCGCGCCTTTGAAAAAATTGCCGAACGGAGACCGCTTTACCAGATCACTCCGCTCACAGACCGGCTCAATTACTGCTCTTCCCCCATCAATAACATGGGATGGCACCTTACCTGCGAAAAACTGCTGGGCGTAAAAACACCCAAACGGGTAGACTACCTCCGCATTATCATCATGGAGCTGGCCCGTATTTCGGACCACCTTATCTGCAACTCTATCGTGGGTGTGGATAGCGGTGCCTATACCGGATTTCTCTATGTGATGCAGTACCGTGAGCTGATCTATGAAATTTATGAGGAGGTATGTGGCTCACGGCTCACCACCAATATCGGTCGTATCGGTGGCTTCGAACGTAATTTCAACGATATCGCTTTTCAGAAGATCCAGAAATTTCTGGACGAATATCCCCGCGTACTGAAAGAATTTGAAAACCTGTTTACCCGCAACCGCATCTTTATGGAACGCACCATCGGTGCTGGAGCCATCTCGGCGGAGCGCGCACTCAACTACGGTTTCACCGGTCCCAACCTGCGTGCTGCAGGTGTAGACTATGATGTACGTGTGGCAACACCCTACAGCAGTTACGGAGACTTCCAGTTTAATATCCCCGTAGGTTCTACGGGCGATTGTTATGATCGCTTCCTGGTACGTAACCAGGAAATGTGGGAGTCGCTCAGCATCATTCGCCAGGCATTTGAAAAAGTACAGGAGTTTAAAGGCACTGAAGCAGATATATATCATGCAGATGTACCCGAGTATTATCTGCCGGAAAAGAAAGATGTATATACAAAAATGGAAGCACTTATCTGGCACTTCAAGATCATCATGGGTGAAATTGATATGCCGGCTGGTGAAGTATACAATAGCGTGGAAGGTGCCAATGGCGAGCTGGGCTTCTATTTGGTAAGCGATGGCGGACGTACACCATATCGCCTGCATTTCCGCCGTCCCTGCTTTATTTATTATCAGGCTTATGAAGAGCTGATAAAAGGAGCAATGCTGAGCGATGCGATTATTGTGATGAGTAGTCTCAATCTGATTGCAGGCGAAATGGACGCGTAGGAAAGGTAGAAGGGAAAAGGCAGAAGGAGAAAGGAATGGGGCAATGCTGTGTTCTGGAGTTATAAGTTTTAAGTGGTAAGTGATAAGTAGGGTAAAAGGAGGAAGGGAAAAGGTAGAAGATGAGTTATAAGTTTTAAGTGGTAAGTGATAAGTAGGGTAAAAGGAGGAAGGGAAAAGGTAGAAGGTGAGTTATAAGTTTTAAGTGGTAAGTGATAAGTATGGTAAAAGGAGGAAGGAGAAAGGTAGAAGATGGGTTATAAGTTTTAAGTGCTAAGTGATAAGTATGGTAAAAGGAGGAAGGGAAAAGGTAGAAGATGAGTTATAAGTTTTAAGTGGTAAGTAATAAGTAAGGTAAAAGGCGGAAGGAGAAAGGTAGAAGGAGAGATAGATGTAGAGGAGTTATAAGTGGTAAGTGATAAGTAGGGTAAAAGGAGGAAGGGAAAAGACAGAAGGAGAAAGAAGATTAAGCCCCCCTTTACCTTAAACCCTTAACCTTTAACCTTAACCGTTAATCTTAATTCGATATTTTATTTGGTATGATACAGTTTTCAGAGAGTAAGCAGAAGGAAGTGGAGCAGATCGTGGCCCGTTATCCTGCAGGAAAGCAGAAAAGCGCCCTTATACCGGTGCTGCACCTGGCCCAGCAGGAATTTGGCGGCTGGCTCGATGTGCCCGTAATGGATTATGTGGCCTCACTGCTGCAGCTCAAACCGATTGAAGTATATGAAGTGGCTACCTTCTATAGCATGTTTAACCTCAAACCAGTAGGTAAATACATGTTTGAAGTATGCCAGACCGGCCCATGCATGGTCAGTGGCTGCGACGATATCATCGCCTATATCGGCGAAAAACTGGGCATCAAACCTGGCGAAACCACCAGCGACGGACTCTTTACCCTCAAAACGGTAGAGTGCCTGGGCGCCTGTGGTTACGCTCCCATGATGCAAATGGGTAAATATTATAAAGAGCACCTCACCAGAGAAAAAGTGGACCAGATTATTGAGGAGTGTCGTCGCGAAGCTGCCCGGATTAATAACTGATGAGTAAAAAGTATTGGTTAAAAGAAATAATATGAAATGGTTGCCCGTCCTGCTGCTGATCGTGTTCGCACAACCGGCAGTAGCACAAACCGACAGCACCTCACTGCTCAAAGCAGTGACTGCTCTGGATAAGGCACTGGTGACCAAAGACAGCAGTCAGCTGGCACTGCTGCTGGACAAACGGCTCAGCTATGGTCATTCCAATGGCTGGGTACAAAGCAAGAGTGAGATATGGGCCGATTTTGTATCGGGAAAAGTAGTATACAGCACCCTGCAAAGCAGTGATATTAAACTGCTGACACAGGATAAGGACGGAGCCACACTGGTATTGAAACTGCAGGTGGCCGGCCAACTAAACGGAAAAGATTTTTCAATGAACCTGCACGTAATGCAGGTCTGGAAAAAAGATAAAAAGGGCTGGCAGTTGCTGGCCCGGCAAAGCGCCAAACTCTAGGTAAAAAAGGTATAAGGCAAAAGGTAAAAGGAGAACGGTATTCCTTTGACCTTCTACCTTCCGCCTTCGACCTTAAAAGACGAATTGACAATGGCTAGAAAATTATTACTGGAAAAAGCACACGTAGAGAATATCCGGAGTTACGAAGTGTACCGCCGCGAGGGCGGATACCGCAGCGTGGAGAAGGCACTTAAGACCCTTAGCCCCGATGCCGTTACCGAGGAAGTGAAGAAGAGTGGCTTGCGTGGCCGTGGCGGTGCAGGTTTTCCTACCGGCATGAAGTGGAGCTTCCTCGCCAAACCCGAAGGCATACCCCGCTATCTCGTGGTCAATGCCGATGAATCGGAACCCGGTACATTCAAAGACCGCTATCTGATGGAGTTCATTCCCCACCTGCTCATCGAGGGAATGATCGTTTCTTCCTTTGCACTCGGATCAAACCGCTCCTTTATCTATATCCGTGGCGAATACTGGTGGATTGTTGATATCCTCGAGCAGGCCATACAGGAAGCGCGCAACAATGGCTGGCTGGGTAAAAATATCCTGGGCACCGGTTTTGATTGCGACATCTATGTACAACGCGGCGCAGGTGCCTATATCTGCGGCGAAGAAACTGCCCTCATCGAGTCGCTCGAAGGTAAACGCGGCAACCCCCGTATCAAACCACCTTTCCCTGCCGTAAAAGGGTTGTGGGATTGTCCTACCGTGGTTAATAATGTAGAGACGATTGCGGCTGTAGTACCCATCATCAACGAAGGGGGTGAGGAGTATGCCAAAATCGGTGTGGGCAAATCAACCGGTACCAAACTTATTTCTGCCTGTGGTAATCTTAATAAGCCCGGCGTGTTTGAGATCGACATGACGATTTCTGTAGAAGAATTTATTTACAGCGATGAATATTGCGGCGGCATTGCCAATGGCAAACGTCTTAAAGCCTGCATACCCGGCGGATCATCTGTTCCGATTTTGCCGGCAAACCTGTTGTTGAAAACAGCAAAAGGTGAAACCCGCTACATGAACTACGAAAGCCTGAGCGATGGTGGCTTTGCTACCGGCTCTATGATGGGCTCAGGTGGATTTATCGTACTCGACGAAGACCAGTGTGTGGTAAAACATACATACACTCTGGCCCGTTTTTACCGTCACGAAAGCTGTGGACAGTGCTCGCCCTGCCGCGAAGGAACCGGCTGGATGGAAAAACTGCTGCTGCGCCTTGAGAAGGGTCAGGGTAAAATGAGCGATATTGACCTGTTGTGGGATATTCAGCGCAAGATCGAAGGTAATACCATCTGCCCGCTGGGCGATGCGGCTGCCTGGCCGGTGGCTGCAGCCATCCGCCATTTCCGCGACGAATTTGAATGGCATGTGACCAATGCCAGTGAGGCAATAACAAAAAATTACGGACTGGCGCATTATGCCGATCCGTTGCTGGCAACAGCATAAGCAGAAAGCGGCAAAGCCGCACGATTCAGAAACAAGAATATTGAACTATATCAATGGCTGACGAACAACAACTCTTTAAAGTAACCATCGACAATATCACGGTGGAGGTAGCCCCCGGCACCACCATCCTGATGGCAGCCCGTCAGATTGGTGGCGATGTGACCCCGCCTGCAATGTGCTTTTACAGCAAGCTGCAGGGTAGCGGTGGTAAATGCCGTACATGCCTGGTAGAAGTTAGTAAAGGCTCCGAAAAAGATCCGCGTCCCATGCCCAAGCTGGTGGCCAGCTGCCGCACAACCGTAATGGACGGCATGGAGGTAAAAAATATTACCAGCGATCGTGTACTGGATGCCCGCGCCGGCGTCACGGAGTTTCTGCTGCTCAACCACCCCCTCGATTGCCCTATCTGCGACCAGGCCGGTGAGTGTCATCTGCAGGACCTGAGCTACGAACATGGCAAGGAAGGCACCCGCTACGAATTTTCGCGCCGCACCTTCGAAAAAGAAAATATTGGCCCTTACATACAGCTGCACATGACGCGTTGCATTCTTTGCTACCGCTGTACATATGTAGCCGATCAGCTCACCAACACACGTGTGCATGGTGTGCTCGACCGGGGCGATCATGCAGAGATCTCAACCTATATCTCCAAAGCCATCGACAATGATTTCAGTGGCAATATGATCGATGTATGCCCTGTTGGCGCCCTGACCGATAAAACCTTCCGGTTCAAAAACCGGGTATGGTTTACCAAACCGGTAAGTGCGCACCGCGATTGTCCCACCTGCTGTGGCAAGGTCACACTGTGGAACCGTGGCGATGAAGTGCTGCGTGTTACTGCCCGTAAGGATCAGTGGGGTGAAGTGGAAAGCTATGATGGTAAACCAGGCTGGATCTGCAATACCTGCCGTTTCGATAAAAAAGATCTCAACGACTGGGTTATTGAAGGCCCTGCTCATGTAAGCCGTCATTCAGTAATATCAGCCAACCATTATGAAAAAGCCATCAAGCCGCAGGAGACAGTGCCGGAGGTAATGGGCGGACGTAAGCCCAAACTGCTGATGGATATTCATGATGTGAGTGATGTAAATGATCCGGATGTGGACCTGAGCAAGATCAATGGCCCGGCTACCGGAGCTACTTTTACCAAGAAATAATAACAGCAGTATGTATTTATTAGCGATAGACTGGATATTTATTTTGGAAAAATTCCTGCTGGTGGGATTCATCGTTTCACTTTCTATGGTGGTAGCCATGTATGCCACATATGGTGAGCGTAAGGTAGCTGCCTGGCTGCAGGACCGCATTGGTCCCAACCGCGCCGGTCCCTTTGGTTTGCTGCAACCGCTGGCCGATGGTGGTAAACTGTTTTTTAAAGAAGAGATCATTCCGCTGATATCTTCCAAATTCCTCTTCATACTCGGTCCGATACTGGCGATGGTCACCGCACTGCTCACCAGTGCCGTGATTCCCTGGGGCCGTCCACTGCATATTGCCGGCCGCGATGTGCCGCTGCAGGTAGCCGATATCAACATTGGTATTCTCTACATCTTTGGCGTGGTGAGTATTGGTGTTTACGGCATCATGATCGGTGGATGGGCTTCCAATAACAAATTCTCTCTGCTGGCCGCTATCCGTGGCGCTTCACAGATGGTGTCCTATGAGTTGCCTATGGGCCTTTCACTGCTGGCAGTACTGATGCTGGTGGGCGATCTGAAAATGAGTTCTATTGTAGCCAACCAGGTGGGTGAGGGCTTTTTCAACTGGCATATCTGGTACCAGCCGCTGGGTTTCCTGATCTTCTTCATCTGTGCACTGGCAGAGTGTAACCGTACACCGTTTGACCTGCCCGAAGCAGAGAATGAGCTCAACTTTGGTTATCACCAGGAGTATTCGTCCATGAAACTGGGTTTCTATCTTTTTGCTGAATACATCAATATGTTTATCAGCGGTGTGGTAATGGCTACCTTGTATTTTGGCGGCTATGATATTCCGTTTGTAAACGAAGCAAACTGGGATATAAACCAGAACCTGCTGGCATTGATCGGCTTTGCCGTGCTGCTGGCCAAGGCCTTCCTGTTTGTCTTTGTGTTTATGTGGATTCGCTGGACCATCCCGCGGTTCCGTTACGATCAGCTGATGAAACTGGGTTGGGCCCGTCTGATACCACTGGCTCTTTTCAACATGGTGATTACTGCAGCAATAGTGCTGTGGTTGAAAAAATAAAAGGAGTATAACCTTTATGATTATCGTGCAGCTTAGCCTGCTAAATGCACACAGAGGGTATATATTTGCGAAAATTAAAAAAAACGCGTAAGCGGATTAAAATATGCAACTGACATCGAGAGCAAAACCGGTAGACCGCAAGCCAATGACCTGGCTGGAGCGAATCTATCTGTGGAATATTTTCAAGGGGATGATGATAACCCTTTCGCACCTTTTCAAGCGTAAGGCTACCATCAAATACCCCGAAGAAAAACGCAGTTTTTCCAAAGTGTTTCGCGGACTGCATATCCTCAATCGTGATGAAGAAGGACGTGAGCGCTGCACAGCCTGCGGTCTTTGTGCCGTAGCCTGCCCCGCAGAAGCCATTACCATGGAAGCTGCCGAGCGTCAGCCCGGTGAAGAGAATCTGTACCGCGAAGAAAAATATGCAGCTAAATATGAGATCAACATGCTGCGTTGCATCTTCTGTGGCTATTGCGAAGAGGCCTGTCCTAAAGATGCAATTTATCTGTCACAGACTTTTGCCCCGGCCAACTATGGCCGCCAGGGTTTCATTTATAAGAAAACAGATTTGCTTATTCCCGATCCTAAAACTGATCCCGAAGGATACAGGAAGGCGAAGGGAGAAGCCTGAGAAAAGGTGAATGGTCAAAGGGTAAAGGTTAATAGTAAAATATTTGAATTGACAGATAAAGCCGGTGATAACCGGTAGCATTGTTCAACAGCTTAAGAGAAATGAATATTACACAAATACTATTCTGGCTGCTTTCGGTAACAGCACTGTTTGGTGCCATGATGGTCGTAACCAGCAGAAATCCCGTTTACAGTGTGCTGTGGCTGATCCTCACTTTCTTTTCCATTTCAGGTCACTATATACTGCTGAATGCACAGTTTCTGGCAATCGTGAATATCATCGTATATGCAGGTGCTATCATGGTATTGTTTCTGTTTGTGATCATGCTCATGAATCTTAATAAGAATGCAGAACCTACCCGTGGCCGCTGGATCAAATTTGCAGGAGCCATTTCCGGCGGATGTTTATTGCTGGTACTGGTAGCTGCGCTGCGCAGCACGGAAGTGAGCAGCAAATCGGTACAGGTGGGTGTGGGCGAAATCGGGCTGATCAAAAACCTGGGCCGCGAATTGTTTACCAATTATGTAGTACCCTTTGAGATCAGCAGTATCCTGTTTCTGAGCGCTATGATAGGCGCTGTGGTGATTGGTAAAAAAGATTAATCCGGAAAGGCAAATCAATTGATAACTGAAATCATTATCTGCAAATGCCAATAAATTATTACATATTTCTGTCCATCGCCCTGTTTTGCATCGGTATTGCCGGTGTACTAACCCGCCGCAATGCGATCATCATTTTTATGTGCATCGAGCTTATGCTGAATGCAGTGAACCTGCTGCTGGTCGCATTCTCCAAAATGCACAGCGCTGCAGCAGCGGCTCTGCCCGATGCAGCTACGGTGGGTACAGACGGGCAGTTGTTTGTATTCTTCATTATGGTAGTGGCGGCAGCCGAGGTAAGTGTGGGACTGGCCATTATTGTGATGATGTACAGGAATATTCATTCAGTAGATGTCAATTTCCTGAATCGCTTAAAACATTAATTAATAAGAAACTTCAAAAACCTGTGTTGAGCAGGTTTGGAGGGGATTTATGAAGAACATTTTAGAACTGGCTTACCTGGTACCGCTTTTCCCGCTGATCGGTTTTCTGATCAATGGCCTGGGAAGAAAATCCTTGTCAAAATCAATGATCGGCATCATTGGCAGCGGAGCCATCCTGGCTTCCTTCGTAGTGAGCCTGCTGATCTTTTTCCAGGTAAAAGGAGGCAACACCGATACATTGAATTATTTCAGCTTTATCAGGGCGGGCGCTGTCAATATTCCTTTTGCCTTCCAGATTGACCAGTTGTCTTCGATCTTCCTGCTTATTATTACCGGCGTGGGTTTCCTGATTCACGTGTACTCTACCTCTTACATGCACGAGGAGAAGACCGAACATTTTGGCCGCTATTTTGCCTATCTCAACCTCTTCGTGTTTTCGATGCTGCTGCTGGTCATGGGCGCCAACTATGTGATCATGTTCATCGGCTGGGAAGGTGTGGGACTCTGCTCTTACCTGCTCATCGGTTTCTGGTTCAAAAATCCGGAGTATAACAAGGCGGCCAATAAGGCTTTTATCATGAACCGTATTGGTGACCTGGCTTTCCTGATCGCTATTTTCTGGATCATTGGTAAAGTAGGGAGTGTGGGGTATAGTGAAGTGATTGCCGCGGCAACAGAAGGAAGCAAGTTCACTACAACTGATATTACAGGCATTACAATCCTGCTCTTTATCGGTGCTACCGGTAAGAGTGCGCAGATTCCCCTGTACACCTGGTTGCCCGATGCCATGGCCGGCCCCACGCCCGTGTCGGCCCTGATCCACGCTGCTACCATGGTGACTGCCGGTATCTATATGATTGCCCGCAGCAATGTGCTCTACAGTATGTCACCGCTCACGCTCAACATTATCACGTATGTGGGCCTGGCTACTGCGTTGCTGGCAGCAACAATAGCGCTCAAACAAAACGATATCAAGAAAGTGCTGGCCTACTCCACCGTGAGCCAGCTGGGTTATATGTTCCTTGCCCTGGGTACAGGTGCTTATGTAGCAGCTGTATTTCATGTTATGACACACGCTTTCTTCAAAGCCCTGCTCTTCCTGGGTAGTGGTAGTGTGATTCATGCCATGGGGGGTGAGCAGGATATCCGGAAGATGGGTGGATTGAACAAATACATGAAGGTGACGCATATTACCTTTCTGCTGGGCTGTCTGGCTATTGCCGGTATTCCTTTGTTCTCCGGCTTTTTCTCCAAAGACGAGATCCTGGCCAGTGCATTTGGCAAAAGCCCGGTGATCTATGCTGTGGGTCTTTTCACCGCATTGCTGACGGCTTTCTATATGTTCCGGCTCTATGCTACTACGTTCCGGGGCAGTTTCCGCGGCACACATGAGCAGGAGCATCATTTGCATGAAAGTCCTTCGGCTATTACCATCCCCCTGGTTGTACTGGCTGTATTGTCGGTGATCGGAGGTTTTATCGGTATTCCGGAGTTTATGATGCATGGCGGTCATAAGCTGGCTGAGTTTCTGCAACCCATTGTAGCACCTTCTGCCAAACTGCTGCCGGTACATGAGGTAAGTCACAGCACAGAATGGATACTTACGGGTGTGTCATCTGCACTGATTATTGGAGTGGTATTCTTTGCCTGGAACAAGTTTAGCCGCAAACCAGATACCGGAGAGGCAACAGGTTTTGGAAAAGTGCTGGCCAACAAATGGTATGTGGATGAGCTGTATGAAAAAGCAATTGTGAATCCCCTGGCTAAGCTGGGCGGTTTCTTCAATAATATTTTTGAGAAACTGGTAGTAGATGGCCTGGTCAACGGAGTGGGTCGCCTGGTGAGCTACAGCAGCCGTCAGCTGCGTCTGCTGCAGAGCGGGCAGGTGGGTAGCTATGTGCTGTTGATGGTGCTGAGCATACTGCTGGTATTTGTAATTCAATTTTTCCTGAGAAAATAAACAGGTAGTCGGCAATTATTATGATCACTTTATTATTGATATTGATCCCGCTGCTTACAGGATTGGCTGCATTTTTTTTCCGCGACGAAAAAACAGTGCGCGCCTGGGCTTTGTTCTCCTCCATTGTTACGCTGGCGGTATCCCTGCTGGGGCTGACCGTTTTGAATAAGCCGGAGTACCTGGCGCATGAGTCACAATGGCTGGGCTCACTGGGCAGCAGCTTTTCACTGAAGCTAGATGGTATGGGCCAGTTGCTCTGCCTGCTCACAGCTGTGGCATTTCCGCTGATACTGCTTTCTACCTGGAAGGCTACTTACAGCAGGGCAACCAGTTTTTTTGCATTGATGCTGCTTTCGCAGGCCGGCCTCATGGGGGTATTCCTGGCTGCAGATGCTTTGCTGTTCTATTTCTTTTGGGAGCTGGCACTTATTCCTGTTTACTTCCTTTGCTCGCAATGGGGTGGTGAAAAGAGAATAGCCGTTACGTTTAAGTTTTTCATTTACACATTTGTTGGCTCACTGCTTATGCTGGTGGCCATCCTGTATATCTATTCACAGACAGCAGACAGAAGCTTTGCCCTGTCATCTTTCACACATGTATTACTGAAACCCAATGAGCAGATTTGGCTGTTTGTAGCTTTTGTAGTGGCGTTTGGGATCAAGATGCCGATATTTCCTTTCCATACATGGCAGCCCGATACTTATGAGCAATCGCCTACTGCGGTGACCATGGTACTGAGTGGTGTAATGGTAAAAATGGGTGTATTTGGTTTGCTGCGCTGGTTGTTGCCGGTCATTCCTTTTTCGGCTTTTCAGCTGGGTGATAATATAATGACGCTGGCTATCATAGGTATGATCTATGCATCGCTGATTGCCATCCGCCAGGATGATATCAAACGCCTTGTAGCGTATAGTTCTATTGCCCACATTGGCCTCATGGCAGCAGCTATTTTCGCGATCAATGAAACGGCCATGCAGGGGGTGATGATCCAGATGTTCAGCCATGGCATCAACATCATTGGTATGTGGATGGTGGTAGAAGTAATAGAACGCCAGTACGGCACACGCAAAATATCGGAGCTGGGCGGGTTGGCGCAGAAAGCGCCGGCAATGGCCATTCTCTTCCTGATTGTTGCTCTTGCCAATATCGCCCTGCCACTGACCAACGCATTTGTGGGCGAGTTTCTGATGTTTACCGGCATTTTCAACAGTGCCAATACAAAGTTTGCGGCATGGTTTACCGTGGCTGCGGGTCTCTGTATCATTTTTGCAGCCGTGTATACGCTCAACCTGATGCGTAAGACATTTTATGGTGAACCCGGACCGCGTGTAACCACTGCGATTGATCTGCAGATCAACGAAAAACTGGCGCTGGTAGTAATAGTAGCACTCATTTTCTGGTTTGGTGTGAATCCCCAGCCTATGCTGGACCTCACACAGGATGTAAGTGCTTCTATCATTAAAGCAGTAACGAACTCTGTTTCTACTAAATAAGTAAGCGAATAGCAATATGAACGCATTAATTATATCGGCAATTTTAGGTGTGATCATGATGTTCAGCGGGATTCTGCTGAAACAAAAGAGTGGGGTGAGGGGTATCGCCATCGGTGGACTGGTGCTGGTGCTGCTGTCAAATGTGCTGGAGATGAATGGCACACATTTCTTTAATGTGAACCTGCATGGCATGATGGAGTTTGACCACTTCTCGTTGCTGTTTGTATCCGTGATCATCGGAGCCATGTTATTCTATTTTATCCTGTCGGCACGTGACATGGAAAAAGTGGGTGGGTATTATGCCGAGTATTTTGCCTTACTGTTTTTTATTCTTTGTGGTATTGTGCTGGTGACTTCTTTCAAGTCACTGCTCATTCTTTTCCTGGGTATAGAGATCATTTCTATTCCGCTGTATATTCTTACGGGTAGTGATAAACGTAACCTCAAGAGCAATGAGGCTTCGTTGAAATACCTGCTCACCGGTTCTTTTTCTACGGGCCTTATGCTGATGGGTATTGCGCTGATCTATGGTGCCACCGGCACTTTTGATGTGGCTAAAATGAAGCTCGGTTTGAGTGAGCAGCCCGAGTTGCTGGCTATTGCCGGTATGCTGTTGCTGCTGTTTTCCATGTCGTTTAAGGTATCGGCAGCGCCCTTCCATTTCTGGACGCCAGATGTATATGATGGAGCGCCTACTGTATTCACTGCGTTTATGGCCACTATTGTAAAGGCGGCTGTATTCATAGGGTTTATCCGTTTGTTTGGCGATACGTTTGGTGGCATGGCACCCAAATGGCAGTTCTGGGTAGCGGTGTTGGCTGCGGCAACATTGTTTATCGGAAATATTACCGCAGTATTCCAGCAGAGTGTGAAGCGTATGCTGGCCTACTCCAGTATTGCGCAGGCCGGCTTTATGCTGCTGGCTCTCTTTGCCATGAACCAGGATGCGCGTGAGGGTATCCTGCTGTATTCGGTTGCCTACAGCCTGGCTACTATCGGCATCTTTGCCGTGCTGGGCCGGATGAACGATTATACATTCGAAGGCTTCAATGGCCTGGCCCGTCGCCAGCCGCTTGTGGCAGCTGTGCTTACCATCTGCCTTCTTTCGCTGGCAGGTATACCGCTCACAGCGGGTTTCCTGGCCAAGTTCTATATGCTGAAGGCTGCCATGGCAGCGGGCACCCAGTTCTGGCTGGTGATCTTTGCCGTGCTGATGGCCGCAGTCAGTGTCTATTATTATTTCCGGGTTATCCAGGCCATGTATTTCAAGGAAGGTGAAGCCAATGTGACTGTTTCTGCCGGGTTCAAAACAGCCCTGGTAGTGCTGGCTGCGCTGATCATTGTCCTGGGTGTTGCACCAGAGCTTATCCTCTACTGGCTCTATTTTTAACCTGCCGTTCATCCACAGAATATTTGTGTTCCCGATACTTTCGCTAATTTGGGGACGTAATGAAGTTTAGTGATGTTTTTATGCTGGCCTGGCGTACCGTGCGTGCAAATAAATTGCGCACCGGCCTTACTGTGGCCATTATCGCATTCGGCATTATGGCGCTGGTGGGTATTATCACCGCCATCAAGGCCATGAATCAAAAGTTTTCCGAGAGCTTTTCCACCATGGGGGCCAATGCGTTTACCATACGCTATAAATCCCGTAATATACGTTTTGGCGGTGGTGGCAATGGCGAAGTAAAACTTACCAAACGCAGCAATCGCCGCGAGAAGAAATCGAATCTCGACAAGCCCATCTCCAAAGACGAAGCAGAGCTGTTTATTCAGCATTATAAATATCCCGCCACTACCAGTATTTCCATTTTTGGCAACCGCAATACCATCGTGTCTTACGAAGACAGGAAGACCAGTCCCAATGTGATGATCATGGGTGGTGATGAGAATTATATGCTCATGAATGGTTTTAAGCTGGCTGACGGGCGGAATATCACCAGGGGAGAGGTGCTCAACGGGGGCAATGTATGCCTGCTGGGGTACGATGTGGCCAGTCGCCTGTTTAAGCAGGACCCCAATATGGCTACCAACAAGTTTGTGCGGGTCAACAATATTCCTTACCGGGTGCTGGGGGTACTGGGCAGCCGGGGTTCTACTCTTGGGTTTAGCCGCGACAACCTCGTGGTCACCAGTTATACCAATATTGAGCGCAATTTCACTACCAGCAACTCCTATGTGGTGGCGGTGCTGATAGATGATATCCGCCAGATGAATGTGGCGATGGGAGAGGCAGAGGCTGCTTTTCGTCCTATCCGGCGGCTTACTACTACCGAGGAAAGCAACTTTGTGCTGGATCGCAGCGATAGTGTAGCGGAGAAGGCGATGAACAGTCTGGGCTTTCTCACCATTTCCGCTACTGTGATCGGGTTTATAACCCTTATAGGAGCGGCTATTGGCTTAATGAATATCATGCTCGTGTCGGTATCGGAGCGTACCAAGGAAGTGGGGCTGGTAAAAGCTATCGGGGGAAAAAGTAATATGGTACGCCGCCAGTTTCTGCTCGAGGCCGTGCTGATTAGTGTAATGGGTGCCCTGTTTGGCATCATACTGGGAGTATTTGTGGGGAATGTGTTCTCGCTGGTGCTTGCTACCGGTTTTGTAGTACCCTGGAACTGGGTACTGGGAGGTATTCTTATATGCAGTATTGTAGGGCTGGCTGCTGGTGTGTATCCCGCATACAAGGCGGGGCGCCTCAATCCCATTGAAGCGTTGAGGTACGAATAAGCTTTAATCAACAAATGAACAGGTTATCCTCATTTTTTCATTGGGAAAATGGCTGCGTTTGAAAAAATCCTTACCTTGAAGCCCCTGTTATAAAAAATATGAACACAGGGATTTTTGTATAAACTTTTTCAGTAGAATTGTAGCCTCAAAAAAAAGGCTCCTTAAAATTTAAAAACTAAAAACTAAGATCATGGCTGAGACTAAACCAACTGCAACCGCATCGGTTAAGGCTACTTCTGTTCAACCCAAAAAAAGCGGCAATGCCATTTCGTGGATTGCTCCGATCGTTTGTGTGATTGCCGGTTACTGCATCTGGCGTTTCGTATTAGGTGACCCGAATGGTTTTAAGAATCCCTCGTCTGAAGGTTGGTTTTGGCCTGAGCACAAAGAACCCAAAGACGCCCTGCACCGTATTTATGAGGGTGGTATCATCGTACCCCTGCTGATCGGTATGCTGCTGATGGTTATCGTGTTCTCTATTGAGCGTTTCCTGACTATCCGTAAAGCGCTGGGTAATGGTTCTATCTCTGACTTTATCCGTAAAGTACAGTATCACCTGGCTAACCGTAATGTAGACGCTGCCCTGGCTGAGTGCGACAAACAACGTGGTTCTGTTGCCAACGTAATGAAAGCCGGTCTGCGCCGTTACAAAGAAATGATCAACGAAACTGGTCTGGATACTGATCAGAAAGTATTGTCTATCCAGAAAGAAGTAGAAGAAGCTACTGCGCTGGAACTGCCTATGCTGCAGAAAAACCTCGTATTCCTTTCTACCATCACTTCAGTAGGTACCCTGGTGGCCCTGCTCGGTACGGTAATTGGTATGATCAAATCATTCGCTGCTCTTGGTGATTCCGGTGGTGGTTCTGATTCAAGCGCCCTGGCGGTAGGTATCTCTGAGGCCCTGTATAACACAGCCCTCGGTATCGGTACATCAGCCCTGGCCCTGATTATGTACAACGTATTTACTACCAAGATCGACTCTATCACTTATGGTATCGATGAGTCTGGCTTTACCCTGACTCAAAGCTTTGGTTCTCTGTACAAATAATTGATTGTCAACCCTGTTTAGGGAGTCATTCTAAAGCGGGCATTTTAACACCGCTTTGTATGGAAAATGTGAATCATTTCATCTCAATTATTAAATCGAAGCAGACATGCCAAGTGTAAAAATACCGAAGAAGAGTACGGATACGGACATGACGCCCTTTGTGGACATCGCGTTCCTGATCCTGTCATTCTTCATCATGGCGACTAAATTCAAGCCTGCCGAACCGGTAGAGGTTGAAACGCCGAGTTCCGTTTCATCTGCGATCCTGAAGGAAGAGAATGCGCTGCTCATCACGATTGGTAAAGACAGTAAAGTATATATCAATGTGAATGCAGTGAAAGACCCCAATGGCGAAAAGCTCAACAAGATTATTCATGGTATCAATACCAGCCGTAATCTGGGTCTCACTGAGCAGGAAATGGCCAAATTCAGGTTTGCGCCCATCATTGGTGTACCATTCAACGGGCTGAAACAGCTGCTGAGCTATTCTCCCGACGAAATGGGTAAGGTAACCCAACCCGGTATTCCGGTACTGGATACGCTCAACAATGAGCTGATCTGGTGGGTAGACGAAACCAAGAAGGCCTTTGCTGATGGCTCAAGCAAACTGCTGTATTTCATCAAAGGGGACAACGATTCAAAGTATCCCACTTTTGAAGCAGTAGTAAATGCCCTTCGCCGCAATGAGGAGTTTAAATACAACCTCATTACAGCACAGGAAGGTGCTCCCGAAGGAACAGAGCTCTACAAAGAGCGGAACAAGTAAACAGATTCAGAATTATTAAAACCATTTAGTATGGCAAGTATAGATACTGGAGGTGGCGATAGTCATAAAAAAGGCCCGGGCGTAAAAAAAGCCAAAAAGCTTTCTACGCGCGTGGATATGACTCCCATGGTGGACCTTGGATTCCTGCTGATCACCTTCTTCATCTTCACGGCTACCATGAGTTCACCCGTAGGGATGGATCTCAATATGCCCAAGGATACCAATAAGGATGAAGAGCAGACCAAGGCCAAACAATCCGGTGCTCTTACCGTGATGCTGGGTAAAGACAATAATGTCTATTACTACGAAGGTGAACTGGCGCCCGATGGCTCCAACTTCAAACAAACTACCTTCAAAGGCATCCGCGATGAGATTATCCGGAAAAGGAAAGAAGTTATAGCTGCCTATACCGGTAATGCCGCCTGCGAGGAAAAAGCCCGCGAAAAAGGTAAAGATCCCCGTAAGTCCTGTGAAGACGAGGACTTTATCGTGGTGATCAAGCCTACGGCCAACGCTACCTACAAGAATACGGTAGATATCCTGGACGAAATGACAATCAACAATGTACGTCGTTTTGCCATGGTTAAAATCGCCGATACCGAGAAGGAGCTTGTAGAAGCAACCGAAGGCAAATAATTTCCGGTATGGAAAATTTCAGGAAAAGCATCTAATTTTAAACAAATTAAAGAATGGAAGCCAACAAGATATTATCAGCCGACCTTCTGGACCTCGTTTTCGAGGGCCGGAACAAGGATTATGGGGCTTACGCACTGCGTAAAACCTATAATAAGCGGATCACTGTGGCTTTGATCATCACCGCCTCCGTAGCCCTGCTGGCGCTGCTGGGTACCGTCCTGGCTAACAGCTTTAAAGGCGATGGAGAAAAGAAGATCGAATTCAAAGAAGTGACCATTGCGGATCTGAAACAGGAGGAGAAGCCTGTGGAACCCCCACCACCCCCTCCACCCAAGCCACCAGATCCCCCCAAGATCGAAATGAAACAGTTTACTCCTCCCAAAATCGTAAAAGATGAGGAAGTACAGGAGCCACCTCCTGCACAGGAAGAACTGAAAGACGTTAAGATCGACCTGAAGAATCAGGAAGGTATCAAAGACGAAGGTATCGTTGCCCCCGCCGTTATCGATGATGGTAAAGGTGTGGTAGAAGAAAAGAAAGAAGAAGACGAAAACAAAATCTTTGAAAAAGTAGAAATCGAAGCTTCCTTCAAAGGTGGCGAAAGCGCCTGGAGAAAGTTCCTCGAAAGAAACCTCAACGGTAACGTGCCTATCGACAATGGCGCTCCCGAAGGTGTCTACACCGTATACGTACAGTTTGTAGTAAGCAAAGACGGCTCTATCAGCGACGTTCGCGCTCTTACCAACCACGGTTACGGAATGGAGCAGGAAGCTGTTCGCGTTATCAAAAAAGGTCCGGCCTGGACACCCGCTGTTCAGAACGGCCGTGCTGTAAACGCTTACCGCAAACAGCCTATCACCTTCCAGGTTCAGGCTGAGTAATCCTCGCACTACTTTTAAACTTATATAAATCCCTGTGGCTTGCCACGGGGATTTTTTTGTCATAAAATTTGCCGCATGCCTGCCTGCTTTGATCTGCGCTCTCGGCGGGAAATAGTGCCCGCAGAAAACGCAGACTACCGCAGAGTATATGAGCTGTGCATTTGCCACAGGCCTGTTAGCGTTGATCTGCGCTCTCGGTGGGAAACAATATCCGCAAGCAGCAGCAATTATTAAATTAATCTTGCTGAAAACAACAACCCCGTATGGAATCTTCCTGCCTGTACATCTAAAAGGAAAGTATAGCCATGGAAGCAAACAAGATCCTCACATCTAGTCTGCTTGACCTGGTATTTGATACCAGGAACAAAGACTACGGAGCCTACCAACTCCGCAAAACCTACAACAAACGTATTTCGACTGCCCTCATCAGCGCCGGCGCCTTCGTGCTCCTCGTTGTCGGCGGCACCATCTGGGCCCGCAACAGCGGCGGCAAAAAAGATGATCAGTGGAAAGCCACCACCGTCACCATCGAAGAAATAAAGCCGCAGGAAGAAGAGCCCAAACCCATTCCGCCCCCCGAGAAACTACCCGAACCGGAACCCGTACGCACCGAAAAACTCACCCCTCCCAAACTGGTACCCGATGAAGAAGTAAAAGAACCCCCGCCCACACAGGAAGATCTTGCCAATGCAAAAATCGATGTCGTAAAACAGGAAGGTGTCGACTTCAACAACGTAGCCAAACCCAGTGATATCGACGGCAACACCGGCATCATCGAAGTAAAAAAAGAAGCCGAGCCGGAGATATGGACCAAGGTAGAAGTAGATGCCGAGTTTCCCGGTGGTATCAAAAAATGGTTACAGTTTCTCGAACGTAACTGCAATGGCCAGATCGCATCAGACAACGGAGCGCCATCTGGCGAATACCGTGTACTGCTAAAATTTGTTGTGGATGAATCAGGCACCGTGAGCGATATCCAGGCGCTCACCAATCATGGTTACGGTATGGAGAAGGAAGCTATCCGCGTACTGCAGAAAGCCGCTAAAATGAAATGGACACCGGCCTTTCAAAACAACCGCCACGTAAAAGCCTGGCGCACGCAGCCGATTACGTTTCAGGTGCAGGGGGAGTGAAAGGTATAAAAGTATAAAGAGTTTAAAGGTATAAAGAGTTTAAAGGGTATCCACTCGGGAATTCACTTTTGAACGCATCAAAGTATAAACAACTCTTTAAACTCTTTATACCCCTTATACCCCTTATACGCTTTATACCGGCCACAGCCTACTATTGCGTACTTTTGCCCGATGACGAACCGCTACACCTGGGATGATACTATACTCGCACTGGCCACCCCTCCCGGCATTGGCGCCATTGGAGTGATCAGGCTGAGTGGTCCGCAGGCTTTCGCTATCATCAATCAGCTGTTTCCCTCCAAAGACCTGGAGGCACAGCCCAGCCATACCCTGCATGTAGGCATGCTGCGGCAGGGCGATGTATGGCTCGATGAAGTAGTGGTGTCGCTGTTCAGAGGCCCCCGGTCGTATACCGGCGAAGATGTAGTGGAGATCAGCTGTCATGGTTCACCCTACATTCAGCAGCAGGTGATGCAGGCCTGCGCTGCCCTGGGAGCCCGCGTAGCCCGCCCCGGTGAGTTTACCCAGCGCGCCTTCCTGCATGGCAAGATGGACCTGGCCCAGGCCGAGGCCGTAGCCGACCTCATTGCCAGCAATACCGAAGCGGCACAACAAACGGCCCTGCATGCCATGCGCGGCGGATTCTCGGCCCAGCTGCGCACCCTGCGCGACCGCATGATCCGCTTCTCGGCCCTCATAGAGCTGGAGCTCGACTTCTCGCAGGAAGATGTGGAATTTGCCGACCGTAAGGCTTTTTATGAGCTTATCACGGAGCTGGACTACAACACCCGCATGCTGCTCGACTCCTTCCGCCTGGGCAATGTAATACGCAATGGCGTGAGTGTAGCGATCATCGGCAAACCCAATGCCGGCAAGAGCACCCTGCTCAATGCCCTGCTGCAGGAAGACCGCGCCATCGTAAGCGATATACCCGGCACCACCCGCGACACGATCGAAGAAATACTCAACATAGACGGCATACTCTTTCGCCTCATCGACACCGCCGGCATCCGCCAGCATACCAGCGATGTGATCGAAAGCGCCGGTATGGAACGCAGCCTCGACAAAATGAAACAGGCCGACCTCGTCATCTACCTCTTCGATGTAGCCGACCCCCTCGACGACCTGCACTACTGGCGCCAGCAACTCATAGCAGCCGGCCGCAGCTACCTGCTGGTAGGCAACAAACTCGACCAGTCCGGCGAAGCCGCCACGCGCGACAAATACAGCCAGGAAGAGCAACTGCTCTTCATCAGCGCCCGCAACCACCTGCACCTCGAGCTGCTCCGCGAAAAAATGGTCGATGCCGTACTCGCCGGCCAGGTGCAAACCGAAAGCAGCATCGTCACCAATGCCCGCCACTACCATGCCCTGCAACAGGTACAAAAATCACTCACCGACATCCGCCAGGGCCTCGATGCCCGCCTGCCCGGCGACCTGCTGGCCCTCGACATCCGCCGCTGCCTGCACTTCCTGGGCGAAATCACCGGCGAGGTGAATAATGAGGAGATGCTGGATTATATATTTAGTAAGTTTTGTATTGGAAAGTAACCCAGCCCCGTCAAGTGCAGCTTCTACGCAGTTATCACAGGTTCTCAAATAGTTACATCCGGCTCTTTTCTGCCTTTCTTTGCCTTTAATAGCCTTTTTGTTGCTACTATTTTGGATACTATTTTAAAAATCCTGGACTTTAGGATACCACTGTTGGCGAAATTATGGTACACAATGATACGGTATGATACATAATGATACAATAGTTGCCAGCTGAAAGGGAAAAGTTAGTAACCAAAACAAAATATAATGAGCTCTGGTATTCAGGTAGAAAGAGTTTGCCTGTATTGCAACTGCAAATTCATAGCCCGCACAACGAAAACAAGATATTGCTCGCACAGATGCAATAGCCGTCATTACAAGCAGGTAGTGAAAGAAGAGAAGATAGCTGCCTCCAACATCCAATCCTCAGCTATGGGCCTGTTGAAAACAAAGGTTGATTTCCCGGAGCTGTCGGGTAAGCCATTTCTGACGATCAACGAATCCAGCGCCTTGCTAAATGTGTCTCCTGTTACTTTGAGGAGGTGGATTAAGGAAGGGATGATTCCAACACAGCAGATTGGTAAAAAACATATCATTAAGCGAGCTGATATTGATGCTATGCTGGCGAAATAAGGAAGCCGTTTGGAGGAATTTGCGAAAGTGTTTATCTTAAGTTTCGTATATATAAGCGTTAGCGGCAAATCACAACCACCAAAATGAAACATACAATCTTATTCGGCAACGGCGTAAATAGACTATTGCCGACAAACATTTCTTGGAATCAACTTTTAGACAAAATAAAAGGGTCTAATAAATTCAAAGATGATACCCTCCCAAATACTATGATTTATGAGAGGATACTTTTACAACGGCTTTCAAAAAATAAAGACATCTTAAAAGACGAATTCGAAGTTAAAACGGACATAGCTAAACTTCTTAACGATATAAGTGCCAACGAAATTTACATAGAGCTTTTTAACCTAGCGGCACAACATTATATTACGACAAATTACGACTATGGGCTTATAACAAGTATTCTGTCCTTACTTGAAGTACTAACACCGATCGAAGAATACAGTACCGAGGATGTTTATAGCATTCGTAGACTAAAAAGAATGAAAAACTCAAAAGAAAGAGAGAAAAATTTTTGGCAAATTCACGGAGAGATTCGGAAACCAGCAACAATCATGCTTGGACTAGACCACTATTGTGGTTCTATCGGTAAGATTGACAGTGTCTTAACCCCTTATTAGCTGGACAGATTTTTTAAAATGGTTTGCTACTAAATCATCTTTTTCCTGGTAGCCGGTAAGGCAAAGATAGCCCGGCTCG